>NZ_PJMQ01000001.1:0-4800000 GCF_002846335.1 Janthinobacterium sp. 61 | reverse complement strand
GTGCCGCCGCCATCAAGAAGCAGTTCAACCTGCCCGCCAAGAACTGGGTCAACGGCTTGAAGCAGTGGATGCAGGACCAGCAGTAATACAGTAGCGCGGCATCACGCCGGCAGCAGCGCGCCCAGGCGGCGCGCCAGGCCATCCATATTCTCGGCCGGTACCTGCGCATAACCGAGCAGGAAACCGTTCCAGCCGGCGCCCTCGCCCCTCCTCTCTCCCGTGCCATGCGCGGACAGCGCCAGCGCCACGATGCCGTCCTGCGCGGCGCGGCGACTCAGTGCCAGATCATCCCATGCGGCATCTTGAAAACGCAGCGCCAAATGCATGCCGGCTGTGCCGCCATGGATGCCAGCGCCCGCACACGCATGGCGCTGCAATGCCTCGCTCAAGGCGTCTCGCCGCTGGCGGTACAGGCGACGCATGCGGCGCACATGGCGCGCAAACAGGCCGCTGCGCAGGAACTCGGCCAGTGCCAGTTGTTCAGCCACGCGCCCCCTGGCGGCGCCCTGTGCCTGCATCTGCGCGAAGGCCCCGGCCAGCGTCGCCGGCACGACGATAAAGGCCAGGCGCAAGGCGGGAAACATGGTCTTGCTGAAGGTGCCCATATACACGACGGGCGCATCCTCCACCAGTCCCTGCATCGCAGCCAGGGGCGGGCCGCCATGGCGAAATTCGCTGTCGTAATCATCTTCAATAATCAGGGCGCCGGCGGCACGGGCACGGTCGAGCAGCACCATGCGGCGCGCGGGACTAAGCACGCTGCCGGTCGGATACTGGTGCGACGGTGTGGTGTAGATCAGGCGCGGCGGCGCCGCGTTCCAGTCGTCGTCTGTCGGTGCGATGCCATCCATGTCTACCGCAATGCCCCTCACCTGCAGGCCGGCGCCGCGGCCCGCCGCCAGCGCGCCGCCATAGCCAGGGTGCTCGATCCACAAGGTGTCGCCCTGGTCGGCAAAGGCGCGCAGGCACACATCCAGGCTGCTCTGCGTGCCATCCGTGATGAACACTTGGCTCGCATCGCAGACGACGCCGCGCGCGGCGCGCAAATGGTCGGCGATGGCCATGCGCAGCTGCGGCTCACCGGCAGGGTCGCCGTAATTGAGCTGGCGCGGCGTCTGCGCACGCCATGCACGATCCAGCATGCGCCGCCACTGCGCCAGCGGAAATTCGTCGAGCGCCGGCACGCCAGGCGCGAACGCGCCCATGGCGTCAG
Organism: Janthinobacterium sp. 61; assembly: GCF_002846335.1. Taxonomy (NCBI): domain Bacteria; kingdom Pseudomonadati; phylum Pseudomonadota; class Betaproteobacteria; order Burkholderiales; family Oxalobacteraceae; genus Janthinobacterium; species Janthinobacterium sp. 61. The sequence goes on along the minus strand of NZ_PJMQ01000001.1, from coordinate 4,798,787 downwards.
CAGGAAATACCAGCGCCGCATTCACATCCTGTCCCGCCACGCCGCGCAAATGCCGGGCGCGGCGCGACAAGCCATCCTGGCCGCCACGCACTGGCGATGCCATCGGCTCGCCGGCACTGCCGGCGACGACGGTGCCGCGCCGGTCCGGCAAGACAAACCCTTCGCTGGCCAATTGCTCGTAGGCGTACAGCACGGTATTGCGCGCCAGTCCCAGTTCCGCAGCAAGCACGCGCGTGGCGGCCAGCCGCGTACCAGGAGCCAGCTGGCCGCCGCGGATCGCCGCGCGCAGGCATTCATGCAGCAGGCGTTGACGCGGCCAGCCCCGCTCGCGATGCGTGCGTTCGAATGCACCCAGCAGCAAAGCAAAATCCATGCGCCTCCTTGTGGCTCTAAATTATTTATCAGTTCTGGATCTTTTTTCAGGGCCAGATGCCGATTATAGTGCGGCCTGCTTCTTCAACCAACCGGATTTCCACCATGACCGCTACCGCCCTGCCTCCCAGCCCCCGCACCCGCGTACGCCGCGTCGCCGAACTGGCCAGCTACGAGCAAGCCACCCTGTACGCCGTCCTCGACGCCGCCTATCTGTGCCATATCGCCTTCCAGGACGAGCACGGAAACCATTGCATCCCGACCGCCTGCTGGCGCATCGGCGGCCACCTGTACATCCATGGCTCGAACGGCAGCCGCATGCTCAAGCAGCTGCTGCGCGATACGGGCGTGTGCGTGACGGTGACCCATCTCGACGGCCTGGTGCTGGCGCGCTCGGCCTTCAATCACACCATGAACTACCGCTCGGCGATGGTGTACGGGCAGTTTGAAAAAGTAAGCGACATCGGCCAGCAGCATGCGGCCATGGATGCGCTGATGGAAAAGCTGGCGCCGGGACGCCTGGCACAAGTGCGCGGTGGCAGCGCCAAGGAATACGCCGCTACCACCGTGCTGCGCATCGCGCTCGACGAATGCGCCGTCAAGCAGCGCAGGGGCGGTCCGCTGGACGATGCGGGCGACATGGCGCATGACGTCTGGACGGGTGAACTGCCGTTTACGCACGCTCGGGGCGCGGCCATCGCCGATGCGCTCAACACCAGCGAGTTGCCCGCATATGCCGCTGCATGGGGTACGGAATCCGCTTGACCGGCCGGCGTGCTTGCCCGATGATCGGCGTTGATGGCGATCGCCACCAATTTACCAACCGATCCAATCACGCATGGAGCATATGATGATGAAGCGAGTATCCCTGGCTGCGGCCTTGATGGTCATGCTGGCCTGTGGCGGCAGCGGTGCGGCACTGGCCGCCGATGCCGGCGACGCGGCCCTGAAGGCAGCCATTGCCGGCAGTGCGCGCACGCCGGCCAACGCGCTACGCGACAGCGCCCGCCACCCGTATGAAACGCTGACGTTCTTCGGCATCAAACCGGGCATGACAGTGGTCGAACTGGCGCCTGGCGGCGGCTGGTATACGGAGATCCTGGCGCCCTACCTGCGCGAGAACGGCAAGCTGATCGCCGCCGGCAACGATCCGCAATCCGCCAGCGAAGGCGCACGCCGCGGCGCGGCGCGCTTCCAGCAAAAACTCGACGCCAATCCGGCCGCTTTCGGCAAGGTGGAAATCGGCGCCTTCGCGCCACCCACCACCTACCGCATCGCGCCCAAAGGCACGGCCGACATGGTGCTCACCTTCCGCAATATCCACAACTGGATACCCATTGGCGAAGCAGGTATGCAGACCCTGTTCAAGGAAGTCTATGACAGCCTGAAACCGGGCGGCGTGTTCGGCGTCGTCGAACACCGCCTGCCGGCGAACAAGGTGCAGGATGCCACGGCCAGCAGCGGCTACATGCACGAAGCATATGTGATCAAACTGGCTGAAGGCGCCGGTTTCAAACTGGCGGCCAAGTCGGACATCAACGCCAATCCCAAGGACACGGCAGACCACCAGGGCGGCGTCTGGGCACTGCCGCCCACCTACGCCAACAAGGATGTGGAGCGGGCCAAATACACGGCCATCGGCGAGAGTGACCGTATGACCCTGAAGTTCGTCAAGTAGGTCGGCTTAGCGCGGCACCGCCGCGCGTAATCCGACAACATCGTTGGCGTCTGTGATGGCGTCGGGTTACGCGTAACGCGCTAACCCGACCTACCGCTCTATTTCTTCGTTTCCTTCGGCTTCACCGGTACCAGGCTCAAATCCTGGAAGTCATAGCTGAAATCCGTTTCGGCCGACACGGGCGCCATTTTCACCCTGTCAATGCTGCCATCGGGATTGAGCGAGAAGGTCACATAGGCGTCGGCGTTGAAGTTACGCTCTTTCCAGCGCACGATGAAGGTGTCATGCTGCCAGTGTTCCAGCTCGCCCGTCAGGTCCGGCGTGCGCGTGAAGCTGAGGATATGTTTTTTCCCCTCCGGCTTGATCACGACCTTGCCGTACCAGGCATCCTCATACTCGCCGTCATACGCCGCCAGCGGCAGCGATGGCTGCGATTTCACCGCGCGCGCGCTCGACGCCTTGCCCTGCTTCTTGACTTCTTCCGCATGCTGGTCCTGCTCCACCTGGGCCACCAGCGCGAGCCAGTCCGACGGCGCTGCCTGCAGGTAATGGTCGAGGATGCGCCATTGCAACGCCGTCATGGAACCGCCATTTTCAGCATTGGTGAGAATGGCCACCCCCAGTTTCGCTTCCGGCACCATCACCACGCGCGAATAAAAGCCCTGCAGCGCGCCGCCGTGCATGGCCACTTTCATGCCCTTGTAGTCGCGTAGCTGGAAGCCCAGGCCATACGCGCTGAAGTTCGGCTTGGTCGCTGCCAGCTTTGGCTTCGGCTCGGCAATCTTGATCGGCGTTTGCGCCGTCCACATCTCGCGGCCCTGCTTTTCACTGAACAGACGCGCTTCCTTGCCATCCTTGTCCATCACGCCGGCGATCTTGCCCTCATCGAGCAGCACCATCATCCACTTGGCGATATCTTCCGCATTTGTGTTGATACCGACGGCGCCCACGGCGTTCGGCACCGGCATCGATTTGACGGCGGCGACCTTGCCGTCGATCTTGCTGTGCGCATTGGCCACGTCGGGATTGCCAACGTTCTCGGCCAGGCTGGTGGTGCTGCCCGTCATGCCCAACGGCGCCAGGATGCGTTCGTGCATCGCCTCGCCCCAGCTCTTGCCGGCCTTGTCGGCGATGATCTTGCCAGCGACGATGTACAGCAGATTATCGTAGGCATAGCTGTTGCGAAAACTCGTGGCTGGGCGGATGTAGCGCAGCTTCTCGATGATCTCGTCGGTGCTGAACGTGGTGGTGGGCCACCACAGCAAGTCGCCGGCGCCCAGGCCCAGGCCACTGCGGTGCGTCAGCAAATCGCGGATGGTCATGGCGCCAGTCACGTAGGAATCGTGCATCTGGAAGCCTGGCAAGTGCTTGGTGACGGGATCGTCCCAGGCCAGCTTGCCCTCGTCAACCAGCATGGCCAGAGCGGCGGCCGTGAAGCCTTTCGAGTTCGATGCCACTTCGAACAGGGTCTTGGCGCCGACGGATGCCGGTTCGCCCAGCTTGCGCACGCCAAAGCCCTTGGCGGTGATGACCTTGCCATCCTTGACGATGGCGATCGCCATGCCGGGCACGTCGAAAACCTTCAGGGCGGTGGCGACGTCACGGTCAAGATCAAAAGCAGGCGCGGGCGCCGGCGCAGCAGCAGCAGCAACAGGGGCGGCGTCAAAGGCCAGTGCCGGCACAGTGACGCTGGAAAACGCCAGCACGATGGCGGCGGCGAGACGGTTCATGGAATGCATGCTCAGGATGTCCAAAGAAAGTTCAATGCGCTTGCGCGGCCATCAATTTATCGACGCTTTCCTGCGTCACCGGGTGGTAGCGTGCGCGCGCCTGCGCGTACACGTCCTTGGCCCAGGCATGGCCTTGCGGCGTCTTCATCAGCGCGCTGTACAGGGGCACGACGAACTTCTGGCGGCCCACGCTCATCAGGAATGCCTGCAAGGGCTGCTGCACGTCGTAGCCGGCGTTCACGGCAGCGAGGTAAAAGCGGTAGGCCACTTCATTGTTGCCGCTCTTGCCCACACCGTAGACCTGATCCAGTTCGCGCAATTGCGCCGCGCTGGCCTTGTTGTTGATGTCGTTCAGGAAGTGCATCGACTCGATGGCGACCCAATGATCCATGTCCAGCTCTTTCGTCGCCAGCTCCCCCTTGAGCCAGGCGTCGCGGTGCTGGTCGAGCAGCGCCAGGCGCGGCGAGACAACGCGCTGCGCGCTGGCCGGCACGCCGGTGCCATACAGCCATTCATCGAGCTCCGCTTCCGGCATCACGTCCGGATGCTGCGCCAGCAGATTCTTGCGCAGGTAGGCGATGAACTGCTCCGTCGTCACGCTCTGGAACGCGTGCTGGTCGAACCAGCCGCGCAGGAATGGATCGAACACGGCACGGCCGGCACGGCGCTCCATGGTAGCCAGGAACCAGGCACCTTTCGGGTAGATGATGCCATCGTCCGTATACGTTTCTGCGGGATTGGCATCCGCATCGCGCGTGATCAACGCCGTTTTCGCCGCGGGCAATGTCTTGATCGACGCGGCCAGTTCTTCCTGGTCGACCTGCACGCCCATCTGCGCCACTTCGCTGCCATACAGCTGCTCGACGATGCGCGTGGTGACGTAGGTGGTGAAACCTTCGTTGAGCCACATGTGCTTCCACGAGGCGTTGGTGACCAGGTTGCCCGACCACGAGTGGGCCAGTTCATGCGCGATCAGGTCGACCAGGCTGCGGTCGCCCGCGATCATGGTTGGCGTGAGGAAGGTCAGGCGCGGGTTTTCCATGCCACCGTAGGGGAACGATGGCGGCAACACGATCATGTCGTAGCGTCCCCATCCATACGGACCGTATAGCGCTTCGGCGGCCTTGATCATCTTTTCCGTGTCGGCCAGTTCGTATTCGGCCGCCTTGATGCGGGGCGGTTCGGCATACACGGCGGAACGGGGACCGAGCTTGCGCACTTCCAGTTCGCCGATGGCAATGGCCAGCAGGTACGATGGAATCGGCTGCGGCATCCTGAATTTCCAACCGCCCTTGCCCGTCGCTTTTTCGTCATTCTCGGCGCTCATCACGACGCGCATGCCGCTTGGGGCATCGATGCGTGCGCTGTAGGTAAAACGCACGGCTGGCGTATCCTGCGACGGCACCCATGAGCGGGCGTTGATGCTTTGCGACTGGCTGAACATGAAGGGCAGCTTGCCCGACATGGTCTGCTGCGGCGTGAGCCACTGCAGCGCGATGGCGTTTGGCGCCGTGTGATAGTAGACGCGCACTTTGCCCGGCTGGCCCGTGGTGGTGATGCGCAGCGCCTGGCCCTTTTCCGGGTCGGCCTTGTCCAGCTGATACGGCGCCATCTGCCATGCGCCGCGCTTGTCCTGCACCTGCACTTTCGCGATCGACAAATCGCGCGTATCGAGCACCAGGGTGCGCGCCGCCGGATCGATCCAGTTCAAGGACAGCTCGGCATAGCCGGAGAGGGTCTTTTGCTTGAAATCGGCTTTCAGGTCCAGCTGCAGGTCGCGCGTGCGCACCTGGTCGTAACGCGCGTAGCTAAGGGGATCGGCGTGCGCCGCCAGGGTTACCTGGCAAAGTAGCGCACAGCCCAGCGCGCGCAGGAAGGTCAAAGTTTGCATGGTCGTCTTTTGAATGATTTGCGAAAGCCTCGGTCCGTGTGCGCCGAGGCGTCGCGCAGAATAGCACTTCCGGCGCAGGCAGGCAGAAAAAAAACGCCGGACTGGCCGGCACTGTTTCACTATTTCGTTCCGGCCTTGGCTTCGGGCGCCTTCAGCGGCGTATTAAAATCCTTCATCAGGTTATTCTTGTCGCGGTCCAGCTTGAACAGCTCCAGGCGCGATGGCGTGATTTTTCGCGGCCAGGCGTTGTTGCTGGTGTCGATATCGGCCGTCTCCCAGTACGGGTCTTGCACCAGGCTCACCATTGGCTCGTCCGTGATGATGACCTTGCTGATCTTGTGCGGCGAATAACGCCATACTTCGGCCGGTACGCGCTCGATGATCTTCTTGCCGCTTTTCAGTTCGATTTCCAGGATCAGCGGCATCACCAGGCCGCCAATATTCGAAAAGTCGACCAGGTACAGATGCTTGCCCATATTGCGCTGCTCAAGCAGTTTCCGCTCCCAAGGCTCCAGCGTTTCCTGCTCCTCCGCATAGCTGTTGCGGTCCTTGTTGGTGACCGTGAATTCATCGTGCCGGTTATAGAAGTCCTTCAGCGCGGGGTCCAGGTCAACCTTCTTTGGCAGCGCCTTGTTGCGCTGGTCCGAGATCGAGATGGGCTGCGCGGCCTTCTGCGCCTTCTTCCACGCCTTTTCCGTTTCTGGATTTTTCGTGCTCACGCCATATTCGCTGATGCCGTCAATGCTGATATCAACCGCATCGGTGGTATAAAACCAGCCGCGCCAGAACCAGTCCAGGTCCGTGCCGGAAGCGTCTTCCATGGTGCGGAAAAAATCGGCCGGCGTGGGCCGCTTGAACTTCCAGCGCAAGGCATATTGCTTGAAGGCGAAGTCGAACAGTTCACGCCCAAGTATCGTCTCGCGCAGGATGTTGAGCGCAGTGGCCGGCTTGTCGTAGGCATTCGCCGTGAACTGCAGCAAGGACTCGGAATTGGTCATGATGGGCACCTGGTTCTGGCTGCGCATGTAGTCAACGATCTTGCGCGGCTCGCCATTCCAGGAGGGGAAATGCTCTTCCCACGCCTGCTCGGCCAAGTACTGCAGGAAGGAATTGAGGCCCTCGTCCATCCACGTCCACTGGCGCTCGTCCGAGTTGACGATCATGGGGAAGTAATTGTGTCCCACTTCGTGGATGATCACGCCAATCAGGTCATATTTCGCCGTCTTCGAATACGTGAGCTCGCCCGTCTTCTTGTCCTTCACGGGGCGCCCGCCATTGAACGAGATCATCGGATACTCCATGCCGCCCACGGCGCCATTGACGGAAATCGCGTTCGGATACGGATAGTCGAAACTGTACTTGTTGTACTGCTCGATGGCGTGCACGACGGCGCGCGTGCTGTACTGCTGCCACAGCGGGTTGCCCTCGTTCGGATAGTAGGACATGGCCATCACGCGCTTGCCGCCACTGTCCAGTCCCTGCGCATCCCAAATGAACTTGCGGCTCGACGCCCACGCCACGTCGCGCACATTGGCCGCCTTGAAGTGCCAGGTTTTCATCCCCGCCGTCCGGCCCTTTTCCGCCGCAAGCGCCTCGGCAGGCGTGATCACCAGCAGCGGCGTATTGCTGTTTTTCGCCCGCGCCAGACGCTCGCGCTGCGCCGCGCTCAACACGCTAGCAGGATTTTGCAGCTCGCCCGTGGCGGCGACGACGTGATCACCCGGCACTGTCAGGTACAGCTCGTAGTCGCCAAACTCCAGGGTGAATTCACCGGAACCGAGGAACTGCTTGTGCTGCCAGCCGGCAGCGTCGTAATACGCGGCCATGCGCGGAAACCACTGTGCGATCTGGAAAATCGTGTTCTTGTCGTCTTCAAAATATTCATAGCCGGAGCGCTCCACCAGCACCTTCTGGTCATTGACTTTATAGGACCAGTCGATGCCAAAGCTGATACTCTGGCCGGGCGCCAGCGCCACGGGCAAATCGATGCGCAGCATGGTCTGGTTGACCACATACGGCAAGGCTTTGCCGCTGGCCGCTTTCACGGCGGTGAGCTTGAACCCGCCATCAAACTCGCGGCCCGCATGGATGGCGCGCAAGTCCTCGAATTTCAGCGCCTCCTCTTCAGTGCCACTGAGCCAGGCCTGACGCGACGGCGCGCTCAGGACGCGGCGCTGGTCGGCATCCTGGCGCAAGCCATTCTGGTCCAGCTGCAGCCACAGATACGCGAGGCTGTCCGGCGAGCGGTTGTGATAGGTGATCTGTTCGCTGGCCGTGATTTCGCGGCGCGTTTCGTCCAAGGTGGCGCGGATAACGTAGTCGGCGCGCTGCTGCCAGTAGGCGTGGCCCGGCGCGCCTGAGGCGGTGCGATAAGCGTTGGGCGTGGGCAGCAATTCTTCCAGCTGGCGGAACTTGTCATCGAAAGGGGCGGCGGCGCACAGGCCGGGCAAAGGGGCAAACAGGGTCAAACACAAGGCAAGCAAGCGGACAAGGACCGGCATGGCGCATTCCATCTGGGAGTGGTGGACAAACTGCATTCTAAGTCGAGTCTGTTTGCAAATCGATCATTGTTGTCGAAGTCCCACACACAAGGCCCCGCCGCGCGCCGGCGGCACTGGCGCCGACGCCGGCATTGGCGTATCATGCGCCTCGAACATTGGGGAGTAGTCGTCCTGCGGTCAGCCGCAGGAACCTGTATCAACATAATTGGCCCGCAGGCCATGGTGCAGGTGGTTGCAGAACTTGACGAGACCATTGATCCAGGGCGGCCGCATGGGCCGGAGTCGCCCGTGGGTCATTGGTTAATTCGTCCGGCCCGCGTACCTCTTGCAATCTCATGGAAGCTTTCCTCATCTCCACCGGCATCGTCGGTCTCGCTGAAATCGGCGACAAAACCCAACTCCTGGCCTTTTTGCTGGCCGCCAAATTCCGCAGGCCCCTGCCCATCGTGCTGGCGATCTTCGTCGCCACCATCGCCAATCACGCGTTCGCCGCCGCCGTGGGCGCCTGGATCACCAGCATGCTGGGACCCGACGTGCTGCGCTGGGTACTGGGCGTGTCATTCCTGGCGATGGCGGCCTGGACCCTGATTCCCGACAAGATCGATGAAGACGAGGCGAAGCTGGCCAAGTACGGCGTCTTCCTGACCACCCTGATCGCCTTCTTCATGGCCGAAATGGGAGATAAAACGCAGGTAGCCACGGTGGCGCTGGCGGCGCGCTACCACGACATTGTTTCCGTCGTGCTAGGCACCACCTTCGGCATGATGCTGGCCAACGTACCGGCCGTGTACCTGGGCGACAAAATCGCCAACCGCGTCCCGTTGCGCCTGGTGCATGGCATCGCGGCGCTGGTCTTTGCCATACTGGGCGTGGCAACCTTGCTGGGCGCGGGCGCGGCCTTGGGATTTTGAGGCATCACACTGACGCAGCCTCATATAATTTCCCATTTACAATATTCATGCTCATAATTACAATGGCAGCGACTTGAATACCGGCGCGCTGGTCCCGATTGGTCAGCGCGCTTTCTTGAGGAATGTATGCATTTGAATGGAAAGATGGCGGCGCTGTGCCTGGCCGCCTACGCAAGCCAGGCCGGCGCCGCAGCCCCCCATACGCAACGCCAGGCAGCTGCCACGCACGCCGCACGCCCCACCGCGAACGAAGTCTCCACGCGCGACCTGCTGTTGCTGGGCGCCGGCCTGATCCTGCTGATTGGCCGGCGCCGTCCGGAACACGACACGTGGCAAGACTAGACCAGCAGTAGCACCGCATACTCGCGGCCCTCGTCGCGCAGCGCGATGCTGTTGCCGCCCTGCGCGACGCCATCGAGCGACAGCCCCGCCGGCCGCCCCTGCGCACGCTCCACCGTGATGGCATAGCTGCTGGCGCCGAATCGGTACTGCATCTTGAAGCTGTCCCACTCGCCCGGCATGGCCGGCCGCAGGTGCAGCACATTCGCTTCGCGCGTCAAGCCGAGCAGGGATTCGACGATCAGCCGGTACAGCCAACCCGACGATCCCGTGTACCAGCTCCAGCCTCCCCGTCCCACGTGCGGCGCCACGGCATACACGTCGGCCGTCACCACGTACGGTTCGACCTTGTAGCGCGCTACAGCCTGCGCGTCAACACCGTGGCGCACGGGATTGATCATGCGCAGCAGTTCCCACGCCTTCTCACTCTCTCCCATGCGGGCAAACGCCATTGCCGTCCAGATAGCTGCATGCGTGTACTGGCCACCATTCTCGCGCACGCCCGGCACATAGCCACGGATATAGCCGGGATTGAGGCTGGATTTGTCGAACGGTGGATCGAGCAGCTGGATCACTCCAGAGTCACGCCGAACCAGGCGCGCATCGACCTGGCGCATGGCGCCGGCGACACGCTCCTTGTTGGCCGCGCCCGACAGCACGCCCCAGCTTTGCGAAATCGAATCGATCTGGCATTCCTCGTTGGTGTGCGATCCCAATGGCGTGCCGTCGTCGAAGTAGGCACGTCGGTACCACTCGCCATCCCACGCGTGTTCCTCGACATTGGCCGCCAGCTTGGCGGCTTCGTCGCGGCAGAACTGGGCAAACGCCGCATCGCCGCGCAGCATGGCCACCTCGGCGAAGCGCTGCAGTACTTCGTACAGGAAGAAGGCCAGCCAGACGCTCTCGCCCTTGCCATGCTCACCCACCTTGTCCATGCCGTCATTCCAGTCGCACGAACCCATCAGGGGCAAGCCGTGCACGCCCAGGCGCAGGCCATGGCGGATAGCGCGCACGCAGTGCTCGTACAGGTCGGCCGACTCGCCCGAACGCACGGGCAGGTCGTAATACGAATCCTCGTCAGGCTTGAGGGCGCGCCCCTCGATGAAGGGCGCCACTTCGGACAGCACATTGACGTCGCCCGTGGCGATCACATAGCGGCAAGCAGCCAGCGGCAGCCACAGGTAATCGTCGGAGCAGTGCGTGCGTACGCCCCGGTCCGATGGCGGATGCCACCAATGCTGTACGTCGCCTTCGACAAACTGGTGCGCCGCGCACAGCAGCAAATGGCCGCGCAACAATTGCGGCGCCGTGTGGATCATGGCCATCGCATCTTGCAGCTGGTCGCGGAAACCATACGCGCCACCCGACTGGTAATAGCCGCTGCGCGCCCACAAACGGCAGGCAATGGTCTGGTACATCAGCCAGCCATTGGCGATCACATCCAGCGACGGATCGGGCGTTTCGATGCGCACGGCACTCAGGGTACTCTCCCAGTGCGCGCGCACCGCGTCGAGGGCATTGCGCGCCGCATCCTTGCCCGCATGGCGCTGCACCATGGTACTGGCGTCGGCATTGCGGCGACCGCCCACGCCAAGGAGGAAGACAATTTCACGCTCCTGCCCCGGCTGCAGTTCAAACGGTACCTGGATCGCCGCGCACGGGTCCAGCCCAGTGCCCGCCTTGCCGGACAGGCGCACGCGCCGCAGCGCCGCCGGCTGTGCCAGACTGCCGTTGCGGCCGATGAATTCATTGCGGTCGCAAGTGATGGAGCGGATGCTGGCGTCAGTATTGAAAAAGCCGACACGACCGGAAAACTCCGTGTTGTAGTTATTGCGCGCAAACAGCGCGCCGCTGATGGTGTCGACTTCGGTGGCCACATGCATGCCGGACTTGGCGCGCAGATCGGCAAGTACCCATTCCACATAGCCCGTGACGGAAAGCCGGCGCGGCACGCCGCTGTCGTTGCGCACCTTGATGACGGAGTATTTGACCGCCGCGTCCAGCGCCACATAGGTGCACAGTTCGGTGGCGATGCCGCCCTCGCTGTGTTCGAAAATGCTGTAGCCGAAGCCGTGACGTGTCACGTAGTCGCCGCTGCCGCGCGCCGGCAGGGCCGACGGCGACCAGAACTGGCCACTCTGCTCGTCGCGCACGTAAAACGCTTCGCCGGACAAGTCGGAAACGGGGTCGTTTTGCCATGGTGTCAAACGGAATTCATGCGCATTCTCGCTCCATGTATACGCCTGGCCGCCTTCGGACACCACCGTGCCAAATTGCGCATTGGCCAGCACGTTCGACCATGGCGCCGGCGTCTGTTTGCCTTCGCCAGTGGTAATCACGTATTCGCGCCCGTCGGGCGTGAAACCGCCCAGGCCATTTTCCAGGATCAACTCGCGCTTTGGTGCCTGGTACGGCACGCCGCCATGTTCACGGGCCGGATCCTGCAGCAGCGGCGGCATGCGCAGCACGGGGCTGGGAGGGCGCTTGACCTGCTCGGCCAGGGTACCGCGCAGGTCGCTGATGATGGCGCGCGCCACCGATTGCAGCAAGATGCGGTCTTCATTGGCGATCTGCTCGGCCTGGCGTACGAAGATGCCGCCCGGGCGGTCGATCGCCTGCGCATCGATGCCCGAGGCGATCAGGCCCATGATCTGGTCGTGCAGCAGCTGGCGGTAGCCCGACTGGTCCTCACACCAGATCACCAGGTCCACCACCAGCCCTTTCAGGCGCCAGTAGGCATGCGCCTGCACCATCTGGCGCGCCAGTTCGATATTGGCTACGTCGCGTATCTGCAACAGCACGATGGGCAGGTCACCCGAGATGGCATACGCCCACAGGCCGGACTGGCCGCGCTGGTTCTTGATCAGGATGCCCGCCTCGGCACGCAAGGCCGCATTCGCATAGATCACGGCATTGGCAAGGCGCGCATACAGCTGCGCATCGGCTTCGCTGGCATTCAACTGGCGCAGCACTACCTGGCTGTGCGTCCAGGCCAGCTCGAACACGCGGTCAGCCAGATGGCGATCCTGGTATTTATCGATCAGGTGCAACGCCGCATCGCGCTGCTCCACCATGCCGGTCACGCTGTCGACCGTCACTGCCTGGTCGGGTTCAAGCGTGATGACGTAACGGATGGCCACGATGGGGTCGAGCACGGAGCCGTGGCCGCCAGCCAGCGGGCCACTCTCCTGCAGTGCCTGCGGCAGTTGCGCCGTGTTGCCGCGGCCGATGAAACGCGCGCGGTCCGTCTCGAACGACACGGCATAGTGCTCGATATCGTGCACGGTCATCACATGCAGCAACCACGGCATCTGCTCGTCCTTCGAGCGGGGCCGACGCGTGCACAAAATCGCATTTTCATGCGCGAGGATTTCCGTCTGCACGAACAACTTGCTGAACGCGGGGTGGGCCGCATCGGCCGCCGCCGGCGCCATCACCACTTCGGCAAAGCTGGTGATCTCGATGCGCCGCTGGCGGTTCGAATTATTGCTGATGCGCGTACGCCGGATTTCGATGTCGTCCTCGGGCGAGACGACGATTTCCGTGTACAAGTCGAGACCATGGTCGGCACGGCGAAATTCCGCGCGTCCCTCGGAGAAAATCACTTCGTAATTCTTCGGCTCGGCCAACGTGGGCTGGTACATGGTGGACCAGACGGCACCGTCGTCGAGGTCGCGCAAATAGCAGAAGTTGCCCCAGTTGTCGCGCGTGCTGTCCTCGCGCCAGCGCGTCACGGACAAGTCTTTCCAACGGCTATAGCTGCCGCCAGCATTGCTTACCATGACGTGGTAGCGGCCATTCGACAGCAACTGCGTTTCAGGCACGGCGCTGTTGGCCTGCGTGAGGATACGCATCGGCATGGCCTGCTCGGACGCGCCGCTGCGCAGCACCGCCAGTTCGGCCGTGTTCGAGTAAAACGCACCTGCCTGCGGCGTACGTTCCTGCAGCACCAGCAAGGCCGATTGCAGCAGCGGATCGGACTCAAAGCGGCGCTGCATGGGGCGGTCGTGCAAAAGGTAGCTGAGGGCCAGGAAACCCATGCCCTGATGATGCACCATGAAGGAGCGGATGACGGCGCTGCTCTGCCCGCGCGGCAGGCGCGCGGTGGTGAAATCGATGGCTTCAAAAAACCCGTAGCGGCCCATGTAGCCGGCCGCCTGCATGCGCTGCAAGTTCTGGCACGACGCTTCCGGCTGCACCATCAGGCCCATCATGCTGGCGTACGGCGCCACCACCAGGTCGTCGCCCAGGCCCCGCTTCAGGCCCAGCCCCGGCACGCCAAAGGCGCGATACTGGTAATTCAGGCTGGCGTCGACCGTGTTGTAGCCGGATTCGGAAATCCCCCACGGCACGTCGCGCTGGCGGCCATAGTCGATCTGCGCCTCGATGACGGAGTGGTAAGTCTGGTCGAGCAGGGTATTCGGATAATTAGGCATCACCAGCAGCGGCATCAGGTACTCGAACATCGAGCCGCTCCATGACAGCAGCACGGGCTGGCCGGCCACCATGCATAGCTGGCGGCCCAGGGCAAACCAGTGCTCCTGCGGCAGCTGTCCCTGGGCGATGGCGATGAAGCTGGCCAGGCGTACTTCGGAGGCCAGCAAATCGTAGTAGCTGGGGTCGAGCCGCCGTTCGCTGACGTTGTAGCCGATGGCCAGCAGTTTTGTCGACGGGTTGTACAGGAAAGCGTATTCGATCTGCGCGAAGTCGCGCGCCTGGCCCGCCGCGTGGGCGATGTCGCGCATGTGGCGACCCGCCTGCTCGCGGCCTTGCGCCAACAATGCCGCCAGCTCGGGCGGCGTACCTTCCGCCACGTCCAGTTTGGCCAGTTCGCGCAGGGTCGGCACGCGCAGCCACGCCGCATCAATGCCAGCCTGCGCCGCCCACGGCGCCAGTTGCAGCAATTCGGCCAGCGCCGCGCGGCACTGGCGCGCCAGCGCACCGCTCCACATGGACCGCTCGCCATCCTCGCTTTGCAGGGTCAGCGACAGCAGCGCGTCGGCTGCGCCATTCGCGGTACTCAGGTAGGCATGCCATTCGGCCAGGCTGGCTGGCGCGGCCGGCATTTGCAGCAGCGCCAGCGATGAGCGCACCTCCTGGCCTTCGCCTTCGGCGGCAATGAACTCCTGCAGTACCTGCGCCGTCGTGCGGATGCCATCGACGATCTGTGGCCCCATGATGGGGGCGTCGTACAGTTCCACCAGACCAGGCTGCAAGGTCAGCAGATGGCCGGCCAGGTTGCCGCTGTCGACCGTCGAGATGTACATCGGCTGCAGCGCCTTGAGCGTTTGCGTGTCGTACCAGTTATAGAAATGCCCCTGAAAGCGTTCCAGTTCCCCCATGCTATGCAAGGTGGCGCGACTGCGCTCGATCAACTGGCCCATGGTGACATAGCCGAAGTCGTAGGCCGTCAGGTTGGCCAGCAGCGCCAGGCCGATATTCGTCGGCGAGGTGCGGTGCGCTACCACCAGGCTCGGATGCTCCTGCATGTTATCGGGCGGCAGCCAGTGATCATCGGGACCGACGAAAGTATCGAAATACGCCCAGGTCTTGCGCGCCACGCCATGCAGGAAGCGCCCCTGCTCGGCCGACAGGCGCGCCACGGCCCGTTCGATGGGGCGGCTGATCCACCAGGCGATGGCAGGTGCGGCCAGCCATAGCAGCAGCACCACGGCGGCGGCCGGCAACGCTTCCGCGCGCCAGTGCAGCAAGGCAGCAAAGGTGGCCAGCGCCAGCGCGGGCGAGCACCACATGGCGCGCCAACTGTCTCCCTGCGAGCCGGAAGCCGTATGCAGATTCGAGGCGCGCCAGTCAAGCAAATGTTTATGCGACACGCCCAGGCGCCACAGGGTGCGCGCGATGGCGTCCAGGCTGATCCACGCCTCATAGGGCAGGAAGACGAGGGTCAGCATGGCATGCGAAAACTGCACGCCGCAGCGCCGCTCGAACGCGGCCAGATGCTGGCGCCACAGGGTGTCGCGCGGCTTGCGCAACAGGTCGTACAGGGCCGAGAAGACGGGCGGCAGGAAGATAATGGCCAGCACCGCCGCGCTCCAGAAGGCCACATGGGGCAAGAAGCCCCACACCAGCAGCAGCGACAGCGTGGTGGCCGGCGCCACGACGCTGCGGCGCAGATTGTCGAACAGCTTCCAGCGCGACAGCATCGACAGGGGATTGCGTTCACGCTTGCCGGCGCGGCCAGGCACGCGGCCCAGCAGCCAGCCGATCAGCTGCCAATCGCCGCGTATCCAGCGCTGGCGGCGGCTGACATCGGCGTCGTAGCGGGCCGGATACTCCTCATACAGTTGCGAGTCGCTGAGCAGGCCGGCGCGCAGATAGCAGCCTTCGAGCAAATCGTGGCTGAGGATTTTGTTGTCGGGCAGGCGCTGGCCCAGCACCCGCTCGAACATGTCGAGGTCATAGATGCCCTTGCCGATGAAGGAGCCTTCGTAAAATACATCCTGGTACAGGTCGGAGACGGTGCGCGTGTAGGGATCGATGCCCGGTTCGCCACCGCACAGCAGCTCGTAGCGCGACGCATTCGCGCTGGGCAGCGCCACGGCCACACGCGGCTGCAGGATGCCGTAGCCGGCCACCACGCGCGTGCCCGCCGCGTCCAGCACGGGACGGTTCAACGGGTGCATCATGGTGGCGATGAATTCGCGTGCCGCGTCGCGCGGCAGCTGCGTATCGGTGTCGAGCGTGATCACGTATCTGATGGTGCGCAAGCCGCGCAATTCGCCTTCCACCAGCGAGAATTTGTCACGCGCGCCGCCGCGCAGAAAGGCGTGCAGGTCGGACAATTTTCCGCGCTTGCGCTCCTGCCCCATCCACGCATTCTGCTGCGAATTCCACAAGCGCGGACGGTGCAGCAGCAGAAATGGCCCTGCATGACCCAGCTCGTCGCGGTCGGCCGGCTCGCCATTGCCCTTGAACTCGGCGCCTTCCACGCGGTATTTATCGTTCAAGCCACGGATGGTCTCCTGCGCCTGGCGCAGCAAGGCTTCGTCGCCCGGCATCGTTTGCGCGGATGCATCGACAAAATCCGTCAGCAGGCAGAAACGCAGGTTGGGATCGCGGTTCGCCAGGTAGCGCACTTCCAGCGCCTCGCACAGGGCGGCCACGTTTTCCTCGCTGTAGATCAGGGTCGGCACCACGACGATGCCGCGCGCATCCGACGGAATGCCGGCCTGGTAATCCATGCGCGGCAGCGGATGCGGCGACGTCATCAGGGTCGCCAGCCAGTTCACCACGGCCACGGCCAGCTGGCTGCTGCCCAGCAGCGCCAGCGCGCCTAGCGCCGCCAATGGCCAGCCCTGCACGCCATGGCGCACGGCGCGTTCGAGCAGCAATGCGCTCGTCGCCAGGGTCAGGAACGAGATGGCACCCAGGTAGACGGCCAGCGGCGCGGCGCGCGCCGTATGCTGCAGCGCCTCGATGAACGGCAGCTTCGCGCCGGCCTGCTTTTCCAGCACCAGCACGCCGCGCCCGACCAGGTAAAAGCCAATGTGGCCACGGCGTGCGTCATTGCCGTTGCCGTGCGTATGTGCCAGTTGCACCACCATCTCGGCCACTTCCACTTCGCTGCGCGCGCTGCGCCTGGCGATACGCTCGATGGCGTGGCGATAGCTGTCGCGCGTGGCGAAATCCATCAAGCCATACGTGCCTGCCGGATCCAGGCGCAGGGTTTGCTCGACCACGCTCATGGTCTCGACGAATTCCTGCCAATCCATGGTGCCCAGAAAACGCAAGCTGCCGATGCTGTTGGCGATCGACACCTGGTCGGCCGCCTGCTGCCCGATCTCGGACTGGACCTGCTGCTCGAGGGTGAGGCCCGATTCGGCCAGCTTGTGCGTCAGCCACGACAGGGCCAGGGTCAGCGACGAGCTTTGTCCCTGCAGGCGGCGCGACAATTCAGCCACGAAGGCGCTGGTCATCGGCGGATTCGAACGGGCCATGTCGGCCACCAGCAGTATCAAGCCGCTGGGATTGCGCTCGGCGATGTCCGTCATCTGGTCGGCCCAGGTATTGGCCAGGTCGCGCTGCATGCGGTCGTCGGCCACGCGCACGGCGACGCGGCGCAGGTTTTCGATCAGGGCCAGGCGCAGCATGATGGGCACGGCCCACAATTCGCCCAGCGTGAGCGTTGCCACATCCTGGTAAGCCTCGATGAAATGGCACAGGTTTTCCAGGTCGACCCGGCCGTCGCCATGCGAAATGATTTCCAGCGCAATTTTATACACGCGCGGGCAGCCCGCGTCCACGCCAGACGTCAGGCGCGGCAGCTCCTTGCTGTAGTTCTTCGGCAGGTGGCGCCGCGTGGTGCGGATCTGCTCTTCGATCAGGTAAAAATTGTCCAGCAGCCACTCCGAGGCGGGCGTGACCTGGCGCCCGCTCTTGACGGTGGCCGTCAGTTCATTGATGGTGGCCGTGATCAGGGCCGCATTGTCAGCCAGACGCGCCAGTAGGCGGTCGCGGCCATGGTGCTTGCCCACCGCGTGGCCGGCGGCCACGTTCTTGCCGTGGGCGGCCATCTGCATGGCACTGAATAACTCCGAACGCAGGGGCAAGGCATCGTCGCGCGCGGCGTCGAAACTGTCCGGTACATGGGGATGGTCGCGGAAGCTTTCCTTGAATTTGGAAAGCCGTTCCTTGATTTGCTGCGTGACTACTGCGGTGTACTCTTTCAACTTGGCCTCGCTAGGTGCGCGCAGGCAATCAGCGGCCGCCATCACGCCGGCCGAGTCTGGAAGAAAACGATCGGACACTGGCGAAGACGGAAAGCGAAGCGCCGGAGCGTTGCGACGAATCTCAGGGTATAGGGAGATTTTCTGAACTTCATCGTAGGTCCGCCCAGCGCGCAAGACCGTGCGCTAGCGTACATAGCCGAGGTATTGGGGACGTGCAGGCAAAGAAATCAGCCAATGGCAGGGGAGAAAAATGCCGGCAGGAAAGGAAGGCGAGAAAATAAACTGAGACACCGTGCCAATGATGGCACGGTGCAACATTCCAACGGAGGAACTTCTGCCCCGTCAGGCCGCGATGGCTAGCGGGAGACGTGTCGCTTCCGCCATCGCCATGCCGCCGTTGAGTTGCCATGCCGCAGCATGGCCCAGACGGCGCAGACAGGCGGCTGCGCGCGCGCTGCGGTTGCCGCTGCGGCAGAAAAAGATCAGGGGGCGCTGTGGCTGCTGCAGCCAGGCGGCCACCTGCCCTGCCAGGCGACTCAGCGGTACGCTGTGCACGGCACAGCCCTCGAACACCGTGCCGGCGCAGGCCGCATGTTCATATGCTTCGCGCACGTCGACGAGGATGGCGTCGGGATGCTGGCGCAGGAAGCCGGGCAAAGCGGCCGCATCGAGCTGCCGGTCGGCAGCCGCCACGATGCCTTCCCGCACCGCGCGTACGGTGCTGCAGATGTCGCCGTCGTCGCGTGAGCCGCACAGTACGGTGTCTGGCGTCACCAGCGCCGCCTCCAGCAAGGGCGTCAGCGCGTCGGGCGCCAGATTGCCGATAAAGGCGAAGCGCTGCCCCAGCAAGTAAACATGCGTCTCACCGCACTCGATCTGGCGCAGGCGCTGCTGGCCCAGTGCCAGCCCACCGTCGATATCGAAACGCCCCACCTGTTCAATGGCGAGTTCCTGCAGCAGCGCCAGGCGCGCCACGCCGTGGTCGGCTGGAGCCGCCGTGTGCACGATTGCGCGCAAGGCCAGGTGCTGGCAGCGGATAAAAGCGGCCAGGCGCGGCACGAGTTCGGCGGCGGGATCAATGACGACACAACTGGCGCTGGCGGCGTCGCTGAGCAGCCAGGTGCATTGGCCGTCCACGCTCAGCTGGATCACCCCGTCCTGCGGCGATGGCGCCAGGGCCGACGGCAACAGACAGCTGCTGCGCAGCGCCTCGCCGCAGCGTTCAATGCGCGCGCAGGCGGATGCGACGGTTGCCGCGTCAATCAGGGGGCCGAACGACAAACGGATGGCCGAGCTGGCACGCCATTGCGGCACATGCATCGCTTCCAGTACATAACTGGGCAGGGCCTTGGCGGCGGAACAGGCGCTGCCCGAGCTGACGCGCACGCGCGCCGCGTCGAACAGGTCCAGCAGCTCTTTTGAGGACAAGCCAGGCACGGAAAAATTGAGCGTCGTCGGCAGCGCCAAGTCAAACGGCATATTGAACACGATGCCGGGAAATGCGTGCTCCAGGCTGGCCACCAGCTGCTCTCGAAAAGTAGCCAGTTCCGCGTGGCTGCGGAAAGTCTTGCTATCCTCCAGGGCGGCCAGCACGGCGCCCAAGGCAGCGATGCCGGCCATGTTCTCCGTGCCCGAGCGCAGGCCAGCTTCCTGGCCGCCGCCCATCATCAACGGTGTAAATGGCGCACCGGCGCGCACGTACAGCATGCCGATACCCTTGGGCGCATACAGCTTGTGACCAGAGAACGGCGCGTAGTCGATGCGCGTGGCGGCCAGGTTCAATTTCAGCTTGCCCAGCGCCTGTACGCAATCGACCATCCAGTAGGCGTCCGCACCGCGGTCCTGCAGCAGCTGGGCGATGGCGGACAAATCGCTGATGACGCCCGTTTCATTGTTGGCTGCCATCGTGCACAGCATGGCCGTATCGCCGATCAGCGCATCGAGCGCCTGCAGATCGTGGCGTCCCTGCGCGTCGACAGGCAGCTTGCGCACTTCCAGGTTCAGGCCCAATAAACGGTTCCAGTGCGCCAGGCTTTCCGGCACGGCCTTGTGCTCGGTCGCGCCATACAGCAGCAGACTGCCGATGCGCTTGCCCGCATCGCGGCGTTCGCGCAGCGCGCACAGGGCCGACAGCACGGCCGTCTGAATGCCTTCGGTGGCGCCGCTATTAAACATCAAGCGGCCGTCACCCACGCCCAGCAAGCGGCTGGCGCGCTGGCGTACGCCATCCATCATGGCCTTGGCCTGCAAACCCGTGGCATGGGTGCTGCTGGGATTGCCATAGCCCTGCTCCATCGCTTGCCGGGCGGCGGCAACGGCGGCGGGCAGCACGCAGGTAGTGGCATTGCTGTCGAGGTAGATTTCTTTCATGATGGCAGTCTGAGTATTCTATGAAAAGGGCGCAGCTAAAAAGGACGCAGCGCAGGCGGCTGGAACGTATGAATAGTCTACCGGCATGCTCCCGTGAAGATATGCCAAAAGACACTGCAAACACGGTACTATGTAGCATGCTTATGCCATAAAAACCTGAAAAACAAAATGAATTCACTAAATACCCTGCTCGACAAATTCGACTGCGCCATCCTGGCCGCCCTGCAGCAGGACGGCACCCTGTCGATCGCCGCCCTCAGCGAGAAGATCGGCCTGTCCAGCACGCCCTGCTGGAAGCGCGTCAAGCGCCTGGAGGAAGAGGGCTATATCGAGAGCCGCGTGGCCATCGTCAACCGGCAAAAAGTGGGCTTGCCCGTCACGGTTTTCGTCAGCGTGCGCACGGGACAGCACGATGAAAAATGGTTGCGCCGCTTCGCCGCCGCTGTCATCGTCCTGCCCGAGGTACAGGAATTCCACCGCATGAGCGGTGACATCGACTACCTGCTGAAAGTCGTCACCACCGACATCAAGGGCTACGATACCTTCTATAAAAAACTCATCAAGGCCGTGCAACTGACGGGCGTGTCGTCCGCCTTTTCCATGGAGCAAATCAAGTGCAGCACGGAATTGCCACTGGAATTGATCGCCCACGGCTTACCTGCCTGAACGTTTTTCCGCGCCGTACGGATGCGCATGAAAATCACGCATGTTAACATCATGAAATCGTTGCCTTGTGGCAACAACCATCAATTAAATACGATATTCTCCCCATATTTTCACCCTATCCGTCGCTATACTGCGCACGTGCCTGTGCATGTCCGGCAACCTCTGCCAGGCGCGCGGGCCCATTCCCAGGGTCGTCCATGCATCTGCTTCGCCACCTCTCCATTCAGAAAAAATTGATGTTCAGCATGGGTTTATGTCTGTTGCTGTTCATGGGCATTTCCTCTTTCCTCAGCGTGCGCATGAGCAGCGATTATGTGCGCGAGCGCGTCGTCGGCCAGGAACTGCCGGCCCAGGTAGGCGAGATCCGCAACGACGTGCTGCGCCAGATCAGCCAGCCGCTGTCGGTGGTGCAGACGATGGCCAATGATGTCTTCCTGCAGGACTGGGAAGACGCGGAGCTGGCCGACATTGGCATGGCCACTTTCCAGCGCTATGCCAAGATGCTCAAGGAAAAAAACAAGGCGGCCGTCGTCAGCTGGAGCTCACAGGCTGCGTCCAGGTACATGACCGATGCGGGCTTGATCCGCACGCTGGACAAGCAGTTGCCAGCAGATCACTGGTTCTTCAGCATGCTCGACGAAAACAAACAGCACACGATCAATCTGGATCGCGATCCGGCCTCGGGCAGTTTCATGCTGTTCCTGAATGCGCGGGGCCAGACGGCCGGTGGCAAGGCCGTCATTGCAGGCATGGGCTTGAGCGTCGACACCATGGCCGAAACCATCCGTAGCTACAAGGTCGGCCAGACGGGCCATGTCTACCTGGTACGCGCCGACGGCAGCCTGCTGATCCACCGCGATCCTGCCCTGGCCGACGGTAAGCATCAGTTGAAGAACTTGCCCGGCTTTAATGAGGCATTGAGCAAGACTCTGCTGACCGGCCACAAATACACCTATGCCAGTTATTCGGCGCCGGCCGGCAAGCAGTTCGTCGCCGCCTCCTTCGTGCCCGAGTTGAATTTATATGTAATGGCCGAAGTGCCGGAAGCGGAAGTGCTGGGCAATGTCACGCGGTCAGCCCTGATCGCCGCCCTGATCGCCGGACTGGTGGGTGGCGGTATCGCCCTGTGCATCATTTATGTCATCAGCCGCGCCATCGCCGCCCCCGTCGCACGGGCGGCCGACATGCTCAGCGAAATTGCCAGCGGAAACGGCGACCTGAGCCGCCGCATGCCCGTCGAATCGGAAGACGAGGTCGGCGCGCTGGCCGCTGCCTTCAACCGTTTCGTCGCATCGCTGAACGTGACGATACGCGAAGTTCGCGACAGTACCGGATCCATTGCCAGCGCATCGAGCCAGATCGCCTCGGGCAACCTGGACCTGTCGGCCCGTACGGAAGCCCAGGCATCGAGCCTGGAAGAGACGGCGGCGGCCATGGAAGAGCTGACGTCGACCGTGAAACAGAACGCGGATAATGCGCGCCAGGCGAACCAGCTGGTGGTGTCGGCCTCGAGCCACGCTGTCAAGGGTGGCGAGGTGGTGGGCCAGGTGGTGCAGACGATGGGCGCGATTACGGAAAGTTCGCGCAAGATCGCGGACATTATCGGCGTAATTGACGGCATTGCCTTTCAAACCAATATCCTTGCCCTGAACGCTGCAGTCGAGGCGGCGCGCGCGGGCGAACAGGGCCGCGGCTTTGCCGTGGTGGCGACAGAAGTGCGCAACCTGGCGCAACGCTCGGCAGCGGCGGCCAAGGAAATCAAGGACTTGATCATCGACTCGGGCAGCAAGGTGGAGGCGGGTAGCAAACTGGTCGACTCCGCCGGCGCCACCATGCAGGACATCGTCGTGTCGGTCCAGAGGGTTGCCGACCTGATGGGCGAGATCGCTTCAGCCAGCCAGGAGCAAAGCCAGGGCATCGCGCAAGTCAATGCCACCGTCACGCAAATGGATGACGCGACCCAGCAAAACGCGGCCCTGGTGGAAGAAGCAGCAGCGGCAGCCCAATCCTTGCAAGATCAGGCTGGCAAGCTGGCACAGGTGGTCAGCGTCTTCAAACTGGAAGAAACGGGGCATGCAGCGCCGCCGCAGCAACCGGCCCGCAAGCCCACGCTGGCCAAGCCGTCCCGCCCGGTGATGGTCAAAGCAGCGATCCGCGCCGCGCGCCCGAAAGCGCCGGCCAGCGATGCGTGGGAAGAGTTTTAAAGGCGATTAAATCGCCGGTGCTTTCACGCTCGCCGCTTGCTTGAAGAAGTCATAAATACCGCTCTCGCTCATGCGGCGCGCATTCGCCAGTTCGCCTCCCTTGGTGGCGTACAGCACCTGGTTGTTGTCGCTCGAGACCAGCACGGCAGCCGGGATGCCTTTTTTGAGCGGATTGCCATAGGCTTGCGCCACATCGAGGTTATGGTCAAAGTTGCCCACGTCGACCTTGACGACCTTGAACTGCTGTTGCATCAACTCGGCGTTCTTGCCCTCCTTCAAGGCCTTGTCCAGCGCGCGGCAATCCTCGCACCAGTTGGCGCCAAAGATCAGCAGTACGGGCACATGCGCCGCCTTGGCCTCGGCCAGCGCGCGGGCCACGTCGGCCTTGGCGTCGGCCGCCGCGTTATACGGCAAATGCGGCGTGGCGACAGGGTTGCCCGGTGTCGGGGCGGCGGCAACAGCGGTGCCGGCAAGCAGCAGGCTGGCAAGAAGAAGGGGAAAGCGCATACAGGGCTCCTGGGAGAAATCGTGGGGCCAGCTGGACAGCTGCCAGCGGGCGTGATTGTCTAGAATATGCCTGCTTGTGGGAAATATCCACCATTTAATTGCACTGTGCTTATGCGGAAAACGTATAAGCACGTATAAGCGCCACCAAGGAGAAGCCGCTTGCACATGCCAGATACCCTGCCCCCAACGCTGTCCGGCGCCGCGCACATGCTGCGCAGCGCCTATCCCGGCGGCATGCCCGATACGGCGTATTTCGCCGTGCTGGCCTTGCTGTATGAACACTTTTCCGACCGCAACCTGGTCGAGCTGATGGCAGCCGTTACGGGCAAGGATGCGGCGACGATCCTCAATGACATCTATGCCTGCGTCAGCAGCAAACCGGAGCCCTCCGCCATCGAGGCCACCAGGCACTTGCTGGAGCGGCACGGCTTGCAAGCGGTCTGCGCCGAGGACTAGGCTCCGCCGGCAGCGAAATGGAACGCATGGGATAATACAGGGCTCACACTGAGCAACGCGGCCCGAACGCGCCCTCCCACATGACGACTTCTTTTCTGGCACGCTGGCTGCCGCAACCGAACAATGGCAGTCGCCGCGAACAATTGCGCGCCTGCGCGGGCGCCATCTGCGGTTTGCTGCTGACAGGACTCATCTGCCACTTCCTGCTGGCGCCCGATAGCGCCAGCGTCTACCTGATCGCACCCATGGGCGCCTCGGCCGTGCTGCTGTTCTGCTTGCCAGCCAGCCCGCTGGCGCAACCGTGGTCCGTGGTGGGCGGCAATGTCGTCTCCGGTCTGGTGGGCATGGCTTGCGTCAAATGGCTGGGGCCCAGCGTAGGCGTGGCGGCGCTGGCGGCCTGCCTGGCCATCGGCGCCATGTTTGCCCTGCGCTGTTTGCATCCGCCGGGCGGCGCCGTGGCCCTGACCACCGTGGTCGGCGGCGCCAGCGTGCATGCGGCCGGCTTCGAATTCGTCTTCATCACCGTGCTGTTCAACTCAGCCGTGCTGGTCGCCTGCGCCGTGCTGTACAACAACCTGACGGGACGCCGCTACCCGCACACCCAGCAACTGGCCGCACCGCATCCGCACGCCACGAAGGATGACATCCCCAGCACCCGCCTGGGATTTTCGCCGGATGACCTCGATGCCGTCTTGCGCCAGCACAGCGAAGTGCTCGACATCAGCCGCGACGATTTGCAGGCGATCTTCCTGCAAACGGAAATGCGTGCCTACCAGCGCCGCTTCGGCGTCGTCACCTGCGCCGACATCATGTCGAAGGACGTGCTCAGCGTGGAATTCGGCACGCCGCTCGATGTTGCCTGGCGCACCATGCGCGAACACGACGTGGGCGCCCTGCCCGTCGTCAACCGGGCGCGCCGGGTCATCGGCATCATCACGCAGACGGATTTTCTGCGCCATGGCGGACTCGACGATTATCAAGGCATGCGCCAGCGCCTGCGCAGCCTGCTGCAGCGCAGCGGCCTGTCCCACAGCGACAAGCCTGAAGTGGTGGGCCAGTTGATGACGCCGTCGCCACACACGGCCCGCCGGGGCACGCCCATCATGGATCTCGTGCCCCTGATGGCAGACGCCGGCTATCACCATATTCCCATCCTTGACGATGAAGAGCGCCTGGCTGGCATCATCAGCCAGTCCGACCTGATGGCGGCCTTATATGAAAGCCGCTTCGCCGAGGCGGCTGCATGACGCCATTCCAGGCACTGCTGACCGGCCCCGATGGCGGCGCCACCGGCGCGATTGTCAACGCGCATTTTTTCGGCGCGCAACTGGCCATCGATGCACCCGGCTCCACCGTCGATGTGGTGCAACTGCTTGTCAGCGTGGGCGGTATCGATGGGCCCGAACTGTTCCTGAACTGGCTCGATGCACAAGGCCGGCAGGCGTCGCTCAAGCCGTTGACAGCGAGCGACATCGCCATCGTCCTGAAGGAAGCGCCGCCCGCGCTGCAGCCGCAACTGCAGCGCCTGTGGGGGGAGCGCCAGCGCAACCGGCGGCAAGTGTCGGGCTGGCTGGCCGGTTTGACGGGTACAGCCGTCATCGCCTCTGCCCTGCTGTGGTGGCAAGGCGGCCATGCCGTTGGCGCACTGGCGCGATTGATTCCCCTGTCGGTGGAAAAACAGCTGGGCGAACTGGCCCTGACGCACGTGCGCGCGCAGGGCGGCATCAGCGAGCACGGCGCGGCGCAGCAAACGGTGCAGGACATCGGCCGCACGCTGACGGCCGGTTCGCGCTACCAATACCGCTGGCTGATCAAGCAGGACGACACCGTGAACGCCTTTGCCATGCCAGGCGGCATCATCGTCGTGCATACGGGCTTGCTGCGCCAGGCGGGCGACCCGGGCGAGCTGGCCGGCGTGCTGGCGCATGAAGTGCAGCATGTGGAACAGCGCCATTCGCTGCGGCAAATGATCAGCAGCCTGGGCTGGGGCGCACTGGTAGGCGTGACCATCGGCGACATCAGCGCCGTGGCCTCCATGCTGGCGCACCAGGCCGGCACCCTGTATTTCAGCCGCGACATGGAAGAGGAAGCGGACCGGCTGGGTTTGCTTGCCTTGCAGCGCGCGCAGATCCGTCCCGATGGCATGCTGCGCTTTTTCCAGAAGCTTGATGACAAGGACAAGGGGGCGACGCCGGGCTGGATTTCCTCGCACCCGCAAACGGCGGCGCGCGCCCAGCAGATCGAGAGCCTGATCGCCAGCAAGCCCTGCCCCGCCTGCGTCCCATTGGCGAGCCAGCACTGGCAGGCCATGAAAGCGGCCCTGCCGCCTACGGCGAAATAGCAACATTCCCTCACTACAATTTATCCAAACGCACTGGGCAATGGCGTATGCTTACGCCCCGGCTGTTCCTTCGCGAGCGGCCACCCCGACCTCGCTACGCCCCCGTTCATTCCTCTCCTTACAAAGGACATCGCGCATGAAGCATCGTTTTGCCGCCGGCACCCTCGGCACCCTGGCCATCTCCCTGTTACTCGCCCACGCGCCCATGGCGCAAGCGGCCCAGCCCGCAACCAAGACCGTGGCCGTCAGTGCGCCACAAGCTAAGCATCAGCTGCAAGTGCTGGCCGACAAATACTACGATGCGCAGGCCCGTTTCGAGCCGATCAATGCCACCGAGAGCGGCGACAACCGTTTTGACGACCAGCTCGGTTCAGCCATCGTGCCCACCGCGCGCGCAAAACAGTTCGCCCTGTACCGCCAGTACCAGAAGACCCTGCGCGCCATCGCCCGCGC
Organism: Janthinobacterium sp. 61; assembly: GCF_002846335.1. Taxonomy (NCBI): domain Bacteria; kingdom Pseudomonadati; phylum Pseudomonadota; class Betaproteobacteria; order Burkholderiales; family Oxalobacteraceae; genus Janthinobacterium; species Janthinobacterium sp. 61. The sequence goes on along the minus strand of NZ_PJMQ01000001.1, from coordinate 4,771,678 downwards.
ACAGCTGTCGCGCCAGGACCAGATCAACTACGATATCCTCGACTATGAACTGGCCACGGCGCTGAGCTTCGAACGCTTCCCCGAATACCTGCTGCCACTGAACCAGATGGACAGCATGCCCGTCACCCTGGCCAATTATGCGGGCGGCGAGGCATCGCAGCCTTTGACCACGGTCAAGGAGTATGACGCTTACCTGAGCCGTATCGGCCAATTGCCGGGCTGGATAGACCAGGCCATCGCCAACATGAAAGTCGGCATGCAAAAGGGTATCGTGCTGCCGAAGGCGCTGACGGAATCGGCCTTGCCGCAATTCAAGAAACTCGTCAGCGCCACGCCGCAGGACAGCGTTTATTACACGCCCATCAAGAACTTGCCGGCCAGATTTTCCGATGCGGACAAGGCGCGCCTGACACAAAGCTACACCAGCATCATCGAGGCCAAGCTGATGCCTGCGCTGCAGCGCCTGTCCACCTTCATGGAACGCGACTACCTGCCTGCCGGCCGCACGAGCAGCGGCTGGAGCGCCCTGCCCGATGGCGCTGCCTGGTACCAGGCGCGCGTGGCCAGCAGCACCACCACGGATTTGAAACCGGAGCAGATCCACGCCATCGGCTTGAAGGAAGTGGCGCGCATCCAGGAACAATATGCGATCGTGGGCCCGAAGATGGGCTACAACGGTCCGGCCGCCGGCTTGCCCGTGTGGGTGTCGGAACAGGCGAAATACCGCCCGTTCAAGACGGAACAGGAAGTGCTGGACGTCTACCGCAAACTGAACGTGCTGCTCGACAGCAAATTGCCCGCCCTGTTCACCCTGGTGCCGAAGGCGCCGCTGGACTTGCGCCTGGAACCTGAACTGAGCCGCGACACGGCCGCCGACCACTACACGGCGCCCGCCGCCGACGGCTCGCGCCCCGGCGTATTCTGGTCCGTCGTCACGGATCCCACACTGTATGGCGACACGGGCATGACCACCTTGTTCCTGCACGAAGGCAAGCCCGGCCACCATTTCCACCTGGCGCTGGTGCAAGAGATGGACTTGCCGAACTTCCGCCGTTTCGGCGGCAACAATGCCTTCACGGAAGGCTGGGCCCTGTATGCGGAAACCCTGGGCAAGGAAATGGGACTGTTCGACGATCCGGCCCAGTATTTCGGCCACTTGAACGACGAGATGCTGCGCGCCGTGCGCCTGGTGGTCGACACGGGCTTGCACACCAAGGGGTGGACGCGCGAGCAAACGATCAAGTACATGCGCGACACCCTCGGCTATGACGCCGTAGCGAAAAGCGAAACGGAACGCTACATGGCATGGCCAGGCCAGGCCCTGGGCTACAAGATCGGCTCGCTGAAAATTGTCGAACTGCGCCAGCGCGCGCAACAGGCGCTGGGCGACAAGTTCAGCCTGCCGAAGTTCCATGAAGTGGTGCTCGGCGACGGCACCCTTCCCCTGAAGCTGCTGGAAGCCAAGGTCGACCGGTGGATCGCGCAGCAGAAGTAAAACGCAGCGCCTGAAATCAAAACGGCAGCACCTCGATGGCGCTGCCGTTTTTTTTTCGCTGCTGGCGTTTTCAGCTACACCAGCAGCGCCGCACTCATCGAGCGCACTTCCTCGGCCGATTCGGCCAGGATGCTTTGCAGGGTCTCGTTATCGATAATGAAATCGATGACGGAATCGGAAGGCGTGAGCATTTCCACGTAGGTCACCTGCAAGGGCGACGGCACGGGCGACAGTTGCTTGGCCAACAATAAGGTGTCGAGCAGGGAGTCGGGCGGGATGGACAGCAAGCCATCGCGCAAGCCTTCGATGGCGACACTCACGGCCAGCGGGATCAGCAGCTTCTTCATGACTTCGCGGGAAATGATTTCTTCGGCGGACTCCATCCAGTGATTCACATCGTCGTCGAGCAGACCGGGAAATTCATCGGCACGCGACAACAGATAAAAACCGCCCACCTCATGCACAATACCGGCGAACAGGGCCGTGTCGACATCAACGTGCGTCACGCGGCGGGCAAGCACATGCGCCAGCGCCGCCACGTGCGCCGTGTGCTCCCACAACTGGTTCGCCTTCTGGCGCAGCACGGGGTCGATGATCTTGCTGCCGAACTGGCGCACCACCATGGCCACCACCAGCGCATACAGATTGCGGTAACCCATGCGCATGACGGCGGCGCGCACGCTGGTCACGGGCGCCGCATCGCCGCAGCTGTACACGGCCGAGTTGGCCAGCGCCACCGTGCGCGCGGCCAGCAAGGGCTCGCCCAATACCAGCTTGATCGCATGGTCGATATGGCAGTCCGGTTCAGCCAGGGCCAATTGCAATTGCAATGCGGAATTAACACTTGTGGGAAACGTCAATTCTCCGCGCACCGCCTGGGAAACAATTAAACCGAAAGCCTGTAGTTTATTCATCATACGATTAATCCGCCTCAGATGTTTTTCCAGCCAACAATTTCATGCATCAGAAATTGAATGCCAGGCCCGGCCCTTAGAATAAAGATGGGATGTCGTTCGCTTGCAAGGAAGCGTCCGGCAATGCCAGCTCCTGCAATAGTGATTCATCGCCAATGACAAATAACTTCGGCTGCTGCAATACCTGCAACAGAAATGGCTGACCTTCACGCAGACGTCGGCGATAATCGGCCAGCGTATATAAGTTGGGATTGATTTTACGCCTTAAGGTTCGCTCGGCCGGGGCCAATCCCGTCAACAGGTCGCCATAATTGGCTTCTTCGCCCACCAGCAGCAAGTCGATGGCGCTACCGGGCATGTCCTGTCCCTTCGCTGTGGCACCCGACACGAATGCCAGGTGCAACTGGGCACGCAAAGGTTCCAGGGTCCCGCTGAGCACGCCAACGATGCCGAAGGTTTTCTGCACCAGCCCGCTCAACTCGGGATACACGAGGCTTTCCTTGTTGGGCCAGAAACGCCGCACATTGCCGATCCGCTCCGAAGTGATGAGGCCGGATTCATGCAGACGCCGCAGTTCACGCTGCGCAGACGCGCTGCCCAGGCCCGTCAGACGCATGATCTCGTTCAAATGAAAACCTTCATTCACGCGAACAAAGAGCAAGCCCAGCAATTTTTGCTGGGCGGGAGTGAACAGGGCTTGGGCAATCATGCGCCAAATCTTAGCATGAATGAACTGAAAACTGGCGCGACGAGGGCAATAGGGCGTGACGCCACAACAAAGCGGCATGCGCCGTCACCAGCAATTGGGCGGGCCCATGCGCAGCAACGTGGGGATGGCACAGCAATGGGTGACAAGGTCAGCAAGCACATCTCTTTGTGAGCGCTCACTTCAGATACGCGGGCACAGCGGGCCGATATACCAAACCGTGCCTGCGCCATTCTGGCGCCAACCGCATCACCGAATTTAGTCCATCAATTCAGGCATGCCAGATGCAATAGTAACTTGGCCATATTTATTCAGAAGCCAAACAGCATGCATACCGGTACATAAATTTTATTCACAATCTCAGCCACTAATAACTACATGACTTTCATTGCATCAGGCACTTTCCATTTACCCATACTAGCCATATTTTAATGCAGCATATAAATGACGCTTTACCCTCTATCAATGCGCCACCATGATTTTTCGCGTACCACGCTATTCCTGCACATATCTTGCTTAATCGTTCAGGCATAAAAAAACGGCACCCTAAGGTGCCGTTCTTGTCAGCTGACCGCGTAAATTACGCTTCGTCGCCGTGGTGTTGCTGGCTTTCGATGGCTAGCAGCTCTTCGGTGGTTTCACTGGCCAGGGTGGCTTTATCGGTCAGCAGCGGGGCTTGAAACTCCGCCACTTCCCTCGCCGCCTTCTCCTTGCGTGTGCGGTGGAAAGGCGCCGTAAGGCATAAAAAAACGGCACCCGAAGGTGCCGTTCTTGTCAGCTGACCGCGTAAATTACGCTTCGTCGCCGTGGTGTTGCTGGCTTTCGATGGCTAGCAGCTCTTCGGTGGTTTCACTGGCCAGGGTGGCTTTATCGGCCAGCAGCGGGGCTTGAAACTCCGCCACTTCCCTCGCCGCCGTCTCCTTGCGTGTGCGGTGGAAAGGCGCCGTAAGGCATAAAAAAACGGCACCCGAAGGTGCCGTTCTTGTCAGCTGACCGCGTAAATTACGCTTCGTCGCCATGGTGTAGATGGCTTTCGATGGCTAGCAGCTCTTCGGTGGTTTCACTGGCCAGGGTGGCTTTATCGGCCAGCAGCGGGGCTGGAAACTCCGCCACTTCCCACGCCGCCTTCTCCTTGCGTGTGCGGTGGAAAGGCGCCGTAAAGCATAAAAAAACGGCACCCGAAGGTGCCGTTCTTGTCAGCTGACAGCGTAAATTACGCTTCGTCGCCGTGGTGTTGCTGGCTTTCGATATCTTGCAGCGCTTCGGCAGCTTCGCCAGCCATCGAGGCTTTCTCGGCCAGCAGCAGGGCTTGACGCTCTTCCACTTCCCACGCTTCTTTCTCTTTGCGTGCGCGGTGGAAGGCCAGGCCCGTACCGCCAGGAATCAGACGGCCGACGATGACGTTCTCTTTCAGGCCGCGCAGACCATCGCGCTTGCCCATGATCGCCGCTTCGGTCAGCACGCGGGTGGTTTCCTGGAACGATGCGGCCGAGATGAACGAATCGGTCGACAGCGATGCCTTGGTAATACCCAACAAGACGTTTTCGTAGGTCGCTGGAATCTTGTTCTCAACAGCCATGCGATCGTTCTCGTCCAGCAGTTCCGAACGCTCAACCTGCTCGCCAACGATGTAGTTGGTGTCGCCGGCATTGACGATCTGAACACGGCGCAGCATCTGACGCACGATCACTTCGATGTGCTTGTCATTGATCTTCACGCCTTGCAGACGGTACACGTCTTGCACTTCGTCAACGATGTAACGTGCCAGTGCTTCGATACCCAGCAGGCGCAGGATGTCTTGCGGATCGGCAGGGCCGTCCACGATCATCTCGCCCTTGTTCACGACTTGGCCGTCATGCACCAGCACTTGTTTGTCCTTGGTAATCAAGAACTCATGCTTGTTGCCGTCCATGTCCGTGATTTCCAGACGCTGCTTGCCCTTGGTTTCTTTACCGAACGCAACGGTACCCGTGACTTCCGCCAGCATACCGGCATCTTTCGGCGAGCGCGCTTCGAACAGTTCCGCAACGCGTGGCAGACCACCGGTAATATCGCGCGTTTTTTGCGATTCGGTAGGAATACGTGCCAGCACTTCACCAACCGATACCTGTTGACCGTCTTTCACCATGATCAGCGCGCCGACCTGGAAGCCGATCGCCACCGAGTGTTCGGTGCCGGCGATCTTGACTTCTTCGTTCGCGTCGTTGATCAGCTTGACTTGCGGACGCAACGTTTTCGTCAGCGAACCGCGACGTTTCGCATCGATCGCCACCAGGGTGGACAGACCGGTCACTTCGTCGACCTGACGGGCTACGGTGACGCCTTCTTCGACGTTCTCGAAACGCACTTGACCGGCGTATTCGGTAATGATCGGGCGGGTCAGCGGATCCCACGTTGCCAGGGCCGTACCGGCCTTGATGACCATGCCGTCCTTGACGATCAGGGTCGCACCGTACGGTACTTTATGACGCTCACGCTCACGGCCATGGTCGTCGGTGATCAGCACTTCGCCGGAACGGGAAATGACGATTTGCGCGCCCTTGCCGTTCGTCACGTAACGCATGGTTGCCGTGAAGCGGATGGTACCGTTCGACTTGGCTTCCACCGACGATGCCACTGCTGCACGCGAAGCCGCACCACCAATGTGGAACGTACGCATGGTCAGCTGGGTACCCGGCTCACCAATCGACTGCGCTGCCACCACACCGACGGCTTCGCCGGCGTTGACCAGCATGCCGCGGCCCAGGTCGCGGCCATAGCACTTGGCGCACAGGCCGAAGCGCGTGTCGCAAGTCAGTGGCGTGCGGACCTTGACTTCATCGATGGACAGACGCTCGATCTCTTCGACCATGTCTTCGTCCATCAGGGTGCCGGCTTCGTACAGCGTTTCCTGGGTTTCAGGATTGACGACGTCATGCACCACCACGCGGCCGAGGATACGGTCACGCAACGGTTCGATGACTTCACCACCTTCGACCAGTGCCTTCATGACGGCGCCGTTCATGGTGCCGCAATCGTCCTCGATCACCACCAGATCTTGCGTCACGTCAACCAGACGACGCGTCAGGTAACCGGAGTTAGCCGTTTTCAGCGCCGTATCGGCCAGACCTTTACGAGCGCCGTGGGTCGAAATGAAGTACTGCAAAACGTTCAGACCTTCGCGGAAGTTCGCGGTAATCGGAGTTTCGATAATCGAGCCGTCCGGTTTGGCCATCAGACCACGCATACCGGCCAACTGGCGAATCTGGGCTGCGGAACCGCGCGCGCCGGAGTCGGCCATCATGTAAATGGCGTTGAACGATTCTTGCGTCGACTTGGTGCCGTCGCGGCGGATCACGTCTTCGACTTTGAGCTGGTCCATCATGGCCTTGCCGACTTCATCCGAGGTTTTGCCCCAGATATCGACTACCTTGTTGTAACGCTCGCCGGCGGTCACGAGACCCGAGGCGTATTGCTGTTCGATCTGCTTGACTTCCGATTCGGCCGTCGCGATCAGGGTAACTTTTTGAGGCGGTACCAGCATGTCGTCGACGCAGATCGAGATACCGGCGCGTGTCGCCAGGCGGAAACCCGATTGCATCAGTTTGTCTGCGAACACCACCGTGGCGCGCAGGCCGCACTTGCGGAACGACGTGTTGATCAGCTTGGAAATTTCTTTCTTTTTCAGCGCGCGGTTCAGGACGGAGAACGGCAAGCCTTTAGGCAGAATTTCCGACAGGATCGCACGGCCGATCGTCGTTTCGTAGCGGGTAACCGTTTTCTCGAACTCGCCCGTTTCGGCGTTTTTCGGGTATTCGGTAATACGCACGGTAACGCGGGTCGTCAGTTCGACTTCCTTGTTGTCGTAGGCGCGGATCACTTCCGAAACGTCAGGGAACATCATCCCTTCGTTCTTCGCATTGATCGCTTCGCGGGTCGCGTAGTACAGACCCAGCACGATATCCTGCGACGGCACGATCGACGGTTCGCCGTTCGATGGGAACAGGATGTTGTTCGATGCCAGCATCAGGGTGCGTGCTTCCATCTGCGCTTCGATCGACAGAGGAACGTGGACCGCCATTTGGTCACCGTCAAAGTCGGCATTGAATGCCGCGCAGACGAGTGGGTGCAACTGGATGGCCTTGCCTTCAATCAGGACTGGCTCGAACGCCTGGATACCCAGACGGTGCAGCGTAGGTGCGCGGTTCAACATGATCGGATGTTCGCGAATCACGTCTTCCAGGATGTCCCACACGACCGGCTCCTGGATCTCGACCAGCTTTTTCGCTGCCTTGATCGTGGTCGCCAGACCCATCAGTTCCAGTTTATTGAAAATGAATGGCTTGAACAGTTCCAGCGCCATCAGTTTCGGCAAGCCGCACTGATGCAGTTTCAATTGCGGGCCCACGACGATGACCGAACGACCGGAGTAATCGACGCGTTTGCCCAGCAAGTTTTGACGGAAACGGCCGCCCTTGCCTTTGATCATCTCTGCCAGCGATTTCAGCGGACGCTTGTTGGCGCCGGTCATCGCTTTGCCGCGACGGCCGTTGTCCAGCAGCGAATCGACTGCTTCTTGCAGCATGCGCTTTTCGTTGCGCGTGATGATCTCTGGAGCGCGCAGCTCCATCAGGCGTTTCAGACGGTTGTTACGGTTGATGACGCGGCGATACAGATCGTTCAGATCCGAGGTCGCGAAACGGCCACCATCCAGCGGTACCAGCGGACGCAGTTCCGGCGGCAGCACTGGCAGCACTTCCATGATCATCCAGTCAGGCTTGATGCCCGAACGTTGGAACGCTTCCAGCACTTTCAGGCGCTTCGCGTATTTCTTGATCTTGGCTTCGGATTTCGATTCCTTCAGTTCCACGCGCAGGGTTTCGGCATCGCGGTGGATGTCGATCGAGCGCAGCAGTTCACGGATACCTTCGGCGCCCATGAAGGCGGTGAAGTCGTCGCCGTACTCTTCGTACTTGGCGGCGTAGTCGTCTTCCGACATGATCTGGCACTTCTTCAGCGGGGTCATGCCCGGATCGGTCACGACGTATGCTTCAAAGTACAGCACGCGTTCGATGTCCCGCAGGGTCATGTCCAGGACCATGCCCAGACGCGACGGCAGCGACTTCAGGAACCAGATGTGCGCGGTAGGCGAGGCCAGTTCGATGTGGCCCATGCGCTCGCGGCGCACCTTGGCCAGCGTGACTTCGACGCCGCACTTTTCGCAGATCACGCCGCGGTGTTTCAGGCGCTTGTACTTGCCGCACAGGCATTCGTAATCCTTGATCGGGCCAAAGATCTTGGCGCAGAACAGGCCATCGCGCTCAGGCTTGAAGGTACGGTAGTTGATGGTTTCCGGCTTCTTGACTTCGCCGTAGGACCACGAACGGATTTTCTCAGGCGAAGCGAGACCGATCTTGATTGCATCGAAGGTCTCGTTGGTCTGTACTTGCTTGAATAGATCGAGCAGTGCTTTCATGTATCACTCCAGAGGTGATTAAATTTCTATATTCCTGAGACTACATTGCCCGGCGTGGTTTCCCAGCCGGGCTTTGTGTTTCCCAAACCAAATGACAGGTGGCTGTCTTTTAGTTGCGTTCGAGGTCGATATCGATACCCAGCGAACGGATTTCCTTGACCAGCACGTTGAACGATTCCGGCATGCCGGCGTCGATCACGTGATCGCCCTTGACCAGGTTCTCGTACACTTTGGTACGGCCATTCACGTCATCGGACTTGACGGTCAACATCTCTTGCAAGACATACGACGCGCCATACGCTTCCAGTGCCCAGACTTCCATCTCACCGAAACGCTGACCACCGAACTGGGCTTTACCACCCAGCGGCTGTTGCGTCACCAGCGAGTAAGGACCGGTCGAACGTGCATGCATCTTGTCATCAACCAAGTGATGCAGTTTCAGCATGTGCATGACGCCGACAGTGACCTTGCGCTCGAATGCTTCACCGGTGCGACCGTCATACATGGTCACCTGGTTCTTCGACGGGGTCATGCCCAGGTTCTTGGCGATGTCGTCCGGATACGCCAGGTCCAGCATGCGGCGGATCTCTTCTTCGTTCGCGCCGTCAAACACTGGCGTGGCGAATGGCACACCTTTTTTCAGATTCTCGGCCAGTTTCATGATCTCTTCATCATCAAACTTGTCCAGATCTTCCGCGCGGCCATTCTCGTTGTAGATCGTCGTCAGGTACTTGCGCACTTGCTCGACCTTGGTTTGCGCCTTCAGCATTTCGCCGATGCGGATACCCAGACCCTTGGCAGCCCAGCCCAAGTGAGTCTCGAGAATCTGACCAACGTTCATCCGCGAAGGAACGCCCAGCGGGTTCAGCACAACGTCGGCTGGCGTGCCGTCGGCCATGTATGGCATATCTTCCACAGGAACAATACGGGAAACCACACCCTTGTTACCGTGGCGACCGGCCATCTTGTCGCCCGACTGCAGGCGGCGTTTCACGGCCAGGTACACCTTGACCATTTTTTGCACGCCTGGTTGCAGCTCATCGCCTTGCGTCAGTTTCTTGCGCTTCTCTTCGAAGGCCAGATCGAACTGGTGACGCTTCTCGTTGATCGATTCCTTGATCGCTTCCAGCGCTACCGCTGCATCGTCGTCCGCAGGGCGGATGTCGAACCAGTGGTATTTGTCTAGATCGGCCAGGTATTCCTTGGTGATCTTGGCGCCTTTGGCCAGCTTTTTAGGACCGCCGTTGACAACTTTGCCGATCAGCATTTTTTCCAGACGCTGGAAGGCATCGCCTTCAACGATACGCATCTGGTCGTTCAAATCCAGACGGAAACGTTTCAGTTCGTCATCGATAATTTGCTGGGCACGCTTGTCGCGCACGATGCCTTCACGGGTGAAGACCTGGACGTCGATCACGGTACCGATCATGCCCGAAGGCACGCGCAGCGAAGTATCTTTTACGTCCGACGCTTTTTCGCCGAAAATCGCGCGCAGCAGCTTCTCTTCCGGGGTCAGCTGGGTTTCGCCTTTAGGCGTCACTTTACCGACTAGGGTGTCGCCGGCTTGTACTTCAGCGCCGATGTAGACGATACCGGACTCATCCAGACGTGCCAGCTGATTTTCAGCCAGGTTCGAGATGTCGCGCGTAATTTCTTCCGCGCCCAGCTTCGTGTCACGGGCAACAACCGACAACTCTTCGATGTGAATCGAGGTGTAGCGGTCGTCCTTGACGACGTTTTCCGAGATCAGGATCGAATCTTCGAAGTTCAGACCATTCCATGGCATGAACGCCACGGTCATGTTCTGGCCCAGCGCCAATTCACCCAGGTCGGTCGATGCGCCGTCGGCGATCACGTCGCGCTTGGCAACACGGTCGCCCACCTGCACGATAGGACGCTGGTTGATGTTGGTGTTCTGGTTCGAACGGGTGTACTTGATCAGGTTGTAGATGTCGACGCCCACTTCACCAGCGGTAGCTTCGTCATCGTTGACGCGAATCACGACACGGCCCGCATCGATGTAATCGACGATACCGCCACGCAAGGCTTGCACGGTGGTGCCCGAGTCGACCGCAACGGTGCGTTCGATACCGGTACCGACCAGCGCTTTTTCAGGACGCAAGCAAGGCACAGCCTGGCGTTGCATGTTGGCGCCCATCAATGCACGGTTTGCATCATCGTGTTCGAGGAACGGAATCAGCGAGGCAGCGACGGAAACGATCTGGCCTGGCGCCACGTCCATGTACTGGATGCGCTCCGGGGAGACCAGGATGGTTTCGCCGGCTTCACGGGCCGAGACCAGTTCATCGGACAGCGTACCTTCATCGCTGATGGTCGCATTCGCCTGAGCGATGATGTAGCGACCCTCTTCGATGGCGGACAGGTAGTCGATCTGATCGGTAATCTTGGAACCTTCGACCTTGCGGTACGGGGTTTCCAGGAAGCCGTATTCATTCAGGCGGGCATACAGAGCCAGCGAGTTGATCAGACCAATGTTCGGACCTTCCGGTGTCTCGATCGGGCAGACGCGGCCGTAGTGGGTCGGATGCACGTCGCGCACTTCAAAGCCAGCGCGTTCGCGTGTCAGACCGCCGGGTCCCAGAGCCGATACGCGGCGCTTGTGGGTAATTTCCGACAGAGGATTGGTTTGGTCCATGAACTGCGACAGCTGGGACGAACCGAAGAACTCGCGAATCGCAGCCGAAATCGGCTTCGAGTTGATCAGGTCGTGCGGCATCAGGTTGTCCGCTTCGGCTTGGCCGAGGCGTTCCTTGACGGCGCGCTCAACACGCACCAGGCCGGCGCGGAATTGATTCTCAGCCAGTTCGCCTACGCAACGTACGCGACGGTTACCCAGGTGATCGATATCGTCGACTTCGCCGCGACCATTGCGCAGTTCCACCAGGATCTTGATCACGGCCAGCACGTCTTCGTTCGACAGGGTCATGGCGCCGGTCAGTTCATCGCGGCCAATGCGGCGGTTGAACTTCATGCGGCCCACGGCCGACAGGTCGTAGCGGTCCGAGTTGTAGAACAGGCCATTGAACAGCGCTTCAACCGAGTCTTCCGTTGGCGGTTCGCCTGGACGCATCATGCGATAGATCGCCACTTTCGCAGCCATCTGGTCGGCGGTGTCGTCGATACGCAGGGTTTGCGAGATATAGGCGCCTTGATCCAGGTCGTTGGTGTACAACGTTTGGATTTCGCTGATGTTGGCATCGCGCAAGCGGCCCAACAGGTCTTCGGTCAGCTCATCGTTCGCGGAGGCGACGACCTCGCCGGTGTCGCCATCGACGATGTTCTTCGCCAATACGCGGCCCAGCAGGTAGTCTTCCGGTACGGAAATGTGCTTGATGCCGGCAGCTTCGATATCACGCACGTGCTTGGCGTTGATACGCTTGTCTTTCAGCACCAGGGTCTTGCCCGACTTGTCGACGATGTCAAAGCGCGCCACTTCGCCGCGCAGACGTTCGGCGACGAATTCCATTTCCGCGCCTTCGGAGCGCAGGTTGAAATTGTCGAAGACAAAGAAATTGGCCAGGATTTGCTCATGCGACATGCCGATGGCTTTGAGCAGGATCGTCACTGGCATCTTGCGGCGGCGGTCGACGCGGAAGAACAGGATGTCTTTCGGGTCGAACTCGAAGTCCAGCCACGAACCGCGGTAAGGAATGATACGCGCGGAGAACAGCAGTTTACCGGACGAGTGAGTCTTGCCGCGGTCGTGCTCGAAGAACACGCCAGGCGAACGGTGCAACTGGGAAACGATAACCCGCTCCGTGCCGTTGATCACGAACGAACCGGTGGTCGTCATGAGCGGCAATTCGCCCATGTAGACTTCCTGTTCTTTCATTTCCTTGACGACAGGCTTGGTTGGCGATTCCTTGTCCAGAATCACCAGGCGCACTTTCGCGCGCAGCGGCGACGCGAACGTCAGGCCACGTTGTTGACATTCTTTGACGTCAAAGGCAGGATCGCCCAAAACGTACGACAAGAATTCGAGACGCGCAAAACCATTGTGCGAAACGATAGGGAAAATCGAAGTGAAAGCCGACTGCAGGCCATCATTCTTGCGGCCAGACGGTGCTATGTCCTCTTGCAAGAAGCTATGATAAGACTCGAGCTGGGTCGCCAGCAGGAACGGAACGTGGTGAACGTTGGCGCGCTTCGCGAATGATTTGCGAATGCGTTTCTTCTCAGTAAATGAGTAGTGCATGGACACTCCGTGAGTGACAGAAAGGATAGAAAATTCAGGTTTTGCAAGTGTTCGTTTGCACCGCTGCGTGTGACACAGACGAAACCTCAAGGCTCTGCTTTCCGGCTTGAATCGAATAAAAACTGCTGCTACAACTACATGACAAATACGATGCAGACGACAAAGGAGCCAAAGTCGGATTTCCCCCCTTGCGAGGGGAAACCTCAGACTTTGACTCGGGCGCTAACTGCCGCCGGTACAGATATTACTTGATCGAAGCGGTTGCGCCGGCTTCTACCAGTTTCTTCTGTGCTGCTTCAGCGTCAGCTTTCGACACTGCTTCTTTCACAGTTTTTGGTGCGCCATCGACCAGGTCTTTAGCTTCTTTCAAGCCCAGACCGGTGATTTCGCGAACTGCTTTAATGACGCCAACTTTGTTTGCGCCGAAGCTGTCCAGGATGACGTTGAATTCGGTTTGCTCTTCAGCAGCTGCTGCTGGGCCTGCTGCAGGACCGGCCGAAGCCATAGCTGCTGCGGACACGCCGAATTTTTCTTCGAATGCTTTAACCAGGTCGTTCAGGTCCATTACGGACATGGCGCTAACTGCTTCCAGGATATCGTCTTTGCTAATTGCCATTTTGAAACTCCTAAATTTATTACGTTAGTTACATCAGATTGGTACTGAGAGAAAAAAGCGCGCGCAATTAAGCGGCTGCTGGGGCTTCTTCTGCTGCTGCTTCTGCAGGAGCTTCGGCGCCTTCGCCTTTTTTCGCTGCCAGGGCAGCCAGACCACGTGCAAAGCCCGAAACCGGAGCCAGCATAACGCCCAACAACTGCGAAATGAGGACTTCACGGCTAGGAATGCTCGCCAACGCGGTGACAGCAGCTGTATCCAGCGGCTTGCCTGCGTAGTTACCTGCTTTGATGACCAGTTTGTCGTTGGTTTTAGCGAAGTCAGCGATGACTTTAGCTGCTGCAACGGCATCGGCCGAGATCGAGTAGATCAACGGGCCGGTCATGGCATCTGCCAGGCTGGCGAATGCGGTACCTTCAACGGAGCGACGAGCCAGAGTGTTTTTCAACACACGCAGGTACACGCCTTGGGCACGCGCTTTAGCACGCAGTTGCGTCAAGTGACCAACCTGGATGCCACGATATTCGGCCACGACGATCGTTTGCGCATTTGCTACTTGTGCGGAAACTTCGGCGACGACGGCCTTTTTGTCATTCAGATTGAGACTCACGGTCAACCTCCTTAAATGATGTTCGGCAATCACAACCGAGTGGTTGAGCGCCTTGCATCGGTTCGAACACGGCGTCCGAAGTCAAGAAGTACTAAACTGAGCGGATGGATTCACGCAGCATGAGGACTACAAAACTTGTTCGGGTACACCATCTGCGTTGGGCACTTGCCGTTGCCGGCAAGCCTATTAACCTTCTGCATGTGCGATCGCAGTCGGCCCAACGGTCTTTGATTGTCTGCCTGCCTGGTGCGAACACCGGGCAGACAGCCCAAAGATGCGCCCGCAGCGCCCGGAGGCGCCACAGGACTTGATTCTTTACTTAAGCTGCCAGGCTAGCCTGGTCAACACGGACGCCAGCGCCCATGGTCGACGACAGCGAAACTTTGCGCAGGTACACGCCTTTGCTCGATGCTGGCTTGGCTTTGTTCAGTGCGTCGATCAGTGCGACCAGATTCGATTTCAGATCTGCGTCAGCGAACGATTTACGGCCGATGGTAGCGTGGATGATACCGGATTTGTCGGTACGGTACTGAACTTGACCGGCTTTCGCGTTTTTCACGGCGGTAGCGACGTCAGGAGTAACAGTGCCAACTTTCGGGTTAGGCATCATGCCGCGTGGGCCCAGGATCTGACCCAGGGTACCAACGATACGCATGGTATCTGGCGAAGCGATAACGATATCGAAAGGCATGTCGCCGGCTTTGATACGCTCAGCCAGGTCTTCCATACCAACGATGTCGGCGCCAGCTGCTTTAGCAGCTTCTGCTTTTTCGCCCGACGCGAATACTGCAACGCGTACGGTTTTGCCGGTACCAGCTGGCAGCACGACGGAGCCGCGCACCACTTGGTCGGATTTCTTAGGATCAACACCCAGTTGTACCGATACGTCGATCGATTCATTGAACTTGGCCGTTGCGCACTCTTTGATCAGAGCGACAGCGTTGTCGAAAGCGTACACTTTGGTACGGTCGACTTTGGCTTTCAAAGCCTTGATACGTTTGGATAACTTAGCCATTATACAACACCTTCCACCGTGATACCAATCGAACGAGCGGAACCAGCGATGGTGCGTACAGCAGCATCCATGTCGGCAGCGGTCAGATCAGGGGTTTTCAATTTAGCGATTTCTTCAGCTTGTGCGCGGGTCAGCGTACCGACTTTGTCGGTATGTGGCTTCGGCGAACCTTTGGTGATCGCAGCAGCTTTTTTGATCAGGTAGGTTGCTGGAGGCGTCTTCATCACGAACGTGAAGGACTTGTCCGCAAACGCGGTGATCACGACTGGAATCGGCATGCCTGGCTCCAGACCTTGGGTCTGTGCATTGAAGGCCTTGCAGAATTCCATGATGTTCAGACCACGTTGACCCAGAGCTGGACCGATTGGTGGGGATGGGTTTGCTTTACCAGCTGGCACTTGCAGCTTGATAAAACCAATGATTTTCTTTGCCATGATGGCTCCTATCTTGGATTGAGTAGTAGCGCCCCGCCGATCCTACCCTGGCGGGGCTCCTCTGACCGGATTTCGCTGAGACTGCCGCGACGCTCCTGGTGGCGCTGATACAACTTAAACTTTTTCGACCTGGCCGAATTCGAGCTCCACCGGAGTAGCGCGGCCGAAGATGGTGACCGAGACGCGCACTTTGGATTTCTCGTAATTGACTTCTTCGACATTGCCGTTGAAATCGGTGAACGGACCATCCTTGATGCGTACCTGCTCGCCCACCTCGTACAAGGTTTTTGGACGGGGCTTTTCAACACCTTCTTGCATCTGCTTCATGATGCCGTCGATTTCGCGCGCGGAGATCGGCGTCGGCTTGTTCGACTTGCCACCGATAAAGCCGGTAACCTTGCTGGTGTTCTTGACCAAGTGCCAACTCTCGTCCGTCATTTCCATTTCAACCAGCACATAGCCAGGATAGAAACGACGTTCGGTGACGGACTTCACACCATTCTTGACTTCGACTACTTCTTCGATCGGCACCAGGATCTGGCCGAACTGGTCTTGCATGCCCGCGCGCTCGATGCGCTCGGTCAGTGCGCGCATGACGCTTTTTTCCATGCCGGAATAAGCATGCACGACATACCAGCGCTTGCTGCTCACTGGCACGCTCAGCGCTGCACCAGTATCCGCTACCGGAGCGTCGCCCGGAACGGACTCGTCCGCCGCTTCATCATGCACATTTTCGCTCATTATTTTTTCCAACCCAGAATTACGTCATACAACAAAAACTCGAGCAATTTATCCGTGCCCCACAGGAAAATCGCCATGACCAGCACAAAGGCAAACACGATCGCAGTAATCTGCGTGGCTTCTTTGCGGGTAGGCCAAACGACTTTCTTGGTTTCGCGCACAGCTTCTTTGGCGAAATTGAGAAATTCACGGCCGGTCGTCGAGATATACAAGAGTGCAACAGCAATAACCAAACCAGCCACAAGCGCGCTTGCACGCACCAGAGCTGGTTGGCCTGCCAGGTAATAAAACCCGACTACTCCTGCAATCGCAGCCACTATTGCCAGCGCGACTTTTATCTTGTCACTCGACGTGCTAACGGTTTGCACGGATTGATTTGACATTTTTCTACTTTCGGTGCCCTGCACCTTGACGGTGGCAGGGACGGAGGGCATCGAACCCCCAACCTTCGGTTTTGGAGACCGACGCTCTGCCAATTGAGCTACGTCCCTACGTAAAACTTTCGAGGAGTGCTATTCTACCACCCAGGACGCCCCGGGTGGAAGCATAACATTTCCTTATGCGAGGATTTTTGCAACCACGCCGGCGCCGACGGTACGACCGCCTTCACGGATAGCGAAGCGCAGACCTTCTTCCATCGCGATCGGGTTGATCAGCTTGACGGTGATCGACACGTTATCGCCTGGCATAACCATTTCTTTGTCTGCTGGCAACTCGATCGAACCAGTCACGTCCGTCGTGCGGAAGTAGAACTGTGGACGGTAGTTGTTGAAGAATGGCGTATGACGGCCGCCTTCGTCTTTCGACAGAACATAGATCTCGCCGGTGAAGTGAGCATGCGGCTTGATCGAGCCTGGCTTTGCCAGAACTTGACCACGTTGCACGTCTTCACGCTTGGTGCCGCGCAGCAGCAGACCAACGTTGTCGCCTGCTTGACCTTGGTCCAGCAGCTTGCGGAACATTTCCACGCCGGTGCAAGTCGTTTTGACGGTATCGGTGATACCAACGATTTCGATCTCTTCGCCGACTTTAACAATGCCGCGCTCGATACGACCGGTCACAACGGTACCGCGACCCGAGATCGAGAACACGTCTTCCACTGGCATCAGGAATGCACCATCAACAGCGCGCTCTGGCGTTGGGATGTAAGCATCCAGCGCATCGGCCAGACGCAATACTGCGTCAACGCCCATTTCGCCTTCTTTGCCTTCCAGCGCCATACGTGCCGAACCTTTGATGATAGGCAGGTCGTCGCCTGGGAATTCGTACTTCGACAACAGCTCGCGCACTTCCATTTCAACCAGTTCCAGCAGCTCTGCGTCGTCGACCAGGTCGCACTTGTTCAGGAACACGATGATGTATGGAACGCCAACTTGGCGGGCCAGCAGGATGTGCTCGCGGGTCTGTGGCATTGGGCCGTCAGCTGCCGAGCATACCAGGATCGCGCCGTCCATCTGCGCAGCACCGGTAATCATGTTTTTGATGTAATCGGCGTGGCCTGGGCAGTCAACGTGCGCGTAGTGACGCGTCGCCGTTTCGTACTCAACGTGGGCGGTGTTAATCGTGATACCGCGCGCTTTTTCTTCTGGAGCCGCATCGATCTGGTCGTATGCTTTAGCTTCGCCGCCGAATTTCTTCGACAGAACCGTTGCGATTGCAGCGGTCAGCGTGGTTTTACCGTGGTCGACGTGGCCGATGGTGCCGACGTTGACGTGCGGCTTGGTCCGTTCGAATTTACCTTTTGCCATTTTGAACTCCTAATGATTTGATTAGATTGCTCAGGCACACGCCCGACGGTCTGGTTTGAATTGCTTCTGTGCTGCCTGCTGCGAATTCTGGTGCCCTTGACGTGGATCGAACACGTGGCCTCTCCCTTACCAAGGGAGTGCTCTACCACTGAGCTACAAGGGCTGTAATTTGTTGCATGCGATGCATCAAGCATCTGAACGGAAACTGGAGCGGGTGAAGGGAATCGAACCCTCGTCGTAAGCTTGGAAGGCTTCTGCTCTACCATTGAGCTACACCCGCGAGGTATCGTTCACTTATCTTCACTTACTTGCTACTACCCAGTTTTCCTTGCAAAAACTTGGTGGAGGGGGCTGGATTCGAACCAGCGTACTCATAGAGAACAGATTTACAGTCTGTCGCCTTTAACCACTCGGCCACCCCTCCGCGGGAACCGCAGAGTATGAAGCATCTACTCACAACTGTCAACCTTATTTACTGATGCCTGACTGCTGCATTTGCGTATAAAGAAGAAGTTGGCTGCTTCGGGGCGTGATTATAAGCTCCCGATTTGAGAATGTGCAAGGGTTGGCGCGAAAAAGTCGACTTTTTTTCGCATTTTTTTATCCCCCCTGGCTGCAAGCCGCATTTTTCCGTCACTCACCCCGCATTTTTCCTGTTTACCGGGCGTCAGGCGGATGCATCCAGGAGTTGCCAAGGGGCTTATATTTACGCAACAACTGCTGATGCAGGCCCGACAGCACCGGTAATTTGGGGTTGCGCGGGTCCAGGCGGCGCACACCGGCAATAAAAGTCAGCGCCTGCTGCCCCATGCGCTCATCCCAACCTTCGTGCTCCAGGCATTTCAGTACCGCCACGGCCGCATTGAACACCACTTGCGGATTGTCGGGCAGGCGCGTGACGGCTTCGCCCATCAGTTCGACGGCACCACGGAAATCGCCTTCTCCCGCCTTGGCGGCGCCCGCCGCCACCATATCGGCCACTTCCTGGCGGCTTTGCCGCGCCAGTGCCTTGGCCAACTCTTCGCGCCCCGCCTGTTCGAACACGGCCATGGCGCGCGTCATGGCCGCGCTGTCGGGCGCATTGCGCATGACTTCACGCATCACCTCGGCCGCGCCGTCTTCGCGCCCGTGCGCCAGGCAGTGGCGCGCCAGTTCCGTTTTCAGCGTATTCGAGCTGCCCACGCTATGGCGGTTGGCGGCCAGGGCGGCGTCGAGCGATTGCTGCAGGCGCTCCTCGTTGCCCGTATGCGCATGCAGCATGGCGCTGCACAGGGCGCTGCACAATTGCGCATTCTTTTGTCCGCCCATCGACTTGTCGAGGTCGCGGATCACGGCGCCCACCTGCAAGGGGTCGCCCTTGCGCACCAGGGTCTGCACCAGGCGCACATGGTCTTCCGGGTCGCGGAACTCCGAATACTTGGCCTTGCTGACCACCAGCTTCAGGGCTTTTTCCGCCATCTCTATATCGTCGGCCGCGAGGGCCGCCTCGCCCAGCCGGCGCAAGCGGCGCACGGCATGCGGCGACAGGGCCACCGCTTCGCTCAGGGCCGCCTGCGCCAGTTCCGGCTTGCCTTGCGCCAAGTGCGTGCGCGCCAGCCAGTCATACGCATCGAGAAAGCGCTTGTTATTTTCCAGCAATCCTTCCAGCGTGCCCTGCGCCGCTTCGTACTCGCCCAGCAGGAATTGCGTCTTCGCCTGTCCCAGGCGCGCCCAGCCGATAGCCTTGGCGCCGTACAGGGCTGCGTAGATCGGTTCCGCGTCGGCCGCTTCGCCCAGCAACAAATGCAGTTCCGCGCGCAGGCGCAGGAAATCGGTAGCGTAACGGGGATACAGGCTGGCGCCCTCGGCGCAGGCGGCAATCGCCGCACGCTCATTGCCCACGTCGATCAGTTCATAGACGGGCACGAAGGCGTTGCGCTTGTCCAGCGCGCGGCCGATGCGCTCGAGCATGTTGTCAGCGGTGAATGGCTTGAGAATGTAATCGGTGGGCAACAGCTCGACGGCGCTGACCACCTTGGCGAAGCTGCCCTCGCCCGTGACCATGAAAAACATGGTGGACGCGTGCATCAATTTGTGGTGGCGCAAGTCTTCCAGCATCTGCTGGCCATCCTGTCCTCCGTCGAGATCATATTCGCACAGGATCAAATCATACGATTTGCTGCCCAGCATGCGGATCGCCTGGCCCGAACTGGCCGCGTCATCGATCTTTGCCAAGCCACACAGATTGAGCATATTGTGCAGGCTGGCACGCATGCCCGGATGCGGCTCGATGATCAGTGCGCTGAGACCCTTGAGTTCTTTCATGTCGTAATGTCCGAAAACTCCGCGGCGCGCCACACTGGTGCGTGGCGCCGGCCAGCATGAGGCAGCCGAGTATATGACGGCGCCGCGCGCAAGGGAATGGTGTGGCGCCGAAAAACGCCAACGAAGCTGGGCAGGAAGCTGCAACTCAAGCGGCGGCGCTCTCCGGATGCCACAGTTCCGGCTCATGGTCGATCAGGTCCAGCAGTGCCGTCACCACTTCCGGATCGAACTGGCTGCCGCTGCGCTGTTCGATGTATTCGCGCACCTGCGGATACGGCCATGGCTCCTTGTAGGGCCGCTCGTGCAACAGGGCATCGAAGACGTCGACCACGGCAACGATGCGCGCGGCTATGGGAATAGTGCGCCCCTTCAGGCCGTCCGGATAGCCGGCGCCATCGAAATGCTCGTGGTGGCCGCCGGCGATCTGCGCGCCATACGTGAGGTAGCTGACGCCGTCGACCATATTGGCGGCCCGCTCGAGGATGGTGCGCCCGACGCTGGCATGCAGCTGCATCTGCGCCCGCTCCTCATCCGTATGCTTGCCTGGTTTCAGCAGCACGGCGTCCGGCGTGGCCACCTTGCCCACGTCGTGCAAGATGCTGGCCAGGCCGATCATGTCGAGCAGCTGCGGCGTCAACTCGTCGGCATATACGCCGCGCTGCTGCATGCGCCGGGCGATGGCATCAGACAATTGCTGTACCCGCCGCACATGGCCGCCCGTGTCGCTGTCGCGGAACTCGGCCAGGTCGGCCAGCGCCACCACAGTTGCTTCCTGCGCCTTGCGCAGCTGGCCAAACATATACAGGTTGTCGAAGGCGGCGGCGATGCGCTGGCAAAATACTTCCAGCAGGTCGCGCTGGATCTGCGCCAGCGGCCAGGGCGGCGTGACGGAGATGGCCAGCTCGCGGTTGCCTTCCGTGTGGATAAACAGCACATTGGCCGGATGCTCGAACTGGCTGCGCTTTTCCGCAAACGCCTTGGCGATGGTGGGGGCGAGCGCATGGTCGGCCGGCAGGGCTTCCGACTCGGCCAGCGTGGCATAGGTGCCCGTGGCGGCGACCACCTCTGGCCCTCCGGCGCCGCCCTGCATCAGGCACAGCACTCCGTCGGCACCCACATCGAGGATGGCGCTCACCTGGTTGAGCACACCGGAAGCGAATTCGCGCAGAGAATGGATCTGGTACAGATTGGTGGCGCCGGCGAGGATCTTGCCCAGGCCGATGCGGCTGCGCTCGAGCATCATCAGGCTCTCGTAGGCACGCAGAGCCGAGATGACGGTGGTAAACAGCTTCTGCGTCGTCAGTTCCGTCTTGGCCTTGTAATCGTTGATGTCGTATTCGATGATGACGCGCTGCTCGGGCGCCTGGCCCGGCTGGCCCGTGCGCAGCACGACGCGCACGATGGAGTTGTTCAGGTCGGCGCGAATGCGCTTGGCGAGGATCAGACCCGCATCATCCGTTTCCATCACCACATCGAGCAGCACCAGCGCAATATCGGGCGTATCGCGCAAGATCTCAAACGCTTCGCGGCCACTATAGGCGGAAAACAGTTCCAGTTCGCGGCCCTTGAAGCTGACATTGCGCAGCGCCAGCCGCGTTACCGCATGCACATCGACGTCATCATCGACGATCAGGACGCGCCACAGGCGCTGGTCGGGCGCGGCCAGCCCGGCAGGACTGGCCACCGGCTCATCCTCGTCGAGCAGCCAGTCATCGTCTGCATCGGCTTTGAGGTCGGTCATGAATACTCCTAATGGATAAGTTCGATGTGGACGCTGCGTTGATGCATATCAAGCATAATCAGATTAGATGCTGCTTACAACAGGATTCTTCGCACCATCTTCGCCAACGGCCGGCGCGGGAGCCGATGCACCGCCGCGCGTGGTGCCGCCACAATTGTCCTGGCCCGGCCCGACTGCCTGGTAGCGCACTTCATACCTGCCTGCGCTGAGCTGTTCCACCAGCAGCTTGTCGTTGGCGAGGATGTACAGGTAGCGCACGTTCGAGCGCCGCTCCGTGTCATACAGTTTGACGAACACGGGCGCGGTATTGTTGCTGTTGTCGATGCTGACGGCCAGCTCATCGCCCTTGTTCCCGATCGGAAATCCATCGACATAGCCGGAATGCACTGGCCAGGGTTCGCCATTGGGCGCCACCAGCGATGCGGACTCTGCCTTAGCTACGCCATCGCAGGCGGGCTGGATGGCTTTCAGGCTCAGCTGGGAAACAGCCAGCACGCGGATCTCGGGCATCGGCGTTTCCCGGGGTTCCGGTGCATACGGCTTGCCCACCGCCCAGCTGTCGACTGCCACGGCCTCAGCTTTCGATGCCGCTGGCGTGGCGGTCGGCGCATGGGGCTTGGCGCCATCGCGGGCCAGCCCGCTCCAGGCCGACGCCAGCGCGGTCGGCATGGGCTGGGAGGTATCGAGCATCAGCAAGGCGCCCAGCCAGCCCAGCAACAGGCAGACAAGCAGGCTCAGCCACCAGCGCCAGTTGCGCCAGATGGGCTGCAGGCCGCGTCGCGGTTTGCCCTTTGGTGGTGGCACATCCTGCGCCCAAGCATGCTCATGCGACTGGGCATGGCCTTTCGCGCGGCCATCGCGGCTTTTGCCTTCTTCGTGGTGGGTGCTTTCCAGCCATTCGATTTCCCACTCCTCGGCAGCGATCCACTCGTCGTGTTCCCTGCGGCGTTGCGGATCGGACAAGGTGCCATAGGCGCTGTTGAGGATCGCCATGATGCGGGCGGCCTTTTCGTCGCCGGGATTCTTGTCAGGGTGGTATTTCTGGCTGAGGGCTTTGTACGCGGCACGTATGACTTCCTGCGGCGCCAGGCGCGCCACCTTCAGGTTGTCATAGTGTGTATGTATCTTTCCCATCGTTCTATCTTGAAATCGGTGCGCGGCGACGGGTTCTTGCAGGATGGAACCGTGCTGTGTCGGTCATCATATACGATATGACAAGATAATAACCACCGGCGGACAGGAAATTGCAGGGCAAGACTGCCCTGCCTTGATATTGCAGCGCTTATAAGCGATGACTGCGGTCAGCGGACAACAGGGCTTCCGGCAACTCCACGCGGTGCCCCACCGCCAGCACCTTGAACAATTCCCCCATCTCGGCCGGCGATACCAGCTTTTGCACGGCGCTGGCCTGCGGCAGGTAGGTCTTGACCTGCTCCGGATCGGTGCGCAGCAGCAAGTCGCCGATACCTGCGCCCAGCAAGAAGGAAGCCTGATTCATGTACGCGAGCACATCGAGGCCCGCATCCTGCGCCGCCACCGCCATGGCCGTAAAATCGACGTGCGCCGTGATGTCCTGCAAGCCGGGCAAATAAAACGGCTCCGCATGGGCATGATGCCGGTAATGGCACATCAGGGTGCCCGTGGCGCGCAGGTCCAGGTAATACTCATGCGCGGGGAAGCCATAGTCGAACAGCACGGCCGCCCCACCCTTGCCATTGGTCAGCATGCGCGCCAGCGAGCGCATGAAGCCGCAGGCGACCCCGTGGATCTCGCTGACATAGCCGACCGGCAAGGCATCGGCGTCCGGCACCTGGGCGGCGATCTGCGCGGCGACGTCGGCACCGGCCGGGCGTTCGACAAAGACGAACTGGCCATCGGCAATGCTGACATCGAGTTCACACCAGCCGGCGGGCGTCTTGCTGATCAGGTTGACGGGCATGGCGTCCAGCACTTCATTGCCGAACACAGCGCCCTCGAAACTGTCGGGAAAGCCGTCGAGCCACACCACTTGCGGAAAGGCTGCCAGCGCCAGTTCCTGGCGCGCGCGCAATTCGCCGGACAATTCGACGATCGCATACTGTTCTATAGGGATACCGGCGCTGGCCGCTTCTGTCAGGATATCGAAGGCCAGCTTGCCCGTGCCGGCGCCGAATTCGAGGATGCGCGGAGCCGTTTGCGCCATAATAGCGGCTGCCACATGGGCCAGCGTGGCGCCGAACAGGGGAGAAATCTCCGGCGCGGTTGTAAAATCGCCATCTTTACCCAGCTTGGCGGCGCCGCCGCTGTAATAGCCGAGGTCAGGCGCATACAGCGCCAGCTCCATGAAGCGGACAAAGGGAATGGCGCCGTCATTGCGCGCGATTTCGGCGGCAATCTGGTGCTGCAAGGCATGGGACGCGGCCAGCGCGTCGCTATCGGGTGCGGGAAGAGACATTCCCGCATTGTAGCGAATCGGCGGGCCACGGCGCCAGTACCGGCCGAGGCGGCCATGCGCACTTCACACACAAGCACAGTAAATAGAGACATGACTCCAGCATCGACACTGCCACACAGCACACCCCGCGTCGCCCTCGTCACTGGCGCCGCGCGCCGCATCGGCCGCGCCATCGCGCTGGGCCTGGCGCGCGACGGCTGGGATATCGCCGTGCATTACCGCGCATCGCATGACGAAGCGCTCAGCCTGGTAGCGGAAATCACCGCCTTGGGACGCCGCGCGCAAGCGTTCCCCTGCGACCTGGCGCAGGAAGAGGCCGTGCGCCAGCTGTTGCCGCAGGCGCAGGCAGCGCTGGGCCCGATCACTTGCGTAATCAACAACGCATCGTTGTTTGAATACGACAATGCGGGCGATTTTTCCGTCACCGCGCTCGACGCCCACATGCACGCCAACCTGGCCGCCCCCATCCTGCTGGCGCAAGCCTTGTACCAGGCCACCCCGACAGGCGGACAAGCCGTGGTCATCAACTTGCTGGACCAAAAACTGTACAATCTCAATCCTGATTTTTTGTCGTACACCCTGTCCAAGGCGGCGCTGCTGTCGGCGACCACCATGCTGGCCCAGGCGCTGGCGCCGAAAGTGCGCGTGGTGGGCATTGCCCCCGGCATCACCATGGTCTCCGGCGAGCAGACGGAAGCGAACTTTGCCAAGGCGCATGAAAACACGCCGCTGGGCCGCTCCAGCACGCCCGAGGATGTGGCCGACTGCGTCTGTTACGTGGCCGGCGCGCGCGCGCTGACGGGCACGACCCTGCTGGTCGATGGCGGCCAGCATTTGATCGGTTTGCCGCGTGACGTCATGTTTTTGACCAAATAATCAGCAGTCCTGCCAAACAACCAGCATTCCAGCATCCCCTAAAAGGTAAAACTATGTCGTCCGCCCTGTACCATCCTCGCCTGGCCGATTGCCGCCGCCTGTTCCTGCGCAATTATGAAATCCTCATCAATATCGGCGTCTACGACTTCGAGAAAAAGGGCGAGCAGCGCGTCCTCATCAACGTCGACCTGTACATTCCCCTGGCCCTGTCGACGCCGAAGGATGACCAGCTGGACGAAGTGGTCGACTACGACTTCATGCGCGAAACCATCGCCAAACGCATGGCGCAAGGCCATGTGCAGCTGCAGGAAAGCCTGGTCGACGACGTGCTCGCCGCCATGCTGGCGCACCCGCGCGTGCGCGCCGCGCGCGTGTCGAGCATGAAACCGGACGTGTATCCCGACTGCGAAGGCGTGGGCGTGGAAGTATTCAAGATCAAGGATGAAGTATGAGCAACATGAGCAATGCCGCAGTGATGGAAACGACGACAACGGCCGTGGAATTCCCGGCCAACGTGGAAGCGCAGAAACTGGCGCGCAAGAAGGCGGAAAAGATCGCCCTGGAAAACAACAAGCTGCACAAGCGCTTGTGCCGCCTGGTGGGGCAAGCCATCGGCGATTTCAATATGATCGAAGACGGCGACAAGGTGATGGTATGCCTGTCCGGCGGCAAGGATAGCTACGCGTTGCTGGACATCCTGATGACCTTGCGCGAACGCGCACCGATTCACTTCGACATCGTTGCCGTCAACCTGGACCAGAAACAGCCGAACTTCCCGCCGGAAATCCTGCCCGCCTACCTGACGGAACTGGGCGTCGCCTTCCACATCGAAAACCAGGATACCTACAGCATCGTCAAGCGCCTGATCCCGGAAGGCAAGACGACTTGCTCGCTGTGCTCGCGCCTGCGCCGCGGCATCCTGTACCGCGTGGCCGACGAGCTGGGCGCCAACAAGATCGCCCTGGGCCACCATCGCGACGACATACTGGAAACGTTCTTCCTGAATATGTTCTTCGGTGGAAAACTGAAAGGCATGCCGGCCAAGCTGCAATCGGACGACGGCAAGCACATCGTCATCCGTCCGATGGCCTACGTCAAAGAAGAAGACACGCAGCGCTATGCGGAAGTCAAGGGCTTCCCCATCATTCCATGCGACCTGTGCGGCTCGCAGGAAAACCTGCAGCGCAAGCAGATCAAGGGCCTGATGCGCGAATGGGACAAGAAATTCCCCGGCCGCGTGGAAAGCATCTTCTCGGCCCTGTCGAACGTGGCGCCGTCGCACCTGATGGACCCGAAGCTGTTCGGCTTCAAGGATTTGAAGGCGGACGGTATGGCCAACCCCATGGGCGACATCGCCTTTGACGAAGAGCCATGCTCGACGCCGACGACGTTCGGCACCATTCCGCTCCAGCAAGGCTGACCCCGACGCACGGCGCCATCATGGCGATGGCGCCGCCGTCTGTCTTGATTTAAAACTCTTCCCAGTCGTCACCGGCCAGCGCCTTCGCGGGAGCCGGCGGCTTCGCCTTGACGGCAATGCTGCGCGCGGCAACACGCGGCACTGGCGCAGGGCGCGCGACTGCCGGCTGTGGCGCCGCGCGGCGCAGCAAACCTGGCTGTTCACGCAACTTGAATACGCTGACCACTTGCGCCAGGCCGTGCGCCTGCTCTTGCAGAGAACCGGCGGCGGCCGCCGCCTCTTCCACCAGCGCCGCATTTTGCTGCGTCACCTGGTCCATCTGCGTGATGGCCTGATTGACTTGTTCGATGCCATGCGTCTGCTCCTGGCTGGCACTGGAAATCTCGCCGATGATATCGGTCACGCGCTTGACGCTGGAGACCACTTCATCCATGGTCGCGCCAGCCTGGTCGACCAGCTTGGCGCCCACGCCCACCTTGCTGACCGAATCGTCGATCAAGCCCTTGATTTCCTTGGCCGCCGCTGCCGAACGCTGCGCCAGGTTGCGCACCTCGCCGGCCACCACGGCAAAACCGCGCCCTTGCTCGCCGGCCCGCGCCGCTTCCACGGCCGCATTGAGCGCCAGGATATTCGTCTGGAAGGCGATGCCGTCGATCACGCTGATAATGTCGACGATCTTGCGCGACGATTCGTTGATCGAGCCCATGGTCGCCACCACTTCGGCCACCACCGAGCCGCCGCGGCTGGCGATGCCGGCCGCCGTGATTGCCAGCTGGTTGGCCTGGCGCGCATTGTCGGCATTCTGCTTGACGGTACTGGTCAGTTCTTCCATCGACGAGGCCGTTTCTTCCAGCGAACCGGCCTGCTGTTCCGTGCGCGATGACAGGTCCAGGTTGCCGGCGGCGATTTCCGATGATGCCGTGGCGATGCTGTCCGTGCCGCTGCGCACCTGGCTGACGATGCTGACCAGGTTGTTGTTCATATTACCCAGGGCCGTGAGCAGCGCCCCCATTTCATCCTTCGCCGTCGTGGCGACGGTCTGCGTCAGGTCGCCGGCGGCCACCGTTTCAGCCAGCGCCAGCGCCTGGCGCAGCGGACGCGTGATGCCCGTCGTCAGCAGCCACGAGCACAGCACGCCGAAGGCCACGGCGAACAGGGTCAGCAGGCTGATGACGGTGGTGTCATGCACGGCGGAGGCGTCGATCTGCTTGGCCGTCGCATCGATGCTTTCGCGCTGCAAGGTCACCAGTTCCTGCAGCAAATCCTGGTAAACCTGGGCGGCCGGCGTAAACGCGGTGTCGAGGATTTTCGCCGCGCCTTCCACGTCGCCATCGGCCTTGGCCTTGACGGCACCATCGCGCGAAGCGCTGTACACCTTGCGCTGCTCGAGGATCTTGGCGAACAGGGCTTTTTCCTTCTCGCCCGAGACCAGCGGCTCGATCTGCTTGAGCAATTCGGCCGCCTTCTTCACCGAGGCGGCCGAGTCTTCCTTGAAATACGGTCCCAGCGCCGGGTCGCTGCTCTTGACGATAGCGGCCGTGCGGCGGATCGAGGCAAAGTTCAAGCCATACCAGTCAGTAATCAGGCGTTCCTTGGTCAGCGGTTCGGCCATCATGGCGCGCGTGGACGTCGCCACCTCATTCAGGCGCCACACGCCCACTGTAGCAATCAGAACGGTCATTGCCAGGATCAGGACAAAGCCGATACTCAGGCGCTTGCCGATCTTGATATTTGCGATAAAGCCCATGGTGTCTTTTCTCTAAAATCATGCGTTGAAGATACTTTTAATTCCATAAGGAATTATTTATATTGCAGATTATACATTATTGAAATATATGCAGCTGGTTTATTGATTTTGAGAAATGTTTCTGTTAATTTAAAAGTCTCCTCAGCAACTACAGACGCGCCGCGCATTTCCGCACGCCTGTTTCTCAAAGAAATCTATGAAATTTCCCGCATTGCCCCTGAAACAAATCACCTGCGCCGCAGCCCTTGCCTGTGCCGGCCTCGCCCACGGCGCGGCCCTGCCACCGGCCATCGCCGCGCAACTGAATGCCAACTATCCCGCCGTGGAAAGCCTGTACCTGGACCTGCACCGCCACCCGGAACTGGCGTTCCAAGAAGTCGAGACGGCAAAAAAACTGGCCGAAAAAGTCAAGGCCCTCGGTTTTGACGTGAGCACCGGCGTCGGCGGCACCGGCGTCGTCGCCATCCTGCGCAACGGCCCCGGCCCCGTCGTCATGCTGCGCACGGAAATCGACGCCCTGCCCGTGCTGGAAAAAACCGGCCTGCCGTTTGCCAGCAGTGCGGTAACGAAAAATGCGGCCGGCGAAAGCGTTCCCGTGATGCATGCCTGCGGCCACGACGTGCACATGTCGGCCTGGTATGGCAGTGCCAAGCTGATGGCCGACAACCGCCAGCACTGGAGCGGCACGCTGATGCTGGTGGGCCAGCCGGCCGAGGAACCGCTGCTGGGCGCGGCCGCCATGCTGAAGGACGGCTTGTTTACGCGCTTCCCGAAGCCGGACTACGCGCTGTCCTTCCACGATGAAGCGACACTGCCATCGGGCACCGTGGGCTACCACGCCGGCTACTTCCGCGCCGCCGCCGACACCATCAGCATTACCGTGTATGGCCAGGGTGGCCACGGCGCAGCACCGCACGACACGCGCGACCCGGTCGTGATGGCCGCGCGCATCGTGCTGGCACTGCAAACCCTGGTCTCGCGCGAAAACAATCCGATGGACCCCGTCGTCATCACGGTGGGCAGCATCCATGGCGGTACCCAGGCCAACATCGTGCCCGACCAGGTGACCATGCAGCTGACGGTGCGCACCTTCAAGGATGCCGTGCGCAAGCGCGTGCTGGCCAGCATCGCGCGTGAAGTCAAGGGCGAAGCGTTTGCCGCCGGCGCGCCGAAAGAGCCGCTGGTGGAAATTCGTCCCGGTACCGACGCCGTCTACAACGACCCGGACCTGACCCTGCGCATGGTGTCGACCTTGCAAAAATCGCTGGGCGCGGCCAACGTAACGGAAATGCCCGCCAAGATGACGTCGGAAGACTTCGCCAACTACGGCCAGGCCGGCGTGAAGGCGGTGCTGCTGCATATCGGCGCGGTAGAGCCAGGCAAGCTGGCCGCCGCCAAGGCCAGCGGCAAACCGCTGGCCGGACCGCACTCGCCGCAATGGGCGCCCGAGTACCAGCCGACCATCAAGGCGGCGATCACGGCGGAAACGTCGATCCTGCTCGACTTGCTGGGCAAGAAACAGTAATCACTTAGCAGGCGGGGAAGCTGGCCTTCCCCGCTCCCTCCCTACCTTCCCGAAGTGCTTTCCTTCGTCCCCATGCTGCGCTAAGCTCGGTGTCTGCCGCCACGCCTGTGCTGGCGTCCCTTGCAACCAGACCATGAACGGATACTGTATGCCGACAACCGCGCTCAACCGCCCCGTACTGACCCTGCTGGCCCTCAGTTTTGCCCTCTCCACCGCCTTTGCCGCCCCCGCTCCCATGCCAGCCGACCGGCAAGCCGACCGCTGGGATTTGACGGCGCTGTATCAAAACGACGCCGCGTTCGACGCGGACGCGAAAAAGCTGTCGTCCCAGCTGCAGCAACTGGGCGCGTGCAAGGGGCAGTTGAAAGCATCGTCGGCCCGTCTGAAAAGCTGCCTGGACCTGTACGCCGATGCGCGCAAGCGCGTCAACACGCTCACTACCTATGCGGCGCAGTACTACGACCAGGATACGGGCGACAGCAAGGGTAACCAGCTGAACCAGCGCGCCGCCCTGCTCGGCAATGAATTTACCCAGGCCTCTACCTTCTTGCAGCCGGAAATCCTGGCCCTGGGCGCCAAAAAAATCGATGCCATGCTGGCGAAAGACAAGGGTTTGCAGCTGTACCGTTTTCAATTGAGCAACATGCTGCGCAGCGCGCCACATACGCTCGACGCGGCCGGCGAACAGCTGGTAGCGCAATTCGGCCTGGCGACGAGCTCGGCCGCCAGCGTCTACCGTACCCTGGCCAATGCGGAAATCCCGTGGCCGACAGTCAAATTATCGGATGGCACGCAAGTACGGCTCGACCAGGCGGCCTATACCAAATACCGTGGCGACGACAAGCGCGCCGACCGCAAACTGGTGTTCGATGCCTTCTTCGGCAAGTGGAAAGAGTATGAACGCACGTTCGGCGAAACCCTGTACGGCCAGCTGAAAACGGATGCCGCGTATGCGAAGGTGCGCCGTTATGCCGACTCGCAGAGCGCCGCGCTGGACGCCGACCACCTGCCACCGGCCGTCTACCAGACCCTGATCGCGCAAACCAACGCCAACCTGCCCACCCTGCACCGCTACTTCAAGCTGCGCGCGCGCATGCTGGGCGTCAAGGACCTGGCCTACTACGACATCTATGCGCCGCTGCTGAAAAGCGAGCGCAGCTTCCCGCTGGCCGACGGCAAGCAGATGATGCTGGCGTCCGTCGCGCCGCTGGGCCCGGACTATGTCAGGGCACTCACTGCCGCCGTGGACGCGCGCTGGATGGATGTCTACCCCCGCCCGCGCAAGGTGGCGGGCGCCTACATGAATGGCGACGCGTACGACGTGCACCCGTTCGTGCTGCTCAACTACACGGACAACTACGAAGCCGTCAGCACCCTGACGCACGAATGGGGCCATGCCATGCACTCGGTGCTGGCCAACAAGGCGCAACCGTCGATCTATGCGCCGTACAGCATCTTTGTCGCGGAAATCGCCTCGACCACCAACGAGGCGCTGCTGCTCGACGCGCGCCTGAAGCAGGCCAAGGACGATGACGAACGCCTGCTATACCTGGGCGCGGCGCTGGAAAACCTGCGCGGCACCTTCTTCCGCCAGGCCATGTTCGCCGAATTCGAGGCGGCCATCCACGGCAAAGTGGACAAGGGCGAATCGCTGACGGGCGAAGAGATCACGGCCATTTACGCCGGCATCCTCAAGCGCTACCACGGCGAAACGCAAGGCGTCATGACCATCGATCCCGCCTACGCGCTGGAATGGGCATATGTGCCGCATTTTTATCACGGCTTCTATGTGTTCCAGTACGCCACCTCGATCGCCGCGGCGCAGGATTTCGCGCAGCGCATCCTCGACAAGGAACCGGGCGCGCTGACCGCCTACCTGAAAATGCTCGGCGCGGGCGGCTCGGCCTATCCATATGATCTGGTGAAGGCGGCCGGCGTCGACCTGGCCTCGCCGAAACCATACCAGGCGCTGGTGGCGCGCATGAACGGCATCATGGACCAGATCGAGGCGATTGAAGCGAAGCGGGGGAAGTAGCCCCAAAAGCAAAGGCTGGGGTCGGACCCCCACGTACGTTAGCGCAAGCCTCTGCGTTAGCGGTGTTGAGGGTCTGACCCCGGACTTTCCGCTCCCGCAGCCGCAAACGCCGCCGCATCGCTCTCGAACATGTCTTCCAGTTCCTCGCGCGCCTGGCGCGTGAGCGACATGACTTTTTGCTGGTCCTGGAAGTGCGGCGCCACTTCCAGCAAGGTTTTCAGGTTATGCCGGCCAAAGATGCCGGCCGCGTGCTGCGCCCGCTCCGCGCTGAATCCTACCTGCTGCAAGGTCTGCTCGCCCAGCAGCAGCGCCGCAGCAAAGGTCTCGCGCTCGATCAGGGTCACGCCCCGCTTCATCAATTCATAGTAGTGCGTGACATTGCGCGCGCGCGCCAAAATCGTCAGTTCGGGCAGGCGCAGGCGCACGGCGTCAACCAGCGCCAGGCTGTCGTCAACATTGTCGATGGCGATCACCAGCGCCTTCGCCTTCTCGATGCCGGCCGCCACCAGCAGGTCCACACGCGTGGCATCGCCATAAAACACTTTAAAGCCGAACTTGCGCAGCAATTCGATCTGGTCCGGGTCGTGGTCGAGCACCGTCACGCCGATCTTGTTCGCCGCCAGCAGGCGGCCGATAATCTGGCCGAAGCGGCCAAAGCCGGCGATGACGATGGGGTTGTCCTGCGCCTCGATATGGTCGTCGGGACGGCGCTTCCTTTCGCCTTGAAGGCGCGGCGCGACAATTTTGTCGTGCAACAGCAGCAGCAAGGGCGTGGCCACCATCGACAGGGTCACCACCACGACCAGCAGCGCGGCCGTCTGCGGCGTAAAGACATGCGCGGCCTCGGCGGCGGCAAACACGACGAAGGCAAATTCGCCGCCCTGCGACAGCAGCAGCGCAAAGAACAGCTGCTGGCCGCGGGGAATGTCGACAAACTTCGACAACACGTACAGCAAGGCGATCTTGACCACCAGCAGCCCCGCGACCAGGGCCAGAATAAGTAAAGGCTGGGCGCGCAGCACGCCGAAATCGACGGACATGCCGACGGCGATGAAGAACAGGCCCAGGAGCAAGCCCTTGAACGGTTCCAGGTCGCTGATCAGTTCATGCCGGTATTCGGAATCGGCCAGCAGCACGCCCGCCATGAAGGTGCCCAGCGCCATCGACAAGCCCACCGATTCCATCAGCACGCAGATGGCGATCACCAGCAGCAGGGCAAAGGCCGTGAAGATTTCGCGCAAGTCCGTCCTGGCGATGAAGCGCAGGATGGGGTTGACGAGGAAGCGCCCGCCGATCACCAGCGCCGCCAGCACGGCGGCCAGCTTGGCCACGCGCAGCCAGCCCGGTTCGCCGCTATGCGTGACCAGGCCACCCAGGAGCGGCACCAGCGCGATCATGGGAATGGCGGCGATATCCTGGAACAGCAGGATGGAAAAGCCGGCGGAGCCGGCTGGCGTGCTCATCAATTTTCGTTCGCCCAGGGTGGCCAGCACGATGGCCGTCGACGACAGCGACAGGCCCAGCGCACCGACCAGCGCCGTGCGCCAGTCCACGCCGCAGGCCATGGCCACCGCGCACAGCCCCGCGCTGACGACGCCCACCTGCGCCCCGCCCCAGCCGAAAATCGGCCGGCGCAGCAGCCACAATCGTTTGGGTTCGAGCTCCAGCCCGATCAGGAACAGCAACAGCACCACGCCGAATTCGGAAAAGCTGAGGATCACCTCCACATTCTTGATCAGGCCCAGGCCCCAGGGGCCGATAACGACGCCGGCCACCAGGTAGCCCAGGACGGCACCCATGCCCAGGCGCTTGGCCAGCGGCACCATGATGATGGCGGCCACCAGGTAAAACAGTATGTTGATGAGAAAGCTGTGGTGTTCCATGCGGATTCCGGAAAAACGTGATTGGAATCGCAATCATGCCTGAAGTGGCGCGCCCACGGGGATCAGGGCTGCGGAGAGTCGATGCGCGCGCGTATCTCGTCGAGATTGGAAGGAGCGCAGGCTGATCACGGTCGTGATGCCCTTGTTATCGAAGAGCGGCGCCAGCGCGCCCGTCGTTCAGTACCAGCGCCAGCACGTCGCAGGCGGCGCGCGGGCGGCCCAGGGCCAGGGCCTTCGCGCGCATGGATTGCAACTGCTGCGGATGGTCGAGCAAATGGCGCACGCGATATTCCAGGGTCACGGCATCGAAGGCCTTCAAGGCCACGCCCTGCTCCAGCAGATAGTCGGCGTTGCGCTCTTCCTGGCCGGGAATCGGCGCATTGACGATCATGGGCAAGCCCAGGGCCAGGCATTCCGAGGTGGTCAGCCCGCCCGGCTTGGTGATCACCAGGTCGGCACAGGCCATCAGGCGCTCGACGTCGCTGGTAAAGCCTTGCGCCAGCAAGCGGCCCGGGTACTGGCTGGCCAAGTCCCGCAACGCCGCCAGTACGGCGTTATTTTTCCCCGCCCGCACGATCAGCTGGAAGTCGCCGTCCAGCGCCAGCAGGCGCGCGGCGACGGTATCCAGGCTGCCCAGGCCGGCCCCGCCGCCCATCAGGAGGATGGTCGTGCGCTGCGGGTCGAGGCCAAATGCCTGCGCGCACTGCACGCGCTCGGGCACTTGCGCGAACGCGGGCATGATCGGGATGCCCGTCACGTGGATGCGGTCGGCGGGGATGCCTTCGTGCCGCATGCGGAACGCCACCTCGTCGGTGGCGGCAAAATAGCCCTGCATCCGTTCTTGCACCCACATGCGG
This sequence comes from Janthinobacterium sp. 61, assembly GCF_002846335.1. Taxonomy (NCBI): domain Bacteria; kingdom Pseudomonadati; phylum Pseudomonadota; class Betaproteobacteria; order Burkholderiales; family Oxalobacteraceae; genus Janthinobacterium; species Janthinobacterium sp. 61. Next base: position 4,736,909 of record NZ_PJMQ01000001.1, on the reverse strand, counting down.
TGCAAATCGAAGTCGGTGACCTGTACCCAGACGGGGCAGGCCAGCTGTTCCTGGCGCAGCGCGCGCGACAACAGTTCGGCCGGCAGAAAATGCGTGCAGATGATGGCGTCGGGCTGGAAGGCGGCGATCTGCGCCATCAGGGCGCGCGTGTTGAGGCGCTCGATGCCACGGCGCAGGCGCTGCATGGAGCTATCCTTGGGCGCGTCATGGCTGGCATGGTAGAGATAGCCCCACAGCGCGGGTGCCTTGTTGACCAGCTTGATGTAAAAATCCGTGTACAGCTTGCGGAATGCGGGCGTGACAAAGTCCATCACATCCAGATGACGGGCTTTTGCCGCGAGACCAGTGCCGTCATCGCGCGCCGCATATGCCTCGATGGCTTGCGCCGCGCGCATGTGGCCGGCGCCGGCAGAGACGCTCAACAGGAGGATTTTTTTCTGCTTTTTTTCCGTCATGGGAAACCGATGCATGGAACAGGTGGTCGCTGACGCGGAGGATTGGAAGACTGGCGTTTTCGCATCACCGTCATCACGGGCCTTATCAATCCATGAAACTGACGGGCGCCACGTCGACACGCATGACCGGATACAGGTTCAGCCGCTCATCCCACGAGGCGTGGCGGCGGGCGAAAAATTCCAGGCGCGCATGCGGATTCTTTGCAAACGCGGGCTCGTCGGCCAGCTTCTGCCGGAATTGTGCCGCCAGCGCCGGGTCGGCCGCCATCTGCGCGCGCGCCACATCCTCGGCCACATAGTCTTCCATGTATTCCTTGCGCTCGAACGCGGTGTTGAAGCTGCCCCAGGCCAGCAGCGAATCGGGCGCGCGCGGTTCGAGCAGCGCCATCACCAGGCGCGCCTTCGGCTGGTTGACGGGCACGTACAGCACGCCCGCATCGACCAGGCGCTCTTCCTTTTGCCATTCGCCCTGTACCGCCAGCGTCTGGCGTCCTTCGAACGACTGCGCGCCAAACTTCACTTGTGTGGCGCGGAAGACTTCCACATTCTGCCTGGCGATGATGCTGCTCATCTCCTGGTAGGCGATGCCGTGCTGGCGCAGTTTGGCACCCACCATGGCCGCCTGCGCGCGCGGCACCAGGTAGCCGGCCTTCGGCGCGGCCGCCTGCAGGTCGGGCACGATCTCGTCGCGCAAGGGCACGTTCCAGATTTGCGGCGTCTTTTCGTCATAGCGCGTCATCAGCGCGCCCGAGACCTCGGACGGCGTGCGCGTATAGGCATAGCCGCGAAACGCGATCATGCGGCTTTTCTCCGTGGTCTTGTAGCTGAGGGGAAGCTGGCTGCCGGCCAGCTGCATCGCGCGCATGTCCGCTTCCATGGCAGTCTGCCGCCATGCGGCACCGTGCTGCGCCATGTGCGACAGCAGGGAAATGATGGTGTTGCGCGTGATGCGCACACGGGTTGGGTAGTCCTTCCACGAGTGGGTTTCCACCAGCACGCCGAAACGGTTACGTAACAGGAAATAGCCGTGCGAAAAGCGCGGATTCGGCGTCGAATCGACAAAACCCGACTGGGGATTGTCTTCCTCGGCAAACGACATGTAGAACGGCTTCGGATCGGAACCCTGCTTTGCCAGGTCGGCAAGCACGCCGTCGCGCAGGGCCGTCCCCGCCACACGCAAGGCCGTATCGCCCGCGTGCACGGGTTCGACCTGGATCGAGATATCGGGTTCGAACTGCGCGCCGTCCGTCACGTGCAAGTCCACGTAAGCCAGAGGATCCCAGGCATTGACCAGCGCCAGCATGTGCTGCATCTCGGGAGAGTCGGCCTTCATGTAGTCACGGTTCAAATTAAAATTCTGCGCCGTGCTGCGCCAGCCCATTTCCTGCGGCCCCCGCTGGTTCGGGCGGTTCCAGGCAGCAAAGCGCTCATGGCCGTCGACATTCAGCACCGGCACGAATAGCAGCACCTGCTTGTCCAGCGCGCCGGCGGCCGCCTTGCCTTCCAAGACTTCGCGCAGGGCCAGGAAACCGGCATCCTTGCCGTCGATTTCGCCTGCATGGATGCCGCCCTGTACCAGCAGTACCGGTAACTTGCGCAGCTTGGCCGCCTCCGGCGTCAGCGCTCCCGTGTTGGAAACGGCCAGCACCAGCATGCGTCGTCCTTCCGGCGTGCGGCCAAATTCAAAGCAGCGCACCTGTTTCGGATGGTGCTCCTCGAAGCGCTGGCACAAGGCTTCCACCTCCTCGTAGCGGCCGGTCTGCTGGAAACCCGAGTACTCGGCCACCGTCCTCAGGGAAAACTGCCGCATATCGCGTGCGGCATGCGCGTTGACGGAGAACAGGGAAAACACGGCGGCGGACAACAGGACATGGCGTAGCATCGGGCTAGCTCCATCAAGGGGGACAAGCGGGCAATTATAGAGTGGCGGTCAGGTAAAAACGCAGCGGCCAATAAAAAAGCCGGAACAGCGTCAGCTGCTCCGGCCTTGTTCTGGCAAGCGTGAGTTACGAGCCAAAATGGTAGTTGAACTCGATCCATCCCTGGCGGCCTTGCGGGCTGTAATTGCCGATTGGGTAGTACGGCCAGCCATTGCTGGTATCGCGCTTGATCTTGTCGAACACATTGTTGACGATCAGCGAGACGGTGGCGCGGTCATTGATGCGGTAGACGGTGCTGATGTTGGCCAGCGCCGTCGGCGTCAGGTAGCCGGTGCCGGCGGCATTCGGCACCTTGCCGTAGCGGCTGACCAGCAAGGTATTCGACCAGTCGCCAGCAGCCCAGTTGACGCTCAGGTTCAGCTTGTCAGGCCAATCCATGTTCGTCATCGATTTGGTTTCGTCGGTCTCTTCATCGCCGACGAATTGCTGCGATTTCTTGCTCAGCACCCGGGCGTAGTTGGCCTTGAAGGCAAAACGGCCATAGTCTGTCGTACGCAGCAAATACTTCAGGCTGATGTCGACGCCGCTGCTGCTTTGCTTGGCTGCGTTGATCGGGTTGACGGTGATGGTCTTGATCTCGCCCGCCTTGTTCAAGGCATTGGCCGCGTAACGCTCGATGCGGCCCACGGTATCGACGCAGGTCGGCGAGCCGATGTCGGCCTTGCCCAGGCGGCAGTCGGATTCATCGCGCAGCAGCTTGTCGGCGCTCAGGTTGGTCACCAGGTCATCGATCTTGATGCTCCAGTAGTCGACCGAGACGTCGAAATTGGAACTCGGCGACCAGACGGCGCCCACGCCGAAGGACTTGCCCTTTTCCGACTGCAGGTCGCGGCTGCCGTTCTGCACGTAATCGGCGCCAGGCGATTTATTGGCATATTCGCAGCCTTCGATGGCTTGCCCGGCAGCGTCGCAACGGTAGTAGTCGGTGGTGCTCGAATAATAGCCTTTGCCGCGGGCCTGGTAGATGTAATTCATGTCCGGCGCGCGGAAGCTGGTGGCGTAGTTGGCGCGGAACAGCAGCTCGGGCGCCGGGCGCAGTTCCAGTCCGCCGTTGTAGGTGAACTTGCCTTCCTTGCGGCCGGCAAAGCTGTAGCGGTCATAACGGCCAGCCAGGGTACCCGTCAGCTTTTCATGCAGCGGCACATTCAATTCCGCGCCCAGCGCATAGCGCGAACGGGTGCCGGCAGTGGTGCCCGAACCGGTGGCGATATTGAAATAGCCTTCATCGATGCGCGCATCGGGTTCGTTGCTGAAGCCCTGCTTGCTCGCTTCAGCTATCGTGGCGATTTTCACCGTGCCGGCAGGCAGCTGGAACAAGTCGCCATTCGTGGCCAGGCTCAGCGTATTCGTCCATGCCTTGTCATTGCTATCGCTGTAACCGCTGATGCTGTCGAATTCGGCGGGCGTGAGGCGGCGAGACAGGCGCGCCGCATCCGGTGCGTAGATGGCCACGCCCTTGGCATCCGTGCCCAGTTTGGGTCCCAGGAAGAAGCTGTCGATGTTCGACAATATGCGCGGCGTGTGGCCTTCGCTCTTGTAGACAGACGCGTTGTAGTTGGCTTCATACTGCCATGCGGTGCCCGGAATGCGGCCCTTGGCGCCCAGCGAGATGGCGGTCGCCATGTCGTCCCAGCTGCGTTTGTAGCGCTGCACGCCGCCGATTTCCTCGGGCGACATGAAGCGGGTCCACTCTTCGTAGGCTCCGCTGTTCTGGTTCAGGAAGTAGCCGTTGCCCAGCGAGGCCGAGGTCCACGATGGGCCGCGCGTCGTGTTGACGGTCTTGTTCTTGCCGATCAGGAAGTCGGCAAACAAGGTCGTATCGGCATCGAGCTCGTAATTGGCGCTGCCAAACACGTTCTGGCTGCTATTTTTGGTCTGCGTGGTCCAGTAAGTGGGACGGGCTTTCGGGCTGGCGCAATAGCTGCCATTTTTTGCCGTGTACTTGCTGACGCTGCCGCCGAACATGTCGCCAAACTGGCTGCAAGTGTCGCCCAGGTCCACATAGCGGCCGGATGTGCCTGACGCCATCACGCGGCGCGAAGCGACCGTGGTCGGCACGCCTGAGCGGCTGGTCATGAAGTCGCGGTCCATGCTCCACAACGGGTCGCGCTCGCTCAATTCCACGCTGAACAGGGTATGCAGCTTGTCGAAATTGCCGCCGCCCGTCAGCTGCACACGCTGGTTGCCGGCGCCGCCACGCGAGGTGCCGCCCAGCTTGACGTTGATATCGAAACCTTCCGCCTGTTTTTTCAGGATCACGTTGACCACGCCGGCGATCGCATCCGAGCCATAGATGGCCGAGGCGCCGCCGTTGAGGATCTCGATGCGATCGACAATGCTAGACGGGATGTTCGCCAGGTTGGTGAAGTTGACGGCGCCGTCATAGGCGATGGGGAAGTCGGCCAGGCGGCGGCCATTCAGCAGGATCAAGGTATGGTTCGGACCCAGGCCGCGCAGACTGATGGTATTGGCCGACGGCGTGAAGGTATTGCCGTAATCTTCGCCTTGCGTAAAGCCGCTGTTCTGCACCTGGCTGGTCAGCGCGTCGAAGACGTTCTTGTAGCCCTGCTTGGTAATTTCATCGCCGGTCAGGATGGTGACGGAGGACGGGCCTTCCAGGCTGGCGCGGGGAATGCGCGAACCGGTGACCACGACGGCTGGCGGGGTGGCCGCCGACTGCTGATCCGCTGTGGGCGCTTGCGTTTGCGCGTGCGCCTGCCATGCGGTGCCGCCCAGGATGGCCAGTACGCCAAGGCTGAGCGGTGTTAACTTGAACTGTTTCGACATCGTTGCGCTTCTCAAGGTGGGAGAAAAGCGGCAAGATAGCAAAATGCCAGTCATTCCAGAACGAATGGATTCATCTTTCTATATATCAAAATTGTTATATAGAAAGATTCATGAGCAGGAAAACGCCAGGCGCGTAGGCTAGCTCATGGCAGAAACATGCGCTTTAATGGCGCATGATGGCAATTTCCTTGTAAGACGGCCGCAACAGGCGCGTGGCCGTGTCGACCGGACTCTCCATCGAACTCAACAGCCTGGTCGCGCCCGTGGCCGGGACGCAGCTGCCGCTGCTGCGGTAGCGCAGCGCCGCCGCCAGCATGCCTTCCGCCGCGTCACCCAGCTGGTGCTGATAATCGTCCGTCACGTCGCAGGTAGGCGCCATGCCATCGGCATAGTCGCCAAAGCCCTTGGCGTTGACACCCTGGAACTGCACGGCGAAATAGGTGGTGCCGCAATTCGGTGCAGGGTAAAAACCGTAGGGCTTGCCGCACGTCGTACCGCCGATCAAGTTGACTTGCACATCCACGCCGCGCAAGCCGTTGATGATGGCTTCACTGGCGGAGCAGGTATTGCCCGTTGTCAGCAAGGTCACCCGCTTGAGACCCAGCGAAGGCAGCGCCGTCCCCTTGGGCAGGGGGTTCGGCCCGCCGAAACCCTGGCTTTGCGCATGGAATGGCATGGGCGCTTCCGGCGTGGTCTTGTCATTGAAGAGCACCTGCTCGAAGGTCTTGCCGGTGGTGACTTGCGGACCGGCAATCATGTAAGCGAGCTCGCTGGCGACATCGAGGTAGCCGCCGCCGTTGTAGCGCACGTCGAGCACCAGGTCGCTGATGCCGGCAGCCTGGAAGCGGCGCATGGTCTCGACCAGCTGGCGCTCGGCCACGTTGTTATGCGTATTGAAGGTCAGGTAGCCCACCTTGCCCGTGGGCGTGTCGATGATGCGCTCGTTCTGCACGGCGCTGGTGCTGACCTCGACGGCCTGCAGGGTGGCGCTCAGCGCCGTCCCACCACGGCTGAATCCCAGCGTGTGCGTGCCTTGCGCTGCAGGGAACAGGCCCGCGTTGATGATATTCACGCTGGCCGTATCGGGGGCATTGACGAAATCGGTTCCGTCGACCGTTTGCAGCACGTCGCCGCGCCGCAAGCCCGCCAGCGCCGCCGGCGAACCCGGCTCGACGATGGAGATCACGGCCTTGCGCGGCGGCGTGGTCTGTGTGATGGCCAGCAGCATGCCGTAACCCAGTTCCACGCCGTTGAGCGAGGCTTCCCATTCCGCCGTCGTATACGTGAAATGGAACTGGTCCTTGGGCTTGCCGGACGCCGTCGTGGCAGTCGTTTTGAGCACATCGAAATACGCCTTCGGCGTGGCAAAGCTTTGCGGCAGGTACGAGGTCGGCACTTCGCGGTACCACAGATACGTTTCATCGATCCAGCTGCGCACCCAGGTCAGTTCATCGAGCAAGGTGCCCGGCTTGTCTACGCTGCTGCCGCTGCGCGGCGCCGCGCAACGGTTCACCACCGTGGATGCAGCGACCAGCGCCGTGGGGCCCGTCGGCGTCACGGGCGGGACGACGGGCGCACTATCGCTGCCACCGCCACCGCCGCAGGCACTCAACAGCAATGCAAGAGCAAGAGCGAGAGCAGGAGGACGAGCAAGGGGAACCGCCGGGGCGGAAAAGCGCAAGGAAGGCATGACAAACTTTCCAGAAAGAAATTATCGAAAAATTATAATGCGTTTTACAAACAGGCGTTGTTTTCTTTGACACAAAAAAATGGCGCCCGCAGGCGCCATTATTACAGCGTAAAGTTCACCCCATCACGCCACGGTGGCCGCCACGGGCGCTGCCACGACGGGCGGCAGCGGCGTCGGCGCGTTGAAGGCGATCAGCAGACTCGCTTCCTTCTCTTTCGCCGCCTTCAAATGACGCTCCTTCACATGGCCATAGCCGCGGATGTCTTCCGGGATGCTGGCAATGGCCACGGCTTGCGCCAGCTTGGCCGTCGTCAGTTTCGGCAGCAAGCCACCCACCGTCGCGCGGTATTCGGCGATCAGCGCGCGTTCCATCTTGCGCTCGGCCGTATGGCCGAACACGTCGAAGGCCGTGCCGCGCAAGCCCTTGAACTTGGCCAGCACGCCGAACGCCTTCAGCATCCACGGGCCATATTCCTTCTTGATCAGATGGCCCTGGGCATCCGTTTTCGCCATGATCGGCGGCGCCAGGTGGAACTTGAGCTTGATGTCGCCTTCGAACATGGCGGCGATCTTCGCCTGGAAGGCGCCGTCCGTGTACAGGCGCGCCACTTCGTACTCATCCTTGTAAGCCATCAGCTTGTAGAAGTAGCGGGCCACGGCTTCCGTCAGGCGCAGATGCGGGCCATTCAGGGCGCTTTCGGCGGCGCGCACCTGGCCGACGAAGTCCAGGTACTGCTGCGCATACGCGCGGTCCTGGTAGGCAGTCAACAGGGCCACGCGCTTTTCGATCACATCGTCGAGCGTGTCAATGCGCTTGAATTCCACCACCTTGGCGGGGGTTGTCATGCGCACCAGGCTGGCCGTATCGTGGGCGCCCGCGCGGCCCCAGTTGAAGGCGGCCTTGTTGAACGCCACCGAGACGTTGTTCAAGTCGATGGCCTTCATGATGGACGCTTCGGTGAGCGGTACCTTGCCCTTTTGCCAGGCATAACCGAGCATGAACATGTTCGTCGCGATGGAGTCGCCCATCAGCGCCGTGGCGATCTGGCCCGCATCAATGAAGTCCACGTGGTCGCTGCCGCAGGCCTTTTCGATTTCCATGCGCGCGGAAGCGCCTGGGAATTGCCAGTCCGGGTTTTTCACGAAGGCGGCCGTCGACGAGCTGGTCGAGTTGATCATGGCCCAGCTGCGTCCTTCTCCCATGCGCGACAGGGCATCGCGGCTGGCCGTGACGATCAGGTCGCAGCCGATCACGAGATCGGCCGCACCGGTGCCGACGCGCGTCGAGTGGATGTCTTCCTGGCGGTCGGCCAGGCGCACGTGCGACATCACGGGGCCGCCTTTTTGCGCCAGGCCGCTCATGTCCAGCACGGAACAGCCCTTGCCTTCCACGTGGGCCGCCATGGCCAGGATCTGGCCGACGGTGACCACGCCCGTGCCGCCGATGCCGGTCACTAAAATGCCGAATGGTTCCGCCGTCGAGGGAATGACTGGTGTCGGCAAGGCCGGCACCGCCGGTGCATCCTTGTCGGCGCCAGCCGCCTTCTTCGGCTTCTTCAAGCCGCCGCCTTCCACCGTGACAAAACTTGGGCAGAAGCCCGTCGTGCACGAGAAATCCTTGTTGCAGGACGACTGGTTGATCTGGCGCTTGCGCCCCAGTTCCGTTTCCAGCGGTTCCACCGACAGGCAGTTCGATTGCACGGAGCAGTCGCCGCAGCCTTCGCAGACGGCTTCGTTGATGACGGCGCGCTTGGCCGGGTCCGGATACTCATTGCGTTTCCGGCGGCGGCGTTTTTCCGAGGCACAGGTCTGGTCGTAAATCATGGCAGACACGCCGGGCATGTCGCGCAGTTCGCGCTGCACGTCCATCAGTTCCGAACGGTGGCGCACGGTGACGCCTTCGGCCCAGGCGTAATCGTCCGGGTACTTTTCCGGTTCGTCCGTGACAACGATGATGGGACCGACGCCTTCGGCGGCGATCTGGCGCGAAATGATGGCCGGAGACAGAGGGCCGTCGAATTCCTGGCCGCCCGTCATCGCTACCGCATCGTTGAACAGAATCTTGTAGGTGATGTTCACCTTGGCCGAGACGGCGGCGCGGATGGCCAGGATGCCCGAGTGGAAATACGTGCCGTCACCGAGGTTGGTAAACACGTGCTTTTCATTCGTGAACGGCGCCTGCCCCACCCAGGTGACGCCTTCGGCGCCCATATGGGTAAACGTCGACGTCTCGCGGTCCATCCACAGCACCATGTAATGGCAGCCGATGCCGGCCAGCGCGCGCGAGCCTTCCGGTACCTTGGTCGAGGTATTGTGCGGGCAGCCGGAGCAGAAGAACGGCGTGCGGTCTTTCTGCGGATCGGGTTTCGCGCTGATCGCTTTCAGCACATTCTCTTTGGCTTCCAGGTAGGCGATGCGTTCCTTCACGCGCTGCTCGACGGGATGCCCGGCGTAGTAGCGCGAAATGCGGCTGGCAATCGCGCGGGCGATCATGGCCGGGTTCAGCTCATACGTGGCCGGCAGCAGCCAGTCGCCGTGTCCCGTGCCCTTCTGGTTGCTCCATTCGCCCGTGTCGTCGAACTTGCCGACCACGCGCGGACGCTCGCCATCCTTCAGGTTGTACAGTTCTTCCTTCAGCGCGTATTCAAGGATTTGGCGCTTTTCTTCCACCACGAGGATTTCATCGAGACCCTTGGCGAATTCGTGCACGCCGTCCGCTTCCAGCGGCCAGGTCATGCCGATCTTGTACAGGCGGATGCCGATGTCGGACGCCGTCTGCTCGTCGATGCCCAGGTCGGCCAGCGCCTGGCGCGTGTCCAGGTAGGATTTGCCGGCCGTGATGATGCCGATGCGCGCCTTCGGGCTGTCCCAGATGATTTTATTGAGCTTGTTGGCACGCGCATACGCCAGCGCCGCATACCATTTGTAGCTGTTCATGCGCACTTCTTGTTCCAGCACCGTGTCGGGCCAGCGGATGTTCAGGCCACCTGCCGGCATTTCGAAGTCGGTCGGTAACACGATCTGCACGCGGTCCGGGTCGAAATCGACGGCGGCGCCCGACTCGATGATGTCGGTCACGCATTTCATCGATACCCACAGGCCCGTGTAGCGGCTCATGGCCCAGGCATGCAAGCCGTAGTCGATGTATTCCTGCACCGACGACGGGTACAGCACGGGGATGCCGCAGGCGTTCAGGATATGGTCGGACTGGTGCGCGGTGGACGAGGATTTGGCCGCATGGTCGTCGCCGGCCAGCACCAGCACGCCGCCGTGCTTGGCGGAACCGGCGTTATTGGCGTGCTTGAACACGTCGCCGCAGCGGTCGACGCCAGGGCCCTTGCCGTACCACATGCCGAAGACGCCGTCGTATTTCGCGTCTTCGAACAGATTCGTTTGCTGCGTGCCCCAGACAGCCGTGGCGGCCAGGTCTTCGTTCAGGCCCGGGTGGAATTTGACGTGGTGTTCATCGAGGTATTTCTTGGCCTTGATCGCCGTCATGTCGACGGACGTCACAGGCGAACCGCGGTAACCGGTGATATAGCCGGCCGTGTTCAGGCCAGCCTTGAGGTCGCGCTCGCGCTGCAGCATGGGCAGGCGGATCAGCGCTTGCGTGCCCGTCATGAAGGCGCGTCCACGCTCCAGCGTGTATTTGTCGTTCAGGGAAATCTCGGACGCGTGCGCGCCCGGCTCAAGACTCGAGCCCTTGATTGGTGCATTCATTACTTGTCTCCATTGTTCTCTGTGCTACGCGTGCAAAGTCGGTTGAACTCACACGTACCGGCCGCGCTTTGTGAGCAATGCCGGTGCGGAAAAATGACTTGTTTGTCGTAGACTACCACAGGAATGCGCGCAGTTCTTTGCTGCACTGCACTCCCGCGTCGCTGCCTTTTTGCTACTATTTCTACTACTACTTATTACAAAGCAACATTACGCCGCATTCGTATCTTTCAGCACGCCTCGCTTGATCTGGTCCAGCTCGATCGACTCGAACAGGGCGCGGAAATTGCCCTCGCCGAAGCCCTGGTCGCCCTTGCGCTGGATGATCTCGAAGAAGATCGGACCGATCACCGTCTGCGTAAAAATCTGCAGCAGCAGTTCGCGTTCCGTTTCCGTGCTGTGGCCATCGATCAGGATGCGCAGGCGGCGCAGTTCTTCCAGCTGCTCGCCGTGGTTCGGCAGGCGGCGGTTGACCAGTTCATAGTAAGTTTCAATCGTGTCCTGGAAATCGATACCGGTATCGCGCATGCCTTGCACGGAAGAGTAGATATTGTCCGTGCCCAGGGCGATGTGCTGGATGCCTTCGCCATGGTACTGGTCCAGGTATTCGGCGATCTGCGACTTGTCGTCCGACGATTCGTTGATCGGGATGCGGATCTTGCCGCAGGGCGAAGTCATAGCCTTCGACTTGAGGCCCGTCAGCTTGCCTTCGATGTCGAAATAGCGCACTTCGCGGAAGTTGAACAGGCTTTCGTAGAAGCTCGCCCATTCCTTCATGCGGCCACGGTGCACATTGTGCGTCAGGTGGTCGATATACGTCAGGCCATGGCCGACGGGGTTGGCGACAGCGCCGGGAATGGCGACGAAATCGACGTCATAGATGCTGATGTCGCCGATGCCGCCCGGCGCGGCAGCGCCTTCCTTGTCGGCACCCTTGCCGCGCCAGCGGTCGACGAAGTACAGCAGGGAATCGCCCACGCCCTTGATGGCAGGGATATTGAGCTCCATCGGGCCCGTTTTATTGTCGAAACCCCAGGCGCCCAGTTCCAGCGCGCGGCGGTACACAAAGGCCGCATCGTCGACGCGGATGGCGATGGCGCACACGGATGGGCCGTGGTGGCGGGCAAAACGCTGCGCGAACGAATCTTGTTCGGCATTGATGATGAAATTGATGTCGCCCTGGCGATACAGGGTCACATCCTTGTGGCGGTGGCGCGCGATGGCCGTGAAGCCCATGTTCTCGAACAGCTTGCCCAATGCTTTTGGGTCTGGTGCTGCATACTCGACGAACTCGAAACCATCGGTACCCATCGGGTTATCCCAAGGCTGAAATTGCATGATGTCTCCTCCAAGAAGTAGCGCACAGTATAGGCGTGGGTCACGGGCATTAAATGCCAAAGATCTCCCGAACAATCATGATTTGCGCAATAATATTGCGTGAAACGAGAACCACCGGAGGAAGCATGAGCAAAATTACGCTGGATAAAACGGACCGCAAGATCCTTGCCGTCCTGCAGGCCGATGGCCGCCTGTCCAATCAGGACGTGGCCGAACAGGTCAGCCTGTCGCCGTCGCCATGCTTGCGCCGCGTCAAACGGCTGGAAGAAGCGGGCGTCATCCGCCAGTACGTGGCCCTGCTGGACCCGGAAAAGATCGGCCTGGGCTTGCTGGCCTATGTGAATGTGCGGCTGGAAAAGCACAGCGACGCCACCGCCCACAGCACGGCAAGGGTACTGGCGCCCAACCTGGTGACGAATACCTCGCCGCGCGCCGACTTCGCCGTGGCCGTCGCGCATTGGCCCGAAGTCGTGGCTTGCTATGCGATGACGGGGGAAATGGATTATCTGCTGCGCGTGCACGTGGAAGACATGGAGCACTTTTCGCGCTTCATGATGGCGACATTGCTGCGCCACCCGGCCGTGCTGGACGTGAAATCGAGCTTTGCCTTGCAGCGCATCAAGGATACGACGGCCCTGCCCTTACTGTGATGGTGGCTCGGGCTTCTTCTTGCGTCCTGGCAAGCGATCCCACAGTTTGAATGCGGCGCGCGCGTTCGCCTTGAACGTGTAGTCGAACATGGCAAACTGCTCCTGCACGGCTTCCTGCAGCATGCTGGTCGGGTTCGGCGGCAATAGTTTCAAATAAGCATCAGCTTCGCCATAGTCGCGCTGGATTTCCATGCCTGCCTTCTTGGCGATATGCATCATCGTCTTGTTTGACGACAAACAATGCATGTACAGGGTATCGACATCGTTGTTACGGCAGTGAATCGCCGCCCGTTCGAACAGTTTCGAGCCGACGCCCATGCCGCGCATGGATTTCGACACGGACACGCCAAACTCGGCCACCTGCTCCTTATCCGTCACGACACTTTTCGCCGGCGACTTGTCCTTCGGCGCGAACGCCAGATGGCCCACGCCCACCAGCTTGAACAGGCTGTTGTAGACGCCATAAATCATGTCGCGCGAGAAATCCATCTTCTGCACGTACTGCGCCACCAGTTCATCGGGCAAGGCGCTGCCGAAGCGCAGCAAACGGTCGCTTTTTTCGAGCGACAGGAAATGCTTCATCATGCGGCGCCGGTCACGCTCATGCAACTGCTTGACCAGCACGGTCGGACGCCCGCCGCCGCTACGACTGAGCCAGCGGCGAAACGGATTTTGAAATAACTTGGGTAAGGTCACGACGACTCCTGGGGCGGTGCTGCGGCACGTCAGGCCGATATTGTGCAGTGCAACATTATGGCGCCATTGTAGCCTATTCCCACCGTTCAAGCCTGAGCCAGGAATGCTTGCACGGCCGCCACCCGCGCCGCATGGATGACTTCGGGGATGCGTTTCGGCTCCACGCAGCCCTGCGCCAAAGCGCCCGCATTCACGGCGCGCGCCGCGTCCAGCCCGCCCTGCAGCCGTGCCGCCGGCGCAAAATCGCCCGCGACCAGCCCATCGCACGCCACGGCCTGCAGCATCTGCGCAAAGCGCTGCGGCTTGCGCAAGCCATCGCAGCGTTCGCACATGCTCACCACGGCTTCGGCGGTCAAGTTCAGCGCGCCGTTGATATTGTCCAGCTCGCGCGCCGCCATGACAGCCAGCTCGCGGCACTCGTTGGGCACGCGCAGGCGCTCGCTCAGTTGCTCGATGGCATCCTTACTCACATGCAGCATCAAGGCGGCGAAGCGCACGGGCAATTCATGACCTTGCGCAGCGGCATGGTCGATGACCTGCAGCAAGCGTTCGCTGAGCTGAATTTCCCCCATGATGCGCGCCAGCGCGCCGCACTCGTGCAACACCGTCAGCATGCGCGAAGGATGGCTTTCCATCAGCCCCTTGGCCACTTCCTGCCAGACGCGCTCGGCCACCAGGGCATCGACTTCGCCATCCGCCACCATCCGGCGCATCAGGGCCATGGTGGCCGGTGCCACGGTGAAAGCGTCAAAACGTGCGGCAAAGCGGGCCAGGCGCAAGATGCGCACGGGGTCTTCGCCGAACGCATCGGAGACGTGGCGGAAGATCTTGTTGCGAATATCCTCGATGCCGCCGAACGGGTCGGTCAGGCTGCCATCTTCGGCCCGGGCGATGGCGTTGATGGTGAGATCGCGCCGCACCAGGTCTTCTTCCAGCGTGACGTCGGGCGCCGTGTGGAAGACAAAGCCCCGGTAGCCGGGTGCCGTCTTGCGTTCCGTGCGGGCCAGCGCGTATTCTTCCTGCGTCTTCGGGTGCAAAAACACGGGAAAATCCTTGCCGACAGGCCGGAAGCCCTGGCGCAGCATGTCGTCGGGCGTCGCGCCCACGACGACGTGATCGTGGTCTTTCACGGGCAAGCCCAGCAGTTGGTCGCGCACCGCACCACCGACCGTGTAAATCTTCATAACACTCTTTTCTTAATCAGGTAATTCCGCGTCGTGCTTGGCAGCCACTTCCGTCTCCGCCAGCGCTTCCGTGATCCAGCGCGCCACGGCCGGGTGCGCCTGCACGCGCTCGCAATACGCGTTCAGGGCCGGCGCCAGGCTCACGCCATAGGTGCGGAAACGCATGACGACGGGGGCGAAATACGCATCAGCGATGGAAAACTCACCAAACAGGAACTGGTGGTGGCCAAAGCGCGACAAACACTCTTCCCAGATTTCGCTGATGCGGCCTATGTCCGCCTGCGCGGCAGCCGTGCGGCCCCGGCCCGGCAACTTGGCCTTGATATTCATCGACATATCCGTACGCAAGCCGGCAAAGCCGGAATGCATTTCCGCGCAGACACAACGCGCCATGGCGCGCGCGGCCACGTCTTGCGGCCACATGTGTTTGTCAGGAAACTGCTCGGCCAGGTATTCGCAGATGGCGAGGCTGTCCCAGATGGTTATTTCTCCCGCCAGCAGCACGGGCACCCGGCCGCAGGCCGAATATTCGGCGATTTTAGTGGCCGTGTCGCTTTGGTCGAGCAGCACGCGCACTTCCTGGAACGGGATGCCGAAGGCTGTCATGGCCACCCACGGGCGCATCGACCACGATGAGTAATTCTTGTTGCCGATGATGAGGGTCAGGCCCGGTTCGCGCGCGGCGGCCAGGGTTTGCGTCAGGCTGGGGTCAAGGATAGTCGTTTGCATGGTCGGGTATCAAAGGTATGGTTCAAGGCAAATCGGCCGCGATGGCGCTGTTTTTCGGCCCCACGGTACCCAGGCGTGCTTTCAGCGATTGCGGGCGCTTCTCGAACAGGGCCGCGTAATAGGTGGCGTTGGCCATCACGTTTTTCACGTAGCCGCGCGTTTCCGTATACGGTATCGTTTCGGCGAAGACGGCCCCTTCCAGCGGACGCGTCATGGTGGCGCGCCAGATGCGCAAGCGCCCCGGTCCCGCGTTGTAGGCGGCGCTGGCCAGCACTTGCGAACCATCGAGGCCACCGAGCACCATGTTCAGGTAATTCGTCCCCAGCAAGACGTTGGTGCGCACATCGCTCAATGTTTCCGTGACGAAATCGGTGAGGCCGATCTTCTTGGCGACATAGCGGGCCGTCGACGGCATCACCTGCATCAGGCCGGACGCGCCCACATGAGACTGCGCATCCATGATGAAGCGCGATTCCTGGCGAATCAAGCCATACACCCAGGCTTTATCCAGGCCCAGGGTTTGCGTGGCCGGATGCATGACGTCGTCGTGCGGCGTCGGGTAGCGCTGCGTGTAATCGACTTCCAGGCGCGTGCGGTCCGAGGTATTGACCATGCGGTCGAGCACATTGTTCTGGCGCGCAAATTCCGCGGCCGCCAGATGCTGGCGATCCGTCATCGAACGCAATTCCCAATTCCACTCGCGCGTGCCTTCGAAGCGCAAGCGCATGTTGAAAAATTTCAGCGCCCGCTGCAAGCCCGGATTGGCGGCCATGGCGGCGATTTCCGCCGGCGTGACGGGCTGGCCCGGTGGCGGCAAGACCAAATGGTTGCCCAGTTCTTCGTTGGCCAGCAAGCCATAGAAATTCGACTGGTCGGCAATCGTGCGGTACAGGGTATCGGCCTGGGTATTCGGGCGGCCCGGGGTTTCAGCCTGCTGTGCGCGCGCCAGCCAGTAGACCCAGGTGGGGTCCGTGCGCAGGGAGGCGGGCATGGCCTGGATGGACGACTTCACCACGGGCCAGCTGCCTTCGCGCAGGGCTATGCGCGTTTTCCACTGCATCTGCTCCAGGGTCAATGGTGCGCCATTGGATTTTTGCCAATATTCAAACGCTTCCGGCGCCAGCGAATACGATGCCTGCAAGGCCAGGTTGGCCCAGCCGATGGCCTGCTCCTGCGGCGTCAGCTGCCCACTGGCTTTTTGCAGCGCCACCACGCCCAGTTTCAGGGTGCTTTTCGCCATGCGGCCGACGGCCACCAGGTACATTTCATGGTCGGCGCGGCTGGGTCCCGGTCCCTTGGCCAGCATCAGCGCCGGTAAATCGATGGCTTGCGCCATCTTCGCGTCGGACGCACCCAGCAGCAGCGCGATGCGGCGCGCGGGGCCCGTGGCATTCGTCTGGCCCGCCAGGCGTATCTGCGCCCATAGGTCATTCGTGTCGAATTGACCATTTTGCGCCAACATGGCGATCAGGCTGCCGCACGCTTCGCCATAGCCGGGCGGCGACACGAGCAGGTTGCGCGCCTCGGGCGCCACGTTCTGCCCCTTGGCGGCGCGCGACATCAGCGCATAGCACTTGAGCTGGGTGTCATCATCGAGGGCGAATTGCGGGTATTGCTCGTCAAACACGACCCAGTCACGCTTGCGGCCCAGCTCCAGCAGCCAGTCGTTGCGGAAACGGTCGGCGATGGCACTGCCCTTGTAGCGGTTCAGGTAATCGCGAAATTGCGCCTCGGTCAGCAGTTTGATGCGCGGTTTCAGCCGATAATAGTCAACATACGATGGAATCTGGTAATTCGTCAGGCGACCCGCATAAAAGTCGGCTTTTTCGGCGTCATCCTTGCGCGCGGCGTCGCGCAGCAGCAGGAAGGCATCGTCCTCGCTGCGCGTGTCCGGTGCGGCAGGAGAGACGGTGGCTGGCACCTGGGCCAGGGCGGCCAGGGGAGACAAGGCCGATGCAACACACAGCATCGTGCCGGCAATCCATTTCAGTGGGGGAATCAATGTACGGCTCTCAATCTTAACTTGATGGTGATATGAATAGCGACCCTAGAATAACATGCGATCCGGCTGCACGGCCACCCATTGCTCCACAGGACAAAGCCGGCTTGCGCAAGGCCCTGCTGGCGGCCCGCCGCGCCCTGCCCGAGACCACGCGCGCAGGGTGGGACGCTGCCATCGCCCGGCGCCTGCTCGACTGGTGCGCGCAGGAAAATGTTACAGAACTGGGCGTGTACTGGCCCCTGCATGGCGAGCCGGACCTGCATGGCGCGTATGCGCAGCTGGACGCGCGCGGCGTGAAATTATGCCTGCCGGTGGTGCTGGAAAAGCATGCACCGCTGGCATTCAGCAACTGGAGGCCCGGCGAAGCGATGGTGAAAGATGGCATGGGCGTGGCCGTGCCCGCCCAATTACGCCTGCGCCCGGCGCCCACCACCCTGCTGGTGCCCTGCCTGGGTTTTAGTTTGGAACGTTTTCGCCTCGGCTATGGCGGCGGCTATTACGACCGTACCCTGGCGCAAGCGCCCCGTCCGCGCACCCTGGGGATCGCCTATGCCTGCCTGGCGGCACACTTCGCAAGTGGCGAATACGACATCGCCCTCGATCACATAATGACCGAGGGCGATCTGTTCTGATAGCACCTAACATAACCTACTGCGCGTCGCGATTTGCGGCCTCCGATGCTCACTGTGCTATAGCACAGTTCCGCTTCTCAGCCACAACTCGCATCCGCTCGCTACGGTTCTGTTAGGCGCTATAACCCCGAGGAATTACTTGACCAGGCGCTGCCACAGGGCGGTAGTGGGCGCCGCCTGGTTCATGCTATAGAAATGCAAGCCTGGCGCGCCGCCTTCCAGCAAACGCTCGCACAAGCCCGTCACCACGTCCAGGCCAAAAGCCTTGATGGACGCGCTGTCATCGCCAAAGCTGGCCAGTTTCAGACGCACCCAGCGTGGAATTTCCGCACCGCACATGTCCGAAAAGCGCATCAGCTGCGTGTAATTCGTGATCGGCATGATGCCGGCCACGATAGGCACGTTGATCCCCATCTTCTGTGTCTGCTCGACAAACTGGAAATACGCATCGGCATTGTAAAAGTACTGGGTGATGGCCGCATCGGCGCCCGCCTGCACCTTGCGCGCGAACGCGTTCAAGTCGTCCTGCGGCGAACGGGCTTGCGGGTGCACTTCCGGATAGGCGGCCACTTCGATATGGAAATGGTCGCCCGTCTCGGCGCGGATGAATTCCACCAGCTCGTTGGCGTAGCGGAACTCGCCCGAAGCGCCATAGCCGCTGGGCAAGTCGCCCCGCAAAGCCACGATACGGCTCACGCCGGCTGCCTTGAAGTCGGCCAGCACGGCGCGGATCGATTCGCGCGACCCGCCGACGCAAGACAGATGGGGCGCGGCTTGTTCGCCGGCCGCCAGGATCTCGCGCACGGTGTCCAGGGTACCCTGCTGCGTGGTGCCACCGGCGCCAAACGTCACCGAGAAATACTTCGGCTGCAATTCAGATAACTTGATACGCGTGGCGCGCAGCTTTTCCGCCCCTTCCGGGGTTTTTGGCGGGAAAAACTCAATACTGAAATTATGCTTTTCCATCGTCATTACTCAAAAGTAAGGTCGACAAGGCCCAGGAAATGATGCTGTACAGAATGGCACCGCCCACGGCAGACCAGAAACTGGCGACATGGAAACCATCTATCACCTGCGCCACCAGCCAGAACAGGAAGCCGTTGATGATCAGGATGAACAGGCCCAGCGACAAGAATGTCACGGGCAGGGTCAGCAAGATCAGCAATGGGCGGATCAGCGCATTGACCAGCCCCAGCACGGCAGCGGCCAGCAGCGCAGTCCAGCCGCTGCTCATCGTCACCGAGTGCATCAGGTAAGGAACGGCAAACAGGGCTGCCGCATTGATAAACCAAATCAGTAGCAAGCGCATTTCTCTAGCCTGTCAAAAAAGAGGGCAAGCCGGCATAGCCGGCCTTTTCAAAGTACACCGATCAGTATTGTTGCCTCAGGAACCGTAGCGAGTAGGTTCATGAGGCAGCCATCTTAGTAACGGTAGTGCTCTGGTTTGTATGGACCTTCCGTGCGCACGCCGATGTAGTCGGCTTGCTCTTGCGTCAGTTCCGTCAGCTGCGCGTTCAACTTTTTGAGTTGCAAACGGGCGACTTTTTCGTCCAGGTGTTTTGGCAGGGTGTACACGCCGACCGGGTAATTGGCCGTGTTCGCGTACAGCTCGATCTGGGCGATCGTCTGGTTGGCGAACGACGAGCTCATCACGTACGACGGGTGGCCCGTGCCGCAACCGAGGTTGACCAGGCGGCCTTCGGCCAGCAGGATGATGCGGCGGCCCGACGGGAAGATGATGTGGTCGACTTGCGGCTTGATGTTTTCCCACTCGTATTGCTTCAACGAAGCAACGTCGATTTCATTGTCAAAGTGACCAATGTTGCAGACGATGGCCTGGTCTTTCATGCGCGTCAGGTGGTCGTGCGTGAGGATATGGTAGTTGCCCGTGCAGGTAACGAAGATGTCGCCGTGTTCGCAGGCGTAATCCATGGTCACCACGCGGTAGCCTTCCATCGCCGCCTGCAGTGCGCAGATCGGGTCGACTTCCGTCACCCACACTTGCGCCGACAGGGCGCGCATGGCTTGTGCCGAACCTTTACCCACGTCACCGTAACCGGCGATGACGGCCACTTTACCGGCGATCATCACGTCGGTGGCGCGCTTGATGCCGTCGACCAGGGACTCGCGGCAGCCGTACAGGTTGTCGAATTTCGACTTCGTGACGGAATCGTTGACGTTGATCGCAGGGAAAGCCAGCTTGCCTTCCTTGTGCATCTGATACAAACGGTGCACGCCGGTGGTGGTTTCTTCCGTCACGCCCAGGATTTCCGGCAGACGCTTCGAGTACCAGGTCGGGTCGGTCAGCAAGTGTTTCTTGATCGAGTTGAACATGCAGATTTCTTCTTCCGAACCCGGATTCGCCAGCACCGACAGATCGGTTTCCGCGCGCACGCCCAGGTGCAGCAGCAGGGTAGCGTCGCCGCCATCGTCGAGGATCATGTTCGAGTAGACAGCCTTGCCATCCACGCTCGGCCATTCGAAGATGCGGTGCGTGTATTCCCAGTAGTCGTCCAGCGACTCGCCCTTGATGGCGAAGACAGGCGTGCCGGCGGCAGCGATGGCGGCGGCAGCGTGATCTTGCGTCGAGTAAATGTTGCACGATGCCCAACGCACTTGCGCGCCCAGTGCTTCCAGAGTCTGGATCAGCACGGCGGTCTGGATGGTCATGTGGATGGAACCGGTGATGCGCGCACCTTTCAAAGGCTGCGCTGCCGCGAATTCTTCGCGGATGGCCATCAGGCCAGGCATTTCCGTTTCAGCAATCTTGATTTCTTTGTCGCCCCATGCGGCCAGAGTGATATCGGCGATGGTGTAGTCGTGTTGCGATTTGAGTACGGCGTTCATCACGCCCTCCTTTCAGTTGAAAAAGGTACGTGAGCGCAGTTGCAGGATATTCCGAGCCTGGCGAATTTCTTCGTCGCAACGCTCCTCGGACCCCGCATCATAACATTGGCCATGCGCCGGCGGCAACCATTAGTCAAGCGGACCGGCCGCTTGTCAGGTCCGCGGCGCGCGCTGGCACCCTAGGGTTTGCGCGGCCAGTTCTTGCCCTGGCTGAGACAGCTGGCGCGCGCGTCAGCATCCAGGCGCCGCGCCATTTCATCGGCCAGGTCGCGCAGGATGGGCACCATGTCTTTATCGGCCTTGCTGCCGTCGGTCGGGTAATTCGCGGCGCGCATGGCCCATTTGCAGGTGATCACGGGATCGGGCTTGATATTCGAGCGCCAGGCATCGGGATCCGTGGCGAGAAAACCACTGTCCGCATAAATGGTGAGCACATGCAAGGCCTGGCGTACCGACATTTGCTCCATCAACTCGGTGAGCTCGGGCCGGATCTGGACCGGCGTCGCCAGCGAACCATCGGGGAAAACAAATTTGCCGGCCGCCGCCAGGGTCAGCACGGCATGGCCATCGCCCCCTTCTGCCTTGTCCAGCCATTGCCCCACCGTCAGCGTAGCCGGCGCCGCCGCGACAACGGACAGGCTCAATGTAGCCAGCAGAACAACAAGCAGCGAGCGTGGGCGCAACAAGATCATGAAATTCTCTAACTGGTTTATTTGCAATGAATTGTAGTGTATCCCCATGACCGCGCCGTTCGGTACGCGCCGTCCCGTGCGCACCCATAAAAAAAGCGCCCGCGGCCTGCTGGCCGGGGCGCTTTTCTTGCAAGCGGACTAGATTACTTCAGACCGGCAGCGTCGCGCAGCAGGGCGACCTTGTCGGTGCGCTCCCACGTGAATTCCGGCTCTTCGCGGCCGAAGTGGCCGTAAGCGGCGCTCTTCTGGTAGATCGGACGCAGCAAGTCCAGCATTTGCACGATGCCTTTTGGACGCAGGTCGAAGTGCGCCAGCACCAGCTTGGCGATTTCCGCGTCGGGAATCACGCCCGTGCCTTCCGTGTAGACGGTGATGTTGATCGGCTTGGCCACGCCGATGGCGTAGCTGACCTGCACCTGGCATTGACGCGCCAGACCTGCCGCGACGATGTTTTTCGCCACGTAGCGAGCGGCGTAGGCTGCCGAACGGTCGACTTTCGACGGATCCTTGCCCGAGAACGCGCCGCCGCCGTGCGGGGCTGCGCCACCGTAGGTATCGACGATGATCTTGCGCCCGGTCAAGCCGCAATCGCCTTGCGGACCGCCGATGACGAAACGGCCCGTCGGGTTGACGAGGAATTTGGTCTCCGTCAGCCATTCGCGCGGCAGGATGGGCTTGATGATTTCTTCGATGACCGCTTCTTCGATCTGCTTGTGCGAGATTTCCGGCGCATGCTGGGTCGACAGCACGACCGTGTGCACGCCGACGGGACGGCCATCGACGTAGCGCAGGGTCACTTGCGATTTTGCATCCGGACGCAGCCATGGCAGACGGCCATCCTTGCGCAGTTGCGACTGGCGCTCGACCAGGCGGTGCGCGTAATGGATGGCGGCAGGCATCAGCTCGGCCGTTTCATCGCAGGCGTAGCCGAACATCAGGCCCTGATCGCCAGCGCCTTGATCCAGGTCAATCCCCGCACCTTCATCGACGCCTTGCGCGATGTCGGGCGACTGCTTGTCGTAGGCCACCAGCACGGCGCAACCCTTGTAGTCGATGCCGTATTCCGTGTTGTCGTAGCCGATACGTTTGATGGTTTCGCGCGCAACTTGAATATAATCCACATTGGCGTGAGTGGTAATCTCGCCAGCCAGTACCACCAGACCCGTGTTGCACAAGGTTTCGGCAGCCACGCGGGCGGTCGGATCCTGGGTCAGGATGGCGTCAAGGATGGCGTCGGAAATTTGATCGGCAACCTTGTCGGGATGGCCTTCCGAGACGGATTCGGAAGTGAAGAGATAGTCGTTTGACATTGCAAGCTCCTGATTACTATGTGAATGTTCTGTCGCAGTAAAGAGGATTTTGCCTGCGACGCTTTAGCGATATTTATATTCCGCTTCGCAAGTTGTCTATTAACTCAGCGGTTACTGCATACGTGGTATTTTACGCTTCTTAAAAAATTTTGGCACGGCAACACGCCATTCCTGGAAACAGCTTATTCATGTTAGTCCCAATTTTCCGCTTTTTATCCATCTTTCCCCTGCCCGTCCTGCATGGCCTTGGCGCTGTACTCGGCTGGGTGATTTACGCCATATCCCCGTCCTACCGGCGCCGCATGCGCGAGAATATGCAGGGTGCGGGGTTTTCGCAACACTTGCACACGGCCGTGGCCGAAGCGGGCAAGAGCGTGCTGGAACTGCCTTTCATCTGGTGCGCCCCAGCCGAACGCGTGGCGCGCCATGCGACGGTGGAAAACTGGGAACTGGTGGAAAAAGCGCTGCAGCATGGCCGCGGCATCGTCTTCCTGACGCCGCACCTGGGCTGCTTTGAAATCGTCGCCCAGCAAATCGCCCTGCGCACACCGCTCACCGTGATGTACCGCCCGCCCAAGCGCGCCGCGCTGAAGCCGCTGATCGAAGGGGCCCGCGCGCGCGAAAACCTGATGCTGGCGCCGGCCAACATGTCGGGCGTGCGCATCTTTGCCAAATGCCTGAAAAAAGGCCAGCCCATCGGCTTGCTGCCCGATCAGGTGCCGCAAGAGGGCGAAGGCGTGTGGGCCGATTTCTTCGGCCGCCCCGCCTACACCATGACCCTGCCGGCCAAGCTGGCGCAAATGGGCGGCGCCGAAGTCATCATCACCTACGCCGAGCGCCTGCCCGGCGGGCGTGGCTACATCGTGCATTTCGTACCCTTCACCGAGTCGCTAGCCAGCACCTCGGCAGAGCAGGCGCGCACCATCAACGCGGCG
The DNA here is from genome assembly GCF_002846335.1 of Janthinobacterium sp. 61. Lineage (NCBI taxonomy): Bacteria > Pseudomonadati > Pseudomonadota > Betaproteobacteria > Burkholderiales > Oxalobacteraceae > Janthinobacterium > Janthinobacterium sp. 61. The sequence goes on along the minus strand of NZ_PJMQ01000001.1, from coordinate 4,713,305 downwards.
ATGGAACAGTTGATCGCGCGTAGTCCCGCGCAATACCTGTGGAGCTACAACCGCTACAAGGTGCCGCGCGGCGCGGCGCCGCCCACGCCGGCCAGCCCCGATGCGGCCAAGGAGCAGCCATGAGACTGCTGATCGCTTTCATGTGGCTGCTGCACTGGCTGCCCCTGCCCATCCTGGGCCGCTTCGGCGTGGCCGTCGGCAGCGTGCTGTTCATCGCCATGCCCACGCGGCGCGCCATCGCCCTGACGAATTTGCGCCTGTGCATGCCGGAGTTGACGGAACAGCAGCGCGTGGCGCTGGCGCGCCAGCATTTCCAGGCGTACTCACGCAGCGTGTGGGAACGCAGCATCCTGTGGTGGTCGTCGGAAGAACGCCTGAATCGCCTGATCAAAAAAGTGCCCGCCTTCCCGGGCCAGCAGATCGCGGCCAAGCCCACCATCTTGCTGTGCCCGCACTTCGTCTGCCTCGACGTGGCCGGTGCCGCCACGGCCATGGAAATTTCGGCCTCGTCCATGTATGTGCAGCAAAAGAACGCCGCCTTCGACCAGGCCTTGCGCAACGGCCGTTCGCGCTTCAAGCCGCCCAAGTTGTTTACGCGCCAGGACGGCATCAAGACGATTCTGCGCGCGCTGCGCGACGGCTTGCCGTATTTCATGCTGCCGGACATGGATTTCGGTGAAAAGGATGCGGAATTCGTGCCCTTCTTCGGCGTCCCCGCCGCCACCCTGACGGCTACGGCGCGCCTGGCGCTGGCCGCCAAGGCGCAGGTGATTCCCGTCATCGCCACCTTCTTGCCCAATTACCAGGGCTGGAAAGTGACCTATTACCCGGCCTGGGACGATTATCCGGGCGACGACATCACGGCCGCCACGCGCCGCATGAACGCATTTATCGAAGAACGCGTGCGCGAAGCGCCGGCCGAGTACTTCTGGACGCATAAACGCTTCAAGACGCGTCCCGAAGGCGAAGCGTCGTTCTATAACCAGCACAAGTGATACGGCAAAACATGAAACTCCAATTTACCAAGATGCATGGCGCCGGCAATGACTTCATCGTCATCGATGCCATCAATCAAGATATCGACTTCACGCCGGCCCAGTGGCAACGCCTGGCCGACCGCCGTTTCGGCATCGGCGCCGACCAGATCCTCGTGGTGGAAAAGCCGCGCCTGCCCGGCTGCGACTTCCGCTATCGCATCTATAACAACGATGGCGGCGAAGTCGAACAATGCGGCAACGGCGCGCGCGCCTTCGTCAAGTTCGTCAGCGAAAAAGGCCTGTCAAGCAAGACCAGCATCCGCGTGGAAACCATGGCCGGCATCATTGCGCCGCGCCTGGAGCTCGATGGCAGCATCACGGTCGACATGGGCGCGCCCGTGCTGGAGCCAAAACTGGTGCCGTTCGATGCTGGCGGCCTCGATGGCGTGGCCGAGGGTAACGACACCTTGTGGCCGCTGGACCTGGCGCTGCCGGGCCACAATACCCCCGTGCTGGTATCTGTCGTGTCGATGGGCAACCCGCATGCCGTGCAAGTGGTCGACGATGTCGACGCGCAGGATCTGGAGCAATCTGGCCCGCGCATCGAGCACCATCCGCGCTTTCCCCGCAGGGTCAACGCAGGCTACCTGCAGGTCATCGACCGCCATCACGTGAAACTGCGCGTGTATGAACGGGGCGCGGGCGAAACGCTCGCTTGCGGCACCGGCGCCTGCGCCGCCGCCGTGGCCGGCATCATGCGCGGCCTGCTCGACTCGCCCGTGCGCATCAGCGCGCGCGGTGGCGAACTGTCGATCGCCTGGCAAGGCCCCGGCCAGCCCGTCCTGATGACGGGCCCGGCCGTGACCGTGTTCGAAGGCACGATCGAGCTGTAATCGAGCTGTAAACAGCGAACAATCAGGAGTAAAAGTCAGGCCGCCAGGAACTGCTGTTCCTGCGTGACACCCAGCTCGGCCAGGTAGCACTTCAGGCGGTACAGGCGTTGCCGGTAATTGCCTTCCGGCCCCGTCACGCCGCAATCGACGCGTTCGAACAGGCGTACTACCTGGTCGACCAGCTGGCGCTCCTGCGCCGTGCGGATCAATGCCAGGCGCCGCTTGCCGCGTCCATGCGTGGCGCTGATATCGATCAGCAGGCAATGCCCCTGGTCGGCCGCATGGAGATCGAGCAGCAGCGCCTCGGCACGCGACAGGTGAAAGCGGCGCGCCAGCTCCAGCCGCGCCGCCAGCAAAGGGTGGCTCTGACCCAACTGGCGCAGTTGTCCATCGGCGTGCAGGGCGGCGCACTGGCCCCAGTCGCCGGGCTCGCCGCGTGGCGCGATCTTCGCCAGCGCCGCCTCGGCTTCACTGCTGCCTTGCGCCTGCGCCTGCAGCAGCCAATAGGCGGCACGCACATCGTTGTTGACACCGTCGCGGCGATTGCGCCAGGCATGCATGCCGCACTCGAGCTGGGCCGGGCCATGTCCCAGGTCGGCGGCACGCTCCAGGCAGGAATGGGCTTCGACCACATTGCGCTGGGAAAATTCCGGTTTTGTATAGATGCGCGACAGCACGAACCAGGCTTCGGCCAGTCCCTGCTCGCCAGCCTGCGTCAGCCAGCGCACGGCCCGCTTGAAATTGGCCGCGCCGCTGCGCGTGGCCAGCCGCCGGCCATGCGCATCCATGCGCGCATAGCCGAGTCCCAGCTCCAGCTGTGCCGTGCGGTCGCCGCCATGCGCGGCCAGCTCGCAACATTGCCAACCCTCGACATCGCCGCCTGGCGCCAGTGCCTGGGCACAACGCGACAGCAACAGCACCTGCTGCGTGTCCAGCGCGATCGTGCGCGCCCCGGCTGCGGCCTGGCGCTGTAACAGCTCGCGCGCCTGCGGCAAGCCTTGCGACAGGAAGCCGGCATGGTTGCCCTGGCTCCAGGCCTGCTCCAGCCAGGCGTACAGGGGCGCGTCGCCGTCGAGGGCATGCTCGCCAGCGACGCCGCTATCCGGCATGGAGGCTGCGGACGATCCTTCTTGCATGGATAACAACCATTGCGCATCGGGCAAGCCGGCACGCACGGCGGCGTCCAGCGCCACGCGCGCCTTGGCGCGCAAGGTTTCGCAACTGCTGGCGTTGTTGCCCAGCACCAGTTGTGCCAGCACCAGGCCCGCCTGCACCAGGCCCGCATCGAACGCCTGCGCGTAATACGGAATCAGTGTCCTGGCTGCCGGTTGCGCCACTTCGAACGGTACGTGCGTACCGATCAGCAAGCATGCTTCCTGGCTATTCTCCTGGGCTGCCCGCGCCAGCCAGTGCAAGGCTGTCGGCAAGCTCTGCGGCACACCCTGTCCGAACAGATACACCCGTCCCAACGCCAGCTGGCACGCCACATCGCCGGCACGTGCGCCCTTGATCAATCCTAATGTTTCGCGATTTGCCATCGATTCTCGATATTGAGTCAATGATTCTAATAATAGTGTCGTCTCCGGGCCCATCAGTGCAGGCCGTCCCTTAGTGTAACGTCCTTGTGACATAAATCCGACCAAGCCGGCTTAAGAACTTGATTCAACGCAACAATGTCCTGGCCGGAACACGCCAATATGGCAAGGCGCTGCCACCGTGGCGAGAGGGAGAAGGCTGGCCATCGGCGCAGGATAAGCAGAAACCGCGCGTTACAAAAATACAACAGGGCCATGGATTTATGACGCTTTTCACCAATCTTTTCACGCACATTTGACCAATCCCGCGCGACTTGCGCGCCGACGAATTAAGGTTCATTCATCGGAACGCGGCAATTGGCGCCTTTCAATCTGCTCGGATCTCGGACGGAACTCACTTTTAATAGGGAATAAGACATGAAAAAAACACTCGTTGCCCTCGCACTCTTCGGCGCTTTTGCCGCAACCGCACAAGCACAGTCGTCCGTCCAAATCTACGGCACGATCGATGCAGGCCTGGGTAAAGCATCGAATGGAACCACTAGCGTCACCAAACGCGACAATAACAAGCTGGGTTTCAAGGGCACGGAAGATCTGGGCAATGGCTTGAAAGCTATTTTCCAACTGGAAATTCGCTATGAATCCGACACCGGCACCGTAGAAAACACCTCGGGCATCAATTCGCGTCCGCTGTTCCAGGGTCAAAGCCGCGTCGGCCTGCAAGGCGACTTCGGTACCTTGCGCCTGGGTCGTGGCCTGACCGCCTTCCAGGAAACGAGCACCAGTTTCGAACCATGGTCCGGCATGCCGACGCCAGCGGGTTTCCAGACCGACCTGACCGTGGCCGCCTATAGCAGCGATCCGCTGAGCGCACCAGGCAACTCGAAAAACCGCTTCTCGAATGCCGTGTTCTATAACTCGCCAGTCATGAGCGGTTTCCAGTTCAACGCCACCGTGGCCGCCAAGGAAGCGAACAACAACGCCGCCGTTGCAGCCACCGTGCGCAACCTGACGACGAATGCCACGGGCAATTTCGCCGTAGCAGCCAATGTGGCGCCAGCATCGAACCCGTACTCGGTTTCGGCAACGTACAACTACGCCCAGTTCGCAGCCATGGCTGCCTACGAGCGTAACGGCCTGCAAGCCAAACTGTGGTCGGTCGGTGCATCGTTCAATCCAATCGCGGAATTGAAACTGATGGCGTCGTACCAGCATCAGGATGACGGCAATTTCAAAATCGTCAACACCGACACCAAATCGTGGGTGCTGGGCGCCAACTACGACGTCGGCCCAGGCAAGATCCGCGCTGGCTACGGTCAGAAAACGCCGGATGGCGTCGCCAAGACCAAACAGGCATCGCTGGGCTATGACTACAATCTGTCGAAACGTACCTACCTGTACGCAGATATTTCGAACAAGAAATCGGCCAGCGCCGCCAACTACAACAACACCACCTCGGTCAGCTACATCGGCCTGGGCGTACATCACAACTTCTAATGCCCCGCACGTCACCCTCAATGGGTGATTGCTGAGCAAGGAATGCAAGGCGGCATGGGCAACCATGCCGCCTTTTTCATGTGCGCGCGGAAAATGCATCGGCGCCCTGCCCTTTGCGCCTATGCGGGCGTACTCTCGGTTAGAATGAAGCGTTCATCCTTCACTGACAGACATTCTCAATGACCGCCACACTCGATTCCAGCACCGTCGCCCAGTACCTGAGCGAGCATCCGACTTTCTTCGAAGAGCATACCGCGCTGCTCGGCGAGGTCAAGCTGAGCAGCCCGCTGACGGGACGCACCATCTCGCTGCAGGAGCGGCAAATGGAAGTGATGCGTGACAAATACAAGGCGCTGGAACTGCGCATGTCCAAGCTGAGCCGCCTGGCCGAGGAAAATGGCGACATCGCCAGCAAGTTCCACGGCTGGAACCAGGCCATGCTGCAAGTGCGCAGCGATGCGGCCATGCCGCGCGTGCTGGTCGATGCCTTGCAAAGCAATTTCGACGTGCCCTATGTCAGCCTGCGCCTGTGGCAAGTGCTGCCGGAACACGCCAATGGCTGGTTCACGGAAGATGTCACGGCCGACGTGCGCATGTTCGCCAACAGCTTGCAAGCGCCGTACTGCGGCAGCAACCGCGATTTCGAGGCCGTGCACTGGTTGCAGGCGGATAAAATCGAATCGACCGTCATGATCGCCCTGCGCGCCCCCGGCACCACAGGCACCTTCGGCTTGCTGGTGCTCGGTTCGCCCGACAGCGAACGTTTTACCTCCAGCATGGGCACCGACTTCCTCGTGCATATCGGCGCCACGGCCAGCGCCGCCCTGGCCGCGCTGCGCGCCGGCTCGCCTGCCTGAGTCAGCCATGGGCGAGGCGCGCGGCAAGGCCGAATGGCTGGCCAGCTACCTGGCGCAGCTGGCCACGCAGCGCAAGCTGTCGCCGCACACGCTCGACGCCTACGGGCGCGACCTGCGCGCCTTGCTGGAACTGAGCGGCGATACGCCCTGGACCGCCCTCGCACACAACGAAATACGCCGCTACACGGCCAAGCTGCACAGCGGCGGCCTCGACCCGCGTTCGATCGCCCGCAAGCTGTCGTCGTGGCGGGGCTTTTTCAACTGGCTCAGTGGCGAGACCAAGCTCGACGCCAATCCCGTCGACGGCATCCGCGCCCCCAAGCAGGCCAAAACCTTACCGAAAGCCCTGTCGGTGGACGATGCCGTGCGCCTCGTGGCGCCCGCGCAACACCAGCAGGGTAGCGCCGAGCCGGAGCAATTGTGCAATCGCGCCATGTTCGAACTGCTGTATTCGAGCGGCTTGCGCGTCTCCGAACTGACCAGCCTGGACACCCATTACTGCAAGGCCGAGGGCGGCCAGCACGCCTCGCTGGGCTGGCTAGACATGGCCAGCTTCGAAGTCATCGTCACGGGCAAGGGCAACAAGATGCGCAAGGTACCCGTTGGCAAGGCAGCGCTCGTCGCGCTGGCCAGCTGGCTGGCCGTGCGCCCGCCCGCCAGGGATGGCAGCGCTGCCTTGTTTTTAAGCACGCGCAACACGCGCATCTCGCCGCGCGTATTGCAGCTGCGCCTGAAGGCGCATGCGCTGGCCACCGAAATCCCCGCCAACGTGCACCCGCACGTGCTGCGCCACTCGTTCGCCTCGCATGTGCTGCAATCGTCGGGCGACTTGCGCGCCGTGCAGGAAATGCTGGGCCATTCCAGCATCACCTCGACCCAGGTCTACACGGCCCTCGATTTCCAGCATCTGGCGCACGTGTATGACCAGGCGCACCCGCGCGCCAAGCTCAAGTAGGCAGCCGCGCCAGTAGACCAGCCTGATCCATATCAAGCGGATGGGCGCGCATTTGCAAGCATTTGCAAAATTCCGGCATAATCGTCCGCATTCTTCCGCTTGCGCGGCGGCACCATCGATTACAGCATAGGCATCCTTCATGGCACTGATTCCAACCACCATCCTTACCGGTTTCCTGGGCGCCGGCAAAACCACCTTGCTCAACCGCATACTGCAGGAAGACCATGGCATGCGCATCGCCGTGATCGAAAACGAGTTTGGCCAGGAAAACATCGACAATGAAATCCTGGTGCAGGATAGCAACGAGCACATCATCGAGATGAATAACGGCTGCATCTGCTGCACCGTACGCGGCGACCTGATCGTGGGCCTGACGGAACTGGCGCGCAAGCGCGACGCCGGCCTGCTGGCATTTGACCGCGTCGTCATCGAAACGACGGGCCTGGCCAATCCCGGCCCCGTGGCGCAAACCTTTTTTGTCGATGAAGAAGTGGGCAGCCACTACATGCTCGATGCCATTATCACGGTGGTCGATGCCCGCCATGCGATGAAACAACTCGATGAATATGAGGAAGCCCAGCGGCAAGTGGGCTTCGCCGACAAGCTGCTGCTGTCGAAAACTGACCTCGTCAGTGAAGAGGACGTGGCCACCCTGACACGCCGCCTGAAGCGCATCAATCCCCGCGCCCCCATCGCCAAGGTCGATTTCGGCCGCGCGCCGCTGGCCGAAGTGCTCGACATCCGCGGTTTCAACCTGAATGAAAAGCTGGAACTGGACCCGGATTTCCTGGCCACCGAAACGGCGCACGTCCACGATCATGACCACGCGCACGAGCACGAGCACGCCCATGAGCATACTGGCGAGAAAGCACATCATCACGAGCACAGCGACGCCTGCGCCACCGATTGCGGCCACGCAGACCACCACCATGCGCAGCATAGCGACGATATCGCCGCCTTTGTTTTCAAGAGCACGCAACCGTTCGACAGCGCCAAGCTCGATGAGTTCCTCGGCGGCCTGGTGCAAGTGTATGGCCCGCGCATGTTGCGCTACAAGGGCGTGCTGCTGATGCAGGGTGCCGAACGCAAGGTGGTATTCCAGGGCGTGCACCAGTTGATGGGCAGCGACCTGGGCGCCAAATGGGGCGAGAATGAGGTGCGTGGCAGCAAAATGGTGTTTATTGGCAAGAATCTACCAAAAGACATTTTTATTCGCGGACTCGAACAATGTTTGGTATAAACTAGCCGGGTTTTGCAAAGTATTCTTTGCAAAGCAGAAACAAAAGGGAAAGTTAAGCATGCTTTCCCGCTGTCCGACACCCATCTTGCTGGTATAAACCAACAAGTAGCCGTCTCTGATCGGCTAGGCAACAAATCGGGATGGCAATATAAGGCAAAGCATGCCAAAATCAGCGACGAAAACGGCCCATGTCGTTCGCCTGTCATGAAATGCTGGCAAACTGCCACTGGCCACATGCCAGGCATGCAAGCGATCCACCCAACACGCCCATTGTCGCGCGCATAGCGCGACTGGCATAGAGCGGTAAAAAGTTATCAACATGGCAAATGTAGCCGGCCGGTAGTCCTGGCCGCCGCCGGCAAGCCAAGGTCGCAAGCAGTACATCCGGACAGCAATGCCCAGCGGAACCTGTACAGTTGCTCGGCATCGCCGCATCAACTGATCAATTTGAAAACTCTGTCGTATCGAAGGTAAGCGAAGTTATGACCAAAACTAATAAATCGACCCCGGCCGCCAACCAAGACATCCCTCTCATCAGCGAAGACCAAATTCGCGCCATGAGCGAAGATGACTACATGAATCCGGCACAACTGGCATTCTTCAAGGCGCGCCTGCAGCAGCTCGAAAAAGACTTGCTGAAAAACGCCGGCGAAACCACGGAACACTTGCGTGAAACCGTGCTCGTACCGGACCCTGCCGACCGCGCCACCATCGAGGAAGAGCATGCGCTGGAACTGCGCACGCGCGACCGCGAACGCAAATTGCTGAAGAAAGTACAGCAATCGATCGCCAGCATCGACGCCGGCGACTATGGCTGGTGCGAAGAAACGGGCGAGCCTATCGGCATCCCGCGCCTGATCGCCCGTCCGACCGCCACCTTGTCGCTGGAAGCACAGCAACGGCGCGAACTGAAGCAAAAGCTGTACGGCGACTGATCCCCCTCACCTGGCGCGGCCGCCCCGGCGGCCCCGCGATGGCGAAAAAAAGCACACAACCTGCGTTGCGTGCTTTTTTTTCGTCCCGCGCCGACTACACTAAAGCAGACAGGGCTGCGGCAAGTGCCGCTTGCAATTGCCTTTTCCATCCCCACTTTTGAGCCATGGGCGCGCACCGCATGACGCTGCACGCATCGGCACGAATCTTTTGAGGTCACTATGGAACAATTTCACGGCACCACCATCCTCTGCGTCCGGCGCGGCAAGCAAGTCGCGCTGGGCGGCGACGGCCAGGTAACGCTGGGCAACATCGTCATGAAGGGCACGGCCCGCAAAGTGCGTAAGTTGTATCAGGGCAAGGTCCTGGTCGGCTTTGCCGGCGGCACCGCCGATGCCTTCACCCTGCTCGACCGTTTTGAAGGCAAGCTGGAAAAGCACCAGGGCAATTTGCTGCGCGCCTCCGTCGAACTGGCCAAGGACTGGCGCACCGACCGCGTGCTGCGCCGCCTGGAAGCGATGCTGCTGGTGGCCGACAGCGAGTCGACCCTGGTCATCACGGGCAATGGCGACGTGCTGGAACCGGAAGACGGCATCGGCGCCATCGGCTCGGGCGGCACCTTCGCCCAGTCCGCCGCCAAGGCGCTGCAGGAAAACACGGACTTGTCGCCGGCCGAAGTGGTCAAGAAATCGCTGACCATCGCCGCCGAGCTGTGCATTTACACGAATATGTCGCACATCATCGAGACGCTGGACTAAACGTCCCCGAGCAAAGAATACAGAAAGCCAACTATGATCATGAACATGACCCCGTCGGAAATCGTTACCGAACTCGACAAGCACGTGGTGGGCCAGGCCAAGGCCAAGCGCGCCGTCGCCATCGCCCTGCGCAACCGCTGGCGCCGCCAGCAGGTGGCCGAGCCCCTGCGCCATGAAATCACGCCCAAGAATATCCTCATGATCGGCCCCACTGGCGTCGGCAAGACGGAGATCGCGCGCCGCCTGGCCAAGCTGGCCGAGGCGCCGTTCATCAAGATCGAAGCGACCAAGTTTACGGAAGTGGGCTATGTGGGCCGCGATGTCGACACCATCATCCGCGACCTGATCGACATCGGCATCAAGCAGACGCGCGCGCTGGAAATGAAGAAAGTGCGCGCACGCGCCGAAGATGCGGCAGAAGACCGCGTGATCGACATCCTGGTGCCGCCGGCGCGCGACTTCGGTTTCACGCCGAATACGCCTGCGGCCGTGGACAGCGGCAACGGCGACAGCACGCGCCAGACCTTCCGCAAGCGATTGCGCCAGGGCGAGCTCGATGACAAGGAAATCGAGATCGAGCTGGCCGAGGCGGGTCCGCAGATGGAAATCATGGCGCCGCCGGGCATGGAAGAAATGACGGAGCAGATCAAGTCCATGTTCTCGGGCGTGGGCGGGCAGCGCAAGAAGGCGCGCAAGGTCAAGATCCGCGAAGCATTGAAACTGCTGGTCGAGGAAGAAGCGGCCAAGCTGGTCAACGAAGATGAGCTGAAACAGAAGGCCATCCAGAACGTCGAGCAGAACGGCATCGTCTTCCTGGATGAAATCGACAAGATCGCCTCGCGCTCGGAATCGGGCGGCGCTGACGTCTCGCGCGCTGGCGTACAGCGCGACCTGCTGCCGCTGGTCGAGGGCACGACCGTCAACACCAAATACGGCATGATACGCACGGACCACATCCTGTTCATCGCCTCGGGCGCGTTCCACCTGTCGAAACCGTCGGACCTGATTCCCGAACTGCAGGGGCGCTTCCCCATCCGCGTGGAGCTGGAATCGCTGTCGATTTCGGACTTCGAACGCATTTTGACCAGCACCGACGCCTGCCTGACGATGCAGTACGAAGCCTTGCTGGCGACGGAAAACCTGACGCTGCAATTCGCGCCGGAAGGCATCACGCGCCTGGCGGAGATCGCTTATTCGGTCAACGAGCGCACGGAAAACATCGGCGCGCGCCGTCTGCACACGGTGATGGAAAAACTGCTGGAAGAAGTGTCGTTTACGGCCAGCGAAGGCAGCAGCACGACGGAAAACGTGCTGGTGATCGATGCCGCGTATGTGAATGAACGCCTGGAGGCGCTGTCGGTCAACGAGGACCTGTCGCGCTACGTGCTGTAATCAAGGAGGGAAACCGATGGCAAACAAGGCCTTGGCGACGCGGCAGAAAATGCAGTTCCGCGTCGAACCCTCGCAAAAACCACGCAACCCCGTCGCCACAGCCGCCCTGCAGCGCGCCGCCGGCGCGCACGTGAAAACCATGTCTGGCCAGCGCCAGCAGGAAAAACGCCTGCTGGCGAAATTGCTGCTGAAGGTAGAAACGGATAAATAGGCCGCCCGCGGACACCCCCGTTTCTGGGGGCGTCCGCCATCAGGCCACCATTGCCGGCAACCTACCGTCAGAAACGGTAGGACGCGCCCAGCGAAAACATGTCAACCTTGGTCGTTTGCTTGCTGTTGTACTTGACGGGCACGCGGTCCCAATCGAGGTGCAGCGACCAGTTCTTGTTCAGCGCATACGCCGCGCCAACGCCATAGATCAAGCCGATCTTGTCCTTCTTGTCCGAACCGCCGCCCAGATAATCGACCTTGCCCTGCGTATAGGCAGCACCGGCGCGTCCGCTCAGGCTGAAGGCGTCGAACTGGTAGGCGAGCACGCCTTGCATGCCGAGGCCGGTGAACTTGCCGCGGCCGGCAACCTTGCCTGCGCCCGTGTCGAAGCCGGATTTGACTTCACCACCCAGATACCCCACCAGCTCAACCGAAGGCAGGGCCACGCCGCCCTGAAACGGCAGCGCGTCGAAACTGTAACCCAGGTAGGCCTTGCCATTGCGCTTGCTGCTTTTGTCGCAGTCGCCTTGTCCAGGCACGCAATCGAGGCCGCTACTGGCGCGAAAGCCATAGCTGGCGCCCGCATAGAAAGGACCTGGTGCAGGCTCGGCTGCGGCGGCATGCAGGGGAGCGATGGCGGCCAACGCCAGCAGCGCTGCGGGGAAACGGAAAGATGGAAACATGGATAACCTCTACAAGTGGATGGATTGCCTGGTTGTAGCGCGCTGCGCGAGCCACAAGCGGGAGTGTCATCTCTTTTGCCGAAAAGTACTATCACCTTGTGCAAAGTTCCATTAACGGCTACATTCGGTACCGTCATCCGCTACCAAACTTGTAAAAAAGGATATCTCGTGAGTTCACCTGAACTGGTTTTGCGCGTGCTGCGCACCCAACTGCGCGCCGCCGGCATCACGTATAAAGTGCTGGCCGAGCGCATCGCCATGAGCGAATCGAGCGTCAAGCGCATGTTTGGCCAGCACGATATGTCGCTGTCGCGCCTGGCCCTGATCTGCAAGGCCTCCGGCATCGCCATGGAAGACGTACTGCGCGGCGCGGCCGACATCACGCCGCATGCCGACACGCTCACCCTGGTGCAGGAAAAGTCGCTGGTGGCGCATCCGCGCCTGCTGCTGGTGGCGATCTGCTGCCTGGGCCACTGGAGCCTGGAGCAGGTGGTGGAAACGTATGCGCTGACGCAGGCCGAGTGCATCGGCTGCCTGGCCGAACTGGACCGGCTGGGCCTGATCGAACTCAAACCGCTGAACCGCTACAGCCTGCGCGTCTCGAACGCCTTCCACTGGCTGGCCGACGGCCCGGTGCAGCAGTACTTCCGCGAACATGTGGTGGCCGATTATTTCAGCGGGCATTTCGACGGCGCCGGCGAAACCCTGATGTGCATCCCGGCGCGCCTGTCGCTGTCGAGTGCGCAAGAGCTGGTGCAGAAAATCCGCCAGCTGGCCGAGGAACTGGCACGGCTGCACCAGAACGACCGGCGCCTGGCGCCCGCCGAGCGCGACGGTTTCACCCTGCTGCTGGGTTTCCGTTCATGGGAATTTGCCGCCTTCACGGCTTTGCGCCGCAGCTCGGCCGCCGCGCCGGGCGCCGTTTACCAGACCGGTCCCAGGAACAGATAGAAGGTGCTCTCGCCGCCCTTGGACGCGCCCGAGGCGACGTACACGGGGCCGAAGCGCGTATCGACGGAGATGAAGGCGCTGCTCGCCTGCGTGAACTTGCTGGCCTTCCAGCGCGCGTTCTGGTCGAAACCGCCGCCCATTTCCAGCGAAAAGCCGGCCCGCACGGCGCCGCCCAGAGTGCTGGGAAGGGAACCGATGCGGCGCGCCATCACGAAGCGCGCCAGGGCGATGCTGCGCCCGCTCACCGATTGAAATTCCGTGCCGGACAGGCGCAGGAAACCACCGAGGTTGAGCGGTGCCTCGCCACGCTGCGAGCGCGCCCATTCGCCATACACATGGCCAGCCCAGTTGCCGCGGCTAAAAGCCTTCAACCCCGTGATGGACGATTGACCCACGGCCGCTTCGCCCGACCCCGTGGTCGTATCGCGCGTCCAGGTGGCGTCAAACAGCACGCCGCGCGTGGGGAAGCCGGGCGAATCGAGCGTATCGGCGCGGAACTGCACAAACTGTGTGCTGCCCAGCGCGCGCAACTCAGGCAGCGCGGGGTCGGCCGGAATCGCCAGCTTGCCCTTGACTTCCCTGCGCGTGACGCCAAACTGCAAATCGCCCCAGTTGCCGAACTGGCGTCCCAGTACCAGCGCCGCCGTCTGGCCGTTATAGGCCAGGCGCGCGCTGCGCCGGCCCTGGTCGAACAAATCCATCGCCGACGAGGTGTATTGCAACTGCGGTGCGATGTACCACGGGTTGCCAGCACCCAGCGGCTGCCAGAACTGCACGCCATAGCCGCGCGCATTGCCGATCTGCGCCATGCTGCGCAACTCGCCGCCCCAGCTGTTCAGGTTCGAACGCACATGCAGCAGCTTCAGGGCAAAGCTATTGCTGTCCCTGAAATCGCTGGACAGCTCCAGGCCCAAGCGCAGGCGATTGCTGGCCCATGGCGCTTCGACCGCCTTGATGGTCACCGCGCGCTGCTCACCGGCATCGACCACTTCCGTCTCCACGCGCGCCACGTCGCCCCGGCCATACAGCTTGCCGGCCGCCTTGAGCACGTCTTCCTGGCTGACCGCCTGCCCTTCCTCCAGCCCCGATTGGGCTTGCAGGATGCGCGGGTTGATATCGCCCTCGCTCTCCACCACCAGGCGGGTCAGCGGCAAGGCCACGTCCAGCAGGGCCGGCGCGGCCAGGCGCAGCTGCTCGCGCGCCGCATACTGCTCCGGCGGCAGGGCCAGGGGCGCCAGGCGCGCGGCCAGCGCTTGCGCCGCCTGCTCGCCGGCGCGCATGGCGCGCGCATAATTTTCAAAGTCGAGGAAACTGACGCCCGTCAGGTCCGGCGCCACCAGGATATCCTGCGGGCGTAGCTCCTTGAGCGAGCGCTGCACGTTCTGCTCCGTGAGAATCTGCAGCATTTGCTGCGCCACGCCGATGGCGCTGCCCAGGTCTTTTTCCGGCGCCAGCGGCGTGCCCACGTTAACGGCGATGACGATGTCGGCGCCCATGGCGCGCGCCATGTCGACGGGCAGGTTGCGCACCAGGCCCCCGTCCACCACCAGCCGGTTGTTGACGCGCACGGGCGAAAACACGCCCGGCACCGCCAGCGAGGCGCGCATCGACAGGAACAGCGGCGTGTCGACCAGCTCCACCAGCTCGCCATTGACCAGGTCCGACGCCACCGAGCGGAAAGGCAGCGGCAGCTGGCTGGCGGGACGGTCGCGCATGCCGGCCGGCAGCAGCCGGTTCAAGGCCATCTCCAGCGCCGCATTGCTGGCCGCGGCCGGCGGCGTGGAAATGCCATTGCGGCTCACGCCAAATTCGATGCGCGACGGCAGCAATAAATCTTCCTCGCGGCGGCGGAAAGCCAGCTCGTCGCGCGGCGGCCGGTCGGCCACCACGCGCGCCCAGTTGGTCTCGCGCGCCATCTTCTCCAGGTCCGCCACGGACGCGCCCGCCGCATAGGCGCCGCCCACCACCCCACCCATGCTGGTGCCGACCACCATGTCGATCGGCACATGCAACTCCTGCAGCACTTTCAATACGCCGATATGCGCGAGACCGCGCGCACCGCCACCCGACAGCACAAGGGCGATGCGCGGACGCGCCGCTACGGGTGCAGGAACGGCCAGCGCAGAAGCGGAAACAGGGGGAGGGGCAATGACGGCGGGAACATCAGCGGCGGCGCCAGCTTGTGGCAAGGCGCACAGCGCCGCCACGCAGCCTGCTGCCAGGACGGCACGGATGGAAAACATGAGGACTCCTGTCGCGATGGCGACACGGCGCCATCAGCATGATGGTAATGGGGTAGTTCCGAAAATCAGCTCAATTCGACGGCGGCGTGCTGGTGGTGGTCACCTGCGGCGGCGCCGGCATTATGGTTGCCGGACGCTGCTGCTCCATCGGCAGCGGCGGCGGCACCAAATTCGTTGTCGGCGCAGGCGCCGGCGCCGGGGTGGCGGACACTTGCGCCGGCAAAGCCAGCGCCTTGTCGTCGGCCACCAGGTCGATACGCTTGCTGACGCCGCCATCGCGCAGCAGCACATGGCGCGCATGCACTTCCAGCACCGTCACGCCTGGCACCACCTCGGCGCCTTCCGGCAGTGCCACAGAAGGCTTGCCATCGGTCGAGATGATGGCCACGCTGCCACGGCCATTGCCGGCGGCGACCACGCCCTTGAGCTGGTAGTTGCTGGCCGTGGCCACGCTGACCTGGCCGCCGAACAGCGAAGCGCCCGCCTCCACGCTGGCATCCTGCACCACCGGCACGGGGGGTGGATTGATGGGGCGTTGCGGTGCCTTGAACAGCTGCATGGCCCAGTAGGCCAGCGACACGGACAGCGCCACGACGGCGAGCAAACTTACAAGTTGTGGCAAACGCTTCATGGTTTCCTTGATATTTCTCTTAACGCACCAGCTGATTAATCTCGATAATCGGCATCAGCACGGCCAGCACGATCAGCAGCACCACCACGCCCATGGCCAGGATCAGCGCCGGCTCCAGCAAGCCGGCGATGGTCAGGGTGCGGCGTTCCAGGTCCTGCTCCTGCGCACTGGCGGCGCGTTCCAGCATGGCCGGCAGCTCGCCCGTGATTTCGCCCGCGCGTATCATGTGGATCAGCATGGGCGGAAAATGCTTTTGCGCCGACAGCGCGCGCGCCAGGCTGACGCCCTCGCGCACGGCGCCGCTGGCCTCGGCCACCAGTTCCTGCATCGCCACATTGGTCAAGGTATCGCGGCTGGTGTCGAGCGCGCGCAGGATCGGCACGCCGGACCCCGTGGTGATGGCCAGCGTGCTGGCGAAGCGCGCCGTGTTCAGGCTGCGCTCGAACTTGCCGTACAGGGGCGCCGTCAGCAGCCAGGTATGCCAGCGCCGTTTCAATGCAGGCTGCTGCAGCGCGCGGCGCCAGGCCACCCAGGCGCCGACGAGGGCAATCGCCACGATGATGCCGTAATGGCGCACGAAGTCCGACAGCGCCAGCATGATCACCGTCAGCATGGGCAGCTTCTGCTTGGTATTGGCGAACACGGAAACGATCTGCGGCACCACGTAGGTGAGCAGGAAAATCACGATGGAAAACGCCACCACCGTGACGATGGCCGGATAGGTAAACGCCAGCTTGACCTTCTGCACCAGCGCATTGCGCCGCTCGATATAGTCGGCCAGGCGCGACAGCACGCGCGACAAATGGCCGATCTGCTCGCCCGACGCCACCAGCGCACGATAAATTTCCGCAAAATCGCGTGGATGGCGCGCCAGCACGTCGGAAAACGCGGCGCCGCCTATCACTTCCGAACGGATGGAAGCGATCAGGTCGCGCAGATACGGCCGCTCGGCCTGTTCCAGCAGGGCGGAAAAGGCTTGCTCCAGCGGCAGGCCCGCTTCCAGCAGGCTGGCCAGCTGGCGCGTAAACAGGGCCAGCTCGGTGCTGGACAGGCGCTCGCCGAAGCCGCGCCGCTTGGTGACGCCGGCGGCGTCCACCTGCGCGGCAATCGGCTCGACGGTCAGCGGTACCAGGCCTTGCACGCGCAACTCGGCGCGCGCGGAACGGGGGCTATCGGCATTGAGCACGCCCTTGCGGGTAGCGCCCTGGGCGTCGACGGCTTCATAACGGAATGCGGGCATGGTGGCGGGCCTAGTCTTTGGTCACGCGCAGCAATTCAGCCTGCGTGGTGGTGCCGTCGCGCAGCCAGCGTTCGCCGTCGTCGCGCATGCTCGTCATGCCGTCCTGCAGGGCGACGGCGCGCACGTCCGCTTCCGAGGCGCGGTTGTGGATCTGCGCGCGGATCTGCTCCGTCGTGCGCAGCAGCTCGTACACGCCCACGCGGCCCTGGTAGCCCGTCTGGCCGCACTGCTCGCAACCGACCGCCTGCCAGTACTGGCCATCGAAGGTTTTGCAGGAGCCGCACAACTTGCGCACCAGGCGCTGCGCCAGCACCCCAAGCAAGGATGACGACAGCAGGAACGGTTCGATACCCATGTCCAGCAATCGCGTGACGGCCGCCGACGCATCGTTCGTGTGCAAGGTCGCCAGCACCAGGTGACCCGTCAGCGATGCCTGCACGGCGATCTGCGCCGTTTCCAGGTCGCGGATCTCGCCGATCATGATCACATCGGGATCTTGCCGCAGAATCGCCCGCAGCGCCTTGGCAAAAGTCATGTCGATGCGCGGGTTGACCTGCGTTTGCCCCACTCCCGCCAGGTCGTACTCGATCGGGTCTTCCACCGTCAGGATGTTCGTGGTGGTGGCGTTGAGCATCGACAGCGCCGCGTACAAAGTCGTCGTCTTGCCCGAACCGGTGGGACCGGTGACGAGCACGATGCCGTGCGGCTGCGTGATCAGACCATCGAACTGTTTCAACATGGGGGCGCTCATGCCCAGGTGCTGCAAGTCGAGGCGGCCCGCTTCCTTGTCCAGCAAACGCAATACGGCCCGTTCGCCATGCCCCGTCGGCAGGGTCGAGACGCGCACGTCGACGGGTTTTCCGCCCACGCGCAGGGTGATACGGCCGTCCTGCGGCAAGCGCTTTTCGGCAATGTCGAGCTGCGCCATGATCTTGATGCGCGAGATCAGCGAACCGTGGATGGCCTTGCGGGGGCGCACCACATCGCGCAGGCTGCCGTCGATGCGAAAGCGCACGACGGACGTCTGCTCGAAGGGCTCGATGTGAATATCGGAAGCACCTTCGCGCAGCGCCTGCGTCAGCAGCGCGTTGATCATGCGGATGACGGGCGCGTCGTCGGACGATTCGAGCAAGTCCTCGATGGCCGGCACGTCCTGCAGCAGCTTGGTCAAGTCCAGGTCGGCGTCGAATTCATCGGCCATCTGCGACGCGTCGCCGCCGCCGCCCGCGTAGGCGCTGGCGATGGCCGCATCGAGTTCGCCGCGCGGCAGCACCGTCAATTGAATCTGGCCGAAACGGCGCGACACTTCGGCAATGGCCGCAGGCGCCGTCGATGCCGCCACCAGCACGTCGACCGGGGCGCCATCGACCGCGCCGGGCCGGGCCAGCAGGCCGAAATCGCGCGCGTAGGCGTAGGGAAGCAGATTGCTCATGGCTGTCCCGTCACTTCTGCTGCTGCGGCGGCTGCGACTGCGACTGCTGCTGGTATTGCTGCAGCAGCGGCGGCGTGGCGGCGTTGGCCGGCGCGCCTGGCGGCGGCGTCGGTGCCGGCGGCACGGGGCGCGTCACCATGTTGCCACCCACCGGCTGGCCATCCTGCAGGGCCGGCAGGACGGGCGTGCCCAGGTCTTTCAGCATCAGATTGCCCGTGGCCGGCACGGCAGCCGTCTCGGCCGAGCGCATGTAGTCGTAGCGGTCGGCCGCCAGGCTGCCGCTCTGCTCCTTGTTGCGCACGATGACGGGGCGCAGGAAGATCATCAAATTCGTTTTCTTGCGCTCGCGCGTCTGGTACTTGAACAGGTTGCCAATCAGGGGGATGTCGCCCAGGCCGCGCACTTTTTCCGCATTGTCGCCCGTGCTGTCCTCGATCAGGCCACCGAGCACGATGATCTGGCCATCGTCGGCCAGCACATTGTTTTCGATCACGCGGTTGTTGATGGTAATGCCGCTGACGGCCGACGCCGTGGATTTGTCCACGCTCGACGTCTCGTGATAGATGCCAAGCTTGATCGTGCCGCCCTCGGAAATTTGCGGGCGCACCTTCAGGGTCAGGCCCACTTCCTTGCGGTCGATGGTCTGGAAGGGATTGGTATTGGTGCCGGCCGTGCTGGTGTACTGACCGGTCAGGATAGGCACGTTCTGGCCCACCTTGATGGTCGCCAGTTCATTGTCCAGGGTGATCAGGTTCGGGGTCGACAGGATGTTGGCGTTGCCGTCCGATTCCAGCGCATGCGCCACGGCGCCCAGACCCAGCGCGCCGTTGATCTGCTTGAAGATGCCCACCGTCAGACCGCCCGTCGGCAAGACCTTGCCGCCGCCCGTGGCGATGGCACCGATATTATTGGTGGTGCCCGAGGCGAACGACTGCAGCGCCCCCACGCGGTAGTTGCTGCTGCTGTCGCCTGACAGGCCCAACCACTGCACGCCGAATTCGGACGCCTTGGACGACGTCACTTCGACGATCAGCGCCTCGATGTAGACCTGGGCGCGGCGCACGTCGAGCTGGTCGATTACGGCGCGCAGGTTACGGTAGACAGCCTCGTTGCAGGTCAGAATCAGGGTATTCGTCGACGCATCGGCCTGAATAAAGCCGGCCGCACCACCGGACGACAGCTGCTGCGGCCCGTTGTTCAGCGAAGCGCCACCCGTGGTGCCGCTTTGCGTATTGCCGCCCAGGCCAGTGCTGTTCATGCCACTGTTGTTCTGGCTAATCTGGTTATTCGTGCCCTGGTTGCTGGTGCCCTGCTGCGCCGTGGCGGCCGTGCCGTCCGACGTCACCACCGAGCGCAGGGTCTGCGCCAGCTTGGTGGCGTCCGCGTTCTTCAGGTACACCACGTGCACATTGCCCAGCTGCGTGGTGGGCTGGTCCAGCTTGGAGATCAGCGACTTGGCCAGGTTGGCGCGCGCCGCCGATGGCGCGCGCAGCACCAGCGAATTGGTGCGCGGGTCGGCCAGCACGGAAACCTTGCCCGTGTCGGCGGCCGCGCCGGCACCCGCATTCCCGCCCTCCATCAGCTTGTTCACCATCGAGGCCAGGTCGGAAGCGATGGCATAGCGCACGGGGATCACGTCCAGGTCCGTCGAGGCGGGCACGTCGAGCGCGGCGATGATCTTCGCCAACCGCTTGAGGTTATCCGCGTAATCGGTGATCACCAAGGAGTTGTTGCCCGGGTTGGCGTTGATCGTGTTGTTCGGCGAGATCAAGGGGCGCAGCACGGCCAGCAGATTGGACGACGATTCGTAGTTCAGGTAAAACACCTGGGTGGCGATCTGGTCGCCCTTCACCTGGCTGGCGCCGTTGCCCACCTGGGTCGGCACGGATTGCAGCTTGGCGTCCGCTTCCGGCACCACTTTCGCATAGCCGTCGCCGGAGACCACCGCGTAGCCCTGCAGGCGCAACGCGGAGGCCAGCAGCCCGAAGGCTTGCGTCTTGCTGATGGATTTTTCCGACACCAGCGTGATCGTGCCCTTGACGCGGGGATCGATGACGAAATTGATGTTGGTGTAATGGCCCACTGCCTTGATCACCGATTCGATGTCGGCGCCGACGAAATTGAGCGCCGCTTCATCGCCGGGCGCGGCCCAGGCGGGTGCCGGCATGCCGGCCACGGAACAGCACAGCAAGGCGGCGGCCGACAGGCGGCGCAGCGAAAAGGAGAAGGTATGGGGGCTCACGGATGGTTTTTTCATTGTCTGAACTCTAAGGCGATGATGTTTTTTTCGCTATTGCTACGGCGCTGTCCCAGCAAATTCAACAAACTCGCCAAGGTCTCTTCATATCCTGCTGCGGCCTGGGCCTGGCCGGAAAACTGCATGCGCCCCTGTTGCAGGCTGCCGCTGCCGTCGAGCAGCAGCGGTCCCTTGAGGGAGCGCAAGTTCAACGTCGCCTGCTGCCCCTGCCAATCGAAATCGAGCTCGTAGCTTCCCAGCGGACGCAAGGACGACAGGCGCGAGGCCATGTCCGTCATCTGCAAGGTCGTGCGGCCAACGGCGGAAAACTGCCGCTGCACCAAAGCCAGCTCCAGGGTGCTCCACGACAGGCGCATGCTGCCCGTCGGCGCCACGGTATTTAACGGAGCGCCCAGGCCGCCCAGGCCATCGGCCGGCAGCAGCAGGGCCGCCGGACTGACCTGCCAGTGCGACCACGAGCCGCGCAAATTGACGGCCTGCGACAGCGCCTGCGCATTCTGCAATTCCACGTCGACCGATCCCCACAGCACGGACGGCGAAATACGCCAGCTGAAGCGCCCCGGCAGCAGTGGCGTCACGGCGCCATTCGCGCTGGCCGCCCCGCCAATAAAGGCCGAACCGCGCCACAGGGTACCTTGCGCGTCGCCCAAGGTCAAACGTCCGCCTGTCTGCTTTTCCACGATGCCCGCGACCCAGCCAGCCGGGAAAAATACCAGCAGGGTGACGCACACGCTGACGATGATGGCCAGCAGCCAGCCAAGCAAGCGCATCATCGTGCCGCGCCCGGACTCTGGTGCAGGGTCAGACTGGCATCGACCAGCCCCGCCTTGCCCTGTGCCGTGATCTTCGCGTCCTGCACCGCCACGCGGCCTTCGCGGCGCAAGCCGTCCAGCCACAGCATGACGCTGGCAAACGGCACGCCATTGAGCTGCACGCGCGCGTATTCGCCCGTCAGCGAAAGCGATTGTGGCGTCAAGCCGCGCGCTTTCAACGAGGCGTCGAGGCTTTCGCGGCCCATGGGAGCGACCTGCACGGGCGCCTGGCGCGCCAGTTCGCCCGCTTCACGTGCCAGTGCCTGCAACTGGGCCGCGTTCTGGCGCAGCTCGGGCAAGCTCTTTTGCAAGGCGATGCGTCCCGTCCAGGCCGGCTCGAAAAACACCGCGTAGACGAGGGCCAGCCCCGCCACCACGCCGCCGATGGTCAACAACTTGCGCTCCTGCTGCGTGCGTTCCGCCCAGAAGGCTTGCACGGCCTGCTGCTGCCGCGTCAACGCGGCGCGCGCCTTGTTTACTGCTGCACTCATGCTTTTGCTCCCGTGGCCGGCGTGATCTTCCACACGCCCGGCGCCGTTTCATTCAAGGCCAGCTTGCGCGCGGCCAGGCCATCGCGCACCTGCGCCTGTGCGCTGGCATCGACCATGTCCGGTTTCAGCTTGACGATCAGGCTGCGCTCGTGGTATTCCAGCGAGGCCACCACGCCGCGCCCGGCCAGGCCACCCAGGGCCTCGCCCAGTGCCGCGCTCATGCTGGTGAAGTCATCCATGCTCGCTTGCCCGCTTTGCAGGCGGGCGGCAGCGATATTGCGCCGCATCTGTTCCGCTTCCAGCCCAAACACGGGCGCTTCATTCGGATACGCGGCCTTGAAAGTTTGCTGCATCGAGGTACGCACGGTGGCGGCCTCGCGCTTCAGGCGCATCCATTCGATATTCATGCCGGCCAGGTTGACGATCACTGCCAGCAGCGCCAGGCGCAGCGGCCAGCGCCAGCGGCGCCATTCCGTGGCAGATCCCGTGGCCGTGCCCAAGGCAGCGGCCAGGTCCAGTCCTGCATTCTTGGCACCAGCAATCCAGTGCGCCCAGTGGTCAGGCTCCAGCGTCACGCCATCCATGCCGGCAGCGAGCTGTTGATATTGCGCCAGCTCGGCCTGCGCCACGTAGACCGTCAGTGGCACATCGCCGGCAAACGCGCGCGTCGTCAGCAGCGCCTGCTGCGGCTGCGCCGGCAAGACCAGGCCCAGGCCCTCTTGCGGCGCCTGGCGCAAGGCCAGTTCCAGGCTGTCGCCGCTTGCCTGCAAGGATGCCGTCACGCTGCCCGGCTGCAAGGGCAGGCATAGCTGCGACGGCAGCAGCGCCACCTTGCGCGCGCCCTGCGCCAGCAAAGCTTTCACGAGTACCTCGGCCCAGGCGCGCTGCGCCACGGCCACCGTGCGCATGCCGGCAGCGTCGGGCGCGCCGGCGGCCAACAGGCAATCCTGGGTGTCGCCGAGGATGTGTTCTTCCACCAGGCCGGGCAAGGCCGCGCGCAAACGGGCGCCGGCCAGCGGCGGGGTTTTCAGGCGCAGCAGAGTCACGTCGGCCGCCGCCAGCAGCAGCACCACCTGCTTCGCACCAGCGATCAGCTGGCCAAGGCTGCCCAGCGGCGCGCTGCCCTGCTGCAGCAGGGCGCCGCCGTCGCCGGCCAGCACGAAGGGGCAGGCCGGTGCGCTGTCGGTGGACGCCTTGGCCGGGTGACGGATATACAATATTGTCAAAGTGACTCGCTTTCAGCTGTTAATTTTCCCGCAGCCAGACCAGGCTGGTGGTGCGCTGCGGATCCGTTTTTCGATTGATGAGCGCCACGGCATCCAGGGCGGCACGGTCCAGCCGTACACGGATGACGGTGAGAAAGTAGCGGCTCTTCACATCGAGTTCCACATCTTCAATCACTTGCTTGCTATCAATATTATTCTTGAAGTTTGTTAAATCAACAAACTTTTTACGCGGATTGCTCAAAGTCAGGGCACTCGCCTCGGACAGCGACATCATCGTCACGGCAGCCAGCACCTCGGCCGGGGCCGTATTGACGTTCACACCCGTGATCTCCGGCAAGATAATAACGACATCGCGCAATTGCTCGATCATCTGCGGCGTATAGCCGGGCACGGACAGCAAATCCTCCACCTGCGTGAACGCTACCGGCTCGCTGCTGCCACCCGAGGCGACAGGGACGGCGGGCGTCTTGCCATCGCTGCCGCTGCTACCAGTGCGTGGTTTCGGCTTGGCGCGCAGCACGGCATCGGCCGTGGCCTGCGCCAGGCCGCTGTCTAGTTTCATATTTGACAATAATCGCTGGTAGGCCAGCACCTGTTTCGGATTGATGCCGCCCGTGGCGGCGACCAGGTTGGTAATATTAAACCGCGCCTGCGCGTCGAGCGCGCGGCCAGAGACGGTGGCGTCGAATTTTTCCGTATCGACCTTTTCACGGTCGACGTAATCGTCAAGCCGCGCTTCCTCGATGGGCGTCGCCCACACGCCGTCCAGCGCCGTCAGCATGGGATTGTCCTGGCGCAACCAGAAGCGGGCGAAGTCAACCATGCCGCGCATGGCCCACTGTGTCTGCAGGCGCAAACGCTGGTTTTCCATCGAACGCACTTGCACTTGCTGCTGCCAGAACAGGCTGGCGACGACCGTGATGGCCAGCGCCGTCAGCAGCAGGGCCGTGATGACGGCCACGCCACGCTGGCGCGCAGGGAGCTTGACGGGCTTCATCCCGGTCCCAATAAAAAGACTTTGGACAGGCCAGCGTCCTGGCCCGGCATTTGCAAGGTCACTTCCAGGCCCGGCACTTGCGTGGAGATGGTGACGCCCGCCGTCAGCACATTCCAGGCGCCATTGTTCCAGCCACGCATGACCATGCTGTCGACGCCATGCATCAGGGCCACGTCGGCGCTGGAGCTATCGGTATCGTCGCGCGCCGCCTGCCACAGGGTATCGAGCACCGCCAGGTCGCGCGTGCCGTTCGACTCGCGCCGCGTCAGCACGCCGCCGCGCAGGCGGTAAGTGACCACTTGCAACTGTTGCGGCTCCTGTTCCGATGCGGCCAGGCGCACCAGAGTCAGGCGGTCGGTCTCGGCGCTCAGGTTGGTGCGGCCATTCAGCAGGGTATTGCTTTGGCCGGCGCCGGCCAGATGGTCGCAATCGCTTTGCATCTGGGCAAACGCCAGCTGCATGCCGCGCGCCTGCTCCAGCTGGCTGGTCAGCACTTCACGCGAACGCATGATGCTGTCCAGGCCGCGCCAGCCCAGCACGGCGACCATGGCCAAAATGCCGATCGCCACGAGCAGCTCGATCAGGGTGAAGCCAGCGGCGGAGTGATTGCGGCGCGCCATCAGTCGTTAAACGCCAGCAAGACCAGGCGCACGATGCGCCGGGCCGGGTATTGCACGTCGTACACGTTCACGCGCACTTGCCGGATGCGGGGATTCGGCGTGGCCACCACTTCCTCCTCGCAGATAAGTTTTAAATCGCCTTGCGGGCAGTCGACCGTGCGCTTGCCCGTCTGCGGAAAGGTTTTTGCCAGGCGCAAGCGCACCAGGTGGTTTTCCGCCGACCAGGTGGCCATCATGGCGCTGCGCAAGCCATCGCTGTTCTGCGTCAGGCTGCCCACGGCGCGCAAGGACGCGCCCAGGGCCGTGCCGACGATGACCAGGGCCACCAATACTTCCAGTAAAGTGAAGCCGCGCTGGCGGTAGTATCGGGAGATGCCCATCATTGCTCGACCGTGAAATGGCCGATGCCATCGGCGCGGATGGCCACGCTGCGTTCGCCGCTGGCCAGGGTCAGCACGAAAGGCTTGTCGACCGGTTCGCGGCCGAAGATGATGCGCAGAGGCTGAGCCACGCTGTTTGACGGCTGCACGCTGAGCAGCATGGGCGTATTGTTGAAGCTGCGTTCGCGCAGCAAGTCATCCTGTGTCACGGGTTGCCACAGTTTTTCATTGAGGACCAGGAAACGGTATTGATTTTCGTCAGCCTCGAATGCCACCTGCCGGCTGCGCACGATGGCTTCATCGCGCGCCAGCTGCAGCAGCAGGGCGATGCGCTCGGCTTCCTTCTGCAACGCTTGCTGGCCATTCGGCATGGCGTTCAGCGACACCAGGCCCAGGGTCACCCCGATGATGACCATCACCACCAGCAATTCGATCAGCGTGAAGCCGCTGGCGCGTGGCCGGGGCAGTGCGCGACCGGTGGTCATGGCAGGCATGCAATGGAAAACTTACAGTTCCCAGGAGCCGATATCGGCGTCATCGCCGCTACCGCCAGGCTGGCCGTCGGCGCCCAGCGAAATGATGTCGACTTCGCCCTTCACGCCCGGCGACAGGAACTGGTACGGGTTACCCCATGGGTCCTTCGGCATCTTTTCCAGGTAACCGCCCGCCTTCCAGCCATTCGCGGCCGGTCCCGTGGTCGGTTTTTCGATCAGCGCCTGCAAGCCCTGCTCGGTGGTCGGGTAGCGCTGGTTATCCAGGCGGTACAGTTTCAAGGCTTGCATCACGGTAGCGATGTCGACTTTCGCCGCCGCCACTTTCGACTCGCCCGTGCGGGCGATCAGCTTGGGTACCACCAGCGAGGCGAGGATGCCCATGATCACCACCACGACCATGATTTCGATCAAAGTGAAGCCGCGCGCGCGGCGCTGGCGTATCGGATGGTTTGCAGCGTTTTGCATAAGAAAGAGAGAAGAAGGTAAGTAATGAGTGCAGAGTATAAAGCGGAAATATGACAAAGCCTGTCATATGGGGAAAAATTTGTGCGGGGCTACTCAGAGCGGCAAGACCACTACACCGCAAACGGCGCAGCCGGGGTCGCGCGCCACCCGCATGCTGCTCCATTCCATGTGCAAGCCATCAAGCAGCAGCAGCCGTCCCGTCAGTGATTCCCCAACGCCCATGATGAGTTTCAGCGCCTCGGCCGCCTGCATGGCGCCCACCACGCCCACCAACGGCGCAAACACGCCCATGGTCGAGCACGCCTCGTCCGTGAACTGCTGCTCCTGCGGAAACAGGCAGGAATAACACGGCTGGGTACCCGTGCGCGGGTCGAAGACGCTCACTTGCCCGTCGAAGCGGATCACGGCGCCCGACACCAGCGGCACCCTGGCCGCCACGCAGGCGCGGTTGACGGCGTGGCGCGTGGCGAAGTTATCGGTGCAGTCGAGCACCACCGTGGCGGAGCAGACCAGTTCGGCCAGGCGCGCACCGTCGAGGCGCTCCTGCAAAGCAATTAATTCAATCTCGGGATTGATGCCAGTCAATGTTTCGCACGCCGACAGCACTTTTGGCTGGCCCACGCGCGCCGTCGTGTGGGCGATCTGGCGCTGCAGATTGGTCAGGTCGACCGTATCGTCATCGACCAGGGTCAGCTTGCCGACGCCGCTGGCGGCCAGGTACATGGCGGCCGGCGAGCCCAGCCCGCCCGCGCCGATCACCAGCACATGCGCGTCAAGCAAGGCTTGCTGGCCTTCGATGCCGATCTCGTCTAACAGGATGTGGCGCGAGTAGCGCAGCAGCTGATGGTCGTTCATGGCGACGACTACGGTTTTTGCACAGGAATTTTCTTGTCGTCCGCCTTGATGTCGGAAGCAATTTCCGGCTTGGCGCTGATCTTCTCGCCCTTGGCGTCGACCTTGGCCAGCTGCACCGGCAAGCCCTGGAAGTGGTTCAAGGCTTGCTGCAGCTGGAAATCATCCTTGGCGCCGTATTCGAGCGGCTTGCGCTTTTTCGCCGTGGCGATCAGGCGCTGCTCTTCCTCCAGCTGTTCGTGCATGGTATCCATGGTCGGCTTGGCCGCTTCCGGCTTGCCATCATCGCTGCTCAAGTGTTTTTCCAGGTCCGCCTCGCGCACGCGCAGGCTGTTCCAGCCATCGCCCTCGGCCGTTTCATCGACCAGCAAGTCGGGCACGATGCCGCGCGCCTGGATGGCCCGGCCTTTCGGCGTGTAGTAGCGGGCCGTCGTCAGCTTGACGGCCGTGTCGGCCGTGATCTGGCGCAAGGTTTGCACGGAACCCTTGCCGAACGTTTGCGTGCCGATGACGGTCGCGCGCTGGTAATCCTGCAAGGCGCCGGCGACGATTTCCGAGGCTGAAGCGGAGCCGGCATTGACCAATACCACTAGCGGCACGGTCTTCAGCGCGGCCGGCAGCTTGGCCAGCGGGTCGGCCTTGGCGCCCGGCGGCGCATAAAATTCGCGGCGGCCATAAAACACTTGCTTCGACTCCGGCAACTGGCCCTTGGTGGAAACGATCACGGAATTACCCGGAAGGAATGCTGTCGCCACGCCGATGGCGCCAGGCACGACGCCACCGGGATCGTTGCGCAAGTCCAGCACCAGGCCCTTCAGCTTGGGGTCTTGCGCATACAGCGCGTTAATTTTTTTGACCATGTCATCGACGGTCGGTTCCTGGAACTGGGCGATACGCAGCCAGGCGTAGCCGGGCGCGACCATCTTCGCCTTCACGCTTTGCACGCGGATTTCCTCGCGCACGATGGGGAACACCAGCGGCTTGCTTTCGCCCTTGCGCGACATGGTCAGCACCAGCTTGCTGCCGGGCTGGCCGCGCATCTTCTTGATGACTTCCTCCAGCTGCAAGCCTTTCAGCGGGATATTGTCGAGACGGGTGATCAGGTCACCGGCCAGGATGCCCGCCTTGGCGGCCGGGCTGTCCTCGATGGGCGAGACGACTTTCACGTAGCCGTCTTCCATGCTCACTTCGATGCCGATGCCGACAAACTTGCCTTGCACGCTTTCGCGCATTTCCTTGAAAGCATTTTTATCCAGGTAGACGGAATGCGGGTCCAGCGACGACACCATGCCGGAAATGGCTTCCGTCAGGAGTTTCTTGTCTTCCACCTTCTCGACATAATCGGACTTGATCAGGCCGAAGACATCGGACAACTGGCGCAGCTCGTCGAGCGGCAGCGGGGCATTCGTGATTTTCTGCGCCACGGCCGGGAATTGCAGCGACATGCCGATGCCGGCCAGTACGCCCAGACCGATCAGGCCGATACTTTTGACTTTGATACCCATTTATTCTTCGCAATCTACAAATTCGCTGCCGCAGCAATGGTGGGAACTTAAAACTTCACCCAGGTGGCGGGGTCGAAGGCGCGGCCCTGATGACGCAATTCAAAGTATAGCCCTGATTCCTCGTTGCCGCCGCTGTTGCCCGCGCTGGCAATGGCTTCGCCGCCCTTGACGGCATCGCCCACCCGTTTCAGCAAGGATTGGTTATTGCCATAAATACTCATGTACTGGCCGCCATGGTCGACGATGATCAAATTGCCGAAACCGCGCAGCCAGTCGGAAAACACCACGCGGCCACCAGCGATGGCGTGGATCTCGCTGCCTTCGCCCGTGCGGATGAACACGCCCTTCCAGCTGGGTCCGTCACCGCGCTTGCTGCCGAAGCGGGCGGCAATCTTGCCCGCCACGGGCGCGCGCAACTGCCCTTTCATGCTGGCAAAAGCGCCGGCCGGTGCAGCCGGGCCCAGGCTCGGGCGTTCCGGCTCCGGTTCCGGTTTCGGCTCGGGTTTCGGCGTGACCTTGGCCACTTGCGGCGGCT
The DNA here is from genome assembly GCF_002846335.1 of Janthinobacterium sp. 61. Lineage (NCBI taxonomy): Bacteria > Pseudomonadati > Pseudomonadota > Betaproteobacteria > Burkholderiales > Oxalobacteraceae > Janthinobacterium > Janthinobacterium sp. 61. The sequence goes on along the minus strand of NZ_PJMQ01000001.1, from coordinate 4,684,244 downwards.
CGTCGTCATCGATCGGTTCAAGCTTGACGGGCGGTGGCGGCGTCTGCGGCTTGATCTTGCCCGATTTATTTTGTTGCTCTTTTGCAATGCGTTCGCGTTCAGCCTGCGCCTGGGCGGCCTTGGCGCGCGCGGCCAGCAGGCGTTCGCGCTTTTCCGCGGCGATCTTGGCGTCGGCGGCCGCTTTTGCGGCGGCGCGCTGCTCGGCCAGCAATTGCTGGCGTTTCTTTTCGGCCGCGGCGGCGGCGGCCTGCTCTTCGATCAGTTTCGCCAGCTTGTCGACCAGGTTGCCCATGCGCTGTTCGTCGCGCTCGACATTGCCCACTTCCTTGCGCTGCGCCACCAGGCGCTGCGACAAGCTCGTCAGCAAGGCGGCGCGGCGCGCCTTTTCCTGCACCAGCAGAGCCTTCTGGTCGCGCTCTTCCTGCGCGATTTCTTCCAGTTCATCCTTGGCGTTCTGCACGTCCGCCTGGTTTTTCTCGACCGCCAGCAAGTTGGCGCGCAAGGCTTCCAGCAGGCGCGCCTGCGCCTGCGACACATACGCCATCAGTTGCAAGTCGCGGTTGATGCGGTTCGGGTTGTCACCCGACAAGAGCAGCTTGATGCGGTCTTCGTTGCCGGCGACATATTGTTCACGCAGCAACTTTGACAGCTGCGTCTTTTGTTTCTCGACGGTGGCCGTCAGTTGCTGGTGCTCCTGCCCCAGCGCATTGAGTTTCACGCCCGTCGCGCTTTGCTCCTGTGCCAGGTCGCGCAAGGCGCGGTTGGCGTTGGAAATGGCCTCTTCCGACTCGGCCAGAGTATCGGCCGCGTCATCCTTGGCGCTTTCCGTGCGGCTGATGTCGCGCTTGAGCGCCGTCAGCTTTTGTTGCAATCCAGCACGTTGTGCTTCCGCGGCCGCTTTCTGCTTGCTGCGTTCGGTGGGCTTGGCACCCTGTACGGCGCCGCTCGACAACAGCAGCGCTGCGCACAGCATGGCGCCGGCGCGCCACGCCGGCAGGGGTCGTTCAGCAGAGGGGGCGATCGCTGTGCCGCGGAAGAAAGACAACAAGTTACTTGGCCTTCCCTTGGTTCGCCACGGCCGCTTGCGCTGCTGCAATCGCTGCCGGGTCGCCCAGGTAGTAATGACGAATCGGTTTCAGGTCGGCGTCCAGTTCATACACGAGCGGCTGGCCGTTCGGAATGTTCAGGCCCACGATGTCGCTGTCGCTGATGCCATCGAGCATCTTGATCAGCGCGCGCAGGCTGTTGCCGTGGGCCGAAATGATGATCTTCTTGCCAGCGCGGATGGCCGGGGCGATCTCTTCGTCCCAGGACGGCATCACGCGCGCCACGGTGTCTTTCAGGCATTCGGTCAGCGGAATCGACGCTTTCGGCAAGCCGGCATAGCGCGGATCGTTGAACGAGGCGCGGTCATCGTCAGCTTCCAGCGGCGGCGGCGGCGTGTCATAGCTGCGGCGCCATACCAGTACTTGCTCGTCGCCATACTTGGCGGCCGTCTCGCCCTTGTCCAGACCTTGCAGGGCGCCGTAGTGGCGTTCGTTCAAGCGCCAGTCGTTCTTGATTGGCAAATACATCATGTCCATCTCGTCGAGCGCCAGCCACAGGGTGCGAATGGCGCGCTTCAAGACCGAAGTGTAGGCCACGTCGAACGTAAAACCTTCCTGCTTGAGGATCTGGCCGGCGGCCTTGGCTTCGTTGACGCCCTTTTCCGTCAGATCGACGTCGGTCCAGCCGGTGAAGCGGTTATCGAGGTTCCAGGTGGACTCGCCGTGACGCATGAAAACGATTTTGTACATAGTTCTATCTTCTCAAGGGGTTCAAATCAAAAAAGCAAAACGTAAAAAGACCTCGTCCAGCTTCTATTTTATAATGCGCGGATTGACTTAAACCATTGGACCCTACGTGAAATTCATTATCGACCACATTTTTCTGTTTGCCATCGTCATTATTTCCGGCGGCGCCCTCCTCTGGCCACTGCTGTCCATGCGCGGCAAGCGCGCGACCGTGCTGGAAGTCACGCAACTGATCAACCGTGGCAAGACCATCATCGTCGACGTGCGCAGCGCGGAAGAATTCGCCACGGGCCACTTGCCTGACGCGAAAAACATGCCGCTGCCGGAACTGGCAAAACGCCTGGGCGAGCTGGAAAAATTCAAAACGCGCCCCATTGTAGTGGTTTGCCAGAAAGGTTCGCGTTCGGCAACGGCCGTCGGCCTGCTGGGTAAAGCCGGTTTCGCTGAGGCAACGAGCCTGGAAGGCGGCCTCGACGAATGGAAAAAGCAAGGTTTGCCATTGAAAACCTTGTCGCTGGCCAAATAAGTCCGTATTACAACACCCAACAAAACCGTAGCGAGCGGATGGGAGTTGTGGTTGAGAAGCGCAACTGTGCGAAGGCACAGTGAGCATCGCAGACCGCAAATCACGACGCGCAGCAGGTTTGGTTCGGTGTTTTTAACTGAAGGAATCATCATGACCGTCCCTGTAATTGTGTATAGCACCGCCGTGTGCCCGTATTGCGTGCGCGCCGAGCGCTTGTTGGAAGCCAAGGGCGTGACCGTGCAAAAGATCCGCGTCGACCTCGACCCGGAAGAGCGCATCAAGATGATGGAACGCACGGGTCGCCGCACGGTGCCGCAAATCTATGTGGGCGACACCCACGTGGGCGGATTCGACGATTTGTATGCGCTCGATCAAGCTGGCAAGCTCGACCCCTTGTTAAACGGCACGGCAGCCTGATATAAAGCGGGTTCGAGAAATTGCTTGGTTTTTTGTCGTATTGTTTTGATACAATTGCCTCGCACCTGATCTGGCCGCGCCTATCCGGCGCGGTTTGAATACCGCAAGCACCATATTTGAACGGTGTGCCGTTCTTGTCCTTTACAACGAAAGCGTTCCATGTCTGACGAAAATCTGCAACCAGTCTTCCAAATCCAACGCGTCTACCTGAAAGACATGTCGCTGGAACAACCAAATTCCCCAGCTATTTTCCTGGAACAAGAAGCACCAGCCATCGAAGTCGCTCTGGACGTGGGCGCTGCGCCTCTGGCCGACGGCATCTTCGAAGCAACCGTGACCATCACCGTGACCGCCAAAGTCGGCGACAAAGTCGCTTTCCTGGTAGAAGGCAAGCAAGCCGGTATCTTCGAAGCACGCAACATTCCTGCCGATCAACTCGATCCGCTGCTGGGAATCGGCTGCCCGAACATCATCTACCCTTACCTGCGCGCCAACATCGCCGACGTGATCACCCGTGCCGGCTTCCCGCCAGTGCACCTGGCCGAGATCAACTTCGAAGTGTTCTACCAACAACGTCTGCAAGCTATTGCTGACGCCGCTGCCGCAGCACCAGCAGCCAGCGAAACGCACTAAGCTTTGCAAGACCCCGCCGGCCGTCAAGGCTGGCCTGACACGGCGGCCTGGCCGCCGTGTTTCGTTAAGGTTCAAAAAATATCATGTTGAATAGTGCGCTCTTGAGCAAGTTCCGCTGGATGGCCGGCGCCGTGCTGCTGCTGGCCACAGCCGCCAGCCACGCCGTCGATTTCAAAACGGTGGGCGCTGCCCCCGTGATCCTGTACGACGCGCCGTCCGCCAAGGGCGGCAAGCTGTACGTGGCGCCACGCGGCATGCCGCTGGAAGTCGTGCTCAGCTACGGCGAATGGGTCAAGGTACGCGACGCCAGCGGCGAAATGGCCTGGACGGAAGCCAAGGGCCTGTCGGCCAAGCGCAACGTCGTGGCGCGCGCCGCGAACCTGAAGGTACGCGCCAGCCCCGATGACACCGCCTCACCCATCATCCTCGTCGACAAGGGCGTGCTGCTGGAAATGAGCGAGCAGCCCAGCTCCGGCTGGGTCAAGGTGCGGCACAAGGATGGCCAGAGCGGCTACGTCAAGACCAGCGAAGTGTGGGGCTTGTAAGCACCGCCAGATTCATCGGGGCAGCGGCCAGCCGCGCCGTGCCCTTCCCCCTGCCAGACTGAGGTTGCATGCAAGTTTCCCCTGAAAACACTCCCGATACCAGCGCCAAGGCCGTCCCGTGCAAGATCACCGTGCTGGGTGCCGGCGCCTGGGGCACGGCCGTGGCCATGGCCCTGGCCGGCCGCCACGACGTGCTGCTGTGGGGCCGCAATGGCGACGCCATGGCCGCCATGGCTGCCAGTGGCGAAAACAGCTATCTGCCCGGCTTCCCATTACCGCCGCAACTGCACATCAGCGCCGATTTCGACGCCGCCGTCGCGCATGCCAGCGGCGAACGGGGCCTCTTGATCGCCGCCTGCCCCGTGGCGGGCTTGCGGCCTCTGCTGCTGCAACTGAAAGACAAGGCCATCCCGAATCTGGTGTGGCTGTGCAAGGGGTTTGAAGGCGGCACGGGCCTGCTGCCGCACCAGATCGTGCGGGAAGTGCTGGGCGACACAGTCGCCGGCGGCGCCCTGTCCGGCCCCTCGTTCGCACAGGAAGTGGCACGCGGCCTGCCGTGCGCGCTGACCATCGCCTCGCACAGTGCCGCCTTGCGCGGCGCCGTCGTCTCGGCCTTGCATGGCGGCACTATCCGCGTGTATGCGAGCGAAGACCTGGTGGGCGTGGAAGTGGGCGGCGCCGTGAAGAACGTGCTGGCCATTGCCACGGGCGTGGCCGACGGCCTGGGCCTGGGCTTGAATGCGCGCGCCGCGCTGATCACGCGCGGTCTGGCGGAAATCACGCGCCTGGGCACGGCCCTGGGTGGCCAGACGGAAACGTTCATGGGCTTGACGGGCATGGGAGACTTGATTTTGACCTGCACGGGCGACTTGTCGCGCAACCGCCGGGTCGGCCTGGGCCTGGCGCAAGGCAAGGCCTTGGCCACCATCGTGGCCGAACTCGGTCATGTGGCCGAAGGCGTACCCTGCGCCAAAGCCGTGCGCGAACTGGCGCGCCGCATGGGCGTCGACATGCCGATCACCAACGCGGTGGCCGGCGTACTGTTCGATGGGGATTTGCCGCACGTGATGGTGCAGCAGCTGCTGTCACGCGATCCGCGCGCCGAGGCGGCCTGACGCGCCAGGGGAAACCTAGCGTCCCGCCTTGGCCATCAATATCGTCAGCAGCACCAGACTGTCTTCGCGCGCGGCCAGCGCATGCGCCTGGCCGCCGTGCAGATACAGCATCTGCCCCGGCCCCAGCAACTGCTCCCCGCCATGCGCCGTCACCGCCACCTGCCCTTGCAGGCACAGCAGAGTGATTTCACCGAGCACATGATGCTCGGGCATGGTCTTGCCCTTGGGCATGCACATGCGGATCAATTCCAGTTCGTCCGTCCTGGCCAGCGCGATGGCGGAAAACTGCGACAAGTCGTCGCCATTCCTGCGCAACACCTCAATCACCTGTCCTGAACTTGCGTGCTCCAGTGCCATTAGGTGCTCCTTCAGCAATTACTCGGTGACTTCCTCCGGCTCTTTCGCGCCGCGCATCCACTCGACCAGCGGCCACGCATCCTTCAAGCCTTCCGCCAGGGTCGGCAGCAGTTTTTCCGGTTCGTTCACGGGCAGCGGTATTTCGGTCCAGACAAAAAAGCTTTTCAGCTTGATGAGTTCGATATGTTCGGCATCCGCCTCGAAGCCCTTGGGCGGGCGCTGCAACTTGCCCTCATTCTGGATGGTGCCGAAGCGGGCTTTTAAACGCTTATTTTTCAGCACTTTGGAAAAACCTGGCGCGTCGTTGACCATGTGTTCGCGCAGCGCCTTCAGGCGGCCAGGGGGAGGCATGTATTCGCCGGCGCCGAACAGCAAGTTGCCCTGGCCATCGATCTGCAGATAATACGTGGGGCCGCCCGCCTTGCTGGGACGGCGCATGTCGTTTGGCGCGATGGCGGCCGAAAAGCGCGTTTTATACGGGCTCTTGTCGTGCGCGAAACGCACGTCGCGGTTGATGCGGAACAAGGCCTTCTTCGGATTGCAGTACTTCACGGCCGGGTCAAATTTGCCCAGCTCACCGATCAGGCTAGTGACCAGCGCCAGGAATTCCTCGCGCAAAATGTCGTAACGGGGCTTGTTCATGACAAACCAGGGACGATTGTTGTTATCGCTCAGTTCACGTAAAAATTGGGTCAAATCACGCACATGCATGTGTCAAATTCCGATCAGCAACTATTTGGAAAGCTCTTTCGGGAGGGGGCGCTTGCCCACCATCACGTCGAGTGCCGCTTCGCGATTCTTGCGCAGCACCGTCATTTTAGCTTTTCCGCCGGGCGGCAGTTGGGCGATCAGATTGAGCATTTCCGTCGTGTCGGCCACGGGCTTGCCTTCCACCGTCAGCAGGATGTCGCCGGGCACGATGCCAGCCTTGTCGGCCGGCCCGTTGCGCACCACGCCGGCAATGATGGCGCCGCTTGAGCGCTGCAAGTTGAAGCTTTGCGCCAACTCTGGCGTGATGTCCTGCGTTTCCACGCCGATCCAGCCGCGCACCACGTGGCCATCCTTGATGATGGCTTCCATCACCGTCTTGGCCGTCGAGACAGGAATGGCGAAGCCGATGCCGACGGAACCGCCGCTTTGCGAATAAATCGCCGTATTGATGCCGATCAAGTTGCCGCGCGTATCGACCAGGGCGCCGCCCGAATTGCCGAAGTTGATGGCCGCATCCGTCTGGATGAAGTTTTCAAAGCTGTTGATGTGCAAGTTGTTGCGGCCCAGGGCGGAGATGATGCCCATGGTCACCGTCTGGCCCACGCCGAACGGATTGCCGATGGCCAGCACCACGTCGCCCACGCGCGCCAGTTCCGACTGGCCCAGCACGATGACGGGCAGCTTGTCGAGGTCGATCTTGATCACGGCCAGGTCCGTTTCGGGATCCAGGCCCACTACCTTGGCCGGCGCCTTGCGCCCGTCGGTGAGCACCACTTCGATTTCATCGGCGCCTTCGACCACGTGGTTGTTGGTCAGCACGTAACCTTCATGGCTGACGATGACGCCCGAGCCCAGGCTGTTTTTCAAGTCCTCGTCATCCTCGCCGTCCGGGTCGCGTTCGCCGAAGAAACGTTTGAAGAAGGGATCGCGCGCCAGCGGATGGGCGCCGCGTTTGGGCACTTGCAGGGTGAGGATGTTGACGACGGCGGGCATGGCGCGCGCCGCCGCGTCGCGGTAGGAACCGGGCGCCAGGCTGCTGGACGCCGTTTCCACCACGGGGACCGGCTTGGCGGCAGAGCCCAGCTGCTGTACCCGGCTGGCCGGACGCAGCGCGCCGTACACAAAGTACAGCGCCAACGCGATGGTCACGGTTTGCGCAAACAATAACCAGAATCGTCGCATAGAGTTCTCTGCCCAGGTCAGCCGGCCATTGCCGGAACGACTTATTTTGCCAGATCGTTGCTATTCTGTCCGTTCTTCTGCAGGGAGTCGCGGATCTCACGCAGCAGCACGATGTCTTCCGGCGTGGCCGGCGCTGGCGCCGGCGCGACAGGTTCGCTGCGGCGGGCCTTGTTCATCAGGCGCACCATCTGGAAGATGATGAAGGCAAGAATGACAAAGTTGAGCAAAATAGTGAGGAAATTACCGTAGGCCAGCACGGCGCCCGCCTTTTTCGCTTCCACCAGGGTCATCGTCGTGGCTTGGCCGTTCAGGGGCAGGTAATAATTGGCGAAATCGAGGCCACCGAAAATGCGGCCGATGGGCGGCATGATCACGTCTTGCACCAGGGAATCGACAATCTTGCCGAAGGCGCCGCCGATGATGACACCGACCGCCAGATCGACAACGTTGCCTTTCATTGCAAATTCTTTAAATTCCTTCATCATTGCCATGAATTTCTCCTTCGGATATGTATAAAAAACATGTCGATCATACTATTGATTCCCGGTGCCACCAACTTATGGTTGTCGGCAGGACCAATTCGGGCACAGCCGGGCGCATCTAGTTCGAAAGAACTAGCCACCTCCTGCAAAAGTATATAAATTATGGTACAAGCAACGTTTTTGTTCTATTCGTTGTTTGCTTCACTTATAATTTGCGGTTGCCAGTAGTGGCTTTTTCACTTCCGGATAATCAACAAGAAACTGGCACGGGCTGCGCCATTGGCCGAAGTTCCGCAGGGATGTTGCCACTTTACCGTACAAAGATGCGGGTTGCGGCAATCAGTGGGATAGAGCTTCGGCGACGGGTTTTTCGCGGCTGCCACTCATAATAAAGATTCGCATTTTGACTGATTGGGGTTTGCATGAGTAACGAAAAGCAGGTCGATTCAGGCCGTCGCGGCTTGCTCGTCGCCACGTGCGCGGCGGGCAGTGTAGTTGGATTGGCAACCGCGGGAGCCTTGGTAAGCACCTTCCAGCCGTCGGAGCGCGCAAAAGCGGCTGGCGCGCCGGTCGAAGTAGACATCACCACCTTGCAACCCGGCGAAATGCGCACCGTCGAATGGCGTGGCAAGCCGGTCTGGATTCTGAAACGCACGCCGGAAATGATCGCGTCCCTGAAAAAGACCGATGGCAAAGTCGCCGATGCCAATTCGCAACGCAATCCCGCCGAATTCACGCCTGAATACTGCATGAACGAAGCGCGCTCGATCAAGCCTGAAATTCTCGTCGCCGTCGGCATCTGCACCCATCTTGGCTGCTCCCCTTCCTCGAAATTTGCCCCCGGCCCGCAACCGTCGCTGCCCGATGACTGGGAAGGCGGCTTCCTGTGCCCTTGCCACGGCTCCACCTTCGACATGGCAGGCCGCGTGTTCAAGAACAAGCCAGCACCGGACAACCTGCAAGTGCCGCGCCATATGTACCTGAGCGACACCAAATTGCTGATAGGTAAAGACGAGAAAGGCGAGGCTTGATCATGGCTGCTTTTAAAGAAACGAAATTCCCGGCAGACGCTCCCGTCGCCGAAAAAGCGCTGGGCTGGGTAGATGACCGCTTTCCCCTGACCAAGCTGTGGAATGACCAATGGGGCAAGTACTACGCCCCGAAAAACTTCAATTTCTGGTACATCTTCGGCTCGCTGGCCATGCTGGTGCTGGTCTTGCAGATCGTCACCGGCATCTTCCTGACCATGCACTACAAACCGGATGCGGCCCTGGCCTTCAATTCCGTCGAGTACATCATGCGCGAGGTCCCGTGGGGCTGGCTGGTGCGCTACATGCACTCGACGGGCGCCTCGGCCTTCTTCATCATCGTCTACCTGCACATGACGCGCGCCCTGCTGTACGGCTCGTACCGCAAGCCACGTGAACTGATCTGGCTGTTCGGTTTCGCCATCTTCCTGTGCCTGATGGCCGAAGCGTTCTTCGGCTACCTGCTGCCATGGGGCCAGATGTCGTACTGGGGCGCACAAGTGATCGTCAACCTGTTTGGCGCCATCCCGTTCATCGGCCCTGACCTGTCGTTGTGGATACGCGGCGACTACGTTGTTTCCGACGCGACCCTGAACCGCTTCTTCGCCTTCCACGTGATCGCCATCCCGCTGGTACTGCTGGGCTTGGTTGCAGCGCACTTGATCGCCCTGCATGAAGTGGGCTCGAGCAACCCGGACGGCATCGAAGTGAAGGAAAACCTGGGCGCCGATGGCCACCCGGTCGATTCCATCCCGTCGCATCCGTACTACACCGTGCATGATCTGTTCGGCGTGTCGATCTTCCTCGTCATTTTCAGCGCCGTCGTGTTCTTCGCGCCGGAAATGGGTGGATATTTCCTGGAATACAACAACTTCCTGCCCGGCGATTCGCTGAAAACCCCGCTGCACATCGCGCCAACCTGGTACTTCACGCCGTTCTACTCGGTGCTGCGTGCCACCACGGCCGACTTCATGTATGTGCTGATGGGTGTCGTGGCCGCTTACGTGGTGTTCATCTGGCTCAAGTCGCGCCTGTCGACGACCGTCAAGTCGGCCATCGCCGGCATCGCCATCGTCGCCATCATCGGCATGCTGCCACAGGTGCTGGACGCGAAATTCTGGGGCGTGGTGTTCTTTGGCGGTTCCGTCGTGATCCTGGCCTTCCTGCCATGGCTCGACCATTCGCCTGTGAAATCGATCCGCTACCGTCCGAACTGGCACAAATATGTGTACGCCATCTTCGGCCTGTCGTTCCTGATCCTGGGCTACCTCGGCACCCAGGCGCCAACGGATACGAAAACCATCGTGTCGCAAGTGTGCACACTGATTTACTTCAGCTTTTTCCTGCTGATGCCATGGTGGAGTGCAATGGGCAAGTTCAAGACCGTGCCGTCGCGTGTGACGTTTCACCCGCACTAAGCCGCTCTCACGCCACGCTCAAAGGACATACATCATATGAAGATTGCAAAAAAACTGCTCGCCATCCTGGCCTTCGTGCCCGCCATGGCTCTCGCCAGCGAAGGCGGCTTTCCGCTGGACAAGGCACCTGACCGCCAGACGAACATGGCAGCGCTGCAACATGGCGCCAAATTGTTCGTCAATTATTGCCTGAATTGCCACGCTGCCGTGTCGATGCGTTACAACCGCCTGCGCGACCTGGGCTTGACGGAAGACCAGATCAAGCAGAATCTGTTGTTCTCAGGTGATAAAGTAGGCGACCTGATGACAACAAGCCTGGCACCACAGGACGCCAAGGCCTTCTTTGGCGTCGTACCGCCGGATTTGTCGGTAATTTCGCGCGCGAAATCATCTTCCGCTGGCACAGGCGGCGACTACCTGTATACTTACCTGCGTACGTTCTATAAAGACGACACTCGGCCGACCGGCTGGAACAACATGGTCTTGCCGAATGTTGCCATGCCGCATGTATTATGGGAATTGCAAGGTGTCCAGACTGCCAAGTTCGTGGAAGAAAATGATCCGCACGAAGCTGGCAAGAAGATCCACAAATTTGCCGGCTTCGAGCAGGTCAAGCCAGGCACGTTGAACAAGATCGAGTATGACAATGCGGTAGCCGACCTGGTCGGTTACATGGAGTGGATGGCCGAACCGGCACAGCAAACACGCAAGCGCCTGGGCGTCTGGGTGCTGCTGTTCCTGTCGGTATTTGCTCTGCTGGCATGGCGCCTTAACGCGTCGTTCTGGAAGGAAGTCAAATAAGTGAGGCGCCGGCCATAGGCCGGTTTATGCCTGTTTCTGCGTTGTCCGCATGAGTGGACAAGCGACCTGGGGTGAGCCGTTCGCGGCTTCACCCCCTTTGTTTCTAAGGAACTATAAAAAATGATGGTTCTCTATTCGGGTACAACCTGCCCATTTTCGCAACGCTGCCGCCTGGTCCTGTTTGAAAAAGGCATGGACTTCGAAGTGCGCGACGTCGACCTGTTCAACAAACCGGAAGATATTTCGACCATGAACCCGTATGGCCAGGTGCCTATCCTGGTCGAGCGCGAACTGATCCTGTATGAATCGAACATCATCAACGAGTACATCGATGAGCGCTTCCCGCATCCGCAACTGATGCCGGCCGATCCGCTGATGCGTGCCCGCGCGCGCCTGATGCTGTTCAATTTCGAAAAAGAACTGTTCGTGCACGTGCACGTGCTGGAAAGCGAACGCGCCAAAAGCAACGACAAGGCCCACGACAAGGCACGCGCGGAAATCCGCGACCGCCTGACGACCCTGGCGCCGCTGTTCCTGAAAAACAAGTACATGCTGGGTGACGAATTCTCGATGCTCGACGTGGCTGTCGCGCCGCTGCTGTGGCGCCTGGACCACTACGGCATCGAACTGTCGAAGACGGCTGCACCGCTGATGAAATACGCCGAACGCATCTTCTCGCGCCCTGCGTACATCGAAGCGCTGACGCCTTCCGAAAAGGTCATGCGCCGTTAAGATATTCCCGGCAAGCCACGCTTGCCGGGGCATCTTGGGCCAACTGTCATTCTTTGTTCTTTTATTGAATTAGTTGTCCCATCGTTTCATTGAACTACCGGTGCGCCCGCCTCATGCTTGACGGGGGGCGCTCCCGCCTCACAGTGCCTATCATGTCTGAAATCTCAACCAAACCTTATATGCTGCGCGCCATCTACGAATGGTGCACCGACAGCGGCTACACGCCTTATCTCGCGGTCAAAGTCGATTCGCGCACCACGGTACCGATGGAATACGTGAAAAAGGGCGAAATCGTGCTCAACATCAGCTTCGGCGCCACCAGTGGCCTGAAGATGGACAACGACGCCGTCCGCTTCCACGCCCGCTTTGGTGGTGTCTCGCGCGAAATCTATGTGCCAGTCGACAACGTGATGGCCATCTACGCCAACGAAAACGGCCAGGGCATGGCCTTCGAGCCCGTGCTGGGCAACGATGATCCCGATGCGCAACCGACGGACAGCCCCGCATCCAGCGACGTGCCGCCGCCAGCGATCGCGCCGGTTTCCAGCGCCCCGACCTTGTCGTCCGTGCCGACCAGTTCCTCCGAACAACGCGACAACGCCACGCCCGGCGACGACGAGCCACCAAAAAAAGGCGGCCGCCCGACCCTGACACGCATTAAATAGCGTATAATTCGCAACGCACAGTTTTTGCCGACTTAGCTCATTTGGTAGAGCAGTTGATTTGTAATCATCAGGTGGCCAGTTCGAAACCGGCAGTCGGCACCAGAATTCAGTAGGAAATCAAAGGGTTACAGGCTTCGGCTTGTAGCCCTTTTTTCTTTTTTCCCTTCTGCAAACCACTCCCGCAACGCCTTGCTGCACCGCGCAATGACGTCCAGCGCGTTTAGGCGCACTATGGGCACTTGCTAGCGAAGAATTAACTCCGATGTCTGGCTTGCCTACCTGGGGGAACATCATGTCCGCACACACTTACAAGCTGATCGAACTGGTCGGCACATCGACCGAGAGCAGTGATCAGGCGATACGCGATGCCATCGCCAAGGCGGCGCTCACGGTCAAGCATATGGACTGGTATGAAGTGACAGAGTCACGCGGGCATATCGTCGATGGCAAGGTGGCGCACTTCCAGGTCACGCTGAAGGTCGGCTTCCGGCTCGAATAGCGCCCTGCGGTGCATTCACCGCCGCCCGGCCGCTCCCCGGCTCTCCAGCCACTCCCGGCCGCCGGCCTCCAGCGCGGCCTCAATGACCTTTTCTGGCAAGCTGTAGACGGTCGCCCAGCTGGCGCGGCCATCCTGCGTGTTGGCGGGAAAGCTGTGGGTTTCAATCGGCCAGTGGTATTTGCGTTTGAGCGCTTTGACGATGGCGGCCAGGGAGACGCGGCCTTGCAGGGGTTCGGTGCCGGACTGGTCGCGGTTCGACAGCAGCACGGCCAGGACCTGGCCGCGGCCCGTGCGTGCGCCGGGGAAGGTGGGGGTTTTGTTTGCCATGGCCTATTTTACCGGGCAATTATCGGACGAGATGCGATGTACCGCAGCTTTGATATGGCGCAAGCGCCGCTCCGGCCGCCAGGGCCTTTTCGTCACGGGGCACGGGCGCCTTTCATGCACAGCCTGAACATCCATGCCATGCAATGGCAAGCCCCTGCCGATATTTCCGCCATCGCCCCGCTGCAGGCCGTAGCCCCGGCCCGCTTTCGGACATTGCGCGACGTACTGCAGCGCGATTGCGCACGCGACCGCTTTGGCATTGCCCTGATTCACCGCCACGTCGAGATCGGCGACGACGAGGAGCTGATGGAATACACGGATGTATGGCAGCGCACCTTGACGGTAAAACCTGTCAAGAAAAGCGACATCGACTGGCAGCGCACGACGATTACCAACTGGAAATTGACGTAAGCCGGGGAAGTGGCGCGCATCGTTTGCGGTTGCGCAAGCAATTCGGCTGGCCACCTGCTTATCATTGCGGCGCCTACGGCCTGGCCGTCAACGAGTTGAACAATTTCCGCATCACCACCAGCACTGGCACGCTGTCGCTGGCCGACGCCAGCCGACATAGCAATCGGCATGCTCAAAACACGCCAGCAAAGGCGTTTTAACCGAGCCGTGCCAGTGCCTGGCGCGCCAGCTGCAATTGCTGCAGATAATAGCGGTACAACATGGCGGGGTCACTCAGGTCGCGCCCCAGTACCAGGCGCAGCTCGCTGGCAGGGCAATCGGCGGCCTGGGCCTGCACCTTGGCGCCCAGCTGGCGGGCCAGCTGGCGCGCCGCCTGCTCCTGCGCGGGCCGGTATTCGATGCGCGTGCGCGCCACCTGAAAGCTGGTTGCATTGGCCAGGCGCACCACCTGCACGGGGCCGCCGGTCAGGCTGCGCGCCAGCGCGGCGGCCATGCCCGGCACCCCGTTGCCATTCACAATTTCCAGGCGCGGCTGCGGCGCGCCGGCCGACGGCATGGGCCGCAGCGGCACCAGCGGTAGCAGGGAGCTAGCGGGCAGGCCGCGCACGCGCCGCAGCTGGGCCATGCCATCGCTCTGCGTGATCTCCACGCGCGCCATGGCGGGCACATCGTGTACCGGCGCGCTCGCGGGCACCAGCTGCGGCGGCGCCGCGCCGCGCAACAAGGCCATGTCGTACCGCAAGTCGTGTTCCTGCAAACTGGCCGCCTGGCGCCGCATGATGGCGGCGCGCTCATGCTGTCCCAGCCGTTCGAGCACCTGCGCCAGATGCCGCCAGGCCAGCGCATTGAGCGGATCGAGCAGACACGCCTGTTCCAGCGCAATCAAGGCTTGCGCATCGCGCCCGCTCAGAGAATAGGCATGCCCGAGATTACTGAACAGATAGGCATGCTGCGGCCGCGCCATGCCCATTTCCTGTATCAGCGCCTGCCACTGGGCGATGGCCGCGTCATATTCGCCACGCTGCGCGTGCAGCACGGCCAGGCCGTTGCGCGCATTCACGTGGCGCGGCGCATGGCGCAGGACTTCTTCATAGGCCGCTTGCGCGGCGGGCAGGTCGCCCCGCTCGAAATGCTGGCGCCCCGCCACATAAGCGGCATCGGCGTCAGGCCAGGGCGGTACCGGTATCTGGGCCAGTTGCGAGGTACAGGCGGCCAGGCCCAGGCATGCACAGGCGGCTGCCAGGCGGGAGAGCATCAAGCGCATGGAAACTCCTTTCAGCGGCTGGCCATGGCCGGCACGAGCACGCGATAGACTTCGATCACGGCCGGCCCCATGAGCACCAGCATCAGGGTGGGAAAGACGCAAAAAATCAGCGGGAACAGCAGTTTCAGGGCGATCTTCGCTGCTGCCTCCTCAGCCAGCAGGCTGCGCTTGCTGCGCAGGTTTTCCGAATGCACGCGCAGTGAATCGCCCATGCTGGTGCCGAAGCGCTCCGATTGGATCAGCATGGCGACGAGGGTATCGACATCGTCCACGCCGCTGCGCAGGGCCAGGTTGCGCAGCGCCTTTTCCTTGGAAAAGCCGGCGCGCATTTCCATCAGCACCAATTGCAATTCCTGCGCCAGCACCACGCTTTTGATGTGGATTTCGCCCGACACCTTCACCAGCGCGCGCTCAAGGCTCAGGCCCGCTTCCACGCACACGGTCAGCAAGTCGAGCGCATCGGGGATGTTTTCGAAGATGTCGCGCTTACGCCGCCTGGCCGTGTCGGCCAGCACCAGATTCGGCAGGTAATAGCCGATGGTGGCGCTGACGCATAGCAGCAACAGCAGCACGCTGCGCAACTGTGCCGCCATGGCGCTGGCCGCATACAGGCCCAGCACGGTGGGAAACAGCAGGGCCAGCACGGTTTTCGCCGCAAAGTACAGGGCTGGCGCGCTCGCTTGCCGCCACCCCGCGTTCATGAAGCGCGTGCGCAACGGCGAACGCTCCCAGCCCTCTTCCGGCAGCGACAGCTTGCTGAATGGCTGCGCCACGCGTGCCACCCGCTCCACCCAGCCATGGTCGGCCACCGCGTCGCTGGCCGCCGGCACCATGGCGCCAAACAGGCGCTGGCGCAAGGTGCCGGGAAAGAAGATCAGCCACGCCAGCAGGGCCAGCGCCACAACCACGACAAAGACAATCACGAGAAACAGCAGTTGCGAACCGTTCATGCCACCCCCTGTTGTTATATCCTGATACGTATCACATTGCGCATCCAGACCACGCCCAGCGCCACCATGCCGGCCGCGTACCACAGCAATTTGATGCCGGCGGGATCGGTCCACAGCAGGCGGATGTATTGCGGGTTGACCACGGCCATGACGCCTATCATCACCACCGGCATCAGTCCCAGCACCCAGGCCGACATGCGCCCCTCGGCGGACAGCACGCGCACCTGCCCCAGCAGTTTTAATCGGGCGCGGATGATGCGCGCGATGCTGATCAGCACTTCAGCCAGGTTCCCCCCCGATTCGCGCTGCACCAGCACGGCGATGACGAGGTAGCGCAAGTCCGTCAGCGGAATGCGCACCGCCAGGTTTTGCAGCGCCTCGTTCATCGGCACGCCGTAATTGATTTCTTCGTGCGCCATCTTGAATTCGCCGCTGATCGGCTCGCTCAATTCATCGCCCACCATCTGCAGCACATTCGAAAACGAGTGGCCGGCGCGCAGCGCGCGGGCCAGGAAATCGGCCGCTTCCGGCAATTGTGCCTCGATCTTTTTCAGCCGTGCCGCGCGCGCGCGCAGCACGAACAGCCACGGTCCGCTGACGGCGCCAGACAGCAGCAGCAAGGCGCCAGGCAAGGGCATGGACCAGACCGCCAGCAGCAGCAAGGCCGCCAGCAACAGGGCGCCGGTGACGCCGATGAATTGCGCCACCGACCAGGACAAGCCCGATTGCAGCAGCAGGTGGTCGAGCTGCGCCGCCTGCGGCGCGCGCCGCAGCAAACGCTCCAGGCCGGGCGCACGCGCATAGCGGCGCTGCTTGAGGATGGAGACCCGCTCCTCGCCCGCCTCGCCGCGCGCGGCCATCAGCCGCAAGCGCCGGTTGATGCGCCGTGCCGCGCTGCCATGCGTGCCCGCCCACCACAGCCAGGCGCCTTCCACCATCAGGATGCAGGCGGCGAACAGCAGCACGGCAAAGCCGTAGAACACCAGGTCCATGATGCGCCCTCCCTTATTCGTAGATGCGGTCCGGGTCGAAGACGCTGTCGGGCACCGGTGCGCCAAACATGCGCAGGCGTTCCGTGAAATGGGGTCGCACGCCGGTGGCGCAGAAGTGGCCCTGCACCTTGCCACCGACGTCCACGCCCGTCTGCTCGAAGCGGAAGATTTCATGCATGGCGATGATGTCGCCTTCCATGCCCGTCACTTCCTGCAGGCTGACCAGCTTGCGCGCGCCATCCGTCAGGCGCGACACTTGCATCACCACCGTCACGGCCGAGCAGATCTGCTGGCGCGTGGCGCGCGGCGTCAGATTCACGTTGGCCATGCCGACCATGTTTTCCAGCCGCGCCAGCGCATCGCGCGCCGTGTTTGAGTGGATGGTCGCCAGCGAACCCTCATGGCCCGTGTTCATCGCCTGCAGCATGTCGAGCGCCTCCGCGCCGCGCACCTCGCCCAGGATGATGCGGTCGGGGCGCATGCGCAGCGCGTTGCGTACCAGCGCGCGCTGGCTCACTTCGCCCTTGCCCTCGATGTTCGGCGGGCGCGTTTCCAGGCGCACCACGTGCGGCTGGCGCAGCGCCAGTTCGGCCGCATCTTCGATGGTGACGATGCGCTCGCTGCCGGGAATGAAGCCGGACAGCACGTTGAGCAGGGTCGTCTTGCCGCTGCCCGTACCGCCCGAGATCAGGATATTGACCTTGGCCTGGCCCAGCGCCTGCAGCACCTGCACCATGGGCGGCGTCAGGCTCTTGTAGTCGAGCAGGTTGGCGATGCTCAAAGGCTGCACGGCAAAGCGCCGGATCGACAATATCGGGCCATCGACGGCCAGCGGCGGAATGATGGCGTTGACCCGGGAGCCGTCCGGCAGGCGCGCATCGACCATCGGACTCGATTCATCGACGCGCCGTCCCACGCGCGAAACGATCTTTTCGATGATCTTCATCAGGTGCGCATTGTCGTGGAAGGTCACGTCCGTCAGTTGCAGTCGCCCGCCCCGCTCGACATACACCTTGTCGCAGGTATTGACCAGTATGTCGGACACGCTGGCGTCGGCCAGCAAGGGTTCGAGCGGGCCAAAGCCCAGCATCTCGTGCTGTATGTCGAGCACCAGGCTATGCCGCTCATGCTGATTCAGCACGATGCGCTCTTCCTCGATCACGCGCTGCACCAGCAGCGCCAGCTCGTGCTTGAACTGCTCCGCCGTCAGGCGCTTTAACCGTTCCAGGTCGATACGGTCGAGTATCGTCTGGTGCATGCTCTTCTTCAGTTCCTGGTAGGCGTGCAACGCCAGCGCCCCTTGCCCGTTGCTGGCGGGGCGCACCGTTTCATTCGCCGCCAGGCGTTCGCGTAAAGTCATCTCGGCTCCCATGATGGCCCCCGGCGGGAGCCTTGACATATCTCCGTGTCCTAGGCCTCGCTGCGGCTGAACAAACGGTCGAACAGGCCGCGGCTTTCCGTCACGCGGCGCGCCGTCACCAGCTCTACCAGCTCGGCCAGGCTGCGCGCGACGGCGCTGGCGCGCGACAGTTGCAGCAGCGGGATGCCCTGGTTGACGGAATCCGTGGCGGCGATGTAATCGTTGGGCACCGTATGCACCACTTCCGCGCCCAGCGCCTGCTCCAGGTCCACCAGGCGCAGGCGCCCGCCCTTTTCATAGCGGTTGACGATCAGGCGCAAGCGCTCGCCCGGATAGCCGAGCGAGCGGAAGATATCGAGCAGTCGGCGTCCGTCGCGGATGTCGGGCAAGGCCAGTTGCAGCACCGGATAAATGGCGTCGGCGTTGTCGAGCGCGCGCAGCGACAGCGCATCGATCTGGCGCCCCACGTCGAGCACGATGTAATCGTAATGCTGGCGCGCCACGGCCAGGATGCGGTCCATGTGCTCGGGCTGCATGTCGACTTTGTGCGCGGGATCGTCGGCCGCCGCCAGCACGCCGAAGTTCGGCGTCACGTGCACCAGGCACGAGGCAAGAAAGGCGCCATCCATGCGCGCGATCTGGGCGCAGATATCGGACAGCGTCATGGCCGGTTTCTGGTCCGACACGTACAAAGTGGCGTCGCCGAACTGGCCGTGCAGATCGATCAGCAGCACCTTGCAGCCGGCCAGGCTGGCCAGCGCGTAGGAAAAATTCGTCGACAAAAAGGTGGCGCCGCTGCCACCCTTGCACGAGATGAAGGCCAGCACCTTGCCGTCGCGCATCTGCGTCACGCCGGCCTGGATGTCGACCCTGTCCATCGCCTCGTGAAAGGCCTTGTGCACCAGTGGCAGCTGCAGCACCTCGCGCATGCCGGCGCGCATGGCGCGGATCAGCACATCCTGCTGCTGGCCACGCGTGAGCAGCATCAGCACGGCCAGCGGATACTGGCGCGCCAGGCGCTCGAGCAGATCGGCTTCCTCGGCGTCGATGCCGCTGGCGTCGACGATCACCAGCTCGGGCGCTTCGGGCAGCATGCGCTCGACGGCGTCGCGCAGGCCGCTGCGCCGCTCCAGCAGACGCAGCACCGGCATGCGGGCCGCGCCTTGCGCGGCGATTTCATCGTGCAAGCTGGCGTCACGGCTAATCATCAAGGCTTTCATCGCACTTCCTCGCTTCTTTCAGATGAATACAGTCGGCTGCCACCGTCTGGCAGCGCTCAGGGACAGAAATTCGGGTTGTCCGGATAGCCCAGGGCCCCGGCCACCGCCATGGTGGTCCCGCTGGGCAAACGCACGGCCCCAGCGCCGGAGGGCAACATCATCCCCAGCAGGGGCAGGACGGGCCGGTACGGCACCCTCTCGCAGCGCGCGCCATCGCCGGGCACGCACAGGCGCGCGCGCACGAAGCGGATGCAGCTGGGGCCATGCGGATCGTCCAGGCAATTGATGCGGTTACGTTGCGGACAGCCTGGCATCTCCGTCACCGGCACTGCCGCCAGCGCGGCGCCGCCACTGCTCTCCGACAAATAATCGATGTGCACATACGCATCGCTGATGCCGCCACCCAGCGGCAGCGCGCCCGGCGTGGTGCGCAGCACGGCTTGCGTGCGCACGGCCTGCAGCGCGCCGGCATTGCTGAAATCGGTGACGGCGGCAGCGCGCGCCGCGCGCCGGGTGATCTCGTGCACCATGTTCCACACGTACACGGCGCGCGCCACTTCCAGCATCGCAAACAGGAAGAGGAAGAACAGCAGCGCCAGCATGGCGAATTCGACGGCGAAGACGCCGCCCTGGCGCTGCCGGCAGGAGCGCAGCTTAATTGACATAACGCAATGTCGCATTGGCACGCAACGGTATCGGCGCCAGCTGCGGCAGCCACTTGCGCGTCAGCTCAGGCAGGAAATCGACCGGCATGTCCACGGTCACCTTGATGCGTACCTGCAGCGGCGCCGTCGGGTAGCTACCGCAGCTAAAGGACTCGTCGACATACACGCAGTCCACGCTGACCCGGGCGGCCTCCATGTGCGGCCAGCTTTCCGCCATCGCATCGACCACCATCTGACGGGAAAACGCGACTCCCTGGGTTGCCGTGCCGATGCTGCCCATCTGCGGCAGCGGCATGGTCGCCATGTAGCGAGCCGCGTCATGCACGCTTTTTTGCAAGGCCGTGTACACCAGCAGCGCGCGGCCGAACAGCAGCACGAAGGGCAGCAGTCCCATGAAAAACAGCAGGATCAGCGCCAGCTCAATGGCAGCGACACCGCCTTGGCGACGTGGCGCGCGGCGGAGCGGCTTCATTGCAGCAGCTCCGCCGGGCCGATCAGCGATCCCTCGTTCGCCAGGCCGGCAAATTCGGCGCTCAGCACGCCATTGCTGGCCGGCGCCGTCATGAAGAAGCGGCCGATACCGCGCACCTGGGCCAGCACGTCACTGCCGGCCGGCAAGGGGCAAGCCAGCAGCGCAATGTGCAGCAAACGCCGCTGCGCCACACCCGTGTTGCCGGCCGGCGCCGTCTGGTAAGCCAGTGTCAGGTAGGGTGACCTGTCGATGGGGTAGCCGGACTTGGCAGCCGGGGCGGCCGGGGCAGCGGGATACAGCTTGGGCCAGTCGCTGGTGGCAAACGGCAAGTAGCCGCCGGCCGGCTTCGGGTTGCTGTACCTGGCCGCCCTGGAAAACGACCACAGCGGCCCGTAACTGCCGATGGCGGGCGGCGTCGCGTTCGATTCCGGCTCGGCTACCGACAGCAGCGGGTTGCCGATGCTCAGCGCGCTGGGCGCATCGGGCGTATTCGTCATCCACCAGTTCGCCGCCGTATTCGGATACGCGCGGATGTTCGTGTCGGGCGGCGCCGTGACAGGATGGCAGCCGCTGCCCGCATGCTGGTTGAAGCGCGCATTGAAGGCCGGCCACAACGCGGCGGGAAAGGGCCGGTGCACATGTACCCGGGCGTTCCCGATGCGCGGATACAGCACGCTGCCGCCGCAGACAAACGGCAACACGCTCAATTCGCTGACCTGCAACGACGGTCCCACCACGCCCGGCCGGCCCAGCGGATTGAGCACGAAATGTTCGGCCGTCGGGCCATGCGGATTAAGCTTCAACAGGTTATACGCCACACCGCGGCGAAAGCCATATTCCAGCAGCTCGACGGCCGGCAGCAGGGCCGCATTCGTGCGCGCGCTGGCGGCACTGCCCGACAGGGCGCAGATGGCCAGCGGCGTCAGGTGCAGGCTGGTCCGCCCCGCCACGGCGCGCGCCCCCGTGTCCAAGGTGCGCAGCGCCGGCGACCAGGCGCCCAGGAACGCCGTCGCTACCCGCCCCAGCGACGGCTCATTGGCCTGCGTATCGACGCGCACGAACAGCGCCGTGGCAGGATCGGGCACGGCGCCCGCCGCATGCCACTCGCTGGCGGGCGCGTCGGGCGTGCTGGCGAAACGAATGCTGGCATCCGACAGGATCGCGCCCTCCATGCGGCGCCGCCATACGCTCCTGTCAGCCGCACTGTGCTTGGCTTTCGTCACGGCCGCAGCCAGACCCTCTGGCGTGCCCACCAGTTCGGCCGCCGCCGCCATCGCCGCGTTGTCGGCCAGGTTCTGCAGTTCCGTCTTGCGGCCGATGACCTGCCCCACATCGAGCGCCAGGCCGATAAAGCCCAGCACCACAATGAGCAGGATGGAAAAGGCGAGCAGCATCGCCCCGCGCTGGCGCTGGCGTCTATTTGCCATTGCCGCCTCCCAGCATGAATTGCACCGGCTGCGGCGCCTGGCCGTTCGCTTCGGCAAACGAGGCGCGGTAGCGCTGCATGACGGCGTGCGCGCTGGGGCCATCAAGGCCATCGGCCGGCGTGCGATTGCCGGCGCTGGCGGGATCGCGCACCTGCTGCGCCATGGCCAGGCGCACGGCGTCGCCGAAGCGCCGGTCCAGCTGCGGCGTGCTGCCGTGCGCGCAGGCGACCAGCTGCAGTGCCGGCAGCAGCGACGCCAGGCGCCGCAGCGACATCAAAAGCGAGTTCGGCATGGCATGTCTCCCCATCTCATTTCAACTCGAAACCGTTGGCTGCGCGCAGTGCCGGCACAGGCGGCGGCAAGGACGGCGGCGCCAGCGTCCCTTCCATCTTGCCGCCCAACATCAAGTCCGTGCGCGAAGGGGGCGCCAGCTGCGCCGTCGGCAGTACGGCATCGGCCGGCAAGGGTTTCACCAGGTGCGCGGTAATGACGAACAGCAATTCCGTGCGGTCATGCTGGAAATCCGTGCTGCGAAACAGCGCACCGAGGATAGGCACTTCGCTGAGCCAGGGCACGCCCGTGATGTTGCTCACCTGGTTGTTCTTGATCAAACCGCCGATGGCGTAGCTCTGGCCGTCGTACAGCTGCACCGTGGTCGAGGCGCGCCGCGTGGTGATGACGGGCAGGATCGAGCGCCCGCTGACGCCGGCGGCGGAAATGCCCACTCCTTCGCGCGACAGTTCCGACACTTCCGGCGCCACCTTCAGATTGATGCGCCCGCCCGACAGCACGGTGGGAGTAAAACGCAGGCCGACGCCATACTCGCGCTCTTCCAGGGTAATCTTGTTGTTGTCCTGGCCGACGGGAATGAAAATCTTGCCGCCGGCCAGAAAACTGCCCTCTTGCCCGCTGATCGCCATCACCGTCGGCTCGGCCAGGATGCGCACCAGGCCATTCTGTTTCTGCGCCTCGATGGTCAGCTGCTGGCCATTCGATTTGCGCACGTCGAGCAAGCCGTTGGCCGTGCCGCTCAAGAAATTTGACAGCAAAGTGGTGGCCCAGCTGCCGGAAGCGAAGCGCAAGGTGGCGCCCACTTCCAGGCGCTCCAGCAGCGACTTCGACACTTCGGCGATCTGCACGGCCAGCATCACTTGCTGCGGCGCGCTGACGTCGAGCATATTGATGACGCGGCTGTTCGCGCCGCCAGCGGGCGCCGTGGCCGCCACAGGCACGGCAGCGCCATCGGCGGGCTTGGGCAGCGTCAAGGGAGCAGTGGCGCGGCGCACATAGGCGTGCGCCAGCTCGACGGCGCGCAGCACGGCGCCCGCATCCTGCACCGTGCCCGACAGCACCAGGGTATCGGCCACGGCCGCCACGCGGATGGCTTTTTCTTCCGGCATGAGTGCCGCCAGCGTCGATTGCAAGCCGGACGGATCCATGCTGACGCTGACGTTCACCACGCTGCACACGCCGCTGCGTCCCTGGATGATCATATTCGTGCTGCCAACGTCGACACCCACCACATACAACGTGTCGGGCGCCACCAGCATGGCTTGCAGCACGGCCGGATTGCCGACGCTGCGGGCCAGCACTGCCTCTGGCAGGCGCAGCATGCTCGACTTGCCCACCTGTAGCTGCAGGTTGCCGGGTGTAGCCGCTTCCCCGCCGCAGCGCAGCCCAGGATCGGCCGCCGCACCGGCAAGCGGCGACAGCAGGCAGCACAGTGTCAGCAGGGCGCGGTTCATGAGCGTGTCCATGGTTGGCTAAAAACATTCGCGCGACTGGCGCGTCCCGTCGATGACGCCGCTGCACTGGCGCGGCGGCGGCAGCAGCGCCTTCGCCACGCGCACAGGGCGCGGCGCCATGGCAAGCAAGGGTGCGGCGGCAGGCGCGGGCTCGGCTTCGTACGGGCCTCCCAGCAGAGTCAGCTTGGTGGCGCCCGCCGTCACGCCCGGCTGCGGGTCGACCTGATTGCGCAGCACCAGCGACAGGCTGCCCACGCTGCGCGCCAGGTCCAGGTTTTCCGCCTGTTCCGGCGTCACTTCCAGGGTCACCGCATTGACCACACGCGGCTTGGTCTCGTCGCGCCCCACTTCCTGCGCCACGGCCAGCACCAGGATGCGTTCGAGGACGATCTTGGAAATATTGTGGCTTTGCGGAAAGGCCCGGTCGCCGGCATCCTGCTGTGTGCTCACGATGATGTCGACATAGTTGCCCGGCAAGGCGAAGCCGGCCACGCCGATCACGTCGTTGACGCGCACGGTGATGGCGCGCCGCCCTTCCGTGATCAGCGCCGACAGGCCGCCCAGGGTGCCCACGGGTGCCAGCTTGACTTCGCTCAGCGGTTCGCCGCGCAACACGCTGGTTTTCAGCACCCGTCCCGCCAGTTTTGCCGGGTCTTGCAGCGCGCCCTGCGGCAAACTTTCCGCAGGCCACTCGGCCAGGCGCAGCATCTCGGGCGTCAGACGCTGGCCCAGGTTGACATCGCTGGCGGCCACGACGATCTTGCCCTTGCCGGCCGGCGTCTGGCGCAGCAGCCAGTGCGAGGCCAGCAGCACGGCCAGCAGGCCCAGCACCACAGCCAGACCCATCATCAAGAGGGCGCGCCGGTTTTTCATGCGATACGCTCGCACAGGCTGGCGGCCGGCATGTCGCAGCTGGCAAACAGGCTGCTCCAGGCCTGTTCCAGGGCGGCCACCGTCAGGCGCGCTTCGCAGCCGGCAAAGTCGCCTATGCGCGCCAGCAATTCACCAGGATAGCTGGCCAGCAAGGGCCGTCCCTGCGCGCCATGCAGCTGCAGCAGGTGGTTCAGGGCCCGCTCGTCGATGGCCATGCCGGCCAGGCGGCATCGCTGGCGGAACAGGGCGCGATAGGCGCTCTCGGCCAGCGGCCCCACCTGCACCTTGTAGCCGATGCGGCGCAGCAAGGCGGCGTCAAACAGCTCTCCCGGCGGCACATTCGTGGCCAGCACCAGGGCGTTGTCGAAGGGCATGCTGATCTGCACGCCGCCGGGCAGGCCCAGCTGATCGCTGCCCCGTGCCAGCGGCTGCATCAGCCACCTCAGCAGCTCTTGCGCGCCCAGGCGCTGGCGGCCCAGGTCGTCGATGATCAGCATGCCGTTGTTGGCCCGCACATGGGGCGGCGCCTGGTAGCAGCCGCCGCTGGCGTCATGGCGCAGCGCCAGCATGCCGGCGTCGAGCTCGGCGCCCACGTGGATCACGGGACGCTGGCACAGCACCCAGCGGATGTCGGTGCTGCGCCGCTCCAGCGCCTGGCGCGCATGGCTGGCCTGCTGTGGCGCGGGCGGCAGGTGCTGCGCCGGATCGTATAGCTCGATGATGTCCTGGCCGACAACAATGGCGTACGGCACGGCCACCAGCCCGTGCAGCAATTGTCCCAGCTGCAGCGCCAGGGTCGACTTGCCGCTGCCGGGCGGACCGTACAGCAGCAGCGAGCGCCCCGAATGCAGGGCCGCACCCACCACGTCGAGCATGCCCGGCCCCGCATGGGCGCTGCCCAGCACGGCCGCCAGGTCATCGCTGCCGACGCGCTGTTCCTGCGCCAGCCACGACTGGCGCGCCACCATGGCGCGGTACGCTTCCAGGGTGACGGGGGCGGCGCCGATATATGCGCAGCGCTCAAGGAAGGCGCTGGCGCGCTGCTTGCCGGCACCCGTCAACTGGTATTGCACGTCGATCTCGGATTCGCCGCGCCAGGCCACTTCGGCCATCTGCTCGGCCACCATGAAATCGAGCACTTCCCGCAAGACATTGATCGACAGGCGCAAGCGCGTCGTCATTGCGGACAGGTGCGTCTTGCCGCTCACAAACATCAGCTTGGCAATCAGTTCAACCACCAGCGGCCGCTCCAGGCCCGTTTCGCGCAAACTCTTCGGCTGCGGCGGCAAGGGCGGCATCAGGTTCGCGTCGGTGGGGCGCGGCGCACGCTCGCCGCTCATGGAATAGTCGACCTCGGTCATCCTGTGCCTCCAAGCCGGTTAAGACTGCATTGAACAGAATTCATTCTAGCCAGCGGGGACCGTCGCCCATTGATTCAGAGCAATGAATGACAATCAGAAATAATGGCGCCCCTGCACCACCAGGCAGCCCAGGGCAATGGCCAGTCCGTAAGGCATGTTGCCCACGCTGGCGCCGCTATCCAGCGCTGCAGGCGCCAGGGGAATGCCGGCCATGCGCGCGATTACCGGCCACAGCAGCTGGCGCAGATTGCCCAGGCAAACGCGCCACTTGCCCTGGTAGGTAATCATCAGCACGGCCATCAGGCCGCCCAGCACAAAGGTGGCGAAACAGATCAGCAGCACGGGCCACGGACCGGCAAAAGCACCCACCATGGCGATCAGCTTGACGTCGCCGGCGGCCATGCCGCGATGCACGTATAAAGGCAGGAACAGGAAGAAGCCCGTCGCCATGCCGCCCAGCCACAACGACGGCACGTTTTGCGGCCACAGCCACAGGTGCAAGGCCAGCGCGGCGAGGATGCCCGATAGCACCAAACCATTGGGTATCTTGCGGCGGATCAGATCACTGACGGCGGCCCCCGTCACAAAACACAACAACAGCAGGTCGCACAAGGCGGCTGCAGGCATGGCACACCTCCTGAAAAAAACCCGCCACCGGCCGGCCAGCGGCGGGCACCCGCTTAGGGCGTCAACACCAGGTTCGACGAAATGTCGGTGAGGACGGCCAGCAGGTTGGTCTTGATCAGCAAGAAACCGGCCGTGATGGCGGTAGCCATCACGGCCGCAATCAAGCCGTATTCGATTGCCGTAATGCCATCCTCATCCTTGATAAACTGCTGTACTGCCGACAGGAAGGTATGCATGACTAGCTCCCAAAAGTGAATCACAAGTCCCTGGCGCAAGCGGGTGTGAAACATTGCCCATTCCTGCTAATATGTTTCCTGCCGTAAATTTCTGCGCCATTGCATTGACTATAAAGCGTCCACGATTTGGCAAATTGACGCGCCACAAGTTTCCATATGGAAATTATCAAAGCTTGTTGAAATGATGGCTGGCGCAAACAAATGTTGCGATCAGGATTGAAAGCCTTCATCAAGGCAAATTTTTTGCAACGTAGTGCGTGAATCTCATGTATTTACATGAAATATTGCATACGTTAATTGCCTATTAGGCAAAAAGACTTTATCCTGCTTAGTTCTTCTTTGGAAAGGCCTCTCGCCCTGCGGTAAAGAGCGTCATGCCACCAAATAATTCTTGGCTTCTTGTAGACGGACGCGAACATGCTCTTGCTTGATGCAATGCTGGTATGACGACACTTGTGTGACTACTTTCCAGAGAACGACAATGGATTCCCTACTGAAACACATGGTGGACATGACCGGGCACCGCGACCACACGATGCTCGACATCTCCGTGATCTCGGCGGTTCAGGAACTCGCTTCCGCGTCGCAGACCCGTGTGCTGGCACTGACCACCGTGCGTGGCCAGGTGTTCGTGCGGTCGCGGGCCATCATCGTGGCCGGCAGCGTGGCCCGCATGGAAGACAATCCCGACCCGTCGCTGCCGGGCGAACCGCTGTCGGACTATCCGGCGCTGGCCGCCTGCATCGCGCGCCATGAAGCGAGCGCCGATACCCTGTGCGCCGATGGCCGGCACCTGCTGTGGCTACCCATCTGGATCGGCGACCAGGTCACCACCTGCCTGGAAATCACCAACCCCACGCCCTACACGGGCGCCACCATCCAGGTGATTGGCGGCATCGTCAGCGTGTACCGTAATTTCCAGAACCTGCTCGACTACAGCGAACGC
The DNA here is from genome assembly GCF_002846335.1 of Janthinobacterium sp. 61. Lineage (NCBI taxonomy): Bacteria > Pseudomonadati > Pseudomonadota > Betaproteobacteria > Burkholderiales > Oxalobacteraceae > Janthinobacterium > Janthinobacterium sp. 61. Next base: position 4,656,464 of record NZ_PJMQ01000001.1, on the reverse strand, counting down.
GATTCGCTCACCGGCTTGTTAAATCGCAAGACCTTCGACGACCAGCTGGCGAAAATCCTGCAAAGCCGCGGCGAACCGGAAGCGGAGAAGCCGCGTCCCGTCGATGAAGAACGGCGCCACCATACGGACACGGAACGGCAATGGCTGGCCGTGATCGACGTCGATCATTTCAAACTGGTCAACGATAAGTTCGGCCACCTGTATGGCGATGAAGTGCTGATCCTGATCGCCAACCAGCTGCAATCGTCGTTCCGCTCGCAAGACCGCATCTTCCGCTTCGGCGGCGAGGAATTCGTCGTGCTGCTGCGCTCGATCACCCTGGAAAATGCGCAGAGAATCATCGACCGCTTCCGCACCAATGTCGAAGCACACGACTTCCCGCAAGTGGGCAGAGTCACCGTCAGCGTGGGTTTCGTCAGCATCAACGCCTACGAGGCGCCCGTCATCATCCTCGGCCGCGCCGACCAGGCCCTGTACTACGCGAAAAGCCATGGCCGCAACCTGGCTTGCCACTATGACGAGCTGGTCGCCAAGGGTTTGCTCACTACTATTGCCTCGAACGATACGGCGGAGTTTTTCTAGGCATCCGCCAGGGAAAGAAAGCGCATGGGATCGACTTGCCACTTGGCAGCCGACTCATGGCCGACGATCTTGTCGCCGCCGCCGAAGCCTAAACCGCGCGACAGGTCGACTGTCTCGGGCTTGATGTAGGCATTGCTCTTCGTACTGAAAAACACATTCACTTTCGGCGCCAGCAGGTTGCTCTCGTGCGCCTCGATGACGACGGCCAGGCGGCCCGATTCCAGCATCACCATCGTGCCAACCGGATAGATGCCCACGCAGCGCATGAAATCCTGCGCAAACACGGGGTTGAAGTGGAATTTGCTCCATTCATAGATCTTGCGCAAGGCTTCGGCGGCGGCGATGCCCTTGTGATAGCTGCGGTCGGACGTCAGCGCGTCATACACGTCGACGATGGCAGCCATCTGCGCCAGCTCGCTGATGGCGTCACCGGCCAGCTGGTCCGGGTAGCCGCTGCCGTCGCGCCGCTCATGGTGGTGCAAGGCGATGTCGAGGGGAATGGCGCCCAGCTCGGGCGAACGGCACAGGATGTCGTAGCCATCGCGAGGATGGCGCTTGATCAGGGCAAATTCTTCCGGCGTCAGGGGGCCGGGTTTGTTCAGCACGCTGTCGGGCACCATCGCCTTGCCCGTGTCATGCAGCAAGCCGCCCAGGCCGGCCTGGTGCGTGGTGGCCCCATCAATGCCCCGCGAGCGGCAGAACGCCACCAGCAGCGCGCACACGCTGACGGAATGCAAGAAGGTGTAATCGTCCTTGCTCTTGATGCGCAACAAGCCAACGAGGGCGCCGGGATTGCGCAGGATCGATTCGGTAATATCTTGCACCGTGTGCTGCACGCGGTCGATCTCGACGGCCTTGCCCAGGCGCACATCGGCCATCACCGTGCGCACCAGGCTAGCCGCCTGCCGCCGCACTTGCGTGGCGCGCGCCAGTTCCATGCCCAGCGACACGCGCGTGACGACCTGCGGCGGGGTGGCTATCTGCACCAGTTCGCGTTCCGTCTCGGCCCGCGCCTGCGCCACGGTAGGCGCATCCTGCACGTCGAGGCCCTTGCCGCTGTCGATCACCACGTCGTGGATGCCGGCTTGCACGATCTTGCGGATTTCATCGTCGCTGCGCAACAGGAAACGGTTGCGCACGAATGGATGCGTCATCCAGTCGCAGCTGAGGTCGTGGATGTACATGCCCACTTTTAATTGAGACGAATCAACTTTCTTGAGCATGCTGTCATCCCACAAATACACGTCTGGAGCACCGAAGGCGCTAGAATGAGTATAACAAAATTGTTATTCTGCTGGCCGCGTTCGGCGCTGCGGGGCAACACCCTGTATTTTCCGATCACCGCACCGCGTCTGGGACCCATGGAACTGCGCCAATTACGCTACTTTGTTGCCATCGTCGACCACGGTTCCCTGTCGCGCGCAGCCCTGATCCTGCATGTGGCGCAGCCGGCCCTGACGCAGCAGCTGCGCCAGCTGGAAGAGGAATTGGGGGTGCAGCTGCTACACCGCTCGGCCCAGGGCGTGCTCAGCACGGACGCTGGCAAGGTATTTTACGAACACGCGCAGGCGATCCTGAAACAGGTGGCCGACGCCCGCTCGGCCGTCACGCAAAGCGCCGCGCGGCCATCCGGCAATGTCACCCTCGGCTTGCCGCACAGCATCTCCGGCGCGCTAGCCCTGCCCTTGCTGCTGGCCGCGCGCGAACGCTACCCCGAAATCACCCTGCAGCTGACGGAAGAAATCACGGGGAACCTGAACGAACAATTGAAATCGGGCCGCATCAACCTGGCCGTGCTGTTCGACGATGGCCAGCTCACGCCGTTTGCCTGCAGCCCGCTGGTGGAAGAAGAGATGCGTTTTATCTGCCGCAGCGATTCGCCATTCGCCCCGCCGGGCCTGGCGCTGTCGTTCCCGCAGGCATTGAGCGCCACCCTGATCCTGCCGGGCCTGCAGCATGGCGTGCGTCCGCGCATCGATAGCCGCGCCCGCGAACTGGGCCTGGAGACGGCAAACGTGATCGAGATCAACTCGATCGCCATCCTGAAATCGGCCATCCTGGCCGGCATGGGCGCCACCATTCTGCCGGCCGCGCCCCTGCTGGCCGAACTGGACAGCGGCGCCATGCGCAGCTACGCCATCCACAGCCCCGTGCTGTCGCGCACGGTGGCCCTGTGCGCGTCGAAGAACATTCCCCTGACAAATGCAGGCAACGCCGTCAAAAACCTCGTGCTGCAAGTGGCCGCCGAGCTGTGCGGCAGCGGACGCTGGGTGGGGGCGCACGTGCTCTCGCCCATGGCATAAGTATTTCTTATACCCCCATCGTCAAAGCGTATTTGCCCACGCTCCTGACTCGTTCTACACTGACCACATTAACTATTTTAAATTTAAAATAGTTAGGTGCCGCCCACACGCGGCCATCCCGTCTGCACAGTGCGCGCCTTACCGGGCACGCCCCTTGTACAGCCGCTATCTGAAACACCCTTTTGGAGACAGCCATGTCCGTGACCACGGAAAACGGCCCCGCAGCGTTCGCTAGAAACGCCGGTGCCGCGCCATCTACGCCCCCCGACACTTCCCGTTTGACCACCGTCAGCCTCGACGACAAATACACCGCCACTTCCGGCGCCATCTTCCTGTCCGGCATCCAGGCCCTCGTGCGCCTGCCCATGATGCAGCGCCTGCGCGACCAGGCTGCCGGATTGAATACGGCCGGCTTCATTTCCGGCTACCGCGGTTCGCCCCTGGGCGGCCTGGACGAAAACCTGTGGAAAGCCAAGAAGCAGCTGGAAGCGCACCACGTGCAATTCGTGCCTGGCGTCAACGAAGACTTGGCCGCCACGGCCGTCTGGGGTTCGCAGCAGGTGGACCTGATCGGCCCGGCCAAGTACGACGGCGTGTTCGCCATGTGGTATGGCAAGGGCCCGGGCGTGGACCGCTGCGGCGATGTCTTCAAGCACATGAACCATGCTGGCACGGCGAAACTGGGCGGCGTGCTGCTGGTGGCCGGCGACGACCATGGCGCGTATTCCTCAACCCTGCCGCACCAGTCCGACCATCTGTTCTCGGCCTCGATGATCCCCGTCTTGTATCCATGCAATGTGCAGGAATACCTGGATCTGGGCATCCACGGCTGGGCCATGTCGCGCTTTTCCGGCTGCACGGTGGCCTTCAAGGCCCTGGCCGACACGGTCGAATCGTCGGCCTCCATCGATGCCGACCCGTTCCGCGTGGAAGTCAAGATTCCGCAGGATTTCGTCATGCCCGAAGGCGGCCTGAACGCGCGCCTTTCGAGCATTCCGCTGGGCCAGCAGGCGCGCAACCAGGAAGCGCTGATGCAGGACTACAAGATCTATGCGGCCCTCGCCTACGCGCGCGAAAACAAGCTCAACCACACCACCATCGACAGCCCGAACGCCAAGCTGGGCATCATCGCTTCCGGCAAGTCCTACCTGGATGTATTGGAGGCGCTGGAAGAGCTGGGCATCGACGAGCAGATGGCGGCCGACGTCGGCATGCGCCTGTTCAAGGTGGCCATGCCGTGGCCGCTGGAGCCGGACAGCGTACGTGAGTTTGCGCAAGGTCTCGATGAAATCCTCGTGGTCGAAGAGAAGCGGCAAATCGTCGAATACCAGCTCAAGGAACAGCTGTACAACTGGCGCGACGACGTGCGTCCGCGTGTCATCGGCAAGTTCGACGAAAAAGGCGAATGGGTGGCGCCGCGCGGCGAATGGCTGCTGACTTCCAAGGCGGATTTTTCCGTCTCGCAAGTGGCACGTGTCATCGCCAGCCGCATTGCGCGCCTGATTTCCGACCCTGTCACCTGCGACCTGATCAAGGCACGCCTGAGTTTCCTCGACGCCAAGGATGCGGTCCTGAAAAAGGCCGTGAACACGCCGTTCCGCCCCGCGTTCTACTGCTCCGGCTGTCCGCACAACACCTCGACCAAGGTGCCGGAGGGCAGCCTGGCGCTGGCCGGCATCGGCTGCCACGTGATGGCCACGTCGATCTACCCGGAAATGAACAAGCTGACCACGCACATGGGCGGCGAAGGCGCGCCGTGGATCGGCCAAGCCGCGTTTTCCACACTGCCGCACGTGTTCCAGAACCTGGGCGACGGCACGTATTTCCATTCCGGCTACCTGGCCATCCGCGCCGCGCAGGCCGCCAAGGTGAATATCACCTACAAGATTCTCTACAACGACGCCGTCGCCATGACGGGCGGCCAGCCCGTGGACGGCTTGATCACCGTGCCCATGATGGCGCAGCAAGTGGCGGCCGAAGGCATCGCCCGCATCGCTCTGGTCACGGAAGATTTGTCGCGCTACAGCGACCGCAGCAACCTGCCCGCCCACGTGACCTTGCACGACCGCAAGGACATGGATGCCGTGCAGCGCGAATTGCGCGAGGTGCAAGGCGTGTCCGTGCTGATCTACGACCAGACCTGCGCGGCCGAAAAACGCCGGCGCCGGAAGAAAGGTGAGTATCCGGACATTGCCAAACGCATGGTCATCAACGACGCCGTCTGCGAAGGCTGCGGCGACTGCGGCGTGCAGTCGAACTGCGTGTCGATCCTGCCGAAAGAGACGGAATTTGGCCGCAAGCGCACCATCGACCAATCCTCATGCAACAAGGATTACTCGTGCGCCAAGGGCTTTTGTCCCAGCTTCGTCACCGTCGAGGGCGGCACCCTGAAAAAGACAAAAACAGGCGCCGGCAAGCCAGGCGAGACGGACAACTTCGGCCCGCTGCCGGAACCCGTCCTGCCAGCCTGCGACGCGCCGTATAACATCCTCATCAATGGCATCGGCGGCACGGGCGTCATCACCGTGGGCGCGCTGATGGGCATGGCGGCCCATTTGGAAGGCAAGGGCGCCTCCGTGCTGGACATGACGGGCATGTCGCAAAAGAACGGTTCCGTCACTTCGCACGTGAAAATCGCCAAGTCCCCGGCGCATATCCGCGCCCAGCGCATCGCCACGGGCGAAGCGGATCTGATTTTAGGCTGCGACATGCTGACGGCCGGCGCGCAGGATGCCGTGTCGAAAATGCGCCCGGGCCGCAGCCTGGCCGTGGTCAACCTGCACGAGCAGCCGCCAGGCACGTTTGCGCAAAATGCCGACTGGCAATATCCAACGGCGGAAGTGCGCCAGCTGATCGAGGAATCCGTCGGCGGCGCGGACGCGGCCGACTTCATCGACGCCACCAAACTGGCTACCGCGCTGATGGGTGACTCGATCGCCGCCAACCTGTTCATGCTCGGCTACGCCTGGCAAAAAGGCCGCATTCCCTTGACCGAAGCGGCGCTGCTGCGCGCCATCGAACTGAACGGCGTGGGCATCGAATCGAACAAGAAAAGTTTCCTGTGGGGCCGCCGCGCCGCCGTCGACGTGCGCCGTGTCACGCAGATCGCCACGCCGTCGCAAGCGATCATCGTGCAAATGCCGCAAAGCCTCGATAGCGTCATCAAGAAGCGCGTGGAGTTCCTCACCGCCTACCAGAACGCCGCGTATGCGGACGGTTATCTGACCTTGGTCAAACAGGTGCGCGACCGCGAGAATACCCTGGGACTGGGCCAGAAGCTGTCGACTGCCGTGGCGAAGAACTACTTCAAATTGCTGGCCTACAAGGACGAGTACGAAGTGGCGCGCCTGTACACGGATGGCCGTTTCGTGGAACAGCTGCAGCAGCAATTCGAGGGAAATTTCTCCGTGAAATTCAACCTGGCGCCGCCGCTGTTCGCCAAGAAAGATGCGAAAGGTCACCTCGTGAAAGCGGAATTCGGTTCCTGGATGTGGCGCGCCTTCAAGCTGCTGGCGAAAGCCAAAGGTCTGCGGGGCGGCACCTTCGACCTCTTCGGCTATACGGCTGAACGCAAGATGGAGCGCGCCCTGATCGTCGAGTACCGCGAACTGCTGGCCGGCCTGCTGGTGAACCTGACAGCGGAAAATCTCGGCACCTGCGTGGAACTGGCATCGCTGCCGGAGAAAATCCGCGGCTTCGGCCACGTCAAGGAAGCCGCCGTCGCGACCTACCGCAAGGACAAGGCACGATTGCTGGCTGTGCTGGCCGATGGATCGAAACACGCGGCCTAGCTGACCGGTAGGGCAATGAAAAACGCAGAGCCTCGGCTCTGCGTTTTTTTCATTCGGGGCAACGCCCCACGGTCGCCCCCGGCAACAGCACCGGTTGCCAGATTTCCTGCAGCCGCTCCGGCGGCGTGCCGGCCAGCATGGATTGCAGCATTTCGACCATCTTGGCGCCGGCGCGGCGCAGGTCGGGCTGGTCGATGGTGGTGACGTTGATGCCGATCAAGGTGTCTTCCACATTGCCCCAGACGATAACGGAGATTTCCTTGCCAATCTCGATGCCCGCATCCATCAGCGCGCGCACCACGCCCACGCCGGACAAATGGTTGTCGACGATGACGGCCGTGGGACGGGGCGAGCAAGCCAGCAATTGCTGCATGGCCTGGTAGCCGCTGCGGCGGTCGAAGGTATTGTCGAGCAGATAGCGGGAATCGAGCTGCAAACCCGCCTGCGCCATGCAGCGGATAAAGCTTTCCTTGCGCTCGTAAGCGAAATGCAAATCCAGCGGCGCACTCAACAAGGCGATGCGCTGGTGGCCGTGTGCGGCCAGGAAGGACACGGCCAAGTCGATGCCCGTATCATTGTCGTAGTCAAAGTACGCGTATGGCGCATCGATGCGCGTGCGGCCATTCGCAACAAAGGGAAAGCCCACCTTCGTCAAATACGCGATGCGCTCATCGACCACCTTGGTGCGGCCCACCACCAGGCCATCGACCTGGCGTCCGCGCACCATGGTTTCATATGAAGGCTGTTCATTCTGCGGCGACACGGGGGCGATGATGAGACTCATCTTCGATGCTTCCACGGCGTCCGACATGCCATTCACCACGGAAAGAAAGACGCTATCGCCCAGGTCGCTGGGCAGCAGGGGATAAATCATGCCCAGCACATTGGTACGGCCGACGGCCAGGCTGCGCGCCAGCGGGTTGGGCCGGTAGCCGACTTTCTTGGCGGCGGCCAGGACAATTTCACGGGTGCGGGAATTGACTTCCGGATAGCCGTTCAACGCCCTGCTGACTGTCGTTTTCGACATGCCGAGGGCAATTGCGAGGCTCTTGAGATTCATGTGTTAACTACCTGTCTGTATGGCAAAAAAAACCAACTCTGACCGTCAATTATAGCCCAGAGCGCCAAGCAGGCCGCGCATTACCGTGCGCCGCAATGGTGAAAAAACAACAACATATTGACACTCTAGAAAGTGGCTTTTGAAGACAAGCATTTTTGCCGCGTCCTCAGCGTGGCATCGGCGATGGCATACAAACAATAGCTTCAAGCGACAGCGGGTACTCACTTTGACAAGTAGCGCACCGGCTCAGGCATGCCGGTTTGGCAATACAAGGCGCGCACGATAAAATTATCAAGAAAACATAATTAACTGGAACTATGCGAGAATTTGTCCTACTCTTGATTCAGGTAAAGATTTCCTGCAGACATGTCGGCCTCCCCGCCCTGACCTTTCCCCTTCTGCGCACGCCTGGGCATACTTTCAAAGGTGAACAATGTGGTCACGCTAACGTCCGTCAATAATCTGCAAGCTTCGCTGGCCACGGCGCAACGGCGCGTCGAACAAGGCCAGAACCAGGTACAGCGCGACAGTGAACAGCTGGCGCAAAGTCGCCAGTCGCTGGCGCGGGAACAGGAATCGCTAAGCCAGACACAGCGCAGCAGCCAGCAAGCCCAGGCCGATGCCCCGGCCGCCGTCAAGGCGCCGCAGCTGGACCGGGCGATCAAGGTGGCCGTGCCGCAGCAAGCAGCTCCCGCTGCGCCGAAAAGCACGCCCCAGCTGAACAGCTATGGCCAGACCCTGGGCCGCCTGATCGATGTGACGGCCTGAACCAGCTTTACCGGGCCATTTCCTCTTCCAGCATCGCCAGCCACCACTTTTCCCCCTTCTGCGGCTGCGTCAGGTCGACCGCCTCGCCCATCTGCGGCGTGGCCAGGTTTACGCCCTGCTTCGCCGCCAGCCCCGTAATGCGGTCGAACGGTTCATGCCAGGCGTGCAAGCCCAGGTCAAAGGTGCCGTTATGCACGGGCATCAGCCACTTGCCGCGCAAGTCCAGGTGGGCTTGCAGGGTTTCCTCCGGCTGCATGTGCACGTCCGGCCACAGCTTGTCATATGCGCCCGTCTCGACCATGGTCACATCGAATGGCCCGTATTTGTCGCCAATCTGCTTGAAACCGTCGAAATAGCCGGAGTCTCCGCTGAAAAACACGCGCACGTCCGGGGCGTCGATCACCCATGATGCCCACAGGGTTTGATTGCCATCAAACAAGCCGCGTCCCGAGAAGTGCTGCGAGGGCGTGGCGACGAGTTTTACGCCGCCAATCGTTGTGCCCTGCCACCAGTCGAACTGCTGCACCTTGGCGGCCGGTACGCCCCATTGAATCAAGGTATCACCCACGCCCAGCGGCGTGACGAAGTGCCCGGTCTTGGCGGCCAGCTGCAGCACGGCGGCATGGTCGAGGTGATCGTAATGGTCGTGCGACAGGATAACGGCCTTGATCGGCGGCAAGTCCGCGATGCTGATCGGCGGCTGGTGAAAGCGCTTCGGCCCCGCCCACTGTACGGGCGAGGCGCGCTCGGAAAACACAGGGTCGGTGAGGAAGAATTCATTGTTCAGTTTCAGCAGCAGGGTCGAATGGCCGAGGCGAAACAGGCTGTTGTCCGGTGCGGCCAGCAGCTGCGCCCGGCTCAAGGCTTGCACGGGAACGGCAGCGGCAGGCACTGTGCTGTCCGGCTTGTCAAAGAAGAATGTCCACATCAGCTTGAGCGTTGCTGCCGTGCCCAGCTTGTGCATCTGCACGGGATTGCGGAACTTGCCTTCGAGGCGTTGTGGTGACGGGACAGGCGAAGAAACTGGCGCGGCGCGCAAGGTGCAAGAACTCATGATGATCAGGACTCCCAGAAAGAAGAGACGACGTGCGACTCGGTGCAAGTGCATAGGCGGCCCGGTAAAGAATGAACAAGGATTAAATTACACTACACAGTGTAGTTCCTATTTCTGGCAAAGTAAACCAAGAGGTGTAAAATATTGTTTTCAAAGGAGATTTCCCGCCATGGCCGCACCGCAACGCCTCACCGACCGCAAGCGCGTCGCCATCGTCGATGCCGCCATCGCCGAGTTTCGCGAGCACGGTTTTGACGCGACCAGCATGGACAGGATCGCCGCCACGGCCGCTGTTTCCAAGCGCACCGTGTACAACCATTTCCCCAGCAAGGACGAGTTGTTCGCGGAAATCCTGCAGCGCATGTGGGAAAGCAGCATGGCCCAGCCTGCCGTACCCTATGTCGCCGACCAGCCGCTGCGCCCGCAGGTGCTGGCCCTGGTCGAGCAGAAAATGGACTTGCTGTGCGACGCGGCCTTCATCGACCTGGCGCGCGTGATCTTTGGCGAAACCATCCACTCGCCCGAGCGCGCGCGAGCCATGGTGGCGCGCCTGAATGAAAAGGAAACGGGCCTGAATATCTGGATCCGCGCGGCGCAGCAAGATGGGCGCATCAAGGCGGGCGAGACGCTGGAAGTGGCGCACCTGCTGATGTCGCCACTGAAGACCTTTGCCTTCTGGCCGCAGATCACCATGGGTGAACCCCTGCTGGGCCCGGCACGCCGACGCGAAGTGACGGAACTGGCCGTCGATATTTTCCTGTGCTACTACGGCGTGGAAAAACAGACGGCATAAACGGGTGGCAAGTGGGCAGAGATGGTCTGCCAATGTTCGCCTTCGTCGCTGGAATACCAGGCCCCGCCCGTCGTCGACGCCATCAATAAACTGCGCCCATCGTCGGCCAGCGCCAGCCCATGGCGGTACACGAGGTCGTAGCAATGCTGCTGCGGCAATCCCGTGCGCAATACCTCAAACGTCTTGCCGCCATCGCGCGTGCGCGTCACGGCCAGCGCGCCGTCCAGCGGAATGCGCAGCACGTCCGCCTGCGCCGGCACGAACCAGGCCGTGTCGCCATCGCGCGGATGCACGGCCACGGCAAAACCGAAATGCGACAGCGGCGCCGTGCTCACTTCCTGCCAGTGCCAGCCCGCATCGCGCGAACGCCAGATGCCGTTATGGTGCTGGCACCACAGCGCGTCCGGCATGCCGGCGCTGCGCACGATGCGGTGCGGGTCTTGCACGGCTTCGTTTTCATCGAGCTCGGGCGGCATGTATTCGGCGCGCATGCCCGTCGCGCTCAAGGCCCAGCTGGCGCCGCCATCGACCGTTTGCCAGACGCCGCCGCAGGACACGCCGACCAACACTTTATTGCTGTCGCGCGGATCGATGCAAATGCTGTGGATGCCGGGCACGTCGTAGCCACCGCCAAACCACTGCGCCCGCTGCGGCACGTTCCACAAGGATTCCACCAGTTGCCAGCTGTCGCCACGGTCGCTGGAACGAAACAGGCCGCCTGGCAGGGTGCCCGCCCACAACACACCGGGCTGGTCCGCGCCACCGGCCGCCAGCGACCAGATTTGCCGCAAGGTCCAGTCCACCGTATCGGTGCTGTCTTCCGGCTTGGCGGGATAGGCGGGCACGGCGATCTCTTGCCACGCGCGACTGCCCACATCGAGGCGGTGCAGCTTGGCGCCGAAGTGCCCCAGGTTCAGGGCCGCGTACAAGCTGCCGTCGCGGCTATCGTGCAGCAGCATGGAGACGGGGTCGCCTGCAAACTGCACCAGCACCAGCTGCCAGGCGCCGGCCGCATCGACATCGAACTGGAACAAGCCCTTGCGGGTGCCGAGATACGCGCGTTGAGCCATGCCTGGTGCCATGATTAACCTCCTGAAAGTGCCTGCAAGATATACACCTGGCTGTCGGGCTGCAAAGCATCGTCAAGCACGCGCCGTTCGCGGCAGCGCGCGCCATCGATGAAGATCACCACATTCGGGCGCAACCCCCCCTGCTCGTCGAGCACGTAGCCGCGCAGGCGCGGCTGCTGCGCAAATGCGGCATCCAGGGCGGCGCGTAGGCGTGGCGCTGCCACGACCACGGTGGGGACGTCGAGAAAACGTGCCAATTGTTGGGTAAAATGCAAGTTCGCCATGCTGCCTTCGACGTCATCGGCCTGGACTCATTCTAGTCCGCTTTGCGGACGATACAATGGCGCATGGCCTAAAATAGAGGCAAGCACACAAGGAGGCCAGGCATGACGATTACCCCGGAAGAACTAGCGGTGCTGATGCAGGAAGTGGAAGTGGCCGATCCCATCGATTTTGCCGATCTGCCTTTCGACGAGCAGGAATTGCGCGGACTGATCGCCAACCACCTGTGCGAGATGGCCGATGCCATGGAAAGTTTCAGCCCGGAAGACCGCAACCTTGCCCTGTTGGCTGTGGCGGCCAAGCTGGTGCTGGAAAACCTGGTATTGCACGTGCAGTTGCTGCGTCGCCACGGCTTGCCCGTGAGCGACAGCGTGGACGCGCTGCTGCAGCGCCTCAAGGGCGGCAAGCCGTCGTGAGAGCCTATTCCGGTAGGGAGCGTCTGCTGCTGGCAGTGTATTCGGGAGCGCGGACAAGGCGTGAGGAGGACGCGTGGCGAGCCACGCGACGACGAGCAACGCATTCCCCGCTCCCGAGGCGCGCCAGCAGGAGATGTATTCATCTACCGGGACAGGCTCAAAGTCAGGCGCCCGTGCGCACGGCCCGCGCCTGCAGGGAAACATCGCTTTCGGCCACGGCCACGCAGGGCAGGATGTAGCCATCGAGCCGTTCATCGGGGCTGATGCCGGGCCAGTCCACCGTGTAGCGCACTTTTCCCTCGGGCATGTGACAGATGCAGGTGCGGCAAGTGCCGTTGCGGCAGGAACTGAGCAGGCGGATGCCGGCCAGTTCGGCGGCGGCCTGTATGGTGGTGCCTGCTTCGGCTGTGAACTGCCAGCCCTGGGGGACGATGGTGATAGTAAAAGGTGCGCTCATGAGCCCAGTTTAACAGTCGGCCAAGGTCGTCCACTGCGCGCCAGCCGCATGGCTGCGCAGCACGGCTTCGGCAAAGGCCAGGCCCGCCACGCCATCATTGACGGTAGGCAGCCAGCGCGCCGCCTCCGGTATGGGCGCCCCTGCCTGCAAGGCGCGAATGCTCAAGGCGGCATCCAGATACAGCTGTGCGAATGCTTCCAGATAACCCTCAGGATGACCGGCCGGCACGCGCGTGGCGTGGCGCGCGGCCGCGCTGTCGACCCGCCCGGGGCGCAGCAGCTGGCGGTTGCCGCCCTGCGGCGTAAACCACAGCGCGTTCGGTTGTTCCTGGTCAAAGTCCAGCTGCGCCTTGCTGCCGAACAGGCGCAACCGCACCGTGTTTTCACAGCCCGTCGCCACCTGGCTGGCCCACAGGGTGCCCCTGGCGCCATTCGCATAGCGCAGCATCACCTGCACGTGGTCGTCCAGGGTGCGATTCGGAACGAAGGTGGACAGTTCCGCCAGCACGGAGTGCGGCGTCAAGCCGCTGACAAACTGCGCCAGGTGATAGGCGTGCAAGCCCACGTCGAGCAAGGTGCCGCCGGGTCCGGCCTTGTGCGGGTCGTTGTGCCAGTTGCCCTCGCTCATGCCGCCAGCCGCGATGGCGTCGGCCAGCCAGTCCTGCGAATACTCGACCTGCACGAGACGCAGCTCGCCGATGTCGCCCGCCTCGACCATGGCTTTCGCATGGCGCAGCAGCGGGTAGCCGCTGTAGGTATGCGTGAGCGCAAACAGCAGATTTTTCTGCTGCGCCAGCGCCGCCAGCGCCTGGCCTTCCGCCAGCGAAATGCCCAGCGGTTTGTCGCAGATCACGTGGATGCCCGCTTCCAGGAACGCCATGGCGACGGGCGCGTGTAAATGGTTGGGCGTGACGATGGCCACCGCTTCGATACCGTCCGCCCTGGCAGCCTCCGCCTGCGCCATGGCGCGGTAATCGCTGTAGCAGCGTTCGGGCGCCAGGTACAGCGCGGCGCCGCTGTCGCGCGCGCGGTCCGGGTCGGACGACAGGGCGCCCGCCACCAGCCCGTACTGGTCGTCGATGCGCGCCGCGATGCGGTGCACGGCGCCGATGAACGCGCCCTGCCCGCCCCCTACCATGCCCAGCCGTAAGCGTCGCTGCATGTTTTTTCCTTATTTTAAGCCAAGCAAGTGATGAATTTGATCCTGGTCCACCGCACTGCCCGCAAAATCATCGAAAGCGCGTTCAGCCACATGGATGATGTGTTCGCGAATGAAGCGCGCCCCTTCGGCCGCCCCATCTTCCGGGTGTTTCAGACAGCATTCCCATTCCAGCACGGCCCAGCCGGGGAAGTCGTACTGCGCCATCTTGGAAAAGATCGCCTTGAAATCGATCTGCCCGTCACCGAGCGAGCGGAAGCGCCCGGCCCGGTCTTGCCAGTCGCCATAGCCGCCATACACGCCCTGGCGCCCGTTGGGCCGGAATTCCGCATCCTTCACATGGAAGGCCTTGATGCGCGCATGATAAATGTCGATAAAGGCGAGATAGTCGAGCTGCTGCAACACGAAGTGACTGGGGTCGTACAAAATCGATGCACGCGGGTGATCGTTGACGGCGGCAAGAAAGCGCTCGAAAGTCACGCCGTCATGCAAATCCTCGCCCGGATGCAGCTCATAGCACAGGTCCACGCCGGCCGCGTCAAACGCATCGAGGATGGGCAGCCAGCGCTTGGCCAGTTCCGCGAATGCCGTCTCCACCAGTCCCAGCGGGCGCTGCGGCCACGGGTACAGATACGGCCAGGCCAGCGCGCCGGAAAACGTCACGTGCGCCTTGAGACCCAGTCGTTGCGAGGCGGTGGCCGCCCACAGCAATTGCTGCGTGGCCCAGGCCGTGCGGGCCGTGCTATCGCCACGCACGTGTTCGGGCGCAAAACCGTCGAACAGGGCGTCGTAGGCGGGATGCACGGCGATCAGCTGGCCCTGCAAGTGCGTCGACAATTCCGTCACCTGCAAGCCATGGCGCGCCAGCAAGGCGACCACGTCGTCGCAATACTGCTGGCTGTTGGCCGCTTGTTCCAGGTCAAACAAGCGCGGCGCCGTGGGCAGCTGCAAGCCCTTGTAACCCAGGCCGGCCGCCCATTGCGCCAGGTGTTCGAGCGAATCGAACGGTGCTTCATCGCCGAGAAACTGGGCCAGGAAAATGGCCGGGCCCTGGATGGTGTTCATATCAATGTCCTGTTAGCTAAAGCCGGGGTCAGACCCTCAATGCCGCTAACGCGCAGTTCATTGCTAGCGGGCGAGGGGGTCTGACCCCAGAATTTAAAAAGGCGAGTTCGGAAAGTAAAACTGCTTGGCGTTCTCGCGCGTGATCAGCACCGAGGGAATGATCGTGTTGGCCGGCAATTTATCACCTTTCAGGCGCGCTTCCGTCGTCAGCTTGATGGCGTCGTACATGAACTTGGGCGAGTACGACACGTCAGCCACGATCAGCGGGTCGGAGCCATCCATGATCTTCTTCACGGCGCCCTTCGCGCCCGCGCCGCCGAACACTTGCTTGATGTCCGTGCGCTTCGCTTGCGCGATGGCCTTCTGCACGCCGATGGCCATGTCGTCATCGGCCGCCCAGACAGCGTCGATGTGCTTGAAGCGCGTCAGATAATCCTGCATGACCTTGAAGGCATCGTCGCGGTTCCAGTTGCCATACTTGGCATCCAGGACCTTGATCTCGGGATGGCCCTTCATCACGCCAGAAAACGCATCGTAACGTTCGTTATCGAGGGTGGTTGGCATGCCGCGCAGCACGACGATATTGCCCTTGCCGTTCAGGCTTTTCGCCAGATATTCGGCCGGCAGCTTGCCGAACGCCGTGTTGTCGCCCGCAATATACGCATCCTGCGACTGCGTATTCGTCAAGCCACGGTCCACCACGGTCACATAGACGCCCTTGTTTTTGACTTGCGCCACGGGCTGCGTCAGGGACGCCGACTCGATGGGGAAGATCACCAGGGTGTTGATCTTGTTCACCGTCAACATATCCTGCAACTGATTCGCCTGCTCGGGCGCCGTGGCGGCCGTCTTGACGATAATTTTCAGGCCCGGATGGGCTTTTTCCAGCTCCGCCTTGGCCTGGTTGGCCCACCACACGATGCCCGAGGTAAAACTGTGCGTGGCCGTGGGTATGGCTACGCCCACCACCAGCTTTTCTGCGGCCTGCGCACTCGGCAGCGCCCACGCCTGCATCACCAGTACTGCCATCCCTGCGACCCGTATAAAGCTCTTCATGCTGCTCTCCTCCAAGGTTGTGGGCGCCCGTTGGCTGCCCTTTCAGAACGCCGCTGTGTTTTTATTTGCGGCCTCGCTGCAGGAAGGCGACGGCGATGATCACCACGCCTTGCACTGCGGCATTCAGGTAGACACTGATGATGCTGGTCAAATTCAGGATATTGCTGATCACAGACAAAAGGATGGCGCCGATGACGGTGCCGACGATGCGCCCTTCTCCCCCTTTCAGGGCCGTGCCGCCCACGACGACGGCGGCAATCGCTTCCAGTTCCCACAGCAAGCCCGTGGTGGGCGTGGCCGAGCCCAGGCGCGGTACGTACAGCACCGTGGCGATGCCCACGCAGACGCCCAGCAGCATGTAGGTGGCGACCTTGACCCTGTCGACATTGATGGCCGCATAGCGCGCCACTTGCTCGTTGGAACCAATCGCCTGCACGTGGCGGCCAAACGTCGTGCGGTTGAGGATCATGGCGCCCGCCGCCGCGACGAACAGGAAAATCCAGATCGGTATCGGCGCGCCCAGCACGCTCGTGTAATAGACGGGGCTGTACAGCTCGGACAGGGTCGCGTCCAGGGTCAGCGCGCCGCCATCGGCCAGATAAGTGAGCACGGCGCGGAAAATGCCCAGCGTTCCCAAGGTGACGATGAAGGGCTCGATATTGCCCTTGCTGATCAACAAGCCATGCATCAGGCCGAATCCCGCGCCCAGCACCAGGGCCATGGCGATGCCCAGCACCAGCATGGTGATGGGCGCCAGGTTGCCGCCCGCACCTTGCGCCAGCGCATTCATGAAATAAATCATGCAGCCGGCGATCAGGGCGGCCATGGAGCCCACGGACAGGTCGATGCCGCCGGAAATGATGACAAAGGTCATGCCCACGGCGATGATGCCGATGAAGGCCGTGCGCGTCAGCACGTTCATCAGGTTGTCCAGGGTGGCGAAGTCGCCATTGAGCAGGGTGCCCGCGATGCACAGGGCCAGCAGGCCCAGCACGGGGCCAAAGCCCTTGATGCGCGCGCCAAAGCTGGCAACGGCGGCGGCAATCGGGGATACGGTGGTGTCAGTGCGTGCCGGTTGCATGGGCAATCAACTCCTCTTCAGTCAGGTGGTCAGCAGCCAGGGTGGCTTGCAGGGTGCCGGCGCGCATCACCGCCACACGGTGGCACAAGCCGATCAATTCAATCAGTTCGGACGAGATCACGATCACGGCGCGCCCTTCGGCGGCCAGGCGGTGGATCAGAAAGTAAATGTCGCGCTTGGCGCCCACGTCCACGCCACGGCTCGGCTCGTCCAAAACCACGACCCTGGGGTCCGAATGCAGGTATTTGGCCAGTGCCAGCTTTTGCTGGTTGCCCCCGGACAGCATGCGCGCTCGGCTGTCGAGGTCGCCCGTGCGGATATTGAAATCCCCGACGGCCGTGGCCAGTGCCTGCTTCTCCGCCTTGACATCGAGCCAGGGCCGCGCATAGCGCTCCATCGTCATCATGGTGAGGTTTTCGCGCAAACCCAGGTTCACATGCAAGCCCTTGCCCTTGCGATCTTCGCTCAGGTAGGTCATACCATGCTGCATGGCTTGCCTGGGCGTGCGGATGTCCACGGGCTGGCCATTGAGAAAGATCTTGCCCGCGCTGCGCGGGCGCAAGCCCAGCAGTGCCTCGAACGATTCCGTGCGCCCCGCGCCCACCAGGCCCGCAAAGCCCAGCACTTCACCGGCGCGCACCTCGAACGACAGGTCTTTCGACCAGCCGGGAACGCACAGGCCGTCCACTTTCAGGAGCACAGGAGCTTCTTTCGCCAGCGCCACCTTGGCGGGGAACATGTCGGACAATTCGCGTCCCACCATCAGGTTCGCCATCTGCTGGCGCGTCAGGCTGGCCGTCGGCTCGCGCGTGACGAAACGCCCGTCGCGCATGACGATGACCTCGTCCGTGTTGCGCTCCACTTCGTCGAGCTTGTGGGAAATATACAAAATCGTGACACCATCCGCTTTCAGCTGGGCCATCACGGCGAACAGGCGCTGCGTCTCGGACGACGTCAGGGTGGCGGTCGGCTCGTCCATGATCAGGAAGCGGGCGCGGCGCGACAGGGCCTTGGCGATTTCCACCAGCTGCTTTTCAGCCACGATCAGGTCGCGGATTTTCGTGTCGGGCGACACGTCCAGGCCCACCTGCTTCAGATAGCGCGACGCTTCTTCGCGCATGGCGGCCTCGTCGAGCAACCAGCCGCGCGTCTTTTCGTGGCCCAGGAACATGTTTTGCGCCACCGTCAGGTGCTCGGCCAGGTTGAATTCCTGATGGATCAGCACGATGCCGGCGCTCTCCGCCGCGCGCGAGCTGGCGAAGCGCCGGGGCTGGCCATCGATCAGCAGTTGCCCCTCGCTCACGCTCTCGTAGCCGGCGAGGATTTTCATCAGGGTCGACTTGCCTGCGCCGTTTTCGCCCAGCAAGCCATACACGCGCCCGGGCGACAAGGTAAAACTGACGCCATGCAAGACGCGCACGGGGCCGAAATCCTTGCACACCCCCTCGAAACCGACGGCAACGCTCACTATGCACTCCCTCGCAGAATTAATCGGTGTTGCAGCAGCACGCCCGGCACGCTGGCCACAGGGTTGGCCAGGCGCTGCAGCAATAATCGGGCCGCCGTCTCGCCCAGTTCGCGCATCGGCTGCGCGATGGTGGTGAGACCGGGAGCTATCTGCGCGGCGATGGCAATATCGTCGAAGCCGATGACGGCCACGTCTTCCGGCACCCGCTTGTTCAACTGGCGCAGTGCGCTCAAGACACCAATGGCCAGGGTGTCGGAGACGGCAAAGATGGCCGTGGGCGCGTCGGGCTGCGCCATCATCCGCAAGGTGGCGGCCGTGCCCGCTTCGTAATCGAGGCTTTGCACCGTGTGCACCCAGTCCGGCTGCACGGTCAGGCTGGCGGCCGCCAGAGTGTCCAGGTAGCCTTGCTGGCGTTGCCGGGCGTACAGATAGCGTTCATCGGAGTTGATCAGGCCGATGCGCGTGTGGCCGCGCGCCAGCAAATGCGCGACGGCGTCCGACGCGGCCCGGTGGTTATCGATGCCGACATAGGGCACGGCCACGGCAGGGTCGAACTCACAACACGCCACCCAGGGCAGGCTGATGGATTCATGCGACAGGGCATGCTGCACCGTGTCCGGATCCAGGCAGATGGCGCCATCGGCGCGGTGCATGCGCAGCAAGTCGAAATACGAGCGCTCGCGGCCCGCATCGGCGCCCGTGTCGCACAGCAGCACGAAGTAGCCGTGTTCGCGCGCCACCGTGTCGATGCCGCGCACGATCTGCGCATAGAAGGGATTGCCCACGTCGGGCACCATGGTCAGCAACATGCGGCTCTCGGCCGTGCGCAGGCTGCGCGCCAGATGGTTCATGCGGTAGCCCAGCGCGGCCACGGAAGCGAGCACCTTGTCGCGCGTGGGCGCCCGCACTCCGGCCTGCTCGTTCATCACGCGCGAAACGGTGGCCACCGACACCCCGGCATGCGCGGCAACGGCGCTGATGGAGACGGTTTCTGTCGGCAAAGGGGATGGAGCGACTGGCGGCATGGGGTTTTCAAATAAATGTAATCGATTACATTTATATGCCAGCACGCCGCCTGATGCAAACATTATCGATGCTGCAATGCGCAAAAAACAGGCAGGAAAGTCTACAAAAACGGCCCTGCGCGGGCCGTCGCAAGCTGCTATTTCTGGGCTTGCCCCGCGCTCTGCTGCACGGCAAAACCGGCACGCACGGCAGAAAGAGCCGCCACCCACAGGATCAGGCCGGCGCCCAGGCAGCCGACGGGATGGATGGGGCCGTGGCGCAAGGTGAGCGGATAGCCGATGGCCCACACGCACAGCGCCATGCCGATCGCCAGGTGGCGGCGTGCCTTGAACAGCCAGGCCAGCGGGAAGAAATGCAGACCCACGATCAAAATGACGGCGGGAATGAACCACGCCTGCAGCCCCAGGTTTTTCAAGACGTTGCCGACGATGAAGATGGCAATCCACTGCCCCGCATTCACGATATGGAACAGCCGGCCCACGCGTTTTGCCTCCGGCGATTGTTCCGCCGCCGCATGCGCGGCGCGGTGGCGGCGAAACTGGCGCCACGCCAGCATGAACAGCAAGACGGTGATGCCGGCAACCGGCAGCAACCTTAAGGGATGCGCACCGTACGTCTGCACGCACCAGGCGGCCACCCACAGGCCGCCAAACAGGGAAAAGAACATGGCGCCGATGGCGCTACGGGCAAGCGCGGCGGCACGGTCGGGCTGAGGCAGGATCAAGGCGGGGTCTCCCGGCACATAACGTGATTACTTCATCATCGCGCAAAACGTTTCTGGATTGCCGTCAAGAATGACGCCGCTGGGCCAGCGGTGGCTGCGCTGCTGGGCACGCAGCAAGGACGCGGCCAGGGCCGAGTCGCCATCGACGGCGTAGACGAAGACGGGCATGTTCAGGCTGGCGGCGTCCATCAGCAAATTCGGATTGGCATCGAGGCTGCGCGCATCCACGTGCACGCCGGCGGGCATGCCGATCTGCTGCTGCACGCGCTGCAGCCACGGCTTGTCGAGCTTGGGCGGGCGGGCATTTTTCGCGATATAGCGGCTGACCCGGTTCGCGCCGGCCGCCTGCGCGTTGCGCGCGTCAAACACGAGCAGGCCCAAGTAGCCCTGCGGATCGGCGCGGCGCGCGCAGGCGAGGTTGTTCGGCACGCCCGAAGTGAGAAACCAGTTGCCATGCTTGATGTTTGCACGCAACTGCCCCACCAGGGTGGCAATCGGCGCGCACGACGACACGACATCCTTGATTTCCGCGTTCAGGGTTTTGGCCGGGAACGCCGTCGCCAGGTCGGCGATATCGCTGACGAAGGGCGGCGTTTCCGCCGTCAGCACGCCGCGGTTCTTCATGCTGGCGGCGCGCCAGTCGTCGGCCGTCAATTGCTTCACGGTACGCGGTGATCCCGTGTCGACGACTCTCCCCGTCAACAGATCGTGGTGCACCACCCAGCTGCCGTCGCCCAGCAGCTGCAAATCCGTCTCGACGCCGTCCCAAGTGCCGAAATACGTGTTGCGCAGCGCGCTCAGCGAGTTTTCCGGCGCATTGCCCGCGCCGCGGTGAGCGTGTACCTTCATGCCCAGGCAGTCGGCCTGTACAGCCGTGCTGGCCATGCAGAGCAGCAGCGCCAGTGCGGCCGCCTTATTTTTGTCCCGGATGATAACCATAATGAACTCCCTGCAAAACGTGGATGCGGATGGCTTCGTTGACGGGGTAGCTGTAACCCTGCCCCACCGCCACGACGTGCGTGATATTGGCCAGCAAGCCCTTGCCGGCGATTTGCCAGCGCGTGCTGTCGTCAGCCGCCTGGCGGTTCCAGTCCAGCATCTGGCGAAACAGCTCGCTCTTCGTGACATTATTGTCCGAGAGGCTGAAGATGCCCCAGGTTCCCAGGAAGGCGCCGGCCAGCACGCCCGTGGCGATCCAGGCGGAACGACGGCTCAGCTGGCCATCGGCGCCCGCCTGCTCGCCCCGACGCGCCGCCAGCACCAGCAAGCCCACCGTGGCGATCAGGTACAGCAGTTTCGAGAAGTGGCCGATGGCGCCCAGCAAGGAGAAAAACAGGGCCACTGGCGGCACGATGGCCGCGCGCGCCGCTTCCTTGCCTTCGTCAAAGTACTTGCCGCCCACTTCAAAGTCATTGCGGCTGGCGCGGTACTCCACCAGTTTCTCCGCCGTCTGGCGCGCGGCGAACTGGTCGAACAACCGGCTGAACTCGGCAGGGCTCGCATACGCGTCTTGCACCACGGCGCCTTTGGGCAGCCGCAAACCCTTGCTCGCTTCGCTGCCGTCGCCGCCGTCCGGCCCGTCGCGCAAGACGGCCTGGATGCCGGGGCGCGCCACGAAGGCGGGGAAGGACAAGCCAGGCGGAATACGCTCGCCCTTGATGCTCAAGCCCTTGCTGGCCGCTTCCGACGCATAGCGGCGCTTGACTGCCAGGCGGAACGATATCTGGTCGGCCGGGTGCCAGTTGGCCGATACCGGCACTTTCTTTCGCACATTATTGACCACGGCCGCGCGCCGGCGCGCCGGCACCGACTCCGGTTGCCAGCCATGGCGCGACAGGCTTTGCCGGTAATCGCTCCATGCCGATTCCTGCTGCTGGCGCAAGCCCGCATCGTCATCGGGAATCATGCCCGAATACAATTTCCACTTGTCGCGCACTTCGCCGATCGCCTGCTGGTACTTTTCGTAATACCCGGCCGCGCCGCCAGCGATCTTGCGGACGTTGAAATTGATCAACTGCTCCTTGGCGGGTTCCATGCGCTCGTCGAGATGGCCGACCGACACTGCCAGGAAGGGGAACAGGGCCAGGAAGGCCTTGCCTTCGGGCTTGGCAAACAGGGTGGGATCATCTACCAGGCCCTGCAATTGCAAGCTGCCGCCCACCAGTGAGCGCTGCATCAGGGTGGTGTTGAAGGCCAGGCGGCGAAATTGCGCGTCGCGTGTTTCAACCAGCACCGTGACCGTGGTCTTCAAAATGCCGAACACGACCGCAGCCGTGGCGATGCAGCAAAAGATGATTTTTTTCCAGCTGGGGCCGCTTCCATTGTTCTTCAGGCGGCGGCGCCACATCAGCTGCAGCACCACCAGCGCGGCGGCGATGCCCGACAGGCTGCGGCCATAAAATTCCACGCCCTCCACGTCGTGCGGCTTGACGTCGCCGCCCACCACGTCGAGCAAACGGGCATTGAAGCCCAGCTCGAAGCACAGGTAAATGATCGTCAGGACGATCAGGATCAAGGTCTGCCGGATCTGCAGACTGCGCAAACTCGCGGCCATCTTATTTCCTCAAATCGATGACGACGGGCTTGATCTCTTCGGCCTGGAAGATCATCGGCGCCGCCTGCGCAGAAGTGGCGGTACGCGGCGCGGGCAGGCTGATGGCGGCGGGCGCCGCCGCCCTGGCCTGGACCTCCTGGCGGCGCGGCTTGGCGCTGGCGCGGCTGCCCGCTTTCGGCGCGCCAGCGGGTGCCGGGGTGGCAGCCGGTGGCGCAGGGATCACGCGGCCGCTGTCATTGCCCGGCACGGTGGCCAACGCCGGGCCTGTGGCGCGCAAGGCATCGTCGGCAAACGGCTGGGCGCGCGTATCGACGCCGGGCGGCACGGCCACGCTGGCGTTGAGCAGGCGGTTGTCCGTGTAAATCATGCGCGACAAGCGGTTGTAGTTGGGAAAATCGATATTCAGCGATTTCGCGTCCGCCGCCAGTTCCACGCGGGGGCGGTCCTTGCAATTGCCTACCGTCCACTGCAGCACGTCCGTTCCCTGGAAGGCCAGCACTTCATAGCGGTAGGCGCAGCCGCGCTCCTGCGTTTCCACGATCACCACGGTACGCTCGCCCACGTTTTCCACCCTCGCCACGCGGGCCGTGATGGCGTTGGCCAGCGGCACGACGCGAAACGCCTGCGACAGTTTGATCGAATACTTGCCTTGCGGGTCCTTGCGCAAGGTGCCTTCCATGCCGTCGCGCAGACGGAAGGTGGAAATCGGCGTGCCGAACAACTCGGCAGTATCCAGGCCCACCATCACGCCGCCACGGCCATTCGGCGTCATGGCGCAGCCCGTCAACAGGAGGCCAGCAGCCAGACCCAGGGCCAGCTTGCGCCCATGAGTAGATAGAAAATTCTTATACGTTGTCATGCTGGATAACTTTCTCTAATTTCTGAATTCAGGGATTGATCACGGCCAGGGGATTGCCCGGGCCTGGCGGCGGCAAGACTTTCTGGCGGTCGCGCGACAGCAGGGTGTAGGCGCCCAGGGTGTCCGGGCCGGCAACGATTTCCAGTTGCTCGCGTTGCAGCCAGGTGCGGATTTCCGCCTCTGTTGCCTCGGCACGGAACAGCACGCGCGTGCGCACACCCGTCTCGACGCCACTGCCGCTGCGGAATTCCGCATTGCCGACGACAGCATTCTCTTTCGGCAGGAACAGCCACGCAGATTGCACCACCATCACGCTGGCGGCCAAGGCCGTGACGAGCTTCAGCCAGCGGTTTGAATTTGCCGCCTTCACCGGGGTCTTTAGCTGTGGCGCGGTGGCATCGGCGGTAGCGATCTGCAACTGCTGCAGCCCCTGGCGGAGCAATTGCCGGTAAGCCACGCGGCCATCCTTGCCCAGCTCGCTCGACAAGGGCGTGCCCGTCAGCACATAGTCGTCGCCGGGCAAGGCCACGCGGGCGATCACGCCGGGCGCCGCCGTGGCGGCATTGGCGCGGCCATGCGTTTCCAGCCAGCGCGCCGCCTGCAGGCGCTCCTGGCTGAACACGCCCAGGCAGGCGCCCAGGTCCGTCACGTCCAGGGTCACGGGCATGTCGCACAACACCAGCCCCGCCCGGGGGTCGGCGGGCGCGTCGCGCTCCTCGACCACCAGGCCGCAGGCATCCGCATACGCTGTGTCGGGCGTGACGAGCCAGCCTCGCCAGCGCTGCCGCGAGCTGTCCCAGGCATCGAGCAGCACGGCGCCAAAGCCGGGGCGGCGCGCCAGCAAGTGAATCTGTCCGCCGGCGATGGGCCGCGCGGCCAGCGGCGCGGCATCACTGCGGCGCGCGAAACGCTGCAGCAGGTATTCCGGCACGGCAATGCCGCGCCAGTCGGGAGTATCGCCGCTCACCTCCGCGTCCAGCATTTCGGCGGAAGATGGGGGAGATGGCAGGCGCGCGGCAACGATGGCCAGTGTGGGCGTCAATGCAGTCATGCCGGTGGCCTTTCATCAGTGCTCGGGTGGGTGGACGCGGGGTCCAGGTGCAGGGATAACGCGGCCACGCACAAGATATCCAAAACTATTTGCGCCGCCTGCATATCGCGCGCGGTCAAGGCATCACCCACGCGCAGCTTGAGCAGGGTCAAGACCCAGTTGCCCAGCAGGGTAGAGCGGTGGGCCGGTTCGACGATCTGGCGTCCCGCGCTGAGGCTATCGCCCTTCTGCCTGTGCACCAGGCCCAGCTTGCCGCCGTGGTAATGCGCGGAAGCGATCTGCTCGGCCAATTCCTTGACAGGCATGCCGCCGCAGCCACAATGGCGCAGCAGCAAGATCAAATCCTGCGGCAAGGTGGTGATAAAACCGTCGGCCGCTACGCGCACTTGCTGCGGCGTGAGCTGGTAGTCGCGCAGCGGTTCGGCATAGGCGTCGGGCGCGCGCAGCTCGCAGCCCTCTTGCGCATCGGCATCTTCGTCATCGCGCTGCTTGCGCAGCTGGTCGATGATGAAGCGCTTGAAGTATAAAAACAGAGCGCCCACGTGATGGGGCGCGGCGTCGCTATCGCTGTGCAGGACTTTTTCAATGAAAAACTGGTGGCGCAAATCAGCCAGGGAATCGCCCAGCGACGCCGCCTCGCGCGGGCGGCACGGCGTCAACGCGGCGATGACGCGCTGGTAAAACTCGCCCAGTTCGCCTTGCGTCAACTGCGGGCGGCGGGTCCAGAAAGCATGAATCCGTTCAAATTGTTCCGATTGCACAGCCGGTCCGATCGTGTGTTGGGCGGCACGCGCCACTGGCCGGCGGCGAAGCGCACCGGCAATCAAGCAATGCGCTGGCCAGACAAGAGAAACTTGTCAGTAAGGTAAAATGCATTTAAGCAATTTTCGCATATCACAGTAAAAATCGCTAACTTTTGTTACTTTCACGACAATTCCCGAGACGCCCATGCATCGCCTGATTCTCCTGTTCTTGAGCCTGTTCTTTTTGCTGGGCAGCAAGGTAGCGCACGCTGCCGCGCCAGCGCCTGTGCAAGCGTCTCCCGGCAAGCGCATCGCCCTGGTGATCGGCAATGCGGCCTATCCGCAGCCGCTATTGAATCCCGTGAACGATGCGCGCGCCATGGCCGAACGCCTGCGCCGCCTGGGCTTTGAAGTACTGCTGCGCACGGACATCAATGCGGCGCAGCTGCAAAAAGCGTCGGCCGAGTTTTCCACGCAGGCGCGCGGCGCCGATATCGCCCTCGTGTTTTACGCGGGCCACGGCGCGCAGGCGGGCGAAGCCAATTACGTGCTGCCGCTGGGCGCCAACATGAATGCGCTCAGCGCCGCCGCGATTGCCGCACAGGGCGTGTCCGTTTCCAGCCTGGCGGGCGATTTGCAGCGCACGGGCGCGCGCGGCGCCGTGCTGATCCTCGACGCTTGCCGCCAGGAATATACGCGCGGCGGTGCAATGGTGCCCGTGCCCGGTGGCAGCAATGCGGCCAGCCACGGTTTTGCCGACACACAAGCGCCACGGGGCGTGGTGATCGCCTATTCGGCGGGACCGGGCGCCCTGGCCCGCGATTTCTGGTCGCCCGATTCGCGCAACAGCCCCTACACGAGCGCCCTGCTCGACGCGCTCGATGCCCCGGGCTTGCCGATGGGCGATGTGTTCTCGCAAGTGGCGGCCAGGGTGGCGGCCATGACGCACGATGTGCAAAAGCCCCGCGTCTCGTTCGGCGAAACGTCGGCGCGCCTGGTGCTGAACATGGGCAGCGGCAAGGGTGTCAGCCCGCCGGTGCCAGGCGTGCAGGCTTCCGGCAACAGCGGCATGCGCGCTCCCCTCCCGGCGCCGGCGCCAGCCGCCCAGCCAGCCGCGACCACTGCTTCGGGCGCGAAAGTGTGGCCAGGCAATGTATTACAGGACATCAACTATGAAATCCGCATGCAGGTCGCGGCGCGGCCATTTCCCCGCCAGCAGCTGGAAAAACGCGCGCGGGGCGGCGACCTGGTGGCGCTGACGGCGCTCGGCTATGGCATCGGCGGCGGCGATGCCGGCATCAAACAGCCGAAGGCGGGCATGCAGTGGCTGGAAAAGGCGGCAGCAAAAGATTTTCCCATCGCCCAGACCTATCTGGCCGAATTGCTGATGGTCAAGGGCGACCCGGCATCCTTGAAACGGGCCGGCGTGCTGCTGGACGCCGCCTCGCAAGCGGGCTACACGGCCGCGCACGCTTATAAATTCGACCTGGCACGGCGCACGGGCGCGCCGCCGCAGGAAGCGGCCCGCCATTTGCAGGACGCCTTCATGGGCTTGATGAAGGATTACCAGGGCGCCGCCAAGGACTTGATGCAGCCGCAAAAAAATAACTCAAAATAATTTTAGATTTCCCTGAACTGCCCCCGTTATCCGTGGGTACATGCAATACAGCATGACAGTGACCAGGGAAATCCCATGCAAACATCGATCCCAGCAGCAACCATGACCACCGGCCAACGGGGCCGCATCCTCGCCTACCAAACAAGCGGACAAGGTTCCGTCAGCGTGGCCGGCATTCAGCATGTTTTCGACGTGGCCACGCACTGGCGCTCGGACGTGGCGCCCGCCATCAACGCCGTCGTCGACGTGCGCTTCGATGACGCGGGCAGCCTCGTCACCGTCAGCGCCGTGGCGACGCAGCAACTGGCGCAGGAAGAGATGGCCGGCGCGGCGAAACTGGCGCGCGACAAGGGTCAGCAACTGTGGGGCCAGGCCGTCGCGGCCCTGGGCATCAAGGTGCTGGCCAGCCTGGGTGTATTGATCGCCGGCGCCTTTGTCTTCAACACCATCGGCATCCGTTTGTTCGCTTCCGTCTCGCGCACCTATTGGCAGTTGCTGGGCCTGTCCGCCGACAGCCTGGAAAGCTTCGCCCGCGATGGCGGCGGCGGTTTTACTTCCG
This sequence comes from Janthinobacterium sp. 61, assembly GCF_002846335.1. NCBI lineage: Bacteria > Pseudomonadati > Pseudomonadota > Betaproteobacteria > Burkholderiales > Oxalobacteraceae > Janthinobacterium > Janthinobacterium sp. 61. The sequence goes on along the minus strand of NZ_PJMQ01000001.1, from coordinate 4,628,926 downwards.
CACAATTTTTCTTCCTGCTGGCCATTGCCGGCTGCTGCGCCACCATGGCCAGCAGCCACCCGAAAGCGGCGCTGGGCAAGTGCGCGCCGCTGCTGTTCGTCGTCATCCACAGCAGCTTGCTGTTCATCAAAATCAAGGGCGCCGTCAGCGATGCGGGCAACGCCATGGGCGGCATCATGGGTAGCCGCGCGGCCCGCATGGCCGAGCAGATGGCCAGCGAAATGCTGGGACAAGTGTGGCAAGGCTTGTCCTTCGGCATCGGTTTTTACCTGGTGCTGGCCTCTTCCATCGTCCTGGCCGCTTACGGCGTCGGCGAGTACAAACGCAAGACCATCGGCTAATCCCGACAACCTCCCGCACACTCATCCTGAAGGAAATATCATGCAAGCTACCCTGCGCACCCTGCCCGCCCTGCTCGCCATCGCCCTGATCCTGTCCGCCTGCGGCAAGACCGAGCACAATAACGCCACACCGACCGTCGCAGCACCCGCCACCAGCGTGGCCGACCTGGCCGCCAAGGCGCAAGTCAAGGCGGCTGCCGCCAGCCTGCCACAAGCGGACACTGCCACGCCAAGCGCCAGCTATGTCGACATCAGCAGCGGCAACCAGTTGATGTACAGCTACATCGCCCTGTCCGGCGTACCGCCCGACTATGCGGCCGTGGCGCAGCGCGTCTCGCGCGAATATGCGGGCAGCAACGACGCCTTCCGCAAGCAGGAAGTGCTCGACGCGCTGAAACCGCAGATCGACGCCAAGGTCAGCGAAGCGAAAACCAAACGCTACCTGCGCTACCAGATCAATGGCCAGGGCGCGCTGTCGCCGTATGCCATGGACAAGGCCGCCTTCCCCGCCAAATTCGCCGAAGCGGGCACGTATTACTACATGTACGACAACGGCGACTACAAGCTGGCGTTCACGAATGGCGACGGCTACTCGCTGCTGAAAGTGAACCAGGAGGCGGCGCGCAAGATCGAGGCGGCGCGCAGCGGCTACAAGGACTTCGCCATCATCGTGTATGCCTACGCCCAGGAAGCGGACATGGCCAGTAACCAGGTCAAGGCGCAGATCGTCAAGGTGGCGATCAAGCTGAACGGGCAGGAAATTCCTGTGCAGCAAGCGCTGTAAGCACCGGGGCCTTTGCGTTACACTGTTCGCCACATTGCATCGGGATCGGGACATGGGCGAACAGACACTGGCGGAACAACATCTGGCAAACGGGCAACGGCTGCACCAGGCGGGCAAGCTGATTGAAGCGATCAATGCCTACCAAGCCGCCTATAAACTGGACCAGGCCCTGGTGGAAGCCCAGCATTTCCAGGGCCTGGCCATGCTGGAACTGGGCCAGGCCACCATTGGCCTGGGCTTGCTGAAACTGTCGCTCAAGCAACAACCCGACAATGCCCTGTTCCACTACAACCTGGGCAATGTGTTGCGCGGTACGGATAGCGAAGCGGCGCTGGCCAGCTACGCCACGGCGGCGCGGCTGGCGCCGCACGAACACGATTTCGCCATCGTGCATTCCGAATTGCTGCTTTCCAAGCTGCGCCTGCCCGAAGCCATCGTGGAACTCGAACGCGCCCATGCCTTGCGTCCCGAACGCTGGCAAAACCTGCAGGGGCTGGCCGAGATGTATTACCGCACGGGCCAGCAGGAACTGGCGCTGGCCCGCTATGCGCAGGGTATCGCGCTGCACCCGGCGCTGGCGCAAATATGCAGCATCGGCTTTGCCAGTCCGCAAGCGGACCACGCGGAAACGTTGACACCGATCGATGCCGCGCCATCGCTGCAGGACTTCCTGCGCGAAACGGACTTGCACATCCTCGACGATTTCCTGCCTGATCCGGCCGCCTGGCGCGCGCAAGCGCTGGCTTTACCATTTGAGCAGCAGCGCTATGCGGGACAGAACTATCCGGGCAGCCAGACGGCGGGCCAGCCTTGCCAAGCCATCATGGAACGCATCGCCACAGCGCTGGACCGCCCCATCCGTTTCATTTCGCCCGACAATGGCTCCTACCGCCTCAGCTATGCGGACGCGATGGCGCGCACGGATATCCATGTGGACAACGAGACGGGGAATAATTTCAATTTCTATGCGGGCGTGCTGTATTTGAACCCGCCCGAGCAGTGCCAGGGCGGCACCACCTTCTGGCGCCACCAGCCCAGCGGCTGGTATCGGCGCTTGCCCGAGGCGGACGTCAAGGCGGGCGGCTACGCCAGCTTCAAGGATTTCCAGAAGCGCTGGCTGCCAAACAGTAAAGTGCAGAAATTCAACGACTTGCAGGAACAGCGCGACAGTTGGCAAGCGCTGCTGCAAATACCCATGCGCCACAACCGCCTGATCGTCTACAAGGGCCATTACTTTCACTCGATCAGCAATGTGTTTGGCGACACGCCGGAGAATGGGCGATTGGTGCAGCTGTTCTTTTTTGAAGTGCCCGATTAAGCATGCTGCGCCGGTGTTGTCGGATTACGCCCTGCGGGCTAATCCGACCTACCTGTCACGGGACCATGCGTAGGTCGGATTAGCGGAACGCGTAATCCGACACAGCCACCACCGCGTCGTGTCAATACATATCCGCCGCCGTGGCCCGCACAGCTTTTAAAAGCATATCCGCGCCCGGCGACAGCAGATGATCCTGCTGGCGGATGATGCCGAAGGCATCCATCTTGCACGGCAGCTCGATGGGCAGGATGCTCAGCACGTTCAACGATTCGTAGTAATGCGCCACTTCCGTCGGCATCACGTGCAGGGAATCCGTTTGCTGCAGCAAGGACGTGATCAAGAGCAAGGCGGTGGTGTCGACCACGTCGACGGGCGGTTCCAGGCTGGCGCGGCGGAACATCATGTCGAAGCGGTGGCGCAGGATGCTGCCCTGCGGCGGCAAGATCCACGGCTGGCCCGCCAAATCCTTCAATTGCAGATTCTTGCGCGACAGCAGCGGGTGGCCATTGCGCGCCACGGCGCTGGCCGGCTCTTCCGTCAACTCCTCGTAGATGAGGCCGGCGCTGCTTTCCTTTTCCAGGATGCGCCCGATCATGAAGTCCAGCGTGCCATGCTGCAGCATGTCCATCAGGGTGTTGCTGTGCTCCAGGTGCACGCCGATGCGCATCAGCGGCGCCTGCTGCTTGATGCGGGCAATCGCGCGCGGCAGCAAGGCCATGGCCGGCGTCATGATGACGCCCACTTCCACCTGGCCCGTCAGGCCCGACTTCAGGGCCACGATATCGTCATGCGCCAGCGACAGGCTGGTCAGGGCCATGCGCGCATGGCGTATCATCGTCTCGCCGTAGATGGTCGGCTCCATGCCGCGCGGCAACCTGTCAAACAGGCGCACGTCGAGCATCTCTTCCAGGTCCTTGATTTGCTTGGACGCGGCCGGCTGCGTCATGTGCAATTCTTCCGCCGCGCGGTGGATGTTGCGCTGCTCATCCAGGGCAATCAACAGCAGCAATTGCCGCGTCTTCAGGCGGGCTCGCAAGAACCAGTTGGGGTTGAGGGTATCCATCAATAAATCATATCATGATCGATATCAGTTTTAATTCAATATCGATACTACTGATATCAGTGTGTCTGGTGCATCGTCAGCAAGCGTTCAGGTTGCCTTGCAGGCGGCGCCGGGATTGGCTGCGGGCCATTCGTTTGATGGATGAACTCGATGCCGCCGTCCGGCTTGTACGCATGTGTGTGTTACTTCAACATAAAGCTTAACTTCCCTTGGTATTTTTCTGGCCCATGGCCATCAATCTCTGCACGACGCAAAAGACGAACAGCAGGCCGCCAATGACGATCTTGGTCCACCACGAGCTGAGCGTGCCGTCGAAGGCGATCAGGGTCTGGATGGTGCCCAGCACCAGCACGCCGGACAGGGCGCCCGCCACGTAGCCGTAGCCGCCGCTGAGCAGGGTGCCACCGATGACGACGGCGGCAATCGCATCGAGCTCCGTGCCTTGCGCATGCAAGCCATAGCCGGACAGCATGTAAAACGAAAACAGCACACCGCCCAGCGAGGCGCAAAAGCCGCTGAAGGCGTAAATCAGCACCTTGGTGCGGCCCACGGGCAAGCCCATCATCAGGGCCGACTGTTCATTGCCGCCTATCGCATACACGGCGCGCCCGAACGGCGTGGCGTGCGCCAGCCAGATGGCCAGCAGCAAAGTGATCACGGCAATCACCACGCCGGGCGAGACAAAGCCGCCCAAGAGCCCCAATTGCGTCTGCGACATGGCCACGAACAGCGGGTTATCGATGGTGATGGAATTAATGCTGATCAAATAGCACAGACCGCGCGCCAGAAACATGCCGGCCAGGGTGACGATGAATGGCTGCAATTTGAAATAATGGATCAGCGCACCCATGCCGGCACCAAAGATGGTGCCCAGCGCCAGCACGGTGGCGATCACCAGCAGCGGCGGCCAGTGCGCCACGTGGAGCAGCCAGGCGGCGATCATGGTCGACAGGGCCAGCACGGACCCGACGGACAGATCGATGCCGCCGGAAACGATGACGAAGGTCATGCCAACGGCGATCACCAGCAAAAAGGCGTTATCGATCAACAGGTTAAAGATCACTTGTGTCGACAGCAAGCCCGGATAGGCGGCGCCGCCCAGGCCCAGCATCACCACCAGCAGCAGCACGGTGACGAGCGAAGTGAAATACGGGGTGTGCAGCAAGCCCTTCATGCTTTTCTCCGTTGTAGCAATTGTTTGAATTCCGACGATTGCGACAGGCAGACGAGGAACACGACGACCGACTTGACGACCATGTTCACTTCCGGCGGCACGCCCAGCGAATAGATGGTGTAGGTGAGGGTCTGGATGATGAGGGCGCCGATCATGCTGCCCACGAGACTGAACTTGCCGCCGGCCAGGGACGTCCCGCCCAGGGTGACGGCCAGGATGGCGTCAAGTTCCAGCATCAGGCCAGCATTGTTCGCGTCCGCGCTCTTGATGTTCGAGCTGATCATCAGCCCCGACAAGCCCGCGCAGGCGGCGCAAAACACGTAGACGAAAAAGATCAGGGTTGCCGTCTTGATGCCGGCCAGGCGGGCGGCGACAGGATTGATGCCGACAGCCTGGATGAACAGGCCCAGCGCAGTCTTGCGCATCAGCACGGCCGTGATGAGGAAGACCGCCGCCACGAGGAACAGGGAAAACGGCAAGCCGAACAGGTAGCCGCTGCCGATGAAGAAGTACGGTTGATAGTAGACGGTGACGATTTGCCCATCCGTCAACAGCTGCGCCAGGCCCCGCCCCGCCACCATCAGAATCAGGGTAGCGACGATGGGCTGCAAGCCCAGGCCGGCTACCAGCACGCCATTCCAGGCGCCGCACAGCAAGGCCGCGCCCAGGGCCGCCGCCAGAGCCCAGCCCATGGGGATGTTGCTCACATACGTCGCCACGCCATTCTCCATCACCATGGTGCCGCCGATCAGCATGGCGGCCACGGTGCCGGACAGGGCCACGACGGCGCCCACGGAAATATCGATGCCGCGCGTGGCAATCACCAGGGTCATGCCCAGCGCGGCCAGCATCAAGGGTGCGGCGCGGTTGACGATGTCGATCACGCTGCCGTACAGGTGACCGTCACGGATTTCCAGATGAAAAAAGCCTGGGATGGCGAAGAGGTCGACCAGCAGCAGCAACAGCAACGCGGCCAGGGGGCGACTCAAAGGGTGGTGCAAGACACTCTGCAACATGGAAGCATTCGTAAGGGAAGCCGCACGCGTCAATGGCGCGCTGGAGGGTGTGGATAAACTCATGTGGCATCTCCGGCGATCACTTGCAGCACGGAACTGTCGTCCAGTTCGCCACGCGCATAGTCGCCGCAAGCCTTGCGATCGCGCATGACGACGATACGGTCGCTGCAGCGCAGCACTTCGGGCAGCTCGGACGAAATGAACAGAATCGCCATGCCCTTACGGCACAGCTTGCTCACATAAGTCATGATTTCCTGCTTGGCGCGCACGTCGATGCCGCGCGTCGGTTCGTCTAAAATCAGCATGGCGGGCGAGGTCAGCAGCCAGCGCGCCAGCAAGGCCTTTTGTTGATTGCCGCCCGACAAGCTGCCGATCGGCGTCTCGATGCTGGCCGTCTTGATGCCCAGCGCCTTCACATATTCGTCGGCCAGCGCCTGCTGGCGTTTGAACGGGATTGCACGCAGCAAACCTGTGCGGGCTTGCAAAGCCAGGATGATGTTTTCGCGCACGGACAGCGACAAAATCGCGCCCTCGTGCTTGCGGTCTTCCGAGCAAAAGCCGATATCGTGGGCAATCGCGTCGCGCGGCACGCTGAACTGGCGCGGCTTGCCCTGCATGGTGATGCTGCCGGAATCGGCCTTGTCGGCACCGAACAGCAATCGCGCCAGCTCCGTACGGCCCGAGCCCAGCAAGCCCGCCAGGCCCAGCAATTCGCCCTGGCGGATGTGGAAATCCATGGGCAGCAAGGCGCCCTTGCGGCCCAGGCCCTGCGCTTCCAGCACGGTGGGGCCAAAGCTGGCGGCGCCCGCGTCCTGCGCCAGATCCAGCGCTTGTTCCTGCGTGTCGGCCGCCACGCCGATCATTTTATTCACCAGTGCCAGGCGCGACAGCTCGCTGCACGCGTATTCCCCTTCCCGCTCGCCGTTGCGCATCACCGTGATCCGGTCGGAAATGGCGTAGGTCTGGTCCAGAAAGTGGGTGACGAACAGGATCGCCATGCCCTGCTCGCGCAGGCGGCGCAGCACGGAAAACAGCAGAGTGACTTCCGCCTCGTCCAGGCTGGACGTGGGTTCGTCGAGGATCAGCACGCGGGCCGAAATGTTCAGCGCGCGCGAAATGGCCACCATTTGCTGGATGGCCAGCGGGAAGCTGGACAATTGCGCCGTGACGTCGATATCGATCTGCAATTGCTGCAGCAAGGCACGCGCCTGTTGCTGCATGGCACGCCAATCGATGATGCCAAAGCGGCGTGGATAACGGCCGATAAAAATGTTTTCCGCCACCGACAGGTTCGGGCACAGATTGACTTCCTGATACACGGTGCTGATGCCGAGCGCCTGCGCGTCCGACGTCGACGCCGGGGCGATGGCTTTGCCGTCGAGCAGGATCTGGCCGCTGTCGGGCGTATAGACGCCCGTCAGCACCTTGATCAGGGTCGACTTTCCGGCGCCGTTTTGCCCCATCAAGGTATGCACTTCACCCGGATACAGGCGCAGGGCAACATCGCTGAGGGCTTTGACGCCGGGAAAGGATTTGCTGATGCCGCGCAGCTCCAGCAGGGGAGCTGGCGCGGCGTTGTGATGCGCTTGCGTCTTCATCATGCGGCAAGCTTAGTACTTACGGTTCGGGAATTCCTTGGCGGCCACCTCGGCAGGGAACACGCCTTCCACCGTCGTGATGCGCGCTGGCACGGGTTTACCGGCCACCACATCGCGGGCGATGGACATCAGTTGCGGGCCCAGCAGCGGGCTGCATTCCACGGTGACATTCAGCTTGCCGGCGATCATGGCTTCGAATGCGCCTTTCACGCCATCGATGGAGATGATGATGATGTCCTTGCCCGGCTTCATGCCCGCTTCTTCGATGGCCTGGATGGCGCCGATGGCCATGTCGTCATTGTGCGCATACAGCACGTTGATCTTCTTGCCTTCGGCCTTCAAGAAAGCTTCCATCACTTCCTTGCCCTTGGCGCGCGTAAAGTCGCCCGTTTGCGAACGGATGATCTTCAGCTTGGGATTCTTGCCGATGACTTCCTGGAAGCCTTCCTTGCGGTCGATGGCCGGGGCGGAACCCACCGTGCCCTGCAGTTCGACGATGTTCAAGGTGGCGTCCGGGGTTTTCTTGGCGTGCTCAAGCAGCCATTGTCCGGCGCGGCGGCCCTCTTCCACGAAGTCGGAACCGATGAAGGTCACGTACAGCGATTTGTCGGCCACATTGACGGCGCGGTCCGTCAGGATGACGGGAATCTTGGCGGCCTTGGCTTCGCGCAAGACCGTATCCCAGCCGGATTCAACGACAGGCGAGAAGGCGATCACGTCGACCTTTTGCGCGATGAAGGAGCGCAGGGCCTTGACCTGGTTTTCCTGCTTTTGCTGCGCGTCGGCAAATTTCAGGGTGACACCGTCTTTCTTGGCTGCATCCTTGATGGAGACGGTATTGGCGGTGCGCCACTCGCTCTCGGCGCCTACCTGCGAAAAGCCCATGACCAGGGGCTTGGCGGCGAAGGCGGACGAGGTAGCGAAGGTGGTGGCGGAAAAGGCCAGCAGCATGGCGCTGGCGAGGAGTGTGCGGCGTGTCAATGTCATTCTTGTCTCCAGTTTTTTTTGGAATACCATCACAGCCGGATGCCGGATGGGCGGTTTTTTTATGAAGCAATGGTAGGAGAAAGCAACATAGCCATCCAATCAATTCTTTTTCGCTTGCGATACCGATTTGCGTATCACCTGGCACACATCTCCTGCCTCCGTACCGTTTGGCGGCCGCTCATTGGCGGCTTTGATCGCGGTTCAAGCCGCGCGCATTGACTTGCGGCCAGCCATCCTTATCCCACGTCATGGGCAGGACCTTGCGTTTCTGCATGTAGTTGTCCGCCGTCACGCACGTGTGCAGCACGTCGATTGCGTCAGCCCTTGGTGTTTGGAATGGAAGAGTCGGGCACCACCCACATGCCTTCGCAGATACCCGTGCCCAAGTGTTCGGCGATGGTGACATTGACGGGCGCCGAGAAGGTGCTACCGGCGGCCATGGCCAGGCGCAGGGTCGAAGACAGTACGCTGGTACATCAGTACGATGACATCCGACCCTGCAGCAACGCCCTGGAAGTTTTCTCAGACCCAGCCGGCGTCGACGATGAACTCTTGACTGGAGCACATCGCTCCGTCATCGGAAGCGAGGAACAGCACCATGGCGGCGATGTCCTGTGGCATCAGCTTGCTTGGCAAGCATTGGCTTTTCTTGATTTCCACTTCCGCCGCCTCGTCGACCCACAGGTCGATCTGGCGCTGCGTCATGACCCAGCCGGGCGTGACCGTGTTGACGCGGATATTGTGGGCGCCATAATCGCGCGCCAGGCCCCGCGTCAGACCCACGACAGCCGCCTTGGTGGTGGCATACACGGGATAGCCGCCCGACTTCATGTGCCAGGAAATCGAGCTGACATTGATGATGGAACCGCCGCCCTTGCGTTTCATGCCCTCGAAGACAGCCTGGCAAGTAAAGAACATGGGACGTTGATTGATCGCAATGCGCTCGTTCCAGTATTCCAGGGTCACGTCCTGCGCCTGGTGGCGCTGGTCGTTGGCCGCATTGTTGACGAGGATATCGAAGTCGCCCAATTGCTCGGCCAGTTCCGCCATGACGGCTTGCAAGGAGGCAATATCCGTAATGTCGCAATGACGGAACAAGGGCGCCATCATGCCCGCTTCGGCCAGGCGGCGGCACAGGGCCTCGCTCGCTTCCACTGCGATATCGACAAACGCCACCAGCGCGCCCTGGGCGGCAAACTCGGCCACCAGAGATTCGCCGATGCCGCTGCCACCACCCGTGATGAACACGCGCTTGCCCTGCAAGCTGCCATATTTCGCCAATTGCTTCATCTTGTCTCCACCTGTTTATTTTTTATGTACAACGTGCAACCGCAGCGAACAGCAGCGAACCGCAATCGCATGCGGCTCGCCGTGTTGTTACTCCTTGCCCAGCACGCCATCCTTGCGGCGCCATATCCCCAGCCGATTATCATCGCGCAGCGCTTCCGGCAGCAAGTCCTGCAGCAGGTTCTGGTACGACACGGGGCGCAGGAAGCGGTTGATGGCCGCCGTGCCCACGGACGTGCTGCGGCCGTCCGAGGTGGCGGGGAACGGGCCGCCGTGCACCATGGCCGTCGACACTTCCACGCCCGTCGGGAAACCGTTGGCCAGGATGCGGCCCACGCGGCGTTCCAGCACGGGCAGCAAACGGCGCGCGTCTTCCAGGTCGCCCGCCTCCATTTGCAGGGTGGCCGTCAGCTGGCCTTCCAGGCTTTCCGTAATCGCCAGCAATTGTTCCATGTCGCGGCAAGCCACCAGCAGGGAGGCCGGGCCGAAGACTTCGTCGCGCAAGTCGTGCCTGGCCAGAAACGCCTCGCCCGAAGTGACGAACAGGGCGGCGGCACCCTTGCCTTCCTCGCCCACATTTTGCACCAGCGATGTCACGTCGGCGTGCTGCGCCAGCGCGGCCACGCCCTTGGCATAGCTGCTGGCGATGCCGGCCGTCAACATGGTGGCGGCCGGGGCCGGCGCCAGCGCTTCGGCGGCGGCAGCGGCAAAGGCCGTAAAGTCAGCGCCGGCCAGGCCCAGCACCAGGCCGGGATTGGTGCAGAACTGGCCCACGCCCATCGTCAGCGAGGCGGCAAAGCCGCTGGCAATGGCCGCACCACGGGCAGCCAAAGCTTGCGGCAGCACAAACACGGGGTTGATGCTGCTCATTTCAGCATAGACAGGTATCGGTTGCGCACGCTCGGCCGCCACCTTCATCAGGGCGATGCCGCCCGAACGCGATCCCGTAAAACCCACGGCCTGGATGGCCGGATGGGCCACCAGCGCCTGGCCGATACCGTTGCCCGTGCCCGTCAGCAAGGCGAACACGCCGGCCGGCAGCTGGCAAACGGCAATCGCCTTGACGATGGCGCGCGCCACCAGTTCCGACGTGCCCGGATGGGCCGAGTGGGCCTTCAGCACGACGGGGCATCCAGCCGCCAGGGCCGAGGCCGTATCGCCGCCAGCGACCGAGAAGGCCAGCGGGAAGTTGCTTGCTGCAAACACGGCGACGGGACCCAGGCCTATCATGCGCAAGCGCAAGTCTGGACGGGGCGGCACGCGCTCGGGCAAGGCCGAATCGATGCGCGCATCGGTCCACGAGCCTTCGCGCAGCAAGCCGGCAAACAATTTCAATTGACCCACCGTGCGGCCGCGTTCGCCTTCCAGGCGCGCGCGCGGCAAGCCGCTTTCCGTCATGGCGCGCACGATCAGCTCGTCGCCCAGTTCGAGGATTTGCGCGGCGATGGTGTCCAGGAAATCGGCACGCTGCGCATCCGTGGTGGCGCGGAAAGGGTCGAACGCCGCTTGCGCCAGACGGCAAGCCTCGTCGATTTGCGCTACGTCCACCATATGGAAGGCGGGTGCGATGTGTGCGCGCGCGGCCGGGTCCCACGCTTCGAAGGAGCCGCCATTGCCCTTGACGGCGACGCCGCCGATCAATGCATCACCGGTGATATTGAAACTCATAATGTGCTCACTTTCGCAAATTCGGTTGGGAAGACGTCGAGGCGGTTGCGCAGGGCGGGGCCAAAGGCAGGCGCTTCGATTTCAAAGGTTTCGCCCGGCGCCACGCTCACGCCATCGGCAAAGCTCAAGGTAGCCGTGCCGAAGAAGTGCACGTGCACGTCGCCAGGGCGCTTGAACAGCGGATACTTGAAATGATGGTGTTCCAGGTTGGCAATCGTGTGCGACATATTGTCTTCGCCGCTGACAAAGGCCTTTTCCCAGCGCACATTGCCGGCCGTGTCCAACACGCGCGAGGCGCCGGCGATGTACGCGGGCAATTCGCCCACCAGCAGGGCCGGACCCACGCTGCACATGCGCAGCTTCGAGTGGGCCAGGTACAGATAGTTCTGGCGTTCCGTGACGTGGTCCGAGAATTCATTGCCGATGGCGTAGCCAACGCGGTAGGGCTGGCCATCGTCGCCAATCACGTACAGGCCGGCGATTTCCGGCTCTTCGCCGCCATCGAGGGCGAAATCCGGCATGCGCAGCGACTGGCCGCTGGCGCGCACGATGGAACCGTCGCCTTTATAAAACCACTCGGGCTGGGCGCCGGCCGTGCCGGCTTCAGGCTTGCCGCCTTCCACGCCCAGGCGGAACATTTTCATCGAATCGCTGAGCGACTCCGCGTCGCCGCCTATCTTCTTGTGCATGGCGTCGCGCGCACCGGCGCTGCCCAAATGGGTCAGGCCCGTACCCGTCACGTAGCAGTGCGCTTCATCGGCGTGGTCCAGCGGCGGCAGCACACGTCCGGCAGCGGCCACGTCAGCATAGGAATGCATGCTGTTGCCGACGCTGGCGTTGACCAGTTCCGCCAGACTGACCTTTTTGCGGATGGCGTCTTGCGCCAGCGCGTACGTCGTGTTGTAGCCTTCGATGACGCGGATCTGGTCGTCTTGCAGCAGGCCGACGAGGCGCCCGCGATGTTCATTCGTAAATTGCAGCAACAGCATGGGATTCTCCGCTTAGTGTGAGTGGCGCGGCACGGCTGAACCGCGATTGCCGACCAGGAAGTCGAAATCGCAGCCTTCGTCGGCCTGCAACACGTGTTCGATGTACAGCTGCTGGTAGCCGCTCTTCGGCCCGGGCGCGCTGCCCAGCTCGCGCTTCGCCAGGCGCTCGGCGATTTCCGCGTCGCTGATGTCGATATTCAGGCTGCCGGCGTGGCAATCGAGGGCGATCATGTCGCCATCCCTGACGATGCCCAGCGGGCCGCCCGCCATGGCTTCCGGCGCCACGTGCAAGACGACCGTGCCGTAGGCGGTGCCGCTCATGCGCGCGTCCGAGATGCGCACCATGTCGGTGATGCCTTGCGCCAGCAGCTTCGGCGGCAAGCCCATGTTGCCCACTTCGGCCATGCCGGGATAGCCTTTCGGGCCGCAATTTTTCATGACCAGCACGGAGTCGGCATCGACATCGAGGTCCGGATCAAGAATGCGCGATTTGTAATGTTCGAAATCCTCGAAGACGACGGCCTTGCCCCGGTGCTGCATCAAATGCGGCGAGGCGGCCGACGGTTTCAGGACGGCGCCGCGAGGCGCCAGATTGCCGCGCAGCACGCAAATGCCGCCATCGGCCAGCAGCGGGTTGTCCAAGGTGCGCACCACTTCATCGTTGTAGATCGGTGCTTCGACGCAGTTGTCCCAGATTGACTTGCCGTTCACGGTCAAGGCATTCTTGTGCGGCAGCAAATCGCCTTCGCCCAGGCGGCGTATCACGGCGGGCAAGCCGCCTGCATAGTAAAACTCTTCCATCAGGAAACGGCCCGACGGCAGCAAGTCGACGATGGTCGGCGTGCCACGGCCCACACGGGTCCAGTCTTCCAGCTCCAGGGGCACGCCGATGCGTCCGGCAATCGCCTTCAGGTGGATCACGGCATTGGTCGAGCCACCGATGGCGGCGTTGACCTTGATGGCGTTTTCAAATGCTGCACGCGTCAGCACTTTCGACAGGCGCAGGTCTTCGTGCACCATTTCGACGATGCGGATGCCCGACATGTGCGCCAGCACGTAGCGGCGCGAGTCGACGGCGGGAATGGCCGCGTTGTGCGGCAGGGACGTGCCCAGTGCTTCGGCCATGCTGGCCATGGTCGAGGCCGTGCCCATGGTGTTGCAGGTACCGGCCGAGCGCGACATGCCGGACTCGGCCGACATGAACTGGTGCAGGGTGATGGAACCGGCCTTCATCTGCTCGTGCAACTGCCACACGGCCGTGCCGGAGCCGATGTCCTTGCCGTTGAGCTTGCCGTTCAGCATGGGGCCGCCGCTGACGACGATGGTGGGAATGTCGACACTGGCCGCGCCCATCAACAGCGCAGGCGTGGTCTTGTCGCAGCCCACCAGCAGCACGACGGCGTCCATCGGGTTGCCTCGGATCGATTCTTCCACGTCCATCGAGGCCAGGTTGCGCGTCAGCATGGCTGTCGGACGCAGATTCGACTCGCCATTCGAGAAGACAGGGAATTCCACGGGGAAACCGCCCGCTTCCAGGATGCCGCGCTTGACGTGTTCGGCCAACTGGCGGAAATGCGCGTTGCAGGGGGTCAGTTCGGACCAGGTATTGCAGATGCCGATGATGGGCTTGCCATGGAATTCGTGGTCAGGTATGCCCTGGTTTTTCATCCAGCTGCGGTACATGAAGCCATTCTTGTCCTGCGAGCCAAACCACTCGGCCGAGCGCAGGGCAACCTTCTTTTTTGTCTCAGACATGCCATTCTCCTGGTTGTGCCATGCCGGATCTAAGGTCGTCGGCCCGGGCAGCGATGTTGGAATACTAAAGAATCCAGCCATGCCTTTCCAATCAATTTTTAATGCGTTCCGATATCGAAAACGATATCGACATGTCCCAATGAAAACGCCCTGCGGGCGGGAGGCGGCAGGGCGTGGAAGGTATTTGGGGTCTGACCCGCCGGGTCTGACCCGCCGGGTCAGACCCCAGGGAGCTGCGACGATTATTCTGCAGAAAAACGGTACACGGTTTGCGTCCGATACACCTGACCCGGGCGCAAAATGGTGCTGGGGAAGTGGGGCTGGTTCGGCGCATCCGGGAAATGCTGGGTTTCCAGGCACAGCGCGCCGCGGTAGCGAATGGGGCCCTGCTTGCCGTGCTGGCTGCCGTCGAGGAAATTGCCGGAATAAAACTGGATGCCAGGCTCCTGCGTGTACACCTGCATCACGCGCCCCGACACGGGATCGCGCACGCTGGCGGCCAGGTTCAGCCCTTGATCTGCCTGTTGATTGAGCACAAAGTTATGGTCGTAGCCACGGCCGATGCGGATCTGCTCATGCGGCAAATCGATGCGGCCACCGATGACGGTGCTCTGGCGCAAGTCGAACGGCGTGCCGGACACGTCCGCCAGTTCGCCCGTGGGGATGGACCCTGCATCGACGGGCAGGTAGCGGTCCGCGTTGATCGTCAGCGCGTGGCCGAGGATAGTGCCCTGCCCCGCCAGGTTGAAATAGCTATGGTTGGTCAGGTTGACGGGCGTGGCCTGGTCCGTCACGGCGTGGTAACGCAGGCTCAGCGCGTTGTCGTTGTCCAGTTCGTACACGACGGTGACGTCGAGCTTGCCCGGATAGCCATCCTCGCCGTGCGGGCTGCTGCGCGTCAACGTCACGCCGACCGCCTCATCCCTGGTGAACGGCTCCGCCTGCCACATGACCTGGTGAAAGCCCTGGTTGCCACCATGCAAGTGATTCGGCGCGTTGTTGACGGCCAGCTGGTAATCCTTGCCATCGAGATGGAAACGTCCTGCCGCGATGCGGTTGCCGAAGCGCCCGATGACGGCGCCCAGGAAAGCGCTGTTGGCCAGGTAGGGCTCGATACGATCGAAACCCAGCACCACGTCGGCAAAGTTGCCGTCGCGGTCGGGCACGTGGATTTCGCTGATGATGGCGCCAAAGTCGAGCACTTTGACTTGCATGCCGCGGCGGTTCGTCAGGGTAAAGACGGTTACCTGCTGGCCGTCGGGCAGGATGCCGAACGGCGCTTGCGTCACAGAAACAGAATTAACTGGGGTCATGGCGTAGGGTCCAGGTTTTACAGGGTCGATGAGCGGCCAAACACGGGCATGCCTTGCGCATCCCGGCGCCGCGGTTTGACAAACGTGTGGCGAACCGGATTCCACAGCGGGTCGCCGACGATTTCCGGGTAGGTGTGGGCATGGTACACCAGCAATACGTCGTCGCCGGCCTTGGTGCAGCTGTTGTGGCCGGGGCCATAGTTGCCGTGCTCGTAGCAGGTAGCAAACACGGGCTCGGGCGACGTGCTCCACGAAAACGGGTCGAGCAAGTCGGCGGACTCCTTGGCCCAGAAGCTGCGGAATTCCGGCGGATCGCATACATACGGCGCTGGAACAATTTATCTTTGATTTCGCGGCTCGGTGCGTCGGCCAGGCCGGCGATGCTGTCGGCGCGGCGCACCCCGCTGACGGTCACGACCGACACTTCCGCCGCAGGCTCGCCACTGGCGTCCGCCACCACCGCGTCCTGCGCCCATGCCGAAGCCGTGCTCAGCAGGCCGATACCGGCCGATGCCGCAACGGCGGCCTTCAAGTTGAATGGACGACGAGGAGAAGTGGCCGCGAGCGGGCCGATGGTGTTGCGTATCATGCATCTCCAGAGACTGTATTGATATTGTCATGCTGCTTGCATGTCGTTCGCATACTCGGCATTGATCTTAGGGGCTGGACGATAATCCCTCCAATCAATTTTTCCACAGTTTCGATATCAATTTTGATATCGGCGTCTGACGGATACTGGAGCTTGCAAAGCGACAACGGCAAGAGCGTCAGGGGCGTTTTTGGGTAAGCGACGCACAAAGAGTGGCATCCCTGGCAAGCAGCGATAGACCTTGTCAGGCTTGCGGAAGTAATAGTGGGAGTGGGGATACGGCATGCAGCCAGCATGGCAATGCTGACTGAATAAAACGGGAGTCTTGATTTGTCTGGTGCGGCTGGCGGGGATCGAACCCAATACCCCCGCACACTCTGGCAACATTGCTCGATTGAATAATTTGTATCACACTTTTGTAGCAGTATACGCGCAAGTCGCGCCACTCTGTACGCAATACTGAAAGCAGCATAGGACGCGATAGGTTCGACCATCGCAGGTAGCATGCCTACCTATACGGCGTCGTCCTCAGCGGTTGCCCCGGTCCATCTTCCACGTTTCCCGAGCCAGTTTGGCTCGGCGAGGCACCCCACTTGGGGTGTTGAACCGATAGCTAGGAGTAGAACAGCAGGGGAAGCTCCATCCGCGCAGTTACTCATAGAGGTGACCCCCTACCACTGGCTTCCAGCTGATTAGCAACGCGAGAAATAGCCCCGTACACCCATCTTGGTATTGCATTTCGAGCAGGAACATCTAGGTCTTTCAAAGTGCGGTTCGCTTGCCTTCCATAACTATATCGCGATTGGTTAGCACGGATGCAAGCAGCATAGAACATCAACTCCTCGGGGACCATTGGCTCTTGAGGGCGCAGAACCATTATATGAAAACCAGTCACAAACGGCTCTCGCTGATAAAACGTTTCCAACACTGATCCGCTTAAGGCGACGGTCAAGCAACCACCATTTATTACCTCGACACTCGCAGGTAAAACCACCATTGCAGCCACCCCATTGTTCTTGGCCGTACGAGCAACGAAATTAACGTTACCACCGTTTGTTGAAAGCCTGTTTAATTCGAGACTGGTTCCATAAGTTAAATTGAAAATTTCCTCAATTCGCACTCTTCCAGTACCAATCATCGATGGCGCAGTTTGCGGTTGCGCAGAGGAAAGCTGCTTTAGCTCCGTAAGTGTAGAGGAACACGCGCTACTAATATTTGCTGCATATACCCACGGCGGGATAGCAGAAGGAAGAACTAAATTCCTAAGCGACCTATTCGCTTGCCGCCCAAATCCGAATCGGAAGCGATTAGCCGTAATGCATGTTGCCCACCACAGTTTTTCTTGCTCCGTCATAGCACCAATGGGTGTCAAAATCATTACGTCCCGCCCACAGTAATACGGGAACGGCTGAAGGAATGCGGTGCCCGCGCCCCCTTGGCCACCCAATGCTACCGAAATGGTTCCAGCGGCTGCCGGCTCCAGGCCCGTAATTTTCCTAATTCGGGCACTAACACCGTTGTTTCTAGCCGTTCGCGACACGAAGTTCATTGCGTCCGCACCCTCGACTTGCTCAAGTCGATTTAACTCTAAGCTATGGCCGTACTTAAGAATGAACAGATCGCTAACTGTTGGCATGGTCACCCTCGGACTCAGTTTCATGCAACCCGAGAAGCCGGAATATCGCGTAATTCTTTGCGACATTTTCAAAATCTGCCTGGGTAAGAATGCTGTAGTCGGTTTCAATATACGCCTCCGCACACCACTCATCGGCAGCCGTAACCTTTTGCATCACGCTCTCACCGGCATGTACTTCCCGATTTCGATACATCTCTACCCATCGGTCCCGTATTGAAGACCATACTTCGTTTTGATCGATACGTCCCTTATTCTTTGTTTTTACAAAACCATCATTTTTCCAATATCCAAACCACGTTTTCCGTCCCTCATCCTCGTGTGGCTTATGCGCAGTGAAAACCATTATGCACGTGACTGTCCCTACAGGATAAAACAGTTCGGCAGGCATGGACATTACGGCTTCAAGGGTATGGTCTCGAAGGATTTCAGCGCGGATAGCATTCGATGCTAAAGCACACGACATAGGGACGATGGCAATGCCGGTCGCACTCTGTTCGAGACAGTCCAGCATATGTTTGACGAAGCGTAATTCGTGGAGGTCGCTGTCGGCCTGGCTGTACGGAGGATTGACCATGCCGACTGTACACTCATGCTTCTTAATAGCTTCGGTAATCCCCTCGTCGAAACAACTACCCTGATACAAGTTAGCCTTGCCATCGCCACGAAGAATCATGTTTGACGCAGCCAATGCAAACATATTAGGCTGTTGCTCAACACCAATAAGGCCAAGCTTTTTTATTCGATTGCGCTCATCTTCGGTGGTAGCGCTCTTAAACATTCTATGCATGGCCGAAATGAGGAACCCACCGGTGCCAGCGCAAATATCTAAAACTTTGCTATCTTTATTAACATTCGCCAATAACGCAAAAAGTTCTGTCACATGCCGTGGCGTGAGAACAATTCCAAGTGCCTTTTTGTCCCCACCTGTATACTTCAGGAATTCACCATAGAACTGACCTACCACGTCGAAGTCGTGATAAATACTGATGAAGGGCCAAACCTTGCTGTTTAGGCGGTCGATAAGCTCATGCAATGGACCTTTAGGATATGACTTCGTAGCTTTTCCTAACTCGGGGTGGACTCCGATACTGGAATAAGGCTGAGTCATATTGTCCTTTTTTGCCTGCGGAATATCAGCTGCCTGGATTTCCTCCTGAATGACACGCATCCAATCTTTTTGTAATTGAGCTGGATTTACGACATTGTATGAAGCGACAAAACCTTTGTTACGTAGCGCAATTAAGGTGCCGCTAACGAGGAGCGGTTTTTCACTTTCTGTTAGCTTTGCATGATCCCGCATAAACTCATGGAGATCCGCCGCGAATCCCATTAGTTCATCAAACCGCAACTTTTGAACGGATGGATCGAAGGTCGCGTTTTCGATATAATCGTTCCAAGGGATAATACCATTGAGTGTCGCACCATCCTTAGCGACAAGTCGTTTAGGCTTAACTCCACCCTTAGGCCATAAATATGTCGATATAAGCGCGGATTTTTTGGTTTCTCCGCTAACACCTAAGGCAATTACGTTAAACTTCTTTGACAGGGATTTAGCATAGTGCAATACGCCATCGACTGCAAATCGCTGAATTCGTTTAGCCCGTAGATCATCACTTTCATCGAATTCCGTACCCGTCAAAATGTTGTCAATCGATGAACTTTCGTGATCCTTTACATCAGCCTTACATTCCACAATAAGGAGAAAGTCGGCAGAGGAAGGTGAACTGATTATAAACTCTGGTGCGCCACCACCACCGCCGCCTGATTTACTAGCAGTTTTCATTAACTGCTTCACATCGTCGATATTGCTTTTTTGTTCTTCTATTTGGATATCCGTGTCGGCTCCATAATAGCCACACTGACGTAGTTCATCCCGAACAACATTCTCTGTCTTTCGCTCATTTTTTGCCACGACAATTCCTGATTTAGTTTGACAGCCGTCTAGCTTGTCGTAAGTTTTGTTCGGCAAGAGTCTAACATGAACATACGTAGCAGCCTCACAAACCATACCGTCAAGGCAACGATTTGAGGTGAGGAACGGCAAAGTGGAACATGTTGCTTGATTTTCAAAATCACCTCCAGGTGGACGACAGCACAGCCCTCCAGTGTTGTCATTTTTTCTAGGACTCGGGCATGCCAGGAAAACGCCAACATCACGTCATGCCGGTAGCTCCTCGACAATGGCATTGTCGTTGGCGTCGAGTTCAGTCACGTCCACCGCAAGCTCAGCGTCGGCGTCAGGCTGGCGGCGGAGTTCGGCAATCTCTGCCTGGCTGAGTTCGGTAACTACCAACTCCGGCAGCTCATCCATGTCGTCGGCCAGATCTTTCAGGCGCAGGCTATGACGGATGATGTCCGACGTGTTCTTGATCGTGGTCGAGTATGCCGCCGCCGCACGCATCACCTGCACGGCATCGCTCAGGGACGCAGCCTTCATCTGCTCTGACGCAGCCAGGATCAGCTCACGAAGATGCATCGAGTGGGCGAGATCGTCGGCGACGAGGCGGGCAGCCTCTTGCTTGATCGTCTGGTCGCAAGTGATGCGCGCCATCAGGTCATCCTTGGCCCTTTGAAGCACGTCAGCCTTGAGCGCGCCCTTTCGTGTTCCTGTGGACGCGAAATGCCGTTGTAGGCTGCGCACGCTGATGCCAAGCCGCTGGCTGATGGCGAGGGCGGTGTAGCCTGCTTCTCGCAACGCCAATGCTTGGCTAATCTGGTCAGGCGCAGCAGTCTTCTTTGTCATCGTGTAGGTATGTAGTATTAAACATTATAAGGACGCGCTACTGGAATTACGTATCCATGCGGGCTGGCGGCAAAAAAACTTCCGGAAAATCCGCACGTCGGGAGCGCTTACGCCATGTACGCGTAAGCTGTCGCAGGCACTCATAAACATCCGCGTTCAGCTTGTCGTCGGCAACGGTCGAGCCTCTAAATATGCTGGTGCCGTTGTACTTTCCGACCCTAGTTAGATCTGGTCTTCGATACGGCCCGCGCAGGCCGAGCTGCCGACCGGACCAGGAAGTAAGCGCATATTTGACGGCCGGAGGCACGTTGTCAGCGATGCGGCGAAATTTGAAGTAATGGGCCAGCTCAGCGAAATTGAACTTCTTCAGTTCTTCCACGGTTTGGAATGGAAGTGCGGCACCTCGTAGCGTGATCTCGAAGCGCGCACGGTGGCGATCTGGAAGCAGCTCAGTGCCGTTGTCCAACGTCTTCACATACGCATGGTAGCGAACGTCCGCAGTATCTTTGTCCTTCCGGTCGGCCAACTGCCAAAACCCCTCAAAGTGTTCGACAAGATCACTGCGTCCTGGCAGCACATTTATGAACTGCGGGTTCTCGCCCCTCTGGCGGTAGAAATGCCAGCAGGAGCTAGGCTTTGCAGTAATGAACCTAAAACGGTCAGCCGCTAACTCCGCTAACTGGCGAATGCTTCCGCATTGGCTATAAGTGTCGAAAGCTACCTCCACGCCTGTAACCACGATGGAAACAAGGTCAAACCTACCGCATAGTGCGGCTACAACTTTCTCGATCTTGCTTGCCCGCTCAGGGTCTTGAATGCTAAATCGAAATATCGTCGCCGCGCCGCCATTGCCGCCATCCAAAGGGGTAACGAACTGCTGTTTCGCTTGTGAGCGAGGCAGCACCGGCCTTAATACTTCTTGAACAGACCAGAAATTTGAAGGGGCCGTTGTGCGAACCTCCAACTCAACCCAGTCTATCTCCGTCCTGTACGTCAATGTGCCAGCACTCATGGAGCTTTCCGACTAGCTTCCATTTCCGGCAGTTCCGGATACAAGTGGTCGCTCATAAACTGCGCGCAAGCCTCGTCCGTAGCACCATTCTCCGCCATGCGATGAATACGATTCATTATCCCAACGTAGCGATCCAGGGCCGGTTCAACAAGCAGACGCAATGCAGTTGATGCTGTCAAATCATGCGCGCTTGCGAATGCCTCGACGCCTTGGAGGTGCAACCCCGCCAGTGTCAACAGGAAGTCTTTACCACCCTTCTCGCGCATTTTCTCGCGATAACGCCGTTGACGTTCAGCCGGGGTCAAATTGGTCGGGCCGATTGGTTTGCGGCCGAGTTTTTTCGAGGTATCTACAGGTTTGCTCATGTTGAAGAGCATAACATATTTTAGTCACTAGTGATATAAGTATGCTACACTTCTTTTGTGTCCGAATATGACCATATTCGGACACGGCACATTAGCATGTACGAAATATAGAGTTATGGCAGTTTCGTACATGCAATTATTTCGCACATCACTTTCGTACACTTCAAGAGGAATGCCATGTCACGAGTTTTTGCATATTGCCGCGTATCGACCGAATCGCAGACGACAGACAACCAGGTCCAGGAAATCAAGAACGCCGGATTCACTATTACGGAAGCGCGCACCATCACAGAGACTATCTCAGGGTCTGTCGCTGCAATGGAACGTAAGGGATTCGCCAAGCTGGTGGATCGGATGGAGGTGGGTGACGTGCTGGTCGTAACGAAGCTGGACCGGCTGGGGCGCAATGCAATGGACGTGCGCGCCAGCGTGGAGCGCCTGGAAGGGATGGGCGTTCGCGTACACTGTCTGGCTCTGGGCGGCGTAGACCTCACCAGTGCAGCAGGTAAGATGACAATGGGCGTCCTAGCCGCCGTGGCAGAGTTCGAGCGCGACCTGCTGATTGAGCGCACGTTAGCGGGCCAGGAGCGCGCCAGGAAGGACGGCGTAGCCTTTGGACGCCCTTTGGCGCTATCAGAGGATCAACGGACCGCCGCCCTGGCGCAGCTAGCAGCAGGAGCCGCTGTGGCGGCGGTGGCAAGGGCATTCAAAACCAGCCGCCAGACGATCATGCGGCTTCGTGGTACAAACTAGACCTTCTTCAATATCCGACAGAGCGAGAACGAGGCGCACGAGCTTTAAGCTGTGCAATTTTCTCTTCCAGAGTCCACGTGCTTTGTTCAGCCAACTTCTGGTCGTGTTCCCAAATGACATCTTTTATCGAACTTCTAAAATGCATGTGAGGAGATTGAATAAGCAATTCAATACAACTTGCAACGATTTCGGTCGCACTCTTCAGGGCCATTAGTTTAACAACGTCGATATCCTTGATCTTCCGTGAAATATCCTCATTTATAGCGGTATTTTCACGATTTAACGCTACCTCCCATTGACCATGCGCCATCTTATTTCTCAGCAGCGCTGGCTCTTCGATGTATTCTTTAATAAGCCTGGCCAATGTTTGTCGGATGTTTGCAATATCTCCGGCAGCATTTGCAGCTGGAACCTTTAGCAATCCTAGTTCCAGGCATTTTAGCCATGCGAAAAAAACACCGTTGTCCTTCTTGACTTTTTGAATTTGATTAATCATTCCACCATCAAAGCCTCTGGGTGTATGAATAAGTTTCAAAAATATTGACTCAGCCCAAGAACAATACAGAAGCCCTAATAACTGCGTATGAGTTTTTAAGCTTACCTCGTTACCCGATACCAGATCACGATTGATTGTTCGAACAAGATGGGTCCACGCTGAGTTCAAGGCGCGAACATTTTTAGTTTGAGCGCTAAAAATAATTTGGATTTGTGCGTCGGATAAGACGGGAGGTGAAGTGGTTGCCAAAGGACACTCAGTAGTTAATCAAATAGAATTCCCTTTGGCAACCTGGAATCGAACCAGGAACTCCATCAAAAGATGGCGCTTTAACCATAATAAGCTATCGCCCTGTAACCAATATACCACATCCGCAGAACTCGTCAAAGACGAAAATAGCTAGTGGAAGGCTAGCGAGGAAGTAACTGCTGGGCCACTGTCATGAAGTGCCAGATCCAGCCTGCTGTACTGCGCTGGAGCGTTCCCCCACATGTTAGCAACCGAACTACAGTGCTTCTAGGTCCGCTCTTTGTAGCATTGGCCAAGAAACCGCTCAAGTGCCATATATTTCCAAGTTCAGAGGCCCCATATCCTCGCGCCCTTGTCTATCATCCTTCTTTTTACCCAATGCTACTTGCACGCACTTAATAGCAAAATCAATGTCTAGTTTCGCAATCGGCGGGAGGTCGTAGTGTATCCCAGCTATTAACGCGTACATTTCCAGCATCGTGATATGAGTGTAGTGTTTCATGTTCACGCTCTCCCCCGGAAGGTGCCCCAAAATAAGATGACGAACAACGAATTTAAGATTTTCATCAGCAAAAGGCAACGATGCCATTGGCACACGCGAAAGCATTCCGTTCACATTATGTCTAAAATTATGAAAGACGTTTGTATTATCTCTCGGCATCCCTAAACTTAGCAGCATCGCCGACATTTTACGGATCGACTCTTTTGCATATTTTGCGTCGGTCTTTGCCCAAGTGAGATCAGGGAAGACGCGCCTATATCCCACATTTCGCAACCGTTCGCAATAGTCCAAAAAACCCAACTCGATCAATTTTGGATGTAACGGTATTAGACGTTTGCTTTGTTCATTCTTAATACTTTTATCCGCTGTATTTTCATTCACATCAATACACCAAACGTCAGCTTCCAAACGAATATCATCCAGGTGTAATTGGGAAGCCTCTTTTATCCTGCATCCCGCATATAGTCCCAATAGTGGAATCCAGTATTGAAATGGATACCAGTAAGATGGTTTAGTCACGTGCCGACCATCGCCGATTTTATAGTGTTGTTGTCCAAATATTCGAGTTAATTCGTCTTGACTAAATAACCGAACTCCTTCCTCGTCTTCGTCTGCTCTACTCCGACGTTCACGCTTGATTTCTTTCATTTCGGCTTTTGACCTACCTGTCTCACCACTAAGTGGCGCAGCCGGATTCAATGAAGTCCATTGCTTTTTCTCATGCACCCATTTAAAAAATCTCGACAACCATTGCATTCTTTCCCCCTGCATGTCGAGACTCATGAGCGGCCAAGTCCGGCCATCAGCTTTCAATACTTCCACCATCTCCTTCATGGTCGAGCGGCGTAAGTCTTTTGGTAGTCTGTTTGAGTTGGCAGGAAGCGACCTCAACGGGCCATCACGAAAAGCACGTAACATATCGGCATCAATTTCCTTCAAGCGCATGTCGCCCATAAATTCCATGAACAGCAAAATGCCGGCCTTACGCTGACGCTGCTCTGCGCTACTTTCGAGCGTTTTCTGAAGGCCCTCAGATTCCGTGCAATAGGCTTCAACTGCCTCACTAAACAGCTTTCCGGCGCCGGGTCCATCTAGCGATCTGGCGACGTCAGTTAGTGCGCTTGCTCGCCGAATCTGCTCCGGTGTGACCTCACGCGCCAAGTGGACTCGGATGATGTCTATGGCCTTTGCTTGCACCTCGATGCTACCAACTGCAACCAAGATGGTTGAGTCAGGTAGAAAGACCTTTCCAGCGGCTTCTGGTAGGTTAAACAGCACCAAGTCAATGTGTTCGAGATTTTCGGCGATGATGCTGCTGGCAACCTGCTTAGAATCGGGAATGGACAGCACGCCGTTATAAGTCTGTTCAAATGAGCTTTCCGGCAGCTGTGAACGCGTAGGCACAATACGACCCAGGCCACCAGAAACAGAGGGGTCCAGCTCAAGTGACTCTATGGACACTATATGCCCTGGCACACCGGCCAAGCGGCAGTACAACTTCAAACGATGGTCCGTGGCCATTCGCAGTATGCGATTACGTTCAACGCCGATAGATGCAGCAGCTTCATCAAGAGATAAATATCCACCTATAGACAAGGCGGGGTCTTTTTCGATCAACTTTAGGACATTTGAATTCATGGACGCGGAGCTTAACGTCAAAAGCTGCCGTCTCCAAGTGGAGACCAAGACCGCCGCGACCATCTTGGCCACGTGCAGCTCATGGGTCCGGCAAGATTGGATAAATTCGCGCCTACCGGCCAGCTTTCGTAGCCGCTCTGGAACGACCAACCGCGCCCACCAAATGCCGCCTCGACGTGCAAGATGCTCTGACATGCTCTACCTTTTTGTAGCAGAGCAATGTAGCAAGAATCAAAAAAGAGGAAAGCGTGTTGAGGATCAACAACTTAGGATTTTTTGGTGCGGCTGGCGGGGATCGAACCCACGACCCTTGGCTTCGGAGGCCAATACTCTATCCACTGAGCTACAGCCGCGTAGGGGGAATTTCTGAAGTGATGCGAAGGATACCGTTTTTCTTTACCTACGTCTACGGAAACTGTCGTATCGCTGGCAATTGCATGTCACTGCTCAATTTTTGTGCCTATAATTGTGGGTTTCATAAAGGTTTACATACAAGCATGTAAAAATGCTACCTTACACGGCCATCAGTTTCAAATTCGGACTAAGGACATCATGAGCGACGCACATAACGAACAACAATCAGCGATCAAAACGCCTAAACAACTGCTTGCCGCCGTAGCTGGCTTCTTCCTCATCACCGTCATTGGCATCATCCTGCTGGTGCAGTTCGTCACGGCGCAAAAACTGACGGGTGCGGGGACGGACAGCCAGTCGCCGGAAGCCATTGCCGAACGCCTGAGCCCAGTGGCCAACGCCGGCTTTACCTTCAAGGATGCCAGCGGTCCGAAGGTGCTGCAAGGCGGCGAAGCCGTCTACACAGCCACCTGCGTGGCGTGCCATGGCGCCGGCGTGGCCGGTGCACCGAAATTTGGCGATGCGGGCGGCTGGTCGGCCCGTCTGGCCCAGGGTTACGATACGGTCCTGAAGCACGCCATCGAAGGCTTGCGCGCGATGCCGGCCAAGGGCGGCAATCCCGACCTCGACGATGTGGAAGTAGCGCGCGCCGTCGTCTACATGGCCAACGCGTCGGGCGGCAAGTTCAAGGAACCGGAAGTGCCGGCACCGGCCGCAGCCGCTGACGGCGCTAGCGCACCAGCTGCCGAGCCTGCCAAATAATTCAGCCAGCGCGCTGGACCAGGAACCGCCCGGATGGGCGGTTTTTTTTCGCCCGCAGTTTGTGCCAGATCACCCGATGTAAAAAAGCCGCCCGGCTTGCGCGGGGCGGCTGGCAACTTATGCCTGGGACAACCGTCTTACCACATGATGACGCGGTCTTTCGGTGGCAGATACATCTTGTCGCCCGGTTTCACGTCGAAGGCTTGATAGAAGCCGGGCTGGTTGCGCATGGTACCGTTGGCGCGGAACTGGCCTGGCGAGTGCGGGTCCGTTTTCAGCAAGACCAGTTGCTGCGCTTCGCGCATCTTCATACGCCAGACCTGAGCAAAGCCCGCATAGAAGCGCTGCTCGCCCGTGAAACCGTCGATGACAGGGGCTTTCTTGCCATTGAGCGACAATTTATACGCTTTGTAGGCAATCGCCACGCCGGAATTGTCGGCGATGTTCTCGCCCAGGGTCAGTTCGCCGTTGACGAAGTGGCCAGGAACAGGGCTGAAACTGTTGTACTGCGCCACCAGCTGCTTGGTTTTCTTGGCGAAGTTTTTATGGTCGGCCTTGGTCCACCAGTCGCGCAGGTTGCCGTCGCCGTCGTACTGGGCCCCCTGGTCATCGAAGCCGTGGCTGATTTCATGACCGATCACGCCGCCGATGGCGCCATAGTTGACGGCATCGTCCGCATTGGCGTCGAAGAACGGTGCTTGCAGGATGGCGGCAGGGAAGACGATTTCGTTCAGTTCCGGGTTGTAATAAGCATTCACGGTTTGCGGCGTCATGCCCCACTCGTCGCGGTCGATAGGCTGGCCCAGCTTGTTCAATTCGCGGTTGTAGTTAAGCAAGTGCGAACGCTGGATGTTGCCGATCAAATCGTCCGGCGTCACCGTCAGGCCCGAGTAATCGCGCCATTTGTTCGGATAGCCGATCTTGGTGGTGAACTTGGCCAGCTTGATCTGCGCCTGTTTCTTGGTGACAGGGCTCATCCAGTCGAGCTTGTCGATGCTTTGCTTGTAGGCCGTCATCAGGTTTTTCACCAGCGCTTCCATACGCACCTTGCGCTCGGCCGGGAAATATTGCTCCACGTACAGCTGGCCCACGGCTTCGCCCAGCGCGCCTTCGACGGCGCCCACGCCGCGTTTCCAGCGCGGACGCATTTCCGTCACGCCCGTCAGGGTGGTGCCATAAAACGCGAAGTTTTCATCGACATACGCTTTCGGCAGGTAGCCGGCGTTGGCGTGCAGCAAGTGCCACTGGAAATACGCTTTCCATGTGTCCAGCGGCGTCTTGTTGGCGATCTCGGCAAAGCCTTTCAGGTAGCTGGGCTGGCTGACGATCACATAATTGACCTTGCCGGCAATGCCCGTGTCCTTCAGGTAACGGGCCCAGTCGTAGCCTGGCGCCAAGGCGGCCAGTTTCGCCAACTCCACCTTGTTGTAGGTCTTGACGGGATCGCGGTTCTGCACATTGCTCCATTGCGCCTTTGCCAGTTCCGTTTCCAGCGCGAGGATAGCCTTGGCGTTGGCAGCAGCATTCGCGTCGCCGGCCAGGCTGAGCATTTTTTCCACGTGGGCCAGGTATTTGGCGCGCGTATCGGCCTTGCCTTCTTCCAGGTAGTAATCGCGGTCAGGCAAGCCCAGGCCGCTTTGCACGATGTCGGCCACGTATTTGGTGGAGTCCTTGGCGTCCTGGTGGATGCCGAAGTCGTAAGGCGAGGTCACGCCCAGCTTGCTGAAATGAGCGATGACGGCAGGCAACTCCGCCTTGTCCTGCAGCGCGGCGATCTTCGCCAGCTCCGCGTTCAAGGGGGTCAGGCCCAGGCTTTCCAGCTTGGCTTCATCCATGAAGCTGGTATAAAAATCACCGATTTTCTGGGCATTCGAGCCGGCCGCGCGGGCCTTGTCGGCGCTCGCACCTTCGACGATGCCGCGCAGCTGGGTTTGCGTATCGTCGGCCAGCTTGGCAAAGCTGCCCCAGCTCGACTTATCGGCAGGAATGACAGTTTCCGCCAGCCATTTGCCATTCAGGTGCTGGAACAGGTCGTCCTGCGCGCGCACGGCAGGGTCGACGTATTCGATGGCGATACCGGACGTCAGCGCCGCAGCGGCGACGGCCGTGGCGGGAGCGACAGCGGCTTTCTTGGCAGAATCAGCGGCGCCAGCCATGCCGGACACGCCGGCCAGCAAACTCAGGGTCAATGCACTTAACAAATAACGATTCACGGTTGTCCTCTATATTGTATTGTGTAAAATATAAGGGTCAGAAGGCCCAAGGCTTCTGGCCCGGTTTTTGACTGTAGCATACCGGCCGAAACGACAGAAAGAACTTTGCGGGGAATGCAAAAAAGATACGGATTTTAAGCGTAGGTCGGGTTAGCCCAGGGGGCGTAACCCGACAACATTGTTCGCGCCAGTGGCATTGTCGGATTACGCACGGCGTTGCCGTACTAATCCGACCTACCTGGCTAAATGACGTTTACCAGATGATGACGCGGTTTTCCGGGGCGACATACATCTTGTCGCCCGGTTTCACGCCAAACGCTTCATAGAAGCCAGGCTGGTTGACCATGGTGCCATTGGCGCGGTACTGGCCCGGCGAATGCGGGTCGGTCTTGATTTGCACGATCTGCTGCGCTTCGCGCATCTTGCTGCGCCATACCTGGCCAAAGCCCATGTAGAAGCGCTGGTCGCCCGTCAGGCCATCAAGCACAGGCGCCGGCTTGCCGCCCAGCGAAATCTTGTACGCCTTGTACGCGATGGCCACGCCCGAGTTGTCGGCGATGTTCTCGCCCAGGGTCAGCGCGCCGTTGACGTTGTAGCCAGGCAATGGGCTGTAGCCATCGTACTGCTTGGTCAGCGCGTCAGCCTTGGCCGCAAAGTTCTTGCGGTCGGCCGGGGTCCACCAGTCGCGCAGGTTGCCGTCGCCATCGGACTGGCTGCCCTTGTCGTCGAAGCCGTGGCTGATTTCATGGCCGATAACAGCGCCAATGGCGCCATAGTTGACGGCGTCGTCCGCGTTGGCGTCAAAGAATGGCGGCTGCAGGATGGAGGCGGGGAAGACGATCTCATTCATCGTCGAGCTGTAATAGGCGTTCACCGTCTGCGGCGTCATGCCCCACTCTTCACGGTCGATCGGTTTACCGAGCTTGGCCACCTGGCGCGCCGAAGCGAAATTGGCCGCGCGCATGATGTTGCCCACCAAGTCGCCCTGGACGATTTGCAGCTTCGTATAATCGCGCCATTTGTTCGGATAGGCGATCTTCGGCGTGAACTTGGCCAGCTTGGCTTGCGCTTCCTTCTTGGTTTCCGGGCTCATCCAGTCCAGCGTATCGATGCTGTCCTTGTAGGCAGCCAGCACGTTTTTCACCAGCTCCTGCATGTGCGCCTTGCGCTCAGCCGGGAAATATTGCGCCACGTACAGCTTGCCGACGGCTTCGCCCAGCACGCCTTCGACGGCGCCTACGCCACGCTTCCAGCGCGGCTGGTTTTCCGTCACGCCGCTCAGTACCGTGCCGTAGAAGGCAAAGCTTTCGTCGACGAAGTTTTTCGACAGGTAGCTGGCATAGCTGCGCAGCAACTGCCATTCAAAGTAGGCTTTCAGGGTGTCCAGGTCGGTGGCAGCGAGCACCTTGTTATAGCCGGCCAGGTAGCTCGGCTGGTTGACGATGACGTAATCGACCTTGTTGGCGATGCCCAGGGCTGCCAGGCTGGACTTCAGGTCGTAGCCGGGGGTCAGGTCGTTCAGCTTGTTGATGTCGGTCTTGTTGTAGCGTTTGACGGGGTCGCGGTTCTCGACTTTGGTCCATTGCACTTCGGCCAGCGATGTTTCCAGGGCAACTACGGCCTTGGCGCGGGCGGCGGCGTTCTTGTCGCCGGCCATGGCCAGCATTTTTTCTACGTGCGCCTGGTATTTTTCCTTCACGCCAGCCTGCTTGGCTTCCAGGTAGTAATCGCGGTCAGGCATGCCCAGGCCGCTTTGGCTGACATAGGCGGCGTATTTCGTCGAGGCACGCGCATCCTGGCCCACGTACACGGCGTACGGGGTGGGCACGCCCGTCTGGCTCAGGTGGGCGATCAGGGCAGGCACGCCCTTCTTGTCGCGCAGCGAGCGGATACGGTTCAGTTCGCCGGCAAGCGGCTTCGTGCCCAGCGCATCGAGGCGGGCTTCATCCATGTAGCTGGCGTACAGGTCGCCAATTTTCTGCGCTTCGGAACCGGCCTTCTTGTGCTTGTCCTGTTGCGTGGACTCGATGATGCCGCGCAACTGTGGCGTGGTGTCATCGCGCAACTTGGCGAACGAACCCCAGCTCGACTTGTCGGCAGGAATCTCGGCCGTGGCCAGCCACTTGCCATTCAAATGGGTGAAGAAATCGTCCTGCACGCGCACGGCAGGGTCGATGTACTGCACATCGATGCCGGAAACGACGCCAGCGGCGGCAGGCGCGGAAGGTGCGACACTGGGCGCCACGGTCGGTGCCGCCACGGAGGATGCGGCGGATGCCGGTTCGGCGGCATGGGCAAACGCAGCCAACAGGGTCAGGGTCAGACTGCTCAAGAGATAGCGATTCACGGATTGTCCTTATGGGGCATGTCAAAAAGACCGGGCATAAGCTGCGGGCGGATAGCCCGCCGCGCCAGGCGCTACGGGAATGTAGCACGCGACCATGCCATTTGGCCATCCTTTGCCCCTGGACTACCCCTGGATTGCCCCTCAGTTGGCGGGTATCGTCATGCCGGCGCCCCCATTGCCCATGCTCACGCCTCCCATGCCGCCCTTGCCCCCCTTGCGCCCGCCGTGTTCGCCACCGGGCGCACCGCGCGATTCACTGTGGGGTACGGCGGCGTCCATCACGCGCGCCATCTGCCCGGCGATGAACTGGGCCACCATCTGGCGCTGCTGCTCGTCCAGGGCATCGTTGACGCTGAGCCACCACTCGCGCACCTGCTTTTCTTCGGCCAGGCTCAGCGCGCTTTCATTGTCCAGGCCGGCGAGCATGTCGCGCAACTCCAGCCGGGGCGCCTGCAAGCCCTGCGTCACCGCCGCCTGCACGCGTTCGCGGCGCGCCTTGCGTTCGCGCAGGAGTTGACGGGTTTTTCCTTCCACCTGCTGCCACAAGGTGCTTTGATTCGCATTGAGTTTCAATTCCGTCCTGAAATCGGGGGCCATCGGCAGCAAGTCTTCCAGGCGCATCTCGGCGATCGGCACGGCCGAGGCGGCCAAGGCGGTGCTGCCCAGCAGGAAGGCCAGGCTGAGGCGGCGCAAGGTGCGGGAAAAGGTCGGCGATGTCATGGGGGCTCCGGATAAAAAAAAGCCTGCGTCCGCAGACGCAGGCAAAACCACTTCGGGTCGAGAATGCGAATCCACTATAGGGCCGCCGCACACGCTTTTTTTCGACTCTTACAAATGCTTACTCCCCTCAAGAGTAACTATACATCGCATACAAAACCGCAACATATGGCAAGCTGAAAGTCCCGTTTTCGCGCGTAGACTGCGGCCAGGTACGCTTTTTCCACGACCGGCCCACGCCGGCAGAGATTCAGGTCTATACTTTCAACAAAGCGCCGCTCCACGGGGACTGGCGCTTGTGCAAGACACGCTAGCTGCAAAGGTGCAATGATGGGCAAACTCAAAAATACCGGCTTGATCGGCCTGGGCGTGGTGGCCGGCGTCGCCGTGTCGCTGCAATTTTCGGCCATGGCGCAAAAGAACGTCGAGCCGCCCCTGCCGCTGGAAGAGCTGCGCCAGCTGGCTGATGTGTTTGGCCTGATCAAGTCCGATTACGTCGAGCCGGTGGAAGACAAAAAACTGCTGGAGGATGCCATTTCCGGCATGGTTGCCTCGCTCGACCCCCATTCCGCCTACCTGGACAAGAAAGCCTACGCCGAGCTGCGCGAAGGCTCCGAAGGCAAGTTTGTCGGCCTGGGTATTGAAATTGGCATGAGTGAAGACGGCTACATCAAGATCGTCTCGCCCATCGAGGATTCGCCCGCCTACCGTGCCGGCATCAAGGCCGGAGACCTGATCACCCGCCTCGATGGCCAGCCCGTCAAAGGCGTCAGCCTGGACGACAGCGTCAAGCGCATGCGCGGTGAACCGGGCACCAAGGTGTCGCTGACCATTGCCCGCAAGGATGAACCCCAGCCGCTGGCCTTCACCATCACGCGCGAGGAAATCCATCAAAAGAGCGTGAAGGCGAAGATGGTCGAGCCGGGCTACGCCTGGCTGCGCGTGTCGCAGTTCCAGGAACCGACCGTCGACGACATGGCCGCGCAGATCACGGCCCTGTATCAGCAAGCCCCTAACCTCAAGGGCATGGTGCTCGACCTGCGCAACGATCCCGGCGGCGTGCTGCAAGGCGCCATCGGCGTCTCGGCCGCCTTCCTGCCGAAGGACTCGGCCATTGTCTCGACCAACGGCCAGTTACCGGATTCGAAACAGGTGTTCTACGGCCGCGCCGAATACTATTCCTTCCGCTCGGAAGGCGATGCGCTGGCGAAATTGCCGGCTGCTATCAAGAAGGTGCCGCTGGTGGTGCTGGTCAACACAGGCTCGGCCTCGGCGTCGGAAATCGTCGCCGGCGCCCTGCAGGATTACAAGCGCGCCACCATCATCGGCACGCAAACCTTCGGCAAGGGTTCCGTGCAAACCATACGCCAGTTGACCGCCGACACGGCCGTCAAGCTGACGACGGCCCGCTACTACACGCCGAATGGCCGCTCGATCCAGGCCAAGGGCATCGTACCCGACCTGCTGGTCGATGAAAATGCGGATGGCGACGGCTTGAACGGCTTGCGCATCCGCGAAGCGGACCTGACCAAGCACCTGAGCAACGACCGCGACCAGGAAAGTACCAAGGCCGCGCCCGTCAACGACGAGATGGAAGAGCAATTGCGCATCATCGCCCTGGAAAAAACCCGCAAGCCGCTGGAATTTGGCAGCAAGGACGATTTCCAGCTGCACCAGGCGCTGAATCACCTGAAAGGCTTGCCTGTCCAGCTGGCCAAGGCCGAACCGGTGGTGGTGCAGGCTGACGTCAAGAAAGAACAGAAAAAGTAGGCAGTTTGGGGTCAGACCCGCCGGGTCTGCCCCCCATCACACGCAATACCCCCTGCCACCGTCCACGCGACAAAAATCAATCTTCCGCCACACTTTCCCCTACCCCGCAACACGAAACTCTCTACGGTCGAGTCTGTTTGTGTAAAATTTGCTTCACTTATCGGCAGCGCGTCGATTGCCAAATTTGAAAGTTTAACCATGAAACAAGTCGTCATCAGCGGTACCGGACTGTATACGCCGCCATTTTCGATCTCCAACGAAGAGCTGGTCACCTGCTTCAATGCCTACGCAGAAAAATTCAATGCCGATCACGCCGACGCGATCGCCGCAGGCGAGGTGACGGCGCTGGACCTGTCGAGCGTGGCCTTCATCGAAAAGGCGTCCGGCATCAAGTCGCGCTTCGTGATGGAAAAAGAAGGCATCCTCGATCCGACGCGCATGGTCTCGCGCATTGCGGAACGGGGCGATGACGAACTGTCCTTGCAGGCCGAGATGGCCGTCGCTGCCGCGCGTGACGCCCTGGCGCGCGCCGGCCGCACGCCGGCCGATATCGACATGGTGCTGGTGGCGTGCAGCAACATGCAGCGCGCCTACCCGGCCATGGCCGTGGAAGTGCAGGATGCGCTCGGCATCGATGGTTATGGTTTTGACATGAACGTGGCGTGTTCGTCCGCCACCTTCGGCATCCAGCAAGCCGTGGCCGCCGTGCAAAGCCGCCAGGCGCGCGCCGTGCTGGTCTTGAATCCCGAAATCACCAGCGGCCACCTGAACTGGCGCGACCGCGACAGCCACTTCATTTTCGGCGACGCCTGCACCGCCATCATCGTCGAAGCCAAGGACACGGCCGTGTCGCAGCACCAGTTCGAGATCATCGGCACGGAACTCAAAACGCGCTTCTCGAATGCCATCCGCAACAATTTCGGCTTCCTCAACCGTTTTGACGAATCCGGCGTGGGCAAGGCCGACAAATTGTTCCGCCAGCAAGGCCGCAAGGTCTTCAAGGAAGTGTGTCCGATGGCCGCCGAGATGATCAAGGCGACCCTGGCCAAGGCCGGCGTGGAAGTGGCGCAAGTGAGCCGCTACTGGCTGCACCAGGCCAACCTGAACATGAATCTGCTGATCGCGCGCCTGATCCTCGGCCGCGACGCCGAGGCCAACGAAGCGCCCGTGATCCTCGACACCTACGCCAACACCTCGTCGGCCGGTTCGATCATTGCCTTCCATAAATATCAAGATGACATGGCGGCAGGCGGCCTGGGCGTCATCTGTTCGTTCGGCGCCGGCTATTCCATCGGCTGCGTGGTCGTACGCAAGGTGTAAGCGCTAGCCGCGAGATGCGCCTGATTGCCTCAATTAGGCGCAGATC
Organism: Janthinobacterium sp. 61; assembly: GCF_002846335.1. NCBI lineage: Bacteria > Pseudomonadati > Pseudomonadota > Betaproteobacteria > Burkholderiales > Oxalobacteraceae > Janthinobacterium > Janthinobacterium sp. 61. The sequence goes on along the minus strand of NZ_PJMQ01000001.1, from coordinate 4,594,121 downwards.
GCAGTGGATGGCATGCGTTCGTAGGCACCTGGACGAAGATATAGCGTAAATTTTCTGTAAAAAAAAGCGGCAGGAAAATTCCAGCCGCAGCTTTGTTGCGTTTATACTCAATCGCTGAATCCCCTCTTTTCCCATCCGCACGTCACCATAAGGAACCCACCACGCATGCCCCATGACATCAGTCTGATCACCACCATCGCCGCCGCCCTCGGGTTCGGCCTCATCTTCGGCTTCATCGCCGCCCGCCTGAAACTGCCGGCATTGGTCGGCTATCTGGCCGCCGGCATCATCATCGGACCGGCCACGCCCGGTTTTGTGGCAGATGCGGAAATAGCGGGGCAATTGGCGGAGATCGGGGTGATGCTGATGATGTTTGGCGTCGGCCTGCACTTTTCCATCGAAGATTTGTGGGACGTGCGCAAGATTGCGCTGCCCGGCGCCGTACTGCAGATCGGCGTCGCCACGGCGATGGGCATGGGCCTGGCCCACTGGTGGGGCTGGACTCTCGGTGGCGGACTGATCTTTGGCCTGGCGCTGTCCGTGGCCAGTACCGTGGTGCTGCTGCGCGCGCTGGAAGAACGGGGCATCCTCGACTCGCTCAATGGCCGCATCGCCGTCGGCTGGCTGGTGGTGGAAGACCTCGTCACTGTCCTGGTGCTGGTGCTGCTGCCGGCGTTCGCCGGTGTGCTGGGTGGCAAAGTCGCGCCGGATGCCGAGGCCGTCAGCCTGTGGCAAACCCTGGCCGTGACCCTGGGGCAAGTGGCCGGTTTCATCGTCTTCATGCTGGTCGTCGGCCGCAAGCTGTTCCCATGGATTTTATGGCAAGTGGCGCGCACCGGTTCGCGTGAACTGTTTACCCTGTGCGTGATCGCCGCCGCCGTGGGCATCGCCTACGCTTCGACCAAGCTGTTTGGCGTGTCGTTCGCGCTGGGCGCCTTCTTCGCCGGCATGGTGCTGCGCGAATCAGAACTCAGCCACCGCGCTGCGGAAGAATCCTTGCCGCTGCGCGACGCCTTCGCCGTGCTGTTCTTCGTTTCCGTCGGCATGCTGTTCGAGCCGAATATTCTCATCGAGAAGCCGCTGCAAGTGCTGGCCGTGTGCGCCATCATTATCTTCGGCAAGTCGATCGCCGCGTTTTTGCTGGTGATGGCCCTGCGCTATCCGCCGAAAACAGCCATCATCGTCTCGGCCAGCCTGGCGCAGATCGGCGAATTCTCGTTCATTCTGGCCGCCCTGGGCCTCTCCTTGGGCCTGATGCCGCAGGAAGGACAAAGCCTGATACTGGCCGGTGCCATCCTCTCCATCGCCCTCAACCCGCTCGTGTTCAGCATGGCCAAGCCGCTGCTGCGCGTGATCGGCAACAGCGATTTCGCGCGCAAGTTCGAACGCACGACCGACCCGCTGGCTGAGCTGCCGATGACGGTGCCGCACGAAAAGCTGTCGGGCCAGATCGTCCTGGTCGGCTACGGCCGCGTAGGCCGGCGCATCGCCGCCGCCCTCATGGAGCGGGGTATCCACTTCGTCGTGGCCGAGGAAAACCGGGAAATCGTCGACCAGTTGCGCAAGCAGGGCATTCCGGCCGTGGCCGGCAATGCGGGCGAACCGGCCGTGCTGATCCAGGCGCACATCACGCACGCCACCATGCTCGTCATCGCCACGCCGGACACCTTCCACGTGCGCGCCATGATAGAGACGGCGCGTGCGCTGAACCCCTCCATCATGACGGTGGTGCGCACGCACAGCGAGGAAGAGGCGGAATTGCTGCGCGCAGAAAACGCGGGCAAAGTCTTCATTGGCGAGCAAGAACTGGCGAATGGCATGGCCGAGCACGTGCTGCAGAGTTTTGAGGCGGTGAAAAAGGGGCATGGCCATTAATAACGGCACGTGCAGCGACATCCGGGGTCAGACCCGCCGGGTCTGACCCCAGCCCTCAATTTACAAACTCGCGGCCAGCTCCGCACCTTCCCGTATCGCCCGCTTGGCGTCGAGTTCCGCCGACAGCGCGGCGCCGCCGATTTTATGGAAACGCGGGCCGCCCGCATGCAGGGGCTTGCCATCCTTGTCGACGGGCGGCATGAGTTCCGTCAAGCTGTCCTGGCCCGCGCAGATGACCACGTTGTCCACCGCCAGCAAGCGCTGCTCGCCGCCCACGGTGATGTGCAAGCCTTGCCCATCGATCTTGTCGTAGGTCACGCCCGCCAGCATGGCGACGCCGTTTCTCGCCAGCGCCGCACGGTGCACCCAGCCCGACGTCTTGCCCAGGCCCGCGCCCACCTTCGACGTCTTGCGCTGCAACAGGAAAATCTGCCGCACGGGCGCAGAGGCCACGGGCGCCACCAATCCGCCGCCGGTGGCCGCGTTCAGGTCCACGCCCCACTCTCCCGCCCAGGCCAATACGGGTTGCGGAAGCGGGTGCGCCGGGTCGTGCAGCAGGTATTCCCCCACGTCAAAACCAATGCCGCCCGCGCCGATGATGGCCACGCGCGCGCCGACAGGTTTCTTGGCTTGCAGCACGTCCAGATACGACAGCACTTTCGGGTGCTCGATGCCGGGAATGGCCGGCAGACGCACCTTGATGCCGGTGGCGACAATGACGTCGTCATAGCCGCCGGCCAGCAATTGCTCGCGCGTGACGCGCTGGCCCAGGCGCAGCTTGATGTTCGACAAGGCGATGCGGCGGGAAAAATAGCGGATGGTTTCCGTAAACTCTTCCTTGCCCGGTATCTGCATGGCCACCTTGAACTGGCCGCCCAAGCTGTCGCTGCTGTCGAACAGGGTCACGTCGTGTCCGCATTCGGCAGCCACGGTGGCGGCCGACAGGCCAGCGGGGCCGGCGCCAACGACGGCCACCTTGCGCGGCACGGCCTTTTTCGCGTACACGAGTTCCGTTTCATGGCAGGCGCGCGGGTTGACGAGGCAACTGGCACGCTTGTTGGCGAACGTGTGGTCGAGACAGGCCTGGTTGCAGCCGATGCAGGTGTTGATCTCGTCGGCGCGGCCGGAAGCGGCCTTGGCGACAAAGTCAGGGTCGGCGAGGAAGGGGCGCGCCATCGACACCAGGTCGCAGTCGCCCCGCTCCAGGATGGCATTCGCTTCGTGCGGCATGTTGATGCGGTTCGATGCCACCACGGGAATGCTGACTTCGCGGCGCAGCCGACCCGCCACGGAGGCAAAGGCGGCGCGCGGCACCGAGGTGACGATGGTGGGGACCCTCGCCTCATGCCACCCGAAGCCCGTATTGAGTATCGTCACGCCGGCCTGCTCCAGCGCCCTGGCCACCGTCACCACGTCGTCCCAGGTATTGCCGCCCTCGACCAGGTCGAGCAGGGAGTGGCGGTACATGATGATGAAGTTGGGACCGACGGCGGCGCGGATACGGCGCACGATTTCCACGGGCAGGCGCATGCGGTTATCGATCGTGCCGCCCCAGCGGTCCTGGCGCAGATTCGTGCGTGCGCACAGGAACTGGTTCAATAAGTATCCTTCGCTGCCCATCACTTCGATGCCGTCGTAGCCCGCCTTTTGTGCCAGGCGCGCGCAACGTACGTAGTCGCAGATCGTGCGCTCGATGCCCCGCTCGCTCAAGGGACGGGGGCGGAATGGCGAAATCGGCGATTTTTTCGCCGACGCCGAAACGACGAACGGTTGATAACCATAGCGGCCCGCATGCAGAATCTGCATGACGATCTTGCCGCCCTCCTCGTGCACGGCGCGCGTCACCTTGCGGTGGTTCGGCACGTCGCCGAGAAAATTGAGGGTGCCGCCAAACGGCAGCAGCCAGCCCTGGCGGTTCGGCGAGATGCCGCCCGTGACGATCAGCCCCACGCCACCGCGCGCCCGCTCGCGGTAAAACGCGGCCAGCTTGCCATAATGATAAAACCGGTCTTCCAGGCCCGTGTGCATGGACCCCATGATGACGCGGTTGCGCAAGGTGGTGAAGCCCAGGTCGAGCGGGGCCAGCAAATGGGGATAGGCAGTCATGGTCGGTCCGATAGAAGATGGTATGCAGGCCGTACGGTAACAAGCATTGCTGGCCGCCGCAGCGTATTTCTCTAGACCGGGAGTTCTAAATCGCCCGGCGCGCCCGCCGGCGATGGGTACAGCTTGTGCAGGGCGCAAGTTTCCCGTAGGCTAGGTAGCATGACACGACTCTTCCTCTGCCTGCTGATGCTGTGTACCGTTGCCATCCCGGCTGCAGCACAAGCGCAGATGCAGGCGCCACGTCTGGACAAGCTGAAGGTCGACGTCAAGCGCATCGAGGTCGACGGGCAGCGCATGTATGAAGTCGATGCCAGCGGCAGCGTGCAGGCGCCGCTGGCGTCCGTCTGGAAGACCCTGACCACCTACGAGCGCATGAATGAATTCGTGCCCGACCTCAGTTCCTGCCGCGTTCTGTCGCGCAACGGCAATGAAGTCATCATCGAGCAGCAGGGCATGGCGCGCTTTCTGTTCATGAACCACGCCATCCACCTGGTGGTGCGGGCCACGGAAACGCCGTTCACGGCCATCGATATCGCCCTCATTTCGGGCGACATGCGGCATTACGAATCGCGCTGGAATTTGTATCCCATCCCCGAGACGGGCGGCACGCGCATCGTCTTTTCCAGCAGGCTGATGCCGGGCTTCTATGTGCCCGGCATGCTGGGCACGACCATGATACGCGGCGATATCGAGCGCATGATGGCGGCCGTGCTCACCCGCATCGACAGCCAGTACGCCGATAAATCCGGATAAATCAGGCTAAATAGGTATCGCGGTCGCGGATTTCCGCAAAATTTTCCAGGCTGCCCAGTTTCACCGTGACGGGATTCAGGCTGGCCTGCGGCTGCATCGAGCGCCAGGCGAACAGCCATTCCTGCTCGGGCGCTTCGGCGCGCGTCTTGGTGAAGGCGGCGCCCAGGGCTGCGCGCTGGCCATACTCGACGAGGCCGTCGATGCCGGCCCAGCTGGGCAAAGTACGCTGCACGGCGCGGTGCAGGCGTTCGCCGAATTCTTCCGTATTGTGGATGATCAAACAGGCATCGGCCGGGGCGAACAGGTCGAACAGTTGCTTGTCCCATACTTGCGAAAAGCTGAGGGTCAAACAATTGCCCGCTGGCATCAGGCGGAACTGGCCCAGGCTCAGTGCCAGCTCAAGTTCGCTGCGCTGGCCGTAGCGGTGCAGGGTGGGGGGACGTTTGTAATCGTGCATGCTGGACTCGTTCTTCAATAGTAGGGTAAAACCGGCGCGGCCGCTTAACGGGGCGGACGGATATGGCGCCGGATGCGCTGGGCCCTGGCGGCCAGGTAAATTTCGCGCAGTAAATAGATAAAACAGCCGATCAGGCAAATCACGGCCAGCACAAAGAAGGCCGCGATGTATTTGTCCAGGGTCAGGTTCAAAATGTCGCCCAAAAACAGCATGGCGATGATGACGCAGACGAAAAAACCGCACGCCGTGCTGAGCGAAATCGAGTAATTGATCAGATGGGTACGCTGATACAAGGTATCTAGCTCATCCATATAGAAATCGTTGTAACCAATGTCGAGCCGGTCTTCCAGCACGCGCGTGCGGTCGATGATGCGGCCCAGGCGGTTGGTCAGCACCACCAGCATGGTGCCGATACCGGTCAGCAGGAAAACCGGCGCAATCGCCAGCTGGATGATATGGCCGATGTCGCCGATCTGTATGTTCATGGATAAAAAGTCGTGGGTTCACACCGGCGCCCGACCCTGGCGCCAGCACAGGCCGTAGTGTAGCAGGTGGCGCACGCCGGCTGGCAGCTTTGCCAACCGGCATGTTTAAATGTCATGCGAAGCCGCGCCCCGGGACGAAGCGTTCGGTGGCGCGCACCAGCGCCGAAGCGATGCCGTGCTCCAGCGCGCCATGGCCCGCGTCCGGTATCATCTCCAGCTGGGCGCCAGGCCATGCCTGCTGCAGGCGGTAGGCTGACAGGGGCGGGCAGATGGCGTCGTAGCGTCCCTGAACGATGACGGCCGGCAAATGCGCGATGCGCCCCATGTTGCGAATCAGCTGGTCCTCCTCGAAGAAACCAAGATTGGCCATGTAATGCGATTCAAGCCGGCCCACGCCCAGGTCCAGCGCATCGTTCGGCGCATCTTCCGGCTGCGGCATCAGGTACACGCGGCGGCCCTCGAAGCGGCTCCAGGCGCGTGCGGCCGGCCAGTACACGGCGGGATCGCTGCTGAGGATGCGTTTCACGTAGGCCGCCAGCAAGTCGCCCCGTTCTTCCAGCGGGATAGGCGCGGCAAATTCCGCGTACAGTTCCGGATAAAACCAGCGCACGCCTTCGATGAACCAGTCGATCTCCGCCTGCGTGCACAGAAAAATGCCGCGCAGCACGAAACCGAGACAAGCTTCGGGATGCGCCTGGCCATACGCCAGCGCCAGGGTCGAACCCCAGGAACCGCCAAACACCAGCCATTGGGTGATGCCGAACTGGGCGCGCAGCACTTCGATATCCTCGATCAGCAGTTGCGTCGTGTTGTTGTGCCATTCGCCCAGCGGCGTGGACTTGCCCGCGCCGCGCTGGTCGAACAGGATTACGCGGTAGCGCTGCGGATCGAAGAAACGGCGGTGCTGCGGCGACAGGCCCGCGCCGGGACCGCCATGCAGGAACAGCACGGGAATGCCGTCGGGATTGCCGCACTCTTCCCAATAAATGGTGTGCAGGTCATCGACCGCCAGCATGCCGTGCCGGTTCGGCGTCAGGACGGGAAACAGGGGCGACAGGGAATCAGGCATGGCGGTCCTCGCAGAAGGTCTGGAAGCCAGGCAGCGGATGCCTGGCAAAGACCCAATTATAGTGCCATAGTGCGCCCCCGGCGCCTCAGGCCAGCGGCAAGGGAAGGCGGTTCGACGACTTGATTTCGCGCATCGACAGGCTGGACTGGATTTCCGCCACGCCGGGCAGGCGGCGCAGCACGGTCGAGACGAATTCGCCATACGCTTCCAGGTCGCGCGCCACCACTTGCAGGAAATAATCGGCTTCGCCCGCCACATTGTGGCACGACAATATCTCGGGTATCGTCGCGATGGCTTGCTCAAACTGCGAGGGTTGCTCGCCGCCATGGTTGGCAAACACGACGCGCACGAACGCGACCAGGCCGATCCCCAACTTCTTGCGGTTGAGCAAAGCCTGGTAGCCGGTGATAAAGCCTTCCTCTTCCAGGCGGCGCAAGCGGCGCCAGACGGGGGTTTCACTGAGCTTCAAGCGCTCGGCCAGGCGCGCATTCGACAGCCGTCCTTCATCCTGCAACAGCCTGAGTATCTGCAAATCGGTGGCGTCGAGGCTAACTTCTGAAATTTTCATCTATTTTTTGTTTTTATAGGAGTGGAATCTACCCGAATACTAGGGTATGCAGGGCAGGAAAAGCAAGCACATTTCATCACGACAAGAACATAATGGGGCCCGGCGAGCATGCGGCAAGCGGCCGTTGCTCCCGCCCTTACTTTTTGCCTGTGACCGAGCTGCGCCATGTCCGATTCTACCTTCCTGATGTACCTGCTGGCACTGGCCGGCGCCTTTTTATTACCAGGTCCCGACATGGCGCTGGTGCTGGCGACGGGCGCGGCGCGCGGCGTGGCCACGGCGCTGGTGACGGCAGTGGGCATCGCCGGTGCACGGGCCGTGCACGTGGCGCTGTCCGGCGCGGGCCTGGCGGCGCTGATGGTGACACATCCGCAAGCCTTGCAGTGGGTCAAATGGGCAGGTGCCGCCTATCTGCTGTACCTGGCGCTGCGCCTGTTACAGTCGGCCCTGTCGAAAAAAACGGCGCAGGAAGAAGGCGCCCCCGCCACGGCGCACGGCGCCCGCGCCAGCCTGGTGCGCGGCTTCCTGACCAATCTGCTCAATCCGAAGGCACTGCTGTTTTGCAGCATGTTCCTGCCGCAATTCGTCGTCGGCAGCGAGCATGTCGGCATGCAATACCTGCGCCTGGGCGCTGTCCTGGTGCTGATGGGCCTATTGTTTGATGCCATGTACGCCGTGCTGGCCGCGCGCCTGGCGCACCGCCTGCGCGGCAAACCTTCGCCTTACGGCAAGTTCGTGCTGCCCACCGTCTTCGTGCTGCTGGCCGGACGGCTGGTGCTGGGCTGAACTGTCGGCTGCACCGGCGCCCCGCCTGCAAAGAAGGCGGGGTACTCCTTCAGCAGGCTACGTTCAAGCTCGTTAGCCTTACGAAATTGCCGCAGCGACGGCGCCATGACCCGCCCCGCATCCCAGCTGCGCCAGGCATTCGGCGCATCGAACTGCGCCAGCAAGGCGTCGCCCAGGTCCTGGTACACGACCGCCATCCGCGGTTTTGCCTGCAGCACTTGCAGATACAGCGCGGTCGCTTCCGGCCATTGCCCCAGCTTGGCGCGCAAGTTCCCTTCGAACAAGGCCAGTACGGGCTGCTCCAGTCCCGTTTTTTCTCTTAATTCCTGCACGGTGGCCAGCCCGGCCGCGATGCCCGCCGGGTCCTTGGCCAGCAGCCCCCGCGTCAAGTCGTGAATGGGCTCGCACTCCTGCATGGCCAGTTGCTGCCGGGGCGTGAGTTTTTCGACCAGCGCGCCCGTGGAAAAATGGTCTTCCAGCATGCTCAGGAAGGCCTCAAAGGGTTTCTCTTCCGCAAACAGACGCTCCGCTTCAGCCCGCAGCGGGGGATGGGCCTGGGATCCCAGCGGCGGCAACCGCGCCGCCTGCGTCAGCACTCTTTCGAGCGTCGGCGCGTCGGCTGCCAGCGGACGTGGCCGGTAAGCTGCCAGCGTATACGTGGCGGGCGCACCCGCCGTCATGGCGCTGATGCGGAAATGGCGCGTGACCGTGCCGCCCACTTCCTGGTAGTGCAAGGTGAAGTCGGCGGGAATGCGCTTGCCATCGGCCAGCATCTTCAGCAACAACGGGTGACCGCCCCAGGTATAGCGCAGGTACTGGGCGAACGCCGTGGCGTCGTCGCCGCTGACGGGGCTGCCGGCTATCCCCAAACGCAGCAGAGGCTGCTCGTCGAGCGACCACAGCACGGCGCCGTCCTGCACCTGGGGCTGCAGTGCATTGCGCCGCCTTGCCGCCGGCACGGACAGCGCTTGCTCCTCATATACGGGCGGCGTGACGTGGGGCGGCGTGACGTGGGCCTGCAAGCCGCCAGCCTGGAGCGCGCCGGCCATGCCCTTGCGGTGTCCGATCTCGATACGCCGATAAGCCGCCACGTCGAACAGCGAATACGCGTCGTAGGTAGATGCCGCCAAATCGATGACGTAGCGGCGGCGCGAGGCAAAATCGAGCACGGACAGGCTCTTGCCATCACGTACGCTCAGGTAATGCGGGCCCAGCACGACATCACTATCCTGCTTCTCCTGCCGTGGCAGCGACTTTTTCGCGCCGGGCTGGTCGGTACGCTGCGTGGTGACGCTGACGTGAAACGCGACGCTGGCCTGGACAGCGGTAGTGCCCAGGAGAAGGAAGGCAAGCACGCTGGCACGGCGCAAGGCTGGAAAGAGGGTCATGGAGATGATGCAGTGGAGAAATACTGATTCTAAGGCAAAGCACGCGCTTGTCCCGTTTTGCTCGCCAGCATAAAAAAAAGACAGCCGCAGCTGTCTCTCTTTTTTACCTCAACAACGATTACGACATGTGCTGGCCGCCGTTGATCGAGATATTCGCGCCCGTGACGAACGCTGCCTCATCGGAGGCCAGATAAGCGACCAGACCGGCCACTTCTTCCGGCTTGCCCAGGCGCGCCATCGGAATTTGCGGGATGATTTTGCTGTCGAGCACTTCCTGTGGAATCGCCATGACCATCTTGGTGCCGATGTAGCCTGGCGAAATGGTGTTGACGGTAACGTTCTTGCGCGCCACTTCCAGCGCCAGCGACTTGGTGAAACCATGCATGCCGGCTTTCGCGGCCGAATAGTTGGTCTGGCCGAAGGCGCCCTTCTGGCCATTCACGGACGAGATGTTGATGATGCGGCCCCAGCCGCGTTCCACCATGCCGTCGCAAACGGGCTTGGTCATGTTGAAGACGGAATCGAGGTTGGTGCCCATCACGGCATCCCAGTTCGGCTTGTCCATCTTCTTGAACGTCATGTCGCGCGTGATGCCGGCGTTATTCACCAGCACGTCGACAGGACCGATGTCCTTTTCCACGGCAGCCACGCAGGCGGCCGCCGAGTCGTAGTCGGCCACATCGCACGGATACGCCTTGAAGTCATAGCCCATGTCCTTGGTTGTTGCCAGCCATTCCGCGACCTTCGGATTGCCTGGAGAATAGGTTGTGACCACGCGATAGCCGAGCGCCGCCAGCTTGAAACAGACCGCTTCTCCCAGACCACCCATGCCACCAGTTACCAATGCAACTCTTGCCATTTTCATCCCCTCAGTGTCGTTCTGTTGCTAAAAAGTTAATTATTTAATTAAAGCTATCCTGTCCCGCCGATCCAATCCAACGGCGGATTACATCGAATCTAACCGTAGCGAGCGGCAGCGAGTTGTGGCTAAGAAGCGCAACCGTGCTCTAGCACGGTGAGCATCGCAGGCCACAAATCGCGACGCGCAGTAGCTTAGGTTCGATGTCCACCATTAGTCGCGCTCGATCGCCAGAGCAACGCCCATGCCGCCGCCGATGCACAACGCGGCCAGGCCTTTCTTGGCGTCGCGGCGTATCATTTCGTGGATCAGGGTGACCAGGATGCGCGCGCCGGAGGCGCCGATCGGGTGGCCGATGGCAATCGCGCCGCCGTTCACATTGATCTTGCTGGTATCCCAGCCCATTTCCTTGTTGACGGCAATCGCTTGCGCGGCAAACGCTTCATTGATTTCCATCAAGTCCAGCTCTTCATGCGTCCAGCCGGCTTTTTTCAGGCACAAGCGCGAAGCGGAGACGGGGCCCATGCCCATGACGGCCGGGTCCAGGCCCGACGAAGCGTAGGCCTTGATGCGTGCCAGCGGCTTCAAGCCCAGTTCTTTCGCTTGCGAGGCCGACATCATGATGACGGCGGCGGCGCCATCGTTCAGGCCGGAAGCATTGCCGGCGGTGACAGTGCCGTCCTTGGCGAACGCGGGGCGCAGGCCGGTCAGCGATTCCAGGGTCGAGCCGGGCTTGATGTATTCATCGCTATCGAAGACGACAGTGCCTTTTTTGTTGGCGATTTCCAGCGGCAGGATTTCATCCTTGAACTTGCCCGCTTTTTGCGCCGCTTCCGCCTTCAGTTGCGACTGCAGCGCGAATTCATCCTGCTCGGCGCGCGTCACTTCGTATTTCTTGGCGACGTTTTCCGCCGTGATGCCCATGTGGTACTGGTTGTACACGTCCCACAGGCCGTCGACGATCATGGTGTCGACCATCTTGAAGTCGCCCATGCGGAAACCGTCGCGCGAGCCGTTCATGGCGTGCGGCGACGCACTCATGTTTTCCTGGCCGCCGGCGATGATGATGTTGGCGTCACCACATTTGATCGCTTGCGCCGCCAGGTGCGTGGCCTTCAGGCCGCTGCCGCATACCTTGTTGATGGTGAATGCCGGGATGGAGCTGGGCAGGCCAGCCTTGATGACGGCCTGTCGCGCGGCGTTCTGGCCGACGGCGGCCGTCAGTACCTGGCCCAGGATCGCTTCGCCGATCAGGTTCGGGTCGATGCCGGTTTGTGCCAGCAAGCCCTTGATTACATGTGCGCCCAGTTCGGACGCGGGAATCTTGGCCAGACTGCCACCGAATTTGCCGACTGCGGTACGGCCGGCGGCCACGATTACGACATCATCCATTTATTTCTCCGATATGCAGGCCACGAGGGCCAAGGTCAAGGTGCTAATACAATCCAATGAATCCGGGAAGACACAGCAAGCTGTGTTTCATTCTAGCGCGGCATGCGCCGCAGTTCCAGCGCCGCACCGCAGGCGGCGGCGATCACAGCCTGCTTGCGGTGGCGGCCACAGGCCGGGCGCGGCGGATAGCCGCTGCCGGGCCGCAACGCGCCTACGTTTGACGAGCAGGGCGCGTGTTTTTATTTTTATCATACCCTTCATCGGCGCCGCCGAAAGTGGTTTTTAGAAAATTATTGAAGGGAATAGTCAGGGGCACGGGCGTTTGCTTTACCACCTGCAACAGCTCGCCAAATTTTTGACGCGATGCAGCAAACTCACCCTTTGTCACAGTATCGAATTTCTCCTGGGTTTCTTGAGCAACATCCTTTGCCTGGCGGTTATATGCACCGATGCGTTCGATGGCCAGTTGCGACTGTGTACGCGACAGTTCCAGCAGCGCTTGCGGATCCTTCGCGGACAGCAGCTGATTGCCCGCCACCGTAGCGGCGGCCAACGCCGCGCGGGCCGCATCGAGCTGCAAGTCCAGCACGCTGGCACCGCTGTCGACGGCAGCCTGGACATACGCTTGCGCACTGATCAATTGTGCTTCCATCACGGCCTTGCCGGCGCGTGCCCATTGTTCGGAAAATGAAAACATGTCGTTCCTCTCCAAAGAGTAGACGGCGCCATGTTGCGCCGCACAGTGCTCAACTGTAAGCGGTCGTTCATTACTAAACCTTGATATTTATCAATGTTCCCTGTTGGTTTGTTTCCAATACAACGCTAATCAGGACAACAATTTGATACCGTCGAGCGAGGCCGCGCACTGCTCGCGTATCACACTGACGAAATCGCGCACATACGCCTTGTCTTGCAACTGCTCCGGCACCGAGACATACAGGTCGCTCCACAAGCCCTGTTCGCCCACCGGGCGCGCCACCACATAATCGTAATCGACGTAATTCTTGATGGCCCAGTTCGGCAAAGCGGCGATGCCGCGCCGGCTCGCCACCAGTTGCAGCACGGCCACCGTCAGTTCCGCCGTGCGGCGTTCAAACTGGATGCCGGCCGGCCGCAGCACTTCGCGGATCAGATCGATGCGCTCTTCCGGCACCGGATAGGTGATCAGGGTCTCGCCCGTAAAGTCGGCCGCCACGAGCCGGCGCTGCGCCTGCAGGCGGTGCTTCTGCGCCATCACCACCAGCATTTCAAAGCGGAACAGGGGAAACACGGTGAAATCGGGGCCATACGGCGAGCCGATCACGAGGTCCGCCTCGCCCGAGCGCAGCAAATCCGCCGGTTCGCTGTGAAAGCCCGACACCAGGTCGATCTCCACTTCCGGCCAGCGCTGGCGGAACGCATCCATCACCGGCATGAGCCAGTCGAAGCAGGTATGGCATTCGAGCGCCACGCGCAACTGCCCCTGGTCGCCCTGCGACAGGCGCGCCACCTCGCGCTCGGCCAGCTCGATCTCGGGCAGCAGCTTGTCGGCCAGCTCCAGCAACCGGCTGCCCGTGGCCGTAAACGCGATCGGCATCGACTTGCGCTCGAACAAGGGCGCCTTGTAGCGCTCTTCCAGCAAACGGATCTGGTGCGACAGGGCCGACTGGGTCAGATTGAGCAGTTGCGCGGCGCGCACCAGGCTGCCGGACGAACGCAAGGCACTCAGGGTGCGCAGGTGGCGGATTTCTAGCATCGGGAAATTGGGGGATGTACGTGAATTATTTTCATGTTATTCGGCAAAATGTTTCGTTTTGATTATAGATCAAGTTGCCGCACACTCTAGCGCATTCACATTAAATCTCGATGACATCATGACCATTTGTACCCACATCCTTGGCTTTCCCCATATCGGTGCCGCGCGTGAACTGAAACTGGCGCTGGAAAGCCACTGGCGTGGCGAGGTATCCGAGGCCGCCCTGGAAGCCACGGGCCAGCAACTGCGCGCGGCCCACTGGGCGCAACAAAGGGGCGCCGGACTCGACTACGTCACCGTAGGCGACTTCGCCTTTTACGACTACATGGCCAACCATATCCAGCTGCTGGGCTGCGAACCGGCCCGTTTCAATTTCGCGCCAGAGCAGTCATCGCTGTCGCGCTATTTCACAATGGCGCGCGGCAACGACAATCATGCCGAACCCGCCGCTTGCAACCATGGCCATGCCCCCCACGAACACAGCGCTGGCAATCCCGCGCTGGAAATGACCAAGTGGTTTGACAGCAATTACCATTACCTGGTGCCCGAATTGTCGCCGCAGACCCGCTTCTCGCTGGCTTGCGAGCGCCTGCTGGCGGAAGTGGCCGAGGCGCAAGCGCTCGGCCACCAGGTCAAGGCGGCCCTGATCGGCCCCCTCACCTTCCTCTGGCTGGGCAAGGAAAAGACACCGGGTTTCGAGCGCCTGGCCCTGCTGGAACAGTTGCTGCCCGTCTACAGCGCCCTGCTCGACCGCCTGAAGCAGCAAGGCGTGACGTGGGTGCAGGTCGACGAACCGATCCTGGGCCTGGATTTGCCCAACGCCTGGCGCAGCGCCTTCGAAAGCACGTATTGGCAGTTGAACCAGGTGGGCGTGAATATCTTGCTGGCCACGTATTTCTCGCCGCTGGAAGAAAACCTCAGCCTGACGTGCCGCCTGCCCGTGGCCGGCCTGCATGTCGACGGCATCCGCGCGCCGCATGAATTGATCAGCGTGACGGACTGGCTGCCCGCGCATAAAGTCTTGTCGATCGGCATCGTCGACGGGCGCAACATCTGGCGCACCGACCTCGACGCGGCCCTCGCCGTGCTGCAGCCACTGGCAGCCAAACGCAACGGCAACCTGTGGCTGGCGCCGTCATGCTCCCTGCTGCACGTACCGTTCAGCCTGGAAGCCGAGACGGAGCTCGACGGTGAAATCCGGACCTGGCTGGCGTTTGCCACGGAAAAGCTGTCGGAGATCGCCGTCCTCAAGGGCGCGCTCGAAGGCCATCCCGATGACGCCGCGCTGGCCGCATTGGCCATGTCTCGCCTGGCCATTGCCAGCCGCCGTACCAGCCCCCGCGTGCACCGTCCGCAAGTGACGCAGCGCCTGCAACTGCCCGACTTCCCGACAACGACCATCGGCTCCTTCCCGCCAACGACGGCCATCCGCCAGGAAGCGCTGGGCCTGGACGTACTCGTGCATGGCGAAGCGGAACGCAACGACATGATCGAATACTTCGGCGGGCAATTGGACGGTTTCGCCTTCACGCGCCTGGGCTGGGTGCAATCGTACGGCTCGCGCTGCGTCAAGCCTCCCATCATCTACGGCGACGTGCAGCGCCCGGCCGCCATGACCGTCGAATGGACGGTGCACGCGCAAAGCCTGACGCATAAACCGGTGAAGGGCATGCTGACGGGGCCGGTGACGATCTTGCAATGCTCGTTCGTGCGCGACGACCAGTCGCGCGCCACCACGGCGCTGCAACTGGCCCTGGCCATCCGCGACGAGGTGGCAGACCTGGAAACGGCCGGCATCGGCAGCATCCAGATCGACGAGCCGGCCATCCGCGACGGCTTGCCGCTGCGCCGCGGCCAGTGGGACGCCTACCTGGACTGGGCCACGCGCGCCTACCGCATCGCCGTGATTCCACCAGCCCATTTACGGGTCAACCCGGACTGCGGCTTGAAGACGCGTGGCTGGCTGGAAACGGAAGCGGCTGTAAAAAATATGGTTGCGGCGGCACGGCAGATGCGCGCGGCTTGATCCAGGACAGCGCCTTCAGGGCGCATTCTCGGCGGCTTGCGGGGCGGCGCACCGGTTTTCCGGGGCACCGCCCATTTTTTTTGACATGAAGTAGGTGTTGCCCTGCGGAATAGCACGCGCCAGGCCCCTGATGCTGATTTTTTTGCAGTAGAATGCAAGAAATTTACTGCTCCCATTGTTGCCATACGGAACATCTGGCCTGCCGCAGTTTCACTTTGATAAATGTTTATGTCCAAAAGCCCGTCGCAGAAGCCTATCGAAATCAAGATTTCCACCGTCGTTGCCGTCTCCGCCATTATGCATAGCGCCGATACGCAGGCACTCGATGCCGCCTTGCGTGACATGACGGGAGGCGTGGCGGACTTTTTCGAAGACGACCTGGCCGTACTGGACGTGGCCGCCTTGCCGCCCGGCAGCGTACCCATCGACTGGGCCGCCCTCGTGGCACTGCTGAAAAAATACCGTTTGAATGCCGTGGCTGTGCGCAATGCGCCGGCCGAGATGCATGACGCCATCCTGGCGCAAGGCTTGAGCCTCGACAGCGGCAAGACGCGCGACGATGCCCCGCCCAAGGATGGCCCCAAGGATACCGCCACGGCGGCCGCCCAGTCGGGCGCCGAAGCGCAAGTGATGGTGATCGACACGCCCGTGCGTGCCGGCCAGCGCATTTACGCGCGCGGCTGCGACCTGATCATCACCGCTGTCGTCAACAATGGCGCCGAAATCATCGCCGACGGCAGCATCCACGTGTATTCGTCGCTGTACGGCCGCGCGCTGGCCGGCGCCTCGGGCAATGCCCAGGCGCGCATCTTCGCACTGTCCATGGAACCGGAACTGGTCTCGATCGCCGGCGTGTACCGCACGTTCGAGGATGGTTTCCCTGCGGAAATGGCGCGTGGACCCGCGCAAATTCGTTTGGCTGGAGACAGAATCGATATACACTCTGTCAATCCGGTCACTCCCGTGAACCGCTCTTAAGCTGCACAATTCAAGAGATATCTGAAAAGGATTATTTGTGGCAAGAATTATTGTTGTGACGTCCGGCAAGGGCGGTGTCGGCAAGACGACCTCTAGCGCCAGTTTTTCCACTGGTCTGGCCATGCGCGGCCACAAGACAGCCGTGCTCGACTTCGACGTGGGCCTGCGCAACCTCGACCTGATCATGGGTTGCGAGCGCCGCGTCGTGTATGACTTGATCAATGTGATCAACAAAGAGGCGACCCTGAACCAGGCCTTGATCAAGGACAAGCACTGCGACAACCTGTTCATTCTGCCTGCCTCGCAGACGCGCGACAAAGATGCCTTGTCGGAAGAAGGCGTGGAACGCGTGTTGAACGACCTGATCAACATGGGTTTCGAATTCATCATCTGCGATTCGCCAGCCGGCATCGAGCATGGCGCGCTGATGGCGCTGACGTTCGCCGACGAAGCCATCATCGTCACCAACCCGGAAGTGTCGTCGGTGCGCGATTCGGACCGCATCCTCGGCATCTTGCAAGCCAAGTCGCGCCGCGCGCAGACGGGCGGCGAGCCGGTCAAGGAACATTTGCTGATTACCCGCTACTCGCCGAAACGCGTGGAATCGGATGAAATGCTGTCCTACCAGGACGTGCAGGAAATCCTGCGCATCCCGCTGGTGGGCATCATTCCGGAATCGGAACAAGTGCTGGCCGCCTCGAACCAGGGCAATCCTGCCATCCATTTCAAGGGGACGGATGTGGCGCAAGCCTATGAAGACGTGGTCTCGCGTTTCCTCGGCGAAGATGTCGAGTTGCGCTTTACCAACTATGAAAAGCCTGGATTACTCCAGCGCATTTTTGGGGCGAAGTGATATGGCCTTGCTTTCTTTCCTGTTCCCCCCCAAGCCGAAGACGGCCACCGCGGCAAAGGAACGCCTGCAGATCATCATCGCCCGCGAACGTAGCGGACGCGACGGTCCGGACTTCCTGCCCGCCCTGCACAAGGAATTGATCGCCGTCATTTCCAAGTACACCAAGGTCAATGCCGACGACATCAAGATTTCGCTGGACCGCCAGGGCAACCTGGAAGTACTCGACGTCAACGTGGTACTGCCGGACGCATAGAGCCTGTCCCAATAGATGCCGCTCCCCACTGGGATAGGCTCTAGGTCTGATCCGGCCTGACCGTGAGCAATTCCTGCGCCACCGCGGCGCAGGCGTTCACGTGATGGTTGCCGATCTGGCGGAACACCGCGTAACCGATGGCTGCCGCCACCGCCTGCCCGGCGAACGGCACGAAGCGCGCCACCTGCTTGGTGGCTATCTTGACGCCACTGCGCTTGAGCAGCTGGAGGATCAATTCGCGCGACACCAGCTTCCCTACCAGCATGCCGCCCATGCCCACCGCCGCGCGGTAGGCCATCATCTTGAACTGCGGGTTGAGGCGCTCGATCTGTTCGGGCGTCAGGCCGAATTCGTGGTTGATATCGTTAATCAGCATGGAAAACAGTCCGACATCCGACATCAGGTCGATGCCAGGAATGGGAATGGCCGAGGCACCCGCCGACATCACGGCACGCCGCTGCACCAGGCGCCGGCAACGCTCGCGCACTTGCTCGATTTCGGCACGACTGGCCGGTATCAGGGTCCAATCCGTGCTGCTATTGTCTGTCATTGCCGTTCCTCCGCAGTAAGGGGTAGATGAACAAGTGTAACGTAAAGGTCCAAGCTGCCGATTTCACTGGACACAGTTGCAATCTCTGTTATATTTCACTTGAGCATTCCTTAACATTACGATAAGCAGAGCGGACCGTCTGTTTGTTGTTACACATTCCAGCCCATTATGCGAATTGCCGTACTCGATAGCGACCATAGCCAGGCAGAACTGATCTGCCAGGTGCTCACCGCCGCCGGCCACGCTTGCCACGAGTTTCAGAGTGGCAAGGAAATGCTGGGGCAATTGCGCAAGGACAGTTGCGACATGCTCATCCTCGACTGGCATGTGAGCGACCTGGATGGTGCGGAAGTCTTGCGCCGCGCCCGGGAAAAACTGGCGCCAAAGGCACCCGTGTTGTTTATGACCAACAGCTCGGGCGAGGACGATGTGGTGGCCGGCATGACGGCGGGTGCCGATGACTACATGATCAAGCCCTTGCGGCGCAGCGAACTGACTTTGCGCACCCAGGCGCTGTTGCGCGTGGCTTACCCGGCCCAGAATGGCGCCGAATATTTGCAATTTGGTCATTACACGTTTGAAACCCGCCCCGGCCGCCTGCTGAAGGATGGCGAAGTGCTGGACGTGACGCACAAGGAATTCGCCCTGGCGCTGCTTTTTTTCCGCAACCTGGGCCGCCCCCTGTCGCGCGCCTATATCCACGAAGCCGTGTGGCAGCGCGACACGGCCCTGCCCTCGCGCACCATGGATACTCACGTCTCGCGCGTGCGCAACAAGCTGCAGCTGAAACCGGAACACGGCTACCGCCTGGTGCCCGTCTACAGTTATGGTTATCGCCTTGAAAAACTGGGCGGGTGACGCCCACGCATCCGGACCAAAACAGGCGAACTGCTCAAAGCGCGGGCACAAGGCGTTATAATGTCGGCATAAGAATTCCCAACAGCCCTGAAATGCAACTGCTCGCCGTCGGCCTCAACCATACCACCGCCCCAGTGTCGCTCCGCGAACAGCTGGCGTTTGCGCCTGAGCATCTGGGTCAGGCGGTGATGGCGGCGCGGACCTGGTTCCAGCGCATCGACCTGCGCGACAACGACGAAGCGGCCATACTCTCGACGTGCAACCGCACCGAGCTATATTCGGCCAGCCATGTGCCGAACCCGCTCGACGCGGGCGCGCATTTCCTGGCCGATTATCACAAGCTCAACTACAGCGAGCTGCGCCCCCATTTATATATGCTGCCGCAGCACGATGCCGTGCGCCACACCTTCCGCGTCGCCTCCGGGCTGGACTCGATGGTGCTGGGTGAAACGCAGATCCTGGGGCAGATCAAGGATGCCATCCGCACGGCCGACGAGGCGGGCGGCCTGGGCACGTATCTGCACCAGTTGTTCCAGCGCAGCTTTTCCGTCGCCAAGGAAGTGCGCAGCAGCACGGAAATCGGCGCCCACAGCGTTTCCATGGCGGCCGCCGCCGTGCGCCTGTCGCAACGCATCTTCGATAAAATTGCCGAGCAGAACGTGCTGTTCATCGGCGCCGGCGAAATGATCGAATTGTGCGCCACGCACTTTGCCGCGCAGAACCCGAAAAGCATCACCATTGCCAACCGCACCATGGAACGGGGCGAGGAACTGGCGCACCGCTTCAATGGCAAGGCCATCCGCCTGGCCGACCTGCCGGAGCAACTGCACCAGTTCGACATCGTCATCTCGTGCACGGCGTCGTCCTTGCCGCTGCTGGGTCTGGGCCTGGTCGAGCGCGCCATCAAGGCGCGCCGCCACAAACCCATGTTCATGGTCGACCTGGCCGTGCCGCGCGACATCGAATCGGAAGTGGGCCGCCTGAACGACGTCTTCCTGTACACGGTCGACGACCTGGGCAAGGTCGTGCAGACGGGCCTGGAAAGCCGGCAAGCGGCCGTGGCGCAAGCCGAGGCCATCATCGAGACGCGCGTGCAATCGTTCATGAGCTGGGTCGACGACCGCGCCATGGTGCCCGTCATCCAGCATTTGCATGAAAACAGCGAAGCGCTGCGCCTGATCGAAGTGGAACGGGCGCGCAAGATGCTGGCCAAGGGCGCCGACATCGATGCCGTGCTGGAAGCGCTGTCGAAAGGCTTGACGGCCAAGTTCCTGCACGGTCCGCAGCAGGCGCTGCACCATGCGCAGGGCGACGAGCGCAAGCAGCTGGTCACCCTGCTGCCGAAATTGTTCCGCCCCCGCCGTTAGCGCAGCCCCGCTGGCCGCCCGCGCGGTCGCCCCCTGCCCGCCTGCCGGGCGTGCCGGACCCGCCCCCCCCTACACTCTTTTACCGCGAATCGCTATGAAACCATCCATGCTGGCCAAACTCGATCAACTGGCGAACCGCCTGGTCGAACTCGACGAACTGCTGATGCACCCGGACGCCACGTCGAACATGGACAGCTACCGCAAGATGACGCGCGAGCACGCCGAACTGGGCCCTCTGGTGGCCTTGTACCGCTCCTACCAGGAAGCGGGCAACGATATTGCGGCAGCGCAAGAGATGCTGGGCGACCCGGACATGAAGGAATTCGCGCAGGAAGAGATCGAGGCGGCGAAGGCCACCATGGCGCGCCTGGAACGCGAATTGCAAACCATGCTGCTGCCGAAGGACGTCAATGACGAGCGCAATATCTTCCTGGAAATTCGCGCCGGCACGGGCGGCGACGAATCGGCCCTGTTCGCGGGCGATTTGTTACGCATGTACTCGCGCTTTGCCGAACGCAACCGCTGGCAGGTGGAACTGGTATCGTCGTCCGACTCCGACCTGGGCGGCTACCGCGAAGTGATCGTGCGCGTGGTCGGCAACGGCGCGTATTCAAAGCTGAAATTCGAGTCGGGCGGCCACCGCGTGCAGCGCGTGCCGGCCACGGAAACCCAGGGCCGCATCCACACGTCCGCCTGCACGGTGGCCGTGATGCCGGAAGCGGACGAAGTGGAAGACGTCAACATCAACCCGGCCGACCTGCGCATCGATACCTACCGCGCCTCGGGCGCGGGCGGACAGCACATCAACAAGACGGATTCCGCCGTGCGCATCACCCACTTGCCCACCGGCATCGTGGTCGAATGCCAGGATGACCGCAGCCAGCACAAGAACAAGGCGCAAGCGATGAAAGTACTGGCCGCGCGCATCAAGGACGTGCAATTGCGCGAACAGCAGTCGAAGGAAGCGGCCACCCGCAAGAGCCTGATCGGTTCGGGCGACCGCAGCGAGCGCATCCGCACTTATAATTTCCCGCAAGGCCGCCTGACGGACCACCGCATCAATTTGACCTTGTACAAGCTCGATTTCATCATGGATGGGGATTTGACGGAACTGACGAATGCTTTGGCGGCTGAGCACCAGGCCGAGCTGTTGGCAGCGCTGGGCGATTAAACGCTGGCGCCGTTGTGTCGGCTTACGCTGCGCTAAGCCGACCTACGAAGCTGCGGCGATGCGCCTTGCCCTGAACACTTTTCAAAGCGCCCAGCCAGTTGTAGGTCGGCTTAGCGCGCAGCGCGTAAGCCGACAGCTTTAAGTAGCGGCTAAGCAATAAAAATCGGCCCTTGTGCGAGAATGCCTAGCTCGCTTCCATCCACCTCACCGTGTCGCCCATGAAAAATTCACGCACCGTCCTCCTGTTGATCTCTGCCCTGTGTTTCCTGATGCTGGGCGTGGCCATGTATTTGCAGCATGCCATGAACATGGCACCGTGCCCGCTGTGCGTCATCCAGCGCTACCTGTTCCTTGCCATCGGCATCGCCTGCCTGGCAGGCGCCGCGGCCAACCGGCAGAAAATCGGCGCCGGCATCGGCGTTCTGGCGGCCCTGGGCGGCCTGGGCGTGGGCGCCAAGCATTTGTACGTGCTGGCCCATCCCGGCTTCTCGTGCGGCATCGACCCTGTGGAAACGGCGCTGAACAAGATTTTCACGGCGCAAGTCATGCCCTTCATGTTTGAATCGTATGGCGCCTGCGAAAACGCTGGCGAGCCGTTCTTCGGCCTGTCGATCCCGCAATGGGCGTTCGCCTGGTTCGCCATTTTCGCCCTCACCTTGCTGTGGACTCTGCTACGCCGCAAACAATAACCATCTATTTATGCCAGAAACACTGATCCCCGCCGGCAGCACTGTCGGCGCCCTGCAAATCCGCCCGCTGCTCGACCCGCTCGACAACCGCATCCTGCTGGGCCACGCGCTGGGTCTGTCGCGCGTGAGTCTGATCACACAATCAGAGCGTGTGCTCACGCCCGATGAAGCCGAACGTCTGTCTGGCTTGCTGGCGCGCCGCCTGCGCGGCGAACCGATCGCCTACATCGTCGGCCAGCGCGAATTTTTCGGCTTGCCGTTCGAAGTCAACGACGCCGTGCTGATTCCCCGCCCCGACACGGAAGTACTGGTGGAACTGGCGCTCGAGCGCCTGCCACCGGGCGGGCGCGTGCTCGACATGGGCACGGGCAGCGGCGCCATCGCCGTCGCGCTGGCATACACGCGGCCCGACGCCGTGGTCACGGCTCTGGATGTCAGCAGCACGGCGCTGGCCGTGGCGCGCCGCAACGCCAGCGCCAACGGCGTCAACATCACCTTCATGGCCAGCGACTGGTTCGAAGCGCTGGGCACGGAAAAGTTTGACCTGATCGTCTCCAATCCCCCCTACATCGCCAGCGGCGACCGCCACCTGGCCGAAGGCGATTTGCGCTTTGAACCGACGGGCGCGCTGACCGACCATGCGGACGGCCTGTCGGCCCTGCGCATCATCGTCTCCGGCGCCGCGCGCCACCTGGCGTCAGGCGCCTGGCTGCTGATGGAGCACGGCTATGACCAGGCGGCCCAGGTGCGCGAGCTGCTGGCCGCCGCCGGCTACAACAAAGTGCAAAGCTGGCGCGACCTGGCCGGCATCGAAAGAGTCAGCGGCGCCCGCCTCGGCTAAGCACGACAAGCTGCGCAAAGCTTGACCCGGCGCGCGCCAGATCCCCCCGCAGTTTGTTAAAATATCAAGCGAATTCCTGACCGAAGCGCCGTCCCCGTTCCCCGGGGCGGACGCTGGCGACGCGGCGTTTTTTGGGCCGGCGCCGACGCATTTGCCAAAATTCGGTTAATCTCAGCACAAATTATTTATATGCTGCACAAGAAAGGAAGCTCAAATTGCCCAACCTGTTGACTCGCCGCCTGGCATTGCTGACCGAAGATGCCAACCGCGCGCTGCTGGGCGGCTTGCGCGGCATCGAGCGTGAAACCCTGCGCGTCGACCATGCCGGCCATCTGGCTTCCACGCCCCACCCCATCGCCCTGGGCTCGGCGCTGACGCACCCTGAAATCACCACCGACTACGCCGAAGCGCTGCTCGAATTCATCACGCCGGCTGAAAGCGACATCGCCGTCACGCTGGACAAGCTCGATACCGTGCACCGCCACGCCTACAGCCGCCTCGGCGACGAATTGCTGTGGAGCCAGTCAATGCCCTGCCAGCTGCCGCCCGAAGCGGACATCGCGATCGCCAACTACGGGACGTCGAACATGGGCATGCTCAAGCACGTCTACCGGCGCGGCCTGGCCTTGCGTTACGGCAAAGCCATGCAATGCATCGCCGGCATCCACTACAACTACTCGCTCGACGAGCAGTTGTGGCAAGTGCTGGCCAGCCATCCGGACACCAGCGCCAGCCCGCACCACGCGGCCGCGACACCGAAGGACGTGCAGTCGGAAAGCTACCTGGCGACGATCCGCAATTTCCGCCGTTACAGCTGGCTGCTGATGTACCTGTTCGGCGCTTCGCCGGCCCTGTCCGCCGGTTTCCTGCGCGGCCGCGCGCACAAGCTCGATACCTTGTCCGACGACACGCTGTTCCTGCCGTACGCTACCAGCTTGCGCATGAGCGACCTCGGTTACCAGAACGATGCCCAGTCCGGCCTGCGCCCGCACGAAAACAGCCTGGAAGACTACGTCAACGCGCTCACGCACGCCGTCAACGACCCGTATCCGCCGTATGCGGCGCTGGGCACCAAAAAGGATGGCGAATGGATCCAGCTGTCCACCAACGTGCTGCAGATCGAAAATGAATACTATTCGACCATCCGCCCCAAGCGCGTGATCCGCACGGGCGAACGCCCGATCCAGGCCCTGTGCCTGCGCGGCGTGCAGTACATCGAAGTGCGCTGCATGGATGTCGACCCGTTCGAACCGGTCGGCATCAGCCTGGAAACGGGCCGTTTCCTCGATGCGTTTTTGCTGTTCTGCGCGCTCGACGACAGCGGCCCCATCTCGGCCGAGCAAAGCGCCTGCTACACGAACAATTTTGCCCGCACCGTCAAGGAAGGGCGCAAGCCGGGCTTGACCCTGCGCCGCGACGGCGAGGAAATCACCCTGCAGGCGTGGGGCGAGCAATTGCTGGCCCGTATCGCCCCCGTGGCGGCCTTGCTCGACTCTCGCAACGCGGCGCGCCAAGGCGGCACGTCGCATGCGGACAGCCTGGCGGTACAGGCGGCCAAGCTGGCCGACCCGGACATGACGCCATCGGCAAAGGTATTGGCCGAGCTGCGCGCCAACGGCGGCTCTTTTGCCGCCTTTGGCCTGCGCCAGAGCGAACGCCACGCCGCCTACTTCCGCGCGCATCCGGCAACAAAGGAACAAAGCGCGTATTTCGATGAAATGGCCGCCAGCTCGCTGGCCGAGCAGCGCGCCATGGAAGCGGCGCCCGCCGGCAGCTTCGACGATTTCGTCGCCGCCTACCGCGCCAGTACCCTGTGTTCGCACACCTGATCCTGCCTGACTTTCTGCCTGGCGCCCCATGCTGACCTTCTACAATGAATTGCACAGCCAGCACCGGGGCCGCTTCGAGATGTTTCGCGGCACCATGGTGCCCTGCTTCGAGACACCCGAGCGGGCCGACATGGTGGTGGCCGAACTGGGACGGCGCAACCTGGGCCGCATCGTCACGCCGCACGGCGTGCCGCTGACGTCGCTCGAACGCATCCACACGCCGCGCTACCTGCATTTTTTGCGCCACGCCTGGCAAGACTGGCTGGCGCTCGACCCCGCCAATGCGGGCAAGGACGCACTGCCATCCGTGTGGCCCGTGCGCACCTTGCGCAGCGACATCGAACCGGACGACTTCACGGCCAAGCTGGGCCTGTATTCGATGGACAATGGCACGCCGCTGACGGCCGGCACGTGGACGGCGGCCAAGACGGGCGCCGACTGCGCCGTCAACGCGGCCCACGCGCTGCGCCTGGGAGAGCGGGCCACGTTTGCCCTGACGCGCCCGCCCGGCCACCACGCGGGCAGCGATTTCTTTGGCGGCTACTGTTTTCTGAACAACGCTGCCCTGGCCGCGCAGCATTTGCTCGACGACGGCGCCCGCAAGGTCGCCATCCTCGATATCGATTACCACCACGGCAACGGCACGCAAAGCATTTTCTATGCGCGCGACGACGTGCTGTTCGCCTCCCTGCACGCCGACCCGCGCAGCGAATATCCGTTTTACCTCGGCCACGCCGATGAAACGGGCAGCGGTGCGGGGCTCGGCTACAACGTCAACCTGCCGCTGCCGGCCGGCACGTCCACAGCCAGCTGGTTCGCCGCGCTGGAAACGGCCTGCCTGCGCATCAATATGTACGCGCCCGACGCGCTGGTGGTCTCGCTCGGTGTGGATACTTTCGCCGGCGACCCGCTGTCGCACTTCTCCCTGCAAAGCGGCGACTACCTGCGCGTGGGCGAGCGCCTCGCGCATTTGAATTTGCCCACCGCCTTCATCCTCGAAGGCGGCTATGCGGTCAAGGAAATCGGCATCAATGTGGTGAACGTCCTCGAAGGTTTCGAGACGGCTGAATAGAGGCGACGCTCAAACCGGCAAGCCCTGCTTCAGCAGAAGTCTTACGGCGGCGTACCCGTGCAAGGCACATGAGTGCTAGGCCGGCGGGCAGCATCAACGCGACCGTTGGCTCAGGAACGGGTGCCGGGGAAATCGTAAAGGTCGTCTGGTCGGACCAGTCATAACGATTTTCCCATCGTGTTCCCGGCCTACTCCCACCGCTGAGGAAGTAACTGCCGATAACGGCCTGGCTATACGAGGAGTGCGGACCATCATAGCTACCAGTCTTGGTTGCATAGTTCAGTTTACCATCCAGCGTATAACTGAAATTGCTGACTTCACACCGGTAGTGGGAGGAAGTATTGCATCCATAATCGCCTCTCCGGATAGGCCAAAACAGGTGACCCTGGGTGAGGAAATAGCTCAGCTCATCAACTGTAATCACGCTGTCCGCATTTCTGTCCTCCCCGCTAAAGCTACCGTGGAAAGTCGCATCGGAATCGAATACGCCAGTGGCCGCGTCGACAAAGCCTTGATAGGTAAACTCCCACGTCGTCGGCTGCGCATGGGCAGCAGATATTCCAGCGACAAGTAGCATGGCGCACAACAGCTTCTTTTTCATGGTTTCCTCATATTTTTGCAAAGCGCCATAAAGGCGCATCAGGTAGATGTGCCAATCACATCTGACGGCATGCCGCCACGTTAATATTATCATAATTAAATATAAATATGATAATAAACGATGGGCGAAGAAAGTATGAAAAACCGTGCGCTACGGTTTTGAAAACGGCGCAATAGCGGCTACATATTGCGGAACAATGCCATGAACGGCTGGCTCACGGCCAGGGTTTCCGGCCGCGTTTTCAGACGCAAGGCGCCGCGTCCCACCTCGTCGCGCGTGACGGATGCCACCATCTTCATGTTGACGATGGTGGAGCGGTGGATCTGCTTGAAAATGGCCGGGTCAAGCACGTCGAGCAGTTCACGGATCGGCTTGCGCAGCAGCGCCTCGCCGTCCGCCGTCATGACGGCCGTGTACTTGGTGTCGGACTGAAAATAAACGATGTCTTCCACCATGATCAGCCGCGTATCCTTGCCGCTGCTAGCCGTCAGCCACACCAGCGGCGGCGACTTGGCGGCCGCCGGCAAGGCGCTGCTCAATTGCTGCAGCAAGCCGGCCAGCGCACCGTCATCCACCTGGGTCTTGCC
The DNA here is from genome assembly GCF_002846335.1 of Janthinobacterium sp. 61. NCBI lineage: Bacteria > Pseudomonadati > Pseudomonadota > Betaproteobacteria > Burkholderiales > Oxalobacteraceae > Janthinobacterium > Janthinobacterium sp. 61. The sequence continues at coordinate 4,566,973 of NZ_PJMQ01000001.1, read as the reverse complement.
GGCCCGTGCCTGCACGCGCTGCAAGGTCGCTTGCAGGCGCTCGCGGGCTATGGGTTTTAATAGATAATCGACGGCGCCGTTATCGAAGGCATCGATCGCGTACTGGTCGTAGGCGGTGACGAACACCACCTGCGTGGTGGGACTCGCATCGAGCGCGCCGGCTGCCACTTCCAGCCCCGTCAGGCCAGGCATGCGGATATCGAGGAAGGCGACGTCGGGTCGCAGGGTGGCGATGGCGTCGAGCGCCGTGCCGCCGTCGTCGCAGGCGGCGACGATACGCAGTGCCGGCCACTCTTCGGCCAGCAGGGCCACGAGCGCCTCGCGCAACAGGGTTTCGTCTTCGGCGATGACGCAAGTCATCTCAGGCTTATGCATAGGAGACTCCTTGCGCCGTGCTGTCGGGCACCGTGATAGTGGCCGTCACGCCATCGGGGAAATTGGCGAGGATGGAAAACGACGCGGCCGCACCATAAGTCAGGCGCAGGCGTTCGCGCACATTGCGCAAACCGATGCCCGTGCCGGCGCCGTCGTCGCTGAAACCCTTGCCATCGTCGGCCACCGTGACGATCACCGTGCCGTTGCCGCTGCGTGCCATGATCCAGATGGTGCCGCCGCCGCTTTTCGGCTCCAGGCCATGCTTGATGGCGTTTTCCACCAGGGTTTGCAGCATCATCGGCGGCAGCTCCGTCTGGCGCAGGTATTGCGGTACCTCGATCTGCAGGTTCAGGCGCGCGCCCATGCGGATTTTCAAAATATCGAGGTAGGCGCGCGCCCGTTCCAGTTCCGTGCCCAGGGTCGACATGGCTTGCTCCGTGCGCGGCAGCGAGTGGCGCAAATACAAAATCAGGTTACCCAGCATCTCGTCGGCGCGCACGGGATCGCTGCGCGTGAGCAGCTGCGCGCTGGCCAGGGTGTTGTACAGGAAGTGCGGCTCGACCTGCGCATGCAGCAGGCTCAGTTTGGCCACCGTGAGCTCCTTTTCCGTCACCGTCTGGCGCGCCTCGGCCTGCTCGCCGCGCCGACGCTGCGCCACCCGGCGCGTCATCGCCCGCGTCACCGCTTCCGCGTTTTCCAGGTTGCTGCCATGGTCGACGAGGAACCAGTCGGTCCAGGCATTGCGCGCCGGCTCGCAGATCAGGGTCACGCTGCCCGCCTCGCCATTCGGCGTGACGGTGGCGAGGATCTGGTTCGGCCGCGGCTCCAGGAATCCCAGCAGGCGCATGCGGGGCAAACCCGTGTGCATGTAAGGCGCCGCCCGGCGCACGCGAGCCTGCACCTGCAGGCTGTCCCGCGCGCTTTCGACCACTTCGCTGCCCGGCAGTTCGCGGATGGCCGCGTCGATCATGTCGAACACCTCGCCCGCCTCAAACGGGATCTCGATCTGGCGCCGCTGGCGGCTCGACAGGGTGCCGGGGTTGACGGCGTCGGCGATCAGGCGCACGCGGCGCACGTGCGAAAACGCATTCGTGATGACGGCGCTGGCCAGCAACGCGCCGACGATGACAAAGAAGCTTTCCGTGTGTCCGAAAATGTGGCGCAGAAAGGTCTCGACCAGGAGGGAGGTGGCGATGATGTAGGTGAGCATCGTGGCCAGGGTGAGGCGGAAAATAAAAAAGAGGCTGGTCATGATTTTTCCTTGGTATAGAAGTGGGCCAAGCATAACCATAGCCCCCGGGGACGGTGGCCATTATGCGATGGAAGGGCAATACTGGCGACAAAGGCAAGAAAATAAAGCACAAATGGGCGTCGCCCGAAAATAAAATCGCTTGCAATTAAATAGTGCACGATATATATTGCATGCATGGACGCCGTAAATCGCTTCTTCAGACGGGCATCCTGGGGCAGCAGCCCACGAAACAAGTAGTACACTATTTAGTAGTCACCTATTTATCTATCTAAAGGAAACCATCATGTCGATCAAACAAGTCCTGTACCGCGCACAAGCTACCGCCACCGGAGGCCGCGAAGGCCGTGCCGTGTCGTCCGACAATGTGCTGGACGTCAAGCTGACCACGCCAAAAGAACTGGGCGGCAATGGCGCCGTGGGCACCAATCCGGAACAACTGTTCGCCGCTGGCTACTCGGCCTGCTTCATCGGCGCAATGAAATTCGTCGGCGGCCGTGACAAGATCGCCCTGCCGGCAGACCTGTCCATCGAAGGCAACGTCGGCATCGGCGCCATCGACACGGGCTTCGGCATCGAAGTGGAACTGAAAATTTCACTGCCAGGCATGGAACGCGCCGCCGCCGAAGCGCTGGTCGCCGCCGCCCACATCGTGTGCCCTTACTCGAACGCCACGCGCGGCAACATCGACGTCACCCTGACGATCGTGTAATAGAGGCAACACGCCCTGCACATCCCCGGCCGCGCCCCCAGGCGCCGCCGGGGATTTTCGCCTTAGCGCAGCGCCTGCAGCAGCTTGTCTGCCAGCGCTGGCGCCGAGGCCGGATTCTGTCCCGTGATCAATTCGCGGTCGGCCACCACGTTGCTGGTCCACGGCGCCTGGTTCTGCACATACCGCGCGCCCGCCGCTTGCAAGCCCGACTGCGGATAGAACTTCATCGTCCCGCCGCCGAGCGCGCCCTGCGCCGCCGCCTCTTCCTGGTTGCTGATCACCGTCATGCGGTAGCCGCTGTAAATCCAGTCCGCCGGCGTGGGCGGCGTCCGGCCCGCTTCCAGCGCGGCCGCAAATACCGCCGCCTGCGGCAAGGCCGACAGCAAGGCGATGGGACCGTGGCACAGCAGCGCCGTCGGCTTGCCGTCCGCGTGGAACTGGCGCAGCAAGGCGCCCAGACTGGCATCCTTCAACAGATCCTGCATGGGCGCGTGGCCGCCCGGCACCAGCACGGCTGCGTAGTGGCCATAGCCGATCTGCGCCACCCGTTTCAGGCTGATCACGGGCGAGCGGCCCGGCACGGTCAGCGCCAGCTGGTCCAGCAAGGTCTTGTGCGCCGCGTGGGCGGCCGTGTCGCCGCCAAAGTAGGCGGCCGTATCCGAGCTGGCGTCCAGGGTCGGCGCCTGGCCCTGCGGCGTGGCGAACGTCACCGTGTGGCCCGCATCGAGCAGCTTTTTCACGGGCTGCATCAGTTCATTCAGGTAAAAGCCCGTCGAAAAGACCTTGCCATCGCGCAGCTCAAGGTGATTCGCGTCCGACAGCACGACGAGCACCTCGGCCGCCTGGGCAGTGGAAAAGGTCGCCAGCAACAGACTGCTGATCAGTAATTTTTTCATGGTGTGGCCTTTCTGTAGAGAGGTCACCAGCATATTCCGAATCAAAATACAAAAAAATGATGAATAATGCATAGCACTGATGCGCAATACGACTGAATAGAAACGCCGAATAGGAATAACATGGATAAATTACAGGCGATGCAACTGTTTCGCCGCGTGGCCGAGCTGGGCAGCTTTCGCCGCGCGGCCGACGAACTGGATCTGTCGGCCTCGTATGTGAGCCGGCGCATCGGCCAGCTGGAGCAGGAACTGGGCGGGCGCCTGATGACGCGCACCACGCGCCAGCTGGCCCTGACGGAAACGGGCGCCGCCTTCCTTGAGCACTGCCGCAAGCTGCTCGACGAACTGGCGCAGGCCGAGGACATGGTGGCCCACTCCACGGCGCACGTGACGGGCCGCTTGCGCATCAATGCGCCATTATCTCTGGGCGTGGGCGAACTGGCCGAGGGGCTGGCCGATTTCATGGCCGAGTGGCCTGCCTTGCGCCTGGACGTGGACCTGAAGGACGAATACGTGGACCTGGCGGCCGCCAACTACGACCTGGGCTTTCGCGTGACCACGGCGCTCACCGATTCGAGCTATGTGGCGCGCCATATCCACGATTACCGCCTGCACATCTGCTGCGCGCCCGCCTACCTGGCACGCCACGGCCCCCTGCTGGAACCCACGGACCTGACGCGCCAGCGCTGCTTCATCTACAGCCACGCCCTGTTCGGCAGCCGCTGGCCGCTGCGCCATGCGGGGCCGCACAGCGATATCGAAGTGCCGAACTGGGTACGCACCAACAACACGCTGTTCATGCGCAGCCTGATCCTGCGCGGCCTGGGCATCGGCATCCTGCCCACCTTTATCTGCCGCGAGGAGCTGGCCAGCGGCGCCCTGGTCGAGCTGTTCCCCGACGTCGAGCGCCCCAGCCTGGCACTGTTTGCCATCTACCCGTCGCGCCAGCTGGTGGCGCCCCGCGTGACGCGCTGCATCGAGCACCTGAAGCAGTGGTATGCGCAGCGCTATCCCGCGCCGGCCGCGTGAAGCCGGTAAAATCATGGCCACTCTCAATCAAGGATGACCCATGATCAGCTGGCAATGGAACACGTTCGACGAACTCGGCCCCCACGATTTGTACCAGGTGCTGGCCTTGCGCCAGCGCGTGTTCGTCATCGAACAACAATGTATTTACCCGGACCTCGATGGCCATGACCAGCAAGCCATGCACTTGCTGGGCTGGCAAACGGTCAATGGCCAGCGCCGGCTGGCCGCGTATCTGCGCGTACTGGCGCCTGGCGCCAAATACGTGGAAATGTCGCTGGGCCGCGTGCTGACGGCGCCCGAAGCGCGCACCACGGGCGCCGGCAAGCAGCTGCTGCTTGAGGGCATCTCGCGCGCCGAACGCCAGCACCCTGGCCACGCCATTCGCATCGGTGCGCAGCAGTACCTGGAGCGCTTCTACCAGTCGTTCGGTTTTGTTATCGTCAGCGCCCCCTACGACGAAGATGGCATACAGCACATCGACATGCTGCGCGCGGCACAGCCGGGAGCGGCAGCATGACGACGGCCCTCATTTCCTGGAGCGGCGGCAAGGATTCCTGCCTGGCCCTGTGGCGCGCCCGCAACGCCGGCATGCGCGTGCCGCTGCTGATCACGGCCATGGATGAAGATGGCCGCAAATCGCGCTCGCACGGCGTGCCGCCGGAGCTGCTCGAAGCGCAGGCGGCCAGCCTGGGGGCGCGCCTGCAGCGCTATCACGCCAGCTGGGCCAGCTACGAGGAGAAATTCATCGCCATGCTGCGCGCGGCGAAGGACGAGGGCATAGACCACGCCCTGTTTGGCGACATCGACCTGCAGCCGCACCGCGAATGGGAAGAAAAAGTCTGTGCCGCGGCCGGCCTGAAGGCACACCTGCCCTTGTGGGGCGAAGCACGGCGCGCGCTGGTCGACGAATTTCTCGCCGCCGGCTTCAAGGCCATCGTCGTCTGCATCAATGGCCGGCATCTGCCACGCGAATTTTGTGGGCGCGAGTTCGACGCGTCTTTCCTCGCCGACCTGCCGCCTGGCGTCGACGCCTGCGGCGAGAACGGCGAATTTCACACCTTCGTCTACGACGGTCCCGCCTTCAGCGTCCCCGTGGCGCTGCGCCGCACGCAGGTGCTGCAATATGATGCACCAGCCGATCTGGGCGGCGCTACGTATTACTTCCAGGAACTAGCCCCGCCTGAGGCGTAAACGGGCCGCCTAAGCAAAAAAGGGCGATTCCGTGGAATCGCCCTTTGTCCATGCGCCCTGCACGTGCTTATTTTTTTGTCACGGCGACAAGCTTAATTTCAAACAGCAAGCCGGCGTAGCCAGGAATCTTCGGCAGGCTACCCACCTTGCCATAGCCCAGGTCATACGGAATAGCCAGCACGCGCGTGCCACCGACCTGCATGCCGACAAGGCCGCGGTCCCAGCCCAGGATGACCCGGCCGATACCCAGAGGGAAGGTAAATCCGGTGCCCGCCTGGGTCGCATCGAACTGCGCGCCCTTGTTGTCCGGCTTGCTTGCGTCATACAGCCAGCCCGTGTAAAGCACGGTCAGGGTATCGCCAGCTGCCGCTGCCGTGCCGGTGCCGACCACCGGATTGGTAATGACCAGTTCTTTCACTTGCGTATTCGGGTCGAGCACGACTGGCTTCTCGGTGTTGGCAGCAGCACCGCAGGCGGTCAGGGCCACGGCGCAAGCGAGCGTGGCGATCAATTGAAATACCGATTTCATCGTTTCCCTTTAAAAATTGGTGTGTGACTGAGGCCCGTACGGTGTGGACCGGTACGGGCTGCAGTTTAACAGGAGTCGCCCGCCCTATTTGTAAGCAGACGTAAGCAAGCCCTTAAATTTATGCGCCAATGCAACATTGACACAATTATCACATTGTTCAGATTTCCACTTGCGTGCCCAGTTCGATCACCCGGTTGCTCGGGATCTGATAGTAATCGGCCGCCGTGCGTGCATTGCGCGACATGGTGACGAACAGGTGCTCGCGCCACGGCATCATGCCGGCACCCGGCGTCGAGATGATGGTCTGGCGCGCGATGAAGAACGACGTTTCCATCATTTCGAAATCGAGCCCCTGATCCGCGCAGCGGGCCAGGGCCTCCGGAATGTCCGGTTCATCCTTGAAGCCGTAATGCACGTTCACCTGGAAACACTGGTGGCCCAGGTCCACCACGCGCACCTGCTCGGACGGCGCCACCCACGGCTCTTCATGCATGAAGACGGTGAGGAAAATGACACGCTCATGCAGCACCTTGTTGTGCAGCAAGTTATGCAACAGCGCATGCGGCACGCCATCCGTCTCGCCGCGCAGGAAGATGGCCGTGCCGGGCACGCGCAGCGGCGGCGCAATGAATAGCGACGAAAGGAATTCGTTGAGCGGGATCGCGTGTTTTTCCAGGTTCTGGAACACCAGCTGGCGGCCCCGTTTCCAGGTCAGCATGATGGTGAACAGGATGGCGCCCAGCAGCAGCGGGAACCAGCCGCCGTGGAACAGCTTCAGGGAGCTGGCTGCGAACAAGTTCACATCGATGATCAGGAAGAAGCCCGTGGCAGCCCAGCACAGCAGCAAATTCATCTTCCAGCGGTAGCGGATGACGAAGAAGGTCAGGATCGTGGTCGCCAGCATGGTGGCCGTGACGGCGATGCCGTAGGCAGCGGCCAGCTTTTCAGACGAACCGAAACCGACCACGGCCATCAGCACGACGGCCAGCTGCAGCCAGTTGACGGCGGGGATGTAGATCTGGCCGATTTCGCTTTCCGACGTGTGGCGCACGCGCATGCGCGGCAAAAAGCCCAGCGCGATGGCTTGCTTGGTCATCGAGAAGGTGCCGGAAATGGTTGCCTGCGAGGCGATCACGGTGGCCATGGTCGACAAAATCACCAGCGGGTACACGCTCCAGGCGCCCAGCTGCTGGTAGAACGGATTGGAAATGGCTTCCGGGTGCGCCAGCAGCAGCCCGCCCTGGCCCAGGTAGTTCAGCGCCAGCGCAGGAAAGGCGATCAGGAACCAGGCCATGCGGATCGGCTTCTTGCCGAAGTGGCCCATGTCGGCGTACAGCGCCTCGGCGCCCGTCAGTGCCAGCACTACGGCGCCCAGCGACAGGAAGGCGATGCGGCCATTGTCCAGCAGGAAAGCCACCGCGTGCAGGGGATTGACGGCGGCCAGGATGGCTGGCGACTTGATGATATTGACCACGCCCATGCAGGCGAGCGCGACAAACCATATCAGCATGATGGGCGCGAAGAAGCGGCCGATGCCAGCCGTACCATGCGACTGCACCGAATACAGCGCCACCAGGACGGCGATCGTCAGCCACACCACATACGGGCTGAAGGCGGGCGTGGCCACTTCCAGGCCTTCGATGGCCGACAGCACGGAAATGGCGGGCGTGATCACGCTGTCGCCATAGAACAGGGTGGCGCCAAAGACACCGATCACCATCAGCGGCACATGCCAGCGCGACGACTTGCTGACGGATGACAGCACCAGTGCCATCAGGGCCATGATGCCGCCCTCGCCGCGGTTGTCGGCACGCAGCACCAGGGTCACGTACTTGAGCGAGACGATCAGGGTCAGGCCCCAGAAGATCAGCGAGACGATGCCAAGCAGGTTGTTATGCGTGACCGCCAGGCCGTGGGCAGGGTCGAAGACCGTCTTCAGGGTATACAGCGGACTGGTGCCAATATCGCCGTAAACGATGCCGACGGCAGCCAGTGTCAAGCCGACCAGGCTGCTTTTTTTGTGTTCCGACGTCAAGATTGCACCCGTTTTTGTTTTGTTGCATCGCACAATATGATAGGTATTAGCAAATAGCAAGAGTATTTTTGCATGGTTCTGCAGCTGCCCCAAAGTCGTGGTTTTGTGCCGCTCCGCCTTGCTGCGCGGGCTTGCGGCCATTAATTTGTTGCCATTCTACGCCTCGTCAGCGGCGCCGGGCAGCCCCAGATGTTTTCAGCCATAATGACAGACTGTCTACTCTCCAGCGAAGACCATCATGAATCCAGGCATGTTGTACGCCTCCCTCGCCTTCCTGTGCTGGGGCCTGTTCCCCCTGTATTTCCATGCCATCGATGAAATCGCGCCGCAGGAAATCCTGGCGCACCGCATGGTCTGGTCACTGTTGTTCCTGGGCATCGTGCTGACCGTGCGCCGCCAGTGGCGCTGGCTAGGCAGCCTGAGAGCGCAGCCGAAGGTCGTGGCCAGCTTCGTCGCCAGTGCGTTTTTGCTGTCCGCTAACTGGTTCATCTATATCTGGGCCGTCAACAACGGCCACGTGGTCGACGCCAGCCTCGGCTACTTTATAACGCCCCTGATCAATGTCATGCTGGGCTTTTTGCTGCTGCACGAGCGCTTGCGCCGCCTGCAGTGGCTGGCCATCGGCCTGGCCGCCTGCGGCGTGGCCTGGCTGACTTGGCAGGCGGGGCAAGTGCCGTGGATCGCCCTGCTGCTGGCGGCCAGCTTCGGCGGCTATGGCTTGCTGCGCAAGACGGCCGCGCTCGGCGCGCTGGAAGGCCTGTCATTCGAAACATTGATTTTGTTTCCCCTGGCGCTGGCCTACATGCTGTGGCTGGCCTGGCATGGCCAGAGCGGCTTCGTCAATACTGACTCGTCCGCCACGCGCGCCCTGCTGCTGGCGTCCGGCCCCATCACGGCCATTCCCCTGCTGCTGTTTGCCGCCGGCGCGCGCCGCCTGCCGCTGGCCGTGCTGGGCTTACTGCAATACATCGCCCCCACGGGCCAGCTGCTGATCGGCGTGTGGATCTTCCACGAGTCGTTCACGCCCGAGCGCATGCTGGGCTTCCTCGTCATCTGGACGGCGCTCGCCCTGTACGCGGCCGAAGGGCTGTGGACAACCCGCAAGGCACGCGCCAGCGCCTAGACTTGCCCCAGGCGTCCGTTTTCGCAGCGCGCAGCGCTGGCCGGAAGCGGGCGTTTACCGTATCCTGTCCGTCTTTGTATATCACCCGAGATTTCTAATGGCAAATTACGTCTACACCATGAATCGCGTGGGCAAAATCGTCCCGCCCAAGCGCCAGATTCTGAAAGATATTTCCCTCTCCTTCTTCCCAGGCGCGAAGATCGGCGTGCTGGGCCTGAACGGTTCCGGCAAATCGACCCTGCTGAAAATCATGGCAGGCATCGACACCGACATCCAGGGCGAAGCCGTGCCGATGCCGGGCCTGAACATCGGCTACCTGCCGCAGGAACCGCAACTGGATCCGGAAAAAACCGTGCGCCAGGAAGTCGAATCGGGCCTGGGCGAAGTGTTTGAAGCGCAAGCCAAGCTGGAAGCCGTGTACGCCGCGTATGCCGAGGAAGACGCCGATTTCGACGCCCTGGCCACGGAACAGGCACGCCTGGAAGCGATCATCTCGACGTCGGACGGCGGCAATTTGAATTTGCAGCTGGAAATGGCCGCCGACGCGCTGCGCCTGCCGCCATGGGACGCCAAGGTCGGCGTGCTGTCCGGCGGTGAAAAGCGCCGCGTGGCGCTGTGCAAGCTGTTGCTGTCCAAGCCCGACATGCTGCTGCTCGACGAGCCGACCAACCATCTGGATGCGGAATCGGTGGACTGGCTGGAACAATTCCTGTTGCGCTTCCCTGGCACCGTGGTGGCCATCACCCATGACCGCTACTTCCTCGACAACGCGGCCGAGTGGATCCTGGAGCTGGACCGCGGCAGCGGCATTCCATGGAAAGGCAATTACTCGACCTGGCTGGAGCAGAAGCAAGCCCGCCTGAAGCAGGAGGAATCGACGGAATCGGCACGCCAGAAGGCGCTGCAGAAGGAATTGGAATGGTCGCGCCAAAACCCGAAAGCGCGCCAGGCCAAGTCGAAAGCCCGCCTGGCCCGCTTCAACGAGCTGTCCGAGCACGAATACCAGAAACGCAACGAAACGCAGGAGATCTTCATTCCCGTGGCCGAACGCCTGGGCAATGACGTCATCGAGTTCAAGAACGTGTCGAAAGCGTTCGGCGACCGTTTGCTGATCGACAACCTGAGCTTCACCGTGCCGCCAGGCGCCATCGTCGGCATCATCGGCCCCAACGGCGCCGGTAAGTCGACCTTGTTCAAGATGATTACAGGCAAGGAACAGCCGGACAGCGGCGAAGTGGCCATCGGCCAGACGGCGCGCGTGTCCATCGTCGACCAGAACCGCGATTCGCTGGCCGACAACAAGTCCGTCTTTGAAGACGTGTCCGGCGGCGCCGACATGCTGACCGTGGGCCGCTTCGAAATGCCGTCGCGCGCCTACCTGGGCCGCTTCAACTTCAAGGGTTCGGACCAGCAGAAAATGGTCGGCAACCTGTCCGGCGGTGAACGGGGACGTCTGCACCTGGCCAAAACCCTGCTGATGGGCGGCAACGTCCTCCTGCTCGATGAACCGTCGAACGATCTGGACGTGGAAACCTTGCGCGCGCTGGAAGATGCCTTGCTGGAATTTGCCGGAAGCGTCATGGTCATTTCGCATGATCGCTGGTTCCTCGACCGTATCGCCACGCACATCCTGGCGTTCGAAGGTAATTCGCAAGTCACCTTCTTTGACGGCAACTATCAGGAATATGAAGCCGACAAGAAGAAACGCCTGGGTGAAGAAGGCGCCAAGCCGAAGCGTATCCGCTACAAGCCGCTGACGACGTAAGTTTCACGTCGGATCATGCAAAAAGGCAGTTACCTCGCGGTAACTGCCTTTTTTTTCAGCAAACTTCTAAACCATTAGAAGTTGTAGCGTGCGCCTAAAGCGAGGCCCGTAGCCTTGCGGCCCTGGTCGGCGCTCTTGCCGAAGTGTTCCACTTCCGCCGTCAGCGAGACTTTCTCGTTGATCGCGTACTGGGCACCGACGGAAGCGTACACGCCCGTCTTGTCGTTGCCGCTGATGCCGGTCGACAGGCCCGTGCCGCTCAAGCTATTCTTGACCTTGGCCACCCCGAGCTTGCCGAACACGCCGACCTTGTCGGTCACCGGCATGGTGGCCTTGCCGGCCAGGTAGTAGCCGTGCGAGTCGCTTTTCACGGAACCGTTGCCGGCACCGGTGACATAGCTGTAATCCTTGCTGCCGAAATCGGCATAGCCGCCCTCGACCGCCCAGGTCTTATCGAAATCGTAACCGGCGAAGATCTTGGCGCCTGCCTTGTAGCCGCTGTGGTTATCAGCGCTGGTGGCGCCAGGAATATCGAAGTTATAACGGTTGCCCGTGACGCCAGCACCCACATAGGCGCCTTCGGCGTGCGCGGCGCTCATGCCGGTCAGTGCGGTAACGGAAGCGATCATTGCAAACAGGATTTTCTTCTTCATCATGTTCTCTCTCTCAATTAGTTGACATGCCTGGATTCGCAGTTCAGCGAAGTGCGATGACTACACATTAACAGCCGGAAAAAGCTACGTCTTTCTCGATCCCGTAAGAACTGTGACAAGATGTAAGTGAACATTCCAAACTGACAATAACCATAAAATACGCACCGTTGAGCGAACTTAAGATAGACTTAAGAGCATTAGCGTTTTTCAGTCAAGAGGAGAGGTGCATGCACAAACGCCAGTTTCTCGCCGCCGGCATGGCCGCTGCGGCCCTGCCCGCCATCGCCCGGTCGGCGCCCGCCGGCCCGCGCGGTCCTGCCCTGCTGACCATCACAGGCAGCATAGACAAGCCCAACCGTGGCCCCTTCGACGCCGTGCGCGACCAGATGATGCACAAGCAAAAGATCAGTTTTGAACGGGCGCGGGCCTTCGACTTCGCGGCGCTGGCGAACTTGCCGGCGCGCACCATCCACCCCACCCTGGAATACGACGGCAAGGCGCATGCCCTGCGCGGGCCGCTGCTGGTCGATGTCCTGAAGGAGGCGGGCGCCCCGGAGGGAGATAATGTACGCCTGCTGCTGCGCGCCGTGGATGGCTATGCGGCGGCGCTGACCGTGGTACAGGCGCGCGCCCAGCGCTTTATTGTCGCCACCCACCTGGACGGGCAGGCGATGGCGCTGGGCGGCCTGGGGCCGCTATGGGCCATCCATGATGCCGACCGCATCGCAGCCGTGGCGGCGCTGCCCCTGGCCCAGCGTTTCGCCAGTTGCCCGTGGGCGCTGTATCACATCGGCGTGGAGGTGGGTTGAAACTATCGACAACGCCAATCAGGCGTAGGCTTCGGCCATCGACATGACACGCGGCGCGATAGTGATGCCGTGCTCCTCGAACAGGGCAGTGATGGCTGCCAGGTTATGCGTGCATTCTTCGGTTTTCCAGCCCTTGAAGATATCCGTGCCATCCTTCTGGAAATGCAGGTCCAGCACCTTGCCCGCATCCTTGTGCAGGTAGGGCGAACTATAGGTGTTCTCGTAGCCGAGCGCCTTCAATTGTCCCAGCAAGGCATGCGGTGGATGATCGGGATCGGTGGCGAGAAAAACGCCAAAGGTCTTGCCAGGTGGTTTGGCGGCGATGTCGACTTCATAAATGCCGGGGGCCTTGCTGACAGACGTACTCTTTAAAAATAACATACAACACTCCCTGCGCGTGATGTCCTGCGCCGAAAACGGGCGGCAAGACAGGGGCGGTGCGCAATGATTCCCCTCGTCAAATCTTATTGCTAATTTGCATCTTTGTCGACAAATCGGCACTTTTATTTGGTAAGTCGTGGTTATCTTGTTGCATACACAAGCGTAAATTATCAATAAAGCCAGTTATCATTGCGCCAATACCCGGCCTGCTGCATACTTTTGGCTAGCGTAAAGATTGCCTTCCCGCCTGCCACTTCCTCGTCTCCATGCGCCTTCTGTCGATCAAGTACCGCTTGCTCATCCTCCTGACCCTGATCCTGGGCGCGGGCTTCATGGCCACCAGCCTGGCCAGCTATCTGGCCTCGCGCCAGGCCATCGAGCATGGCATCGCCGACCAGACCTTGCCTCTGACGGGCGACAATATTTATTCCGAAATCCAGAAGGACATGCTGCGCCCCGTCTTCATCTCGTCGCTGATGGCGCACGACACCTTCGTGCGCGACTGGATACTCGCCGGCGAAAGCAAGCCGGCGCAGATCGTGCGCTACCTGGCCGAAGTCAAGAAGAAGTACGGCGCCATCACCAGCTTTCTCGTCTCGGACAAGAGCAGCAAATACTATTATGCGGAAGGCACCCTGAAATCCGTCAGCCCGGAAGCGACGCGCGACATCTGGTACTACCGCGTGCGCGCCATGGACAGCACCGATTATGAAACCAATGTCGATGTGGACATGGCCAACCGTGACAGCATGACCATCTTCATCAACCATCGCGTGGTCGATTACAACGGCCAGTTCATCGGCGCCACCGGCATTGGCCTGACCCTGGACACCATGAGCCACATCATCGACCGCTACCAGGTACGCTTCCACCGCAACATCTATTTTGTCGACGGCGCAGGCAGCCTGGTGCTATCGGGCAAGACCATGCGCGAAGGTCACGGCAACATCCGCAAATTGCCAGGCGTAAACGCCATTGCCGACCAGATCATCAACCACCAGAGCGCACCGACGCATCTGTCGTACCAGCTGGGCCACGCGCAAATCCTCGTCAACTCGCGTTTCATTCCCGAACTGGGCTGGTACCTGGTGGTCGAGCAGAATGTCAGCGACGAAGTCAAGTCGCTGCAGGGCGTGTTCATCCTGAATCTGGCCATCAGCTTTGGCGTGACCCTGCTGGTACTGGTGCTGACCTTGCTGACGGTGAACCGCTACCAGCGCCGCATCGAACGCATCGCCTCGACGGATGCGCTGACGGGCTTGCTGAACCGCCAATCGCTGGAATTGCTGTTCCAGCGCGCCATGCTCTTGTCCAAGCGCACGGCGCAACCGATGTCGGCCATCCTGTTCGACATCGATTTTTTCAAGCGCGTCAACGATACCCACGGCCACCTGTGGGGCGACAAGGTCATCCGTGGCGTGGCCGACGTGGCGCGCGCCACCGTACGCGAAAGCGATGTCATCACGCGCTGGGGCGGCGAGGAATACCTGGTGCTGCTGAATAACTGCAGCCTGGCCAAAGCGGTGGAAGTGGCGGAAAGCCTGCGCGCCGCCGTCGAGGAGCACGATTTCGGCCTGCCCGAGCCGCAGCTACCCGTGACGATCAGCCTGGGCGTGGCCGAATACCGGCCCGACGAAAGCGAGTCAGCTTTCTTTTCACGCGCCGACAGCGCGCTGTATCAGGCAAAACAGCAGGGACGCAACGGCGTGCACGCCGCCTGATTCATCCCTCGCGCTTGCGCCTTGCCAGATCTTGCGTGGGCGCCACCAGCGCGCGGTACAACTCACCCGTGGCGGCATCCCAGCTTTGCACCGCCATCTGCTGGCGTTGCACGGTGGCCGAGTCCCCCCGTGCGATGGGGCCGGACAGCGCGGGCGCGGCGCCCAGGCGAAATACATTGGCCACCGCTTCCGTCACCAGGGGCTGCGCCAGTTCGCGCGCCACCGGTTCCGGGATACCGGCTGCCTGGTAGGCGCGCAGCGCGGCATCGAGCACGGTCACCAGGTAATTGCTGGCGAAGACGGCAGCGGCGTGATACAGGGTCTTGGCGGCCGGATCGATGGGCACGGGACGCGCTCCGATGGCGATCAAGGCTGGCGTGAGGAAGGCCAGCGCCAGCGGATCGCCTTCAACGCCGCAAAACGTGCCGTCAAAGGTGGCGGCCACCTGCTGCGGGTCGGCAAAGCTGCGGATCGGGTGCGCGCTGGCCACCGATGCACCGGCCTGCGTGGCCGCCAGCAGCACGCTGGAGGCCAGCGCACCGCTGCAGTGGAACACGATGGCGCCCGCCTGGCGTCCCTCGGCCACCAGCGCCGCGCAGGCCGGGCCGATCTGGTCGTCCGCCACAGCCAGCATGGTGACGTCGGCGCGCCGCAAGGCCGCATAGCTGGCGACGGCGGTGCCGGCGCCCATGAAATCCACGGCCGCCTGCGCCGACGCCAACGAGCGCGTCAGCACGTCCTGCACCAGGATTTTTCCGCCGTTCGTACTTTCCACGCCGGCGAACAGGCGGCCCAGCACGCGGCCCACATGGCCGGCGCCGATGATATTCAGTGTGACGTTCATGACTACCTAAAAGCTGGAACCGGGCTGGCGCAGGAACTCCACTTCTTCCGGCGTGGAGGGCCGGCCGAGAATGGCGTTACGGTGGGGGAAGCGGCCAAAGCGGGCGATCACTTCCTGGTGACGCTGCGCATAATCGAGCATGCTTTCAAAACCGGGCTGCGCCTGCGACAGCAGCTGGAACAGCTCGACGGCGCGCGCCTGCATGGCCAGGTCTTCCGCGTGTTCGAACGGCAGGTAGGCAAAGGCGCGCAGCATCGGCGGCAGCTGCTGGTCCTGCCCTGCTTGCGTCAAGGTGACGGCCAGCGCCAGCGCCTGGCTATCGCCGGCAAAGGCGCGCGGCGTGCCACGGTACACATTGCGCGTGAACTGATCGAGCACGATGAGGTGCGCCAGCGCGCCGTGCGGCGTCGCGTTCCACGCGTGCAAGCCGCCCTCGACGGCCGCATCGATCAGCGCGCCGAAACGCGCACCTATCCGCGCGTCGAAGGCGTCATCCTTGCGAAACCATTCCATGCGCGACTGGCCGTAGCCAGGGTTATCCGGCGGCAGGAACCAGAAATCGAGTACGTCTTGGGCCTGTGCGTCCATGTCCATCCTTTTCAGTTGCGTGCGTGCGACAGCTGGAAGCCGGCGATGCCTTCGAAGGCGGCCAGTTCGGCCGACATGGCCGACAGGCTGGCGCCGGTATTCTTGCCATGCGCGATGGCGACAAAGCGCCATTCCTGCATGCCGTCGGTGCTGCCGATCGTCAGCGAGCCGCCGGCAATGTCATAACCGCGCTTGGCGGCCATGCGCCGCAACGCATCTTCGCGCGGAACAAAGCCTTGCTTGAAGCGCATGGTGATGGCCACTGCGTGGCGCGACGGCAGCCAGTTCTCCAATTTTGACAGAAAAATCATCGCCATCGCGCACAGGAAGGCCAGACCCATGGCCGACAGATAAAAGCCGATGCCGACCATGATGCCGATCACGGACGAGGCCCAGATCGAGGCAGCCGTCGTCAGGCCGCTGATATTGAAGCCCTCGCGCATGATGACGCCGGCGCCCAGAAAGCCCACCCCCGTGACGATACCCTGGATGACACGTGTGGGGTCGCTGCCGACGATGGCGCCATGGCCTCCGTACCAGAACTCGGGATAGCCGCCCAGCACCGTCAGCGCCGCCGAGGCCATGCAGACCAGGCTGTAGGTACGCATGCCCGCCGCGCGCCCGTGATATGAACGCTCGTAACCCACAAGCAAGCCCAGCAGCAGCGCGCCAAGCAGGTTCAGCAGGATCACGCCATTCGTCGCCAGCTCGGCCGGCGACCAGTAGGCGCGCAGGAAGTCGATGGTCGGCATCTAGGGCTTTTTGGTCAGCTGCTTTTCAAACGCCACGTCGAGCTTGCTGACGCGGCGCGCCTTTTGCGGTCCCAGCCCATTCACGAAGGCGACAAAGGCATCCAGCTCCAGCGGCGGGCACAGGGGCGGCAAGCCCGGGCCTTCGGTGAGGAAGAACAGTTCATCGCCCGTGCGCGCCATCGTGTAGAGGCGGTGGCCGGTGCGTTCCTTGAGCCGCTCGATGGCGGAAGTGGCGCGGGTCGAGCGCATCAGATGGCTCCCGTGCGCTGTTCCAGCCATGCCAGCGCGTCGCCCGCCAGGTGCGGCGACAGGCGCGCGCGCACGGTGGCGTGGTAGTCGTTAAGCCAGGCCGCCTCGTCGTCGCGCAGCAGCGACCGTTCCACGCAGCGCGTGTCGATCGGGCACAGGGTCAACGTTTCAAAACGCAGGAAGTCGCCGAACTGCGAAGACGCAGCGGGGACGTTGAGCACCAGGTTTTCGATGCGGATGCCCCACTGGCCGGGACGGTAGATGCCCGGTTCGATGGAGGTGATCATGCCTGTCTCCATGGCTGTCTGCGGCTCCGGCATGGCAGACTGGGAAATCGATTGCGGGCCTTCATGGACATTCAGGAAAAAGCCCACGCCGTGCCCTGTGCCATGGCCAAAGTCGATGCCCTCGGCCCATAGCGGTGCGCGCGCAATCGCATCGAGCATGGGCGACTTCACGCCGCGCGGAAACTGCGCACGCGACAGGGCGATCATGCTGCGCAAGACCAGGGTGAAATCGCGCCTGTGCTCGGCCGTGATCGTGCCGACGGGGACCACCCGTGTGATATCCGTGGTGCCGCCCCAATACTGGCCGCCCGAGTCGATCAGCAGCAAGCCGTCGCCTTCGATTGTTGCTTCCGTGCCCGCATGCGCGTGGTAATGCATGATGGCGCCATGCGCATTGAAGCCGGCGATGGTGCCGAAGCTGGGGCTGACAAAACCGGTGCGGCGGGCGCGGGCGGCCGTCAGGTGTTCGTCGATGCCGATCTCCGTCAACGGTGCACGCTGCGGGTCGGCCAGAGTGGCATCGAGCCAGCTGAAAAACTCGCACAGGGCTGCGCCGTCCTGTTCCATGGTGGCGCGCACGTGCGCCGCTTCGGCATCCGTCTTGCGCGACTTGGCCAGGGTGGTCGGGTTGATGGCTTCGACCACCCGCACGCCCTCGGGCACGGCCTGGCGCGTGCCGAACGTGATGCGGCGCGGATCGAGCAGCAAGGTAGCGCTATCAGGCAGGGCGGCCAGCGCGGCCGCTGTGCGGTCATACGCGGCCACGTCCACACCTTGGTTCTCCAGCGTGGCGCGCAGCGCGGCGGGCAGCTTGCCGTCGGCGACGAACAGGGTGGCGCGCTCGGGACCCACCAGCGCATGCGCGAGGAAGACGGGGTTGTAGTTCACGTCCGCGCCGCGCAGATTGAACAGCCAGGCGATATCGTCGAGGGTGGAAATCACATGGTGGCTGGCGCCATGTGCCGCCATGCCGGCGCGCAGGGCCGCCAGTTTTTCCGTGCGCGACAGCGATGGATACCCGGCCGCATGCTCGACCACAGGCGCGGCGGGCATGGCCGGGCGCTCTGGCCACACGGCTTGCAGCACATCGGTGTCCGTGCGCAGGGTCACTTGCGCGCCCAGCGCCTGCTGCAGCAGGCGCGCATTGGCCAGGCCCAGCACGGCGCCGTCGACGGCCACCGTCTGCCCCGGCTGCATGGTCTCGCCCAGCCAGTCGATATACAGCACGCTGGCGCCCGAAGGGATTTTTTTCAGGACGATGCCGCTGCCGGCCAGTTCGTCTTCCGCCTGTTCCCAGTAGCGGCCATCGGTCCACACGCCGGCAAAATCCTGCGTCACGACCAGGGTGCCGACGGAACCCGTGAAGCCGGACAGCCACTCGCGGCCCTGCCAGCGGGCCGGCAGGTACTCGGACAGATGCGGGTCAGCCGATGGCACGATGCAGGCGTCGATGCGCTGCGCGTGCATGGCGCTGCGCAGTTGCGACAAACGGGAGGCGGGAGTGGCTTGGTCAGGTGTCTGCATGGGGACGAAAAGAGCGGTGCTGGGAAGCGCCTATGATACCCCGATTAGCCCGGGTAAGGCACTGCGCACCCGCAACGCCTTTTCAGCCGGTTTCAGGTTGCGTTCGAGTTTTTTCCTGATGCCCGCGTGGCGCACCTGCTCCAGCGCTGTGCGCAGGGCTTGCAAACTGGCCTGCGTCGGGATGGTTTCCACGCCATGACCCAGGGCCATGGCCAGCGACTGCGACGGCGCGCTTTTGGCCGTGCCGGGCGCCACGCACACCTGCGGCAGCAAGGTGGCGATGACGGGTGCGAACCAGCCTTCGTCGCGGTAGGCAGCCACCCGCGCGGCGCGCGCCAGCACGCCGGAATCGGCCGTAGCGAAGGCCGCATCGGCCACATACGGCAGCTGGCCGGCATGGATGGCCGCGATGTGCGCAACCGCTTCTTCCAGGATGGCGCGCGAAAAATCCGCATACGCCGCGTCGTCGGCCAGTACCTGCGCGGGATCCGTGGCGCCGATGTCGTCGCGGCTCCAGTGAACACTGTGCGGTGAGCTGGCAAGCGCCAGCAAGGAGGCGTCGCGCAACTGCGGCAGCAAGGCCAGTTCGCTCAGGGTAATCGGCATGGGCAGCAGGGCATGGCGTGCCTGCATCGCCGCATCCAGCCGCGCCAGCGCCTTTGCGCCGGCCAGGCGCGCCTGCAGGAACGATTGATAGTGCTGTTCCGTCAGGTGCCGCACGTCGTCGAGCGAGACCTCATTCGCCATCATCGGCCTCGTAGCGGCGCAAGCCTTCCAGGTCCAGCACGCGGATGCCGCCATAATCGAGGCGCAGCAAGCCTTTCTTTTCCAGCACCTGCAAGGCCTGGTTGGCGCGCTGGCGCGAGGACCCCGACAACAGGCCAATCTCTTCCTGCGACAACTGCACCAGCGTATCGACGCCAGGGTACAGGTGCGAGTTGAAC
Source organism: Janthinobacterium sp. 61 (assembly GCF_002846335.1). Classification (NCBI taxonomy): domain Bacteria; kingdom Pseudomonadati; phylum Pseudomonadota; class Betaproteobacteria; order Burkholderiales; family Oxalobacteraceae; genus Janthinobacterium; species Janthinobacterium sp. 61. The sequence continues at coordinate 4,547,317 of NZ_PJMQ01000001.1, read as the reverse complement.
ATCGAGGCCAGGCAGCGCGCCACGCGCGTGTTCAGGTCAAGCAAGCGCTCGTTTTCCACCATGCCGATGAACTGGCCCAGGCGCTCGTTCAGCTGCATCAACAGGAAACGCGTGAATGGCAGACTCGTTTCCAGTAGCCAGTGGAAAGTGGCGCTGGGCAGGCGCGCCACGCGCGTGTCGCGCAGGGCCATGGTGTCGTATTTGCGGATTTCATTCTTCAGCAATGAACCTTCGCCAAACCAGCTGCCGGGCGGCACGCCGATGAAGGTCATGGCCTTGCCGGAGGCGGAAAAATTATTCATCTTGACCATGCCGCTGATGACGCCGATCCAGTTATCCACCGGCTCGCCCTTGCGGCAGACAAAACCGCCTTTCGGCACGAAGGTTTCAAACACATCCGCCTCGACCCGGGCCATTTGCACGCGATCGAGCAGCTGCGCCCAGTTGGCCGCGCGCACGGCATCCTTCAAACTGATATCAGGGTAGGTCATTGTGCGATGCACCATCGAAAAGTGGGTAAATGTCCCCGAAAAGACAACTTGGCAAACTAACGCAAGCTACTATCATTGCACAAACGCCTTACACATAAAAACACAGAGCGCCATCCAACGAGATGGAGCCTGAGACAAGCAACAGGGAGACACTGGTGCAAACGACTACCACAGCAACGATGCCGACTTTTCCGCGGCGCTTATTGCAACACGGGACAGTACGATCCGACAAGCCCGCATTTCGCGAAAAACATCTGGGTATCTGGCAAACCTGGACCTGGCTGGAGGTTAACGACGAGGTGCGCGCCCTGGCCTGCGGCCTGGCTGCCATCGGCTTCCGGCGCGGCATGAACCTGGCCATCATCGGCGACAACCGTCCCCGCCTGTACTGGGCCATGCTGGCCGCGCAAAGCCTGGGCGGAGTGCCCGTGCCCCTGTACCAGGACGCGCCGGCCGCCGACATGGCCTACGTACTGCAGGACGCGGAAATCCGCTACGCCATCGTCGAAGACCAGGAGCAGGTCGACAAGCTGCTCGAACTGAAAGCGCTGTACCCGCACATTGCCCACATCGCCTACGACGATGAACGGGGCATGCGCCATTACCGCCAGCCGGAGCTGACCTCCTTTGCCGCCCTGCAGGTGCTCGGCAGGGCCTACGACCGCGAACATCCCGGCTTCTATGAGGCCCAGGTGGAAGCCGGCGCTGGCCACGATTCGGCCGTCATCCTGTACACCTCGGGCACGACGGGCAAGCCGAAGGGCGTATGCCAGAGCCATACAGCGCTGCTGGCCGCCGGCGAAGGCGGCGTGGCCTTCGACAAGCTCACAGATGACGAAGACATCCTGTCCTACCTGCCCATGGCGTGGGTGGGCGACTGCCTGTTTTCGCTGGCGCAAGCCATGGTTGCCGGCTTCACCGTCAACTGCCCCGAATCGGGCGACACGGTGATGATCGACATGCGCGAAATCGGCCCCACCTGCTACTTTGCCCCGCCGCGCGTGTTTGAGAACATGCTCACCAGCGTGATGATACGCATGGAAGACGCCAGCAGCATCAAGCGACACATGTTCAGCCATTTCATGGACGTGGCCAAGCGCTGCGGCGCGCAGATTTTGGATGGCAAGCCCGTGTCGCTGGCGGACCGCCTCAACTACAAGCTGGGCGAACTGCTGGTCTACGGCCCCCTGAAAAACGTGCTGGGACTGTCGCGCGTGCGCGTCGCCTATACGGCCGGCGCCGCCATCGGCCCCGACCTGTTCCGCTTCTACCGTTCCATCGGCGTCAATCTCAAGCAGTTGTACGGTTCCACCGAAACCTGCGCCTATGTGTGTCTGCAGCCGGATGGCAATATCAAGTTCGACAGCGTGGGCTTGCCAGCACCGGGCGTGGAAGTCAAACTGGCGGCCAATGGCGAAGTGCTGGTGAAGTCGCCGGCCACCATGAGCGGCTACTTCAAGCGTCCCGACGCCACTGCCGAAGTGATCGATGCCGACGGCTACTTCCATACGGGAGACGCTGGCGTGTTTGATAGCGAAGGCCACCTGAAAATCATCGACCGCGCGGCCGACGTCGGCAAGCTGACGTGCGGCGCCATCTTCGCGCCCAACTATATCGAAAACAAGCTCAAGTTTTTCCCCTTCATCAAAGAAGTGGTGGCCTTCGGCCATGCGCGCGACCAGGTGTGCGCCTTCATCAACATCGACATCGAAGCGGTGGGCAACTGGTCCGAGCGGCGCGGCATCGCGTATGCCGGCTACACCGATCTGGCGGCGCGCGCCGAAACCTACGGCTTGATCCGCGACTGCATCGAGCAAGTCAACGCGGAACTGGCGGCCGACCCCTTGATGGACCGCACGCAGGTGCACCGCTTCCTGGTGCTGCACAAGGAACTCGACCCGGACGACGACGAACTGACGCGCACGCGCAAGGTGCGCCGCAAATTCATCGCCGAAAAGTACGCGGTGCTCATTTCCGCCCTGTATGAAGGCAAGGCAACGCAATACATCGAGACCCAGGTGAAATTCGAGGACGGCCGCACCGGTTCGACCAGCGCCGACCTGCAGATCTGGGACAGCAAAACGTATCGGCCCCAGGGCCTGGCCGCATGATGGAGCACAGCACGATGCAAATGAACGAACCCGACGCCCATTTCGGCACGGCCCGCAAGACGGGGCCCGTGATCCTCGACCTGAAGAACATCTCGCTGTCGTTTGGCGGCGTGAAAGCGCTGACCGACATCTCGTTTGACGTGAAACAGCATGAAATCCGCGCCATCATCGGCCCGAACGGCGCCGGCAAGAGCTCGATGCTGAACGTGATCAACGGCGTGTACCGCCCGCAGCAGGGCGAGATCATTTACCGGGGCGAGCACCGGCGCGGCATGGATTGCTACGCGGCCGCCAAGTCCGGCATCGCGCGCACCTTCCAGAACATCGCCCTGTTCAAGGGCATGACGGTGCTCGATAACATCATGACGGGGCGCAACCTGAAGATGAAGTCGAATTTCCTCTTGCAAGCCCTGTACTGGGGTCCGGCGCGGCGCGAGGAAATCGAGCACCGCAAAAAGGCCGAGGAGATCATCGACTTCCTGGAAATCCAGGCCATCCGCAAGACGCCCGTGGGGCGCCTGCCCTATGGCTTGCAAAAGCGGGTGGAACTGGGCCGCGCGCTGGTGGCCGAACCGGAAATTCTGCTGCTGGATGAACCGATGGCCGGCATGAACGTGGAAGAAAAGCAGGACATGTGCCGCTTCATCCTCGACGTCAACGACCAGCTGGGCACGACCATCGTACTGATCGAGCACGACATGGGCGTGGTGATGGATATCTCTGACCGCGTGGTGGTGCTCGACTACGGCAAGAAGATCGGCGACGGCACGCCCGACGAGGTGCGCAGCAACCAGGATGTCATCAACGCCTATCTCGGCGTGGCCCACTAAGACGCATTGGACACCGTATGAATATCAATTTTTTCTTTGAAGTGCTGATCGGCGGCCTGCTGTCGGGCGTCATGTACGCGCTGGTGGCGATTGGGTTTGTCCTGATCTACAAGGCCTCGGGCGTGTTCAATTTTGCGCAGGGAGCGATGGTATTTTTCGCCGCCCTCACCTGCGTCGGCATCATGGACAAGTTCGGCCTGTCGCTATGGCTGGCCATCCCGCTGACGATGCTCACCATGATCGTGTTGGGCATGGCGATTGAAAGGGTGGTCTTGCGGCCCCTCGTCAACCAGCCGGAAATCACGCTGTTCATGGCCACCATCGGCCTGACCTTTTTCATCGAAGGCCTGGCGCAGCTGATGTGGGGTTCGCAAGTGCACAAGCTGGACTTGCCCATCGAAGACGTGCCAATGCAGTTCCTGATGGACCGCTTCGACATCAACATTTCGCAGTTCGACCTGATGGCGGCCGGCATTTGCGCACTGCTGGTGATCTGCCTGGCCCTGCTGTTTTCGAAAACCAAGGTGGGCCGCGCCCTGCGCGCCGTCGCCGACGACCACCAGGCGGCACTGGCGGTCGGCATCCCGCTGCAGCGCATCTGGGCCGTGGTGTGGGGCGTGGCGGGCCTGGTGGCCATGGTGGCAGGCTTGCTGTGGGGCGCGCGCAACGGCGTGCAGTTCGCCCTCACCTTCATCGCCTTGAAAGCGCTGCCGGTGCTGATCCTCGGCGGCTTTACCTCGGTGCCGGGCGCCATCGTCGGTGGCCTGATCATCGGCGCATCGGAAAAGCTGGCCGAAGTCTACCTGGGCCCCATGGTGGGCGGCGGCATCGAAGGCTGGTTCCCGTATGTGCTGGCCCTGCTGTTCCTGCTGGTGCGCCCGGAAGGCCTGTTTGGCGAGAAGATCATCCGGCGCATCTGACGCCGCACCGCCGCACCATGCACACGACGCACAACGCTACCGCTCCATCGCAAAGGACTCGCCATGATTTACCGTGAAGCAGGACAATTCAAGACCAGCTACCAGGCTGACAACCAGATTTTCCCGATCCGCCAGGACCGCCTGGCGCTGACGGCCACGCTGCTTGTCGCCGTCTTCCTCCTGCCGTATTTTGCCTCGCCCTACATGTTGTCGGCGATCCTGATTCCCTTCCTGATCTTCGCGCTGGCGGCACTGGGCCTGAACATCCTGACCGGCTACGCAGGCCAGTTGTCGCTGGGCACGGCCGCCTTCATGGCCGTGGGGGCATTTGCCTCGTATAACTTCATGGCCCGCCTGCCTGGATTACCACTTCTGGTGTCGTTCATCCTGGGCGGCCTGTGCGCGGCCATGGTGGGCATCGCCTTCGGCCTGCCCTCCCTGCGCATCCGCGGCTTTTATCTGGCCGCCTCCACGCTGGCGACGCAGTTTTTCGTCGTCTGGTGCCTGACCAAGATCCCGTACCTGACCAACTACAGCTCCTCGGGTGTGATCACGGTACAGAAAATGACCATCCTCGGCTACCAGTTCGATACGCCGCAAAGCAAATACCTGCTGGTACTGGCTATCGTGGCCGGCATGGCGTTGCTGGCCAAGAACATGATCCGTTCGAACGTGGGCCGCTCGTGGATGGCCGTACGCGACATGGACATGGCCGCCGAGGTGATCGGTTTTCGCCTGATGCGCACCAAGCTGCTGGCTTTCGCCGTCAGCTCGTTTTACTGCGGCGTGGCGGGCGCCCTGTATGCGTATGCCTACCTGGGCACGGTGGAACCGGAAGCGTACAACCTGGATCTGTCCTTCCGCATCCTGTTCATGATCATCATCGGCGGCGTCGGCTCCATTCTCGGCTCCTTCCTGGGCGCGGCTTTCATCGTACTGCTGCCCGTCTTCCTGAACACCATCGCGCATGGTCTGGCACTGCCGACCAGCGTGGCCTCGAACCTGGAACTGATGGTGTTCGGCGCGCTGATCATCTTCTTCCTGATCGTCGAACCGCACGGCCTGGCCAGGCTGTGGCAGATCGCGAAGGAGAAATTGCGCCTCTGGCCTTTCCCGCACTAAGAATTTGTACCTTGCAGTCTGATGTCGGTTGACTTGAAATCAAATAAAACAAGAGGAGACACACAATGAAACACATCAAATCGCTCATGCTGGCCGCCGCCATCGCCAGTGCAGCACTCACCATGGCCGGCAGCGCGCAGGCGCAGGACAAGGAACAGTACATCGCCCTGCCGTCCTACCGCGTAGGTCCTTACGCGGCCGGCGGTTCCGGTTTCTACGGCGGCATCATCGATTACTTCAACCTGGTCAACCAGGCCGGCGGCGTCAATGGCGTCAAGATCAGCTGGGAAGAATGCGAAACCGAATACAACCCTTCGCGCGGCGTCGAATGCTATGAACGCCTGAAAACCAAGCAGGGCGGCGCCACTTTGGTCGAAACCCTCTCCACAGGCGTCGCCTACGGCATTCTGGACCGCGTGGCGCAAGACAAGATCCCCATGACGATGATCGGCTACGGCCGCTCGGACGCCGCCAACGGCAAGGTCTTCCCCTACGTCTATCCGCTGATCTCCAGCTACTGGAGCCAGGCCGCTGCCATGATCAAATACCTGGGCGACAAGGATGGCGGCATGGACAAGCTGAAAGGGAAAAAAATCGTCCACCTGTACCACGATTCGGCCTTTGGCAAGGAGCCGCTGCCTGTGCTCGAAGCCCTGTCGAAACAGTACGGCTTCGAGCTGGTGAAAATTCCCGTCGCGCCGCCAGGCAGCGAACAGCAATCGCAATGGCTGCAAATCCGCCAGGCCAAGCCGGACCACGTGATCCTGTGGGGCTGGGGCGTGATGAACTCCGTTGCCATCAAGACGGCGCAGCGCAACGGCTTCCCGCGCGACAAGATGCTGGGCGTCTGGTGGGCCGGCTCCGAGGAAGACACGATTCCATCGGGTGACGCGGCCAAGGGCTACACGGCGATGACATTCAATACGCCAGGCAACTACCCCGTGCTCGACGACATCCGCAAAAAACTCTACGCGTCCGGCAAGGGCAACCTGTCCGACCAGTCGCGCATCGGCTCCGTCTACCACATGCGCGGCGTGACGGCCGGCATTCTGTGGGTGGAAGCGATCCGCGTGGCGCAGGAAAAATTCGGCAAGGGCAAGCCGGTCACGGGCGAGCAAATGCGCTGGGGCCTGGAAAACCTGAATGTTGACGACGCGCGCCAGAAGGCCGTCGGCGCGCTGGGCATGTTCCCCACCGTGAAGACCAGCTGCGACGATCATGAAGGTTCGGGCGCCGTGAAGGTGCAGCAGTGGGATGGCAAGAAATGGACTGCCATCACGCCAAAGTGGATCGTCGGCGACAAGGCCCTGGTGCGCAAGCTGGTCGATGAATCGTCAGGCAAGTATGCCGAAGAGAAGAAGATCACGCCGGCGTGCATGAAGTAAGCGGCTTTCGGGGTGGTGTCGGATTACGGCCTGCGGCCTGATCCGACCTACGCCGCATCCACGTAGGTCGGATTAGCGTAGCGTAATCCGACAAGCACCAACATCACATGAAAACGAAGCAGCCATGACACCCACTGCCACGCAAACACCAGACACCCCACCGCCCTACCTGTCGGTGAACAATATCGAAGTCATCTACGACCACGTGATCCTGGTCCTGAAGGGCGTGTCACTGCAAGTGCCGCAAGGCAAGATCGTGGCGCTCCTGGGCGCCAACGGCGCCGGCAAGTCGACCACCCTGAAAACCATCTCGACCCTGCTGCGCGGCGAACGCGGCGACGTCACCAAGGGCGAGGTCCAGTTCAAGGGCGAACGCGTGGATCAATTGACGCCGAATGAACTGGTCAAGCGGGGCCTGTCGCAAGTGATGGAAGGACGCCACTGTTTCGGCCACCTGACCATCGAGGAAAACCTCTTGACGGGCGCCTACACGCGCAGCCTGTCGCGCGGCGAGCTGAAAGACGCGCTGGAGAAGGTGTACCACTATTTCCCGCGCCTGAAAACACGGCGCAGCAGCCAGGCCGGTTATACCTCGGGCGGCGAGCAGCAGATGTGCGCCATTGGCCGTGCCCTGATGGCCAAGCCGTCGATGATTTTATTGGACGAACCCTCGATGGGCATCGCGCCCCAGATCGTCGAAGAGATATTCGGCATCGTCAAGGACCTGAACCACAAGGAAAACGTGTCGTTCCTGCTGGCCGAGCAGAACACCAACGTGGCGCTGCGCTACGCCGACTTCGGCTACATCCTGGAAAACGGACGGGTCGTGATGGAGGGACAAGCCCAGGAACTGGCCAGCAACGAAGACGTCAAGGAATTTTATCTGGGCGTCTCCAGCGCCGGACGCAAGAGCTTCCGCGACATGAAGTTCTACCGCCGCCGCAAGCGCTGGCTGGCCTGACACGGGAGCGGCCGTCATGGACCTGGAACGAGCGAAGCAGGTGTGCCGCGCCTTTCCCGGCGCGACAGAAGACATCAAATGGACGAACGTGCTGGCGTTTTCCGTCGGTGGCCGACTGTTCGCGCTGTGCGGCGCAGAAGCACACAGCACGCGCGGCATGAGCTTCAAGGTCGATGCGGAACGCTTCCTGGAATTGACGGACCGCCCCGGCATCCGCCCGGCGCCGTACCTGGCGCGGGCCAAGTGGGTGCATATCGCCAGCCCCGACGCACTCGACGACGGGGAAATGGCGGCCCTGCTGCAGCGCTCATACAGCCTGATTTTTACGGGGCTGACGAAAAAAATGCAACGTGACATTGGAGAATCAGCAACATGACCGATACGCTCGACAGTCTGGAAGCACGCGCCCCCGAAGCGCGCGAACGCGAATTGATGGCCGGCCTGCCGCAGCTTATCGCGCGCGCGCAAAAGGCGCCGGGCTGGGCCCGCATCCTCGATGGCGTCAACGCGGCCGACATCACCAGCCGTACCGCATTGGCGCAACTGCCCGTCACGCGCAAGTCCGACCTCAAGCAGTTGCAGCAAGATGCCTTGCCGTTCGGCGGCTTGAATACGACGCCGAAGAACGCCCTGGCACGCGTGTTTGTCTCGCCCGGTCCCATCTTTGATCCGGAAGGCTCAGGCCCGGACTGGTGGCGCTTCGCGCGGCCCATGTATGCGGCCGGCGTGCGCGCCGGCGGCCTGCTGCAGAACTGTTTTTCGTATCATTTCACACCAGCCGCCTTTATGGTCGAAGGGGGCGCCGCACGCATCGGCTGTACCGTCATCCCGGCCGGCATCGGCCAGACGGAAATGCAGGTGCAGGCGATGGTCGACTTGAAGCCAGACACCTACATCGGCACGCCGTCATTCCTGAAACTGATCATCGAAAAGGCGCGCGAGATGGGCGCCGACATCAGCAGTGTCACCAAGGCCCTGATGGGAGCGGAAGCCTTGCCCGAATCCTTGCGCAGCTGGTTTGCCGAGAACGGCGTGCCGCACGTGTTCCAGACCTATGCCTCGGCCGATATCGGCAGCATCGCCTATGAAACGGCCAGCAATGGCAAGCTCAATCCGGGCATGGTCGTTGACGAAAACGTGCTGCTTGAAATCGTCCATCCGGGCAGCGGCATTCCCGTCGGGCCGGGTGAAGTGGGTGAAGTCGTCGTCACCGTCTTCAATGCCGACTATCCGCTGATCCGCTTCGCCACGGGCGATCTGTCGGCCGTGCTGATGGACGCGCCGGATTCGCCGTGCGGGCGCACGAATACGCGCATCAAAGGCTGGATGGGACGCGCCGACCAGACCACCAAGGTGCGCGCCATGTTCGTGCATCCGTCGCAGGTGCATGAAATCGCGCGCCGCCATCCGCAAATCAGAAAAGCGCGGCTGGTGGTGTCTGGCCGCATGGCCAACGACGAGATGGCTTTGCATTGCGAAGTCGACGATCCGCTTGACGCCAGCGGCGTGGAAGCCATCATCGGCTCGATCCGCGAACTGACCAAGCTTCGCGGCGATGTGGTGCTGGTGGCCGTGGGCAGCCTGGCGCAGGATGGCAAGGTCATTGACGACATGCGCGATTACAAATAAGGCCAATTTGCGGGATAATACCGGCATTGACCATCAGCCCCATTCATCGCCATGCAAGAGTCCATGCAAGAATTTCATCACAACCGTGCCCGTGACCTGATCAAGAACGCGGAATTGCTGTTCGACCAAGATACCGTGCAGGCGTCGATCACGCGCATGGCCGATGTACTCAACACGCGCTTCAACGCGGAGGATTCCAAGGAATTCCCTCTGGTGCTGGGCGTGATGGGCGGCGCCGTCGTCTTCACGGGCAACCTGCTGCCGCAACTGAGCTTCCCGCTCGAATTCGACTACATCCATGTGAGCCGCTACGGCGACGACGACAAGGGTGGCGAAGTGGTGTGGAAAGTCATCCCCCGTTCGAACGTGGCGGGCCGCACCGTCATCGTGCTCGACGATATTCTCGACGAAGGCGAAACCCTGGCGCACGTCAAGCAGCGTTTGCTGGACATGGGCGCCTCGGAAGTCATCCTGGCCGTGTTTGCAGACAAAGCCATCGGGAAGAAAAAGCCCGTGCAGGCGGACATCGTCGGCCTGGTGATCCCGAACCGCTTCGTCGTCGGCTTCGGCATGGATGCATACGGCTACTGGCGCAACCTGCCAGGCCTGTGGGCCATCAAGCCCGAGGATTTGAAGCAGGAGTGATTAATGGTGGTTGTCGGATGACGCTGCGCTAATCCGACCTACCAGTGCCTGGTGGCGTAGGTCGGATTAGGCCAAAGGCCGTAATCCGACAACTACCACCAGCGTTACAGCTTCAGCCGCGCGCGCGCCGCATCGTATTCGGCCTTCAGGCGCGCCACCATCTCTTCTACGCTAGGCACGTCATCCATCAAGCCCACGCCTTGGCCCGCGCCCCAGATGTCGCGCCAGGCCTTGGCGCTGCCGGAGCCAAAATTCATCGAACTCTTGTCCGCTTCGGGCAAGGCTTCCGGATCGAGTCCGGCCGCGACAATCGATTTTTTCAGATAATTCCCGTGCACGCCCGTAAACAGGTTCGTGTAGACGATATCCGATGCGGCGGATTCAACGATGGCGTCGCGGTAACCGTCGCTCACGTTCGATTCCTTGGTCGCCAGCCAGCGCGAGCCGATGTAGGCAAAATCAGCACCCATGGCTTGTGCGGCCAGCACGGCGTCGCCCGTGGCAATGGAGCCCGACAGCGCCAGCGGACCGTCAAAGAATTTGCGCACTTCGCCCACCAGCGCGAACGGCGACAGGGTGCCCGCATGGCCGCCAGCGCCGCTGGCCACCAGTATCAAGCCGTCGACACCCGCCTCCAGCGCCTTTTTCGCATGGCGGATCGAGATCACATCGTGCAGCACGATGCCGCCATAGCTGTGGATGGCGTCGAGCATTTCCTTGGGCGGCGCGCGCAGCGAGGAAATGATGATGGGTATCCGGTGTTTCACGCACACTTCCACGTCATGCGCCAGGCGGTCGTTCGACTGGTGCACGATCTGGTTGACGGCGATCGGTCCCACTTTTTTATCCGGATTGGCGGCCTGGAAGGCGGCCAGTTCGGCTTGCAAATCCGTGAGCCAGGTGTCGAGCAATTCGGCGGGACGCGCGTTCAGCGCAGGAAAGGAACCGACGATGCCGGCCTTGCACTGCGCCGCGACGAGGGCCGGGCCGCTGGCGATGAACATCGGCGAAGCGATAACGGGTAAGGAGAGGTTTTGCAACGCAACAGGCAATGCCATGGCGGACTCGCTGGAAAGTTGATCGGGATGAGAAACACACTGAACGTTGATTATAGTGCAGAAAAAGTACGGTCGTGCTGAATTTATCGCCTATCCGTTTCAGCCCTCGTTAAGCAAGTACTCACCCTCAACACGCGCCGCTGCGGCTCTACATAGCTGCGCGACGGTCCACTCGGCCAGCGCGACCGCCTCCTGGCGCAGGAAGCGCCGGTTGGCCTCTACGAAGATGGGCATGCCGCGCAACAGCGCTGGTATTGCGGCGATGGCGATGCGCTGACGCTCCAGCAGCAAAAATTTCAGTAGCACCTTGACGGCATTCTGCGCATTGCGCACGGGATCGGAGGACAGGTAGTCGAGGCGCGAATAGGCGCGCTGCAGGGCGCCGGCGGCGTCCTGGAACGGTCGTCCGTGGCCGGGAATGACGACGCGCACGTCCAGGCTGGCGATCAGATCCAGGGTGGCGCGCGCCTCGCTGAAACCGGAGCGGCCGTCTAGCTCAGGGAAGATCACGCCGAAGCCGTTTTCCCACAGAGCGTCGGCGGAAATGAGGATGCCCTCGTCGGCACAATAAAAGATCAATGAATGCGGATCATGGCCGGGCGCGCCCAGTGCCTGCCAGCGCAGGTCGGCCAGGGTCAAGATGTCGCCGGGCGAAACAGTAGCGTCAAAGCCGAAGCGCGGACATTGCTGGCCCGTGGCCTGGAAACTGAGGGCATCGACATCCCAGCTGCGTACCTTGTCCGCTTCCGAGACGGGAATCGCCGTCTGGCAGCCGTATGCGGCTTGCAGCAGTGCGTTGCCGCCGCAATGGTCGGAGTGCAGATGGGTGTTGAACAGGCGGTCCAGCGGTCGCCCTTGCAAGCTATGGCGCAGCAAGGCCAGTGTTTGCGGCGCATGCGTGACATAGCCGCTGTCGATCAGGGCCGTGTCATCCCGGCCCTTGAACAGGATGTTGTTTGACGACAGCCAGCCGCGTTCGAACACCTGAATGGAATCGGGGAACAGCGCTGGCGATCGCGGCATGGGCTTCCTCAGTAGTCGGGCTCGAAGTCGAGCAAAGATTCGCGTCCCGGCAATTCGGCCCATACGGCGCGCTTGAAGTCGTCGTCAGCCTTGCTCCAGGCGATGATCTCGTCGAGCGTACGCATGCAGCCTTCGCACAAGCCGCTGTTGCGATTCATCTTGCACAGGCTGACACAGGGCGACGGTACCGGTGACGGCAGGGGGGGCGGAACGGCTGGCAGGGTATCGACCATCATGGAGCGGCATCGGTAAACATTAAAGCTTTCATTATGCCGCGAAACCATGCCGGCGAGTCGCTGCATCGCCATGCAATGGCTTTATCACCATATTTTTCACAATAAAACATAGTTAAAAAATCACTGTCGCACATTTATTTTAAGCCTCGTTTTCACTCTGAGCGGGCCTTGTCCTACACCCCGACCAGGCCAGATCCTGCTTGACTTGAGATATTTCACAACTATACTACCATCCATATAGATGGCAAATGGATGCCACATGGAGTTTTTTGGAGACTTATGGCCAAGCAAGACAGCAAGCCCAAAATTGGGGAATCCGAGAAAATCACGATCAATCTCGGTCTAATCGACCTGGGGCAGATCGATCTGCTGGTCCAGGAGGGATTTTATTCCAACCGCACGGATCTGATCCGTACGGCCATACGCAACCAGCTGGGTATCCACGCCGACGTGGTGAGACAAACCGTCGCCCGTAAAAGCCTGGTATTGGGCATGCAGCATTATTCGCGCGCCGACCTGGAAGCGATCCAGGCAGCCGGCCAGCGCCTGCAGATACAGGTGCTGGGACTGGCCAGCATCGCCAGCGACGTCTCCGTGGAATTGGCACTGGCCACCATCGAGTCGATCTTCGTATTAGGTGCCCTGCATGCCAGCACCGTCGTCAAGACGGCGCTCGCAGGGCGAATTCACTAGCGTATTGGTTTGCGGCGATGACCCGGCCGATGCGCGGCACCGTTAAGGATGGTCATGAAACTACCACTCAACATGTTGGCGCACATGCGCGCCGCAACCCGCAATCTGATGGGCCAAGGTCCCGCCGCCGCCACCGCAGCCATCCAGCAGGCGCTGTCTGCCGCCGGTCTGGCGCCGACGGCAGCGTCCACGCCAGCGCCTCCCATGCGTGATATCAATCCCCCGCCGACACCAGCGCAGGCCAGGGCCGAGCAGTCGCAAGCTGCCGCCGCGCCAGAGACGCCTGCCGCGCCACCCACGCCCGCGCAGGCGGCGCAGGACTTCGCGCAGGATTTCATGGCGCGCCTGGGCGTGCCCGCCGGCCTGGGCCAGCACGGCTTCGACATGCCCAGCTTCGACCTGCCGAATTTCCACACGCCCGGATTCAACGCGCCGGGCATCACGCCGGTGGAAATACCCGCTGGCGCGCAGTTCATCGACGGTGTGTACCGCAACCATGCGGGCACGCGTTCGTACAAACTGTATATCCCGAGCAGCTACCACGGCCAGGCCATGCCGCTGATCGTCATGCTGCACGGCTGTACGCAAAATCCCGACGATTTCGCCGCCGGTACACAGATGAACGCGCTGGCCGAAGAAAAGGAATGTTTTGTCGTCTACCCGGCGCAAACGCAGGGCGCCAACAGTTCACGCTGCTGGAACTGGTTCAATGCCATCGACCAGCAGCGCGACCAGGGCGAACCATCGCTGATCGCCGGCATCGCCCAGCAAGTCATCGACGACTACCCGGTGAATGAACGCGAAGTGTTCGTCGCCGGCTTGTCGGCGGGGGGCGCCATGGCCGTCATCGTCGGCACCCTGTACCCGGACTTGTTCGCCGCCGTCGGCGTGCATTCGGGCCTGCCCTTCGCCTCAGCTCAGGACTTGCCGTCGGCGCTGGCAGCCATGAAGGGCGGCGCCATGCCCAATGCCCAGCGCAAGGCGCCGGCGGGGGGCGTGCCCATCATCGTCTTCCATGGCGACCGCGACACCACCGTCAACCCGCGCAACGGCGATGAACTGATCGCCCAGGGCGTGCGCAGCCAGGCGGGCGGCAAAGCTGCCAGGGCCGACTCCATCGATGGCAGCGTGCCGAATGGCCACCGCTACACGCGCACCACGCACAGCCAGGCGGACGGCTCACCGCTGGGTGAACACTGGGTCATCCACGGCGCCGGCCATGCCTGGTCCGGCGGCAGCGGCAGCGGAAGTTATACCGACGGCAAAGGCCCGGACGCCAGCCGAGAGATGCTGCGCTTTTTCAAAACCGTCAGCTGATGTTTTCGGCGAAGGGCGCGATCTGCCGCTGCTTGTCGGCGATCTCGCACACGCCGTCGGCATAGCGGTCGGAGATGGCGATGAACTGCTCCTGGATTTCCAGGAAGGCGTCGACGATCTCGGCGTCAAAATGCGAGCCGCGCCCATCGACGATGATCTGCACGGCCTGCGCATGCTCCATGCCCTGCTTGTAGATGCGACGGCTGATCAGGGCGTCATACACGTCGGCCAGCGCCATCAGGCGCGCCGAAATCGGGATGGCTTCGCCAGCCAGCCCCTGCGGGTAGCCGCTGCCATCCCATTTCTCGTGGTGGCTGTAGGCGATCTCCTTTGCATACTTGAGGAAATCGACTTCGATGCCCAGCTCGTGTTCGGCCGCCAGGATGGCGTCGCGTCCCAGCGTGGTGTGCGTCTTCATGATGGCCATTTCGTGCGGTTCGAAACGCCCTGGCTTGAGCAGGATATGATCGGGGATGCCCACCTTGCCGATATCGTGCAGCGGCGCCGTCTTGAACAGCAGTTCGATATTCTTGTCCGTCAAAAAATCGCGGAAACGCGGCAAGCCGCGCACTTTCTCGGCCAGTGCCTTCAGGTAGTGCGAGGTGCGGCGGATATGGTTGCCCGTCTCGCTGTCGCGCGTCTCGGCCAGCGAGGCCATGGCGTGGATGGTGACGTCCTGCAGCGCCTTGACCTCCTGCACGCGGCGCTCCACTTCCGTTTCCAGGTACTGGTTCTGGTCGCGCAAAAAATCCTGCATCTGCTTCATCGCCAGCTGCGTCCTGATGCGCGCCAGCACGATGGGCGCCGAAATCGGCTTGGTGATGTAGTCGACGGCGCCCAGGGCCAGGCCCAGCTGCTCGTCGGCCACTTCGCTCATGGCGGTCACGAAAATCACGGGTATGCCGGCCGTGGCGGGATCGGCCTTCAGCGCGCGGCACACATCGTAGCCGCTCATGCCCGGCATCATGATGTCGAGCAGGATCAGGTCGGGCTGATCGCCGCCGGCGGCGATCTTCAGGGCGCGCTCGCCATTGACGGCGATCTTGGTGCGATAATCGTCTTCCAGCACCGCGCGCAGCAGGTCGATATTGTCTGGCGTGTCGTCGACCACCAGGATGGTTGGCTTGCTTGCCGGCGCTCTCATGCCCGTCCTTCGTTCTGCATATCTGTCCTTGTCACAGTGTCAGCTCCAGCGCTTCGGCCACCTCGCCCAGCTGCGCCAGCGCACCTTCGAAATCGTATTGTCCCAGCATGCGCTTCAATTGGCGCGCATGTTCCGCCTGCCCCGCCGCAACCAGTACGGGACCGATGCCGTCGAGGTGTTTGACGGCCTGCGCATCGTCCTGCAGCAGCAGTTGCGACAGTTCGCGCAAACCCGCTTCCAGGTGCGCCCGGTCGACCGGGGCCACTTGCGCCCCCGCCGCGCTGCCCGCCTCGGCCGCATTGCCGCGCGACTGCATGGCCAGCACGATCTTCGGCACCAGTTCGTCGAGCACCAGGGTGCAGGCAGCCAGGGCCTGCGGCAAGCCATCGTGCGAACCCAGGCTGAGCAGGTGCTCGACCCGCGCGGCGCTGTCGGCCAGGCCGCCGGCGCCAATATTGCCGGCCAGGCCCTTCAGGGTATGCGCTTCGCGGATCGCCGTCTCGAGCTGGTTGTTCTCGATAGCGGCGACGATGCGCTGCATGGCATCGAACTGGGTTTCCACAAAACGATCCAGCAATTTTCGCATCAAAGTGGCATTGCCTCCCACGCGCCGCATGGCTTCAGCCATTTTCAAGCCGGCGATCACGGGCAGCTCCGCTTCCGGCTGTGCCACCACCGCCGTCATTTCCTGCGGCGTGGCCGGCGCGATCCAGCGCGCCAGGGTACCGAACAGCTGCGCCACGTCGATCGGCTTGGCGATAAAATCGTTCATGCCGGCGTCCAGGCATTTTTCCTTGTCGCCCACCATGGCATTGGCCGTCATGGCGATCACGGGCAAATTCGAATAGCGGGGATCCTGGCGCAGTTTTCGCGTCGCCTGGTAGCCATCCATCACTGGCATCTGGCAATCCATCAATACGCCGTCATAAGCGTTTTCCTCGATCTTCGCCAGCGCGATGGCACCATTGCTGGCGATGTCGACACGGATGCCCGCATCGTTGAGAATATGCTGAGCCACTTCCTGGTTCACCTCATTATCCTCCACCAGCAGCAGCCAGGCACCGCGCAGGGCGCGTTCGTCGTCGCGGTAGCTGCTCTGGCGCTGCGTTTTGCGACTCTGCCCTGTCACGCCGCCAAACACGAACGATATCTGGTCGAGCAGGGTCGAGGCGCTGACCGGCTTGTTCAATACGCCATCGAGCGGCAACTCCCGCTGGCGCGCCGCCTCCAGCAGCGCTTCGCGATGGAAGGCCGTGACCATGATGCAGGCCGGCGTAGCATCGGTGCCGGCGGCATCGGCACGGATGCCGGCCAGGGTATCGAGGCCGTTCATGCCCGGCATTTTCCAGTCCATCAGCACTAGCCCGTAGGGGCGCCCCTCTGCGCGCGCCTGCGCCACGGCGCCGATGGCCAGCACGCCGCCAAACACGGCACGCGCCTCGAAGCCCAGCGCCGTCAGCATGCTGACGAAGATTTCGCGCGCACTGGGGTTGTCGTCGACCACCAGCACGCGCAGGCCATCAAACTGCTGTGGTACTGGCAAGCTATCGCGCGGCACGGCGGCCAGGCCGAAGCGGGCGGTGAAGAAAAAGGTGCTGCCCACACCCGCTTCGCTGACCAGGTCGATCTCGCCTTCCATCATTTCCACCAGGCGCTTGCTGATCGTCAGTCCCAGGCCCGTGCCGCCATGGTGGCGCGTTGTGGAGGTGTCGGCCTGGGTAAATGCCTGGAACAACTTGCTGCGCTGGGGCGGCGTCAGGCCGATGCCCGTGTCGCGCACATCGACACGCAGCACCGCCGCATGTTCTTCCAGCTGCTGCAAGCGGATGCTGACGACGATCTCGCCCTTGTCTGTAAATTTGATGGCATTGTTGGTCAGATTGATGAGTACCTGGCCCAGGCGCAGCGGATCGCCCTGCAATGCGTTCGGCACATCGTGGCCGATGTCGAACAGCAGTTCGAGTCCCTTGTCCTGGGCCCGCATCACGGAAAGGTCAGCGATCTGCGCCAGCACGTCCTCGAGGAAAAAATCGACTTTTTCAAAGGCCATCTTGCCCGCCTCGATCTTCGAGAAATCGAGGATGTCGTCGATGATGGCCAGCAGGTTCTTCGAAGCCGACTCCACCTTTTCCAGGTAATTGCGCTGGGTCGATGTGAGCTCCGTCTGCAGCGCCAGGTGGGTCATGCCGATGATACCGTTCATCGGCGTGCGGATCTCGTGCGACATATTGGCCAGGAAGTCCGACTTCATCTTGGTCGCATCCTCGGCCACTTCAACGGCATGGCGCAGGTCCTGCTCGACGGCCAGGCTGGTACTCATGTTTTTCAGCGCCTGCAGCAATTCGCCCGTCTCATCGCGCGACGTCACTTCGATGACGGAACTGAAGTCGCCGTTGGCCACGCGCGTAGCGATTGCAACCGCCTCGCCCAGCGGACGCGTGATCGAGCGCGCCGACCAGGCAAAGGCCAGGCCGATCAACAGGGCTGCCAGCCCGATGCCGCCCATCAGGATCAGCGATGTATCGATATCGTTGCGTATCCTGGCCGCGCTGTCGCGTATCAATTGCTGATGCAACTCATCGAGCTGCCCCACATACAGCAACACCTTTTCCAGCACCGGCAAGGTCTGCGTCTGCATGGCCTGCTCGGCGCGGGCATCCTCGCCGCGCTCGATCAGTTCGAACATCGCCTTGAGCGAAACATAGTAGTCGGCGCGTGCAAGATGCATCTGCTCCAGCAGGCGCCGTTCCTCGGGCCGCGCATCGAGACCATCGAGGATGCGCACCTGCTCATCGATGCCTTGCTTGATCGCTTCCAGGCGCGCCTGATTCTCCTGGCGCCGTGCCAGCTCGTGCTGGTTCGGCAGGTTGCCGATGCGCGTGGCCGCCTCGCGCGCCAGCCCATGGATCTTGCTGGTGGCCTTGGCGGCGACCCAGTCGCGCTGCAGGATATCGTCGGTCTCGGCGCGGATGGCATAGATGCGGCTGCCCGCCAGGACAATGACGACCAGCATCAACATGATCAAGATGGCATAACCGGCATTGATGCGCACGCCGATGCGGATATCCCTGAAGCGCATGACTTTCCTGTCAGAAATTCTTTAGAATCGAAGTCTGACCGTATTCCCCTACGGAAAGCAAGGTTTATTGCAAAGCAATTTGTACCGAAGCGCTTAATTGGTCGACGTGACCGCTTTTAGAGGAGGTGTCAGGGTGGCAATATGCGCTTGAAGGCAGGCCGGGCACCAGCAGCCGATGGCGCGACTACCGGGCACGGGCATGGCGGGCGGCAAGGCCGTGCACCAGCATGGTTCGCTGGTCTGCGGGGCAGTCTGGCCACACTGGAAGGTGGCGCCGCAGAGAGTGCACTGGCTCATGGCTGTGTTTGAATTGGCAAGTGTGTGTCATGCTGCACCGGGGTGCGACGCAGATGTAACTGGCAGTAAAAGGGCTGGCTGGCGAACATATCGGACCAGACTATAGGATCATCAGGGAAAATACAACAAGATCGCCCTATAATGCCTCCAAGATTTTCTTCTTCCCTGTAAAATCTCACAAATCTATTTTCCGGACTCGCCATGAATCAACTAGCTAACTTGAACCTGGACATGAATGACGACTTGACGGCGGTGTCGCCGCAAATCAAGGCGCAGATTCTGGCCGAGGCCCTTCCCTACATTCGCAATTTCCATGGCAAGACCATCGTCATCAAATACGGTGGCAATGCCATGACGGACGAACGCCTGAAGCACGGCTTCGCGCGCGACGTCATTCTGCTCAAGCTCGTCGGCATGAACCCGGTCGTGGTACACGGCGGCGGACCGCAGATCGACAACGCGCTGAAAAAGATCGGCAAGCAGGGCACCTTCGTGCAAGGCATGCGCATCACCGATGAAGAAACCATGGAAGTGGTGGAGTGGGTGCTGGGCGGCGAAGTACAGCAGGATATCGTCATGCTGATCAACCATTACGGTGGCCAGGCGGTCGGCCTGACGGGCAAGGATGGCGGCTTGATCCGCGCGCGCAAGATGCAGATGCCGGACCGCGAACATCCGGGCGAATTCCTCGACATCGGCTTTGTGGGCGAGATCGACGCGATCAACCCGGCGGTCGTCAAGGCGCTGCAGGACGACGCCTTCATCCCCATCATCTCGCCGATCGGTTTCGGCCAGGACGGCCAGGCCTACAACATCAACGCCGACGTCGTGGCGGGAAAAATCGCGGAAATCCTGAAAGCGGAAAAGCTGATCATGATGACCAACATCGCCGGCGTCCAGGACAAGCAGGGCAACCTAGTGACCGATCTGTCGGCGCGTGAAATCGACGAGATGTTCGCCGATGGCACGATCTCGGGCGGCATGCTGCCAAAGATCTCGTCCGCGCTCGACGCCGCCAAGTCCGGCGTGAACACGGTGCACATCATCGATGGCCGCATCGAACACTCATTATTGCTGGAAGTGTTGACCGAACAGGCTTTTGGTACTATGATCCGTTCGCACTAAAAAAATCGCAATGCATCACAGCGAGTAGTTTGGCGGCGCAGATCACCTGGCGCCGCTTTTAATTTGCCCTTGTAGCTCAGTGGTAGAGCACTCCCTTGGTAAGGGAGAGGCCACGTGTTCGATCCACGTCAAGGGCACCAGTATCCTTTCCCCGCAGCTGAAAAACTGTCCATGGCGGCGTTGTCCTTCCTCGCCGTACATTCGTACTGTCTTCGTCAGGACGCCTTGCCCTGAACACTTTTCCATCTGCTCTGCTATCTGTAGCCCGCATCTACTGCGCGTTTCAATACACCCGCTCGACCTTCAAACCCTTCTGACGCAACAAATCCGGCACGCTTTTCGTTCCGACCAGATGCAGCACGCCGATGGCGGCCAGGCTGTGCTTTTCGCGCGCCAGCAGCTTGGCGATGCCGTCGGCCAGGGCCGGGTTGCGGCCATCGAGCAGCACTTTTTGCACGAATTGCGCGGCGAACGAAGGGTCTGTTGCCGCTTTCGCAGCCAGCTTGTCAAAGGCGGCCGCGTCGGCCGTGCGCCAGGCGTTGGCGATCTCGCGCGCTTCCTGGCTTTGTTCCTGATCTTCGATCGACGCCACGCCGTCTTCCAGGAAGCGGCACTGGTCGACCGGCGACATGGCGCCAAACAGCGCCATCTGGCCTTCCATCGATTCGAGTTCCACCACGGGGATCTTGCGCGCCTTGGCCTGCTGCGACAGATAATTGTCCACCGCCAGGTCGGAGCGGTAGCCGAGGGTGGAAAATTCGCCGATGGCCAGCATGCTGGCCAGCATCCACGGCTTCATCGGCGCCACCGATTCGGCTGCAATGCCGTATTTTTGCAACAGCGGCGCCAAGCGCGGCGCCAGGGTCTGGCGGCAGTCAATCGGTACTTTGCTACCCGGTGCCTCCATGCCGTATTTCAGCACGGCGCCCAGTGCGGCGCGCGGATCGGCGCCGGGATCGATCTCCAGCGCCAGCGCCCCGGCGCCTTCCAATGCCTGCGTTACGGTCGGCTCCAGCGGATAAAAATCGGGCGCGCCCACATGGATGGTACCGAACAAATACAAGGTGTGGCTGGCATCCTGCACCTTGAACAGGGCGCCCCGGTTTTGCGCCACGGGCGGCGCTTCCGCCAAGGCAGCCTGCAACGGCAGCAAGAATAATCCGCAAAACATCACTATAATCTGGCGTCGCATGGTTTTCCTGATTGTTGAATTTTTCATCTTCTCTCGCTAGCAAAGACTCTTGTGCCTGTGTCCCATCTTAACCGCTCGTCGCCGGTGTGGCTGTTTGACCTCGACAACACGCTGCACAATGCCTCGCATGCCATTTTCCCCACCATCACGGCCAATATGAACACGTATATTGCCCGCGTACTGGGCGACGGCGTGACGCCAGCCGACGACGCCATCGTCAATGCGGCGCGCGCGGCCTACTGGCGCCGCTATGGCGCCACCTTGCTGGGCATGGTCAAGCACCATCAGGTGCAGGCCGCGCACTTCCTCCACGAGACGCATACCTTCGACGATTTGCGCGCCATGATACGCGCAGAGCGGGGGTTGGGGGCTTTACTCAGACGCCTGCCAGGCCGTAAAATTTTACTCACCAACGCGCCGCTGCGCTATTCGAGCGACGTGATGCGCCACCTGGGCCTGCGCCAGCACTTTGCGCAGCATATCGCCATCGAGGCGATGCATGTGCACCGCCAGCTGCGGCCCAAGCCATCGACCCTGATGCTGCGCAAACTGATGCGCAAGCACCAGATCCGCCCTGGCCGCTGCATCCTGGTGGAAGACACCCTGGCCAACCTGAAGGGCGCAAAAAGACTGGGCCTGCGTACGGCCTGGGTAACGCAATACCTGAAAATGGCCGATCCGATCGGCGTGGCGAAGTTGCCCAAGGCGTTAAATCGCCCCGCTTACGTCGATGTCAAAGTAAAATCTGTCCGGCATTTGGCACGCCGCCTTCACCGTCTGCGTTGAAGGGGACTCCTGCGCTTCCGGTTGACGCCGGAAGCCACACCGCTAGCGGCGGTGACGGACCTCCCCATCAAGGCAGCATTTTTTTTAACGACAAGAGAAAATATGGCAAGCACACCGCCGGGCCAACGCAGGCTACAAATTCTTCAGGCCCTCGCCGCAATGCTGGAGCAGCCGAAAGGCGAAAAGAT
This sequence comes from Janthinobacterium sp. 61, assembly GCF_002846335.1. NCBI lineage: Bacteria > Pseudomonadati > Pseudomonadota > Betaproteobacteria > Burkholderiales > Oxalobacteraceae > Janthinobacterium > Janthinobacterium sp. 61. The sequence continues at coordinate 4,525,085 of NZ_PJMQ01000001.1, read as the reverse complement.
CACTACTGCCGCACTGGCGGCCAGACTGGCCGTGTCGGAAGCGGCCCTGTACCGACATTTCGCCAGCAAGGCGCAAATGTTCGAAGGGCTGATCGAATTCATCGAGTCGAGCGTCTTCGGGCTAATCAACCAGATCGCGGACAAGCACAGCGACGGCATGACGCAGACGCGCGACATCATCGGCATGCTGCTCAATTTTGCCATCAGCAATCCGGGCATGACGCGCGTGCTAATCGGCGATGCGCTGGTCAATGAGGACGAGCGCCTGCAAGTACGCATGAACCAGTTCTACGACCGCGTGGAACTGGCGCTCAAGCAGGCCTTGCGCGTGGCCGCCGCCGAAGGCCATGGCAAGGAAAGCGAAGTGGCGGCGCGCGCCACCCTGATCGTCAGCTTCGTCATCGGACGCTGGCACCGCTACGCCAAGAGCGGCTTCAAGATCAATCCATCCCAGGAAGCGGCGCTGCAAATCGCCATGCTGCTGGGGTAAGTCACCGCCGCGGCTGTCACCATGCATACCGACTGTTTCGCCCTGCTCGACGACGCCAGCACCCCGGGCGCCGGTTCGCGCCTGTACACGGGCCTGGCGGCGGTCTTGCGGTGTACCGAGGGGGAACAGTGGCCGGCCCTGCTCCAGGGGCTGCAAGGGGCGTTAGAACGCGGCCAATACGCCGTCAGCGTGTGCAGCTACGAGCTGGGTGCGCATTTGCTGGCCATGCCGCCACGCGCGGCCATCTCCGGCGCGCCGCCACTGGCGCAAGTACTCGTCTTTGACCAATGCACGCAGCTGTCGCAGGACGAGGTGGCACGGTGGCTGGACGAACGCGTCCGCGCGGACGCCGCGCCGGCCGGCGTGGCCGATATACACGCGAATGTGGATCAAGCCGAATTCACCCGCGCGCTGCACCGCATCCACGACTACATCGTGGCAGGCGACACCTACCAGGTCAACTATACGTATCGTTTGCGCTTCGACGCCTTCGGCTCGCCCCTGGCACTGTATGCGCGGCTGCGTGCGCGCCAGCCCGTACCCTACGGCGCGCTGGTGATGCTGCCCGATGGCGGCGCACTGCTGTCACTGTCGCCGGAGCTGTTCGTGCGCCATGCGCAAGGCGAGCTGACGGCGCGTCCCATGAAAGGCACGGCGCCGGCCGCCCCTGCGGATCAAGTGGCAGAGAACGCGCGCCGCGCCAGCGCCCTGGCCAATGATCCAAAGAATCGCGCGGAAAACCTGATGATCGTTGACCTGCTGCGCAACGACATCGGCCGCATCGCCGTCACGGGGTCCGTCAAGGTACCGGCCCTGTTCGAGGTCACGCGCTACAGCAGCGTGCTGCAAATGACCTCCACCGTGCAGGCGCGCTTGCGCGTAGATGCCAGCCTAGCCGATATTTTCCAGGCCTTGTATCCATGCGGCTCAATCACGGGCGCGCCAAAACGGCGAACCATGGAAATCATCGCCGAATTGGAGGGGGCGCCACGCGGCATCTATACGGGCGCCATCGGCTGGTTCGATCCGCCCGCCGCCGGCGCTGCCCACGCGGTGGGTGACTTCTGCATGTCCGTACCGATCCGCACGCTGGCGCTGCAGGCACCCGGGACGAACGGCATCCGGCGCGGCGAGATGGGCGTGGGCGCCGGCATCGTGCTCGACAGCGACCCGCAGGAGGAATTTGCGGAGTGTCAGCTCAAGGCCCGCTTCCTGACGGGGCTGAGCAACGACTTCGAACTGTTCGAGACCCTGCATGCCAGCCGTGCCGGTGGCTGCCGCCAGCAGGAGCGCCATCTGGCACGCCTGGCCGCCTCCAGCGCCTACTTCGATTTCGCCTGGGATGACAACGCTGCACGCATCGCACTGCAGGCGGCCTGCGCGGCACGCCCCGACGATGCCCCTTTCCGCCTGCGCCTGGCGCTGCGCCAGGATGGCCAGTTTACGGTGCAAAGCGGCACGCTGGCCCCCTTGCCAGCCACGGTCAATGTCATGCTGGCGCCTGACCCCACGATGGCAAACGACCTGTTCCTGCGCCACAAGAGCAGCGTGCGCGCGCACTACGATGCAGCCTGGCGCGCGGCCGAGGCGCAAGGCGGCTTCGACATGCTGTTCTTTAACGAGCGGGGTGAGCTGACCGAGGGCGGACGCAGCAATGTCTTCATCCGGCTCGATGGCCGCTGGCATACGCCGCCCCTGTCCTGCGGCCTGCTGCCTGGCGTGCAACGCGCGGCCATGCTGGCCGATCCCGCCTGGGATGCGCAGGAAACCATCATTACGCGCGCCATGCTGGCGCAGGCAGAGGCGATTGTCGTGTGCAATGCGCTGCGCGGGGCGTTGCCGGCAGAAATTATTTAAAGATCCACACGCATTTCATAACCACCATAGATCATCCGCTTGCCATCGAACGGCAGCTTGGCCGGATCCATCATCTCGGCCAGGCGGGGGTCTTTCATGACCTTGTCGTTGATTTCATCGCGCTTCGCGCGCGACTCATACACGATCCATGAAAACACCACCACTTCGCCATCCTGCAAGTCCACCGCCTGCGGGAACGAGGTCAGCTTTCCGGGTTTGACGTCGTCGCCCACGCATTCGCGAAATTCAAGCGCGCCATATTCGCGCCAGACGGCGCCGCAGGCGCGCGACATGGCCAGGTAAGCATCGAGCTTGGCTTTCGGTACGGGCACCACAAATCCATCGACATACGCCATGATGTTCTCCTTGATGGTTGTTTTGACAAACACGAACAACCAGCTTAGGACAATGATGGGAAGGCGACAAGCACGGCATTAAAAAAAAGCAGGCATTCAAGCCTGCTTGTGTATCGGCAACTTACATCGCCAGCGCTTTTTCCACCGCGCCAACCAGCTTCTTGTCGTCCGGCGTCACCTTGCTGGGGAAGCTGTCGACGACCTTGCCATGGCGGTCGATCAGGTATTTATGGAAATTCCAGGCCGGCGTCTTGCCCGTTTGCTTGATCAGATCCACGTATAGCGGATTCGGCGTGGGGCCGGAGACCACCGATTTGGCGAACATGGGGAACTTCACGCCGTAGGTGTTGTAGCAGAAATCGGCGATTTCCTTGCTATTGCCGGGTTCCTGCTTGCCAAAATCGTTCGACGGGAAACCCAGCACCACCAGGCCCTTGCTGCCGTACTTCGCGTACAGCGCTTCGAGCCCTTCGTATTGATTGGTAAAACCACAATAACTGGCCGTATTCACGACCAGCACGACCTTGCCCGCGTACTGGCACAGATTTTGCGGTACTTCATCCTGCAAGCGCTTGAATGTCTGCTTGAGGATGGCAGGACAAGCGGCCGCTGAAGCACTCGTGGCAGCAGCGGCTTCAGCAGCATGGGCTGGCACGGCCAGGGCGGAACTGGCGGCAAGGGTGGTCAGCGCGAAGAGCTGGGCAAGGGTCTTGGACATGAAGGGCACCATGGTCGAAAAGGAAAAAAACCATTCTATGTCAAACGCCGCGCACGCGTATGATGGCCACAACCACTGCAATTGCTTGACCGGCATCAAGAACGGTGCAGTACTTGCCCAACACACAGTTTTTTTACCTATGCTCGGCCTTCCTGCCCTTGCCCTGTGGAGTAGCCATGCCCTTCCCGCAACTGACCGCATTACCCACCACCCTGCTGGCCGCCAGCCTGCTCATCCTGGCGCCAGACGGCGCATCCGCCGCCACGGCCGTCAAGACAGTCAAGACGGGCACCGCGAGCAAAGACGCCCCCGCCCTGCCCGCCTACCAGGCTGACCTGAGCCAGACCACCGTATCGGGCCTGTCCTCGGGCGGCTTCATGGCGGCGCAATTTGCCGTCGCCTACTCGGCCACCGTCGCCGGTGCCGGCATCATCGCGGGCGGCCCGTATTTCTGTTCGGGCCAGCCGGGCCGCTTCCCCTACATTCCCTATCTGACGAATGCCCTGAGCACCTGCATGAATCCCGGCAGCGCGCAGGTGGCGCCGCCTGTCGCCAGCGAATTGCTGCGCGCGGCCAACGACTTCGCGCGCGCCCGTCTCATCGACGACACGGCCAACCTGAAACGCCAGCGCATCTATCTTTTCAGCGGAACGAAAGACCAGACCGTGACGCGGCCGGTAGTGGAGCAGGTGGGAAAATTCTATGCATTGGCGGGCACGCCGGCGGCGCAGATCCGCTTCGTCGACACGCTAGTCGCAGGCCACGCCATCTTGACCGACAGCCAGCAGGACAAGCCCTGCGCCGTGACGGAGTCGCCCTTCATCAACGACTGCGACTACGTGCAGGCGCGCGACATCCTGCAGCACCTGTACCCGGACCTGCAGCCCTCGTCGAGCACCCTGAGGGGCAAGCTGATCGCCTTCAATCAGCGCAGCTTCATCCAGAACGCGTACTCCAGCATGAACAATACAGGCTACGCCTACATCCCGAAAGCCTGCGACAGCGAGAGCTGCCGCGTGCATGTGGTCTTCCACGGCTGCCTGCAAACGACGCAAGCGATCGGCGACCGTTTCTATACCAGCACCGGCTACAACCAGGTGGCGGATGCCAACAAGATCATCGTGCTGTATCCGCAAGCCGAACCGAGCCCCGTCTACCCGTACAACCCGAAAGGCTGCTGGGATTTCTGGGGCTACACCAGCATCAATCCGATCGACCCGGATTTTTACCGCAAGAGCGGCACGCAGATGGAGGCGGTCAAGGGCATGCTGGACCGCCTCGCCGCGCGCCGCGGCTCACGCTAGGATGCCTTAGATGCCGCCCATGCAGATGTACTTGATAACGAGATAATCCTCGATACCGTAGGTCGACCCTTCACGGCCCAGGCCCGATTGCTTGACGCCGCCGAAGGGCGCGATCTCGTTCGAGATCAGGCCCGTGTTGACGCCAACCATACCCGTTTCCAGGCCTTCTGCCACGCGCCAGATGCGGCCGATGTCGCGAGAATAAAAGTAGGCGGCCAGGCCGAATTCCGTGTTGTTGGCCAGGGCGATGACTTCATCGTCCGTCTTGAAACGGAACAGGGGCGCCAGCGGGCCGAAGGTTTCTTCCGTCGCCACGCGCATGTCGTTCGTCACATCGGCGATGATGGTCGGCTCGAAAAAGCCGTTGCCCAGCGCATGACGCTTGCCGCCAGCCAGCAGGCGGCCGCCCTTGGCCAATGCATCGGCCACGTGCTCTTCCACCTTGGCGACGGCCTTGCCATCGATCAGCGGGCCTTGCGTCACGCCCGCCTCGATGCCATTGCCGACCTTCAGCTTGGCCACGGCGGCCACCAGCTTTTCGGCAAACGCGTCATACACGCTGTCCTGCACGTACAGGCGATTGGCGCAGACGCAAGTCTGGCCCGCGTTGCGGTATTTCGAGGCGATGGCGCCTTCCACGGCCGCGTCCAGGTCGGCGTCGTCAAAGACGATGAACGGCGCATTGCCGCCCAGTTCCAGCGACAGCTTCTTGATCGTCGGCGCGCATTGCTCTGCCAGCAAGCGGCCCACCTGAGTCGAGCCCGTAAACGTCAGCTTGCGCACGATAGGGTTCGACGTCATTTCGCCGCCGATGTCTTTCGGCGCACCCGTGACGATGCTGAACACGCCTGCAGGCACGCCCGCGCGCTCGGCCAGCACGGCCAGCGCCAGCGCCGAAAACGGCGTTGCTTCAGCCGGTTTCAAGACCATCGGGCAGCCGGCGGCCAGGGCCGGACCGACTTTGCGGGTGATCATGGCGGCGGGGAAATTCCATGGCGTGATGGCGGCGCACACGCCGATCGGCTCCTTGGTGATGACCAGGCGGCGGTCAGGCCATGGCGATTGCAGGGTATCGCCCGCGACGCGCTTGCCTTCTTCGGCAAACCACTCGATGAACGAGGCGCCGAACTGCACTTCGCCCTTCGCTTCCGGCAACGGCTTACCCTGCTCGGTGGTCATGATCAGCGCGAGGTCGTCGGCGTTTTCCAGGATCAGGTCATGCCAGCGGCGCAGCACGGCCGCGCGCTCCTTGGCCGTCTTCTTGCGCCAGGCAGGCCAGGCGGCATTGGCCGCCTCGATGGCGCGGCGCGTCTCGGCTGCGCCCATCAGGGGCACCGTGCCGATATGCTCGCTGGTGGCGGGATTGCTCACATTAATCGTCTGGCCACCATCGGCATCTGCCCAGGCTCCATTCACGTAAGCCTGGTGACGCAACAAGGTAGGATCTTTCAACTGCAGCATATGGATCTCCGGTCTGGTTTGAATTATCGACGAGGGATACTATGCCACAGCGCGGCCGATTCCGCAGGCGCAGCGCTGAACTGCCCTCAGCTCTACTCGACCTTGAAAGACGACAGTTTCGGGTCCGGCGCCGGGTATTCCAGCTTCATGCCCTGCAGGGTTTCCAGCAGCAGGGAGGCGACCACCAGGTTGCGCTGGGTCTTGGAATTGGACGGCACCACGTACCACGGCGCGTGATCGGCATCCGTCTCGCGGATCGCCGTTTCATAGGCGCGCTGGTAGCCATCCCACTTCTTGCGCTGGGCGATATCGTTGGGATCGAACTTCCACTGGCGGTCTGGATCGTCGAGCCGCTCCTGCAGCCGTCCGCGTTGCTCGTCCTTGGAGATATGCAGGAAGACTTTCAGGATGACGGTGCCCGTTTCGCTCAGCATGCGCTCGAAATCGCGGATCTGCGCGTAGCGGCGCTGGCATTCGGCCTTGTCTATCATGTCCTGCACGCGCGTGATCAGTACATCTTCATAATGGCTGCGATTGAAGATGGCGATCTCGCCCTTGACGGGCACCTGCTGGTGCACGCGCCACAGGTAATCGTGCGCCAGTTCGATATCGGTGGGGCCCTTGAACGCCACGGCGCGAATGCCCATCGGGTTGATATTGCTGAAGATGGCCTTGACGGTACCATCCTTGCCCGACGTGTCCATGCCCTGCAGGACCAGCAGCACCTTTTTCTTGTGCTGCGCATACAGCATGCTCTGGCACTCGGCGATCTGCGCCGTCAGCGCCACGGTTTCCTCGCGGTCCAGGGCCTTGCACTGGGCTGGCGTCAGCTTCTTGTTCGCCGCCTTGGTGGCGGCGCCCAGCAGGCGCTTGCCGGCGAATTCCTCGTTCAGCTCAAAGCCCTGCCCGGCACGAAATTGCGTGCGCGCCTTCATGCCGCCACCGCCAGCTTGCGGTGCTCGATTTTTGTGCAATGGTCCATCACCACGTCCAGGCCCGCCGCCCGCGCCAGCTGCGCCGCCTCTTCATTGACGACGTCGAGCTGCAGCCACAGGCAGCCGGCCTTGACGGCAACGGCTTCCACGGCGATGGGCAGAATATCTGCCGACTTGCGGAAGCAGTCGACGATGTCGATGCGCGCCGGCGCAACAGCCGCCGCAGCCTCCGTCAGGGTGGCGTAAGCGCGCTGCCCCAGCACGTCGTGCCCTGCGATTGCCGGATTGACGGGCAACACGCGGTAGCCATGCTGCAACAGGTAATCTGCCACTTCATGGCTGGCGCGTTCGGGCTTGTCGGACATGCCGACGATGGCGATGATGCGGCTCTCTTGCAGGATGCGGGCGATGTTGGGCATATTCTGGTCATGGTTAGGCGTGCGACATTGCCCGCCTAGCGTAGCAGAATTATCCCGCTGCGGGAGCTAGCCAGAAGATCTAGCCGTGCGCACCAACGCCATCTTTGCCACGAAGGCCTGTGCGCGCGCCGTCACTGCCGCATAGTCTCCCGTGGCGCCCGGTCCACTCAGGCTGCTGCCGATACCCACGGCCACGGCACCGCTGGCAAACCATTCCTGCAGGTTCTCCACCGTCACGCCGCCGGTCGGCATCAATGGCGCTTGCGGCAAGGGGGCGCGCAGGGCCTTGATGTAGGCGGGGCCGAACATCTCGGCGGGGAAAACCTTGACGATATCGGCGCCCGCCTGCAGGGCCGTGACGATTTCCGTCGGCGTCATCGCCCCCGGCATGGCCAGCACCTGGTAGCGCTGGCACAGCGCGATGGTTTCCACGTTCACGCCGGGCGAAATGATGAACTGGGCGCCGGCCAGGATGGCGGCGCGCGCCGTCTCGGTATCAAGCACCGTGCCCGCACCCAGCAGCACGTCATGACCATGGCGTTCCCGCAGGGTGCGCAACACGCCCAGGGTATCTGGCGTCGTGAAGGCCACTTCCAGCGCCGTGATACCGCCGGCGATGCATGCCTCGGCGATCTGCACGGCCGCCTGCGCCGAAGGTGCGCGTACGATGCCCACCATGCCCCGTTCAATAATGCCCTCAAAAACCGTGTGCTTTTGCATATGCTATCTCCTGTCAGGCCGGCAGGGCGCCAAAGCGCACTTCCGGCAAACCGCGCACATCCACCTGGCGCGCATGAAACAATCCACCGGCCAGCGGTTCGCTCGCCAGCTGCGCCGGCGTCAAACTCTCCTGAGCGGTGGTGACGAACAATTCGTCGTAGTGGGGCCCACCCAGGCTCACGCAGCTGGGCTGCGACACGGGCAAGGTGATCGCGCGCTCGACGCTGCCGTCCGGCGCGAAGCGCAAGACCGTACCGGCGCCCCACTGCGCGCTCCACAGGTGGTCATCCGCATCGATGGTGGCGCCGTCGGCGGCGCCGGGCCCCGGCTCGAGCACGGCAAACACGCGCACCCGGCTGGCATCGCCCCCAAGGTAATCATCCCAGCGGTAGATCGCCTTCTTCATCGAGTCGCAAAAGTACATGGCCGTGCCATCGACGCTGAAGCAGATGCTGTTCGAGATGGCGATCTGCGGCAGCGGCAAGCATTCCAGGCTCAGGTCCAGGTTGAGGCGGTAGAAGCTGGCGATGGCATCGCGGCACGGGCGCTCATCGAGCGTGCCAAAGACAAAGCGTCCCTGGCGGTCGCAGCGGCCATCGTTCAGGCGCGTCATGGGCAAGTCCGCCTCCACCGTGTGCAGGAGCGTGACGGCGCCGCTGCGCGCGTCAAACCAGGCCAATCCGGTGGCAAGTCCCAGCAGCAGCACGTCGTCGCTGGCCGTCAGCGCAAAGCACGCCAGGCGCTCGGGCATGGCCCAGCTCCGGCGCTCCCCCGTGGCCAGCACCAGCGCATGCAGCTGGCAGCCTTCGATATTCGTCCAGAAAACGCGACCGCTGCGTTCGCACCAGCGCACGCCCTCGCCCAGGAAGTTCTGCGCATCGACCAGTAATTGGGCCCGTGTCCCCATATCTGCTCCTTCTTTCAATGTGACTCACGCGGCACGGCAGAACCGCGGCAACCAACGAGGAAGTCGAGGTCCGCGCCTTCGTCGGCCTGCGTCACGTGCTTGATGTACATAGCCTGGTAGCCGCCCTTCATGGCCGGCTGAGGTGCGCTCCATTCTGCACGCCGGCGCGCCAGCTCGGCCTCGTCGACGTCCAGGTGCAAACGCCGTCCCGCCACGTCCAGTTCAATCATGTCGCCATCGCGCACCAGTGCCAGCGGGCCGCCCACGGCCGCTTCCGGCGCCACGTGCAGTACCACCGTACCGTAGGCAGTACCGCTCATGCGCGCGTCCGAAATGCGCACCATGTCGCGGACACCCTGCTCCAGCAGTTTTTTCGGCAGTCCCATATTGCCCACTTCAGCCATGCCCGGATAGCCCTGCGGGCCGCAATTCTGCAGCACCATCACGCAGCTGGCATCGATATCGAGCGCAGGATCGTCGACGCGCTTTTTGTAATGCTCGATGCTGTTGAAGACGACGGCGCGGCCACGGTGCTGCATCAGTTCCGGCGAGGCGGCGGACGGCTTGATGACGGCGCCGCGCGGGGCCAGGTTGCCATGCAGGACGGCGATGCCGCCCTCGTCCTTGAAAGGCTGCGCCAGCGGTGTGATCACTTCGGGATTGAAATTTTCCGCTTCGGCCACGTTGACGGCCATGCTGGCGCCCGTGACGGTAAGCGCCTCGCCATGCAATTTGCCCAGCAGGTCGCGGATGATCACCGGCAGGCCGCCCGCATAGTAAAAATCTTCCATCAGGTACTGGCCCGACGGCATCAGGTTCAGCAAACAAGGAATGTCGCGGCCCAGGCGGTCCCAGTCGCCAAGGCGCATGTCCACGCCGATGCGCCCGGCAATGGCCAGCAGGTGGATCACGGCATTGGTAGAGCCGCCGATGGCGCCGTTGACCATGATGGCGTTTTCAAACGCGTCGCGCGTGAGGATCTGCGACAGTTTCAGGTCTTCATGCACCATGTCGACGATGCGCCGCCCCGTCAGCTGCGCCTGCAGCTTGCGGCGCGCATCGACGGCGGGGATGGCGGCGTTGCCGGGCAAGGTCACGCCCAGCGCCTCGACCATGCTGGCCATGGTGGACGCCGTGCCCATGGTCATGCAGTGGCCGGCGGAGCGCGACATGCACGATTCGGCCTGCTTGAATTCGTTTGATGTCATGCGCCCGGCGCGCACGTCTTCGGAAAACTTCCACACATCCGTGCCCGAGCCGATCGGTTTTCCGCGGTAATTGCCGTTCAACATGGGGCCGCCCGACAGCACGATGGTGGGCAAGTCCACGCTGGCCGCGCCCATCAGCAAGGCCGGGGTGGTCTTGTCGCAGCCCGTCAGCAGCACCACGCCGTCGATCGGGTTGGCGCGTATCGATTCCTCGACATCCATGCTGGCCAGGTTACGAAACAGCATGGCCGTCGGGCGCAGATTCGTCTCGCCCAGCGACATCACGGGGAATTCGACGGGAAAGCCGCCCGCTTCGAGCACGCCGCGCTTGACCATCTCGGCCAGGTCGCGGAAATGGCCATTGCAAGGTGTCAGCTCGGACCAGGTATTGCAAATGCCGATGACGGGACGGCCATCGAAAGCGTCACTGGGATAGCCCTGGTTCTTCATCCAGCTGCGGTGAATAAAACTGTCCTTGTCGTCGCCGCCAAACCACGCTTGCGAACGCAAGGGACGCTTGTTCTTGTTGTCACTCATACTGTCTCCTGCGGGGAAATCAAGCCGCGCGCGGCGGCGATCAGCAGCGCACCGTGACCGGCCAGATAATCCTGCTGCTGGTCGTCGACGATGATGCGCTTGCCATAAAAAAATCCGTGTTCTTCGATCAGCAGCCCGAGCGCCTGGCGCAACATGGGCTTGCCGGTAATGACGAGCGGTGTATCGGGCCGCATCTGGATGGCGGTACTGTTGCGCAGTGCCAGCAAGTCGCCGCTGAGGACGGCGCCCATCAAAAAATTGGCCCGCTCATTGCATTCGACGGCGCTGAACTGGCCCAGGGTGCGCACGCTGAAGCAGGCGCGCGCCAGCCCTGTTTTTTGCGCCGCAGCCGCGCCGGCCAGCAGCATTTTCGGCACCAGGGTCTGGGCAAAACCGCCATCGACCGATTGCTTGATCAGCGTGTGCTGCGTGATTGCCTGCAGCAGCTCGCCAGCGATGGTGGTGCTGCAGCCGAGGATGCGGCGCTGCTCGTCCACGCTGATCAATTTGGTATGCGAACCGGGCATGATCAGGGTCGCCGCGCCCCGCAGTTGCAGGCGCTCGAGCAGCGCGATAACTTCCGTCTCTTCGCCGCGCATCATGTCCATCGCTTCGACGTTATGCAGGCCGACGGCGCCATGCTGGTTGCGCACGCCGGGGATCAGCCACAGGGGCTGCGCCAGCACGTCGGGCAAGTCCACCGCCAGCATGCCTTGCGCCAGCTGGGCCAGGCCGGCGGGCGCCGGCAAATGCGGCACTTCCTTCACCCCCATGGGTGAGGTGATCATGCCCGAGGCCAGCGCCAGGTCAACCTCGGACGGCGCAATGCCCGCGCTGGCCAGCACGCTGGCGATGGTGTCGCGCAGCGCCTGTTTCAGCGCGCCGTTATGGCCGTCGATGGCGGTATTGCGCACGCCCGTTTCCAGCTGCGCCTGGGCGACGACGGCGCCCGCGCGCCACAGCAAGGTACGCGTATTGGTGGTGCCGGCATCGATGGTGAGTATGTTCATGGGCAGGTTCGCAGCGTTGGTAAGGGCAAAAATAAATGAGGGAAAAACCACCCCATGGTAGAACTGCCACGCATATCTGACCAATCACTTATTTGACATCATTGATACCGGTTCTGATATGTCAAACGCGTCGATATCCTGCACGCCCAATCGGTAGGCGAGCTTGAACTGCTTCACCTGTCCCGGCTGCAATTGCACGCCCTGCGCCAGCAGGGAAAAACAGCGCGCATCGGAGTACAGACGGCAGCTCTCCTGGGTACTGGAAAAACGCAAGACCCGGCCGGAAGCGGGGTCGGCAACCCGCGCCGCTTCGCGCAGCTGGCCGCAGCCCGTCCAGTAAAAGTCATGCCGGAATCCCGGCAAGTGCACCAGCGCGGGCCAGGCCAGGCGCGAAGCGAGCGGCGCCGGCTGGCGGAAGTCAAACGCGCTGCCGGCCACATCGAGAGGAGCGCCGCCCGCGCCGCCGCCGGGCCAGTAGCGATCGGCGGCCAGGCGCAGCACATGGTCGCCCACGCTGGCACGGCGGCCCTGCAGATTGAACAGGGGCGCAGCAAGCGCAAAACGGGAAACAGTATCGGCCGTGGCAGTGCAATCGAGGTGCAGGCTGCCATCGTCGTCGAGCCGGTAAGCCAGGTGCACCGACAGGCCGTCTTGTGCCAGGCGCAACAGCAAGTGGCCGTCGTCCGGCGATGCACACTGCCAGCCCGTGGAAGCACGCCCCGCAGGGGGCACCGCTCCAAGCACATCGGCCAGGCGGCCATAGCGGTCGGGCGCCCACCAGGCCCGCACACTGGCATCGTGCGCGTCGATGGCCACGCGCATGCCGCGCGCATTGCGCAGCAGATGCATCATGGCGCCTGTCCGGGGGCTGGAGGTGGCCGGCTGCGTTGCTGGAATTCGCGCGGCGTGCAACCGAGTTCGCGCTTGAAGACGGCATGCATGTACTGCACCGTGGTAAAGCCGCAACGCACAGCCACCTCGGCCACCTGCCCCGGCCCGCGCGCCAGCAGGGTCTTGGCCGCATCGAGCTTGAAATGCAGGATCTCGTCGTGCACGCTGCGCCCCAGCTCATGGCGAAAGTGCGATTCGAGCGAAGACCTCGACACCCCCACGTAATCGGCCACCTGCTCCGTCTTGATGCCCTGGCACGCATACTGGCGGATGAAGTGGCGCGCCTGCATCACCTGCGGATGCTGGAAGGGCTGGTGGCGGGTGGAGGCAAGCACGTTCAGGCCGGCCGGCGGTACCAGGATGCGCGTGCCGGACAGGCGCGCGCCATTCAGCATCTGGTGCAGCAAATGCGCCGCCGTGCGGCCCATTTCCTCCGTTCCCTGGATCACGGAACTGAGCGGAATGCGCGTGAGCATGCGCGCCAGCGGATCGTTGTCGATGCCGATCAGGGCCACTTGCTCCGGCACGGCGATGCCCGCATGCATGCAGGCTTGCAGCAGCTGGCGCGCGCGCGCGTCGCTGACGGCGATGATGCCGACGGGTTTTTCCAGGCTGTTGAGCCAGGCGATCTGCTGCTCCACCGCTTCATCCCACGCGGGCGCGCTGGTGGCGACGCCCCGGTACACGTCGGCGCGCATGTGGTCGCGCTCCATCAATGCGCAAAAAGCCGTTTCGCGCTCCTGCGCCCAGCGGTTGACGTCCGCCTCGGGCAGGCTGAAACAGGCAAAGCGCGTCAGGCCCGCTTCCACCAGGTGCTCATAGGCCAGCTTGACGATCTTGAAATTATCGGTTGCCACATACGGAATGCCGGCCGGGTAATCGTCCGTGCGCGCATACGAGCCGCCAACGGCCACCACGGGCAGACGGCTGTGGGCCAGCGCAGCGCAGACGGCGGGATCATCGAAATCGGCGATGATGCCGTCGCCTTGCCAGCGTTCGATGCCGGGCAGGCGGCAGCGAAAATCCTCTTCCAGGAACAGGTCCCACGACACGCGCGTGGTATTCAGGTAGGCGGCGATGCCCGCGATGATGTCGCGGTCGTAGATCTTATTCCCGTTAAACAGCAGCGCGATCCGGTGCGCGGTCGGCATCTTCATGGTGTCTCCTCCCGTGCCAGATTTTTTCACGGCTATCTGCGCCCTGCCCGCGTGCTGACATCGACCCACACGGCGAGGGTGAGGATACTGCCTTTCACGATCATCTGCCAGTAAGTGTCGACGTCCAGCATGGACATGCCGTTATCCAGGCTGGCCATCACCAGCGCGCCGATCAAGGCGCCATACACCGTGCCCGAGCCGCCGCGCATCGAAGTGCCGCCGATGAAGCAGGCGGCGATGGCATCGAGTTCGCTGAAGGTGCCGGCTGACGGCGACCCGGCCGCCAGCCGGCCCGTGTTGATCAGGCCAGCCAGCGCGCACATCAGGCCCATGATGCCGAAGATCCACAGCTTGACGGCTTTCACGTTGATGCCGGACAAACGCGTCGCCTCCATATTGCTGCCCACGGCGTAGATGCGGCGGCCAAACACGGTCTGGCTGGTGATGTAGCTGAACAGTCCCAGCAAGGCCAGCAGCAACAGCACGGGCAGCGGGATGCCTTCATAACCGTTCAGGGTTTGCACGAAGGCATACAGCACGGCGCCGATGACGGCCAGGCGCAAGCCATCGGCCCAGGGCGCCGTCTGTGGCAAGCCATGCTGCGCGCGGCTGGCGCGCGCGCGCCACGTCAGGAAGGCGGCCAGCAGGAACAGGCCGATGCCCAGCGCAATGCCGGGCATCGCGGGCAGGTAGCCTTGCCCCAGGTAGACCATAGGCTCGGAGACGGGCGCGATCGTGATACCGCCCGTGATGCCCAACAGGATGCCGCGATACGCCAGCATGCCGCCCAGTCCGACAATAAAGGAGGGGATGCCCCGGTACGCCGTCAGGTAGCCATTGAGCAAACCTATCACCAGGCCGCAGCCGAGTACTGCCGCCAGGTTCAGCGCCAGCGGCCAGTGCTGCGTCACATCCAGCACGGCGGCGATACCGCCTAATAGGCCCAGCAGGGAGCCGATCGACAGGTCTATCTCGCCGGCGATAATCACCAGCACCATGCCGCAGGCGAGGATGCCGGTGACGGACATCTGGCGCAGCAGGTTCGACAGGTTGCGCGGTGTGAGGAAACTGCCCTGCGTCTTCCACGAAAAGAAGGCCCAGATCAAGGCGACCGCGATCAGCAGGGCCAGCATCTTGTATTGGGTGAACAGCTGTTTGATACTGTGCGGTTTCATGCTGCGGGTTCCTTGTTGTCGGTATGGGCGGCTGGCACCGGGCGCTGGTCCAGCGCCGCCGCCAGCACGGTTTCCTGGCTCAGGCCATCGTTGATAAAGTCGCCGCGCAGGCGGCCCTCGCCCATCACCAGCACGCGGTCGGACACGCCCAGCACTTCTGCCAGTTCCGACGAGACCATGATGATGGCCACGCCCTGGTCGGCCAGCGCCAGCATCAATTTGTAGATTTCATATTTGGCGCCCACATCGACGCCGCGCGTGGGCTCGTCGAGGATCAGCACGCGCGGGCGCGTCAGCAGCATCTTCGCCAGCACGGCTTTTTGCTGGTTGCCGCCCGACAAGCTCGTAATGGGCAGCGACGGGCTGGCCGCCTTCAGTTCGAGCTGGGCGATCTCGCCGCGCACGGCCTTCAATTCAGCCTCTCCATCGATGCGCGTGGCGCGCGCGAATTGCTCCAGCACGGCCAGGGTGATGTTCTGCCCCACGTCGAGATCGGGCACGATGCCGTGATGCTTGCGGTCTTCCGGCACCATGGCCAGGCCCATGGCAATCGCCTTTTGCGGCGAGCGGGTATCGATCTTGCGGCCATCGAGCCAGACTTCGGCCTGGCACGGCCCCTGATAGGCGCCGAACAGGGCCGAGACCAGCTCCGTGCGCCCCGCCCCGACGAGACCGGCGATGCCGAGGATCTCGCCTTTGCGCAGGGTGAACGAGACGTCGTCGACGCGCTTGCGCTGCGGATTGTCGGCGTCGATGCAGCTCACGTGGCGTGCCTCGAACAGCACCTCGCCGATCGCATCTTTTTTTGTGCGCTGCGGATACAGCTGGTTCATTTCGCGGCCCACCATCTGCGCGATGATGCGTTCCACATTCATCTGCGCCATCGGCGTGGTGGCGATATGCTTGCCGTCGCGGATGACGACGATGGTGTCGCAGATGGCCGCCACTTCATCGAGCTTGTGCGAAATGTAGATGCAGGTGACGCCCTTGGCTTTCAGAGCACGCAGGATATCGAGCAGCACGGCGATTTCCGACGCCGTCAGCGACGACGACGGCTCGTCGAGAATCAGCAAGCGCGCATTCTTGTTCAGCGCCTTGGCGATTTCCACCAGTTGCTGGTGGCCACCGCCGTAGTTCATCACGGGCTGCGCCACGTTCAGTTCGGGAATTTTCAGTTCGCGCAGCAGCTCGTCGGCGCGCTTGTACATGGCCGCATAATGCATGCGCCCGCCCGGCAGGGTGAGCTCGCGGCCCATGAAGATATTCTCGGCCACGGACAGCTGCGGCACCAGCATCAGTTCCTGGTGGATGATGATGATGCCCGCGTCTTCCGTGTCGCGGATCGATTGCGCGCGCAAAGGCTGGCCATCCCACAGGATGTCACCATCCCAGGTGCCGTGCGGGTAGACGCCGGACAGCACCTTCATCAGGGTTGACTTGCCTGCGCCATTCTCGCCGCACAAGCCGATGCACTCGCCGGCCCGCACCTGCAGGTCGATGCCGTCAAGCGCGCGGACACCGCCAAACTGTTTGACGATGCCTTTCATTTTAAGCAGATAGTCGGACATGCTCACTCTCGTTGCGGATACGGGGGGGAAATGTCGGATTACGCGACGCCAAGGCGTCGCTAATCCGACCTACGATCGATGCGGACGGCCGACACCACAACCGGCGTTTCCGGAGCCGGCGATTGTCGGATAACGGCCGATGCGGGCAATCGTAGGTCGGCTTAGCGCGCAGCGCGTAAGCCGACATCAAGCGGGTGATCAATTACCCAGCTGCGCCTTGGTATAGAAGCCGTCATCGACGAGAATGTTCACATTCGCCTTGGTCAAGGGCGTCGGTTTGAGCAGCACGGTGCTGACCTTTTTCAAACCGTTGTCATAGCTGGAGTTGTAGGCCGGCTTTTCATTGCGCGCCAGCTGGATGGCCAGCTTGGCCGCTTCCGAAGCGATCGTTTTCAACGGTTTGTAGACGGTCATCGATTGCGTGCCGGCGATCACGCGTTTCACCGCCGCCAGATCGGCGTCCTGGCCCGAGACCGGCACCTTGCCGGCCAGCTTTTGCGCGGCCAGCGCCTGGATGGCGCCGCCGGCCGTGCCGTCGTTCGAGGCGACGATGGCGTCGATCTTGTTGCCGTTGGCCGTCAGCGCGTTTTCCACGATGGACAGCGCTTCGGTGGCGCTCCAGTCCTTCACCCACTGCTGGCCAACGATCTTGATGTCACCCTTGTCGATGAACGGTTTCAGTACCTTCATCTGGCCTTCGCGCAGCATCTTGGCGTTGTTGTCGGTCGGCGAGCCGCCCAGCAGGTAGTAATTGCCCTTCGGCTGCAGCTTGGTCACGCCTTCGGCCTGCATTTCGCCCACTTTCTCGTTGTCGAACGAGATATACGCATCGATATCGGCGTTCAGGATCAGGCGGTCATACGACAGCACCTTGATGCCGGCCTTTTTCGCCTCCTTGACGGTGTTGTTGAGGACTGTGGCGTTGAACGGCACGATCACCAGCACGTCCACGCCGCGCGAGATCAGGTTCTCGATCTGCGAAATCTGGCGCTGCTCGCTGGCGTCGGCCGATTGCACGAAGACCTTGGCGCCCTGCTTTTCGGCGGCGGCGATGAAGAAATCGCGGTCGCGCGTCCAGCGTTCCACGCGCAAATCGTCGATGGAAAAACCGATCTTCGGGTTTTTCGCATCGGCCAGGGCGGCGCTGCTGGTCAATGCCAGCATGGCGGTCATGATGGCTGCACTGATGATCTTGTTCATTGTGTGTCTCCTTGTGGATTTTATTAACAACGTTTTTTCACTGCGGGGTACTTCTACAATCACGTCGGGTTGCGCCGTAACGGCTAACCCGACCTACGTGCTACTAATGGTTGTGGCGCGGCAGGGTCTGGCCCACGGCACGGTATTTCAGCGCCAGCTCCATGCAGGCGCCCGTTTCCAGCTGGCCCACGCTGGCGCGGTAGATCTCCTGCCACGGCGTGGCGCTGTCGTTGACGGGCGGCGGCAGTTCCTGTGCGCGGCGCGCCAGCTCTAAGGCATCGACCAGCATGTCGCAGCGGCCCGCGTTCAGGTCCACGCGGATGATGTCGCCCGTGCGCAGCAGCGCCAGGCCGCCACCGACCGCGCTTTCCGGCGACGCGTTCAGGATCGAAGGGCTGTCCGACGTGCCCGACTGGCGCCCGTCGCCCAGGGTTGGCAAGTTCAGGATGCCCGCCTTGAGCAAGGCATCGGGCGGCTGCATGTTGACCACTTCGGCCGAACCGGGCCAGCCCACGGGGCCGGCGCCGCGCATGACCAGCATGCAGCTGTCGTCGATGGCCAATGCCGGGTCGTTGATGCGCGCGTGGTAGTCGTTTGAACCGTCAAAGACGATGGCGCGCGCCTCGAACACACCTTCGCTGCCGGAACGCGACAGGTATCGCTCGCGGAAAGCGGGCGAAATCACGCTGGTCTTCATGATGGCGAAGTCGAACAGATTGCCCTGCAAGGCCATGAAACCGGCCTTTTCCTTCAATGGCGCGGCAAACGGACGAATCATCTCGCGGTCCGCGCTCTCGCGCCCGGCCAGGTTCACCGCCATGCTCTGGCCCGTGACGGTGGGCCGCTGCGTGTGCAGCAAGCCCGCCTGCTGCAACTCCCACATCACGGCAGGCACGCCGCCGGCGCGGTGGAAGCGCTCGCCCAGGTATTTTCCGGCCGGCTGCATGTTGAGGAGCAGGGGCACGTCGTAGCCGTGCTCCATCCAGTCGCTCGAGTGCAGTTCCACGCCCGCATGGCGGGCCATGGCCATCAGATGCGGCTGGGCATTGGTGGAGCCGCCGATGGCCGCGTTGACGATGATGGCGTCCAGGAACGCTTCGCGTGTGAGGATGCTCGACGGACGCACGTCCTCGAACGCCAGGTCGACGATGCGCCGCCCCGTTTCGTAGGCGATCTGGCCCCGTTCGCGGTACGGCGCGGGAATGGCCGAGCAGCCAGTCAGCGACATGCCCAGCGCCTCGGCCAGCGCATTCATGGTCGATGCCGTGCCCATGGTGTTGCAGTGGCCGGCCGACGGCGCCGAGGCAGCGGCGATTTGCAGGAATTTGTCGTTGTCGATCAAGCCGGCAGACAGCTGGCGGCGGCCCTTCCAGATGGCGGCTCCGGAACCCACCAGTTCACCGTCCATCCAGCCATCGAGCATGGGACCGCCCGACAGCACGATGGCGGGAATATCGACCGTGGCGGCAGCCATCAGCTGGGCCGGCGTGGTCTTGTCGCAGCCGGTGGTCAGCACCACGGCGTCGATCGGGTAGCCATGCAGGATTTCCACCAGGCCCAGATACGCCAGGTTGCGGTCCAGCGCGGCCGTAGGACGGCGGCAGTTCTCGAAGATCGGGTGCAGCGGAAATTCCATCGGGATGCCGCCGGCGTCGCGGATGCCGTCGCGCACGCGCTGCGCCAGTTCCAGGTGGATGCGGTTGCAGGGACTGATGTCGCTGCCGCTTTGCGCAATGCCGATGATGGGCCGGCCCGAACGCAGCTCCTCGGCCGTGATCCCGTAGTTCATGAAGCGCTCCAGGTACAGCGCCGTCATGTCGATGTGGTCGGGATTGTCGAACCAGTCCTGCGAGCGGAAGCGCCGCGCCTGGCGTTGGGCTGGAATGTTCATGCGCCGTACCAGCCAGCGTCGACATAGTATTCGCGTCCGGCGCACTTGGCCGCGTTGTCCGACGCCAGAAACAATGCCAGCGCCGCCACGTCCTCCGGCTCCACGCGCAACTGCAGGCATTGTCCCTGCAGGATCACGGCTTCCGCTTCCGGCGTATGCCACAGTTTTTCCTGGCGCGGCGTACGCACGGCGCCGGGAATGATGCAGTTGACGCGGATGCCATGCACGCCCAGGTCGCGCGCCAGGCCGCGCGTCAGGCCCTCGATCCCGGCTTTCGCCGTCATGTAGATTGACAGGTTCGCTTGCGCCAGGTGCCAGGAAATCGAGCCCAGGTTGAGGATTACACCACTGCCCTTGGCGCGCATGGCCGGCGCCACTGCCTGGGCGCAGAAATACTGGTGGCGCAGGTTGACAGCGATGCGCTCGTCCCAGTAGGCGGGCGTGACATCCTGCAGCTGGTGGCGGTCGTCATTGGCTGCGTTGTTGATGAGGATATCCGTGGCGCCCGCGCTGTGTTCGATCTCGGCGAAAGTGGCGGCCAGGGCACCCAGGTCGGTCAGGTCGCAATAGCGGAAAACGGGCGGCTGCGGCAAGTGGGCGAGCTTCTCTTGCAGCGCCAGCGACGCTGCACGGGCGATGTCGAGAAAGGTGACGTGGGCGCCCTGGCGCGCGAACGCTTCGACGATGGCCACGCCGATACCGGTGCCGCCGCCCGTGATGACGACGTGCTTGCCGGCCAGGCTGGGATAGATTGCGTGCTGCATGGTGTCTCTCTCTTAAAAAAAACGGATCAAAGCAAGCCGCGTTGGGCCAGGTTCTGGTACAGCGCGCGCACGCCAAACGTCCAGGGAAGGATCGCATCGCAGCGCTGCACTTCGTTGACCAGCGCGCCCAGCGCGGCGCTGGCGATGGTGACGCGGTCGCCCAGGTGATGCGTAAAGCCGCCGCCCCGCGCACCGCGGTCTTTCACGGGCGAGAACATGGTCCCCAGGAACAGCATGAAACCGTCCGGATACTGGTGGTACTGGCCTGCTGTCTGGCGTACCAGGTCGAGCGGGTCGCGGCTGATCTCGCGCATGAAACTGGCGCCTTCGAGCACAAAGCCGTCGTCCGCGCCCTCGATCAGCAGCGACACTTCCGCCTGGCGCACGGTATCGAGCGTAAAGCCCTCGTCAAACAGGCGGATGAAGGGGCCGATGGCGCAGGAGCCGTTGTTATCCTTGGCCTTGCCCAGCAACAGGGCGCTGCGCCCTTCGATGTCGCGCAGGTTGACGTCGTTGCCCAAGCTCGCCCCCAGCACCTCGCCGCGGCTGTTGACGGCCAGGACGATCTCCGGCTCGGGGTTGTTCCAGGCGGACGATGGCAGCAAGCCCACTTGCGCGCCGCAGCCCACCGACGACATCGGCTGCGCCTTGGTGAACACTTCCGCATCGGGGCCGATACCCACTTCCATGTATTGCGACCAGGCGCCGCGCTGCTGCAGCTGCTGTTTCAGGCGCTGGGCCGCATCCGAGCCGGGTTTTAATGCAGACAAGTCACTGCCCAATGTCGTTTGCAGCGCGGCGCGCAGGCTCGCCGCGCGCGCCGCGTCGCCCCCCGCCTGTTCCTCGATCACCCGTTCCAGCAGGCTGACGGCGAAGGTCACGCCGCAGGCCTTGACGGCCTGCAGGTCGCACGGCGCCAGCAACAGCGGCTCGCCGGCAGGCGCGGCCAGCGCCTGCGCCATCAGCGCCTGCACTGGGCCGAGCGCAATACCGGGCGCATGGCGGGCGATATCGAGCGCATCGCCGCGCTCGAACAGCTCGGCCACCGTCGCCACCGTCCGCGTGATATCGACCACTTCGCCGGCGCGCACGGCGACGATGCAAGGGCCGTCACGCCAGATGCGGCCGATGAGGAGGGCCTGCGCCAGGTCGGCGGGCAACAGGGAGGCGGGGGAAATCGGCTGCATGGCAAGCTTTCAAAAGTTCATGACGGGATGGCTGCTCTTCAAGTTCGGACCGATTCTGCGCGCCGCCCTGTGTCGCCGCAATTACGAAAATCACCAAATTGAATGATGATTATTGGTATTGCGGCGCACCAAAAAAAGCCGCCGGCCGGCCTCCGTTTCCGCCCTGTCAGCAGGTGGGAAGGGGCTGATGGCGCATTGCATCAATTGGCTCATCGATATCGTTTTGGATATCACCAATGCGAAAAAAGTGATTGGTGAGGGATGGATGGACAAACTAGTATCAGCCGTGGCCTGCAATCGGCCATTCGCACAGAGCCCGCCCCACTGGACGACGGCCCTGGCACATTCAACTATCGAAGACGGTGGAGACCTGAAATGAAAACAACAATGAAAATGCTGACCGCGAGCCTGGCGCTGGCCATCTCCGGCATGGCAGTAATGCCTGTGGCAAGCGCCGCCGACAAGGGCGCGATCGGCATCTCGATGCCGACCAAGTCGTCCATGCGCTGGATCGCCGACGGCGACAACATGGTCAAGGTATTCAAGGAGCGCGGCTACAAGACAGACTTGCAGTTTGCCGACGACGATATCCCGAACCAGCTGGCGCAAGTGGAAAACATGATCACCAAGGGCGCCAAGGTGCTGGTGATCGCCGCCATCGACGGTACCACCTTGTCGAACGTGCTGCAAAAGGCGGCCGACAAGGGCATCAAGGTCATCTCATATGACCGTCTGATCCGCGGCACGAAAAACATCGATTACTACGCCACCTTCGACAACTTCCAGGTCGGCGTGCTGCAAGCGGGCTATATCGAATCGGCGCTGAAACTCAAGGAAGGCAAGGGTCCGTTCAATATCGAACTGTTCGGCGGTTCGGCTGACGACAACAATGCGCACTTCTTCTACAACGGCGCGCTGTCGGTCCTGAAACCCTACATCGACAGCGGCAAGCTGGTGGTGCGCTCGAAGCAGATGGGCATGGAAAAGGTCGCCACCCTGCGCTGGGATGGCGCCGTGGCGCAGGCCCGCATGGATAACCTGCTCAGCGCCTACTATGGCAATGCGCGTGTCGATGCTGTGCTGTCGCCGTATGACGGCTTGAGCATCGGCATCCTGTCCTCGCTCAAGGGGGTCGGCTACGGCACGCCGAAACAGCCCTTCCCCGTCGTGACGGGCCAGGATGCGGAAATCCCGTCGGTAAAATCGATTATCCGGGGCGAACAGGCGTCGACCGTGTTCAAGGACACGCGCGAACTGGCCAAGGTGACGGCGAATATGGTCGACGCGATGATGGGCGGCAAGACGCCGACCGTCAACGATACCAAGACCTATAACAACGGCGTCAAGGTGGTTCCATCGTACCTGCTCAAACCCGTCACCGTCGACAAGGCGAACTGGAAGCAGGTGCTCGTCACCGGCAGCGGCTACTACACGGAAGCGCAAGTGAAATAAGCATCGACGGTACTGAAGGCCCGGCGCTGCCGGGTCTTTCGCTTCATGCAATATCCAGAACAAGACTGCCGCACGACCGATGCCGAAAACGTGCGGCCGTGCCAGAGAGGTTATATGACGAACACTATCCTGGAAATGCGCGGGATACGCAAAACATTCCCGGGCGTCGTTGCGCTCGACAATGTCAACCTGCGGGTACGCAGCGGCGAGATCCACGCCATCGTCGGCGAAAACGGCGCCGGCAAATCGACCCTGATGAAAGTGCTGAGCGGCGTCTACGGCCATGGCAGCTATACGGGCGACATCGATTACCTGGGCCAGACGCGGCACTTCCGCGGCATCAAGGACAGCGAAGAAATCGGCATCATCATCATCCACCAGGAACTGGCGCTAGTGCCCCTGCTATCGATTGCCGAGAATATCTTTCTCGGCAACGAGCCGGCCCGCATGGGCGTTATCGACTGGGAATACGCGCAAACGAAGACGCGCGAACTGTTGCGCAAGGTCGGACTGAAGGAGTCGCCCGACACCCTGATCACCAATCTGGGCGTGGGCAAGCAGCAGTTGATTGAAATCGCCAAGGCGCTGTGCAAGGACGTCAAGCTCCTGATCCTCGACGAACCGACTGCCAGCCTGAATGAAAGCGACAGCGCGGCCCTGCTCGATTTGCTGCTGGAGCTGAAACGCCAGGGCATCGCATCGATCCTGATTTCGCACAAGCTCAATGAAATTTCACGGGTCGCCGATGCCATCACGGTGCTGCGCGACGGGAACACGGTCGACAGTTTCGACTGCCGAGTCGAACCGGTCAGCGAAGACCGCATCATCGAAAAAATGGTCGGGCGCGAGATGGCCGACCGCTATCCCCCGCGCACGCCCACCATCGGCGAGACCATTTTCGAAGTGCGCGACTGGCGCGTCTTCCATCCCGAGCATGCCGACCGCCCCGTCATCAAGGGCATCAGCATGCATGCCAAAAAGGGGGAAATCATCGGCATCGCCGGCTTGATGGGATCCGGGCGCACGGAACTGGCGATGAGCATTTTCGGGCGCGCCTACGGCCAGCGCATCAGCGGCACGGTGCTCAAGAATGGCCAGGAAATCGACGTCAGCACCATCGGCAAGGCCATCGCCCACGGCCTCGCGTATGTCACGGAAGACCGCAAGGGCCTGGGCCTGATCCTCGAGGAAGACATCAAGAAAAACACCAGCCTGGCCAACCTGGACGCGGTGTCGACGCGCACGGTCATCGACGAGGCGCGCGAGTTTGGCGTGGCCGACGAGTTCCGCCGCAAGCTCAAAATCCGCTGCTCGAGCATCCTGCAAAAGGTGGTCAACCTGTCCGGCGGCAACCAGCAGAAAGTGGTGCTGGCGAAGTGGCTGTTCTCGCGTCCCGACATCCTCATCCTCGATGAACCGAGCCGCGGCATCGACGTGGGCGCCAAATACGAGATCTACAGCATCATCAGCGAGCTGGCTGCCGAAGGCAAATGCATCATCATGATTTCCTCGGAAATGCCGGAATTGCTGGGCATGTGCGACCGGATCTATGTCATGAACGAAGGCCGCTTTGCGGCAGAACTCAGCGCAGCAGAAGCATCGCAGGAGCGAATCATGCGCGCAATCGTTACACACGGAGAAAACAATGGACAATAAACTGACAGCGGGGGCAGCGGCAGGCACCACCACCGCGCCGGCCGGCAAGAGCTATGCTGGTTTTTTGAAGAACAATATGCGCGACTACGGCATGCTGCTCTCCCTGATCGTCATCATGGGCTTTTTCCAGTACATGACCGACGGCACCCTGATGCAGCCGCTCAATCTCACCAACCTGGTGCTGCAAAACAGCTACATCGTCATCATGGCGCTGGGCATGCTGATGGTTATCGTGGCCGGCCATATCGATTTGTCCGTTGGCTCGGTGGTCGGCTTCGTCGGCGCGCTGGCGGCCGTCCTGATCGTCAACTACCACATGAATTTTGTCGCCGCCAGCATACTCTGTCTGCTGGCTGGCGCCGTGATCGGCGGCGCGCAAGGATATTTTGTCGCCTTCTTTAAAATCCCGTCCTTCATCGTCACCCTGGCCGGCATGCTGGTATTCAAGGGCCTGACCCTGGCGCTGCTGGCTGGCCAGTCGGTCGGTCCCTTCCCGGAAGGCTTCCAGATGCTCAGCTCGGGCTTCCTGCCCGACCCGTTCGGCGGAGAGAATCTGCGCGGCCTATCGCTGCTGCTGGGCGTGATCGCCGCCGCGGCGCTGATCATCACCTCGCTGCGCAGCCGCGCCAAGCAACTCAGGCACGGCATGGAGAACGAGCCGCGCGCCTTCTTCCTGCTGAAAAACGGCATCTTCGCCGCCGTGATGGTGTATTTCAGCTACCTTCTGGCTTCGTACCGCGGCTTCCCCAACGTGCTGGCCGTGATGTCCCTGCTCATCGTCGCCTACACCTTCATTACCAACCGCACCGTGCTGGGCCGCCGCGTATATGCCGTGGGCGGCAACGAAAAGGCGGCGCGCCTGTCCGGCATCAAGACGGAACGGGTCAGCTTCTACACTTT
Organism: Janthinobacterium sp. 61; assembly: GCF_002846335.1. Classification (NCBI taxonomy): domain Bacteria; kingdom Pseudomonadati; phylum Pseudomonadota; class Betaproteobacteria; order Burkholderiales; family Oxalobacteraceae; genus Janthinobacterium; species Janthinobacterium sp. 61. The sequence continues at coordinate 4,499,322 of NZ_PJMQ01000001.1, read as the reverse complement.
CGTCAACATGGGCATGCTGGCCGCGCTGGCGGGCCTGATCTTCGCAGCGCGCCTGAACACGGCCACACCGAAGGCAGGCACGGGTTTCGAGCTGGACGTGATCGCCGCCTGCTTCATCGGCGGCGCCTCGGCCTCGGGTGGCGTGGGCAAGGTGATGGGGGCCGTCATCGGCGCCTTCATCATGGGCGTGATGAACAACGGTATGTCCATCATGGGCATCGGCATCGACTACCAGCAGGTGATCAAGGGGCTGGTGCTGCTGGCCGCCGTCTTTATCGACGTGATCAACAAGAACAAGTAGACCGGTTCGAGCCTTAGGGGGCTCTGGCCGGCGCTTGCGCCGGCCTTTTTTCATTTCACCGCCAGCCGCGCCGCCCTGTCACCCCACCACGCCGCCTCCTCGAACACGGAAAAGCCGGACAAATCGGCATGCGCGAACAGGATCGCGCCGTCGTGTTCACGCAGCGCCTTCAGCCCCGCATTGCTGCGAAATCCCGGCAACGGCGCGGCCATCGCATGGCCGCGCACGGTAATGTCGACGCGTTCGACGCAGCTGGCAAAATCGCGCCCATACGCCGTTTTCAGGTCGACGCTGGCCAGCGCCAGCAATTCCTCGGAACTGGCCGTGTCGAGCCACTTGCGCGCTTCCTGCGGCGTGCGGTCGGACAGGGCCACGTAGGCGCTGAAGACAGTTTTCTCGGGCGGGCGCACGCGGATATCCTGGTGCGTGGAGACGACATAGCCGAGGCCAGGCTCCTGGTACACCACGTTGTCCCAGCAGAGCGGCGCATGCGGCAGTTCGTCGGGAAAGCGCTTGAGCAGGAAGTTGGCCACCATCCATGGCGCATAGGCGGGCGTATGGCGTTTCGCGTCGAAGCCGTAGTCGGCGATGTTGTTCACCACGCGCGCCGCCACATACAGTGGCATGGCACAGATGGCCTTGCGTGCCTTGACCAGGTAAGTGCGCGGCTGGCCGTCGACCAGTTCAAAACACAGCGCTTCCACACCATCAGTCGTGGTGGTGACGGAGATCACCGTACCCGCATGGCGTTCGACGCCGGAGGTCTTTTCCATGGCCGTGGCCACGGGTTGCATGCCACCGGGCCAGGTCAGCCAGGCGCCGTTACCGGCATTGGCCGCCTGCCCCCAGCGGCTGCAGTAGTAATGCAGGCCGGCCCAGGCCGAGACCTGGTCGTAGCGCGTGCCGTAGTCGTCGCGGCAGCAGTAATTCAAATACCAGTGCAAGGTGGGCGAGGTATAGCCGTGCTGCTCCATCCAGGTCTTCAAGCTGATGTTGTCGAGCGCCTGCCAGGCTGGGTCTTGCGACGATTCCACGGTGGGAAAGACAAACACGCGCTTGCCATCGTTGCCGCGCGCCTGGCGCAGCTGCGCCACCTGCGCAAAGAAGCGCTGGTGCTGCGCCAGTTCCGCCGGCGGCACGCCTTCGGTGGGAATGAAGCCATCCTGCCACTGGCCATTGAACAGCAATCGTTCCTCGGGCGCGTGCAGAATATAGCGCTCGTCGTAGGTCGGCTTTTCCGCCATCGGGTCGCGTTGAATGATCCCCAGGTCGAACAGGATCTCACGCACATGGATCGATTCGGGCGAGGGCAACGGCAAATAATGGCCACCGGTCGGATAGGCCAGGTCGCCGAAATGGCCTCCGGCCGCGTTGCCGTAGGGCTGGGGGCCGTCGATCATCAGGAAATCCCGGTGCCCAAGCTTGTTCAGGCGCCAGGCAGCCGTCAGGCCGGCGATGCCGGAACCAAGGATGGCGACATCGGTCGTCAGCGTTCGGGTAGGCGCTGGCAATGCCTTGCGATCGCGAAGATAGTGTCCTTCGCTGCGGCCCGGATACAGCACTGTCGGCGTGATTTCCTGCCAGCGCAGATACGCGGTGATGCTGCCGATGCCAGCTGCGGCTGCCGCCGTGCCGCCGGCGGCCCACAGCATGAAGGAACGGCGCTGCATCAGCGGATCACCCGGTTCCAGTCCTGCTCGAATTCATGCACGAGCGACTGGGTATTCAAGCGATTCGGCGCCATCGGCAGCGGCTGCATGTCAGGGGGGAAGATGAACATTTCGCGCGTGGTGTCCGCATTCAGGTAGCGCATCGGCAGGCGGTACTTCGTCGGCGGTGTGTAGTCGAGCTGGGGTGAAGCCAGGATAAACCCCCATTCGCCGAACGAGGGCACGTAGGCGTGGTAGGGCCAGGTGCGCATGCCCACTTCGCGCAAGGTCGAATTGATGGTCCAGTAGGCATGCGGAGCAAAGAAGGGCGACGTCGATTGCACCACCATCAGGCCTTTGGCCGCCAAGTGCTTTTTCACCAGATCATAGAAGGGAACAGAGTACAGTTTACCGAGCGCGAAGCTGGACGGATCGGGGAAATCGACGATGGCCGCATCGAACATGTCGGCGTTGTTACGCAGCCAGACGGCGGCATCGGCATTGACGACGGTGACACGCTTGTCCGAGAACGAGCTGTTATTCAACTTGGCCAGTTCCGGGCGCGTAGTAAACGCGCCCGTCATGGCGGGGTCGAGGTCGACCACGGTGACGTGTTCGATATTCGGATAGCGCAGGATCTCGCGCAGCGCCAGGCCATCGCCGCCGCCCAGCACCAGCACGCGGCGTGCCCACGGCAAGGCTTCCAGCACGGGATGCACCAGCGCCTCGTGGTAGCGGTACTCGTCGCGCGAGGAAAACTGCAGGTTGCCATTGATGTATAAACGCGTATCGTCCTTCCAGCGCGTGATCACCAGACGCTGGTAGGGCGTGGTGGTGGAATACACGATCTGGTCGCCGAACAGGCCGTGTTCGCCCCAGGCCACCATGCGGTCCGACATGGCAAAGCCGGCGATCAGTACCAGCATCACGGCGCAGGCGCGCAGGAAGCGCCCCGTGAGGTTCTTCAGCTCCGCGCGAAACACATAGATTGTCCACAGGCCCACGCCAACATTAAGCATGCCGAACAAAAAGCCCGTGCGTACCAGTCCCAGGTACGGTGACAGCACCAGCGGGAACAGCAGCGAGACGGCCAACGCGCCCAGGTAATCGAAGGTGAGCACGCGGCTGACCAGTTCAGAAAATTCCGTCTGGCGCGAATTCAAGGCGCGCATCACCAGTGGCACTTCCATACCGACCAGTGCGCCGATCAGGAACACCATCACATACAATAAGGTGCGAAATGGCGCGGCCATCCACGAAAACGTCATGAACAGGATGGCGGCCGACAGGCCACCGATCAGGCCCACGGCCAGTTCGATGTCGACGAAGCGAGAGAGCACGTCATCGTCCCGCACATACTTTGAAAAGTGAGCACCCACACCCATGGCAAACAAGTAACAGCCAATGATGGTGGAAAACTGCAGGATGGAGTCTCCAAGCAGGTAGCTGGACATGGCGCCGGCGATCAGCTCATACGCGAGGCCGCAGGAGGCGACCACGAAGACGGACAAAATCAGAATCTTTTTGTTCATTGGACTTTTTTTGTTCTAATATGCGTTGACGTTATCAAATACTCATTGCGAGGAATGCCGTGCCCGCCATCCTAAACTATCTGATCCATCTTTTACTGGCCGCCGGGCTGCTGATTGTATTTTTTATCATCTACACGCGCGTCACGCCGTATAACGAGGTGCTGCTGATCCGCCAGGGCAACCACGCGGCGGCCCTGTCGCTGGGCGGCGCCCTGCTGGGCTTTTCCGCCACCATCGCCTCGTCCCTGATGCACACGGCCGATTACCAGCAATTCTTCGCCTGGGCCTTCGGTGCCATGGTGGTGCAATTGCTCGCCTATGTGGTCACCACGCGCTTGCTGCGCATGTCGAAGGACCAGATCGAATCGAACAACAGCGCCTTCGGCGGCCTGCTGGGCGCCGTTTCCCTGTCGATCGGCGCCATCAACGCCGCCTGCATTTCCTGACACCGCTTTATCTTATTCAAGGATATCCATCATGAGCCTCGGCAGCTTTATCAAGAAGCAGTTTATCGACGTACTGCAGTGGAACGAAGAGACGGAAGGCGTACTGGCCTGGCGTTTTCCCATGCAGGATTTCGAAATCCAGAATGGCGCCATCCTGAATGTGCGCGAATCGCAGGTCGCCGTCTTCGTCAACGAAGGCAAGATCGCCGACGTCTTCGGTCCCGGCACGCACAAGCTGACGACGCAAACATTACCCTTGCTTACCAACCTGAAAAACTGGGACAAGCTGTTCGACTCGCCCTTCAAATCGGATGTGTATTACTTCAGCACCCGCGTGCAGACAGGCCGCAAATGGGGCACGCCGCAGCCGATCACCATCCGCGACAAGGATTTCGACATGATCCGCGTGCGCGCCTTCGGCATGTACTCGTACCGCATCGCCGACGCCCGCACCTTCTTCACCGAGATCAGCGGCACGCGCGAGGTCTATACGCGCGACGAGGTGGAAGACCAGTTGCGCGGTATCTTGATGTCCAGCATGGCCAGCTCGCTGGGCGGCGCCAACGTGCCCTTCCTCGACATGGCGGCCAACCAGGCGCTGATGGCGCAGGAAGTCAAGGATGGCCTGGCGCAGGCGTTTTCCCGCTATGGCGTGGGCCTCGATGAATTCAACGTGGCCAGCATCAGCCTGCCCGAGGAATTGCAGGCGGCGCTCGACGAGCGCATCTCGGCCGGCATGAAGGGCGGCCTGGGCGCCGACAAGATGAGTGGCTTTACCAAATTCCAGGTGGCCAACGCGATCCCGCTGGCGGCGCAAAACGAGGGCGGCATGGCCGGCATCGGCGCCGGTCTCGGTGCAGGGCTGTCGATCGGCCAGGTGATGGCGCAAAGCATGGGCGGAGCGCTACAGCAGCCGGCACCTGCCCCGGCCGCACCGCCTGCGGCGCCACCGGCCCCCGCGGAAGAACCGATCGAGGCGCGCCTGGAAAAACTCAAAGGCTTGCTCGACAAGGGCCTCATTTCGCCAGCCGACTACGACGGCGCCAAGGCTGAACTGCTGAAAAAACTGATCGGCTAAGCGCGACTGCATGCAAACTGTTTCCTGTCCCAGCTGCGGCGCGGAAGTTCACTTCCGCTCGCACGCTTCCGTGCTCGCCGTGTGCGAGTACTGCCACAGCACCATCCTCAAAGACGCCGATTCCGTCAGGGACGTGGGCAAGATGTCGGCCGTCCTGGAAGACTATTCACCGATCCAGATCGGCACGGCCGGCGTGCACGATGGCTTGCACTTTACCGTCGTCGGCCGCATCCAGCAGCGCTACAGCGCCGGCACGTGGAACGAGTGGTATCTGCTGTTCGACGACGCCAGCACGGCCTGGCTGGGCGACTCGTCCGGCCTGTACACCCTGACGCGCGAGCGCAGCACGCAAGACGCCCTGCCCGTCTTTGGCGAACTGGCGCCGGGCAAGCGCTACACGATCTGCGGCGAGCCTTATACGGCGGCCGAGATCCGCAATGCCGAATGCATCGCCGGCCAGGGTGAATTGCCGTTCAAGGTGGGCGCCGGCTGGCGCATCCAGGTGGCGGACTTCCGCAACTACGCCAGCTTTGTCACGCTTGACTACACGGATGGCCCGCAACCCGTCGTCTACCAGGGCGTCGCCGTCACCTTGGACGGCTTGCAGTGCCAGCTCCTGCGCGACGACGACGCCATCGCCAAAAGCGCCGGCAAGTACCGCGGCAAGCTCGACGCGCTCGACTGCCCGTCCTGCGGCAGCGGCATCCAATATGTGCCTGGCGCGGCGGCGCAGCTGGTGTGTCCTGCCTGCCACGCGCAGCTCGACGCCAGCGGTCCGGAGGCGCAGGTGCTGGCCATCGGCAAGCAGGTGCACGACAACGCTGACATCACGCTGGAGCTGGGCGCCAGCGCGAAGATCAGCAATGTCGATTTCACGGTCATCGGCATGATGCGCCGCGCCGACGATGAAGGCAGCGAGTGGAACGAGTACCTGCTGTACAACGCGCGGGCCGGCTTCTTCTGGCTGGTGGAAACGGACGATGGCTGGTCGCGCTCGAACGTGCTGCCGAACTGGCCCAACTGGGCGTCATTGGACGCCGATACCTGCAAGCTCGATGGCGCAAGCTACCGCAAACTGTATGACTACGGCTCGCAGGTCGTGTACGCGGCAGGCGCCTTCAACTGGAAGGTGGCCGTCGGCGACAGCACGCGCGTCTATGAATTCGAGCAGGGACAGACCAAGCTGGCGGCGGAGCTCACCAGCGAGGAAATGACCTGGTCGCGCTCCGTACCCGTTGCCTATGACCAGATGGCAGCCTGGTTCGGCGCCGCCTTCCATGGCGGCGCCAAGGTGCAGAATATCCAGCTGAGCCACCGCGGCATCGCCAAGGTCTTCATCGTCATCGTGCTGGTCTTGAATGCGATTCCCATGTTTGTCTCGTTCTCCAGCACCTTGATGTGGAGTTTGCTGGGCTGCCTGGCGCTGTTCCTGCCCGCCGTTTTCCTCGACAAGAATGCAAAGAATCCTCCATGAGTAAATATGTGATCTATGCCCTGATGGTGACCTTCAGTGTCACGGCCGCCAATTGGGTGCGCATGTTCAAGGTAGCCGGCAGCAGCAGCGGCAGCAGCTGGAGTTCGCGCACGGGCAGCGGCGGCGGCAGCTATGGTGGCGGCTCCAGTGGCGGCAGCCACAAATAAGCATGACCGCCACACCGCATCTGCCCCTGGGCATCCATCTGCTGGCCGACTTGTCCGGCATCGCGCCGGAACGCCTGCGCGACTGCGCCGCGCTCGAACGCCTGCTGCGCGCAGCGGCCATCGCGGCCGGCGCGCAAGTGCTGCACGGCCATTTCCACAGCTTTGGCCCGGGCCAGGGCGTCACGGGCGTGCTGCTGCTGGCCGAATCGCACATTTCCATCCACACCTGGCCGGAATGCAGCTTTGCCGCCGTCGACATCTTCATGTGCGGCGCGGCCCGGCCGCAGCTGGCGCTGGACGTCATCAAGGATGCGCTGCAGGCGGCGCACTGCCAGCCGCAATCCGTGAGGCGCGCCCCGCCGGAGCACTCCTAGCGTCGCTGGTGGATCGCGTGGCGATCGCTTACACTGTCGGCTGATCCTCCAACCGTGACTCCCATGCGCCGTTCCGCCCTCCTCGCCCTGCCCCTGCTACTGCTGGTTTCCGCCTGCGACGACTACACGGCGCCCAGCCTGTACCAGGCTACCACGCCCGAGTGCAAGACCTGGACGGAGGGCTCGCGTTTCGAGCTGCCGCGCGGTATCAGCGTGTATGCCACGCCCCCCGTCACCTTGAAGGAAGGGGGCACGGAGCTGGCGCTGATTTTTACCTTGCCCGTCGGTACCCAAGCCAGTTTTACGCGCCTGTCCTTCCTGCTGGAAGAACCGAAACAAGCACCGTTCGCCGAAGCCAAGATACTCACCATTTACCAGCGCGGCGTGAGCCGCAAGGCGGAGATGGTCGACGTCATCGAAACACTGCCCATCATGTTTTCGGCCGTGGGTTCGAGCGCCGAAACCCAGTGGCGCTTGCGCCTGCAACTGCCGCGCCAGCTGCCGCAGCGCTTTGATCTGTCGATGCCCGACATGCTCGTCGCCGGCAAGCGCTATCCGGTGCGCACGTTTACGTACCGCTATTTCCCCGAGCGCCAGGCTTACGGCATGTGCAGCTGAGGTTGACGCCGGCGCACGCCGCTGGCACACTGGCGTTTTCCATCGCACAACAGGAGTAGACAACATGCGCCATTCGGATACTGCCGTGCTGTCGGCTGCCTGATCACGGTCTTTCCCGGCTAAGACCCTTAGCCCGCTCTTCTTCATACGCGTGATCGCGTAGCCGACCTCCCCTTTCTTTCGTGCCAGTCATGGCGACTGGCGGTGCCTGCACGCGCAGGCTACATGTCCGCACGCGGACGACAGAATCTGGAATCACGCTACCATGATCGCATTCGATTTTGCGCAACTACGCCTTATCGGGCTGCAGCAGGCCATCGCCGGCGCAGCCACCCAACTCGACGTATCCTCTCCCGCCGCGCAGCTGATGCGCGTGAGCGCTGTGCACCGCGACAGCATCCTCGTGCACGACGGCATCCTGGAACACCCGGCGCAGCTCCTGCCGTGCCTGCTGCACGAGCTGCTGACGCAGAACACCTTGCTCACGGTCGGCGACTGGATCGCCGTTGAACACGACCTTCACGGCACCTTGTGGATAAGGGCGCACTTATCCCCCGTCACGCAAATCGCCCGGCGCGGCAATGACGGCCGGCGCCAGGTACTTGCCAGCAATGTCGACACGGCCTTGCTGGTGATGGGGCTGGACGAGGACTTCAACCCGCGCCGCCTGGAACGCTACCTTGCCATCGTGCTGGCGGCCCAAGTCAGCCCCGTGGTGGTGCTGAGCAAGGCTGACGCGGCCGACGACGTGGGCGGCAAGCTGGCGCAGCTGAAACACCGTCTGCCGCAGCACGTGCCCCTGTTTGCCGTCGATACGCGCCATGCGTATGACGTGGCCATCCTGGAACCCTGGCTGGCTGCCGGCCAGACCCTAGTGCTGCTCGGGTCATCGGGCGCCGGCAAGTCCAGCCTGACCAATACGCTGTGCGCGGCGAATCAAGCGACCAACGGCGTGCGCCATGGCGATGGGCGTGGCCGCCATACGACGACGGCGCGCTCGCTGCATCTGTGCGCGGGCGGCGCCTGCATCATCGACACGCCGGGCTTGCGCAGCTGGCAGGCCGATGCCGATGCGGACACCCTGGCCGCCACGTTTGATGACATCGCGGAACTGGCATCCACTTGCCAGTTCCGCGATTGCCAGCATGCCAGCGAACCCGGCTGCGCCGTGCGCGGCGCCGTCGATGGGGACCGCTTGCGCAATTATCACAAGCTCCTACGCGACGCGCGCCGTATTGACGAGACGCCACTCGAACGCATTGCCGCCCGCGCCAAGTGGAAGACAATATTGAAGGCGGGACTGGAACGGGGAAAGGACAAGCGCCGTTAACTTGTACTGAAATCAGCTTTACTGAAATGAGTTTTGCAAAAAAAAAGGCAGCCCGGAGGCTGCCTTTCTTGCTGCTGCTTGCAAACGAATTAATGCTTGCGCAGCTTCTGGATCGCTGCCAGCTGCGCAATCGCGCTGGCCAGCTCGGCTTGCGCTTGCGCGTAGTCGATGCCCGAATCCTTGTTGTGGATATTTTCTTCCGCCAACTTCTTCGCTTCCAGCGCTTTCGCTTCATCCAGGTCGTGACCGCGGATCGCGGTATCGGCCAGGACGGTCACGGTGTCCGGTTGCACTTCCAGCAGACCGCCAGCAACGAAGACGAATTCTTCTTCAGCCTGGCCGACTACCTTGATGCGGACCGCGCCCGGACGGATGCGGGTAATCAAAGGCGTGTGGCGTGGGTAGATACCCAGCTCGCCCTGTTCACCCGGCAACGCGACGAATTCTGCTTCGCCTGAAAAAATCAGTTCTTCAGCGGAAACCACGTCAACGTGAATTGTGTGTGCCATGTGTGTCCTATCGGGTTGAAGAACCCCGCCTGGTAAGGGGCGGGGTTAGGCCCAGACTTAACTTAGTTAAGTTTCTTGGCTTTTTCGATTGCTTCTTCGATCGTGCCGACCATGTAGAACGCTTGTTCCGGCAGGTGATCGAGTTCGCCCGAAGCGATCATTTTGAAGCCCTTGATCGTGTCTTTGAGCGAAACGTATTTACCAGGCGCGCCGGTAAAGACTTCAGCGACGTGGAAAGGCTGCGACAGGAAACGCTGCATCTTACGTGCGCGGGCCACCAGCAGTTTGTCTTCCGGTGCCAGCTCGTCCATACCCAGAATCGCGATAATGTCGCGCAATTCCTTGTAGCGTTGCAGGGTCGTTTGCACGGCACGCGCGGTGTCATAGTGCTCTTGACCAACGATCAACGGATCCAGCTGACGCGAGGTCGAATCCAGTGGGTCCACGGCTGGGTAGATACCCAGGGAAGCGATGTCACGCGACAGCGCAACGGTCGAATCCAAGTGAGCAAACGTGGTAGCAGGCGATGGATCGGTGTAATCATCGGCTGGAACGTAGACGGCCTGGATCGAGGTGATCGAACCGGTCTTGGTCGACGTGATACGCTCTTGCAGACGGCCCATTTCTTCAGCCAGGGTCGGTTGGTAACCCACAGCCGACGGCATACGGCCCAGCAGTGCCGATACTTCGGTACCAGCCAGCGTAAAGCGGTAGATGTTGTCGACGAAGAACAGAACGTCCTTGCCTTCATCACGGAACGATTCAGCGATCGTCAGGCCGGTCAGCGCAACGCGCAGACGGTTACCTGGCGGTTCATTCATCTGACCGTAGACCATCGCAACTTTGGAGTTCTCTGGATTTTCCAGATCGACCACTTTCGCGTCAGCCATCTCGTGGTAGAAGTCGTTACCTTCACGCGTACGCTCACCCACACCGGCGAACACGGACACGCCGCTGTGCGCTTTGGCGATGTTGTTAATCAGTTCCATCATGTTGACGGTCTTGCCTACGCCAGCGCCGCCGAACAGACCAACTTTACCGCCTTTTGCAAACGGGCAAACCAGGTCGATCACCTTGATGCCGGTTTCCAGCAGTTCTTGCGATGGCGACAGTTCGTCGTATGCAGGAGCGGTGCGGTGGATCGACGCGATCTGCTCGTGCGACACTGGGCCGCATTCGTCGATCGGGTTGCCCAGCACGTCCATGATGCGACCCAGCGTTGCTTTACCGACTGGCACCATGATAGGTTTGCCGGTGTTCTGGATCATCATGCCGCGACGCAAGCCATCGGACGTGCCGAGTGCAATGGTACGGACAATGCCGTCGCCCAACTGCTGTTGTACTTCCAGGGTCAGTTCCGAGCCTGCCATCTTCAAGGCATCAAATACCTTAGGCATCGCGTTGCGGGGAAACTCAACGTCCACCACAGCGCCGATACACTGAACGATTTTGCCATCAGCCATGTTCGTTCCTTCAATATAGTTAAATTCGTTTAAACCGCAGCCGCACCGGCGACGATTTCGGAGAGTTCTTTGGTAATCGCAGCTTGGCGGGTCTTGTTGTAGATCAGCTTCAATTCGCCGATCACACTACCCGCGTTGTCGCTTGCAGCTTTCATCGCGACCATCCGTGCCGATTGCTCGGACGCCAGATTCTCCGCGACTGCCTGGTACACCAGCGCTTCTACATAGCGCTCCAGCAATTCGTCGATCACGCTTTGCGCATCCGGCTCGTAGATGTAATCCCACGTGTGGGCGCCCTTGTCGGCAACCATCTTGTCGGCCGTCAGAGGCAGCAATTGCTCCACGACTGGTTCCTGTTTCATCGTGTTGATGAATTTGGTGTAGCACAGGTACACTGCATCGATCTTGCCTGCCTGGAACTCTTCGAGCATGACCTTGACGGGTCCGATCAATTTGTCCAGGTGGGGCGTATCACCGGTTTGAATGGCGTGCGCAATGATCTTGACGCCGATGCGATTCAAAAAACCCAAACCCTTGTTACCGATGGCAACTGCTTCAATCCGGTTGCCAGCTGCTTCCAGCTCGCGCGACTTCGACGTCACCTGGCGCAGGATGTTGGTGTTCATGCCGCCGCACAGACCCTTGTCGGTCGTGACAACGATGAAGCCCACTGCCTTCGCTTGCGTACCCTGGGCAGCTGCCAGGAACGGGTGCGTGTATTCCGGATTGGCGGTCGCCAGATTGGCGGCGATATTCCGAATCTTGTCACTGTAGGGACGGGCGGCCCGCATCCGGTCTTGCGCCTTGCGCATTTTGGACGCGGCGACCATTTCCATCGCCTTGGTGATCTTCTTCGTATTCTCTACGCTCTTGATCTTGCCTCGTATCTCTTTGCTTGATGCCATGAGTCCTTACTCCTTCTGCGCGTAGGGCGGCGCCTCACTCGAGGTGGGCGCCGCCTGGCCGCTTAATATGCGCCGGATTTCTTGAAATCAGCAATGGCCGCCGACAGAGTTGCTTCGCTGTCTTTGTCGAGTTGCTTGGTTTCTTCGATCTTGGCCAGCAGAGCAGCTTGCTTGGTCTTCATGTAAGCGTGGACACCAGCTTCGAACGACAGCACTTGCTTGACTGGCACGTCGTCCATGAAGCCTTTGTTCACCGAGAACAGCGATACGGCCATCAGCGAGATCGACAGTGGCGAGTACTGGGCTTGCTTGAGCAATTCCGTTACGCGGGCACCACGGTCCAGCTGCTTGCGGGTCGATTCATCCAGGTCCGAAGCGAACTGCGCAAACGCGGCCAGTTCACGGTACTGCGCCAAGTCGGTACGGATACCGCCGGACAGGTTTTTGATTACCTTGGTCTGGGCAGCGCCACCGACGCGCGATACGGAAATACCGGCGTTAATTGCAGGACGGATACCGGCGTTGAACAGCGAGGTTTCCAGGAAGATCTGACCGTCGGTAATCGAAATCACGTTGGTTGGAACGAATGCGGACACGTCGCCAGCTTGCGTTTCAATGATCGGCAGTGCCGTCAGGGAACCGGTCTTGCCTTTGACGGCGCCGTCGGTGAACTTCTCGACGTAGTCGGCGTTCACGCGTGCTGCGCGTTCCAGCAGGCGGCTGTGCAGGTAGAACACGTCGCCTGGGTACGCTTCACGACCTGGTGGACGGCGCAGCAGCAGCGAGATTTGACGGTATGCAACAGCTTGTTTGGACAGATCATCGTAGACGATCAGTGCATCTTCACCGCGGTCACGGAAGTATTCGCCCATGGCGCAACCGGAGTACGGGGAGATGTATTGCATGGCGGCCGATTCCGAAGCGGAAGCGGCGACAACGATGGTGTATTCCATCGCGCCGTGCTGTTCCAGCGAGCGCACGATGTTCTTGATCGACGAGGCTTTTTGGCCAATCGCGACGTAGATACATTTCATGCCCTGGCCTTTTTGATTGATGATCGCATCAATCGCCACAGCCGACTTGCCGGTTTGACGGTCGCCGATGATCAGTTCGCGCTGGCCGCGGCCAACTGGAACCATCGCATCGATCGACTTCAGGCCGGTTTGCATTGGTTGCGAAACGGACTCACGGGCGATAACGCCCGGAGCGATTTTTTCAATCGCGGCCGTCAGTTTCGTGTCGATGGCGCCTTTGCCGTCGATTGGCTGACCCAGCGCGTTGACAACGCGGCCGAGCAGCTCAGGACCAATTGGCACTTCCAGAATGCGGCCGGTGCATTTCACCGTGTCGCCTTCGGAGATGTGCTCGTAGGCACCCAGAATCACGGAACCGACGGAGTCGCGTTCCAGATTCATTGCCAGGCCAAACGTGTTGCCTGGGAATTCCAGCATCTCGCCTTGCATCACGTCCGACAAACCGTGGATGCGGCAGATACCGTCGGCGACGGAAATAACCGTGCCTTGATTACGCACTTCAGCGCCGCCGTCAAGACCTTGGATCCGGCTCTTGATCAACTCGCTGATTTCAGATGGGTTGAGTTGCATACTAACTCCTAAAAGTGTTTCTCTCAGCTTGCGCGAGGGGTAAGGGTCTGTCTTAGCTGGCCTGCCGAAGCGCGTGTCTTACGACACCAATGCAGCGTGCAGTTGCTGCAGCTTGGCGCGCACCGAGGTATCGAGCACTTGGTCGCCAACAACCACGCGCACGCCGCCGAGCAGCGATGGATCCACTGTGACGGCAGGGTTGAGCTTACGACTGAATTTCTTTTCCAGCGTTGCGACCAGCTCGGCCGTTTGGCCTTCGCTCAGATCGAAAGCGCTCGTGATCTCGGCGTCAGCCGCACCTTCCAGACCATTTTTCAAGGTATGGAATTGCGCGCCGATTTCCGGCAGCAGGCTGATGCGGCCATTTTCGATCAACAACGTGACGAAGTTTTTCACTTCCTCATTGAGCGGCGATTTCAACAACGACAGGATGGTGGCGGCAACGTCGCTTTCCGAAACTTTCGGATTGCGCGCGTACGCCTGTACCTCGGGGTGGCTACCGATCTGTGCCAGTTCGGACACCAGTTCGGACCACGCCGCGAGGTTGCTTGACTCCTTACCAGCTTGGGCTACGCGGAACAAAGCTTCCGCGTAGGGACGGGCGACGGTTGCGAGTTCTGCCATGATTACAGCTCGACAGCAAGACGCTGCAACATTTCGGCGTGAGCCGTAGCGTTGACTTCACGCTTCAAGATCTGCTCGGCACCCTTGACAGCCAGGTCAGCCACCTGAGCGCGCAATTGTTCGCGTGCTTTCGACAGTTGCTGTTCGGCGTCCGACTGGGCTTGCGCAATGATACGCGCAGCTTCAGCTTGTGCATTTTGCTTGATCTCTTCAGCAACCAGCTGCGCGCGCTTTTCAGCGTCCGCAACGCGTTGCGACGCTTCTTCACGTGCACTGTTCAATGCCTCTTGCGCACGCTTTTCAGCGACAGCCATCGAAGCTTGACCTTGATCGGCCGCAGCCAATCCATCCGCGATTCGTTTGGCACGCTCATCCAGCGCTGTGTTCAGCGCTGGAAATACGAACTTCATCGAGAACCAGACCAACACCGCGAAGGTGATCATCTGGCCGATGAGCGACATATTGATGTCCATACCTTTGCTCCTAACTAAAAGTTTCTCCTAGGGTTGGAGCGAATTACTGAGCAACAGCCGTCAGAGCGGACAGGAACGGGTTAGCGAACGTGTACAGCAGAGCGATACCAACGCCGATCATCGAGATAGCATCCAGCAGACCAGCGATAACGAACAGTTTGGTTTGCAGTTGTGGCATCAGTTCTGGTTGACGTGCCGAAGCTTCCAGGAATTTGCCACCCAAGATAGCGAAGCCCAGAGCGGTGCCGATTGCGGCCAGGCCGATGATGATTGCTGCTGCCAGAACGGTCATGCTTTGTACTTGTGCGATCAGAGCTTGCATAAAATTCTCCTAAATTTAAAAACGAAAGATACTAAAAAAACAAAATATAAAGTTAATGATTAATGTTTCTCAACCGCGAGGCTCAGATACACAACCGTCAACGCCATAAACACAAAAGCTTGCAAAGTTACAATCAAGATATGGAAAATTGCCCATGGACCACCCAACGCCCACTGTGCCCACCAAGGCAACAACGCGATCAAGATGAAAATCAGCTCACCGGCATACATATTGCCGAACAGTCGCAGCGACAGGGAGATCAGTTTTGCAACCAACTCAACCATTTGCAGCAAGAAATTAACTGGTGCCAACAAGATCGTGCCGATGATGCCACTTGCATGGAAAGGCGCGGTAAACAATTCCTTGATCCAGCCGCCCAGGCCCTTGGCCTTGACGGAAAACGCGATAATGCACAGAACTACCGAGAACGACATAGCAAAAGTATGGTTCACGTCGGCGGTCGGCACCACGCGCAGCTTGTGCACGCCAAACCAGCTCAACACTGTCGGCAGCAGGTCAACCGGCAAGAAGTCCATTGCGTTCAACAACCAGACCCACACGAAAATCGTGATGGCCAGCGGCGCGATGATCTTGCTTTTTGCGTGGAAGGCCCCATTAATAGTCTCATTGACCATTTCCATGATCATTTCGACGAAGTTTTGCAATTTGCCAGGAACACCGGCCGTCGCACGGCGCGAAGCCATGTAGAAAACGGCAAGGAAAACAAAGCCCATGATGGCAGACACCCAGAATGTGTCCAGGTTGAAGGCGCCATCGGCGCTTTTCAAGTGGGCCAAATGGTGGCTGATGTATTCTGTGGCGTTGGCCGGGGCAGCATGGCCCGCTTCAATAGCGTGTTCTGTGGTCATAATGAATTTAGATTTGTCGTTTCAGAGCACAACAGGCCCCAAAACCAATGATTAAACAGCGAGCAATGAAAACCAGTATGCTAAGGTTGCCACCGCGAAACCCAAGATCAGCCATAACCAGGCGGCCGACTGAAACAACACCAGTGCCAATATAAACAGCACCGCTGTAATAAATATTTTCACCATTTCCGCACGCAAGTGCGCGCGAAAAGCCTTTTTGGCGTCGCTACTACCGCGAACCACCAGCAAGGCATACGCTAGACTGCCGGCAACGGCGATCGCACCGCCGCATGCGGCTGACCAGCCTCTGACACTGCCACCGAAAAACAAGGTGAGCGTGGCAAAACTGATTACGATTGCTAGCTGCAAGGCAACTACTTTGTAGACTGGCTTGGCAATACTTTGTTGTGAATCACTCAATTGCCAAGTTCCCAGAAAAATCTACACACGCAAAGACACGGGATTATAGTTGGCTTTGTTCTATAGAGTCAAACGTTGCTGCACCGCAGCAGGGCGATTGCTGCGTGAAACTGACGCTTTACCGACTATTCGCCGCCATTTGCACCACTATATGGCAAAGTCGCTTGTCTGGCCGCTTCCAGCCGTGTTATCAAGGAATCACGTGGTGCATCTGGAAAGCATGGCCGGATTGTCCACACCCACACTTCCCATGTCTTTGCAGCTTGCTATTTAACCACGCAAGCGGGTCAACAAACCATCGAGCACGTCAAGATCGGCAAAATCGATCACTAATTGGCCACGGCCTTTGTTGCCCATCTTGAACACCACGGGCGTGGCCAGCGCATCGGACAACTCTTCTTCCAGGCGCGCGATGTCGCCGGACTTTTCCTTTTGCCGCGGTTCGACGGGGTTGGCCGCTTCTTCGGCCGTGCGCGTCACCAGCTTTTCCGTTTCGCGTACCGACAGGCGCTTGGCCACGACCTGGTTGGCCAGGTTGATCTGGCTGGCCGCATCGACCGCCAGCAAGGCACGCGCATGGCCCATGTCGATATCGCCAGCCATCAGCATGGTCTGCACGGGACTTGCCAGGTTCATCAGGCGCAACAGGTTCGACACCGCGCTGCGCGAGCGTCCCAGCGCAGTGGCCGCTTGCTCATGCGTAAAATTGAAGTCGGCGATCAGGCGGTGGATGCCCTGCGCTTCTTCCAGCGGGTTCAGGTCTTCGCGCTGGATGTTCTCGATCAGCGCCATCGCGGCGGCGGCCAGGTCGTCCACATCGCGCACCAGCACCGGTACTTCCGTCAGGCCGGCCAGCTGCGAGGCGCGGAAACGGCGCTCACCGGCAATTATTTCATATTTAACAAGTCCGCTCAGGGTGTCTTGCCCGATCGGACGCACCAGGATGGGCTGCATCAGTCCTTGCGCCTTGATCGAGGCGGCCAGTTCGTTCAGGGCCCCCTCGTCCATGCGCGTGCGCGGCTGGTACTTGCCAGCTTGCATTTGTGATACGGGCAAGCTGGAGGGTTGATGCGTGTCCGGACTGGCGAAGTCGCCGCCGCCACCCAGGAGGGCGTCGAGTCCGCGACCCAGTCCTTTTAATTTTTTCGTAGCCATGCTGTCCTAATCGTGTTTTCGGAGTAAGCGCTCACATTATTCATGGGAGTCGCTCGCCCTTTGTTTACATATGTTTGATACGTTCGACCATCTCGGCGCCGAAGGCGATATACGCCTGGGCACCTTTCGAGCTCGGGTCGAAGGTCACTCCGGGCAGGCCGTACGATGGCGCTTCGGCCAGGCGGACATTGCGCGGGATGATGGTATTGAAGACCTTGTCGCCAAAGTGCTGTTCCAGCTGGGCCGACACTTGTTGCGATAATGTCATGCGTGGATCGAACATCACGCGCAAGAGACCGATGATCTTCAGATCCGGGTTCAGGTTGGCATGCACCTTCTTGATGGTGTTGACCAGGTCGGACAAGCCTTCCAGCGCGTAGTACTCGCACTGCATCGGGATGATCACGCCATGTGCGGCGCACAGGCCGTTCAGGGTCAGCATTGATAATGCCGGCGGGCAATCAACGAGGATGAAGTCGTATTCGCTGTCGACTTCGGCCAGCGCATCCTTCAGGCGGCGTTCGCGGTTGTCCAGTTCGACCATCTCGACTTCGGCACCTGCCAGTTCGCGGTTCGACGGCAAGACATCGAAGCGCCCCGCTTCCGAACGCTGGCGTGCCGTCTTGACATCGGACTCGCCCAACATGACTTCATAGGTGGACGCCTTCAAGCCGGCCTTGTTGATGCCGGCGCCCATGGTCGCATTGCCCTGCGGGTCGAGGTCGACCAGCAGCACGCGCTGGTTCAACTTGGCCAGACCGGCGGAGAGGTTGACGCTTGTTGTGGTTTTACCAACACCACCCTTTTGATTTGCTACACAAAAAATTTTGGCCATGTATCTTCTAGTTGTAAAGAGATGCAAACTTCATCGTGCGCCCCGGCATCCCGCCGAAACGATTTATACTATTTATTTCATTTATACGATATAAATCGTTTATATGGTTTATATTATTTATACCGTATAAACTGTTTATATGATTTATACCATTTAATTCAGCGGCCTTTAAATTCTTGCTATAAAGACCAGATGACGCTCTGCATTTAGCCCTGGCACCTGGATAGGCCGCAATTGTGTCACTTGCCAGTCTGCCGGCAGTCGCTCGCGCTCGTCTGGCGGTGCCACCCCTTTCAAGGCGATGAATTGCCCGCCCTCGGCCAGCACATGGTTCGACCAGTTGACGAAGTCGGACAGGTCAGCAAAGGCGCGCGAGGTAATCACGTCGAATTTCTGCTGCACTTCCAGCTGCTCCACACGCTTCGTGTACACGGTGACGTTGCTCAAGCCCAGTTCGGCCTTCACCTGCGTCAAAAATGCCGTCTTTTTATGCACGGTGTCGATCATCGACACTTGGATATCGGGCCGCGCGATGGCCAGTACCATGCCCGGCAAGCCGCCGCCGGCGCCTACGTCGAGTACATTTTTTGCATGAGCGAACGCCGGCACGGCCGCCAGCGAATCGAGTACGTGCAAGGTCAGCATCTGCAGCGGATCGCGCACCGACGTCAGGTTGTACACGCTATTCCATTTGGCCAGCAAGGCCAGGTAATCGAGCAGTTTTTCCGTCTGATCCGCGCTCAGGTCCAGCTCCAGCGCGGCGATGCCTTCATTCAAAATGGGGGCCAGTGCGGCCCGGTCAAACTGCTTCATTCAACAACCTCATCCTTTAAAGTGGTGGTCTGCGCGGCACCGAAGCCGCGCTTTTTCAAATGCACCAGCAGCAGCGAAATCGCCGCCGGCGTCACGCCGGAAATACGCGATGCCTGGCCCAGGGTTTCAGGGCGCTGCTTGTCGAGTTTTTGCCGCACTTCGACCGACAGCGCGCCGATATCGAGGTAGTTGAAACCGGCCGGCAGGGCCAGGTTTTCATAGTGTTCGTGTCGCTCGATTTCCTTGCTCTGGCGCTCGATGTAGCCCGCGTATTTGAGCTGGATTTCCACCTGTTCGCGCACGGCGGGGTCTTCCACGCCGGGGCCGGCCAGGGCCTGACCTTCCATGCCCGTCATGCTCATCAGGGTATCGTAGGCCACGTTCGGGCGGCACAGCAGGTCCGCCAGCGAGTATTCGCGCTCGATGGCCTGGCCGACGATACGTTCCGATTCGGCGGCCGCCAGGATGCGCGGATTGACCCAGGTGGAACGCAGGCGCTGCAGTTCCAGCGCCACCGCTTCGCGCTTCGTTTCGAAGGCTTGCCATTGGGCGTCGCCCACGCAGCCCAGAGTACGGCCGATTTCCGTCAGGCGCATGTCGGCATTGTCTTCGCGCAGGCTCAGGCGGTACTCCGCGCGGCTGGTGAACATGCGGTACGGTTCCTGCACGCCCTGGGTGATCAGATCGTCGACCAGCACGCCCAGATACGCCTCGGAGCGGCCCGGTACCCAGGCTTCCTTGTCCTGCGTCAGCAAGGCCGCATTCAGGCCCGCCAGCATGCCTTGCGCGGCCGCTTCTTCGTAGCCGGTGGTGCCGTTGATCTGGCCGGCAAAGAACAGGCCAGCCACGGCCTTCGTTTCCAGCGAGGCCTTCAAGCCGCGCGGGTCGAAGTAATCGTATTCGATGGCATAGCCGGGACGCAGGATGTGGGCGTTTTCCATGCCCTTCATCGATTGCACCAGGGCGATCTGTACGTCGAACGGCAGGCTCGTGGAGATGCCATTCGGATAGAACTCATGCGTCGTCAAACCTTCCGGCTCGAGGAAGATCTGGTGCGATTCCTTGCCCGAGAAACGGTGGATCTTGTCTTCGATGGAAGGGCAATACCGGGGACCCACGCCCTCGATGACGCCCGTGTACATGGGGCTGCGGTCCAGGCCGGCACGGATGATGTCGTGCGTCTGGCTATTCGTATGCGTGACCCAGCACGGCACCTGGCGCGGGTGCATGGCCGTGTTGCCCATGACGGAAAAGACGGGTACGGGATCGAGGTCGCCCGGCTGTTCCTGCATGACGGAAAAGTCGATTGTGCGGCCATCGATACGCGGCGGCGTGCCCGTTTTCAAACGACCCTGCGGCAGTTTCAGCTCTTTTAACCGAGCCGAAAGCGAAATGGCAGGCGGGTCGCCGGCGCGGCCGGCCGAGTAGTTATTCAAGCCCACGTGGATCTTGCCATCGAGGAAGGTACCGGCCGTGAGCACCACGGCGCGGGCCAGAAACTTCAAGCCGATCTGCGTCACGGCGCCGACGACCCGGTCGCCTTCGACGATCAAATCATCGACGGCTTGCTGGAACAGCCATAAATTAGGCTGATTTTCCAGGCGCGTGCGGATGGCGGCTTTGTAAAGAAGCCGATCAGCCTGAGCGCGCGTGGCGCGTACTGCAGGGCCTTTCGACGAGTTCAGGATGCGGAACTGGATGCCGGATTCGTCGGTGGCAATCGCCATCGCGCCGCCCATGGCATCGACCTCCTTGACCAGGTGGCCCTTGCCGATGCCACCGATGGAGGGATTGCACGACATCTGGCCCAATGTCTCAATATTATGCGTGAGCAATAGCGTCTTCTGCCCCATGCGGGCGGAAGCGAGGGCCGCCTCGGTACCGGCGTGACCACCACCGACAACGATGACGTCGAATTCTGTAGGAAATAACATGATAAATAGGTAACAGTGCAAGTAAAAATGCGGGAAGAGAGCTCCGATTATAGAGTCTTTTTGCTAGCGCAACCTTCGTCGGGCCAATTTTTGCTTAATTTTTACTCAGCACGGGCGAGTAAACGGCGATTTCTGTTTCACGTGGAACACTCAACAAGCTCCAGGATGGGGCTGCAGTGTCCTGCAATGTTTGCTACAATTGCCGCATCGTCCGCAACCGTAGTCACGCCAGTGGCCATAGTGACGATCATCCAGGAGGACGGCCTCCCCCATCATGGGCACACACCGGGACGGCCCGCTCTGTATAAGGAGCCGCCATGGCCTGGATACTTTTACTCATTGCCGGCATGCTTGAAGTTGTGTGGGCATACTCGATGAAACTCTCCGAGAGTTTCACCAAACTGACTCCCTCCGTGATTACCGTGGTCATGATGATCGCCAGCTTCGGCTTGCTGTCGATTGCAATGCGCACCCTCCCCTTGGGCACGGCTTACACCATCTGGACCGGCATCGGCGCCGTCGGCGCCTTCATCGTCGGTATCGTGTTTCTGGGCGAGCAAATCAGCACCATGCGCGTGTGCGCCGCCGTCCTCATCGTGTGCGGCATCGTGCTGATGAAGCTGTCTTCCAGCCACTGAGAGGAACCCCCATGCTCCTCGAAAACTATTTTCCCGTCCTCCTGTTCATTCTGATAGGCATCCTGGTCGGCATCGTGCCCATGCTGCTGGGACGCGTGCTGGGTCCGCACAAGCCCGATCCGCACAAGCTGTCGCCGTACGAATGCGGCTTCGAAGCGTTCGGCGATGCGCGCATGAAGTTCGACATCCGCTTCTACCTGGTCGCCATCCTCTTCATCCTGTTCGATATCGAGGTGATCTTCCTGATGCCGTGGGCGGCCAACGTGAACGAACTCGGCTTGCCCGGCTTCTGGGCTGTCATGGGTTTTTTGAGCGTACTGGCCATCGGCCTGGCGTATGAATGGAAACGCGGCGCGCTGGAATGGGAATAGCCCGCGGCGTCTGGTTCCACGTGAAACATGCGCAGGGCGGAAAAGCGGAGTAAGCTTGGCTTCTGTCCTTGTTGTCAGGAGTCTGCATGCCCGCCTTCCAGTTCCGCACCGTGCCGCATCTGATCATTGAAGCGGGCGCCGCCGCCCAACTGGGCGCCCATATTGCCCATCAATTCCCCACAGTGCGCCGTGCCCTGCTCGTCACCGATGCAGGTTTTCTGCGCACGGGACTCGCCGATGCTCCGCTGCATAGCTTGCGAACGGCGGGTATCGACGTGCGTGTCTTTTCCGAGGTGCAAGCCGATCCGCCCGAAGCGATCGTGCTGGCCGGCGTCGCCCAGGCCCGGATGTTTCACGTGGAACTGATTATCGGTCTCGGTGGCGGCAGCTCGCTGGATGTGGCCAAACTGGTGGCTGTACTGGCTCCCGGCCACCAGGATCTGGCGCAACTGTATGGCATCGGCAATGTCAACGGCCAGCGCCTGCCCCTGGTGCAATTGCCGACCACGGCCGGCACAGGCTCGGAAGTGACGCAGATCGCCATCGTCACCACGGGGGCCACCAGCAAGATGGGCGTGGTCGCGCCGCAACTGTATGCAGACCTGGCCATCCTCGACGCCAGCCTGACCCTGGGCTTGCCACCCGCAGTGACAGCCGCCACCGGCATCGATGCCATGGTGCACGCCATCGAAGCGTACACCAGCCGCCTGCTGAAAAATCCATTGTCCGATATGCTGGCCATGCAGGCGCTGTCACTGCTGTCCGGCAATCTGCTCACGGCCTGCCGCGATGGCAGCAACTTGCCGGCGCGCGAGGCCATGTTGCTCGGCGCCATGCTGGCCGGCCAGGCGTTTGCCAATGCCCCCGTGGCGGCCGTGCACGCGCTCGCTTATCCCATTGGCGGCATGTTCCACGTGCCACATGGCCTGTCGAATGCGCTGGTGTTGCCACACGTGCTGCGCTTCAATCTGTCCCACGCGGCGCCCCTGTATGCGCAACTGGCGGCCGTCGTGCAACCCGGCATCACGGGCAGCGAGGAAGCGCGCGCCGTGGCCCTGATCGACGCCATGCATGACATCGCCCTGGCGACAGGGATCGCGCGCACCCTGCGCGAGGTGGGCATCGCGGCCAGCGACCTGGATCGCCTGGCCGACGAGGCCATGCTACAGACGCGCTTGATAGGCAACAATCCTCGGCCCGTCACGCGTCTTGATGCCCGCGCCATCTATGCGGCCGCGCTGTAAGCGCTCAAAAAAAAGCCACGTACTCGACGTGGCTCTCGGGCGATATGCAAACTGACGCTAGTTGGGCACATCCACTACCGTGCCCGTCACGCTGATCGCATTGCCAGCCGCAGGCGTTGCCGCTATCGCCGGCACGTTGACATTCGTGATCAAGGTCGACGCATCGGTACGCGTCACTGTGTGCACCACCTGCGAGGGCGGCAAGGCTTGCTTGGCAGACAAATGCACATACATTGCGTCGAGTGCCCGGTTCAGGTACACATGCAAGGGCACGATCAGGGTCGGCAAGGCGCTGCTGAAGGAATCGAAGTGGTTGGCGTTGGTCACCTCGATATAGCGCAGTTTGCTATTCGTCCCTTCCACCGCAGCGTTCAATCCCAGGTAAGCGCGCGAGGCATGATTGACGGGAATCAGAGTATCGCTGCGTCCCTGCACGATGATGGCCGGTTTGGCTTGCAGTTTTCCGCTGGCCGCTACCTCGGCCATGCCCGCCCGCACGCGCACGCTCTGCCCGTCCAGGGCGCCCTGCAAGTTGGCGCCGCTGATGGCATCCTTGCCCGTCGCCAGGCTGCGCAGACACAGGAAGCCATCGAGCGACTGGTCCGCCAGACCGGTCGAGGGTGACACGCCGGCCGTGTAGCCCTTGGCGCCGCCCACGCTGTTCTCGTACACGACACTGCCAAGGATGCCGTTTTGCGCCGCAAAGCTGGCCGCCTTTTGCGCCGAAGTGAAAGCGACCGGATTGCCGCTGCCATCCGTCTGCGCAAACGTGAAACCGCACACCTTGTCCGTCACGGAAAATTTCCCATAGGCATAGGCATACGTGACGGCCACCAGGATATTCGTGCCCGCGTGCGCGGCTTGCAGCGGATCGGAGTCAAGCAACCAGCCATACGCGCGCAAGCGCTGCTTCGCATCCGCCTGCTGCGCCGCCAGGTCGGCGCCATTCAATAAGCCCTTGGCGACCAGCGCCGTGCAGCGTCCCGCATTGCCGGCCACGGAAGCGATGCACGGCTGGTACAGCGCCGCATAGGTGGCGTAGTCGTATAGCGCGCGGCCCGGATTGGCCAGCTGCACCCCGCCTTGCCGCACGCTGTAGGCACTCGATGCCGCAGGCTGGACCTGCGGCTCGCTGGCGGCCACGCCACTGATCAAGCCCTTGCTATCCTGCTCCGCCGCCAGCAAGGCCGAGCCGGCACCGTTGGAAATGCTCGACGCGATCGTGATGGTGTTCTTCGGCGTCAGCCGCACGACGCGCGAACTGCCGTCGCGGGCCAGCACGCCATAGCGCTCGTTCAAGACGTAATACGCCATCTCGACCGCCTGCAAGGTTACCTTGCCCCAATCCTTCTCCGGGTTCTGCTGCGAGTGCGCATGCTTGAAGGCGATACGGTTCGGATAAGCGGCGGCCCAGGCCAGCCG
Source organism: Janthinobacterium sp. 61 (assembly GCF_002846335.1). Lineage (NCBI taxonomy): Bacteria > Pseudomonadati > Pseudomonadota > Betaproteobacteria > Burkholderiales > Oxalobacteraceae > Janthinobacterium > Janthinobacterium sp. 61. The sequence continues at coordinate 4,474,752 of NZ_PJMQ01000001.1, read as the reverse complement.
GTCCGCGTCGTTCAAGTCGGGCACAAAGAGCGCACTCTTGCCGGCAGCCACCCTGCCCGCGCGTACGCCGTTCTGGAGATTGACGCTGTCGTCTTCAAACACATACAGCCCTGTGCCGGAACCCTTGTCCGCATATGCCACGGCGCAGCCCTTCTTCAGGCCCCATTCGCCCGAGCTGCCGATGGCGCCGTAGATGCCGCGCGAGCCACTCGACGTGCCCGTGACGATGCAGGCATGCTCAGGATCGAAGCTGGCCGGCACCTGCACCATCAAGGTGACATTCTTCTTGCCCGTGCCGTCATCCGCATAGGCGATGTATTCACTGCCAGCTACCAGGCCCTCGCCCGTGCCCACGTTCCACGACGCATCGACGTTCGGTCCGTACAGGGTGCCATAGCCGCTGTTGGCGGCAATGTCGAGCACGGCACGGTAATTGGCGTAGATTGCATTGCGGCGCAGTTCTGCCGGCGTCGGCTGCTCCGCATTCGCATACGCGGGCGCGACGCCCGCCAGCCCCGTCTTGCCCAGGCCGGCCGTGAGTAAATCATTGGTCTTGCCGTCGTAGTCGGCGCGCGCGATCGTGCCCAGATAACCGGGTATCTGATTCAGTTCTTCCGGTGCATGGTTGCTGCCGCAGGCTGCCAACGCCAGCAGGGTACACAGGCCGCTCCCCGTGCGCGTGATCGTCATTTGCATGGTGGTTCTCTCCGTTGAGGTAACAGTGGACGCACAATGAAAAACGCCGGACTATCCGTCCGGCGTTGCTTGAAAATCAGACAGCGGCCTTGGCGGCCCTGCCGCCGAAGCGCGCGATGGCTTCGCCGACGATGCCGCGCCGGAACAGCAGCACGCAGATGACGAAAATCACGCCAGTGACCATGCCCACCGATTCGCCCAGGGTGCCGAACCATTCGATGCCCGTGTGCGTGGCCAGATAGGTACCGACATCGCCCAGCTTGTTTTCCAGGGCGATGATCAGCACGGCGCCGAGGATGGGGCCCGCCATCGTGCCCATGCCGCCCACCAGTGTCATCAACACGACCAGGCCAGACATGCCCCAGTACACATCGGTCAAGGTTTCAAAGCCCAACACCAGGGTCTTGGTGGCGCCGGCCAGGGCGGCCAGCGAAGCGGACAGCACGATGGCCATCAGCTTGTACTTGTTGACGTCGTAGCCCAGCGAGATGGCGCGCGGTTCGTTTTCCTTGATGGCCTTGAGCACTTGGCCGAACGGCGAGTGGATGGTGCGCACGATCAGGGCGAAGCCAGCGATGAAGATGGCCAGCACCACGTAGTACAGCACCGTGTCATTGCCCAGGTCTATCATGCCCAGCAAGGTTCCACGTGGAACACCCTGCAAGCCATCCTCGCCGCCCGTGAACGGCAGACGCAAGGCAAGGAAGTACACCATCTGCGCCAGTGCCAGGGTAATCATCGTAAAGTAAATACCTTGGCGGCGGATCGCCAGGCCGCCGATCACCAGGCCCAGCAGGGCACCCGTGGCGACGCCGGCCAGCAGACCCAATTCCGTCGGCCAGCCCCAGGTGCGCAGCGCGTAGCCGGTGACATAGCCGGCGCCACCAAAGAAGGCCGCATGGCCAAACGACAGCAAGCCCGTGTAGCCGATCAGCAAGTTAAAGGCACAGGCAAACAGGGCAAAGCACAGCAACTTCATCAGGAAGACGGGATAGCCGTAAAACGGGGCCGCCAACGCCAGCAACAAGGCAATGGCGTAGCCTACATTCTTATTCATCGTGGTAGCTCCAATACATGACTGATGAGGATTACTTTTCTTTGCCGAACAGGCCGGCGGGACGCAGCAGCAGCACGATGACCATCACCACGAAAACCACAGTGGCCGAGCCTTCCGGGTAGAACACGCGGGTCAGGCCCTCGATCACGCCCAGGCCCAAGCCCGTCAAGATGGAGCCCATGATGGAACCCATGCCGCCGATCACCACTACGGCAAACACGACGATGATCAGGTTCGAGCCCATCAGCGGCGAAACCTGAATGATGGGCGCGGCCAGCACACCGGCGAAACCGGCCAGCGCCACGCCGAAGCCAAACGTCAACGTCACCATCAGCGGCACGTTGATGCCGAACGCTTCCACCAGTTTCGGGTTTTCCGTGCCGGCCCGCAGATAGGCGCCCAGCTTGGTTTTTTCGATGACGAACCAGGTGGCGAGGCACACGGAGAGCGAGGCGATCACCACCCAGGCGCGGTAGTTCGGCAAAATCATGAAGCCCAGGTCCGTCGCGCCGGCCAGCGCTTCCGGCACGGCATACGGCTGGCCCGAAACGCCATAGAAGGAGCGGAACACGCCTTCCATGATCAGGGTGATGCCGAAGGTCAACAGCAAGCCATACAGGTGGTCGAGTTTATACAACCAGCGCAGCATGGTCTTTTCGATCAGGATGCCGACCAAGCCAACGAGGATAGGGGCGATGACCAGCATGGCCCAGTAATTGATGTCGAAATAGCTGAGGCCCATCCAGGCCAGGAAGGCGCCCATCATATACATGGCGCCGTGCGAGAAATTAATGACATTGAGCAAGCCGAAGATGACGGCCAGACCGAGGGACAACATGGCATAGAACGAGCCGTTGACGAGACCCAGCAGCAGCTGGCTCATCATCGCTTGTAATGGAACGCCGAAAATTTCCATGGCATCACAGTATAAAAAGCACCGCCGGGTAGCGGTGTGGTATCAAGGGAAACACGCCACCGCAGACCGGACCGGTGCGGCGGCGCAAGGCGAACCCTGCTAGCGAAGAGCATGCAGGACAGAGCGCCCGCGCAGCGGCGGGCGATCCGCAGGTATGGCTACAGCGTTACTTCCACAGCGAACACTTCGATTCAGCCTTGGTCACATAGGCTTGCGTACCGGGCACGGTGGCAACCACCTTGTAGTAATCCCATGGGTATTTCGACTCGGATGGCTTCTTCACTTCCATCAAATACATATCGTGCACCATGCGGCCATCAGGGCGCACTTCGCCATTCTGGGTAAACATGTCGTTGATCTTGGTCTTTTTCAGATACGCCATGACTTTCTCGGTGTCATCCGTGCCGATCGCCTTGACGGCTTTCAGGTAGTTCGCCGCGGCCGAATAGTCGGCTGCCTGCAGCATCGACGGCTCTTTCTTCATCTTGGCGAAATAGCGTTTCGACCAGGCGCGCGTTTCCGCATTCAAGTCCCAGTACCAGCCGTCGGTCAGGTACATGCCTTGCGTCAGGTTCAAGCCCAGCGAATGGATGTCGTTGATGAAGATCAGCAAGCCGGCCAGCTTCATCGATTTCGTCAGGCCGAACTCGTTGGCCGCTTTGATGCTGTTGATGGCGTCGCCGCCCGCATTGGCCAGGCCCAGGATTTGCGGCTTGGCTGCCTGCGCCTGCAGCAGGAAGGAAGAAAAATCCGAGGCGCCCAGCGGATGCTTGACGCTGCCCAGCACCTTGCCGCCAGCCGCCTTGACGACCTCGGCCGTGTCCTTTTCCAGCGAATGCCCAAACGCGTAGTCGGCGGTCATGAAATACCAGCTCTTGCCGCCCTGCTTGACGATGGTGCCGCCCGTACCGCGCGCCAGCGCCACAGTGTCGTAGGCGTAATGCACGGTGTAAGGCGTACATTCTTCATTTGTCAGGCGCGAGGAGCCGGCGCCGATGGCAATAAAAATTTTCTTCTTTTCCGCCGCCACCTTGGCCATGGCCAGGCTGGCGCCGGAATTGGTGCCGCCGATCAGCATGTCGACGCCTTGCTGGTCGAACCATTCACGCGCCTTCGAGGCAGCGATGTCGGCCTTGTTTTGATGGTCTGCGGAAATGAATTCCACCTTCTTGCCGGCCAGTACCACGCCGGCATCGGCGATCGCCATCTTGATGGCTTCCGCGCCACCGAGGCCGTCGACGTCGGAATACACGCCCGACATGTCGGAGATAAAACCGATCTTGATGGTGTCGCCCGACACCTGGGCGTGCGCGGCAGCGGAAAAGCCCAGTGCGCAAAGAGTGGCGGTGGCAATGGCGATAGCGTTACGTTTCATAGAGTCTCCGTTGGGATTATTGTTTGCTATTTAAACGATTGCTCGACGACGATACGGAACTACATGGGCATTACACGCCAAGCAGCTCGGTCAATACCGGCATCTTGGCTTCCAGTTCGGATGCAGCAAAAGTCTCGACGATCTGACCGTGCTCCATCACATAAAACCGGTCTGCCAGCGGTGCGGCAAACCGGAAATTCTGTTCCACCATGACGATGGTGTAACCCTTTGCTTTCAGGGTAGTAATCATGCGCGCCAGACCTTGCACGATGACGGGCGCCAGGCCTTCGGAAATTTCATCGAGCAGCAGCAGGCGCGCGCCCGTGCGCAGGATGCGCGCCACGGCCAGCATCTGCTGTTCCCCGCCCGACAATCGCGTGCCCTGGCTATGGCGACGTTCCTGCAAATTCGGGAACATGGCATAGATTTCCTCCACTGACATGCCCTTCTCGCCACTGGCCAGGGTCGGTGGCAGCATCAGGTTTTCCTCCGTCGACAGCGATGAAAAAATGCCGCGCTCTTCGGGACAATACCCGATGCCCAGGTGGGCGATTTTGTGCGTGGGCAAACCTATCGCTTCGACGCCGTTGACTTTGATGGAGCCCGTGCGCGCCCCCGTCAAGCCCATGATGGCGCGCAAGGTGGTCGTGCGTCCGGCGCCGTTGCGGCCCAGCAAAGTTACCACTTCGCCCTGCTCCACTTTCAAATTCACGTCATGCAAGATGTGCGATTCGCCATACCAGGTGTGCAGTTGTGCAATTTCCAGCGCGGGTGCGCTGCCATTCACTTGTGTCGTCATCAATGCGCCCCTTCCAGCTCGGCGTGGGTGGTGCCCATGTACGCTTCCATCACTTGCGGGTTGCGCGACACTTCCGCGTAACTGCCTTCGGCCAGCATGGCGCCGCGCTGCAGGACGGAAATCTTGTCGCAGATGCCGGAGACCACGCTCATATTGTGTTCCACCATCAAAATCGTGCGGCCAGCCGAGACCTTCTTGATCAGTTCCGTCACGCGGTGCACGTCTTCGTGGCCCATGCCCTGCGTCGGCTCGTCAAGCAGCATCATTTCCGGCTCCATCGCCAAAGTGGTGGCAATTTCCAGCGCCCGCTTGCGTCCATACGGCATGTCGACCGTGATGGTGTCGGCAAACTCCGTCAGGTCGACTTCAGCCAGCAAGGCCATGGCGCGGTCGTTGAGCTGGTTCAGGGAACGCTCACTTTGCCAGAAATGGAAGGAGGTGCCCAATTGGCGCTGCAAGCCGATGCGCACGTTTTGCAGCACGGACAAATGCGGGAAGACAGCGGAAATCTGAAAGGAACGGATCACGCCCATGCGGGCGATCTGGGCCGGTTTGGCGGCCGTGATGTCTTTTCCATTGAACAGGATCTGCCCGGAAGTGGGGACCAGGAATTTGGTGAGCAAGTTGAAACACGTGGTCTTGCCGGCGCCGTTAGGACCGATCAAGGCGTGGATATGGCCCCGCTCTACCTGCAGGTTCACCTCGCTCACTGCGGTGAAACCCTTGAATTCCTTGGTCAAATTTCTTGTTTCCAAGATTACGTTTGACATCGTGTCTCCTAGTTGTACTTTTTGTACTACTTAGTCATTTTTATAATACACAACTTAAATTTAACGCACAATACAGTATAACTACGGGGATTTTTCGCCAGCCAGAATGGCGCAAACCTGGGCTTTGACGCAGTCATTTCCAGGCCGCATGTATCATTTGCGCCGCTTTTTCCGCGATCATCACGGTGGGCGAGTTCGTATTACCAGAAGTAATGTAGGGCATGATGGAGGCATCGACGACGCGCAAGCCGGCCACGCCGAGCACGCGCAGCTGGCTGTCGACGACGCTCGATGCGTCGCTGGCCAGGCCCATGCGGCAGGTACCCACGGGGTGAAAAATGGTGGTGCCAATCTGACTGGCCGCCTGCGCCAGTTCTTCCTCGCTCTGGAATTGCACGCCAGGCTTGTATTCCTGCGGCGCAAATTTTTTCAGGGCCGGCGCGGCGGCGATGGCCCGCGTCAGGCGCAGGGCGTCAGCTGCGACGGCGCGGTCCTGCTGCGTACTGAGGTAATTGGGCACGATGTCAGGCGCCGCATAGCTGTTGGCCGACGCGATGTGCACGTGGCCACGCGAGGTGGGGCGCAGGTTGCAGACGCTGGCCGTAAATGCGGGAAACGCGTGCAGCGGCTCGCCGAATTTGTCCAGCGACAGCGGTTGCACATGGTATTGCAGGTTCGGCGTGGCTTGCTGCGGGTCGGACTTGGCAAACGCGCCCAGCTGCGACGGCGCCATTGACATGGGCCCGCTCTGGAACAGCGCGTATTGCAAGCCTATCTGCATCTTGCCGACGATATTGCTGGCCATCACGTTCAAGGTCTTGACGCCCTGTACTTTAAAGACCATGCGCAGCTGCAAATGATCCTGCAAATTGCCGCCCACGCCGGCGGCATCGAGCACGGGAACGATGCCATGCTGCTGCAGCAAGGCGGCCGGGCCGATGCCGGACAATTGCAGCAATTGGGGAGAACCGATGGCCCCCGCCGTCAGCAAGGTTTCCCGTTTGGCCGTCGCCTGCCACTGTGTACCGCCGCCCGTAAACACGATTCCCGTGCAGCGCGGTCCCGTTTCCGTCGTTTCCAGCAGCAGACGTTCCACGTGGCAACCCGTCATGATGGTCAGATTCGGAAGCCGCGCGGCCGGTTTCAAAAACGCTTTCGAGGTATTCCAGCGTATGCCGCGGCGTTGATTGACGTCGAAATACGCGCTGCCGCTATTGTCGCCTCCATTGAAATCGCTGGTTTTCGGAATGCCGACCTGCTGCGCCGCATCGCGGAAAGCATTCAAAATATCCCAGGACAGCCGCTGTTTTTCCACGCGCCATTCCCCGCCAACACCATGGTTTTCCGAGGCGCCGCCGTAGTAATCCTCGCTTTGCTTAAATAAAGGCAAGACTTTGTCCCAGCGCCAGGACACATCGTCCGTCAGGTCGGCCCAGTGGTCGTAATCGCCGGCCTGGCCCCGCATATAGATCATGCCGTTGATGGAAGAACTGCCTCCCAGCACTTTGCCGCGCGGATACATCAAGCTGCGCCCGCCCAATCCCGCGTCTGCCTGCGTGGAATACAGCCAGTCCGTGCGGGGATTGCCGATGCAATGCAGATAGCCGACGGGGATGTGGATCCACACGTAATCGTCCTTGCCGCCCGCTTCCACGAGCAAAACGTTGGCATCCTTGTCGCGTGTGAGCCGGTTGGCCAGCACGCAACCTGCCGTGCCGCCGCCCACGATGATGTAGTCGTATTCGCCTGCTGATTCCAATGAAGCTCCTTTCGGTATGCCATCAAGCTGTCGCGCGGTGTGTCTCCCCACCGCGTCCCGTTACCAGAGTCTGTCTTTCTTCACGCATGCATTGCTGTTGAGCCACATTGAGATTACCACCAGTGCCGGACCAGGGCGACATTAATCGTGGCAAGCGTCGCGGCACGCTAAAAAGCAGGGTAAAACAGGGGCTGCAAGCTGTGGATAACCGTATGGATATCCACAGGGACGATATGTGCGTAAACGAAAAAATTTTTCAGCGACGTTTTTTTGTCCAGAAACCATCCCAGGCAGATACAACGCTTACTCAGCGCTTATCCGTACGCCAAGCGATTGTTTACAAGGACAAATTAGGACTTATCCACAGAAGATGTCACCGTTAACTACTATTACTATTCTTGTATACGAACTTATTAAGGTAAACCCGACAACGCGCACTTTGCTTGCCGTTCGCCGTCAACAACATCGGCAAGCCTCTCGTCAAAAAAAAGCCGACAAGCTGCTCATGCTGTCAAAAAAAAAATCCAGCCAACAACTGAGCGACGAAAACCGGCACGGTCGGCATCACGCACACAGCACCGCCAAACCGTTGTGCAAAATGCAAACGTCAACAAACCTGATCAGGCACAGGGCCAGCAGGCGATTCGATGTCGAAAAAGGGGAAATTTACAACGATTGTGGATAAGTCACTTGATATCCACAGGATGGCTTGTGAATAAACACGAAGTTATGCGCAGGCCCGCATTTTATACAATTTTGCTCCTCGCGTGATACAGCGATTATGCACGCTTTATTTTGCGCGTAAACGGTTGATCCTGTTGAAAAAAAACGAGTTATGCACAGAAAAAACCGCGTTTACTATTACTACTATTTTTATATATAGATCTATTGTAAACCGATAAAAAAAGAGGAACTCCGGAGATATTTCCAAAAAAGCATGCATGAAGCGACAAAAAAAAAGCCAACGGCGACATCAAGACCCACTGCCAAACCGTCTGCCAGGAATCACCTGGATGCCAGCATCCGCGAAAGAACAACATTCATGGTTGCGCAAGTTTGATTGGCAAACCAAGAACAATGCATGCGCAGCACGTTAACCATGCCACTACAGCAAGAAAATCCGTGATTTCTGCTTGCTACTGTGGATAAGTGTCTGCATATTCACAGGATGAGATGTGGGAAAAGTCGATCTTTGTCCACAGCTCAATTTTTATCCCAAACAAGTCCTCGCTGGATACAATGCTTGTGCGCCTACTTTTTTGTACGCTAAGTCGATGATTTTTCGATGGTATACCGACTTATCCACAAAAAAATGGCCGTTTACTATCACTACTATTTTTATGTATACATCTTTATTTAAAACACAGAGACAAACGCGAACGGTGGAAAAGTCGTCAAAATAGCTGTTTCCACCGTACAAACCGTCTTGCAATCCCAAAAAACCTGTAAAAACAGCATGAATTCACACAAAAAAATGCGTTTAGGCATCATCAGTGCCTTGCACGAAGAACAGCAGGGGCTGGTAGAAGCCATGCAAGGCCCCCAGAGGCGTTCGCACGGTATGCGCGACTACACCCTGGGGACCCTGTGGAATATCGACGCTGTGTGCGTCCTGTCGCGTCTGGGCAAGGTTGCCGCTGCCATGACAGCTTCCATCCTTGTGGAAAAGTACGGAGTTACCCACATCGTCTTTACTGGCGTGGCCGGCAGCGGGGATAAACAGGTGAAAGTCGGGGATATCGTGGTGGCCGAAGCATTGTTGCAACACGATATGGACGCTCGTCCCTTGTTCCCCCGCTTCGAAGTGCCGTTGACGGGACTGCAGCGCTTCGCCACGGACCTGGAACTGAGCACGCAAATGGCAGCTGCTGCGGAAGATTTCCTGCGTGATGATGTTTCCAGCGTGCTGAAGGCGTCCGATATCGTGCAATTTGGCTTGCAGCATGCGCAAGTCCACCGTGGTCTGATCGCCAGCGGCGACCAGTTCATCAGCAGCGCCGCGCATATGAACCAGCTGAAAGCGGATATTCCCGATTTGCTGGCCGTCGAAATGGAAGGCGCCGCCGTGGCGCAAGTGTGTTTTGAACTGGGCGTGCCATTTACCGTCATGCGCACCATTTCCGACAACGCCAACGAAGAGGCCGCCGTCGACTTCATGCGTTTCGTGCAGACAGTCGCCTCGCCGTACGCGTTTACGGTGATTCAGCAGCTATGCCAGCGCCTGGCTGCTTGATCCTTGAACTGGCGGTGCATAAAAAAAGGGCAGAACCAGTGGTTCTGCCCTTCTTATTTCAAAACAAAGGAGCCTGAAAAATGTTCAGGGCCAGGCGCATTGCCGCAGGCAGTACGAATGTACGGCCAGGCAAGGCAACAACGCCATGGACTTTTTCTCAGGATCCTTTAGACACTCAGCATCATTAAACTTGCATTTCCGCCTGCTGCCGTTGTATTCACGCACAGCGCGCGCTCAGCGACCAGGCGCCACAGGGGGATGACACCCTCCTGCGTGGTGGCGATAGTGCTCACCAGGGCCCCTTCCCGGGCCGCCAGCAGCGGTTTGAGCTGGCCATCGAGGCCAGGCTCGATCATGGCGATCTGGAAATCATGCTGGACCGCATCCAGGCTGCTGACGACCTGGATGCGGTCCTTCAGCGCTGCCGGCAAGTCGCCCGGGATCAGATCCAGCGCTTGCGCCAGCACCAGGGCCAGGTTGCCGGTGGCCAGGACTGCTGCCAGCTGGTTCATCAAGGTGCCGGAAGTGGCCGCCGCGCACAAAATCGTGCCGCGTGCGGCAAAGCTCAGGGTATTGCGCTCGCCGGTCGGGCCTGGCAAGACAGTGGTGCTACCCAGCAAAGTCGTGCGCGCGTATTCCTGCGCCAGTTGCTCGACCTTGTCGTGGCCATGCATCTTCGCCCACACGGTCAGCGCGTCGAGCGCTGGCGGCGCCTGACGCTGGTGCTGCGTGCCGGGCGCCGCATTGCGCTGCAGGCGTTTCAGGTACAGGGGCCCGCCCGCCTTGGGACCAGTTCCCGATTTGCCTTCGCCGCCGAACGGCTGCACGCCGACGACGGCGCCGACGATGTTGCGGTTCACATAAATATTGCCCACGTGGGCGCGCTTGGTGATGAAATCGATGGTTTCATCGATGCGCGTATGGATGCCCAGGGTCAAACCGTAACCGCTGTCGTTGATCGATTGCACCAGTTGCGGCAATTCGGAGCGCTTGTAGCGGATCACGTGCAGCACGGGACCGAAGACTTCTTGTGTCAATTGCGCCAGCGACTTGATTTCCAGCACGGTCGGGGCGACGAACGTGCCTTTGACGGTGGGCAAATCGAGCGAATAATGGTCGATAGCCACGGTTTTCATCTTGTTGATGTGCGCCAGCAGATTGCTTTGCGCTTCCGCATCGATGACGGGACCGATATCGGTGGCCAGGCGGTCAGGATTGCCAACGCGCAATTCCTGCATGGCGCCCTTGAGCATGTGGATGGTCTTGTCGGCGATTTCCGTTTGCAGGAACAGCACGCGCAAGGCCGAGCAACGCTGGCCGGCGCTGTCAAAGGCCGACGACATCACGTCTTGGACCACTTGTTCCGGCAAGGCGGACGAATCGACGATCAGTGCATTCTGGCCGCCCGTTTCGGCGATCAGTGGAATGTCGATACCTTCAGCCACGGCCCTCGCGGCCAGGTTGCGGTTGATCAATTGCGCCACTTCAGTCGAGCCCGTGAAAATCACGCCTTTCACGCGCGCGTCATTGCACAGGCCGGCGCCAACGATTTCGCCGCTACCGGGCAAAAATTGCAGCGCGCCCCGCGGCACGCCCGCCGCATGCAGCAGTTGCACGGCGCGGTGGGCGATCAGCGGCGTTTGCTCGGCCGGCTTGGCCAGCACCACGTTGCCTGCCGCCAGCGCGGCGGCCAGCTGGCCCGTAAAAATGGCCAGCGGGAAATTCCACGGGCTGATGCAGGTGACGGGACCGAGGGCCAGGGTAGCCGGCGCGTGTTCCACCTGCGCCGCGTAGTAGCGCAGGAAGTCGACGGCTTCGCGGATTTCGGCGATTGCGTTCGGCAAGGACTTGCCTGCCTCACGCACGGCCAGGGCCATCAGCTCGATATGGTGCTCTTCGAACAGGTCGGCCGCGCGTTGTAATGCTTGTGCGCGGATCGACGGTTCCGTTGTTTGCCAGTCCATGGCGTACGCGCTGGCGCTGGCCAGCGCCGTTTCCACGTCGGCCGGACCGGCTTCCATGACTTTGCCCACGACATCGTCGTGCTGGGCCGGATTGTGCAGCATGTGCGCGGGGCCATTCAGGCTGACGGCGCCGTCGATCAGCGGCGCTGCCTGCCATTGCTGCTGCTGCGCCAAGCCGGTGGCCAGGGTGCGCAAGGTGTCTTCATTCGACAGGTCCAGGCCGGCCGAGTTCTTGCGCTCGCTGCCAAACATGTCCAGTGGCAGTGGAATCGAGGGGTGCGGCAAGCCGCCCTGCAGGCGCGCCAGCTCCAGGGGGTCGCGGATCAGGCTATCGATGGCCACGCTTTCGTCGACGATCTGGTTGACGAACGACGAGTTGGCGCCGTTTTCCAGCAAGCGGCGCACCAGGTAGGCCAGCAGGGTTTCGTGCGAGCCGACGGGAGCGTAGATGCGGCACGGCTTGTCCAGGTTGTCGGGGCCGACGACCTGGTCGTACAGGGTTTCGCCCATGCCGTGCAGGCACTGGAATTCGTAGTCGGTAATGCCATCGCGCTTCGCCCAGGTATAAATGGTCGACAGGGTTTGCGCGTTGTGCGTGGCAAATTGTGGATAGATCAGGCTGCTGGCAGCCAGCAGTTTTTGCGCGCACACGAGGTAAGAGACGTCCGTGTAAACCTTGCGCGTGTAGACGGGATAGCCTTCCTGGCCATCGACTTGCGCACGTTTGACTTCCGCATCCCAGTACGCGCCCTTGACCAGGCGCACCATGAACTTGCGGCCGCTGCGGCGCGCCAGGTCGATCAGGAAATCGATGGCGAAGGGGCAGCGCTTTTGATACGCCTGCACCACGTAGCCGATGCCGTCGAAGCCGGCCAGGTCCGCATCGAAGGCCAGTGCTTCCATCAGGTCGAGCGACAGTTCCAGGCGGTCTGTTTCTTCCGCATCGATGTTGAAGCCGATGTTGTACTGTTTGGCCAGCAGCAGCAGCGCTTTGACTTTCGGCAGCAATTCTTCCATGACGCGGGCGCGCTGGGCGCGGCTGTAGCGCGCGTGCAGGGCCGACAGTTTCACGGAAATGCCGGGGCCGTTGCGAATGCCGCGCCCGTTCGAGGCCTTGCCGATGGCATGGATTGCCGTTTCGTATGAGGCGTAGTAATTGGCCGCATCCTGCTGTGTCAGGGCAGCCTCGCCCAGCATGTCGTACGAGTAACGGTAGCCGCGCGTTTCATTCTCGCGGCTGTTTTTCAACGCTTCCTCGATGGTCTGGCCCGTCACGAACTGGTTGCCCAGCATGCGCATGGCCAGGTCGACGCCCTTGCGTATCAGCGGTTCGCCGCCCTTGGCGATGAGCTTGGTCATGGCCGAACCGAGGCCCGATTCGCTGCTGGTACTGACCAGTTTTCCCGTGATCAGCAAGCCCCAGGTGGCGGCATTGACGAACAGTGACGGCGATTCGCCCAGATGCTTGCGCCAGTCGCCCTTGCTGATTTTGTCGGCGATCAGGCGGTCGGCCGTTTGACTGTCGGGTATACGCAACAGCGCTTCAGCCAGACACATCAATGCAACACCCTCTTCCGACGACAGCGAGAACTCGTGCATCAGTGCATCGACGCCCGATGCGCGCGTGCGTTTTTGGCGCACGTTCGAGACCAGGCGGTGCGCCAGCGCTTGTCCCTCGGCCGTCGTTTCGGTACTGCTGGGGCGGACTTGTTGCAACAGCCACTGCACGGCTGAAACCTCATCGCGCCTATAGGCGGCGGTGATGGCGGCGCGTTGTGGTGTCGCTTCGGGCAGGATTTCCGCCTGGAACGCAGCAAAAGGAATCGGGGTAAAAGCCGAGGGGCCTGCAGGGTGCATAAGTGCTCTTTACAAGGAAAAAGGGGACGAAAACTGACGTAATTCTTGCTCTTTTTTGGTGCAAAAAAATACAGAAAGTCGGACGTTAAGATGATTCGATTGTAAAGGGGATTCTTATGGATTAATTCTGGTAATACAGGGGGCTAGCAATAGATAGTTTTTGATGCGACAATTTAACCAAATAATATTAATTTGGGGGTGATGGTAATGCTGGACAAGATCAGTAAGAAAATCTTGATGGAATTGCAGAGTGATGGACGCATCAGCAATGTGGAGCTGGCCGCGCGCGTGAACCTGTCGCCTGCCGCCTGCCTGGAGCGCGTGCGCAAGTTGCACGAATCCGGTTACATCATGGGCTATACGGCCCAGTTGAACCCGCAACTGCTCGACGTCTCGCTGCTGGTGTTCATCGAAGTGGTGCTCGATCGCACGACGCCGGAAGTGTTCGACGCCTTCAAGCATAGCGTACAAATCATTCCAGAGGTACTGGAATGTCATATGGTGGCGGGCGGTTTCGATTACCTGGTCAAGGCACGTGTCAAGGACATGGCTGCCTACCGCGAATTCCTCGGCAAGACCTTGCTGCAGAAAGGTGTGCGGGAAACCCACACTTATGCCGTCATGGAAGAGGTCAAAAACACCACCAAATTGCCAATTAAGTGACCTCGGTGTAGCCAGCCCACTTTTCTGATTGAGCTATCGGAACAAATGTTGTAGGGTGGAACTACAATTCTGCTACCCGGTAGCCGCCTGAAACGCCGCGCAGACGTTACGTTCAGGGTGCAAGGTGGGCAATCGTGCCCACCCGCATACGGTTACAGCACGTCCCCGCGGGGACGTGACGGGTTCGCGCAGCGGGGGACAAATGAAGCAGTTGCAGCATCAGCTGGTGCGTTTCTTTGTATTCACGATCCTGGCCATGGCCGTTGCCTGTTGCCTGGCCTATCTGCTGCTGCTATCGGGCGGCGATCATCCTTATCTGATTGCCTGCGTGGCGGCCGCCATTGGCGCCGCGCTGCTGGCGTTCGCCAGCCGTCGGCGCGCCGAGCCGGGCTTGCACCAGTTCGCCGATACGGTGGGCAACGCCATCGATGCCATCATGATAGGCGCGGCGGAAACCTCGTATTTTGTCGATTCCGTCAAACAGAAGGTGGAACTCGATGTGCGCACGGCAAGCGACATCGCCGACAGTTCCGCACAAAATGCCATGATGACTGAAAAGATTGCCGCCAACGCGGAACGGGCCGCCAAGGTAGCCGCTGGCGTGCGCGTGGAAAGCGTGGCGGCACGGGCCGAAGTGGATCAGGGCTTGCGCCGCATCAATAACGCACGCGAAGAAGCGCAAGGCGCCTCCAGCACAATGCTGAGCTTGCAGGAAAAATCCAAACGCATCACAGGTTTTACGGAAGCCATTTCCGATATTTCCGCGCGCACCAACTTGCTGGCGCTGAACGCCGCCATCGAGGCCGCGCGCGCCGGTGAACATGGACGCGGTTTTGCCGTGGTGGCCGGTGAAGTGCGGCAACTGGCGCAGCGCACCAAGGAAGCCTCCGATGAAATCAGCGTGATGGTGCGCGAAATCAATGAACAGTCAGAAAAAGCGGCACGTGGCATGAGTTCACTGGCGGCGGGCGTGACGGAAGCGGCGCGCAATGTGGAAAGCGTGCATGCCTCGCTCAGCCACATCGAAGAATCGTCGGGCGTATCGGAAGACGCTATCGGGCAAATTGCCCGCGCCTCGCGCGAACATGTCGACACCACGCAGCTGATCGCCGACGCCATCCTGCAAATCCGCGACAGCATGCTGTCGACGAATGCCGAATTGCCACGCGCCACGCAGTCGGCCATGGCCCTGGCCGAGCGCGCTGAAGTAATCGCCAGCGCCCTCGGTGAATCGAGCGTGGCCACGCCGCACGACGAGATCCGCGAGGCGGCTCAGCGCGCCGCGCGGGATGTGGGCAAACTGTTCGAGCAAGCCATCGCTTCGGGGCGCATTACGCGCGAAGCCCTGTTCGACCGCCACTACCGCCCCATCCCGAACACCAATCCGCCCAAGCACAACACGAAGTTCGACGCGTTTACGGACAAGGTGCTGCCCGACCTGCAGGAAGGCCTGCTGGCCGCCCTGCCCCATCTGGCGTATGCGGGCGCCGTCGACAACAATGGATACTTTCCAACGCACAACAAGAAGTTTTCCCAGCCGCTGACGGGCGACTATGCCATCGATATGGTGAATAACCGCACCAAGCGCATCTTCAGCGACCGTACGGGGGCGCGCTGCGGCAGCAATACCAAGCCCTTCCTGTTGCAGACCTATAAACGCGACACGGGCGAAGTCATGCACGATTTATCCGTGCCGATTCACGTCGATGGCAAGCACTGGGGCGGGTTCAGAATTGGTTATCGCTCCAGCAGCCACGCATGAAAAAAAACGCCTGATGATTCATCAGGCGTTTTTTTCTGGTGCTGGCAGATAATTTATTCAATATGCGGTTTGGGCGCTACGCCGCCGCCTGCCGCCGTGGCCGTGCGCAAAGTGGGCGTGTTCATGCTTTCCAGATGATTACGCAGCCATTTGTGGGCAGGGCTGCGCGCGTCGCGTTCGTGCCACAGCATGTCCAGGTGGACCGCCGGCAGGGTCAATGGCAAATCCTTGTACAGCAGGGACTCCGTCATGCCCGTCGAGGCGATCAGGTGGCGCGGCAAGACGGTGATCAGGTCGGAATTGGCCACTACCCGTCCGGCCGTGAAGAACTGGTTGACCGTCAGCAAGATGCGTCGTTCGCGGTGGATCTGTGACAGCGCTTCGTCGATCAAGCCATGCGCGCGGCCGGAAAAGCTCACCAATAAATGGTTTGCCGCGCAATAGTTATCCAAGGTCAATTCCTTGTCGGCCAGCGGGTGACCGCGCCGCATCACGCATACATACTTGCCGGAATACAGGCGCTCGTGGCGGATGGGCGAACCCGTTTCGCTCGACAATTGCGCCGCCACGCCGGGAAAGAAGCCCACGGCCAGGTCGATATCGCCGCGTAGCAACATGGGCCGCGGTTCACGCGTGGTCAGCGGCATCATGCGCACGTTGACGCCCGGTGCTTCCCGTTCGATCGAACGCATCAGCGAGGGCAGCCAGAAGGCGGCCGTCGCATCGGCCATGGCCATGCGGAAGGTGGCATGCGTCTTCGACACGTCGAAGGTTTCCGGCGTGACGGCCGCTTCCAGGCTGGCCAGGGCCGAGCGCACGGACGGCCACAGCGCTTCGGCACGGGGCGTGGGTTTCACGCCATAGGCCGTGCGGATCAGCAATTCGTCACCCAGGCTCTCGCGCAGGCGTTTGATGGCGTTCGATACCGCCGGCTGCGTCATCGCCAGGTGGCCGGCTGCGCGCGTCAGGTTTTGTTCCGTCATGACGGCGTCGAAAACACGCAGCAAGTTCAGATCCAGCGTCAGAAAACTCATGGAAAGCCCAAGATAAAAGTTGAATTGATTACTTAAGAGTGTAAACCGCGCCGGACGCGAATATTTTCACTCGTCAAAAAATATTACAGTTTTCCATTCACGATTCATATAATTGGTATCAAGAAATGGAATTAGATTTATATGTTGCACTGCACTATAGTACTGGCAAATTCTATAATGCACTGGAACAGTATGTCTACCTTCGCCTCCGCCCTATACGCAGTATCCGCACCCGTGCTGGAGATTTCCCTGCTGAACGCCCTGCAACTCGTGCTGGTGATCGTGGCCGTGGGCGCCTTCGCCCTGCTGTTCAAGCCTTTGCTGGTGGGTATCGCCCGCGCCATGGTGCTGGTGGTGCGTCCCAAGCTGAGCCGCGAAGAGCGCCTGGCGCGCCAGCAGATGCGCGAAGCGCAAGCTTTGAAACGCACCTTGGGCAAGATGGATGGCGTGTCGCCCAGCAATGCCGCCGAATTGCGCGCCCTGTCGACGCGCGCCTGAGTGATAAACGGTTGCAGCATGACAAGCCGGCGTGAGCCGGCTTTTTTTACGCCCGCGTTTTTGTTCAGGCCACGTCGCCCAGCAAATGGGCGCGCAACAAGGTGTCGGCCGGATGGGCGCCGATCCAGATCTTCAGCAGCGCATTGTAAAAGGCCAGTTCCGGTACCGTGTCGCCCACCTGCTTGCCATTCAGCTTGCACAGGGTTCCCTCTTCCGGCAGCCAGTCCACCGTCAGGATGTCACCCTTTTTCAGGCCGGGCACCATGGCGAACATGGCGCCGAACTGCATCGTCTGGCTCAGCAGGCGCGTGCGGTCGGCCTGGTCGGAACTGCGCTTCAAGCCTTGCATGAAGGCTAGACCCAGCTCGTCGGAAGTGATGTCGCGCAACATGACGATTTCGAGACGGCGCGGCCCGGGCAGCGCCAGGATGTCGGCCAGCTGAGTTTTCTTTTCCGGCAGGTACAGCGCAATCGTGTAGACCTTGAAGATGACCTTGTAGCGCACGCCTGCGCCGTTGAGTTTCAATTCGCGGCTGGCCAGTTGCACCGTGTCGTCCAGCTTGACGCCGCCTACCTCAATGGCCAGCGCCGCTTGCGCCAGGCCGGCGCACAGGCAGGCACAAGCCAGGGTGCGGCCCAAACGGGATGTGCTTATTTGCATCTTCTACCTCCGTGGAAACCATGGGCTGTGGATAAGTCAGCACACAGTGTAGAACAGTTGGCAAAAGAGGGCCGCGCGGGGCGGCGGTGAGGAGGACGAAGAGCGCTTAGGCCTTGGCCGCAGGCAGTTCCGCCTGCAGGCGTTCGTACTTGGCCATCAATTGCTCCGGGCTTTCGCGCCAGGCGGGATTGAAGGGGATGCAGCTGACGGGGCACACTTGCTGGCATTGCGGCTCGTCAAAATGCCCCACGCATTCGGTGCACTTGTTGGGATCGATTTCGTAGATTTCTGCACCCATGTAGATCGCGTCATTCGGGCACTCGGGCTCGCAAATGTCGCAATTGATGCATTCGTCTGTGATCAGTAATGCCATGATTTCACTCTAACTTATTGCGATGATGCAGCGTTGGCGGCAATCTTGTTTTGCAGCCAGCGGTTCACCGAGGGGAAGACAAACTTGGAGACATCGCCGCCCAGCGCCGCGATTTCGCGCACGATGGTGCCCGAAATGAACTGGTACTGGTCGGACGGTGTCAGGAACATGGTTTCGACATCGGGCAGCAGGTAGCGGTTCATGCCGGCCATCTGGAATTCGTATTCGAAGTCGGAGACGGCACGCAAGCCGCGCACGATGACCCTAGCTTCATGCTTGCGCACGAAATCTTTGAGCAGGCCGGAAAAGCTTTCCACTTGCACATTCGGATAGTGGCCGAGTACTTCGTTGGCGATTTCCAGGCGTTCGTCGAGCGAGAAAAACGGTTGCTTGTTCTTGCTGTCGGCCACACCGACGATCAGCTTGTCAAACAGACCCGATGCACGGCGCACCAGATCTTCATGACCGCGTGTGAGTGGATCGAATGTTCCTGGATAAACGGCTACAACCATTGCGGCTCCCTAACGATGCACCAATATAGACGGGCATTATGCCTGAAATTGGTGCTGCGCCTCGGGCCAGGGAGCCTTTTTGCCTCATTTATAGGCAGATTCAGGCAGTTGCCGTCACTTTGTTGTAAGTTAGCAAATGATAATAAACGGTACCCGCTTTGTCGGCACGGATGACTTCCCACGGCGCCATCCACTGGGGTTTTTCCAATTCGCTGCTGTCGTCGAAGACCAGCGGCAAGCCCGATTCCGCGTAAATCATGCCGCCTTCCTTGAGCAAGTTGGCGCACAAGGGCAATATCTTGGCCAGAAAATCCTGCTGGTAGGGCGGGTCGAGGAAGATCAGGTCGAAACGCTGGCCGCGCGATGCCAGGCCTTGCGCCGTCAGCAGGGCGTCGCCGCGCAGCAGCTGCACGTTGTCGGCGCGCAACTTCGTCTTGTTCTCTTCCAGCTGGCGGATCACGGGTGTATGCGTGTCGACCATGGTGACGGCGGCGGCGCCGCGGCTGGCCGCTTCAAAGCCCAGTGCGCCGCTGCCCGCGAACAGATCCAGCACCTGGGCGTTGGCCCAGTCGCCATCGCGCAAGTGGTTGATCCAGTTGAACACGGTTTCGCGCACGCGGTCTGGCGTCGGACGCAAGCCCAGTGCCTGCAAAACAGGCAGCACGGAGCGCTTCCACTGGCCGCCGATGATGCGTACCTGGTTCGGTGGCGGAGCGTGGTGGACGGGGACTTTGGCGGGTTTTTTAATTTTCTTTTGCATGGGCATTTAGAACACCTAACAAAACCTACTGTGCGTCGCGATTTGCGGCCTGCGATGCTCACTGTGCATTCGCACAGCTGCGCTTCTTAGCCACAACTCACTGCCGCTCGCTACGGTTTTGCTAGGCGTTCCATTTCTTCAATTCGATGGCGGCCACTATAGCATATGGCCCCATCCCCCCTGCTGGCGCTGCCGGTCTATTTGGGCTGTGTGGCCAGGGAATTGAAATCGTCGATCCAGCCCTGCATGCGCTTGACGGCGTGGGCCTTTTGCGTTGGCGTGGCGATCTTGATCACCGTCAAGACCATTTGCGCAGTGCTCGCTTCGTAGCTGTCAAAAAATGCTTTGCGCTCCGAGTGTTCCAGGCGCTCGAAACTGTCTTTGATCAGGCTTGCGATCAAGGCCGCAGCCGCTTCCTTGCCGAGTTTTTCCTGGTGGACTTTCTTGACCAGGTTCAATACGTTCTGCTGGCGCCGCATGCGTTCGTCGAGCCAAATGTCATTGTTCAGCGGACGCGCGTCGGACGCTTTACGTATGATGGCCTCCTGCTCGCTGCTGAAGCTGCCGAACCACAGTTCGAATTGCTCCATGGCTTTCTTGTAGCGCAATTTCTGGCGCTTCTCCTGGTCGCCGCTCAGGTATTTCTTGCGGTAATCCTCATTGTTCGACTTGAACTTCTTTTCCATCTGCGCAATTTGCTCGGGCTTGAGCGAACGCGCCAGGTCGGCCAGCTCGGGCGCCGCCTTCAGCAGCAGCGCCTGGGTGCGCTGCTTGATCTCGCTGTAGTCGCTCATCAGGTCCGCCTGCGTGATATTGCCTTGCAGCTGCTTCTGGCCCGTGCGCAGGATTTCCACATAGTCCTTCAATTGCGTCTTGCGGTGCCAGTCGAACAGCTTGTCGATATCATCGCGCACCCAGCCCTTCTGATCGCGGTCCAGGTCGACATACGCGTTCAGCCACCAGTACAACACGGTATCGCCATTGTTATAGGCCAGGCGCAAGCCGCTGCAGCCGGCCATGACGACGAGCATGATGGCCAGCACGGCATAAGTAAAACGGCCAAAGGGCGTGGAAGACGGGGCCTGCGTGTTAAACTTTTTCATATTCTTAACTTATAGAAATAACCGTCTATGAACGTTGTCATTCTCGCTGCCGGTATGGGCAAACGCATGCAGTCGGCACTGCCCAAGGTATTGCATCCTTTGGCTGGCAAGCCGCTGTTGTCGCACGTCATCGACACGGCGCGCGGCCTGGCGCCGTCTCGATTATGCGTGATTTACGGGCATGGGGGCGCAGCGGTGCTGAAGTTGCTTGATGGCTACAAGACGAACCATGGCCTGGCGATTGATGCTGCCGAGCAAACGCAGCAGCTGGGCACGGGGCATGCCGTGCAGCAAGCCGTGTCCTTGCTGGACGACAGCGTGCCCACCCTGATCCTGTACGGCGACGTGCCGCTGACCAGCGCCGCCTCCCTGCAGCAACTGGTGCAGGCGGCCGGTAACGACAAGTTGGCCATCCTGACCGTGGAACAGGACGATCCGTTTGGCCTGGGCCGCATCGTGCGCGACAACGGCGCCATCGTGCGCATCGTCGAGGAAAAGGATGCTTCCCCAAGCGAGCGCGCCATCCGCGAGATCAACAGCGGCATCATGGTCGCGCCCACCGTGGCCCTGAAGCAATGGCTGTCGGCCTTGTCGAATGACAATGCCCAAGGAGAATACTATCTGACCGATATCGTCGCCCAGGCCGTCGCCGATGGCGTGGCCGTCACCTCGGCACATCCGGCTGCCGTGTGGGAAGTGGCGGGCGTCAACAGCAAGGTGCAACTGGCCCAACTGGAACGCATCCACCAGAACAATATCGCGCAAGCGCTGCTGGAACGGGGCGTGACCTTGCTTGATCCGGCCCGCATCGACGTGCGTGGCGAACTCATTTGTGGCCGCGATGTCACCATCGACGTTGGCTGCGTGTTCGAAGGCAGAGTGGAACTTGGCGATGGCGTGCGCGTGGGCGCCAACAACGTCATCATCAATGCCACCGTGGCCGCTGATGCGCACATCAAGCCGTTTTGCCATATCGAGGACGCGGTCGTCGGCGGCGCTTCCATCATTGGCCCTTACGCGCGCCTGCGCCCGGGAACGGTCCTGGCGGAAGACGTGCATATCGGCAACTTCGTCGAAGTGAAGAACAGCCAGGTCGCCGCGCACAGCAAGGCCAACCATCTGGCCTACATCGGCGACGCCACCATCGGCTCGAAGGTCAACATCGGCGCCGGTACCATCACCTGCAACTACGATGGCGTGAACAAATTCCGCACGGTCATTGAAGACGACGCTTTTATCGGCAGCGACAGCCAGCTGATCGCGCCCGTCACCGTCGGCAAAGGCGCTACCCTGGGTGCCGGCACGACTTTGTCGAAAGATGCACCGGCCGGCAAGCTGACGGTCTCGCGCGCGCGCCAAGTAACCATCGACGGCTGGACGCGCCCCGTGAAAATCAAGAAGTAAGCGGTACCGTTCACTTTTGCACACAGGCAGGCCTCGCGGCCTGCCTTTTTTTGTGGATAACTATGTGGGTAAGCCGCTGCACAAGTAGCGAATAAGCCTGTGTGCAAGCCCGTGCATAAGCTGTTGGCAAGTTTCTCCCTGGCACCTGGCATGCGCCCCTCACTCCCTTTTCCTTCGATTTGTAGCTCGCTGCCAGCGCCGCAGCGGCGTTTACTCCTCTATTGTGGATAAGTCTGTGCGTAAGCCTGCGGACAAGCGCTGGATAGTCTGGGTACAAGTTGGGATAACTGCTTTTCATCGCCGCCTTTCCATATGCTGCCGTGGATAAACCTGTGGAAAAGCGCATGAATAGGCGGTGGATAGCGTGTGGGCAAGTGCTGCGGTCGATTAGAACAGGCCTGGCGACATATGCTCGGGCATTTCACTGCGGCCCGCCCGGTTCACGCCTGCCCCGGCGCTGGGATACACGGCGATGCGCTGTACCCAGTACAGGCCCAATCCTGCACCAGGCTAGTGCTGGGCGATCTGGCCGCGGCAGTATTTCTGGTGCAGGCGCGGGATTTCATCGGCAGGCAGGAGTTCGCCCGCATTGCTGACGACGATGTGTACGCGGCCGTCATCGAGCGTGGCGTCTTGCACGCGAATCGCCTGGGCCTGCGGCGCATGCCGATCAGCATTGCTGAGCAGCTTACGCAGGGCCACGCGCAGCAGGCTGGCCTCGGCTTGTGCCCTGCCCTTGGCGCAGCGCCGCCTGGACACCCAGCTCAGCCGTTTGTGCCGCAAGGCCGAGCTGGCCACCGGCATGACCTTGCCCATCAATACCGCCCGCAATGCCGGTTACCGGTTTCATGCCGACGCGCAAGTGCATTTCTGAACGTATCCTTGCCACCAGTTGGTGGCTGTGGATAAATCTGTCGATAAGTGGTGCGTAAGCCTGTTGGCAAGCTGTGTGAAAGCGGTGTAAAAGTCACCGTGGATATGCCTGGCTCTGAGGGCATGCGTGAGCGGCACTGCTTTGTAGGGCACGGTGTCATCCAGTCTGGACATTACTGGAGAAAAATCCCCCTGCCATCGCTCATGGAGCGTGGCCCAGCTTGTGCATAAGCCTGTGTAAAAGTGCCGTATAAGCGGTGTGCAAGACGCGTATAAGCATGTGGGCAAGCGGTGGATAATCAGCTGATGGCAAATCAGACAGCGATGCGCGTCTCGAATTTGCTGCGAAACGTGGAAAAATAGCTTTTCACATTGCGCACATTGGCGTGCGCGGCAAACAGGCGGTGCGCCAGCGCATGGTAGGCGGGCATGTCGGCCACCTGTACCATCAGCACGAAGTCGGGCCCGGGCGAGACGCGGTAGCACTGCAGCACGGCCGCTTCCATCGCCACCAGCTGCTCGAATTCCGCCATGCGTTCGGCCGCCTGCACATCGAGCGTGATTTCCACGATGGCCGTCAGGCGCGCCCCCACCAGCTGCGGCGCGACGATGGCCACTTGCCGCTCGATCACACCGCTTTCTATTAAATGTTTGACCCTCCGCAAACACGTGGGCGCCGAGACGTGCACCGATCGCGCCAGCTCACTGTTGGTTTGCGATGCATCCATTTGCAAGGCGTTCAGGATGCGACGATCAATGTCGTCGAGAGTAATATTGCTATGGATCATGATTTTTATGAATTGGAGAATATATTGAGTCTAAATGAAATAATATTTCACCGTAAAATAGTGGTGAAATATTTAGTCAAAAATATACAGATTTAGAAAGCATATTTCATTGACTCTGCATTAGCATGCTTGCATTGATTAAATTTTAGACAGAGGTTTCCATGTGCGGCATCGTCGGCGCGGTAGCGCAACGTAACATCACTCCCATCCTGGTCGAAGGCCTGAAGCGCCTGGAATACCGCGGCTACGATTCCTGCGGCATCGCCCTGCATGCGGATGGCCGTTTGCAGCGTTCGCGTTCCACCTCGCGCGTCGCCGAGCTGGAAAAGCAGATCGCCGAAGAAGGCTTGAGCGGTTTTACGGGCATCGCCCACACGCGCTGGGCCACGCATGGCGCCCCTGTTTCCTTCAATGCCCACCCGCACTTTTCCCCAACGGAAGAGAACGCCCGCGTGGCGCTGGTGCATAACGGTATCATTGAAAACCATGACGAACTGCGCGCCGAACTGACGGCCCTCGGTTACGTCTTCCAGAGCCAGACGGACACGGAAGTGATCGCCCACCTGGTCGAGCACATGTATAACGGCGACCTGTTCGAGACCGTGCAGCAGGCCGTGAAACGCCTCGATGGCGCGTATGCGATTGCCGTGTTCTGCCGCGACGAGCCGCACCGCGTGGTCGCCGCGCGCCAGGGTTCGCCCCTGATCGTCGGCCTGGGCAATGGTGAAAACTTTGTCGCCTCCGATGCCATGGCCCTGGCCGGCACGACCGACCAGATCATCTACCTGGAAGAAGGCGATGTGGTCGACCTGCAACTGTCGCGCTGCTGGATCGTCGATGTCGATGGCAAGCCTGTCGAACGCGAAGTGAAAACCGTGCATGCGCATACGGGCGCGGCCGAGCTGGGCCCATACCGCCACTACATGCAGAAGGAAATCTTCGAACAGCCGCGCGCCATCGGTGACACGCTCGAAGGCGTGACGGGCATCATGCCGGAATTGTTCGGCGACAACGCCTATGCCATCTTCAAGCAGATTGACCGCGTGCTGATCCTGGCCTGCGGCACCAGCTCGTATGCGGGCATGACGGCCAAGTACTGGATCGAAGCGATTGCCAAGGTGCCCGTCAGCGTGGAAGTGGCCAGCGAATACCGCTACCGCGACAGCGTGCCGCACCCGAACACCCTGGTCGTCACCATTTCGCAAAGTGGCGAAACGGCCGACACCCTGGCCGCCCTGAAGCATGCGCGCAGCCTGGGCATGCAGCACACCCTGACCATCTGCAACGTGGCCACCAGCGCCATGGTGCGCGAATGCGCGCTGGCCTACATCACGCGCGCCGGCGTGGAAGTGGGCGTGGCGTCCACCAAGGCGTTCACGACGCAGCTGGCCGGCCTGTTCCTGCTGACCCTGTGCCTGGCGCAAGTCAATGGCCGCTTGAGCGAAGAACAGGAAGCGGCGCACCTGAAAGCCATGCGTCACCTGCCCGTCGCCATCGCGTCCGTGCTGGCGCTGGAACCGCAGATTATCGCCTGGTCCGAAGAATTCGCGCGCAAGGAAAACGCCCTCTTCCTGGGGCGCGGCATGCACTACCCGATCGCCCTGGAAGGTGCCTTGAAACTCAAGGAAATTTCCTACATTCACGCCGAAGCGTATCCGGCCGGCGAGCTGAAACACGGCCCGCTGGCCCTGGTGACGAATGAAATGCCGGTCGTCACCATCGCGCCGAACGACGCGCTGATCGAAAAGTTGAAATCGAACATGCAGGAAGTGCGCGCCCGCGGCGGCCAGCTCTACGTCTTCGCCGACGTCGATTCGCGCATCAGCTCCGGCGAAGGCCTGCACGTCATCCGCCTGCCCGAGCACTACGGCGATTTGTCGCCTATCCTGCACGTGGTCGCGCTGCAATTGCTGGCGTATCACACGGCGCTGGCGCGGGGCACGGATGTGGACAAGCCACGCAATCTGGCGAAGTCGGTGACGGTGGAATAAGCAGGCGGGGGGCCGCTCCGGGCCACCAAGAATACAAAGAAAACGCCACTTCCGGGTGGCGTTTTCTTTTATCCAGCACCGCCGTTCACTATCTGGAAAAGCCATACGAGTGACTTTTTTTGTCACCGCCGAACCCATTGTGCGAGAATGCCCCCTCCCCCCCTGGATGGTGCGCATGATGAGCAAATTCGCCGCAATCATAACTGGAATGACACTGGTGCTGGCAGCTTGCAAGCCCGCTGCCACAGCACCTGTGCATGACATTCCTGCGGCAATGCGCCAGACCGCGACCGCGCTGCTGCAGTCAAAGTTTCTACACGCGACCTCGATTGCTGTCGTGTATCGCGGCAAGGAATTCATTCTGCATCAAGGCGAGCTGGAGACGGGCAAAGCCAATCCGCCGAACGATACAACGCTGTATGAAATCGGCTCAGTCAGCAAAACTTTTGCTGGCCTGCTACTGGCGAACGCTGTGCTTGATGGGAAGGCGGCGCTCGACGATCCCATACAAAAGTACCTGGCGGCCGCCTACCCGAACTTGCAGTCGCAGGGCCAGCCGGTTCGCTTGCGCCATTTGATCACACACACCAGCAA
Source organism: Janthinobacterium sp. 61 (assembly GCF_002846335.1). Classification (NCBI taxonomy): domain Bacteria; kingdom Pseudomonadati; phylum Pseudomonadota; class Betaproteobacteria; order Burkholderiales; family Oxalobacteraceae; genus Janthinobacterium; species Janthinobacterium sp. 61. Next base: position 4,448,310 of record NZ_PJMQ01000001.1, on the reverse strand, counting down.
TATGCCGGGCATGCTGCCATTGCGGGTGAACACCATATTGAAGGATTTCACTGCACACGCCACGCCGGCAAAGCTCAATGCAGCCTACGCCAACTACGGACAACAGCAATTCTGGCAGGACTTGCACAGAGTCAGCATCAAAGGTCCGCTAGGCAAGGACTATGCATATTCAAGCGCCGGTACCGAACTCATTGCGCACACTCTCGAAAAAATCTACGGAATGCCCTATGAAGTCCTGCTCGCGCAATTCCTTGCGCGCGAAGCCGGCATGCAGGATACCAAGCTGAGAATCACGGCCATGGATACCGGCCGGCTAGCGCCCGGCTACCACAGCGACAATCCCGTCGTTACAACGCCGATGCCACAACTGCCCTGGGGGGCAGCCGGCAACCTGAAGTCGACTATGCCGGATATGGCGAAGTACCTGCGCCTGCAATTGGGCGCCCATCCTGCGGTCGTCGAATCGCACAAGCCTTTGGCGCGCTTTCAGGATAACTTCAGCATTGGCTATTTCTGGAACATCGGTAGCAATCGCCAGTTGGGCACGCATTATGTACACCATGGCGGCGTGCCACGTGCGCAAAGCTACGCCTACGTCGTTCCCAAATATCAGCTTGGGGTCTTCATCATCACCAACCAGAGCGGCGACGCTACCGCCGGCGCCATGGAAAGCGCGCTGGCGCATATTTTCGACGCAGTGGAATCCATGGAAAGCGCGCAGCAGGCTGGCCCCGGGGTATAGGCGTGCGTGATGTTGCTGGCGGGCCTGGGCTTAGCGGGATGCATCAAGGGTTTTAGCATCGCTTCCTTGCGCCATGACGATGGCAGGCTGGCGGGCCAGTTCGATGAAGGCACGCGCGTAGTCGATGGCGGTGTCCGTCTCGCGTGCCCCCAGGAAGATTTGCTTGGCGATGCCGCGCACACCCAGCCGCACAGGCACGACGTCCATTTTGGCCGCGTATTCCTCGACCAGCCAGCGCGGCAGGGCGGCCACACCGCGTCCGCTGGCCACCATCTGCAGCATGATGTCGGTGGTTTCGATGGCTTTGTGGCGCTTGGGCGTGACACCGGCCGGTAACAGGAACTGGTTATAGATGTCCAGGCGCTCGATGTCCACGGGGTAGCTGATGAGCACCTCCTGGGTCAGTTGCTGGGGCTGCACATAGGCCGCGGTAGCCAGGGCATGGCCCTTGGCCACGACGAGCACCTGCTCGTAGTCGAACACGGGTTCGAATGTCAGCCCCGGTTTGTACAGCGGGTCGGGCGTGACCAGCAGGTCGATCTCGTAGCCGAAGAGCGCGCCGATCCCGCCAAACTGGAACTTTTGCTTGACGTCCACATCCACGTCGGGCCATGCGGCCAGATAGGGGGAAACCACTTTGAGCAGCCACTGGTAGCAAGGGTGGCATTCCATGCCGATGCGCAGCGCACCGCGCTCGCCCTGCGCGAATTGACCCAGGCGCTCTTCGGCCAGGTCCAGTTGCGGCAGTACCCGGTTCGCCACCGCCAGCAGATACTGGCCGGCCTGCGTCAGGCGCAGGTTGCGCCCTTCGCGCAGCCAGACGTCGGTGCCCAGTTGCTGCTCCAGCTTCTTCATGCTGTGGCTCAGGGCCGACTGGGTCAGGTGCAGCACGCCTGCGGCGGCCGTCAACGACCCTTGTTTTTCGACCTGCTGGACGATGCTGAGGTGGATGCGTTCAAGCATTGAAATGAGCCACATTCATGGATGTATGAAATAAGACCATTATACTTCATCGATTCCCGCCGCTATCATCGATGTCCTTGTTGTTGGCATTTTTCGGCCCCGGCGCATCCATCCCTATGAAAGCAAACATGACACGTCCCCTGCGTTTAGTCGCCGTCTCCGGCGGGCTGCAACGCCCTTCCAAGGCGGCAGCCCTGGCAGAGCACCTGATGGACCTGATCGCCGACGAAGTGCTGTGCGAACAACGTCTGGTCGAACTGGGCCAGCTCGCCCCCCAGCTCGCCGGCGCGACCTGGCGCTCCCACCTGCCCGATACGGTGGAGCGGGAACTTGCGGCGGTCGAGCAAGCCGACATCCTGGTGGTGGCAACACCGGTCTTTCGCGGTTCCTACACGGGACTGTTCAAGCACTTCTTCGACTTCATTCATCAGGATGCCTTGATCGACAAGCCCGTCTTGCTGGCGGCCACCGGCGGCAGCGAGCGCCATGCCCTGATGATCGACCACCAATTGCGGCCGCTGTTCAGCTTTTTCCAGGCACGCACCTTGCCGCTGGGCGTCTACGCGACCGACAAGGATTTCGCCGACTACCGTCTGCAGGACGCGGCCCTGATCCAGCGGGCCACACTGGCGGTCCAACGGGCATTGCCGTTGGTCGGCTTGACGCGCCATGCGCAATCTGCCGCCGCCGAAACGCTGGTCGCGGCCTGATACGCATCGCCACGCTCAGCAAGCAATCAACACATTCATCTTTTCGCAGCAATCAGGACACCAGATCACCATGAGCCAAGATTTTGCATTCAGCATCAAGAGCATTGTTTTCGATGAAAACTATCATCCATCGGACAATACGCGCCTGACGACCAACTTTGCCAATCTGGCCAGGGGAGAGCGTCGCCAGGAGAACTTGCGCAACACCCTGAAAATGATCGACAGCCGCTTCAACAACCTGGCGCATTGGGATAACCCGAAGGCAGACCGCTATTCCGTCGAACTTGAAATCATTTCCGTCGCGTTGAATATGGATGCCGCAGGCGGGAATATTCCACTGATCGAGATATTGAAGCCGAATATCCTGGATAAAAAAACCGGAGAGCGCATCGACGGCATCGCTGGGAATAACTTCTCCTCCTATGTGCGCGATTACGACTTCAGCGTGCTGCTGCCAGAGCACAACAATAATAAATCCACCTTTGGCACACCGGACAATTTCGGCGATTTCCATGGCAAGCTGTTCAAGCACTTTGTCAGATCAACTACTTACAAAGCGCACTTCAGCAAGGCGCCGGTCATCTGCATCAGCGCCTCGAGCAGCAAGACCTATCAGCGCACTGAAAACCAGCACCCCATCCTGGGCGTTGAGTATCAACAAAATGAGTTCTCCTCGACGGATGAATATTTCGAGAAAATGGGGATGCAGGTGCGCTATTTCATGCCGCCAAACAGTGCGGCACCTTTGGCATTTTATTTTATCGGCGACCTGCTGGGCGACTACAGCAATCTTGAGCTGATCGGCACCATCAGTACGATGGAAACGTTCCAAAAGATCTACCGGCCCGAGATTTATAACGCCAATTCTGCGGCGGGAAGACTTTATCAACCCAGCCTGAAGAACCAGGATTATTCATTGACGCAAATTGTCTATGACCGGGAAGAGCGCAGCCAGCTGGCAGTCAAGCAGGGCAAATATACGGAAGAGCACTTCATCAAACCATACAAAAACATTCTTGAACAATGGGCTGCGACCACGCTCTCCGCTTAATCAAAATACGAAACCAGTTATCATGAAAAAATTATTGCCTACATCCACTGCCGGCAGCTTGCCCAAACCTTCCTGGTTGGCGCAACCCGAAAAACTCTGGTCGCCCTGGAAATTACAGGACGAGGAATTAATCGAGGGCAAACAAGATGCTTTACGTTTGTCACTGCAGGAACAACAGCAGGCCGGCATCGATATTGTCAGTGATGGCGAGCAGACCCGTCAGCACTTTGTCACCACGTTCATTGAGCACCTCAGCGGCGTTGATTTTGACAAACGTGAGACCGTCAGAATTCGTGACCGCTATGATGCGAGCGTGCCGACCGTCGTTGGCGCCGTGAGCCGCCCGAAGCCGGTTTTTGTGGAAGACGCCAGGTTTTTGCGTCAGCAAACCAAGCAACCCATCAAATGGGCGCTGCCAGGTCCGATGACGATGATTGATACGCTGTATGACAGCCACTATAAGAGCCGCGAAAAACTGGCCTGGGAATTCGCCAAGATACTCAATCAGGAAGCCAGAGAATTGGAGGCTGCCGGCGTCGACATCATCCAGTTTGATGAACCCGCATTCAATGTGTTCTTTGATGAGGTGAATGATTGGGGGATTGCCACCCTGGAAAGGGCGATCGAAGGGCTCAAATGCGAAACGGCCGTGCATATTTGCTATGGCTACGGCATCAAAGCCAATACGGATTGGAAAAATACGCTGGGGTCCGAGTGGCGTCAATACGAAGAATCTTTTCCCAAGCTGCAGCAATCGAATATCGATATCATCTCGCTGGAATGCCACAACTCGCGTGTTCCCATTGACCTGATTGAACTCATTCGTGGCAAAAAAGTGATGGTAGGGGCCATTGACGTGGCAAGCAATACCATCGAAACGCCGGAGGAAGTCGCCAACACCCTCCGCAAAGCGCTGCGGTTTGTCGATGCCGACAAACTCTATCCGAGCACTAACTGTGGCATGGCGCCCCTGTCTCGTCGGGTAGCAAGAGGAAAATTGCATGCGCTCAGTGCAGGCGCAGAAATCATTCGAGGAGAACTCTCGACCTAGCCGGCTGCTGAGATACCGGACAGCTGAGTTTTCCCTTGTAGAAGGTGCTCTAAAAAGTCGCTTTATGCCGGTGTCTTGCCCAAGTGCCCCGGCATCACCGGCAAGCGCTCCGTTATCCAATCTTATGTTCATGAATAAACTGGAACCAGCATGCCGCCACCGCACTCTTCTATAATTCCTCACACGGTGCCGGCGCGAACGCTGGCCTGGAAGAAATGGCAAACCTTATTTTATTTACAAAATATCTTACAATGAGCTGATACCCGCCGGACCTGCTGCGGTTTGTAATTCCATTTCCTCACGCCATTTGCCATGCACATGACTGCCTGCGTCGCGCCTCTGCTTGTTGCCACACTGTATGCGCCGCTGGCGCTCGCAGAAACCAGTACCCAGGTTTATCTGGATAACGGCGAGCTCAACTATGTCGGCAGCATTTCGGCCGAGGCGAATCAGCGTGCGCTGGCACTGTTCGCCTCCGAGGAAACCAAGCCGCGCGTGCTGGCCATCCGCAGCAAGGGCGGCCCGACGCAGGCCGGCATGGCGCTGGGTACCTGGGTGCGGGCGCAGGCATTGACGGTCAAGGTGCTCGAGTATTGTTTTTCCTCGTGCGCCAACTACGTTTTTACCGCCGCGCCCCGCAAGATCGTCAGCAACTTTGCCGTGGTCGGTTATCACGGCGGCCTCAGTAGCGCCACGTTTGCCGTCGATGAGCAGCAGGAAGCCATGCTGGCGGCCTTGCCGGCAGCCGAGCGGCAAGCCATGCGTCAGCAGTTGCAGGTGGAGATACAAACATGGCTGGCTCCCCAGCGGGAGGCCGAACGCCAGTATTTTGCGCAGATAGGTGTCCAGCAGCGCATCACGACCATGGGCCAGACGCCCGAACTGGCACGCCGCTTCGATGCCGACAGCAAGGTGATCGGGTGGACCTTTTCCGCTGACGACTTTGCCAAGCTGGGCGTGAAGGACATCACCGTCATCAATCCGCCATGGCGGCCGCGTTTTATTGCTTCCGATAAGCAAGTGCATCAAATCGATCTGCCGTAGCGCCGATGCCATGCGCGCGCCTGGCCGTCATTATTGCCGCACGAAAATTTCCGCCATCTATCGCTTGAGTGCGCTAGGCTGTCGCTGTTTGCCGTACAGTTAAGCAACTCCCGTAACACCCATCGCCCCGCCGCTGCTCTTTGCCGCGGCGCCTGCTGGCGCGATGCTGTCTCGCTCACCCGTATTGACCTGGCCGATAGGACCGCATGATTTCATTCCGTACCCCCCATTTCTTTTCCGCGCGCCAGCCCTGGCGTGGCTGGCTATTGCCGCTGCTATTGACCCTGCTGCTGGCGTGCTCGCTATCGGCGCCGCCCGCCTGGGCGCAGCCCGTCGATGATGCCGCCACGGCCGACCAGCGCCTCGATGGCTTGCGCAAGCAGATCACCACGATCCAGAAGGCGCTCGATGGCGATGCCGATCTCGATGACGCGACTCTGTCGCAGATGCGCGCCGATGCGCTGGCGGCCAGCGCCGAAGCGGACAAGGTTGCCGATGCGCTCGCGCCCACGCTCGCCAGCGTGCAGGCGCGGCTGGCCGAGCTGGGCAAGCCGGCGGCGGGCACGAAAGAGGCCCCTGACGTGGCGGCGCAGCGCAGCCAGCTGGACCGCACCAGCAGCGCGCTCGATGCGCAGGTGAAGCTGGCGCGCTTGCTGGCCGTGGAAGCGACGCAGGCGTCCGAGCAGGTGTCGACGGCGCGCCGCGCGCAGCTGCAGGCGCGCCTGGGCGAGCGCACTGCGTCCATCCTGGCCGGTTCCTTCTGGAAACAGCTGCATGCGGAATTGCCGCAGAATTTGCAGCGCCTGCGGGCGCTGGAGCTGGAGTTGGCCAACGCGGCACGTGCCACGCCGTGGTCGGCCTGGGGTGGCTTGCTGGCCGGCATCGTGGCCGTGATCGGCGCCAGCGTCTGGGTTTCGCGCTATCTGCTGGTGATCACGGCCACGCGCGTGCCGCATGGCCGCTTGCGCCGCTCCTTGCATGCGCTGGCCGTGCTGGTGCTGGCGGCGGCGACGCCGGGCCTGGTGGCCGAATTGCTGGCCATGGGTTTGCGCTGGGATGGCGGCCTGTCTGAAAAAACCTCGACTTTCCTTGGCAGCTTGATCGGCATCATCTGTTTTGCCGGTTTTACGGCGGGCCTGGGCCACGCGCTGCTGTCGCCCTGGCGCGTGTCGTGGCGCTTGCTGCCCCTGCCCGACGCGCTGGCGCATCGCTTGCGCCATTTTCCATCGACGTTTGCCTTCATCGTGGTGCTGGTGTGGGCCACGGAACGCGTCACCATCGTCATTAATGCGGGCCTGTCGACGGCCGTGGCCGTCAATTGCATCGTCGCCCTGGTGATGAGCACGACCATCGCTTATGGCTTGATGCGCGCCGAGCGCTGCTGGCGCCTGTTGCGCGAGGCCGATCCCGCCACCCTGGTCACGCCGCTGTGGCTGCGCTGCGTCACGGTGCTGCTGTGGCTGGCGCTGGCGTCGAGCGTTATCAGTTTGCTGGTCGGCTATGTGGCGTTCGGCAGTTTTATCGCCAAGCAAATTGCCTGGGTCATCGTGGTGGTGGGCAGCACCTATCTGCTGACGGTGCTGGTCGACGATATCTGCATGCTGCTGGCCTCCACGCCGCCGCCGCCGGATGCCGCCCATCCCGTGCTGGCCACGCCCAAGGCGCGCGACCAGGCGGCCGTGCTGCTGTCGGGCATCGGCCGCGCCATCGTCGTGCTGCTGGCCCTGATGCTGCTGCTGGCGCCGTTCGGCGAAGGTCCGGGCGAGCTGTTCCAGCGCGTGGGCAAGCTGCAGGATGGCCTGGCCATCGGCGAGGTAGCGATCCGCCCTGCCGCGCTGATCCAGGCCCTGCTGGTGCTGGTGGTGGGCTTTGTGGCGCTGGGCCTGTTCAAGCGCTGGCTGCAAAACAGTTATTTGCCGACCACCAATCTCGACTCCGGCATGCAAGTGTCGTTCATTACCCTATTTGGCTATATCGGGGGCGTGCTGGCCGTGGCACTGGCCCTGTCGGCGGCCGGCATCGGACTGGAACGCATCGCGTGGGTGGCGTCGGCCTTGTCGGTAGGTATCGGTTTTGGCTTGCAGGCGGTGGTGCAGAACTTTGTGTCCGGCCTGATTTTATTGGCCGAGCGTCCTGTGAAAGTGGGCGACTGGGTCTCGCTGGGCGGTGTGGAAGGCGACATTCGCCGCATCAATGTACGCGCCACGGAAATTCAATTGGGCGACCGTTCCACGGTGATCGTACCGAACTCGGAATTCATCACCAAGACAGTGCGCAACGTCACCCTGGCCAATCCGCTGGGCCTGGTGCAGGTCAAGCTGCCGCTGCCGCTGGGCACGGATGCGCAAGCGGCGCGCACGCTGATCCTGTCCACCTTTGTCGACAATCCTGACGTGCTCGAGACGCCGGCGCCCAGCGTGCAGCTCGACGGTATCGACAATGGCTTTTTGCTGTTCAACGCTACCGGCTATGCCTCGTCGCCGCGCCTGACGTCGGGCATCCGCAGCGCCCTGCTGTTCGAGCTGCTCAAGCGCTTGGACGAGGCGCATATCGCGATTGCCAAGCCCAGCACGATGGTGCTGAGCACCGTGCCGGCGCAGCCAGAGACGCCGGCCATCTCGGCGGCTGTACCCGCACCGGCGCCCGCCCCCGTGCCGCCGCTGACGTCTTAACGCACCGTCGACCACAGCAACGCCGCCAGGTACAGGCCGATGCCGAACGCCGTGTGGGCCATCAGGCTGCGCAGGCGGGCGGCCGTCGGATGCGGCGTCTTGCTGGCGGCCAGGCCGGCGCCCATGCCCGGCTGCAAGATACAGAACGGCGCGGCCACGCTCACGAGGCCAGCCAGCAAGGCCGGCGCGAACGTTGGCCCTTGCACCCACTCCTGCCCCACCAGCGCCAGCAGCACGGCCGCAAACAGCACGCCGATCACGTAATGGGCGGTCCAGCCCAGGATGGCTTCATCGCGTACAGGCGCCGCCTGGGCGATATTGACGTGGCTCACGGTGCCGCGTGGCAGGTGGCCCAGCCAGCGTCCAACCATCGCAAAGTTCAGCGAGGGTATGCACCAGAAGCGTTTCAAGGCCACCGCCCACACATCCATCACCGCCGTCGCGCCCACGCCGATCGCCAGGGCATCGAGCCAGAGTATTTGCATCGTTGTCACCTTATAACATTCAATTGATTGCTTGAATGTTATAAGGGTGCTAGCATCGTGTCAATGAAAAATGCCGATATCGAATGTCTCACCGGTTCCGCCGCGTTTGCCCATATTTTAGGCAGCGCACCGCGTTTGCGCCTGCTAGAGCAGATCGCTCAGGGCGAATATGCGGTGGAGCAGCTGGTGGAGTTGACGGGCCTGTCAGTGGCAAATACCTCCCAGCATTTGCAGCAGTTGCGGCGTGCCGGTTTCGTGCAGGCGCGACGCCACGGCAAGCGCGTGCTGTACCGGCTGGGCAGCGGCCCCATCGTGCAACTGCTGGCCGCGCTGGACGTGTATGCGCAGCATCAGCGCAGCGAGTTGCAGGCGCTGACCCGGGGCGATCATGTGGAAGCGATCACGGGCGACGAGCTGCTGGGGCGCATGCAGGAAGCCAGCATCACCGTGCTCGACGTGCGGCCCGCGCAGGAATTTGCTGCCGGCCATCTGCCCGATGCGATCAATATTCCTTTTGATGACTTGCAGCGCCGCCTGGGCGAATTGCCGGTGAACGCAGAAATCGCCGCCTACTGCCGTGGCCCGTATTGCGTGCTGTCCGTGCGGGCCGTTGCCGCCCTGCGCCAGCGGGGCTTGCATGCGCGCCGTCTCGGTAGCGGTTACGACGACTGGCAGGCGGCCGGCTTGCCTGTCGTCAAGGCGGCGTGATGGCGATTCCCAACAGCAAGCAGGAACTGGTCGAGGCGATTAGCACCACGTACGCCAAGCTGGCGCAGGAGCTGGCGCGTGTGCCACCGGCCTTGGCGCGTGAGCCCGTGCTGGAAGGGCAGGTCAAGGGCACGCGCATGAGCGTGTGCGATTTGCTCGCCTACCTGGTGGGGTGGAACGAGCTGGTCTTGCACTGGCACGCGCAGCTGCGCGACGGCAAACGCATCGAAGACATCGCCTTTCCCGCCGAAGGTTTCACGTGGAACGCTCTGGGCGCCCTGGCGCAGCGCTTCTATGCGGACTATGCTGAACTGGGCGTGGATGACTTGCTGCAGCGCCTGGAACAGGCGAAAAACCAGTTGCTGGCGCTGATCGAAGCGCATGACGATGCGCAATTGTATGGCCAGCCTTGGTACACGCATTACACGATGGGACGCATGATTCAGTTCAATACCTCCTCGCCGTATGCGAACGCGCGCACGCGCTTGCGGGCCTGGCTCAAGACCTTGTAGCACCCTGATCGGCGGGCTTGCACGATTGCATCAGTACGATGCGTAAAATTTCAGGCAGGATAGTGGTTTCAAGCGCAAGCAATAAAGGATCGCCATGCTGACCATCGCCCTCGCCCAGATGAATCCTACCGTGGGCGACTTCGACGCCAATGTCGCCGCCATCATCGCGCGCATGCAGCGCGCCAGCAGCGATGGCGCCGACTTGCTGGTATGCCCTGAACTGTCGCTGTGCGCGTATTACCCTGGCGACCTGTTCGAGGATGCCGCCTTCCTGCGCGACATGCAGCAGGCGCTCGATAAGCTGCTGCAAGCATCCACGCGCTGGCCGGAACTCGTCACCGTCATCGGCACGGCGCGGCAGAACTCTGGCGTCGGCAAGTCCCTGTACAACGCCTTGCTGGCGCTGCGCAACGGGTGCATCGTCGCCGAATACTACAAGCAGCTGCTGCCGACGTATGGCATTTTCGACGAGGGCCGCCATTTCGAGCCTGGCCCGTCCGGCGCCTGCACCTTGTCCATCGCCGGCTGCAGGGTCGGCTTCATGATTTGCGAGGATGGCTGGAACGACGACGGCCGCGCCTACGCCGTCAACCCTTTCGACTCCCTGCACGCTGCGCGGCCCGACCTGGTCGTCAGCATCAACGCCAGCCCGTCCGACATCGGCAAGCGCGCGCAGCGCCACGCCGTGTTTGGCGCCGCCTGCAAGCGCGTGCACTTGCCCCTGCTGTTCGTCAACCAGGTGGGCGGCCAGGATCAACTCGTGTTCGACGGCGCCTCGTTCGCCATTTCGCCGGTTGACGGCGTGCAATTCGAATCAGCCCGCTTCGTCGAAGACTGTCAACTGCTGCGCTTTGCCGATGGGCGTTTTACCCGGACCGATGGCTCGGCGTTTCCCGTGCCGGACCCGGAAGGCATCCCCGCCGTGGAGTTTGCGCGGCGTCAAATCGTGCTCGGTTTGCGCGACTACGCGCGCCGTTGCGGTTTTACGAAAGTCGTTGTCGGCTGCTCGGGCGGCATCGATTCGGCGCTGACCCTGGCCCTGGCCGTTGAAGCGCTGGGCGCTTGCAACGTGGTGGCCATTACCATGCCGTCCATCTTTTCCAGCGCCGGTTCCGTCACCGATTCGGTGGCCCTGTGCGCCAACCTGGGCATCGCCCTGCACACGCATCCGATACGCGACATCGTGACGCAGTACGAGGCTGGCTACGCGGGGGCCTTCGACGGCAAGCTGGAGGGACTGCCGCTGGAAAACCTGCAGGCCAGAGTGCGTGGCACGATCCTGATGGAATACTCGAACGCCTTCGGCGCCCTGCTGCTCACCACCGGCAACAAGAGCGAAATCTCGGTCGGCTATTGCACCCTGTACGGCGACACGAATGGGGGACTGGGGCTGATCGGCGACCTGTATAAAACCGAGGTGTTCGCCCTGTCGCGCCACATCAACGCCAGCGCCGGGCGCGAATTGATACCCGTCGCCGTGCTGGACAAGCCCCCGTCGGCGGAACTGGCGCCGGGGCAGCGCGACACCGATAGCTTGCCGCCATATCCCGTGCTCGATGAAATTTTAAAGTGGCATATCGAGGGCAAGCGCCTGCCGGAGGCGGAAAGCGCGCAAGCTTTGAGCCTGGTCGACCAGCTGCGCGAGACGGACGACGGGCGCACCCTGGTGCGGCGCATCCTCGGCATGGTCGCCCGCAACGAATACAAGCGGCGCCAGGCGGCGCCCATCATCCGCGTGCGTTCGCGCGCTTTTGGCAGCGGGCGCCAATTGCCGATCGCCGCCCACTACCCTACCGGAGACGACGCATGACCCTCGCCTATTCCGCCGATGCGGCCATCCTGATCGGCCGCTTCCAGCCATTTCATAATGGCCATGCCGGCTTGCTGCAAACGGCGCTGGCCACCGCCGCCCAGGTGGTGGTGGTGCTCGGCTCCGCCTTCCATGCGCGCAGTCCGAAGAACCCGTTTACGTGGCAGGAACGGGCCGCCATGATCGCCGCCACCCTGCCCGAGGCGCAGCGCGCGCGCGTGCACTACGTGGCCGTGCGCGATTACTACGACGATGGCTTGTGGGCCGATGCCGTGCGGCGCGCCGTGGCGGGCGCCGTGCCTGCGCTGCAGCGCGTGACCCTGGTGGCCTGCTTCAAGGACGCCACCAGTTATTACCTGCACCACTTCCCGCACTGGCAGTTACTCAATCTGGAGATCGATCCCGGTGCGCCCATCGGCGCGACGGCCATCCGCAACGTGCTGTTCGAGGCCGAGGACGTCGATGTGTCGTTGAGCGCCGTGGCGCAGCTGCTGCCGGCGGCCATCGGCCAGTATCTGAAGGCGTGGACCTTGCTGCCGTGGTACGCGCCGCTGGTGCAGGAATACCGCGCCATCGAGGCGTACAAGGCGCGCTGGCGCACGGCGCCGTATGCGCCCATCTTTTGCACCGTGGATGCGCTGGTGCAGACGGGGGGCCACGTCTTGCTCGTGCGCCGCGGCGGCTACCCGGGCAAGGGCTTGTGGGCCTTGCCGGGTGGCTTCCTGGAGCCGCGCGAACGCTTGCTGCAGGGCGCCCTGCGCGAACTGGCGGAAGAAACCCAGCTGGGCGTGCTGGCACCCACCCTCGTCGAGGCGCTGGTCGGCGTGGCCGTGTTCGACCATCCTGACCGCAGCCAGCGCGGGCGCACCATCACGCATGCGCACTATTTTGACCTGAAGACGCGCCAGCTGCCGGCCGTGACGGCAGCCGACGACGCGGCACTGGCGCAGTGGGTGCCCGTGGCCTCCCTGCCGGCCATGGAAGAGCAATTCTTCGAAGACCACTTTCATATCCTGAACCACTTCCTGCAACTGACGCACGAGGGGCGCTGAAGATCCGGGGAAAGCCCGCAGCGCCCGGCTGCGCTCAGGACGTTACACGTTCCCAGCCATGCTTGACGGCCGCCTTGAAGTCGTCCCACGCCGACTGCGGATACGTGTGTTCCCAGGTGCTGCGCAGTTCAAGCTCGACCTGCTCCCAGCTTTGTCCCCGGTAGCTGTCGCTGCCCGCCATCGAATGGCCATAGCGATAGGCGGGATCGTAGTCGTCGAAGCGCCCGCCACCGGACGCATACTGGCTGCTCCAGTGGTTGCGATAATACTGCTCGTCGTCGTCGCTGGTGCCAGGCAGGTTGTCGGCGCCGGGATAGCGGCGCACGTTGGCGCCCACGCCGGAGGGTGGCGGCGCTGCCATGCCGCCTGCAAATTGCTGCGACCTTGCCGCCTCGTTCAGGTTGCCGGCGAACGTGCCTTGCTGCGATGGCGCGCTTGACTGCATGCTGGCGCCCTGGCGCATCGCGCTGTCGCTTTGCGGCGCGCCTTGCCAGCCGCCAGCGCGCCAGTGGTCGGCGTGCGCATCGATGTCAAGCGGCGCATAGCGCTCGACGAGGTCGGTGGCGCGCTGGATATCGGCGTCGCTCGCCCCTTCCAGTGTCAGCACGACATGCCCGCGCCGTACTGCTTCCGCATAGATGTGGCGGTCGGCGTGGCTGCCGAACAGGTCCGTAAAGAAATGCTTGATGTTGTCGAGCAGGCTGTCGCTGTCGTCGCGGCGGATATTTTCCGTGGCGGAAATATCATCACTGCCCGCATCGTGCAGGCGGATGCTGGCGCCGGGGAAGCCCGCCGTGATCAGGTCGTGCCGGGCCCGCTCGGCCATGTCGCGCAGGACGAAAACTGCTGCCAATGTATGTGTCATGATGGTCTCCAATCGGTGAACAACGTCCTTTCAGTGTAGGCCGTGAAAAACGAAAGGGGCGCCCGTTTGCCCCTTGGAAATCGTTTTGTTCAACAAGTATTGACGACGTGATATGTGCGCCGTGGGGCAAGGTGCATGCTCAGGCGGGCGTGCCCACGAAAGCGCGCAAAAAGTCGATAAAGGCGCGCACCTTTTCCGCAATATGCTGGGTGTTCGGATACACGGCATACACGCCCTGCTCCGGGAAGACAACATCGGGCAGCAGGCGGCGCAGGCGTCCCGCGCGCACTTCCCCTTCCACCAGCCACTGCGGCAGCAGGGCCACGCCGCAGCCGCCCAGGGCAAAGCCCAGCAGGGCCGAGGCGGAGTCGGAATGGATGGCGGCATCGTCCTGCGCGGCAAAGGCGGCGGGGCCGTCTGGCGTTTGCACCTCCCAGCGCAGCGGCGTGCTGAGTCGGCTGTGCGCCAGCCAGCGCGCGCGCTGCAAGTCGGGCAAGGTGGCGATGTCCCTGGCGGGCAGGCTGGCCAGGTAGGCGGGCGAGGCGACGGGCCAGATCGCATACGGCTCGATCAGCGCGGCGCGATAACTTGAATCGTTGAGTGACCCCATGCGGATGGCCAGATCATAGCCGCCAGAGATCAGGTCTTCATGCGAGGACGACGAGGAATGCTGGATCTGCAGTTGCGGATGGGTGGCGGCAAAGGCGATCAGCGCGGGGATCACCGTGCGGCCGCCGTATTCGACGGTGGTGGTCAGGCGCAGGGTGCCGCGCAAGCTCTGGTGTCCCTGGCGCGCCGTCTCGATGGCGCTCTGCGCTTCGCTCAGCACGCCTTGGCAATCTTCGTAAAAGCGCCGCCCCACGTCGGTGAGCGCCAGGCTGCGCGTGCTGCGCGTGAGCAGCGACACGCCCAGCTCCGCCTCCAGCTGTTTCAAATTAAAACTGACGACGGCCTTGCTCTGGCCCAGCACGGCGGCGGCGGCCGTCAGTGAACCGGCGTCGACGATGGCGATGAAAATACCCAAACGGTCAAGACTGATCATAAATAGAAATGAGGAGGCATGCGGGTTGTAGAGGTTTGTCAAAATTTGTTTGACAGTGTAATCGGGGCTGGCCCGTTACGCAAATGGCGATGGGCGCTTAAGCTGGCCGTTTGCCATTCGGAGCACCATGGACTATCGCAAAAAGGTCGCGGCCATTTATCTGCTGGGTTTTTTCGTCGACTTGATCAACATGTTCATCACCAGCGTCGCCTACCCCGACATCGGCCATGCCCTGCACGCTTCGGTGGCGCAGCTGGCCTGGATCAGCACCGCCTACATCCTCGGCCTGACCATCGTCATTCCCGCCAGCGCCTGGCTTGCTGCCTATTATGGCAGCAAAACCGTGTTCATGGCATCGTTGCTAACTTTTTTATGCGCCAGCATCGGCGCCGGCCTGGCGCCGTCCATCGAGGCACTGATCGCCTGGCGTTGCGTGCAGGGCCTGGGCGGCGGCTTGCTCATTCCGCTGGGGCAAAGCATGACCTACCAGTTATACAAGCCGGCCGAGCGCCCCGGCCTGTCCTCCGTCATCATGCTGGTGGGCTTGCTGGCGCCCGCGCTGTCGCCCGCCTTGGGCGGCGTGATCGTCGACAGCCTCTCGTGGCGCTGGATTTTTTATCTGAACGTGCCATTCGCGGCGCTGGCGCTGCTGCTGGCCGCCTGCTGGCTGCGCCCCGATCCGCCGCGCGCGGCCGTACCCCGGCTCGACACGGGTGGCCTTGTGGCGGGCAGCACGGCGATTTTGCTGCTGTTGCTGGGTTTGACCATGCTGGGCACGCCGGGAGAGTTGGCTGCCGGCGCAGGCGTGCTGGCGCTGGGCGCCGTCTGCGCCTGGGTGTATGTGCGCGGCGCGCTGCGCAAATCCACGCCGCTGCTCAAGCTGCGCCTGGCCGCTGAACCGCTGCTGCGCATTGCCATGCTGATGTATTTGCTGGTGCCGGGCGTCTTCATGGGCGTGAGCTTGCTGGCCATGCTGTACCTGCAGGGCGTGCTGGGCATGTCGGCGTCGACGGCGGGCGCGCTGATGCTGCCGTGGGCGCTGGCCTCGTTTGCGGCCATTTCGCTCACCGGTAAGAACTATCGCCGCGTGGGTCCGCAACCCCTGTTCATCGCTGGCGCCCTGCTGCAGGCGGCGGGCATGCTGATGCTGCTGCGGGTGGACTCTGCGGGCCAAGTATTCTGGCTGGCCTGGGCATATGCCGTGATGGGTTTTGGCGGCGGCTTGTGCAGCAGCACGGCGCAAAGCACGGCTTTCTTGCGCACGCCGGACGGGCAACTGAGCCAGGCCAGCGCCTTGTGGAATATCAACCGCCAGCTGGGCTTTTGCCTGGGCGTGGCGCTGCTCAGCGTACTACTGAATGGCTTGCTGGCGGCGCAGGGCATTGCGTCGCTCGACGACCCCGCCCAGCACCTGCGCGCGGTCCAGGTTTTTCACTGGTGTTTTGCCCTCGCCGCAGCCTCGTGCTTGCTGCCTTTGGCACTGTGCTCGCGCATCGATAACCGTGCCGTTCTCGACCTTTTACATCACCATGGAGCAAGCAAAAAATGAACGCAACGAACCCCTATTTTGACGACGTCTTGTCCACGCACATACTGATCCGTGCATGGCTCTCTGGCGAGGCGGCGGCGCCAGCACATTGCGCCGAATTGCTGGCGCGTTTTTCACCCGCTTTCACGATGGTGGCGCCAGGCGGCAAGCAGCTCGATAGCGCTGGCTTGACGGCATTTTTCCGCGCCGCCGGCGGCAGCCGACCGGGCTTGCAGATGCGAATTTCCGACCTCGTTTTAATCCAGGAAAGCGCCGCCGGCGCTACCGTCTCCTACCGCGAATTCCAGTCGCTGCCGGGCGCAGAAAATACCGAGCGTTTGTCGACCGTCGTATATGAAAAAACACCGGCTGGCGCCCTGCTGTGGCGCCATTTGCACGAGACGTGGGTGGCTTGATTCAGCTCAAATCATGCAAGTCTTTTTGCTGCGCCGGAGCGATGGAAAACCGGGAAAAAACCACTTCCAGGCCACCGCGTTCCGGTGTGCAGCACATGGGGCCGACGCGGTAGCTAGCGGCCTCGGGAAATGGCGCCAGACGCAGCAGCGGCCAGCGCTGGCCATCGGTGGAATACTGCACGCGGATCACGCCTTGCGCCACCGTTACGCGCAGCCAGAAACCGTCCGGCATGGCGGGGGCGATGCTGACGGCCCAATCCGATTTTTCCAGCGTGAGCACGGTGCTCAATAACAGCTGGCCATCGGAAAATTCGACGCCGCATTTGATCCAGTTCTGTTCGTCGATGCGCACCATCATGCCGGCCTGGTCGTACAGCGACGAATACTGCGCCGCCACGTGCAGCTGCGCCGTGAAATCACCGTCGATGCCAGTGCCGAAAAAGTGGCCGCTGTCGCGTATAAAACCATATTGAGTCTTGCGCCAGAAGTCGGTTTTTTCATCCGTCGTCACGCGCAATTGCGCGTCGTCGGCGGACCATGTTTCCGGTGGATTCAGCCAGCTGCCTTGCGTGAACATCGCGCCCCTCTCCAAGCTAAAAAGATCACATAGTTTGCCCCCATCCCAGCGCCTTGTACAGGGCAATCGCATCGATGTAGGACACTGTCTCCGCCAGCAGCGCTTCGCGCCGGATATCGAACAAGGCGCGCTGGTTTTCCAGTACCGCCTGGTAGCTGCCGGAGCCACCCTGATAGCGCGTGCTGGCGATGCCGAGAGCCGCATCGCCGTGGCGCGCCGACTGCAGCAAGGAGGCCAGGCGCGTCTGGTTTTCCGCCAGCTGCGTGACGGCGTTTTCCACCTCTTCCTGCGCCACCAACAGCGCTTGCTCATAGCGCGCCAGCGCGCCCTGGGCCTCGGCTTGTGTACCGCGCAAGCGTGCCTTCACGCTGCCTAGGCGAAACGCCGGATAGCTGACGGAAGGCGCCACCTCGAAGGCGCGCGCGCCGCCGTCGAACACGCCGCTGCCGCGCAACGCAAAGAATCCCAGGAAACCACCGAGGCTCAGGCGCGGATACAGGTCCGCCGTGGCGGCTCCCACGTCCTCGCTGGAAGCGGCCAGCAGGCGTTCGGCGCGCACCACGTCGGGGCGCTGTTTGATCAGCTGGTTCACGTCGCCCAAGGGCAGTTGTCCCGCCAGCGGTGCCTGTTGCCGTGGCGTCGTGGCCAGCGCGATGGCGCCCGCAGTGTCTGTGCCAGGTTGCTGGCCACTCAAGACATCGAGCCGGTACTGCGCCTGGCGCAAGCCCGCCTGCAAGGGAGGAATGGCCGCCTCGCTGCGCGCCAGGTTGGCCAGCGCGTTGTGGCGCTCTTCCGGCAAGCCGCTGCCGGCGCGAATGCGCGCATCGATGAGGGCCACCGTATCGCGCCAGCTGTGCACCTGTGCCTGCGTCAGCGCCAGGTTTTGCTGGTAGCCCAGCGCCTCGTAGTAATTGCGTGCCACTTCGGCGGCGATCGTCAGCTGCGTCTGGCGCAAGTCCGCCTGCGCCGCGTCGGCCCGCGCCTGCGCCGAGCGGCTCATGTGCGCCAGGCGGCCGAACAGGTCGATCTCCCATTGCGCGTCAAAACCCACGCGCGTGCTGGCGCTGGCGGCGCGGCTGTTGGGCGTGTCTTGCCGCACTTGGCGCTGCCAGCCCGCATGGCCCGTGACGGCAGGCAGTTCGTCGAGGCGGCGCTCGTCGAAGATGGCGCGTGCGGCCAGCAGATTCGCCTGCGCCTGCGAGATATCAAGGTTGTGTTCGAGTGCGCTGGCGATCAGCTGCGACAGGCGCGCATCATCGAAAAACGTCCACCAGGCGGCACTCATGGATGCCGTTTGAGCGGGCGCAAACTGTGCCTGCTGGGGGCTGGCCAGATGGATGGCCGGCGTGCCCGGCGTGACGTAGGCGGGACTGACGGCGCAGCCGGCCAGCACGGGCAAAAGGGAAACAAGATAGCGGTAATTTTTCATATGGATTCCTTCAGCGCCTGCGACAGCTCGCGGGCGCGCGGCGTGGCATGGTCGGCCGTATGGCGGCGGGCCAAAAAGGTGTACACGGTGGGCAGCACGAACAGGGTGAAGAAGGTGCCGATCAACATGCCCGACACGATCACCACGCCCAGGCCGAAGCGGCTGTTGGCGCCCGCGCCGGAAGCGAACAGCAGCGGCACCAGGCCCACCACCATGGCGGCCGTCGTCATCAGAATCGGGCGCAAGCGGATCTGCGCCGCTTTGCGGATGGCGCTGAGGCGGTCCAGCTGTTCATGCGCCTGCAGTTCGTTGGCAAATTCCACCATCAAAATGCCGTGCTTGCTGATCAAGCCGATCAGGGTCACGAGGCCGATCTGCGTGTAGATGTTGACGGTGGCGTAGCCCAGCGCCAGCGGAATCAGCGCACCGCAGATCGACAGGGGCACGGTGATCAGGATAATCAAGGGATCCGTCAGGCTTTCATACTGGGCTGCCAGCACCAGGTAAATCACGATGACGGCCGCGAGGAAGGCCAGCAGCAGCGCATTGCCTTCCGTGGCGAATTGGCGCGCATCCGATTGCCAGTCGTAGCTGAAGCCCGGTGGCAGAGTCTTGGCCACGCCGTCGAGGAAGGCCACGGCGTCGCCCAGGGTCACGCCGGGCGCCGGCACGCCCTGGAAGGTGGCCGCATTTTGCTGGTTGAATTGCGTCAGCATGTTCGGCTCGATCTGCTCGCTCACCGACACGACGGCCGACAGGGGAAGCAGGCTGCCATCGTCGGCGCGCACGTACTGCTGCGTCAGGGCTTGCGCCGTCAATCGCTGTTCGCGCGGGCTTTGCGCGATGACGTCATACGCGCGGCCATCCATGCCGAAGCGGTTCAGGTAATTCTCGCCCACCAGCACGGCCAGCGATTCGCCGATGTCCTGCATGCGAATGCCCAGGCTATTGGCTTTTGAACGGTCCACGCGCACTTTCACAACGGGGTTGTTGTAATCGAGGTCGCTGTCGACGACGGCGAACAGGCCGCTATCGCGTGCGCGCTGCTTGACGTCTTCCATGGTGCGGAACAGGGTGGCGTAATCCTGCGCACTGCGCAAGACCAGTTGCACGGGCAAGCCGCCGCTCGACCCTGGCAAGGGCGCCAGCTGGAAGGCGAAGATGCTGGTGCCTTCCACGTCGCCCACTGCGTGCTGCAATTCGGCCTGGATGACGGCCGCGTTGCGCGTGCGCTTGGCCCATGGCGTCAGGTTGATGCCGCCGATGCTGGACGCCGGGCCTTCGCCGCCATTGATGATCCAGCGCGACGCCGTTTCGGGGATATTTTTGTAGATGTCATCGAGCTTGTATGAGAAGCGTTCGACGTAATCGAGGTTGGCGTGCTGCGGCGCCTTGATGGCCGTCAAGACACTTGCCTGGTCTTCCGCCGGCGCCAGTTCGCGCTGCGGCAACAGGTACAAAAAGGGCAAACTTACCATCACCAGCGCGGCGAAGCCGGCGCTCCACCAGCGGTGGTGCAAGGAACGGTCCAGCAGGCGCGCATAGCGCGTGGTCAAGCCTTCGAAGAAGTGTTCGGCGGCGCGCGCCATGCGCCCTTCCGCCTGTTTCGGCTGCAGCAGCAAGGAACTCATCACGGGCGACAAGGTGAGCGCCACCACGCCCGACACCACCACGGCGCCGGCCAGGGTCAGCGCGAATTCCTTGAACAGCGCGCCGGTGAGACCCCCCATCATGCCGATGGGCGCGTACACGGCCGCCAGCGTGATCGTCATGGCGATCACGGGACCAGCCACTTCGCGCGCGCCCACCAGGGCGGCGGCCACGGGCGTCTTGCCTTCCTCGATATGGCGGTGCACGTTTTCCACCACCACGA
This sequence comes from Janthinobacterium sp. 61, assembly GCF_002846335.1. Lineage (NCBI taxonomy): Bacteria > Pseudomonadati > Pseudomonadota > Betaproteobacteria > Burkholderiales > Oxalobacteraceae > Janthinobacterium > Janthinobacterium sp. 61. Next base: position 4,427,780 of record NZ_PJMQ01000001.1, on the reverse strand, counting down.
TGGCGTCGTCGACCACCAGGCCCACGGCCAGCACCATTGCCAGCAAAGTGAGCAGATTGATGCTGAAGCCGAAGGCCAGCATCAGCGCCGCCGCGCCCAGCATCGACAACGGAATCGTCACGACGGGAATGAGCACCGAGCGCAAGGAACCCATGCACAGGTAGATCACGATGACGACAATGAGAAGCGCTTCGAGCAGGGTGTGCGCTACCTCGTCGATGGAGGACTGGATGAAGCGCGCCGTTTCGAACGCCAGCTCGACTTTGACGCCCGGTGGCAGGGTTTTCTGGATTTCCGGCAGCAGCTTCTTGATGCCGTCGACGATCACCAGCGGGTTGCCGCCCGGCGTTGGTGACAGGCCCAGGTACACGGCCGGCACGCCGTCCATGATGCCGCTCGTCTCCGTTGCGGCCGCGCCCAGTTCCACTGTGCCCACGTCTTTCAAACGCACGAGGGCGGCGCTGTCTTTTGCATCGCCGCCCTTGGTGATGACCATGTCGCGAAACTCCGCCACGCTGGTCAGATCCGTGTTAACGCTGATGTTCGAGACGACGAATTGTCCCTTCACTTTTCCGGGTGCCGCCTGGTAGTTGTTACGCCGCACGGCGTCGGCCACATCGGCCGCCGTCAAGCTCCGCGCCGCCAGTTTGGCCGGGTCGATCCACAGACGCATGGCCAGTTGCTGGCCGCCATACACGTCCACTTTCGCCACGCCGTCGATGGTGGCGAACATCGGCTGCACTACGCGCGCCAGGTAGTCCGTCAGCCCTGGCGCGGACACGCTCTCGCTGGCAAAGCCGACGTAGGCGACGGCCGAGGAATCGCCGGCCGAGCGCTCGATGACAGGATCGAAGGCGCCTTCGGGCAGCTTGTAGCGTACCTGGTTGACCTTGGCCATGACTTCCGTCAAGGCCTGCGTGGAATCGCGGTTCAATTCCATGCGCACGGTCACCGTGCTGCTGCCCTGCACCGACGACGACGTCAGGTAATCGATGCCTTCCACCGACGACACGGCCTGGGCGATCGGCTGCGTGACAAAGCCCTGCATCAGTTCCGCCGAGGCGCCCGGATAGGTGGTGGTGACGGTGATGGTGGACGATTCGAGCATCGGATATTGGCGGATCGGCAACTGCTTGATGGCGATCACGCCCAGCATCAATATCAGGGTGCTGATGACCAGCGCCAGCACGGGGCGGCGTACGAATAAATCGGTAAATTTCATGGTGGCGGCCTTCCCTTACGAACCGGCCCTGGGCGCGGCGCGCTTGGCCTCGTCCAGTGTATTGGCCACCGCTTGCACGGCCATGCCGTCGGCCAGTTTCAGCTGGCCTGAAGCGACCACGCGCTGGCCCTCCCGCAAGCCTTCAACGATAGCCACGCGGCCGCCAGCCCGCTCGCCCAGTTTCACGTCCACGCGCTTGACGGTGAGCGGCTGCTTGCCCTCCTGCTGCGCCACAAACACCGTGTCGCCGTACGCGCTGTAGGTCACCGCCGTTTCCGGCACCGTCAGCTGCTGGCCAGCTTCGCGCGCCACCCGCACATTGGCGTACATGCCCGCCTTCAAGGCGCCACGCGGATTTGTCAGCGTCGCCTGCACCTGCACCATGCGTGAGCGGGCGATCAGCGGGTCGATGGCGTTGATCCTGGCTGTAAAAACTTCGCCGGGGTAGGCGTCCACCAGCACTTGCACGGCCTGGCCCGGCGCCAGCTTCGCGCTGCTCTGCTCATCGAGGGCGAAGTTCACCAGCAGCGACTTCGTGTCGATCAAACTGGACACCGTGTCGGCCGCATTCAGGTACTGGCCCGCGTGGACCTTGCGGATGCCCAGCTGCCCGGCGAATGGCGCGCGGATGGTCTTTTGCGCGATCAGCGCTTCCGTCTGGCGCACGTCGCCCAGGGCCGCGTCGCGCGCGGCCAGGGCGCTATCCAATTGCTCCTGCGTGGCCGCCTTTTCCCTGACCATCTGCACCGTGCGGGCATGGCTGCTTTCCGCGTTTTTCAGCTGCGCGCGCTGGCGCAGCAGGGCCGCCTGTTCTGTGGCGTCATTGAGCTGCACCAGCACGGCGCCGGCCGCTACGCTCTGCCCCGATTCGAAGCGGATCTGCGTGACGCGTCCGCCCGTTTCGGCCGCCACCTGCACCTGGCGCGCCGCTTCCAGTTCTCCCACGCCCGCAAAGAAACGCTCCTGCGTGCCCAGCACGACGGGGACCAGCGCCACCTTGGTGGCGGGATAGGCGGCATCGGCCGCATGCGCAGCGGCTTGTGAATCAGCACGCGGGTACAGCACGGCGCCCGCGACGGCCAGGGTGATGGCCAGCGCGGAAGCGCCGACGAGTTTCGTATTCATAATGAAGTCCTTTACAGCAATCAAAGGGATAAAGACAACGGGAAGAAGAGGCGCAGCGGAGGCTGGTCAGGTCCGCTGTGCATTAGAAGTGAAAATTAAAGAGTACAAACAGGCCGATGGTCCACAGCAGCAGCACCAGGTGCGTCGTCTGCAAGCCTTCCTGGACGATCCAGTAGCCGAACCACAGGCCGCCCAGGTGCATCAGCAGCAAAAAGGCGGCCATGGCGCACAAGGCCAGGTTTAGCCAGGGCAGCGCATCGGCCAGTGACGCGCCAAAGAACAGCGCCACGCCCGTCCAGGCGGTGATGGCTGCCAGCAGTTGCAGTGCCAGTACCACGCCCAGCGATAGCCGGTGCAAGGCCAGTGAGGTGAGCGCGCGGCGTAGCAGCGGCGTCTGGATGGTCGGATCCTGGCGCAGCGGGTCCATGCGCATGGTGTTGCCGATGGCCCAGACGGCGCCGTGGAAGGCGTGCAGGTTGTTGACGGTGGCGAGGGTCAGCCAGATGGCCAGGCCGGTGGCGAGAATGGCGTGAAACAGCCAGATGGAGTGCTGTAGCTGCATGGGATTCCAGTCCAAAAGTGTGTCTTGCCTGCATGCGGACGTGGAAACTCCTCGACAGCGGGGAGCTAGCGGCCTATTATGCAAGCGATTAGTTGGTTAACTTGCCCCATGATAGTTGAGCGAAATGAATTACACAAGTAAACGTTTGGATAATAGCGAAGCGCCGCAAACGACGGAGCGCATTCTGTATTTCATCAAGACCAAGGGACCCGTCTCCACGGCGACCTTGGCCAAGACCCTGGACATGACGGGCGAGGCGGCGCGCCAGCAAGTGCAAAAGCTGGTGGCGGCGGGCCTCATCGAGGGGCGCCAGGAAGCGCAGGCGGGCGCGGGCCGGCCGCGCCAGAACTGGGTCTTGACGGAAGCGGGCAATGCGCGCTTTCCCGATACGCATGCGCAGCTGACGATCAAGCTGATCGGTTCGGTGCGCCAGCTGTTCGGCGAAGCGGGCCTGGATAAATTAATTTCCCAGCGCGAAGAGGAAAGCCGCGGCGCCTACGCGCTGGCGTGCTCGGCGCCGGACTTGCCCACGCGCTTGCAGCAGTTGGCGGCCGTGCGCGATGAAGAGGGTTATATGGCGCGCGTGGAAGCGGATGGCGACGACTGGCTGCTGATCGAAGACCACTGCCCCATCTGCGCCGCTGCGCGCACCTGCCAGGGCTTTTGCCGCTCCGAACTGCAGCTGTTCCAGGAAGTGGTGGGGTCGGGCGCGAGCATCGTGCGCGAGCAGCATTTGCTGACGAACGCCATGCGGTGCATCTACCGGATTTCGCCGCTGCCCTGAGCCCTGGGAAACAGGGGCCACGTGCACAGCGCCACCAGCCCTGCCAGCCACCAAACGACGGGCCAGCTGCTGGCCGCCAGCAGGTGCGGGATGGCCATCGGCGTGAGGAACAGGCCCACGTAGACGGCCGTATTCGCCATGCCCAAGGCCGTACCCGCATTGGCGCCGCCCGCTTCCGTGGCCAGCTCCGTGTAGGCCACGCCATGCCAGGCGGATACGGCGATGCCGGCGGCCACCACGGCGGCCATCAACAGCCAGCCCGGCGCATCCGTCCAGGCGATGCATCCCAACAAGACGAACGAGGCCAGCGCCACCAGGGACGAGCCGCGCAGGTAGGCGGGCCGGTTGGCGTGGCGGTCCGTGTGGCGTCCGCTCCAGATGCGCATCACCATGGCGCCCGCCTGCAGGGCCACCATCACGGCCGTGATGGCAGCCAGGCCCAGGTGGCCATGGTCGTGCAGGAACACGGTGGCGTAGCTGAGCACGGCAAACTGGGGCACGCACAGCAAGCCGATGGCCGCCACCAAGCGCCAGACTTTGCGGTTTTTGAGTGGACCTTGCAAGGACGGTGGCGGCTTGACCCCAATCTGGCCCATGGACGCGTTGTGCGGGCCCGTGGCGGCCTCGGCAGAGAAATCGGGCTCATGCATCCAGCGCCACGTAAAAAACGCCGACAGGCCGCATACGAGGGCCAGGGCGCCAAACACGGGCATGAAGCCGTAGCGCGATGCCAGGCTGGGCAGGATGAGGGCGCCGAGGCCGCCGCCCAGCGGCACGGCCGTCTGGCGGATGCTCATGGCGAACCCCCTTTCGCCCGTGCCGAACCAGCGCATCACGGCGCGGCCGCTGGCGCCGTTCACGCTGCCGCCCAGCACGCCGACCAATGCCAGCCCCGCCGCCAGTGCCCATAACGGCGGCACCGTGCCCCCGGCGGGCGTAATCCACAGCAGCAGGGCCAGCAAGGCCAGCATGGTGCCAAGCAAGCCCGTCAGCAGCACGGGGCGGTCGCCCCAGCGGTCGGTGGCCATGCCCCATGGCAATTCGGTCAGGGCCACCCCCAGGCCCATGGCGCCCAGCGCCACGCCCAGTTCTGTATTGCTCAGGTGATAGCCGCTGCGTAGCCAGATGGCCGTCGTGGGCATGCCGTTGGCGGCGGCAGAAAAGCTGGCGTTGGCCGCCACGCCCACGGCCAGCACTTTCCAGCGGTGGGCATCGCCGAGCGCGGGCGGAGTGACAGGAAGGGAAACGGCAGGGCAGCTGGTGGTCATGGCAGGGACAGGAAAGTGGTTGACCCTGACAGTGTTGCGCGCTACGATCATTCTGAATATCAGATAATTTACGATAAACAATCCCATAAAACCGGACGATTGCATTGATGCCATGAGCCTGCTGAATTTCGACATCGCCTTCCTGCGCAGCTATGTGGCTGGCATCGACCTGGGCAGCTTTGCCCGCGCGGCGGACAAAGTGGGCCGCTCCACCTCGGCCGTCAGCGCGCAGTTGAAAAAACTTGAGGAACAGGCGGGCATGCCCCTGTTCCGCAAGGATGGACGGGGGCTGGCGCTGACGCCGGCCGGCGAAGTGCTGCTTGGCTATGCGCGCCGCTTGCTGGAACTCAATGACGAGGCGGCCGTCGCCCTGCGCGGCGCGGAACTGGAAGGCTGGATCAGGCTCGGCTTGCAGGAGGATTTTGGCGAAGTCTTGCTGCCCGACGTGCTGGGGCGCTTTGCCCGCGCGCATCCGAAAGTGCGCATCGAGGCGCACGTGGCGCGCAACACGGCCTTGATGCAAGGACTGTCCATGGGCCAGCTGGACCTGGCCCTGCTGTGGGGTGGCGCCTGCAGCGCCGACGTGGCCGAGTATCCGCTGCAGCAGCGCCAGCATATTGCCGAACCGTCCATGCGCTGGATCGCCTCATCCAGCCTGGCCTGGCGTCCCGAATCGGGCGAGCCCTTGCCGCTCATTACGTTCGACCGCGATTGCCTGTTCCAGCGCTGCGCCACGCAGGCGCTCGATGGGGCCGGCATCGCCTGGCGCACGGCGTTTACCAGTCCCAGCCTGGCAGGGTTGTGGGCAGCGGCCGCAGCCGGGCTGGGCGTAACGGTACGCACCAGCCTGGGCTTGCCTTCTTCCGTGTGCGCGCTGGATCACGTGGCGGCGGGCTTGCCCGCCCTGCCCCCGTTGTCGCTGGAACTGCTGCGCGCCTCCAGCGTGTCCAGGCCGCCCGTCGAGCGGCTCGCTAGCCTGATCATCGAGGCGCTGCAGCAAGATGTGGCTTAAAACTCCTGCACCGTGGGACGCAGCACGATTTCATTGATGCTCACGTTGTCCGGCTGCCCGATCGCATACGCCACGGCGCGTGCCACGGCGTCGGCGGGGATGGCTTGCTTGTAAAACTCTTTCAGGCCGGCCGCGCTTTCCGCGTGGCTGCTGCCGCCCGTCAATTCCGTGTCGATGGCGCCCGGCAGGATGGTGGTGGTGCGGATGGTGCCGCCGCTGGCGGCCAGTTCATGGCGCAAGCCTTCCGAAATGGCGCTGACGGCAAACTTGGTGCCGCTGTAGACGGTGCCGCCCGGACTGAAGACTTTTTGTCCTGCCACCGACGAGATGTTGATGAAGTGGCCGCTATTTTGCGCCTGGAAATATGGCAGGACGGCGGCGATGCCATTCAACACGCCTTTGATGTTGATATCGATCATCTTGTTCCACTCATCGACCTTCAAGGCGCTCATCGGTGCGATGGCCATCAGCCCCGCGTTGTTGATCAGCACGTCGACCTTGCCGAATACGGCCAGCGCCGTATCGATCAGATTCTTGACGTCGGCAGGCACCGTGACGTCGGTATCGGCAATGGCGGCCTGGCCGCCGGCGGCCGTGATTTCCTCGGCGATGGTATTGAGCAAATCCATGCGCCGCGCACCGAGCACGACAAAGGCGCCCAGTGCGGCCAGGTGGCGCGCGGTGGCTTCGCCCAGGCCGCTGCTGGCACCGGTGATGACGACGACTTTCCCTGCAATTGTTTGACTCATGATGAATTCCCTGTGGAGGCAGCGGAGTGCTGCGGATGACATCGATCAATGCTGGCGAGCCACGTCAGGCAGCGGCCACGCTGCAGGTATAGCTTAGCGCATTTGTGTTGCCATCCACTATAAAAATGATAATTATTAAATGATAATCGTTAGCTACGCGCAATCAGCACTTGTACGGGCGCCATGGGGAAATCGCTGGCGCTGTATTGTTCCACTTGCCGCCAGCCCGTGTCGCGCAACAGTTGCGCCAGTTCACCCTGCCGTGTCACCGTCCGGCCCAGCATGCGCATCGGCAAGTAATACGGCAGCACGCGCGCGGCATCAAAGGGCGTTGACGCGATTTCTGCCTGCACGCAGACGAACACGCCACCGGGTTTCAGTGCCGCATGGATCTTGCGCAAGGCCGCTGCCATGTCGGGCACGAAATGCAGCACGGAGGAGCACCAGATCAGATCGTAATCGCTGCCGATCTCGTCGCTGTCCAGGTCGCCACCCAAGGTTTCCAGGCGGTCAGATAGTTGCGCGTGGGCGATGTTCGCGGCTGCCACGGCCACCGTTTCCGGCCAGTCGAAAACGCAGCCGTGCAAGCCCGCATGGGCTTGCGCCAGCGCCATGGCAACCCAGCCCGGCCCGCCGCCCAGGTCGAGCAGGCGCAGCGGCGTGTTGCCGTCCGCAAATGGGGCAATGCGCTGCATCACGGACAGGGCCGCGCGCATGGTGACGGCGCGTTGTTCCTGGCCGATCTGCTGCTGCGCGGCAACGGCCCAGTTGACCGCATTTGCCGTGTTGTATGGCGCCGCTTTGCCGCCGTCGCGCACGAGGGTAGCTAACTGCGTGGCGAAATGGCGCAGCGCATGCAGCCGGTATAGCCAGGCGTCGCCGCAATAAGAAACAGAGTTGCGGCAGAAGTACTGCAAGGTGGCGGCTGTGCAGCGGTAGCGCTGTGTCTCGTCATCGGTCGCATCGCGTTCCAGCACCTGCATGCTCCAGAGTAATTCCATCAGCAGGGCCGTGTGCGGCGCATGCAGAGACAGGGCTGCGGCCAGCTGTGCTGGCGTGTGCGGCGTGGCCAGTACCTCGAAAACGCCCAGTTCCAGGGCGGCGGCCAGCCCATCTGCCTGGACGGGCGCAACGGCCAGGTCCCAGTAGGGCTGCAAAGTGTGTTGCGATGTGAACGTCATGGTGCTTCCTTTCGGCGAGGTGGGCATTGAGGTGTGCATGAACGCTATTTTATGCAACAATGAGAATAATTATCATTTGCATTTGTATGCGACACGGTGCATTTCGTATGCGCGACGGTGCGCCAGGACAGGGAGGAGCGATGAGGGAACAGGACAGGGAAGCGGCAGGCTGGACGCGGCGCCAGCTGGACCCCGGGATCGGCGAGTGCCGCGCCGACCAGAGGCAGGTCGACCAGGGCTTGCTGCTCGTGCATTCCGATTACCGTCCGCGGCTCGCGCTTGTCGAGCAATCGAAGCATGACGATGCGGGCGGCATGGTCATCACCATCGGCCTGGAAGGCGCGTCCGGCTACACCACGCGCGATGGCGAACAATTGCGTTTCCGGGGCGGCCATACGACAGTGACGGCGTTTCGCCATACGAGCGGCGAGCGCCGTTTTGAGGCGAATCAAAAGGCGGCGCAATTGCGCGTGCTGGTCGACGAAGATGCGCTGGCGCGCTACTGGCCGGCGGGCTTGACTTCCCTGCTGCCCAACGGCGGCGCGCGCCAGCTGGCGCATGCCGCCACCACGGCAGCCTCCGCCCTGCACGCTCGGTCGCTGCTGCGCGCGACGGACCCGCTGGCCGTGCATATCGGCGTGCTCAGCCTGCTGGCGGAACAGCTGCGGATACTGCGGCCAGCGCCCGCGTCCGCGCCGCGCTGGTCCGAGGCCGACATTGTCAAACTGGAGCGCGCGTATGCGCTGATGCAGGAGCAGATGGCGCAGGCACTCACGCTCGATTACCTGTGCGCGCAAGTGGGGCTGAGTTTGTTCAAGTTCAAGCAGGGATGGCGCTACCGCTACAACGACAGTCCCCAGCGCACCTTGCTGGCGCTGCGCATGCAGCGGGCAAAGTTGTTATTGGAAAATGGTTGCCAGGTGGCGCAGGCGGGCTGGCAAACGGGCTACCGTCACCCGGCCAATTTCAGCGCCGCGTTCAGCCGCCATTTCGGCTACGCGCCCAAGACCGTGGCGCGCGCGAGGGGCTGAAAAGCCGGTGTAGAATCGGCGGGCAGCATTTTTCATCTCAACTCAAGGAGACATGATGGCCCGCAAAATCTTTGTCAATCTGCCCGTCCAGTCGCTCGAGCGTTCCGTGGCCTTTTTCACGGCGCTGGGCTTCAGTTTCAATGCCCATTTCACGGATGAAACGGCGACGTGCATGATCGTCACCGACGACATTTTCGTGATGCTGTTGACGCACGACAAATTCAAGCAATTCACGCCCAAGCAGCTGTGCGATACCAAGGTGGCGACGGAAGTGCTCGTGTGTTTGTCGGCCGAGAGCCGCGGCGAAGTCGATGACCTGGTGGCGAAGGCCGTCCAGGCGGGCGGCAGCATCTACAAGGAGCCGATCGATTTCGGCTTCATGTATGGCCACAGTTTCCAGGATCCCGATGGTCATCAATGGGAGTTGATGTTCATGGAGCCGAGCGCCGTACCTGGAAACGCCTGACCAAACCTACTGCGCGTCGCGCTTTGCGGCCGGCGATGCTCACCGGCTCGGCGCCCCCGTACAGAGTACGGTTGCGCTTCTCGGCCACAAATCACTGCCGCTCGCTACGGTTTTGTCAGGCGTTGCAACAGCCAAGTCAAAACACTTGTTAAGCCCACGCCTTAGCTGGCCAGCGCCAATAAATCGACCACTTCCAGCCCGGCCAGGTCTTGCGTCGTGTTGCCCGCAAACGCGGCGCGGCTCTGCTGGCCGTTTTTCAGCCAGGTGCGCGTCACGTCCTTGATCTGCGCCAGGGTGCAATTGAGCACGCCGCTGCGGAATTGCTGGCGCACGGCTTCTGTCGTGCCCCGCTGCTGCATGTTCCACGCTGTGAGCGCTTCCGCGTACGGCGAGTGCGGCTTGTCCAGGCCCTTGATGACGCAGATGATGGCCTCTTCCACTTGCTCTTGCGAGAAATCGCCGTCGAGGATTTGATCCAGGGTCGTGCCGAAGTCGGCAAACGTGCCGGCCAGGCGCGGATCGCGGTAGGAACTCAGGGTAAACGTGCCGGCGCCGGCCGCATAGCTGGCGCTGCCGCCATACGCGCCGCCTTTTTCGCGCAGGGCCGTATGCAGCACCTGGTTGGTCATCAGTTCGGCAGCGACAGCCAGGGCCGAGGCGTCCGGATTGTGCACGCCGGGCACGGCCCACGAAACGAAGCAATGGTTGATCTGGCTCGTCGCATGCAGGGCCGTGTTGGCCAGCGGTAATGCTGCTGGCGCTGGCATTTCCGTGTCCGCAGGGACAGCGGTGTCGACGCTGGCCGCTGGCAATTCCAGCAAACGGGCCAGGGCGATGCCATCCTGCTCCAGGCCCGCGCACAGCACGGTTGGTGCCTGGGCGATGATGTGCGCGTGCAGGGTGTCGAGTTCGCGGGCGATTTCCTGCAGGCCTGCCGAGCTCTTGCTCAGTTGCTGCAAACGGCGGTAGAACGGCAATGCCGCCGGGCCGCCGACGATGTCGTCGAAGCGGCGCGTGGGCGACAGCGGTGCTGACGAGGCCAGCATGGCGTAGCGGTTGCCCGATTCGGCCAGGCTGCTCAATTTGTCTTGCACCAGGCTTTCGATCAGGAAGGCCAGGCGCTCTTCTTCATCGAAGCGGGGCTTGGCGATCCAGGCCGACAGCACGGCGGCAATCGCCGCATGTTCCTCGCGCAAGCCGCTGGCCGAGAACGACAGTTCCACGCGCATCGCTTGCTGTGGGCGGGGAATGGCTTCCAGGCCGATGTGGAACGAAGGCACCATGCTCTGGCGCCAGGCGCTGGCGTCGTCGAACGACATGTCGCCCACGCCCAGTTCCGGCGCCAGGTCCGTGTACAAACGCAACCAGGGCCACGATGCTTCCGGCAAGTTCGACACGTCGTACAGCACGTTGGCATAGCTGATGCCGTTCGAGGCGATGGAAAACGCCACGGCGCCATCGACGGCGGGCGGAATCGGCAGGGCCGGGCGCGGCGAGGCGCTGACGTCGCCAGGGCGGATGCGCGGCAAGACTTCGGAATTCGATGGCAGTTGCTGATGCGCTTCCAGGGCGGCGGACTCGGCCACGATATGTTCGCGTTCGGCGTCCGTCAGGCGCGCTTGCAGGGCCGCCAGCTTGGCGTCTTCCTGCGCGGCGCGGTCCGTGAAGTAGGCGCTGTCGGGTACCACGTGCGTGGTCAAACGGGTCGGATTGGCGATCAGCTCGCGCACCAGTTGCTTGAAGAATTCCGGGTCTTCGATCTGCTGTTCCAGGGTTTCCAGGATGGCCGCATTGTCGAAGGCGTCCATCACGTCGCCGCCATACATGGCCAGCGGCAAGGCGTGCAGCAAGCGGCCCAGGCCGTAAGGCATGCGGCCGCTGCTGATTTCGCGCTGGCTGTATTTGATGTCGCGCAAGGCCGCGTGCAGCACGGCGGCGGGTATGCCCTCTTCCGCTGTTTCTTCCAGGGCCGTCCAGATGCGCTGGTGCGCATCGGCGATCTGTTCCTGGGTCAAACCTTCCATGCCAATGTGGAACACCATCTGGCGGATGCCCGCGTCGCGGCCATTCATGTCCGATGGGCGGCCATAGCCGGCCGATTCCATGGCGCGCATGACGGGCGCCGACGACTCACCCAGCAAACCGTGCGACAGCAGATGCGCGTGGTAGTAGGCGATAGGGTCGCTCGATTCGCCCATCAGCCAGGCAAATTGCAGGCCGAATTCGTCGTCGCGCGCTTCCTGCGAAGGAATCTTGACGATGTTTTCCTGCGGCGCGGTCCACGCGGGTGCCAGTTGCGGCAAGCGGCGTTCGGAGAAACCGCTGAGCTTGGACAGCACGCGTTCGGCGACTTGTTCCTGCACGGCCGACGCTTCGATATTGCCGGCAGTCATGATCACGGCTTGCGAAGGATGGTAGTGGCTGGCGTGGAATTCTTTCAGCATGGCATGCGTCAGCTCGGGAATATTCAGCGGATCGCCGCCCGATTCCACTTCATACGTCGTGCCCTTGAGCAAGGCGCTGGCGATGCCGCTGTCGAGTGCGCGCATGGGGCTGTTGAATGCGCCCTTCATTTCATTGAAGACGATGCCCTGGTACACAAGCTTGTCGCCTTCGAATGCGTGGCGCCAGCCTTCCTGGCGGAAATTCAGGTAATCGAGGTTCGGGAAGAAGGCGGCATCGAGGTAGACGTCCAGCAGGTTGAAGAAATCCTTGCGGTCGGTGCTGGCGAACGGGTACACGGTGCGGTCCGGGTAGGTCATCGCATTCATGAAGGTGGCCGTCGAGCGGCGCAGCATCGAGAAGAAGGGGTCGCGCACCGGGTAGCGGGACGAGCCGCACAGTGCCAGGTGTTCGAGGATGTGGGCGCGCCCGTCGCTCACTTCCGGCACAGTGGGAAAGGCCACCAGGAACACCATTTCAGCCTGCTCGGTATGCATGTGGATATGGCGCATGCCCGTTGCCGGCTCGACATATTGCTCGATGGTTGCCTGCAAGACTGGAATGAAGTTGCTGCTGACTTTTTCAAATGTGCTCATGCGGTATGGGATCTCTTCGGTAGGTGAAACGGATAGTCGGTGGGGCTGCATCACATGTTGGGGCAAAGTGGCGTAATGCCAGGGCTGGCCGCCAGGGCGGGTGTCACTTTGATGCCTGTATCAAGTTTTCCCTATTGTACTAGGAGTATTCGTGCGCCGCCGCCGGGGCCTTGCTGACCGCCGGAAAAGCGGCAATGTTGCAAAATTGATCATTCCCGGGTGGGTGGCGTCTCTGAATGAAAGCTTAGCGTACCATGCGCCTTTTCCCCCTTGCTGACTGAACCGAAGGCGCTTACCTTGTCCAGACTGTCCTTTCGCCAACTGTTATTTGCCGCCTTCATTTTGACCACGGGTATTTTGACGGCCACCTCCGTGCAAGCCTTGCTGACCCTGGAGCACCTGGCGCGCCTGGGGCGCGAGACGGCGGCGCAGGCGATTACCCTGACGGAACAGTCGCAGCGTTTGTCCGAGCGCACGCTGGCCATGGAGCGCAGCGCGCGCCAGTTTCTCGTGCTCGATGATCCCGTGTTCCGCGAGCGCTACGCGGCGGCCCGCGATGAAGCCACGGCGGCGCTGCAAGTGCTGAACCGCGCCACGCCCGAGTTCGCGCCCCAGCTGGCCGACGAATGGAAGGTGCAAGCGCAGTCGGCCTGGGAAGTGTTGCAGGCCGGTAAACGCCGCAAGCGTGATGGCCACGCTGTCGTCTACCGCGCGTTTGCCCGCATGACGCAGATCAATGACAGCCTGGCGCGCGAAAGCAAGACGCAAATCGGCAGCCGCAACGACGCCCTGCTGGCCGAGCTGGAACGCCAGCGCCGCGTGCTGGGCATGCTGGTGGCCGGCGCCGTGCTGCTGGCGGCCGTGCTGGCCACCTGCTTCGGCTTTCTATTGTCGCGCCCGCTGCGCCGCATCGAGACGGCCATCGAGCGCCTGGGCGAAAAGCGCTACGACCAGCCCATCGTCGTCGGTGGCCCGGCCGACACGCGCCGCCTGGGCCAGCAGCTCGACTGGCTGCGCCAGCGCCTGGCGGACCTCGATGCCGACAAAGAACGTTTTCTGCGCCACATCTCGCACGAATTGAAGACGCCGCTGGCAGCCTTGCGCGAAGGCGTAGCCTTGCTGGAAGATGAAGTGGCCGGCAAGCTCAGCGATGGCCAGCGCGAAATCGCCGGCATCCTGCAGCAAAACACGGCCTCGTTGCAAAATCAGATAGAAGACTTGCTGCGCTACAATACCGCCGCCTTTGACGCCCAGCACCTGGCGCATAGCAAGGTGGACTTGCTGGTCTTGCTGCAAGATGTGGTGGCCGGGCAGCGCCTGCAATGGCTGGCGCGCCGCCTGACGGTCGAGGTGCAGGGCGTGTCCCTCATCGTGCAGGCCGACCGCGACAAGCTGGCCACCGCCCTGGCCAACCTGCTGTCGAATGCCGTGCGCTTCAGCCCGGAAGGCGGCATCGTGCGGTTCAGCTTATCCAGCGAAAGCGGCCGCGTGTGCATCGACTGCATCGACGAGGGCACTGGTGTGGCGCCCGAGGATGCCGAGCGCATCTTCGAGCCGTTTTACCAGGGCGTGCGCCAGGTGGCCGGCGCGCGCAACGGCAATGGCATTGGCCTGTCCATCGTGCGCGAATATATTGCCGCCCACGATGGCAGCGTCACTCTTTTACCGCGCCAGGCTGGCGCGCATTTTCGGATAGAACTGCCCATATGATGACGAGAACCTCCCTGGCCGGCATGGCCACCTGCGCGCTGCTGTTGGGCGCATGCGCCGCCAAGCCTTCCACCCAGACTCCCGTGCTGGTGCAAACGCCGCCGCGCGTGGTGGTGGTGGCCGATCCCCAGCTCACGGAACTGCTGGCGTATCAAAGCGCCGTGCGCCTGATGACGCCGTCGGAACTGGTGAAGGCGCAGCTGGACCTGGCGAAGGCCGATCACGCGCCGCACAACACCATCCGCCGTGCCATGCTGCAAGCGACCGTGCGCGGTGCCGGCGACCTGGCCCGCGCGCAAGCCTTGCTGGAACCGCTAGCCACGGCCACGGGCAAGGATGGTCAACTGCTGGCGCCGCTGGTGCAATTGCTCAGCAGCCAGTACGCAGAGCTGCGCCGCCAGGAAGAGAGCATCGACAAGCTCAATGGCCAGCTGCGCGATGCCCAGCGCCGCATCGAGCAGCTCAATGAAAAACTCGAGGCGTTGAAAAACATCGAACGCAGCCTGTCCGTGCGCCCTGCCGCGGGAGCGCCGAAATGAGCGAGCAAGCCCACATTTTATTGGTCGACGACGATCCCGACCTGCTGCGCCTGCTGACCATCCGCTTGAAAGCGGGCAACTATCGCGTCACGGCCGTGGGCAGCGCGGAAGCCGCGCTGGCGCGCCTGGCCGTGGAATTGCCGGCCCTGGTCATTACCGATGTGCAATTGCCGGGCCGCGACGGCCTGGCCCTGTTCGATGAAATCCGCCGCCAGCATGCGGCCCTGCCCGTCATTTTGCTCACCGCCCACGGCACTATCCCCGACGCCGTCGACGCGACGGCGCGCGGCGCGTTTGCGTATCTGACGAAACCGTTCGATGGCAAGCTGCTCATGGAAAAGGTGGCGTATGCCATTAACCTGTCCACCGTCATGCCGGCGCCTGCGTCCGGCGACGAGAGCTGGCGCGCCGAGCTGATCAGCCGTAGTTCGCAGATGGCCGAGCTGCTGGCCGAAGCCAAGCTGGTGGCCGGGTCCGATGCCAGCATCCTGATCCGCGGTCCCAGCGGCACGGGCAAGGAGTTGCTGGCGCGCGCCCTGCACAATGCCAGTCGCCGCGCCAAGGCGCCGTTCATCGCCGTCAACTGCGGCGCCATTCCCGAGCAGCTGCTGGAATCGGAACTGTTCGGCCATGTAAAAGGCTCGTTTACGGGCGCCGTCGGCAACCGCGAAGGCCTGTTCCTGGCGGCCGATGGCGGCACCCTGTTTTTAGATGAGATCGGCGACATGCCGCTGCCGCTGCAGGTCAAATTGCTGCGCGTGCTGCAGGAGCGGGCCGTGCGCCCCGTGGGTGCCGACCAGACGCGTCCGGTCGATGTGCGTCTCCTGTCGGCCACGCACCGTGACCTGGACGTGGCCATGGCGGATGGGCAATTTCGCGAAGACTTGTATTACCGCCTGAACGTGGTGACCTTGACCCTGCCGCCGCTGGCCGAGCGCCGCGAAGACATCTCCCTGCTGGCGAACCATTTCTTGCAGAAACTGGCGGCCAAGTACCAGAAGCCCCTGAACGGCTTCGCCCCCGATGCCTTGACGGCCCTGGTGGCCGCGCCATGGCCCGGCAACGTGCGCCAGCTGGTCAATGTGGTCGAGCAAGTATGCGCGCTGGCGACGGCGCCGCTGGTGCCCTTGTCTCTGGTGCAACGGGCCTTGCGCGTGCCATCGCTGGAAGCGCTCAGCTACAACGAAGCCAAGCAGCGTTTCGAGCGCGACTACCTGATTCAATTGCTGCGCCTGACGGACGGCAACGTGGCCGATGCGGCGCGCCTGGCCGACCGCAACCGCACGGAGTTCTACCGTTTATTACAGAAATACGAGCTGACGCCGGCCCTATTTCGGGGTGACGGCGACCCTGTCGCTGAATAGCGACAAAAATAAAGTGTGGATAATCAAAGACTTACTGTGGAATATTGATTTTCTTGCCACAAGCTGTCGCTGTCAGGCGACAAAAAGCCCCGATTTTCGGGCCAGATCCGGCTGAAACGGGCTGAAAAAATCGAATTTTACTGTAAGCCTTTGATTTTGAATGAAATTTAAAAGCTGGCACGGTGCTTGCTGTATGGGTAGATGTGACGCTTCAACGTGTTGCTTTATCCAAGTAAGAAGCTTTTAACTTCATTGAGAGGAACTACCATGCAAACATCGAAACTGTTCAATACCCTGGTCGCCGCTATCGTACTGTCGGGCGCCTCGATCACCGCTTCGCATGCAGCTGACTCCGCAACAAAAGCACAAGCTCCTGCTAAGACTGTCGTGGCCGCCAACGCCGCCGCTGCCGTCCCTGATGAAACCATCACTTCCTCGGCCAAGGCCGCCCTGAGCGCCGATGCACAAGCCGCTACCCTGCCAGTCAAGGTAGCAACCCAGCAAGGTGTCGTCGTCCTGTCGGGCGATGTACCGAGCGCCGAAGCGGGTGACCGCGTCGTGCAGATCGTCGCCTCCGTGAGCGGCGTGAAAGAAATCAAGAACGAGCTGAAAGTCAAAGCCGCCGGTTAATCCCTCGCGCTGTACTTTACTCCGGGTTGCCCTGTCTGCGGACAGGGCATTTTTTTTGCCCGCAGAGTTTTTGCCGGGCAGCGATGCCCATGCCGCCAGGCAAGGAGCTGGACAATACAGGTAGAATAGCCAGCACTGGCGCCGCTCCCGGCGCTGTTTGTCATCCCCGGCACAGTGTTGCAAGGCTGCGCCGCTACCAGGCTACCGCATGTCTTCCTTCTCTCCCACTGCCCTGTTGCGCAATCTGAAACCCGATAATTTCACCATCGCCCTGCTCGTCACCGTGGCGCTGGCCACGTTCCTGCCCTGCACGGGCCAGACGGCCGTGGTCTTCGGCCACGTCACCACCGTCGCCATCGGCGCCCTGTTTTTCTTGCATGGCGCCAAGCTGTCGCGCGAAGCCGTGGTGGCCGGCGTCATGCACTGGCGGCTGCACTTGCTGGTGCTGGCCAGCACCTTCATCCTGTTTCCACTGCTGGGCCTGGCCCTGCGCCCGCTGGCGCTGACGTTTCTCACGCCCGATTTATATGTGGGCATTTTGTTCCTGTGCGCGCTGCCGTCGACCGTGCAGTCGTCGATCGCCTTGACGGCCATGGCGCGCGGCAATGTGCCAGCCGCCATCTGCAGCGCCTCGGCCTCTAACTTCATCGGCATCTTCCTTGCCCCCATCCTCGTGGGCTTGCTGGTGGCCAAGGGCGCGGAAAGCAAGTCGTCGGTCGATGCGGTGCTCTCCATCGTCATGCAGCTGCTGCTGCCGTTCTTGGCTGGCCAGTTCCTGCGCCGCTGGATAGGCCGCTGGGTCGATCGCCACAAGGTCATGCTGAAATTCGTCGACCAGGGTTCGATCTTGCTGGTGGTCTACACGGCCTTCAGCGAAGCCGTCAGCGAAGGCCTGTGGCATACGATCTCGGTGGAAACCCTGGTAGCGCTGGGCCTGTTCAGCATCTTGCTGCTGGCGCTGGTCCTGGGCCTGATGACGTTCATCAGCCGCCGCCTCGGTTTTTCCAAGGAAGACGAGATCGCCATCGTCTTCTGCGGCTCGAAGAAAAGCCTGGCCAGCGGCGTGCCCATGGCCAAGGTGCTGTTTGCCACCCATTCGCTGGGCATGGTGATCCTGCCGCTGATGCTGTTCCACCAGATTCAGCTGATGATCTGTGCCGTGATTGCGCAGCGCTACGCGCGGCGTGACGAGGGGCAGGAAGTGCCAGCGTCGACGCTGTGATCCTGGCCTTCTAGTAGCCGCATCGCCTGGTTCAAGCCGTCGACTATCACCGCGTATGCCTGCCGCCGGCTCGCCTCGTCCGGCGCGCGCAGCACATACGACGGGTGATATACGGTCACCACCCAGCGTCCGTCGTGCTCGATGGGCGTGCCGACCAGCGGCGTCATGGTGGCTGAACCATCTTGCAGAACGGACTTTAACGCCGTGCTGCCCAGTGCCACGATCACCTCTGGTTTGACACGCTCGATCTCTTCTTCCAGCCAGCCATGGCAGGCGAGGATTTCGCGTTGCGCGGGTGTCTTGTGCAAGCGGCGCTTGCCGCGTGGTTCCCACTTGAAATGCTTGACGGCGTTGGTCAGATAGATGCTGTCGCGCGCCATGCCCGCATCGTGAATCGCCTGGTCCAGCAGCGCGCCAGCCGGGCCAACGAACGGCAAGCCCGCCAGGTCTTCCTGGTCGCCCGGTTGTTCGCCGACGAGCATGATGCGCGCCTGTAGCGGCCCGACGCCGGGCACGGCTTGCGTAGCGTGCTGCCACAGCTCGCAGCGGCGGCACTGGTCCAAGGTGGTGGGCAGTTCGCGCGCTGGCTAGGCGCGCTCGGCGGCAATCGGGATCATGGTGGCGCCGCTGCGCTGGCCTACGCTGGCCGTCTGGCCCGTGCGCCGTTCGCCGTTGGCGGCGCCGCTGAGCATAGCAGGCACGATGGCGCCTTCCGGCAGATTTTTCCAGAAACGCGAGGGGATATGGCTATGCAGCAAATCCGCATTCACGCGCGCGGGATTGAAGATGCTGCGGTAGTAGGTCAGCCACAGGGCTTCACCGGCATCGTCGATATCGGCAGCGCCGCGCAGCAGCGCCGGTCCCGCATGCAAGGATGCGCCATCCCACAGCATGCTGGCTTGGGGCGTGGCGATCATCCAGCTGGTAGATCCCATGCGGCGCGCGAAGTGGTGCGCCACTTGCGGCAGCACGTCGTGCGTGGGTTCGAACCAGGCGACGAAGCGGGGGGCGCCCTCGGCCTCGCTGCGTTCGCGGAAGCGTACATACGCATGCATGTCGTGCTCCTCGCGGCGCACGGCCTTGGCCATCGCGTGCAGGCGCGCGCCGTCCGTATCGGCTGGCGACATCACGTCGTGCTGGCCCAGCTGCCAGCGCCAGAGCACTTGATATAAGAATGCCCAGCGGTCATGCACGTTGAAACAGGCGGCGCCTTCCAGCAATTCGACCAGGGGACGGGGCAGGCGCAGCAGCGGAGCGCTGTTATCCGTTGCCTCCGGCGTGGAGGAAAACAGGTCGCCATCGCCGGGTTGCGATTGCCAGGCCACGTCGGCAGGCGGCACGCCGCGCGCGATCAGTTCACGTGCGGCCGCGCGCCACTCGTCGAACGACTGCGCCAGCCGCACCACTGTACTCATGCGACCTGCAGCTCCGGCCATAAATTCATCTGCTGCGGCGCTTCCGCCATGGCGCGGCGCAGGTGTTCGGAGGCGGTGGTATCGCGCGCGGGAAAGTAGTCGGCCGTGATGATGAAGGGGGCGATTTTCTTCATGCTGCAGCGCAAGCGCGACAAGTCGGCGTAGCGCACTTGCCGCAGCCGGCGCAGGTCGACGATGCGCTGCGCGTTGCGCAGGCCGATGCCGGGCACGCGGGCGATCATGTGCTGCGCCGCACGGTTCAAGTCCAGCGGAAAATGTTCGCGGTGCGCCAGCGCCCAGGCCAGCTTGGGATCGATATCGAGCGCCAGATTGCCGCCCGTGGCGGGCAGCAGTTCGCTGGCCTGGAAACCATAGCTGCGCAGCAGGAAATCGGCTTGATACAGCCGGTGTTCGCGCAGCATCGGCGGCGGCGCCAGCGGCACGCTTTTCGGGCTGTCGGGGATCGGGCTGAAGGCCGAGTAGTAGACGCGCTTGAGCTTGTAGCTGCCGTACAAGGTCTCGGCAGTGGAGAGAATTTGCTGGTCGTCGCTGGCGTCGGCGCCGACGATCATTTGCGTGCTTTGCCCGGCCGGCGCGAAGCGCGGCGAGCGCGGTTCTTCCGCTTTCTCATCGAGCTTGCGGCGGATGGCGCCCATTGCCAGTTTAATCGTATGCACGCTTTTTTCCGGCGCCAGCTTTTGCACGCTGTCTTGCGTCGGCAGTTCGATATTGACGCTGAGCCGGTCGGCATAGCGGCCCGCCTGCGCGATCAGGGCCGGATCGGCGTCGGGGATGGTTTTCAGATGGATATAGCCGCGGAACTGGTGTACCTCGCGCAACTCGCGCGCCACCTGCACCAGCTGCTCCATCGTGTAGTCGGCCGACTGGATGATGCCGGAACTGAGGAACAGGCCGTCGCTATAGTTGCGCAGGTAAAAGTCGCTCGTCAGCTTGACCACCTCGGCCACCGTAAACCGCGCGCGCGGCACGTTCGAGCTACGGCGGTTGACGCAGTACTGGCAATCGTACAGGCAGTAATTGGTCAGCAGCACTTTCAGCAGCGAAACGCAGCGCCCGTCCGGCGTGTAGCTGTGGCAGATGCCCATGCCGGAGGTGGCGCCAAAGCCGTCCTTGCCGATGGAATCGCGTTTGGGCGCCCCGCTGCTGGCGCAGGACGCGTCGTACTTGGCCGCGTCGGCCAGGATTTCCAGCTTGTCCGTCAGTTCCATGGGGTGCCTCAATATACTGTGTTTATATACAGTATATCAGGGAATGCACTTTGTGCTGGCTTGACTTGTGCCATGGCAGAACGCTGTATATCGGTGTATATTACGCTCCTTGTTCACCGTTCACTTACAAGGATACGATCATGCGTCTCACCTCGCTCGCCCGCCTGCTTGGCACCGCTCTTCTCGCTACCGCCGCCACCTCCACCTTTGCCGGCGAAGTGGTGGTGTCGGCCGCGGCCAGCCTGACGAATGCGTTCAAGGATGCGGCGCAAGGCTATGAGGCGCAGTATCCGGGCAGCAAGGTGTCCCTGAACTTTGCCGCCTCGGGCGTGCTGCTGCAGCAGATCGTCAAGGGCGCGCCTGTGGACGTATTTGCCTCGGCCGATCAGGAAACCATGGATGCGGCGCAAAAGCAGGACCTGGTGCTGCCGGCGGACCGCATGGACTTCGTCGGCAACAGCCTGGTGCTGATCGTGCCGCACGACAGCAAGCTGGGCATCAAGAGCTTGAGCGACCTGACGCACAAGGGCGTGACCCGCGTGGCCATCGCCAACCCGGCCAGCGTGCCCGTTGGCCGCTATTCGGAAGGCGCGCTGAAAAAGGCGAATCTGTGGCAAGCCGTGCAGACTAAAGCCATCGGCACGCAGAACGTGCGCCAGTCGCTCGACTACGTGGCGCGCGGCGAAGTCGATGCAGGCTTTGTCTACGCCACCGACGCGGCCATCATGAAGGATAAAGTGAACGTGGTACTGGACGTGCCGTTGGAGGCGCCCGTGCTGTACCCGATTGCCACCATCAAGGGCAGCAGCAATGCCGCCGAAGCGAAGCGCTTCGTCAGCTACCTGCAAACGGCACCGGCGCAAGCCATTCTCGCCAAGTACGGTTTCAAGAAACCATAATTTAAGCACGCGCCCGCATGGATATCGCCTGGACCGCGCTGGCCCTGTCGCTCAAAGTAGCGGCCTGGGCCACGGCGCTCAATTTGTTGCTCGGCATCGGTACGGGCTATCTGCTGGCGCGCACGCGTTTTCCCGGGCGCGAGCTGCTCGACGCCCTGTTGACCCTGCCGATGGTGATGCCGCCCACCGTGCTCGGCTACTATCTGCTGGTGCTGCTGGGCCGGCGCGGCACCCTGGGCATCTGGCTGCAGGATAACTTCGGCATTAACCTCATCTTTACCTGGCAGGGCGCCGTGATCGCTTCCACGGTGGTGGCCTTTCCCCTTGTCTTCAAGCCGGCGCGGGCCGCCTTCGAGGCGGTCGACGGCCAGCTGGAGCAGGCGGCTCGCGTGCTGGGCATTTCTGAAATCGCCATCTTTTTCCGTGTAACCTTACCGCTGGCCTGGCGTGGCATCCTCGCTGGCGTGCTGCTGGGCTTTGTGCGTGCGCTGGGCGAGTTTGGCGCCACCCTGATGGTGGCCGGCAGCATCCCCGGCAAGACACAAACCCTGTCGGTGGCCGTGTATGAAGCCGTGCAGGCGGGCCAGGACGACGTGGCCAACACCCTGGTGCTGATCACTTCCTTTGTCTGTATCGTGGTGCTGCTGTCGGCTGGCCGCCTGGCGCCCGGGCGCATCGCGCACAAATGACGCCAATGACGACGCCTATGCAACTCGACCTCGACCTTCGCGCCACCTTGCGCTCCGGCAAACGCCGCTTCGACTTGCAGGTGAAATGCACGTCCGAGTGTCAGCGCATCGCCATGTATGGCCCGTCTGGCGCCGGCAAGAGCATGACCCTGAAAGCCATTGCCGGACTCTTCACGCCTGACGCCGGCCATATCCGCCTGAACGGGCGCACCCTGTTCGATTCGGCCGCTGGCATCAATTTGCCGCCGCAGCAACGCAATGTGGCGTATCTGTTCCAGGATTACGCGCTGTTCCCGCACCTGACGGTGCGCCAGAACGTGGGCTTCGGCCTGGCGCGGGGCTGGTTCAACCCGCGCGCGCGCGAAAAGCTGGACAAGGTCGAGCATTGGCTAGCCGCATTTCATTTGCAGGAACTGGCGCACCAGTTTCCCGACGAGTTGTCCGGTGGCCAGCGCCAAAGGGTGGCGCTGGCGAGGGCGCTCGTGGCCGAGCCGGCCGCGCTGCTGCTCGACGAGCCTTTTGCGGCCCTCGATCCGGCCCTGCGTGTCAAAATGCGTCTGGAACTGAGCCAGTGGCAGCAGCGCCTGGACGTGCCCATGATCCTGATCACCCACGATCCGGAAGATGCGCGCATCCTGGGCGAGCATGTGCTGTACTTGCGCGACGGACAGATCGATAACGGGGAAGAACACATGGCTTTGGGTGAACGCATTGGATAAATCAGCGACAGCGGAAATCGGCCTGCAAGGCTCGGTATGGATGACGGTGGGTGGAGAGCATCTGGGCGGCGCCGGCCGCGTGGAATTGTTGGGCGCCATTGCCGAGTGCGGCTCCATCACGCAGGCGGCGAAGCTTGTGAAGATGAGCTACAAGGCCGCCTGGGACGCCATCGACGCCATGAACAACCTGGCCGGCGAGCCGCTGGTCGAGCGCTTGACGGGCGGCAAGGGCGGCGGTGGTACGCGGCTGACGCAGCGGGGACGCCAGCTGGTCGACAATTTCCGCATCATCGAGCGCGAGCATGCCCGCTACCTGTGCCAGCTGGGCAGTCAGGCGGAAGGCATCGCCGACGATCTTTTACTCATACGGAGAATG
Source organism: Janthinobacterium sp. 61 (assembly GCF_002846335.1). NCBI lineage: Bacteria > Pseudomonadati > Pseudomonadota > Betaproteobacteria > Burkholderiales > Oxalobacteraceae > Janthinobacterium > Janthinobacterium sp. 61. The sequence continues at coordinate 4,404,550 of NZ_PJMQ01000001.1, read as the reverse complement.
GCCATGAAAACCACGGCACGCAATCAATTCCTGGGCAAGGTAGCCGAACTGAAACAGGGCGCCGTCAACGATGAAGTCACACTGGAATTGCCCGGTGGCCAGCACATCGTCGCCATCGTCACGCAGGGCAGCAGCGAGAGCCTGGGCCTGGTGCCGGGCGCGGAAGCGTTCGCGCTGATCAAGGCGTCGTCCATCATCCTCGTGACTGACAGCGCAGGGGCGCGCTTTTCCGCGCGCAATCAGCTGGCCGGGCTGGTGACGCGTGTGCAGACGGGCGCCGTCAACACGGAGGTGGTGCTGGATTTGCCGCGCGGCGGCACGATCGCCGCCATCATCACGAACCAGAGCAGCAGCGAGCTGGGTATCGAGCTTGGCAGCAATGTGACGGCCATTTTCAAGGCGTCCAGCGTGATTCTGGGCGTGCCGGCGTAAATTGCGTAGGTCGGATTAGCGGGGGCACGCCGCGTAATCCGACAATATTGTTGGCGTATCATGTCGGATTACGCGCAAGCGCTAATCCGACCTACTCTTTTAATCTTTCAGCCTCGACAACCAATCGGACGCCGCCGCCAGCGCCTGCTCCAGTTCCCGCGCCGTGTGCGCCAGCAGCGCCGGCACCTCGTCGAGTCGACCGGCGTCGATGGCTTCCTCGGTGGCAAACGCGGCGCGGATCAGGCGTTTCGTGCCCAGGGTGCCCACGGAACCGCGCACGCCGTGCAAGATGCGCGCCACGTCGCTGTGGCGGCCCGTTTGCAACGCTGTTTCAGCGTCGCGCACGGGCGTCATGCCCTTGTTCAGCGCATCTTCCACCATGCGCCGCAGCACGCCGCGCCCTTTCGCATCGCGTCCCATCACGCGCATCAGCGGCGCCATGGAAAACACTTCCTCATCGGCAACGGGTGCCGCCTCGGTCGTCTGCACTTGCGGGCGTTTGGGCAGGTGGCGCAGGATGACTTCCATCATCTCTTCCACCACCACGGGCTTGGCGATGAAATCGCTGATGCCGGCCGTCATGCAGCGCTCGCGCTCCGACGCCAGCACGCCGGCCGTCATGGCGATCACGGGCAAGTTCAAGCGCAGTTCCGTGCGGATGATGTGGGTGGCGCTGAAGCCGTCCATGACGGGCATTTGCATATCCATCAGCACGATGTCGTAGCGCAGCGCCTCCGTGCGCAGCCGCTCCACCGCTTGCAGGCCGTCGCCCACCACGTCCAGGGTAGCGCCCATGTGTTCGAGGATGCCGCGCGCCACGGCCTGGTTCAAATGATTGTCTTCCACCAGCAGGAAATGTACGCCGGCCAGCTCCGTGCCCAGCGGCTGGTGCAGCATGCGCTGCTCGCCGCCGTCGTTCTTGGCGATCAGCGCCTGGTGCAGGGCATCGAACAGGCTCGATCCCGTGATCGGCTTCATCAGCACGACATCGGCCTCGGCCGCGCTGGAAATCTCTTCCAGGTGGTTGCGGGCGAAGGCGTTGACCATCACCACGATGGGCTGGCGCTGGCCACTGGCCGCCTGGCGGATGGCCTTGGCCGTGGCCAGGCCATCCATCACGGGCATGTGCCAGTCGGCCAGCACCACGTCATACGGTTGCTGCTGCGCCAGGCGTTCGCGATACAGTTCGATGGCGGCAAAACCGGAGTCCACTTCGTCGGCCAGCCAGCCCCAGGCCTCGATCAGCTTGACGATCAGTTCGCGTGTAGTGCGGTTATCGTCGGCCACCAGCAGGCGCAGCTGGCCGAGGGCCGGCGTGCGCCGCGTCTCGGCCGGCTGCTCCAGCATCTCGAAGGGCACGCTGAACCAGAAGCGGCTGCCCTTGCCTTCGCTGCTGGCCACGGCGATATCGCCGCCCATCATGTGGATCAGTTGCTTGCTGATGGCCAGGCCCAAACCCGTGCCGCCGAAGCGCCGCGTGATGCTCTGGTCGCCCTGTGAAAAGGCGGAAAACAGTTGCTGTTGCTGCAGTTCCGTCATGCCGATACCCGTGTCGCGCACTTCGAAGCGCAGGCAGGCGCGCCCTTCTTCTCTCTCGGCCAGGCTGACGGCCACCACCACTTCGCCGCTCTCGGTGAACTTGATGGCATTGCCGGCCAGGTTGACGAGGATTTGCTGCAGGCGCTGGGCGTCGCCCACGAGGCGCCGCGGCACGTCGGGCTCGACGGCGATGGCCAGTTCCAGCTCCTTCTCGCCCGCATTCATCGTCATCGTCGTGGCCAGGGTATTCATGACTTCGTCAAGGTCGAACTCGACGGGCGACAATTCCATGCGGCGCGCTTCGATCTTCGAATAATCGAGCACGTCGTTGAGGATGCCCAGCAGCGACTGGCCCGCCACGCGCACCATGGTCAGATACTTGCGCTGTTCCGTGTCGAGCCTGGTATTGCCCAGCAAATAGACCATGCCCAGCACGGCATTGAGGGGCGTGCGGATTTCATGGCTCATGTTGGCCACGAAGTCGCTCTTCGCCCGGTTGGCCGCCTCGGCCCGGTCGCGCTCCAGTTCCAGTTCCGCCGCGCGCGATTCGAGTTCCTGCTGCAGGCGGTCGCGTTCGCACATCAGGCCGTTGAACGCCTCCGTCAGTTCGCCGATCTCGTCGCGCTGCTGCACTGGCACGGGCGTGAAGCGGCTGCCGCTGGTGCGCAGGGCCAGCAGGGTATCGCGCAGGCGCACCAGCGGCGACAGCAGGCGCACGGTAACCCAGCCCAGAACAAAAGCGGCCAGCAGCGAAGCGAGGATGCTCCACAGCACCAGCCGGTACAGCACGCCATCAAACGGTTCGAAGGCGTCCTCGATGGGTAGCGAGGCGGCCAGCAGCCAGTTCACCGATTTCAGGCGCTTGAAGCTGTTGACGGCCGTGATGCCGCGGCTGTTGGTGCTGACCATGCTGCCTTCGCCATCGTCCTTCAGCATCTGGGTGGTCGTCAGGTTGGCGTTCGGCTGGCGCGGCTGCAGCAAACGGCTGGTATCGGGGTGCAGCACGTAGCGCGGCACGGCGCCGCGCGTGAGAATGAAGTAATAGCCGCTCTTGCCGATCTTTTCCGAGCGCAGGCGCCCCAGCAGGTTGTCCTTGTACAGGCGCAGCACGCCGATCACCACACCGGCCACCTGGCCATCGGCGGTGAGCACGGGCGCCACCATCTGCACGATGGGCATGCCGCTCGATTTGCCCAGCATCGGCTCGGTGATCATGGGCTGACGTGTACGCAGGACGGTCTGGAAATACTCGCGCTCGGCAACGTTGATGCCGGCGCGGCCCGTGACCAGCGGCATGTCGGCCACGATGGCGCCTTGCGCATCGAGCACCAGCACGTCGTCGAACAGCACCAGCATCGAGCGGCGCGCATAGTATTCGCGCAGCTTGGCGGGTTGGGCGATCAATTCCGGCGGCTGCTGCCTGGCCGTCAGGGTGACGATTTGCAGCAGCATGCCCAGCTTGTCGTCGAGCTCGGCGGCGGTGCGGGTGATCAGGGCAGATTGCTGGCTCAGCAGTACTCGCGTGAAGTCAGCGCGCATGTGCTGCAACTGGATCATGGTGACCAGTGCGATCATGGCGATCGAGGTCAGGCTGGTGGCCAAGGCGACTTTTGCTTTGATGCCGAGAGGCTTCATGATTTCCTTTTCAGTACCGGGCGGCACAGGCGGCAGATAATGCTGTCAGGAATTTTCCTATCAATACATCAACTTGGCAAGCGGTGCCGCGCAAATTGCCCTCGCTGCAAGGGCTTTTGACGATGTTGCCATATAATTAAAGTCAGAACGTCGTTTATTCAGCGCAATTGCGGTGAAATTGGCACACGGCAACCGTGTATGCAGTAAACTCGGTATTGCATTTTCTAAAAGGTACCGACATGACTGAAGCGCTCCTCACTCCCACCTTGCCCACAGTGACCGTGGAAGCGTTGCGTGCGCGATGCTCGACCTGCAGCATGCATCAATTGTGCCTGCCGATGGGCCTCGATGTGGGCGACATGGACAGGCTGGATCAGATCATCGGTCGCCGCCGCAAGATCGTGCGCGGCGCCTCGCTGTTCCGCATCGGCGACTCGTTCCAGAACCTGTACGCGATCCGCCTGGGGCACTTCAAGACGTACCAGATCAATCCGGGTGGCGAAGAGCAGGTGACGGGCTTCCAGATGGCAGGAGAACTGCTGGGCATGGACGCCATCAGCGCCGACCGCCACCACTGTAATGCGGTGGCGCTGGAAGACAGCGAAGTGTGTGAAATCCCGTTTTCCAGCCTGGAACAATTGCTGGGCAGTATGCCTACCCTGCTGCGCCATTTCCACCGGATGATGAGCCAGGAAATCACGCGCGAGCAAAGCGTCATGCTGTTGCTGGGCAATATGCAGGCGACACAGCGCTTTGCCGCCTTCATCGTCAACCTGGCCTCGCGCTATGAGGCGCGCGGCTATTCGGGCAGCAATTTCCAGCTGCGCATGTCGCGCGAGGAAATCGGCAACTACCTGGGCCTGACCATCGAAAGCGTCAGCCGCTTATTGTCGAAATTCAAGAAGGAAGGCTGGCTGCGCGTCTCCAACCGCGAGATCGAGATCTTGCAGCCGGCCAAGTTGAAGGCCATTACGGCCGGTACGGACGTCTGCAAGTAAGTCTTACAGCTCTTCATCCGCGTGCAGCGCGATGCTGCGCTGCAGCGGCCAGGTCCAGATGCCGGACAGGCGCCACTCGCGTTTGTCGTTTTCCACCAGCACTTGCCAGCGGCTGCGCTCGAGCATCGGCAGCGCTACCGAGAAGTTGCCCGCCGCATCGGGCTGCACCAGCAGCTTGATATCTTTTTCCGGCAAGGTCGCATGCGCCAGATGCAGCTGCAGCGGACCCTGGTAAGCCTTGCCGAAGCTGTGCACGGAGCCACTGAGGCGCGCTGACGCCACGTCATACGACAGGCTGGTATCCATCGCCAGGTCGCTGGCGACAGTATCGCGCCGCAAGTCCTGGTTGATCGCCTTTCCCTGCTTGTAGTAATCGCCCACCACCAGCGCATCAGGCTGCGTAAACGCGATATAGCCCATGAAGCTGCCGACGACCACGGACAGGCCGGGACCGATCATCAGCAGCCATGGCCAGCGATGCTTGTACCACGGGGCAACGGGGGCTTGCAGCTTGAGACTGTCGGACATGATATTTCTCCTGTTTAATCGGCCAATCCCCATCCGGGGACTGGCCTTCCTACATTAGCGCGGTACGATGAATACCGCGCTTTCACGCACATGCAACGATGGGTCGTCCAGCGAGTGCAATTCGATCGCAATCTTGTTCGAGCCCTTCTCGCCCACGCCGTGCGGCACGCGCAGGCGGATCGGCCAGCCCAGCGTTTCCGTCGGCTGCAAGGTTACTTCTTCGCGCGTCAGCAAGGTCAGGCCCGGCAAGCCGGAAGCGCTGATTTTAAAATGCTGGGTTTGCTCCGAGGTGTTCATGATCTGCAAGCGGTAAACGTTTTCGATCATGCCGTCTTCCACTTCGCGTCCCATCGAACCGCGGTCGCGGATCACGTCCATTTTCAGGGGCGTGCGCAGGGCCAGCGAGGTACACACGGCGATGATGATCAGGGCCAGGATGGAAGTGTAGATCAGCACGCGCGGGCGCATGGCGCGCTGGCGGATCTGCTTCGAACTGAAGTTGTTTTCCATCGCATGGTCGGTACTGTAGCGTACCAGTCCCCGCGGCCGGTCGACCTTGTCCATCACGCTGTTGCAGGCGTCGACGCAGGCGGCGCAGCCGATGCATTCATACTGCAGGCCGTTGCGGATATCGATGCCGGTCGGACACACTTGTACGCACAGGGTGCAGTCGATGCAGTCGCCCAGCTTGTCGTTGTTGCCGGCCTTCTTGCTGATGGCGCCACGCGGTTCGCCGCGCTTGGCATCGTAAGTGATGATCAGGGTGTCCTGGTCAAACATGGCGCTCTGGAAGCGCGCGTAGGGGCACATGTATTTGCACACCTGCTCGCGCAGCCAGCCCGCGTTGCCGTAGGTTGCCAGGCTGTAGAACAAGACCCAGAACCATTCCCAGGGACCGAAATTGAGGGTGGTCACCTCGCGCGCCAGTTCCTTGATCGGCGTGAAATAGCCGACAAAGGTAAAGCCCGTCCACAGGGCGATGGCGCCCCATGCCAGGTGCTTGGCCGTTTTCTTGAAAGCCTTGCGCACGGAGGGTCCCTGCTTGTCGAGGGCCATGCGCGCGCTGCGCGTGCCCTCGATGCGGCGTTCGACCCACAGGAAGATTTCCGTGTATACCGTTTGCGGGCAAGAGAACCCGCACCACACCCGCCCGGCGATGGCCGTGACGAGGAACAACAAATACGCACAGATGATCAGCAGGGCCGCCAGATAGATGAAATCCTGGGGCCACAGCACGACGCCGAAAATGTAGAACTTGCGCGTGGTCAAATCGAACAGCAGGGCTTGCCTGCCATTCCAGGTCAACCACGGCAAGCCGTAGAACGCCAGCTGGGTAAGCCATACGCATACCCATCGCCAGGTAGCGTAGCGTCCTTTGGCCTCGCGAGGGTAGATTTGCTCGCGGGCCGCATACATCTTGATGACTTGAGGTTCCATTACGTCATTTCACGGGCGTCTGGGGATTCGACAGGCTCCAGACATACGCCGACAGCACGTGTACCTTGGACTCGCCGAGGAAATCGCTGAAGGCCGGCATGGTGTTGTTGCGTCCCTTGCGGATGGTTTCCATGATGGTATCGGCACTGCCGCCATACAGCCAGATCTTGTCCGTCAGGTTAGGCGAACCGAGCATCTGGTTACCCTTCGCATCGGCGCCGTGACAGGCCATGCAGGCGCCGAACTTGGCCTTGCCCAGCACGGATTTGACGGGATCCGAGGTCGAGCCGGATAGGCTCAGCACATAATGGGCCACGTTCTCGACATCCTTTTCGGAGCCCAGGGCGGCGCCCATCGGTGGCATTTGCCCATTGCGGCCATGCATGATGGTGGTCTTGATGATGTCGGGTTCACCGCCATACAGCCAGTCCTTGTCGGTCAGGTTGGGGAAGCCCTTGTTGCCGCGCGCATCCGAACCGTGGCATTGCGCGCAGTAGGTCAGGAACAAACGCTGGCCGATGGCATGCGCCTGCGGATCGGCGGCCACCGTCTTCAAGTCCTGGCTCAGGTACTTGTTGAACAGGGGGCCGTAGTCGGCTTCCGCCTTCTTCAGCTCTTCCTCGTACTGGCCCGTCGATTTCCAGCCCAGGCTGCCGGCATAGGTGCCCAGGCCCGGGTACAGGAACAGATACGCCAGGGCGAAGACGATGGTGATGTAGAACAACCACATCCACCAGCGCGGCATCGGCGTATTGAGTTCCTTCAAGTCCTCGTCCCAGACGTGGCCCGTGGTGCCGTCGGCAGGCGCGCCGTCGACCACTTTGATTTTCGACTGCGAGTACAGCAGCACGCCGCAGCCGATGATGCCCAGCAAGGACAGCACGATGATGTAGATATTCCAGAAGCCATTGGTAAAGTCAGCCATGGTTGCGCTCCCCTTGTGCCGGCACAGGCATGGATACCGGCGCTGCCGGATAGTCGAGCGCCTCGTCGTCGAACGGCAGGCGCGCCGCCGCGTCGAAGTCGCTATTGCTGCGGCTGAAAGTCCACCACAGGATGCCTACGAACGTCGTAAAGGAAACCACCGTCATGACGCTGCTGGCGCTGTCAAACAGGTTTTCGATTGCCATGCTAATTCCTTGTTTTGATTAATGTACCGAGGCCTTGCAGATAGGCGACCAGGGCGTCTTCTTCCGTCTTGTCCTGCAGCTGTGCCGGGCCGGCGGCGATTTCCGCATCGCTGTACGGCTGGCCCAGGCGTTTCAGGGCGCGCATCTTCGGCATGATGTCGTCAGGCACCAGCTTGGTCTTCGCCAGCCATGGGTAGGCCGGCATGTTCGACTCGGGCACCACGTCGCGCGGGTTGTTCAAGTGCGTGCGGTGCCATTCATCGCTGTAGCGGGCGCCCACGCGGGCCAGGTCCGGCCCCGTGCGCTTGGAACCCCACTGGAACGGACGGTCGTACACGAACTCGCCAGCGACCGAATAGTGGCCATAGCGTTCCGTTTCCGCGCGCAGCGGACGTACCATCTGCGAGTGGCAGTTGTAGCAGCCTTCGCGCACGTAAATGTCGCGGCCCGCCAGGCGCAGCGGCGAATACGGCTTCAGGCCGGCGACCGGCTCCGTCGTGCTCTTCTGGAAGAACAGGGGAACGATCTCGACAGCGCCGCCGATGCTGATCACCACAGTGACCAGGGCGATCAGCAGCCAGGGGTTTCTCTCAATCCATGCATGTGAAAATTTCATTTGCTTTCGCTCCTATCAGGCGTGCGCCGCGTTCAGTTCTGGAATGCGGGCGACGGGGAGTTTGCTGCCGCGCAAGGTCATCCAGGTGTTGTAGCCCATGATGCACATACCCGACAGGTACAGCAGGCCACCGGCCACGCGCACCACGTAGTACGGATACGTTGCTTTCACGCTCTCGACAAAGGTGTAGGTCAGGGTGCCGTCCGGATTGACCGCACGCCACATCAGGCCCTGCATCACGCCGGCGATCCACATTGCGGCGATGTACAGCACGATGCCGATGGTGGCTACCCAGAAGTGCACGTCAACCAGGCGCGTGCTGTGCATCTGCGTGCGGCCCGCCAGGCGTGGCAGCAGATAGTAGATCGAACCCATGGTGATGAAGCCCACCCAGCCCAGGGCGCCCGCATGTACGTGGGCAACGGTCCAGTCGGTGTAGTGCGACAGCGAGTTGATGGTCTTGATCGACATCATCGGACCTTCGAAGGTGGCGATGCCGTAGAACGACAGCGAGACGATCATGAATTTCAGGATCGGATCGGTGCGCAGCTTGTGCCAGGCGCCCGACAGGGTCATGATGCCGTTGATCATGCCGCCCCAGCTTGGTGCCAGCAGGACCAGCGAGAAGACCATGCCGATCGATTGCGTCCAGTCAGGCAATGCCGTGTAGTGCAGGTGATGCGGGCCCGCCCACATGTAAGTGAAGATCAGCGCCCAGAAGTGGACGATGGACAGGCGGTACGAGTACACGGGGCGCTCTGCCTGTTTCGGGATGAAGTAGTAGACCATGCCCAGGTAGCCGGCGGTCAGGATGAAACCCACCGCGTTATGGCCGTACCACCACTGGATCATGGCGTCCTGCACGCCCGCATAGGCGGAGTACGACTTGGTGAACGAGGCTGGCATGACGGCGCCATTGACCACGTGCAAAATCGTCACGGCCAGGATGTAGGCGCCGAAGAACCAGTTGGCCACGTAGATGTGCTTGACCTTGCGCTTGATCAAGGTGCCGAAGAACACGATGGCGTAGGCGATCCAGACGACGGCGATGAGGATGGCGATAGGCCATTCCAGTTCGGCGTATTCTTTGCCGCGCGTCAGGCCCATGGGCAGGCTGACGACGGCGCACAGGATCACTGCTTGCCAGCCCCAGAACGTGAAGGCGGCCAGCTTGTCGGAAAACAGGCGCACCTGGCAGGTGCGTTGTACAACGTAGTACGAGGTGGCGAACAGGCCGCAGATGCCGAAGGCGAAAATCACCGCATTCGTGTGCAGCGGACGCAAACGTCCGTATGTCAGCCATGGTATGTCGAGGTTCAGGGCAGGCCAGGCTAGCTGAGCGGCGATGATAACGCCAACCAGCATGCCGATGATGCCCCATACCACAGTAGCGACCGCGAATTGCTTCACGATCTTGTAGTTATAGTTCAGCGATTGATCCACAAAGACTCTCCCTGGAATTACTATTTATGATGGTGGCCAGAGAGTAAGTGTTTGACCGCGAAAAAACTTTGATGTGGATCAAAATTCCCCGGATGAAATAAGCGTAGCGAACTGGCATCGAAATATAGGCATATTTCGGTCAAAAAAAGCCATGCAATATCCCTACAATCAGGGCTTGATCTGCGTCAAATGGCATAGTTCAACGATGGCCAGGCGCCATCGTGCCGGAGGGGAAACGTCAGGCGTGCGGTTCGTCGGGAGCCGGCTTGGCCGGCATATCGTCGTCCTGCAGCACGCGCAGGCCCGGTCCGACGAGGTCGTCGAACTGGCCGCTGTCGGAGGCCGTGAAATACACCCACAGGGCGATGAAGACGACCACGACGCTTAAGGGGATGAGGAGGTAGAGTGCTTCCATGGTTCAGGCTTTCCGCAGGCGCAGGGCGTTGGCGATGACGACCGCCGAGCTGGCAGCCATGCCGACGCCGGACAGCCAGGGGTTCAGGAAACCCAGCGCGGCGGCCGGGATGGCCGTCAGATTGTACAGGGTGGCCCAGCCCAGGTTTTCGCGGATGATGCGCATGCTGCGCGCGGCCGTTATTGCCGTGTCGAGCACTGAATTCAACTGGCTTGAGAGCAGCACCGTGTCCGCATGCGCCTGCGCCAGCGCGGCGCCGGAACCCATGGCAAACGAGACATCGGCCGCGCTCAGCACGGCGGCGTCGTTGATGCCGTCGCCCACCATCGCCACCACGGCGCCCGTCGCCTGCAGTTGCTGCACGAAATCGAGCTTTTCATCGGGCAGGCATTCGCCGCAAGCCGTGGCGATGCCCAGTTGCGCCGCCACGCTTTGCGTCAGCGCTTCCTGGTCGCCGCTCAGCAGCACGACTTGCTTGCCGCGCTTATGGAAATAATCGACCACTTCGCGCGCCTCCGGGCGCAGCGCATCGCTGAGCAAAAAGCGCGTGAGCCAGTGTCCCTGCGCGCCCAGGTAGAGCGGCGTCATGCCCTGCACGCCGACGGCCGTGTCGCCCAGCGGCGGCCCGGCGATGGCGGCCACAAAGGCCGCATTGCCCAGGCGGTAGCGCACGCCGTCGACGATGCCTTCGAGACCCTGGCCCTGCACTTCCTGCAAATTTTCCGCATGCGCGCGCGGCTGCTGTCTTGACAACCCTTCGGCGGCGCTGAGGATCGCCTGCGCCAGCGGATGAGCGCTGCCCGCTTCCAGCGCGGCGGCCACTTGCAGGCAAGCGTCTTCCGTCATGCTGCCCAGGCCCTCGATTTGCTGCAGCACAGGCCGGCCCAGCGTCAAGGTGCCCGTCTTGTCGAAGACGATGTGGGTGGCGCGGTGCAAGGTTTCCAGCACATGCGGCTGGACGATGAGCACGCCGCGTCGCAGCAGGCTGTCCGTCGCGGCCGCCAGCGCCGTCGGCGTGGCCAGGGACAAGGCGCACGGGCACGACACGACCAGCACGGCGATAGCCACGGGCCAGGCCCGCGACGCATCGTGCCAGCTCCAGAAGGCGAACACGGCGACGGCAAACAGCAGCAGGCCCAGCACGAACCAGGCCGCCACTTTATCGGCCCACTGCGCGATCTGCGGCTTGCCGCTACCGGCCCGCTCGATGAGTTTTAACAGGTCGGACAGGGTGCTTTCGCGCGCCGGTTTGAGCACGCGCAATATCAGCGCCGCGCTGGCGTTGATGGCCCCGCCCGGCACCTGTTCCCCCGTCTTGCGGCGCTGGGCAGCGCTCTCGCCCGTCAGCAGAGATAAATCGAGCGCGCTCGTGCCTTCGATGATGACGCTGTCGGCGGCGATCGCCTCGCCCGGTTTCACGAGGATGATGTCGCCCACGTCCAGCGTGCCTGCCGGCACCAGGGTGGTGGCGCGGTGCTCTGGAAAGCCCGCCATCAGCGAGGCCGAGGCAGGCAAGGCATGCTGCAGCCGTTCCAGCGCCGAGGCGGCCTTGCGGCGCGCCTGCAATTCGAAATAGCGGCTGCACAGCAGCAGGAAGATGAACATCGTGGCCGAGTCGTAATACACTTCGCCGCGGCCCGTAAAGGTCGCCACCACGCTGCCGAAGAAGGCCGCCAGGATGCCCAGCGCGACGGGCACGTCCATGCCCAGGGTGCGCGCGCGCAGGCTGGCCCAGGCGCCCTGGAAGAAGGGCATGGCTGAATAGCAGATGGCCGGTAAGGTGAGCAGCAGGCTGGCCCAGCGCATCAGGCTGGCCATACTGTCGTCCAGGGTGCCATCCTCGGCGGCCAGGTAGGCGGGTGCCACGTACATCATCACCTGCATCATCGACAGGCCCGCCACGAACAGCTGGCGGCCCAGGGTCTTGCTGGCTTTTTGCAGGCGCTCGCCATGGCGCACGGCGTCATACGGATAAGCCGTGTAGCCCACTTGCCGCACGGCTTGCAGGATGTCGCCCGGCTCGCACTGCGCGCGGCTCCAGCGCACGTACAGGCGCTCCGTGGCGACGTTCAGGCTGGCGGCCTGCACGCCGGGCAGGCGCGTTAGCTGACGTTCGATCAACCAGACGCAGGCGGCGCAGCGGATGCCTTCGACGGAGAGTGTCGCCTCGCAGCTGCTGGCGTCGCGCGCGAACTGTGCGTCGTCATTGCTGTACAGACGCAATTCGGGCGGCACCATGGTGGCGTCGGCCGCGTTGACGGCGTATTCGTCGCGGTCGCGGTAGTAGGCGCTTTGGCCGATGTCGACGATGGTTTGCGCCACCGCTTCGCAGCCGGGGCAGCACATGGCGCGTGGCAGCTCGTCGATAGTGACGTGCCAGTGGGAGCCAAAGGGGACGGGCAAGCCGCAATGGAAGCAGGCGGAGGGTTTTAAAACAGCATTCATACAGTTCTTTTCATGGATGGCCCGTGACGCACAGGGCATCGAGCCAGCCCAGCGACAGGCCATTCGCGGCACGCAGCAGGCCCAGCAGGCCGAAGCCCAGTACCAGCAAGCCGCTGGCGATGCGCACGGGACGGCGCTGCATCTGCGCGCGCAGGCGCGTGCCCAGCAGGCCCATACCAAACAGCATGGGCAGGGTTCCCAGGCCGAAGGCAGCCATGGCGGCTGCGCCGTCGATGGCTGAACCTTGCAGCATGGCCGTCAGCAGGGCGCTGTAGACCATGCCGCACGGCACCCAGCCCCAGAGGCCACCCACGGCAAGCGCCTTCAGCGGCGTATCCATCGGCATCAAGGGTTTTAGCAAGGGGCGCACGCGGCGCCAGACGACATTGCCTGCCGCTTCCAGATGGGCCAGGCCGCGCCAGGCATCCATCAGGTACAGGCCCAGGGCGACGAGCATCAGGTTGGCCAGCCAGTAGCCGGCCAATTGCAGTGACGCCATATGCAGCATGCCCGCGCCCGCCAGGCTGCCCGCCATGGCGCCGGCCAGCATGTAGCTGCCTATGCGCCCGCCGTTGTAGGCCAGTACGCGCAGCACGTTCGATTGCAGCACCGGTCGCGCCACGGCGATGGCGATCACGGGGCGGCTGGGCGCGGCCGGCGTGCCACCGCCCAGCGACAGGGCGCCGACGATGCCGCCGCACATGCCGATGCAGTGTACGCTGCCGGCCAGGCCGACCAGGAACATGGGCACGAGGCTGAGGGCGTTCATCGGGAAGTGTTACACCGTTTTCGAGTAGCGCAGCGGCTGCACCGCGTCCGGCGCCGCGTTCGCGCGGGCCTGCGTCAGGTAGCGGTCGAAGACCATGCAGATATTGCGGATCAGCAAGCGCCCTTTCGGCGTCACCGTCAGCCAGTCTTCCTCGATGACGAGCAAGCCATCTCTCGCCAGTTCGCGCAGCTTTTCCAGCTCGGCGGCGAAATAGCTGCGGAACTTCACGGGATGCGCTTGTTCGATGGTGGCGATCGACAGTTCGAAATTGCACATCAGCATCTGGATGATGATGCGGCGCAATAAATCGTCCGTATCGAGCTTGATGCCGCGCGCGATCGGCAGCACGCCTTCGTCGAGCTTTTCGTAGTACGCGTCGAGCGTTTTTTCATTCTGGCTGTAGACGGCGCCAATGGAACTGATGGCCGACACGCCGCAGGCGATCAGGTCTGCTTCCGCGCGCGTCGAATAGCCCTGGAAGTTGCGGTGCAAGCGGCCCTGGCGTTGCGCCACGGCCAGGTCGTCCGTGGGCTTGGCGAAATGGTCCATGCCGATGTACACATAGCCGGCGGCCGTCAGGCGCGCGATGCACAGGCCCAGCATGGCCAGTTTGGTGGCGCTGTCGGGCATGTCGGCGTCGAGGATGCGGCGCTGCGGCTTGAACAGGTGCGGCATGTGCGCATAGTGGTACAGGGCGATGCGGTCCGGGCTGGCGGAGATGACCTTGCGCAAGGTTTCCGTCATGGTCTCCAGGCTTTGCTTGGGCAGGCCGTAGATCAGGTCGATGCTGATCGAGCGGAAACCGGCGTCGCGCGCGGCCTGCATGATGGCCACCGTTTCCGCTTCCGGCTGGATGCGGTTGACGGCCTTCTGCACGTCGGCGTCGAAATCCTGCACGCCCAGGCTGATGCGATTGAAACCTTGTGCGCGCAGCGAAAAAACGCGTTCGCGCGACACGGTACGCGGGTCGATTTCGATCGAATACTCGCCGTCTTCATCGGAAGCGAACTCGAAATGCTGGCGCAAATGCAGCATCAGCTCATCCATCTGCTTTTCGCTCAGGTAAGTGGGCGTGCCGCCGCCGAAATGCAGCTGTTCGATCTGGTTCATGCCGGCAAACAGCTTGCCCTGCATGGCGATTTCCTGTTTCAGATAGCTGAGATAGGTGGCGGCCTTGCTGCGGTCTTTCGTGATGATTTTGTTGCAGGCGCAGTAGTAACACAGGGTGTCGCAGAACGGCACGTGCACGTACAGCGACAGCGGACGGCGGCCGCCGCGCATGCGCAGCGCGGCCAGCGCTTCGAGAAAATTGCCGTAGCCGAAGTCGGCAGTGAAACGGTCGGCCGTCGGATAGGACGTGTAGCGGGGGCCGGACTGGCTCATCTTGCCGATGATGACCGGGTCGAATTCGACGACGGCGTCCAGGTCGGCGGAAGCACTGCTGAGTAGTGTAGGCATGATGTGTGTAAGGTATTGAAAGGTGTTAGGCGGCCAGGCGTTTCAGAGCGGCGGGTTTGCCAGTGTTCGCGGCGCCTCCCTTGCCGCCAGGCATGGCGACGCGGCGCGGTGGCGGCATCTTGCCGAAATTGAACAGGCTCACGGCTTGCGACAGGCTCGCTGCTTCTTCCGCCAGGCGCGTGGCGGCGGCGGCGGCCTCCTCCACCAGGGCCGCGTTTTGCTGCGTCACCTGATCCATGTGGGCGATGGCCTGGTTGACCTGGTCGACGCCGATGCTCTGTTCGCGCGAGGCGATGGAGATTTCCTGCATGATCGCCGTCACCTGCTTGACGGAACTGACCACCTGTTCCATTGTGGCGCCGGCGCGGTTCACCTGCAGCATGCCGGCGCCCACCTTGCCGACGGAAATTTCAATCAGTTGCTTGATGTCCTTGGCCGCCACGGACGAGCGCTGCGCCAGGTTGCGCACTTCGCCCGCCACCACGGCGAAGCCGCGGCCCTGCTCGCCGGCGCGGGCCGCTTCCACGGCCGCATTCAGGGCCAGGATATTCGTCTGGAAGGCGATGCCTTCGATCAGGCCGATGATGTCGACGATTTTCTTCGACGAAGTATTGATCTCGTCCATGGTGGTGATCACTTCGGCCACGATCTCGCCGCCCTGCACGGCCACTTTCGAGGCGGCCACGGCCAGCTCGTTCGCCTGCACCGAGTTGTCCGCGTTCTGCTTCACCGTCGACGAGAATTCCTCGATGCTCGAGGCCGTCTCTTCCAGGCTGGCCGCCTGCGATTCCGTGCGGCCCGAGAGGTCCATATTACCGACGGCGATTTGCTTGGTGGCCACGGCCATGGTTTCCACGTTGATGCGCACATCGCGGATGGTGGCGATCAGGTTGCTGTTCATCTGTTGCAGCGCGCGCAGCAATTGCCCCACTTCATCCGTGCTGTCCGTTTCAAAACTGCCCGACAGGTCGCCGGCGGCAATTGCCCGCGCGCCGTTCAGGGCCTTGCCCAGCGGCTTGAGCACGGACATGCGCAAGGTGTACCAGAGGAAGACATTGATCAGGAAGCCGAACAGGGTGGCGCCGAAGATGGCGTAATTGGTGATCTTGCCGCCGCTGGCGAACAGGCTGATGACGCACACCAGCAACTGCAGGCAGTTGACGATGGACGTGGCGGCCCAGATGCGCAAGTTGAGCGACATGTGTGTCAGGTTGTGCAGCAGGTGCGCCAGTCCCGGGCGCACGATTTGCCCGTTCTTGATGACAATCTTGCCGCCTTCCTTGTTGCGGATGGCCGCGTAGGCTTCCTCGGTCGCCTTGACCTGATCCTTGTCGGCCTTCACGCGCACCGACATGTAGCCGATGGTCTTGCCCGCTTCGCGGATGGGCGTGACGTTTGCGCGTACCCAATAAAAGTCGCCGTTCTTGCAACGGTTCTTGACCAGGCCCGTCCACGGCGTGCCGGCCTGGATCGAAGCCCACAGGTCGGCAAACGCCTCGGCCGGCATGTCCGGGTGGCGCACGATATTTTGCGGCGATCCGATCAGCTCTGCCTCGCTGAAGCCGCTGACCTGGCTGAAGTAGGGATTCACATACACGATATTGCCGTTCATATCCGTTTTCGACACGATGGCCTGATCGTCCAAGACGAGGACTTCACGGTTAGTCACTGGCAAATTTTGGCGCATGGTCGCGGCTTCCTGATCAGTTAAAGAGCTTATTGGTGAGTAAGACTTGCACGATTGCAAGAATGGAGATCAGTGTAAGGAGTCGCTTGCGCAAATTTATTGATGTAGATCAAAATCCTCCAGATTGGTCGTGCTCGCACGCATTTAGCGATAGCAATGCGGCATTGTTTTAAAGTTACTGGTTGCCGGCGGTGGCTAATTGATGCCTGCCGTCAGGGGCCGCGGGCTGCCCACGGCGTAGCCTTGCGCGTAGTCGATGCCCAGCTCGCGGATGATGGCCAGCGTCTCCGCGTTTTCCACGTATTCGGCCACCGTTTTCAAGCCCATCACGTGGCCTACTTCATTGATGGCCTTGACCATGGCGCGGTTGATGGCATTGGTGGCGATGCCGCGCACGAAGACGCCGTCGATTTTTAGGTAGTCGACGGGCAGCGCTTTCAGGTAAGCGAACGAGGAAAAGCCGCTACCGAAGTCGTCGAGCGAGAAACGGCAGCCCATGGCCTTGAGCTGGCGCATGAATACTTGTGCTTTGGGCAAGTTGGCGATGACAGCCGTTTCCGTGATTTCAAAGCAGATTTGTTCGGGCGCAATCGCGTACTGCAAGAATTGACCCGTGATGTAGTCTTGCAGGCCCGTGTCGGCCAGCGACATGCCCGACAGGTTGACGGAATACAGGGCCGGTGTGCGGCGCCGGCTTTCCGCCAGCGCAGCCAAGGGCGGCAGGCTGTCGCGCACGCTCTGGATATGCTGGCAGACGGCGCGGATGACCCAGCGGTCGATGGACAGCATCATGTCGTAGCGTTCGGCGGCGGGAATGAAGGCGCCGGGCAGTATCAGGTCGCCCTGGCTGTTGCGGATGCGGATCAGCACTTCGTCATGTCGTTCCGGACTGTCGCGCAGGTGCACGATGGGCATGGCGTACAGGCGGAAATAATCGTGTGCGAACGCTTCGTTCAGGCGCGAGATCCACAGCATTTCACCATGCCGCTGCGCCAGCATGACGTCGGACTCCTGGTACACGTGCAGGCGATTGCGGCCCTGCTCCTTGGCCAGGCAGCAAGCCTGGTCTGCGGCGCTCAGCAGCTCGCTCATGGACTTGCTGTCCTGGTTGATTTCCGCGATGCCTATGCTCACGCCCAGTTCGAAGCTGTGTTCGTCCCAGGCGAAGCGGAATTCGCGGATGGACTGGCGCAGCTGTTCGCCGATCAGGCGCGCATGCTCGAGCGGGCAGTGGGGCAGCAGCACGCCCAGTTCGTCGCCGCCGAGGCGTGCCAGGATGTCGCTGTCGCGCATCTGTCCCTGCAGCATCTTGGCCAGCAGTTGCAGCAGCACGTCGCCGGCGGCGTGGCCGCAGGTGTCGTTGATGATCTTGAACTGGTCCAGGTCCAGGTACAGCAGTGCATGCGCGTGGCCGTCTTCTTTGGCCGTATGCAGGGCACCGGCCACCAGGTGTTCGAATTCGCGCCGGTTGATCAGGCCTGTCAGGGCGTCGTGCGTGGCTTGCCACGACAATTGCTGGCTCAGCTTGCGTTCGTGGCTGACATCGCGAAACACGACGACGGCGCCAAGGATCTCACCGTCGCGCGACCAGAGGGGTGCGGCGGACTCTTCGATGGCGATGCGCCGGCCTTCGCGCGTGATCAGTTGCGTGTGCGTGGATATGCCGATGGCCTGGCGCTGGCGCAGGCACTTGATGGCGACGTGCTCGAGCGGCTGGTTCGGGTGTTCATTGACCAGGCACAGCGTTTCCAGGATGTCGAGCCCCTCGGCCAACTGGCTGCTCCAGCCCGTGAGTTGCTCGGCAACGCGGTTCAGGTAGCGCGTCTTGCCCTGCGGATCGGTGGTGATGACGCCGTCGCCGATGGAGCTGAGCGTCACTTCGGCCAGTTCCTTGCGTTCGGCGATCATGAGTTCGCGCAGTATGTGTTCGGTGACATCCCAGACGATGCCCAGGGTGCGCTCGGGATGGCCGCCGCCGTCCATGAAGACCTGCGCCTTGGCCGCCAGCCAGTGTTCGCTGCCGTCGGGCCAGACGACACGGTATTGCAGGGCGTAGCCGGCGCGCCGGCGCACGCCGTCCTGCAGCACGCCGACCACCTTGTCGCGGTCATCGGCATGCACGCAGTCGAGGAAAGCGTGGAAGGAATGTGTCAGGGCGCGCTCCCCCAAGCCCAGCAGGGCTGCACCCCTGGCCGACCAGATGACCGTGCCGTCGATGACGCGGCCAGCGACGATGCGCGAATCCCAGATCGCCATGTGCGCCGCCTCCAGCGCCATCTGCAAACGTTTCTGCTGGTCGCTCATCGCCCACTCCCGATATGGATATAGAGATAGACGCGTCGCTGGGGCTTAAGTTCCCGGCGCGTCGGCTGTTGTGGTGGCCTGGGCGCGCGCCACATCGCGCACATTTTTTTGCACGGCCACGGCGGCAAACAGGCTGAGCAGGAATGCCATGGCATAAAAGCCCTTTTCGCTGTTTTGCAGGGTGGCATTCCACAGGCCGACGGTGAGCAGCAGCAAGGCCAGCAGCACGGAAATCCAGCACAGGCCGAAATACATGCCGGTCACGGCGATGCCTTCGCTACGGTCGCGCACGGATTTCTGCAGCGAGATGGCAGCGAACAGGCCGTAAGTGAGGATGGTGAAGTAATAGCCCTTTTCGTTGAGGGCCATCGTGGCGTTCCACAGGCCGGACAGGTAAGTGACGATGCCGATCAGCAGGGCCGCCCAGGAGGCGCCGATAAAGGCGCTGCTGGGACGTTGGATGGGGTAAGTCTGCATAGGGTCTCCATGGGCAGGCAGGCGCCGCCGGCATGGCCGGGGCGGCAGGCACGGATGCGCCTGCCGCCCCATCAGACCAGAAAGCTTATTTGCTTGATTTGACCATGCGCAATAAAGCCGACACGGCCGTGACGCCTGCCAGCACCAGGCCACCGGCGATGAGGCCGGCCACCGCATTGATCAGGCTGGGCGTGACGGCCCCCAGCACGGGGCCGATGCCGGCCACGCCGCCGACGGCTTCTTCCGCGTGGTGCAGCATGGCGCTGGCCCATGGCCAGCCATGCGTCAAGATGCCACCGCCCACCATGAACATGGCCAGGGTGCCAACGATGGAGAGAAATTTCATCAATTTCGGCGCCGCCGACACGAGCATGCGGCCAAAGCCGCGCACGCCGTCCATCAGCGCGCCCGTGCCCTTGCGCGCGGCCAGATAAAAGCCCGCGTCATCGAGCTTGACGATGCCGGCCACCAGGCCATACACGCCCACCGTCATGATGAGGGCGATGCCGACGACGACGGCCACCTGCTCGGCGAAGGTGGCTGCGGCCACCGTGCCGAGGGCGATGACGATGATTTCCGCCGACAAAATGAAGTCGGTGCGGATGGCGCCCTTGATCTTGTCCTTTTCCAGTGCCACCAGGTCGACTTGCGGGTCGCGCAGCGCCTGCGCCAGTTCAGCCTTGTGGCTGTCATCCGGATGCAGGTATTGATGGGCGATCTTTTCGAAACCCTCGAAGCACAGGTAGGCGCCGCCCACCATCAGCAGCGGCGTGATGGCCCACGGCGCAAACGCGCTGATGGCCAGCGCGGCGGGCACGAGGATGGCCTTGTTCTTCAGTGAACCGATAGCGACGGCCCATACGACGGGCAGTTCGCGCTCGGCGCGCACGCCGGCCACTTGCTGCGCGTTCAGGGCCAGGTCGTCACCGAGCACGCCGGCCGTCTTCTTGGCGGCCACCTTGGTCATCAGGGAAACGTCGTCAAGGATGCTGGCGATATCGTCGAGCAGGGCCAGCAGGCTGGAGCCGGCCATCTCAGCGCGCTCCCGCAGTGGTGGCAGGAAATATTGGAGAGAGGAAAGTGTTGTTTTTCATGATGTTATTCTTGGTTGTACGGTAAGGAAAAGCGTCGCAAAGGTGTAGATAAAGCGTGCCTGCGATCTTACCCCAGAGATGGCCGGCAGGGCCGCACAGGCCGGGTTAAAATTACTCCTCATTACCATTTTTGGATACCGCATGCACTTTGCCACCTGGATCACCTTTGTCATCGCCGCTTCCATCATCGCTGTCTCGCCCGGCTCGGGCGCCGTGCTGTCGATGTCGCACGGCCTGTCCTACGGGGTGAAAAAGGCCAGCGCCACCATCCTCGGCCTGCAACTGGGGCTGCTGGTGGTGCTGGGCATCGCGGGCGCCGGCGTCGGTTCCCTGCTGCTGGCCTCCGAAGTGGCTTTTAATATCGTCAAGACGGTGGGCGCGCTGTACCTGATCTACCTGGGCCTGTCGCAATGGCGCGCCAGGGTGGCGGTGACGGGTGACCTGCACGCCGATGCAGTGGTGCCTTCCATGCGCCGGCGCGTGCTGACGGGTTTTCTGACCAACGTGACGAATCCGAAGGGCATCATCTTCATGGTGGCGGTGCTGCCGCAATTCATCAGCCCCACGGCACCGCTGTTGCCGCAATTGCTGATCCTGGCCGTCACCATGTGCACGATCGATCAGATCGTCATGCACAGCTACGCCTTCCTGGCGTCGTCGATGCAGCGCTTTTTCCGCGATGCCAAGGCCGTGAAGAAGCAGAACCGCTTCTTTGGCGGCTTGCTGATGGCCGTTGGCGCCGCCCTGTTCTTCGTCAAGCGGGGCAGCCAGGCGGCGTCCTGAGCCAAGGCAACATGCAAACCAAGATGCAAACATTTGTAAGCCCGCTTGCGATGCCCGCCCGATGCGGATGTAATCGATAGCGTGTCATCCTTGTAAGTCCTGCCTGGAGCGCTGCCATGCGTCCGACCCTGCCTTTCCCTTTCCTGCGCGCCGTGTGCGCCGTGATGCTGTCGTCGGCGTGCTCGCTGGCTCTCGCCGAAGATCCGCCGGCCCGCGTGGGCCGCATTTCCACCGTCGAAGGGCAGGTGCTGGTGCGCGCCGGCGATGGCGATGCGCAAAATGCCCTGCTGAACTGGCCCGTCACGACGGATAACCGGCTCAGCACCATGCGCGGCGCGCTGGCGGAACTTCGCGTGGGCGCGGCCGCCGTGCGCCTCGATGGCGATTCCGAGCTGGAAGTGAGCGAGCTCGATGACGACCATTTCACACTGCACCTCAGCCATGGCACGGTCAGCGTGCGCGTGCGCAATCCCGATGCGCTGCGCGGCTTCGAACTGACCACCGCCCAGGCCCGCGTGACTCTGATCCAGCCGGGCTGGGTGCGCATCGAGGCAGGGCGCCAGCCCGGCACCAGCGTCGTCAGCGTACTCGAAGGGGTGGCCGACGTGGATGGCGCGACGGGTAGCGTGACCTTGCGTTCAGGCAAGCGCGCCGAGCTGACGGACGAGGAATTGCGCACGGGCGCCGTGCAGAGGATCGCCTTCGACCAATGGCCCGAAGCCGTGCCCGCCGCCACGCCAGCCTTGCGCTATGTCACGGACGATACCACTGGCTATGAGGAGCTGGACCGCTACGGCGCCTGGCAGGACGATGCGCAATATGGGCCCCTGTGGCTGCCCAGCGCGGTACCGGCCGGCTGGGCGCCCTACAGCGACGGGCGCTGGACGTGGATCGCCCCATGGGGCTGGACCTGGGTCGACAATGCGCCCTGGGGCTACGCGCCCTCGCATTACGGCCGCTGGGTGCTGCTGGGCCAGCGCTGGGGCTGGGCGCCGGGCCGCGAGCGCGGCCGCGTGCCCTGGGCACCAGCCCTGGTGGGCTGGGTGGGCGGAGGTCGCGCGCCGCAGCAGGGCCCGCGTCCTGGCGTGGGCTGGTTTCCCCTGTCGCCGCATGACCGCTATGTGCCCGGCTACCGCGCCAGCGCGGACTATGAACGCCGCATCAACCGCATGGCCGAGGGACGCCGCTCCGTGTCGGGCGAACGCGAACGCCGCGAAGGCATGAGCATGTTGCCTGGCGAGCGTTTTGGCGCGCAGCGCACGGTCGACGTGCCGCGGCGCAACCGCACCACCATGCCGCCACCCGTCATGCAAAGTTTGCCCTTGAGCACGGCCCCTGCGCCGGCCGGCAATTGGCAGCGTCCATTGGATGCGCCGCGCGGCGATAGCGGTGTCCGGCGCGACTGGGTCAACCGTCCTGGCCGCTTGCAGACGGACGATGGCCAGACGCACCTGGCGCCGCGTCCCATGCAGCCGAACCGGCCGCCCGTGCCGGCCCAGCCGCAACAGCCGCCGATGCCGGCCCAGCCCGTGATGCCGGCGATGCCGGCCTTGCCCCCTGTGCAAGACCAGGTGGGCCGCCCCGGGTGGCATGGCGGGGAGCGGCCGCAGGCACGCCCGGACAGTAACCACTGGGAGCACGGAGAGCGTGGGCCCCGCCGCGAAATGCGGCAGACGGCGCCGCCGCCTGCCGTGCCTGCGCCACCGCCAGTGGCCCAGCCGCGGCCCGCGCCGCCGCCGATGCCGCCCCCCGCCGCGCGTCCGGCACAGGAGGCGCGTGGCGGCGAACGCGGCGGGCCGCCACGTGAACGCAGTAATGACAGAGGCAATGAGCGCGGCGGTCCCGGCCGCAATGGCCGGATGCAGGAAGCGGAGCGTTGACGGCCGCGCCGCCTGTCGCGCCGTATCGACGTTCATGCCGAGAAAGCGGCAGTTCGTCACATGCCTGAGGTAAAGCAGCTGTGTTTTTTCTATAGTAGAACCACTGCTACTCCAGCGTGTGACAGCACCGATTTTTCCGGCTATTTTGTCCAAACGAAATAGTTTTCGCCAGCTTACCAAGCTGGCATTTTTTTTCCGCGCCCCTGGCGCCATGGCGACGGGCGCATCCGCCCCCAAAGTTGGCTACAATACGTCTTTATGCAGCCGCCGCGCGCTATGCGCTGCGCCGCCTGTTCTGACCGGCACTGATAGGATTTCCCATGCAAACCACCCCACCCACCGAAGTCACGATTCCTCCCAGCGAATCGCTGATCGAATACCCGAGCGATTTTCCCATCAAGATCATGGGTCCGACGCATGTCGACTTCGCGCCGACGATGCTGGAATTGGTCATCAGCCACGATCCGACCTTCCACGTGGGCCGCATGGAAGAGCGCCCATCGGGCAAGGGCAATTACACGGGCCTGACCGTCACCGTGCGCGCCATCAGCCGCGAGCAGCTCGATGCCCTGTACATGGCGCTGTCGGGCCACCCGATGGTCAAGATCGTCATGTAAGGCTTGCTGCCGCCACGCTGGCCCTGCTCTTCGTGAGCAGCCAGACGGCGGCAAAGGCACCACTGGCCGCTGCTGTCACCCACAGCAGGGGCTTTTCGCTGCCATCCGTGATGGCGGCGATGACGGCGCCGCAGGCGGCCGTGATGAGCATCTGGATGAAGAAGAACAGGCCCGAAGCGCTGCCCGCCTGTGCGCCATACGGCTGTAGTACGGCCAGCTGGCAGGCCGGAATGGCCATGCCCACCGACACCATCACCAGCAGCATGGGCGCTACCAGCGACGCCACGTGTTGCGGCGCCAGGCTGCCTGCCAGCAACAAGCTGGCCGCGCCCGCCACATTGATCAGCACCGCCACGCCCAGCAGGTAATCGGCGCCCAGGCGCGGCCCCAGGGCGCGGAACAGGCTCGACCCCGCGATATAGCCGCTGACCGTCAGCGCGAACACCAGCGCATACGCGTGCGGCGACAGATGCATGCCCCTTTGCAACAGCACGGACGATTCCGCGATGAAGGGGAAATACGTGCAATACACACAAGCGATGGCCAGCGCATAGCGTAGAAAATACGCGTCGCCCAGCAGGCGGCGGTACAAGGCCAGGGTATTGCCCTGTGGCACGGCGTCGGCGGGTTTCGTTTCCGGCACGTAGGCGGCGATCAGCCACAGCGACAGCGCGCCCAGCAGGCACAACGTGCCAAACACGGCGCGCCAGCCGAAGGCCGCGTCGAGCACGCTGCCGGCCAGCGGCGCCAGTATCGGCGACAGGCCCATCACCATCGATATTCTCCCCAGCATGCGCGCCTGCGTGGCGGTATCGAAGCGGTCGCGCACCATCACCCTGCCGATGATGGTGCCACTGCAGCCGCCGAACGCCTGCAGCACGCGCGCGGCGATCAGCACGTGCACGTCGGAGGTCACCGTGCAGGCGATGCTGGCGAGCACATAAATGCCCGTGCCGGCCAGCAGCACGGGGCGGCGTCCGTAACGGTCGGCCAGCGGCCCGCAAGCCAGCATCGAGGCGGCCGAGCCGGCCATGAACAGGCTCAGGGTCAGTTGCAACTGGGCATCACTGGCATGCAGGGCATCGGCCATGGCCGGCAGCGAAGGCAAATAGATGTCGATGCTGATGCGCGAGAGGCAGACCAGCAGCAGCACGATGCCGCCCCAGGCCCATAAAGCGAGTTGTTTCTGCATTGTTTTTTACACGATCCTAGCAAGCGTGCGCCCCGCTGGCGCACCAGAACGGAGAGAGTAGAATTGTTGTGGTGTAATGCGAAGTGCCAGTCATCAGAAAATTCATTGGACCACTTGGACGATCATCATTATGCCGCGAGGAAAATCACCGCACGCCCTGGACTTGCCTCGTCCCACTAGCTGGCTCGACAAGGCGGGCGTCAACAAGCAGGATGGCGCGTATGAAGCGCTGCGCTCGGCCATCCTGACGAAGATGCTGCCGGCGGGCAGCCGTTTGCCGTCCAGCCGCACCCTGGCCGAACGGTGGGAGTTATCACGCGGCACCATCGAAACCGTGTTCGACCGCCTGCACGCGGAAGCCTATGTGACGCGCGTGCCCGGCTCCGGCACGCGCGTGTGCGCCGTGGTGCCGGAACGCTTCCTGATGGCAGGCTTCGCCGATGCCATCCCGGCCGCACCGGCCGCCGTGCCCGCGCCCGCTCCGGACACGGGCGTGCGCGACGGCTTGCCTTTCGTGGCAAGGCGCGCCGACGCCAGCCTGTTTCCCATGGCAGCCTGGTCCAAGTGCGCCACACGGGCGCTGGCGGCCGCCACGCCGGAGCAGTTGTGCAGTGCCGATCCGGCCGGCCTGCCCCAGCTGCGCCAGCAGATCGCCGACTTCCTCGCCAAGTACCGCGGCATCCGCTGCGACCCGCAAGACATCGTTGTCACCACCGGCATCCGCCACGCGATCGACTTGCTGGCGCGCGGCATCGTGCGCGATGGCGACAAGGTTTGCCTGGAAGAGCCCGGTTATCCGGCCGCGCGCGCCCTGTTCGCCCTGGCGGGCGCCATGCCCGTGGATATTCCCGTCGACGCCGAGGGCATCGATTGCGCCGCCCTGGCTGCGCACACCGACGCCTGCCTTGCGTATGTGACGCCGGCGCACCAGTCGCCGCTGGGCGTGACCATGTCCGTCACGCGCCGCCTGGCCTTGCTGGAATGGGCGAATGACAGCGGAGCCTGGGTGGTGGAAGACGATTACGACAGTGAATTCAATTACCACAGTGCACCGCTGGCGGCCCTGAAGGCACTGGATCAGTACCAGCGCGTGATCTACTGTGGTAGTTTTAATAAGACCCTGTTTGCGGGCTTGCGCGTGGGTTTCATGGTGCTGCCGCCCCCCTTGCGCCCGCAACTGCTGCGCATCGTGCAGTTGACGGGCCGTTCCGTGGGCGTGACGGAACAGCTGGCGCTGGCCGCCTGGATGGAGGAAGGCGCTTTCGTGCGCCATTTGCGCCAGGCGCGCCTTGCCTACAAGGAGCGGCGTGACCTGCTGCTGGCCTGCCTGGAGCAGGTCGCCCCAGGCCGTTACACGATTTCGGGCCAGCAGGCGGGCTTTCACTGCGTGCTGTGGCTGCCGCAGGATGCCGACGAACGGGCGTTTTGCGCGCGCGCCGCGCAGGAGGGGCTGGCGCTGCAGCCGCTCGGTGACTTTTGCCGTAGCGCCAGGCTGGCGCCCGCCGTGCTGCTCGGCTACACGGCGCTGAGTCTGGCCCAGGTGCGCCACGCTGCACAAAAATTGGGCAGCTTGCTGCTGTTGCCTGTGCCCGGGGCTGAATGAAACGGCGGCCTGGCTTATAATCACGGCTTCGCCGCAGCGTCCGCAGGGCGCCGGCAGCTGATTACAGAATCTGTCATGACCACCACCCGAACCGAAGCGGCGCTGATCCGCGAGCTGGGCCGCGTCGATTACGAGCCGACCTTTGCCGCCATGCGCGCCTTTACCGACGCGCGCACGACGGACACGCGCGACGAACTGTGGATCGTCGAGCATCCGCCCGTGTTCACCCTGGGCCTGGCGGCCGACCGCGGCCATCTGCTGGCCGGCGCGGACGCGATCCCCGTGGTGCAGACGGACCGCGGCGGCGAAGTGACGTTCCACGGCCCCGGCCAGGTGGTGATTTATCTGCTGATGGACTTGCGCCGCAACAAGCCTGGCGGCAAGCTGTATGCGCGCCAGTTCGTGCATAAAATCGAGCAAGCCATCATCAATGTGCTGGCGGCGTATAATCTTGCTGGCGAGCGCATCGATGGCGCGCCCGGCATCTATATCGCCGGCGGACCAAGCAAGGGTGCGAAGATCGCCGCGCTGGGATTGAAGGTGCGCGGCAACGGCTGCACCTACCATGGCGTATCGCTCAACGTGGCGATGGACCTGGCGCCGTTTTCCTGGATTAACCCTTGCGGTTATTCCGGCCTGAAGACGGTGGACATGCGCAGCATGGGCGTTTCGGCGCCGCTGGCCGAAGTGCAGCGGGCCCTGGCCCATGAATTGACCGTATTACTCGATGTAAGCGAAGTAAACAGCGCCGCAGGCGCGCCTCAGGCAGCAGATGCCTGAGCAAACAAACCAACACGCCCGTCAAGGGCTTGCAGCCATGACTTCTGAGACCATTTCCAGCACCGCCCCCGCCGCTCCAGCGTACAACCCGAGTGAAAAGCAAAAAGGCGCCAGCAAGACTTCGCGCATTCCGATCAAGATCGTCCCTATCGAGCAGATCGAGCGCCTGAAAAAGCCGGACTGGATCCGCGTCAAGGCCGCTTCGGCATCGACCCGTTTCTATGAAATCAAGGACATCCTGCGCGAAAACAAGCTCGTGACGGTGTGCGAGGAAGCCAGCTGCCCGAATATCGGCGAGTGTTTTGGCAAGGGCACCGCCACCTTCATGATCATGGGCGACAAGTGCACGCGCCGCTGCCCGTTCTGCGACGTCGGCCATGGCCGCCCGGACCCGCTGGACAAGGAAGAGCCGGCCAACCTGTCGAAGACCATCGCCAAGCTGCGGTTGAACTACGTCGTCATCACTTCCGTCGACCGCGATGACTTGCGCGATGGCGGCGCCGGCCATTTCGTCGAGTGCATCCAGCAAACGCGCGCCCTGTCGCCGAACACCCGCATCGAAGTGCTGGTGCCCGACTTCCGCGGCCGCCTGGAAAAAGCGTTGGACCTGTTCAAGGATGGCTTGCCTGACGTGATGAACCACAACCTGGAAACGGCGCCTCGCCTGTACAAGGAAGCGCGTCCCGGCTCCGACTACATGCATTCCTTGAAACTGCTGAAGGATTTCAAGGCCATGTACCCGGACGTGAAAACCAAATCCGGCATCATGGTGGGCCTGGGCGAGACGGACGAGGAAATCCTGCAAGTCATGCGCGACATGCGCGAGCACGACATCGACATGCTGACCATCGGCCAGTACCTGGCGCCATCGAACAGCCACTTGCCCGTGCGCCGCTACGTGCACCCGGACGTGTTCAAGATGTTCGAAGAAGAAGCCTATAAAATGGGCTTCACCCACGCTGCCGTGGGCGCCATGGTGCGCAGCTCGTACCACGCGGATGAACAGGCGCACAGCGCCGGCGTG
The DNA here is from genome assembly GCF_002846335.1 of Janthinobacterium sp. 61. Taxonomy (NCBI): domain Bacteria; kingdom Pseudomonadati; phylum Pseudomonadota; class Betaproteobacteria; order Burkholderiales; family Oxalobacteraceae; genus Janthinobacterium; species Janthinobacterium sp. 61. The sequence goes on along the minus strand of NZ_PJMQ01000001.1, from coordinate 4,376,264 downwards.
GAATCGGCGCTGAATTTCTAAGCCCTTTACGCCAAATCAAGGCCGCCTGCTAACGCTGGCGGCTTTTTTTTGCCTGCCCGCAGCGTATGCACGCCATGCTGCCGAGCGTCCCGTGCTGGCATGCTGAAAAAGCATGGTTAATAAATTGGCCATGAAGTGACGCATGGACACACGCATCGACGCATCGTGGAACGCGCGGCTGGAGGGGGAGTTCGCCCGGCCCTGCCGGGAACGCCTGGCAGCCTTCCTCAAGGCGGAATAGGTGGCGGGACCGTGTTTTTCGCCGGGCTAGGCCATCTTTCGGGCTTTCCACCTGACGCCGCTCAAGCAAGTCAAAGTCGTGATCCTGGTGCTGGTGGCGCCCCACCCTTCGCCTGGGGCGGTAGCTGTGTATGACGGCAACCGACAGCGGCAGGCGTTGCACCCTGCCGCTGTCTTCGCGCGTAACTCTTAGAAGCTGGTCGACAGGCCGGCGTAGATGCTGCGGCGGGCGCCATACTGCGGCGCCCCCACGCCCACGCCGGAACCGTCGCGCAGCAGGTACGACTTATCGAACAGGTTGATCAGGGCCAGCCGCCCTTCCACTTTGCCGACCGGCGTGTTTTTCCACGTGTGCGTGAGCGCCGTGTTGACGGTAAAGTAAGCGGGCAGATGGCCGGAATTCGGCGTGCCGCCTTCCGGGGTCATGCGCAGGCCGCTGCCATACAGGAAGTCAGCGCTCACTTGCGAATCGCCAAAGTGATAATGGCCGCCACCGGACAGCGTGTATTTCTGGTCATGATCGAGGTAGACATAGTGCTTGCTGATGGTGTTCAACTCATCGGCGCCAAACAGGGCCTGGCCCGAATTGATGTTGCGTCCCTGCGCCTTTTGCGTGCTGGCATTGAGGAACAAGCCCCAGTTTTTCTCGCTGTAGATGGCGGATAGCTCCAGGCCCTTGGCGTAGCCATCCGCATAGTTGAACGGCGTCAGTATCAATGCCTGGCCGAACTGGCCTTCGTCCAGCAGGTTGTTGATCTTTTTATAGTACACATCGGCCGTCACGGTCAGTTTCGGACTCACCTGGTGGCTGATGCCCACGTCGTAGTAGTGCGTGCGCTCGGCCTTGACGTTGTCCGACTGGCCGATCTCCGGCGCATTCGTCGTATTCGCATACAGGTCGATGCTGCCTTGCGCGGCCAGTTCCTGCGGCGGCGGCGTGAAGTAGCGCGAATAGCCCGCATGCAGGGCCGTGCCCGGCGCGATCTGGTAGGCCAGGTTGACGCGCGGACTCCATTGCTGCTCGCTCGTGTAGGCCGAAACCTTGTCGTAGCGGGCGCCATAGTTCAGGGTCAGGGGCTTGCTGATATGCCATTCATCCTGCAGGTAAAAGCTGGCCAGGGTGCCCGTCTTGCCGCTGTTGTCGGCAATGCTGATCGGCATGGTGGAGGTTTGCGTCCCGTCAATGGCGGGGAAGACGGCCACCGTGTTGTCGCTCGTCGTCTTCTGGCGCGTATAGGCCAGGCCCGCGCGAACGGTGTGGTCCTGGTGCAATTTGTAGCTGATATCGAACTGGGCACCGGAAGCGCTGTTCGCACGGCGCGAGTCCGAGGCCACGCCGTTGTAGATCAGGTCGCCGATGGCATCTGGCGTGAAGTGCAGTTCCGAATACTGGTGGAAGGCCGACACCTGGTAATTGACGTCGCCCAGGCTCTTTTGCAGCGACAGCACGAGGAAGCGGTTCACTTCGCGCTGGTTTTCATTCAACTGCGATGAAGGGATACTGGATGTGCCCGCCTGCGCATCGCTGTGGCCATCCAGGGAAAAGCCCGGCGCCTGGTTGGGGTTGTTGGGAATCTGGAAGCGGCCGTTGTAGGTGCCGAACATGGCGCCCAGGCGGGTGTTGTCATCGAGGAAATACGACAGACTGCCAAACGATTTGTTCTGGCGCGTCTTGTCGTGCAGTGCGCTGCGCGTGTCTTGCGGGTTTTCCACACCCAGGAAATTGCCCAGGTAGCTGCCGGACAGGTAGTAATTGAACTTGCCGACGCTGCCGAAAAATTCGGCACTCGGCTCGACATGGTCGTGGCTGCCGACCATGATGCCGATGCGCCCGCCCGGTGTCAGTCCGCCCTCCTTCGTTTCAATATCGACGATGCCCGCCGTGCGCAGGCCGAACTGGGCAGGCAAGGCGCCCGTCATGAAATCCGTCTTGTCGATCAAACGCGTGTCGATGGACTGGCCGAAGCCGCTGATGCTTTCGGGCAATTGCACGCCATTGATGCGGTATTGCACGTTGGCATGGTCGTCGCGCACATGCAGGGCGCCGGAACCCTTCGAATCCTGCGATACGCCCGGCAGGCGCAGCAGTACTTCATTGAATGGCGTATTGTCGCCCTGGCCCAGCATGTCGACCATGTGGCTGTCGATGCTGTAGATGGTGGTGCCGACTTTCGGCGACAGCTCGATGCGCGCGCTTCGCAAGTGGGCGGAGGTGACTTCGACCTTTTGCATTTCTGGCTGAGCGGCATCAGCCGGGCTGGCATCTGCGGCAGGGACGGCATCTGCGGCATGAGCGGATAGGCTGAACAGACTGGCAAGGGCGAGCGACAGCGCGCTCAGGCGTGGTGTGTGTTGCATGGTAAACCTCAAAAATAGTCAACGCCAGGCGGCCCGGCGCGCATGAAAGCGCGACAAGGGGCAGCCTGAAAAAGGAAAAACAGCGTGGGAACTACAGTGAGGCGGCAGGCGGGCCGCGCACGGGCGGCAGGATGAGGGCGGCGGCGGGCGCCAGGATGGCGGGCGCGATGGCCAGCAGGCGGTAGGGCAGTAACTGGGCGGGCGGCTCGGCGATGGCCGGCGGCACGGCGATATCGGCCACCTTGTCGATGACCGTGGCGCACAGCGCGCACTCTTCCGCGTCGAGAGTCGTCTTGTGCAGGTGCGAAGCGGCCGTCGACAGCAGGAACACGAGAGCAAGCGCACTGAACAGGGCCACGCACAGCTGCCACGGCGTGCGCGCGAGGGCGGCGGCACCGTGATGGGCAAGCTTGCGGGTGGACTGGCGGGAAGACATGGGCGCATAGTAGCAAGAAAATCGCCCCCCGTCAGCGCTTGTTGCGTCATTTGCGCTGGGTGGGCACGACAGAATGCCATCTGATAATGATTTTCACTCCATGCCTTTCATGCTATCGTTCCGCAGCCCAAAATTTCCCAGAGTTTCCATGTCGCAACGCCCGATCAAGTGGTTGTTAGCCAAGCTGCACCGGTATGCGGGCCTGTGGTTCGGCGCCCTGTTCGTCCTGCTGGGCTTGACGGGGTCCGCCATCGCCTGGATGCCGGAGCTCGATGCGTATCTGAATCCGGATTTGCTGCAGGCGAGCGCGCCCGCGCCTGGCCAGGTGTTCGAGGTCACGCCGCGCACGCTGCAAGCGGTGGTGGACGGACTCGCGGCCGACCCCGCCTACGGTACGCCGAGCCAGCTCAATCCGCCCGCCGATGGGCGCGACGTGTATGTGGCCTCGTACCGCCAAGCCGGCAAGCCGTCCCCCTTCAGCCAGGCCATCGTGCGCCAGGTGATGGTCGACCCCTACACCTTGCGAGTCAAAGGCGAGCGCGACTGGGGCCGCTTCGGCCTCACGCGCCCGCTGCTGATGTCGGGCATGTTTCATCTGCACCGCTATTTATTGTCGGGAGACGTGGGCAAGACGGTCACCGGCATCTCCGGCGTGGCCTTGCTGCTGATGGCGCTGAGCGGCATCTATCTGTGGTGGCCAAAATTGCAGTGGACGGCCATGCGGCGCGCCTTGACGGTGTCGCATGGCGGCTCCTGGCCCCGCTTCAACTATACGTTTCACAAGGCGGCCGGCTTCTTTGCCGCGCCCGTGCTGGCCGTGATCGCCTTTTCCGGCATTTATTTCAATTTGCCGCAGCTGGTCGTGCCCCTGGTGGGCCTGGTATCGACGGTGCCGGACACGGCCAAACTGAAAAATGTGGCCCAGGATGGCGCCCTGCTCGATGCGGGCCAGGCCATGGCCGCCGCGCAGCTGCTCTATCCGCAGGCGCGCGTGTCGCGCATCGTGCTGCCGGCCAAGAAGGACCAGCCTTACGAGATCCGCGTGCGCCAGCCAGGTGAAATCGCCCACGGCGACGGCGCCACGCGCCTGACCCTGGATGCGCGCAGCGGCTTGCCCCTGCGCATACGCGATCCCTTGCGGGCGCCGGCCGGAGACGTTTTCCTGGGCTGGCAATTCCCCCTGCATTCGGGCCAGGCGTTTGGCGTGGCCGGGCGCAGTTTCATGACGGTGTTCGGCCTGATGCCCTTGCTGTTCCTGCTGACGGGGACTTTGGTGTGGTGGAAACGGCGGCGTAGCCGGAAATAAGTGGCCGTCAAACCGATACGGGGAAAGTTGCTATCATCATAGTATTTTCCGGCAGATCCGCTGCCCGGATTCACCCGCACAAGGACCAGCATGAGCAATCCCGACATCACCGTAGCAATGTTGAACGAACGCGGCACAGGCCGCCTGCCCGGCCACCTGGGCATCGTCATCACGGCAGTGGGCGACGGCCAGCTGACGGCGGAATTGCCCGTGCTGCCCCATTTGCTGGCGCCGAACGGCTATCTGCACGCGGGCAGCGTGGTGACCCTGGCCGACACGGCGTCCGGCTATGGCTGCATCGTCAACCTGCCTGAGGGCGCCAGCAACTTCACCACCATCGAGTTGAAATCGAACCACCTGGGTACGGCCCGCGAAGGCACGCTCACCTGCACGGCGAAAGTCGAGCACAAGGGCCGCAACACGCAAGTGTGGGATGCCGTGGTGAAAAGCAAGGAAACGGGCAAGACCATCGCCCTGTTTCGCTGCACGCAAATGATTCTGTATCCAAAGTAAGGTAAGCAAGCCAAATCAACTGCAGTAGGCTTGGTCAGGCGTTACTAAATTTTCACCCAGTTACCCTTATACAAAACCGGTCCCGTCGGTCCGTTCGGATTTGGCGAGCCGCCTTTCGGTTCCAGGGTGACGGCCAGCAAGGCCACGTCGTTGCCGATGGCGCGCTGCGACAGGGCCAGTTTCACGTTGCCCTTGTCGGCCAGCAAGCCCAGTGAACGGGGGTTGCCGCTCTTCGGCACGGCCCACAGTTCCAGGTCGCGGTCAGCAGGCACGGGCGCGTTGCCCACCATGCGCACCTCGAGTGCGCCATGGCGGCTGTCGGCTGTCAGCAGCAGGGCCGTTTGCGCTTTCTCGTCCGTCAGGCTGGCCACATAGCTGATTTGCGGCGCGTCCAGCAGGCGCGTGGCCACGACGATGACCAGCAGCGCGGCGATGGCGCTCGAGGCCATGCCCAGCGAACGCCAGAACGACAGCGAATCGCGGAACAAGGACCAGCCGCCCTGCGGCGCCAGGTGCAAGCGCTGCTCGATCTGTTGCCACACGCGCTTGGGCGGCGCCACGGGCGTGGCAAATTCCGCCATCGGTTCCAAACGCTGCCGCCATTCGGCCGTGATATTGCGCAAATCGGCGTCGTTGTGCAGCCAGCCTTCGAAACGCCGCCGCGCGCCCCCTTTCAGGGTGCCCAGCACGTATTCGGACGCCAGTTTCTGGCGCAGCACGTCATTGCTGCGGATATTCATGATGTCTCCCGTTTTGCCAGGCACGTGCGCAGCCGTTCCAGGCTGCGCCGTATCCAGGTCTTCACGGTGCCGATTGGCAGCGACATCTGCTGCGCCACTTCGCTGTGCGACAGGTCATGATAGAACGCCAGGGCGACCACCTGCCGGTGCACCCCTTCCAGGGCCGACATGCAAAACGCCAGCGCCTTCGCATCACCGCTCAGTTGCAGTGATTCGATGGGCGTGGCCTGGGGGTCTCGGAGTGCATTCATGACTTCGCTATCAAACTGTTCGGCATCGATTTCCACGGTATCGTCGCTGCGCCGCAGCACATCGAACGCCTTGTTGCGCACGATGGTGGCCATCCAGGTCATCGGCGCCGCCAGATGGCTCTGGTAAGCGGCGGCGTTGTTCCAGATGGCGACGAAACCCTCTTGCAAGGCTTCTTCAGCGAGCTCTTGCTTATGCAATATACGCAGCGCGAAGCCAAACAGTTTCGATGAGGTGGAGTTATATAGCTGGCGGAACGCCGTGGCGTCCTTGTTCCCGGCGGCAAGCAGCCAGGTTTTGAGTTGTTGCGGGTCAAGCGATTGAGCGGCTAGGGACACGGCTGGCCTTCACAAGGTGAATGGGATCACGCAAGAGAAGGTTATAACAGGTTGATAACAGTTGGCAACAAGGTTTTATACCGTGTTTGTGCGCGGTCTTAGCCGGCGATGGCGGTTTCCAGCAGCTTGTGCAGTTCGGCGACTTCCGGCTTGCCCACATAGCGCTTGAGGATCTTGCCCTGCTTGTCGAGCACGAAGGTGGTGGGCGTGAGGGCCACGTCGCCATAGGCCTTGGCCGCCTCGCCCGTCACGTCGAGCGCCACCTTGAATGGCAGCTGGCGCGTTTCGGCGAAGTTCAGCACGTAGTTGGCCGGATCGTATTTCATGGCCACGGCCACGAATTCCAGGCCTTGCCCCTTGTATTTGTTGTAGGTGTCGACCATGTCCGGCATCTCCGCCACGCAAGTGGTGCACGAGGTGGCCCAGAAATTGACCATCACCACCTTGCCGCGCAGGCTGGCCGAGGTGATCTTTTCGCCGTGGATGCCATGGAAGGTCACGTCCGGCGCGCTCTGCTTGTCATTCAGCGACAGATAGCCGGCTGCCGCCACGCCTGCCACGAAGACGGCGATCAGGGCTGGCTTGATCCAGGACTTGCTTGCGGAGGGCGAAGTTGACATGGCGAAGTTGAAATAAGTTCACTTGAAAAGCGCGGCTATGCAGCAATTATAGCCGTATCGCTGCATCAAAGCCGTAGGTCAAACGACGTACAGGCTTACTGCTGGGCCCTGTCGCCGACGCTGCCCGTCGTGCGCTGCTGCGGCGGATCGGGCTGCAATTGCTTCAGCTCCGCTTCCGAAATGTAGTCGAACAGCTTGACCACTTTCTGCACGCCGCCCACGCCGCGCGCCACGTCGGCCGCGACCGTGCCTTCGCGCTGGGTAACGCGGCCCATCAGGAAGACGGTGCCATTCTCGGTGACGACCTTGAACGAGGCTGCCGAGATGGTTTTCATGTCGACCAGGCTGGCCTTGACCTTGGTGGTGATCAGCGCGTCGTTCGAGCGCGAGGTGTAGCTGGCCGGGCCGGCGATGATCAGTTCATTGGCCACCGATTCCACGCCCTCGATATTGCGCACTTCGCGCTCGACGGCATTTTTCATCGCGTCATCGCGCACTTCGCCCGTCAGCAGGACGCGGCGGTTGAAGCTGGTGACATTCACATGGCCGGCATCGCCGACGATGGAAGGGATGCGCGACTCGCCTTTGACGGCGATCGACTTGTCTTCGGTTTGGGCGCCCAGGGTGCGGCGGTCTGCCGCGGCAACGCCGCCCATCACGGCGCCGCCGACCATCAGTTCGATGCAGCCGGTGAGCGAGGTGAGCATGGCGCCGCACAGGAGTGCGGTGGCCAGCGGGCGTTGTACGCGTTTCCAGCCTGGGCCAGTACCGAATTTAGTCATTCACGTCTCCTCCGAATAGCGCGACGTCGATGCCGTCGCAGATGCAATGTATGGTGGTCAGATGGACTTCCTGGATGCGCGCCGTGCGCTCGGCCGGTACGCAGATATGCACGTCGGCATCCGTCAGCATCTTGCCGATGGCGCCGCCGTCCTTGCCCGTCAGCGCCACGACGCGCATTTCGCGCTCGAGCGCTGCTTCCACGGCCGCCATTACGTTGGCCGAATTGCCCGATGTGGAGATGGCCAGCAGGATGTCGCCGGCCTGGCCGAAGGCCTGCACCTGCTTCGAGAAAATCTCGCGGTAGCTGTAGTCGTTGGCCACGGCCGTCAGGATCGACGTATCCGTCGTCAGCGCCAGGGCCGGCAGCGGAAAGCGCTCGCGTTCGAAGCGTCCCACCAGCTCGGCCGCGAAATGCTGGCAGTCGGCGGCGGAACCGCCGTTGCCGCAGGCCAGGATTTTGTTGCCGTTTGACAATGCATAAAACATCAGGTCGATCGCCTGCGCAATGGGTTGCGCCAGTACGGTGGCGGCCTGGATCTTGAGTTCGGCACTTTCGTGGAAGTGCGAGAGGATGCGTTGATTATTCATAGTCTGCCGATTATAGTGCAGGCGCGCGGCATGGCGGACAAGCACTGTTAAAAATGCTTACATATCGAGGATGTTTTTCAGCCAGCTGATGCGCCCGCCATCGATGGCCAGCGCGTCGAAGCGGCAAGGCGGCAGTGTCTTTTGTCCTTGTAGCCAGGTTTGTGCCGCGTACACCATGCGCCGCTGCTTGGCTGGCGTGATGCTGGCCAGGGCGCCGCCGAAGGCTGCACTGCTGCGTAGCCGCACTTCCACGAAGACGACTGATGGGCCATCGCGCATGATCAGGTCCAGCTCGCCACCCTTGCACAGATAGTTGCGTTCCAACAGCACCAAGCCTTGCAGCAGCAGATACGCGAGCGCATCGTCTTCCCCTTGCCGTCCCCGTGCCTGTTTGTTCTGGAACGGCAGGGGTGGCATGGCGCATCCTTATTGGGCTGGCGGCACGGCGACAGGCGCGGCCGGCGGCCAGGTGCCCAACACGCCCTGCTGGTAGCTGGCGGCCTGTTCCGTGCGTTCGAACACGCTTTGATCGTTCTCAAAGCGCACGGCCAGGCGGCCCGTCACGCCATCGAGGGTAAATGGCGTGTTCGGCCGCAGCGCCACTTCGCGCGCCACGCGGAAGGCATCGATGCCCAGCGCGTACAGGCGTTCCATGTCGGCCGTCAGGCGGCGTTCGGCAGGCTGCTCGGGCTGTGGATACACCATTACTTGCGGATGGTCGCGCTGCACTTGCCAAGGCAAGTCCAGCAGGCGCGCACCGTCGAGTTCAGGGCCGCTGGCGCCGCGTCCTGCGCCGGGATTCAATGACGAGGTGCCATACAGGGGCAGATCGCTGCCGATGGCCACGCGCAGCTGGCGTGCCTGGTCGGCGTCGAGTGCGGCAAACAGCAGGCCTGGGGGCGTCGCGGCCAGGCGCGCGCGCAGCTGCACCAGTTCCGCATCGCTCAGGTAGCCATTCGTGGCCGTCAAGTCCATCGCCTCGATCTTGCCGCCCTGGCGCAGCCATTCCTGCTTGAAGGCGGCGCTGATGCGGCGCTGCGAGGGCGAACCGGCGGACAGGATCAGCGCGCTGGCACGCGGCTGTTCGCTGGCGGCCCAGGCGGCGACCTGGCGCGCTTCCGCTTCGATCGACAGGCCCATCACCAGCAGCTTGGCAGGCAGGCGCGCCTCGCCGCGGTTGTCGGGGTGGTTCAGGGCGATCGTCGGCTTGCGCACCAGGTCGCTATTCGCCACGGCCGTGACGGCCGAGCGCGACAGGGGACCCACGACGATGTCCTGTTCCTCTTGTGCTTGCGCAAACTTGTTCAGGACGTCGCTGCTGCCATCGCCCGTGTCGATCACCGTCACTTCGAAGCCGCTGCGGTCGCGTTCATACGCGGCCATGAAGCCGGCGCGCAGCAATTCGGCGGCCGGGCCCAGGGAAGCCGAGCGCAGCGGCAGCAGCAGGCCGATGTGGTGGACCTGGCCGTCGGCCGGCGCCGGCGCCGTGGCGGCCGGCATGTCCTGCGGCGTGCCGGTCGCCGGCTTGGTGGCAATGGGCGCCAGCGGCGCGCCATTGCCGTCGTACGCGGTAATATCGGGCACGGCCACGGCAAACGTCACCGGTTCGGGCGCGGGCGGCTTGGGTGGCACGGGTGGTGGCAGCGGCTTCGGTGGCGGCAGCGCCCTTGTGTTAGATTCAATAGGCGCGCACAATTGCCCGGGCGCGTCGCAAGGCGTGCTGCAAGCGCTCAGCATGCCGGTCGCGGCACAAACAAGCAGTAACTTCACACTATTAGCAAGCATTTAACCTCCAAAATGACCGTACAAGAAATCAGTTCCATCGCCAGCCTGCCCATCATGACAGAGGCGGCGCACCAGGTCTATCCTATCGCAACATTGTATATAGTGGCCACGCCGATCGGCAATGTGACCGATATCAGCCTGCGCGCGCTGCACTTGCTGAGCCTTGCAGACGCCGTCGCCTGTGAAGATACGCGCAACACGGCGCACCTGCTGACGCGCTTTGGCCTGAACAAGCCATTAATTGCTGCGCATCAACATAATGAGCGCGAAGTGGCGCAAACCCTGATTGCACGCCTGCAGGCCGGCGAGCGCATCGCCCTCGTTTCCGACGCGGGTACACCCGCCGTTTCCGACCCCGGCGCGCGCATTGTCGACGCCGTGCGCGCGGCCGGCTTGCGCGTGCTGCCCCTGCCCGGCCCGTCGGCGGCGATCACCGCCATTTCCGCCAGCGGTCTGTTGAATGACCAGTTTTACTTCGTCGGCTTCCTGCCAGCCAAGGCCAAGCAGCGCGAAAACATGCTGCACAGCCTGCGCGGCGTGACGGCGACGATGGTCTTCTATGAAGCGCCGCACCGCATCCTCGATTGCGCCACGGCCCTGGTGGAAGCGTTCGAGCCCACGCGCCAGGTGGTGTTTGCGCGCGAGCTGACGAAAATGTTCGAGGAAATCCACCGCTGTCCCCTGTCCGAGGCGGAAAGCTGGATCCGCGCCGACGCGCACCGCGAAAAGGGAGAATTTGTCGTCCTGCTGGAAGGCGCCACGGAAGCGCAGGACGCGGAAGACGTGGAAGCGGAGCGCATCCTGAACATCCTGCTGGCCGAATGCAGCGTCAAGCAGGCGGCGAATTTGACGGCGCAGATCACGGGGCGCAAGAAAAACGCCCTGTATGAGCGGGCGCTGCAGTTGAAGGGGCAGGAATAGGCTGCTCTCTGCATGCCCGGTGATGATTGTTAAGTAACTACCACTTGCAGCCGCTATCCTTCTTGTCGAGCAACATCAGCACGGGCGCCAGCAAGCCAGCACCTGAATAGGCGGTGCGGCAATCGCCGCGCTTGCCTTGTGCGATGTCGCGTGCCAGCTGGGTTTCCGTTTGCAGCGGCTTGTCGGGGATTTGCCCCACGGCCGTGCCCACCTTGGAGGGATCGCGCTCGCCGGCCATCTTGCGCGCCGTGCGTTTGGCCGCGTCCATGTCGAATTTCGGTGTTTCTTGCGTCAAGGTATCGGCACTGGCTGCCGGCGTGGCCGGTGATGCCGGGACGACCGTGATGGCTTGCGGGCTGGCCGCCGGCGCGGTGGCCGCCGCTGGCGTTTCCCGCGTAGTGGCAAGTTTCGGCTTGCTGAGGGGTTTTGCTTCCCGCTTCGGCTTGACGACTTCGACGGGCGGTGGAGGCCTGGCGGCAAGCGGGCGTATCCAGACGGCAATCGATTCCACGCGCGGGGCCGTTTCCGGCCGGATGGGTGGTTGCACATGGCGCCACAGATAGATCAAGGCGCCATGCAGCAGCAAGGACACGGCTATGCCCAGCACGATGCCGCGGCCCTTAGGCATGGTCCGGCCGCCGTCGCTGCTTTCTATCCTGAACTCCATTGCCGTCGTCGCCTTCATGTCTGATCGGGAAAACTTGCAAACTTAGTGTCGCATACTTCAATCGTTTTGAAAAATACAGGGCTTCCTGTGTTGCGCGTAAATAATTTACACAGAGTTTCACCTGACCCTTGACCGAAGTCGATACGGCCTGTATTATCTTGGTCTTCGGAGTGTGGCGCAGCCCGGTAGCGCACCTGGTTTGGGACCAGGGGGTCCAAGGTTCGAATCCTTGTACTCCGACCAAATTTGTAGAAAAAAACCCAAGAGTTTAGGCTCTTGGGTTTTTTTTTCGTCTGTACGGTTCACGCCGGTCGGGTAGGTCGGATTAGCGCGCAAGCGCGTAATCCGACACCACCAGGGTCATGGCAAACACTGTTGTCGGATTACGCGTGGCGTCGCCACGCTAATCCGACCTACGCCTCAGCCTGCCCGTTTCGCCGCAATGGCGTTGCCCGCGCGGCTGGAACCCTTGCGCCCCAGCTGCTGCGAGATGAACTGCCCCGCGTCCACCACCAGGTCCAGGTCGATGCCGGTGGCGATACCCAGTCCCTGCATCATGTACAGCACGTCTTCGGTCGCTACGTTGCCGGTGGCGCCCTTGGCGTAGGGGCAGCCGCCCAGGCCGGAGACGGACGAATGATAAATCGCAATGCCCGTTTCCAGGCTGGCGTAAATATTCGCCAGCGCCTGGCCATAGGTGTCGTGGAAGTGGCCGGACAGGCCGCCCACGTGGAAAGCCGCAATGGCGCGTTCCATCACCGCCTGCGTTTTGCGCGGCGTGGCCACGCCGATGGTGTCGGCGATATCGATCTCGTCGCAGCCGAGGTCGCGCATGCGTCCCACCACGTCGGCCACGGCGTCGAGCGGCACGTCGCCCTGGTAGGGGCAGCCAAAGGCGCAGCTGATGCTGCCGCGCAGGCGCAAGCCGTGTTCCTTGGCCGCCTTCGCCACGCCTTCGAAGCGGGCGATCGATTCGGCGATCGAGCAGTTGATGTTCTTTTGCGAGAACGCCTCGGAGGCCGAGCCGAAGATCACCACTTCATCGGCCTTCGCCGCCAGCGCTGCATCGAAACCCTGCATGTTCGGCGTCAGCGCCGAATAAATCGTGCTTGGGCGGCGCGCGATTTTTTCCATCACTTCGGCGCTGGTGGCCATCTGCGGCACCCATTTCGGCGAGACGAACGACGCCGCCTCGATATTGGCGAAGCCCGCCAGGGTCAGGCGGTCGACCAGCTCGATCTTGACGGCGGCACTGATGGTTTCCTTTTCGTTTTGCAGGCCGTCGCGCGGGCCCACTTCGACGATCTTGACCTGTTTCGGCAAATTCGGTTGATTGCTCATCTCAATATCCTTGCAAACGGTTGACGATGCCGGCGACAGAGTCTCCGGCGTGCAGGCGGCGCATCTTGGCGGCGATTTGCGCCACGCTTTCGCGGCGCAGGGTGGCGGCCGAAATATGCGGCGTGATGGTGATGCGCGGTTCCAGCCAGAACGGGTGCTGCTGCGGCAGCGGCTCGTTGCGGAACACGTCCAGGGTCGCCCCGGCGATATGCCCGGAGCGGATCAGGGTCAATAAGTCCGGTTCGGCGAGATGCGCGCCGCGCGCCACGTTGATGACGTAGGCGCCAGGCAGCAGCATCGACAGGCGCGCACGGTCGAGCAGGTTGTGCGTCTCCGGCGTGAGTGGCAGCATGCACACCAGCACGCGCGTGCCGCGCAAAAATGCATCAAGGCCTTCCTCGCCCGCAAAGCACTGCACGCCATCGATGTGCTTGCGGTTACGGCTCCATCCCCGCAGCGGGAATTCGAACTGCGCCAGCGCTTGCAGCACGCGGGTGCCCAGCACGCCCATGCCCAGTACGCCGACCGGGAAATCCGCCTTGTCAAACGGGGGCAGCGGCTGCCAGATGCCCGCGCGGCCCTGGGCTTCGTAATCGTCGAAGCGGCGGAAGTGGCGCAGCATGGCGTGGCTCACATATTCGGCCATCTGCACGCCCATGCCCGCGTCGTCCAGGCGCACCAGCGGCACGTGGGCGGGCAGCGCCTCGCCAAATTTCAGGAGCGCGTCGACGCCCGCGCCCGTGTTGAAGATGGCTTTGACTTCCCGCAATGCCGGCAGCATGGCCGCTGGCGGCTGCCACACCACGGCGTAGTCGCATGGCGCGAACGTGTCGCCTTCGCGCCAGAAATGGATTTCGGCCTCGGGCAGCAAGTCCTTGAAATCGGCGACCCACGCCGCTTCCTTGCCGTCCGCGCGCTGTAAAAGGATGCGCATCGTGGCCGCCTCTATGCGGCGGCCTTGAAAGCCAGCAGCGGCGCGCCATCGGCTACCTGGTCGCCGACCGCGTACAGCACGTCTTCCACCAGGCCGTCGTGCGGCGCAGCGATCGTGTGCTCCATCTTCATCGCTTCCATGATGACCAAAGGCTCGCCTTTCTTGACGTCCTGCCCTTTGTTCACCAGCACGGCGACAACTTTGCCCGGCATCGGCGCCGTCAGGCGTCCGCCTTCCGCTTCCACTTCGCCCGCATGCGCCATCGGGTCGCTGTAGTGCAGTGTGGTGTGCAAGCCGCTGCTGAACACGTGGAACTGCTCCCCGTCGCGCAGCACGGTACCGTGCACGGCACGCTCGCCCAGCTTGATGTGCAGCTCGTTGCCTTTGTGCGCCGTCAGGGTGAGGGGCTGGCCGTTGAACAGCCAGCCATCCGTCTTGTAGGCGATGCGCGCGGCATAGGCCTTGCTGTCGCCAGCCAGCGCGAATTCATCGGCGAACGCCAGGCTGCGTCCGAGGGTGCTGTTCAAACGCCAGCCCAGGGCATTGCCCCACGGGTCGGCGCGATTGGCCGATTGCGTTTCGGCAGCCGCCTTCTCTTCCAGCAGCAGGGCGACGGACGCCAGTGCCAGGGCCGTGTCGGGCGCCGGCTGCAGGGCGGGGAACAGGGCGTCTTGATTGCGCTCGATCAAACCCGTATCGAGGTCGGCGCTGGCAAATGCCTGGCCTTCGACCAGGCGCTTCAAAAAGGCGATATTGCTGGCCAGGCCCACGATCTGGTATTCGGCCAGCGCCTGCGCCATGCGCGCCAGCGCTTCGCGGCGGTCCGCGCCCCAGACGATCAGCTTGGCGATCATCGGGTCGTAGAACGGCGAAATTGCATCTCCCTCGCGCACGCCCGAATCGATGCGCACGGCGGCCGGAACCAGCGTTCCACCCAGCTCGAACGTCACGGCTTGCGGCGACTGCATGTGGCGCAGCGTGCCGATCGATGGCAGGAAGCCCTTTTCCGGATTTTCCGCATAGATGCGCGCCTCGATGGCGTGGCCGTGGATTGTCAATTCGCTCTGTTTTTTCGGCAGCGGCTCGCCAAAGGCGACGCGCAACTGCCATTCCACCAGATCCGTGCCGGTGATCATTTCCGTCACCGGGTGCTCTACTTGCAAGCGCGTGTTCATCTCCATGAAGTAAAACGAGCCATCCTGGTTGGCGATGAATTCCACCGTGCCCGCGCCGACGTACCCGACGGCCTTGGCGGCGGCGACGGCCGCTTCGCCCATGGCCGCGCGGCGTTCAACCGGCATGCCGGGCGCAGGCGCTTCCTCCAGCACCTTTTGATGACGGCGCTGCACCGAGCAATCGCGCTCGAACAGGTAGATGCAGTTGCCCAGGGTATCGGCGAACACCTGGATTTCGATATGCCGCGGGCGCGACAGGTATTTCTCTGCCAGCACCTTGTCGTCGCCGAAAGAGCTGATCGCTTCGCGCTTGCACGAGGCCAGCGCCGCCTTGAAGTCGGCGGAGTGTTCGATGACGCGCATGCCCTTGCCGCCGCCGCCAGCAGACGCCTTCAGCAGCACGGGATAGCCGATCTTGTCGGCCTGCCCATGCAGGAAGTCCGCATCCTGTTCGTCGCCGTGGTAGCCGGGCACCAGCGGCACGTTGGCTTTTTCCATCAGCGACTTGGCGGCCGACTTGGAGCCCATGGCGCGCATGGCGGACGCCGGCGGGCCGATGAAGACCAGGCCCGCTGCATGGCAGGCGTCGGCGAAATCCGCGTTTTCGGACAAAAAGCCGTAGCCGGGGTGGATCGCCTGCGCACCTGTCGCCAGCGCTACAGCGATGATCTTGTCGCCGCACAGATAGCTTTCCTTGGCCGGCGCGGGGCCGATCAAGACGGCTTCGTCGCACACGGCGACGTGCTTGGCGTTGGCGTCCGCCTCGGAATACACGGCGACAGTCTGGATGCCCATGCGGCGTGCGGTAGCGGCGACTCGGCAAGCGATTTCGCCGCGGTTGGCGATCAGGATTTTAGTGAACATGGTCTCTCTCTATTCTCTCAAAAAGGGGCAGCTGTCTCTTGTCATGGACGTTGTGTGCTGGCGTGTCGGCTTACGCGCTTTGCGCTAAGCCGACCTACGCATTGGTGAGGCGGCATTCGTAGGTCGGGTTAGCCGGCACGGCCTAACCCGACAAGGCTGTCATCAGCAGCCGCACTTCTCTTTCTGCACCGAGTCCAGCATGGCGCCGCGCGTCTGCAGGCCCAGTTTGTTCAACAGGGTGCGGTCGTCTTCCGCTTCCGGGTTGTCGGTGGTGAGCAGCTTGTCGCCGTAGAAGATGGAATTGGCGCCAGCCAGGAAGCACATGGCTTGCACGGCTTCGCCCATCTGGCGCCGGCCCGCCGACAAACGCACGCGCGCCTTCGGCATGGTGATGCGGGCGACAGCGATCGTGCGCACGAATTCGAACGGGTCCAGCGCTTCCAGGCCATACAAAGGTGTGCCTTCCACCTGCACCAGGTGGTTGACGGGCACCGATTCCGGGTAGGGATTCAAATTGGCCAGCTGGGCGATCAGGCCCGCGCGCTGCAAGCGCGTCTCGCCCATGCCGACGATGCCGCCGCAGCATACTTTCAAGCCGGCTTCGCGCACGCGGCCCAGGGTGTCCAGGCGGTCCTGGTATTCGCGCGTGGAGATGACGTTGTCGTAAAACTCGGGCGCCGTATCGAGGTTATGGTTGTAGAAGTCGAGGCCGGCGTTCTTCAGGCGGTCCGCCTGTCCCTCTTCCAGCATGCCCAAAGTAGCGCAGGTTTCCAGGCCCAGCGCCTTGACCTTGGTGACCATCTCTTCGACTTTTTCCATGTCGCGCTCTTTCGGGCTGCGCCAGGCGGCGCCCATGCAGAAGCGCGTGGCGCCGTTGGCTTTGGCCTGGCGGGCCGCGTCGAGCACCGTATCGATGTCGAGGATCTTCTTCGCTTCCACGCCCGTGTCGTAGCGGGCCGCCTGCGGGCAGTAGCCGCAGTCTTCTTCGCAGCCACCCGTCTTGATCGACAACAAGGTCGCCAGCTCCACGTCGCCATCGGGGAAGTTGATGCGGTGCGTTTGCTGGGCCTTGAACATCAGCTCATTGAATGGCAGGTCGAACAGGGCCAGCACATCGGCGACGGGCCAGGTGGCCGCTTCCGGCACGGTGATGCGCGCCGCAGGGCGGTGCAGTTCGACGGTTTTTGCTGCTTCTTGGACGTGAGACATGTGATTCCTTCGTTTCTATTTTTTAGCTACATTAAGTGTTTGGATGCTGCGCCGGCCAGTTGGGCAAGCCGGTGAAATCGAGATAGGCCGCCGCCGCTTCCGCGCCGGGTTGCGCCAGGCGCGGCACCCTGCCCAGCAGCGGCGCCGGGATGCGCTCGATCAGCGCTTCGATATTTTCTTCGAGGAAGCGCATTTCCACTTCCAGGGTGTTGGCGACCCAGCCGATTACCGTCAGGCCGCGCGCTTCGATGGCTTCCACCGTCAGCAAGGCCTGGCTGATGCAGCCCAGACGCATGCCCACCACCAGGATCACCGGCAGGTCGAGCTGCTGCGCCAGGTCGGCTGAATCGAAACCGGGCGACAGCGGCACGCGGAATCCGCCCACGCCTTCGACCACCACGGCGTCCGAGGCGGCGGCGATTTCCAGGTAGGCGGCCAGGATGGGCACCGATTCGATGCTCACGCCTTCGAGGGCGGCGGCGATGTGCGGTGCCGCCGCTTCTTTCAGCATGTAGGGCGTGGTCAGGCTGCGCAGCATGGTGACGTTGCCGGCGGCGATCAGGCTGTCGGCGTCTTCATTATGCAGTTCGCCGTCGCGCATCTCGGCGCCAGCGGCCACGGGTTTCATGCCGCAGGCGCGCACACCGCGCGCGACAAGCGCGTGCAGCAGGGCCGACGAGGTCAAGGTCTTGCCGATCTCCGTATCGGTGCCGGTGACGAAACAGGCAAAGCGCGATGGCAGGCCGGCAGTGGCCGGTGCCGGTTGCACGGCCGGTGCCAGGTCCGCCAGCACTTCGGCCACGATGGGGTCATCAAGGCTCATGGCGTGTCCTTTCCAGGGTGTTGACTGCGTTGATCAATTGCGCCACTTCCTGCGCCGTGTGGCCGGCCGACAGGGTTACGCGCAGGCGCGCCGTGCCGACAGGGACGGTGGGTGGGCGGATGGCGCCGACCCACAGGCCTTGCTGGTACAGTTGGGCGGCGATAGCCATCATTTCTGCGTTCTCGCCGATGATGACGGGCTGGATGGCGCTCGATGACGGCAAGGCTTGCCAGCGCTGCAGCCGCAGGCCGTCGTTCCATTGCGCCACCAGCGCTGCCAGGTGGGTGCGGCGCTGCCGGCCTTCGTCGCCGGCGATGATGTCCAGGCTGGCCAGCAGCGCATGCGCGAGCGCGGGCGCCGCCGCCGTGGTGAAGATGTACGGACGCGCCTTCTGGATCAGCGTGTCGATCACTGCCTCATGCGCGCAAACAAAGGCGCCGCCCACGCCAGCCGATTTGCCCAAGGTGCCTACATACACGAGGTATGGCGAATGCAGGTCGAAGTGTTCCAGTGCGCCACGGCCATTCTCGCCCAGCGCGCCGAAGCCGTGTGCATCGTCGACCACCAGCCAGGCGCCATATTGCTCGCACAGGGCCAGCAGCGCGGGCAGCGGCGCCAGGTCGCCATCCATGCTGAAGACGCTGTCGGTGACGACGATCCTGGTTGTTGCCGTGCTGGCCGCCAGCAGGGCCGCCAAGGCATCGAGGTCGGCGTGCGGATACACGCGCGTTTTCACACGCGCCAGGCGCGTGCCGTCGATCAGCGAGGCATGGTTCAGTGCTTCCGAGAAGATCTCGGTCTCCGCGTCGCCCACCGCCAGGGCTGTGAGCACGGCCAGGTTGGCCATGTAGCCGGTGCAAAAATACAGCGCGCGCGCCTGTTCCAGGTTGGCGCCGACAAAAGCGGCCAGGCGCTCTTCCAGCTGTGCGTGGGCGCGGCTGTGGCCGCTGATCAGGTGCGAAGCGCCGCTGCCGGCGCCATACAGGTCGGCGCCCTCTTTGAGCGCTTCCACGATGCGCGGATGCGAGGCCAGGCCCAGGTAGTCATTGCTGCAAAAGGCCAGTATGTCACGCCCGTCCACCGTCAGGCGCGGCGCGCATGGCGTGTCGACGGTGCGGCGGCGGCGGATCAGGCTACGCTCTTCCAGTCCTTGCAGTTGCTGTTGTAATCGCGCGATCAGTTCCATCTCAGGCCCCGATCACATGATTGAAAACGGCCAGGGTTTGCTGGCCCAGGCCCGCGATCTCGTCGTCGTCGAGGATGTAGGGCGGCATCAGGTAGACGGTGGAGCCGATGGGGCGCATCAGCAGTTCGTGTTCCAGCGCCGTGCTGAAGAAGCGGCGCGAAAAATCGGGCGCCGCATCGACGGCGTCAAAGGCCCAGATCATGCCCTGCTGGCGGAAATTGTGCGCTTTTTCATGCTGCGCCAGCGGCGCCAGGGCGCGCGTGATTTTTTCGGCGCGCACCCGGTTGGCCACCAGCACATCGTCTTCCTCGAAAATCGACAGGGTCGCCAGCGCCGCGCGGCAGGCCAGCGGGTTGCCAGTGTACGAGTGCGAATGCAAAAAGCCGCGACGCACATCGGTGCTGTAGAAGGCTTGATAGATATCTTCGCGCGTCATCACCAGCGATAGCGGCAGGTAGCCGCCGCTGATGCCTTTCGACAGGCAGACGAAGTCGGGCCAGATGCCGGCCTGTTCGCAGGCAAAGAAGGTGCCCGTGCGGCCGCAGCCGACGGCAATTTCATCGAGGATCAGATGCACCTGGTAGCGGTCGCACAGGGCGCGCACCAGCGACAGGTACAGCGGGTCGTGCATGGCCATGCCGGTGGCGCACTGCACCAGCGGTTCGATGATGATGGCGGCGATCTTGTCGGCTTTTTCCTGGAACAGTCGTTCCACGTCGGCGGCGGCGCGGTGCGCCACATCCTCGGCGGACTCTCCCTCTGCCGCCTGGCGGAAGTCAGGCGACATCACCGTCTGCGAGGCGCGTAACAGAGGGCCGTAGGCATCCTTGAACAGGGCGACGTCGGTGACGGCCAGCGCGCCGATGGTTTCGCCGTGGTAGCTGCCTTTCAGGCAGACGAATTCCTGTTTGTCACTTTTGCCGCTGTTGCGCCACGCGTGAAAGCTCATTTTCAGGGCGATTTCCACGGCCGAGGCGCCGTCGGACGCGTAAAAACTGTGACCGAGCACGCCGTTGGTCAATGCCGACAGCTTTTCCGACAGTTCGACCACCGGTTCATGCGTAAAACCGGCCAGCATTGCGTGCTCCAGGCGGTCCAGCTGATCCTTCAGTTCCGCATTGATGCGCGGGTTCGCATGGCCGAACAGGTTCACCCACCAGGAGCTGATGGCATCCAGGTAGCGTCGGCCTTCGTGGTCATACAGCCAGGCGCCGCGGCCGTGGCTGACGGGGATGAGCGGAACCGTCTCGTGATGCTGCATTTGCGTGCACGGATGCCACACGCTGCGCAGACTGCGTTCGACCCAGCCCGATTGTTTTTCTGCTTTCAAAACTGCTCCAATGATTTTCTTAGTCCATGCGCTAGCCCATGAGCCAACTCGGCTTGCGCTTGTCGAGGAACGATTGCACGCCTTCGCGTCCCTGCTCCGAGGCGCGGATCTGCGCGATGCGCTCGGCGGTGTCCGCCAGCAGTGCGTCATCGACCGGCTGGCCAACGATCTCGCGCACCAGCGTTTTCGCTTGCGCCACGGCGTGCGGGCTGTTGCCCGTCAGCGCTTTGAGCACCTCGGCTGTTCTCGCGTCCAGCGCGTCGCCAGCGACTACCTCGTGGGCAAAGCCGATGCGCAGCGCTTCCTGCGCAGAGAATCGCTCCGCGGTCAGGAAATAGCGGCGTGCCGCGTTTTCGCCCATGGCCTTGATGACATACGGTGAAATAGTGGCCGGGATCAGTCCCAGCCGCACTTCGCTCAGGCAGAAATGCACGTCTTCCGCAACCAGAATGATATCGCATGCGGCGACCAGGCCCATGCCGCCCGCATAACAGTCGCCCTGGATCTTCGCCACGACGGGCTTGGGACACAGGTAAATCGTGCGCAGCATCTGCGCCAGCTGCAGCGCGTCGGCCTGGTTTTCGGCATGCGTGTAGCCGGCCATCTTCTTCATCCAGTTCAGGTCCGCACCGGCGCAAAAGGCCGCGCCATTGGCCGCCAGCACGATGGCGCGCACCATGTCGCTGCGCCCCAGGCCTTCGAAGGCGCGCGTCAGTTCGGCGATCGTCGTCTCGTTGAAGGCATTGCGCACGTCGGGTCGGTTCAGGGTCACGGTGGCGACATTGCCCTCGATGACCAGTTTTAAGGTTTCAAATTCCATGCTCTTCTCCCTGACATGCCGGTTACATACGAAACACGCCGAACTTCGTGTCCGGGATGTCGGCGTTGAGCGCAGCCGACAGGCCCAGGCCCAGCACCATGCGGGTATCGGCCGGGTCGATCACGCCATCGTCCCACAGGCGCGCGGTGGCATAGTAGGGGTGGCCCTGGTGTTCATATTGATCCTTGATCGGCTGCTTGAAGGCGGCTTCCTCGTCCGCGCTCCATTCGCCGCCCTTGCCCTCGATGCCGTCGCGCTTGACGGTCGCCAGCACGGAAGCCGCCTGGTCGCCGCCCATGACGGAAATGCGCGCGTTGGGCCACATCCACATGAAACGGGGAGAAAACGCGCGGCCGCACATGCCGTAATTTCCGGCGCCGAAGCTGCCGCCGATGATCACAGTGAATTTCGGCACGGCGGCCGTGGCCACAGCGGTCACCATCTTGGCGCCATTGCGGGCGATGCCCTCGTTTTCGTACTTGCGGCCTACCATGAAGCCGGTGATGTTTTGCAGGAAGACGAGCGGGATCTTGCGCTGGCAGCACAATTCGATGAAATGCGTGCCTTTCAGCGCCGATTCGGAGAACAAGATGCCGTTATTGGCGATGATGCCCACCTTGACGCCATAGATATGCGCAAAGCCGCAGATCAGGGTGGTGCCGTAGCGCGCCTTGAATTCGTCGAAATCGCTGCCGTCGACGATGCGCGCGATCACTTCGCGTACATCGAAGGGCTTGCGTGTGTCGACGGGGATCACGCCATACAGTTCCTGCGTCGGGTATTTCGGCTCGACGGACTCGCGTAGCGCCATCTGCTGCGGCTTCGTGCGGTTCAGGTTCGAGACGATGGTGCGCGCCAGCGACAGCGCGTGCAAATCGTTTTGCGCCAGGTGGTCGACCACGCCGGACAAGCGCGTGTGCACGTCGCCGCCGCCCAGGTCTTCGGCCGTCACCACTTCACCGGTGGCCGCTTTGACCAGCGGCGGGCCGCCGAGGAAAATCGTGCCCTGCTCCTTGACGATGATCGATTCGTCGCTCATGGCCGGCACATAGGCGCCGCCAGCAGTGCAAGAACCCATCACCACGGCGATTTGCGGAATCCCCTTGGCCGACAGGTTCGCCTGGTTGTAGAAGATGCGGCCGAAATGGTCGCGGTCAGGGAAGACGTCGTCCTGGTTCGGCAGGTTGGCGCCGCCCGAGTCGACCAGGTAGATGCAAGGCAGGTTATTCTGGTCGGCGATTTCCTGGGCGCGCAAATGCTTTTTCACCGTCATCGGGTAGTAGGTGCCGCCCTTGACGGTGGCGTCGTTGCAGACGATGACGCATTCCTGGCCCGAGACGCGGCCAATGCCAGTGATGATGCCGGCGGAAGGCGCCGCATCGACGCCTTTGGCGTCCTGGTACATGGCGTAGGCGGCCATCTGGGAAAACTCGAGGAAGGGCGTGCCGGGATCGAGCAGCATCTGCACGCGGTCGCGCGGCAGCAGTTTTCCGCGCGCCAGATGCTTGGCGGCCGCCGCCTCGCCGCCACCGGCCGCGATTTTCTCGACCTTGTCGCGTAAATCGTCGACGATGGCTTGCATGGCCGCGGCATTAGCCTTGAAATCTTCACTGCGGGGATTGAGTTTGCTTTCGATGTGCGGCATTGCGGTTCCTTTTTATGATCGCCCGGTCTCTCGGGTCGCGCTATTCGGGAAAACTGCCGTCGAGATAAAACCAGCGCATGCCACCGTCACCAGCTTCGCGCACGAAGCGGCTCACTTCATGCAGGCGGTGCGCGCGGCCATTGACCTTGTAGCGGGCCACGAATTCCACGCTGTCGCGGTGTATCTCTTCGGCTTGATCTGCTGATTCTGCTTTACGTTGACGTAAACGTAAAGCAGATTTTACCTCAAGTCCCAGCCAGTGGACTTTTTCTTCGTCGGCAAATAAAGCGTCGGCAGGGCGGGTGCTGGCATGCCAGGTGGCGCGCAGGTATGGCTCATTGCGCAAGGTAAACGCCGTGTAGCGCGAGCGCATCAGGGCTTCGGCCGTGGGCGGCAAGGCGTCGCCCGCGATATACGGGCCGCAGCAACTGGCGTAGGAGGCGCCGCCACAGGGGCAGGCGGCAGATGTCGAGGGTGTGGGCATGCGCTGGCAATAAGGAACAGAAAAGAGGGATCAGGAAAGTTCCGCAATTATCCGCCATATCGGCAGCGGCGCGTGCGCGCCGTCTTGGCCTGCTATTTTTTCGGGCTGAGGAAGTCCAGCGCGAACGGTGGCGCCTTGCCGGCCATGAGATCGGCGAGGATGCGCGCCGTGCCGGCGGCAAAGGTAAAGCCCAGCGGGCCATGGCCCACATTCAGCCACAAGTTCGCATATTTGCTGGCTCCCACCAGCGGTGCGCTGTTCGGCGTGGCAGGGCGCAGGCCGGCCCAGGCTGTGGCCTGCTCGTAATCGGCGCCGTGCGGCATGGCTTCGCGCGCCAGGCGCGTCAGGCCGGCGATGCGGCCCCAGTCTATGCTGTTGTCGGCGCCCACCATGTCGACCATGGCGGCCACGCGCAGGTCGCCACCGATGCGCGCATACAGCACCTTGCGCTCGAAATCCGTGATGCTGATCTCGGGCGCCTGGTCTTGCGCACGGATGGGGGCCGTCAGGCTGTAGCCTTTCAGCGGATACAGGGGCAGGTAAATGCCCGCCGTGGCAGCCAGGTCGCGGCTTTGGATGCCGGCCGCCAGCACATAGTGGTCTGCCTGCAACAGGCCCAGGCTGGTGTCGATACCCGTGATCTTGCCCTTGTGCGTGACGAGGCGGCGCGCCTCGCCTTTTAATAGCAGTGAACAATTCGGGTGCTGCAGCAAGCGCGCTTCCAGCGCCAGGCAAAAGGCGTGGCAATCGGCCACCGCTTCACCTTCGGTAAAGATGCCGCCCGCCAGGGCACCCTGCAGGGCGGCCAGCGCCGGTTCGCGCTGTACCGCTTCTGCGGGAGACAAGACAATGCGCGCCTCTTCCGATTCGGGCCGGGCCACGGCCCGCTGGAAGATGGCGGGCGAACGGTAGACGATGAGCTTGCCCGCATCGCGCCAGGCATACGCTTCCGGCGGGACCGTCAATTCCAGCTGCGCCATGCCGGTGCGGCTTAATTCTCCCAGTTGCAGCAGCTTGGCCGTCGTGCGGGCATTGCTGGCGCCGTTGCAATTGCGCAAGAAACTGGCCATCCAGCGCCATTGGCGCCAGTCGGCCTCGGGACGGAAGCGCAGCGGACCATCTTTCTGCAGCAGCCATTGCAGGGCTTTGAAGGGCACGCCCGCGTCGGCCAGGGGCGCCACATAGCGATAGCTGAGCTGGCCGCCATTGCGGTAGCTGGCGGCAATGGCCACTTGTTCATTGCGTTCCAATACAGTGACCTTGTAGCCGGCCTCGGCCAGCCACCAGGCCGATGTCAGACCGACGACGCCGCCGCCGATGATGATGACTTGTTGCTGCATGTTGCCTCGCTGCGTTGCGCTCCCATGGTGCGGGAGCATTCGGGAAGAGCTTAGAGGCTGGCCGTTCAGGGAGCCAATGAAACATCATGGTGCAGCCATAACTTTCAGGAATGCACTGTTTCAGTGAGATCATTCATGCTTGTCGATCGCACCACGGTATAAGGTGGTGAGTATCAATTCCTCGCTGCGCCCCATGGCGGAATAGGTGCCCGGATAGCGTTCCGGGTCGCTGCCCGTGCCACCCACCAGGACCACCATGCCGTTGTTGTTCTTGAAATCAAGCACGAAGGCGGAGACGAGGCCGTACGCCTCACCCAGATGTCCCACGGCGGAGAAACTGGCGCCCTCGACCAGGCCGTTGCCCTGCCCCTCCACCGCATCGAATTGCTGGTTGCCCAGGCCCCAGGCGCGGTACAGGCCCCGCTCGCTGTCGCCATTGCTGCCATTGTCGCCATCGGGCGCCAGCTGCCATTGGCGGCCAAACATCAGCGCGAGGCTGGTCGGCTGCAGCAGTTGCTTGCCTTGATGGCGGCCACCGTCGAGCAGCATCTGCATGACGGTGCCCAGTCCCGCAGCGGAGATGCGCAAGCCGCCCGTGGGACTGAAGACGGTGGCGTTGCTGCCTATGACATAGTTGGCCAGGCCGGCAGGTGGGCGCTTGTAAAAATCATCGGCCTGGGCGATCCACGGCCCTTGCGGTTGCCATATTTCCGTCTCCAGCGTGCGCTTGCGGTACAGCGTGGCCGTATTCTCCACCTCGTCCGTGGAAAATGCCGCCGGATAGTAACCGCCGCGCACATCGAGTGGATCGAGCAGCAGCCGCCGCATCAGCAGGTCGAAGCGTTCACCCGTGACTTTTTCCATCACGGTGCCGATCACGCCCCAGTTCAAGTTGGCATACGTAAAATAGCGGCACGGCGCGGTGTGCTTGTCCCACATGCTGTCGTTGCCAGCCGTAAACACGTCACGCAGCCTGCGTTCGGGGCCCCATGAGTAGCCGCCTGCGTCGCGCAGCGAGGACGTGTGGCTGAGCAAGCTGCGCAGGGTCACGGCTTGCTGGGGGAAATGCGGGTTGCGAAGGGAAAAGCCCAAATAGATGCCCACGTCCTGGTCCAGGCTCAGCTTGCCCTGCTCGACCAGCCGCATCAGGCCCAGCGCGGTCATCATCTTCGATACGGAGGCGATGCGAAACAGGGTGGCCGGCGTCACGGGCAAGCTGTCCGCTGGCGTAGCGCCGATGTGCCGGTAGCCAAATTGTTGCTGATACGATACCTTGCCGTGGCGAATGGCCAGCACGGACAGGCTGGCCAGCGGGTGGGCCGGGTCATCGACGATGGCCGACAGCGCTGCATCGAGCGCACGCTGCTGCCCGTCTTGTCGCATCGTGCTGGTGCTGTTGCCAAGCGGGGCGGCCAGCGCCGTCCAGGTCGTACCCAGCAGCAGCAAGCCCAGCAATCCCGTCATTTTGTTGATCATGCTTTCCCTATGTCATGGTGGATGGACGCCTTGCCAGCATAGGGTGGGATGGTTTGCTACGCTAATGAAAATTGCTTATTTATCTATAATGCAAAGCTATACCTACGGTAAAACATTGTTTTTTTAAGTGTATAACCGTTATTTATGGTCATTTTCCATTTATTCATGGGTGGACGGGCTACGCGCAAGCGCCATCGCTATTACACTAGGAGGACAAGGAGAACTGTATGAGCCAGACCAGCGTAGAACTCAAGGTCGATTTAAATGACAATTCGCCTTTATATATGCAGATCGCCCGCAAGCTGAGCGATGACGTACGCAACGGCCGCTACCAGGTAGACCAGGCCCTGCCCTCTGAACGTACCCTGTCCGAACTGCTTGACGTATCGCGCGTGACTGCCCGCAAGGCCATCGACCAGCTCGTCGAGCAAGGCCTCGTCGTGCGCCGCCGTGGTTCGGGCAACTATATTGCCCCGCGCATCGAGCAGCCGTTATCGAACCTGTCGAGCTTTTCCGAGCAACTGCAGCAGCGCGGCTATCGTCCCGGCTCGCGCTGGCTCAAGCGTGAAGTCGTCATCGCCAGCAGCGATGAACAGCTGAGCCTGGGCCTGGCGCAGAATACGAAAGTGGCGCGCCTGGAGCGCTTGCGCCTGGCCGACGACGTGGTGATGGCGTATGAAGTGAGCGTGCTGCCCTTCAGCGTGGTGCCGGATCCGGGCGCCGTGGGCGATTCGCTGTACGAATACTTGAACAGTATCAAGAAGGCCCCCGTGCGCGCCTTGCAGCACATCCGTGCCATGAATGCGACGGACGTACTCGCCAAGCAGCTGGGCATCCCCGATGGCCAGGCCGTGCTGTTCATCACGCGCATCGCCTACCTGGATTCGGGCGAAGCGGTGGAACTGACGCATTCGTATTGCCGCAGCGATCATTACGATTTTGTCGCGGAAATGCGCCGCGCTCCATAAATCTACTGCTGGAACAGGCGGATCATGGATTCCGCCACGCCGACGGACGACTCCCAGCTCATGCCTGTCACCAGCCGGCCATCGACCTCGACGTGACTCTTGCCGTTGGCGCCGTGCCTGAAGATGCCGCCATGGCGCTTGATGCTGGCTTCTGCCGAAAAGGGATAGGCCTTGTATACCGGCGATTCCTTGTTGAGATACGCATCGGGGAAGGAGGTGAGCACCTTGCCCTGGATCAGGAAAGTACCGTCACTGAGCTTCAGGTTCTTGATGCCCTCGGTGCCATGGCAGATTGCCGCGATCACCCCGCCTTGTTGTTCGTAAATACGCAAGGCGATGTCCTGGAGCGGCTTGTTTTCCGGGATGCCGACGATGGCCGCGCCGCCGCCGACGAACGCCATGCCCGCATACTCGTCTGCCCTGACCTCGGAGACAGGCTTGGTATGGGCCAGTGCCCACATGAAATCACTGTCATAAAGATGCCTTTTTAATAACTCATCCGACGTGACGATCATTTCCAGCGGAATGGCGCCACCCTCGGGACTGACGAAGTCGACCGCGTACCCAGCTTTGCGAAAGGCATCATAGGTATAGGCCAGCTCGGGGAAATTATTGCCTGCATTAATTTTTGTGCCCGGATATTGATGGACATTCGACACGACCAGCAGCACCTTGCGTGCCTGGCGCGGGGCCGCTGGTTCGCGATGGGCCGACTTGCTGATGATTTTCCAGTTGCCGGCGATCTTTTTCAGCAGGAATACATCCACATAGCGTACCCCTTGCTGGGGAATG
Organism: Janthinobacterium sp. 61; assembly: GCF_002846335.1. Classification (NCBI taxonomy): domain Bacteria; kingdom Pseudomonadati; phylum Pseudomonadota; class Betaproteobacteria; order Burkholderiales; family Oxalobacteraceae; genus Janthinobacterium; species Janthinobacterium sp. 61. Next base: position 4,348,312 of record NZ_PJMQ01000001.1, on the reverse strand, counting down.
TGGATCTCGGCCTTGGCGGTGGCCACCCTGCCGCTCACATCCACCTTGATCAGTCGCCCGTGGCGTCCATTGAATTGCCCTATTTTCCCTTGGGAAAAGAGTTTGGCGTATTCCTGACCGCTCAACTCCCATTCCGCATCGTTTTTGCCGTCGAGGTAAAGGCGGGAAGTTGCATGGAAGGCCTGGTTGATCTCGTCCTGTACGTTGAAGCTGGTGCCATGCAGATACAAGCGCACGGTTTCCCGGATGCCATTGTCGTCCTGGTCTGCGGTTGCGGCGGTACCGATGGCGGTGATGCTTAGCAAGTAACAGGCGAGTACCGTGCGCAATAAAAACTGAATCATGACTTTACCCTGAGTGAAGAACTGCGTTTATCGGAGCAACGACTATTTCAGATCGTTGCTGGTCGATAAGTTATCGAAATGCAGGGGAATTGATGTCGCCAAACATGATTTCAGACTCCGGAATGGCGATTCCGGAGAGGATTTACGCGGAAATGGCCCTGGCCGCCTGGCCAGATTGGACCCGGAAGCTGGCGGGCGTCTGCCCGGCAACTTTCTTGAAGGTAGAGTAGAAGGTGGAACTGGAATTGAATCCGCAGCGCTCGGCAACGATATCCAGGTTCAGTTGCGGCTCGTCGGTCAATACCTGTTTCGCTTCGGCGATACGGTATTCGTTGACGTAGGTAGTGAAGCTCTTGCTCAGCTTGTCATTCAGCACCTGCGATACCTGCGCCTGCGTGCATCCCGCCCGCTTGGCCAGTTGGGCCAGGGTGAGGTTCGGATTCAGATAGGATTTCTGCCCGCTCATCTGCTGTTCCAGCGCAGCGAGCACGGCAAGCGCATCTTCGTGCGTCAGGCGGCTATTCTGGTACTTCTGCTTCGGGTCGGCAGACGTCGAGGTTTCCTTTCTCAGCAGAAAGACCATGACCGCGACATGCAGCGAGAAGGTGAACGACAAGGCGCCGACAATATAGGACGTGAACGGCGTGCTCGCGTACGCCGCCAGCATGACACAGCTGCCTGCAAAGACGCTCAGCGGGAGCACGCTGCTGGTGGCCATCCGCTGTCCGTCGTTCAGCCACGCATGGCGGCTTTGCCAGAGCAACTTGGCAGTTGCCAGCAGGTAGCATAGCCAGAACACATGAATGGCATGGCTCGACAGGTCCCACACGGGACGATACGCGGAATACGGAAAGGCAACGCCTATGCCTATCAGCAGGAAGGACAAGCCGAGATGCCAACGCCATTGTTGGCCGGCAGGCAACTGCGCCAGCCCGGCCAGGAAAGAGCGCACATAGAGATAGGTCAAGGGACCGATCAGCAGGCAGGCCGACAGGCCCAGTTGTCGGAATTCAATGGCGATCGCAGGGTTGAAGAAGAGGAAAACGGATTTGGCGGTGCGCACCCCGACGGCAAGCAGCAATGCACCCAGCATGCAGTCGGCGAGGCAGCGAGGCCGGCGGCTGAAAAAATAGACGGCCAGAAAAATACCGTTGATGGCGCCAAGAGCGCTAAACAGGAACAGCAATTGGCGAGCGATCATGGGGCGTGTCGTGGATGTTGGCGTCGAGCTGAAGTATAGACACAAACGGGAGCGTATCGAAGTACAAGTAGCACCCCACCTTCCTGCACTAGCCATAAGCTCCCGTTATGCCCACCTGCCAAGCTTTCATGGTTGATCTCGCTGGTTGGTATTAAACTGGTTTCACCTTCAACCATGTTCTGAAATCATGTTGAAAACTGAAACCCCGAGCCGGCGGCATCCGGATCTGGATCTGTACCCGGTAGAGCAATTGGTAGCGGCCCTGGTCGATGACCAGTTCTGGGCCGTCGAAGCCGTGCGTCTGGCGTCGCCGCAAATCGGGGCCGCCATCACGGCCGCCCTGCCCCGCATCGCCGCCGGCGGACGCCTGCTGTATGTGGGTGCGGGCACATCGGGCCGCCTGGGCGTACTCGACAGTGTTGAACTCAATCCCACCTTTTCCTGGCCGCCCGAGCGGGCCGTCGCCATCCTGGCCGGCGGGGCGGGTGCCATGTTTGCGGCCGTCGAAGGGGCGGAAGATGATGTGGAGCAAGGCGAGCGGGATTTGCTGGCCCTGCAGCCGCAGGCCAATGATGTGGTGATCCTGCTGGCCGCCTCCGGCGCCACGCCGTATGTGCTGGGCGCGCTGCTGGCTGCGCGCACGGCGGGCGCCCTGACCATCGGCATCGCCAATAATGTGGATGCTCCCGTGGCGCACGAGGCGCAATGCGGCATCGTGCTCGACACGGGCATGGAAGTCATTTCCGGCAGTACGCGTTTGAAAGCGGGCACGGCACAAAAAATCACCCTGAACACGATTTCCAGCGCCCTGATGGTGGGTTTGCATAAAACTTACGGAAACTTGATGGTAGACTTGAAGCCGACCAACGCCAAGCTGATCTGGCGGGCGGTGCGTCTGACCATGCATGCCACCGGCGCCAGTGAGGCGCAGGCCAGGACCGTGCTCGAGCAATGCCACTATCACGTCAAGGTAGCGATTGTTGCCTTGATCAAAAAAATCAATACAAACCAGGCACAGGCATTGTTGGCCGGCGCGGACGGCAGTGTGCGGGCGGCACTGGCGGCCTGATCCGATGGCGCGGCATTCTTCTGTCTGGGAGACAAAGAAGGATGTATGGAGCTAGCGAAACAAACCGCCCCGGCGCGCACGAATAAGCCGTGGCTGTGGATCCCCTCCCTGTATTTCGGCCAGGGCATTCCCTATGTAGTGGTCATGACCTTGTCCGTGATCATGTACAAGAACTATGGTTTTTCCAATACGGATATCGCGCTGTATACCAGCTGGCTGTATTTGCCCTGGGTCATCAAGCCCCTGTGGTCGCCCTTCATCGATATGTACCGCACCAAGCGCTTCTGGATCGTCGGCTTGCAACTGGTGATCGGCGCTGCGCTGGCGCTGGTGGCCCTGACGACGTCCCTGCCGCATTTTTTCCAGATCAGCCTAGCCATCTTCTGGCTGATGGCCTTCAGTTCCGCCACGCATGATATTGCCGCCGACGGCTTTTACATGCTGGGCCTGGAAGAACACCAGCAAGCGGCCTTCGTCGGCGTGCGCAGCACGTTTTACCGTCTGGCGATGATTGCGGGCCAGGGTGGTCTCGTGTTTCTGGCCGGCTATTTGACGCATGCGACGGGCAATGTGCAGCTGGCCTGGTCCGTCGTGTTTGCGATTTTGGCCGGCCTGTTCATCGCCCTCTTCCTGTATCACTATTTTGTCTTGCCGAAACCGAAGGAGGACCGCCCCAGCATCCAGGGCGCCGGTATTTCTCCTATGCAAGAGTTCGTCGCCACCTTTGCCGCCTTCTTCAGGAAGAAGGATATTCTCGTCATCCTGGGCTTTTTGCTGCTGTTCCGCCTCGGCGAAGCGCAACTGTTGAAGTTGGCCGCACCCTTCCTGCTTGACCCCGTCGCCAAGGGGGGGCTGGGCCTCAGCACGGAACAGGTGGGCCTCGTCTACGGCACCATCGGCGTAATCGCCCTGACCCTGGGGGGCTTGCTGGGCGGTTACATCATTTCCCGCTTTGGCTTGAAACGCTGCCTGTGGATCATGGTGCTGTCCGTTCACTTGCCCGATCTGGTGTTTGTCTACCTGGCCAGCGCCTTGCCCAGCAGCATCTATGTGATCGCCAGTGGCATTGCGCTTGAGCAATTTGGCTATGGCTTCGGTTTCGCTTCCTATATGTTGTACATGATCATGGTTTCTGACGGCGCGCATAAAACGGCCCATTACGCCATTTGCACGGGTTTCATGGCCCTGGGCATGATGCTGCCAGGTATGGCGAGCGGCTGGATACAGCAAATGCTTGGCTACCAGCATTTCTTCATCTGGGTTTGCATCGCCACCATTCCTGCTTTCATCATGGCAGCGCTGGTCAAGATCGATCCCGAATTCGGCAAGAAGGCCGAGGCCTGATTCTTTTGAACCGTGCGCCCGCAAGGATGGCGGGCGCACAGTAAAATGCCCGCACCGATAGACCTGCGCTTCACCACTGCAAGGAATTGTTTTGTTGTCTACTTTCAAAAAACGCCTGGGCGCCACGGCTGGCGTGCTGGCCGCGCTGGCCACCGCCACATTGCTTAGCAGCTGTACCAGCACCAAACTGCCCTCCGCAGTGACGCCGGGCGAAGCGGGTTTGCCGGCCGTGCCGCCCGTGCAGCACATCACGGGCGAAGTGCCGCCGCCGGCGCCGCGCGAATTCCGCGCCGCCTGGGTCTCGACGGTCGCCAATATCGATTGGCCCAGCCGCAGCAATTTGCCTGTCGCCAAGCAGCAAGCCGAGGCGATCGCCATCCTCGATCGTGCCAAGTCCTTGAATCTGAACGCGATTGTGCTGCAGGTACGGCCCAGCGCCGACACGATTTACCCATCGCAGCTGGAGCCGTGGTCGGAATACCTGACCGGCAAGCAGGGGCAGCCGCCGTTGCCCATATATGACCCGCTGGCTTTCTGGGTGGCGCAGGCGCATGCGCGCGGCCTGGAATTGCACGCCTGGTTCAACCCCTACCGGGCCCGTCACGCGACGGCCAAGTCGCCGCTGGCACGCGACAGCTTCGCTTCCACCAATCCGGCATCCGTCAAGCAATACGGCCGCTACCTGTGGATGGATCCGGGCGATGCCGCCGCCTCGAAGCACACGACGGACGTGGTACTGGACGTGGTGCGCCGCTACGATATCGATGGCGTGCACATCGACGATTACTTTTATCCGTATCCGATCGACGCGCCCGGCGCCGGTGCGGGAGCCGAGACGGCCGCGCTGGACGCGGGCAATGGCGGCGCCAAGCGCGAACTGCCGTTTCCCGATGAGCCTTCCTGGCAGCAATATCTGCTGGCCGGTGGCCAACTGGACCGCCCTTCCTGGCGTCGCCAGAACGTCAACCAGCTGATCGAAGCGTTATACACAGGCATCCACCGCGAAAAGAGCTGGGTGCGCTTCGGCATTAGTCCGTTCGGCATCGGCCGTCCCGACCGCCGCCCTGCCGGCATCGTCGGCTTCAGCCAGTACGACAAATTGTATGCGGATGCGGAACTGTGGCTGGCCAAGGGTTGGCTCGATTACCTGTCGCCGCAGCTGTACTGGCCCGTGGCGCAGGCGCCGCAAGCGTTTGGCGTGCTGCTCGACTATTGGCTGGCGCAAAACCCGTATGGCCGCCACGTGTGGCCGGGTTTATATACGAGTCGGATCGACAATTCTGCCAAGTCCTTCACGCCACAAGAGATTATCAAGCAGATCGAAGTGACGCGCACGCGCCCCGGCGCGAATGGACAAGTGCATTTCAGCATGGTGCCGTTGATGCAGAACCGCAAGGGTGTCAGCGAGCAACTCAAAGCGACCGTGTATCAAAGCCCAGCCCTGATTCCCGCTACGCCGTGGCTGGGCAAGGAAGCACCGGGCACGCCTGTGCTGGCCTTGCGCCGCGATTCCAGCAGCCTGAACGTCAAATTGGCGGCGGGGGGCGGCAAACCCGTGGCCCAGTACGCCGTCTGGGCCCGCTACGGCGAAGACTGGCGTTTTACCGTGGTCACAGGTGTACAGGGCGAGCTGACCCTGGTCGATGACGCCACTGGTAAAGTCAACGCGGTGGTGGTCAGCGCCGTGGACCGTCTCGGCAATGAAAGCCCCCGCGTCACCGTGCGCGAACCGTTTACGGCCCCCGCCAAATAATTGTTGCCGGCGCACCGGCAGTCCATAACCTGCAGGCATGAAACATGCGCAAGCTTTCATGCCTGCAAGCTTCGCTTGGCTTTACACTCATGCCATGATTTCCTTCCCTACAGCCAATAATGCAGTGCCCGTGCTGGGCCTGGGCATTGACGCGGGCGGCACGCAGACGCGCTGGGCTCTGGCCACCGTTGACGGCGCCATTGTGGCCGACGGCACAGTGGAAGGCTTGTCTGCCTTGCAAATGAGCAGCGATGCGGGCCGCTCAGCCGTGCACGCCACGTTTGCCCGGCTGTGCCAGGCCGTGCTGGCTGTTGGCCAGCCGCGTGCCGTGGTGGCTGGCTTGACGGGCTTTGGCGGCGACGATGTTGTCCTGGCGCAAATGCTGGCCACCCTGCTGGCGCTGGACGCCGCCCACGTCAGCGTGGGCAACGATATCGACATTGCTTATCGCGACAGTTTTGAACCGGGCGAAGGTTATCTGGTCTACGCTGGCACGGGTTCGATTGCCGCCTGGATCGATGCGGACGGCGGGTTTCATCGCGCGGGCGGGCGCGGCGTGCTGCTCGACGATGGCGGCGGCGGTTACTGGATCGCCCGCGAAGCCTTGCGCCATATCTGGCGCCGCGAAGACGAGGCACCCGGTAGCTGGCAAAGTTCGCCCATGGCCCAAGCCGTGTTTGCGCAACTGGGCGGCAGCGACTGGTCATTGTCGCGCGCCTTCATGTATGGCCAGGACCGGGGCGCTATCGGCCGGCTGGCGCTGGCCGTGGCCGCCAGTGCGGAAAGCGACCCGTTCGCGCTGGATATCTTGCAGTGCGCGGGGCGGGAACTGGCGCGCCTGGTGCTGGCCCTGACGGCGCGGTACGGCCCCCGTCCCGTGGTGCTGGCGGGGCGGGCGGCGCAATTGCACCCAGCCATCGCGGTTGCCATGCGCGCCGCTTTGCCGGTATCGTTGATGATGGAGCAAAAAGTTGCCCGTTCGCATGAGGCCGCAGCCAAGTTGGCAGCCAGGACGGCCAGCTTGTATGCCGGCAAAGACTGATTATTTTATTAACCCGACCATGGATCTTGCATGAAAAAAATCGCCCTCGCCCTGCTGGTGGCCCTGCTCTCCGCCTGTACCACGCCCGCGCCGCATCTCGACCATAGTTTGACGGCGCGCAGCCAGAGCCCGCGCGTGAAATTCATCGTCCTCCATTACACGGTCAGCGACTTGCCGCGTTCGATCAAGATCCTGACAGAACAAGTAGTCAGCAGCCATTATTTGTTGACCGACACGGACAAGCCGAAGTTTTACGTGCTGGTCGACGAATCGCGCCAGGCCAATCACGCGGGTGTGAGTAACTGGAAGACTTATACACAGTTGAATGTCAGCTCGATCGGCATCGAGATCGTCAACCCCGGCTACAAGGACACGCCGGAAGGCCGCCTCTGGTATCCCTTCCCGCAGGCACAGATTGATGAGTTGATTCCGTTGTTGAAAGATATCCAGGCACGCTACAACATCGCGCCGGAAAATATCCTCGGCCACAACGAAATCGCCCCGCAGCGCAAGCAGGATCCGGGCCCCCTGTTTCCATGGCGCCAGCTGGCCGATGCGGGCCTGATCGTCTGGCCCGATGCCAACCGTGTTGCCGCGCAGCGCCTTATTTTTGAGCAGCAAGTGCCGGACGCCGTCTGGTTCCAGAAGAAGCTAGCCCAGCACGGTTACGCGACGCCGAATACGGGCATCTTCGACGAAGCGACGCGCAATGTGCTGATCGCCTTCCAGATGAAATACCGCAACACATTGTTTGACGGCACGCCCGATGGCGAAACGGCGGCCTTGCTGGAAGTGCTGACGACGCTGGCGCCGGCTGTTGCAACAAAGTAGCACGGCCGTTCCAACCCATGACTTTTTCTTATATGCTGAACGTTGACGGCCCAAGTGGCCACGGCAAGGTAAAGGAATAGCTCATGCGGCTGCGTCATATCGAAGTGTTTCATGCCATCATGCAAGTTGGCACCATCAGCGGCGCGGCCCAGGTGCTGCATATTTCGCAGCCGGCCGTGACCAAGGTCTTGCAGCACTGTGAGTTGCAACTGGGCATGCCACTGTTCGAGCGCGTGCGGGGCAAGCTGTACCCGAAACCGGAGGCGCACCGCCTGTTTGTCGAGACGGAAAAGCTCAACCGCGATTTATTGGGCATCCGCCGCCTGGCGGCCAGCCTGAAGGGCCATGCGGTGGAGACCATCCGTTTGGTGTCCACGCCGACGCTCGCCATCAGCGTCTTGCCGTTTGCCATGACGGAGTGGCGCCGCGACTTTCCCCACACGCGTTGCCAACTGGCCACCCACCACACGGGCGAGATCGTCAATACCCTGCGCCTTGGTGAAGCGGACCTGGCCGTATCGCTGCAAGACCCGCGCCATCCGGGCATCGTGGCCGAACCCATTGCGCACGGTGTCATGACGGTGATTGCGCCGACCGGCACCTGGCAGGGGGCAGATTGCGGCACGCCGTTGACGGCGCATGGTTTGAATGGCGAGCTGATCGGCCATGCGGACAACGATCCGCTGGGCGAACTGGTGGTGGCCGCTTGCGAGGCGCAGGATATCCACCCTGTCTTCAGTACCGTGGTGCAAACCTATCAAATTGCCCGCTCCCTGGTGGAAGCGGGCGCCGGCATGGCCGTGGTCGACCCGTTTACGGCCGCCTCCGGCTCGCCCGATCGCCTGCAGCGCCGTCCTTGGGCGCCGAGCATCCCCATCCAACTGTATTTATTGACGGCGAGCCACTCGCCGCTGTCCCATGGCGCGCGGCGGCTGGCCGACAGCATTGGCGTGGCGGCGCGCAACTGCCTGGAAAGAGGAGTCTGATGTCTGTTGCAAGTTTGCAATTGGAAGCGGTCGGCAGCGATCCGCAATTTCGCCACCTGAGCAGTATTGACGGCATCGCCGTCGACTTGCGCTACGCTACGCCCGACAATTTTGTCGGCCGCGATTTATATAACCCCATCGATTGCGCCTGGCTGCATCGCGATGCGGCCGCGGCACTGGAACAGGCCGTGGCCTGGCTGGCCGCGCATCGCCCCGATCATCATTTATTGGTGCTCGACGCCCTGCGTCCGCAGCGGGTGCAGCAGCAACTGTGGGATGCGCTGCAGGGAACGGAGTTGCTCGGCTATATCGCTGAACCATCGCGCGGCTCGATCCACTCGTTCGGCATGGCGCTCGACATCACCATCGTCGGACCTGACGGGCAGGAACTGGACATGGGCACGGGCTTTGATGACCTCAGTGAGCGCTCGCATCCAGCGCTGGAACTGGTTTTGCTGGAAAAAGGGGAAATTACGCAGGAGCAAGTAGAACACCGCCGCTTGTTGCGGGACGCCATGTTCCAGGCGGGCTTTTTTGGCATCAACAGCGAATGGTGGCATTTCGATTGCGGCGACCGGGTGCTGGTGCGCCAGACCTACACCCGGGTGCTCTAGTTACTGAAGCAGTTAGAAAACCTTCAAACCTTTCAGCATCACGATCAGGATCAGCACGGGCGAGACAAAGCGCAGCAGGAACAGCAGCACATGCGCCAGGGCCTTGTTCTGCAACTGTCCGTGATTGCCGATCGCATCGATGAAATGTTGCTTGCCCCAGGCCCAGCCTGTGAACAAGGCAATCGCGATCCCACCCACGGGCAGGAAGATATTCGACGAGACGAAGTCGAACAGATTAAACATGTTCAAATTAAACAGCTTGAAGTCCGCCAGGGTGCTGTTACTCAGCGCGCATACGGAACCGAGCATGGCCAGCAGCAGCATGGTCACAACCGTAGCCTTGGCACGTGTCCAGCCAAAGCGTTCATGGAAGATCACCACGGGCACTTCCATCAGCGACAGCATCGCGCCCGTGGCGGCGACTGCGGCCAGGATGAAGAACACCACCATCAGAACTTGCCCCATGGGAATTTGCGAAAACACGGCGGGGATGGTGATGAACACCAGCGACGGTCCCGCGCTGGGGGCGAAGCCAAACGTGAACACGGCGGGGAAGATGGCGATGCCAGCCAGCATCGATACACCGAGGTCGGCAGCCATCACGCGCAAAGTCGTGACGGGGATATTCTGATCATCGCGGAAATAGCTGCCGTAGGTCATCATCGTGCCCATGCCGACAGATAACTTGAAGAAGGCCAGGCCCATCGCGGTCAACACGACGGAAGCCGTCAGCTTGCTGAAGTCCGGGCGGAACAAAAAGGCCAGGCCTTCGCCCGCTTTATCCAGCGACAGGCTGACCGCACATAGCAGCAGTAGTAACAGAAATAGCAGCGGCATCAGCTTCTTGGCGATCGCCTCGATGCCCTTGGTCACGCCCAGCATCAGGATGCCGCCGATAAACAGCAGCACGCCCCATTGCCACAACAGCGATTGCAGGGGATTGCTGATCAGTGAAGCGAAGGCCGCTTCCGTCACCAGCTTGTCGCTGCTGAGGATGGAGCCATCGATGGCCTTGGCGATATAGGCAAACACCCAGCCGACCACTTCCGAGTAGAACGCGACGATCAGGAAGGCTGCGACCATGCCGATCACACCAACTAGCCACCAGGGCTTGCCCTTCGGTGCCAGTTGTTCCATGGTCGAGATGGGATTGACCTTGGCCCGGCGCCCCAGGGTAATTTCCGCGATCATCACGGGCAATCCCACTAATAGGGTGGCGAGCAAATAGATGAGCAGGAAGCCGGCGCCCCCATTGGCACCCGTCAGATAGGGGAATTTCCAGATGTTGCCGAGACCGACTGCGGAGCCGAGGGTGGCGGCGAGCACGCCGAAGCCAGTGGTAAAGCCAGCTCGTTTCAGGGTCAGGCCTGATCCTTGAGCTTGTTGTTTCATGGTGAATCTTCTATGGTTCTATATATAGGCAAGCGCCGTTTGGCGCGAAGGGGGCGAAATTGTAGCAGTTGCATGCAAAAGCTCCGGAAAAGCCTTGCTACTACTGGGGCGCTTTGCTATAGTTCGCCTCCCCGATGAGACGCACTAGTTTGCGGCACAAAAGGGACAGCCTTCCGGGGCTGGGTAGTAAAAAAAGAAGGTTGACGAAATGGCCGAAACGCTTCATAATCTTCCTTCTTCGCAGCTGACAAACACAACGCTTTGTCGATAGCGCGAAAGCAGTACCGATCACAGTTCTTTAACAATTAACAGTCGATAAGTGTGGGCATTTGATGTAAGTGCAGCAGTGATCTTCGGATCGCTGTAAAACTTAAAATATCAAATGTTCACAAGAAATAATGAAATAGGATACTTCTTCGGAAGTAGCCTGTCAGTTTTTTGAGTGAGCGACCCGTCGCAAGACGGTGCCAATAAAATGGCAAAGTAACAGAGATTAAACTGAAGAGTTTGATCCTGGCTCAGATTGAACGCTGGCGGCATGCCTTACACATGCAAGTCGAACGGCAGCACGGAGCTTGCTCTGGTGGCGAGTGGCGAACGGGTGAGTAATATATCGGAACGTACCCTAGAGTGGGGGATAACGTAGCGAAAGTTACGCTAATACCGCATACGATCTAAGGATGAAAGTGGGGGATCGCAAGACCTCATGCTCGTGGAGCGGCCGATATCTGATTAGCTAGTTGGTAGGGTAAAAGCCTACCAAGGCATCGATCAGTAGCTGGTCTGAGAGGACGACCAGCCACACTGGAACTGAGACACGGTCCAGACTCCTACGGGAGGCAGCAGTGGGGAATTTTGGACAATGGGCGAAAGCCTGATCCAGCAATGCCGCGTGAGTGAAGAAGGCCTTCGGGTTGTAAAGCTCTTTTGTCAGGGAAGAAACGGTGAGAGCTAATATCTCTTGCTAATGACGGTACCTGAAGAATAAGCACCGGCTAACTACGTGCCAGCAGCCGCGGTAATACGTAGGGTGCAAGCGTTAATCGGAATTACTGGGCGTAAAGCGTGCGCAGGCGGTTTTGTAAGTCTGATGTGAAATCCCCGGGCTCAACCTGGGAATTGCATTGGAGACTGCAAGGCTAGAATCTGGCAGAGGGGGGTAGAATTCCACGTGTAGCAGTGAAATGCGTAGATATGTGGAGGAACACCGATGGCGAAGGCAGCCCCCTGGGTCAAGATTGACGCTCATGCACGAAAGCGTGGGGAGCAAACAGGATTAGATACCCTGGTAGTCCACGCCCTAAACGATGTCTACTAGTTGTCGGGTCTTAATTGACTTGGTAACGCAGCTAACGCGTGAAGTAGACCGCCTGGGGAGTACGGTCGCAAGATTAAAACTCAAAGGAATTGACGGGGACCCGCACAAGCGGTGGATGATGTGGATTAATTCGATGCAACGCGAAAAACCTTACCTACCCTTGACATGGCTGGAATCCCGGAGAGATTTGGGAGTGCTCGAAAGAGAACCAGTACACAGGTGCTGCATGGCTGTCGTCAGCTCGTGTCGTGAGATGTTGGGTTAAGTCCCGCAACGAGCGCAACCCTTGTCATTAGTTGCTACGAAAGGGCACTCTAATGAGACTGCCGGTGACAAACCGGAGGAAGGTGGGGATGACGTCAAGTCCTCATGGCCCTTATGGGTAGGGCTTCACACGTCATACAATGGTACATACAGAGCGCCGCCAACCCGCGAGGGGGAGCTAATCGCAGAAAGTGTATCGTAGTCCGGATTGTAGTCTGCAACTCGACTGCATGAAGTTGGAATCGCTAGTAATCGCGGATCAGCATGTCGCGGTGAATACGTTCCCGGGTCTTGTACACACCGCCCGTCACACCATGGGAGCGGGTTTTACCAGAAGTAGGTAGCTTAACCGCAAGGAGGGCGCTTACCACGGTAGGATTCGTGACTGGGGTGAAGTCGTAACAAGGTAGCCGTATCGGAAGGTGCGGCTGGATCACCTCCTTTCTAGAGTTTGCACGAATCATGTAAATGATTCACGCATCAAATGTTCACACTTATCGGCTGTTAATATAAAGAACAGCATTTGGGGCTGTAGCTCAGCTGGTTAGAGCACCGTGTTGATAACGCGGGGGTCGTTGGTTCGAGTCCAACCAGCCCTACCAGTTTCTGCAGTCTGGAAATACCCTAGGGGGATTAGCTCAGCTGGGAGAGCACCTGCTTTGCAAGCAGGGGGTCGTCGGTTCGATCCCGTCATCCTCCACCAAAAGTTCAAACGTAAATCAGTGCTGATTAATGCGCCGGGATTTAGGTTTGGTCTTTTCGAGATCAAGTGCTGTATGTTCTTTAACAATCTGGAAGAAGTAAAGATTATTTATTGATTGATTTGCCGTAAAAAGCAAATCGATGGGTAATGATTGTATGTATCAACAAACAAGCAACAACGTTGTACTTTCTTATCCCTGTAGCGCTCTTTGATGACTTCGGTCTTCAGAGGCTAACGTTATAGGGACAAGCGAATAAGTGCACATGGTGGATGCCTTGGCGATTACAGGCGATGAAGGACGTAGTAGCTTGCGATAAGCTGCGGGGAGTGAGCAAACACACTTTGATCCGCAGATTTCCGAATGGGGCAACCCACCCTTTTAGGGTATTGCATACTGAATACATAGGTATGCAAGGCGAACGCGGCGAACTGAAACATCTAAGTAGCTGCAGGAAAAGAAATCAACCGAGATTCCCAAAGTAGCGGCGAGCGAAATGGGAAGAGCCTGTACGTGATAGTCGGACCGATAACAGAATCCTCTGGAAATAGGAGCCATAGTGGGTGATAGCCCCGTATGTGAAATTGGACCGGTGGTACTAAGCGTACGACAAGTAGGGCGGGACACGTGACATCCTGTCTGAATATGGGGGGACCATCCTCCAAGGCTAAATACTCGTAATCGACCGATAGTGAACCAGTACCGTGAGGGAAAGGCGAAAAGAACCCCGGAAGGGGAGTGAAATAGATCCTGAAACCGTGTGCATACAAACAGTAGGAGCGGACTTGTTCCGTGACTGCGTACCTTTTGTATAATGGGTCAGCGACTTACATTCAGTGGCAAGGTTAACCATATAGGGAAGCCGTAGAGAAATCGAGTCCGAATAGGGCGATCAGTCGCTGGGTGTAGACCCGAAACCAAGTGATCTACTCATGGCCAGGATGAAGGTGCGGTAACACGCCCTGGAGGTCCGAACCCACTAATGTTGAAAAATTAGGGGATGAGCTGTGGGTAGGGGTGAAAGGCTAAACAAACTTGGAAATAGCTGGTTCTCTCCGAAAACTATTTAGGTAGTGCCTCAAGTATCACCATCGGGGGTAGAGCACTGTTATGGCTAGGGGGTCATTGCGACTTACCAAACCATTGCAAACTCCGAATACCGATGAGTGCGAGCTTGGGAGACAGACGTCGGGTGCTAACGTCCGGCGTCAAGAGGGAAACAACCCAGACCGCCAGCTAAGGTCCCAAAGATTGGCTAAGTGGAAAACGAAGTGGGAAGGCTAAAACAGTCAGGATGTTGGCTTAGAAGCAGCCATCATTTAAAGAAAGCGTAATAGCTCACTGATCGAGTCGTCCTGCGCGGAAGATGTAACGGGGCTAAGCCAGTCACCGAAGCTGCGGATATCCTTTATTGGATATGGTAGGAGAGCGTTCTGTAAGCCTGCGAAGGTGTCTTGTAAAGGATGCTGGAGGTATCAGAAGTGCGAATGCTGACATGAGTAGCGATAATGGGGGTGAAAAGCCTCCACGCCGTAAGCCCAAGGTTTCCTGTTCAACGTTCATCGGAGCAGGGTGAGTCGGCCCCTAAGGCGAGGCAGAGATGCGTAGCTGATGGGAAGCAGGTTAATATTCCTGCACCGTCGTATGATGCGATGGGGGGACGGATCGCGGAAGGTTGTCTGACTGTTGGAATAGTCAGTTTCTGTCTCATAGAAGGCGCTTAGGCAAATCCGGGCGCGGAATTCAAGGGGATGGGACGAGTGAACTTGTTCACGAAGCAATCGGAAGTGGTTCCAAGAAAAGCCTCTAAGCTTCAGTCATACGAGACCGTACCGCAAACCGACACAGGTGGGCGAGATGAGTATTCTAAGGCGCTTGAGAGAACTCGGGAGAAGGAACTCGGCAAATTGGTACCGTAACTTCGGGAAAAGGTACGCCCCGGTAGCTTGATTGGTTTACTCCATGAGGGTGAAAGGGTTGCAATAAACTGGTGGCTGCGACTGTTTAATAAAAACACAGCACTCTGCAAACACGAAAGTGGACGTATAGGGTGTGACGCCTGCCCGGTGCTGGAAGATTAAATGATGGGGTGCAAGCTCTTGATTGAAGTCCCAGTAAACGGCGGCCGTAACTATAACGGTCCTAAGGTAGCGAAATTCCTTGTCGGGTAAGTTCCGACCTGCACGAATGGCGTAACGATGGCCACACTGTCTCCTCCCGAGACTCAGCGAAGTTGAAATGTTTGTGATGATGCAATCTACCCGCGGCTAGACGGAAAGACCCCATGAACCTTTACTGTAGCTTTGCATTGGACTTTGAACCAATCTGTGTAGGATAGGTGGGAGGCTTTGAAGCGGGGACGCTAGTTCTCGTGGAGCCAACCTTGAAATACCACCCTGGTTTGTTTGAGGTTCTAACCTTGGTCCGTTATCCGGATCGGGGACAGTGCATGGTAGGCAGTTTGACTGGGGCGGTCTCCTCCTAAAGTGTAACGGAGGAGTTCGAAGGTACGCTAGATACGGTCGGACATCGTGTTGATAGTGCAATGGCATAAGCGTGCTTAACTGCGAGACTGACAAGTCGAGCAGGTACGAAAGTAGGACATAGTGATCCGGTGGTTCTGTATGGAAGGGCCATCGCTCAACGGATAAAAGGTACTCTGGGGATAACAGGCTGATTCCTCCCAAGAGTTCATATCGACGGGGGAGTTTGGCACCTCGATGTCGGCTCATCACATCCTGGGGCTGTAGCCGGTCCCAAGGGTATGGCTGTTCGCCATTTAAAGTGGTACGTGAGCTGGGTTTAAAACGTCGTGAGACAGTTTGGTCCCTATCTGCCGTGGGCGTTGGAAATTTGAAGGGGGCTGCTCCTAGTACGAGAGGACCGGAGTGGACGAACCTCTGGTGTACCGGTTGTCACGCCAGTGGCATTGCCGGGTAGCTAAGTTCGGAAGAGATAACCGCTGAAAGCATCTAAGCGGGAAACTTGCCTTGAGATGAGATTTCCCAGAGCCTTGAGCTCTTTGAAGGGTCGTTCGAGACCAGGACGTTGATAGGCTGGGTGTGGAAGTGCAGTAATGCATTAAGCTAACCAGTACTAATTGCCCGTACGGCTTGTCCCTATAACCTTAGCAGGTACAGAGGATAAGACGGTACAACGTTGTGAGTTTGTTGATACTACTATTCATTACCCCAATCTTTGCTTCTTCCAGATTCAGGCTTTGTCGCTCAATTGAGGACAAATGCCAGTACAAGTTATGCCTGATGACCATAGCAAGTTGGTCCCACCCCTTCCCATCCCGAACAGGACCGTGAAACAACTTTGCGCCGATGATAGTGCTGCAACCAGTGTGAAAGTAGGTTATCGTCAGGCTTGTTATTCGCAGTAGAGAAAAACCCCACCGGACTCCGGTGGGGTTTTTTTTCGTCTGGAGATTTATTCTCCAGGCATTACTGGCAAATTACTGCTAATGCTGCCGTCAACTGCTGTTATCTTCCTTGTCGATGCTGCTGCAGTTGCCTGGCCGGCGCGGGGCTGGTGCAGTTGCATGTAGATCAGCCCGTTCATATGCAAGCGTCAACGGGCACCAGGGCGTTCCGGATGGTATTACCTGGTCAATTTGATGGCGATATGGCATCGCATAATTAAATTTCACACTTTCGTAGAATAAACCTTGCTGCCTGCGTATAGCTTTGCTATAGTTCGCCTCCCCAATGAGACGCTGCAGTTTGCGAAACAAAGGGATCACTGGAAACGGTGAGGGTAGTAAAAAAGAAGGTTGACGGATGTAGTGAAATGCTTCATACTCCTCCTTCTTCGCAGCTGACAAACACAACGCTTTGTCGATAGCGCGAAAGCAGTAACCGATTACAGTTCTTTAACAATTAACAGTCGATAAGTGTGGGCATTTGATGTAAGTGCAGCGCCAATCTTCGGATTGGCGTCTAACTTAAAATATCAAATGTTCACAAGAAATAATGAAATAGGATACTTCTTCGGAAGTAGCCTGTCAGTTTTTTGAGTGAGCGACCCGTCGCAAGACGGTGCCAATAAAATGGCAAAGTAACAGAGATTAAACTGAAGAGTTTGATCCTGGCTCAGATTGAACGCTGGCGGCATGCCTTACACATGCAAGTCGAACGGCAGCACGGAGCTTGCTCTGGTGGCGAGTGGCGAACGGGTGAGTAATATATCGGAACGTACCCTAGAGTGGGGGATAACGTAGCGAAAGTTACGCTAATACCGCATACGATCTAAGGATGAAAGTGGGGGATCGCAAGACCTCATGCTCGTGGAGCGGCCGATATCTGATTAGCTAGTTGGTAGGGTAAAAGCCTACCAAGGCATCGATCAGTAGCTGGTCTGAGAGGACGACCAGCCACACTGGAACTGAGACACGGTCCAGACTCCTACGGGAGGCAGCAGTGGGGAATTTTGGACAATGGGCGAAAGCCTGATCCAGCAATGCCGCGTGAGTGAAGAAGGCCTTCGGGTTGTAAAGCTCTTTTGTCAGGGAAGAAACGGTGAGAGCTAATATCTCTTGCTAATGACGGTACCTGAAGAATAAGCACCGGCTAACTACGTGCCAGCAGCCGCGGTAATACGTAGGGTGCAAGCGTTAATCGGAATTACTGGGCGTAAAGCGTGCGCAGGCGGTTTTGTAAGTCTGATGTGAAATCCCCGGGCTCAACCTGGGAATTGCATTGGAGACTGCAAGGCTAGAATCTGGCAGAGGGGGGTAGAATTCCACGTGTAGCAGTGAAATGCGTAGATATGTGGAGGAACACCGATGGCGAAGGCAGCCCCCTGGGTCAAGATTGACGCTCATGCACGAAAGCGTGGGGAGCAAACAGGATTAGATACCCTGGTAGTCCACGCCCTAAACGATGTCTACTAGTTGTCGGGTCTTAATTGACTTGGTAACGCAGCTAACGCGTGAAGTAGACCGCCTGGGGAGTACGGTCGCAAGATTAAAACTCAAAGGAATTGACGGGGACCCGCACAAGCGGTGGATGATGTGGATTAATTCGATGCAACGCGAAAAACCTTACCTACCCTTGACATGGCTGGAATCCCGGAGAGATTTGGGAGTGCTCGAAAGAGAACCAGTACACAGGTGCTGCATGGCTGTCGTCAGCTCGTGTCGTGAGATGTTGGGTTAAGTCCCGCAACGAGCGCAACCCTTGTCATTAGTTGCTACGAAAGGGCACTCTAATGAGACTGCCGGTGACAAACCGGAGGAAGGTGGGGATGACGTCAAGTCCTCATGGCCCTTATGGGTAGGGCTTCACACGTCATACAATGGTACATACAGAGCGCCGCCAACCCGCGAGGGGGAGCTAATCGCAGAAAGTGTATCGTAGTCCGGATTGTAGTCTGCAACTCGACTGCATGAAGTTGGAATCGCTAGTAATCGCGGATCAGCATGTCGCGGTGAATACGTTCCCGGGTCTTGTACACACCGCCCGTCACACCATGGGAGCGGGTTTTACCAGAAGTAGGTAGCTTAACCGTAAGGAGGGCGCTTACCACGGTAGGATTCGTGACTGGGGTGAAGTCGTAACAAGGTAGCCGTATCGGAAGGTGCGGCTGGATCACCTCCTTTCTAGAGTTTGCACGAATCAGTAATGATTCACGCATCAAATGTTCACACTTATCGGCTGTTAATATAAAGAACAGCATTTGGGGCTGTAGCTCAGCTGGTTAGAGCACCGTGTTGATAACGCGGGGGTCGTTGGTTCGAGTCCAACCAGCCCTACCAGTTTCTGCAGTCTGGAAATACCCTAGGGGGATTAGCTCAGCTGGGAGAGCACCTGCTTTGCAAGCAGGGGGTCGTCGGTTCGATCCCGTCATCCTCCACCAAAAGTTCAAACGTAAATCAGTGCTGATTAATGCACCGGGATTTAGGTTTGGTCTTTTCGAGATCAAGTGCTGTATGTTCTTTAACAATCTGGAAGAAGTAAAGATTATTTATTGATTGGTTTGCTGTAAAAAGCAAATCGATGGGTAATGATTGTATGTATCAACAAACAAGCAACAACGTTGTACTTTCTTATCCCTGTAGCGCTCTTTCATTATGCAAATGATGAGAGGCTAACGTTATAGGGACAAGCGAATAAGTGCACATGGTGGATGCCTTGGCGATTACAGGCGATGAAGGACGTAGTAGCTTGCGATAAGCTGCGGGGAGTGAGCAAACACACTTTGATCCGCAGATTTCCGAATGGGGCAACCCACCCTTTTAGGGTATTGCATACTGAATACATAGGTATGCAAGGCGAACGCGGCGAACTGAAACATCTAAGTAGCTGCAGGAAAAGAAATCAACCGAGATTCCCAAAGTAGCGGCGAGCGAAATGGGAAGAGCCTGTACGTGATAGTCGGACTGATAGAAGAATCCTCTGGAAATAGGAACCGTAGCGGGTGATAGTCCCGTATTCGAAATCAGACCGGTGATACTAAGCGTACGACAAGTAGGGCGGGACACGTGACATCCTGTCTGAATATGGGGGGACCATCCTCCAAGGCTAAATACTCGTAATCGACCGATAGTGAACCAGTACCGTGAGGGAAAGGCGAAAAGAACCCCGGAAGGGGAGTGAAATAGATCCTGAAACCGTGTGCATACAAACAGTAGGAGCGGACTTGTTCCGTGACTGCGTACCTTTTGTATAATGGGTCAGCGACTTACATTCAGTGGCAAGGTTAACCGCATAGGGAAGCCGTAGAGAAATCGAGTCCGAATAGGGCGATCAGTCGCTGGGTGTAGACCCGAAACCAAGTGATCTACTCATGGCCAGGATGAAGGTGCGGTAACACGCCCTGGAGGTCCGAACCCACTAATGTTGAAAAATTAGGGGATGAGCTGTGGGTAGGGGTGAAAGGCTAAACAAACTTGGAAATAGCTGGTTCTCTCCGAAAACTATTTAGGTAGTGCCTCAAGTATCACCATCGGGGGTAGAGCACTGTTATGGCTAGGGGGTCATTGCGACTTACCAAACCATTGCAAACTCCGAATACCGATGAGTGCGAGCTTGGGAGACAGACGTCGGGTGCTAACGTCCGGCGTCAAGAGGGAAACAACCCAGACCGCCAGCTAAGGTCCCAAAGATTGGCTAAGTGGAAAACGAAGTGGGAAGGCTAAAACAGTCAGGATGTTGGCTTAGAAGCAGCCATCATTTAAAGAAAGCGTAATAGCTCACTGATCGAGTCGTCCTGCGCGGAAGATGTAACGGGGCTAAGCCAGTCACCGAAGCTGCGGATATCCTTTATTGGATATGGTAGGAGAGCGTTCTGTAAGCCTGCGAAGGTGTCTTGTAAAGGATGCTGGAGGTATCAGAAGTGCGAATGCTGACATGAGTAGCGATAATGGGGGTGAAAAGCCTCCACGCCGTAAGCCCAAGGTTTCCTGTTCAACGTTCATCGGAGCAGGGTGAGTCGGCCCCTAAGGCGAGGCAGAGATGCGTAGCTGATGGGAAGCAGGTTAATATTCCTGCACCGTCGTATGATGCGATGGGGGGACGGATCGCGGAAGGTTGTCTGACTGTTGGAATAGTCAGTTTCTGTCTCATAGAAGGCGCTTAGGCAAATCCGGGCGCGGAATTCAAGGGGATGGGACGAGTGAACTTGTTCACGAAGCAATCGGAAGTGGTTCCAAGAAAAGCCTCTAAGCTTCAGTCATACGAGACCGTACCGCAAACCGACACAGGTGGGCGAGATGAGTATTCTAAGGCGCTTGAGAGAACTCGGGAGAAGGAACTCGGCAAATTGGTACCGTAACTTCGGGAAAAGGTACGCCCCGGTAGCTTGATTGGTTTACTCCATGAGGGTGAAAGGGTTGCAATAAACTGGTGGCTGCGACTGTTTAATAAAAACACAGCACTCTGCAAACACGAAAGTGGACGTATAGGGTGTGACGCCTGCCCGGTGCTGGAAGATTAAATGATGGGGTGCAAGCTCTTGATTGAAGTCCCAGTAAACGGCGGCCGTAACTATAACGGTCCTAAGGTAGCGAAATTCCTTGTCGGGTAAGTTCCGACCTGCACGAATGGCGTAACGATGGCCACACTGTCTCCTCCCGAGACTCAGCGAAGTTGAAATGTTTGTGATGATGCAATCTACCCGCGGCTAGACGGAAAGACCCCATGAACCTTTACTGTAGCTTTGCATTGGACTTTGAACCAATCTGTGTAGGATAGGTGGGAGGCTTTGAAGCGGGGACGCTAGTTCTCGTGGAGCCAACCTTGAAATACCACCCTGGTTTGTTTGAGGTTCTAACCTTGGTCCGTTATCCGGATCGGGGACAGTGCATGGTAGGCAGTTTGACTGGGGCGGTCTCCTCCTAAAGTGTAACGGAGGAGTTCGAAGGTACGCTAGATACGGTCGGACATCGTGTTGATAGTGCAATGGCATAAGCGTGCTTAACTGCGAGACTGACAAGTCGAGCAGGTACGAAAGTAGGACATAGTGATCCGGTGGTTCTGTATGGAAGGGCCATCGCTCAACGGATAAAAGGTACTCTGGGGATAACAGGCTGATTCCTCCCAAGAGTTCATATCGACGGGGGAGTTTGGCACCTCGATGTCGGCTCATCACATCCTGGGGCTGTAGCCGGTCCCAAGGGTATGGCTGTTCGCCATTTAAAGTGGTACGTGAGCTGGGTTTAAAACGTCGTGAGACAGTTTGGTCCCTATCTGCCGTGGGCGTTGGAAATTTGAAGGGGGCTGCTCCTAGTACGAGAGGACCGGAGTGGACGAACCTCTGGTGTACCGGTTGTCACGCCAGTGGCATTGCCGGGTAGCTAAGTTCGGAAGAGATAACCGCTGAAAGCATCTAAGCGGGAAACTTGCCTTGAGATGAGATTTCCCAGAGCCTTGAGCTCTTTGAAGGGTCGTTCGAGACCAGGACGTTGATAGGCTGGGTGTGGAAGTGCAGTAATGCATTAAGCTAACCAGTACTAATTGCCCGTACGGCTTGTCCCTATAACCTTAGCAGGTACAGAGGATAAGACGGTACAACGTTGTGAGTTTGTTGATACTACTATTCATTACCCCAATCTTTGCTTCTTCCAGATTCAGGCTTTGTCGCTCAATTGAGGACAAATGCCAGTACAAGTTATGCCTGATGACCATAGCAAGTTGGTCCCACCCCTTCCCATCCCGAACAGGACCGTGAAACAACTTTGCGCCGATGATAGTGCTGCAACCAGTGTGAAAGTAGGTTATCGTCAGGCTTGTTATTCGCAGTAGAGAAAAACCCCACCGGACTCCGGTGGGGTTTTTTTTCGTCTGCTGGTTTTAGTGTTAGCCCAAGCGAAGGCTGGGGTCAGACCCCCTCGCTCGTTAGCAATGACTTTTGCGTTAGCGGCATTGAGGGTCTGACCCCGGCTGTTCATCAGCTGCCAATGCAAAAGCCGAAAAAAAGGCAGCGCTATGCGCTGCCTTTCTGTCTTTGCTTTCCTTTTATTGGCCGGCGACCACCGGCGTGGCACCGCTCCTGGCCACCCACTCGATCAGCGCATCGACGGCGGCGCGGCCATTGCCATTGCCCACCAGGTCGCTATTGATCATGGCAACCACTACGCACAGCTGGTTGTTGGCATCGGGTACATAGCCGGCGATGGCCACCACATTTTTTAATGTGCCCGTCTTGATGCGCGCGCGCGCGGCGGCCTGGCTGTTCAACAGGCGCTTGCGCATGGTGCCGTCCAGCGCCACGATGGGCAGGCTGGACTGGAACTCGGGCGCCCACGGACTTTGCTGCATCGCTTGCAGCACGCCAGCCAGTTGCGCCGGCGCAATGCGTCCTGTGCGCGACAGGCCGGAACCGTTGTCGACCAGCATGCCCTGGGTATCGATATTGTGTCGCTGGAACCATTCCTGGATGACTAGCCGCGCCCGGCTGGCCGTGTCTTCCGGTGCCGCCATGGCAACGGGGCGGCTACCCAGCCAGCCATCGCTTTGCAGGCTGCCCAGGCTCAGGAACAGCGTGCGGGCCAGGGTATTGTCGGATGTCTTGTTAATATCGCGCAAGACCTCTGGCAAGGCGCGCGCCACGTGGTCGGCCAGCATGCGCGTACCGACCGGCTCGGCCGTCGGCGGCAAGCCCGTAAACGGCGCTTCGCGCACCGTGCCCGTGATCGTGCCACCCAGGCGTTTCCAGGTCGCACGAAACAGCCGGTCCGCATAGTCGTTGCGATCGAGCACATTGATGCTGGTGGCCTTGCTGCAATTTTGCGGGAAGGTACCGTGCAGTATCACCTGCAGCTTGCCGCTCGCATCGCGCCGATACTCGGGCGGGCGCCAGCCATCTTCCCACCGGGCGCAACTACCCTTGATGAGTTTCATGTCGCTGATGATGCTGACATTCTCAAGCGGCGGCTGCATGAGGATGCTCAATTGCCGGTCCGTCGAGTTCATGTTGATATCGAGCAAATTGGTATTCAGCAATAAGGCATCGGGGATGACGTTGTAGCGGAATTCGGCCGACTCGTCGAAGGGCAGTGCGCCAATGTCCGGCCGGGCCGGCTGGAATAGCTGGCGGTCCAGGATCAGGTCACCCTTGATTTTCACAATGCCCTGGTTGCGCAGGGTTTGCAGCATGTGTGCCAGCACGTCCGCGTTGAAATCCGTGTCGGCGCCGCCGCGCAGGATCAAGTCGCCCTTCAGCACGCCATTGATGACGTCGGCGCTGGTGCGCAACTCGGTGCGGCCGCGGAAGATGGGACCCAATTGCTCCAGGCCCACGGCCGTCGTCACCAGCTTCATGGTGGACGCGGGCTGCATGCTGCGCCCGGCGCCGTGCGACAGCACGGTGGTGTTGCCGCGCAAGACGATGGCGCCCATGGCGTCTTCGGGGATACTCGCGCTGCGCAGCAGCAGGCTGACGGATTCGGGCAATTGCGCCTGTGCATTGGACAGGCCGATGCCAGCCAGCAAGGCGGCGATGAGGATGGGACGAAACATGGCGCTCCTTAGTGGAAAAAGACGTAGGCGACAAAGACGGCCGTGACCACGCCAGCGAGATCCGCGATGAGGCCGGCCGTGATCGCATAGCGCGTCTTGCGGATGCCCACCGAGCCGAAGTACAGGGCCACAATATAGAAGGTGGTGTCGGCCGAGCCCTGGAACACGCAGGCCAGGCGGCCGACGAAGGAGTCGACGCCGTAGGTATTCATGGCATCGATCATCATGGCTTTCGAGCCGGAGCCGCTGAGCGGCTTCATCATGGCCGTCGGCAGGGCGGGCACGAAATCCGTATTGATGCCCAGGTTGGCGAAGAACCAGTTCATGCCGCTCATCATGAAATTGAATACGCCTGCATTGCGGATCACGCTGATGGCCACCAGCATGCCGACCAGGTAGGGAATCACGGTAATCGAGGTCTGGATGCCGCCCTTCGCCCCTTCGATGAAGGCGTCATACACGTTCACTTTCTTGCGCAGGGCGCCGATGATGAAAATGGCGATGACGCTGATTAATACCAGGTTGCTTACCACTTTCGACACCAGCTCGATTTCCTGTTTCGTCAGGTATTGCGTGAAGTACCAGATCATGGCCACGATAGCGCTCGTCATGCCGCCCATCCAGCCCAGCACGACCCTGTTGAGCAAGTTGATGCGTTGCTTGATGGACACCGTGATGATGCCGACCATGGTGGCGACATAGGTGGCGATCATGCAGGGGATAAAGATGTCGGACGGGTCGGCCGCGCCGAGGATGGAGCGCTGCGCCATGATGGCCAGCGGGATCAGGGTCAGGCCCGAGGTATGCAGCACCAGAAACATGATTTGTGCATTCGTCGCCTCTTCCTTGTTCGGGTTCAAGGTCTGCAGGCTTTCCATGGCCTTCAAGCCGAAGGGCGTGGCCGCATTGTCCAGTCCCAGCAGGTTGGCCGAAAAATTCATCACCATGTGGCCGGTCGCTGGATGGTCCTTGGGAATTTCCGGGAAGATGCGCGAAAAGAAGGGCGCGATCACTTTCGCCAGCCAGCCGACGATGCCTGCCTTTTCACCGATGTTCATGATGCCCAGCCACAAGGTCATCACGCCCGCCAGCGGCAGGGCGATATCCATCACGCCCATGCGTGCCGTTTCGAACGTGCCATCGATGATGCGTTTGAAGATATCGGTATCGCCGAGAAATAGCCACTGCAGCACTGCGGCCAGGAAGCCAACGAGGAAAAAGCCGGACCAGATGTAATTAAGTGCCATATTCGATCAGTTCTGTGTGTCGGGAGTGAAAAATGTCTGCATGCAAAGTATAGGGGCAGCCCGATACGAGTTGATGAAAGAATGCAGCAATCACATGCCAAAAAGTTATAAGCTGGCAGCCTGTTTTCATTGGCGCCCCGTACTGTGCCCGAGTAGTCTCGGTGATGCCTGTTCTTCACGTTTGTTTGTTAGCCCTGTCTGCACTGGATCACTGATGATGTTTTTACGCAAAACCGCCTGCGCCGCCGGCCTGGCACTGTTGACGCTGTTCACCGCACCGGGCATTGCTGCCACCGATGTGGCCGCCCGGGCGAACAAGACCCTGCACTTGTTTTTGAGCACCAGCGAGACGGGCCTGGACCCGGCCGTGGCGTCCGACCTGGCCAGCCTGAACCTGATGGAAAATATCTTCGACCCCTTGCTGCGCTACGACTACCTGGCGCGACCGGTGCAGCTGCAGGGCAATACGGTGCGGGGCTTGCCGAGCGTGGAAGATGGCGGACGCACGTATACCTTTCACTTGCAGCCCGGTATTTTCTTCACGCCCGATCCCGCCTTCAAGGGCAAGCCGCGTGAAGTGACGGCGCAGGACTATGTCTATAGCCTGACGCGGCTGTATGACCCCAGCCTGAAGTCGCCATGGCTATTCTTGCTGGAAGATAAGCTGGTGGGCGACGCGGCCCTGAAAACCACATTCAGCTACGACACGCCGATCGCCGGCTTGCAGGCGCTGGACAAATACACCCTGCGCATTCGCCTGAACGGCGTCGACCCGAATTTCCTGTTTTACCTGGCCATGCCGGCGACAGCTGTGGTGGCGCGTGAAGTGGCCGAAGCGTATGCGGCGCCGGGGCAGATCGGCAACCATCCCGTGGGCACGGGGCCGTTCCTGGTGAAGGAATGGAAGCGCAGCGACAAGATCGTGCTGCAAGCCAATCCGACTTTCCGTGCCACCGTGTTCCATACGGAAGCCAGGGCGCTGGCCGCCTTGCCGGTCGATGCGCGCGCCATCGCCGCTTCGCTGGAAGGCCAGCGCTTGCCCCTGGTCGAGCGCATCGAGGTGCGCATCGTTGAAGAATATCAATCGCGCATGCTGGGTTTCCTGAAAGGCGAATTCGACTACCTGGAGCAAGTGCCGGAATCGATGACGGACATGGTGCTGGAAAATGGCGCGCTGAAGCCGGCGCTGGCCGCCAAGGGCTTGCAGCTGACGCGTTTTCCCGTGCTGCAAACATATTACATGTGGATGAATATGGACGATCCCGTGTTGGGCGGCACGAGCAAGGACAAGCTGGCCCTGCGGCGCGCCATTGCCCTCAGCTACAACAGCCGCGAAGACATCGCGCTGTTGAAGAAAGGCCTGGCCTTGCCGGCGCAGTCGCCGCTGCCGCCCAATGTGCTCGGTTACGACAGGAGCTACCGCAGCCCGGTCGGCTACGATCCCGTGCTGGCGCGCGCGCTGCTGGATCGCTTTGGCTACAAGGCGGGCGCTGACGGTTTCCGCACGCAGCCCGATGGCAGGCCCTTGACCTTGACCATGCACACGGAGCCGAGCACGGTGGGACGCCTGCGCGATGAACTGTGGCGGCGCAACCTGAACGCCATCGGCTTGCGGGTGGAATTTAAAAGCGACAAGAAGACGGAAATCATCAAGGCGTCGCGCCTGGGCAAGGTGCAGATGTTCGAGACCAACTGGATCGCCGACTTCCCCGATGGCGATAACTTTATGCAATTGTTGTATGGTGGCAACGTTGGCCGCGCCAACTATGCCCGTTTCAACTTGCCCGATTACAATAAACGCTATGAGGAGGCGCGCCTGCTATCCGATACGCCGCGCCGACGCAGTCTGTACTTCGACCTGTTTCAGCTGATCCACGCATACACGCCGTGGGTGCTGCTGACACATCCCATCTCTGCCGACCTGCAGCAACCGTGGCTAAAAAACTACAGGCGCCACCCCGTGGAATTCACGTCCTGGCGCTACCTGGACGTCGATCCCGCCAAGGGCCGCCCTGCAGGCAAGTGAGCAGGCGGTTGAAAAGGGCATTCATTCCAAAAAGTTATGGTTAGGAAAGCATTTTTCATTGGCTGGCTGCGGATGCATCGCGCTACTCTGAAAATGAAAATAAATAAAGTCATGCGCAAATGTCATAAAAAAATGTACCGCGAGACAGACGTTGCGACATATCTAACAGCCTGACTTGATGACTCAAGTTTCGATTGCCCAACAAGGAGAAGACCTGTGAAATTGAAGAAGCTAGCGCAGTTGGTGGCATTGATGGGGGTGGTGGGGCCGGTAATGGCACAGGAAGCGGCGGCGCCAGCGCTGCAACGGGTCGAAGTCACGGGCAGCAGTATCAAGCGCGTGGCCAAGGAAGGCGCGCTGCCGGTGCAAGTCATCACCTTTGACCAGATCGAAAAACAGGGCATCACGTCGACCGAGCAATTGGTGCGCACCTTGTCGGCGAACGGCACGGGCGCCGATAACATGACGTCGGGCAATAACGTGTTTGGCGCCGATGCCGACCGCGTCAGTGGTGGCGCCTCGTTCGCCTCGCTGCGCGGCCTGGGACCGTCGAGCACCCTGGTGCTGTTGAACGGCCGCCGCATCGCCACGCACGGCGCCAGCGGCAAGTCGGTCGACCTGAACTCGATCCCGCTGGGCGCGATTTCGCGCGTGGAAATCCTCAAGGATGGCGCCTCGGCGATCTATGGCACGGACGCCATCGGCGGCGTGATCAATTTCATTCTGAAAACCAATTACAGCGGCGTGGAAGCGTCTGTCTCCACCAACGACACGCAAGCGGGCGGCGGCGCCACGCGCCGCGCTTCCCTCCTGGCCGGCACGGGTTCGCTGGAGTCGGACCGTTACAACATCATGGCCAGCCTGACCGTCGACAAGGCCGAGCGCCTGAACGGCAGCGACCGCTCCTTCGTCAACGGTTTCCAGCCGGGCCGCGGCCTGTCGCCCGATACCACGGGTACGCCGTATGCGAATCAATTGTCGGGTGCGGGCACGGCGCTGGGCGCCTCGTTCCAGCTGCCTGGCGATGCGACCAAATACCTGCAAGCCAATCCGCTGAGCTTCCAGGGCAAGTGCGACACCGTCGCCGGCATGTCGCAATACCAGACGGAACTGTGGAAAGACGTGACCTCGCCGCTGCGCACCAGGTATTCGTGCGCGTATGACTATGGCGCCGACTATGTGCTGCAATTTCCTGTCGAACGGGCCAATCTGCTGTCGCGCGGCACCTTCCAGCTGGCGCCCGACCACCGCATGTTTGTCGAAGTGCTCGGTTCACGCACCAAGGCCACGGCCATCTTGACGCCGATGCAGGTGCAGGCGACCGTCGCCAACAAGAATTTGTATCCGGTCGGTGGCGCGTATTACCAGGACCTGTCGGCCTATATCCCTACTTTCGACAAGACCAAGCCGATTTCCTACAAATGGCGCGCCAATGACGTGGGCAACCGCACGCAGGAAAACACGACCGACAATGCCCGCGTGCTGGTGGGCTTTGAAGGCAACTTCGGCAAGTGGGATTACAAGGCCGGCATTTCGCGCGCCGAAAGCAGCACCAAGACCAAGCTGACGGATGGCTATTCCTACACGGACAAGCTGTACGCGGCCCTGGCGACGGGCATCATCAATCCGTGGGTGGGCGCTGGCCAGAGCCAGACGGAAGCGGCCAAGCAATTGATCGAATCGACCAAGTTCCGTGGCGACTTCCAGCACGGCAAGACAACCCTGACGCAGATCGACGGCTCCGTGTCGGGTGAGCTGTTCCAGCTGCCGGCCGGTGCGCTGGCCATGGCGGCCGGTTTTGACTTGCGCCGCGAAGGCTACAGTTTCGGGCAGGACGTCGACGCCATCCAGATCCTGCTGGCGCCGGGGAATGCCGCATTAAAAGATGCCAGCCGTACCGTCAAGGCCGTATATGCCGAGCTGCTGGTGCCGGTCACGAAGGACCTGGAAATGCAGTTGGCCATCCGCCGCGACGATTACAGCCTGGTGGGCGCGACGACGAATCCGAAAGTGGCCTTCCGCTACCAGCCGGCCGACTTCCTGCTGTTCCGTGGTTCGGCCAGCAAGGGTTTCCTTGCGCCAAGCTTCCAGCAGCTGTATTCCGGTTCGCTGAGCCAGGAATTGCCGAACGGCGTGGTTGACCAGGAAGGCTGCGCCAAGCATCCGGGCGTGCCCGAATACTGCGCCATCGACCGCCTCGACTACAAGACGGGCGGTAATACCAATCTGAAGCCGGAAACGTCGAAGCAGGGCAGCGTCGGTTTTGTCATTGAGCCATTCAAGGGATATTCCGCCTCGTTCGACTACTGGGCCATCAATACCAAGGACCGCATCCTGAACCGCACGCCGCAAATCGTGCTGGCCAATTACCAGGCGCTGAACCAGTACATCCACCGCAATCCGGATGGCACCATCGAGTACGTGCAGGCGGGCTGGATCAATGCGGCAGGCAGCCGCGTGCGCGGCCTCGACGTGGGCTTGCGCGGCGAAGGCAAGATCCAGGACGCGAAATGGACGGCGACCCTGGACGGCACGTATATGGACAGCTTCAAGTTTGCGGAGTATCAAGGCCAGGAATACCAGGAACTGGTCGGCAAGTTTTATACGCGCGATCTGTACCTGCGCTGGAAACACAATGCCAGCTTTGGCGTGTCGCGTGGAGACTGGAGCGGCTTGCTGATCCAGAGTTTTTCGTCGGGCTACAAGGACCAGCTGCCAAATGGCGGCAAGGGCACGCCACCACCGGGCTTCAAGCCCGACGTGTCCAGCTACACCACGTATAACTTGTCGGGCACCTACACGGGCTTCAAAGATACCACCATCACCGTGGGTATCCAGAACCTGTTCGACCGCGATCCACCGTTCACCGCGCACAACGTGGATGAAGTGGTGGGCGCCGGCTGGGACCCGCGCGTGGCCGATCCGCGCGGCCGTTCGCTGTCGTTCCAGCTGAAGTACAAGTTCATGTAAGGCAGCGCTGCCGGCGGCAAGATTGTCGGCATGCTACTCTCGTGCGGCGGCGCCTGGCGTCGCCGTTTTTTATTCCAGGAAAGGGCCGCATGTCCAGTCAGACCAATCTCAGCCGGCGCCGCTTCGGCGGCGTACTGGCCGCCACTCTGGGGGCGGCAGGCACACCGGCGTGGGCGGCGGCCACGCAAGGGAAGGGCAAACGCATGCAACAGCAACACGCATTGATCAAACCGGCGCGCCTGCGCGACGGCGACTTGGTGGCCATCATCGCACCGGGCGGTTTTACGGATGAGGATGCCATCGCCAAGGCGGTGCGCAATATCGAATCGCTGGGCTTGCGCGCCAGCCTGGGCACCAACATCCGCGCCGTGCACGGCAACTATGCGGGCACGGTGCAGCAGCGCCTCGACGATCTGCATGGGGCTTTCGCCGATCCCGAGGTCAAGGCGATCTGGGCCATCCGTGGCGGCTCCGGCTGCATCTCGCTGCTGGCGCTGCTCGACTACGCCTTGATCCAGCGCAATCCGAAAGTGCTGGTCGGCTATTCCGACATCACGGCCCTGCACCTGGCCATCGGACGCCAGACGGGCCTGGTGACCTTCCACGGCCCCGTGGCCTCGTCCACGTTTTCCGAGTACACGGTGACGCAGCTGCGCAATGTGCTGATGACGCCGCAAGACAGTTACACGATCCCGATGGCGCTGGACAACCACCGCCGTGCGCAGACGCAGCCCAACTTCGCCATCCGCACCGTGCATGGCGGTCAGGCGACGGGACGCTTGACGGGCGGCAACCTGTGCATGGTCAGCGCGCTGGCCGGCACACCGTATGCGGCCGATTTCCGCGAGCATATTTTGTTCCTCGAAGAAATCAATGAAGTGCCATACCGCATCGACCGCATGCTGTGCCAGCTCGACCTGTCCATCGGTTTCAAGCATGCGGCGGCATTGATGCTGGGCATCTTCGAGCATTGCGAGGCGGCCGAGGGCGATACCGCGCTGACCCTGGATGCCACCCTGGACCAGCATCTGCTGCCATTGACGGTGCCGGCCGTCAGCGGCTATTCGTTTGGCCACATCCGCCACCAGTTCACCATACCGATGGGTATATTGGCGACCCTGGATGCGGACCGGCAAACCTTGACCTTGCTGGAGCCGGCCGTCTGCTAGCGTACGGTGCAGCAGGGGGATTGTCAGTATGCTAGTGTGATTGCAGGCGTGGCACGAGGCCGCGCCGCCTTCTTCACCACACCCGACATGATCAACCGCCACGCCAGTACCTACATCCTCAGCCATCCGCTGGCCTTCGCGCTGCAGGTGCTGAAGGGATTCCGCGCCAACCAGGGCTTGCTGCTGGCGGGCGCCGTCGCGTATTACTCGCTGCTGTCCATCGTGCCCCTGCTGATGCTGGTGGTGGTGGCCCTGTCGCACGTAATCGCGCAGGACGAATTGCTGCAAACCATAGGCCATTACCTGGAGTGGCTGGTGCCGGGGCAATCGAAGGCCATCGTGGCGGAAGTCGCGCATTTCCTCAATAACCGGGGCGTGATCGGCTGGCTGCTGCTGCTGACCATGCTGTTTTTCAGTTCCTTGGCGTTTACCGTGCTGGAAAACGCCATGAGCGTGATTTTCATTCACCGCGTGGCCATCCGCCGCCGCCATTTCCTCATTTCCGCGGTGCTGCCGTACTGCTACATCCTGTGCCTGGGCGTGGGCATCTTGCTCATTACCCTGGTGGCGGGCGGCCTGCAGGTGATGGGCGAGGAAAGCGTGCGCTTCTTGCGCCATGACTGGGGCCTGGAAGGCGTGTCAGGCGTGCTGCTGTACTTGCTCGGGCTGGGAGGGGAAATCCTCGTATTGAGCTCGATTTACCTGGTCATGCCCGTCGGGCGGCTGTCGATCACGCATGCGCTGATCGGCGGCGTGACGGCGGCCCTGCTGTGGGAAATCGCCCGCCATGTGCTGGTCTGGTATTTTTCCACTTTGTCGCAGGTCAATGTCGTGTATGGTTCGATGACGACGGCCATCGTCGTCATGTTCAGCCTGGAAATCGGCGCCACCCTGCTGCTGCTGGGCGCGCAAGTGATTTCCGAGTACGAAAGAGTGGCCCGTGGCGGCGAAGAGGACAAGCCGCTGGCGCTAAGGACTTGATTTAAAAAGATTATTGCATCGCACAAAAAGCTGTGATATACTCCGTTCAGTGATTGAGATTTGGCAGCAAATGATCTCACCATCCAGTTTCAGCGCGGCGACCGACAGGTGTAATGTCGATGGCGTGACAGTGCGAAGAAATGGATTTTGTAATTCCGGATACGATGGTCGATTTACACCTTGGAGTCACCATGCAGATAGCATGGGAGTCCGAAAATCAGGAGGCACTTTGCAGATAGCACTGGCGTCCATGACACGATTAAAGCATTGGTAATACATTGGAACAAAGCCCGCGCTAGCGGGCTTTTTTTTCGTCTGGTGGGCGCGTTTATAAACCTACTGCGCAGCCCGCTCTCGAATCGGCGTTACTCGCCGTACCGAAGTACGGCTGCGTTACTCAATCCGATATCGGGCTTGCTCGCTACGGTTTCTAAAAGCGCTGAGACTGTTACTTCCAAATACTTTTACAAGGCCCTGGCGATCAGGATTTTCTGGATATCGCTGGTGCCCTCGTAGATCTGGCATACGCGCACGTCGCGGTAGATGCGTTCGACGGGGAAGTCGGACACATAGCCGTAGCCGCCGTGCACCTGGATGGCGTCCGAGCACACTTTTTCCGCCATTTCCGACGCGAACAGCTTGGCCATGGCCGCTTCCTTCAGGCATGGCAGGCCCGCATCCTTCATCGACGCCGCGTGGCGTATCAACTGGCGCGCCGCTTCGATTTGCGTGGCCATGTCAGCCAGGCGGAATTGCACGGCCTGGTGTTCATAGATGGGTTTGCCGAAACTTTCGCGCTCGCGCGCATAGCTCAAGGCCGCCTCGTAGGCGGCGCGCGCCATGCCCACGGCTTGCGAAGCGATGCCGATGCGTCCGCCTTCCAGGCCGGACAGGGCGATCTTGTAGCCTTGTCCTTCTTCGCCTATCAGATTCTCCGCCGGGATGCGGCAGTTGTCGAACAGGATTTGCGCCGTGTCCGACGAGTGCTGGCCCATCTTCTGTTCCAGTCCCGCCACGATGTAGCCAGGCGTGTTCGTCGGCACCCAGAAGGCGCTGATGCCGCGCTTGCCGGCGGTGTTGTCGGTCACAGCCATGACGATGGCCACGTCCGCATACTTGCCGCTGGTAATGAATTGTTTCGTGCCGTTGATGACGTACTCATTGCCGTCGCGCGTGGCTGTGGTGCGCAGGGCCGAGGCGTCGCTGCCCGTGTGCGGTTCCGTCAGGCAAAATGCCCCCAGCATGGCGCCTTGTGCCAGCGGCCGCAGCCACTGTTCCTTTTGTGCGTCGTTGGCGTACATCATGGCGATGCTGCACACGGGGCAATTATTCACGGAAATGATGGTCGAGGTGCCGCCATCACCGGCGGCGATTTCTTCCAGTACGAGGGCCAGCGACACGTAGTCGAGGCCGGCACCGCCCAGCGCTTCCGGCACGGCCACGCCAAAGGCGCCCAGCGCGGCCAGTTCCTGCAATTCTTCTTTGGGGAAATGATGTTCCTTGTCCCAGCGGGCCGCATGGGGCGCCAGGCGCTCGCGCGAAAAACTGCGCAGCGCTTCCTGGATCATCGATTGTTCTTCATTGAGTATCATGGGACGTCGTCTCGTATATTTTTATAGTGGATACAGGCAATTACCAGGCGATGGGCTTGCCATCATAATTGCGGAACACGGCCTTGTCCGTGGCCGGCAGGCTGGCCAGGGTGGCGCGGATGCCGGCAGCGCTTTCCTCTGGTGAAATATCGGCGCCGGCGCCACCCATGTCCGTGCGTACCCAGCCCGGATGGAAAGCCACGCAGCTGACGCCTTGCGGGCCATGCACGAGGGCCGTGTCGATCAGCACGGAATTCAAGGCGGCCTTGCTGGCGCGGTACAGGGAACCGCTGGGGTTGCCGCGCTCGCTCAAGGAACCCATGTGCGAGGACAGCACGGCCAGTTTACCCTTGGCATTCGCTACCAGCGGCGCCAGTATCGGCAGAAGGCGCATGGCTGCCAGCACGTTCGTGTGCATGACGAGATCAAAATCTGCTTGTGCCGGAAAACCGTCGTGACGGGGGCCATATACGCCCGCGTTGAGGATGGCCACATCGAGCTTTTCATCGTCGAGCTTCCAGCCCAGGCCGGCACAGCCTTCCACATCCGTCACGTCGAGCTGGTGCGCTTCCGCGCCCAGTTGCCTGAGCGTATCGCAAGCGTCCGGTGTGCGCGCCGTGGCGATCACTCTCCAGCCATCGTGGCGGTATTGACGGACGATTTCGTGGCCGATGCCACGCGAGGCGCCGATGATTAGTGCGGTAGGCATGTGTTCTCCCTGGAATGAATGAAAGGGCGCGCCCCTGACAATGATTGCCCGTGCGCGCCCGTGCTCAGGAACAGCTTATACCAGTTCGATCGCCATCGCCGTCGCTTCGCCGCCGCCGATGCACAGGGCCGCCACGCCGCGCTTGCCGCCGGTTTTCTTCAGTGCGCCCAGCAGGGTGACGATGATGCGCGCGCCCGAGGCGCCGATCGGGTGGCCCAGCGCGCACGCGCCGCCGTGGATGTTGATCTTGCTGTGTGGGATGTCGAGGTCGTGCATGGCGGCCATCGGCACGGCGGCGAACGCTTCATTAATCTCGAACAAGTCTACCTTGCTGCTGCTCCAGCCCGTTTTGGCGTACAGCTTCTTGATGGCGCCGATGGGGGCCGTGGTGAACTCGTTCGGCGCCTGCGCGTGCGTGGCGTGGCCGTGAATTTTTGCGATGACGGTGCAGCCGAGCTTTTTCGCCGTCGATTCGCGCATCAGCACCAGGGCTGCCGCGCCATCGTTGATGGACGAAGACGAGGCGGCCGTGATGGTGCCATCCTTCTTGAAGGCGGCTTTCAAGGTCGGGATTTTTTCCAGGCGAGCCTTTTGCGGGCCTTCATCGATGCTGACGATGGTGTCGCCGCCGCGGCCGGAAACGGTCACGGGCACGATTTCCCATTCGAAACTGCCATCCTTGGTGGCCGCTTGGGCGCGTTTCACTGATTCGATGGCAAACGCATCCTGCGCTTCGCGCGTGAAGCTGTACTGGCTGGCGCACTCTTCTGCAAACGTACCCATCGAGCGTGCATTGCCCTTTTCATCACGGCTGTAGGCGTCTTCCAGGCCATCCATCATCATGTGATCATAAATCATGCCGTGGCCGATGCGGTAGCCGCCGCGCGCCTTCGGCACCAGGTAGGGGGCGTTGGTCATCGATTCCATGCCACCCGCTACCACCACGTCAGCACTGCCGGCGAGCAAGGTGTCATGCGCGAACATGGTTGTCTGCATGGCCGAGCCGCACATTTTCGACAGCGTCACGGCGCCCGTGGAGTCGGGCAAGCCAGCCTTGCGCAAGGCTTGGCGGGCAGGCGCCTGGCCTTGGCCAGCCATCAGGCAATTGCCGAAAAATACGTGCTCAACGGCTTCCGGCGCCACGCCGGCCCGTTCCACGGCGGCGCGGATGGCCACGGCGCCCAGGTCGCTGGCGGTGACGTTGGCAAAATCGCCCTGGAAGGCGCCCATGGGGGTGCGTGCGGCACCGACGATTACGACTGGATCATTCATGTTGGATCTCCGGTTGGGTTGAGGATGGTGACTGCTTACAAAAACGCATGTGCTGCGGATACGGGAAGACGTCCTCGATATGGCCGTCTTCGATGCGCTGCTTGCGCGCCTGCCAATATTGCGCCGTCAGCAGGTCGGCATGGTACTGCATGAAATAGGCGCGGATGCGGGGATTTCCCAGCAGAAAGGTGCCGAATTGTTCGGGAAACACATCGTGCTTTCCGATGGGATACCACGGTTCGGCCGACATTTCTTCCTCCTCCGTGCGCGCCTGGGGGATGACGCGGAACTGGCAATCGGTGATGTACTCGATCTCATCGTAATCGTAAAAAACGACACGTTGATGACGGGTCACGCCAAAGTTTTTATACAGCATGTCGCCCGGAAAGATATTCGCCGCCACCAGCTCCTTGATGGCGTTGCCGTACTCGACGATGCCGTGTTCGACCAGGTCATCGCGGCCTTCCTTTTCGGCATTGCTCAGCCACATGTTCAGCGGCACCATGCGCCGTTCGATGTACAGGTGGCGGATGATGATCTGCTCCTGGTCTTCCTCGACCAGCGAGGGGGCGAACTGCTTGAGCTCGGCCAGCAGTTCCTCGGCAAAGCGGGCGCGGGGAAAGGCCACGTTGGAATACTCGAGCGTGTCGGCCATGCGGCCCACTCTGTCGTGGTGTTTCACCAGCAAATACTTTTGCTGGACTTGCGCGCGCGTGGTTTCCTTGGGTGGCGGGAAAAAATCCTTGATAACCTTGAAGACATACGGAAACGACGGCAGGGCAAACACCAGCATCACCAGGCCGCGGATGCCGGGCGCGCTTTCAAAGTGGTCCGACGAGTGTCTCAGATGCTGCAGGTAGTCGCGGTAAAACAGGGTCTTGCCCTGTTTTTGCAGGCCAAGTATCGTATAAATTTCGCTGCGCGGTTTGCGCGGCAGCAAGCTGCGCAGGAATTGCACATAGGCCGACGGTACTTCCATATCCACCAGGAAATACGCGCGCGTAAACGAAAACAGCACGGCAATCTGCTGCTGCTCGAACAGCACCGTATCGAGCACCAGCTTGCCGTGGCGGTTGTGCAGGATGGGTACGACAAACGGGTATTCGCGGTTGCCGTTGATGCCCTTGCCGACCAGATAGGCACCCTTGTTGCGGTAGAACAAACTGGTCAAGACCTGGAGCTGGTGGTTCGGCTCCAGCCTGTCGCCGCCGAACAGCTGCTGCAGGCGCACCTCCACCTGGGCCACGTCACGCTCCAGGTTGGCAAATGCGCAGTCCAGCTGGAAGTTGTTCACCATGCGCGTCAGGGTGGGGCGCAAACCATCTTTGCCCGGGTAATACACGCGGTAGGTGGGCACCGGGTCTTGCGTGTCGATGTATTCCGTGGAAACGACGGGACGCACGAAAATATAGTCGTTATTGAAATAAGTGCGGTGCAAAATGTTGCAGCAGACGGAATTGAAGAAGGTTTCCGCCAGTTCCGGCTGCTTGTGTTCCGTCAGCATGCCAATGTAGTGCAACTTGAGTTCGCGCCACACTTCGTCGCTCAACTCCGACTCTTCGTACTCATCTTCGAGCATCTGCACGCATTCCTGCACGCGCTTGTCATAAAAGTCGATGCGTTCGCGGGCCGCCGTCTGTGCCGCGCTCCAGGCGCCTTGCTCGAAATAGCGCTTGGCGTGCTGGCTCGTTTCACGGAATAAACGGTAATGCTTGTCAAAGCCATCGCGGATGGTGCGCGCGATATCGAATGCAATCTGGGAAGAGAGCAATTTGGGGAAGGCAATTTGCGTCATATCTGTACTCGCATGAATAGCTCATCACCCAGTCGATAACCGCGCGCCCGTGCTTACTTGGTTTCCGCAAACAGTTCACGGCCTATCAGCATGCGGCGGATTTCGCTGGTCCCGGCGCCGATTTCATACAGCTTGGCATCGCGCCACAGGCGGCCGGCCGGATACTCGTTGATGTAGCCGTTGCCGCCCAGGGCCTGGATCGCTTCACCTGCCATCCAGGTCGCCTTCTCCGCACTATACAGAATGGCGCCGGCCGCATCCTTGCGCAACTGGCGCACGGCTTCCGGCGTGGTGGCGCGGTCGCAAGCCTGGCCCACTGCATACACATAGGCCTTGCACGCCATCATGGTCGAATACATATCGGCCAGTTTGCCTTGCATCAATTGGAACTCGCCGATGGCCTGGCCGAATTGCTTGCGGTCATGCACGTAGGGTACGACCAGGTCCATGCATGCTTGCATGATGCCCAGCGGGCCGCCGGACAGCACGGTGCGCTCGAAGTCGAGGCCCGACATCAGCACGTTGACACCCTTGCCCAAGCCACCGAGCACGTTTTCGGCCGGCACTTCGCAATCCTGGAATACCAGCTCGCCCGTGTGCGAGCCGCGCATGCCCAGCTTGTCGAGCTTTTGCGCGATGGAAAAGCCCTTGAAATTCTTTTCGATCAGGAAAGCCGTCATGCCGCGCGGACCTGCTTCCAGGTCGTTTTTTGCGTACACCACCAGTACGTCCGCATCGGGGCCATTGGTGATCCACATCTTGGTGCCGTTCAAGACCCAGCGGTCGCCCTTGAAGTCGGCGCGCAGTTTCATGCTGACGACATCCGAGCCCGCGTTCGGTTCCGACATGGCCAGGGCGCCAATGTGCTCGCCCGTGATCAGTTTCGGCAGGTACTTGGCCTTTTGCTCGGCCGTGCCGTTGCGCTTGATCTGGTTCACGCACAGGTTCGAGTGGGCGCCGTAGGACAGGCCAACGGAGGCCGAGGCGCGCGAGATTTCTTCCATGGCGATGATGTGCGCCAGGTAGCCCATGCCGGCGCCGCCGTATTCTTCGCTGACGGTGATACCGAGCAAGCCCATGTCGCCCATCTTGCGCCACAGGTCCATGGGGAACTGGTCGGTGCGGTCGATTTCAGCCGCGCGCGGCGCGATTTCGGCGGCGGCAAATTGTTGGATCGCTACTCTTAAGGAGGCGATGTCGTCGCCGTGGTCAAAGGTCAAGCCTGGGAGATGGAGCATGTCGTCCTCGTCGTTATAGTGTGGCGGTCATGGATGCCGGGTCAGTAAAGCTATGATACTCAGTTGTGACGTTTACGTAAACGTAAAGTGAATCGCGTAAAGCGCTCTGCGCGGCAAGTGTCGCCGCGTGGGCACCTAGTTTGTTTGCGCCTTATCAAGGTTCAAGTCCGCCAACATGCGCGCGCAGGCATCTTCATGCGCGCTGATTTCCGCCAGTGCCATTTCGATATCGATGCGCTGCTGCTCCAGGGTTTGCCGGTGCTGCGCCAGCACGCCCAGGAAGCGGTCCATCTGAGCGCGCGTATCTTTCGGCGACTCGTACATGTCGACCAGGCTCTTGATCTCCGATAGCGCCAGGCCCAGGCGCTTGCCGCGCAGGGTCAGTTTGAGGCGGGTGCGGTCGCGCGGCGTGTAGACGCGGCTGCGTCCGCCTGCGCCTTCGCGTTTCGGGCTGAGCAAGCCCTGGTCTTCATAGAAACGGATGGCGCGTGCCGTGATGTCGAATTCCCGCGCCAGTTCGGTAATGGTATAGGTCGTCATTGCTGCGGGCGGTGTCGGTTGCATGGGTGATCGGTCGATAAATGGGGTACTGCGGGGCAGGCGGGTGGCAAAGTGCCGTTTACGTCAACGTCAATACTATTGTAGCGTGCCCTGGCCGTGCTGCAAGAAAAAGCGGCTGTGGACAAGGGGATTTGGCGAATAAGACAACCGTTGCTGAAAATAAATTGATTCTTCTTGCGCAAACACGCTTAAGATCGAGAGTTGGTGGCCAAGATGACACCAAAAAGAGCTTTCCTGGCACAACGGCGACATTCTTTTCGCTGCGATGGCAGTAAAATTTTCAAGCGCCGATTCTTTCTGGTCGGCACGATCAAAAAACAACGTTTCACTATGAGTACGTTGTGCTGATTGTTTCCATATTGAAAACAAGATGGCTTTTTCGAAAACTTTGCCTATAAGAAATTGTATGACATGGGCATTGCGCGTATCGATAGAGGAAGGCATTATCCGGTACCGTACGTTGTAATGCCAAACCGAGGCTTTGAATCGTGCTGCAGTGCGAAAATCAAGGCCAGCCGCGAATTTGAACCGAAGCCACGCAGAATCACAAGAGAAAATTTGGCCTACTTTTGCACCTGAAAAGCCGGGTTGGAGTGTTAATTGTTAATTTATACTCTTTTCAAATGTAACAATCTGTATGGTCATTCAAGAAACTGACTTTCATGTTACAACATGAAATAGTACACCTATGAATTCTTCTAACGAACGCGAAAGCTTCAGCCAACGACTTCAGTTGGCTCTCAAAAACGCCCATTACTCTCCAGACAGCCCGACCAGACTGGCCCGGGAATTCAACATCCGTTTCGACGGACGCCCGATTACCGTGCATGCAGCTAGGAAATGGTTAGTAGGTGAAGCAATTCCCACGCAAGAGAAATTGCGCATGATTGCCCAATGGTTGGGCGTTCCGGCGGAATGGTTGCGTTTTGGCGGCCCGGAAAGCGCCACGCCGAATGGCGAAGCGGGCAGCGCTTTATCGCGTTTTGAGTCCGCCGATGTGAAATTAATTGCCGATTTGCAAAGATTGGATGAACATCATCGTCAAATCGCGCGTGAATTTATTCGCATGCTGGTCCGAGTCAACTACCAAAAGTAAGCATTCAGGCCCTCCACGGCCGGCGCTGCCCGCTTTTCGCTGGCGGTGCTCTCCCTGTCCTTTTATTTGCGCAGCGTCATACTGGAGACATGATTCTGCCGCACAATAAGACCTCGCATGTTGCGCTGCAGCGGAAT
Organism: Janthinobacterium sp. 61; assembly: GCF_002846335.1. Lineage (NCBI taxonomy): Bacteria > Pseudomonadati > Pseudomonadota > Betaproteobacteria > Burkholderiales > Oxalobacteraceae > Janthinobacterium > Janthinobacterium sp. 61. The sequence goes on along the minus strand of NZ_PJMQ01000001.1, from coordinate 4,307,696 downwards.
TATTTGACAATAATCCCGTACGCAGCGGCGCAGCGGCCAATACCAGCGCATAATCACATCAGAAGCAGCCAGTTCATCCACTACGGAGCCGAGCATTTGAGCCGTCTTATGAAAAGTAACTACAGCAATACCGCGCAGCTGAAGGACTTGATGACCGTGCCCCCCATGACTGCCGCGCAACATGCGGAAGTCATGCGCAAACGGATCGCCCACCGCAGGATGGTTGAAGAAGCCAGGGATTTGAAGCAGGCCAGTGCCACGCAGTTCGAAAAACGCTAGTGGTGGATGCCTGAGCTAAGCTACTGCGCGTCGGCATAGGCGGTCTGCGATGCTCACCGTGCTAGAGCACGGTTGCGCTTCTCGACCACCTCTTCCTTCCGCTCGCTACGCTTTTGTCAGGCATCGTGACGTGCGTAGTTTTCAGTAGCTTTTCAGTTTGTTGTTGATGGATCTGGGGTTTTCAAACCATTCCAGCGTGGCGCCAGGGCGTGCTCGATGCCGAGCAGGTCGATGACGCGCGCGACCGTATGGTCGACCATCTCCGCGATGCTGTGCGGGTGGTGATAAAAACTGGGGAGTGGCGGGAAGATGATGCCGCCCATTTCGGTCACGGCTGTCATATTGCGCAGGTGCGCCAGGTTGAACGGCGTTTCGCGCACCATCAGGATCAGGCGGCGGCGCTCCTTGAGCACCACATCGGCTGCCCGCGTAATCAAATTATCCGACAAGCCATGTGCCACGGCCGCCAGCGTCTTCATCGAGCACGGCGCGACAACCATGCCATCCGATTGAAACGAGCCGCTGGCGATACTCGCGCCGATGTCGCGCAGCTTGTGCACCACGTGCGCCTGCGCTTCGATTTCCTTGCGCCCTACGCCCGTTTCCTGGTGCAGGGTCAGTACGGCTGCATCCGACAAGACCAGATGCGTCTCGACGCCGGGGATGGCGACCAGCAATTGCAGCAGCCGCAAGCCATACACGGCGCCCGTGGCACCCGTGATGGCCACGACGATACGGCGCGGCCGCTGCTGTTGGCTATCAGGCATCGAGCAGGGACTTCAGTTCGCCCGATTCAAACATTTCATTCATGATATCGGAACCACCGATGAACTCGCCTTTGACATACAGCTGCGGAATGGTTGGCCAGTTCGAGTAATCCTTGATGCCTTGGCGCACTTCCGGGTCATCCAGCACGTTGACGGTGGCGATGTTTTCGACGCCGCATGCTTTCAGGATCTGGATGGCGCGGCCGGAAAAGCCGCACTGCGGGAACTGGGCAGTGCCCTTCATGAACAGCACGACTGGCGTGCTCGTCACGGTTTCTTTGATCCAGGTTTGTACGTCGCTCATAGCTGCCTCTGATGGGTAAATAAATAGATGCCGTCATTTTATAAGAAAACGACGGCACGGGTATGCGCTCAAGTCATAAATCGGGCAAGTCAGCCACGTTGACGCTTATAACTGTTTGCCCAGGCACACCGATTGTGCCGCGCCCACGTATTTGCCCCAGGCAATGACGGGTGCGTAGCCGTGTTTGGCATAAAACGCCACCGCGCGGCTATTTGCCACGCGGGTGGACAGGTGCACAGCCTGATAGCCATGCCTGCGCGCCTGCGCCTCCACATGGGCCAGCAGGGCCGCACCCACACCGGTGGCGACGGGGCGCGCATACATGCGCTTGAGTTCGCCTATGGCACTGTCCGCTTCGCCCAGCGGTCGCAGGGCGGCGCAGCCCAGCAGGGCATCGTCGCCGTCGCGGGCCACGTAAAAGCCGCCGCGCGGCGTTGCCGCTTCGACATCGAAGGAAGAACGGCCACTGTCGCCGTTGATGCGCAGCAGCACGTCCGATAATTCGTCGAGCAGCAGCTTGGCATCCAGGCTGGCGGCGTCCACCGCCAGGATGACGAGGTCATGCCTGGCGTCCATGGACTTAGCCGCGCAGCTTGGCGAACGCGGCGGCCATGCTGCCGGCCGGCTCGGGCGCGTTGCGCGACTGCGACTGGTGCTGCGCCATGCTGCGGCGGTCGTTGCGGTCGCCTTTTTGCTCCGGCTTGCTGCCCGCCTGCGGCGCGCTGTCCGTCAGGCGCATGGTCAGCGCGATGCGCTTGCGCTTCTCATCGACTTCCAGCACCTTGACGCGCACAACTTGCCCGGCTTTGACCACCGTGTGCGGATCTTTCACAAAGGTGTTCGACAGGGCCGAGATGTGCACGAGGCCATCCTGGTGCACGCCGATATCGACGAAGGCGCCAAAGGCGGCAACGTTGGTGACCACGCCTTCGAGAATCATGTCCGGGCGCAAGTCGCGGATTTCTTCCACGCCTTCCTTGAAGGTGGCGGTGGTGAACTCCGGACGCGGGTCGCGGCCCGGCTTTTCCAATTCCTTCAAAATGTCGGAAATGGTCGGCACGCCAAACGTGTCATCCGCATACTTTGCGGGGCTGAGCGTTTTCAGCAAGGCGGTTTCGCCGATGACGGCCTTGATATCCTTCTTGATGTCTGCCAGGATTTTTTCCACCAGGGGGTACGATTCCGGATGGACGGCCGAGGCGTCCAGCGGGTTTTCGCCGCCCATCACGCGCAAGAAGCCGGCTGCCTGCTCGAAGGTTTTATCGCCCAGGCGCGGCACGGCCTTTAACGCCGCGCGCGAGGTGAATGCGCCCTTCATGTCGCGGTAGCTGACGATGCTTTGCGCCACGCTGGCCGACAGGCCGGAAACGCGCGCCAGCAGGGGCGCCGAGGCCGTGTTCACGTCCACGCCGACGGCGTTCACGCAATCTTCCACCACAGCATCGAGTGAGCGGGCCAGCTGGCTTTGACTCACATCATGCTGATACTGGCCCACGCCGATCGATTTCGGGTCAATCTTGACCAATTCGGCCAGCGGGTCTTGCAGACGGCGCGCAATCGACACGGCGCCGCGCAGGGACACATCCATGTCCGGCAATTCTTTCGAGGCGAACTCGGACGCGGAATACACCGATGCGCCCGCTTCCGAGACGACGATCTTCGTCATCTTCGCTTCCGGGTGCTGCTTGATCAGGTCCTGCGCCAGTTTATCCGTCTCGCGCGAGGCGGTGCCGTTGCCGATGGAAATCAGGGATACATTGTGCTTGGCGGCAAGACGGCCCAGCGTATGCAGGGAGCCATCCCAGTCGTTCTTCGGCTGGTGCGGGTAGATCACGGCCGTGTCGACGACTTTACCGGTGGCATCGACGACAGCCACTTTCACGCCCGTGCGCAAGCCAGGGTCCAGGCCCATGGTGGCGCGCTGGCCGGCTGGCGCGGCCAGCAGCAGCGCCTTCAAATTGGTGGCAAAGACGTTGATGGCGTCGAGTTCCGAACGTTCGCGCAGTGCGCCCATCAGTTCTGTTTCCAGGTGCATGAAGCTTTTCACGCGCCAGGTCCAGCGCGCCGTATCAAGCAGCCATTTGTCGGCCGGACGGCCGAGGCTCTTGATGCCGAAGCGGGCGGCGATGCGGCCTTCGCACGGGTTGTGCGGCGCATCCCATTTCGGTTTTTCCGCTTCCGTGTCCAGGCGCAGGGTGACATCGAGGATGCCTTCGCGGCGGCCGCGCAGCAGGGCCAGGGCGCGGTGCGATGGCACGGTCGAAATGGTTTCCGAATAGTCGAAATAATCGGCGAATTTTTCGCCTTCGTCCTGCTTGCCTTCCACCACTTTCGATTCGACGATGCCGTGTTCCTGCACGTATTCGCGCAAGGTTTGCAGCAGGGTTGCGTCTTCTGCGAAACGTTCCATCAGAATCTGGCGCGCGCCGTCCAAGGCCGCCTTGGTATCGGCCACGCCCGGGTTGTTGCCGTCGGCACTGGTAAACGCGCCGCGCAGGAACTTGCCCGCTTCCATTTCCGGCGTCAGTTCGGGATTCTCCAGCAAACCGTCGGCCAGCGGCATCAAGCCCGCTTCGATGGCGATCTGTGCCTTCGTGCGGCGCTTCTGCTTGTAGGGCAGATACAAATCTTCCAGGCGCGTCTTGTCTTCCGCGTGCATGACGGCGTCGAGCAGCTCGGGCGTCATCTTGTTCTGTTCCGTGATCGACGCCACGATGGCAGCGCGCCGCTCTTCCAGTTCGCGCAGGTAGCGCAAGCGCTCTTCGAGCAGGCGCAGCTGGATATCGTCGAGGCCGCCGGTCGCTTCCTTGCGGTAACGGGCGATGAAGGGCACGGTGGCGCCTTCGTCGAGCAGTTCGATGGCGGCGGCAACCTGCACCGGTTTGGCGGCAAGTTCAAGGGCAAGGCGTTGTTCGATAGTGGGCAGCATGGTTGTTTCCAGAGCGATCAAGCCTGGAATGATACGCAATCGGCGCGATTGCGCAATCTTGACAGCGCAAATGGACTGTGCGTTGGCAACAGCGTCAACGGGGGGGCAGCAGCGGGCTGGCGGACGGCGCCGGCGCCGGCCTCTGCGGCGTGACGAACCAGCTCACCTGGCCTGCACTTCTTTAGACTGTTCTTCGGAGATGCACTGCCATGCGGTTTTCTTTTTCTGCTCACGATCCTGGGCACGCTTGGCCCCGGCCTGGCGCATGCCTGGCGGCAACCCGGCTGGGCTTGGCGCACACTCGTCACCGTCGATGCCGTTCCGAAGGCCGGTGCATTCGGGTAATGTCAACTTCGAAGGCGTCAGCGACAGCGGCGCCGACCTGCGCGTGCCATCTATTTCGCGAACCGTGCGCGAGCAGAACCGCGACGAGATCAAGGGACAAGTGCTGGCCGAAGCGAAGGCGGGCGGCAGCGCCGTCACCAGCATCGAACACGACGGCGTGGCAAGCCTGCACAGTGCCAGCCATGGCATCGTCTTTCAGGTGCTGTGGCGTAACGAAGCATCGCCTGGACTGTACGCCGACCTCACCCCGAGCTGCCCTTTGAGCATGCAGGGCGGCGACTTGCCGGCCAAATGACACCGCAGCAAGCGTTTTGCCCGCATGTCCCGGCATGGCGATTTCGTCGTGCTGGAAATGGATGTGCTGGTCGCCGGCGGCGTCAGCAAGGTGTACCTGAATATCAATCTGCAACTGTGGACGCAGATGATGGGTCAATTCTTCTTGTTTTTGCGCAACTTTACGCCGGCCGATACGAGCACTGCGCCAGTAGTAGCGGCCGCCAGCGTGGCGGAAGAGGAAACTGTGCCGGCCTGATAAGCCGTCCACGGGCGGCGAAAATGGCCGGTGACGGGCCTTTTTTGCCGCTTGCGGGTCCCAAGTGTCGTATTAAATACTTATTTTTTAGGCATCGCGCATTAAAACTGCTCAAAGAGCGTGTGTGAATCAAGCCAGCAACGCCTGTATGGCGGATAATATTGCCTGTTGCCGATTTGGATACGACCTTTACACAAAAATGCGCCCCATGGATTTTACCCGCGACGAAACCAGTGAAACCCCAGTTGCCCCGGCCAGCGCGCCGGGTGCGCCTTTGCCGTATGCCGTCGCCACCTGGCTGCAGCGGGTGGAGGCTGCCGCTCATCCGAAGGCTGTGCTGAGCATTGCCGAGCCGGACCCGAAACTCAACCAGCATCGTTTGATCTACGTGCTGGCGCCCACCAGCGGTGGCCGCCACGTGGCCCTGTGTCTGTACAAGGCGCGGCTGCGGCCGAATGGCGATGTGGCGGCAGCGTCTCCCATCAGCGAAATCTTTTCCCTGCTGTCGGCGCCGCCCACCTTTTTGACGCCGGCAGACGAAGACCTCGTGCGTTTCTTCGTGGCCATGCGCAGCGGGCAGAATTCGCAGACGGGCAGCGCCACGGAGCCCAAGGGCAAGGTGGGCGCGGCCCTGCTGAAAATGCTGGCTGAGCAAGATAAACTGTTGTGGGCCAATTCCTGGGCCGATGTGGGCAATGGCCTCGTGTACCCGTTGAAGGAAGGTCCCGTGCGTCCCGCGCGCCTGTTCTGGCGCGACGAAGGCAAGACCATGCGCCTGGGCTGGCAAGTGGACCCGCCCGAAGGTGTGAAGCACCATGGCGCCGACCAGATCGACTACATGCTGCCTACCGATCCGCCGTGGTACATCGACAACCTGTCGTGCGGCGTGCTGGAACTGAACCAGGGCGGCTCCGACATTTCACTGGCCGACTTGCAGGCGCTGGTGGCGCAGGCGCCGCCGCTGAACGCGAACGACAAGGTGCGCGTGTCGCAACTGCTGCTGGCGCAAGGCTTGCAGCACTTGATGCCGCTGCCGCAACCGTTGCCGCAGCGCTTGCGCAAGGACGTGCCGGCGCAACCGGTCTTGCTGTTGGACAGCGCCATGCTGGCCGATGGCAGCGCGCAGCGCTGGAGCGATTTCGCCGTGCTGTCCTACGACTACGATGGCGAGCGCGTCTCGTTCGACCCGTCGCAGCGCGTGGTGCGGCAAGTGGGCGAGGTGACGGAAATTATCCAGAGAAATACGGTCGATGAAGCGCGTGCCCTGGCCACCCTGGCCGAGCTGCAATTCAAGAAGCCGGGCTCCGCCCCCTTGAGTGGCTTGAAGGGCGCCTTGCTGCTGCCTTCGCAGGCGGAATGGCTGCGTTTTGCCGAGGCCGGCATCGATGGCTTGCTGGAGCAGGGCTGGATCGTGGAAAAAACGGCCAAGTACCGCTATGAGGTGAGCGAGGTCGGCGACTGGTATGCGGAGATCGACGACCAGGATCCGGACAGCGGCAACGCCTGGTTCGAGCTGGAACTGGGCATCGTTGTCAACCAGGAAAGAGTGCCGTTGCTGCCCGTGCTGGTGCAGCTGATCCGCAATGCGCCCAACGATTTCAATCCGAAAGTCATCGAAGCCCATGCGGACGACGACCAGATGCTGGCGACCTTGCCGGACGGCACGCGCGTCGCCTTGCCGTGGGGCAGGGTGCGCCCCATCCTGAACACCCTGGGGGAACTGTATTTCAGCGACAAGATCAAACATGCCGTGCGCATGTCGACGCTGGACGCGGCGCGGCTGGAAGAGCTGGCGCGTGGTCTGGAATTGCGCTGGACGGGTGGCGAGCAGCTGCGCGCCATGGGCCGAAAGCTGAGCCAGTTCGGTTCCGTGCAAAAAGTGGCGGCGCCAGCCGGCCTGCAAGCCACCCTGCGCGATTATCAGGCCGATGGCCTGGCGTGGATGCAATTCCTGCGCGACCATGACCTGGCCGGTATTCTGGCCGACGACATGGGTCTCGGTAAAACCGTGCAGACGCTGGCGCATATCCTGGTAGAGAAAGAAGCGGGCCGCTTGACGCATCCGGCTCTGGTGATCGCACCGACGAGTTTGATGGGCAACTGGCAGGATGAGGCGGCCAAGTTCGCGCCCAGCCTGAAAGTATTACTGCTGCAGGGCAAGGACCGCGCGCAGCAGTTTGACCAGATCGACCAATGCGACCTGGTGCTGACGACCTACGCGCTGTTGCCGCGCGACGAGGAAACCCTGCGCGAGCATGATTTCCACCTGGTCATCCTGGACGAATCGCACTACATCAAGAATACGCGCAGCAAGGCGGCGCAAAGCGCCGGTCTGCTACGCGCGCGCCACCGCCTGTGTTTGTCCGGCACGCCGCTGGAAAACCACCTGGGTGAACTGTGGTCGCAATTTCACTTCCTGCTGCCGGGCTTGCTTGGCGACGAGAAGACCTTCAATACCCAGTTCCGCCATCCGATCGAGCGCCAGGACGACCCGCTGCGCCGCATGCTCCTGAACCGCCGCATCAAGCCCTTCCTGCTACGCCGCACGAAGGACAATGTGGCCAAGGAATTACCGCCGAAGACGGAAATGGTGCGCAAGGTGGAGCTGACGGGGCCGCAGCGCGACCTGTATGAAACCGTGCGTCTTGCGATGGATCAAAAAGTACGCGAAGAAATCGACAAGAAGGGCGTGGCGCGCAGCCAGATCGTCATCCTCGAAGCGCTGCTGAAACTGCGCCAGGTCTGCTGCGACCCGCGCCTGGTGAAATCCTTGCCGGCGAAGAAGCAGTCGGCTGGCTCGGCCAAGCTGATTGATTTGATGCAGATGGTGGAAGACTTGCTCGACGAAGGGCGCAAGATTCTCGTTTTCTCGCAATTTACCAGCATGCTGGAATTGATCGAGGAAGAGCTGGAATCGCGCGACATTCCCTACGCCTTGCTGACGGGCGAAACGAAGGACCGGGGCGCGCAAGTGGCGGCCTTCCAGCAGGGGGCCGTGCCCATCTTCCTGATCAGCCTGAAGGCGGGTGGCGTGGGCCTGAACCTGACGGCGGCCGACACGGTGATCCACTACGATCCGTGGTGGAATCCGGCGGCGGAAAACCAGGCCACCGACCGCGCCTGGCGCATCGGCCAGGACAAGCCCGTGTTCGTGTATAAACTGATCGCGAAGGGCACCCTGGAAGAAAAAATCCAGCTGCTGCAGCAAAAGAAATCGGAGCTGGCGCAATCGATCCTGGCCGAAGGCGAAGCGCAGAAGATGGCGCTGACGCAGGAAGACTTGCAGCAGATTTTTGCTCCACTGGAAGATTAAGGGCACCGCACGCTTATACTTGGCGATTCTTTCTTGCCAGGTATAAAGCATGCTGCCCTTTCTCCTCTTGCTGCTTGCCGGCGCCATCCTCATGGCGCTGCGTTTCGTCCAGTTGCGCCGCGCCCTGCTGCACGCGCGGGCTGGCGAAGCGCAGTTCCGCCTGCTGGCCGAACATGGCCGCGACGCGGCCTTCCTGCTCGACGCCACTACCCTGGAATTGCTCTACATCAGCCCCGCCGCGCAAGGCCTGACGGGTCACGACTTGCCTGCCTTGCGCGAGCACGCTGCGCGCCTGGCGGCGGATGTGCCGGCTCGCTTGCAGCGCTGGCACGACGGCGATGCCAGCCGTTTGACACTGTTGCGTGAAGTGGAATTGCCGCACGCCGACGGCCACTTGCTGGCGCTGGAAATCCATTCCACCATCGTGCCCGCTGCGGCGGCGATGGGGCGGGGCATCACCGTGGTGGGCTCGGTGCGCGATGTCAGCGCCGCCCAGGCGCAGGAAGCGGAGCGGGAAAAGGAACAAAAGCGCTTCGCCTCCATGCTGTCACATGAATTCCGCACACCGCTGGCCACCATCGACGGCGCCATCCAGCGCCTGGTCTCGACATCGAAAGATGCCGACGAGGCCACGCGCAAGCGCTATGTGAAAATCCAGACTGCCGTCGACCGTTTGTTGGCCATGATAGCCGACTATCTGTCGCCCGAACGCATGGCGGCCATCGGCCGCGAGCGGGCCGCTGACGGCATCGCGCCGCTGGCCTTGCTGCAGCAGGCGGCCGCCACCGTACCCGCCAGCCACCGCGTGCAGCTGGAACTGGACGAGGACTTGCCGGCCAGGCTGCGCTGCGACGTGCCCGGCATGGCCTTATGCCTGAAAATCTTGTTGGACAACGCCGTCAAGTTCAGCGCGCCGGGGAGCAGCATCACCTTGTCGGCCAAGCTGGTGCCCGAGGGCGGCGTGGCGCTGTGCGTGCGCGATGCGGGGCCCGGCCTGCGGGAAGAAGAACTGGCCCAGCTGTTCGAAAAAGGAAGCCGTGGAAGTTATGCCACGCATCCGGGCGCGGGCCTGGGCCTGTACATGGCGCGCGCTGTCGTCGAGGTGCACGGTGGAAGTTTGCAGGGGCATAATCTGCCCGAAGGCGGCGCGCTTTTCCGCATTTGGCTGCCGCTTCCTGTCTAGACAAGGAAAAGCCTTGCTTCCGCTGAAGGCAACCGTGATAATTCCTTGACGTAAACCTATTGTGCCGTCCATCATGGTGCAGAAGTGAATGGCATGGTTTGCCCACGGTAGCTCACTAACGGAAGAATGGCGTAGCAATGACGAAAATACTGATCGTCGAAGACAATCTGGACTACGCCGAAGACATGGCGGAGTTCCTCGTTGAGCTCGAACACGAAGTCCATATCACCAGCTCCGCTGGCGGGATGTGGACGGCGTTGAGCCATGGTAATGTCGGCGTGGTCGTGCTGGACCTGGGCTTGCCCGACGAGGACGGCTTCAACGTCATTCCCCGCATGCGCCAGCTATATCCGCAAATCGGCGTGCTGGTGCTGACGGGGCGTGTCGCTTTCGACAGCCGCATCCTGGGCTTGCGCCTTGGTGCCGACCATTACCTGACCAAGCCGATCAAATTCCCTGAACTGGCCGCCCACATCGAGGCGCTCGACCGCCGCGTCGGTCCGCAAGATCCTGTGCCGGAACCCGGCAAGTGGACCTTGAAAGTGAGCGCACGCCAACTTGAACTGATGGGCGCAGTCATTGCCTTGACGGAAAAAGAATTCAACTTCCTGCACCTGTTGACCATCAACACCCGCCCCGTGCCGCGCGACGTCATCGTGGCCGGCATGGGCGGCGAAGACCCCGATGCGGGCCGCAGAGTCGACATGCTCGTGTACCGCCTGCGCAAGAAAGCCAAGACGGGCCTGGGCCAGGACTTGCCGCTGCGTAGTGCGTATGGCGAAGGCTACAGCCTGTCGGCCAGCTTTAATCTGTGCTGATACCAGGATGCCAGCCACCCGCGAGCGTGGTGGCTGCATAAAAGGGACAGAGTCAATCGTTTTTCTCCGTATTTTCAATAAAACAGGGTCAGAGTCGTGCCATGTAGCCGCAAGTGTGTAAAATCAAGGCCTTAGCCTTTATTTTATGATTTCCCCATGGCCCGTTTACCCCGTCTCATCATTCCCGCACTGCCCCATTACGTGATCCAGCGCGGCAGCAACCACCAGCCTGTGTTCCAGGATGCGCTTGACTATGCGCAGTTCCTGTCCTGGCTGAAAACGGGCGCGAAAATGTTCAAGGTGGCCATCCATGCCTACGTTTTGTTGCCAGACCAATTACATTTGCTGGCCACCCCAAGCGATGCGACGGGCCTGGGACAGCTGATGCAGTGGCTAGGTCGCTATTACGTGCCGTATTTCAATCAAAAATATGGCCGGGAAGGTGCTTTGTGGCAGGGACGCTACAAAACCTCCGTCATCGATCCCGACAATTTCTTTCTTACCTGCTGCCGCTACCTGGAATGCGTGCCCGTGCAAACGGGTCTGGCGGGCCAGGCGCTCGATTACAGCTGGTCCAGTTATGCCCACCATGCCGGTGTGCGTCCCGACCCTGTCATCACCGACCACGCGCTGTACTGGGCGCTGGGCAACACGCCATTCGACCGAGAGGCCGCCTATCTGCGTCTGTTCGAGCAGGGCCTGGGCAGCAGCCAAGTGAAAACCGTGGAGCAGGCTGTACTGAAGGGCTGGCCGCTGGGTTCCGAAGCGTTCAAGCAAGCGCTGGAGCAGAAAATGCAGCGGCAAGTGCTGCCCGCCAAGCGGGGCCGTCCACGCAAAGTCGCAGCCGCAGCGGACGCCAACTGACACGCAAGTACAGCTAAAACAAAAAATCGTCACTTCCTGATGTTTTATTGAGATTCCTTTGACTATGTCCCTATTAAATTTTTAGGGAGACGCAAATCAATTTAATTCGACTCCGACCCTAATTGTTGTAGTTGAGTTTTTTGTTGCGTTGCACTACTCTAGTTTTTCGATAGTCATATGCAGCGGAGAAGCCCATGAAAGCGCAAGGCCTGTACGACCCAGCCAATGAACACGATGCCTGCGGCGTCGGTTTCGTCGCCCATATCAAGGGCAACAAGACCCATTCGATCGTCGAACAGGGTTTGCTGATTCTGAAAAACCTCGATCACCGGGGCGCCGTGGGCGCCGATGCGCTGATGGGCGATGGCGCCGGCATCCTGATCCAGATTCCCGACCAGTACTACCGCGAAGAAATGGCCAAGCAGGGCGTGGAATTGCCGCCGCCTGGCGAATACGGCGTGGGCATGGTCTTCCTGCCGAAGGAACACGCCTCGCGCATCGCCTGCGAGCAGGAAATCGAACGCGCCGTGCGCATCGAAGGCCAGGTCGTGCTGGGCTGGCGCAACGTGCCCATCGATACGGACATGCCTATGTCGCCCACCGTGCGCGCCAAGGAACCGGTCATTCGCCAGATTTTCATCGGCCGCGGCCCGGACATCATGGTCACCGACGCGCTCGAGCGCAAACTGTATGTGATCCGCAAATCGTCCGGTCACGCCATCCAGGCCTTGAAACTGCTGCACGGCAAGGAATTCTTCGTGCCGTCGATGTCGGCCCGTACCATCGTCTACAAAGGCTTGCTGCTGGCCGACCAGGTGGGCGTGTACTACAAGGACTTGCAGGATGCGCGCTGCATCTCGGCCCTGGCCCTGGTCCACCAGCGTTTCTCGACGAATACATTCCCCGAATGGCCGCTGGCCCACCCCTACCGTTTGATCGCGCACAATGGCGAGATCAACACCGTCAAAGGCAACTTCAACTGGATGCGCGCGCGCGAAGGCGTGATGAAGTCGGCCGTGCTGGGCGACGACCTGCAGAAACTGTTCCCCCTGATTTATGAAGGCCAGTCCGACACGGCGTGCTTCGACAATGCGCTGGAACTGCTGTTGATGGCCGGTTATCCGATCGCCCAGGCGATGATGATGATGATCCCGGAAGCGTGGGAAAACCACACGACCATGGATGACAACCGCCGCGCCTTCTATGAATACCACGCGGCCATGATGGAACCGTGGGACGGCCCGGCAGCCATGGCGTTTACGGATGGTCGCCACATCGGCGGCACCCTGGACCGCAACGGCTTGCGCCCGGCGCGCTACATCGTCACGGACGATGACCTGGTGGTGATGGCGTCTGAGTCGGGCGTGCTGCCGATTCCCGAATCGAAAATCATCCAGAAATGGCGCTTGCAGCCTGGCAAAATGTTCCTGATCGACCTGGAAGCGGGCCGCATCATCGACGACCAGGAACTCAAAAACACCTACGCCAACGCCAAGCCGTATAAAGCGTGGATCAACTCGGTGCGTATCAAGCTCGACGAGATCAAGATGGCCGAAGGCCAGGTGAAACAGGACCGCGCCCAGGGCGAAAAAGAGCAGCCATCGCTGCTGGACCGCCAGCAGGCGTTCGGCTACACGCAGGAAGACTTGAAATTCCTCATGGCGCCGATGGCCGTGGCCGGCGAAGAGGCGACGGGCTCGATGGGCAATGACTCGCCGCTGGCCGTCATGTCGAACAAATTGAAACCGCTGTATAACTACTTCAAGCAGCTGTTCGCACAAGTGACGAACCCGCCGATCGATCCTATCCGCGAAGCGATGGTGATGTCGCTGGTGTCCTTCATCGGCCCGAAACCGAACTTGCTCGATACCAACAACGTCAACCCGCCGATGCGCCTGGAAGTGGCGCAGCCCGTGCTGGGCTTTGACGACATGGCACGTTTGCGCAACATCAGCGCCCACACGGGCGGCAAGTTCAAGTCGTATGAACTCGATATCTGCTACCCGCTGGCCTGGGGCAAGGAAGGCGTGGAAGCCTGCCTGGCCTCGCTGTGCGCGGAAGCCGTCGATGCCGTCAAATCCGGCCACAACATTCTGATCGTCTCGGACCGCGCCATTTGCGCCGACCAGGTGGCGATCCCCGCGCTGCTGGCCACCTCGACCGTGCACCAGCACCTGGTGAGCAAGGGCTTGCGCGCGTCCACCGGCCTCGTCGTGGAAACGGGTTCGGCCCGCGAAACGCACCACTTTGCCCTGCTGGCAGGTTACGGCGCGGAAGCCGTCCACCCTTATCTGGCCATGGAAACCCTGGCCGAGATGGCGCATGGTTTGCCCGGAGACTTGTCGGCCGACAAAGCCATCTATAACTACACCAAGGCAGTGGGCAAAGGCTTGATGAAAGTCATGTCGAAGATGGGCATTTCGACGTATATGTCGTACTGCGGCGCGCAAATCTTCGAAGCCATCGGCTTGAACAAGTCGCTGGTCGACAAATACTTCAAGGGCACGGCCTCGAACGTGGAAGGCATCGGCGTGTTTGAAGTGGCGGAAGAAGCGCTGCGCCTGCACGCGCTGGCCTTCGGCAACGATCCCGTGCTGGCCGACAAGCTCGACGCGGGCGGCGAATATGCGTTCCGCGTGCGCGGCGAAGACCACATGTGGACGCCGGACGCGATTGCGAAGTTGCAGCACTCCACGCGCAGCAACAATTTCTCCAGCTATAAGGAGTACGCGCAAATCATCAACGACCAGAGCCGTCGCCACCTGACCCTGCGCGGCCTGTTCGAGTTCAAGCTCGACCCGACCAAGGCGATACCGCTGGACGAAGTGGAACCGGCCAAGGAAATCGTCAAGCGTTTCGCTACCGGCGCCATGTCGCTCGGCTCGATCAGCACGGAGGCGCACGCCACCCTGGCCGTCGCCATGAACCGCATCGGCGGCAAGTCGAACACGGGCGAGGGCGGCGAAGATCCGAACCGCTACACGCAGGAATTGAAAGGCATTCCGATCCGCCAGGGCGATACCATGGCTTCCATCGTGGGCGCCGAGCAGATCGTCGTCGACATTCCGCTGCAGGAAGGCGATTCCATGCGCTCGCGCATCAAGCAGGTGGCGTCGGGACGTTTCGGCGTCACGGCTGCCTACCTCAATTCCGCCGACCAGATCCAGATCAAGATGGCGCAGGGCGCGAAACCGGGCGAAGGCGGCCAGTTGCCGGGCCATAAAGTGTCGGAATACATCGCCAGCCTGCGCTTCTCCGTGCCGGGCGTGGGCCTGATTTCGCCGCCGCCGCACCACGATATCTATTCGATCGAAGACCTGGCGCAGCTGATCCATGACTTGAAGAATGCCAATCCGCGCGCCTCGATTTCCGTGAAACTGGTGTCGGAAGTGGGCATCGGCACGGTGGCCGCCGGCGTCACCAAGGCCAAGGCCGACCATGTGGTCGTCGCCGGCCACGATGGCGGCACGGGCGCCTCGCCATTGTCGTCCGTGAAACATGCAGGCACGCCGTGGGAGCTGGGTCTGGCCGAAACGCAACAGACCCTGGTGCTGAACGGCTTGCGCAGCCGTATCCGCGTGCAAGCCGACGGCCAGATGAAGACGGGCCGCGATGTGGTCATCGCCGCCCTGCTGGGCGCCGACGAAATCGGTTTCGCCACGGCGCCGCTGGTGGTCGAAGGCTGCATCATGATGCGCAAATGCCATTTGAACACCTGCCCCGTGGGTGTGGCCACGCAAGACCCCGTCCTGCGCGCCAAGTTCTCGGGCAAACCCGAGTATGTCGTCAATTACTTCTTCTTCGTTGCCGAAGAAGCGCGTCAATTGATGGCGCAGTTGGGCATCCGCACGTATGACGAACTGATCGGCAGAGTCGATTTGCTCGATAAGTCGAAGGCGATTTCGCACTGGAAGGCGCAGGGCCTGGACTTCTCGGCCATTTTCTACAAGCCGGAAACATTGGATGGCCAAGCCTGCCGCCACGTGGAATTCCAGGACCATGCGCTGGAGAAAGCACTCGACCACAAGCTGATCGCGCAAGCGCGCGCGGCGCTGGAAAAGGGCGAGCGCGTCTCCTTCATTTCGCCCGTGCGCAACCTGAACCGCACGGTGGGCACCATGCTGTCTGGCGAAGTGGCGAAGAAATATGGCCACGCCGGCTTGCCGGACGACACCATCCACATCCAGTTGCAAGGCACGGCGGGCCAGTCGGCCTGCGCCTTCCTGGCGCACGGCATCACGATCGACCTGGTAGGCGAGGGCAACGATTACGTGGGTAAAGGGCTATCGGGCGGGCGCATCATCGTGCGGCCGAATACGGAATTCCGCGGCTGGGCCGTGGATAACATCATCATCGGCAACACGGTGCTGTACGGCGCGATTGCCGGCGAAGCCTTCTTCAATGGCGTGGCCGGCGAACGCTTTGCCGTGCGCAACTCGGGCGCCACCACGGTGGTCGAGGGCCTGGGCGACCATGGCTGCGAATACATGACGGGCGGTACGGTGGTGGTGCTGGGCAACACGGGACGCAACTTCGCGGCCGGCATGTCGGGCGGCATCGCCTATGTGTATGACCCGGCCGGCGACTTTGCCAGCAAGTGCAACACGGCCATGGTCAGCCTGGACAAGGTCGTGTCCGCGGCGGAACAGCATCTCGACCGCGACGCCTGGCATACCCAGCACCGCGATGGCGTGCCTGAAGCCGATGAAGTCATCCTCAAGCGCCTGATCGAGCGTCACTTCAAGCACACGGGTAGCACTCGCGCCCGCGTCTTGCTGGACGACTGGGCCGCGGCGCGCGGCAAGTTCGTGAAAGTCTTCCCGAACGAATACAAGCGCGCGTTGATCGAGATGGCTGCCGATGCTGCCATGGAAGTGCAAGCCGTCGCCGCCTGAGCCAGCCAAGCTCATTGCCAAGATGAATGACCGGGAGTGGCCAGGCCGCTCCCCGCCAGCTAATAATACAAAGGAATAATCGTGGGTAAAATTACCGGCTTCATGGAATTCAAGCGCCAGGACGAACACTATCTGGAGCCTGCCGCGCGCCTGAAGAACTACAAGGAATTCGTGCTGCACCTGTCGGATGCGCAAGCGACCGTGCAGGGCGCGCGCTGCATGGATTGCGGCATCCCTTTCTGCACCACGGGTTGTCCTGTGAATAACATCATTCCCGACTGGAATGACCTGGTGTACCGCGGTGCTTACCGCGAAGCGCTCGATATCTTGCATTCGACGAATAACTTTCCGGAATTTACGGGCCGCATCTGCCCGGCGCCATGTGAATCGGCCTGCACCCTGGGCATCCACGAAGATCCGGTCGGCATCAAGTCCATCGAGCACAAAATCATCGACATGGGCTGGGAACACGGCTGGGTCACGCCGCAGCCGGCGGGTTTTAGTACGGGCAAGAAAGTGGCCATCGTCGGTTCCGGCCCTGCCGGTCTGGCGGCGGCGCAGCAGCTGGCGCGCGCCGGCCATGCCGTCACCGTGTTTGAAAAGAGCGACCGGGTCGGTGGTTTGTTGCGTTATGGCATCCCCGATTTCAAGATGGAAAAGTCGCACATCGACTTGCGCGTGAAACAGATGGAAGCCGAAGGCGTGGTCTTCCGCACCAGCGTGCTGGTCGGCAAGGATTTCCCTGCCCACGTAAACAACTGGGCCAAGGAAACCATTTTCCCGGAAGACCTGGAAAAAGAATTTGACGCCGTCATCATGGCCGGCGGCGCCGAGCAGCCGCGCGACTTGCCCGTGCCGGGCCGCGACTTGAAAGGCGTGCACTTCGCCATGGATTTCCTGCCGCTGCAAAACAAGGTCAACGCGGGCGACAAGCTCAAGGACCAGATCAAGGCGACAGGCAAGCACGTGGTGGTGATCGGCGGCGGCGACACGGGGTCCGATTGCGTGGGCACCTCGAACCGCCATGGTGCCGCCTCGGTAGCCCAGTTCGAACTGATGCCGCAGCCGCCGGAACAGGAAAACAAGCCGCTGGTCTGGCCGTACTGGCCGACCAAGCTGCGCACCTCGTCCTCGCACGAGGAAGGATGCGAGCGCGACTGGGCCGTGGCCACCAAGCGTTTCGAAGGCAAGGGCGGCAAGGTGGAAAAGCTGATCGCCTGCCGCGTGGAGTGGAAAGACGGCAAGATGAGCGAAGTGCCGAACTCGGAATTCGAGATGAAAGCCGACCTGGTCTTCCTGGCCATGGGTTTTGTTTCCCCTGTGCAACAAGTGCTGGAAGCGTTCGGCGTCGATACGGATGCACGCGGCAACGTCAAGGCCAGTACGGACGGCGCCGCTTGCTACCAGACCTCGGTGGCCAAAGTGTTTGCCGCCGGCGACATGCGCCGTGGCCAGTCGCTGGTGGTCTGGGCCATCCGCGAAGGGCGCCAGTGCGCACGCGCCGTCGATGAGTTCCTGATGGGGGCATCCCTGCTGCCACGTTAATTAACGAGCAATTGTTCGTTTTTTTGACAGGGCCACGGCGCGGATTGCGACGTGGCCTTTGTTATTTTTACTGATCAAGTCAATCGCCGTGAACGTCATCGGATGGTGACGCGATGCACAGCTCAAATTTCCACTACAATATCTGACTTTCGATTCATTAGTGTTGTATTCTTCCCCTTTCCGGGGCTGTCCCAAGGGGTGTCTCAGCAGAGGTTGGCGTTTCTGCACTACAATACGCCATTAAAATAGTGAGCTTCGTCGTGCCAAATCTTGTTGAGATCCGTGATTTACACTTTGCCTATGGAGAACGTTCGATTTTATCGGGCCTCCAAATGGATTTCCCACGCGGAAAAGTTGTGGCCGTCATGGGTGGCTCCGGCA
Source organism: Janthinobacterium sp. 61 (assembly GCF_002846335.1). Lineage (NCBI taxonomy): Bacteria > Pseudomonadati > Pseudomonadota > Betaproteobacteria > Burkholderiales > Oxalobacteraceae > Janthinobacterium > Janthinobacterium sp. 61. The sequence continues at coordinate 4,289,541 of NZ_PJMQ01000001.1, read as the reverse complement.
GTGGCAAGACGACCGTATTGCGCCTGATCGGCGGGCAGCTGCGCCCCAGTTCCGGCTCCGTGAATATCGACGGCCAGATCGTGCATACGCTCAAGACCGACGAGTTATATCAAATGCGCCGCAAGATGGGCATGCTGTTCCAGCACGGCGCCCTGTTTACGGACTTGACGGCGTTCGAGAACGTGGCGTTTCCCCTGCGCGAACACACGGACTTGAATGAAGAGCTGATCCGCACCCTGGTGCTGATGAAGCTGCACGCCGTGGGTTTGCGCAACGCGGCGCAATTGAAGCCGGCCGAGATTTCCGGTGGCATGGGCCGCCGCGTCGCGCTGGCGCGCGCCATCGCGCTCGACCCGGAACTGATCATGTATGACGAGCCGTTCGCCGGCCTGGACCCGATTTCCATGGGCGTGACGGCCAATCTGATCCGCAATCTGAACGATGCGCTGGGTTCCACGTCTATCCTGGTATCGCACGACGTGAAGGAGTGTTTCGCCATCGCTGATTATGTGTATTTTCTGTCATCGGGCAAGATCGTGGCGCACGGCACGCCGGCCGAGATGGCCGTGTCGACGCATCCGTACGTCAAGCAGTTCGTCAATGCCGAGGCCGATGGCCCTGTGCCGTTCCACTATCCGGGCAAGTCGCTGGCCGACGACCTGGGTTTGCATGCGGGAGCGCGCCGATGATCGCGCGTTTCCTGGCGGCGATCGGAGCATGGTTGCGCAACTCGGTACAAGACCTCGGCTTTGCCGTGCGTTCGTTCTTTCTTATCATCGCCTCCTCGGGTGGACTGTGGCGCCGCCCACACTTGCTGATCGAGCAATTGTTTTACATTGGCAGCCGGTCGGTGTTGATCATCGCCGTGTCCGGCCTGTTCGTCGGCATGGTGCTGGGTTTGCAAGGTTATTACACACTGAGCACCTTTGGCGCGACGCAGTCGCTGGGGCAGTTGGTGGCGCTGTCCTTGATGCGTGAACTGGGTCCGGTCGTCACGGCGCTGCTGTTCGCGGGCCGCGCCGGCACTTCGCTGACGGCGGAAATCGGCCTGATGAAGGCGGGTGAGCAATTGTCGGCCATGGAAATGATGGCCGTCAATCCGATCCAGCGCGTGCTGGCGCCCCGTTTCTGGGCCGGCGTGATCGCCATGCCTATCCTGGGTGGCATCTTCACGGCCGTCGGCGTCATCGGCAGCTATCTGGTGGGCGTGGTGCTGATTGGCGTCGATGAAGGCTCGTTCTGGTCGCAGATGCAGGGCGGCGTGAATGTTTGGAAAGATATCGCCAATGGTACCTATGTTAAAAGCATGGTCTTCGGCATCGCGGTGACGTTCATCGCGCTGTTCCAGGGGTATCAGGCACAGCCGACGCCGGAAGATGTCTCCGGCGCGACCACGCGCACGGTGGTGATTTCGTCGTTAATGGTGTGGTGGCTCGATTTCATGATGACGGCGTTGATGTTTAGCAAGTAATTGCCGATCAGCGAACAACCGCGGGCCTGGGCAGGATGTTGCGCAGGCGGCGGCAAGTAAAAATAATTTAGGATTGTTTATGCAACGTAAATCTATGGATGTCTGGGTCGGCTTGTTCGTCTTGCTGGGTGTGGCGGCATTGATGTTTCTAGCGCTCAAGGCCGGCAATATGAGCTCGCTGTCTTTCAGCAAGACGTATACCATTAGTGCCAAGTTCGACAATATTGGCGGCCTCAAGCCGCAGGCGCCCGTCAAGGGCGCTGGCGTGGTGGTGGGGCGCGTGGCGGAGATCCGGTTTGACGACAAGACGTATCAGGCGCTGGTGAAACTCGACATCGAAGATGGCTACAAATTTCCGAAAGACAGCTCGGCCAAGATTTTGACGGCCGGTTTGCTGGGTGAGCAATATATCGGCCTGGAAGCAGGCGGAGATCTGGCGAACCTGGCAGAGGGCGACAAGATTGCCCGTACTCAATCGGCCACAGTGCTGGAAGACCTGATCAATCAGTTCATCTACAGCAAGGCAGCGGAAGGAAAGGACAGCAAATGAGCGAGTCGACCAAGAAATCTCAAGGCAGCCTGGCGCGTATCGGCCTGGCCCTGGCCATTGCCGCCAGCGTAAGCGCTTGCGCCACCGGCACCAATCCGCGCGACCCGCTCGAAGGGTATAACCGCGCCATGTTCAAGTTCAACGACACCGTCGACCAGGTGGCCCTGAAACCGGTCGCCACGGCCTACAAGAAGGTTACGCCGTCGTTCGTGCAAACGGGCGTAGGCAACTTCTTCGGCAACTTGTCCGATGTGTGGAGCGCCGTAAACAACTTGCTGCAAGGCAAGGGTGAAGCGGGTTTGCAAGACGTCGTGCGCGTCAGCATGAACTCGACTTTCGGAATCTTCGGCCTGATCGACATCGCCTCGCAGGCGGGTATTCCGAAGCATAACGAAGACTTTGGCCAGACCTTGGGCTGGTATGGCGTCCAGCCTGGTCCGTACGTGATGCTGCCGCTGCTGGGCCCATCGACCGTGCGCGATACGGCGGCCCTGCCGCTCGATATTACGGGCGACCCATGGCGCTACAAGGATCCGGTCAATGTGCGCAATATCGGCACAGTGACGCGCGTGGTCGACAAGCGCGCTGCGCTGCTCGACGCGACCAACCTGATGGAAGCGGCCGCGCTGGACCGCTATGAATTTATTCGCGACGGCTTCCTGCAGGCGCGGGAAAGCAAGGTTTTCGATGGCGATACGGACCGCCGCGACCGCAAAGTGCCAAAAAACGACAGCAGTGATTACGAGCCGCAGTACGATGCGAAACCACAGGCCGCCCCTGCGGAAGCCCCATCAGCTACGGCTGCGGCCGACGTTGCGCCTGTGGACCTCGTAACATCTGGTAGCAATACCGTTGCCGCCGACGCCAGGCCCCAGGAGTAAACTCCGGTACAGAAACACCACGGCTGCGATCAACGCCAGCCGGTGCATAGCAACACCATGAAAGGTAGAACCATGAAATTGATGAAACAATTGCTGGCGATGGCGACCATCGCCTTTGCCACCGCCGCCCAGGCCGCCCCCGCTGTCGAGGCACCGGACGTATTGGTCAAACGCATCAGCCAGGACGTGATCGACACGGCCAAGGCTGACAAGGCCATCCAGGCTGGCGATATCAAGCGCGTCACCGAATTGGTGGAAAGCAAGATCTTGCCGTATGTGGATTTCCAGCGCATGACGGCCCTGGCCGCCGGCCGCTTCTGGCGCGACGCCACGCCGGAGCAGCAAAAGCAGCTGTCCGCAGAATTCCGCACCTTGCTGATCTACACGTATTCGGGCGCCCTGTCGCAGATCAAGAACGAAACCGTGGAATTCAAGCCGATGCGCGCCGACCCGGCCGATACGGAAGTGGAAGTGCGCTCGCAAGTCAACGTGGCGCGCGGCGAACCCGTGCCTCTGAACTACCGCGTGGCGAAAACCCCATCCGGCTGGAAGATCTATGACATCAACGTGCTGGGCGCGTGGCTGGTGGAAACGTATAAAAGCAGCTTTGCCAGCGAGATCAGCAAGGGCGGCATCGATGGCCTGATCAAGACCTTGCAGGCAAAAAACAAGGCCCTGGCCAGCCGTCCCGCTGTCAAAGCCAAATAATCGGCTATCATATAGCTCCTGAACCAGCTCAAGACCAGCGCAGCCCGACGCCATGCCCGACTCTCTCGACACCCTGCAATCCCTGACTTCCCTGACCGTGGACAATGCCACCTCGGCATTGGAGCAGGGTGTGGACGCCATCCGCTCGGGTCAGACCAAGTTCGATTTGCGCAACATCAAGGCTGTCGATTCGGCCGCCGTTTCCGTCATGCTGACGTGGCAGCGCGCCGCGCAGGATGCCGGCGGCGTGCTGGAACTGAAAAACCTGCCGAACAACCTGAAAAACCTCACCAAGCTGTATGGCGTCTGCTCGCTCGTCTCGAGCACGTTGACGGCCGACGACTGCGGCAGCGCCGACGGCCACGCCGAACGCAGCCCGTCCGACCTGCATCATCATTGATCCTGTCCCACTCCCCGCATCAGCAGTAGTTTTCAAGCCGGCAGGCCAGCAGCGCCGCCGGATTGATCTCCAAGTGTTCCACGAATTTTCCAACTATAATTGACTGTTGCGCCGTCCTCGTCTGAAGGGGGCGCCCTGCACCGGCCTGCCGGCCTGGATGTTTCCGGCAACTGGCGCATCACACCAGACGCATTACCTTTGAAACAAGCACATGACCGCAATTCAAATCACGAATGTAGAAAAGAGCTATAAATCGCTCAAGGCGCTGGGCGGCGTGTCGCTGGCCATCGAGGAAGGCGAATTTTTCGGCCTGCTCGGCCCGAATGGCGCCGGCAAGACCACCCTCATTTCCATCATCGCCGGCCTGATACGCCCCGACGCGGGCACCGTCAAGATTCACGGCCACGACGTGGTCAAGGACTTCCGCAACGCGCGCCGCAACCTTGGCGTGGTGCCGCAGGAGCTGGTGTTCGACCCGTTTTTCACCGTGCGCGAAACCTTGCGCCTGCAGTCCGGCTATTTCGGCTTGCCGAACAACGACAAATGGATCGACGAGGTCATGGAAAACCTCGACCTGACCGGCAAGGCCGACACGAATATGCGCGCCCTGTCCGGCGGCATGAAGCGCCGCGTGCTCGTCGCCCAGGCGCTTGTGCACAAGCCGCCCGTCATCGTGCTCGATGAGCCGACCGCCGGCGTCGACGTGGAACTGCGCCAGACCCTGTGGAAGTTCATCTCGCGCCTGAACCGCGAAGGCGGCCACACCGTCGTGCTGACCACCCACTACCTGGAAGAGGCGCAAGCCATGTGCCAGCGCGTCGCCATGCTCAAGACGGGCAAGGTGGTGGCGCTAGACACCATGTCGGCCTTGATCCGTCGCATCGCCGGCTCGCAGCTGCAGGTGCATCTCAAATACGGCAGCTTGCCGGCCGACTTGCAGCACCTGGTGCTGCACCCGGAAGAACAGCAGGCGCCGAACAAGTTCAGCTTGCGCGTCAACGAATACAGCGAAGTCGAGAAAATCCTCGCCCGCCTGCGTGAAGCGGGCGTCGAGATCGATGAAATGCAATTGCAACAAGCCGATCTGGAAGATATCTTCTTGCAGATCATGGATAAAGGTACCGTATGATTTCGACAGGATTTCGCACCCTCGTCTACAAAGAGACCCTGCGCTTCTGGAAAGTGGCGACGCAAACCGTGGCCGCACCCGTGCTCACGTCGATGCTGTACCTGCTGGTGTTCGGCCATGTACTCGACGGCCGCGTGGAGCCCAGCCCCGGCGTCAGCTACACGGCCTTTTTGATTCCCGGCCTGGTGATGATGAGCGTGCTGCAAAACGCGTTTGCCAATTCCTCGTCCTCGCTAATCCAGTCCAAGATCACGGGCAACCTGGTGTTCGTGCTGCTGACTCCCCTGTCGCATTGGGAAATCTTCTCGGCGTATGTACTCGCTTCCGTCGCGCGCGGCCTGGCCGTGGGCTTTGGCGTGTTTGCCATCACCTGCTGGTTTGCCGACCTGTCGTTTGTCGCGCCCCTGTGGATCGTCATCTTTGCCTTCCTGGGCGCCGCCATGCTGGGTACCATGGGCCTGATCGCCGGCATCTGGGCCGAGAAATTCGACCAGCTGGCCGCCTTCCAGAACTTCCTGATCATGCCGGCCACCTTTTTGTCGGGCGTGTTTTACTCGATCCACTCGCTGCCCCCGTTCTGGCAGTCGGTATCGCACCTGAATCCTTTCTTTTACATGATCGACGGCTTCCGCTACGGTTTCTTTGGCGTGTCCGACGTCAGCCCCTGGCTCAGTCTTTCCATCGTCGCCGGCTTCCTCGTGATCCTGGCGCTGGCATCGATCCGCCTGCTGAAAAGCGGCTATCGCTTGCGTCACTAATTACGACACTAATTGCGCCATTGATTGCGGCACACCACATCACCACATTATTCAATATCAAGGACTTATCGTGACCACCACTCCAGAACTGATCCACGGCTATCTGTCGGCCGGCCTCGAATGCACGCACCTCGAAGTGGAAGGCGACGGCCAGCACTTCCAGGCCGTGATCGTTTCGTCTGCGTTTGCCGGCAAACGTTTGATCCAGCGCCACCAGATCGTCTACGCCGCCCTGGGCGACCGCATGCGCGAGGAAATCCACGCGCTGTCGATGAAAACCCTGACACCTGAAGAATTCCAAGGATAAGCACATGGACAAACTCCTCATCAACGGCGGCAACCGCCTGAACGGCGACATCGCCATCTCCGGCGCAAAAAACGCCGCCTTGCCCATCCTGTGCGCCGGCCTGCTGACCGCAGGCGACCTGGACCTGACGAACGTGCCGCACCTGCACGACGTGGCCACCATGTTGAAACTGCTGGGCCAGACGGGCCTGAAGGTGCAGCAGGACGGCGACCGCGTGGTCCTCAACGGCAGCGCCATCGACACCCTGGAAGCGCCGTATGAACTGGTCAAAACCATGCGCGCCTCGATTCTGGTGCTGGGCCCCATGCTGGCGCGCTTCGGCGAAGCCAAGGTCTCGCTGCCGGGCGGCTGCGCCATCGGCTCGCGCCCCGTCGACCAGCACATCAAGGGCCTGGAAGCACTGGGCGCCGAGATCCGCATCGAAGCAGGCTACATCTACGCCAAGTGCGCCAAGCTGAAAGGCGCGCGCATCGTCACCGACATGATCACCGTCACCGGCACCGAGAACCTGCTGATGGCAGCGACCCTGGCCGAAGGCGAGACCATCCTGGAAAACGCCGCCTGCGAACCGGAAGTAACCGACCTGGCGCACCTGCTGGTCGCCATGGGCGCGAAGATCGACGGCATCGGCACCAGCCGCCTGGTGATTCAGGGCGTCGACGCCTTGCACGGTGCTTCGCACGCGGTCATCGCCGACCGTATCGAGACGGGCACTTTCCTGTGCGCCGTGGCGGCCACCGGCGGCGATATCACGCTGCGCAACGTGCGCACGGACATCCTCGACGCGGCGCTCGACAAGCTGCGCGCCATGGGCCTGACGATGACCTTCGGCGCCGACTGGATCCGCGCCGAGATGTCGGCCCGTCCGAACCCCGTCAGCTTCCGCACCACGGAATATCCCGGCTTCCCGACCGACATGCAGGCGCAGTTCATGGCTGTGAACACGATTGCCAACGGCGCCAGCCGCGTCACCGAGACGATTTTCGAAAACCGCTACATGCACGTGCAGGAAATGAACCGCCTGGGCGCCGACATCACCATCGAGGGCAATACGGCCATCATCGCCGGCGTCAAGCAGCTGCGCGGCGCGCCCGTGATGGCGACCGACCTGCGCGCCTCGGCGTCGCTGGTGATCGCGGCCCTGGCGGCCGACGGAGAAACCCTGATCGACCGCATCTATCACCTCGACCGCGGCTACGACCGCATGGAAGTGAAATTGTCGGCAGTCGGCGCGAACATCGTGCGCATCAAGTAAAAACAAAAAAGGAACGAGCATGAACGGATCGAACAACGGTGACAGCTCCCAGCTGATCCTGGCGCTCTCAAAAGGCCGCATTTTTGAGGACACCATGCCGCTGCTGGAAGCGGCCGGCATCAAGGTGCTGGAAAACCCGGAGACCTCGCGCAAGCTGATTTTGGCCACCAACGATCCGAACGTGCGCGTCATCATCGTGCGCGCCAGCGACGTGCCGACCTACGTGCAGTACGGCGCGGCCGATTTCGGCGTGGCGGGCAAGGATGTCCTGCTCGAACACGGCGGCGAAGGCCTGTACCAGCCGATCGACCTGAATATCGCCTCCTGCCGCATGTCGGTGGCGGTGCAGGCCGGTTTTGATTACGAAAAGGCCGTGCAGCAGGGCGCGCGCTTGCGCGTGGCCACCAAGTTCGTGCACACGGCGCGCGAGCATTTCGCCGCCAAGGGCGTGCACGTCGACCTGATCAAGCTGTATGGTTCGATGGAACTGGCGCCTTTGGTGGGCCTGTCCGACGCCATCGTCGACCTGGTCAGCACGGGCAGTACCTTGCGCGCGAACAACCTCGTCGAGGTCGAACACATCATGGAAATTTCGTCGCGCCTGGTGGTCAACCAGGCTGCGCTCAAGCTCAAGCGCGAGCGCTTGCAGCCGATTATCGAGGCGTTTGAACGCGCCTCGCAAGCCTAGACACCTTCAGTAGCAGAAAGCCGATTATGCCGATACAGATACGCAAGCTCGATTCAAGCCAGGATGGTTTCCAACAATCGCTCGATACGCTGCTGGCGTTCGAGGCAGGCACCGATGCAGCGATTGAAACGTCGGTCGCGAAAATCCTGGCCGATGTGAAAACGCGCGGCGACGCCGCCGTACTTGAGTACACCAACCGTTTTGACCGCATCCCGCATGGCGGCGCGGCGGAAATGGCGGCTTTTGATATTTCGCAGGCCGAATTGCAGGCTGCGCTGAACGGCTTGCCGTCGGCGCAGCGAGAAGCGTTGCAGATCGCCGCGCAGCGCATCCGCGCCTTCCACGAACGCCAGCGCGAGGAATTGCGCGGTTTTACTTACACCGAGCCCGATGGCACGGTGCTGGGCCAGAAGATCACGCCGCTGGACCGGGTCGGCATCTACGTCCCGGGCGGCAAGGCAGCGTATCCGTCATCCGTGCTGATGAACGCCATTCCCGCGCACGTGGCGGGCGTGGGCGAAATCATCATGGTCGTGCCGACGCCCGATGGCGTGAAAAACCAGATGGTGCTGGCCGCCGCCGCAATCGCCGGCGTGACGCGCGTGATCACCATCGGCGGTGCGCAAGCGGTCGGCGCGCTGGCTTACGGCACGCAGACGATTGCCGCCGTCGATAAAATCGTCGGCCCCGGCAACGCCTATGTGGCTGCCGCCAAGCGCCGCGTGTTCGGCATCGTCGGCATCGACATGATCGCCGGACCTTCCGAAATCCTGGTCCTTTGCGACGGCACGACGGATCCGGACTGGGTCGCCATGGACTTGTTTTCGCAGGCCGAGCACGACGAGCTGGCGCAGGCGATCCTGCTGTGCCCCGATGCCGACTATATCGCCAAGGTCGAAGCGAGCATCGCCAAGCTTCTGCCGACGATGCCGCGCCAGGCCACCATCAGCACTTCTCTGCAGGACCGGGGCGCGCTGATCAAGGTACGCAGCATGGAAGAAGCGTGTGAAATCGCCAACTCCATCGCGGCGGAACACCTGGAAATATCGGCGGAAAATCCACAGCAGTGGGCCGAGCAGATCCGTCACGCGGGCGCCATGTTCCTGGGCCGCTTTTCGTCCGAATCGCTGGGCGACTATTGCTGCGGCCCCAATCACGTGCTGCCGACCTCGCGCACGGCGCGCTTTTCGTCGCCGCTGGGCGTGTACGACTTCCAGAAGCGCTCGTCCATCATTCACGTCAGCGAAGCGGGTGCGCAAACCCTGGGCCGTGTCGCCGCCACCCTGGCGTATGGCGAAGGATTGCAAGCGCACGCGCGCAGCGCCGAACTGCGTTTGAAGCCGCAGCCATGACGAAGTTGGCGGAGCGGCCGGACTGGGTCAACCGGGTCTATTGCGAAGACGCGCTGGCGGGGCTGGCGCGTATTCCCGATGGCTCCGTGGACCTGATCCTGACCGATCCGCCGTACAACCTGGGCAAGGATTATGGCAACGCCTCGGACCAGCAGTCGGTGGCCGACTACCTGCGCTGGACGGAGGCATGGATCGATGCGGCGCTGCCCAAGCTGAAAGCCAACGGCAGCCTGTATATCTTTTTGACCTGGCGCTATTCGCCGGAGATTTTCGTCATGCTGAAACAGCGCATGGCGATGATGAATGAAATCATCTGGGACCGCCGCGTGCCATCCATGGGCGGCAGTGTGCGCAGCTTTTCATCGGTGCACGACACCATCGGCTTCTTCGTCAAGCGCAAGGATTACTACTTCGACCTTGACGCGGTGCGCATCGCCTACGACGCGGCCACCAAGAAAGCCCGTTCGCGCTCGATCTTCATCGGCGCGAAATGGCTGGAAGTAGGCTACAACCCGAAAGACTTGTGGAGCGTGTCGCGCCTGCACAAGGAACATCCGGAACGGGCCGACCACCCGACGCAAAAGCCGCTCGAGATCATCGAGCGCATGCTCAAGGCCTCGTGCCCGCCCGGCGGCGTGGTGCTCGACCTGTTCATGGGCAGCGGCACCACGGCCCTGGCGGCCAAGCGCTGCGGGCGCGATTTTGTGGGTTTCGAACTGAACCCCGATTATTGCGCCATCATTGAACAGCGCCTGGCGGCACTGGCGCAGGAACTGGCCGCAGAGGCCATGCCGCAGCCAGAGAAAAAGGCGCCGGCCAAACGCCGGGCTACCGTACCCAAGGCCGCCAAGGCGGCCGTGAAGACGCCGGTGGCGGCCAAGAAGCCGGCAACGGCGAAAAAATCGTCCGCAGTGAAAAAAACGCCGGCCCGCAAGGCGCGCAGCGCCGCCGTGGCGGAAGACGTCGTCATTTAGTCTCCATTTAATTTCATCAGGAGTGTTTGCAGCATGTCTTTCCTCGATCAGTTAATCAGCAACACCGTGCGGTCCGATGTGCGGACCGTCAAAAGCTACCAGGTAGCCGATGCCAGCGGTTACATCAAACTCGATGCGATGGAAAACCCGTATCCGCTGCCGCAGCATCTGCGCGAGGAACTGGGCGCGCGCCTGGCCGGGGTGGCGCTGAACCGCTATCCGCCGTCCTACGCCAGCCTGCAGGCGGCCATCTGCGCCAAGCTGGGCGTGCCAGCCGGCTACGACGTCATGCTGGGCAACGGTTCCGATGAACTGATTTCCATCCTGGCCATGGCCTGCGCCCGCCAAGAGCCGGGCCAGCGCGCCGTGCTGCTGGCGCCCGTGCCGGCCTTCGTCATGTACGCGCGCTCGGCGCAGTTTGCCGGCATGGATTTCGTCGGCGTGCCCCTGCAGGCCGACTTCAGCCTGGACATGGACGCCATGCTGGCGGCCATCGAAGAGCACCGCCCGGCGCTGGTCTTCCTCGCCTATCCGAACAATCCGACGGGCAATCTGTTTGCCAGCGCCGACATCGAACGTATCCTGGCCGTCCTGGGCGACACGGGCATCGCCGTCGTCGACGAAGCCTACGAGCCGTTCGCGCAGCACAGTTTCATGGGCCGCCTGCCCGAATTCGAGAACCTGGTGGTGATGCGCACCGTGTCGAAACTGGGCCTGGCCGGTATCCGCCTCGGCTATATGTCGGCCGCGCCGGCCCTGCTGGCGCAGTTTGAAAAAGTGCGCCCGCCGTACAATGTGAATGTGCTGACGCAGGCGGCAGCCGAATTCGCGCTCGAGCACCTCGACGTGCTCAATGCTCAGGCTGACTTGCTTAACAGCGAGCGCGATGCACTGGCGCTGCGCCTGGCGGAACTGCCCGGCGTGACGGTATTTCCCTCGAAGGCAAATTTTCTTCTGATTCGTGTGGCTGATTCCGACGATGTTTGTGCAAAACTGCTTGCCCGCAGGGTTTTAATTAAAAATATGAGTAAAATGCATGCTGCGCTGGTCAATTGCCTGCGCATCAGCGTCAGCACCCCGGAAGAGAATTCCCTTTTTTACGATGCCTTCAAGGCATCCCTCGTTTAGCCTATCGCCAGAGCCTCCCATGAACCGCACCGCAGAAATCACGCGCAACACCAATGAGACGCAAGTTCGCGTCGCCCTCAACCTGGACGGCACCGGCCAGCAAAAGCTGAACACCGGCGTGCCCTTCCTCGACCATATGCTGGATCAGATCGCCCGCCACGGCTTGATCGACCTCGATATCGAAGCGACGGGCGACGTGCATATCGACAACCACCATACGGTGGAAGACGTGGGCATCACCCTGGGCATGGCCGTGGCCAAGGCCATCGGCGACAAGAAGGGCATCCGCCGCTATGGCCATGCGTATGTGCCGCTGGACGAGGCGCTGTCGCGCGTGGTGCTCGATTTCTCGGGCCGCCCGGGCATCGAATACCACATTCCATTTACGCGCGCCATGATCGCCGGCTTCGACGTTGACCTGACCCTGGAATTTTTCCGCGGCTTCGTCAACCATGCGGGCGTAACATTGCATATCGACAATTTGCGCGGCACGAATGCCCACCATCAGTGCGAAACCGTATTCAAGGCCTTTGGCCGCGCGCTGCGCATGGCTGCCGAACTCGATGAGCGCGCGGCCGGCATCATTCCATCGACCAAGGGCAGCCTGTAAGCGCTGGCCGGGATACACTGTCAATTCTGAGATTAAACACATGAATAAAATTGTGGTGGTGGATTACGGCATGGGCAACCTGCGCTCGGTGGCGCAGGCCCTGCGTGCCGTGGCGCCGGACGCTGATGTGCGCATTTCGGGCGTGCCGGCCGACATCGACAGCGCCGACCGCATCGTCTTGCCGGGCCAGGGCGCCATGCCCGACTGCATGCGCAGCCTGCGCGAATCGGGCGTGCTCGAAGCGCTGCTGCGCGCCGCGGACAGCAAGCCCGTGCTGGGCGTGTGCATCGGCGAGCAAATGCTGTTCGAGGGCAGCGAAGAGGGTGATGCGGCCGGTCTGGGCTTGCTGCCAGGAAAAGTCGTGCGCTTCCAGCTCGACGGCCAGGTGCAGGAGGATGGCTCGCGCTTCAAGGTGCCGCAAATGGGCTGGAACCAAGTGCGGCAAACGGCGCCCCATGCGATGTGGGATGGCATCGCCGACAACGCGTATTTTTACTTTGTGCACAGCTATTTTGCTCAGCCTCAAGAGGCGGCGCACACGGTGGGCGAGACTGTTTATGGCGCGCCGTTCGCTTGTGCCGTCGCCCGTGATAATATTTTCGCGACGCAGTTTCATCCTGAAAAAAGTGCTGCCGCTGGCTTGCAGCTGTACAAGAACTTTGTTCACTGGAAACCCTGACGTATCGTATTGACCTACCTTTTGATGTACCTTCGTGGCCTTTACGGCTTCGCTTCTCACTCACTCTGACACCACACTGACCATGCTGCTTATTCCCGCCATCGACCTGAAAGACGGTCACTGCGTACGCCTGAAACAAGGCGATATGGAACTTGCCACCGTATTTTCCGAAGACCCGGCCGACATGGCCCGCCATTGGCTGATGCAAGGCGCGCGCCGGCTGCATCTGGTCGACCTGAACGGCGCCTTTGCCGGCAAGCCGAAGAACGAAGGCGCCGTGAAGGCCATCCTGAAGGCGGTGCAGGATTTCGCCGTGGAAAACGACATTGAGGAAATCCCCGTGCAGCTGGGCGGCGGCATCCGTGATCTCGACACCATCGAGCGCTATCTCGACGCCGGCATCACCTACATCATCATCGGTACGGCGGCCGTGAAAAGCCCCGGCTTCCTGCACGACGCCTGCGGCGCCTTTCCGGGCCACATCATCGTCGGCCTCGATGCCAAGGATGGCAAAGTGGCAACGGATGGCTGGAGCAAGATGTCGGGCCACGAAGTGATCGACCTGGCGAAAAAATTCGAAGCTTACGGCGTCGAATCCATCATCTACACGGACATCGGCCGCGACGGCATGATGGGCGGCATCAATATCGAAGCCACCGTCAAGCTGGCGCAAGCCGTCAAGATTCCCGTCATCGCCTCGGGTGGCCTGCACAATATCGGCGACGTGGAAGCGCTGTGCGCTGTCCAGGCCGAAGGCATCGAAGGCGTGATCTGCGGCCGTTCCATCTATGAAGGCACGATCGACCTGGCGCAGGCGCAAGAACGCGCCGACGAACTGACCGACGCCGCCGTTTAAGCCAGCCTGGCCGGGAGCGTGCATGTGCACGCCCGGCCTGGCGACAATCTGGATACCATCATGCTTGCAAAACGTATCATCCCCTGCCTCGACGTGACCAATGGCCGCGTTGTCAAAGGCGTCAATTTCACGGAATTGCGCGACGCCGGCGACCCGGTGGAAATTGCCCGCCGTTATGACGAGCAGGGCGCCGATGAAATCACTTTCCTCGACATTACCGCTTCGAGCGACAACCGCGGGCTGATCTTCGACATCATCGAAGCGGTGGCGTCGCAAGTGTTCATTCCGCTGACCGTGGGCGGCGGCGTGCGCGTGGTGGAAGATGTGCGCCGGCTGCTCAACGCGGGCGCCGACAAGGTCAGTATCAACACCTCGGCCGTGACGAATCCGCAACTGGTGTTTGAGGCATCGCAAAAGCATGGCTCGCAATGCATCGTCGTCGCCATTGATGCCAAGCAGGTGTCGCCCGGCAAGTGGGAAGTGTTTACCCACGGCGGGCGTACTGCCACCGGCCTGGACGCGTTCGAATGGGCGCGTAAAATGGAAAGTCTGGGCGCCGGTGAAATCTTGCTCACCAGCATGGACCGCGATGGCACCAAGGTGGGCTTCGACCTGGGCCTGACGCGCGGCGTGTCGGACGCCGTCAGCATTCCCGTCATCGCCTCGGGCGGCGTGGGCGGCTTGCAAGACCTGGTCGACGGCATCAAGGTGGGCCGCGCGGACGCCGTGCTGGCCGCCAGCATCTTTCACTATGGCCAGCACACGGTACAGGAAGCCAAGCGTTTCATGGCGCAGCAGGGCATCCCCATGCGCCTGGCGTAAACAAAATAGTACCCAGGATAAAGAACATGCAAAACGGAACCATTGTAGCAAGCAATGCCAAGTGGCTGAAAAAGGTCAGATGGGACGAGCACGGCCTGGTGCCCGTGATCGCGCAGGAAGCGGGCAGCAATGACGTGCTGATGTTTGCCTGGATGAACCGCGACGCGCTGGCGCGCACGGTGGAGCTGGGCGAAGCCGTGTACTGGAGCCGTTCGCGCAAGAAACTCTGGCACAAGGGCGAAGAATCGGGCCACACGCAAAAGGTGCTGGAAATCCGCCTCGATTGCGATGAAGACGTGGTCTTGCTGAAAATCGAGCAAGCCGGCGGCATCGCCTGCCATACGGGTCGCCATTCGTGTTTCTTCCAGAAATTCGAAGGCGATGAAAAAACGGGCGAATGGCAAATCACCGACCCCGTGCTGAAAGACCCTGACACGATTTACGCGGAAACCAAGAACAAATGAGTGAAACTTTAAAGCGCCTGGCCGCCGTGATCGAATCGCGCAAGCTGGCCAACGGCGGCGACCCCGCCACTTCCTATGTCGCGCGCCTGTTTGCCAAGGGTGATGATGCCATTCTGAAAAAAATCGGCGAAGAAGCGACGGAAACGGTGATGGCCGCCAAGGATGCGCGCCGCGACAATGACCCATCGAAGGTCCTGTACGAATGCGCCGACCTGTGGTTTCACTCGCTGGTGATGCTGGCGCAGTTCGACCTGACGCCGCAGCAGGTGCTCGACGAGCTGGCGCGCCGCGAAGGCCTGTCCGGCCTGGAAGAAAAGGCGGCGCGCAAGGATGAGCTGCGCGACGCCGGCGAAACAGACAAACACTGACCTACTGGAGCGTGCGTGGATAACTGTATTTTTTGCAAGATTGCTGCAAAACAAATTCCTTCTTCCATCGTGTATGAAGACGAGGACTTGCTGGCCTTCAAGGACATCAACCCGGCCGCCCCCGTGCATTTGCTGCTGATCCCCAAGCGCCACGTGGCCAGCCTGTCCGACTGCGACGATAGCCATACGGAAATGCTGGGCAAGCTGCTGCGCCTGGCGCCCAGGCTCGCTGCCGAGTTCGGCTGCGCCGTCACGTATGACGCCGATGGCACGCCCGGCGGCGGCTTCAAGACCATGATCAACAGCGGCCCGAACGGCGGGCAAGAGGTGTATCACTTGCACATGCATGTGTACGGCGGTCCCCGCCCCTGGCGCGGCCAGCACTGATTTCGCCGTGCGCCGGGTTCACGTGTATACTACCGGCATTGGTTGACGCTATTCGGGCACCGTCCCGCAAGGAGAATGTGATGGGTTCATTGAGTATTTGGCACTGGCTGATCGTTCTGGTCATTGTGATGCTGGTCTTCGGCACCAAGAAACTGGGCAATATCGGCGGTGATATCGGCAAGGCCGTCAAAGGCTTCAAGGATGGCGTCAAGGGTGAAGATGATGCTCCGGCAGCCAACACCCCTCCTGCTGCGCCATCGCAAGTGGCCGACAAAAGCACCATCGACGTCGAGACGAAAGAGAAAAGCAAGTTCTGATAGCGTGGCGGGGCGCTTGCCTCGTCCGGTAACAGCCCTTGTCCGCTTATGATCGATCTCGGTCTCTCTAAAATCGCCATCATCGGCGTGGTTGCGTTGATAGTCATCGGCCCTGAAAAGTTGCCGAGAGTAGCACGCATGGCCGGTACCCTGTATGGCCGCGCGCAACGCTACCTGAACCAGGTGAAATCCGAAGTCTCGCGCGAAATTGAAATGGAAGAGCTGAAAAACCTGCAGAAGGAAGTGCAGGATGCAGCCCATTCCGTCAAGCAAAGCGTGGAGAAATCCATGCATGGCGTGGAAAACTCGATCTCCGGCAACCTGGCCGAGGTGGAAAACGCCTGGCGCGGCGATTCCAGCTCGTATGAGGGGCATCACGATGCCCATGAAGCCATGCTGCGCGCCACCAACGATGACTTGGCCCGCAAGGCGCGCGAATTCCGCCGCAAGAAGCTGGTGCGCAATTCCGCTATCCCTGGCTGGTACAAGCAGCGCCATGGCGGCAAGCTGCACGTGCAGTCGGCGGCCGCCCGCGTGGCGCGCTTCCGTCCGCGTGCCAGTTCCTCCTCCTTTTACTCATGAGTAGCAAATCCCCGGTGGAAGAAACCTTTATCTCGCATCTGGTCGAGCTGCGCAACCGCCTGGTCAAGGCCTCGATCGGCATCGCCGTCGTCTGCGCCGTGCTGTTCTATTGGCCCGGCCCCTCGCAGATCTACGATTTTATTGCCGCACCGATGATCGCCTCGCTGCCTGCCGGCTCGAAAATGATCGCCACCGGCGTGATCTCACCGTTCCTGGTGCCGATGAAAGTGACCCTGGTGATCGCCTTCATCGTTGCCTTGCCCTGGGTGCTGTACCAGATGTGGGCTTTCATCGCGCCCGGCCTGTACACGCATGAAAAGCGTTTGATCGCGCCGCTGGTCATTTCCTCGTCCCTGCTGTTCATCGCTGGCGTAGCCTTCTGCTACTTCTTTGTATTTGGGCGCGTGTTTCACTTCATCAGCGACTTCTCGCCATCCTCGATCGCCGTCACGCCCGATATCGAAAACTATCTCGATTTCGTCATGTCGATGTGTTTGGCCTTTGGCGCCACCTTCGAAGTGCCCGTGGTGGTGGTGATCCTTGTGCGCATGGGCTTGGTTACTATCGCGAAGCTCAAGGAAGTACGCCCTTACGTCATCGTGGGCGCCTTCGTGATTGCCGCCATCGTCACGCCGCCGGACGTGGTCAGCCAGTTCTCGCTGGCCATCCCCATGTGTTTGCTGTTCGAGCTGGGCCTGCTGGTGGCGCCCATCTTCGTCAAGGCCACCCAGGCGCCGGAAGAGGCGTCCTAGCCGGCAAGCAATATACTGCAAGCACGATACGCAGGCAAAAGCCGCTGACCTCCCCTGGGAGCAGCGGCTTTTTCATTGCACAGGCGCTTGGTGAGCACTTACTACATGCGCTTCTCATTGCTGGAAAATCGGCAATTGCCAGTGCGAAGTGCGGTGGTGCCTGCCTTGCCATCAGCCTGATAGCCAGGGTTGCCGGTGGTTTGCGGTGGCGCAAACCCATGCAAAAAGGGCGCCGTAGCGCCCTTTGCAAGGTGAGGAAGCGCAGCGCTTAATTCATCAATTCCTTGATGACTTTCACGGGTGCGCTGCCATAGCTGAGGAATTGCTCGTGGAAATCCTTCAGCACGAACTTATTGCCCAGCGCCTGCTTGCGCTGTTCGCGCAAGTCCATGATTTCGCTGTAGCCGCTGAAATAGCTGGTCAGTTGAACCGAGCTCAGCTGCACGCGGCGCCATTTCTCTGTTGCTTCACGCTTGGTCTGGAAGGCCTGGCGCGTCAGCAGGTCCAGCGCTTGCTCTTGCGTCATGCCCTGTACGTGCACGCTGTAGTCGAGGATGGTGTTGGTGACGCTGCGCAAATTCCACTTCGAGTACATCAGCCACATTTCCGGCGCATTGTTGCCATAGCCCGATTCGAGCATCATGCGCTCTCCATACACGGCCCAGCCTTCGATCATGGCGCCGTTGCCAAAGATGGATTTGACCAGCGATGGCGACTTGTTGGCATACACGAGCTGCGTGTAATGGCCGGGAATGGCTTCGTGGATATTGAGGATCTGCAAGATCCAGTGGTTGTACTCGCGCAAGCTGCTTTCCGCCTGTTCTGGCGTTTCGCCATCGAGCGGCGTCACGTTGTAATACGTGCGGTCCTGTGGACGGTAGGGGCCGGGCGCCTCGATGCTGGCGCCAGCCACGCCGCGCTGGTAGGCCGGGGTTTCACGCACGACCAGAGGCTTTTTCGGGTCCATCGTCAGCAGGTTGTGGCTGGTCACCCATTCCTGCAATTCCGGGATCTGGCGGCGAATTTCCGGCACGAAGTCGGCGGGCGCCACGTGGTTGCTGGACAGCTTGTCGATCACCATGCCGATCTTCGCCGTGCGGTCCGCCGGCTTGGCCGTGGCACCCATGGTTTTCACCCACAGTTCGTCGGACAGGCTATCCATGTGCTCGAGCAGCTTTTCGCGCGCGGCCAGGGCTTTCTGGTACATCTGCTCGGCGCTCACGCTGGCCTGGATATCGTAGGCGAATTTCTGTTCGTACAAGTCTTTGCCGATGCGGAAGGAGCGCGCGTTGCCGTTCTGCGCCAGCGCGGCATCCTGTTCCGTCAGCCAGGCGGCATAGCCTTGCACGGCCGTGCGGGCTGCGGCGATGCGGGCGTTGTACAGCTGTTTTTCCGCCGGCGTCAGGATGGAGCCCTGTGCTGTCTTGTTCAGGTCGTCAAGCACGCTGAGCACGCCGGCGCTCTGGGCGATGGCCAGCTGCGTGTGTTCGCGCGTGGGGTTGACGATGCTGGCGCGCGCGGCCGCATAGTATTGCGGCACGGTGGCGATACGCTTGAGCAAGGTGCGCAGGCGCTGCGGCTGGGATGCGTATTCCGTGTTCAGGATGAAGTCGATGGAACCGGCCACGTTGTACTGCGCGGGATTCCATTCGAATTCGCGGAAGGTGGTCAGGTACCAGCGGTCCGATTGCAGTTTATTTGTCAGCAAGGCCAGGTCGGTGCGTTGCTTGTCCGACATTTTGCTCGCATTCAGCTTGCCGAACTTGCCCAGCCATTCTTCGATGAAGGCCAGTTGCTTCTGGCGGCTGGCCGCATCGGGAATGCTCAGGTTGGCGGCGCCATCATACTTGCCGACCGAAATCGCGCTTTCCGGGTCCAAACGCCACAGGGCCGTGAGGAATTGGCCGCTGAGGTTATTCATGGAGCGGTCGCTGCTGTTCTCGCTGGCGACGGCTGCTACCGTAGCGGCCGTTGCAGTCGTGGCGACGGCCGCCTTCTTGCTGACAGTTTTTTTCTTGCTGCTGCTGGTGCTGGCCTTGCCGCTTTTCTGCGGCTTCTTGGCGGCGCTGGCCGGTGTCAGGCTAAAAGCCATCATCAATGCGGCGAGCGCAACTTTATTTTTTATCAGCATAGTTTATCTCTTGAATATTTTGTCGTTTGTTAGTATCAGAAAATAATGAACTGATAATATAAGTAACAAACAATTATTGAAAGGTTGGCCTTGCTTGCCTGGGCGGCCCAAAGATTAGCATTAATTGCCGCCGCTGCGCGGTTTTTTGCGCCGGGAGCGTGTGGCCTAGACGACGATGGCGCCGCCGTGCAGCATGTCCTGGTGGCGCGCATTCAGGGTCGCCACGGCATCCTTGCCGCGCGCCATGCCAGTGGCGTGGATTTCGATGTCCTGCGTGTAGCGCTGGCTGACGCGCACCGTGTAGGACTGGAACAGCCAGCTCCAGAAGTTGGTTTCATAGACGGCTTCATCCATGTCGCGCCATTTGACGCCCGTGAGTTTCTTTTTCCACGGCAAGATGCCGGACGCCAGCCATACGCCTGCCTCGTCGTAATACAGCTGATAGCTGCGTATCGTCAGCAGGCGATAGCCGACGATCAGGGCCGAGCCGATCAGCACCACGAAGGCGGCGCGCGCGTTGTACTTGAAGGCCAGCGGCAGGGCGGCAAAGAACAGCAGCACGGCAATGACGAAAGTACTGACGTAGGCGGTCCAGGATTTGCCGCACAAAAAGGTGGCGCGCTGGCCGGCGGTGGTGGCGATAAAGTCGGTCATGGCGTGGCATAAAAACAGGGAAAAACGATCATCGCATGGAACGCGGCTTCCCCGTTTACTTTTTCAAGCCCTCCTGCAGCATGCCCAGCATGTCATTGGCCGACATGCGCGCGGCTGCGTCGCTGCCTTCCAATAAACTGTCGGCCAGGTCGCGCTTGTGCTGGTGCAATTCGACGATGCCTTCCTCGATCGTGTGCTTCGCCACCAGGCGGTAAATGGTGACGGGACGCAATTGCCCCATGCGGTGGGCGCGGTCCGAAGCCTGGTCTTCCACGGCCGGGTTCCACCACGGATCCATGTGGATCACGTAATCGGCGGCCGTCAGGTTGATGCCCATGCCGCCCGCTTTCAGGCTGATCAGGAAGACATCGCCTTCGCCCGCCTGGAAGGCATCGACGCGGCGCTTGCGTTCCTGCATGGGCGTGCTGCCGTCGAGATACTGATAGCGCACGCCATGCTGTTCCAGGTGCTGGCGGATCAAGGTCAAATGGTCGACGAACTGGCTGAAGACGAGTACCTTGTGGCGGTTTTCCAGCAAACCCGACAGCAGCTCTGCGAAGGCCGCCAGCTTGCTGCTGGCCAGGCCCAGCTCGGGTGCCACCAGCTGCGGATTGCAGCAGGCGCGGCGCAACTTCATGATCTCGGCCAGGATCTGGATGGCTTTTTTCGATGCCGGCCCTTCCACCATGGCCAGCTTTTCCAGCGCTTCGCGGCGCAAGGATTCGTACAGCGCCGTTTCCTGCGGCGACAGTTCCACTTCCAGCACGATTTCCGTGCGCGACGGCAATTCCGACAGCACTTGCGTCTTCGTGCGGCGCAAGATGAATGGCGCGATCAAGCGGCGCAGCCGCAGGCGCGCACCGGCCGCCGCCCGCTTGTCCTGATCCTTTTCGATGGGACCGGCGAAGCGCAGGTTGAACTGATCGAGGGTGCCCAGCAAACCGGGGTTGATGAAGCGGAACAGATTCCACAGTTCGCCCAGGTGGTTTTCCAGCGGCGTGCCGCTGGCCACCATGCGGAAATCCCCTTGCAAGGCCATCACGGCTTGCGAGCGCTTGGTGGCGCCATTCTTGATCGCCTGCGCTTCGTCGAGCACGATGGTATGCCAGCGCACGCCGGCAAACAGGGCCGCTTCCTGCTGCAGCAAGCCGTAGCTGGCCACCACCACGTCGAACGGCTGCAAGGTGTCGAGCATGTCGGCCCGGTCGCCGCTGCCGAACAGTTTGATCTTCAAGGTCGGCGCAAAGCGCTGCGCTTCGCTGATCCAGTTCATGCACACGGACGTGGGTGCGACCACCAGGGTGGGGCCGTTGGGCGCGCGCGCCAGGATCAGGGCCAGCGCCTGTAGAGTCTTGCCAAGTCCCATGTCGTCGGCCAGGCAGGCGCCCACGCCCCAGTGCGCCAGGCGCGCCAGCCATTCGAAACCGGCCAGCTGATAGTCGCGCAAGTCCGCCTGCAAGGTGCTGGGCAGCTGCGGCTCATAGTCGTCCAGGGCGCGCAGGCGCAGCAAGTGTTCGCGCCACAATTTGTCGGCCTTCACGCCGCCCGCATCGTTGGCCAGCTCTTCCAGCGCGAAGGCGGCCAGCGGGTGGATGTGCACGCCGTCGGCATGCGCTTCGCCATACACTGCCAGTTCCGACAGGCGGCGGTGCAATTCATCGCTGAGGGCCAGGAACTGGTTGTCGCCCAGGGCCACGAAGCGGCTTTTATTGTTCTGCATCAAGTCCAGCAGGGCGCGTAAATCCATCACCTTGTCTTCATCGATCTGCACTTCGCCGCTGGCGGCAAACCAGTCTTTCTCGCTCTTGATATTCAATCGCATCTGGCCGCTGTCGATGCGTTTCGACACGCGCATGGTTTCGCCTTCGGGCCAGGCCAGCACGATGCCGTTTGGCTCCAGCGCCTGCAATTCGACCAGCAGTTGCAGGCCCAGGGCAGGCTGGCCCAGCAGCCACTCGCCATGCTCTTCTTCGGCCTCTTCCAGCACCAGGCAGCGACCGATGAGCTGGCGCTGCGCCTCGCGTTCCCCGTTCAAGTCGCGCCGCGCCTGCACGGCCCGGCCAGCCACATCGGCAAACACGCTTTCGGCGCCGCTGCCGGGCGCGTAATAGGCGCCGTTGTCGAGCAGCGGGCGTACTAAAATCTGCATTTTCAGACCTTGCTGGTAGGGCAGCAGGTGCACGTGCAGGCGGTGGTCGGCCGTGATCGCTTCCGCGTCGCCGGTGCCGCCGCCAATATCCGATTGCACGGTGACCATGGACGAGATGGCGCCTATCGCCTGCATGACTTGTTTCTCGGCATGCAGGGGCACGGACAGGCCCAGGCCCACGATGGCGCCGATGCGCCGGTGCTCGTCGAGGATGTGCACCACGCGCAAGCGCGTCGGCGTCTCGCGTTGCACTACCACATTGCTGCCGCTGTCTGGCAGGGGCGGCTGCATGCCCAGCCACAGTTGCCCCTCGTGCGATTTGATCAGCAGTTCGGGCGCGCCGGCGATCAGTTCCACGCGCGTGTCGGGGTTGTCGAGCCAGAAGACGAGCGGGTGGCCCACCAGCAGCACGGCAGCCTTGTCCAGCTCGACTTCATAGCGCGGTGCCGACGAATAGTATTGCTTGAACGGCGCGATGCTGCCCGCCGCGCGCGCGTCCTGCGGCGTGAGGAAATCGATGTCGCCCGCCTCTTCGGCCAGGCGTTTCAAGCCCATGGCGCGGCCCTTGCTCCAGCCGCCGCGCGCGTCGCGTTTCTGTTCGCGCACTTCCACGGCCGTGAGGCCAAAGCGCGGGTCGAACGCCACCAGCCACACGAGGCGCGAGACGCCGCCCAGCGCTTCGGCGGGCGTGTTCTGCTGCAGGTTGATCAGGGCGCTCAGCTGGCGCTGCCACGCTTCCTGGCGCTCGAACCACGGCGCCATGTCCGTCAGGCCGTGTTGTGCCCGCTTGGCCGTGGCATAGCGCTCCTGCTGCGGCTCGCCCATCAAGCCCAGCAAGCCGGCCGCCTGCGCCGCAATCAGGTCGTAGCCGGCCGCGTCCGCTTGCTGCACCAGCGATCGCAGTTGATCCTTGCGTTCGCTCAATTGCGGTAGCGCCAGCCAGTAGTACAGCAAAGCCTGGAACAGCTGCGCCTGCAGTCCCGTTTCCCAGCTGCGCGTGGGGATGCTTTCCGCCTGCTGCACCCCGGCGCGCACCAGGCGCAAGGTATTCAGTTGCTGGTAGACGATGCTGTCGTGGTTGGGCTGCGCGTGCAGCGCGATATCGAGGTAGGTCTCCGCGCTTTTCAGCAGCTTGGCGTCATTGCCGCGCAGCAGGGCCAGCACATACAGGTGGCCGCCTATGCCCGTAAAGCACAGCTTGCGCTTGCCCGCCTCCTTGCGCAGTCCTTTCAAGGCTGTCTCGAAGCCTGCCACGGCGTGCGCGTGTTCGCCGCGCAACAGGGCGATGCTGCTGTCGACAAACAGCGCCTGCGGTCCCTGCTGGCCCGCCAGGTAGCGCGCAGCCACGTCGAGTTCGCCGCACAGCAGGGCATCTTCGGCCAGGGCCAGCGGCAGGGCGGCGCCGATATGGTCGCCGGCCGCCGCCTGGCGCGCGTGGTGGGCGCGTGCGTAGGCGCGAATGGCGTGCGCCGTGGCAGGCTCGCGCGGGGCATTGCCCAGCAGCACGGCGAGGATGTCATCCTGCAGTTGCGGCATGACGAAAGACAACATCTCCGGCTCGAACGGGCGGCCGAAAATCTCGATCAGCGGATGCAGCTGCTGCGCTTCATAGCAAGCCATGCAGGCGGCCAGGATGGCGGCCACGTGGCGTACCTCGTCATTGCGCAGCAGGGCGATGCGCAAGCGCGCCACGCCTTGCCGGTAGCTGCGCAATTCCACATAGCCATCCCAGTTGCGGCGTACGGGATTGATCAGCTCGATAGCCTGGCACAGGTCGCGAAACACCAGGTGCTCGATGGCGGCGCGCATGGCGGGCCAGCGCAGCTTCGCCTCGCAGGCATAGCCCCGTCCTACCACCTCGGACGCCAGCGCGTGCCGCGTCAAATGCTGCAGCATGCCTGTGACGGTGAGCAGGGCAAATGGTGTGCCATCCGGTTCGACGACATTGGCGCGCTGCAAGTGTTCATACACGGCATGCTTGCCCACCGGTTCGCCCGCGATGGCCAGCAAGGCCAGGATCATCTGTTCGTGCTGCTCCAGGGCGGCGAACTCGTCTAGCAAGGGCTGGTCGAGATGCGGGTCGGTCATGCGGGCAAATTGGCGATATGCACGGGCGGCTCGCCAGCCGCCACGGGCAGGCCGAACACGCGCTGGTAGAAATACAGTTCCGCGTCCAGCGTGCGCACGATGTTTTCCGCCTTGCGGAAGCCGTGTCCCTCGCCTTCGAGCGGTACATATGCGACGGGCACGCCGCGCGCCTGCAGGGCGTCGACCATCAGTTGGGACTGCTGCGGCGGCACCACCTTGTCGTCCAGGCCCTGGAAGAAGATCATCGGGCGCGATAATTTATCCGTGTGGTGGATGGGCGAGCGCGCGCGGTACAGGGTTTCGGCTTGCGGCTGCGAGGCGATCAGGTAATCGTTGTAGTGCGATTCGAACTTGTGCGAATCGAGGTCCAGGCCTTTCAGGTCGGATACGCCGTAATAGCTGGCGCCCGCCTTGAAGACGTCATGGAAGGTCAGGGCGCACAGGGTCGTCAGGCCGCCCGCGCTGCCGCCGCGGATGATCAGGCGCTCGGGGTCGGCCAGGCCGTTTGCCGCCAGGTAGCGCGCGCCGGCGAAGCAGTCTTCCACGTCGACAATGCCCCATTGCCCGCGCAGCGCGTCGCGGTATTCGCGGCCGAAACCGCTGCTGCCGCCATAGTTGACGTCGAGCACGCCGATGCCGCGGCTGGTCCAGTACTGCGTCGCCAGTTTCAAGGTATTGCTGGCCATGCTGGTGGGGCCGCCGTGGCTGATGACGATGACGGGTGGCAATGTTCCTGCCGGCGCCTGCACGTCGCCATTGGTGGGGGGATAAAAGAAGGCGTAAGCCGTGCGGCCATTGCTGCTAGGAAAGCTCAAGCTGCGCGGCACGGACAGGTAGTCGAGCGCGGGCAAGTGGGCGATCGATTGCGCCAGCACTTCCAGTTCATGGTTCGACAGGTCGATGCGCGCCAGTTCCAGCGCAATGGTGGGGCTGCCACCGAGCAGTGCGACGAAGCCGGGTCCCACGCGCAGTTCGCGGATTTCCTGGTACGGGTGGGAAATCGGCTCCAGCTTGGCCTCGGCCACGTTCAATTGCGCCAGGTAGCTGACGCCGGCCTGGATATACGTGCAGACGATCTCGTCGTCGGACAGGAAACCGTACATGCTGCCGCCGAAAGTCCAGTGCGGCGTGGCAAATTCCGCTTCCATCGGGCACAGCGCCTCGATGTCGGCGCCGTGCAGGCGATACAGATTCCACCAGCCGCTGCTGTCGGAAACGAAGTGCAGCACGCCGCCCGGTGACCATTCCGGCTGGCAGATGGACTCGCGCGCGCCGCCGGCGATCAGGCGCGGCGAACCCAGGCTGCCGTCCGCGTGCACGTCGGCCAGCCACAGTTCCGTGCCTTGCCATGGCAGGCGCGGATGGTCCCAGCTGATCCAGGCCAGCTGGCTGCCGTCCGGCGATAAGCGCGGCGCCGCATAAAAATCGTGGCCGCGCGCCAGCACCATGTCGCGCCCGTCGAAGCCGACGCCCGCCAGGCAGTTTTCCGGATGCGCGTGGCCTTCTGCCGGATGCTGCTCGCGCACGGCGATCAGGCGGGAACGGGCCGCATCGACGACGAAGTCCGCGTGGCGCGTGGTGCCGCCCGAGGTGAACGCTTCCGGCGCGGCGTCGCCGGCCACGCGGTACAGGCAATTGTCGGCGAAATGCGAAAAATACACGGTATCGCCGGCAACGGCATACGCGCCGCCGCCGTATTCATGCACGCGGGTGCGCACATTGAAGGGCGCCGGCGTCAATTCATCGACACGCGCGCCGCGCTGGCGCAGCAGGGTGTTGCGGCCCGCCTCGCTGGCGCGCCCGGCCAGCCAGTACACATCGTTCCCATCCGCACCGCCCAGGGCCAGCTGCGTCAGCGGCGAGGCGCCAGCGGCGACGATGGCCGCGCTGATCGGCGATGGCCAAATGCCATAAGGGGTACTGGATGCGGTCGAGGTCATGCTGGCTCCGTGTAGTGTAGGGATCAAGGGCCGCCAGGCAGGGTCAGGGCGCGCGGCGGCGTGCATCATCATAATGGAAGGGCTGGCACAACGAAAGTCATCGCTGTGCGTGGCAAATGCTGCAAAGCGGCACTGGAATCAATGAAATGGCGGCGATTGGATGCGATAATACCGCTTCTCCAAGCTCGATTGCCTGCCATGCCACAATTTGCTCCGCTCCAGAATGATACTTTCCTGCGCGCCCTGCTGCGCCAGCCGACCGAGCACACCCCTGTCTGGCTGATGCGCCAGGCGGGCCGCTACCTGCCCGAATATCGCGCCACGCGCGAGCGGGCCGGCTCCTTCCTGGGCCTGGCAAAGAATCCCGATTACGCGACGGAAGTGACCTTGCAGCCCCTGGCGCGCTTCCCGCTCGACGCTGCCATCCTGTTTTCCGACATCCTGACAGTGCCCGACGCCATGGGCCTGGGCCTGTATTTCGCCGATGGCGAAGGCCCGAAGTTCGAACGCCCGCTGCGCACGGAGCAGGATGTGAAGGCGTTGCGCGTGCCGGACCTGGAGTCGCTCGACTACGTCTTCAAGGCCGTCACGCAAATCCGCACGGAATTGAATGGCCGCGTGCCGCTGATCGGTTTTTCCGGCAGCCCTTGGACCCTGGCGTGCTACATGGTGGAAGGCGGGGGCTCGAAAGAGTTCCATACCATCAAGAAGATGCTGTACAACCGCCCTGACCTGATGCACCACATCCTGGCGATCAATGCCACCTCCGTGGCGCAGTACCTGAATGCGCAAATCGATGCCGGCGCGCAAGCCGTGATGATTTTCGACTCGTGGGGCGGTGCGCTGGCCGATGGCGCCTACCAGGAATTTTCGCTGGCCTACATGCAGCAAGTGGTGGCGCAATTGAAACGCGACAAGGATGGCGTCAAGATTCCCGCCATCGTGTTTACCAAGGGCGGCGGCCAGTGGATCGAGCAGATCGCCGACATCGGCGCCGATGCCGTGGGCCTGGACTGGACCGTCAACCTGACGCGCGCGCGCCAGCTGGTGGGGCATAAAGTGGGTTTGCAGGGCAATCTCGACCCGGCCATCCTGTTTGCCAGCCCGGATCAGATCCGCGCCGAAGTGGCGAAAGTGCTTAACGCCTTTGGCGCGCCGTCGGCAGGCACGGGCCACGTGTTCAACCTGGGCCATGGCATTTCCCAGTTCACGCCGCCGGAATCGGTGTCAGCCATGGTGGAAGCCGTGCACAGCATGAGCCGCGCCATGCGCAGCGGTCAGTAAGTTCCCGTTTCCCCTGGCGCAGGGGCAGAAAAGGCAGGCTTTCCAGCGGAAGCCTGCCTTTTTCTTTGTTGCGCCATATCAGGAAATACCGACTTATGCACAATTTTTTTTGCTGCGGAAATAAGAGGCAGTCGAAAAGCCATGCCCGGAGAGGCTCTGTAAGTGCTTGATTATTAACAAATAAAAATTTCATTGACTGGTGGACTTTGTTGCAATTGATAAGGTTATTGTTCCGTTTGTCAGCCTTATTCCTTCATTGTCCACAAAGTTATCAACAGATTCTGTGGATAAAATTGAAAAGTAATTTGTTAACCGATACTTAGCGCAGATGTTCAGGTTTTACCTGAAGTGTATGCTGCAGCGCATGATAATTAAACAATGTTTCGCCGCCGGGCAGGCAAAATCGAACGCTTGCCCGGCAATTGTCAACTTTGCCTCATGCGGCCCGCGTTTTTCCGGCTTGGATGCAACAAAACAGTGCTTATTTCTGTACAAAAAAGTCAGAAATGGTTCAGTTATGCACAGCGGCGGAAATGCCCTACGGATTTATCGCCTCCCGGGCATCAATTTTTAAGTCATTGATTTTAAATAGCTAATTTTTCTTGCTTGCCCCTCTTGACGGCGATCAAAATTTTCTATCCACATTTTTATGAAAGTTAATTTTGCTTTGTCCACAAAGTTATCCACAGAATTTTCTTCTGGCAGCATGACACGCTGTCGTGTCCGCCGTTAGGCGTTTGACGAACGAAACAAGTATCATGGCCCGCTGGCTTGATGCCTGACATCCCGCCGCACCATTGACCTTGCTGCGCGCTTTTTTATTAAGATAGGCCAACTCCCCATGTCGCAGTGCATTTTGACGTCTTGCATCCTGAAAATCGCGCTCGACACGCCCCTGAACGCCCTGTTCGACTACCGCTGGAACGCGGCGGTAGATCCAGGTGCGGACGCCGGCGCGGACGTTGCCGTAGCGTTGCCGCAAGTGGGGCAGCTGGCGCTGGTGCCGTTCGGCCGGCGCGAAGTGATGGGGCTGATCGTCGGCGTGTCCGACAGTAGCGACGTGCCCGCCGCGAAATTGAAGGACGTGCTGGCCGTGCGCAGCCAGCTGGCACCGCTGTCGGAGCAGTGGCTGGCGCTGGCCGCCTTTGCCGCCGATTACTACCAGCGTCCGCTGGGGGAAGTGGCCTTGCCGGGCTTGCCGAAGAACTTGCGCGTGCTGACCACCGTGGCGCTGGACCGCGCCATCAAGAAGCTGGCCAAGCTGGCCGACGTGCACGACGGCACGCCGCTGAACATGCCGGCGCTCAATGCCGCCCAGCAAGAGGCGGCGGACGCCATCGGCGGCGCCCAAGGCTTCAAGCCCACCTTGCTGTACGGCGTGACGGGCAGCGGCAAGACGGAAGTGTATCTGCAAGCCTGCGCCCAGGTGCTGGCGCGCGACGAGGCGGCGCAAATCCTCATCCTGGTGCCGGAAATTAATCTGACGCCCCAGCTGGAAGGCAATATCCGCGCGCGCTTTCCCGGCGTCATGCTGGCGACCCTGCACAGCAGCCTGTCCGAAGGCGAACGTATGCTGCACTGGCTGGCCGCTCACCAGGGCCAGGCCCGCATCATCCTCGGCACGCGATTGGCCATCCTGGCCTCCTTGCCGCATCTCAAGTTGATCGTCATCGACGAAGAGCACGATCCGTCCTACAAGCAGCAGGAAGGCTTGCGCTACTCCGCGCGCGACCTGGCTGTGTGGCGCGCCTGGCAATTGCAGATTCCCATCGTGCTGGGTTCGGCCACGCCCTCGCTGGAAAGCTGGCACCACGCGCAGACGGGGCGCTATCGCAAGCTCGAATTGCGCGAACGGGCCGTCAAGAATGCGGTGTTGCCGCGTGTCAAGATACTCGATATGGAACGCGACCGGCCGAAAGATGGGCTGACTTCGCATCTGGTAGCCGCCTTGAAGCTGCGCATGGAGCGGGGCGAGCAGTCGTTGCTGTTCCTGAACCGGCGCGGCTACTCCCCGGTGATCTGCTGCGAATCGTGCGGCTGGATCAGCAATTGCACGCGCTGCACCTCGTTCATGGTGCTGCACAAGCCCGAACACCGCTTGCGCTGCCACCATTGCAGCCTGGAATTGCGCATTCCCCGCCATTGCCCCACTTGCGGCAACGTCGATTTGCAACCGTTGGGGCGGGGCACGCAGCGGGTGGAAGAGGGTTTGCAGCAATTGTTTCCGGAGGCGCGCATCTTGCGTATCGATGCCGATTCCACGCGCAAGAAGGGCAGTGCGCAGGAAGCGTTCGACACCGTGCACCGGGGCGAAGTGGATATTCTGATCGGTACGCAGATGGTGGCCAAGGGCCACGATTTCAAAAAGCTGACTTTAGTGGGCATTTTGAACCCGGACACGGCCCTGTTTTCGCAAGATTACCGGGCCAGCGAGCGGCTGTTCGCGCAATTGATGCAGGTGGCGGGCCGGGCCGGGCGCGCTGCGCAGACGGAGGGCGGCAGCGTCAGCGAGGTGCTGATCCAGACGCGCTATGCACGCCATCCGTTGTACGACGCCGTGGTCAACCACGATTACGACCATTTCGCCACGACCTTGCTGGAAGAGCGGGCGCAGGCAGCGCTGCCGCCCTATCTGTTCCAGGCCCTGCTGCGCGCCGAGGCGCCGGAACTGGCCACGGCCATCGAATTTCTGCAGGCGGCCAAGGAGTGCATGGAACACCCGCAAGTGACCATCAATGACCCGATTCCCATGAGCATGACGCGCGTCTACAACGTGGACCGTGCCCAGTTGCTGCTCGAAGCGAGCTCGCGGCCCGCGCTTCAGGCGTTCTTGAAAGAATGGTTAAGTGCGTTGCGCGCCATGAAGACGCGCGTGAAATGGTCGCTGGAAGTGGACCCGCTGGATATTTAAATTACTGCAGGTAGTCGCGCGCCGACTTGACGATCTGCTCCGACAGCAGCTTGGTAAATGGTGTGTCCAGGGTCCAGGCATGCCAGCTCAGCGGTACGTCCAGGGTGCTGCCCGGCATCAGATCGACGAGTCTGTCCGTCGCCAGCGCTGGCGCGGCCAGGCGCTGCGGCATCAGGCCGTAGGCCAGGCCATCCTGGATGCAGCTACGGCGCGCTGCTTCCACGGGCAAGGTGTGGTGCGGAAACGCTTCACGCAGGCCCAATTGTTCAGCGAGGAAACGCGCCAGCAAGCCGTGCTGGCCCACCACGGCGGGCGCCAATTGCACCGCCTCGTCACTGAAACCATCGCCGAACCAGTGGCCCGCAAACACGGGCGTGGCTACGCAGACATAGCGCAAGGTACCCAGCGGCGTGACGCTGGTGGCCGCCGCCGCGTCCAGCGCTGTGCCGGACTCGGCTGCCACGCAGCCAAACACGGAGCCGTCGCGCACCATTTGCAAGGCGCTATCGCTGTCGGCCAGGCGCACATCGAGCTGGCAGCGCGGCGGCGCCAGCAGGGCAGGCAAGGTGTCCGGGAACCAGGTGGCCAGGCTGTCGGTATCGATGGCGACGGCGATTTCCGGCATGCTGACGCTGTTGCCCAGGTCGATGTCGAGCGACGCTTCCATCAGCTTGACGTTGCGGTGATGCACGATCAGGCGCTGGCCCAGGCCCGTCGGCACGGCTGGCTGGCCACGGATGATCAGCAATCGCCCGCTGGCGTCTTCCAGCGCCTTGATACGCTGCGAGACGGCAGACTGGGTGATGCCCAAGGCCAGGGCAGCCTTGTCGAAACTGCCATGACTGGCCACGGCGTCCAGCACGGCCAGTGCGCGATAATCGAGTGATCCCATTAGCTCAGCTTATAAATTTTGAAAATGATTAGTTATACTAATGCATATATTGCTGCAAAGTAAAACCTTATTTTCGCCAAACGGGTAGTATGGAACGCCATGAGCAATCTGACAGGGATGACTGGCACGATGAAAACGATACAAGTGGATGTGGCCGTGATCGGCAGCGGTACGGCTGGCATGACGGCGCACAGGGCGGCGCGCATGCAGGGCAAGCGCGTGCTGATGATCGAAAGCGGGCCGTACGGCACGACTTGCGCGCGCGTGGGGTGCATGCCCAGCAAACTCTTGATCGCGGCGGCCGAGGCGGCCCATGCGGTCGCTAGCGCGCCCGGCTTCGGTGTGCATCCGGGCCCAGTGCGCATCGACGGCCAGCAAGTGATGAGCAGAGTGCGCAGCGAGCGCGACCGCTTTGTGGGCTTCGTGCTCGACGGCGTCAACGCCATCCCCGAGGAAGAAAAACTGCGCGGCCATGCGCGTTTCATCGCGCCCGGCAAATTGCAGGTGGATGAACACACGATGGTCGAGGCCACCAGCGTCGTCATCGCCACCGGTTCCACACCCATCGTGCCGCCTGAGTGGCAGGCGGCGGGCGAGCGTGTTATCACCAGCGACGCCGTGTTCGAATGGACGGACTTGCCAAGCTCCGTGGCCGTGGTCGGCAGCGGCGTGATCGGCCTGGAGCTGGGCCAGGCGCTGGCCCGCCTGGGCGTGCGCGTGACCCTGTTTGCACGCGGCAATAAAGTCGCGCAGTTGACGGACCCGCTGGTGCTGCAAGAGGCCGGCGCCGTGCTGGCGCGCGAACTGGACATCCGCTTCCAGACCAGCGTGGCGCATGTGGCGAAAAACCCGGATGGCAGCGGCATCCTGCTGACCAGCCGCGATGGCGCGGGCGAGGAAAAAACCGAGCAGTTCGAGTATCTGCTGGCCGCCATCGGCCGCCGTCCGAATGTGGATCAAATCGGCCTGGAAACGGCGCAAATCGAGCTCGACCGCTATGGCATTCCCCTGCATGACCCGCATACCATGCAGTGCGGCAAGAGCGCCATCTTCATCGCCGGGGATGCCGACAATGCCTTGCCGCTGTTGCCCGAAGCAGCCGACGAGGGCCGTATCGCGGGTGACAACGCGGCGCGCTTTCCTGACGTCATACCGGGCTTGCGCCGCACGCCCCTGACCATCGCCTTCACGGAGCCGCAGATCGCCACCCTGGGCGCCTCTTACCAGCAACTGTGCTTGAGCCATGCGGGCCGCTTCGCCGTGGGCGCAGTGTCGTTTGGCAACCAGGGCCGCAGTCGCGTCATGCTGCAAAACCAGGGCTTGCTGCGCGTGTATGCGGAGTTTGGCAGCAAGCGCTTTCTCGGTGCCGAGCTGATAGGTCCGCGGGCGGAACACTTGAGCCACTTGCTGGCCTGGGCATGCCAGGCGCAGCTGACGGTGCCGGCCATGCTCGACATGCCGTTTTACCACCCCGTCATCGAGGAAGGCGTGCGTACGGCCTTGCGCGAGCTGGCGCTGCACCTGGAAAAAGACCCGGAACACGCGCCCGGCTGCGCCGATTGCTCGCCTGGCGTCTGATGCAATTTTATTCTTTACATAATTTTGTAGACAAGCTCACATGATTGCGCGATGATCGCTGCCACATTGGAATATTGATTAAAAGCAAAAAACATTTCAATTGGTTCATGCCCACGAGCACCCGATGGTAAAAAGGGGAGCGGCTAGCGATGACGGAGACGATGTGAAAATTCGGCGCATTTACGCGGGAGAACTCGCCCTGGGCGTAGCTCTGCCTTGGGACGTGCATAGCGAGACGGGCGGCTTGCTGGCCAGGCTGGGCCATGTCATCAGCAGCGAGAACCAGATCGAATTGCTGCTGGCGCGCGGCGTCATCGCCGATACCAGTGCCGACCTGCCGCGCACGGCGACGGAAGCGCCATCGGCCCTGCGCATGCTGAACCTCGCCACGGCAGGACTGGCGCTGGTCTTGCCGGCCCTTGCCGCCGGGCAGGCGGGCAGCCATGCATCGCTGGCGTCGCTGGCGCAGCTGGTGGAAGAGGCCGTTGTACTGGACGCCGACGTGGCGCTGGCCTGCATTCTGCACAACCAGGGCGCGGGCGACTTTGCCGTGCGCCACAGCGTCGACACGGCCGTCATCACGGCCCTCCTGGCGCGTGCCCTGAAACTCGATGCGGGCGTGATCCGCAGCGTGGTGCTGGCCGCCCTGAGCATGAATGTGGGCATGCTGGAACGCCATGCGGATTTCCAGCACAAGGCGGGCCCGCTGGACGCACAGGAGCGCGCCTACTTGCGTGCCCATCCGCAAGCGGGTGTCGACTTGCTGCGCTCGGACGGCGTCACGGACGCCGTCTGGCTGCAAGCCGTGTTGCAGCACCATGAAAATATCGATGGCAGCGGTTATCCGCTGGGCACGCAAGGCGAGGCGATCGGCATCGGCGCCCGCCTGATCATGCTGGCTGACCGCTATTGCGCGCGCGTATCGAAGCGCAGCTACCGCCAGCCCATGCTGCCGAACGTGGCCCTGCGCGAAATGCTGATGGCCGACAAGGCCACCCTGGATGCGCCGCTGGCTTCCCTGCTGGTGCGCGAACTGGGTATCTACCCCGTCGGCACCTTCGTCAAACTGTTGAATGGAGAAATCGGCATTGTCACGCGCAAGGGCTTGAATGCCACCACGCCCCATGTGCAGTCGCTGATCGGCCCCCGCGGCGCGCGCCTCGATGTGCCGCTGCGGCGCGATACGCGCGTGGACTTGCACGCCATCCGCGAAGTGCTCAGCGCGGAGCAGGCGGGGCTGCAGTTTCGCCCTGACCAGTTGTGGGGCCGCAGCGCGCGAGCTTAATTCAGCAAGCCCGCATCCAGCCGTCCCTCAAGCGCCAGCTCGCGCATGATGCGCACGGTGTCGATGTCGGACTCCTTGTAGGCAGAGCGGCGGAAGTCGTCGTACAGGGCGTTGGCCGCATCGGTGGCCGCGTCGTGGCCGTCGTCGTACTGGAAGCGCACCCACAGGCTGGCCTCGTCGGGCATCTCGATGGTCATCACCAGCGAGGAGGCGCTGATATCCTTTTGCGCCGGCACTTCGTAACGCACTTGCAGTTGCGGCACCAGCACGACCCTGTCGTTGATGACCAGTTCGCCATAGCGCAGGCTGCGCGCGAAACCGGCATCGCTGCGCTCGCTGATCTGGCACTCGTCCAGGTGGGGTACGAACAGCTTGGGCGACTCGGCGCGCAAGACCAGGCCGCGCCAGACCTGTTCCAGGCTCAGGGTGTCGATCAGCGGGTTGAGCGGATCGTTGATTTCAATCAAATGTTCAAATTTCATGGGACTGCCATTCGGTAAGTGGGCGCGCACGGGCGATATAGGCGGAATGGTACTCCAGCGCTGGCATCGCCGCACGCATTGCATGTCCCAAGATGGCGGCAATTGGCGAGATATCAATGCCATTGCCTGTTTTTCACGCAGACCTTGCCGTGCAAATGGCGGGTGCGACGCTGTTACAATGGGCTGCTGTTCCCTGCGGAAATACCCTGATGTCCAAAGCACCACAGTTCGGTCTGAATGCGCCCCAAAGCGAAGCGGTCACCTACCTCGACGGCCCTTGCCTGGTGCTGGCGGGCGCCGGTTCGGGCAAGACACGCGTGATCACGCAAAAGATCGCCCATTTGATCGAAGACCGGGGCTATGACCCGCGCACCATCGCCGCGCTGACCTTTACCAACAAGGCGGCGCTGGAAATGCAGGAACGCATCGCCAAGCTGCTCAAGCAACCACGCCAGGCCAAGCAACTGACGGTGTCGACCTTCCACTCGCTGGGCGTGAAAATCCTGCGCCAGGAAGCCAATGGCGTGGGCTTGAAAGACCGCTTTTCCATCATGGATAGCGACGACTGTTTTTCCCTCGTGCAAGACCTCGCCATTACCACTGATAAACAGGTGATCCGCGGCATCCAGAACGCCATGTCGCTGTGGAAAAACGGCTTGATCGACCCCGACATGGCGCTGGCGCAAGCCAAGGATGAGGACGAAGCGAACGCGGCGCGCATCTACCGCAGCTATGTGGCAACGCTTTCCGCCTACCAGGCCGTCGATTTCGACGATCTGATCCGCTTACCCGTGGAACTGTTCCGCAACAACGGACCCGTACGCGACAAGTGGCAGCGCCGTTTGCGCTATCTGCTCGTCGACGAATACCAGGATACGAACACCTGCCAGTACGAACTGGTGAAATTGATGGTGACGGGCATCGGCAAGAAGCCGATGTTTACGGCCGTGGGCGACGACGACCAGGCCATTTATGCCTGGCGCGGCGCCACCGTGGAAAATCTGAAGACCTTGGAAACGGACTTCCCCGACTTGCGCGTGATCAAACTGGAGCAGAATTACCGCTCCACCATGCGCGTGCTCAATGCGGCCAACGCCGTGATTGGCAACAATCCTAAACTGTTTGAAAAGTCGCTGTGGTCGGAACATGGCCTGGGCGAACCGATCAAGGTGCTGGGCATGCAGACGGACGAGCAGGAGGCGGAGCAAGTGGCCATCATGATCTCGGCCGACCATTTCGAGCGCAAGAACAAATTTTCCGATTACGCCATTTTGTACCGTGGCAACCACCAGGCGCGCATCATCGAGCAATGCTTGCGCAAGGAACGCATTCCCTACACGATTTCGGGCGGCCAGAGTTTCTTCGACAAGGCCGAAATCAAGGACATCATCAGCTATCTGCGCCTGCTGGCCAACGAAGACGACGACCCGGCGTTTATTCGCGCCGTGACGACGCCGCGCCGCGGCGTGGGGCAGTCGACCCTGGAGGTGCTGGGCGCGTTCTCTGGCCAGTGGCAGTGTTCGCTGTTCCAGGCCGTCTTTAAAGGCGGCATCGAGGCCAAGCTGACGGACCGCCAGCTGGGGCCATTGCGCGATTTCTGCAACTTCATCAACGACCTCGAATCGCGCGCCAGCCGTCCCGGCGCGGCCGGCAGCGGCGACAACGCGGCCGAAGTGCTGGACGACATGATGAAGGAAATCCACTACGAGTCATATCTGTACGATGCTTTCGAGGAACGGCAAGCGCAAAGCAAGTGGCAGAACGTGCTTGAATTCGTCAACTGGCTCAAGGAACGGGGCAGGGGCGGCAAGGACCGCGACGGCGAAGAAAAGAACGTGCTGGAACTGACGCAGATGGTGGCCCTGATGACCATGCTGGAGGGCAAGGACGAGGAGCAGGATGCCGTGCGCATGTCCACCCTGCACGCCTCGAAAGGGCTGGAATTCCCGCACGTGTTTCTGGTGGGCGTGGAAGAGGGTATTTTGCCGCACAAGGGCGACCCCGACGCGCCGGCCGAAACCATCGCCGCGCGCATCCAGGAAGAGCGCCGGCTGATGTATGTGGGTATCACGCGGGCCCAGCGCACCTTGCACGTCACCTGGTGCAAGAAGCGCAAGCGGGCCGGCGAGCAAGTCCATTGCGACCCGTCGCGTTTCATCAAAGAAATGCAACTTGACGTGGGCGACGCTGTGCCGACGGAGTCGGAAATCATTTCGCCGAAAGAACGTCTGGCGCGCATGAAGGCCTTGCTGGCCACGCCGAAAGTGTAAGCGGCGTTCAGGCTTCCACGGCGCCGTCCGGCGTGGTTTTTGGCACGATGGCCAGCTGCATGCCCAGCGCATCGAGCATCTTTAAAATGGTTTTGAAGCGCGGTTTGCTACCTTCGCGCAAGGCTTTATATGCGCCTTCGCGCGTGATGTCGGCCCGGGCCGCCACCTTGCCCATGCCATAGGCACGCACCACGTCGTTCATGGCCGACTGGAACAGTTCGGCGTTGCCGGTGGCGACAATTTCGCTCATGTAGGCGGCCACGGCGGCCTTGCTGTTGAGCCCATGCAGGAAGAATACACAGAAATCGGGACCCGCCTGGCGGCGAATGGATGGAGTTTGTCCTGGCTTACGCCGCTGCGGCGGTAGAATGCCGCTTTCAGTCAGGAATCACCGAGAACACCATGGACAATGCAGAACAGATGGAAGTACGTTTCGTCGATATCGAAATCAAGCTGGCGCAGCAGGAAGACCTGGTCGAGTCGCTGAACCAGATGGTGTACCAGCAGGGCAAGCGCATCGACCAGCTGGAAGCGATGCTGCACAAGCTGGGCGAACACGTGCGCGACGGGGCGCAGCAGGCGAATGGCGGACTGGTCAACGAACGCCCGCCGCATTACTAAATCGGCATCGTGGTGCGGAGGGCAGGAAAACCTTTCATATATGGGCGCATCGCTACCATCGGTAGTTGCTGGTGACGCAAGTGTTTCAGGCTGTTATTATTTCAGGTTGGCCCGCGACACAATCGCGGCTCTCTTGCGTTTCTTGAAAGAAGACATGACCCGTCCAACAATGCTCGTCATCGCCGCCAGCCTGATGCTGGCGCCAGCCGCCGCTTTTGCCGCCACCGCCAACACCGCGCCAACCACTGCCGTTACCGCGGCGGCTGCACTGCCCGCTTCGAACCCGTTTGCGCAGGCCAGCAGCCTGCCATTCCACTATCCACCGTTCGACAAGGTGCAGGACGCCGACTACGCGCCCGCCTTTACGGCAGGCATGGCCGCCAACCTGGCGGAAATCAAGGCGATTGCGAATAACAAGAAGCCGGCCACGTTCGACAACACCATCGTGGCCATGGAGCGCTCGGGCCAGTTGCTGGGCCGCGTGCGCACCGTGTTTTCCGTGATGTCCGGCTCCAACACGAATGAGACGATCCAGGGCCTGGAACGCGAACTGGCGCCGAAGATGGCGGCCCACAGCGACGCGATTATGCTCAACGACAAATTGTTCCAACGCATCGACACCCTGTACGCCAAGCGCGACAAGCTGGGCCTCGATGCCGAATCGAAACGCCTGCTGGAGCGCTATCACACGGACTTCGTGCGCGCGGGCGCCAAGCTGTCGGCGGCAGACAAGGAAAAGCTGCGCGCCTACAACGGCCAGCTGGCCGCCCTGTCGACCAAGTTCGCGCAGAACGTGCTGAAGGAATTGAACGCTTCGGCTGTTGTGGTCGACACACGTGAAGAACTGGACGGCCTGTCGCCGGCCGCCATCGAAGTGGCTGCCGGCCTGGCCAAGAAGCGCGGCCTGGATGGAAAATATGTGATCGCCCTCGTCAACACGACGGGCCAGGCGCCGCTGTCGTTGCTGACCAACCGCGCCGTGCGCGAACGCATCATGGCCGCTTCGCAGGCGCGCGGCAGCCGTGGCGGCGAGTTCGACAATACCCAGGAAGTGCTGGAACTGGCAAAACTGCGCGCCGAACGTGCCGCGCTGATGGGCTACCCGAACTACGCTGCCTACTCGCTGGAAGACCAGACGGCGCACGACACCACCGCCGTGAACGCCCTGCTGGGCGAGCTGGCCAAGCCTGCCGTCGTCAATGCGCGCCGTGAAGCGGACGATATCCAAAAGGTCATCGATGCGGGAAAAGGCGGCTTCAAGGTGGGCGCCGCCGACTGGGCCTTCTATAGCGACAAGGTGCGCGCCGAACGCTACAACTTCGACGAGACGCAATTAAAACCGTACTTTGAAATGCACAGCGTATTGACCAAGGGCGTGTTCTTTGCCGCTGGAAAATTGTATGGACTCACCTTCAAACAGCGCACCGATTTGCCCGTCTACACGGCCGACATGCTGGTGTATGACGTCTTCAACGAAGACGGCACGCAGCTGGCCATCTTTACGCTCGATCCTTACGCGCGCAGCAACAAGCGCGGCGGCGCCTGGGCGAATGCCTATGTGGGCCAGTCAAGCTTGCTGAACCGCAAGCCGGTGATTGCGAATAATCTCAACATTCCGAAGCCGGAAGCGGGCCAGCCGACCCTGATGACGTTTGATGAAGTCAACACCATGTTCCACGAATTCGGCCATGCGCTGCACGGCATGTTCTCGAACGTGAAATATCCGCGCTTCGCCGGCACCAGCGTGCCGCGCGACTTTGTCGAATACCCGTCGCAAGTCAATGAAATGTGGGCGCTGTGGCCGGAAGTGCTGCAAAACTACGCCAAGCACTATCAAACGGGCGCGGCCATTCCGGCGGAACTGCTGGCGAAAGTGACGGCGGCAGACAATTTCAACCAGGGCTATAAAACCACGGAATACCTGGCGTCGGCCCTGCTGGACCAGCGCTGGCACCAGCTTACCCCGGCACAGATCCCCACCGACGTGCTGGCGTTTGAGAAAGCCGCCTTGGCGGACGCGGGCGTCGATTTTGCCCCGGCGCCGCCGCGCTACCGCACCACGTATTTCTCGCACGCGTTCGCGGGCGGCTATTCGGCCGGCTACTACGCGTATTTGTGGTCGGAAAAGCTCGATGCCGATACGGTGGAGTGGTTCAAGGAAAACGGCGGCCTGACGCGCAAGAACGGCGACTGGTTCCGCAATAAACTGCTGTCGCGCGGCGGCAGTGCCGATGCGCTCGACATCTACCGCAACTTCCGCGGCCGTGATGCGAAGATCGAGCCGCTGCTGGAACGCCGTGGCTTGAACGGCAAGTAAACCGCGTCATTCCCGGCCTCAAAGCCGGGTCAATGAAAAAGGCTGCCAAGCGATCGGCAGCCTTTTTTATTTGGCGATGTTGATTGAAAACCGTGGTAAACCGCGCATTTTGCGGGATGCACCACAGGATCGCCCCTGTTGGATGACGCCTGTGTGACAGGCTGCTATGATCTGCCACTGGCCCGCGACGCGATCGCGGTTCTTCCCCGCGCTTCCTGAAAGATGTCATGATCCGTCCACAACTGCTCGTCATCGCCGCCAGCGTCATGCTGGCCCACGCCGCTCCTTCCGCCCTGGCCGCCGCCGCCGCACCCGCCGCCGCCATCAGCGCCCAGAATCCTTTGCTCAAAGCCAGTCCGCTGCCATTCCAGATGCCGCAGTTCGGCCTGATCAAGGATGGCCACTACGCGCCGGCGTTTGCCGAAGGCATGAAACGCCAGCTGGCCGAAGTCAATGCGATCGCCAACAACCGCCAGGCGCCCACGTTTGAAAACACCGTCGTGGCCCTCGAGCGCACGGGGCAGCTGCTGCACCGCGTGCAGAGCATCTTCAGCAACATGACGTCGACCAACACGAACAGCGTGCTGGAAGCGGTGGAAGTGGATGTGTCGCCAAAACTGGCCGCGCATGGCGACGCGATCACCCTGAACCCGAAACTGTTTGCCCGTATCGACACCCTGTACGCCAAGCGCGACAAGCTGGGCCTCGATGCCGAATCCTTGCGCTTGCTGGAACGCTACCACACCGATTTTGTGCGCGCCGGCGCCAAGCTGTCCGATGCGGACAAGGAAAAATTGAAAGCCTACAACGCCGAGCAGGCGGGCCTGGAAACGGCTTTTGCGCAAAACGTGCTGAAGGAAACGAATGCCAAGAGCATCGTCGTCGACACACGCGCCGAGCTGGCCGGCATGACGGACAGCGATATCGATACGGCCGCCACGGCAGCCAAGGAACGCGGCTTGACGGGCAAGTTCCTCATCGCCCTGGTCAA
This sequence comes from Janthinobacterium sp. 61, assembly GCF_002846335.1. Classification (NCBI taxonomy): domain Bacteria; kingdom Pseudomonadati; phylum Pseudomonadota; class Betaproteobacteria; order Burkholderiales; family Oxalobacteraceae; genus Janthinobacterium; species Janthinobacterium sp. 61. Next base: position 4,248,510 of record NZ_PJMQ01000001.1, on the reverse strand, counting down.
CACCAGTGGCCAGCCGCCGCTGGCCGTATTGACGGATCGCAAGACACGCCAGCGCCTGATGGATGCGTCCCTGAACCGCGGCAGCCAGGGCGGCGAGTTTGACAACCGCGCCATCGTGCTGAAGCTGGCAAAACTGCGCGCCGAGCGGGCCACCCTGCTCGGTTATGCCAACTACGCCGCGTATTCGCTGGAAGACCAGACGGCCAAGACCACCACGGCCGTCAACACCTTGCTGTCGGAACTGGCGAAACCGGCCGTCGCCAATGCGCGCCGCGAAGCGGCCGACCTGCAGCAAGTGGTCGATGCGGAAAAGGGCGGTTTCCAGGTGGCAGCGGCCGACTGGGCCATCTACACGGACAAGCTGCGCAAGCAACGGTTCAATTTTGATGAAAACGAGCTGAAACCGTACCTGGAATTGAACAGCGTGCTGAACAACGGCGTGTTCTTTGCCGCCAATAAACTGTATGGCATCAGCTTCAAACAGCGTACTGATCTACCGGTGTACAACCCGGACGTGCGCGTCTACGACGTGCTCGATGCGAACGGCAAGCCGCTGGCCCTGTTCATCGCCGACTTCTATGCGCGCGGCAACAAGCATGGCGGCGCATGGATGAATGAATACGTGTCGCAATCGTCGTTGATGGGCACGCATCCCGTCGTCGCCAATCAATTGAATATTCCGAAGCCGCCCGCCGGCCAGCCGACCTTGCTGACCTTCGATGAAGTGACGACCATGTTCCACGAATTCGGCCATGCGCTGCACGGCATGTTTTCGAACGTAAAATACCCGCGCTTCGCCGGTACCAGCGTGCCGAGCGACTTCGTCGAGTATCCATCGCAAGTCAATGAAATGTGGGCCGTCTGGCCGGAAGTGCTGCAAAACTATGCCAAGCACTACCAGAGCGGCGCGGCCATGCCGCAGGAATTGCTCGACAAGGTCACGGCAGCGAAGAAATTCAACCAGGGTTTCATGACGACGGAATATCTGTCGGCGGCCCTGCTGGACCAGCGCTGGCACCAGCTGGCGCCGAGCCAGATCCCGACGGACGTGCTGGCCTTTGAAGCGGCATCCTTGAAGGATGCGGGCGTCGACTACGCGCCCGTGCCGCCGCGCTACCGCACCAGCTACTTCTCGCACAGCTTCTCGGGCGGCTATTCGGCAGCTTATTACGCCTACTTGTGGTCGGAAAAGCTGGACGCGGAATCGGTCAACTGGTTCAAGGAAAACGGCGGCCTGACGCGCAAGAATGGCGACTGGTTCCGCAGCAAATTGCTGTCGCGCGGCGGCAGTGTCGATGCGCTGCAACTGTTTCGTGACTTCCGCGGCCGCGACGCCACCGTGGAACCGCTGCTGGAACGCCGGGGCTTGAACGCGAAGTAACCCGTTCTCATCTGAAGCTTGCGCTGCGTTGACATGGCGCACGCAAGCTTTCCGTGCCGGCGGCGTAGAATTGAGTAAGATGTAAATAAGAAGGCAGTTGAAAGAGTATATGAGTCAGCAAGATTTGAATGGCATTACCCTGGAAGGTATCGTGACGCGCCTGCACGCCCACTACGGTTGGGACGGCCTGGCCAAGCACATCGATATCAATTGCTTCATCAGCGATCCCAGCATCAAGTCGAGCCTGAAGTTTTTGCGCAAGACCCCGTGGGCCAGGAGCAAGGTGGAACAGCTGTACCTGGACACGCAATTTACTGACTGACAGGAAAAAGATATGGATAGCAAACTCAAGGAATCGCTGCAACAGCTGCATTCGACACTGGCAAGTAGCGGCCCCGTCGATGAAGAACTGCATGGTTTGCTGCAAAAACTTGATGTCGACATCAAGTTGCTGATGGAAAAGCGCGCCGCGCAGGAACAGGAAGAAGAGTCGACCACCTATGGACTGGCCGAGCGCAGCCAGGAATTGTCGGCCAAGTTTGCCGTCAAGCATCCTAAACTCGAGCCGGCCTTACGTGAATTGGGTGAAATTTTAGCCAATATGGGCATTTAAGCAAGTTTTGAGAAATGCCGGGCCCGTTCCTGCGGGAAAGGGCCACATTTCCCCAAGTGATTGAAAAATAAACGTTTTTTATACGAAAATCCAACAGTAAAAAGCAGGCCGTCAGGTTGGAAATGGCCAATTCCGGTACAATCCGTACCCTATGAGCTCCCCTACCAATTTATTTGCGACCGTTCCCAAGCGGTCTGCCCGCGCTGCCGTGGCGCCTTTCCTGCCGATGTCGCGTGCCGAGATGGACGTGCTGGGCTGGGACCAGTGCGACGTCATCCTCGTCACGGGCGACGCCTACATCGACCATCCGAGTTTCGGCATGGCCCTCGTCGGCCGCCTGCTCGAAGCGCAGGGTTACCGCGTCGGCATCATCAGCCAGCCGGACTGGCTGTCGGCCGAAGCGTTCCGCATCCTCGGCAAGCCGCGTTTGTACTACGGCATTACCGCCGGCAACATGGATTCCATGGTCAACCAGTACACGGCCGACCGCAAGATCCGCTCCGACGACGCCTACACGGCAAATGCCGAACCGAACAAGCGCCCGGACCGTGCCGTCACCGTGTACGCCCAGCGCGCGCGCGAAGCGTATTCCGACGTGCCCATCGTCATCGGCAGCATCGAAGCGTCCCTGCGCCGCATCGCCCATTACGATTACTGGTCGGACAAGGTCCGCCGTTCCGTTCTGCCCGATTCCAAGGCTGATTTGTTGATCTTCGGCAATGCCGAGCGGGCGCTGGTCGACCTGACCCACCGCCTCGCCGCCGGCGAATCGATCAAGGATATCCGCGACTTGCGCGGCACGGCCTTCATGGTGCCGTCCGGCTGGTTGCCCGGCGACGATTGGGGCGTGCACAATTCCACCCGTGTCGACGTGCCCGGCAAGATCGACCCGCATTACAGCCCGTACGAGATGGTGCAGGAAGACAAGACCGCCTGCGCTACGGAAAATGCCTCGAAATCGGCCGAAGTCATCAAGCCGATTCGCATCATGAGCCGCGAAGAGCGCCTGGCCATGGCCAAGGAAAAGCACGACAAGACGGTCGTGCGCCTGCCCGCCTACGACGTCGTCAAGGATGACCCCGTCATGTATGCGCACGCCTCGCGCGTGTTCCACCTGGAATCGAATCCCGGTAATGCCCGTGCCATGGTGCAGGCGCACGGCGAACGCGATGTGTGGCTCAATCCGCCGCCGCTGCCGCTGGCCATGGACGAGATGGATGGCGTGTACGACATGAATTACGCGCGCGCGCCGCATCCGAGCTATGGCAAGGCGCATATCCCGGCCTGGGAAATGATCCGCTTTTCCGTCAACATCATGCGCGGCTGTTTCGGTGGCTGCACCTTCTGCTCGATCACCGAGCATGAAGGGCGCATCATCCAGAGCCGTTCGGAACCGTCGATCTTGCGCGAGATTGAGCATATCCGCGATAAAACCAAAGGCTTTACGGGCACCATTTCCGATATGGGTGGTCCCACGGCGAATATGTACCGCCTCGCTTGCAAGGAAAAAGAGATCGAAGTGTCGTGTCGCCGCCTGTCGTGCGTGTATCCGTCCATCTGCGTCAACCTTGGCACGGACCACAGCAAGCTCATTTCCCTGTACCGCAAGGCGCGTGCCATTCCCGGCATCAAGAAAGTACTGATCAGCTCGGGCTTGCGCTACGACCTGGCCGTGCGTTCGCCCGAGTACGTGAAGGAACTGGTGACGCACCACGTCGGTGGCTTGTTGAAGATCGCGCCCGAGCACACGGAAGAGGGCACTTTGTCGAAGATGATGAAGCCTGGCATCGGCGCGTATGACGAGTTCAAGGAAATGTTCGACCGTTTCTCGCTGGAAGCGGGCAAGAAGCAGTACCTGATCCCGTACTTCATCGCTGCCCACCCGGGCACGACGGACCTGGACATGCTGAACCTGGCCCTGTGGCTGAAGAAGAACAATTTCAAGCTGGACCAGGTGCAAACCTTCATGCCCACGCCGATGGCCATGGCCACGACGATGTATCACACGCGCAAGAATCCTTTGCGCAAGGTCACGGCAGACTCGGAAGTGGTGGAAACGGCGCGCAGCGGCAAGATCCGTCGCACGCACAAGGCTTTCCTGCGCTACCAGGACCCGGCCAACTGGCCGATCCTGCGCGAAGCGCTGGTCAACATGGGCCGTGGCGACTTGATCGGCAATGGCGACAAGCACTTGATTCCTGCCTGGACCTCGTCCGAGTCGGGCGGCCTGGCCGCAGGCGAACGCAGCCGCCAGACACATGGTGCCGGCACGCCGGACAAGTTCAAGGTCACGCCGGGCAAGAACCGCATCGCCCTGGGCGGTACGGCAGCGGCGCCGAAGGCGTCGGCTGCCGAGTCGAAGGTGCGGCCATCGATCTTGTCGACCATCAAGACGAAGGCCAAGCCGGCCGCCGTGCCGATGGGCCGTGGCAGCAAGCCGCCCGCCAAGGGTAGCCATGCCGCGCCGGCACGGGGCGGACGCAAGTAAACTGTCCTCGGCGCCTCGGGCATAGCCTGAAAACCCGGCAACGCATATGCGTTGCCGGGTTTTTTGCTCTCTGCGCACCAAGATGGTGCGCGGCACCTCCCTGGCGGCTGGATTTTTACTAATATTTAAAAATTGAATAGAGCAAATGGCAATTTTCTCTTGTGGCAACTTGGTGTTTGAAAATATACTCGTTGAATATTTAGCCGTACGGCAACAAAGCTGCCATTCTGGCAAGCGATAAAGGCGTACGGCGTCAGCGTTGATATGAAAAGAGATGCCAATTGAAATGCCTTTCCTGCCAGGCCGAGAATAAACCGGGCGCAAAATTCTGTTCTTCCTGCGGCACGACGTTTGCCGTTGCCACACCCGCTGCCGCCCCGGTGCCAGGCAAATCCTGTGGCCAGTGCGGCCATGATTGCAAGGCCGATGCCAGATTCTGCCCCAAGTGCGCGTTCAGCTTTGCCGTGGCGCCCGTCGCCGCAGCGGTGCCGCCGCCTCTGCCGGAACCCGTCATTGCACCCGCCATCGAGCCCGTGCCTGAACCTGTCCCGACGCCAGTGGTGGAACCTGTCACCGCACCGGCGCCGCCGCCCGTGCTGGAAAAGCGCCAGCCTGACGCCGCACCCGCACCCGCACCCGCACCCGCACCAGAACCAGAACCAGAACCAGAACCTGTCCCCGCGCCCGCACCAGAACCCGCTGCCGCAGCCGCCAGCGTGTCCGAAGCGCCAGCCGACAACCCACCGGGTGGCAGCCCCTTCAAGCTGATTGCCGCAGCCGTCGCAGCGCTAGTGCTGCTGGGCGGTGCAGGCGGCTATTATTTCCTGTCAAGCAAGCCGCCAGCATCGCCGCCGGCACCCGTGCCCACCGTGCAGAAGGAAGCTGCGCCTGCCGCCGAGAAGCCGCTGGTCATCAGCGACCCTGTGTTCGATGGCGCCACGGCGGCGGAGCCTGCCGTGACGCCAGCGGCGCCCAACCCGGCGCCCGCACCGGTTGCCGTCCCTGCGCCCGCCCCCGAGCCTGCACCAACGCCAGCACCAGCGCCAGCCCCGGTCGTGGAAAAGCCGGCCAAGCCTGTCAAGGCAGCACCGCCAGCCGCCCCCGCCAACAAGGCTTCCGGCCTCGAAAGCGTGATCACGGAGAGCCTGTCGGAAGCGAGCCACTGCATGAGCCAGCGCAAATACGACTGTGCCATTGCCAACGCGAATGCCGTGTTGCGCATGGACAAGGGCAACCGCTACGCGCTCGACCTCAAGCGCAAGGCGAAAGAAGCGCAAGACAAGGCCCTGTCGCAAATCCAGATCGAGTAAGCCGCGCTGCTTGCCTTTCCCCCTATTTTGTTCCTCCCGGAGAATAACGTGAAAAACTTGAAACAAATTGCCAAGCCCATGGTGGCGCTGCTGGTCGTATCCTCGATGCTGGCCGGTTGCGCCACGCCGGGTGGCCCGGGCGCCACCGGCACCACCACCGCAGGCACGGAAGCGGCCAGCGGTGAATGCAATACGGCCATGCTGGCCGGCATCGGCGCCGTCGTGGGCGGCTTGCTGGGCGGTGGCACCAATACCGTGCGCGGCGCTGCGCTGGGCGCCAGCCTGGGCGCACTCGCCTGCGTGGCCTTGAATTATCAAAGCCAGCAAGTCAAGACGGCGCAGCAAGTGCAGGCCGACTACAAGGTGGCCAACAAGGGCAAGCTGCCCGAGCAGTCGACGCTGGTGAAGTATGAGACGGGCTTTACGCCGTCCTCCGTGCGTCCGGGCCAGAAGGCGCAGACCAATTCGTATATCGAAGTGGCAGCCGGCACGCGCGATCCGAACCCGCTGGTGGAAGAAGAATTGAGCCTGTACAAGCCAAATGGCGACCTGATCAAAACTGTGCGCAAAGTAGTCAGCAGCAACAACGGCAGCGGCGCCTACAAGGGCGGCTTCTCGATTCCCATGCCCGAAGGCGTGCCGCAGGGCATTTATCCCGTGCGTACCGCCTTGTACCTGAATAGCAAGCGTGTCGGTGGCCAGGACGTCAAACTGCAGATCGTCCAGCGCCAGGCGCCTGCGGGCGAGCTGCAGCTGGCGCTTGCCTACTAACACTGCAATACCACGGGGCGGCCAGGCAGGCCGTCCCATCCCGATTTCCCCCTTCCAGGCTAGACATGACCATTTCCACAGAAGCACATAAACCGTTTCCCTTTTCCTCCGCCGTGGGATCGCTGATCGAAGCGACCGACGCCATCAAGAATTTCCGCGCGATTGCCCTGCTGGCCCTGACCTTCATCGGCGCCGTGCTCGTCGGTGGCGTGCTGACGATGCTCGCCGGCAGCATGAGCAGTGTCGTGCTGGCCTTCCTGGGCGGCTTGATGGCTTTCCTGGTGATGTTTTACGGTTCCAACGCCGTAGGCATCCTGCTGATGCGCGATGCGCAGGGCCAGCCCGGCTTGAGCCTGGTTGATGCAGTGCTCGTCTCGCTGTACACGAGCCACCGCCTGATCGCAGTCGTCTTCCTGGAATTCCTGATCGTGCTGGCGGCCATGATCGCCATCGCCATCATCTTGTTCGTCTGCAAAATCCCCGTGCTGGGCCCCGTGCTGTACGCGCTGGTCTTCCCCCTGTCGGCCATCGTGCTGGGCGTGCTGGTGTTTGCGCTGTTCTACGTGATGCTGCCGCTAGCCGGCCCTGCCGCCTGGTCGGGCGCCAGCGTATTCCAGATCATTGCCCGCCTGAACCTGATCGTGCGCACCAAGCTGGTGTCGGTGATCCTGCTGGAAGTGCTGCTGTTCCTGATCACGTCGTTTACCGCGCTGCTGATCTTTGGCGTGCTGGGCACGGGCGTATCGCTGACCACGGGTATGTCGGCCGGCATCCTGGGCCTGGGCGGCCAGATGAATATGTACGCGCTGGCCTCGGGCCTGGGTGGCGGCAGCGGTTCCGGCTATATCATCGCTGCCGGCCTCGGCGGCGGCTTGCTGATGGCGGCTGCAGCCGTTGTGCCTGGCCTGATCTTCACCAAGGGCGTGTGCATCATTTACCTGAACGCCACGCGCAATGTCGATTTCAGCGCCTCGGAAGCGAGCCTGAACGACGGCCTGGCCGTGGTCAAGAAAAAGGCCGAGGAAGCGCGTGAACGTGCGCGCGCCCTGGCCGAGCAGGCGACGGCCCCAGCCGCTCAAGCCGCCCCGGCAGCGCCAGCTGCTGCGCCGGCTGACAGCCTGCAATGCCCGAACTGCAAGGCACCGGTCGCGTCCGATGACGTGTTCTGCGGCGAATGCGCGCATAAACTCAAGTAAGGCAGACCATGGCGCAATTTTGTAAACAGTGCGGCACCGCCCTTACGCCCGACGCGCGTTTTTGCGATGAATGCGGCAAGGCCGTCAACGTCGCGTCGTCGCCCACACCTGCTCCTGCATCGGCTGCCGTACCGGTTCGGGCCGGCATGCAACGGCGCCACCTCATCCTTGCCGGCGGCGTGCTGGCGGTAGTCATCGTGGCCGGTGGCGCCCTGGCGTGGTTGCTGGCGCCCGAAGCGGCCTCGGCCAGCAGTTTCAGCCGCGCCGTCGATGCCCACCTGACGGCCGACGAGGCGGCGCGCGACAAGTTGCTCTGCTTGACCAACTTGCCGTACCAGAAGGAAGAAATCCGCGTGGCCTCGTACGACAGTTCCACTCGGCAATGGCTCGATATCCTTGTGCGTAGCGGGCTGTACGCCGCTCCCGTCGAGCAAAGCAGCGGTGGCTGGCTTGCGCAACCGCAATTTGTCTACGCGCTGGCCGCCCCCGGCAAGGCGGCCTTGCGCGGCGACAAGCTGTGCGTGGCCAAGGGGGTGAAAGTGGCCAAGGTCAGCGGCTACGAGCAGGTGCGCGAGATGGGCGGTCAGCAGGTAGCAATGGCCACTGCCAAGCTGGCCTTGACCGATGAGGCGACGTGGCTCGCCCAATCGCCGGACCGCGCACTGATCCTGCAACGCTTGCCGCACGGCGACCTGGAAGTGGAATTGCCGCTGGCGCTGGTCGACAAGCAATGGCAAGTCACCGACCGCGCGCAACTGCAGCAGGCCGCCATGGCCATGGCCGGCGCCATGCGCCAGGCGTCCGGCGCGCAAGGAGCGGGCATGCTGGACAAGCTGAAAGGCCTGTTCAGTTTTGGCGGTCATCCGCTGGAGGGCAAGTGGAAGGCACCAATGGGCGGTGTGCTGGAATTTACGCGTGACAGCGTCATCGAGAACGACAAGGTAAGCAAGGGCACCTTTGCCACCGAAGGCAATGTCGTGACGTTCGCGCCGGAAGGTGCAGGCGGCATGGCCATGCAAATCAGCCTGAGTAATAGCAACAACACGGCTACGCTCAGCATCGGCGGCATGCCGGTCGCGGTGCTGCAGCGCGTACGCGATTAAGCATCAGGCCAGGCGGCGCAGCGTGCCGCCTGACGCAGTCCGCGAAGCCCGGCCATGCCGGGCTTTTTTCATGGAAACCGCGCTGCGACACAGCGAGGCATTTGTCTTGACATCAAGATAGTTTGCGATCACACTCGATTTTATCTTAACGTCGAGATAGTATATGTCCGCCTCTCCTGCCCGTCCCGCCTGGGGCGATATCGTGCTCACGGCGCTGGCGCCCCTGATCTGGGGTTCCACGTATATCGTCACGTCCGAACTGCTACCGCCCGATCGTCCCTTCACCGCGGCCCTGATCCGCGTGCTGCCGGCCGGCTTGCTGTTGCTGCTCCTGATGCGGCGCCTGCCAGCGCGGCGCGACTGGGGCCGCGTGCTGATTCTTTCCGCGCTCAATATCGGCGTGTTCCAGGCGCTGCTGTTCGTGGCCGCCTACCGCTTGCCTGGCGGCCTGGCGGCCGTGGTGGGCGCCATCCAGCCTCTGCTGGTGATGGGCCTGGCCTGGGGCGTGGAAGGGCGCCGCCCGGCCCGCCTGGCGCTGGGGGCCAGCGTGCTGGGCGTGGCCGGCATGGGCGTCTTATTATTGTCGCCGCGCACGGTGTGGGAACCCATCGGCATCGCCGCCGCGCTGGGCGGCACGGCCTGCATGGCGGCCGGCACCTATCTGACGCGGCGCTGGAAGCCGGACTTGCCCGTGCTGGCGCTGACGGGCTGGCAATTGCTGCTCGGCGGCCTGATGCTGGCGCCCGTCGCCTGGCTGGCCGATGCACCCTTGCCGCCGCTGTCCCTGCAGCAAGTGCTGGCCTACGCCTACCTGTGCCTGGCCGGCGCCCTGCTGGCGTACGCCTTGTGGTTCCGCGGCATCGCCCGCCTGTCGCCCGTGGCCGTGTCCTCGCTGGGACTGCTTAGTCCCCTGATGGCCGTCGTGCTGGGCTGGGCCTTGCTGGGCCAGGCCATGACGGGCTGGTCGATGCTGGGCTTGCTGCTGGTGCTGGCCAGCGTGCTGGCCGTGCAATGGGCCAGTGCCCGCCCCGCAACAAAATCCTGACTGACGCGCATTTCCCCTCGGCAGGCTGATCGCATCAGCCTGTTCCTGTCCCTCTGGGCGCGCCCTTTTTGCTGCACCGCACATACAGTTTTGCTTGCACTGATATGGGGCATTGAGGCACTATTCGCTTCGCGCAAACGTTTGCGCGCAATGAAATTCCATAAAAGCATGATTTACACGTGCTTGACCAACAACTCTGGAGACGCTCATGACATCCCGTATTCGCCTGAAAATGATTGCCGCCGCTGTCCTGGTGTGTGCCTTGCCCGCCGTGCCGGCGATGGCGCAGACACCAGCCAAACCAAAGGTGGCGCTGGTGATGAAGTCGCTCGCCAATGAATTTTTCCTGACCATGGAAAATGGCGCCAAGGCGCATCAGAAGGCGAATGCCGCCAAGTACGACTTGCTGTCGAACGGCATCAAGGATGAGACGGATACGTCGAGCCAGATCAAGCTGGTCGAGCAGATGATCGTCTCGCGCGTCAACGCGCTGGTGATCGCCCCAGCCGACTCGAAGGCGCTGGTGCCGGTGCTGAAGAAAGCCATCTACGCGGGCATCATCGTCGTCAATATCGACAACAAGCTCGACGAAGGCGCCCTGAAAGAGAAGGGCATCACCGTGCCGTTCGTCGGTCCGGACAACCGCAAGGGCGCCAAGGTCGTCGGCGACTTCCTGGCCAAGCAGATCAAGAAGGGCGATCCCGTCGGCATCATCGAAGGCGTCTCCACCACCTACAATGCGCAGCAGCGCACCCTGGGCTTCCAGGACGCCATGAACGCGGCCGGTGCGAAAGTCGTCAGCGTGCAGTCGGGCCAGTGGGAAATCGCCCCCGCCAACACGGTGGCCGCCGCCATGCTGAATGCCAACCCGAACATCAAGGCCTTGCTGTGCGGTAACGACAACATGGCCATCGGCGCCATTTCCGCCATCAAGGCGGCGGGCAAGACGGGCAAAGTCCTCGTCGTCGGCTATGACAACATCAACGCCATCAAGCCGATGCTGGCCGATGGCCGCGTGCTGGCCACCGCCGACCAGTTCGGTTCGCAGCAAGCCGTGTTCGGCATCGAGACCGTGCTGAAAGCCCTGGCGCAGAAGAAGAAACAAGCCGATCTGGGTGGCGTCATCGAAACCAAGGTCGAACTGGTCGCCAAGGGCGCCAAGTCCTGATCGTTTGATCCCGCCGGGGCCGGTGCCCGCGTACTCGTGCGAGTAGGCGGCGCCGCTCCCGCCGCCCCTACCGCGGAGTTTTACCATGCCTACCGACATCCCCCCGGCGCCATCAGCCGCCACCCCTCTATTGACCCTGGACAACATCGGCAAGTCCTATGTCGGCCCCGTGCTGGGCGGCGTGGGCTTGCGCTTCGCCCCTGGCCAGGTGCTGGCGCTGACGGGCGAGAACGGCGCGGGCAAGAGTACCCTGTCGAAGATCATCTGCGGCCTGGAGCAAGCCACCACGGGCACGATGCTGCTCGACGGCAAGCCATACCAGCCTGCCTCGCGCGGCGCCGCCGAGGCGCTGGGTATCCGCATGGTGATGCAGGAGCTCAATTTGCTTCCCACGCTGTCGATCGCGGAAAACCTGTACCTCAAGAATTTGCCGCAGCGCTTCGGCTTCATCGACCGTACGCGCCTCGAGCGTGATGCGCGCGAACAGATGGAGAAAGTGGGCCTGGGCGGACTCGACCCGTGGACCCTCGTGGGCGAGCTGGGCATCGGTCACCAGCAAATGATCGAAATCGCGCGCAATCTGATCGGTTCCTGCCGCTTGCTGGTGCTGGACGAGCCGACGGCCATGCTGACGCACCGCGAAGTGGAATTGCTGTTCCTGCAAATCGAACGCCTGAAGGCCGAAGGCGTGTGCATCATCTATATTTCGCACCGCCTGGAAGAACTCAAGCGCGTGGCCGACCGCATCGCCGTGCTGCGCGATGGGCAACTGGTGTGCGATGACGATATCGCCGGCCATTCGGCCGCCGACCTGGTCAGCCTGATGGTGGGCCGCTCGGCCGACGATGCGGTAGACCTGAGCGGGCGCACCATAGGCGCGCCGCTGCTGCGCGTGCGGGGCCTGGCGCGCGGCAAGGTCGTCAACCCGACCTCGTTCGACTTGCGCGCGGGCGAAATCCTCGGCATCGCCGGCCTGATCGGCTCGGGCCGCACGGAATTGCTGCGCCTGATTTTCGGCGCCGACCGCGCCGACGCTGGCCAGGTGTTTCTGGGCGACAGCGAAACTCCTGCCGCCTTGCACTCGCCGCAGGCAGCCGTCAAGGCGGGCATCGCCATGATCACGGAAGACCGCAAGGGACAAGGCTTGTTGCTGCGCCAGTCCATCGCCGTCAACACGACCCTCGCGTCGCTCGACACCGTCAGTGGCGCAGGCTGGCTCAACGACGCGGCCGAAGCGTCGGTGGCCGACGATTACATTCAGCGCCTGGGCATCCGCTCGCGCAACAGTGCGCAAACGGTGGCGGAATTGTCAGGCGGCAATCAGCAAAAGGTGGTGATCGCCCGCTGGCTGTACCGCGACTGCCCCGTGATGCTGTTCGACGAGCCCACGCGCGGCATTGATATCGGCGCCAAGTTTGATATTTATCAGGTGCTGGCTGAACAGGCGCGCCAGGGCAAGGGCCTTGTCATCGTATCGAGCGACTTGCGCGAACTGATGCTGATCTGCGACCGCATCGCCGTCATGAGCGCGGGCAGCATTGTCGACACCTTCGAGCGGGGCGCCTGGAGCCAGGACGCGCTGCTGTCGGCCGCTTTCTCCGGCTATTTGACCCCTCATTCCACTCCAGCTGCGGCCTGATCCGCCGGAAAGATTCCCATGACCATCCATTCCTCTCCTTCGTATCTGCAGCGCAGCCTGGCCGACCTGAAAAATTATGCGGGCCTGATCGGCGCCCTGCTTGCCATGTGCGTGCTGTTCTCGTTTGCCAGCGAAAACTTCTTTACCCTGGCCACCTTGAGCACCCTGTCGAACAATATCCCGACCCTGGTCGTGATGGCTGTCGGCATGACCTTCGTGCTGATCATTGGCGGCATCGATTTGTCCGTCGGTTCCGTGATGGCGCTGGCCGCTTCCGTGCTGTCCCTGGCCGTCGTGCACTGGGGCTGGCCCGTGTGGAGCGCGGCCCTGCTGGGCATGTTCGTCGCCGCCCTGTGCGGCGCCACCACGGGCCTCATTTCCGTCGGCTGGCGCATCCCCTCGTTCATCGTCTCGCTGGGCGTGCTGGAAATGGCACGGGGCCTGGCCTATCAAGTAACGAACTCGCGCACGGAATACATCGGCAGCGCCGTTGACGGCATCAGCTCGCCGATCGCCTTTGGCCTCTCGCCCGCCTTCATCGCCGCCATCGCCATCGTCGTCATCGGCCACCTGGTGCTCACGCGCACGGTGCTGGGACGCCACTGGATCGGCATTGGCACGAATGAAGAAGCCGTGCGTTTGTCCGGCATCAACACGAAGCCGTCGAAAGTACTGGTGTTTGCCCTGATGGGCTTTCTTGCTGGCGTGGGCGCGCTGTTCCAGGTCTCGCGCCTGGAAGCGGCCGACCCGAATGGCGGCGTGGGCATGGAATTGCAAGTGATCGCCGCCGTCGTGATTGGCGGCACCAGCCTGATGGGCGGGCGCGGTTCCGTCATCAGCACCTTTATCGGCGTGTTGATCATTTCCGTGCTGGAAGCGGGCCTGGCACAAGTGGGCGTATCCGAACCCGTGAAACGCATCGTCACGGGCCTGGTGATCGTCGCCGCCGTGGTGCTCGACACTTACCGCCGCCGCGGCGAGCGCGCATAATCGCAGGAGAAAGCGCGGCCCATGGCAACCATCAAACAAGTGGCGCAGGCGGCGGGGGTGTCGTTTACCACCGTGTCGCACGTCCTCAACAATACCCGCCCCGTCAGCGACGAGGCGCGCCGCGCCGTGCTGGCGGCGGCGGAGCAATTGCATTACGTGCCCAGCGCGCTGGCGCGTTCCCTGCGCAGCCGCAGCACGGGTACCATCGGCCTCATCATTCCCAACAATACGAATCCGTATTTCTCGGAAGTGGCGCGCGGCATCGAGGACAGCTGCTACGCGGCTGGCTACAGCGTGATCTTGTGCAATTCCGATGACGACCCCGTCAAGCAGCGCGACTACCTGAACGTGTTGCTGACCAAGCGCTGCGACGGCCTGATTCTGTCCGCGCTGGCCGACAGCGATGGCGAACTGCTGCGCAAGATGAAGGTGCCGGCCGTGCTGCTCGACCGCGCGCCCAGCGACCTGTCCATCGATGCGGTGGCCGTCGATAACCGCGCCGGCGGCTTTCTCGCCGCGCGCCATTTGCTGGGGCTGGGACGCCGGCGCCTCGCTTGCATCGCTGGTCCCCTCGAAGTGAGCATTTCCAACGAACGCATCGACGGCGTGCGCAGCGCCATGGCGGACGCGGGCGTGGTCCTGGCCGACGCGCTGTGCCGCCATAGCGACTTCACGAGCGCCGGCGGCTATGCGGCCGCGCTGGACTTGCTGGCGCTGCCCAAGGGCCAGCGCCCCGACGCCTTGTTCTGCTGCAATGACTTGATGGCCTTTGGCGCCCTGCGCGCCGCCGCCGAGCGGGGCATCGCCGTGCCCGTGGACCTGGCCGTCGTCGGCTTCGACGATATCGACCTGGCCAGCTTCGTGCATCCGGCCTTGAGCAGCGTGGCGCAAAATACGCGCGAACTGGGCCATATCACGGCAGCCTGCCTGCTGGCCCGTATCGCCGACCCCGCCTTGCCGCGCCAGCAGCGCAGCATCGCCCCCGAACTGCACGTGCGCGGCTCCAGTGTGGCCGCCGCGCCGGCACCTTTTTCTCTACCTGCAACTGAACTGATGGGAATGACATCATGATCGTGGTTATCGGCAGCATCAATATGGACCTGGTCTTGCGCGTGCCGCGCATGCCCCTCCCCGGCGAAACCCTGACGGGCGGCGCTTTTCGCACCATTCCTGGCGGCAAGGGCGCCAACCAGGCCGTGGCCTGCGCGCGCCTGAGCGGCAAAGTGGCGGGAGCCCAGCAAGTGGCCATGGTCGGCTGCGTGGGGGATGACGCGTTTGGTGCCACCCTACGCGCCGCGCTGGTGGGCGACGGCATCATCGACAGCCACATCACCACCTTGCCGGGAGTGGCGTCCGGCATCGCCTCCATCCTCGTCGATGACAATGGCCAGAACAGCATCGTGATCGCCGGCGGCGCCAACGATTTATTGAGCCCCGCGCACATTGACGCTGCGCAAGGTTTGATCGAACAGGCTGATATTGTCGTGCTGCAGCTGGAAACGCCGATGGCCACCGTCGTGCACGCCATCAAGCTGGCCCGCTCTATGGGCAAGACCGTGGTGCTGAATCCGGCCCCGGCTGCCAGCTTGCCGGACGGCGTGCTGGAACTGGTCGACTACCTGATTCCGAATGAAATCGAAGCGGCCATGCTGGCCGGCGTCAGCCCGGAAGGCGCGGATGCCAAGGACCTGGCGGCCGCGCTGCAAAAGCTGGGCAGCGACAACGTCATCATCACCCTCGGTTCCAAGGGCGTACACGCGGCCCTGTATGGCGGCGACTACACGTTCCCGGCCGACGTGGTGCAAGCCGTCGACACGACGGCGGCCGGCGACACCTTCATCGGCGGTTTTGTGGCGGGCCTGGCGTCCGGCATGGACGAGGCTGAAGCGATTCAGCAAGGCCAGCGCGCGGCCGCCTGGAGCGTCACCAAGCCCGGCGCACAAACCTCGATTCCCCACCTGCACGAGCTGTTCTAACGCCACCACGCCCATGAAAAAATCACCGCTGCTTAATATTGCGCTGTCGCAAATGATCGCGTCGCTGGGCCATGGCGACATGCTCGTCATCGGCGACGCTGGCTTGCCCTCGCAGCCGGGCGTACCCCTGATCGACCTGGCCCTGACGCGCGGCATTCCTGGCTTCATCGATACCGTGAATACCGTGCTGAGCGAAATGCAGGTGGAATACCATTTGCTCGCCAGTGAGTTGCCGCAGCACAATCCGGCCATGGCGGCGCAGGTGGCGGCCCTGGCCTTGCCCGATGCGCGCCAGGTGACGCATGAAGAGTTCAAGCAACTGTCCAAGGGCGCGCGCGCCATCGTGCGCACGGGCGAATGCAGTCCGTATTCCAACATCATTTTGGTGGCCGGCGTCGTGTTCTAGCGCAAACAATCGTCAGATTGTTTGCCAAAAACATCAACTTTATTGTTCTTAGTGAAATAATTATCCATCGGTAAAAGGGGCGGCTACAATAGTCATACCCCTGCCAGCTCGGCAGTTTCTGTGGTGTCCTGCCATGCCGATGAGAGCATCTGACGCTTTCCGCTCCTACTTGCCGCCCATCGGCAGGCTGGCGCACGGCTGGCGCTGCTTTTGCTTCCTGCTGCTGTGCCTGGCAACGCCCGCCCGGGCGCTGGAACCCATCTCCCTGCAGCTCAATTTCACGCATCAGTTCCAGTTTGCCGGCTATTACGCGGCCATCGAGCAAGGTTATTATCGCGAGGCGGGGCTGGAGGTCACGCTGCGCGAAGGCATCGGCGTGCCGCATGCCGAGGCCGCCGTGCTGACGGGCCTGGCCGAATATGGCGTCGGTAACAGCACCTTGTTGCTCAGCCGCATGGCTGGCAAGCCCCTGGTGGTACTGGCCGTGGTATTCCAGCATTCGCCCAGCGTGCTGCTGATGCGCCAGCATGGCGGCGCGCCCGACGTGCACCGGCTGGCGGGCGCCTCCGTGATGATAGGCACGCCTACCGACGTGGCATCCGCGTCCGATGAAGTGTCGCTGTTTCTGCAGAAAATGGGTGTCGCACCGGAACAGATGCTGCACCTGCCACCCAGCTACCGGGTCGAGGACTTGATCGATGGCAAGGTCGATGCCATCGCCGCGTATTCCACCAACGAACCGGACTACCTGGACCGGGTGGGCTTTCCCTACTACCAGTTTACGCCGCGCACGGCCGGCATCGATTTCTATGGCGACAACCTGTTTACCAGCGAGCACGAACTGCGCCGCCATCCCGAGCGTGTGAAAGCGTTCCGCGCTGCCAGCCTGCGCGGCTGGCAATACGCGATGGCGCACCGCGAGGAAATGGCGCAGTTAATCCATGCTAAATACAGCCAGCGCCATGACCGCGCGCACCTGCTGTACGAGGCGCAGCAGATGGAATTGCTGCTGCAGCCGGTGCTGGTGGAGCTGGGCTACATGAATCCCCAGCGCTGGCAGCATATCGCCGACACGTATGCCGCCATGGGCGTGCTGCCGCCCAACGCCACGGACAGCCCCGCCTACAAGGGTTTCCTGTACCGTCCCGTACCAGGCGCCGACCTGGGCTGGTTGTACCTGTCTCTGGGCGTGGCGGGTAGCTTGCTGGCCGTGTCGGCCGCCTTTCATTTCAGTAACTTGGCACGCGAGCGTCGCCGTACGGAAGAAACCATCCGCCAGGGGGAATTGCGCTTTCGCACCATGTTCGAGGAAGCGCCCATGGGTATCGCCCTGATCGATACCGTGAGCGGACGGTTTCTTGATATTAATCCGCGCTATCTGGCCATCGCCGGGCGCAGCCTGGAGCACATGAAGCGGTCGAGCTGGATGGATATCAGCCATCCCGATGACGTGGCGGGCGAGCAGGCGCATGTGGCGCAGTTGCTGGAGCGGCGTATGCCGGGCTTCCGCCACGCCAAGCGCATCGTGCGTCCCGATGGCGACGTGGTGTGGGTCGATGCCTCGGTGACGGCCATCGCCATGACGCGCCATGGCGGGCCGCACCACCTGTGCATGCTGGAAGACGTGACGGACAAGCGGCAAACGGAAGCGCTGATCTGGCAGCAAGCCAATTTTGATACCCTGACGCAATTGCCTAACCGGCGCATGTTCCACGAGCGCTTGCGCCTGGCGCTGGCCCAGGGCCGGCGCGATACGAGCCGCGTCGCCATCCTGTTCATTGACCTCGACCATTTCAAGGAAGTCAACGACACCCTGGGCCACCATCAGGGCGATATCTTGCTGATCGAAGCGGCGCGGCGCATCCGCGTGGGCGTGCGCGAGACGGATACGGTGGCGCGCCTGGGTGGCGATGAATTCACGGTGATCCTGTCCGATCTCGACGATCTGCAGCAAGTCGACCGCATCGCGCGGCAGATACTCGACGGCTTGCTGGCGCCGTTCTTGCTGGGGCAGGAACAGGCGTTCGTCTCGGCGTCGATCGGCATCACCCTGTATCCTGACGACGCGGGCAATATCGAGGACTTGCTCAAGCATGCGGACCAGGCCATGTATGTGTCGAAAGGGGCGGGGCGCAACCGCTACAGCTACTTTACGCCCGCCATGCAAGTGGCGGCCGTCAACCGCATGCGCATGGGGGCGGACCTGCGCACGGCCTTGCGCGAACAGCAGATGCAGCTGCATTACCAGCCCATCGTTGAACTGCATGGCTGCAATATTGTCAAAGCGGAGGCCTTGCTGCGCTGGAACCATCCGCAGCGGGGCATCGTGTGTCCGCCCGATTTCCTGGCGGTGGCCGAGAGCAGCGGCTTGATCGTCGACATCGGCGACTGGGTGCTGCGCACGGCGGCCGCGCAACTGCTGCGCTGGCGCGCGCAGGGCCAGGCCATCGGCTTGCCAGGGTTGCAACTGTGCCTGAACCAGTCGCCGCTGGAGCTGCAGCGCGAAGCCGAGGCGCCCGGCACCTGGCTGCGCCAGCTGATGGCGCTCGATGTGCCCCCCTCGGCCATCGTGCTCGACATGCGCGAGGATGCGCTGCTGGGCGCCGGCGCCGGCGCCGGCAGCGGCATGGCGCAGCGGCTGCAGCACTTGCGCGAGGCGGGCTTGCAGATCGCCCTGGATGACTTCGGCAGTGGCCCTGCCTCGCTGACGCAGTTGCAGCAGTGCGGCATCGATTACCTGAAGCTCGACGGCGTGCTGGTGCGCAAGCTGGCGCCCGGCGCCAGCGAACTGGTGCTGTGCGAAGCCATCGTCACCATGGCCCACAGGCTGGGCTTGCAGGTCATCGCCGAGGGGGTGGAGACCGAAGTGCAGCGCGTATTGCTGCTGGGCATAGGCTGTGATTTTGCGCAAGGGGATCTGTTTGCGCCGCCGCTGGCCATCGAAGCGTTCGATGCGCTGCTGCACGCCCGGCGGCCCTTGCACCCTTGAAACAGGCGTACCCTGTCACCAGATGTCCACTGGCCCTGCGGGACAGGGCTCCCGGCCTGAACGGGCTTATACTCGACGGGCTGGCGCCTGCGCCCGGCTCCAGCTGTCACCGGTTCGCGTCATGAACCGGGCGCGCAGGCAAACCTTCTTCCATTCACTCAACTCGAGGTGACCTCATGGGCATTTTCAGCAATATCTATAACAAAATCTTCCACCATTCGTCCGATGCAGCTCCGGCAGCCACGCCAGCTGCCGGTGCCGACGCGCCAGCGGCGGCGGCACCGGCGGCAGCTCCAGCCGCACCAGCGGCTGCCGTACCGGTGGTGGACGTGGAAGTGGTGTTGGTCGACCTGGCCAGCAAGAACGCGGAAACACTCAATTGGCGCACGTCCATCGTCGACCTGATGAAATTGCTTCAACTCGACAGCAGCCTGGCTTCGCGCAAGGAACTTGCGCAAGAGCTGCACTTCACGGGCGACACCAATGATTCTGCCAGCATGAATATCTGGCTGCACCGCCAGGTGATGATCAAGCTGGCGGAAAACGGCGGCAAAGTACCGGAAGAACTCAAAAATTAAAGACCCGGCGACAGCAAGGCAATACCTTGCTGTCGCTGTTCAATCCCGTGGGAACTGCCTATCATGGAGTTCCCATGGTGTCATGATAGCTAAAATCAATTGAAACTATTGTGACAATCAATTTTGCATATGGGTTAAAACCCCTTACACTAGAGTCTTACTGATTCACCACACGAGAGGAAATGATTATGTCGCTCATCAATACCCAAGTTAAACCATTCAAGGCAACCGCATTCCACAATGGCAAATTCGTCGACCTGACGGAAGCGTCGCTGAAAGGCAAGTGGTCGGTATTCGTGTTCTACCCAGCCGACTTCACCTTCGTTTGCCCAACCGAACTGGAAGACCTGGCCGATCACCACGATCAATTCCAGAAGCTGGGCGTCGATGTCTACGGCATCTCGACCGACTCGCATTTCGCGCACAAAGCATGGCACGATACCTCGGACGCGATCAAGAAAGTGCAATACGCACTGATCGGCGACCCAACCGGTACCCTGTCGCGCAATTTCGAAGTCATGATCGAAGAAGAAGGCATGGCACTGCGCGGTACCTTCGTCATCAACCCGGACGGCTTCATCAAAGTGCTAGAAGTGCATGACAACGGCATCGGCCGTGACGCAGCGGAACTGTTGCGCAAAGTCAAGGCAGCCCAATACGTTGCCGCTCACCCAGGCGAAGTTTGCCCAGCGAAATGGACGGAAGGTGCAGCAACCCTGACCCCATCGCTGGACCTGGTTGGCAAGATCTAAGTCTTGAAGCCTTGCAACATCTAGCAGCAAACAAGTAGTTACCGCGATGCCGGACCGGGTGTCCGGCCCGGCATTCGCCTAAATATTTGTAGAAAAGGAAAAAAATCATGTTAGACGCAACCCTCAAAACCCAACTGAAATCCTACCTGGAAAAAGTAGTGTATCCGCTTGAGTTGGTCGCTTCTCTCGATGACAGCGCAAAAGCCCGCGAGATGAAGGAATTGCTCCAGGAGATAGTCCTGTTGAGCGACAAGATCACGCTGGTCGAGCGCATAGACGCTGGCGTACGGACCCCGTCGTTCAGTATCAACCGTGCAGGCTCCGACATCGGCGTGCGTTTCGCTGGTGTCCCGATGGGCCACGAATTCACTTCCCTGGTGCTGGCGCTGCTGCAAGTGGGCGGCCACACCATCAAGTTCGACGATGCCGTGATCGAGCAGATCCGCAACCTCGACGGCGATTACGAGTTTGAAACGTTTATTTCGCTCTCCTGCCATAACTGCCCGGAAGTAGTGCAGGCCTTGAATGCCATGGCGGTGATCAATCCGCGCATCAAGGTCACCACCATCGATGGCGGCGTGTTCCCGAAAGAAGTGGAAGAACGCCAGATCATGGCCGTGCCGATGATGTTCCTGAATGGTCAGCATTTCGGTCAGGGACGCACAAATGTCGAGGAAATCCTCGCCAAGCTTGACACCAACGCCGGCGCACGCCAGGCGGCAGCGTTGTCGAAAAAAGATGTCTTTGATGTCCTGATCGTCGGCGGCGGTCCTGCCGGCGCGGCAGCGGCCATTTACGCGGCCCGTAAAGGCATCAAGACGGGCGTGCTGGCCGAGCGTTTCGGCGGCCAGACCCTCGACACCATGGCCATCGAGAATTTTATTTCCGTCAAGGAAACCGATGGTCCGAAGTTTGCCATGGCGCTGGAACAGCACGTCAAGACCTATGACGTCGACATCATGAACACCCAGCGCGCCAGCAAGCTGACGCCAGGCAAGCTGATCGAGATTGAAACGGCAAATGGCGCCATCTTGAAAGCCAAGACCGTCATCCTGGCGACCGGCGCCCGCTGGCGCGAAATCAACGTGCCGGGCGAGAAGGAATACCGCAACCACGGTGTCGCCTACTGCCCGCACTGCGATGGCCCCTTGTTCAAGGGCAAGCGCGTGGCCGTGATCGGTGGCGGCAACTCGGGTGTGGAAGCGGCGATCGACCTGGCCGGACTGGTGAAGCACGTGACTCTGATCGAATTCGGCGCGGAACTGCGTGCCGATGCGGTGCTGCAACGCAAGCTGCACAGCCTGCCTAATGTCACCGTGATCACGTCGGCGCAAACCACCGAGATTCACGGCGACGGCAAGATCGTCAATGGCCTGAGCTACACGGACCGGGTCAGCGGCGAGTCGAAGAAGGTTGAGCTGGAAGGCGTCTTCGTGCAAATCGGCCTGGTGCCGAACACGGAATGGTTGAAAGGCACGGTAGCGTTGTCGCGCCACGGCGAAATCGAAGTCGACGCCCGCGGCCAGACCTCGATCCCCGGCGTGTTTGCGGCCGGCGACGTCACCACGGTGCCGTACAAGCAGATCATCATCGCCACCGGTGAAGGCGCCAAGGCAGCCCTGTCCGCCTTTGACCACCTGATCCGCTCGGATGACGAGGAAATGGTCGAAGAGTCTGCCGCCAAGGAAGCGCTGACGGCGTAAATATTGCGCTGCATAAAAAAAACCGGAGCGCCGCGAGGCTGTTCCGGTTTTTTTTATGCGCGCAGAAAACTAGCTGCCCGCGTACTGCGGATTGGCTGCCACATACACGGCAATACCATCGACGGCCATGTCCTTTGGCGCGATCTCGGCCAGGGCGAAGATGGTTTTGTTGCTGAAAGTTTGCACGTGCCAGGTAAAACGCTGGCCAGCGCGCACGATGGTGACGGTTTCGCCGCGCGTGACGTTGATGTGGCGCGTATCGGCCTGCAGTTCGATGATGCGCTGGGCGGCGCCGTGGTGGGCCGAGGTGCCATAGTCGGCGGCCGTGCCCGTGGGGCCGGCTGCAATGGCGCTGCCGGCAAGGACGGCGCACAGGATGGCCAGGGCGCTGCGGTGGGTGTTCAACATAATTTCTCCAAGAATAAGCCAGGCGCAGGGAATAAGCGCGCCGTTTTATGGTAGTGGTGGCACCGGGATCGCCGGTTTTGCACCACGGCATCGTAAGCGTTTCTTGGTCGATCTGCAAAGCTGTATTTCCTGTCTATATTTCCACTGTCGCCGCCAGCGGCACATCCGGCACCAGGTGACTGGTCAGCACGATGCACTGGCGCGCCAGGCGGGACGGTTCGGACAGGCGCGTGCGCAGATGCGCCATGGCCGCCGCGTCGAGGCCATTGAACGGTTCATCGATCAGCAGCAGGCGCACGGGCAAGGCCAGCGCCAAGGCCAGTTGCAGCTTTTTGTGCTGGCCCAGCGAAAGGGCGGTGATGCTTTGCTGCAAGGTCGGCGTCATGGCAAATGCGCTCAGCTCGTCGTTCAGCAGGGACTGGTCGCTGCCCGGGTACAGGGCCAGGTGCAGGTCGAGCATTTCGTGCACCTGCAGCCAGGGCAGGGAAGGGGCGTCGCCGCCACAATAGAAGGCCTGGGCGCGGTAGGCCAGCGGCATGAAAGCACTGTCGATGTCGTCCAGGCGGATGGCGCCGCGCGCGGGCAGCAGGGCGCCACCCGCCAGTTTCAGCAAGGTCGTCTTGCCTGCCCCGTTTGCGCCGCGCAGCCAAGTGACGCCGGGGCCGAATTGCAGATTGCAGCCCTGGAAGACGCTGTGCGTGGGGAAATGAAAATCGAGGTGTTCGATGTGCAGGGTGGGAGAAGTGGCATTCAATTCCATAATTCGCTCCCAATGGCGCTCAAGGCAAGGATGGATAGCACGACGAGGACGACGCGTCCGCGCGCCGTCAGGCGGGGCAGGCCGACGATGGCCAGCAGGGCCGCGCTGGCGGTGAGGGCATACATGCTGGTGACGCGCTGCTGCAAGGCGGCGGGGTGAAGGTTGTACAGCAAGACAGCGCCTGCCAGCAGCACGGCAACCGGCGGCAGCAGGCTGGCGGCGCAGGCCAGGCGCGTCAGGGCGGTGCTGGCCAGGGGCCAGGCGTTCAGCGAGGGTTGCAGCAAGCCGATCTGCTCGCGCACGGCCTTGTCGCCGCGGTCCGTCACAATGATCAGGCTGGCGCTGGCCAGCAAACCCAACAGTGGCGCGGGCACCAGGGGCGGGCGCAGCAACCAGGCCAGCATGCTGGCGCCAGCCGTGGCCAGCAGCACGCTTTGCTGGATGCCAATTACATTGTCGTTGCGCCAGAACGGTAGCCAGAACAACTGGTGCCACAGGAACACGGTGCGCCAGCGGGGCCGGTGCGGCACATAGGCGGTCATGGTGGGTGGGCGCGCCCTTTGTGCGGGGCGTGGCGCGCGCAGGCGCTGCGCCACGATGAGCGTCGTCAGCAGCCAGGCCAGCAGCCAGGCGGCGATGGTGGCGGCAATGCCGGGCGCGACAATCGGGCGCAGCCAGGGTGGCGACTGCAACAGCCAGATGGTGGTCGAGACGGCATAGGCGAGGCCCAGCGGCAGCATCAGCAAACCGGCCACAGCCATGTCGGCTTGCCAGCGCAAGCGCGTCGGCAAGGGCAGCTGGCGCAGCCAGGCGGCGATGGGAGCAGGCAGCAGCCGTTTGCGCAGCAGCCAGGCGGGCAGGCAGGTCAGCAGGACTTGCGCGCTCACGACAGCCAGGGCGGCGGGCCAGGGCAGGCTCACGGCGAGAAAGCCAGGCAGGGCGATGACGCTGAGCAGACCCAGCAGGACAGGTCCGGCCAGGAAAAAGAAGATCTCCATGGAACTCCTCAGGCTGGCGGAAAATTGCAGCAAAGCATGATGGGCCAGGCGCAGGCGCAGGGCGATATAGGCAGGAGTACTACGGGGCAAGCGCATGCGGGCAGGGGCGAAGTCAGGGTAGCGCTGATTCTAACAGCCGGGGTCAGACCCCCGGATAAGTTAGCTTTGAGGTTGAGGTTGGCGGTGTTGAGATTCTGATCCCACAATGGGAAAAGCCCTTCGGTTCAGAGAACCAAAGGGCTTTTCTTTTATTGGCGGAGCGGACGGGACTCGAACCCGCGACCCCCGACGTGACAGGCCGGTATTCTAACCAACTGAACTACCACTCCAAGCTCGTATGATCTGTGTTGCTGATCCATGAAGCACTGGATAATTTTCTGTATTGGTGGTGGGTGCTGAGAGGCTCGAACTCCCGACCTACGCCTTGTAAGGGCGCCGCTCTACCAACTGAGCTAAGCACCCGCATACCCAGAAAACTATCCCGACGTTTGTCACCACGTCTGGAAGAGGCACTATTATAGGGGGTGCTTTCCCGCTTGTGCAACTATTCTTGAGGGCTAAAAGCAGTTTTTTTGCTGAAAAGTGCAAAAATATTCAAGGAAGGGAGTACTGACGTGTTTTTTGCTTCTGAAATGGGAAAAGCCCTTCGGTTCAGAGAACCAAAGGGCTTTTCTTTTATTGGCGGAGCGGACGGGACTCGAACCCGCGACCCCCGACGTGACAGGCCGGTATTCTAACCAACTGAACTACCACTCCAAGCTCGTATGATCTGTATTGCTGATCCATGAAGCACTGGACAGTTTTCTGATTTGGTGGGTGCTGAGAGGCTCGAACTCCCGACCTACGCCTTGTAAGGGCGCCGCTCTACCAACTGAGCTAAGCACCCGTTGCTTGTCTCAGAAAACTATCCTGACGTTTGTCACCACGTCTGGAAGAGGCGCTATTATAGGATGGCTAAAATCCTTCTGCAAGCGCTTTTTTCACATTATTGGGTAATACCCCACTGCGACAGCATCCACGCCATATGGAATGCACTTTCCTGAATGGCGTTATAGCGGCCCGAAGCACCGCCATGGCCGGCGCCCATATTCGTTTTCAGCAGCAGGGGATTGCTGTCCGTCTTATACGCGCGCAGCTTGGCCACATACTTGGCCGGTTCCCAGTACATCACCTGGCTGTCATTCAGCCCCGTCGTCACCAGCATGGCTGGATAATTTTTGCGCGTAATGTTGTCGTACGGCGAGTAGCTGAGCATGTAGTCATAGGCCGCCTTCTGGTTCGGGTCGCCCCATTCCAGGTACTCCCCAGTCGTCAGGGGCAGGCTGGCGTCCATCATGGTGTTCATCACATCGACGAACGGTACGGCCGCGTGCACGGCGTGGAACAGTTCGGGACGCATGTTGACGACGGCGCCCATCAGGAGGCCGCCCGCGCTGCCGCCCTGGATGATGAGACGGTTCGGACTCGTCCATTTTTCGCGCACCAGGTAGTCGGCGCTGTCGATGAAGTCATTGAAGGTATTTTTCTTCTTCATCAGCATGCCGTCTTCATGCCAGGCTTCGCCCATGTCGGTACCGCCGCGGATATGCGCCTGGGCATAGATGACGCCCCGGTCCAGCAGGCTGAGACGGGCGAGGCCAAAGCTGGCTTCCGTCGAGATGCCATACGAGCCATACGAGTACAGCAGCAGCGGCGCTGAACCGTCGAGCTTGACGCCTTTCTTGTAGACAATCCACAGCGGCACTTGCACGCCATCGCGCGCTGTTACCCACAGGCGCTGCGTGGTGTAGCGGCTGCCATCAAAGCCTCCGACAATTTCCTGTTGTTTCAGCACCGTGCGCTTGCCATCTTTCATGCTGACGTCAATCACCGTGGGTGGCGTGACGGGCGACTGGTAAGACATGCGAAATTGCGTGGCGTTAAATTCGGGCGTACCGGCCGCCGTGGCCAGGTAGACGGGATCGTCGAACTGCACGGTTTTCCAGTTCTTTTGCGCAAAATCATAGATGCGCGCGCGGTTCAGGGCGCGGGCCTTTTCCATCACCACCAGGTAGCCCTGGAACACGTCGATGGACTGGATCACGGCGTCCTTGCTGTGCGGCACGACGGGTTTCCAGTTCTTCGGCTGCGGCGCAGACAGCGGTGCGCTGACGACGCGGAAATTCTTTGCATCCTTGTTGGTGAGAATGTATAGTTGTCCGTCGCGGTGTTCGACGCCGTAGCGGTGGCCCTTTTCACGCTTGAGCACGCTCTGGAAACTGCCTTCCGGCTTGTTGGTTGGCAACAGCAGCACTTCGCTGGTATCCGTGCTGCCCGAGGTCAGCAAAAAGTAGCGTTTGTCGTGCGTGCGGCCCACATTGATGGCGAATTGCTCCACTGGCTCGTGGTAGACCTGCTGCGGCGTGCCGCCCAGAGCCAGGCGGAACAGGCGGTCCGAGCGCTTGGTGGTGGCGTCTTCCTGGGCTAGCATCAGGGTGGCGTTATCCGCCGCCCAGGCCAGCGATGTCACGCGTGGCATGGTATCAGGCAGCAACTTGCCCGTCTTCAAATCCTTGATATGCAGCTCGTACTGGCGGAAACCCGTCGTGTCGGTGGTGTAGGCCAGCAATTGCTCATTCGGGCTGATTGAAAATGCGCGCACGGCAAAGAATTTGTGGCCTTCGGCCAATTGATTCTGGTCCAGCAAGACTTCTTCGGCCGCCTGGGCATCGTAGGCGCCATTCGCGCCGACAGGGCGGCGGCAGTGAAGCGGGTATTGCTTGCCCGCTTCCGTACGCGTGTAATAGTAAAAGTTACCCTGGCGCGCAGGCACGGACAGGTCCACTTCCTGCATGCGGCCTTTGACTTCCGCATACACTTTGTCGGCGAGCGGCTGGATCGGGGCCGTGACGGCGGCCGTGTAGGCGTTTTCCGCATTCAGGTAGTCGATGACGGCAGGATCGGTCTTCTTTTGCAGCCAGCGGTAGTCGTCCGTGACGACCGTGCCGTGGCGCGTTTCCTGCCAGGCTGTCTTGGCGGCGACAGGTGCAATGGCGGCGGCATCGGCGGCGAGCGCGGATGGCGCCAGCGTGGACAGCACGATGGATGAGCAGACGGCCAGATGGCGCAAAGCTTGATGTGCTATAGACAAGGCGACTCCTTTGAATAGTTATGTCAGGATTGTAATCTTGCCATTGAGAAAAGCAACCGCCGTGCGCATGCGTTTCAACTTGCATCCATGGGGATTTCCAGCGATACTGTATATAATTACAGTATTCATCTGCATCCTGCCGCGAGGTGTCCTTGACCACATCTGCTCCTACCTTGCCTGAAGCCCGCCGCTGGATTGCCCACCTGGACATGGATGCCTTCTTTGCCTCCGTCGAACTGTTGAAGTATCCGGAACTGCGCGGCGAAGCCGTCGTCATCGGCGGCGGCCGGCTGCAGCAACCCGTGCTGCAGGAGGACGGCACGCGGCAGTTTGCGCGCATGCGCGACTACGTGGGGCGCGGCGTCGTCACCACCTCCACCTATGCGGCGCGCGCGTTCGGCGTGTTTTCCGCCATGGGCATCATGAAGGCCGCCAGGCTGGCGCCCGATAGTATTCTGCTGCCAGCCGATTTCGAGGCCTACCGCGAGTATTCGGCCCGCTTCAAGCAAGCCGTGGCCCATCTGTGCCCCATCATCCAGAACGTGGGCATCGATGAAATCTATATCGATCTCACCGAACATGGCGAGCAGGCGCCCGCCATGGCAGCGCGCCTGAAGACGGCCGTGTTCGAAGCGACGGGCCTCTCGTGCTCGGTCGGCCTGGCGCCCAACAAATTGCTGGCAAAAATCTGTTCCGACCTGGAAAAGCCCGACGGCCTGACCATCCTGCATCCCGAGGATGTCGAAACACGCGTATGGCCCTTGCCGGCAAAAAAGATCAACGGCATCGGCCCGAAGGCCACGGCCAAGCTGGAAGCCTTGGGAATTATTACCATCGGCGAACTGGCACGAGCCGATCTCACCATGCTGCGTACGCAGTTCGGCGACCTGTACACGGGCTGGCTGCGCCAGGCGGCGCTGGGCATCGACGAGCGCCCCGTGCAGACGAGCCGGGAAACCAAGTCCGTCAGCCGCGAAACGACGTTCGAGCGCGACTTGCAAGTGGTGCGCGACCGCGCCACCCTGTCGGAAAAGCTGGAAAGCCTGTGTACGCGCGTGGCGGGCGACCTCGACAAGCAGTCGCTGGCGGGGCGCACGGTGGGCATCAAGCTGCGCTTCGAGGATTTCAGCACTGTCACGCGCGACATCACCTTGCCCAGCGCCACGGCGGACGCCGCCGCCATCCTGCGCGCCAGCCGCGATTGCTTGCGGCGCGTGCCGTTTGAAAAGAAAATCCGCCTGCTGGGCGTGCGCATCTCGACCTTGTCCGATCCGGCCGTCGTGACGCGGCAGGCGCCAGCCCAGGCGGAGCTGTTTCCCGCCCTGTAGCGGCATTCCCCATGGATTACAAGCATCGCGCCAGTCCGCGCTTTTGACGGCATTCCCGTGTCGAAAGTGTAGAATGGCGTTCCCCTGGCACTACTGAAACAAACGGAAGACAAAAACTATGTGGTTCAAGAATCTTCAGATTTACCGCCTGCCCGCACCATGGGCTTATACGCCAGAACAACTGGAAGAGGCCTTGTCCTCGAACAAATTTACGCCGGCGACCAGCATGGATCTGATGCGCCAGGGCTGGGATACGCCACGCCCGAATGGTGGTCTGGTCCATGTTGTCAACAAACAAATGTTGATCTTGCTGGGTACGGAAAAGAAACTGCTGCCAGCGACCGTCATCAACCAGGTGGCCAAGGCCCGCGCTGCCGAGATGGAAGAAGCACAAGGCTTTGCGCCTGGCAAGAAAGCCATGAAAGAATTGAAGGAACGCGTGGCCGACGAATTGCTGCCGCGCGCCTTCAGCATCCGCAGCAATGTATGGACGTGGATCGACCCCGTCAATGGCTGGCTGGTGGTCGATGCCGCCAGCCCGGCAAAAGCCGATGAAGTCATCAAGCTGCTGCTGAAAGCCGTCGACAAACTGCCGCTGGAAAGCTTGCGCGTGCAGCGCTCGCCGGTGGCGGTGATGACGGAGTGGCTGCAGGCCGACGATGCGCCTGCCGGCTTCACGGTCGACATGGATACGGAATTGCGCGCCACGGGCGAGAGCAAGGCCACCGTGCGCTACGTGCGCCACACGCTGGAAGCGGACGACGTGCGCCGCCACATCGCGGCCGGCAAGCAGTGCACGCGCCTGGCCATGACGTGGAACGACAAGATCTCGTTCGTGCTGACGGAGTCCTTGGCCATCAAGAGCGTCAAGCCGCTGGACGTGATCAAGGAAACGGAATCGAGCACGAAGAACGACGAAGAGCGTTTCGACGGCGACGTGATGCTGATGACGGGCGAGCTGAGCAAGCTGATGGCCGACGTGGTCGAAGCATTGGGCGGCGAGGCGACGGCGTAAGCGTCGTCATGCCGGTACGAAAAAGGAGCTTCGGCTCCTTTTTTTTCGCCAGCGTCCTTTGCTGACGTATAAAAAAAGCGCCTTGCACGGTGAGGTGCAAGGCGCTTTTACCAAGCCTAATTTAAAACGTCACATTAGAACTTGTAGCTACCGGTGAAGTAGACCGAACGCATCATTGGATCGGCGTAGCGTGGATCGAAACCAACCTGGTGGCCCGACGAAGCGCGCAGCGACAGCGGCGGTTCACGGTCAAACAGGTTCTTGATACCAGCGCGCAGCGTCAACGCCGAGCTGAAGGCATAGCGGCCTTGCAGATCGACGGTGGTGTACGACGGAACTTCCAGGCGGATCGTTTCCAGTTTCTTGGTATCGACGTTCAGTACCGAAGCAGCTGCATCGGTGTAGCCGTTACGATAGCTGACAACCATGCTGCTGGTCAGCTTGCCCGATTCCAGGCTCATGTTCAGCTTGATCAGGTTGCGGAACGTGACTGCATCGGTGATACCGAAGTAGTTCATGTTGGTGGTCCACTGATTCTTGGTGCCTGGCACGGTGTAGTCAGCCTTGAGCATATGGGTACCGCTCAGGTTGGCCGTGAAGTTACCGAAGTCAAAGCGGTGGCGACCGGTCATGTCCCAGTCAATACCACGGTTATGCGTCTGGCCGATGTTCATCGACAGCGACTTGAACGCAAAGTAGGTATTGCCGGTCGATGGCTCGGTATAGGCGCCGAACAGATCCTTGTACAGCGCTGGATTGCCGAAGGCCTGGGTTTCGCTTACTGCCGACACCGCGTCGGTGATCTTCACATCCCACAGATCGGCGCCGAACGAGAATGCCGAGCTAGGTTCGATACGGAAACCAACGGTGTACTGCTTCGATTTTTCCGGTTTCAGGTTTTCGTTACCGCCTGCCAACTGATTGTATTGCTGGGCTTTGCCGCGGCACAGATCGCTGCCTGGGAATGGGCAATCCCATGGTTTGGCGGTGAAACCGTTGTTGACCAGTGGCTGGCCAATGTCCAGCATGCTCGGCGCCTTGAAGCCCGTGCCGTACGAACCACGTACCAGCAATTGCTGGACTGGCTGCCAGCGTGCCGTCACTTTGTAGGTGCTGGCGCTTTGGTCTTTACCGATGGACTTGTTCACAACACCGTTGTCGATCTTGGTGATGGTGTCGTAACGGCCGGCCAGGCTCACTTCGATCGTTTTGGTGACAGGTGCCAGCAATTCGGCAAACACACCATAGGTTTCGCGGCTCAGGTCGTAGCGTGCCGAGGTGTTGAAGTTGTAGATCGTGTCGCTGGTCGCGCCGTTCGATGGCGTTTGCTCATATTTGTATTCGCGGTAGTCGCCGCCGATACCGATATTGGCCTTGCCGCCTGGCAGGGTGAACAGTTCCCGCGAACCGTGCGCGTCGATGCCGCGCATGGTGGTCGATGCCGTACGGATCGAACCGTTGAATTGCGAATTGTTGATCAGGTTCTGCAGGGCTGGCGAAGCGCTGCCAGCTGGTACGAACGGGTTGAACAATGGATCTTTTTGCATGGCCTTGAACTCGGCGTTCTTGGCATAGCCGCCCACATAGCGCTCATCGATCGCGTTTTGCGACCAGGTCAGGGCCGATTCCACGTTCCACTCGCCCACTTCGCCTTCCACGCCGACGACGAAATGTTTGGTGTCGGTGATGGTGTTGCTGGCGCGGGTGCCCCAGTCAACCATGCGGTAGTTGGCGGTGACGGTTTTCACGTCCGCTTGCTGCGCAGGCGTCAGGTATGGCTGGACGTACTGGTTGTACAGCGCGCTGCCCTTGGCGATCGTGATCGGCACCGGGTTGGCGGCGATGCGCGCGGTCAGGTCGTAGCGCGACAGGGCGACTTCGGCAAACGCATTCAGGTTGTCCGTCAGTTTGTAGGTACCGCGCGAGAACAGGCTGTCGCGTTTCGATTCTGGAACGATTTCAACGGTCGAACCGCCATCGAAGCCGCATGCCGCAGCGTTGGTAGCCGTGACGTAGTTGGTCGGGCCGCAATTGCCGTTGGCAGCCAGGTACGGGCTGAACTGCAGTTGTGGGTTGGTGGCGCTGTCCTTGAAGGCGACGGTGGCGTTACCTGGCGCTGTCGACGGGCTGGTGCGGTCGTAGATGTAGTTCTTGCCGCCGTTGCTGACAGGAATGTACGACGAACGGGCGAACGAGCGGTCCGTTGCCTTCAGTTTCGATTGCTCATCGTGGCGGTACGATACCAGCACGTTGAAGCGATCTTCATCCAGATCGCCGAAGCCGTAGGTGACGTTGGTATTCCAGGCGTTGCCGCCTTTGTCTTCCGGGCCGCCGTAGGTGGCTTCCAGGGTGCCGCCTTGGACGTTTTTCTTCAGGATGAAGTTGATCACGCCGGCAATGGCGTCCGAGCCGTACAGGGCCGAAGCGCCGTCGGTCAGGATTTCGACG
Organism: Janthinobacterium sp. 61; assembly: GCF_002846335.1. Lineage (NCBI taxonomy): Bacteria > Pseudomonadati > Pseudomonadota > Betaproteobacteria > Burkholderiales > Oxalobacteraceae > Janthinobacterium > Janthinobacterium sp. 61. The sequence goes on along the minus strand of NZ_PJMQ01000001.1, from coordinate 4,216,315 downwards.
CGCTCAACCGCGCTCATCGGAATGGCGTTCAGGTTGACGGAGGTACCCGAGCCTTGTGGCGCGATGCGGCGGCCGTTCAGCAGAACCAGGGTGTAGCTTTCGCCGATGTCATGGATCGATGCGCTGGTGCGGCCACCCGAGTTGGAACCGGCGGCAACGGCGCCGATGGTGAAACCTTGCATGGCTGGCAGGCTTTGTACCAGATCAGCAACGGTGTTTGCGCCGGTACGGGCGATCGCTTCTTGCGTCAGGCGCTGCACTGGCAGTGCGCCTTCGACGGCGATACGCTTGATACTCGAACCGGTAATTTCAACTTTTTGAATTGCTTCGTCTGCCATGGATTGGCCAGAGAACAAGACGCTGCCTGCCAGGACGGTCAGGGCCAGGCGTACGCTGCGTACGCCAATTTTTTCTTTAAATGCCATTGTAACAATTACTCCGTAGTAGTTTTAATAACGACAAGCGGTACACGAGCACCGCTCAGGCCATCGGATAGATGACCAGCGGTGCGCGTGTACGGTAGGCGGAACCACGTCCGTGGGAGGTGGAAGACTACTTAGCGCAATATTGTTATAAATGCACTTATGACTTGTCGAGGCAAACATTATGTCTTCTAAGAAAGAAAAAATGCACCCTAACCGTGTCGGATTTGGCAATAATTTACGGATACTGAAGAAACTTCAATTAAATTGTTAAATGACGATTTTATATTTGACAGGATCGGTGTTTTTAAAAATGATCAATGGCGTTTTTTTACAACATAAAATTATTCTATTGGCAATTCGATGTTTTACCTGCAATAATTCGTTGAAAGCTGTTGCTTTGCAGAATTAGTGCAAGGTAAAAAAACGTAAAAAAAGCCCGTTGAAACGGGCTGCTTGAATTGTGAAAGATGGTCAGTCAGACCGTTTGCCGGTCTGCTGTTTGCCACCATTCCTGCCATCGGCTTACAAGGGCTGGAACACGCCGGCGGCGCGGTTCTTTTGCACGTTGTCCCAGGCGAAGATCTGGCCATTCATGGCTACGTACACGCCAGATGGCAAGGTTTGCGCCACGCCGCAGGCAAAGCCCAGGTTGAACAGGGCATCGGAATTGTCGATTTCATAAGGAATCATGGCGCCCGTCAAGATGACCGTCTGCTGCAGGTTCGCCGCACCCAGCACTTGCGCCGTTTCGCGCATGGTGTCGGTGCCGTGGATGATGACGATGGCTTTCTCCTGTGCCGCGCGGCACGAGGCCAGCACGCGCTGGCGGTCCGCATCCTGCATGTCGAGCGAGTCCAGCAGGGGCAGTTGCTCCAGGGCCACGGGCGCCGTCATGCGCGCGCGGGCAATCGCTGCCGGCAAATGACTGTCGGAAAAGCCCAGGGTACCGTTCAATTCGTTGTAGTGTTTGTCGAAAGTGCCGCCAGTGGCGAGTATGCGCAAAGTCATGATGTGGTCACGATGTCAGTGGAGAATGACGCGCATGATAGCGTGGATTGTGTGCCTTGCGTGAAAGGCGGGCCCGCCGCAGGCCGTTGCAGATCGCCACTGGAAAATTTGACCACCTGTGAGTACACTGGTTTCTTTGTTTGCCTACCGCCCCGACTCCGTATGAAAGCGCTCGCTCCCGGTACCGTCATTTTTCACCGCCACCGAGGTTACGGTGTGATCACGTCCGTCAATTTGCTGACGGGCTGGATTGCCGCCCGTTTCGGCAGCGAATCGCGGACCCTGGACCTGAACCTGTCGACCGACGATGTGCAGTTTGCCGATGGCGAAGCGATCCTGTTCCGCCGCGCGCCGCCCGACCGCATGCCGCATGCTCGCCTGATGGCCATGGTGCGCGAACTGCATCAGGCCGGCTATCAAAAACTGTACCTGTATTCCTGGCCGAAACCGTCCGGCCTGCACTGGCGCTGGCATTTGTTCACGGGGCCGCGTGACTGGATGCAGCGGCCCTGGCGCGAAGGCTGGTATGGCTCGGGCGCCGATTACAACGTTAACCCCGTGATGGGCTGGGGCGATACGCCCGGCGCCTCTACCGGCGAGCTGATCGATGCGCTGGCCCGTTTCGACCCGCAAGGGCTGGCGCAGGCGCTGGGCCGCGACGACGACCATAGCGACTGGTTTGGCCGTGTCTGCGACGCCTTGTTGCCCAATTACATGTACAGCCTGGACATGCAGCGCAGCCCAGGCGAGCCTTTGCCCGACATGCCGCCCGTGCCGGTGGTCGCCGTGCGCGCTGGCGTGGCGCCATATGCCGGGCCGGACATCGCCTGGCCACCCGGCTGGGCTGGCCTGTGGCGTGGCCGCCACGTGCTGCCAGCGCCCGCCATCCGCCTCACGGGCGAGGCCGACCTCATCAAGGGCTTTCAGCGCTCCTGAGGCGTTTGCCGCGCGTGCTGCAGCACCTCGGGATTGAGCAGGCGCGTGCATTGACCCTGCGCAAAATCGACGATGTTTTGCAAGGCGTAGCGGAAATACAGCTCATAGCTGTCACGCTCGACGTAGCCCAGGTGTGGCGTGGCCAGCACGTTCGGCAGCAGCAGCAATGGCGCGCCTGGCGGCAGCGGCTCGTCCGTAAATACGTCCAGCGCGGCGGCGCCCGGGCGTCCCAGCGGCAGCGCCGTTTCCAGCGCCCCTTCAGCCACCAGTTCGGCGCGGCTGGTGTTGACGAACAGGGAAGTCGGTTTCATGCGCGCCAGGTCTTCGTTGGTAACCAGGCCGCGCGTCTTGTCGGACAGGCGCAGGTGCAAGGTCAGCACGTCCGCTTGTTCAAAGAACGCTTCGCGCGAAATCGCCGCCGTGTCGCCCGCGGCCACGGCCGCCGCGCGGCTCGCTTCGCTGCCCCACACGAGGATGTTCATGCCGAAGGCGCGGCCATAGCCGGCGATCAATTGGCCGATTTTGCCGTAGCCCCAGATCGCCAGGGTGCGCCCTTTGAGTACAGTCCCCAGCGTATTGCGCGCCGGTTCCAGTGACGACGTCTGCCACAGCCCCTCCTGTAAATGTTGCGCGTAAGGCACGATCTTGCGCTGCGCCGCCATGATCAGTGCCCACGTCAGTTCGGCCGGCGCCGTGGGCGAGCCTATGCCTTCCGCGATGGCGATGCCCAGCTCCGTGGCGGCCGTCACATCGATGTGTCCGCTGACCTTGCCTGTTTGCGAAATCAGTTTCAGGTTCGGCAGTTTCGACAGCAGGGCCCGGTTGAAACTGCTGCGTTCGCGGATCAGTACCAGCGCGTCGAACGGCGCCAGGCGGATCGCCAGCTGGCCCAGGCCCCGCGCCGTATTGCTGAATACTTTGACCTCGTTGCCATCGAGCAATTGGAAACAATCGAGGCCGCGCACGGCATCCTGGTAATCATCGAGTATGGCAATTTTCATGGTGGATGGCCGATTTTAGTAAGGATTTGGTAGGGAAATAACAGGATACGGGAAATGCTGAATAGCCTACTACATTAGTCAAGCTATTCTCCTACATTTTTGCGAGAATAGCTGATTGGCGGGTGTACAATCGCCGGCACTTTTGAAGCTTCCTGAGTATAGTTAAAGCGCAAACTGTTCTTGCTACCTGGGTGCATGATCCAGGTAAACGACACCAGAGCCCTGCCAGCGTGAGCATCCCGCCCGCAGTGAGCCGCAGCCACCTCTCAACGATGCTGCCTGTCTTGCCGGAATGACCAGAATTTCTTTTATTGGTATTGGAGGTAATATGAATCAGCCCGTCATGGGTGGCGTCGCCGCACTCAACGTCCCAGCTTATATTAAACAACAGAAACTGATCAACTGGGTGGCCGACATTGCCGCGCTGACCAAGCCGGAGCGCATCTACTGGTGCGATGGCTCGCAAGAAGAGTACGAGCGCTTGTGCGCCGAAATGGTTGCCAGCGGCACCATGAAAAAACTCAATGCGGAAAAGCGCCCGAATTCCTACCTGGCCTGCTCCGACCCGAGCGACGTGGCCCGCGTCGAAGACCGCACGTATATCTGCTCGGCAACGAAAGAAGCGGCTGGCCCGACGAATAACTGGACCGAGCCTGGCGAGATGCGCCACACCCTGAACGGCCTGTTCGATGGCTGCATGCGTGGCCGTACCATGTACGTCGTGCCATTCTCGATGGGCCCGCTGGGTTCGCCCATCGCGCACATCGGCGTGGAACTGTCCGACTCGCCCTATGTCGCCGTCAACATGAAGATCATGACCCGCATGGGCCGTGCCGTCTACGACGTGCTGGGTACCGATGGCCAGTTCGTGCCGTGCGTACACAGCGTGGGCGCACCGCTGGCAGCCGGTCAGGCCGACGTGAAATGGCCTTGCAACAGCACCAAGTACATCGTGCACTTCCCGGAAACGCGCGAAATCTGGTCTTTCGGTTCTGGCTACGGCGGCAACGCCTTGCTGGGCAAGAAATGTTTCGCCCTGCGCATCGCCTCGAACATGGGTTACCAGGAAGCGCAAGCGTCCGACAGCAACCCGGGCTGGCTGGCTGAACACATGCTGATCCTCGGTGTGGAATCGCCCGAAGGCAAGAAGCATTACGTTGCGGCGGCGTTCCCATCGGCCTGCGGCAAGACCAACTTCGCCATGCTGATCCCGCCAGCAAGCTTTAACGGCTGGAAAGTGACCACCATCGGCGACGATATCGCCTGGATCAAGCCAGGCGCCGATGGCCGTTTGTACGCCATCAACCCGGAAGCGGGCTACTTCGGCGTGGCGCCTGGCACGAACGAGAAAACCAACTACAACTGCATGGCCTCCATGCGCGATAACACGATCTTCACCAACGTGGCGCTGACGGACGATGGCGATGTCTGGTGGGAAGGTTTGACGAAAGAAGCACCAAGCCACCTGATCGACTGGCAGGGCAAGGACTGGACGCCGGCGTCCGGCACCAAGGCGGCGCACCCGAACGCGCGCTTCACTGTTGCTGCTACGCAAAATCCGGTGATTGATGCGGCCTGGGACGATCCGGCCGGCGTGCCGATCTCGGCCTTCATCTTCGGTGGCCGCCGCTCCACCACCGTGCCGCTGGTAACGGAAGCGCGCAACTGGGTCGAAGGCGTCTACATGGCCGCCACCATGGGTTCCGAAACGACGGCCGCTGCCGTGGGCCAGATGGGTGTCGTGCGCCGCGATCCATTTGCCATGTTGCCGTTTATCGGCTATAACATGAGCGATTATTTCCAGCACTGGCTGGACATGGGCGTCAAAGTAGGTAAAGTTAACGCTGCCGCCCTGCCGAAGATCTACTGCGTCAACTGGTTCCGTACGGACGAGGCAGGCAAGTTCGTCTGGCCTGGCTTTGGCGACAATATGCGCGTGCTGAAATGGATGCTGGAACGCATCGAAGGCAAGGCCGGCGGTGTGGAAAACCTGTTCGGCACGACGCCGCAGTATGGCGACCTGAACTGGGATGGCTTGCCGTTCACGCAAGAACAGTTCGATACCATCACTTCGATCGACAAGGCGGCGTGGCTGGAAGAATTGAAATTGCATACGGAGTTGTTTGAAAAACTCGCGTATCATCTGCCGCAAGAATTGGCAGATAACAAGGCTGCGCTGGAAAAGCGGCTGAGTGCATAAAGTTTAGTAGTGGGGGAGAAACACGCCGGCAAAGACTGGCGTGAGATAAATGACACGCCGGCAATGACTGGGGTGCTAGCAAAAAGAGAAACGGCGCGGATTGCATGAGCAATCCGCGCCGTTTTTTATTGCGCTGCCGTCGTTACTGCTTCAGCAGCGGCCCCAGGTACTTGCCCGTCACGCTGGCCGGGTTCAGGGCCACGTCTTCCGGCGTGCCCGTGGCGATGATCTGCCCGCCGCCGGCGCCGCCTTCTGGGCCCAGGTCGACGATCCAGTCGGCCGTCTTGATGACGTCGAGGTTGTGCTCGATGATGACGAGGGTATTGCCCTGGTCGCGCAGGCGATGGATGACTTTCAGCAGCAAATCGATATCGTGGAAGTGCAAGCCTGTCGTCGGTTCATCGAGGATGTACAGGGTGCGGCCCGTGTCGCGCTTGGACAGTTCCAGCGACAATTTCACGCGCTGCGCCTCGCCACCGGACAAGGTGGTGGCGCTCTGGCCCAGCTTGATGTAGCCCAGGCCCACGTCGAGCAGGGTTTGCAGCTTGCGCGCGATCAAGGGCACGGGCTTGAAGAATTCATGTGCTTCTTCCACCGTCATGCCCAGCACTTCCGTGATGTTCTTGCCCTTGTATTGCACTTCCAGGGTTTCGCGGTTGTAGCGCTTGCCATGGCACACGTCGCACGGCACGTAGACGTCGGGCAGGAAATGCATTTCGACCTTGATCACGCCATCGCCCTGGCACGCTTCGCAGCGTCCGCCCTTGACGTTGAACGAGAAGCGGCCCGCGCTGTAGCCCCGTTCCTTGGCCGTCGGCACGGTGGAGAACAAGTCGCGGATCGGCGTAAACAAGCCCGTGTAGGTGGCGGGATTGGAGCGCGGCGTGCGGCCGATAGGCGCCTGGTCGACGGAGATGACCTTGTCGAAGTGCTCCAGGCCGCTGATCGATTCGTGCGGCGCCGGTTCCGTCTGCGAACCGTACAAATGGCGCGACAGGGCCGGATACAGGGTATCGTTGACGAGCGACGATTTGCCCGAGCCGGACACGCCCGTGACGCAGGTCATCAAGCCCACCGGCAAGCTCAGCGATACCTTTTTCAGGTTGTTGCCCGTCGCGCCAGTAATCAGCAACTGCTTCTCCGGATTGCTGGCGTGACGCTTGGCTGGCACTGCGATTTTCAGCTTGCCGTTCAGGTATTGCGCCGTCAGCGATTTCTTGTTTTTGAGAATGTCTTGCAGCGTGCCTTCGGCGATGATTTCGCCGCCGTGCACACCCGCGCCGATGCCCATGTCGACGATGTAGTCGGCCGTGCGGATGGCGTCTTCATCGTGCTCGACCACCAGCACGCTGTTGCCGATGTCGCGCAAGTGTTTCAGCGTTTCGATCAGGCGGTCATTATCGCGCTGGTGCAAGCCGATCGACGGTTCATCGAGCACATACATGACGCCCGTCAAACCGGAGCCGATTTGCGAGGCGAGGCGGATGCGTTGTGCTTCGCCGCCGGAGAGCGTGTCGGCGCTGCGGTCCAGCGACAGGTAATCGAGGCCCACATTGTTGAGGAATTTCAGGCGCGAAATGATTTCCTTGACCACGCGGTCGGCGATCTCTTTCTTGGCGCCCGTCAGTTTCAGCTTTTCGAAAAATTCCAGCGTTTCGCGCAGCGGTTTGCCCGCCACCTCATAGATGGCGCGCTGCTGCTTGCCTGTGCCGACCTTGACGAAGCGCGCTTCCACGCGCAGGCGCGCACCATCGCATGAGGGGCAGCATTTTTCATTGATGAACTTGGCCAGTTCTTCCTTGACGGCCATCGAGTCCGTCTCGCGGTAGCGGCGCTGCAGATTGTTGACCACGCCTTCAAACGTGTGTTCCTTGATGACAGTGCGGCCCCGTTCGTTGACATAGGTAAACGGAATCACTTGCTTGCCGGAACCGTACAGCACGGCTTGCTGGGCATTCAATGCCAGTTGCTCGAACGGCATGTCCAGGTCGAACTCGTAAAACGCGGCCAGGTTCGACAGCATCTGGAAGTAAAACTGGTTGCGGCGGTCCCAGCCTTTGACGGCGCCCGAGGCCAGCGACAGATTCGGGAACGCGACGATGCGTTTCGGGTCAAAGAATTCGATGTGTCCCAGGCCGTCGCATTCCGGGCAGGCGCCCATGGGGTTGTTGAACGAAAACAGACGCGGCTCCAGTTCCTGCAGGGAATAGCCACACACATTGCAGGCGAATTTGTTGGAGTACACGTGTTCCTGGGCGGTATCCATCTCGTAGGCGATGGCACGGCCATCGGCCAGGCGCAGGGCCGTCTCGAAACTTTCCGCCAGGCGCTGCTTGATTTCCTGGTTCACCTTGACGCGATCGATGACGACGTCGATCGTGTGTTTTTCCGTCTTCTTTAATTTCGGGAGGTCATCGACTTCATAGATCTTGGCCGCATGCGTGCCGCTCTGCACGCGGAAGCGCACGAAGCCCTGCGCCTGCATCTGCTCGAACAGGTCCACGTGCTCGCCCTTGCGGTTGGCGACGACGGGCGCAAGTATCATCAGCTTGGTGTCTTCCGGCATGGCCAGCACGGCATCGACCATTTGCGACACGGATTGGGCGGCCAGCGCGTTTTCCGGGTGGTCGGGACAGTAGGGCGTGCCAACACGCGCGTACAGCAGGCGCAAGTAGTCGTGGATTTCCGTCACGGTGCCCACCGTCGAGCGTGGGTTGTGCGAAGTTGCCTTCTGTTCGATGGAGATGGCGGGGGATAGGCCTTCGATCAGGTCGACGTCCGGTTTTTCCATCAGTTGCAGGAACTGGCGTGCATAGGCCGACAGCGACTCGACATAGCGGCGCTGGCCTTCCGCGTACAAGGTGTCGAAGGCCAGCGAAGACTTGCCGGAGCCGGATAAGCCGGTAATCACGATCAGCTTATTGCGCGGCAAATCGAGATTGATATTCTTGAGGTTATGCGTGCGAGCACCGCGAATGCGGATCTGTTCCATGTGATTGCCTTGCTTTCAGTGAGTGGTGCGGCCGGCGCATTGTGCCTGGGTGCAGATGAGGAGCCACAACGGGTCAACCTGTTACTATAGCCGGGTTTTGCTCTGCATGCCTGAGGCGTCCATGGGCGGATTGCGCCGCCAGGCGAACGTGCCCCGACAAAGTTTGATACAGGTGCGTGCAGACGTTTAAACACTGTATATAATACCAGTATTCAAGTTTCTTGTTTTCCCTTGCCGTGAAAAAAACGTGCTGCCGCACGAGAGATGGCGTCCGCCAGAAAGCGGGTGCTTTGCGCCGCGTGGTCGCTTATAATCCTCGTTTAGTACACTAAACTACCGCGCGGGACACCGGCTCCCGCTGCAGTTCATCAGGAGTTATTCATGGCATCAGTCAACAAAGTCATCATCGTCGGCAATCTGGGCCGTGACCCGGAAATCCGCTACATGCCTAGCGGCGACGCGATCGCCAACATCGCCGTGGCCACTTCGTACAAATCGAAGGACCGCAATACGGGCGAACAAAAAGAATTGACAGAGTGGCACCGTATCTCGTTCTTCGGCCGCCTGGCGGAAATCGTCGGCCAATACCTGAAAAAAGGCTCGTCCGTCTACGTCGAAGGCCGCCTGCAAACCCGTAAATATACGGACAAGGACGGCGTCGAGAAGTACGCAACCGACATCATCGCGGAACAGATGCAAATGCTGGGCGGTCGCTCCGGCATGGGCGGCGACGCCGGTGGTGGCGATGACAGCTACGGCGGCGGTGGTGGCGGCTACGACGCCCCGGCCCCGCGCCAGGCGCCAGCCCCGCGTCCAGCCCCGGCCCCGGCCCCGGCACCACGCCCGGCACCGAAGCCAGCACCGAACTTCTCGGATATGGATGACGATATTCCATTTTAAGTACGCCGCGCTGACGTATTCCTGTCAGATACTGTCGATAAAAGAGCCTGCGTCTTCATTGATGCAGGCTCTTTTTTTACGTTCAGCCGCGCTGTAAAGCATTCCGGGACGCATGCTCACATTCCATAGCAAGAAGCGGATAGCGGCGTTGTCCGGATACGGGTCTGATGGTGGTTTTGACGACGCCGGAGAACAGCATGGATTTTCGCATTACGGGGCTCTCGCCCGAGCCTTTTCTGCCCCTTTTTCCCCTGTCCGATGCCGAATTAACGGTGCTCGGCATGCGGCGCTACGTGGTCGACCAACACCCCGGATTTCCTGACCGCATAGCGCTGGTGGACGCCGAGCTTGGCGAGACCGTGCTGCTATTGAATCATGTGTGCCAGCCCGCCATGACGCCCTACCGGGCTTCCCACGCCATTTTTGTGCGCGAGGGCAGCAGGCAAGCGTACGATGCCATCAATCAAGTGCCGGAATCAATGCGGCGGCGTTTGTTGTCGCTGCGCGCCTATTCCGCCGACGGCATGATGCTCGATGCTGAGGTAGTGAACGGCACCGGCGTGGAAGCCGTCATTGTCCAATTATTCGGCAATGCAGACGTCAGTTATATCCACGTCCACAATGCCAAGCGGGGTTGTTATGCTGGCCGCATCGACCGCGTTGGCCGCTCCCTGGCTTAATCGCGCAAGCCCATCTCCAGGCTGTAGCTGGCCACCGCATTCCTGCGCGCCGCGTTGCGCATCAAATACACCTGCACCGTGTACTCGCCATCGGCCGGCAGTTGCGCCTGGAAACTGTTGCCGCTGGTCGAGCCAATGAACAGGGCTTCATCCTGGCCTGCCTGGCGGATGTTGAAGTAATTCGATGATTGATTGGTCTTGAGCTTGACGCTGAGAGTCTGGCCAGCCTTGCCAGTCAAGGTGTACTCGGCCGTGGCGTAGCCCTTGATCTTGCCTTTCACGCTGTGCGCGTTTTTTCCCGCCGTCAATTCGACGTTTTCCTTGTGGACAGGATCCGCGCTCCAGGCGGGCGTTGTAAAGACGAGGGCCGCCAGCAGCAGGCTGGTGCGGATGGGCAGGTGACGATGCAGCATATGAAATTTTCCTATGAAGGTGGATCAAAACCAGGCGATGGCCGTGCCGTCTATCTTACGCCAGCTGCTGCCATGCGCTTGTACGGCAGCGTGCACGGCCGGTATCCCCCGGCTTGATTGCACATAAAAAACGGTCGCGCACTCATCGAATGCGCGACCGGTTTGCGTTGGATCAAGGTTGCATTGAAGCCTTAGTTCACACTGACTTCCTTGCGGTTATCGCGTGAGACGCGATCGATCATCTTGTTGTACGGATCGACGCCCACTTCGAACGGTTTGTCCTTCACCGTGATGGTGATGACCGGGTCGCTGCCTGACAACACGCGCTTGTCCGTGAACAGAACTTTTTCATCCTTTTCCTTGCCGCCCACAGGTCGCGCGAAGATGGCGATTTCCACCGGCTCGTCATAGGCGCGCGGACTTTCCTTGCCCTTGCCGTCGGACTCCAGCTTGGCCAGATGCAGCTTCATGGTGACATCCCACTGGCCATCCTTGCGCTGCACGGCCGACGCTTGCGTCACACGGTTGTCGTAGAAGACGATTTTCTCGAACAGGTCCGTGATCAGTGCCTGCTTGTCCTGCGGCGCTTCGGCGCGGATGTAGGCCAGCAGTTCCAGGGTGGTGGTGAAGGGAGCCTGCTGGTAGCCCTTGTCCTGCAGATAGCGTTTCAGGGCGCGGTTCAGGGCTTTCTCGCCAATTTCGTCGCGCAGGCGGTAGAACACCAGGCTGCCTTTGTTGTAGTGGATGTATTGCTGTCCTTCCACGCGCGCCAGCGGCTGTTCCTCGATGGCTTCGCCGCCGCGCCCGCTCAGGTAGCGGTCCAGTTCATAGCGCAGGAAGCGGCGCATTTTTTCGCGGCCGTATTCCTTTTCCATCACCATCAGCGCCGAGTACTGCGACAGCGATTCCATCAGCATGGTGGCACCCTGCACGTTGGCGCCGATGACCTGGTGGCCCCACCATTGGTGCGCCATTTCATGGGCCGTGACGTAAAACACGTAGTCGATATCATCCTTGTCGCGCAGGTCGGCGATGAAGCCGATGCCCTCCGAATATGGAATGGTATTGGCAAAAGACTGCGCGAAGCTCTGGTAGCCGGGGAATTCCAGGATGCGTACCTGCTTGGCCTGGTAGGGCGTGAACTCGGTGCTGTAATAGTCGAGCGACTTTTGCACGGAGGTAATCATGCGATCCGTGTTGTAGCCATGCTTTTTATCGAAGTAAATTTCGATCGGCAAGCCGTGCCACTCGCCTTTTTTGACTTCCCAGCGCGCCGACAGGTAGGCAAAGAACGGCATCATCGGCTGGTCCATCTTGTAGCGGTAATAGCGGCGGCCATCCTTTTCCCAGCTTGCCTGCAGGTAGCCAGGCGCCAGCGCTATCTGCTCGCCGCTGGTGGAGACGGTGGTGTCGAAATTGATCCAGTCCGCTTCATTGCCAAAGACGGTGTTGCCGTAGGCCGACTTGTCTTCCAGCTTGGCCATGCGCTGCGGTTCGCCCAGGCCGCGCTTGCGCCGCTCGTTGCGATCCGTCAATTCCATGTGCTGCGCATAGCCGAAGTGGGGGAAGAAGCTCTGGTTATTGAAGAAGGTGCCGTTCAGGTTGACCTGGTCCGGCGCGCCGTCGTTGGTGAAACCATGGTGCGTGACCGCCACCGTGAAGTCCAGCGGCAGGGTGGCGCCCGGCGCCAGGGGCTGGGCCAGCTTGAGGATGCTGAAGCCAAGCTCCTTGTCGTCCAGCATCACCTTATGCTCAGGCAAGTTCAACCAGTGCGTTTCCAGGTCCGGGTTGAGCTGGATGCGCAGGGTGTCGAGCGCTTGTTCTGCCTTGTTCTGCAGCACGTAGTGGCCCTTGATCAACACTTTACGTTGCTCAGGATAAATATCCACGCCGGCCTGGACATCCGTGATCTTCGGCTGCGGCAAGTCCTTGTATTGTTTGTACAATTTCTCGTAGCGGGCCTGCTTGTCCATGCCGATGTTCGACGGTTCGTACTGGTTCAGCACGTTCGTGTTGTAGAAGATCCAGCCACCCGTACCCGCCCAGCACAGCAGGACTGCGGCCAGCGCGGCGCCGGCACGGCCGTTCAGGCGCTGCCCCGCCAGACGCATGCGCGCACGCCAGTCGGCGGACAGGCCGCGCACCCAGAATGCCTGCGCCAGCATCACCAGCGCCACAGTGAACAAGCTCCAGTACAGCGCAAACCAGGCCCAGCCCGTCAGGAAGTGGCCATAGCCATTCATGTCCGAATACTTGATGGCCGGCATGCCGCCAAAGGCGTACAGATTGTGCTCCAGGTGCAGCATGCCCAGCACGGCTTGCGCCACCATCAGCAGGATTACCAGCAAATAGCCGATGAACTTGTTATTCGACAACACTTGCAGGGTGAGGGCGCACAAGCCCATCAGCACGAAGAAGAGGGCACCCAGCAAGGTGCCTTTCAGGTAGAGCCCCAGTTCCACGGGCGCGCCACCCTTGTAAAGCTGGAAACCGATGGCGGTGACAACACCCGCCAGCAGGTAGCCGGCGATGACGCCGACCAAGGCCGTGCATTTGGCCAGCAGGGGCACCCAGCCGGGCACTGGCATGGCATCGCTGACGTCGGCGATCTTCACCTGGCGCTCCTTGAAGATCAGTTCGCCCGCATAGAAAGTGACGATGATGATCAACAGGAAGCTGAAGCTGTTGCTGATACTTTGCAACATCAGATGCGTCATCGGATACACGGCCGTGCCATACATGTTCTTGGCCACGCTGGAGCCGGCGATCAGGTTGATGATGCCGAACAGCAGCATGACGAGAAAGGGCAGGCTCTTGAAGACGCCCGCCGCGTCGAAGCGCAGGATTTGCCACCACTGGCGCCAGGCTGTCGCCGGGGTAAACGTGGGGATGCTGCGCGGCAGGTGCAGCGGCGCAGCGACGGCCGGCGCGGCTGCCTGTGCCTTGTGCTTGCCGAACAGGCGCTTGCCAGTGCCCGTGCGCTGCGGCTTGAAGAGGAACACGGTGGCGGCAAACAGCACGGCGGTGATGCCCAGCCACAGGGCGCGGTTGGCCAGCAGGTAGCCGGACAGGGGCGGCAGGGTCGCATTCGACTCGGCGGCAGTGAAGTAGCGCGTCATGCGGCCGAAGGCGCGCAAACCGAACGGGTCGAGCAGGACGGCATACCATTCATTGTTGATGTCGCGCGTAAATACGCCGGCCATGGCCCACAGCACGAAAAAGCCCAGCACGCCCACGTACACGAGCATCATCGAGCGCGTGGTGGCCGCCAGCAACATCAGCAGGGCGCCGATGAAGAGCAGGTTCGGGATGACGATGACGGCAAAGCTCCAGGCGTAAGTGTGCAGCGAGAAGGCGCCCACGCGCTGCGCATCGACCCAGGGCATGACGGGGCCGAGCATGGTGGCCAGGGCAATGGCGATGAAGATCACCAGGCAGGCGGCAAAGCCGGCGGCGAAACGGCCGAACAGGTAGTCCCACTTGCGCATGGGCGTGGCGAACAGCATGTCGGCCATGCCGACTTCGCTGTCGCGCAGCACGGCGCCGGCGATGAAGACGGTGACGAGCAGCATCGCCAGCAGGCTGAAGATGCCCAGCATCTGCGCCACCACGGTGGGGGCGTTGCGGTTGACGTTGCCGATGGCGCCGCCGATCTGCACCGAGTCGCTGGTGGTAGCGCCAAAGGCCATCAGGGCCATGATGACGGCAAACACCCACAGCAGCGGCTGTTTCAGCTGATAGCCGAGGTCAAACTTGAAAAATTCCTTCCACATGGCGGCCCCTTACGCTGCGACTGCGATTGCGGCCGGCGCGGCGGCGCTGTGGCGGGCAGCATTGCGCACGTGCAGGAAGTACACGTCTTCCAGGTCTGCGGCGATCTGCACGAAGCCGCTGTCGGGCTGGCTGTCGGCAAACACATTGATTTGCGGCTTGCCGCCCACCAGGCGCGTCGACAGCACGTTCAAGGTTTGCTGGTACTGCGCCAGTTCTTCCGTCGTGACGCTGCGGCGCCAGACCTTGCCGTGCAAGGTGTCGATGGCCGCCTGCGGCTCGCCCTGCACCAGCACCTGCCCCTTGACGATCATGGCCATGCGCGGGCACAGGTCCGTCACGTCGTCGACGATGTGCGTCGACAGAATCACCACCACTTGCTCGCCGATTTTCGCCAGCAGGTTCAGGAAGCGGTTGCGCTCGTCCGGATCCAGGCCGGCAGTGGGCTCATCGACGATCACCAGGCGCGGCGCGCCCAGCAGCGCCTGGGCGATGCCGAAGCGCTGGCGCATGCCGCCCGAATACGTGCCCAGGTTGCGCTTGCGTGCTTCCCACAGATTGGTTTGCTGTAACAAGGCTTCCACGGCTTCCTTGCGCGCTCCCTTTTCTGTCAAACCTTTCAAGACGGCAAAGTGGTTGAGCAAGGTTTCCGCGCTGACCTTCGGATACACGCCGAAATCCTGCGGCAGATAGCCCAGCTGGCGGCGCAGGCCTGCCTTGTCCTTGAGCACATCGACGCCATCGAAATGGATGCTGCCGCTATCGGGATCTTGCAAAGTGGCAATGGTACGCATCAGCGAGGACTTGCCTGCGCCATTCGGTCCCAGCAAGCCGAACATTCCGTTGGGAATCTCCAGGCTGACATCGTTGATGGCCTTGACGCCATTGGCATACGTTTTGTTCAGCTGTTTGATCGATAGCATGTGCAGCACTCTCCAGAGCTTGGGTATGAAAGCCGGCAGATACCTGTCTGCCGGTCTGAGGAAGGGGATCACCCTTGTTTTTCAGCCGCGATGGCGGATGTTACTTAAAAACAATAATATATAACCAATTGGGAGAAAATTAATGTTTTTGCGACAAAGGGCGAAAATTCTGGCCTGAAATGCAGGTGGGAGGGATGAGTGACGCGGTGCTACACTCGCCAACTCAGCGACGCCAAGTGGCGGAAAGACGAAATTATGCCGGTAGTACAGAACATGACATTGCGCGCCGTTGCGCCCGGCGAAGAGGGAGCGCTGGCGCAGCTGTTCCAGCTGTATTGCTACGATAATTCGGCCTGGAGCGGCGAGGCGCTGCTGGCCGACGGTCGCTACGACGTGTGCGACGCGGGGCTGGCGTCGTATGTGCACGCAGCCGGCCATACGGCCAGCTGGATCGAGGTCGATGGCGAACTGGCGGGCTTTTTCATCACGGAACCCGGCATGGCGGGCGGGCTGGCCGTGCAGGAGTTCAGCGACTTTTTTATTCTGAAGAAATACCGGCGCCGGGGCGTGGCGCTGGAAGTGGTGTGCCGGGTGCTGCTGGGCAGCGCGCAGACGTGGCTGGTGGCCACGTTTCGCGCCGATGCGCATGCGAATGCATTCTGGCGGCAGGCGTTTGCGCGCCTGCCGTTTGCCAGGGTCGAAGCATGGGACGATGCCAGCCTGCCGCAATTTCAGCTAACTCTGCTGAAACCGGCGGCCTGAGCCGGTTTAGAAGCGTACTTTCACATATGCCGACGGTCCCGTCAGGCGGATGTTCAGGTCGGCATCGCGTTCGCTGTCGCGGTGCAGCTTGATTTTCGAGATGCCGTAATCGGCCACGAAACCGATATTCTTGAACGGAAACCATTCCACGCCGACATTACCGCCGTAAATGTGGCCGTTGATGCGCCCACCGTTTTTCTTGATGCCCGACGCTTCCGCATACATGCGCAAGTCCGGTGTGAAGGCGTGGCGCCAGCCCACTTCCAGCAGGGGCGCGAACGCGTGCTCGCCGATGGAATCACGCGCCGTGGCCGTTTCGCCATTTACCACGCCGGTGGCCGTGCCGTTCAGGTTGGCATGGTAGTAGGCGGCGCCCAGGCCGATGCCGAAGGTGTCGTTGCCGCTGCCCAGCCACCATTTATAGGCCAGCTTGGCCAGGTCCAGTTTCAGATCCGCATCCGCCGTGGCCGTGCCCGTGACGGGCTGACCATTGATGATGGTCTCGCCGGTCAGGCTTGGCGTGTAGGATTTGTCGTAGCGGTAGTAGTCGAATGCCAGGCCATGGCGGTCGCCGATCAGCAAGTCCGCCTTGATGCGCGGGATGGTGGTATGGCTGGGCTTTGATTCGGGTGCGTCGATGCGGCCAAACTGTGTATCGGCGCCGATATTGATGCGCGGATCGGCGGAAAACGCCCCTACCGAAATGCTGACGCGGTCCAGGGTGGGCGATGGCTCGGCCCGCGCCGTGGCGGCCGCCGTGGCAATGCCCAGCACGCCCAGCATCATGCTCCCGCGCAAGGCGAGATGGCGCAAACGGGGTGGGGACAGGCGGGCGGGGACGGGCGTAACAAACATGGGACTACTCCTCGGAAAGATGATAGGTGGGCCGCGACGCTGGGGCGACCTACGGGTTAATGCAATGAGGAAATGGTAGCAATTGTTACATTTGAACCACGTAGCCGCACGGCGCAAATTACCGTCGGATTTGTCCTACTATGCGTAATAACTGGTAGCTGGGCCCGCCCCGCTTGCCGGGCTGATTTCTGTGTGCTGACATTGTCTGCAACGCTGGACGCGTGCAGAATGGTGTGCAAGAAGAGGAGACATTGCATGAGAATCGCCGCCATTTCCGATATCCACGGTAACCTGGATGCACTGGAGGCCGTGCTGGCCGACATCGCCCGCCACGGGGTCGACGTCACTGTCAACCTGGGCGATATCGTCTCGGGCCATCTGCAGCCGCGCGCCACGGCGGCGCGCCTGATGGGTCTCGGCTTGCCCACCATCCGCGGCAACCACGAACGCCAGTTGTTCGGTGGCCCGGTGCGCATGGGCGTCTCTGATGCCTTTGCACGCGCGCAGCTGTTGCCCGAACAACTCGCGTGGATAGACGCGCTGCCCGCCACCTTGCGCTTGCGCCCCGATGTGCTGCTCGTGCATGGCACGCCACAAAGCGACCTCGTGTATTTTCTCGACAGCGTGACGCCGCAAGGCAGCCGCGCGGCTACGCCGGAAGAGGTGGCCGAACGCGCCGGGACGGCGGACGCGGCATTGATCCTGTGCGGCCACACGCATATGCCGCGCCAGGTACGCCTGGCCGATGGACGGCTGATCGTCAACCCGGGCAGCGTCGGCTTGCAAGCCTACGACGACGACCATGGTTATCCGCACGTGATGGAAACCGGCACGCCGCATGCGCGCTATGCCATCGTTGAACAGGACGCGGATGGCGCCTGGGCAGCGCAGTTGCATGCGGTGGCGTATGACTGGGAAACAGCGGCCCGGCTGGCGCTGGCGAACGGCCGGCCCGACTGGGTCGTGCCTCTGCGCACGGGCCGTGTCGGCGTGCCTATCTGAACTCTTCGGCCACCAGATTGTACTTCTGCATCTTGTGGTACAAGGTCTGTTTCGGCAAGCCGAGCACCGTGCTCACTTCGCTGACGTTGCCGGAATATGCGCGTAGTTCCTGCTCAATCAATGCACGTTCGAAGCCGTTCACTTGCTCCGCCAGCGACAAGGGACTGGCCTGGCTGCCCGCCAGCAGGCTCGAGGCGCCACCGGCGATACCCAGCACGAAGCGGTCGGCGATATTGCGCAGCTCGCGCACATTGCCCGGCCAGGAATGGGCCATCAGGCTGCGCATCTGCGCGCTGGAGACCACGGGCGCGGTGCGGTTGTAGCGGGCGGCGGCGGCCAGCACGAAGTGCTCGAACAGGATGGGAATGTCTTCGCGCCGTTCGCGCAAGGGCGGCAGATGCAGCACGATCAGATTCAGGCGATAGTACAGGTCGCTGCGGAATTTCTGCTGCTGCGACAAGTCTTCCAGGTCCAGTTTGGCCGCTGCGATGACGCGCACATCGACGGGCATGGGCACGTTGGAACCAAGCCGTTCGATATAGCGTTCCTGCAACACGCGCAGCAATTTCACTTGCAAGGACAGGGGCAGGCTTTCGATTTCGTCGAGGAAAAAAGTGCCCTGGTCCGCGTGCTCTATTTTGCCCACCTGCCGCTTGGCCGCGCCCGTGAATGCGCCCGGTTCGTGGCCGAAGACTTCGCTCTCGAAAATGCTTTCGGGAATCGCGCCGCAGTTGACGGCGACGAAGTTGTGCTTGCGGCGGTGGCTGAAGTCGTGCAGGCAGCGGGCCACCATTTCCTTGCCCGTGCCGGTATCGCCATAGATCAGTACGTCGGCTGGTTCGTCGGCAACGTCGAGTATCAAACGCCGTATGTCGCGCATCGCCACGGAATTTCCCAATAAGCGCGCTTCGATGCCGCCGCCGTCCTCGAGCTGGCGGCGCAGGCTGTGCACTTCCAGGGTCAGGCGCCGCGTTTCCAGCGCGCGCAGGATGACATCGACCAGCTGGTCAGATGAATACGGTTTTTCGATGAAATCGTAGGCGCCCGTGCGCATGGCGTGCACGGCCATGGTGATGTCGCCATGGCCCGTGACGAGGATCACGGGCAGGTTGGCATCGAGTGTCTTGACCGCTTGCAGCAATTCCAGGCCGCTCATGCCGGGCAGGCGCACGTCGCTGACCACGATGCCGGGAAAATCCGGCGTCAGCAGTTTATAGGCCAGCTCGGCCGAGTGAAACGCCAGCACGTCCAGGCCGGCCAACTGCAATGCCTGCTCGCTGCCTTCGCGTACGGTGGGGTCGTCTTCGACCAGCAGGACCTTCAAGCCGTCAAACATGTTTTTCCTCCTGCGTTGCAATCTGTAGTTCGATGGTGAAGATGGCGCCGCCGCCGGGGGCGTTTTCGGCGCGCAGCACGCCGCCGAACTGGCGCGTGATCTGTTCGGAAATGGCCAGTCCCAGGCCCAGTCCCAGTCCTTGCGGTTTTGTTGTGAAGAACGGTTCGAACAGGTGTTCATACACTTCCGTCGACAGGCCCGGCCCCGTGTCGGCCACGTGGATCAGGACGTGCTCCGACGTGCATTCGACGGACACGCGCAGGCTGCGCACGTCGCTGCCATTCATGGCATCGAGTGCGTTCGCATACAGGTTCACCAGCACCTGTTCCAGGCGGTTGCTTTCGCACATGGCGAAGATGTCTTCGGGCGGCAGTTGCAGGGTGAAACGCACATTTTCAACCTGCAGCCGGCGCTCGACCAGGAACAGGGCGTTGCTGATCGCCGTGGGTATCGATACGGAGGTCAGGCTGGTCGTTGATTTTCGCGCAAAAATCTTCAATTGACCCGTAATGGTCCCCATCCTGGCCGCAATTTGCGAGATCTTCGCCAGGTTGCGCCGCGCGTCGTCGAGCCGCCCCCGCTCGAGCAGGATGACGGCATTATCGGACATGGTGCGCAGCGCCGTCAGTGGCTGGTTCAATTCATGCGTGATGCTGGCCGACATCTGCCCCAGCACGGCCATCTTGCCGGCCTGGAAAAGTTCATTCTGCGTGATGTGGAGTTTCTGCTCGGCCTTGCTGCGTACCTCGATTTCCTGGCTCAGGCTTTGTGTCATGGCATTGAGTTCCGAGGTGCGTTCCTCGACCATGGCTTCCAGGTTGTCGTAGGCATGCTGCAAGTCTTCGCGGGCGCGCAATTTTTGCGCCACGGCCGCGCGGCGCTGGCGCAGGTAAAAGAACAGCAGCATGAAAAAGCCCAGCAGCACGCACGAGAAGGCGGCCGCCGCGCGCGCGCTGGCTTTCGCCTGTGCCAGGTCGGACAAATAGATGAAGGTCCAGCCTTGCGGCGACTTCAGCTTGATCTGCGTCATGACGCTGGAGCTGGTCTTTGGTGGCGTATCGGCATGTTCCTGCTCGCGCACGCTGATCACGCGCGCGCCATTGCCCAACTGCCGGTCGGAAACGAAGGGGATCGCTTCGAGCTGCTTCGAGTAATACTGGCGCGTGCGGTTGAGTTCCTCGACGATGGCGGGCGACAGCGGTGCCAGCGTCTTGTATTTCCAGTCCGCCATGGAGCTCAGGAAGATCACGCCGTGCTCATCGGCCAGCATGACCTTGTCCGCGCCCTGCACCCAGCGTTTTTCCAGGGTTTCCAGGTTCACCTTTACGGTAGCCAGGCCCAGCATGTGGCCATTCTGGTAGATGCCATGGGCAAAGAAGTAGCCGGGCTCCAGGCGCGTCGTGCCCACGCCATAGAAGCGGCCCGGCGTGCCGCGTAGCGCATCCTGGGCGTAGGGGCGGAATGAGATATTGTCGCCAATAAAGCTGTCTGGCTGCTGCCAGTTGCTGGCGGCCCGCGTGTTGCCGTCGAGGTTGCTGATGAAAATGGTCGAGGATTTCGCCTGGGCGTTCATTTGCTCGAGGTAATGGTTGACCGTATCGACCAGCACCGGGTCTTCCGGGTGCTGCAGCAAACGGATCACGTCGCGGTTCAGCTCCAGGGTCTTGGGCAGGAAGTCGTATTTTTCCAGCGCATTTTCCAGGCTGCTGACATACACCTCCAGGCGCTGTGCGCCGCTGGCTTGCAGTTTGCCAATGGCGATGCGTTCCGTCCAGAAATACACGAGCCACACGGTGGCCAGGCAGGCGGCCAGCACCACGCCCCAGGCCAGCGTTTCGCGGCCCGACCGTTGCGACAGGCGCTGGCGCCAGGAAAGGGAGGGTTTGTTACTGCTATGCATAAAATCAGCTACCAACTTGCAAGAACCCACAGTATCGCATCTTGATGATCTCAATATAAAAAAAGCCGCCGGAAAGTAATCCGGCGGCCAGCAGCGTGCTTGACGCATATTTCACGAACATCACGACGTCCGACAAAATCGTAGCGAGCGGCAGTGATTTGTGGCCGAGAAGCGCAACCGTACTTCCGTACGGTGAGCATCGCCGGCCGCAAAGCGCGCCGCGCAGTAGATTTTGGCCGACGTCCTTAGAAAGTGTGGCGCATGCCTAAGTTGAAACCGCTGTTGCCGGTGCCATTGTCGGTGGCATTGCCAACGACGAAGGTAGCGCCGTTCTTGTTGCTGATGTGACCGTAACCGGTGTACAGGTCGCTGCGCTTGGACAGGGCGTAGAACGCGCCGATGGCCCACTGCTGGGCGTCACGGTTTGCATTGCTCTTGTCGTTGTGGCGGATGTACGACGCGACCAGCTTGGTGGCGCCGAACGGGGCGCTGAAGCCGACCAGGATGTCGTTGCTCTTGCTGTTGTCGATGGCGCGGTTGTCGGCGTAGCCGAAGTTACCTTGCAGCACGCCAAAGTCGTAGCGCGTGGCCAGCAGGGTGTTGCGCGTTTGTGCGGTCGCCAGCGCATTTTCCTTGCGGTGGTGCGTCAGGGTCACGTTCAGCGGGCCGTCGATGTAATGCACGGCGCCGCCCATGCTGCGGTTTTTCGCATTGTCGCCGGCCACTTCGCCAAAGCCATACGCCAGGTCGGCCGACAGCTTGCTCCAGGTCGGCGTGGTGTATTGCACCATGTTATCGACGCGGATATTCGTCACCATCAGGTTCGATGCCGTGCCGGCCAGGCCGATGACAAACGGATCGGCCACGTCGCGCAGGGCCAGGTAGTACGGCGAGTACTGGCGGCCCAGGGTGACGGCGCCGGCGCTGCCGGTCAGGCCGACATACGCCTGGCGGCCGAACAGCAGGCCGCCCTGGCCCGAGGTGCCGGTGTCGATATTGAAACCGCTTTCCAGCACGAAGGTAGCGGCCAGGCCACCGCCCAGGTCTTCCTTGCCTTTGAAACCGATGCGCGAGCCCGAGGCGACGCCGGAAGCGACGCGGTTCAGGCGGTCACCGGCTGCATCCTTGTCGAACACCAGGCCGGCGTCAGCCACGCCATAGATGGTCACGCTGGATTGAGCCAATGCGCCGCCGGAAGCTGCGCCAAGGGCCAGCAGGGTAAACAGGACTTTTTTCATGAAAATCTCTCTAATAAGTTGGAATGACTACTGATCGCACTACCTGACTGCTTGTTACTCAACATGGACAACAAATAAATGGCCCGCTTGTGGCGGGCCATGGCGCTATCAGGCTTTGCTAGCGTGGTCAGCTTCGCCCCAATGGCTTTCCGTGTTCTGGTTGGCGGCGTTGGCCGCGGCTGCTTCTTCCTCGGTGGCCAGGCCACCTTCCCACTTGGCGACGACGGCCGTGGCGACGGCATTGCCGACCGCGTTGGTGGCCGAACGGCCCATGTCGAGGAATTGGTCGACACCCATCAGCAGCAGCAAGCCCGCTTCCGGAATATTGAATTGGTTCAGGGTAGCGGCAATCACCACCAGCGAAGCGCGCGGCACGCCGGCCATGCCTTTCGAGGTCAGCATCAGCAGCAGCAGCATGGTGATCTGCGTCCCGATCGACAGGTCGATACCGTAGGCTTGCGCAATGAACAGGACGGCGAAGGTGCAGTACATCATCGAGCCATCGAGATTGAAGGAGTAGCCCATTGGCAATACAAAACTGGAAATCTTGCGGTCCACGCCGAACTGGTCGAGCGCCGTCAGCAGTTTTGGATAGGCCGCTTCCGAACTGGCCGTCGAGAATGCCAGCAGGAACGGTTCGCGGATCAGGCCGACGAGCTTGAAGATGCGTGGGCCGATGACGACAAAGCCGGCGCCGATCAGCAGGGCCCACAGGCATATCAGGCCCAGGTAGAAGCCGCCCATGAACTTGGCAAACGTGACCAGCACGCCCAGGCCGTGGGTAGTGATGACGGACGCCATGGCGGCGAACACGGCCAGCGGGGCCAGGTTCATGATGGTGCCGGTGATGCGCAGCATGACTTGTGCCAGCTGGTCGACGACGGCCGTCAGGGTCTTGCCCGATTCGCCCAGGCCGGCCAGTGCGCCGCCGAAGAAGATCGAGAATACCAGCACTTGCAGGATCTCATTGTTGGCCATGGCCTCGATCGGTGATTTCGGCACCAGATGCGTGAAGAAATCTTTCAAGGTGAAGGCGGCCGTTTTCAAATTGGTTGAAGCGTGTACGTCCGGCAATGGCAAGCCCAGGTTGGTGCCTAGCTGCATCAGGTTCGACAGCACCATGCCCAGCGCCAGCGAAACCAGCGAGGCGACCACGAACCAGCACATGGCTTTCAAGCCGATGCGGCCCGCTGTCTTGCCGTCGCCCATGTGGGCGATACCGACTGTCAGGGTGGAAAATACCAGCAGCGCAATGATCATCTTGATCAGGCGCAAGAAGACGTCGGTGACGATGGAAATATTGCCAGCGATCTGAGCGCTGAGCTTGGCATCAGGGAAGGCGGTGTTGCATCCATAACCGACGGCAATGCCGAGGATCATGGCAATCAGGATGTACAGGGTTAATGGCCGTTTCTTTTTCATGTTGACTCCTCCGGTGAAACGCCGCTGTGAGCGGATTATTGATAGCGAGCAACTCAAGCTTGGAGTCAATATTTCTCAAAAACAAGCCCTTGCGTGCTAGCGATTATTTGCAGCAAAACCTGTACATAGCAAAGGATATGCCTGAAATGAGAATTTGGGTCCTAACTTCTTAAGTTGTTGATTTAAGGTAGCTTTTTTGTTGTCAGGATGTAGCAATTCGGCGTGCTTGCGCGAAATATTGGACGCTGCGGGCTATCGCTGTATGACTTTTCATACGCTAGTCGCGGCAGGGTGGGGGTGCGGTAAAAAGACAAGATTATCAGGACAATAAAAAAGCCCCTCCGTAGAGGGGCTTGATATGGCGCAATGCGTGCTTAGAACTTGATATTCGCCGTCAGGCTGAACGAGCGGGGCTGGCCCGGGGTGTAGCGGAAACCTGACTTGTTGATGGCCGCCACATAGGTCTTGTCGGCCAGGTTGTAGGCGTTCAACTGCAAGTCGAGGTTTTTGTTGACGGTGTAGGTCGCCATGGCGTCGAAGACCCAGTAGGCATCTACGCGGGCAGGCGTGCCGACGGCGCCATCGGTGCCGCGCAGCATTTCACCCACGTAACGCGCGCCACCGCCGATCTTCAGGCCGAACGGCAGGGTGTACGAGGTCCAGCTGGTGAACGCCTGTTTTGGCGTGTAGCTGAGGTTATTGACGCCGCTGGCCGTGACGACCTTGCCCGACTCGACCTTGGTATTCATGCGCGTGTAGCCGGCGCTGACCAGCCAGTTCGGCATGATCTCACCCACCACGCCCAGTTCCAGGCCTTCCACGCGCTTCTTGCCGGTCTGGTAATAAATGGTCGAGATGACAGGGTCCTGTTCCACTTCATTCTTGACGGTGGTCTGGTAGACGGCGGCCGACAGCGACAATTTTTGCTTCAGGAAGTCCCACTTGGTACCGATTTCCTTGGTGATGGTTTCCTGTGGGTCATAGTTCGGGTTTTGCGCGCTGCTGGCGCCGGTGCTCAGGGCGAAGTTGACGCCAGGCGGCGCTTTCGACGTGGCCAGCAAGGCGTAGACGCTGCTGTCCGGCGTCGGCTTGTACATGGCCGAGATCTTGCCGTTGGCCAAGGTGTCGCTCAGGGTCAGATGGGTAGGAATCGGCGTGCCCACTGGCAATGGCTGTACTGCGGGAGCAGTCACGGCCGTTTGCAGGGTGACGGCGTCATAGGTGGTGTTGAAATGGTCGAAACGCACGCCGCCATTGAATAGCCACTTGTCGCCGAACTTGACGGTGTCGAAGACATACAGGCTTTGCGTGTTGACTTCGCCTTCGGTGAAAGCGCCGCTGCGCACGGGGTTGTGGCCGGTGACGGTGTCGCGCGGGTTCGGGTGGTACAGGTTTGCTGCCGGCAAGCTGCCCAGGCTGGCGGGCACATAGCTGTAGTTGGTCTGCTTTTCGCTGGTGAACTCGGCGCCGGCCACCACGGAATGCTTCAGCACGCCCGTGTCGAATTGTGCGCTGACCACGGTCTGGTTGGTCAAAATCGTGTTTTCCTGGTCCTTGACGGTGCGCAGCGAGCGCGCCAGGGTCCAGGTCGCAGGATCTCTCCTCACCCCGTTCGTTTCCGTATTCAGGTTGGCGGTGTTGCCCATGAAGGCCGTCAGCAGGTAGTCCTGCTTGGTCTTGCCGTAGCGCGTGGTGTTCTGGAGCTGCACGTTGGGCGAGAAATCATGGTCGATGCGCAGGGTGCCCATGTCGGCCTTGACCTTGTTGTAGTCCCCAGTGGAGCCGTAGAAATTCTTCGGATCGACCTTGGCAGCGCTGTTCAGGTAGCTACGGATGACCGGTTTATCCTTCGTGGCGACGTCCGGCGTCGAATAGCCTGGCAAGCCGATGGTGGGCACGCCGCCGTCGGGCACGTTGTTCTGGTCCACGTGCAGATAGCTGGCAGTGATGCGCGTCGGCTTGCCGATGCCGAAGGTGACGGTGGGCGCGAAGGCCCAGCGCTTGTTCTTGACTTCATCGCGCGCCGGATCGCCGCTGTCCTGCGTCATCAGGTTCAGGCGCAATGCCGTGCCGGAGTCGCTGTCGAGGATGCGGTTCCAGTCGGCCGTGGCGCGTTTTTGCTTGCCGCTACCCGCGGTCAGCAGCGAATTGAATTTGTTTTCCATGGTGGCCGTCTTGCTGACCAGGTTGATCGAACCGGTGGGCGAACCGCGGCCGCTGTCCGTGCCCGCCGGGCCCTTCAGCACGTCGATCTGTTCGATGTTGAAGACGTCGCGCGAGATGGAACCCACGTCGCGCACGCCATCGACATAGATGCTGCCCGACGAGTCGAAACCACGCATGTAGACGGCGTCGCCCGTGTTGGTGTTGCCGTTTTCACCGAGGAAAAAAGTGCCTACGCCCGGCGTGTTGCGCAGCGCATCCGTCAGTGTCAGCGCGCCTTGCTGTTCGATCAATTCCTTCTTGATCACGACGATGGTTTGCGGTGTATTGACCAGCTCTTCCGTGTATTTCGGCGACGAGGCTTTTTCGGCCTTGAAATCATTTTCCTTGGAGCCCACGACCTTGATTTCGTTCAGGGTTTGCTGCGATGCCGGGGCACTTTGGCCGGCCGGGTCGGCCGCCTGGGCGGCGACGGGCAGCAGCATCACGGCCAGGGCGGCGCCGATGTGCTGGTTGAAACGGGTAGGGGCGTGTTTGCGGCTCTTGATTGCCATCTTGCTCTCTCGATAAGGTCAGGGTAGTGGTTCCTGGCTGGCTCTGCGCCGCTGTGCTTGGGCACGCGGACAAGTGGCTGGCGATGGAGACGGGAGGCGTTATTGTAATAACTTGGCGCTATTTCGTAAATGAGAATCGTTATCAGTATCGTTTACGCAACGGATCAGGTGTACCGCGAAAAAAACACTGTCCTGGCGCATGAATGCTTGCTTTGCGCTCCGGCCGCTGCTATGCGCGCAAGCGTCTGGCAGCGGGAGTATGATGAGCAACCTTTACAAACTGACTTCCAGCATGCTGCAGACTCCTGATGCCTTTGTGCCCCTGATTGATGCGCCTGAACCGGCCCCGGCCGCCACCGAGACGCTGACATTTGTCTTTCACCGCGGGCGCTTGCTGTTGCGTACGCCCGAGCTGACCCTGCCCACTGCCGCCGAGGCGGCCACGCTCGATATTGACTTGAGCCGCGCGCAGCCCGTGGGCCTGTGGCAGGGCCGCTATTGCCAGACTGTCTGGACGGATGACGACGCCTTGCCTGCTGCTGGCCCCCTGGCCTGGCACGGCATGCGCTCGCTATTCAATGCCGTCGACGATGCCTTCCTGGGCCTTGCCAGCCGTGCTGTGCAGCTGGCCGAGTGGGCGCGCACGCACCGTCATTGCGGCGTGTGCGCGGCGCCCATGCGGCGCACGCGTGGCGAACGCTGCTTTACGTGCGCCGCCTGCGGCATGCTGGCGTATCCGCGCATTTCGCCCGCCATGATGGTGCTGATCCGCAAGGGCGATTCCGTGCTGCTGGCCATGCACAAGCATTCGCCGTCGCAGCGTTTCAGCCCGCTGGCCGGTTTCCTGGAAGCGGGCGAATCGATCGAGGAAGCCGTGCACCGCGAAGTGATGGAAGAGGTCGGCTTGCGCGTGCACAACTTGCAGTACTTCATGAGCCAGTCCTGGCCGTTTCCCCATTCGCTGATGATCGCGTTTACGGCCGATTACCTCGATGGCGAGATCCGCCTGGACGAAAACGAGATCGCCGAAGCGCGCTGGTTCGGCCCCGGCGATGCCTGGCCGGAAGCGAGTTCCAGCGTGTCGATTTCCGCGCTGCTGGTGAGAGCGCACCGCCCGCCGGCAGTGTCGTAAAGCAAGGGCTGCCCGGGCAGCTTGCCGCATTTTCTATATACTGGCGGCAATTGAAAATTTTAGGGTGGTTTAGCATGTCTCAAGAAGAATTCTCCGAAAACGACTGGCGCCGGCTGATCAGCAGCTTTGGTGAAGATCCGCAGCGTCCTGGCTTGCTGGAAACGCCGGCGCGCGTGGCCAAGGCATGGAAGCACTGGACGTCCGGCTATGGCCAGGATCCGGTGGACTTGTTGAAAGCCTTTGAAGATGGCGCGGAACAGTATAACGAGCTGATCGTCGTGCGCGGCATTCCCGTCTACAGCCATTGCGAACACCATCTGGCGCCGTTCTTTGGCAAGGCCACCATCGGTTATGTGCCTAACGGCAAGATCGTCGGCCTGTCGAAACTGACGCGCCTGGTCGATTGCTTCTCCAAGCGCCTGCAAGTGCAGGAACGCATGACGATGCAGATCGCCAATGCCCTGATGGAAGTGCTGGAGCCGAAGTCGGTGGGCGTGGTCGTACGCTGCCGTCACCTGTGCATGGAAAGCCGCGGTATCCGCACGCCGGGCGAAGAAACCATCACTTCGGCCATGCTGGGCGAGATGCAGCCTAACCTGGCGCTGCGCACGGAATTCCTCGCCCTGGCGCGAGAAGTGTGATGATTTGAGTGATGATGCAGGACAAAGGCGGCATATGCCGCCTTTTTTTATGCGCGTCCGGATTCCCGTTCCGCCAGATAGCGCGCCGGCGGCTTGCCCACCGCCTTGCGGAACATTGTGACAAAACCGCTGGTATTTTCATAGCCCAGTTCCAAGGCCACCGCTTTCACGCTGTGGCCTTGCGCCAGCCCTTGCAAGGCAAGGATGACATGCAATTGCCGGCGCCAGCGGCCCACGCTCATGCCCATTTCCTCCAGTGACTGCCGGGTCATGCTGCGCTCGCTCATGCCGATGCGGCTGGCCCATTCGGCCAGGGTGCTTTTATCGGACGGTTGCGCCAGCAGCATGGCGGCCAGGCGGCGCAGGCGCGCGTCGCGCGGTATCGGCAAATGCAAGTCTTCCACGGGCGCGGCTGCCAGCTCATCGAGCAGGGTGGCCACCAGGCGTTCCTGCGCCCCGTGCAGTGCGTACAAGGTGGGAAAGCAGGCTGCCTTGGTGATCAGTTCGCGCAGCAAGGGCGAGACGGCCACGGTGCAGCAGACGACGGGCAGGGCTGGTGCCGTGGCCGGCTCGACAAACAGGCAATAGCATTCCGCCTCGCCCACGCCCTGCGCCGCATGCATCAGGCCGCCCGGTATCCACACGGCGCACTGGGGCGGCACGATCCACACGCCGCTTTCCACTTCGCAATGAATCACGCCTCGCGTGGCATACAGCAGCTGCCCCTTGCGGTGCTGGTGCGGCGCCTGTTCCGCATCTTCGCGCACGCTGGCCAGCCCCACGGCCAGCAGTGGACGCAGCACGCCATCGACGTCGAAATCGATGGTGACGCTGGCTGCGCCCAGCCGCGTCGACAGCAGGTCGGGCAAGAGGAGATGAGGCATGGGGAACTTTGGCTGGATTGAATAATATTGTGGCTATTTTATGCAATGACGCGCAATGCCGCCAACGGTATCGTATGGGCATCCGCAGCCCCGCTTCAACGGCAACCGCCGCCGCCCGTGTTCTGATGAAGGCCAGGAGGAACGGCATCCCCCCCCTTTGAAGGAGTCCCTCATGCAACTCGATATTACTGATTTCCCTCTCGTCTGGCTGCACCGCGACAGTACGGCAAGCAGCCACGACGATGCCTTGTTCGCCCAGTTCGAGGCTCTGCTGGCGCGCCAGCAGGCGTTTGTCATTCTCAGCGAAGACGGCCTGGACGAGGATGGGCATGCGCATCCGCAGGAAGAGCGCAAGCACGCCGTGCTGTGGATGAAGCGGCACAAGGCCGCCCTGCGCGCGTATATCCAGGGCATGGTACTGGTCGAACCGAGCGCGGCCAAGCGTTTGGCGGGCAAGACCTTTGCCGTCATGTTCGGCCAGTTCTGGGGCTATCCCCTGCATTTCGGCACCAGCCGCGACGACGCGCTCGACATCGCCCAGCATTTGATCAGGGCCTGGCTGCCGCCAAGGGAAGGTAACAATGGCAGGAGTACCTGACAAAACCGTAGCGCGCCGCGCAGCAGGTTTGCTCAGGTGTTTCAGTAGCGGTAGTCGTTGACGAAGTGCTTGGTGAAGTTGTACTTGCTGCCGCCGTCGAGCAAGTCGACCAGGCGTTTCGGCGCCGAGGCCGACATAAAGGCGTCGGCCGCCCCGCCCGTGCTGCGGAACCTCATGCCGGGGCTGAGGATCTGGTTGGCGCCGATTTTCAGGTGCTGGAAGCTTTTCGTCTTTTCATTGTTGAGGATGAAGTGCAATTCCTGCTTGAAGGTCAGGAAGGGAATCTTCAACCACCACCCTTCGTCCGTGCCATAGCTGGCGACGCTGGCAAAATGCGTGTTCTTGTCCGTCAGGGCAGGTTTGCCCAGGCGGTCGTTGATGCGTTTCATGGCTTCATTCTTGGTCATGCTGTTCTTTCGTGTATCGATCTATGCGGCGTGCATTCTGACACAGGCGCGCCGCCGCGTGCCGTGGAATGTTTTACAGCAGCAAAATCAGCGAGCCGAGCACGATCAAGCCGCCACCGGCCGCCGCTTTCAGGGTGAACGGCTCGCCCAGGACCAGCCAGCCGGCCAGCATCACCAGCGCCACGCTGAGCTTGTCGACGGGTGCCACCAGCGAGACGGGACCCAGTTGCAGCGCGCGGAAATAGCATAGCCACGACAGTCCCGTGGCCACGCCCGAAGCGATCAGGCAAGTCCAGCCCACCCAGTTGCCGCCGCTGGGGCGTTGCCATTCCGCGCGTAGCGAGATGATGGCCGCCGTCACCAGCAGGATGACCCCCGTGCGTATCAGGGTGGCCATGTTGCTGTTCAGATGGGCCACGCCCAGCTTGCCCAGAATGGCTGTCATGGCCGCAAACACGGCAGACAGGATGGCAAAGCCTTGCCAGGTAAAGGTGGTTGACATGGGACTCCCTGCACGGTGAGCAATTGCAGTGACTGTAGCGTAAAAGAATGACGGCCGCTGCCCACATTTTTATTGCAACGCAACATCAATTCTCATCCATTGTCGCAGCCCATTAACAACACCGGGCAAAAAACATTGCTTCCCAGCATTGTAAATATCGGTAGTTCAAGCGTATGCTGGAGACGTCTGAACGGTGCCGCCAGAGCACCGTCGCCGCCGCATTCCTGGCCTGCAGAGCTGGAAGCAGGCCACGCCCCCTTCCCCGGACAATAGAGAGTTGGAGACATAGCATGAAGAAATTGACGTTCCAGCAGAAGTTATGGATCCCCCTGATTTGCAGCCTGTTGTGCATCACCGTTATTTTTGTCTACAACGCCCTGGAAATTCGCAAGATCCGCATCGAAGAGCGCAGCGCTGACCTGAGCAATGCCGCCGACCTGGGCCTGGGCGCCGTCAAGATGTTCGGCGACCTGGCCGCCAGCGGCGCCTTGACGCAGGAAGAGGCGCAAAAGCAGGCGACCGCCGTCATCAAGAGCATGCGTTTTGGCGAGACCGGCTATTTGTCCATTATCAACCTCGATGCCGTTGTCGTGATGAATCCCGCCGCGCCGCAAACCAACGGCAAGAACATGGCGGACTTCAAGGATGCCAACGGCACCTATCTGTACCGCGACATCGTTGCCGTCGGCAAGAGCGATGCGGGCAAGGGATTCGTCCACTATTATTTCCCCCGTCCGGGCCAGAAAAATCCTGAGCCGAAGATGAGCCGCGTGGTGGCCTACAAGCCGTGGGCCTGGACCCTGGTGGTGGGCGTGTACATGGACGATATCGACGCGGCCTTCCGCCAGTCGCTGCTCACCTCGCTGGGCGTGCTGTTGCTGGTGTGTGCGCTGCTGGCCGCCGTCGTCGTGGCGATCAACCGCAGTCTGCGCCATGCGCTGGGCGGCGACCCCGAGTATGCAGCCGATGTGGCGGAAAAGATTGCCAACAACGACTTGAGCGGCAACGTGCGCACGCATGCCAACGACCGCCACAGCGTGCTGTACGCGATGAAAACCATGCAGGCCAACCTGGTCGACGCGATCAGCGAAATTCGCCACAGCGCCGAAACGATTGCCACGGCATCGAGCGAGATTGCCAGCGGCAATATGGACTTGTCGGCGCGCACGGAAATGCAGGCCAGTTCGCTGGAAGAAACGGCGGCCTCGATGGAGGAATTGACCTCGACCGTGACACAAAACGCGGGCAACGCCGTGCAGGCGAATGAGCTGGCGCAGTCCGCCTCGGCAGTGGCGCGCCAGGGTGGCGCCGTGGTGGCGCAAGTGATCGGCACCATGGACACCATCAACGCCTCGTCGCGCAAAATCGTCGACATCATCGGCGTCATCGATGGCATCGCCTTCCAGACGAATATCCTGGCGCTGAACGCGGCGGTGGAAGCGGCGCGCGCGGGCGAGCAGGGCCGCGGCTTTGCCGTGGTGGCGTCGGAAGTGCGCAATCTGGCCCAAAGATCCGCTGGCGCAGCGAAGGAAATCAAGGAACTCATCGGCGCTTCCGTCGACAGTATCGCGGCTGGCAGCACGCTCGTCGCCCAGGCGGGCACGACCATGGATCAGGTGGTTGCCAGCGTCTCGCGCGTGACCGACATCATGGCCGACATCACGGCCGCCTCGCATGAGCAAAGCACGGGTATTGGCCACGTCAACCAGGCGATCACGGAAATGGATAGCGTGACGCAGCAAAATGCGGCACTGGTGGAGGAGGCGGCGGCAGCGGCGTCCAGCATGCAGGACCAGGCGGCCGTGCTGGCGCAACTGGTGGCGCGCTTCAAGCTGTCGGCGCAGGAACCTGGGACGGCGCCGCGCATCGCGGCAAGCTCGGCTGGCGCGCCACACGCCGTGGCGAAAAAGCCGCTGCGCAGCCTGGCGGCGCGCTGATTTACTGGGCTGGCGCCGCCGCTGGCGGTGCCGGCTCGAATTCCAGCTTGTCATCGACGACCACGAATTGCCCGACCGGCTGGCCCAGGTCAGCTTTCGGGTCGTTTTCCATTTCCGTCAGCGCATTGCAGGTAGTCGTTTCCGCCTGCCACAACTGCTTGCCCATGCGGATATTCCACAGGCCATCGCCGGCCGCAAACAGGTCCACCTTGATGTCGGCGGGTGCATCGGTCGACAGGATATGCAGACGCTGGCATTGCGGCAAATTGGTGGCCATCAGCTGCACTTCCACGGTATCTTGCCAAAAATAACGTTGCTGGCGGCGCACGGTCAGGGAATGGTCCTGGCCATCGAACAGATAGATGGCGAAGTCCTGGACACAGCCTGACAGCAGGACGGAGAGCATGACGATCAGGAGTTTGCGCATGGTCGGCTTTCTTTGATGGGACTCAGGAATGGCGGAAAAATAAATGCTGCAGCGAGTGTGGGCGCTTGCTGATAAGGCAAACGGGGCACGCGCCGCCGTGTTTTTCGCTGACGTGGCATTATATCCATGCACACCAGTTGCAGCGCGACAATAGTTACGCCCACCCTATGCCAACGAGCTGAAAGACGACGATGATCGACTTGTATTACTGGACCACGCCCAATGGGCACAAGGTGACGATGTTTCTGGAAGAAGCGGGCATCCCCTACAACATTATTCCCGTCCATATCGGCAAGGGCGAGCAATTCAAGCCCGAATTTCTCGCCATCGCACCAAACAATCGCATCCCCGCCATCGTCGACCAGGCGCCGGAAGATGGCGGCGCGCCCCTGTCCCTGTTCGAGTCGGGGGCCATTTTGCAATACCTGGCCGAGAAAAGCGGGCAATTCCTGCCGGCGGATGTGCGCGGCCGCGCCGAGGTGATGCAATGGCTGTTCTGGCAAATGGGCGGACTGGGTCCCATGGCCGGGCAAAACCACCATTTCGTGCAATATGCGCCCGAACCCATCGACTACGCCATCACGCGCTACGTGAATGAAACGAACCGCTTGTACGGCGTGCTGAACAAGCGCCTGGCCGACCGCGAATTCGTTGCCGGCGACACGTATTCGATCGCCGACATGGCGATTTATCCGTGGATCGTGCCGCACGCGCGCCAGCGCCAGAAGCTGGAAGATTTCCCGCACCTGGCGCGCTGGTTCGCGGCCATTGCCGCCCGTCCCGCCACCGTGCGCGCGTACGCGCGCGCGGCCGAGATCAACGTGCAGCCCACCGTCAGCGGCGACGCGAAAAGCGTGCTGTTCGGCCAGACGTCGAAAACGCTCGGCTGAGTTTAATTTCCCCCTCAGTTACCCCGATACGTGGAAAAGCCGAAAGGACTGAGCAGCAGCGGTATGTGATAATGCTGGTCCGTCTTTTCCACGTGAAATTGCACGGGGATTTCGGGGAAGAATGTTTCCTGTTTCAGGCGCGCATAGTGCTCGCCTGTTTTAAACACGATGCGGTAGTCGCCCGCCTGCATGGGTGCCTCGGCCGGATACATGGCCGCGATGCGCCCTTGCGCATTCGTCACGGCACTGGCCAGCTGTTGCCAGCCTTCCCCTTTCTTTTGCTCCAGCGTGACCGTCACGCCCGCCGTCGGCTGGCCGCTCTGCAGGTCGAGGATGTGCACGCTCAAGGGATTGGCGGCGGCCAGGGCCATGCTGGACAGGCTGGCAAAGGCCAGGGCGGCAGTGATTTTTTTCAGATAGGTCATCGTCGTTACTTTCAGGTTGGGGGGAGATCGAGTTCGGGAACAAGGGCCAGCGCAGCCCGGGCGCAGGCGCGGTCTGGCAGGGCGCCACCGCCGCCGGCGACGCCGATGGCGCCCACCACCTGGCCCTGGGCCATCAACGGCAGGCCGCCGCCCAGCAGCAGCAATTCCGGCATGCTGGTCAAATTGCGCATGTCCGGATTGTTGCGGGCTGCCAGGGACAGCGTGTAGGTGTCGCTCTTGGTGGACAAGGCCGTGTATGCCTTGCGCCGGCTCGCCTCCGTGTTGTGCGGCCCGACGCCATCGGCGCGTTGCACGGCGACGATGTTGCCGCCACGGTCCAATAAGGTGACGACGATGTGCCGGCCTTGCGCCTGGCACGCGGCCATGGCCGCATCGGCAAGCTTGCTTGCCGCCGCCAGCGACAGGTCATCGATGCGGCGCAATTGCGCATGTGCGGGGCCGGCCAGCAGGCACAGCAGGGTACTGCCGAGTAACAGGGTTTTCATCTGGCATCCATGGAATAAAGTGGCGCCAGTATGGCCAGTGTTGCCCTACGAGAAGATGATCGCCGCATGACATTTTTATCATCCGCAGCGCTTGGCGTGGGGCGTAAAATGGTTTTATATTCTCATTAGAAAGCCGCCATGCGCATCCTGGTCATAGAAGACGAACCGAAGACGGGCGACTATTTGCTGCGCGGCCTGGCCGAGTCCGGTTTTACGGTGAGCCTGGCGCGCAATGGCCGCGACGGCCTGCACATGGCCGGCACAGAAGCCCCCGATTTGATCGTGCTCGACGTCATGCTGCCCATCATGGATGGCTGGCAAGTCTTGCGCGCTTTGCGGCTGCAGGAAGGCGGCGCGGACGTGCCCGTGATTTTTCTCACGGCGCGCGATGAAGTGCAGGACCGCGTCAAAGGGCTGGAACTGGGCGCCGACGATTACCTGGTCAAACCATTCGCCTTTGCCGAACTGGTGGCGCGCATACGCACTCTGCTGCGGCGCGGGCCACCGCGTGAAGACGACGTCATCCGCATCGGCGACATGGAAATCGATGTGATGAAACGCAAGGTCAGCCGGCAAGGCCAGCGCATCACCCTGACGGCCAAGGAATTCGGCTTGCTGCATTTGTTGGCGCGCCGCCAGGGCGAGGTGTTGTCACGCTCCATCATCGCATCGCAAGTGTGGGACATCAATTTCGAGAGCGATACCAACGTCATTGACGCGGCCATCCGCCGCCTGCGCAGCAAGCTCGACGATCCGTTCGAACCCAAGCTGATCCACACCTTGCGGGGCATGGGCTATGTCTGCGAATTGCGTGCGCCCACGGCTCCCGACGATGGTGCCGCCACATGAAGCTGGCGGAACTGCGCCGTTCGCTGACCCTGCGCGTGACGCTCGTCTTCGTGCTGATCGTGGCGCTCGTGTCGGCCGGGCTGGGCATGCATCTGTACCGCTCGTTCGTGGCGGAAATCGAGCGCCGCGACGACATTTTATTATTGGGAAAACTGCGGCAAATCCAGCAGTTGCTGGGCAATGCGGGCACCCTGGATATCATCCGCGAGCGGCCCCAGTATTTCCGTGACACCATGAGCGGGCAAGAGAATTCCCTGGTCCGCATCGTGCGCGCCGATGGCACGCGTTTGATCGATGTCAATCCACATGGCGAGAACGTCGTGCATGCGGTTCCCGTGGCCGTCGATGCGACCGTGACAAACAACGACATCGCCAGCTGGACCAGCCGCGACGGCTATCCGGCCAGGGTCGTGGCGGCCAGCGCGCGCATCGGCGATCCCGCGCAGATGGCCGACATTTCCGTGGCCCGCGTCTACGGCGACCGCACGGCGATGTTTGCCGCCTACCGCTGGCAGATCGTCGTATCCGTGGCTGTCAGCGCGCTGGTGGCGGCAATACTGGCCAGCGTGATGCTGCTGCGGGGATTGCGGCCGTTGCGCAATATCGCCGCCCATGCTGCCCTCGTGCGGCCCGGCAAGCTGGAGCAGCAGCTGGAGGCACGCGATGCGCCCACGGAATTGCTGCCCCTGATCCAGGCCCTGAACGCCATGCTGGCGCGGCTGCAGGAGGGGTATGCGCGGCTGTCGCAATTTTCCGCCGACCTGGCGCATGAATTCCGCACGCCCGTTACCAATCTGCTGGGGCAAAGCCAGGTGATGCTGGCCCGCCCCCGCAGTGCGCAAGACTATGAACAGTTGGTGTCGTCGAATGTGGAAGAGCTGGAACGGCTGTCGCGCATGATCGACAGCATGCTGTTTCTGGCACGCGCGCAGCAGGAAGAGATGGTGATCGTCAAGCAGACCTTGCCCGTACAGGACGAGTTTTTAAGGCTGGCCGATTTCTTTGAAGGCCTGGCCGAAGAGCGCGACCTGGCGCTGGCTTGCCATGGCAGCGGCACGGTGACGGCCGAGCCGCAGCTGCTGCGCCGCGCGCTCGGTAACCTGCTGTCGAATGCGATCCGCCACGCGGCACCAGGCAGCACTATTCTATTGCGTTCGCACGCGACGAACGGGGGCGTGGCGTTAAGCGTGAGTAACCTCGGTCCCGCCATCCCCGCGCGTCACTTGCCCCACCTGTTCGAGCGCTTCTACCGAGCCGACCCGGCCCGCAGCGATTCGGCCGCCTCCACGGGCCTGGGGCTGGCCATCGTCACGGCCATCATGCAGTTGCATGGCGGTAGCGCAACGGTCGCATCCGACGCGGCCGCCACGACGTTTACTTTGGCCTTCCCTGCTTAGGTCATTTCTACAAGGAACTCATGCATGCCCGTATGCGGCAGTTGCGCGCAGGCCGGCGCAAAGTGCGGCAACTGCCCCCACAGCAGCGGGTTGCCGACGATGTACACGTAATGTTGCGCGCGCGTCAGGGCCACGTTGAGCAGGTTCGGCGTACTGGCCGCCCACTGCGCGGCGCCCGCCGTGCTGTCGTCGGCCCCGAGGACCAGCATCACCACGCTTTGTTCCTTGCCCTGGAAAGTGTGCACGGTGCCCACCGTCTGACTGCTCCATTGGCGCAATTCGCGCGCGGTCGGCGCCTTGCCATAGCCGAGGCGGCGGTCCCAGTCCATGTCGACGATGCGCGAGCGCAGTTCGGTGCGCACGGCCTTGAATGGCGTAATCACATACATATCGGGCAGCTTGCCGTCGCGGCGATACAGTTTCAGCAGCACTTCCAGCACGAAATCGAGTTGCACGGGCACCACCTGCTTGTAGCTGACGGGGCCGACGGCATCGATCCAGCGGCTCGGACCCCGCGTGAGGCCGAGCGCGCCGGCCGGCGGCGTGCGTTCGCTCAAACCGTAGACCATCTTGTCTTCATAGGCGATGCTGTTCGCCAGTGAAAACATCGGTTCCACGCAGCGCCGGTGCACGCGCAGGGGGCTGCCTATCCACAGCGGCTGGGCGCTGTTGGCGCCGATATGCGCGCCATAATGGTTGGCCTTGTCGGCCAGTGTCTGCACGGAAACGGAGGTCGGCGCGTAACTGCCATCCTGCGTGTGCGGCGACAGGGCGGACAGGGTTTGCACGAGGCGGCCCGGCACCGTGAACACGGGTTCGATCTGCAGCGGGTCGCCCACGACGACGGCACGCTTGGCACGCCACAGGCTGCCCAGCGCCGCTTGCGGCACGGCCTGGCCCGCTTCATCGATGAAGAGCCAGCCCAGCGATTCGGGGCCCATGCCCTGGAACTGGCGCGCGAATGAGGCGAACGTGGTCGAGACGACAGGCACCACCATGAACAGGCTGTGCCACACCATGGCGATGTGCGACTGGTCGTAGGCACGCTTGTTTTTCAGCAATTTTGACACGGCCAGCAAGTTGCCGCCAAAGCCGGGTCCCCCCTTTTTCGCCACTTCGGCCAGCCATGCTTCATGCAGGGCCAGGGCCTTGGCGAACAGGCGCGAGCGCAGGCGCGCCAGGGCCGGTTCATGCCACAGGCCGCCAATTTGCAGGGCGTCGCCGTCCAGCTCGTCCAGGGTCGCCGGGGCGATGATGGTGGGAAAGCGCATGCGCGCGCGGCGCAGCAATTCCGTGCTGTCATCCCATTCGCGCTGACGCGACTGCGCCGTGCGCAGGGCGATGTGCAGGCTGTTGCGGGCGCGCTCGCAGCGCGGTTCCAATTCGCCTTTCAGCAGCAGCTTGATGGCGGACACGTCGCGCGCGGCCTGGCGCTGCGCCTCGGCGTTGGCGACGACGGCCTCCTTGTAGGCACGCGCCGGTGCCGTGCGGAACAAACGGGCAAAGAAACCCGGTTGCGTCAGCGCCACCAGGCGTTCTTCTTCCAGCAATTCCTTCTTGCTGGCAAGCAAGGTGTCCTGCTGTGCCAGCGCACCGGACAGGGCGCCATTCGCCGCATCCATCTCTTGCTCTGCAGCAATCAGCGCTTGCTGGCTGGCCTGGATGAAGTCCGCTTCCGTGCACGTGCCCACGGCTTGCCACAAGGCCGCGTATTGAGCGTGCTCGGCCAGGGCCTTTTCCACCACGTGTTCCGTCTCGCGAAACTCGCGCGCCGCCTGGGCGAAGCTGACGCCCTGGTAGCTGGCCAGCCATTGGCGGATATTCTGCGCGTTCGGCGTCTTGCGCGCTGTGCTCTTGTCCCAGTCGTCGTCATAGAAATTGCTGACGAAGCGGCGGCGGTTCGCGCTATTGCCCAGCGCACAAGACATCAAGCCCCATGGCGCCTCGGTTTCGTCCAGAGCGCGGTTGGCGCCATTGCCGTCGGCCACGACCCGGCGCGCCACGCTTTCAAAATAGCGCGTGCGCGCCCATTCCTTGCCCAGCTGTTTCGGTTTTGGCAAATCGCCGGAAATGTTTTCCACCGCCGCATTGTTCGACGAGGCGACGACCATTTCAAAGCCCGTCAGTTCCGGGCGCAAACGGGCGATGGTGATGGGGTCGCGCACGCCTTCGAAGGCCACGGCCACCTTGCCGATGAAGGCGTCGCCGGCGCGGTCCAGGCAGGACAGCACGGCCGCGCGGCGCACGATGTTGTCGGCGAACAATTCGCGCAACAAGGTCGTCTTGCCCGTGCCCGGCGGGCCGTTGACGGAAAAGATGCCCCGCTCGCTCAAGCCCGTGCGCGCGCCGTGGATGGCGAATTGCTGCATCAGGCTCATGGCGTAGCTGGCGTCTTCCAGCCAGTGTCCGCGGTTCATATTGCCCGGATTGAGCATGGCGGCCAGCGCCTGGCGTCCGGCCGGGCTGTACAGGTCGATGCGCTCATCTTGCGCCAGCGGCGTCAGGTAGGCGGCGACAGTCGCGGGCAACTTGCCGCCGCGCAAGGCGCGGATGATCTGTTCCAGGTCATCGAGGTAAAAACTGTTGAGGATATCTATCGATGGTTCCACCGCGTTGCCAAAGTCCAGGCTGCGGTTCTGGCTGGTCTCAGCCAGGTCGGTTTCCGAGACTGCGGCGCGCTTCTTGCGCGTGCGCAATTCCAGCACGGCCAGCGGCTGGCCCGCGGACGGGTGGAAACCGGCCCAGTCCCGCAGCAGGTCGGCCAGGGCCGCGATTTCCATGCCGGAGAGGGGAAATGAGACATTGCCCGCCTCGTCCGTCACTTGCTGCGGGGCACGGGCGGCGGCGAAGTTACGCAAGCTGTCTTGCAGTGCCAGCTGGCTGTCGCTGAAGGCGTCCAGGCTCAGGCCCGACCAGTCCGGCGTGCGCACGCGGCCCAGCGCCCATGGCAAGGTCGACACGGACACGGGGTCGAACTGCGGCTCGCCCAGCGCATTGAGGTTCAGGCGGGCAAAGCACGAGCGTCCCAGCAGTTCTGTTTTTTCTGTTTCGGCAATGTTTTCCGGGCCGTTGGCCGGTGGGCAAGCCTTGTTGGTTTCGGCCTTGTCGAAGACGCCGAGGAACAGCGAAAAGCCGTCGATCTCGCGGTCGGACGGTACTTGCCATTGCGTGGCGAACTGCAGCGGCAATTGCGCCAGCTGTTCGCGCTGCAGGATACGCACGGTGGACTGGTCTTCAACGTCCGTGATTTGATTCAGGTCAAACGGGATAAAGAATTCGATCTTGTGCCAATACTCCAGGATAGCCAGGAGGCGCTGCTGTTCTGCCTGATTCATGATGACCAATATTTTGTAAAGCGAGCGAGGATTGTAAAGCGTATGCGCGGCGCGTGTTTTGCACTTTCGCCTATTGCGCGGGCTTTGCCGCAAAAAAAGTTGGCCTGTCAGTGGAAAGAGGCCGGACGGCAACTTCGAACGCATCTTTGTCGTTGACAGCTTGTTATTGTTACTGCTACTGTACTGTCTGTAATAGTACAGTGGAGTCATGCCATGAACCGTCGAAGTCCCTTGATGCTGCAGATCGCTACAGGCGATCCGCGCCCCATCCATCGCCAGATCGTTGACGGTGTACGGCGCCTGATCGCCAGCGGCGAGTTGACGCTGGGCGCGAACTTGCCCAGTGTCCGTGGCCTGGCCTTGCAGTTGGGCATTAATCCGAACACGGTCGCCAAGGCTTATAGCGAACTGACGGCGGAGGGCTGGCTCGATGCGCGCGCCGGCCTGGGCCTGTTCGTGGCTGCGCCGCGCCAGCGCCTGTCCGACGAGGAACGCGCACGGCGTCTGGACGAAGCGTTGACCCGCTTCGTCGGCGACGTCATCGCGCTCGACTATCCCGCTGGCGTGGTGCTGGAACGCGTAGCGGGCGAACTGGCCTTGTGCCTTCCCAAGAAGACTGGCTGAGAGTATCCGATGACGAATGAACCCATCTTGCAGACCGACAAGTTGTCGCTGCGCTTCAAGGACAAGCATGCGCTTGACCAGCTTAGCCTGCGCGTGGCGCGCGGCGGCATCCATGCCATCGTCGGCGCGAATGGCGCTGGCAAGTCTTCGCTGTTCCGCGTGCTGCTGGGCTTCGAGGCGGCGACCGAAGGCAGCGCCCGTATCCTCGGTTGTGACTGCGCCCGGCTGACGCCGGACTTGCGTGGACGCATCGGCTATGTCAACGAGGAGCACACCTTGCCCCTGTGGCTGACGATCGGTGAACTGACAGCCATGCAACGCCGCCTGTACACGGGATGGAATGAGGAACGCTATTGCAGTGTGTTGCGCAACTTCAATGTATTGCCAGGGCAGCGCATCGCGCAGCTGTCGCGTGGCGAACGTGCCGGCGTGAATCTGGCGCTGGCGCTGGGGCAGAGTCCGGAACTGTTGATCCTCGACGAACCCACGCTGGGCCTCGATGTGGTTGCCAAGCGCCTGTTCCTGGGGGCCATGATGGAAAGCAGCTATAGCGATGACATGACCATTATCTATTGCTCGCACCAAATGGAGGAAATCGAGCGCGTGGCCGACCAGCTGATCATTCTTGAGCGCGGGCGTTTGTTGCAGGCTTGCGCGCCGGACGTCCTGTGCGAGCGGGTACTGCTGTGGGTGGCCGAATTTCCCTTCCTGCCACCCGATACGAGAGCGCTGCCCGGTATCTTGCATACCGAACATATTGATGGTCTGAGCCACTTCATGGTGCTGGACCAGGGACCGGAAT
Organism: Janthinobacterium sp. 61; assembly: GCF_002846335.1. Taxonomy (NCBI): domain Bacteria; kingdom Pseudomonadati; phylum Pseudomonadota; class Betaproteobacteria; order Burkholderiales; family Oxalobacteraceae; genus Janthinobacterium; species Janthinobacterium sp. 61. Next base: position 4,174,478 of record NZ_PJMQ01000001.1, on the reverse strand, counting down.
TTGCCGCACGCCTGCGCCTGCTGGGTGCGCGCAGCGTGCACAACATGCCCGTCAGCCTCGACCGCGCCATCAATGCCTTGCTGGCGCGCGGGCATATTTCCTCTGCCAACCCCGCGCTGCACGCGGCCTGAGAAAGATTTCTTCATGCGCGACCTGTACCTGAGCGAGTGCCGCCGCTACCTGCGGGCCACCCTGATCTTTGCTGCCGTCCATATACTGGTGCAACTCTTCCTCGCCCGCTTAGGCAGCATCTTCCAGCAAGGCTGGCCCATGCAACTGCTCATCCTGGCCGTGTGCATGCTGGCAGGTCTGGGCCTTGCGCTGCATCAGATCGGCAGCTATCGCCAGCCCAGCCGCTGGCTGTGGCTGCTGCACCGGCCGCTGGCTCCCGGCGCCATCCTGGGAGGCTTGATGCTGGCGTCGGCCACGCTGATTGCCCTGGCCATCGGCCTGCCGCTGCTGCTGACCGTGCTGGGCACTGATTTTCTGTCGCCGCGCACGGTCGACATGCGCCACTACCTGGCCGTGCCTTACCTGGTGATGATGACGCTGATCGCCTGGTTGTGCGGCGCCGCCATCATGGTCAGCCGCCTGCGCTGTGCCTTCCTGCTTATTCTGCTGCCCTATGTGATGCTGTTGCACGCGGCCGGCGCGCTCAGCCTGCTGCTGGCGACGCTGCCCTGCGCAGCGTTGTTGATGTGGAACGTGCACGCCAGTTTCACGCCCAGCCGCATGCCGCTCGCCGGCGGCCGCACCGCCACGCTGGCACAGGCGGTGCCACTGGTGGTGGGCATGTATTGTCTGTTGCTGTGGGGTACGTTGGCTGTCTTTCACATCGCCCTGATCGGCTTGGGCCAGCATCCGCAGACGATGGCCATGCCGCCGGCTGGCGGCTACGCGGATGTGAGCCGCGCCGATGGCCGCAGCCTGATGCTTGCCGGACTGGCCGGCGCCCAGGATGAGCGTGCGCCACTGTGGCGGCGCCAGTTGCCTTTGCTCGAAGTGGGGACCTTGCAAGCGACGATCACGCGCTATGCCGTGCGACAGCAATTGTCGAACCAGAATGCGCCGCCGCAGGCTGAGCTGAGCGATCTGCAGCAGCGCCTGACCTTCAATCACGGCAGCATGCGTTTCGACGTGCACGACATGCGCACGGGTGCGCTCATCAATCAGATGGGGCTGCATGGACTGGGGGACTTGCAAGCGTTTCCCGGCGTACCCGTACTTGCCGGTAATGTGCTCACCGGAAACATGGTGCTGGCATTCGAACCGGCTGGTCATGCGCTACGGTTGCAGGCACTCTTGCCAGCCGGGGAGCAAGCGGTAGCAGCACCGAAGAAAATCAGTGAACGCGTGTATGTGCTCAGCAACGGCCACCTGCTCGTCTATGCGCCTGCCGCAGCGGCGCAGCCCGGTGCTGCCGATACGGAAGTGTTCCGCCTGCCATTGCCTGTACCGCTGAGCAATCTGGAGCGGGTTGATATCGCGCCATTGCTCGACGGTACGCTGGTTTCCATCACGGGGGGGCGCGCCATGCAGTCAGGCGTATCAGGCAGTACGCAAGCGTTGCTGTTCGTCGACGCCAGCGGCCGCGCGCAGCCGGTCGCCACGCGCGCCATCGACCACGATTTTCCGCTGCTGTTCGAACACGCCGACTGGTGGCTCTCACCTGCGCTGCATGCGCTCGTCAATCTGCCGCAGCGGATGTATGCCGATGGCGCCGTGCCGGATCTGACTGACGACAATGCCCGGCCTGTCGCCCGTCCGGCTGCCGTCTGGAGTGCCGCACTGTTGGCCGCTTTGCTCAGCGTCATGGGCGCGTGGTACTGGCGGCGGCAGGCCGGCGATGTGCCGCGCATCTGGCTGCTGGCCTGCGCGCTGCTGGGGCCTCCCTGCCTGCTGACGCTGCTGATCCTGCATCCACGCTCGCCAGTACCGCAGGCGCGCCCGCTTGCTGCTGCGTTGGCCACATGATGGGCCTGGGCTACCGGCACTGTCTCTGGCACGCTGTCCTGGCCCTGGCGGCTGGCTTGACTCTGGCGCAGGCTCTGGCGGCACCCGCTGCCGTGACGGCGACCTTGACGTTGGCGCCATTGCTGGCTCGCAATGCCGCTCTGCCGCCAGCGCCGCGCATTCCCAGTGCTGCCTTCGAGCGTCGCCCGCGTCTGCATGCGGTACACCTGTCGCCGGACGGGGCGTCGGTAGCGTATCTGGATGGCGAGGGGGCAAAAGCCAGCCTGCATGTGCTCGACACCCGCACGCAAGTGGCCAGGCGCCTGCTGGCCTTGCCTGGGCAGGTGGCCTTGTTCTGGTCCGGCGACAGCAGCACGCTGTTCCTGGCCATGCCGGACGGCGTGTCGGTGGTATCCGTTGCCGACGGCAGCAGCTACAAGCTGGCCGCCTTTGACGGCAGGGCCGAGCATCGCTTGTTTCCCGCAGATGCCGCTCACGCGCGCCATGTGCTGATGGCAAGCTACGCTGCGGCCAGCGGTATCTATCGCCTGGAGCGCATGGACACGCAAGGCCAACGCGAGCTGTTGTACCAGGGCGAACAGCTTTCCGGTTTCCTGCTGGACGCAACGGGTCGGCCGGGCTTTGCCATGACCGTCGCCAGTGATGGCATGCGTAGCATCCAGCGTCGCCAGGCTGCGGGCTGGCAAGAGGTGCTGCGTTGCCAGCGCGTCGATGACTGCACGCTGGTGGCTGCCGCGCCTGATGCTTCCCGGCTGAGCATGCTCATGGCGCAGCATGGCGACCGCAGCGCGCTGATGGAGATTGATCTGGTGCAAGGCACGCGTCGCGTTGTGCATGCCGACCGCGCCGGCCTGGCAGATATCCGCCGGGTGATCAGCGATGCGGACCAGCGTACGCCGCTGTTTGCCCTGTTCGAATCGCCCATGCTGCACCATGCCGGGCTGACACAGTTGGCGCGCCGTGCCGTGGCTGATATTGACCGGCAATTTGGGCACGGAGGCGTCTTCATCGAAGCGGCACGAGGCGGGGCGACACTGTTGCTGATCGAGAGCGGATCACGCCTGAACCATGACCGTTACTGGCTGTACGACAGTGCCCGTCGCAGCACGCGCGAAATCCTGCAGGTGCAGCGCGCGGCTGGCCAGCCTTTGCCGCCGGGCCAGCTGGCGCAGACTAGCCCCATCCACTACCGTGCCTCGGATGGCGTGCTGGTCCATGGATATCTGACCTTGCCGCCCGGAAAGGTAGCGGCGTCGATGCCGCTGCTGACGCTGGTCCATGGCGGGCCGTGGGAACGGGTCAACGCCGCTTACGCGCCACTAGTGCAATTGCTGGCGAACCGCGGTGTCGCCGTGTTCCAGCCGAATTTCCGCGCTTCCGTCGGTTATGGCCTGCATTACATGACGGCGGCCGGTGGCGACCTGGGCAACGGCCGCGTACAGGCCGACATCGTTGATGGCGTGCGCTGGCTGCTGCGGCAGGGTGTGGGCGACCGGCAACGCCTGGCCATTGCCGGCCATTCCTTTGGCGGCTATGCGACCCTGCTGGCGCTGACACACACGCCCAGTCTGTTTCAGTTCGGCATGGCCATCGCACCGTCGCCCGACTTCGCGCGTACCCTGCGCACCATGGCCAGCGGGCCGGGCGGCGACCAGGCATTGCCGCTGCGTCTACAGGATATGGGTGTGGACTTGCAGGATGGCGTCGCCATGCGGACGCTGGAGGCTGGCGCCCCCGTACGCCACACGGACCAGGTTGGCAAGCCGCTGCTGATCATGGCTGGCGCCAGAGACAGCACGGTGCAGATCGCATCGGTGACGGATTATGTGGCCCGGTTACAGTTGTCCGGCAAGCCAGTCAGCCTGCTGGTCGATCCCGAGGAAGGGCATAATCCGCGCCATCCCCTGTACCGCCAGGCTGCGGCGTATCTGCTGGAACAATTGCTGCAGCAGCATCTGGGCGGGCCGGCGCCAGCTGCACCGGGAGCGCAATTGGACGCCTACTTGCGCCAAACGCTGAAAGCGAACCGGGCTTTGCCAGCGCTGTTCGCCGTGCCGGGGGCGGACGCAGCCCTTAATACCCCTTAAAACCCCTTAAAACTCTTCCCATTCGCTCTCTGCAGCGGCATTGCTGCGGCGCGCCGGTGCGGCGCCCACGGCCTGGCGCACGGGTGCCTTGCGGGCCACGGGGCGTGCGATGGCTGGCGCTGCCGGCGTCGCGCGCACAGGCGTCAGCTTGGCTGTGCTGGTGACTTGGTTGCCCGTCTTGAAGAAGCCCACCACGTGCGCCAGTTCGCCTGCCTGCTCCTGCATGCTTTGCGAGGCGGCTGCCGCTTCTTCCACCAGGGCTGCGTTTTGCTGCGTCACTTCATCCATCTGCGCAATGGCCATGTTGATCTGCTCGATGCCGATGGTTTGCTCGTGCGTGGCGGACGTGATTTCGCCCATGATGTCGGTCACGCGCACGATGCTGTCGACGATGTCGCCCATGGTCTGGCCCGCCTCGTTGACGAGGCGCGAACCCGTGTCCACGTTGGCGACGGAGGCGGCGATGAGTTCCTTGATTTCCTTGGCGGCCGAGGCCGAGCGGTGCGCCAGGTTGCGCACCTCTGTTGCCACCACGGCGAAGCCACGGCCCTGTTCGCCTGCGCGCGCCGCTTCCACGGCCGCGTTCAAGGCAAGAATGTTGGTCTGGAAGGCGATGCCATCGATGACGCCGATAATGTCGACGATTTTCTTCGACGATTCGTTGATGGTGCCCATGGTGTCGACCACTTGCGAGACGATGCTGCCGCCGCGCACGGCCACTTCCGACGCGCTTTTCGCCAGTTGGTTCGCCTGGCGTGCGTTGTCCGCATTCTGTTTCACGGTGGAAGTCAGTTCTTCCATGGCCGACGCCGTCTCTTCCAGCGAACTGGCTTGCTCTTCCGTGCGGGACGACAGGTCGAGGTTGCCGGCGGCAATTTCGCTCGACGCCGTGGAAATCGCATCCGTGCCATGGCGCACTTGCGCCACTACGCCCAACAGACTGTCGTTCATGGCTTTCAGGGCGCCCAGCAGGCGGCCCGTTTCATCGCTGGAATTGACGACGATGTGCGAAGACAAGTCGCCGGACGCCACGGTTTCGGCCACGCTGACTGCTGCATTGATGGGGTGGGTGATCGAGCGCGTAATGATCCAGGCAACAAAGGCGCCCAGCAGCACGGCCACGCTGCCCAGGACAATCATGGAGGCGCGCGCGCTGGTGCTCAGCGTTTCGGCTTCCGTTGCCGCTTGCGCCGCCTGCTCGCCTTCATACGCGACCAGGCTGTCGAGTGCGCCCAGCACGCGCTTCAGACTTGGTGCCGCCTGCTGCGTCAAAAAGGCGATCGCTTCTTCCGTCTGGCCCGCATTGCGCAGCTCGATGACCTTGTTGTTCAGCGGCGCGCCCGATTTCAGGGCAGCGTCCAGTTCGGCCATCAGCGCCTTTTCCTTGTCTGTCGAGATTTTGTTTTGCAAGGTTTCCTTGGCGGCGCCGTATTTCTTGCGCGCTTCACCGATCTTTGCCAGTTCCGCCTGTACCAGCGCTTCCGTTGGTGCCACTACCACGCTGGTGATCGCCAGGGTAATGTTGCGCACGTTGTCGCTCATGGTGTTGGCTGCGGCCATCTTGACGTTCTTGTCGGTCACGATGTCGTGGGTGCGTGCGCTCAGTTGCCCCATGGAATACAGGCCGACAAGCAAGACGGCCACCAGCAGGCCGAGGACGACAGCAAACCCGATTCCGAGACGGGTGCCGATTTTGAATTGTGTGAGTGACATGATTGCTTTCGTAGTGCGGAAGTGAGGGAGAACGTCGACAGGCCAGGCACCAGACACGGTCATGCCTTGCCACTACGGGTTAGTACGTAAGGGCGGCCTGCCTGTAATTGTTCCTCAAAATTCCGCACTGCAATACAAAAACTTGTATCAAGTCCCCGAAAAGTTAAATAATCGGCAGCAAATTAAATAAGTTGTCGTGTGGAAACAACGAGCGCGCCGTCGTCAGGAAACATTAGCGTTCGGGAAACACGTGCGTGGCCATGAAATCGATGAAGGCGCGCAGCTTCGGCGTCAGGTGGCGGCTGCTGGGCCACAGGATGCGGAAGGTACCGTCGTGCTGGCGGTGCGCGTCCAGCACCGGCTGCAAGCGGCCCGTACTCAGTGCCGCGCGCACGGCAAAGTCGGGCAGGGCGGCGATGCCCAGGCCGCTTTCGGCAAAGTGCAGCAAGGTGTCCACATTGTTGCAGTTCAGCACAGCCGGCAAGCCCGCCGCGTGCAGGGCTGGCCACTCGGGCAGGGGCCAGGCCTCGACCTTGCCACTACTGGGAAATTTGTACAGCAGGCAAGTATGGAGCAGCAGGTCGGCCGGCAGCTCCGGCGTGCCGTGCTGCGCCAGATAGGCGGGCGCGGCCACCAACTGGAGCTGGAACTGGCCCAGCTGGCGGCTCATCAAACGGCTGTCGGCGCTCTCTCCCGCGCGCACCACGGCGTCGTAGCCCTCTTCGATCACATCGACCCGGCGGTCGCTGAAATCGAGGTCGAGTTCCACCTGCGGATAGGCGCATGCGAACGCGGCCAGCACAGGGTTGAGCAAGCTACCGACCAAAGGCAGGCTGACGCGCAGCCGGCCTTGCGGCGCGCTCTTGCTATTGGATAACTCCAGCTCCGCCGCTTCGATCTCGCCCAGGATGCGCCGGCAGCGTTCGAGAAACACCGTGCCTTCGCTGGTCAGCGCGATGCTGCGCGTGCTGCGGTGAAACAGGCGCACGCCCAGCCGCTCTTCCAGCCGCGCGATGCTCTTGCCCACGGCCGAGGCGGAAATGCCAAGCACCCTGCCTGCCGCCACGAAACTGCGCGTTTCCGCTGCCTGCACGAAGGCCGTGAATCCCGCCAGGTTATCCATGTCGTTCCTTGTCACCATTGATTGCGGATGCCAGCGTCCGCACAGACAGAAACTATAGCCCATTTTTCTTTGATCGCGCCTGCCTTACCTTGGCAGCTTGACCATTTGAAAGGCTAGCCATGACTTCTCCCTTTTCTCCCGCGGCCTTGTCCGCACGCATCGATCCTCTGCTGGACTTTGTTTTGCGCCAGCAGCGCCTGGTGGGCGCCGTGGTGCTGGTGCGCCAGCGTGGCCAGGATGTGTATCGCCGCGCGGCCGGCTACCTGGACCGCGAAGCGGGCACGCCCATGCGCGAGGATGCCGTCTTTCGCCTGGCGTCCGTCAGCAAACCCATCGTCTCCACAGCCGCGCTGGCGCTGGTGGGACAGGATCGCCTGGGGCTGGACGACCCGGTGGCGCGCTGGCTACCGTATTTTGCGCCGCGCCAGCCGGACGGCGCCGTGGCGGCGATGACCGTGCGGCATCCGCTCACGCACACGGCCGGGCTCGATTACGGCTTTTTCCAGCCGCCCGGCGGCGCGTATGCGCAGGCGGGCGTGTCGGACGGCATGGATGCTTCCCGCATGAGCCTGGCAGACAATCTGCGCCGCCTGGCCACCGTGCCGCTGGCGTATGCGCCGGGCGAGCGCTGGGCCTATTCGATCGCCACCGACGTGCTGGGCGCCGTGATCGAAGCGGTGACTGGTTTGCCGCTGGCGCAAGCCGTGGAACACCTGGTGACGGCGCCGCTGGCCATGCGCGATACGGGATTTTTGGCTACCGATTCGGCGCGCCTGGCCGTGGCCTATGCGGACCGCGCAGCGGTAGAATCCCGGCCGCGCCGTTTGCTGGACGAAGGGGAGGACCATCTGCCGTTTCTCGATGGCATGGCAGGTTTTACCTTGTCGCCTGCCCGCGCCCGCGATGCGCAGGCCTACCCATCCGGTGGCGCCGGCATGGTCGGTTCTGCCCCTGACTTCATGCGCCTGCTGGAAACCTTGCGGCTGGGTGGCGCACCGCTGTTGCCACCGGCGCTGGCGCGCCAGATGGGCGAAAGCCAGACGGGCGGCTTCGACTTGCCGTTCTGGCCCGGTCGTGGCTTCGGCCTGGGATTTACGGTACTGACGGATCCGCTTGCCGCCACCACGCCGGAGTCCGTGGGCAGCTGGCGCATGGGCGGCACGTATGGCCACTCATGGTTTGTTGACCCTGCGCAAGAGCTGTCCGTGGTGGCGTTCACGAATACGGCATTGGAAGGCATGGCGGGGCCGTTCGTGATGGAACTGTGCCAGGCAGTGTATGGCGCCAAGGAAATGCGATGACGCGTCCGCACCCGATCGTCTTCCTCGCGCTGGGCCTGTTCGGCGTGTATTGCATCGAATTTGGCGTGGTGGGCATCTTGCCGATGATCATGCAGCGCTACGGCGTGACGGCGGCGCAGGCGGGATCGCTGGTGAGTCTGTTCGCCCTGGTGATTGCCGTGGGTGGGCCTTTCCTCGTGCTGCTGGCCACGCGCTGGCGCCGCAAGCGCGTGCTGGTGGTTTCCCTACTGGTGTTCGCGCTGGCCAGCGTGGCCTCAGCGTATGCGCCCCGCTTCGAGGTGCTGCTGGCGTTGCGCATCGTGCCGGCCCTGTTCCACCCTGTGTATTTCTCGCTGGCCATGGTGGCCGCCGCCGCCCTGTATCCGCCGCAGCAATCGGCGCGGGCCGGCGCGCATGCGTTCACGGGCACCAGCATGGGCATGGTGCTGGGTATCCCGTTGACGACGTGGATCGCCGCCCAGTATGGCTACGAGGCATCGTTCCTTGCCTGCGCGCTGGTGAATGTCCTGGCGGCGCTGGGGCTATGTCTGTTCTTGCCGGACACGCCGCAGCAAGCGCCGATGGCGTATGGCCGCCAATTGGCCGTGCTGCGCAAGCCCGCGCTGTGGCTGACGATTGCCGCCGCCGTATTTGTCTTTGCCGCCATGTTTGCCGTGTATGCGTATGCGGCCGCGTATCTGCAGCAGGAAGCGGGCCTGTCGGCGCGCCAGACGGGGCTGGCGCTGGTGGTGTTTGGCGTGGGCGGCGTGGCGGGCAATCTGTTCGCGGGGCGCCAGCTGGGCACGCACGTGCTGCGCACGGTCTTGCTGCAGCCCGTGCTGCTGGGGCTGGCGTACTGGCTGCTGTACCAGTATGCGGGCAGCGGTATCGGCTGGGCGGCGTTGGCCGTCTTGCTGCTGTTCTGGGGTGCCGCGCACACGAGCGGCTTGATCGTCACGCAAGTGTGGCTCAGCAGCGAAGCGCGCGAGGCGCCTGCGTTTGCCATCGGCGTGTACATCGCCGCCATCAACCTGGGCGTGACAGTGGGCGCGCTGGCCGGCGGCATGGCCATCGCCTGCTATGGCATGCAGGGCGCGCTGGCGTGCGGTGCGCTGCTGGGTGCCTTGGCGCTGGCCTTGATTTTGTTCAAGGCGTGGCTGTACCGCCCGTCGTCAGTCCTCGATATGGTTGGGGATGCGAAACAGTAAATCCGTGTCGCCGATGTCCACGCCCGCTTGCGATAGCAGGGTGCTGGCCTGGCCCCGGTGATGGGTCTGGTGGTTGAAGAAATGCATGAGCAGGCTGAAAAACTCGCGCCGGTTCGGTCCCTTGCTGTTGCGGTAGTCGAGCAAATGGTCCAGGTCGGCTTCCGTGATCGAGGCGACCCAGTCGACGATGAGCTGGTCCAGCCACAGCCGGTGTGCGTGCATGGCGGCAAAATCTTCGGCCGCAAACAGCGGGTGCGTGAGCGAGGCGGGCGGCGTGATGGCGCGGATGGGGTCGAGCAGGGGAAAGCGGGCCGGGTGCTGGGCGTAGCGCTGCAGCCACAGGGTATCGCCCACCATCACGTGGTTCAGGGTGGCCAGCAGGGAGCCGAAAAAGGCGCCCCGCTCGCGCTCCAGCTCGCCGGGAGGAAGGCTGGCGGCCGCTGCATAGACCTTGGCGTTCATCCACTGGTTGTAATCGGCCATCAGGCAAAGGTGGGCGCAACGGCTCATGCTGGACTCCTTCAGTGGATGAATGACAATGTTAAACGGATTTCAAAAACGCGCGTATGCCGGCGAGTAACATTTCAATGGCCATCGCCGTCAAGATCAAGCCCATCAGGCGCTCGAACGCTGTCATGACCCTAGGACCGAGCGCCCGCTGCAAGCGTTCGGCGCACAGGAAGACGGCCAGCCAGACGACGGCCACGGCCGTCAGCCCCGCCACGTGGGCGATGACGTCGTTCATTTCATGCGAGGAAAACAGCAGCACCGTGGCCAGCGCCGACGGGCCGGCCAGCGCGGGGATGGCCAGCGGCACGATGAACGGTTCGCCCCCCATCTCGTGGTCGCTATTGCCCGCATTGGGCTGCGGAAACACCATGCGCATGGCGATCAGGAACAGGATCACGCCGCCGCCGATGCGCAGCGCCACTTCCGACAATTGCAAGGCGTTCAGGAAATGGCGGCCGAAGAACATGAACAGCAGCAAGATGCCGAAGGCGATCATGCACTCGCGCACCACGACTTTCCAGCGCCGCTCGACCGGTACCCGTTTCAGGGCATTGACGAACAGGGAAACGTTGCCGAACGGATCGGTGACAAGCAAGAGCAGGATAAATGTCTGGAAGAAATTCTGTGTCATGGTGGTGTGATTGAGGTCAACACCGCTGCCAGGATGGGCGCGGTGCGATAAGGCTTGCGATGATAACAAGAGCGGCGCTTATCGCCCATGATTATTGATGCATAGCAGCATTTTTTTTAAGCCGCGATGACTTTTGCCTGGTAAAACGCGGTTGGCGTGGTGCCGAAATGCTTCTTGAACATGGCGGTAAACGCGCTCTGGCTCGTGTAGCCATTGTCCATGGCAACGTCGATGACCTTGCTGCCGCGCGCCAGTTGTTCCAGAGCACGCAGCAGGCGTGCCTGCTGGCGCCACTGGCCAAAGCGCATGCCCGTTTGTTTCTGGAACAATCGGTGCAGGCTGCGCTCGGTGATCGCCAGTTCCTGTGCCCAGTGCGCCACCGTCTGCTGTTCGCCTGGCTGTGCCATCAGTCGCGCGCAAATGCCGCGCAGGCGCGCATCAGAGGGCAGCGGCAGATACAGGGGCAGCACAGGCAGGCTATCGAGCTCGTGCAACAGCAATTGCAGGAGATGCCAGTCGCGGCTGCCTTCCGTGAAATCGGGCGCGATGTCGACGGCCGCCACGATCAATTGCCGTAGCAGGGGACTGATGTCGAGCACACAACTGTGGCGCGGCAGCAGCGGTGAGCTGGCGCAATCGATGAAGACGGTGCGCATCTTGACGGCGCCGCTCATGCGCACCTGGTGCGCGATGCCGGGCTGCAGCCACACGCCGCGCGTGGGCGGCACCACCCAGCGCCCGCCCTGCGCCTCGATGGTCATCACGCCCTCGATGGCATACAGCAATTGCGCATGCGTGTGGCGGTGCACCGAAATCACGTGGCCATGCGCATAGTCGACGGCCAGCGCCATGGCGCGCGCCGTGACGGGCAGCAATTCCTGAAAGGCGGGGGAGGTGCAATCCATACAAATAAGGTCAGTTTTGCGATAGGTGTAGACATATTAGCGCGAGAAAGCGTAGCGCGCCTGCGGCATGATGGTTCCCCCGCAACTATTCCTGGAGCTACGCATGCCTGTGCGCGCCTACCTGTATCCCTTCCTGGCCATGCTGCTGTGGGCTGGCAATGTCGTCGTGTCCAAGCTGGCCGCGTCCAGCATCGCCCCCACGGCCATTACCTTTTACCGCCTGGTCCTGGTCTTGCTGGTGATGACGCCGTTTATCGCCCGCCCCCTGTGGCGCAACCGCGCCGCCATCCGCCGCCAGTGGTGGCAGCTGGCGTTGTGCGGCGTGATGTCGATGGCGCTGTTCCAGAGCCTGTCCTACCGCGCCGCCGAATCGACGACAGCGACGAATATGGCCATCGTCACGGCGCTGGCACCCTTGATGACGGCCCTGCTCAGCGTGCTGCTGCTGGGCGAGCGATTGACGGTGGGCATGGCGGCCGGCGGCGTACTGTCGTTTGGCGGCTTGCTGTATCTGGTAGGGCGGGGCGATATGTTGGGCCTGCTGCAGCAGGGCGTGCATGCGGGCGACGCGCTGATGCTGCTGGCCTGCCTGAGCTTTGCCCTGTACGGCGTGCTGCTGCGCCGCTGGCGCTTGTCCATTCCCGCCTGGCAAGCCATTTATTGCCAGGCGCTGGCGGCCCTGGCTTGCATGCTGCCACTGTTCCTGCTGCTGCCGCCCGGCAGCGCGAGGCTGGACGCCACCACCTTGCCCCTGATCGCTTATGCGGGCATCGGCTCGTCCATCGTCCTGTCCTACCTGTGGATCGAAGGTGTCAAACTGCTGGGACCGAACCGCTGCAGCATCTACGTCAACCTGCTGCCTTTGCTGACGGCCTTGCTGGCCATCGTCTGGCTGCATGAAAGCATGCATCTGTATCACCTGGTCGGCGGCGGTATCTCGCTACTGGGCGTGCTGCTGGCGCAGACGGTGCAGCGTCCCCTGTTTGGCCGCTACCGTCCTGGGGTGTCCGGCATTGCCTGAATGGCCATGCATAATGGCGGTTTTTTGGCAGTGGGGTTGACATGCGGCAAACATTTTGGATGAGAACGATGGTGGCGCTGCTGGCGCTGGGCGCCCTGGCGCCGGCACAGGCAGCGGCGCGTTTTTACGCAGGCCAGCCCATGGCCTATGCCAGTGCCGTCGAGCGCCGCGATGGCGGCGTGGTGCTGGCTTTCCTGCGGGAAAACGGCGAAGTCAACGGCTACTACTGCCAGTGCAATGACGGCAGCGACAAGCGCATGAACCTGGACAAGTATGGCCAGGCCAGCATCGAGGCCGTGTTCCAGTTGGACCTCGACAGTGAAGGCGAAACCACGTTCGTGCTCAGCCGCAGTGGCGCTCGCAGTGACAACCGCAGTGATAACCCCTATGGCTTGCATGCCTACCGCTACGAACGCAGCGGCGGCAGGATGTTCAAGGTGGCCACCTTGCAGCCCGCACTGGACGCCATCGTGCGCGGCGCCAGGGTCATGGATGAGGCGCGGGTGCGCGCGGCGCTGGCCTCCCTGCGGCTGATTGATTACAGCATCGCTTACGCGCCCTCGGGCGTGACCGAGTTCGATGCCATCGAGCATGCGCATGGCACCCTGATTGGCTATTTCAATATCGACGGCGAGTTACTGCCAGCCAAACCTGCGGACGCCCCGGCGTTTGCCTATAAGAAAACCTTCCAGGAAAAGGATGGCCATTATCTGACCGTCACGTATCTGCTGGGCAAAGGGTGGGAAGGGGGGCGCGCGCCCAGTTACCACGTCAAGTGGATCACGTGGGAAACACAGCCACAGCGCTTTGCCGCCACCCAGGATGGGCTGTTCATCGAATACGAGGTGAACTGCTGCGTGGGCAGCGTGTTTGCCCACGGCCTGTATGCGCTGGGCAAGCGCACCGGCCTATGGCACTTCGAAGAGCCGAACACCATTCGTTCGTTTGGCGCCTTTGTCGACGACAAGGCCGAGGGGCCGTGGACGTATGAAAGCGGCGACGAAACCACGAAAGGCATGATGCAGCGGGGCCAGCGCACGGGCCGTTGGGAAGTGAGTCCGGGCGTGGCTGAATGGCGCGAAGCGGACATGCATAGCTTCACTGGCTACGACCATTTTGTGAAAGACCGCTTGAACGGTCTTAGCGAGCGCCGCGTCGATGGCGTGGTGCAATGGCAGGGAAATTATGTGAATGGCAAGAAACAGGGGCAGTGGGTGGAACCTGGCGGTGGCGGCAACTACGTCGATGACATCAAGCAGGGGCCGTGGAAAAAGGCGACGCCGGACGGCGGCTGGCAAGTGTTGACCATGCTCAATGGCGAACCGGAAGGCAAGCTCGAACAATATGCGGCCGATGGCCAGCTGCAACTGGTCGAACATTACCGCCTGGGCGTGCTTGAGGGGCCGATGCAAAGCTTTTATCCGGATGGCAAGCGGCGTTACGAGGGCAGCTTTGCCGACGGCAAGCGCGATGGTGAGGAAACCCTGTTTTATCCCGATGGCGAAGTGCCGCAATTTCACCGCAACTGGCACAAGGGCGTGCTGCATGGCGTCAACATCGAACATTTCCAGAATGGGAAACCGAAGCAGATTGGCAGTTATCACATGGGCAAGAAAACGGGCCGGTTTCAGTCTTTCCGCGATGATGGCCAGCTCATCGAAGAAACCGTCTATTAACATACCTGGCATTCCGACGCGAGGGCGCACGGCAGCGGAATGCCAGTTCTGCGCAAAAAACATCATCCGCTTGTTACAAAGCGTGAAAATCCCAGCTGCATATTGCTACCAGTAATCTTTCCCTGTATCTTGCGATCAGGAAATTAAAAGTACAGGAAACCTCAACCCTGTTGCCCTGTATTTCACTCCTGACGATATGCGCGGGCCGCCTTCCCCCCTGCTGCCGCACACGCCGTATCGATCTGTCCTGAACAATTCACGTGACCCGCCCATCTGGCGCTTGCTGCTATCCCATCTGGCCAGCGCAGGCATGGTTACGCCCCTACCAAGGAAACTGCATGCTGTCGAACATAACAATAAAAATGCGCCTGATCGCCACCATGAGTGTGCTGGGCTTGCTGATCGCCGTGCTGGGCGTCATGAGTATCATCAGCCTGAAATCGGCGAATAACAGTCTCAATGAGGTCTACAGCAATCAGCTGGCATCGACGCAGGCCATCGGCGAATCGCAAATCGCCCTGGGCCGCGCCCGTTTCACGATGGACCGCGTGATGGTGCATCCGGATGCGCCGGATGCCAAGGAGACCCTGGCACGCTCCGAACAATTCATGGAAGCATCCAACAAGTCCTGGAAGGTGTACCTGGGCTTGCCGCAAAGCGCGGAAGAAAAGCGCCTGTCCGACGACATGGACAAGAAGCGCAGCGACTATATCAATAATGGCGTGCTGGCCATGGGCAAGGCTTTGCGCGAAAACAATATCGAGCAGGCGGACAAGCTGATGATGACCGGCTTGTCGCCCCTTTACCGCACCCTGGACCAGGCAGCCGAAACATTGACGCAATATCAGTCCACCTCGGCCGCCGCGATGTATGCGGACAGCCAGGCCAGCTACCACACGCAAGTGACCATGGCCATCATCGGCATGGTAGTAGGCGCCTTGATGACGATTATTTCCAGCATCTTGCTGCTGCGCGCCATCTTTGGCCCGCTGGACCAGGCCCTGCGCCATTTTGGCGCCATTTCGGACGGCAACCTGGCCAACGACATCGTCATCACGCGCCAGGATGAAATGGGTGCTTTGCTGACGGGCTTGCAGCAGATGCAGGAACGCTTGTCGACCACCGTGCGCGGCGTGCGCGACGGCAGCGGCGCCATCGCCACGGCCAGCAATGAAATCGCTTCGGGCAACCTGGATTTGTCGAGCCGCACGGAGCAGCAAGCTTCCAGCCTGGAAGAAACGGCGTCCTCGCTGGAAGAGCTGACCTCGACCGTCAAGCAGAATTCCGACAATGCGCGCCAGGCGAACCAGCTGGCCGTGTCCGCATCGGACGTGGCCGTCAAGGGCGGCGCGCTGGTGGCGCAAGTTGTCGATACCATGGGCACCATCAGCGAATCGTCGAAAAAGATCGCCGACATCATCGGCGTCATCGATGGCATCGCTTTCCAGACCAACATCCTGGCCCTGAACGCGGCCGTGGAAGCGGCGCGCGCAGGCGAACAGGGCCGTGGTTTTGCCGTCGTCGCCACGGAAGTGCGCAACCTGGCGCACCGTTCGGCCAGCGCCGCCAAGGATATCAAGGTGCTCATCGAAGCGTCGGTGCAGAACGTGGGCGCCGGCAGCGCACTGGTCAGCCAGACGGGCACAACGATGGACGAGATCGTGTCCAGCATCCGCCGCGTGACGGACATCATGGGCGAAATCAGCGCCGCCGGCCACGAGCAGGAACTGGGCATCGGCCAGATCAATCAAGCCGTGGCGGAAATGGATACCGTGACACAACAAAATGCGGCACTGGTGGAAGAAGCGGCAGCCGCTTCGGAGTCGATGCAGGAGCAGGCAGCGGCGCTGGCCGAGATGGTCAGCATCTTTAAACTCGACGCCGCCCACAGCGGCCCTGCCGCCGCCAAGCCTGCCTTGCGCAAGCCTGTCGTGGCCGCCGCCAGCACGGCCTTGAAACGCCCGGCCCTGCGCCTGGCGCCCGCCCGCGCCGCAGCAGGACCTGTCGCTGCTGCAAAACCGCGTCCGGCCAAACCTGCCGCGGACAGCAGCGGCGAGTGGGAAGAGTTTTAAATTACTGCGCTGGCAGGGTGGCCTTGCTGCCCTGTTCCTGCAGCAGCGCCGCCTCGGCCAAGGCCTGGGCGCGCGCTTCCTCTGCTGCCTGTTCCGCTTTCTCCAGTGCATCGTGGCGCGCCTGCAAGGCCGCCCTGGCGCGCACGAAGACGATCTTGATGGCCGCCATCACGGGCACGGACAGGAAGATGCCCACCACGCCACCGAGCTGGTCGCCGGCCAGCAAGCCGACGATGACCATCAGCGGACTCACTTCCACGCCTTCGCTCATCAAGTACGGATTGACCACGTAATCCTGGAACAAACGGTAGGCGGCAATAAAGCCGATCAGCCAGAACACGTGCTCGAAGCCGCTGAAACCGGCCACGACCACGGCGATGACGGCCGCCGCCAGCGGCCCGGCAAACGGGATGAATTCCAGCAAGGCCGCGGCGCCCGCCAGCAGCAGGCTGTACGGCACGCCCATCAGGGAAAAGGCAATGCTGTAGGACACAAAAGTGGCGATCGACAACAGCAGCAGGGCGCGCACATAGCGCGACAGCAAGATGTCGAGGTCATCGATGATGGCGCCCCAGAGTTTCTTGTTCGGGCGGTTCAGCAAGGACAGCAAACCGTCGCGCATGTCCGGCCCTTCCTTGATCAGCAAAAAGCTCAGCACGGGCACCAGCACCAGATAGATCAGGTTGCTGGCTGCATGCATGACGGTCAAGCCCAGCTCTTTCGCCAGCGGCATGGCTTGTCCCGTACCGCTGCTCAGCTGCGTCTGCATGAACGACAGCAGGCGCGCGCGCAAGGGTTCCATGAATTCCGGCAAGGGGATGCGCTCGGCAAAATTGTTGCCTTTGAGTAGTGTTGGCAACTGGTCGCTGAGCTTGATCGCCTCTTCCTCGATCCGCGCCCCGAAGATCGACCCCAGCACCGCCACCAGCAAGATCACCACCAGGAAGACGATGCCGATATTGGCCGTGCGTGGCAGGCGCTTCGGCCCATGCCGCTCCAGCAGTCCGATCAGCGGATACACGAGATAGCTGAAGAAAATCGCAAAGACCACCACGATCAGGGTCGACGAGACCTTGTAGGTGAGGAAGAGCAGGAAGGCGATCAGGAACGCCGTCCACACCATCTTGGCAACGCGCAAGTTAAAACCGAACATATGACTCCTTAGGGCAGGATGCTACGCAAGCGTGGCTGGCTTGAAGGGCTGGGTGGGCAAGGCAGGGACCGGGCCGGGCCGCACGGCCGGAAATCATACCGCAAAATGCCAAAATGCCATGCTCCTGTGCGTGATGGCAATGTTTTCCCCTGTTTGGAGTCCTCTCAGGCCTATTTTTCCCGCCAGCTGGCCACGGTGATGAACACGCTGTCCTTCTTGCCCTGTTCGCGCAAGGTCACCGTGTAGCGGCCGCTCGTATCGCTGCCCGTCAACACCACCTTGTCGTCATGCCCCTTCACTTGCGCGCCCTTGGCCAGTTTGGCGTAGGTGTTGAGCACCCAGTGGAAATCGGCATAGCTGCGCAGGGTGATGCTGGCATCGGGCATGGGCTCGTCGCCCGCCTCCGCCGCTTCCGTGGGCGTGCGCATGGGCAAACCGGCCAGGCCTGCCGGTGCGATGAGTTTGCCGCCGCTGGAACTGCTGTTCAATTCCGCATTCGGCAGCAGCAGATGCAGCAAGCTGGCGGGAAAGCCGGGAGGCACATCGCGCTGTTCCCAGCCGGGCTGGTCGGGGCGGGTAGTGATGTATTCCACCGCAGCAATGCTTTGCCGCTGCTCCGGCGTGGTCTTTGCCAGCATGGGCGGCAGCTGCCGCGCCCACACCAGCAGCGGCGCGGCCATCTCGTCCTCCGCGCCCGGTGGCAAAAACACCGTCAGCACGGCATGCGTGGACGGCAGGCAGGCGGGGGCGGCGTCGCCAATGGCGGCCTGGCAATGACCGTTGACGAGGCCCAGCGCCAACAGCTTGCGTTGCGGGTCGAACAGCATGGCGGCGCGCCATGCACCGTGCGTGCTGGCATCGATGGAGGCCAGCACCGAGCGCCCGTCGGGCAGCATGGTGCGCTGGATGTCATGCAGCGAACGCATGCTGTCGAGTACCTGGAGCGCGATCAAGGTATCGCCTTGCGTATAGTCGCCACGCGCATAGCCGAGCAGCCTGAAGACGTCGGCGCGGATTTGTGGATGCTCGTTCAGGCTTAACGGCGGCGACGGCACGGAAACAGGCACGGTGGCGGCCACGAAGGCGGCATCCTCGGCAGAAATGGCTTGTGCCATGCTGGAAAGCGGCAAGCACAGAGCGGCGCACAGCGACAGCATGCGGAAAGTGATTTTTCCTGGGGTATTCAATGGCAATCCTTGTCGAGACGCCATGCCGGACCACTTGCCGGCATGCGCGCGCCGCGATCTTAGCATTTCAGGAATGAAACGCTTTCTGCTAAGCTTGGCTATTGAATCACTGTCCCCCTTATCATGGCCAAGCTCACCATTTCCTGCAGTATTCCCGTCGACGATGAGGTAGTGACCGAGTTCCTGCACAAGTACGTGCTCCACTCCCGTGTCGGCGCGGCCAGGAAATTGAGCATGGGAGAGAAGGGCTGTTTCTATACCTGCTCCTTGTATATGGACGACCACGCCAAGGTGAGCCGTTTGATGCGGCGCATGCTGGCCTTCTTTGAAAGCAAGGACATTCCCTTGACCATCCTAAAGATCGGCGCCCAGGACAGCTGGGATGAGGTAGACCCCGAGCAGCGCGACCCCTGGAAGATTTCGCCACAAGCTTTGCTGGCGCTGCTCGATGCAAGGCCGTCAGCCCCGCACAATCAGGCGGCGTTGAGCACGTAGCGGTTCTTGCCGCTTTTCTTGGCCTGGTATAAAGATTCATCGGCACGCCGGTAGCTGTGCGACAAGTCCGCTTCCTTGATCAGTTCCGCCATGCCGATGCTGACGGACACCTTGCGTTCCGGCACGAAAGCCACCTCGACGCTGTCGACCAGTTGCGCGGCAAAGGCGCAGGCCGCGCTTTTTTCGCCCAGGTAAATAATGGCGAATTCCTCGCCGCCCAGGCGGCCGCACAGGTGCTCGCCAGACAGCCCGGCGATGACATCGGCGATCTTTTTCAGCACCTCGTCGCCCACGTCATGGCCGTACACGTCGTTGATTTGCTTGAAGTCGTCGATGTCGATCATCAGGAAATACGCGGGCGTGTGCGCCGTGCGCTGCAGGACGCGGGCGCTTTGCGTAAACATGCGCCGGTTGTTGAGCCCGGTCAATCCATCCTTGTAGGCCATCGTCGCCAGCTCGCGCTGGGAACGGTAGTTGTGAATGCGCAAGACGAGAAAATAAATATTCAGCGCCAGGCCGATGATCACGCTGATGGTGACGGCCAGCACCGGCCAATGCTGGTCGGCCTGGCCCGCATGCACGGGAAACTGTCCAAGCCCCAGGATGGCCCACACGCACAGCGACACGCCCAGGTAATACGCGATGCCGCTGAAGATGGGCGCCGTCGTCAGGGTGATCATCACGCCCAGCGGCAATACCCAGAAAGCGGGATCTTCCGTACCCAGCATCAGCACGCGAAAGCTGAAAGCGATGAATAGCACGCTGATGGTGCCGCTGACGATGATCGCTTGCAGCGACTTCGCATACTTGGTCAACACCAGCCCGATCACCATGCCCGTCACGCCCAGCGCCGCTTGCGCATGATCGAGCGAAGCGCGCGGCAAGGTCAGGCTGAACGTGACCAGCCAGCAAGCCAGGCCAAACGTCAGGATGGCTATCGAAATGAAATGCAGTTCCTTGAAAAAGCGCTGCTGCTGCTCCGGTTCTCCTGAAAAGAACAGGTAATAGAAGGCAGGAGACAGGCTGCGCGAAGTGAACATTGCATTTGTCCAGGCAGACAACACGCCTTGCGGCAGGGACGCCTCCCGGCAACGGCAGGCGGCTTGGAGCGCGTACAAAAGTAGTTACGCTCAGGAACTAGTGTACTGTTTTCTTGGGGGGATTGGTGATACGGGCGATGAAATTGGCAGCCACTGTCCTGGCGCCGCCACAGTTGCTTTCATGCAAAGGGCCGGCAAGCGCCTGCTTACAACTCGCGCGCCAGCACCTGGCCGAGCAAATCCTTGCCAAAGCTGTGATGCGCCTCTTCTTCGAGCAACTGGAAGCCAGCCTTGTCGTAGATGCGCCGCGCACCGGTGAGGATGCTGTTGGTCCACAACACCATGTGCGTGTAGCCCGCTTGGCGGCTGAAGCGCAGGCATTCATCGACCAGGCGGCTGCCGATGCCCAGACCGCGCGCGCAGGGATCGACGTACAGCAGGCGCAGCTTGGCAGTCGTGTCGTCCTGGCGCACGATGAAGACGGAACCGATCACCTTGCCGTCCTTCTCGGCGATCCAGCAGCGTTCATGGGCCGGGTCGAATTCCCGCACGAATTTGGCGACGATGTCGGCGGCGAGTGCCTCGTACTCGTTGTTCCAGCCATATTCCTGCGCATAGAGCACGGCTTGCCGGTGGATGATCCAGCCCATGTCGCCCGGCTGGGGATTGCGCAGGATATAAGCGGGCGATGGCTCCCCCAGCAAGCCCTGGATTTGTACCATGGCAGCGACCAGCTCCTGCTGTGCCGTCGC
This sequence comes from Janthinobacterium sp. 61, assembly GCF_002846335.1. NCBI lineage: Bacteria > Pseudomonadati > Pseudomonadota > Betaproteobacteria > Burkholderiales > Oxalobacteraceae > Janthinobacterium > Janthinobacterium sp. 61. The sequence continues at coordinate 4,153,651 of NZ_PJMQ01000001.1, read as the reverse complement.
TGGCAAGCGTTCCAGCATGGCGGCCACTTCGCGCCGCGAGGCGTCGACCAGGGGGGCGAGCGTGTGTTGTCCCTGTTCGGTCAGCTGTAATTGCACCGCACGCGCATCCGTGGGCGAGCGCGTCTTGGCGATCAGCCCCTGCTTTTCGAATCCGGCAATGACCCGGCTCAGATAGCCGGCGTTCAAGCCCAGCTCGCGGCACAAGTCCGCGCTGGTCAGTTGCTCACGATGCGCCAGTTCATACAGGATGCGCACCTCCGTCAGCGAAAACGCGCTGTCCAGCAAGTGTTCATGCAGTACGCCAATCTGGCGTGTATAGAAACGGTTGAAACGACGCACGATCTCCGTGCGCTCGTCGAGTTGATCCGCCTGCATGTGACACCTCCCATTTACTTGCTTATGGCAGATTATTGCTTGCTTTTAGCAAGTATGTCAATGTGGCGGCAGGATGCTGGCGCGCATAAAAAAAGCGGCCCTGAAAGGGGCCGCCTTGGCAGTCACGGAAACCAGGCAAGCTGGCTTATATCGTGTGACACCAATCTTGAAAAGTTGAGCCTTGATTACAAGCGCATTTTTCAGATTCTCCGTCACGGACACATTCTGAGTCTGACACAGAATGTGAAAAAAGCCATGAGTCGTGACCTCATAAATGAAAAATTTCATGGCGACGCGCGCCACGTGATGAACAACTCTTAAGGATCTAGAACTATCGAGCAGTGGGCTTCTTCAAGAAGGCGGCTCGTGTTTTCACACACGCTTTGCGGACTCATCGAGTCCACGGTGGCAAAATTGGTTTGTCGCGCTAGCGCATGGAACAGTGGGCGACGCGACTACGTTATCTGAGCATATGCCGCTCGAGCATCTGCTTGGCATGAAGCGAAATAGGTCGGCAGATCGCGAGGAAGGTTGGCACGTCCTGGCATGTCGAAGGTACCAGCTGGCGCGTCAGCGAGTAGACGTGAGTAAAGAAAATAGGTGCTTTGCAAGGCCATGTCAAGTTGCGGGATTCGAGCCAAGTCCTCCGTATCCAAGTGTGCAACAAACTTATCACGATAGACCCGAAATTCATCTAGGTACTTACGCCAGGCGGCGTCATTGACCTCAAGGATATGAAGTAGTTCCGCAAGAAACTGACGCTGTTCCACGTCAGATCGCACAAGCTTGTGCCAATGATGGTGTCCCTTTCTGTCGGCAAACAGCTTGCACCACTCCAGCACGGCTATGTCGACCATGTTGCCGTTGATAGTGGCACCAAATTCTGTCGCTTGCTTGAGTCTCCCGATGCCGTTCTCGTCAACGTACCCGAGGCGGTAGTACGCGACGTTCCGCGTGAAGTGACAGCACAATAGTGCGATTCTACGTATGAAGGTTGAGGTCAGCGGTGGCGGTGGCATGATCTTTCCATTTATCGTAGGCTCATCCGCGCGAAGTTTGTGTCTTCGCTGCCATTATTGTGCGGTCAATATGCTGAAGAAAGTCAGGGCGTTCTTGTAGTGGGATCATTCCCTGATAGTTTATGCGTTTTCCTTCAAGCTCAAGTTCTCGCCATTTCATCTCAAAAAAGACGTCTTCTTGAGGAAGCCAGGCCAGAGATTTGCTCCAATTCTTTAGTACTTGTAATGACTCGACCTGTGGCATAGCCCGCTCGAAGATCCTTGCCGGCATGATCGGTAGGTCGCCGTTCGGGCTCATTACTCCACCAAATCCATCGACTACAACGAGACCAACGATCTCCCATGGATTTTCAAGAGTCGTTTCAATTCCGAAGATTTCCGTCACCGCAGTGTGTAGACGCGGTCGCAGCCATTCAACTTTTCTCTCAAGCTGGGAGACTTTTTCGAAGCAGTTTTTTTTGCGTTGTGCCACTTCCCTGGGGTCGCCTGGCTGAATTGTCCATCGCATTTCGCAGATCAATAAGCTGTGGGTGCGTGGATCTGCAACGATTAGATCGAACTCCTCTTTCTCATCATTGAATTTCCATGTGAAATTGGGCCGCATCTGCGGCCAGTGCGGTGAAAGCTTCCTCACTATGGAGGCGATCATATCGCGTTCAAACGCCTAGCTCATTGCATCGAATTTTGATGCTTGGGTGCGGGCTTGCAATGCGAGTAGATTTCGCTCCATATGGCAAGAGAGGACATGGAGCGGTGGGATGGCCAGCAACCCCTTGGACAGCTGGCAGAACGGCTGAAGTGCAGGGTCGGGAGACTTCACGTCCTTTCCATAAATAAGCTCGTCAACGAATTTGCGAATGGTTGAGGCAGGCAACGACGAGAGCATTTCTAATTCCAAACAAAGTGCTTCGATTCACACCACCAGAACAAGATCATCACCCCCTGCTCCGCTTAGCCCTTTTGCAGTTGCACCAAAGTGAATTGCAATGAAATGATAGGCGCAACGAATACTCAGCGCATTTAGCAGCAGTGTAGTTTCGTACCTCCCGCCCCAAGAGAACTGCCAGTCATCAGGTATCAACTGGGGTGACTGGGCGAAAAGCAAGCCTAAGTCAGCCGCTAAATATGAATCATATTCGTAGGAAATTAGCTTGACTTTTACCTTGACGGTGCTAGCAATTTGTCCAATGATGAATGGCAAGTCTTCATTGTGGCGCAGTAGCCAAAAAATAATCTGCATGAAGGAAGAGCTGCCGTCAGGTTGGTGCCCCAACATTTCCAGCACGGCGTATCCCGTCGCATGATATTTTTCGTCCACTTTCAGTGGTAATCAGGCCTTCTGACTCTTGCAGCTCCATTGGTCTTGTTGTGCACTGAGGAGCAAATTTGGCACCCGACAGAATAGTCCAGCCCGGCGTCCAGAAGACGAAATCCGCGTTCGTAGCAAGAGGCAACTGCACGACGAGGAAACTGTTCCGCTGAGAAATTCCGACTTTCCTTTTCAATGCGATCGAGGCCGTATTTCAGCGAATATTTTGCTCTATCGACAAAATACTCAATCGAGCCAGTAGGGATGTCGCGACGTGTCAACTTGTGGCGCAGAGCATCCTCAGCAGCCGTAAGAAAGTGCCAAATTGCCAAACTCCGATTCGGATGAGGTAGCGGCGTGCTCTGATACTTTTCATCGATGAGAAGTTCTATTTCCGCGATACTCATGGCGCTTCCAGTCAGAACGTGAATATGATGCCGCATTGAAGTCGCGGCTACTTTTTAAAAAAGGGTTCGTCGGGGGGGGGGCTGATGAAATCCCGCGTAAGTGCGCGAATTTGTTCAATGCTCTCCCAGGTCACAGGGCAGGACATAAAACTGCTTAGTGACTTCGATTTGGCTGCTGAGTTTTTGGTCGACGAACGATTCTAAATCGTCGGTTTTTGCCGCTCGCGTATCGACAAGCACGCGAGCCTGATCTGGTCCCAAAAACACGACCGACAGGCCTTTCCTAAGGTTCTTACATTCATACTTGGAATTGAAATCCAGTGCATGTGCGAGCCTATATATTTTTGCTGGCCAAGCAACTTCCGAAAAATCGTCGTTAACCCAGCGTGTAGTGAACAAGAGCACAACAATCGACAAAAGCAGAAACGCGACGGACTGGAATGGGGGACTCTCATAGGTGTTTTTGCGAGACCATTTTGCGGTGATCCAGCCTGCCGCGTTTAGCGCGTGAAAGACAGCAAATAGAGCAACAACACCCAGCAATGGCGTCAAATATTGAAATGCAAGGAGTCCAGCTACGATAGCTCTTGTTAGTGGTAGCGCCGATGCGTCTACAGGAAAGACTGCATTGATCAATGAAGATGCCTTGCCTGTGCTGAAAATAATCAGAGACGACAATGCTATTGAGGCGACGATTTTGGTAAATCCGAACAGCCAGAGGCTTTTGAAGAATGAACTGCGTTCAATTGAGACCCCGAGAAAGACTGCTGCGAACGCAATCCCCCACAGCCGGATTGCAAAATGATGTTGGTACAACCAGTCAGTATCGTCCGCCTTTGTTAGGCCGTGCCAGAGAAATAAACACGCTAGAAACGCAAGCGCGCCAAGCGCCCAGTTGATGGAATACGACCGATCTAAATCCTTCGATTCGCGCTTTGACTCGATTTCTCTCGCATGTTTGAGCAATGCGACCACATGGTCTTTTAGTGTCTGTGTTGGCCGCCGGTCATGTTCATGTGGGGAGAGCGACAGCTCTTCGTAGATTGCCTCTAAATGCTGGTCCGGGTTGTTTGGTCTATGAAATCGGTACTTTCGCTCTGACATGAAGTTCCCTGGCTGTTTATCGTTTTCTATTGAATTAGGTATCACCTAATCATGCGAACTCAAGCGCTACGACGCCCGCGATCTCATCGGAAATCTACTGCATGATGCGCTATCCGCCATTGATTCTTGAAGTTCGGCTGCCCAAAGTTAATAAAAGCGCGTACGTCATCGCAACTTGGCAATTGGATGGGAAAGACTCGTGAAGTCCATGGCGATTTCCCAGGCATAGGGGCGGGCCAGCCACGCACCCTTGTCCTTGAAGCTCTTGTGCTTCAGGTAGTAACGTAACTCTTCAAGGGGACCTTCCAACTGGCGGCGAAGCCAAAGGAGGTCTTCATTGGTTCCAACATCAGAGTCGCGGATGAGGCGGTCTACTCCCTCGGGGAACTCATCAATCTCAGAGTTTATAAGTTTGTCGACGCGCCGAAGAAAATCAACGTTTCGGTCGAAAAGGTCGCTGACACTCTGTCCGCGAATTGTGGCATCACCTTGCGGTGCTTCTCTTGCTTGTTCAGTGAGGACTTGGTTTTGAAATTGAACGAACTTGTGTAGCGCGCCATGAATTGGGTAAACGAGGTCTCTCTCGTTGCTCAAGTGCCAGGGTTCCAACTTCTTTTCAATGACCTCCGCCGGTTCCCCCAATGAAGTCAGAAGCTCATGGAAATTTCCGACGATCTTGAGCATTGCGGCTTTTGGAATTTCGGCGTCCCATCGACCCAGATTACCAATAATCTGAAAGGAAGTGTCCGCCATCAATCCCACCATGTTTCGCATGTGCCCTAGGAGCTGATCTGCCTCATTCAGCTTCTCACTCAACGCGACCATTTTGGCTTCGATACCCAACCCCTTTATCGACTCGAATCGCGCGAGGCTGGAAAAGAGGCAAAGAAGAAGGCCTGCCGTGAAGAGGGTTCCGGCAGCTTGAAGCTTCTCGTTAACGGCGGAATGGATCGCAAATCCAATACAAAGTAGGCCCATGGAGCCCAGCAAGAAGTCCCGGATTAGGCCAGGCCATTTTACGATGTCGTATGAAGTCGATTTCATATTTCCTGTCAAACATAGAATGTATGCACGTAATTTAACACGGGCTCGTCGCTGGTCATTCTCGATCAGTAAATTCAAACTCGATCTCGCTACGCTTGAAGAAGTATTGTCGGCCGCCGTCAATCCTGGGGCCGGTTATTGGCGTTGCCTTGATTTTTCTGAGCATTGTTGAAACAGATATTTCGTGTTGCCGAGCCAGTGCCGCAGCCGATACGTATGTTTCCTTGAATTCTTGGAGGCTAGGGAGAGAGATCCGCCGCATGGCATGGCCATTCTTAGTCACCACTTCGGCGACAAGCAGGTTCTTGGAAATTAGTTCGTACACGACTTGCTCTTTCAGGGAAAGTAGTTCTGATGCCTTCGATGCGGAGATCCAAGACACAGTGGCCAAACGTTGTGTCGCGAGCCAAGAGCGTAGTTCATCGGCTGGAAACGTCAAATCGCAAAGGCGAAATCTGTGAGGCATTGAAAAATTGATTTCTCCACGTTTGAGAGCCTTCATGAGCTCCCCCAATTCTGTCGATTCAACGCGCCAATATCGAAGCGCATGGCCTAGAGTCGCCGATTCGCCGGCTACTGTTTGAGTCGCTCTTTGACGAATATCCGTCAGGTAGGCTTCGATCTCAGTGCGCCGAAAATGCCAGCGATTGCTTATGCCGAAATCCGGTTTTGCATCGGCCAAGAGCACGCCACGGGCGACGGGCTGTCTAAGTCTGGTGCGCTTGAAGCCCAGGAGTCGAGCTGTTGCGCGTAAATCAAGGTAGTCATTGAGATTGGGAAGAAGGCGCGCAAGCACTTCCTTGTCCACCGTGATCAGGTGTTTGGTAGACTTGGGATTGAAAGTATTCGCTGGGAAGCGATCCTGATGCACCATTCTTCGAAGTCTCTTGCTTCCAAGTCCCGCAGATCGTGCAACGCGGGAAAGTCCCTGATGTCGATGTCCGTTGATCGTTTCCTCGCTAAACAGGCGATGCCGGCCGCAGAGCTCGCCACGCCAATGCTCAAGAAGAAATAGCTCGAACGAGCTCCGAAGGAAATGAAACGCTTCATCATGAAGATCTTGATACAGGACATGGTATAGCGGGCCGAAGACACGTCTGATGCTTGCATCATCAGGGGCTGCTTTTACAAAGCGTTCAAGGCAATGCCAGAAGCATGACGGCCAGTCTGCCAAGAGCGTGGCCGTTCCAGCGACTATGTGCGATGCGACATTGATGCTTTCAAGATCGCGAATCTTCCCGGGCCGATGTAACAGTGGCCCTTTTGAAAACTGGCCTGCGTAGCAGATAAGGCGTACGATTTTAGGAGTGTCGAGTTTAACCTCGGTCTCTCCCAAATTGAATGTGATGGGCTGTGCCAACGACTTTTCCAGCGCTTGCGAAATTTGGATCTCTGCACGCGTTGCTTGTGAAAGAACTTCGATAAAATTGACGCCGCATACGCACGTGCCGTTCAGGATTGATTGCAAATCCGGATAAGAATGGCACCTTGGGCAGGACTGGAGAAGGCAGATGCGATGTGTGGCACAGACTGTCGCGGTCTTCAAGCGCCAAACAGGGCGCATCCAGCTTTCGAGGGCAACGCAGGCCGGGCACCACCGACGGTACATGTGTGTAAAGTCAGCAACCTGTAGGCCGAACAAATTCACCGGTATTTTGACTTGTTGGCTTGCTGGTCCGGAGAACGGTGGCAGCTTATGCCCACTTAGAAATTCGGTCAGAGTCGAAGTACAAATGCCTTGATCGCTCCCGAACCAAGTCTGAAATTCTCTAAGGTTGTAGCCGTTCGAGTTTGCCAATCGTTCCAGGTAATCCATAATTGGTTCGGTCGGTACCGGTAGCGGCCGCACGGGTAGTGGTCTCATTGACGCCTCCTTGATGGGGAACTACCGCTCATTTCGCCAGTCTGGAATGGCTCGCCGGCGCGGTCTAGTGGCCGAAATGGAAATGACGGATGAAATGGATTGAGCGCGCCTACTCCTGATGGCCATATCGTCGTTGAGAAGGCGCGTGAAAGATCACTGACGGTAATGCTTGTGCATGCCTCCGATACTGCATTGGAATACGAGCCCACCAGAATCTTTTTGACGTATGCAACGCGGCCATCGGTTGCGAAGTGCAATCTCTTGGCGAGTTCTCCCCATTCATATGGCCTAGGGTCTAGAGGCAGTGGAAGTGCGTTGGCCAAAGACGTGAACAGTCGCAAGCTATCCGCCTCATCGGCCTCGGCCCTTTGTTGAACTGACAGAAAAAGGCGATGCGTGAAGCGCCGGCGAAGTTGCTCATTCACCTGCAATAGAACTTGTGTACGGGGAAGGCCAAGTAATGTAACTGGGGCACCAAGAGCATCCATGAATGACTTGAGCCAGTCGCCCACGAAGTATTGGGAGTGCGCACGGCCACGATCCTGAATGTGCTGGGCTTCGTCGAACAAAAGCATTTCAACGCCACAGGCGCGCGCGATCTTGACTGCGCGCGCCGTTTTGACCGAGACGGTTCCTTTCTCAGGATGATGATCGCCAAGCTGTGCTAGCACGGCTTCGACCGTGCCCGCGATTGTTGCGGCGGCTGGAACGGTCACATGGAGCACGGGGATTAGGTCACGCTCAGGCAATGACACCTTGGGATATTCCCTGGTAAAGATCGTCGCCAGGCTAGTTTTCCCAGCCCCGCTTTCACCAAGAATCAGTAGATTCTGCGCGACACCTGTCGCCCTGAACAAATTGAGGTTCGCCTCAATTTGTTGGTAGGCGGTTTCAAAAGCCGGAAACATAAGGCATTCGTCTTGAAGCTGTTTGATCGCGTCAAAGAAGGGCAAGTTCATTTGATGGCTTCCTCATTCGATTTGCGTTTGGATCGAAAGAACGCATATGCCGGCGGCGGGGCGTCGATGTGGGCGAATTTTTGGGGCAGCTGCTGGATGGACATGGAATGTGCCTCTCCGTCGCGCTGAGACATCGCTGAAAACAGGGGAGGAGATGTTTCGGCGGCCGGCTTGCTTGTGCTTGCTCCGAGAATGTCTGCGGCGCGTCGACGGTCCTTTTGCTTCCTGCTACTCATGAGGTTTTCGACAGTGCTAATGATGCTCTGCCGTGCGACTTCAAGAGCTGCACGATCCTGCTGAGAGGCGCCTTTTTCGCGAACTGCGGTACGGATAAGGTCGTTTTGCAAGGCCGTTAGCCCGCGTGCATGATTTTGATCGAGGGCGGAGACAATGACCGGTTCCGGACTATTCGGCCCCCAAACCTGAATGTCCCCCAGGTCTTCCGAATCGAAAAGTACCCGCACCTTGGTGCCAGGCCCGTATGCGCGAAGTATCGGTGCGAGAGATTCGCCGTTGTAGCGAATCCCATGAAGCAGAATTCCATCAGCACGTAATGTTCGCTCCTCAATCTGGCCGATGCGCTGCTTTAACGCGTGGACACTTTCGGGGAGTTCCGGCTCCCGCCGTTGTAGTCCTTCATGCCACCTTGCCCATGGAGTTTCGCCTGTCCCTCGATGTACCGTTTGCGCATATACATCAAGGACCCACTTATGGAAGATCATTTGAAAATCGGAGAGGGTCAACACTGCGTGCTTCAACGGGTCATAGTCGCCACGTAGATGCCAACGAGAGAGGCTCGTTCCGGGAAGCTGGTGGGCAAAGAATCGGTTGCATGTTCCCAGATAGCGTTCCACGACACCCTTGAAACGAGGCTGGTGCTTGGGGCAGAACTGAATTCGGATCCCCAAGTCGTATGCAACGCTTTCGAGGTCCTTTCCATGGAACTCCATACCGTTATCTACCACCATCACATCCGGCCTGCCATAACATGGCCATGTATGCTTTGGATTCAGCTCCGGATTCACTTGCGCTAATGCCCCTTCCTTCGGCAAAATAGCATGTCGAAGCGCTCCCATTACTGCCGCTGTGGATGGATTGCCGAAGCTGAGGTGAAATCCCAAAAGCATCCTGCTGTAGTGATCGACGACCACAGTCAACGTAGGGCGTCCGAGCGGAAGCCGACTTTTCTCGTCAATCAAAAATAGATCAAGTGGTGTGTGGTCTATTTCGACGCGCTCTAGAATTTGCGCGCTCCGTACTCCAGCCTTTACCACTGTGAATCGCTTGTCCGCCGCGATCTTCCCTTCCTTGAGAACAGCCCGGTCATAAGCGTCGAGACGCAACAGCATCCGATAGACTGTTCGTAGCGATGGCGCCTTGAGCTGCTCTTTGGGGATTAGGTATCGATTTTCGATTTCGATCTTTGCGAGCAGTCTCGCGTAGATACTCGGACCACTCGCCATAGGCGACACCTTGAAGGCTTCGCTGATAGAATCGGATGCGAGCCTTAGAACGGTTTCGTCCTGCTTCATTGCGTGCGAGCCGCGCCGATCAGTCCTAGGGATCAATGCGCGCGAGTCCTTCTCGCTGCGATAGCGAAGGTGCCAACGATAGATGCTAGTCGTGCTTGGGGGCTTAGGGTCGTCGATCTCGGCCGCTACGCGCTGTATCAAGGGCTCGATATGGGCTTTCGTGAACACTACCCTACCGGCATTGCAGATGGCTTGGAGATAGTGGTGTCGGCGGGTCACTTCCAGTTGTACAACCTCGGATAGCTCATCGAGCGGGCGCGAGAAAACCTTAATCGCTGGCGTTGCGCTGGCTTCTCTTTCAGAGATGGCGGCTATTTTTCCTTCGCGATATTCCATTAGCAGGGCTTGACGCTTAAGCACAGAGATTGATCCATCCGCGAGGCGTTCTAGCACTACGTCGTCGTTTTCATGTAGGCGTTCGATTCGAAATTTTGAGCCGGACCAATCAAAAACCATGTTCTTGCGTAATCCGAAACCAGTCATGATTCGTCTCCTTCGTTATCGTCAATGTTGTGCTGAGCGCGACAGGCATGGTTAGATCGCATTTCAATCTTCCAGCTAGGAGAAAGCTGTAAGTATCCGTACCCGTCCCATCGAATAGATGGTTCGCGGTGCTGATAGGGATCGGAAAGTCGTGCTCGTGCTTATCCAACGCCGTGGTTAAGGCACTAGGTGTTGGAGGGATTCGTGCGGCGCGGTGATAGATCCATTTCAAGTTGGCCAGTTTAGGCTCTTCGCGGATCATTAGGTCAGTGAGGATGACGAATGGAGTGCCGTTTCGCGCCATGTGATCCGCAATACGGTCGAACGTGTGCTTAACCTCATCGGCGCAAAGCCGGCGTAGCGGCTTGACTTCGACCAGGACGATTTCGCCAGTGGTTAGCCGCAATTCGAAATCTGGTGTGTAGCGGCGCAAGCGATTGCCGTCGGGGTACCGAATCGTAATTGGTTGCTCTCTGTATTGCGCGATGAGCGGTGAGGCCTCAAACAGGTAAATGGCATCGAGCTCTAGCAGGCCCTCGTGATGGACCATGCGACCATTTTTCCTGCTTGGGAATTTTCCGCGTACGATGCCGCCAGTCGGCCGGACGATTGTTCGTGCCCGGTCATGAACATCGCCAAGCGGTGATTGACCCTGCCAAGTGCCCTGCCATAGATGGTTGGACATGCACGTCTCCCCTGGCGCCGGCGCAATGCGCTGTCCAGTACCTTTTTGATGGTTGGATACGCCTGTTTTTGGACGTACGAACACCCGCGCCACTTGATATGCGTGCGACGAAATACAGACGTGTTTGGTTTTGGGGCTTGACGTTGGCGGGAGCTTTGGAGATACTGAAGATGTCAGTCCGGGGTATCTTTGATGCTCTGGCCAACGGGGCAAGCCGAAAGGATTGTCCCGTTTTTACATTGTGGCCTCCTCGCGTCGTCGGCGCTTGATGCGCCGAACTGGTTCCGGTTGTGGGTCGACGAGCGATCCGCGCATCGCCAACGCATCCTGAATCAATTTCACCTGCAATGGATGCAGATTGTCGAGCTGTTCACGGAGCCCTTTTAGCATCCAGTAGAGTGGTTGTGGGCTGTCTGCCGGCAGCGACAACTTGCGATCGGACGCCGCGACAATGTCTCTTAACTCTAACTGCACACTCGGCGGCAACGCCATCGTCCCAATGAGCTTCGTGATGAACTCTTCGGTTGGAGGTCCTTTGATGCCAACCTCCAGCGCAGAGATATAGCTTTGCTCGTAACCAAGCAATTCGGCCAATTCTGATTGACGGATTTGGTGACGCAGGCGCAGCTCATAAAGGAAGTGAGAAAAAGGGCTCATGTTTACTGAATCTTGCAATTCACATGTGTCCAAGCGCATGTAAAAAGTGCCGGCCTGTCAATCCTGGTGGAGTGTGTAAGTCATTGAATAAAATAGGTTATTTTGGTTTCCAAAGCATACCACTTTGGTATTGAAGTCTCCTATGAGAGACCTCGAAATTAACCGTTTGCTTTCCTACATTTATCACGGAAAAGCAACCAATAAAATTTCGTTCCAGGGCCCCTTTTTTGAGGCTGCCGACCTACTGCGGCGCCACACTATTTTTTGATTTGATGGCATGCGGCAAGAAATTGTCTTCCGAAATTTTCTTCCCCCGACTCTCGCGGAGCGGGACAGGGCAGTGCTCTCCTCTTATTCCTTCGAGCACGGCAGCGCATCTGTTCCAGTCGGCCAGCACCTCGTTAGATAGATGCAGCGTTGACAGCACATATGCGTCTCGAATGATTTCAAAATGCATTTGCCTTCGCGGCCCGCGTGGACACTCTTGTGTGCGCAATGCATTTTTGATCCCGATGGAAAATAAACTGGGGGCATCCGGCTCTGCCGAATGATGGGTAGAGTTGTAGCTGCACTTCCAGCGTTCAAGCAGGGGCCAAACGAGTGGAAGCTACAGTCATCGAAGTCGTCGCGACTTGTAACGTAGAATGCCCCGTCACCTAAGGTCAAATAATGAAGTTCTGGCGACGGGCTCGAACTTAGTGGCGATGAATGCCATCCGGAAACCACGCCATCATCTGCCGCTATGGCCTCAGCTTCAGTTGGGGTCATAACAATTACATTGGCATGTTTTCGTAGTTCGGCAATTATGTCGTTTGCAAATTCTTGCAGAAGGCCTATGCGCTCGATAAACGCCTCCTGTTTTCCTGGCATGATCTCGTAAGGTGGTTCGTAATCCTTGCAAAAATTGAGCCACACTCCCTTCATGGTTCTCACGCGAGCGTAGACACGCACGGCCATCGAAGGTTGAATGTTCCCGATGACATTGAAGCTAAGTTCAACGGCGAGGGCGGCTCTTACATCTTCTCCTATAGACACAAATTTCTGCAAATTCGCCGGATGCTGTGTCGGGACTTTAGCGCTCAGACTGGCATACTCTAGAGACTCGCAGAATTCATTCGCCCGCTCACCGACCTCGCCCAAATTCTGGAATACAAGGACTTCGTCCGCTGAAGGGCTTTTGCCTATGAGTGCGCTTTCAGGATTCAAGAAAACGATGAACCATTCGCCATTCGTAATGACGACCCTGCTGGGAGCGTCGCCACTAAGCTGTTTTGCTCGAGCGGCATAGTCGGCTAATGTGTTTAGTCTATCGAACCAATCTGCGGTGAAATGCTTGCACCTTGACTTACCTGATCGGATAGCCGCAAAAGCGTTTACTATTTCAAGGGCCAAATTTTCAGAGGAGGTGATCGATGGGCCTGGTAGTAGAACACTGGGGCGCTTTGCCTCAACAATTAATAGCGAGCTATCGACGCCGCTGGGCTTTATCTCTCTGCCATGATAATCCATGAAGCGACGATGTTCGCCGTCTTTGGCCGCGTCAACAGCATCTTCAACCAATATGGCACTTGGATTTGCGAGATCCCATCCAAGGAAAGTTAGCGTTGGATCTAGCAGGTACTGACGCACCTGCGCTTCACGTACAATCGCTCGCCCTTGCCCTTTCAATGCATCCGCCGATTTTTTTTGCACTGCCGCCGTAGCCCGTTCAATCTCCGGCAAGTGGATCGTCTCGTAATTCGTCTTTAGATTGGCGATTTGCCGCCTGAATTCAAAGAATCGACCGGTACTCACCTCAGCATCTCCGGCAGCTGGTAGACGAGCTGGCGCGCTTCTGGCCAACCAGCTTCTGCGAAATAATCCAGCGCCTTGACTAGTCCAGTTCTGAATTCTTCGCGGCCCGAAATCATGGGAGCATAGTCGGCGAGGAACCTGCGAACGAGGCGAACGAGCAAATCTGCACCCATGCTTTCCAATTGGTAGCCGCCATTTGCACCTCCATTGTGAACACTCCGTATCATCAAGGAGAGACACTGCTGAGGGGCCTCTGGAATGAAAGCCTCTAACGTTTCTAGAAGGTAGTGGGTAATAGATGGGTATGGCACATCAGCGAGGCACTCTAGCGTGCTATTTATCTCGCTTAGGAATCTGCGCCTGATTTGCAATAAATCGGAATCTGGCTCACCTATGCTTTGGTGTCCTTTGCCCCGTTCGTAAGCACCGGAGCCAAAGTAGATTTCGTGTGTGGCAGTATCCAGGACACGAAACGTATTTTCTAGATGCTTTTGTTCTAAGGTAGTTCTTTCGCGAACAAGTGCCAGCCGTTTAAACTCTTCGGCAGCTTTCGTCACACTCCGGCTAAAAATTTGGATTGCTCGTGTCCTAATCGTGCTGTCACGGCTCTCGGGGGCATCAATTTTCCCCATCAAGAGTGTATCTCGAAGAGAACTGAGCATTGTCTGTATATGCGAAGAAAAGATCGAAGGGCTGCCAATCCACTCTTCGATTCGACTACTAGCTTCGGTGAGATCGTTGACCATCCATAGTCGAACAATAGATGTCACAAGTTGCCTACGAAGATCTCGTTGATCTTCTTCTTCATCCGAAGAAATCCTGCTATCTAACGATAGAAGCTTCGCCGCCGTACCTGCGTCCACACGTCCAATGACTCGGTGTAAAGCTCCAAGAAAGAAACTAAGGATGCCTAGATTGTTCTCCTCATCAAACACCACGTCTATAAGTGTCTGCATTAATTCTGGGTCCGCTTCACACAGCATGTTCAGACGCGATGCGATTGTGTGTCTGATTTCTACAGCCGGGTCACGTATCAGACGGAGAATATCGGCACGGTACGTTGGTGACGGCTCTCCATGCGCACGTGCTAGGGCCATAGTAGCAGCCGCAGCTTCAATTCTAGGAGCCGGACGACCCCAGGATGGATGTTTTGCGAACTCATGTTCTCGCGCCGGATCGTGTTGAGGAGTGGGCGGGAATTTATGGTTCGATGCTGAGCGGACTATCGCATGCAAACTCTGAAATTTCTCCAACTCAGAGGCGCTTTTACAGCTCAACGCGGCTTTTTCTGCGGCTTCCGCGAGTTGATCCCATGCTTGCTGCTCTAGACGCTCAGGAATCGAATCATTTCTTAGTAGAACCTCATGCAACGCGAGAACAGTTGGCCAATTCTTAATCCACGCGTCATTGGGGCCGGCCGATTGTTCATTAGATGATGCGAGCACCTTTACGGCTTCAACTGCGTTGTGAATTGATGCAAAGGGTTCCTTTGAGATATCGATACCACCTTCCCGATACCACCAGTTTTCATCGCCACTCCAACCGCTTTCGAGACTGAACGGTGGTCGGTTTTCTATCAAATTCCCTTCCGTCTCGAGTTGCACCAGACGAGAATTTGTTTTGGCAAGTGTGACGTTATCGCGTGATAAACAGCCGATCAGGACATCTCTTTGATGCTCACTCTCAATCTGCCAAATGGCGGTCTCAATTTGCCCTTGCTCCTGTCGCTCCAAGCGAGGAGCAAGAATGCGCAATAGTTCCCCGGCAGGGTACGCCGTGGAGTGGGCAGCTAGTACAGAGGGGACCCATAGAAGGGGGAGCACGGACCTACCAATTGTCGCAGGCCGGGATTGTCCTGCAATGAGCAATACGGACCACAGCGATGCCCACACATTGAACTGCACTACATTTATGATAATGCTCTCAACCGCGCTCGTGCTGCCGACTTCGTCTAATTCCAAGAGAGTTCGCAAAACGACATCAAGTAGCTTTTCTTCGCCACGATTGTGTGATCCGGATGGCGTCCACCAGATTGCCGATAGGTCCTCTCTAAACTGTGCAGTGCAGTTCAGAAATTCAAAGGTCTCAATTGGAGTTTCATCCTTTATCCGATGCTCTGTCGGAATGCGGTAGTCAAGAATGTCAATGATGGTCTTAATCGCAATCGCCGGAGCAGTCTGCAGGTACTCGCCAAGATGACCTTCTAGCTGATATTGCACGCCTTCAATGTCCTGCCGTTTATTTGAAGTAAGCGAAAGAATCTTACTCGACCCGATGTGAGAAATTTCCTCTCGCGAAGGGAGGGGGGCACAGTACGCTGCTAAATACAACTTACGGACAAGTTGAGGCGCCGATGCAATTAAATGCTTGGTTTCAATCGCGAAACGGAATAGCTCAATGTGTCCATAAACGGCGACGCGGTCTGGCTCCAATAGCGCTTCCAATGCTGCTTCAGACTCAGAATTTTCTGTGTCGAAGGTTCGAACAATCGCTTGAATACCACTGACGACAGCGCCTTGGTCATAGGTACTTTGATTTTTCCAATCTCGCGTAGCGCTTCTCAATAGTAGGCGAGCGGCCGCCCCTAAGTCCTTCCTCTGCTGCGAGCTAAGTGCGGCCGGAGTATCGGTCCAATGCCCGATTACTGCCTTCATTGGCCAAACTAGGCTTGCCATATCCGTCTCGCAGAGTTTTCTAACAATGCCGCACCATGGGTCAGCGTCGTTTCCCCACATTGGCCGGTCTAGAATTACGTTTGCGAGCAAGGTTCCAAATACGTGCCGTACAAGAAACAGCGCAGCACCTTTGCGCACGTAATTTATAGAGATAGCTTCGGTTAACGGAGAGATATCATCTGGAAGGGCGATGAGCTCGGCAGCGACCCTCGCGGGAAGCATGCGGGAAAACGAACCCGCCGATTCCTGCGCCGCTACACCTAGAGCCAATTCCCAGTAGGGATGCCTATTTAACTGTTCTCCCCACACTATTCGAAGGGCTATCATTGCGGCGGGGGCAAGCAATAACGCCTGATCGTCGGAAAGGGCCAGCCGTTCAATCAATGCATTATCATCATCGTCCATCATGATCGTCCTGGCTACAGCGTAGTCAAATAACATGTGATGGGAAAACGAGATGCGGCCCTGCGAGTGGTGGTCGAGCAAAATTCCGCTTTGCATCAGCTGTTCGAGGTGACTACCATCATGCCCGGCCAGATCGAAGCCTTTCACAAAAAGTTGCCGCTTCTTGACCATGACTTCGGTTGCTGATCGCAATAAACGTACACGATTGATGCGGTGATTGTCAGCAGGACTCTCAACTCTATAAGCCCAATATCTTTCCAATAATTCGACTTGGGTGCCGATACTCCGTAGTTCGCGTGAGTCCCCAGTTGGGGGAAGAACAGTCGATAAGAGAAATAAGTTGAAGGGGGATGTGAGCAGGTCGCGGAACGCTATAGTTCCCGAATCAAAAGCGACCGCCATTCGCGGGGATTTATCCCAAACCTGCGCCAGTTCTTGTTCGCTTAGGCGGGGAATATCGAAATGCCTTACGTTGGAAAAATTTACGTCTCTGAACAGGTTTGAAGCGGGTGAGCCACGGAAGAGGTCTTGATACTTGACTCCATATCGAAGGTCGAACTTCCTAATTGATGCGAGGACATTCCATCCGCTTGTGCGATCAAGAATTGATGCAATAACTTCGAAAAACACTTCGTCTGAAGAGTTGCCCCTACTTGCATCAAGTGCATCGATAATTAGAATTCCTGACTTCTTTCCGTTCCATGCGTCAAGCACTTCGCTTAGCGGATATTTCAGCTCAAGTTCCTGCCGCAACGCCTCTCTTGATGTGGCGGACCACTCATCAACAGCCAGCACGACCACAGGGTGTCCCAATTTGATCAGAGAGTTCGCAACGGAGTAGATCGCGCCGGATTTCCCTGCTCCAGGTGCCCCAACGAGCAGGAAAGAACTCGTAGTGGCAGACATCACAATCTCTTGCACGCAGTTTCTATCAATCTCGACTCTTATCGTCCCGCTTTCCGTTGGAACAGAGAGCCGCGAATATCGTGAAAGTGTTTCAAGCGTTCGTTTCGTGATCTGTTTTAGGCGCTCAATATCGCACGCGAATGCAGGCTTTTCTTTTAGCGATATTCCCTCAGTACGTAAGCAGTCCCTAAATTTCTGCGAATCTGCCCCGCTGCGTAGCTGCGCGAGGCGCGCGCATTCGCTCACGATTACGTTCCAAGCGGCTGACGCATCGTTAGGATTTTCGACTACTGTGGCTGTTAAGAGACTACTAATTTCGGTTGCAGTGGCGCCGTCAAAATCCAGTTGGATTAACCGAACACATGAGAGCAAATCGCAGACTTCGCCATCAGTGGGTGCAATACCGGTATGGCGAGCCCAACATTGTTGAACCAGATCAATCCATGCCTCGTAGGCGACCTTCTGTTTTTGAGTTGTAGCGATCTGATCAATTGGAAGAATTGATTTTTTATTTCGTATACGCTCAAGTATTGGCCTTGTCGCGTCTACAAATCCAAGTGTTCTGGCGGAACTGACTGCGAGAACGAGGCAGTCTTTGGATTGGTCAAGTGGTCGATCCCAACCCAAATTGCCATCCCCTTGGCGGCACGCTAGGAGTTGGCGTACGAATTGATCCACAACGGATCCCAATGGGGACCTTAACAATGAACTGAGCGATACAGTTGTCTTCACATTGAAGAAGATATTGCCGCCTGCCACCGTTGTAATTCGGAGGTCGTCAACTGGTGCCTCCGATTCTAGATGTAGCGATTGGGGCGAACTATTCTGAAGGCCCGACAACTGAGGTATTGGTTTTTCGCAAAGCGCGTGAACCCCGAGCCACGAAGCGACATTGAGTTGGAACATCACGCCTGCTGCTGTTGCATGTCCGCCAGCCATAGCACTCCTACACGGTTTTCTTGCTCAAATGGGAATTGTTGCTTAGATAATACCGAAGAACGGTCGTCGTCGGCAGAATCGGATATCGCAAAAAAAAGCCAACTTGGATCAGTTGGCTTTTTCTCACTATCCGTGACTTGGCTTTTTCACTTACCTGGCACGGTTTTCACTTTCTGTGTCACCCGACAGCTTACACGTCAATATTGCCCGCGCGCAGCGCGTTGTTTTCGATGAAGGCGCGGCGTGGTTCCACGTCGTCGCCCATCAAGGTCGTGAAGATCTGATCCGCAGCAATCGCGTCTTCGATCTGCACTTTCAACAAGCGGCGCACGGTTGGGTCCATCGTGGTTTCCCACAGCTGATCCGGATTCATCTCGCCCAGACCCTTGTAGCGCTGTTTCGAGACGGTGCGTTCGGCTTCGTCGCGCAGCCATTGCATGGCTTGGTGGAAGTCGACCACGGCGATTTCCTTCATGCGCTCGCCTTCGCCGCGGCGGACAAAAGCGCCTTCGCCGATCAAGCCTTCGAAGGTGGCGGCGCCGCTGCTCAGTACGGCGTAGTCCGGGCCTTGCACGAAGTCGGCGTCGATGGCGCTGACTTTGACGTTGCCGTGGTGCATGCGCTCGATGCGCAGCATGTGTTTTTCCGACAAGTCGTCGGAACGCACGTGCACTTTCACTGCGCTATCGTTGATGGCCGTCTGCAGGGCCAGTGCGGAAGTTTCCGCCAGGTCCAGGGTCGACAGGTCCAGCTGCACGCCCGTCATGATGGCCGTCAGGGCGGCACGGTCGATGACGCGCGTCAGACGCGTCATGATGGTGTTCGACAGGTTGAACTTGCGCACCAGTTCCGTCAGCGTCTCGCCGGAAATGCCATCCGCGCCAGTGCGCGGCACCAGCACGGCCGTGTTCAGCGCCACCGTCATCATGTAGCTTGCTTCTTCGGCGTCATCTTTCAGATAGCGCTCGTCGCGGCCCGATTTCACTTTGTACAGCGGCGGTTGCGCGATGTAGATGTGGCCGCGTTCGACCAGTTGCGGCATCTGGCGGTAGAACAGGGTCAGCAGCAGGGTACGGATGTGGGCGCCGTCGACGTCCGCATCGGTCATGATGATGATGCGGTGGTAGCGCAGTTTTTCGACGTTGAATTCGTCCGGTCCGATCGAGGTACCCAGGGTAGCGATCAGGGTGGTGATCTGCTCGGACGACAGCATTTTCTCAAAACGGGCTTTTTCCACGTTCAGCACTTTACCGCGCAGTGGCAAGATGGCCTGGAACTTGCGGTCGCGCCCTTGTTTTGCCGAGCCACCTGCCGAGTCACCCTCGACGATGTACAGTTCGCACAGGGCCGGGTCTTTTTCCTGGCAGTCGGCCAGCTTGGCCGACAGGCCCAGGCCGTCCATGATGCCTTTGCGGCGCGTCAAGTCGCGGGCCTTGCGGGCCGCTTCGCGGGCGCGCGCTGCTTCGACGATCTTGCCGCAAATGATCTTGGCGTCGTTCGGTTTTTCTTGCAGGTAGTCGGCCAGGGTCTTGGCGACGATTTCTTCGACGGGGCCGCGCACTTCGCTCGATACCAGCTTGTCTTTCGTCTGCGACGAGAATTTCGGTTCCGGTACTTTCACGGACAAGACGCAGGTCAGGCCTTCGCGCATGTCGTCGCCGCTGATTTCCACTTTCGCCTTTTTGGCGAACTCGTGTTCATCGATGTATTTGTTGATCACGCGCGTCATTGCCGCGCGCAAGCCCGTCAGGTGGGTACCGCCGTCGCGTTGCGGGATGTTATTCGTGAAGCACAGCACTTGTTCGTTGTAGGCATCGTTCCACTGCATCGATACGTCGACCGAAATGTTCGTGCCCTGGTCCGACAAACGCTCGCCCGTGGCCTGGAAAATGGTCGGGTGCAAGACCGATTTGGCCTTGTTGATGTACTCGACGAAACCGCGCGTGCCGCCTTCGAAGGCGAAGATTTCTTCCTTGCCCGTGCGCTGGTCGGACAATTTGATCTTGACGCCATTGTTCAGGAAGGACAGTTCGCGGATGCGCTTGGCCAGGATTTCATAGTGGAATTCCACGTGCGTGAAAATCTCTTCGTCGGCCCAGAAATGCACGTCGGTGCCGCGCTTGTCCGTTTCGCCGATGACCTTGATCGGCGAGGTGGCGATGTCGCCCACCATGACGATCTGGCGGTCTTGCGGCACGCCGCGCACGAATTCCATGTGATGTACTTTGCCATCGCGGCGGATGGTCAGTTTCAGCAGTTTCGACAGGCCATTGACGCAAGATACGCCCACGCCGTGCAAGCCGCCCGAGACTTTGTACGAGTTCTGGTCGAACTTGCCGCCCGCGTGCAGCTCGGTCATGACGATTTCCGCCGCCGAACGCTTCGGATCGTGCTTGTCGTCCATTTTCAGGCCGGTCGGCACGCCGCGGCCATTGTCGGTGATCGAGATCGAATTGTCGCTGTGGATGGTGACGTGGATATCCGTGCAGTGGCCGGCCAGCGATTCATCGATGGAGTTGTCCAGCACTTCGAATACCAGATGGTGCAAGCCGGTGCCGTCCGAGGTGTCGCCAATGTACATGCCCGGGCGTTTGCGCACGGCTTCCAGGCCTTCCAGGATCTGGATGGAGGAGGCGCCGTATTCTTCCGTTTTGGCCTGGATCGGGGTGTCTTGTGGATTCTCGGACATGGACTGCTTTCTCAAATAACGATTGCTGATTGATTCGGGGCTGCTGGCTGATGACCGTAGGTCGGGTTAGCCGGAACGGCGTAACCCGACAGACGGCGATTCAGCATGTCGGATTACGCTGCGCTAATCCGACCTACGTCACGGCTGTGGTCTTTAGATCCGCATCGGCATGACGACATACTTGAAGTCGGCATTGTCCGGGATGGAGATCAGGGCGGACGAGTTCGAGTCGCCCAGCGCGATGTTGACGTATTCGCATTTCAGGTTGTTCAACACGTCCAGCAGGTACGTCACGTTGAAGCCGATGTCGACGGAGTCGCCGCCGTAGTCGATTTCCAGCTCTTCGACGGCTTCTTCCTGGTCCGCATTGGTCGAGCTGATCTTCATGCTGCCCGGGGTGATGATGCAGCGCACGCCCTTGAACTTGTCGCTGGTCATGATGGCGGCACGCTGCAGCGAACGCAGCAGTTCATCGCGGCCGATGGTGAAGTCGTTTTTGTAGCCTTTTGGAATCACGCGCGTGTAGTCGGGGAACTTGCCTTCCACCAGCTTCGAGATCAGCTCGATGTCGGCAAAGGTCAGTTTCACCTGGTTGGCGGCGATGTCCAGCTGCACCGGCTCATCGTTCTCTTCCAGCAGGCGCTGCAGTTCGATGATGGTCTTGCGCGGAATAATCACTTCCTGGCGCGCAAACGTCTGCTCGGTGGCGACCTGGCAAAACGCCAGGCGGTGGCCATCGGTGGCGACGGCGATGACATTATTGCCATCCAGAACCAGCAGCAAGCCGTTCAGGTAATAGCGGATGTCTTGCTGCGCCATCGAGAAATGCACCATATTGAACAGGTGCTTCAGCGTTTTCTGGGGCAGGGTGACGGAGGCGTTATAGCTTTCCGCCTGTTGCACGGTTGGAAACTCTTCCGCCGCCAGGGTTTGCAGGGCGAAGCGCGACTTGCCCGTTTGCACGGTCAGGCGCTTGTTCAGCAGGGTCATCGTGACGTCGCCCGATTCGGGCAGGGCGCGCAAAATGTCCAGCAGCTTGCGCGCGGCCACAGTGGTGCCGGTAACGTCCGCACCGGAACCGATTTCCGCGTGCGTGGTGATCTGCACTTCGGTGTCGGTCGACAGGAAGGAGACATTTTCACCGTCTTTGCGGATGAGGATATTGGCCAGAATCGGCATAGTGTGCCGACGCTCGACAATACCGCTCACGATCTGCAGTGGCCGGAGAAGGGTATCTCGGGTGGTTTTGACCAATTGCATATTTATCCTCAATGTATAGGTTGAACAGTACGACGTTTAACGTATTAATTTAACAATTGTTGCCATAAGGAGCCCCGACAGACCGGCTGCGGTGCCCTCCCAGATAATAAGGGTAAAGCACGTTTTGAGCCAGTCTTGCCAAATGGTGCTTAGCCCTTCAACGTTTGCTCCAGCACATGCAATTCGTGGTTGCATTCCGGGTTTTTGGTGCGGTCCAGCGCGATCTTGCGCACGGCATGCAGCACCGTGGTGTGGTCGCGGCCGCCGAACAGTTCGCCGATTTCCGGCAGGCTCTTCTGTGTCAATTCCTTGGCCAGGTACATGGCGATCTGGCGCGGCCGGGCGATATTTGCGGGCCGGCGCTTCGAATACATGTCGGCGACCTTGATATTGAAGAAGTCGGCCACTGTTTTCTGGATGTTTTCCACGGAAATCTGGCGGTTCTGCACCGACAGCAAGTCCTTCAGGGCTTCCTTGACGATATCGATCGTGATGTCCTTGCCATGGAAACGCGAGTACGCAAGAATTTTGCGCAGCGCGCCTTCGAGCTCGCGCACGTTCGAGCGCAGGTGCTTGGCGACAAAGAAGGCCACGTCGTCGGAGAAGGTCACGCCTTCCTGCTTGGCTTTTTTCAGCAAAATCGCCACGCGCATTTCCAGTTCCGGCGGTTCGATAGCCACCGTCAGGCCCGAGTCGAAGCGCGAGATCAGGCGATCGTCCATGCCCGTGATTTCCTTCGGATAGGTATCCGAGGTGATGATGATCTGTTTCTTTGCGGCAATTAATGCCTCGAACGCATAGAAAAACTCTTCCTGCGTGCGGCTCTTGCCGCCAAAGAATTGAATATCATCGATCAGCAGCATGTCGAGCGAGTGATAGTAGTGCTTGAAGTCGTCGAAACCCTTGCGCTGGTAAGCGGTCACTACGTCGCGAACGTACTGTTCCGCGTGGATGTAGCGTATCTTCGCGCCAGGATTGTCGGCCATCACCTGGTTGCCGATAGCGTGGATCAAGTGGGTTTTACCCAGACCGACGCCGCCGTAGAAGAACAGCGGGTTATAGGACACGCCCGGATTGTTCGCCACCTGGATGGCGGCGGCGCGCGCCAGCTGGTTGGCCTTGCCGGTCACGAAGCTGTCGAAGGTCAGGTCGGTGTTGATGCGGCTCTGCTCGCGGCGCGGCGCCGCGCCGATGCTCAGTTCCGGCACGCTGGGCTGCGGCTCCGCGGCGCGCGCGCTGGGCGCGCCGCCATTCGGATCGCTGGCCGGAGTGCTGGCGGTGACGGGCTTCTTCGGCAGGGCCAGGCGCGGGTCGAGCACGAACTGCACTTCCGTGGGCGCTTCGAAGTACTGTATGGCCAGCGCAGTGATGCGGCTGGCGAACTGGGTCTTGACCCAATCGAGCTTGAAGCGATTGGGCGCAGCAATGCGCAGCTTGCCCTCTTCGTAATCGAGAGGGATAAGCGGTTTGATCCACGCACTGAATTGTTGCGGTGTCAGCTCCAGTTCCAACTGCGCGGAACAGGCCTGCCAGAAATTATCCATGTATGTCTATGTGAAAAGGTGTGGGAGGGCGTATCGATTCTGCCCTGCGTTCACCGTGTTGCAAGGCCGGCGTCGCGCGAGGGCTCGCCACACGTAACGCGCTATTCTACTCCCGACTGCCAAAGTTATCCACAGGCACGGCTGTTATTTTTCTGTGGCGGGGTGGGGCGCCGTGTGCATAAGAGGCGACTTATCCCCCGGTTATCCCGTCTCAGGCAGTGCTGGCGCGGCCTGTGGCGGGGCCTTGCCGGAAGATGGGGCGCGGCGCGTAAATTTTCGGGCGATCACGGCAATCCTTGACAAGAGGGGGGCATATGCTGAATAATTCAGGGTTCCCCGCCCGTATTCCGTGTTTATTCATTTGGAACGACAATATGGACTAAGCGTGGATTAACGACGCAGTACCAAATCGTAGCGAGCGGTGATGAGTTGTGGCTGAGGCGCGCAACTGTGCGAAGGCACAGTGAGCACCGGAGGCCGCAAATCGCTCCGCGTAGTAGATTTGGTGCGCGTTCAAGCGGGCGATGAGATTGGCCAGCTTGTGCCTTGGCATAAGTGCGCGATTGTCATTGGCACCAAAAACTGACGGGACGTCAGACCCGATTTTGCATTTTTTTTGTTTTTAGCGAGACCAACATGAAACGTACTTACCAACCTTCCGTCGTTCGCCGCAAGCGTACGCACGGCTTCCGCGCTCGTATGGCTACCCGTGGTGGCCGTGATGTGCTCAACGCACGTCGCGCAAAGGGCCGCAAACGTCTGGCCGTCTAGGCTTGTCGTTGACAGCTGATCGCGTGGCTAGCTGTACTCCAGTCGGCAATCAACGCGAAGGTTCACACGACTTCGCGCGCTTTCGGCGTATCGTTAAAACGGATGAATTTTCATCCGTTTTTCGTTTGCGCCCTTCGCAAAAAACAGCGCATTTTGTGCTGTACACCCGACACAATCAATTGCCGCATGCGCGGCTGGGCGTCGTTGTGGCGAAGCGTTTCGCACCACGCGCGGCGACCCGCAACACGATCAAACGCGTCACGCGCGAGCTGTTTCGCAACAGCGCGATGCCGCCAGTCGACTGCGTGGTGCGTTTGTCGCGCGCCGTCAACAGCAAGGATGGCCCGGCCACCACGAGCCAGCTCAAAGCCGAGCTGCGTGAGGAATTGAGCCGCCTGTTTGCGGCGCAAATCGCCGCCCAGGCCCGTTCTGTTGCTGCGCCACCACCATCCGCGCCATGAAAACCCTGCTGCTGTTCCTGCTGCGCGCTTATCAGTTGCTGATCAGCCCCATGCTGGGACAGAATTGCCGTTTCTATCCAAGTTGTTCGCATTACGCGATGGAAGCGCTGCGCGTGCACGGTACGGCCAAGGGCAGCCTGCTGGCTGCCAAGCGCCTGTGCCGTTGCCACCCCTGGAATGATGGGGGCGTCGACCCGGTGCCGCCGGCCGATTGCAAACAATCTTCAACGACCGCTTGCGGTTGCAACCACTCCTGACAAATACCCTAATGGATATCAATAAACGTACCATCCTGTGGATCGTGTTTTCCGTCTCGCTGGTAATTCTCTGGAACGAATGGATGATCTCGAACGGCAAGCCGTCGATGTTCTCCGCGAACACGGAACAAACCGCCAAGGCGCCTGCGACCCCTGCCAAGACGGATGCCCTGGCTGCATCGGCTGCCGCAGGCGTGCCTGCCCTGTCGGGTGAGGCTGTCGATCCCGCCGCGTTCAAGCGCGAAGTGATTAGCATCACCACCGACGTCATCAAGGTCGACATCGACACCCTGGGCGGCCAGGTCAAGCGTCTGGAATTGCTGAAATTCAAGGGCGCGGGCAATCCGGGCTGGTTTGGCGGCTGCTTCGGCCTGTTCAAATGGTGCCAGCCCGATGACGGCAAGCAAAACGAAGTGCTGTTCGACGAAGGCGCGAACCATACCTACCTGGCGCAATCGGGCCTGGTCGGCGGTCCTTTCCCTACCCATGCGAGCGGTTTCACCGTGCAGCCTGGCGTGCGCACCATCGGTGACGGCAAGCAAGTGCAACTGGTAATGGAAGCGGTCGAAGGCGGCGTCAAGCTGACCAAGACGTTTACCTTCAAGCGCGGCGACTACGTCATCGACGTGCGCCACGACGTGTCCAACGTGGGCGCGGCACCTGTCACGCCGCAGCTGTATCTGCAACTGACGCATGACGGCAACAAGCCGGTCGGTGACTCGTTCTTCAACAGCAGCTTCACGGGTCCGACCCTGTACACGCCGCAAGACAAGTACCAGAAGCTGACGTTCGAGAAAATCGAAAAAGCGGCCGTGGAAGACGAGAAGAAGGGCAACGACAATGCCATGAAGGGCCTGCATCCGGCCACGGCGACTGGCGGCTGGTTTGCGATTTCGCAACACTTCTTCGTGTCCGCTTTCGTTCCGCCTGAGAACGCCAAGCGCGACATCTTCACGAAGAAGGTCGGCCCCAACCTGTACGCCATCGGCAACGTGCTGCCCCTGCCTACCCTGGCGCCAGGCGCTTCGGCCAGCATGGACAGCAAGCTGTACTCGGGTCCGCAAATCGCGCACCTGCTGGAAAACGTCTCGCCTGGCCTGGAGCTGGTCAAGGATTACGGCTGGCTGACCATCATCGCCAAGCCGATGTTCTGGGTCATGGAACAGATCCACAGCGTGCTGGGCAACTGGGGCTGGACCATCATCGCCTTCACGATCCTGATCAAGCTGCTGTTCTTCCCGCTGTCGGCTGCCGGCTATCGCAGCATGGCGAAGATGAAACTGGTCACGCCGAAGATGCAAGCCATCCGCGAACGCTTCAAAGGCGATCCGCAAAAGATGAACCAGGCCACGATGGAGCTGTACAAGACGGAAAAAATCAATCCGCTGGGCGGCTGCCTGCCGATCCTGATCCAGATGCCCGTCTTTATCGCTCTGTACTGGGTACTGAACGCGTCCGTGGAAATCCGCGGCGCGCCATGGATCGGCTGGATCACCGACCTGGCCCAGCATGACCCATGGTGCATCCTGCCCGTGCTGTACGCGATCTCGATGTTCATCACGACCAAGCTGAACCCGGCCCCGGCCGATCCGATGCAAGCGAAGATGATGTTGTTCATGCCACTGGCATTCTCGGTGATGTTCTTCTTCTTCCCGTCGGGCTTGGTACTCTACTGGGTCGTCAACAACGTCCTGTCGATTGGCCAGCAATGGGTGATCACCAAGAAATACGCGCCTGCCGCCAAGTAATTCCGGCCAGCGAACAGAAAGCCCGCCTCGCGCGGGCTTTTTTTTGGGGTCAGACCCTTTGGGTCAGACCCCAGCCCTCCGCTGAGGAATCGGCGCCACAAGCGTCGTCGCTTCGCCATTATTCCTTTGCGTACAGCTTCCCCGAATAATCTACAATATCCCCATGAAACTTGACTCTTCCCCTATCGCCGCCATCGCCACCGCACCAGGACGCGGCGGCATCGGCGTGGTACGCGCCTCCGGCAAAAACCTCGCTCCTTTGATGACGGCCCTGTTCGGCGCGCAGCAACTGAAACCGCGCCATGCCACCTACCTGCCATTTACGGAAAGCGACGGCAGCATCATTGACCAGGGCATCGCCATCCACTTCAAGGGCCCGCACTCCTACACGGGCGAAGATGTGCTGGAATTGCAGGGCCATGGCGGCCCAATCGTGTTGCAGCTGCTGCTGGCGCGCGTGCTGGAGGCGGGCCGGGACAACGGCTTGCGCCTGGCCGAACCCGGCGAATTCACGCGCCGCGCCTTTTTGAATGACAAGCTTGATCTGGCGCAAGCCGAAGCCGTGGCCGATCTGATCGACGCTTCCACGGAAGCGGCCGCCAAGTCCGCCTCGCAATCGCTGTCGGGCGCATTCTCGAATACGATACACGCGCTGGTGGAACAGGTGACGGGCTTGCGCATGCTGGTCGAGGCGACCCTGGATTTCCCGGAAGAAGAGATCGATTTCCTGGAAAAATCGAATGCGCGCGGTCAGTTGAAAGCCGTCATCGAAGCGCTGAATAAAGTGTTTGCGCAGGCGGCGCAGGGCGCGCTACTGCGCGAAGGTCTCAATGTCGTGCTGGCGGGCCAGCCCAACGTGGGCAAGTCATCGCTGTTGAACGCGCTGGCGGGCGCCGACGTGGCGATTGTGACGCCGATTGCCGGCACCACGCGCGACAAGGTCAGCGAAACCATCCAGATCGAAGGCATTCCGCTCAACATCATCGACACGGCCGGCATCCGCAGCGCGGGCGACACCATCGACGCCGTCGAGCGCATCGGCATCGAGCGCACCTGGGGCGAGATCGGCAAGGCCGACGTGATTTTGCACCTGCTGGACGCAGATCACGGCCCCACCCAGGCAGATGAAACCATCGTCGCCGCCTTCCCAGAAGGCGTGCCCGTGGTGCGCGTGTGGAACAAGATTGACCTGTCCGGCCACAAGCCCAGCGTCGATGCCTTGCCGGATGCCACGCACGTGTATCTGTCGGCACACGAACACATCGGTATCGACTTGCTGCGCGCCGAGCTGCTGCGCATCGCCGGCTGGCAGCAGACGGGCGAATCGCTGTATCTGGCGCGTGAACGCCATTTGATCGCGCTCAAGTCGGCCGGCAAGCACTTGAACATCGCTGCCGCGCACGCGGCGCAGGATGACCAGTCGCTGGATTTGTTTGCCGAAGAGCTGCGCCTGGCGCAGGTGCAGCTGTCGAGCATCACGGGCGAGTTTTCACCTGACGATTTGCTGGGCGTGATCTTCAGCCGTTTCTGCATCGGCAAATAAGGAGGTTCGATGAAGCTGCTGCTGGTTCTGCTGTTCAGTTGTCTGCCCCTGCTGGCTGGTGCGCAGGAAAAGTTGCCGAAGGACGTGGCGCAATTCGTCGAAAACGCCCAGATGTGCGAGCACTTTGCCGGCGAATGGGATGATAACGACAAGGCGCGCCAACGCGAGATCACGCAAGCCATCGAGCAATCGTGCGGCCAGGCGCAGCGACAGTGGAAACGGCTGTCTGCCAAGTATGCGGGACAGCCGAAGCTGCAAAAAGTCATTGCCGACAATGCCAATGACGCGGTGCGCAGTTTCCGAAAGTCTAGCTAGCATCTGCCCCGTTGAGAATTATCATGAAGTCCAAACTGCGCTGACGTAATCTTGCTGAGCGGCCTTGAAGTGCCGCCAGGAAAGGAAGCGCCATGGACAGCAAACAGCCGGACGTCGTGGAACGCGAGGGGGAGGTGATGGTGGCGCTGCCTGCCATGCCGGAATTGATCGCCACCTTGCCGCCAAAAGGCGCTTGCTGGTACTGCGACAAGCCGCTCGATGCCGTGCGCCGCTTTTGCGGCAAGCATTGCGGCATGGCTTACGCGGAAGAGGCGCAATGTCACCCTTGAGCGTGGAGGCTAGCGGCGCCTCAGCAGCGCCGCCAGGGCGCCATCGAAGTCGAACTCATGCGCAGCGGCCGCCACTTCCTGATAGACGTGCACGCCCAGGCTGGCAGCCAGCAGGCTGGCCGAGTTTTCCAGGATGTCGATGGCCGCGCCATCGCCTTCACGCAGATGGCTGGCAAGGCGCGCCAGCAGCAGCTGGATGGCGGGCGCGGCCGGGTCGGGCGCCACGTCCTGCGCAGCCGTGTGGGTTGTCTCCGGCGTGCCCAGCATGCTGCTGACGGCACCGAGCAATTGATCTTGCGCCAGTTCCAGCTGCTGCATCTGCTGGGCCAGGTCGGGCGCCTGGGCACGTAGTGCCGACTCCAGGTTTGTCGCCAGGCCGTGCACGTGGCGCGCACCGATCATGCCGGCGGCGCCTTTCAGGGTATGCGCCTTCAGGCGCGCGGAGGCATAGTTTCCGGTGTCGAATTCGGCGCGGATCTGGCACGGCGTGGTGCCGTGGTCATGCAGGAAGCGGCGCAGGATTTTCAAATACAGGATGCGGTCGCCCATGATGCGACCCAGTCCGTTCTCGACGTCGAGAATACGAACCATGTCGGATGCCGCTACGGCGGCATCATCATCGCAAGTGGCGTGTGGTTTCAGCATGCCTGGTGTGCAGAGAGCCCTAAAACTATTCACTGTCAGTAGAGCAGGAGCCGCTATTTTACATCCTGTCGTGCTCAACACTGCGCCCGCTTGCCATGCGATGCCAGGCTAGCGCGTGCTGAATGACCAGTTGTACGTGACGTCCGCGCCATTGACTTTGCCGATGAAACTCACGTCATAGGTGGTGTTCCCGGCCAAGGGTGCCAGCGGAATGATGGATGCGGCCGAGACCGGTGTATGCGCGTCGCTGCCGCTCGTGAGCTGGCGCACCGCCAGGTCCGTGCCGGCACCGCGCTGGCGCACGCTGAACGCCGTCACGCTGACGGGCGTGCCGTAATTGGCGTGCACGCTGATCGGGTAGCCGACCACATCCTGGTTCGGTACGGGATCGGGCTCCTCGTTATCGCTGGAAAAACTGACGGCCACCTTTTGCTGCCGGTCAAATGGATAGGTGACGATTTGCGTCGCCGCCAGCCCGGCGCCATAGTTGCGGTTGCTTGCCAGGTCGGTGGTGAAATACGCGTAACCGGCGCCACTGACAGCCGCACCCGCGCCGCCTTCCCGGAAGAGCGGTTCGAAAATGACGAAGCGGTGATAGATGGCCGTCACCAGTTCTTCGGCCAGATAAAACCCGGACGTGTTGCTCGCGCCAGCGATGACTTCGCCCTGCAGCAACGTGACGACGTAGCCAGCCTTGGCCAGGCGATTGCCCAGTGTGACGCCGGTAAAGCCTGGCTTGCCCTGCACTTGCTCGTGCGCCACCGTATTGTTGAGATTGAGGTAGTTGGAATGGCCCTGGGCGGCGCTGTCGATCAAGCCATTGCGCACCAGTGGTGACAGGCCGATCTGGCTGCGCCGGTAGTTGAACCAGTTGAAGCCATCGGTGGCAATATTGTTGCTGAGGGCGGGAGCGCCCGGCTCCTGTACCAGCTGTCCGGCTGCGGTCGAGGTGCTCAGTGACGTATTTCCGCCGCTATCGCCTCCGCCGCAGGCGCTCAACAGGGCTGCGCTCAGCAGGGCGGGTATCCAGTGTTTCCAACGCAGTGACGAGACAATCAAGTTGACTCCTGTATAGGTAGGCGGATAGAGGTGGGGGCCGGCGTGCTGCCCTGTGAAACGATTCTAAGGCATTTTGATACGCCGTAGAGCATCCATGAAAAGATATGTCGCGCGCTCGTGCGGGGACGCTCCCGCGGCTGCGCAGGGTAGAATGAGCGCAGCGCAGCGTTTGCCGCTGCATTGCCTCATTCCCGCTACTTTGATTGCCCATAATTTGAACACCTTGCCCAAGTCGCGCCTGCAGCGCGCCAAATACGCCTTGCCCAGCATGGTGACTTTGCTGTCGATAGCCTGCGGCTTTGCCAGCATCGTCATTTCCGTCGATAACGCCCCGGTGGGCGACGCGGATGCCTACCGCCTGGCTGCGGCGCTGCTGGTGCTGGCCGGCGTGTTTGATGCCCTCGACGGCTATGTGGCGCGCCTGACAAACACCAGTTCGCAGTTTGGCGTGCAGCTCGATTCGATCGCCGACGTGATGAATTTCGGCTGCGCCCCGGCCGTCTTGTTGTACTGCTATGGCTTTGTGCAGATGGGCGTGCACGACCCGCTGCTGCTGCGCTTTGGCGGCATGGCCAGCTTCTTCTTTGTTGCCTGCGGGGCCATGCGCCTGGCGCGGTTCAATGTGAATGTCGGGCGTACCGACCCCCTGTATTTTGTCGGCATGCCGATCACGGCCGGTGCCGCCTGCGTGGCGGCCGTGGTGGTGGCCTGGCCGGCACCCATCGATTCCATGCTGCACAGCTATCTGCTGATGCTGCTGCTGGTGGGCGTGGGCAGCCTGATGGTGTCGACCTTGCGTTTCCCCAGCTCCAAGCAAAAGAAAAGCCTGGCCGCGCTGCTGGTGCTGATCGTCGCCATCGCCCTGCTGGTGTGGCTGAAGACTAGCTTCTTCGCGCTGTTCTTCGCCGTCTACATCGCCGCCACCCTGGCCCTGAACCTGGCGTGGTACTTGGGCTGGCGCGGCATTGCGTTGCCGCAAGTCTTTAATGATCCCGATGAAATTGACTAAATTTTAGGCAACCTCGTGTCCGCGCGCGGCACGCAGGATGGCGAACCAGTCGCTGCGGCTGAGCGTGAACTGCGTGCCTTCCACGGCCACGCCCACGGCTTCGATGCGGCCCGAGCCCGTCAGCGGCAGGGGGCGGCATGGCAGTTGCATGATCCAGGCAAACACCACGCTGGCAAACGGACGCTGCAGCTGGTCGGCGATCTGCTTGATGACATTGCGCAAGTTCTCCACATTCGCATCGCCACTCTGGAACAAACGCCCGCCGGCCAGCGGCGACCAGATCATCGGCGCCACTCCCACGTCCTGCAAGCCATCGAAGGTTTCGTCGAACAGGGGCGCCACGTGCAGCGGTGAAAATTCCACCTGGTTCGTCACCAGCGGGAAGCGCCGGTGCAGGCACTCGAACTGGTGGCGGCTGAAGTTCGACACGCCAAAGTGCAGCACCTTGCCTGCCTGCCGTAGCTGGGTGAACGCGCCGGCGATCTCGTCGAAATCCATCAGCGGATCGGGACGGTGGATCAGCAGCAAGTCCAGGCGGTCCGTCTGCAACTGGCGCAAGCTGTGTTCCACGGAACTGGCGATGTGGGCCGCGCTCGTGTCGTAATGCTGGATGGCGTGACCGGGACGATGCGGCGAGAGCAGCTTGATGCCGCACTTGCTGACCAGCTCCATTTTGTCACGCAAGCCTGGCTGCAGGGCCAGCGCCTCGCCAAACAAGCCTTCGGCGCTGTAATCGCCATAGATATCGGCGTGGTCGAAACTCGACACGCCCAGGTCCAGGCATTGCTCGATGAAGGCCAGGCGCTGCTGCGCCGACATATTCCACTCGCCGATGCGCCACATGCCGGCGACGATGCGCGACAGTTCGGGACCGTTGCTGCTTAAACGGCTGCGCGGTGCTTGCATGCTGGCGGGGGAAAAAACTTGGCTCATGGGCTGACTTTCTGATGGTGGCGTTGAAGGACTCGCCACGATTATAGCCAGCTAATCTATAGCATGCTGCGGATGAAGCGACCGCAACGCTCCTGCAGGGCAAGGTCGAGCTGGCCGCTCAGTTGCATCTGCTACGCCAGCGCCGGTAGCGCATCTGCTGTCCCATGCTCGCCTTGCACGGGCGCCCACTCGGTATGGCTTGCGTTTTGAGCGCATCAAGCCTGCTCCTGAAGCCGACGGGCATCGCGTACAGTTAATGGACGAAAAAAATGCCCGCAGAACCTGCGGGCATTTTTCATGGGCTGGAGAATGACTTATTTCATCCAGAGACGCATCGAATCCCAGGCGCGGCCGAAGATCGTGGCCTGGTTGATGGTTTCCAGTGCCACGACAGGCAGTTCCAGCAGGACCTTGTCCTCAACCATCATTTTCAGCTTGCCGACCGGGGCGTTTTCAGCCAGTGGCGCGACCAGCGGGTCCTTGCGTTCCAGCACAGGTTTCATCTTGGCAGCCATGCCTTTTGGCACGGTGACGAGCACGTCGCGGGCGAAACCGATTTTCACGGTGCCTTTCGAGCCCTTCCACACTTCCGGCGTGGCTACGGCCTGGCCCTTCGAGTACAGCTTGACCGTATCGAAGTTCTGGAAGCCCCAGTTCAGCAGCTTCTGGCTTTCCTGTGTACGCGACTGGTCGGACGTGGTGCCCAGCACCACGGAGATCAGGCGGCGCTCGCCGGTGCCGCCTGGACGGCGGGCCGAAGCGATCATGCAATAGCCGGCCGCTTCCGTGTGGCCCGTCTTCATGCCGTCCACGGTTGGGTCCAGCCACAGCAGGCGGTTGCGGTTAGGCTGGGTGATCTTGTTGTAGGTAAAGCTTTTTACGGAATCGATCTTGTAGAATTCCGGATAGTCGGCGATCACGCGCTGGGCCAGCACGGACAGGTCTTGCGCCGTGGAATAGTTTTCCGGGCTAGGCAAGCCATGCGGATTGGCAAAACGCGTGTTTTTCAGGCCCATGCGCTGGGCTTCGCGGTTCATCAGCACTACGAAGGTGCCTTCATCGCCGGCAACGGCTTCGGCCAGCGCCACGGCGGCGTCGTTACCCGATTGAATCATCAGGCCATGCAGCAAGTCGTCGATCGATACGGGCGTGGCCGGGTCGATGAACATCTTCGAGCTGCTCGAATCGACTTTCCAGGCGCGCACGGAGACATTCACTTTTTGGTCCAGCGCCAGTTTCTTTTCGCGGATGGCGGCAAAGGTCAGGTAAGCCGTCATGATCTTGGTCAACGACGCCGGCTCGATGCGGGCGTCCGGATCTTGCGAAGCAATGATCTGGCCACTGGTGGCGTCAAGCAACAGCCAGGACTTGGCGGCAATGGTCGGGGCTGGAACGGTTTGCGCGAAGGCGGCGGATAGGAAAAGTACACTGGAGGCCAGTGCCGCTAAGAGTTTTTTCATGGAGGCTGGTCTGCGAAAAAGATGAAGGCTGGGGGCCATGTTGTTGCTGCTCACATGGCCGCGTGGAAAAAACGGATCAATTATAGCCGTGGAGACGGTAGTAAGCCCACACTTCAATGATCATCTGCTGCGATTGCGGGTTTGTCACCATGCCACAGGGCAATCACGAGGCTCTTGATGTGATTGAGCTTGCGGTGGAAAAAGTGGTCTGCGCCGGGGATCACGATCACGGGAATGTCTTGTGGACGGGCCCAGTCGAAGACGGCGGACAGGGGAATCGTGTCGTCCAGTTCGCCGTGGATCAAAATCGTGTCGGCGGGAATGTCGGCCATGGCCCACTTGCCGGCTGCGCTACCGATCAGCGCCAGGCGCTCGACGGGCGTTCCGGCGGCGGCCAGGCGTTCCTGCAGTTTCGATTGCACGAAGGTGCCGAAGGAAAAGCCGGACAAGGCCACGGGCAAGCCCGGGTACAGGCTGCGCATGTGTTCATACAGCAATTGCATGTCGTCCGTTTCGCCCACGCCATGGTCGTGTACGCCTTCCGATGCGCCCACACCGCGGAAGTTGATGCGCGCCACCACGTAACCGAGGGCGACAAAGGCGCGCGCCAGGGTTTGCGTAACCTTGTTATCCATCGTGCCGCCGTACAGCGGATGCGGATGGGCAACGAGGGCGATGCCGCGCGGGGTGTCTGCCGGGAAATCGAGCAAGCCTTCCATGCTGCCTGCATGGCCGGCGAGGGTAAATTTTTCCGAGTTTCTGTTCATGATGCTCATACTGGTGGCATTCTCTTAAATTGGCATTAAATCTTGAGGCGATCGACGATCTTGCCGCCCACCAGGTGCGTATCGATGATTTCGTCGATATCGCTGGTGTCGACATAGGTGTACCAGGTCGCTTCCGGGTAGATGACCAGCACCGGGCCTTCTTCGCAGCGGTCCATGCAGCCGGCCTGGTTGATGCGGATCTTGCCCGCGCCATTCATGTCGAGTTCCTTGATGCGGCGCTTGCAATGCTTTTGTGCCGCTTCCGCGCCATGGTCGCCGCAACTGTTGCGGCCGTCTTCACGTTTGTTCATGCAGAAAAAAACGTGGCGTTCAAAATACGGTGCGTCGCTCATACTATGCTCCTGCTGATTCATCAATGCGCCATGATAGCGCTTATGGGTGGTCTTCGCGACGGTGGCGCTGCGCATCGTCCTGCCGGTTCAGGCGGTGCGAGGGCAGACACAGGAACCACAGGGCCATGAAAGGCCACAGCAGGGCCAGGAATTGCGCCGCACCATTAAAGTTCAGGAATTTTCCTTGTACCCAGCCCTGCAATGTGGACATGAAATACGGGTTGATCGGTGTCGTGTTCACCATCACCAGGCTCAGCAGCAAGGTGGCGGCCGCGATGCGGCGCTGCGCCACGTGGGGAGCGAACGCCAGGCCGCCCAGCATGATCAGGCCGATCAAAAAGCCACCCTGGGCACCCGGCGTGATCCAGACGAAGGCGTTTTCCGGCGAAAACAGCAGCGCGCTGGCCATCGAGCGCACGATCAATGCGGCGGTGATCAGGGTCAGCATCAGCACGGCACGGGGCGCGGCGCGGCGCAGCAGGCACAGCAAGGTGAGCACGGCGCCCGTCATGCCGCAAGCCGTGATGATGGTTTCCGATAGCCAATATTGCTCAACCGTCAATATTACGTCGGGACGCAGGTAGGATGCCAGGTCGATCTCCATGCCAATCAGGCTGGAAAGCCAGTCCGACAGGATGGGCAGCAGCTGGCCCAGGCCGAACAGATAGCCTTGCGGGTAGATTTGCGCCAGCGGCCACAGGGCCACCAGCACCAGGCCCTGGCTGGCGTGCTGGGCAAACCAGCGCTGGCGCAGGCGCAGCAAATGGCTATGGTCGAGCAGTTTGCGCGCCGTCAAGGCGCCGATGATGGAACCGACAAGGCAGCCGGCCGAGTTCGTATAAAAATCGAGATTCGACGACACGCGGCTGGGCAAATAGGTTTGCACGGCTTCCATGCTGCCGGAAATCAACATGCCGCACAGGCTGGCGATGACGACGGCAAAGAAACCAGTCATCCTTGGAAACAGCGAATACACGATCAGGGCGCCCAGCGGGATGTAGCCGACGACGTTGACGCCCACGTCAAAGCCCGTCCAGTAACGGGGCATGCGCGTGTTTTCCAGGAAGGTTAGCGGTGACAGGCCATTGCTGTGCCAGCCCGTGAACGGGAACCAGCTGGCGTAGACGATCAGGAAGACGTAGGCGAGCAGGGTCGCGCGCGAGACGGGCGACGAGCGTACGGGCGGCAGTGGCGCTGGCGGGCTGGCAGGGGCTGCGGAGGCGGTCATTCTGTTACGGTCATTCTTTCGGGATGGTCAGCGTGCCCAGCCAGACCAGCAGGTCGGAGGCGATGGCGTCCGATGCTGCCGCCAGCGCCTGCGCGCCGCCTTGCGCGTCGGCACTGCCGGCCGGGCCGCTGCGGCTGAAGGTCTTCTGGTCGATCAGGCGGTGGCCGCGGAATAGCGAGGCGCGCAGCGAGACGTGGCCGCTGCTTTGCGTTTGCGTATCGAAGTTTTGCGAAAAATCATCGACATCGATGCGCAGCAGGGGCATGCCGGCGGCCGCGTCCGTGGTCGACAGCACTTTCACGCCGCTTTGCGCCACGCGGGTTTTCAGGCGCTGGCTCAGCAGTTGCAACGGCGGCGTGTTCCAGCGGTTGTAGGCGTACGGACGCGATTGTTGCGCATCGGCGTACAGCAAGCGGTAATACATGCGCTGGCTGTCCAGCCAGGAGGGGCCGTTGGCGTCGGCGATCACCAGGACGGGTATGGCTGGCGCAGCCGCTTGCGCGGCCGCCAGCGGCGCTGCCGGGCCGAAATCGTAGAACGTGGGGACGGGGCCGCGGCTGGCGCAACCGCCCAGCAGGAATACGGCCGCCAGGGCTAGCGCGGTGACATTGCGTGGGATATGCATGCTGTGTTCTCCTTATTTGCCCGGTGCCGAAAAACCGGGCTCGCCCGGGCCGGGCGGGATATCTGGGGCGCCGAACAAGATGCTCTGCGGCTGTTCATTGAGCGTGCTCATGGTGGTTTTCAGGGCGCGCATCGAGGAGCGCGCCTCGCCGCTCAACTCGATTACCTGCGGCAGCACTTCCAGCGATACGCCATTGGCCACCGTTTCCACCGAATTGCCAACCCGATCGACCGTGCCATTGACCTTGTCGAGCACGCCGCCGGGCGCCTGGATGTCGTGACCGAGTTTTTTCCAGGTGGCAGTCAAGTCCGACACGTTCTTGCTAGCCGTACTGACGGCCGTCAAGGTCTGGCGTGTTTGTTCCGTCAGCTGCGGCAATTGCGTCAGGGTCGGCTCCAGTTGCTGCGGAATGGCGCCAAAGGCCTTGGCCGCCTTGCCCACTTCATTGAAGGCGCCCAGCATGGCCGCCTGGTTGTCGGGGCTGAGCAGGTTGTTGACCTTGTTGGTGATCTGCTCGGCCTGGTCGAGGATGCGCTTGCCGCGCTTTTCCAGCTGGTCGAGCAAGCCGGCGCGCAAGGGAATCAGCGAAGGCTTGTCCTTGCTGGTGCCCAGCAGTGTAGAACCCACGTGTTCATCGTCGAGCTGGATGTAGGCGATGCCCGTCACGCCCTGGTATCCCAGGCTGGCAAAGGTGGTGTTGGTGACGGGGGTGTCGGGCGCCACGCTGATGTGCACGAGGATTTGCCCCGCCTTTTGCGTGTCGAAATCGATGGCGTCGACCTTGCCCACCTCCAGGCCCCGGTAGCGTACGGTCGCCTGTGGGTTGAGGCCCGGCACGGACAGTGTGGTGGCGAGCAGGTAGGGGACGCGCTCCACGCGGTCGCGGTTGAACCAGACGCCGAACAAAATGGCGGCCACCAGCAAGGTCAGTGTAAAAAATCCCGTCATCAGGGCATGTGATCTGTTTTCCATTACTTCTCCGCTTTCTTGTCTGTGCCGGCGTCAGCGCCTGGCTGCGCCGCCTTGTCCGCCGCCTGTTTTTCATCGAGGACGGCCAGTGCGCGCTTGCCGCGGTCGCCGAGGAAAAATTGCTTGATGAACGGATGGTCGACTTCGATTACCTCGCGCGTGGGGCCGATGGCAATCACGTGTTTTTCCGCCAGCACGGCGATGCGCGTGGACAGGGCAAACAGGGTATCGAGGTCATGCGTGACCATCACCACCGTCAAACCCAGTTCGCGGTGCAGCGACTGGATCAGGGATACAAAACTTTCCGACAAGTCCGGGTCCAGGCCCGCCGTCGGTTCGTCGAGGAACAGCAGCTTTGGCTCCAGCGCCAGGGCGCGCGCCAGGGCCACGCGCTTGATCATGCCGCCCGAGAGATCCGATGGCATTTTCAGCGCATGTTCCGGGCCCAGGCCCACCATATTCATCTTTAATAGTACCGCGTCGCGCACCAGCGCTTCGGGCAGCACGCGCAATTCGCGCATGGGCTGCGCCACGTTGTCGAACACGGTCAGGGCCGAATACAGCGCGCCTTGCTGGAACAGCATGCCCCAGTGGTTGCGCAATTGCTGCAGCTGGTCCGAGCTGGCCTTGTTGATATCCTCGCCAAAGACTTTGACGCATCCCCGTGCTGGATGTTCCAGGCCCAGCATCTGGCGCAACAGCACCGTCTTGCCCGTGCCGGAGCCGCCCACGATGGAGAGGATTTCGCCCCGTTCGATTTCCAGGTTCAAGTCCTGGTGCACGACGGTGCGGCCGAACTTGGTCCACAAGTTGGTGATTTCCACCACGGGAGCGCTGCCGTGCAGGTTGAACTGGCCCTCGTTGCCCTCGCTCGCCTTGCAAGCGTTATCGTTGTCCGCCATCAATATCCCACTCCATTGAAGACGATGGCAAACACGGCGTCAGCCAGGATCACCACGGTGATGGCCGTGACGACGGCGGTGGTAGTGCCATGCCCCAGGCTTTCCGTATTGGCCTTGATGCGCAGGCCGAAATGGCATGAGACGAGGGCGATCAGCATGCCGAAGATGACGCCCTTGCCCAGGCCGATCATGTAATTGGCCAGCGGCACGGCATCCGGCAGCTTCTGGATGAAGTAGCGCGCCGACAAGTTTAATTCCACCTTGGCCGCCACCATGCCGCCGATCAGCGCGGCCGTGTCCGTCCAGATGACGAGCAGGGGCATGGAAATGGCCAGGGCCAGCACTTTCGGCATGATCAGGCGAAAACCGTGCGAAATGCCCATCACCAGCATGGCGTCGAGCTCTTCCGTGACGCGCATGACGCCCAGCTGGGCCGTGATGGATGAGCCCGAGCGGCCCGCCACGAGAATGGCGGCCAACAAGGGCCCCAGTTCGCGGATGACGCTCATGCCCAGCAGGTTGACCAGATAAATGTCGCCGCCAAAGGCGCGCAGCTGCTGCGCCGACAGATAGGACAGCACCACGCCGATCAGAAAGCCCACGAGCGCCGTGATACCCAGCGCCTGGAAGCCCGCATGGAAGATGTTGGCGGAAATTTCACGCCATGGTCCACGCATGGGATGGCGCGCAAAGCGGCCGATATCCTGCGTTACCTGCCCCACGAGGGCAATAAACCCCTTCAAATGTTCGAAAAATAGCAAAATGGCCATGCCCAGCTTCATCACGGGCGTGAGGCGGTTGGCGCGCGATGGCGGTGTTTCCAGGGGGCCCGTCTCTTCGATGCGCCGGAAAAACTCTTCCAGCGATGGCGCCAGGGTCAGCTGCGCGGGGCGCCGCTTGCCCCAGGCATTCCAGAACAGCTGGGCGCCGATATGGTCCATGCTGTCGATCTGCGACAGGTCCCAGTGCGCATTGGCG
This sequence comes from Janthinobacterium sp. 61, assembly GCF_002846335.1. NCBI lineage: Bacteria > Pseudomonadati > Pseudomonadota > Betaproteobacteria > Burkholderiales > Oxalobacteraceae > Janthinobacterium > Janthinobacterium sp. 61. The sequence goes on along the minus strand of NZ_PJMQ01000001.1, from coordinate 4,113,688 downwards.
TCGTCCTGCAGGGGCTTGAGCTGGGCGTCGATGGCCTTGATGGCATTGTCATGCGCCAGCGCATGCACCTGCCAGGTGCCGCTGGCAGTGACTAGGGCTCCCTGTTGGGAGCTGGTCTGGGAGAGGGTCAGTTTCGGCGATTGTACAGTCGGCATCGTGCCAGTTTAAGGGAGAATGGCGCGGACCGCCACCGATGTTCAATCGCCGCCGTCTCAGGACGCCAGGTGGCGCGCCTGGCGCAGCGGCAAGGCGACGTCCGGGCGTACCTTGGTGCTGCTAGCGCTCACTTCGCTTGGTTTGGCATGCGTGGGCGCCTGCGCGCCGCCCGCATAGTCGCTGGCCACGAGGGCATTGGCCTCGACCGCGCTCATGCCGCGCGTCTGCAGCCATTGCGCCACCAGCTTGGCCAGGCGCTCCATGGCGATGCGGTGGGTGGCGTCCGTATGGGCGTACAGCCAGTTCGAAAAGTCCATGAAGTTGTCAAATGGCGCATCGCCCAGCATCCACTGCACCGTATTGGCGAAGCGGCCCGAGTTGGCCACCAGGTCCCAGTAGCGGGCGAAGCGCACGAGGCGCTGCATGCTCATGAAGTCGAGCTGTTTGTTTGCCAGGATAGTGTAGGGCGGGTGCGGGTCGAACACCATGCCGTAGTTTTCCGTATGGCGGATGATGGGCGTGCCGCGCAGCCGTTTCAAGATGCCGAACTGGATTTCATGCGGTTTCAAGGCCACCAGCTTGTTGAAGCCGGCCGCAAAGCTCGCTTCATCCTCGCCCGGCAAGCCGGCAATCAAGTCCACGTGCAAGTGGGCGTTTGATTCTTCGCAAAGCCAGCGGATGTTATCGGCCGCTTTTTGATTATCCTGCTTGCGGCTGACCAGCGATTGCACGTCCGGATTGAAACTCTGGATACCGATTTCGAACTGCAAGGCGCCGGGCGGGAACTTGCTGATGCCTTCTTTCAAGGCATCGGGCAAATGGTCGGGCACCAGTTCGAAGTGGGCGTAGATCGGATCGTCCGGATTGGCTTCGATCTTGTCCAGAAAGAACTGCATGATCTTCAAGCTGGTCTTGATGTTCAGGTTGAAGGTGCGGTCGACGAACTTGAACAGGCGGGCACCGCGCGCGTGCAGTGATTCCATCTCGGCCAGGAAGTTTTCCAGGGCGAAGGGCCAGGCCGTCTTGTCCAGCGCCGACAGGCAAAACTCGCATTTGAACGGGCAGCCGCGCGACGCCTCCACGTAAATCGTGCGGTGGCGGATATCGTCGTCTGTATATAAGGAGTAGGGCAGTTGCAGTTCGGCCAGCGGGGCTTGCACGCCGGCATGGATCTTCATCAGTGGTTTCGGCCCGTTGAGAATCTCGCCGCACAGTTTGGGGAAGGTGACGTCGCCCCAGCCCGTGATCAGGTAATCGGCCAGCTTGACGATCTCTTGCTCGCCCGCCTCATGCGACACTTCCGGCCCGCCCAGCACGATGATGACCTCGGGCGCCACGCGCTTGAGCATGGCCACCAGTTTCGTCGTTTCCTCGACGTTCCATATATACACGCCAAAACCGATGATGCGCGGCTTGTTCGTCAGGATGCGCTCGACCAGTTCTGTAGTCTTGGCGCCAATGACGAATTCCTGCAGTCGCGTTTGTGCCTGCAGCGGCCCCATATTGGCCAGCAAATAGCGCAAGCCCAGCGAAGCGTGGGTATAGCGGGCGTTCAAGGTGGAGAGCAGGATGGTCATGACGGGTGCGATTCGGGGAAAACAGCCATTTTACGCTGCACACGACGATTTATCCGGATAAAGCTTGCTTAGTAGCACGGATTTGGCTATAGTTCGCCTCCCCAATGAGACGCACTAGTTTGCGGCACAAAAGGGACAGCCTTCCGGGGCTGGGTAGTAAAAAGTTTTTAAGCGCAATGCGCTGAAAAACGGGGTTGACGAAATGGCCGAAACGCTTCATACTCTTCCTTCTTCGCAGCTGACAAACACAACGCTTTGTCGATAGCGCGAAAGCAGTACCGATTACAGTTCTTTAACAATTAACAGTCGATAAGTGTGGGCATTTGATGTAAGTGCAGCGTCAATCTTCGGATTGGCGTCTAACTTAAAATATCAAATGTTCACAAGAAATAATGAAATAGGATACTTCTTCGGAAGTAGCCTGTCAGTTTTTTGAGTGAGCGACCCGTCGCAAGACGGTGCCAATAAAATGGCAAAGTAACAGAGATTAAACTGAAGAGTTTGATCCTGGCTCAGATTGAACGCTGGCGGCATGCCTTACACATGCAAGTCGAACGGCAGCACGGAGCTTGCTCTGGTGGCGAGTGGCGAACGGGTGAGTAATATATCGGAACGTACCCTAGAGTGGGGGATAACGTAGCGAAAGTTACGCTAATACCGCATACGATCTAAGGATGAAAGTGGGGGATCGCAAGACCTCATGCTCGTGGAGCGGCCGATATCTGATTAGCTAGTTGGTAGGGTAAAAGCCTACCAAGGCATCGATCAGTAGCTGGTCTGAGAGGACGACCAGCCACACTGGAACTGAGACACGGTCCAGACTCCTACGGGAGGCAGCAGTGGGGAATTTTGGACAATGGGCGAAAGCCTGATCCAGCAATGCCGCGTGAGTGAAGAAGGCCTTCGGGTTGTAAAGCTCTTTTGTCAGGGAAGAAACGGTGAGAGCTAATATCTCTTGCTAATGACGGTACCTGAAGAATAAGCACCGGCTAACTACGTGCCAGCAGCCGCGGTAATACGTAGGGTGCAAGCGTTAATCGGAATTACTGGGCGTAAAGCGTGCGCAGGCGGTTTTGTAAGTCTGATGTGAAATCCCCGGGCTCAACCTGGGAATTGCATTGGAGACTGCAAGGCTAGAATCTGGCAGAGGGGGGTAGAATTCCACGTGTAGCAGTGAAATGCGTAGATATGTGGAGGAACACCGATGGCGAAGGCAGCCCCCTGGGTCAAGATTGACGCTCATGCACGAAAGCGTGGGGAGCAAACAGGATTAGATACCCTGGTAGTCCACGCCCTAAACGATGTCTACTAGTTGTCGGGTCTTAATTGACTTGGTAACGCAGCTAACGCGTGAAGTAGACCGCCTGGGGAGTACGGTCGCAAGATTAAAACTCAAAGGAATTGACGGGGACCCGCACAAGCGGTGGATGATGTGGATTAATTCGATGCAACGCGAAAAACCTTACCTACCCTTGACATGGCTGGAATCCCGGAGAGATTTGGGAGTGCTCGAAAGAGAGCCAGTACACAGGTGCTGCATGGCTGTCGTCAGCTCGTGTCGTGAGATGTTGGGTTAAGTCCCGCAACGAGCGCAACCCTTGTCATTAGTTGCTACGAAAGGGCACTCTAATGAGACTGCCGGTGACAAACCGGAGGAAGGTGGGGATGACGTCAAGTCCTCATGGCCCTTATGGGTAGGGCTTCACACGTCATACAATGGTACATACAGAGCGCCGCCAACCCGCGAGGGGGAGCTAATCGCAGAAAGTGTATCGTAGTCCGGATTGTAGTCTGCAACTCGACTGCATGAAGTTGGAATCGCTAGTAATCGCGGATCAGCATGTCGCGGTGAATACGTTCCCGGGTCTTGTACACACCGCCCGTCACACCATGGGAGCGGGTTTTACCAGAAGTAGGTAGCTTAACCGCAAGGAGGGCGCTTACCACGGTAGGATTCGTGACTGGGGTGAAGTCGTAACAAGGTAGCCGTATCGGAAGGTGCGGCTGGATCACCTCCTTTCTAGAGTTTGCACGAATCAGTAATGATTCACGCATCAAATGTTCACACTTATCGGCTGTTAATATAAAGAACAGCATTTGGGGCTGTAGCTCAGCTGGTTAGAGCACCGTGTTGATAACGCGGGGGTCGTTGGTTCGAGTCCAACCAGCCCTACCAGTTTCTGCAGTCTGGAAATACCCTAGGGGGATTAGCTCAGCTGGGAGAGCACCTGCTTTGCAAGCAGGGGGTCGTCGGTTCGATCCCGTCATCCTCCACCAAAAGTTCAAACGTAAATCAGTGCTGATTAATGCACCGGGATTTAGGTTTGGTCTTTTCGAGATCAAGTGCTGTATGTTCTTTAACAATCTGGAAGAAGTAAAGATTATTTATTGATTGGTTTGCTGTAACAAGCAAATCGATGGGTAATGATTGTATGTATCAACAAACAAGCAACAACGTTGTACTTTCTTATCCCTGTAGCGCTCTTTCATTATGCAAATGATGAGAGGCTAACGTTATAGGGACAAGCGAATAAGTGCACATGGTGGATGCCTTGGCGATTACAGGCGATGAAGGACGTAGTAGCTTGCGATAAGCTGCGGGGAGTGAGCAAACACACTTTGATCCGCAGATTTCCGAATGGGGCAACCCACCCTTTTAGGGTATTGCATACTGAATACATAGGTATGCAAGGCGAACGCGGCGAACTGAAACATCTAAGTAGCTGCAGGAAAAGAAATCAACCGAGATTCCCAAAGTAGCGGCGAGCGAAATGGGAAGAGCCTGTACGTGATAGTCGGACCGATAACAGAATCCTCTGGAAATAGGAGCCATAGTGGGTGATAGCCCCGTATGTGAAATTGGACCGGTGATACTAAGCGTACGACAAGTAGGGCGGGACACGTGACATCCTGTCTGAATATGGGGGGACCATCCTCCAAGGCTAAATACTCGTAATCGACCGATAGTGAACCAGTACCGTGAGGGAAAGGCGAAAAGAACCCCGGAAGGGGAGTGAAATAGATCCTGAAACCGTGTGCATACAAACAGTAGGAGCGGACTTGTTCCGTGACTGCGTACCTTTTGTATAATGGGTCAGCGACTTACATTCAGTGGCAAGGTTAACCATATAGGGAAGCCGTAGAGAAATCGAGTCCGAATAGGGCGATCAGTCGCTGGGTGTAGACCCGAAACCAAGTGATCTACTCATGGCCAGGATGAAGGTGCGGTAACACGCCCTGGAGGTCCGAACCCACTAATGTTGAAAAATTAGGGGATGAGCTGTGGGTAGGGGTGAAAGGCTAAACAAACTTGGAAATAGCTGGTTCTCTCCGAAAACTATTTAGGTAGTGCCTCAAGTATCACCATCGGGGGTAGAGCACTGTTATGGCTAGGGGGTCATTGCGACTTACCAAACCATTGCAAACTCCGAATACCGATGAGTGCGAGCTTGGGAGACAGACGTCGGGTGCTAACGTCCGGCGTCAAGAGGGAAACAACCCAGACCGCCAGCTAAGGTCCCAAAGATTGGCTAAGTGGAAAACGAAGTGGGAAGGCTAAAACAGTCAGGATGTTGGCTTAGAAGCAGCCATCATTTAAAGAAAGCGTAATAGCTCACTGATCGAGTCGTCCTGCGCGGAAGATGTAACGGGGCTAAGCCAGTCACCGAAGCTGCGGATATTGTTCTGTGATTTATCACAGATATATATGGTAGGAGAGCGTTCTGTAAGCCTGCGAAGGTGTCTTGTAAAGGATGCTGGAGGTATCAGAAGTGCGAATGCTGACATGAGTAGCGATAATGGGGGTGAAAAGCCTCCACGCCGTAAGCCCAAGGTTTCCTGTTCAACGTTCATCGGAGCAGGGTGAGTCGGCCCCTAAGGCGAGGCAGAGATGCGTAGCTGATGGGAAGCAGGTTAATATTCCTGCACCGTCGTATGATGCGATGGGGGGACGGATCGCGGAAGGTTGTCCAACTGTTGGAATAGTTGGTTTTTGGCTCATAGAAGGTACTTAGGCAAATCCGGGTACGGAATTCAAGGGGTTGAGACGAGTGAACTTGTTCACGAAGCAATCGGAAGTGGTTCCAAGAAAAGCCTCTAAGCTTCAGTCATACGAGACCGTACCGCAAACCGACACAGGTGGGCGAGATGAGTATTCTAAGGCGCTTGAGAGAACTCGGGAGAAGGAACTCGGCAAATTGGTACCGTAACTTCGGGAAAAGGTACGCCCCGGTAACTTGATTGGTTTACTCCATGAGGGTGAAAGGGTTGCAATAAACTGGTGGCTGCGACTGTTTAATAAAAACACAGCACTCTGCAAACACGAAAGTGGACGTATAGGGTGTGACGCCTGCCCGGTGCTGGAAGATTAAATGATGGGGTGCAAGCTCTTGATTGAAGTCCCAGTAAACGGCGGCCGTAACTATAACGGTCCTAAGGTAGCGAAATTCCTTGTCGGGTAAGTTCCGACCTGCACGAATGGCGTAACGATGGCCACACTGTCTCCTCCCGAGACTCAGCGAAGTTGAAATGTTTGTGATGATGCAATCTACCCGCGGCTAGACGGAAAGACCCCATGAACCTTTACTGTAGCTTTGCATTGGACTTTGAACCAATCTGTGTAGGATAGGTGGGAGGCTTTGAAGCGGGGACGCTAGTTCTCGTGGAGCCAACCTTGAAATACCACCCTGGTTTGTTTGAGGTTCTAACCTTGGTCCGTTATCCGGATCGGGGACAGTGCATGGTAGGCAGTTTGACTGGGGCGGTCTCCTCCTAAAGTGTAACGGAGGAGTTCGAAGGTACGCTAGATACGGTCGGACATCGTGTTGATAGTGCAATGGCATAAGCGTGCTTAACTGCGAGACTGACAAGTCGAGCAGGTACGAAAGTAGGACATAGTGATCCGGTGGTTCTGTATGGAAGGGCCATCGCTCAACGGATAAAAGGTACTCTGGGGATAACAGGCTGATTCCTCCCAAGAGTTCATATCGACGGGGGAGTTTGGCACCTCGATGTCGGCTCATCACATCCTGGGGCTGTAGCCGGTCCCAAGGGTATGGCTGTTCGCCATTTAAAGTGGTACGTGAGCTGGGTTTAAAACGTCGTGAGACAGTTTGGTCCCTATCTGCCGTGGGCGTTGGAAATTTGAAGGGGGCTGCTCCTAGTACGAGAGGACCGGAGTGGACGAACCTCTGGTGTACCGGTTGTCACGCCAGTGGCATTGCCGGGTAGCTAAGTTCGGAAGAGATAACCGCTGAAAGCATCTAAGCGGGAAACTTGCCTTGAGATGAGATTTCCCAGAGCCTTGAGCTCTTTGAAGGGTCGTTCGAGACCAGGACGTTGATAGGCTGGGTGTGGAAGTGCAGTAATGCATTAAGCTAACCAGTACTAATTGCCCGTACGGCTTGTCCCTATAACCTTAGCAGGTACAGAGGATAAGACGGTACAACGTTGTGAGTTTGTTGATACTACTATTCATTACCCCAATCTTTGCTTCTTCCAGATTCAGGCTTTGTCGCTCAATTGAGGACAAATGCCAGTACAAGTTATGCCTGATGACCATAGCAAGTTGGTCCCACCCCTTCCCATCCCGAACAGGACCGTGAAACAACTTTGCGCCGATGATAGTGCTGCAACCAGTGTGAAAGTAGGTTATCGTCAGGCTTGTTATTCGTAGTAGAAGAAAACCCCACCGGACTCCGGTGGGGTTTTTTTTCGTCTGCTGCTTTGTGTTGCAAGACGGTTGGATACAAAAAAGGCAGCGCTGCGCGCTGCCTTTGTCGTTTAATTAAGTCAACATACCCTGTGCCATTCCAGGTCAAAGCGGGCCAGGAATTTCTTGAGCCTGTCCGCATCATTCGGCTTGGTTTTCACGGCACGCGAGACGGCATACAGCGTGCGGCCCGCATCGGACAGGCTGTTCGATTGCCGGCATACCTTGATGACTGCTTGCAGCTGCAACGCATCGAACAGGTCGAGTTGCGCAGCAGCCTGCTCTCCCATGATCGCTGCCAGGTCCACTTCCGGATGAGCGCTACGCCCACCATGATGCTGCCACATCCGCTGCAGGCGCTTGATCTCTTCGTCGACCACACCATCCGTGATGCGACCCGCTTCCGATAGAGTCGCCAGGCGCGTGACAGCGGCCGACAGATCGCGGAAATTGCCATTCCATGCTGAGGTGGGCAAGGTGGCGAAACGCATGAAGCGTTCGCGGGCCTCCTTGTTGAAGCGCACTCTTTCGCCCGTTTCGGCGCCATATTGCGCCAGCAGATATTCCAGGTTCGGCTCGATGTCTTCCGGACGCTGCACCAGGCCAGGCAATTCATAGGTCCACAGGTTGATGCGCGCATACAGGTCTTCGCGGAAGCGGCCGGCGGCTACCTCCTTGCCCAGGTCGCGGTTGGTGCCGGCGATCAGCTGGAAGTCGCTCTGCACTTCCGTGTCCGCACCTACAGGGAAAAAGCGTTTTTCTTCGATGGCTTTCAGCAGCATCGCCTGTTCGTCTAGCCCTAGCTCACCGATTTCATCGAGAAACAGCAATCCCTTGTGTGCGCTGCGCAGCAAGCCTGGCCGGTCCACGCCGGCGCCAGTGAATGAACCCTTGATATGGCCGAACAGGGTGGACGCGGCGCCGTCGCCATGCAGGGTGGCGCAATTGAGATCGATGAATTTGCCATCGATCTGGTGGCGCGATTTTTTCAGTTCATACACGCGGCGCGCGAGAAAGGATTTGCCGGCGCCCGTAGGTCCCATCAGCAGCATGGGGGCGCGGGACTTGATGGCGACGCGCTCGATTTCCTCGATCATGGCGTTGAACTTCGCATTGCGCGTGGCGATGCCGGACTTCAGGAATGCCACGCCTTCGGCCTGTTCGCGCGTAAAACGCTGGGCGATCTGATCATAGCGGGACAGATCGAGGTCGATCAGTGCGTAGCTGCCGGGATTGCCGGCAGCCTGGCGCTTGGGCGGTGATGTCTGCACGAGGCGGCCTGGGAAATAGCGTGCCTCCGTCATCAGGAACATGCAGATTTGCGCCACGTGGCTACCGGTGGTGATGTGGATCCAATAGTCTTCCTTGTTCGGATCGAAGGGGTAGTTGTTGGCGAAATCGTAGAGGGCGCCGTACACGTTCTCGAAGTCCCAGGCATCGCTGATGGGGAGTGCATGCGCGATTAATTCGGTTTCCGGCGAGACGCTGGCGATATCCTGCGACACCTGCTGCACCAGGTTGCTGAACTGGCTGCCTGCGTACAGCAACTCGAAACGGTCGATGATCTTGTCCTCGTGCTGGGTCAGGGCGATGCTGGGGCGCCACTTCTCCCAGCGTGCCGCGCCCCTGCCATTGTCGAGTTGCGTGCCGAGAAAGCCGATGACGACAGTGCGTTTTGCTTGCATATTTTGGATAAGAATTTATCTGAAAATATAATTGTATTCGAAATCGCAATGCCTGCTAATGCCCGTTGAAAAATATAGATGAAAATATTATTTCATAAAATCAATGACTTATGATCTTTTTTGACGAGGACGGAAAAGCTGGCACAGCGCTTGCAATAGAGAGGATACAAACGAGATAAAACGAGTAGAAGAGAGGATCACATCATGGCCAACTTGCGGCTATTCCAAAGCACTAAACAAACCAGCTTGCTGCCAGCCGCACTGGGCTTCAACGCGGAAGGCGCGCCAGCCTACGCGCTGACGCCACGCCACCAGCTGGCCCAGTATGCGGCCACGGGCTGCCTGAACACGACGTTCTATGCGAGCGCCGAAGCGCAGCTGGCGAGGGTGCTGGAACTGTGCAAAGCCGTGGAGCCGGCCTTCATTGCGAAAACGGCCGTGTATTGCCGCGAACGGGGCTACATGAAAGACATGCCGGCCTTGCTGGTGGCGGTGCTGGCGGCGCAGGGCGCTGCGGAATTTCCGCCAGCTTTCGAGCGCGTCATCAACAATGGCAAAATGCTGCGCAACTTCGTGCAGATCATGCGCTCGGGCGCCGTGGGCCGCAAGTCGCTGGGGTCGCGTCCGAAAAAACTGGTGCAGGCATGGTTGAACAGCGCGTCGGAGCAGGTTTTGCTGGCCGCAGCCGTGGGCAATGCACCTTCGCTGGCCGACGTGGTGAATATGGTGCACCCGAAACCGCAGGATGCCTGGCGGGCAGCGTTTTTTGCCTGGCTGATCGGCAAGCAGTACGATGCCAAGGCACTGCCGCCGGCGCTGGCCGCGTTCGAGGCTTACAAGCTTGATCCAGCGCAAGCGATACCGGAAGTGCCGTTCCAGATGCTGACGGCGCTACCCTTGTCTGCCCGGGACTGGGCGCAGATCGCCCGCCAGGGCAGCTGGCAGATGGTGCGCATGAATCTGAACACCTTTGGCCGCCACGGCGTGTATGCGATCGACGGCATGCCGGAATTGATTGCCGCGAAGCTGCGCGATTCCGAGGCGATTGACCGGGCGCGGGTATTTCCGTACCAGTTGATGTCGGCCTGCATGGCCGCCAGCGAGAGCGTGCCCGCCATCGTGCGCAATGCGCTGGAGCAGGCGCTGGAAATATCGCTGCTGAACGTGCCGCGGATAGCGGGCAGGGTGGTGGTGTGTCCCGACGTTTCCGGCTCGATGTCCTCGCCCGTCAGCGGTTTTCGCGGTAGCGCTACCTCGAGTGTACGTTGCATCGACGTGGCGGCCCTGGTGGCGGCGGCCATGCTGCGCAAGAATCCGGACGCCATGGTGCTGCCATTCGAGCAAAGCGTGGTGACATGCCAGCTCGATGCGCAGGGCACGGTGATGGAGAACGCGGCAAGGCTGGCGGCCATCGGAGGTGGCGGCACCAATTGCAGTGCGCCACTGCTGCGGATGAACAGCAAGAAGGAGCTGGCGGACCTGGTGATTTATGTCTCTGATAACGAATCGTGGATCGACGCCAGACGCAGCGGCGCAACAGCGACCATGGGACAGTGGACTGTCTTCAAGCAGCGCAATCCGCAAGCGAAACTGGTGTGCATCGATATTGCGCCGCACGCCACGACGCAGGCGATGGAGCGCGAGGATATCCTGAACATCGGTGGTTTTTCCGATGACGTATTCAGGATTATCGCCGCCTTTGCTGCAGGTCGGCTGGACCCCGCGCACTGGGTGGGAGAAATCGACGCCATCGATGTTGCAAGTTGTTGAAGTAAAGCGCATGAATGCGGACAAGACTACATAACAGACGTCCTGTCCAACCTTGTCATGCGCCGTAGTACCCCGAATGCCGACAGGATTACATAGCTTAGCCGCGTCAAACCGGCCTGGCAGGCGCAGTGAGCTTGCCAGAAGATCCTGTCCCACCTTGTCGGGTTGTCGTACGGATGAATGCCGGTGGAACTACATCCAGGGCCGATGCGTCGGCAACGTTTCACCAATCCTGGTCATCCCCCCCGGATAACATGAGAAGAGAGAACATATGAAAGAATACGAAGTCCTGCATGCCGAAGGCAGCCGTCCCGTGAAAATGTGGACCCGTGGCGTGCCTGTCGAAGAAGCGGCCAAAAAACAATTACGCAACACGGCGACCCTGCCGTTCATTTACAAGCATATCGCCGTCATGCCCGACGTCCACCTGGGTAAAGGTTCGACCATCGGCAGCGTGATTCCCACGCTGGGCGCCGTGATTCCGGCGGCGGTGGGCGTGGATATCGGGTGCGGTATGATGGCGGCGAAAACCACGCTGACGGCCAGCGACTTGCCCGATAACCTGGGGCCACTGCGCAGCGCCATCGAGCGCGCCATTCCGCACGGGATGTCGCCGAAGACGCGCGGCCACCGCGGCCGCGACGAAGGTTCCTGGCATACGCCGCCTTCGGTGGTCGATGCGGCCTGGCTGCAACTGAAGGATGAATTCGATGCCATTTGCCTGAAAACGCCCAAGCTGAAGAACACGAATAACTACCGCCACCTGGGAACTTTGGGCAGCGGTAACCACTTCGTCGAAGTCTGCCTCGACGAGCAGGGCTCGGTGTGGTTCATGCTCCATTCCGGCTCGCGTGGCGTGGGCAATGCCATCGGCACCCATTTCATCGAATTGGCCAAGCAGGATATGCGTACTCACTTCATCAACCTGCCCGACCAGGACCTGGCTTATTTGGCCGAGGGAACGCAGCATTACGACGATTATGTGGAGGCGGTGGGCTGGGCCCAGCGTTTTGCCCGCAACAACCGCGAAGTGATGATGCAGAACCTGATCGCGGCCGTGCGCACGGTCATCCATAAGCCGTTCCAGACGCATGTGGAAGCCGTCAACTGCCACCATAACTATGTGCAGAAGGAGCACCACTTCGGCAAGGATGTACTGGTCACGCGCAAGGGCGCCGTCTCGGCCCGGGCCGGCGAACTGGGGATCATTCCCGGCTCCATGGGGGCGAAGAGCTTTATCGTGCGCGGTAAAGGAAATGCGGAGAGCTTTCATAGCTGCAGCCACGGTGCGGGACGCACGATGAGCCGCACGGAAGCGAAGCGGCGCTTCAATCTGGCGGACCAGATCCGCGCCACCGAGGGCGTGGAATGCCGCAAGGATGAAAACGTGATCGATGAAATCCCGATGGCCTACAAGGATATCGACGCGGTGATGCTGGCGCAGCGCGAGCTGGTCGATGTGGTGCATATCTTGAAGCAGGTCGTCTGTGTCAAAGGTTAACAGAGAGAAAGAAGCAATGATAGAAATTGATGGAGCGCAAGGCGAAGGCGGCGGACAGATTTTGCGCTCGGCGCTGAGCCTGTCCATGATCACGGGCCGGCCATTCCGCTTGACGAATATCCGCGCGGGGCGGGAAAAGCCCGGCTTGCTGCGCCAGCACTTGCTGGCCGTGCAGGCGGCGGCCGCCATTTGCGGGGCGCGCACGACGCCGCTGGCGTTGCGCGCAGCTAGCCTGGAATTCATGCCTGGCCCCATACGCGGTGGCGATTACCGCTTTGCCATCGGCAGCGCCGGCAGTTGCACCCTGGTGCTGCAAACCCTGTTGCCGGCCTTGCTGCATGCGGATGGGCCGTCCACCGTGCGCATCAGTGGCGGCACGCACAATCCCATGGCGCCGCCCGTGCATTTCCTGCAGCGCGCGTATTGCCCCATCCTGCAGCAGATGGGTGCCGAGGTGGAGATCGCGCTGCAACGCTACGGCTTTCATCCCGCAGGGGGCGGCGAAGTGATTGCCACCGTACAACCGTGTCCGCGCTTGCGGCCTATCGCATTGCTGCAGCGCGGTGAACGGAAAGCAGGGTATGCGGAAAGCGTGTTGGCGGGCGTGCATGTGAACGTGGCGCAGCGCGAGTTGGAGCGTGTCGCCAGCGGCATGGGCTGGAGCGGCAAGCAGCTGCGTATCGTCGGCTTGCCCGCGGAGCAGGGGCCGGGCAATGTCTTGTTGCTGACGCTCGAGCATGAGCATGTCACGGAAGTGTTTACTTCTTTTGGCGAAAAGTACTTGCTGGCGGAATCTGTGGCCAAGCGCCTGCTGAACGAGGTGCGCGCCTATCTGAAGACGGATGCGGCCGTCGGCGAGCACCTGGCCGACCAGCTCTTGCTGCCCATGGCGCTGGCCGGTGGTGGCACCTTCACTTGTAGCAAGGTCTCGCAGCATGCGCTGACGAATGCGGAGGTGATTTCCCGGTTTTTGCCTGTGCGTATCACTTTCGAGCAGCAGGAGCGGGCCAGCATCTGCACGGTGGCCTCCGTCTGACGCGCGCGGTGACACAACTACCTGTTGCAGCTGTTCCAAATTGATACATGGGCGACCGGATGTGGGGCATGTAGGCATGGCATGGCATTTGCTCTTCTTGGATATTCACTAAAAAAACCAAGGAGACCAGCATGACCTATTCCATCCGTACCCTGCTCGGCGTGGCAGCCGCCGGTGCCGTCGCACTCACTTCCCTGCTGACCTTGCCGCATGCCTATGCGCACGGCAATGTCACGCCGCAAGGCGTCGACACCACGGGCTTGCCCAAGGTGGGCGACAAGTGGCTCGAACAAAACCCGTATCGTGGCAACAAGCTGGCCCTGACGGTGGGCACCTCCGCCTACAACCAGAATTGCGCCCGCTGCCACGGCATCGAAGCCATCTCGGGCGGCATCGCGCCGGACTTGCGCCAGCTCGATCGCGATTGCTTTGGTATCAAGAATGAGACAAAGAAACAGGCATGCTACAAGGAAACGGACAATTATTTCCTGGCGACCATCCGCCACGGTAAAGTACGCAATGGCGCCGTGTACATGCCGCCGTTTGAAGGTGTCTTCAACCAGGAAGCCATGTGGGCCATCAAAACCTACCTGGAAACCCGCCGCGATTCTAACTGAGCCGATTGATCACCAAGGAGTCCCATGCGTTCATTTCAATTCCGTGGCGCGCGCGCGATGCTCTCGCTCGCCTGCCTGGCGCTGTGCGCAGCCGCGCCAGCGCGCGCCGACTGGCAGAAAGTGCAGCAGTCGGGCAGCCTGAAAGTGGCGGTGTACAACGAGTTCGCGCCGTTTTCCGACAAGGGCGCGGGCATCGATATCGACATTGCCGAAGCGCTGGCCAAAAAGCTGGGTTTGAAACTGAGCTTGCTGCCCTTTCCCGCCGGTGAAAACCTGAATGACGATTTGCGCAATATGGTGTGGAAGGGCCACTACCTCGGCTATGGTCCTGCCGATGTCATGTTGCATGTCCCGGTCGACAAGAAGTTGATGGCGGATAACGACAAGGTCGAGATTTTCGCCCCGTATTACGTGGAAACCGTGCGTCTGGCGCGCAGCGCGCAAGCCGTGCCGCAATTCGATGGCATCGCTTCGCTGGCCGGCAAGCGTATCGGCGTGGAAAAGGTATCGATCGCCGCCATGCTGATGCTGGGTGAAGACAATGGCAAGTACCGCGACGACGTGCGTATCTTCGACACGGCTGCCGAAGCCTTGCAGCAATTGCAGGCGGGCCAGCTCGACGCCGTGCTGGCGAATCGTTCGGAAATCGAGTCGGTGCTGAAAAGCGATTCCGCTTTCCCCTTGAGCGAAGTGGCGTTCGCCCGCTTGCCGCGTGCCGGCTGGGCCGTGGGTCTGGCCGTCAGCCGTCAGCAGCTCGACGTGGCCAAGTTGCTGCAGGCGGCCATGAACGAGATGGCGGCCAGCGGCGAATTGAAAGCCATCTTTGAGAAATATGGCGTCAAGGAAGCACGGCCGTAGCAGGCTATGTTGATATGCCAAGAAGCCCGCGCATTGGAAGATGCGCGGGCTTTTTTCTTAGAACGAATATTGCGCGCTGGCGCCCAGCAGCCAGTTACGGCCCGGCGCCGCTTCATAGTAGCGTTTGTTGCTGTCGCCAACGATGACGGAACCCACATAGGTCTTGTCGAAAAGATTGTTCAGGCGGGCAAATTCCTTGAAGCGCCATTTGCCCGCGTTTTGCTTGGCGTTGACCCTGGCATTGAACACCGTGTAGCCTGGCGCCGGTTTTTCGCTGTTGCTGTCTTCCGCGTAGATCTGGTTGCTGGCCACGCTTTCCAGTGCCGCGCCAAAACGGTCCAGCGTGTCTTTCCAGGCCAGTTCCGCGAACAGGTTGGCGCTGGGTACGCCCGGCAAGCGGCTGCCTTCGCGCACGCTGCCGAAGGCCTGGTCATACACGGCGTGCAGGCTGGTCAGCGCCACTTTTGTCGTGAAGCCATACGGCAGGCTGGAGTCCAGCGACACTTCCATACCCTGGCGCAAGGTCTTGCCCCCATTGCGGTAGCTGGTGCGCCCGCCGCTCGATTGATCGACCACCAGTTCGTCGCTGGTCTTGATCTGGAATAAGGCTGCATTCACATGCGTGTTGCTATTGATCCTGGCTTTGATGCCCGCTTCCAGGTTGGTGCTGGTGGCCGGTTTCAGCTGGTAATTGAAGCCGCCGCCCGTGCCCGAGTAAAACAGTTCGTTCAGGGTGGGCGCCTCGAAGCCGCGTGCGGCGCTGGCGTAGACGTTGACGCTGGGCGTCAGCTTATACAGCAGACCCAGCACCGGTGTCGTGTGGCTGAACTCCAGGCTGCCGCTGTCGTCGCCATTGCTGAGAAAGTGGTCGTTGACCGCCACTTTCATCTTGCTGTAGCGCACACCTGCGCTGAGCAGCCATGGGCCGCTTTGCCATTCCGCCTGGATATACGGATCGAGGCTGGAGACGACATCCTGCTCGTCGCGGCGCAGCTTGCCTTTTACGCCAAAGCCATTGCCAATGTAATTCTCATAGCCGGTGCGGTCATCGCTGGAGCGGCCGTAATCGATGCCGATGGTGGTGCTCAGCTTGCCGCCTGCCAGCTGGTTCACGTGCAGCCAGTTCGTATCGATGCCATAGAACTGGCGCTGGAAGTCAACCACGCCGCCGGAATGCTTGGGGGGCGCCTGGAAGCCCTTGTTGAAGGCCTGATATTGAATCACGTCACGGTTGCCGCCATACACGGTCACATGCAGGCGATCATCGCCGAACGCCTGTTCATAGGTGGCGCCGATTTGCTGGTGGTCGATGCTTTTGCGCGTGTTGTAGCGCTCGGCAAAGGTGCGCTTCGGGTTTTGCGTATCGGTGGTGTCGGTTTCGCCTGCGCGCGGGTTGGCGGCAAACGTGGCCCAGGTGACGCCCAGGGGATCTTGCGTATTGCCCTGATGCAGGCTGTTAGCGACGATGGTCAGCTTGCTGTCTGCATTGGGCTTGACGGTGATCTTGCCAAAAGCCTGTTCGCGCGTGGCGGCGCTGTGGTCGCGGAAGCCGTCCGTGCGGAAGCGTGAGCCGTCGAGCACGTAGCCGATGCCGCCTGCCTGTCCTTGCGCCGACAAGTCCACCTTGCTGGTGCCGTAGCTGCCGCCCGTCACATTCAATTCGACGGATGGGGGATTTTGCCCATCCTTGGAAAAGAGCTGGATCACGCCGCCCGAATGGTTGCCGTAGATGGCAGAAAATGGCCCGCGCAGCACTTCGATGCGCTCCGCCGTGTCCAGGTTGAAGGTGGCGGCCTGGCCCTGGCCATCGGGCATGCTGGCCGGAATGCCATCGCTGATCAGTTTGACGCCGCGCACGCCAAAGGCCGAACGGGCGCCGAAGCCGCGTGAGGAGATTTGCAAGTCTTGTGCGTAGTTCTGGCGGTTTTGCACCACCAGGCCCGGCACGGCGGCCAGCGCTTCCGACGCGTTGACGCGGATTTGGCCCTCCTGGATGCGGGCGCTATCGACTACATCGATCGAGGCCGGCACTTCCTGGCTGGGGTGGGCGATGCGGCTGCCGCTGACGACCACCATATCCATGACTTGTCCGGCGGCCAGGTCAGCGGACTCGGCGGCGAAAGCGTGGGGGGCGAGGGTGGCGCTGCCGGCGACAAACAGGCTGGCAATGGTGTTCAAGCGGAAACGATGCTGCATGCGGGTTCTCCAATGTGAATAAAAGCCTGCTTGGACGCGTGAGCGGCGCAGGTCTGCATAGTCTTATCAAGCAATATGCCTGCCATGTCTCCATTGGTGGGCTGAAATTATACGCGTGTCAGTGGCACGGCGTTTGCATGCAGCAATGTTCAGATGCGCCGATACCGCGCGCTTTCCCCTCGTTTTGCTATTGAAAAGGTGATTATGCCCAACTTCTTCTCGCGCTTGCGCCAGGTTTGCTGGCTGCTGCCTGTGCTCGCCAGCAGCGCCATCCAGGCCGCTCCGTTTGCCTATGTGCCCAATGAAAAATCGGGCACCCTGAGCGTGATCGACACGGCGACCGACCAGGTAGTGCGCCAGATTGCCGCAGGCAAGCGTCCGCGCGGCATCGCCGCCGACCCCACAGGACGGCAATTGTTTGTCACGGATGCCGCCAGCAGTGCCTTATTGCTGATTGACAATGAAGTCGGCGCGCCCCTGCGCACGGTGGCGCTGGGCAAGTCGCCCGAAGGCGTCAGCGCTTCCCATGACGGTCGTTACGTGGCTGTGGCCGTCGAGGAAAACAATAGCGTGGCCTTGCTCGATGGCCAGACGGGTGTCTTGCTCGCCGACATCAAGGTGCAAGGGCGGAACCCGGAACATGCCGTGTTCAGCCCCGATGGGCGCTGGCTGCTGGTGAGCGCGGAAGAGGCCGAGCAAGTCGATGTCATTGATGTTGCGCAACGCCGCCAGGTCGCTTCCATCGCTGTCGGCCTGCGTCCGCGCGGCATTGGTTTCAGCCCCGATTCGGGCCGAGCCTATGTGGCGTGCGAACTGGTCAATGCCGTGTATGTGATCGACATGGCCGCGCGCAAGGCGATTGCCACCATTCCAGCGGGCAAGAATGCCAACGGTATCGCTGTCCATCCCAGCGGCAAGCAGGTGTATGTCTCGAACGGCACGGATGGCACGGTGATGGTGATCGATACGGCCAGCAATCAGGTCACGGCCACCATTCCCGTCGGCAAGCGCCCGTGGAATATGGCCATCACGCCGGACGGTGCCAAGCTGTACGTGGCCAATGGCCGCTCGAACAGCGTTTCCGTCATCGATACGGCCAGCGCGCGCAAGGTGGCCGATATTGCCGTGGGCGAATTGCCATGGGGCGTGGTGATTCGGTAGTGGCACAGGCGCAGGTGTTCCAGTCTGGCACACCTGTTCCATTGTGCAGCGGCGCAGGGGCGCAGCAACAGCACTGGCCCGGATTGGAACAGGGCGCCGCCACCTTGTTCAAAACCCAAACAGACCCACGCCCGCCTTTCATGCCCGGGGCAGGCGATGAAAAGCGGGCCGGGTTTGGCGCCACGCCCTTGTAAGCGGGGAAAAACCCGCTAAGTTTGTAGTGGGATGGCGAGCTGGCACGGCATTTGCGGAAGACTCCGTGTACTCACCCCATCTGTACCAGGACGTTTGATTTTAATTACAGCAATTCCATTCTAATTAACCCGATAGAGGACGACATGAATCTCGCAGACATCAGCAAACTGGGCGTAGCCAATCCCTTCAAGCAACGCTATGACAATTACATCGGCGGCAAATTCGTTGCGCCAGTAAAAGGTGAATACTTTCCTAACATAACGCCCATCACGGGCTTGCCGTTTTGCGAAATCGCCCGTTCCACGGCGGAAGACGTCGAGCTGGCGCTGGACGCCGCCCATGCCGCCAAGGATGCCTGGGGCAAGACTTCACCTGCCGAGCGCGCCAACATCCTGAACCGCATCGCCGACCGCATCGAACAGAACCTGAGCCTGATCGCCACGGCGGAAACCATCGATAACGGCAAGCCGATCCGCGAGACGATGAATGCCGACATTCCGCTGGCCATCGACCATTTCCGTTACTTCGCCGGCTGCATCCGCGCGCAGGAGGGTTCCGTCGCGCAAATCGACGCGGAAACCTATGCCTACCACTACCACGAACCGCTGGGCGTCGTGGGCCAGATCATCCCGTGGAATTTCCCGATTCTGATGGCCGTGTGGAAACTGGCGCCAGCCCTGGCGGCCGGCAATTGCGTGGTCCTGAAACCGGCCGAGCAGACTCCCGCCTCCATCATGGTGTTGATCGAGCTGATCGGCGACTTGCTGCCACCGGGCGTGTTGAACATCATCAACGGTTTCGGTCTGGAAGCGGGCAAGCCGCTGGCGTCGAGCAAGCGCATCGCCAAGATCGCCTTCACGGGTGAAACGGGTACGGGCCGCTTGATCATGGGTTACGCCGCGCAGAACCTGATTCCCGTCACCCTGGAGCTGGGCGGCAAGTCGCCGAATATCTTCTTTGAAGATGTGATGGATGCTGACGATGATTATTTCGACAAGTGCCTGGAAGGCTTCACGATGTTTGCGCTGAATCAGGGCGAAGTGTGCACCTGCCCATCGCGCGTGTTGATCCAGGAATCGATCTACGAGAAATTCATCGAACGAGCCTTGAAGCGCGTGGCCGCCATCAAGCAGGGTAACCCGCTCGACTCTTCCACCATGATCGGCGCCCAGGCGTCGCAGGAGCAGCTGGAAAAAATTCTGTCCTACCTCGATATCGGCCGCCAGGAAGGCGCCGAAGTGCTGGCCGGTGGCGAGCGCAATACGCAGGCAGGCGACCTGGAGGGTGGCTACTACGTGCGTCCGACCGTATTCAAGGGCAACAACAAGATGCGCATCTTCCAGGAAGAAATTTTCGGGCCCGTCGTGTCCGTGACCACCTTCAAGGATGAGGCCGAAGCGCTGGCGATTGCCAACGATACCTTGTACGGCCTGGGTGCCGGCTTGTGGACGCGCGACGGTTCGCGCGCCTTCCGCATGGGGCGCGCCATCCAGGCGGGCCGCGTGTGGACCAATTGTTACCACCTGTATCCAGCCCACGCCGCATTCGGCGGCTACAAGCAATCGGGTATTGGCCGCGAAAACCACAAGATGATGCTCGATCACTACCAGCAAACGAAGAACTTGCTGGTGAGCTATAGCCCGAAAGCCCTGGGCTTCTTCTAAACCGGCACACGCGCCGCGCCCCTGGCCGGGCGCGGCGTGCAGAAAGGGATGCCATGAGTGCAGCAATTGCCCGGGTGGTCGCCACCGTAGCGGCGCTGGAAATGATGGACAAGTTGCGCCAGCGTCACGGACCGCTGATGTTTTTCCAGTCAGGCGGCTGCTGTGATGGCAGTGCGCCCATGTGTTATGCGCTGGGCGAGTTCGATGTCAGCGATACCGACATTTATCTCGGCAATTTGAATGGCACACCGTTTTACATGGGACTCGAGCAATTCGAGTACTGGGAGCATACCCAGTTGATTATCGATGTGGTCGATGGCAATGGCGGCATGTTTTCACTCGACAACGGCACAGGCAAGCGCTTCCTGACGCGCTCGCGCCTGTTCACCGATGAAGAGTGCGCCTTGTTGCATGCCCAGCCGCATGAACACGACAGAAAAAGCACCTGAGAGTTACACACACATACTAATAACAGAGGGAGATGATTGTGCAGAAAAAAATCATGGGGATCGTCGTCGGTTTGAGTGTCGCCTCGCTGGTCCAGGCGGCCGACGTGGGCAATGTCACCAGTGCCATGCTCGACAGCACGGCGAAGAATCCGTCTAGCGTCCTGTCGTTTGGCATGGGCACGCAGGGCCAGCGCTATTCGCCGTTGACGCAGATCAATGACAAGACCGTGGCCAAGCTGGTGCCGGCCTGGTCGTTCTCGTTTGGTGGTGAAAAACAGCGGGGCCAGGAATCGCAGCCGCTGATTCATAACGGCAAGATGTTTGTCACGGCCTCGTATTCGCGCATCTTTGCCGTCGACTTGAAAACGGGCGCCAAGCTGTGGAAGTATGAGCATCGCTTGCCAGACGGCATCATGCCATGCTGCGACGTGGTCAACCGCGGTGCCGCCCTGTACGGCAACCTGGTGATCTTCGGCACGCTGGACGCCTACCTGGTGGCGCTGGATCAAAACACGGGCAAGATCGTCTGGAAGGAAAAGGTCGACGACTACGCTGCCGGTTACTCGATGACAGCCGCGCCGCTGATCGCCGAAGGCTTGCTGCTGACGGGCGTATCGGGCGGGGAATTTGGCATCGTGGGCCGGGTCGAAGCGCGCAATCCCATGACCGGCGAACTGGTGTGGAGCCGTCCGACCGTGGAGGGCCACATGGGCCACCGCTACGACAAGGATGGCAAGGCGACGGATAACGGCGTGTCTGGCACCGTGAACAAGACCTGGCCGGGCGACCTGTGGAAAACGGGCGGCGCCTCGACCTGGATGGGCGGAACCTACGATCCGCAAACCAAGCTGGCCTACTTTGGCACCGGCAACCCGGCACCGTGGAACAGCCATTTGCGTCCCGGCGACAACCTCTATTCCTCGTCCACCGTGGCGTTGGACGTGAAGACGGGCCAGATCAAATGGGCCTATCAAAACACGCCGAACGACTCCTGGGACTTCGATGGCGCGAACGAGTTCGTCACCTTCGACATGGATGGCAAGCGTTACGGCGGCAAGGCCGACCGCAACGGTTTCTTCTATGTGATCGATGCAAACAACGGCAAGCTGCAAAACGCCTTCCCGTTCGTAAAGAAGATCACTTGGGCCAGCAGCATCGACCTGAAGACGGGACGGCCGAACTTCATCGCCGCCAACCGCCCTGGCGATCCGACCAAGGGTGAAGAGGGCAAGAAGGGCACGACCGTATTTTCCGCCCCGGCCTTCCTCGGCGCCAAAAATCAGATGCCGATGGCGTACTCGCCGCAGACCAAGCTGTTCTACGTTCCCGCGAATGAATGGGGCATGGACATCTGGAACGAGCCGATCAGCTACAAGAAGGGCGGCGCCTTCCTCGGTGCCGGTTTCACCATCAAGCCTTTGTTTGACGACTACATCGGCGCCATGCGCGCCATCGATCCGAAGACCGGCAAGATCGTTTGGGAAGTCAAGAACAATGCGCCGCTGTGGGGTGGCGTGATGAGTACTGCCGGCAATCTGGTGTTCTACGGTACGCCGGAAGGCTTCCTGAAAGCCGTCGATGCGAAGACGGGCAAGGAGCTGTGGAAATTCCAGACGGGTTCCGGCGTCGTGGCGCCGCCCGTCACCTGGCAGGATGGCGACACGCAATATGTGGCCGTCGTATCCGGCTGGGGTGGCGCGGTGCCACTGTGGGGTGGCGAAGTGGCGAAGAAGGTCAACTTCCTGGAGCAGGGCGGTTCCGTGTGGGTCTTCAAGCTGGCATCGAAGTAAGGGGGTGAAACGCCCGGGCCACTCGGATGGGCGTCTCCCTGTCCGCCGGGCGCTTTCTTTTTTCTGACGGCCCAGGCCGTCAGTTTTTTGTTTACCTGTATCACCGCTATGCATACTTGCGGTCAAAAAATGAACACCATGCGGGGCAATTGATCCGCTGCTGCACACGTGAAATACGCTTTTTCTCTTTCTCCCTCTGAGCCGTGCTGGGCACGCTTATTGCCAAAGCTTGAGGTACATCAATCACTGGTGTGCACACTAAAAACAGAGAAGAAAGAGGATAAGCAATGAACACATTGATCAAGCTGGGGAGCCTGGGTGTCATGACAATCGCAGCGATGGGGCAGGCGCAAGCCGTCGATATCAAGGCGGGCGACTGGACGGTGTCGGTGGGCGGCATCGTCAACGCCTACTACACGCAAGTGTCCTGTTCGGGCGATGCGGTGGGCGGGCTGGCGCTGGGTGGCCAGGCGCTCGGTTGCGGTGGCGAGAAGGACCGCACCACCATCGGCAACGGCTTGCTGCCGAATGGCTTGATCACTTCCGCCTCGTCGCGCCTTGGCGAGTACGACGTGAAAGCCTTGATCGGCATCTACAACTCGACCGCCACCGACAGCGCCATCAGCCAGAACAGCGTGGTCGATGTACGCCAGGCCTTCTTTACGTTCGGCAATGCGGAAATGGGCACCTTCAAGTTGGGCCGTGACTACGGCATCTTCGGCGCGAATGCGATCCTGTCTGACATGACCTTATTGGGTTCTGGCGCGCCCGTGCAAGCGACGCAGCGGGGCCGGGTGACCCTGGGCCATATCGGTGCCGGCTACACCTATCTTGGCAACTATGGCCAGATCATGTACAGCTCGCCGAAGTCGAGCGGCTTTGGCGTCGATGTGGCGCTGGTCAGCCCTGTGTCCGATACGCCCATCGTGGCAGGTTCGACCTATTCTTCGAAGTCGAGCCCGCAAGTGCAGGCGCAGCTGACATACGGGCAGGAAGGCTTGAAAGCCTGGCTGGGTGTGAAGTCGCAAAAATTCACCTCGAAAACGCCAGGTATCGATGACCTGACCATGCGCGGCGTGGAGGTGGGCGGCTCGTACCAGATGGGTCCGGCTGGCGTACTGCTCAACTACCAGGGCGGCAAAGGGCTGGGCATCCTGTCCGATGCGGATCAGGGCGATACCAAGTCGAAAAACTGGCTGCTGCAAGGCACGTACAAGACGACGGACAAGCTGAAACTGGGCTTGTCCTACGGCATCAGCAAGAACGACGATAACACGGCCGGCACGGGTGGCTTGAAGTCGAACGCCAACCTGACCCTCGGTGCGTATTACTCGCTCAACAGCGCGATCACGCTGGTGGGTGAACTGGGCCAGACGCGCTCGAAAGGCTTTACGGGCGGCGAAGCGAAGATGAATGGCGTGTCCTTGGGCGGCATCATTTTCTTCTAACTTATCAACGCGGCGCCTTGCAACAGGGCGCCGCATGGAGCGTAGTGCATGCGGACAATGCGGTTGTTCATCGGATGCTGGCTATTCCTGTTTATCCTGGGCCAGGCGTGGGCGGGCGTGCTCACCAAGGCCGAGCTGGCACGGCGCTTTCCTGCTCCCATCGTCGTCGGTGACAAGGAGACCGATTTGGTCGTCTGGCCCTTGTTCAGGCAAAACGCGACGGCCATCGAACTGGTCGGCTATGTTTTTGAATCGGTGGACCTGGCGCCCATCCCCGGCTTTTCCGGTGTGCCCGTCAATTTATTGATCGCCATTAATCCGCAGGGCAGTTTTCTGGACGTGTCTGTTCTATCGCAGCATGAGCCCGTGTTTCTCGATGGCCTGGGAGAAGCGCCTTTGTTTCAATTCGTCAAACAGTATCAGGGCTTGTCGCTGAAACAGAATATCGCCATCGATGCCAAGAAGAAACGCGCGCCAGACCCCACCCACGCCGATATCGATGGCGTATCGAAGGCCACGGCATCCGTGCGCATCATCAACCAAAGCGTGCTGGCCTCGGCCTTGAAAGTGTCGCGCAAAAAACTTGGCTTCGCGCAAGGACGCGACCCCGACCAGATCGCCCGTATCCGCATGGATGTGTTTGAAAAACTCAGCATGGCGCAGATGCTCAAACAGGGCTTGATCCAGCATGTACGCCTGAGCAACAAGGATGTGGAGAGCCTGTTTGCCGGCAGTCCCGGCGCGGGACTCGATGTGGAAGCCACACGCGCGCCGGACGGCGTGTTTATCGACCTGTACCTGGCCTATGTATCCGTGCCCACGGTGGGACGCAAGCTGTTGACGGAACGCAGCTGGAACAAGCTGCGCAACCGGCTAGACGAGGGCGACCACGCCATCCTCGTGATGTCGCGCGGGCGTTACAGCGTGCTGGGCGACGATTTCGTGCGTGGCACCGTCCCCGACCGGCTATTGCTGAAGCAGGATGGCTTGCCCATCGATATGCGCGACCTGGACCTGGACCTGGAATTGCACTTGTCGGAGGGCGGGGCGTTGCCGACTGAAAATGTCGCCGTGTTTCGCATCATCAGCCAGGCGGGGCTTGATCCGGCCAGCCCGCTGGCATTTTCTCTCCCTATCACGCGCAACAAGGGCATCGTGTATCCGGAACGCATCGCCCGCAACGTGGATTTCAGCTACCGCTTGCCCGCCGATTTCTATATCGCGCCACAAGGCGACGATGCCACGTGGCGCGGCACGTGGAAGAACCGCAAGGCTGAACTGCTGCTCTTGGTCGCCGGGCTGGCGCTGCTGGCCGGCGCTTTGGCCTGGCAGAAACGCCTGGTGCGCGATGGGCGGCAATTTACCTGGTTCCGCAATCTGTTCCTGTTGTTTACCATCGCTTTCATCGGCTACTACGCGCAGGGGCAGCTATCGATCGTCAATATTACGGGCGTCATCCAGGCGTTGCTGGCGGGGCGCAGCCTGGGCTTTTTCCTGTTCGACCCGATGACGGTGATCTTGTGGGCTTTTGTGCTGCTCAGCCTATTTATATGGGGACGGGGCACGTTTTGCGGCTGGCTGTGTCCGTTTGGAGCCCTGCAGGAATTCACTGGCAAGCTGGGCCAGTGGCTGCGCTTGCCGCAGTGGAAGATCAAGCCACGCCTCGACGGGCGCTTGAAATGGATCAAGTATGGCTTGCTGGCGGCCATTCTTGGCAGCAGCATGTTTTCCAGCCAAATCACGGACAAGCTGGTGGAACTGGAGCCGTTCAAGACGGCCATTACCCTGAATTTTGTGCGCGCCTGGCCCTTCGTCGCGTATGCCGTGGGCTTGCTGCTGCTCAGCAGTGTTTCCTACAAATTCTTTTGCCGCTACCTGTGCCCGTTTGGCGCGGCGCTGGCGCTGCTGGGGCGCTTTCGCCTATTCAACTGGATTCCCCGTCGCAAGGAATGCGGCACGCCTTGCCAGACTTGCCGCCACCGTTGCGAGTATCACGCCATCGCGCCCAGCGGGAAAGTCGATTACGGTGAGTGTTTTCAGTGTATGGATTGCGTGGTGATTTACGCCAGCGATGAAAAATGCGCTCCCTTGATGCTGGAAATCAAGCGTGCCCGCACCATTCCCATAGTCCGGGCCACGGCAGAGGAGAGCAGCAATGCAGCGTAGGACGTTTATTTCCGCCGCCATCGGCAGCGTGGCCGGCATGGCGGGCTTGGCTTTGCCTGGCAGCATGGCGCGCGGCACGGCCACGGCGTCCGGCGTACGGCCTTATCAAGGCGCCGCGCTGGGATTTGGCACGACCATCGCCGTCACCGTATTGCACCATGATCAGCACCAGGCCGAACTGGCCATTGAAGATGCCTTGCATGCGGCCAGGAATATCGACCGCCTGATGAGCATTTACAGTCCAGCGAGCCAAGTCTTCCAGCTGAACCGCGATGGGCGCCTGGCCCGGCCGGACGCGCATCTGCTGGCCGTGCTGTCGCAGGCGCAAGCCTTGTCGCAATGGAGCGATGGGGCGTTTGATATCACCGTGCAACCTTTGTGGCAGCTGTTTCGCGCGGCGGCGGACCAGGCCAGCTTGCCGACGGACACATTGCGCCGCGCGGCACAGGCGCGGGTGAGCTGGCGGCAACTGGCGTGGGACAGGCGCGAAGTACATTTTCTTCAGCCCGGCATGGCGCTGACCTTGAATGGCCTGGCGCAAGGCTACGCGGCGGACATGGCGCTGGCGGCCGTGCAGGCGCGCGGCATACGGCACGCGCTGCTCGACACGGGCGAGTTCATTGCGCGCGGACAGCGCTCCCCGCGCCGACCATGGACCTTGGGCATCCAGGACCCGCGCGACGGGGAAATCCTGGCGGCCACCCTGAAAGTGGAAGGGCGCAGCGTGGCCACGTCGGGCGACTACGAATGCACGTTCACGCCCGACTTTGTGCATCACCATATCTTCGACCCAGCGAACGGTGATTCGCCGGGAGAACTGGCCAGCGTGACCGTGCTGGCCCCCACGGGCTTGCTGGCCGATGGCTTGTCAACGACCTTCATGGTGACGGGCGCCGCGCGTGCGCATGCCATGGCCGCGCACATGCAGGGCGTGGACCTGATGACTATCGACAAGTCGGGGCAGCGCAAGATGTCGCCCGGCTTTCCCCGTCTGCTTTAGGCTATTTCAGATGTGGCACCTTGCGATAGATCGTATTGCGCGATACGCCCAGGGCCCTGGCCGTGGCCGAGACGTTGCCGCCATGCGCATCGAGCGACTTGAGGATCACGCTTTGTTCCATTTCTTCCAGGTTGGCGCCAGCGGCGATCATGCGGTCCGTGCTGGCGCTGGCGGCATGGGCTTGCGTCATCTCAACATCGTCGAGGAAATCATCGGGCATGTGACGCAAACAGATCTCATGCTCGTCGCCAGCCATGACGATGGCCGTGCGCAACAGATTCGTTAGTTGGCGGAAATTGCCTGGCCATTTATGCTGGTGGAACATGCGCAGGATGTCTGGCGCGACCGTATAGCGCGTGTCGGGCGCTTCTGTTGCAAGGATCTTTTTCACGACCGTTTCCAGGTCCGTGCGTTCTCGCAGCGGCGGCAGTTTTACCACCAAACCATTCAGGCGGTAATACAAGTCTTCGCGAAAGAGCCCTTTGGCCATGCGTTCGCGCAAGTTGTGATTCGTGGCGCAAATGAGTTCCACATTCACAGTGATCGATTTGCTGCTGCCCAGCGGCGTGACCATGCGTTCTTGCAGCACGCGCAACAGGCGCGCCTGCAAGCCAAAGGGCATGTCGCCGATTTCATCGAGGAACAGGGTGCCGCCGTTCGCCTGCAAAATCTTGCCGATGGCGCCTTTCTTGCGCGCGCCCGTAAATGCCCCGTCTTCATAGCCGAACAGCTCGGACTCGATCAGGGTTTCCGGGATCGAAGCGCAATTGACGGCGATAAACGGTCCCATGGCGCGTGGCGAATCGTTATGGATGGCCTGCGCCAGCAATTCCTTGCCAGTCCCCGTTTCGCCCATGACAAGAATAGGAATGTCGCGCCCCAATACCTTGTTGACTTTTTCAATCACCAGCTCCAGTTGCGGATCGCCCGTGCGCAGATAACGGAGGCCGGACAGGCGCCGCGCCGCGTTGGCCGCGTGGCTGGCCGGCGCGGGAACCGGGGCCGACACGGCGTTGATATCGCCATGGTCGGTGCTGGCTGTGAAACCGTGCTGGAAGGCACTATTGGCCAGGCGCAATTGCGCGCGACCATATACGCGCACGCCGCTGTGCATGCACAGGTTCAGCAGACCGGGTGCGGCCGTGCGGTAATGGTCGTACAGGGCAGACACGGGCAAGCCGAACAGGGAGCTGAAGGTATGTGATTGCAGCGCGGCAAATGACAGGCCCAGCTGAAACAAACCGTTCTTATTGGCGGATAAGAACCGTCCGCCCGGGGTGAATGAGGCGATGCCTTCCATCAAGGTGCCGATGAATTCGGGGCGCGCGTGGAAGTGGACGGTGATGGCATCTTCGAAGGTGGCGGAAAACAGCTGATTTTCGATCATCAGCGCCGACATGCGCACCAGGGCCATCGTATGCTTGTGAAAACTGCGCTGGTCGCTCGAGACATCCAGTACGCCGATAACATTGCCCCTGTGGTCGGTGATCGGTGCCGCAGAGCAAGTCAGGAAATGATTGGCGGCCAGGTAATGCTGGTCCGCATGGACCAGGGTGGGTACTTTCTCCGTGATGGCCGTGCCGATGGCATTCGTGCCCCGGCTTTGTTCCGACCATGCCACGCCTGGCTGCAAGGCCACCCGGTTGGCTTTTTCCAGGAAATCATCATCGCCCAGCGAATGCACGATCACACCATTGGCATCCGTCAAGATCACCATATTGTGCGTGTTGACGATTTGCTGGTACAGAGTTTCCATCGCGGGCAGAGCGTGCGTGTGCAGCATGCGGTTTCGCTCGATCAGCAAGGACAGATCGGATTTTCCTGCTGGCGTAAATTCGGGCGTGGCGGTGGGCGACAGGCCAAAGGCGACTGAGCGCTGGTGGGAAGTTTCAATGATGACGGGGACGTTGTCCTGTCCTGCCTGCGAGGTGTTCACGTCTGCAATAGACGAGAACGGTGTGCTACGGTAAGTAGCGGACGTTTGATACATGATCTCGTTGCCTCCGTTGGGCCCTGTAATGCGGCGCTCTTTTGAATATCGAGAGTGTTCCATAATGTAGCACCTGTCACAGATGGGAGCAAAGCAAAGCGAACCGGGCTGTCCCCAGTGTTGCTGCCAGGCCCAGAGTCGCTCTCATCAGTGGACAGTGCATAGGCCTGTATAAGCAAGTGCGGTGCCAGGCTTGTTTCACAGGGTGGAAAAATAGCCCTTGCGGGGCGTGCGGTGCAGGGCTATAATTCGCCCCCTCGCTGAACGACGCATGCAAATGCCGAGTAAGGTGAGAAAAAAGAAGGAGTTGACGGACGTAGCAAAATGCTTCATACTCTTCCTTCTTCGCAGCTGACAAACACAACGCTTTGTCGATAGCGCGAAAGCAGTACCGATTACAGTTCTTTAACAATTAACAGTCGATAAGTGTGGGCATTTGATGTAAGTGCAGCGTCAATCTTCGGATTGGCGTCTAACTTAAAATATCAAATGTTCACAAGAAATAATGAAATAGGATACTTCTTCGGAAGTAGCCTGTCAGTTTTTTGAGTGAGCGACCCGTCGCAAGACGGTGCCAATAAAATGGCAAAGTAACAGAGATTAAACTGAAGAGTTTGATCCTGGCTCAGATTGAACGCTGGCGGCATGCCTTACACATGCAAGTCGAACGGCAGCACGGAGCTTGCTCTGGTGGCGAGTGGCGAACGGGTGAGTAATATATCGGAACGTACCCTAGAGTGGGGGATAACGTAGCGAAAGTTACGCTAATACCGCATACGATCTAAGGATGAAAGTGGGGGATCGCAAGACCTCATGCTCGTGGAGCGGCCGATATCTGATTAGCTAGTTGGTAGGGTAAAAGCCTACCAAGGCATCGATCAGTAGCTGGTCTGAGAGGACGACCAGCCACACTGGAACTGAGACACGGTCCAGACTCCTACGGGAGGCAGCAGTGGGGAATTTTGGACAATGGGCGAAAGCCTGATCCAGCAATGCCGCGTGAGTGAAGAAGGCCTTCGGGTTGTAAAGCTCTTTTGTCAGGGAAGAAACGGTGAGAGCTAATATCTCTTGCTAATGACGGTACCTGAAGAATAAGCACCGGCTAACTACGTGCCAGCAGCCGCGGTAATACGTAGGGTGCAAGCGTTAATCGGAATTACTGGGCGTAAAGCGTGCGCAGGCGGTTTTGTAAGTCTGATGTGAAATCCCCGGGCTCAACCTGGGAATTGCATTGGAGACTGCAAGGCTAGAATCTGGCAGAGGGGGGTAGAATTCCACGTGTAGCAGTGAAATGCGTAGATATGTGGAGGAACACCGATGGCGAAGGCAGCCCCCTGGGTCAAGATTGACGCTCATGCACGAAAGCGTGGGGAGCAAACAGGATTAGATACCCTGGTAGTCCACGCCCTAAACGATGTCTACTAGTTGTCGGGTCTTAATTGACTTGGTAACGCAGCTAACGCGTGAAGTAGACCGCCTGGGGAGTACGGTCGCAAGATTAAAACTCAAAGGAATTGACGGGGACCCGCACAAGCGGTGGATGATGTGGATTAATTCGATGCAACGCGAAAAACCTTACCTACCCTTGACATGGCTGGAATCCCGGAGAGATTTGGGAGTGCTCGAAAGAGAACCAGTACACAGGTGCTGCATGGCTGTCGTCAGCTCGTGTCGTGAGATGTTGGGTTAAGTCCCGCAACGAGCGCAACCCTTGTCATTAGTTGCTACGAAAGGGCACTCTAATGAGACTGCCGGTGACAAACCGGAGGAAGGTGGGGATGACGTCAAGTCCTCATGGCCCTTATGGGTAGGGCTTCACACGTCATACAATGGTACATACAGAGCGCCGCCAACCCGCGAGGGGGAGCTAATCGCAGAAAGTGTATCGTAGTCCGGATTGTAGTCTGCAACTCGACTGCATGAAGTTGGAATCGCTAGTAATCGCGGATCAGCATGTCGCGGTGAATACGTTCCCGGGTCTTGTACACACCGCCCGTCACACCATGGGAGCGGGTTTTACCAGAAGTAGGTAGCTTAACCGCAAGGAGGGCGCTTACCACGGTAGGATTCGTGACTGGGGTGAAGTCGTAACAAGGTAGCCGTATCGGAAGGTGCGGCTGGATCACCTCCTTTCTAGAGTTTGCACGAATCAGTAATGATTCACGCATCAAATGTTCACACTTATCGGCTGTTTAATTAAGAAGAAACAGTAGTCGTAGTAGTTCCGCGTTGGGGCTGTAGCTCAGCTGGTTAGAGCACCGTGTTGATAACGCGGGGGTCGTTGGTTCGAGTCCAACCAGCCCTACCAGTAAAAACAGACCCGGGGGTAAGGTGGACACTAGTCCAGCCAGACCTGCCAGTATGTAATACCCACAGGGGGATTAGCTCAGCTGGGAGAGCACCTGCTTTGCAAGCAGGGGGTCGTCGGTTCGATCCCGTCATCCTCCACCAAGTTTTACTCGAAAGTGCAAACGTAAGCCAGTCAACAAGACTTGGGTTTAGGTTTGATCTTTTAGCGATCAAAGCTGTTTCGTTCTTTAACAATCTGGAAGAAGTAAAGATTATTTATTGATTGGTTTGCCGTAAAAAGCAAATCGATGGGTAATGATTGTATGTATCAACAAACAAGCAACAACGTTGTACTTTCTTATCCCTGTAGCGCTCTTTGATGACTTCGGTCTTCAGAGGCTAACGTTATAGGGACAAGCGAATAAGTGCACATGGTGGATGCCTTGGCGATTACAGGCGATGAAGGACGTAGTAGCTTGCGATAAGCTGCGGGGAGTGAGCAAACACACTTTGATCCGCAGATTTCCGAATGGGGCAACCCACCCTTTTAGGGTATTGCATACTGAATACATAGGTATGCAAGGCGAACGCGGCGAACTGAAACATCTAAGTAGCTGCAGGAAAAGAAATCAACCGAGATTCCCAAAGTAGCGGCGAGCGAAATGGGAAGAGCCTGTACGTGATAGTCGGACTGATAGAAGAATCCTCTGGAAATAGGAACCGTAGCGGGTGATAGTCCCGTATTCGAAATCAGACCGGTGATACTAAGCGTACGACAAGTAGGGCGGGACACGTGACATCCTGTCTGAATATGGGGGGACCATCCTCCAAGGCTAAATACTCGTAATCGACCGATAGTGAACCAGTACCGTGAGGGAAAGGCGAAAAGAACCCCGGAAGGGGAGTGAAATAGATCCTGAAACCGTGTGCATACAAACAGTAGGAGCGGACTTGTTCCGTGACTGCGTACCTTTTGTATAATGGGTCAGCGACTTACATTCAGTGGCAAGGTTAACCGCATAGGGAAGCCGTAGAGAAATCGAGTCCGAATAGGGCGATCAGTCGCTGGGTGTAGACCCGAAACCAAGTGATCTACTCATGGCCAGGATGAAGGTGCGGTAACACGCCCTGGAGGTCCGAACCCACTAATGTTGAAAAATTAGGGGATGAGCTGTGGGTAGGGGTGAAAGGCTAAACAAACTTGGAAATAGCTGGTTCTCTCCGAAAACTATTTAGGTAGTGCCTCAAGTATCACCATCGGGGGTAGAGCACTGTTATGGCTAGGGGGTCATTGCGACTTACCAAACCATTGCAAACTCCGAATACCGATGAGTGCGAGCTTGGGAGACAGACGTCGGGTGCTAACGTCCGGCGTCAAGAGGGAAACAACCCAGACCGCCAGCTAAGGTCCCAAAGATTGGCTAAGTGGAAAACGAAGTGGGAAGGCTAAAACAGTCAGGATGTTGGCTTAGAAGCAGCCATCATTTAAAGAAAGCGTAATAGCTCACTGATCGAGTCGTCCTGCGCGGAAGATGTAACGGGGCTAAGCCAGTCACCGAAGCTGCGGATATCCTTTATTGGATATGGTAGGAGAGCGTTCTGTAAGCCTGCGAAGGTGTCTTGTAAAGGATGCTGGAGGTATCAGAAGTGCGAATGCTGACATGAGTAGCGATAATGGGGGTGAAAAGCCTCCACGCCGTAAGCCCAAGGTTTCCTGTTCAACGTTCATCGGAGCAGGGTGAGTCGGCCCCTAAGGCGAGGCAGAGATGCGTAGCTGATGGGAAGCAGGTTAATATTCCTGCACCGTCGTATGATGCGATGGGGGGACGGATCGCGGAAGGTTGTCTGACTGTTGGAATAGTCAGTTTCTGTCTCATAGAAGGCGCTTAGGCAAATCCGGGCGCGGAATTCAAGGGGATGGGACGAGTGAACTTGTTCACGAAGCAATCGGAAGTGGTTCCAAGAAAAGCCTCTAAGCTTCAGTCATACGAGACCGTACCGCAAACCGACACAGGTGGGCGAGATGAGTATTCTAAGGCGCTTGAGAGAACTCGGGAGAAGGAACTCGGCAAATTGGTACCGTAACTTCGGGAAAAGGTACGCCCCGGTAGCTTGATTGGTTTACTCCATGAGGGTGAAAGGGTTGCAATAAACTGGTGGCTGCGACTGTTTAATAAAAACACAGCACTCTGCAAACACGAAAGTGGACGTATAGGGTGTGACGCCTGCCCGGTGCTGGAAGATTAAATGATGGGGTGCAAGCTCTTGATTGAAGTCCCAGTAAACGGCGGCCGTAACTATAACGGTCCTAAGGTAGCGAAATTCCTTGTCGGGTAAGTTCCGACCTGCACGAATGGCGTAACGATGGCCACACTGTCTCCTCCCGAGACTCAGCGAAGTTGAAATGTTTGTGATGATGCAATCTACCCGCGGCTAGACGGAAAGACCCCATGAACCTTTACTGTAGCTTTGCATTGGACTTTGAACCAATCTGTGTAGGATAGGTGGGAGGCTTTGAAGCGGGGACGCTAGTTCTCGTGGAGCCAACCTTGAAATACCACCCTGGTTTGTTTGAGGTTCTAACCTTGGTCCGTTATCCGGATCGGGGACAGTGCATGGTAGGCAGTTTGACTGGGGCGGTCTCCTCCTAAAGTGTAACGGAGGAGTTCGAAGGTACGCTAGATACGGTCGGACATCGTGTTGATAGTGCAATGGCATAAGCGTGCTTAACTGCGAGACTGACAAGTCGAGCAGGTACGAAAGTAGGACATAGTGATCCGGTGGTTCTGTATGGAAGGGCCATCGCTCAACGGATAAAAGGTACTCTGGGGATAACAGGCTGATTCCTCCCAAGAGTTCATATCGACGGGGGAGTTTGGCACCTCGATGTCGGCTCATCACATCCTGGGGCTGTAGCCGGTCCCAAGGGTATGGCTGTTCGCCATTTAAAGTGGTACGTGAGCTGGGTTTAAAACGTCGTGAGACAGTTTGGTCCCTATCTGCCGTGGGCGTTGGAAATTTGAAGGGGGCTGCTCCTAGTACGAGAGGACCGGAGTGGACGAACCTCTGGTGTACCGGTTGTCACGCCAGTGGCATTGCCGGGTAGCTAAGTTCGGAAGAGATAACCGCTGAAAGCATCTAAGCGGGAAACTTGCCTTGAGATGAGATTTCCCAGAGCCTTGAGCTCTTTGAAGGGTCGTTCGAGACCAGGACGTTGATAGGCTGGGTGTGGAAGTGCAGTAATGCATTAAGCTAACCAGTACTAATTGCCCGTACGGCTTGTCCCTATAACCTTAGCAGGTACAGAGGATGAGAAAGTAACGTTGTGAGTTGTTGATACTACTCATTACCCAGTAACACCTCAGTAAATACCAATACTTCTTCCAGATTCATGACGCTGCTGCCCAATCGGGAGCAACCGTCAGTACAAGTTATGCCTGATGACCATAGCAAGTTGGTCCCACCCCTTCCCATCCCGAACAGGACCGTGAAACAACTTTGCGCCGATGATAGTGCTGCAACCAGTGTGAAAGTAGGTTATCGTCAGGCTTGTTATTCGCAGTAGAGAAAAACCCCACCGGACTCCGGTGGGGTTTTTTTTCGTCTGCTGCTTTGTCTTGCAAAGCAAACAGGCGTAAAAAAAGCAGCGCTGCGCGCTGCCTTTGTCATTTATCAAATCAATTAAAAGTGATAAGCGACTTTGACGTTCATGTAATTGACGCCACTGTTTGGCTTTTTGTAGCCGCCATTTGAGAAATGCTGGATTTTCGCAGCGACTTCCCATTTGTTATTGAAGATATAGCCGATGCCGATATGATCGCCGAACTGGAAGTGGGTCGACAGGCGGTTATCGTCGTTATCGTACAGCTTCGACAGCATGTGTACGCCAATACCGCCTTCTGCATAGAAGCCCAGCTTATTCGTATTTTCAAAGCGGAAGACGGGAGTAAAGCCCAGGTCCCACAGTTTTTGATGCTGGCCTGGGACATTCTGATAGCTCTTGCCATCCCAGCCGCCAATGCTGGCATCCCAGTAACCGCTCAGCTGCGTACCATTCGATACGAACCAGGCTTTATCCCAGTTCGAGGTCACACCGGCGCGTACCATTTGTACCTTAACTCCCTTGGCATATTCGCCGTAGACGGAGTCGATCAGCTTGTCGTCGGCGGCAAAGCCGGCGTTGGCCGCCATCAACGCGGCAACGGCGGCGATGGATTTGAGGAGATTCTTCTTGAAGAACATAGAGGCTTTCATCGTAAAATTGGCCGATAGGCTATTGTCTTGTTTGTACAGGCACCTTGCTTTGCATGCCGCTCTAGCCACTTGTAAATATCAGGGGTTCAATTGACATTTTCTACAAAAATCGCATTTCTCGGTATCGGTCTGATGGGGGATCCGATGGTCCGGTGCCTGCTACGCGCTGGATATTCTGTCACAATTTGGAATCGCACGCACAGTAAGGCCGAAGTCCTGCGTGCGGCAGGGGCGCAGCCAGCCATTTCAGTGGCTGAGGCAGTCTATGGTGCGGACGTGGTTATCTCGATGCTGGAAGCCGGTCCCATCGTGGCACAGGTGCTGCAAGAGGCGCTGCCGGCCTTGCGCGCAGGGGCGCTCTGGATCGATATGAGTTCCACCAAGCAATCGGAAGCCCAGCAATTTCATGCCACCTTGCAGGCGGCAGGCCATGCCTTTATCGATGCACCCGTGTCGGGCGGCGTCGGCGGGGCGCAGGCGGGCAGCCTGGCCATCATGGCCGGTGCCGATACCAGCGATTACGCACGAATTGAAACGATTCTGTCAGCCATGGGGCGCCCGACCCTGGTGGGCCCGCCAAGCAGTGGCCAAGTTGCCAAACTGTGCAATCAACTGATCGTCGGTGCAACATTGACCATCGTGGCAGAAGCGCTGTTGCTGGCACAGGCTGCCGGCGCCGACCCTGCCGCCGTGCGCACAGCCATCCGTGGCGGTTTTGCTGAGAGCAAGATTCTGGAGGCCCATGGCCTGCGCATGCTGGAACGCAACTTTGTTGCCGGAGGGCAGGTGAAAAGCCAGATCAAGGATATGCACAACATCCTCGCGGCAGCCGAGACGGCGCGCGTCACCTTGCCGGTGACGCAACTGGTGACGCAGCGCTATGAAACCATTGCCAAAACGTACCCGACGGCCGACCATGCGGCCGCCTTGCTGGCCCTGGAAGCGTTGAATCCGGGCCAGCGCCTGGGCACCGGTCCGGATAAATTGAGCTGATTCAAGCGACGGGCAGGCTCGCTTCAGCCAGCTTGACCCAGAAACTGGCGCCGATGGGCAGCAGATGGTCGTTGAAGTCATAGCTACCGTTGTGCAAGACGCAGGGGCCAAGGCCGTGGCCACCATCGCGGTGCTCGCCATCACCATTGCCGATGAAGATGTAGCAGCCGGCTTTTTCTTGCAGAAAAAAGGCGAAATCTTCCGCACCCATGGTCGGTTCGACGTTCGCGTTGACCTTGTCCGGGCCCACCACGCTTTTCATTACTTCGACGGCAAACGCCGTTTCCTTCGCGTGGTTGACCAGCGGCGGATAGTTGCGCTTGAAATGGAACTCGACTTCCGCGCCAAAAGCGGCGGCCGTGTGCACGGCAATCTCGCGCATGCGCTCCTCGATCAGGTCCAGCACGGGCGTGGTGAAGGTGCGCACGGTGCCGACCAGGCTAGCGTCATCGGGAATGACATTGGTGGCGCTGCCCGCATGGATTTGCGTGATCGACAGCACGGCCGTGTCGAGCGGGCTCTTGTTGCGCGTAATGACGGTTTGCCAGCTTTGCGCGATCTGCACGGCTACCATCACGGGATCGATGCCCTTGTGGGGCTGGGCCGCATGCGCGCCCTTGCCCTTGACGGTGACGTGGAATTCATTGCTCGACGCCATCATCGGGCCTTCCACCACGCTCAGGGTGCCTGTTTCAGCGCCTGGCCAGTTGTGCATGCCGTAGATGGCATCCATGGGAAAACGGGTAAACAAACCGTCTTCGATCATTTCGCGCGCGCCGGCGCCGCCTTCTTCTGCCGGCTGGAAGACCAGGTAGACCGTGCCGTCGAAATGGCGGTGCTGCGCCAGGTAATGGGCGGCACCCAGCAGCATGGCCGTGTGGCCGTCATGACCGCAGGCGTGCATCTTGCCCGGGTGGCGTGAAGCATGCTCGAAGGTATTCATTTCCTGCATGGGCAAGGCATCCATATCGGCGCGCAAGCCGATGGCGCGTGTCGAGGTGCCATTCTGGATGATGCCGACCACGCCAGTGCGGCCTAGCCCGCGTACCACGGGAATGCCCCATTCCGTCAGTTTGGCGGCGACCACGTCCGAGGTGCGCTGTTCTTCGTAGCACAGCTCGGGATGCGCGTGCAGGTCGCGGCGGATACCTTGCAGCTCAGATTGAAACGCCAAGATGGGATCAACTAGTTTCATGGAACTCTCCTGTGGATGCTGGCACGCAGCAATGTATGGCGCGCCGGACCGCGGCTGTTTGATCAAAAACAGGCGCGGCTAATAATGCATTGTAGCCCTTGTTTGCCGGGTAAATCCAGCGCACGGACCAGCTTGCCATGGCGCCAACAGCAAGCGCGCGGAATGGTTTACAGTATCGCCTTCCCCCAACGTTTTTGGATTGCACCATGACCACCACCCAAGTGCGCGCCGCCTGCCCGCTCGACTGCCCTGATACCTGCGCCTTGCTGGTCACCGTGACCGATGGCGTGGCCACCGCTGTCAAGGGCGATCCTGACCACCCGACCACGGCTGGCGTGCTGTGCACGAAGGTGTCGCGCTTCACGGAGCGCACCTACCATGCGGACCGGCTGCTGCATCCGCTGCGCCGCGTGGGCAAGAAGGGGGAAGGCAAGTTCGAGCGCATCAGCTGGGAAGAAGCACTGCAGACCATCGCGGCCCGCTTGAAACCGATCGCCGCGCGCGATCCACAGGCGATCTTGCCGTACAGCTACTGCGGCACCATGGGCCTGGTGCAGGGCGAATCGATGTCTTCGCGCTTTTTCAACCAGCTCGGTGCTTCTTTGCTGGACCGTACCATTTGCGCCTCGGCCGGCGCCACGGGCTACCGCTACACGGTGGGCGCCAGCATCGGCACGGACCTGGAGCAATTCCAGAACGCGAAATTGATCATCATCTGGGGCGGCAACCCGATCGCCTCGAACTTGCACTTCTGGATGCGGGCGCAAGAGGCCAAGCGCAATGGCGCGACCCTGATCGCCATCGATCCCTACCGCTCGCTGACGGCCGAAAAGTGCCACCAGCATATCGCCTTGCTGCCAGGCACCGATGCGGCCCTGGCGCTGGGCTTGATGCATGTCTTGATCGCTGAAGACTGGCTCGATCATGATTACATCGAACGCTACACAGTAGGCTACGATGCCCTGAAACAGCGCGCCCTGGAATGGCCGCCCGAGCGCGCAGCCGAGGTGTGCGGCATCACCACCACGGAAGTAGTGGAACTGGCACGCCTGTACGGTCAGGCGTGCCGTTCTGGCGAGGGCGCCGCCATCCGCACCAACTACGGCGTGCAACGCGTGCATGGTGGAGGCATGGCCGTGCGCAACATCGCCTGCCTGCCGGCCCTGACGGGCGCCTGGCGCTATCCGGCCGGCGGCATGCAGCTGTCGAGCTCGGGTTCCTTTCCCGTCAACCGCAAGGCCTTGCAGCGCCCTGATTTGCTCAAAGGCACGCCGCGCACGATCAACATGAGCACCATCGGCGACGATCTGCTGAAAACCAGCTCGCCCGAGTTCGGCCCGCAAGTGGAGGCCGTGATCGTCTACAACTCGAATCCCCTGGCGGTGGCGCCCGATTCCTCGAAAGTGGCGCAGGGTTTTGCCCGCGAAGATTTGTTTACGGTCGTGCTCGAGCACTTCCAGACCGATACCGTCGATTACGCCGACATCGTGCTGCCTGCCACCACGCAGCTGGAACATGTCGATGCGCACTCTACCTATGGCCACCTGTACATGATGGCAAACAATGCGGCCGTGGCGCCGCTGGGCGAAGCGAAGGCGAATACGGAAATCTTCCGCCTGCTGGCGCAGCACATGGGCTTTGACGACCCGTGCTTCCAGGAAAGCGACGATGCGCTGGCGGCCAAGGCGTTCGATGCGACGGATGCGCGCGCCGTACATTTCGACTGGGAATCGCTGAAACGCACGGGCTGGCAAAAGCTGGCCATGGCCGAGGCGCCGTTCGCCACGGGCGGCTTTCCCACGCCATCGGGCAAGTGCGAGTTTTATTCCAGCGCCATGGCGCAGGCGGGACTCGATCCTTTGCCGACCTATATTGCACCGCACGAGTCGCTGGCCAGCAATCCCGCACTGGCGGCCCGTTATCCACTGGCCATGATTTCGCCGCCGGCGCGCAATTTCCTCAATTCCACCTTCGTCAACGTGAAAAGCCTGCGCGCGGCCGAGGGCGAGCCGCACCTCGATATCCACCCTGACGATTGCGCCGCGCGCGGCATCGTGGCCGG
Source organism: Janthinobacterium sp. 61 (assembly GCF_002846335.1). NCBI lineage: Bacteria > Pseudomonadati > Pseudomonadota > Betaproteobacteria > Burkholderiales > Oxalobacteraceae > Janthinobacterium > Janthinobacterium sp. 61. Next base: position 4,073,926 of record NZ_PJMQ01000001.1, on the reverse strand, counting down.
CGACATGGTGCGCATCTTCAACGACCGCGGCAGTTTTGTTGCCAAGGCCAGGATCACCGACAAGGCGAGAAAAGGCCTGGTGGTGGGCTTGTCCGTGTGGTGGAAGAAACTCGCCAGCGACGGCAAGAACGCCAATGAAGTGACGAGCCAGCGCCTGACGGACATGGGCCGCGCGCCGACCTTTTACGATACGCTGGTCGAAGTGGAAAAGGCTGGCTGACCATGGCCCTGCTGCGCTGGCCGGCCCGCTTGCTTGCCGGCACGGTGTGCCTGCTGCTGGGCGGCTGCACGCAGTTGCGCTACTACACGCAAGCGGCGCAGGGGCAATATGCCCTGTGGTCCGGCGCGCGCCCCATCGGTGACTGGCTGGACGACCCGGCCACCGAGCCGCGCCTGAAAGTGCGCCTGGCCAGGGCGCAGCAGATCCGCCGCTTTGCCGTCAGCGAGCTGGACTTGCCAGACAATGGCAGTTACAAGAACTACGCTTCTCTGCGGCGCCCCTTCGTGCTGTGGAACGTGGTGGCCACGCCGGAATTGTCGCTGCAGCCGCTGCAATGGTGTTTCCCCATCGCCGGCTGCGTGAATTACCGTGGCTATTACAGCAAGGAGGAGGCGTTCGCGTATGCCGACGAACTGCGGGCCCAGCATTACGACGTGCAGGTTGGCGGCGTGCCCGCGTATTCCACCCTGGGCTGGTTCGACGATCCCCTGTTGTCGACCTTTATCAATTACAACGATGCGGAACTGGCGCGCCTGATTTTCCATGAACTGGCGCACCAGGTCGTGTACGTGCCCGGCGATTCCGCCTTCAACGAGTCGTTTGCCAGTGCCGTGGAAGAGGCGGGCGTGCAGCGCTGGCTGGCGCGCGAGGGCAATGACGCGATGCGGGCGTCATACGCCCAGTATGCGGCGCGGCGCCAGGATTTCCTGGCCTTGCTGCTGCGTTACCGGAGTGAACTGGAAGCCGTGTATGCGAGCGACGCCAGCGCTGCGGACAAGCGTGTGCGCAAGGCGCAGGTGTTTGCGGCATTGCAAGAAGCATATCAGGTGCTCAAGCAACACTGGGGTGGGTTTGCCGGTTACGATCGCTGGTTCGAGCAGCCATTGAGCAATGCGCACCTGGCTTCCGTGTCCACCTACAATGAATTTCTGCCTGCCTTCAAAAAATTGCTGGAAGAAAAAAAGAACTTTCGTGCTTTTTATGCTGCAGTGCACACAATGGCTCAAGTCAAGAAGCCTGAGCGCAGGCATGCGCTGGAACAATTGTCCAGCCCGTGACCCGTAAAGATTGTCTCGCACGTCAGGGCAAACGATCCTGCAACAGTGTATTTGCCGTGCTGCATTGCAGCATAAAATACCCCTAGAGTTGCCGCTCGAATACTGTTGAAAGCGCTTGCATGGAAGCGCGGCGACCGATAGCATCGCATTAGTAGCATAGAGCAATTGCTCGTCAGAATGCTCAAACTGACTGCAGGACAACAGAATCCGCAGCAATGATCCGCGCCGGCAAGATGCGCCGGCTCCCCCACGATTATTCGAGACAAGAGGCACAGGATGGACAAAATTTGGCTGAAGTCGTACCCTCCCGGCGTCCCCGCCGACATCGATCCTGATCAATATCGTTCGCTGGTGCATTTGCTGGAAGAAGCGTTTCAAAAATATGCGGATCGCAATGCCTATGTCTGCATGGACAAATTTCTCACCTATGCCGAACTCGACACCTATTCGCGCCAGCTGGGCGCCTGGCTGCAAAGCCGTGGCTTGAAGAAGGGCGCCAGGGTTGCCCTGATGATGCCGAACGTGCTCCAGTATCCGGTCGCCATTGCTGCCGTGCTGCGTGCCGGCTACACGGTGGTCAACGTCAATCCGCTGTACACGCCGCGCGAACTCGAGCATCAGCTCAACGATTCGGGCAGCGAAGCGATCATCGTGCTGGAAAACTTTGCCCATACGCTCGAGCAAGTGCTGGGCAAGACAGCCGTCAAGCACATCATCGTGGCCAGCATGGGCGAGATGCTGGGTGGCTTGAAGGGCATGATCGTCAATTTTGTCGTGCGCAACGTCAAGAAGATGGTGCCCGCGTATTCCTTGCCGAATGCCATGCGTTTCAAGCAGGCGCTGGCGCTGGGTAGCCGCATGAAACTCACGCCTGTCGAGCTGAGCATCAATGACGCTGCCTTCCTGCAATACACGGGTGGTACGACGGGCGTGTCGAAAGGCGCGACCTTGAGCCACCGCAATGTGATTGCCAACGTGCTGCAGAGCGAAGCGTGGTCGGGCGCGGCGCTCGACCAGAATAGCAAGGAGCAGCTGATCATCGTCTGCGCCTTGCCGCTGTACCATATCTTTGCCCTGACGGCATGTGCGATGTGGGGCACGCGCGTGGGCGCCCTGAATATCCTGATCCCGAATCCGCGCGATATCCCGGGCCTGATCAAGGAGCTGGGCAAGTACAAATTCAACCTGCTTCCAGCGGTCAATACGCTGTATAACGCGCTTGTCAACCACCCCGATTTTGCCAAGCTTGATTTCTCGGGTTTGAAGATCGCCAATGGCGGCGGCATGGCGGTGCAGCAAGCCGTCAACGACAAGTGGCTGCAGGCGACGGGCGTGTCCATCATTGAAGGCTATGGCCTGTCGGAAACGTCGCCTGTCGCTACCTGCAACCGCGCCGACAGCACGGCATTCTCCGGCACCATCGGCTTGCCGATTCCGTCGACCGAGATCGCCATCCTCGACGATGACGGCAAGGAAGTACCTCTGGGACAGACGGGCGAGATCGCCATCCGTGGCCCGCAAGTGATGACGGGCTACTGGAATCGCCCCGACGAGACGGCCAAGGTCATGACACCGGACGGTTACTTCAAGTCGGGCGACGTGGGCATCATGGATGAGCGCGGCTACGTGAAGATCGTGGACCGCAAGAAAGACATGATTCTCGTCTCCGGCTTCAATGTGTATCCGAACGAAGTCGAAGCCGTCATCGCGGCCCATCCTGGCGTGCTCGAGTGCGCCTGCGTGGGGGTGCCCGATGAGCATTCTGGCGAGGCAGTGAAAGTGTTTGTCGTGCGCAAGGACCCGAACCTGACTCAGGCAGTGCTGGCCGCGTATTGCAAGGAACAATTCACGGGCTACAAGCGGCCGAAATACATCGAGTTCCGCGATGAACTACCGAAAACCAACGTCGGCAAGATTTTGCGTCGCGCCCTGCGTGACGAAACGAAGATAGCAGCATAAACAGTGTGGGATGCGCCTGGAGGCGCGTCCCTTTTACAGATAAAGATGAGGCGAGATGGACAAGATTTGGTTGAAGTCGTACCCGGACAGCGTTCCCGCAGAGATTGATTGCACGCAATACCGTTCCGTCACGCATTTGCTGGAAGAGTCGTTCCAGAAATATGCGGACCGCAACGCCTTCGTGTGCATGGATAAATTCCTTACCTACCGCGAGCTCGACAAGCTGTCGCTGCAGATGGGCGCCTGGCTGCAAAGCAAGGGCCTGAAGACGGGCGCGCGCGTGGCGATCATGCTGCCGAACGTGCTGCAGTATCCGGTCGCCATGGCGGCGATCTTGCGCGCCGGTTACACGGTGGTCAACGTGAATCCGCTGTACACGCCCCGTGAATTGCAGCACCAGTTGATCGATTCGGGCAGCGAAGCAATCATCGTGCTGGAAAACTTTGCCACCACGGTGGAACAGGTGCTGCCGCATACCCAGGTCAAGCATGTGATCGTCGCCACCATGGGCGACTTGCTCGGTGGCTTGAAGGGCGCCATCGTCAACTTCGTCGTGCGCAAGATCAAGAAAATGGTGCCCGCGTTTTCCTTGCCGGGCGCCATCAGTTTCAACAAGATGCTGGCCGAAGGCGCTCGCCTGACCTTGCAGCCCGTGCAGCAGGGGCATGACGATATCGTCTTCCTGCAATACACGGGTGGTACGACGGGTGTGTCGAAAGGCGCGATGTTGTTGCACCGTAACGTGATCGCCAACGTGCTGCAAAACGAGGCGTGGATGTCGCCCGTGATGACGCCTGCAATGCGTGCCACCTCGATGGGCTTCATGTGCGCCTTGCCCCTGTATCACATCTATTCGCTGACGGTCAGCGCCCTGATGGGCATGCGCCTGGGCGGCATGAGCGTGCTGATTCCCAACCCGCGCGACATCCCCGGTTTCGTCAAGGAATTGGCCAAGCACAAGATCGTCGTTTTCCCGGCCGTGAATACCTTGTATAACGCGCTGCTGAATAATGCCGAGTTTGCCAAGCTTGATTTCTCCAGCTACAAGGTATGCAATGGCGGCGGCATGGCCTTGCAGCGCAATGTGGCCGAACGCTGGCTGAAACTGACGGGCTGCCCGCTGATCGAAGGCTATGGCATGTCGGAAACATCGCCCGTGGTGACGGGCAACCGCGTCGATATCACGGAATTCACGGGTACCATCGGCTTGCCTTTCCCCTCGACGGAAGTGGCCATTTTGAACGATGACGGCGTGGAAGTGCCGCTGGGCGAGCCTGGCGAGATCGCCGTGCGCGGCCCGCAAGTGATGGCCGGCTACTGGCAGCGTCCGGACGAAACGGCCAAGTCGATGACGGCGGATGGCTACTTCAAGACGGGCGACGTGGGTGTCATGGACGAGCGCGGCTACGTGAAGATCGTCGACCGCAAGAAAGACATGATCATCGTGTCCGGCTTCAACGTGTATCCGAATGAAGTGGAAGACGTTGTTTCGTCGTGCCCGGGCGTGCTCGAATGCGCCTGCATCGGCGTGCCGGACGCCAACTCGGGCGAAGCCGTGAAAGTGTTTGTCGTGCGCAAGGATCCGAACCTGACGGTGGAACAGATCCGTGAGCATTGCAAGCACGAATTGACGGCTTACAAGAAACCGAAATACATCGAGTTCCGCGATGAATTGCCGAAGACCAATGTCGGCAAGATCTTGCGCCGTCAATTGCGCGACGAAAAGAAGGTTGCCTAGGCTTTAACTTTGCAAGCCAGCCTTGCCGTCCCGGACGGTAAAGCTGGCCAGTGTCGCGATGGTAGAAGCGCTGTCGCGCACATTCTCCAGGCCCTGGAACAGGGTCGTGGTTTTCTCTGGCGTGATCTCCATCAACATATAGCCGCGCTTGTCGCTGCGTCCGTAGCGGATGTGCGGGTTCATCGCCACGTACTGGTCCGTGCGCGCCTGCGGGCGGGAACTCGACGTGATGGATGTCCCGCAAAACTCCGTGGCCAGCACGGGATTATCCCTGCCGGTGGGGCGCATGGCGTTGCGGCTCAGTTCCGTGGCATAAAACGTGTGCACGTCGCCCGACAGCACCAGCGGGTTGCTTGCCTTGCTGCTGCGCAGGGAGTCGAGCAGGTGCTGGCGCGCCATGGGATAGCCATCCCAGCCATCGGTCCAGATGCGCTCGTCGCCGGGCCGCAGGATGGGCACCTGGCTAGATTGCGCCATCAGGGTTTGCTGGGTCAGGATGTTCCAGCGCGCGGGAGAATTATCGAGCCCTGCTTGCAGCCAGCGCTGCTGCTCCTCGCCCAGCATGGTGCGTTCCGGTTTCAGCAAGTCGGGGCAATTACGCGTGGTGACGGAATTGGACCCGCCGCGGCCCGGCCTGGCGCACGCGTGATAGGCGCGGTATTGCCGGTCGTCCAGTACGTGGAAGCGCGCCAGCCGGCCCCAGTCGTAGCGCTGGTAGATGCGCATGTCGACAAAGCCCCGTCGTCCCAGCGGCAGCAGGCGCAGCGGCATGTGTTCATAAAACGCCTGGTAGGCGGCCGCGCGGCGCTGCAAAAAGGTGGGCGTGAGCAATTCGTCCCGGTCGTTGCCGTAATCGTTGGCCACTTCATGATCATCCCAGGTGACGATCCATGGCGCGGCCAGGTGCGCGCCCTGCAAGTCGCGGTCGCTCTTGTATTGTGCGTAGCGGGCGCGGTAGTCGTCCAGGGTAAAGCTTTCGTGCGTGCGCAAGGCGCGGCCCGGGTGCTGCAGCTGGTATGGCCCCCATTCATAGATGTAGTCGCCGAGGAAGGCCACCAGGTCGGGCGCGGCTGCGGCAATGTGCCGGTGCGCCGCATACGCGCCGAATTCCCAGTGCTGGCATGAGGCCACGGCCAGCTTCAGCGAGGCGGGAAGGTCATCGGCGGCGGGTGCAGCGCGCGTACGGCCCATGGGGCTGACGGCGTCGCCAAACATAAAGCGGTACCAGTACCAGCGCCCGGGCGCCAGGCCTGCCACGTCGACGTGCACACTGTGCGCGAGTGAGGGCATGGCCGTGGCCTGGCCCTTGGCGGCGATGCGCCGAAAAGCCTCGTCTTCGGCCACTTCCCAGCGTACGGTCAGGGCAATGGCGGGCGTGGCGGCCGCGTGCAGCGGGTCGTAGCAGATGCGCGTCCACAGCACGACGGCGTCGGGCAAGGGCGAGCCGGAAGCGACACCGAGCGCAAACGGATAGCCTGTGCCATTGAGGCGCGTGGCGGCGCTCGCACCGGAACGTGACAGCACGCTGCCAGCGGCAGCCAGTGCCGTGATGCGCGCAGCGCTCTGCAGAAAGATGCGGCGCTGACTATCCATAGTGTGGAATTATTGCGACAGCAGGGTCTCGATGGGCGGCACCTTGCGCGGCTTGCGGTCGGAGTCCGTCGCCACGTAGATCAGGGTCGCTTCCGTGACTTTCACGATGCATGCCTGCAGGCGGTTGCGTTCGGCATACACCTCGACATTGACAGTGATCGAGGTATTGCCAACCTTGACTATTTCGGCGTAGAAAGACAGCAGATCGCCGACGAACACGGGATTTTTGAAGACGAAGGAATTGACGGCGATGGTGGCGACGCGGCCGTTGGCGCGCCGCGTGGCTGGCAGCGAGCCAGCGATATCGACTTGCGCCATGATCCAGCCGCCGAAGACGTCGCCGTACACATTGGCGTCGGACGGCGCGGGCATCATGCGCAGTTCCGGCATTTTTCCGGCGGGCAGACCGGAGGCGAGGCAGTTGTCGGGGTGGTCGGGGGAGGTGCTCATCTTTTATTCTCATGAAAGGCTACAATTGCCCAGATTGAACCATAAAAAGCCGACCTTCGCCATGCGCCGTTCCCAGACTCCCCCTCCGCCCCACTCGCCAGCTTCCGCCAGCCACAGCGATTTTGCCACCATCAAGACCTTGCTGCCGTATTTGTGGGTCTACAAATGGCGGGTACTGCTGGCGCTGCTGTGCCTGGTGGGCGCCAAGCTGGCCAACGTGGGCGTGCCTCTGATCCTGAAAAAACTCGTCGACGCCATGACGATCACGGCGGCGCACCCGCAAGCGCTGCTGGTGCTGCCGGTCGGCTTGCTGGTAGCCTACGGCTTGCTGCGCCTGTCGACCACCTTGTTTACGGAGCTGCGCGAATTCCTGTTCGCCCGGGTCACGCAGCGCGCCGTGCGCACCATCGCCCTGCAAGTATTCCGCCACCTGCATGCGCTGTCGCTGCGCTTCCACTTGAACCGGCAGACGGGTGGCATGACGCGCGATATCGAACGGGGCACGCGCAGCGTCGGCTCGCTCATTTCCTATACCTTGTTCAACATCTTGCCGACCCTGGTGGAAATCACCCTGGTGCTCGGCTATCTGGTCTTGCATTACGACATCTGGTTCACCGTGATCACGGCCGTCGCGCTCGTGTCGTACATCGCGTTTACCGTGCTGGTGACGAACTGGCGCACGCATTTCCGCCGCACCATGAACGACCTCGACTCGAAGGCGAATACCAAGGCCATCGATTCGCTGATCAACTATGAAACCGTGAAATATTTCGGCAACGAGGATTACGAGGCGAAGCGCTACGACGAAGGCTTGCAGCGCTATGAATCAGCCGCCGTTAAATCGCAAACGTCCCTGTCCCTGCTCAATACGGGCCAGTCCCTGATCATCGCCACGGCCGTGACGTTAATTCTCTGGCGCGCCACGGTGGGGGTGATCAACGGCAGCATGACTCTGGGTGACCTGGTCCTGGTGAACGCCTTCATGATCCAACTGTACATTCCCCTCAATTTTTTAGGGGTCATCTACCGCGAAATCAAGCAAAGCCTGGCCGACATGGAACGATTGTTTTCCCTGCTGAACGAAAACCGCGAAATCGCCGATACGCCAGAGGCCAAACCGCTCGTGACGCGGGGCGCGGCGGTGCGTTTCTCGCATGTGGATTTCAGCTATGAAGCCAAGCGGCAAATCCTGTTCGACGTGGATTTCCAGATCCCCGCCGGTACCACCACGGCCGTGGTGGGACATAGCGGTTCGGGCAAGTCGACGCTGTCGCGTTTGCTGTTCCGCTTTTATGAAGTCGATGGCGGCAGCATCACCATCGATGGCCAGGATTTGCGGACAGTCACGCAGGACTCCTTGCGCGCCGCCATCGGCATCGTGCCGCAGGACACGGTGCTGTTCAACGACACCATCGAATACAACATCGCCTACGGCAAGCCGGGCGCCAGCAAGGACGCCATCGTGGCGGCGGCGAAAGCGGCATCGATCCATGATTTTATTGAAAGCTTGCCAGATGGCTACAATTCCATGGTGGGCGAACGGGGCTTGAAACTGTCGGGTGGCGAAAAGCAGCGCGTGGCCATCGCCCGCACCTTGCTGAAAGACCCGGCCATCCTGATCTTCGATGAAGCCACCTCGGCGCTCGATTCGAAGGCCGAACAGGCGATCCAGTCGCAGTTAAAGGAAATTGCGAAAAACCGCAGCACGCTGGTTATTGCGCACCGCCTGTCGACGGTGGCCGACGCCCAGCAAATCCTGGTGCTCGACCATGGCCGCATCGTCGAGCGGGGCACGCATCCGCAATTGCTGGTGCTCGATGGCCTGTATGCGCAGATGTGGCAACGCCAGCAGGCGAACAGGGATGATGATGAGGAGGAGGAGAGCGACGCGCTGGAGGGCTTGGCGCCGGCAAAATAAATCGGCGGGGCGAAATCAGTAGGAAAAATGCTACAGGCGCGCTGATTCAGGCGCGCGTATAGCGCCTATTTGCGGACAATCGCAGAAAACGGCTAGTCGAGCGCTGAAAATGAAATAAAATTAATTCCATTGGTGGCGTTAGCACCACAGTTGTTTCGTCCGGCTTTGTGTCCGGTTTGTCCGTCCAGGAGAATTTATGAAATTGACCAAAATCATCGCCACGCTGCTTAGCGTCGGTGTCATCAGCAGCATGTCGCCAGTCCAGGCCCAGGAATTGACCGGCACCTTGGCCAAGATCAAGAAAGCCGGTTCCGTCACCCTCGGTGTGCGCGACGGCTCCGTTCCCTTCTCCTATCTCGATGACAAGCAGCAATACCAAGGCTATTCGATCGACCTGTGCATGAAAGTCGTCACGGCCCTGCAAAAGCACCTGGGCATGAGCGAACTGAAAGTGGTGATGAGCCCCGTCACGTCGGCCAACCGCATTCCGCTGATGGCCAACGGCACCATCGACCTCGAATGTGGCTCGACGACGAACAACCTGGAGCGCCAGCAACAGGTGGCATTCGCGCCCACCATGTTTGTCATCGGAAACCGCGTGCTGTCGAAGAAAACGTCGAACATCAAGACCCTGGAAGACTTGCGCGGCAAGACTCTCGTCGCCACGGCCGGCACGTCGACCATCAAGCAGATGACGATTTTGAACAAGGAAAAGAACCTGGGCATGACCATCGCCGTCGGCAAGGATCATCCTGAATCGTTCCTGATGCTGGAAACGGGACGCGCGGTGGCTGAAGCCAACGACGACATCCTGCTGGCGTCGCAAGTGGCCAACTCGAAGAACCCGAACGACTACGAAATCACCAAAGAAGCGCTGTCGGTCGAACCGTACGGCATCATGCTGCGCAAGGGCGATCCTGCCTTCAAGAAAGTGGTCGACGAAGCGCTGATTCGCCTGTACAAGAGCGATGACATCAACCGCATTTATGCGAAATGGTTTACCTCGCCGATCCCGCCGAAAAACATCAACCTGAAATTCCCCATGCCGCCGCAATTGAAGGCCGTGTTCATGAATCCTACCGACTCCGGTGACCCGGCTGCGTATGCGGCCGTGCCCGAAGCACAGAAGACCTCGGACAAACGGAAAAAGTAACAAGAGTGCGTAACAAATCGGGGGGCGCAAGCCTCCCGCTTCATTTGCGGGGTGGGCGGCTGGCCGCTTTCCTTGAGCTGCATGGGAAGGATGATCATGAATTACAACTGGAATTGGCGCATCTTCTGGGAGATGTCCCCCGATGGCGTGGGCACGTATATGGATACCCTGTGGTCCGGCCTGGTGTGGACCCTGGCCACGGCCGGCGCGGCCTGGATCATGGCCCTGATCCTGGGCCTGGTGATCGGCACCGTCCGCACCCTGCCGAACAAATGGCTGGTGGGCGCGGCCAATGCATACGTTGAATTGTTCCGCAACGTGCCGCTGCTGGTGCAGATGTTCCTGTGGTATTTCGTCATGCCGGAACTGCTGCCGCCGGACCTGGGCGCCTGGGTCAAGTCGCTGCCGAATGCACCATTCGTCACGGCAGTTTTGTGCCTGGGATTCTTCACCTCCTCCCGCGTGGCCGTGCAGGTGACGACGGGTATCGAGGCGCTGCCGCGCGGGCAGAAACTGGCTGGCACCGCGCTGGGCCTGACCCTGCCGCAAACCTACCGTTTCATCTTGCTGCCGATGGCCGCGCGCGTCATCATGCCGCCGCTGACCAGTGAATTTCTGAACATCATCAAGAACAGTTCCGTGGCGCTGACCATTGGCCTGATCGAACTGACGGCCAGCGCGCGCGCCATCCAGGAGTTTTCCTTCCAGGTGTTCGAGGCGTTTTCGGCCGCCACCATCATCTACGTCGTCGTCAATTTGCTGGTGGTGGTGCTGATGCACCTGATCGAAAAAAAGGTCGCCATCCCGGGCTTCATCGTCGCCGGCGCCAAGACGGGAGGACACTGATATGTTGGGCAACTTCGACTTCGATGTCATCTCCCGCTCGTGGGTTTACCTGTTCCAGACAGGTATGGTCTTCACCCTGAAACTGACGGCGCTGGCCATGGTGGGCGGCATCGTGCTGGGCACACTGCTGGCGCTGATGCGCCTGTCCAGCAACCGCCTCATCTCGGGCGTGGCATCAAGCTACGTCAACCTGATACGCTCGATCCCGCTGGTGCTGGTGATCTTCTGGTTCTACTTTCTGGTGCCGTACATCGCTGCCTGGGTCATCGGCGCGAACGAACCCGTGAAAGTGGGCGCGTTTTCTTCCGCATTGATCACCTTCATCATGTTCGAGGCGGCCTACTATTGCGAGATCATGCGCAGTGGCATACAGTCGATTCCACGTGGCCAGGTATGGGCTGGCCAGGCGCTGGGCATGAACTACCGGCAAACCATGGGCAGCATCGTGCTGCCGCAGGCCTTCCGCAACATGATCCCCGTGCTGCTGACGCAAACCATCGTGCTGTTCCAGGACGTGTCGCTTGTGTACGTGCTGTCGATTCCCGATTTCGTCGGTGCCGCCTCGAAAATCGCGCAGCGCGACGGCCGCCTGGTGGAAATGTATGTGTTTGTGGCCGTCGTGTATTTCGTGCTGTGCTATGCCTTGTCGTTCCTGGTAAAACGCCTGCAGAAACGCGTCGCCATCATTCGCTAACTGAAAAAGAAAGAACAAGATGATTGAACTCAATAACGTCAGCAAATGGTATGGCCAGTTCCAGGTACTGACCGACTGCACCACCGAGGTCGCCAAGGGCGACGTGATGGTCATTTGCGGCCCGTCCGGCTCTGGCAAGTCGACCCTGATCAAGACCGTCAACGGCCTCGAACCGATACAGCAGGGGCAGATTATCGTCGACGGCATCAGCGTCAACGACCCGAAGACGAATCTGTCAAAACTGCGCGCGCGCATCGGCATGGTGTTCCAGAATTTCGAGCTGTTTCCACACCTGTCCATCCGCGAAAACCTGACCATCGGACAGATCAAGGTGCTCGGTCGCAGTGCCGACGAAGCCAATGCCAAGGGCTTGAAATACCTGGACCGCGTGGGCCTGCTGTCGCAGCAGGATAAATTCCCGGGCCAGCTGTCTGGCGGCCAGCAGCAGCGCGTGGCCATCGCCCGGGCGCTGTCGATGGACCCGATCGCCATGCTGTTTGACGAGCCCACTTCGGCGCTCGACCCGGAAATGATCAACGAGGTGCTCGACGTGATGGTGGGCCTGGCGCAGGAAGGCATGACGATGATGGTCGTCACCCACGAAATGGGCTTTGCAAAGCGTGTGGCCAACCGCATCGTCTTCATGGACCAGGGCAAGATCATCGAGGATTGCAGCAAGGATGATTTCTTCAACACGACGCGATCGGACCGAGCGCGCGACTTCCTCGCCAAGATCATCCATTAATTCCCGCTATTTTTTTGAAGTTGAGTGCCAATGCCTCTCATGAAACAATTAGCCGGCGCGATGCTGGCGCTGGGCATGCTGGTCCATGCCCACGCGGCTGACAGGATCGCCGTCGACATCGCCCTGCGCGACGCTACCCTGATCGACGTTGCCGCCGGCCACACCGTCAAGGGCAAGACCGTGCTGCTCAAGGGCGACAGTATCGTCGCCGTCATCAATGACGCGCAGTTGCGCAACTACGCGCCGAAGCAGACCATCCGCCTGCCCGGCAAATACCTGATGCCGGGGCTGTGGGACACGCATGTGCATTTTGGCGGCGGCCCAGAGCTGATTGACGAGAACAAGCAGTTGCTGCCTTTGTACCTGGCGCATGGCATCACCACGGTGCGCGACTGCTCGGGCGACTTGCCCGACACGGTACTGGCCTGGCGCCAGCAAATCAACGCGGGCCAGCTGCAAGGCCCGACGATCTTTACTTCCGGCGCGAAGCTCGAGGGCATCAAGCCGCTGTGGAAGGGCACCATCGAAGTAGGTACGCCGCAGGAAGTCACGCGCGCGCTCGACGGCCTGCAGGCGCAGCAAGTGGACTTTGTGAAGATCACGGAAAACACGCTGAAGCCGGAGCTGTACCTGGAAGCGCTGCGCCAGGCGCGCGAACGGGGCATGCGCACCTCGGGCCATATCCCTGTGCAGCTGACCCTGGAGCAGATGGCCGATGCGGGCCTGGGCACCATTGAGCATCAATCGTACTTGCTGCGCGCCACCACGCCGCGCGAACAGGAGCTGACGGACAAGGTGGCTACCGGCGCGATGACGGGCAAGGACGCCATGCGCGAGAGCTTGCAGAGCTACGACGAGCCGACGGCGCGCAAGGCCTTCAGCTACCTGGCCGCCCGCGGCACGGCCATCGTGCCGACCCTCTGGGGCTCGCGCGTGACGGCCTACCTGGACCGCGAAGACCACACGCACGATCCGGCCCTGCAATATATCGGCAAGGGCTTGCGCGCCACCTACGACTGGCGCGTGCAGCGCGCCGCCAAGGATGGCCCGGATGCGATCGTCCAGCGCCATGCGCAGTTCGAGCAGTCGGCAAAGCTGCTGCCCATTTTGCAGCAGCAGGGCGTGAGCATCATCGCCGGCACCGATGCGGGATTTTTGAATTCCTTCGACTATCCGGGCCAGGCCTTGCACGATGAAATCGGCCTGTACGTGCAGTACGGCCTGACACCGCAGCAAGCCTTGCAGTCGGCCGTCATCAACGGGCCCCGCTTCCTGGGCAAGCTGGGCCGCTACGGCAGCGTGGCGGCCGGCAAGGCGGCCGATTTGCTGGTGCTCGACGCCAACCCACTGCAGGACATTGGCGCCACGCGCCAGATCCGCCTGGTGGTTAGCCGTGGCCACGTGTATGACCGCGCCGCGCTGGACCGGATGCTCGCCGAAATCCGTGCCTGGGTGGCGAAACAAGAGCTTGCGCCTGCCGCGTCCTGATTCGCGTGTACTCCTGATATTGAAAACGGCCAGTGCACACTGGCCGTTTTGTCGTCCGGCAGCTGGTGTGCACTGCCTCTCCGGGCCGGCGGGACGGCCCTGTGGCTGGTAAAATGGCGGTATCCGCAATGACCGCCTGAGAGCAGCCGCCATGTCCACACTCGATCACACCCCCGCATCCATTACCATTACCCGTCCTGACGACTGGCATTTGCACCTGCGCGACGGCGCCGTCATGGCCAGTGTGCTGCCGCACAGCGCGCGCCAGTTCGGCCGCGCCATCGTCATGCCGAACCTGAAACCGCCCGTCACCACCACGGCGGACGCTAGCGCCTACCGCGAGCGCATCCTGGCTGCCGTGCCCGAAGGCGTGAACTTCGATCCGCTGATGGTGCTGTACCTGACGAACAACACCTCGCCCGACGAAATCCGCCGCGCGCAGGACAGCGGCATCGTGCAGGCCGTCAAATTGTATCCGGCCGGCGCCACGACGAATTCCGACCTGGGCGTGACTGATTTGAAGAACTGCTACAAGGTGCTCGAAGTGATGCAGGAAGTGGGCATGCCCTTCCTCGTGCATGGCGAAGTGACAGATCCGGAGATCGACATTTTCGACCGTGAAGCCGTCTTCATCGAACGCGTGATGCGCCCGCTGCGCAGCGCCTTCCCGGCCCTGTCCGTGGTGTTTGAGCACATCACGACCAAGGATGCGGCGCAGTACGTGGCCGAAGCGGAAGGCCCGATCGCCGCCACCATTACGGCGCATCATTTGCTGTACAACCGCAACGAGATTTTCAAGGGCGGCATCCGCCCCCATTACTACTGCCTGCCCATCCTCAAGCGCGAAGAGCACCGTTTGGCGCTGATGACGGCCGCCGCCAGCGGCGACGAGCGCTTCTTCCTCGGTACCGATTCGGCGCCGCACGCGCAAGGCGCCAAGGAAATGGCCTGCGGCTGCGCCGGTTGCTACACGGCCCTGCACGCGATGGAAATGTACGCCGAAGCGTTCGAACGCGCCGGCGCGCTCGACAAGCTCGAAGCGTTTGCCAGCTTCCATGGTCCGGCCTTCTACGGCGTGCCGCGCAACACGGACACCATCACCTTGAAGCGCGAAAGCTGGACCTTGCCAGCCTCGCTGCCACTGGGTGACAGCCATGTCATTCCGCTCAACGCGGGCGAGCAGATCAACTGGAAAATGGTCTAAGCGTTCCATGCTGCCATCGATAGACTGGACCCGTCCCTGGTTTGCCACGGTGCTGCCGGCGCGACGGCAGCTGGACCTGCAGCGCGACACGGTGGTCCAGGCGCTCAACCGGCGGGCGCGGGCGCTGGACCTGCGCAATCCGTCCGGCCTGCCGCTGGCCTTCGTGCCGCAAGCGGACTTGCCCGAAGGCGTGGCGTACGAGGAGTTCATCGGCGCGACGGGCGGCGTGCCCACGCGCGACAATCTGCACGATTTTTTCAACGCGCTCGTGTGGCTCACCTTCCCCTGCATCAAGCGGCAGCTGAACGCGCTGCAGGCGGCGCAGATCGCCCTGTCCGGCGTCGGCAAATCGCGCGGGCCGGCACGCGACGGCGCCACGATCTTTGACGAAAATTCCGCCTTGCTGGTGCTGCGCGACAGCGATGCTGGACGCGCGCTGGAAGCAGCCTTGCGCGGACACGACTGGCGCAGCGCTTTTATCGCGCAGCGCGACAAGTTTGGCGCCGGTGGCGACGCCGAAGTCTGGCTGTTTGGCCACGCGCTGATGGAAAAACTGGTGGCGCCGCGCAAGGCCATCACGGC
This sequence comes from Janthinobacterium sp. 61, assembly GCF_002846335.1. Lineage (NCBI taxonomy): Bacteria > Pseudomonadati > Pseudomonadota > Betaproteobacteria > Burkholderiales > Oxalobacteraceae > Janthinobacterium > Janthinobacterium sp. 61. The sequence goes on along the minus strand of NZ_PJMQ01000001.1, from coordinate 4,058,278 downwards.
GCACACGCGCGTGATCTTTGCCAGCGACGCCTACTTCACACTCGATGATGCGGCACGGCGCACCTGGCTCGACGAACGGGTGGCGCAAGACCTGGCCAGTGATGGCTTGACGACAGCCGACTTCACGCCGCTGCCCGTGCTTGGCTTGCCCGGCTGGTGCGAGGACCAGGATGACGATTTTTACAATGACACGGCGGTGTTCCGCCCGAAGCGCAAGACAGCTGGCGCAGAAAGAGATCAATAGCATGGAAAACACCGTCCGTTGGGGCATACTCGGCACCGGCAAGATCGCCCGCGCAATGGCCAATGGCTTGCGCGACGCGCCCGGCGCGCAGCTGGTGGCGGTCGCCTCGCGCAGCGCCGCAGGCGCGCAGACCTTCGGCGCCGAATTCGGCATCGAGCGTTGCCATGGATCCTACCAGGCGCTGGCTGAAGACCCCGATGTGGACGTGATCTACATTGCCACGCCGCACACCTTGCATGCGGAAAATGCTTTGATGTGCCTGGCTGCCGGCAAGCATGTCGTCTGCGAAAAACCGTTCACCATGAACGCGCGCGAAGCGCAGGCTGTAGTCGACCTGGCGCGTGAGAAAAAACTGTTCCTGATGGAAGCCATGTGGAGCCGCTTCCTGCCCGCTGTGCAGGAAGCGCAGCGCATCATCGCCAGCGGTGAAATCGGCGTGCTGCAGCAAGTGCAGGCCGATATCGGCTTTGTCGCCAATTTCCCGCCCGAGCACCGCATGTTCAATCGGGAACTGGGGGGCGGCGCGCTGCTCGACGTGGGCATCTATCCGCTGTCAATGGCGGCGTTTTTCCTCGGCCCGGTATCGCAGGTGCAGGCGCTCGCTGAAATGGGCGCCACCGGCGTCGATGAACAGGTGGTGTTTTCGCTGCTGCACGCAGGCGGCGGCACCTCGTCCTGCGCCTGCAGCCTGCGCGCGCAGACGCCGACGGAAATGACCATTGCCGGGAGTATGGGACGGATTCGCCTGCCCAGCCGTTTTTACAAACCCGACCACCTGATCGTCGAATCAATGGATGGCGAACGCCGCGTCGTCGCCGCGCCACATCTGGGCAATGGCTATGCGCACGAGGCGATCGAAGCGATGCGCTGCATCCGCGCCGGCATGCTGGAAAGCCCCGTCATGCCGCACGCCGACAGCGTGGCGCTGATGCACAACCTTGACACCATGCGCGGCCAGATCGGCCTCGTGTACCGTGCCGACCAGGCCTAGGCCGGAATCTCCATGACATTGCACTCTTCCCGTCCCAGCCTGAAAACCGTTCTGATCGCCAGCGGCGTCGTCCTGACCCTGGCGATGGGCGTGCGCCATGGCCTGGGCTTCTGGATGCAGCCGATCTCGCAAGCCAATGGCTGGACGCGCGAAACGTATTCGTTGGCGCTGGCCATGCAAAACCTGATGTGGGGCGTCTTTGGCCCGTTCGCCGGCATGGCGGCCGACCGCTTCGGCACCATGCGCGTCGTCATCGTCGGCGCCATCAGCTACATGGCGGGCCTGGTGTGGATGGCGCTCGTGACGCAGCCCACGCTGTTCATCGCCGGTTCCGGCGTCTTCATCGGCCTGGCGCTGGCCTGCACGGCCTTTGGCGCCATCAGCGGCATCATTGGCCGCAGCGCGCCGCCCGAGCAGCGCTCGTGGGCCTTCGGCATCTCCTCGGCGGCCGGCTCGTTCGGCCAGTTCCTCATGATGCCGGTCGAGCAGCAGCTCATCTCCGCCGTGGGCTGGCAAAACGCCTTTTATGTGCTGGCTGCGCTGGTGCTGCTGGCCATGATCCCGATGGCCTTCTACCTGCGCGAGCCGCCCGTGTCGCACGCCAGCGGTCCGCAGCAAAGCATAGGCGCGGCCTTCAGCGAAGCCATCGCCAGCCGCTCGTTCTGGCTGCTGCTGGCAGGGTATTTTGTCTGCGGTTTCCAGCTGGTCTTCATAGGCGTGCATTTGCCGGCCTACCTGAAGGACCAGGGACTGATGAATCCGAACATCGCCGTCACGGCGCTGGCACTGATCGGCCTGTTCAACATCGTTGGCTCCTATTACGCGGGCAAACTCGGTGGAAAAATCGCCAAGCGCTATCTGCTGTCGGCCATCTACGTGACGCGCGCCGTGGTCATCACGCTATTCCTGCTGGCGCCCCTGTCGGCGTGGTCGGTGTACCTGTTTGCCGCCGGCATGGGCGTGCTGTGGCTGTCGACCGTGCCGCTGACGAACGGTATCATCGCCGGCATCTTCGGCGTGAAGCACCTGTCGATGCTGGCCGGGATGGTGTTCTTTTCGCACCAAGTGGGCAGTTTCCTGGGCGCGTGGCTGGGCGGCTATCTGTACGAGCGGCAGGGCAGTTACAACGTCGTGTGGATGATCACCATCGGCCTGGGCTTGCTGGCCGCGCTGATCAACTTGCCCATCGACGAGCGCGCCGTCAAGCGCGTGGCGGTGGCCGCGTAATGGGGAGCTGGCGCACATGGTTATGGCGCCTGGCTGGCGCCGCGCTGCTGGCCATTGTCTTCCTGGCCTATTTGCGACCCGACTTCATGCTCGACCTGGCGAACCGCTTCTGGATGTGCATGTAGACTGCGCGGGCGCAAGGTGGTTTGCGAAAAGTCGGATTACGCTACGCTAATCCGACCTACCCGACCTGCCGTCAGCGTATTCGCGTAGGTCGGATTAGGCCGCAGGCCGTAATCCGACAACACCCGAAAACAAACAGTACCGACGGCGTCTGGGCCATTGGCCGTAATCCGGCAACACCCGAAAACAAACAGTACCGACGGCGTCTGGGCCGCAGGCCGTAATCCGACAACACCCTGAAACCATGCGATACCGACGCGCATTCCAGCCAGGTGGAAGCTTTTTCTTCACGGTGGTGACGGCTCATCGCCGACCCATTTTTTCGTCGGCAACAGCCGTGGACTTGCTGCGTGGCTCATTCAGCGCCGTGCGCCATAAAAGGTCATTCGCTATCGACGCTATCGTCATCCTACCTGACCATCTGCACTGCATCTGGACTTTGCCTGAAGGCGATGCCGATTTCATGACGCGCTGGCGCTTGATCAAGACGTGGTTCAGCAAGCATAGCGATCTTAAAAATATCTGGCAGCAGCGGTATTGGGAGCATGTCTTGCGCGACGAGCGCGACTTCGCCAACCATGTCGATTACATCCATTACAACCCTGTCAAACATGGTTTAGTGGGCAAAGTTATCGATTGGCCGTATTCCAGTTTTCACCAGTATGTAAAGTACGGCTTGTGTGCAGAGGATTGGGGCGGGGACGGTGTGGCGATTGAGTGTGTTGGGCGGGAGTGAGGAGCGCTAACAATGTTGTCGGATTAGCGCACAGCGCGTAATCCGACAACACCCTGAAGCATGCAATACCAGATTTACACCCTCAAAAACTCTTCTTTCCCACCCAGCCAGCGCGCCAGGTGCGCTTCCACGGTGGCAGCGGCAGCGGCCGTGGTGGCGTGCAGCAGATCGTGCGCCACGTCGCGCGCCTGATCTACCAGCCATTGATCCGTCTCCAGGTCGGCGAAGCGCAGCATGGCCTGGCCGGACTGGCGCGCGCCGAGAAATTCGCCGGGACCGCGGATTTCCAGGTCGCGGCGGGCGATCTCGAAGCCGTCCGTCGTCTCGCGCATGGTCATCAAGCGCTGGCGCGCCACACCTCCCAACGGGCCCTGGTACAGCAACAGGCAGACGCTGGCCGCCGAGCCGCGGCCCACGCGGCCGCGCAGCTGATGCAGCTGGGACAAGCCAAAACGCTCGGCGTGCTCGATCACCATCAGCGAGGCGTTCGGCACATCGACGCCTACCTCGATGACGGTGGTGGCCACCAGCACATGGATATGGCCGGCAATGAAGGCATCCATCACTTCCTGCTTTTCCGCCGGTTTCAAACGGCCGTGCACGAGGCCCACCTGCAGCGCGGGCAAGGCTTCTGCCAGCATCATGTAGGTATCGGTGGCCGTTTGCAGCTGCAGCGCTTCCGATTCCTCGATCAGTGGGCAGACCCAGTACACCTGCCGGCCTTCCAGCGAGGCCGCATACACGCGGGCGATGACTTCGTCGCGCCGGTTCTGGTCGATGGAGCGCGTGACGATGGGGCTGCGTCCGGGCGGCAGCTCGTCAATCACCGACACTTCCAGGTCGGCGTAATACGTCATGGCCAGGGTGCGCGGAATCGGCGTGGCTGACATCATCAGCTGGTGCGGCACGGCCGCGCTGTCGCCCTTGTTGCGCAGGGTCAGGCGCTGGCCCACGCCGAAACGGTGCTGTTCGTCGACGATCACCAGGCCCAGTTTGGCAAACAGCACATTGTCCTGGATCAGCGCATGCGTGCCGATCACCAGTTGCGCTTCGCCCGATTCGATCAGGGCCAGCGCCGCCGTCTTTTCCTTTTTCTTCAGGCTGCCGGTCAGCCAGGCGACCTTCACGCCCAGCGGCTCCATCCAGGCGGCGATCTTGCGGAAGTGCTGCTCCGCCAGGATCTCCGTGGGCGCCATCAGCGCGGCCTGGTAGCCGCTGTCGATGGCCTGCGTGGCCGACAACGCCGCCACCACCGTCTTGCCGCTGCCGACGTCACCTTGCAGCAAGCGCTGCATCGGATACGGCTGGTGCAGGTCGGCGCGGATTTCCTCGAGTACGCGCGCCTGCGCGCCCGTCAGCTTGAAGGGCAGGGCGGCGCCAAAGGCATGCGACAGGGTGCCGACGATGGGCAGGGAGGCAGCGCCTTTCGAGCGGCGTGCGCGCTGGGCGCGTTTCAGCGACAGCTGCTGCGCCAGTAGCTCATCGAATTTCATGCGCACCCAGGCCGGGTGCGAGCGGTCCATCAGCGCGCTTTCATCGATATCCTGCGGGGGGTAGTGCAGCAGGTGTACGGCGGCACGGAACGGCGACAGCTGCATCTGGCGCAACAAATCGTCAGGCAAGGTATCCTGCCAGTCGATGCGGCGCATGGCATCGGCGATCTCGCGCCGCAGGACGTGCTGCGACAGGCCTTCGCCGGACGGATACACGGGCGTCAGGGCTGTGGGCAGGGGCGCGCCTTCGTTGACCACTTTATACGTCGGGTGCACCATCTCGGCGCCGAAAAAGCCGTGTTTGAGTTCAGCGCGCGCACGTACCCGCGTGCCTTCGGCCAGTTGCTTGACCTGGCTGCCGTAGAAATTCATGAAGCGGAGCAGCAAATTTCCCGTTTCGTCGGCGATCGTCACCAGCAATTGCTTGCGCGGCTTGAAATTGACTTCGCACTTGGTGACGACGCCTTCCACTTGCCACGACTCGCCGCCGCGCAGGCAGGCGTCGCGTATCGTGTAGACCTTCGTCTCGTCCTCGTAGCGCATCGGCAGGTGCAACACCAGATCCATGTCGCTGCGCAAGCCCAGTTTTGCCAGCCGGCTTTCCGTGCTGACCACTTTTTTGGCGGCTTTCGGCTTCGCGGCGGGCTTGGCTATGGGAGGAAGATCGGGCTTGGGTTCGGACATATCGGAGATTTTTGTGCCGCTAGCGTAAAATAGAGGGTTGTCCGGCACACCCTGTGCATACCGCAGTGGTAGTGTTGCGGCGGATTATTGTAATGCCTGTATAGGCGCACAGTATAGTGCCAGATGTTCCATTGCGCACTCCTAATCATTTTTGACGTACTTTTGAAGCAAAACGCATGTATTCGCTTTCCGATTTCGATTTTAATTTGCCGCAAGAAAACATTGCGCAAACTCCGTTGGCCGAGCGCAGCGCCTCGCGCCTGTTGCATCTGGACGGCGAGACCCTGGTCGACCGCCAGTTCGCCGACATCGTAGGATTGCTGCAAGCGGGCGACCTGCTGGTGATGAACGATACGCGCGTGCTGAAGGCGCGCTTCTTTGGCGTCAAGGAAAGCGGCGGCAAGATCGAGGCACTGGTCGAGCGCGTGCTCGATGAGCGCACCGTGCTGGCACAGGTGCGCGCGTCGAAGTCTCCGCCGCCCGGTTGCCGCATCCGCCTCGCCGACGCGTTTGACGTCACTGTCGGCCAGCGTGCCGGCGAATTCTTCACGCTGCACTTCGAGGCCGACGTGTTCGAGCTGATCGAGGCGCATGGCCGTTTGCCGCTGCCGCCCTACATCGAGCACGATGCGGACGAATTTGACGAGACGCGCTACCAGACCGTGTTCAACAAGGTGCCGGGCGCTGTCGCCGCGCCGACGGCCGGCCTGCATTTCGACCAGGCGCTGCTTGATCAACTGAAGGCCAAGGGCGTCAACTTTGCCTATGTGACCCTGCACGTGGGCGCGGGCACCTTCCAGCCCGTGCGCACGGAGGTGCTGGCCGAACACAAGATGCACACCGAGTGGTACACCATGCCGCAGGAAACCGTCGACGCCGTGCGCGCCGCCCAACTTGCCGGACGCGACGTGGTAGCCGTCGGCACGACCAGCTTGCGCGCGCTGGAATCGGCTTCGCAAAGCGGCCAGCTGGTGGCGGGCAGCGCCGATACGGCCCTGTTCATCACGCCCGGCTATGCCTTCAAGACGGTGACGCGCCTGATCACCAATTTCCATTTGCCGAAGTCGACCCTGCTGATGCTGGTGTCGGCCTTTGCCGGCTATGAGCCGATCCGCAGTGCTTACGCGCACGCGATCGCGCAGAACTACCGCTTCTTCAGTTATGGCGATGCGATGCTGCTCACCACGCAATCGCGCGCTCCGCTGAACCTTGATACTCCCGTGAAAGACTGACCATGCTGGAATTTAAACTACTCAAGACCGACACGAGCGGCCTGACCAAGGCACGCCGCGGCACCTTGAAACTCAACCATGGCGTCGTGCAGACGCCGATCTTCATGCCAGTGGGCACTTACGGCTCCGTGAAAGCCATGTCGCCGCTGGAACTCAACGAGATCGATGCACAAATTATTTTGGGCAATACTTTCCATTTGTGGTTGCGTCCAGGCAACACTGTCATGGAGAAATTCGGCGGCTTGCACGGTTTCATGGGCTGGAACAAGCCGATTCTGACCGATTCGGGCGGCTTCCAGGTGTTTTCGCTGGGCGCCATGCGCAAGATTACGGAAGAGGGCGTGCATTTCAATTCGCCCATCAACGGCGATAAACTATTCCTGTCGCCGGAAGTGTCGATGCAGGTGCAGCGCGTGCTGAACTCCGACATCGTCATGCAGTTCGACGAATGCACGCCGTACGAAATCCAGGGCCGTCCGGCCACTATTGAAGAAGCGGCCAAGTCCATGCGCATGTCCTTGCGCTGGGCGCAGCGCTCGAAGGACGAGTTCCACCGCGGTGAAAACCCGAACGCGCTGTTCGGCATCGTGCAGGGCGGTATGTTCGAAATGCTGCGTGACGAGTCGCTGGCCAAGCTCGAAGAGATCGATTTCCCCGGCATCGCCATCGGCGGCCTGTCCGTCGGCGAGCCGAAGGAAGACATGATGCGCATGCTGGCCCACGTTGGCCCGCGCCTGCCGGCCAACAAGCCCCATTACCTGATGGGCGTCGGCACGCCGGAAGACCTGGTGGCCGGTGTGTCGAACGGCATCGACATGTTCGATTGCGTCATGCCGACGCGTAACGCCCGCAATGGCTGGCTGTTTACCCGTTTCGGCGACATCAAGATCAAGAACGCCAAGTACAAGGAAGACCAGGCGCCGCTAGACGAGACCTGCAGCTGCTATGCCTGCCGCAACTTTTCGCGCGCCTACCTGCACCATTTGCACCGTTCCAAGGAGATCCTCGGCGCGCGCTTGAATACCATCCACAACCTGCATTACTACCTGGACTTGATGCGCCAGATGCGTGAAGCGCTGGACGAAGACCGTTTCCATGCGTTCACCTTGCAATTCCATGCGGAACGCGCACGGGGAACTTAAGAAATGCTTAGGTTCATGGGCCGCGAGGTCCTGAGCTGATGTTTTCGAGATTGGTGCTTGGACTGGGGCGATAAAGCATTGCATAATGCTTTTTTAGCCCCATTTGAAGTTGCCATGCCTGCAATTCGGGGGATGGCCTTTTGCCAATGCTAGAATACAGCGCTGTTTTTTCAAACTGATTAGAACTGGAGTCACCGTGTTTTTCATTTCCAACGCTTATGCGCAAGCCCCTGCCGATGCCCTGGGTTTCGGCGGCAACCTGACCAGCTTCCTGCCGCTGGTATTGATGTTCGTGGTCATGTATTTCCTGATGATCCGCCCACAGCAAAAACGCGCCAAAGAACAACGGGCGATGATGGACGCGCTGGCCAAGGGTGACGAAGTCGTCACCGCCGGCGGCATGCTGGGCCGTGTTGTCAAGGTAGTGGACGCTTACGTCACCATCGAAGTGGCGACCGGCACTGAAGTCACGGTGCAAAAGAGCTCCATCACCACCCTGTTGCCTAAAGGCACCCTGAAGGCGCTGTAATTCCTCGCTGTCATTGCACCTGCAATGATGACCGGGGCGGCTACCCGCCGCCCCTCGCGACGCCTCCGACGCTCAACACTGAACGCTGAATCACTATGAATCGCTATCCTGCCTGGAAATACATCATCATCGTCGTCGCCTTATTGCTGGGCGCACTCTATACGGCGCCCAATTATTTCGGTGAGTCACCGGCGCTGCAAGTAACCAGCGGCAGGTCGACCGTCAAAGTGACGGGCGAGCTGATGACGCAAGTCGAGCAAATATTGACGAAAGAGAACGTCAAGTCGGAAGGTGTCACCATGGATGGCGTCGGCAACCTCGCTTCCGTGCGCGTGCGTTTTGCCGATCCCGATACCCAGTTCAAGGCAAAACTGGTGCTGGAAAAGGACTTGAACCCCGATTCCACCGACCCCGCCTACATCGTGACGGTCAATCTGCAAGCCAATACGCCGATGTGGATGCAAAAATTGCATGCCTTGCCCATGTTCCTGGGCCTGGACTTGCGCGGTGGCGTGCACTTCCTGATGCAGGTCGATGCGAAAGCAGTGCTGAACAAGAAAGTCCAGGGCGTCCAGTCCGCCGCGCGTAGTGTGTTGCGCGACAAGAATATCCGCCATGCCGGCATCGAGCGTGTGGGCGACAGCGTGCAGATCAACTTCCGCGACGCGGAAACGCGCCTGAAGGCAAAGAATGTGCTGTCCGACCAGATGACGGAGCTGGCGTTCGCCGATGCGGGCGAAGGCAGCGACCTGAAACTGAACATCACCCTGAAACCGGCTGCCCTGAAGGCCACCATCGACGAAGGCGTGAAACAGAATATCTCCACTCTGTCCAAGCGCGTCAACGAGCTGGGTGTGGCTGAGCCGCTGATCCAGCAGCAAGGTCCTGACCGCATCGTGGTGCAATTGCCTGGCGTGCAGGACGTGGCCCGCGCGAAAGCCATCATCGGCCGCACTGCCACCCTGGAAGTGCGCCTGGTCGATGAAACCATCGTGCCTGGCACCGAACTGTCGAGCGCCATCCCGTTCAACTCGGAACTGTTTACGGTTGGCAAGGGCGTACCTGTCGTGCTGGCGAAAGACGTGATCCTGACGGGCGACTATATCTCCAGCGCCACGGCCAGCTTCGACCAGAACCAGCAAGCGGCCGTGTCGATCGACCTGAACGGCGACGGCGGACGCAAGATGCGTGAAGCGACGCGTGAACGCGTGGGCAAGCGCATGGCCATCGTGCTGTTTGAAAAGGGCAAGCCGGAAGTGCTGTCGGTCGCGACCATCCAGCAGGAACTCGGTTCGCGCTTCCAGATCACGGGCATGGGCGGCGCGGAAAACGCGAATGAACTGGCGCTGCTGCTGCGCTCGGGCGCCTTGTCCGCACCGATGACCGTCATCGAAGAACGCACGATCGGACCGCAACTGGGCGCGGAAAACATCGCCAAGGGCTTCCATTCGACCTTGTATGGCTTCATCGCCATCGCCATCTTCATGATCGCCTACTACATGCTGTTCGGCGCCTTCAGCGTGCTGGCCCTGGCCACCAACCTGCTGCTGCTGGTCGGCTTGCTGTCGATGATACAGGTGACGCTGACCTTGCCAGGTATCGCCGCTATCGCGCTGGCGCTGGGTATGGCGATTGACGCCAACGTGCTGATCAATGAACGTATCCGCGAAGAGCTGCGCGCCGGCAATACGCCGCAAGCGGCGATCGCCGCCGGCTTCGACCGCGCCTGGGCTACGATTCTCGACTCGAACGTGACCACCCTGATCGTCGGCCTGGCGCTGCTGGCCTTCGGCAGCGGCCCGGTGCGCGGCTTCGCCGTCGTGCATTGCCTGGGTATCCTGACCTCGATGTTCTCCTCCGTCTTCGTCTCGCGCGGCGTGGTCAATCTCTGGTATGGCCGCAAGAAAAAGCTGACGACCTTGTCGATCGGCACGGTGTGGGTGCCGGGCACCAGCAAATAAGCGGCGGTCCAGCCTTAGCCAATAGCGTCAACAGCGATAGCGTCCGGCGGCCCAGCCGCCGGATGCACAGAATAGAACTCAGAGGATTTCATGGAATTTTTCCGGATCAAAAAAGATATTCCCTTCATGCGCCATGCGTTGATTTTCAACGTCATTTCGGCCGTGACCTTCCTTGCCGCCGTCTTTTTCCTGTTCCACAAGGGCTTGCACCTGTCCGTGGAATTCAAGGGCGGCACCGTGATGGAGGTGAAGTACCCGAAAGCGGCCAACCTTGAAGGCATACGCGGCACCCTCATCGGCCTGGGTTATGAAGAGCCTGGCGTGACCAGCTTCGATACGGCGCGCGACGTGATGGTCCGCCTGCCGGTGGAAAAGGGCGTCAGTGCCGCGAATACCTCGCAGCGCGTGTTTGAAGCCCTGTGCAAGGCCGAGCAAGGTACGACCAAGGGCGTCGATACCGTTACTGAAAAGGGCGAGCACGTTATCAAGAGCGCCTGCATGGACGCGGCCGGCAGCGAAGCGGTCGTCTTGCAGAAAGTCGAATTCGTCGGCCCGCAAGTAGGCGAGGAACTGACGCAGAACGGCTTGAACGCGCTGGTGATGGTGATTCTGGGCGTGATGATCTACCTGGCTATCCGCTTCGAGTGGAAATACGCCGTCTCGGCCATTATCGCCAACTTGCATGACGTGGTGATCATCCTGGGCTTCTTCGCCTTCTTCGAGTGGGAATTTTCGCTGACGGTGCTGGCGGCCATCCTGGCGGTGCTCGGTTATTCCGTCAACGAATCGGTGGTGATCTTTGACCGTATCCGTGAAAACTTCCGCAAGCAGCGCAAGGCTTCCGTGCATGAAGTGATCGACAACGCGATCACCAGCACCATTTCGCGTACCATCATCACCCACGGTTCGACCCAGATGATGGTGCTATCGATGCTGGTCTTCGGCGGCCAGACCCTGCACCATTTCGCACTGGCGCTGACCATCGGTATCTGCTTCGGTATTTACTCGTCCGTATTCGTCGCGGCTTCGATCGCCATGTGGCTGGGCGTCAAGCGCGAAGACTTGATCAAGCCGGTCAAGGAAAAAGACGAAACCGACGGCGCCGTGGTGTAAGCACAGCTTTCTGCATGTTGAATGGAAGAACGATCACCCTTGCGGTGGTCGTTTTTTTTTGTGACGGATGACGATGAAGCGTTTTATCTTGATGGGCATCATGACGGGTATCAGCATGCTGGCCAGTGCCGCAGAATTGAGCCGTGTGGCCAGCGATACCATCGCCCTGGGCGGCGCCATCGCCGAGGGCGACGTGGACAAGCTGAGGCAACTGGCCACGCCAGGGACAACCATGCTGCGCATCAATAGCCATGGCGGTGACCCGCAGGCGGCCATGTTGCTGGGGCGCTACCTGCGCCAGCGGCAATGGAGTCTCTTCATCGACACCGTGTGCGCCGGCAGCTGCGCCCTGTACGTTTTCCCGGCCGCGCAGCGCAAAAGCATTCCCTGCACCGCCGTGCTGGCGCTGCAGGACACGGCCTTCCTGCGCGCGCAGGAAGGCCCGCAGCACATGCGCCGCAGCCTGAGCGAGGTGGGCGTGCCGGCCGATGAGCTGGACCGTGAAACAGCGGCGCTGGCCGCGCAACGGGCGCAGGTGGCGGCGCTGGAAGCAGCCTTTGCGGCGGAGCTGGGCATAGCTCCGGCCTTTTACCGCGATTTCCGGCAGGTGGCGGCGCAGGCCGATAGCGTGCGCCAGCGCTTTCCCGACCAGGATGCTGCCATCTATTGGTGGCCCGCCGCAGGCCGCTTGCAGCGCTGTTACGGCATCACGGGAGTGCAAGAGGGGCCGCGCGCGGCGCGCTTGGCGCCCGACGGCTATCTGTACGTGCCAGCCCTGTCAGCCCTGGTCATGGGCGACCAGGCATTGCAGGACTGTCCATGAGCCGCAGCGGCCGTTTGTTCCTGCTGATGGACGCCATGCGCGCCAAGCGCGTGCCCGTCACGGCGGCCCAGCTGGCGCAGCAGCTGGGGGTCTCCGAGCGCACGATTTACCGCGATATCCAGACGCTGGCCGAACTGGGCGCTCCCCTGCAGGGCGAGGCGGGCATCGGCTATGTGCTGCGCCGTGGCGCCTTCTTGCCGCCGCTGATGTTCGGCGCCGATGAACTGGAGGCGCTGGTGCTGGGCGCGCGCTGGGTGCGCCGCCAGGGCGATGCGGGCCTGGCGCAGGCGGCCAACAATGCCCTGGCGAAGATCGCGGCGGCTTCGCCGCGCGACTTGCGCGACAGCATGGCCGACACCAGCCTGTGGGTGCCGCTGGGGCGCCCCGCCGATGGCGCGCAGCCGGCCGACCTTTACGTGCAGCCGGTGCGCGAGGCCATCCGTTATGAACAGAAGCTTACCCTGGCCTACCAGGATGAGCATGGCAGCGCCAGTTCGCGCACGGTATGGCCCTTTGCCCTGGCCTTTTTTGAAGGCAAGCGCCTGCTGGCCGCCTGGTGCGAGCTGCGCGGCGACTACCGGCATTTCCGCATCGACCGCATCGCCAGCGTGCAGAGGCACGAGGAGCGCTATCCCACGCGCCGCCACGCCTTGCTCGACACATGGCGCAAGGCGCACGATATTGATCCGGAAAGCTAGCGACCCGGAGACCTAGGCCATGCTCCTGACAAAAACTGTCAGTGACTGGTTCTACGATGGTGGCTTCTTCACACACCGGAGTACTCCATCATGCGTCTGTATCACCACCCTATGTCCTCGAATGCCCGCCGCGCCCGGATGACGGCGATCCACCTCGGCCTGCCTCTGGAACTGGCCGAAGTCGACCTGATGAATGCGGACGACCGCCGCCGCCTGGCCGAACTGAACCTGAACGGCAAAGTGCCCGTGCTGGCCGATGGCGCTTTCCTGCTGTGGGAATCGTGCGCCATCATGCAATACCTGGCCGAGCAGGTACCGGGCCAGACGATTTACCCGCAGGCGCCGCAGGCCCGCGCCGACGTCAATCGCTGGCTGTTCTGGGCCACGCAGCATTTCGCTCCCGCCATCAGCGTGCTGTCCTGGGAGCGCGCGTGGAAAGGTATGACGGGCAATGGTCCGGCGGACCCGCTGGAAGAGGCGCGCGGCGAGCGCGAACTGCATGAATGCGCCGTGGTGCTGGACGCGCATCTGGCTCAGCGCAGCTGGCTCAGCGGAGACGATGTGACCCTGGCCGATTTTGGCGTGGCCGCGCCGTTGATGTACAGCGAGGCCGTACGGCTGCCGCTGACGCAGTACCAGCATATCCAGGCGTGGTTTGCCCGCGTGCGCCAGTTGCGTGCCTGGCAGGAAACGGACGTGGAGCTGTTGCCGGGATAATGTGCGCGCTAAGTGTGCCAGCGCACGGAGCCGGCGCGCCGCACCGCATAAGATAGGGTTGTCTCTTTCAGGACATCCCTAGCTTTGGACTTTACCCGCTTTCGAGCGGGTTTTTTTTTCCGCTTTCGAGCGGTTTTTTGTCCGGCGCTTGAAAAGTGCCTTGATAAGTTGATAATCGCTGCACATATGGGGCGCATCCCACTTTCAGCAGGTACGCCATGTTCATGCCACGCCATCCGAAGCCACTATGGAGTACCCGTGCTGTCGCCACGCAAGTCGTCCAGCAGAAGCGGGGAAAGCAGGCCATGGACAAGCATGTGCTGATCGTCGACGTGCCGCAGCCGGCGCCAGGCGTGCCGATCATGCCGCCGGTGCCGGTAAAACAGGATTAGTGTACGAGCACCTTCAGCAGCGACTGTACTTCATCGTTCGATTCTTCCATGATGCTCGACAGGGTCGCATCGCCGATCACGCAATCGATGCTGCCAGCGGCGCGGGCGGCCCGCACGGCGATGGCGGCCGGGCTTTCGTTGAGGGGCGACGAGACGGGCGCCAGGTCATTCGCCAGCAGCAGGGTATCGCCCAGCGATTCGGGCGGGATGGCGCGCAAGCCTTCCCACAGCGCATCGATGGCGCCCATTACCGCTTCCGGCACCTTCAGTTTGGTCAGGACGCCATGGCCGATGGCTTGTTCGCCATGTTCGACCCAGTCCTCCGGTTCGCCGTCGAGGATGCCGGGGAATTCGGCCGCGCGCGACAGCAGATAAAAGCCGCCCACCTCATGCATGATGCCGGCAAACAGGGCCGTATCGGGGTCCACCCTGGTGACGCGGCGCGCCAGTACCTGCGACAGGGCAGCTACGTGGGCAGTATGTTCCCACAACTGGTTGGCCTTCGCCTGCAGCACGGGATCGGTGATGGTGCTGCCTAGCTGGCGCACGATCAGCGATGCCACCACCGATTGCAGGGTACGCACGCCAAGCCGTTGCACGGCGTTGCGCACACTGGTGATTTCGTTCCCGGAGCGGTTGAACGCCACCGAATTGGCGATGGCCACCGTGCGCGCTGCCAGCAGCGGGTCGGCTTGCACCAGCTTGGCAGCGGCCTCGATATGGCAGTCGGGATCGCTCAGTGCCTCTTGCAGCTTGAGCGAAGCGGCCACGTTGGCAGGAAAGGTCAGCTCGCCACGAGCGGCTTGTGCGGCGATGCTTTTAAAGGCGTCGAGTCTGTTCATTGAAAAAATTATACTCGCAATATTTCCGTACGGAACTTTTTAACCATGATCTTTTCGCAAACAAGCAAGTAAAAGACAAGCAAGGCCCCGTAAACGGGAAAAGGCATGCGGCTGGATCAGCGGCATGCCTTTTCAATGGCAGCGATGCTTAAAGTGCTGAACAGGACCATCGCCAGCGCATGGGATTTGTGGCCAGGAAGCGCAACCGCAAGCTAGTACGGTGAGCATCGCAGGCCGCAAAGCGCAACGCGCAGCAGGTCCTGTTAAGCCCTACTACAGAGTTTCGCTGAAGATCGCATCGCAGCCTTCGACCAGCTCGTCGCTGTCTTCCAGCTCATCCGTCAATCCCAGATCGAACAATTCCTCGACGGCATTCATGAAGCTGTTGTGCTTGGTGGCGCCGATCAGGCGGTAGATTTCGCCGTCTTCGTTGCGCACGCCGATGATCAGTTTTTCCTGGCGTACCAGTTCCGGCGTGCTGGCGTTGAGCAGCAGGTTGCCGATGATGTGTTTATCGAAATGAGCAGGCTTTTTGCCGTCGAGCAGTGTGGTTTTCAACTTGGTTTCCTTTGTCTTGTTTGAATGTCTGTGCTTGGTGAATTGTCAACTGTGGCCGTTGGCGATGGCGTGTTTCAAGCCCGACAGGGTGGTTTCCAGGCGCATGAAATCGTCTTCGGTATAGCCGTCAAACAGGCGTTGGCCCTGCTTTGTCAGCTTGGGGAACACGTCATAGAACACTTGTTCGCCTTCGTAGCTCAAGCGCACGAAGTAGGAGCGCTTGTCTTTCGTGCAACGTTCGCGGACCACCAGCCCCTTTTGCTCCAGCCGGTCTACCACGCCCGTCAAGGTGCCCTTGGTAATCAGGGTTTTCTGGCCCAGTTCCTTGTAGGACATGCCGCAGGTGTTGCCGAGCGTGGCAATGATGTCGAATTGCGCATGCGTCAAGCCGTACTGGCGCACGAAGTCGCTAGAAAACCGCTCGAAGCCTTGCATGCATTCGGCCAGCAGCCGGATACTTTTTAAATATCGTTCACCCATGGGGGGGATTATATCCTTCCGCTCCGCTTTTTTCCGCCGCGCCTGGATGCGCCCTTGCATGAGGGGCTGGATGGGGCGGAAGTCCGGTATCATGTGGGCAACTCAGCCCTTGCCCCTGGTCCGCCTCGCCGATGTCCTTCGCTAATCTTTCCCGTATCGGCCTCGACAAGCCGCTGCGCCTGTTGCTGGTCCATGCCGGCGATGCCGAGTCGATCACCTGGGCCGGCCTGGTGCAGCCGCTGCGCCTGTGTGCGCGGGCGCTGGGGCCCGGTGCATTGCAACTGGACGTGCGCACGCCGGAGCAGGTGGCCGCGCAGGGCGGCAACTGGCATATCGCGTTGCTGGTGGCCGATGAAACGGAAGCGCCGCTGCGTGCCGAGTTGTGCCGGGCGGTGATCGAACGCTGCCGTTCGGCACCATTCTGGGGCGGCGTGGGCGCGGCCGTGCTGTGGCTGGCAGACGCGGGCGTCATGGATGGCGTGCGCATCGCCTTGCCTTGGGCCCTGTACGCCGATGCGGAAGCGAAGGCAGAGCGGGCCATCCTGACGCCGCACCTGTTCGACATCGACGGCCCCCACATCACCTGTTGCGGCGGCGCAGCCAGCATCGACTTTTCGCTGACCCTGATCGAGACCGTGTTTGGCGCCGACGTGCAGGCGCTCGTCAAGGAAGCGTTGTGCGTGGACAAGGTGCGCGGCAAGGAAGAGCGCCAGCGCGTGGCTTTGCAGGCGCGTTTCGGCGTGCTGCAGCCGAAGTTGTCCGAAGCCGTCACCTTGATGGAAGCCAATATCGAGGAGCCGCTGTCGACCGACGACATCGCCAGCCTGGTGGGCCTGTCGCGGCGCCAGCTGGAACGGCTGTTCAAGCAATACCTGGGCAGCCTGCCATCGCGCTACTACCTGGAACTGCGCCTGCAGCGCTCCAGGCAACTGTTGCTCGATACGCATTATTCCATCGTGCAAGTCGGTCTGATGTGTGGCTTTTCTTCCGGCTCGCACTTTTCCACGGCGTTTGGCACCCTGTTTGGCAATACCCCCCGCGAAGAGCGGCAGCGCAAGCTGATGCCGCCGGTCTAACGTCTGGTGAAATCTGCTGCGCGTCGCGATTTGCGGCCTCCGATGCTCACTGCCTCGGCGGCCCCGTGCTTCGCACAGCGCCGCTTCTCAGCCACAACTTACTGCCGTTCGCTACGATTTCGCCAGGCGTTATGTATTTCGCACTATCGTGCGGTAAGCACAGCTGTGATGAATTGTGAAAATCCTTGTCGCAGATTCAAAAGAGTTTTAGCATCCCGCTTTTTATAATGCAGTACACACGTAGCTGTCGTAGCTGCGGAGTACCTAACATATTGATGGGGAAATGCTATGAATGCCAAGCTTGATTCGACCGTAACGGCTCGTCCAGTCACACGGGAAACCTTTGACCAGGTCCTCGTTCCTACCTACGCCCCTGCCGCCATGGTGCCCGTGCGCGGTTCCGGACTGGATCTGTGGGACCAGTCAGGCAAGCATTACCTCGATTTCACCTCCGGCATCGCCGTCAACAGCCTGGGCCACTGCCATCCGGCCCTGGTTGACGTGCTGACCAAGCAAATCAACAATTTGTGGCATTTGGGCAATGGCTACACCAACGAACCTGTCCTGCGTCTGGCGCTGGCCCTGACGGAAGCGACCTTCGCCGACCGCGCCTTCTTCTGCAACTCTGGCGCGGAAGCCAACGAAGCGGCCCTGAAACTGGCGCGTAAATACGCGCACACCAAGTTCGGCGCGCACAAGTCGCGCATCATCTCGTGCTTCAGCTCCTTCCACGGCCGCACCCTGTTTACCGTCTCCGTCGGCGGCCAAGCCAAGTACACGGAAGGCTTCGAGCCGCTGCCACCATCGATCGACCACATCGCCTACAACGATATCGAAGCGGCACGCGCCGCCATCGGCGATGACGTGTGCGCCGTGATCGTCGAGCCGGTACAAGGCGAAGGCGGCGTGGTGCCGGGCAATCCGGAGTTCCTCAAGGAGCTGCGCGCCCTGTGCGACAAGACCGGCGCCCTGCTGATTTTCGACGAAGTCCAGTGCGGCATGGGCCGCACTGGCGCGTTGTTTGCCTACATGGGCTACGGCGTCACGCCGGATATCCTGACGGCCGCCAAGGCGCTGGGCAATGGCTACCCGATCGGCGCCATGCTGACCACCAATGAACTGGCGCAAACCCTGGCCGTCGGCACCCACGGCACCACCTACGGCGGCAATCCGCTGGCCGCCACCGTGGCCCTGACCGTGCTCGAAACGATCAACACGCCAGCTTTCCTGGCGCGCGTCAAGGAAGCGAGCGTCAACACCATCGCCATGCTGCAAGGTTTGATCACGGATTACCCGCAAGTGTTCTCCGTGGTGCGCGGCAGCGGCTTGCTGCTGGGCCTGGTAGTCAGCGATGCCTTCAAGGGCCGCGCGAAAGACATCCAGAAAGCGGCCGAAGCGCAAGGCTTGATGGTGCTGATCGCCGGCATGGACGTGGTGCGCCTGGCGCCTGCCCTGATCGTCTCGGACGAGCAGATCGCCGAAGCGGGCCGTTTGCTGCGCGTGGCCATCGACGGCCTGCTGAAAGCCTGAGGCTAGTCTTACCCCCGTACTATCACCGGCCCGCCGCTTTGCTGCGGGCCGGCTTGGTTCTACCCCAGCATCGTCAGCATTGAAGGAGTACCCATGTATGTTGTCCGTCCGGTAGAAATTGCGGATATTGCAGCCCTCGAAGCGCTGGCCGCGGTAACCATGCCGGGTGTCCATACCCTGCCGAAGACGCGCGAAAAAATCGCCGCCTCCGTCGAGCGCTCCATCGCCTCGTTTGCCGCCCATGTCGACATCCCCAGCGAAGAGTCGTATCTCTTCGTGCTTGAATCCCTGCTCGACAAGAGCATTGCCGGCACGGCCGCCATCTTCGCCTCGGCTGGCTCGAACGGCACCTATTTTTCCTTTCGAAACGACGTCATCCAGCAAGTCTCGCGTGACCTGAACATCAGCCATAGCGTGCATGCGCTGACCCTGTGTTCGGAGCTGACGGCGTATTCGCAGCTGTCCGGCTTCTACGTGCGCAATATGGAGCAGGCGGGCCTGGAAGCGGCCCTGCTGTCGCGAGCGCGGCTGCTGTTCGCCGTGCTGGCACCGCACCGCTTTGGCGACCGCTTCTTCGTGCCGCTGGCCGGCATCACGGATGCCAACGGCCAGTCGCCATTCTGGGATGCGCTGGGCCGAAAGTTCTTCCAGATGGATTTCCTCGATGCCGAAAAAGTCATCGGCGGCGCCCGCAACCGCACCCTGATCGTCGAACTGATGCCGCACTACCCCGTGTACGTGCCGCTGCTGCCCGGCGACGCGCAGGCGGCCATGGGCCAGATCCACCCGAGCGGGGAACTGGCGTTCAATTTGCTGACGGAAGAAGGCTTTGAAGCCGACGATTACATCGACATCTTCGATGGCGGTCCGATCCTGCAGGCGCACAAGCATGCGCTGCGCTCGTTTACGGGCTCGCTCACGCGCCGCGTCGTCGCAGGCGTCACGCCCAGCCGCACGGGCCTGAAAGTGCATTACGCGGTCGCGTCGGGCGCGGAGCGCAACTTCCGCGCCGTCACCTTTACCTGCGATGCGCTCGAAGCGCAGGACACCGTCGGCTTGCCGCCAGAGCTGCTTGAAGCGCTGGCCGTGGCCGAAGGCGACAGCGTCATTTGCGTGCGCATCTAACCGAGAGAACATTATGCTAGTAGTACGCGCCATCAACGCTTCTGACCTGGACGCCCTGTACGGCTTGGCCAGCCAGGTCGGCACCGGCATGACCACCCTCAAGCCGGACATGAAAATGCTGGGCGACCGCCTGGCCATTGCCTGCGCCTCGTTCGCCGAAACCATCCCGCCCGAAAAGCGCGACTACATGTTTGTCATGGAGGATACCGACACGGGCCGCCTGGCCGGCGTGTGCGCCATCAAGGGCGCCGTGGGCCTGGAAGAGCCGTTCTATAACTACCGCATCGGCACCCTGGTCCATTCGAGCCGCGAGCTCGACGTGTTTACGCGCATGGAAACGCTGTACCTGTCGAACGACCTGACGGGCAGCACGGAACTGTGCTCGCTGTTCCTGCACCCCGATTACCGCAGCGGCAACAATGGCAAGCTGCTGTCGAAGAGCCGCTTCCTGTTCATCGCCCAGTTCCCCCACCTGTTCACGGAAAAGCTGATCGCGGAAATGCGCGGCTACCAGGCAGCGGACGGCAGCTCGCCGTTCTACGAAGGCCTGGGCCGCCACTTCTTCAAGATGGATTTCCACCACGTCGACGACTTGACCAGCCTGGGCAAGAAATCCTTCATCGCCGAATTGATGCCGCGCCAGCCCATGTACGTGGCCTACCTGCCCGACGAGGCGCAGGAAGTGATCGGCAAGGTGCATCTGAGCACGGCGCCCGCGCGCCGCCTGCTGGAGCAGGAAGGCTTGCACTTCGAAGGTTATGTCGACATTTTCGACGCAGGGCCCGTGCTGCAGGCGCGTGTCTCCGAACTGCGCGCCATGCGCGACAGCATGCCGGCCGTGCTCGACGCCGAGGCTGCGCCTGAAGTGTGCGGCGACCTCGCCCAGGCCGAGCCTTACCTGGTGTCGAACACCGACCTGAAAGATTTCCGCATGATCGTCACCAGCGCCAATCCGCACAGCGGCAAGATCGCGCTCGATGACGATGAACTGCATCTGCTGCGCTGCCATAACGGCGACACCGTGCGCACCTTGTCACTCAACCCGAGGAAGCATCCCCATGTCTAAATCGTCCGACCTTCATTCATCTACCGCAGCATCGAACTTCATCAACGGCGCCTGGCTGCCAGGCACTGGCCGCGAACTGCTCACCATCGACCCGTCGAACGGCAAGCAGACCTGGGCCAGCCTGGAAGCGACGGAAAACGAAGTCGAGCAGGCTTGCCAGGCCGCCCGCGCCGCTTTCGAAGCATGGGCCGATACGCCCGTCGAGGAGCGCATCGCCATCTGCGTGCGCTTTCGCGAACTACTGAAGGAGCATGCGGAAGCGCTGGCGCTGCTGATTTCGGAAGAAGTGGGCAAGCCTTTGTGGGAGTCGCGCACGGAAGTGGCCACCATGGCCAACAAGATCGATATTTCGGTGCAGTCGTACAACGCGCGCACGGGCATCACGCAAAGCAAGATCGCCGATGGCGACGCCGTGCTGCGCCACCGTCCGCATGGCGTATTCGGCGTGTTTGGCCCGTACAATTTTCCCGGCCACCTGCCGAATGGCCATATCGTGCCGGCCCTGATCGCCGGTAATACCATCGTCTTCAAGCCCAGCGAATATGCGCCGCGCACTGCCATCAAAACCGTGCAGCTGTGGCAGCAGGCTGGCTTGCCGAATGGCGTCGTCAACCTCGTCAACGGCGGGCGCGACACGGGCGTGGCCCTGGGCGCCAATCCACACCTCGACGGCGTGCTGTTTACGGGTTCCTGCCAGACGGGCATCAGTCTGCATCGCCAGTTCGGCGGCCAGCCGGGCAAGATGCTGGCGCTGGAAATGGGCGGCAATAACGCCCTGGTGGTGTGGGATGTGAAGGACGTGGACGCGGCCGTGCACCATGCGATCTTCTCCGCGTTCGTCTCGGCTGGCCAGCGTTGCACCTGTGCGCGCCGCCTGGTCGTGCAGGATAACGCCTTTGGCACTGCGTTTGTGGCGCGCCTTGTGGAAGTGGCCGCGAAACTGGGCATCGGCGCCTCTGATGCCCAGCCGCAGCCTTTCATGGGCCCTGTCGTATCGAGTGCCGTGGCCGCGCGCCTGGTGCAGGCACAAGCCGATATGGTGGCCAAGGGCGGCACCACCTTGCTGCAGATGCGCCAGTTGAATTCCGAGGCGGGTTTTGTCACGGCCGGCATCGTCGACGTCACCAATGCTGCCGGCATCCCCGACGAGGAATGGTTCGGCCCACTGTTGCAGGTGATCCGCGTTGCCGATTTCAACGCGGCCCTGAAGGTCGCCAACGCCACCGAATTCGGCCTGGCCGCCGCGCTGCTGTCCGACGATCCGGCCTTGTGGCAAAGCTTCCAGGTTCGCGCGCGCGCCGGCATTATCAACTGGAACCGTCCTACCACGGGCGCGGCCAGCACGGCGCCGTTCGGCGGCATCGGCAAGTCGGGCAACCACCGTCCGAGCGCCTATTACGCGGCCGATTACTGCGCCTACCCGGTCGCCTCGATCGAGAACAGCGCATTGGAAATGCCGGCCAAGTTGTCGCCCGGCCTGAATTTTTAAGGAAACCCCATGCACAGCACGCGCGAATACAATTTTGACGGCCTGGTTGGCCCATCGCATAACTATGCCGGACTGTCGTTCGGCAACGTGGCCTCGTTCAGCAATGTGAAAAGCGCTTCGAATCCGAAGCAGGCCGCCTTGCAGGGCCTGGCCAAGATGCGTGCGCTGGCCGCGCGCGGCTTTGCGCAAGCCTTGCTGCCGCCGCAGGACCGTCCCAATTTCCGCCTGCTGCGCGCTATCGGTTTCACCGGGACGGACGCCGAAGTGCTGGCGCGTGCCTACAAGGAGTCGCCCGTGATCCTGGCGTGCGCATATTCTGCCTCGCCCATGTGGACGGCGAACGCCGCCACGGTCAGCCCTTCGGCGGACACGCAGGACGGCCGCGTGCATTTCACGGCCGCCAACCTGAATAACAAGCTGCACCGCGCCTTCGAGCACGCGCAGTCGGCGCGCAGCCTGCGCGCCATCTTCAGCGATGACAGGCACTTCGCCGTGCATGACGCGCTGCCATCGACGCCCGCCTTTGGCGACGAGGGCGCGGCCAATCACACGCGTCTCGGCGCGAGCCACGGCGCGCCATCGGTTGAGTTGTTCGTGTATGGTCGGGTGGAGTTCGATCCTTCCGCGCCGTCGCCGAAGCGCTACCCGGCGCGCCAGACCCTGGAAGCGTCGCAAGCCGTGGCGCGCCTGCATGGCCTGGACACCAGGCGCACCGTGTACGTGCAGCAGAATCCGGAAGTGATCGACCAGGGCGTGTTCCATAACGACGTTATTGCCGTCGGCAATGGCAATGTGCTGTTCTATCACGAGCAGGCGTTTGCCGATGAAGGGGAAAGCCTGTCGCAGCTGCGCCGCGCCGTCGCCGCCACAGGCGCGCAACTGGACGCGCTGCGCGTGGACACGGGACAGGTGCCGATCGCCGACGCCGTCAGCAGCTATCTGTTCAACAGCCAGTTGCTGACGAAAGAGGGCGGCAAGATGGCGCTGGTGATCCCGCAGGAATGCCAGGAAAACCGCGCCGTGTCGCACTACCTGGAAGGCCTGGTGGCCAGCGGTGGACCCATCGATGAACTGATTCATTTCGATCTGCGCCAGAGCATGCGCAACGGCGGCGGGCCTGCCTGCCTGCGTTTGCGCGTGGCCCTGACGGAAACCGAGGCGCGCGCCATGCACCAGGGCGTGATCATGACGGAAGCGTTGTACCATCGGCTGGTACAGTGGGTGGAAAAACACTACCGCGACCATCTGGAGCCGGGCGACCTGGCCGACCCGCAGCTGGCGCTGGAAGTGCATGCGGCGCTTGAAGAATTGACGATCATCCTCAACTTACCTGGATTGTACGACTTGTAGGCGATAGAAAAACACACAGAAAATCCGAGACAGACTATCCGCAATACAGAATTGGACGGGCGACCCCCGTCTCTTGACACCGCTGCCGCCCAGCCACAAGCCCGAACGACAGCGTTGGACATTCACATTACCGTAATGGAGATGCAAGATGAATCACACGCCACAAGATTTGCGCACACAAACGCTGGAGCTGATTAACGCGGCTGGCAGTGCGAACAAGGCGGCAGCGCCTGTCGTACAACTGGTGCAGGCATGGCTGGACTCCCTCGACGCCGAAGACCTGGCCGATATCGCGCCCGACAGCCTGGCGCCCGTGCTGGTCGACGGCTTTACGCAAGCGGCCAAGCGTACCGGCAGCGGCTGCCAGATTGCCACCCTGCGTTACGCCGATGGCCGTGGTGGCATGGCGAGCGCCTTGCTGATCCTGAACGAAGACATGCCCTACCTGGTGGACTCCATCGTCATGGCCATGCGCCGCCAGCACCTGGCCGTGCGGGGCGTGATGAACACCGTGCTGCCCGTGCGTCGCGCCGCTGACGGCAGCGTGGAAGCGGTGCGCCAGCCGGGCGACCCGCTCGAATCGTATGTGCTGGTGCTGCTCGACGAAGAGCTGGCGCCGGAAGCCCTGGCCGCGCTGGTCGCCGCCCTGGAGATGGTTGCGCGTGACGCCTTTGTCGTGCGCCGCGACAGCGCCGCCATGGGCGAGCGCCTGGCCGCCGTCGCCACGACTGCCGCCCAGCATGGCGAAGAAGGCGCGGAAGTCGCCGCCTTCCTGGAATGGGCCCGCAGCGGCGGCTTTGAAGTGTTCGGCTACGCCTATTACCGCGTCAAGCCGGGTGTGCGCGAACTGGAACGCGATATTCCGAGCCGCGTGGGCGTGTTGCAGGATACGGCCCACCCAGTCTACGGCACCTGCCTGGCGAATATCCCGGGTGACTTCGACACCCTGGCCAAGCGCGAATCGGCGCTGTCCATCGTCAAGGCCGATGTGGCAGGCACCTTGCACCGCGACCAGCAGCTGGACTTCATCGGCGTGCGCGACATGGATGCGCAAGGCGCGATCCTGGGCGAGCATTGCTTTGTCGGCCTGTTTACCCGTGCCGGCAACTCCACTCCACTGGCAGCGCTGCCATTTGCGCGCGGCCGCGTGGCCAAGGTACTGAGCCTGGCCGGTGTGCGCCAGCAAGGCTTCCGCGCCGAGAAATTCCGCGAAATCCTCGAATCGCTGCCGCGCACCGAAGCGCTGGAAGCGGACCTCGACTGGCTGGCGCAAGTATGCGGCGCCGTCGTCTCGCTGTACAAGCAGCCGCGCACCAAGGTCTTCGCGCGCCGCGACGTGTATGCGCGCCACCTGAACGTGCTGGTCTACCTGCCGCGCGAGCGTTACAGCGCCAGCGTGGCATCGAGCCTGGCAAAGGCGCTGCAAGCCAGTTCCGGCGCCACGCATGTGAGCACGCAAACCCTGGTGGCCGACGGTCCCCTGGCGCGCGTCTACCTGATCGCGCACGCCGCCCGATACCCGCTGGACCTGGAAACGGATATTGAGCAGCCCCTCCTTGGCGTGCTCGATGGCTGGCATAACGGCTTTGCCGCCGTGGCCGACGCCGTGCCCGACGTAGCCCTGCGCACCAGCCTGCGCAAACTCTGCGCCACCCTGCCGCTCGACTACGTGGCCGCCACCGCGCCGGCCGTCGCCTTCCGCGACCTCGACACCATCTTGCGCAACACCGATCCATCGCATGTGGCCGTGCGCATCGAGACGGGGGCCGTTACCACCATCCGCCTGCATTCGGCCAACAAGGTGCCGCCGCTGTCGGCCATCCTGCCGGCGCTGCATAACGCGGGCGTGGCCATCGACCGCGAGCAAGCCTTTTCGATTTCGCCACTGGATGGCACGCGCTATTTCGTCACCAGCCTGACGGTCGATGCCGCCAGTGCGGCGAAACTGGCGCAGCCGGAAGTTGTCGCCGTGGCGCAGGAACTGTTTGCCGCCCTGTTCAACGACACGGCTGAAGATGGCCGCCTGAATGGCCTGGTCATCGAAGGCGGCCTGTCGACGCGCGAAGTGCAGCTGGTGCGCGCTTACACCAGCTACTGGCGCCAGACGGGCAGCCGCTTCTCTGTGCGCTACATTGCCGAAAGCCTGCGCAAGCAGCCGGCCCATGTGAAAGCCCTGGTCGACGCCTTCCTGCAGCGCTTCGATCCCTCGCTGTCCGACGCGCAGCACGCGGCCGCCCTGGAGGCGATTGCCACCATCAAGGCCGGCCTGCCATCCGTGAATCACGCCGACACCGAGGAAATTCTCGGCGCGCTGGCCGACCTGATGGCCGCCACCCTGCGCACCAGCTACTTCCAGAACAATCAGGAAGGTGACAAGATCATCTTCAAGTTCGATACCAGCAGCCTGGCGCTGGTGCCGGAACCGCGTCCTTACCGCGAGATTTTTGTCTTCTCGCGCCGCTTCGAAGGCGTGCACCTGCGCGGCGGCCCCGTTGCCCGTGGCGGCTTGCGCTGGTCCGACCGCATGGAAGACTATCGCACCGAAGTCCTGGGCCTCGTCAAGGCCCAGATGGTCAAGAATGCCGTCATCGTGCCTGCCGGCGCGAAGGGCGGTTTTGTCTGCAAGATGATGCCGAAGGACGCCGTGCGCGAAACCATCGCGGCCGAAGGCGAAGCCGTGTACCGCCTGTTTATTTCCAGCCTGCTGGAAGTGACGGACAACCGTTCGCTGGGCAATATCGTCCCGCCAGTCGATACCGTGTGTTTTGACGACGCCGATCCCTACCTCGTGGTGGCCGCCGACAAGGGCACGGCCACTTTCTCCGACATTGCCAACGGCATCGCCGTGCAGCGCGGCTTCTGGCTGGGCGACGCATTCGCTTCGGGCGGCTCGAACGGCTACGACCACAAGAAACTGGGCATCACCGCCAAGGGCGCATTCGAAGCCGTGAAGCGCCACTTCTATGAAATGGACCACGACCTGAACACCACGCCGATCACCATGGTCGGCGTGGGCGACATGTCGGGCGACGTGTTCGGCAACGGCGTATTGCTGTCGCGCCAGTTGAAACTGGTGGCCGCATTTGACCACCGCCACATCTTCCTCGACCCGACACCGGACGTCGCCGTCTCGTTCGACGAACGCGCGCGCCTGTTCGCCTTGCCGCGTTCCTCGTGGGACGACTACAACAAGGAACTGATCTCGGCAGGCGGCGGCGTGTATCCGCGCTCCGCCCGTACGATCGAGCTGTCGCCGCAAATCCGCGCCGCGCTCGATATCGCAGAAACCTCGCTGCCGCCGGAAGAACTGATGCACCGCATCCTGAAGTCGCCCGTGGACCTGTTCTACAACGGCGGTATCGGCACCTACATCAAGGCCTCGACGGAAACGCATGCACAGGTGAAGGACCGCGCGAATGACCATATCCGCGTCAGCGGCAATGAGTTGCGCGTGAAAGTGGTGGCCGAAGGCGGCAACCTGGGTGCGACGCAGGCAGGCCGCATCGAGTTCGCGCTGGCGGGCGGGCGCATCTTCACCGATGCGATCGACAACTCGGCCGGCGTGGATTGCTCGGACCATGAAGTCAACGTCAAAATCTGGCTGGATGTGGAAGTCAATGCGGGCAAGCTGACGGAAGAAGAACGCAACCGCGAGCTGTATGCGATGACGGACGACGTCGAGCGTCTGGTGCTGCGCGACAACACGCAGCAGACGCATTTGCTGGTGCGCGAGTTGCAGGCGCAAAGCGAGAGTGCCGTGCAGGATGGCTATGCAGCCCTGATCGCCAGCCTGGAAGAAGAAGGTGCCCTGTCGCGCGAACTGGAGCAATTGCCATCGGTAGCAGAACTGGCGCGCCGCAAGCTCGATAACCGTGGCTTGACCACACCGGAACTGGCGGTGGTGATTGCCAACGTCAAGAACCGCTTCAAGCGCATCCTGTCCGCGCTGCCGTTGACGGAAGAAACGTGGGCCGAACCGGTGCTGAAACCGTACTTCCCATCCTTGCTGGTGGAAACGCGTTCGGCGCTCGACCACCCGCTGGCCAACGCCATCCTGGCGACCGTGCTGGCCAATGAAGTGATCAACCGCTGCGGCCCGCTGATGATCCGCAACCTGGCGGCGGAGCATGGCGTGGACGAATCGGCAGTCATCCTGGCCTGGGGCCAGGCATGGGTGGCGCTGAACCTGGCGCCCGTGTTTGACGCGCTCGACGCCGATGCCTTGACGGTACCGCGTGCCGTGTCGATCAAGGTCGACGCGCAAACGCGCGTGCTGCAGCAAACGATGATCGCCGGCGTGCTGTCCGTGCCGGCCGAGCAATTGCGCGGCGCTGGCCTGGCCGAGTTGACCCGCCTGTTTGGCGCGGAATCGAAGCGCGAACTGCTGAAAGCCGTTGGCATCAAGTCGGAAGCTGCGCTGGTGCCTGGCTTGACGCCAGCCTTCGTGCAGGCGTGGGATGCGGTCGACGCGCTTGAAGTGGTGGCCGGCTTCCTGTTCCCGGCCCTGTCCGTGCCGCGTCCCGCCTCGATGGACCTGGCCGCCTTCCTGCAAGTGGGCCTGGCCCTGCGCAGCCAGGCGGGCATCGATACGCTGGAGCGTGGCCTGAAGCTGGCCGCGCAAGGCAAGTCGCAGGAACAGTTGCGCAACTACGCGCAGCAAGCCCTGCGCCGCACGCAACAGCGTTTGCTGACGCAGGTGCTGGCGCGTGCCGGACAAGGCAATGTAGGTCAGGCCGTCGATGCGGTGACGGGCGCGCTGGGACTGTCGGCCTACGTGGCGGCGACGGAACTGGAGCAAGCCATGCTGGACGTGTGGACCTTGTCGGAAGCCGTGAATAAAATCACGGAGAAACCCACAGCGGAAGCGGCGGTGTAATGACGCAAGCAGTACTACAAGTTGGACAGGGCGCTGGCGGCTTGCCGCCAGCCGTGCAGGCGCTGGCGCAGGCCGATTTCAGTGGCGTGGCGCAGCTGTTCGCCAACGCGGGTTTCACGGTGGCCTTGCCGGCGCCCGGCATGCTGCAAGTCGTCAAGCCGCAAGCCGATGCGGGCCGCGCCAGCGTGGCCATCTCGGTGGGCGTGCATGGCGACGAGACGGGGCCGATCGAAGTGCTGGCGCATCTGCTCGACGCATTGTCGCGCGATGCATCGAAGCTGGCCGTCGACCTGCTTGTCTGCGTGGGCAATGTCGATGCGATCCGGGCCGGCAAGCGTTTCATCGACGCCGACCTGAATCGCATGTTCCGCCCCGTGCGGGGAAGCTTGGCGCAAGCGGCGGAAAGCGCGCGCGCCGATGAAATGATCGCTGCGACAAAAGCGTTCTTTGACGCTGCGGGCCCTGTGCGCTGGCACCTGGATTTGCACACGGCCATCCGGCCTTCCGTGTACCCCACGTTTGCCATCGTGCCGGACCTGGTGGCCGACGACGCCAAGGCGCAGCTGATAGCCTGGCTGGGCCAGGCGGCCATTGGCGCCATCATCATGAACCCGCAGTCGGCCGGCACGTATAGTTATTATTCGGCCGAGCATTTCGGCGCGGCCGCCAGCACGGTGGAACTGGGCCGCGTGGGCACCCTGGGGCAGAACGATTTGTCCCTGTTCGATGACGTGTCGCGGGCGCTGGACGGCCTGCTGCGCGGCTTGCCTGCGCAAGCCGTCAAGGCTGCGCCGCACGTGTTCAAGGTGGCGCAGGAAATCATCAAGCACAGCGATGAATTCCGCATGGCTTTTGATCGCAGCACGCAGAATTTCACGTCTTTGCCGCAGCACGCCGTGATCGCCAGCGATGGCGACCATGTGTACACGGTCCAGCATGCGGAAGAGCTGGTGGTGTTCCCGAACCCGGACGTGCGGGTAGGCTTGCGCGCCGGGTTGATGGTGGTGCGCGTGTCCTGATCTTCCAGCCACGTACTGTGTCAGGCGCCAGCCGGGGAAACCCGCCTGGCGCTTTTTTTTACAAAAAAATTCCGCACGGAAATAATTATCCATTAGGCAATCAATTGATTTAAAATATTTACCCTTTGCAATTTTTTGGATCGATCATGTTGAAACGCCTGCTGACAGCCTTGCTGTGCCTGACCCTCTCCGGCCTGACGTCTGCCTCTCCTGCCGGTGACAAGGCTGGCGCAACGGAAATGACGGCCGAGCAATTCCTCGCCCGGTTGCACCTGCAACGCGGCAAGATCACCTTGCCGGGCGGTATCGCCACCCTGGATTTGCCCGCCAACTTCCGCTATTTGTCGCCGGCCGATACCGAGCGCGTGCTGGTTGATGCCTGGGGAAACCCACCGGGCATGGAGTCGCTGGGCATGATCGTGCCCGCCAAGACCAGCGTGCTCGAGCGCGATAGCTGGGGTGTCATTGTCACGTATGAAAAGGAAGGGCATATCAAGGATGACGATGCGGACAGCATCAAATACGACGAATTGCTCAAGGATATGCAGGCGTCCGTGCTGGAAAACAATGCGGAGCGCAAGAAGCAGGGCTATCCCGGCATCCATTTGATGGGCTGGGCGGAAAAACCCAGCTATGCCAAGGATACGCACAAGTTGTACTGGGCCAAGGATCTGATGGTTGATGGCGGCGAGCACTCGCTGAACTACAACGTGCGCGTGCTGGGCCGCGAAGGCGTGCTGAACCTGAACGCGATCGCCGGCATGCAGCAGATCGAGGCGATCAAGAAAGAGATGCAGCAAGTGACGGCATTCACGGAATTTACCGAGGGTAACCGCTACACGGATTTCGACAGCAAGACGGACAAGGTGGCCGAGTATGGCCTGGCGGCGCTGGTGGCCGGTGGCGTGGCCAGCAAGCTGGGCCTGTTTGGCAAGTTGCTGGCGCTGCTGCTGGCCTTCAAGAAGGTACTGATCCTGGCCGTCGTGGGCGCTGGTGCTGCCATCGTCAAGTTCTTGGGGGGCAAGCGCAAGGACAAGCCGGCACCGCAGCCACTGCCGCAGGCAGAACCGGTAGCACAGCCGGACCGTGCGCCCGATGGCAAGGTGAACCTGGACAAGTAAGGGCAACTGTGCCGCTTGGTGCGCTGGCGCACAAGAGTGGCATTGCGCGCGCTGCCGGAAAACAGCGCCTCGGGTACACTGGCTCATCGTTCACTATGAGGAGTTCGCCATGTCCGTGTCCATGTATCAGGCAACCATCCCCGTCTTCATTCGCGGCTTGCGGGTCGTCTCGGCCCTGCTGGAAAAAGCGCAAGCCCATGTGGAGGAAGATGGCATCGTGCCCGAGATTTTACTGGGCGCGCAGCTGGCGCCCGACATGCTGGACTTGACGGCGCAGGTGCAGCGCGCCAGCGATACGTCGAAGATGTCGGTCGAGCGCCTGAGCGGCGTGCCGGCGCCGAAGTTCGAGGATAACGAAGCGTCGTTCGAGCAGTTACAAGAACGTATCGCCAGCACTATCGCCTATATCGACAGCGTGAATGCGGGGCAGATGGCGGGCAGCGCGCAGAAGGAAGTCGTGCTGAACTGGACTGACGAGGGGAAAAAATTCTCGGGCGACAATTACCTGCTCAGCTTTGCCTTGCCGAACTTCTATTTCCACGTCTCCATGATCCACGCCATCCTGAGAAACAATGGCGTGGCCGTGGGCAAGCTTGACTATCTTGGCCCGTACGACTGACCTGGTTTAACGTTGTGGTGGCTGCTGAACTTGATTCTGCACCGCATTGCCCAGCATGCCTCCGCCGATCACGCCGGCCACGGTCGCCAGCGCCTTGCCGCGGCCGCCACCTACCTGATTGCCGATCAAGCCGCCGATGACGGCGCCCGTGCCGATGCCCACGTAGTTCGGTTGTGCCGGTGCCGGCGCAGGCACTGGCTGCGGCTGGCGTACCGGTTCGCGGTAGGCTGTCTCGCGGTAGCCATCATTGTTGTCATTGTAGGCGGGGCGCGCCTGCGCCACTTGCGTGTGGTGCACGACGCGCTTGTGCACGACAGGTGCCGGCGCAGGAGCGGGGGCCGCTTGCGCGACGACAGGCGCGGCAACCGGTGCAGTCACGGGAACAGTCGCGGGCGCTGCCAGGGCAGCGGCGTTCGCCGGCGTCATGGCGGCCACATCGGCAGGTACGTTCGCCCGCGAATTGGGCAGGATGCCGGCGATGGACGCCGCGCCCACCAGGCACAGGACCGTCACGGAAATTGCGGCGCCGGCCATCAAGGGGTGGATGCGGCTGGCGGTAGTCGTCGTGTTCATGTGTTCTCCTGGGGTGGTACTGCGGGTGTTATTGATGTGTCCAGATTAACGGTCTCCTCGCCGCAAGGCTAGACGGTGCGCTGTATCAAACGTAAGCAGGTGTAAGGCTCCGATCGCCAAAGCGCAGTAGAATCGGTGCTTCCCCTTTCCCGGAGTCCGCCATGAGCCAGCTATTCACGCCGTATGCACTGGGGCCGCTGCACGTGGCCAACCGCATCGCCATCGCGCCCATGTGCCAGTACTCGGCCGAGAATGGCAACGCCACCGACTGGCATATGATCCACCTGGGCCACCTGGCCCTGTCCGGCGCGGGGCTGCTGATGACGGAAGCGACGGCCGTCTCGCCCGAGGGGCGCATCTCGGCCGAGGACCTGGGGCTGTGGTCGGACGCCAACCAGGCGGCGCTGGACAAGGTGGTGCAGGCGATCCGCCGCCACGCACCGATTCCATTGGTGGTGCAGCTGGGTCACGCGGGACGCAAGGCGTCGAGCCGCGCACCCTGGCAGGGCGGCGCCTGCGTGCACCTGGCCGAGGGCGGCTGGCAGACGGTGGCGCCGTCCGCCATCGCCCACGCACCCGGCGAAACCGTGCCGATCGCCCTGGACGAGATGGGTTTGCTGCAAATCAAGGGCGCCTTTGTCGCGGCCGCCCAGCGCGTGCATGCGCTCGGTATCGAAGGCATCGAATTGCATGCGGCGCACGGCTATTTGCTGCACCAGTTTCTCTCGCCCCTGTCGAATCACCGCAGCGATGCGTATGGCGGCAGCCTGGAAAACCGCATGCGTTTTCCGCTGGAAGTCTATGAAGCCGTGCGCGCAGCCGTGCCCGCCACGGTGGCCGTGGGCGTGCGCATTTCCGCCACCGACTGGGTCGATGGCGGCTGGGAAATCGAACAAAGCGTGCGTTTCGCGCAGGAACTCAAACAACTGGGCGCCGATTTCATCCATGTCTCCAGCGGCGGGATTTCGCCGCAGCAGCAGATTCCCGTGGGACCCGGCTACCAGGTGGCGTTTGCCGAACGCATCAAGCGCGACAGCGGTTTGCCCACCATCAGCGTGGGCTTGATCACGGAGGCGCAGCAGGCGGAAGATATTATTGCCAACGGCCAGTCCGACATGGTGGCGCTGGCGCGCGCCATCCTGTTCGACCCGCGCTGGCCCTGGCATGCGGCGGCCCAACTGGGCGCGCAAGTGTCGGCGCCGCCCCAGTACTGGCGTTCGCAGCCGCGCGAGTACAAGAACCTGTTCGGCGACACGACCCTGGGCCAGCGCTAACGCTAACGGCCCTGCTCTGCTACACTGGCGCTTCTTCTCCATTTCTCCAGGACGCTTCGACATGCGCCATTGATACTGCCGTGCTCTGCACGGCCTCGCCCTTCCCGCCACGACGCCTTGCGCCGCGCGGGTTCGCCAGCCCTGTCTGCACGTACCAGGAGTATCCATGCCCGCATTCCTACAACTCGACCGTCTGTCCCATGCCTTGCCTGATGGCCGGGTGCTGTTTTCCGATTTGCAATTGTCCTTTGCCCCGCAACGTATCGGCCTCGTCGGCGATAACGGCGTGGGCAAGAGTGTGCTGGCGCGCCTGCTGGCGGGCCAGGAGCTGCCATCGGGCGGCGCCGTGCGCTGTGATGGCCGCCTGCATTATGTGGCGCAGGAACTGGACCCGCAGCACTATCCCACCGTGGCGGCGCTCGCCGGCATGGCAGAGTTGCTGGCGGCACTGGCGCGCATCGCTGCGGGCAGCATTGACGAGGCCGACTACACCTTGGTGGGCGAGCGCTGGGATGCCCACGCCCGTTTGCGCCAGGCGCTCGATGCACTTGATTTATGCCATGTCGATGCCGATACCTGCTCGGCTAGTCTCAGCGGCGGCGAACGCCAGCGCATTGCCTTGCAAGGTGCCTGGATGTCGCAGGCGGATTGGCTGGTGCTCGATGAGCCGAGCAACCATCTCGATGTGCAGCAGCGCGCCCGCCTGGTGGCACAGATGGCGCGCTGGCCGGGCGGCTTGCTGCTGATCAGCCATGACCGCGCCTTGTTGCAGCACGTCGATGCAATCGCCGAGTTGTCGCCGCAGGGCCTGCGCAGCTATGGCGGCAATTATCAGCTGTATGCGCAGCAGCGCGCGCTGGAGCAGGCAGGCTACGCCGCTGCCCTGCAGGCGGAAAAGGCGGGCGCCAGACGCGAACAGCGCGAGGCGCAGCAGCAAGCAGAACGCCAGCAGAAAAGGGTGATGCGCGGCGAACGGGACGGACGCGAAGGCAATCAAAGCAAGCTCTTGCTCGATGCGAAAAAGGAGAAAAGCCAGGATAGCCAGGGCAAGTTGCGCCTGCGCGCGCAAGAGGCGCAGCAGGTGCGCCAGCAAAGGGTGATGGACGCCAGCGCCCGCTGTGCACCCGAGGCCGAGCGGCTGCTGCTGGCGCCCGATAGCGCCGTGCCGAACGGCAAGCTGATCCTGGAATTACGCGACGTGGTCTTGCCGCATGGCCAGGCGCAGCCCTTGAACCTGGTAGTGAGTGGCCCGCGCCGCCTGGCCGTCACAGGAAATAATGGCAGCGGCAAGTCGACCTTGCTGCGCGTGATCGCCGGCCAGCTGGCAGCGGCCAGTGGCGAGGTGCGCTGCCATGCCAGGGTCGCATGGCTGGACCAGCACGCGGGTGGGCGCGAAGGCGAGTGGAGCGCCGTGCAACGCTTGCAGGCACGCAATAGCACCTTGGCGGAAGGCGCCTTGCGCACGCGGCTGGCGCTGTTGGGCATTGCCGGTGAGCGCGCCACCATGCCCAGCCGTTTTCTCAGCGGGGGCGAGCGCATGAAGGTGGCGCTGGCGGCCGAACTGTATGCACAGGCACCGCCGCAATTGCTGCTGCTCGACGAGCCCGACAATCATCTGGACCTGGCCAGCCTGCAGGCGCTGGAGCAGATGCTGCTGCAATATCAGGGGGCGCTACTTGTGGTATCGCACGACCGCGCATTTCTGGATGGCCTGATGCTTGACCCAGAGGGCTTGACAATACAAAAAAGACAATCAAGTGAAAATAGTCATGCTCGATGCCTGTAGAGCATGCTTCATGAACCAATGCTGAATTTTGTTTGATTGTCGGTATAATCCACTGAATAACCGGGCCTATTTGTGAACTAAAACTGCCGGTTCACCAATATGATGACGTTTAATCTGGCGCTGTTGTCGGTCACTGCCGCGCTGCCAGGGCGCCGTCATCCCGCCATCATCCTGTTCCTGCTGTTGATGAATTTCGGTTTCGTTTATATTGTTTTCTTGGAGAAATAGCATGTCGTTTTACGAAAAACTCAAGGCCCTCGACATCGAATTGCCAGTCGTTGCCGCACCAGCTGCCGCTTACGTGATGCATGCCCGCACGGGCAACACGGTCTTCCTGTCCGGCCACCTGGCCAAGAAGGATGGCAAGGTATGGGTTGGTCAACTGGGCAAGAACGTCACCACGGAAGAAGGCAAGATCGCTGCGCGCGGCATCGCCATCGAACTGATTGCCACCCTGCAAGACGCGTGCGGCGGCGACTTGAACAAAGTTAAACGCATCGTCAAGGTCATGAGCCTGGTCAATTCCACTTCCGAATTCACGGAACAGCACCTGGTGACCAATGGCGCCTCGGAACTGTTCGTCGAAGTCTTCGGCGACAGCGGCAAGCACGCCCGCTCCGCCTTCGGCGTGGCGCAAATCCCGCTGGGTGCTTGCGTCGAGATCGAGCTGATCGCCGAACTGGCCTGATCATCTGAGCATGCCGGCGCTTGCCGCCGGCTCGCCGTTTCCTCCTGTCCAGCAAGAGCGGAACCGCCATTGGGGTGGAGGGATCGGTGTATTCAAGAAAAAACGGAGACACGTAATGAAAACGAGTGAACAAGGCTTGCACCGCGGCCTGGGCGAGCGGCAGATCCGCCTGATGGCGCTGGGCGCCGCGATTGGCGTGGGCCTCTTTTTGGGTTCCGGCAACGCCATCAAGATGGCCGGTCCCGGCATCATGCTGTCGTATATCATCGGTGGCGCGGTCATCTTCATGATCATGCGCGCCCTGGGTGAAATGGCCGTGCACAATCCCGTGGCCGGCTCCTTCAGCCGCTATGCCCAGGATTACCTGGGCCCCCTGCAAGGCTATCTGACGGGCTGGAATTACTGGTTCCTGTGGCTGGTCACGTGCGTGGCGGAAATTACCGCCGTGGCCATCTACATGGGCATCTGGTTCCCCGACGTGCCGCGCTGGATCTGGGCCCTGGCGGCCCTCGGTTCCATGGGCGCGATCAACCTGCTGGCCGTGAAAGCCTACGGCGAGTTCGAATTCTGGTTCGCCCTGATCAAGGTGGTCACCATCATCCTGATGATCATCGGCGGCACTGGCATGATCATCTTCGGTCTCGGCAACGACGGCGTGGCCATCGGCATCTCGAACCTGTGGACGCATGGCGGCTTCTTCCCGAACGGCGCGCAGGGCGTGCTGATGTCGCTGCAGATGGTGATGTTTGCCTATCTGGGCGTGGAAATGATCGGCCTGACGGCCGGCGAAGCGGCAAACCCGAAGAAATCGATTCCCGACGCCATCAATTCCGTGTTCTGGCGCATCCTGATTTTCTATGTCGGCGCGCTGTTCGTCATCCTGTCGATTTACCCATGGAATGAAATCGGCACCACCGGCAGCCCCTTCGTGATGACGTTTGAACGCCTGGGCATCAAGACGGCGGCCGGCATCATCAACTTCGTCGTGCTGACGGCAGCCCTGTCGTCGTGCAATGGCGGCATCTTCAGCACGGGCCGCATGCTGTACAACCTGGCGCTGCAAGGCCAGGCGCCAAAGGCGTTTGCGGAAACCACGGCCAACGGCGTGCCACGCCGCGCCATTCTGGTGTCCGTATTTGCCCTGCTGCTGGGCGTGCTGCTGAACTATCTGGTGCCGGAAAAAGTGTTTATCTGGGTCACGTCGATTTCCACCTTTGGCGCCGTCTGGACCTGGGGCGTGATCCTGGTCACGCAGATCCAGTTCCGCAAGACCCTGACGCCGTTGGAAATCAAGAACCTGGCCTTCCGCATGCCGTTCGCGCCGTACGGTTCCTGGATTTCGCTGGCGTTTCTGGCGCTGGTGATCGGCCTGATGGCGTATTTCCCCGATACGCGCATCGCCCTGATGGTGGGACCAGCCTGGCTGATCCTGCTGACGGTGCTGTACTACGTGCTGGGCCTGGCACCGAAAGAGCGCCGCGATGACGTGCCGCAAGGCTACGAGGCAGGCTGGCCGGCGGCCGATGCGCCACACGTCAAGAAGTAAACCAGCGTAGTTGAGCTGAGCCAGAAGCGCGCCACTGCCCCTGCAGCGGCGCGCTTTTTCTTTCATAAAAGCAATTTCTTCTTCGCCAGCACGCTGGCGGGTTTGCCTGCGCACGCCTGGCGTTGTTTCCTTGCATCAAAGTTCTGTTTAGCTGAGCCGATGAAAGCCCTATAATCGCTTAGTTTTGAAAATGGACGCGATCTTTCCGGTTTTTTGCCAGGTAGGGCCGGGGCGCCGTTTTCTCTTGTTTTTACCCGTCATGTTCCTAACAACACCTGACAAAACCGTAGCGAGCGGAAGTGAGTTGTGGCTAAGAAGCGCAGCTGTGCGAATGCACAGTGAGCATCGCAGGCCGCGAATCGCGACGCGCAGTAGGTTTTGGCAGGTGTTCAAGTGCATGCCTCATAAAGGAATGCTAGTGAGCCAAACCCTGGTCCAGAAACTTTGCCGCACCAAGCCGATCGATACCACGGTCGAATATGGTGAAGGCCTCAGCAGCAGTGGCTTGAGCCGGTC
The DNA here is from genome assembly GCF_002846335.1 of Janthinobacterium sp. 61. Classification (NCBI taxonomy): domain Bacteria; kingdom Pseudomonadati; phylum Pseudomonadota; class Betaproteobacteria; order Burkholderiales; family Oxalobacteraceae; genus Janthinobacterium; species Janthinobacterium sp. 61. The sequence continues at coordinate 4,020,639 of NZ_PJMQ01000001.1, read as the reverse complement.
CATCGGCCTGTTTTCCCTCACCATGATCGGCGTCGGCGCCACCATCGGCACGGGCATTTTCTTTACCATGGTCGAAGCCGTGCCCAAGGCGGGCCCATCGGTCGTCCTGTCTTTCCTGATCGCCGCCATCACGGCCGGCCTGACGGCCCTGTGCTATGCGGAATTGTCATTCCGCATTCCCGCTTCCGGCTCTTCGTATTCGTTTGCCTATGCCACCGTGGGCGAGTTTCTTGCCTTCATTATGGCCGCCTGCTTGCTGCTTGAATACGGCTTGGCGGGCAGTGCCGTGGCCATCGGCTGGTCGTCCTACTTGAACAACTTCCTGGAAAATGCCTTCGGCTGGCACATCCCCGAGATGCTGCGCACGCCGATGATCGTTTCCGGCCCGCATGGCATGGAGTTTCATGCCGGCCACATCAACCTGCCGCCGATCTTCTTGATCTGCATGTGCGGCTTTTTGCTGCTGCGCGGCGCCAAGGAATCGGCCCTGATGAACGCCATCATGGTCATCATCAAGCTGGCGATCCTGGTGTTTTTCATCATCATCGCGTTTTCCGGTTTTAATGCCGACAATTTCTTCCCCTTCTTCAATACCGACAACAGCAAGGGCTTTGCCGGCATGACGGGTGTCACAGCCGCAGCCGGCACCGTGTTCTTCTCCTTCATCGGTCTCGATACGGTGGCGACGGCGGGCGACGAAGTGAAAAATCCTACGCGCAATGTGCCACGCGGCATCCTCGGCGCCCTGCTCATCGTCACCGTGTTTTACCTGCTGGTGGCCGTGGCCGCTCTGGGCGCGCAACAGGCGAAATTGTTCGAAGGCCAGGAAGCGGGCCTGGCGGTGATCCTGCAAAACGTCACGGGCAAGACCTGGCCCGCGCTGGTGCTGTCGGCCGGTGCCGTCATTTCCGTCTTCAGCGTGACCCTGGTGACGATCTACGGCCAGACGCGCATCCTGTTTGCCGTCAGCCGCGACGGCCTGATCCCGAAGTCGTTCCAGAAGATCCACCCGCGCACCCTGGTGCCGGTCAGCAATACCATCATCGTCTGCCTGGTGGTGGCCTTGGTGGCCGGTTCCGTCGATGCGACTTATTTGTGGGACATGGTCAGCATCGGGACCCTGACAGCCTTCATGGTGGTCTCGGTTGCCGTGCCCGTGCTGCGCCACAAGCAGGGCGCCAACCGCATCGAAGGCTTCAGCGTGCCATTCGGGCCGTATGTGATTCCTGGCCTGAGCATATTGGCTTGCCTGTACATCATGCGCGATTTGCCGCATACGACGTTTATCGTGTTCAGCGTGTGGATGGCGGTGACTGTGGCCATCTATTTCTTGTACAGCATGCGGCATTCGCACCTGGGCAAGAAGGCCCGCTAATGCAGCCTGCTCCATCCAAAACCGCCGCGCTTGCCGGCGGTTTTTTTTATTCTTAACCGGAATTTACATGATGAAAATAACTGATCTGGCCGCTTGCGGCTTGTTGGCAGGCAGTCTTATGGGAACCATGGCGCAGGCCGCTCCTGCCAGCGGCGCGGTGCTGCGCGATTACCGCGCCGTCGCCTTGTCGGCCAATGGCCAGCGCCTTGCCGCCATCGAATCGAGCAAGGCGGACGAACAGCCGGAGCGTCCGCATGCTGCCATCGTCGTGCGCGACGCCGCCAACGGCGCCATCGTGCAGCAATTCGATCCGTGTGCCATGTGTTCCTACGACAAGCCCAGCTGGTCGCCCGATGGCAGGCAGCTGGCCTTTGTCGGTTACGACGCCAAGGCGGGCATGGCGCAGCTGTACCTGGCCACGATGTCACAGGCGCAAGTGCGCTTGTTGACCAGTATCAAGGGTGTGGCCAGTACGGCGCGCTGGTCGCCGGACGGCAAGCAACTGGCCGTGCTCGCGACAGTGGGAGCGCGCAAGCTGGCCGGCGCCGTGGAGGCGGGTGCGCGCCAGGTGGGAGAAGTGGGCAGCGAAGACGATGCCCAGCGCATCGCCGTCGTGCCTGTCAGCGGCGGCGAGCCGCGTTTGCTGTCACCAAGCGATACCTATGTGTATGAATACAGCTGGACGCCTGATGGCCGCGGCTTTGTCGCTACCAGCGCGCAGGGCAATGGAGACAGCAACTGGTGGATCGCCAAGCTCAGCCATATTGATGCTGCCACGGGCGCCCTGCGCGTGATCGCATCACCTGCCATGCAGCTGAACTTGCCCTCGGTCTCGCCGGACGGCAAGACGGTGGTCTTCATCGGTGGCCTGATGAGCGATTTCGGCTCCATCGGCGGTGATATTTACACCGTACCGCTGGCCGGCGGCACGCCGCGCAATCTGACACAAGATTATCGCGGCACCTTCAATGGCGTCGTCTGGCGCGGTGCCGGCTTGCTGGCGACCGCGCTGATCGACTCGCAACTGGCGCTGGTGCCTGTCGACGCGCAAACCGGTCCGGCCCAGCCGGTGATGCTTGGTGAGATCAGCAGCAGTGGCAGCGATGGCCGTCTGTCGTTCAGCGCCGATGGCCGGCAAGCCGCTGCCGCGCAGGAAGATTTTACGCACGCCAGCTATCTGGTGGCGGGAGCGGTGGGCCAGCTGAAAAAAATCACGCGCGACAATGACGGCTTTGCGCCGCAGCTGACGGTGCAGAACGTGGGCTGGAACAATGAGCAATACAAGGTGCAGGGCTGGTTGCTGGGGCCGATGACGGTGGAGGCGGGCAAGCGCTACCCGATGATCGTCAACGTGCATGGCGGCCCGGGCGCGGCCGCCTCGCCCCGCTATGTGGCGGCGAGCAGCCTGATCCGCGAATTGACGCAAAAAGGCTATTTCGTCTTCCTGCCCAATCCGCGCGGCAGCTTTGGCCAGGGACAGGCATTTACGCGGGCCAACATGGCGGACTTTGGCGGCGGCGACTGGCGCGACATCCTGGCCGGCATCGACGCGGTGGAGAAAGTGGCGCCCGTCGACGGTCAGCGCCTGGGACTGATCGGCCATTCGTATGGCGGCTTCATGACCATGTGGGGTGTCACGCACAGCGACCGCTTCAAGGCAGCCGTGGCGGGGGCGGGCGTGGCGAACTGGATCAGTTATTATGGCCAGAATGGCATCAACCAGTGGATGATTCCCTTCTTCGGCGCGTCCGCGTATGACAGACCGGACGTCTACCGCAAGGCCTCGCCCATCGAATCGATCAAGGCAGCCAAGACGCCGACCCTGATCTATGTGGGCGAGCGCGACGTGGAAACGCCGGCCGCCCAGTCGCTGGAATTCTGGCACGGCTTGCGCGCCATGGGCGTGCCGTCCAGCCTGTTTATCTATGATGGCGAAGGCCATTCTTTCCGCAAGCCCGAGCACCTGCGCGACTTGCAGAAACGCACTATCGGCTGGTTCGAGCAGTATCTGAAGTAGTGATTGGTAGCCTGCCGCAGGCAGGCCAGCCCGGATGAAGCGGCTGACAAACAGGTCAGTTGCGCGGTGAGACGATGTGCACGATTGCCGCGCTATGTACCACGATCTTGTCTGCATCGGCTTGCAACAAGCGTATGCGTCTCTTGACCAGCGGCCAGCCTGACCAGGCCACGTCGCTGACGGGCGGTGCGGCAGGGGTAGCCAGCGGCGCGCTGATGGTGGCCTTGTTGTCGAGCTGCTCCAGCGCGCGCGACAGGGTCAAACACACTTGCGTATGGCTGTGGCTGAGCAAGGCGTTGACGGGTGCGACAGGCAGCTGACTGGCGTGGCGTCCCAGGATCGAGCGCAGTGCCGCCACGTGGGCGACCAGTAAATAATTTTGCACGATGAACAGGTTGATGTCTTCCACGGCCCGCTGCTTGCTGGCCGGTTCATCGAGCATGCGCACCAGTGCCGAGCTGAGCGCGGCCAAGCTATCCATCAAACGCTTGCGCTCGATGCGGTAGGCGAAATCATCAAAACATTTTCCCTGCAGCAGTGCGAAGCTGGCCTGCATATAGCTCAAGTTCACATTCAGTACCTGGCGCACCAGGCGTGGCAGGCTCTGGTATTCCCAGTTGGCCAGCACAAAGCTGAACACGGTGGCCACCGCCGCGCCGATCAGAGTATCGATCAGGCGTTCGCTGACCAGGTTGGGGTTGCTGGGCGCCACCAGGTGCATTTGCAGCAAGATCATCAGGCTGACAGCGATGGCCGTGTAGCGGTAGCGCAGATAGATGAAGGTGGGCGTGGCCACGATGGAGAGAAATAAAATGGCCATCAGCACGATATTGCTGTGCACGAAGCGGATCACGATGGCCGTGATGACGCAGCCGATGATGGTGCCGATGATGCGGTCGGCGCGGCGCTGGCGCGTCATGCTGAACGTGGGGCGCAGGATGATGACGATAGTCAATACGATCCAGTAACTGTGCGCCGCGTACGGCAGCCAGTGGCCAATCAGCAATCCGACCGAAATGGCCATCGATACGCGCAGGGCGAAGCGGAACACGGGCGAATCGAGGCGCAGATTCGACAGCAGGGTCTTCAGTTCATATTTCTGCTGCGACAAGAAGGGCGCCATGTCCGCACCGCTCCAGAACGGCACGTCGGCATAGACTTTTTGCGTGGCCAGATGCAGTTCGACTATCATCTTCAGAATCGCACGGATCTTGTTGCGCTGTGCGCGCAGGGTGGCCAGCGCTTCCTGCGCACCGTCGCCTTTTGCGTGCAAGCGGGCAATTTCCCCTTCGATATCAAACCATTCCTTGTCGTAGCTGATGTGCGCATATGAGGCGCGCTTGCGCGTGACGGCGTAGGCCACGGCTTCGATGTCGCGCGCCGCCTTGTAAGCGAGATCGTGCAAGGATTTGAGCACGTCGGAGTCGGCCAGGTGCTGGCGCAGCAGCGCGTAATCCGTGTGCGTGGAAAGAATCAGCTCGTATAAATCGAGCATGCACACGTGCACCTGCACGACGATGGCATCCTTGCTGTTCTTGTGGCTGCGCAAGATCAAATCGCGCGACGCCTGCTGGCGGTCGGCCAAAATGCTTTGGTGGCGCACAAGCTTGTTGAATTGCTCCGTCAAATTGAAACGCGTGTCGTAGAAATCGGCCTTGATGTCGATGTAGGCGGCCAGCTCGAACAGGGCTTCGGCCAGCACTTGCTGCTTGATGCGGTGGCGCAAGACCCAGGCGATAGCCATGGCATAGGCCAGATAGATGAGGCCACCCAGCATGAACAGGCCCGCGTGGTGAAATGATTGCTGCCACGTCATCTGGTGCTCCATCGACATGGTCATGATGAACAGGGCGGCAAGCTGCAAGGGCATGGATTTCTTGCCGTACACCACCATCATGCTGGCGAGAAAACTCACCAGCACGAGTACCGTCATCAACAGCCACTGCACGGGCCCGCACAGGCTGATTAATAAGGTGACGGCGCTGCACAGCAGCACGGAAGCCAGCATTTCGTTGAACTTGTGGCGCAGGGGGCTGGGCATGTCCATCAGGGTCGTGCACAGGGCGCCGATGCACACCGTCATGGCAGTGGTGCTGTCGCTGATTTCCAGGGTCAGCAGGGTCAGGCCGACCAGGCCGATGGCCACGCGCAAGCCCAGGTAAAAATAATGGCTGTAAATGAAGGTGCGCAGGTTCAGTGCGTAGTGCATGGGATTACCTTGTGGGCAGGGCACAGAAAGAGGCGCCGCACCGGGATCTCCGATGCGGCGCCAGGATGTTGCAGTTGCTGCAGCCTTGATTTACATCAGGGCAATGACGGGGTAGCGCCGCCATTCAGGTTCGGCAAAGCGCTGGCAGTGCTCAAAGATGAAATCGAGTACGGCTTCCTGGTTGCTCAGCAGGGCCGGGTTGGCTGCTTTCCACTCGGCAAACTTGGTGGCCAGCGCCGGTTCGTCGCGCAGCAGTTCGGATGCCATGTCTTCAAATACGTAATCGGAAAACGCCTCTTTCTTCTCCAGTACGCTGTTGAAGAAGCCCCAGCGGAAGAAGCTGTCGTGTGCCTGCGGTTCCAGTGTTTCCACGGCGTAGCGGGCGTTGTCCTGCTCCAGGCTGATGACGTAGTCGCCCGCCTGCAGGGTGAATTTTCCCGTGCGCGCTTCCACGTCCACCGTATCGTGGAACATATGGCCTTCGTAGGCGGTGGCACGCGTGCCGACGTTGGTGATGTGGTAATAGCGTGCCGTTAGCGTCTGTTCGGCGGTGATGCGGCTCATTTCCACGCCGTTCCAGCGCAGGCGCTCGATGACTTCGCGCCAGGCTTGCGGCACGACATAGGCTTTCGGCGCGGCCACGGTGACGTCTGCATCGAAGCGGTTGTAGTACTTGATATCGCGTTCCCACGGCTGCGAACGGTCGTAGGACAGGCGCTGGTAGTCGCCCAGGATACTCGGCGTGTATTGCGCCGCGTAGCCCTTGAAGGGGAAGGTAGATGGTTGTTCTTCGTTCATGGCCCAGTGGATCGGCCATTCTGCCTGCGTGCGGCCTGCTGCCTTGGCTTGCGCGCGCAGCTGGCGGATTTTCTCGCCATGTTCCACCGTGAACGCCATGGTGATGTCGAGCAGGGCGCGCATGGAAGCGTAGCGGTCGGCAAATGGTTTCAGCATATGCGTTTCCGGCATGAAGCCGATCACGTGATGCAGCGCGGCAAAACCGGTCGAGAAACGAGGCACTTCGAGGAATTCGGCGATGCCGTGGTCGGGGCTATCCTTGACGGGATTGACATACGGGCAGGTGGGCCAGCCCGCCTGTTCCATCTGGGCAAAGATGTGCGGCAGCATGGTGTCTTGCAGGAAGGGACCCAGGCCATTGCCCAGTTTATCCGTCTGCGTATGGATCAGGGTCATCGTGTACGGGTAGTCGGCGCCGTTCGATGTATGCGTGTCGACCATCACGTCCGGGTCCCAGCTGGCCAGCAAGCGGTTGAACACTTGCGCGTTCAGGCTGTCGCACTTGATGAAATCGCGATTCAAGTCCAGGTGGCGGCTATTGCCGCGGAAACCGAATTGCTCCGGGCCATCCTGGTTCACGCGCGACGTATTGGCGCGGTTCAGGCTGCCATCGACGTTGTAGATCGGAATGAACAACAGCACGGTCGTGCCCAGCGCCGCCAGGCGTTCGGGTTGCGTGCACAGGTCGCGCACGATGGCCATGCAGGCATCGATGCCTTCCGGTTCGCCCGGATGGATGCCGTTGTTGTTGAAAAAGACGGTGCGGCCAGCACGCTTGATTTGCTCGCGGTCAAACACGCCGTCCGCGCTGACGACGCCAGCGTGGATAGGCACGCCCGAGTCGGACAGGCCGATCTGTTCGAAGTGCAGCACCTGCGGATAGCGTGCGGCGAGATCTTTGTAGAAAGTAATGCATTCCAGCCAGGTCGTGGTCTGGTTGTGGTTACCGAGTTCGTAGGTCGTGCGCAAGTCTGGTGGCATAGCGGTCTGAGTCTGGGAGGGGGAAGGCGCGCTGGGTAAGTACGCCCGCTAGGGGCCAATTGTAGCACCGGCGCTTCTGCCTTGATGCGCAACAGCGGGCGAGTGCCGCACTTGTGTTATGAATACGTTTCACGCGCAAGGGGAGGCTGCATGGGCAAGACGGCGATGGCGGCGCTGGTGTGGTGGGCTAGCATGGCGGCACAGGCAGCGCCATTGCGCTTGCCGGCGGGCAAGGAACCCGTGGTGCAGGGCGGCTCCGTCACGGCCACCGCGCAGGGCGCGCTGATACGTTACCGGGGCTGGCTGCTGGCCGTCGATGGGGCAGCGTCGGAGGCGCGGCCCGATGTCCTGCTGGCTTCGGCGGATGCAGGCCGGGCGCCGCAGTTGCAGATCGGGGCCACGCGGCATCTCTTGCTACCGTGGTCAGCCTTCGAGCTGGTCAAGGGACGCACGCGCTTGCGCATCACTGCGCTGCCGGGACCTGAGGCTCCCGCGCTGCTGCTGGACTTTGGCGAGGCCGATTATCGCATCGTGATTCCCGCCGCGACCATAGCGAGGCCAGCCTATCCTTTGTTGGCGCAACGTTTTCCCGGCGCCGACCTGGCCTTGCTGCGCGAAGATGGCCGGAGGGTCATGTTGCCGCTGCGAAGCGGTCGTGCGCAAGTGTTTGGCGCGGAGCAAGCCGTGCCTTACCGCTTCGCCAAAATAAAGCGTTAGGCGAAAAAAAGCCACTCCCGCAGGAGTGGCTCAGCTGACAAGCGCCCGTTACCGGGTTATTGCTTTTTGTTATTCAGCGCCCATTTCTTTCAGCAGGTTGTCTGCGTGGTCGATGTGTTTCATGTTCCACAGCATGTAGCGCAGGTCGACCTGGATCGAACGGGTGTTGGCCTTGTTGTAATCCCAATCGGAAATGATCGAGTCCAAGGTGCCATCGAATGCCAGGCCGATGAATTCGCCTTTCGCGTTCAGGGCAGCCGAACCGGAGTTGCCGCCGGTAATGTCCAGGGTGGCCAGGTAGTCGACCGGCACGGTTTTCAGTTTAGGATCGACGAATTTACCGAAGTCCTTGGCTTTGATCGCGGCCAGTTGATTTGCTGGTGCATTGAACTCGCCCTGGCCCGTGGCTTTGGCAACGACGCCATTGACGGTGGTGAAGGCGGTCCAGGTGGTGCCATCGGCGCCATGGTCACGGCCGGCAACTTTGCCGAACGTCACGCGCAGGGTGCTGTTGGCGTCAGGATAGACGGCTTGGCCCTTGCTCTTCATGAAGGCAATTTTTGCTTTCATGTAGTTGGCGTAGGCTTGCTGGATCTTGCCGGCCAGTTCTTCGTCTTCCGCTTCGTTTTTCAGCGAATCAGGGTACATGGCGACGGCTGCCTGGATGAAGCTGTCCTTGCTGGCCTGGAATTCGGCTGGCGTGCGTTTCAGCCATGCTGCACGCTCGGCCTTGTCGCCCAGCTTGCTGCCGGCATACAGTTTGTCCAGGGCGGCGGACAGGTCGGCCGGCGACATGCCGTCCTTGATGCCGATGGCGGCGTCGAAGCTGGCGCGGCGTTGTGCGGCCGGTTGCGCGGCGTACTTGGTCAGGCTGTTCAGTACCAGCGCCTTGTCGACTTTTTCATCGTAGGTGCGCTCGACCGAGGTAATACCCGCTTCCAGGCGTGGCAAGTCGCGCGTCTGGTAGCCGGACTTGCGTTCCGTATCGGCCTTGGTGCCTTCGTTGGACAGGCGGTACAGGCTGCGTGCCGTGTTGAGCAGGCGTGGCTGTGCGTAGCTGAGGAAGAAGTCGCGCTTGGTATCGGCATCGCGCTCGGCGATCAGCTTTTCCACTTGCTCGATGTCGCCGGCAAATTCAGCCTTGCGCGCAGGATTGGCGTTGACCCAGGTTTTCAGGGCTTCGTGTTCCGTCGTCTTGCGCGCCAGGAAGTCGCTGCCCGCGTACGAGTCGAGCATGCCTTGGCGGTTCTTGTAGTAATTGTTCACGCCAGCGACCTGACCCGCGTATTTCAGGGCAACATCTTTGTTGTCCTTGGTTTCGCGCGCGATGATGGCCAGGGTTTCGCCCGATGCCTTGACGAAGGCCGGGTAGTTCCAGTCAAACGTGAACGCCACTTCCGATGGCAGGCGGTGGCGGTTGGTGCGGCCAGGGTAGCCCAGCGCCATGACGAAATCGCCCTCTTTCAAGCCATCCTTGGCCAGTTTCAGCACGTGTTTTGGCTGGTATGGCACGTTGTCCTTGCTGAAGTCAGCAGCCTTGCCGTCGCGGCTGACGTAGGCGCGGTAGAAACCGTAGTCGCCAGTGTGGCGCGGCCACATCCAGTTGTCGGTGTCGCCACCGAACTTGCCCACGCCCGCTGGTGGCGCGTGCACGAGGCGTACGTCGCGAATTTCCAGTTGCTTGATCAGGTAGAACTCCAGGCCGCCGTAGTAGCTCGACACTGTGCAGCGGAAACCCGCTTCTTTTTCGCATTCGGCGACCAGTTTCTTCTGGTTTTTCTCGATCGCGTCGATGCGCGCCTTGCCTTGCAGCTTGGCAACATCGGCGGTGATGATCTTGTCGCTGACATTCGTCACGGCCGAGGTGACGAAGATGCGGCTGCCCGGGGCTGCCGGCAATTCTTCAGCGAAGGTCTTGGCCAGGAAACCATTGGCCAGCAAATCGCGCTCTTTGGTCGAATTGACCGCCACGCTGTTGTAGACGCAATGGTGGTTGGTGGCAACCAGGCCTTGTGGCGAGACGAACGAGGCCGAACAACCGCCCAGGCTGACGATGGCGCCCATCGGGAACTCGGTCAGTTTGGTCAGGGTGGCCGGATCGAGTTTCAGTCCGGCTGCTTTCAGTTCCTTGGCTACTTGTGGCAGCTGTTGGGGCATCCACATGCCTTCGTCGGCGTGTGCGAAATTGCTCAGGATGGCGAGCGCGATTAAAGATTTTTTCATTCGAGTTCTAGTCTTTTTACATGGAGGGAAGTCGGAACCAACGTGTACCCAGTGTCTTTTCTCAGCGGGCGACCTAGAGTATCCGTATCGAACTCGCACTAGTCAATCACATTTTCCGGGTGGCACGCTTGCATAGAATTGTCCAAATTGCATTATTTTTGCTGGCATAGAGGAGAAAATAGGCCGCCAGCGCGCATTTTTCCGTCCGCTGGCTGTGGTATTTGTCCATACGTGTCTGGGCCGCAATGAGAAATGGCCAGGCGCTTGCGCGACCCGGCCATCTCGTGATGCACGGCGAGTTGCCGGTTTAGCGTATTTTGCCGCGGCGCAAAAGATTCACGATGCCCAGCAGGATGACTGCGCCCAGGAACGAGACCAGCAGCGAGGACATGCTGAAATTGTCGCTATTGATGGTGCCCGTGCCGAACAGGGGCGCCAGCAGCCAGCCGCCCAGGAAGGCACCGACGATGCCGACGACGATATTGAGGAAGATGCCTTGTTGCGCATTTGTTTTCATGACCATGCTGGCCAGCCAGCCGATGACGCCGCCAATAACGATCCAGATAATGAAATTCATGTAGTCCTCCGCGCGGTGGGTAAGTGGGGTTTCATGTTAGAAAAACATCATGCCAGGTGATACTGATGCCACACGATAGAAAAGTCCAGCGGATTTGCTTCGCGCATGCAAAAGCCCGCCTGGCTGCGGGCAGCGAGGCGGGCTTGTCATGCGGCAAGGGGTGCTTTACAGCACCCTTAGTCGGCCTTGATGGCTTCGACTTGAATCGCCAGCTTGACTTCCGGCGAGAAGGCCGGCATGCCGTAGCTCAAGCCAAAGTCGCTGCGCTTGAATTCCGCGCTGGCGTCGGCGCCGCACACTTCACGCTTGTAGCGCGGGTGCATGATGCACTTGAATTTGCTCACGTTCAGCTTGACGGGCTTGGTCACGCCCAGCAAGGTCAGCTCGCCATCGACTTCCACCAGCTGATCGCCGTTGAACTTGAACGACTTGCTCTTGTAGGTGATTGCCGGGAATTTTCCCACATTGAACATGTCTGCTTTTTTCGCGTGTGTGTTCATGGCGTCGAGGCCGAAATCGATCGAATCGGCATCGATGACCAGGTCCAGGCTGCCCGTCTTGGCAGCACGGTCGAGGGTGACCGTGCCCTTGGTCTTGTTGAACTTGCCGCGCCAGACGGACATGCCCATGTGATCTGCTTCAAAGCTGGGGAAGGTGTGCGTCGGGTCGAGGTTGTAAGTGTCGGTAGCGGCCATGGCCGAACCCGCGCCGGCTACTGCCAGTACGGCGATCATCAAATGCTTCAATTTCATTGAATTCCTAATTAAGTTAAACAACAGATTTTCGGGCGTTACTGAGCAGAAACATGAAACTTAATAGTGACCTCGTCGGCAACCATGCTCGTGTCTTTCCACTCGCCTTCGCCGATGTTGTAGGTCAGGCGCTTGATCGGCAGGGCGCCGTCGAAGGCATATTTGCCGCCATCGGCTTTCACCGTCAGGGGGAAGGTCACGTCGGTCGTCTTGCCTTTGATGCTCAGTTTTCCGCTCACCGTCAGCTTGCCCGCGCCGGCGGCCTTGATGCTGCTCGAGACAAAGGTAGCTTTCGGGAACTGGGCCGAGTTGAACCATTCTTTCTTGGCCACTTCCTTGTTGTACTCGGGGTCGCCGATATCGATGCTGGCCGTGTCGATTTCCACTGACGCTTTCGAGGCGTCCGGCGTGGCCGGGTTGTAATCGATGGCGATATTGAATTTCTTGAACTTCGCTTCCACGGGCACGTTCATTTGCTTGAACACGGCCGACACGCTGGTCTTGGCGGGATCGACTTTCAGCAGGGTGGCTGCGGTGGCGGCCACGGACAGGCCCAGCAGGGAAGCGAGGACGAGGCGTTGGGTGGTTTTCATCTTGTTTTTTCCTGTGTTTCAGTGAGCAAGGGGAGGACGTTAAGGCAACATGCGCTTGAGCACGCCATCGCGGTCGATGAACTGGTGCTTCAGCGCTGCCAGCACATGGGCGGCCACAGCGGCGGCCATTGTCATGTTCAGAACATAATGAATTTCTTTTAAAAGCGGCTTAAGTTCCGGGTTCGGCGCCATGATGACGGGCAGCTGGAATAATCCAAGGTACACCACCGGCACGCCAGCGGCCAGGGTGTACAGGTAGCCGGAAATGGGCACGGCGAAGATCAGGATATACAGCAGCACGTGCATGGCGTCGGCCGCCTTCTTTTGCCAGGCAACCATGCTGGCCGGGTGCGGCGGCGGCACGTTGGCCTTGCGCCACAGCAAGCGGATGGCGGCGATGGCCAGCACGGTCACGCCCAGCCATTTGTGCCAGGAGAAATATTTGAGCTTGGTGGGCGTCAGGCCGGGAATGTCCGTCATGACCAGGCCCATGACAAAGGCGCTGATGATCAGCAGGGCGGTCAGCCAGTGCAGGATGATGGCGGTGGTGGTGTAGCGTTGCATCGGTGGCTTTCTTGAATGTAGTACGTATTAGGACTAATTCGGCCTAATATACCAAAGAAAAGCAAATGGCGCTGCGTGCTGCAGATTCTACAAGAAAGACTGCCGGAAAAACTGCGGGGCGGGCAGCATTTATGTGCTGGCCGCCCCGCAGGAGTGGATTTGCCTGATCCGGATAGCGATGGTCGCTTAGATCGCCTTGGCCAATTGCGCCGCGATACCGATGTAGTTAGCCGGTGTCATGGTCAGCAACACATCCTTGGCATCTTGCGGAATGGCCAGGCCATTGACGAAGGTTTGCAGCGCCTCTTTCGAGATGCCCTTGCCGCGCGTCAATTCTTTCAGTTGCTCGTACGGATTTTCGATGCCATAACGGCGCATGACGGTTTGCACGGGCTCGGCCAGTACTTCCCAGGTCGCGTCCAGGTCTTGCGCCAGGCGTGCGTGATTCACTTCCAGCTTGTTCAGGCCGCGCAGGCAGCTGTCATAGGCCAGCAAGGTGTAGCCCAGGCCCACGCCGATGTTGCGCAGCACGGTCGAATCGGTCAAGTCGCGCTGCATGCGCGAGACAGGCAGTTTTTCCGACAGATGTTTTAGCACGGCATTGGCCAGGCCCAGGTTGCCTTCCGAGTTCTCGAAGTCGATCGGGTTGACTTTGTGCGGCATGGTCGACGAACCGATTTCGCCCGCTTTCAGCTTTTGCTTGAAGTAGCCCAGCGAGACATACGTCCAGATGTCGCGGTTCAGGTCCAGCAAGATCGTGTTGGCGCGCGCGAAGGCGTCAAACAGTTCGGCCATGTAGTCGTGCGGCTCGATCTGGATGGTGTACGGGTTGAACACCAGGCCCAGGCGCTGTTCGATGACGGCCTGGGAGAATGCGGGCCAGTCGAAGCCGGGATAGGCCGACAGGTGGGCGTTGTAATTGCCGACGGCGCCATTCATCTTGCCGAGGATTTCCACTTGTTCGATGCGTTTCACCGCGCGCTGCAAGCGGGCCACGACGTTGGCAAACTCCTTGCCCAGGGTGGTCGGGCTGGCCGTCTGGCCGTGCGTGCGCGACAGCATCGGCACGTCGGCATTGTCGTGCGCGATCTGCGTCAGCTTGGCCACCAGGCCGTTCAATGCCGGCAGCATCACGCCATCGCGCGCGGCTTTCAGCATCATGCCGTGCGAGGTGTTGTTGATGTCTTCCGAGGTGCAGGCGAAATGGATGAATTCCGACGCCGCCACCAGTTCCGGCACGTCCGCCACTTGTTCCTTCAGCCAGTACTCGACAGCCTTGACGTCATGGTTGGTGACCGCTTCGATGGCCTTGATGCGGGCCGCGTCGGCTTCCGAGAAGTCAAGCGCCATCTTGTCGAGCAGGGCGGTCGCTTCTGCCGAGAAAGGCTTGATTTCGGCGAAACCGGCTTGCGACAGCGCTTGCAGCCAGGAGATTTCCACTTTCACGCGGTGGTGCATGAAACCGGCTTCGGACAGGATCGGGCGCAGCAGATCGGTCTTGCTGGCGTAGCGGCCATCGAGCGGAGACAGGGCCGACAGCGTGGAATACGGAGTAGTAGAAGTCATGAGAGCGGACGCAAGTTAAAGAAACGGTTGGCGTGTGGCGCGCGGGGAGGGCAGGGCTATTGCAATACAGCAATACTGACGGCGCCACAGTAAAGGGCGATTTTACCACCGCTGGCCGCTGGCCAGCCGTCCGTCGGCGGTGGATGGCCCCCATTCTGGCCGAATCCGGCCCCGATGCGGCGTGCCTGCCACACCTGAGGCAGCGCCAGGCGCGTGCTGCCAAACGCCGCTGCCGCCGATGCTATACTGATTGCTGCTCCTTCACCTTAAAGTACCTATGAAACTGATCGGCTCCCTCGCCAGCCCGTATGTCCGCAAAGCCCGTATCGTGCTGGCGGAAAAAAAGCTCGACTATGTCTTCGAGCTGGAAAACGTGTGGGTGCCGGAAACCCGCATTGCCCAGGCCAATCCCTTGGGCAAGGTGCCCTGCCTGGTGATGGAGGATGGCAGCACGCTGATCGATTCGAAAGTCATCGTCGAATACCTCGACACGCTCACGCCCGTGTGCAAGCTGCTGCCGGCCGGCGGCAATGGCCGCGAGCGGGCCGATATCAAGAACTGGGAAGCGCTGGCCGACGGCATCCTTGACGCGGGCGTGCTGGTGCGCCTGGAGCGCACGCAGCGCCCTCCCGAGCAGCAAAGCGCGGCCTGGATCGCGCGCCAGCTCGACAAGATCACGCTGGGCCTGGCCGCGCTCGAGGCGCGCCTGGGCGAGAGTGCGTATTGCGCCGGCAAGAACTACACCTTGGCCGACGTGGCCGTGGGCTGCACGCTGGGCTGGCTCAGCTTCCGCTTCCCGGAAATCGACTGGCGTGCGGACCATCCCGCGCTGGCGCGCCTGTTCGACAAACTGTCCGAGCGGCCATCGTTCAAGGACACCGTGCCGCAGTGAGCGTACGATGACCGGTACCGATTCGAAGGCGCAGCAACGCCTGCAGATGGCCGATATCGCGCGCCTGGCTGGCGTATCCACGTCCACCGTGTCGCGCGCGCTGAGCGGCAGTTCGCTGGTCAATGAAGAGACGCGCGCGCGCGTCATCGCGCTGGCCCGTTCGCTCAAGTACTCCATCAATATCGGCGCGCAAAACCTGCGCCTGAAACAGAACCGCACGGTAGGCGTGGTGGTGCCGTATGACGCAGCCACGCGCCAGCACCTGTCCGACCCTTTTTTCCTCAGCATGCTGGGCAGCCTTGCCGATGCGCTGACGGAGCAGGGCTTCGACATGCTCATCTCGCGCGTGGATGCCGAAACGCTCGATGCTGCCGCCCAGTCTTTCGATAGCGGCCGCGTGATCGGCATTATCCTGATCGGCCAGTGGCGCCACCATGAACAACTGAATCAGCTGGCCGCGCGCCAGGTGCCCATCGTCGTGTGGGGCGCGCAATTGCCGCAGCAGCTGTATTGCACCGTCGGCGGCGATAACGTCGCCGGTGGCAGGCTGGCCACGGAACACTTGCTGGCGGCGGGGCGCACGCGCATCGCCTTCTTTGGCGACGCCAAGCTGCCCGAAGTGGCGCAGCGCCACCAGGGTTATGCGCAGGCGCTGGCCGCGCAGGGTTTGGTGCCCGACCCGCAACTGTACGTGGCCGGCTCCTTCCTGCCGCAGGGCGGCGCGACGGACGTGCAGGAATTGCTGGACCGCCGCCTCCCGTTCGACGCCATCTTCGCCTGCAGCGACTTGCTGGCCATGAGCGCCATCAGTGCCCTGCGCGTGCGCGGCGTGGCCGTGCCGGAGCAGGTGGCCGTGGTTGGCTACGACGATATCGAACTGGCCGCGTATTTCCATCCGCCGCTGACCACCGTGCGCCAGCCGATCCGCGCCGCCGGGCGCGCGCTGGTGGCCTCGCTGCTGGCGCTGGTCGACGGCGCAGCAGCGCCATCCCAGCAATTGCCAACCGAGCTGATCGTACGCGCCTCGGGCCGCTGAGGTGGGCATGCTTCATCGGTTGCAACCGATTGCAATAATTTAGATTTACCTCCTATATTTTCATGCTGCAGTGCCGCATGAAAAGCCCTGTTTGCTCAGCGTATAAGCGCTTTTTAACTCTTCTCCCTTCGTATTATTCTCTTAAAAACAACATAAATTTCATGTTGCAGTGCTCGATTGCAATCGATTGCAATAAATTCTTATTCGTTGAATAATGACGTACCGGCTCAGCCAGCGCGCCACGGCATGCAGCGGCCAGGACTCATAACAAGCGGATACCTCGATGTATCGGCATACAACACTGGAGACAAGATGAAGACACGTACTGCTCAACGCGGCTGCATGGCCGCAGCCGTCGCCCTGGCCATGCTGCAATTGGGCGCGGCCCAGGCACAATCCACCGGCGACACCGCCAGCGCCGCCCCCGCCGATGGCCTGAACCTGGAACGCATCGTGGTCACGGGCACCACCGGCGGCACGTCGAAAATGAAATCGAGTAATTCCGTCAGCAGCATGGAACTCGACACCATCCTGCACAATGCGCCGACCAGCGCCGCCGAAGTCCTGCGCTCGGTGCCGGGCTTGCGGGCCGAGTCTTCGGGCGGCGAAGGCAATGCCAACATCACCGTGCGCGGCCTGCCCATTTCCGCCGGCGGCGCGCGCTATGTGCAGATCCAGGAAGATGGTTTGCCGGTGCTGCAGTTTGGCGACTTCAACTTCACCACGCCCGACAGCTTCGTGAAAATCGATTCCACCCTGGACCACCTGGAAGTGGTGCGCGGCGGCTCGGCCTCCACCCTGGCCACCAACTCGCCGGGCGGCATCATCAATTTCATCAGCAAGAATGGCAAGGAGCAGGGTGGCAGCGTGGCCATCAGCCGCGGCCTGGGCTATGACCAGACCCGCGTGGACTTCGACTATGGCGCGCCGCTCTCGGAGCGTACGCGCTTCTTCATCGGCGGCTCCTGGCGTACGGGCGAAGGCATCCGCCACAGTGGCGTCAACAGTGAAAAGGGCGGCCAGATCCGCGGCAATGTCACGCATGAATTCGACAGCGGCTTCGTGCGGCTGTCGTTCAAGCACCTCGACGACCAGTCGCCCACGGCCCTGCCGGTGCCGGTCAGCGTGAGCAATGGCCGCATCACGGAAATCGCCGGCATCGACCCGCGCAAGGCCAGTTTCTATTCGCCGTACTGGGTGCCCGACATGGTGCTGAACAAGGATAACCAGCGCGTGGCCACCCGCGTCAACGACGGCTTGCACGTGAAGAGCGACACCGTAGGCCTGGAAGCATCATTCAAGCTTGGGCAGGGCTGGAGTGTGAGCGAAAACTTCCGCTACGCAGACAATTCCGGCCGCTTCACGGGCGTCTTCCCGTCGAATAACGGCAGCGACGGCAGCTATGTGTTTGCGAGCGGGCCGAATCGGGGCAAGCCTTATGTCGGCCGGGCCTTTTCCGCCGTGGTGTTCAATACCTCGATCGACGACGCCAGCAATACCCTGAGCGACACCAAGCTGGCCAAGACTTTTGTTCTCGACAGCGGCAAACTGACCACCACGGCCGGCCTGTACCTGTCGCAGCAAAAGCTGGGCCTGACCTGGAACTTCAATGAATACCTGATGCAGGCCACGGGCGACCAGCCGGCGCTGCTGCAAACGGCCAGCAGCACGCCAGGCTACATCGGCCCGGCCTTCGGTGCCTGCTGCTCGCGCGCCGTCGACATGGAGTACCGCACGACGTCACCATACCTGAACCTGGCCTGGGAAAGCGGTGCGCTGAATCTCGACGGCGGCCTGCGGCGCGACCGCCAGCATGCCAGCGGCACGGCCAATATCGCCACCGGCGCGCAAGCCTATCTGCCGTCGACGGTGCAGCAGGTCGACTACACCTTGGGCCACACCTCGTACTCGCTGGGCGCGAACTACAAGCTGCAAGCCAACCTGGCCGTGTTTGCCCGTGTCAGCGAAGGCGTGGCCTTCAATGCCGACCGCATCCTGTTCGGCACGCCCTTGGATGGCAGCGTGCCCGTGGCCATCAATACCGTGCGCCAGCTTGAAGGCGGCGTGAAATGGCGCCAAGGTCCTTTGAGTACCTTCGTCACCGTGTTCCAGGCCAAGACCAAGGAAAGCAATTACGAAGCGACTACCCAGCTGCGCACGGCCAACAGCTATGAAGCGAAGGGCGTGGAACTGGAAGCGGCCTACAGCACGGGCGACTTCCGCATCAATGGCGGCCTGACGTTCACGGATGCCGAGATCACGGGCACGGCAGCGGCCGATGTGGCGCTGATCGGCAATACGCCGCGGCGCCAGGCGCGTGTCGTGTACCAGCTCGCGCCTACCTATGAATGGGGAGCGGCTACCTTGGGCGCCAGCCTGGTCGGCACGGGCAAGTCGTGGGGCGACGATGCGCATACGATCACCTTGCCCGCCTACCAGGTGCTCAATGCCTTCGTCAATTACCAGCTTACGCCGCAAATGCAGGTGGCGCTGACGGCGAACAATCTGCTCAACAAGATCGGCTATACGGAAGTCGAGGGTGATGGCCATGCTGCCCGCTCGATCACGGGGCGCGCCGTCAAGGTCAGCCTGAAATACGCATTTTAAGCAAGGATAGGATTCATGATGTCGATACGCAGCCCCCTGGCGCGCCTGCTGGCGCCGCTCCCCACGCCCTTGCGCAACGATGCGGCGCGCCGCTACGCGCGCCAGGAGGCGGTCTTGCTTGACCGCCTGGGCAGCCTGTATGGCCAGCGGCCGGACTTCCTGCCCTGGCTGGGAGACCTGATGGAAAGCGTGGGGCGGCTATACGCGGCGCGCGCGCCGGCGCTGCTGCGGCAAGATGCGCAGCGCGAAGCGCAGCCGGACTGGTTTGCCAGCCAGTCCATGCTGGGCTACAGCGCCTACGTGCAGCGTTTCGGCGGCAACCTGCAGGGGGTGGCCGCGCGCATTGCCCACTTGCGCGAACTGGGCGTGACGTATCTGCATTTGCTGCCATTTTTGCGGCCGCGCGCCGGCGAAAGCGATGGAGGCTTTGCCGTCGCCAGTTTCGAGGAAGTCGACCCTGCGCTGGGCAGCAATGCCGACTTGCAGGCATTGACTGCGCAGCTGCGCGCAGCCGGCATCAGCCTGTGCTCGGACCTGATCCTCAACCATGTGGCCGACGACCATGCGTGGGCGCTGGGCGCGAAGGCGGGCGATCCGCTGCTGCGCGATTTTTTCCACACCTATCCCGACCGCGCGCAGCCGGACCGCTACGAGCGAACGGTAGGCCAGGTTTTCCCGCAGGCGGCGCCGGGCAATTTCACCTTCGTGCCAGAGCTCCAGCGCTGGGTCTGGACCACGTTTTATCCCTACCAGTGGGATTTGAACTACGCCAATCCGGCCGTCTTCGCGGCCATGGCCTGCGCCATGCTGGGCCTGGCCAACAAGGGCATCGAAGTATTCCGTCTCGATTCGACGGCCTTCCTGTGGAAACGCGAAGGCACGGACTGCATGAACCAGCCTGAAGCCCACAGCCTGCTGCAAGCTTTGCGCGCCATCGCCGACCTCGTTGCGCCTGGCGTATTGCTCAAGGCCGAAGCCATCGTGCCCACGCCCAAGCTGCCCGCCTACTTTGGCAGCGATGCCGCGCCCGAATGCCATATCGCCTATCACAGCAGCCTGATGGCCGCCGGCTGGGGCGCGCTGGCGGAGGAAAGCACGGATCTGCTGCAGCAGGTGATCGCCGCCACGCCACCGCTGCCGCCGGCCGCAAGCTGGCTCAGTTATGTACGCTGCCACGATGACATCGGCTGGAACGTGCTGCTCAATGAAGCAGGCGCGGACGGGCCGGCGCGCCTGGCGCGCATCGCGCAGTTCTTTGCCGGCACGCCGGGCACCGGCAGTTATGCGCGCGGCGCCGCCTTCCAGAGCAGCAGCGCCGACAAGGCGCATGGCAGCAACGGCATGGCCGCCTCGCTGGCCGGCCTGGAAAGCGCCACTACGGTGCAGGAGCAGGAATACGCGTTGCGGCGCCTGCTGCTGCTGCATGGCCTGGCCTTGAGCTTTGGCGCTTTGCCGGTGCTGTACATGGGCGATGAACTGGGCATGACCAACGATTACAGCTACACGCAGCGCGCGGACCGGGCGATGGACAGCCGCTGGCTGCAGCGCCCGGCGTTCGACGACAGCCTGCTCGCATGGCGCCACGATGGCGTGAGCGCCAGCGGCCGGCTGTACCTGGCGCTGCGCCAGTTGATCGACGCGCGCAGGCGCTTGCCGGCCCTGGCCGCTGCTGCGCCGCGCAGCGTGCTGCCCGCCGACACGCCGGCCGTACTGGCGCTGCTGCGCGGCGACGCGTTTCTCAACCTGAGCAATTTCAGCGGCGCCAGTCAGCGCTACACCTTGCCAACAGGCGAGTGGCGCAACAGCCTCGATGGCAGCGTGCTGGCCGGCACCGTATGTCTGCAGCCCTGGCATATGCTGTGGCTGGAAAGGGAACCGGCATGAGCGACGCCACCACGCACCGCCCGCATCTGTCGTTCTGGCAGATCGTCAACATGAATGTCGGTTTTTTCGGCATCCAGTTCAGCTTCGGGCTGCAGCAAAGCAGCATGAGCCCCATCTACAAATACCTGGGCGCCGACGAGGCGAGCCTGCCATATTTGTGGCTGGCCGGTCCCATGACGGGGCTGCTCGTGCAGCCCCTGATCGGCGCCATGAGCGACCGCACGGTGACGCGCTGGGGCCGTCGCACGCCGTACTTCCTGATCGGCGCCATCCTGTGCAGCCTGGGCCTGCTGGCCATGCCGTTCAGTCCTACCCTGTGGATGGCCGCCAGCCTGCTGTGGATACTCGACGCGGCCAACAACGTGACGATGGAGCCATACCGCGCCTTTGTCAGCGACAAGCTGGACAAGAAGCAGCATTCGCTGGGCTTTCTTACGCAAAGTGCGTTTACGGGGCTGGGGCAAACGCTGGCCTACCTGACCCCATCGCTGCTGGTCATGCTGGGCATGAACAAGGATGCCGTCAATGGCAGCCATATCCCGCATATCGTCATCGCCGCCTTCCTGATCGGCGCCGTGTTCTCGCTTGCCTCAGTGCTGTGGACCCTGAAGACGACGCCGGAATACCCCCTCACGGCGGCCGAGCTGGCGGCCATCCGCAGCCGCCCGCCGGGCTGGCGCCACACGCTGGCCGATATCGGCGCGGCCCTGCGCGAGATGCCGCCGACGATGAAGCAGCTGGCCATCGTCAACCTGTTCCAGTGGTACGCCATGTTCTGCTACTGGCAGTACATTGCGCTGTCGCTGGCAGCGACCCTGTTCCACACGACGGACCCCGCGTCGCAAGGCTTTCGCGACGCGGGCCTGCTGAACGGGCAGGTGGGTGCCTTCTACAATTTCGTCGCCTTTGTCGCTGCCTTTGCGCTGGTGCCGTTCACGCGCCGTTTCGGCCCCAAGCGCATGCACAGCCTGTGCCTGTGCGCGGCCGGAGTGGGCATGCTGAGCATCCCGCTGATCCACAGCCCGGCGCTGCTGTTGCTGCCCATGCTGGGCGTGGGCCTGGCCTGGGCCAGCATCATGGGCAATCCCTACATCATGCTGGCCGGCTGCATTCCGCCCGAGCGCACGGGCGTCTACATGGGCATCTTCAACATGTTCATCGTCATCCCGATGATCATTCAGATCTTCACCCTGCCCCTGTATTACCGCAGCTGGCTGGGCGGCAATCCGGAGAACGTCATCCGGCTGGCCGGCGCCCTGTTGCTGTGCGCTGCGGTGGCGGTGCTGTTCGTCAAGCTGCGCCCGCCGCAGGCCACAAAGACTTGAGGACGGACGTAAAAAAACCGGCTCTGCCGGTTTTTTTACGATGCTGCGAAAGGATTACTCTTCAATCGCCATCTGGCTTTGCAGATAATTCTGAATACCGACTTTGGCGATCAGATCGATCTGCGTTTCGAGCCAGTCGATATGCTCTTCCGTGTCTTCCAGGATCATCAGGAACAGGTCGCGCGAGACGTAGTCGCCCGCTTTTTCGCTGATGGCGATGCCTTCCTTGACGGTGGCGTGCGCGGCGCGTTCCAGTTTCAAATCGCATTCCAGCATTTCCGGCGTGTTCTCGCCGATCAGCAGCTTGTGCAGCGCTTGCAGGTTAGGCAGGCCGTCGAGCATCAGGATGCGGTCGATCAGCTTGTCGGCGTGTTTCATTTCGCCGATCGATTCTTCGTATTCCTTCTTGCCCAGCTTTTCCAGGCCCCAGTGCTTGTACATGCGCGCATGCAGGAAGTACTGGTTGATGGCCGACAGTTCGTTGGTGAGCTGTGCGTTGAGCATGCGGATGACTTCTTTATCGCCCTTCATGGGATTTCCTTTGTTCTGTGTCGCGTTCGATGATGAAACCGGAGGCTGCTGGCGTTCACTGCCGGGTGGCGCAGGGCTGCCTGGTGGCGCGCAGGTTGCCGGTCTCGCTATGCCCGCATGATAGCGCAAAATATGGGCGTTTCTTGCTGTGAAACGGTGTTTTTCCGTCTATTTAACGTAAATATCGTGCGAATAAAACCCATTCTCAAATGGATTGCCAGATTTTTCCGTTTTTTATTTGTCAAGGAAAATGAAGGCCATTCTCATTCGCGTTCATGCCGTCTGTCGTGCGTTTTCAGCGGGCCTGGATTGTCGCGTGGAAACGGCGCAAAAAGTTTGCGACATTCTTGCCTTTACGTATTCTTGGCTGCTGGTGGCGATGCGATAATCACCGGGGAAACTCACTACAAAGGATAGCAAGATGATGCTGCATATACCCGGCGTGCTGACACCGGAACAGGTGACGCATTTTCGCCAGCGCCTGGCGCAGACGGACTGGGTCGACGGTCGCGCCAGCGTCGGGGCGCAAGGCGCGCAGGTCAAGCGCAACCGCCAGCTGGCCGAGGGTTCGCCGCTGGCGCTGGAGTTGGGCGAGATCGTCAGCCGCGCGCTGATGGCCAATCCGCTGTTCTTTTCGGCCGTGCTGCCGCTGCGCATCCTGCCGCCGTTCTTCAACAGCTACGCGGGCGGCGAGCACTATGGTCTGCATATCGACGGCGCCATCCGCACGCCGAAAAACGGCATGCAGTCGATGCGCGCGGACGTCTCCTCGACCGTGTTCCTGAGTGAGCCGGATGAGTACGAAGGCGGCGAGCTGGTGGTGGTCGATTCCTACGGTACGCATGAAGTGAAGCTGCCTGCAGGCGACGTCATCGTGTATCCGTCGAGCAGCGTGCATCAGGTGTTGCCCGTCACCAGTGGCGAGCGCATCTGTTCATTCCTGTGGACGCAAAGCATGGTGCGCGAAGACTGGAAGCGCAGCATGCTGTTCGAACTCGATCAGAACATCCAGAGCGTGCGTGGCGAGCACGGCGATTCGCCGGCGACGGTGGGCTTGACGGGGCATTACCACAACCTGCTCAGGATGTGGGCGGAGATGTAAGGCTGGGGTCAGACCCCCGGCGACGTTGGCGCTGAACTTTGCGTTGGCGGTGTTGAGGGTCTGACCCCATAGCGCGCTGCGCATCTGGCAAAAAAAAGTCTGCCTGGCCCGGGGATGGTGGCTGGCAGACTGAAACAAGCAAATCGCTTGACTAAAAACAGGGTGCAAAAAAGCAAGCAGGCACACGGTGCGATGCTTGCGGGCTGGCAGCGGCGCAAGGGCCGCCGGAAGGCTAGCTCAGTTGGAAGGTCAGGGGCACGAGCACGTACACGGGTACGGGCTTGCCGTTTTCGATCATGGGCTTGAACAGCGCGCGCTGCGCGGCCTGGCGGCCCGCTTCATCGAGGTTGCCGTAGCCGGTCGATTTATGGATCAGGATTTGCTCAGGCAAACCTTTTTCATTGATCAGAATGCGCAATACCACGGTGCCGCTCTCGCCCAGGCGGCGCGACAAATTCGGGTAGATCAGTTGCGGTGCCTTGATATATTCGACGCTGCTGACGGTGCGCGGTGCCGCGGGTGCAGGTGGTGACGGCGCCGGTGTCGATGGCGCTGCCGGCGCGGCGGCGGCCACAGGCGCCGCTTCTGCGCGCGTAGGCTGTGGCGGCGTGATCGTCGGTTCGCTCGGCGCCACGGCGATCAGCGGCAGCGGCGGGATCACGGCGCGCGGCACGGGAGCGCTCAGTTCCACGGTTTTCGGTACGGACGGTGCCGGGGGCTTGGGTGGCGCCGGCGGGGCGATGATGCTGATGGTGGTGATGGTCGGCATGGCCGCCGTGACGACGCGGCTCAACAGGCCGCTCTGGATGGCGTAAAAGCCGGCGATATGCAGGACGACGATGGCCATCAGCGGCGCGAACTTGTTGCGCTTCTTGTCGAAGTTGGCAAATTGTTGCACGGCCTGCACCGTTACGGGCGGGGGCATCATCGTCATGGCGTTCATCGCTTTCTTTAGTTTGTCAGTACGGCTCGCATCAATACGGTTTCTTGCAGTACCACGGTGGCGCTCAAGTGATCGTTCAGCACTTCCCGCGCGCAGCTATGGCATTTGCCGCAGCAGGTGGCCACCCCCAGGTCGCGGCGCAGTTCGGCCATGCTGGAGAGGCCAAGATCGACGGCTTGACGGATTTCACGATCAGATATGTTGTTGCAGACACATACAATCATTGATACACCTTCTGGCTGGATGATGAATAGACACTAGTACCCTGAAGCATTGTTGCTAGTGTTTTAATGAGAATCATTATCATTACGTTTCATTGTCGCGCAAAGTGCAGGACAATGCAAGCGATTTTGATCAAGTGTGCGGCGCTTGGCGGCTCGGCGCGGCAGCTTGATATGCGCTTCGCGCGCATGGCGCAGCCCTTGACAGGGGCCACTCTCCGGGCCAAATAAAAACAATTCGCATTCATGTTTATAATGCTGGTATTGTCTCGGACGGTCGCCGTCTGGACAGTTTGAAAGGCCGCTTGTCGGTAATGCGCAACAGTTGCGTTTTACCTCACAACACCCAGGGCATGCGCCGCGCGCAGCAGTCTGTCCCCGGTGTTCTTAATTTGAACGGAATTTGCTCATGACACTAGTTCCACCCCTGATGACGCTCGACGCGCTGGCAGTCGGCCAGAGCGGCACGGTGTTGCATATCACGCCCCACGCGGCAGGACAGACGGAAGACGGCGTCGATCTCGCCCGCCGGTTGATGGAGCTGGGATTCGTTCCTGGCGAACGACTCCGCATGCTCAAGCGCGGCATGCCCGGCGGCGACCCGCTGGCCATCAAGGTCGGCAATGCCACGTTCGCACTGCGCCGCTTCGAAGCGGCGCTGATCACGATTCAACCGCTGCTTCAACCGGAATAACCATGGGTGCTGTCGAAACTATCGTCGATGCGGGCGCGCACAAAGCGCCGCATCAGCCACAAATTGCCTTGCTGGGCAACCCGAATTGCGGCAAGACCGCCCTTTTCAACCGTTTGACGGGTGCGCGCCAGAAAGTGGCGAACTACGCCGGCGTGACCATCGAGCGCAAGGAAGGCCATTTCACTTCGCCCGCCGGCACGCCCGTGCGCCTGCTCGATTTGCCGGGCGCCTACAGCCTGTCCGCCACCACGCCCGATGAAGCCATCACGCGCGACGTGGTGGGGGGATTGCGCAAGGGCGACCCGCGCCCGGACGCCATCATCTGCGTGGTCGACGCCACCAATTTACGCCTGAACTTGCGCCTGGTGCTGGAAGTCAAGCGCCTGGGCTTGCCCATGCTGCTGGCCCTGAACATGACGGACGTGGCGCGCAAGCGCGGCATGCTCATCGATACGGCCAAGCTGTCGCTAGAACTGGGCATGCCCGTGGTGGAAACCGTCGCGGTGCAGCACGACGGCGAAAAAGCCCTGTTGAACGCCATTGACGCCATGCTGCCGCTGCCGGTCGTGGACGCAAAACCGCTGGCGGCCATCGATGCCGTCAGCGTCGAAGAAACCCAGCGCGAAGTGCGCCGCATCCTGGCAGCCGTCAGCAATAACACCAGCGACACGGGCAACCTGACGGAAAAAATCGACGATGTGGTGCTGCACCCCGTGTTCGGCCCCCTCATCCTGGCCGCGCTGATGTTCCTGATCTTCCAGGCAGTGTTTGCCTGGGCTGCCACGCCGATGGAAATGATCACCGATGGCGTGGGCCACCTGGGTGCCTTGCTGACGGCGAACATGCCCGATGGCCACCTGAAAAGCTTGCTGGTGGAAGGCATCATCGGCGGCGTCGGCAGCGTGCTGGTATTCCTGCCGCAGATCCTGATCCTGTTCTTCTTTATCCTGAGCCTGGAAGACTGCGGCTACCTGCCGCGCGCGGCCTTCCTGCTGGACCGCCTGATGGGCGGCGTGGGCCTGTCGGGCCGTGCCTTCATCCCGCTGTTGTCGAGCTTTGCCTGCGCCATTCCCGGCGTGATGGCGGCGCGCACCATCCAGAACCCGCGCGACCGCCTGGTCACCATCATGATCGCCCCGCTGATGACGTGTTCGGCGCGCCTGCCCGTATATGCGCTGATCATCGCCGCCTTCATCCCGCAGCGCCAGGTGTGGGGTTATCTGAGCCTGCAAGGCCTGGTGCTGTTTGTCCTGTACTTCGCCGGCATCATCTCGGCCATGGCCGTGGCCTGGGTCATGAAGCGCGGCATGGGCGTGCGCGGCAACCAGCCGCTGATGCTGGAACTTCCAGCCTACCACTGGCCCCATCTGCGCAACCTGGCCGTCAGCCTGTGGGAGCGCGCGAAGATCTTCCTGACGCGCGTCGGTACCATCATCCTGAGCCTGATGATTATCCTGTGGTTCCTCAGCACCTTCCCCGGCGCGCCGGACAACGCGATCCATCCGCCGATCTATTACAGCCTGGCCGGCATCCTGGGCCGCGGCCTGGAAGTGATCTTCGCGCCCATCGGTTTCAATTGGCAAATCTGCATCGCGCTGGTGCCAGGCATGGCGGCGCGCGAAGTGGCCGTCGGCGCCCTGGGCACCGTGTACGCGCTGTCGCAAACGGGCGACGCGCTGGCCTCCACCCTGGAACCGCTGATCGCCCATTCCTGGTCAATGGCCACCGCGCTGTCCTTGCTGGCCTGGTATGTGTTCGCGCCGCAGTGCCTGTCGACCCTCTCCGTGGTGAAACGCGAAACGGGAGGCTGGCGCTATCCGCTGCTGATGGCCGGCTATATGTTCGCCCTGGCCTACGCAGCCTCGTTCATCACGTACCGCGTCGCTCTGATGCTGGGCGCTTAGGAGTACACCATGTGGCAAACCATTATCGTCGCCCTGATCGTCGCAGCCGCGCTGCTGCATTTTTCGACCAAGTACCTGCCGGCGGGCGTGCGCCGCGCCATCGTGCGTGGCCTGGTGCGCTGCGGCCTCGATGAGGCGAAGATGTCGACCTTTTTCAAGGTGGCGCCGGGCTGCGGCAGTGGCTGCGGTTCCTGCGGCTCCTGCGACAGCCCACCGCCGCCATCCGCCACGCCGCCGGCCGATGGCAGCAGCAAGCGCGTGATCCTGATGCAGGTGCAGCGCCAGGACTGATGTACGTCTAGGCACGGGCCCGCCCGTCGGCTACACTGGGGTTTCCGCATGGCAAGGAGTGGCAATGGCGATACTGTTGATCTTCATGTTTTTGTTTGCGATCGCCTCCTGGCTGCTGGCCAGCCGGCGTGGGCGCAATGGCGGCGCCTGGTTCTGCATCGGCCTCTTCCTCGGGCCGTTTGCCTTGCTGGCGGTGGCCGCTTTGCCGCCCGTCACGCGGCCCTGAACGTAAAAAAACCCGCTGCTGCGGGTTTTTTTACGCCTGCGTGCCCGCGTGACGCAGCCGGTACTGGCGCGGCGAGCAGGCCATGACGCGCTTGAAGGCGTGGCTGAAGGCGCTGTCCGAATCGTAGCCCAGCGCCTGCGCAATCGACGTCACTGTCGCGGCATTGTCCCTCAGGCGCCGTGTGGCAAGGCGCATGCGCCAGCGCAGCAGGTAGTCGAGCGGCGTCACGCCCACCCTATTCTTGAAGTGCAGGGAAAAGGCCGAGCGTGACTGCCCCGCGACGGCGGCCAGCTGCTGCAAGGTCCAGCGCCGCGCCGGCTGCGCATGCATGGCCTCGATGGCGGCGCGCAGCCGGGGATCGGCCAGCGCGAACAGCCAGCCCACTGGATGCGAAGCCTGCGCTGCCAGGTACTGGCGAAGCATTTGCAGCAGCATCATGTGGCCCAGGTGGCGCGTCATTAGCGCCGCACCGGGCGCCGTCGCCTGCAATTCCTGCGCCAGCCGTTGCAAGGCCCAGTGCAGCACGCTGGCCTGGTCCGTATCGCCGCGCAGGTGCAGCAGCGGGGGCAGGCAGTCGAGCAGGATGGTCGCTTCGTCGCCAAAGCTGAAGCGTCCACCGATAAGGAAAAAATCATGTTCCGGCGCGCCGTGGCGGGCCACGCCCTGCGGCGCGTGCCGGTACACTTCCAGCGCCGAGGCGGCTGGCAAGCCGGGTGTACTGGCCAGGGTAAACGCGCGCCCAGGCGCGAGCAGGAAGCAGTCGCCCGTTTGCAGCTGCACGGGAGCGTCGATGCCCGCGACCGTCAGCCAGCAGCCGCCTTCGATCACGGCGTTGAACTTGATGCCCTCCGGCGGCGGAAAGTCGATGGCCCAGTCGCCACCCGCCTTCAGGCCCGCAAAATAGGAACTGCGCGTATCAAGCAGCGAGAGTACATCGGAGAGTAAATCCATGGTGGGGTTCAGTTCTGGACGATGGCGATAGTATTGCAGATTTTACGCCATTCACAGTCCAGTTCCTTGCGCGCAAAATGTCCATCTCGCCAGCCATTCGGACTGGCTCTACTTGCAAAGGCAGACCCCATGGGCAGCATCGACAATAAACAAACTCCCCTGCACTCCGGCTTCGACGCCACTACGACCGCCACCGAGGCGCTGGCCGGCCGCGACCTGTCCGGCGTGCAGGCCATCGTCACGGGCGGCGCGTCGGGCCTGGGGCTGGAAACGGTGCGCGTGCTGGCCGGCGCCGGCGCCCGCGTACTGGTGCCGGCGCGCGATCCGCATCAGGCGCAAGCGGCCTTGATTGGCATGGCCGGCGTGGAGGTCGCCGCGCTCGACCTGCTTGATCCGCAAGCCATCGACCGCTTTTCCGCCGCCTTTCTTGCCAGCGGCCGCGCCCTGCACGTACTGGTGAATGGCGCCGGCATCATGGCCACGCCCCTGCTGCGCGATGCGCGTGGCTACGAGGCGCAGTTCGCGACGAATCACCTGGGGCATTTCCAGCTGACGGCGCGTTTGTGGCCCGCCTTGAGGCGGGCGAAGGGTGCACGCGTGGTGTGCGTGTCGTCGCTGGGACACCGGCAGGCAGGCGTGGACCTGGACGACCCGCATTTCCTGCATCAGCCGTACGACAAGTGGCGCGCGTATGCGCAGTCGAAAAGTGCCAATGCGCTGTTTGCCGTGGAACTGGACCGGCGCGCTGCGACGCACGGCGTGCGCGCCTTCTCGCTGCATCCGGGGGCCATCCTGACGCCGCTGGTGCGCCACCTGGACCTCGATGACCTGCGCCGCGTGGGCGCGCTCGATGAGGCCGGACAGGTGAATCCGCCGCCGCAATCGGGTTTCAAGAATGTGGCGCAGGGCGCAGCCACGGCCGTCTGGTGCGCCACCAGCGCGCAGCTCGAGGGTATTGGAGGCGTGTATTGCGAGGATTGCGATATCGCCGCCCTGGCACCTGGCGACAGCACGGGGCCGGGCGTGCGGCGCTGGGCCGTCGATCCTGCGCAGGCGCGCCATCTATGGGCGCTGAGCGAGCAGATGACGGGCGTGCGCTTCGATTGCGACGCAGAATAGAACATGCCGGGTAACGCCCGGCATGTGCAGGAGGGCGGCGTGGTCTTACGCCTTGCCCGCCAGCTTTTCCACCACGGGCACCAGCGCGGCCGGGCGGCAGCCGAAGGCGGCAAGGCGACCTTGCGCGTGCGGCGCCAGGTCCAGGTCGTAGGGCAAACGGCCCGCCACCAGCCACAGCTTATCCTGCGGCAGGGCCTCGACGAGGCGGCGCTGGCCGTCGACGAACATGGCGTTATACGTTTGCAGCACGATCTGCTGCGCGCCTTGCGCAAAGGCGATCGCGGCATCGACCTCTTCGTCCAGCGCTTCGGCCGACAGCGCATATTCGCGTACGTCCAGGCCCGCTTCGAGCAGCGCCGGCAGCATGGAGCTGCGCGCTTCCTTGTTGCGGCCCAGCGCCACTTCATCGATTTCGCTGCGCGAACGCACTTCCACCGTCAGCAGGGTCACGGGCAAGCTGGCGTCCAGCGCGCGGTATTCGCCCTGCACGCGTAAGGCGGCCTTTTGCAGCAGCTGCGACAGGGCCATGGCGGCCGGCTGCATCAGTGCAGGCGGGACGACGGGGCGCGAGCGCCAGTCGCGCACGGCGCGGTTGCGCTTGAGTTCAAGAACGCGCGCACAAGCTGCGTCGATGCGGGCCATGGGAATGTCACCGCGCTCCACGGCGGCGACGACTGCCTCGATGGCGGCTGTCTGCTGCGCTTCGCGGTGCGAGATGAGGACGATGTCGGCCCCCGCCTGCAAGGTGGTGATGGCGCCCTGGGCGATGCCGATGCCGTCGGCAATGGCCGCCATTTCCAGGCAGTCGGTGATGACGACGCCCTTGTATTTCATCTCGCCGCGCAGCAGGTCCGTCAGCACGCCTTTGGACAGTGTGGCCGGCACGCTGGTGTCGGCCTCGAAGGCGGGGAAGACCACGTGCGCCGTCATGATGGCGTCTACGCCGCCGGCAATGGCGGCGCGGAAGGGCGCCAGTTCGACGGCGTGCAGGCGTTCCTTGTCATGCGGGACCAGGGCCATGGCGTAATGCGTGTCGATGGCTGTGTCGCCGTGGCCGGGGAAATGCTTGGCAGTGACGGCCACGCCGCTGGCGCGCTGGCCGCGCATGGCCGCCATGCCGTAGTCGATGACGGTGGCGGCATCCTCGCCATACGCGCGCACGCCGATGACGGGGTTGTTGCGGTTGTTGTTCACGTCCAGCACGGGGGCGAGCAGCAGGTTGATGCCCACCTGGCGCATTTCATCGCTGCTGATCCGGTTCATGCGTTCGCAATCCTCGATGGAGCCGGCCGCCTGAAAGGCCATGGCCGCGGGAATTGGCGTGACGCCCTGCTCGATGCGCATCACCATGCCACCTTCCTGGTCGATGGAGATGAGCAGCGGAATGTCGGACACTTCCGCGTTGATTTCCTGCAGTTCGCGGCACAGGGCTGACACTTGCGCGGGCGTGTGCACATTGCGGCGGAACAGGATCACGCCGCCCACCTTTTTTTGGCGTATCAAGGTCTTGATGTGCTCGTCCGCCTGCAGGGCGTCGAAGCCCACCATGAATAACTGTCCTACTTTTTCGCGCAAACCCTGTTCCATGCTGCAACTCCTCCGGTATTCATTGTGATGATGGCAGACGTATTGTGGCCCGTGGCGACGCGGCGCGGCCGTCACCGGAAAAGCTGCCTTGTTTTGTGCTTGTTTTGGTATTGTATTGGATTCAGGTTTTTGCGCAAGTGGTTATTAAGTGGTATTGCTCAACTTGCGCAGCGGCCATCTCAATCCAGGCGCTGGAACGATACCGCCTGGGCCTTGGGCCAGTACAGGCCGAACACGGGCGGCAGCTGCGGCAGCTGGCTCGGGTCGAGCAATTGTCCCGCTTCCAGGAAGGGCAGCAGGGCCGAAGCCAGTTTCACCTGGTTCGGCGAGATGCGCCGCACCAGATGATGCGGGCGCAGTTCCTGCGGGTGCGCGAGGCCGGCGGCGGCGATCAGTTCGGCCAGCGCCTTCATGGTGTTCTGGTGGAAGTGCGCCACGCGGGCGATCTTGTCGGACACCACCAGTGCGCGCTGGCGCTGCGGGTCTTGCGTGGCCACGCCCGTGGGACAGCGGTCCGTGTGGCAGCTTTGCGACTGGATGCAGCCCAGCGCGAACATGAAGCCGCGCGCTGAATTGCACCAGTCGGCGCCCAGTGCCAGCAATCGGGCGATGTCGAAGGCCGTGATGATCTTGCCCGAGCAGCCGATCTTGATCCTGTCGCGCAGGTTGGCGCCCACCAGGGTGTTATGCACGAGCACCAGCGCTTCCTGCAGCGGCGTGCCCACATGGTCCGTAAATTCCAGGGGCGCCGCGCCCGTGCCGCCTTCGCTGCCGTCGACGACGATGAAGTCGGGCGTGATACCCGTTGCCAGCATGGCCTTGACGATGGCGAAAAACTCCCATGGATGGCCGATGGCCAGCTTGAAGCCCGTCGGCTTGCCGCCCGACAGGGTGCGCAGGCGGTCGATGAAATGCAGCATTTCCATTGGCGTGGAAAAGGCGCTGTGCGCGGCCGGCGAGACGCAATCCTCGCCCACCATCACGCCGCGCGTGGTGGCGATCTCGATGGTCACTTTCGGGCCGGGCAGCACGCCGCCGTGGCCCGGCTTGGCGCCCTGCGACATTTTCAGCTCGATCATTTTCACTTGCTCGGAGCTGGCGTTGGCGATGAAGCGTTCTTCCGAAAACGTGCCGTCCTGGTTGCGGCAGCCGAAATAGCCGGAGCCGATTTCCCATACCAGATCGCCGCCGTTTTCGCGGTGGTAGGGGCTGATGCTGCCTTCGCCCGTATCGTGCATGAAGCCGCCGCTGCGCGCGCCGCCGTTCAAGGCCAGGATGGCGTTGGCCGACAGGGCGCCAAAGCTCATCGCCGAAATATTGAAGACGCTGGCCGAATACGGTTTGTCGCGCGGGCAGTCCGGGTGGTTGCCGATCTCGATGCGGAAATCGTGGCCCGTGACCTTGGCGGGGGCGATGGAATGGTTGATCCATTCGTAGCCCGTCTGGTACACGTCGAGCTGGGTGCCGAATGGCCGCTTGTCCGTCTGCTCCTTGGCGCGCTGGTAGACGATGCTGCGCTGGCTGCGCGAGAACGGCGTCGCTTCGCTGTCGCTCTCCAGGAAATACTGGCGGATTTCGGGGCGGATGCTCTCGAAGAAAAAGCGGAAATGCGCGAGGATGGGGTAATTGCGGCGCAGGGCGCGCTTCGTTTGCAGCAGGTCGCTGAAGCCGACCAGGGTCAGTGCACCGGCCAGCAGGGGCAGCCAGTAATGGTCATAGTAAAACAGGGACAGGACAAAGATGGTGGCCGTCGCAATGAAGGTCAGGTAGCGAAATGGTACTAGGTGCATGGGCACTCCGGTGAAGTCAGACTGATATTGCTGAGTGTACCGGTGATTTGTAGATCTTGCTGACTGGAAAAGTGTGCTGTTAGAGCGGTGCTATCCATACTTGCAACGCCTGACAAAACCGTAGCGAGCGGCAGTGATTTGTGGCCGAGAAGCGCAACCGTACTCTGTACGGGGGCGCCGAGCCGGTGAGCATCGCCGGCCGCAAAGCGCGACGCGCAGTAGGTTTTGTCAGGTGTTTACCGTTGTGCGGCGCGGATGCGTTCGACCCGTTCGGCGCTGGCCGGATGGCTCGACAGGTAGGGCGTGCCCTGGTCCAGCTTGCCCAGGGCGACAAACACTTGCGCCAGGTGTTCCAGCGGGATGCCATTCTGGCGCAGCATGGCAATCGCATAGTCGTCCGCGTCGCGTTCGACATCGCGCGAATACTTCAAATCCAGCAACAGCGGCGGCACGGTGGCCACCACCGTCGACACGTCGCCGAACAGCAGCGCCGCGCCGGCGCCCACTGCCGAGGTCTGGATGATGCGCCGCGTCAGGTGGCGCTGCTGCAAATGGCCCAGCTCATGCGCCAGCACGCCCATGATGGCGGCATCGTCCGGCAGCAGTTCCACCATTTCATCGGTCAGCACGATGTCGCCCGACGGCAGGGCAAACGCGTTCGGACCGATCTTGCTCTTGCGGAAAACGATGCGGTGCTCGGGCGTGCTGTCGCCGGGCGTGGTCAGCCGCGCGAACTGGCTGCGCAAGGCTTGCTGGCGTACGCCAGTGAGCTTGCTCGCTTCAAACACGTGCTGGTCGAGGAAATCAAGCACGCCCTGACCCAGCTGGCGCTCGACGGACTGGGGAATCGCATAAGCGATGCCTTTCGCCACGACCGGCAGCAGGTACTGATAGCTGAGCCACAGAGCCAGCACGGTGGCGACCGTGGCCAGCAGGGCGCCGCGCCAGCTTTGCTGCAGCCGCACCACCCAGCCATCGCGGTGGCCCGTATCGTGCAGCAATGCGTTGAAGGCCGCTTGGTCGGCGATTTCCAGGTAGGCGCCGTCGGGAAAGCTGACCTTGCGCACGGCGTGGCTGCTGCGTTCGGACACGTGCAGTTCGCCCAGCGGACAGCTGCGCTCGATGTCGCCCGTCAGCACGGCCACGCCATCGCGCACGGACAGTTTCACGTGGTACAGGCGCGAACTCTGGCCGTCGAAATAGCGGGCGGCCAGAGCGGCGTGGTCTTCTTGCGTGTTGGCGTTCATTGCTTACATCGACAGGTCGAAGTCCAGCAGGTCGGCCATGCCTTCGCCGGTGGCCGACACTTGCTGGCCCGTGGCGGCGACAAACTCGTCCAGGCTGCCATGCACCAGCATCGACGTCGCCTCCAGGCGGTACTTCAGCCAGCGCACGTGGGCGAATGGCGCGAACAGGCCCAGCGTGACGACGACGCCCAGCAGGTTGGTCAGCATGATGAAGGTGGTGCGGCCCCAGGTCAGCTGCGACTGGAACTGGTGCTGCTGCAAGCGCGTGTGGTTCCAGATCAGGTTCTGGATCATGGTCAGGAACAGGGGCAGAACGGTAAACGCCCACAGATACAGGGCGCCGATGGCAAACATCAGGCTGCCGACCTTGGTGGCGTCGTTGGCATGCGCAGCAAACGAGGCAAACACGCTGCCGAAGACGACGAAAATGAGCACCAGCAGGCCGCCCAGCAGCAGCGCAAAGAACAGCAGGTACGTCTTGTAAAAGCTGCCGACCGTGGCGTCAAAGCTGAACGGGCTGGTGCCGAAACGGCTTTGCGTGTGCTGGAAGCGCTTCAGGCGCTGGTGCAGGAACGGCGTCATCAAGCCAGCCGTGAAGGTATTCAGGATAGGCAGCCACAGGAAGTATTTGTAGGCTTCCTTGGCGCTGCCGCCGAAACCGAAGCGGATGCCGCGGTAACTGGTGTTGTACAGCTTGAACTGCAAGCTTTTCCATACCAGCCAGGGCAGGATGGCGGCCAGCAGTACGAACATCAGCAGGCCCACGATGGGCGAGACACGCAGGGCGATGTTGTAGCCGGCGATCAGCACGACGGCCGCAATGCGGCCCTTCAGGATGGCGACGGCGTTGCCGTGGTATTCGAAGCTGCTGCCCGCCAGGTGGGTGCTCGAATAGAAATAGCGGTTGCGGCGCACCTTGGCCCAGGCGGAATAAATGCCCAGGGTGACGATGCTCAGCAGCAGGTTGACGATCCAGATACGGAAGTATTCGCTGCCGGTGGCGCTGAAGGTGATGGCTTCGCGCTGGGGCGTAGTGTTGTTTGTGTCGAAATCCACAGAGGAGTTCCTTACTTATTGGAAACAAAACACGATAAGGGAAGATTGAAAAGTTATCAATTGAAAATACTGTTTTTCGCAATTTCTTTTGGTGTGCAGCCCCTTCCGCCGCGATTTTCCCGTCCCGGCTATACTGGAACTCAACCATCGCCTAACGGGAAACACCATGATCGTCGTCCACCATCTGAACAATTCGCGCTCGCAGCGCGTGCTCTGGCTGCTCGAGGAGCTGGGCCTCGACTACGAGGTCAAGCGCTACCAGCGGGACCCGAAAACCATGCTGGCGCCCGCTTCCTTGAAAGCCGTGCATCCCCTGGGCAAGTCGCCCGTGATCACAGATGGCGCCAACACCATCGCCGAATCGGGCGCCATCATCGAGTACCTGGTCGAACGCTACGGCAATGGCCGATTGGTACCGGCGGCGGGCACGCCGGAGAAGCTGCGCTGGACTTACTGGCTGCATTTCGCGGAAGGCTCGGCCATGCCGCCGCTGCTGATGAAACTGGTATTCGACAAGGTCGAATCGTCGCCCATGCCATTTTTCGTCAAGCCCATTGCGCGCGGCATCGCCAGCAAGGTCAGGAGCAGCTTCATCATGCCCAACATCAATAGCCAGCTGGCTTACATGGAATCCGAACTGGAGAGCAGAAAATGGTTTGCCGGCAACGAATTCACGGCGGCCGACATCCAGATGAGCTTTCCGCTGGAAGCGGCCGCCATGCGCGGCGGACTCGACGAACGCCAGCCGAAGCTGACGGCGTTCCTGCAGCGCATCCACGCGCGCCCGGCCTACCAGCGGGCGCTCGAACGTGGCGGGCCCTACGATTTCGCCAAATAAGGGGCATTCAAGGCCGATATGCGGGGAACCATACGGTAAAATGCCCGATTCAACCAGTATCGACTAACCGCATGGCCAGACTCCTCGCTATCGACGGCTTGAATATCGTACGCCGCGTCTACGAAGCCAGTCCTGAACCCGATTCCGACCTGAAGGCGGAGATCGCGCTGCGCCATGCGCTGTCGTCGTTCCGCACCCTCATCAACGACCATGAGCCGACGCACATCCTGCCGGCCTTCGACTTTGGCGGCCCCACCTGGCGCCACGCCCTGTATGCCGGTTACCGCGAGGGGCGCCAGCCCATGCCGCAGGTGCTGCGCGACGCCTTGCCCGGCTTCTATGCCACCCTGGCCAGCTTCGGCATGCATGTGGTGAGCATTCCCGAGGTCGAGGCCGACGACGTGATCGGCACGGCCGTCATGCGCTGGCTGCACGAGGGGCGTGGCGCGGCCGTCATCGCCACCACCGACAAGGATTTACATGGCCTGATCGCCCACGGCGCGCTGGTGTGGGATCATTTCAAGGGGGTCTGGCACGACCACGCCTGGGTCGAGAAAAAGTTCGGCGTGCCGCCGGAACTGCTGCCCGACTTGCTGGCGCTGATGGGCGACGTCACCGACAGCATCCCCGGCGTATCGAAGATCGGCCTGAAGACGGGCGCGAAACTGTTGCGTGCTTACGGCAATATCGACGCCGTGATGGCCGGCGCGGGGATTTTGCCCGGCGCACTGGGCGAAAGCCTGCGAAAAGAGCGGGAAATACTGTATCTTTCAAGAAAGTTAGTCGCGCTCAAGACTGACGTGACTTTAGGCGTGACCTGGAACAAGCTCGTGTGGGAAAAGTAAGGCACGGCGCAAGACAAGAACAATCAAGCAAGGGAAGTAATCATGATGTTAAAGACAGTCCTGATCGATAGCAGCGCCGTGGCGCGCGGCCTGCTGAACACGGTCCTGACCGATGGCGGCTACGATGTCTGCGGACAGACGCATACCAGCGCGCTGGGACTGGCGCTGCTGGTCAAGCACCATCCGCATTTCGTGTGCATCGCGCGCGAGCAGGTGGAAGATGGGAGCAATGTGGTGCAAACCATCCGCGCCCAGTATCCGAAAACGCTCATTTTCATGGTCTCGGGCGGCATCGACGCCGCCTCGCTGCAGGCAGCCCACGCCATGGGCGTGTCGGGCTTCATCGTGAAACCCTTCATGGCCGACACGGTGCTGAAAACCGTGCGCAACACGGTTATCGCGATGGTGCGCAAGCAGCAGCAGGCATTGGCCGCCGCACAATCGACCAATCAGCCCGGCTGAACTGGCGGCATTGTCAGGTGTCAGTGGGTCAGGTAATACAGCGCCTGGCCCAGTGACTTCCCGAGATGCAGTAAACAGTACGCAGCGGCACCCAGCAGCAAGCTCGCTTGCAGGACTACGGGTAAGGCATTCCATGCGGTGACAATCCGGGCGTGCAGTGTGTGCATCAGCGTATCCTTTCAGTCCATGATCAGGGCAAGCCCGTGGCGCTGGCGATGATGCCGCCGCCCAGGCAGACATCCCCATCATACAGCACGGCCGACTGGCCTGGCGTGACGGCCCATTGCGCCTGGTCAAACGCCAGGCTGAAGTGTTCATTCCCATCCGGCAATAGCTGGCACGCCACGTCGGCCTGGCGGTAGCGCGTCTTGGCGGACAGGGCGCCCGCTTGTGGCGCAGTGCCGGCGACCCAGCTGGCCTGATCGGCTGTCAAGGCGGGCGACAGCAGCCAAGGATGGTCATGGCCCTGCACCACCCACAGGGTATTGTTGGCGATATCCTTGCGCGCCACATACCAGGCGTCGCTGCTGCCATCGGCATTCTGGTACGACTTCACGCCGCCGATGCCGATGCCCTTGCGCTGGCCCAGGGTATAAAAACTCAGCCCCACGTGTTCGCCCACCGTCTTGCCGTCGGCCGTTTTCATGGGGCCCGGCTGGTACGACAGGTAGCGGTTCAAAAATTCGCGGAACGGGCGCTCGCCAATAAAACAGATGCCCGTCGAATCCTTTTTCTGCGCGTTCGGCAGCGCCAGCTGCTCGGCGATCTTGCGCACTTGCGTCTTCGGGATTTCACCGAGCGGAAACAGGGTTTTAGACAATTGCGCCTGGTTCAGCCGGTGCAGGAAGTAGCTTTGGTCCTTGCTGGCGTCGACTGCCTTGAGCAGCTCATAGCGGCCGGCATCCAGGGGCGCCTGGCGCACGCGCGCGTAATGGCCGGTGGCGATCAGGTCGGCGCCCAGGGTCATGGCGTGGTCAAGAAAAGCCTTGAATTTGATTTCGGCGTTGCACAGTACGTCCGGATTCGGCGTACGGCCGGCCTGGTATTCGCGTAAGAAATCGGCGAACACGCGGTCCTTGTATTCGGAGGCAAAATTGACGGCTTCGATATCGACGCCGATGACGTCGGCCACGCTGGCCGCATCGATCCAGTCCTGGCGCGTGGAGCAGTATTCCGAATCGTCGTCATCTTCCCAGTTTTTCATGAACAGGCCGATGACTTCATAGCCTTGTTCCTTCAGCATCCATGCGGCGACCGAGGAATCAACCCCGCCGGACATGCCGATAACGACTTTCTTCTTGCTCATCTTGCTTTCCAGTGTACTTTAGATAATGTTGCTATGCGCTGTTAAAGACAGACGCATGCGTGTGCAGCAGGGCCAGCGGTGCGCGCCGGCCAGCCAGGTATTCGTCCACGCACTGCAGCACCAGAGGGCTGCGGTGGCGTTCCTGGCATGCCGCCAGCTCGTCGCGCGTCATCCACAGGGTGCGGATAATGCCTTCGTCCAGCGGGCGGTCATGCTCGGCGCCGGCCGTGCCGCAAAAGGTGAAGCGCAAATAGGTCACGTCCTCGCCCGTGCGCAGTGACTGATAGCGCGACATGTACATGCCGACCAGTGCCGTGGGGATGAAATCGTAGGCCGCTTCTTCCAGCGTTTCGCGGATCACCGCCTGTTCCAGCGACTCGAACGGGTCGAGGTGACCGGCCGGCTGATTGAGCTTGATGCCTTCGCTGGTCTCTTCTTCAATCAATAAAAACAGGCCGTCGCGCTCGACGATGGCGGCAACGGTGACAGAGGGTTTCCAGATTCTCGGCATGATTCCATCCTTGAAAGAGCCGACATTTTATCTTGTTCTGCGCGCGCGGTTTGAACCCGGCCTTCTGTTGCGCGGAGATATTGATAAATGACAACGTTTTAGCAAATAGCGGTGGGAGATACTTACGTCTTTCCCGGGGAGCGCACTAGCATGGGGGCTTAGGCGGCATGATGGCAGGAAACGCCCGCTAATATAGGCTTTCCCTGTGGTCAAAACAAGCGGGCACTGACGCTCGACTGTGGTGAGATTGACACACCTTTCCCACAATATGGTCGCCGCGCCGCATGGTGAAACGAATATGGCGATGGGGGTGGAATTAGTGTCGTACAACTAAAAGTTGCTGGTTCACAAACGTTTGACGCGCTGCTTTCCGTGTTAGATTCTAGTCAGTTTATCAATTAGCGGAGGCATCATGAGGATAGGCATACCGGCCGAAACACGGCCTGGTGAAACGCGGGTGGCAGCCACGCCCGAGACAGTCAAGAAATTGGCAGCCAAGCATCAGGTCGTCGTGCAGTCGGGAGCTGGCCTGCAAGCCTCGATTCCCGACGATGCGTATGCCGCCGCTGGCGCGCAAATCGGCACCGCCCAGGAAGCCTATGCTTGCGCCATCGTGCTCAAGGTGCGCGCCCCCGATGCCGGTGAACGGGCCTTGATGGCCAGTGGCACCGTGCTGATCGGTATGCTCAACCCGTTTGACGCGGACAATATCGCCGCCATGGCCACGGCCGGCCTGTCCGCCTTCGCCCTGGAAGCCGTGCCGCGCATCACGCGCGCGCAGTCGATGGACGTGCTGTCCTCGCAGGCGAATATCGCCGGCTACAAGGCCGTGCTGGTGGCGGCCAATACGTATCAGCGCTTCATGCCCATGCTGATGACAGCGGCCGGCACCGTCAAGGCAGCCCGCGTGCTGATCATGGGCGTGGGCGTGGCAGGTCTGCAGGCGATCGCCACGGCCAAGCGCCTGGGCGCCGTCATCGAAGCGTCCGACGTGCGCCCGCCCGTCAAGGAGCAGGTCGAGTCGCTGGGCGCCAAGTTTCTCGACGTGCCTTTCCTGACCGATGAAGAAAAGGAAATCGCCAAGGGCTCGGGCGGCTATGCGCGCGCCATGCCCGCCGACTGGATGCGCCGCCAGGCCGAACTGGTGCATGAACGGGCGAAACTGGCCGACATCATCATCACCACAGCCCTGATCCCCGGCCGCGCCGCGCCCGTGCTGATCTCCGAAGAAACGGTGAAAGCCATGAAGCCGGGTTCCGTCATCGTCGACCTGGCCGTCGAGCAAGGTGGCAATTGCCCCCTGTCAGAACTGGGCAAGACGGTCGTCAAGCACGGCGTGTACATCGTGGGCGAGCCGAACCTGGCGACCCTGGTGGCGGCCGATGCCTCGGCCCTGTATGCGCGCAACGTGCTGGACTTTTTAAAGCTCATCATCGACAAGGACGACCAGTTGCTGATCGACCGCGAGGATGAAATCATCAAGGCCAGCCTGGTGTGCGCAGGCAGTGAAATCTTACGTAAATAACGCGGCGCCGGAGAGAACAACATCATGGAAATCAGTCACACCATCACCAACCTGATCATCTTCGTGCTGGCCATTTATGTCGGCTACCACGTCGTCTGGACCGTCACGCCGGCCCTGCACACGCCGCTGATGGCCGTCACCAATGCCATTTCCGCCATCATCATCGTTGGCGCCATGCTGGCGGCCGGCCTGACGCAAGGCCCGCTGGCGCAGGCGGCCGGCACGCTGGCCGTGGCGCTGGCCGCCGTCAACGTGTTTGGCGGCTTCCTCGTCACGCAGCGCATGCTCGAGATGTTCCGCAAAAAAGAACCGAAGGCCAAGCAAGGAGCAAAAGAATGAGTCACGCCATGAGCTTCGTCACCATGAACCTGGTGACGATGATGTACCTGATTGCCTCGGTGTGCTTCATCCAGGCCTTGAAAGGGCTGTCGTCGCCCTCGACGGCGCGCCGCGGCAATGCCTTCGGCATGAGCGGCATGGCCATTGCGGCCGTCACCACCGTGGCGCTGATCCTGAAGCTGAAGGAACAGCAAACGGGTGGCATGGGCCTGACCCTGGTCATTATCGGCATCGTCACGGGTGGCGCCATCGGCGCCTACCTGGCAAAAACCGTGGAAATGACGAAGATGCCGGAACTCGTGGCGGCCATGCACTCGCTGATCGGCCTGGCGGCCGTCTGCATCGCCGTGGCGGCCGTGTCCGAACCGTGGGCCTTCAACATCGCCCAGCAAGGCCAGGCGCTGCCCATCGGTAACCGCTTCGAGCTGTTCATCGGCACCTTTGTCGGCGCCATCACTTTCTCCGGTTCGGTGATCGCCTTCGGCAAGCTGTCGGGCAAGTACAAGTTCCGCCTGTTCCAGGGCGCACCCGTCAGTTTCAA
Source organism: Janthinobacterium sp. 61 (assembly GCF_002846335.1). Lineage (NCBI taxonomy): Bacteria > Pseudomonadati > Pseudomonadota > Betaproteobacteria > Burkholderiales > Oxalobacteraceae > Janthinobacterium > Janthinobacterium sp. 61. Next base: position 3,978,494 of record NZ_PJMQ01000001.1, on the reverse strand, counting down.
GGGTCAGCATATGCTCAACCTGGTCCTGGCGCTGGTGATGGTCGCGCTGGGCCTGGTGTTCTGCTTTGCCGACGGGGTGGAGCCAGCCTGGACGCCGTTCATCGTCATGGCCGTCATCGCCTTTGCGCTGGGAGTGCTGATCATCATTCCTATCGGCGGTGCCGATATGCCGGTGGTGGTGTCGATGCTCAACAGTTACTCCGGCTGGGCCGCGGCCGGCATCGGTTTTTCGCTGAATAACTCGATGCTGATCATCGCCGGCTCGCTCGTGGGCTCGTCGGGCGCGATCCTGTCCTATATCATGTGCAAGGCCATGAACCGCTCGTTCTTCAACGTCATCCTCGGTGGCTTCGGCGGCGCTGCGCCGGCGGTAGGCGTGGCCGGCGCGCAGGAACAGCGTCCCGTGAAATCGGGTTCGGCCGATGATGCAGCCTTCATCATGAGCAATGCGGAAACCGTCATCATCGTGCCAGGCTACGGCCTGGCCGTAGCGCGCGCGCAGCATTCGCTCAAGGAATTGGTGGAAAAGCTCACGCACAAGGGCGTCACCGTCAAGTACGCGATCCACCCCGTGGCGGGGCGCATGCCGGGTCACATGAACGTGCTGCTGGCCGAGGCGGAGGTGCCGTACGACCAGGTCTTCGAGATGGAAGACATCAACGGTGAATTCGGCCAGACGGACGTGGTGCTGGTGCTGGGCGCAAACGACGTGGTCAACCCGGCAGCGAAAGACCCGACATCGCCGATCGCCGGCATGCCGATTCTGGAAGCCTACAAGGCCAAGAGCATCATCGTCAACAAGCGCTCAATGGCTTCCGGCTATGCGGGCCTGGACAATGAACTGTTCTACCAGCCGAACACGATGATGGTGTTTGGCGACGCCAAGAAGGTGATCGAGGATATGCTCAAGGCAGTTGAGTAAGGTAATGCCTTATGCTACGAAGATGGCCCGCCTTGCGCGGGCCGTTTTTATTGGTCGGCCGATGCCGCGACGACCTGGTTGCGCCCCTGATGCTTGGCTACATACAGGGCCTTGTCGGCATCCGACATGGCCGCGTCGAGGCTGGCGCCAGCGATCAATGAGGCCACGCCGATGCTGATGGTCACCTGCAGCTGGCGGCCATCGGGCAAGGAGGTGACGGCGGCGGCTACCGCCGCGCGGATGCGTTCGGCCACCTGGTGTGCCTGCTGCAGGCTGGCGTCGGGGAACAACAGGCCAAATTCCTCGCCGCCGAGACGCGCTGCCACGTCAGTGATGCGTCCCGTGTCGCGCAGCGCCTGCGCCACCGTGCGCAGCACGGCGTCGCCCACGGCATGGCCATAACGGTCGTTGATCTTCTTGAAGTGGTCGAGGTCGGCCACGCCCACGCTCAGGGCGGCGCCGCTGCGCGCCGCGCGCGCCATCGCCTGCGCGGCCTGGGCTTCATAGGAGCGCCGGTTGGGCAGCGCCGTCAGCGCATCGTGCAGCGCCTGCTGTTCCAGCTGCGCCAGCAGGCTGGCATTTTTTACCGCCAGTTCGCGCCGTTCGCGTACGTCGAGCAAAAAGGCGCCGAAATAGCGCATGCCGTCGACCACGCCCAGGTCCAGCGCCTTCATTTCGATGGGGATCATCTGCGCGTTGCGGTGGCGGATGGCGAATTCGCGTATCTTGCCCAGCACGCTGGAGGTGCGCGAGCTGCGGATGTAGTTGATCACGTGGTTGTCGTGCTGCGCACCGACGGCGTCGGGCAGCAGGCCGTTCAGGGTTTGGCCCAGCAATTCCCCACTGGCATAGCCCGACAGTGCCTGCATGGCGCCATTGATATAGCGGATGCGGCAATGTTCATCGATGATGATCACGGCGTCGAGGGAATCTTCCAGCAGACGGGAAAAAAGTACTGCGGGAAGAGCGGCAGGCGGTGCTGCGGGCAAAGCATCTGTCATGGAACGGTCGCCGAAAGCCAGGTGACAGCCATTGTCGCATCCGCAGGCGGTTTACTCCATGCCGGATATGCGCCCTGTTTCTTTTTCGCCCGTTCCAGGATGGCGGAGACTCAGCGGCGGCCGTACATCATCAGTTCCGCCAAACTTTTGCGCGCCGGGCTGAAGGCATCCAGCAAGCCCAGCGCCAGGCCCAGCAAGCCTTGCGTGGGAGCGCTGCCCGTGAAAATGCGCGCCATGGTGTCAGTGACGCGCACGGTCAGTCCCCGGTCTGCCTGGCGCAGGCTGGCGTAGCGTTCCAGCCCTGCGGGGCTGCTGTCCTGCGCCAGCACGCGGGCCAGCACGGCGGCGTCGCGCAAGCCAAGGTTCAGGCCTTGCCCCGCCACCGGGTGCAGAGTTTGCGCCGCATTGCCGATGGCGACCGTGCGCGCCGTGCCGCCCGCCTGCGCGTTCAGGCCCAGCGGATAGGCCAGGCGCGCCGTCGTGTGGGTAAAGCGTCCCAGGCGGCTGCCGAAGGCGGCGCCCAGGCGCGCCAGGAAGACCGCGTCGTCCAGGGCCAACAATTGTTCGGCGCGCGTCGGCGGAACGCACCACACCAGCGCGTAGCCGTCGTCCTGCGGCAGCAGGGCCAGCGGGCCTTCGTCGGTGAAGCGCTCATAGGCCCGGTGGGCGATGGGAGCGCTGGTACGCACATGGGCAATGATGGCGCTTTGGCCATAATCGCGGCTGACGGCGCGCTCTGCCTGCTGGCCGAACAGGCCTCCTTCGGCCTGTACCAGCAGGTTGGCGCGCAAGCTTGACGTGGCGCCTGCCTGCTCGATTTGCACGCTGACGCCGTCGGTATCCTCCGCACTACCCGTCACCAGCGCCGGACGCAAGCTGACCACGCCCAGGCGCTCGCATACATCGGCCAGCGCGCTGACGACGGCGCCATAGCGCGCCACATAGCCGAGCGCCTCGACGCCATGCTCGCTGCGGTCCATCAGGCTGCGCCCGAACTGGCCGCGGCGCGAGACGTGAATCTGGTGGATAGTCGTCGCCTCCACAGGCCAGGCGCCCGCTTCCTCGAGAATCTGGCGGCTGCCATGCGACAGGGCGATGGTGCGCGGGTCGCGCCTGGCTTGCTCGATGGATTTGGCGTCGAGCAGGGCGATGCCGGCGGCGCGTGCGCCCCGCTGCACCAGCAGGGCGGCCAGCGCCATGCCGACGGGGCCGGCGCCGCAGATGGCGAGATCGAAAGTGGACGGTGTATGCATGCGCGGCGTCAATCCTGTGACATCAGTTGTTCGATTTCAGCGACGCTTTTGGGCGCCGAGCTGAAGACTTCATGGCCTTGCGGCGTGACCAGCACATCGTCTTCGATGCGGATGCCGGTATGCCAGAACTGCTCCGGCACGCCCGCGCCGGGGCGCACATAGATGCCCGGCTCCACCGTCAGCACCATGCCCGGTGCCAAAGCGCGCCACGGCTTTCCGGGCGCGCCCGTGTCGCGGTAGGCGCCCACGTCGTGCACGTCCATGCCCAGCCAGTGGCTGGTGCCGTGCATATAAAAGGGCATATAGGACTTGTCGGCGATGACATCCTGCACGCTGCCGCTTTTTTGCCGCTCCAGCAATTTCAAATCCAGCATGCCCTGCGCCAGCACCTGCACGGCCGCCTCGTGGATGGCGCTATGCGGCAAGCCGGGGCGCACCATGTCCAGCGCCGCCTGCTGCGCTGCCAGCACCAGTTCATACAGCGCCCGCTGCGGGCCGCTGAAGCGGCCGTTGACGGGCCAGGTACGCGTGATGTCGGAGGCATAGCCATCGAGTTCGCAGCCTGCGTCGACCAGCACCAGTTCGCCTTCTTTCAAGACGGCGTTGTTGGCGCTGTAATGCAGGATGCAGGCATTGTCGCCACCGGCCACAATGGAAGAATATGCGGGGAACTGCGCGCCGTTGCGCCGGAATTCGTACAGCAGTTCCGCTTCCAGCGCGTATTCGTGCATGCCGGGCCGCGTGGCGCGCATGGCGCGCGCGTGGGCGGCGCTGGAAATGGCGGCCGCGCGGCGCATCAGGTCTTGTTCTTGCGGGTCTTTCAGCAGGCGCATGGCGTCGAGCATGCCGTTGATCTCATGCGCGATGGCGGGTGCCGTGACACCGCTACGTGCCTTTTGCCGCACGTTGTGCCGCCAGACTTTCACTTGCGCATCGAGGCTGCCGCCCAGCGCATAGTAAATGGCCGGAGAGTCGGCCAGCAGGCGCGTCATTTCCACGTCGAGTTCCTCGATGGGGAAGGCCGCGTCGAAGCCGAAGGTGGCGCGCGCCGCCTCGGGGCCATGGCGGAAACCGTCCCAGATTTCGCGCTCCGTGTTTTTGGCGCGGCAAAACAGGATGGCGCGCGCGGGTGCCGTGGCGCTGGCGGCCACCAGCGCCACGGCGCTGTCAGGTTCCGTGAAACCACTGAGGTAGTAAAAATAGCTGTCGTGGCGATACGGATAGTCGCAATCGCTGTTGCGCGGCACTTCGGGCGCCGTGGCGAGGATGGCCACGCTGCCCGGCAGCATCTGCGCCAGCAGCGCCGCGCGCCGTGCCGCGTAATTGCCCATCATGCCGCGTCCACCTTGGCCGTTACGCCATTGAGCGCGTCGAGCTGCTTTGGGGTGCCCACATTGGTCCACTCGCCAGTATAGACTTCGCCGCCCACGCGGCCCTGGTCCGCGTACTTGCGCAGCAGGTCGCCAAGCCTGGCGTGGCTGCCCGGCGCGATGCCGTCGAACATTTCAGGACGGTACACGCCGATATTGGCGAAGGTCCATTTGGTTTCGTCGGTATTGTTGATAGCAAACAAGGTCAGGCCGAAGTCGCCCTTCGGATGGAAGTCGGGATTGGGCACCAGGTAAGTCCAGGCGATGTCGCGCTGGTCGGCCGGATACGGCGTGCCAAGTACATCCTTGTCGGCCAGCACATCGAGTACTTGCTTGAAATCAAAGTAGGGACAATAGATGTCGCCGGAAATGGCGAGAAACGGTTCCTCTCCCAGCAAGTGGCGCGCCTGGGCGATGCCGCCCGCCGTTTCCAGCGGCGTGCTTTCCGGCGAATAGGCGATGCGCGCGCCATACGCGCTGCCGTCGCCCAGGGTTTCCTCAATCTGATGGCCCAGGTGGGAGTGGTTGATGACGATGTCCGTGATGCCGGCGCGCACCAGGTTCAGCACATGCCAGACGATCAGCGGACGGCCGTGCACTTTCAGCAGCGGTTTGGGACAGGTATCGGTAAGCGGACGCATCCGTTCACCGCGGCCTGCGGCAAAGATCATGGCTTTCATGGGTAGTCTTTTCTGATTTGTTCAGTAATTTTTCTGCAGTCACGACACTGGACAAAACCGTAGCGAGCGGCAGTGATTTGTGGCCGAGAAGCGCAACCGTACTCTAGTACGGTGAGCATCGCCGGCCGCAAAGCTCGACGCGCAGTAGGTTTTGGCCGGTGTCCTCAGAAGGTATAGCCGACTTGGGGCGTTTTATTCTCCAGCGCATCGAGCAGACGCACCAGCGGCTTGAGTTCCGTATAGCGGTTGGCTGTCTTGCGCACGTAGTCGAGCACGGTTGGCAAGTCGCCCATGTACAGATCCTTGCCATCGCGGTAATTCAGGCGCGCGAACAGGCCGAGGATTTTCAGGTGGCGCTGCAGGGCCGTGAATTCGAAATCGCGGTAGAAGGCGTCGATGTCTGGATTGACGGGCAAGCCCAGCTGCTTGGCGCGTTGCCAGTAGCGGATTACCCAGTCGAGCACCAATTCTTCATCCCACTGGAGGTAGGCGTCGCGCAGCAGCGAGGCGATGTCATAAGTGACGGGACCGAAGACGGCGTCCTGGAAATCGAGGATGCCGGGATTCGGGATCGAACCATCGTTGATGTGCATCAAATTGCGCGAATGGTAGTCGCGGTGCATGAATACTTGTTGTTGCGACAAAATATTCGCCGTGATGACCTCGAAGACCTTGTCCAGCTGGGTTTGTTGCACATCCGTCAAGGTGGCGCCCAGGTGCTTGCCGATGAACCATTCCGGGAACAGATTCATTTCGCGCAGGATGAAGGCGCGGTCGAACTCGGGCAGCACGTCGGGCTGGCTTGCCAGCTGGATTTTCATCAGCGACTCCAGCGCTTCGGCGTACAGCACGCTGGCATTGTCGTGGTTCAGCGCGTCGAGATACGTGGTCGTGCCCAGGTCGGAGAGCAGCAGGAAGCCGTTGTCCAGGTCTTGCGCGATGATCTCGGGCACGGACACGCCGGCGCCTTTCAGCAAGCCGGCTACCTTGACAAAGGCCGGCACGTTTTCGCGCTCGGGCGGCGCATCCATGGCAATCAGTGTACTTCCCGGCAATGTTGCATTGCCTGGCAGCATATCGAGACGGTAGTAGCGACGGAAGCTGGCATCGCTGGAAGCGGGGCGGGCGGATTCGGGCGCGACGAGGTTAAGCGAGGTCAACCAGGCTTTCAACAGGGTCAGGCGAGCGTCGGCCTGGGCCGGCGCGGTGGAGGAATTGGAAGAGAATGACATTAAGCGGCCTGTGGAATCGGGTTGATGATGCAGATTCCCATATAATAAGGGATTCAAATTAAAAAATCGCCTGTCAATGGTGCTTGCCCCTTCCAATTCATGAGCTGGTTTTCGGCCTCCCCCCCTTCGCAGCGCTGGGCTTTCGCCATCAGCGCGCTCGTCGCCGCCACGACGGTGCCTGCCCACGCCCAGAAAGCACCGCGTCCGGTGCATGTGGAAGATCCCGACGCGCCCACCGTCATGACGTCAAACAGCATGAACGGACGGCCCGAAAGGGAGATCAATCTCGATCAAAATGTCGTGATTGAGCGCGGAAAAACCACAAAAATGACGGCCGATACAGCTTGTTACAAACAAGTTGAAGATCAGTTCGACGCCGAGGGCCATATCAAGATGTGGCGTTTCGGCGATTACTACACGGGTGACGTCCTGAAGCTGAACATGGAGACCGGCAAGGGTTTCCTGCTCAACCCGACGTACCGCTTCGAAGTGGGCGGCGGCCGGGGCAAGGCCGAGCGCGTCGACTTCATCAACCCCGACGAAGCCAATGTTATCGACGGTACGTACAGTACCTGCGAGGGGCCGAATCCGGACTGGTACCTGAAATCGAGCACCTTGAACCTCGATACGGGCCGCGACGTGGGCACCGGCAGCAAGACCATCATCTATTTTAAGGACGTGCCGATCCTGGGTACGCCGGGCATTTCGTTTTCGCTGTCGGGCGCGCGCCGCTCGGGCTGGCTGGCGCCCACGCCGGGCTTTGCCTCGAAGAACGGTTTCGAGCTGCTGATGCCGTATTACCTGAACATCGCGCCCAACCGCGACCTGACCCTGTACCCGCGCTACATTCAGCGGCGCGGCATCCAGCTCGGTGCGACGGGCCGCTACATGGGCGAGACGGATGCCGGTTTGTACAACGGCGAAACGTCGGTTGAGTTCTTGCCCAACGACAAGCAGACCAAGACCAACCGCTACATGATCAAGTCCAAGCACGAGCAGGCGCTGGCCAAGGACTGGACTTACAGCTGGGATCTGCGCGACGCATCCGACAATAATTACCCGAACGATTTTTCGAAAAACGTCGCCTCCGCCACCGAGCGCCAGTTGCTGCGCGAATTGCGCACCGATTACCGGACCGAGGACTGGAGCCTGACGGCGCGCGTACAGAATTACCAGGTGCTGCAAGACCCCGATGCCGCCAAAGATCCCAGTCTGACTGTGTCGCGGCCGTATGACCGTTTGCCGGCGGTGAACTTTCACGCTGGCAAATATGATGTCTGGGGCGGTTTCGACTGGACCTTCGACGCGGAAGCGACGCGCTTCGCGCACCCGACTCTCGTACAAGGATCGCGCCTCGTCGCCGTGCCGCAAGTGAGTTTCCCCATCGTGCGCCCTGGCTACTTCATCACGCCCAAGCTGATGCTCAATGCCAGCGCGTATCAGCTCGACAACGATGCCAGGACCAAGGCGCTGTTTCCGGATACGTCGTTTACGCGCGCCGTTCCCACCTTTTCGGTCGACAGTGGCCTGGTGTTCGAACGCGACACGAATCTGTTTGGCGCCAAGGGCGGCACGCAAACCCTGGAGCCGCGCCTGTTCTATGTCTATACGCCGTACCGCGACCAGTCGCAGTTCCCGAATTTCGATACGGCAGCCGGCACGTTCAACCTGACGCAGATCTTCACGGAAAACCGTTTTGTTGGCAGCGACCGCATCGGCGATGCCAACCAGGTCACGGCTGCTGTCGTGTCGCGCTTCCTGCAAACGGACGGCACGGAGCGCATGCGCCTGACCTTCGGCCAGCGTTTCTACTTTGCCGACCAGCGCGTGCAGCTCAATTCGACCACGCCGGTCAACCAGTCCCGTTCGGATATCCTGCTGGCAGCAACGGGCCGCGTGTCGGAGACTTGGACCATCGACAGCCTGGTGCAGTACAATCCCAGCGATCGCCAGTTGATGAGTTCGACGTACACCTTGCAATATCAGCCAGGTGCCAAGAAAGTATTGAACTTTAGTAACCGTTTTCAGCGTGGCAGCATACGCAATGCGGAAGTGTCGACGCAATGGCCGTTGACGGACCGCTTGTATGGCGTGGGACGCATCAGTTACTCCCTGCTGGACCGGCGCATGCTGGAAAGCCTGGTCGGCCTGGAATACAAGGGCGACTGCTGGGTGTTCCGCATGGGGGCGCAGCGTTTCGTGACCTCGGCCAACAAGGCATCGACGCCGATCTTCTTCCAGCTGGAACTGACTGGGCTGTCGAATGGATTGGGTCTGGGCGCGAATGGGCTGGAAACATTTACCAAAACCATCCCTGGCTACCAGGCACTGAGCCAGCCACTCCGTTAAGATAGGCACCGTTGCCGCCGCCGGTGTTCCCGGCGCTGGCACAAACCGGTTTTTTTATTCACCCGAACTCATGAGCGCTCTACACATTATGCGTAATGCCAGTATGCACCAACTCAAAATTGCAACGGTTTTGTTGTGCGCCATTTCCGGCGCCACGGCCAGTAGTGTCTGGGCGCAACAGGCTGCGCCAGCGCCTGCGGCCAAGCCCGCTGCCGCGGCAGTTGCACCGGTCAAGGGCTTCACGCCACCGGCCTCAAGCAGCGGCCAGACCATCGATTCTATCGCCGTCGTCGTCAATGACGACGTCATCACGCGCAATGAAGTGAAAGCCCGTATCAAGAGCGTGGAGCAGCGCATGAAGGCGCAGAACGTGCCTTTGCCCGATCCCGCCGACCTGCGTCGTCAATTGCTGGAGCGCATGATCGTTGAACGCGCACAAATGCAGCTGGCCAAGGAAATGGGCGTGCGCGTGGATGACCTGACCCTGGACCGCGCGATTGGCCGTATTGCTGAACAGCAAAAAATGACGGTGCAAGAGTTGCGCAACCAGATGGAAAAAGAAGGCACGCCGTTTGCGACCTTCCGCGAGGAAATCCGCGATGAAATCATCATGCAGCGCTTGCGCGAGCATGAAGTCGACGCCAAGATCCAGATTTCCGATTCCGAAGTGGATAACTTCCTGGAAGCGGAAAAAGCGGCGGCCAGCGAACAGGTCGAGTTGAATCTGGCGCAGATTCTCGTGCGTATTCCGGAAAACTCCAGCCCGGAACAGATCGCCGCGCGCCGCGCGCGCGCCGAAGAAGTCAGCCGACAGTTGCGCACGGGCGCCGATTTTGCCAAGATGGCCGCCACCTATTCCGACGCCAGCGATGCGCTGAGTGGCGGCGATATTGGCTGGCGCCATAGCGACCGCTTGCCACCTCTGTTCACGGAACAATTGGTGAAATTGAAACCTGGCCAGATCACGCCTATCATCAAGAGCAACACAGGTTTCCACATCCTGAAGCTGGTGGACCGTCGCAGCGCAGCCGAAGCGCAAGCCGTCGCTGCCGTACAGCAGACGCATGCCCGCCACATTTTGCTGAAAATTACGCCGACCTTGTCGGCTGCCGAAGCAAAGCGCAAATTGTTGGAATTGAAAGAGCGTCTTGATAACAAGGCTGCCAAGTTCGAAGACCTGGCCCGTTTGTTCTCGAACGACGGTTCGGCGGCCAAGGGCGGCGACCTGGGTTGGCTGTATCCAGGCGACACCGTGCCGGAATTCGAAACGGCGATGAATGCGCTGAAACCGGGCGAAGTGAGCCAGCCGATCGAATCGAGCTTTGGCTTCCACCTGATCGAAGTGCTGGAACGCAAGAGCGACGACGTCTCGAAAGAGAAGCAGCGCAGCGCAGCGCGCAACGCCTTGCGCGAACGCAAACTGGAAGAGGCGACGGAAAACTGGGCGCGTGAAGTGCGCGACCGCGCCTACGTTGAATTCCGCGCGGAAGACCAGTAATGCTGCCGACTATTTGCGCATGAGTAACTTGCCCCTTGCACGCCGCCCGGCCATCGCCATTACCTGTGGCGAACCGGCCGGCGTCGGTCCGGAAATTTCGATCCGCGCCGCCTGGGCCATGCGGCATGAAGTCAACTGTATCTTGCTGGGCGACGCCGCCTTCCTGGCGCTGACGGCCAGCCTGATCGACCCGGAGATTCGCCTGGCGGCGCTGTCGCTGCAAGCCGTGCGCAACAACGGCCTGCCCCAGTTCGGACCCGGTCGCCTGGCCGTGATCGATATTCCCACTGTTAACAATGTCATCCCTGGCGTGCTGGACAAGGAAAATGGGCGTTCCGTGCTCGCTACCCTGGACGCGGCCGTGGAAGGTGTCCAGGCCGGCTGGTTTGGCGCCATGGTCACTGCGCCCTTGCAAAAGAGCACGATCAACGACGCCGGCGTGGCCTTTTCCGGCCATACGGAGTACCTGGCAGAAAAAACCGGTACGCCGCAGGTGGTGATGATGCTGGCCGGCGAACCGGGGCACGGCGAACCGACCCTGCGCGTGGCGCTGGCCACCACCCATCTGCCCTTGAAGGACGTGTCCGCTGCCATTACCATGGACAGCCTGGCCGTCACCTTGGATATCCTCCAGGCAGACCTGCAACAGAAATTCGGCATCGCCGCGCCGCGCATCCTGGTGACTGGCCTGAACCCGCACGCGGGCGAGGGCGGTTACCTGGGGCGCGAGGAAATCGATGTCATCACCCCGGCGATCGCTGCGGCGCAAGCGCGCGGCATTGATGCGCGCGGGCCGTTTCCGGCCGACACCTTGTTCCAGCACAAATATCTGGCCGACGCAGACTGCGTGCTGGCCATGTACCACGACCAGGGCTTGCCCGTGCTGAAATACGCGACCTTCGGGCGCGGCATCAATATCACACTGGGCTTGCCACTGATCCGCACCTCGGTCGACCATGGCACGGCGCTGGATCTGGCCGCGCAAGGGTTGGGGCTGGCCGATTGCCACAGCATGGAGCAGGCCCTGCAAACGGCGCTCGACATGCTGCGCGCCAGCACCCGCGCCTGATACCCACCGGTTTTACCCCGCTACACCGCCTTTAGAATAGAAAAACAGAATATGAAACACGTTGCCCGCAAACGCTTTGGCCAGAACTTCCTGCATGACCGCTTCGTCCTCGACGACATCACGGCCGCCATCGCGCCGCAGGCGGACGATGCCATGGTCGAGATTGGCCCTGGCCTGGGCGCCATGACGGAGCAATTGTTGCGTCACCTGAAGCAGATGCATGTGGTGGAACTGGACCGCGACCTGATCGTGCGCCTGGAAAAAACCTTCAATCCGGCCAAGCTGACGATCCACTCGGGCGACGCGCTGAAATTCGATTTTGCGCAAATCCCCGTGCCGGCCGGCGAAAAGTTGCGCATCGTGGGCAACTTGCCGTACAACATTTCCAGCCCCCTGCTGTTCCACCTGGCGGACTTCGCGCCGCTGGTGAAAGACCAGCATTTCATGCTGCAAAAGGAGGTCGTCGAACGCATGGTGGCCGAGCCGGGCAGCAAGGCGTATGGCCGCCTGTCCGTGATGCTGCAATGGCGCTATGACATGACCTTGATGTTCATCGTGCCGCCGACGGCCTTCGATCCGCCGCCGAAAGTGGAATCGGCCATCGTGCGCATGATCCCCGTGGCCGAGCGCATGGCCTGCGACCAGGCCACCCTGGAAGCGGTGGTCATGAAGGCCTTCTCGCAGCGCCGCAAGGTGATCCGCAACTGCCTGGCCGGCATGTTTACGGAAGAGCAGATCAAGGCAGCCGGCATCGACCCGACCAAGCGTCCGGAAACCGTGGGCCTGGAGCAATACGTGGCGCTGGCCAATTTGCTCAAGGTACCGCAGTAATCTCAACGGCCGGGGTCAGACCCTCTCCACCATTAGCGTCGGAGCAGGCGTCGACGTGAGCTGGGGGCTGACGCCGGCAGTGACAATCAAAACCACTGGTCGACCTGTTGTAAATCTTTGCGCAGCGCTGAAAAACAGTCGTCCACATGGTGGTTGCGGCTGATTTCATTGCGCCGCATCAAGGCGATCTTGCGCTTGCAGGTGGGCTGGCGCAGCGGCGCCACATGCAGATCCTCGTCGTTGAGGAAAGTCGTGTACAGGCTGGGCATGATGCCCACGGCGATGCCGGCGCGCACCACGCCATACAGCGACTCGCTGTGTATCATCTGATACAGGCTCGACGGGCTCAAGCCATGCTGGCGCAGCGCGCTCGAGGCGAACTCCCAGATGCTGCCTTTGGTAAAGACGACGATTTCCTGCCCGGCCAGCTGCTCCCAGCGTACTTCCTTGAGCGGCGCCAGCGCATGGCGTCCCGCCGTCACCAGCACCAGCTCGTCTTCGAACAGGCCCACGCTTTCCAGCGAGACGGAACCGGGCACCTCGATGCCCACGCAAAAGTCCAGCTGGCCCGAATGCAGCGCATGCAGCAAGCCGTCATTGGGCATGTCCGACAGGACGATTTCCACTTCATCGCCATGTTGCTCGCTGTAGCGCGCCACCACTACGGCCGTCATCGCCATGGCCGACGGAATCGCGCCGATGCGGATGCGGTGCCGGCCGCTGCCGATGGCGCGCTGGATATCGGCAAAAGTGTTGCTCGCCGTATTCAATAAATGCGTGGCGTAATCGAGCGCCAGCTTGCCTTCGCGTGTCAATTCCAGCTGGTGGGTTGTGCGGTTAAACAACTTTTTTCCCAGTTGATTTTCCAGCAGCTTGATCGACGCGCTGAGGGCCGGCTGGGTCACGCACAATTCTTGTGCGGCCTTGCTGAAGCTGTTTACCCGGGCTAAGGTGGAAAACGCTTGCAAATGTCGTAAGGAAATCTTCTTGCTCAGTTCATGCATGGGCTTTGCTTATTAGAAAAAGTAATGGATTTATAAAAATAAACAAATTTTCTTATCCCGCAATTTACCATATTCTGGACTGGTCCTTACTTGTCTTGAAAGCAACAATATTCAGGAGAAGAGCCTGGAATGCGGCGCCGGCACTCGCTGCGACGCGCCAGGCAAGGGGCGCATCAATAAAATAATTCGAAAAAAACTCAGGGTTTATTCTTTTTTAGGGTGGCGGCGATGAACAAATGGATGACTGGAACGATGGTGGTGGGCGGCTTGCTGGCTGCGCAGGGCGCAGCGCAGGCGCAAAGCAGCGTGCAAGTGTATGGTTTGCTGTCGGCCGGTATCGGCTATGTGTCGGACGAGGGTAACGGCAGCCGCACGCATGCGCTGAGCGGCACGAATCAGAATCCGCGCATCGGTTTCCGCGGCCAGGAAGACCTGGGCGACGGCACGAAGGCTATCTTCGTGCTGGAAAACGGTTTTAACGTCATGACGGGCACGGCTGCGCAAAGCGGCCGTTTGTTCGGCCGCCAGTCGTATGTGGGCCTGTCGAGCAATGACAAGGGCACCCTGACCCTGGGCCGCCAGTACGAAGCCGTCAAGGACTTGCTGGGCCCGGTGGTCATCGCCAGTAACGGCGTGCACATCGGCGACAACGACAATGGCTACAACAACCTGCGCGTGCAAAACGCCGTCAAGTATGTCAGCCCGAACATCAGCAACCTCTCGTTCACGGGCTTGTACGGTTTCAGCGAAAATCCGGCTGACTCCAACCGCAACCGCGTCTACAGCATGGGTGCCGGCTACAAAGTCGATGCCTTCAGCTGGGCCGTCGCCTATACCAAGATGGACCACCCGAACAGCCCGGATGCGCCGAATGGCGCCATCGGCAACGACTATGGCAGTTCCCTGTTGATCTTCAACAAGAGCGCCGTCAAGGGCGCCGGCGTGGACAGCCAGGCCATCGCCGGCACGGGAGGCTTTTATAATGTGGGCAGGACCAAGTTTGGCGCACTGTACACCAACGTGCGCTACCACTACCTGGATCAAAGCAATCTGACCCTGCAAAACGTGGATCTGAACGTGAACCACAAGCTGACCGAAGCGCTGAACCTGGGCGCGTCGTATTTCTATACCACCGGTAAATACGACGTGATCAACAAGACGCCGAAATGGCATCAGGTCAACTTCCAGGCCGATTACTTCCTGTCCAAGCGCACCGACGTCGCCGTCACCTGGAGCTATCAGAAAGCGGCCGGCGATGCGACGTTCGCCCGCGTGTTCGGCTTCGGCGCCTCCGGCGGCAAGACGCAAAGTGTCCTGATCGTCGGCATGCGACATTATTTCTGAGTCTGATTCATCTTTACAGGCGCTGTCCCGCAGCGCCGTCCCCTGAAAGGAAGCATCTTGAAAAAGCACCTCATGTTGGCGTTGAGCCTAGGCTTGCTGGCCAACGCCGCCCACGCGGAAAAACGCGAGCTGGTCATTTCGGCCTATCCGATTGCCCAACCCTTGTTCATGAAGTATGTGTACGAGCCGTTCAAGGCCAAATGCGGTTGCGATATCAAGGTGGAAACGGGGAATAACGCAGACCGCATCGCCAAGCTGGTGGTGCACAGCAAGAACCCGGTGATCGACCTGGTACTGCTGTCCGATTCCGGCATGCTGGAAGCGGCGCAAAAGGGCGTCATCCAGCCCATGGATTACTCCAAGCTGAGCAATTACAAAGCCTTGTATGACGTGGCGAAAAACCCCATCGGCGGCAACTACGCCGTCGGCTACACGCTGTATTCGGTCGGCCTGGTGTACCGCAGCGACAAGATCGCCCCGCTGACGTCCTGGAAGGACCTGTGGCGCCCCGAACTGAAGGGCCGCGTGGCCTTCCCCGACGTGAGCACCACGCAGGGCCCCTTGATGCTGCGCATGGCCGATGCGGCCTGGGGCGGCAAGACGGACGACTACGCGACCGGTTTTGCCAAGATCGTCGGCATGAAGGGCAACGTCGTCACGTTCTCGAAGAACAGCGCGCAGCTGGCCGCCCTGTTCGCCCAGGATGAAATCTGGGCCGCGCCCGTGGCGCGCTTCACCTGGTCGCAAATGCTCAAGACGGGTCTGCCCCTGAAATGGAGCATCCCGGCCGAAGGCCAGGCGGCCGGCATGAACGTGATGGGCATCGTTGCCGGCTCGAAGAATGCGGACCTGGCATATCAGCTGATGGATTTCTGGCTGTCCAAGGAAGTGCAGACGCAGCTGGCGACCAACTTGGTCGATTCGCCCGTCAACAAGGACGTGCGCCTGTCGGTGGCGGCCGCGCAATTCAATACTTATGGCGCCGATCAAATCAGCTCGCTGAAGTTCGTCAAGCCGGAAACCATCCTCAAGCAGCGCAGCAACTGGATGACGCAGTGGAACAAGGCCATGAGCAAATAGTGGTGACGAGGAGAAAACACCATGTTTGCTGATCCAAAAAAGCGCCTGGGACTGCTGCTGGTCCTGCCGGCGCTGATCTTTATCGTCGTCTGCTTCCTGCTGCCCGTGCTGGCCTTGCTGGTCGACGCCTTCCGCGTCGGCGACGGCATGCAGTGGGGCGTTGACCGCTTCATTGAATTCTTCTCGCAGGAATTCAACCGCACCATCTTCTGGCGCACCCTGCGCATCGCCGCGCTGGTGACCCTGGCGTCCATCCTCCTGGGCTACCCGGCTGCGCAAGCCGTGGCGCGTGTATCGCCAAAGTGGCGCGGCCTGGTGGTCGGCATGATGATCCTGCCGCTGATGGTCTCGCCGATTGCGCGTACCTACGCCTGGATCGTCTTGCTTGGGCGTAATGGCGCCCTCAATGCGGCGCTGGTCAACATGGGTTTCACGGACGAGCCGCTGCGCCTGTTGTTCAGTGAATTCGCCGTGTTTGTCGGCCTGCTGCAATTGCTGCTGCCCTTGATGCTGATGTCGTTGGCTGGCGCGCTGGAAAACCTGCCGCGCGACGTGGAACCGGCCGCCGCCACCCTGGGCGCCAATCCATGGCAAGTGTTTTGCAAGGTCACCCTGCCGCTGACGCAAGAGGGCCTGGTGGTCGGCGGCACCCTGGTGTTTACGGGTTGCGTCACGGCCTATGTAACGCCTGCCCTGCTGGGCGGCACCAAGGTGCTGATGCTGGAAACCCTGCTGTACCAGAAGGTCAGCGTGGAGAGCGATTTCGGCGCCGCGAATGTGATCGCAGTCATCCTCGTCTGCATGACCCTGCTGGTCAACGCCGGCCTTAAACGTATTTCCTCGAGCCGGAGCTCCGTATGAAAGAAAGCTTGTTCTCACGCGCCGTCCTGTGGCTGGTGTTTTTGTTCCTGCTGGGACCTTTTGCCATCGTCGTGCTGGCCGGTTTCAGCGGCGGCGAAACCCTGGCGTTCCCGCCCGAGTCGTACTCGCTGCGCTGGATTCTCGAAGTGTGGGCGGCGCCCGAATTCCGTCGCGCCTTTCAGACCAGCCTGGAAATCGGCCTGATCGCTACCGTCATCGCGCTGTTGCTGGGCATTCCTGTCGCGTATGCATTTTCGCGCATGCCGCCGCCCGGCATCGGCGCCATCCGCCAGATCCTGACGTCGCCACTGATCATCCCCGCCATCCTGGTGGGCCTGGGCTTGCTGCACCACCTGGTCCTGACCATCAATGCGCCCGTGTATGTGGGCCTCTTGATCGGCCATATCGCGCTCCTGATTCCGTATTCGGTGCGCGTGGTGTACGCCAGCCTGGTGAACCTGCGCGTGGATATCGAGGATGCGGCCATCACCCTGGGAGCGTCGCGCCTGCGCGCGTTCTTCATGATCGTGCTGCCGAATATCCGCAACGCCGTGATCGCAGCCTTCTTCCTCGCTTTCGTCACCTCGTTCAACCAGGTACCCGTCTCGCTGTTCCTGACGGGGCCGGGCATCAGCACCTTGCCCATCGAGATGCTGGGGCATATGGAAAACAGTTTCGATCCGTCGATCGCTGCCCTGTCGACCTTGCTGGTCTTGTTCACCATGGCCTTCGTGATGGTGACCGAGAAGGTGCTGGGCATTTCTAAATACATGTAAGAGGCAACACACCATGAGTTATCTGGAACTGCACAAGCTGAACCTCGGCTACGCCAAGAACACGACGTCCGTGAAAGACCTGGACTTGCACGTCGAGCAGGGCGAGCTGATTTCCCTGCTGGGCCCCAGCGGCTGCGGCAAGACCACCACCATGCGTGCCATCGCCGGCCTGATGCCGCTGCAATCGGGCCGCATCGTGCTCGATGGCCGCGAAATCGGCAAGCTGGCGCCCAATAAACGCAATATCGGCATGGTCTTCCAGTCGTATGCGCTGTTCCCGCACTTGAATGTCTACGACAACATCGCTTTCGGCTTGCGCCTGCGCAAGGTTGCGCCAGCCTTGTTGAAAACGAAAGTGGAGGCGGTGATCGCCGCCGTCGGCCTGACGGGCTTTGAAACGCGTTTGCCGGCGCAGATGTCCGGCGGCCAGCAGCAGCGCGTGGCGCTGGCGCGCGCCATCGTCGTCGAACCGGCCCTGCTGCTGCTGGACGAACCGCTGTCGAACCTGGATGCCAAGCTGCGCGTGCAGATGCGTGCCGAATTGCGCCGCATCCAGCGCGAACTGGGCATCACCATGTTGTACGTGACGCATGACCAGGAAGAAGCGCTGGCCTTGTCCGACCGCATCGTCGTCATGAACGGCGGCCGCATCGAGCAGCTGGCCGCGCCGGAAGCCGTCTTCAATACGCCATCGACGCGTTTTGTGGCCAACTTCATGGGCTTCGAGAACCTGTTCGATTACCGCGACGGCGCGCTGCACCACGCGGGCGCCAGCCTGCCGTACACGGCGCCAGTGACCACCGGCACGACGGTGCTGGGCTGGCGTCCCGACAAGGTGCGCGTGTGCGCGCCGGACGACGCGGCTGGTCAATACCCGGGCACCGTGCTGGCACGGGGCTTCCTGGGCGACACCGTCGAATACCTGCTGCAAACCCCGCTGGGCCAGGTCAAGGGAATTTGCGCGGCCGGTGGCGCCGCCTGGCGCGAAGGCACGGCCGTCTCGTTCGTGCTGCCGTCTGAGAGCGCGCTTTGTTTGGCTGCTTAATGGCCGCCTGACTTCCCTTACCAATCGACTGGAAAGCATCATGACCCAACCCTTGAAAAAGATCTGGCTCGATACCGATCCCGGATTTGACGACTGGCTGACGATGTTGCTGTTGAGCAGCAATCCCGATATCGAGTGGCTGGGCGTGAGCGTGGTGGCGGGCAATGCGCCTGTCGACATCACCTACGACAATGCCTTGCGCATCAAGGCCCATGATGGCTTGACGGTGCCTATTTATCGGGGCTGTGAAGAACCGCTGGCCGGCGTCATCGAGACGGCGCAGCGCATCCTCGGCGACAGCGGCATGCCGACGACAGGCGAGATCCTGCCGCCTGGCGCCGCCAGTGACGCGGCCGGCCACGCCGTCGATGCACTGATCGCCGCCGTGCGGGCCCACCCTGGCCAGATTACGGTCATTGCTATAGCGCCGATGACGAATCTGGCCACGGCGCTGGCCCGCGCGCCCGATATCGCCGGCAAGATCGTCGAAATCATCCTGATGGGCGGCTCGACCGACCAGGGTAACCACACGGCGGCGGCGGAATTCAACATCTACGCCGACCCGGAAGCGGCCGCCCAGGTCTTCCAGGCCGGCATCCCGCTGCGCATGTTCGGCTTGAACCTGTGCCGCCAGCTGCTTGTGACGAACGCAGAAGTGCAGCAGTTGCGCGCCATCGGCACGTCGCGCGCGCTGCGTCTTGCCGGTTACCTGGAAGCGTATGTGCGCATCCGCAGCGCGGACGGTTCCGTACCCATGCCCATGTACGACCCGGTGGTGGCCCTGTACTTGGAAGCGCCGCAGCTGTTCCAGTTTCAGCCGGCCCACGTGGCTATCGAATTGACGGGCGAACTGACGCGCGGCATGACGGTGTGCGAATTCCGCGTGCCACGCCGTGCGCCCGTCAACACGCAGGTGGCGATGCTGGCCGATGGCCCGGTCGCCATCGAGCGCCTGATGCGCCGCCTGGCCGCCATTCTCGTTTGACCTTTTTCCCACTAACGAAGCGAGCTTCATGAGTAACTCTGCCGACACCCTGCCAGCCCTGAGCATCGAACAGTTTTTACGCGCCATGCCGAAGGTGGAGCTGCATTGCCACCTGTTCGGCACGGTGCGCCAGGCTACTTTCCGCGCGCTGGCCGCCAAAACGGGCAATGTCGTCACCCCCGAGGAAATCGACGCGTTCTATACGCGCGGTGACAAGCCCGTCGGCGTGCTGCGCGTGCTGCGCGCTCTGGACGCACACCTGATCGTCTCGCCGACTGACCTGTACTGCCTCGCCTACGAATACCTGGAAGACGTGCATGGCCACGGCGTGCGCTATGCGGAGTTTTTCTGGAACCCGACCGGCACCGTGCGCGTCTCGGGCATTCGCTATGACGCGGCGCAAGACGCCATTGTAGCGGCCATCCGCGACGCGCAGCGTGATTTTGGCGTGATCGGCCGTTTGATCCCCAGCATCGACCGCGAAGCCGCTCCCGCCGAAGCTGTGCAGATGGTGGAATGGATGAAGGCCCACCGCGCGCCGGAAGTGATCGGCATCGGCATCGACTACCGCGAAAACGACCGTCCGCCCGAACTGTTCATCGAAGCCTACCGCGCCGCGCGCGAGGCGGGTTTCAAATGCACGGCGCATGCGGGCGAATTCGGCATGCCGTGGATGAACGTGGAGACGGCCATCGAGCAATTGCAGGTGGATCGGGTCGACCACGGCTACACGATTGTCGATAATCCTCAACTGGCGCAGCGCTGCGTGGAACGGGGCCTGGTGTTTACCGTGGTGCCCACCAATTCGTATTACCTGCGCACCCTGGCGCCCGAGCGCTGGGCGCTCGACCACCCGATCCGCGCCATGGCCAAACTGGGCCTGAAACTGCATCCGAACACGGACGACCCGACCCTGCACCACGTGACGCCGACGGGCGCCTGGATGATGATGCGCGAGTTCGGCTTCAGCCTGGACGACATGCGCGGCTTCATGCTGAATGGCCTGGATGCGGCCTGGATAGCCGAGACCACGCGGAGCGACTGGCGCGCGGAATTTACGCGCGAGTTCGACGCGCTGCGGGCGCGCGTGGTCGACGCCTCCTAGGCCGAAACGGGTGGCGGCAGCAGCAGGGACGGAAACGCCCGCTGCGGGCACGCCTGCCGCTCGCACACCTTGCAGCCCGTGCCGATGGGCGTGGCGCTGCTCGGGTCGTGCAAATCGAGTCCCTTTGAGTAAATCAAGCGGTGCGCCTGCGAGATGTCGCAACCCAGCGCCACGGCAAAGGTCTTGCCTGGCGCGCGGAAGCCCGGCGAGGCCGTACTCACCTGGCGCGCGATCCACAGATAGGTGCAGCCGTCGGGCATGCTGGCCACTTGCGTCAGCACCTGGCCCGGATGGCTGAAGGCGTCATACACGATCCATAGCGGGCAAGTACCGCCCACCCTTGAAAAATGGAAGTCCGTGGCCGACTGGCGCTTCGAGACATTGCCCGCGCGGTCAACACGAACAAAGAAAAACGGCAATCCCGCCGCATCGGGGCGCTGCATGGTGCTCAAACGGTGGCACACGGCTTCGAAACCCACGCCGAACTGGTGCGCCAGACGCTCGATATCGTAGGCGCGCGTTTCCGCCGCCTGCAGGAAGCGCTGGTAGGGCATCAACAGGGCGCCCGCGAAATAATTGGAGAATGCCAGGCGCGCGCTCGTTTGCGCAGCCGCGCCGGAAAGTCCCGCCGCCAGCACCAGGGCGTCGATCAGGTCACTGTGCTCGAGCAGGCTGATCTGCGCCGCCATCTGGAAGGCGCGCTGGCCGCCCGTCAAGGTGTCGGGCAACCACAGGATATGTTGTTGTGCATCAAAGCGGTGCTTGCGCACCATGCCCGCATCGCCATCGGAGAGTTGCACCTGGATACCGTGACGCTCCAGTAGCCGGCTTTGCAGCGCGTCGAGCGTGCGCAGCTGCGGGTCAAGTTCGCCCGCCACCAGCTCCGCCGCCCGGTCCAGTTCATCGATATAGTTTTGCCGCCGGTTCAGGTACTCGCGCACTTCCTCGTCCGTGGAGGGCGCCGCCGAGCTGGCGCCGCGGCTGCCGTCATCAAGGCGCGCGGCCAGCGTGTCGGCCCGCTCCGCCATCACCCGGTAGCGCCGCTGCAGCAGCAGGATGGAACGGGCCAGTTCCGGCATGTTTTCCACCAGCATTTTGAGCTCGGCCATCGAGGTGGGCGGTGCGTCGGGCAATTCGCCGAACACGTCGCGTACATCTGCTACCAGGCTGGCGCTGTCGTGTTCGGAAAAGATTTGCGGATCAACCCCCAGTACCGTGCCGATGCGCAACAGAATCGGCACCGTCAGCGGGCGCTGGTTGCGTTCCATCTGGTTCAGATAGCTGGGCGAGATGCCCAGGGCCTTGGCCAGCGCCACCTGCGTCATGCGCCGTTCTTCGCGCAGCCGCTGCAGGCGCACGCCCATGAAAACCTTCGCCATCGCGTTTCCTCTTTCCCGGATTGTGGAATCTGCAAATTTACAATATTTGCAGATTAACAGATTCAGCTTTGCATTATCTCGCATTTTCACGCCTTGTTCGCGGCGGCGATTGTGCGAATAATGCAAACAGACATATACCCAC
The DNA here is from genome assembly GCF_002846335.1 of Janthinobacterium sp. 61. NCBI lineage: Bacteria > Pseudomonadati > Pseudomonadota > Betaproteobacteria > Burkholderiales > Oxalobacteraceae > Janthinobacterium > Janthinobacterium sp. 61. The sequence goes on along the minus strand of NZ_PJMQ01000001.1, from coordinate 3,956,568 downwards.
ACCAGGAGACACCGAGTGACCACGCAAAACGCAATTCCGACCGTTCCCCTCTTGATCAACGGCGAGTGGGTTGAATCCCAAACCACCATCTGGCGCGATGTCGTCAACCCCGCCACCCAGGAAGTATTGGCCAAAGTACCGTTCGCCACGCCGGACGAAGTCAACGCCGCGATCGCCTCGGCCCAGCGCGCCTTCAAAACCTGGCGCAAGACGCCCATCGGCGCGCGCGCGCGCATTTTCCTGAAATTGCAGCAGCTGATCCGCGAAAACATGGCCGACCTGGCGGCGACCTTGACCATGGAACAGGGCAAGACCCTGCTCGACGCGGAAGGCGATGTCTTCCGTGGCCTGGAAGTGGTCGAGCACGCCGCCAATATCGGCACCCTGCAGATGGGCGAATATGCGCAAAACGTGGCCGGTGGCGTCGATACCTACAGCGTGATGCAGCCGCTGGGCGTGTGCGCCGGTATCACCCCATTCAATTTCCCCGCCATGATCCCCCTGTGGATGTTTCCGATGGCGATTGCCTGCGGCAATACATTCGTGCTGAAACCATCGGAGCAAGATCCGCTGGTGACGGAAAAACTCGTGCGCCTGGCCTTGCAGGCAGGTATCCCGGCCGGCGTGCTGAACGTGATCCACGGCGGCGAAGACGTGGTCAACGCCCTGTGCGACCACCCGGACATCAAGGCGATTTCGTTCGTGGGATCGAGCAAGGTGGGCACGCATGTGTACCAGCGCGCCAGCCTGAACGGCAAGCGCGCGCAATGCATGATGGGCGCCAAGAACCACGCTGTCGTCTTGCCGGACGCAAATAAAGAGCAGACCCTGAACCAGTTGCTGGGCGCAGGTTTCGGCGCGGCCGGCCAGCGCTGCATGGCCGCCTCTGTCGCCGTGCTGGTGGGCGCGGCGCGCGAGTGGCTGCCGGAACTGTCCGCCAAGGCGCAGACCCTGACGGTGGGTGCGGGCAAGGACAATCCCGACCTGGGCCCCGTGATTTCGTGCGCGGCAAAAGAGCGCGTGTTCAGCCTGGTCGCCAAGGGCATCGAACAGGGCGCCGTGCTGACCCTCGATGGCCGCGATGTGAAGGTGGATGGCTATCCGAACGGCAACTTCGTCGGACCGACGATTTTGTCCGGCGTGAAACCAGGCATGGTCGTGTATGACCAGGAAATCTTTGGCCCCGTCCTGATCGTCGTCGAAGTCGATACGCTGGACGAAGCCATCGCCCTGGTGAACGCGAACCCGAACGGCAATGGCACGGCGCTGTTCACGCAGAGCGGCGCGGCCGCACGCTATTTCCAGGAAGAAATCGACGTGGGCCAGGTTGGCATCAACGTGCCCATTCCCGTGCCCGTCCCGCTGTTCAGCTTTACGGGTTCGCGCGGCTCGAAACTGGGCGATCTGGGTCCGTTCGGCAAGCAGGTCGTGCTGTTCTACACGCAGACGCAAACGATTACCCAGCGCTGGTTCACGGATGCGGCGTCGGTGGGCAAGGTCAACACCACCATCAGCCTCAAGTAAGGAGCTGCCATGGACTTTGAATTGAGCGACGAGCAGCGCGAGTTCCAGCAGGCGGCGCGCGCGTTTGCCGAAGGCGAACTGGCGCCGCACGCGGCACACTGGGATGCGGAATCGATCTTTCCCGTGGAAACGATTGCCAAGGCGGGCGAGATGGGCTTTTGCGGCCTGTACACGCCGCAGCGCTGGGGCGGCCTGGGTTTGAGCCGCCAGGATGCGGCCATCGTGTTTGAAGAGCTGGCGGGAGGTTGCACCTCGACCACGGCCTACATCACCATCCACAACATGGCCACCTGGATGCTGTCGCGCTGGGGGCAGGAAGCCCTGTGCGACGAGTGGGTGCCTGCCCTTGCCGCCGGCCAGAAGTTGGCCAGCTATTGCCTGACGGAACCGCAGTCGGGTTCCGATGCGGCCTCCCTGCGCACCAAGGCTGTCAGGGATGGCGATTTCTACGTCCTCGACGGCACGAAAGCGTTTATCTCGGGCGCGGGCCAGACGGACATGCTGATCGTCATGGCGCGCACGGGCAGCGAGGGCGCGGCGGGCATTTCCGCCTTTGCCGTACCGGCGAACTTGCCCGGCATCGTGTACGGCAAGAAGGAAGAAAAGATGGGCTGGAACAGCCAGCCCACGCGCATCATCAGTTTCGACCAGGTCAAGGTACCGGTTGCTAACTTGCTGGGGGCGGAAGGCGAAGGCTTTGCCATTGCCATGAAGGGCATCGATGGCGGGCGCATCAATATCGCTGTGTGCTCGGTGGGCACGGCGCAGGCTGCTCTCACGCGCGCGCAGGCGTACATGAAGGAGCGCACGCAGTTCGGCCGCGAGCTGGCGCAATTCCAGGCGCTGCAATTCAAGCTGGCCGATATGCTGACGGAACTGGTGGCGGCGCGCCAGATGGTGCGCCTGGCAGCCTGGAAACTGGACCAGGAAAGCCCGGATGCTACTGCGTATTGCGCCATGGCAAAACGTTTCGCCACGGATGTGGGCTTTAATGTCGCCAACGACGCGCTGCAATTGCATGGCGGCTACGGCTACATCCGCGAGTATCCGCTCGAGCGCCACGTGCGCGACACGCGGGTGCACCAGATCCTGGAAGGGACGAATGAAATCATGCGCCTGATCGTCGCGCGAGCGATTCTGAAAGACGGCGCCACGGAGACCTTACGATGAGCAAAGTCTATACCAATTTGTTGTTTGAGCGCCGTGGCCATACGGCCCTGGTGACCCTCGACAACCCGCCTGCCCACACGTGGACCCTGGCCAGCCTGAACGCGCTGACCCAGCTGGTGGCCGACCTGAATGCCGACCCGGACGTGTATGCGCTGGTGATCACGGGCGGCGGCGCCAAGTTCTTCTCGGCCGGCGCCGACCTGAAAGTGTTTGCCGATGGCAACAAGGACACGGCTTTTGCCATGGCTGCCGCGTTTGGCGAGGCTTTCGAGGCGCTGTCCGCGTTTCGCGGCGTCAGCATTGCCGCCATCAATGGTTATGCCATGGGCGGCGGGCTCGAATGCGCACTCGCTTGCGACATTCGCATTGCCGAGGAACACGCGCAGATGGCCTTGCCGGAAGCGTCCGTCGGCTTGCTGCCGTGCGCGGGTGGCACGCAGCATTTGCCGTGGCTGGTGGGCGAAGGCTGGGCCAAGCGCATGATTTTGTGCGGTGAAAGAGTCGATGCGGCCAAGGCCCTGGCCATCGGCCTGGTCGAGGAAGTCGTACCAACCGGCAAGGCTGCCGCCACGGCGCTGGCCCTGGCCGCCAAGGTGGCGCGCCAGAGCCCCAGCAGCGTGACGGCATGCAAAACCCTGATCCAGGGCGCGCGCAGCCATCCGCTGGTCAATTCCTTGCCCGATGAACGCACCCTGTTCCTGGGCCTGTTCGATACGCAAGACCAGAAGGAGGGCGTGCAAGCGTTCCTGGAAAAACGTCCGGCGGAGTGGAAGAATGGTTGAAAAAATGGCTGAAATACTGCTTGATACCCTGAAGATCGAGGAGCGCGACTGTCCCGGCGGCATGAAGCTGGGCGTCATTACCCTCGATGCGCCAAAGTCCTTGCACGCGCTGACGCTGGACATGATACGCGCCATCGATGGCGCCCTGGTGCGCTGGGCCAGTGACGCGGCCATCGCCTGCGTGGTGCTGCAATCGTCGACCGACAAGGCATTTTGCGCGGGCGGCGACGTGCGCAGCCTGCGTTCGGCCGTGGCCGAGCAACCGGGTGTCGTGCCGAATCCGCAGGCGCTGGCCTTCTTTGCCGAGGAATATCGGCTCGACCACCGCATCCATACGTATGTGAAACCGCTGCTGGTGTGGGGCGGCGGCATCGTCATGGGTGGCGGCCTGGGCCTGATGGCCGGCGCCAGCCACCGCGTGGTGACGGAAAGCACGCGCATCGCCATGCCGGAAATTACGATTGGCCTGTTCCCCGACGTGGGCGGCAGCTGGTTCCTGGGCCGCATGCCGGGGCGCAGCGGCCTGTTCCTGGGCTTGACGGGCGCGCCCATGAACGCAGCCGATGCCCTGTTCACGGGCCTGGGCGACTATGCCCTGCGCCAGGAAGAGCGCGCCATGGTGCTTGACGCGCTGGCGCTGGGGCAATGGCAAGCGAGCCCTCAGGCCAATCATCAGCAGCTGAGCCGCTTGCTGAGCGGCTTCTCGGCGCCAACGTCCATGTTGCCCGCCTCCGAAGTGCGCGCCAACTTCGACGCTATCGCCGCGCTGACGCAAGCGCCCACCTTGCCCGAAGTGGTGGCCGCCATAGCCGCCTATGACGGTGAATCAGCCTGGCTGCAAAAGGCGGCCCATGCACTGGCCAAGGGCGCGCCCAGTTCGGCCTCCCTGGTGTGGGCCATGCGCGAACGCACGCGGCACCTGAGCCTGGCGCAAGTGTTCCAGCTGGAGCTTATTGTTGCCGTGCAATGCTGCGCCCACGCAGACTTCAGCGAAGGCGTGCGCGCCTTGCTGATAGACAAGGACAATGCGCCGCAATGGCAGCCGGCCAGTTTGGCCGAGGTCAGCGACACGTATCTGGACGAGTATTTCGCGGCGCCGTGGGAAAACCATCCTTTGCGCGACCTATCCATTTAAACATTTTAGTAGTGCATAAAAATGCTCAGGGCTAGGCGCCTTGCCGAAGGCAGTACGACCAGTACGACTAGGCAAGGCAACAACGCCATGGGCTTTTTTAGGTGCTACAGGAGACATATATGCAACATATCGCTTTCATCGGCCTGGGCAACATGGGTGCGCCGATGGCCCGCAACCTGGTGGCCGCCGGCTTCCACGTCTCCGTGTTCGACCTGGCGCCGGCGGCAGTGGCGTCCCTGGTCGAGGCGGGCGCCACGGCGGCCGCGTCCGCCAGCGCGGCCGTGCAGACGGCCGACGCCGTCATCACCATGCTGCCAGCCAACAAGCACGTGCAGGAACTGTACCTGGCGGCAGGGGGCGTACTCGATTCGGCCAAGTCCGGTGCCCTGTTCATCGATTGCAGCACCATCGCCGCTGATGTGGCGCGGCAAGTGGCGCAGGCGGCCAGCGAGCGGGGCTTTGCCATGATCGATGCGCCCGTCTCGGGCGGCACGGCGGGCGCGGCGGCCGGCACCCTGACGTTTATCGTCGGCGGTAGCGTAGCGGCCTTGCAGCAGGCACGGCCCCTGCTGGAAAAGATGGGCAAGAATATTTTCCATGCGGGTGAAGCGGGGGCGGGTCAGGTGGCGAAGATTTGCAACAACATGCTGCTGGGCATCTTGATGGCCGGTACGGCCGAGGCGCTGAACCTGGGCGTGGCGCATGGTCTTGACCCGAAAGTGTTGTCCGACATCATGGCCAAGAGTTCGGGCCGCAACTGGACCCTGGAAGTGTATAACCCGTGGCCCGGCGTCATGGACGGCTCGCCTGCTTCGCGCAATTACACTGGCGGCTTCGGCACGGCGCTGATGCTGAAAGACCTGGGCCTGGCGCAGCAATCGGCCTTGTCGGCAAACGCCCCTACGCCACTGGGCGGCCTGGTGCGCCAGCTGTACCAGATGCATGCGCAAGCCGGTTATGCGCAGCAGGATTTTTCCAGCATCGTGCAGATGCTGCAGCCTGGTGTGCCAACGCCTGCGGCCTGAGGAATTTTGGGCAAAAAAAAGCCCGCTGGTAAAAGCGGGCTAAATCCAATTCTTGGAAGAGTTGGAGGAGACAGATGCATTATGCTGCATCGCCACATATAACTCCAATTTATCTTTGGAATATCAACTATAAGTTTTAATGATATCTCTTCCTGGCAGTCGCGGTCCGGCTGCCAGGAAGACTTGCTTAGCTTGCAGCGGCCGGAGTGCAAGCGATCTGCACGGTGGTGATGTTGGCGCTGCCCATGGTGCCAGCACCTGTGCCAGGCTGTACGACGCACAGCAGGCCCTTCGGCTGGCTGGAGACGCTGACGTTATAGGTAGAGCCATCGGCGACAGGGCCGGCCATGACAAAGGTCTTGGCATCCTTGGCCACCGTAGTCGTTACATTGCCGTTAATCAGCACCAAGCTGTCTACCGTCAGGCCGGAAATCGTGCCGCCCACGCTATACGTGTTTTGCGAACAAGAAACAGCGGCGCTGATGCTGATGTAATGGCCAGCCGTTCCGGTACCACCAATGATGCCGCAAGTCATATGGTCTGGTTGATGCTTGAAGTCGATGTTGTAGGCGGTGCCATAGTCGATACGCTTTTTAAAGGTGAACGAGGTCTGGCCGGCGGCAACCGGGAGGTCCTCCCCGCCGTTGGTCAGGATCAGACCATTGTTGTTCAAGTTGCTGACGGTGCCGCTGACATCATACGAGGCCTTGCCGCCGCAAGCGGCCAGTCCCAGGGTCAGCAGCAGCGCGGCGAGTGGGCGCAGGCAGGATAACTTCATGTATTTCTCCAAAAATAGGTGACGGATCGCAAGGATTACTGCGGCGTGCAGTCAAGTGTGGCCGCGGTCGTGGCGGCAGAGCCCATCGTGCCGACCGTATCGCTGCCGTCGGCACTGGCGGAGCCCTGGAAGCGGCACTTCAAGCCCGTTGGCTGAGTCAGTACGGAAATACTGTATGGGGCGCCGTCAGGTACCGAATCGAATTTGTAGGAGGTGGTGCCAGCCAGTGGGCTGGTGCCGTTAGGGCCCATCACCAGGCGCAAGCCACCAGCGGTCAGGCCCGTGATCGTACCGCTCAACGGGTAGGTGTTGGTAATGCAGCTGACAGAGGCCGTACTCACGGAATAGCTTGTTGCCTTGCCGGTGCCGTTGTTCACAGTGCAAACGGCGCCCTTAGGCTGCTGCAAGATGCTGATTTCGTAGCGGTCATCGGTCTTGATCAGCTTGGTGAAAACAAAGCTGGGCTGGTTCGCAGAAATAGGTAATTTTTCGCCATCATTCAGCAGAATCAGTCCATCTTTGGCCAGGCCGGTGACTGCGCCTTGCAGATACAGGTTGCCGCCGCTGCCGCCGCAGGCTGCCAGTGTGACGGCGCAAGCCGCCGCCAGCATCGAGCGCAGGTACAAATTTTTCATACATTCTCCAAAACGAATTAGGTTGGGTAGCGCAACGCGGACGCTGGCGCCGCATTGGAATGGCGCCTATTTTAGTCTATCTGGCAAGCCGAATGATCTTGCCTTGTATCACCCTGTAACAATTTTTCGCCGGGAAGCGCCGGCCCGGCCCCATTTTACGGTGGCACCGCCATGTCGGCGGCGCCGATCGGTGCGACAATAGATGCAGCCTGCGCATCGTGGCGCGGCATCCACTGTGAGTCCCATGTCCCTTACCCCAGTAAAACCCGCCGTGCCGCCCAAGGCCATCCTGTTCGATCTCGACGATACCTTGTGGCCCATCGCGCCCGTGATTGCCGCCGCCGAAACCCTGCTGCACGACTGGCTGGCCACGCATGCGCCCAGGGTGGCGCAGCAGTTTTCCATCGAGGTGCTGCGCCAGCACCGTCTGGCCATGCTCAAGGAGCAACCGCATTTCCATGGCAACCTGATCGAGTTGCGGCGCGCCGGCCTGCTGGCCGCTTTCGAGACCGCTGGCGAGGATGCCGCCCTGGTCGAGCAGGCCATCGTGCACTTCCTGGCCGCGCGCAACCGCGTCCAGCCGTATGACGACGTCTTGCCTGGCCTGGCCTGGATGCGCCAGCGCATGCTGGTCGGCTCCATCTCGAATGGCAATGCGGACCTTGACATTATCGGCCTGGCGCAGCATTTCAAGGTATCCATCGCCGCCAGCGACTTTGGCGTGGCAAAGCCCGATGCCAGCATCTTCCTGGCTGCGTGCGCCGCGCTGCAGGTGGCCCCGCACGAAGCCGTGTATGTGGGGGATGACCTGTATTTCGACGTGACGGGAGCGCAAGGGGCGGGCATGCGTGCCGTCTGGATGAACCGCAAGGGCAGCGACGCCCACCTGGCCGCCGGCGTGCAGCCCGACGCCATCTGCGCCAACTTTGACGAGTTGCTGCTGTGGCTGCAGGGGCAACTGGAAGATTGATCGCCGCCGGACGGGCGAACGTGCATAATAGGAGCTGTCAGGCGCCGGGGATGCGCGTCTGGCCGCTGTTTTTGCTATTTATACTGCTACTTGTCTTGCTACTTATTTAATAGAAAATTTGTCCAACTAATTACACCATGCAACTCGATACACGTGCCCAAACACTGCTGAAAGCCCTGGTCGAGCGCTATATCGCCGACGGCCTGCCGGTCGGTTCGCGCGCCTTGTCGAAAATTTCCGGCCTGGATTTGTCGCCGGCCACGATCCGCAACATCATGGCCGATCTGGAAGAGCTCGGTTATGTGTCCAGCCCCCATACCTCGGCTGGACGCATACCCACGCCACGCGGCTACCGCATCTTTGTCGACACCTTGCTGACTGTCCGGCATCTGGACGAGCACCTGGTGGAGTCGCGCATGCGCCTGCAGACGCCGCAGCCGCAGAAAACCATCGCCAACGCGGCGCAAATGCTGTCGTCGCTGTCGCAGTTTGCCGGCGTCGTGCTCAGTCCGCGCCGGGAATCCGTGTTCCAGCAAATTGAATTCCTGCGCCTGTCCGAAAAGCGCATCCTGCTCGTCATCGTTGCCCCGGGCGGTGACGTGCAGAACCGCTTGCTGCTGACGGAGGCCGACTACACGCCGGCGCAATTGATCCAATCGGCCAATTACATCAACCAGAATTATGGCGGCCTGTCATTCGACGCCGTGCGCGTGCGCCTGCAGGGCGAATTGCGCCAGCTGCGCGACGATATGGGCAGCCTGATGCAGGCGGCCGTGGAAGCGGGCAGCGAAGCGATGGCCGACCATAGCGACGACATGGTGATTTCCGGCGAGCGCAACTTGCTCAGCGTGAGCGATCTGTCATCGAATATGCATTCGCTGCGCCAGATGTTCGACATGTTCGAGCAAAAAACGGGCTTGATGCAGTTGCTCGACGTGTCGAGCAAGGCGACGGGCGTGCAGATTTTCATCGGCGGCGAATCGAACCTGGTGCCGATGGATGAGATGAGCGTGGTGACGGCGCCGTATGAAGTCAACGGCAAGATCGTGGGAACCTTGGGGGTGATAGGACCGACGCGCATGGCGTATGAGCGCGTCATTCCTATCGTCGATATTACGGCTAAATTACTGTCGAGCGCGCTCAGTCATCATTGATGCAGCTCAATGCTGCGCCAGCCGCCCCGTAGGAGCGGCCGGCAAGCGTCAGGCTGTTTTATGCGGGCAAGCCGTCTTGATGCAGTTGCCGTAGATTGCCAAGGCGTGTTCGGCGATCTTGAAGCCGCGCTCTTCAGCCACTTTTTGCTGGCGGATTTCGATGTCTTCGTCGAAGAATTCTTCGACCCGGCCACAGTCGAGGCACACCAGGTGGTCGTGGTGGGAACCTTCGTTGAGTTCGAAAATTGCCTTGCCGGTTTCAAAATGGTTGCGGTTGAGCAAGCCAGCCTGTTCAAACTGCGTCAGGACACGGTAGACAGTTGCCAAGCCGACATCCATATTGTCGGCCAGCAGAATTTTATAGACGTCTTCTGCTGTCAGGTGGCGTACCGGGCTACTCTGGAAGATATCGAGTATCTTCAGGCGTGGCAGGGTGGCTTTCAGGCCGCTTGCCTTGAGATCACTAGGATTGTTACTCATGTTTGTTGCTCGTATGTGGGTCAGGTGCTTTATCATATAGCGTTTTGTCGGGGAGTGCCAAAATATGCATTTTTTGGCAGGCCGGTCACTCCTGGCGTTTTGTTCATCCAATTGAGGTCATTTATGCGCGTAACACCGGCTGTATTGCCATCTCTCTGGCACCGTATTTCATTTCGAGCACCAGTCATGGCAGGCATGGTCTGTGTCGCGCTCGCCATGTCCGGCTGCGCCAGCCGCGGCATCCTTGGCGAAAAGCCGGCAGCCAGCCAAAAAGAAGGCAAGGAAGTGGTCCCCGAACAGGGCGCACAAACGACCACCATTACGCCGCTGCAGAAATTCATGTGGTTTTTCTCGCCGTATCGTCCTGACATTCAACAAGGCAACTTTGTCTCCGAAGAGATGCTGGCCCAGTTGAAAGTGGGCATGACGCGCGAACAAGTGCGTTTCGTCCTCGGCACCTCCCTGCTGACCGATATTTTCCATGCTGACCGTTGGGATTATCCATTCCGACTGGCACGGGGCAGTGGCGAAACCACCAGCAGCCGCGTGGTCGTGTTCTTTGATAAAGAAGGCAAGGTTGCACGTTTCGAAGGCGGCAATCTGCCGACCGAGAAAGAATACATCAACCGTATCGCCGGTCCGTCGCCGTTCGCCAAGGTCGCCAAGGCCGACGTGCCTGCCGCCGCCGTCCCATCGCCCGTGGCGCCGAGCGCCGTGCCGGTGCCGGCCGATGCCGCTCCTGCCATTCCGGTGAGCAAACCTGACGTTGCACCCGCAACGGCGCCTGCCGCCGAGCCTGCACCTGCTGCCGAACCCACCAAATAAGTTGCTGTAAGAGAATAAAATGACTGAACTGAAAATCGCCATCGCTGGCGCCAGTGGCCGCATGGGCCATATCCTGATCGAGGCCGTCAGCAATGCCCCCGACGCTGTGCTCGCTGGCGCGCTCGACCGCGTTGGCTCGCCATCCGTGGGCCAGGACGCCGCCGCCTTCCTGGGCAAGCCTGCCGGCGTGCTGATCGAGTCAAGCCTGGACGCCGGCCTGGCCGGCGCCGATTACCTGATCGACTTTACGCGTCCCGAAGGCACTTTGCAGCATCTGGCGTATTGCGCCGAGCACGGCATCAAGATGATCATCGGCACTACCGGTTTTGATGATGCGGGCAAGGCGGCGATTGCCGCCGCTGCCGAAAAGACGGCCATCATGTTCGCGCCAAACATGAGCGTGGGCGTGAATGTCACCATGAAGTTGCTGGAACTGGCGGCGAAAAGCCTGTCCGAAGGCTACGACATTGAAATCATCGAAGCACATCACCGCTTCAAGGTCGATGCGCCTTCGGGCACGGCCCTGCAAATGGGTGAAGTAGTGGCCGGCGCCCTGGGGCGCGACTTGAAGGAATGCGCCGTGTACGGCCGCGAAGGCGTGACGGGCGAACGCGACCCGTCGACCATCGGTTTTGCCACCATCCGCGGCGGCGATATCGTGGGCGACCATACGGTGCTGTTTGCCGGCATCGGCGAGCGCATCGAGATCAGCCACAAGTCGAGCAGTCGCGTCACCTACGCCCACGGCGCCCTGCGCGCCGCGCGTTTCCTGGCCGACAAGCCGACCGGCCTGTTCGACATGCAGGATGTGCTGTCGCTGAAGAACTGAGGAAGACCATGGCCACTGCCATCCTGAATGGAAAAGACATCTCCGACGAAGCGAGCTTTCACGCGCAATGCGTGCCAGCGTTCGGTTTCCCCGCGTTCTACGGCAACAACATGGATGCCTGGGTCGATTGCCTCAGCTATCTGCGCGACGACGAAAACATGACGCAGTTCCGCCTGAAGCCAAACGAGGTGCTGGAAATTGTCGTGCAAGACGCGGAGGCAATGAAGGCGCAGGCGCCGGACTTGCTGGAAGAAATCACGTTTTGCATCGCCGGCATCAACGAGCGCTATGAAGACTATGGCGAGAAGCCGGCGCTGAAACTGGTACTCAAGTGAATAGAATCGTAGGTCGGATTAGGCCCTGCGGGCCGTAATCCGACAACATTGTTGGCTGTGCAAGTCGGATTGCGCGCAAGCGCTAATCCGACCTACGTCCAGACGACCAACATTTACACCACCTTGCGCTCGCGCAAGCCGTCAATCTCCGCACTCTCCAATCCCAGCCACTGTTGCAATACCTCCTGCGTATGCTGCCCCAGCAACGGCGGCGGCAAGCGGTACTGCACCGGGGAGGCGGACAGGCGCACGGGGTTGGCCACCAGCGCCACCGTGCCCGCCGTCGGATGCGGCATCTCCACTTTCAAGCCACGCGCAAGCACTTGCGGGTCAGCAAAGACCTGGTCGATGCGGTTGACGGGACCGCACGGCACGGCTTGCGCCTCGAAGGCGCTGATCCACTCGGCCGTCGTACGCATCACGGTGGTCTGGCGCATCAAGGGGATCAAGACCGCCCGGTGCGCCACGCGCTGCGGATTGGTCATGAAACGCTCGTCCTGCGCCCATTCCGGGTGGCCGGCGACGGTGCAGAAGCGGGAAAACTGTCCGTCGTTGCCGATCGCCAAAATCATGTCGCCATCGGCCGTGGGAAAGTCTTGATATGGAACAATGTTTGGATGCGCATTGCCCATGCGCTGGGGTACCTTGCCGCCGCACAGGTAATTGGCTGCCTGGTTGCCCAGCGCCGCCACTTGCACGTCCAGCAAGGCCAGGTCGATATGCTGGCCCAGCCCCGAGCGTTCGCGTTCGGCCAGCGCCGCTTGCACGGCGATGGTGGCATACAGGCCTGTCATGATGTCCGTTTGCGCCACGCCCACTTTTTGCGGCCCGGCGCCAGGCTGGCCATCGGGCACGCCCGTGATGCTCATCAGGCCGCCCATACCCTGGATCAGGAAGTCATAGCCGGCGCGCGCCGCGTATGGTCCATCCTGGCCAAAGCCCGTGATGGAGCAGTACACGAGGCGCGGGTTGAGTGCCAGCAAACTGGCCGCATCGAGGCCATATTGTTTCAAGCCACCCAATTTGAAATTTTCCAGCAAGACATCTGCTTCGGCTGCCAACTGGCGCACCAGCGCCTGGCCTTCAGGGGCGGCCAGGTCGATGCACAGCGAGCGCTTGTTACGGTTGGCGCACTGGAAGTAGGCGGCCTCGGCCGTATCGCGTCCGTCTTCATCTTTCAGGTAGGGCGGTCCCCACGAGCGCGTGTCGTCGCCGCGGCCCGGCTGTTCAACCTTGACCACGTCGGCGCCCAGGTCTGCCAGCAATTGCCCGGCCCACGGGCCGGCCAGCACGCGCGACAGGTCCAGCACGCGCAAACCGGTCAGCGGCGCGGGCCGCAAGGTGGAGGCGAGGGTGGAAGCCAAGGCGTCCATTAGTTGAAGGCGGCGATGCCGGTGATGGCGCGGCCGATGATCAGCGCGTGCACATCGTGCGTACCTTCATAGGTGTTGACCACTTCCAGGTTGACCAGGTGGCGGATGACGCCGAACTCGTCGGAAATGCCGTTGCCGCCCATCATGTCGCGCGCCATGCGGGCAATATCGAGCGCCTTGCCGCAGCTGTTGCGTTTCATGATAGACGTGATTTCCACTGCGGCCGAACCCTCATCCTTCATGCGGCCCAGGCGCAAGCAGCCCTGCAAGCCCATGGTGATTTCCGTCAGCATATCCGCCAGTTTCTTTTGCACCAATTGATTCGCAGCAAGAGGGCGGCCGAATTGCTGGCGGTCCATCGTGTATTGGCGCGCTTTCAGGTAGCAGTCTTCGGCCGCGCCCAGTGCGCCCCAGGCGATGCCGTAGCGGGCGCTGTTCAGGCATGTGAACGGGCCTTTCAAGCCGCGCACGTCGGGGAAGGCATTTTCTTCCGGGCAAAATACTTCATCCATGACGATTTCACCGGTGATGCTGGTGCGCAAGCCGACCTTGCCATGGATTTCCGGCGCCGACAGGCCTTTCCAGCCTTTTTCCAGCACGAAACCGCGGATCGCGCCTTCATCGTCCTTGGCCCAGACGACGAACACATCGGCGATGGGGCTGTTGGTGATCCACATCTTGGCGCCGGACAGGCTGTAGCCACCCGGCACTTTGCGCGCGCGCGTGACCATGCTGCCAGGATCGGAGCCGTGGTTCGGTTCTGTCAAGCCGAAGCAGCCGATGAATTCGCCCGTTGCCAGTTTCGGCAGGTATTTCTGTTTCGTTTCTTCGTTGCCGAAGGCATTGATTGGCACCATCACCAGCGACGATTGCACGCTCATCATCGAGCGGTAGCCCGAATCGACGCGCTCGACTTCGCGCGCGGCCAGGCCGTAGCAGACGTAGTTCAGGCCGGCGCCGCCGTATTCTTCGGGTATCGTCGTGCCCAGCAAGCCCAGTTCGCCCATTTCGCGGAAGATGGCGGCATCCGTGCGGCCATGGCGGAACGATTCGAGCACGCGCGGCACCAGGCTGCCCTGGCAATAGTCGCGGGCCGCTTCCAGCACGGCGCGTTCGTCGCCCGTCAGTTGTTCTTCCAGCAGCAGGGGGGAATTCCAGTCGAATACGGTTTTGCTCATCACAGGCCTCGCAGGTGAGCGCCGGTGATCGGCGCAAGATTGAATATGGCTCATGGTAGGTTCTTGCCTAGCCTTGCGCAAACGATTTTTTTGCACCCAGATATGCTTGTTATGCATATCTTGCGGCATACTGGTATCTTTCACCGGCCAGGAAGCCCCATGTCACGCAAAATTCCGATGCTGCAAGCTTTACATTGTTTCGAGGCCGCTGCCCGCCACCAGAGCTACACGCACGCGGCACGCGAACTGTCGCTGACGCAAAGCGCCGTGTCGCGGCAGATATCGTCCTTGGAAAGTTTTCTCGGTGTGCAACTGTTCCAGCGCACGCGCCATGGCGTACTGCTGACCAGCGCCGGCGCCGCGTATGCGCGCCAGATCGCGGCGCGCCTCGATGGTCTGGAGCGCGACACGCTCGATACCATGGCGCGCCAGGGCGGTGGCGGCGCCTTGCAGCTCGCTTCCGTGCCCACCTTTGCCACACGCTGGCTGATGCCACGGCTGTCCTCGCTGGCGGGACAGCATCCCGACATCGTCGTGCATATCGATGCCTATACGAAACCGTTCATGTTTGCCGATACGGAATACGACGGCGCCCTGTACGCGGGCACGCCAGAGCAGCTGGCACGCTGGCCTGGCACGCGCGCCACCTTGCTCATGCATGAAGAAATCGTGCCCGTCGCCAGTCCCCGTCTGCTGGCGGCGCGCAGCCATTGGCAGCCGCAGGACTTGCTGGAACTGACCTTGTTGCAACAAAGTACGCGTCCGGGCGCCTGGCGCCAGTGGTTTGACGCCATGCAGGTCGAGGGAGAGGGGCGCGATGGGGTGCACTATGGCGCCCGCTACGAACTGTTTTCCATGCTGGCCATGGCGGCCGTGCAAGGGCAAGGTGCAGTCCTGCTGCCGCGCATGCTGGTCGAAGCGGAACTGGCGCGTGGCGAACTGCGCATCGTATGCGAGCGCCCACTACGCGGCCAGCGGGCGTATTACCTGATCACGCCCGAAACGGCGCATGAAAAGACGGCCTTGCAGCAATTCCGCGCATGGCTGCAGGGCGAAGCGGCTTAAGCGACTTTGCCAGTGTCGAAATGGGGATTGTCGATGAGGCCAATCTGGTTGCCAAACGGGTCGAGCAATTCCACCGTGCGGATGCCATCGCCCACGTCCGTGATCGGATGGTGCAGGGTGCCGCCCAGCTTGATAATGCGCTCGACTTCTTGCTCGATGCCGTCCACGCCCCAGTAGGTCACGCTGCCTTGCGTGCCTGGCTCGCCGCCTGGCAGCAGCCCAAGCTCGAAGCCGCCGATGGCAAAACCCACATAAAAAGGCTGGTCGAAATACGGCGTGGTGCCAAATACCTGGCTGTACCAGGCCTTGGCCTTGTCCAGGTCGGGGACGGGATAGGTGACGGTGCGCAAGCCCTTGATCATGTTCTGCTCCTGTTGGTTGACATAGTCGGCGAAATACCTGGCGTCATCATGCCACCGGCGCGCGCCGCGCGATTGGAAAAATGGAAGCTGCTCACGCGCGTCGGCCCGTCAGCCAGGCTTCGGGCGAAGTGTGGGCGAAATCCTGGAAATCGTGGATCAGGTGCGACTGGTCGAAATAACCGAATTGCAAGGCCACTTGCGCCCAGTCTGGCTGCCCCGCCAGGTGTGTCAGCCCCTTGCTGGCGGCGCGAAAACGGCAGATACGGGCAAACAATTTCGGGCTGATGCCGACGTGCTGGCGAAATTGCAGCGCCAGGTGCTGGCGCGACACGCCCAACTGTGCGGCCAGTCCCTCCACGCGTACCTGGCCGGATGCCGCCTCGATGGCCGCGATGGCATGCCCGGCTGCAGTGGCCTGGCGTCGTGGCGGCGCTGTGTGCAGGCGCAGCAGCAGATAATCTTGTAAAACAGAAACTCTTTGCGCGTTGGACAAGGGCTCGCTCCACAGCGCGTCAGCCAGGCGCGCCGCCAGCTCGCGGCCCCACAACTGCTGCAGCCCCGTGCGGCCATCGCTCAGTTCGCACAAGGGCAGCTGGAAGAAGCGTGCCGCCGCGCCCGGCTTGAAGCGGGCCGCCACCGTTTGCACGAGACCGTGGCTGACAACGGCAATCGGCGCCGTCATCATGCCCACGGCAAAGCTGGCATCCTGCTGGTCCTGGCACAGGATGTCGATGCAATTGTCCGGCAGGACCTGGTGTGTCAGGGGCGTCGCGTCCGTCTGCACGCGGCACGTCCAGACACAGTCCAGCCAGGGCCGCAGGGCGGGAATGGGCATATATTCCTGGTAGACGATCATGGCAAGACTTGAAGTAAAGAATAAGATTGTTGCATATATATTTTTGCATATGACATAGCGTAATCGTGCGCCTGCCAAAATTTGCCGGCCCGGGCCGCCAGCGTGCCGCGCTATCAGGTGGCGACAACCAGTATAATGCTCGGTTCATATCCACTATTGGCCGCACATCATGCAAGATAAATATAGTCCCGCCGACGTCGAACAAGCCGCCCAATCGCACTGGAAGGCGATCGACGCCTATAAAGCCGTCGAACACGACCCGCGTTTCCCAAAAGGCAAGTATTTTGCCTGCTCGATGCTGCCTTACCCTTCGGGCAAGCTGCACATGGGTCACGTGCGCAACTATACGATCAATGACGTGATGTACCGCTATCTGCGCATGAACGGCTACAACGTGCTCATGCCGATGGGCTGGGACGCGTTCGGCATGCCGGCGGAAAATGCGGCCATGGCCAACAACGTGCCGCCCGCGCAATGGACGTACTCGAATATCGCTCACATGAAGCAGCAGATGGAATCGATGGGCCTGGCCATTGACTGGTCGCGCGAAATGACCGCCTGCAAGCCCGAATACTACAAGTGGAACCAGTGGATGTTCCTGAAGATGCTGGAAAAAGGCATCATCTACAAGAAGACCGGTACCGTGAACTGGGACCCGATCGACCAGACCGTGCTGGCCAACGAACAAGTGGTCGATGGCCGTGGCTGGCGTTCCGGCGCGCTGATCGAAAAGCGCGAAATCCCCATGTACTACGCGCGCATCACCGATTACGCGGAGGAGTTGCTGGCCTATGTGGACGACAAGCTGCCGGGCTGGCCCGAGCGCGTGCGCATCATGCAGACCAACTGGATCGGCAAGTCGACGGGCGTGCGCTTTGCCTTCCCGCATGAAATCAAGGACGCGAATGGCGCCCTGATCGGCGACGGCAAGCTGTATGTGTTTACCACCCGTCCGGACACCGTCATGGGCGTGACCTTCTGCGCCGTGGCCGCCGAGCACCCGCTGGCCATCCACGCCGCGCAAACCAATCCTGCGCTGGCCGCCTTCAACGCCGAATGCAAACTCGGTTCCGTGATCGAAGCTGACATGGCGACGATGGAGAAGAAGGGCATGCCGACCGGCCTGTTCGTTACGCATCCGTTGACGGGCGCGCGAGTGGAAGTGTGGGTCGGCAACTACGTCCTGATCACCTACGGCGATGGCGCCGTGATGGGCGTGCCGGCACACGACGAACGCGATTTCGGCTTTGCCAAGAAATACAATCTGCCGATCAAGCAAGTGATCGAAGTCAAGGGCCAGGAATTTTCGACGGACGCCTGGCAGGAATCGTATGGCAGCAAGGATGGCGTCTGCATCGCCTCCGGCAAATATGACGGCCTGCATTTCGCTTCCGCCGTCGATGCGGTGGCCGCCGACCTGGCGGAGCTGGGTCTGGGCGAAAAGAAAACCACGTTCCGCCTGCGCGACTGGGGTATTTCGCGCCAGCGCTACTGGGGCACGCCGATCCCGATGATCCATTGCGCCGATTGCGGCGTGGTGCCGGTGCCGGAAAAAGATCTGCCGGTGGTGCTGCCGGAAGACTGCGTGCCCGATGGCACGGGCAATCCGCTGAACAAATATGAAGCCTTTTTGCAGTGCGACTGCCCGCAGTGCGGCAAGCCGGCGCGCCGCGAGACGGACACCATGGATACCTTCGTCGATTCGTCGTGGTATTACATGCGCTATACCTCGCCAGGCTCGAACGACGCCATGGTCGACGCGCGCAATGATTACTGGATGCCGATGGACCAGTACATCGGCGGCATCGAACACGCCGTCATGCACTTGCTGTACGCTCGTTTCTGGACCAAGATCATGCGGGACTTCGGCCTGGTCAAGTTCGACGAGCCGTTCGTCAATCTGCTGACGCAAGGCATGGTGCTCAACGAAACGTACTTCCGCAAGGATGCCGTGGGCAAGACCACCTGGTTCAACCCGGATGACGTGCGCCTGTCGCTCGATGACAAGGGCCGTCCGCAAAGCGCCATCCTGGTGGCCGATGGCCAGCCGGTGGAAATCGGCGGCACGGAAAAAATGTCGAAGTCGAAGAACAACGGTATCGACCCGCAAGCGCAGATCGAGCAGTACGGCGCCGACACTGCCCGTCTGTTTACCATGTTCGCTTCGCCGCCGGAACAGACGCTGGAGTGGTCGGGCAGCGGCGTCGAAGGCGCGAACCGCTTCCTGCGCCGCGTGTGGAACTTCGGCTACGCCCAGTCGGCCACGATTCAAGCCGCACTGGCTGGCGGCGCCGCACCGGCCACCGGCGACGCGCAGAAAAACCTGCGCCGCGAATTGCACAAGCTGCTGCAGCAAGCCGATTACGACTTGAAGCGCATCCAGTACAACACCGTGGTCTCGGCCTGCATGAAGATGCTCAATACGCTGGAATCGGCCAAGTTGGACGATAGCGCGCAGTCGAAGGCCCTGATCGCCGAAGGCTTCTCCATCTTCCTGCGCCTGCTCAATCCTGTCGCGCCGCACATCACCCACGTGCTGTGGCAAGAGCTGGGTTACGCCGGCGTGCAGGGCGACCTGCTCAACGCGCCGTGGCCGCAAGTCGACCCGCAAGCGCTGGAGCAGTCCGAGATCGAGATGATGATCCAGGTGAATGGCAAGTTGCGCGGCTCGATCACGGTGTCCAAGGATGCTGACAAGGCCAGCATCGAAGCGGCTGCGCTGGCGTGCGAAAGTGTGCAAAAGTACGTCGAGACCACGCCGAAGAAGATCATCGTCGTGCCAGGCAAGTTAATCAGCATCGTGGTGTAATCATGACGACCTCCTCTCAAGTATCGCTGTTGGGCCGCCGCGCCGTGCTGGCGTTGGGCCTGACCGTCCTGCTGTCGGCCTGCGGCTTTCATTTGCGCGGTTCGAACGGCAGTTTCATGCTGCCGTTCGCGACGATGTACATCGGCTTGCCCGAGACATCGCCGCTGGCGATCGGCCTGAAGCGCTATATCCGCGCCATTGGCAGCACGGAGGTGGTCGACACCAAGGATGGCGCCGACGCTGTCCTTGAAGTGCTCACCGACCCGGAGAGGAATCGTACCAAGACCATTTTGTCGCTGAACAAAAATGGCCGCGTACAAGAGTATCAACTTGGCTATTCGATCAATTTCCGCGTCGTGGACAAGGCGGGCAACCAGTTGCTGGCACCGACGACCATCAGCCTGGTGCGTCCGATCACCTTCGACGAGTCGCAGGTACTGGCCAAGGAAACCGAGGAGGCGGCGCTGTACCGCGACATGCGCAACGACCTGGTCCAGCAGATCATGCGCCGCCTGGCCGCCATCAAGCCGGTGCTGCCGGCCATGTCGGTGGCGCCAGTGGCGCCTGTGACTCCGGTCGCGCCGGCAGCCCCGCAGCAGTAACGGGGACGCCATGCAATTGCGGATAGACGCGCTCGACGGGCATGTGGCCAAGCCGCTGGCGCAGCTATATGTGATCACCAGCGACGAGCACTTGCTGGCGCTGGAAGCGGCCGACAAGATCCGCCGCGCAGCGCGCGCGCAGGGTTATTCCGAACGCGACGTGCTGACGGTGGAGCGCAGCTTCAAGTGGGGCGAACTGCTGGCGGCAAACCAGGAGCTGTCGCTGTTTGGCGATAAGAAACTGATCGAACTGCGCATCCCTACCGGCAAGCCGGGCAAGGATGGCGGGGCGGCGTTGCAAAGCTATGCGAAAAACCTCAGCCCCGACAACCTGACGCTGATCACCTTGCCCAAGCTGGACTGGGCCACGCAGAAGGCGGCGTGGGTCGCCAGCCTGCAGCAGGCGGCCGTATATATCGAGATTCCGAATGTGGAGCGGGCACAGTTGCCTGCGTGGATATCCCAGCGCCTGGCCGCGCAGGGACAAAGTGCCGAACGGGCCAGCATCGACTTCATCGCCGAACGGGTGGAGGGCAATTTGCTGGCGGCACACCAGGAAATCCAGAAACTGGGCTTGCTGCATGCAGCGGGCAAGCTGACGTATGAGCAAGTGCAGGACGCGGTGCTGAACGTGGCCCGTTACGATGTCTTCAAGCTGTCCGAAGCCATGCTGGCCGGCGATCCGGCGCGCCTGGTGCGCATGCTCGAAGGCTTGAAAGGCGAGGGTGAGGCGCTGCCGCTGGTCTTGTGGGCCGTCTCCGAGGAAATTCGCACGCTGTTAAAATTGAAGGCCGGGATGGCACAAGGGCGCCCATTGGGCGCGCTGCTGAAGGAATACCGCATCTGGGGACCGCGCGAGCGGATGATGGAACCGGCCCTGCGGCGCATTTCGCTGCCCGTGCTGGAAGCGGCGCTGCAGCAGGCGGCGCAGGTTGACAAGATGATCAAGGGCTTGCGCGCCAAGGGATATGCAGGCGATGCCTGGGATGCCATGCTGCAGCTGGGCCTGAAGATCGCCCGAGGTTAGGTTCTTACACTATGGATACGAGCATGGACATCACAGAATATATGCAGGACGTGGGTACGCGCGCGCGCGTCGCTTCGCGCGCCATGGCGCGTGCCGATAGCGCCACGCGCAACCGCGCCTTGACCCTGATCGCCGCCGCCATCGTGCGCGACGCGGACCTGCTGCGCGCTGCCAATCAGCGCGACCTCGATGCGGCTGCAGCCGCCGGCCTGGCGCCGGCCATGCTTGACCGTCTGACCCTGTCCGACGCCGCCATTGCCACCATGGTCGAAGGCTTGACGCAAATCGTCGCGCTGGCCGACCCGATCGGCGAGATCTCGAACATGAAATTCCGTCCGACAGGCATCCAGGTGGGGCAGATGCGCGTGCCGCTGGGCGTCATCGGCATCATCTATGAAGCGCGCCCGAACGTGACGGTGGACGCCGCCGGCCTGTGCATCAAGAGCGGCAACGCGACGATTTTGCGCGGTGGTTCGGAAGCCATTCATTGTAATCGCGCGCTGGCCAAGTTGGTGGCAGAGGGCCTGCTGGGAGCAGGTCTCCCGGCCGATGCCGTGCAAGTGATCGACACCACCGACCGCGCCGCCGTCGGTGCCCTCATCACCATGCCGCAATACGTGGACGTCATCGTGCCGCGCGGCGGCAAGGGATTGATCGCGCGCCTGATGGAAGAGGCTACCGTGCCGATGATCAAGCACCTCGATGGCATCTGCCACGTCTATATCGACGCCAAGGCCGACATCAGGAAAGCGATCGATATCGGCTTCAATGCGAAGTGTCACCGCTACGGCACCTGCAACACCATGGAAACCCTGCTGGTGTCGCGCGCCGTTGCCGCTACCGTGCTGCCGCAGCTGGCCGAACTGTACCTGACCAAGCAGGTGGAACTGCGTGCCGATCCTGAAAGCCATGCGATCCTGGCCGCCGCTTCCTATCCGCACCTGGTGCCCGCCACCGAAGAAGACTGGCGCACCGAATACCTGGCGGCGATCTTGTCGGTAAAGGTAGTCGACGGCATCGACGAAGCGATGGACCACATCAACCAGTATTCATCGAAGCACACCGAGTCCATCATTACGGAAGATTACAGCGATGCGCTGCGCTTCCTGCGCGAAGTCGATTCCGCCTCGGTGATGGTGAACGCATCGACGCGTTTTGCCGATGGTTTTGAATATGGACTGGGCGCCGAGATAGGTATCTCGAACGACAAGCTGCACGCGCGTGGCCCGGTGGGACTGGAAGGACTTACATCGCTCAAGTACGTGGTATTTGGCCACGGCGAAGTCCGTAAATAGCCTCTTTCGCGGGTTGCCCACAAGGCGGCCCGTGCTCTCATTTTTCTCCACCTCGACACTGGGAACCCCATGCTCTTTCTCTGGACCAAAGCCTTTCACATCATCTTCGTCATGTCCTGGTTTGCCGGCCTGTTTTATTTGCCGCGTATTTTCGTGAACCTGGCGATGGAGACGGAAACGGTGGCCACCGAGCGACTGTTGCTGATGGCGCGCAAGCTGTATCGTTTCATGTCTCTGCTGGCGCTGCCGGCGATGGTCCTGGGGCTGGCGTTGATGTGGATGCTGTACGGTGGGGGTGAAGGCCGCGTGAAGATACCGGGCTGGATGCACGCCAAGCTGACGTTCGTGGTGCTGCTGCTTGGCTACCACCACGCCTGCGGTTCCATCCTGCGCAAGTTTGAAAAAGGTATCAACAAGCGCAGCCACACCTGGTTCCGCTGGTTTAATGAAGTGCCGGTGGTGATGCTGCTGGCCGTCGTCGTGCTGGTCGTGGTCAAGCCTTTCTAAGGGAATCGAGATGAGTGCAAGCCAGAGCAAAGTCGTGCAGTATTTCTTCGCGCCCCACTCGCCGTGGACCTACCTGGGGCACGCGCGCCTGATGGCCATCGCCGCGAAGACGGGTGCACAGATTGACGTGCGCCCCTTTGACCTGGGCAAGGTCTTCAGTGTTTCGGGCGGCCTGCCGCTGGCCAAGCGCGCGCCGCAGCGCCAGGCGTATCGCCTGGCCGAACTGGCGCGCTGGTCGGCCTTTTTGCAAGTGCCACTGACCTTGCAGCCAAAGTTCTTCCCCGTGTCGCCGGAAGCATCGGCCAAGCTGATCATCGCCACGCGCCTGGCGCACGGCGTGGAGGCGTCGCTGAATCTGGCGCACGCCATCATGCGCGGCCTATGGGCCGAAGAGCGCAATATCGGCGATGAAGAGACACTGGTGCAGATCGCGCTTGACGCCGGTTTCGATGGCCGCCAGTTGCTGAAGACGTCGGAAACGGCCAGCGTGCAGGCCGAATATGATGCCAATACGGAAGCGGCCACCGCCGCCAGCGTCTTCGGTTCGCCGTGGTACATCGTCGATGGAGAAGGGTACTGGGGCCAGGACCGCCTCGATTTTGTCGAGCGGGCGCTGGCAGTAAAGTAGTTAGTACCGGGGGCAGACCCGTCGGGTCTGACCCCAGATTTCATTTGTTTTTAAGTAAAATTGTTTTTAACGGATAAAAGGTATCCTAATCATGGCTTCATATTTTTGCCCATGCCCGCGCGGCATGGAAGCGGCGCTGGCCGAGGAACTGGGCGAGATCGCCCAGGATAGTTCGACCATGAAGGTCCATAATCAGGTACCAGGCGGCGTACACTGCTCGGGCGACCTGTTGGACTCCTACCGCATCAACCTGCATTCGCGTATCGCTTCGCGCGTGCTGATGCGCATGGCCCATTCCGGCTACAAGACGGAAAACGATATTTATGACCTGACCCTGGCGCAATCCTGGGAAGACTGGTTCGGCGTGCACCACACCATCCGCGTCGACGTCACGGCGGTGAAATCTCCGCTGCGCAGCCTGGAATTTACCACCTTGAAAATCAAGGATGCGATCTGCGACCGCTTCCGCGACCAGTTCAACGAGCGTCCATCGGTCAACACCAAGACGCCGGACATGCGCATCGTCGGCTTCCTTGACGCACACACGTTTACCGTCTACCTCGACACTTCGGGCGAAGCCCTGTTCAAGCGCGGCTGGCGTGAAGAGACGGGCGACGCGCCGTTGCGCGAAAACCTGGCCGCCGGCCTGCTGCGCGTATCGGGCTGGAAGCCCGGCATGGTGCTGTTCGACCCGATGTGCGGCTCCGGCACCATCCTGGCCGAAGCGGCGCAGATGCTGCAAGGCATTCCGCCGGGTGCTACGCGCCAGTTCGCCTTTGAGAACTTCCATGACTTCGATCCGGCGCCATGGAATGCCATGAAAAACGCCATCAAGGTCAATCCGCTTCCAGCGGAACCGACCATTTTCGGCAGCGACATTTCGGGCGACATGGTGGCCATGACGCGCCATAATCTGCGTTGCGCCGGCGTGCGCTTCGACGTGCCCTTGAAACAGATCGAGGCGCAGGAAGTCAAGCCGCCTAGCGATGTGCCAGGCATCATGCTGACCAACCCGCCGTACGGCGAGCGTATCGGTGTGCGCGGCGACAGCACCATTCCGGAAGATGAATTGTCGACCTCCTTCTATTCGGCCATGGGCACGACCCTGAAGCAGCGCTTCGCCGGCTGGACCGTGTTCCTGTTCACGGCCGACCTGGGCTTGCCCAAGCTGCTGCGTTTGAAGGAAGCGCGCAAGACGCCATTCTTCAACGGCGCGCTGGAATGCCGTTTGTTCCGTTTCGACATGGTGGCGGGATACAATCGCCGCGAAGAAGCCAAACCCAAACCACAGCAGTAAGCGTTCACAGCAAGACACCCGCAGTAACCCCGCGCGCGGACCGTAACCGGTCCGCGCGCTACTTTGGATCCGCCATGTTTCCCACCCCTCCTGCCGATGTGCCGCCCGACCCGGTTACGCCCGTTCCGCCTCCCACCCCGAGCCACATGGCACCGCTGAGCCGCGGTGCACTGGCCATGATGCTGGCCGGCCTGTCGATGCTGGGTCCCCTGTCGATCGACACGTATCTGCCCGCCTTTGGCGCGATCCAGGGTTCGCTGCAGGCGTCGCCGCTGGAAGTGCAGCAGTCGCTGACGTTCTACATGCTGGCCTTTGCCGGCATGGTGCTGTGGCATGGGGCTATCTCGGATACCTTCGGCCGGCGCAATGTCATCCTTGTGTCGCTGCTGATGTTTGCCATCGGCTCGCTCGGTTGCGCTTCGGCGCACACGGTGCACTATCTGTGGTTCTTCCGCATCATGCAGGGCGTCTCGGCCGGCGCCGGCGTGGTGATCAGCCGCGCCATTATCCGCGACCTGTATTCCGATGCGGCGGCGGCGCGGTTGCTGTCGCTGGTGACGATGATCTTTTCCATCGCCCCGGCCGTGGCGCCGATTCTTGGCGGCTGGATCGTCATCTGGTTCGACTGGCGATCGATTTTCCTGTTCCTCGCTTTTTATACGGTGATCCTGCTGGCGTTCTGCTACTGGCGCTTGCCTGAAACCTTGCCGATGGAAAAGCGCCAGCCCTTCAATCCCCGTTTCCTGGCATCGAGCTATGGCCAGATCCTGCGTTCGCCCCTGTTCCACATCAAGGCCGGCATCGTCGCCCTCAATTTCGCTGGCCTGTTCCTGTTCATCACGGCCGCACCGGAAATGCTGCCCAAGCAGCTGCACCTGGGGCCGTCGCAGTTCGGCTGGCTCTTCATCCCGTGCGTGAGCGGGATTTTCATGGGCGCCCTGGCGGCCAACCGCATCGCCGGCAAGGTCACGTTCGCGCGCCAGATCGGCATCGGCTTTGCCTTCCTGCTGTGCGCTGCCAGCGTCAATGTCATATACCATCTGTTCCTGCCGCCCTCGTTGCCCTGGTCGGTACTGCCCCTGTTCTTCTACACCTTCGGCATGTCGCTGGTGGGGCCGGGCGCGACCCTGCTGGCGCTGGACCTGTTCCCGCATATCCGCGGCACTGTCGCTTCGTGCCAGTCGTTCGCCAGCACCTTGCTCGGCGCCGTGGTAGCCGGCGTGATTTCGCCCCTGCTGTCCGGCTCCGTGCTGTGGCTGGCCTCGGGCCAGCTGGCATTTACGGCCCTGGCGTTGGCGCTGTGGCTGATCTCGCGGCGCTTCCGCCACCGTTTGATGGGTTCCTTCAAGGCATAAGTTTCCATGGCGGAACGCTGGATTTATTTCAACTTAATTTTCTATATTGCAAGTAATATCCGATGCTTATGATAAGATGACTTTTTACCCGGCATCCTCTCAGGCAGTTTATTTTTGGGTTACAGGAGTGGAGGATTCCTCTGAACGTGGCCGCGCTTTGCAGCTGAGCGCTCATCCTTTTCGAACCGGCAATGCCTGATACGATGCATCAATCTGATCAAGATATTCGCAATCGCCTGCTGATTGCCCGCCTGCCGGCCATGCCGCAGATTCTCATCAAGCTGATCGCCCACCTGCAGGCCGACGATGCAGGCATGCCTGAGCTGGCCGCCCTGATCGCCAAGGATGCGGGCATGACCAGCAAAATCCTCGGCGTGGCCAACAGCTCGGCCTACCATCGCCAGGGCAAGGTCGTCAGCCTGGAACAGTCGCTCGTGTCGCTGGGCACGGACATGATCAAGACCCTGGTCATCAGCGAATCCGTGTTCCAGACCTTCAGCAGCTTTCCCCATTCCGGCAGCACAGATTTGCGCGCCTTCTGGAAAAGCTCGCTGTCGGCCGCCGTCATGGCGCGCGCGCTGGCCAAGGCCATGGCCTATCCGCACGTCGAGGAAGCGTACCTTGCGGGACTGCTGCACAACGTGGGCCGCCTGGCCTTGCTGGCCACGGCGCCGAAGGAATACGCATTCAATTTCATGGCGCGCGACGATGCCGCCCTGTGCGCGGTGGAGCAGCGCACCTTGCAGATCACGCATGCCGAAGCGGGCGCCTGGCTGATCGAGCGCTGGCATCTCGATTCCTTCCTGGCCGACAGTGTGCTGTATCACCATGAACCGCTGGCGCGCCTGGAGGCCAGTCATCCTTTGATCCGCATCGTGCGCCTGGCGCACTTGCTGTGCTGCCATGCTGACGATGCGGAATCGATTGCGCAGGCGGCCCAGCTATGCGCGCTGGAACTGGAGGTACTGGAAAACCTGGCCGGCGGCGTTGCGCGCCAGGTGGAGCAGACCGCGCAACACCTGGGCATCGACCTGGCCGGCGCGGACGATATCGCCACTCCGCCCGCGTATGTTCCGCCACCCGTCGATCCGGTGCAGCAGCGCCTGTCCGACGAAGTGCGCAACATGGTGCTGGTCTCCGAAGTGGGCCAGACCTTTGCACGGCAGCAGGGCGAGAGCAGCCTGCTCGAAGCCATCACGCGCTCGGCGCGCATCCTGTTCGACTTTGAAACCGCCGTCATCCTGCTGCAAAACCCCACCGGCCATGCGCTGGTGGGCGTGGCGGCGGGTGAACATCAGCAGCGTCTGGCCGGCTTCTCGATCCCGCTGGCCAAGGGCGGTCCGCTGGCCGCTTCGGCGCTGGAGTCCCAGTTGGCCTTTTTAAAGCGCGACATGCCGGCGCTGGGCATCGTCGAGGAGCAGCTATTTCGCATTCTCGGTACCGACAGCCTGGTCTGCGTGCCTTTGGCGTCGGGCCAGCGCAGCCTTGGTGTCCTCATTGGCGGCGTGGCGGCGTGGCGGATTCCCGCCTTCCAGAAGCGCGAGGGTTTCCTGCGCGCGTATGCCAACCAGGCCGCCACGGCGCTGGAAACGGCCATCAGCGCGCGCGGCCTGGCACGGCGCCAGCTCGATCACGTGGCCGAAGAATACCGTGCCGCGTCGCGTCGCGTCGTGCATGAAGTGAATAACCCGTTGTCCATCATCAAGAACTACTTGAGCGTGCTCGATCACAAGCTGGAGAAACAGGAGCAGGTCAGCGGCGAGATGGCTATCCTGAACGAAGAAATCGACCGGGTCGGGCAGTTGATCGGCGGCCTGGCAGATCTGCAGCCGACGGTAGCGGGCGGCGTCACAGATTGCGCGCGCGTGGTCGACGATGTGCTGCGATTGTTCCGTGCCACGGACTTCCTGCCGCCCAAGATCGAGGTGGTCACGCGCATGCAGGACGCGCCATGCGAGGTGGAGGCCGATGCCGACATGCTCAAGCAAATCCTGCTCAACCTGCTGAAAAACGCCGTCGAAGCCCTGCCCAATGGCGGGCGCATCGAAGTGGCGAATCGTGGCCACGTCAACCGCGACCGTCGCCTGTACCTGGAACTGTGCGTCAGCGACAATGGCGCCGGCCTGGCGCCGGAGGTGCTGGCCAATCTGTTTTCCCCTGTGCGCAGCAGCAAGGAAGGGGCGCATCACGGCCTGGGCCTGTCCATCGTGCATGACCTGGTCACGCGCCTGCATGGCGTGATCGGTTGCCGCAGCAGCAAGTCCGGCACGTCGTTTGAAATTCTACTGCCCATTCCCTTGCCGACTAGCGCTTCAGCCGCGCTGCCCGCACCCGACAATACTGCCTTGTCTTCGTAACGTCCATGACCTCATCCGCCATTCCATTTGATCTGGAAAACAGCCCGCGCATCCTGCTGGTCGATGACGAGCCCCGCCTGCTCGCTTCCCTCCACGAATTGCTGAAGGATCGCGGCTACCAGCTGTACACGGCCACCTGCGGCAGCGAGGCGCTGGCGCAGCTGTCGAAACTGCGCTTCGACCTGATCCTGCTCGATTTGCGCCTGCCTGACATGAGCGGCCATGAAATCATGGACCACATCAACCGGCGCGGCATCGAGGGCGACGTGATTGTCATGAGCGGCGACGTCGGCATCGAGGCGGCCATCGGCGCCCTGAAACGTGGCGCCTACGATTATCTGCGCAAGCCCTATAGCCGCGAGGAGCTGCTCAAGACGGTGGAGAACGCGCTGCAAAAGCGCAAGCTGGCGCTGGAGAACGAGCGCATCGCGCTGCAGCTGGAAAACTCGGAAAAGATGTACCGCTACCTGGTCGACAGCTCGCCCGACATCATCTATACCCTGAACCATGAAGGCCGCATCACCTTCATCAACGACAGGGTGCACCAGTTGCTGGGCTTTAGCCGGGAAGAGCTGATCGGCAGCCATTACTCTATTCTCGTGCATGATGAAGACCAGGAGCGGGCGCGCTATGCTTTCAATGAACGCCGCCTCGACGAGCGCGCTTCGCGCAATGTGGAACTGCGCCTGAAATGCCATAGCGGCAGCGGCAGCGACCGAACCTTCAGCAACACGCTGATGACGATCCCGCTCAATTCGATCGGCATGCACAGCCTCGATCACGAGGCCAGGAAGCAGGAGTACTTCGGCACCTATGGCGTGGCGCGCGACATCACCGACCGCAAACGGGCCGAGGAAGTCATCTCCTACCAGGCCTACCACGACATTTTGACGGATCTGCCGAACCGCATGCTGTTCAAGGATCGCCTGGGGCTGGCCGTGATCCAGGCGCGGCGCAAGCTGACGGAATTGGCCGTGATGTTCATCGATCTGGATCGCTTCAAGCTGGTCAACGACACGCTGGGTCACGTGAAGGGCGACGAGCTGCTGCAACAGGTGGCGCTGCGCCTGAAGGATTGCCTGCGCCGCGGCGATACCCTGGCGCGCCAGGGCGGCGATGAATTCACCATCGTGCTGCCGGAACTGCGCGACCGCCAGGATGCACGCCTGATCGCCGACAAATTCCTCGAATGCCTGCACCAGCCCTTCGACCTCGATGGCAACCAGGTGCATATTTCGGCGTCCATCGGCATCGCCATCTATCCGGGTGACGGCGAGACCATCGACGAGCTGCTGCGCCATGCCGACATCGCCATGTACCAGGTCAAGGCGTTGGGCAAGAACGGTCACAGTTTTTATCACGAGTCCATGCTCGATGTGTCGCACCAGAAGATCGCGCTCGAGCAGAGCCTGCGCAAGGCGCTGGAGCTGAACCAGCTGGAGATGTATTACCAGCCGCAGGTGGATGTGATGACGGGCCGCATCGTTGGCGCCGAAGGCCTGATGCGCTGGAACCACCCGCAACGTGGCTTGCTGACTGCCGGAGAATTCCTGCCGTTTGCCGAGGAAAACGGCTTGATGCTGCCGATCTCGGACTGGATGCTGGGCGCCCTGTGCCGCGATCTGGTGCAGTGGAATGCGGCCGGCGGCGAAGCTGTGCGCCTATCGCTGAATTTGTCGCCGCAATACCTGGACCGGGGTGACTTTTTCGAGAAGATGCGCGGCGCGCTGACGCGCTATGGCATCGCGCCGGAAAAGATCGAAGTGGAAATCACGGAAAACATCTGCATCCGCAACCCGCAGTATGCGATCGAGCAATTGAACAAGCTGTGCCAGCTGGGCGTGTCTGTCGCCATCGACGATTTCGGCACTGGCTATTCCTCGCTGTCGTATCTGCACCGCTTCCCCATCCACACCATCAAGATCGACCAGTCGTTTGTGAAGGAAATCCACGACGAGCACGGACACTATCCCGTCATCCTGGCCATCATTTCGATTGCGCGCGGACTGGGCCTGCACCTGATCGCCGAGGGCGTGGAAACGGAAGGGCAGGCGCGCTACCTGCAGGACAAGGGGTGCACCACGATGCAGGGCTATCTGTATCACCGCCCCATTTCGCTGGGCAATTTCATCGGCGTGCTGCAGGAGCAGAATCGCCTGATCGCCGATGCCGCACCGGGTGCTCCGCAGCCGCTGGCCATCGAGGCCTGATCCATGCCGCCTGCAGCTTCCCGTTACACGGCCGACTACCTGCGCCTGAAAGGACTGGCCGAGAAGGGCAATGCGAATGCCCAGCACAGCCTGGGTTTCATGTATTTCAACGGCCAGGGTATCGAGCAAAGCTATGCGCTGGCATTGCACTGGTATGGCATGGCTGCCGCGCAGGGACTCGAGCACGCGCAATACAACCTGGGCGTGATGTGCCAGAAGGGACAGGGCGTGGCGCAGGATTTTGCGCAGGCCGCGCACTGGTACCAGCAGGCAGCCGAGCAGGGTTACGCGGCGGCGCAGTACAACCTGGGCTGGCTGTATGCCAAGGGCCAGGGACTCGCACAAGACAGCGCGCTAGCCATGCTGTGGTTTAGCCGCGCGGCCGAGCAGGGCGACGCGGGAGCACAAAACAATCTGGGCATGATGTATGACAATGGCAAGGGCGTGCCGCAGGATTTCGTGCAAGCCATCGCCTGGTATCGCAAGGCGGCCGAACAGGGCTATGCGCGCGCCCAGTTCAACCTGGGCCTGCGCTACGACAATGGCCAGGGCGTGCGGCAGGACCGCCAGCAGGCGACGGCCTGGATGCGCAAGGCGGCCGAACAAGGCTATGCGCCGGCCCAGTTCAACCTGGCGCTACGCTATGAAAACGGCGACGTGCTGCCGCAGGACAGCGGGAAGGCGATCAGCTGGTACCGGCGCGCCGCCGAGCAGGGCCACGCCAGTTCGCAGTTCAATCTGGGCCTGATCTACGACAATGGTCAGGGCGTGCCCTGCGATAAGCAGGCGGCACTCGACTGGTATGTCAAGGCGGCTGGGCAGGGGCATGCGGCGGCCCAGCACAACCTGGGCCTGCACCATGAACATGGCGCGCAGGACTACACCCGGGCGCAGGTGTTCTACCGCCAGGCGGCCGGGCAGGGCTTTCCCGCCGCACAGTATCAGCTGGGACTGCTGCATGAGCATGGACAGGGCATGCCCGTCGATATGCAGGAAGCCATCTTCTGGTACCGCAAGGCGGCCGACCAGGGGCATGTGCGGGCGCAGTTCGACCTGGGCCTGCGCTACGAACATGGCCAGGGCGTACCGCAGGATTTGTCGCTGGCGCTGGAGTGGTACCGCCGCGCCGCCGAGCAGGATTACGCGCCGGCGCAATACATGCAGGGCGTCTTGCATGACCGCGACGATAGCCCGGCGCCAGACAGCCAGCTGGCCTGCGCCTGTTATTGCCGCGCCGCCGCGCAGGGCCATAGCCTGGCCCAGTTTGCGCTGGGCCTGCGGCACGATAATGGCCAGGATGTGCCGCAGGATTATGCCGCCGCCTGGGATTGGTATGCGCTGGCCGCGCGCCAGGGCCATGCACGGGCGCAAATGAATCTGGGCTTGATGGCGGCCAGCGGCCAGGGTGGCCCGCTTGATTTGCAGCAGGCGTATATCTGGCTGTCGATGGCCGCGGCGGCCGGTGTGGCCGGTGCGGAAAAATCCTTGCGCCAGACAGCGGCGCGTATGCGCGAGACAGATCTGGCGCGGGTGCGCGAACACTTGGCGGCGATAGCCGGCTAGGTGATGCACTGGCACGGTGCGATTGACACCTCGAATGCGGGGCGTCTGTATTGCGGTGCTCAGGCGAAGAGGTCGGCGTTGGCCAGCAATGTTGCGGCTTTGTCTTTGCCCGACAATAGCGGTTCGCCGTCCAGCGGCCAGTCGATGCCGATTGCCGGATCATTCCACAGCAGGCTACGCTCAAATTCCGGCGCCCAGTAATCGGTGGTTTTGTACAGGAATTCAGCGTTGTCGCTGGTTACCAAGAAGCCGTGGGCGAAACCTTCGGGAATCCATAGCTGGCGTTTGTTGGCGGCCGACAGCACGACGCCGACCCAGCGACCGAAGGTTGGCGAGCTTTTACGCAGGTCAACGACGACGTCGAATACTGCGCCGGCGGTGACGCGTACCAGTTTGCCTTGTGGCTGCTGGATCTGATAATGCAGGCCGCGCAATACACCCTTGGCGGACTTGGAGTGGTTATCCTGCACGAAGGGGCGTGTAACGCCGGTCAGTTCGGCAAAGCGCTTCTGGTTAAAGCTCTCATAGAAAAAGCCGCGGTCGTCTCCGAACACGGTCGGTTCGAGTATCAATACTTCAGGAATGGCTGTGGTCTGGATTTGCATGGTATTTCGGTATCGTATGAACTAGGTGGAAAGCGCGGCACAGCTCAGAATATCTTGTCGTCGAGCAAACGCAACAGATACTGGCCATAGGCGTTCTTTTTCAATGGCCGGGCCAGTTGCTCCAGTTTGGCGCCATCGATATATCCTTTGCGGTAAGCGATTTCCTCGGGGCAGGCAACTTTCAAGCCCTGGCGGTTTTCAATCGTGGCAATGAATTGGCTCGCTTCCAACAAGGATTCATGGGTGCCAGTGTCGAGCCAGGCCATGCCGCGGCCCATCAGCTCGACGTTCAATTGACCGCGTTCCAGGTAGGCACGGTTAACATCAGTGATTTCCAGTTCGCCACGCGCCGAAGGAATAATACCGGCGGCGATGTCACACACCTGGCTGTCGTAGAAATACAGGCCGGTAACGGCATAGTTCGATTTTGGCTTGAGCGGCTTCTCCTCGATGCTGACAGCGCGGCGCTGATCATCGAAATCGACCACGCCATAACGCTGCGGATCGTGCACATGGTAGGCGAACACGGTGGCCCCGCTGGTGCGCGCGGATGCTTTGCGCAATTGGATTTCGAAGTCATGGCCGTAGTAGATGTTGTCGCCCAGAATCAGGGCCGATGGAGCATCGCCGACAAACTCCTTGCCGATGATGAACGCCTGTGCCAGGCCGTCCGGACTAGGCTGTACGGCATAGGTCAGGCGGATGCCCCACTGGCTGCCGTCGCCCAGCAACTCCTGGAAGCGCGGCGTATCTTGTGGCGTGGAAATGATCAGAATGTCGCGTATGCCGGCCAGCATCAGGGTGGTCAGCGGATAGTAAATCATCGGCTTGTCATAGACGGGCAGCAGCTGCTTCGACACCGCCATGGTGACCGGATACAGACGCGTACCGGAACCACCGGCCAGGATGATGCCCTTGCGTTCGATGGTGCCGACCATTATTTCTGCTCCTGTGCCGCATCGCGCGCCGCATAGTTTTTCTCTACCCAATTCAGGTAGTCGCCCGACTGGACATCGCGTACCCAGGCCTGGTTGTCCAAGTACCACTGGACGGTCTTGCGTATGCCGGTGGCGAAGGTTTCGGCCGGCTTCCAGCCCAGTTCGCGCTCGATCTTGCGCGCATCGATGGCATAGCGGCGGTCATGGCCAGGGCGATCCTGCACATAGGTGATTTGTTCGCGATAGCTGCCTGATGCTTTCGGGGCCAGCGTATCGAGGATGTTGCACAAGGTGTGCACGACTTCCAGGTTGGGCATTTCATTCCACCCGCCCACGTTGTAGACCTCGCCCAGGCGGCCCGCCTCGAGCACGCGGCGAATCGCCGAGCAATGGTCGCCCACGTATAGCCAGTCGCGCACCTGCATGCCGTCGCCGTAGATAGGCAGGGCCTTGCCGGCACGGGCGTTGCTGATAATGAGCGGAATCAGTTTTTCCGGGAAATGGAAGGAACCATAGTTGTTCGAGCAGTTCGTCGTCAGCACCGGCATGCCATACGTGTGGAAATACGCGCGCACCAGATGATCGGATGCCGCTTTCGATGCCGAATAGGGGCTGTTTGGCGCATACGGCGTTGTTTCCGTGAATGGCGGGTCGTTCGGTCCCAGGGTGCCATAGACTTCGTCGGTCGAGACATGCAGGAAGCGGAAGCCATCCTTGGCTTCGCTTGCCAAGCCGGACCAAAACGCGCGCGTGGCCTCCAGCAGGCTGAAGGTGCCGTTGACGTTGGTGGTAATGAAGTCGCCAGGGTGATGAATCGAACGATCAACATGGCTTTCCGCGGCAAAATGCACGATGGCGCGCGGCTGGTGTTCCGTCAGCAGGCGGGAGATGTGGGCCGTATCGCAGACATCGCCACGCACAAAGATATGGCGTGGATCGTGCTCCAGGCTGGCCAGGTTGCTGAGATTGCCAGCGTAGGTCAGTTTGTCAAAATTGATCACGGGCTCATCGTTGAGCGCAAGCCAGTCGCGTACAAAATTGGAACCGATGAAGCCGGCGCCGCCAGTTACTAAAATCATGCTGTTATCCTCTTTTACTCGCATATTGTCACAATGCTCATTGTCACAATGCTCCCTCGTCCGATTGTCTGAGTGCGAGGGCCACGAAATGTTTTCAAAGTACAATTATTGAGTTGCTAATGTCATTAGTAAGCGCCATCTTTCTTGAAAATGACCTTAACCGTTTTAGGCAGGATAACAATATCATTGAACAAAGACCAGTTATTGACATACCAGGCGTCGAGATAGGAGCGGGTATCGTAACTGGCATCGTTTCGCCGCTCATTTGTCATCGGCATGTGCCTCCGGGTTTCGCTTCAAGACAATACTCGATCTGCCTGGCATAGCGCTCCAGTTCGGCATGCGCGTCAGGATCCCGCGCCAGTAGCCTACTGTTAAGCGCGATCATTTGCTGGGGGTATTACCTGGCTTCCCGAAAAGATGTTCGCTATCGACAAAAACGGTACCGTGCCGATGTTGCTGTTTGTATTTTTTTGTCAAATGCTGCGAGAATTCATGATGAATTCGAAAGCGATCCAGAAGTTTGCCAAGTCTTGGCCATCCCGCGTAAAATGCAGGCTTCGCGGGTGTAGCTCAATGGTAGAGCAGAAGCTTCCCAAGCTTACGACGAGGGTTCGATTCCCTTCACCCGCTCCAATGAAAAACGGCGAAAAACCTGCTTTCGCTGCTCCACAGAGCTAAACTGCTCCACAAGTCGTGTCAAACGCGTTAGTTTTCCTTGATCCAACGCCGCGCTTCCGAATGGTGTCTAGCCCTTCGCCTCGCTTCAGACTGGGCTGAGACATTCGCTTCAGTGTGACAATTCGTGACTATCTCAATTGAGCAATTTGCTATCCTCCTGGGCGGCTATCTGTTCGTTTGCTCGCAGAATTGCCCCACACTGTTTGACCCGCCTTCCACTGCCTGGCAAACGCTGCCACGCGGTCGTATGACCCCGCATAGTCCAGCTCTTTCAGGTCCCCATGGATCTGCTGCAAAGTGCGCGCTGCCTATGGATGCAATGTTCTTCTTGGGAATAATAAATGGCAACTATGACTAGCTACTCAAAACGCCTTGATAGCCGGGCAGGTTCTTCCGACAAGAAATGACCAGGCATTTGTGTCATGTGTGGCCAATATGGCGCACTCAAGCGTAGCATTCGCACCGACGTTAGCGTCACGCCAAAACAGAAGCTTGCCCTAGCCGCTTAACCTCTACTTTTAGCGCGCTCAAAAAATGCGGGAATTACCGAGGGATATGTACAATCAAGATGCAAAATCAAACGATGCATGAAAAAATGCGAACAACGACTAAATTTCTGCTGCGTCAATTTAAAAGCCTTGTTATAGGGATTGTTGCCTTGTTCATATACGCTGAAGCGCCCGCATGTGATGGTTTGGTCGGAAGCTATGCGGTGCAGGAAGGCGAGCCTGCCCGAATCTGGATCGAGCATCAGGAGCACGGTTATGTCTTGTCGACATACGATCCTGAGCAAAAAGCGTGGACTTCTTATCAGGTGTCGCTCAGGCCAATGACGCGTGAGCAGTTCAGCCAGATTCCCGTGCAAATGGATGGCGCTTCCTGCGCGCTGGCCGGTGCCGGTGTGTTTTTTGTTAAAACCTTTTCTGGCGCACAATTCTCCGGCGTGGCTGCAAGCCAGAATTTCGCCGCCCCCATGCGTACGAGCAAGACGGGCACCGTCCTGGTTTCATTGGATGGATTTGCCCCGGGAGGCATGGATTTGTACCCCGTGCGGCAGGCGATCAAGCCACCCGCACCGGCAAACAGCGAATATTGTGCCCATGGCATGCCTGCGGATATGAGCCTGGCCGCATTCCATGCACTGCCGCCCGACCTTAAGCGACACCGTCAGTCCGAGGACTTCCAGCGCGAGGTGATGTGTGGGCAGTATCTGCATGGATTGATGGCGGGGAGCGAAAATCCAACGCCCAGTCCGGCCAATGATGCCATTGCGCGCGCTGCCGTGCTGCGGCACATCCGTGTTTTGCTGGCCGCTGGATCGGTTCCGCGCACCGCCAGCGGCGAATCGGCATGGTGGGAGGCATCCCGGCGTTTCCTGGCGGGCAGCGAGCCGCCAATATCCCCGAACCAGGCCATCCCGGCCATGCGGCAAGATTATTATGCGCTTTTTGCCGAGGAGATTTTACCCCGCCTGGCCGCTAGCCGACCCGATCCGGCCGACCATGGCAATACCTGGCTGCTGGCACGGCACGCCGTCAACTTGCCTGACGATGCGGCATTGCGCACGCTCGATGTCATCAAGTCCATGCAAGTGCCGGACGAACTGGTGACATTCCACAAGTATCTGGCCGATGAGGTGCTGGGAAAAGTCCGCGTCGGCGCGCTGCCCATGCCGGTATTCGACTGGCTGACGCGGGAGGCGGGGATGGCGGCGCTCGATGCCTCCAGCGTGCTTGAGCACGTGATCGTCCGTGATGATGCCGTTGGCGTGCGGCGCCTGCTGGATGCGGGCGCCAGTCCCCTCAATCGCTGGGCTGCGCCGCATGTGCTGAGTCAGTCAGCCGCGGCCACGGCGTACAAGTCCGCCTTGATCGAATACGTCCATGGCGGCAAAGGCAAGTTGCAGGCTGACGTGGCCGATGATCTGTTGCGGCGAGCGCTGGACGACTGCACTGGCAAAGATGCCATTTCTCTGGCGTTCCTGCTGGGAGCTGACCCTACGCGTTTTTTCCTGCATCCGACTATTCCGAAAAATGTGCTGGCGGTCAGATTGCTGTACTGCCCCAGCGTGCTTGGCCCACTATTGAAGGCAGGCATGCGGCTCGATCAGCGCTATCCGCTGTCGATCGCGCGCGACGGGCAAACCGACACGCCGCTGGGTGGCTACTTGAGAATGCGCGATCCGAACGGCAGTTTGTCGGCGCAGTCGGCAGACGTGGTGCGCATGCTGCTGAGCAGCCATAACAATGCCAAGGAAGTGGCAGGCAATGGCTTCGGCAACCCGCTACTGAAATATGCAATTGAGACGGGCAGCGTGGAGATCGTCAAAACGATGCTCGATTTCGGCGCCGACCCGCAAGCAAAAGACGCGAAAGGCTTCCCCGCCTGGCTACGCGTCCTTGATGGCGACAAGGACGATATTCTCCTCCTGATCATGCAAGCCAGACCCGGTCTCGACCTGAACGCATCGCCGGATGAGCGGATTAGCCCGCTGGCGTATGCCGAATGTCTGGGTGCGCCGCGCGTAGCATCGATATTGCGCCAGCGTGGCGCACTTGAAAAGGGGACGGCGCTTTGCCGGCAAGCCGGCAAGAAGACCTGATAATTGCCAAAGTTCGCATCCATCGGCGATATGCTCGGATAAAAAATAGGACCTTTGTTCGATAGCCTGGAATTGATGGAGATTGACAGGGCGGTGTAATCGTTACCAGTCACTCCACAATCGCACAATTCGCTGCATGGATGGCCGCTTCTGCGGCTGCTATAATGTCATTTTTGCGGAGCAGAAACGGGCCGCAAGCCCGCATGGCTGTTGAGTTCCTTGTCGAGCTTCCCAAGCTAACGACGAGGATTCGATTCCCTTCACCCGCTCCATTTTTCGCTGGCGCCCGGTTTTATATGGCGCGGCCACTTATTTCTCCATTTCCATGTCTTCTGATACCCCAGCAAACGGCCCGGCGCGGCCGATGATGTACGATCCGACCGAACACCGCATCCGCAGCTTCGTGACCCGCGCGGGACGGCTGTCTGTCGCGCAGGCGCGCGCGCTTGAGACCTTGGGGCCGCAGTTCCTGTTGCCTTTCGCCAAGGAGCCCGTGGACTTCGAACAGGTGTTTGGCCGCAAGGCGCCGGTCATCCTGGAAATCGGTTTTGGCATGGGGGCGACGACCGCCCATATCGCCAAGGCCATGCCGGAGAAGGATTTTATCGGTGTCGAAGTGCATACGCCGGGTGTCGGCAGTCTGTTGAAACTGATCGGCGAAGAGTCGCTGACGAATCTGCGCCTGCTGCAGCACGATGCCGTGGAAGTGCTGACGCACATGATTCCTGCCAATTCGCTGGCCGGTATCCACGTGTTTTTCCCCGATCCATGGCACAAGGCACGCCACAACAAGCGCCGCCTGATCCAGTCGCCTTTCGTCAAGCAGCTGACCGATCGCCTGGCGCCGGGCGGCTATCTGCATTGCGCCACCGATTGGGAAGATTACGCGGTGCAAATGCTGGAGGTACTGGGCGCCGAGCCGCAGTTGCACAATAGCGCCGATGCTTATGCGCCGCAGCCAGCGTACCGTCCGCTGACCAAGTTTGAAAACCGCGGCTTGAAACTGGGCCATGGCGTGTGGGATCTGGTGTTCATCAAGAAATAAATCTGGCGGTTTGCCAGCCTGTGCCATTTGCACGAGAACAAGCCTGCCGCGGCGACGCCGCAGGCTTTTTTCATGCGCGCTAGCGTGCGCTGGCTAGGCAAGGTGGGCGATTTACGGTAGTCTTATCTTTTTTGCATTGATTGAGATTATGTCCAAGAAAATACTCGTAACCGGCGCATCCGGTTTCATCGGTTCGCATACCTGCGTCGAATTGCTGGCTGCCGGCTTCGATGTGGTCGCGGTGGATAATCTGTGCAATAGCGCGCGCGAAGCGATGGTGCGCGTGGAGCGCATTTCCGGCAAAAGCGTGCCTTTCTACGAGGCTGACGTACGCGATCGCGTGGCCATGGCCACCGTACTGCGCGAGCATGCCATCGATGCAGTGATCCATTTTGCGGGGCTGAAGTCGGTGGGCGAATCCGTGGCCCAGCCGCTGATGTATATGGATAACAATGTGACAGGCACCGTAGCGTTGCTGGAAGTGCTGGCGGCGGCGAACGTGAAGCGTTTTGTGTTCAGCTCGTCGGCCACCGTGTATGGCGATCCGGAAGCCCTGCCGATCCTGGAATCGTCGCGCTTGTCCGTGACCAACCCATACGGCCGCTCCAAGCTGATGGTCGAGCAGATTCTGGCCGATCTCGTGCATGCTGATGCTCAATGGCAAGTCGGTGTGTTGCGCTATTTCAACCCGGTGGGTGCGCATGCCAGCGGCTTGATCGGTGAAGACCCGGCCGGCATCCCGAATAACCTGATGCCCTTCATTGCCCAGGTGGCAGTGGGCCGCCGTGAGCGCCTGGCCGTCTTCGGCAATGATTACGATACGCCGGATGGTACGGGTGTGCGCGACTACATCCACGTGGTCGACCTGGCGCTGGGCCATGTGGCCGCGTTGAACCGCCTGTTTTCCACCGAGGGCGGCTTCACCGTCAACCTGGGCACGGGCCATGGCTACAGCGTGCTCGATACCGTGCGGGCCTTCGAAGCGGCCAGCGGCCGTGCCGTGCCGTACGATATCGTGCCGCGCCGCCCCGGCGACATCGCCAGCTGCTACGCCTCGGCCGACAAGGCGAAGCAATTACTGGGCTGGCAAGCGCAGAAAAACATCGACGACATGTGCCGCGATCACTGGCGCTGGCAGCACCAGAACCCGCAAGGCTACGCAGCTTGAAGCAAAGCCGGCGCCCATAAAAAAATCCCGCTCACACGATAGTGTGGCGGGATTTTTTTTAGAGCGCCATCAACCCAATGGCGTCAAAGGTAGCAATGGCGCCTGAAAAATGTCGGGGGCTAGGCGCCGCCCCGAAGACAGTACGCCAGTACGGCGAGGGGCAGGCAACAACGCCCCAGGCATTTTCTCAGGCAGCCATTATGGATACAGGCCGCGCACTTCGCGAGCCTGGAGAACACGCGTGCACGCCAGGATGAAGGTGGCGGTACGCATCGACACTTTCTTCTCTTGCGACACTTGCCATACCGCGTCGAATGCCTCGCGCATGATGCGGGTCAGGCGGCTGTTGATTTCTTCTTCGGTCCAGAAGAAGCTCGAGAAGTTCTGCGCCCACTCGAAGTAGCTGACGGTCACGCCGCCGGCGTTGGCCAGCACGTCTGGCACGATCAGCACGCCGCGGTCGGTCAGGATATCGTCCGCTGCCGGCAGGGTCGGGCCATTGGCGCCTTCCAGGATGATTTTGGCGCGGATGACTTGTGCGCGTTCAGCGGTGATCTGCTGTTCCAGCGCGGCCGGGATCAGGATGTCGCAATCGATGCCCCAGAAATCTTCGCGCGGCACGAATGCCTCGGCGCCCGGGAAGCCTTCGACGCTGCCCACTTCGGCCACGTGTGCCAGCAGTTGCGGGATGTTCAAGCCGCCGGAATGCACGACGGTGGTCTTGTGGTCTTGTACCGCGACGACTTTCGAACCGGCTTCTGCGAACATGCGGGCAGCGACGCCACCCACGTTGCCGAAACCTTGCACGATGACTTTCGCGCCTTCGAGCGACATGCCGACCTTGGCGGCCGCATCGCAACCGACGACGAACACGCCGCGGCCGGTCGCATCGCGGCGACCCAGGCTGCCGCCCAGCGAGATTGGTTTGCCCGTCACCACGCCGGTCGACATATTGCCGCCGATCATGGCGTAGCTGTCCATCATCCACGCCATGACTTGTTCATTCGTGTTGACGTCCGGTGCCGGGATATCCTTGTTCGGTCCGATGATCATGCTGATCTCGCTCGTGTAGCGGCGGGTCAGGCGCTGCAGTTCGTTGCGCGACAGGGTCTTCGGATCGACACGGATACCGCCCTTTGCGCCGCCGTATGGCACGTTGACCGCTGCATTCTTGACCGTCATCCAGGCCGACAGGGCCATCACTTCCGACAGTGTCACGTCCTGGTGGAAGCGCACGCCGCCCTTGCCCGGGCCGCGCGACAGATTGTGTTGCACGCGGTAGCCTTCGTAGTGAGCAATGGTGCCGTCATCGCGTTCGATGGGCACGTCGACTGTCAGGATGCGCTTTGGACGCTTCAGCGTTTCCACCCAGCGCGACAGGTTGCCCAGGTAAGGCGTAACGCGGTCGATCTGCTCGAGGTAGACGCCCCATGGGCCCAGGTCTTCAGGATTGAGGTAGGAAGGAAGTGCGTGCTTGCTGGTCATGCTTGATAAGCTCCTGGACAAAACGGTGGTGTAATGCCGAAAAATCTACTGCGCGTCGTGCTTTGTGGCCGGTGATGCTCGCTGTACCTTCGTGCAGCTGCGCTTCTCGGCCACAAATCATCGCCGCTCGCTACGATTTTTCCTGGCATTCAAAAATGCTGTGGTAGGCGCACCCAATTGAGTTGCGCGCAGCGGAACCGCATCGTAGGCGATAGCCTCATGCCCCGGCCAATGCTTTGTGCGCATCCGGTTATGCATTTATTGCATAGTTGTATTGCCAGGATTGCCAGTCAGGACCGGGCGGTCTCTGTGGCGCGTTTGCGGCGTTTGCCCGCGCGCGCCCTGCCTTCCTGGGCCTGCACCAGGTATTGCCACAGGCTTTCGACGATCTGCTTTCCCGGACGCAGGCTGGACGGGCGTTCGCGGTACAAACGGATTTCCAGCTCGATTTCCCAGCCTGGCGCGCCGCCGTCGGCGCGCGCCAGGTGCTTGTACTTGACATCGCGCATGACGGCCGATTCGGGCAGGAAGGCGATGCCGCGGCCTTCAAGCGCCATCATTTTCAAGCCTTCTGCCATGTCCGTTTCGTAGCAGGTTTCCAGGAAGAGGGGTGCCTTGGCATCGGCCACCAGCAGTTCCACCATGCGTCCCAGGTAGGCATTGCTGGTATAGGAGAGGAAAGGCAGCGGTTCCTTGGCGCTGCCCGGCAGGACGAAGTCGGGCACCTTGTCCTGGCCGCAGCGCGCATACGCGCGCAGGGTTTCGCGGCCCATCACCAGCATGTCATAGCGGCCCGGGTCCAGCTGCACCGGCTGGCGCGGATGGTGATAGCACAGCAGCAGGTCGCAGCCGCCATCGACCAGTTGCAGCACGGCATCGTGCACGTTCAGGGCCATCAAACGGCTGTTGATCGGCGCAAAACCTTCTTCCAGCGCCGTCAGCCATTTCGGCATGAAAGTCAGCGACAAGGTGTGCGGCACGGCGAAGTCGACACTCGTTTGCGTGGCCGCCCGCTTGCCGCGCAACAGGGCGCGCACGCCGTTGATTTGCCCCAGCATTTCCAGCGCCTGCTCGTAAAACACGGCGCCAGCCGGCGTCAATCGCGTGGGGTAGGAGGTGCGGTCAACCAGGTCGATGCCGAGCCAGTTTTCCAGCGACTGGATGCGCCGCGAGAAGGCGGGCTGGGTGACGTGGCGTAGCGCCGCGGAACGGCTGAAATTATGCGTTTCAGCGAGCGAGATGAAGTCTTCCAGCCATTTGGTTTCCATCGCGGCAGCGTTCCGTTATCAAGGGCAGGGGCAAAATGAAATGGTCAGGGCGTATCGCTTGATGCCGCCGGCTGGTACAGCGCGGCGGGCAGGCCGAAGAAGGATGGCGGGCCCAGCGTCGTGCCATCGAGCGAGCTGCCCGCGTCCAGGGCCTTGTTGATGGTCGAGAGCAGGGAGCTGCGGTCCGCCAGGTTCTGCATCAGCGCGCGCGGACCATTGTGGAAGGTGTGCTGGGCGATGTCCAGGGCGACAACAAAGATCGGTTCGCGGCGCATGCTGAACTC
Source organism: Janthinobacterium sp. 61 (assembly GCF_002846335.1). Classification (NCBI taxonomy): domain Bacteria; kingdom Pseudomonadati; phylum Pseudomonadota; class Betaproteobacteria; order Burkholderiales; family Oxalobacteraceae; genus Janthinobacterium; species Janthinobacterium sp. 61. The sequence continues at coordinate 3,913,287 of NZ_PJMQ01000001.1, read as the reverse complement.
CACCCATTCGTCGTCGTCCTGGGCGCAGAAGGTGTCGGGCAGGGTCATGTTTTCGGCGCCGGGAAGGTGTGACGCCAGCACCAGGCCGAACGCTTCCGGAATCACGTCGGCCAGGCGGCGTACGGTGAGTTCGTCGCGCACCAGGGCGCGCAATTGTTCCTCTTCTTGCTCTTCGCTGGCGTCGCGCTGCGCGCCAAGCAGTTTCACGGCCTGGTAAATCAGGTCGGACGAGAGTACTTCCATTAAATCATCTCCAGGATCATGGCGACGATGTCGTCGCCGTACGAGGCCAGTTTTTTCTCACCCACGCCACTCACGCCGCGCATCTGCTCCAGCGAGGTAGGCTTGGCTTTGGCGATTTCGCGCAGGGTGGCATCGACGAAAATCACGTAGGCGGGCACATTGTGCGTGCGCGCCGTCTCCACCCGCCACCAGCGCAGCTTGTCGAAAATTGCCTGCTCGCTGGTGGACAGGTCCGTCTCGACATAGCCCTTCGCCACGCTGGTGCCGCGCTTGCTGGTTTTCACCGGTTTCTGGTACTGGCGCAGCTGCACCTTCTGGCCGCCCTTGAGCACGGGGCGCGAGGCGTCCGTCAGTTTCAGCGAGCTGTATTGTTCATGGTCGACCGAGACGAGGCCCAGCGCGATGGCCTGGCGCAGGATAGCTTTCCATTCCGCTTCGCCCAGGTCAGAGCCGATGCCGAAGACGGACAGTGAATCGTGGTGCCAGGTCTTGATGCGTTCCGATTCCACGCCGCGCAGCACGTCGATCACGTGGCCGCCGGCGAAGCGCTGGTCGACGCGGTAGATGGCCGACAGCAGTTTTTGCACGGGCACCGTGCCGTCGAACGACACGGGCGGCACCAGGCAGGTGTCGCAATTGCCGCACGGCGAAGCCGGTTCGCCGAAGTATTCGAGCAGGCGCATGCGGCGGCAGCTGAGCGTTTCGCACAGGCCCAGCATGGCGTCGAGTTTCACGCCCAGCACGCGCTTGAAAGTGTCGTCCGCTTCCGATTCATCGATCATGCGCCGCTGCAGCACCACGTCCTGCAAGCCATACGCCATCCAGGCGTTGGCGGCCATGCCGTCGCGGCCCGCGCGGCCCGTTTCCTGGTAATAACCCTCGATGCTTTTCGGCAGATCCAGATGCGCCACGAAGCGCACATCGGGCTTGTCGATGCCCATGCCGAAGGCGATGGTGGCGACCATGACGATATTTTCTTCGCGCAGGAATCGCGCCTGGTTGGCGCTGCGTTTGGCGTATTCCATGCCGGCGTGGTAGGGCAGGGCGCGGATTCCGCTCTGGTTCAGGAACTCCGCCGTTTCTTCGACCTTCTTGCGCGACAGGCAGTAGACGATGCCGCAGTCGCCCGTGTGTTCCGTGTTGATGAAGTCGAGCAGCTGCTTGCGGCCATTCGCCTTTTCCACGATCTGGTAGCGGATGTTCGGCCGATCGAAGGACGAGACGAACTGGCGCGCGTCTTCCAGCTGCAAACGCAGGGCGATTTCGGCACGCGTCTGCGGGTCGGCCGTGGCAGTGAGCGCGATGCGCGGCACGTCCGGGAACTGCTCGTGCAGCACCGACAGCTTGATGTATTCGGGGCGGAAGTCATGGCCCCATTGGGCCACGCAATGCGCCTCGTCGATGGCAAACAGGGAGATTTTTGACGCCTGGAACAGGTCCAGGCAACGCTGCGTCATCAGGCGCTCGGGCGCCACGTAGACGACATCGATGCCGCCGGTGCGCACCAGGCGCTCGATGCGGCTTGCTTCTTCGTAGGTTTGCGTAGAGTTCAGGAAGGCGGCGCGCACACCCACTTCGGCCAGCGCGTCCACCTGGTCCTGCATCAGCGCGATCAATGGCGAGACGACGACGCCCACGCCATCGCGTAGCAGCGCGGGAATCTGATAGCACAGCGACTTGCCGCCACCCGTGGGCATCAGCACCAGCGCATCGCCGCCATGGCTGACGTGGTCGACGATGTCGGCTTGCTGGCCGCGGAAGGCCGGATAGCCGAAAACGGTCTGCAGCAGGTGCAGCGCGCGCTGGTTAAGATCTTGATTCATAGTGCCTTATTCTGCCCAAACAACCCAGCCGTAGTGGGCGCTGGCCAGGACCAGCAAGCCAAACACAATGCGGTACCAGGCAAAAAACGTGAAGTCGTGCGAGCTGATGTAACGCAGCAGCCAGCGCACGCACAGGAAGGCGGAGATGAAGGCTGCCACGGTGCCCAGGCCGAACAGGGGCACATCGGTGGCCGACAGGATGTCGCGCGCTTTGTACAGCGAGTAGAAGGTGGCCGCCAGCAGGGTGGGGATGGCCAGGAAGAACGAGAATTCGGTGGCGGTCTTGCGCGACAGGCCCAGCAGCATGCCGCCGATGATGGTCGAGCCGGAACGGCTGGTGCCGGGAATCAGCGCAAACGCCTGCGCGCAGCCCACTTTCAAGGCGTCGAGCGGCGTCATTTCATCGACCGAGTTGACGCGTACGGTGACGGGATTGGTGCGCGCGCGGCGCTCTACCAGCAAGATGATGATGCCACCGATGATGAAGGCCATCGCCACTGGCACGGGCTTGAACAGCGCATGCTTGATCATCTTGCCGATGGCCAGGCCAATGATGGCCAGCGGCAGGAAGGCAATGGCCACGTTCAGCACGAACTTGCGCGACTTGACCTCGGTGCTGAAGGTAGACAGCACGCTGCCGATGCGCTGGCGGTATTCCCAGCACACGGCCAGGATGGCGCCGGCCTGGATGGCAATCTCGAAGACATCCATGACCTCTTTTGATACATCCTTGGTAAAGTCGAGCAGGCTGCCGGCCAGGATCAGATGACCCGTGGACGAAATCGGCAAGAATTCCGTAAAACCTTCGACCAGCCCCATGATGATGGCTTTTAACGCAAGAATGAGATCCATAGATGTATAAACGGGTGTAAGTGACTGGATGGGGTGAGCGCGTGGCGCCAGCAATGTGCGCGGGGTCGAAGCTTACCACGACAGAGGCTTGCCAACCTTATTTGGGCGCTGACGGGCGGCGCTTTTTTAGCGTCGTCCGCCAGGCGTGAGGGAGGATCAGGATGCCTGTTTTGCCGGCGCCACCAGGCGCGCGCTGGCCGCCACCAGCAGCAGGGCGGCGCCCAGCATGGCGAAGGCGATATTCAGGCTGGTGGCGTGGGCCACGAAACCGATCACTGCCGGACCGGCCAGGATGCCCGCATAGCCGATGGTGGTGATGGCCGCCACCGCCAGGCTGGCCGGCATGGCACGCTGGTTGCCGGCGGCCGTGAACAGGATGGGCACGATGTTCGCTGCACCCAGGCCGATCAGCACGAAGCCAAGCATGGCAAGGCTGGCGTGGGGCGCCAGCACGGCCAGGAAGAAGCCGCCCGCCGCGCACAAGCCGCCAAAAGTAAGTACCCGCTTTCCGCCAAAGCGGCTGACCACCTTGTCGCCCGTGAAGCGGCCCAGCGTCATGGCGATGGCGAAGGCGGCGTAGCCGAGGCCGCCCTTGGCTTCTTCCACGCCACGCGTGGTGGTGAGGAACAGGGCGCTCCAGTCGAGAATCGCGCCTTCGGCCAGGAAGACGATAAAGCACAGCAGGCCGATGAAAATGACGGCGCCATGCGGCATGACGAACAGTGGCGTCTTTTCGCCGGATGCGGACGCTGTCGGCAGCAGATGGCCTTGCGCCGCGCCAAGCACGCCGCACAGCAGCAGCATCACTACCACGCAGGACCAGGCCGGTGTCAGGCCCAGCCACAGCAGCAGGGCCATGCAGGCCGCGCCGGCGAAACCGCCCACGCTGAACAGCGCATGAAAACCCGACATCATGGCGCCGCCGTTGGCTTTTTCGATGATCACGGCCTGGATATTGATGGCCACATCGAAGGTTCCCATGGCCGCGCCGAACACCAGCAGCACCAGGCCCAGTTGCAGCGGCGTGGCGGCCAGCGCCAGGCCGGGCAGGATGGCGGTCAGGAGCAGGCCGGCGGCGACGATGACCTTGCGGCAGCCGAAGCGGGCCGCGAGCATGCCCGTAAACGGCATCGCGCACAGCGAGCCGGCGCCCAGGCATAGCAGCAAGATGCCGAGGGTGGCTTCATCGAGGCCCAGGCGCGACTTGGCGTAGGGAACCAGCGGGGCCCAGGCGGCCATGCCTAGGCCGGCGGCGAAGAAGACCAGGCGCGTGGCGCGTTGTTGCAGGGTACCGGTGAGATGCATGGGAGCGGTTTTCCAGAGTCAGGGTGAATAAAAATCAGGCACGGGTGCGCAGCACTTGCACGCCCAGCCGTTCAAAGGCGGCCGCGTGCGCGGCATCGGCATCGGCTTCGAGCACCAGGTGTTGCAGCAAGCCCGTGGCCAGTACGCCGAAGGGCGCGGCCGTGCCCAGCTTGTCGCTGGTGACGGCCACGACGACGGCCTTGCTGGCGCCGGCGATGCTGCGCTTGAATTCGGCCTCGTCATAATTAAAGGCAGTGATGCCCGCGTCCGCGTCGGCGCCGCAGGCGCCCAGGAAGCACAGGTCGGGATGCATGCGTTCGACGGTGCGCAGCGCCTGCGGGCCCAGGCTGGCGCCGGCACGGCGGTCGACCCGGCCGCCAGCCATGATCAGCTCGATTTCGGGACGCTCCATGAGCGCCATGGCAATCGCCGGCGCATTGGTGATCACAGTGAGCGCCAGCTCCGGCAAGGCGCTGGCGATGGCCAGGTTGGTCGACCCCGCGTCGAGGAACAGCACCTGGCCCGCGCGCACGAGGGACACGGCGGCTTGCGCCAGGCTCGCCTTGCGTTCCGGCGCTTCGTGCTTGCGCTGTGCCAGCGTACCGCCGTCCGGCGCCAGCGGCAGGGCGCCGCCATACACGCGCTGGCACAGGCCGGCCGCCGCCATCTCGCGCAGGTCGCGCCGTATCGTATCTTCGGACACGTCGAGCTGGCGCGCCAAGTCCAGCGCCAGCACGCGGCCGTCGGCGTGCAATTGTTGCTGGATCAGCGCGTGGCGTTGTTTGAGGAGCAGGGTGGCAGACATGTGGGCTTTGAAAACGTGCAGGAATGTGCATGAATATACGCAAACGTGCAATCTGAGTCAAGCCGGATGTATGAACTTGGCAGGCATTGCCAGAAAGGCATAATTTCTGTTAGTGTTGCAAAAAATAGAATGAATAGGGAAACATCATGCTGTCACGTACGTCGTTGCTGGCCACCCTGCTGGACCGTGCCATGCGCCGCCATGGATGGGGGATTCTGGGGGCGGTACTGTTTTTTAATGTCATGCACTGGATGCGCTACGCTACGCTGGGCTGGCGCGATGCGCGCGATTCCCTGTTCCTGCTGCTGATCTATCTGGGCCTTGTCATGCTGTTGGAATACAAGCGCCTGCGCGACGCAGAAGAAGCCTCGGCAGCAGTCGAAGACGGCCGCTAAAGGGAGAGGGCTGGCGCCGCCGTTCAGGGCGCCGTCAGCCGCTCCAGCTCTGCCAGCCAGCCGATGGCATGTTCGCGGCTGCTGCCGCACATCTCTGCGGACGGCTGCAAGCCGCCGCAAAACGCTGGCCGCTCCGGCTGGCCAAAGATCTTGCAGCGGTTGTCGTCGGCCAGTTGCACGCAGCGCACGCCCGCAGGTTTGCCATCCGGCATGCCAGGAATCGGGCTGGTGATGGAGGGCGCGGTGCAGCAGGCGCCGCAGGATGGGCGGCATGCCAGGGTGGCAGAAGGTGACATGGGATTTCAGGCGAGCGGGTGAGGAGCCGACAGTATAGCAAGCCGGCCCCCGTACCCTGCATCTCGCCAGGGCGGTGGCTAACGCACGATGCTGACGCGCTTGCCCGACAGGGTGCGGCGGGCCGGATCGCCATGCACGGTGATGCGGCCGGAACCGCTGGCGCGGGCATTGACTTCACTCTGGACAGTGACATCGACGTCGCCGGAACCGTTGCTCGCCAGATAGGCAACGTCGCTGTGCAGGGCGGCCAGGTTGATATCGCCCGAGCCATTCACGTTGGCGTCGAGGCGCTGCACGGCGCCGCTGGCGCTGATACTGCCCGAGCCGTTGACGGCCACGTTGATGCGTTCGCCGCGCACAGTGCCCAGTTGGATGTTGCCCGAACCGTTCTGCACCGCATCCGTATTGCCGCTGGCGAGGGCCGCCGCATTGATGCTGCCCGAGCCATTGTTGGCAACGTCCAAGCGTCCCACCTTGCCCGACAGTTCGCTCTTCATCGAACCACGTTGCTCCAGGCTGAAATCTTCGCCATTGAAACCACTGGCCACCAGGCGGCCAGAGCCGGAGATGTTGATCTTCTTCAATTGCGGCGTCGTATAAATGACGTGGATGCCATTGCTGCTGCGAATGTTTGTATCGCTCCAGATGCGCAGGGTGTTGCCGCTTACTTCGCTATGGATGCGCGGCTGCAGATTGCTGTCCGCTTCGATCACCAGCGATGTTGCCGGGCCGACGCGCACGTCGATCTTCATATCGATACGCTTCATGCTGTCGATGTCGAGCGTGTTGGTGTTGCTGACCTGGCGCACGTCGCGGCTCACTTGCTCGTTGCCCTGAGTGGCATTGCCACCCGCGTCGGCATAGCGCACTTCGCCATCGTTGGGGTTGATGACGATGGCGCAACCGCCAAGGGCAACGGCACAGCACAGGGCCAGCAAGGTACGCATGGTGTTTCCTTTATGATTGTTGTAGTTCGGAACAAGAAAAAAGCCGGCTGCCGCGCCGCGGCTGCCGTGCTGTTGATAGCAAGGTAGCAAATCTGACACGCTTGCTGAGTGGAAATGCGATGAACTGCGCAAAACGGGGGCTGAAACGCATTCTGCTTCCCCTGGCAACACAGGTCCGGCGCCAGAGGAGCTGTCGCCAACGCCGGCACGGAGCGTACAATACCCGTGTTCGGCGTACCGGGCGGTGCCCCGCGTCGCGCCAGTGGCCTGCGCTTGACCTTGGCGGTAGACAGGTCTACTATTAATGACTCAAAAGTAAGTTACTTGGAAAGATACATGCAAGCCCCGATTGATACCAAGCCCCGCTGGGAGCGGCGCAAGGATGCCCGTCCGCAGGAATTGCTCGCCGCCGCCCTCGACCTGTTTGTCGAACGGGGGTTTGCATCGACGCGCCTGGAGGATGTGGCCAAGCGGGCCGGCGTGTCGAAGGGCACGCTGTACCTGTACTTTGAGAATAAACAAGAGCTGTTCAAGGCCGTGGTGCGCGACAATATCGTGCATTCCATTGGCGAGGCGGAAGACAGCATGGCCGTCTCGGACAGCACCAGCGCCGAGTTGTTGCGCAGCACGATGATGCAATGGTGGGAAGAGTTCGGCGCCACCAAGCTGGCCGGCTTGACCAAGCTGATGCTGGCCGAATCGAACAATTTCCCGGAACTGGCGCAGTTTTACAACGAAGAGGTGGTCGCGCGCGGTAATGCGCTGATCGTCAGCCTGGTCGAGCGCGGTATGCGCCGCGGCGAGTTCCGCCAGGTTGATCCCGTGCTGGTCAGCGCCATCCTCAGCGCGCCCGTCACCATGCTCATGATGTGGACGCATTCCTTTCTGCCATGCGAGGTCAAGAACATCGATCCGCTCGCCTACATGGATGCGTTTATCGACATGAGCCTGCGCAGCCTGCAGCTGGAGGCGCCAGGGAAAAGCTGATGCGCCGGGCCTGCCTGCTACCGTTCAGTTGCCCCTTTTCCAAGGTTCGCCCCCCCAAATCTGCAGATCGTCGCAAATTTCCTCCATTCCCCGCCTTTATGGTTAACATGTGCTTTCAGCCAGTTCAACGATAAAATGGCGGATTATTACTTCACTTACCGAGTCCAAAGATGAATATCGAACAAGCCCGCTTCAATATGATCGAACAGCAGATCCGTCCATGGGACGTACTGGATATCGACGTGCTGGAGCTGTTGAACGTGGTCAAGCGTGAAGATTTCGTGCCGGCCGCCTATAAAAACCTGGCCTTCGTCGATACGGAAATTCCACTGGGCGGCGGCGAATACATGCTCACGCCGAAGCTGGAAGCGCGTATTTTGCAAGACGTAGCCGTCAAAAAGCATGAAAATGTGCTGGAGATCGGCACCGGTAGCGGCTACATGGCTGCTTTGCTGGCGTACAAGGCACGTCATGTGACGAGTGTGGAAATCGTTCCCCAATTGAAAACCCTGGCCGAGCAGAACCTGGCCGCCAACGGCGTGACGAACGTGACCGTGGAACTGGGCGACGCCGCCCAAGGCTGGAGCAAGGGCGCACCGTACGACGTGATCGTCGTTTCCGGCGCCCTGGCCGTGTTGCCGGAAGCACTGTTGCAACAAGTGAAAGTCGGCGGCCGCATCCTGGCCATCATCGGCGAAGCGCCGATCATGTCGGCGCATTTGATCACGCGCAGTTCGGACAAGGCTTACGACACGCGCAAGCTGTTTGAAACCAACGTCACGCCACTGCAAGCCGTGGCACCGTCGCATTTCCAGTTCTGAGGCGAGCAATTCGATGGAGCATTTGAGTGCACCGCAGCTGGCCGCCTGGCTGGCTGACCCTTCCCGCCCGCGCCCGTTTTTGCTCGACGTGCGCGAACAGTGGGAATTCGATCTGTGCCACCTCGACGGTGCCACCCTGATGCAGATGAACTCGATTCCTGCGCGCATCGATGACCTCGATGAAGATGCCGAGATCGTCTGCATTTGCCATCACGGCATGCGCAGCATGCAAGTGGCGGCATTCCTGGAGCGCAATGGTTTTGGCAAGATCAGTAATTTGACGGGCGGCGTGCATGCCTGGGCGCTGCAAGTTGACAGCGCAATGCCTAAATACTAAGTTATTTTGCAGTAGTTGCACCCAGGCATGTTTTCATGCATGCCTGCGGAGGCCTGTACCCCGCTCATCCGGCGGGCGCAAGGCAAGCGGTAGCAGATTTTTGATTCCATCAACTTTTGACGACTCCAACGGAGAAATGCAATGCGGAAACCCCTTATCGCCGTGCTGATGACCAGCGCCTTTGTCTCGATGACATGCTCGCTGCAAGCGCAGGCGGCCGATCTCATCCAGGTGTACCAGCAGGCGCTGGCCAATGACGCGCAGTATGCCAGCGCGCGTGCGGCCCTGTCGGCCGGGATGGAGCGGGTTCCGCAGGGGCTGGCAGGCTTGCTGCCGCAGATTTCCGCTTCGGGCAGCAATACGCGCAACAGCATCGAGCCGATTACCAGCACGATCTCCATGCCGACGGTGAAAGTGCACACGAATACCTACAATCTGACCCTGGCGCAGCCGCTGTTCCGCTGGGACCGTTGGGAAACTTACCAGCAAAGCAAACTGGCACAAGCGATTGCTGAAGCGCAATTTGCACAAGTGCAGCAAGACTTGATCACGCGCGTGGCGCAGGCGTATTTTGACGTGCTCAGCGCGCAGGACAACCTGGGCGCCACGCAGGCGCAAAAGGTCGCCACGACGGAACAACTGGCATCGGCCAAGCGCAACTTCGAAGTCGGCACGCAAACGATTACCGACACGCATGAAGCGCAGGCGGCCTATGACCTGGTGGTGGCGCAGGAATTTGCCGCCATCAATGACCTGGCAAACAAGCGCAGCGCCCTGCAAACCATCATCGGCGAAGCGCCAACGAGCCTGGCGCCCATGCGCACGGGCGTGATCATCAGCGCGCCGGAACCGGCCGCCATCGAACCGTGGGTGTCATCCGCCGAAGAGCAGAACTATGGCGTCGTCACGGCCCAGTTCAACGTGGAATCGGCCAAGCGCGACATTGGCCGCAACCGCGCGGGCCACTATCCGACCCTGGACCTGATCGCCAACACGGGCCATACCTATACGACGGGTGGCGGCACTGGCAGCGCCAACAACAATGCCATCGGCGTGCAGTGGAGCATCCCCATCTTCAGCGGCTTTGCCGTCACCAGCAAGGTACGCGAGTCGATCGCGCTGGAAAACAAGGCCCGCAACGACCTGGAAACGGCACGCCGCACGGCGTCGCAAGGCGCGCGCCAGGCTTTCCTGGGCGTCAATAGCGGCCTGGCGCAAGTCAAGGCGCTGGAAGCGGCGGAAGTGTCGAGCAAATCGGCGCTGGAATCGAACCAGCTCGGCTACCAGGTAGGCGTGCGCATCAATATCGATGTCTTGAATGCGCAGAAACAATTGTTCTCGACGCAAAAAGACCTGTCGAAAGCGCGCTACGACACCATCATGAACGGCTTGCGCCTGAAGGCGGCGGCCGGCACCCTGAAGGAAACGGATTTGATGCCCGTCAACGCCTTGCTCGACAAATAAACCAGGTATTGTTCAAAATTAAAACCGGCACCGGCAACGGCGCTGGTTTTTTTTTCGTCTAGCGGTATTGTCACACGGCACGGCTGTTGGCGAATTGTGTCAGCACGACACCGGCCACCACCAGTCCCGCACCGCCCCAGTGCAGCGGAGAAATATGCTTGACGGCAAAGCCCAGCAAGCCGTAGCGGTCGATGGCCAGTGCGGCCAGCATTTGCCCGCCGATGACGGCCGCCAAGAAGGGACCGGAACCCATGCGCGGCGCCAGCATCAGCGCGGCCGTAATATAAAACACGCCGGCCGCGCCGCCCAGCCAGGACCAGCCCGGCCCGCGCATGGCGAGGCTGACCTCGGGCGCCGGCACCCGCCAGAGCAGCATCACGAGCGATGCGAGCACGGCGCTGACGGCCAGCGAGGCGAGGGTGGCCCACAGCGGGTGGCCCAGGTTGCGGCCCAGCGCGGCATTCGCGCCCGCCTGGAAGGGGACGACGGCGCCGGCCAGCATGGCCAGCGGGGCGAATACGGTAATCCATCCTTGCATCTGTGACTCCATCACTGTTGAGTTGATGGGGGCATCGTATTATGCTGTCATGATTAAATCCAATTCGTAATTTGTCAGCCAACCATGCACCAAATGAATAATCTGCGCGCCGTCGATTTAAACTTGCTGGTGATCCTGGAAGCGTTGCTCAGCGAACGCCATTTGTCGCGCGCGGCGGAGCGCTTGCATATGAGCCAGCCTGCCGTCAGCCACGCGCTGTCACGCCTGCGCCATCTGCTCGACGACCCGCTGCTGCTGCGCGGCAAGGGCGGCTTCCAGCCCACGGCGCGCGCTTTGGAATTGTCGCGGCCGCTGGCCGAGGCCCTGCAAAGCGTGCGCTCCGTGCTGGGCGGCGCCGTTTTTGAGGCGGCCACGGCACAGCGCGTGTTCCGCCTGGCCATGTCAGACTATGGCGCAGCGCTAATTTTGCCTGCCTTGCTGCACTGCTTGCGCGTGGAAGCGCCCGGCATCGACCTCGTCGTCAGCTATGCCAGCCGCCAAGCCGTGGTCGCTGGTGTGCAGGACGGCGAGATCGACATGGCGCTGGGTGTGTTCCCGCAATTGCCCGAGCAGTTACACAGGGAAACCTTATTCGAGGAAACGTTCGTATGCGCGCTGGACCCGGCCAGCCTGGCGCCGGGCGAAACATGGAGCCTGGACACCTATCTGGCGCGCCCGCATGTGCTGGTGGCGTCCAGCGAAATCGGCATGGCGGCCGAAGTCGACGCGGCGCTGGCCCAACTGGGCCAGACGCGTCGCATCGCCGTGCGTGTGCCTTACTGGACGGTCGCACCGAATGTCGTGATGGGGACGGACTTGATACTGACGGTGGCGCGGCGCGCCTTGCAGGCAAGCGCGGCGCAAGGGCTGGCGCTGTATGCTGCGCCGTTTGCCATCGCGCCGTTTGCGTTTGAAGTGATACGGCACCGCCGTACGGACGGCGATGCGGGCATCGCCTGGCTACGCGCGGCCATTGCACAGGCCGCCGAGCCAGGCTGAGGTATTACAAGCCGCCGCCCTGGCCGTCGAACTTGCGTTCGATCAACTCGATCTTGTAGCCGTCCGGGTCGGTGATGAAGGCGATGACCGTGTTGCCACCTTTTACGGGGCCCGGTTCGCGCGTGACGTTGCCGCCATTCGCGCGTGCCGCATCGCAAGCGGCAACGATATCGTCTGCCGAGATGGCGATGTGGCCATACGCCGTGCCCAGCTCGTAGCTGGTGGTGCCATAGTTATACGTCAGTTCCAGTTCCGCGTGGTCGGGGTTCGAGCCATAGCCGACGAAAGCCAGCGTGTACTGGTATTCGGGATTGTCGCTGGTGCGCAGCAGCTTCATGCCCAGGACCTTGGTGTAAAAATCGATGGAGCGCTGCAGGTCGCCGACCCGCAACATGGTGTGCAAAATACGCATCGTAAATCCTTGGTGGTGAGAGGAGAATGGCAGGATTTTATGCGTTTTATGGCTTTCTTGCCGAGACCGCCCCGACTGCCCTGGTACAGGACAGCAGTGGACGGTGACGTCAGTGCCCCTGGATTTACTCCAGATGGGCGTCCATGGTAATTTCCGTGGCCAGCAACTTGGACACGGGGCAACCGAGCTTGGCGCGCAGTGCTGCACCCTGGAACGCTTCCTCGGTGGCGCCAGGAATGCTGGCCACCAGGGTCAGGTGGACGGCCGTGATGGCATAGCTGCCATCGATTTTTTCCAGACTGACATCGGCCGTGGTTTTCAGGGCCGTGGCGCGCAGGCCCGCCTCTCCCAGTTGGCCGGACAGGGCCATGGTGAAGCAGGCGGCATGGGCAGCGCCGATCAATTCTTCCGGGTTGCTGCCGGGACCGTCTTCGAAGCGCGTGTTGAATCCATATGCCACATTGTCGAGCGCGCCGCTTTGGGTGGAAATAAATCCTTTGCCATCTTTAAGGCCTCCACTCCAGACGGCTGATCCTGTTTTTTTCATGATGTACTCCTTGCGTGGTTCGAACATCCATCATGCGCGCCCCACCCTGGCGCTTCCGTTCGTTGCGTCACACAGGGGGCGCATGCGCGGCGTCCATGCACTCAAGGCGCAGGTGTCACGCGCCAGATGACATTGCCCACGTCGTCCGCGACCAGCAGTGCGCCCGCCTTGTCAACAGCCACGCCGACGGGGCGCCCCTGCGCCTTGCCGTTCTCGTCCAGGAAGCCGCTGACGACATCCTGTGGCGGGCCGCTGGGCACGCCATTGGCGAAGGGCACATGGATGACTTTGTAGCCGCTGAAGGGCTTGCGGTTCCATGAGCCGTGCTGGCCGATGAAGGCACCGCCCCGGTAGCGTTCGGGTAGCAAGGTGCCGTCATAGAATGCCAGTCCCAGCGAGGCCGTGTGCGCACCCAGCGCATAGTCGGGCGCGATGGCGGTGGCTACCAGTTCGGGGCGCGGCGGCTTGACCCGTGCATCGACGTGCTGGCCGAAGTAACTGTAGGGCCAGCCATAGAAGGCGCCTTCCTTGACCGAGGTCATATAGTCCGGCACCAGGTCGTTGCCCAGCTCGTCGCGCTCATTGACGGCTGTCCACAGGGCGCCCGTTTTGGGCTGCCAGGCCATGCCATTCGGATTGCGCAAGCCGGTGGCATACACGCGTGCCTTGCCCGTCGCGCGCGTGAATTGCCAAATGGCGGCGCGGCCATCTTCGGCCCCCATGCCGTTCTCGCCCACATTGCTGTTGGACCCGACGGAAACATAGAGAAATTTGCCGTCGGCGCTGGCGACGACGTTCTTGGTCCAGTGGTGATTGATGGACCCGCCCGGCAAATCCATCACCTTCACGCCCTGCGCCGTGATGGCGGTCTGTCCTGTTTCGTACGGGAAGCGCATCAGTGCGTCCGAGTTGGCGATGTACAGCTCCTTGCCCACCAGGGCCATGCCGAATGGCGAGTTCAGGCCTTGCAGGAACACGCTGCGCGATTGCGCCACGCCATTCGCGTCAAGGCCGCGTAGAAGGGTGATGCGGTTGGCGCTGGGCGTGGCGGCACCCGCCTTTTTCATTTGCATCTGCATGATGGCACCCTTGATGCCCTTGCTGTCGTCCGGTTTCGGCGGGGCATTCGTTTCCGCCACGAGCACGTCGCCATTCGGCAGCACGTACAGCCAGCGCGGATGGTCGAGGTCGCGCGCATACGCCTGGATGGCCAGGCCGGGCGCGACCACGGGGCGCTGCGCGGCCGTCCAGCGCTGCACGGGTGCTACGTTGACGGTGGGAATGAATTGCCTGTCCGGTGCGGGCAGGGCGGGCTGCGGGCCGAAGCCCACGGGCATGGCGGGCGCCTGGGCGTGGGCGAGCGTGGTGCCGCAGGCAGCGGCCAGCAAGAAGGGACAGACATAGCGGTGCATGGCGTACTCCGGAACAATAGCAGTGCATGAGGATACGATTCAGCGCGCCTTCTTTGGTTCCAGTTGCGCGTCGGGGCGGGCTTGCTGCGGCGCGGCGGGCTTGACCTTTTCCACACCGGGTTGGGCGTGCCGGTCCGTATCGACCAGGCCGCGCTCCAGGTCGCTGGCCGCCTGTTGCATGATTTTGCGCGGGCGCACGTTTTGCGCATCGGGCGATTCATCGCGCTCGTGCGGCAGACGGTCGACACCGTCATTTTTGACCTTTTCATCGGTATTGATCTTGCGTTCACTTGGTGGGGTATGCATATGGCCTCCTGACAGTAAAGATGACGTGAACCCAGTGTCCTGCCGCTTCAGGCCGCCTGCAAGCGGATTTGTCCATGCTGGGAGCGCTGGCGCACGCATGGACGATTCTTTTTCTGCGCTACACTGCGTGCAACACCAAGAACGCCCCTTGCAGGCACACGGCAGCCGCACTATACTGTTCATATATACAGTATCATGCGATGGCAGCGTGCGACGCGACAGCCTGGGGCGGCTTGCCACTGAATTTACATCCGAGACTCTTATGCCCGTCGATACACACGCCGAACAGCGCGCCGAACAGCCAGCCGCAACCTTGCCAGCCCCTGGCGAGCACTTCAACCTGGGCGCCAAGACCATCGCTCTGGTCGTGCGCCAGAATACGGATGGCATTGCCGAGCCCGTTAAAAGCATCGTGGATTTCCTGCAGGTGCTGGGCCACACGGTGGTCTTTGAGGCGGAGACGGCCGCGCATCTGAACCTGGCGTTTCCCGGCGTGCGCGCCATGTCGCCGGCTGAGATCGGCGCCGCCGCCGATTGCGCCATCGTCATGGGTGGCGACGGCACCATGCTGGGCATTGCGCGCCAGTTGGCGCCATTCGACGTCCCCTTGATCGGTATCAATCAAGGGCGATTGGGTTTCATGACGGATATCCCGCTCGAGCGCATGCTGCCTGTATTGGCGCAAATTCTCGGCGGCCGCTTCAAGGCCGAACGCCGCACCTTGCTCGAAGGCAGCGTGCTGCGCGATGGCGAGTCGATTCACGTGGGCATGGCCGTCAACGATGTCGTCGTCTCGCGGGGCGGCGGTGCCGGCATGGCGGAATTGCGCGTCGAGGTCGATGGCCACTTCATGTACAACCAGCGTTCTGACGGGCTGATCATCGCCACGCCCACGGGCTCGACCGCATATGCGCTGTCGGCCGGCGGCCCCTTGCTGCACCCGACCCTGGGTGGCATCGTGCTCGTGCCGATTGCCCCGCATGCGCTGTCAAACCGCCCCATCGTCCTGCCCGACTCCAGCCAGATCGTGGTGGAAATCGTGCGCGGGCGCGATATCAGCGTCAATTTCGACATGCAGACCTTTGCCAGCCTGGTCCAGCAAGACCGCATCCTCATCCGCCGTTCGCCGCACACGATTACCTTCCTGCATCCGGAAGGGTGGAGTTACTACAACACCCTGCGTGAAAAATTGCACTGGAATGAGTACCCGTCGGGCGAGGGCAAGCTCAGCTAACAAGTTTTCTCCACGCTAACCCGCGGTGCGCCGCCTAACCACAGAAGCCATGCTCCATACACTGTCCATTCGCGATTTTGTCATTGTCGATACCATTGAACTGGAATTTTCCGCCGGCTTCAGCGTGCTGACGGGTGAGACGGGCGCCGGCAAGTCCATCCTCATCGATGCGCTGACCCTGGCGCTGGGCGGGCGCGGCGACGCCAGCGTGGTGCGCGAAGGCGCGGCCAAGGCCGACATCACGGCCGATTTCTCCGTCAGCGAGGTGGCGCAGGCCTGGCTGGTGGCGCATGAATTTGCCAACGACGATGGCGGCGCGCTGCTGCGCCGCGTGATCGACAATGCGGGCCGCTCGAAGGCGTATATCAACGGTATCCCCGCCACGGCCGCGCAGTTGCGCGAATTGGGGGACATGCTGGTCGATATCCACGGCCAGCACGCGCACCAGTCGCTGTTGAAAAGCGAAGCGCAGCGCGCCTTGCTCGACGGCCAGGCGACGGCGCGCGAAGCGGGCGCGGAGCAGGATGCGCGGCAAGTGGCGGCGCTGCACAAGCGCTGGCGCGCCCTCGTGCGCCAGCGCGAAGAATTCGAAACGAATGCCGCCAACGTGCTGTACGAGCGCGAACGCCTGGAATGGCAAGTGGGCGAACTGGAAAAACTGGCGGCCAAGCCCGGCGAGTGGACGGAGATCACGAACGAGCACAGCCGCCTGTCGCACGCGGCCAGCCTGCTGGAAGGGGCGCAGGAAGCCCTATCCCTCATTTCCGAGTCGGAAGACCACCCTATCGTGTCGCAACTGTCGGCCTTGAACCAGAAGCTGGGCAAGCTGGTGTCCGTGGATGCGGAATTGCAGCCCATCGTCGACCTGATCGAATCGTCGCGCATCCAGCTGCAGGAATCCGTATACGCGCTGAACAATTACCTGGACCGGGTCGAACTGGACCCTGAGCGCCTGCATCAGCTCGATGCGCGCATGGAAGCCATGCACAGCACTGCCCGCAAATTCCGCGTCACGCCCGAAGAATTGCCTGAGGAGCACGCCAAGCTGTCGGAAAAGCTGCAGCACCTGGCCGACGCTTCCGATATCGAGGGCTTGCTGCGCCAGGAAGCGAAGATCGAAGCCGAGTACCGCGACGTGGCAGGCCGCCTGTCCGACACGCGCCGCGCCGCCGCGCTGGAGCTGGGGCAAGCCGTCACGCGCGCCATGCAGGAATTGAGCATGACGGGCGGCAGCTTCGAGATCGCCCTCAATCCATGCGAACCGGCCGCCCACGGCCTGGAGCAGGTGGAATTCCTCGTCGCCGGCCATGCGGGCACGGCACCCCGCTCGCTGGCGAAAGTGGCGTCCGGCGGCGAACTGGCGCGCATCGCGCTGGCCATTTCCGTCATCACCTCGCACGCCACCACCACGCCGACCCTGATCTTCGACGAGGTCGACAGCGGCATCGGCGGCGCCGTCGCCGAAGTGGTGGGCCGGCTGCTGAAACGCCTGGGGCAGGGACGCCAGGTGCTGTGCGTGACCCACTTGCCGCAAGTGGCCAGCCAGGCGAACCAGCATTTTCAGGTGGCAAAAAGCACCCTGGACAATGGCAAGACAGCTTCGCGCATCGACATGCTCGATGCCAAGGCCCGCGTGGAAGAAGTGGCGCGCATGCTGGGCGGCCTGGAAATCACGGCCACCACGCGCAAGCATGCCCGTGAATTGCTGGCAATTTGATTCATGGCTGGGGGCAGACCGTCAATCCGGGGTCAGACCCCCGGATGCGTTAGCGCTGAGCTTGACGTTAGCGGCAATGAGGGTCTGACCCCAGCAGTTAATGCAACTATAATAACTGGCTAATCCATCCAACGCCTTCGAAGAGCTTTCATGTCATTTCAAACAGAACCGCCGTACACGCATGGCAGTATCGACCGCAGCGCCGTGGTGCTGGTCAACCTGGGCACGCCCGATGCGCCGACCTCGTCGGCCGTTCGGCGCTACCTGAAGCAATTTTTGTCAGACCCGCGCGTGGTGGAGATTCCCCGCCTGGTCTGGTGGTTCATTTTGAACCTGATCATTTTGCCGTTCCGCTCTGGCCAGTCGGCCAAGAAATACGCGTCGATCTGGACGCGCGAGGGCTCGCCCTTGAAAGTGCATACGCAGAAACAGGCGAAATTGCTGGCCGGCGCCCTGGCCGAGCGTGGCCATGACGGCGTCACGGTGGCCATGGCCATGCGCTACGGTTCGCCTTCCTTGCCCGAGGTGCTGGCCAAGTTGAAAAGCGAAGGCTGCGAGCGCATCGCCATCCTGCCTGCGTATCCGCAATACTCGGGCACGACGACGGGTTCCATCTACGACGCCGTGTTTGCCCATTACGCCACGGTGCGCAATGTGCCGGAATTGCGCTTTATTAAGCAGTATCACGAGCACGACACGTATATCGACGCCTTGCGCGATTCCGTGCTGAACCACTGGGAAGCGCATGGCCGTCCGGAAAAACTGGTGATGAGTTTTCACGGCGTGCCCAAGCGCACCCTGCTGCTGGGCGACCCTTACCATTGCCAATGCCTGAAAACGGCGCGCCTGCTGGCGGAAAAGTTGGGGTTGGCTAAAGAGCAATATGTGGTGACCTTCCAGTCGCGCTTTGGCAAGGCCGAATGGCTGCAGCCGTACACGGCCCCCACCCTGGTGGCGCTGGCACAACAGGGTATCAAGCGCGTCGATCTGCTTTGTCCGGGCTTTACCAGCGATTGTCTGGAAACGCTGGAAGAGATCGCCATGGAAGCCAAGCATGATTTCGAAACGGCCGGTGGCCAGCAGTTTCATTACATCGCTTGCCTGAACGAAACGCCAGCCTGGATTGCGGGCATGGCGGAGATTGCCGAGCAACACATGATAGGCTGGCCGACGATGAAGACGGCGCCGCAGCGCGAGGCCGACAGGAAAGCGGGCGAGCAGGCGCGCACGGCGGCGCTGGCGCTGGGCGCGGCGAATTAAACAATATTAACTTTTTAACAATAAGAGGCCGCGCTTGCGCGGCTTTGTCATGTCTGGCGCGACAAAAGTACTATCAAGATAGCATCGCCGCCAGTGGCGATGGCTGCGGCGGGGCTGGTAGAATGCCCGCTTCGCCGTGGGAAGCCTGGAAACTCAAGGGGGGGCGCGCACGGATCGCTGCCCGAAATGGGAAGTGCTTTGTAATAAGCTGTAACATGGATCGATGTAATCGCTGGTTTTGCCATGCATACCCCTTGAAACAATAGGATATAGCCCCATCTGCCCGTCAGTGTTGTAAAGATAATTAGACTAACTCATTTAAGTCATTGATTGTAGGAGCTTTCTAGATGCAAGATCAGGAAAACCAAGCTGTACCTAATCCGCAAGCGGACGACGCGGCTCCCGCAGAGCCTACTTTGGAAGAGCAACTGGCGAGTACCGAAGCGCGTCTCGCAGAGATGCACGATGCCTTCATGCGCGCCAAGGCCGATGGCGAAAACATTCGCCGCCGCGCGCAGGAAGATGTTGCTAAAGCGCACAAATTCGCAGTGGAAAGCTTTGCCGAAGCCATGGTGCCGGTGAAAGACAGCCTGGAAACGGCGCTGACGGTGGAAGCACCGACCATCGAATCGCTGAAAGAAGGCGTCGAGATGACCCTGAAGCAACTGAACGCCGCGTTCGAGCGCAACCGCCTGGTGGAAGTGTTGCCAGTGCAGGGTGAAAAGCTGGATCCGATGAAACACCAGGCTGTTGCCGTGGTGCCAGCGGAGCAGGAAGCCAATACCATCGTGTCAGTCCTGCAAAAGGGCTATATGATTGCGGACCGCCTGTTGCGTCCAGCCATTGTAACGACCGCGCAAGCAAAATAATCAGAGGGCGGCATCAAGCAAGCCTTGAAACCATGCCGCTTTGCCACATATAAGAACCATCTGAAATCTAGCAAATAAAAGGAAAAAATCATGGGTAGAATTATCGGTATCGATCTGGGAACCACGAATTCCTGCGTTTCCATCATGGAAAACGGTCAACCAAAGGTAATCGAAAACGCTGAAGGCGCACGCACGACGCCGTCGATTATTGCTTATCAAGAAGATGGCGAAATTCTCGTCGGCGCGCCAGCGAAACGCCAGGCCGTGACCAATCCGAAAAACACGCTGTACGCAGTCAAGCGTTTGATCGGTCGCAAGTTCGACGAAAAAGAAGTCCAAAAAGACATCGCGCTGATGCCATACCAAATCATGAAAGCCGACAATGGCGATGCATGGATCGGCGTACGCGACAAAAAACTGGCGCCGCCGCAAATTTCGGCTGAAGTCCTGCGCAAGATGAAGAAAACGGCAGAAGACTACCTCGGCGAAGAAGTCACCGAAGCCGTCATCACCGTGCCTGCGTACTTCAACGATTCGCAGCGTCAAGCGACCAAGGATGCCGGCCGTATCGCTGGTCTGGACGTCAAGCGCATCATCAATGAGCCAACCGCGGCAGCGCTGGCGTTCGGCCTGGACAAGACCGAAAAAGGCGACCGTAAAATCGCCGTGTATGACTTGGGTGGCGGTACGTTCGACGTGTCGATCATCGAAATCGCAGATGTTGATGGCGAAAAACAATTTGAAGTGCTGTCGACCAATGGCGACACCTTCCTGGGCGGCGAAGACTTCGACCAACGCGTCATCGATTACATCATCGACGAGTTCAAGAAGATCAACGGCATCGACCTGAAAAAAGATCCGATCGCTCTGCAGCGCATCAAGGCTTCGGCCGAGCGCGCGAAGATCGAGTTGTCGTCGTCGCAACAAACTGAGATCAACGAGCCGTACATCGCCATGGCGAACGGCGCACCGGTCCACTTGAACCTGAAGATGACCCGCGCCAAGCTGGAATCCCTGGTGGAAGAGCTGATCACGGCCACGATGGAACCATGCCGCATCGCCATCAAAGATGCTGGCGTGAAAGTGTCGGACATCGATGACATCATCCTGGTCGGCGGTATGACGCGTATGCCGAAGGTGCAGGAAAAAGTGAAGGAATTCTTCGGCAAGGATCCACGCAAGGACGTGAACCCGGACGAAGCCGTCGCCGTGGGCGCAGCGATTCAAGGTTCGGTCCTGTCGGGCGAACGCAAAGACTTGCTGTTGCTGGACGTCACCCCTCTGTCCCTGGGTATCGAAACCCTGGGCGGCGTGATGACCAAGATGATCCACAAAAACACGACGATTCCGACCAAGTTCAGCCAGGTGTTCTCGACGGCCGACGACAACCAGCCTGCGGTGACCATCAAGGTCTTCCAGGGTGAGCGCGAAATCGCCGCCGGCAACAAGGGCCTGGGCGAATTCAATCTGGAAGGTATCCCGCCAGCATCGCGTGGTACGCCACAGATCGAAGTGACCTTCGACATCGACGCCAACGGCATCTTGCATGTCGGCGCGAAAGACAAGGCCACCGGCAAGGAAAACAAGATCACGATCAAGGCCAATTCCGGCTTGACCGAGGCTGAAATCCAGAAGATGGTCAAAGACGCCGAGTTGAACGCGGAAGAAGACAAGAAGGTCAAAGAATTGGCCGAGTCGCGCAACCAGGCCGATGCTCTGGTACACTCGACCCGGAAATCCTTGACCGAATACGGCGACAAGCTGGATGCGGGCGAGAAAGAGAAGATCGAAGCGGCGATCACCGACCTGGAAGCAAGCATCAAGGCGGGCGACAAGGCTGAGATCGACGCCAAGGTGGAAGCACTGTCGAGCGCATCGCAGAAACTGGGCGAAAAAATGTATGCCGACATGCAAGCGCAGCAAGCTGCCGGCGGCGCGGAAGGTGCACAGCAAGCTGCTGGCGCATCGGACGCAGGCGCCAAGCAAGACGACGTTGTTGACGCTGACTTCAAAGAAGTCAAAGACAGCAAATAATGTCTTGCGCTCCCATGAACTGGGGGCAGCCGGGCTGAACGCTACATCGCGGGATTAGCCGCGAAGACCGGCCGAGCCGAGTCGTTGCCCAGTGCAGCACTCGACTCGGCTTTTTCGTGTAATTTTTACATCAGTAGATAGACTGCAAGGTGCCGACAACATGGCAAAGCGTGATTTTTACGAGACACTCGGTGTCGCAAAAAATGCTTCGGAAGAAGAGATCAAAAAGTCTTACCGTAAACTGGCGATGAAATACCATCCGGACCGCAATCCGGATAGCAAGGAATCGGAAGAAAAGTTTAAGGAAGTCAAAGAAGCCTACGAGATGCTGACCAATCCGGAAAAGCGCGATGCGTATGACCGCTATGGTCACGCTGGCGTGGACCCGAACATGGGCGGCGGTGGCGGCTTCGGCGGCGATGCTGGCGGCTTTGCCGACAGCTTCGGCGATATCTTCGGCGACATCTTTGGCGGTGGAGGTGGACGCAGCCGCAATGCCGGTCCACAGGTGTACCGTGGCGCCGACTTGCGCTACAACCTGGAAATTACACTGGAGCAAGCTGCGCACGGCTTCGACACGACCATCCGCGTGCCGAGCTGGGACAAGTGCGACACGTGCCACGGCAGCGGCGCCAAGCCGGGCACCTCGCCGACCACCTGCGGTACTTGCGGTGGTCACGGCCAGGTGCGCATGCAGCAAGGTTTCTTCAGCATCCAGCAAACCTGCCCGAAATGCCATGGCAGCGGCAAGGTCATCACCGACCCGTGCACGCCATGCGGCGGCGCCGGTCGCATCAAGCGCAACAAGACCCTGGAAGTCAAAATTCCAGTCGGTATCGACAACGGCATGCGTATCCGTTCGTCCGGCAACGGCGAACCGGGCACGAATGGCGGTCCGTCGGGCGACCTGTACGTGGAAATCCACATCAAGCCGCACGCCGTGTTCCAGCGCGAAGGCGACGACCTGCATTGCGAAATGCCGATCTCGTTCACCAAGGCGGCCCTGGGCGGTGAAATCGAAGTGCCCACCCTGAACGGCAAAGTGTCGTTCACGATCCCGGAAGGCACACAGTCGGGTAAAACCTTCCGCCTGAAAGGCAAGGGCATCAAGGGCGTGCGCTCCGGTTACGCGGGCGACCTGTTCTGCCACGTGGCGATCGAAACACCGGTGAAGCTGACGGAGAAACAGAAAGACCTGCTGCGCGACTTTGAAAAGTCGACGACCGAGGGCGGTGCCAAGCACAGTCCGCAAAGCAAGACCTGGAAAGACAAGGTCAAGGATTTTTTTGAATAAGCACACGTAACACCATGCGCCGGGATGCTGAAACATCCCGGCGTTTTTTTCACTGCGACTGAACAATGCGCGCGCATCGCCGGCCTATGGGCGCGATCTGCCGCCCTCAGTCGTACTTACACAATGGGAGCGATATGACCGAACCGAAAAATGGCATGGCCCTGGCGGAACTGCTGCAGCGTAACCGCCGCTGGGCCGACTCGATGGTGGCGAAAGACCCGAACTTCTTCAAGAACCTGGAAGCGCAAACATCGCCCGAATACCTGTGGATCGGCTGTTCCGACAGCCGCGTGCCCGCCAACGAACTGCTGGGCATGGCACCTGGTGACGTGTTTGTGCACCGTAATATCGCCAATGTGGTCGTGCATTCCGACCTCAATTGCCTGTCTGTGCTGCAATTTGCCGTGGACGTGCTGAAAGTCAAACATGTCATCATCGTCGGCCATTACGGTTGCAAGGGCGTGCATGCGGCCATGACGGGCACGCGCATCGGCCTGGTCGACAACTGGTTGCGCCACGTGCAGGACGTGGGCCAGAAGCACGAACGCTACCTGGGCGACGTACTGACGAGCCGCCAGCGCGGCGACCGCCTGTGCGAACTGAACGTGGTGGAACAGGTCTTGAACGTGTGCCAGACCACCATCGTGCAAGATGCGTGGGAACGGGGCCAGGAACTCAGCGTCCATGGCTGGGTCTATGGCTTGAAGGATGGCTTGCTGAACGACCTGGAAGTGACGGTCACGGCCGGCCACGAGCTGGCGCCGCGCATGGCGACCCGCCTGGCTCGCTACGAAGCAACGGCGTAAGCAACGCTGGCGCAGTGCCTATGGCGTGGCGCCTTCCAGTCGGCCCAGATAATCGGCCGCTTCCCGCACGCCCTCCTGCGCAGCCAAACGCAGCCAGGTCCTGGCCTGGGGAATGTCCTGGGGCGTGCCCCGGCCTTCGGCCAGCGCCACGCCATAGTGGTAGCGCGCCAGCCGCGCATAGGCGGCGTCATCATTCGTGTGGGCGCCGCGCCGCATCAGCGCCGTCGCCTGCACCAGGTCCCTGGGCACGCCCACGCCCGTTTCATACAGCTGGGCCAGCCAAATCATCGAATACACATCGTTCCAGCGCCGGATGCAATCTTCAAAGATGACGACGGCCGCCGCATGGTCTCCCGTCTTGTCGGCCGCATAGCCGTACAAACACTTGATGCGCTTGTCGCTGTGCACATAGGCTTTATAGCTGAGATCGCCTTCATCCTGGCTATCCTGCGCATGGGCGGGAATGGCGAGCAGCATGGCGAGCAAGAGGGCGATAGTGGGCATGGCTTTCCTGGTTGATGGTGAAAGATTGGTAGTCAAGCAAGTTGCGTGCTAGCGCCATTTCCGGGCAAAGCCGATGCTGCTGCGCCATTGCGTGACAGTACCTGTTGCAGCATGGCGCAACGCGCTGCGCATATCCATATCAGAAATGCTTCGTTTGCAGGATCGATGCGCAGGCATACAGTGGACTTCCCCTGACTCTAGTCGAATTCCCATGTCGGCCGTCCTGAAACCCGTGCATTCCACCAGCCATTTCCGTATCGAGACTTTCGATGCGCCGCTCGGCGCGCAAGTGCTGGGGCTGGATCTGGCGCAGCCGCTGTCGCTGGGCGATTTCCAGCGCCTGCACCACGCCCATCTCGACCATCACGTGCTGGTGTTTCGCGCACAGCACATCACGCCGCAGCAGCAGGTGGACTTCAGCCGCCGCTTCGGTCCCCTGCAAATCCACGTGCTGCGCCAGTTCCAGCTGCCCACGCAACCGGAAGTGCTGATCATCTCGAACATCGTCGAGGATGGCCAGCCCATCGGCCTGGGCGATGCGGGCCATTTCTGGCATTCGGACCTGTCGTACAAGGAAGTGCCCAGCCTCGGCTCCATGCTGCACGCGCAAGAATTGCCGGACGAGGGCGGCGATACCGTGTTTGCGAATATGCACCTGGCCTGGGAAAGCTTGCCGGCTGCGCTGCGCCACGCCGTGCGCGGCGCCCGCGCCGAACACAGCTACCTGAGCCAGTATGAGGAGTTGCTCCGCCGCAATCCCTGGCGTCCCGCACTGACGCAGGCGCAGATCGATGAAGTCAAACCTGTCACCCATCCCGTCGTGCGCGTGCATCCGGAAACGGGGCGGCGGGCCCTGTTTGTCAGCGAACATTTCACCACGCGCATCGTTGGCTTGCCCGACGATGAAAGCCGCGCCCTGCTCGACGAACTGTTTGCGCACAGCGTGCGCCCGGAGCATTTATATGTGCACCGCTGGCAGCCGCATGACCTGGTGTTCTGGGATAACCGTTCCCTGATGCACCTGGCGACGGGTTGCCCGCCCGGCCAGCGTCGCAAACTTTACCGAACCACCATCGAAGGCGATGCGCCGTACTGATTTTTTGACCGTAGTTGACCAAGGAGTGTCCATGTTGCCGATCTTTACCTTTGCCCGCCGCCTGCTCGCCACCATTGCCATACTGTGCATGGCCATGCCCATGGCCATGGCCGAAGGCCAGATCCGCATCGCGGGCCAGCATGGCATCACCTTCTTGCTGCTCAACATTGCGCAAGAACAAAAGCTGATCGAAAAGCATGGCAAGCAGCAGGGCGTCGATGTAAAGGTCGAGTGGATCACCCTGTCGGGCGGCCCTGCCATCAATGACGCCTTGTTGTCGGGCAATATCGACATTGCAGGCGCCGGCCTGGGACCGCTGTTGACCATCTGGGACCGCACGAAAGGGCGGCAGAATGTGCGCGGCGTGGCCTCGCTCGGCAATTTTCCCTACTACTTGATCAGCAACAACCCGAAGGTGAAAACCCTGGCGGACTTGACGGACAAGGACCGCATCGCCTTGCCCGCCGTGTCCGTTTCCGTGCAGGCGCGCATCTTGCAGATGGCGGTGGCGAAACAGTGGGGCGACAAGGAGTTTGCCCGCCTCGATAACATCACGCAAACCTTGCCGCACCCGGATGCGGCGGCCGCCATCATCGCCGGCGGCACGGAGTTGAGCGGCCATTTCGGCAACTCGCCGTTCCAGGAGCAGGAGCTGGCACAGAACCCGAACGCCCATATCCTCCTGAACTCGTATGACGTGCAAGGCGGGCCCAGCTCGTCGACCCTGCTGTATGCGACGGAAAAATACCGCAAGGATAATCCCAAGACTTACCGCGCCTTCATCGCCGCGCTGGCCGAAGCGGCGCAGTATGCGAGCAGCAATCCGCAGGGTGCGGCCGATATCTATATCAAGGTGAATAAAAGCAAGGTGGACCGCAATCTGCTCTTGAAAATCTTTGCCAATCCGCAAGTGCAATTCAAGATCGCGCCGCAAAACACCTATGGCCTGGCGCAATTCCTGCACCGCGTGAATGCCATTCGCAACCTGCCCGACAGCTGGCGCGACTATTTCTTTGACGACCCCGCCATCACGCAAGGAGGCTGAGATGAATGCACCCGCTTTTCACCTGGTACGTCCTCCGGTCTCAGTGGCGCCATTGCTCAGCGTCAGCCATGTCAGCCTGGAATACCGGACGGAGCAGCGCACCGTGCGCGCCACGCATGACGTCAGTTTCGACGTGTTCCGCGGCGACCGTTTCGTCTTGCTGGGGCCCTCCGGCTGCGGCAAGTCGTCACTGCTGAAAGCCGTGGCCGGCTTCATCGCGCCGCGCGCGGGCGGTATCGCCATGCATGGGCAGCCTATACATACGCCGGGGCCGGACCGTGTCGTCGTGTTCCAGGAATTCGACCAGTTACCGCCGTGGAAGACCGTGCTGGAAAACGTCATGTTCCCCTTGCTGGCCAGCAAGCGGCTGGACAGGGTGGCGGCCCGCGAGCGCGCCCATCACTGGATCGCCAAGGTGGGCCTGGCCGGCTTCGAAGATGCCCATCCGCACACCTTGTCGGGCGGCATGAAGCAGCGGGTAGCCATCGCCCGTGCGTTGGCCATGCAGCCGGAAGTGCTGCTGATGGACGAGCCGTTTGCCGCCCTCGACGCCTTGACGCGGCGCAAGATGCAGGAAGAGTTGAGCCGCTTGTGGGAAGAGTTGCGCTTTACCCTCGTGTTCGTCACGCATTCGATCGAGGAAGCGCTGGTGGTGGGCAATCGCATCCTGCTGCTGTCGCCCCATCCGGGCAGGGTGCGCGCAGAACTGAACAGCCATCAGTTCGGCTTGCACAGCGCCGGTAGTGCCGAATTCCAGGCCGCCAGCAGCCGCATCCACGGCTTGCTGTTCGATGAAGAAACAAGGGCGGTCCCGCAAGCAGCCAGCACGCAGCGGGAGGCCGTATGAGCGCGCTGCTGGAGCCGCCGATCCGCCAGGAGTTCGTGTATGCGGCACCACTGCCGGCCGGCGTCACCGTCGAACGGCCGCTGTCGCGCTGGCAGCGCTGGAGTCAGCACGCGCTGTGGCGCAAGGCCTTGATTTTGCTCAGCATGGCCCTGTTGTGGGAAGGCGCGGCGCGCTGGACGCAGAACGATTTACTCTTGCCCAGTTTTCTCCAAACGGCGCAGGCGTTCATCGCTGGCATCGCCAGCGGAGAATTGCTCACGCGTACGGCTGCGTCCCTGGTCGTCTTGCTGCAGGGCTATGCGGTGGGCGTGATGGCCGCCTTTGTGCTGACCTTGCTGGCAGTGTCGAGCCGCATTGGACGCGACGTGCTGGAAACGCTGACGGCCATGTTGAATCCCTTGCCAGCCATCGCCATGTTGCCGCTGGCCCTGCTGTGGTTCGGCCTGGGACGTGCCAGCCTGATCTTTGTCATCGTCCATTCCGTGATGTGGCCGCTGGCTCTGAACACCTATGCTGGCTTCCAGGGCGTGCCGGAAACCCTGCGCATGGCGGGCCGAAATTATGGCTTGAATGGCTTGCGCCTGGTGCTGCACATCCTCGTGCCGGGCGCTTTGCCGTCCATTGTCTCGGGCCTGAAAATAGGCTGGGCGTTTGCCTGGCGTACCCTGATCGCCGCCGAACTGGTGTTTGGTACCACGTCGGGGAAGGGCGGCCTGGGCTGGTACATCTTCCAGAACCGCAACGAGCTGTACACGGACAAGGTATTCGCGGGCCTGGCGGCCGTCATCGTGATTGGTTTGCTGGTGGAAAACATCGGCTTTCGCACCCTGGAACGGGTCACCCTGCGCCGCTGGGGCATGCAGCGATAGTTATTTCAGCATGGTGCGCGCCGCCGCAATGATTTGCCGCGAGAGTTGGTCCATGCGCGGCGACTGCACTTTCCACGTATGCCAGTACAGGACCACGTCGGCCGGGGTCTTGGGTGTGAGCATTTCCACCAGTTCGCCATCCGTGTTCGCCTTCAGCAGCAGTTCCGGGACCATGCCGTAGCCGAGGCCGTAGCGGATGGCGTTGAAGTGCGAGGTGGCGCCCGGTACGTAATGGCAGGGGTAAGCCCCTTCCGGCAGCCCCAGCGCCTCTTGCAGGAACGATGACTGCAAGGTGTCCTTGCGCGTGTAGGCGACCACGGGCGCCGTGCGCGCCGCCTTGCGCGTCAGGCCGTGCGCGAACCACTGCTGGCGGAACGCGGGCGTGGCCACCAGCCAGTAGCGCATCACGCCCAGCGGTTCGGCCGTGCAGCCGCGCATGGGTTTGGCTTCCGTGCTGATGCAGCCGATGGCCATGCCCGTTTCCAGCAAGGTGTAGGTGTGGTCCTGGTCTTCCACGGTCAGGTCGAGCAGCACGCGCTCGCGTATCAGTACCTCGGATAGGGCCGGAAAGAACCAGGTACCCATCGAATCTGCGTTCAGCGCCAGCACCAGGGTCAGCGGGGCATCTTGCTGCACCGCCAGTTCCGCCTGCAAGTCCGCTTCCAGCAGCTTGGCCCGCTTCAAATACTGCATCAGCCGCTGCCCCATGCGCGTGGCGCGTGCGGGACGGCTGCGCACGATCAGCGCATTGCCCAGCTGGCTTTCCAGCGCCCGCACGCGCTGGGAAATGGCGGGCGACGTCAGGTGCAGCCGCAGAGCCGCCTGCTCGAAGCTGCCCGTTTCCACGACGGCGCGGAACGCTTCCGTGTGCTTGGGATTGAGATCCATGGTCAAGGCCTAACATAAGAAAAATTTATCAATACTAAATAATACTTACTTTCCATAAGGATGGGTGTGTTGCAGTGCACAATGTCTCTTTGATGGAGTGCCGCGCGCCAGCGCGCGGCCTCCTGGCAGCAAGGGATTACCACCATGGAAGCACAAGCGAACGACACTACCACCCGCAAGTCCCCATCAAAGCTGGCGCGCAATCTGAAATTCGGCCTGGGATTGACCCTGGGCTTGGGCATGGCAGCCGCGCTGGCGGGCGGCTGGTGGCTGCGCCAGGCCTGGCAGGATTTGCCGGCCGTCGAGCACCTGGCACAGTACAAGCCCGCGCTGCCGCTGCGCATTTTCTCCAGCGAAGGCGAGCTGCTGGCCGAATACGGCGAGGAGCGCCGCGAATTCCTGCCCCTGAAGGAGATCCCCCTGCGCATGCGCCAGGCCTTGCTGGCCATCGAGGATGCGCGTTTCTATGAGCATGGCGCCGTGGATTTCTATGGCTTGACGCGCGCCACGCTCGCCAACGTCGTCACGGGTCACCACGCACAGGGCGCCAGCACCATCACCATGCAGGTGGCGCGCGACTTTTTCCTGTCGCGCGAAAAAACCGTGCAGCGCAAGCTGACGGAGATGCTGCTCGCCTACAAGCTGGAACAGCACTATGGCAAGGACAAGCTGCTGGAACTGTATATGAACCAGATTTACCTGGGCGAGCGTTCCTACGGCTTTTCCGCCGCGTCGAATATTTATTTCGACAAGCCCCTGGCCGAAGTCAGCATCGCCGAAGCGGCCATGCTGGCCGGCTTGCCGAAAGCGCCGTCGGCCTATAACCCCGTCGCCAATCCGCAACGCGCCACCGTGCGCCAGCATTACATCCTGCAGCGCATGCGCGAACTCGGCTACATCACGCCAGCAGAATACGACACCGCCGTGGCGGAAAAGCTGGCCCTGAACAAGGACCGCAACAGCTCCGTGCATGCGGCCGCGTATGCGGTCGAGGAAGCGCGTCAATTGATCCTGCAAAGCTACCCTGAGGGTGCCTACAGCATGGGCCTGGACGTGACGACCACCATCCGCATGGCGCCGCAAATTGCGGCCGACAAGTCGCTGCGCGATGGCTTGCTGAACGCGCAGGCGAGACGCGGCTACCGTGGCCCGGAAGCGCGCCTGGCCGCCTCCGAAGATAGCGTGGCGCGCCAGCTGGCCGCCTATCCGGACAGCGGAGAATTACGCGCCGCGCTGGTGCGCAAGGTCGGGACGTCGGGCAAGCGTCAACTGACGGCGCAGCTGCGCAATGGCGACGAGATCGTGCTCACCGCCTCGGATGCGCGCCTGGGCGGCAAGCTGCAGTGGGATGGCAAGCGCGCCATCGTTGAAAACAGCGTGATCCGCGTGGTGCACGATGCGGCGAAAAAACGCTGGCTGGTGAGCCAGTTGCCCGAGATGGAAGGTGCGCTCATTTCCGTCGATGCACACAGCGGCGAAATCGTCGCCATGGCGGGCGGCTTCGATTTCTACCGCAATCACTACAACCACGCCACGCAGGCATACCGCCAGCCTGGTTCCAGCTTTAAACCCTTCGTGTATTCTGCGGCGCTGGAAAAGGGATATTTCCCCGGCACGGCCGTGGACGATACGCAGCGCCTGCTGCTGCCGCAGGAAACGGGCGCGCGCCCCTGGCGTCCGCGCAATTACGGCAACAACTATGAAGGCTTCATCAGCGTGCGGCGCGGCCTGGTGCGCTCGAAAAACCTGGTGGCCGTCAGCCTGATGCAGGCGGCCGGTCCCGGCTACGTGCAGCACTACGCCACGCGCTTCGGCTTTGAAGGCGCGCGCAATCCCGTCTCCCTGCCGCTGGCGCTGGGCGCGGGCGCAGTCACGCCGCTGCAGCTGGCGCAGTCGTATGCGGTGTTCGCCAATGGCGGCATGCAGATGCCGTCGAAACTGATCAAGGAAGTGCGCAGCCGCAGCGGCGCAGTGCTGTTCAGCGATGCGGCACCACGCGCCAAGGGCGAGCCGGTACCAGGTACGCAAGTCATCTCCACGCGCAATGCCTACGTCATGGACAGCATGCTGCGCGACGTCGTCAAGAGCGGCACGGGACGCGGTGCTCTGGCGCTCGGGCGCAGTGACGCGGCCGGCAAGACGGGAACGTCGAACAACGCGTATGACGCCTGGTTCGCAGGCTATTCCTCGGGCCTCGTGTCCGTCGTCTGGCTCGGCTACGACCAGCCGAAAAGCCTGGGCAATGCCACCGGAGGGACGTTGGCGCTGCCCGTCTGGCGCGACTACATGCAAGTGGCCGTGCAGGGCCGCCGCGAACAGGTGCTGGCCGAACCGCCAGGCCTGGCGCTGCTCGATGGCGATTACGTGTATGCCGAATACCTGGCCGGCGACTGCCTGCGAGACAGCCACGCCTTCATCCACAGCAGTGTCAGTTGCGGCAGCGACGGTGCGGATACACGCATGGCGCAAGGTGACGCTGGCAATGGCGGCTCCAGTACGGGCACGAGCGAGGCGCGCTCCCTGAGCGAAGCGCGCGAACGCGAACAAATTCTCAAATCATTTTCGGAAGAGTAAGAGCATGCTGTTATATACGATTTACCTGGTGGCGATTGTCGCCGAAGCGATGTCCGGCGCCATCATGGGCATGCGGCGCGGCATGGATTTGTTCGGCATCTGCATGATCGGCACCGTCACGGCGCTCGGTGGCGGCACCGTGCGCGACGTGCTGCTGGGGCACTATCCGCTGGGCTGGATCGCGCATCCCGAATACCTGCTCTTTACCATCGGCGCGGCCGTCGTCACGGCCTTTGTCGCGCGCTACCTGCACCATCTGCGCGCCATCTTCCTGCTGGTGGACGGCCTGGGCCTCGTGGCGTTTTGCGTGATTGGCTGTGACATCGCCATGTCGGCCAAGATGCATCCGGCCATCGTCGTGCTGGCGGGGATGATCACGGGCGTCTTCGGCGGCCTGCTGCGCGATATCCTGTGCAACCAGATTCCCCTCGTGCTGCAGCGCGAAGTGTATGCCACCGTGGCGCTGTTTACGGGCAGCCTGTACGTGGGCCTGCTGTACTTCAAGGTCGATAGCGCAGTGGCGCAGCTGGCGTCCATCGGCGCCGGTTTCCTGTTCCGTTTCCTGGCCCTGCACTTCGAGTGGCGCCTGCCGAATTTCAATGGCGACCGCATACGGGGATTTGAGTAAAGCAACCGCCGCGTGAATATTTTCACGCGCATTTAACCCCTTTTTCTCCGCCGCTGCGTTTCATGGTTGTCACCCCAGCCAACCGGAGAAGAAGCGATGTCCAGCGCCCTCAAGTTCACATTGATACTGTCCCTGCTCTTGTCGGCAGGCTGCCACGCCGCCGGCACGGCGCCGCGCAAGACCCTGGCGCCGTTTGCCAGCGAGCAGGCCTTGAGCGACTATCTGCAGCAGTTGCAAACGCGTCAGGCGGCCCTGCAAAGGGAGCAGCAGAAACTGCAGCGGGCCACGGCGCAGTATTCGGCGCAGTACACGGCGGCGCCTCCAGCCCCTGCTGCGCCGATGATGGCGAAAGCCGCGCCGGCAGCATCGGCAGAAGCGGCGGAATCCGTCACCAATGTGCAGACGGCGGGCGTGGACGAAGGCGGCATCGTCAAGCTGCATGGGAAGCACCTGGTGATGCTGCGGCGCGGCAAGCTGTTCACCGTGCAGGTGGGTGGAAATGCTCTGCAGCCGGTGTCCTCGCTCGATGCGTTCGCGCCGGGTAGCGACCCGTCCGGCAGCTGGTATGACGAGATGCTGATCGATGGCGACACGGTGGTGGTCATCGGCTACAGCTACAGCCGCGGCGGCACGGAGATCGGCCTGTTCGACATTGCGGCAGACGGCAAGCTGGCCTACCGCGCCACGTATCACTTGCGTTCCAACGATTATTATTCCTCGCGCAATTACGCCAGCCGCCTGGTCGGCAGCAAACTGGTGTTCTATTCGCCCCTGTCGCTGAACCTGCGTCGGGGCGACCCCTTTGGCGGCTTCCCCGCGCTGCGCCGCTGGCGCCCTGACGCCGTGCCATCCGACTTCAAGCGCATCGCTCCGGCCACGCGCATTTACCGCACCGATGAAGAGCCCGAAGCGGGCGCCGGCCTGACCCTGCATACGGTCACCGTGTGCGACCTGGCGCAGCGCGACATGCGCTGCGAAGCGACCGCCGTGATGGGGCCGCAGGGCCGCGTGTTTTATGTGTCGGGCGAGTCCGTTTTCGTGTGGACCACGCGGCGGGGCCGCGACTCGGGCGTGTTCCGCATTCCCCTCGATGGTTCGGCGCCCAGCGCCCTGAAGGTGGCGGGTGCGCCCGTCGACCAGTTCTCGTTCCTGGAAAGCGTTGACGGCCACCTGAACGTCCTGCTGCGCGCCGAAGGCCAGGGCGACGCCATGTGGGACGGCGCGCGGGGCCGTGGCGACATGGCCTTGCTGCGCGTGCCATTGACGTCGTTTTCCGATGGCCGCGACAGTGCGCCCGCCAGCAGCTACAAGCCGTTGCCCGGTGGTGGCGGCTACGGTCTGCAGAACCGCTATGTGGGGCCGCATCTGTTGTACGGCAATCCGGGCAATGGCGGCCGGCGGCAGGCGGACCAGGCCTGGCCGCGCCAGCCCCTGTATGCCGTGCGCTGGGCCGATGCGGGCAGCGTGCAAGCCCTGTCCCTGCCGCACGGCGTGGAGCGCATTGAGGCGCTGGGCAATGACGCCGTGGTGATCGGCGCGCAGGGCAGGGATCTGCACTTCAGCAGCATCCGCCTGGGGGCGCAGGCGGCGATTGCCACGCGCTACATCCGCACCGATGCGGCGCAGGGCGAGTCGCGCAGCCACGGCTTTTTCTACAAGCCACAAACGGCCAGCGAGGGCATGATCGGGCTGCCCATCCTGGGCGCGGACGAGCGGCCTGGCCTCAACAAGTCAGCCGCATCCGTTCTCTATCTGCGTAACAGCGGCTTGCAGTTGACGGAGCTGGGCGCGCTGGCGGCGCGGCCGGGCCAGTTATCGGCGGCGGACGACGGCTGCCGCGCTTCCTGCGTGGACTGGTATGGCAATGCGCGGCCCCTGTTCCTGCAGGGCCGGGTCTTCGCCTTGCTCGGCTATGAGTTGGTGGAAGGGGTGCTCAAGGACGGACAGATCCGCGAAGTGCGCCGCATCAGCTATGCGCCCATTGCGTCCACTGCACGCTGAAGGCGCAGGGGAATTGTCGCTGCCGCGTAGTTCGGCTACACTGGTCCGCATGCCCGACACTTTACTCACCGCGACGGATGAAGAGCTGATGCTGCGCTACAGCGCCGGCGACCTGCCGTCGTTTCGCGAATTGTACCGGCGCCATAGCCAGGGACTGTACCGCTTCGTGGCCTGGCGCGCGCCGCGTCGCGCCTGGGTCGACGAGATCGTGCAGGATGCGTGGGCCAGCCTGCACGCGGCGCGCACGGGCTATCAGCCGCAGGCGGCGTTCCGCACCTATCTGTACCAGATCGCGCGCAACCGCCTGATTGACCTCCTGCGCCAGCGGGAAGGGCAGGAACAAGGGGAAGCAGGCGAGTCGGCCGACGAGGGCGCATCGCCGCTGCAATCGCTGGAGCAGAAACAGCAGCACGCGCTGCTGCATGCGGCCATCGCTGCGCTGCCCGTGGAACAAAGGGAAGCGCTGGTACTGCAGCAGTTCAGCGGCATGAGCATCCAGGATATCGCCGTGGTGACGGGGGCGGAAGCGGAAACCGTCAAGAGCCGGCTGCGCTACGCCATGCAGAAATTGCGCGCGGGCTTGGACAGCGCCACTGGCGCGGGAGGACAGGCATGAATACGCACGATACAGATCATCAAGATCATCAAGATGATCACGACGAAGAATTGAACGCGCTGCTGGCCAGTTTGCCGCAGCCCGCGCCTTCCAGCGCGCTCGATGCGGCCATTTTGGCGGATGCGGAAAAGGCCCTGCACAAGCCGGCGGCGAACGACAGCGCCGATGGCGTGCTGCGCACCTTGCCCGCCAAGAAATCCTCGGACTACCTGCAGCGCTGGCGCGTGCCGCTGGGGCTGGCCGCGGCCGTGCTGCTGACGGTGAACCTGATCGGCGTGGACTGGTTCGGCTCGAAGCCGGCGCAATTTCCCGTGGTCGGGGAACCGGTCACGCAGGAGGTGATGCCAGTTGCGGCGCCAGTGCCGCAGGCTGCCGTCTCCACGGCGCCGGTGCTGGCGCCAGCGCCGACGCCAGCACCAGCACCAGCACCGCGCGCCATGGCGGCAGCCAAGCCGGCGCCGCTGCCTGAACTGGCGCCGCCACCGCCGACAGCCACGGGCATGCAGCGGGCAATGGAGCAGCAAGCCGCCATGCAGGCCGAGTCCAGCCTGCAGCGCCAGGTGCCGGTACAGCGCGCGATGGCCATGCCCGCTCCTGTCGCGGCAAAGTCGGCGCCGCTGCCGCCACCGGCCAGGCTCGACGCTTCCGTATGGCTGGTGAAGATCGACGCCTTGTTGAAAGCGGGCGAAGGCGCCCTGGCGCAGGAGGAATGGGTGGCGTTTCGGCAGGCCTATCCCGACTATCCGGTGGCCGATGAATTGCGGCAGCGGCTGGAGAAAACGAAGCCGTAGCGCAAGCTACACGATGCCCTTCCTGCGCTCCCACACGGCGCTGCCCACGAAAATGGCGGCGCACACCCACATCACGGCCGGCAGGGCGTTGACGCCCACCGATTGCATCAGGACCCCCGTCAGCAGGGGGCCGCCGCCGCTGGTCACGCCCCAGGTGGCGTTGACGATGGCGCTGGCGCTGGTCAGCGACAGGCCCGTAAAACGCTCGCCGCAGGCCACCAGCGCCAGCATGTAGATGCCGCCTGCCGCTGCGCCCAGCAATAGTAGCAAGGTCCACCACAGCCACGGCGTGCCGACGGCGAACGGCAGCAGCGGCAGCAGCAGGCAGACAGCCACGCCGCAGGCCGCGTGGACTTTGGCGCGGCCGAAGCGGTCGGCCATCCATCCCAGTGCGAATTGCAGGCCCGTGTCGCCCACCAGCACCACGGTGGCCGACAGCAGGGCCAGGTCGGTGCCGATGCCGTGCTCCATCGCGTACAAGGGCAACAGGCTCAATGCCAGGGTGTCGAACAGGGCAAAGAAGGCCGCGCCCAGCACGATCATCGGCATGCGCGGCAAGATCAAGGTCCACTTCACGCCCTGTTCCTCCGGCTCGCGCTCCGGGCCGCTGTTCGAGATCAGCATCAGGCCCGGCACGGCCAGCAAAAACAGCAGGCCGCAGGCGGCGAAGCTCCAGCTGATCTTGTCGTTGAACAGGGCCACCAGGGCGGGGCCGATCAGCTGGAAAAAGGTAAAGCTGGTGGTGTACATGGCCACCACGCGTCCCCGCGAATTATCGGGTGCCAGGCGGTTGACCCACGCTTCGCCGATGGTAAACAGCACGCCCATGGCGCCGCCGAACAGGAAGCGCAGCACGCTCCACGCCAGCAGGTGGTCGGTGAACTGCATGGCGATCGTCGCCAGCGATGCCGCCCAGACGGCGCCCAGCATGGTGGCGCGCGCGCCGAAGCGCCCCACCCAGCCGGAGACGAATGGCGAGGCGGCCAGGATGCCGAGCGCGCTGACGGCCGTGATCATGCCGATGATGTCCGTACCCACGCCGCGCTGGTGCAGGGTCAGCGCCGTCAACGGCATGGTCGCGCCCAGGCCCAGGCCGACTACGCCGATACTGACCACGAGGGCGAAGAAGTCGCGCCACGGGATGTGCTTCATGGCTGCCCCCACAGGGAGGAAAAGGTGGTCGGGATGGCTGGAAAACGGTGTGGATGCATGGGGAAGTAAGGGAACTTTGCCGCAGGCGCTGGTGTTTGGCGCCAGACGGGCATATGATGATTTGAACAAAAGCAAAATTGCAAAGCCGTAGTGTAGGCGATGTGTGCCGCCGTTGGCCACGTGTGGCCGTTTCTAGCGGCTCTGCTGTACAGTGTAGCGAGCGGCAGCGCTGTCATGGCGCTGTCATTGGATCGTCACGCCAGCGAGGTAGCACTCTATGCGCCGTCCCATCGTTCTCGTTCCCGCCTGCCAGCGCCAGTTGGGCAGTCACGCCTGGCACATGGCGCAGGACAAATACCTGCATGCCGTGCTGCACGGTGCCGGCTGCATGCCGCTTTTGCTGCCCGCCCTGGGCGCGGATGCGGACCTGGAAGCGGCGCTGCAGATTGCCGATGGCGTCATGCTGACCGGTTCCGCCTCGAACGTCGACGCCCGCCTGTATGGCGAAGAGATTCTCCATCCCGATCTGCCGCAAGACCTCGCACGCGACGCCACCACCTTGCCCTTGATCCGCACCGCGCTGGCGCGCCAGCTCCCCCTGTTCGCCATTTGCCGCGGCTTCCAGGAAGTCAACGTGGCCCTGGGCGGCAGCCTGCACCAGGCCGTGCATGCGGTGCCGGGCATGCTCGACCACCGCGAGAACGTGCTCGATCCCCTGGCGCGCCAGTACGCGCCCGCGCACCGCATCAAGTTGATGCCGGACGGCCTGCTGTCACGGCTGCTGGGCGGCGAGAGCGAGATGATGGTCAACTCCCTGCATGGCCAGGGCATTGCCCGGCTGGCCGATGGCTTGCTGGTGGAAGCCTTGGCCGACGACGGCCTGGTGGAAGCCTATACGGTAGCCAGCGCCGCCGGTTTTACGCTGGCCGTGCAATGGCACCCGGAATGGCAGGTGGAAGACCATCCGCAGTCGATGCTGCTCTTTGGCGCCTTCGGCCAGGCGTGCCGCGATTACCAGGAACAGCAGCGCAGAAAGAAAGAATGACAGGCAAGGATGACAGGCGCGCCGCACCAGCACTGCGCGGCGTTTGATCAAGACCAGCGAGAGGGAAACATGGCAATACGCGAAAATTTTACCTATACGGATATGGATTTGTGGCTCAATGAAAAGCGCGTCACGGAAATCGAATGCCTGGTGCCCGACTTGACGGGGGTGGCGCGCGGGAAGATCCTGCCGCGCGGGAAATTCACCCAGGAGCGCGGCATGCGCATCCCGGAGGCGGTGCTGGGCATGACCGTCACGGGCAATTACCCGGTCGACGATGGCGGCTACGACCGCGCCATATCCAGCACCGACCGCGACATGATTTTAAAAGCCGATCCCACCACCATCACCATGGTGCCCTGGGCTACGGATCCCACCGCGCAAGTCATCCACGACTGCTATTTTGCCGACGGCATGCTGGTCGATTTTGCGCCCCGCTCTGTGCTGCGGCGCGTGCTGAAACTGTATGCGGACAAGGGCTGGAGGCCTGTGGTGGCGCCGGAGCTGGAGTTCTACCTGACGGCGAAAAACACGGACCCGGACTTGCCATTGAAACCGCCCATCGGGCGCAGCGGCCGTGCCGAAACCAGCCGCCAGGTGTACAGCATCGACGCCGTCAACGAGTTTGATCCTCTGTTCGAGGATATCTACGATTATTGCGAACTGATGAACCTTGACGTCGACACCCTGATCCACGAAATCGGCGCCGGACAGATGGAAATCAACTTCCTGCATGGCGACCCTTTGGGCCTGGCAGACAAGGTCTTCTTCTTCAAGCGCACCCTGCGCGAAGCGGCCCTGAAACACGATATGTACGCCACCTTCATGGCCAAGCCCATGGCGGGTGAACCGGGCTCTGCCATGCATGTGCACCAAAGCGTCGTCGATGCCAAGACTGGCCTGAATATCTTCAGCAACGAGGACGGTTCGGCCGCGCCCATCTTCAAACATTACATCGCGGGCTTGCAGCGCTACATGCCTTCGGCCATGGCCATCGTTGCGCCGTATGTGAATTCCTACCGCCGCATCGTGCGCCACACTGCCGCGCCGATCAACATCCAGTGGGGCCTGGACAACCGCACGGTGGGTTTCCGCGTGCCCGAATCGGGCGTGCAGGACCGCCGCGTGGAAAACCGCATCATCGGGGCCGACGCGAATCCCTACCTAGCGCTGGCCGTGACGCTGGCCTGCGGCTATCTCGGCATGACGGAGCAGCTGGAAGCGACGCCGATGATGGTGGGCAGCGCCTACGACATGAAGTTTGAACTGCCGCAAGGCTTGCCCGAGGCCCTGCAGTTGCTGCGCACGGAAGACAAGCTGCGCACGGTGCTGGGAGAGCGCTTCATCGACGTGTATGCGGCCATCAAGGACCTGGAACACCAGGAATTCATGACGGTCATCAGCCCGTGGGAGCGCGAACACCTGTTATTGCACGTTTAAAAGGAGCACGCATGAGCACAACAAACAATCCGCTGGCGCCCAGCGCCGCGCTGGTTGCCTCTGTAGCGCAGAAAAACGTGGCGCCGCAGGTGTATGACACGGCCGCCATCCAGCACATGGACTCGGCCCACTACCTGCATCCGTTTACCGATTTCCAGGACCTGGCATCGAAAGGCGCCAGGGTGATGGTGCGCGGCGATGGCGTCTACCTGTGGGATAGCCAGGGCAAGAAAATCGTCGATGGCATGTCGGGCCTGTGGTGTGTCAACGTAGGCTATGGCCGTACGTCGATCTCGCAAGCCGTATACCGGCAGATGGAGACGCTGCCCTTCTATAACAGCTTCTTTGGCACGACGAACGTGCCGGCCGCGCAGCTGGCCGCCAAGCTGGCGCAAATCTCGCCGCCGCAATTCCAGCATGTGTTCTTCACCAGTTCCGGCTCGGAGGGCAATGACACGAACCTGCGCATGGTGCGCCGCTACTGGGATCTCCTCGGCTACAAGGAGAGACATACCATCATCAGCCGCCACAACGCGTATCACGGCAGCACGGTGGCGGGGGCGTCGCTGGGGGGCATGGATGGCATGCATGCGCAGGGCGGCTTGCCGATACCGGGCATTGCGCATATCGGCCAGCCGAACTACCTGGAAGCTGGCCAAGGTATGAGCCCCGAGGAATTCGGTGTGAAAGCGGCGGGCTGGCTGGAAGACAAAATCCTGGAAATCGGCGCCGACAAGGTGGCCGCCTTCATCGGCGAGCCGGTGCAGGGTGCCGGCGGCGTCATCATCCCGCCAAGCACTTACTGGCCAGAAGTACAGCGCATCTGCGACAAGTACGGCATCCTGCTGATCGCCGATGAAGTCATCTGCGGCTTCGGTCGCCTGGGGCGCTGGTTTGGCTCCGAACTGTTCGGCATCAAGCCCGACCTGATCACCTTTGCCAAGGGCGTCACCTCGGGCTACGTGCCATTGGGCGGCGTGCTGGTGGGCGACAGGGTGGCCAAGGTGCTGATCGAGCAAGGCGGCGAATTCACGCACGGCTTTACCTATTCGGGCCACCCCGTCGCTTGCGCGGCGGCGCTGGAAAACATCCGCATCATCGAGGAAGAGCAACTGGTGGCCAAGGTGGCTGATGATACGGGGCCTTACCTGAAGCAGTGCTTTGCTCGCCTGGGAGAACATCCGCTGGTCGGCTACGCAGACAGCTGCGGCCTGGTCGCGGGCCTGAACCTGGTGCGCAAGAAGGGGGCCACCGTGCATGAAAACGTGTTGTTTGACGAGGACCAGGGCGTCGGCATGCTCTGCCGCGGCCACATGTTCGACAACGGCGTCATCATGCGCGCCGTGGGCGAGCGCATGATCGTCGCTCCGCCCCTGGTGATGACGCGCGCGCAGATCGATGAAATGGTGGGCTTGATACGCCTGTGTCTGGACAAGACCTATGCGGACGTGCAGGCGAAGGGCTGGGTGTAGCTCTGAGCTGGCTTAAATACCGGGGTCAGACCCGCCGGGGGAATACGTCCCAGTGGGACGTATTCCGATCGCGAAGCGACTGACCCCGGATTTCTGCTGAATGCGCCACAGAATTCACATTTTTCACAGCACATGCGGGTGAGTTCCGCTAAACTTCCATCTTGGCCGCTACTACAGCGGCCAGTTTTTCATTTTGACACCCTCTTACCCAGAAGCTAACCACACATGACGATAGCAACACCTGCCGCGTCGGCCAGCGACGCCCAAGCGCCTTTCTTGCTGATTGATCAACTGGTCAAGGAATTCGATGGCGTGCGCGCCGTCAATGATATTTCCGTGACGATCAACAAGGGCGAGATTTTCGCCCTGCTGGGCAGTTCCGGTTGCGGCAAGTCGACCCTGCTGCGCATGCTGGCCGGTTTCGAGACGCCGACCTCGGGGCGCATCGCCCTGGCGGGCAACAGCATTGTCGATGTGCCGCCGCACCAGCGGCCCATCAACATGATGTTCCAGTCGTACGCGCTGTTCCCCCACCTGTCCGTGTGGGATAACATCGCCTTCGGCCTGCGCCGGGACGGCTTGCCGAAAGCGGAAGTGGCGGCGCGTGTCGAGCAGATGCTGGCGCTGGTGCAACTGGGCCAATACGCGAAGCGCAAGCCGCACCAGCTGTCGGGCGGCCAGCAGCAGCGCGTGGCGCTGGCGCGCAGCCTGGCCAAGCGTCCGCAATTGCTGCTGCTTGACGAGCCGCTGGGCGCGCTCGACAAGAAACTGCGCGAACGCACGCAGATGGAACTGGTCAACATCATCGAGCAGGTGGGCGTCACCTGCGTGATGGTCACGCATGACCAGGATGAAGCCATGAGCATGGCCACGCGCATCGCCGTCATGAGCGAAGGACGCATCCTGCAGGTGGGCGCACCGGGCGAAATCTACGAAACGCCAAACTGCCGTTTCGTGGCCGACTTCATTGGTAGCGTCAACCTGTTCGACGGCAGCATCACGGAAGACGAACCCGATCACGTGGTGATTGACACGCCCGACGGCCGCCAGTACGTCGCGCACGGCATCACGGGCAACCTGGGCATGGATGTCTCGGTGGCCGTGCGCCCCGAGAAAATCGGTATCCAGATCGAGCCACCTGCCTTGGAAGAGCGCGCGTCGCCTGCGGAACACGGCTACAACTGCGCCCAGGGCGTGATTGTCGCCATGGCGTATTTTGGCAATGAAACCAGCTACCATGTGCGTCTCGACAGCGGCACGGTGGTGAAAGTCTCGCGCACCAACGCGGCCCGCCACGACGTCTCGCGCCTCGAGCGCGAGCAGCGCGTGTGGGTGTGGTGGGATGGCGCCGACATCGTTGTGCTGACCAGCTGAGGCCCTCATGACGTCCCTCCTGCAATCGCTGCGCCACTTCGTTACCTTGCGCTGGCTGACGGGCCGCAACGCCGTTATCGCCGTGCCGTCACTGTTCCTGACGGCCGCTTTCCTGGTGCCTTTCCTGATCGTGCTGCGCATCAGCCTGTCCGACATGGACACGGCAGGCAGCCCGTTCGGCGGCCTGCTGTCGTACGTCGACGGCATCGTCGTGCTGAAGGTCAAAATCGCCAACTACCTGTTCATCGCCGCC
The DNA here is from genome assembly GCF_002846335.1 of Janthinobacterium sp. 61. Classification (NCBI taxonomy): domain Bacteria; kingdom Pseudomonadati; phylum Pseudomonadota; class Betaproteobacteria; order Burkholderiales; family Oxalobacteraceae; genus Janthinobacterium; species Janthinobacterium sp. 61. The sequence goes on along the minus strand of NZ_PJMQ01000001.1, from coordinate 3,870,988 downwards.
GATGAACTGTATCTGCTTACCTATCTCAGCTCCCTGAAATATGCGGCGATCACCACCGCCATCTGCCTGTTTATCGGCTACCCGTTCGCCTACTTCATGGCGCGCGCCAGGCCATCGATCCGCCCTGTGCTGATGATGCTGGTGATGCTGCCGTTCTGGACCTCGTTCCTGCTGCGCGTGTATGCCTGGAAGGGTATCCTGGCCAACCACGGCTTGCTCAACGACCTGCTGATCGCGCTGGGCGTCATCAGCGAACCGCTGCACATGATGAACACTTCGTTCTCCTTGGTGGTCGGCATGGTGTACGCCTACCTGCCATTCATGATCCTGCCACTGTACGCCAACCTGGTCAAAATGGACATGCGCTATCTGGAAGCGGCGGCCGATCTGGGCGCCACGCCCCTGCAGGCGTTCTGGCGCATCACGGTGCCGCTGTCGAAGTCGGGCATCATCGCCGGCGCCATGCTGGTGTTCATTCCGTCCGTGGGCGAATACGTGATTCCTGAGCTGCTGGGCGGCCCGGAAACGTTGATGATCGGCCGTGTGCTGTGGGATGAATACTTCACGAATAACGACTGGGCCATGGCTTCGTCGGTGACGGTGCTGGTGGTCTTGCTGATCCTCGTGCCGATGGCCATTTTTAACAAATACAAGACCGATCAAGGCGCGGAGGGACAAGCATGAACGGACGCACCTTTTTACAGCGCTGGTTCGGGCGCGGCTGGCTCTCGCTCGGCTATCTGTTCCTCTACCTGCCTATCATCGTACTGATCGTCTTCTCTTTTAACAGCTCGCGCCAGGACATGGTGTGGAGCGGCTTTTCGCTGCGCTGGTACAGCGAGTTGATGAGGGATACGGAAATCATCTCGGGTTTTGGTTTGTCGCTGAAGATCGCCTTCATGTCGGCCACCTCGTCCGTCATACTGGGTACCTTCGCCGCCTTCGCCTTGAACAGCTACCAGCGCTTCCGTGGCCGTACCTTGTTCTCGTCCATGGTCAGCGCGCCGCTGGTGATGCCGGAAGTGATCATCGGCCTGTCCCTGCTGCTGATGCTGGTGTCCATGCAAAAAGTCTTCGGTTTCCCCGAGCGGGGCGTGCTGACGATCTGGCTCGGTCACACTCTGCTGGGCATGGCGTATGCAGCCGTGGTGGTGCAGTCGCGCCTGCAGGAAATGAGTAAATCCCTGGCCGAAGCGGCCATGGACCTGGGTTGCCGCGCGCATCAGGTCTTCTTCCTCGTTACCCTGCCAAACATCACGCAGGCGCTGGCTTCGGCCTGGCTGCTGACGTTCACGCTGTCGCTGGACGATGTGGTGCTGACGGCCTTCCTGTCCGGCCCAGGTTCGACGACGATGCCGCTGGTGATCTTCTCGCGTGCGCGTCTGGGGCTCGATCCGCGCGTCAATGCGATTGCCGCGCTGACCATTCTCGTCGTGACGATCGCCGTGATCGTGTATGCCGTGATGCTGGCGCGCGCCGACCGACAGCGCCGCAAGCAGATGTCTGCGGCCTATTTGGCAGACTAGGAGTAAGCTGGCGTTTTCACCTTGCGGGAGACGACCATGACGGAAAACACCAGTTGGCATGCACGGGCGGCAGCGCTCACGATCGATGGACGCGCCTTCATCAATGGCGAACGGATGGGGGCCAGGTCTGGCCAGACCTTCGACAATCTGTCGCCCATCGATGGCCGTCTCCTGGGGCAGGTGGCCCGCTGCGACAGCGCCGACGTGGACGCGGCCGTGCTGGCCGCCCGCGCTGCTTTTGAGGACCGCCGCTGGGCAGGCAAGTCCCCCGCGCAGCGCAAGCGTATACTGATCAAGTTCGCCGACCTGGTGCAGCAGAACGGCCCCGAGCTGGCCCTGCTGGAAACCCTGGACATGGGTAAGCCGATCAAGTACAGCCAGAGCGTGGACGTGGGCGCCACGGCCAACTGCCTGCGCTGGTATGGCGAGGCGATCGACAAGGTCTACGATGAAATCGCACCGACTCCCGCCAACAGCCTGGCACTGATCACGCGCGAACCGGTGGGCGTCGTCGCCGCCATCGTGCCGTGGAATTACCCGATGATCATGGCCGCCTGGAAAATCGCCCCGGCCCTCGCGGCCGGCAACAGCGTGATATTGAAACCGTCGGAAAAATCGCCATTGACGGCTCTGCGCCTGGCAGACATCGCGCTGCAGGCGGGCGTGCCGGCTGGCGTCTTCAACGTGCTGCCCGGCTATGGCAACGAGGCGGGCGCCGCGCTGGCGCTGCACATGGATGTCGATTGCATCGGCTTTACGGGTTCCACGCGCACGGGCAAGTTGATCGTGCAGATGGCGGGCCAGTCGAATTTGAAACGGGCCTGGACGGAATTGGGCGGCAAGTCCGCCAACATCGTTTGCGCCGACTGCCCGGACCTGGACAAGGCCGTGGCGGCGGCTGTCGGTTCCATCTTTTTCAATCAGGGCGAAAGCTGCAATGCGCCCTCGCGTCTGTTCGTGGAAGAATCGATCAGGGAAGAATTCCTGGCCAAGGCGTTGGCCATGCTGCCCCGTTTCCAGCCCGGCGACCCGCTCGACGAAGCCACCGTCATGGGCGCCATCGTCGACGCCACGCAGATGAGCACTGTCATGGGCTATATCGCGGCCGGCAAGCAGGAAGGCGCACAGCTGCTGGGCGGCGGCGACGCCGTGCGCGCGGAGACGGGCGGCTACTATGTGCAGCCGACCATTTTCGGCGTGGACGCGGGCATGACGATTGCGCGCGAAGAGATCTTCGGCCCTGTGCTGTCCGTGCTGGGCTTTACGGATATCGCCGATGCCATCAAACAGGCGAATGCCACGCCGTATGGCTTGCAGGCGGCCGTGTGGACGTCCGACATTACCAAGGCCATCCAGACGGCGCGCGCCCTGCGTGCGGGCACTGTGCACGTGAACCAGTACGACGGCGACGACATCACCGTGCCGTTCGGCGGCTACAAGCAGTCGGGCAATGGGCGCGACAAGTCGCTGCACGCGCTGGACAAGTACACGGAGCTGAAGACGACGTGGATACAGGTGGGGTAATTTTTATAAGGGTACTTAAAAGGGCTAATTAATGGTGTTGCCGACTTAAAATAGTTCTTCTAGGTTCTATTAAATTTTTCATGGCGCTGCACCTGCTAAAATTTGGATCGTATAAGTGCTAATTTACGGATAAACTGAACACAATTAGCTACTATAAGATCCAGTGGAGTCGCCATGCAGTGCCATTTTCAAATTTTTCATGATGATGCGTGGCACGATTGCGCATCGCTGACTTTGCTTGAACCTGCAGGCGGCAATCCACGTACCGCTGCCCTGTTCGAGTATGACCTCGATTATGCCTTCTTCAAGCTTGAGAGTGGACCTGTCTCGCTGCGTTTCCCCGTCACGGCAGAGATGCAGAAGCTGGCGCAATGGCCAGCCTTTATCTTTGACCTGATTCCCCAGGGAAGCGGACGGACATATCTGCTTGGGCAGCTTCAACTTGCCGATGGTCCGGCTGCCGATTTTGCGCTGGCGTGTGCCGGCGCATTCAATCCCGTCGGGCGCGTGCGCATCGCCGAGGCCGTGCAGTACTACGCACAACATATGAATCGCCACGACAAGGGCAAGCCACTGCCCGGCTTTTCACTGGACGAGATCATAGGTCGCGGCGATGCCTTCAATGAGCGCATGCTGATGCATGGCATGTTGGCCGCCGGCAGTCTGGGGGTGCAAGGAGCGGCGCCGAAATATCTGCTGACCACCGACCATGCTGGTCTCTGGCATGCCGATAGTGCCCTGGCGGACCAGTACGCGGCTGCGCATTTCATCGTCAAGCGTCCGCGCGGAAAGACCGCCAGCGACGCCAAGGTATTGAGAAATGAAGCCGCGTACATGACTGTGGCGCGCGCGGTGGGCTTGCGCACTGAAGGCCAGTTGCGCTACCAGGACGATACCTTGTTCATTCCCCGTTTTGACCGCCGCATCCGGGATGGAAAAGTGCTGCGGCTGCACCAGGAAAGCGCCGCTTCGCTGGCAGGTATCGTTGGCTTTGAAGCCACGCCCAGCCAGTTCGACTTATTGCAGGCGCTGCGCGCCGTCGTCAGCGACAAGACTGCGGAAACCATCGAATTTCTCAAACGCGATATCTTGAACCTGGCCATGCGCAATACCGATAATCACGCACGCAATACGGCGGTGCAGCAAATTGGTACCGAGGTGCGCCTCACGCCGCTGTTCGATTTTGCGCCGATGTACCTGGACCCGGATGGCATACCACGCGCGGCGCGCTGGTATCACCCGGATACCAAAAACGAGCTGCACGACTGGACGACGATACTGGCTACGATTGGCATGCCGGATGTGGAGCGCCAGCAGATCCGCCTCGCGCTCTACGGATTTTCCCAGCACCTGGTTGCGCTGGAACAGCATATGCAGGAGGCAGGTGTGGATGATGACATCATTGCTTTCCTCCGGCCACATATCGCCGGGCAGATCGAACAGCTCAAGGCATTGGGAGAGCACTGACATGGCGCGTACGAAAAAGACCGTTGACAAGGAAGAGTTGCGGCAGCGCAGGGCAGTGCTTTACGACGCCATTGAGGCAGGAGCCGTCACGCTACAGCACGCCGTCAAGGAAATGCGCGCCATCTCGCGCATGACGCAGGCAGAGTTTGCGACGCACCGGGGCGTGAGCACGAAGGTCATCAAGGAGATCGAGAGCGGCAAGGGTAATCCGACTATTCAGACGTTGAACCGTATCGGCCAGTTCTTTGGCCTTGAGGTGGCCTTTGTACGGACAGAAACGCTGCGCGAAAAAAAAATCGCCCCGGCGAGTACCGGGGCGATATCGCCTCAATAGGCTAGATCAGAAGATCAGAAGATCAGAAGCAGTGTTCCAGCGCCGGGAAGCTGCCATCTTTGACGGCCTTGACGTAGCCGATGACGGCGTCGTCGATGCTGGCCGCGCCTTCCATGAAGTTGCGCACGAACCGCGCCTTGCGGCCTGGGAACACGCCCAGCATGTCGTGCATGACGAGTACCTGGCCCGAGCAGTCGGGACCGGCGCCGATGCCGATGGTGGGTATCGTCAGCATGTCGGTCACTTCCTTGCCCAGCTGCGTTGGCATGGCTTCCATCAGCACGATGGCGGCGCCCGCGTTTTGCAGCGCCAGCGCGTCGTTCTTCAGCTCTGCGGCGCTTTCCGTGCTCTTGCCCTGCACTTTGTAGCCGCCCAGCTGGTGCACCGATTGCGGTGTCAGGCCGATGTGGGCGCAGATGGGGATGCCGCGCTCCGTGAGGAAACGGACGGTCTCGGCCAGCCAGGCGCCACCCTCGATCTTGATCATGTGCGCACCAGCCTGCATCAGGATGACGGCGTTGGCATAGGCTGTTTCGGGCGTGCCATACGCGCCGAACGGCAGGTCGGACATGATCATGGCCGACTTGGCGCCGCGCGCCACGGAAGCGGTGTGATAGGCCAGTTCGGCCACGGTGACGGGCAGGGTGGAATTGTGGCCGTTGCAGACCATGCCGAGCGAATCGCCGATCAGCAGGATCTCCACGCCGCAGCGGTCCATCAGCGACGCGAAGCTGGCGTCATAGCAGGTCAGCATGGTGATCTTTTCGCCGGCGGCGCGCAGCGTGGCCAGCGTATGGATGGTCACGGCCTTGTTGGCGACAGGCCTGGATGGCGCCGGCGCCGGTGTGGCGGCCTTGTCTTTTGCGGCCAGATCTGTTCCTTGCAAATAAGCGGACATAGGTATTCTCTAGAGTGAAAGGGATACGACGCCGCTAGTGTAGTACTTTATGCGGCGCGCTGCAGGAGCGGCATTGTAGAGGATGGGACCGAAACGGGTCAGAGCTGGCTGATGGCCTGGTCAGCGACGCTTGCCAGGTAGTCCTGCGCCGGCCCGAGGCCGGGCACGACGATGGCGGGCGCCAGAGCCAGCAGCGGCACCAGCACGAAGGCGCGTTCGGTGATGCGCGGATGGGGCACCGTCAGCGTGGCGCTGGCGATCTGTTCATCGCCGTACAGCAGCAAGTCCAGGTCCAGCGTGCGCGGGGCGTTACGGTACGGCCGCTCGCGCCCGTGCGCCGCCTCGATGGCGTGCAGGGCCAGCAGCAGTTCCTCTGCCGGCAGGGTGGTCGTGATGCGCGCCACGGCGTTGACGTAGTCGTCACCGCTGGAAGCTATGGGCGCCGTGCGGTAGCTGGACGAGGCGTCCAGCAAGCTGGCGCCAGGCAGGCGTGCCAGGCGCGCGATAGCATCCTGTACATTCGCGCGCGCGTCGCCCAGGTTGGCACCGATGCCGATGTAGGCAATGACTGCCATTATTCGTCGCTGCCGCTTCCGGTGGTCGAGCCGCCGCCCGTGCCGGTCTTGCTGCGCGTGCTGCGGCGTGGCGGGCGCTTCTTCTTGACGGCGCCCGGTGCGGCATTCGCGCTGACCAGCAAGGCTTCGCGCGTTTCCTCGTCGCCTTCATAAAAGGCCGTCCACCATTCACCGATGTCCATGTCGATCTCGCCCGAGGCGCAGCGCAGCAGCAGGAAGTCGTAGCCGGCACGGAAGCGCAAGTGCTCCAGCAATTTGTAAGGTGCCTTGCCGACGCGGCGCTCGAAGCGGGGCTGCATCGACCAGATGTCGCGCATGTCCGAGCCAATCTTGCGCTGCAGGGCCAGTTTTTCCGTTTGTGAATCGAGCACGTCGTCGGCCGCCAGGTGCAGCGCGGGGATGGTCGACTCGCCAGCGGCGCGGTAGGCCGTCCATTTTTCCAGCACCTGGTGCCACAGCAGCGAGGCAAACAGGAAGCCCGGAGAGACGGTCTTGCCGGCGGCGATGCGTTGATCCGTGGCGTCCAGCGCCAGGGTGACGAATTTCGCGCCCAGCGGCTGTTCCAGCACTACGTCGAGCAACGGCAGCAAGCCGTGATGCAAGCCTTCCTTGCGCAGTTGCTGCAGGCAGGCCAGCGCGTGGCCGCTCATCAGGAGTTTCAGCATCTCATCGAACACGCGTGGCGCCGGCACGTTGTTGATCAGCGGTGCCATGATGGGAATCGGCGCGGCCGTATGCGGCTCGATGGTGAATTTCAGTTTGGCGGCGAAGCGCACCACGCGCAGCATGCGCACGGGGTCTTCGCGGTAGCGCTCTTCCGGCTTGCCGATCATGCGCAAGGTCTGGGCGCGGATATCTTCTACGCCGCCATGGTAATCCAGCACTTCCTGCGTGGCCGGGTTGTAGTACATGGCGTTGATGGTGAAGTCGCGGCGCAGTGCATCTTCGTGCTGCAGACCGAAGGTGTTGTCGCGCAGGACGCGGCCATGTTCATCCTTGGGCGCCGAATCGGCACCGGCGCCGCGGAAGGTCGTCACTTCCAGCAAATCCTGGCCGAACATCACGTGCACGATCTGGAAGCGCTTGCCGATGATGAAGGCGCGACGGAACAGTCGCTTGACCTGTTCCGGCGTGGCGTTGGTGGCGATGTCGAAGTCTTTCGGCTTCACGCCCAGTAGCAGGTCGCGCACGGCGCCGCCGACGACAAAGGCTTCAAAACCCGCTTCCTGCAGGCTGCTGGTGACGCGGATGGCATTCGACGACACCAGTTTCGGATCGATTCCGTGTTGCGCAGGACCGAGCACGACGGGTGCCGTGGTGTCGCGCGCTGCCTCTTTTTTAACGCCGAGGATCTTGCGGATGAATTTTTTAATCATTGAATAAGTGGAGTGATGGCCAGCCGTGGAGGGATGCGTGTGCGCTCAAAGCGGTGTTGGGGTTGGTTGCTACAGGGTGGGTAACGACCGACAGCAAGGGAATGTCATTGTGTGAATCGCTGTAAAAATAGCTGCGCTCGAACTGCCCCAGTTCCTTGCCCATCTTTTCCAGCCAGGCGTAGGTGTGGGTCAGCTTGCCCGCGCCCAGAGTTGGCGTGCCCAGCAGCTTGCCCGTGACGTTGCCTGCATCGTCATATTCGGGCATGGCGGCCAGCAGATGCTCGACGCCCAGTGCATCGGCGATGGGTTTGGTGATGAAATGGTTGGTGGCCGTGACGATGGCCAGCAAATCGCCCGCGTCCTGGTGCTGCTTGAGCAGGGCCACGACTTCGGGGCGGATGGCGGGCAAGACCACTTCGGCCATGAATTGCCGGTGCAGCGCTTCCAGGCGTTCGCGCGGAAACTGCGCCAGGGTACCGAGCGAGAATTCCAGGTATTCCACCGGATCCAGCGTGCCGGCCTGGTACTGGGCGAAAAATTCGTCGTTGCGACGGGTGAATTCGGCGGCGTCCACGGCACCGATGCGTACCAGGAATTCGCCCCACTCGTGATCCGAGTCGATGGGCAGCAGGGTGTGGTCGAGGTCAAACAGGGCCAGATTCATCATTCTTTCGCTTCCGCCTGCAGCAACTCGCGCAACAATGGCAAGGTGATCGGGCGTTGGGTTTCAAGGGAGTAGAGGTCGAGAGAGTCCAGCATCGTCGACAGCGAACGCATGTCGCGCCGGAAATGGGACAGCAGATAGGGTAACACGCCCGGCGACAAGGTCAAGCCGCGGGTGGTGGCCGCCTGGGTCAGGGCGGCGATTTTTTCATCGTCGGTCAATCCGTGGATCTGGTAAATCAAGCCCCAGCCCATGCGGGTGCGCAAGTCTTCGCGCACGGGCAGCACGGCCGGCGGCACTGCGCCGCTGCACACCATATAGGCTTTGTTGGCGCGGATTTCATTGAACAGGGCAAAGGCATCGATCTGCGCCAGCGGCGAGAGCTTTTCGCAGTCGTCGAGCAGGTACAAATCCACGTCAGGCGAATACACGAATTCGGACTCGATCGAGAACGGCGAAATATAGCGCGCGCGCTCGGTGCTGGCCAGGGCCTTGAGCAGATGGCTCTTGCCGGCGGCCAGTTCGCCCCACAGGTAGGCAAAATGTTCGCGCGAGGTACGCGCGGCGAACTGGCGCATCAGCTGCGCCACTTCGGCATTCTGTCCCACCTCGAAGGTATCGAGGCTGTGCGCCTGGTCTGTGCCTAAATCGAGCACCAGTTGTTTCATGGCGTACGCCTTGTCCTGTTTTTCATTACTGCATGTGCATCGTGGTATTGCTAGGTTGATATGATATCCGCTTTTACTAGGTATTATAGAAGCTGCTGGAGAGGTAGTGGCGTCTTAGATGCTTAAAAGCGACCATCAGGACGGCAGAAGCGGGCAAAGCGAGCAAAACGCCGACGAAACCGAATAGTTGTCCGAAGGCTAATAGGGCGAAGATCACGGCCAGCGGATTCAAACCGATGCGCTCGCCCACCAGGCGCGGTGTAAGGAAAAAGCCCTCGATGACCTGGCCGCAACCATAGATGACGGCGACGGCGATCACGCCGCTCCAGTCGGCAAATTGCAGCAGGGCGGCGATCAGCGCCAGCATCAGTCCCAGGCCGAAGCCCAGGTAGGGGATGAACACCAGCAAGCCCGTAATGATGCCCACTGGCAATGCCACTTCAAAACCGGCGATGGCCAGCGCCACCGAGTAATACGTCGCCAGCACCAGCATGACGAGCAATTGGCCACGCAGGTATTGCGCCAGCAGGGTGTCGACTTCCTGCGCCATGCCCACGGTGCGGCCCACCCAGCGGCGCGGTACGGCGCCAGCGATGCGCGCCAGCATCGGATGCCAGTCCAGCAACAAATAAAACAGCACCACGGGAATGAGCACGACGGTGGCCAGCCAGCCCAGCACGGCCGTGCCGCCGATGCGGGCCGAGGCCAGCACGGTGCTCCAGATTTCATCGCCGCTGGTCGCCATCTGCTGGCCCAGCATGCGTTTGATGCCCGTGCCGTCGAGCCGTACCCGGATGCCCAGGTCGCGCAGTTTTGGCGCCAGGAAGTCGTTCGCCTTGTTCAGAAATTGCGGGATCTGCGCTTGCAGCAGGGGAATTTCCTTCTGCAACACGGGCACGACGATCAGCACCAGCGCCGTAATCGCGAGGAAAAACAACACCACGACGACCAGCACGGCCAGCGGGCGGGGCACGTAAAAGCGCTTGTAATGCAGGCGTTGCAATCGGTCTACGCCCGGATTGAGCACGTAGGCGAGGATGGCGGCCGCCAGGAAGGGCGTCAGGATGGGGCCCAGGCTGACGAGCAGCAGCAAGAATGCCAGCCAGACCGCGATCCAAAATGCTGTTTGCTTCTGTTCGGCGGTGATGGCGAATGGCATGTAGTTTGTGCTGTTGCGTTAAAAAAAGGCAGTTAATTACGAAATTGCGGGGCAGTTTGATAAAATAGCGACTTGATCGACCGAATTCACCCGCTGGCGTCCTGCCGCACGATGTTGAAAAACATGCTTGCGCGCGCGTGCCGGCGGGTATCCGCCTTCTATTTTACCGCCTCCGCTGCCACCACACCATGAACCAGACTTCTAATGTTTCCCTTTCCTACCGTGACGCTGGCGTCGATATCGACGCAGGCGACGCTTTAGTCGAAGCAATCAAGCCGTTTGCCAAGCGCACCCTGCGCGAAGGCGTGATGGGCGGCCTGGGCGGTTTTGGCGCCATGTTTGAAATCAGCAAGAAGTACAAGGAGCCGGTGCTGGTCTCGGGTACCGACGGCGTGGGCACGAAATTGCGCCTGGCCTTCGAACTGAACCGCCATGACACGGTCGGCATCGACCTGGTCGCCATGAGCGTCAACGACATCCTGGTGCAAGGCGCCGAGCCGCTGTTCTTCCTCGACTACTTCGCTTGCGGCAAGCTGGATGTGGCCATTGCCACCGACGTCATCAAAGGCATTGCCCAGGGTTGCGAACAAGCCGGCTGCGCGCTGATCGGCGGCGAAACGGCGGAAATGCCGAGCATGTACCCGGCCGGCGAATACGACCTGGCAGGTTTTGCCGTCGGCGCCGTGGAAAAATCGAAAATCATCGACGGCACCAAGATCGCCCCGGGCGACGTGGTGCTGGGCCTGGCCTCGTCGGGCGTGCACTCGAACGGTTACTCGCTGGTGCGCAAGATCATCGAAGTGGCCAAGCCGGATCTGGAAGGCGACTTCCACGGCCGCAAGCTGGCCGACGTGCTGATGCAGCCGACGCGCATCTACGTCAAGCCATTGCTGGCACTGATGGACGCCATGGAAGTCAAAGGCATGGTGCACATCACCGGTGGTGGCCTGGTGGAAAACATTCCGCGCGTGCTGCAGCCTGGCCTGGTGGCCGAGTTGGACTCGAAGGCATGGACCATGCCGCCGCTGTTCACGTGGCTGCAACAGCACGGTGGCGTGGCTGACGCCGAAATGCACCGCGTCTTTAACTGCGGCATCGGCATGACCGTCATCGTCTCGCAGGAAAACGCGGACGCCGCCATAGCGCAATTGCAAGCGGCCGGCGAAACCGTCTCGCGCATCGGCACCATCCGCGCGCGTAACGGCGACGAGCACCAGACCATCGTGATCTGATCGCACCTGACCAAACCTACTGCGCGCTGCGCTTTGCGGCCTGCGATGCTCACCGTACTAGAGTACGGTTGCGCTTCTTAGCCACAAATCACTGGCGCTCGCTACGGTTTTGTCAGGCGCCGTGGCGTACGTAAGAAAAAAGCAGGCCTCTTTGAGAGCCTGCTTTTTTTACGCCTGTTGCCAGCTTACCGCGCGTGCGCCGGCTTCCTGCTGCCTTCCTGCTGCGAGCCGCCCTTGCCGATCATGGCCACGCTGACGGCCGAGACGAGGGAGGCGAACAGGATGTAGCCGACGATGTGCCACGGCTCGCCATTGCCCGTTTTCAGCAGGTAGGTGGCGATGATGGGCGTCAGGCCGCTGGCAAAGATGCCGGAGAACTGGTACACGAAGGAGATGCCCGTGTAGCGCACCTTGGCGTCGAACAGGTCGCAGAACAGGGCCGCTTCCGGGCCGTACACGGCTGAATACAGCACGCCCAGCGGAATGATCACGGAACACCACAGCAGCAGCGGATTGTCGGCATGGTGGAGCATGATCCAGAAGGCGGGAATCGAGGACACGCCCGTGATCAGCGCCCCCCAGAAAAACACTTTGCTGCGGCCGATGCGGTCCGACAGGCGGCCAAAGAACGGGATGCAAAAGCACATCACGACAGCCGACGCCATCACGCCCATCAGCGCTTCCGTGCGGGCGATCTTGATGGTGTTGGTCAGATAGGTGATGGAAAACACGCCGAAGATATTGAAGAACACGCCGTCGATATAGCGCGCGCCCATGCCCTTCAAGACGTTGCCGGGATAGCGTTTCAAGAGGTCGAAAAACGGAATCTGCGTCTCCGCATTCTTCTCCTTGACGGCCTGGAATTCAGGCGTTTCCATCACGTTCAGGCGTATCCACATGCCGATGAAGACGAGGGCGGCCGACAGGATGAAGGCGACGCGCCAGCCCCAGGACAGGAATTGCGCATCCGTCAGGCTGTACGACAGAATTGCCACCACGCCGGAAGCAAGGCACAGGCCGATGGCCAGGCCGATCTGCGGCAGGCTGGCATAGAAGCCGCGCTCTTTCGGCGGCGCATACTCATACGCCATCAGCACGGCGCCACCCCATTCTCCACCGAGGCCGATGCCTTGCAGCACGCGCAGGAACAGCAGCAGGCCGGGCGCCCAGTAACCGATGTGCTCATAGGTCGGCAGCACGCCGATCAGGAAAGTGGAGATGCCCATGATCATCAGGGTCATGACCAGCATGCTCTTGCGGCCGATCTTGTCGCCGAAGTGGCCGAAGATCACGCCGCCGATGGGGCGCGACAAAAAGCCCACGGCGAAGGTGCCGTAGGCCAGCATGGTCGAGACGAGCGGATCGCCGCCCGGGAAATACAGCTTGCTGAACACGATGCCGGCGACGACGCCGTATAAAAAGAAGTCATACCATTCGATGGTGGCGCCGATCACGCTGGCCATCACGACTTTCCGTAGCTCTTTGGCCTTTTTCGGATTGTTGGGATTGTTATCCATAATATCTAGTCTCCAATCGATATCGATTATGTATTTTTTTCTGATGCTTGGCTGCTTGCCGAGTCATTGGGAGCGGGGCCGTCTGCCCGCCGCTGGCATCCTCCTTGCAGGTATTGGAATGAAAAAGGCGGGTCAGGCCGCCTTGGGCAGGCGCACGGCGTCCGCCAGGATCATGTCAGCCGCTTTTTCGGCGATCATGATGGTGGGCGCATTCGTATTGCCCGAGACAATCTCCGGCATGATCGACGCATCGACTACGCGCAGGTGCTGCAAGCCGTGCACGCGCAGGCGGTCATCGACGACGGCCATCGCGTCGTGCCCCATCTTGCAGGTGCCGCTGGGGTGGTAAATGGACTGGCTGAAGCGCCGCGCCGCGTCCAGCAGCTGCGCGTCCGTCTCGAACTGGGGGCCGGGCACGAACTCGGAAATGATGTGCGGCGCCAGCGACGGCGCGGCAGCGATCCTGCGCGCCACGCGCAGGGCGGCAATCGCCGTCTGCTGGTCGCGCGGGTCGGACAGGTAGTTCGGGTAGATGCCCGGATAGGCGAGGGGATCGGCGGACTTGATCGACACGTGGCCACGGCTGTGCGGGCGCAGCTGGCACACGGACGACGTGAAGGCGGAAAACGGATGGGCGCCTTCGCCCGGCTTGTCGGCGCTCAGTGGCTGCATGTGGAACTGGATGTCGGGCCGCTCCACCTCGGGCGAAGACTTGGTAAATACCGTCACCTGGCTGGCCGCCAAGGTCAACGGCCCGGAGCGGGAAAACACATATTGCATGCCCACCCACAGCTTGCCCCACAGGCTGTTGACTTCATCGTTCAGGGTTTTCAGCCGCGTCTTGAAGACCAGGCGGATTTGCAAATGGTCTTGCAGGTTCTGTCCCACTCCGGGCAAGTCGTGCACCAGGGGCACGCCCACTTCCTCGAGCAGGGCGCGCGGCCCCACGCCCGAGCATTGCAGGATTTGCGGCGAGCCGATGGCGCCCGCGCAGAGTATCACTTCACCGCTGGCGCGCGCCTGGCGCAACTGGCCATCCTGCCGGTACTCGATGCCGACGGCGCGCTTGCCCTCGAACAGCACGCGCGTGATCTGCGCCCGCACTTCCACGCGCAGGTTGGCGCGCTTGCGGGCCGGCCGCAAAAAGGCCTTGGCCGTGCTCCAGCGCAGGCCCTTGCTGGCCGTTTGCTGGAAGTAGCCCACGCCCTCCTGCGTGGCGCCGTTGTAATCGGCATTGAAGGGGATGCCGCTTTCCGTGGCGCCCGCTATAAAATGTTCGGCGATGGGGCGGCGCAGGCGCAGGTCCGACACTTTTAACGGGCCGCCCACACCGTGGTAGTCGCTGGCACCGCGTTCCTGGTCTTCCGATTTCTTGAAATAGGGCAGTACCTCGGCATAGCTCCATCCTGCGTTGCCCAGGTCGGCCCAGCGGTCGTAATCCTCCTTCTGGCCGCGCACATACAGCAAGCCGTTGAGCGAGCTGGAGCCGCCCAGCACCTTGCCGCGCGGCCATTGCAGCTCGCGCCCGGCGATACCGGCATCGGCTTCCGTGCGGTAGCACCAGTCCAGCTTGGGATCGTGCATGGTCTTGAAATAGCCGACCGGCACGTGTATCCATGGATTGTTGTCCTTGCCGCCCGCTTCCAATAGCAGTACCTGCTTATTGCTGTCGTGCGACAGGCGGTTGGCCAGCACGCAGCCGGCCGAACCGGCACCGACGACGATGTAATCATGGTTTTTTTGCAACATTGTTCTTGTCTCCTGCGTTGCGGTATCGCGCCGCCTCGGCGGGCGCTTTTTGCGATACACTGGTCTTTATTGGTTGTTTGTGGAACGTATGGTTCCATTTATAAAAGACGTGCAGCACCGGGACAAGCGGAAACAGCCGCATACGCGAGAGGTGAAACAGAACATGCATGATGCGTTTCAAAAACGGCAGGCCGAGGCCGAAGAAGACAGCTCGGCGGGCGGCGCAGCGGCTGCCAGCTCGGTAGCCAGCCATGGCGACGAGGCGCGGGGCTTGCGCGTGCTGCGCCTGATCGAGCACCTGGCCAGCGCCAGCCAGCCCTTGACCCTGTCGCAGCTGGCCGCGCGCATGCAGGTGCCCAAGGCCAGCATGATGCGCCTGCTCGATACCCTGGAGCAACATGGCTATGTGCTGCGCACGCCCGTGGGACGCGGCTACGTGCCTGGTGCCGCTTCAACCAACCTGGCGCTGGCGACCTTGCGCAACAATGCCCTGATCCGCGTGAGCCGCAGCATCCTGGGCAGCCTGGTGGCAGCCACGGGCGAGACGTGCAATCTCGCCATTCCCGAAAACAATGCCATCGTGTATGTGGACCGGGTGGAAACCCAGGAACCGCTGCGCCTGCATCTGGTGCTGGGCACGCGTGCGCCCATGCATTGCACGGCCAGCGGCAAGCTGTTCTTGGCGCACATGAATTTGCTGGAGCGGCGTGCATTGCTGGCCATGCTGACACTGGAAGCGCGCACGCCGAAAAGCATCACGGACCCCGTGCTGATTGAGCGCGAGATTGTGCGCATCGCCCGTCTGGGCATCGGCATCGACGACGAGGAATTCGTGCACGGCATGGTGGCCGTTGCCGTGCCCATCTGCGCGGCCGACGGGCGTATCGTGGCGGCCGTCGCCTGCCACGCGCCCGTGGCGCGCAAGTCCGTGGAACAGCTGATGCAGCACGTGCCGCAGCTCAAGGAGGCGGCCGTCAAGCTGCGGCCGCTATTACTGGCGGAGTCCAGCTAGGGTTTCAGCACCTTTGCCACCTTCGCCGCCCGCAGGCGGAAGGCATCGGGCATGCCTGAGCCCAGCAGCGGGCGCAGATACAGGCGGAAGGCATCCGTCACGTCCGTGCCGCTGGCGCTGATGAATTCATCTTCCATGGTGCGTGTCTTGCCCGCCACGTCCGTCAGGGGCAGCAGTTCGTAGTCGACGGAATAAAAGCCCGTGCGCTTGATGGCAACCGAGCCGTCGCGGTCGCCCCACATGGCGAACTGCACCGCCTTTTCTCCCACTTCTCGGGCTTCGCGTTGATCTACATCAGAGACGCAACCGATGAAGGAGCGCTGCAGATAGCCGAAGGTATCGCCGCGCACGCGCTTGATGCCCAGCTTGGCCTTGATTTCGTCGCACAGCAGGTCGGCCAGCGCGCCCGTGCCCGACAATTGCACATTGCCATGCGCATCGCGTTCCACCTCATTGCCCACCTGTTTGGCCAGCAGGCTGGCGATGGGCTCGCCCGAGGCATCGTGGATGCCTTCCGAGACGGCGATCACGCAGCGGCCGTATTTTTCATACGTGGCTTTCACGTCGGCAAGGAATTGCTCCAGCACGAAGATTCTTTCGGGCAGGTAGATCAGATGCGGGCCATCATCTGGGAACTTCTTGCCCAGTGCCGAGGCGGCCGTCAAGAAGCCCGCGTGGCGGCCCATCACCACGCCCACGTAGACGCCGGGCAAGGCGGCGTTATCGAGGTTGGCGCCGGCGAACGCTTGGGCGACGAAACGCGCGGCGGAGGGAAAGCCTGGCGTGTGGTCGCTGCCTACCAGGTCGTTGTCGATGGTTTTCGGGATGTGGATACAGCGCAGCGGATAGCCGGCCTTGTGCGCTTCCTCGCTGACGATGCGCACTGTGTCGGACGAGTCGTTGCCGCCGATGTAAAAGAAATGTTCGATCTCGTGTGCGCGCAGCACTTCGAAGATTTGGTGGCAGTAGGCGATGTCGGGCTTGTCGCGCGTGGAGCCGAGCGCCGACGAGGGCGTGGCTGCCACCAGTTCCAGGTTGTGGCTGGTTTCCTGCGTCAGATCAACGAATTCTTCATTGACGATGCCGCGCACCCCGTGCAGCGCGCCATACACGCGCGTGACATGTTGAAAACGCCGCGATTCGAGCACCACGCCCACCAGCGACTGGTTGATGACGGCGGTGGGGCCGCCTCCCTGGGCAACAAGAATTTTTCCAGACGACATGGGATTTCCTCGTAAATGGAACGGCCCTCCAGCCTACTCCTTTTTTGTGGCCGCGCTGTCTTTTCCGATAGTTCTGTCGTGAAATTTCACCACGTCATCCCAGGCTAGTATGCGCTGTTACTCCGGCGCCCGGATATGCTCGACCAGCCCCATGCTGCGCCGACCCGGCGCCGGTGTCAGCCAGCTGACCAGGATGGCGGCGGCCAGGCCGGCAGGCACGCCGAAGATGCCGGCGGAAATGGGCGCGATATGCATCCATTGACCGCTGGCATTGCCACCCAGCATGGTGCTGGTGTGCAGCATGTAATACAGGCACACGCCAAAGCCGGCCAGCATGCCGGCCAGCGCCCCCTGGTAATTGGCGCGTTGCCAGAAGACACCCAGCACCAGCGGTGGGAACAGGGTCGAGGCGGCCAGGGAAAAGGCCACGCCCACCAGCGAGAGGATGTCGGCCGGCTTTTGCGAGGCCGCATAGGCGGCGATGAAGGCCACGGCCAGCAGCAGCAATTTTGAAATCGTCACGCGCTTTTGCGTCGAGGCGCTGGGATCGACCACCTTGTAATAGATGTCGTGCGACAGGGCATTCGAAATGGCCAGCAGCAGGCCGTCCGCCGTCGACAGGGCGGCGGCCAGGCCGCCGGCCGCCACCAGGCCGGAAATCACGTAGGGCAGGCCGGCGATCTCGGGGGTGGCCAGCACCAGCACGTCGGCGTCGATGGATATTTCCGCCAGTTGCACGATGCCGTCGCGGTTGACGTCGACGATGCTGATCAGGGGACTGAGCTTGTCCACATTGGCCCAGTACGACACCCATGTGGGCAGGTTCGTGTATTGCGTGCCTACCAGTGCCGAGTAAATATCGTACTTGACCAGTACGGCCAGTGCGGGAATTGTGAGATAGATCAGCAAGATGAAAAACAGGGCCCAGAAGACGGAGACACGTGTTTCGTGCACGGAGGGCGTGGTATAGGATCGCATCAGGATGTGCGGCAGGGCGGCCGTGCCCAGCATCATGCAAAACACGAGGGCCAGGAAATTGTTGCGCTTGATGTCGGACTGCTCGCGGTCGGCGGCGGGAAACGGCTGCGCGTGTGGAATGATCGGTTCGGCGCGTTTCTGGTTCTGCGTCTGCGCCGCCTGCCACAGCACGCGTGCCTCGTCCGGGCTCTTCGGATAGGCAATCAGGTAGCGCTCTGCGTTGCGGATATCGAACAGCGAGGTATTGCGCTGGCGCAAACTATCGAGCTGGCGCTGGGCCGCCAGCCGGCCTTGCTCCCAGGAACCGGGCAAGCCGGCGATACGCTCCTGGTAGCTTTGCGCGCGCTGGCGGAAGATGGCGCGCACTTCGTTTTCTTTCGGGTCCGTTTCCAGCACGTGTTCGCGCGCGCTCAGTTGCGGCAACACCTTGCCGTAGGCGATCTGCGGCACAGGGTTGTCCGCATGCTTGACCGACAGCCACATGGCGGGAATCAGAAAGGCGACCAGGATGATGATGTACTGCGCCACCTGCGTCCAGGTAATGGCGCGCATGCCGCCAAGAAAAGAGCAGACCAGGATGCTGGCCAGGCCCAGGAAGATGCCGACGGAAAAATCCACGCCCGTAAAGCGCGAGGCGATCAGGCCGACGGCGTAGATTTGCGCCACCACATACGTAAACGAGACGATGATGGTGGCGGCCACGGCCACCACGCGCACGCTGGCCCCCCGTTTGTCGGCGCCGCTGCCGTAGCGGGCGGCGAGGAAGTCGGGAATCGTGTATTGGCTGAACTTGCGCAGGTAGGGGGCGATCAATAGCGCCACCAGGCAATAGCCGCCCGTCCAGCCCATGATGAAGGCCAGGCCGTCGAAGCCGTTCAGGTACAGGCCGCCGGCCAGACTGATGAAGCTGGCGGCCGAAATCCAGTCGGCGGCCGTGGCCATGCCGTTGAACATGGCCGGCACCCTGCGCCCTGCCACATAGTATTCGGTGACGTTCGAGGTGCGGCTGATGACGCCGATGGTGGCGTACAGGGTGATGGTGACGAGCATGAACAGGTAGCCGATCCAGGCGCGCGGCATGCCTTCCTGTTCCAGTACCGACAGGGCCAGCAGGAAGGCGGCGAAACCGGCGGTAAACAGCAGGTAGTAGCGGCACAGCCGCGCAAAGAAGCTGCGCTGGCCGCTCATGTTTGCTCCGTTGCATGAAAATCCCGGTCCAGGCGCCGCATGCGCCAGGCATAGAAGGCGATGATGGCCAGGTACACCAGCGAAGCGCCCTGGGCCGCCATATAGAAGGGCAGCGGCCAGCCGAACAGGTTCAGATGCAACAGTTCGCGCGCATAAAACACGGTCAGAAAGCCCGTCAGCAGCCAGATCAGCAGCAGGATGGCCGTCAGGCGCCGCGTCTTGTGCCAGTGCACAGCGAGGCGCGCCTGCAGCTCGGGGCTGGGCGTGCGCGCCGGCCGCAGCGGCGCCGCAGGAAGGCTGGGCTTATCCATACGTGATCTCATCCTCTTCGGGCGCGTCCGGCAACAGCAGGGCAATGCTCAGGCGTAACAAGGTGCCCGGCAGCTTCGGCGACTGCGCGCGCGGATTGTTAAAAATATCGACTTCGGCGCCATGCTGTTGAGCAATTTCGCGCACGATGGCCAGGCCCAGGCCGCTACCGTCGACGTTGCTGCCGAGAATGCGGTAAAAGCGTTCGAACACGTGGGCCCGCTCGGCCTGGGGGATGCCGGGACCCGTATCTTCCACCTCCAGGATGGCCAGTTCCAGGGTGCTGCGCACGCGCACCGTGACGCTGCCGCCGGACGGCGTGTAGCGCAGGGCATTGTCGATCAGATTACTCAGCAGTTCACGCAGCATCATGGCATTGCCGGAAATCATGATCGAATACGCAGGCTGTTCGAAACCCAGGTCGATATGCTGGGCAAACGAGGCTTGCACCCAGTCCTGCACCACGCCGCGCGCCAGTTCGCTCAGCTCGATCGGTTCGAACGCCGTGCCCGCCTGCGGCTGGTTTTCCGCGCGCGCCAGTGCCAGCAGCTGGTTCACCAGACGCGTGGCCGCTTCCGAGCTTTTCGCCAGTTGCAGCAGCGAGCGGTGAATTTCATCGTGGTCCGTCTGGCGCAGGGCCAGCTCGGATTGCATGCGCATGCCGGCCAGCGGCGTTTTCATCTGGTGCGCGGCATCGGCGATGAAGCGTTTCTGCATGTCGATCGACAGAGATAGCCGCGCCAGCATCTCGTTGAGCGAACCGACCAGCGGCGTGATTTCCTCGGGCACCTGGCCCGATTCGATGGGGGAGAGATCGTCGGGCGGCCGGGCGCGTATGCGTTCCTGCAATTGCGCCAGCGGCGACAGGCCGCGCGCCAGGGCAAACCAGACCAGGGCCAGGATCACGGGCAGGATGATGAACTGCGGCAAGATCACGCCCTTGATGATTTCATTGGCCAGCTGGGCCCGCTTTTCCAGCGTCTCGGCCACTTGCACCAGCATGCGGCGCGGTTCGTCGTCGGTGCTGTACGGCATGTCGAGATAGCTGAACGCCACGCGCACGGGCGTGCCATGGATGGTGTCGTTGCGAAACAGCACCATGCCGCTGCGGTATTTATCGGGGTCCTGCGGCGGCGGCAAGTCGCGGTCGCCGTCGAGGTATTCGCCGTGCCCGCCCACCACCAGGTAATACAGGGTGTCGACATCGTCGCCGCGCAGGAAGTCGCGGCCCTTGCTGTTGCCGTTCTTGTCCGGCACGCGGCGCAGCATCGCGCCGTCGGCTTGCTTGACCTGCTGCGTCAGCACCGTCACGCTGTCTTCCAGCGCGTGGTCGAACGGTTGATTGGCGATGCCCTTGGCCACCAGATAGGTGATGGCGATGCTCATCGGCCACAGCAGCAGCAAGGGCGCCAGCATCCAGTCGAGAATTTCGCCGAACAGCGAATGCTCGATGGTGTCATCCTGCTCCGTGGTGGGCGGCTCGAACCAGTCGTCGTCGTCCGCCTCGTCCGCTGGCGCCTCGCGCGGCTTCACTTGCTGGCGGGGCCGCTGGCCGGGCCTGCCGCCTCGCTCGCTTCGGCGTTCAGGCGCGCCGCTTCCGAGTATTTTTCCAGGCAATAGCCGAGACCGCGCACGGTGGCGATGCGCACGCCGCCCACCTCGATCTTCTTGCGCAGGCGGTGCACATACACTTCGATGGCGTTGTTCGATACCTCTTCGCCCCATTCGCACAGGTGGTCGACCAGTTGCTCTTTCGAGACGAGGCGGCCGGTGCGACCCAGCAGGATTTCCAGCAAGCCCAGTTCGCGCGCCGACAGGTCGAGCATCTGGTCGTTGATGTAGGCGCTGCGCCCCACCTGGTCGTAGCTGAGCGGGCCGTGCTTGATGACGGTGGCGCCGCCGCCAGCGCCGCGGCGCGTCAGGGCGCGCACTCTTGCCTCCAGTTCCGACAGCGCGAACGGCTTGGCCATATAATCATCGGCACCCAGGTCGAGGCCATTGACGCGTTGTTCGATGGAATCGGCGGCCGTCAGGATCAGCACCGGCAGCAGCGAGGCGCGCGCGCGCAGCCGGCGCAGCACTTCCAGGCCAGACATCTTCGGCAGGCCCAGGTCGAGGATCAGCAGGTCGAATTCCTGGGTGGACAGGGCCGTATCGGCCTCCTGGCCGGTCTTGACGTAGTCGATCGCATAACCGGACTGGCGCAGCGAGCGGGTCAGGCCATCGGCCAGCACGCTGTCATCTTCGGCAAGTAAAATACGCATGGTGAACTTCCTATGCTTGCAACATCAGGACATCTGAAGTCTGTATTGTGTTTCATTTTCCGCAAGGTGGATAGTTTTTGTGAAAAACAGGGTTGTATTGATCTGTTTCAAAACAAATCTACGTTCCGCTTGCATTGATCACTGTTTTTTTATACAGTACTGTCTGTATAAAGAATTTAACCCACTGGCGCTATCGCAGGCTGCACGGTTCACGTAGATGCGTCACGTGAATCTGCAACTGTAGAACGGCTGAAAGAACATATGGACGATAAAAAAGCTGTAGTACCCGCATCGGAAAAAGCCAAGGCGCTCGCCGCCGCACTGGCGCAGATCGAGAAGCAGTTTGGCAAAGGTTCGGTCATGCGCATGGATGCCAGCGCGGTGATCGAAGAAGTGCAAGTCGTGTCGACAGGTTCGCTCGGCCTCGATATCGCGCTGGGCGTGGGCGGCTTGCCGCGCGGCCGCGTGGTGGAAATCTACGGTCCGGAATCGTCAGGTAAAACCACGCTGACCCTGCAAACCATTGCTGAAATGCAAAAACTGGGTGGCACTTGCGCCTTTATCGATGCCGAGCACGCGCTCGACGTCGGTTACGCGCAAAAGCTGGGCGTGAATTTGCATGAATTGCTGATCTCGCAACCGGACACGGGCGAGCAGGCTCTGGAAATCTGCGACGCCCTCGTGCGTTCGGGCAGCGTCGACCTGGTCGTCATCGACTCCGTGGCAGCACTGACGCCACGCGCCGAGATCGAAGGCGACATGGGCGATTCCCTGCCAGGCTTGCAAGCGCGCTTGATGTCGCAAGCCCTGCGTAAATTGACCGGTTCCATCAACCGCACGAATACCCTGGTCATCTTCATCAACCAGATCCGCATGAAGATCGGCGTGATGTTCGGCAGTCCGGAAACGACCACTGGCGGCAATGCCCTGAAATTCTACGCCTCCGTGCGCCTCGATATCCGCCGCACCGGCTCGATCAAGTCGGGCGACGAAGTGATCGGCAACGAAACCAAGGTCAAGGTCGTCAAGAACAAGATCGCGCCACCGTTCAAGGAAGCGCACTTCGACATCCTGTACGGCGCCGGCACCTCGCGCGAAGGCGAAATCCTGGACCTGGGCTCGGATGCCAAGATCGTGGAAAAATCCGGTTCGTGGTACAGCTACAACGGCGAACGCATCGGCCAGGGCAAGGACAACGCCCGTGCCTTCCTGCAAGAGCGTCCGGCGCTGGCCCGCGAAATCGAAAACAAGGTCCGCGCTTCGCTGGGCGTGCGCGAACTGCCACCGCTGGCTGCTGAAAAGCCGGAAAAAGCGGATAAAGCCGCCGACAAGGCTGCCAAGGCTGCGGAAGCCAAGGCAGAGTAGGTCGGATTAGCGCGGCAAAGCCGCGCGTAATCCGACAACACCACAGACGTCAACAATGTTGTCGGATTACGGCCCAAGGGGCCTAATCCGACCTACGCATGGCTTGCCGCAAGGTAGGGCCCTGATCGCCGTCCCGCGCTGTTGCGCCGGGCGGCGATTGTGTTTGGGTGCTGTGATCGTGGAATGAAAGACAAGGTGGGTGTATGGCTGCAGTACAACTAAGCCTGAAGGGCAGGGCGCTACGCTTTTTGTCGATGCGTGAACACAGCCGCATGGAATTGCGGCGCAAGCTGCAGCGGCATGCGCAGGAAGGCGACGATGTGGAAGCCTTGCTCGACAGCCTGGAACAGGCCAACTGGCTCTCGCAGGAGCGTTTTTCCGAATCGCTGATCCACCGCCGCTCGGCCCGTTTCGGCAATAGCCGCATCATGGCGGAATTGCAAAGCCATGGCATTGCCGGCGAGGCGCTGCAGGAACTCAAGGCGGGCCTGGCCGAAGGCGAGACCGCCCGCGCCTGCGAAGTATGGCGTCGCAAATTCGGTGAAGTGGCGCAGGATGCCGAACAGCGCAACAAGCAGGTACGCTTCCTGATGCAGCGCGGCTTTTCGCAGCGCGCCGTGCAGGTGGCCTTGAAGGGGCTGGAGCCCGAGGACGACTAGGCGGCGACTGGCGCGGTTCTGTCTGCTTCCACGCGCGCCTGTGTGTTGCCGGCATACCCGCCCAGGCCGCGCTGTGTTCCTTCTACAACAAGTCCGCACGATGTCCCGTTTGCTCGGGCAGGCGGGCCTTGCTGTTTGCCATTATTTTCTTTGCAAGGATCTTTCTTCGGTCATCGTCCTGTCAGACCGGCGGCAGATTGTTGCGCTGCACGTGGCGAGCGTTGCCAGCGCTGTGCGATATCGGTGCGGTGGTGGCAACTGGATGCGGTTCACGCTCCCAGGCGCGCATATCAATCATCACTGAATGTGATAACTACGTAAATTTTCATGTGTTCTCCTTATGCTTTGAAATGTTTTTATCGAAGCAATGAAAAATTATGTTGCGGCGCAACCAGCGCCCAATGTGCTACACTTTTAGGGTTTTTGCGGCGCCGCAGGTGCGGTTGCTGTTCGTAGAAGCTGCGAACGGCGTGCTTTATGCACATGGCTGCTTACTAAATTATGGCCGCGCAAGCGGCATCGGTCTTATGCCCCTGTCAACTCCTGTATCCCGGCGCGCCCTACGGCACTCCCGCGTTATCGACGTCCAAGCGTATGTGCGCGACGACGGCCTGTGGGATATTGACGCCCGAATTACCGATATCAAAAGCTATGACGCGATGCTGGCCTCCGGCCCCCGCCCCGCTGGCACTCCCCTGCATGACCTCCACTTGCGCATTACCGTCGATCACGAACTGACCATCGTCGAGGCCGAAGCTGCCTCCGATGCCGTGCCCTATCCCGGTTTTTGCGATACCATCGGCCCCGCTTACACGGCGCTGATCGGTTTGAATTTATTGAAGAATTTCCGCCGCGACTTGAAACAGCGCCTGGCGGGAATCGCCGGCTGTACCCATTTGACCGAACTGGCGCAAGTCTTGCCGACTGCGACGGTTCAGGCATTTGCCGGCGATGTCTGGTCGACCCGCGACGGTGAGAATGCTGATTTGCCGCATGAAAAGCCGTTTCAACTCGACAAATGCCACGCCCTGCGCACCGATGGCGGGGCGGTTGCACAGTATTACCCGCGCTGGGTAGCCAAAGCGTGACCCCGGCGCTGTTTTTCCTGTTTTTTTTGCACCACTAACCGTATTTTTACAAATCAGTATCAGAAGGGAAGCCAGCATGAAAATCCATGAGTATCAAGCCAAAGAAATCCTCCGGCAGTATGGAGTGACGGTACCACGCGGTATTCCGTGCATGTCCGTCGACGAAGCCGTCAAGGCTGCGGAAACCCTGGGCGGTCCGGTATGGGTCGTTAAGGCGCAGATCCACGCAGGTGGTCGCGGCAAGGGCGGCGGCGTGAAAGTGGCAAAATCGATCGAACAGGTCAAGCAATACGCTGACCAGATCATGGGCATGCAGCTGATCACGCACCAGACCAGCGCCGAAGGCCAAAAAGTCAACCGCCTGCTGGTGGAAGAAGGCGCCGACATCAAACAAGAACTGTACGTTTCGCTGGTCACCGACCGCGTCACCCAGAAAATCGTTCTGATGGCTTCGTCCGAAGGCGGCATGGACATCGAAGAAGTGGCCGAGAGCCACCCTGAGAAGATCCATCACGTCACCATCGATCCAGGCGTAGGCCTGACCGATGCCCAGGCAGACGACATCGCGACCAAAATCGGCGTGCCTGCCGGTTCCATCGCCGACGCCCGCGTCAACCTGCAAGGCTTGTACAAAGCATACTGGGAAACCGACTGCTCGCTGGCCGAAATCAATCCGCTGATCGTCACCGGCAGCGGCAAGGTCATCGCCCTGGACGCCAAGTTCAACTTTGACCCGAACGCCCTGTTCCGTCATCCGGAAATCGTCGCCCTGCGCGATCTGGACGAAGAAGATCCAGCTGAAATCGAAGCGTCGAAATTCGACCTGGCTTACATTTCGCTCGACGGCAACATCGGTTGCCTGGTGAACGGCGCCGGCCTGGCCATGGCCACCATGGACACCATCAAGCTGTTCGGCGGCGAGCCAGCCAACTTCCTGGACGTCGGCGGCGGCGCCACGGCAGAAAAAGTGACCGAAGCGTTCAAGATCATGCTGAAAAACCCAGGCCTGAAAGCCATCCTGGTGAACATTTTCGGCGGCATCATGCGTTGCGACGTGATCGCTGAAGGCGTCATCGCCGCGGTGAAAGCCGTCTCGCTGAACGTACCGCTGGTCGTGCGCATGAAGGGCACCAACGAAGACCTGGGCAAAAAGATGCTGGCCGATTCCGGTCTGCCTATCATCGCAGCCGACACCATGGAAGATGCAGCAAAGAGCGTCGTTGCCGCCGCTGCTGGTCAAGCTTAATTAAGGAATCAACATGTCCATTCTGATCAATAAAGATACCAAAGTCGTAACCCAAGGGATCACCGGCAAGACCGGCCAGTTCCACACCCGCGGTTGCCGCGACTACGCGAACGGCAAAGCTGCCTTCGTGGCAGGCGTGAACCCGAAGAAAGCCGGCGAAGACTTCGAAGGCATTCCAATTTTCGCTAACGTCACCGAAGCGAAAAAAGAAACCGGCGCCAACGTGTCCGTGATCTACGTGCCGCCAGCAGGCGCGGCAGCGGCGATCTGGGAAGCTGTTGAAGCTGAAATGGATCTGGCCATTTGCATCACCGAAGGCATTCCTGTGCGTGACATGATGGCCCTGAAAGACCGCATGGCTAAAGCCAACAGCAAAACCTTGCTGCTGGGCCCTAACTGCCCAGGCTTGATCACGCCAGATGAAATCAAGATCGGCATCATGCCAGGCCACATCCATAAAAAAGGCCGCATCGGCGTGGTATCGCGTTCGGGTACCCTGACCTATGAAGCAGTGGGTCAGCTGACCGCACTGGGCCTGGGCCAATCGTCGGCAGTCGGCATCGGCGGCGACCCTATCAACGGTCTGAAGCACATCGACATCATGAAGATGTTCAATGATGATCCAGATACCGACGCGGTCATCATGATCGGCGAAATCGGCGGTCCGGACGAAGCCAACGCTGCGTATTGGATCAAAGACAACATGAAAAAACCGGTCGTTGGCTTCATCGCTGGCGTGACCGCTCCTCCAGGCAAGCGCATGGGCCACGCTGGCGCGCTGATCTCGGGCGGTGCCGATACGGCACAAGCCAAGCTGGAAATCATGGAAGCTTGCGGCATCACCGTGACCAAAAACCCGTCGGAAATGGCGCGTCTGCTGAAAGCCATGCTGTAATTCCAGCCTGGTTCACGCAGTACAAAAAAGGAGCTTCGGCTCCTTTTTTTTTGTCCGCAAGACAGGCCGCTTCCCGGCCTGGGCCGACGGCGCTGGTCCGAACCTGCCCAAAAGTGTCGCTTTTCTTTCCACGTGTACCGCCGCTGCCCGGGCGCGCTGCTGGCATGGCGCTTGCACCGTGCACGGCACGAGCATGTGGACAATGGGAGGAGACGATGCGCGCGCAGAGCGGATTTACCCTGATAGAGCTGATGATCGTGGTGGCTATCGCCGGCATCCTGGCGGCCGTGGCCATTCCCCAGTACGGCGACTATACGATGCGGGCCAAGGTCAGCAACGTGCTGGCGGCCGCTGCGCCCCTGAAGACAGCCGTGGCCCTGTGCGTGCAGGAAAACGGCGGCTTGGCGACCGCTTGCAGCACTCCCACCGAAGCCGTGCCCAGCGCCATCCCCGTGTTTAGCCCGACGCGCGAAGTGTCCGGCGCCAAGGTCGACAAGGGCAATATCGCGCTGACCCTGGCGGGCGATCTGGGCAGCGGCATGGGCGGCCAGACGGTGACCATGGAGTTGCAGCTCGGTAGCAGCAGCCTGAGCTGGTTCAACAGCACCAGCGTGACGAATGCGGCGGCCAGGGAAGCCATCACCCGGAACAATATTCCCAAGGTGGTGGCGACCCAGTGAGCGTCGCCTGCCGCGCCAGTGTCAGACGATTTTTTGCCGGTCCGCGATCAGCGCTTCATAAGTCAGGTTTTGCAGCAGGGTGTAGTGTGTGGGTTCCAGGTCGATGAATTGCACGCCATACGTATAGATTTCGGCGACGTCGGTCGCATGGCCATTCGATGGCTTGCCCACGCTGACGTTCTGGATGCGCGCGCGCGTGTTGACGCGCATCTGATGCTTGTTCGGCTGCACCAGCAGGGTAAAGCTGAGCGCTACACCCTCGTCGTCTGGCGTGAGCATGCTGGGCGCCTCGATCAGTGCCCCTGAGACGCTGAGGTTGACGATGAAGACGGGCACGGGCGCCACGTCGCGGTAACTCAGCTGCGCCGGAATGTCCACTTTCACGCGCATGGCCGTGCGCAGGCTGGTGCCCTGGATGGCGTCGGGAAAGCTCAGGTGCACATAATTGAGGGGGCGACCGAAGATGCGCAGCACGCTGCAGGCAAACGAACACACGGTGACCCCGGAAAACACGCGGATGGTCAGCTTGTCGCCCTCGTTGAGCACGATGGCGGCGCCGTTTTCCATGGGAATCTTGACGATCAGGTACTCGTCTTTCACGTAGCCGATCAGTGTCGAGAAATGCTGGATGGGCTTGATGGTGCGGTGCGTGATGAACTGGATGCGTCCCCCCACCTGCAGATTCATCGCCTCGAATTCGAAGTCCTGGAGCTTGCTTTCCGCGGTGGGCTTGTTGCTTGTCATGCGATACTCATCTTGATATTGTCGGTTCGCAGTATGCATGATTTCTTGATGAAAAAGCACTTATATCAATGAAATTCAACTTGGCATTGAAAAATGCCACGCACGCATGCCGGGGCGTGATTCTGCCTTTACAATTACGTCAATATTGATGAATGTGAATCTTATGGCACGCAGCTATTTCTGGACGATGTTGTTGTTGATCCTGCATCAGGTCGATGCTGCCTACTGGCGCGAATGGGAAATGTTCCATGTGCCGGGCGGCATCCAGGGTTTCCTGGTATTTAATCTGGCAGCGATTGCCCTGGTGGTGGCCGGTTACCGGCATGTGCTGCTGAGCACCACACGGGCGGGTCTGTATGCGGGCGTGTGCGCCGCGCTGGGCGTGGGCACGTGTCTGATCCATGCCGGCTTCGCGCTGGCGGGGCTGGAGCAATTCCACCTGCCCCTGTCCGTGGCCATCATCGTGCTGTGCCTGGCCAGTGCCGTCTGGCTGCTGTGCGACTTGCGCCGCGTCCAGGGCCAGCTGGCGCGCCAGGCGGCATAATTACACCTCGGCGTGCCAATCGCCCGACTTGCCGCCATGCTTTTCCAGCACGCGCACGTTGGTCATGACCATGCCCCGGTCGACGGCCTTGCACATATCATAAATTGTCAGCAAGCCGATTTGCACGGCAGTGAGCGCTTCCATTTCCACGCCCGTCTTGCCGGTGGTA
The DNA here is from genome assembly GCF_002846335.1 of Janthinobacterium sp. 61. Taxonomy (NCBI): domain Bacteria; kingdom Pseudomonadati; phylum Pseudomonadota; class Betaproteobacteria; order Burkholderiales; family Oxalobacteraceae; genus Janthinobacterium; species Janthinobacterium sp. 61. The sequence goes on along the minus strand of NZ_PJMQ01000001.1, from coordinate 3,841,935 downwards.
TCGACTTGGGCGCGGCAGTGCACGCTGTTGGCCGCTACCTCCACTTCGAAGTCGACGGTGACGCGTGTCAATGCCAGCGGGTGGCACAGGGGAATCAGGTCGCTGGTGCGCTTGGCGCCCATGATGGCGGCGATACGGGCGATGCCCAGCACGTCGCCTTTCTTGGCGTTGCCGGAAATAATCAATGCCAGGGTGGCGGGCTGCATGCGGATGGTGCCGGCGGCCACTGCGCTGCGGCGCGTGTCTTCCTTGGCACCCACGTCCACCATATGGGCCTGGCCCGTGGCGTCGAAATGGGTCAATTCCCCGGTGGGGGCTTGCTTGTCTGCTGTTGTCATGGCGTCAAAATAGGTGAGGAGTGGAGATGCGGCACGCCGGGCCACGACGTCATGCCACTGGCGTGGCGCATGCTTGTCGCGTGGGAATGGGCGCCGCTAACAAGGTATGATAGCACCCGTGAATTCAAAAACTACCCTTCCGATCGTACTTGAAAACGCCGGTGCGGCATGGTTGCGCGGCTCCCGGCGCGCATCCGCGCTGCTTGCATTGTGGCTGGCGGCGCCGTTTGCGCTGGCGCAGACCTATACGTCCGCGCCGACGGCGCCGGCCCCCAGTGTGGCGGCCAAGACGGCCGGCAGCTGGACGCCGCTGGCCGTGCCGCCAGCGCCAAACTTGCCGAACCTGGGCGATACCTCGCGCGATGACCTGTCGCCGGCGATGGAGCGCAAGATCGGCGAGGAAATCATGCGCGGCATCCGCGGCGACCGCGACTACCTCGACGACGCTCCCTTGCTGGAATACCTGAATACCTTTGGCAACGCCCTCGTGGCGGCGCGACCCAGCGTGCGCGGGGAAACAAATTACGACTATTTCTTCTTTGCCGTGCGTGATCCCCAATTGAACGCGTTTGCCTTGCCCGGCGGCTTCATCGGCGTCCATTCGGCGCTGGTGCTGGCGGCGCAAACGGAGGCGGAACTGGCATCCGTGCTGTCGCACGAGATCGGCCACGTGGCGCAGCGCCATATCGCACGCATGCTGGGCCAGCAGCGCCAGGATGCCTTGATGCCGCTGGCGGCCATGCTGCTGGCGGCGCTGGCATCGCGCGCGGGCGGCGATGTGGCGCTGGGCGTGTTTGCCGCCGGCCAGGGCCTGGCCATCCAGCGCCAGCTCAATTTTGGCCGCGACGCCGAACGCGAGGCGGACCGCATCGGTTTCCAGATCATGGGCGAAGCCGGCTTCGACACCACCGGCATGGTGGCCTTCTTCGGCCGCATGCAGGCGGCCAGCCGTTCGTACAGCGACCTGATGCCCGCCTATCTGCAGACCCACCCGCTGACGACGGAGCGCATCGCCGACATCCAGGCGCGCATCCGCGAGCAGCCTTACAAGCAGCGTCCTGACAGCCTGAGTTTTCACCTGGCCCGCGCCCGTGCCCGCGTGCTGCAGGATGAAAGCGTGCAAGGGTTGTTGAATGCCAAGGCGGTGTTCAAGACGCAGCTTGAGCAGCAAAGCCGCTTCCAGGTGGTGGCCGCCCATTACGGCTTGTCCTTTGTCGCCGTCAAGCAGGGCAAGCCGGCCGAGGCGCAGAAGGAACTCGACGCGGCCAATGCCGCCCTGCACCGGCCGGCCGGGCCGAATGTGTTTACTTCGGGTGGCACGCAGGGTCCCAATTCGCTGCTGGCGGCGATGGCGCTGGAAGTGCTGCTGATGCCGGCGCAGAAGAAGGAGGTGGCGCAGCAAGCCCTGAAGGCGGCCGATGCGGCGCGCCAGCAGTTTCCCCTCTCGCGTGGCATTGCCCACCAGTATGCGGAAGCGTTGATGGCTGCCAGCAAGCTGGAGCAGGCTACCTTGTACCTGCGCGACCAGGTGCAGCTCTACAAGGAAGAGCCGGAACTGTATGACTTATTGGCGAAATCGTATGCGGACCAGGGCAAAATGACTTTGCAGCACATGGCGCTGGCCGAATCCTACGTGCTGCAGGGCGCCACCATGGCCGCGCTGGACCAGCTGACGATCGCCCGTAAATCGACGGACGCGACTTTCTATGACCAGGCCGTGATCGATGCGCGCGAGCGTGAACTGCAGGAAAAGCGCCGTGAACAGATCAAGGACCAGAAGGGCTAGTGCTTATTCGGCTTGCGGCGCGCGCTGGAAGCCGAAGGTTTGCGGCACGCTGGCGTAGGCCAGCGGCTGCACGGCAATCTCCTTGCCGTCATGCAACAACACCAGGTTTCCCTGAGCATTTTCCAGCCAGGCCAGCAGGGCCTCGTCTCCGGCCACCTGTCCGTCGACGCGCAGCGACGGCAGCACATGCGCCATGTCGCGGTCATCGACCTGCGCCACGCTGTCGCCCTGGCGCAGGATCAGCGCGCCGTTGTCGCACAGATAGGCGGCATCGATGGCCGCCAGCGGCGCGCCTGTCTGCAAGATGAAACCGTGCTGCGGATCGCTGCGGGCGATATACGGCGTCGCTTCCAGGTTCAGGTAGACGCGCTGCGGGCCATTCTGGAAAAACCAGCAGCCGCGTTCGTCATGGTCGTAATTACGGTTGATAAATCCCAACAGGGCCACGTGGGCGATCTTGTCACCCGGCAGTTGTTGCTGTTGCGCCTGCTGGTCGCGCATGCGCCAGTTGCCGCGGGCGTCCAGGCCCAGCCAACCGTAGCAGTGGGGCACGTTGGGCCATTTGGCCAGCGCCTGTTTGACGAGTTCATCCATGTGTAGCGTTTTCCGTGTGCGTTTGCAAGCTAGCAGCGTGACAGCTTTGTGGTGCCGATGGCGCCGTGTTGCCGCCTTCAAAAAAATGCATCAAGCGCTGCGGCAGCCAGCGTGTACTTCCCGGCAACTTGCCTGCGGCAAAGCCGACATGGCCGCCGTGGCGGGGATACTCGAGCATGACCTGCGGCGCTGCTCGGCGCGGCAAGTAGCGCCCGGGCAGGAAGGGATCATTTTGCGCATTCAGCACCAGGGTCGGCACGGTGATGTCCTGCAAGACGTGCTTGGCGCTTGCGCGGTGCCAGTAATCGTCGGCGTCGCGGTAGCCATGCAGGGGCGCCGTGACGACATTGTCGAAGGCGTGCAAGTCGCGCGCGGCCAGCATGGCATCGCGCGCAAACAGGCCGGGAAACTGCTCCAGCTTGGCCAGGCATTTGGGCTTGAGCGTGTTCAGGAACATGCGCGTGTAGAGCCGGTTGGCGCCCGAAGACAGGGCCTTGCCCCCTTGCGCCAGATCAAGGGGGGCGGACACGGCTGCGGCCGCATCGATGAAATCGGCCTGGTGCTGCGACTGGCCCAGCCAGCACAGCAGGGCGTTGCCGCCCAGGGACACGCCTGCCGCGTAAAACTTGCCTGTTGCGCGCGGGCGCAGGCGCTGCACGATCCAGTCCACTTCCTGCGCATCGCCCGAGTGGTAAAAGCGGGGTGCCAGGTTGGCTACGCCCGAGCAGCCGCGGAAATGCGGCACGGCGCCCGACCAGCCGCGCGCCGCCACCTCGGCCATCAGGGCGCGCGCGTAGTGGCTGCTTGATGAACCTTCCAGCCCATGGAACAGCACCACGAAGGGCTGGCCCGGCTGGCCGTCGACCAGGTCGACGTCGACGAAATCGCCATCGGGCGCTTGCCAGCGTTCGCGGCGGAAGGCCACGGCCGGCTTGGCGAGACACACGGCCGGGTAAATCGTCTGCGCGTGGCCGCCAGGTAGCCAGAGTGGCGCGGTATAGGACAAAGGGAAAGTCATCAGTGCAGGATCTGCGCTCCCGTGGCGTCGGCCGGCGCACCGCCGGGGGCAACGGAGGCGTGGTGCAGGACGATGCGCCAGCCGCGCGGCGTTTTCACGTACACGTTCGTGGCCAGCAGGTGCGCCGGACCGCCTTCCTCCTGGGTGACGCCTTCGACCACAGTGTGCACGGAGCTCATCAGATTGTGCGTTTCATGCAGCTGCGTGGGCACGATGTGCAGGCCGCCGCCCGCCAAAATGGTTTCCCACGAGGCGCGGATGGCGGCATGGCCGATCAGGCGCGCGCCGCCCGGGTGGATGCAGACGACCTCTTCATCGTCGGCCCACAGCGCCATCAGCGCTTCGAGGTCGGCGCGGTGCAAGGCATCGTAGAATGCCGCTTCGACTTCGGCGGCGCTGCCATTGAGTTCTTTCAGACGTTTCATGACGACTCCGGCTTGAGCGGTATACAAGACACTCAGAGGTGCAAATGAAAACGGCGCGCTGGAGGCGCGCCGCTGGGCAGTTTAATGATGGCCGGCGCTGGCGCCTTCCTTCAGGGTATACGCCGTGCCGCAGTAGGGGCACTTGGCGATACCGTCCTTGTTGAATTCCAGAAACACGCGCGGATGCGACGACCACAGCGGCATGGCCGGGTTAGGGCAGTGGGCTGGCAAGTCTTTACCGTCAAGTTCGACCGCTGGCTGGGTGGTTTTTGTCATCTTGTCATGCTCCGTGAGGCTGTATGGATGGAAGTCGGCTGCTGCCAAAAGTACGATTTTAACGGATTCAGGCAGACAGCAAAAATCATGGCTAAAATGGCGGCTCGATTATCTGCGGCTGCGGCGCGGTTTTTTTGTGGAAATATGGCAGCTGCAGCGCCACACTGACTGGATTTGCCTTGCTGGTATCACCGTTGCGTAGCACTACTGCGCGCACCACTGTTGTGCAGTTACCACACTCCGTCTGCCGGAGTCCCGCGTGAGCGCCGTCATGGCCGACAAGGACGACGGCCTGCTGAAGGATGCCTGGCGCGCCGGCCTGAAACTGGGTGCGCCCAGCATGCTGGGCATTGCCGCCTGGGGCATGGTGGTGGGCGTGGCCATGGTGAAAAGCGGCTTGACGGTGACGCAGGCGGTGGCGATGACCCTGTTTGTTTTTGCCGGCTCGGCCCAGCTCGCCTCCCTGCCCCTGCTGGCCGCGCACGCGCCCGTGTGGGTGATCTTCGCCACGGCCCTCGTTGTCAATTTGCGTTTTGTTATCTTTTCCGTGTTGCTCGCGCCCCATTTCGCCCATCTGCCGTGGCGCCAGCGCTTTGCGCTCGGCTATGTGGCGGGCGACATCACCGTGGGCCTGTTCCTGCAGCGCTACCCCCATGAAACGCCGGACCCGGCCAAGCTGCCCTTCCTCAAGGGGCTGGTTTACCCCAACTGGCTTGCCTGGCAAATCGGTTCCTTCATCGGCATCTTGCTGGGCGCTGTCGTGCCGGTCGAATGGGGGCTGGGTTTTGCGGGCACCCTGGCGATCCTGTGCGTGACGGTGCCGCTGATCCTCAGCCGCGCCGCCCTGTGCGGCGTGCTGGTGGCGGGCACGGTAGCCGTGCTGGCCTTCAGCCTGCCGTATAAACTGGGCTTGCTGCTGGCCGTGCTGGTGGGCATGGTCAGCGCCATGGCCGTGGAAGAATTGACAGAAAAATGGACAAAACGCCATGTTTGACGGCATAGACTGGGGCAGGAGCGACGTGTGGATCGCCATCGCCGTGCTGGTGGTGGCCACGGCCGCCACGCGCAGCACCTTCTGGCTGATCGGCCATCACATCAGCATTCCGCGCCGCGTGGGCGAGATGCTGCGCTATGCGCCGGCCTGCGCGCTGGCGGCCATCATCGCGCCCGACCTGCTGATGGACGGGCAGCAAGTACACTTTGAATTATCGAATTTGAAACTCTTGTCGGGTATTGCCGCCACGCTCTTTTTTGTGATCCGCCGCAATATGCTGCAAACCATTGTGTTTGGCATGCTGGTTTTCACGGGCTTGCGACTGTTGCATGTTTTTCAGTAAAGCAGGACAAATCGGGGATGTGCGCTGGGCATTGCGGTAAAATAGCGCACTTCCTTCCACTCGTCATCTGGATCGCCATGTCAGCTGTTCTCAACTTCATCCGTCTGCAAGATTTGATCGACCAAAATGCACTGCAAGGCAAGCGCGTGTTTATCCGCGCCGACCTGAACGTCCCGCAAGATGACAGTGGCAAGATCACCGAAGACACGCGCATCCGCGCCTCGGTGCCGGCCATCCGCGCCGCCCTCGACGCTGGCGCCTTTGTCATGGTGACGTCGCACCTGGGACGTCCGGCGGAAGGCGAGTTCAAACCGGCTGACAGCCTGGCGCCAGTGGCTGCCCGCCTGTCCGAGCTGCTGGGCCAGGAAGTCGCACTGAAACAAGACTGGGTCGATGGCGCCGGCCTGGAAAACACGGCTGCCGGCCAGGTGGTCCTGCTGGAAAACGTGCGCGTGAACAAGGGCGAAAAGAAAAACAGCGATGAGCTGGCGCAAAAAATGGCCAAGCTGTGCGATATCTACGTCAATGACGCGTTCGGCACGGCCCACCGCGCGGAAGCATCCACGCATGGCATCGCCAAGTTTGCCCCCATCGCCTGCGCCGGACCTCTGCTGGCCGCCGAACTCGATGCGCTGGGCAAAGCTTTGCACGCACCTGCCCGTCCCTTGCTGGCAATTGTTGCTGGTTCGAAAGTATCGAGCAAGCTGACCATCCTGAAAGCCCTGTCCGACAAGGTCGATAATCTGATCGTCGGCGGCGGCATCGCCAACACCTTCATGAAAGCTGTCGGCTTGAACGTGGGCAAGTCGCTGGTGGAAGCGGAGCTCGTCGAAGAAGCCAAGGCCATCATCGAGATCATGGCCAAGCGCGGCGCGCAAGTGCCGATTCCTGTCGATGTCGTGTGCGCCAAGGAGTTTTCGCCTACGGCCGCTGCCACCGTCAAGGACGTGGCCGATGTGGCGGACGACGACATGATCCTCGATATTGGCCCGAAAACGGCCGCCTTGCTGGCACAGCAGATCGCCGCCGCCGGCACCATCGTGTGGAACGGTCCCGTGGGCGTGTTCGAATTCGACCAGTTCGGCAACGGCACCAAGACCCTGGCGCTGGCCATTGCCGAATCGAAAGCATTTTCCATCGCTGGCGGTGGCGACACCCTCGCGGCGATTGCCAAATACGACATTACCGATAAAATCAGCTATATCTCGACGGGCGGCGGCGCTTTCCTGGAGTTCCTGGAAGGCAAGACTTTGCCGGCCGTGGAAATTCTCATGCAGCGCGCTGCTTAATTCGGCAGCAGTCAGCATTTCAGTACCAAGCGCAGCCTGACCGCTGCGCTTTTACCTTGCCGGGCGGCGCAGCCGCCAGGTCTTGCTCAGCTAGCGTCTTGTTGGCGCACAAGGATTCCTATGCCACGCGGTACAAAAATCGTAGCAACAATCGGCCCCGCCTCCACCGACTTCGACATCCTGGTGAAGATGATACGTGCGGGTGTCGACGTGGTGCGTTTGAATTTTTCCCACGGCAAGGCGCAAGACCATATCGACCGCGCCGCACTGGTGCGCCTGGCGGCGGCCGAATGCGGCCGCGAAGTGGCCATCATGGCCGACATGCAAGGGCCGAAGATTCGTGTCGGCAAGTTTGAAAACACGCGCATCGAGCTCGAAGCGGGCGAACGCTTCATTCTCGACGCCAAGTGGGGCGAAAATGGCGAACTGGGCAACCAGGAACGGGTAGGTCTCGATTACAAGGCCCTGCCGCGCGACTTGCACAAGGGTGACGTGCTGCTGCTGAACGACGGCCTCATCGTGCTGATCGTCGAACGCATCCACGGCAGCGAAATCCACACCACCGTCAAGATCGGCGGCGAGTTGTCGAACAACAAGGGTATCAACCGCCAGGGTGGCGGCCTGTCAGCGCCCGCGCTGACGGCCAAGGATATGGAGGATATCAAGACGGCCATGAGTTTCCAGGCCGACTATTTGGCAATTTCCTTCCCGAAATGCGCAACCGACATGGAAATGGCGCGCCAGCTGGCCAATATCGCCGGCGAACCGTACCACCACAAGCCGATGATGATCGCCAAGATCGAGCGTGCCGAAGCCATTCCTGCACTGCAAGAGATTCTCGACGCGTCCGACGGCATCATGGTGGCGCGTGGCGACCTGGCCGTCGAGGTGGGCAACGCGGCCGTGCCGGCCCTGCAAAAGCGCATGATCAAGATGGCGCGCGCGTCGAACAAACTGGCCATTACTGCCACGCAGATGATGGAATCGATGATTGTCAACGCCGTGCCGACCCGCGCCGAAGTGTCCGACGTGGCCAATGCCGTGCTCGATGGCACGGACGCCGTCATGACGTCGGCCGAGACGGCGTCGGGCAAGTACCCGATCGAGACGGTGGAAATGATGGCCGCCATCTGCGTCGAGGCGGAACAGTCCGAATACAACAAGCTCGATGCCGATTTCCTCAACGTCACATTTACCCGCATCGACCAGTCGATCGCGTATGGCGCCCTGTTCACGGCCCATCACTTGCGCGTCAAAGCCATCGTGGCGCTGACGGAATCCGGTTCCACCGCCTTGTGGATGAGCCGCCACAGCATCGACACGCCGATCTACGCGCTCACACCCAGTGTCACCACTTTGCGCAAAGCCGCACTGTACCGCAATGTTCGGGCGTATCATCTGATGCAGAACGCCCCCAGCGCGCAAGTGCTGAAGCAGGCGGAAGAGCTGCTGGTGGCGCAGGGCATTGTCAGGAAGGGCGACATGATCGTCGTCACCTGGGGCGAGCCGATGGGCCAGGTGGGCGGCACGAATGCATTGAAGATTGTGACAGTCGGCGAGTTTGAATAAAGGCCCAAGAATTCAGGCGCCGGCGCGGTTATCGACCGCGAAGCGCCGCAACAGTTTCTATTGTTCTCTGGAGTATTACCATGTCTCTCGTATCCATGCGTCAACTGCTGGACCATGCCGCCGAAAACGGTTATGGCATTCCTGCTTTCAACGTCAATAACCTGGAGCAAGTGCAAGCCATCATGGCTGCCGCCGATGCGCTCAACAGCCCGGTGATCATGCAGGCGTCTGCTGGCGCGCGCAAGTACGCCGGTGAAGCCTTCCTGCGCCACCTGATCGACGCCGCCGTCGAAGCGTATCCGCACATTCCCGTCGTCATGCACCAGGATCACGGCCAGTCGCCGGCTGTCTGCATGGCCGCCATCCGCTCGGGCTTCACGTCCGTGATGATGGACGGCTCGCTGGAAGCGGATGGCAAGTCGGTTGCTTCCTACGAATACAACGTGGAAGTATCGCGTGAAGTGGTGAAATTCTCGCACGCCATTGGCGTGACGGTGGAAGCGGAACTGGGTGTGCTCGGTTCGCTGGAAACCATGAAGGGCGACAAGGAAGACGGCCACGGCGCCGACGGCACGATGACCCGCGAGCAACTGCTGACGGACGTGGCGCAAGCGGCCGACTTCGTGCAGCGCACCCAGTGCGACGCCCTGGCGATCGCCATCGGCACCTCGCACGGCGCGTACAAATTCACGCGCAAGCCGACGGGCGACATCCTGGCCATCGACCGCATCAAGGAAATCCACGCGCGCATTCCGAACACCCACCTGGTGATGCACGGTTCCTCGTCGGTGCCGCAGGAATTGCTGGCCATCATCCGCGAATTCGGCGGCGACATGAAGGAAACCTACGGCGTGCCAGTGGAAGAAATCCAGGAAGGCATCCGTCACGGCGTGCGCAAGATCAACATCGACACCGACATCCGCCTGGCGATGACGGCCGCGATCCGCAAGTACCTGTTTGAAAACCCATCGAAATTCGACCCGCGCGACTTCCTGAAGCCAGCCCGCACCGCTGCCGAGCAAATCGTGCGCGCGCGCATGCAGGCCTTCGGCTGCGAAGGCCAGGCGTCGAAGATCAAGGTCATCACGATGGAAAAAATGGCCGAGCGCTACAAGGCCGGCGAGCTGTCGCAAATTGTGAAGTAAAATTCTGTCTGGAACGGGCCGGAAGCAATGCTCCGTGCCCGATTTTCTCGACCGGCGGGCATCCCCCGTCTGCCGGTTTCGTTTCATCCAACTATTCCCCCGCTATGAACAGCCTCTATCAGACTTCCATCCACTCCCTGCCATTGCTGGGCCACGGCAAGGTCCGCGACAATTACGCCGTCGGCGACGACAAGATCCTGATCGTCACCACGGACCGCCTGTCGGCCTTCGATGTCGTCATGAACGAGCCTATCCCCGGCAAGGGCAAGGTCCTCAACCAGATGAGCGACTTCTGGTTCGAGAAACTGGGCCATATCGTGCCGAACCACCTGACCGGCGTGGCGCCGGAATCCGTGGTGGCAGCAGATGAAGTGGAGCAAGTCAAAGGCCGCGCCGTGGTGGCCAAGCGCTTGAAGCCCATCATGGTCGAGGCGGTCGTGCGCGGCTACATCATCGGTTCGGGCTGGAAGGATTACCAGGACACGGGCAGCATCTGCGGCATTCAATTGCCAGCGGGCCTGCAACAGGCGGAAAAACTGCCGGAACCGATTTTCACACCGGCGGCCAAGGCCGAGCTGGGCGAGCATGACGAAAACATCAGCTTTGCGGAAATGGAACAGCGCATCGGTGCCGACCTGGCCGCCAAGATGCGCGATGTCGCCATTGCCCTGTACAAGACTGCCGCCGAGTACGCAGCCACGCGCGGCATCATCATTGCCGACACCAAATTCGAATTCGGCCTGGACGACAATGGCGTGATGCATTTGATGGATGAAGTGCTGACGGCCGACTCGTCGCGTTTCTGGCCTGCCGATTCCTACCAGCCTGGCATCTCGCCGCCGTCATTCGACAAGCAATTCGTGCGTGATTACCTGGAAACGTTGACTTGGGGCAAGACCGCGCCGGCGCCTGCGCTGCCGGCCGATGTCATTGAAAAAACCCAGGCCAAGTACTTCGAAGCCATCGAACGCCTGACGGGCGAGAAGCTGAAGGCCTGAGATGAGTGAGCACAAGTTGAACCCCAAGCCGCTGGTTGGCGTCATCATGGGCTCGTCCTCGGACTGGGAAGTGATGCAGAATGCGGTTGCCATCCTGAAACAGTTTGGCGTGCCGTACGAGGCGCAAGTCATTTCCGCGCACCGCATGCCCGACGAGATGTATGCGTACGCGAAAAGCGCGCGCGCGCGCGGCTTGCGCGCCATCATCGCCGGCGCCGGTGGCGCGGCCCACCTGCCTGGCATGGTGGCGGCGATGACCATCGTGCCCGTGCTGGGCGTGCCCGTGCCGTCGAAATACCTGCGCGGCGAAGATTCCATGCTGTCCATCCTGCAAATGCCCAAGGGCGTTCCGGTAGCCACCTTCGCCATCGGCGAAGCGGGCGCGGCGAATGCAGCGCTGACGGCGGTGGCGATGCTTGCCGCCAATGACGACGCCCTGGCCGACCAGCTGGAAGCCTTCCGTGCCACGCAAACGGCCGCCGCCAAGGCCATGGTCTTGCCTGAATAATGTGTTTGAAAAATAATGAATAGTAAATCGACTTCCCCATTGCTGCCTGCCGCCAACCCACCGGCGTGGCTGGGCGTGATGGGCGGCGGCCAGCTCGGCCGCATGTTTGCCCAGGCCGCCCAGAGCATGGGCTATCAGGTTGCGGTACTGGAACCGTCCGATGCCTGCCCCGCGGGGCAGGTGGCGCAGCGTCTGGTCAATGCCGGCTACAGCGACCTTGACGGTCTCGACGCGCTGGCGGGGCAATGCCTGGCCGTCACCACGGAATTCGAGAACGTGCCGGCCGACAGCCTGTCGCGCCTGGCCGAGCGGGTCTTCGTGGCACCGAATGCGCATGGCGTGTCGGTGGCGCAAGACCGCATCGCGGAAAAGCGTTTCTTTGTCGACTGCGCGGACAAGTCCGGCGTGTTGCCGGCGCCGCACATGGTGATTGCCACGCAGCACGATATCGATGCCATCCCCGACGACTTGCTGCCGGGCATACTGAAAACCGTACGCATGGGCTATGACGGCAAGGGCCAGTTCCGCGTGCGCACGCGCGACGAGGTGCGCGCCGCCTTTGCCGAAATGGGCGAGGTAACTTGCTTGCTGGAGAAAATGCTGCCGCTGGCGTACGAAGTGTCCGTGCTGACGGCGCGCGGCGTGGACGGCGTATCGGTCGTGTATCCGATCGCCGAAAACGTGCACCGCGATGGCGTCTTGTTTACGACCACCGTGCCGGGGCCGAACGTGTCGGACGACTGCGCCGCCAGGGCGCAGCGGGCGGCGCAAGCCATGGTCGCGGAACTCGGCTATGTCGGCGTGCTGTGCATCGAATTTTTTGTGCTCACCGACGGCAGCCTGGTGGTCAATGAAATGGCGCCGCGTCCGCACAACAGCGGCCATTACACGATGGATGCCTGTGTCACCAGCCAGTTCGCGCAGCAGGTGCGGGCCATGGCGCGCTTGCCGCTGGGCGACGTGCGCCAGCATTCGCCGGCCGTGATGCTCAATATCCTGGGCGATGTCTGGTTTGCCGACGGCAGCGAGCTTGCCAGCGAACCGGCGTGGGACCAGGTGCTGGCGCTGCCGGGCGCCTGTTTACATCTGTATGGCAAGGACGATCCGCGCCGCGGGCGCAAGATGGGCCACCTGACCTTCATCGCGTCCAGCCTGCAAGAGGCGCAGCAGCGCCTGCGCGACGCTTGCCTGATCCTGGGAATCGCGCCGTGACCTTGCCCGCACAAGACCTGGCTGCGGCCGCCGCCGTGCTGGAAGCGGGCGGCCTCGTCGCTTTCCCGACAGAAACGGTATATGGCCTGGGCGCCGATGCGGAAAACCCGGCCGCCGTGGCGCGCATTTACGAAGCCAAGGGTCGTCCATCGGACCACCCCGTGATCGTGCATGTGGCGCCCGGTGCCGACTTGGCGCACTGGTCCGATGACATTCCGGTCGAGGCGGAACAGCTGGTGGCCGCTTTCTGGCCCGGTCCGCTGACCCTGATCGTCAAGCGCGCCGCGCATATCCCGGACGCCGTTTCCGGTGGCCAGGATACGGTGGGCTTGCGCTGCCCGTCGCACCCGGTGGCAATTGCCTTGCTACGCAGCTTCAAGGGGGGCAAGGGCGGCCTGGCGGCGCCGTCGGCGAACAAATTCGGCAATGTCAGCCCCACCACGGCGCAACACGTGCGCGATGAATTCGCGGTAGAACTCGACAGCGGCTTGCTGGGCCTCGTCCTCGATGGCGGGCAGAGCGACGTGGGCATCGAGTCGACCATCGTCGACCTGTCGCGCCTGGCCACGCACGGTCCCGTACTCTTGCGTCCCGGCCATATCAGCAGCGAGCAGATCGCCGCCGTCATCGGCCGCGCACCAGCCATGGCCGACGCCGCTGCGCCGCGTGCCTCGGGCACCCTGGAATCGCATTACGCGCCACATACGCCTGTTGCGATGCAGCACAGCGACGACGTGCGCGCCACCTTGAACCGCCTGCTCAATGACGGACGCCGCGTGGCCCTGATCCATTACTCGGATCTGCCGCCGGCCAGCGCCAGCGTACGCCTGGTAGCCAGCCCGGAAAATTACGCACATGCGCTGTATGCCTCGCTGCGCACGATGGACCAGGTCGGCGCTGAGCTGATACTCGTCGAAGCACCGCCCACCGGCCCCGAGTGGTTGGGCGTGAATGACCGTTTGCGGCGTGCCGCGTTCGGCTCAAGTGGTATCTTGCAGCAGTTTCTGTCCGCATGATGAAAAGCCCCGCAAGGGGCTTTTTCTTGATGCAGCGCAATAGCGATGCTTGCCACGAAACATCTTAAATCCCCCATAATTCATGCAATCACCCTGTCGTGACAGGGCGCTGCCAGTGTTGTTATTTCGTTGATTTTTAAAACATATTTTCTATACAAGCCTGAGGAACGATGGCATATTAGTTGGGTAGCGAATAGCACGCCCGTTCGTTTAGAAACCAGAAAAAAGACCGAGGAGACAAAATGCATCAAACAAAATTCGCGCTGGCCGTGCTGGCTGCGGCTGTCCTGGCAGGTTGCGGCGGCGCCAGTGGCGGTGATCAAGCCTTGAAAGTCAAATACACGGCGCAGGTGTCGTTCGGCGACAGCCTGTCCGATGTCGGTTCGTATGCCGTGGGCACGGTGCTGGCGAAAGGTGGCGGCAAGTTCACCATCAATGGCGACAATACCAAGATCAATCCTGAACTGACGGGCAAGAACTGGACCGAGCACTTGGCCGCGCAATTTGGCCTGGCCGTGCCGTGTGCCGCCGAGACTGGTCTGGAAGGCAATGCGGCGCAAGGCTTGTCCGTGGCGCGCGTCAAGCATGCAGGCTGCTACGGCTACGCCATGGGCGGCTCGCGCGTGACCAATCCGGTTGGCCCGAACAATAAGCTGACGGGCAGTGCGCTGGGCGCTTTGACCGTACCCGTGGTGACGCAGATCGCCAATCACCTGGCTGTGTCAGGCGGCAAGTTCAGCGGCACGGAAGCCGTTTTCGTGATGGCAGGTGGTAATGACGTGCTGTACCAGCTGGGTGCATTGCAAGCGGGCGCGACCGCTGCTGGCCAGGCCGCTGGTGCTGCTGCGGGGGCACAAGCCTTCGCCACCAACCTAGCGCTGGCCCTGGCGGCCGGCGCTACCAATCCGGCCACGGCCGCAGCCTCCATCGGTGCCGCCATCAAAACGGCCAGTGCGGCGCCGGGCGCGACATCGACGACCATCGTCGGTGCTGCCGTGCAAGCCGCCGTTATTGCTGGCAATACGAATGCCCCATCGCTGGCCGCCGCTGCGGCCGCCAAGGCGCAAGCCGATGCGACGGTGACGGGCAATGCTGCCGGCGCCAAGGCAGGTGCCGATTACGCCGCGGCTCAGGGGCCGTTGCTGGTGACGGCGATGGGACAGGCAGGCAAGGAGCTGGTGGCGCTGGTCAAGGACCAGATCATCGCCAAGGGCGCCAACTACGTGATAGTCAACAACCTGCCTGACGTGGCCGGTACGCCATCGGGCTTGAGCAAGGATGCCAATACCAAGGCGCTCATCAACGCCATGGTCAGCGCCTTCAATGGCGAACTGAGCGCCGGCTTGAATGGCAATGCGAAAGTATTGCTGGTCGACGTGTTTGCCGTCAGCCATGACCAGGGCGTCAATCCCGGCCCGTATGGCTTGACCAACGTCAGCGAGACGGCGTGCGATTTGAGCGCGCCAGGCAATATCCTGGGCAGCTCGCTGGTGTGCAATGGCACGAACCTGAAAGCGGGCGATGTCAGCCACTACTCGTATGCCGACGATGTGCATCCTACGCCGTTCAACAATCTGTTGCTGGCCCGTTATGTGGCCAAGGACATGGTCGTGCGGGGCTGGCTGTAAGGAATGGCCGTGCCGGCTGCGTCCGCGGGACGCGGCTGGCAGTGACAAGACTGGATAGCTGAACTATCCGCACATAATGATCAGGAGACAAGATGAAGAATCGTTTGAATACCGCTGTACGCGTGCTGGCCGCCGCCGCCGCGATGGCCATGGCGACGGGCGCTTCGGCGCAAAGCGCAGGCACCTGGATGGTCAAGGCTGGCGTTAACAAGATCACGCCGCATGTCGACAGTGGCGACATTTCCGCACCGGCACTGCCGGGCACGAAAGCCGACGTCGAGGCCGATACCAAGCCCATCCTGAGCTTTGCCTACATGCTCACGGACAATATTTCCGCTGAAATGATCCTGGGCGTGCCATACAAGCACGACCTGCTTGGCGACGGCTCCATCAAGGGCACAGGCAAGCTGGGCACGGCGGAAGTCTTGCCGCCGACGGCCTTCATCCAGTACCGTTTCTTCCAGCCCAATGCGATGATCCGTCCATACGTGGGCGCGGGCTTGACGTATGCTTATTTCCAGAAGGAAACCGGCTCGGGTCAGATGACGGCCTTGCTGGATCCGGGTGGAAAACCAGTGACCTATCGCATGGACAACAAGCTGACAGGCAGCCTGGTGGTCGGCAGCACCGTGGCCTTCAACGAGCGCTGGTTTGCTGACGTAGCCGTGGTCAAGACCTACCTGAAAACCAAGGCGAAATTCTCGACGGGGCAGACGCAGGACATCAAGCTCGATCCGGTTGCCGTGAGTGTCAGCATCGGGTACAACTTTACCCTGTAAAACAAAAAATCCGCCTCGGCGGATTTTTTTTTGTCCCGCTCAGGCTGGCGGTGTATTGAACTTTCCATTATGGAAGATCAAGGGCGGCTGCGCGGCAAACGCACATTGTTCCACTTCGCCCACGAAAATGACGTGGTCGCCTTCCGGATAGCGGCTGCGGTTGTGGCATTCGAACCAGGCCGATGCGCCTTTCAGGATGGGCTGGCCCGTGCGCGACAGTTCGTATTCGACGTTGTCGAAGGGATTCGGCGTGCGGCGTGAAAAGCGCGTAGCCAGTTCCGCCTGGTCGGCGCCCAGCACGTTGATGACGTAATGCGAGTTGCCGCTGAAAATGGGCATGCTGTTCGCCACGGAACCGAGGCTCCACAGCACCAGGGGCGGCGATAGCGAGACGGAATTGAAGGAACTGGCCGTCAAGCCACGGAAACTGCCGTCGGCCAGGCGCGTCGTAATGACCGTCACGCCGGTGGCAAACTGCGACAGTGCCTGGCGGAAATGTGTCGTATCGAATTCTTGCGCTGGCGCGCGGGGAGAGCGTGTGTTCATGGGTGACCTGTCTATTTGCTGACATTATGCCAAAAATCGGCCACGCCAGCGCAATCGTCGTCGGCATGCCCGTATGTGCGGTGCACCACGCGCCGTTTCTAGCGGCGCTGCAGACCACGGCGCTTTGCGTTACAGTAGTGAAATGACAAGGCGCAGCAGCATTGCGGGAGGACATCATGGATCAGCAGACGGAAGTGGCGATACTGGGCGGTGGCTGTTTTTGGTGCCACGCCGCCGTGTTTGGGGAAGTGCGCGGCGTGACGCGCGTCGCGTCCGGCTATACGGGCGGCAGCGTGCCCGATCCCACGTATGAACAGGTTTGCACGGGCGACACGGGCCACGCGGAAGTGGTGCGCCTGGAATTCGATCCCGCCATCATCCCTTACCACGACTTGCTGGAAATTTTTTTTACGCTGCACGACCCCACCACCGTGAACCGGCAGGGTAACGATGTCGGCACGCAATTCCGTTCCGTCATCTATTACCAGTCGCCCGAGCAGGAAAAAGTGGCGCGCAAGGTACTCGCCGAGATGGCCGGCGTGTGGGATGCGCCCATCGTCACGCAACTGGCGCCGGCGCAAGCTTTTTATACAGCCGAGGATTACCACCAGAATTATGCAGAGCAGCATCCCTTGCAGGGGTATTGCGCGCTGGTCGTCGCGCCCAAGGTGGAGAAATTCCGCGCCATGTATGCGGGGCGCCTGAAGTGAGGCAGCCTCCAGCGCCGCGCGCGCCTGTCAGGTCGTGAGCACGGGCGCGGGCCTGGCATCGCGCGCATACATGTAGTTGCGCGACCAGGGCAGGTTGGTGGAACGCCTTCCCGCCTTCACGCAGACGATCTGGTACAGGCTGATCAAATCTTGCTCGAAGGCATAGGCGCAGCCGGCCAGATAGACGTGCCAGATGCGGAAGCGCCGTTCGCCCGCCAGCGGACGAATTTGCTCGGCGTTGGCTTCGAAATTCTCCGTCCACAGGGCGCAGGTGCGCGCATAGTGGCGCCGCAGGTTTTCCACGTCCAGCACTTCCAGTCCCCCTTGCTGCATGGTCTTGAGCACATTGCCGATGTGCGCCAGTTCGCCGTGTGGAAACACATATTTCTCGATAAATTCCCCGCCGCCATACGGCGTTTCGCCATTGTCCGGGTCGGTGGAGGTGATGCCGTGATTCATCGCCATGCCATCGGGTGCCAGCAGCTTGTTAATGATGGCAAAGTATTCGGGCAAGTGTTTGAGGCCCACGTGCTCGAACATGCCCACGCTGGTGATGCGGTCGAACTGGCCCGTGACGTCGCGGTAATCTTGCAGGCGGATATCGATCAGGTGCGCCAGGCCGGCCGCCGCCACGCGCTCGCGCGCCAGCGCGTACTGGTTTTCCGACAGGGTCACGCCCACGCAGCGGGCGCCATATTGCTGTGCGGCACGGATGACGAGCGCGCCCCAGCCGCAGCCGATATCGAGCAGGGTCTGGCCCGGCTGCAGCTGGATTTTCTTCAGGATATGGTCGATCTTCTTGACTTGCGCCTGCGCCAGGGTTTCATCGCCATCTTCAAAATAAGCGCAGGAATACACGAGGCCGGGGTCGAGGAATTGCTCGTAGAAGGCATTCGACACATCGTAGTGGTAGCGGATGGCTTCGGCATCCTTGCTCTTGTCGTGCGTAAAGCTGCGCACGATGCGGGCCAGCTTGCCTTCCGGTTTCAGGGTGTTGCGGGCGAGGGCATTGCAGATGGAAATCATGTCCATCGCCGTGCCCTTGACCTCGATATTGCCTTCCACATAGGCCGAACCCAGATTGGCCAGCGAGGGGTTCAGCAGGTAGCGGGCCGAGGCGACTGTCGGCAGACGAATGGTCACGCGCGGCACCTCGCTGGACAGGTCGACATGCTGGCCATTCCACAATTCTATGCGGAGCGGCAAGGCGGTCTTGCTGCGAATGCTGGCGATCCAGGACCTGAGTTGGTTTTGTACAAACAAAATGGCCTCCAATGAAGCGGCCCCAGCTGGGGCTGCAAATTGAGAAACAATGTTATTTAGTAACTTCTACCCTCATAGCCTACACCTATATTGACCAGCTTGCTTTGCACAGCCTTGACTGCGCGCTTATGGTTGCAAGCGCTGCATGCTCCATTGCCCGTCAGCACCGCGCGTAAACACGATGCGGTCGTGGAAGCGCGAGCGGCGTCCCTGCCAGAATTCGATGCGTTCCGGCTGCAAACGGTAGCCGCCCCAGTGGGCTGGGCGCGGCGGCTGGGTGTCGCCGAGAGCGGCGGCGACGGCCTCGTAGTTGCTTTCCAGTGCGGCGCGGCTGTCAATGGGCGTACTTTGCTGCGAGGCAATCGCCGACAAGCGGCTTTGCAGGGGACGCACATTGAAATACTCGTCGCTCTCGGCAGCCGTGGTTTTCACCACCGTGCCTTCGATGCGCACTTGCCGCTCCAGTTCGCGCCAGAAGAACAGCAGGGCGGCGTGCGGATTGTGTTCGAGCTGCTGGCCCTTGTCGCTGTTGTAATTCGTGTACCAGGTAAAGCCGCGCTCGTCGAACTGCTTGATCAGCACGATGCGTGAGCTGGGCTTGCCGTCGGGACTGACGGTGGACAAGTCCATCGCATTCGGTTCCATCACCTGGGCCTTGACGGCCTCGGCAAACCATTTCTGGAACTGGGCGATGGGATCTGCCAGCACATCGGTCTCGCTCAGGCTCGATTGCACGTAATCGGTGCGCATGGCTGCCAGTACGGCGGCTGCGTCCGGCACTTCAGGCGCATCCGGCACGATGCCTCGGCGGCGCTGCATGGCTGTGCCAAGCTGCTCCATCTGCTGCGCGCTGAACAGGCGCTTGGCCATGGGCGCCAGTTGTCCTTCTTCCTTGGCCATGTGGGCCTGGTAGGCGGCCACGTAGTCGCGCACGCCATCGTGCGACAGCTGCGAGTTCGTGCCGGCCGCGATGGCGTCGAGTTCCGGGCGCAGGGTCAGCCAGGCCTGGTCCATGCGCTGGTGGTCGGCCAGGATTTCCGGCACCAGGGTCGCAAGCAGGGCCGCGTCGTCGCCCGTGGCCGTCGCCTGCAACATGGGCATCAGGTCCTGTTCTTCATCGTCATGGTGCAAATGGGCGGCTTTATTGAAATATTGCAACACTGCCTTGGCCGCCTGTTGCGCTTCCGCCGTGTTGCCATGCTGTCCCAGGTGGCCCAGCAGGTTTTGCAGGGTCGTCAGTTGCTTGCGGATCTTGTCGTGGCAATGCTTGAGCACGGCGATGGGCTGGTCAAAGCCGGGAACTGAGTCGAACAGGGGAGAGGTCATGGCAAGTTCTCGTGGTGGGCGGTGTGGGGGCGCGGCGACAGTTGCTCTTGTCGCTGTGTCAATTCGGCTATTTTAGAATATCTGCCTGCGCAGTGTCCGTTAAAATGGCGCCATGCATACCTCCACCAATGAACTAATTTCCATGGACTTGACCGAGATCGATTTTGAACGGCGTTTCGGCGGCATAGCCCGCCTGTATGGCGCCCCCGCGTTGGCGCGCTTCCGCGCCGCCCATGTGGGTGTGATCGGCGTGGGCGGGGTCGGTTCCTGGATCGTCGAAGCGCTGGCGCGCAGCGCCATCGGCCGCCTGACCCTGATCGACCTCGATAATGTTGCCGAATCGAACATCAATCGCCAGATCCAGGCCATGAGCGACACCATCGGCAAGGCCAAGATTACAGCCCTGGCCGAGCGCATCGAACTGATCAACCCGTTTTGCCAGGTCACGCAGATCGAGGATTTTATTACCCCTGATAACCTGGAGCAATTGCTGGGCGGGCGCGATTTCGACTACCTGATCGACGCCATCGACAATGCCAAGGCGAAAGCGGCCGTGATCGCGTATTGCCGCGCGCGCAACATTCCCATGCTGACCATCGGCAGCGCGGGCGGGCAGACGGACCCGACCCTGATCGCCGTGCGCGATTTGTCGAAAACGGAGCAGGAACCGCTGCTCAAGCGAGTACGCAAACTGTTGCGCACGGAATATGGTTTCCCCCGTGGCGTGAAAAACAAATTCAACGTCGACGCCGTGTTTTCCATGGAACCGTTGAGCACGCCCGAGAGTGCCGAAGCGTGCGCCATCGATGGCAGCACGCCTGCCGGCGTGACGGGCTTGAATTGCGCCGGTTTCGGTTCCAGCGTGGTGGTGACGGCCAGCTTCGGCATGGTGGCGGCTGCCCATGCGCTGAAAAGCTTGCGTCAGGACAAGCTTGCCGCGGTGCCAGTGCCAGTGCCGGACGCCGCCTAAGTCGCGCTGTTTAGGTCAGCTTGCGGCTGGCCAGGATGCGATAGTCGCCGCTGCTCTTGATCGATTCCACCAGCACCAGTTCGTCCGCCTGCCAGGCGATGGGCGCGAAGTCCTGGCTGGCTGGCGGCGGCGCCTGGCGCGCCAGGGTCACGTGCGGCGTAAAACGGTCGTGCTCGAAGCGGGGCGCCAGTCCCTGTTCTGCCAAGCCGTGCATGCAGGCAGCGCGCAAGTCCAGCAAGGCGGGCGAGGCCTGCGCCAGCGCGGCCCAGGCTAGCGCCAGCTGGGGGAAGTGGCTGGCGTGATCGAATACCAGGGGCATGGCGCGCGCCGGCAAGTGCCCCAGTAGCTCTTGCAGGGCCGGCATAGCGCTGGCCGGGCGCTGCCCCAGGAAGGCCAGGGTCAGGTGCAGTTTCTCTGCGCGCACGGGCTTGCCTTGCAAGGGTGCCTGCCAGGCGGCCAATGCCGCGCGCGTGGCCGCGTCGGGCCACAGGGCGTAAAACAGACGGGGACAATGTGTATCGGGCGACAAGTTTTTCCTATCGTTGCAGCGGTTTGCTATTATTGGCATTCCCTGCCGGTTGGCTGGCCAGGGATCTCACCGAAACTCACTGAAAGAATACATCATGACGCGTAGCTCCGTTTTGTTTGCCCTGATCTGCTCCGTCGCCGCGTCGCTGGCGCAGGCACAGGCGCCAGCGCCTGTTCCCGCCTCCGCCGTCTCGCTGAGCCCTGGCCCTGTCGCCGATAAATTGATTCTGATCGACAACAAGGTCGGTACGGGCAAGGAAGCGTCCGTCGGCAGTAACGTCACCGTGCACTACACGGGCTGGTTGTACCGTCCCTTGGCGAAAGATTCGCGCGGCAAGAAGTTCGACAGCTCCGTGGGCCGTGGCCCGTTTGACTTCCCGCTTGGCAAGGGCATGGTCATCAAGGGCTGGGACCAGGGCGTGGCGGGCATGAAAGTGGGCGGCAAGCGCACCCTGATCATTCCAGGCGAGCTGGCCTATGGCTCGCGCGGCGCCGGCAATGGCGACATTCCGCCGAACTCGGCACTGATCTTCGACGTGGAATTGCTGGACGTTAAGTAATTGTTCACTTTGGCGGCGGCGCATGCTCGCGCTGCTGCCATCAGCGCTCTGAAACGCGGTAGACTGGGGTTTCTTGAAATAGCGGAGATTGCTTCCATGAACATCGCCAACGACGTCACTGAACTGATCGGCAACACCCCCCTGGTGCGCATCAACCGCATCGCCGCCGGCAGCGTGGCCACCATCCTGGCCAAACTCGAATTCTACAATCCCGCCCACAGCGTCAAGGACCGCATCGGCCTGTCCATGATCGTCGCTGCTGAAGCGGCGGGCAAGATCCATTCCGATACCGTCATCGTCGAGCCTACCAGCGGCAATACGGGCATCGCGCTGGCCATGGTGTGCGCCGCACGCGGCTACCGCTGCACCCTCGTCATGCCCGACACCATGAGCCGCGAGCGGCGCATCCTGCTGCGCGCCTATGGCGCCGAACTGGTGCTCACGCCCGGCAGCGAAGGCATGCTGGGCGCCATCCGCAAGGCCGAGGAAATGGTCGCGGCCGATCCGCGCTACCTGATGCTGCAGCAATTCAACAATCCCGCCAATCCCGCCATCCACCGCGCCACCACGGCCGAGGAAATCTGGCGCGACACGGATGGTCAAGTCGATATCGTCGTCGCCGGCGTGGGCACGGGCGGCACGATCACCGGCATCGGCGAGGTGCTGAAGGAACGCAAGCCTGGTCTGCAAGTGATTGCCGTGGAACCGGAAGCGTCGCCGATGCTGTCGAAAGGCACGAAAGGGCCGCACCCAATCCAGGGCATCGGCGCCGGTTTCGTGCCGCAGATACTCAACACGGCCATCTACGACGAAATCATGTGCGTCAAGAACGACGATGCCTTCGCCACGGCGCGTCTGGCCGCCAGCGATGAAGGCTTGCTGGTCGGCATCTCGTCGGGCGCCGCCCTGTGGGCTGCCCTGCAAGTGGCGCAGCGTCCGGAAAACGCGGGCAAGACCATCGTCACCATCATCCCGTCGTTTGGCGAGCGCTACCTGAGCACGGCCTTGTACGCGGGCCTGGGCGACTGAGCGTTGTCCCGCCCGGCGGTGCAGCGCAAGGGTGCCGGTTGAACTTGCCATGGCGAAATATGCGCCAGGCTGGCACGGCAGGCGCAGTACAATATCGGACGGGCCGCAATGGTTCGGCCCGAATTGTGTCTTTGAATGGAAATATGTTCCTGGTAAAACCTGAACGCCGCCGCCTGCTGCAGGTGGGCGCAACCGTGGCTGTCATCGCGCTGGGCCTGGCCTCGCGCGCTTATCCCCAATTCCTTCCCGCCGCGCTCGGCAAATATCCGGGCGACGCCCTGTGGGCCATGATGATCGTCTTTGCCCTGGGCGCGATCGCCACGCGCATGCGCACGTGGCAGCTGGCGCTGACTTCGCTGCTGATCTGCTTTGCCGTCGAATGTGGCCAGTTGGTCCAGGCGCCATGGATCGTCGAGCTGCGCGCGCATCCCCTGGGTCACCTGGTACTGGGTTCCACCTTCGGCTGGGCCGACTTGATCGCCTACACGGCCGGCGTGGCCGTGGCGGCGTTCATCGACAAGCTGGCGCTGTTCAAGCGCCGCTGAGCTTTGATATGTGGGGCCAGTTCCTTCGGAATCGGCATGCGTCCCATTGGGACACATTCCCCTGACGGGACTAGCCCCATCAGTATCACTTGACGTTACCCTCCGCGTCGCGCAATTCCACGGGTGCCAGTTTGAGTTTGCTCAATTGCGGGGCGATCTTCGCCTTGTCGCCCACGCCGATGACGATCAGCTTTTCCGGCTGCAGGTATTTCTTCGCTATCTGCTGCACCTGCTTGTCCGTCACGCCCGCAAAGCGCTGCGGCAGGGTCGCGTAGTAGTCCAGGCCCAGGCCGTAGATATACACATTGGCCATGCTGGCACTGATGCTGGCATTCGTCTCGAACTGGCCCGGCAGCGACAGCACCTGCGAATTGCGCGCATTCGACAATTCCTTGGCCGTTAACGGCTTGGCGATCATGGCGCGGATTTCCTTGAAGGTTTCCGACACGGCCGGACCCGTCACGTCGGTGCGTACCCCTGCCGCGATGGAGAACGGTCCCGGCTGGCTACGGTACTGGAATTGCGAGCGCACGCCATACGTGTAGCCCTTCTCTTCGCGCAAGTTATTACTCAGCCGGCTCGTAAACAAGCCGCCCAGCGCCGCATTCATCACTTGCAGCGGCGCATAGTCGGGCGTCGTGCGGGCCACGGCGATGGTCGACAGGCGCACGGCCGTCTGCGGCGCGCCCGGCTTGTCGACCAGGATCAGCCTGGCTTTCGTCGTGGCCGGCGCCGCTGTCACGGACGGCGCCACCGTGCCAGCCTTCCAGCTGCCGAACTTGGCTTCGGCCAAGGCCTTCAATTCCGAGGCGCCGATATCGCCCGAGACGATCAGGGCCGCATTGTTGGGTACATAGTGCTGCTGCCAGAACGCCTGCAGGTCGGCGCGGCTGGTGGCCTTCAGCGCCGCTTCCGTGCCCAGCTGGATGGTGCCGTACGGATGTTGCGGACCATACAGGGCCGCCGCTTCCACGCGGGCCGCCACGGCCCCCGCGTTTTCGCGCTGCTGCGCCAGTTCGCCGATGCGGCTGGCGCGCTGGCGCTCCACCTCGGCCGAGGGGAATTGCGGGTGCTGCACCACATCGGCCAGCACGTCGAGCGCTTGCGGGAACGTGGTTTTCAGCGAAGTCAGCTGGGCGAACGAGGCATCCGCACCGGAACCCGTGCCCAGGAAAGCGCCCAGTTGCGCCACGTCGTCGGCGATCTGCGGCGCGCTGCGCGTGGCAGTGCCTTCCTGCAGCATTTGCGCCGTAAAGCCCGACAAGCCCGGCTGCGCCAGCGGATTGGCGCCCGAGCCGCTTTTCACCACCAGCTGGCTAGCCACCAGCGGCACGGCAGGGTTGTAATTGTGGATCACCGTCAAGCCATTGCTCAGGGTGAAGGACGTCGCTTGCGGCAGCACGATCTTCGGCGCCGGACCGGCTTTCGGCACGGTACTGCGCCATGGCTCGTCCGCATTGATGGCCGTGCCTGGCGCCGCCTTGACCTTGCCCGGTGCCGGTGTCGCCACTTCCGCGCCCAGGTCCGGCGTGCCCGGCACGCCATACACGACCACGCGCGCCTGGTTTTTCAGGTAGGTGTCGACGGCGCGCTTTACGCCGGCCGCCGTCACCTGGCGGTAGCGTTCGATATCCTTGCCCAGGTAGCCGGGGTCGCCCAGGTACTGGTTGTACTGGTTCATCATGTTGGCGTTGCCACCCACTTTTTCCACCTGGCTCAGCATGGCGGTCTCGATGCTGTTGCGGGCCCGCTCGATTTCCTTCTCGGTGGGGCCCTTGGCACGCAACTGCTCCAGCTCCGCCTGCATGGCTTGCTCGATTTCCTCGGGCTGGTGGCCGGGACGGGCCGTCACGTCGATGGTAAACACGGAGGTGAGGGCGTTCGAACTCTGGTTGGCGCCCACGTCCTGCGCTATCTGCTTGTCGTACACCAGGGATTTGTACAGGCGGCTGGACTTGCCGCCGGCCAGGATTTGCGCGGCCATCGACAGTTCCGCGTCATCCTTGGCGTAGGCGGACGGCGTCAGCCAGGCCATGAAGACGCGCGGCAACTCGACCCGGTCCTGCACCACGACTCTGCGTTCCTGCGTGATGGGCGGCGTCACGACATCGGGCTTGGCCACGGCGGGGCCGCTCTTGAAGCTGCCAAAGTATTTGTTGACCAGTTCCTTGGTCTTCGCCTTGTCGATATCGCCGGCGATCACCAGGCTGGCGTTGTTGGGACCATAGTATTTGGTAAAGAATTCCTTGATGTCGGCCAGTTTGGCATTCTGGATATCCGCATGCGAACCGATGACGCTGGCGTAATACGGGTGGGTTTTCGGGAACAGCTGGTGGTACAAGGCTTCCTGCACGATGCCATAGGGCGCATTTTCCACGCTCTGTCGGCGTTCGTTGCGCACCACGTCCTGCTGGTTTGTCAGCGCCGTCTGGTCGAGTACGTCCAGCAGATAGCCCATGCGGTCGGAATGGGCCCACAGGGCCAGTTCCAGTTGGTTCGACGGCACCGTGTCGAAATAATTGGTACGGTCGAAATCCGTGCTGCCGTTCGAATCGGTGGCGCCCGCGCCTTCCAGCAACTGGTCGGCCATGCCGCGCGGCACATGCTTGGTGGCGGCAAACATCATGTGCTCGAACAAATGCGCAAAGCCCGTCAGCCCCGGCGCTTCATTCGCGGGACCCACGTGATACCAGACATTGACGGCCGTGACGGGCAATTTATGGTCTTCCACCAGGATCACGTCGAGGCCATTCGGCAGCGTGTATTTTTCGTAGGCAACATCTGGCACGGCCGTGGCTGCGGTCGCGGCGGCCGCACCGGCGGCGTGGGCGAGGGTGAGCGGGGCGCCGTACAGCGACAGCATCAGGGCGGGAATGGCCAACAGTTTGATCGGTTTCATGCATGCTTCCAGGCTAGGGTGGGGGAAGATGCTGCGGCTCGCTCGTGGCTGGCGCAGCGCGATGGTGCAACGGTCGGTGCTACAGTTTATACAGCAGGGCCGCGCCGCCCAGCACCAGCAGCGCGCAGGCGAGCGAGACGATGGCGGCCGCGCCCAGCATTCGCCATTCGCGCGGTGTGAAGCTGGCCGGCCCGGCCGGCGATGGCGCGGGTACGGGCGCTTTCGGCGCTGGCTGGGCCATGGCTGCCGCCGGCAGTGCCGGCAAGCCGCCCGCCGCGCGTGCCTGCGCCGCCAGCGCTTGCGTGGCGGCGTCCAGCAGGGCCAGTTGGCGCTCGACGGTTTCCGCCAGCACCGCTTCGTTCAGCGCCACCAGGGCGAATATCGGGTCGTCAACGTCGATCTTGATGCCCGTCTTGTCGAACACGTGACTGCGCAGTTTGTGCTGGTCCATCTACCATTGCACCTTGTCGAGTTGTTCGAAGATGTCGCGGTAGACGACCTTGATGCGCTGTTTTTCCATGATGTTGAACTTGTCGTTCTGCAGCACTTCCTGCATCGTCAGGCGTGCCGTGTTCATTTTCTTGACATCCGCGCCGAAGGTGTCGGGATTGCGTTGGCTCAAGGTGATGCTGCCCTTGACGCGAGCGCGGTTGTCGGCATACGACTGCGATTCGACAAACTGCTTGCCGGACGCCGATTGCAGCAGGCCGAAGTGTTCGTTTTGCCACAGCACCAGCGGCACTTTCGTCGCTTGCGCCGTGGCGACAAAACCCGTGGCCGTGTCGTGCAGGGTATCGCCGCCGCCGACGATGGTGTGGATATACACCTTGCGGCCCGATTCTTCCAGCAGCGAAAAACAGTCGTTTTCCAACAGGTAGCCCATCAGCGGCGAAAATGTGTTCGCGCCATTGTCGACCACGCAGTTGCCGTCTGTGTCGAGGATATCGATCATCAGCGCGTCAAAGCGTTTCGGGTCGATGTTGCGCGCATCCGTCATCACGGGCACATGCTTGACGTTCATTGCCTTGTAGCGCGAGAACGTGGCGTTTTCCTGATCAGTGTCATAGCAGCGCAAGGGCGTGTCGTCCTTGCCGCCTATCCATTGGGCCAGCAGGGTCGAAACGAGGGTCTTGCCGATGCCGCCCTTGCCCTGCAGGATGAAATGTACCGTGTTTTGCATTGCGACTACTCCAAGTTGTTGCGTCAGTGACAATCAAAGATCCGTGACGGCGGCGCGCGCGCCCGGCGAGGCCACGAATGGCATTTTTACCACAATCCTTTGCAAATATGCCATGCGGAACAGCGAATCTGGTTATGATGTTAATCAGGATACCATTGATACAGAGCAAGTTTTGTGTGAAAAATCCACCCCAGAGTGTGAACGAGGACGCAGTGCCGATCTCCAGTCTCGATAAAGCCGATATTGACCGTCTGAATCAGCAAGCCCTGTCTTGCCTGGTTGGCAACCGCCGCCAGGCACGCCGGCTGGCGCAGATGGCGCTGACGGCGGCGCAACGGCAACAGTATGCGCGCGGCGGCGCGTATGCGGAACTCAATCATTGCTGGCTGGCGTATTACGCGGGCGAGGCTGAGCCGTCGTGCGAGCGCCTGGGCGGGTATTTCCAGCATAGCGGCGACCTGGAAGGGGGCATGGAAGTGGCGGCCCTGCAGGGCGCGTATGCGAGCCGGCGCGGCGACTTTGCCGATGCCGAGCAGCATTTCCTGCAAGCGCGCAGCCTGGCCGCGCAGATACCCGACTCGCTGCACAAGTTCATGCTCTACGCGCGCCTGGGCGTCGATGCCCTGAACCGTGGCGATACGCAGGACGGCCCGCGCAATTTTTTGCTGGCACTGGACATCGCCGAGCGCTTCGGCAGCCCTGCGCACCGGGTCAACAGCCTGTCGAACCTGGCGTCGTCGCAGCATGACCTGGGCAACGATGAAGATGCCATTCCCCTGCTGGTCGAGGCGCTCGACATCATCGGTACGCAAAAGCTCAAATACCAGCAAACCATCGTCTCGGCCAATCTGGCCATGTGCCTGCTGGCCACGGGCAAACCGACCGAAGCGCTGGCGCTGGTGGAACCGTTTTACGAGTGGCCGGAAGAAGACCTGGCCGTGCGCGCCTTCTTGTTTTGCATCGCCGCCCACGCTGCCATCCTGCTGCAACAGCCCGATAGCGCCTTGCAACTGCTGTTGCGGGCCGAAGAATACGCGCGCCGGGGCCAGGACCTGGAAGAGCAGATGCATGCGTGGCTGGTGCGCGGCAAGCTGGACCTGCACGCGGGCCAGACGGCACATGCCTTGGCGTCCCTGACGCAGGCGCACAGCCTGCTGAGCTGGACGCGCAATCCATTCCACCAGCAGCAGATCTTGCGGGGACTGGCCGACATCAATGCCCAGCTGGGCGAATGGGAAGCCGCGTATGGTTTCCTGCAGCAATACCAGGCCGCCTACGAGGCCGGCAGCAGGTCGGCGCGCGCCTCGCGCAGCCTGATGCGCAACCTGGAAAAGGAAATGCACAGCCTGAAAGCCGAGCGCGACAAGGCGCTGGAACTGCAGGCGGCGCGCGAGACGGAAAACGCCAAGCTTGAGCACCTGAACCGCGAACTGGCGCACCAGATCCTGCATGTCAATTCCCTGCAGGACAGCCTGAAGGAGCAGGCCATGCGCGACCACCTGACGGGCCTGTACAACCGCCGCCATTTTGAAACCTGCCTCAATGCCATCTTGCACGAAGCCGATGCGGATGCGCCCGTGGCCATCGCCATCATCGATCTGGATTTCTTCAAGCGCGTCAACGATACCTACGGGCATAATTTTGGCGATGAAGTGCTGATCCAGTTCGCGCGCCTGGTGGAAAGCCAGCTGCGCGGCAGCGACATGCTGTGCCGTTATGGCGGCGAGGAATTCTGCCTGCTGTTGCGCGAAGCCGACAGCACCATCGCGGCGCACAAGATCGACGATATCGCTGCGCGCTACCGTCAGTTGCTGATCCAGCAGGCGCCGCACAGCCTGACCGGCTGCACCTTTTCGGCCGGCATCGCCGAATATCCGCGCCACGGCGCCGGCCGCCACGAATTGCTGATGCGTGCCGACAGCGCCCTGTACGCGGCCAAGCAGGCCGGCCGCGACCGTGCCTGCATCGCCGACGCTACTGGATAAAACGCAGCAGTTCGCGCAGGGCGTGCGCCACCGCCTGCTCGCGCACGGCCTGGCGATCGCCCGCAAACACCAGTCGCTGCGTCTGCACACGCCCGTCCATGGCCCAGCCGAAGCAGACGGTGCCAACGGGCTTGCCGGGCACGCCGCCCGTGGGGCCGGCAATGCCCGTGGTCGAGACGGCCACCTGGGCCTCGCTGTGGGCCAGGGTACCTTGCGCCATGGCGGCGGCCACTTCCTCGCTGACGGCGCCATGTGCGGCGATCAGCTCGGCGGGCACGCCCAGCATGCTGCTTTTGGCCCCGTTGGAATAGGTGACGAAGCCCCGTTCGAACCAGGCGCTCGACCCGCTGATGTCGGTGACGGCCTGCGCCACGCCGCCGCCCGTGCACGATTCGGCCGTGGCCAGCAGCAGGCCCTTTGCCTGCAAGGCCAGGCCGACCGCGGTGGAGAGGGGGATGTGTTCCTTGCTCATGGATGACTCCTGCATGCGGTGAAAATGGTGGCAAGACTGTAGCATGGTCAACGGCAAAAGAAACTTTCCCCGGTAACAGCGAAAATGCGTACACTCTTTTATACATTTGCTACCACTTCGGGCCGGCAGGCGCTCTGTCGCTGCGCCACCCTGGTGCGCATCGCTCGAACCGGCAAGCGGCATGGTGCCGCGCCTTCGTATGCATTCTCTTTACTCGGTTGTCATGGCAATTTTGAACTGGTCCTGGTGGCGTCATCCTGGCCCCCTGCGCCGCCCCGTGCGCGGCGCCGGCCGCCGCTCCCTCCACTTGGGCTGGCTATTGCTGCTCCTGGGCGTGCTGTGCGCCGATGCGCGGGCGCAGGTGCCGGGGGAGCTGGAACGCCAGGTCAAGGCCGGGTATCTGTACAAGTTTGCCGGCTATGTCGAGTGGCCAGACGGCAGCTTTGTCCGGCCAGACTCTCCCCTGGTGATCGGCGTGGCTGGCGCCGATGCGCTGGCCGAGCAGCTCGAACAGAGCGTGGCCGGGCACAGCGTCAACGGCCGCGCCGTGCAGGTAAAAAAAGTGCGCCGCGGCGAAGCGCTGGCCGGGCTGCACGTGCTGTACCTGGGCGCGCTGGATAAAACGGCGCTGCAGGAGATGCTGGCCGCCAGCCGTGGCCTGGCGTTGTTGACGGTGTCCGATTCGGATGAGGTCTACGCGATGGGCAGCATGATCAATTTTGTGATGGCCGAGGACAAGGTGCGCTTCGACGTGGCCCTGAAGCCCGTGGCGCAGGCGCATATCCGCATCAGCGCGCGCATGCTGCTGGCCGCTTATCGCGTGCAGACGGGGGGCGCCTAGATGATCAGACTGCGTTCCATCCGCCACAAGCTGATGTCGGTGGTCTTGCTGACCACCCTGGTGGCGCTCGTCATTTCGCTGGGCACCATCGTCGTCTACGACTTGCGCGCCTACCACCGCAACCTGGTAGCCGATATCAGTACTCAGGCCGAGCTGCTGGGGCACATGAGCTCGGCCGCGCTGGCCTTCGACGACGAACGCCTAGCGCTGGAAAACCTCAACCTGATGCGCATCCGCCCGCGCGTGACGGCCGGCGCCCTGTACAAGGCCGATGGCAGCCTGTTTGCCAGCTATCGCGCAAATGCGCATGTGGGCGAGCTGCCGGCGAAGGTGGGCAAGGAAGGTGTAAGCATCCAGGGCAGCTCGGTGGAACTGTTCAAGCCCATCGTCGACAATGGCGAATTGCTGGGCACCGTGTATCTGCGCGCCGATTACGAGCTTGCCGGCCGCGCGGCCGACTACCTGGCCATCGCGCTGGGCGTGACGGTGCTGGCGCTGCTGGTGGCCTTGCTGCTGCTGCGCCGCCTCGATTTCGTCATCACGCAGCCCATCCTCGATATCGCCGACGTGGCGCGCGAAGTGATCGAGACGGGCGACTACTCGCGCCGCGCGCGCAAGCTCAGCGTCGACGAAGTGGCGCAGCTGGTCGATTCCTTCAACAAGATGCTGGCCGAGATCGAGCTGCGCACGCACGCGCTGGAGCGCTCGAACGGCGAGCTGGCGCGCGAAGGAGAGCAGCGCACCCACGCGCAGCAGGAAGTCATGCGCCTGAACCAGGAACTGGAAGTGCGCGTGCACGAGCGCACGATGCAGCTGGAAATGACGAATGGCGAGCTGGCCATGGCGATGGAAGAGGCGCGCAGCGCCAACTATGCGAAGTCGGCGTTCCTGTCGTCGATGAGCCATGAATTGCGCACGCCACTGAACGCCATCCTGGGTTTTGCGCAAATCCTCAGTTCCGACCGCCTGCCGTCGACCCTGGAACAAAAGAAGGAGTTCGCCGGCCATATCCTGAAATCGGGGCGCCACTTGCTGACCCTGATCAATGAAATCCTCGACCTGGCAAAGGTGGAGTCGGGCACGGTCAGCCTATCGCTTGAACCCGTGGGACTGGACGCCATCTTGCAGGAATGCCGCGACATGATCGCGCCGCTGGCCAGCCAGCGCGGCATCGGCATGGCTTTCCCCGACGCCTGTCCCCTCAACGTGCTGGCCGACCGCACGCGCCTCAAGCAAATTCTGCTGAACCTGCTGTCGAATGCGCTCAAGTACAACCGGGAACAGGGGCAGGTGGCCATCGATTGCGCACCGCAGGTCGGCGGACGCGTGCGTATCAGCGTGCGCGATACGGGCGTGGGACTCGATGCCGAACAGGTGGCGCTGCTGTTCCAGCCCTTCAACCGGCTGGGGCAAGAGGGCGGCACGGAAGAAGGCAGCGGCATCGGCCTGGTGGTGACCAAGCGCCTGGTGGAATTGATGGATGGCAGTATCGGCGTGACGAGTGCGCCCGGCGAAGGCAGCACGTTCTGGATCGAACTGCGCGTGGTCGATGCCGTGCCCGTCCCGAGCGCACCGGCCTTGCCGCGGCCGGACCTGGCCGGCGCGCTGCTCGACAATAGCGCCCCCGTCACCTTGCTGTATGTGGAAGACAATCCCGCCAACCTGACCCTGGTCGAGGAAATCGTGCGCTACTGCCCCCAATTGCAGCTGCTGACGGCAACGGATGGCCGCCTGGGCGTTGAGATGGCGCGCACGCATTTGCCGCAGTTGATCCTGATGGACATCAACCTGCCCCATGTGAATGGCACGGATGCGCTGAAGCTCTTGCGCGCCGATCCGCGCACGGCGCACATTCCCGTCATCGCCCTGACGGCCAATGCCATGCCGGGCGATGTGGAGCGCAGCATGGCGCTGGGCTTTTACCGCTACCTGACCAAGCCGATCAACCTCGATGAATTTACCGAGGCGATCAACAGTACCCTGGCCTATGTGGCGCAGCAGCGCCGGCAGAAGGGAACAGGCGCGCCATGATCAGCCAGGCCGATATCTATGCGGCGAAAATTCTTATCGTCGACGACCAGGAAGTCAATTTGCGCCTGCTCGAGCATTTGCTGGGCGGCGGCGGCTACACGGCCATCTCCAGCACTCTCGATGCGCGTGCCGTGGCCAGCCTGCACCAGCGCCATCAGTTTGACCTGATCATCCTGGACCTGGTGATGCCCGGCATGAGCGGCTATGCCGTGATGGACGCGCTGCGCCCGCTGGAGCTGGAAGGCTATTTACCCGTGCTGGTGATC
Source organism: Janthinobacterium sp. 61 (assembly GCF_002846335.1). Taxonomy (NCBI): domain Bacteria; kingdom Pseudomonadati; phylum Pseudomonadota; class Betaproteobacteria; order Burkholderiales; family Oxalobacteraceae; genus Janthinobacterium; species Janthinobacterium sp. 61. Next base: position 3,808,866 of record NZ_PJMQ01000001.1, on the reverse strand, counting down.
GCCGCCGACCCGGACGCCAAGCTGGCCGCGCTGGAAGCGGGCGCGCGCGACTTCATCAGCAAGCCCTTCGACGCGCTCGAAGTGCTCACGCGCATACGCAACATGCTTGAAGTGCGGCTGCTGCACCGCGCCGCGCGACACTACAACACGCTGCTCGAACGCACGGTGGGCCAGCGCACGGCCGAACTGCAGCGCTTTCGCGGCGCCATGGACGCCACCACCGACGCCATCTTCCTCGTCGATGTGCTGGGCATGACCCTGGTCGACGTCAACGACGGCGCATGCCGCCTGCTCGGCTATGCGCGCACCGAACTGCTGGCGCTGGCGCCCGGCACCTTGCTGCCATCGCCGCCGGCCCCGCCCCTGGCCGCGCTGCCGGGCGGCCAGGCCCACCTGGCCACGGAAGTGACGGAGTGCGAACTGGTGCGGCGCGACCTGAGCCTGGTGCCCGTGGAACTGGGCTGGCACTGGTATGCACAAGCGCCCGTGGCGGGTGGGCAGGGTGCGGGCGGCCTGCTGCTGATCGCCGTGGCGCGCGACATCAGCGAGCGGCGCCAGGCGCAGGAGCGCCTGAAGCACCTGGCCCACTATGATGGCTTGACGGGGCTGCCGAACCGCAGCCTGTTTTACCAGACCCTGGCCCAGGCCGTCGAACTGGCGCAGGAAAAAAGCTGGCGCATCGTGGTGCTGTTCATCGCGCTGGACCGTTTTAAAAGCATCAACGACACCCTGGGCGCAGCGCTGGGCGACGAATTGCTGCGCCAGTTCAGCAACCGCCTGGTCGAATGCGTGCGCCTGCGCGACACGGTGGGGCGCCTGGGCAACGACGAATTCGCGCTGATACTCACCATGAGCCGCAACCAGCAGGAAGCCGTGGCGGTGGCCAACCAGGTGCGCGAAGCCTTGCGCGCGCCGTTCGACTTGCGCGGTCACGCGGCCACCCTGACGGCCAGCATCGGCATCGCCATGTATCCGGACGACGCCACCGACCCGGAAACGCTCATTAAGTACGCGAATACGGCCATGGGCGGCGCCAAGCAGGCGGGGCGCGACGGCTACCGCTTTTTCACGGCTGGCATGAACGTGCAGGTGCTGGCGCGCCTGGACCTGGAACTGGCGCTGCGCCATGCGCTGGAACACGAGCAATTCATCCTGTACTACCAGCCCAAGGTGGATTTGCGCACGGGCCGCATCAGCGGCGTGGAAGCGCTGCTGCGCTGGCGCCGCCCCGGCTACGGCCTGGTGGCGCCGGCCGAATTCGTGCCCGTGCTGGAAGACACGGGCCTGATCGTGCGGGTGGGCGCCTGGGTGATTCAGGCTGCCTGCCGCCAGATCGCCGAGTGGCGCGACAGCGAAGTGGGGCCCGTGCATGTGGCAGTGAACGTGTCGAGCCGCCAGTTTGCCGAAGGCGACCTGGAAGGCGAGGTGACGCGCGCGCTGGAGCAGCACAACGTGGCGCCGGAACTGCTGGAACTGGAGCTGACAGAAACGGCGCTGATGTCGAACGCCGAGCGCACCATCGTCGTGCTGGGCAAGTTGAAGAAAATCGGCGTGAAAGTGGCCATCGACGATTTCGGCACCGGTTACTCCAGCCTTGCGTATTTGCAGCGCTTCCCCATCGACAAGCTGAAAATCGACATTGCCTTCGTGCGCAACATCACCAGCAATCCGAACGATGCGGCCATCGCGCTGGCCATCGTCAGCATGGCGCACAGCCTGAAATTGAGCGTGGTGGCCGAGGGCGTGGAGTCGCGCCCGCAGCTGGAATACCTGCGGCGCAACCGCTGCGACGAGATCCAGGGCTTTTATTTCAGCCGCGCCCTGCCGGCGCTGGAACTGGGGCAGATGATCGTCGCCGGCGCCGGCCTGCCGCCCGGCCACGACCCGGCCGCCCAGCCGGCGCAGACCCTGCTCATCGTCGACGACGACGTCAACGTGCTGTCGTCGCTGCACCGCCTGTTCCGTCCCGAAGGCTACCAGATCCTCACGGCCAGCACGCCGGCCGAAGGGTTTGAAATGCTGGCCCTGCACCGCGTTCACGTGATCGTCTGCGACCAGCGCATGCCCAGCATGAGTGGCACGGAGTTCCTCAGCAAGGTGAAGGAACTGTACCCGGAAACGATCCGCATCATCCTGTCTGGCTACACGGGCCTGGAAGCCGTGCTCGACTCGATCAACCGGGGCGCCATCTACCGTTTCTATACGAAACCGTGGGATGACACCCAGCTGCGCGACAACATCCGCCTGGCCTTCCAGCACTACTGGATGGTGAACCAGCCGGGACTGGCGCGCTTGGCGGTGCGCTAGCTCAGTCGCTGAAGTGGTCGAAAGAACTCAAGGCCAGATCCAGAGGCTGCCCGGCTGCATCGACCAGCCGCAAGCCTGATTGCGCCTCGATGCTGCCCACGCGCGTGACAGGCGTGCCGCAGCTTGCCGCCAGGGCGGCGATGGCATCGCGCGACGAGGCGGGCGCCGTGAAGCACAGCTCATAATCGTCGCCGCCAGCGGCCGTGTAGCGGCGGCGCAGGCCGGTTTCCTGCTGCGCCAGCACGGGGCCGGCAGGCAGGGCGTCGACGTCCAGGGTGGCGCCCACTTGCGAAGCCTTCAGAATATGGCCCAGGTCGCCCACCAGCCCGTCCGAAATGTCGATGGCAGCATGCGCGAGGCCCGCTTCCGCCAGGGCGCAGCCCAGCGCCACGCGCGGCGTGGGCGTGTGCATGCGCGCGGCGGCTGCCAGCAGGTCGGCTGGCGCCAGCTCCTGTTCCATGCGGTAGCCCGCCAGCGCCAGGCGCGCGTCGCCCACGGTACCACTGACCCAGATATCATCGCCCGCCACGGCTGCGCTGCGGCGCAGGGCCTGGCCCGGCGCCAGTTCGCCGAACACGGTGATGCAGATGTTCAGCGGGCCCTTGGTGGTGTCGCCGCCGATCAATTCGCAGCCGAATGCGTCGGCCAGCGCAAACAGGCCTTCGGCAAAGCCGGCCAGCCAGCTGCGCTCGGCTTGCGGCAGCGCCAGGGCCAGGGTAAAGGCCACGGGGCGCGCCCCCATGGCGGCCAGGTCGGACAGGTTCACGGCCAGGCTTTTATGGCCCAGCATGCGGGCGTCGGCGCCGGCAAAGAAGTGCCGGTCCTCGACCAGCATGTCCGAGGAAATGGCGATCTGCTTGCCGGCACTTGGCGTGAGCAGCGCGCAATCGTCGCCAATGCCCAGAGTGGCGCGGCCGGGGCGCTGGCGCACGAAGTATTGTTTGATCAGGTCGAATTCGGAAAGCGCGTCGTGTGGGGCCATGGCGTAGTCTGTGCGTTGAATGATGGTGTGGCCCGGCTATTATAGGCTGGCCTACAATACAGGCCTTTGCCACTGCCGAGCAGCTTACTATGCCCATCCTCGATATTCACGTCCTGTTGCAATCCTGGCTGGACCATGGCTGGCTGCGCGACCCGCAAGCTGTCGGCCTGGCCACCTTCGAGGCGCAGGAGCTGGTGGCGCACGGCTTCTATGCCGTCAGCGACGTCGACCAGCTGTGCCTGTACGAGGACGAGCGCCTGTTCCGCAGGGGCAAGCGGCCGGTGCATGTATTGTTCAAGGCGTTTCTGCAGCGCGGCCAGCTGGTCGCGAATAGCCTGGGCCTCGGTGATCAGGTGCACCTGGCCGGTTTTCTGCGCGCGGCTCGGCAGCCTTTGCCGGCGTTTCGCGTGCTGCTCGAGCATGGGGGCCGCAGCGGCGCCCTGCTGTTCGACAGCGGCCTGGTGCTGCAGTTTTCCGCCAACTTGTGGGGCAAGCCCCGTCATTACTACCTGACCCTGGTCGAGGGACATGTGGCCGACGCCCATGTTCCGGATCGCGACAGCGATATCGACTTGCGCGCGGCCAGCGTGGGCCATGTCCAGGCCCTGTACGACAGCCGCGACCCTGCTGAACTGAAGCGCCTGGCACGGCGCGGCAATGCGGCGCTGCGCGAACTGGCGGGCCTGCTCGCTTAGCCTTTCTTCGCCTGGGCCATACCCTGCAGCAGCTTGGCCAGCAACTGGTCGAGCTGGCGCTGCTCGTCCGCGCTGAGCGCCGACAGCATGGCGCGCTCGTTCTCCACGTGCAGCAACACCAGCTGTTCAATCAATGCCAGGCCCCGGGGCGTCAGGGCCACCAGCACGCCGCGGCGGTCCGTCGGGTGCTTCTGGCGTTCGATCAGGCCTGCCGCTTCCAGCCGGTCGATGCGGTTGGTCATGCCTCCCGAGGACAGCATGGCCGCCTCGTACAGTGCCGTCGGCGTCAGGCTGTACGGCGCTCCTGAGCGCCGCAGGGTCGCCAGCACGTCGAATTCGCCCGGTTGCAAGCCATGTTCGGCGAACAGCGGATTGAGCCAATCGCGCGCCATCAGCTGCGCCACCGTGCCCAGCTGGCCCACCAGCTGCATGGCGCCCGTATCCATCTGCGGCAGCTCGCGCTGCCATTGTGCTGCGGCAAATTGCGCGCGCGTATGTTCTTGCGGGGTCGTTGTCATGGGTAGGTATTTATCTCGACATCAAGATAGATTTCTATCTCTATGTTAAGATACTTTTCATCGAGTTATTCTATGACGCATTAAACCATGTGCCTCCCTGCGAGGCAAGGACTACTATCCCATGCCATCCTTACGCCCCGACACCGCCCCCCCTCCCTCGTCCGCCCTGCTGGTGGCCGCCATCATCCTGCTGGGCCTGAACCTGCGCCCCATCCTGGCCGCTATCGGCCCCTTGCTCGACAGCATCCAGGCCAGCACGGGCATCAGCAATGCCGACGCGGGCTTGCTGACCACCGTGCCCGTGTTCGCCATGGGCGTGTGTGCGCTGGCGGGTGCGCAGCTGCAGCGCCGTCTGGGCGTGACGCGCGGCATCTCGCTGGGCATCGCCATCATCGCTGCCGCCTGCGCGCTGCGCTGGCCCTTGCATGGCAGCGGCGGCCTGATCGCCACGGCAGCGCTGGGCGGCCTGGGCATTGCGCTGGTGCAAGCCTTGCTGCCAGCCTTCATCAAGCGTCATTTTCCCGCTCGGGCGGGCCAGTTGATGGGGTTTTACACGACGGGCATCATGGGCGGCGCGGCCATTGCCGCCGCGTCCGCCTCGCCGCTGGCACAGTCGCTGGGCTGGCAGGCGCTGCTGGCCCTGTGGGCGCTGCCCGCCGTGGCCGCCGCGCTGCTGTGGCGCCGTGCTGCCGCTTCGCGCGTGGAGGTGGCCAGCGGCGCAGGCGCCAGCCTGCCCGTGGGCAGCGGCCGCGCCTGGCTGTTGATGGTGTTTTTCGGCATCGGTACGGGCGCCTACACGCTGGTGCTGGCCTGGCTGCCGCCGTTTTACACGGAACTGGGCTGGAGTGCGGCCGACAGCGGCTTGCTGCTGGGTGCCCTGACCCTGGTGGAGGTGCTGGCGGGACTGGTGGTTTCAAGCATCATCCACCGCTTCCCCGACCGCCGCATCCTGCTGCTGTCCGTCTTGCTGTCCGTGCTGGTGGGACTGGCTTGCCTGATCGTGGCGCCCGCGCAACTGGCCATCCCCGCCGTGATCCTGCTGGGCTGTGGCATCGGCGCCCTGTTTCCCCTGTCGCTGATCGTCAGCATGGACCACGTGCGTGACCCGGCCGTCGCCGGCGCACTGCTGGGCTTTGTGCAGGGCGGCGGCTACATTATCGCCAGCAGCATGCCCTTCATTGCCGGATTGATCCGCCAGCATTCGTCCAGCCTGGCCCAGGCGTGGATGGTGATGGCCGGTGGCGTGGTGGTGTTATTGCTGATCGCGGTGCGCTTTGCGCCGGGAGGCAGGCTGGCCCAGTCGCGCTAGCGTGCGCATGGCGTGTGCTGGCAGCTGATATATTTCGCGCATGAACATCGTCGACCATTATTTAGCCGGCTTGCGCAAGGCCTTGCCGCCGGAACCGCTGGCGGAGCTGGCGCTGGCCAGCGGCGCCAGCACGGCGCAACTGGCCAGCTTGCGCCAGGCCTATCCGCTGTGCCCGGACAGCTTGCTGCACTTGCTGGGCAAGTACAACGGCACCTATTATCAGAAGTATGCCGGCGGCACGGTGCTGGTGTATATGCTGGGCTCGGACGTGTTCGAGTATCCGTATTATCTGAGTTCGGTCGAGCAGATCCTGGAGGATGGGCAGGCGAACCAGCGCAGCATCGCCGATATTTACGGCCATTACCTGAAAGACGATCCCGGCATCGTCGACGCCCGCATTGACGCCGCTATTCAGCAGGGCCAGCGCCTGTGTTTTTCGCATTGCATGAACAATGGCGGCTCCTCGCGGCTGTATATCGATTTCACGCCGGCGGCGTCGGGCAAGGTCGGGCAGATCGTGCGCTTCCTGCACGACCCCGACAACTACCAGGTCATCGCCGACAGCTTCGACGCCTATCTGCAAATGCTGATCGACGACGGCTACGGCTTCCTGATTGAGGAAAATTTTGAATAGCCCAGCCACCCCGCCATCGCTGCTGCCCCCCAACCGCCGCATCGTGCTGTCCGGCGAGGATGCGTTGCGCATCCTGTGCGAGATCGAATTCCTGCTGCAGTCGCTGCATCACATCGGCCGCCATTATTATCCCGACGGCGACGATGACGGCGCCGATGCGCTGCGCCGCGCGCAGTACTGTGCAGAGACGACACGCTTCATTGACGAGGAGCAAGCCACGACCCGTCTGGCGCTGATGCGCAGCATCCTGTCCGCGCCCTTCGACACCACCCTGGGCGCCGACGAGATGGACGATATCGAGCGCGCCGTCGAGGCATTGCCGCTGTGGCGTGCCGCTGGTGCTCTATCGTAAAAATTAATTGAAATTTAAAATTTGATAGTTTTTCCTGCTAAGGACGTTTGTGCCGCCGGACGGCCTTACAATGCTAGGTTATGCGTTTTCGTGATATCAGACTGTGGCTAGCGGAAAATACCTAGCTAATTGAAAGAATCGGTCTGATAAAATCCGGAACACCCGATCGACCAAACAGGAAGGCAGCACAGCATGGATTCGTCATCTGATAAAAAAGAAGAATTGCGTCAACAATTGCGCTTGGCCGCACTCGAATATCACGAGTGCCCGCGCCCCGGCAAAATCAGCGTGACGCCCACCAAACAACTGACCAACCAGCGCGACTTGGCGCTGGCCTACTCGCCAGGCGTGGCGGCACCCTGCGAAGAAATCGTCATCGATCCGGCCAACGTCTATAAATATACGGCGCGCGGCAACCTGGTGGCCGTCATCACCAACGGCACGGCCGTGCTGGGACTGGGTAATATCGGCCCGCTGGCCGCCAAGCCGGTGATGGAAGGCAAGGGCGTACTGTTCAAGAAATTTGCCGGCATCGACGTCTTCGACATCGAAATCAACGAGATGGACCCGGATAAACTGGTCGACATCATCGCTTCGCTGGAACCGACCTTCGGCGGCGTGAACCTGGAAGACATCAAGGCGCCCGAGTGCTTCTACATCGAGCGCCAGTTGCGCGACCGCATGAAGATCCCCGTCTTCCATGACGACCAGCACGGCACCGCCATCATCGTCGGCGCGGCCATCCTGAACGGCCTGAAAGCCGTCGGCAAGAAAATCGAGGAATGCAAGCTGGTCGTGTCGGGCGCGGGCGCTGCGGCGCTGGCCTGCCTGGACCTGATCGTTGACCTGGGCTTCCCCCTCAAAAACATCTACGTCACCGACCTGGCCGGCGTGGTCTACAAGGGCCGCACGGAACTGATGGACCCGGACAAGGAACGCTTCGCGCAAGACACGCCGCTGCGCACCCTGGCCGAGATCATCCCGGACGCCGACATTTTCCTCGGCGTTTCCGCCGGTGGCGTGCTGAAACAAGACATGGTGCGCAAGATGGCGCCGAACCCGCTGATCCTGGCGCTGGCCAACCCGAATCCGGAAATCCTGCCGGAAGAAGTCAAGGCCGTGCGCAGCGACGCCATCATCGCCACGGGCCGTTCGGACTATCCGAACCAGGTCAACAACGTGCTGTGCTTCCCGTACATCTTCCGCGGCGCCCTCGATTGCGGCGCAACGACGATTACGCGCGAGATGGAAATCGCCGTCGTGCACGCGATCGCCGACCTGGCGCATGCCGAGCAGTCGGACATCGTGGCCACGACGTATGGCATCAGCAACCTGTCGTTCGGTCCTGAATACCTGATCCCGATGCCGTTCGACCCTCGCCTCCTGATCAAGATCGCCCCGGCCGTCGCCAAGGCGGCCGAGGAATCGGGCGTCGCCACGCGTCCGATCAAGGACTTGCAAGCGTACGCGGACAGCCTGCAGCAATTCGTCTACCGCAGCGGCACCTTCATGAAGCCGCTGTTCCTGATGGCCAAGTCCACTCCGGCCGAACTCAAACGCATCGTCTACGCCGAAGGCGAAGAAGAGCGCGTGCTGCGCGCCGTGCAAGTGGTGGTCGATGAAAAACTGGCGCGTCCTATCCTGGTCGGCCGTCCACCCGTGCTTGAAGCGCGCATCCAGAAGTTCGGCCTGCGCCTCAAGCAAGGCGTCGACTTCGACGTCATCAACCCGGACTTCGACGAGCGCTATCGCGATTACTGGAACACGTATTACGCCATGACCAGCCGCAAGGGCGTCACCGAGGAATATGCGAAGCTGGAAATGCGTCGCCGCCACACCCTGATCGGCTCGATGATGATCCACAAGGGCGATGCTGACGGCATGATCTGCGGCACCTTCGGCACTACCCAGCTGCACCTGAAATACATCGACCAGGTGCTGGGCAAGCGCGCCGGCAGCAATGTCTACGCGGCGATGAACGTACTGATCATGCCGGAGCGCCAACTGGTGATGGTCGACACGCACGTCAACGAAAACCCGGACGCCGAACAATTGGCCGAGATCACTATCATGGCCGCCGAAGAGATGACCCGTTTTGGCCTGTCGCCGCGCGCGGCCCTGCTGTCGCATTCGAACTTCGGTTCCAGCGACAGTGCCTCGGCGCAAAAGATGCGCGCCGCGCTGGCCATCATCAAGGAACGCGCGCCGGACCTGGAAATCGACGGCGAAATGCACGGCGATACAGCCCTGGACAGCAAGCTGCGTCAAAAAATCATGCCAAACTCGGCACTGAAGAACGACGCCAACCTGCTGGTCATGCCGAACATCGAATCGGCCAACATCGCTTACAACCTGGTGAAGACGGCAGCCGGCAACGGCATCGCCGTGGGCCCGATCCTGCTCGGCTGCGCCAAGCCCGTGCACATCCTGACGCCATCGGCCACCGTGCGCCGCATCGTCAACATGACGGCACTCTGTGTCGTTGATGCCGTAGCACAACGCAAGGTCTGATCATTAGCACTTCCTGAAAGCCGCGCCATCCGCCAGGGTGGCGCGGCTTTTTTACGTCAGTGCGCCATCAGCACGGGCAAGGTCATCTGGCGCAGCACCGTTTCCGTCACGCCGCCCAATAAGATTTCGCGGAAGCGCGCGTGGCCGTAACCGCCCATCACCAGCAGCTTGGCATGCACTTCGGCGGCCATGGCCAGCAGCGCCGCGCCGATGTCGCCCGTGGCGACGGCCGGGCGCACTTCCACGGGCACGCCATGGCGGCTCAGGTAGGCGGCGATGTCGGCGCCCGGATGGCGTGCCGGCTGCGCATGGCCGGCCGGCGGGTGCAGCAGGGCCAGCACTACCAGGCGCGCCGCGCGCAAGAGGGGCAGGGCGTGGCCGATGGCGCGCGTCGCTTCCATGCTGCCATCCCAGGCCACCACCACGGTGTTGTTGACTTCCGCAAACTGGCCGCTGCGCGGCACGATCAGCACGGGGCGGGCCGCGTTGAGCATCACGTAGGGCACCAGGTCGCTCATGGCCCCGGGCAATGCCTCGCTGTCGTCGTGCTGGCTGAGCACCGTCAAGTCGCTGTAGCGGGCGCTGACGGCCATGCCGCCATCTTCATCGTCTTCGATCAGGCGCCGTTCCAGCGAGACGGCGCCGGCCTGGCGCGCCAGCGTCTCAAACTGGTCCAGCGCCCGTTCCGCCTGGCCGTGCAGTGCTGAAATCTGCGCCGCCACGGCGCCACCGCGCATGCCGCGATTGTTTTCCAGGGTAAAGCGCGACATGCCCGTCATCGCCGCGCCGATCAGGTGCGCCTGGTGCGCGTGCGCCAGCCGCGCCGCGATGGCGATGCGCTGCGGCGCATGACGCGACAGGTCGGCGTGGACCAGGATGGATTTGTAAGCCATGTTGTCACTCGGTAGTCAGGACGGCAACAAGGCTAGAACGGCAACACGGGCAAGTCCAGCATTGCCGTGCCGGATGGCGTTTTTCTTATGCGGGACTTGATATGGGTCAAAAAGAGACAGACCATGGTCATTTGCAATCCCATCGCGACAAAATGCCGACCTACTTGATATGCATCAATATGCTCGCGGCGCAGCCAGCGATAATGGTCGTGAACTCCTTGCCCTTCCAGTGGTCTGCATCGGCGTCGGCAGCATCGTGTCGGCACTTCTTTGTGTGACGCAACAACGCTGGCCGTGGCGGGAGTTCACTTAATTGTAGGGCTGCAAGTCCAGCCACACGGCATACGACAGGCGCTTGCCATTCCACAGCCCGCCGCCGCGAATGACGGCATCGCACGAGGTCAGCTGGCCCACCAGGTCCTGGCGGCCCAGATTGCGGCGCAGGCGCAGGGCGTCGTTGTGCGACAGGTAACCCACCAGCTGGCCATCGATGAAGACGGCGATGGCCTTGTCCTGGAACGGATTGGCATCGTCGCAGACGAGCAGGGCCAGGCATTTTTCTTCCGCGTTGCCAGGGCCGTGCTCGCCGGCCAGTTTGGCGATGGCGGGCTGGTACATCGATTCGTTTTCCACTTCCGACGCAAAGCGCCCCTCGTCGTTCCAGTGATGTGCAGGGGCACCGGGAGGAATCGCCGGCACGTACTGGCGCACCGAGACGAGCGGCTTGTGCAGCGGTTTCACGGGTGTGCGGCCGCTGAAGACGTAATACAGCAGGGCGATGACGATGACGATGGCAAGCAGGTAAAGCATGGTATCTCTCTGATTTCTAAGGTGGGAACCGGGGCGCGGGCGGGCTGCGCGGCGTTGCCGCTACTATAGCAAGTTCGTCGCCTGCTTCCGGGTAAATCTGGCCATCAGATGGCGGCGCCGGCGCAGTGCGCGCGGGGCGTTCAGTACGATGGGCGAGGCGCCCGTCAGCCCCGAATAATACTGGCCGTGCTGGCGCAGGACGATGGCATAGTCGCGCAGCGCGTGGCCGTGCGCCAGCATGCGTGCGTCGCAATCGACTTCGATGGCAAAGCGCAGCCGGTGCAACTGCCACCACAGGGGCAGGTTCCACGGCATGAGCACGAGCAATGCGTAGGCCAAGGCCAGCAGCTGCGGGTCGCGCGCGGCCAGCCGGCATTGCGCGTGCGCCAGCAGCAGCGCCTGCTGCCGGGGTGGAATCAGTTGCAGCCAGACGGGCATCACGATGCAGGGCCGTAGCAGCCCCGCCACGCAGGGGCCGATGCCTCCGCTCAGGAAGACGGGTGTACCCAGCAGACTGGTCTTTTGCCAGCGGCGCTGGTGCGACAGCAGCCAGGCGCTGCGCAGCGCCAACAGCAGTAGCATGCCCACCGACAAGACAAACCAGCCCAGTTTCAGCTGCGCCTGTTCCGCCGGCATGGCCGCCAGCACGCCCGGCAGCCATGCCAGGGGTACGATGACGGACGCGGCAATGGCCGCCAGCCACAGCCAGCGCGTCGTGCGCCCGTGCCGCTGCAGCAGGCGCTCGGCGCGCCAGGCGCCGGCCGACAGCAGCAGCGCCAGCGCCATGCTGCATAGTAGCCAGGCAGGCATCGGGCGCCTAGCGCTTCAGCGCCATGCCGACCGAGGCGGGCGCTGTGTGCTTGAAACCGAACTGCGCATACAGGTCTTGCGCCTGGCCATCGGCGATCAGGCTGACATACGCGCTTTCCGGCACGTCGCTGTCGATGAACTGGCGGATTTCGCGCATGATCAGCTTGCCCAAGCCCTGGCCCTGGTGGGCCGGCAGCACGGCGATATCGACCACCTGAAAGAAGCAGCCGCCATCGCCGATGACCCTGCCCATGCCCACCACGGTGTCGCCGTGCAGCACTTGCACGGCAAACAGGGAGTGGGGCAAGCCCTTGGCCGCTGCCTCCGTGGTTTTCGCGCTCAGGCCGGCGGCAACGCGCAGCTGCTGGTAGGTGGCGACCGGGGGAATGGCCAGGCGGGTGGTGTAGGGCGATGCTGCGGTCAAGACGCTCTCCTGTGAATTGGTTGGAGCGGCAATTATAGGCGGCGATGCGTTTCCGGGGCGGCACGCTTTATTCGTCGGCCCCTATGTCGTCCGGGGCGCTTTTGCGCTATGGTGGCGTCATCCCCCTATTTGTTGAAAGCACGCCATGTCCGCAGGATTTACCGCCACCGAATTGTCCGTTATTAATGAAGACGACGCCCTGATCACCTCCCTGGCCGCGCCAGCCGGCAAAGGCGAGCCCGTCTACCTGATGCTGCAGCGCGCCGACGAGTATGACGAGCAGGACGTCGCCATGGGCATGGACGAACCCTATATTGAGTATGGCGGCCAGGAATTTGCCTGGTATGGCCACATGCATGCCGTGATCCTGCATCCGAACCGCCTGTCCGTGCAGATGGATGCCGAGGCGGCCATGCAGATGGATGACGACGGCCAGATCGACGTGCGCTTTAATTTGACGCCCGAGCGCTACGCCCAGTTGCAACAGGCGCTGCGCACCACGTTCGAGGGCTGCGACTATTATCGCGAGGAACGTTGATCTGCGTGGCCGGCACCGGTCATGGTGTCGCGTATGCTCGATAGCTGGTAATGACTGCGGGAGAAGACGATGACGGTGCTGATACTCGGTTTGTTGCTGTTCCTGGGCTTGCACTCGGTGCGCATTGTCGCCGACGGCTGGCGCAGTGCGCAGCTGGCGCGCCTCGGCGAAAAGCGCTGGAAGGGGCTATATTCGCTCGTCGCGTTTGCCGGACTGGGCCTGATCATCTGGGGCTACGGCCTGGCGCGTCAGCAACAGCTGGTCCTGTGGGCGCCGCCCATGGGCTTGCGTCACGCCAGCGGCCTGCTGATGCTGTTCTCGCTGATTTTATTGGCAGCGGCCAATGTGCCGCGCAACCGCATCAAGACCTGGGTGCACCATCCCATGCTGCTGGGCACGCAACTCTGGGCCGTGGCACATCTGCTGGCCAACGGCAGCCTGGCCGACGTGTTGCTGTTCGGCGGCTTCCTCGCCTGGTCGCTGCTTGATCTGTATGCCGCCGTGCGGCGCGACCGCGCGACCGGCGTGGCATACCAGGGCGGCACCGTGACAGGCACCCTGATCGCCATAGTCGCGGGCTGTGCGCTGTGGCTGCTGCTGGCATTCTGGTTGCATGGCGTGCTGTTTGGCGTGCGGCCGTTTGGCTAGCCGGATGCGGCAGCTTCCCTGCTGCGGTGTCCGCTTGAATCCGCACCCCAAAGCGGACAGTGTGCTGCACGGCCAAGGTGGTTTTCTTCCAGTCTGTTCACTGTCGCGCCTGATCTCACGATAAATAAGCACGGAGACAGCAAACCAATGGGCGACCGCATTGCCATCACTCCCGGATGCAGCACGGTGTTTCCAGGACAGTCAAACCACCGCTGCGCTGAATGACTCGGGTCGTCGCGCCAGCAGGTGAGACAGCCGTTGAAGGCCCGCCTGCAAGCGTCCACGGTCCTTGATGCACCCCAAAGAAATCCGAATTGCATTCACGGAGACGCTGCCAGTTGCGAATGCCTCCGCCGGCGTGACTGCGATGCCGGAGCTAGCGGCTGCACGCGCAAGCTGCAAGGAGTTCCAATACGCCGGCAACTCGAGCCAGACATGCAGGCCGTCTCCAAAGCCGCTGTACCGCCCCGCCAGAATATCCCGAGCCATCCGGTGGCGCAGGCGCGCCTCCTTGCGTACGCCCTCCATCAATCCGTCGGCCGAACCGTCGAGTATCCACTGCGTGGCCAGTGCGGCAGTCAGCGGAGCGACCATCAGCGCAAATGATCTTAGCGCGACCAGGAAGCGTTCGCGTTCGTGCGGGTCGCGTATCAGCACGAAGGCGACACGCAAGCCAGGCGTCAGGCATTTCGACAGGGTTGAGATGTAGACCACCTGTTCCGGGGCAAACGTGGCAATAGGTGGTGGCGGGGCATCGGCAAGGAGCCAGTAGGGATCGTCCTCGACGATGCGTACATTGCAGCGCTTCGCGATGCTGGCGAGCTCACTGCGCCGGCCTTCCGGCATGGTGATGGCAGTCGGGTTCTGTAATGTCGGATTGAGGTAGACCAGCCCAGGCTTGTGCTGGCGGCACGCTTCCTCAAGCATCTCAGGCACCATCCCATGCCTGTCCGCTTCCACCGCAATGATGTGCCGGCCGAATTGGGTCGCTGCGGCACGCAAGCCGGGATAACTGCTTGGCTCTGCCAGGATAACGTCGCCAGGCTCCGTCAGCGCAAGGATCAATGCGGCGATCGCCGCTTGCGCACCCGGACAGACGACAACCTGTTGAGAATCCAGATGTCCAAACATCGGTGCCAGCCATTTGGCTCCAGCCTTGCGGTCGGAGTCGCTTCCCCCGCCCAAATGGTAAGTCATCAGCAATTCATTGTCTGCCCTCATCAAGACCTGGGACAAACCTTGTTTCAACATGTCGTCGAAGTCCACGCCATCCGGCGGTGGCGGCGTATTCATGCTCAGGTCGAGGATAGCGGTCAATTCGACCTTCGGCGCCGCGACATAAGTGCCTCGCGCGCCGCGGCCTTCCAGCAAGTTGCGGCGCCTGGCTTCGTCATATGCGCGCGTGATCGTCGTCAGGTCGACGTCCAGCTGTGCTGCCAACTGGCGCTGCGTAGGCAGGCGGTCACCGGGTGTCAAAGATCCGTCTGCCACCGCCGCTTGCAACGCATCGGCAATCTGCAAAAAGCGTGGCCCTCTGTTCCCGGCCAAGCGCGGCATCCAGATAGGTAAATGTTCATCTTGTATGGTTTTCAACTGGGACATTTTGTCTCAATGTATGGAAATTGTTTTTAAGTAGTATGCATCAGAGCGTGCAGTAACACCATCCTTGCATGGCAGTTGCTGACGTTTTCTCCTCTCTCATCTGCATTCGGCAAATCACTACGCTCGATGCCATTGTTATTTCATAGCTAGATATAATGAAAGATTCAAACAGGATGCCTGTGGGATGGTTTGAACAGAAGCTGCGGAAGCAGCGTTTTGAGGTAGTGCTCCTCACGATGGATAGTGTCAAGTAATAGACTGGAAATACTCAAAATGATAGATTGGACCCCTATAGTCTTCGTTACGTTCAAGGCTCTCGTGCTCAGCATTGGCATGTTCTTCGCCATCAAGTGGCATTACGATCAAGGCAAGAAGGATAAGGATAAGGCGAAGCAGAATCGCGCGGTGCTGCGCGCAAGCAGCAAGGTGGTCGGAGTCTTCGTGCTATCGCTCCTGGCCCTGGGGATCGTCACCTTTGTTGTTGTCAGTATGGTCGGTTTGGACATGACTCTCCCCTGAGGGTAAAGAATCGTCGGCCGATATCCAGTGATGCGGCAGCAATTCGCCGATGCGGCTCGGGCAGCATCGGCAGGCGGCTCAGAGCTCGCCTCGGCCCATCAGCATCGCTGCGGGCCTATTCATCGGCAAGCCATGAGGCTTTGCATTGAGGTGCTTCATGGCCCTTGCTCCGGGCATTGGCAAATTGCCGCTGGAATGCGTTGGCGTTGTATTTTCTGAGCGGGTCTGCTCGGTGGCATTGGGTTGGCGCGGTCTATCTTCACCACACACCATGCGAGATCAAGTTGAGGTCGCCCCTGACCGTAGGCCCCCACACCGATTCAAGACGCATACGTCGCTGCGGCACAGTAGCGCTTCCCCTTCGACCGCTCAAGCGGCGGTTTCTGTGGCTAATCATTGCGTAATGACCAGCTGTTTCTATCGGGAATAATCGGTATTGTTCGGAACGAACAGGCAAGAAAAAAGCCACTAAATCCTTGATTTTATTGGATTTAATGGCTTTATCGGTACTTCTTCGATTTGTTCTGTGGTGCCGGGAGCCGGAATCGAACCGGCACGCTGTTTCCAGCGCGGGATTTTGAGTCCCGTGCGTCTACCTATTCCGCCATCCCGGCAACGCGAGACGCATTATCACTGATTTGTCACAATCTGGCAAGTTTTATGCTTGGCGTGTGTTTTACATGAGCATTGAGCATCCTTGAACGTGCCGGTTCCAGCACAGGAAGCGGAGTGCCGCGCCTGAGCAGCCGCCTTATCGTGTCCCTTCATTACCTGGATGGATATCCCATGCAACAACTGGAAAGCATCCGCGTGTATGCCTTGTTGCCGGGAGGGGCAGATACGCCGACGGGGCGCGCGGTGGCTGCCACGCCCTAGGGGGGCGGGCTTGCATGCATTGAAGCGCCTGGTCTCGCCGGACGCAATCGCCCGCTCGGCGCTGTACCTGGCTTCCGATGCGTCCAGCTTCACCACCGCACGGCGCTGCTGGCCGATGGCGGGGTATCCGTCGTGCGCGCGCAAGAGATACGTAATGCGGCGCCGGAAACGCCGACGGCCCGGGGATGAGCCGGGCCGTCGGTGTCTTGCAGCTTGCGCTACATCAAGCTCAGTTGTGAACCGAGTTCAGCTGACGCGCGATGATGTCGTGGTTAAGCCAGACGACGGGCGCTTGCGGCTCCGACATGGCGTGGAACATCAACGGGCCCGTGCCTTCCAGCACCAGCGAGCTCAGGTGGTCCGTGATCAGTTCCTTGCGGTCCTTGTGCAGCTTGGTAATGTCGTCCGAGGTGCCAATCATGACTTCGGCCAGCTCTGGCGTGTTGTCCATCGGCCAGGCAGCGAAGTTGCGGAACTGCACGCTGGTGGCGTCGCCGTTGTAGGTGGCGATACGGTCGAGCAAGTCTTGCAGCGAGACACCGTCTTCCAGCAATCCCTGGCAGATTTTCCATTGCTCTTCGGCCCAGGCGCTGCCGCCTTCTTTTTTCAGCGCGTCGAGCAGGGGGAACAGCGACAGTTCCACGCCGACAAAAATGTCGGACGAATTCGTGCGGATTTCCGGGCAATTGAAGACGGTGGCCTTGATGCCTTTTTCCCACGCGGCCTTGGCCACGTTTTCCAGGCGCATCTTGGCCAGGCCTTGCGTATAGTTGCTATACGTTTGCCATTGGTACTTGCCGTCGATCAAGATCTCGGTGCCGTGGTAGCCGTAGGCGCTGTAGCGCACCTGGCCGCCCGTTTGCTCGATGCGGGCGCGGATGGCGGCGCTGCCGTCGATCAGGTGCTGCAGGGTGTTGGCCGTGACTTCGTCGAAGTTCATCAGGATCAACTTGCCCAGGTCGCTGTCGAGCAAGGCGCGCGAGGACATGAAGCGCTCGCCGCGGCCCTTGTAGATGCGGTTGGCGATCGCCAGGAAGACTTTGACTTTGGGAATGCCGCCAGCCATGGTGTGGGCGAAATACACATTGCTGCCGTCAGGAATCAGGCTGTCCAGCTCGGCCATGGCTTTCGCCACGGAAGCGCTGAAGCGGGCGATGCCTGCTTCGCGGCAGCGTTCGATCTGCGCCCAGTCCAGCTTGTCTTCTTGCCAGCTTTTCAGGGTCATGTCGGCTAGCAGGGCCGTCGGCGTCGGTTCGCCGGCTGGCGCGTCGAGGTCGAAACCGGCCATCAGCGGCACATTGATGATGCGGCCGCCCAGGTTGGCTTCGGCTTCCGCCAGCTCTTCCGCGTTCAATGGGCGCAGCGCCATGTTTTCATCGCGGCGGCCGACCGTCATGCCGACGATATTCATGCCCGCCTTGCGCGCTTCGTCCAGCAAGCCATTCACATAGCCGCGGCCGAACAGCTCGCCGAACAGCACAAAGGTGTCGCCCTTGCGGAAGATATTTTTTTGCGGGATGTCTCTTAAGGACGTAATCTCGGTCATGGTGTCAATTCATTCAAAAATTAGCAGGGCAGATGGCTAGTGCTGCTGCCCGCTGGTTCAACATGGTTGTAAATTATGCGCCATTTCAGCTGGGAAAATCATGTTGCGAACGATTCTCGTCTGGAGCGGCATCTTCTTCTGCGGTGGAGCTCTTATTCTTTCGCCATGGCGTATTTTACGCTGCCGCGACGCGCAGCGCCCGCGGACTGGCCTGGCAGGCGCCGATATTACCTCAGCTTGGCCGTGCCGGTCAGTAAAATTGACCTAAAACAAATCCTGCTGGCCCGACACGAGGCGCGAAAAGTCGTCGCCCAGGAAGGGCAGTATCGCGTCGGCCACCGGCTGCAGCTGGCGCGTCAGGTAATGGTGGTAATCGATGGGCGAGCGCTGCGTTTCCAGCGGTTCCGGCCCGGCCACCGTGATCACATAACTGATCCAGCCGCCATTCTGGTATTGCAGCGGCCGGCCCTGCGCCAGGTTGTAGGCGTCGGCCGTGCGCGCCGCGCGTACATGGGGCGGCACGTTGCGCTGGTAGTCGTCGAGGGGGCGGCGCAAGCGCTTGCGATAGACCAATAAAGCGTCGCATTCGCCGCGCACGGTGCGCGCCACGTAGTCGCGCACATAGTCCTGGTAGGCGGCGCGCTGGAAGATGCGCCGGTATAACTCTTGCTGGAATTGCTGCGCCAGCGGCGTCCAGTCGCTACGCACCGTTTCCAGGCCCTTGTAGACCATCTCTTCGCTACCGTCGGGCTTGCCCACCAGGCCCGCGTAGCGCTTCTTGCTGCCTTCTTCCGAGCCGCGGATGGTGGGCATCAGGAAACGCCGGTAATGCGTCTCGAATTCCAGCTCCAGCGCATTGTCCAGGCCGAATTCCTCGCGCAGGTGCCGCTCCCACCAGGCATTCACGTGCGTCACCAGCGCGCGGCCGATCTTGCCAGCCTCTTCGTCGCTATGCGCCGTTTTCAGCCACACAAAGGTGGAATCCGTGTCGCCATAGATGACCTGGTAGCCCTGTTCGGTGATCAGCTCGCGCGTGCGGTGCATGATGTCGTGGCCGCGCAGGGTGATCGACGAGGCCAGGCGCGGGTCGAAGAAGCGGCAGCCGCTGGACCCCAGCACGCCGTAAAACGCGTTCATGATGATCTTTAGCGCTTGCGACAGCGGCGCATTGCGTTCGCGCTTGGCCGCCTCGCGCCCTTGCCACACCTGTTGCACGATGGCGGGCAGGCAATGTTTCACGCGCGAAAATTGCGCGCCCCGGTAGCCCGGCACGGTATCGGCTTCGTCGCCGCTCGTGCCCACCACCAGGCCCACGGGGTCGATCAGAAAAGTGCGGATGATGGACGGGTACAGGCTTTTGTAGTCGAGCACCAGCACGGAGTCGTACAGCCCCGACTGGGAATCCATGACGAAGCCGCCCGGGCTGTTTTCGCCGGACACATCGCCCAGGTTGGGCGCCACGTAGCCCTGCCGGTGCATCAGTGGCAGGTACAGGTGCTCGAAGGCGGCCACGGAGCCGCCGCTGCGGTCTGCTGCCAGGCCCGTCACGCTGGCCCGTTCCAGGAGAAAGGTCAGCAACTCGGTTTTCGCGAAGATGCGCGTGACCAGTTCGCAATCCTTGAGGTTGTAGCGCGCCAGCGCAGGTTTATCCTCGCGGAAACGCCGGTCGATCTCGGCCATGCGCTGATAGGGATTGTCGATGGACTTGCCTTCGCCCAGGAGCGTCTGCGCCACGTTTTCCAGGCTGAACGAAGAGAAATTCCACGTCGCCGACTTCAAGGCTTCGATGCCGTCGATGATCAGCCGTCCCGCCGCAGCGGCAAAATAGTGTTCCTGCTTGCCGCCATGCTCGCGCCATTCCATGACGGCGCCGCCGCGTCCCAGCCGCAAGGGAATTTGATAGCGCTCGGCATGTACCTTGAGCACGCGCAAGTCGAACTGCACCAGGTTCCAGCCGATGATGGCGTCCGGATCGTGGCGTTCCATCCAGGTGTTCAGGCGCTCGAGGATCTGTGCGCGGCTGTCGCAGTATTCGAGGTCGAAATCGAGTGTCTCGTCGCCGCCGTTTTGCGGCCCCAGCATGTAGACCTGGCGCTGGCCGCAGCCTTCCAGCGCCAGCGAATACAGCTCGCCATGCGCCGTCGTCTCGATATCGAGCGACACCAGTTTCAAGGTGGGGCGGTAGCCGGGCGCCGGCTTGAGCTGCACTTCCTGCAGTGTTTCTCCCTTGAACGATACCGGCGCCGTGATGAAGCGCTCCATCAGATAGCGCTCGGGCGGGCGGATGTCGGCTTCGTACACATCGACGCCGTGGGCGCGCAGCTGCTTTTCCAGCTTCAGCAAATGCCGGTATTGCTTGCAGTACAAGCCCAGTACGGGGCGGTGGTGGAAATCGCTCAGCGACAGGGGCCGCAGCTCTGCATGGCGCTCGCCGCGCAGCAGCAGTTCCGCCTGCTCGCGCTGCTCCATGGGAATAAAGGCGACCGCCGTCTGCACGGGCAGGCGCACTTGGCGGGGGCCTGCATCCGTTGCCAGCCAGAAATCGACCTCGGTGCCGGCGCTGGTATCGCGCCAGTGGCGGGTCAGGATAAAGCCCTGTGCGGGAGGGAGTACTGTGCTGTCCATGCCTTCGTGTCCGTGTCGTGCCCGGATAATGTGGCACCGGCCTGCACATTACAGCAAGCCGGTGCAGGGCGGGGGTGGTTGGGGCTATAATTTTCAGCATCGAAGACGATAACAAGAGCGCGTCGCGCCATTACCCTGGAGACAGCATGCAAGCAATGAGTTATGTACATGGCGCCCACGAGACACCGTTGATCGGCGAAACGATAGGCGCTTACCTGGACGCCATCGCCGCCCGCTATGGCCAGCACGATGCCCTGATCGTGGCGCACCAGAACGTGCGCTGGACGTATCTGGAATTCCAGCAGCGCGTGCACCGCCTGGCCGCCGGCTTGCTGAAGCTGGGCTTGCAGCCGGGCGACCGGGTCGGCATCTGGTCGCAGAATTGCGCCGAATGGGTGCTGACCCAGTTCGCCACGGCGAAAGCCGGCTTGATCATGGTCAACATCAACCCCGCCTACCGGCGTTCGGAACTCGAATACGTGCTCGACAAGGTGCAGTGCAGCGCGCTGATCCTGTCGCCCAGCTTCAAGTCCAGCGATTACCTGGCCATCGTGCAGGACGTAGTGCCTGAGATCGCCCGTTCGCGCGCGGGCGCCCTGCAGTCGCCGCGCCTGCCCCAGTTGCGCCACGTCATCCGCCTGGGCGCGGCCGCCACACCGGGCATGCATAACTTCGATGCCTTGATGGAGGGCATCTCCGACGCCGACCTGGCGCACCTGGAAGAAGTCAGCGCTACCTTGCAGTTTGATGACGCCGTCAACATTCAGTTCACGTCCGGCACCACGGGCGCGCCGAAAGGTGCCACCCTGACGCACCACAATATCCTCAATAACGGTTTTTTCATCGGTGAAGCCATGCGCCTCACGCAACAGGACCGGCTGTGCATCCCCGTGCCCCTGTACCACTGTTTCGGCATGGTGCTGGGCAACCTCGCATGCGTCACGCATGGCGCGGCCATGGTGTTTCCGGGTGAAGGCTTCGACCCGAAGGCCGTGCTGGAAACCGTGCAGGCCGAGCGTTGCACGGGTTTACATGGCGTGCCGACCATGTTCATCGCCATCCTCGATCATCCTGACTTCAAGCAATACGATTTGTCGAACTTGCGCACCGGCATCATGGCCGGCTCGCCCTGCCCGATGGAAGTCATGACGAGGGTCATCGAACTGATGCACATGGCGGAAATTACCATCGCGTATGGCATGACGGAAACGTCGCCCGTCAGCTTCCAGACATCGATCGAAGACCCGCGCGAAATGCGCGTGTCCTCGATTGGCCGCGTCCACCCGCACCTGGAAGTGAAAATCATCGATGCGGAAGGGCGCATCGTGCCGCGCGGCGAGAAGGGCGAATTGCTTACGCGCGGTTATTCCGTGATGCAGGGCTACTGGGGCGACCCGGAAAAAACAAACGAAGCCATCGATACGGCGCGCTGGATGCACACGGGCGACCTGGCCGTCATCGACGAGAACGGCTTTTGCAGCATCGTCGGCCGCTCGAAAGACATGGTCATCCGTGGCGGCGAAAACATCTATCCGCGCGAGGTCGAGGAATTCCTGTACCGCCACCCGAGCGTGCTCGACGTGCAATGCGTGGGCGTGCCGGACGCCAAGTATGGCGAGGAGTTGTGCGCCTGCATCATTCTGCGTCCGGGCACGCAGGCCACCAGCGAGGATATCCGCGCCTTTTGCGACGGGCAGATCGCCTATTACAAGATTCCCCGCTATGTGCGCTTCGTCGAGGAATTTCCCATGACGGTGACGGGCAAGATCCAGAAATATTTGTTGCGCAAGCAAGTCGCCACGGACCTGGGTCTGAGCGCGGAATAATCGTTTCGCCAGTACATAAAAAAAACACCGGGACGCTTGCGCGGCCCGGTGTTTTGCATGGATTCAGCGTGAAGCTCAGGCCAGTTGCGCTTGCGGCGCGCGCGCTGGCGTGCGGCGGCGCATGAATGCCAGCAAGCCCAGGCCTGCCAGCAGCATGGCGTAGGTGCCTGGCTCTGGTACGGCCGATACGTTCACCGTGTTGAAGCCGGCGCCGTTCATCGAGACGTGGCCATAATTGATCGAGCTGACCGAATTGGCGATCAGGGTGCCGTTCAGGCTGCCCGAACCGGAAAACGCGCTGTTCGGCGCCAGGATGCTGCCGTTCACGCCTGCATTGGTCAGGCTGGTGGTGGTGGCATTGGCGAAGTTGAACAGCGTGCGGTCGGCGAAGCTGCCGAAATTGTCGAAGCCGCCACTCATGGTGATGTCGGTGGCCGTGCCGTTGATGATGATGCTGGCCGTGCTTTTCAGCGACGATACGTCCAGGGTCAGGTTATGCAGGTTCGACGCATCGATGTTGAAAATATTGACGTCGGCGTTGATGTCGCCCACCAGCTTGTAGCCGCCCGATTGCGAAAGCACGGTGCCGTTCGATTGCAGCTTGGCCACGTCGCCCGACAGGGTCGTCAGCTGTTGCTGGGCGGCTGCAAAGTCCAGGGTGGAGGCATTGCCCTTGCTGATATTGTCGCGTGGGAACCATTGTGGCGCTGTCAACGTGGCGTTGGGGTTGCTGACGCCATACACGGAGGAACCACCGATGGTGCCCCAGCCCGTGTTCAGGTCGCCGCCAGCAACGATCGCGTTGGTTGCGCTGCCTGGCTTTTTATTCGTGCCAACGTTGTAGTTGTCCAGGTAGATATTGCCGCCAGCGGCAATGCTGCCGCCGACGCTGGTGAAGCCGCTGGCACCGCTGCTGCCGATGTTGCCGAAGATGAAGGCCGAGTAGCCGTTGGCGACGCCGAGGTCAATCACGGTCGCTTGGGCCGAGGCGCTGAAGGAGAAGGCGAACAGGGCGGCGCTGATGAGCGGCAAGGTGCGTGAGGCAAAAAATGTCATAAGTATTTTCGTGGTAATAGGGATGGAAGGGCGGGAAAGCAAGTACACCGCCATCGCGCTGGCCGACATTATAATATAAAAAGCAATTATAGTTCAATTTAGGTAATTGACTATATTTAAAGGCAACATTTTATCGATTATCGACATTGGCCAGGCGGGCAAGAAAAAACCGGGACATGCCCGGTTTTTTCGTGTGTTACCTGACGCGCTGATACAGGCGGAAACGTTCCACATCATCGGTGGGGCGGCGTCCTTCCCACAGCTTGATCCAGTCCGCGCCGTGGTGCTCGGGCAGCTGTTCCTTGCTGTCAGGAACCTTGATGCTGTCTTGTAACAAGAACACATCGCATTGCTGCTGCCCCACGCTGGCAAACGGCAGGTGGCCGTAGTAGGCGAACGAGGCGCGCTGGGCGCCGCCGACGTTGCTGTTGATGCACTTGCTGCCTGGCGGCAGGTGGACGGAAATCTGGTGCGCCACGCTGGCGTAGCTCTTGCTGTAGTTCAGCTCGGGCAAGAACAGCGTCATGATCAGCACCCAGATCAAAATCAGGCCGCCGGACGACAGCACCACGGCGCGCCACAGCACGGCAGGCTGGCGCGAGATGCGCCAGTGCACCAGCGCCACCCAGCCTGCGCTGGCGCTGGCAGCGACGAAGAAGGCCACCAGTTCCAGTTCAGGCTTGAATCCTGGCACCAGTTTCAATGCATTGTAGGCCAGGCGCGGCGGCCACCCCGTCAGGGTGGCGAACCAGAATAGCCACAGGACGAGGCCGCAGATGGTCAGCACCATCACGGAGAACCAGTCGATGGCGTTGATTGCGCCCCGTTTCATGGTCAGCAGGCCGAACGCGGCCATCACGGCCAGTGGCGGCAGCAGGGGCAGCAACTGGCTCGGTTCCGGGTCGGGGTGGAACAGGCCCAGGATGGCCAGCATGGCGACAAAGGTCAGTGGCACGACGATGTGCAGCACATGGTGCTGGCGGCGCCAGGCATACACGGCCCAGGCGGCGAACGGCCAGGCGGGCCAGAAGAACCAGATGCCGACGCGGAAGAAATATTGCAGGCTTTTCAGGCTCGGGGCGCTGAACTGGCGGCTATTCCACTCCATCCATGCCTGCAGCGGCGAATGGCCGTATGGCTGCAGCAGTTCGCCCGGCAGCAGCCAGACCAGGGCCAGTGCGATGGCCACGAGCACGGCCAGTGCCAGGTGGCGTACGCTGCGCAGCAGCGGCAGGCGCAGGAAGACGGTGCACAACAGCATGGCGATGCTCAGCGCCGCCGGCGTGATCCAGCCGCGCGTGAGGGTCAGGCCGCCCAGTGCCAGGCCCAGCAGCGCTGCATTGCGCACGGACGGACCCTCCACATAGCGCACGGCGCGGTACAGCAGGTAGGCCATCAGCGACACATGCAGCGCTTCGGCCGTGATGTCGTGGCTGTGCTGCAGCAAGCCGAGGCAGCCAAGGTAGATGAGCACGGCGGCATCGGCCAGGGTGCGGCCGAAATCGTCAGGCTCGGGCTGGCCGCCGAAGGCCAGACGCAGGGGCTGGGCATCGTTGCGGCGGCCCAGGTTGAAGGCGGTGTACCAGACGGACAGGGTGCTGACGACGAAGATGCCGATGGTCGACATGCGCGCGCCAAAGACGTCGCCATCGATCCAGCCGAGCAGTTTGATGAAAATGGCGCCCAGCCAGAAGGCCAGCGGGCCTTCCTCTGGCGAGGACAAACCGGCCACGTTGGGCCACAGCCAATCGTTCAGGCCGCCATGTGCCATGGTCCACATGATGCCGAAACTGGCGGCATCATCGTTCTTCCACGGTTCGCGGCCGATCAGGCCAGGCAGGATGTACAGCAGGCCGAGCGCAAACAAGGCCCATCGTGGCAGCGCGAGTGTGGCAGCGGCGGGAAGGCGGACTGGCTTCATCGATAGTCGGTATCAGAAAAAAATGGCAAGACGCGACGAATGGCGTCGGGTATGCGCGAGTATAAAGTAAAGCGGCCAAAGACAAAAAAGGCAGCCGTAGCTGCCTTTTCTCTGGTAGCCGAAGCTGCCCTTTTTTGCCGCAAAGCGGCAAAAATCAGCCTGCTGCGACTGCGGTTTTCGAACCAACGGTACCGAACTTCTGACGGAACTTCTCGACGCGACCAGCGGTATCGACGATTTTGTGCTTGCCCGTGAAGAATGGGTGCGATTCAGCCGAAACCTCGATCTTCACCAGTGGGTATTCTTTACCGTCGTGGGTGATTTTTTCGCGGGTTTGGATGGTCGAGCGGGTAACGAATTTGAAATCGCACGACAGATCGTGGAAAACAACTTCGCGGTATTCTGGATGGGTATCGACTTTCATGGTCTTCTCTCTAGTTTGGTAGCCAAACAGCACTTCGTCGGTCGTCCAGCTTCTTGACCCGATTGCCGATCACTTGCCAGGGTTTAAAATAATGCAACCGTCGATTATATAGCGCTTTCGGGTGGACGGCAATAAAAAAGCCGCTCAATGAGCGGCTTTCGCGGGATGATCAACGGAGGGCTGGGGTCAGACCCGACGGGTCTGACCCCTAAAATCAGCCGCCGCGTCTCATCATATCGAAAAACTCTGCGTTGTTCTTCGTGGCTTTCATCTTGTCCAGAATGAACTCCATCGCCTCGATCTCGTCCATCGAGTACAGCAATTTGCGCAGGATCCAGATTTTTTGCAGTTCGTTCGGTTTGATCAGCAGTTCTTCGCGGCGGGTACCCGATTTGTTCAGGTTAATTGCCGGATAGACACGCTTTTCTGCCAGACGGCGTTCCAGATGCACTTCCATGTTGCCGGTACCCTTGAATTCTTCAAAGATCACGTCATCCATGCGCGAACCCGTTTCGATCAGCGCCGTGGCGATGATGGTCAGCGAGCCGCCTTCTTCGATATTGCGCGCGGCGCCGAAGAAGCGTTTTGGACGTTGCAGCGCATTTGCGTCGACACCACCAGTCAATACCTTGCCCGAGGCAGGGATGACGGTGTTGTAGGCGCGCGCCAAACGGGTGATCGAGTCGAGCAGAATCACTACGTCTTTTTTCATTTCGACCAGGCGCTTGGCTTTTTCCAGCACCATTTCGGCCACTTGCACGTGGCGCGTGGCCGGCTCGTCGAAGGTCGAGGCGACGACTTCGCCGCGTACCGAACGTTGCATTTCGGTAACTTCTTCCGGGCGTTCGTCAATCAGCAGCACGATCAGCGTGATATCCGGGTGATTTGCCGTGATCGCATGGGCGATATGCTGCAGGATCACGGATTTGCCGGATTTCGGCGATGCCACCAGCAAGCCGCGCTGGCCTTTGCCGATCGGGGCGATCAGGTCGATGATGCGGCCGGTGATGTTTTCCTGGCCATTCATTTCACGTTCCAGGCGCAGCGGCTCATTCGGGTGCAGCGGCGTCAGGTTTTCAAACAGGATGCGGTGTTTCGACATCTCCGGCGATTCGCCGTTGACCTTGTCGACTTTGACCAATGCGAAATAGCGTTCGCCATCTTTCGGGGTCCGTACCTCGCCCTCGATCGAATCGCCGGTGTGCAGATTGAAGCGGCGGATTTGCGAAGGGGAGATGTAAATGTCGTCGGTGGACGCCATGTAACTGGCGTCAGGCGAGCGCAGGAAGCCGAAGCCGTCTGGCAGCACTTCCAGGGCGCCGTCGCCGAAAATCTGTTCGCCGGACTTGGCGCGTTTTTTCAGGATAGCGAACATCAGCTCCTGTTTGCGCAAGCGGGCTGCGTTGTCAATGTCAAGACCGATCGCCATCTCAAGCAGGGCGGATACGTGTAGGGCCTTTAGTTCGGATAAATGCATATGTGTTGAGTGTCCCGAGACGGGATGTAAAGGTAGGGGAGGGGACTGCGTGGCGTTGATTAATTATTGGGTAGGCTGTGCACGAATGATGGCAAAGCCGTTTCCCGGTCTATCCAGTCAGGCGGCGCTGCGGGCGCAGCGCTGCCTATCATACATTAAATGTTGCTGTCGACGAAAGCGGTCAACTGGCCCTTGGCCATGGCGCCCACTTTTTGAGCAGCTGCGACACCATCCTTGAACAGGATCAGGGTCGGGATGCCGCGGATGCCGAACTTGGCAGGCACTGCCTGGTTCGCGTCCACGTCCATCTTGGCGATCACGATGCGGCCTGCGTATTCCTTGGCTACTTCTTCCAGGATCGGGGCAATAGCCTTGCAGGGACCGCACCACTCAGCCCAGAAGTCCACCAGGACGGGCAAGTCGGATTTCAGGACGTCTGCTTCAAAAGATGCATCGCTAATGTGTTTGATATTTTCGCTCATATTTTCCTCAAATGAGGGTGGGATCAATAATGCCTGGGATTAACCATACGCTGGTTCGCCATCCATGCTTCCTGGAATGCAGCTAGCAGATGGGGGCAATGGGCACAAATTCAATATTCTTGGAAGGTGCGACCAGAGGTATGCAGGCGGGGATGGCTGAAATAATAACCCATTTTTTCAAAGCGTGGCGATTATTGCGGAAAAACTTGAAACATATCGCCACCGCGCGTGCCGGCAGGGCGGCAAAGCCGCATGCCTTCTGGCCCGCAGCGCAGCGCCCGCCCTCCCGGCCATCCTCCGCGCTCAGGCCTGTACGCTGGCCTGGCGGGCCGTGTGCTGCAGTTGCAAGTTCACCATGAGCTGCAATTCCGCGCTTTCCATCGGCTTGCGGAAGGTGCCTAATATATGCAGGCCATTGGCCACGGCCAGGCGTTCGGCCGCCAGGCGCACGGCCGAATGCAGGCCCGACAGCAGAACCACGCCCCCGCGGAAGCCATTGTCCGCCGCCATGCGCAAAAATTCGATGCCGTCGATGTCGGGCATGGACAGGTCGCAGATCAGCAGGTCAGGCTGGTGCTGCTTCAGGGTAGCCAGCGCCTGTTCGCTGTGCGACTCGCAGCGGATGTCGAACGAGCCCATATGTTCGAGCATGTCGCTGAGCACGTCGAGCATGAAGACATCATCGTCCAGCAGCAGCACACGCAGCGGCGCCAGGCCTGCTTCGTTCTGTTCCCGGCTTGCTTGGTTTGATACAGTATTCATCGTCCTGTCTTCCTATTGATATGCTGCATCGTTGTCGATGCCGATACCTTGCCTCAACGCACTGGCGGTAGCTAATCGTCATTGGCAAAGCTGGTGTTATTCATGATTTGTTCGGTAATCTGTTCCAGCAGGGGCCACAGGCACGCCACGATGCGTTGTGCCCGCTCAGCCTCGTCGGCCGGCTCGCCTGGCGCCAGGGTTTCCAGGTTGTGGCACAGCTCGGCCAGCCCCAGGGCCCCCACGGTACGCGCCGACGACTTGATGCGGTGCCCCAGTTCGCGTACCTGGCGCACGTCGCCGCGCGCCAGGGCCGCATCGATGTCGTCGAAGCCATCCTGCGTCGTCTGCAGGAACTTGAAGGCGAATTTGCGCACTTTTTCCGGGTTGTAGCCCAGTAACTTGGCCAGGATGGACAGGTCGATCACTTGCGGGTCGCCGGCCAGGGTGGTCTTGAAGGCGGGCGCGGCGCGGCTGCGTGCGGGAGGCGGCGGCGTTTCACGCGCCGGCAGCCAGCTGGCGATGGTCTGGTACATCATGGCCGGCTGGATCGGTTTGGAAATGAAATCGTCCATGCCCGCCTCCAGGCAGCGCACGCGGTCTTCGCTGGTGGCCGTAGCCGTCATGGCCAGCACGCGCAGATGCGCCAGTTGCGGGTCGGTGCGGATGTGGCGCGTCGCTTGCAAGCCATCCATCAACGGCATCTGCACGTCCATCAGCACGCAGTCGAACTGCGTCTGGCGCAACAGGTCGAGCGCCTCTTCGCCATTGTTGGCCAGGCAGACGGAGGCACCCGCTTCTTCCAGCAATTCCAGCGCCACTTGCTGATTGAAGGTATTGTCTTCCACCAGAAGGATGCGCGCATGCTTGAGCGTGCTCATGACCAGGGCGGCGTCGGCGCTGGCGCGCATGGCCGCTGCCGTCTGCGCCATGCTGTCGAGCATGGCCGGCGCCGCCTGGTCGGAAATGCCCAGGTTGGCCGTGAACCAGAAGGTGCTGCCGGCGCCGGGACGGCTGTCGACTCCCACGTCGCCACCCATCAGCTGGGCCAGCTGCTTGCAGATGGCCAGGCCCAGGCCCGTGCCGCCATATTCGCGCGTGGTGGAGGTGTCGGCTTGCTGGAAGGACTGGAAGAGTTTACTCATTTCATCCTGCGACAGGCCGATGCCGTGGTCGCATACTTCAAAGCGCACCAGACAGTGCTTGGCGTCCGCCACCACCTTGCGCACTTTCACGGTAATGCTGCCCTGTTCGCTGAACTTGATGGCGTTATTGGCGTAGTTGATCAGCACTTGCCCCAGGCGCAGCGGATCGCCCACCAGCACGGCCGGCAATTGCGGGTCGATCTCGAACAGCAGTTCCAGGTTCTTGCCGGCGGCGCGCGGCGCTACCACCGTCATCAGGGTTTGCACCACGTGGTCAAAACTGAAGTTGACGCGTTCGATTTCCAGCTTGCCCGCCTCGATTTTCGAGATGTCGAGGATATCGTCGATGATGCCCAGCAGGTGCTCGCCGGCAAAGCGGATCTTTTCCAGGTAATCGCGCTGGCGCGGCTCCAGGTCCGTTTTCAGGGCGAGATAGGCCATGCCGATCACGCCATTCATCGGCGTGCGGATTTCATGGCTCATATTGGCCAGGAATTGCCCCTTCGCCAGGCTCGCTTCTTCGGCCACTTGCTTGGCCTGGTCGAGCTGCTCGGTGCGCTGCGCCACGCGCTCTTCCAGATGTTCATTGAGTTCGCGCAAAGCGCTCTCGCTGCGCTTGTGATACGTGATGTCCGTCAGGCTGGCCACTACCATGCCCACCTTGCCGTATTCATCGCGGATGGCCTCGGTATTTACGGAGAGCCACGACAGGCTGCCGTCGGGCTGCTGTACGCCCATCAGCACGTCGCGCATGGCGACACCCGTCGACAGAGTGATGTGCACGGGATGGCTGCGCTGGTCGAAAGCGGAGCCGTCTTCGCGGATGGCTTGCCACAGGCTGTTGCCGGCCGGGCTCGCCGCCAGCATGCGCTCGGCGGCGGCATTGCTTTCCAGGATATGGCCGTGGCTGTCCTGCACCACCAGGCCGTTGGTGACGGCACCAAACACGGACGCCATGCGCTGGCTCGAATTCGACAGGGCGATCGACGCCTGGCGCCGTTCCGTGATGTCGGTAATCATCGCCAGCGTGCCGCCCGGCTCGCCATTGTCCGATTGAATACTGGTGCTCGACAGCAAACCCCACAAGCTGGACAAGTCCTTGCGGAAGAAGCGGAAGTCGACCTGGTCCGGCTGGCTGGCGAGGCTGCCATGGCTGGCCAGGCGGCGCTGCATCAGCAACTGGCTGTCGCGGTCCATGAAGTCAAGCATGGGACGGTGCAGCATTTCCTGCACCGTGTAGCCCAGCATCTGCGCCATCTTCGGGTTGACGAAAGTGGTTTTGCCATCCGCATCCGTCATCCAGATGCCTTCGGCCGCCGTCTGCACGATCAGGCGGTAGCGCTCTGAACTGGCGTGCAAGGCTTCCTCGGCGCGCTGGCGCTGCGTCATGTCGCGCAGCGAGACGATGGAAAACACTTGCCCAGCCATGCGCAGCGGCGACAGGCTGACCTTGGCGGGAAAGTGCGTACCGTCGCGGCGGCGCGCCATCATCACCCGGCCCGGCAGGCTGTGCCGCGATTGCGGGTCGCCCACGGAGTGGCTGGCCGCGCTTTCCGGCACCAGTTGCTCCAGTGACATGCCCGTCAATTCGGCCAGGGGATAGCCGAAGCAGCGCGCGCCGATCTGATTCGCGTAATGCACCTTGCCCTCGACATCGGCCACCAGCATGGCTTCGGGCGCCGCTTCCAGCATTGAACGCATGCGCGATTGCTCGTCCTGCTTGCGTTCGCTGATATCGCAGACGATACCGCTGGCCTGCGTGGCGGTGCCATCAGAGGCGCGTGCCAGCACGGCGCCGCGCGCCAGCAGCCAGCGCCAGTGGCCGTCGCTGTGGCGCAAACGGAATTCGCAATTGAAGGTGCCGTGCGCCTGGCCATCCAGATGCTGTCGAAATATAAGACTCAGGCGCGCGCGGTCGTCCCGGTGCACTTCGGCCAGCCAGCCGGCCAGTGTATGGTCGAGTTTGGCACTCTTGTCGCCCAGCACATCCTGGTACTGGGGCGCGAACTGCAAGCGGTCGGACTGGCGCCGCCAGGTCCAGCCAGTCAGGGCCGCGCCGCGCAAGGCTTGCCCGGCATCCTGTTCTGCCAGGGCATGTGCGGGCAGTAGCCGGCGGCGCAACTGCTGCCGCAGCCGCCAGGCTTGCCAGCAAGCCAGTCCCGCCAGGGCGGTGGCGCTGGCGGCTGCATATGGCCACAGCAGTGTCGGGGCCATGCCCTGTGCCGCCGCCTGCACCGGCAGCGAGAGTGCCATGCCTGCCGCCAGCATCGTACGAGCGAGCCGGCGCAGCGCAGGGCGCCGACGGCGTGATGCGCTGAAACTCGTGTGGCTGCAATACGACAAATGCATCCCTTTCTGGGGCATGATTGGGCTGGGCTGGCGGTGCATGATGCGCGCTTAAATAAACGCCTGCGGCGCTTTCTGGCGGCAACTATAGCATCGAATATTTAGTCGGAGTATTTAAGTTCAGAAACGGCCAAAACGGGATTTTTTTTGCCCCGAAAGGGCGGATTTATTCATTGTTCTGTGAGAATTTGAGAGAAATTCAGCGCAAAATCGTGCTACTAAACGGCGAGCTCGGAAGACGCCTGATAAAACCGTAGCGAGCCGGTGAGCATCACAGGCCGCAAAGCGCGACGCGCAGCAGGTTTTTCAAGGTGTCCTCAAGCAAAGCTTCCGGCGAACTGATAGCGGTGTCCGGGATGCCACATGGTGGCGATCGAGGCGATCTTGCCGCCCGAGCGCGTCTGGCGGCGCAGCACCAGGCACGCCTGTTTCGTGTCGATGGCCAGCATTTCGGCGATATCGCGCGGTGCCGACAGCGCTTCGATACTGTAGGTGGCACCCTGCAAGGGGGCGGCGGCCATCAGATATTCGTTCGGCGTGATGCTGGAAAAATCCTGCGTCATGTAGTCGGGCGCGCACTCGGGATTGACCCAGCGGTCTTCCACCTGGATCGGTACGCCGTTTTCAAAATGCACGATCAGCGAATGAAACAGCGGGTGTTCCGGCGGCAGGCCGAATTGCTTGGCCAGCAAATCCGAGGCCTTGGTGCGTTCGAGCAATTGCAAGCTGCTGCGGTGGATATGCCCGCGTGCGCGCACTTCATCGGCGATACTCTTGATTTCCAACAAGGTCGCCTGGTATTTTTGCTGTGCCACATAGGTGCCGGAACCCTGGCGCCGCGTCAGTACCTGTTCGCTGGTCAGTTCGCGCACGGCGCGGTTGACCGTCATGCGCGAGACGCCGAATTGTTTCACCAATGCTTGCTCGGAGGGAATTACGTCGCCTTCCTTCCAGCGTCCGGCGGCGATGCCGGCCAGCAGAAAATCCTTGATGCGCTGGAAAATCGGCGTATTTTCCTGGGTAGTATGATCGTCCAATGCGGTTTCTCCGGGGCACGGGCAGGGCGCGCCGCCGGCTGGAGGCGCGATGGCCGATTTTAGCACCGAGCATGATGCCTGCCGCCAGCCTTTTTTGAATTCAAAAGCAAGCGCCGGAGTGTGGCGCTGGCCGGTGCTGGCTATGCTGGTGACTTACTATTGACCTGCACGGAGTTCGCCATGGAACACTCTTACTCGACCGACGATGAGCGCTGGGATGCCGTGCAGCGGCGCGCGCCCGATGCCGACGGCGTTTTTTATTACTCGGTGCGCACGACGGGCGTGTATTGCCGTCCCTCTTGCGCGGCGCGCCCCGCCTTGCGCCGCAACGTGGCCTTCCACGACAGTTGCGAGCAGGCGGAGGTGGCCGGCTTTCGCCCTTGCCTGCGCTGCAAGCCGAACCTGCCGCCGCTGGCTCAGCGTCAGGCCGCCATCGTGGCCGACATCTGCCGCCTGATCGACGCCAGCGACGAGATGCTGGAACTGGACAGCCTTGCTCGGGCCGCCGGCATGAGCCGCTTTCACTTTCACCGCGTCTTCAAGGCGCACACGGGCATCACACCCAAGGCCTATGCGGCGGCGCGGCGCGGCGAACGGCTGAAGGCCGGCTTGCAAGGCGCGGCGAATGTCACCGAGACACTGTACGCGGCCGGTTTCAATTCCAGCGGCCGCCTGTACGCCGCCACGCCAGGCTTGCTGGGCATGACGCCGGGCGCGTTTCGCGATGGCGGCAGCGGCGCCGTGATCCGCTTCGCTATCGGCGCCTGTTCGCTGGGCGCCATCCTGGTGGCCAGCACGGACAAGGGCATCTGCGCGATTCTGATCGATGACGACCCGGAAGTGCTGCTGCGCGACTTGCAGGACCGCTTTCCGCAAGCCGAACTGCGCGGCGCCGAGCCTGATTATGAACAGACGGTGGCGCAAGTCGTCGGCCTGGTCGAGGCGCCGGGCCTGGGCCTGGACTTGCCGCTCGACGTGCGCGGCACGGTGTTCCAGCAGCGCGTATGGCAAGCCTTGCGCGAGATTCCCGCCGGCAGCACGGTCAGCTATGCCGAGCTGGCGCGGCGCATCGGTGCGCCGAAAGGCGCGCGCGCCGTGGCTGGCGCCTGCGCCGCCAATGCGCTGGCCGTCGCCATCCCCTGCCACCGTGTGGTGCGCAACGATGGCGCGCTGTCCGGCTACCGCTGGGGCGTGGAACGCAAGCAGGCGCTGCTTGAGCGCGAGGGCGAACGGTGAGGGCGCTGGACTGGCGGCAGATCGAGGATGATCTGAATCAATACGGTAGCGCCGTCGTACCAGGTTTGCTGAATCGTGCGCAGTGCGGGGCGCTGGCGGCGCAGTATGACGATGCATCGCGTTTTCGCAGCCGTGTGGTGATGCAGCGCCATGGTTTTGGCCAGGGAGAGTACCAGTATTGGGCGTATCCGCTGCCGGAGCCGGTCGCCGAGCTGCGCGCTACCTTGTATCCGCCGCTGGCGGCGATTGCCAACCGCTGGCATGCCAGCATGGGCCTCGAGAGCCGCTTTCCGCTGGCACACGGGGACTTCCTCGCGCGCTGTCATGCGGCCGGGCAAGCGCGGCCCACCCCCTTGCTGCTGCGCTACCGCGAGGGCGATTACAACTGCCTGCACCAGGACCTGTATGGCGAGCATGTGTTTCCGCTGCAACTGGCCGTGCTGCTGTCGCGCCCGCAAGACGATTTCACGGGCGGCGAGTTCGTGCTGACGGAGCAGCGCCCGCGCATGCAGTCGCGCGTGGCGGTCGTGCCCCTGGCGCAGGGCGACGCCGTCATCTTTCCGGTCGCGCAGCGCCCCGTGAATGGCACGCGTGGCAGCTACCGTGTCAACATGCGCCATGGCGTGTCGCGCCTGCGCACGGGCTTGCGCCATACCCTGGGCATCATTTTTCACGATGCGAGCTGAACAATAGCTGCGGCGCTTGAGTTTCCAGGATTACATGGCATGATGGCTACTCCCTGTCACTTTCTATTTTTGCCATGTCCGCGTTGCTCCGCCTGTTGTGCCTCTTGACGATCTTCCTGCTGCCCGTTGCCCATGCGGACGAGGGCGCATCCTCGCTCGTTGCGGAGGCCGCGTCCGCCATCGCGCCGTCACAAGGCGCTGCGGCCAGGACGGCGCCGCTGATGTTTGCCAACCGCAAGGTGTTCGTCTTCCGCGCCGGGTTGGCCGGCTATCCGCCTGATGAACGGGCCATCGGCGCGCAGCGCCGCCTGGAAGGCGTCCTGGCAAAGAATGGCCCGCTGCAGACGGGCACGCGGACGATTCCCGAAGGCACGCAAGTGCTGCTCGACGGGGTGCAGCTGTTCGTCGTCGTGCCCGGCGACGTCAACCAGCTGGCCGGCGACACGACGGAAAGTGTGGCGAAAACGGCTGCCGGGGAATTGCGCAAAGCCGTGCTCGATTACCGCGAACAGGGCAGCTGGCGCTACCTGGCGATCGCCGCCGCCGTGTGCGCGGCCGCCACGCTCGTGTTCTGGCTGGTGTGGATGGGCTTGACACGCTTTTATCGCTGGGCCAAGCGCCGCAGCGGCATTTTGCTAGCCTCGCGCCTGCGCGACGTGCGCCTGAAAAACGTGCGCGTGCTCGACGCCGAGCACTACATCGCCTTTGCCTACCAGCTGCTGAGCGCCGTGCTGTGGGGCTTGCGCCTGATGGCCACCTATCTGTGGGCCGCCTTCGTGCTGAGCCGTTTGCCTTACACGCGTTCCTGGGGAGAAAGCCTGAACGGTTATTTGTTCGACGTGGCGGCCGACGTCTTCCACGCCATCATTGGCGCCTTGCCGGGGCTGGTGCTGGTGTGCGTGATCTTCGCCATCGCGCGCCTGATCGCCGCCACCGCCGCCTCGTTGTTCAAGCGCGTGGAAAGCGGAGAACTGCAAATTGGCTGGCTCGACAAGGACACGGCCCTGCCCACGCGCCGCATTGCCAGCGTGGTGATCTGGCTGTTCGCGCTGGCCATGGCGTATCCGTATTTGCCCGGTTCGCACACGGCCGCTTTCCAGGGGCTGTCCGTGCTGGTGGGCCTGATGGTATCGATCGGCGCGTCGAGCATCGTGGGCCAGGGAGCCAGCGGCTTGATCCTGATGTACACGCGCGCCCTGCGCAAGGGGGAATATGTGCGCGTGGGCGATAGCGAAGGCACGGTGGTCGACGTGGGCATGTTCGAGACACGCTTGCGCACGGGCCTGGGTGAAGAAGTGGCCTTGCCGAACGCCTGGGTGATGTCGCAAACGACGAAAAACTATTCGCGCGCCCAGCCTGGCGGCGGCTTCGTGCTCGATTCCACCGTCACCATCGGCTATGCCACACCATGGCGGCAGGTGCACGCCATGCTGGAACTGGCCGCCTCCCGCACGACGGAATTGTCTGCCACGCCGAAACCCTACGTGATGCAGCTGGCGCTGCAGGATTACTACGTGCAATACCGCCTCGTCGCCTACGCCAGCGCCGAAGTCCCCCGCCAGCGCGCCGAAGTGCTGAACCGCTTGCACCAGAACATCATCGACGTCTTCAACGAATTCGACGTGCAAATCACTTCGCCGCACTACATTGACGACCCGAAAGAATCGCAAGTGGTGCCGCCCGGTGAATGGTTCAGGGCGCCGGCGCACAAGCCGGAACAGGGGGCGAAGTAAGGCCGCAGCGACATGCTGATGGCATGGCACGCTCCACATGACAATTGCAGCAAATCTCAGTGCCGTATCGAATGTATCGAGCGGCCGCAAGACTTGGGCGCTTGCGTTAACATGCCGGGCGTTTCCACGTTACGATGAGAAGAAAGAGAACCCATGCCCAGCGCACCACACAGTGAAGCATCGCGAACCGCCCGCAGCCTGGCCGCCGCCCTGATCGGCGACCCGTTTTACCGCACCGTGACTGTGGCGTGCGGCGAGGACGAAGCGGCGCGGCTGGCCATGCTGACGCACTACTTCTCGTTGGCCCTTGCCGAAGGCTGGCAGGCGGGCCGCGTCGACCTGGCTGACGACGCTGGCAGTGGCGCCGCCATCTGGACGACGGATGCGCCGGCAGCACTGCGCCAGGCCGCGTATGCGCAGCGCGAGATCGCCTTGCGCGCGCTGCTGGGAGAGCGCGGCTTTCCGCATTTTTCAGCCATCGTCGACAACATGGAGCACGCGCTGGCGCAACACGAATTGCAGGATGCCTGGTATTTGTCGATCGCCGGCATCGATCCTGCCGGGCAAGGGCAGGGACTGGGCGCGTCCGTGCTGGCGCCGGGACTGGCGGCCGTTGATGCTGCTCGTGCCGCGTGCTTCCTGGAGACGTACAACGAGCGCAGCCTGCCGTTCTATGGCCGCCTTGGCTTCTTGGTGGAGGGGCGTTACGCGGAAGCCGTCACGGGCTGCGATTACTGGCTGATGCGACGGCCCGCTGCAGGAAACTCGCACGCTGACTAATTGACCATTTTTCCAATTTCTATACACTCGTCTTTTCGCTCATTGACGTAAAAGACCTGGAGATGGAAATGCCGACCTCGCAATTGCGCCGCACCCTGCTTGTTCTCGCCTGCCTGGGCACCCTGGCCTACGCCCACGTCCGTGCCGACACGGTCATCGACAACGCCAACGGCTATACGCTCAACGCGGCCGGCAAGGTGGTGCGCTTCACGGCGCTGGCGTTTGACGACGCGGGCAAGATCGTCGCCGTCGGCAGTGCCGCGCAGGTGAAACGCAAGGTCGCCAAGGACGCCCTGCACGTCGACCTGCAGGGAAAAACCGTGTTGCCGGGCCTGATCGACGCGCATGGCCACGTGTTCGGCCTGGGGACGATCGCCAGCGGCGTGATGCTGTACGGTTCCGCATCGCTGCCGGCCGCCGTGCAGGCTGTGGGCGACTTCGCCAGAGCGCATCCTGAGCGC
This sequence comes from Janthinobacterium sp. 61, assembly GCF_002846335.1. Taxonomy (NCBI): domain Bacteria; kingdom Pseudomonadati; phylum Pseudomonadota; class Betaproteobacteria; order Burkholderiales; family Oxalobacteraceae; genus Janthinobacterium; species Janthinobacterium sp. 61. The sequence continues at coordinate 3,770,898 of NZ_PJMQ01000001.1, read as the reverse complement.
AGCTGGGTCGTCGGCAATGGCTGGAACCAGGAAATCTGGAAGCTGGGGCGCTTTCCCACAGCCTTGGAGCTCGATGCGGCCGAAAGCGCGCGGCCCGTGTGGCTGCGCCGCGTCGATGGCCACGCGGGCTGGGCCAACAGCCGCGCGCTGGCGCTGGCCGGCATTACGCGTGCCACACAAGATCCGGCGGGCGGCAAAATCGACCGTGATGCGGATGGCAATCCCACCGGCGTGCTGGTCGACAGCGCCATGGACTTGATGGATGCCGTGCTGCCCAAGCCCGGCGACGTGGAAAACCGGGCCGCCCTCGATGGCGCGCTGGCGCAATTGTCGCAAGTGGGGCTGACCAGCGTGCACGATGCGGGCATCGGCCAGATGCAGGACCGATTGTTCCGCGATTATGCGGACCACGGCAAGCTGACGGTGCGCGTGTACGGCATGATTGCCGACACCACGGAAGATTTCGACGCGCTGTCAAAAAACGGCCCCCTGAATAGCTATGCGCGCGACATGTACGCCTTGCGCGCCGTCAAACTGCTGTCCGACGGCGCCCTGGGCAGCCGCGGCGCGGCCCTGCTGGCGCCGTATAGCGACGATCCGACGACCAGCGGCCTGCTGTTCTACCCGGACGCCGCCATGCGCGCGAAGATGGAAAAAGCCATGCGCGCCGGCTACCAGGTGAACGTGCACGCCATCGGCGACGCGGGCAACCATCAAATTCTCGATGGCTATCAGGCCTTGATAGCGCAGTACCGCAGCGTGGGCCTGCGTCACCGCATGGAGCACGCGCAGGTAGTGCAATTGAGCGACATCCCCCGTTTCAAGAGCCTCGGCATCGTGCCGTCGATGCAGCCCACGCACGCCACTTCGGACCAGAATATGGCGGAGCAGCGCGTGGGCCACGAGCGCATCAAGGGCGCGTATGCGTGGCGCACCTTCCTCAAGCAGGGTTCGCGCATCGCCTGCGGTTCCGATTTCCCCATCGAGTCGCCGAATCCGTTCGAGGGCATCCATGCGGCCGTCACGCGGCAAAACAGCGAAGGATTCCCGGCCGGCGGCTGGTATCCGCAGCAGGCCATGACGGTGACGCAAGCGCTGCGCTGCTTCACCCTCGACGCGGCCTGGGCGGCACACCAGGAAAAGGTCATCGGCACCTTGGAAGCGGGCAAATGGGCAGACTTCGTCGTCGTCGACCAGGACCTGTTCAAGGTAGCACCGACCGCCATCGGCAAGACCCAGGTGCTGCAGACGTGGGTGGCGGGCCAGCGCGTGTTCGAGAAAAAATAAAGGCAGGGGACAGACCCGCCGGGTCTGAGCCCCAAAGAAAATCTGTTGACTTGGTTGTATAGACAACCTATGCTGGGAGTACCAGAGCGGGCCAGTTACCGGGGCAGGTACGCCCGCTCGCACCCTACGAGGAGACAGCATGAACAGCACAATGGACACCGATCCACGCTTTGATGCCAGCCGTACCATCCGCGCCCCGCGCGGCACGGTCATGGCTTGCAAGAGTTGGCAGGCCGAGGCGGCCTACCGCATGTTGCAAAACAACCTGGACCCGGAAGTGGCGGAGAATCCGCAGCACCTGGTCGTCTATGGCGGCATCGGCCGCGCCGCCCGCAACTGGGCTTGTTTCGACCAGATTCTCGCCTCGCTGCGCGAGCTGGAAGACGACCAGACCTTGCTGATTCAGTCAGGCAAGCCGGTGGGCGTGTTCCAGACCCACGCGGATGCGCCGCGCGTGCTGATCGCGAACTCCAACCTGGTACCGAAATGGGCCAACTGGGAACATTTCAACGAACTCGATCGCCAGGGCCTCTTCATGTATGGCCAGATGACGGCCGGCAGCTGGATCTACATCGGCACGCAGGGCATCGTGCAGGGCACGTATGAAACTTTCGCCGAGGCGGGCCGCCAGCATTTCGGCGGCGACTGGGGCGGGCGGTGGATCCTCACGGCGGGCCTGGGCGGCATGGGCGGCGCGCAGCCACTGGCCGCCACCATGGCGGGCGCCGTCTCGCTCAATATCGAATGCCAGCAAAGTAGCATCGATTTCCGTTTGCGCACGCGCTACCTGGACAAGCAGGCGGCCAGCCTGGATGAAGCGTTGGAGCTGGTCAAATACCATACGCAGCGCAAGGAAGCCATTTCCATCGGCTTGCTGGGCAACGCGGCCGAAGTGCTGCCGGAACTGGTGCGCCGCGCGAAAGCGGGCGGCCTGGTGCCCGACCTGGTGACGGACCAGACGTCCGCGCATGACCTGGTCAACGGCTATCTGCCACGTGGGTGGAGCGTGTCGGACTGGAAGGCGGCGCAGCAGGACCCGCAGCGCCACGCGCGCCTGACGGTGGCGGCTGCCGATTCCTGCGCCGCCCACGTGCAAGCCATGCTCGATTTCCACGCCATGGGCGTGCACACCGTCGATTACGGCAACAATATCCGCCAGGTGGCGTTCGACCAGGGCGTGCAGAATGCCTTCGACTTCCCCGGCTTCGTGCCCGCCTACATCCGCCCGCAGTTCTGCGAAGGACGGGGGCCGTTCCGCTGGGTGGCCTTGTCGGGCGACCCGGAAGATATCTATAAGACGGATGCGAAGATCAAGGAACTGTTCCCGCACCACAAACAGGTGCACCATTGGCTGGACATGGCGCGCGAGCGCATCGCCTTCCAGGGGCTGCCGGCGCGCATCTGCTGGCTGGGACTGGGCGAGCGCCACATCGCCGGCCTGGCCTTCAACGAGATGGTGCGCACGGGTGAACTGAAGGCGCCCATCGTCATCGGCCGCGACCACCTGGACACGGGTTCCGTGGCCAGCCCGAACCGCGAGACGGAAAGCATGAAGGATGGCACCGACGCCGTCTCCGACTGGCCGCTGCTCAATGCCATGCTGAATACGGCCGGCGGCGCCACCTGGGTCTCGCTGCACCATGGCGGCGGGGTGGGAATGGGGTATTCTCAGCATGCGGGCATGGTCATCGTAGCCGACGGCACGGAAAGCGCGGCGAAACGCCTGGCCAGGGTGCTGGTCAACGACAGCGGCTCGGGTGTGATGCGCCATGCCGATGCCGGCTACGAAACAGCGGCCGCCTGCGCCAAGCGCAACGGCCTGATTCTTCCCATGCTTTCTTGAGACCTGGACCCGAATGACTATGACACAGCATGCCAAAAGTTGGACCCTGAAACCGGGCGTGATGACCTTGGGCGACCTGCGCGCCGTCTGGGCCGCGCCCGCCAAATTGATACTCGCCGCCGAGGCGTATCCCGTCATCGAGGCGTCGGCCGCCGCCGTGCAAGCCATCGTCGCCAAGGGCGATGCGGCCTACGGCATCAACACGGGCTTCGGCCTGCTCGCCAAGACGCGCATCCCCGATGAAAAGCTGGAGCAATTGCAGCGCAACCTGATCCTGTCGCACTCCGTCGGCACGGGCGAGCTGCTGTCGGACGCCGTTGTGCGCCTGATCATGCTGATGAAGATCGGCAGCCTGGCGCGCGGCTATTCCGGCGTGCGCCCGCTGATCGTCGATACCCTGATCGCCCTGTACAACGCTGGCATCATGCCGGCCATTCCCGCCAAGGGTTCCGTGGGCGCCTCGGGCGACCTGGCGCCGCTGTCGCACATGACCCTGGCCATGCTGGGCGTGGGCGACGTGCGCGTCAACGGCGAATTGATGCCGGCCCCCGAGGCGCTGGCGCAGGCGGGCATCGCGCCTGTCGTGCTGGCGGCAAAAGAGGGACTGGCGCTGATCAACGGCACGCAAGTGTCGAACGCACTGACGCTGCATGGCTTGTTCATGGCCGAGCGCCTGCTGGAAGCTGCCATGGTCACGGGCGCGCTGTCGCTCGATGCGGCCAAGGGCAGCGATGCGCCGTTCGACGCGCGCGTGCACGCCGTGCGCGGACAGCCGGGGCAGATCCTGGCCGCGCAGATGTACCGCCAACTGGTGGCGCACAGCGCAATCCGTGCTTCGCACCTGGAAGGCGACGAGCGCGTGCAAGATCCGTACAGCCTGCGCTGCCAGCCGCAAGTCATGGGCGCCTGCCTCGATTTGATCGGCAATGTGGGCCGCACCCTGCTGATCGAAGCCAATGCCGTCACGGACAATCCGCTGATTTTCCAGGATGGTCCCGGCGGACAGGCGGAAATCGTCTCGGGCGGGAACTTCCACGCCGAGCCGGTGGCCTTTGCGGCCGACACCCTGGCGCTGGCGATTGCCGAAATCGGCGCGCTGGCCGAGCGCCGCATCGCGCTGCTGATCGACGCCACGCTGTCCGGCCTGCCGCCCTTCCTCGTGCGCGACCCGGGCGTCAATTCCGGTTTCATGATCGCCCACGTGACGGCCGCCGCGCTGGCGTCTGAAAACAAGTCGCTCGCGCATCCGGCCAGCGTCGACAGCCTGCCCACTTCGGCCAACCAGGAAGACCATGTGAGCATGGCCACGTTCGCCGGGCGCCGCCTCGACGACATGGCGCACAACACGGCCGTCATCGTCGGCATCGAGCTGCTGGCTGCTGCGCAGGGTATCGATTTCCACCGTCCGCTGAAAACCTCGCCGCACCTGGAACACGTGCATCACCAGTTGCGCCAGAAGGTGCCATTCTTCGACGCCGACCGCTTCTTCGCGCCGGATATCGAAGCGGCCAAGCAGATGGTCTTGCGCGGAGAATTGAGCAGCACTTGCAAGAATTTGTTCGCCCCGCTGTACGCTTGAGCGGGCGCTAGGAGACAAGCATGGATTTCCGCTTCAACGAAGGCAGCATCCCGCTGCTGGTGTCTATGCCCCACGTGGGCACCGATATACCGGACGATATCGCCGCGCGCATGACGCCGCAGGCCTTGCAGAAGGCCGATACGGACTGGCATTTGCGCGAGCTGTATGGATTTTTGCAGGAGATGGATGCGTCAGTGCTGTCGGCGCGATGGTCGCGTTACACGATCGACTTGAACCGCCCGCAGGAAGACACGAATCTGTATCCGGGCCAGGATACGACGGGTTTGCTGCCCAACGATACCTTTCACCGCGAGCCGCTGTATCTGCCAGGCCGCGAACCCGACGCGGCCGACGTGCAGCAGCGCTTGCAGCGCTACTGGGCGCCGTATCACCGGCAGCTGCGCGCGGAACTGGACCGGCTGCTGCGCGTGCATGGCGCCGTGGTGCTGTGGGATGCCCATTCCATCGCCTCGCGCGTGCCGCGTTTCTTTGACGGCAAGCTGCCCGACCTGAACTTCGGCACGGCCGATGGCGCAAGCTGCGATAGCGGCCTGACGTCCGCCGTGGTCGATATCGCGCGCGCGCAGGATACATTTACCGTGGCGCTGAATGGCCGCTTCAAGGGCGGACATATTACGCGCCAGTACGGCCAGCCGGCCAGCCGCGTGCATGCGATCCAGCTGGAGATGTGTCAGTGCCTTTACATGGATGAAGCGATGCCGTTCGGCTACCGGCCCGACCTGGCCGCACAGGTGCAGCCACTGCTGCGCCAGATGATGGAAGCGGCCGTGGCATGGGTGGCGCGTTGAGCGGCTGTTTGTTCGCGCGCCATGCGCTGCTGCCGCAGGGCTGGCGCCGCGACGTATTGCTGGAGTGGGATGCGGCCGGCGATTTGACGGTGGTGACGGAAAATACAACATCGTCTGCCGGCGTCGAAGTGGCCGAATATGTCTTGCCGGGCATGGTCAACCTGCATTCGCATGCCTTCCAGCGGGCGCTGGGGGGCATGACGGAAGCCGCTGGCGAGGAAGCGGGCAGTGCGCCGGACAGCTTCTGGACCTGGCGCGACCTGATGTACCGCTTCGCGCGCCACATCACGCCGGAACAGATGGAAACCATCGCCGCGCAGCTGTTTGCCGAATGCCTGCGCCATGGCTACACGGCTGTTTGCGAATTTCACTACCTGCAGCGCGATGCGGCTGGCGCGCTGTATGCGCGCCCCGCCCAAACGGCGGAACGGGTGCTGGCGGCGGCGCGCGTCAGCGGCATCGGCATGACCATGCTGCCCGTGCTGTACAGCCATGCGGGCTTCGGGGAACAAGCGTTGAAAGCGGAGCAGGCGCGCTTTCGCACCGATGCTAACGATGTGCTGCGCATCGTCGAGGCGCTGGCGCCGCAGCGCGGCGGACAGGTAGAGGTGGGTTTTGCGCCCCATTCTCTGCGCGCCGCCGGGGTGTCGCAGATCCGCGAGGTGGCGCAAGCGTTGCCGGCGCAGCGGCCCATCCACATTCACATCGCCGAGCAGCAGGGCGAAGTGCGCCAATGTATTGATTACAGCGGCCGGCGCCCGGTGCAGTATCTGTATGAGCACGTCGATGTCGACGCGCGCTGGTGCCTCGTGCACGCCACGCATGTGCAGCCTGACGAAGTGGCGCTGATGGCCGCCAGCGGCGCCGTGGCCGGCCTGTGTCCGACGACGGAGGCGAACCTGGGTGATGGCCTGTTCCCGCTGGCCGAATTCATCGCCGCCGGTGGGCGCTTCGGCGTCGGCAGCGACAGCCATGTATCGCAGTCGCCTGTCGAGGAGTTGCGCTGGCTTGAATACGGCCAGCGCTTGCAGCGCCAGCAGCGCAACGTGGCCGTCACGCCGGATGAACACCATGTTGGCGACTACCTGTGGCAGGCGGCCTTGCGGGGCGGCGCGCAGGCAGCCGGACGCAGGCTGGGCGCACTGGCGCCGGGCTGCCGCGCCGACCTGCTGGTGCTCGACGACGCGCATGTGAACCTGTGCGGCGTGGCCATCACCGATGTGCTGGGCAGTTTTATTTTCTGCGGCAACGACAACCTGGTGCGCCACGTGCTGTGCGGCGGCCGGTGGCAGGTGCGCGGCGGGCGCCACGTGGCGCAGGACGCCATCGCCACCGCCTACAAACACACCCTGGCGCAACTGAGGGCGCTCTGATGGCCACCTTCATCGCTCACGAATGCCAGCGCGCCGCGCCATGGAAAAATGGCGGCGGCAGCACGACGGAAATCGCCATTGCCCCCTTGGGGGCAGGCTTTGACGATTTTGATTGGCGTATCAGCCTGGCGACGATCACGGCCAGCGGACCATTTTCCAGCTTTCCCGGCATCGACCGCAGCCTGATGCTGGTCGATGGCGACAGCGTGCAGTTGACGCTCGATGGCACGCGCAAGGTGCTCTTGAACGCGGTGCAGCCCATGCTATGGTTTCCCGGCGAAGCGGCCGTTGTTGCGCAAGTCAAGGGGGCGACGACGGATTTCAATGTGATGACGCGGCGCGACCGCTGCCGCCACCAGCTGGAAAAGATCACGGCGCCTGGCAGGCTGGCGCGGCGCAGCACGGCGACTTTGCTGTTTGTTGCTGGAGATGGCTCCGTGCTGGCGCGCGGTGGAGAGCAGCAGTTCGCGCTGGCCCGCTATGACGCCTTGCTGCTGGACGCCGACGATGCGCAGGAATGGCGGCTCGACGCCTTGCAGCGCACGGCCGTGTTCCGCGTCGACCTGTTCATCTAGGAAGGAAACGACATGCAAGACTGGGACCTGGTTATCCACAACGTTCACCTGGCCACGATGGAGCACGGCTACGGCGAACTGCTCGACGCAGCCATCGCCGTCAAGGATGGCCGCATCGCCTGGTTTGGCCCCGGCGACGAGCTGCCGGCCAGCGGCGCGGTGCTGTTCGATGGCCAGGGCTGCTGGCTGACGCCCGGACTGATCGACTGCCATACGCACATCGTCCACGCGGGCAACCGCAGCGACGAATTCGAGGCGCGCCTGAATGGCGCCAGCTACGAAGACATCAGCCGCGCCGGCGGCGGCATCATGTCCACCGTGCGCGCCACGCGCGCGGCCAGCGAAGACGCATTGCTGCAGCAAAGCCTGCCACGCGTGCTGGCGCTGCTGGCCGAGGGCGTGACCACCCTGGAGATCAAGTCCGGCTATGGTCTCGATGCGGATAGCGAGGCGAAGATGCTGCGCGTGGCGCGCAGGATCGCAGAAAAGCTGCCGGTCACTGTGCGTACCACGTTCCTGGGCGCGCATGCGCTTCCACCCGAATATGCGGGCCAGCCCGACGCTTATATCGACCTGCTGTGCGCGCAGATGCTGCCCAGGCTCGCTGGCGCTGGCCTGGTCGACGCCGTCGACGCGTTTTGCGAGCGCATCGGCTTTACGCCGGCGCAAACGCAGCGCGTGTTCGAAGCGGCGCGAGGCCTGGGCCTGCCCGTGAAGCTGCATGCGGAGCAGTTGTCCGACCTGGGCGGCGCGGCGCTTGTTGCCCGCTACGCTGGCCTGTCGGCCGACCACCTGGAATTTTTGTCGGCGGAGGGCATCGCCGCCATGGCGGAACATGGCACGGTTGCCGTGCTGCTGCCGGGTGCGTATTACTTTTTGCGCGAGACGCAGCCGCCGCCTGTCGCGGCCTTGCGCGCGGCTGGCGTGCCGATGGCCGTAGCCACCGATTGCAATCCGGGCACGTCGCCCATGACGTCATTGCTGCTGGCGATGAACATGGCGTGCACCCTGTGGCGTTTGACGCCGCAGGAGGCGCTGGCCGGTGCTACGTGCCACGCGGCGCGCGCGCTGGGCCTGCAGCAGGAAACGGGGAGCCTGGTGGTGGGCAAGCGCGCCGATTTCGCCCTGTGGCGCATTGCGCGCCCGGCCGACCTGGCGTATGCGCTGGGCCTGAATCCGTGCGCGGGCGTGATGCATGGCGGTGTCTGGCGTGCGCCGGTGGTAAGCTTGACGGACTGATCATTCGTCCTGGAGCGCCGCGTGCGTGCTGTCTACCTGTTGTTGATGCTTGTTTTCGCCGCCGCGCCCGCGCACGCCATGGACGGCGGCACCTTGAAGGTGGGCTCGAAGCGTTTCACGGAATCCTACATACTCGGCGAAATCATCCGGCAGAGCGCCGCGCAGCACGTCAGGGCGGAGCACCGCCAAGGCCTGGGCAACACGGCCATCGTGCTGGCCGCGCTGCAGGCGGGCAGCATCGACGTGTATGCCGAATACATGGGCACGATCGCCAGCGAAATCCTCAAGCACGACAAACCGATTGATCTGGATCAGATGCGGCGCGAGCTGGCGGCGCTGGGGCTGGGCGCGGCCGTGCCTTTGGGCTTTAACAATACTTATGCGCTGGCCATGCGCGGCGATGAAAAATCCATCACGAACTTGACGCAGCTGGCACAGCAGCCTGCCTTGAAGTTTGGCTTGTCGCATGAATTCATTGGCCGCGTTGATGGCTGGCCGGGCCTGGCCGCGCGCTATGGCTTGCCGCAGCGTCCGCGCGGGCTCGATCACGGCATCGCCTATGAAGCGCTGGCGCAGCGCCAGGTGGATGTGATCGACATATATTCGACGGACGCGAAGATACGCCAGTACGGCTTGCGCGTGCTGGCCGACACGCAGCAGTACTTTCCCCGCTACGATGCCATGCTTCTGTTCCGGCTCGACCTGCCGCCGCGCTTTCCCGCCGCCTGGCAAGCCTTGCAAGGGCTGCAGGGGCGCATCAGCGAGAGCGACATGATCGCCATGAATGCGGCCGTGGAAATCGACGGCAAGAGCTTTGCCGGCGTGGCGCGGCAGTGGCTGACCTCGGGGACGCAGGTGAAAAAACCGGCGGCGCGCAGCACGCTGCTGCATAAAATCATCGGCGACGATTTGTGGACCCTGACGCGCCAGCACCTGACCCTGGTGCTGCTGTCGGTGGCCCTGGCGTGCCTGATCGGTATTCCGCTGGGCGTGCTGGCGGCGTTTTCGGCGCCGCTGCGGCAAACGGTGCTGGCCTTCGTTGGCGTGCTGCAGACGGTGCCCTCCTTGGCCTTGCTGGCGATTTTGATTCCCGTGCTGGGCATGATCGGCACCGTGCCGGCTTTGGTGGCCTTATTCGTGTACGCCCTGCTGCCCATCGTGCGCAATACGTGCACGGGCATCTTGCAGGTACCGCAAGGCTTGCGCATGGCGGCGTTGGCGCTGGGCATGAGCCGGCGCGACCGCCTGCTGCACGTGGACTTGCCGCTGGCCTTGCCCGTGATGCTGGCGGGTGTGAAAACGGCGGCCGTGATGAGCGTGGGCACGGCCACCATCGCCGCTTTCATCGGCGCGGGCGGCTATGGCGAACGCATTACCATCGGCCTGGCGTTGAACGACAACGACATGCTGCTGGCCGGCGCGATCCCCGCAGCCGTGCTGGCCCTGCTGACGCAAGGCTTGTTCGAGCTGGTGGAACGCTGGGCCGTGGCCGGCCGGCAGCGCTGAAGGCATCACGGTTACAGCGAATGCAGTTTCGAGCGCACCGAGACGACGGCCTGGTGCAGGATGCGTTCGGCCTGGAAGTCGTTCTCGCGCTGTTCGGCGATGGCTTGCAAGTCGCGTGTGTAGCGCTCCAGGCGCGAGCGCAGGTAGGCGCGGTAGATTTTCATGACGAGCGGTTTGGCAGAGACATTCATGATGTGGCTCCCATAGGCGTAACGATTCGTTGATTGATTCGTTCATTGTGTGTGAGCGCATTGCCGCCATTTTGCGTCGCATCAAACGCCAGCGCGCCGTCACGTTGACGCGTTTGATATTCCGCAATGCCCCACCAGCAGAAGATGCCACACTGGATCTTCCCTGCCTGGCCATCATCAGCCGCAGGTTCTGATCCCCCAGATACCTTCAAGCATCCCCAAGGATCGTCGCATGGTCATTTTTGCCGTGGTCGCTGGCGGCATCGCCTGCTTCACAGTGTAGCAAATCTATAAAAATGCGCAGGGTGCCATTGGGGTTACGCAACAACATAGCGGTTTGCACGGCACATTGATTGAAGCACGGAAATAAACTGTGGTGAAGGATGGACAGTTAGCTGACAGACTTAAGGAAAATGTAAGGCCCGGTAAGCAAATGTAAAGGTCGGCGCGGTGACCAGTCGTAGCGTTTATATTGATAACCGTTGATTGCATTCTCCCCCTCCCACTTGACAATGGGTTCACCCCGCGGTGCCGCTAGCCCGCGGGGATTTTTTTTGGAACTTACGCTTACCGTTCCAACGCGATGGTTTTTGGCGTGCCCGCCGACAATTGCGTCAAGGCATCGCCAGCGACACGGCAGATGCGCCAGTCCGGCATCACGTCCGCGCCCATGCCCTTGTAGAAGTTGATCGCGTTCTCATTCCAGTCCAGCACCGACCATTCGAAGCGGCCGCAATCGCGTTCGACAGCCAGTTGCGCCAGCGCCACCAGCATCTGCTTGCCATAGCCCTTGCCGCGCACCGATTGCTTCACATACAGGTCTTCCAGGTACAGTCCCTTGCGGCACAGGAAGGTGGAAAAATTATGGAAGAACAGGGCGAACGTCACGACCTCGCCATTTTCCTCGCCGACCAGCGCTTCGCACGCGGGGTGCTTGCCGAACAGGCTGTCGTGCAGCATGGATTCCTTGGCGATCATCATGTGTTCGAGTTTTTCAAACACGGCCAGTTCATGGATCATGCCAAAGATGGCTGCCACGTCGGATGCGGTCGCGGGACGGATGGCGAGGGAGGAAGAGGTGCTCATGTTGCCTTTGTTGATGGAGTGGTGGAAAGGGTAGCAATGGTACTCGTCTTGCGCGCGCCCGAGGTCAGGGCCCAGGCCACGCTGGACAGGCATAGCAGCATGCCCACCCATTCGATGGCGGCGGGCCGATAGTGTTCGAATTGCACTGACAGCAGCACGGAGATGACGGGCGTGACGACGCCGATGTACACGGTCTTTTGCGTGCCGATGCGCGCGATCAAGGTGAAATACGCGCTGAAGGCGATCACCGAGCCGAAGATGGCCAGATAGATCAGTCCCATCCAGTAACTGGGGCGCGTGGGCAGCTGCCAGGACTGGCCCGTGGCGATGGCCCAGGCGGCCACCATCAAGGTGCCCCACAGCATGGTCCAGGCCATGGTCAGCATCACGTTGCCGGAATGTTCTCGCACTTTCATGACGAGGGCATTGCCCACCGTGCTCGATATGGTGGCCACCAGGGCCAGCATGAAACCGAGCAGGAAATGGCCATTGCCACCGCCCAGAATATCTTGCAGCGCCGCGCCGATGGACTGGTAAAACAGCAGCACGATGCCGCAGATGGCGACAAACGCCGCGCAGCAGGTGCTCCAGGTGATGGGCGTGCCGAAGGCGATGCGGTTCAGCAAGGGCGTCCAGAACACCATCAGCGCAAACAGCACGCTGACGAGGGCCGACACCAGGTATTGCTCCGAGCTGTAGGTGCACACATAGCTGAGGGCAAACGAGGCCAGGCCTTGCAGCAGCATCCATTTTTGCGCGCGCCAGGGCAGGCGCAATGTATCGCCGCGCAAGGCGCACCAGGCAAACAAGGTGGCGGATGCGAGACCGAAGCGGTAGACCACGGAAACGGCAGGGGCGACATCGCCCAGCTGCAAGGTGATGGCCCAGAAGGTGGAGCCCCAGATCAGGCAGGCAATGATGAACAGGAGAGGAGAGGACATCGCGCGAGTATACGGGCATCGCGCGTTCCGGTCGAGCTTGGCAAATGGAGGGGCGAAATGCGCGGCAAGATACCCTCAGGCATTGAGCCAGCGCAGTACTTCTGGAAAATGTTAAATTTATGAAAATATTTACTTTATGATCAAGTAAATATTTTTTGAATGGTATCGTTGAAAGGGGACCGCCATGCCAGCTTCACTGCAGATCAAAGTCTGGAGCGTGCTTGTTTACGTCATCGTGGCAACCGTGATTGCCATCAGGCTGCACCCTTCTGCCTTGCTCCTTGCCGGCGCCTTCGGCTAATGCCTGGGCGCCAGCCTGCCGATCAATGCGTGACGCGGGTCTTGCGGCCATCCGACAGCAGGCGCACACGTTCGCCCGGGCGGAACAGTTCATCGGCGTCTTGCACGATGGCGCGCATGTCGCCATTGTCCAGGCGCACGGTGATTTCCAGGCCGGCCTTGTTCGAGGCATTCGCTTCGATGCTCTTGCCGGCGATGCCGCCGGCGACCGCGCCGAGGATGCTGGCCGCGATGGCGCCCTTGCCGCCACCGACTGTCGAGCCGGCCACGCCGCCCAGCGCCGCGCCAGCCAGCACGCCGGTACCCGTCTCGCCCTTGTCGATGGTCACTTGGCGCACGGATTCAACCGTGCCCATGCGAACCGATTGTTCATTCTGCGCCTGGCGCGCATTGTAGACATTCGCCGAGTTCGGTTGTACGGCGCAGCCTGCCAGGGTGGCGAGCAATGCCACTGCAATGATTGGTGCTTTCATGTGGGACTCCCTTGGACAAAAGTTAGTTGCCGATTGCGTCGACCGGCAGTAAAGATGCAGACTTATCATAAGGACACTTGTCGCAGATAACTAGTTGCGAATAGTAAAAATCTGTTACGGCCCCCGCGTGACCGCATGCCTTTCAATACGCCAGCCGCAGGCGCCGGTACAAAAAACCCAGCACGAACAGGGGGCCCACCAGTAAAAAGCGCAAGTCGTCCAGAAACGACGGTTTCTTGCCTTCGATCTGGTGACCGATGAACTGGCCTATCCAGGCCAGCACAAAAACACCCAGCGACACGGGCAGGATGGTCATCGCCGGCATGAGCAGCAGTACGCCCAGCATGGCGGCCAGCATGGCCAGCATGCCCACCGCAAACGGGCGCGACAGCTTGTAATAATAGTATAAAGCGAGAATACTGCCGAGCAGCGCCGCGCTGGGATGCACGCTCCACAGCAGCCCCAGCAGGCTGAAAACGATCAGCGGCACGCACACGATGTGCACCCATTCATTGACGTGGTTGCGATGGCTTTCGCCATATTGGGTCAGCAGGGTATCGATGGTGCGCATGGGCGGTCTCTTGTGTTGGGAGCTTGTCCGGGAATTCTACACCGTCGCGTGGCCGGGTAAAATGGCCCTACGCCTTCCCTTCCGGATATCTCATTTGAATAGCCCTGCCTTCTTGCCAGACCATGCAGCAGATGCGCGCAAGCGCTGCTTTGCTCCCGTCATCGACGCTGGCACGCGCTTGCTGATCCTGGGCAGCTTGCCCGGCGAAAAATCACTGGCGCACAGCCAGTACTATGCGCATCCGCAAAACAAGTTCTGGATGCTGCTGGGCGAAGTGCTGGGCGTGCATTTGACCAGCCTGCCCTATGAAGAGCGTCTGGCAACCTTGCTGGCGCAGGGCGTGGGCCTGTGGGACGTGGTGGCGCAGGCGCAGCGCACAGGCAGCCTGGACAGCAACATCCGCGCCCGCGACGACAACGACCTGGTGGCCCTGACCTCCAGCTTGCCGCAGCTGCATACGATCGCCTTCAACGGCGGCACGGCGGCGAAGCTTGGCATCAAGGTGCTGGGCGAACACGCGCAGCGTTACCGCATCGTCAGCTTGCCCTCGAGCAGTCCTGCCTACACGCTCGCCTATGCTGCCAAGTTGCTGGAATGGAAAACATTACAGCCGTTTTGATGCAGAACGCGGGCCGTGCCAGTTCCTTAGGCGGGTGCGTACGGCTGCGCTTCCACCGGCTGTCCCTTGGCATCGAATTTCAAGGCCACGGACAATTGCGTCACGCCAATGGTAGCCAGCGCATCGCAGATGTCGTCGACTTCGTCCTGCAGGTCGGCAGCCAGGTCCAGCGGCTTGTCGGCGCTGTGCAGCAGTGCGCCGCCCGCCGTGGTGACGTTGACGCGCAACAGCATGTCGCCGTGCTCATCGGCAGGGCCGACGACCACCGAGACATCCGCAGCATCCACTTTGTTTTCCGCCAGCGCGTGGTTGATGCCCGACATCATTTGCAGCATCGCATATTCGCTCATGCCTTGTTCCTTGCCGCCATGGAATAGATCCTGGTAGAGGAAGCTCACTTCCAGGGCGCTGCCGGCCGGCGCCAGGCAGCGCTTGACGAGCTCGCCCACTTCCGTCGTCCATTGTTGATAGCGGGCCATGCGCGCATCGAACCAGGCGTCGAGCGCCGCTTCATCCTTCGGTTCCGCATAGAAAGGGTCGTCCACGCGTTTCAAGGCAAAGCCCAGCAGGAAGCGCAGCTCGACGGCCGTATCCTGCGGGCCGAAAGCCGTCTCGCTCCAGCCGATGATGCTGCTTTCCAGGCCCGGCGTGGCGACGATTTTCTTGTCTGTCATCGACGAGTACGCATCACGCACCATCTCGTGCAGGTGGCTATAGGTGATGCGGTCAATTTCATCGAGGTCGTAGGCGTGGCTCATCAAGACGACCTTGGCCTTGGCGCTTTCCAGTTGAGACTGTTGAAAACTCTGCACCAGCGCTTCGAATGCGTCCTGGTCCTGGAAACTGTCCGCTTCCTTCAGGCCGCCCGTGCTTTGCACCAGCAGGGGCACGACAAAGGCGTTGATTTCCATGGCAGGGGCATTTTCGCGGCGGATCACGGAGATGGACGCCGCTTCCTCGATATGGCTGCGCAGGTACTGGTAGGCGCCCACGTCTTCGTACTTGGCCCGTTCGATGGCGTCGTACAGGATTTCATCCTTCTTTTGATTCAAGGCCTTGCGGATCAGGCGGCCGAACTCGACGGCTTGCTCGGCCAGGACCGTGCCCTGCGATTCGCTGTCTTCCTGCTCCGCCAGGTTCAGGGCCATCGTGCACAGCATGCGCGTGACGGACTCATCCTTGTCTTCAGGCGTGTTGGCGGATTTACGGGGGACGGGGCGCTTATTTTTGGGCATGGCGATCAACAGGTTAAGAAATACGGGTCAGGCAAACGGAAACAGGCGCCAAGGCTTTGCCAGGCGCCGGGACAGATGATACAGGCGGACGCGGCCGCCTGATACCTCAATGGTCGGTATCGAACATCTCGTGCAGCTCGTCGAGCAGGTCGGCGGCTTCTTCCTGCGACAGGCCGAGATGTTGGCAGGCAAGTTCGCCGCCCTTGTCCCACTCCAGCGAGGTACTGTTGCCATGGTAGCGCTGAATGCCCTTTTCGGCCAGCAGCGACAGGGCGACGAGCGAGCGGATGGCGTCGTCCGTGGACGGGTCCGCCAGCACCGTGTAGTCGTGGTGGTGCAGGATGGCCCAGGAGACATCGGAAGACAGGCCCCAGTTGCGCGCCAGCAAGCAGCCGATGGCTGCGTGGTTGGTCTGGTGGCGCGCGTCTTCCAGGCTGGTAAAGCAATTGTGCGCATCGTTGGCCGCCGCCGCGTAGGTCTTGACGTAGTCGGGGAAGCGGTTCATCAGCAGGGGCACGCCGATATCGCAGAACAGGCCGAAGGTATGGGCGATGTCGGGCGGGGCGATGCGCAGCTTGCGCGAGGTAAATACCAGGGCGCGCGCGCGCTTGGCCGACACATCCCAGAAGTTGGTCAGTTCCACGCCTTCCGCTTCCAGCGCCTGGCGCGCCAGCAAGCCCGTCATCATGGCGCTGCACTGGTTAATGCCGAGAAAGTTGATGCCTTGCTCGACGGATTTGGCCTTGCGCGCGGCGCCGTAGAAAGGCGAGTTGGCCAGCTTCAGCAGGGCGCCGGACATGCCGACATCGTCGGCGATGATGCGCGCGATGCGGCGCGGCGACGGGTCGTCTTCGGCCAGTTCGCGCTGCAAATCGACCAGCAGGCTGGGACGTGGCGGAATGCGGATGGAACGCATCAAGGCGTCAACCGGATCTTCCTGCACTACCTGCTTTTGCGCTGCCGCTCTCATCATCACGCTTTCATCATCATTTTTGTGCCCGGTGCTTATTCTGTGGCGCGCTGCCGCTGCCCGCTTCATGAGCGTCTGGCGCAGTGCCCGACGATTATCGCTGTTTATGCGTGGCAATAGTTCATCTCGACAATATATTCTGGAAAAAATCCCCATTTTGATCGTGTCGATACGCTATTTCCGTCATTTTACGACGAGGTCCATCCCTGAGTTTGTGATTAAAAGATCAAGTTTTATTTGTTTTCAAGGCGGCGGGGCGGCGTGTGGTGGACAGTGCGGCAGTACAATTAACGTATGAAAAAACTCCTTGCCGGTATCGATTTTGCGGACGATTCCAGCAGCGTGGCGCGCCAGCTGATCGGCGTGACCGTGCTGGTTGACGGCGTGGGCGGGCGCATCGTGGAAACGGAAGCGTATGACCGGCTGGACCCCGCTTCGCACACGTATGGCGGCATGACGCCGCGCAACGCCGCCATGTTCGGCCCGCCCGCACACGCCTATGTCTACCGCTCCTACAGCATCCATTGGTGTTTGAATTTTGTGTGCCGCGAAGCGGGCCATGGGGCAGGCGTGCTGATTCGCGCCATCGAGCCGCTGGCGGGACTCGATGCCATGCGCCAACGGCGCGGCGTCGAGGATCTGCGGCTGCTGTGTTCGGGGCCGGGCAAGGTGTGCCAGGCGCTCGGTGTGAGCCACCTGCAGAATCGCCTGGCGCTCGATGCACCACCGTTCATGCTGCTGGCCCGCGAGGATGAACTGACAGTGCAGGCGGGGCCGCGCATCGGCATCTCCAGGGCGATGGAGACGCCGTGGCGCTTCGTGCTGGCCGGTTCGCGCTACCTGAGCAAGCCCATGCGCACACCTGCCAGTTAATCGCGCATCTGGCCACGCTGGCGCTGCGGCGCATCCTTGGCGCCGCGCAGGCCGGGCATGCTTCGCAGCGGGCTGTGCACAGCGCGTCTGTCCTGGCCCGGTTTCCTGGCCGGATTCAGGAAGACTTCATCGTCTACGCTGGCGGGCGTCGTTGGCGTGGCGTTATCCAGGGTAAAGACGCTGACTGCCGCCGACAATTTGACGGCCTGGTCCTGCAAACTGGCTGCCGCCGCTGCCGCCTGTTCCACCAGGGCCGCATTGTGCTGCGTGACGTCATCCATTTGCGTGACGGCCTGGTTGACTTCCGTGATGCCCGACGCCTGCTCGGCGCTGGCCTGTTTTACGCGCTGGATGATGTCATGGACTTGCTGCACCGAGGCGACGATGGCGCCCATGCTGTCGCCCGCTTGCTGCACGGCCACGCTGCCGCCATCGATGGTCGTGACGGATGTGGCGATCAGTGTCTTGATTTCCCTGGCGGCCAGCGCCGAGCGTTGCGCCAGGGTGCGCACTTCGGACGCCACCACGGCAAAGCCGCGGCCTTGTTCGCCCGCGCGCGCCGCTTCCACCGCCGCATTTAGCGCGAGGATGTTGGTCTGGAAAGAAATGCCGTCGATCACGCCGATAATATCCACAATCTGGCGCGAATTGGCGCGTATCGTCGCCATCGTCGTCACCGCTTGCTGCATCGATACTCCCCCGTGTACGGCCAGGGTGGACGCTTGCCCCGCCAGCTCGCAAGCGAGCTGGGCGTTGGCGGCGTTGTCATTGACGGCTTGCGTCAGCGCTTCCATGGCGCTTGACGTTTCTTCCAGCGCACTGGCTTGCAGTTCCGTGCGCGCCGATAAATCCAGATTGCCGGCGGCAATTTCGCGCGAGGCCGCGTCGATCGATTGCACGGCGCCCCTGATGGTACGCAAGGTCTGGTTCAGGTGGGCGATGGCCTGGTCCAGCACGCGCGACGTGGCGGCGATCTCGTCATTGCCCTGCTTGGGCGCACCGGACATCAGCTTGCCCGCCGCCAAGTCTTGCACCGCGTCGGCGATGCTGCGGATTTCCACCAGCATGGCGCGCCGCACCAGCATGGTCACCACGATGGAGACCAGGATGGAGAGCAGAACGGTCAGCAGCAGGCTCCAGCCCAGGCTGCGAAACTCGGCGCTGGCCGTCGCATGGGCCTGGCGGCTGAGCGTCGTTTCCAGGGCAGACAGCTGCGCCAGCTGCGTATTGAACTGGCCGAATTGCGTTTCCGCCTTGAGCATGGAATTGGTGGCGATCGACTGATCCATCTGCGCCATTTCCATGGTTTCCAGTACAGCCTTGCGATAGCCGGCCAGGGCCGTGATGGCGGCATCGACCAGGGTGCGCTCGGCGCCCGTGGCCATGGCGCGCAGCGAGGCCAGCTGGGTGCCGATGGCCGCGTGGCGCGCCTTGATCTGTTGTTCCAGCGCGTCGATGCGGGCTTTGGCGAAGCTGCCATTCGTCCATGACAGCAACTGGTACATATTGCCGTGCACCTGCTTGGCCTCGCCTAGTATGTCGGCGGCCGCCTTCAAATGCGTGATGCGCACGCGCACCATGTTTTCCAGCGATGTATTTTGCCGCACCATGCCATACCAGGCACCGGTCGAGCTGAGTATCAGCAGCAGCAAGACCAGGGCGGGCGCCAGCAATAATTTTGGTCCGATGCGTAATGTATTGAGCATGCTTGACTCCTGGCGATGGCTGTTCCAAGCGCTGGCGGCGCACGGCGTTCGTGCGCGCAGTCCCGGTTCTATTTCTTGTAGATGCCCGCTTCCAGCACCACATCGTTGACGCGCAGGATATATGTGGTCTTTGGCTCGATCTTGCCGCTGACGGGGTTCTTGTACTGGTAGTCGACCCAGCCCTTGCCCTGCTTTTGCGCCAGTTCAATGATTTCACGGCGATATTTCTTGCCATTCGCGTCAGGCACGTCCGTCAAATCCTTGCCCACGATGGAAGCATTGATGGGGTGGGCGAGCACGATGCCCGTCTTGATGTCGCGCATGTCCACATACAGCGAGCCTTGCACGAAGTCGGGGTCTTTCGCCGTGATTTTCTTCATCATCTCTTCTTTGCCATGCGCCTTCATGAAGGCGGCGCCCCGTTCGGCCATGGCGATGGCGTCTTTTTCCGTTGCTTCGACGGCGGCATTGACGCTGCCGCCGGCAAATGCCAGGCACAGCAGGCTACCCGTGAATAAGCGTTTCATGACAGCTCCTTGTGATGTCGAGGGATGTGTTGCCAAGCCGTAATTTACGTCGTCGAGGGCCCCATCAAATTGCGATGGAACAAACTAAAGAGTTGCTTGTAGGCAGCGAGCCAGGTATCGGCATGCTTGTTGATATGTGGCAATTTGGTTCTGTATGGCAAGAATTATCATGACTTTCACAGCATGCCGAGCAGGCGTTGCCTGAGGGGGCTGCAATTGACCGATATAGGGCCAATTTCATGAAAGTTATCGCTATTTATAGGCAAGGAGACTATCGTGTCCGCACTCATTACCGAGCCGTTTCCACCCAAGTTCAAGCCGTACACGCGGCAAACCATACATCAGGCGCGGCAGTGGAAATGGCTGCCGGAAGAGCAGCGTGTCGCCGTGCAAGTGGTCTCGCACGTCTTGCCGTTTCGCACCAATGCCTATGTGCTCGACCAGCTGATCGACTGGAACAATATTCCTGATGATCCCATCTACCGCCTCGTTTTCCCCCACCGCGACATGCTGCCACCCGAGCAGTACGCCCACTTGCGCGATCTGGTGCTGGTGCAGCGCGACAAGGCCGCCATCGATGCCTATGTGCATGGTATCCGCCTGGGCATGAATCCCCATCCGGCAGGGCAGATGACGCATAACGTGCCGAAAATCAACGATGCACCCGTGCGCGGCCTGCAGCATAAATATGCGCAAACGGTGCTATTTTTCCCCAGCGCGGGCCAGACGTGCCACGCGTATTGCACCTTCTGCTTCCGCTGGCCCCAGTTCGTCGGCATGGACGACATGAAGTTCGATGCGCGCGAATCGCATGAGCTGGCCGCCTACCTGAAAATGCATCCGGAAGTGACGGATGTGCTGATCACGGGCGGCGACCCGATGATCATGAATACGCGCCAACTGGCAGCCTACCTGGAGCCGCTGCTGGAGCCGGGCCTGGAGCACATCCAGAACATCCGCATCGGCACAAAGGCAGTGGCGTATTGGCCGCAGCGCTTTGTCTCCGACCGCGATGCGGACGATTTGCTGCGCCTGTTCGAGCGCATCGTCAAGGCGGGCAAGAACCTGGCCGTGATGGGCCATTACAGCCATGCCGTGGAATTGCGCCAGGACATCGCGCAACAAGCGGTGAAACGCATCGTCTCCACGGGCGCCACCTTGCGCATGCAGGGGCCGCTGATCCGCCACATCAATGAAGACCCGGCTAGCTGGGCGGAGCTGTGGCAGACGGGCACGCGCCTGGGAGCGATTCCGTATTACATGTTTGTCGAACGGGACACGGGGCCGCGCGGCTATTTCGAGTTGCCCTTGGCGAAGGCGCATGAAATTTTCCAGGCCGCTTACCAGATGGTGTCAGGCCTGTCGCGCACGGTGCGCGGCCCGTCCATGAGTGCCTTTCACGGCAAGGTCGTCATCGATGGCATCGTCACCATCAACGGCGAAAAACTGTTTGCCCTGCAATTCTTGCAGGCGCGCAATCCGGATTGGGTGCGCCGGCCGTTTTATGCCAAGTTCGATGCGGAAGCGACGTGGATGGACGATTTAAAGCCCGCGTTCGGCCACGCCAGGTTTTTCTTTGAAACGGATGAGCCTATGCCGCAGTTGCCGCATAAAATCATCCGCCTGGCACAGGCCGCCTGAGCATGCACGGCGCCGACGCGTCTTCCCGTTCCGGCGTGGCCGTGTTTTGTCTGGTGTTCCTGCCGTTTGCGCTCGGTCATTACCTGTCGTGCCTGCTGCGCGGCGTCAATGCCGTTCTGACGGCGGAATTGCTGGCCTCTGTCGCCCTGACGCCAGCGCAACTGGGCCTGCTGACCAGCGTCTTTTTTCTCGCCTTTGCGCTGGTGCAACTGCCGATCGGCATGGCGCTCGACCGTTACGGCCCCCGCACGGTGCAACTGGGGCTGCTGGCGCTGGCGGCCCTGGGCGTGTGGCTGTTCAGCCGGGGCCACAGCTTTGCCGAGCTGATTTTGGCACGGGCTGTTATGGGGGCGGGCCTGGGCGGCTGTTTCATGGCCGCCGTGAAGGCGATCTCATGCGCCATCGCGCCATCTCGCCTGCCTTCCGTGCACGGCTACCTGATCGCCGTAGGCGGCCTGGGCGCGGCCACGGCCACCATGCCCGTCAAGCTGGCCTTGCATTACACGGACTGGCGCGGCGTATTCCTGGGCCTGGCGCTGGCGGCGCTGGCCATCGGTGTGCTGATCCGCCTGCTGTCGCCGGCCATGCCCGGCCGCGCCCCCACGCACACGGTGAGCAAGGTCAGTGCCTGGAATGTGTACCGCGACGTGGCCTTTCGCCGCACCATCGCGCTGATCCTGCTGCCGCACGCGGTGTTCTTTGGCGTGCAGGGCTTATGGATCGGGCGCTGGCTGGCCGATGTGGGTGGCCTGTCCGATGACAGCGTGGCGTATCTGTTGTACCTGGGCATGGCGTCCGTCATCTTTGGCGCCATCGGCATGGGCATGCTGACGGAATGGGCAGGGCGGCGGGCGATTGAACCGATGCAAGTGGCGGCCGCGGGCCTTGTCCTGTTTGTTGCCGTGCAAGTGACGATGGCATGCAATGTGGTGCCCAGCCTGCCTTTGCTATCCGTGCTGTTTTCCTTGTTGGGCACGGTGACGGGCCTCGAATATGCGATCGTCGCGCAAAGCATGCCGTCCAGCTTGACGGGCAGGGCGGCCACCTGCCTCAATTTACTCATTTTTACGGGCGCCTTCCTGGTACAGGCGGGCTTTGGCCTGATCCTCGGCTGCTGGCCCCTGAACAGCTTGCAGCAGTATCCGCCGCAAGCCTACCAGGTGGCGTTTGGCGTGCTGGCAGCCTTGCAATTGCCGGGACTTGCGATGTTTTTCATTCGACGTTACAGGCGTGCCGGGCCATCCGGTAAAATGGCGGCCTGCACAGCGGCAATGATCAACTCCAAGGAAGACTATGAAACTCGTTCGTTATGGACGTCCAGGCAAGGAAAAACCGGGCCTGATCGATGAAGAAGGCAAACTGCGCGACCTGTCCGGCGTGATCGCGGATATTGACGGCGCGCAACTGTCCGACAAG
The DNA here is from genome assembly GCF_002846335.1 of Janthinobacterium sp. 61. Taxonomy (NCBI): domain Bacteria; kingdom Pseudomonadati; phylum Pseudomonadota; class Betaproteobacteria; order Burkholderiales; family Oxalobacteraceae; genus Janthinobacterium; species Janthinobacterium sp. 61. The sequence continues at coordinate 3,748,138 of NZ_PJMQ01000001.1, read as the reverse complement.
GCCTTGCGCAAGCTGGCCAAGCTGGACGAAAAGACCTTGCCCCTGGTGCGCGGCAATCCCCGCTTCGGCGTACCGCTGGCGAAAGTGGGTAAATTCATCGGCATCGGCCTCAATTATGCGGATCACGCAGCCGAGTCCGGCATGCCGATTCCGGCCGAACCCATCGTCTTCATGAAGGCAATTACTTGCCTGAATGGCCCGGACGACAATGTCGTGTTGCCAAAAGGCTCGAAAAAGACGGATTGGGAAGTGGAGCTGGGCGTGGTCATCGGCACGCGCGCGCAATACGTGAGCGAAGAAGACGCCCTGAAATACGTGGCTGGCTATTGCGTCGTCAACGATATTTCCGAGCGCTCTTTCCAGCTGGAACGGGGCGGCCAGTGGGATAAAGGCAAGGGCTGCGACACCTTCGGCCCCGTCGGCCCGTGGCTGGTGACGCGCGATGAAGTCATCGACGAGCAGGATCTGGACCTGTATCTGGAAGTCAATGGCAAGCGCATGCAGACGGGCAATACGCAAACCATGATTTTCACGGTGGCGCAGATCGTCAGCTACCTGTCGCAATTCATGACCCTGGAACCGGGCGACGTTATCGCCACGGGCACGCCGCCGGGCGTGGGTCAGGGCCGCAAGCCGCAGCGTTTCCTGAAAAAGGGCGACAGCATGCGCCTGGGCATCGCCGGCCTCGGCGAACAGCAGCAGGACGTGGTCGCCTGGACTGCCTGATGGCCGGTAGCGATATCGACCGCTTGCCGCCGCTGCCTATGACGCAGCTCGACGCCCAGCAGCGCGTGGCCGCGCAAGCCATCATCGACGGTCCGCGCGGGGCGCTGTACGGCCCCTTCGTGCCGCTGATCCGCAGCCCCGAGCTGATGGAAACGGCGCAGCGCATGGGCGAGTATTTGCGCTACCGCAGCGCCATCGGCACGCGCCTGTCGGAGCTGGCGATCCTGGTGACGGCGCGCCAGTGGGACCAGCAGGTCGAGTGGGCCATCCACGCGCCGCTGGCCGTGCAGAACGGCATCGCGCAAGCGGCCGTGGACGCCATTGCCGCGCGCCGCGCTCCCCTTGCCCTGAAAGAAGATGAGCAAGCCGTGCACGACTTTTGCATCGAGTTGCAGCAGAACAAGCGCGTCAGCGATGCCACGTATGCGCGCGCGCTGTCCCTGTTTGGCGAGCACGGCGTGGTGGACTTGATGGGTATCAATGGCTACTACACTTTCCTGGCCATGGTCATGAACGGCGCGCAGACGGCGGTGCCGGCCTTGGGCGTGCCGCCCCTGCCCGCCTGATTGGAAGAGTTCTTCAAGCAAAGATGGACAAAGTGTAATGAAGTTGAAATTATTCAATATATAATTTTACTTCCCTTCCATTGCCAATAAGCTCAATGAAAACTCGTCCGTGCTCCACCCTGATGGGCCGCGCCTTTCTGGTGTTGGTCCTTGGCCCATTGTTGACGGTGCGTGTGCTTGCCGCCGAAACCGGTGCTACCGCCAGCGCTTCCGCACTGGAAAATTCCGTCGTCAAGGTGTTTTCCACCCTGCGCGGTCCCGATCCGTACAGGCCGTGGAGCAAGGCCGCGCCGCAAGAGGTGACGGGTTCCGGCGTCGTCATCGAAGGCCGCCGCATTCTCACCAATGCGCATGTGGTCGGCTATGCCAGCCAGGTACAGATCCAGGCCAACGGCGCGGGCGACAAGATACCGGCGACCGTGCTGGCCATTTCGCGTGGCATGGACCTGGCCTTGCTGAAGATCGACGACGACAGTTTTTTCGCCAGCCACAAAGCGGTGCCGCGCGCCAATGTCTTGCCGGACGTGCGCGATGCCGTGCTGGCGTATGGCTATCCGACGGGCGGCACGTCGTTGTCGATTACCAAGGGCATTGTCTCGCGCATCGAATTCGTGCGCTATAACTTCCCCGTTTCCGGCTTGCGCATCCAGATCGATGCGGCCATCAACCCGGGCAATAGCGGCGGCCCCGTGATTGCGGGCGACAAGATGATCGGCCTGGCCTTTGCCGGCATGCTCAATGCGCAAAACATCGGCTACATTATCCCCAACGAGGAAATCGAGCTGTTCCTGCGCGACCAGGAAAGTGGCGCGCCCCGGGGCAAGCCGGCCATGCGCGACGTGACGCAAACGCTGGAAAATCCTGCCCTGCGCACCTACCTGAAACTGGCCAAGGGTGTCGAGGGGGCCGTCGTGATGACGCCGGCCAGCAAGGACGCCGCTTATCCGCTCAAGGAGTGGGATGTCATCACGCATATCGGCGATTTTCCTATCGACAACCAGGGCATGGTCAAGCTGAATGCCAACAGCCGCGTGCGCTTCCAGTACCGGGTGCAGCAACTGGCGAAAGACGGCCAGTTGCCGTTGACGGTGGTGCGCCAGGGCGCGCCCCTGAAAATCAAGGTGCCCGTCTCGGCTGCACACCCGATGCTCATTGCCAGCCTGCAGGGCAATTATCCGTCCTATTTCATTTTCGGACCCATGGTGTTTTCGCGCGCCACCACGGAATTCATGGCCGCGCCGAATGGCAATCCAGCGATGCTGGGCGGCATGGCGTTTGCCGGTAATCCGCTGGTCACGCGGCGCGGCGATGCGCCCGATAGCGAGCGCGAAGAACTGGTGGTGATTGCCGCGCCGTTCTTTCCGCACAAGCTGATGAATGGCTACAGTACCCGTTTCTTCTCGGTCGTCGATTCCGTCAATGGCGTGCGCGTGCGCAGCCTGGCGCACTTGGTGGCCTTGCTGCGCGACCAGACGGATGAGCTGCTGACATTCCGCTTCCAGCAGCGCGATGCGGAGATGGTCGTCGTGCCCCGCAAGGAGATGCTGGCAGCGACGGAATCGGTGCTGACGGACAACGGCATCCGCTCGGAAGCGTCACCTGATATGTTGAAAATATGGAATGAAAAAACGCCGGCGAGCAACTAAGCTCCCGGCGTTCCGAACAACAACAGGCGCGGCGCACACCGCGCCTGTTTTGCTTCAATCCAATACTTTTTTCAGCCACGCGCCAATCGCGTCGATCTCCTCCTGGCACAGCGAGTGCTGCATCATGTACTCGTGCCACTCCACCTTGTAACCCATGCCGGTGAGCAAGTCGCGCGACTGCTGTGCGCGGGCGATCGGCACCACGGGGTCGGCCGTGCCGTGCGCCATGAAGATGGGCGTCTGCAGGCTTGCCGGCGTGCGCTCAAGCGCCGTTTTGTCGGCCAGCGGCAGATAGCCGGACAGGCACATCAGGCCGGCCAGCGGTTCCGCATGGCGCAAGCCCGTTTGCAAGGTCATGGCGCAGCCTTGCGAGAAGCCGGCCAGGATGATGCGGCTGGCAGGAATGCCGCGCGCCTTTTCGCGCGCGATCAGCGCTTCGATCTGTGCCTGCGAGGCGCGCAAGCCATTCTCATCTTCGCGGCGCACGAGGTCGTTCACGAGGATGTCGTACCAGGCGCGCATCACATAACCGTTGTTGATGGTGACGGGCATGGTGCCGGCGCTGGGGAAAATGAAGCGGATGGCAGGACAGCCGCGCAAATCGAGTTCCTTCACCAGTGGCACGAAGTCGTTGCCGTCGGCGCCCAGGCCGTGCATCCAGATGATGGAGACGGTGGGGTTCGGTGCGCTGTCGAGTTGTATGGTTCCCAGCAAGGTGCTCATGTATTTTCCTCAGGTAAAGGTTGCGCCGGACGCAGCGCCGATTTGGGACGGAAGGCCTTGCAGATGGCCGGGTCGGTTTCCATGTAGGGACCACCGATGAGGTCTATGCAATACGGCACGGCGGCAAAGATGCCGTTGACCAATTGATTTCCGTCAGCGTCTTTCAGTCCCTCCAGGGTTTCCTTGATGGCCTTCGGCTGGCCCGGCAAGTTCATGATCAGGGCGGCGCGCTCGGGCGTCTCGCGGATCACGGCCACCTGGCGCGACAAAATCGCCGTCGGCACGAATTGCAGGCTGATCTGGCGCATCTGTTCGCCGAAACCGGGCATTTCCTTGGTCCCGACGCTGAGCGTGGCGTCCGGCGTCACGTCGCGCCGCGCCGGACCCGTGCCGCCCGTCGTCAGGATCAGGTGGCAGTGGCTCAGGTCGACCATGTCGATCAGGGTGTTTTCAATCTGCGAGCGCTCGTCCGGGATCAGCCGTTTTTCCAGGCGGAAAGGCGTGCGGATGGCGGCGGACAGCCAGCTTTCCAGGGCCGGGATGCCCTGGTCTTCATACACGCCGCCGCTGGCGCGGTCCGAGATCGACACGAGGCCGATAATCAATTCGTCTTCTATCGTGGTCATGCGGCACCTGTCTATGTCGTAAAAAAACCGGGCTGATCCCGGTTTTTAGCTACTTTCGGGGTCAGACCCGCCGGGTCTGACCCCAGTTTTTTACTCGTCGTCTTCGCCTTCAACGTCATCTTCGTCGGCATCTTTCTTGCCGCTGTTTTTCTTCTTGGCGATCTCTTTCAAGATCTGGAAGATTTCACGGTAGGCTTTAGGCGGCTTGTTCTCGGCTTGCTCCTTGCGGGCATTGCGGATCAGGGTGCGCAGGTGTTGCACGTCCAGTTCCGGGTTTTCCGACAGCAAGACGGTCAGGGCCTTGTCATCCGTCAAGAGTTTGTCCCGGCGGCGTTCCATCGCGTGCATGTTAGCCGTGTCGGCTTTCGACAAGCCTTTCCAGCTATCGATGGTACGTTGGATGGCGGCAACTTCTTCTTCATCGAGGGTGCGCATCTTCTTGCCCACATATTGCAGCTGGCGGCGGCGGCCTTCGTGATCCTTGATCTGCTGGCATTCGAGAATGGCGTCGCGCACGTCTTCCGGCATCGGGACGCGCTTGACGCGATCACGTGCTTCATTGACGAGTTCTTCGCCCAGCTTTTGCAGGACGGTCATCTGGCGCTTGAGTTCCGACTTCGAAGGACGTTCATATTCCTGTTCGAATTCGGTAGATTGGAAGCCGCAAGCTCCCCGGTTTGGATTTGGCATGATAAGGCGGGATTGGCCGCGTAGGCCGCACCTGTAAACTGTAAACGACTGCTATGATAACCTTTTTAGCGGCTTTCCGAAGAAAACAGCGCATGAACGACTCCGTATTTACCCATAGTCAAGAGCAATTGCAGCAACTAGCCCGTGATGTGTTGTCTTTTGCGCGGGAAGCGGGCGGCACCGACGCAGCCGTCGAAGTCAGCGAAGGCGGCGGCTTGTCCGTTTCTGTCCGAAAAAGCAAGATCGAGACGATCGAGCAAAACAAGGACAAGGGCATGGGCGTGACCGTGTTTGTCGGCAAGAAGCGCGGCAATGCCAGCACCTCCGATTTTTCGCCGTCCGCCTTGCGCGCCACGGTGGACGCCGCCTACAACATCGCCCGTTTCACGGCCGAAGACGATTGCGCCGGCCTGGCCGACGCCGACATGCTGGAAATGTCCCCACGCGACTTGCAACTGTTCTATCCCTGGTTGATTTCCGCCGAGGAAGCCGTCGTGCTGGCCCAGCGGGCCGAGGCGGCCGCGTTTGCCGTCGACCCGCGCATCACGAATAGCGAAGGCGCGGGCGTGCACGTGCAGCAATCGCACTTTGTCTCTGCCAATTCGCGCGGCTTCATCGGCGGCTACCCATTCTCTCGCCACACCCTGTCCGTGGCGCCCATCGCCGGCAAGGGGGCGAAGATGCAGCGCGACGACTGGTATTCGTCCGTGCGCGACGCCTCCAAAATGTCGAGTCCGGAAGCCATCGGCCGCTACGCCGCCGAGCGCGCCCTGTCGCGCCTGAACGCGCGCAAACTGGGCACGCGCACCTGTGCCGTCCTGTTCGAGGCGCCGTTGGCGGCCGGCTTGCTGGGTACCTATGTGCAAGCGACCTCGGGCGGCGCCCTGTACCGCAAATCCACGTTCCTCAACGATTGCCTGGGTACGCAAGTATTGCCGGATCATGTGCAGATCTTTGAAGACCCGCATGTGATCGGCGGCGTCGGTTCGGCCCCGTTCGACGAAGAGGGCGTGAAGACCGTCAGCCGCGATGTCGTCAAGAATGGCGTGGTGCAAGGCTATTTCCTGTCGACTTATACGGCCCGCAAGCTGGGCATGCAGACCACGGGTAACGCGGGCGGCTCGCACAATCTGTACCTGACGTCCAGCCAGACGGCCGCCACAGACGATCTTAGTGCCATGCTGAAAAAGCTGGGCACGGGTTTGCTGGTGACGGAACTGATGGGACAAGGAACCAATTACGTGACGGGCGACTATTCGCGCGGCGCGTCCGGTTTCTGGGTGGAAAATGGCGTGATTCAGTACCCGGTGGAAGAAATCACCATCGCCGGCAACATGAAGGACATGCTGCGCAACATCGTCGCCGTAGGCGCCGATGTGCTGCGCCGCGGCACCAAGGAGACGGGTTCCATCCTCATCGAGAGCATGGTGGTGGCGGGCGGTTGAACGGATGTATTTTTCTTGATCAAAAGGCGCCGCTGGCGCCTTTTTTCTTGTCCCTGTGTTTTTTTTTGCAGCGGTTTGATCGTCATACGGCGGAAATATTCGCTTCGTATGATGGCGCCATCTGACGTTATTTGCGCAATTTAGATGCTTTTAATGTAAGTAAGCCGAACTTCGTGATATTTCATGCAAGATGCGAGTCTTGCAGTAACGCGTCGTTGTTGATCCAACCTGCATAGTGAACTCTCCATGACCTACTCCCGTACCCGCATCGCCCGCGCGGTGGCCCTGTTGTGTGCCATGAACACCCTGTTCGTCAACCCGGCGCAAGCCCTTGGCGATGCGTCCGCCGCACCAGCTGCTGCCAGCGATACCCTTGAGGTACCGCAAGCCGTGATCGTCACCGGCACGCGCGGCAGCAATCGCACGCAGTTCGATACCATGGCGCCCGTGGATGTGTTCAACCGCGAAGATATCGGCGCCGTCGAGTCGTCGGACTTGAACGATGTACTGGCGCAACTCGTACCCTCGTACGTGGTGCAGCGCTTGCCGATGGCCGATGGGCAAGTGTTCGTGCGTCCCGCTACCTTGCGCGGCCTGTCGCCGGACCAGACTCTGGTGCTGATTAACGGCAAGCGCTTCCACCGCAGCGCTCTGCTGGGCGCGCGCGGCGCGCAGGCGCCGGATCTGGCGCAGATTCCCGTGTCCGCTATCAAGCGCATCGAAGTACTGCGCGACGGCGCCTCGGCCCAGTATGGCTCCGACGCGATTGCCGGCGTGATCAACATCATTCTTGACGACACGCCCGGTACGGAGATGTCCGTGCACCATTCTCAATATTCGGAAGGCGATGGCAAAGGTAATGAGCTCAACCTGAAGACGGGCTTTGCGTTTGGCGAGACGGGCAAGGCGACGATTTTCGGCGCGCTGGCCCAGTCCGACCCCACCTCGCGCACGCGCCAGCGAGCCGACGCCATCGCTTTCCAGAATGCCCATCCGGAACTGAAGGTCCCCAATCCCGTGCAGCGTTGGGGCCAGCCTGAGCTCGATAGCAAGCGCATCGGCTTCAATGCGAGCATGGCGCTGTCCGACACGATGGAACTGTACGGTTTCGGCCTGTTCAGCCGCAGCGACGGCACCTCGGACTTTAATTGGAGGAATCCCGACACCAGCACGGGCGCGTATAAAACCAGCAGCCTGTTCCCCGGCTGGGATTTGCGTAGTGTGTATGCGCTCGGCTTCAGCCCCAGCTATTCGAACGACCAGGATGACTTACAGCTGGTGGCCGGCGTGCGCGGTCACTTCAACGAGCGCTTCGGCTGGGATGTGAGTGCTTCCTACGGCCGCAACCGCATCGACTATAACTTGGCCAATTCCATCAACGCCTCAATGGGGCCGGGCAGCCCGACGTCGTTCTACCTGGGCCAGTTGTCGCAGGCGGAAAAGATTCTCAACGCCAACTTCAACTATGAATTGCCGGTGGCGTCCTTGCCGCAGCCGGTCAATATCGCATTCGGCGCCGAAGCGCGTAATGAAACGTATGGGGTGAAGGCGGGCGATGCGGCGTCCTGGACGGTCGGGCCGGGCGCCGCCATCGGCCTGGACGCAAACGCCAACGGCGCACCGGGTTTCAGCGACCGCCAAGCTGGCAGCTGGGGCCAGGACAGCTATGCAGCCTACCTGGACGTGGAAGTGCCCCTCACCAAGGCCCTGAGCCTGGGCGGTGCAGCCCGCTACGAACATTTCTCTGAATTCGGCAGCACCGTCAATGGCAAGTTATCGGCCCGCTATGCACTGAGTGAAGACCTGGCCCTGCGCGGCTCCTACTCGACGGGTTTCCGCGCGCCAACGCCCGGCCAGTCGAACACCAACAGCACGAACCAAGGCCTCGACACCAAGACCCTGTTGTTGTTTACCAGCGGCCGCCTGGCCAACAACGACCCGCTGGGCATCCTGCTCGGTGCGCAGGCGCTGAAGCCGGAAAAATCGAAAAACCTGTCGCTGGGCTTTACGTGGAAGACGCCGGCCGGCTTTTCCGGTTCCGTCGACGTGTATGACATCAAGGTCAGCGACCGCTTCAGCACGTCCGCTTCGTTTGCCGTTCCCGCTGGCGTGGCCAACCCCTTGCGTTACACTTCGGTCAGCTATTTCACGAACGACTTCGACACCACCACGCGCGGCATCGATATCGTCGGCAGCCACCTGAGCCGTATCGGCGACGGCAAGCTGAACCTGACCTTGGCCTACAACTACAACACCACCAAGGTCGATGGCGGCAAGTCCAGCCTGGTGACTAATTCGGCCCAGCGGCAAGTGTTTGAAGAGCGCCTGCCGCGCCAGAAAGCCACCATCAGCGGCAACTATGACCTGGGCAACTGGAATACCCTGGCCCGCGTACGCTACTACGGTGCGTGGACGGACAATTCCGGCAACGCGACGGGCGATATCTTCCAGCGTTTTGGCGCCATGCAATTTCTCGACCTGGCGGCCAGCTACAAGATCAGCGACAAGCAGTCGGTGCGCTTGGGTATCGACAACGTGCTGGACAAGTATCCTGATGAAGCAAGCTTCCAGGCCAGCCGCGGTCTGATCTATTCGCGCAATGCGCCGTACGACACGGACGGCCGTAATCTGTACGTCGAGTACAAAGTGAAATTTTAAGGGGGGATGATGATGAATCCACAACGCCGCGCCTTGTTGCGCGCCGGTTCGCTGGCGGTGGCGCTGCCCTTGACGGCGGGCGCCGGATCGGCTGCGGCAGCGTCCGCCGCCCTGTCTCCACCCTTGCCGCCATTGCCAGCGGTGCCAGCCGGCACCACGCCGGAATCCCTGGCCGGCAACCAGGCTTACTGGCAGGCCGTGGCCGCGCAATACGACACCACCGATGCCATCGTGCAACTGGACAATGCCTTCTGGGGCTCGATGGCCAGGCCCGTGCTGCGTCATTACGAGCAGCAATTGAGCATGGTCAACCGCGACAACGCCTGGTATGCGCGCATGCGCTTTCCGGCCGATTTTGAGGCGGCCCGCGCGGCGGCAGCCATGGCGCTGGGCGTGGGCATCGATGAAATCGTGTTGACGCGGGGCGCCACGGAAGCGCTGCAAGTCTTGATCGCCGGCTACAACCGCTTGCAGCCGGGCGATGCGGTGCTATTCGCGGATATCGATTACGACAATATGATCACCGTCACGCGCTGGCTGCAGCAACGGCGCGGCGCCCAGGTGGTATCGATTGCCATTCCGGAACCATTTACGCATGACAATGTCGTTGCTGTCTATGTTGCCGCCATGGAACGTCATCCGAAGCTGAAATTGATGCTGCTCACGCATGTCAATCACCGCAACGGCATGGTCATGCCCGTGGCCGAGATCAGCCACCTGGCGCGCGCACGGGGCATTGATGTGATCGTCGACACGGCGCATGGCTTTGGCCAGCTGGACATGACGATCCCCGATTTGCAGGCGGACTTTGCCGGCATCAACTTGCACAAATGGATAGGCGCGCCCGTGGGTGTGGGCGCTGCCTACATCAAGCGGGGCAGGTTGGCCGATATCGATCCGTACATGGGGGAACCGCGGGGGGGAAAGGCGGGCGACGATATCCGCACCCGCGTGCATACGGGCACGGTGAATTTCGCCGCCTACCTGAGTCTGCCGACGGCGCTGGACTTGCACGCGCACATAGGTGTGGCCAACAAGCAGGCGCGGCTACGGCTGCTGCGCAACCGCTGGGTCGAAGCGGCACGTGGCATCGATGGCATCGACGTGCTGGCGTCATCCGATCCGCGCCTGACGAGCGCCATCGCCTCGTTCCGGTTACAAGGCAAGACCAGCGTGGCCGACAGTTATGCCCTGTCGAAAAAGCTGGTACAGGACCACGGCATCTTTGCCGTGCCGCGCGACGGTCTGGCCAGCGGCGCGTGCGTGCGCGTCACGCCGGGCATCTTTACGCCCGAGTCGCATCTGGACAGCTTGGTCGATGCCCTGCGCAAGCTGGCCAAGGGCTGAGTTTGGTTTGAGATGGTCTCAATACTCTTCCCACTCGGTCTCGGCGACCGCGGCCAGTGCGACCGCCTTGCCTGATTTCCTGGCGGGTGCGGCAGTGGCCGTGACGCGTGGTGCGGCGGCAGGCTTGGCTGGCGCGCGGATGGCTGGAACCTGAACCGGCGGCAGCGCTTGCATGCCGTCGAGCTTGAACACGCTGACGGCTTCGGCCAGGATGCCGGCTTGATCCTGCAGCGCTTCGGACGCGGCCGCCGCTTCTTCCACGAGGGCGGCATTTTGCTGTGTCACGGCGTCCATTTCCGTGATGGCTTGGTTGATCTGCTCGATGCCCGCTTCCTGCTCGTTGCTGGCGGACGTGATCTCGGCCATGATGTCCGTGACGCGCCGCACGCTGCTTACGATCTCTTCCATGGTGCTGCCCGCCTGGTTCACCAGGGTGCTGCCCAGATTGACCTGGTGTACGGAATCGTCGATGAGGATCTTGATTTCCTTGGCGGCGGAGGCTGAGCGGTGAGCCAGGTTGCGCACTTCCGTGGCCACCACGGCAAAGCCACGGCCCTGCTCTCCCGCCCTGGCCGCTTCCACTGCCGCGTTCAGGGCCAGGATATTGGTCTGGAAGGCAATGCCGTCGATGACGCTGATGATGTCGACGATTTTCTTCGACGAGGCATTGATCGACTCCATGGTCGTGATCACTTTCGCCACCACCTGGCCGCCTTTGCTGGCCACGCTTGAGGCCGATTGCGCCATCTGGTTGGCCTGGCGTGCGTTTTCGCCATTCTGCTTGACGGTCGACGTCAATTCTTCCATCGACGATGCCGTTTCTTCCAGCGAACTGGCTTGCTGCTCCGTGCGCGAAGACAAGTCCATATTGCCGGAGGCGATTTCACGCGAGCCATGGGCGATGGCATCCGTGCCATGGCGCACGCGGGCCACGATGCCTTGCAAATTGTCGTTCATCTCTTTCAGGGCGCGCAGCAGCATGCCTGTTTCATCGGTGCCGCGCGCGTCGATGCTGCCCGACAAGTCGCCGGACGCGACCCGTTGGGCCACCTTGACGGCTTCGCCGATGGGCCGGCTGATGGAGCGGCTGATCAGGATGGCCAGCGCGATGGCGATCGCCGTCGCGGCAAGGGACAGGGACAGGGTCAGGATGATGGCCAGGCGCCCGTCGACGAGGGCTTGCTTGCCTTCGGCTGCCATCAGCGACTCCTGGAAGCCGGCCATGGCCGCCAGCGCCGTCAGGAATTTCTCTTGTGGATAGCGCAGCTGCGTCAGCAGGAAGATGCCTGCCGTTTCGGTTTTGCCCTCTTGCAGCAGTTTGATATTCGCATCGCGCGTCCTGGCATAGCTTTCGCGGCTGGTCATCACGGCCTGGAACAGTTCCTGGCCCTTGGGCGTGTTGATCAGGGTTTTCAGGCGCGCCAGCAGTTCCACGTTCTTTTTTGCCGACGCCTGAATCTTGCCCAGGGCACTGCTGACTTCGTCGGCATCGTTGGCGCCGATGATGGCATTGCTTAGCAGGCGGGCCTGGATATTGATCTCGGACTGGATCGTATTTGACAGCATGACCTTGACATAGCGGTCATTGAGGATTTTATCTGTCGATGCATTGATGTTGCGGATGCGGCTGACGGAAACAAAGGCCACCATGGCAAGCAGGACGATGATCAAGCCGAAACTGAGGCCCAGGCGGGTACTGATTTTGAGATTCGACATATGCAATCCATCCTGAGCTAAAGACAAACATCGTGTGGTCAGGTCAGCGCCGGCCTCATGGGAGGTGCTGCTGATACGGAAACGTTGTGGTACTGAAAGCTAGCTCGGCAGGTATGGGGCCGTGATGCCACGCAGATGCCGTGGGCGTGCATGCCGGGGAGGAGAGGGTGCCTTGTCATCCGGCATATTATTGTTGCAGGAGCACGCATGCCGGCATGCTCTGATTCGATGATTGAGTGTAGAACGATAATTTCCAACAGGCAAGACGTTCGTATAAAAATACGTTTTATCCGCAACGCAAGCCGCGCGTTGCGCGCTGGCATAAAAATACCCCGGCGTGCGGGGCATGGTGTCAAACAGGCAGGACGCCAGCCCTTGCGGGCCGGTTCGCTGCAAGCGCTCAGGCGCGCAGGCTGGCCAGAATAGGCTGCAAGACGGCGGCGCCCAGGGCGGCGCTGCGCGCGCCGCTCCAACCCGTTTGCGCGTCGGGATCGTTGGCATTGTCCTTGAACGGCAATTCCAGGGTCAGCGACAGGCAACCGAAGGCGTGCGTGATGTGGGGCGAACCCATGGTCAGCACTTCCGGCGTGAACGGGCCGTCTTCATAGCCGTGCTCATCCTGGAAGTCGGGACTGGCCACCTTGAAGTCGGCGATGAAGCGGTCTTGCTCGGCTTTTTGTGCCGGCGTGAAATTCTCCAGCGCATCGCTGCCGGCGACGAAGACGTAAGGCAAGCCTTCGTCGCCATGCACGTCGAGGAACAGATCGCAGCCGATTTCATGCATTTTCTGTTTCACCAGGAACACTTCCGGGCTGCGTTCCATCGTCGGCGTCATCCATTCGCGGTTCAGGTTGGCGCCGGCCGCGTTGGTGCGCAGGTTGCCATGCACGGAACCGTCCGGGTTCATGTTCGGCACCACGTAGAAGACGGCATCTTGCAGGCACTGGCGGGCAAAGGGATTGGCCTGGTCCAGCAATGCTTCAAGCATGCCTTCGACAAACCATTCTGCCATCGTTTCACCTGGATGCTGGCGCGCGATGACCCAGACTTTTTTCTCGGCATCGGCGTCGCCGACCACCAGCAGATTCATGTCACGGCCTTCCACGGTGCTGCCTAGGTCGATCAAGCGTACCAGCGGCGATGCTTGCGCGCTGTCGATCAGGGCCAGGTGGCGGTCCCATGGGTACGGTTCGAAGTAGGCGTAATACACGCTTTCCTCTTCCGGCGTGTGTTCGATGGTCATCACCGTGCCGTCAAAGCTGGTTGGCACGCGGAACCAGGTTTCGCGGTCATAGCTGGCCACGGCCTGGTAGTCTTTCCAGCCGTCCGGGTAAGCCGACTTGCCTGCATTCATGAAGCGGATCGTGCACGCTTCGCCTTGCGCGCCTTGCAGGCGGAAATAAAACCACTGCGTGATGTCGGCGTGGGAATCCTTGCGGATGTTCAGCTCGATGGATTGGGCATCGTCGGCGCGCAGCACCTCGATCGCGCCGGCGTCGAATTGCTGGCTGATTTTAATGGTCATGAGTGTTCCTGATAAAAACGTATGGGTTTTGCATCGTGTGCAATGGCGCGATGATACCTGTTTTGCGGTGGCCTTTGTGCTGGCGCAAACGATGACGGATGTACTTGGCTAAGGTGGAAGCTCCAACACGGGGAGAGCATCATGGATGACAACGGCAAACATTTACGCGAACTGGAAAAGAAAGTCAGCGCCCTCAGCGACGCCCTGGCGCACCTGGGCAAGGGAACGACCTTGCAGGAATTGCTGCGCATCCTGCGTTTTCCCGGCTATACGACACCGGCCGAATTCACCTTCAATGCCGCCATTCTCGACACCATGCTGGTGCAGGCCAATGCGCTGGAAAAGCTGGGGCAGGATTTGTTGGCGGGGGCCAAGCAGGTCGTCGCCAAGTAATGAAAGTTTGATAACGACGCTTGCTGAACGCCTGAAAAATGTTCAGGGCAAGGCGCGGGGCCGCAGGCAGTACGAACGTACGCCCAGGCCCTGCAACGCCGCCATGGACGTTTTGTCAGGTGTTCAGGCCGCCGAAACGTTCGTAGAACCAGGGCTCCACGTCTGGCGCGTGCTCATCCTCGCGCCGTAATGTGGCCAGGATATGGTCTTCGGCCGCCGCATAGGTGAGGCGGTACAGGTCGCGCGCCAGCGCATAGGCTTGCGTGCCGGGCCACGGTTCGGGCAGCAGTTCAACGGGCAGTTGCGGATCGTGTAACTGCACGCGGCGGTAGGCGTGCGTCAACAGCGAGCGGATGACGAAGGCTTGCTCGGCATCGAACACGGGCTCTTCTTGTAGCAGGGTCAGCAGCGGCTGGAAGCTGGCGATGAATTTTTCGTAGCCGGCCATCACTTCCGACAAGTCCCAGCATTCTCCCACCATGTCGCGCAGGGGCCGTGTGCTGACATCCGGCAACTCCGTAGTGTGGCAGACATACAGCTTGCCTTGTACGTCGTTGCGCACGAGGATGTCTTCCAGCGCCTCCGAGTTGCTGGCCGGATGGCCAAAGATGCCGGGAGAGATCAATCCATAGCCAGCCCACAATAATTCCTTGCGCAGCGCCCCCCGCTCGGCGGCGCCGATGCTTCCGGCCGGCCCGATCACCAGGGTCCAGCTGCCATCCCAGTGCACGACCAGTGGCGCATAGATGCGGCGATAAGCGCGCTCAAAGCGGACCAGCGCCTCCGGGCGTATCGTATAGGCGCTACGGCGGCCGTCGCGCTGCGAGCTGAGCCAGCCCTCCTGCGCAAGGCGGAACACGCTGGTGCGCAGCAGGCGGTCATTTACGCCAAATGGTGCCAGCAGGTCGATCAGACTGCCCAGCCAGATGGCGCCGCCGCGCGGCACGATGGCGTCGCCAAAAATGGTCATCACCAGGGACTTCGAGCGCGGTGGGTCGCTTTCCAGGAAATCGGCTATCCATGCCGTGCAGCGGGTGTTCTTCATGTGGTTCCGGTCTGGCCGTGTTGCGGTCGATTCAATAAAAGCAGCAGTTTACTTGGCTGTGCGGGTAGCGCGTCAATAATTTGCAGGAAGCGCTGGTGGCACTTCGCAGTGTTTTCTCATCAGCAATATCATACGCACAAAAAAGCCGCACAAGATACGAATTTTTAAAATGACTCACATCAAGTGTATGCAAATCGTTTTTTGTATCGTATTATCTGTTCATCGCACCGCATTGCTGCGCAAAATCAAGACATGGGAGACAGATCATGTACGCACAAATGGTTGAAACCGGCCTCAAGAACGTCCGTTCCATCGATGACATGGGGGCGGAAGAGCGCGCTTTTCAGGCGCGTATCGACGAAGGCATCAAGATCGAAGCCAAGGACTGGATGCCGGACGCTTACCGCAAGACCCTGATCCGCCAGATTTCGCAGCATGCGCATTCGGAAATCGTCGGTCAATTGCCCGAAGGTAACTGGGTCACGCGCGCACCGACCTTGAAACGCAAGTCCATCCTGCTGGCGAAGATTCAGGATGAAGCGGGTCACGGCCTGTACCTGTACAGCGCTGCCGAAACCCTGGGCGTGTCGCGCGACGATCTGCTTGCTGCCTTGCACTCGGGCAAAGCCAAGTATTCCAGCATCTTTAACTATCCCACCCTGTCGTGGGCCGACATGGGCGCCATCGGCTGGCTGGTCGACGGCTCTGCCATCATCAACCAGATTCCCCTCTGCCGCTGCTCGTATGGCCCGTATGCCCGTGCCATGATCCGCGTCTGCAAGGAAGAATCATTCCATGCCCGCCAGGGCTACGACATCATGATGTCACTGTGCAAGGGCACGCCAGAACAGAAAGCCATGGCACAGGATGCGCTGAACCGCTGGTGGTGGCCGTCCTTGATGATGTTCGGTCCGTCCGACGCCGCCTCCGTCAACAGCGCCCAATCGGCGCAATGGCGCATCAAGCTGTTCTCGAATGATGAATTGCGCCAGCGCATGGTCGACCAGACCGTGCCGCAAATCGAGTACCTGGGCTTGACCGTGCCCGATCCCGACCTGAAGTTCAATGCGGAGACGGGCCACTATGAATTTGGCGAAATCGACTGGTCCGAGTTCAACAATGTCCTGAAGGGCAATGGCCCGTGCAACCGCGAGCGCCTGCAAACGCGGGTCAAGGCGTATGAAGACGGTGCATGGTTCCGCGATGCCTTGCTCGCGTATGCAGACAAACAAGCCGCAGTCAAAGCGGCAGCGTAAATACATAAGACAGATAGGGGAGAGCAACATGAGCAAAGAATGGCCATTGTGGGAAGTTTTCATCCGCAGCCAGCACGGCCTGGCGCACAAGCATGTGGGCAGCCTGCACGCCTCCGACGCCACCATGGCGGTCAACCATGCGCGCGACGTCTACACGCGCCGCAATGAAGGCGTAAGCATCTGGGTGGTGCGCGCGGCCGACATCGTGGCCAGCAGCCCCGGCGACAAGGGTGCCCTGTTCGAGCCGTCGAACAGCAAGGTGTACCGCCATCCCACCTTCTTCCCGATGCCGGAAGAAGTCAAGAACCTGTGATGGGAGCGCTTGCAATGGATGACAAAGTCAATTACCTCTTGCGCCTGGGCGACAATGCCCTGATTCTCAGCCAGCAGTTGTCGCAGCTGTGCGGCAAGGGTCCCGCGCTGGAAGAGGACATGGCGCTGACCAATGTGGCGCTCGACCTCCTGGGCCAGACGCGTTTGTGGTTCAGCTATGCGGCCGAACTGGAAAACGCGGGTCGCGACGAAGATGACATCGCCTTTTTGCGCGATGCCCACGACTTCAAGAATTGTTTGCTGCTGGAGCAGCCGAACGGCAATTACGCCGACACCATGATGCGCCAGTTCTTCTTCGATACCTGGCACTACTTCCAGCTGCTGGAACTGGCGAAATGCAGTGATCCACGCATCGTCGAAGTGGCGCAGAAGTCGATCAAGGAAGTGACCTATCACCTGCGCCGCAGCGGTGACCTGATCGTGCGTCTCGGCGACGGTACGGCGGACAGCCATGCCAAGACGCAGGCGGCGGCCGACAAACTGTGGATGTACACGGGCGAGATGTTCAAGTACGACGCCGTCGACCAGGCCATGCTTGCCAACGGCATCGCACCGCCATCGGACGTGTTGCGCCAGGCCTTCCTCGAACACGTGGCCGAGATTTTCGACGAAGCCACCTTGACCATGCCGGCGCCCGACGCCTGGATGCAAAAGGGCGGCAAGCAGGGCACGCACACGGAATACCTGGGATTCATCCTGGCCGAGATGCAATTCCTGCAGCGCGCCTATCCCGGGGCGGAGTGGTAATGAACGCGCCCGCGGCAGCGCTGGAAGCCGCCCAGGTCTGGGCCTGGCTGGGCGACGTGCCGGACCCGGAAATTCCCGTCATTTCGGTGGTGGACCTGGGCATCGTACGCGCCGTCGACGTGGTCAGCAGCGACGAGTGCATCGTGACGATCACGCCCACCTATTCGGGCTGCCCGGCCATGCAGGTAATCGCCGATGCCGTCACGGATGCCTTGCGCAGCCATGGCGTGGCCAAGGTGACACTGGTGAACCAGCTGGCGCCCGCCTGGACCACGGACTGGATGAGCGAGGCGGGCAAGGCCAAGCTGAAAGGCTATGGCATCGCCCCGCCGCAGCAGCAGGTGATCGACATCAGCGGCTTGAAGGGGGGTGTCAAGCGCCAGCCCATGCCGACGCTGGAGGTGATCTGCCCGAATTGCGGTTCCGCGCACACGCAGCTGACCAGCCAGTTCGGCTCCACGCCCTGCAAGGCCCTGTACAAATGCCTGGCTTGCCGCGAACCGTTTGACTACTTCAAGTGCCACTAAAAAAAACAGGCACACGTTCCGAAGAAACTGGAGATGAAGCATGAGTAAATTTTATCCGCTGTCCGTGGCGAACGTGCGCAATGAAACGCGCGACACCATCGCCGTCACTTTCGACGTGCCAGCCGACCTGCAGCAGCAGTTCCGCTTCCAGCAGGGTCAGCACCTGACCCTGCGCGCCAATATCAATGCGGAAGACGTGCGCCGCTCGTATTCCATCTGTTCTGCGGTGCAGGATGGCACTCTGCGTGTGGCCATCAAGCGCACGCCGGGCGGCGCTTTTTCCACCTGGGCGAACGACACCTTGAAGGCTGGCGCCACCATCGAGGTGATGCCGCCCATGGGGCACTTCAACGTGCCGCTCGACTGCGTCAACCGCAAGCACTACCTGGCGTTCGCAGCCGGCAGCGGCATCACGCCCATTCTCTCCATCATCAAGACGACCCTGCTGACGGAACCATTGAGCCGCTTCACCCTGTTCTACGGCAACCGCGCTTCGTCGTCCGTCATCTTCAAGGAAGAATTGACGGATTTGAAGGATGTGTACCTGGAGCGTTTGAACCTGGTGTACGTGATGAGCCGCGAGCAGCAGGACATCGAATTGTTCAATGGCCGCATCACGCAGGAAAAATGCGAACAATTCCTGCAGCACTGGATCAAGGTCGAAGATTACGACAACGCCTTCATCTGCGGCCCGGAAGACATGATGCTGGGCGTCTCCGCCGCCCTGCAGGCGGCCGGCATGCCGAAGCAGAACATCAAGATTGAACTGTTCGCCGCCAGCATCCCGAAAAACGCCCACAAGCCGCGCGCCCAGCTCGACGCGGGCGCCGTGCAGGAAACGGAAGTGACCGTCATCATGGATGGCAACCACACCTCCTTCACGATGGACAAGGACAAGGAATCGATCCTCGATGCGGGCCTGCGCCATGGCATCGACATGCGCTACTCGTGCAAGGGCGGCGTATGCTCGACCTGCCGCTGCAAGATCCTCGATGGCAAGGTCGAAATGGACGTCAACTACGCGCTGGAAGACTATGAAGTAGCGCGCGGCTTCGTCCTCAGCTGTCAGAGTTTCCCGCTCACCGACAAGGTCGTGGTCGACTTCGACCAGGCAGAGTAAAGCCGGCGCAGGGCACGCGCCCCGCCGTACCCATTAAAAAAACGAGACGCCATGAGCTACCAGAATATCCTCTTCACCATCGAGCAGGGCATCGCCACGCTGACCCTGAATCGTCCCGACAAGCTCAACAGCTTTACCCAGGCCATGCACGAGGAAGTACGCGATGCGATTGCGAAAGTAAACGCCGACGGCTCCGTGCGTGTCTTCGTGCTGACGGGCGCGGGGCGCGGATTTTGCGCAGGCCAGGATTTGTCCGACCGCGCCGTCGAACCAGGTTCGAAGGGCGTGGACCTGGGCGAGTCGGTGGAAAAGAACTATGCGCCGCTGGTGCTGGCCTTGAAAGCACTGCCGATGCCCGTGATTTGCGCCGTCAATGGCGTCGCCGCCGGCGCGGGCGCCAACCTGGCGCTGGCCTGCGACATCGTCATCGCTGGCAAGTCGGCCAGTTTCGTGGAAGTGTTCTGCAAGCTGGGCCTGATTCCCGATACGGGCGGCACTTTCTTCCTGCCACGCTTGATCGGTTCCGCGCGCGCCATCGGCCTGGCCATGCTCGGTGAAAAACTGACGGCGGAAAAAGCGGAAGACTGGGGCCTGATCTGGAAATGCGTCGAGGATGCCCAACTGCTGGAGGAAACGCGCAAGCTGGCCGTGCACTTTTCCACGGCGCCGACCAAGGGCTTGGCGTTCACCAAGCAGGCGCTGGCCGCCAGCGGCGCCAATACCCTGCCGCAGCAGCTGGCGCTGGAAGCGCGCATGATGAGCGAACTCGGTAACAGCGACGATTACCGCGAAGGCGTGGCAGCCTTCATGGAAAAGCGCGCACCGCAATTCAAGGGACACTGATATGACCGCATTGGCAAACAACAGTATCGTCGCCGTCATCGGCAGCGGCGCCATGGGCGCCGGTATCGCACAGGTGGCGGCGGCTGCCGGTTACCGGGTAAAACTGTACGACACGCGCGCGGAAGCTGTGAGCAAGGCATTGCTCGATATTGGCAAGATGTACGCAAAGCTGGCGGAAAAGGGCCGCATGACGGTGGACGAAGCGGCCGCCGCCACGGCGCGCCTGCAGGCGGCCGGCAGCCTGGCCGACGTTGCAGATGCCGCGCTGGTAGTGGAAGCCATCGTGGAAAACCTCGACGTCAAGCGCGGCCTGTTCGCCGAACTGGAAGCCGTGGTCAGCGACGACTGCATCCTGGCGACGAACACCTCGTCGATTTCCGTGACGGCCATCGCCGCCAAGCTGCGCCGCCCGGAACGCCTGGTCGGCATGCACTTCTTCAACCCGGTTCCCTTGATGGCGCTGGTGGAAGTGATCAGTGGCCTGGCTACCAGCGAGCAAGTCGCCGCCACCGTGTATGACACGTCGATTGCCTGGGGCAAGAATCCCGTGCATGCGAAATCGACGCCCGGCTTCATCGTCAACCGTGTCGCCCGTCCGTTTTACGCAGAAGGCTGGCGTTTGCTGAGCGAGCAGGCAGGCGATCCCGCCACCATCGACGCGGTTCTGCGCGAAGCGGGCGGTTTCCGCATGGGCCCATTCGAGTTGATGGACTTGATCGGCCACGACGTCAATTTTTCCGTTACCCAATCCGTGTTCGGCGCCTATTTCAACGACCCGCGCTTCACGCCGTCCGTGCTGCAGCAGGAAATGGTCAACGCCGGTTTCCTGGGTCGCAAATCGGGCCGTGGCTTTTACCAGTATCACGAAGGCGCGCCGGCCCCCGTGGCGCAGGCGGAAAGCGCGCAGCCGAAGCCGGAATTTGTTGCCCTGTCGGCGGCCATCGGCGGCGATGGCCGTGGCCACAGCGGCGTCATTCGCAGCCTGGTGCAGCGCCTGGAGCAGGCGGGCATCACCGTGAGCCGCCGCGTGATGCAGGAAGGCCAGACACACGACGAGGCGCCCGCCCTGCATTGCCATGGCGCCGCGATTTATCTGACCGATGGGCGCAGCGCCACCCAGCGCGCGCACGATAACCAGCATCCGGACACGGTGCTGTTCGACCTGGCGCTCGATTACGCCGGGGCAAAACGCATCGCCGTGGCGCGTGCCGACCAGTGCAGCGATGCCGCCTATGCGGCCGTCGTCGGCCTGTTCCAGGCGGCCGGTTTCATCGTCACGCGCCTGGACGACGTGCCTGGCCTGGCTGTCATGCGCACGGTCGCCATGCTGGCCAACGAGGCAGCCGATGCTGTCAACCAGGGCGTGTGCACGGTGGCTGCCGCCGATATCGCCATGCAGAAGGGCGTCAACTATCCGCGCGGACCGCTGGCCTGGGCCGATGCGGTGGGCATACAACACATCGTGACCGTGCTGCACCACCTGGCGCATGGCTATGGCGAAGACCGCTACCGTGTTTCGCCGCTGCTGCGCCGCAAACTTGCCACTGGAGCGACGTTTCATGCCGAATGAAGATCACAACATGACTGCACAGGCATTGGCCGAAGCGGCGGCCGCTTCCATGCTGTCGCGCGACAACGCCACCGCTGCCATGGGCATCGCCCTGGCCGAGGTGGGCCCCGGCCATGCGCGCATGACGATGACGGTGCGCGCCGACATGCTCAACGGACACCAGACCTGCCACGGCGGTTTCATCTTCGCCCTGGCCGACAGCGCCTTCGCGTTTGCCTGCAACAGCTACAACATGAATACCGTGGGCGCCGGCTGCACCATCGATTACCTGGCGCCAGGCCGCGAGGGCGACGTGCTGACGGCGCACGCGGTCGAACAGGCGCTGGCCGGCAAGAGCGGCGTCTACGACGTCAAGGTCAGCAACCAGGAAGGGCGCGCCATCGCGCTCTTTCGCGGCAAGTCGATCCGTGTGGCGGGTGAAGTCATTAGCGGCTGAGGTGACAAGTGAGGTTACAAGAGCAGCTTCGAACTGCCGCAGCTGATTTGAAAAGTTAAAGAACCAATTAGGAGACAATGATGGTCCAACGTACGCCTTCCCCAAATGACCTCGAGCCGATCGAGCGCGCCAGCAAGGATGAATTGCAGGCGCTGCAGCTTGAACGCATGAAATGGACGCTCAAGCACGCGTATGACAACGTGCCCCATTACCGTGCCGCTTTTGACGAAGCTGGCGTGCATCCGGACGACCTGAAGTCGCTGTCCGACTTGTCGAAATTCCCGTTCACCGATAAAAAAGTCTTGCGTGACAATTACCCGTTTGGCCTGTTCGCCGTGCCGCGCGAGCAAGTTGTGCGCATCCACGCGTCGAGCGGCACCACGGGCAAGGCAACGGTGGTTGGCTACACGCAGAACGACATCGATACCTGGGCCAACGTGGTGGCGCGCTCGATCCGCGCCGGCGGTGGCCGCGCGGGCGACATGGTGCATATCTCCTACGGCTACGGCCTGTTCACGGGCGGCCTGGGTGCGCACTATGGGGCCGAGCGCCTGGGCTGCACCGTCATCCCGATGTCGGGTGGCCAGACGGAAAAGCAGGTACAACTGATCCAGGATTTCAAGCCATCGATTATCATGGTCACGCCGTCGTACATGCTCAACATCATCGAGGAATTCACGCGCCAGGGTCTCGATCCGGCTGAATCGTCACTGAAGGTGGGCATCTTCGGTGCCGAGCCGTGGACCGACGCCATGCGTTCGGAAATCGAAGCGCGCGCCGGCATCGACGCCGTCGACATCTATGGCCTGTCCGAAGTAATGGGGCCTGGCGTGGCTTCCGAATGCATCGAAAGCAAGGACGGTCCCGTCATCTGGGAAGACCATTTTTATCCCGAGATCATCGATCCGGAAACGGGCGAAGTGCTGCCGGATGGCGAAGAGGGCGAACTGGTCTTCACCTCGCTGTCGAAGGAGGCGCTGCCCGTTATCCGCTACCGCACCCGCGACCTTACCCGCTTGCTGCCGCCCACCTCACGCTCGATGCGCCGCATTGGCAAGATCACGGGCCGCTCGGATGACATGCTGATTATCCGCGGCGTGAACGTCTTTCCCACGCAGATCGAAGAGCTGATTTTGAAGATGCCGAAGCTGGCGCCGCAATACCAGCTGGTGGTCACGCGCGACGGCCACCTCGACAAGCTTGAAGTGATCGCCGAGCTGCGTATCGATCTCACTGCCACCATCTCGGCCAGCGAGACCGAAGGTCTGGCGCGCGAGCTGGAACACCGCATCAAGACGCATGTGGGCGTGAGCACGCGCGTGCGCCTTGTGGCCGCCGCCGGCATCGAACGCACCCTGACGGGCAAGGCCCGCCGCGTGGTCGACCAGCGCCCGAAGATTTTCTCCTGATAGCCAGAACAAGGAAACACACATGAACGACGCTTTTATCTGTGACGCCGTACGCACCCCCTTTGGCCGCTATGGCGGTGCCCTGGCCGGCGTGCGCGCGGATGACCTGGGCGCGCTGCCGATCGCCGCGCTGATCGCCCGCAACCCGTCCGTCGACTGGTCCGCCATCGACGATGTGTTCTATGGCTGCGCCAACCAGGCGGGCGAGGACAACCGCAACGTCGGCCGCATGGCCGCGCTGCTGGCTGGCTTGCCTGCCTCCGTACCCGCCAATACCATCAATCGCCTGTGCGGCTCCAGCCTGGACGCCGTCGGCATGGCCGCTCGCTCCATCAAGGCGGGCGAGGCGGAACTGATCATCGCCGGCGGCGTGGAAAGCATGACGCGCGCGCCTTTCGTGATGGGCAAGGCTGACAGCGCATTCTCGCGCGCTGCGAAAATTGAAGACACGACCCTGGGCTGGCGCTTCGTCAACGGCAAGATGAAGGCGCAGTACGGCATCGATACCATGCCGGAAACGGCGGAAAACGTGGCCGTGGAATTTGGCATCAGCCGCACCGACCAGGATGCGCTGGCCTTGCGCAGCCAGCAGCGCTGGGCCGCCGCTAACGCGGCTGGCGTCTTCGAGCGCGAAATCGTGCCTGTTGCCGTGCCGCAGAAAAAAGGCGAGCCGAAGATGGTGACGATGGATGAACATCCGCGTCCCGATACTTCGCTGGACATGCTGGCAAAGCTCAAGGGCGTGGTCAAGCCGGATGGCACGGTCACGGCCGGCAATGCCTCGGGCCTGAACGACGGCGCCTGCGCCATCCTGCTGGCGTCCGCCGCCGCCGTGGATAAATACAAATTGACGCCGCGCGCAAAAGTGCTGGGCATGGCCACGGCCGGTCTGGCGCCGCGCATCATGGGCTTTGGACCCTCGCCAGCCTCGCGCAAGGTGCTGGCGCAGACAGGATTGACCATCGAGCAGATGGATGTCATCGAGCTCAATGAGGCGTTTGCGGCCCAGGCACTGGCCGTCACGCGCGACCTGGGCCTGGCTGACGACGCGGCCCACGTGAACCCGAATGGCGGCGCGATTGCCATCGGCCATCCGCTGGGCGCATCGGGCGCGCGCCTGGTGATGGCGGCCCTGAACCAGCTGGAACGCACGGGCGGGCGCTATGCGTTGTGCACCATGTGCATCGGCGTGGGGCAGGGTATTGCTGTAGTAATTGAACGCGTATAACAAAGTAAAAACAAAAAAGGCGCAGGCTTGTAAAAAAGCGCCAACAATACATTGACCGTAGTGCCAACCTGGTGGAGACCACAATGATTGCCAATATTTTCAAGAAAACCCTGATCGCCGGTGTGCTGGCGATGTCCGCTGCGGGCGCGTATGCGGCCGATAACATCAAGATCGGTTCCGTGCTGTCCGTCACGGGACCTGCCGCCTTTCTGGGCGATCCGGAGCTGAAAACCCTGCAGCTGTATATCGAGAAGATCAATGCGGCAGGCGGTGTGCTGGGACGCAAGCTGGAACTGGTGCACTACGATGATGGCAGCGACGCGGCCAAGGCCAACGGTTTTACCAAGCGCCTGATCGAGTCGGACAAGGTCGATGTGCTGATTGGTGGCACCACCACGGGTGCGACGATGGCGATGGCGCCACTGGTGGAGCGCGCCAGCATGCCGTTCATCTCGCTGGCGGGCGCTGTAGTCATTATCGATCCGGTCAAGAAATGGGTGTTCAAGACGCCGCATACGGACCGCATGGCTGCCGAGAAGGTGTTCGAAGACATGAAAAAGCGCGGCATCAGCAAGGTAGGCCTGCTGTCGGAAACGAGCGGCTTCGGCGCCTCGGGCCGCAAGGAATCGCAGATCGTCGCCTCGAAATATGGCATCACGCTGGTGGCCGATGAAACCTATGGACCGAAAGATACGGACATCACGGCGCAGCTCACGCGCATCAAGAACACGGCTGGCGTGCAAGCCGTATTCGTCTTTGGACTGGGCCAGGGCCCTGCGGTCGTGACCAAGAACTATGGCCAGCTGGGCATGGCCGCACTGCCGCTGTATCAGTCGCACGGCGTGGCATCGGACGAGTATCTGAAACTGTCGGGCAAGGCTGCCGAAGGCGTGCGTCTGCCAACGCCGGCCCTGCTGATCGGCGCCATGCTGCCGGACAGCGACGCGCAAAAGGCCATCGTGGTTGGCTACGACAAGACGTATAAAGAGCGCTACAAGATCGATCCGTCGACCTTTGGCGGCTATGCGCTCGATGCCCTGAACCTGTCGGTGGATGCCATCAAGCGCGCAGGGGGAACGGACCGCGAAAAAGTGCGCACGGCGCTGGAACAGACCAAGGGTTTTGTGGGCACCACCGGTGTCTTCAACATGTCGGCCAAAGACCACATGGGCCTGGACCTGTCGGCGTTCCGCATGGTGGAAGTGAAGAACGGCGAATGGCAATTGTCGAAATAATGTAAGCCGGAAGTACCTGCGCGAGGCCGTCCTCGAAGGCGGCCCGCGCATAGCCGAACATAATGGAGACACCATGGAAGTCGCTCAATTTTTACAATTTCTGTATTCCGGGATGACGGTCGGTTCCGCCTACGCGCTGGCGGCGCTGGGCTTCACCATCATCTACAACACCAGCGGCGTGATCAACTTCGCGCAAGGCGAATTCATCATGCTGGGCGGGATGCTGGCCGCCGTGATGTCCGCCGCTGGCGTGCCGCTGCCGCTGGCCATCATCCTGGCCGTCATCGCCACGGGCCTGGTTGGCCTGTTGATGGAAAAAGCCGTGATCGAACCGGCGCAAAATGCGCAGGTCATCACCCTGCTGATCATTACCATCGGCGCCTCGCTGGTGCTGCGTGGCCTGGTGCAAATCTGGCTGGGCAAGGATACGCATACATTGCCAGCCTTTTCCGGCGACGCGCCGATCGAATTCCTGGGCGCCAGCCTGCTGCCGCAAAGCCTGTGGGTGCTGGGTGTCACCGTCGTCATCGTGCTGGTGCTGGGCTGGTTCTTTGGCCGCACGCTGATGGGCAAGGCCATGCTGGCCACATCGCACAACAAGCTGGCCGCGCAACTGGTGGGCATCAACACGCGCAAGGTACTGCTGTTTTCGTTCGGCTTGTCAGCCTTGCTGGGCGCGGCTGGCGGTATTCTGGTCGCACCGATCACCTACACCTCGTATGACGCGGGCATCATGCTGGGTCTGAAAGGTTTTGTCGCCGCCGTACTTGGTGGCCTTGGCGGTGGCGTGGGTGCAATTGCCGGTGGCCTCATTCTCGGCATCGCTGAAGCCATGACGGCCGGCTACATCTCCTCGGCCTACAAGGACGCCGTGCCTTTCGTGCTGATCCTGTTGATTCTGTTCTTCCTGCCGCAAGGCTTGTTTGGTGCTAAAAATTCGGAGCGTGTATGAAGACGCGGTTGCCAACATTCTTTACCCGCTCGCGTCACGGTGGCTTGCTGGTGCTGGCTCTGGTGCTGGCCATCTTGCCGCTGTTCCTCACCAACGCGTTCTACTATGACGTGGCGATCCGCATTGCGCTCAACGCCATCGTCGTCATCGGCCTGAATCTCCTGATGGGCTACACAGGCCAGATCAGCCTGGGCCACGCGGGTTTCTATGGCCTGGGTGCGTACGCGTCGGCCGTGCTGACCACGCACTACAGCTGGCCCCCGTTAGCTGCCCTGGCGGCGGGTGCCGTCGCCACGGGTCTGCTGGCCCTGCTGCTGGCGCGTCCCGTCCTGAAGCTCAAGGGCCATACCCTGGCCATGGCGACCCTGGGCCTGGGCATCATCATTTCCATCGTCATCAACAACGAAACGCAGTGGACGGGCGGCCCGGACGGCATCGGCGTCTCCGCCTTCAGTGTCGCCGGCCTGGAAATCGCCGGTGAAAAATCGTGGTACCTGGTGTGCGCCGTGCTGCTGTTGCTGGTCACGTGGCTGGCACTGAACCTGATCGATTCGCCCGTCGGGCGCGCGCTGCAGGCGATTCACGGCTCGGAAGTGGCGGCACGCGTGGTCGGTGTCGACACGACCCGCTTCAAGGTGCGCGTGTTCGTGCTGTCGGCAGTCATTGCCAGTATTGCAGGCAGCATCAGCGCCCACTACATCGGTTTTATCACCCCCAACCTGGCCGGCTTCTTCCACTCGATCGAGCTGGTGACGATGGTGGTGGTGGGCGGCATGGCATCGATCTTCGGTTCCATCATCGGTGCGGCCCTGCTGACGATCCTGCCGCAACTGCTATCCAGTTTTGAAGGCTGGGAAACGGTGGTGTTCGGCGTGATCCTGATGGCGACCATGATTTTCATGCCGAAAGGTCTCGTACCCAGCCTGGCCAGCCGTTCGCGCAAGCGGGCAGGGGTGCCGCAGGCACCCAAAGCCGACGAAGGCACGGCAAAACCATCGGCACAGGAGGTGTGAAATGCTGACGATTAATAGTCTGAGCAAGAGCTTTGGCGGCGTGCACGCGGTGCAGGACGTGAGCTTCACCGTCAAGGAAGGCAATATCCACTCCGTGATCGGGCCGAATGGCGCCGGCAAGACGACCTTGTTCAATTTGATTACGGGCGTGTACACGCCGACCAAGGGCGAGATTTTGCTGAATGGCGAGAACGTGGCTGCCATGCCGCCCGATGCGCTGGCGCGGCGCGGCATGAGCCGCACCTTCCAGAATCTGCAGGTGTGCATGAACATGACGGCCATAGCCAATGTGATGGTGGGCGCGCACCTGCGCTTGAACCAGAACCTGTTCGCTTCCATGCTGCGTTTGCCGTCCGTACGCCGTGCCGATGCGGTATGCCGCGACGAGGCGGCGGGCCTGATGGAGTTTGTCGGCGTGGGCCGGCATATTGACGACGAGGCGGGTCAGATGTCGTATGGCGCATTAAAGCGCCTGGAAATCGCCCGCGCACTGGCGGCCAAGCCGAAGGTGCTGCTGCTCGATGAACCGGCCGCTGGCCTGAACCATACGGAGACGGGCGAGATCGAAGCCTTGATACGCAAGGTGGCGCAATCGGGCGTGACGGTGGTGCTGGTCGAGCATGACATGAAACTGGTGATGAACCTGTCGGACCATATCCTGGTGCTCGACTATGGCAAGAAGCTGGCCGAAGGGACCGCCGCCGAAGTGCGCGCCAATCCCGATGTGGTGGCGGCGTATCTGGGAGTGGCTGCATGAAGTACGAAAAAAATCAGGAAAAACATCAGACGCCGCTGGTGCTCGATATCAAGGGCTTGACCAGCCACTATGGCCGCATTCAGGCCCTGCACGGCATCGACCTGCAGGTGCGCCAAGGGCAACTGGTGGCGCTGGTGGGCGCGAATGGCGCCGGCAAGACGACCCTGCTGCGGGCGATTTCCGGCGTGCAGCCGATCAGCGCCGGCAGCATCGCCTTCGCCGGTCAGGACGTCAGCCGCATGAGCGCCGACAGGCGCGTGCGCGCCGGCATTTGCCAAGTGCCGGAAGGGCGGCAAGTGTTCGGCCCCATGACGGTGGAAGACAATCTGCGCCTGGGCGCTTTTACACGCCCCGCACAGGACGTGGCGGGTGACATGGAGCGCATGTATGGCCTGTTCCCGATTTTGAAGGAAAAGCGGCTGCTGCTGGCCGGGACCTTATCGGGCGGGCAGCAGCAGATGCTGGCCATGGCGCGCGCACTGATGGGCCGTCCACAACTGCTGTTGCTCGACGAACCGAGCATGGGCCTGGCACCCTTGCTGATCGCGGAAATCTTCCGCATCGTGGCCGAACTGCGCGACCAGGGCATCACCATCTTCCTCGTCGAGCAGAACGCGCACGCCGCCCTGTCGATCGCCGACGTGGGCTATGTGATCGAGACGGGCGCCATCACGCTGTCCGGTCCCGGTCCCGAGTTACTGCTTAACGAGCAGGTACAAAGCGCCTACTTGGGTATGTGAAGACGTAGGTCGGATTAGCGCTTGCGCGTAATCCGACATCAGCCGCTACGGCCGGCAATAATGTTTTGGAGAGCAACATGGTCAAAGTCTACGAAATCAACGGCGTCACCCCCGTCGTCCACCCCAGCGCCTATGTGCACCCGTCGGCTGTACTGATTGGCGACGTGATCGTCGGGCCGCGCTGCTACATCGGCCCGCTGGCCTCGATCCGCGGCGACTTCGGCCGCCTGATCCTGGAAGAGGGCGCGAATCTGCAGGACACCTGCGTCATGCACGGCTTCCCCGGCTGCGACACGGTAGTCGAAGTCGACGGACATATCGGTCACGGCGCCGTGCTGCACGGCTGCCGCATCGGCCGCAACGCGCTGGTCGGCATGAACGCCGTGGTGATGGATAACGCCATCATTGGCGAGGAATCCATCGTCGCCGCCATGAGTTTCGTCAAGGCGGGCATGATCGTTGCGCCGCGCAGCATGGTGGTCGGCACGCCAGCCAAGGTGATACGGTCGCTCACCGACGATGAAATCAAATGGAAGAGTTCGGGCACGGGCCAGTACCACGAACTGGCCGTACGCTCGATGCAGACGATGCGCGAAGTGGAAGCCCTGACGGAAGTCGAGGCGAACCGCCAGCGTCTCAATTTCGAATCCGCATTGCCGCTGCACTTGCACAAGAACGCCGCAGCGCAATAAACAATATGGGCGTAGGTCGGATTAGCGGGGCAGCGCCCAGCGTAATCCGACACCACACCAACGTCACCAACACCCTCGTTTTACGGAGAAACCACATGGCTCAAATATCCACCCTGCAAAGCCTGATCGCCGGCCGCTGGCTGGGCGAAAGCGCCGCCGTGCCCCTGCACAGCGCCTTGAACAACCGCGTCATCTATCACACGCATGCCGAGAAGATCGACTTCGACGAAGCCGTCACGTATGCCCGCAAGACGGGCGTGCCGGGCCTGATGGCGCTGGACTTCCAGCAGCGCGCCGCGCGCCTGAAGGCGCTGGCCCTGTACCTGGTCGAGCGCAAGGAAGAGCTGTATGCGATCTCGCACCTGTCGGGCGCCACGCGCGCAGATAGCTGGGTCGATATCGAAGGCGGCACGGGCACGCTGTTCGCCTACGCCAGCATGGGCAGCAACGAGCTGCCGTCGTCGAACGTGCTGCATGAAGGCCCGGCCATCGCGCTGGGCAAGAAGGGCGGTTTCGCCGGCACGCACATCCTGGTGCCGCGCGGCGGCCTGGCCGTGCACATCAACGCCTTCAACTTCCCCATCTGGGGTCTGCTGGAAAAATTTGCGCCGAGTTTTCTCGCCGCCATGCCCTGCATCGCCAAGCCGGCCACGGCGACGAGCTATCTGACGCAAGCTGTCGTGCGCATGATGCATGAATCTGGCTTGCTGCCGGCCGGCAGCCTGCAACTGGTGATCGGCTCCACGGGCGACTTGCTGGACCGCCTGAATGGACAGGACTTCGTCACGTTCACGGGATCGGCCGCCACTGCCGCCAAGCTGCGCACGAATCCGAACCTGATCGCCCAGTCCGTGCCCTTCAACGGCGAAGCCGATTCGCTCAACTGCGCCATCCTGGCGCCAGACGTCACGCCCGACGACGTGGAATTCGACCTGTTCGTCAAGGAAGTCGTACGCGAAATGACGGGCAAGTCGGGCCAGAAGTGCACGGCGATTCGCCGCATCATCGTGCCCGAGCACCTGATGGACGCCGTCGGCACGCGCCTGCGCGAGCGCCTGGCCAAGGTGGTGGTGGGCGACCCGTCCATCGAAGGCGTGCGCATGGGCGCGCTGGCATCGAAAGAGCAGCAGAACGACGTGGCGGAACGGGTCGCCACGCTGTCGCAAGGGAACGAAGTGGTGTTCGGCGCGGCCGACGGCTTCAGTCCCCTGGGTGATGGGGCACAGGATGGCAGCTTCTTCTCGCCGACCCTGCTGCTGTGCCGCGACGCTTTCGGCAACGATGCCGTGCATGACGTGGAAGCGTTCGGCCCCGTCAGCACCATGATGGGCTACAAGGATATCGACGAGGCGCTGGCCCTGGCCGCGCGCGGCAAGGGCAGCCTGGTGAGTACCCTGGTGACGCGCGATCCGAAGATCGCTGCGCGCGTGGTGCCGCACGTGGCGGCCACGCATGGCCGCGTGCATGTGCTCGAGCGCGTGGCCTCCGTCGATTCGACGGGCCATGGCTCGCCCTTGCCGCAACTGAAGCACGGCGGCCCAGGCCGCGCGGGCGGCGGCGAGGAACTGGGCGGCGTGCGCGCCGTGCGCCATTACCTGCAACGGGCGGCGGTGCAAGGCTCGCCGACCATGCTGGCGGCGATCACCGGTGAATACGTGCGCGGCGCGGATGTCAACGAAAGCCCGATCCACCCGTTCCGCAAGCACTTCGAGGACCTGAAGACGGGCGACTCGCTGCTCACGCACCGCCGCACCGTCAGCGAAGCGGACATCGTCGCCTTCGGCGGCATCTCGGGCGATTTCTTCTACATGCACTTCGACGAAATCGCTGCAAAGGAATCGCAGTTCGGCAAGCGCATCGCCCACGGCTACTTCGTGCTGTCGGCCGCCGCCGGTCTGTTCGTCTCGCCTGGCGTCGGCCCCGTGCTGGCCAATTATGGCCTGGATAATTTGCGTTTTGTCGCGCCCGTCGCCATCGGCGACACCATCCGCGCCCGCCTGACCTGCAAGCGCAAAGTCGACCGTAACCGCAAGGACGTGTTTGGCGTGGGCCAGGGCGTGGTCGCTTGGGACGTGCAGGTGACCAACCAGAATGAGGAACTGGTGGCCAGCTACGACATCCTGACCCTGGTCTCCAAGCGCGAGTAAGCCACGTTGGCAGGACAGGTTTGACCGGCGCCGCCTGCGATGTACGCTAGGGCGGCGCATTTTTTTTGGAGATACATCATGAGCAAGGCAGACGATCAACCTTCCATCGCCGTGCAGGCGCAATTGGCCCTGAGCGCCAGCGATGCCGTTGCCGCCATCGCCAATGGCAGCCTGGGCGCCGTCGACTACATGCATACCCTGCTGGCGCAGGCCCGCGCGCAAGCCGGCTTGAACAGCCTGATCACGCTCAATGCGGCGTCCGCGCTGGAAGCCGCCGCGCAGGTCGATGCGGCGCGCGCGGCGGGCCACGCCTTGCCGCCGCTGGCCGGCTTGCCCATCGTTGTAAAAGACAATATCGACGCGCGCGGCATGCCGACGACCGCCGGCACGCCGGCCTTGCGCGACTGGCATCCGGCCGTGAACGCGCCCAGCGTGCAGCGCCTGCTGGACGCGGGCGCCATTATCCTGGGCAAGGCGAACATGCATGAACTGGCGTTTGGCGCCACCAGCACGAATTTTTCCAGTTTCGCCGGCCACGTGAAAAACCCGTATGACAGCGCGCGCATCCCCGGTGGCTCTTCCGGCGGCACGGCGGCGGCGATCGCCGCGCGCATCGCGCCGGCAGGCCTGGGCACGGATACGGGCGGCTCCACGCGGGTGCCGGCCGCCTTGTGCGGCATCGTTGGCTTGCGCCCGTCCGTGGGCGATGGCGGCATACAGCGCCGCTACGATTCCAGCGGCACGGTCCCCATCAGCCACACGCGCGACACGGTGGGCCCGATGGCGCGTACGGTGGCCGACGTGGCTCTGCTCGACAGCGTGCTGTCCGGCCTTCCCGTGCCATCGCCGGAGCCGCTGGCCGGTTTGCGTTTCGGCGTGCCGGCCGCTTTCTGGCAGCCGCTGGACGCCGACGTGGCGGCCGTGATGGCGCAAGCCAGGGAGACGCTGGCGCAGGCGGGCGTGGTGCTGGTCGATATCGGCATGGAAGACGTGATGGCGGTGAACGGCAAGGTGTCGTTCCCGCTGGCGCTGCATGAGCCGCGCCAGGCGATTCCCGCCTACCTGGCCGCCAGCGGCGCGCAAATCACGCTGGACGATATCGCCGCGCAAGTGGCCAGCCCCGATGTGCGGCACGCGTTTGGCGCCATCCTGGGCGACGCGTTTGGTGCCGCGTATCCCGATGCCGTGCAGGTGCAGCGGCCCCGTTTGCAGGCGCTGTACCGCGACCATTTTGCGCGCCACCGCCTGGATGCCATTTTTTTTCCGACGACGCCCGTGTGCGCCGTGGCCATTGATGGCGTGCAGGGTTCGTCGGTCATCGCGGTGGCGGACGGTGCGCCTGGCGACGCGTTTACCACCCTGATCCGCAATACGGACCCGGCCAGCAACGCGGGCCTTCCCGGTTTGTCCCTGCCTGCGGGTTTGACGGCTGCAGGTTTACCGGTGGGGATGGAGGTCGACGGACCGCTGGCCAGCGACAGCCGTTTGCTGGCCATCGGCCTGTCATTGGAGGCGCTGTTCGGCCCCTTGCCGGCGCCGCCGGCGTGCGCTTGACGGCCTGAGAAGCACACTGGCACGCTTGGCAGGGCGCCAAGACTTTGTACCGGCTGAACTATCCATAAGTGTATGAAAAGTCTGGCGAAAGTGTGGTTTTGCACGGCGTGCTATTTAGATAAACCCCTCTAGAAGGCGTGCTTTTTTCATGAAAACGGGCGAATTCGCTCATTGCCTCAAGAAAACTTTCCAACGTAAAACCTTTTCTCTGTAGCATGGTTTTACTCACTGGTCACGCTGCCATGCACGCCCTAGGCGATGGCGGCGCGAAAAAACGGACCCGGCCTTTTACGGCCGGTGAGCCGTCGACCTCGAGTCCACTCCACGATTAATGTTCACCGCTACGGGTATTTGATTACTATGAATAAACACGTCCTGATTTTCCTGTTGGCCATGCCCCTGGCCATCAGCCACGCCTACGCCGACGAGGCCAGTGGTCCCACCGTCAAGATCAGCGGTTACGGCACGGCCGCGCTGACCATGGCCGATACGGACAAGGCGCAGTTTGCGCGTCCGAACCAGGCTGCCGGCGCGGGCCGCACTGCCCGTACGGGCGTCGATTCCAACCTGGGTCTGCAGGCCAATGTCACCGTCAATCCTTGGCTCTCGGCCACCGTGCAGGGACTGGCGCGCAAGGATGGCGAGGATGATTTCGGCGCTGAACTGGCGTGGGCCTTCGCCAAGGCCAAGGTGTCGGACAGCTTCAGTGTGCGCGTTGGCCGCATGGGTCTGCCCGTCTTCATGATTTCCGATTACCGTAACGTGGGCTATACCAACACCATGCTGCGCCCACCGGGCGAAATGTATTCGCAGGTGCCCCTGAACAGCATCGACGGCATCGACGGCACCTACCAGTTCAGCGCGGGCGACACCAGCATCACTACGCAGTTGGCGCAGGGCCGCACCAAGGCGACCCTGGCGACAGGGCCCGATTCGACCGTGCAGGTGGAAGGCAAGTCCATCGTCGCCCTCAACGTAGTGGCCGAACATGGCCCCGTTACTGTGCGTTTCGGCCGTGCCGAGACCAAGCTGACGATCAACGATTCGCCCAGCCTGAATACCTTGATGGGCAGCTTGCGCGCGGCCGGTCGTGGTTATCGGATCTCCCAGTTGGGCGCCCTGGCCGATGCGCTGGAAGTCAAGGACAAGAAGGCGTCATTTACCTCCGTGGGCCTGGGCCTGGACTGGAACAATGTCCTGGTGCAGTCCGAATATGCGAAGCGCAAGACGGACAGCTATGTCAGCGACAGCACCTCGTGGTACGTGATGGGAGGCTACCGCATCGGTGCCTTCCTTCCGTATTACAGCCACGCCAGCCTGAAGGCCGATGGCCGCGTGAGCAACACCGTGCCGGCCGCCTGCCCTGCCGGTTATCCTGCCGCCTGCACGCCGACCTTGCGCGCCCTGTCGGCAGGCGTCGACGCGCTGGCCACTATGCGCAATCAGCTGGAGCAATCGACGGACAGCATCGGTGTGCGCTGGGACTTCCACCGTTCGGCTGCGCTGAAAGTGCAGATCGACCGCATCAAGCCGAAGAATGGCCCAGGTCTCTTCGTGCAAGCCAAGCCTGGCTTCCATGGCCCAGTCACGGTGGCTGCCGCCGCCATCGATTTCGTTTTTTAAGGAGCGCCGCATGAAACCATTTATTGTGAATGTGGCTGCCTTGCTGGCGCTGTCGGTTGCCGTTCCTGCCATGGCTGAAGTAGTCGTTGTGGTCAATTCGAAGAGTGCTGCCGGTGCGATGACGAATGAACAGGTGGCACAATTCTTTCTCGGAAAATCGACAGCCATGACGCCGATCGATCAGCCGGAAAGCGCCCCTGTGCGCGCCGAGTTCTACAAGAAGGTGACGGACAAGGAGCCGTCGCAGGCGAAGGCCCTTTGGTCCAAGCTGGTGTTCACGGGCAAGGCGACTTTGCCAAAGGAAGTGGCCAATAGCGCTGACGTGAAGAAGGCCGTGGCGGCCGATCCGAAAGCTATCGGCTATATCGAAAAGAGTGCCGTCGACGGCACCGTGAAAGTTGTGCTGACGGCGCCATAAAGCCCGCTCGGGCCGCGCGCCATGCGGCGGCCCGATAATTCATCAAAAATCAGGAGACAGCAATGAGCATCAAACGCAAGATATGGGCGCTGCCTGTCATCTCGGCCGTGATTTTCGGGCTGGGGCTGGCTGTCAGCGCCTATCTGTCCACGGCCACGCTCAATTCCATCCACGCCACCGAGAGCGCCGACTATCCCGTGCTCGACATGGCCAAGTCGCTGACCCTGGACGTGGCTGCCGTCGGCGACGCCCTGCGCGATGCCGTCAGCGAAGGCGACAAGGAGCGTATCGGGCAAGTCGGCGGCCAGGCGGTCAAGCTGCGTGCCAAGCTGGCCGACTTTGTGGCGATCCCCGGGCAGCGCGAGCAGGGCCAGCGCCTGGCAAAGGAATTCGATGCCTATTATGCGCCGGCACTGAGCGCGGCGCGCATCATGCTGGAAATGGAAGAGGGTGACCCGCAAGCGACCGTGGCGCGCATGCAGGGTGCGCTGGCCGTGCTCAATACGGACCTGGCGAAGACCAATGAGCAGGCGCAGACGCAGTTCAAACAGGGCATCGAACGCAGCGCGGCCAATGTGCGCAATGCCCTCAATACCAGCATTGCCGTGGCGCTGGCCGTCATCGTCTGCCTGGTGGCCGTATCACATTTCGTCGTGCGTGCCATCTGGCAGCAGCTCGGCGGCGAGCCTGAATATGCGCGCCAGATCGCGCGCGCCGTGGCCGACGGCGACCTCTCGATGCAGATCGTGACCGAGGCGGGCGACCAGGCCAGCCTGCTGGCGGCGCTGAAGGAGATGCGCGGCCGGCTGGCCGGCATGGTGTCCGGTATCAAGGCGTCGGCCGAAACCATCCAGGTGGCCAGCGCGGAAATCGCCCAGGGCAACGCGGATCTGGCCGCGCGTACGGAGTCGCAGGCGGGCAGTCTGGACCAGACGGCGCGCAGCATGGACAGCCTCACAAGTACTGTGCGCGACAACGCCGCCAATGCGGGGCAGGCGCATGAACTGGTCGTGTCGGCATCCGTGGTGGCGGTCAAAGGCGGGCAGGTAGTCAGCCAGGTGGTTACCACCATGGGTGAGATCAACGATTCATCCAGGCGCATCGTCGACATCATCGGCGTCATCGACGGCATCGCCTTCCAGACGAATATCCTGGCCTTGAATGCGGCCGTGGAAGCGGCTCGCGCGGGAGAGCAGGGGCGCGGCTTTGCCGTGGTGGCATCTGAGGTGCGCAACCTGGCGCAGCGCAGTGCGGCAGCAGCGCGCGAGATCAAGCAATTGATCGGCGATTCGGTGGCAAAGGTGAATGTCGGTTCGAAACTGGTCGACGAGGCTGGGCTGACCATGGGGCAGATCGTCGATTCCGTGAAAAAAGTGGCCGACATCATGGCCGAGATCAGTGCCGCCAGTCAGGCGCAAAGCGCAGGCATCGGCGACATCGGCGTGGCCATCGGCAGCATGGATCAGATGACGCAGCAAAATTCCGCGCTGGTGGAAGAAGCGTCGGCGGCCGCCGAATCGCTGCAGGAACAGGCCGTGCAACTGGGCACGGCGCTGGCCGTGTTCAAGCTGACACAGGGCAGCCTGGCGCCGATCGCTACCGTGCCGGCGGCACGGCGGCTGGCGTTGACGAAGGCGGCTTAAGTCCGCAAGCCGAACGGATCGTCGATGCTGTGTGCCGGTTCGGTGAACCAGCGCGGACCGTTTTCCGTCATGTAGAAATGGTCTTCGTGGCGGATGCCGAATTCGCCGGGGATGCAGATCATCGGCTCGTTCGAGAAGCACATGCCCACGTCGAGCGGCGTCGTGTCATTGCCCACCAGGTAAGGCCATTCGTGGATATCGAGGCCGATGCCGTGGCCCGTGCGGTGCGGCAGTCCCGGCAGCTTGTAGCCGGGGCCAAAGCCGTCGGCCTCCAGCGAGACGCGCGCGGCGCGGTCCACGTCGCCGCAGGGCACGCCCAGCAGGGCGGCGGCGAATGCCGCTGCCTGCGCCGCCTTTTCGCTGTTCCACACGCTGCGCTGGCGTTCGCTGATGGCGCCAAACACATAGGTGCGCGTGATGTCGGAGATGTAATTCATTACCTGGCAACCCGTGTCGATCAGTACCGTGTCGCCTGCCTTCAGTGTCTGCACGTAGTTTACGCCATGCGGATAGGCCGTCGCTTCGCCGAACAGCACGATGCAAAAATACGAGCGGGGTGCTCCCACCTTGCGGTGCGCGCGCTGGATGAATTCTTCCACTTCCACCGTCGTGATGCCTTCGTACAGCATGCTGGCCGTGGCCACGTGCACGGCCAGGGTCATGTCCATCACGCGCTGCATCAGGGCGATTTCGGCCTGTGACTTGCGGCTGCGGCAGTACGCGGTGACGGCACGCGCATTTTCCAGCGCGTAGCCGGGTGCCAGCGGCCGGATGCCGTCATAGATGAAGAAGGCGGCGCTTTCGCAGATGCCCACGCGCGGCGGCGCGTCCGCATCCTGGGCAATCCCCATGCGCGCCAGCACGTCGACGAACAGCTGGTACGGGCTCTCGTGCTCTTCCCAGCAATTGACCATGCCCTCGATGAGCATGAAGCCTTGCAAGGTGCTTTCCTCGAAGGCGGGAGCGATGTATTCGATCTCGCCGCTGGCCGGCAGGATGGCGCCCACCATGCGTTCGCTGGCATACCATTTGGTGCCCGTGAAGTAGGTGAGGTTGGCGCCCGCGTTCAGGTAGATCGCGGCGATGCCCTGCTCGCGCATGAATGCTTGCGCCTTGGCGATGCGTTGCGCGTGTTCGTCCTTGCCGATGGCAACCATGCCGCCCGTCATGTCCGACAGCGATGCCAATGCCTGTTCGATGGAAGTGCCACCTATGCTCATGCCTGCTCCTTTGCTCGATGCTGATTTGGAATGCGGGCATGATATCAGTTCGCGCCTTTCTGCTGGAGCCAGGGCGCGCCGCCGGCGGCATCGGGCGGGGGCAGCACGAGGTCGTGCGGATAATGAAATGCCAGTCCGCATAGTGCTGTTTGCGGCGCTGAACTGGTCGGGCACACCCTCGACCAGTTCATCGAGATTTTTCGGATAGCCGGACGCGCCCAGCGACAGCTTGATGCGTCTATTGTCCCAAGCGCGCTTGTAGGCATCGACGGCTACAGGTATCTCGATCAGGGCGCTGCGTAATTCCTGCTCCTTCGCCCTTTGGCGTGTCAGCTGTGCCATCGGCACGGCTACCGTGGGTGTGTATCCGCCCAGCTGACCTTGCTGCTGGAAGCGTCGCAGACGGACGCCGCCTTTTCCGTGTTGTCGACAATCCTCGCGCAATGAAAAACGCCCCGCTGCAGCGATGCAGCGGGGCGCTTGTGCGCGCAAGCGCGGTTTATTTTTCCAGCTGCGTGCGCACGCGGGCGATCGCGGCGCGCACCTGGCGTGGCGCGGTGCCGCCTACGTGGTCGCGCGCGGCAACGGAGCCTTCCAGGGTCAGCACTTCAAACACGTCTTCACCGGTCAGCGGGGAAAACGCGCGCAACTGTTCCAGCGACAGGTCGGCCAGGTCGCAACCGGCATCGACGCAGGCGCGCACGGCCAGGGCAACCGCTTCATGGGCGTCGCGGAACGGCAAGCCCTTCTTGACCAGGTAGTCGGCCAGGTCGGTCGCCGTGGCATAACCTTGCAGGGCTGCCGCGCGCATCGCTTCCGGTTTCACCGTGATGCCACCGGCCATGTCGGCGAAGATGCGCAGTGTGTCGATGACGGTGTCGACGGTATCGAACAGCGGTTCCTTGTCTTCCTGGTTATCCTTGTTATAGGCCAGCGGCTGGCCTTTCATCAGGGTCAGCAGGCCAATCAGGTGGCCATACACACGGCCTGTCTTGCCACGCGCCAGTTCCGGCACGTCCGGGTTCTTCTTTTGCGGCATGATCGACGAGCCAGTGCAGAAGCGGTCGGCGATGTCGATGAAGCCGATGCGTGGACTCATCCAGATCACCAGTTCCTCGGCCATGCGCGACACGTGCATCATCAGCACGGAGGCAGCGGCGCAGAATTCGATGGCGAAATCACGGTCCGACACTGCGTCGAGCGAATTGTGGCAGACGTCGTCGAAGCCCAGCGTCTTGGCGACGCGAAGGCGGTCGATGGGGAAGGTGGTGCCGGCCAGGGCGGCTGCGCCCAGCGGCAGGCGGTTGACGCGCTTGCGGCAATCGGCCATGCGTTCGGCATCGCGGCCGAACATCTCGACATACGCCAGCATGTGGTGGCCGAAGGTAATCGGCTGGGCCACCTGCATGTGGGTAAAGCCCGGCATGATGGTGTCGGCATGCTGCTCTGCCAGGTCCGTCAGTGCGCTGCGGAACGTCGCCAACAGGGTGGTGATGTCGTCGATGGCAGAACGTACGTACAGGCGGATATCGGTGGCCACCTGGTCGTTGCGCGAACGGCCCGTGTGCAATCGCTTGCCCGCATCGCCTACCAGTTCGGTCAGGCGCTTTTCAATATTCAGGTGGACATCTTCCAGGTCCAGCAGCCATTCGAACTGGCCAGCGGCGATTTCCTGCGAGATTTGCGCCATGCCGCGCTGGATTTCCGCGTAGTCGGCCGCGCTGATGATGGCTTGCGCATGCAGCATTTCCGCATGGGCCAGCGAACCTTCGATGTCGAACAGCGCCAGGCGCTTGTCAAAAAATACAGAAGCTGTGTAGCGCTTGACGAGGTCCGAGACCGGTTCGGAAAACCGGGCCGACCAGGCTTCGCCCTTTTTGGAGAATTGATCAGTCATGAAAGAAGTCCTTTAGTGTAGGGCGATTATAAACAAGGTTGGCCTGCGGTAGTGCTTTTAGGGGCTTGCAGGGCGCTGAAATGGCCAGTAATGGGGCTGGCAAGCATCAAATGCCACGGTACGGGCGCTGTTGCGCGTTCCATCCGGGCTTTTTGTATTCTGTCCCGCAAATCGTGCGTTTTGTCGCAATCCGATGGCAGTTCAGCGGTGATCGGCCTACAGTTCAATCATCGCAGGACAAACAGCAACACCCCTCAACCTCAAGGAAAATATCATGAACATCGCTAAAAACATGGAAGCCATCTTCGTTGCCATCGTCGCCATCGCCGCCGCCACCAGTCTGGCCACCGCCGCCGTGCCGAAGTTCCGCGCTGCGCCAGCCACCATCCACGCCAGCGCCGATCAAGCCACCATGCACACCGTGTATGTCAGCGCCAAGCGCCTGAGCGCAGAAGAAAAAGCCGCCCTGTAAGAGTGGCGATGCAATGCAGCTAGTACGAAAAATATCAGTAGCACACAGCAGTACCGTACATGGACAGTCAGAACGGGCGGCGCCCCCCGGTTATTTCCAGCCCAGGTGACAGCAGCAGAAAAAAGACCGATGATCGTGTTTTCAACGATAGCAAGGCCTGCACAATGTCAGCTTTGATGATCAGTACCGACAAGGCGGAACTCGACGTTCCGGACATCCACCATTTTCTCAGCACGCAATCGACATGGGCCATCGGCATCCCGCTGGCTACCGTACAGCGCGCCATCGACCGTTCGCTGTGTTTCGGCGGCACGCTTGACGGCCGCCAGGTGGCGTTTGCCCGCGTGGTCAGCGACTACGCCACGTTTGCCTATCTGGTCGACGTGTATGTACTGGAAGAGTACCGCGGCCGCGGCTACAGCAAGCGCCTGATGGACGCCGTGATGGCCCATCCCGACTTGCAGGGCTTGCGCCGTTTCATGCTGGCCACCAGCACGGCGCATACGCTGTACGCGCGTTACGGTTTTACGGCGCCGCTGCGCCCGGAAACGCTGATGGAACGCTATGTGCCGGACATCTACCAGCGTTGATTGATTACCTTGAGCGTCGGGCGCAAAAAAGCCACGGCGACTGTGCATCGCCGTGGCCTTCTTTACTGCCAATGCATCAGGCAGGGGGGAATCAATAGCAGCAGCGCGAGCACCAGATAGATCAGCTGCAACGGGATCATCCACTTGGCCCAGGTAATCCACGGCACGCGCGCCAGCGCCAGCACGCCGACGGTGATGCCGGAGGTGGGAATCATCGGCGTGGTGAATTCGCCGAACTGGAAGGCAAGAATGGCCGTCTGGCGCGTCACGCCCACCAGGTCGGCCAGCGGCGCCATGATGGGCATGGTCAGCGCGGCCTGGCCGCTGCCGGAATGGATGAAGAAATTGATTACCGACTGCATGAAGAACATCTTTTGCGCTGCAAAGACTGGGCTTGACGAGGCCACCAGGGGCGTCAATGCATGCAGCATGGTGTCGATAATCTGCGCGTCGCGCGCCAGGATCATGGTGCCGCGCGCCAGCGCGATGACCAGCGCCACGCTCACCATGTCGCGCGCGCCCTGCACGAAAGACGCCACCAGGCTGTCCATGTCGAGCCGGCCGACCAGACCGACGACGATGGCCATCACCAGGAACAGGGCGGCGATTTCATCGATGAACCAGTCGTACTTGACGACGCCGACGACCATCGTCAGCAAGGTCGCCATGAAAATCCACAGCACGGCACGGTGCGTGCGCGTCATGCCGGCAAAGCTGTCCAGGTCCATCGAGTGTTCGCTGCGTTTTTCGATGTCGAGCAGATAGGTCGGGCTTTTTTCCGGATGTCGCTTGATGCGCGCCGCGTACCACATCAAAAACACGATGCTGACCGCCGTGGCGATGGCCCACACGATCAGGCGGTAGCCGATGCCGGAAAAGATCGGCACGCCGGCGATTCCCTGCGCGATGCCGACGTTGAACG
Organism: Janthinobacterium sp. 61; assembly: GCF_002846335.1. NCBI lineage: Bacteria > Pseudomonadati > Pseudomonadota > Betaproteobacteria > Burkholderiales > Oxalobacteraceae > Janthinobacterium > Janthinobacterium sp. 61. The sequence continues at coordinate 3,705,688 of NZ_PJMQ01000001.1, read as the reverse complement.
GGTTCAGGAAGGCGGCGGAAAAGCCCACCTGCGAGCCGATGAAGGGAATCGATACGCCCGTGATGGTGTCATAGCCCAGGGCCAGGGCAAGCGGCACGAAGATCAGGATGAAGGGAATCGCTTCCTCGTTCATGCCGAAGGTGGCGCCACCCAGTGAAAACATGGTGAAGAAGACGGGAATGATGGCCGCGCGCACGAAGCGCGAACTGGTATGCGCCTTGGCGATGGCCTTGATCAGCGAGTCGAAGGCTTCCGTCTTTTGCAGCACGGCGAAGGCGCCGCCGACGATCAGCACGAAGCCGATGATCAGGCTGGCGTCGACGAAGCCCTTGATGGGCGCCATCATCAGCGCAGCCAGTCCCTGCGGCTTGTTGTCCACGTAGTGAAACGTGCCGGGGATGATCAGCTGCTTGCCATTGACCAGTTGCGTATCGAATTTCCCGCCCGGCACCAGCCATGTCGCCAGGGCGATCATGGCCAGGATGCCGCACAGCAGGACGAAGGTGTTGGGGAGCTTGAATTTTCTCATGGCGTCATTGGCTCAGCAGGCTGCCGCCGCGGAAGGCGATGGCGCCGGCGACCTTGCCGACGTTCATGCCGCGCAGGACGTGGCGGTGGGCGCTGCGCGCAAAGAAGACACCGGCGACCGTGCAACGCAAGGTCGTCGTCTCGCCGCTGACGGGATCGATCAAGTCGGCTATTGCATCGCCGGCGGCCAGCACGTCGCCCATTTCGCGCAGATACACCAGTACGCCGTGGTGCGGCGCGAGGATCGGCTCCACGCCGGCCAGCGGCGTTGGTTCGCATTGCGGTGCGGGCAGGTCGTCGCCGGCACCGGCTATCTCCAGCACGCCCTCGATGGCAAGAAAGCGCAGCAAGGCAGTGGCATCGCGCTCTGCCAGGGCGTAGCTCACTTCCACTTCGCCGCGCAATTCGACGGTGGTCGACAGGCAGGCGGCGGGGATTGGATAGCGTCCCTGGAAGTGCGCGTCCAGATCCCACCACAGGCGGCTGCAGGCTTCGTCGAAAGGCTCTTCCCCGGCAGCCAGTTCCAGCAGCACGGCACGCGCGCCCAGCAGTGCGGACAGGGGCGCGATCTGCGCCGCCAGCGGCGTGCCTGTATAGATGTGCAGTGCCGCTTCGTTATCGCAATGCAGGTCGAGCACGATGTCGGCATCGATTGCCATGCCCAGCAAGGTTTTTTTCAGTGTTTCCGCGTCCGTGCCCGGCCGCCAGGCGGCGACGGCGGCGCGCGCATGCTCGCGTATCAGCGCTACGTTGGCTTGCGCATCCTGTCCCAGCAGGCCATCGAGCGTGGTTTTCAATTCATCTGCCACGTGGCGGTAGGCGCGGTTGAAGTTGATGCCCGTGGTCAGGTCGAAGCGGCCAAACGGCGCGCCATGGATGGCTTGCGCCAGGCCGATGGGATTGGCGGCCGGCACCAGGATCACTTCGCCGTGGATCTTGCCCGCCGCCTCCAGCGCCAGAAGTTCGCGGCGCAGGAATTGCGATACCAGCATGCCCGGCACTTCGTCCGCGTGCAGCGCTGCCTGGATATACACCTTCTTGCCGCTGCGGCTGCCGGCCGCCGCCGTACCAAAGTGAAAGCTGCTCAACTGGCAAGATACGCTGGCGTGCGCGCTGGAGATGGGATGCTGTTGTACTTGCATGGTGAATTCGCCCCAAAACGGGGCGCGGTTGATGGATTTCGGTCGATTATGTAGCATTATTTTCACGAAGTAAATCAATGAAAATCCTTTTACAAATATTTGTTGAGTTTTCTTTTTGATATGAGTAGAGTAAGTTCCAACGACCCGTTTTCGCCTTTTTATCCTTCATTCGCCATGCACAAGAACACAGGCCGCCAGTGATATGAAATCATCCGCCAGTCCTGCCCGTAACAGCGCCCGCACGCCAGTGGCCGCCGTCCTGTCGTCGCCCGATGCCGCCTTCGCGCAATCGCCGCTGGGGCAAGCGCTGATGTACGTGCTGGCCAGCGGCTCGGCCTCGCAGCGGCAGATCGCCGATTACCTGCTGCGCAACCAAATGCGCGTGACGGCGCTGGGCATCGAGGAACTGGCCGATAGCTGCCAGGTATCGACGGCGACCATCAGCCGCTTTGCGCGCGACATCGGCCAGAAGAATTATTCGGCCATGCGCAGCGCCATGGCCGAAACCCTGCAATCGCTGTTGCAGCCAGTCGACAAATTGCGCCGCACGATAGAACGGCGTGCGCGCGCCACATCACCCATCACGGAAAGCCTGGAGTATGCGGCCGCGAACATCGCCGCCACGTCCGATGCCCTGTCGCCGCCGGCCATGCAGGCCGTGGTGCGGCGCCTGACGCGCGCCAAGGTAGTGTATGTGATGGGTTTTGGCTTGTCGGCCAACCTGGCGGGCATGCTGGTGCAGCATCTGCAGCCGTTTTGCCCGCATGTGGTGGAAGTGGTGGGCATCGGCGGTTCGGAAGTGGCGGCCGGACACCTGGTCAAGCTGACGGGGCAAGACGTGCTGGTGGTGATCTCGTTCCCCCGCTACACGCTCGACTGCATCGGCCTGGCCAGCTTCGCGCGCGACCGCGGCGCCTGCATCGTGGCGCTCACCGACTCTCCAGCATCCCCCCTCGCCGAACTGGCCGATCACGCGCTGTATGCGCAAAGCACGCATCCTGTCCTGCCCAGCAGCGCCAGCACGGCGCTGGCCATGATCGAGGCGCTGGCCGTGGCGCTGATGGTATCGAACAAGAAGAACGTTGAAAAAGCGGCCCGCCTGAGCGAAGTCATTGCCGCCTATCTGTATGGCGGCGAGCATGGCGTGCCGGGGCCCCGGAAAGCAGTATCCAGGCAGCGCAAGGCAGTATAAAAATCATGACAAAAATCAGACATACACCATCGGGGAGAGATGCAATGCACATGAAAAGACAGGACGACCGTTCCATATTTCCACGCGAATCGGCGTTGGCGCAAGGCGTGCGTCTCGCGCTGGGCGCCTTGAGCGTGTCGGCGGCGCTGGGCATGCTGGCCAGCGCCGCGCAGGCGCAGGAACAGGATGGAGAGCCTGCGCCGAAAAAAATGCAGCGCGTGGAGATCACGGGGTCGGCCATCAAGCGCCTGGAATCGGAGACGGCGCTGCCGGTGCAGGTCATCACGCGTGCCGAGATCGAAAAGGCGGGCGTGACGACTGCGGCCGAGCTGATGGCGCGCGTGTCAGCCAACGTGGGCGGCCTGACCGACGGCGCAAGCATCAATGTGGGCGGCGACCAGCGCGGCTTCAACAGCGCCAACCTGCGCGGAGTGGGAACCTCATCGACCCTGGTGCTGCTCAATGGCCGGCGCATGGCGAACTTTGCCTCGCCGGGCGACGATGCCGGCGTGGACTTGAACAACATTCCCGCCGCCGCCCTGCAGCGCGTGGAAGTGCTGCTCGACGGCGCCTCGGCCCTGTACGGTACGGACGCCATCGGTGGCGTCATCAACTTTATTACACGTAAGGATTACCAGGGCGTGGAGCTGAATGTCTACGGCAGCCGCACCGATGAAGGGGGCGCCGGCAAGCGCACGGCCAGTATCACGGCCGGCACGGGCGACCTGGCCACGGATGGCTACAATATCTTTGCTGTCGTCGACCTGCAAAAAACAGACCGCCTCAGCTCCTCGCAGCGCAAGTTCATTCCTAACCTGCAAGTTCCGCAGCGCCTGGGGCATTTGCTGTCAAGTTTTACAAGCCCGGCGAATATCCGCCTGTCGGGAGAGCAGCGTGACTATTTGCAGGACAATGGATTTCTGCTCAATGGCAAGCCGATTACCAACCGACAGATCAATCTGTCGATACCGAACTGTTCGCCTCCGGCCAATCTGTATCTGCCGGCCGGAACGGGCGGCGTCGATGCCTGTACCTACGATTACATGGGCGACACGGAGCTGTACCCGAAGACGGACAAGCAGAACTTGCTCACGCGCGGCGTACTGAAACTGAATAATGATCACCAGCTGTACGCGGAAGTGGCGCTGAGCCGTTCGCGCAGCTATTACGTGGGTTCGTCGGCGCGCGTGATCGGCTATCTCGATTACAGCAAGGTACCGCAACTGGCCAATACCGGCCTCGATAGCATCATCGACGAAGACGGCAATCCGACTGCGCGCGAATTGGAACTGCGCATGCGCCTTAATGAGGCGGGCATGCGCACCAGCCAGTTGACCAGCGAGAGCCAGCGTTTCGTGGTGGGCGCCAGCGGCACGCTCGCCGGCTGGGATTACGACGTGGGCTTCAATCACAGCGTCAACGTCGTGAAGGACCGCGATACGCATGGTTATGTCCTGTACGACAAGCTATTGGAAGGCATCGCCTCCGGCGACATCAACCCGTTTGGCCCATCGAACGCGAAGGGCAGGGCGCTGCTCGACAGCATCCAGGTCAATGACGAAGTACGGCATGCGCGCGGCACCATGGATGCACTCGACTTCAAGGCATCGCGCGCGCTGATGGCGTTGGGTGGCGGCGACATGGCGCTGGCTGTGGGCGGCGAAGTGCGCCGCGAGCGCACCGAGTTCCGTCCATCGGCATTGCTGATGAGCGACAACATCAACAACGACGCGGCGCCCGAAGGCGGCGTGGCCACCAGCGACAGCCGCAAGGTGCAAGCCATCTACAGCGAATTACTGCTGCCGTTTACCAAGCAGTGGCAGGCGCAGTTGTCTGGTCGTTACGACCATTACCAGCAGGTGGGCGGTGCCCTTAGTCCGAAGATCGGCCTGACCTACATGCCCAGCAAGCAGGTGCTGCTGCGCGCCTCGGCTGGCAAGGGCTTCCGCGCGCCGTCGATGTCGGACCTGCACCGGCCCACCGCCTACAGCAGTACGGCGACGCTACCGGATCCCGTGTATTGCGCGAGCGAGAACAATGATTACTCCGTCTGCGCCGATAATTGGGATACGCGCCGCTACAGCAACGATAAGCTGAAACCGGAGCGCAGCCGCCAGTTCACGGTCGGCCTGGTGCTGGAACCGAGCCAGCACTGGACCTTCAGTGCCGACTACTGGAACATCAAGCGCACGGATCTGATCAGCGAAATCGGCGACGACATCATCCTGGGCAACCTGGCCAAATACGGCGATCTGGTGCACCGCAACAAGGACAATGAAATCGACTATATCGAGCTGCGCAAGGAAAACCGTGGCGCGCAAAAGGCTGCGGGCATCGATATCACGGCCGACCTGCATGGCGTAAAAACGGCCTGGGGACGTTTTGGCGGCCACCTGAGCGGCACCTATGTGCTCGACTCGAAAATCCAGACCAGCCCCGGAGACGATTTCATCAGCAACTTGAATAAATTCGTCACGGACGGCGTGGTGCAGCGCTGGCGCCATACGATCACCCTCGACTGGGACAACGGCCCGTATTCGGCCAGCCTGTCGAACACCTATTCGAGCGGCTACGATGACCAGAACTCGGCCATCAACACGGACGATGGCAGCGTGGTCAAGTCGAACCGGGTAAAGGCGTACACGCTGTGGGACATGTCGGGCGCGTATGCGGTCAGCAAGCAGTTCAAGCTGCGCGCGGGCATACAGAATCTGTTCAATACCAGCCCGCCGTACTCGAACCAGGCGTACTTCTTCCTGTCCGGCTATGATCCCAGCTATTCGGATCCGCGTGGCCGGCGCTTCTATGCCAGCGCCAATTACAGCTTCAAGTAAGCAGTTTTATATAGAAGCGTGGAGATACCGCAACAACGCTGTCATATGCAGCAAGTAATATCGTAGTTCGATGGAGTTGGGTTGCAAGCAGTGGTTTTGGCAGCAAGGGCGCGCGCCAGGCGCGTGCCCCTTTCCGTGTATTCGAGAGGTACCATGAAATCATCTTCAAGCCTGTATCACACCTTCCGCGCCGCGCTGCTGTTCGCGCTGGCATTGTGCAGCTTCCATGCCGTGGCGGCGCCTGGCGGAAGTGCCATCGGCAGCGCCCCGCAGGGCACCCTCGTCATCATCGGTGGCGGCCTGCGCGCCGACAATGCCGAAGTCTGGCAGCGCATCGTCAAGTTGTCGGGCGGGCCGGGCGCGCGTATCGCCGTGCTGGCCTCGGCCGCGATGAATCCGGAAAAATCGGGTGAAAGCATCATTAAGAAACTCAATCAATATGGCGCCGATGCTTTTTTCGTGCCACTGGCCGTCAAGCTGGCCAATCGTGATTACCGCAAGGCAGCCGAAGATCCGGCCATCGTCACGCAGATCAAGTCGGCCACCGGCATCTATTTTGCCGGTGGCGACCAGGGGCGCATCACGCAAGCCTTGCTGCGCCCGGACGGCAGCCGCACGGCCGCGCTGGAAGCCATCTGGTCGGTTTACCGCAGCGGCGGCGTGATCGCCGGTTCCAGCGCCGGTGCGGCCATCATGAGCACCACCATGTTTTATGACGCCAAACCCGTGCTCGACATGCTCAAGATGGGCGTGACGGATGGACGCGAGATTGCGCCGGGACTGGGCTTCATCGGCAGCGATGTCTTCGTGGACCAGCATCTGCTGGTGCGCGGGCGCTTTGCGCGCATGATTCCCGTGATGCTGAAAAAAGGCTATCACCTGGGACTGGGCATCGATGAAAACAGCGCCATGGTGGTCGACGCCATGCGCGATGTGGAAGTCATCGGCTACAGCGGCGCCTTGCTGATCGACCTGTCGGGCGCCATCAGCGACCGTGGCGTGAAAAATTTCAATATCAGCAACGCCGCCATCAGCTACCTGGACCGGGGCGACAAATTCAACCTCGTCACGCGCGTGTTTACGCCGTCGCCGGACAAGGCCGACAACAAGCTCGATCCGAACCAGCCCGACATGCGCGAGCCCGTGTTTACCAACGATATCCTCGGCAATAACGCTGTGCTCGACCTGATGGGCAACCTGATCGACAACGCGCAGCAGGAAGCCATCGGCATCGCCTTTGGCAACCCGCGCGATCCGTATCCGGACCTGGGTTTTGAATTCAGGTTCAGCAAGACCGTCAACAGCGTCGGCTACAGCTCGACCGAGGCGGAAGCGTATTCGGTGCTGAAGCTGCGCCTCGATATCCGCCCGATCCAGCTGCGCCAGCCGCTGTACCGCTACAAATAAGCGGCGTTGGCGCGCCGCCAGCGTGGCCAAGCGGCGATCGTCAATGCCCTGAGCAGCCACTCGACAGGGCCATACGCGTGGCCGCGCAGCCACCAGCGGCTCAGTGGCAGCTGCACGCAAAAGAGGATGATGGCAAGCGCCAGTGCCCCGAGCGGCGAGACGCTGCCCATCAGCCGCGCGCCGTACGCGAGGAACAGCCAGGCACAGATGGCCGACTGCAGCAGGTAGTTCGACAGGGCCATGCGGCCCATATCGGCCAGCAGGGGGAACAGCGTTCCGCCGCGCAGGCGCTCGAACAGGGCCAGCGCCAGCGCCAGGTAGGTGCCGGCCAGCAGCGGCGCGCTCGCCAGTCCCACGGCCAGTCCCGCCAGCTGCCATGCCTGGCTTTGCACATACACGGACGTCCATGCATAGAAGGCGGCGCCGGGTAATCCCGCCAGCGTGCCGGCCCACAGCAGGCGGCGGCGCAGAGGCAGGTAATCGCTTGCGTGCAGCAGCATCTCGCGCTTGCCGGCAGCCAGGCCGCACAGGAACATGGCCAGCGCGCACGGCGCCTGTACCAGCAGCAGGACGATCCAGATGTCACTCAGTTCGCGCAGATGCTGCAGGATGACGGTGGCCGGAGTGGCGCGGTAGGCGGCCAGCGCGGTTGCCGCTTTCTGCGCCATGGCCACGGCCTGCTGGGCGGCGTCGCCCGCCGGCTGCAGACTTTGCAGCCAGGCCATCCATCCCCAGAACCCCACGCAGACGGTGACGAGAATCAAGGCCAGGGACAGTGCCTGGCGTTCGCCGCAACGATGCAGCGCCAGCAGCACGATGCCCAGGAGGGCGTAGGTGGTGAGTATGTCGCCATGAAACAGGACCACTGCATGCAGGGCGCCGATCAGCCATAGGCCAGCTTGCCGGCGCAGCATGCGCGGCACGAACGGCGCATCGGCGCGCGCGGCAGCCTGCATCTGCAAGGTGAAGCTGTAGCCGAACAGGAAGGAAAACAGCAGATAGAACTTGGTCTCGAACAGCAGGGCGACGAGAAAATGCGTGGCGCGGTCCACGCTGTCGTGAAAGGCGGGATCGGTCAAGCCCAGGCCGAACCAGGGCGTGGCGAAGGCGCCGATATTGACGGCCAAAATGCCGAATAACGCGCAGCCGCGCAGGGCGTCGACGTCAGCGATGCGCGCCGGTGTTGCCGTCATGGCGCCGCTCATGAGCGGGCAGGGCGCAGGAAGCGCGCCAGCAGCAGGTGCAAGCTGGCGCGCTGCGCCAGCGGTGCGTATTGGGGATCGACGGCGACCCGATTGAAGATGCCGTCGATCAGCGCGGCGATCCAGCTGGCCGTTTGCGCAGCATCCAGCGCGGTGTCGACCTGGCCTTGCGCAGCAGCGCTTTCCAGCAGCGCCTGCACGCCGGCGCGCAGCACGACATCGTTGCGCGCCACCCTGGCCGCGATATCTGGATCGCGCATCGCTTCGGCAGAAATTTCCAGCGCCAGTCCCGCAAAATCCCCGTCGGCCGCCAGCGCCAGCACCAGGTCCATGAAATCGAGCAGGGCGCCGTACGCATCGGCGCTGCCTTGCACGCCGACGAAATAGGCGGCCGTCTCGTTGCCTTCCTGGTCGACGATGGAGGCGATGATGGCTTGCTTGGTGGGGAAGTAATGAAACAGGTTGCCGGGACTCATGCCCGCTTGCGCGCAGATGGAGGCCGTGCTGGTCTGATGGAAGCCTTTGCGGGCAAAGCAGTGGCGCGCTGCGGCGACGATGGTGTCACGGCGGGCCGCGTGTTTATCAGGATCGATGGTGCGCATGGTGTCTGTCCGTTTTCCGTATTAATTCATTAATTGACTAGTCAATCTAATATAAACCGATAGGGTGGCATGGTCAAGCGTATCGGGTGAAATGGGCGCTTTGCATGCCCCCTTCCTGTCGCTACAATGTGCCGCAGCGGTTTTCCCCGCGCCTGCTGGCGAGCCCGCTGATTGTTTGGAAAACCGTTCCCTTCACCTGTTTTTCTACCGTTTTAGGAATGACATGCAGCAGACTCCGATTCGCTCCTTCCTCTGCGCTCTGGCGCTGGCCGCCGGCACGCTCCCTGTCGCGGCGGCGACCATTGCCGCCCAGCCGGCCACCATGCGCCTCGATTACCAGCACAGCGGCAATGCGCTGGGCGAACATTATGCGGTTGAACGCGTGCTGGTCGAGCCCTTGCCATGGCCGGGCAATCCGGCGCGCCCTATCGACGACAGCAACCGCGGCAACAACCTGCTGGAAGTGGTCGATATCAAGTCGGGCAAGGTGCTGTATTCGCGCGGCTTTTCCACCATCTTCGGCGAGTGGGCCAGCACTGATGAAGCGAAAACCACCACGCGCGCCTTCCAGGAATCCGTGCGCTTCCCGCAGCCGGAGCAGCCCGTGCGCGTGCGCATCCTGAAGCGCGACGAGCGTGGCCTGTTTTCCATTGTATGGAGCACCGATGTCGACCCGGCGGCGCAGGATGTGATCCGCAAGCAGCCGCCGGCGCCCGTCAAACCGATCCCGATCCGTGTCAGCGGTCCGTCGTCCGGCAAGGTCGACCTGCTGATCATGGGAGATGGCTACACGGCCGCGGAAATGGGCAAGTTCGAAGCGACGGCGCGGAAATTGGCCGAGCACCTGTTTACGGTGTCGCCGTTCCGCGAACGGGCCAATGATTTCAATGTGTGGGCCATGGCCGCGCCGACGCAGGAGTCGGGTGTGTCGCGTCCATCGACGGGCGTGCACCATGCGTCGCCGTTGGGTACGCGCTACGATATCTTCGGCAGCGAGCGCTATGTGCTGACGACGGATAACCGCGCCCTGCGCGACCTGGCGCAATATGCGCCGTATGAATTCATTGAAATCCTCGTCAACAACGACACCTACGGCGGCGGTGGCATCTTTGGCCAGTTCAGCACGGCCGCAGCGAACAACGACTGGGCCAATTACCTGTTCGTGCATGAATTCGGCCACCATTTCGCCGGCCTGGCCGACGAATACTACACCTCGCCCGTGGCCTATCAGTCGAATGGCGAGCGGCAGGAACCGTGGGAGCCGAATGCCACGGCGCTGCGCGATCCGGCCAGGCTGAAATGGAAGAACCATGTCAAGGCGGGCACGCCGCTGCCCACGCCATGGCCGAAGGAGGCGTATGACAGCCATGCGCGCGAGTACCAGAAACAGCGCGCCGCCCTGCGTGCGGCCAACCGCCCGGAAAGCGAGATGAGCGACTTGTTCAAGGCCGACCTGGCGTACACGCAACAGCTGTTCTCGAAGGCGCCACTGCGCCATGCGGTGGGCGCCTTTGAAGGCGCCAACTACGAATCGTCCGGCTACTACCGGCCGGAGATGCAGTGCATCATGTTCGACCGCAGCGAGACGTTCTGCTCCGTATGCCAGGATGGCATCAGCACCATCATCGACCTGTATTCGCGTCCCGCCAAGGCGCCGCGCAAATAAGGCCGTTCAGCTTAACCCCGCAAGGCATGGCGGGCCATGTTGCAATGCAATAGCATGGCCCCCATTCTATCCACCCTTCACCACCCACCGCCCGCCACTGCCCAGTGTTGCTTGTTTTTCAGGCAATTCCCACCTTCGCTGACAAAGTCACTTTTCTTCCCGTCAGCCCAGCATAGTTATCAAATAAGCATCCACGCACGCTTGCTTGAAAAATATTTCATTTAGATAATATTGAGGTAAAATTTGATTTACATCAATGTTGCATTGCCGCAATCGCACTTATAGTTGACCTAGCTCAAAGCGTCATGAAATGCGGATCGGACTTATCACGAATCACGCTTCTAAATGCTGTAGAGTAATTTCGCCCCGTACCAGTTCCCTGAGAATGCACTGGTGCTGGCCTCGAATTTCAGTGACGGAAGCCCGATTCATGAAGATGCAGATCCCCGCGCCTGACGCGTGCAGTACCTTACACCCCCACACTCCCATTGCCTTGCCGTATGCGCGTGCCGGCGGCGTTACCCTGGCCATTTGCGCCGCCGCCATGCGTGCCGGCGCAGTGCGATGCGTGCATGCGGCCACTCCCTGGCCCGCACTGCGTCCTGTTCAGGCATGACGGCCGCCTTGCAGCAGTACTTGCCTTTGCAGGGCAAGCGGGGGCTGGTGGTCGGTATCGCCAACGCGCAAAGCATCGCCTGGGGCTGCGCCAGCGCATTGCGCGCAGCCGGTGCCGAACTGGCAGTCACCTGGCTCAATGACAAGGCCCGTCCACATGTGGAACCGTTGGCGCAGCAAGTGCAGGCGGCCATCATGGCGCCACTCGACGTGGCCGTGCCGGGCCAGCTCGAAGCGCTGTTTGCGCAGATCGCGCAGCAGTGGGGGGGGCTCGATTTCGTGGTCCATTCCATCGCTTACGCGCCCAAACAAGACTTGCATGGCCGCGTGACGGACAGTTCGGCTGACGGCTTCGCGCAGGCGATGGATATCTCCTGCCACTCCCTCATGCGCATGGCGAAGCTGGCCGAACCCCTGATGCCGGACGGCGGCAGCCTGATGACCATGAGTTACCTGGGCGCCGAGGAAGTCATCGCCGATTATGGCTTGATGGGACCCGTGAAGGCGGCGCTGGAAGCATCGGTGCGCTACCTGGCCGCCGAACTGGGCCCGCAAGGCATCCGCGTCAATGCCATCTCGCCGGGTCCTCTGGAGACCCGGGCCGCTTCCGGCATTGCCCATTTCGACCGCCTGATGGCCGACGCCATCGAACGCTCGCCCATGCGGCGCCTGGCCACTATCGAGGACGTGGGCGCGTTGTGCGCCTTCCTCGCCGGCGACGGCGCGCGCGCCATCACGGGTGGCACCCTGTATGTCGATGGCGGCTACAACATTCTGAATTGACTGGAAGAAGATGATCATGCCTGTTCCCGCATTATCCGCGTGCGCCAGGATGGCCGCGCTGGCCACCACGCTGGCCCTGGCCGGCTGCGCCTCGATGGCGCCGCCGTACGCGCCACCGCCGCTCCCCGTGGCGGAGCAGTATCCGGAAACCGATTCCGCCGGCGCGCACGCGGCCGATATCGCCTGGCAAGCCTATTTTGCCGATGCGCGCCTGCAGGCGCTGATTACGCAGGCGCTGGCCAGCAACCGCGATATCCGCATCGCCGCCCTGCGCGTGGAAGAGGCGCGCGCCGCGTATGGCATACAGCGCGCGGAGCAGTTCCCCACCATCGCGCTGGGCGCTTCCGGCAGCCGTGCGCGCGTGCCCGGTGACCTGAGCGTGACGGGCCGCCCCATGACAAGCGCGCAGTACCAGGCGGGCTTGAACGTGAGCGCATGGGAGCTCGATTTCTGGGGCCGCGTGCGCAGCCTGAAGGACAGCGCGCTGCAAACCTTGCTGGCCAGCGACGAGGCGCGCCGCGCCGTCGGCGTGGCCCTGGTAGCGCAGGTGGCCAATGGCTACCTGGGCTTGCGCGAACTGGATGAACGAGTGGCGCTGGCGCGCGCCACGGTCGACAGCCGCGCCGAGTCGCTGCGCATCTTTACGCGTCGCTTCGAGGTCGGTTCGATTTCCAAGCTGGATCTGACGCAGGTGGAAACCCTGCTTAGCCAGGCCTTGTCGCTGTCGGCGCAGCTGGAGCAGGCGCGTGCCGTCCAGGCGCACGCGCTGGCCCAGCTGGTGGGCGGCCCCGTCGACCTGACGCCGGTGGCTGGTGAGGTGCGCCGCTTCGATGACGCCAGCGTGCTGCAGCCCTTGCATGCGGGCTTGCCATCTGCCTTGCTGGCGCAGCGCCCCGACCTGGTGGCGGCCGAGCATCAGTTGCGCGCCGCGCACGCCAATATCGGCGCCGCGCGCGCCGCCTTCTTTCCCACCATTTCGCTGACGGCGGCCTACGGTACGGCCAGCGCTGAATTGAGCGGCCTGTTCGATTCGGGTAGCGGCGCCTGGAATTTCGCGCCGCGCCTGGTGCTGCCGATCTTTGACGCGGGCCGCATCCGGGCCAACATGGACCTGGCCGAGGTACGCCGCGACGTGGCCGTGGCCAATTATGAAAAGAGCGTTCAGGGCGCGTTTCGCGAAGTGGCCGACGCGTTGTCGAACCGGCGCTGGCTGGCGCTGCAGGTGGACATCGGCAAGACCACCCTGGCCGCGCAGAGCGAACGTGCGCGCCTGGCCAAGCTGCGCTACGACAATGGCGCCGCGCCCTACCTGGAAGTGCTTGATGCGCAGCGCGACCTGCTGACGGTCGAGCAGCAACTGGTGCAGACGCGCCGCGCGCTGCTCTCCAGCCAGGTCAGCCTGTATGCCGCCCTGGGCGGCGGCGCACCCGCTGCCGCCACCACGTTCTCCAATTAATTGCGATTGCCGACACCATGACTCCACAACTGAAGAAAAAACTCATCCCCGCCGCGCTGGTCGCCGCCGTTCTCATACTGGGCTTTGTGGCCTGGCAAAAAATGCGCCCCACCGGACCCGGTGAAGGTTTCGTCAGCGGCAATGGCCGCATCGAAGCAACCGAAATCGACGTCGCCACCAAGCTGTCCGGCCGCGTCAAGGACATCCTCGTGCGCGAGGGCGACTTCGTGAAGGCGGGCCAGCCGCTGGCCACCATGCAGGTGGACTCGCTGACGGCGCAGCGTGACGAGGCGCGCGCGCGCCAGCAGCAGGCGTCCGACGCGGTGGTCGGTGCGCAGGCCCAGGTGGCCGTGCGCGAGAGCGACAAGGCGGCCGCGCTGGCGCTGGTTGCGCAGCGTGAAAGCGAACTCGATGCGGCCCGGCGCCGCCTGGCCCGCTCGGAAACCTTGTCGAAAGAGGGCGCTTCCTCGGTGCAGGAACTTGACGATGACCGCGCCCGCGTGCGCAGCGTGGCCGCAGCCCTGAATGCGGCCAAGGCGCAGGTCACGGCGGCGCAGGCGGCCATCGATGCGGCCAAGGCACAGGTGGTCGGTTCGCGTTCCGCAGTGACGGCCGCCGAAGCGACCACCGCGCGCATCGACGCCGACCTGGCCGATGGCCAGCTGGCCGCGCCGCGCGACGGCCGCGTGCAATACCTGGTGGCGCAGCAGGGTGAAGTACTTGCCGGTGGCGGCAAGGTTCTCAACCTGGTCGACCTGTCGGACGTCTACATGACCTTCTTCCTGCCCGAGACGGCGGCCGGCAAGGTGGCGATGGGCGGCGAAGTGCGCATCATCCTCGACGCAGCGCCCAACTACGTGATTCCGGCAACGATCTCGTTTGTCGCTGCCAGCGCGCAGTTCACGCCGAAGACGGTGGAAACGGCCAGCGAGCGTCAGAAGCTGATGTTCCGCGTGAAAGCCCAGATCAGCCGCGAGCTGCTGCAAAAGCATTTGGCGCTGGTGAAAGTGGGCTTGCCCGGCGTAGCCTGGGTGCGTCTCGATACAAAGCAGGCATGGCCGGCTGAACTGACGGCCAAGGTTCCGCAGTGACCATGGACGTGACCCCATTTGTCGTCAGCATCAAGGGCGTCAGCCAGCATTACGGCAAGACGGTGGCACTCGACGGCATCGACCTCGATGTGCCGGCCGGCCGCATGGTGGGCTTGATCGGGCCCGATGGCGTGGGCAAATCAAGCCTGCTGTCGCTGGTGGCCGGCGCGCGCGTCGTGCAGCAAGGCAGCGTGATGGCGCTGGGCGGCGACATGCGCGATGCGCGCCATCGCGACGATGTCTGCCCGCGCATCGCCTACATGCCGCAAGGCCTGGGCAAGAATCTGTATCCGACCCTGTCGGTCGAGGAAAACCTGCAGTTCTTCGCGCGCCTGTTCGGCCACGATGCCGCCGAACGCCGCCGCCGCATCGACCAGCTCACCCGCAGCACGGGCTTGCATCCCTTCCTGGCACGCCCGGCGGGCAAACTGTCGGGTGGCATGAAGCAGAAACTGGGCCTGTGCTGCGCCCTGATCCACGATCCCGACCTGCTCATTCTGGATGAACCGACCACCGGCGTCGACCCGCTGGCGCGCGCCCAGTTCTGGGACTTGATCGCCGGCATCCGCGTGCAGCGCCCGCAGATGAGCGTGATGGTCGCCACCGCCTACATGGACGAAGCGCAGCGCTTCGACTGGCTGGTCGCCATGGATGACGGCAAGGTGCTTGATACGGGCACGCCGGCCGAACTGCTGGCGCGTACGCAAAGCGATAACCTGGAGGCCGCCTTCATCAAGCTGCTGCCCGAAGCCAAGCGGGCGGGCCATCAGCCAGTGGTGATCACGCCGCTCGATGCCGCCAGTGCGCAGGATGTCGCCATCGAGGCGCAGGACCTGACCATGCGCTTCGGCGATTTTACGGCCGTCGATCATGTGAATTTCCGCATTGGCCGCGGCGAGATCTTCGGCTTTCTCGGCTCGAACGGTTGCGGCAAGTCGACCACCATGAAGATGCTCACGGGCCTGCTGCCGGCGACGGAAGGCAAGGCCTGGCTGTTCGGCAAGGAAGTCGATTCCAACGATATCGACACGCGCCGAAGAGTCGGCTATATGTCGCAGGCGTTTTCGCTGTACAGTGAATTGACGGTGCGCCAGAACCTGGTGCTGCATGCGCGCCTGTTCCACGTGCCGGAAGCGGAAATCGCAGCCCGCATCGATGAAATGGCGCAGCGCTTCGACTTGCGCGCAGTGATGGACGACTTGCCCGACAGCCTTCCGCTGGGCATACGCCAGCGCTTGTCGCTGGCCGTGGCCATGGTGCACAAGCCGGAGATGCTGATCCTCGACGAACCCACGTCCGGCGTCGACCCGATCGCGCGCGACAATTTCTGGCGCCTGATGATCGAGCTGGCGCGGCGCGACCGCGTTACCATTTTCATTTCCACCCACTTCATGAACGAGGCAGAGCGCTGCGACCGCATTTCGCTGATGCATGCGGGTAAAGTGCTGGTCAGCGATGCGCCGGCCGAACTGGTGCGCAAGAAGGGCGCGCCGTCGCTGGAAGCGGCTTTCATCGCCTACCTGGAAGAGGCGGGCGGCGGCACGGCGCCGGCGGAGCAGGAAAGCGAGATACCCGCGCAGAAGGCTGAAGTGGGCGCACCGCAGCAGCAGGAACAGCAGCCGCGGCGCAGTCGTTTCAGCCTGGGCCGCATGCTCAGCTACATGTGGCGCGAAACGCTGGAATTGCGCCGCGATCCCGTGCGCCTGACGCTCGCGCTGGGGGGCTCCGTGCTGCTGCTGTTCGTCATCGGCTTCGGCATCAGCCTGGACGTCGAAGACCTCAGTTATGCGGTGCTTGACCACGACCAGACCACCCTGAGCCAAAATTACACAAACAACCTGGCTGGCTCGCGCTACTTTGTCGAGCGCCCGCCGCTGCGCGACTACGCCGATATCGACAAGCGCATGCGCAGCGGCGAATTGTCGCTGGCCATCGAGATTCCCCCTGGCTTTGCGCGCGACGTGCAGCGCGGCGCGCCTGCGCAGGTGGGAGCGTGGATCGACGGCGCCATGCCGATGCGCGCCGAAACCGTGCAGGGCTACGTGCAGGGCATGCATCAACTGTGGCTGGCCGACCAGGCCTTGCACCGCTATGGCATCAAGATGAACAATCCCGTCGCCATCCAGACGCGCTACCGCTACAACCCGGACGTGAAAAGCCTGCCGGCCATGGTGCCGGCCGTGATTCCCTTGTTGCTGCTGATGCTGCCGGCCATGCTCGCTGCGCTATCCGTGGTGCGCGAAAAGGAACTGGGTTCTATCATCAATCTGTACGTGACCCCCGTCACGCGCCTGGAATTCTTGCTCGGCAAGCAGGTGCCTTACGTGCTGCTGGCCATGCTCAACTTCGTACTCATGGCCCTGCTGGCGGTGACGGCCTTCGGTGTGCCGATCAAGGGCAGCTTGCCGACCTTGATCGGCGCTACCTTCATCTTCAACATCTGCGCCACCGGCATCGGCCTGTTCGCCTCGACGTTTACGCGCAGCCAGATCGCGGCCTTGTTCGTGACCATGATCGGCACCATGATCCCGGCCATCCAGTTTTCCGGCCTGCTCAATCCTGTCTCCTCGATGGAAGGCGTGGGCAAGGCGATCGGCCTGATGTACCCGGCCACGCACATGCTCAATATCAGCCGCGGCGTATTCAACAAGGCGCTGGGATTCGGCGACCTGCACGCCTCGTTCTGGCCTCTGATCGTGGCGATCCCCGTGATCCTCGGCGTGACGGTGGCGCTGCTGAAGAAACAGGAGTCGTAAACGTATGCGCCATCTTGAAAATATCTACCGCCTGGGCGTGAAGGAAATCTGGAGCCTGATCCGCGATCCGATGATGCTGGTCCTGATTTTGTATACCTTTACGCTGGCGATCTACGTGGCCGCCACGGCCAAGCCGGAAACCTTGCACATGGCCTCGATCGCCATCGTCGACGAGGATGGATCGCCGCTGTCCGGGCGCATCGCCTCGGCCTTTTTCCCGCCGCAGTTCACGCCGCCGGCCATGATCAACCAGAGCCAGGTCGATGCGGGACTGGACGCGGGGCAGTACACCTTCGTGCTGACGATACCGCCCAAGCTGCAGTCGGACGTGCTGGGTGGGCGCCAGGCGGAGTTGCAGCTGAACGTGGATGCCACGCGCATGAGCCAGGCTTTCAGCGGCAGCGGCTACATCCAGCAGATCGTCGCCGGCGAAGTGGCCGAATTCGCCAAGCGCTATCGCGGCGCAACGGTCTCGCCGGTGGAACTGGTGATGCGCGCGCGCTTCAATCCTTCGCTGAGCCAGGCATGGTTTGGCTCGCTGATGGAAATCATCAACCAGGTGACGATGCTGTCAATTATCCTGACTGGCGCGGCCCTGATCCGCGAGCGCGAACACGGCACCATCGAGCACTTGCTGGTGATGCCCGTGACGCCGGCCGAAATCATGCTGGGCAAGGTATGGTCGATGGGCCTGGTGGTGCTGCTGGCCGCCGCCCTGTCGCTGAACCTGGTGGTGCGCGGCATGCTGCATGTGCCGATCGAAGGCTCGATCGCGCTGTTCCTGTGCGGCGCGGCCCTGCACCTGTTTGCCACCACCTCGATGGGTATTTTCCTGGCCACCGTGGCGCGCAGCATGCCGCAGTTCGGCATGCTCCTGATCCTCGTGCTGCTGCCGCTGCAGATGCTCTCGGGCGGCAGCACGCCGCGCGAAAGCATGCCCGAGTTGGTGCAGAACATCATGCTGATCGCGCCGACCACGCATTTCGTCGAATTGAGCCAGGCGATCCTGTACCGGGGCGCCGGCATCGACGTGGTGTGGAAACCGTTCCTGGCACTGCTGGCCATTGGTACGGCCTTGTTTACCTTCGCGCTGGCGCGCTTTCGCAAGACCATCAGCCAGATGGCGTAGCCCCCGTGCCGGAATGTTCCGGCGTTTGTTTGCATGAAAAGGATAGCCATGAAGATCGAAACTGCTCCATTTTTCTCCACCGGCGGCTTGCCGTCCCTGGGCATGCTGGGCGACTATGCACGCGACTCGTGGCAGCGCATCGTGCTGTACGCCGATGTGATGCGCCGGCGCGGCAACCAGTACCAGGAACATCTGGCCGAGGACGTGCCGAACGTGCTGGATTTTCCCGCCGAACTGGTGATGTCCGGCCTGGAGCTTGAGCGTCCCGTCAACTACGGCCTGGCGCGCATATTGACGCCCGATGCACCGGAGCCCGATCAAGCCAAGCGGCCGTTCGTCGTCGTTGATCCGCGCGCCGGCCACGGTCCCGGCATCGGCGGCTTCAAGGCCGAGAGCGAAATCGGCGTGGCCCTGCGCGCCGGACATCCGTGCTACTTCATCGGTTTCCTGCCCGATCCCGTTCCGGGACAGACGGTGGAAGACGTGATGCACGCCGAGGCGGCCTTCCTGGAAAAAGTCATCGCCCTGCATCCTCTGAGTGAGGGCAAGCCTGTCGTCATCGGCAATTGCCAGGCGGGCTGGCAAATCCTCATGACCGCGGCCATGCGACCAGAGCTGTTCGGCCCCATCATCGTTGCCGGCGCACCCGTGTCGTATTGGGCCGGCTGGCATGGCCGCAACCCGATGCGCTACGCGGGTGGGCTGATGGGCGGCAGCTGGGCCACGGCGCTGGCGGGCGACCTGGGCAACGGCCGTTTCGACGGCGCCAGCCTGGTGCAGAATTTCGAGAAGCTGAATCCGGCCAACACCCTGTGGAGCAAGCAGTACAACCTGTACGCGCACATCGATACGGAAGCGCCCCGTTACCTGGAATTTGAAAAATACTGGGGCGGTCACGTGTTCCTCAACGATGTCGAGATGCAGTACATCGTCGACAATCTGTTCATCGGCAACCGCCTTGCCACGGCGGAGTTGATCACTTCCGACGGCGTGCGCCTGGACTTGCGTAATATCCGTTCGCCCATCGTCGTTTTCTGTTCGAACGGCGACAACATCACGCCGCCGCCGCAGGCCCTGGGCTGGATCACTGACCTGTACCGCGACGACAACGATGTGCTGCTGCACGACCAGACCATTGTGTATGCCGTACATGACAGCATCGGCCACCTGGGTATTTTCGTGTCGTCCAAGGTGGGACACAAGGAACACCAGAAATTCGCCAGCAATATCGACCTGATCAACCTGCTGCCGGCCGGCATTTACGAAGCGAGGATCGTCGACAAGACGCCTGATACGCCGAACGCCGACCTGGCCAGTGGCGACTATGTGCTGCAGGTCGAGCACCGCGGCATAGAGGACGTGCGCGCCATCGTGCAGCCAAGCGTGGAAAACGACCGCAAGTTCGCCGCTGCCGCGCGCGTGTCCGAGGTGAATCTGGCACTGTACCGTACCTTCGCGCAACCGTGGGTACGCGCCATGGTCACGCCGCAGTCGGCACGCTTCCTGCAGCTCACGCATCCGCTGCGCGTGTCGTACGAGCGCTGGACGGACCACAATCCTTTGGCCAGGCTGGTAGCCAAGGAGGCGGAGAAAGTGCGTGCTCACCGCCAACCGGTGGCGCCGGACAACCCGCTGCTGGCCATGCAGGAGGCCATCTCCGGCGCCATCACGGCCAGCTTGAACAGTTGGCGCGACTGGCGCGATACCGTGCAGGAAACGACCTTCGACCTGGTGTACGGTTCGCCCCTGGTACAGGCGCTGACGGGACAAGCCATCGGCGACGCTACGCCGCCGCGCCCCCACCCTGGCATCTCGCCCGAGCACTGCGAATACGTGCGCTGCGAAACGCGCAAGATGGACGAGGACATGCAGCACGGCGGCCTGGTGGAAGCGGCCGTACGCGCACTGTTCTACATCTACCGCTTCCGCATGATCGCCGACGAGCGCCGCGTCAACCTGGCCCTCAAACTGGTCAAGCCGCAATACACGCAAGGCTTCAACATGGAAGAATTCCGCGGCATTGTGCGCCAGCAGGCACGTTTGATGCTGCATGATTTCGATGCCGCCATCTCCACCTTGCCAACTTTGCTGTCGCGTGCAGAACCGGATGCCATCGGCGCGCTGGGCGAATGGCTGCAGCAAGTGCTGCAAGTACCCGAAGCGCCCACGCCGGACGAGGAAGCAAGCCTGCAGCAGATGCTGGCGGTATTCGATCGTGCGATCAAGGCGCACGCGAAGGCGTTGCCGGCGGCCGCACGCGCATCCCAGCCTGCATCCCAGCCTGCATCCCAGCTTGCTCCCCCGGCCAAGGCCAAAGGAAAACCTGCCAAAAACATTATCTCTGCATAAAAGACCATGATGACTACTACCCAAGACGATGATTTGCATATCGTGCGTAACCGCACCTTCGACCAGATCGCCATCGGCGACAGCGCCAGCATCACGCGCACCCTGAGCATGGACGATATCGCCCTGTTTGCGGTGATGTCGGGCGATGACAACCCGCAGCACCTGGATGCCGAATTTGCAGCCTCCAGCCGCTACGAGGGCGTCATCGCTCACGGCATGTGGGGCGCCGCCCTCATTTCCGCTGTACTGGGCACGCGCCTGCCCGGCGCCGGCACTGTCTACACGGGTCAGACCCTGCGCTTCCTGCAGCCTGTGCGCGTGGGCGATACGCTGGCCATCAGCGTCACCGTCACCGCGCTCGAACCGCGCAACCGCCACGTGACTCTGGCCTGCCGCTGTGTCAACCAGCATGGCGCCGTGGTGCTCGACGGCGAAGCGCAGGTAATCGCGCCCGCCGAACAGATCGAAAGAGTGCGCGCTACCTTGCCTGAAGTTCGCCTGCATAACGGCGACGGCACGCGGCGCCTGCTCGAGCATGCGCGCACGCTGGGGCCGATCAAGGTGGCCGTGATCCATCCTTGCGATGAACTGAGCCTGTCGGGCGCGCTGGACGCCCATGCGGCCGGCCTGATCACGCCCGTGCTGGTGGCGCCGCGCGCGCGCCTGGAAGCGGTGGCGCTGGAGGCTGGCCTGAGTCTGGCCGGCATCGCCATCGAGGACGTCGAACATAGCCATGCCGCCGCCGCGCGTGGCGCCGAGCTGGCAGGCAAGGGCGAAGTCGAGGCGCTGATGAAGGGCAGCCTGCACACGGATGAATTGATGTCGGCCGTGCTGTCTGCCAGCGCCGGCTTGCGCACCAAGCGCCGCATCAGCCACTGCTTCCTGATGCAGACACCTGCGTATCCGCGCCCCTTCATCATCACGGACGCGGCCATCAATATCGCGCCGAACCTGGCCATGAAGGCCGACATCGTGCGCAACGCCATCGACCTGGCGCACGTAATCGGCGTGGCCAGGCCGCGCGTGGCCATCCTGGCGGCCGTGGAAACGGTGAATGCGGACATGCCTGCCACCCTGGATGCGGCCGCCCTGTGCAAGATGGCCGACCGCGGGCAGATCACGGGCGCCATCCTCGATGGCCCGCTGGCCTTCGACAATGCCGTCTCAATTGCTGCCGCCACTGTCAAGGGCATCGTCTCGGAAGTGGCGGGCCGTGCCGATATTTTGCTGGTGCCCGACCTGGAAAGCGGCAACATGCTGGCCAAGCAGCTTGAATACATGGGCGACGCGGACAGCGCCGGCATCGTGCTGGGTGCGAAGGTTCCCGTTATTCTCACCAGTCGCGCCGATTCGCGTGCCAGCCGCATCGCTTCGTGCGCCATCGCCGTGATGCTGGCCAATCATTACCGGGGCACGCCACCATGAGCGCAGCAGTCCAACATGCCGCCGATGGCGCCCTGATCCTGGTGCTCAATTGCGGCTCGTCGAGCATCAAGTTCGCCCTGTTCGAGCAAGCGGGTGGCGTGCTGCCGCAGCAGGCGCAATGGAGCGGCAAGGTCGAAGGCATCGGCCGCGAGAACGCCACTTACCGCGCCGGCGGCCTGCCGGCCGTATCCCTGCAGCTCGATCCGGAGCAGCCCCATCACGCAGCCCTCGAAACCATCCGTGCGCAGGTCGTGGCGCAGCTGGCCGGGCGCCCGCTGCGCGCCGTGGCGCACCGCGTGGTGCATGGCGGCAGCAAGTATTTCTCCCCCGTGCGCATCGATTTTGCCGTGTTGTCGGACCTGAAAAGTTTCGTTCCATTGGCGCCGCTGCACCAGCCTTTCGCACTGGAGGCGATCGAGGTGCTGCTGGAATCGCGTCCCGATATCGCCCAGGTGGCGTGCTTCGACACGGCCTTTCACCACACGGTGCCGCAGGTCGAACAGATGCTGGCCCTGCCTTACGATGCATGGGAGCGGGGCTTGCGCCGCTATGGCTTCCACGGCCTGTCGTATGAATACCAGTCGCTGGTGCTGGAGCAGCGTTTTGGTGCTGTCGCGCGCGGCAAGGTCATCGTGGCCCACCTGGGCAGCGGCGCCAGCCTGTGCGCCATGGACAATTTGCACAGCGTTGCCACCACCATGGGTTTTTCCGCGCTCGATGGCCTGATGATGGGCACGCGCTGCGGTTCGCTCGATCCGGGTGCCGTCATCTACCTGATGGAAATCGAAAAACTGTCTCTGGAAAAGGTGGCGCATGTGCTGTACCACGAATCGGGCTTGCTGGGCGTGTCGGGCGTGTCGGCCGACCCACCAGTCTTGCTGGCGCAGCAGGACCGGCAGGATGCCACGGGCGAACGGATCCGCGCTGCGCTGGCCCTGTATATCCGCCGCATCGTGCGCGAGATCGGCGCCCTGACGGCCGTGCTGGGTGGGCTGGACATGCTGGTATTTACGGCCGGTATCGGCGAGCATAGCGCTGAACTGCGCCAGCGTATCTGCGCCGAACTGGGTTTCATCGGCCCGGTGCTTGACGCGGAGGCCAATGCGCGCAACGCCAGCCGCATTTCCAGCGATGCCAGCCGCATCGTGGTGGGCGTGGAGCCGGCCAATGAAGAGTGGGTGGCGGCACGCCACGCGGCGCTGGCAGTGAGCGCTTGAGGATTTGACAGTGCCATCGCACTCAGCGGAAATTTGCCGAATTGCACATATTTTCCGTTGAGTGCGCTACCGCACTGTGTGGTTTGCCAGTTATCTTTACTATGAAGTCATGCCATTGCGCTACATCAAGAAACAGCGCGATGCCTGGCAAATTTTGAACATTTTGCCCGCCTTTAGTAAGAATAAAATTAAACCATATTGAAAGGTCTCATCATGAACAAATTACTCGCCGCCCTGATCGCTACCCTGTTTGCCACCGCTGCCATCGCGCAAACGTCGCCAGTTACCCCAGCCGTTGCCAGCGCCCAAGCGTCTGCGCAGCATGACGTCAACAAGGCTGCCAACAAGGAAGCCAAAGTCGATGCCAAGGCTGACGCCAATGTCGCCAAGGCTGAAATGAAGGCTGACGAAAAGAAAGCCGACGCCCAGCACAAGGCGAACAAAACCAAGGCCAAGGCCCACGACAAAGTAGTCGATGCCGATCCGGAAGACAAAATGAAGGCGCAAGCCAAGGCTGACAAGGCTGCTGCCAAGGCCGATGCTAAAGCGGGCAAAACCTCCGTGAAAGCGGATGCCAAAGTCGCCAAGGAAAAAGTGGAAGCGAACGCCGATAAAGCCATCGCCGCCACCAAGACGGAAGAAGCCAAGGCCAAGGCCGACGCTGAAGTCAAGGCCGCCGCCGCCAAGTAATTCCCCGTTTGGGGGCCACGGCCTGCAAGCCCAAAAGACAGCTTCTGCTGTCTTTTTTTTCGTCTGCCGCTTTTCTTTTGCACCGCTTGCCAGTCTTGATCTGGCGCAAATGCTCCTCTTTTCGCCGTGCCATAGTGAATTGGCAAACAGACCAAGGGGGACATCATGAGCATCGCTAAAACGAAAAAATCACCGGCTACCAGTACGGCTGAAGGCACGCTAGCCATGTCCGCCATGCAATCCATGCCGGTCGAAGGTGATATGCAGGCCGACGCTGATGCGGCCGGCGGCGATGCCATGCCAGGCGGCGGCATGCTGCAGGCATCGCAGGGCATGGCTGGCACCAGTTGCATGCACGTGGGCGGTGGCGGCGGCATGGGGGACGACCGCGATAGTGGGGGCGGCGGAGGTGGCATGGGCGGCGACGGCGGCGGCCAGGGAGGGGGCACGCCACAGACGCGTACCTGCGCCACGATGGATGTGCATCGCCGCCTGCTGAGCGAAGATCCTTCCTATGCCAGTGTGCGCGCCGATATCGAAAATCAGGCCGGATTGTACGAGGGCGACAGCGGCATTGCCGGACGTTCCGGCGTGACGCAGATACCGGTGGTCGTGCACGTGGTGTGGAATACGGCCGCGCAGAATATTTCGGTTGCGCAGATTGCCAGCCAGATCGACGTGCTGAACCGCGATTTCCGCCGCGTCAATCCGGATGTGAACGGCACGCCGGCGCCCTTCCTGCCGCTGACGGCCGATCCGCGCGTGGAGTTTGTGCTGGCCACGATCGATCCGCATGGCGCGGCCACCAGCGGCATCGAGCGGCGCCAGACGACGGTGACGTCCTTTGGTGCGGACGATGCCGTCAAGTCGCAGGCGACGGGTGGCATGGATGCCTGGCCGGCCGACAGTTACCTGAATATCTGGGTGTGCCAGCTGGGCGGCGGCTTGCTGGGCTACGCGCAGTTCCCCGGCGGCCCGGCCGCCACCGATGGCGTGGTGATCCTGCAATCGGCCTTTGGCACGAGCGGCACGGCGGCGCCACCGTTCCACCTGGGGCGTACGGCCACGCATGAAATCGGTCACTGGCTGAACCTGAATCATATCTGGGGCGACGACGGCACCGGATGCTCGGGCACGGACAACGTGGCCGACACGCCGAACCAGGGCGGGCCGAACACGGGCCAGCCCTCGTTTCCCCAGGTGTCCTGCAGCAACGGGCCGAATGGCGACATGTTCATGAACTATATGGATTATGTCGATGATCCGGCCATGTTCATGTTCACGGCAGGCCAGGTGGCGCGCATGCAGGCTTGTCTCGATGGCCCGCGCGCCAGCATCGGCACGGGGTCGGGCGGCACGGGCGCCACGCCGCGCCAGAGCTCATCTCCCGTCGTGGCCTGGGGCGCGAACCGCCTCGACGTCTTTGTGCCGGGCACGGACCGCGCGCTCAACCACAAGGCCTGGAATGGCACGGCCTGGGCGCCGTCCGTCACCGGATATGAAGGGCAGGGCGGCATCTGTACCAGTGCGCCGCAGGTGGTCTCGTGGGCGCCGAACCGGCTTGACGTATTTGTGACGGGCATCGACAGCGGCTTGTTCCACAAATGGTGGAATGGCACGGCCTGGGGACCGTCGCTGACAGCTTATGAATCCTTGGGCGGGCTGTGCGTGGGCGATCCCAGCGCCGTGGCCTGGGGGCCAAACCGCCTTGACGTGTTTGTCGTCGGTACGGACCGCGGCCTGTATCACAAGTGGTGGAATGGCGCCGCCTGGGGGCCATCCTTGACGGGCTACGAAGCCATGGGCGGCATCTGCCTGGGGCGGCCGGAAGCGGTAGCCTGGGGACCGAACCGCCTCGACGTCTTCGTGATCGGTTCCGACCATGCGCTGTACCACAAGTGGTGGAATGGCACGGCCTGGGAGCCGTCGCTGACGGGTTATGAGCGCCTGGGCGGCATCTGCACCTCGTTGCCGAAGGCGGTGGCGTGGGGGCCGAACCGCCTCGATGTGTTTGTCACGGGCACCGATGGCGCCCTGTACCACAAGTGGTGGGATGGCGCGCAATGGTGGCCGTCCAACGATGGCTTCGAGCGCCTCGGTGGCATCTGCGTGGGCGAAGTGGAAGCCGTGTCGTGGGCGGCCAAGCGACTCGACCTGTTCGTCATCGGCACGGACAGCGCCCTGTACCACAAGGCATGGAATGGATCTGCCTGGTCGCCTTCCTTGACGGGCTTTGACAACCTGGGCGGCGTGTGCACCTCGCGGCCACGCGCCACGGCCTGGGCGCCGAATCGCCTCGATGTGTTTGTCACGGGCACGAATGGCGCCCTGTTCCACAAGGCGTGGAACGGGATGGCCTGGTCGCCCTCCGTGAGCGGCTATGAAAGCCTGGGCGGCGTGGTATCGTGTTTCTGACGTCAATGTGTAAACGGGAGGCAGCATGCATGGCATGACAACGGCATTGCCCAGCGGTAGCTGGACGCATTCCTCCGAGGAGGATGCCGATGGTATCGAGGTGTACCGGCCCACGGCCACGTTCACCTTTCCTCCCAGCCGCAAGGGGCGCAAGGTGCTGGAGTTTGGCGCGCCCGCCGCCATGGCGCAGGAGGAGGCGACATTGACGTCCGTGGCACCCGGCCCCGATGACCGTCCCCGTGCCGGCTCCGTTACCCGGCTGCGGCCTTTGGGCATGGGGCGTTACGCGCTGGGCGATGCAAGCGGGGCGCAGGACGTGATCGATATCGTTGAAGCGACGCCCGAGGTGCTGCGCCTGTCGCGGCCTTAAAGCGCGCCTCGCAGCTTGTAGGCGAGCGCCGTGCGGTTGCCCACGCCGAGTTTCTGATAAATCGCATGTAGCTGGTTGCGTACGGTAGCCGGCGACTTGCCCAGCTCCCTGGCGATGCTTTTATACGGCAAGCCTTCGGCCGCCATGGCCGCGACCAGCCGCTCGGCCGGGGTCAGGCGCTGCATGTCGCTGTGCCTGAAAACTGACTTCTCATCCCTGTTCTCCTATCCATGGGCGGCATGCCGGTGGCATGCCTGCAGGGATAACGGGAACGCGGCGCGTATCTGTAAAACTATTTTCTCCTGTTGCCGGTACGCGGCGATGGACGAAAAAAAGACAGGCGAACCTGTCTTTTCGTAAGGACGGGTGGCGCTCAGCCGATGGCCGCCATGGACACCGGTTTCAGCTTGGCCGCCAGCGCCTTGCCTTTCTTGGCGCGCTTGCCGAAGTGCTCGGCCAGGGCCGTGGCACCGAGCGACGCATCCTGCGGTTTCGATCCCCTGCCGATGCCCGAGACCACCACGCCGCGCTGGGTGATCGGCTGCACGGCCAGCAGCTTGTCCTTGGCATCGAGGTCGATCAGCTTGACGCCGGTGCCGCCCTTGGACAGGGTTTTCATTTCATCCAGGCCAAACACCAGCAGGCGTGCGCCTTCCGTCAGGCAGGCCAGGGCGCTGGCTGCTTCGTGGATGACCTTCGGCGCCAGGGGCACGTCGCCGTCGTCCAGGGTGATGAAGGCCTTGCCGCCTTTCAGGCGGCTGCTCATGTCGCCCGCCTTGGCGATAAAGCCGTAGCCGGCGCTCGATGCCAGCAGCAAGTTGGTGGCGCCATTGCCCGCAAAGTAATGCAGGATGCGCACGGCGTTGCCCGGCGTGCCCCCGCTCAGGTCGCACAAGGTCGTGATCGGCACTCCATCTCCGCGCGCGTTGGGTAGCGCCGAGACGGGAACCGAGTAAATCCTGCCGTTGTTGCCAAAGCCCAGCAGGGTGTCGACCGTGCGGCATTCGAATGCGCCATGCAGCGTGTCGCCCGCCTTGAAGGTGAACTGCGCCGCATCGTGGCCGATGCCGGTGCGCGCACGCACCCAGCCTTTTTCCGAAATGATGACGGTGACCGCCTCGTCGACGACCTTCTGTTCCGCTACGGCTTTTTGCGCTTCCTCGATCACGGTGCGGCGCGCGTCGCCGAACTGCTTGGCGTCCGCCTCGATTTCGCGGATGATGGCGCGCTTCATCGAGCCCGGGTTGTCGAGCAGGTCTTGCAGCGACTTTTCTTCCTTGCGCAGCTCGGCCAGCTCTTGCTGGATCTTGATCGTTTCCAGGCGCGCCAGCTGGCGCAAGCGGATTTCCAGGATGTCGTCGGCCTGGCGTTCGGACAGATTGAACGCTTCGATCAGGGCCGCTTTCGGTTCGTCCGAATTGCGGATGATCTGGATCACCTTGTCGATATTGAGCAGGATCGCTTCGCGGCCTTCCAGGATATGGATGCGGTCCTTGACCTTGCCCAGTTTGTAGCCGGTGCGGCGCGTGACGGTCTCGAAGCGGAAGTCGATCCACTCGCGCAGGATGTCGCCCAGTCCTTTTTGGCGTGGGCGGCCATCGCCGCCTATCATCACCAGGTTGATCGAGGTCGACGATTCCAGCGAGGTGTGCGCCAGCAGCATCAGCATGAATTCCGTCTGGTCCTGGTTCTTCGACTTCGGCTCGAACACCAGGCGCACGGGCGCGGCGCGGCCCGATTCGTCGCGGATGGTGTCGAGCGAATTGAGGATCAGCGCCTTCAGGGCCACCTGGTCCGGCGACAGCGCCTTCTTGCCCAGCTTGATCTTCGGATTCGTCAGTTCCTCGATTTCTTCCAGCACCTTTTGCGACGAGGTACCGGGCGGCAGTTCCGTTACCACGGCTTGCCACTGGCCGCGCGCCAGCTCTTCGATCTTCCAGCGCGCGCGCACTTTCATGCTGCCACGGCCGCTCGCATACATGTCCTGGATTTGCGAGGACGGTGTGATGATCTGGCCGCCGCCGGGGAAGTCCGGGCCGGGAATGATGGCCATCAGTTCGGCGTGCGTCATCTTCGGATCGCGGATCATGGCCACGGCCGCTTTCGCCACTTCCGCCAGGTTGTGCGACGGGATTTCTGTCGCCAGGCCCACGGCGATGCCGGAGGCGCCGTTCAGCAGCACCATCGGCAGGCGCGCCGGCAGCAGCTTCGGTTCTTCCGTCGAACCGTCGTAGTTGGGCTGGAAGTCCACCGTGCCCATGCCGATTTCATCCATCAGCAGCTTGGCGATGGGCGTCAAACGCGCTTCCGTGTAGCGCATCGCCGCGGCGCCATCGCCATCGCGCGAGCCGAAGTTGCCCTGGCCATCGATCAAGGGGTAGCGCAGCGAGAAATCCTGCGCCATGCGCACCAGCGCGTCATACACGGACTGGTCGCCGTGCGGATGCAATTTACCGAGCACGTCGCCGACCACTGCCGCCGATTTGCGCGGCTTGGCCGTGGAATTGAGCCCCAGTTCATTCATCGCATACAGAATGCGGCGCTGCACGGGTTTCTGGCCGTCGCACACGTCGGGCAGGGCGCGACCCTTGACGACGGAGATGGCGTAATCGAGATAGGCGCGCTCGGCAAAGGTGGATAGGGTCAGCGCTTCGCCGTCGAATACCGGTTCATCCGGCTCGATCGGCTCAGGCTGGGCATCGTCAAATAAATTGGTTTGTGTGGACATGGCGCTTGTTTCGGTGTTAGTGGTTGCGGTTGAATTCGTGGGGCTGATTATGACAGCCTGGATTTGGAAAAGGACTTGCCGTACGTCAGATACATGTAGCGCAAGGTCAGATACAGCACGGCCACGGCCAGTTCGACGCTGTTATGCATCATTGGCATGGCGCGGATGGAAAGAGCCTGACCGGCCAGCACGAAGCTGGCAATGGAGGGCACCAGCACCAGCGGCCACATCGTCTTCCATTTGAAATCGCTGGGGGAAAACAGCAAGCCGGCGCACGACCAGGCATACAGCGTGGCGCCGACGAGGGGGGCTGGCAACTGCTGCGCATACAGTAGCGACAGCAAGCCCGCACAGCCGACCAGCCATGCCGCGCGCAGGCGGGGCAAGAGCGCCTCGGGCCAGCCGCAATCGCCATACAGGCCGGTAGCGCTGCGCAGGGCCAGCGCCGCCAGGCAAAACATCAATGGCATGGCATCGCCGATGGCCAGCGCGGTGGAACCTTTGCCGCTCATGAACATGGCGACGAACAGCGACAGGCCCAGGCACAGGAGCAGCAGCATGCCATGCAGCAGCTGGCGATTGAGCGCATACGCGAGCAGTGCCGACGCGCACAAACCGGCCGCAGTCACCAGGTGCATGGTCTCGCTGCGCTCGGGCAGGAACAGCAGCAGCGCCAGCACGAGATAGGGCACGATCCAGCCCAGTTGCCGCAAGCCGGGCCGCGCCCACAGCACGGGCAGGCGTTCCTGCAGCGCTTCCTGCAGCGTGTCGAGCCGCGCGAACAGCGGCGCGGGCCAGCGCAAGGCATGCATGGCCAGCAGGGCAAAGGCCAGCGCCTGGAAGCCCAGCAGGCTGGCATAGGCGGCCGTGTCGCCGAGCTTGAAGCCGGCTGCATCGAGCACACCGGCGAGCATGAAGTGCAGCACGAAACCCAGGCCGCTCGAGGCCAGCGCCGTCTGCTTGAAGTAGCGCTTGGCATGGACGGCGTGTTCCCACTGCTCGAACAGGTCCGTATCGAGCTTGCAGGCCAGCATCTCGGCGTGCTGCCAGCGTATCGCGTGCAGCAGTTCGCGCAGCTGCAGCGTGAATTTTCGGTCGAACAATTGGCGCGCGTAGGCCGATGGCGGCTGCTGCGACATGAGGCAGTCCAGGCCGGGGTAGCTGTCGCGGTTGTCGCTGAAATGGGCGAACGAACGGTCCGCCCGGTAGCGCTGCACGGCGCTGCGCACCAGGTCCGCATGGCTGCGCGCCAGGTAGGAAAAATCGCGGTCCCAGCCCAGCTGCTCGAACAGGGCCTGGCGCAGCGCCAGGTCATAGCCGGCGCCGGCGCAATAGCGCAGCGCGCACAGGTCGAACTCCTCGCGCACGTCGAGGTTCAGCATGGCGTCGTCCTGCAGCATGCGGGCCAGCACGTCGCTGGCATCGGCGTGGCGCGTCTGCGCCAGGCAGCCTTGCCACAGATTGGCGGCTTCCTGCGTCGGATCGATGGCGACCACACCCCATTGTTCTTGCGGCGGTGCGGGCTCCCGGGCAATGATGCCCCACAGTTCTGCGGGCGGCTCCTGCGCCGCATCGTCGATCACGCCCCACAGGTCGGCCGGTTCCATGGGCGTCGCTTCTGGCACTTCCGCCGCTTCCGCTTCGGCCCCAGCCGATTGCGGTTCCGGCAACTCCGCAGCAAACAGGTGCGCATGGCGCAGCGCGTATTCATACGCTTCGCGCAGTTCCTGGAAGGCGGCCGGATCGTCTTCGGGACGCGTCACTTTCAAGCGCTTCGCATACGCACGCTTGAGGGCGCGTTCGTCGCCGGTCGGCTCCGTACCCAGGATATCCCACAGGCTGCGCTGTCCGTTGTGCATGCCACCGTCCATTTACAGGAAGCTTTCGCTCTCGACCTGGCGCAACACCTCGTCGAGCGCCTGGCGGGCCTTGCGGATGGTGTTCGGGTCCTGCGTTTCCAGCGCGGCCTGGAAATTGGCCGTGTGCGCCGCCAGATACTGGCGCACGTCGCCCAGTGACTGTTCGTACAGGCGGTCGGCGCGCGTGACTAGGGTGCGGTTTTCCATCTGTTCGCGTGGGTGGATCTTCAGGTCGGCCAGTTCAAGAAAGCGCTGCTCGATCTGTTCCGGCGTCATCACGCCCGCGTTGTCGCTGATGATCATCTTGTGGCGTTCCTGCGTGGCCAGTACCGTTACTTCCGCTTCCAGCACGCCGCTGACGTCGTAGGTGAAGCGCACGTCGATGCCGATCTCGCCCGCCTTTTTTGCGGGTATCGGGAAGCTGATCTTGCCGAGAAAGACGTTGTCAGCCACCAGGCGCGACTCGCCCTGGAAGATCGCCACGTTGATTTCCTTCTGATTGTCGTAGATGGTGGTGATGTTTTCCGTGCGCGAGACGGGCACCACGGAGTTGCGCTCGATGATGGGCAGGTAATGCCCGCCTTCATACTGGTTTGCGCCGACCTGGCGCGAAATCGAAATGCCCAGCGAATACGGTGCCACATCCGTCATGACCACTTCGTCCAGGGCCGCATCGCGCATCTTGAGGCCAGCCTGCACGGCGGCACCGAGTGCCACGGCTTCGTCCGGGTCCAGGTGGATGGCGGGAAAGCGCCCGAACATGCGTGATACGAGCTTGCGCACCAGCGGCATGCGCGTGGCGCCGCCGGCCAGCACCACTTCATTCAATTCCGCCGCGCGGATGGTGGCGTCGCGCAGCGCCCGTTCCACGGGAAGGCGCAAACGCGCCAGCAGCGGTTCGCACAACTGCGCCAGCCTGTCTTCGCTGATTTCCCAGCTGTATTCCTTGTCCTCGTAGCGCGTGGCCATGCGCACGGATGGCTGCTCTGACAGCAGGCGCTTGACGCGCTCGGCTTCATCGCGCAGCAACTGCTGCTGGCGCGGGTCGAACAGGCGGCTGCCGGCCGCGTCGCGCAAGCCGCTGCCGTCCAAAAAGGCGTCGACCAGCACCGTGACGAAGTCTTCGCCGCCCAGAAAATTGTCGCCGGCAGAGGCGCGCACTTCCATCACGCCTTCGAACAGCTCCAGGATCGACACGTCAAACGTGCCGCCGCCCAGGTCGAAGACGAGGAATTTGCTTTCCTGTTCCTTGTCGCGGATGCCGTAGGCCAGCGCGGCGGCTGTCGGCTCGTTCAGCAGACGCTCCACGCGCAAGCCCGCCAGCTGGCCGGCGATGCGCGTGGCCTTGCGCTGCGCATCGCTGAAGTACGCGGGCACGGTGATGATGGCTTCCTCGACCTTGTGGCCCAGGAAGGCTTCGGCATCTTCCTTCAGCGCGCGCAGCACCATCGACGACAGCTCTTCCGGACGGAATTGCTGCGTGCCGAGGGTGATCTTCTTTTCACTGCCCATGTAGCGCTTGAAGACGGCGGCCGTCAGCTGCGGGTGCGTCTGCAGGCGCTCGCGCGCGGCGCGGCCAACCAGCACGGTGCCGTCGTCATCGATGCTCACGCACGACGGCGTCAGGTGTTCACCCAGCGCATTCGGGATGATGGAAGCCTTGCCGTCGCGCCAGATGGCGACCAGGCTGTTGGTGGTGCCCAGGTCGATGCCGATGATCATCAGATATCGGCCTCCGCCTCATTGCCGTGTTCCTCGATCCAGGCGCGCCGTCCTGCCGCTTCGCCTTTGCCCATCAACATGTTGAAGCGCGCGGCGGAAGTCATGTGGTCGATTTCGCCCAGAGTCACGGGGAGCAGGCGGCGCGTGTCCGGGTTCATCGTCGTTTCCCACAGTTGCTCGGCGTTCATCTCGCCCAGGCCCTTGAAGCGCGAGATCGACCAGGCGCCCTGTTTCACGCCCTCCTTGCGCAGCTTGTCCTCGATGGCGACCAGTTCGCCGTCATCGAGCGCATAGATTTTCTGCATCGGCTTCTTGCCGCGCGCTGGCGCATCGACCCGGTACAGGGGCGGGCGGGCGATGCAAATATGGCCCTTGTTGATCAGGGCCGGGAAGTGCTTGAAGAACAGGGTCAGCAGCAGTACCTGGATGTGCGAGCCGTCCACGTCCGCATCCGACAGGATGCAGATCTTGCCATAGCGCAGGCCGGACAGATCGGGCGTGTCGCCCACGCTGTGCGGATCGACGCCGATGGCCACCGCAATGTCGTGGATTTCGTTATTGGCAAACAGGCGGTCGCGGTCCGTCTCCCACGAGTTCAGGACCTTGCCGCGCAGGGGCAAAATCGCCTGGAATTCCTTGTCGCGGCCCATCTTGGCCGAACCGCCCGCCGAGTCACCCTCGACGAGGAACAGTTCATTGCGCGTGATGTCCGACGATTCGCAGTCCGTCAGCTTGCCCGGCAGGACGGCGACGCCCGAGGATTTTTTCTTTTCTACTTTTTGCAGTGAACGCTGGCGCGACTGCGCCTGCTTGATCACCAGATCGGCCAGCTTCTTGCCGTAGTCGACGTGCTGGTTCAGCCACAGTTCCAGTGGTGGTTTGGTGAAGGTCGAGACCAGGCGCACGGCGTCGCGCGAATTCAGGCGTTCCTTGATCTGGCCCTGAAATTGCGGGTCCAGCACTTTCGCCGACAGCACGAAGGAAGCGCGCGCAAACACGTCTTCCGGCAGCAGTTTCACGCCTTTCGGCAGCAGCGAGTGCATCTCGACGAAATTTTTCACGGCGCCGAACAGGCCGTCGCGCAAGCCCGATTCGTGCGTGCCGCCATTCGAGGTGGGAATCAGGTTGACATACGATTCGCGCACGATGGCGCCTTCTTCCGTCCACGCCACCACCCAGGCCGCGCCTTCGCCTTCGGCAAAGCCTTCCGAGTCCGGGCCCGCGTACTGCGCGCCTTCGAACAGGGGAATCAGGGTTTCGCCATTCGACACCTGCGCCAGCGATTCGGTCAGGTAGCCGCGCAAGCCTTCCGCGTACAGCCAGGTCTGCGTGTCGCCGGTTTTCGCGTTGGTCAGGGTGACGGTCACGCCCGGCAGCAGCACGGCTTTCGAGCGCAGCAAGCGCTGCAGCTCGGTTTGCGAGATGTTGGGCGAATCAAAATACTTCGCATCGGGCCAGGCCGTCACGCGCGTGCCCGACTTCTTGCCGTCGCGCGGAGCGGGGCGGGAACTCAAGGGTTCGATCACGTCGCCATTTGCGAACACCATGTGGTGCAAGCCGTTGCCGTCGCTTTCCTTGCGCCAGACGGTGATTTCCAGGCGCGTCGACAGCGCATTGGTGACGGACACGCCAACGCCGTGCAAGCCGCCCGAAAACGCGTAGGCGCCGCCCGAACCCTTGTCGAACTTGCCGCCCGCGTGCAGCCTTGTAAACACGATTTCCACCGTCGGCACGCCTTCTTCGGGGTGCAGTCCGACGGGAATACCGCGGCCATTGTCTTCTACGGTGATGCTGCCATCCGTGTTTTGCGTGACGGCGATATGCGTGCAGTGACCGCCCAGCGCCTCGTCGGAGGCATTGTCGATCACTTCCTGAATGATGTGCAGCGGATTTTCAGTGCGGGTGTACATCCCCGGGCGCTGCTTGACGGGTTCCAGTCCCTTCAGGACACGGATGGATGATTCGCTGTAGTCGGATGCTGGTTTTTTAGTGGCCATACGTGTTCAAGCTAAGTAAAGACAGTGGTTGGAACGCCAGGCCAGGGCACTGCAGGGCGCAGTGACAACGGCGGCGATAACTGTATGAATATACAGTATATCCCGTCCAGCGTCACTGGGAGAGGGCAGTGCGGCAGGCATGGCGTCCTTGTGCGGACGCTCGCGCATTCTATCTTGTCCAGCGAGCAATAGCGCTACTCCAGGGCAACAACAGTGCGCTGCGCGCGCGGTTTTGCGCCAATTGTGGACGATTTTATGCCCTAAAGCCCCCGTTTTTACATCTTGTTTACAGCTGACTCTCCAGTCTTTACGAATTTTTTAGACCCTTTTGGCTAATCTGCTCACTATCAAAACAAACCTGAATGAGGGTGGGAATGGATATCGTGTATCTCGGCTTGATTGCCGTTTTTTTCGTCGTGGTGGTCGGCTTTGCCGTCGCCTGCGACAAATTAGGGAGCGTCAAATGAACGCGTTTTATGTGCTGGGCGCCGTCGTGTCGGCTGGCCTGCTCGTGTACCTGCTGGTGGCACTGTTGAAGGCGGAGGAACTGTGATGACGACGCAATCGATACTGTTATTGGTGGCCTTCCTGGTTGTACTGCTGGCCGCCGGCTATCCGCTGGGCCTCTACATGGCCAAGGTGGCCGGCGATGGCCCCGTGCGTGGCCTGGGCTGGCTGCAAAAGCTAGAAAACCTGCTTTACCGCTGGTCCGGCCTGCCTGCCGACAAGGCCATGGGCTGGAAAAGCTATGCCATCGCCCTGATCGTCTTCAATACCGTGGGCGCCGTCTTCGTCTACGGCCTGCAGCGCCTGCAGGGCTTCTTGCCACTTAATCCACAGGGCCTGGGTGCCGTCAGCCCCGACTCCTCGTTCAATACCACCGTCAGCTTCGTCGCCAATACCAACTGGCAGGGCTACGGCGGCGAACAGACCATGAGCTACCTGACCCAGATGCTGGGCATGGCATGCCAGAACTTCTTTTCGGCGGCCACCGGTATCGCCGTGATCTTCGCGCTGGTGCGCGGTTTCGCCTCGCGCTCGGGTAAATCGATCGGCAACTTCTGGGTCGACCTGGTGCGCTCCACCCTGTACATCCTGCTGCCGCTGTCGCTGGCCTTGTCCGTCGTCTTCATGGGCGAAGGCATGATCCAGAACTTTTCCGCCTACAAGGAAGTGACGCTGCTCGACCAGGTGGCGTATGAAACGCCGAAAATGACGGCCGATGGTCAGCCCGTGGTGGATGCCGCCGGTAAGCCCGTAATGGAAGCACAAGTGGCGACCACGCAGACGATCGCCATGGGCCCCGTCGCGTCGCAGGAATCGATCAAGCTGCTGGGCACGAATGGCGGCGGCTTCTTCAATGCCAATTCCTCGCATCCGTATGAAAATCCGACCGTGCTGTCGAACTTCCTGCAGATGCTGGCCATCTTCATCATTCCCGCCGGCCTGTGCTTCACGTTCGGCAGCATGGTGGGCGACCTGCGCCAGGGCTGGGCCGTGCTGGCCGCCATGACCCTGATCTTTGTCGTCATGACAGCCGGCGTGATGAGCGCCGAGCAGCAAGCCAATCCCGCTTTGCAGGTCTTGGGCGTGGACCAGCAGGCCAGCAGCCTGCAATCGGGCGGCAATATGGAAGGCAAGGAGACGCGCTTCGGCATCAGCTCCTCGACTCTGTTCGCGGCGGTGACGACGGCGGCATCGTGCGGCGCAGTCAATTCCATGCACGACTCCTACATGCCCCTGGGCGGCATGGTGCCGCTGCTGCTGATGCAATTCGGCGAAGTGATTTTCGGCGGCGTGGGCACGGGCCTGTACGGCATGCTGATGTTCGCCATCCTGGCCGTCTTCATCGCCGGTCTGATGATAGGCCGCACGCCTGAATACCTGGGCAAGAAAATCCAGGCCTATGAAATGAAGATGGTGTCGCTGGCCATCCTGGTCACGCCAGCCCTGGTATTGACGGGCACGGCGATCGCCGTGATGGTCGAACCGGGCAAGATCGGCGTGGCCAATCCCGGCGCGCACGGCTTCTCGGAGATTCTGTACGCCTTCACGTCGGCGGCAAACAATAACGGCAGCGCGTTTGCCGGGCTGTCCGCCAACACGCCGTTCTACAACGTGATGCTGGCGATCGCCATGTGGTTCGGCCGTTTCGGCGTGATCGTACCTGTGCTGGCAGTGGCCGGTTCGCTGGCGGCCAAGCAGCGCCTGTCGGCCAATGCCGGCACCATGCCTACGCACGGCCCCATGTTCATCGGCCTGCTGATCGGCGTGGTGGTGCTGGTCGGCGTGCTCAATTACGTTCCCGCGCTGGCCCTGGGCCCGATCGTCGAACACCTGCAACTTTTTACAAAATAAGAGGCTACCATGTCACGCACAAGCCTGACCTTGTTCGATTCCGCATTGATTGGCCCTGCCATCGTCGATGCGTTCAAAAAACTTGACCCCCGCACGCAGTGGCGCAGCCCCGTGATGTTCGTCGTCTACGTGGGCAGCATCATCACGACCCTGCTGGCCATCCAGGCCCTGAACGGCCAGGGTGAAGCGCCGTTCGGCTTCATTGTCGCCGTCGCCGTGTGGCTGTGGTTTACCGTGCTGTTCGCGAACTTCGCCGAAGCGCTCGCCGAAGGCCGCAGCAAGGCCCAGGCGGCCTCGTTGCGCGCCCTGAAGCAAACGGTGATGGCAAAGAAAATGCAAACGCCGAAGTACGGCACCTCCTGGCTGCCCACGCCGGCAACCGACCTGCGCAAGGGCATGACGGTGCTGGTCGAGGCGGGTGACGTCATTCCCGCCGACGGCGAAGTGACGGCCGGCGTGGCCTCCGTCGACGAGAGCGCCATCACGGGCGAATCGGCACCTGTGATCCGCGAATCGGGCGGCGATTTCTCCGCCGTCACGGGCGGCACCCGCGTGCTGTCGGACTGGCTGCTGGTGCGCGTTTCCGTCAACCCAGGCGAAGCTTTCATCGACCGCATGATCGCCATGGTCGAAGGCGCCAAGCGCCAGAAGACGCCGAATGAAATCGCCCTGACGATCCTGCTTGTGGCTCTGTCGATCGTCTTCCTGATCGTCACTGTGACCTTGCTGCCGTATTCGCTGTTTTCCGTGGCGGCAGCCGGCAGTGGCACGCCCGTTACCATCACCGTGCTGATCGCGCTGCTGGTGTGCCTGATTCCGACCACCATCGGCGGCCTGCTGTCGGCCATCGGCGTGGCTGGCATGAGCCGCATGATGCAAGCCAATGTGATTGCCACCTCGGGCCGCGCAGTGGAAGCGGCGGGCGACGTGGACGTGCTGCTGCTCGATAAAACGGGCACCATCACCCTGGGCAACCGCCAGGCGTCAAGCTTTGTGCCTGCTCCCGGCGTGACGGAGCAGCAGCTGGCCGACGCGGCGCAATTGGCATCGCTGGCCGATGAAACGCCGGAAGGGCGCAGCATCGTCGTGCTGGCCAAGCAGAAGTTCAACATCCGCGAACGCGAGATGGCCAGCTTGCACGCCACCTTCGTGCCCTTCACGGCGCAAACGCGCATGAGCGGTGTGGACATCCCTGGCGAACAGCAGGTGCGCCAGCTGCGCAAGGGTGCGGCCGATTCCATGAAAAAGTATGTGGAAGCGCTGGGCGAGCCGTATCCGGCCGAGGTGGCGCGCGCCGTCGACGATATCGCGCGCCGCGGCAGCACGCCGCTGGTCGTGGTCGACGATGGCCGCGTCATGGGCGTCGTGGAACTGAAGGACATCGTCAAGGGTGGCATCAAGGAGCGTTTTGCGGAACTGCGCCGCATGGGCATCAAGACCGTCATGATCACGGGCGACAACAAGCTGACGGCTGCGGCCATCGCAGCCGAGGCTGGCGTGGACGATTTTCTCGCCGAAGCGACACCGGAAGACAAGCTCAAGCTGATTCGCAGCTACCAGTCCGAAGGCCGCCTGGTGGCCATGACGGGCGACGGCACCAATGATGCCCCGGCGCTGGCGCAGGCCGACGTGGCCGTAGCCATGAACTCGGGCACGCAGGCGGCAAAAGAGGCTGGCAATATGGTCGACCTGGATTCGAACCCGACCAAGCTGCTGGAAATCGTTGAAATCGGCAAGCAGATGCTGATGACGCGCGGTTCGCTGACGACGTTCTCGATTTCGAACGACATCGCCAAGTACTTCGCCATCATCCCGGCCGCCTTCGTAGGCACCTATCCGCAGTTGAAGGCGCTCGACATCATGCACCTGGCCAGCCCCGTCTCGGCCATCATGTCGGCTGTGATCTTCAATGCACTGATCATCGTCGTGCTGATCCCGCTGGCCCTGAAGGGCGTGCAATACCGGGCCATCGGCGCGGCCAGCCTGTTGCGTCGCAATCTGCTGATCTACGGCCTGGGCGGCATCATCCTGCCCTTCATCGGGATCAAGTTGATCGACATGCTGCTGTCCGCACTCAATTTAGTCTAAAGGAACCATCATGAGCACTATCGTACGTCCCGCCCTGGTCCTGTTTGCCGCACTGACCGTGATTTGCGGTGTCGTCTATCCGTTTGCCACGGCCGGCATCGGGCAGCTGGCCTTCAACGATGAAGTCAATGGCAGCATCGTCGAGCGTGGTGGCAAGCCCGTCGGTTCGATGCTGATCGGCCAGTCCTTCACCTCGCCCAAGTATTTCTGGGGCCGTCCATCGGCCACCGCGCCGATGGCCAACAACGGTGCCGGTTCGAGCGGCTCGAACCAGGGACCGACCAATCCGGCCCTGGTGGACGCCGTCAAGGCGCGCATCGCCGCGCTGAAGGAAGCTGATCCAGGCAACACGCGCGCCATTCCCGTCGACCTGGTGACGGCATCGAGCAGCGGCCTGGACCCGGAAATCAGCCTGGCGGCAGCCTTGTACCAGGCGCCGCGTGTGGCCCGCGTACGCGCAGTGCCGCTGGCGCAGGTGGAAAACGCCATCGCCAAGGTACAGAAAACCGCGTATATCGGCTTTTTCGGCGAACCACGGGTGAATGTGCTGGAACTGAATCTGGCGCTCGATGCGGCCGCGAAGTAAGATGATGCAGGGGCAGAGCCGCCGGTTTTGCCCCTGGTTTTGAAATTAAAAGATACCCATGCTCCCCAACGACAGCCAACGCCCCGACCCTGATGCCCTGCTGGCGCAAGTGCAGGCACAGGAAAAGAAAGCCGCGCGCGGCCGGCTGCGCATTTACTTCGGCGCATCGGCCGGCGTCGGCAAGACCTATGCGATGCTGGCCGCCGCCCGCAAACTGCTGGCCGATGGCCAGGATCTGCTGGTGGGCGTGGTGGAGACGCATGGGCGCCAGGATACGGCCGCCCAGCTTGACGGTTTGCCCGTACTCCCCTTGAAGGCGATCGAATACCGGGGCAAGACCCTTTTCGAGTTCGACCTGGACGAGGCCCTGCGCCGCGCGCCGTCGCTGATATTGATGGATGAACTGGCCCATTCGAACGTGGCCGGTTCGCGTCATCCGAAGCGCTGGCAGGATGTCGAGGAGTTGCTTGCGGCCGGCATCGACGTGCTGTCGACCGTGAATGTGCAGCACCTGGAAAGCCTCAACGATGTGGTGGGCGGGATCACGGGCGTGCGCGTGGCAGAAACCCTGCCTGACACAGTGTTCGACCGCGCCGATGAAGTGGTGCTGGTCGATATTCCGGCTGATGAATTGCTGCGCCGCCTGAAGCAGGGCAAGGTATACCAGCCGCAGCAGGCCGAGCGGGCATCCCAGCATTTTTTCCGCAAGGGTAACCTGATCGCCCTGCGCGAACTGGCCTTGCGCCGCACGGCGGACCGGGTGCAGGACGACGTGCAGGCTTACCGCGTCGAGAAATCCATCAATTCCGTTTGGAAGACGGGCGCCGCGCTGCTCGCCTGCGTGGGGCCGCACGCGGGTGGCGAACACGTTATCCGCAGCACGGCGCGCCTGGCCAGCCAGCTGAATGCCGAATGGCACGCGCTGTACGTGGAAACGCCGCGCCTGCAGCGTCTGCCGGCGCGCGAACGCGAACGCATCCTGAAAACGCTGAAACTGGCGCAGGACCTGGGCGCACGCACGGCCATTGTGCCGTCCGCCGACATCGCCGGCGCCGTGGTCGAGTATGCGCGCAGCGCGAATATATCGAAAGTCATCGTAGGCCGTGGCCGCGCCGGTGCGCTGGCGCGCTTGTGGCATGCGCCGCCCGCCGTGCGCATGGCCACTTTGGCACCCGATATCGATTTGATCGAAGTAGGCTTGCCGCCAGCGGATGCGGCGCCCCGGCGCGCGCCGGGCGAGGATGCGGAGGCGACGCGCAGGCCATCGCGCCATTGGCGCTACATACTGGCCGCCGGCGCCAGCCTGGGCACGGCCCTGGCCTCGGTCCCCCTGCAACCCTACCTGGACCTGGCCAATATCGCCATGCTGTCGCTGCTGACGGTGGTGCTGGTGGCCGTGCGCCTGGGGCGCGGGCCGGCGGCGCTGGCCAGCCTGGTGGGCGTGGCCTGCTTCGATTTCATTTTCGTGCCGCCCCGCTTCTCGTTTGCCGTGGGCGATTTTCAGTATGTGATCACCTTTGGGGTGATGCTGGCCGTGGGCCTGATCACAGGCCACCTGACGGCCGGCCTGCGCTTCCAGGCACGCGTTGCATCGCACCGCGAAGCGCGCGCCCGCGCCCTGTACGAGTTTTCGCGGGAATTGTCCGGCGTGCTGCAGACGGAGCAGATTTTCGATATCACGAAAAGCGCCATCGAGCGGGCTTTCCGCGCACGCGCCTCCTTGCTCCTGCCTGATGACGAGGGCAGCCTGCAGACCCCGAACGGAAGCGAGGCGCTGGACATGGGCATCGCGCAGTGGGCCTTCGACCATGCGCAGGCAGCTGGCACGGGTACCGATACCTTGCCTGCTTCCCCCATTTTCTACCTGCCGCTGATCGCGCCGATGCGCACGCGGGGCGTGCTGGCGCTGTTGCCGCTGGAGGCTGCCCAGCACGGGCGCTGGCTGCTGGTACCGGAGCAGCGCCAGCACCTCGATACCTTTGCCGCCCTGGCGGCCATCGCCCTCGAGCGCGTGCATTACATCGACGTGGCCCAGGGTGCGCTGCTGCAGATGGAGTCCGAGCGCCTGCGCAACTCTCTGCTGGCGGCACTGTCGCACGACTTGCGCACGCCATTGACGTCGCTGGTGGGGCTGGCCGAATCGTTGGCCCTGTCCAGGCCGGCGTTGTCACCTGCGCAGCTGGACATGGCGCGCTCGCTGCAGTCCGAAACCGTGCGCATGAGCGCCCTGGTGGCGAACTTGCTGGACATGGCGCGCATCGAAAGCGGACAGGTGCGCCTGAACCTGCAATGGCAGGCGCTGGAAGAAGTGGTGGGCAGCGCGCTGCGCGCCAGCGGCCCGCAATTGCTGCAACATGCCGTGCAGACGCAGCTGGCGCCGGATTTGCCGCTGGTGCGCTACGACGCCGTGCTGATCGAGCGCGTGCTGTGCAACCTGCTGGAAAACGCGGCCAAGTACACGCCGCCCGGCAGCACCATCACGGTCGCGGCCGGGGTGCACGGCCAGTTCCTGCAGGTGAGGGTGTTTGACGATGGCCCGGGCCTGCCGCCTGGCCGCGAAGAAGCCATCTTTGAAAAATTCACGCGCGGCGAGCGCGAATCGAACAAGCCGGGCGTCGGACTGGGGCTGGCCATCTGCCGCGCCATCGTCGAAGCCCACGGTGGCACCATCCACGCGCAGCCGCACGCGCCGGGACAGGGCGCTGCCATCGTGTTCAGCCTGCCGCTGGGCACGCCCCCTGCGCCGCCAGAGATAGAACTCGATGACGCCAACGACTATGAAACAGGAAAACCATCATGAACGAACCTTCCGCCACCGCCTTGCTGGTTGAGGATGAGCCGCAAATCCGCCGCTTCGTGCGTGCCGCGCTGGAGGACGAGGGCTGGCAGATTTTCGAGTCCGCCACCATGCAGCGGGGTCTGATCGATGCCGGCACTCGCCGGCCCGACATGATCGTGCTGGACCTGGGCCTGCCCGACGGCGACGGCATCGACTTCATCGCTGACATCCGCAAATGGTCGGCCGTGCCCATCATCGTGCTTTCGGCGCGGGTCGACGAAGAGGACAAGATACGCGCGCTGGACGCGGGCGCCGACGATTACCTGACCAAGCCGTTCGGCGTTGGCGAGCTGCTGGCCCGCGTGCGCGCCACCTTGCGCCGTCAGCGCCAGCCTGCCGCCAGCGACGATGGCGTGGTGCAGTTCGGCGACGTGCGGGTCGACTTGAAGGACCGGCTGGTGACGCGCAACAAGCAGCTGGTGCACATGACGCCAACGGAATTCCGCTTGCTGTCGGTACTCGTGAAGAACGCGGGCAGGGTGGTCACCAATCCGCAACTGCTGCGCGAAGTGTGGGGGCCATCGAATAGCGAAAACGGTCA
Organism: Janthinobacterium sp. 61; assembly: GCF_002846335.1. Taxonomy (NCBI): domain Bacteria; kingdom Pseudomonadati; phylum Pseudomonadota; class Betaproteobacteria; order Burkholderiales; family Oxalobacteraceae; genus Janthinobacterium; species Janthinobacterium sp. 61. The sequence continues at coordinate 3,662,101 of NZ_PJMQ01000001.1, read as the reverse complement.
CTACCTGCGTATCTACATGGGGCATCTGCGCCAGAAGCTGGAAGCCGACCCGGCCCAGCCGCAGTACCTGCTGACGGAAACGGCTGTCGGCTACCGCTTGCTGCTGCCGCTCTAACAACTGTTAATCCCCTGTTGGAAAACGGGCGCCGCGCGCGCCGGGGGGACGCTTTACCCATTGTTTTGCAGCGGCGGGCCAGCTGCGCCATGTTGGCAAAGGCCCATACCACCCATGAAGAAGAAAAAACCATGAATAAAATGCTACTTGCACTTGCCGTCGCCACCGCCTTTACGGGCAGCCTGGCCCATGCGGAAGAGGCCAAGCCCGATAATGAAGTCAGCTTCAACGTGGCCGGCGTGTCCGACTACCGTTATCGCGGCATTTCGCAGACGCGCTTGAAACCCGCGCTGCAGGGCGGCGTCGACTACGTCAACAACCCCACCGGCCTGTATGCGGGCGCCTGGGCCTCCACCATCAAGTGGACCAAGGATGCGGGCGGCAGTGGCGACGTGGAAGTGGATCTGTATGCGGGCAAGCGCGGCCAGTTGACGGCCGATATCGGCTATGACGTGGGCGTGCTCGCGTATGTGTATGCGGACAATGGCTTGAAGGGTATCGCTGGCCTGGCCGACGCGGATACGCAGGAAGTCTACGGCCAGCTGTCGTATGGTCCCGCCTATATCAAGTATTCGCACGCCGTCTCCAACCTGTTCGGTATCGTCAACAGCAAGAACAGCGGCTACCTGGACATTGGCGCGAATATCGACCTGACGAACGGCTGGACCGGCACCCTGCACGCTGGCCACCAGAAGGTCAAAAACAATGATGCGTCGAGCTACACGGACTGGAAAGTGGGCGTCACTCGCGATTTCGGCATCGTGACAGGCGCGCTGGCCGTGATCGGTACGAACGCGGGCAAGTCGGCCTATGCGTCGCCGGTGAATGGCAAATTCATGGGCAAGACAGCGCTGCAACTGACGGTCAGCAAAACGTTTTAATTGACGGAGATAAAAGGAGAGGCGGCGCATGCGCCGCCTTTTTTTTTGCATGCCGAGCTAGGCTGGCAGGTTAAAGACGGCGCAATACAGCTGTCCCAGGCTGACCACGCGGGAGGCGGGAATCTGTGCGGCCAGGGCATGGGCGGGGGCCGCTTGCGTGTCCGTCGCCAGCAGGACGCGCAGGTCAGGATTGACGCTGCGCGCGTGCGCGATGCGGCGCGCCAGGCAAGCCTGCGCGGCGCCGTCCACGACACCGTCCAGCGGCACCACCAGCACGCGCGCGGCGATCAGGGCCGAGCGGCTGCCCATGGAGTCGCGGCCTTCGCTGTCAATGACGATGTCATGGTAGCAGTTCACCAGGTGTTCCAGCTCCGGCTGCAGGCCCTTGGCGCTGATGGCACGCGCCATCAGGCTTGGCCGCGTCATGCTGCCGTGCTTGGCCCCGTCGTGCATATTCCTGGCCTGCTCCATGGCTCCCTGGCGTGGATCGGCATCGAGCAGCAATACCTTGCGTCCGGCCAGCGCGCGCGAGGCGGCCAGCCGCCCGGCCAGGATGGATTTCTCCATCCCCCCGCGCTCATCCGTGATGGCGATGATCATCTTGGCGCACGGCTGGCATCAGGTTGGCGGCGGAGATCAGTTGCAGCAAACAGCCTTCGCGTGGCGCGTCCCTGTCGCCGGCTGTCCATACGGGCAGTGCCATCAGTGGTTCGAGTGCTTCGGCCAGCTTGTGCTTGCCGGCCGAAGACATCGGCGTCATCGGCAGTCGCAGCTCGTCGCGTACCTTGCCCTGCATGGCCAACGCCGCCTTCACTGGGCCAGGATTGGGTTCGGCAAACAGCAGGCGGATGACGGGCAGCATGACCTTGAACAGGGCGCCGGCGGCGCCGTGGCGGCCCTGCTTGACCAGGTGGTACAGCTGCGCATACAGGTCGGGGCGTATCTGGGCGGCGGCCGACATGGCGCCATGGCCGCCCATGGAGAGGCTGGCCAGCAGCAGCGCATCGTCGCCGCACAGCACGTCCAGGCGCGTGTCGAGCAGCAGTTCGCCCAGTTGTTGCAGCTTGCCACCCGCTTCCTTGATGGCGACGAAGTGCGAGTCGCACGCCAGCAGCGCCGCCGTCTGCGGTTCGATATTGACCCCCGTGCGGGCAGGAACGTTGTACAGCACGATGGACTGGTCGGTGGCGGCGGCGATGGCCTGGAAGTGGCGCACGATGCCGTCCTGCGAAGGGCGTACATATGACGGTGCCGAGACCAGCAGACCGGCCAGCGGATGGTCGTGATAGCGCTGCACCGTGGCGACGACGCCGCGCGTATCGCTGCCACCCACGCCCATTACGACGGGGAAGCGGGGACCGATGGCTTCGAGTACGCTTTCGAGCAGCATGGTTTGCTCCGTGGCGCTCAGCATGGCCGCTTCGCCCGTGGTGCCGCATACCACCAGGCCATCGATGCCACTGGCGGCCAGTTCGCTGGCCAGCTGCTGGGCGGCGTCGAAGTCGATTTCGCCATCGCCATCACGGAATGGCGTGACCATCGGCACCCAGATGCCCTGGAAATGCGCGGTAATGCGCGATGAAGACATCGCCTGCTCGCAGGAGTACTGGTTCATGACGATTTCCCCTGGCTGATGCGGCCAAATTCCGCCGCCGGCAGCAGGCGCATGACGGCATCCATGGTCAGGCGCAGGGCCGGCTCCGTCACGCACAGCCATACCTTCATGCGTTCGGCGTGGTCGACCGCCTCGACGCGCATGAACGACAGCATGCCGCCGCACGTCTTGACGACCAGCTGGCGCAGCTCGGCCAAGCAGGACTTGTCGACCGTGATATGCATGAGGAAAGTGGGCAGGCGGGGGTGGCGGTGGGGCAGTGCTTGATGTGCTTGATGCGTTTGCAGGCGTGAATGGGGTTCCATGGTGGCTTTGCAGCGGTGGTTGAGGTACGTTCAAGATTAGCAGCGGGGGCGTAAAGATTCTCTAAAAAGCGAGGCCGCCCGCGTAAACGGGCTGTATGCGCTGTGCCGCGGAATTGTTGCGTGGATGCGCCGCACATGTGCTTTTGTTACAAAATTGAATCGTGCTTTGGGAGGCAGGGGTTTATATTGAAAACGTCTCCGCTTTCAGTCAGCCTTGCCATGTCAGACGAAAAAGATCCCCAGCATTCCCCTTCCCCCGATCCAGCGCCGCCGGCGCGACCCGACCGGGTCGGCAGGGCACCCGATGATGAGCACCGTGCGCGCGATGCGGCGCCCCGCTACCTGAAGGATAACGACACGCCGCTGGCGCTGGCTTGGCGGGTGATCTCGTCGCGCTACCGCTCGATGCGCGACAAGGCCAGCCGCGATTTCATGCGGCGCACTCTGCGCATCGGCATCTCGGCACGCATTTTCCACCCGGAGCCGGGCGCCACTGGCCTGCGCAGCAAGAACCTGCAATACCTGGAAGAGTCGATCGCCCAATGGGTCATGTCGCGCGACGTGCTGGTGTTCATGATCCCGACGGTCAATACCAGTGGCCAGCTACACCCGAGCAATATCACCTTGCGCCACTATGCGCGCCACCTGGACGGCCTGGTGCTGCAGGGCGGCGCCGACGTCTCGCCGCAGACCTATTCCGAGGCGGCCACACGGCCCGAATGGAGCGGCGACCGCGCGCGCGACCTGTACGAACTGGAACTGCTGCACGAATTCGTCGATGCCGGCAAGCCCGTGCTGGGCATATGCCGCGGCTGCCAACTCATCAATGTGGGCTTTGGCGGCACCCTGTACCAGGATATCGCCTCGGACGTGGATGGCGCGACCTCCCACGTCAACGACCTGTATGACCGCCACCGCCACACCATCGTCTTCCCGAAAGGCTCGTCCCTGGCGGGCCTGTTCCCGAAGACGGGCGAGGCGCTCGTCAATTCCATTCACCACCAGTCGGTCAAGGACCTGGGGCGCGATATCACCGTGGAAGCGTATTCTCAAGGGGACAATATCGTCGAAGCCATCCGCTACCAGCGGGCGCGCTTCGTCATGGGCTTGCAGTGGCACCCGGAATTTCATTCGGCGGGCGGCGTCGAGTTGCTCGACTGCACGCCCATCCTCGATAACTTCTTGCGCGCGGCGCGGGAAACGCGGTTTTGAGCGCGCACTTTAGGCGCCGGCGCACCTTGCTGGGCGGCCTGCTGGCGCTGCCCCTGGCCGGCTTGCGCGCCGCGCCGCACCCGCGTGATAGCGCGCCGCCGTTTGCGCTGATGTCCGCGGCGCGCACCCGCACGCTCAAGGCGCGGGTGGCGCCGGCCGTTGCCGAACAGGTGCTCAAGGCGGCGCGCAAGGATGCAGCACGGCCCGTGCACCTGATGGCCGAAGTGCGCACGGGCGGCTTGCTGAAGGGCGAGGGCGGGCGCGAGACCAGCCAGCAGGCGCAGGAAGACTGGCGTCAGGCACGCTTGCAGGCGCTGGCCTGGAGACTGTCGGGCGAGATGGCGCATTTCGAGGCAGCGCGCCAGCTGTTGCTGACCTGGAGCGGTTCTTATCAGCCATCGTTCAGCCCTGTCGATGAGACGGAGCTGGCCAGCCTGTTGATGGGCTTTGACCTGGTACAGGAGCGTTTGAGCGGCGTCGAGCGCGAGCAGGTGCACGTGTTCTGCCGCACCCTGGCGCAGGGGTATCTGAGTGATCCCATCAAGGTGGGCGGTCCGTCCACGGCGCGCAACAACTGGCATAGCCACCGCATCAAGATCGGCACGGCCGCCGCGTATGTCACGGGCGAGGCCTTGCTGATTGCGCGCGCGAAGGAGCGCTTCCTGGCGCACGTGCCGCGCAATATCGGCGCAGGCGGCGTGCCCTTCGACTTCGAGCAGCGCGACGCCCTGCATTACACCACCTACAGCCTGGAGCCGCTGCTGACGACAGCCCTGATGGCGCAGGCGCATGGCGATGACTGGTATGACGCGCCGGAAGCGCGGCGCCTGGCCGAGGCGCTGGCCTGGCTGGCGCCGTATGCGCAGGGCAGAAAGACGCACGAGGAATTCGCGAAGAGCGCTGTGCCCTTCGACCGCAAGCGCGTGGCGGCCGGTGAAAAGGGCTTTACGGGGAATTGGGAGCCGAAGGGCGCCGCCAATGTGTACCTGCTGGCGGCGCGCTTCGATCCCGCTTACCTGCCGTTGGCGCTGGAATTGCGCCCGCCAGCCTGGGCGCTGGCGCTGTACGGTGCTTAGTGAGAACTTCGCGTTAGAACTTCGTGCGCACGGTGAACATCACATTGCGCGGTTCGCCGTAGAAGCCCGTCTGGAACAGGCCCAGTCCCGTGAAGTACTTCTTGTCCAGCAGGTTGTTCACGTTGACGCTGGCCGTGACGTTCTTGCTGATCTCGTAGCGCGCCATCAAGTTGACCAGCGCGTAGCTGCCCTGCTTGATGCGTGAATAATCCTCGATGGCGGGATTCCAGATATTGCCGTAGTAGCTGCTTTGCCAGTTGATGCCGCCACCGACGGTCAGCTTGTCCAGGCTGGCCGGCAGGCGCCACGTGCCTTGCACGCGCAGCAGGTGGGCAGGCTGCGTGGTTTGCAGCATGGTGGAAAACACGTCCTTGCCATCCGCGTCGCGCACGTGGGTGTAGGTATAGCCGGCGCTCAGCTTCACATCCTTGGCCACTTCGCCCGTCACCTCCATTTCCACGCCGCGGCTGGTGACGCCGTCGATGGCTTTATACGCTTCTTCGCCGTTGACTTCGCCCACAGAGCTGGCCACGTTGCTTTGACGGATCTGGAACAGGGACGCGCTGGCATTGACCTTGCCGTCGAGGTACTCCGCTTTCACACCCGCTTCAAACCCCTTGCCGCGCACGGGCGATAGAAACCGCCGGTTGATGTCGCGATTGCTCTGCGGTGCGAAGATGCTCGTGTAGCTGCCGAACACGGAGTATGTCTTGTCGAGGTCATACACGACGCCCGCATACGGCGTGATGACGTTATTTTCTTCGATGCGCGAGGTGATGCGTGCGGTGCCGGCGTCGAAGAAAGTGCGGTCCTGTTCCTGCTTGTAGTTGCTGACGCGCGCGCCGACGATGACGGACAGCGCATCGACGGGATGCAGGCGCGCGGCGCCATACAGGCCGCTCTGGCGCGTGCGGTCGTTGTCGTTACCCAGGCGCTTGAAGGCCGGTTCCGCATACTGCCCGCGCCAGTGGAAATAGCTGCCATCGAGGGGTGGATAGATCGATTCGTAGACGGGGCCATCCTGCTTGGCCGTCGAGGTGGAATAGCCGATCATCGCTTCATGCTGGCGACCGAACAGGGTAAACGGGCCGCTGGCGTCGACGTTGACTGTGCTCTGGCGGCGGTCGCCCTTGTATTTTCCCATGAAGAAATAGCTACCTTCGCCTGTGTCGGGGCGTGGGTTGCCGCCGCTGGCCGACCCGAGAACGCTGTCATGCTTGCTGCGCAACTGGTTGGCGCTCAATTTCATTTTCCACTCGTTGGCGAAGCTATGTTCCAGCGACGTGAACAGAGTGGTGTTCTGCATGTCGCGGCGGCTCCAGTCCGTAGCCGGGTTCCACGCGGTGGGGAAATCGGTGCGCGAACCATCGGAAAGCAGCAAGGGGAAGCCCGTCCAGGTGGAGCCGCGTGGCTTGTAATCCTGGTGCGTGAAGCCGGCCGTCAGCAAGGTGACTGGTGTCAGGTCCGCCTCGATGATGCCGTAGGCGACGGATTTCTGCTGCGTGTAGCGGTCCAGGTAGGAGTGCTTGTCCTGGTAGGCGCCCACCAGGCGGCCGCGCAGCGTGCGGCTGTCATTCAGGGGGCCGGAGATATCGGCTTCGCCGCGGTAGTTGTCCCACGAGCCGGCGCCCAGGGTGGCCGAGCCCTCGAAGTGGGCGGTGGGGCGCTTGCGCACCATGTTGACGGTGGCCGATGGGTCGCCCGAGCCGCTCATCAGCCCCGTAGCGCCCTTCAGCACTTCGATGCGGTCATAGATGGCCATGTCGCTATTCGTCGTGCCCCAGTCGTAGACGCCGTCATAGATGGCCGACACGCCATCGTACTGGAAATTGGTAACAGAAAAGCCGCGGGCCTGGAAACTCCAGCGGTCACTGTCATAGTTTTGCACGCTCACGCCATTGACGTTTTTCATGACGTCGGAAACGGCATTGCTGTTCTGGTCTTCCATCTGCTGGCGCGTGACGATGGTCAGCGATTGCGGCGTTTCACGCTGCGTCAAGGCCAGGCCCGTGGCTCCGCTGGCGGGGCCGCCCGTGTAGTTGCCCGTGCCGCTGGTGGCGGCGCTGCGCTCGGCCGCCGCCACCACGGTGACGCCGCTCATGACGGTCACGCCACGGCTGTCCGCCGTGGGTGCGCTGGCGCTGGCGGGGATCTTTTGCAGCAGGTAGCCGCCATTCGATTGCGGCACGGCTTGCAGGCCGCTGCCGGCCAGCAGCACGCGGAAACCGTCTTGTACGTCATAGCTGCCTTGCAGGCCGGCGCTGCGCAAGCCTTGCGTAGCCTCGCTGGAGAACGACAATAAAATGGCGCTGTCGCTGCCGAAGCGCGTCAGCACGTCACCGAGCGGGCCGGCGGGGATGCCATAGACGCGTACTTGCTGGCTTTGTGCCAGGGCTGGCGCCGGCAGGGCCAGGGCCATGCCGATCTGCGACAGGGCGCAGGCCAGGACGGTGCGGGTAAGGAGGGAACGCGAAGCGTGGTACATGGAATAAAACCTTTCGTGGATGCGCAAGATGGAGACTGCCTATCTACCAAGTCACGCGAGCACGGCGAAACAGCTCACTTTGCTGAAAATATTCTTCAGTGGGCCGCCAATTCGATGCGCACCACCTGATTGCCCCAGAAGCGCGTGACCGTATTGCGCCGCAGTTGCAGGCTGGCGCTGACGGCGTCGAGGATGGCGCCCACATCGGCCAGTGGGTAGGAACCGGACACGCGCAGGTTGGCGACGGCGGGCGTACAACCCAGTGGATGGTCGCTGTAGCGCGACAGCTCGGCGAGGAAATCGGCCAGGCGCATGTCGCGCGCCACCAGCATGCCGTTCAGCCATGCGCCGCCATACGGTGCCAGCGCCTGGCGGTGGCAGCTCGTGCCGTCGAAATGGGCGCCTTCGCCTGGATGTAGCACCAGGCGCTGTGCGCCATCGCCGGCCAGCACGGCGACGGCGCCTTCGAGCACGCCGGCGCTGGCGTATTGCTGGTGCAGGCGCACGGTGAAACGCGTGCCCAGCGCCTGCAGGCTGCCATGCCGCGTGTCGACGAAGAAGGGGCGTTGTACTGCATCTTTGCCGGTGGCGATGAAAATTTCACCGGCCAGCAGTTCAATACGGCGCTGCGCGCCGCTGTAATCGACATTCACGGCGCTGCTGGTGTTGAGCGTGAGCTGCGTGCCATCATCGAGGGTTACAACGCGGTGCTGGTTGACGCCCGTGCGGTAATCGGCTGTCCAGTCGCGCCAGGGGCTGCGGCGTTCGAACGCATACAGCGAGGCGCCGCAGGTCAGCAGCAGGGCCAGGGTCTTGACGGCATGGCGGCGCGGCGCATTCGCTTGCACGCAGGCGCGCAGCAGGGTCGCGTGCATGGCGGGCGGCAGATGCTCGTGCTGCGTTTGCAACTGCTGCCACGCCTGGGTGGCGCTGCCGGCCCGCTGCAGATGGCGTTTCACTGTGGCCAGCGAGATGCCGAGTTGGCGCGCGATGTCTTCCTGCGGCAGCTCGTCGAGCTGGCGTAGCAAGAAAGCCCGTTTCACGGGGGGCGGCAAGCCGTCGAGCATGCAGTCGAGTTCAAACACGGTGGCCAGCAGCATTGCCCGATCTTCCGGCGACGGTGTGTGCAGGGGCGGCAGTAGCGCCAGCACGTCCAGGTAGGCCTGTTCCAGCTTCTGGCGACGGTAATGGTTGAACAGCACGCGTTGCGCGACAGTGGCGAGCAAGGCGCGCGGCTCGCGCGCGGCGACGGCGTCTTCGCGGTCGAGCAGGCGCATGAAGGTGTCTTGCGCCACATCGGCCGCGCAGGCCGTACTGCCGAGTTTTTTACGCAGCCAGCCCTGCAGCCAGCCGTGGTGGTTGGCATACAGTGTCGCGATGTCCTGGCGTCGTAGCGGCTCTGCCAGCGGCATCGCGTTCCCCTTGCATGGCCGGTCCGGGTGGACTGGTGTTTTTAAACAATAATAAGAATCATTCTCACTTATTGTAACAAGCGGGGGTGGGGGCTGTAAATGACGGGGAGGCGGGGTGTGGTTTTTTGGCGCGTTGCTGCGTCAGCGCGTAGGGCGGATTAGGTCCGAAGGACCGTAATCCGCCAACATTGTTGGCGGCGCCAGTCGGATTACGCGGCTACGCCGCTCATCCGACCTACGTTTTCATGCTGTGCAGCGTCAATAATTCATCGGCTCACCGCGAAAACATCGGATCGCCGAGTCGACCATGCCCTCGGCGCTGCCCTGAAGGCTGTGCTGTTTGCGCAGGTATTGCGCGTCACTCCATTGCTTGGCCACGTCCGACAGGTGTTTCAAGGCCGGCGTGCTGCCCAGCGCCTCGGCATGCGGCTCCATCTTGCGCAGGGTGGTCATGATGTCTTCGCGCAGCGACATCGTCTCATAGGTTTTCGGATGCGTGATGGCGCCATCGAGGCCGAAGCGGCAAGCCTGGAAGCGGTTGTAGTTGTATACGAGGTAATCGTCTTCCACCGGCGGCGCTTCCTTGCGTTCGAGCAGGTAGCGGCACAGCGCTTGCAGGTAGGCGGCCAGCGCGGCGGCCCGCTCCACTGTCAGCGGCGTGTCGCATACGCGCAGTTCAATGGTGCCGAACTCCGGCTTGGGGCGGATATCCCAGTAAAAATCCTTCATGCTCTTGATGATGCCCGTGTTCTCCATCTTGGCGAAGTACTCGTTGGAGAACTGGTCCCAGCTCAGTGTAAAAGGCGCACGCCCGCTCATGGGAAACGCGAACACGGAGTTCAGGCGGGCCGAATCGAACAGGGTGTCGCGCCCCTGCACGTAGGGCGAAGACGCTGACAGGGCGATGAAGTGGGGGATGTAGCGGTTCAGCGAATGCAGCAGGAACATGGCGTCATCGCCCGAGGCGCAGCCGATGTGCACGTGTTGGCCAAAGATGGTGAACTGCTTGGCCAGGTAGCCGTACAGTTCCGAAATCTCCTGGAAGCGGGGCTTGGAAAAGATCTTTTGCGACGACCATTGCTGGAACGGGTGCGTGCCTCCGCCCGCAATGCCTATATTGAGCTTGTCGCCGGCCGTGATCAGCGTGTCGCGGATTTCCTGCAACTGCTCCAGCAGGGGGCCGTGATGCGTGTGCACGCTCGAGTTAATCTCGATCATGCTCTCGGTGATTTCCGGCGTGACGTTGCCCGGGAACGGTTTTTTATTCAGCAGGTGCAGCAGATCGGGGCTGGCAGCCGTCAAATCATAGTCCGACAGGTTCACCAGTTGCAGTTCGAGTTCGACGCCGAAGGTCAGCGCGGCCGATTGGCCAAAGGGTTCCAGCGGCATTTAGCGCTCCTTGATTTCATGGGTTTCTTTGGCCAGCATCAGCACGCGCTGCACCAGCACGGGCCCGACCAGTTCCAGGCCCAGGGTGACAGCGGCCAGGGCGTTCAATTCGTCGCCGAAGTTCACGCCGTGCTGGCGCGCGTGTTCCAGCAGCAGGATGATGAAAACGGAGACGGGCGTCAGGGCCACGCCCGTCAGCACGCCCTTGCGCCAGGAAATGCCGCTCACATGCGAGAACGCGGCCACGCCGACGACTTTCGTCAGCAGGCGCCCGCCGACGACGGCCAGGGCCAGGCCCGCGCCGGCCGTCACGCTGGCCCATTCCAGGGTCGAGGCGGCATAGACGAACAGCAGCACCGTCAGCAGTTCGCCCAATGCGCCGAAATTGCGCTGCGCCTGGCTGAAGGCGACGCGGCGGTGGCGCGCCACCAGGCCAAAAGTGAGGGTGGCCAAAAGCGGTGACAGGCTGGTGGTGTAGGTGAGGGCGACGAGCAGCATCACTGACAGGGCAAACGCCACGGTGGCATCCTGCGCCATATTGCCCAGGCGGCGCAGCATGGCCGGCACGACGATGCCGAAGACGGTGCCAGCGGCCACGGAGGCGGCCAGCACGGCGGCGCTGCTGCTGCTCGCTTCGATCAGGTCGGTGGAGCTCTGGAACATCCAGAAGCCGACGATGATGTTGAACGTGAAGACGGCCAGCACGCAGTTGAGCGCCGTCAGGTGGACGATGCGCTCCGTGACCTGGCCTGAGCTGCGTTCCTCGTTGATGACGCGCATGATGGTGGCCGGCGAGGTGGACATGGCCAGGGAGGCCAGCAGCAGCGCCGTCATCGAGGTGCTGCCGAATTCGATGCCGATGAAGTAGACAACGGCAAAGGTCAGCAAGGATTCGACCAGGCCGGTGACGGCGATCCACGGATTGTTCTTCAGCCAGCGCAGGTTGATGCGGTAGCCCACCTCGAACAGGATCAGGCCGAAGGCCACGTCGGCCAGCACCAGCATGGGGCCGGCGTCCGTCTGCGGCAGTACGCCTACCTGCGTCTGCGCGAGGACGAAACCGATCACGCCATAAAAACTGATGCGTGGCAGGCCAGTCCAGCGGTGGCCGAATTCGCCCACCACCCAGGCCAGGGTAATGGCGAACGGCCAGGACAGGTCGGCGGCGATCGAGATCAGACTTTGCATGCTCATTCCTTTGAAAATGGCGCTGGCACCGGCCGGCAGCACGGGGCTGGTGCGGCAAGGTCGTGGTGCAGCGATGGTGCATAGTTTGCGCAGAGCGATGCGCCGATTCTACCGGAGCAGAAGGCGCGCACGATGTGCGCAATCGAACAGTGTCGCAGCCATGGCGGCCGCGCACAGGATGCAGCAGGTTAGGGCAGGGCTGGTATCAGCGTATGGTACCCGCCCGCAGCGGAGATGCTCCGCACGGTAGTTTCGTGTCGCAGTGTACGGCATGGCGGCCCCTTGCCGCCATGGACTTTTTGTTGCGTGCCTTTATTTACTGAGCAGACGCATGCCCCGTTCCAGCCCGTCGATCGACAGGGGGAACATGCGGTTGTTCATCAATTGCCGCATTACGCCAATCGACTGGCGGTACTGCCACAATCCCTCCGACTCGGGATTGAGCCAGATGAATTTCGGGAACGCCTGGGTAAAGCGTGCCAGCCACGTCGATCCCGCTTCTTCGTTGTTGTATTCGACCGAACCGCCCGGCTGCAGGATTTCATAGGGGCTCATGGTGGCGTCGCCGACAAAAATCAGCTTGGTATCGGGCGGATACTTGCGTAGCACGTCCCAGGTGGGAAAGCGCTCGGCGTTGCGGCGCCGGTTGTTCTTCCACAGGTTGTCGTAGACGCAGTTATGGAAGTAAAAGAACTCCATGTTCTTGAATTCCGTCTTCGCCGCCGAAAACAGTTCCTCGGTGCGCTCGATATGGTCGTCCATGCTGCCGCCCACATCAAACAGCATCAGTACCTTGATGCGGTTCTTGCGTTCGGGCCGCATCCGGATGTCGAGGTAGCCCGCGTTGTTGGCCGTGGCGGCGATGGTGGCGTCCAGGGCCAGTTCGTCTTCCGCGCCTTCGCGCGCGAATTTGCGCAGGCGGCGCAGTGCCACCTTGATGTTGCGCGTGCCCAGTTCCCGCTCGCCGTCGTAATCCTTGTAGCTGCGCGCTTCCCACACTTTCACCGCCGTGCGGTTGCCGCCCTTGCCGCCGATGCGGATACCTTCCGGATTTGTGCCGCCATTGCCGAACGGCGAAGTACCGCCCGTGCCGATCCACTTGCTGCCGCCCTCGTGGCGTTCCTTCTGTTCCTTCAGGAGCTCGTTCAGGCGGTCCATCAGCTTGTCGTAGCCGAATTTCTCCAGCTGCGCCTTCTGCTCCTCGGACAGCTCGCGCTGCATGCGCTTGAGCAGCCAGTCGAGTGGAATCGCCGCGTTCGTGTCAAAGGCCGCGTTGACGCCCTTGAAGTACTGGGCAAACGCGCGGTCGAACTTGTCGAAATGGGCTTCGTCCTTGACCAGGGTCAGGCGCGCCAGATAGTAGAAATCGTCCATGGAGGCGTCGATGACGTTCTTTTGCAGCGCTTCGAGCAGGGTCAAAAATTCCTTGATCGAGACGGGAATCTTCGCATCCTTGAGCGTGAAGAAGAAATCGATCAGCATGGCGCTTCCTCTGTCCCTGCCGCGGTCCCTTCGCCTCCTGCGCAAGGCAGCGCGGCGACAGGGCGCTGCGCCAGCTTGTAACGCAGGTGGGCGGCGATCTCGGGCCACTCGCCGCGCGTGATACTGTACATGACCGTGTCGCGCACGGTGCCGTCGCGGCGCAGCGCATGGTGGCGCAGCACGCCATCCTTTTTCGCGCCCAGGCGCTCGATGGCCGTCTGCGAGGCATGGTTGAAATTATCGGTGCGAAAACCCACCAGCGCGCAGCCGAGGGCCTCGAAGGCGTGCGCCAGCAGCAGCAATTTGCAGGTGGTGTTGACGTGGCTGCGCTGGCAGCGCTTCGCATACCAGGTGTAGCCGATTTCCAGGCGCCCAATACTTGGCACCACGTCGTGGTAGCTGGTGGTGCCGAGCACCTCGCCGCTGGCCACGTCGATGACGGCAAAGGCGAAGCGCGCGGGGCGCATCTCGATTCCCTTGAAAATGTACTGGTCCACCTGGTCCGGTTCGGGCACGGAGGTCACGCGCAGATTCCACAGTTCGCCATCCGTAGCCGCCGCGCGCAGGCCGGGCGCGTGGTGCGGCGCCAGCGCTTCGAGGCGGATGCCGTGCAGTTCCAGGGGCACGAAGACTTTGTCCGGACTGATGTCGTTCACCGGAGCTCCTTAGCGGTTGGTGCGCGACATGAACATCAGGCGCTCGAACAGATGCACATCCTGCTCGTTTTTCAGCAGCGCGCCATGCAGGGGCGGCACGACCGCCTTGTTGTCCTTGCTGCGCAGCGCTTCGACGGGGATGTCCTCGGCCAGCAGGAGCTTGAGCCAGTCGAGGAATTCCGACGTCGAGGGTTTTTTCTTCAGGCCTGGCACGTCGCGCACTTCATAGAAGGTTTGCAGCGCCTGGGCCAGCAATTCCTGTTTCAGGTGTGGGTAGTGGACGGCGACGATCTGCTCCATCGTGTCCTTGTCCGGGAATTTGATGTAATGAAAGAAACAGCGGCGCAAGAAGGCGTCCGGCAATTCCTTTTCATTGTTCGAGGTGATGATGACCAGCGGGCGGTGGCGCGCCGTGACCATTTCGCGCGTCTCGTAGACATAGAATTCCATCCGGTCCAGTTCGCGCAGCAGGTCGTTCGGGAATTCGATGTCGGCCTTGTCGATTTCGTCGATCAGCAACACCACCGGTTCGGGCGCCGTGAATGCCTGCCACAGCACGCCCTTGACGATGTAGTTCTGGATGTCGCGCACGCGCTCGTCGCCCAACTGGGAATCGCGCAGGCGCGAAACGGCGTCGTATTCGTACAGGCCCTGCTGCGCCTTGGTAGTCGATTTGATATGCCATTGCATCAGCGGCATGTTCAGCGCGGCGGCCACTTCTTCTGCCAGCATGGTCTTTCCCGTACCCGGTTCGCCCTTGATCAGCAGCGGGCGCTGCAGGGTCAGCGCCGCGTTCACGGCCAGTTTCAGGTCGGCGGTGGCAACATAGCTGTCGGAACCTTCGAAGCGTTGGCCTTGCTGGGTGTGCTGTGCTTGCATGAGCGGTCTGCCAAAGTAGGGAAATGGAGAGTATAAACAGAACTGTGGCGCACCGCCACGCGGACGGGCTGTGCCTGCCTGCCTACAATGCGGGTTTTATAGGTGGACTTGCAAGAATATCTTGGCTAGAATCGGCAAGCAGCAGATTAATTGTCAACCTTAATTGTCAACACATAAGATCAATAAAAACCAGCTCTGGCGTTTCTCCGATTACCTTTGTTCACATTGCCACTATGAAAAAAATATTTGCACTTCTCGTGCTTGCCGGCATAGCAAATGCCGTCACAGCGGCTGACATTGTAGGAAACGCCAAGGCAGCCCCTGCCAAGGTGGAAATGTGTATCGGCTGCCACGGCATTCCCGGTTACAAGGCGACCTTCCCCGAAGTGTTCCAGGTGCCGATGATCGGTGGCCAGCCGGCAAAATATATCGAGAATGCGCTGCAAGCCTACAAGAAGGGCGACCGCAAGCACCCGAGCATGAAGGGCATCGCCAGCAGCCTGTCCGACCAGGATATCGCCGATGTCGCCGCGTATTATGCGCAACAAGCCAAGCCGAACTGAGGACCAGCCAGATGATGAAAACACTACTCGCCGCCCTCGTATGCGCCACTGTCTCGTTCGGCGCCAGCGCCGCCGGCAATATCAACACGGGCAAGGCTCTGGCCGAAAAATACAGCTGCGCCACCTGCCACGGCAAGGATTACGGCTCGCCCATCGATCCGTCGTACCCAAAACTGGCGGGCCAGCACAAGGATTACCTGGAACACGCCTTGACGGCGTATAAACGGGGCGACAAGGCCAATGGCCGCAATAACGCCATCATGACGGGCCAGGTGAAACCGCTGAGCAACCAGGACATCAAGGACCTGGCCGCCTATCTGCACAGCTTGCCGACCACCCTGGTCATTCACCGCTGAGCGGTATCGCCGGATACATTCGTTTTTCTCACACCTGACAAAACCGTAGCGAGCGGCGCTGAGTTATGGTCGAAATGCGTGGCTGTGCGAATGCACGGTGACGCCGAGGCAGTGAGCATCGGCGGCCGCAAATCATGACGCGCAGTAGGTTTGCCTAGTTGTTCTTCAGTCCCACCCGGCGCGCCAGCTTGTGCAAGTTGCTGGCGTCCAGTCCCAGCTGGCGCGCGGCGGCGGCCCAGTTATCCTGATGCAGGAGCAGCGCTTGCCGGATGGCCTGGCGCTGGCTCGCTTCCACGATCTGATGCATGGACAGCAGCGGCGCCGCCGGCGTGCCGCACGCGCCTGGCACTGGCGGCAGCGTGTCCGTACCGGCTGGCGTCTCCAGCGCATCGAGGTCGAGCATATCCGTTTCCAGGGTCACGATGTCCTTGCGGTCCGCGCCGCGGATCACCGCTTTCAGCGCGGCCCGGCTGATCACATGTTCGAGTTCGCGCACATTGCCCGGCCAGCGGTAATGGCATAAGGCGTTTTCCGCTGCGGCGGACAGGCGCAGGCTGCGCAGCCCCAGGCGCGCGCGGTTGAGCTCAAGGAAACCGCCGGCCAGCAGCAGCACGTCATTGCCCCGCTCGCGCAGCGGCGGAATCTGCACCGGATACACGGACAAACGGTGATACAGGTCGGCGCGGAACGAGCCGTCGCGCACATGCTCGCGCAGGCTGCGGTTGGTGGCGGCGATCACCCGCACGTTGACCCGGCGCGGCCGGTCCGCGCCCAGGCGCTGGATTTCGCCATTTTGCAAGGTGCGCAGCAGCTTGGCCTGTATCGACAGCGGCAACTCTCCCACTTCATCGAGAAACAGGGTGCCCCCTTCGGCCGCCTCGAAACGCCCGGGCCGGTCGCTGACGGCACCGGAAAACGCGCCCCGCACATGGCCGAACAATTCGCTTTCTGCCAGGGATTCGGGCAAGGCCGCACAATTGACGTGGATCAGGGGCTTGCCGGCGCGACGCGACAGCCGGTGCAGGCGGTGTGCACACAGTTCCTTGCCGACACCCGTCTCGCCCAGCAGCAGCACGGGCAGGTCCGATTCGGCGACCACCTGCAGCTCGTGCAGCAGCTGCATGATGGCGCTGCTCTGGCCCACGAAGTCGTGTTCCTCGCGCGGCGCTTGCGCGTCGGCCAGCATGGCGCCGCCCGACAGGCGCAGGGCGCGGATTTCCGTCTCCAGGCGGGTCACGCGCACGGCCGCTTCGATGGCGCAGGCCAGCTCGCCCAGGTCGCGCTGCGCGCGCGCGTCGAAGGTGCCCACCTGTAGCGCGTCGAGCGTAATCACGCCCCAGCGTTCGCCTTCCAGGTCCAGCGCCATGCCCATGCAGTCGTGCACGGGCAGCGGCTCGCCCGCCCGCTCGGCGATCAGGCCATCGTAGGGATCGGGCAGGGAGCTGTCGTGATGAAAGCACAGCACGCCGCGCCGCTGCAGGATGGCGGCCAGGCGCGGGTGGTCGGCGACGGCGAACCGGCGTCCCAGCGCGTCGCTGGCCAGGCCGGCCATCGCCACGGGGCGCAGGTGCTCGCCATCGAGCTTGAGCAAGGCCACGGCCTCGCAGCCGAAGTGCGCGCGCAGGCTGCCTACCAGGCGCTGCAGGCGCACGGCCACGGGCAGGTCGGCGACCAGATCGGTGAGTAGCAGCAGGTGGATGGCGGTGGTGGTCATAAGTACCATGCAGGGTACAAGGAACCACGGCAAACATGGGTCATTACGACCCTGCATTTTTCAAATCGTTGATTTAAAACAAGTTTTTCCTGGCACACGGTTTGCCTAGACAAGAGTGCCGAACCGGCATACAAGACCAAGGAAAGCTTGATGAAAACGACTCCCTCCCTCCGCGCCATTGCCGCCGCCGTCTGCGTCCTGGCCATGCCCCTGTCCGTGCCAGCACAGGCGAGCCTGCCGGCCAGCGCTGCCGCTACTGCGGCCAAACCTCCTGCCGCCGCCGCGCTCAAGCGCTATGAACTGCAAACCAATATCGTCGATGGCAAGATGGTATTCATCGATGCCAAGGGCCAGGTCAATCCCGTGCTGGCGGCGAACGTGGGCGACACGGTCGAACTGGTGCTGAAAAGCGGCGAAGGCGCCGAGCACGATCTGCTGATCCCGGAACTCAACGTGGCATCCGCCAAATTCAGCGCCAGTAGCGGCAGCACCAGCGTGCGCTTCAAGGTCACGCGCGCCGGCACGTTCACCTATTACTGCTCGATCCCCGGCCACCGCCAGATCGGCATGGAAGGCAAGCTGGAAGTGAGCGGGACGTCGCAGGCCGAAGCCGGAGCACCGAAGGCTGCTGGCGCCGGCAGCGCGGCCAACGAGTCCAGCCAGGCCGCCGCGCTGGCCCTGTACACGCCCGCGCCGTCGCCGATGCGCGGTCCCGATCCCTCGGCTGTCAGCGTGGCGGCCAACCCGGCCTCCGTGCCGGCCGCCATCGGCGCGCGCGCGCCGCAGTTGCTCAAGTACCGCATGGAGACGGTGGAGCTGCCGGGCAAGCTCGATGACGGCACCAGTTTTACTTACTGGACCTTCAACCGGCAAGTGCCCGGTCCGATGCTGCGCGCCAAGGTGGGCGACACGGTGGAACTGACCCTGTTCAATGCGAAGGACAGCAAGATGATCCACTCGATCGACCTGCACGCGGTGACGGGCGGCCATGGCGGCGGACAGCATACGCAGGTGGCGCCAGGGCAGGAAAAAACGGTCACCTTCAAGGCGCTCAATCCTGGCCTGTATGTGTACCACTGCGCTACGCCCCTGGTGCCTCAGCATATCGCGGCCGGCATGTACGGCATGATCCTGATCGAACCGGAAGGCGGCCTGTCCAAAGTGGACCGCGAGTATTACGTGATGCAGGGCGAAATGTACACGGGCCGTCCGCACGGCGCGCCCGTGCACCAGGAACCTAACCTGGAAAAAATGGCCAATGAACTGCCCGACTATTACGTCTTCAATGGCGAAGTAGGCGCCCTGAGCAAGACGCACAAATTGCAGGCGAAGGTCGGCGAGACGGTGCGCATCTATTTCGGCGTGGGCGGCCCGAACAAGATTTCATCCTTCCACATCATCGGCGAGATCTTCGACAAGGTATATAGCGAAGGCTCCATCAGCAGCCCGAAACACGACGTGCAAACCACCCTCGTGGCACCGGGCGGCGCGACCATCGTCGAACTCAAGGTACAGCACCCGGGCAGCTATCTGCTGGTCGACCATGCGCTGTCGCGCGCCGGCAAGGGCGCCGTTGGCGTGCTGGAAGTGACGGGCGAGCCCGTACCGGGCGTCTACCACGCGGGCGCCGTGCAATAAACCACCCCCATTCATCATCAAGGAACTGTTATGGAAATGATCGACCTATCCCTGGGCCAGCTGGCCCGCCGCATCCCTGGCGCCACGCGCCTGTTCGATGCCCACCGCCTGGATTTTTGCTGCGGCGGCAACAAGACCCTGCGCGCGGCGGCCGAAGCGGCCGGCGTGGACACGGCGCCCATCGTCGAGGAACTGCAAGTGCTGGCAGCACGCGCCGATACCGGTGGCGAGCGTGACTGGCAGGAAGCCCCGGCCACCGAGCTGGTGGAGCATATCCTGGTGCGCTACCACGCCGTGCACCGCGAGCAGCTGCCAGAGCTGATACGCCTGGCACGCAAGGTCGAGCAGGTGCATGGCGACCGCGCCGACTGTCCGCACGGGCTGGCAGAACATCTGTCGGCCATGGCGCAGGAGCTGGAAAGCCATATGCGCAAGGAAGAGGACGTGCTGTTCCCCATGATCGTGCGCGGCCATGGCCCCCGGGCCGGCGCGCCCATCAACGTGATGCGCATGGAGCATGACGACCATGGTGTGGCCTTGCGCGCCATGGAGGCAATGACGAACGATATCACCGCGCCAGCCGGCGCCTGCACCACCTGGCGCGCGCTCTACACGGGCCTGCGTACCTTCCGTGCAGACTTGATGGCGCACATTCATACCGAAAACAATATCCTGTTCGAGCGCTTTGCGCCGGCCGTGGTGCACTGACAAAGGAAAGACCCATGGGTCCCTACAAAAAACTCTGGTTTACACTGATCGGTGTGCTGATCGTGACGTTTTCGCTGCTCGGCTACTACGGTGTCGAAGTTTACCGGCAGGCACCGCCCATCCCCGCGCAAGTGCTGGCGCAAGATGGCCGGCAACTGTTCGACCGCGAGGGCATCCTCGATGGGCAGACAGCCTGGCAATCCGTCGGCGGCATGCAGCTGGGTTCCATCTGGGGCCACGGCGCTTACCAGGCGCCCGACTGGACGGCCGATTGGCTGCACCGCGAACTGACGGCCTGGCTGGAACTGGCCGCGCAAGAGCAGCATGGCAAGACGTACGCGGCGCTTGACGGCCCCGCGCAGGCGGCGTTGCGCGAAGCGCTCAAGCTGGAATACCGCGGCAACGGGGTCGATGAAGAACAAGTACTGCACCTGTCGCCGCGCCGCGTGCAAGCCATCGCCAACACGGCGCACTATTACGACCAGCTGTTTTCCGACGCGCCAGCGCTGCACGCCAGCCGCGAACATTTCGCCATGAAGGAAAATACCCTGCCCAGTGCCGAGCGGCGCGCACAGATGACGCAGTTTTTCTTCTGGACGGCATGGGCCGCCGCCACCGAGCGTCCGGGCCAGAAAGTCACGTACACGAACAACTGGCCGCATGAACCCCTGATCGGCAACCAGCCCAGCGGCGAAAACCTCGTCTGGTCGGTCGCCAGCGTGGTGGTGCTGCTGGCCGGTGTCGGCTTCCTCGTGTGGGGCTGGGCCTTTTTGCGCGACCACGACGAAGCGCTTCCCGCGCCCGGCCCGCGCGACCCGTTGACGACGTTCGCCCTCACGCCCTCGCAGCGGGGACTGGGCAAGTACCTGTTCCTGGTGGTGGCGCTGTTCATCTTCCAGGTCTTCATCGGTGGCTTTACGGCGCATTACACGGTGGAAGGACAGCAGTTCTACGGCATCGATGTGTCGCGCTGGTTCCCGTATGCGCTCACGCGCACCTGGCATATCCAGGCCGCGCTGTTCTGGATCGCCACGGGCTTCCTGGCCGCTGGCCTGTTCCTCGCGCCCTTGATCAATGGCGGCAAGGATCCCAGGTGGCAGCGCCTGGGCGTCGACGTGCTGTTCTGGGCACTGGTGCTTGTGGTCGTCGGCTCCTTCATCGGCAATTACCTGGCGATTGCGCAAATCATGCCGCCCGAGTGGAACTTCTGGCTCGGTCACCAGGGCTATGAATATGTGGACCTCGGACGTTTGTGGCAGATCGGCAAGTACGTGGGCATCCTGCTGTGGCTGGTGTTGATGCTGCGCGGCGTCGTGCCGGCCTTGCGCCAGCCAGGCGGCGACAAGAATCTGCTGGCGCTGCTGACCGCGTCCGTGGGCGCCATCGGCCTGTTCTATGGTGCCGGCCTGTTCTACGGCGAACGCACGCACCTGTCCGTGATGGAATACTGGCGCTGGTGGGTGGTGCACCTGTGGGTGGAAGGGTTCTTCGAAGTCTTCGCCACCACGGCGCTGGCCTTCATCTTCTCGACCCTGGGGCTGGTGTCGGTGCGCATGGCCACGGCGGCCAGCCTGGCGTCGGCCTCGCTGTTCATGCTGGGCGGCATACCCGGCACTTTCCACCATCTGTACTTTGCCGGCACCACCACGCCGGTGATGGCCATCGGCGCCAGTTTCAGCGCGCTCGAAGTGGTGCCGCTGATCGTGCTGGGGCATGAAGCGTGGGAAAACTGGCGCCTGAAGGAGCGTGCGCCGTGGATGGAGCAGTTGCGCTGGCCCATGATGTGCTTTGTCGCCGTCGCCTTCTGGAACATGCTGGGCGCGGGCGTGCTGGGCTTCATGATCAATCCGCCCGTGGCGCTGTACTACATCCAGGGCCTCAACACGACCCCCGTGCATGCGCATGCGGCGCTGTTCGGCGTGTATGGCTTCCTGGCGCTGGGTTTTACCTTGCTGGTGCTACGTTATTTACGGCCCGACTACCGCTTCAGCACTGCGTTGATGAAGACGGCTTTCTGGGGCTTGAACGCGGGCCTGGTGCTGATGATCTTTACCAGCTTGTTGCCGATTGGCGTCATCCAGTTCCACGCCAGCGTGACGGAAGGCCTGTGGTATGCGCGCAGTGAGGAATTCATGCAGCAGCCGCTGTTGCAGAACCTGCGCTGGATACGCACCTTCGGTGACGTGGTCTTCATCGTCGGCGCCGTCGCCATGGCGCTGCAAGTGGTGCTGGGCTTGCTGGAAAAAGGGCCAGCACAGGTATTGCCTCAGCGTATGAAAGCGGCAGTAAAACCGATGTGAGGTAGTACTGGTACAGCACCTGTGTTCCTACCGGCGGCGCACGCAGTCTATATAGGCGTCCGTGTCCGGCGGCAAGCCCGAGCGCTGCGAAGCCCAGATCATCTGGCCCAGGCATTCCATCACTTCATGCTGGGCCGCATGGGCCGAATCGAGGCGCTGGGTCAGTTGCTGGACGGCCGGGCGGATGCCGCGCGGTTGGTCCACCTGCACCTGCTCCGTGATCGACAGGTGCATGGACAGGTGCAAGAACGGGTTCGCCTGACCACCTTCGACGGAGTAGTCGCGCGCCAGTGCCGCTTCGACGTCGGAGAGTTCGTTTTCGTACTCGGGGTGTTCCAGAATCCAGTCGAGCGCGATGGCTTCCATCGGCGTAAGGATTTCATGGGCGCGGTGCTTGCGCAATGTTTCACAAAAGAAACGGCGCACGTCGTCGGAAGAGGGGTTGAACATGGCTGACTGACTATGGCTAAAGGGCAGCCGGCATTGTACCGCGTACGTCAATTCAGGGCATCGAGGATGCCCTTTTTGTCGTCTGGCACCAGTTTGCAAGACCCTATAGTCACCATCATTTAATACCCTGCAGTAAGTATTATCCACTACCGCTGCGGCCCGGCGGCGTCAAATAACGGTGATAAAATCGCCGCTCTTGATATTTGCACTGGACATGACGGCGATTTCATTGCCGGTTTTTCAGCCGACAACGCAGTCCGCGCTGTCCTTTGCCCGCACCTTTGCCACCAGATATTGCTCTCGGGATATTCCGGAGCACGGCAGCATGCCTATCACCATCGACATTGACCTGTCCTGCCGCCTTGGCGTGCCGGAGGCTGGTCTGTTTTTCGTCGGATCCGTCGATAGCCGCGATGGTGTCGCCACGGTGGCGCGCAAGAATCATCCTTCAGTATCCAAAAATGGAGTTACGAATGCGTAAATCGCTATTACTTTTGATGTCGTGCCTGATCCTGGCGGCATGTAACAAGACCCCTCCGGCCTCGTCCGAAAAACCGGTCGACGTGCTGCTGATCGGCGCCGGCACCATGAGCGCCACCCTGGGCAGCATGCTCAAGGAACTCGATCCATCGCTGACGATGGAAATGGTCGAGCGCCTCGATTCCGTGGCCGCCGAAAGCTCGGACGCGATGAACAACGCGGGCACGGGCCACTCGGCCTTTGCCGAACTGAACTACACGCCGGAAGCGGCCGATGGCAGCATCGAGACGAAAAAAGCCGTTGCCATCAACGAGCAATTCGAAATATCCAAGCAATTCTGGGCCTATCAGGTAGCCAACAAGCACCTGGGCGCGCCGCAAACCTTCATCAACAATGTGCCGCACATGGCCTTTGTCTGGGGCGATGAGAATATTGCCTTTCTGAAGAAGCGCTATGCCGCGCTGCAAAAGGAAAACCTGTTCAAGGGCATGCTGTACTCGGAAGACCAGGCGCAGATCGAGCAATGGGCGCCGTTGGTCATGCAAGGCCGCGACAAGGGCCAGAAAGTGGCCGCGACGCGCATGGAAATCGGTACTGACGTCAATTTCGGCAACCTCACGCGCGGTCTGGTGAAATACCTGACGGACAGCCATGGCATGGTCCTGCACCTGCGCCACCAGGTGGAGGACATCCAGCGCGGCGCCGATGGCGTGTGGAACGTGACGGTGAAAGACCTGGCCGCCGGCAAGGAAAAGACCATGCGCGCCAAGTTCGTCTTCATCGGCGCCGGCGGCGGTTCGCTGCCGCTGCTGGAAAAATCGGGCATTCCTGAAGCCAAGGGCTACGGCGGCGTGCCGGTGGGCGGCCAATGGCTGGTCACCACCAATCCGGAACTGGTGGCGGCGCATGCGGCCAAGGTCTACGGCAAGGCATCCGTGGGTTCGCCGCCGATGTCCGTGCCGCATCTCGATACGCGCATCATCGATGGCAAGAAAGCCCTGCTGTTTGGCCCGTTTGCCACCTTCTCGACCAAGTTCCTGAAAAACGGTTCCTGGATCGACTTGCCGGCCTCGATCGGCACGGGCAATGTAAAGCCCATGCTGCAAGCCGGCTACGACAATATTCCGTTGACGAAGTACCTGGTCGAGCAAGTCATGAACACGCCGGAAGACCGTTTGAAGACCTTGCGCGAATACTTGCCGAACGCCAAGATGGAAGACTGGACGCTGCAAAACGCGGGCCAGCGCGTGCAGATCGTCAAGGATGACCCTGTCAAAGGTGGTTTGTTGCAGTTCGGTACGGAAGTCGTCGGTGCCGCCGATGGCAGCATCGTTGCCCTGCTGGGTGCATCGCCAGGCGCCTCGACCGCGCCGCCGATCATGATCAAGGTGCTGCAAACGGCATTCAAGAGCCGCCTGGCAACGCCGGAATGGCAGGCGAAGATGGTGGAAATGGTGCCGTCGTACGGCCAAAAGCTGAACAATGACCCAGCCCTGGCCAACAAGATCCGCCAGTACAGCAGCAACATCCTGGGCTTGAAAGCCATTACCCTGGACGTTCCCGCCGCTAATTAACACCTAACCAAACCTACTGCGCGTCGCGCTTTGCGGCCTGCGATGCTCACCGTACTAGAGTACGGTTGCGCTTCTTAGCCACAAATCACTGCCGCTCGCTACGGTTTTGTTAGGTGTCGAAACTGTCTGCATTTTTAAAAGAAAGTTTCTTACCGGTATGTAAAAAGGGGCAGCCTGTTCAGGCTGCCCCTTTTGCGTGGGAGAGTGCGTTCATTGCGGTGGACTACCCCTTGCCTGGCAGAATCAGCTCCGGCGTACACCCTTCGGCGGCAACGCCGTCGCAAGGTTTGGCCAGTGCCGTACCATCCTGCGCCCGTGGCGCATGGGGCTGGCGCAGATAGCGCGACGTGTGGCGGTGCGCTTGCTGCGCGTTGCCATGCACGGGCCAGGTCAGGAAGCGGGACAGCTCCTGCAAGGCGCGCTGGTAGACATCGCGTTTAAATTCTATGACGACATCGAGCGGGACCCAGTACTCATGCCAGCGCCAGGCGTCGAACTCGGGATGGTCGGTCAGGCGCAGATTGACGTCGTTATCGCGCGCGCACATTCTCAGCAGAAACCAAATCTGCTTCTGGCCACGGTAATGGCCGCGAATCTCGCGCTTGATGAAGTGGTCTGGCACTTCATAGCGCAGCCAGTCGCGGGTGCGGCCGACAATTTTGACGTGTTCCTGTCTGAGTCCGATTTCCTCTTCAAGTTCGCGAAACATGGCTTGTTCCGGTGTTTCGCCATATTTGATACCGCCTTGCGGAAACTGCCATGAGTGCTCGCGCACCCGCTTGCCCCACCACACCTCGTTCTGGGCGTTTAGCAGGATGATGCCGACGTTGGGCCGAAACCCTTCACGGTCGAGCATAATGCACCTCAAACTTTCTGCGACAGTGCGTCCTTTTTTACATAATTACCCACAACTTCGCAAGCCGGTGACCTTTTCGGGGTGCGAAAAGCGCCGGAATCGCACCAATTGAGCGCATTTGTGTAAAGTATGGACGCATCAGCCAGCTAATCCTTTAAAATTAGGTTGATTATAACCCTCTCTTTTTAAAAAGAATTCACCGTTATGCGCGCCTCCCGTTTTTTTATTTCCACACTTAAAGATGCACCTTCTGACGCGGAAATCGTCAGCCACCAATTGATGATGCGTGCAGGCATGATCAAACGCCTCGGTTCCGGCATCTATACCTACATGCCGATGGGCCTGCGCGTGATCCGCAAGGTGGAAGCCATCATCCGTGACGAGATGAACAAAGCCGCGGGCATCGAACTGCTGATGCCGCTCGTGCAGCCGGCCGAACTGTGGCAGGAGACGGGCCGCTGGACCAAGATGGGCGACGAACTGATGCGCGTGAAAGACCGCCACGGCCGCGAGTACGCGATCCAGCCGACGTCGGAAGAGGTCATCACGGACGTCGTGCGTACGGAAATCAAGTCCTACCGCCAGTTGCCGTTGAACTTTTATCACATCCAGACCAAATTCCGCGACGAGCGCCGTCCCCGCTTCGGCCTGATGCGCGGCCGCGAATTCACCATGAAGGACGCCTATTCCTTCGACCGCGACCTGGCCGGCATGCAGGCATCGTACAAGGTCATGTTTGACGCCTACACGCGCATCTTCACGCGCTTTGGCCTGAAATTCCGCGCTGTCGCAGCCGACAACGGCGCCATCGGCGGTTCCGGTTCGCATGAATTCCACGTCATCGCCCACACGGGGGAAGATGCGCTCGTGTACTGCCCGACGTCCGATTATGCCGCCAACATGGAAGCGGCCGAAGCGCTGCCGCCAGCGGGCGAGCGCCCAGCTGCTGCCCAGGCGCTGACAAAAACGGCCACGCCGGACACCGTCAAGTGCGAAACCGTAGCCGCCTTGCTGGGGATCGATCTGTCGCAAACCGTGAAAACCATCGCACTGACGGTGGAAACGACGGGCAAGGACGAGAAAGTCACGAAACAGCATTTCATGCTGCTGCTGCGCGGCGACCATGAATTGAACGAGATCAAGGTAGGCAAGGTTGCCGGTCTGGCCGGCCATCGTTTCTCGACCGAAGCGGAAATTCTGGAAGTCTATGGCACGATTCCCGGCTATCTGGGCCCGATCGGCACGCAAGCACCCGTCACCGTGGTGGCGGACCGCACGGTCGCCCATATGAGCGACTTCGTTTGCGGCGCGAATGACGCCGGTTACCACTACACGGGCGCCAACTGGGGCCGTGACGTGGCCGAGCCGGCCATTGTGGCCGACTTGCGCAATGTCGTCGCCGGCGACGCTTCGCCGGACGGCCAGGGCTTGCTCGCCATCGAGCGCGGCATCGAAGTGGGCCACGTGTTCCAGCTGGGTACGGCGTACTCGGAAAGCATGAAAGCCACCTTCCTCGACGAAAATGGCAAGCCTGCGCCGCTGCAGATGGGTTGCTATGGTATCGGCGTGACGCGCATCCTGGGCGCCGCCATCGAACAGAACTTCGACGACAAGGGCATCATCTGGCCAGCGTCGATCGCGCCGTTTGAAGTTGTGCTGTGCCCGATGGGCATGGACCGCAGCGAATTGGTCAAGGAAGAGACGGAGAAGCTGTACGCGGCCCTGCAAGGCGCTGGCGTCGATGTCATCGTCGATGATCGCGGCCTGCGTCCTGGCGCCATGTTTGCAGACTGGGAACTGATCGGCGTGCCGCACCGCATCGTCATCGGCGAGCGCGGCCTGAAAGAAGGCAAGCTGGAATACCAGGGCCGCCGCGACGCGGAAGCCACCGGCGTAGCGCCGGACGAGATCGTCGCCTTCATCCAGGGCAAAATGGCGCAGTGAAGCGTTTATCCGTAAGCAAGGTGGCTGGCGCGCTCGCGCTGGCCGCCAGTCTGGCCTGCGCTTTCCCGGCGCAGGCCGGTAATCAGAAAGAGGAGGCGCTGGCCGACTCCGTCCGCCTGGCCCTGTCGCACGCAATCCGCGACGAACGCCCGCCGCAACCCAAATTTGCCACCCCCATCGAACTGCAGCGCTACCAGCAATGGCTGGCGCAAATGTCGCAACGCCTGCAGCGCAAGCTGCCGGACGCGCAGTTGCGCACGGAATTTCTGGAGACGGTATGGTACGAAGCGCGCCGCGCTGGCCTGGAGCCGGCCCTGGTGCTGGGCCTGATCCAGGTGGAGTCGGCCTACCGAAAGTACGCCGTCTCGCTGGCTGGCGCGCGCGGCTACATGCAGGTGATGCCCTTCTGGACGGGCGTCATCGGCGATAGCGACCGCAGCAAACTGTTCCACATGCAAACGAATTTGCGCTATGGCTGCGCGATTTTGCGCATGTACCTGGACATGGAAAAGGGGGACTTGTACCTGGCGCTGGGGCGGTATAACGGCAGCCGGGGGCGGGCCGAGTATCCGAATGCCGTGCGGGCGGCGTGGAGGCAGTGGGAGTTCAGATGAAGGCTGGGGTCAGACCTCCGGGAGCATTGGCGCAGAGCTCTGTGTTAACGGTGTTGAGGGTCTGACCCCCAAAAAAAATGCCCCGCTCGCTGATTCAGCTGCGGGGCACTCACACGGCGCGGAACGCCCTGTGCGTATCTGATTATTTCAAATGATCGGAGATCAGTTTCGTCATTTCAAACATGGAGACTTGGGCTTTGCCGCCGAAAACAGCTTTCAGCTTGTCGTCCGCATTGATCATGCGGCGGTTGGCCGGATCTTGCAGATCGAGTTTTTTGATGTAATCCCATACCTTTTTGGTCACTTCCGTGCGCGGCAATGGTGCTGCGCCAACAACGGCGGCCAGCTCTTTCGATGGCGTCATTGCTTTCATGAATGCTGCGTTTGGCTTGCGTGGTGTTGCCGGTGCTGCCGCTTTCTTCGCCGCTGCCGGTTTAGCTGCTGCTTTGGCTGCGGGTGCTGCTTTTTTGGCTGCTGCAGGCTTGGCTGCTGCTGCTTTGGCTGGCGCTGCTACTGGGGTTTTTTTGGCTGTTGCCATCTTCGAGCCTCCTTAACAAACACATGGGAAATTGCGCAATTAATCGCACGGCTAATATTGGTGTGGATTTACCTTGTATGCAAGTGTTTTTCACGTTTTTACGAGGAAAAAGCAGGGAAATGGCCATGCTGTCGCCCGGGCGCACCGCTTGGGGACGCAGAACGGCGTTTTTGCCCGTAAATGGCATGCTTGCTGGCTATGCGGGGAGGGGGACTGCGGGGGGAGGGAAGAGTGATGCCGGATGCATGAAAATGCAATCCGGCGCTATGTGGAACGATGTTTTCTAACCTGTCGAGTTTAGATACGGAGCGTCAAAAAGGCCTTCAAAATCACAGCGAGCGGGGATGATTTGTGGCCGGGAAGCGCAACCGTACTTTAGTACGGTGAGCATCGCCGGCCGCAAAGCGCCCCGCGCAGCGGATTTTGAAGCCTTTCCTCATCGCGGATTTTGGAGCCTTACCTCATCCCAGGCATCATGCCCTTCATGGAGCGCATCATCTTCATCATGCCGCCGCCCGACAATTTCTTCATCATCGTCTGCATTTGCTCGAATTGCGTCAGCATGCGGTTTACTTCCTGCACTTGCACGCCGGCGCCGGCAGCGATGCGGCGCTTGCGCGTGGCCTTGATCAGTTCAGGCTTGGCGCGCTCCTGCGGCGTCATCGAATCGATGATGCCGCACATGCGGCGCACCTGTTTATCGGCTTGATCCATGTTCTTGCCGCCAGCCGCCTGCTGGAACTGCGCCGGCAGCTTGTCCATCAGGTTGGCCATGCCGCCCATCTTTTTCATTTGCCCCAGTTGCGCCTTGAAGTCGTTCATGTCGAACTTGCCGCCGACCTTGATCTTTTGCGCCAGGTCGGCCGCCGCCTTGCTGTCGACGCCCTTGCGCGCTTCTTCCACCAGCGCGAGGATGTCGCCCATGCCCAGGATGCGGTTGGCCATGCGGGTCGGGTCGAACGCTTCCAGGCCGTCGAGTTTTTCCGAGACACCGGCAAACTTGATCGGTTTGCCCGTGATGTGGCGCACTGACAGGGCGGCACCACCGCGTGCATCGCCATCGAGCTTGGTCAGCACGATACCGGTCAGCGGCAGCGCATCGTTGAAGGCTTTCGCCGTGTTGATGGCGTCCTGGCCCAACATGGCGTCGACGACAAACAGGGTTTCGATCGGTTTCACTGCGCTGTGGACGGCGGCGATTTCGCGCATCATCTCTTCGTCGATACCCAGGCGGCCGGCCGTATCGATGATCAGCACATCGTGGTAATGCTTTTTCGCCCAGTCCAGCGCGGCCAGGGCGATATCGACCGGCTTGTCGGTGCTGGAAGACGGGAAGAAGTCGGCGCCCACCTGGGCGGTGACCGATTGCAGCTGGGCGATCGCGGCAGGACGATACACGTCGGCCGAGACGGTCAGCACTTTCTTCTTCTTTTCTTCCTTCAGGTATTTCGCCAGCTTGCCGACGGTGGTGGTCTTACCCACACCCTGCAGACCGGCCATCAGGATGATGGCGGGCGGCTGCTGCGCAAAGCTGATCTGCGACGCTTCCGGTCCCAGATCGGCGCCCATCAGGGCGGCCAGCTCGCGCTGCACCACGCCGACCAGGGCCTGGCCTGGCGTGAGCGAGGAAATGACATCCTCGCCCATGGCTTTTTCTTTGACTTTGGCGATGAATTCGCGCACGGCGGGCAGGGCGACGTCGGCTTCGAGCAGCGCCAGGCGCACTTCGCGCAGCATGTCGGCGGTGTTCGCTTCGGTCAGGCGCGCCTCGCCGCGCATGGTCTTGACGACTTTGGCAAGCCGTTGGGTGAGATTATCTAGCATGATGAACCTGCAATGAAAAGCTTGGGAGTGGGCGGCGCAAGCCGGACGATGGGCGCCATTTTACCCCATCGCGCGGCCCTGGCGGTCTTGCGCTGCACTGCCTGGCGGTTCGCCTGCTTTTGAATTAGTTGGTATTTCTGCCAATGCCACGATTGCATGAAAGCCAAAAACACGGTTAAAATGAGAATAATTCTTATTTACATTCGCAGGCGCACTGCGCTTGACCGGAAAGGGATGCCATGTCGGCCGCCGATTTTGCCCAGCAACAAGACCTGCACGCGCTCTACAGCAGCCATCACGGCTGGCTGCAGGGCTGGCTGCGGCATAAGCTGGGCAATGCGGGCGACGCGGCGGACCTGGCGCAAGACACCTTTTTCAGCGTGCTGGCCAACGGCGCGGCGCCGCAGATCCGCGAAGCGCGGCCTTTTCTCGCCACCATCGCGCGGCGCCTGGTGGCGCACCGCTACCGCCGGCAAGTGCTGGAAGACGCCTACCTGGAGGCGCTGGCCTGTTTGCCGCCCGAAGTGGCGCCCGCGCCCGAAGATCGCTTGCTGGCGCTGGAAGCCTTGCAGGAAATCGATGCCGCCCTCGATGGCTTGCCAGCGCCCGTGCGCACGGCGTTTTTGCTGGCGCAGCTCGAAGGCCTCAGCTATGCCGAGATCGCTGCGCGCCTGAACGTGTCTGCCAGCTCGGTCAAGCAATACCTGACGCGTGCCAACCGCCAGGTGTTTTTCTCACTGCCAGCATGAGCGTGGTGACAGAGGCAGCAGGCCCGATGGCCATCGGCGAGGACGTGCAGCAGCAGGCGGCCGAGTGGCTGACCGTGCTGATGTCGGACGAGGCAAGCGAAGCGGAACACGCCGCCTGGCAGCGCTGGCGCGGGGCAGACCCGGAACATGAACGGGCCTGGCAGCATATCGAAGCGGTGTCGCAGCGCTTCAACGGCTTGCACCGCAGTGCGGCCGCGCAGGCGTTGGCAGGCACGCAGCAGAAAGCCGTCAACGGCAAGCGGCGCCAGTTGCTGGCGTGGCTGGGCGTGGTGGCCGGCGGCGGCATGCTGGCCGCGAAAGCGGGTGCCTGGGATGGCGTGCGCGCCTTGCGTGCCGACTATCGCACGGCAACGGGCGAGCAGCGCGAGGTGGTGCTGGGCGATGGCGGTGTGCTCAGCCTGAATACGGAATCGGCCGTCAACGTGCGTTTCGATGCCAGCCGCCGCCTGATCGAGCTGCTGGCCGGCGAGATCCTCATCACCAGCGGTCACGGCACCGGCAGCGGCGCGCCTTTGGTGGTGGCTACGCGCGAAGGCCAGGTGCGTGCGCTGGGGACGCGCTTTGCCGTGCGCCAGCAGGATGACTACAGCAGGGTGGAGGTGTTTGAAAGTGCCGTTGAAGTCCGCCTGCGCAGCGGCGGCGCACCCTTGCTGCTGGCGGCAGGGCGGGGCGTGGCATTTTCCCGCCACGCGCTTGACGCGCCGCACGCCATCGGTGCGTATGCGGCCGCCTGGTCGCGCGGGCAACTGATCGTCGATGACGTGACCCTGGGCGATTTCCTGGCCGACCTGGCCCGCTACCGCCCTGGCGTGATCGACTGCGCGCCGGCAGTGTCCCAGCTGCGCCTGTCGGGGGTATTCCCGCTGGCCGATACCCAGCGCATTTTGAACATGCTGCCCAACTCGCTGCCGGTGCAGGTGCGCAGCCGCACGCGGTATTGGGTCAGCGTCGAACCGGCGCCATAGCACGCTGCGCAAAAATATTTAGCCATCCGGCTGCCCGTTTTTCGTTTTCGCGGCACCTACAGAGTAGGGCGCCTGTTTTTCACCGTCTCATGACGCCACCATCAGGAATTTTCATGTCGTACGCTTTGCATTTTGTCAGTTTGCCATCGTCTCACTCCGCACTGCGCCCGCTGGCGCAAGCGGCGGCCGCCTTGTGCCTGGCCGCCAGCCTGCCGGCGCTGGCGCAGCAGGCCACGCCTGCTGCTCCCGCCACCGAGCAAACCATGCTCGGCGTGTCCGTCACGGCAGGGCGCGATGCGACAACGGAAGGCAGCGGTTCCTATACGACGGGCGTGAGCAATACGGCAACCAAACTGAATCTGTCGCTGCGCGAGACGCCGCAGTCGGTCAGCGTGCTGACGCGCCAGCAGATCGATGACCTGGGCATCACGACCCTGGACGACGCTGTCCAGTCGATCACGGGCCTGGTCACGCAAAAAGGCAACTTTACGGGTGATTCGGGCAGTTTCAGCGCTCGGGGATTTCCCGTGGATAACATCCTGTTCGATGGCTTGCCCACCAGCCTGGGCGCGAATGGCACTTTCAATGGCGATAATGACGACCTGGCCATCTATGACCGCATCGAAGTGGTGCGCGGCGCCACGGGCTTGATGACGGGCAGCGGCACGCCCAGCGCAGCCATCAATATGGTGCGCAAGCGCCCGACGGCCACGCCGCAAGCGTCGTTTTCGGCCAGCATCGGCAGCTGGAGCAACTACCGCCTGGAAGCCGATGCGGCCAATGCGCTCAACGCAGCGAAGACCCTGCGCGGGCGCATCGTCGTGACGCTGCAGGACAAGCAGGATTTTGTCGACGTGCTGCATGGCCGCAATCACCAGCTGTACGGCATCATCGAGGCTGATTTACGCCCCGACACGACATTGACCGTGGGCGCCCACTACCGCAAGACCGATAACGACGGCGTTACCACGGGCGTGGTGACGGCTGCCGATGGCAGCTTTTTGAATTTGCCCCGCTCGACTTATCTGGGTACCGACTTCGATGACTGGCGCCAGACGGACAAGACCCTCTTCGCCGAACTGGAGCACCGCTTCGGCAACGGCTGGAAGGCCAAGCTGGCAGCCACGCGCAAGACGCCCGAGATTGACACGACCTTTTCCGGCATCAACCGCCGCGGCGACACCTTGCGCTTCAATTCGCAAAGCTACCGCGCCGAGTTGGCGAACACCAGCTACGACGCCTATGCCAGCGGCAGTTACAGCCTGTTTGGCCGCCAGCACGAGCTGACCGTCGGCGCCAGCCACCGCCGTTCGTCGAAAAACAGCTATGGCGGCTGGGCGCCGTACAGCTGGGGCGCGGCCGCGCCGGTGATCGACCCATACCACTGGGATGCGGGCAGCGTGGCGCACCCCGTCATCAACTATGCGCAGTGGGGCACGGCCAGCGTTACCGAGCAAAGCGGTGTGTATGCGGGTACGCGCCTGCGCCTGGCCGATCCGTTGTCGCTGGTGCTGGGCGGGCGTGTGAGCTGGTACAAGGACGACGCCGGCTACTCGGTGGCGCGCGAATTCACGCCCTACGCCGGTGTTGTGTATGACCTCGACAAGCAGCATTCCGTTTACGCCAGCTGGACCGAGATCTTCCAGCCGCAGGCAGCCACCGACGTCTATGCGCAACCCTTGAAGCCGATCAGCGGCACCAACTATGAAGCGGGCGTGAAAGGCGAATACTTTGGCGGCGCGCTCAATGCCAGCGCGGCCGTGTTCCAGATCCGCCAGCAAAACCGGGGCGTGGACGACCTGGCTGGCCCGAATCCTTGCCCGGGCAGTACCTGGGGCTATTGCCAGCGCGCGTCGGGCGAAGTGCGTAGCGAAGGCGTGGAGCTGGACGTGGCGGGCGCGCTGACGCCCGACTGGCAGCTGTCGGCCGGTTTTACTTATGTGAAGGCGCAATTTACGCGCGACAGCGATCCGGCCAACATCGGCAAGGATTTCAACAGCCGCTATCCGCGCCAGCAGCTCAAGCTGGCCACCAGCTACCGCCTGTCCGGCGCGGCGCAGGGCTGGCGCATCGGCGCCTCGGTGTACGGGCAGGGCGCGACCGAGTCGAGCGACGGCACCTACCATCTGCGCCAGGGCCGCTACGCGATCCTGGGCCTGAACGCAGCGTGGCAGATCGACAGCCGCGCCGAGTTGCGCCTGAACGTGAACAATGCGCTCGACAAGCATTATTACCAGAGCATCTACTCCGATGTCTTCGGCAATCTGGCGGGGGCGCCGCGCAACCTGATGCTGACCTTGAACTACAAACTGTAAATAATCACTTTTGAATGATCTATCTTGATGAAGGATGCATGGCTTATGGATGTGCAGTTGAATCTGGCCCGCGATGGCGTGAAGCCGCGTATGCCGCAGGGAGCGCCGCGATGATGAAATCGGCCAACATGATGTTGTTCTCGCGCGTGCTTGCCGCCGTCTTTGGCGGCTATGCCCTCACGTCCGGCGTAGCCGTGCTGCTGTCTGCCGTGCTGCCGCTGTCGCGCGCCGAAGCTGTGCTGACGGCCACCTTGAGCGCCTTTGTTGTGTATACCTGCGCCGTGATCTGGGTCTTTGCCGTGCAAGACCTGCGCCGCGCCTGGCTAGGCATGCTGCTGCCGGCCATCGTCTGCGGCGGCATGGGCATGCTGCTGTCGCGAGGTGCCGCATGAACGCCGTCAAGGTAGATAAAGTGCTCAAGACGCCACAGCAGGGCGGCTTGCGCCAGGCCATGGCCTGGCTGCATACCTGGAGCGGCCTGTGGATTTCCTGGCTGCTGTTCGCCATTTTCCTGACCGGCACCCTGGCCGTCTTCGACGACCCGATCGGCCACTGGATGACGCCTGAACACGCCCTGGAAGAGGCGGCGCACGCAAACGATCCGCCGCTGCCCAAGGTCACGGACCGCGCGCACCGCCTGGAACTGGCGCTCGACTTCATGGCGAAGGAGCATCCGAAGGCGGACATGTGGGAAATCTGGCCCGTGCAGCGTCCCGGCCACGGCCTGTCCGCCTACTGGTTCCAGCCCAGCGGTGGCTATGGCTCGGCGGACCTCGATCCGCTGACGGGCGCCGTCATCGAGCATGCGCGCGAGGCAACGGAACGGGAAACCATCGGCGGCCACCATTTCGTCGATTTTCACTACGAGCTGCACGCGGGACGCATCGGCGTATGGATCGTCGCCATCACCACCATGATCATGCTGGTGGCGCTGGTGAGCGGCGTCATCACGCACAAGCGCATCTTCAAGGATTTCTTTACCTTCCGCCCGGCCAAGGGCCAGCGTTCGTGGCTCGACGCGCACAACGCGGTGGCCGTGCTGACGTTGCCGTTCCAGTTCATGATCGCCTACACAGGCCTGGCATTTTTCAGCGATGACTATGTGCCGGCCCCCGTGGTGGCGCAATACGGCATGGACAATCCCAAGAAGGCCTTCCTGGCCGACTGGAACGATGCGGGCAAGCCTGAGCGCATTGGCCAGCCGCTGGCCATTCCCGCGCTGGAATCGTTCGCGCTGCGCGCCGAGCAGGCCATCGGCCAGGAAATCCGCGCCGTGGTGCTGGACAATCCGAACGATGCCTCCATGCGCGTCTGCATGTATGGCTGGAATGAAGATACGGAATTGCTCATGCGCCTCAGTGCCAATACGGGCAGGGCCTGCTATGCGTTGGCCACGGGCGAACAGGTCGCCGTACGCCTGCCGGGCAAGTCGGACACGGGCGGCGCCGGCTTGACGCGCTCCGTCATGTCGAACCTGCATATGGTCGGTTTCGGCGGCACGCCGATGCGCTGGCTGTACTTCTTCTGCGGCCTGGCCGGCACGGCCATGATGGGCACGGGCGCCATCCTGTTCCTGGTCAAGCGGCGCCAGAAGGCCGGCGGCGAGTTCGGCGCCTACACGCAGCGCGTGTACCGCGTCATCGCATGCCTGAACGTAGCGGCGATTGCCGGCCTGTCCATCGCCTGCGTGGGCTTCCTGTGGGCCAACCGCCTGATCCCCGTCGGCCTCGAGCACCGCGCCGGCTGGGAAGTGCGCGCCTTCTTCGGCGTCTGGTTCCTGATGCTG
Organism: Janthinobacterium sp. 61; assembly: GCF_002846335.1. Classification (NCBI taxonomy): domain Bacteria; kingdom Pseudomonadati; phylum Pseudomonadota; class Betaproteobacteria; order Burkholderiales; family Oxalobacteraceae; genus Janthinobacterium; species Janthinobacterium sp. 61. The sequence goes on along the minus strand of NZ_PJMQ01000001.1, from coordinate 3,626,011 downwards.
GTGCACGCCTGCCTGCGCGCGGAAAAGCGCGCGTGGATCGAGCAACTGTGCCTGCTGGCCGCCCTGTGCCTGCTGCTGCCCGTCCTGAATGTACTGAGCACGGGCGACAACCTGGTGGCGCAGGTCGTGCGCGGCGACTGGGAAAGCGCGGGCGTGGAACTGGGCAGCATGGCCTTCGGCCTGCTGGCTGGATGGGGCGCGTGGAAAGTCCACACGCGCAAGGAAAAACCGGCCAGGAAGGCTGCGGCCAAGGAAGGCCCGGCACCATCGGCCAGCCTGCAAGTCACTACGGAAGGACAGTCATGATCAATACCATCCTGTGTGCGCTGGGCCTGTCGTATGCGGGCATGGCCAGCCTCTCGCTGGCGATGGACCGCCATCATGGCCAGGTCTGGGGCAGGGACGCGGCGCCGAACGTGCGGCGCGCGCTGCAACTGGCCGGCGCGCTGTTGCTGGCGCTGGCCATCTGGCCTTGCGTGGCCGGCTGGAGCGCCACCGTCGGCGTCGTCGCCTGGCTGGGATTCATCGGCGCGGGAGCGCTGCCGGTGGCCCTGCTGCTACCGTATGCCCCCCGATTGCTGTTGCGTAGTTCCCTGCTGGCAGCCGTCGCCGCGCTGGCAGGTCTTGTAACGTTCCTGCGGTGATGTTCACCGCCATTTTCAAGGATAGACCGATGTACTTTTCACGCCAGGCGACACCGTTTGATTTTTTTAATGTATTGAAGGCGGCTTCCTGATGGCGGCCCGCCTGCCTTCCCGCCGCGCCCGCATCCTGGGCGGTGCGGTCTTGCTGGCGCTGTTGGGCGCCGGTGCACTGTGGGCCACGCGGGGCCCTGCAACCGTGTTCGACACGGCGCCCGTCAAGCGCGGCAATATCGAGGCCAGCGTGACGGCCATCGGCACCCTGCAGCCGCAAACCTATGTCGACGTGGGCGCGCAGGTGTCGGGCCAGATCACGCGCCTGCACGTGCAGCCTGGCAGCGCCGTGGAAAAAGGCCAGTTGCTGGCCGAGATCGACCCCAGCGTGCAGCAAGCCACGGTCGACGCGGGTCGCGCCGCCCTGGCGGGATTGCGCGCGCAGCTGGCCGACCAGCAGGCGCAGCACCGCCTGGCAGGCCAGCAGCACGTGCGCCAGAAGCAGATGGCCAAGTTCGACTCGACGCCTTTGGCCGACCTGGAAACGGCCGAAGCCACCCTGGCCTCGGCCGGTGCCAAGATCGACCACCTGAAGGCGCAGATCGACCAGACCCAGGCCAGCCTGAAGGCGGACGAGGCGCGCCTCGGCTATACGCGCATCTACGCGCCGATGGCCGGCAAGGTCGTGGGCCTGGACGCGAAAGAAGGGCAAACCCTGAACGCCACGTACCAGACGCCGAACATCCTGCGCATTGCTGATTTGTCGGCCATGACGGTATGGACGGAAGTGTCGGAAGCGGACGTGCGTCGCGTGCGCCCGGATATGCCCGTGTACTTCACCACCCTGGGCGGCGACCAGCGGCGCTGGAGCGGCAAGGTGCGGCAAGTGCTGCCGGCCCCGCCGGTGCCCGGTGGTTCCGCCGCTGGCACGGCCCTGGCGCCGTCGACCAGCAAGGTGATCCTGTATACAGTGCTGTTCGACGTGGATAACGCCGATGGCGAACTGATGCCGCAGATGACGGCGCAAGTGGTGTTTGTCACGGCCGCGGCGAAGAATGTGCTGGCCGTGCCCTTGCCGGCGCTGAAACCATCGACCGAGGAAGGCGCCAAGCCGGGGCAGTTCACGGCCCGTGTGATGGATGCGGACGGCAAGGTCAATACGCGCTCCGTCACCGTGGGCGTGCGCAACCGCCTTAGCGCGGAAGTGCTGCAAGGCTTGCGCGAAGGCGAATTGCTGGTCACGGGCGAGCAGCCGGCCAGCAGCGGCGCCAGCAGGTTCCAGTTATGAGTGCCATGAGCGAGGCCGCGTCGCTGGGGCAAGCCGGGCAGCCGGACCAGCCGTCGCCCTTGACGCCTTTGATTTCCTTGCAGGGTATCCGCAAGCGCTACGGCGGCCATGACGGCGCGCCGGCCGTGGAAGTGCTGCGCGGCCTGACCTTGACTATCGGCGCCGGCGAATTCGTCGCCATCGTGGGGGCGTCCGGTTCCGGCAAATCGACTCTGATGCATTTGCTCGGGTGCCTAGACCGTCCCAGCGACGGCACCTACCGCTTCGCCGGCCAGGACGTGGCCGGCCTGAATCCTGATGAACTGGCGTGGTTGCGACGCGAAGCTTTCGGCTTCGTCTTCCAGGGCTACCATTTGATCGCCACCGAGTCGGCGCGCGAAAACGTGGAAGTGCCGGCCCTGTACGCGGGCATGCCGGCCGCCGCCCGCCACGCCCGCTCGGAAGCGCTGCTCAAGCGCCTGGGCCTCGGTGAGCGGCTCGATCACCGGCCGAATCAATTGTCGGGCGGGCAGCAACAGCGCGTGTCGATCGCGCGCGCCCTGATGAATGGCGGGCGCATCATCCTCGCCGATGAACCGACGGGAGCGCTCGACAGCAGCAGCGGCGCCGAAGTCATGGCGCTGCTGGGCGAACTGGCCGACGCGGGCCACACCATCATTCTGATTACGCATGACCGCAAGGTGGCGGCCCAGGCGCGCCGCGTGATCGAGATCAGCGATGGCGAAATCATCGCGGACTCGGGCGCCGTCGCCATCCCCGCCACGTCGACGGCCCTGCCGCCGCTGGACATGTCGCGCGCCGCCCACGATACGGGCGCGTCGCTGGGCACGGAATTGCTCGACGCGGCGCGCGCCGCCTGGCGTGTGCTGTGGATCAACCGCTTCCGCACGGGCTTGACCCTGCTGGGCATCGTCATCGGCGTCGCTTCCGTGATCGTCATGCTGGCCATCGGCCTTGGCACGCGCCAGCAGGTGATGGCGCAGCTGGGCGCCTTCGGCTCGAATCTGCTGTACATGGCGTCGCGCGGCGAAAGCTCGCGCATCCCCGGGCGCAGCATTACCCTGGCCGACCTCGATGCGCTGAAAGATGTGCCGGGTATTTCCCACGTGCTGCCGAATGTCACCGGCAACAAGGTGATACGCCACGGCAACCTCGACGTGCAGACCTATGTGCGCGGCACGGGGCCGGCCCTGCCGCAGATCCAGACCTGGCCGGTGGCCAAGGGCGGCTTCTTTACCGAGGAAGACGAGCGCGAGATGGCCACCGTGGCCGTGCTGGGCGCGCACCTGGCCGAAAAGCTGATGCCCGACGTGCCCAATCCCGTGGGGCAGAGCATCCTGATCGGCAACGTGCCGTTCCAGGTGATCGGCGTGATGAGCGCGAAGGGCGCGCTGACGGGCGAGAAGGATGAAGACGACGTGCTGCTGCTGCCGTTTTCCACGGCCGGCATCCGCGTCTTCGGCCAGCGCGAGCCGACGTACACGGTGATGGCGGTAAGCGACGTCAAGCGCGTGACCGAGGTGGAGGCGGCAGTCGACGCCACCATGTTCGAGCGCCACCGCATCCGCGACTATGGCATCAGCAACGCGGCCGCGTCGATCGCCGCCGAAGCCAGGACGCAGGACAACATGACCATGATGCTCAGCCTGATCGCGGCCGTCTCCCTGGTGGTGGGCGGCATCGGCGTCATGAATGTGATGCTGATGACGGTGCGCGAGCGCACGCGCGAAATCGGCATCCGCATGGCGACGGGCGCGCGCCGGCGCGATATCCTGCGCCAGTTCCTTACCGAAGCCGTGCTGGTGTCGGTGGTGGGCGGCGTGGCCGGTATCGTGGTCGGCGTGACGGTGGCCGGCTTGCTGCTGGTATGGGACGTGCCGGTGATCTTTTCGCTGAGCGCCATCGCCGGCGCGTTTGCCTGCGCCGTGGTGACGGGGCTGATGTTTGGCTTCATGCCGGCACGCAAGGCGTCGGGACTCGATCCGGTGGTGGCGCTGGCCGGACAGTAGGTATGCCAACGAGGCCGGCAGCGTGGCTGCCGGCAAAAAAATGTTGCCCTGGTTCCAACACGCGGTACTATCTCCTCATAATAAGAAGCAGTGTTTCGCGTTTTATGCCCTTGCGGGCACATACCAACCACCACAGGAGAACCCGATGCAGAAAAAATCAACCTTGACGACCGGTATTGCCGCCGCCCTCATGCTGGCGTTCAGCGTGGGGTCGGCCCAGGCGCAGGAAGTCGTGCGCCTGGGTAATTTGAAGTTTGCCCATTACGGCGCCGTGTCGTACATCAAGGAAATCGCGCCCAAGTGTGGCATCAAGGTCGAAGAGCATATCTTCGCCAAGGGCCTCGATGTGATGCAGGCGATTATCGCGGGCGAGCTGGACGTGGGTGCGACGGCGTCCGAAGCTGCCATTTCCGGCCGCGCCGGCGGCGCGCCCATCTATGTGGTGGCCGGCTTTGCCAAGGGCGGTGCGCGCCTGGTGGGGGGCATGGGACAAAAGATCGCCAGCGTCAAGGATTTGAAGGGCAAGCGCGTGGGCGTGACGCGCGGCGGCATTCAGGAAGTGCTGCTGCTGGCCGAGCTGTCGCAAGCGGGCCTGACGTATTCCGAAACCAAGGGCAAGGATGTGCAACTGGTGTTCCTTGCTTACGCCGACCTGAACCAGGCACTGATGGGCAAGAATATCGATGCCATGATGCAGTCGGAACCGCAATCGTCGCAGGCGATCAACAAGGGCTTTGGCACCGAAGTCATCAAACCGTACGACACGCCGATCGGCGAGCCCGTGCGCACCATGGTGATGACGGAAAAGTTCTACAAGGAACGCCGCCCCGTGGCGGAGAAATTCATGCGCTGCTTCGTCGAAGCGACGAAAACCTTTATCGACAATAAGGCGACGGCGGAAAAGTATGTGCGCGAAGTCGTGTTCCGCGGCCAGATCACGAAGGATGACTTCGACGACGCGATCAGCAACTCGCCATATTCGTACGATATCTCGCCCGAGCATATCCAGGTGACCACCGATGTCATGGTGAAAACGGGCGTGGGCCGCATGACGAAGCCGCCCGTGGCCAAGGACTGGGTCAAGACGGACTTGCTGGAGCAGGCGAAAAAGAGCTTGAATGTGAAGTAAATCAGTAAAACCATCAAAAAACCTCCGCGCCAGCGATGGTCCGGAGGTTTTTTTGTGCAGCGCCCTTAGCGGGCGTTAAAGCCCATCCAGCCTTTTTCCGTCTGCCGGAAGCTCAGCGTATAGATGCGCGTCAGTTCATCGCCTTTCTTGAGCTGGCGGTTGATGATCGCGCCGTAATTGTCTTGCACGATCTGGTCCGACCATTGCAGCAGGTTGTCGAAGCGCTCGGCCGTCATCGCCGCCTGGCGGGCCAGCAGCGGCGCGGGAATCGCTTTCTTTTCCTGCTGCTGCGCCCAGAAGTCGCGGAAAACCTTGTTTTCGCCGCTCATGCCGCGCGCCATCAGGCCCAGACCCATGGTCATGCCCACGGAACCATCGGTCTTCGCCTGCGTCTCGAGCTTGTCGACCACGTCGGCCAGCAGTTCCAGGTAGCCCACCTTGGCGCGCAGGATGGCCGAGCCCTTGATTTCGTACTGTTCGTTCTCTTTCCAGCCATTGAGCTTTTCCAGTTTCGCGATCTCGAAGTAGTCCTTGTACAGGTCATAGCTTTGAATCGAGGTACGGAAATATTCCTCGTACGTGGATTGGGACGGCGCATCTTTCATGCAACCGCTTAATACAGTGCAGGCGGCCAGCAGGAGGCAGGTCCAGGAAAATTTTCGAAAAGACATGGCGAGGGAGGGAGGGCGTAAGGGTGGATGAATATTGCTTTATGGACATAATTATAGGACTGGCCCAACAGGATGGCAATGTGGCCGCCGCGCTACGGCAGTGCGCAGCAGGAAAGATTGTCGAAATCTTGAGGGTGCGCTACCCCGTTGCGCCTCAGGCGCGATATCATGGCAGGCTTGCAGCATTGGCTGGCGGCGGAATGCCTGTCACCCGGGCTGTCGCTTGAATCGCGCTTGTCGGCTATGGTGTAAACTTAAACTATGCAGATCTATTTCTTTTTCATCGCCGCCCTGTTGTACGCGGCGTGCGCGGTGCTTCCCTCATCCCGTGCCCGACTCATTGCCGGCCTGACCGGCGTCGCCTGGCTGGCGCATGCCGCCACCCTGTGGTTCGACCTGATGGCGCCTGGCACCTTGCGTTTCGGTTTCTCCGCCATGCTGTCGGCCGCGCTGTGGGTATCGGTGGGCGCCTACTGGATAGAGAACCGCAATTTCAGCCTGGATGGACTGCGCCGCATGGTCATGCCCAGCGCCGTCATCGCCATCGGCCTGGCCTGGGCCTTTCCTGGCAGCCAGGTCAGCATGGAGGGCAAGTCTGCCGTCTTCGGCTGGCATATTGCCGTGGCCGTGCTGGCCTACAGCACCTTGACGATTGCCGCCTTTCACGCCGTGCTCATGGCGCTGCAGGAATCGCGCTTGCATACGCGCAGCGAAAGCCGCGGCTTCATCGGCAGCGCGCTGGACCAGCTGCCAGCCCTGCTGACCATGGAAAAGCTGCTGTTCCGCATGATCGGCCTGGGCTTCATCCTGCTGAGCCTGACCGTGCTGTCGGGCATCGTGTTTTCCGAGCAATTATTTGGCAAGGCGCTCAACTGGGATCATAAATCCGTGTTTACCATGCTGTCGTGGCTGTTGTTTGCCGCCCTGCTGGCAGGCCGCCGCTTTCGCGGCTGGCGCGGCAAGACGGCCCTGAGTTTTACACTGGCCGGTTTCGCCACCTTGCTGCTGGCCTATGTCGGCAGCCGTTTTGTACTGGAAGTGGTTTTACACCGAGGATTCGCATGACACGTGTTTTATTCTGGCTGGCGCTGGTGTTCCTGGTGCTGTTTGCCATCCGCAGCAAGATCCGGGGCATGCAGCAACGGGCCCGCGCGCAGCAACAGCAACAGCAGCCGAATCCATTTGCGCCGCCGGGCCGGCCACAGGAATTGCCGGATGCGGAGCTGATGCTGTGTTGCGCCCATTGCGGTGTGTACTACCCGGCCTCCGAAAACGTGCAGGCCAAGGGCCACGATTACTGCAGCCACGCGCACGCCACGCTGTAAGGACAGGCTAGCGCCGCGTTGCTCATCCGTATCGTAACGTCCCCCGGCATCCGTCCGGCGTAGCATCTGCAGCGAAGCGGTTCGCCACCGTCCCTGCAGAGAGGCGCGTTCTCCTATGTCCAGTCTCAGCCCGCATTCCTTGACCGCCACCGGCAAGCTGGGGGCTGGCCGCATGCCGCCCGCGCCGCAATTGAGCGGCAACTCCCTGCCCATGCAGGCGCTGCGCGCGCAGATTGGCCGCATCGCTCGCAGTGGCGCGCCGGTGGCCATCCGGGGCGAATCGGGCACGGGCAAGGAACTGGCGGCGCGCGCCATCCATGCGCAGGGTGCGCGCGCCAGCTTCCCTTTTATTGCCGTCAACTGCGGCGCGATTCCCGAAGCGTTGATGGAGGCTGAATTCTTCGGCTGCCGCCAGGGCGCCTATACGGGCGCGCTGCACGAGCGTGAAGGATTGTTCCAGGCGGCCCATGGCGGCAGTTTGCTGCTCGATGAAGTCGACGATCTGCCGCTGGCCATGCAGGTAAAGCTGTTGCGCGTCCTGCAGGAGCGCCGCGTGCGCAAGCTGGGCGGTAGTACGGACGAGGCCATCGACGTACGCATTTTGTGCGCCAGCCAGCATGGCTTGGCGCGCGGCGTGGATGCCGGCACGTTTCGCCAGGATCTGTTTTACCGCCTCAATGTCATCGAACTGGCGCTGCCGCCGCTGCGTGAGCGGTGCGGCGATCTGCAGGTATTATGTGAGGTAATCCTGGCGCGTCTGGCACCGGGCCAGGCCGTGAGCCTGGCGCCGCCGGTGCTGGCGGCCCTGGCCGCGTATGCGTTTCCCGGCAATGTGCGCGAACTGGAAAACGTGCTGGAACGGGCACTGGCTTTTGCCGATGGCGGCGTGATCGCGCTCGACGGGCTGGGCTTGCCGTCGGCGGCGGGCGTCACCGGGCAGCGGGCGGCGCAGTCATCGGCAGTGCCGGAGCGGCAACTGTGCCTGCCCGGCATGGCGCTGTCCGGCCTTGCCCCGGCCTTGCCGCTGGACATGTATTTGCGCCAGGCCGAGCGTGACATGATCATGCAGGCGCTGGTGCAGGCGCGCTATCACCGCGCACGGGCGGCGCGCCAGCTGGGACTCAGCGTGCGCCAGTTACGCTACCGCATGCAGAAATTGACGATACAGGAACCGCTACCTTGATGACAGTATGGACGATAGATGAAGACGGCTGGTGCGACGGCGCGCGGCGCTATGACTCGCCGTACCAGGATGCGCGCCCGGACGGTGCGCAAGTCGACTTGCTGGTGATCCATAACATCAGCTTGCCGGGAGGCCACTTTGGCGGACCGCATGTGTCGGACTTGTTTACCGGCCGGGTAGACTATAATGCCGATCCTTCTTTCGCCGACCTGCGTGGCTTGCAGGTGTCGGCGCACTTTTTTGTGCGGCGCGATGGTGCGCTGTTGCAATATGTTTCTACTGATCAACGTGCCTGGCATGCCGGCGTGTCCATGTTCGAAGGACGCCCGCACTGCAATGGCTATTCCATCGGTATCGAAATGGAAGGCGCGGACGATGTGCCCTTCCAGCAGCGGCAATACCATGTCCTGGCGGCGCTGACGGCGGCACTGGTGGCGCGCTACGGGCTGTCCCAGGTGCGCGGCCACGAGCATGTTGCGCCGGGGAGGAAGACGGATCCGGGGCCGTTTTTTGACTGGCATTTTTATCAAGAATGCTGGCTGGAAACTGTGCGCGGGCAAGCTGCGTTAGCGCTTACTACGCGGGCATTGGGCTTTCCATCCATGCCCTGAAAAGTCAACCGAAATCGTATATGAAAATACAAAAAATTACGCTGGAGGATGCCGGAAAACTATTGCATCGCCTTTCGATGGGCACTACAATTAGTGCACAACTTGGATTTAAAGACTATATGTAGTGCCATCACAGACGTTTTCAGAATTATTACCAAAGCTACCCTGTTTGTTGATATAGCAACGGGAACTGGCGTTTCATCACCCTTGATCGTGTTTCGCGCCAGCCCGGCTGTACAGGTTGGCCGTATGATTTCTGGCTGTATATTATTTACTATTTAGCAACAAATACCTGGAGAAACCCTGACCATCGGGCGTTCTATTCAACAACACACGCGGCAGCAAAACTGCAGGCTGACTTTAGCTGACAACGGGAGCTTCAATGCAATCACCACAAGATATTTCAATCCATTCAACGCCAGTATCGCCAGCGCCAGGCGCGGCCAATAGCGTGGCGAGCACGGGCGCGGCATTGGGCGACTATCGCATCATCCGCCGCAACGGCGCGGTGGTGGCATTTGAGCCTTCGAAGATCGCCATCGCCATGACCAAGGCATTTTTGGCCGTTAACGGCGGCCAGGGCGCCGCTTCGGCACGCATCCGCGAACTGGTGGAACAACTGACCGACGGCGTCGTCGCCGCGCTGGTGCGCCGCCATCCGGGTGGCGGCACCTTCCATATCGAAGACGTGCAAGACCAGGTGGAACTGTCGCTGATGCGTTCGGGCGAGCACGACGTGGCGCGTGCCTACGTGCTGTACCGTGCCAAGCACATGGAAGAGCGCCGTTTGCAGAAGGAGGCGCAAGGCGCCTCCGCGCAAGTCGCAGCGCCCCAGCTGAACGTGCTTGATAACGGCGTGCGCCGCTTGCTGGACATGCAGGAAGTGCGCGACCTGATCAACGCCGCTTGCGCCGGCCTGGAAAAACACGTCGATGCCGACGCCATCCTGGCTGAAACGGTGAAGAACCTGTACGACGGCGTGCCCGTCGAAGAGCTGCACAAGTCTGCCATCCTGGCGGCGCGCGCGCTGATGGAAAAAGATCCGGCCTACAGCCAGGTCACGGCCCGCATCCTGCTGCACACGGTGCGCAAGGAAGTGTTCGGCAAGGAAGTGCCGCAAGCGGCCGCTGCTGCCGAGTACCTGACGTATTTCCCGCAATATATCGCCAAGGGCATCGCCAATGACCTGCTGAACCCGGTACTTGCCAGTTTCGACCTGGAACGCCTGGCCAAGGCCATCGTTGCCGATCGCGACTTGCAATTCGGCTACATCGGCCTGCAAACCCTGTATGACCGCTACTTCCTGCACATCCAGGACGTGCGCATCGAAATGCCGCAAGCGTTCTACATGCGCGTGGCCATGGGCCTGTCGCTGAACGAAGCGGACCGCGAAGCACGCGCCATCGAGTTCTACAGCCTGCTGTCCTCGTTCGACTTCATGAGCTCGACCCCGACCCTGTTCAACTCGGGCACCCTGCGCTCGCAGCTGTCGTCGTGCTACCTGAGCACCGTCTCGGACGACCTGGAAGGCATCTACGACGCCATCAAGGACAACGCGCTGCTGGCCAAGTACGCTGGCGGCCTGGGTAACGACTGGACGCCAGTGCGCGCCCTGGGCGCCCATATCAAGGGCACCAACGGCAAGTCGCAAGGCGTGGTGCCATTCCTGAAAGTGGTCAACGACACGGCCGTGGCAGTCAACCAGGGCGGCAAGCGCAAGGGCGCCGTCTGCGCTTACCTGGAAACCTGGCACATGGACATCGAGGAATTCCTCGACCTGCGCAAGAACACGGGCGACGACCGCCGCCGCACGCATGACATGAACACGGCGAACTGGATTCCCGACATGTTCATGAAGCGCGTCATGGAAAAAGGCGAGTGGACCCTGTTCTCGCCATCCGAAACGCCAGACTTGCACGACCTGGTCGGCAAAGCCTTTGAAAAGGCTTATCTGGGCTACGAAGCCAAGGCCGCCGCCGGCGAAATCCGCTCGTTCAAGAAGGTCCAGGCGCTGGACCTGTGGCGCAAGATGCTGTCGATGCTGTTTGAAACGGGCCACCCATGGATCACGTTCAAGGATCCTTGCAACATCCGCAGCCCGCAGTCGCATGTCGGCGTCGTCCACAGCTCGAACCTGTGCACCGAAATCACGCTGAACACGGGCCCTGACGAAATCGCCGTCTGCAACCTCGGTTCAGTGAACATGCCGGCGCACATGAAGGAAGGCAAGCTCGATCACGTCAAGCTGGCCAAGACCATCCGCACCGCCATGCGCATGCTCGACAACGTCATCGACATCAATTACTACGCCGTCGAAAAGGCGCGCAATTCGAACATGCGCCATCGTCCGGTCGGCATGGGCGTGATGGGCTTCCAGGATTGCCTGCACATGATGCGCATCCCGTTCGCCTCGGACGCTGCGGTATCGTTTGCCGACACCTCGATGGAAGCGGTCTGCTACTACGCCTACCTGGCGTCGACGGAACTGGCCGAAGAGCGCGGCCGCTATGAATCCTACGCCGGTTCGCTGTGGGACCGTGGCATCCTGCCGCAAGACTCGGTGAAACTGCTGGCCGAAGAACGCGGCGGCTACCTGGAAGTCGATTCCTCGTCGGCCATGGACTGGACCCCGGTGCGCGAACGCATCGCCAAGTTCGGCATGCGCAACTCGAACTGCGTGGCAATCGCCCCGACGGCGACGATTTCGAACATCATCGGCGTGTCGGCCTGTATCGAGCCGACGTTCCAGAACCTGTATGTGAAATCGAACCTGTCGGGCGAATTCACCGAGATCAACGGCTACCTGGTGCGCGACCTGAAGGCGCGCGACCTGTGGGATGAAGTCATGATCTCCGACTTGAAGTACTTCGACGGTTCGCTGGTGAAGATCGACCGCATCCCGCAAGACCTGCGTGACATCTACGCCACCGCCTTTGAAGTGTCGCCAAGCTGGCTGGTGGAAGCGGCTTCGCGTCGCCAGAAGTGGATCGACCAGGCTCAGTCGCTGAACATCTACATGGCTGGCGCATCGGGCAAGAAACTGGACGAGACCTACAAGCTGGCATGGCTGCGTGGCCTGAAAACCACCTACTACCTGCGTACCATCGCCGCTACCCACATGGAGAAATCGACCTCCAAGACGGGTGCCCTGAACGCCGTGGCCGTCGATGGCGGCATGTCGGCCAGCGCGCAGAGCGCCCAGGCAGCGGTCGTGGCGGCAGCCGCTGCCGCCGTGGTGGCACCCGTGGTGGCTGCGGCAGCGGACGACGCCGATGGCGAAGCCTGCTACCTGCGTCCGGGTGATGACGGTTTCGAAGAATGCGAAGCTTGCCAGTAAAAACCTGCTGCGCAGCCCCCTCTCGGGTTCTGTGTTGCTCACCGTACTAAAGTACGGCTCCGCTACTCGACCCGATATCGGGCTTGCTCGCGACGGTTTTTAAAAAGTTTAAAGTTGTCAGCCCGGCACGGTCGGGCTGATTCAATGTTGTTAATGTCCGCATTGTCCGATACAACGGACCTGTTGCGGATCGCCGGCTTGCCGGCATGGAAAGGAAGAAGATTATGTCGTTGTCATGGGATGATGAAACCACGTCGGCAGCTGTGCCGCGTCCGGCGCAGCAAGCGCCATTGGGGAATACCGAATTGAACCTGCCGGCCGGTGCCGAGCCGTCCGAAGCGAACGCCGAGCAAGTGGCGCGCCGCGTGAATGCCGACGACAAGCGCATCATCAACGGCAAGACGGACGTCAACCAGCTGGTGCCGTTCAAGTACAAGTGGGCGTGGGACAAATACCTGGCCGGTTGCGCCAACCACTGGATGCCGCAGGAAGTGAACATGCAGCGCGATATCGAGCTGTGGAAGAACCCGAACGGCCTGACGGACGACGAGCGTCGCCTGGTCAAGCGCAACCTGGGCTTCTTCGTGACGGCCGACTCGCTGGCCGCCAACAACATCGTGCTGGGCACCTATCGCCACATCACGGCGCCGGAATGCCGCCAGTACCTGCTGCGCCAGGCGTTCGAGGAAGCGATCCATACGCACGCCTACCAGTACATCGTCGAGTCGCTGGGCCTGGATGAAGGCGAGATCTTCAACGCCTACAACGAAGTCAAGTCGATCCGCGACAAGGATGAATTCCTGATCCCGTTCATCAACACGCTGACCGATCCTGCGTTTGTCACCGGCACGGTGGAAAACGACCAGAAGCTGCTGAAATCCCTGATCGTCTTCGCTTGCCTGATGGAAGGCCTGTTCTTCTACGTGGGCTTCACGCAAATCCTGGCGCTGGGCCGTCAGAACAAGATGATGGGCGCTGCCGAGCAGTACCAGTACATCCTGCGCGACGAATCGATGCACTGCAACTTCGGCATCGACTTGATCAACACGATCAAGATGGAAAACCCGCAGCTGTGGACGGCCGAATTCCGCGAAGAGATCAAAGTGCTGTTCATGAAGGCCGTGGAGCTGGAATATGCGTATGCGGAAGACACCATGCCGCGCGGCGTGCTGGGTCTGAACGCGCCGATGTTCAAGGGCTATCTGCGCTTCATCGCCAATCGCCGCGCGCAGCAGATCGGCATCGAGCCGCTGTTCGCGCAGGAAGAAAACCCGTTCCCGTGGATGAGCGAAATGATCGATATGAAGAAGGAACGCAACTTCTTCGAAACGCGCGTGACCGAGTACCAGACCGGTGGTGCGCTGAACTGGGAATAAGCGTTTTCCTGCCAATGCCAAAAGCGCCGTCATCGTGACGGCGCTTTTTTTTCGCGTGCTGGCGGCGAAAAATGCGGCCGCCGCGCGAGGTTAAAAGCACCGCCGTCACGGCGGAAAAATGCGGGCATCATTCAGCAATGTGAAGCGCCTTGTGCCAGGTTTTTCGGATGCCACGAACGGCCGCATCGCGGGTGTAAAAAAGCGTTTCCGGAGACGCTAGTGGCGGCATTTGCCGCGCGATTGTGCGATAGCACGCGTAACGTGCAAAAAAGCGGGCGAAAACGTGTCGTGCCGGTTGCGCATTGACAAGGTTTTCGTGTACTTTATGAGATTGCAAATGCGAGCGTTAGAATGCGGGGTTTTTTAACCAGCGCGGTAGCGAAAAAACCTCGCAAAACAGGGATACAGATTTACACGGATATGCACAAAACCACACCGTTTTCGTCTGCCGCCGTGCCCGAATTTTTTCAGGCATGGCGGTTTTTTATTTGACGCTTGGGTGTTGTAGCGAGCGCGATGCGAGGAGCGAAAAAACGCACGGCATCGAAAACGAATGACCGAATTCAGACTTTGCCACCAGCTGCGAGATAAAGCAGGGTGGCACCGACGATGGCTGAAGTGCTGCAAACGTGAGGAGTTGCAGCAGTTCAGCTGGTGCCGAATTCATTAGCGCAAACGACCGTTTGTGCCGATGAATAATTCGCCTGGCCTATCCCTGTGGTGGGTCGGACGGGTTTAAATCTTGTAGCTTAAATTTCTCATCTCAGATGAAGGAGAGACAAATGGCAACAGCCGCTAAGAAATCAGAAGTAAAGAAACCAGCCGCCAAGGCTGCTCCTGCCGCGAAGAAGCCGGCAGCCGCAGCGAAGACGGTTGCCGCTAAACCAGCTGCCAAAGCAGCAGCGAAACCAGCCGCCAAACCCGTCGCCAAAGCCGCAGCCAAGCCTGCAGCAAAAGTGGCTGCCAAGCCAGTAGCGAAAGCCGCAGCCAAGCCAGCGGCCAAGGCTGCAGCAAAACCGGCAGCCAAGCCAGCAGCGAAACCTGCAGCCAAGGCAGCAGCCAAGCCTGTAGCGAAAAAAGCTGCAGCAAAACCGGCCGCGAAGCCAGCAGCAAAAGTCGCAGCCAAGCCTGTCGCCAAGGCAGCAGCCAAGCCAGCAGTGAAAAAAGCCGCGGCGAAACCTGCAGCCAAGGCAGCCGCGAAACCGGCAGCCAAGGCAGCAGCCAAGCCAGCAGCGAAAAAAGTCGTCGCCAAGGCAGCAGCGAAGCCAGCAGCAAAAGCAGCAGCCAAGCCAGCGGCCAAGGCAGCAGCCAAGCCCGCAGTGAAAAAAGCAGCAGCGAAACCTGCAGCCAAGGCAGCAGCGAAACCGGCCGCCAAAGCGGCAGCCAAGCCAGCAGCGAAAAAAGTCGTCGCCAAGGCAGCAGCGAAACCGGCCGCCAAGGCAGCAGCCAAGCCAGCAGCAAAAGCCGCAGCCAAGCCAGCGGTCAAGGCAGCAGCGAAGCCAGCAGCAAAAGCTGCAGCCAAGCCAGCAGCCAAGGCAGCAGCGAAGCCAGCAGCAAAAGCTGCAGCCAAGCCAGCGGCCAAGGTAGCAGCGAAGCCGGTAGCAAAAGTTGCCGCCAAGCCAGCCGCCAAAGTGGCCGCCAAGCCGGCGGCCAAAGTAGCAGCGAAACCTGCCGCCAAGGTCGCAGCGAAACCGGCAGCCAAGCCAGCGGCCAAGGTAGCAGCGAAGCCAGCAGTGAAAGCTGCAGCCAAGCCAGCAGCCAAGCCGGCAGCGAAAGCAGCAGCGAAACCTGCCGCCAAGCCAGCCGCAGCGCCAGTCGTGGCAGCAGTGCCAGCAGCGGCGCCAGCGGCACCAGCCGCCGTGGCCGCCAAGCCAGCAGCCAAGAAGGCCGCGCCTAAGAAGGCCGCACCGAAGAAGGCAGCGCCTGTCGCCAAGCCATCGGCGCCTATCGCACCTGTAGCAAAAACCGTGTTGGCACCGGCTGCAGCCTGGCCATTCCCAACCAGCACTCGCCCATCGTAATTCCTGCGATACGGGTGCCTGGATGAGGCAACACGCCGCTGTGTGACTCAATCACACAGCGGTTTTTTTTTGGAGAATTAGTCGTGCTGATCGTTATCCTTACATTGATCGTTGATACCATTGCCACCTTGCTGGGCGGCGTGCTGCTGCTGCGCTTCTGGATGCAGGCGGTACGCGTGCGGCCCCCTTCATCGGTGGCGCAATTCACGTTTCAATTGTCCGACTGGCTGGTGCGCCCCCTGCGCCGCGTGGTGCCGGGCGTGGGCGGGTATGACTGGGCCAGCCTGATCGGCGCCTTCCTGATCGTGCTGCTGGCCAGCTCGCTCCTGTTTATTTCCGGCGCTCCCGTCGAAGTGGTGCTGCTCAAGTCGCTACAACGCTTCCTGCAATGGATACTCTACGGTTTCATGGCCTTGCTGATCATCGAAGCCATCTTTAGCTGGGTCAACCCGCATGCGCCGCTGGCACCGTTTGTACGGGCCCTGAACGAGCCGCTGCTGCGTCCGATCCGCAAGGTCGTGCCGCTGGTCGGCAGTCTGGACTTGTCCCTGCTGGTGGCGCTGATTCTGTTGCAGGTCGCGCAAGTGCTGGTGGGAATGATTATCGTGCTGCGATGACGGTGATGGTGGCGTAGGTCGGGTTAGCGTAGCGTAACCCGACATCAGCACTTTGGCACAAGCCGACGTGCATATGGGGTCAGACCCGGCGGATCTGACCCCAGCTCATTAATAGCGGTAGCCGAACGCCGCTTCAAACTGGTCTGCGATACCGGCTGGCGTAAATACATGGTTTTGCGCGCCCTGCGTGGCGATTTTGATGGCGCCCAGCAGGCTGGCCAGGCGGCCACTGGTTTCCCAGCCCAGGTCATTGGTGATGCCGAACAGCAAGCCAGCACGGTAGGCGTCGCCGCATCCGGTCGGGTCCAGCACTTCCTTGGCGGCCACGACAGGAATGTCGATGCGCTTGCCATCCGTATAGATTTCCGAACCTTTTTCGCCACGCGTGACGATCAGCGCGTCCAGGCGGCTGGCGATGTCCGGCAGGGTCAAGCCCGTGCGTTCCATCAACATTTCCATTTCATAGTCGTTGGCCGACACATACGTGGCTTTGTTGATGAAGTCGATCAACTGTTCGCCATTGAAGCGTGGCAGCTGTTGACCTGGGTCGAACATGAAGGGGATGCCCAGCTCGGCCAGGTCGGCGGCGTGCTTGAGCATGCCAAGGTCGCCGTCCGGCGAAATGATGGCAACCTTGGCCGGGCCCGCATTGGCGATCGGGTTTTCATGTGCAAACGACATGGCACCCGGGTGGAAGGCATTGATTTGGTTATTGTCCGCATCGGCCGTGACGAAGCACTGCGCGTTATAGCTGTCGGCCTTGATCAGGATATTGGCGGTGGAAATGCCCAGCTTTTGCAGGCGTTCCAGGTAGGCGGCGCTATCTTGCCCCATGACGCCGACGATGCGCGGGTCGCCGCCCAGCATTTTCAGGCTGTAGGCGATGTTGCCCGAACAGCCGCCGAACTCCGTGCGCATGGTGGGCACGAGGAAGGACACATTCACCTTGTGCAACTGGTCGGCCAGCAGGGATTCGCCGAAGCGGCCAGGGAATTGCATGATGGTGTCGGTGGCAAGCGAGCCGCAGATCAGCGATGTTTTGGTCATGATAGTGTCGGTTAAGGGTAAAAGATGGCGATATGGTAGCCAGACGCCGTGAGCTGGTCTAATGCAAAGTACAGTTTGATGGTTTGTTCGGAGCGAGGCGCAAAACCCTTGCTCACGTCGATATTGGCCGGCAGGTAGTCGCGCGGCGCGATCACACGGCGCAAGAGCGGCTTGTCGTTGGCATCGTTGAGTATCAGTTCGATACTGGGCCAGGCTTGCACGCTGCGGCTCTGGTTGCGCAGCAGCGAGACGTAGGAAAAGGTTTGTTCCCTGAGGGTTTGCAATTCACCCTGTTCAATGGACAGCGCCTCGATCTGCGCCGGCAAGTCGACCTGGCAGCCACTGAGCTTGCACAGCGCGACCAGGGTCGGCTTCCACTGCGGAAACTGCGCCGCCAGCGGATTGCGGAAGGTGGTCATCACCTGCAGCAATAATAATAGCAGCAGCACCACCGAGCCGATGGCCATGGCCACGCGCAAGGCCCTGCCGCTCTGTTCGCGGCGCCGGCCCTGGATCACAAAGGCCGGTTCGTCGTCGGCCGGCACCACTGCCGTTTTCCCGGCCTCGGCCTCCATCACTGGCTCGGGCGCACCAGGGGCGGGCATTGCTTCAAATGAGTGGTCGGCCAAGGTCGGTTCCAAACGCGTTGGTGCAGGCGCGACAGGCAATGGCTTGTCCAGGCTGATTTTTTCGGTCGCAGGCAATATTGGCGCCGGGCCCGCTTCCAGGTTCGGTTCGCGGCGGCTGTCGCGCAAATACGTGGCGAAGGCGGGTGCGTCATCGACCTGGCGGCGCTTGAAGGGCGCCATCGGCTGGGGTAGCGGCGCTTCGGGCGGTTCGACCGGTGCAATGACAGGGGCGGCGACAGGTGCGTCGGCCAGCGCCTCGTCGGGCAGGCCGATGTCGAGGTCCAGTTCGATGTGTTCGCCATCGTCTTCCTTGAGCTGCGCCGTTTCCGGCAAGATGCCGAACGGGTCGAACGAGGTGTCGAAATCGAGAGAATAGATGGGTTCGTCGTCCGTGGCGGACGGCAGGCTGTTGTCGGCAGGGTAACTGGTCGACAGCGGGGCGGCAGCGCCGGGGCCAGACGTTAAAAACGGCGATGCGGCAGCTGGATCGACCAGCGCGGCATTGCCGTCAAACACTTCCCTGCACGTGCCACAGCGTACGATGCCCCCACGTAACTTCAACTGGTCAGCAGCGACCCGAAATATCGTGTTGCAATGGGGGCATTTGGTGGCGAGGGCCATTGCAGTGCTTATGCACCTTCCGCGCGGGGCGCAGGCGCTTGCGTGCTGCCCAGGCGGCCATGCAGGGCTACCCAGCCGTCTTGCTCGGCCCAGACACCCAGCTGGATGAACGGTGCGTAGGCAGCAGCGACTTCTTCCGCCTGGCGTGCCAGCACGCCGGACAGGATCAGGGCGCCGCCGTCGGCGACTCTGCCCGACAGCATCGGCGCCATCAGCTTCAATGGGCTCGACAGGATGTTGGCAACGACGATGTCAAATTTCGCCGTGGCGTGTGTCGAAGTGGCAAAAGTATCTGGCAAGAAATATTCGATCTCGCACTGGTTGCGTTCGGCATTGTCGCCAGCCGATTCGATCGCTTGCGGGTCGATATCGACGCCGACCACTGTTTGCGCGCCCAGCTTCTTGGCCACCATGGCCAGGATGCCGGAGCCGCAACCGTAGTCGAGCACGGTCTTGCCAGGGGCGGGATTGGCTTCCAGCCACTCCATGCACAGGCGGGTGGTCGGATGGCTGCCCGTGCCGAAAGCCAGGCCCGGGTCCAGTTCCAGGATCAGGCCAGCAGGATCCGGTGCCTCGTGCCAGCTGGGCACGACCCAGATATTCTTGCCGATGTGAATCGGTGCGAATTGCGACTGGGTCAGGCGCACCCAGTCCTGCTCTTCCACGGGGCGCATGGTAAACACCGGTACCGTTGCCATGCCGACAGCTTCGGCTGCGGCGGCCACGATGGCGGCCTGGTCGGCGTCGACGTCGGTCAGCGCCACCACGCGGCTGCGTTCCCACGCCGCTTCCTTCGGTTCCATGCCTGGCTCGCCAAACAGGGGCTGCTCGGCATCCGTGCCTTCATCGGCGTCTTCCACCGATACCGACAGGGCGCCCGCTTCCATCAACGCGTCGGACATGGCCTCGGCGTTGTCACGGGCGATTTCGATGACGATTTCCGTCCAGCTCATGCGCCCGCCTTGATTTCGGATTTCTTGGCGATGCTGGGGCTGCCGCCATTCAGGTTCTTGCCCAGGTCCGGCATGTCGGCCAGTTTCTGTTCCAGATAGTGAATGTTGGTGCCGCCTTCGATGAAGCGCGCATCGATCATCAGTTCGCGGTGCAGGGCGATATTCGTGTTGATACCTTCGACCACCATTTCGGACAGGGCGATCTGCATGCGGCGGATCGCTTGCTCGCGCGTGGCGCCGTAAGCGATCACTTTGCCGATCATCGAGTCGTAGTGCGGTGGCACGTAGTAGCCGGCGTAGGCGTGCGAGTCGACGCGGATACCGGGGCCGCCCGGCGCATGCCAGGACACGATCTTGCCTGGCGATGGCGTGAACTTGAATGGATCTTCGGCATTGATGCGGCACTCGATGGCGTGGCCCGACAGCAAGACGTCGCGTTGGCGGAAACGCAATTTTTCGCCGGCGGCGATGCGGATCTGCTCTTGTACGATGTCGATGCCGGTGATCATCTCGGTGACCGGATGTTCAACTTGCACGCGGGTATTCATTTCAATGAAATAGAACTCGCCGTTTTCGTACAGGAATTCAAACGTGCCGGCGCCGCGGTAGCCGATCTTGCGGCAGGCTTCGGCGCAACGGTCGCCAATTTTTTCGATGAGTTTGCGCGGGATGCCCGGCGCTGGTGCTTCTTCGATGACTTTCTGGTGGCGGCGCTGCATGGAGCAGTCGCGCTCGCCCAGCCAGACGGCATTCTTGTGTTCATCGGCAAGAATCTGGATTTCCACGTGGCGCGGATTTTCCAGGTACTTCTCCATATACACTTCAGGGTTGCCGAAAGCCGTGCCGGCTTCCGTCTTGGTCATCGCCACGGCGTTGATCAGGGCGGCTTCCGTGTGTACCACGCGCATGCCGCGTCCGCCACCGCCGCCGGCAGCCTTGATGATGACCGGGTAGCCGACCTTGCGGGCAATTTGCACGATCGCTTTCGGATCATCGGGCAACGCGCCTTCCGAGCCTGGGACGCAGGGTACGCCAGCCTTGATCATGGTTTGCTTGGCCGACACTTTGTCGCCCATCAAACGGATCGATTCGGAGCGGGGGCCGATGAAGACGAAGCCCGATTTCTCGACGCGTTCGGCAAAGTCGGCATTTTCCGACAGGAAGCCATAGCCTGGGTGAATTGCTTGTGCATCCGTCACTTCAGCGGCGCTGATGATGGCGGGCATGTTCAGGTAGCTCAGGGACGACTGTGCCGGGCCGATACAAACGGATTCGTCGGCCAGCTTGACGTATTTCGCGTCCTTGTCGGCTTCGGAGTGGACTACAACCGTTTTAATGCCCATTTCGCGGCAGGCGCGCTGAATACGGAGGGCAATTTCACCACGGTTGGCAATCAGGATTTTTTCAAACATGGTAGGTTCGCGTATGTCTGTGAGAGCCGGCGAGCCGGCGAAACAACAAGTGTGAGGGACTAAAACTGCAAACGGCCGTTGCCGGCCGTGTGGACTGGGTTTTAGCCGATCACAAACAAGGGTTGACCGAATTCGACCGGCTGGCCGTTTTCGACCAGGATCTGGGTCACGACACCGGCTTTATCGGAGTCGATTTCATTCAGAAGCTTCATCGCTTCGATGATGCACAGGGTATCACCTTCCTTGACGGTAGCGCCCACTTCAACATAGGCGGCGCTGCCAGGAGCGGAGGAACGGTAGAAGGTGCCAACCATGGGCGACTTGACCACATAGCCCGTTGGCTCGGCTGCTACCACGACGGCAGCTGCCGCAGCGGGAGCGGCGGCTGGCGCGGCGGGCTGGTAGTGGGCTTGCATGCCTTGCGGCTGCATCATGACCATCTGGTTTTGCGGCATGGCCGACGATTTGACGATGCGAACCTTGCTTTCGCCTTCGGTAACTTCCAGCTCTGCGATATCCGATTCGGCGACCAGGTCGATCAAGGTCTTGAGTTTTCGTAGATCCATGTAAAACCCCTAGGAATGTAGTTTGTTTTATGAGTGATGCGGTGATGTCCAGAACCTATCGCCGCGCTAAATGCGTGCAGATCGCGTAGATTAACGTTTTTTAAGCGCGAAGTCGATGGCAAGCCGATATCCATCGATACCTAGCCCGCAGATCGTCCCCTGCGCGATCGCGCTGAGAAATGAGTGATGTCGAAACGTTTCGCGTTGATAAATATTCGAGATATGGACTTCCACGAACGGAATGGCGACCCCGGCCAGCGCATCGCGCAAGGCAACACTGGTATGTGTCAGGCCGCCCGGATTGATGACGATGGCATCGATCCCTTCCGCTCGCGCGGCATGGATGCGGTCGATCAGCGCGCCTTCATGGTTGCTTTGAAAGCAGACCAGGTCGGCACCGGCCGCCATGGCTTGCGCCATTGCTGCCTGCTCGATATCGGCCAAGGTGCTGGCGCCGTAGACCTCAGGCTCGCGCGTTCCCAGCAAATTCAGGTTGGGACCGTTGAGCAGAAGGAGGTTTTTTGCCATGTATGGAAGACCGTTTTAGCGAAAGTTCCGCATTTTGCCGCCAAAGATACGCATTGGCAAGAGAAAAAAGCACGCTCCGAATTTACAATTTATCCAGATCGGCGCGCAACTGATCAAATTTCAAGCGGCCCAGATAGGTCTTTTTGACTTCGCCATCGGCGCCGATCAGCACCGTAAAGGGCAAACCGCCCGTGGCATTGCCAAAATGACGCGACAGGTCGGTACCGCTCAGGCCGGAAACATACACGGGATAAGCGATCTTGACCTTGCTGGCAAAAGTAGCAATATTACTGGCCGAATCGATACCAATACCGATGACTTGCAGATTTTTCGCCGCATAGTGCCCTTGCACTTCGGATAACTCCGGCATTTCTTCCACGCAAGGCGGACACCAAGGCGCCCAGAAATTGACCAGCAAATTCTTGCCTTTCCATTGCGACAAGGCTTGCGTGGCGCCAGCCGCGTCCGGCAGGGACAGTGCATACAGTTCGTTGACGGGACCCGTCGCGCCCGGCGCGATGGTCGTCGTCAGAGGCCCCGCTTTTTCCTTCTCTTTATGCATGCCCACGTAGGCGCCCATGCCGCCAAACATCAGTGCCACGATGGCGCAGGCGATCCAATTCTTTTTTGTCATAACTTTATCTATATCAATGTTAGTCGGCAGCCGGCACGCCATCGGCGAGGCTGGCGGCCAGCAGGCTGCGCAGACCCGCGATATCGGTGCGCAGCACTTTTCCATCTGCCTTGGCTTTCAGCGCGCCGCGCATGTCGTCGAGCTCATACATGGCTGCATGCACGCCTTCGTTTTTCCATAAGAAACTGGCCGTCTCGACCGCATCATAACGCGCTCCCTTGAAATGCGGGCTTTCCGACATGTCGAGCACGACATTTTTATTGAGCAGGAAGATATGGATATCTTTGGCGCTCTCGGCAAACAGCTGCAAATAGATCTCGTCGTGGGGGCCTGCCGTGCCGTTCAGCACGGGGCCGCTGAGCAGGGGATGAAATTGTTGCAACGCTTCCATGACCTGCAGCGCAATCGTGCGCAGCTGAAACAGGCGCGCCGGCTGGCTGTCGGCCAGGAACAGGGCATTGTATTGCCGCACCTGCTCTTCGATCATGTCGTTGTCAGGCAGTATATTGGGCCGGTTCGGCGCGTCGCCGAGTACCTGCCGCGCGGCCTTGCGCTTGGCGCTGCCATAGTCGGCGCCATCCTGCGCCACCAGGCGCGCGGCAGCGGCGGCGATTTCCAGGCGCAACTGCGCGCTATCGTCAAATGCATCGTTCGTCATGAGCGAGATGATACTCCGAAGCGGAAAAAGTCATGGCGTCAGGTAAAATCCTACACTTGCCCTTTTTTAGCTCACCGTCTTACTTACTTTAGCGTGCACCTTTCGCACTGATCACATGCATATTCATATTCTCGGTATTTGCGGTACCTTCATGGGCGGTCTGGCCGTCCTGGCCAAGGAAGCCGGCCATAAAGTCACCGGTTGCGATGCCAACGTCTATCCGCCGATGAGCACTCAGCTGGAATCGCAGGGAATCGAACTGATCCAAGGCTTTGATCCGGAACAAACCCAGTTGAATCCGGATTTGTATGTGATTGGCAATGTGGTTTCGCGCGGCAACCCTCTGGTGGAAGAAATCCTCAACCGCAGCCTGCCATATGTCTCCGGACCGCAGTGGATCGGCGAACACATCTTGCGCAATCGATGGGTGCTGGCCGTGGCCGGAACGCATGGCAAGACGACAACTTCGGCCATGCTGGCATGGATACTCGAAGACGCGGGCTATGCGCCCGGCTTCCTGATCGGCGGCGTGCCGATGAACTTTGGCATTTCTGCCCGCCTCAGCGGCAAGATCGATGGCAAGAGCGCCGATTCGGACTTCTTCGTCATCGAAGCCGATGAATACGACACGGCCTTCTTCGACAAGCGCAGCAAGTTCGTGCATTACCATGCGAAGACGGCGATCATGAATAACCTGGAATATGATCACGCCGACATCTTCCCCGATCTGCACGCGATCGAGACGCAATTCCACCACTTGGTGCGCACGGTGCCCGGCATCGGCCGCCTTGTGTTCAATGGCGACGAAGCGTCGCTGCAACGCGTGCTGGCGCGCGGTTGCTGGAGTGAAAAGGAATGTTTTGGCCAAGATGCCAACTGGCAACTGCAAGAGCAGGCCGATGGCAGCTTCGACGTGGTTTTCAATGGCCAGCAGGAAGGCCATGTGGCGTGGGCGCTCACGGGCAAGCATAACCGCAGCAATGCGCTGGCGGCCATCGCCGCCGCGCGCCACGTGGGCGTGCCTATTGCCCAGGCCTGCGCGTCGCTGGCCACATTCGAGAGTGTCAAGCGGCGCATGGAAGTGCGCGGCGTGGTCAACGATATCACCGTGTACGACGATTTCGCGCATCACCCGACGGCCATTGCCACCACCGTGGGCGGGTTGCGCCAAAAAATGCGCCAAACCGTCGGCGACAGCGGCCGCATCCTGGCCGTGCTGGAACCACGTTCGAACACCATGAAGCTGGGCGCCATGAAAGATGCGCTGCCGGGCAGCCTGAAGGATGCCGACCTGGTCTTCGGTTTCGGCAGCCATGCTGCGCTGGGCTGGAGCCTGGGCGACGCGCTGGCGCCGCTGGGCAAGATTGCCAGCGCCTATGAAGACATTGATATGCTGGTGGCGGCCGTGGTCGCTAGCGCCCGTCCCGGCGACCAGGTCGTCGTCATGAGCAATGGCGGCTTTGGCGGGGTGCACCAGAAATTGCTGGAGGCGCTGGGCCGATGATTCTGTACCTGCATGGATTTCGCTCGTCGCCCCTGTCGATGAAGTCGCGCCTGCTGGCCGCGCAGATGCAGGCGCTGGGCCGCGAAGCAGAGTGGCTGTGCCCGCAATTGCCGGCCTCGCCCAAGCTGGCCATCGCACTGGCTCTGTCGCTGCTCAAGGACGTGGCGCCGGGCGACCTGACGATCATCGGCTCTTCGCTGGGCGGCTATTACGCCACCTGGCTGGCAGAGCAACTCGGTTGCCGCGCCGTGCTGCTCAACCCCGCCATCGTGCCGCTGATCGACCTGGAGCAGCATGTGGGCGTGACGACTGAGTTCCATTCGGACAAGCCATTCGAGTTCAAGCGCGAATACATAGCTGAGCTGCGCGCGTTTGCCGTACAGAAAATTACGCAGCCGCAACGCTATTTCCTGATTGCCGCCACTGGCGATGAAGTACTCGACTACCGCGACATGCTGGCGCATTATCAGGGGGCGCAGCAGTGCGTCATCGACGGCAGTGACCATGGCATCAGCGAATTTGCCGCATACCTGGTGCCCGTGCTGGCCTTTTGTGGCATCCATACGGACGCCGCCCGGTGAGGCCTGGTTCGCTGCGGCAGGCGCAATGGCATGCGCACGTGAACGCCGTCAATGCGCCGCCGGCCTTGCGCCACTGGCTCAAGGGTGGCGGTTCCTTGACGGCCAAGCTGAAAGCGCATAGCAGCGCGTTCCGCGTGCAATGTTTGCATCAGGAAACTGCACGCTGCCTGAGCGACGAGGCGGCCAGCATCGGCCTGCACCGTTCGGGCCGCGTGTGGGAACGCGAAGTGCTGCTGCGGTGTGATAACAGGCCGGCCGTGTTTGGCCATACCGTCGTGCCCATGCAGGCGACGGCCACGGACTGGCCTTTGTTTTCCGCGCTGGGCGAGCGCTCGCTGGGCACGACCCTGTTTGGCGACCGCATGGTGCGACGCGGCACTCTTGAATTTGCCCGCTTGCGCGCAGGTCACCCGCTGGTACAGCGGGCGCAGGCGGCGCTGGCACGGGAAGGGCAGCGCGTCGATGAAAAGGCGCTGTTTTTTGCCCGCCGCTGCCTGTATCAGCGCCACCAGGGCTTGCTACTGGTAACCGAAGTATTTTTGCCGGCGGTGTTTGAGTTGAAGCCCGTCACTCGCACCGTTGCAACCGACACATTAATGAACAAAGCATAACAATGAATCTATTTTTTGAAGAATCCGGCGATTTCAAGGTCGGCACGGTCCTGTCGCAAGCAGGTGAGGCTTACCAGGTCGAAATGGCCAGCGGCAAGCGCACCAAGGTCAAGACCAAGGACGTGCTGCTGCAGTATGAAAAACCGGCCCCGGCCGAGCTGCTGGAGCAAGCCAAGGCCGTGGCCGCCGAAATCGACCTCGATTTCCTGTGGGAAGTGGCGGGCGAAGACGAGTTCGGCTTTGCCGAGCTGGGCGCCGAGTATTTCGGCCATGCCCCGCTGCCGCCGGAAGCGGCCGGCCTGATCCTGGCCCTGCATTCGGCGCCCGTGTATTTCTACAAGAAGGGCCGTGGTCGCTACAAGGCGGCGCCGGAAGCGTCCTTGAAGGCGGCATTGGCCGGCATCGAAAAGAAAAAACAGCAGGCGCTGGTGCAAGCCGCGTATGTGGAAGAGCTGAAACAGAACCGTTTGCCTGCGTCCATGCAGCCCATGGTGCTGCAACTGTTGTTCAAGCCCGACAAGAATACGATTGAATACAAGGCGCTGGAAGCGGCTTGCACGGAATTGCACACGACGCCGCCGCGCCTGATGCTGGCCGTTGGTGGTATTGCTTCGGCAAAAGATTTGCACCTGTCGAAATTCCTGTTCGAGAACTTCCCCAAGGGCGCCGGTTTCCCGAGCGTGCCCGTGCCGTCCGTGACGGCCAAGCTGCCGCTGGCCGACGTGGCCGCCTTCTCGATCGACGACGTGACTACCACCGAGATCGACGATGCCTTCTCCGTGCAGCCATTGCCGGATGGCACGATCAAGGTGGGTATCCACATCGCCGCGCCGGGCCTGGGCATCCGCCCGGAAGACGTGATCGACAAGATGGCGCGCCAGCGCATGTCCACCGTCTACATGCCGGGCGACAAGATCACCATGCTGCCGGACGAAATCGTGAATGCTTTCACGCTCGCGGAAGGCACGACGTGCCCGGCCCTGTCGCTGTACGCGACCCTGGACCCGAAAGCGGAGTGGGC
Organism: Janthinobacterium sp. 61; assembly: GCF_002846335.1. Taxonomy (NCBI): domain Bacteria; kingdom Pseudomonadati; phylum Pseudomonadota; class Betaproteobacteria; order Burkholderiales; family Oxalobacteraceae; genus Janthinobacterium; species Janthinobacterium sp. 61. The sequence continues at coordinate 3,599,044 of NZ_PJMQ01000001.1, read as the reverse complement.
GGTAATCAGCACGCAGACGCGCGCCGAGCTGGTGCCCATCGCCAGCAATTTGCGCCATAACCAGCTGGACGACCTGGTCAACGAAGAAACCCTGGCCAGCGGCGAAGGCGAGTACCCGCACAAGGCCGATTTCGCCGTGTTGTGGCAATGGGCGCAGCAGCTGGAACAGGGCCGCATGAAGAAGCGCGAAGCGTTTGGCCTGAAGCCGGAACAGAATAACCGCGTCGATTTCAACTTTTATGTGGAAAACGACATCGTCACCGTGGCGCGCCGCAAGCGTGGCGCGCCGCTGGACAAGATCGTCGCCGAACTGATGATTTTTGCCAACAGTACCTGGGGCAAGATGCTGCACGACCATGGTGTGCCAGGCATTTACCGCAGCCAGGGCGGCGGCAGCGGCAATAGCTGGGCGGCAAAAATGCAGGTGCGCATGGTCACCCATGCGGCGCCGCATCAGGGTCTTGGTGTGGATCAATACGCGTGGAGCACCTCGCCCTTGCGCCGCTACACGGACCTGGTGAACCAATGGCAAATTATCGCCTGCGCCGAGCATGGCGTGACGGCACCGCTGGTGGCCCCGTTCAAGCCGCGCGATGCGAATTTGTTCGCCATCGTCTCGGCGTTTGACGCGGCGTATGCCGCGTATGGCGATTTCCAGTCGAACATGGAACGCTACTGGTGCTTGCGCTGGCTGCACCAGGAAAATGCACGCCAGGTCGATGCCGTCGTCTTGAAAGATGAAATCCTGCGCCTGGTCGATATCCCGTTGGTCATCAAGCTGCCAGGCATGCCATCGGTGGCGCGCGGCGCCCAGGTGAAACTGGACTTGCTGCGCTGGGATGAAGTCGACCTGAGCATCGAAGCGCGCCTGCTGGAAATTGCCGCCGTGCCGGATGCGGCGGCCGACGCCGAGCTCGACTACGAGGAAGATGCGGGCGACGAAGGCGCCGAGGAGGTCGAAGTGGCGCCGGAAGCTTCTCCGGAAGCGGCGAACCAGGTCAGCGACGCCGATGCGGAAGTGGCGGAACTGGCCAGCGAGGACGTGGTCAGCGAGCCCGAGGTCAAGTAAGGCCGCCGCCAAGCCACAAGGCGGTGCTGATAACTGTTGCCGGCACCGCCCTTTGACGTAGAATTCAGCACATCTTGTGCTTGTTGCGAACTGGGTTGCGCGTGAAGTCTTTCCGAGAGTATCGTTTCCTGATGATCGCCGTGGCGGTGTCGCTGCTGGCGCACGGCACCTTGCTGGCGATGCATTTTGTCGCCCCGGCCCCGCAGCGGGCCGTGGCCACCGATCCCGGCCTGGAAGTGATCCTGGTCAACGCCAAGCATGCGAACAAGCCGCTGAAGGCCGAGGCCCTGGCGCAAGCCAATCTCGACGGCGGTGGCCAGGCCGACAAGGGCCGCGCCAAGTCGCCCTTGCCCGACATGCGCAAGGTAGAAGAGGGCGATAGCGCCAAGGCCAGCGCCCGACGCATTGCCGAACTGGAGCAAAAGCAGCAGGAACTGCTGACGCAGGCGGCCAAGACCACGCCCTACAGCGCCGCGCCCGTCACGGAAAAAGACAAGCCCAATCCCCTGGCCAGCGGTTCGGACTTGATGGAAAGCAGCAAGGCCATCGCGCGCATGGCGGCCGAGATCAGCCAGACCGTGGAAGACCAGAACAAGCGTCCCCGCAAGACTTTCATTACGCCCAGCACGCAAGAGGTCGGCTATGCCATGTATTACAAGACCCTGCAAAAGCGCATCGAGGAAATAGGCACCCTGAATTTCCCGCAAAAGAATGGCCGCAAGATATATGGCGAACTGGTCGTCTACATCCCCATCTTCCAGGACGGCACGATTTACCAGAAGGAGGGCGGCGCCCGCGTGGAGAAAAGCTCGGGCAACCCGGCGCTGGATGCGGCGGCCCTGGCCATCGTGCGCCGCGCGGCGCCTTTCGGCCGTTTCCCACCGAATATGTTGTCGAGTGACAAGGATGACCTGTGGGTCGTCATCACCCGTTTCAAATTTACGCGCGAAGAAAAAATGGAAGCTAACCTGACTGGCGGCAGCAATTGAGTACACACGAACTAAATACAAGCGAAGTACATTCTGATCAATATTGCGTCTTTGGTAATCCCATCGCCCACAGCAAGTCTCCCTTGATCCACGCCGCGTTTGCCCTGCAAACCGGACAAGCCATGGTCTATGAACGCCGGCTGGCGCCGCTGGACGGCTTTGCTCTGGCGGCCCGCAGTTTCGCCGCCGAAGGGGGCAAGGGCGCGAATGTCACGGTGCCATTCAAGCTCGATGCGTGTGCGCTGGCCACTGTCCTGACGCCGCGCGCGCAAGCGGCCGGCGCCGTCAATACCTTGCGTTTCGATGGCGACGCCATTCTTGGTGACAATACCGACGGCGCGGGCCTGGTGGCGGACATCGTGCGCAACGCGGGCGTGGACATCGCCGGCAAACGCGTCCTGCTGCTGGGCGCGGGCGGTGCGGCGCGCGGCGTGGTGCTGCCCTTGCTGGAACAGGGGCCGAAGGAAATTCTTATTGCCAACCGCACCGTGGCCACGGCCGAGGCGCTGGTGGCCCAGTTTGCCGATGCGCTCAGTCATCCCGGTCAACTGCATGCCTGCGGCTACACGCAGCCCGAAGGCGTCTTCGATATCGTCATCAATGCCACCTCGGCCAGCCTGGCGGGCGATTTACCGCCCGTGCCCGCAAGTGTCTTCGGCAGCCACACGCTGGCGCTGGACATGATGTATGGCGCCCAGCCCACCGTCTTCATGGACTTTGCCGCCCAGCATGGCGCGCAGGTGCGCGACGGCTTGGGCATGCTGGTGGAGCAGGCGGCGGAAGCGTTTTACGTATGGCGCGGCGTGCGGCCGCAGACGCAGGACTTGCTGGCGCACATGCGGGGCAGTTCGTGAGCGGCGGCAAGAAAGGCGCGCCCAAAGCTGGTCGCGGCAGCCGCTATGGCTGGATCAAGTGGCTGTTTATCGTGCCCGTGCTGGCCTTTATCGTCGTGCAACTGTATTTCTTCCTGCAAATCTGGTGGTGGGTCGACCACAACCCGTCCAGCACGGCCTTCATGCGCGAACAGTTGTCTGCCTTGCAGGACAAGAATCCCAATGCCACCATCCAGCAAACGTGGGTGCCGTACAACCGCATCTCGAACAATTTAAAACGGGCCATCATCGCCTCGGAAGATGCGAATTTTTCCGAGCATGAAGGGGTGGACTGGGAAGCCTTGCAAAAGGCGTACGAAAAAAATAATAAAAAGCAGAAGGTCGTGGCGGGCGGCTCCACCATCACGCAGCAACTGGCAAAGAATCTGTTCCTGTCCGGTTCGCGCAGCTATGTGCGCAAGGGCCAGGAACTGATCATCACCTACATGCTGGAAAGCCTGATGGATAAGCAGCGCATCTTTGAAATTTATTTGAACGTGGTGGAATTCGGCACGGGCATCTTCGGCGCCGAAGCGGCCGCGCGCCACTATTATCACGTCAGCGCGGCGGGCCTGAGCGCGGCGCAGGCGGCGAAACTGGCCGTGATGCTGCCGAATCCCCGCTTTTACGACCGCCACCGCGATACTGGCTACCTGAACCGGCGCACGGGTGTCATCCTGCGCCGCATGGGGGCGGCTGAATTGCCTTGATGGCCGCTGGCTTTCTTTTCATAAAATTAAGAATGCTTAATCTGCATTATTGCGCCACAGCATCTTAATCGGCTCGCTTGGTGCAACGCCGCACTTTTTCCGTGAAAAAGCGGTGCCGGGGGGTGGTCGTGAAAAGGCCTTTGCGGGTACACTTGCGCTGTTTTCATTTTTGGCGCAAGCGCCAGCACATCACGATAACCCAACATCCGGCTGAGAGCGCGCATGATCAATGTCTTTGTATTACAGAATGGCCGGCTCAACCAGGTGCCGATCGACAGCCGCGCAGACCTCGAAAATGCCGAACCGGTGTGGGTCGACCTGACCGATCCCACCGACGATGAACGGGGCTGGGTCAAGGCCATTTACAACGTTACCCTGCCGGGCGAAGACGAAGTCAAGGATATTGAAGCGTCGGCGCGCTATTACGAAGCGGAAAACGGCGATTTGCACCTGCGCACGGACTTCTTGCGCGAAGAGGACGATGGCCCCTCGCGCGTCATCACGGTAGCCTTCATTCTTGCCCGCAAGATCCTGTTTTCCATGCATACGGACGACTTGCCCGTGTTCCGCCTGGTGCGCATGCGCGCCCGCTCGCGGCCAGGCTCGATTGCCGACTACATGGACGTGCTGCTCGACCTGTACGCCACCGATGCCGAATATTCGGCCGACGTGCTCGAAGGCATCTACCAGAACCTGGAAGAAGTCAGCACGCGCGTGCTGCAAAAGGAATTTACCGATGCCCACGCAGCCGAAGCGCTGAATGCCATTGCCCACGAGGAAGATTTGAATGGCCGTATCCGCCGCAACATGATGGATACGCGCCGCGCCGTGAGTTTCCTGATGCGCGGCCGCTTGCTCAATTCCGAGCAGTTCGAGGAAGCGCGGCAGATTTTGCGCGACATCGAATCGCTCGATGGCCATACCTCGTTCCTGTTTGACAAGATCAACTTCCTGATGGATGCCACCGTCGGTTTCATCAACATCAACCAGAACAAGATCATCAAGATCTTCTCGGTGGCCAGCGTGGCTTTCCTGCCGCCTACCCTGATCGCCAGCGTGTACGGCATGAACTTCAAGCTGATGCCGGAACTGGAATGGTCGTTTGGCTATCCGTGGGCCTGGGGCCTGATGATCACCAGCGCCATCGCGCCCTTCCTGTACTTCCGCCATCGCGGCTGGCTGAAATAAGCATTCTTCGCCGGGACGCGTCCGCGTTCCGGATACGCCACCGGGCTGCGTCCCGGATTCCAAGGCGAACGCAGCAAATTCAAAAATCAGCGATAATCATTGGTATTGCGTGGTATTGAATTGGTATTTTTCCGTCAGCGCTTGCCTGGCGCCCGATTCTTCCCCCCGTAGTCTGCTTTTTGCAGAAAAGTATCGTCATTGAGACGTTTTCTGCGTAGTAGCGTCCGCCTGTTCCACCTATGATCGTGCGATGCCAGCCTTGGCCGGCCGGCCGCCGCATTTCCCGTCACCGTTGCTTTCTGGAGAGTCCATGCCTGATACCGCCACTACCCCACCGCGTTTCACCCATCTGATCAGCGACTGCGATGGCGTGCTGATCGACAGCGAAGCCGTGGCCCTGCAAGCGCTGCTGGAATTGCTGGCGCCGCGCCTGCCGAACCTTCCCGAGGGTGTTACCCTGCAAGGCTTGATCGAGCCGCGCCTGGGCCAGCGCCTGGTGCCGCTGATGCAGGATATTTACAAGGAACTGGGCTTGCCACAATTGCCGGCCGACGAAATCATGGCTATCGGCAACGCCGTCGATGCGGCCTGCGACGCGCAATTGCGCGCCGTGCCCGGCGTGGCGCAGGCGCTGGCCGCCATTCCCCTGCCCAAGGCCGTGGCCTCGAACAGCGTCAGCGCACGCGTGCTGTCGGCGCTCGAGCGCACTAGCATGGCGCCGCTGTTCGATCAACGCGTCTTTACGCCTGACCTGGTGGGCCACGCCAAGCCGCACCCGGGCGTCTACCTGGCGGCGGCTGCCGCGTTTGGCGTGCGGCCAGGCCAGTGCCTGGTGCTGGAAGACAGCGTCACGGGCGTGACGGCCGCCGTGGCGGCGGGCATGACGGTATTGGGATTCATCGGCGGCGGGCATATCGCCGCCGGCCAGGAAGCGCGCCTGAAGGCGGCCGGCGCGCACGTCGTGTTCAACGACATGGCCAGCCTGCCGGCGCTGGTGGCGGCGGTGCTACAAAGCGCTACAGTGTAACGACACCTGACAAAACCGTAGCGAGCGGCAGTGATTTGTGGCCGAGAAGCGCAACCGTACTCTAGTACGGTGAGCATCGCCGGCCGCAAAGCGCGACGCGCAGTAGGTTTTGTCAGGTGTGTACCTTACGCTAGTTTGGCAAACACTTTGCGCGCGGCAGCGATGGTGGCGTCGATGACGGCATCATCGTGCTGCGCCGAGACGAAGCCTGCCTCGAAGGCAGCGGGCGCGAAGTACACGCCTTCGTCCAGCATGGCGTGGAAGAAGGCGTTGAACTTGCTGCGGTCGCCCGCCATCATTTCCGCGTAGCTGCTCGGTGGCGTGGCGCTGAAATAAATGCCGAACATGCCGCCGATGTAGTCGGCGCAGAAGACCACGCCCGCCTCTTTGGCTGCGGCGGTCAGGCCTTCGGCCAGGCGCTTGGCCGTGGCGCCCAGCTGCTCGTAGAAGCCAGGCTGCTGGATCAGTTTCAAGGTGGCCATGCCGGCCGCCACGGCGACCGGGTTGCCCGACAGGGTGCCGGCCTGGTAGACGGCGCCCAGGGGCGCCATGTGGTGCATCAGCGCCGCGCTGCCGCCGAAGGCCGCCACCGGCATGCCGCCGCCGATGACCTTGCCCAGCGCGGTGAGGTCGGGCTTGATGCCGTACAGCGCCTGCGCGCCGCCCAGGGCCACGCGCAAGCCGCACATGACTTCATCGAAAATGAGCAGAGCACCGTGCTGCGTGCACAGATCGCGCATCGCCTGCAGGAATTGCGGCGTGGCTTTCACCAGGTTCATGTTGCCGGCCACGGGCTCGACGATCACGCAGGCGATCTCCGCGCCGAAACTGTCGAAGGCGTCCTTCAGCTGTTCCACGTTGTTATAGTCAAGTACCAGGGTGTGCTTCACAAAATCTTCCGGCACGCCGGCCGAGGTCGGGTTGCCGAAGGTGAGCAGGCCGCTGCCTGCCTTCACCAGCAGTGAGTCGGCGTGGCCGTGGTAGCAGCCTTCGAACTTGACGATCTTGTCACGCCCCGTGGCGCCACGCGCCAGGCGCAGGGCGCTCATGGTCGCTTCCGTGCCCGACGAGACCAGTCGTACTTGCTCGATCGACGGTACCAGGCGCGTGATTTCCTCGGCCATCAGCACTTCGCCTTCGGTCGGCGCGCCGAACGACAGGCCCAGCGCGGCCGCATCCTGCACCGCTTTCACCACTTCCGGATGGGCGTGGCCGACGATGGCCGGGCCCCACGAACCGATGTAATCGATATAGCGCTTGCCGTCCGCATCCCAGAAGTACGGGCCTTCGGCGCGCGTGATGAAGCGCGGCGTGCCACCGACGGAGCGGAAGGCGCGCACGGGCGAATTGACACCACCTGGCGTGGTTTTTTGTGCGCGGGCAAACAGGATGTCGTTCTGTGAAGTCGTCGTCATGATAATCGTGCCTTGAAAGTGGATCGTTGTCTGTGTCGTCTGGTCTGTGCTTATTGGACGCCGCGCTGGCGCTGCTGCTGGAACTGCCGGTTTGGCACCAGCTTGCCCATGCCGTGGCGCTGCGCGTGGGCCAGCGCGCCGGTGGTAAATTCCTGCGCCGCCACGACCACCTGCGGCACATCGTCTTCGTTTTCAGCCAGGGCCAGCAGGGCGGTGGCCGCCGCCGACAGGGTGCTGCCGGCACCGTTGAAGATGCCCGGCAGGTGCTGCCATTCGTCGTGACGCACCACGCCGTCCTCGCCGAACAGGGTATTGGCGCGCAACTTGCCTTCGGCCGTGCCGGATTTGCTGGCGTCGGCCGGCATGCCGGTGACGAGCACGTACTCGCAGCCCAGAGCTACCAGGTAATCGACATCGTTTTGCAGGGTGTCGTCCGGGTCGGCGTCGCGCCAGGTTTCTGCCAGGCGCTCCAGTTCCACCGGCGAGAGCACCAGCAAAGTCGTTTGCGGGATCAATAGCTGGCGCACGGCGGTGAGGATGTCTTCGTCGTCCATGCCCTGTTCCGGCAGCGCCGAAATGAAGGGATCGAGGATCAGCGGCACGTTCGGATAGTCGGAGACGATTTCGGCGATGGCCGTGACGTTTTCCACGCTGCCCAGGGCGCCGATCTTGATGGCCGAGACGGACATGTCTTCCAGCAGCACGCGCGCCTGGTCGGAAACCCAGTCCGGGTCGACCGCTTGCACGTCTTCCACGCGCGCGGTATCGCTGATCAACAGGCCCGTGGTGACCGACAGGCCATGGCAGCCGAAGGCTGAAAACGTGGCCAGGTCGGCCTGGATACCGATCGCGCCGACCGGATCGGACACGCCGAAGCTTAATATGAGGGGAGAAGTTTGGTTTTGCACGGCGGGTAGATTAAGATACCTAATTCAGCATTTTACTTGATTGAAGGGTGGCAGAACGTGAGTAGCAACGAAACAACGCAGCAATTCCAAACGTGGATGTGTCTTATTTGCGGCTGGGTTTATGATGAAGCGGCCGGCCTGCCCGACGAAGACATCGCTCCCGGCACGCGTTGGGCCGATGTTCCGATGAACTGGACCTGTCCTGAATGCGGTGCGCGCAAGGATGATTTCGAGATGGTGGCGCTTTAACTAATCCAGAACCCTGGGATGGTGCTGCCGCACGCTGGTATCGCGGCAGCCTGTGCTATGGTATGAAAGATTGTCGAATAATTACATGTCGCGTCCAATTCTGCCAGAGGCACCGTCCGATGCCGTGTGCGCCAGCGCCACGATACTGGTCATCGACGACAGCGCCACCAGCCGCAGCGCGGCCGAAAAGGTCTTGCGCGAGGCAGGTTATCGCGTGGTGGTGGCGGAAAACGGCTTCGAGGCCTTGGCCAAGATCGCCGACTGCCAGCCGGCGCTGATCGTGTGCGACATTGTGATGCCTCGCCTGGACGGCTACCGCACGTGTGCGCTGATCAAGGCCAGTGCGGCCTTTCATGCCACGCCGGTGCTGATGCTGTCGTCGAAGGAGGGCTTGTTTGACCGCGCGCGCGGTGCCATGGCAGGCGCCAGCGCCTGCTTGGTCAAGCCGCTGGCGCGCGAGGCGCTGCTGGAAGCCGTGCGGCTGCACCTGGCCAGGCAATTTGAGTAAGTGGTTTATTGATTGACAACGCAGCAAGGAAGCAGATGGCCATACACACAATTCTGATCGTCGATGACTCGCCGACAGAACGCTATTACCTGAGCGAGATGCTGGTGCGTGCCGGTTATGCCGTCGTCACGGCGCAGGACGGTGCCGACGCGTTGGCGCAACTGAAGCAGGCCAGGCCCGACCTGATCCTGATGGACGTGGTGATGCCCGGTGCGAATGGCTTCCAGATCACGCGCGCGATTGCGCGCGATCCCGAACTGCAGGACGTGCCGGTGATTATCTGTTCCAGCAAGAGCCAGGAAACGGACCGTATCTGGGGCTTGCGCCAGGGCGCGCGCGATTACCTGGTCAAGCCGGTGGTCGAAGCCGAGCTGCTGGCCAAGATTGCCGCGATTTCCTGAGAATGCAAACGATGCCAGGTCACGGCGTGTCCACAGCGGCCTTCCCGCCTGCCGCTGCCGCCATGTCATCTTTCGATATGGGGGCGCGGCAGGGGCGCTTGCGCCAGTATCAGCTGCAATTGATCGAGCGGATACAGGCCGCGCGCAGCGGCGCGCTGGCAGCGCGCAAGGAACTGGGCGTGATGCTCGGTGGCCGGCCGTGCCTGCTCGATCTGACGCAGCTCGGTGAAATCGTCATTGCCGCCGGGGTGCAGATCCAGGGCGTGCCGCTGGCGCAGGACTGGTATTTGGGCTTGGCGGCCATGCGCGGACGCCTGACGGGGGTTGTCGACCTGGCCCGCTACATGGGCGAACCGGCCTGCGCGCCCGGCAGCCACTGCCGCATCATCACGTTTTCTCCCCGCCTGGGCCTCAATTGCGCACTGCTGGTCGAGCGCGTGCTGGGCTTGCGCCAGCTGCGCACGATGCAATCCATGCCCATGCCGGAGGCGCCTCGCGAGGTGCCTTCCTGGGCGGCGCAGACGCTGTGCGACAGCGCAGGGCAGCAGTGGCTGCGCCTGGACCTGGCGCAGCTGGCGCAATCGGAACGCTTCCTTGATGCCGGTTTTGGCGGATTCGCCGACCACGAGGACATACGCTGATGGGCGCCAATTCTCCTATCCTGACTACCGGCATGCCCGAGACGGACCACGTTGCTGACGGGCCGACCGCGGCGGCCGACCTGCCGCTGCGCTTGCGCGACGCGCTGGGACGGCGCAAGTCGCTGGCCAAGGCACCGGTCAGCGACTTGAAGCTGCCGCTGATCGGCCATTTGCCGCTGCAAAGGCAATTGAGCATCCTGTCGACGGTGATGGCCCTGAGTCTGGCCGCCAGCCTGCTGTTCGTCGGCCTCAATACGCGCAGCGGCAATATCGCCTCGGCGCAGACGCAGCTGGCCAGCGACGCGTTAATGCATTCGCAGCGCATCGGCAAGGCTGCGCCGAATGCCGTGCAGGGTAATCCGGAAGCCTTCCGCCAGCTCGAGGAAAGCCGCAATGAGCTGAACCAGGATTTCCGCCTGATGCTGCGCGGCGGGACGTATCACGGCCGCGATATCGGCGAGTCGCGTTCCGGCCTGCTGGCGGCGGTGGCCGACGCGCGCAAGAAGTGGGCCAGCAGCGACCGCGCGGCCAGCACCATCTTGCGCCTGAAAACGGAGCTGGGTGAATTCGACAAGACCTTGCAGCAATTGAACGCACTGTCGCCGGCGCTGCTGGCGCAGACCGAGGAAATAGCGGCGCTCAAGGTGCAGCGCGGCGGCAACGCGCGCGACCTGGCCGTCATCGGCCGCCTGATGATGCTGAGCCAGCGCATGAGTCGCAGTGCCAGCGAGTTTCTGTCGTCGGGCAGCATCAGCTCGGAAACGGCATTTTCGCTGGGGCGCGACACGACGTATTTCCGTACCGCCGTCGAAGGCTTGCTCAACGGCAGCATGTCGCTGCAATTGGCGCCCACGCGCGACGCCGAACTGCGCGACCGGCTGGTGGCGCTGAAAGCCAGTTTCGACACTTACCAGAAGCTGGTTTCGTCGATACTCGACCGGCTGGATAAATTCAGTTCGGCCAAGAGCGCCGAACTGCTGATTTTCAACGAGAACGAAGACCTGCGCCAGCGTTTGACCCTGCTGCAGCAGATGTACCACGTGAACCAGGAAACCCTGGGCATGGCCTTCTGGATGATGGTTGGCGGCGTATTGCTGACCCTGATCGCGGCGGCCGGCATCGGCCGCGTGCTGCTGCAGGACTCCGTCAACCGTACGCGCGACGCCGAGCGGCGGCGTCAGGAAGCGGAAATCCTGCGCCTGCTGTCGCAGGAAAAGGAAGAGCAGGCCAAGGCCAAGAATGACCAGAACCAGGCGGCCATCCTGCGCCTGATGAACGAATTGCAGAAGGTCGCCGACGGCGACCTGACGGTACAGGCCACCGTGTCGGAGGACATCACGGGCGCTATCGCCGATTCCGTCAATTACACGGTGGAGGAATTGCGTGGCCTGGTGGGGCGCGTGACGGCGACGGCCGAACAGGTCAACCGCGCCTCGACGCAGGCGCAAAGTATCTCCAGCAAGCTGTTGATCGCTTCGCAGCAGCAGTCGCGCGAAATCCAGGGCGTGAGCGCCACCGTGGTCAAAATGGCCAATGCGATTACCGACGTGTCGAAGTCGGCCAGTGTCTCGGCCGACGTGGCACGCCAGTCGGTGGCGGCAGCGCAGCAGGGGGCGACGGCGGTGGAAAATGCCATCAAGGGCATGCATGAAATCCGCGAGCAGATCCAGGATACCTCCAAGCGCATCAAGCGCCTGGGCGAATCGTCGCAGGAAATCGGCGAAATCACCGAGCTCATTTCCGACATCACCGAACAGACCAACGTGCTGGCGCTGAACGCCGCCATCCAGGCTGCATCGGCTGGCGAAGCGGGGCGCGGCTTCTCGGTTGTCGCCGAGGAGGTGCAGCGCCTGGCAGAACGCTCGGCAGCTGCCGCCAAGCAGATCGGCGCGCTGGTGCGCACCATCCAGGCCGATACCCAGGATGCTACCCGCGCGATGGAAAAATCCACGCAGGGCGTGGTCGAGGGCGCACACCTGTCCGACGCGGCCGGCGCTGCCTTGAACGACATCAGCCAGGTGTCGAAACACCTGGCCGAACTGATTCAGGGCATCTCGTTCGCCACGGGCACGCAGGCCGGTTCGGCCAGCGGCGTAGCCTTGAATATCCAGCATATCCTGAGCGTGACGGAGCAGACCCAGGATGGCACGCAGCAAACGGCGCAATCGATCCATAAACTGTCGATGCTGGCGCAGGAACTGAAAAATTCGGTGTCGCGCTTCCGCGTCGCCGCCTGAACGCTGCGCCAGTCCAGGCGATTTTTTTACCGAGGCATGCATGAGCACACCTGATAGTCCACAGCAGTCCAAACCGTTCGACAGTGAACCGTTGTCGTGGGTGATGGTGGAAATCCGCGAAGCGCTGGGCCGCTCGAAAACGGCGCTGTTCGAAGCGGGTGGCCGCGAGCGCGAGGAACGCGCCACGGCCCTGCAGCATGCCCGCTCGCACCTGCACCAGGCGCATGGCGCGCTGGTGATGGTGGACGTAGCCGGCGCCAGCCTGCTGACGGACGGCGCGGAACAGGCACTGGCGCGCTTTCGCGACGGCAGCCTGGAATACACGCTGGACCATGCGCAGATTGTCGCCGACTTGTATCAGGCCCTGATCGAATACCTGGAAGACCTGGTGGTCGGCACGCCACCGCAGCCGACGCGTTTGTTCCCCTACTACCGCGCCCTGCAAACCATGCTGGGCGCCGAGCGCATACACCCGGCGGACCTGTTTTTTCCACCTTCATCGATGCTGGAAGGGCATGCCATCGCGCTGGCGGACGCGCCCCCGCTGGCCGATTATCCGGCCTGGCGCGGGCGCTTTGAAAAGTCATTGCTGCCCTTCCTGAAGGCGCAGGATGATGCTGCGCGGCGCCAGCACGCAAGCGAATTGCATGCCACCCTGACCTTGGTGGCGGACGCCCAGCAAGAAGCGCCGGCGCGCACCTTCTGGTTCGCCATGCAGGCGTTTGCCGGACTGGCGGCCAGCGGCGAGGGCATGGGCACGCTCAACGTCAAACAGCTGTTCGGCCTGATCAACCTGCAATTGCGCCGCCTGGCGCAGGGCACGGCCAGCCTGCCCGAACCGATGCTGCGCGACGCCCTGTTCTTCATCGCGGCCGCCACTGAGCCGACGCCGGAGGCACGCCAGCTGCGTGCCGCTTTTGCGCTGGAGGGACAGGTGCCCGCCGACGTGGAAACACGGCGCTATGGCCAAGTCGACCAGGATGCCTTGCAAGGCGCCCGCACGGCCCTGGCGCAGGCGCGCGCCAGCTGGAGCCGCCTGGCGCAAGCCGACCTCGATCCTGTTCTGGGCACGGATTTTGACGCGTCGCTGCAAGAGGTGGCGGCACATGTGGAGTCCCTGAAGCAGCCGGCCCTGGCCAGCCTGCTGCGCGAATGCGCGGCGGTGGCGCGGCAAGCCGTGGCCAGCGGGCGTAGCGCGGCCCTGGAGAATGAAATCGGCATGGCGCTGCTGTTTGCCGATACGGGCCTGGAGCAGGTGCGCCGCCTGCCCGACGATTTTGCCGGCAATGCGGAAACCATCGCCGCACGCCTGCAGGCGCTGCTGGCCGGCGAAGCGCCGCCACCCGTCACGGCGGGCGAGCTGTCGCGCCAGATCGAACAGGGGCAGACCGTCGCCGCGCTGGCCGAGGAAATGAAGACGGGCCTGCGCCAGGTGGAAAAGGTGCTTAACGCCTATTACGCGGATGCAGCGGGGGCGAGGGCGGGGGGCCTCGCTGGCGTCGCGCTTGTGCTGGGGCAGTTGCAGCAGCAGCTGGCCGGGCTGGGACAGGAAGATGCGCGCGCCGCAGTGCTGCAGGTTGACGCGGCCGTGCGGCAGCTGGCTGGTGGTGACGCAAATGCGGATGCCAATGCGAAGGCGCATGCCGAGGCGCTCGACGAGATCGCGCAAAATGTCAGCGCACTGGGCTTTTTTGTCGATATGCTGGGCCGCAACGCGCAAGCGGCCAGCGGGCGTTTCCATTTCGATGCCGTCGCCGGCACCTTCCGCGCCCTGCCATTTGAAAAAGTCGCCGCCGCCGGCGCCGTGCCGGTGCCCTTGCTCGACCAGGCGCTGGCGCCCGCCGCGCCTGCTGGCATGGATGCTGCGCCAGAAGTGACCGGTGTCGACGCCGAGATGCTCGACATCTTCATCGCCGAAGCGCGCGAAGTACTGGCCTTCATTGACACCACCCTGGCTCTGCCGCGCGAGCAGGCCGCCAGCGGCGACCACCTGGCCATGCTGCGCCGCTCGTTCCACACCCTGAAAGGCAGCAGCCGCATGATCGGCCTGGCGCAGTTTGCCGAAGCAGCCGGCGCCATCGAACGTGTCATGAATACCTGGCTGGCCGAAGCGCGCCCCGTCAGCGATGATCTGTTTACCTTGCTCAATTACGGCTGGTACCAGCTCAGCGAATGGCTGGCCGAACTGGAAGGCGGCGCAGGGCGCGAGCGCGAGGCCGGCATGCTGCTGGCGGCGGCCGAGCGCGTGCGCGAAGGCGGTCCGTTTGAACTGCGCAAGCCGCGCGCGGCGACGCCCGTGGCCAGCAACGGCAATGTGATCGGCTTTCCATCCGCCACGGCGCCCGCCGCCCACGACGCGCCTGACGATAACCTCAAGCACGTCGGCGAACTGCGCATCAGCCTCCCCTTGTACAACATCTACCTGGCCGAGACGGATGAATTGCTGCGCGTGCTCACGCGCGACTTCGGCGAATGGCGCCATGAACAGCGCGCCGTCAGCGCGGAGGCGCTGCAAGCTGTGCATACCCTGGCGGGAACTTCCGGCACGGTCGGTTTCCAGTCCCTGCGCGACCTGGCGCACGCGCTAGAGACAGTGATCGAAACGGTGGTGGTGCCGCTGGCCGGCCTGCGCGCCGGGCAGCACGACGTGCTGGAACAGGCCACGCAGCGCATCGCGCAGATGCTGCAGGCGTTTGCCTTGGGCGACCTGGCACCATCGCAGCCGGACATGATCGAAGCGCTCAACACCCTGTGGCGCACCTTGACGGCGCCGCCCGGCGAGAGCCAGGAAGACCGGCTCGACGCCCTGTTTGCGGCCGCTTACGCCAGCATCGTCGGTACGCCGGTGCTGCCGCCCGAAGCGCAGGATGACGCGTTGGCCGAGATCCCTGCGGCGCAGCTCGAGACCCTGTTCGAGGCGGCGTATGCGAGCATCGTCGCCGATGCACTGCGGCCGGCTGATGCGCCGGCGCCGGCACAGGTGCAGGCGCAGGCACACGACCGCGGCGCCAGCGACGACCTGTTCGACGCCGGCTTCGAACACGCGCCGCCGTTGGAGCACGCCGTGCCGGAAGCGCCGGCGCCGGCCATCATGCCGCCAGATGCGGCCGCGCTGCTGGCAGCGAGCGCCGGCATCAGCGATGAACTCGATCTCGATCTATTGTCTGTCTTCCTGGAAGAGGGCGCCGACCTGCTGCCGCAGATCGGCGAGGCGCTGCGCAGCTGGCAGCAGCAGCCGCACGACAGCAGCCAGGCGCAGATGCTGCTGCGCACCCTGCATACCGTCAAAGGCAGCGCGCGCATGGCCGGCGCCATGCGCCTGGGCCAGCATGCGCATGAAATCGAGACGCATATCGAAAACATGCTGCACGCGGGCACCGCCACGCCACAGGCCTTCGAGGAGTTGCTGGCCCATTACGACCATGCGCTGCACCTGTTCGAGCAGTTGCAGCAACCGTTGCTGCCCTTGCCGGGCATGGAGGACACGCCGGCCGCCGAACCGAAGGCGGCGCTGGTGCGCGTGCGCGCCGATATTCTCGACCGCCTGGTGAACCAGGCCGGCGAAGTGTCGATCACGCGTTCTAAAATGGAAAATGAGGTCGGCGTGCTGGGCGCTTCGCTGTCCGAGTTTTCCGACAACCTGGCGCGTCTGCGGCGCCAGTTGCGCGAAGTGGAAATGCAGGCCGAATCGCAGATCGCCTCGCGCATGGCCGTCGGCAGCGAGCGCGAATTCGACCCGCTCGAATTCGACCGCTTTACGCGCCTGCAGGAACTCACGCGCATGATGGCCGAAAGCGTCAACGACGTGGCCTCGTTCCACGAAAATCTCAGCCACAGCGTCGATGCGGTGACAGACGATCTGGTGCTGCAGGCGCGGCTGACGCGCGAGCTGCAGCGCGACCTGATGCAGATCCGCATGGTGCCGTTTGCCAGCATCGCCGAACGGCTGTTCCGTGTGGCGCGGCAAAGCGCCAAGGAAGTGGACAAGCGCGTTAACCTCGACATCCGCGGCGGTGGCGTGGAAATCGACCGCAGCGTGCTCGAACGCATGGCCGCGCCGTTCGAGCACCTGCTGCGCAACGCCATCGTGCACGGCATCGAGCCGCGCGAAGCGCGCCTGGTGGCGGGCAAGAGCGAGACGGGCGAGCTGCTGGTGCAGGTCAGCCAGCAGGGCAATGAAGTGGCGATTGCATTTTCCGACGATGGCGCTGGGCTCGACCTGGAACGCATTCGCGCCAAGGCACACGGCACCGGCCTGGTGGCGACGGATGCGCCTCTGAGCGACGTGCAGGCGGCCGAGCTGATTTTCACGCCGGGTTTTTCCACCGCCGACAGCCTGACGGAACTGGCAGGCCGCGGTTTTGGCATGGATATCGTGCGCTCTGAAGCGCTGGCCCTGGGCGGCCGCGTGGAGACGCTGACGCAAGCCGGCCTGGGCATGCGCTTCACCATTCACCTGCCGCTGACCCTGGCCGTCACGCAAGTGGTGCTGCTGGCGGCGAACGGCAAGATGTATGCCTTGCCATCGGTGCTGGTGGAGCAGGTGCTGCACCTGAAAGGCGAACAGCTGGAGCAGGTGCGGGCAGCCGGGTGCATCGCGTCGCACGGGCAGTCGCTGGCACTGCATCACCTGTCGGCCATGCTGGGCGAAACGCCGGTGGCGCAGGCCACGCTGCGCTATGCGCCCGTGCTCCTGCTCAGGAATGGCAATGACAGGCTGGCGCTGCAGGTCGATGACGTGGTGGGCAACCGAGAGGTCGTGGTCAAGCATGTGGGGCCGCAGCTGGCGCGCATGCCGGGCATCGCCGGCGCCACGGTACTGGGCACGGGCGATATCGTGCTGATCCTCAATCCGGTGGCGCTGGCGCAGCACCTGGAGCATCACCCGGAACTGCTGTCGCAGTATGCGCTGGCCAGCAGCGAACAGCATGCCGCCTCCAGCGCACTGGCCGTGCCTGCCATCCGCGTGATGGTGGTCGACGATTCGCTGACGGTGCGCCGCGTGATGCAGCGTCTGTTCGAGCGCGAAGGCTACCAGGTGCTGCTGGCCAAGGATGGCCTCGATGCGCTGGAGCAGTTGCATGCACTGGAACCGGCTGCCATGCCGGCCCTGCTGCTGGTCGACGTGGAGATGCCGCGCATGGACGGTTTTGACTTGACGCGCAATGTGCGCAGCGATGACAAGACTCGCGCCATCCCCGTCATCATGATCACCTCGCGCAGTGCCGACAAGCACCGCGCGCACGCGTTTGAACTGGGCGTGGATGCGTATTTCGGCAAGCCGTTCCAGGAAGAAGAATTGCTGGCGGAAGTGGGGCGCTTGCTGGGCGGTGAGGTGGCGTAGGTCGGGTTAGCGCGCAGCGCGTAACCCGACACCACCACCGGCCTAGGCAACAATATCGTCGGATTAGCGGGGCCTTGCCCCGCTAATCCGACCTACGCGACCACCTTCACCACCGCATAGCGCGCCAACGTTTCCTTGCGCGCCTCATCGTGCTGCACCAGCGGTTCCGGATAGTCGCGTCCCAGTACGATGTTTTTTTGTTCGAGCAGCATGCGCGGCACCAGCCAGGGCGCATGGATTTCCTTGTCGCCCAGCGCCTTCAGCTGTGGCAGGTAGCGGCGGATGAAGCGCCCGCTCGCATCGAATTTTTCCGACTGCGTGATGGGATTGAAGATGCGGAAATAGGGCTGCGCGTCGCAGCCGGACGAGGAGGCCCATTGCCAGCCGCCGTTGTTCGAAGCCAGGTCGAAGTCATTCAGGTGCAGCGCGAAATACGCTTCGCCGCGGCGCCAGTCGATGCCCAGATCCTTGATCAGGAAGCAGGCCGTGACCATGCGCAGGCGGTTGTGCATATAGCCAGTCTGATTCAGCTGCGCCATGGCCGCGTCCACCAGCGGGTAGCCGGTGCGCCCCTCGCACCAGGCGGCAAACGCGGCATCGGCTTCGGGCCCCGTTTCCCAGGCGATGGCGTCGTAGGCCGGTTTGAAGGCGCCGCCTTCCACATGCGGGTTCTGGTACAGGATCATGGCGTAGAAATCGCGCCAAATCAGTTCGGCCAGCCACACGGGCGCGCCATCGCCGCCGCAGCCCCGGTCCATCAGGTCGACAATGGTGCGCACCAGATAGCGCAGCGACACGGTGCCGAAGCGCAGATGCATGGACAGGTAGGACGGTCCCTTCAAGGCGGGAAAATCGCGCGCCACGTCATAGCGGGCCACGCGCGGCAGGAAATCCTCGAACAGTGTGCTGGCGCCCGACATGCCAGTGGGAATCGCCAGTTCGGCAAGGTTGCTGGCTTCGAAACCCAGCTCGCCCAAGGTGGGCAGGGGCGCAGGCGTGCCGGTGCGCGGCGGCGCCAGGCTGGCGGCGTGCGGTTCGACAGCGAACGGCGCCAGGCAGCCGGGTTCGGCGCGCATTTTCTTCAACCAGGCATTCTTGTACGGCGTGTAGACGGTGTACGGCTTGGCCGAGAGCGTCAGCACCTCGTCCTTTTCAAAGATGACCTGGTCCTTGAAGCTGAACCACAGGCGCGCCTCTTGCGTGAGCGCGGCGGCCACGGTGGCGTCGCGCGCGATGGCTTGCGGTTCGTAGTCGTGGTTGGCAAACACGGCGTCGGCCTTCAATTCGGCGGCCAGGCGCGGGATGGCCTCGGCGGCGTCCGCGTGCAGCACGATCAGGTCGCCGCCCAGCTGGCGCAACTCGCCGGCCAGCTCGGCCACGCTGGCATGGATGAAATCGACCCGCCGGTCGCGGCGCGGCAGCGCTGCCAGGATGGCGGTGTCGTACACGAAGACGCAATGCACGGCCTGGCTCTGGCGCAGGGCGTGATGCAGTGCAGCATGGTCAAACGCGCGCAGATCGCGCCGGAACCACACCAGGGAAGTCTTGATAGTCATTATTTGCGTGTTCAGGGTCAAAGATAGCTCATTTTTTGCCGCCAACAGGGCTTTATGGCCGCTCGCGTCGTGCCTTTGGCGTCGCTGCAGCGGCAATTCAGTGTAAACTAGTGGGTATGTTCGTGGTGGTTTATGTGCGACAGCGATTGTGCAATCAATTTTACAATTGGCATGGCCATGCGCCCGCAAGCAGGGTGATGTTTAATTTTGCGCAAATCGCAAAGCGTGCGTGGCGTAGCCGCAAGGCCAAGCGAATTGATGGCTAATTTATAATAATTTACAACATAACAAGAATAGCGCCTGGCATCACGGTGCGCGCCGCCCAGCATTCGCGGCAGCTTGCGCCAGGCGTACGATAGCGGGGTAAGCGAGACTTGCCAGCAAGCCCACAGAGAGAGCATCGCGTATGAAAAATAAAATTGACCAGACTCTACCAGGGCATCGTTTGATGCAGGGTGTGGGAGAGCCGGCGGCGACCGGTTCCTCCACCTTGAATCTGGCCAACCATTTCCTGATCGCGATGCCGGCCATGCAAGATCCGATCTTCGGCGGCACGGTCGTGTACGTCTGCGAGCACAATGAAAACGGCGTGCTGGGTGTTGTCATCAACAAACCCACCGACATGACCATGGAAGTGCTGTTTGACCGCATCGATCTGAAACTGGCGGCCGGCAGCGACACGCCCATCATCAATGAACCTATCATGTTCGGCGGCCCCGTGCAGGACGACCGCGGCTTTGTGCTGCATACGCCGGGTGCGCACTATTCCTCGTCGCTGACGGTGACCGATGAAATCGCGTTTACCACCTCGATCGACGTGCTCGAAGCCGTCGCCAAGGGCGATGGTCCCGAGCGCATGCTCGTTTCGATCGGCTATTCAGGCTGGAGCCCGGGCCAGCTGGAAGACGAGATCGGCCGCAATGGCTGGCTGACGGTGGGCGCCTCGGCCGACATCCTGTTCGACTTCCCCATCGAGCAGCGTTACGTCGCGGCCATCAAATTGCTGGGCATCGATCCCCTCATGTTGGCGAGCGAGGCCGGACACGCATGAGGTGGATGCTATAAACCTATTGCGCAGCCCACTTTCGGGCATCCGTTGCTCGCTGTACCTTCGAGCAGCTCCGCTACTCAATCCGACTTTGAGCTTGCTCGCCACGGTTTATGGCACCACCTATGTTGATCTTTATTATGGAAAAATGCTGTGACGAGTGACGCCATCGACACCATCCTCGCCTTCGATTTCGGCTTGAAACGCATCGGCGTGGCCATCGGCAATACCATGATTTGCCAGGCCAAGCCGCTCAGCGTGATCACGGCCACGGCGAATGAGCCGAAGTTTGCCGCCATCGATAGCCTGATCAGGGAGTGGGGCGCGAGCCGCATCGTGGTAGGCCTGCCCAGTCATCCGGATGGCACCGAGCACGAGATGAGCGCGCGTTGCCGCCGTTTCGCCAACCAGGTGCATGGCCGCTTCAACCTGCCGGTGGAACTGGTCGATGAGCGTTATTCCTCGGCCGTTATCGCCGCCAAGCGCGGTGAAGTCATCGACGACCGCGCCGCCGCCATTATCCTGCAACAGTATTTCGACGCGAATTATTAATCTGACCTTAGCCTCCCATCCTGAATGATTAAGAACTCTATGCCGCATCCTACGAATCCTTCCCAACTCGACGCCGAGGCCCTGTACGCGGTCTTGCTGCAGCAGGTGCAGAGCGGCCTGGCGGGCATCCCCAACGTGGCCATCGTCGGCATCCATTCGGGTGGCGCTTGGCTGGCCGAACGCCTGGCGCGCGACCTGAACCTGGTGGATCGCCTGGGCGTGCTCGACGTCTCGTTCTACCGCGACGACTTTGCCCAGAAAGGCCTGCATGCCGACGTCAAGCCGACGAAAATCAGCTTTGACGTCGCCGGCGCCACCATCCTGCTGGTCGACGACGTGCTGTACACGGGCCGCACCACGCGCGCGGCCATCAATGAATTGTTCGACTATGGCCGTCCGGCCAAGATCATGCTGGCCGCCCTGGTCGATCGCGGCGAGCGCCAACTGCCGGTGGCCGCAGATTTCGTGGCCGCCTTCACTGCCGTGCCGGCGGGCCAGGCCCTGGTCCTGAAGCAAGCCGACGATGGAAAATTCACGCTCACCCTAGATACCCACCATGCTTAATCCGCAACTGAATAAACACGGCGAACTGCAACATCTGCTGACGATTGAAGGCTTGCCGAAGTCTATCGTCAACCACATCCTCGACACCGCATCTTCGTTCGTCGGCATTTCCGACCGCGATGTGAAAAAGGTGCCGCTGATGCGCGGCAAGAGCGTTTTCAATCTGTTCTTTGAAAACTCCACGCGCACCCGCACCACCTTCGAGATCGCCTCGAAGCGCCTGTCGGCCGATGTCATCAACCTGAACATCCAGGCTTCGTCGGCCAGCAAGGGCGAGTCTCTGCTCGACACCATCGACAACCTGTCGGCCATGCATGCCGACATGTTCGTCGTGCGCCACGCGCAGTCGGGCGCGCCCTACCTGATCGCCAAGCACCTGATCGACACCAAGCAGCCGCACGTCCACGTCGTCAACGCGGGCGACGGACGTCACGCGCACCCGACCCAGGGCTTGCTCGACATGTACACGATCCGCCACTACAAGAAGGATTTCACCAATCTGACGGTGGCCATCGTGGGCGACATCCTGCATAGCCGCGTGGCCCGTTCCGACATCCATGCGCTGACCACACTGGGCGTGCCGGAAGTGCGCGCCATCGGCCCGCATACCCTGCTGCCGGGCGGCCTGGAACAAATGGGCGTGCGCACTTTCACCAACATGGATGAAGGCCTGAAAGGCGTGGACGTGATCATCATGCTGCGCCTGCAGAATGAACGCATGAGCGGCGCGCTGCTGCCATCGGCGCAGGAATATTTCAAGAGCTACGGCCTGACGCCCGAGCGCCTGGCGCTGGCGAAACCGGACGCCATCGTCATGCATCCGGGCCCGATGAACCGCGGCGTTGAAATCGATTCGGCCGTGGCCGATGGCCCGCAGGCGGTGATCCTGCCGCAGGTGACGTTCGGTATCGCCGTGCGCATGGCGGTGATGAGTATTTTGGCTGGTAATCAGGGCTGATAGCCCAAGGACGAGTAAGCGAGCATGACGACACTACATATCAAGAACGGCCACCTGATCGACCCTGCCAACGGCATCGATGGCTTGCAAGACCTGTTTATCGCCGATGGCAAAGTGCTTGCCGTGGGCAGCGCTCCGGCCGGTTTCAAGGCTGATACCACCTTTGATGCGGCCGGCCTGGTGGTTTCCCCCGGCCTGGTCGACCTGTCCGCGCGCCTGCGCGAGCCGGGCTACGAATACAAGGCGACGCTGGAATCGGAACTGCAGGCGGCCCTGCAGGGCGGCGTCACGAGCCTGGTCTGCCCGCCTGACACCGATCCCGTGCTCGACGAGCCTGGCCTGGTGGAGATGCTGAAATACCGCGCCAAGACGCAGAACAAGGCCCACGTGCACCCGCTGGGCGCGCTGACCATGGGCTTGAAAGGCAAGTCGCTGACGGAAATGGCGGAGCTGACGGAAGCGGGCTGCATCGGCTTCGCGCAGGCGGAAGAGCCAATCGAAGACACCACCGTGCTGCTGCGCGCGATGCAGTACGCGAACACATTCGGCTACACGGTCTGGCTACGCCCGCAGGATCCGCACATCGGTCGTGGCGGCATCGCCCACAGCGGTCCGCTGGCGTCGCGCCTGGGTTTGTCGGGCGTGCCCGTGATGTCCGAAACCATCGCCCTGCATACGATCTTTGAATTGATGCGCGCCAGCCGCGCGCGCGTGCACCTGTGCCGCATCTCGTCGGCGGCGGGGCTGGAGCTGATCCGCGCCGCCAAGGCCGAAGGATTGCCAGTCACCTGCGACGTGGGCGTGCACCATGTGCATCTGACGGACGCCGACATCGGCTTTTTCGATCCGAACGCGCGCGTCACGCCGCCGTTCCGCAGCCAGCGCGACCGCGATGCGATCCGTGCCGGCTTGCTCGATGGCACGGTGGACGCCATGTGCTCGGACCACACGCCAGTCGATGACGATGAAAAACTGCTGCCCTTCGGCGAAGCCTCGCCGGGCGCCACGGGCCTGGAACTGCTGTTGTCGCTGGCCCTGAAATGGGCTGACGACTATGCGCTGGCGCAGCCGCAGGCCGGTGCGCGTCCACTGGCGCGCGCCGTGGCCAAGGTCACGTCCGACGCGGCACGTGTCGCCGGCATTCCGGCCGGCAGCCTGGCCGTGGGCGAAGCGGCCGACATCTGCGTCTTCGATCCGCACGCGCGCTGGACGGTGTCGTCGGCGTCGCTGGCCAGTCAGGGCAAGCACACGCCTTTCCTCGGCTATGAGCTGAGTGGTATCGTGAAGGCGACCATCGTGGCTGGACAGGTGGCGTTTCAGCGTTAATTATTTGTATCGGAGCCGTAGGTCGGATGAGCGGTACGCGTAATCCGACCAGTCCATGGCGGCTTCTGTCGGCTTACGCAGCGCCTCACCGGCGCAGCTAAGCCGACCTACGCGGCTGTATGGATTTGCTTCCAACCTTGGTGTCATTTGAAACTTCTGCTTACCTACCGCCTCGCGCGCATCGCCATTCACCTGAGCTGCGGCATGGCCAAGAGCGCCGTGCTGTTTCCCTGGCTGGACCTGGAAGGGCGCAACCGGCGCATCCGCCGCTGGTCGACGCAGTTGCTCGATATCTGCGGCGTGCATGTGGTGCTTCCGGCCGACAGCGTGCCGGCACTCGACCATGCGATGGTGGTGGCGAACCACGTTTCGTGGCTCGACATCTTCGTCATCAATGCCGTCCATCCCTGCCGTTTCGTCGCCAAGGCGGAAATCCGCGCCTGGCCGATTCTTGGCTGGCTGGCGGGGCGCGCCGGCACCATCTTCATTTCACGCGGCAGCAAGCGGGACCTGCGTCTGATCTTTCAGGGCCTGGTCGATAAATTGACGGCGGGCGAGCGCATTGCGTTCTTCCCCGAAGGCACGACCGCCGCGCAAGGGCAGATTTTGCCGTTTCACGCTAACTTGTTCGAGGCGGCCATCGATGCGCAAGTGCCGGTGCAGCCGTTCGCGCTCGTGTATGTGGATGACAAGGGGGCTTTGCATCACGCCGTCGACTTCATTGGCGAGATGAGCTTTGCGCAAAGCATGGTGGCGATTTTGAGCGGCCCGCCGATCACGGCGCGCCTGACCTGCCTGGCGCCGGAATTCACGGCCGGTGCACACCGGCGTGAGCTGGCTGCGGCAACGCAGGCGGCGGTTGCCGCCGCGCTGCCGCTGGAAAAGGCCGCTTAGTTCTTCACATGCAGCCAGCGCGCGTGCGCGGCGCGGGCCAGATAGTCGAGGATAAAACCCAGAATCCCGATCAGCACGATGGCAGCCATCAGCTCCGAATACGCCAGGCGGTCGCGCGTGTCGAGGATGAAGTAGCCGAGGCCGGCCGACACGCCCAGCATTTCCGCTGGCACCAGCACGATCCAGATGATGCCGATGGCCAGGCGCACGCCCGTCAGAATATCGGCCGTGATGCCCGGCAAAATCACCTTGAAGACGATTTCGCTGCGCGTGGCAGACAGGCTGCGCGCCAGCAGCAGCCAGTTCGGATCGAGGCGCGCCACGCCGGCCGCCGTATTGAGCAGAATCGGCCAGACGGCCGCAAACGCCAGCAGGAAATACACGGGAGCGTCACCGACGCCCAGCACCATCACGGCAATCGGCATCCACGACAGCGGCGAAATCATGCGCAGCAGCTGGAACAGCGGCATGGCCGCGCCGGAAAAGCTTTTCGACATGGCCACCAGCACGCCCAGCGGCACACCGATGACGATGGCCAGCCCCAGGCCCACGGCCACCCTTTGCAGGCTCAGTACCACGTGCAGCCAGATATCCGAACCGCCCAGCATTTCCTTGAACGCCAGCGCCGTGGGCAGTGGCGCAAAGGCGGTCGCGATGGGCGTGGATTTCTCCAGTGCAGTCACGCCCATTGACCACAGCAGCAAGGCACAGGCCAGCCCCACCAGGGGCAGGCCAAACTTCGTGAACAACTTGCTTGCCATCGTCAGACCGCCACGGTTTCGCTGCGCAGCAGGTTGGCCGGCAAGCCGAAGGCGGCCGGGCCGCCGACTGCCGTGATGGCCTTGCGCACGAAGCGGTCATCGACCAGGTCGCGCGCGGCGAACTTCGGATCGAGGTTGGCCAGGAAGCGCGTATCGCCTTCGACCTTGGTGCGGCCGATGGCGCGCACCAGTTCTTCCGTGTACGAGGCAAACGGATACGGCTGGAAGTCGATGCGGCGCTGCTGCCAGTTCTTGTGCACGATCAGGCCCTGCTTCTCATAGCCGGCGTAATCGGTCGTGGCCAACACCTTGGTCAGCACCTGCAGCGGATGCGGCGTGTAGCGGTGTTCGCCCACGTTCGACAGCAGCTTGGCCGTGTCGACCTGGTTCGAGCGCGTCCACAGCTGCGCCTTGACGATGGCGTTAGTGACTTTTTGCGCCCATTCCGGACGCGTGTTGATGTCGCGCTCGGACAGGAAAGTGACGCAGCATGCATGGTTTTTCCACACGTCGCCCGAGAAGCGCAGTATCTTGCCGATGCCGGCGTTTTCCGCCGCCGCATTGAACGGTTCGGCCACGATGTAGCCGGCGATGGATTTGCTGGCCAGGGCGGAGACCATTTCGGCCGGTGCCAGCACGATCAGGTTGACTTCATTCGATTTGATGGCTGCGTTGCGCGCGCGGGTGACCGGCGTCAAACCATTCGAGGACAGGATTTGCTGCAGCAGGATGTTGTGGATCGAGTACCAGAACGGGATGGCGACCGTGCGTCCGCCCAGGTCGGAGACCTTGTTGATCTCGTTGGCCACCGTCAGCGCGGAGCCGTTGACGTGGTTCCACGCGACGACTTTCGCCGGGAACTTGGCGCCGTAGCGCACCCACAGGGTGGCGGGCGACAGTAAATGGATGACGTTGACCTGGCCAGCCACGAAAGCTTCGATGATCTGCGCCCAGCTGCGGAACAGGCGCGGCGTTTCCGCCTGCAAGCCTTCCGCCTCGAACAGCTTGCGGGCGTGGGCGACGAGCAGCGGGGTGGCGTCGGTGATCGGCAGGTAGCCGATTTTCACGGGCTGGTCGTCGCCTTTCGGGCCTTGCTGGGCCATGGCGTCGCCGGCGAACAGCAGGGGCGAAGCGACGCTGGCCGTGGCCAGGGCCGACATGCGCAGGAAGTCGCGCCGCGTCAGGCCGCAGTCGCAATCGGAGGAGGCGCAGATGTGCAGGGGTTTGTTATTTTCTTGGAAGGACATGGAAGTGCTCCGGTCAATTAAAGGGGGCGACGGCGGGCTGCTGGTCCTGCTTTTGCAGCGCTTGCAGGGCGTCGAGGATGTCCATCTTGAGGGCGATGACGTCGGCGCTGTGGCCGATGCGGGGCTGGGCGATGGCAACGGGCCATTCGCGCACGATGTTGCCCGGTTTGCCACCCATGAGCAAAATACGGTCGGCCACCAGGATGGCTTCGTCGATATCATGCGTGACCAGCAGAACGGCCGTGTGCCAGCGGTGCACCACGTCGACCAGTAGCGACTGCATCTCGGCGCGGGTGATCGCGTCGAGCGCGGAAAACGGCTCGTCGGCGAACAGCAGTTCCGGTTCGCGCGCCAGTGCGCGGGCCAAGGCCACGCGCTGCGCCATGCCGCCCGACAGGGCGGACGGATACAGCTTTTCGCGGCCCTTCAGGCCCACAGCTTCGATGGCTTGCGCCACGCGCGCCTGGTGCGCTTCGCGCGTCAGCTGCGGCTGGTGCTTGAAGTCCAGGCCAAAGCCGGCATTACCCGTGACGTTCAGCCAGGGCAAGAGGCTCGCCTGCTGGAACACCAGGGCGCTGCGCGGGTCCGGTTCGCGCATCGGTGCGTCGAGAAACTGGATCGCGCCCGTCGATGGTGGCTGCAAGCCGGCCAGCACGCGCAGCAGGCTTGATTTGCCGCAGCCGCTGCCGCCCAGCAGGCAGACAATTTCGCGCTTGCGCACGCCCAGCGAGACCTGCTGGAAAACGGGCGCCGTACCCGGGTAGGCGTAGCTGAGGTCCTGCGCCTGCAGCGCCCAGTCTTGTGCTTCCACTGCTGCCGTCATGCGGGCGCTCCCGCCGCTGTTGCCGCCTGCTGGCTGTCGAACAGCTGCAAGGCTGCCTGCAATTGCGTCAGGCTGGGGGTGACGATGGGGATGAATGACGACTCGCGCCAGCGGCGCGCAAAGCCCTGCTGCTCCGCGTTCAGGTAGGCGCGTCCGCCCATGGCCTGCAGTTCCAGCATCAGGGCTTGCTGCAGCAATTCAGCCAGCTGTATGCGCAGGCGGAACATGGCCGGCGCCTGCGTCTTGAAGCGGCCATCGTGCACGCCGGCCAGCAGGGTGGCAACAGCCGCCTCCAGGGTCGCTTGCAGCGCTTCGATGCGCGGCGTGAGCTGGTTGCGCGAGCCGGCCGAGATCTGCGCCGCCTGCGCCAGGCTGGCGCGCGCCAGGCCGATGGACAGGCCGCACTGCATGCCGAGGAACGATGGGCGCACTTGCGGCAGCCAGGTTGGCGCATTCTCGCTGATGATGTCCGCTGCGGGAATATGCACCTGCGTCAGCTTGACGGAGGCGGTATTGCTGCCGCGCAGGGCGATCAGGTCCAGATCGTCGCTGCGCTTGACGCCTGCCGTGCTGCTGTCAAAGGCGACGATGACGGGGGGCGCGCCATCGTTGGGCGCCACGGCGGCCGCCGCGACAAAGCCCGCTTTGCGTAAATTTGTCACCCACGCCAGGCCGCCATCGACCAGCAAGCCGTCATCCTGGCGTGCGCCCGTGATTTGCAGCTGCTCTATGCCGGACAAGAATTTCATGGCGTTCGACAAACCGCTGGCGCCCGCCTGCGTGCCCGCCAGCAGGCCTGGCAAGCGGCGTTCTGCCAGCGCGCGGTTCTCGCTTTGCAGCAGGAACTCGATGAAGCAGCGCTGGCCCCAGAAGACAAAGGCCGCCGTTACCGATTGCTCGGCCACGTTGGCGATGGCGTCGATGGCGTCACGTACGTCGCCGCCCGCGCCGCCGTGCTCTTGTGGCACGCCGATGGCCAGCAGTTGGTCGCCGGCCAATGCCGGCAAGACGGTGTCAGCCAGTGCCGATGACTGGTCGAGCTGGTCGGCATGCATGTGCAGCCAATGATTGAGGTTCGCCATCTCAGACGGCGCCAGGCAGGTAGGGCGTCAATTGCGGATTGACGGGCGTGCCGGCCAGGCTGTTGGAGAAATTGCACAGGGTGGCCAGGCTGATGCCCAGCACGACTTCCAGCGCCTGCTGTTCGTTGTAGCCTGCTGCCAGGAAGGCTTGATAGGCTACGTCGGCGACGGCGCCGCGCGTGGCGATGACGGCCGTGGCGAAGGCGGCGACGGCGTCCAGCTTGGCGTCGCCGGTCGGCTGGCCATGCTGCAGGGCGCGCACCGTATCAGGCGTCTGTGCCGCTTTTTTCAGCGAGATGGCGCTATGGCCGGCGATGCAGAAATCGCAGCCGTGGATGCGCGCGGCGGTGATTTGCACCACTTCGCGTTCCATCAAACTCAGGCTGGCGCGCGCATTGATGCCCGATACGGTCAGATAGGTTTCCAGCGCCAATGGGGCATTGGCCAGCACGCCGATCAGGTTGGGCAGGTAGCCATTGTTGGCGATGGCCTTTTCCACGAAGGGGCGGCTATCGGGCGGGGCGGTATCGAGAGTGTGCAGCGTCAGACGGGACATGGGGTACCTTGCTAAGTTAGTAAGTCACCCAGCCATTATATCGGCCATGCCGAGCGTGCAACAGACGTTAGCGTCGTCCTTTTGTGCTCGTTCGTCTTTGATTGCGCAAACCTTGAGGTCAGGATGAACCTCAGCTGAACCTCAGCTTGCCAGTTGACGCTGGCGCTGGTCGCGCCGGTAGGCGCCCGGTTGCTCGCCCGTGACCCGCTTGAAGGCGCGCGTAAAGGCGGCGTGCGAGCGGTAGCCTACCAGTTCGGCTGCGCGTTCGACGGAGACGCCATCGTGCAGGCGCCGCGCGGCGATCTTCATGCGCAGCACGAGCAGGAACTGGGCCGGCGAGTGGCCGCTGGCGCTGGCGAAATGCTTGCAGAAGCTGGCGCGCGACATGCAGGCGGCTTTGGCCATGTTTTCAATCGACCAGTCGGCGGCGGGGGCGTCGAGCATGCGTTCGAGCAGCGGCGAAAATGCGGGCTGGTGCAGCAGCGACAGCAGGCCGGCCGCCACTTGCTCACCCTGCGCCACATGGCGGATCAGGTAGAAGAACAGCAGTTCGACCAGGCGCGCGATGAGTGGCGATGGCTGTTCCGGGTCACCGCCGGCCTCTGCCAGGATCAGGTCGAACAGCGCGGCGGCGGCACTGAAGGCGGGCGCGTCGCCGTGTATCAGCAGGTACGGCGGGAAGGAGTCGACGATCAGTGCGGAGAGGGCGCCGCGAAATTGAAAGAAGCCGCACGCCAGCGCCGTCGCCGGCTGGTCCGTGGACGCCTGCAGCGGCAGCATGGCTTGTGCGCTCACAGCCTGCAGCGGATCGCTGTGGGGACTGAGGAAGTGGGGCAAGTCGCGCAGCAGGAAGACGCCATCGCGCGGGCCGAGCGCAATCGGTGCCGCCCCATCTAGGTGCAAATAGCAATGGCCATCGAGCACCAGGTGAAAGCTGCCCAGTTCCCGGCCCGCCGTGGAGGCGCGCCAGCGGCCGCAGTACTGGCCTACATGCAGGACGGCGGTGTCAAGTTCCAGGCTGCCCAGCAGCCAGCGTGCCAGTCTGTCGGTATCAGGGTGCATGGGATGGGACAGGCAAAAGCTGCATCATACGGGCCACGCGCGGCAAGGCAAACGACCGATTTCGACTAAGCATATGCGCGCGATGCAGCTTACTGTTTGCCACTGTGCTGCAGGAAGGCGGGACAGTCCACCTGCAGCAGCGAGCGGTCTTCCAGGCACACGGCCGACAGTTTTCCGCCCCAGACGCAGCCGCTATCGAGGCCGATCAGGTGCGGGTGCAGCTGCAGTCCCAGCGCCGACCAGTGACCGAAGACGACGGTGTCGCCAGCGCTGCGCCGGCCAGGCACGTCGAACCACGGCAGCAGGCCGGAGCCCGGCGGCGCGCTGCCGCTCTCCTTCATTTTGAAGTCCATCACGCCGTCCGGCGTGCAAAAGCGCAAACGCGTCATGGCGTTGACGATGCAGCGCAGCCGGTCGGCGCCCTGCAGGTCGTCGCGCCAGGCGGCCGGTTCGTTGCCGTACATGGTGCGCAGGAACGCCACCCAACCGTCGCTGCGTAGCATGGTCGACACTTCCTCGCTCAGGGACAAAGCCTGGGTTGCGCTCCATTGTGGCAGCAGGCCTGCATGCACGAGTACATGACCCTGGTGCTGCAAGGCGAGCGGACGGTGGCGCAGCCAGGCGAGCAATTGCTCGCGGTCGGGCGCATCGAGGATCTCGGCCAGCGTGTCGGACGCATGCTCCGGGCGGATGCCGTTGGCCACCGCCAGCAAGTGCAAGTCGTGGTTACCCAGGACGCTGTCGGCCAGGCCCTGCTGCGCCAGCGCATGCACGTGGCGCAGGGTGGCCAGCGATGCCGGACCGCGATTGATCAGGTCGCCCGCGAACAGGAGCCGGTACGGGCCATCTGCCGCTGCCTGGATCCGTTCGATCAATTCGACGGTTTGTGCATGGCAGCCTTGCAGATCGCCGATAAAGTAAGTTTTCATAGGTGCCGAGGTGAAGTGAATTACGCGCATGCATTATAAGCATGGCTGCTTTTTGGCGTTAGATGTGTTCCTGGCAGGTGCGCGATTGCTTACATGGCCAGCGGGATGAAAAAAGCGGATGCCGATTATGCTGCGTGAGGATGTAATTTTGCTTTATATCCCGCTGCCATATACCGAAAGTAATCTGCCGGCACGCCGTTCACACGTGCCGGAATGCCATTTCATCCATGTTTATTCATTTTCCACGCGCGCTATCGGCATAGTCCTCATTTAATCTTGATGTTGGGTAGATCAATAAGTCGATAGCCGTGATTCAAACGGCGATGGATTATGCAATGTAGTATATTCCAAGTGATTTTATTATTTGAATTAATATAAAGGATGTAGCAATGGATCTGTCAACGATGACGATGCAGGAATTACGCAAGCTGGAAAATAATGTGACGCAGGAATTGAATAGCCGCGAGCGTGAAGACTTGAACAAGGCGCGCGAACAGATCATGGCCATCGCGCAGCAAGCGGGCATTCCGCTGAAACAGCTGATACTCGACGGCTTGCATCCGCGTACGGGCAAAGTCGCGGTACGTTACCGCCATCCTGACAATGCCGCTGAACAGTGGACAGGACGTGGCCGCCAGCCGCTGTGGGTCAGGCAGTGGGTAGAATCGGGCAAGTCCATCGATCTGCTGCGCGTATAATTCGGTATACTCTTGGCGCAGTGGCAAGCTGCCAGCCACGTGCTGTACCTTGCCAGGCACCCTATCGATACCCTTACTTATACCGCCCACACCATGCTTCCATTGTCCAGAACGATCTTCAAGGCCTACGATATTCGCGGCATCATCGCTAAAACCCTCGATGCCAGCGTGGCCTACAAGATCGGTCAGGCATTTGGCCAGGCCGCCCTGGCCAAGGGGGAGCAGCGGGTCGTGATCGGCCGCGATGGCCGCCTGTCTGGGCCTGAACTGACGGCGGCGCTGGCGCAGGGCCTGCAGGCCGCTGGCGTCGACGTGATCGACCTGGGCGTGGTAGCCACGCCGATGGTCTACTTTGGCACGAACGTGCTCGACACCCGCTCCGGCATCATGGTCACTGGCAGCCACAATCCACCCGATTACAACGGCTTCAAGATGGTGCTGGCGGGCGAAGCGATCCACGGCGAAGCGATCCAGGCGCTGTATCACAGCATCGTCGCCCACGAAGGCAGCGCCAGCGCCAAGGACGTTGCCAACCTGGGAACATATGCCACGCACGATATCCGCGCCGCCTACCTGGAGCGCATCCTGGGCGACGTCAAGCTGGCGCGCCCGATCAAGATCGCCGTCGATTGCGGCAATGGCGTGGCCGGCGCATTCGCGGGCGACCTGTTCCGCGGCATGGGCTGCGAGGTCATCGAATTGTTCTGCGATGTTGATGGCAATTTCCCGAACCACCACCCGGACCCTGCGCATCCGGAAAACCTTCAAGACCTGATCCGCTGCCTGGCCGAGACGGATGCCGAAATCGGTATCGCCTTCGACGGCGACGGCGACCGCCTGGGCGTGGTCACCAAGGATGGCCAGATCATCTACCCTGACCGCCAGATGATGCTGTTTGCCGCCGACGTGCTGACCCGCCACCCCGGCGCGCAGATTTTGTATGACGTGAAATGCACGCGCCATCTGGCGCCGTGGATCAGCAAGCATGGCGGCGTGCCGCTGATGTACAAGACGGGCCACTCGCTGGTGAAAGCCAAACTGCGCGAGACGGGTGCGCCGCTGGGCGGCGAAATGAGCGGCCATATCTTCTTCAAGGACCGCTGGTATGGTTTCGACGATGGCCTGTATTCGGCTGCGCGCCTGCTGGAAATCCTCACGCGCGAAGCCAATCCTTCCGCTCTGTTGAACTCCCTGCCGCAGTCCGACAGTACGCCGGAGCTGCACCTGGAACTGAAGGAAGGCGAGAACGTCGCGTTGATGGACATGCTGCGCCGCGACGCCGTCTTCCCCGGTAATGAACAGATCATCACCATCGACGGCTTGCGCGTGGAATACGCGGACGGCTTCGGCCTGGCCCGTTCGTCGAACACCACGCCAGTGATCGTCATGCGCTTTGAAGCGGAAACGCCGCAAGCCCTGGCACGCATCCAGGGCCAGTTCAAGAGCGTGATCCTGGCCGCCAAGCCTGACGCCGTTCTGCCGTTCTGACAGCATGGCCGGTCAATCTGGCGCACAGGCGCCCTTGAAAATCCTGCTGGTGCGGGTATCTTCGCTGGGCGACGTGCTGCATAACCTGCCGATGGTAGCGGACATCGCCTGCCATTATCCGGATGCGACCATCGACTGGGTGGTCGAGGAAGGCTACACCAGCCTGGTGCGCCTGAACCCCCGCGTGAATACCATTTTCCCTTTCGCGCTGCGGCGCTGGCGCAAGAGCCTGGGCAAGAAGGAGACACGCGCGGAAATCGCTGCCTTTTTCCGTAACCTGCGCCAGACGCGCTACGATTACGTGTTCGATACTCAGGGCTTGCTCAAGACGGGCATCATCATGGGTGCTGCGCGCCTGGCGCCAGGCGGACAGAAGGTTGGCCTGGCGAATGGCAGCGAAGGCTCCGGCTACGAAGGTATTTCGCGTCTGTTCCATACCAAAAGCATTCCGCTCGACCCGCGTACGCACGCGGTTGCGCGCGGCCGCCTGGTAGCCGCCGCCGCACTCGGCTACACGGTCGACACGACGGCTGATTTCGGCTTGCCGGCAGTGTCAGGCAAGGAACCACGCCCGGACTGGATGGGTGCTGCGCCATATTGCGTGTATTTCCACGGCACGGCGCGCGACGCCAAGAAATGGGCGCCGGAAAACTGGATCGCCCTCGGCCATGCGCTCTCGCCCATGGCCATTCTGCTGCCCTGGGGTTCGCCCAAGGAAAAGGCAGAAGCAGAAGTGCTGGCGGCCGGCCTGCCGAATGCGCGCGTGCTGCCGAAGCTGTCGATGGACGAGGCCACGCTGCTGGCGCGCCACGCGGCGCTGGTGATCGGCGTCGATACGGGCCTGACGCATATCGCCGCCGCTTTCCTGCGCCCAACGGTGGAAATCTATGCCGATTCGCCGCTATGGAAAACGGAAGGCAACTGGTCGCCGAACATCATCAACCTGGGCGACAAGGGTACGCCTCCCAGCGTGCCGGAAGTGCTGGCCGCGGCGCAGCGCCTGCTGGCCGAGCATCCTCCCGCCTGACTTCAACGTTAAACAATCATGCGACTTTTTTATACCCTCGCCTGGTGGCTGGCCTTGCCCCTGGTGCTGGCGCGGCTGTGGCTGCGCGGACGCCAGGAGCCCGGCTACCGCCAGCATTGGGGCGAGCGCCTGGGCTGCTACGGTCGCCAGGCCAAACCACTGATTCCTACGCTCTGGCTGCACGCCGTCTCCGTCGGTGAGACGCGCGCGGCCGAGCCGCTGATCGATGCGTTGCTGGCCGCATGGCCCGATTGCCGCATCGTCCTCACGCACATGACGCCCACGGGGCGCGCGACCGGTAAAACCCTGTTCGCCAAACATGGTGCGCGCCTCGTGCAAAGCTATCTGCCGTATGACACGGGCGCCATGCCGGCCCGTTTCATCCGCCATTTCGCGCCGCGCATCTGCATCCTGATGGAGACGGAAGTGTGGCCGAATTTGATACACCAATGCAATCGCCACGGTGTGCCGGTGGTGCTGGCCAATGCGCGATTGTCGCAGCGTTCCTTGGGCAAGGCGCAGCGCCTGGGTAAGCTCATCACCGATGCGGCGCGCGGCATCACCCTGGTGGCGGCGCAAACGCAGGACGATGCCGAGCGCGTGCGCCAGTTGGGTGTGCAGGGCGTGGTCGTCACGGGAAGTATCAAGTTCGACGTCGTCGTGCCCGAGGCGGCCCTGGCGACGGGGGCCGCGCTGCGCGCAGCCATCGGCCAGCGTCCCGTGCTGCTGTGCGCCAGCACGCGTGAAGGCGAAGAGCAGCTGATCCTTGATGCCTATACCCGCGCCAGTTTGCCCGCTAATGCGCTGCTGCTGATCGTGCCGCGTCATCCGCAGCGCTTCGACGAGGTGGAAAAAATGATTGCTGCCCACGGCCTGGCCGTGCAGCGCAGGTCCGGTCTGGGCCCGGATGGTGTCGTCGCGGCGGGCACGCAGGTGCTGCTGGGCGATTCGATGGGCGAGATGTTTGCGTATTACGCGGCCTGCGATTGCGCCTTTGTCGGCGGCAGCCTGCCACCGCTGGGCGGGCAAAACCTGATTGAACCGGCGGCCTTGGGGAAACCCGTGCTGATCGGCCCCCACACCTTCAACTTTGCGCTGGTGACCGAGCAGGCGATTGCCGCCGGCGGCGCCGCGCGAGTGGCGGATGCGGACGCGCTGATGGCGCAAGCGGCGGCATTGCTGCAGGATCCGGCGCGGTTATCGTTGATGGGAGAAAAAGCGCTGGCGTTTGCCAACCAGCACCGGGGTGCCACGCCGCGCACTATTGCGGCCATCAAGCCTTTACTGGCAGCTTAATTAAACAGGACTGGAAGCTCCTGCGAGCGCTTTCTGAGCGCCTGCTTGGCGCCATCGTAATCGGGATAAATCGATTCCACGGTGGCCCAGAAGCGGGCGCTGTGGTTCATTTCCAGCAGGTGCGACAGTTCGTGCGCCACCACGTAGTCGATGAGGGGCAGGGCGAAGTGGATCAGGCGCCAGTTCAGACGGATCTTGCGCTCGATGGTGCAGCTGCCCCAGCGCGTGCCGGCCGAGGATAGCGATAATGAGTCGTAGCGCACGCCCAGCTTGTCCGCATACAGGTCCAGGCGCGCTTCAAACAGCTGGCGCGCTTCATGCTGGAACCAGCCCTTCACTTTTTCCTTCAATTGTTGTTCGCTGCCCGTGGGCGTGACCCAGACGTGCAATTCATTCGTCTCGCGCTGGAAGCTGGCGCGGTGGCGCGGCGCCTGGTGCAATCGCAATGTGATCTCGCCACCGAGGTAGGGTAGCACGGCGCCATCGACCCATGCCACGGGTGGGCGTTGTTGGCGCTGCACCTTGCGCTCGCCCCGTTCCAGCAGCTTCGACACAATCCAGCCCTGCTTGGCGCGGATGGCATTGTCAATTTCGGCCAGGGTGACGCGCTTGGGCGCGGTCACGCGCAAGCCGTTATCGTCGATCATGAAACCGATGGAGCGGCGCGTGGAGCGGCGCAGGGCGAATTCGATCAGGTGGCTGCCCAGCTGCAGCTGGCGCAGTGGCGGGCCATCAGCGGTGCGCGGCGGGGAAGGCAGGGGAGATGGGGCAGGGGGAACGATGGGTGGCGCGGGCGCCACTTGCGGTGGCGCCACGGGCGGCGCTGGCGGTGCCGTGGGGCGCACCGCCGGGGGCGTGCTGGTCGAGACGTCGTGCGCGAACAGATCCAGTTGTTGATCGCCGACCTTGATGGTCTTCATCTGCTGGCGCAGGGTCGGCTCCTGGATGACCGCGCTGATGCCGTCTAGCCAGCGTTGTAGGCGTGAGGCGAAATGACGCGCATTTCTGATTCTATCCAATTTTCCACCTGTTGCATCATGCTGTCCGGGGTTTGCCCTTCCGGCGAAATCGGTTTGCCTATCGAGACGGTGATCAATCCCGGGCGTTTGAGGAATGACTGCTTGGGCCAGCATTCGCCTGAATTATGCGCAATCGGTACCACCACGGCGCCCGTGGCGATGGCCAGGCGCGTGCCGCCGCTCTTGTACTTGCCCGCCTGACCCACGGGAATGCGGGTACCTTCGGGGAACATGATAATCCATTGGCCATCGGCCAGGCGGCGCTTGCCATGCGCGACGACGCTCTTGAAGGCATGCTTGCCCTGCTTGCGGTCGATGGGGATCATGCGCAGCAGCGCCATGGCCCAGCCGAAGAAGGGGATGTACAGGATCTCTTTCTTGAACACATACACCAGCGGACGGGGCAGGCTGGGCAGCAAGAAGATGGTTTCCCATGCTGACTGGTGCTTAGACAGCACGATGGCTGGCGCATCCGGGAAGTTCTCGGCGCCCTTGACTTCATAGCGGATGCCGCAAATGACCTTGGCACACCACAGGATAAACACGTTCCAGCGCGAGGTGACCCAATAGCGCTTGTTGTAGCTCAATGGCGCGGCAAAAAAACACACGCAGGCCCAGACGATGGTGGCCACGATCATGATGGTCATGAACAGCAGGGATCGCAGGAACAGGGAAATATTACGCAATGCGGTTCTCCGAAAATTAGATACTGAATGCCACGGTGGGCGCTGGCGCCGCTGGCGCCTTGAGCAGGTGGCTGACTACGGCGGCCAGGTCGGGGAATACCTGGGTACCAGGCGGCAGGCCACCCGTTTCGTTGGTTTTTTCGCCCTTGCCCGTCAGGACCAGGTAGGGCACGCAACCGCTGATGAAACCGGCCTGCAGGTCACGCAGCGAATCGCCGACGGTGGGCACGCCTTTCAGGCTGGTGTTGTAGCGCTGCGAGATTTCATGGAACATGCCCGGTTTCGGCTTGCGGCAGTCGCAATTGTCCGCGCCTGCGTGCGGGCAAAAGAAGATGGCGTCGATATCGGCGCCCACTTGCTGTGCCAGGGTATGCATCTTCTGGTGGATCGCGTTCAGCACCGTCATGTCGAAGTACTCGCGCGCGATACCCGACTGGTTCGAGGCCACGATGACACGATAGCCGGCCTGGTTCAGGCGGGCTATCGCTTCGAGCGAACCGGGAATCGGCAACCATTCGGCCGGCGATTTGATGAAGTCCGGCGAGTCATGATTAATGACGCCGTCGCGGTCGAGAATAATCAGTTTCAGCGCCGGAGTGCCCATTATGCCGCCAGCTTGGAAATGTCGGCCACGCGGTTCATCATGCCGTGCAGCGACGACAGCAAGGCCAGGCGGTTGTTGCGCAGGGCGACATCCTCTGCCATCACCATCACGTCGTTGAAGAAGCCGTCGACGTCGTCGCGCAGCTGCGCCAGCGTTTGCAGGGTGCTGGTGAAGTCGCCCTTGGCGAAGGCTGCGTCGACTTCCGGCTGCACGCGCGAGACGGCAGCGGCCAGTTTTTTCTCCGCTTCGTCCTGCAGCAGCGCCACGTTGACGCCACCGGCGGCGACCTGGTTGACTGCTTCCTCGTTCTTTTTCAGGATGTTGGTGATGCGCTTGTTCGCGGCGGCCAGCGAGGCGCTTTCCGGCAGTGCGGCAAACGCTTGCACGGCTTCGAGGCGCTGCACGATGTCGTCCAGGCGGTCGGGATTTTGCGCCACGACTGCTTCGATTTCATTCGGCGAGAAGCCGCGTTCGCGCAGGATGCCGCGCAGGCGGTCGAGCATGAAGGTGGTGACATCCGCCACCGGGTCCTTGAAGCCGGGAATGGCTGCGAATTGCGCGGCGGCGTCGCCCAGCAGGCTCTGGATCGACAGGGGCAAACGTTTTTCCAGCAGCATGCGCAGCACGCCCAGGGCGTGGCGGCGCAGCGCGAACGGGTCCTTGTCGCCCGTAGGCGCCAGGCCAATCGACCAGATGCCGACCAGGGTTTCGAGCTTGTCGGCCAGGGCCACGGCGATGCCGGTGGCGGTGGACGGCAGGCTGTCGCCGGCAAAGCGCGGTTGGTAGTGTTCGGAGGCGGCCAGCGCTACTTCTTCCGGTTCACCGTCATGGCGCGCGTAGTACGTCCCCATGATGCCTTGCAGTTCTGGGAACTCGCCCACCATGTCGGTCAGCAAATCGGTCTTGGCCAGCAGGGCGCCGCGTTCGGCCAGGGCCACGTCGTAGCCCAGCTTGGTCGCAATGGCGCCGGCTAATGATTTTACTCTTTCTGTACGGGCCGCCTGCGTGCCCAGCTTGTTGTGGTATACCACGTTGGCCAGCAGTGGCAAACGCGATGCCAGCGTTTTTTTCTTGTCTTGCTCGAAGAAGAACTTGGCGTCGGACAGGCGCGGGCGTACGACGCGCTCGTTGCCGCCGATGATGTGTTCCGGCGTGTCCGTCTCGATGTTCGAGACGATCAAAAAGCGCGAGCGCAGCTTGCCTTCGCTGTCGGTCAGCGCAAAATATTTCTGATTCGTCTGCATGGTGAGGATCAGGCATTCCTGCGGCACGGCCAGGAACTCTTCCTCGAAGTGGCACTCATACACGACCGGCCATTCGACCAGCGCGGTGACTTCGTCGAGCAGCGCTTCAGGCATCAGCACCTGGTCGGCACCGGCCTTGTCCAGCAACTGGGCGCGGATGCGCTCCTTGCGCTCCTCGTTGCTGGCGATGACGCTGGCGTTGAGGATCAGGGAAGCCGCATAGTTTTCCGCGTGCGCGATGGTGATAGCCTTGCCGTCGGTGAGGAAGCGGTGGCCCAGGGTGCTGCGGCCGGCTGTCAATCCCAGCAGGGTCAAAGGCAGCACGTTGATGCCATGCAGGGCGATCAGGCTGTGGGCCGGGCGCACGAATTGCACGGTCGTGCCGTCCGGGCGCTGATAGCTCATCAGTTTTGGAATCGGCAGCTTGGCGGCCGACTCCATCAATGCCGCCTGCGCGCCGGTGGCGAGCTGGCTGCCTGGCGCCGTGTAGGTGTAGAAGAAGCTTTCAGCCTTGCCGTCGACGGCGCGTTCCAGCTCGGCCACCGTCAGATCGGGAAAGCCCAGCGCGGCCAGTTTCTTGGCCAGCGGCGGCGTGCCATTGCCGTTCGCGTCCAGCGCCACGGAGACAGGCAGGACTTTTTCACGGATGGATTTGTCGGGCGAGACTTCGCGCACGTTGGTGATGGAGACGGCCAGGCGGCGCGGCGAGGCGTAGCTGGTGGCGACGCTGTCGGCTTCCAGGAAGTCGCGCGCCTTCAGGCCGTTGACGATGCCGGCAGTGAAGGCGGCACCCAGTTTGGCCAGCGCTTTCGGCGGCAGTTCTTCGGTCAGCAGTTCGATGAGCAGTGTTTGGTTCATGGTGTTCTTGTCTGGTACGGCGGTGTAGAGGCTCGAATGATGGAGGCTCGAAGTTAAGCGGCGGCGGGTTGGTCTGCGGCGGGCAGCATCGGGAAACCGAGGCGCTCGCGCGAGTCGTAATACGCTTGCGCCACCAGGCGCGACAGGGTGCGCACGCGGCCGATGTAGGCGGCGCGTTCCGTCACCGAGATGGCGCCACGCGCGTCCAGCATATTGAAGCTGTGCGAGGCCTTCATGATTTTTTCGTAGGCGGGCAGGGTCAGTTGCAGCTCGATCAGACGCTTCGCTTCCGCTTCGTAGTTACCGAACTGTTCGAACAGCAGGTCCGTATTCGCGTGCTCGAAGTTGTAGGTCGACTGTTCCACTTCGTTCTGGTGGAAAACGTCGCCGTAGGTCAGTTTTTTCGTAATACCGTTTTCTTCCCACTCCGTCCATACCAGGTCATACACGTTTTCCACGCCTTGCAGATACATGGCCAGGCGTTCGATGCCGTAGGTGATTTCGCCCAGCACAGGCTTGCAATCGAGGCCGCCCACTTGCTGGAAGTAGGTAAATTGCGTCACTTCCATGCCGTTCAGCCAGACTTCCCAGCCCAGGCCCCAGGCGCCCAGGGTCGGGCTTTCCCAGTCGTCTTCGACGAAGCGGACGTCATTCTGCTTCAAGTCCAGGCCCAAGGCGGCCAGCGAACCCAGATACAGGTCGAGGATATTTTCCGGCGCGGGCTTCAAGACCACCTGGTACTGGTAGTAGTGCTGCATGCGGTTCGGGTTTTCGCCATAGCGGCCATCTTTCGGGCGGCGCGACGGCTGGACATACGCGGCGCGCCAGGGTTCCGGGCCGATTGCGCGCAGGAAGGTGCCGGTGTGGAAGGTGCCGGCGCCGACTTCCATGTCGTAAGGCTGGAGCAGGGCGCAACCTTGCTTGTCCCAATAGGTTTGCAAGGTCAGGATAATTTGTTGAAATGTGAGCATCGTATGAGTTCGCCGCGCGGGAGGCTGCGCGCTGTAAGGGGTTGCTTGAAGGCCGGACGCCTGCTTGGAAAGCGCGTCCGGGCCGGAGTTTTGCTAATTTTAGCGGTTTTTACGGGCCCACTGTGACTCTTCGGGCAATATCGGCCGCTTATTGCTGCGCGGCGCTGCCACGGCGGGCGGCGCGCGACAGCAGGAAGGCCGTCAGCAAGGCCAGTGCGGCCAGAGCCAGCACCAGTTTATTGCCATACAGAATGTATGGCGTCATGCCGCCCATGCCTTGCACCTTGGCCGCCAGGGTGGCTTGCTGTTCCGGCGGCAGCAGGCTTTGCACCACGCCCTTGCCGTCGATGACGGCGGTGGCGCCCGTGTTCGTCGAGCGCAGCATCGGACGGCCCGTTTCCAGGCTGCGCATCTGCGAAATCTGCAGATGCTGCGGAATGGCGATTGAGTCGCCAAACCAGGCCAGGTTCGACATATTGAGCAGCACCGAGGCTGACTGCTTGCCATTGTGGTGGGCGCTGGCCAGCTGTCCCGCGATTTCTTCGCCAAACAAGTCTTCGTAGCAGATATTCGGCAGCACCAGCTGGTCGCGCACCTGGAGCGGCGCCTGCACGTCGGCGCCACGGCCCATGTCGCCCAGCGGGATGGCCATCATGGCGACAAACCAGTGCAGGCCGGGCGGCACGAACTCGCCGAACGGGACCAGATGGTGCTTGCGGTACTGATAGTAAGGACCTGGCGTGCCGTTGGGCGTGATCCCCAGCGCCGCATTGTAGAAGCGCTGCTGCTCGTCGAGCACCGGCAGGCCGAGCAAAATCGTGCTGCCCGTCTGCTGTGAATAAGTCGCCAAGCTATCCAGATAGCCGGGCGGAAGCTGGTGCGGCAGCACAGTGACGGCCGTTTCCGGCGTGGCGATCAGGTCGGCCGGCGCGCTGGTGATGGCACTCTGGTACATCTGCAGGGCGCCGAGGACGAAGCCGGGGTCGAATTTCTGCTGCTGCGGCACATTGCCCTGCAACAGGCGCACCGTAATCGGGCGTCCGACAGGATGGGTCCAGTTCACGTACTGCAGGCCAACGCCGGCCGCGTACAGCGAGACCAGGCCGGCCAGCGCGCTCCAGCGCGTGCGGCGCAGGGGGTGGACTAGCAAGAGCAGGGCGCCGGCCGACAGCGCCGCCAGCCAGCCCAGGCCATACGACCCGATGACGGGGGCAAAGCCGCCCAGCGGGCTCGTGTTGTGGGCGTAGCCCGTGGCCAGCCACGGGAAACCTGTAAACAGCCAGCCGCGCGTCCATTCGAACAGGGTCCACAGGGAAGGCAAGATCAACAGCGTCATTGTCGGCAGCGAGAGTACCCAGCGCTTGCGCAGCCAGGCGGCCGCGCCCATGGCCAGGGCCACGTAAATGGCCATCAAGAGGGCCAGCAGGCCCACGGCGATGACGGCCAGCGGCGCGGCCATGTCGCCATAGCGGTGCATGGAGATGTACAGCCAGTGCGTGCCGGCCGCGCACCAGCCGAAGCCATAGGCCCAGCCGATCAGCGCGCTTGCCTTGACGTCCGAGGCGCGCAGCACCTGGTAGAACAGCACGCCCAGGCTGAGGATTTGCAATGGCCAGTAGCCGAAAGGGGCGAACGCCAGCACGGCGACGGCGCCGGCGATGGCGGCAGTCAGCATGCGCGCCCACGTACTGCGGGGCGGTTTGGCGGGGGCGTTGGGATCCAGGCGTCTGAAACGCATTTACAGCACGCGCATGTCAGAGTTCCAGTTCCGGTACGTTGGGCAGGCGTTCGACGAGCAGCACGTGCACCTGGCGCGCATCGGCGCGCAGCACCTCGAAGCGCAGATTGCCCAGGTCGAAGATGTCGCCCTTGTGCGCCATGCGGCCCAGGTACTTTGACACCAGGCCGCCGATGGTGTCGACGTCGTCGTCCACCAGGTGGCTGCCCACTTCTTCGTTGAACTGTTCGATCTCGGTCAGCGCCTTGACCCGCCAGCGGGGGCCGAACTGGCCTTCCTTGAGCGAGAGGATATTGTCCTCGGCTTCGTCAAAGTCGTATTCGTCCTCGATATCGCCGACGATCTGTTCCAGCACGTCTTCGATGGTGATCAGGCCGGCGACGCCGCTGTATTCATCGACGACGATGGCCATGTGATTGTGGTTGGCGCGGAAATCGCGCAGCAGCACATTCAGGCGTTTCGATTCGGGGATGAAGATGGCGGGGCGCAGCATGTCGCGGACGTCGAAAGTTTCTTCTGCGTAATAACGCAGCAAATCTTTCGCCAGCAGGATGCCGATGACCTTGTCGCGCTCGCCTTCAATCGCGGGGAAGCGCGAGTGGGCAGTGGACAGGACTTCCGGCATCCATTCCTCGATCGGCTTGCTGATGTCGATGACATCCATTTGCGAGCGGGGAATCATGATGTCGCGCGCACAGAGATCCGATACCTGGAACACGCCTTCGATCATCGACAGTGCGTCGGCGTCGATCAGCTTGCGTTCATGCGCATCGTGTAGAACATCGAGCAATTCTGCACGGTTCTCTGGCTCGGGGGAAATGAGTGCGGTCAGGCGTTCAAACAGTGACCGGTGGGGCTTGACGTCAGTTCTGACGCCACTAGGGTGCTCGGGCATAGGAGGCGTGAGCCGTTGTTGCGAAGGGATATAGGATACACCAAAAGTGGGGGAATACCGGATTTCCCCGCTTTTGATGCAAATTTAATACGCTGAAGTGTACCGTTGCCCGACGTTTCAGGCGTCCTGGCCCAGCACGCGCGTGCGCAAATCCAGCACGTCGGCCTGCCAGTCGGCGAAATGCTCGCTGTCCTGCCATAGCTGGCGCAGTTCCGACGACTCGGCCACGATCTTGTCGAACGCCAGGCGCGCTTTTTCCTGCAGAAGCGGCGTGACTTTCTTCTTGCAGGCGGCTACCCATTCGTCCACTTCCGCGGTGGCCGGGTCGTCCTCGCCCGGTTTGCCCAGAAGACGCGCGATCACTTCCAGCGCGGCCAGCGCCTCGGCGGCGAACGGCGCTTCCAGCTCCGCTTCCGTGCTGTCGATGACATTGTCGAGCGTGGTCTCGACCAATTCCAGGGTTTTGTATTCGTGCAGATCCTGCGCCCAATCCATGGCGTAGTCGTTGCCGAAGGCGTCGGTGGCCCAGGTTCCCATGGTCTTACTCCTTGTACGGGTCGGTGATGCCGAGTTTCGCGAGGATTTCCGTCTCCAGGCCCTCCATCTCGGTGGCTTCCTCGTCATCCATGTGGTCGTAGCCCTGCGCATGCAGCACGCCGTGCACGATCAAATGGGCCGTGTGTTCTTCCACGCTCTTCTTTTGCTCGGTCGCTTCCTTTTCCAGCACGTCCGTGCACAGGATGATGTCGGCGCGCGTCGGCTCGTCGTCAGCCAACTCTTCACCTTCGTTGTAGGCGAAGGTCAGCACATTGGTGGCGTAGTCCTTTTCGCGGTAGTCGCGGTTCAGGCTGCGGCCTTCTTCGGCATCGACGAAGCGGATGGTGAATTCGGCAGGCGCGAACAGGGCCGCCTTGACCCAGCGGCGCACTTTGGGGCGCGTGATCAGGCTTTCCAGGCGGGCGTCCGGGTATTGTACGGACAAGGACAGTTTATTTTTTTCGGACATTTTTGGCGGCTGCTGGTTTGATCAGGGGGAGTAACTGGGCGGCGTTGGCGCCGGCCGCCTGCGCCGTTTCATAGGCATCGACGATGCGCGCGACCAGCGGATGGCGCACCACGTCGGTGCTGTTAAATTGGGTGAAGCCGATACCGCGCACATCCTTGAGCACGTGCACGGCGTCGATGAGGCCACTCGTCTGGCTCTTGTGCAGGTCGACTTGGGTCACATCGCCCGTCACCACGGCCTTGCTGCCAAAACCGATGCGCGTCAGGAACATCTTCATCTGTTCGACGGTGGTAT
Source organism: Janthinobacterium sp. 61 (assembly GCF_002846335.1). Taxonomy (NCBI): domain Bacteria; kingdom Pseudomonadati; phylum Pseudomonadota; class Betaproteobacteria; order Burkholderiales; family Oxalobacteraceae; genus Janthinobacterium; species Janthinobacterium sp. 61. The sequence continues at coordinate 3,554,304 of NZ_PJMQ01000001.1, read as the reverse complement.
TTTGCGCTTCATCGAGGATGACGAAGGCGTGGTTCAGGGTGCGTCCGCGCATGTAGGCCAGCGGGGCGATCTCGATCACCTGTTTTTCAAACAGCTTTTGCGTGCGGTCAAAGCCCAGCAAATCGTACAGCGCATCGTACAGGGGGCGCAGGTAGGGGTCGACCTTTTGCGCCAGGTCGCCAGGCAGGAAGCCCAGGCGCTCGCCCGCTTCGACGGCGGGGCGCGTCAGGATGATGCGCTTGACGGCGTCGCGTTCGAGCGCGTCGACGGCGCAGGCAACGGCCAAATAGGTTTTACCCGTGCCAGCCGGGCCCACGCCGAAGCTGATGTCGTGTTCGAGGATGTCGCGCAGGTAGGCGATCTGGTGCGGCGTGCGCCCGCGCAGGTCGCTGCGGCGGGTTTTCAGCACGGGGCTGGCGATGTCCGGCTCCACGAAGGTGCTGATGGGCGCGTTGGCGTGGTGTTCCGAGGCGGCGGACAGCCCCGCGCGCTGCTCCACCAGGGCCAGCTGCACTTCTTCCAGCGGCACGACCTTGTTGGCGATGGCGTAGAACTGATCGAGGATTTCCACGGCCCGCTCGGCATTGCTGCCGCCGACGATGAATTTCTCGCCGCGGCGGAAGATCGTCACGTCGAGGGCGGCGGAAATCTGGCGCAGGTTTTCATCGAGCGGTCCGCACAAGTGCGCCAGGCGCGTGTTGTCCAGCGGCTCGGGGATGAAGTAATGCGGCTGTATCGGGGCTTTGGTTTTCAACTGGCTCTTTTCAATGCGGGGGCGCTGGCGACGAGTTCGCCGCGCAGGGTGTAGGAATGGCTTTCTGTGATGCGCACGTCGACCAGTTGGCCGAGCAGTTGCAGCGCGTCCGGGCCGGCGTCGAAATTAACCACGCGGTTGTTTTCCGTGCGGCCTTGCAGCTCGCGCGCTATCGTGTCCTTCTTCGAGAGGCCTTCGACGAGGATGGTTTGCACGCTGCCCACCATGGCCAGGCTGTATTTGCGCGTGTTGGCGTCGATGGCAGCTTGCAGTTGTTGTAACCGAGCAAGTTTAACTTCGTGCGGCGTGTCGTCTTCCAGGCTGGCGGCCGGCGTGCCGGGGCGCTTGCTGAAGATGAAGCTGTAGCTGTTGTCAAACCCCACGTCGGCGATCAGCTTCATCATGGCGTCGAAATCGGCTTGCGTCTCGCCAGGGAAACCGACGATGAAGTCAGACGAAATGGCCATGTTCGGGCGCACGGCGCGGATGCGGCGGATGATGGACTTGTATTCCAGGGCCGTGTAGCCGCGCTTCATGGCGCCGAGGATCTTGTCGGAACCGTGCTGGGCCGGCAGGTACAAATGGTCGACCAGTTGCGGGATCTTCGCATAGGCGTCGATCAGGCGCTGCGTGAATTCCTTCGGGTGGCTGGTGATGAAACGCATGCGCGCGATGCCGGGAATGTCGGCCACGTATTCGAGCAGCAGGGCGAAGTCGGCAATGTCTCCGCCTTCCATCACGCCACGGTAGGCGTTCACGTTCTGCCCCAGCAGGGTGATTTCCTTGACGCCCTGGGCGGCCAGGCCCGCCACTTCCGTCAGTACGTCTTCGAAGCGGCGCGACACTTCCTCGCCGCGCGTGTAGGGCACGACGCAATAGCTGCAATACTTGCTGCAGCCTTCCATGATGGAAACAAACGCCGAAGCGCCGTCCACCTTGGCCGGCGGCATGTGGTCGAACTTTTCGATTTCCGGGAAGCTGATGTCCACCTGCGAGGCGCCGCTGGTGCGGCGCAGGGCTATCATTTGCGGCAGACGGTGCAGGGTTTGCGGGCCGAAGACCATGTCGACATACGGCGCGCGCTTGACGATGGCGTCGCCTTCCTGCGAGGCCACACAGCCGCCCACGCCGATCAAGAGGTGCGGCTTGGCCAGTTTCAGCTCGCGCAGACGGCCCAGGTCGGAAAACACTTTTTCCTGCGCTTTTTCGCGCACGGAGCAGGTGTTGAGCAAGATCACATCGGCATCTTCCGGCGTGTCGGTGCGCACCAGGCCATCGGAGGCGCCCAGCACGTCGGCCATCTTGTCCGAGTCGTACTCGTTCATCTGGCAGCCGAAGGTTTTAATGAATACTTTTTTCTGCATGGAGTCGGGTGCTTATCGGTAAATGTGGCGGCAAATAAGTGGGGCAAATAAGTGTGGCGGCAAATAAGCTGGGCAGGGGGCTTGCGCCGTGCGCCGCTCTGGGCGGGAGGCGCTGGATGACCGGCCGGGCACCTCTGGCTGCCCGGTGGCAGGCTCGCTGCAAGTTCAGGCCATAGTTTAGCGTAAATCGCCGGGACGGGCCATGCCGCACTGACCTTGCCGACAAGATTGCAGCGTGAATACGGCGCCCGGCACGGCGATGCCGTAAAGCATTTATTGCTGTGGGACACCATTGATTTGTAACAAGTTGCTGCAAAGCCTTGTGTGCGCCCGCTGGCATCCTAATGTGTTGAAATAGCATCGTTGGCTAGCCAACCAGCAGCTTGATTGATATTTAACAATCAGGAAGTTTGCGCGAGGCGCAGATGCGGCGTGTTTGGACTGGTATATTGTTTTATATGCAATTCATTTTGGTGGATTGCAGTGCTTTTACTCACGCGGCAAGCTGTGCACGTTGGCTGGACGTGGCTGTGCGAGTCCTGTGCGGGCAGTGCAACAAGATGGGAGGGCTGAATCCGATGGAAAGACGTTTCTTTAAACACTCTAAGCCAGCCTTAAGTTCATATCGGCATTCTTTCAACATTCACTAGACGAGGAAAAATCATGACACATCATGCATTAGCATCGCAAGAGAGTTACAACCCGAATCACCTGCTGGATATTCTGCTGAGCAAGATGCAGCTGAAGAACGACGCAGCCCTGTCGCGCCTGCTCGAAGTGGCACCACCCGTCATCAGCAAGATCCGTCACCACCGCTTGCCGGTCGGCGCCTCGCTGCTGATCCGCATGCACGAAGTGACGGGCATGAGCATCCGTGACCTGCGCGACTTGATGGGCGATCGCCGCACCAAGTATCGTCTGTCCGACGCCCAGGGCCGTCCAAAAGCGGAAGACCGCGGCGATGCGCAAGAATCGAATTACGCGCACTGATGTGGCGGTTGCACGCTGACTGTGCTGCTTGCGTCATTGCTGGCGGCAACAGGCTGGCGTGGACCGGGCGGCATGGACACACCGCAGTACCCATAACGGCTTTCGCTTCGCGGCGAGAGCCGTTGGCATTTGGTGCGGCGTTTAGCTCAGCAGTGCCGAGGTGATTTCGTCGTAGCGCAACTCCGTTTCGCGGAATAGCTGCAGATAGGTTTCTTCGCCCAGGCCCAGCGCATCCCAGGCCACCGTCGAGACCCGCGGCACCATGTCGTCGCCCGCCTGCGCCAGGTCGAGTGCGCAGACGATGGCATTGGCCACGTGGATCAGCGCTGCCAGGAAGCCTGCCCCCGGCGTTTCCGGCTGCAGGTAGTTGGCCAGCGCCAGGCGCATGGTGTCGGAAAAATTCCAGTGCTCGGCCAGTGCCACGCCTGCTTGCACGTGGTCTACGCCCAGCACGGCCTGCTCCGCTTCAAGCAGGCTGCAATCGTGCGCCGCCTGGTGCACGATGACTTGCGCGTATTGTGCGGGAAAGCTGCTGACCAGCACCAGGCGACCGATGTTATGCAGCAAGCCGGCCGTGAAGGCGTAATCCTGGTTGAAGCGGATCTGCCGCGCCAGCGCCTTGGCGCAAGCGGCAGTCGCTACCGAATGGCGCCAGAAGGCCTTGTCGTCGAAGCCGGGGCAGCGACCTTCCGGGAAGCAGCCCGTGATGGCGGCCGACGTGATCAGGCTGCGTGTGGTCTGGAAGCCCAGGTAAGTGATCGCCTGCTGAATGGTGGTGGCCTTCACCTGCAAGCCATATTGCGAGGAATTGGCCAGGCGCAAGGTTTTCGCCGTCAGCGCCTGATCGTATGAGACTTTTTTCGCCAGCACGGAAATATCGACGTCTTCCTGGTCTATGCTGTTGAGTAACTCCATGACGACGGCGGGCAGCGAAGGCAGGTCATCGAGGTGGGCGACGATATCGTCGAGTGTCAGCTGCTTGCTCATGCCGCGCCTCCCGTGCCCAGGCGGTATTGCGTGACATAGCTGCGCAGCAATGCGGTGGCCACGTCCTCGGGATCGTCCGGATCATGCTTGCGGAACAGATGGGCTAGCCGCGCGCTGTGGAGCGCTTGCTGTGCTGCGACTTCTTCCGGCGAGGGCGGCGGCGCCTGAATCGGCAGCATGTCGATGCCGTGGCGCGGCATCAGGGACAGCATGTTTTCCGTCAGTACCGCCCCTTGTGGCAACAGCACTTGTCCATGCGCGTCGAGCAAGACATCCGACAAGACCATGCCAGGACGCACTTGTTCAAGGGGTAGATGTTGATGCAAGACCGCCATGACGACTCCTTAGATGATTGCGGGATATTACCATTGCCATGACGCAATGTCTCAAGCTGTATCAAAGCCCTGTTAAAACGGGGATGCTGTAAATCTTGCCAATAAGCAGGTCATACCGTACATTTGATTCAGGCTGAAGTCCGTTGACGTATCTGCGCCCGCGCCGCGGGCCGGCGGCAGGCCTGGCCCGGGGAGTGTTGATCGATGGTGAGTATCCAAGTCCGGCTGACCCTGCTTTTTGTCGTGATCGTCACCTTGGTGCTCGGCATTTCTGGCAGCTACACCCAATATACACTGAGTCAGGAACTCGAATCGGGCAGCGCGCGCTTGCGCAGCGGCGTGCTCACGCGCTTGCAGACGAGCTTGCCTTCGGCCCTGTGGGATCTCGATAAATCCAAGGTCGACAGTATTGTCGCGGCTGAAATGCTGCCGCCGGAACTGGTCGGCATCCGTGTCTACGACGCCTCCGTGGGCCTGTTCGCGGGCGAAGTACGCGACGCGGCCGGCACTCTGGTGCCTTTGACCTCCGATGTGGCCATGGGCGGCACGCCCGTTGAGGCGCCGCTGGTGTTCCGCGATGCCGTGGCGGCGGCCACGGGCGGTAAACCGGTAATCGTCGGCAAGGTCATCGTCAATTTCAGCCGCGCGCAGATCGATGCGGCCCTGCGCGGCGAAGTGCGGCGCAAGGTCCTGGAAGTGTTGCTGCTTGACATCATCCTGGTGGGCGCCCTGGCGCTGAGCCTGCGCATCGTCTTCGGGCCCTTGAAGCAGTTGCGCGACGGCTTGTTCGACCTGGCCACGCGCGGCAGCGACGAGGTCGAAGAGCTGCCGGAAAACCGGCGCGATGAACTGGGTGACGTGATCCGCGGCTTCAATGCCGTGCAGCGCAAGCTCAAGTCCATCATCGAGGGCAGCCGCGAGGCGGAAGACATGGCGCGCCGCTCGCAGCAGGAAACGGCGCAGGCGATGGACGAGCTGCGCCGCGCGCAGGAATCGTTGCTGCAGTCGGAACGCCTGGCTTCGCTGGGCAGCCTGGTGGCTGGCGTGGCGCATGAAATCAACACCCCGGTCGGCATCGCGCTGACCAGCGCCTCGGTGCTGAAGGAAGCCACCGATCACCTCAGCGCAGCGGTGGCCGGCGGCAGCGTGAAGAAAACCGATATCGTGCGCTACCTGGAAACGGCCGGCGAGAGCGCGCGGCTGATCATGAACAATGCCTATCGCGCCGCGCACCTGATCCACAGCTTCAAGCAGATTGCCGTCGACCAGGTCAGCGAGGCGCGCCGTTTGTTCGAATTGCGCGACTATATTGGTGAAGTGATCTCGAGCCTGCAGCCGACCTTGAAAAAGACGCGCATCAGCATCGATATTGATTGCCCGGCTGACATCATACTCGACAGCTATCCGGGTGCGCTGGCGCAGGTGCTGACGAACCTGGTCTTGAACTGTGTCGAGCACGCGTTCGACGCGGACACGGCCGGCAACATCCATATTGACGTGCGTCGCGACGGCGAGTGGATCTCCATGCAGGTGCGCGATAACGGCCGCGGCATTGCGCCCGACATGCTCGACCGTGTGTTTGACCCGTTTGTCACTACGCGGCGGGGACAGGGCGGTACGGGCCTGGGCTTGAATATCGTATTCAACTTGATTGCCAAGCAGTTTGGCGGCACCATCACCGTCAGCAGCACGCTGGGACAGGGCGCGACATTCCTGCTGCGCCTGCCCATGGTGACGCCGTTGCCGGAAAGCAGCAGCCCTGCGTAGGCAAGGAGAAGAGACATGGCACAGCTAGAAAACACTCAGCAAGTGGCGCTCCTGCGCGGGATCAATGTGGGCCGCGCCAAGCGCGTGGCCATGGCCGACCTGCGCAAGTTGCTGGGCGACCTGGGTTTTACGCAGGTACGCACGGTACTCAACAGCGGCAACGCCGTATATGACGGGGGGGCGGTGGCGCCGGCCGAGGCCGCCGCCCGCATCGAGGAAGCGCTGGTCCTGAAACTGGGCGTGGCGGCCAGGGTGACGGTGCTGTCGGCCACCCAGTTTGCCGAACTGATCGAACAAAATACCCTGGCGCCCGCGGCCGATGCGGCCCGCTTGCTGACCTTGGTGCTGAACAATCCGGCCGATGTCCAGCGCCTGGCGCCGCTCTTGCAGCGGCCGTGGCAGCCGGAAGCGCTGGCGCTGGGGCGATGGGCCGCGTATGCCTGGTGCCCCGAGGGCGTGCTGGCCAGCAAGGTGGTGGCGGCACTGGGTGTCGTGTTGGGCGATGGCGTCACCTCGCGCAACTGGGCCACCATGCAAAAATTGCTTGCGCTGCTGAACGGGCCCGATCCGACCGCCACATCGTCATTTTCCAAGGAGTAATGATGCCTACCATTTCAGGTGCGTTCGACGTCACCATCACCCCGGAAACCCTCTCGGACACTGCTGCGCAGTCGGGGCTGGGACGCTTGTCGTTAGCCAAGCGCTACTACGGCGCCCTCGAGGCCAGCGCGCAGGGCGAGATGCTCAGCGTACGCGCCGCCGTGGCAGGTTCAGCCGGCTATGTGGCGCTGGAACGGCTGGAAGGCACCCTGAACGGGCGTCACGGCAGTTTTTACCTGCAGCACAGTGGCAGCATGGCGCGTGGCACGCCCAGCTTGTCCGTCAGCGTGGTACCCGACACGGGCACTGGCCAGTTGCAAGGGCTGTCGGGCAGCCTGGCCATCCGCATCGAAGATGGCAAGCATTATTATGATTTCACGTATGACATTGCTGAGGCGCCATGAACTGGGATATCGTCAAGGGCGTGCTGATCCTGCTGGTCGCCGTCAGCGCCGTGGGCACGGCCTTCGTGCTCATGTCTGCCTCGGGACCTGACAAGGCGGGCTGCATCGCGCGCGCCCTGAAGTCTGGTATTCCTGTGGGCAATATCGAAAGAGTTTGCCGCTTGCTCAACAAGTGAGATGTTGCAGGTGAAGCAGCCAAAAAAAATTCCGCACAAGGCGGAATTTTTTTATGGCAGCGGTATTGGCCGCCGGAATGGGTCAGCCATCGAATTTTTCCTGTTTTTCACCGTGTATGCTGAAGGCCAGTAAACCCAGTCCCACCAGTAACATCGAGACCATGCTCGCTTCGGGTACGGGCGGCGGCACGTTCGCGTGTTGTACGGCAGGGGTGTTGGTGGCGGTGGGCGGCGGCAGTGCGCCCTGGCGCGCACCGGCGCTGCGCCAGCGCGGGGGCGCATTGAGCGTCGTGCTCTGCGCCAGCAGGCGCGCATACGGCAAGTCCGGTGTTTCCCAGCCGGGATTGTCCGCAGTGTTATTGAAGCCGAAACTGTCGTCGCTCACGACCTGGGCGTTTACTGTGTGCGGGTTGCCTGGCGTGTCAGCTCCGATTGCCACCGCATTCCCTGCACTGGCCGACAGCGTCAGCATGGTCATGCATAGCGACTGAAGTATCTTCATCTTTGACTCCCTGGTTCACCGTGCGGCGCGGCCGAAACCGGCATGCGCTTGGACGGACAATGCGCCTGTACGGGGGCGTATCACGATTTTTCTGACGAGATATTATTACATCACAAATCGTGGCAATTTTGCTACGTATATTTGCTTTAAATTACGAATATTTATCATTTTGATAGCGCGAAAACTATCGTTGCCTCACACTTTGCATGAGCACGCTATCGCTGAAAAAACACTGTTGTTTTTTTGTGCGAATCGCCAGCAGAAAAACAATATATTGATTAGTATATTGTTTATCGCATGATGCACAACATGACCGCCTGTGGGAGGGCAAGATGGAGACAGTCGCAACACAACACGCCGAGTACAACCTCGATGCCATGCGTGGCTCGGCCTATAAGGCCAGCTCGCTGCTCAAGGCCATGGGCAATGCCGATCGCCTGATGCTGCTGTGCCAGCTATCTCAGGGCGAGCATTGCGTCAGCGACCTCGAGCAAAAAGTGGGCATAGGCCAGCCGACCCTGTCGCAGCAACTGGGCGTGCTGCGCGAAGAGATGCTGGTGGCCACGCGGCGCGACGGCAAACAGATTTATTACCGCGTTGCCAGCGCACCCGTGCTGGCCGTGCTGCAAGTGCTGTATGCGCAATTTTGCGCGCCGCGCCCCCCGTTCAACGACGAAGCAGACTGAGGCTCGTCATGAATATTGCTTGGCAGAACTTTACGCCGTGGGCGTCGCTGGCGGGCGGCATGCTGATCGGCCTGGCGGCTGCGCTATTGATCCTGTTTAACGGCCGCATCGCCGGCATCAGCGGCATCCTCGGCGGCTTGCTGCGCCCGCGCAGTGGCGACCTGGGCTGGCGTATCGCTTTTCTTGCCGGTCTGATCGGCACGCCCGTACTGTATTCGCTGTGGCAAGCCTTGCCGCCCGTGCAGATCGAGGCGGGCACGACGGGGCTGATCGTGGCGGGCTTGCTGGTGGGCGTGGGTGTGCGCTATGGCGCCGGCTGTACCAGCGGCCACGGCGTGTGCGGTCTGTCGCGCCTGTCACCCCGTTCGCTGGCAGCCACTTGTGCCTTCATGGCGGCCGGTTTCCTCACCGTCTATCTGTTGCGCCATCTGTGAGCAAGCTTATGAGCAAGCTGATCCTTTCCCTGTTGAGCGGCCTAGTCTTTGGACTGGGCCTGATCGTTTCCGGCATGGGCAACCCGGCCAAGGTGCTCGGTTTCCTCGACCTGGCCGGCGCCTGGGATCCATCGCTGGCGCTGGTGATGGGCGGCGCCATCGGCGTGGCCATGCCCGCCTTCTGGCTGGCGCGCCGGCGCAGCACGGCGCTGCTGGGCGAGCCCATGCAATTGCCGGCGTCGCGGCGCATCGACCGGCGCTTGCTGCTGGGCAGCCTGGCCTTTGGCGCGGGCTGGGGTATCGCCGGTTTTTGTCCCGGCCCCGCCCTCGTCTCCCTGCTGGCGGGCCAGCCGAAGGCCTGGATTTTTGTCGCCGCCATGCTGGCCGGCATGGCCCTGTTTGAGGTGCTGGAGCGCCGCAAGCTACCCGCGCCGGCCTGAGACGGTACAATCTGGCGCATCGCCACTTTGGATACCCGCTTACATGAAGACCGTGATTTTCCGCGCCGGCACGCGCGCCGCCCTACTGTGCAGCGTGCTGGCATTGGCCGCCTGCGGCAGCTTGCTGAAGAAGGAAGCGCCGCCCGCTCCCGCGCCCGTGGCTGACACCTTGCCTAATCCACAAGTGTTGCTGCTGGGGGAAGTGCATGACAATGCACAAGGCCAGCGCTTGCGCGTCGCAGAGTTGCAGCGCCGCCTGGCGGCTGGCTGGCGTCCCGTGATTGTCATGGAACAGTTCGACCGCGAAAACCAGGCCTTGCTGACGCGCGCCGCGCGCGATTGCGCCGACCCCGATTGCATCATCCGCGTGATGGAACAGCCGCGCTGGGACTGGGCCTTGTACCGGCCCGTGCTGGACCTCGTCATCAGCTACCAGCTGACCCTGGTCGCAGGCAATTTGTCGCCGGCCGATGCCTCGCGCATCGTGCGCGACGGCATCCAATGGGCCATGCCGCCGGCCATGGTCGCCACTTACCTGGCCGCGCCCGTACCGGCCGATATTCTGGAAGGGCAACAGAAGGAAGTCCAGGCGGCCCGCTGCAATATGCTGCCCGACATGATGATCAAAGGTGTCGTCAACGCCCAGGTGGCGCGCGATATCTGGATGGCCAAGCTGATCCGCGACCAGGCGCCGCGCGACGTGGTGCTGATCGCCGGCAATGAGCATGTGCGCAAGGACATCGGCGTGCCCCGCTGGCTGAAGCTGGCCGACCCGCAACTGAACATGCGCAGCATCGGCTACCTGGAGCAGGGCGGCAGCGGCTACAAGGGCACGTTCGACCTGACGCAAACGATGCCGGCGCAACCGCGCCCGGACCCGTGCGCGAAGTTTAAAAAATAATCACTGCTGCACCCGCACCAGGGCGCTGACCCGGCTTGCCGTATCGAGCAGTTTCGGCAAGCTGTGTTCCAGCAGATGCGCTACGGACGGCCCCGCCGTCTGGCCGCTGACGTTGATCGCCGCCACCACCTTGCCGGCCCGGTCGAACACGGGCGCGGCCAGGGCGATCAAGCCCTGCTCCAGTTCTTCCTGCACCAGGCACCAGCCCTGGCGCCGCACTTGCGCAATTTCCTCCATCAGGACGTCGATATCGACCTTGGTCGCCGGCGTGATCTTCAGCAGCGCCATTGTCGACAGCCGTTCGCGCAACATCTCGGGCGGCAAGCCCGACAGCAACACTCTGCCCATCGAGGTGCAGTACGCGGGTAATCGGCTGCCGATGCCCAGGTTGATCGACATGGTGCGGTGCGCGGACAGGCGCACGACATAGACGATGTCGTCGCCGTCGAGCACGGTGGCCGAGCACGACTGGCGCACGGTGTGCATCAGCTCTTCCAGCAGCGGCTGCGCCTTTGTCCAGACGGGCAAGGACGACAGATAGGCGTAGCCGAGGTCGAGCACCTTGGGCGTCAGGCGGAACAGCCGTCCATCCGCTTCCACATAACCGAGATGCAGCAAGGTGTGCAGGATGCGCCGCGCGCCCGCGCGCGTCAGCTGCGCCCGCTCCGCCACTTCGCTCAGGGTTTGTCGCGGCGCGTCGGCGCCAAAGCTGCGCAGCACGGCCAGGCCCCGCGCAAACGATTGCACATAGCTGTCGCCGGGACGCGGCGCGCCGTCGGCATCGGGGAGTTCTTCGGCGGAAACGGGCGTGCTGCTGCGTGCGGTCATGGCAATTCCAATGGGTCAAGGTGGCAATTATAGCCATGGCGCTGGTGAAAACGGCAAATTGACAAGCGCACCGATCAGGCATATTCTCACGAATAAGTTCTAAATACGAATATTTGTTCGTTATACGAACAAATTGATGGTGTGTTTGATTTGTAGGAGACAGCAATGATCGACAAACTGCGTTCCAGCGTCCTTGAGGCGCTGGCCGATATCCACGATGGCGCCACCGTCATGATTGGCGGCTTCGGCGGCGCGGGCCAACCGGCCGAGCTGATCGACGGCTTGATCGCCCAGGGCGCCCGCGACCTCGTCATCGTCAACAACAACGCGGGCAATGGCGATACGGGCCTGGCCGCCCTGCTGAAAAACGGGCAGGTGCGCAAGATCATCTGCTCCTTCCCCCGCCAGGCCGATTCCCACGTCTTTGACGCGCTGTACCGCGCGGGCAAGCTGGAACTGGAACTGGTGCCCCAGGGCAACCTTGCCGAGCGTATCCGCGCCGCCGGCGCCGGCATTGGCGGCTTCTTCACCCCCACGGGCTATGGCACGGATCTGGCCAAGGGCAAGGAAACGCGCGAGATCGACGGGCGCATGTATGTATTCGAGTCGCCCATCCACGCCGATTTCGCGCTGATCAAGGCGGAGCAGGGCGACCGCTGGGGCAATCTGACCTACCGCAAGACGGCGCGCAACTTCGGCCCCGTCATGGCCATGGCCGCGAAAGTGAGCATTGCCTCCGTGCACGAGGTTGCCGAACTGGGCAGCATCGATCCCGAGCACGTCATCACGCCGGGCCTGTTCGTGCAGCGCATCGTGCAAGTGCCGCGCACGGCCACCGGCCCTGCCGGCTTCAAAGCTGCCTGAGGAATATCACAATGAATAAATGGAATCGAGATCACATGGCGGCCCGCGTGGCGGCCGACATCCATGAGGGTGCCGTGGTGAACCTGGGCATCGGCTTGCCGACGCTGGTGGCGAATCACTTGCCGGCTGGCGCGGACATCATCCTGCACAGCGAAAACGGCGTGATCGGCATGGGCCCGGCACCCGCGCCTGGAGAGGAAGACTATGACCTGATCAACGCGGGCAAACAGCCTGTCACCCTGCTGGCGGGCGGCAGTTATTTCCACCATGCCGACAGCTTCGCCATGATGCGCGGTGGCCACCTGGACATCTGCGTACTGGGCGCTTTTCAAGTCTCTGCCACGGGCGACCTGGCCAACTGGCACACGGGTGACCGAGATGCCATTCCCGCCGTGGGCGGGGCCATGGACCTGGCCATCGGCGCGAAAAAGACCTGGGTCATGATGGATTTGCTGACCAAGACGGGTGAAAGCAAGCTGGTGCAGGCGTGCTCGTATCCGCTGACGGGCATAGCCTGCGTCAGCCGCATCTACAGCGACCTGGCCGTGATTGACCTGTCCCACGCCGGCGCCGCCGTCGTCGAGCTGGTCGATGGCTTGAGCTTTGCGCAGCTGCAAGCCTTGACGGCCGTGCCGCTGAGGGACGCCCGCTAATTCACCATCTACACTCGATACCCTTTCTTGGAGGAAAGAACATGACCCACGCTTATATCTGCGACGCGCAGCGCACCCCATTCGGCCGCTATGGCGGTGGACTCGCCGGCGTGCGCGCCGACGACCTGGGCGCCGTGCCCATCCGTGCCTTGATGGCGCGCAACCCGAACGTGGACTGGACGGCCGTCACCGACGTGCTGTACGGCTGCGCCAACCAGGCTGGCGAGGACAACCGCAACGTGGCGCGCATGGCCGCCTTGCTGGCCGGCTTGCCCGACAGCGTGCCGGGCGCCACCCTGAACCGTTTGTGCGGTTCGGGCCTGGACGCCATCGGCAGCGCGGCACGCTTCATCAAGAGCGGCGAAGCGGGCTTGCTGATCGCCGGCGGCGTGGAAAGCATGAGCCGCGCACCGTTTGTCATGGGCAAGGCGGACAGCGCTTTTTCGCGCGGCATGAAAATGGAAGACACGACCATCGGCTGGCGCTTCATCAACCCCTTGATGAAGGCCCAGTATGGCGTCGATTCGATGCCGGAAACGGCGGAAAACGTGGCCGTCGAGTTTTGCATCAGCCGCGCTGACCAGGATGCGTTCGCCCTGGCCAGCCAGGTGAAAGCGCTGGCGGCGCAGCAGGCGGGCGTGTTCGACAGCGAAATCTGCCCCGTCAGCATCGCGCAAAAGAAGGGCGATCCCATCGTTGTCGCCCGCGACGAGCATCCGCGCGCCACCACCCTGGACACCCTGGCCAAATTGAAACCCGTCGTGCGCGCCGACGGCACGATTACTGCCGGCAACGCGTCCGGCGTCAACGATGGCGCGGCGGCGCTGCTGCTGGCCGACGAGGCGAACGCGGCCCGCTTTGGCCTGACGCCGCGCGCGCGCGTCGTGGCCATGGCGACGGCCGGCGTGGCGCCGCGCATCATGGGCATCGGCCCCGCGCCCGCCACCCTGAAAGTGCTGGCCATGACGGGCTTGAGCCTGGCCGACTTCGACGTCATCGAACTGAACGAAGCGTTTGCCGCGCAGGGCCTGGCCGTGCTGCGCCAGTTGGGCTTGCGCGACGACGACCCGCGCGTCAACCCGAACGGCGGCGCCATTGCCCTGGGCCATCCGCTGGGCGCGTCCGGTGCGCGCCTGGCGATGACGGCCGTCAACCAGCTACACCGCACGGGTGGACGCTATGCGCTTTGCACCATGTGCATCGGCGTAGGACAGGGGATTGCGCTGGTGCTGGAACGCGTCTAGATCCTGTGCGTCCGCAGGCGAAAAAATTTGCCGGCAGTACGTATTAACGCGTATGCCGGGCACCTTTTTGACCCTGATCAAGGGCGTATGATGCAAAACCAGCCCGGGCAACCAGGCTGGCGTTGGCTTTTTTACACGAACAAGAAGATTGATATGACATCCCACGATACTCCGCATGACGTTGCGCAGCTGACTTCCCAGCAGCGCATCAAGGCCATCATTGGCGCTTCCTCCGGTAACCTGGTCGAATGGTTCGACTTCTACATTTACTCGTTCTGCGCGCTGTATTTCTCGCACGCCTTCTTCCCTTCCGGTAACCCCACCACGCAGCTGCTGCAGACGGCCGGCATCTTTGCCGCCGGCTTCCTCATGCGTCCCGTGGGCGGCTGGCTGTTCGGCCGCATCGCCGACAAATACGGCCGGCGCCAGTCGATGATGATTTCCGTGCTGATGATGTGCGGCGGCTCGCTGATGATCGCCGTCATGCCGACCTATGACACCATCGGCGCCTTCGCCCCGTTCCTGCTGCTCGTGGCGCGTTTGTTCCAGGGCCTGTCCGTGGGCGGCGAATACGGTACCAGCGCCACTTACATGAGTGAAGTGTCGGAGTCGGGCAAGCGCGGCTTCTTCGCCTCGTTCCAGTACGTGACCCTGATCGGCGGGCAGCTGCTGGCGCTGCTGGTGCTGGTGGTCTTGCAGCAATTGCTGACCCTGGAAGAATTGCGTGCCTGGGGCTGGCGCATCCCGTTCGTCTTCGGCGCCCTGGCGGCCCTGGTGTCGCTGAACTTGCGTAAATCCCTGACGGAAACGACCACCGCCAGCGAGCGCAAGGATAAAGACGCGGGCAGCCTGCGCGGCTTGCTCAAGCACAAGCGCGCCTTCATCACCGTGCTGGGCTTTACGGCCGGCGGCTCGCTGGTGTTCTACACATTTACCACCTACATGCAGAAATACCTGGTCAACACGGCCGGCATGGATACCAAGACGGCCAGCGCCGTCATGACCTGCGCCTTACTGGTGTACATGATTCTGCAACCGGTGTTCGGCGCCCTGTCCGATCGCATCGGCCGCCGCACCTCGATGCTGTTCTTCGGCGGCCTGGCCACCCTGTGCGTGTTGCCCATCATGCATGCCTTGAAAGACATCAGCAGCCCGTACGCGGCGTTCGGCCTGATCATCATCGCCCTGGCCATCATCAGTTTCTACACGTCGATCAGCGGCTTGATCAAGGCGGAAATGTTCCCCGTCGAAGTGCGCGCGCTGGGCGTGGGCCTCTCGTATGCCGTTGCCAACGCCATGTTCGGCGGTTCGGCCGAATACGTGGCGCTGCAGTTCAAGGCCTGGCACGTGGAAGAGTATTTCTATTGGTACGTGACCATCATGTGCCTGATTTCCTTCATCGTTGCCATCCGCATGCCTGACCCGAGCCGCTCGGGCCTGCTGAAGTAACGTTGCCGTAAAATGGGGGACACTGCGGTGTCCCCTTTTTCATCACCGCCTTTTTATCGTGCCGATCAGGAGTCCTCATGCCGTATGTTATTCCCGCAGCCATCCAGCCCAGCGTTCCCGTCACCGGCAGCGTCGATACTTTCCCTGTCCACCGCATCTATTGCGTGGGCCGCAACTATGTCGACCACGCCAAGGAAATGGGCCACACGGGCCGCGAGGCGCCGTTTTTCTTCATGAAACCAAACGACGCCGTGCTGCCCGTGCCAGCGGGCACGACGGGCGAGCTGCCGTACCCGGCGCAAACGCAGGATTTCCAGCACGAGATGGAACTGGTGGTGGCCATCGGCAAGGGCGGCAGCGATATCGGCGTGGCCGATGCACTGAGCCATGTATGGGGTTATGCGATAGGCCTGGACATGACGCGCCGCGATGTGCAGGGCGCAGCGAAAAAGCAGGGCCGTCCTTGGGAGACGGGCAAGGCGTTCGAGCACTCCGCACCCATCGGTTCCATCACCCCGGCCGCGCAGGCGGGCGACGTCAGCCATGCCGCCATCACCCTGCACGTGAATGGTGAACTGCGTCAAGGCAGCAGCATCGACATGCTGATCTGGAACGTGGCCGAAACCATCGCCGACCTGTCGACCTACTTCACCCTGCAGCCAGGCGACCTGATCTACACGGGCACGCCGGCCGGCGTGGCGGCCGTGCAGCGCGGCGACGCGCTGGTGGGCGCCATCGACGGCCTGGGCGAACTGCGCGTCAAGATCGTGTAAAGCGCCCTGGCGCACAGCACAGCAAGCCCGCATGGCGCACAATCGCCTTGCGGGCTTTTATTTTGACTCAAGGAGTTACCATGCTGAGCGACACTTATTCTGTAGCGCAACCCACGCGTGCCGAGATCGACGCCTTGGCGGGGCCGGCCCTGCTGGAATTTGGCACGGGCTGGTGCGGCCACTGCCGCGCCACCCAGGCGCCGCTGGCCGCCGCATTTGCGCAACACCCCGAGGTGCTGCACCTGCGCGTGGAAGACGGGTCCGGCCGCGCGCTGGGGCGTTCATTCCGGGTGAAACTGTGGCCGACCTTGATCTTTCTCAAGGACGGCCAGGAAGTGGTGCGCCTCGTACGCCCGCTCGACAGCGCGGAGATCGGCAAGGCGTTTGCCCTGATCGAGGCCTAACGGGCTTACATTATCTTGCCGCACTGCACCACTGCGCGTATGATAAGCCGCTTACAGCAAGATCAACCGCATCCTTAGTGATGCAGCGCGATGATCGCCGGCCTGCTCCACCCGGAGGGGCCGCAGGCAAGGATTCACCACAAATGACCGATGCCGCGATGCCGACGCGCGGGTCTGGTACGGAATGCCTGGCGATACGCCGGGCCTGATACACGTCGCCCATCCCCTGACGCCTTTCCTGCCGTGCCCCGGGTAACCGGATGGCGCACGACCGTTGTTTCTCTACATCAGTACTGATCACAGCGCGTTAGCGCGCGTTGCCGGCAGTTCGCTACGGCAACAAAAACCGTTGTTTTTTGTTTGCAAATTTAATAGCAAATGCGCGGCAAACGCTGGCGCGCACGGCTATGATATGCCAACAACGCGCCTAGACAACGTGCTGTGCTGCTGCCTGAAAAAACATCCAGAGAATGGCCTTTAGACACCCTCCCCAAGGAGCGCAGTAAATGAGCACCCCCCCCAAGAAAAATTCCCCCGGCACGGTGCTGTTCGCCAGCCTGATCGGCACCACCATCGAGTTCTTTGACTTTTATATCTACGCCACCGCCGCCGTGCTGGTGTTCCCGAAACTATTCTTCCCTGCCGGCGATCCGTCGGCCGCCGTGCTGCAGTCGCTGGCCACGTTCGCCATCGCCTTCTTCGCCCGCCCCATCGGTTCGGCCGTGTTCGGCCATTTCGGCGACCGCATCGGCCGCAAGGCCACCCTCGTCGCAGCCTTGCTGACCATGGGCATTTCCACCGTCATCATCGGCTTGCTGCCGACCTACGCCGCCATCGGCACGCTGGCACCATTGCTGCTGGCGCTGTGCCGTTTCGGCCAGGGCCTGGGTTTGGGCGGCGAGTGGGGCGGCGCGGTGCTGCTGGCCACGGAAAACGCGCCACCGGGCAAACGCGCCTGGTACGGCATGTTCCCGCAGCTGGGGGCGCCAATCGGCTTCTTCCTGTCGGGCGGCATCTTCCTGCTGCTGAGCGAAACCATGACCGATGAGCAATTCTTCAGCTATGGCTGGCGCATCCCCTTCCTGGCCAGCGCGCTGCTGGTCATTGTCGGCCTGTACGTGCGTCTGAAGATCACGGAAACGCCGGACTTCCAGAAAGTCATCGACAAGAACGAAGTCGTCAAACTGCCCGTCGCCACCGTGTTCCGTCAGCATGGCCGCATGCTGTTCCTGGGCACCATCATCGCCCTGGCCACCTTCGTGCTGTTCTACCTGATGACGGTGTTTGCCTTGAGCTGGGGTACGACCAAGCTGGGCTTCACGCGCAAGGAATTCCTCATCGTGCAGCTGTTCGCCGTGCTGTTCTTTGCCCTGACGATTCCGTTTTCGGCCGTGCTGGCCGACCGCCGCGGCCGCCGTGCCACCATGATCTGGGTTTCCGTCGCCATCGCCATCTTCGGCCTGGTGCTGGCCCCGATGTTCGGTTCCGGCGTGACGTGGGAAGTGACGCTCTTCATGGCTGTCGGCCTGGGCCTGATGGGCATGACCTACGGACCGCTGGGTACCATGCTGTCCGAGCTGTTCCCGCCCGAAGTGCGTTACACGGGCGCCTCGCTGACCTTCAACCTGGCGGGCATTCTGGGCGCCTCGCTGGCGCCGTACATCGCCACCTGGCTGGCCACCAATCATGGCTTGCAATACGTGGGCTATTACCTGTCGCTGGCAGCCGTGCTGACCCTGGGCGCGCTGTTGATGGTGGGCAAGCCGAGGGCAGGCAAGGAAGCCTGGCAATAAACGAGTAAACGCGCTCCCCGTGTGAGTGCCCCACAAGCCGCCAGCTGTCCAGCTGGCGGCTTTTTTATTGCGCCGCCGCGTGGCCGTAACAGGCTTTCAGCCCCGTGTAGTCATAGAAGACGCTGCCCGGCGCGATGCGGGCACTGTCGCACGATGCCTGGAAGGGCGTTTCCTTTTCGTTGTACAGCAGGCGCACGATGAGCTGACCATCGCCATTGCGGTACACGTCCCATTGCATGTTGGCCGCCAGCGGCGAGACGGTCTGGCCGCGCCATGGATGATTGTCATAACCATAGCTGGCCGATGGCGGCAGCGCCTGTTGCAAGCCCATGGCCGAAGCCAGCGGGATGATCATCTCGGCATGCGTGAAGCGCAGCTTGGCCGCGTGGCGCAGGTCGCCTGCGGCCAGCGCATCGACTTCCTTGAAAAAATCCTCGCGCAGCGCCACGGCGAAGCGCCAGGTGACGCCGGCACTGTCCGTGGTGGACGGCCCCTTCTTGTAAAAATCCTCGTGGTCGGCCACCGAGGCGTAATAGCGCGCATCGTCGGCCGGCATGTAGCGGCTGAAATCGGCCTTCACCTCGTGGCGCATGCCGGCGGCAATGGCGTACAGCTGATACAGCGTCGTGGCGGCCGCATTCACGCTGCGGATGGCCGTCTTGCCGCTGCCCTTCAGGGTGCGCTTGAGTTTGCCGTCCGCGCTGGTGAACGTGTAGCTGCCCGTATCCGCATAGCTGGTGGCGCCGCCGTTAAACTGCGCGAGGAAGGCGGGCGTGAACAAGCGCTCCAGCACCTGGCGCGCATGCTTGGCGGCTGCCGGCTGCCTGGCAGGGGGGGCTATCAGGGTGTCCAGCCGCTTGGTCTTTTCGTAGCGCTGGTAGGCCTGGCTGGCGGCATAGGTGGCGAAATACGGGTTGGCGCGATCAGCGACAAAATCCGTCTGCGGCGCCAGCTTGTGCGCGTACAGCAGGAAACGATTCACGCCATCCGGTTGTGGGGCCGGTGTGCGTTCCTGCGGATACGGGGCCGGTGCCGGTGCCGGCGGCAGATACATCAGCGGCGCGAGCGCTGGCGCATGCTCGAGCAGCGACTGCGTGAAAAAGCGTGCGCTGTCGCGCGCGCGGTCCACGCCGGAATGGATGGTGACGAGCTGGCGCGGCGCCGTCGCGGCGTCTTGCCCCACTTGCGCAAACAGGGTGGGCAGGCGCGCCAGCAGGCGCACGGCCAGTTGCCGGTGTTCCTCGATGCCCGTCTGCGACAGATTGCCGTAGCCGGGCCGTTCGATGCCGGCCACGCCATACCCAAGCAAGGCATTCGCCCGCATCAGGGCCAGGATGTCGGGGCCCAGTTCGCATCCAAGGGGCGTGAGCGCGTCCTGCGCGGCGGCCTGCTGCCACATCGCATACAGGGCCGCGTCGCTCTTCATGCCCGTCAGCCCGCGCGCACCGTGGCGCGCCACCAGTTGCGTGTAGATGGGCTGGAAGCCGGCCGGGGGCGCGGCATACGTGGCCGGGTCCTGCTGCGGCGCATACGGCGTCTTGGTTTGATAGTCGCCGTCGAAGGCCAGGGCGGGACTGGCGTACAGGGCCAGGGCCAGCGGCACGCTGGACAGGGGAAGCGATAGGGGCATGGTTTTTTGTGAATGTTTTCTTGAATGCAAGCCTAGCACTGAACGAAAAAAAACGAAAAAAAGGCGGGCACGGCTGAATGCCGGCCCGCCTGTTCCGTCACCGCAAGGTGTCAGCCTACCACTTCGGTGTGTACTTCAGCGTGAACTGCACGTTGCGCGGGTCGCCATAGTAGTTATTCGACCCGGTGGTGTTGTAGGCCGGGATGATGTAGCGTTTGTCGAAGACGTTGTTGACGTTGACCGACAGGGCCACCTGCGGCGTGGCTTGCCAGGCCAGGCGCGCATTCCAGATCGAGAAGCCGGCAAGCTTGAAGGTACGCTCGGTATCGACCGTATGGCTTTGCATGTTCACGCCGGCGCCGACACTGAACTTGCTCCACTCGCCGGGCAGGGTATAGCCGGACCACAGGCGCAGCATATGCTTCGGCGTCCAGGTCGAGAAGATCTCGCCCTTGTTATCGGGATCGTCGAGATAGGTCGTCGTCGTATAGGCGTAGCCGGCCGACAGCTGCAAGCCGCGCGCCACTTCGCCGGCCACTTCCGCTTCCAGGCCCTGGCTGCGCACCTTGCCCGAGGCGCGCGAGCAGTACCAGCCATCGCAGGCGAAACCGGCAGCGTAGTCGTTGACGGCGCGGTCCTTGTGGTCGTAGCGGAACACGGCCAGCGAGGTGTTGACCCGGCCGTCCAGCAGTTCACCCTTGATGCCGCCCTCGTAGCTGCTGCCCGTGATGGGTTTGAGGGTATGGCCAGCCACATTGTGGTTCGTCTGCGGCTGGAACACGTCCGCATAGCTGGCGTAGGCCGACCATTGCGGCGTCAATGCATAGATCAGGCCCACTGATGGCGTGAACTTGGCCGCGACCCTGGTGGTGTCGCGATAGCCGTCCGGCGTGGCATACACGAAGTCGTACCAGTTGAAGCGCCCGCCAAGCAGGGCTTTCAGATTGCTGGTCAGCTGGCCGTTCCAGGTGCCGTACAGGCCTTTCTGGCGCATGTCATAGGTGCTGGTGCTGGTGACGCCTGTTGGGCGCGCGGCGATGGTGTCAAAGTCCTGCCAAGGGCGATGGTGGTTGATATGGAAGATATCCGCGCCCGGCTCCCACGCACGCGCATAGCGGTCGTTCGACGTGAGGCTGACATAGCTGGCGCCGACGACGACTTCCTGCGCGATTCCCAGGCCGTCGAATTTACCGCGCACGAAGGCGTCGATGCCGCGCTTGCGGTTGTCGAAATCGGTGGAAAAGTCGCCATAGCGCGCGCCGCTGCCGTCGGGATTGATGGCGAAGGCCGTGCGCTGGTGCGTGGAGCTGGTGCTTTCATTCATGCCCAGCGCGGAGGCTTTCAGGCTCCATTGCGTATTGAAGTGGTGTTCCAGGTCCAGGTAGACGGTGCTTTGCTCCACCTGGCTGCGGTTCCAGTCGGCACCCGTGAAGGTAGAACGCGGCAGTGGCAGTTCGCTACCGTCCGCGTAGCGGGGCAGGCCGATGAACGTGGGGCGGCCGTGGGCCTTGACATGGCTGGCGGCCAGGCCCACGGTGGTGGCGGGCGCCAGGTCATAGTCGAGCGCCGCGTACAGGGTGCGGTTCTTGCTCCACACCCGGTCGATGAAGGAATGGGTGTCGTCTTCATCGACGATGGCGCGTCCGCGCAGGCTGCCATCCGCGTTCAAGGGGCTGCTGACGTCGAGCTGGGCGCCATAGTGGTCCCACGAGCCGGCGCGCGCCGTCATGCTGACACTGCGCGCGGCGGTCGGACGCTTGCGTACCAGGTTGACGGAGCCGCCCGGACTGCCCGTGCCAACGAGCATGCTCGATGCGCCGCGCAGCACTTCCAGGCGGTCGTAGATCACCATGTTTTCCTGGCCCCAGTTACCCAGCGCATAGGTGTTGCGGTCGATCGGCACGCCGTCGTACTGCCACTGGTCGATCTGGAAGCCGCGCGCCGTGATCACCACGCCCGGGCCCACGCCATGCACACCCACCACGCCGGTGACGTTGTTGACGGCCTCGCGCAAGTCCGTGATGCCTTGGTCGTCCAGGCGCTGGCGTGTCAGCACGCTGACCGATTGCGGCATGTCCTTCATCGATTGCTCGCCCTTGCCGAGGGTGATTCTGCGCGCCGTGTAGGAGCCGCTGCCTTCCGTGGTGGCGCCTTGTTCGGCCTGGCCAACGATGGTAATCGAGGGCATGGTGCGCTCGGCCGCCGAGGCGGTACTTGCCGCCGCCGTGGGTGCGGACGCCGGCGCGGCCACCAGCACATAGCCGGTGGGCGTCTTGCCGATGGCGTATCCGCTGCCGCGCAGCAGCACGGCGAAACCGTCCTCGATGGCGTAGCTGCCTTGCAGGCCTGCGCTGGTCAAACCCTGCACCTTGGCCGCGTCGATGACGATGGATACCCCTGCCTGCTGGGCATAGCGGTTCAAGGCACCGGCCAGCGGACCGGCGGGGATGGCATAGCTGGCGACTGCCGGCACGGCCTGGGCGATTGCCTGGGCCTGCAGGCCGGCGCCAGCCAGCAGCATGGCAGCCAGGGCCAGGGGGCGCAGCCGCGTGCGCAGGGTGTTCGGGGAAACGGCAAGGACTTGAACGGACATGGTGACAGCCTTTTTTGAATGATCTCAGCTGCCTTGACGCACGAGAGGCGCAAATTGGAACCGCGAACGCACAATTTTCTGATTTATTTTTTGGCCGGACCGCTGGCGGGGGCGTCGACCATCACCAGGTAGCGCGTCAGCATGCGGATGCGCAGCTGCGGGAAATTGTCGATCAGCAGTTGCAGTGCCTTGTCCGTGTCGTCCAGAGGCAGCACGGCGGCCACGCGAATACCCGCTATCTGCGCCCCGTCGTAATGCAGCTGGCCGGGTCGGTGGCGGGCCAGCTCGTCGAGCACCTCGGCCAGCGGCAAGTCGTCGACCACCAGCTGGCGCGCGCGCCACGCCTCCTGCACGCTGGCCGCATCGATGGCTTGCATCGGGCCCACGCCATCTTCCGTGATGCGCGTGCGCTGGCCCGCCTGCACCACGACGGCCGGATGTTGCGGAACCTGCGCCAGGACTTTGGACTCCAGCATGCTCAGGATGGTGGCGCCGTCTTCCCTGCGCACGGCAAAGCGCGTGCCCAGCGCGCGGATCGCCGCCTGCTTGCTATCGACGATGAAGGGGCGCTGCGCATCCTTGGCCACATCGACGAGGATGTCGCCACGCACCAGCTCCACATGCCGTTCGCCCGCATTGAAACGCACGTTGACGGCGCTGTCGCTGCCCAGTGTGAGGCGGCTGCCATCGGCCAGGGTGTGCGTCTGCCATTGTCCCGTGGGGCTGCGCAGGTCGGCCAGCAGGTAGGCGGGGCGCTCACTGGTGACCAGCGCACCTGTCAGCACCAGCACGGCCACGGCGCTGGCCGCGGCCAGCTGGCGCAGACGCTGGCGGGGACGCTTTTGGGCGATGGCGGCCAGGGCGGCGCGCGCGGGCCTATGGTCGCCGCCGGCCGGCTCGCGCACGGCGTTCAATTGACGCAGCAGGTTTTCCATGCCGGCGGCCACTGTCGCGTGCAGCGGGTCGGCTGCCTTCCATGCGGCGAAGCCGGCCTGCGCCATGTCGCGCTCGGCCGCGTCGTCGGCGCTCAGGCGCACGATCCAGTTCGCGGCCTGCTCGGCTGCCACATCGGTGCGGGGGCTATTCATGCCGCCATGGCCGGGCAGGCGTGGCGGCACGCCAGCAAGGCTTGCACCAGGTATTTTTGCACCATGCGCGTGGAGACGTTCAGTTGCGCCGCGACAGCGGCCTGCGGCTGTTCTTCCAGGTAGTGCAGCAAAAAGGCGTCGCGTGCCTTGGCCGATACTCCGGTCAGCGCCGTGGCGATCTGCTCAAGCGCCTGCACGGCCATCAGGATCTCGTCCGGCGAGGGCGCGCCGGGCAGGCTGTCGGCCAGCAGGGCCAGTTCCGCCAGGTAGCTGCGCTCGAGTATCTGGCGGCGCGCGCGGTCGAGCAGCAATCGCTTCGCCGTTGTGGAGAGATAGGCGCGCGGCTCGCGCATGCCGAAGAGGGCGTCGCGCGAGGCGATGATGCGCACGAACGTGTCTTGCGCCACGTCGGCTGCGCCATGCGGGCAACTGAGTTTTTTGCGCAGCCAGCCGAGCAGCCAGCCGTGATGCTCGCTGTAGAGCGACTGCACTTGCTGTTGCAGGCTGGGCTGGGCGATGGACATAAGGTTGCGAAAGATTATGAATGAGAATTATTCTCATTGTAAGCGCCAGTGGCGGCTTGCCACAATCCCCAATGCTTGCGGATGAGGCGGGTGTTGCTTACAGGCCGCACGCGAGGCTGCCCAGCAATGAAAAAACCCGCCGCTGCGCGAGGCAGGGGCGGGTTTATCGAGACTGCAAATTCTTGGTGGTGATAGGTGGACTTGAACCACCGACCCCAGCATTATGAATGCTGTGCTCTAACCAACTGAGCTATATCACCAAACAGACCGGTCAGACCGGATGCTCGTTGTGGCCATGGCGAACCATGATCCTTGTTCTTTGGTGGTGATAGGTGGACTTGAACCACCGACCCCAGCATTATGAATGCTGTGCTCTAACCAACTGAGCTATATCACCCAACAGCCGAGCATTATCCAGTCTTCCCATTTCCTTGTCAATGCCGGCCATGAAAAATCTGTGGATTTTTCGTGGCGGCTTGGCGCTGTGATTATTTCAGCAAGGGCTGGATTTGCGCCAGCATGGACGAGGCCGGGTCTAAGCCCAGGCAATCGATGACGATACGTTCCGGCATGGCGCGCAGCCTAAGTCGAGCCTAGCGCCTGGCCGGTGGTTGTGTGGCGACGCTTATTTTAGCAAAGGGACGATTTGTGCCAGCATGGCGCTGGCCGGGTCTAAGCCCAGGCAATCGATGACGATACGTTCCGGCATGGCGCGCAGCCTAAGTCGAGCCTAGCGGCTGGCCGGTGGTTGTGTGGCGACGCTTATTTTAGCAAAGGGACGATTTGTGCCAGCATGGCGCTGGCCGGGTCTAAGCCCAGGCAATCGATGACGATGCGTTCCGGCATGGCGCGCAGCCTAAGTCGAGCCTAGCGCCTGGCCGGTGGTTGTGTGGCGACGCTTATTTTAGCAAAGGGACGATTTGTGCCAGCATGGCGCTGGCCGGGTTTAAGCCCAGGCAATCGATAACGATGCGTTCCGGCATGGCGCGCAGCCTAAGTCGAGCCTAGCGCCTGGCCGGTGGTTGTGTGGCGACGCTTATTTTAGCAAAGGGACGATTTGTGCCAGCATGGCGCTGGCCGGGTCTAAGCCCAGGCAATCGATGACGATACGTTCCGGCATCGAGCGCAGCCAGGTTAGCTGGCGTTTGGCCAGCTGGCGCGTGGCGATGATGCCCGTCTCGCGCAAGGTGGCGCGGTCGATGCGGCCATCGAGGTACTCCCAGGCCTGGCGGTAGCCCACGCAGCGCATCGAGGGCAAGCCGGGATGCAGGTCGCCGCGCCGGCGCAGCTGCTCCACTTCATCGAGCAAGGCATCGTTTTTCAGCATGATGTCGAAGCGCGTGGCGATGCGTGCGTGCAGCACGGCGCGGTCAGACGGTTCCAGCGCGAACGACTGCAACTGGAACGGAAGCACGGTCTTTTCGCGCAGGGCCAGCAAGGCCGACATGGGCTGGCCGGACAGGGCGATGATTTCCAGCGCGCGGCCGATGCGCTGCGCGTCCTGCGGCGCCAGGCGCGCGGCAGTGATGGGGTCTTGCTGCGCCAGGCGCGCATGCATGGCGGGCCAGCCGATGGCGGCCGCGTCCTCTTCCAGCTGCGCGCGCAGAACAGGATCGGCACCGGGCAAGTCGTCGAGGCCATCGGCCAGACCCTTGAAGTACAGCATGGTGCCGCCGACCAGCAGCGGCAGCTTGCCGCGCGCCGTGATTTCGCTCATCAGGCGCAGGGTATCGTTGCGGAACTGCGCCACCGAATAGGCGTCCAGCGGGTCGATGATGTCGATCAAATGATGCGGTACCTGGGCCAGTTCCTCTTTCGACGGCTTGGCCGTGCCGATATCCATGCCCCGGTAGACGAGGGCGGAATCGACGGAAATGATCTCGGACGGGATGGCTTGCGCGATGGTCAGCGCACTGGCCGTCTTGCCGCTGGCCGTGGGGCCCATGATGGCGACGGCCAGGGGGAGGTGTTGAGTGTTTTGCATGTTGACTCTTGTAAGGTGGTGCGTAGGTCGGCTTAGCGCAAGCGTAAGCCGACGTGATGCCGCCGCTGCAGTGTCGGATTACGCTGCGCTAATCCGACCTACTGGCCGCGCAGGAACAGTTTATCGAGGGCGTTAATTTCGACCTGCACCCACGTTGGCCTGCCATGGTTGCACTGATCGGCGCGTTCCGTGCTCTCCATCTGGCGCAGCAGGGCGTTCATTTCCTGCACCGACAAGATCCGGTTGGCGCGCACGGCCGTGTGGCAGGCCAGAGTGCCCAGTAATTCGTTCTGGCGCTCGATCAGCACGCGCGAGCCGCCGTATTCGCGCACATCGCGCAGCACGTCGCGCGCCAGGGTTTGTGCGTCGGCGTTCTTCAGCAGGGTCGGTACGGAACGCACGGCCAGGGTGGTGGGCGACAGGGCGGCGATGTCGAAGCCCAGCGCCTTTAACGTCTCCTGGTTTTCATTTGCCGTCGACACTTCGATGGCATCCGCGTAAAACGTCACGGGGATCAAGAGCGATTGCACCTGCATGTCCTGGCCCGAGACTTGCGCCTGCAGCGCGTTTTTCAGCTGTTCGTACAGAATGCGCTCATGCGCTGCGTGCATGTCGACCAGCACCAGGCCCTTGGTGTTTTGCGCCAGGATGTAGATGCCATGCAGCTGGGCCAGGGCAAAGCCCAGCGGGTATTCTTCGCGCGCCATCGCTTCGGGCGAGGCGATGTAGGGCTCGACCTGCGTGATCGGCGACGTTGCGGTGCCGCCGCCGAACAGGGCACCATAGGCCGCCGTATCCTGAGCGATGCCTGGCGCCTCGGCAAAGAAGGGACGGGCCGCACCGGGCGAGGCGGGCGCAAAGGTGTTCGTAAATTGCGCGCCGAACGAGGTTTGCGTCTGCTCGCGGCGCCAGATGCCGGGGCCACCGCTGGCGGCGCCAGCGTCGCCAGCACCCAGGCTGGAAGCGGCCGGCAAGGGAGCCGGCACGCTGCCGAAGGCCGTGGCCGAGGTCTGCGCCAGCGCGCGCTGCACGGCGTGGAAGACAAACTGGTGTACGGAGCGGCTGTCGCGGAATCGCACTTCGATCTTCGACGGGTGCACGTTGACGTCGACCAGGGCCGGATCGAGGTCGAGCGCCAGCACGTACGATGGGAAGCGGTCGCCATGCAGCACGTCCTGGTAGGCCATGCGCACGGCGTGCACCAGCAGCTTGTCGCGCACGAAGCGGCCGTTGACATAAAAGAACTGGCCGTCGGCGCGCGCCTTGGACGCCGTCGGCAAGCCGGCAAAGCCGTGAATGCGCAGGGTGCCGGCCGACTCGTCCAGCGCCAGGCGCGCTTCGGCGAAGTCATTGCCCAGGATGTGGGCGCTGCGCTTGGCCAGTTCGCTGATATTCCACTGGTCGATGGTGCGGCCATTGTGCGACAGCGAGAACGCCACATCCGGCCGCGCCAGGGCGATGCGACGCACCACTTCGGCGCAGTGGCCGTATTCCGTCTGTTCGGATTTGAGGAACTTGCGCCGCGCGGGCGTGTTGAAATACAGGTCTTGCACGTCGACTGTGGTGCCGTGCGCGCCGGACGACGGCGAGACGCTGCCATTGTGCGAGCCGACGATTTCCCACGCATGGGCAGCGTCCGCCGTGCGCGAGGTCAGGGTGACGGCGGCCACCGAGGCGATGGATGCCAGCGCCTCGCCGCGAAAGCCCAGCGTGCCCACGTTTTCCAGGTCGTGCAGGGAGGCGATTTTTGAAGTGGCGTGGCGCGCCAGGGCCAGCGGCAGCTGTTCCTTGTCGATGCCACGGCCATTGTCCGTAATCGCGATGCGTTTCACGCCCCCTTCTTCCAGCCGTACCGTGATCTGCGTGGCACCCGAGTCCAGTGCGTTTTCCAGCAATTCCTTGACCACGGCCGATGGCCGCTCGACCACCTCGCCAGCGGCGATTTGCGAAATCAACTGGTCAGGCAGGGCCTGGATCGGGCGGTGGGGCGTGATGGGAGCGTTCATGCGGTAATTATACCGGGGTCAGACCCGTCGGGTCTGACCCCAGCCCTTGTTCTTGGGCTAAAAGTTGGCCTACTTCGCCACCTCCCGCACCGGTATCGGCGCGTTGCACAGGTCGACGTGGCCGGCCGTGACTTTGCTCCAGGGGCCGCCTCGGTGGCGCTGGGCTTCCAGCACGGCCTGGTAGGCGGCGCTGTCGGTGCGCATCACTTCCAGGTTTGCGCGCTGCTCTGGCGGTACGCTGGCGGCCAGGCGGATGGTCTTGATCGGCACGTTTTTCTCGGGGCTGTCATAAAAGCCCATGGGGCCAGCGCCCCGTGGCAGGGTCGACAGCAATGGCATGCCGGAGACCACCCGGCCGACGACAGTGATGTCGCGGTCCAGGTGGCGCGGCGACTGGCCGATGACGGCGTACAGTTCCGTGCCACCGCCGCTGTCGCTGGCGCTGTCGCGGCCCACGCCCACGGTGGCGTAGCAATGCGCGAGCCAGGCCGTGCCGGTTTTCGGATCGCGCGCGGACGGGAAGCCGTTCGAATGGCCCACCTGCGGCGCATAGCCGTCAAGGTCCGGCAAGCGCGTGAAGCTCTTGACGTTTTTCAAGGGCACGGTGAATTCGCCGGGCAGGGTGCGCTGGGCATGCAAAATGGGCTTGGGATTTTTCTCGTTCGGATCGCCCCACTGCGCCACCCAGTTGTCCTGCGCCCGCGTGATGGCCAGACCGTCGTAATACTGTTCGGCTACCAGGCCCTTGATATTGGCCACGTGCTTCGGCGCGAAGTCGGGCGCCAGCTCGATCACCACGCGACCGGCGGGAATGTCCATGTACAGGGTGTTGTCAGGGTCCAGCGGACGCCAGTCGGACGGTTTGGAGGCCTTGATCACGTCGGCGAGCGTCGCCTTGGCGGGCAGCTCGGCGGGCGCCTTGATCTGGACAGGTGCCGCGTGGGCGGACAGTTGGACAAGGCCCAGCACGGTGGCCATGGTCAGGCTGCTCAGTGGATGCAGATACATATTCTCTCCTGGTCGGCGCGAATTGCACCGGTCAGAAAGTGTATACCGGAATGGCAATATTTCGCTGAAAAAACATTGTGCGGGCCGAACATGGCCTGCGCGAAGGAAGGCTGGCCTGCGCAAGTTGGCGAGGGTATTTCCTTAACCTTTACTTAAATTGCCACACGCGCAAGGGCGGCACATAATTAATCCTGAAATATCGGCCCGGGGACTGCCGTTGCGCTGGCCGGGTGGTGTATGATTCCGCCGCTACCTTTAGGGAAAAATATATGGATTTTGTGCAATTCCTCGACATGATCGTACATGTCGACAAGACGCTGGGTCTCTTGATCGAGCAGTACGGTACCCTCGTGTATGCAGTGCTGTTTGCCATTATTTTTTGTGAGACAGGCCTCGTGGTGCTGTTCTTCTTCCCTGGGGATACCTTATTGTTTATCGCCGGCGCGTTTTGCGCGACGGGACAGATGCACCTGGGCTTGCTGATTGCCTTGCTGGTGACGGCCGCCGTCACGGGGAACACGCTCAATTACTGGATAGGCGAGGCCATCGGGCAAAGGGTGTTTACCCACGATTACCGCTGGATCAACAAGGATGCCATGCGCCGCACGCATGAATTCTTTGAAAAGCATGGCGGCAAGACCATCATCCTGGCCCGTTTCGTGCCGGTGGTACGCACCTTCGCCCCTTTCGTCGCCGGCATTTCCGACATGACGCATGCGCGCTTCCAGATGTACAACGTGACGGGCGCCCTGTTGTGGGTGGTCGGCCTGGTGACGGCGGGTTACTTCTTCGGCAATATCCCGTGGATACGCGACCACCTGACCTTGATCGTGCTGATCGGTGTTGGCGCCGCCGTCGTGCCAGTGGTACTGGGCGGCATGTGGAAGCTCTACAAGCGCATGGTCGGCAAGTCGGCCTAAGGCCGCATGGATCCGGGGCAAGCGCGTTGCGGCACAGCCCGCAGCAGGCCCCGGATCCCGTTTTTCTCTACGTTGTTTTTGTTTTACTCCCACGCTGATTCAAGTTTTGCAGCTTTCCAGCCGTAAACCAGAGGGTATTCTCACTTTCTGGATTTCCATGCGACATTTGAGCGCCCTGTTAGCTTGCAGCCTTGCCGCCATGGCGTCCATGGCAAGCGCCAAAGATGCCCCCGCGTCGGCGACCGCCGCCGCATCCGCGCCCATGTCGGCGTCGGCGCGCGCGGCTGCCATGAAAACCCTGACCGAATCGGTGAAGGGCAAGGAGGCCAAATCGCCTGTCGTCGTCGCGCCCACAGTGCGCGAGAAGGAGGAAGCGGCCGAAGTCGACCTGTCCGAGCGCATCGCGGCGCGCCTGGCGGAAATGCGCGCCACCCAGGCGGCCCGCGCCGCCGCCCGCGCCAGGCGCGCCGCCGTGGTGAAGGCCGCGCCGCCACCACCGCCACCCGTGCCGCGCGGCACGCACTGGTCGTACGAGGGCGACAGCGGCCCGGCCAACTGGAGCAAGATCAATGTCGACTGGGCCAAGTGTGGCAATGGCAGCCGCCAGTCGCCGATCGATATCCGCGATGGCATGAAAGTGGAACTCGAACGTATCAGCTTTGACTACCACCCGTCGTCGTTCAATGTGGTCGACAATGGCCACACGGTGCAGGTGGGCGTGAGCGGCGGCAATTACATCACGGTGCAGAACCGCATGTTCGAGCTGCAGCAGTTCCATTTCCATCGCCCTTCCGAAGAGCGCATCAATGGCAAGGCGTTTGAAATGGTGGTGCACCTGGTGCACCGCGACGCCGAAGGCCGGCAAGCTGTGCTGGCCCTGCTGCTGGAACGCGGCGCTGCGCAAGCGACCATCCAGACGGTGTGGAACAACCTGCCGCTGGAAAAATTCGAGACCATGCAGCCGACCATCCTGCTCGACCCGGCCGAGATGCTGCCGACGCGGCGCGATTACTACACCTACATGGGATCGATGACGGAGCCGCCTTGCAGCGAAGGCGTGCTGTGGCTGGTGATGAAGCAGCCGGTACAGGCCTCGCCGGCGCAGATGGCGCTGTTCAGCCGCTTGTATCCCTTGAATGCGCGGCCCATCCAAGCGGGCAATGGCCGCATCATCAAGGAATCGAATTAAATAAATGCGAGGCGCTGGCGGCCGGTCCACTCGGCGCCGGCAGCCAGCGTATCGGGCTGGATCAGTGCCGGCTCGATGCAGATGAAGCGCGGGTATTCGTCGTCGGCCAGGTCGGGCAGGGCGGCTGCGTCTTGCGCGCCGGGGTTCCACACGACGGCATCCGTGAAGCCCTGCTGCTCCAGGCGCAGCGTGTGGCTGCCAGACTGCAGGGTCAAGGCGCCCGGCAGCTGGTAGTAGATGCGGTCCAGCTTGTCGGCGAATTGCAGCCACTCTTCCGCCTGCAAGGCATCTTGCGGCGTCTCGTCCGAATAGCGCACGCGCTGCAAGCCGCCAACGCGCGCCTCGCTCAATTGATCAATCGCAAAATAGCTGTGCAGGGCGGCCGAGAACGGGAACGCCTGCTCGCCCGTGTTGTGCACGGACAGATTCAGTTCCAGCGATTGGCCTTGTACCTCCACGCGCAGGCGCAGGGTGAAGGCGCAGGGCCAGGTGGCGCCGATTGCGTCCGGCAGGTCCGTGTGTTGCAAGATAAATTCCGCATGGGCGGCGCCATCGTTTTCGCCGCTGGACGCGAGCTGCCAGGTCGCCACGCGGGCAAAGCCGTGGCGCATGCCCGTGCCGCGCGCGCCGAACTGGGGAAAGATCACGGGTACGCCGCCACGGATGGCGCGGCTGCCATCAAGGCTGGATGCGCGGCTGCAGAACAGGCGCTCCTGGCCATCGCTGGTCTGCCACGAGACCAGGTGGCCGCCATACAGGGTGACGGTGGCCTGCGCGCCATCGGCGGCGCGGATGGTCACGGCCGGCAACTGGCCAAAAGTACTCTTGCTCATGCGGGTGTCCATGTCAGGTCAAACGG
Source organism: Janthinobacterium sp. 61 (assembly GCF_002846335.1). NCBI lineage: Bacteria > Pseudomonadati > Pseudomonadota > Betaproteobacteria > Burkholderiales > Oxalobacteraceae > Janthinobacterium > Janthinobacterium sp. 61. The sequence continues at coordinate 3,522,155 of NZ_PJMQ01000001.1, read as the reverse complement.
CTTTTCGCCAGCGGCGGATTCTTGGCAAAGTAATTCTTGATGCCCGTGACGATGGCGTCGGCCATCTGGTCCTGGTAGCCATTGTCGGTCAGCTTGGCTTCTTCTTCCGGATTCGAGATGAAAGCCGTCTCGATCAGGATGGAGGGGATGTCGGGTGCCTTCAGCACGGCGAAGCCGGCCTGTTCGACGGAGCCCTTGTGCAGGCGGTTGATGCCGCCGATTTCGCGCAGCACGGCCTTGCCCAGCTTCATGCTGTCATTGATCTGCGCCGTCGTCGACAGGTCGAGCAGCACGCTGGCCAGCTGCTTGTCGTGGTTCTTCACGTTCACGCCGCCGATCAGATCGGCCTGGTTTTCCTTGTTGGCCAGCCAGCGCGCGGCAGTCGAGGTGGCGCCCTTTTCGGACAGTACGAAGACGGACGAGCCGCGCGCCGTCGGCTGGATGAACGCATCGGCGTGGATCGAGACGAACAGGTCGGCCTGAACCTTGCGTGCCTTTTCCACGCGCATGCCCAGCGGGACAAAGAAATCGGCGTCGCGCGTGAGCATGACGCGCATGTTCGGCTGCAGCTCCAGCTTGGTTTTCAGGCGCTTGGCAATGGCCAGCACCACGTCTTTTTCGCGGCTGCCCCTGCTACCCATGGCGCCCGGGTCTTCTCCACCATGGCCTGGGTCGAGCGCGATGGTAATCATGCGCACCACTTTCTGGCCTGGCAATGGGCGTGCCTCGGGGCGCTGTTCGGGGCGGATATCGGCTACGGGCGGCACGATGGGCGCGACCGGTGGCACCACTGCGGCCACGGGCGGCTTGCCGCTGTCGGGCAGGGGCAGCGCGGGGGGCGGCGTATGCGTGCCGGCCATTGGCGGTTTGGCAGGGTCGCTCGACCAGTCGCCCTTTTCGATCATCTGGGCGATCAGGTCCGGCTCGCGCACGGGATACAGGTCGAAGATCAGGCGGTGATTGTAGGAGCCGGCCGGCGGCAGGGTAAACAGCTGCGGCGTGACTTCTTCCTTCAGGTCGAACACCAGGCGCACGACGTTGGGCCGGTTCTGGCCCACGCGCACCTGCTTGATGTACGGATCGTTCGACTGGATCTTCGCCACCAGGCCCTTCAAGGTGGGATTGAGTTCCAGTCCTTCGATGTCGACCACCAGCCGTTCCGGGTCCTTGACGATGAAGTGGGTCGCCTTCAGGATGCTGTCGTTTTCCAGGGTGACGCGCGTGTAGTCCTCGGCCGGCCAGACGCGTACGGCGAGAATTTGCGCCGCCATCGCCGACATGGGCGCGAACACGGACAACAGCAGGGTGCCGCCGGCCTTGAGTACCGTGCGCCGGGTGATGGGCGAGGAGATCAAAGGTTCGGGGCGAATTTGAGACGGTGAAGGCATGACAGACCCAATTCAGAAGACGCTTGCAATTCTACATCACGTCCTGTACCCGCAACGCTCAAATAAACATTCAGGTCAGCCGGCGGCAACACCGGTTCGGCTTTCTCCGGCCATTCGACGATGCAGATATTGCGGCCGTCGAAGTCTTCGCGAAATCCCGCGTCGAGAAATTCCTCGGCACTGCCCATGCGGTACAGGTCGAAGTGGATGACGTTAATGGGCTGGCCATCGAGCTGCACCGCGTAGGGTTCGGACAGCGTATAGGTGGGGCTTTTGACGTGGCCCGCATGGCCTGCAGCGTGCAGCAGGGCGCGCGTGAGCGCCGTTTTGCCGGCACCCAGGTCGCCGTGCAGGTAGATCGCCAGTCCGGGCGCCAGCGCGCGCGCCAGCGCGGCGCCCAGCGCGGCGGTGCCGGCTTCGTCGTGGAGGTGGGCTTTGAAGTGTTCGGTCATTATCTTCGGTATCGCATAAAATGGAGGCTGCTGTCATTGTAACCGCCCGCGCGCCTGCCGTTTTCCGTAAAGTCCCCTATGTCCGCCACCGTCACCGATCTCGCCGTCCTGGCGCGCACCATTAAAGAGTGGGGGCGCGAGCTGGGTTTTGCCGAGGTGCGCATCGCCGACGTGGATCTGTCGCACATGGAAGCGCCCTTGCAGGCCTGGATCGATGCAGGGTACCACGGCGAAATGGACTACATGGCCAGCCACGGCATGAAGCGTGCGCGCCCTGCCGAACTGGTGCCGGGCACGGTGCGCGCCATCAGCGCACGCATGAATTATCTGCCGCCGGCGCTGGGGCCCGACTGGCGTGAGCACGAGGCGGCGCGCGACGCCGATCCTGCGGCAGCCGTGATTTCCGTGTATGCGCGGGGCCGCGACTATCACAAGGTCATGCGTTCGCGCCTGCAGCAGCTGGCCGAGCGCATCAAGGGCGAGATCGGCGAGTTCGGTTACCGCGTCTTCAGCGATTCGGCGCCCGTGATGGAAGTCGAACTGGCGCAAAAGGGAGGCTTGGGCTGGCGCGGCAAGCATACCTTGCTGATCAACCGCCAGGGCGGTTCCTTTTTTTTCCTTGGCGAGATCCTCGTCGACGTGCCGCTGCCCGTGGACCCGCCTGAAACGCCGCGTTGCGGCCAGTGCTCGGCGTGCATCACGGTGTGCCCGACGCAAGCCATCCTGGGGCCGTACCAGCTCGACGCGCGCCGCTGCATTTCCTACCTGACGATCGAGTTGAAGGGCGCCATTCCCGTCGAGATGCGGCCCTTGATCGGCAACAAGGTGTACGGCTGCGACGATTGCCAGACCGTCTGCCCGTGGAACAAGTTCGCCCAGCGCGCCGTGGTGCCCGATTTCGACGAGCGCCACAGCCTGGGCAGCGCGGGCATGGTGGAACTGTTCGCCTGGACGGAAGAGGAATTCAACCGGCGCATGGAAGGCAGCGCGATTCGCCGCATCGGCCACGAACGCTGGCTGCGCAACCTGGCCGTCGGCATGGGCAACGCGGCCGCCAAGGCCCGGGGCCAGGCCGATATCGTCGCGGCCCTGCTGTCGCGCCGCGAGCACCCGTCGGCCATCGTGCGCGAGCACGTCGAATGGGCGCTGGCGCTGCACGGCATCGCTTGACCCGCGTTTATAACTGCGCTTAAACCTGTTTCAGGCGCAGCGCCGACCACTCATTATCGATGGCGACCATCGCCACGCTGTCGAGTCCCACCGTTTGCGCAAAAGCGCGCAGATCGTCGCGGTGGATGTCGCTGCCTGCCTTCACGCCGCCCTTGCGGTATGCTACCCACAGCGCGCCGCCGGGCGCCAGGCGCGCCTGCGCCACTGGCAGATGCTGCTCCAGTTCCGCGCGGCTGCGCGCGAACAGCAATAGCCAGTCGGCCCGCTCTCCTTCATTCACCCGTCGCTCCGCCGGCAGCTGCGCCAGCAAGGCCGCATGCTCGCCACCGTCATTGAGCACGTCCAGGGTCTTGGCATTTTTCACAAACATTTTTTCAGCGATGGTTTTGTCGGGCATGGCATGGGCATGTGGATTGGGAGAAGACGAGCATAACAAATTCCTCCTTGACTTATCGATATATCGTTATAAAATAGAGATACCTACTAACGATATATCTTTAAAGAGAAAACATGAGAAACTCACACCACGCAGAACAGGGCCACGGCGGCCATCACCATCATCACGCCCATGGCGGCCAGCAACACCATTCCGGCGAACATCGCCACGAACATCGCCATGAGCACTTCATGCACGGTCGCGGCCCGCGCGGCTTCGACGAGCGCGGCGACGGCATGGGGCATGGCGGCCCCGGTGGCCGGGGCGGACGCGGCGAACGGGCCGAGCGCGTTTTTGGCCGCGGCGACCTGCCGCTGATCGTACTGGCGCTGATCGAAATCAGTCCCCGCCACGGCTATGAAATCATCAAGGCCATCGAAGAGCGTTGCGGCGGCGCCTACGCCCCAAGCCCCGGCGCCGTGTATCCGACCTTGACCCTGCTGGAAGAGCAGGACTATGTCACGTCGGGCGAAAGCGCCAGCGGCAAGAAGCTCTACACGATCACGGAGCTGGGACGCGCCTATCTCGACGAGAACCGCGCCCAGGTGGATGGCATCCTGGCCCGCCTCGACATGTTTGCCCGCGTCCAGGCGAAAAACGCCTTGCCCGAGCGCGTGCACCAGGCCATGCACACCCTCAAGCATGCGCTGTTGCTGAACAAGTCCAACTGGAGCGAAGCGGATGCCGAGCGCGTTTCCGCCGTGCTGGAACAGGCGGCGAACGCCATCGTCGACGGCCACTGAGCCTACTTTACAAGGATAAGTAATGACTACCGCATCATCAGCAACACCACGCCCGCATGCCATCGAGCGCGTGCGCCACGACTTGAAACTGCGCGTATTGACCGTCGTGCGCACCGAGCAGCTGACGCCGCACATGCGCCGCATCACCCTGGCCGGCGACGACCTGGAAGGATTTGTCTCGCCCGCGCACGATGATCACGTGAAACTGTTCTTCCCCGCTCCGGGCGAGGCTACCCCCGTGCTTCCCGTGCTGGGCAACGGCGCTAACCCGATCCAGTACGCGCAAGGCGCGCGTCCCATCGCCCGCAACTACACGCCGCGCCGCTACGACGCCGAACGGCGCGAGCTGGAAATCGACTTCGTGCTGCATGGCGACGGACCTGCATCGCTGTGGGCGGCGCAAGCCGCGCCCGGCCAGACCCTGGGCGTGGGCGGCCCGCGCGGCTCGATGCTGGTACCGTTTGACTTCGACTGGTATGTGCTGGTGGGAGACCAGACGGCCCTGCCGGCCATCGCCCGCCGCCTGGAACAGCTGCCGGCCACGGCGCGGGCGATTGCCGTGATCGAAATCGTCGAAGACGGCGAACAGATCGCGCTCGATTGCGCGGCGCAGCTGGACGTGCGCTGGGTGGCGCGCAATGGCCGCAAGGGGCCGCTGCTACTGCAAGCGTTGGCGCAAGTCGCCTTGCCGCAGGATGGCGACGGTTATGTGTGGGTGGCGTGCGAGCATGCGCAGGTGCAGGGCCTGCGCGGGCATTTCATCGACGCCGGTGTGCCGAAGCAGCATCTGCATGTGGCCAGCTACTGGAAGCATGGGGTGGAAGAGCACCATGAGCATCATGATGAGTGATGGTGGTGGTGGTGGTGGTGGTGGTGTCGACTTACGCGCGTTGCGCTAAGCCGACCTACCCGACCTACATTGCAATGTAGGTTGGATTAGCGGCGCGCAAGCGCCGCGTAATCCAACATTGCTGCATTACTTCAACAATCCCGCCAGCTCCACCGCCGTCTTGACCTGCATCTTGTCGAAGATATGCGCGCGGTGGACTTCCACGGTACGCATGCTGATGCCCAGCTTGTCGGCCACCACCTTGTTCATCTTGCCCGCCAAAATCAGGTCCAGCACTTCGCGTTCGCGCGTCGACAGTGTGGCCAGGCGTGCGTGCACGGCGGCCATCTCGCCTGCCTGGCGCGAGTTGGCCAGGCCCTGCTGCACGCGGTCCATCAGGTCGTTGTCGTTGAACGGTTTTTCAAAGAAATCGAAGGCGCCCCGTTTCAGGCTGTCGACGGCCATCGGCACGTCGCCGTGCCCGGTGAGGAAAATCACGGGCAGGCGTGCCGTCAGGTCGCGCTTGACCAGCTGGTCGAACAGGGCGATGCCGTTCATGTCGGGCATGCGCACGTCGAGCAGCACGCAGTCGCCGGCGGCGTCGAAGCTGCCGTCAAGGCTATCGAGGAATTGCTGGGCGCTGGCGTAGATGCGCGCGTCGATGCTGCGCGAGGCGGCCAGCCAGGACAGGGAGTCGCGTACGACCTCTTCGTCGTCAATGATATGTAGCATGGTGTCTCCGGCTTGTCGTTGTTGTCGCTTAGTGCGGCGCGCGCGGCGCAGCCGGCACGCTGAATGTAAAGATAGTACCGCCAGCGGGGTTGGCGCTGAAGGTCAGCGCGCCGCCGTGAAATTCGATGGCGGTGCGGCAGATGTTCAGGCCCATGCCCATGCCTTCGGACTTGGTCGAGAAAAACGGTGAGAATAGCCGCTCGGCCACGTCCTGCGGGATGCCGTGGCCATGGTCGATCACGTCCACCGTCACCATGCCTTGCTGCGCATCGTGGCTGGCCCGCAGGCGCATGATACGCCGTCCGGGCGCCGCATCCTGCATGGCCTCGATGGCGTTGCGCGTCAGGTTCAGCAGCACTTGCTCGATCATCACGGGATCGGCGCGCAGCAGCGGCAGGTCGGCAGGGATTTCTTCCTGGATGGTGACATAGTATTTGCGCGCCTGCAGGTCGATCAGCGCGCGGATGCCGTCGATCAGCGTGCGGATGGCGATATCCTGGCGCTGCGGTTCGCTCTTGCGCACGAAATCATGCACGCTGCGGATGATCTGGCCGGCCCGCTGCGCTTGTGCGCCGGCCTGCTCCAGCGCCGGCTTCAGGGTGTTCGGATCGACGGGCGCGCCATGCTCGATCGCGCGGCGGATCAGGTTCAGCGCGCCCGTGGTGTAGCTGGAGATGGCCGCCAGCGGTTGGTTCAGTTCATGCGCCAGCATCGAAGCCAGTTCGCCCATGGTCGCCAGGCGCGAACTCGTTTGCAGCTTTTCCTGCTGCTGGCGATTGAGTTCCTCGACCCGCTTGCGGTCCGAGATGTCGAGCACGGAGCCCATCCAGCCTGTCTGCTGGCCGTTCTTGTCCACCAGTGGCGCTTCGAAGATCAGCACGGGCACGCGCGTGCCGTCCGGGCGCTGAAAATAGGTTTCGAACTGCGGCGTGGGATTGCCGGCCAGCGCCTTGACGAAGCGCTGCTGGTATTCCTCCAGTGCTTCCGGCACCCAGTAGGGCATGGGCGGCAGGCGGCCCAGGATTTCCTCGGCCGGATAACCGACGATCTGGCAGAACGCTGGATTCACATACGTGACGCGGCCTTCCAGATCGCGCGCGCGCATGCCTGTCACCAGCGAGTTTTCCATCGCCGTGCGGAACAGCATCTGCTGGCGCAGCGCCCCTTCGGCCACCAGGCGGCGCGAAATATGCCGCCACAGGGCAAGCAAGCTCCACAGCAAACCCAGCGACAGGGCGATGACGGAGCCGACCAGTAAATTGGGCAGCAGCTTGGGCTGGCTTTTCACGCTGTCTGTAAACAGGATGATGGTGGCACCGGGCACGTCGAGCGCGCGCTTGTGCGTGTACACGCCGTGACCGGGACCGGCGGCGGCGCGCCGCGCCAGCACCTTGTCGTCGCGGTCGATCAGCGAAATCTGGTTATCCTGGGCGAACCACCACGGCACCATTTCATCGAGCAGGCTGCTGATCTGGTAGGTTGCCACCAGGCTGCCCACATAGCGCTGGCCATCGAACAGGGGCTGGTGGTAATCCATCAGCATGGCGCCTGGCGGCGCGTCGGGAAAACCGCTTTGCTGCGAAGGCTGGGCATATTGGCCCCGGTGCAGGCGGCGCGCATTGTCGGCTGCCGTCAGCGAGGCCGGGGAAAACGCCAGGGCATGCGGCAGGCTGTTGTCGCTGGTGGCCAGTACCTTGCCGCTGGTGTCGAGCCACAGCACACGCTGCAATTCGCGGCCATTGCGCAGCATCTGCTGCAGCCGTTCGTGCACTTTTTCCGCGCCCAGCGAGGCGCTGGCGATATCCACGCCCAGGTTGAACAGGCTTTCCTCGTTGCGCGCCAGCTGGAAGCGGATGGTTTGCTCCACCCACAGGGTATCGGCGATCAATTGCTCCTGGCGCTCGTTGCTTTCCATCTGGCGCGCCTGCCAGGGTAGCCAGAACAGGATGGACAGGAACAGCAGCAGCAGGATGACGGGCAGCAGCCAGCGCATCGGGCTCGATAGCTTGAAGCGGCGCGCAAGGGTGGGGGGAGTCGGCATGGCTGGCAGGGTAGCGGCTTATCGGGAGCCGGCTATTGTGGTTAACCACAATAGCCGGGGCTGTTTCTTTGGCACAATATCCAAGTAGACAAATAATAAAGTTTTTTAAAAAACCACTCAGGAGACAAAAATGCAACTGCCACAAATGAAAACCCTGTTCGTCGCGCTGTGCGCAGCCATCGGCGCCACTGCCGGCGTACACGCCTACGCGCAAGCCCCCATCGTCATCAAGTTCAGCCACGTCGTGGCGACCGATACGCCAAAAGGCCAGGCCGCCGAGCGCTTCAAGCAACTGGCTGAAAAAGCCACGAATGGCAAGGTCAAGGTCGAACTGTACCCGAACAGCCAGCTGTACAAGGACAAGGAAGAACTCGAAGCGCTGCAGCTGGGCGCCGTGCAAATGCTGGCGCCATCGCTGGCCAAGTTCGGCCCGCTGGGCGTGAAGGAATTCGAAGCGTTCGACCTGCCCTACATTTTCCCCACCAAGACGGCGCTGTACAACGTCACCGAAGGCGAAATCGGCAAGAGCCTGCTGAAAAAACTGGAACCCAAGGGTATCACGGGCCTGGCCTACTGGGACAATGGCTTCAAGGTGATGTCAGCCAACAAGCCGCTGCACAACCCGGCCGACTTCAAGGGCCTGAAAATGCGCATCCAGTCGTCCAAGGTACTCGACGCGCAAATGCGCGCGCTGGGCGCCAATCCGCAAGTGCTGGCCTTCTCGGAAGTGTATCAGGCGCTGCAGACGGGCGTGGTCGACGGCACGGAAAATCCGCCATCGAATATGTACACGCAAAAGATGCATGAAGTGCAAAAGCACGTGACCGTATCGAACCATGGTTACCTGGGCTATGCCGTCATCGTCAACAAGAAATTCTGGGATGGCTTGCCGCCCGATATCCGTGGCCAGCTGGAAAAAGCCATGCGCGAAGCGACCACGTTTGAAAAAGCCATCGCCCAGCGCGACAATGACCAGGCCCTCGACGCCATCAAGAAAGCGGGCAAGACGCAGATCTATACCCTGACGGTGCAGGAACAGGCCGAATGGCGCAAGGCGCTGGCGCCCGTGCAGAAGGCCATGGAAGGGCGCATTGGCAAGGATCTGATCTCGGCCATCAACAAGGAAAGCGCGAAGTAAGCGTTTGCTGCGCCTCTTGGCGCGGCTGGCAGGGCATCCCCTGTCGTTCCGTATCACCGGCACCTGCGCGTCCTGCGCGGGTGCCTGCGTACCCGCATTCTTTGAAAGTCCACCATGAAATTTCTGGATCATCTGGAAGAGTGGCTGATCGCGTCCCTGATGGGCGCCGCCACCTTCATCATTTTCGTCGCGGTCGTGCACCGCTACCTGGCAGGCTTGCCGATACCTGTCGTGCAGGACTTCCTGATACAAATCAATACCAGCTGGGCCCAGGAACTGTGCATCTACATGTTCGTCTGGATGGCCAAGTTCGGCGCCGCGTATGGCGTGCGCACGGGCATCCACGTGGGCGTCGACGTCTTGATCAACCGCATGAACCCCCGCTGGCGCGACCGTTTCATCGTCTTCGGCCTGGGCGCCGGCGCTCTGTTTACGGGCATCGTCGGGACTCTGGGCGCCAGCTTCGTGTGGTCGATTGGCCACACGGACCAGACTTCGGCCGACATGGAAGTGCCGATGTGGCTGGTCTACCTGGCCGTGCCGCTCGGGTCCTACCTGATGTGCTTCCGTTTCCTGCAAGTCATGGTGCATTTCATCAAGACGGGCGCCTTGCCCAAACACGACCATTCGCATGTCGAAGGCCTGGAAGAAGAATTGACGGCTGAAGAAAAAGGAGCCAAGGCATGAACGCGCTGATCATTTTTGTGTTGCTGCTGGCGCTGATGCTGACCGGCATGCCGATTTCCATTTCGCTGGGCCTGACGGTGCTCACGTTCCTGTTTACCATGACCAGCGTGCCCATCGAATCGGTGGCCCTGAAGATTTTCACGGGTATCGAGAAATTCGAGATCATGGCCATCCCCTTCTTCATCCTGGCGGGTAATTTCCTCACGCATGGCGGGGTGGCGCGGCGCATGATCAACTTCGCCAGCTCCATGGTGGGCCACTGGCATGGCGGCCTGGCGCTGGCTGGCGTGATGGCGTGCGCGCTGTTTGCCGCCGTCTCCGGCTCCAGCCCCGCCACCGTCGTGGCGATTGGTTCCATCATCCTGCCGGCCATGGTCAAGCAGGGCTATCCACGGGGCTTCGGTGCCGGCGTCATCACCACCTCGGGCGCGCTGGGCATCCTGATTCCTCCGTCGATCGTGATGGTGATGTATTCCGTCAGCACCAACACCTCCGTGGGCAAGCTGTTCATGGCGGGCGTGATTCCCGGCATGATGCTGGCGATGCTGCTGGGCTTGACCACCTGGTTTTTGGCGCGCAAGAACAACTATCCGCGCATGAAAAAAGCCAGCTGGACGGAACGCTTCGTGACCTTCAAGAAGAGCGCCTGGGGCCTGCTCCTGATCGTCATCGTCATGGGCGGCATCTACTCGGGCGCGTTTACGCCCACGGAAGCGGCCGCCATGGCTGCCGTGTACGCTTTCATCATTGCCGTCTTCGTCTACAAGGACTTGAAGATCAAGCAAGTGGGCAAGGTCTTGCTCGACTCGGCCGCCATGTCGGCGATGTTGTTGTACATCATCACCAATGCCGTGCTGTTCTCGTTCCTGATGACCAGCGAAAACATCCCGCAAGCGATGGCCGAGTGGATCACGGGCAAAGGCCTGGGTGTGATCAGCTTCCTGCTGGTCGTCAACGTGCTGCTGTTGTTGGCTGGTAACGTCATGGAACCGTCGTCGATCGTGCTGATCATGGCGCCGATTCTGTTCCCAGTCGCCATGAAGCTGGGCATCGACCCTGTGCACTTCGGCATCTTGATCGTGGTCAATATGGAGGTGGGCATGTGCCATCCGCCCGTGGGACTGAACTTGTACGTGGCGTCCGGCATCACCAAGATGGGCATTTCGGAGCTGACCGTGGCCGTGATGCCATGGCTGCTGACGATGCTCGCCTTCCTGGGCTTGATTACCTACGTACCACAAATCTCGCTGTGGCTGCCAAATTTAATTTACAACTAAAACAGTTGTCCCCGTCATGGTGCAAAAAAAGTCGATCCTGCCGAATAAATGCGCTATGATGGGCAGCCTTAAGGGGAAACACGTATATGCATATACGCCCTGGTAGCAAGGCTGAAATACAGAATTGGCAACAAGGTTGGTGGGGGAGTGGTCTATAAAAACGGTATTGATACCGGGGATATATTGAGGAGACACACGTTTCACAGAAGTTGTTGAGTCATTGCTGTCTGCCGCAACAAGCCGGCACCGGCGGACCCAAACGACCGGGAACGTGAAGCAATATTTGAAGCGCACCGACTGGTGCGCTTTTTTTTCGTGCGCGGGAAACGTCCGCCGGCACGCCCAAAGTCGGTGCATAATTCCCGTGGCGCTGTACCCAGCGCCGGCGGGTTGTATATATGCCACACTTGAATAATGATCAGCAGATGAAAAAACAACAGGGCAGTGAGCTGTTCAGTGCCATCGTGGCCGCCCCGTTTGGCGCCATGGGTGTGCGTGCGCAGGACGGCCAGTTGCGCGAACTGGTCTACCTGCCGCCGCACTTCGACGAGAAGGCGGCGCAGGATGCCGTCTCCGATCGGGCGTGCCAGCAACTGGCGCGTTACTTCCGCGATCCCGATCATGTCTTTGACTTGCCGCTGGCCGCGCTGGGCAGCGCCTACCAGCAAGGCGTATGGGCGGCGATCGCCGGCATCCCGCGCGGCCAGGTGCGCACGTATGGCGACGTGGCGCGCCTGATCGGCTCCGCGCCGCGGGCCGTGGGCCAGGCGTGCGGCGCCAACTGGTATCCCGTGGTGATTCCGTGCCACCGCATCACGGCCGCCGGCGGCCTGGGCGGCTTTGCCCACCATGACGATGCCAGCGGTTTTCATCGGGGCGTAAAGCGCTGGCTGCTGGCACATGAAGGCGTCGAGGGTTACGCATGATGAACAGCCTGCTGGCGCCGGACAACGCGACCCTGATCGATGAATTCTGCGACAGCCTCTGGCTGGAAGACGGCCTGTCGAAAAACTCGCTGGATGCCTACCGGCGCGACATGCGTCTGTTTTCGCGCTGGCTGGAAGTGGCGCGCCCCGGACGCGAGGGCCTGTATGAGGTGTCCACGGCCGATATCGAAGCGTATTTCGCCGCCCGCCACGAGGAGAGCAAGGCTACGTCGTCGAACCGGCGCCTGTCCGTGCTCAAGCGCTTCTACCAGCTGGCCTTGCGGCAGAAGCATATCGCAGCCGACCCGTGCCTGAAGATGGTTTCGGCCAAGCAGCCCGCGCGCTTCGTGCATACCTTGAGCGAAGCGCAGGTGGAAGCGCTGCTGGCGGCGCCGGACGTGAGCACGCCGCTGGGCCTGCGCGAGCGCACGATGTTGGAGCTCATGTACGCGAGCGGCTTGCGCGTGTCGGAACTGGTGGACTTGAAATCCGTGGAGCTGAGCCTGAACGATGGCGTGCTGCGCATCACGGGCAAGGGCAGCAAGACGCGCCTGGTGCCCTTCGGTGAGCAGGCGCGGCTGTGGATCGAGCGCTACCTGAAGGAGGCGCGCGGCGTCATCCTCGATGGCCAGATGGACGATGCGCTGTTCGTCACGCGGCGCGGGGGCGCCATGACGCGGCAAATGTTCTGGGTCATCATCAAGAAACACGCGCTGAACGCCGGCATCACGGCACCGCTGTCGCCGCACACCCTGCGCCACGCGTTCGCCACCCATTTGCTGAACCATGGAGCGGACTTGCGTGTTGTGCAATTGTTACTGGGGCACTCCGATATTTCCACCACGCAGATTTACACACATGTGGCCCGCGAACGGCTGAAACTGCTGCATGCGCAGCATCATCCGCGAGGCTAAACATTTGGTGTTTGGTCCAATTACGTCATAATGTGCCTTTGTGCTTATCTGTAACATCTAAAAACTAAAGAGGTAGTAAATGGCCAAGACAAATTTCCAATACGAAAAACGGCAAAAAGAGCTGGAAAAGAAGAAGAAAGCCGAGGAAAAAGCCAGGCGCAAGCTGGAAGCGAAGAACAATCCCAAGCCGGCCGATGGCAGCGAGGGCGATGAGCCGGAAGCGGACGACGCCGATGACGCTACCGACGCGCCAGCTCAGCCGCAGTAATTCCCCGTTCCTGATGACCGGTGCGGCATCGCCGCGCCGGCTTCTCCTCGTCCTACCTTCTACCCGCTATAAGCTCGGCCGCTGGCCGATCGCCAGTTGCAGCTGCGTGCTGGCGATGGCGGCATCGGCGCGCGCCTGTACATAGCCCTGATAAGCGTCATCGGCTGAACGCTGTGCCGCCAGCCATTCCAGCAGCGACGCATTGCCTTTGACGTAGGACAGGCGCATGCCGTCCACCACCTTTTGCGCATCGACCAGTACGCCGTCACGGTAGCGCGCCAGCCTGTCCTGCGCCGCACGCAGCTGGCGCTGCGCCGTGCGCACTTGCGTCTCCGCTTGCAGTTCCGCCTGGCGCAAGGCCAGCATCGCTTGCGTGACGCCCGCCTCCGCCTGCACCACGTCGCCCTTGTCGCGCCGCGACAGGGGAATGGGGATGGCCAGCGACAGGCTCAATGCGCGTGAGCGGGGTGACCCATCGACGGGATTGCCGCTGCCATCGATGCCGTCATGGTAGCCGCGCGCGGCGGCAAGGCCCAGCGTGACGGTGGGATCGACGGAGCGGTTGGCGCTCACCAGCGCCGCGCCGTCGCGCAGATTGTCCAAGGTGGCGCGGGCAATGCGTACGTCGCTGCGCGCGTCGAGCGCCTGCGCCACCAGTACGCTGGCATCCTTGTTCTCATACGCGGCGAAGTCGCATGCCAGCTGCGCGTCCGGAAACAGCGCATCGAGCTGGCGCCCCAGGGGCGGCGACAGGGCCAACATGGCACTGTCCGCCTCGCTGCGCGCCTGTGCCAGCTCGGCCTGGAACTGGTCGCGCTCCACGCGCGACTGCAGCAGTTCGATGCCGCCCACGTCGCCTGCCTTGCGCCGCACGGCGTTCGCTTCCACCACCGTCGACAGGGCCGCCATGGTCTGTCGCTTGCGCGCGGCAACTTCGCGCGTGCGGCACGCTTCCGTGAACGCGGCGGCGGCGGTGCCGTACAGTTCGCTCCTGAAGCCAGCCACCGTCTCCTCGGCCAGCGCGACATTGCTGTGCGCCGCTTTCAACCGCGCAGCGCGCTTGCCGCCCGTCTCGATGGCAATGCTGATGGCCGGGTTCCATGTGATGGGGCGGTGCTCGACGCTGCGCACGGTTTCGCGCGTGGCGCCCAGGGTGAATTCGGGATCGGGACGCAGGCCGGCGATGCCGATGCCCGCCTTGGCCGAGGTGATGCTGGTCTGCTGCGCCTGCAGTTCCAGGCTGTGGCTTTCCACTGCGGCCAGATAGGTCTCGAAGCTCAAAGGGGCGGCAATGGCGCCGGGCGCGATCAGCCAGGCCGCCAGCAGTACATTAAAACGTGTCATGGTTCACTCCTTTGTCTGTCAGGCGTTTTTGCAGGTGCGCCTCGATCAGGTAATACAGGGCTGGCAACAGCAGCAGGGTCAGTGCCGTCGCCGTCACCAGCCCGCCCACCACCACGGTGGCCAGCGGGCGCTGCACGTCGCTGCCCAGGCCCGTCGCCAGCATGGCGGGCGTCAGGCCCAGGGCGGCCACGGTAGCCGTCATCAACACGGGGCGCATGCGGTCGCGCGCGCCTTCCAGCACGGCCTCGCGCAGGCTGCGGCCTTCGTCGGCGCGCAAGCGGTTGATCTGCGCCAGCATCAGGACGGCATTCAATACCGCCACGCCGAACAGGGCGATGAAGCCGACCGCGCTCGACACATTCAAGGTCATGCCGCGCAGGTGCAGCGCGGCAAGGCCGCCCAGCATGGCCAGCGGCACGGCCAGCAAGACCAGCGCGGGCTGGCGCAGGTTGCGGAACTGGCCAAACAGCAGCAAGAACATGGCGCCCAGGGTCATCGGCAAGATCAGGGCCAATCGGCTTTGCGCGCGCTGCAGGTTTTCGAACTGGCCGCCCCATTCGACGCTGATGCGCTGGTGCTCGTTGGCCACGGCTTGCGCCACCAGGGGACGCGCTTCGGCCAGGAAGCCGGCCAGGTCGCGTCCACGGGCATTCAGGCGCACGATGATGTGGCGCCGTCCCATTTCGCGCACGATGACGCTTTCGCCCGAGGTGGTGCTGATGCTTGCTACCTGCGCCAGCGGAATCCTGGCGCCATTGGCGGCGGTGAGCATCAGTTTGGCGACGGCGTCCGGGTCGGAGCGCGCGGCGGGCGGGAAGCGTACGGCGATGTCATAGCTTTTCTCGCCCACGTAGACCTGGCCGATGGGCGCGCCGCCGATGCCGGTGGAAATCAGGTCGGCCACGTCGGCCGCGTTGATGCCGTAGCGGGCCGCCTTTGCCCTGTCCAGTTCCACTTTCAGGTTGGGCAGCGGCGGCTCCACGTCCACCGCCACGTCGGAGGCGCCATGGACAGTCTTCAGGACATTGGCCACCTTGCCGGCGATGGCGCGCACTTCATCGAGGTCATTGCCGAAGATTTTCACCGTCAGGTCGCTGTGCGCGCCCGATAATTTATCCTGCACGCCATCGATCATCGGCTGCATGAAGGCCACCGTGACGCCTGGCATGCGGGTGAAGCGCTCGTTCATTTTTGCGATCAGCTGCTGCTTGCTCAGGCCCGATTTCCAGCTCTTGTACGGATGCAGGCCCACGCTGGCCTCGATGTGCGACGGCGTCCAGTAATCGGTGCCGTCGTCGTTGCGCCCCGTCTGCGTGACGATGGTCGACACTTCAGGGAACTCCAGCGCGGCGCGGCGCAGTTCACTGGCCATCTCGGATGCCTTGTCCAGGGTGATCCCGGGCGGCATCTGTACCTGCAGCCATAGGGAACCCTCATCGAGATAGGGCAGGAAGTCGCGCCCTATGCCCCCGCCCAGGACGGCCAGGCCCGCCAGCGAGGCGGCGCACACCATCGCCACCCAGCGCTTCCTGCCCACCATGCGCTCGAGGAAGCGGCCATAGGCGGCCGCCAGCTGTTCCAGCACGCGGTGATGGAAGGTGCGGCGCGGCTTGCGCAGGGCCAGCCAGGCCAGGCCCGGAATCAGCACCAGCGCCACCACCAGCGCGCCCACCAGCGCCGCGCCCACCGCATACGCCATCGGCGAGAACAGCTTGTATTCGATGCGCTGGAAGGCGAACAGGGGCAAGTAGGCGGCGATGATGACGGCCATGCCGAACATGATGGGGCGCGCCACCTGCAGGGTCGCCTCGATGGCGTCCTGCAGGGTGAGGGGCCGATCCTGCTCGCGCTCGCGGCGGCGCAGCATGTTCTCCAGTACCACCACGGAACCATCGACGAGGATGCCGAAGTCGATCGCCCCCAGGGATAGCAAATTGGCGGGAATTTTAAAATGGTGCATGAAGATGAAGGCGATCAGCAGTGCCAGCGGTATCGTCAGCGCGACGATGGCGGCCGCGCGCGGACTGCCCAGGAACAGCAGCAGCACCAGCGCGACCAGCAGCATGCCTTCGCCCAAGGTATAGCTGACCGTGTGCAGGGTGGCGTCGATCAGCGAGCTGCGGTCCAGGTAGGGCACGACCTTGACGTCCTTCGGCAGCAGATTGTCATTCAAATCGTCCACCGCCGCATGGATGCCTGCCAGCGCCTCGGACGGATTGAAGTCCTTCAGCAGCAGGGTGATGCCTTCGATGGTGTCGGGATTGTCATCCTTGCCAAGGATGCCGCGCCGCTCCACGTTGCCGTAGGCGAGCTTGCCCAGGTCTTTCACCAGCACGGGCACGCCGTTCTTGCTGCTGACGACGACATTGCCCATGTCGTCGAGCGAGTGCAGCAAGCCCACGCCGCGCACGACGTACGATTGCTGGCCGCGGTCGATGACGCTGCCGCCGCCACTGATGTTGTTGGCGTTGATGGCGTCCTTGACCTGCGCCAGCGAGAAGCCGTAGCTGTCCAGTTTTGCAGGATCGAGTTCCAGCATGAACTGTGTCGTCAGGCCGCCGAAATTGCTGACGTCCGCCACGCCGCGTACCTGCTGCAGGCGCGGGATTACGCTCCAGAACTGCAGCTCGGACAGTTCGCGCAAGGACCGCGTTTTCGATTCCAGGGTGTAGCGGTAGATCTCGCCCGTGGGCGAAGTGTAGGGATCGAGCCCCGGTTTGGCATCGTACGGCAGGTTCACGCTGGCGAGCCGTTCCTGCAGCCGTTCGCGCGTGAAGTAGCCATCGCTGCCATCCTCGAACACTACCGTGATCAGCGACAGCGCGAACAGGCTGCGCGTGCGCAGCACATGCATGCCCGGTGTGCCCATCAGGGCGCGCTCCAGCGGTATCGTGATCTGCTGCTCGATTTCCTCGGCGCCCAGGCCCGGCACCTGCGTGACGATTTGCGAGGTGACGTCGGCGATGTCGGGATAGGCTTCGATGGGCAGCTGCTTCCAGCAGTAGACGCCGTAGGCGGCGACGAACAGCAGTACCAGCCAGACGATGCCGCGCCGCTGGCAGCAGGTGGCGATGAAACGGTCAATCATTGAGCAGCACTCCTTCCTTGACGACGATGCGCTCGCCCGCCTTCAGGCCAGCGAGGATTTCCACCTGCCCGCCATGGCTGGCGCCCACTTCTACCGTGCGAGGCGCGAAGCGTAGCGGGCCGCGTTCGACCATCACGCGCGTCGACGGCCCGCTTTGCAGCACGGCGGACGCTGGCACCAGGATGGCGCGGCGGCTGGCGCCGGAAAACAGCGCGTGGGCGAACATGCCCGGCTTGAAGGTGGCGGCACGGTTGTCGATGGCTACGCGCACTTTCACCGTGCGCGTCTCGGGATCGAGCACGGCGCCCACATACGCGACCTTGCCTTCGAAAGCCTTGCCGGGCCAGGCATCGACGGTGATGCGGGCTGTCTGGCCCACGGCCACCTGCGCCAGGTCCCTTTCAGCCACGTTGGCCGACAGCCACACGGTGGACAGGTCGGCCACCGTCATGACGGGGGCGTTGATATCGTTCCAGTAGCCGCCCTGGGCACCGTCCATGGCGATCACGCTGCCGGCAATGGGCGAACGCAGGACGTAGTCGCGGCGCGAACCGCGTGCGCCGGCACCGTACTGGGCCAGCTTGTCGGCGCTGGCCTGTGCGTCGCTGGCGGCCTGGTCGTAGGTCGCCTGGGCCGATTCGTACTCCTTGCGTGCAGTGATCTCCGCCTCGAACAGGGTCTTCTGGCGCTGCAGTTCCTGGCGCGCCTGCAGCAGGGCGGACTTCGCCTTGCTGTCGTCCGCGTAGGCGGCGCTCAGTTCCGCCGAGTCCAGGGTGAACAGCGGGTCGCCCGCCTTGACGCTGTCGCCCAGGGCGCGTTGTAGCCGCGTGATGCGGCCGGCCAATGGCGGCGTGATTTTCACCATTTTTTCCGGCATGGCTTCGATGCTGCCCGGCGCATCCGTCTGCGTGGCGATGTCCTGTTCCAGTACGGGCGCGATCTGCAGGCGCTGGCGCAGCGGCGACATCTTGTCGACGGCGATACTGCCATCGTCCAGATGCGTCGCTTGGGTCTGCGGTATGGCCGCTGGCGTCGGTTTGGCGCAGCCGGCCAGGGCCGAGCAGGCGAGAGCGAGCGCGCAGCTGGCGCCCAGGGCGTTGCGGGTGGTCGTGTTCATCCCGTGTTTCCTTGTTATTGATGGTGAGGGGCATGCGTGGATGCCGTGCCCAGGCGGGCGGTCAGAGGGGGGCGCAGCTAGCGTCACACGAACGGGGTCACTACAGCGCCGGGAAAGCATAGCAATGCCGTCCTGAAGAAGCGCCCAAGTTCGCCTGAATCATTCTTCAGGTTCGGTGCGCGTACGGTACGGCGCGGTAAAATGCCAGCATGGAAAACACGGTGCAATGGGAAAGGCGGGCATGAGAATTCTTCTGGTGGAAGACGACCGCAAGGCGGCGCGCCTGCTGGCGCGCGGCTTGCAGGAAGAAGGCTTTGTGGTCGACGTGGCACACAGCGCCGAGGAAGGCGAGGATGAAAGCTACGCCGTCGATTACGACCTGATCGTGCTGGACTGGATGTTGCCGGGAAAGCAGGGCATCGATTTTTGCCGCGATTTGCGCGCGCGTGGGATCCAGACGCCCGTGCTGATGCTTACCGCGCGCGACGCCACAGTCGACCGGGTGGCGGGCCTGAACACGGGCGCCGACGATTACCTCACCAAACCGTTCGAATTCGAGGAACTGCTGGCGCGCATCCGCGCGCTGCTGCGCCGCTCCGACATCAGCCGCCCGCTGGTCCTGGCGCTGGCCGACCTGACGCTCGATCCTGTCAGCCACCAGGCGATGCGCGCCGGCGCGCCGCTGGTGCTGACCCCCAAGGAATATGCGATTCTATTGATCCTGCTGCGCCAGGCGGGCGAGGTGGTCAGCCGCGCGCGCCTGGCCGAGCAGATTTGGCAGGCGGACCTGATCGGCATCGACAACCTGATCGATGTCCACGTGCGCAACTTGCGGGGAAAAGTGGATGCGCCTGGCCTGCCGCCATTGATCCATACGGTGCGCGGACGCGGTTTCCGCCTGGCGGAAAACAGCGGTGGCTAGCTTTCGCAAGCGCCTGCTGCGGGTGCACCTGGCCGTCATCGTCGCCATCGTTGCCTGTACCGCCCTGGCCGGCTACTGGGGCCTGTCGCGCGCCGTGCATGGCCAGCTCGACGCGGCCCTGCTGGCGCTGGCCGAGACGGAAATGGCCATGCTGCCGGCCGCGCCGCGCCAGCCCGTGCAGGTGCACGAGGTGGCGTCGGGACTGGCGCCGCCGTCTTTGATGCGGCTAGACCGCCTGGTGCAGATCATCGATGGCGAAGGCCGCGTGCTGGCGCGCAGCCGCAACCTGGAGGCGGCGCAGCTGCCGGCGCCACCGGCCCTGCTGGCGCGCCTTGCGGCTGGCGACACCGTCTTTGAAACCTTGCCCAAGTTTGGCGAGGAGCCGCTGCGCATGGTTTCCATCCCCGTACTCACACCCGGTTCGCGCCTGGCGGTGCAGGTCGCAGGTTCGCTCGACGACGTCAACCACGTGCTGGCCGCGGCCACCGTGCTGTTTGGCGCCATGGCGCTGGCCTTGCTGGCGGCCGTGGGCCTGGCAGGCGAAATGCTGACGCGCCGCGTGCTGGGCGCCATCGACGACGTGGTGCGGCAGGCGCATTCGATCGGCGAGGCCAGCCTGCACCAGCGGCTGCCGCATTCCGGCACGCAAGACGAGATCGGCCGCCTGGTCGATACCTTGAACGCCATGCTGGACCGCCTGGAGCACGGCTACGATGCGCAGCGCCGCTTTACGGCCGATGCCTCGCACGAACTGCGCTCGCCCCTGTCGCGCCTGCGCACGGAAATCGAAATCACCCTGCGCCGCCCGCGCGAGGCGCCCGAGTATGTCGATGCGCTGGCGTCCTGCCTCGATGAAGTGCAGCGCCTGACGACGCTGGTGGAAGAATTGCTGATGCTCACGCGCCTCGATGCGGGCCAGGAGCGCAATGCCGTGGAAACCATCGCACTCAATCCCCTCGTGCGCGCGGCCGCGCAGCGCCTGGAAAAGGCGGCAGCGCAGCGCGGCATCCGCATTGTCTTCAATGAAGGCGTGGCCGTGCACGCGCGGGTGGCTGCCGGCCCGGTGGACCTGGTGCTGGCCAATCTGCTGGATAACGCCGTGAAGTTTTCGCCGCCCGACAGCGTTATCAGCGTACAGGTGTCGCGCGATGGCGAGCATGCGCTGGTGGGCGTGGCTGATGCGGGACCGGGCATAGGCGTGGAAGACTTGCCGCATCTGTTTGAACGTTTTTACCGGGGCGCCCAGGCGCGCGCGGGCGAGGCGCCCGGCTTCGGCCTGGGCCTGGCCCTGTCGCAAGCCATCGTGCACGCATACGGCGGCAGTATCGAGGCGCAGAACCGCCCCGGTGGTGGCGCGCTGTTCATCATGCGCCTGCCCGCTTCAAGCTGACGGCGCCACGCCTTCCCAGCGCACCTGCCGCACTTGCGGCCAGGCGCCCGCGCGGTTGACGAAGCGCACCAGCACGGCGCGCTGCACGGCCTGGCACAGCACCGTGGCGATCAGGCGCACCACCTGTCGGGCTTCGTCCCAGCTGCGCAGCATCTGCGACGGCGCCAGGCCCGCTCCCTTGAGTTCTGCCAGCAGCAGGCGCACCACGTGGTCGGCTTGCGCCGCAGGGCAGGTGACGGTCAGGCGGTAGGTTGCCACGACAGGACCGCGCCGGGCAAACCAATGGAAGAATTTTTTCATCATCACACTCCCCGCTCGGCGACAAATTCCGCATTGTTGACCAGCGCCCAGCGCACGGCCGAGACGCTGCCTTCCAGGCTGACCTGGCTGACGATCTGCTCCAGCAATCCCAGGCTGGACAAAGGTGTGAGCAGGTCGGCGCGCACTTCGATGCGTCCCGCCTGCGCCGCGTCTTCGCTGTGCAAGGATTGCAGCATCAGTGCCGGCATGCCGCTGATTAAGCGCAGCATCAGCTTGCGCACCTGCACTTCCTGCTCCGCCTCGCACACGGCCGTGACGCGGTAGATGCTTTCCGTCTCGATGCCCGCTTCGCTGCCATGGGCGTTGATGCGTTGCGCCAGGTGGCGCAGCACCAGGTTGGCGACCAGCACGAAGCCCGTGCCGATCGCCGCTTCCAGCGCGAAACCGAGTCCGCACAGCACGCCGATGGCGGCCGAGCACCACAGGGTGGCGGCCGTATTCAGGCCGCGCACCGTCATGCCTTCGCGCATGATGACGCCGGCACCAAGAAAGCCGATGCCCGACACCACCTGCGCGGCGATGCGCAGATGGCCGTCGGGATCTCCTTCGAGCACGGAGACCATCACGAACAGCGAGGCGCCGACGGACACCAGCGCGTTCGTGCGCAGGCCCGCCATGCGCTGGCGCAGCTGGCGTTCGGCGCCGATCATGGCGCCCAGGGTCAATGCTGCGGCAACGCGCAGCGCAAAGTCAAATACCACCATCAGTTTCTCCCGGCTGGGGAGGCACAGGCGAGTGCAAGGGCGAAGACAATTCGCCCCGATAGGGGGCAGCAGACGATAACGGTGGAACGATGAGGAGGGAAGTGGCGGCGAATGTGCATCGCCGCTGGTAAAACCGCACCTTGCCATGGGCAAGGCGGGCGGAATGCGCGCGTCTTGCCTAAGGCCGATCGCCGATGGTCAATCGACTACTGTCACTGGAACAAGCACCCACGAGTCACTCCATATCATTGATAACGGGGGACAGTCTAGCCAGTGGTGCCGCTTTGGTCAACTGAAGCTCTCTTCAGGAAGCCGCCGCGTCGTCCCCGCCAATGCGGGGACGGTGAAGGCGACCGGTCAATCAGTGGGCGTGTGCTTTGCCGTCGTCGGCGGCATCCGCGTGGGCATGCTCGCCGCCGCCGCTGCCGCCGAAAAAGCGCGCGGCGCGCTTGCCCAGGCTGTCGAGGTAGGTGTAGGCGACGGGCACCACCACCAGGGTCAACAGGGTCGAGGTGATGACGCCGCCGATGACGGCGCGGCCCATCGGCGCCTGCGATTCACCGCCGTCGCCCATGCCGATGGCCATCGGCAGCATGCCGAAGACCATCGCCAGTGTCGTCATCAGGATGGGGCGCAAACGCACTTGCCCCGCTTCCATCAGCGCTTCGAACTGTCCCAGGCCTTCGCGCTGGCGCTGGTTGGTGAAGTCCACCAGCAGAATCGCATTCTTGGTGACCAGGCCCATCAGCATGATGAAGCCGATCACGGAGAAGATGTTCAGGGTGCTGCCCGTAATGAGAAGGGCCAGCAGCACGCCGATCAGGGACAGCGGCAGGGACACCATGATGGCGATCGGCTGCAAAAAGCTGCCGAATTGCGAGGCCAGCACCAGGTAGATGAAGATCACGGCGATACCCAGCGCCATCATCGCGCCGCCCATGGTTTCAGCCATCTGCTGCGCATTGCCGGCCACGTCGAAGCGCACGCCCGGCGGCAGGTCGATGGACTTGATGGCTTTCTGCACGTCGGCGTCGACGTCGCCGGCAGGGCGGCCCTGCACGCCCGCATAGATGGCGACGCGGCGCTGCAAGGCCTGGCGTTTCAGCACCTGTGGGCTGGACGACGGCACGAAATCGACCACCTGGCGCAGCGGAATCATGACGGGCTTGCCGTTCGCATCAAGCTTGCTGGACGCCAGCGACAGGTCGGCCAGGTCGGCCACCTTTTGCCGGCCCGACTTGGGCAGCTGCACGTTGACGTCGTAGTTTTGCCCGTCGGACGCCAGCCAGTGGCTGACCGTGTCGCCCGCCACGAACGGACGCAGGGCATTGCCGATCTGCTGCACCGACAAGCCCAGGTCGCTGGCCAGTTCGTTGTTGATCTTCACCGTGGTCGACGGGTTGGCGCCTTCCTGGCTGTATTCCATGTCGGCCAGGCCCTTGATGGTGCGCATCTTGTCCATCAGGCGGTGCGCCACTGCATCGAGCTTGCCTTCGTCGGTGCCGAGGATGGCGATGAAAATGGGGCGGTTGCCGACCGACAGGGTGATGCCGGCAATCGGCGCCAGGCGTTCGCGGATCAGCTTTTCCAGTTCCTGCTGCGAGCGGCGCTTGTGCGTCTTGATATCTGTCAGCTTCAGGTTCACTTCGGCCGCGTTGCGTCCATCGGGCGTGCCGATATTGGCCACCAGGCTGTCGATTTCGGGGAATTCCTTCAAGGCTGCTTCCACCTGGCGCACTTTGGAATCCGTGTAGTCGAGGCTGGAGCCGACGGGCGTCTTGAAGCGCAGGTTGACCCAGCCCTGGTCCGTTTCCGGGAACATCTCGCCGCCGATCATCGGCACGAGCATCAGGCTGCCCACGAACAGGGCCAAGGCGGTGGCCAGCGTCGTCTTGCGCCAGCGCAGGGCCACTTTCAACACCTTGCCGTACCAGACGTGCAGGCGGTCGATGCCCGTCTCTAACCAGGCCATGAAGCGGCCCAGCCACGGCGCATACTTGAAGCGGTCCTTGACGGGATCGCGCCAGACGGATGACAGCATGGGGTCGAGCGTGAAGCTGACGAACAGGGAGACGAGAACGGCGACGGCGACGGTGATGCCGAACTGCAGGAAGAAGCGGCCGATGATGCCGTCCATGAAGGCGACGGGCACGAACACGGCGACGATGGCGAACGTGGTAGCCATCACGGCCAGGCCGATTTCATTGGTGCCGTCGTTGGCCGCCTTGTAGTGATTTTTCCCCATGCCCAGGTGACGCACGATGTTTTCGCGCACCACGATGGCGTCATCGATCAAGAGGCCGATGCACAAGGACAGCGCCATCAGGGTCAGGAAATTCAGCGTGAAACCAAACGCCTTCATGGCGATGAAGCTGGCCAGCACGGAGATCGGCAGGGTCAGGCCCGTGATGATGGTCGAGCGCCACGAGTGCAGGAACAGGAAGACGATCACCATGGTCAGCACGGCGCCTTCGATGATGGTTCGCTTGACGTTATTGAGCTGGCTTTGCACGCGCTCCGATTCGTCGTCCAGCACGCGCAGCTTGATATCGGGCGGCAGGGTCTTTTGCAGGTCGGCAGCCACTTTCAGGATGCCTGTGCCCACTTCGACCACGTTGGCGTCCTGCACCTTGGTGATTTCCATGGTCACGGCTTGCTGGCCGTTCATGCGCGAGATCGACAGCTCTTCCTGCTCGCCGTCGACGACGGTGGCCACCTGGTCGAGGTAGACGGGGCCGACGGCGCGGCGCGCGACGATGATCTTGCCGAATTCGCGCGCATCCTTGATCTTGCCTTCCACGCGCACCAGTTGTTCGGCCGCGCCATGGCTGATGGAGCCGGCCGGCAGGTTGGTATTCGTCGCCTGGATGGCGCGGATGACTTCATCGACGCCGATGCCCTGGGCATTGAGTTCGATGGGCTTCATGCTGATGAGGATCTGGCGCGCGCGCAGGCCGCGCAGCTTGACTTGCCCCACGCCGGCCACGCCCTGGAAGCGCTTGCTGATGATCTGCTCCGTCATGGTCGACAGCGAGCGCAGGTCATGCCCGGTCGATGTCAGCACGATGGTGGCGATGGGGCGCTCGTTGTCGCCTTCGGCGCGCGCGATGAACGGGTCCTTGGCTTCCTTCGGGAAGCGCGGTCGCACCAGGGCCACCTTGTCGCGCAAGTCCTGCATGGCCTTGTCCATGTTGGTCGACAGCTCGAATTCCAGGTAGACGCCGGCGCGTCCTTCCCACGAGTTGGCGCGGATGGTCTTGATGCCGCTGACGGTGTTGACGGCGTCCTCGATAGGGCGCGTGATGTCGTTTTCCACCGCTTCGGGCGAGGCGCCCGGGTAGTTCACTTCAATGGCGGCGAACGGGAACTGCACGCTGGGCATGCTTTCCACGCCCAGGCCCCGGTAGGAGAAGATGCCCAGCACCACCAGCGCCACCATGACCATGGTGGCGAAGACGGGGTTTTGAATACTGACTTTGGTCATCCACATGGCTTAATCCTTCCGTGCCAGCACGGCTGCCGGCGCGGCGGGCGCGGTGGCGGGCGCGGCGAAGGTCACGCTGTGGCCCGGCTTGACGCCATCGAGTTTGGCGATGATGACTTTCGCGCCCGGCACCAGGCCGGACGTCACTTCCGCATAGCCTTCATCCTCGTTGCGCAGTCCCAGCGTGACGGGCTGGGCGACCACCTTGTTGTTCACCAGCGCATACACCACGTGGCCCTGCTTTTCATTGCGCACGGCCGTCAGGGGCACCAGCGGCGCCACGATTGATCGTTCGGTAACGATGCTGCCCTTGGCGAACATGCCGCCGCGCAGCGCGCCATCGCCATTGTCGACGGCGATGTAGACCAGCATGGCGCGCGAGCCGCTCTCGGTGGTGGGGTTAATGCGCGTGACCTTGCCGGCAAAGTCGCGCGCGCCGAAGCCGTCGACCTTGAAGTGCACGTCCTGGCTCAGTTTGATGCGGGGGATTTCCGCGCTGGGCACGGGCGCTTCCAGGGTCAGCTGCGCCAGGTTGACGATGGTGTAGACGGGCATGTCGGGCGAGACTTTTTCGCCGGCCTGCAGGTGGCGTTTGCTGACGATGCCGGCCATCGGTGCGCGGATCACCGTGTCGGCCAGCGCGATGCGGGCGATGTCGACCATGGCGGCGGCGGCCTTGACGTTGGCGCGCGCCAGGTCGACCGAGTTTTGCGTGGTGTCGTAAGCCGTCTGCGAAATGTATTTTTGCTTCAGCAACGCCTGGCTGTTCGCTTCATTCTTGGCTGCCATGGACAGGCGCGCCTGCGCTTCGTCCAGCATGGCTTGCTGCTGCGTCAGGCGGGCGCGCAGGTCGGCCGCATCCAGGCGCACGAGGATTTGCCCATTGGCCACGGGCTGGCCTTCCTGCAAGGTCGTTTCCTCGATGACGCCGGAAACCTTGGCCTTGATGGTGGCCTGGGTCACGGGCGCCAGCGAACCGGACAGAGGCAGGCTGATGGCCAGCGCGCGCGCATCGATGGCGGCTACGTCGCCCTGCGCCAGTTCATGCACGGGCGTCTTGGCCTGTTCCTTCTTTTTGCTCGCTTGCAATTCGGCAGCCTTGGCGGCCTGCTGCTTCGACTGCATCACCGTCCAGCCGCCGCTGGCCAGGCCCAGTACGACGAGGATCAGCACGGGGGTGCGCCAGCGCCGGCGGCGCGTGGCGGCAAGGGGAGAGGCGGGGGGCAGGGTCTCGTTTTTCATAGATTTTTTTTCAGGAGCGGCGCAGGGGCTCGGCGCCAGGTCTCGGTACGGACCCGGCCTGTCGCTGGCCGGGGGGAATTCGGGTAGCGCATCACCGTGGCGGCCGCAGGCAGCACGCCTGCCGCTGCGGCCGTTCACGGCGATGCGCATGTTGCCACTTTAGGAAGAATCAGCTGCGGCCGCCATCGCCGTGCGACAGATTGCACAAAATCGGGGCTGGAATGCAAAAAACGGCGACCAAAGACCACTGCGGCATGGATGCCGGGCTATCCGGCCTGGCTGTCGCTGACGGCCATCCGCGACAGCCAGGGGCAATTGAGCAATGACCTGGCCATACTCAACGATTTCAGTGAGCGCAAGAAAAACGGGGAGCACGCGCGTCACCTGGCCTCGCACGATGTCCTCACCGACTTGCCGAACCGGCTGCTGCAGCAAGCCTGCCAGCGCGCGCGCCTGGCACGATGCGGGCCATGCCTGGCGCGTGGCCGTGAATCTGTCGACGGCGCAATGCCTGCACAATAATTTATTGCTCAGCGTACAAAATGCGCTCGCCGTGTCGGGTCTGCCAGCCGGCTGTTTGGAACGGGAAGTGACGCGGTGGGTTCCAGGCTGGCCATCGACGACTTAACGGCGCAGCAGCTGGCGCCGTTGTTACATTAGTGCCTGCATCAATGAATGTTTCCCAGCAGCTTGACGCGCATCAAGACCTGGCCATGGTCGGACGCGTACGGCAGGCCCAGCAGCAAATGGTCGTTCAGGCAGCTTACTTCCTGCACCACGCCGATGGCGCGCGGCGAGTTGGCGTGGAAATGTTCGGACACGAGAATGTGGTCGATCGTCATATAGGCGCTGTCGTGGATATTCGTGTAGCCCACGTGGCGCAAGGCGTCCTGGCGCAGCTGGATGGCGTTGGCGTCGTACAGGCGCGCGCGCATTTCAGGCATGTCACCATGCGATTCGCAGGGTGCACCGGCACCCATGACGATGGCCGTGGTGACGGCATTGGCGATGTCGTTGAAGTCGCCCAGTACGATGCGGGGACGGCCGCTGTGGCCCAGTTCGCTTGCCAGCACGCGCAGGGCCACGGCTTCCGCGCCGCGCCGCTGCAGCGAGCGCAGGTTGGCCAGCGCGTAGGCGGCTGCATCGTTGCTGTCGCCATGGCGGTAGTCGGGCCGGCGCGATTTCAAGTGCACGACCACCACATCGGTGAGTTGCCCTCCAGGCAAGAGCACCTGCACGTGCAGTGGCGCGCGGGCGAAGCGGCAGGCGTTGTCGTCGGTGGCATAGGAGTCGGCGGGCAGGCTGATACCGGCGGGAAAGCTCGCATGGGCCACGCCTGCGCCGGCCAGCGGCAGTCGCGACACCAGTGCCACCGTGGGCAGCATGCGTCCTGCCGTATCGACCGCATCGTAGCCGGCCAGCGTGGCGTCGCGGTAGTGGCGCGTGCGCGACAGCACGTCGCGCAGGGCCGCCTGCGAGAAAATTTCCTGGAAACCGATTACGTCGGCGTCGAGCAGGTCGATCTGCCGCGCCGTCCACTCCGCCTTGGCCTCGTATTGCGCCGGGCTCAACGGTTCCAGGTTGTCATACAATTTCGCCCCGGCCGGGGCCAGGTTGCAGACATTGAATGTGGCAAAGCGGATTTCTTGCTGCATAATTAGTACTCCTCACTGAACGATCAGCGTATCACGCATGGCTAAAAAAGAGCATATTTCCGAAACGCAGGCGACGCAGCTGCTGCGCAAGCATCAAGTTTCCTTTGAAGAACACCCGTATCCCTACGAGGAGCACGGCGGCACCAGCGTCTCGGCGCGCGAACTGGGCGTGCCGGAACACGCGGTGATCAAGACCCTGGTGATGCAGGACGAGGCGGCGCGGCCGATGATCGTGCTCATGCATGGCGATTGCAAGGTATCGACCAAGAACCTGGCGCGCGCCATCGGCTGCAAGTCCGTCGAGCCGTGCAAACCCGAGGTGGCGCAGCGCCATTCCGGCTACATGATAGGCGGCACGTCGCCGTTCGGCACCCGGAAGGCCATGCCCGTGTATGTGGAGCAATCCATCCTGGCGCTCGAGCGTATCTATATCAATGGCGGGCGGCGCGGTTTTCTCGTCGCGCTGGCGCCGCAGGTACTGCTTGATTTGTTGCAAGCCAAGCCGGTGCAGTGCGCGCTGCAGGATTAAGGAAATCGCCCAAAGCCTGTTGCTGGGCATAGAGCATGGTGTATATTCTGCTGCGCCAGCCTCGATGCTGGTGCAATAAACATAATAAAGGGAAGAAATGAATCCAGTAATCACAACCGTGGCAATGACAGTGGCCGCTTACTTGCTCGGCTCGATATCGTTTGCCGTGGTGATGAGCAAGGTCTACGGCATTGCCGATCCGCGCACCTATGGCTCGAAAAATCCGGGCGCCACCAACGTGCTGCGCAGCGGCAACAAGGGCGCCGCCATCATGACCCTGCTGGGCGATGGCGCCAAGGGCTGGCTGGCCGTGTTCCTGGCCGACCATTTTGCCAGCGCGCTGGGCGTGGGTGACACGGCCGTGGCCCTGGTGGCCATCGCCGTCTTCCTCGGCCATTTGTGGCCCGTGTTCTTCCGCTTCGTCGGTGGCAAGGGCGTGGCCACGGCCCTCGGTGTGTTGCTCGGTATCAATCCATGGCTGGGCCTGGCGACTCTGGCGACCTGGCTGATCATCGCCTACGCCTTCCGTTATTCGTCGCTGGCAGCTCTGGTGGCAGCCCTGTTCGCGCCGTTTTACTATGGCTTGCTGTTCGGGGTCGATCCCATCTTGCTGGCCGTGATCGTCATGAG
Organism: Janthinobacterium sp. 61; assembly: GCF_002846335.1. Classification (NCBI taxonomy): domain Bacteria; kingdom Pseudomonadati; phylum Pseudomonadota; class Betaproteobacteria; order Burkholderiales; family Oxalobacteraceae; genus Janthinobacterium; species Janthinobacterium sp. 61. Next base: position 3,492,728 of record NZ_PJMQ01000001.1, on the reverse strand, counting down.
CGTGCTGCTGGTTTACCGCCACAGCCAGAACATCGCGAACTTGCTCTCTGGCAAAGAAAGCAAGATCGGCGGCAAGAAGGATGCGGCCAACGCGTCCGCCATGAAGAAGTAAGCGCTTGATTTCCTGCGGCCCGCACGCATATGCTGTGCTTGCGGCGCCGCGCGGTGCGGCCGCCACCGACTCGCGCAAAGGCTGCCCACCATGAGTTCCACTCCCGCCACACCCACTCCCATCCGTATCGACTTCGTTTCCGACGTTTCCTGCCCCTGGTGCGTGATCGGCTTGAAGTCGCTGGAACAAGCCTTGGACAAGCTGCACGATACCGTCCAGGCCGACATCCACTTCCAGCCCTTCGAGTTGAACGCCAACATGCCGGCCGAAGGCGAGGATATCGGCGAACACATCGCACGCAAATACGGCTCCACCCCGGAACAGATGGCGCAGTCGCGCGAAGCGATCCGCGCGCGCGGCGAGCAGCTGGGCTTTACCTTTGCCATGGACAAGCGCGGCCGCATCTATAACACTTTCGATGCGCACCGCTTGCTGCATTGGGCCGCGCTGGAAGGGCGCCAGAAGGCATTCAAAATGGCGCTGTTCGATGCGTATTTCACGCAGGGCCAGAACCCGTCTTCGCACGAGGTGCTGCTGAAAGTGGCGGGCGAGGTGGGCTTGGATACGGTGAAAGCGGCCGAGGTGCTGGCCTCAAGCGCCTACGCGGACGAGGTGCGCGCACAGGAGCAGTTCTACCAGCAGAACGGCATCAACTCGGTGCCCGCCGTCATCATCAACGAGCGCCACCTGATTTCCGGCGGCCAGCCCCCCGAAGTGTTTGAGCAAGCCTTGCGCCAGATCATCGCCGGCGCTTGAGCGGGGCGCCAACGGCGCGCGCCATGGCGGACTTTTTGCGCTACACTCGGCGCAAAGGGAGGATAGTCAAATGCCAACAGCCAGCTGGAATGGCGCCGTCATCGCGCAAGCCACCGATGCGCAGGTGCAAGTCGTTGAAAACAATGTGTATTTTCCTTTGGCGGCGGTGACGCAGGAGTACCTTCGTCCCAGCAGCCACACGACCACCTGCCCATGGAAGGGCACGGCCAGCTATTACGACCTCGTTGTCGATGGCCAGACAAATGCCAACGCGGCCTGGTATTACCCCCAGCCCAAGGACGCCGCCAGGCAAATTGCCGGCTACGTCGCCTTCTGGCGCGGCGTGAGCGTCGAGCGCTGACCTGACGCCCCCTATTTCCTGACAAAGAAAGCAGACGATGGATTTACGCCTCGCCGTGTACCAACTCGCCTCGGACAACGCGCTCGACGCCCAGCAAACCCGGCAATTGCAGGAAGTGGCCGGCTTCCAGCGCGAGCCTGCGCGCCTGGCCTACTGGCTGCCGCGCGGCGTGGCCGTGCTGGGCGCCGCGCTGCTGGGCATGGGCCTGATCTGCTGGGTCGCCGCCAACTGGGAAGACCTGGGCCGCATGGGCCGCTTTGCCCTGCTGCAAGGCGTGTTTGCCGCCACCTGCGTGGGCGCGTTTGCCATGCCCAAGGCGCGCGTGCCCTTGCTGCTGCTGGCCTTGCTGGCCATTGGCGGCCTGTTCGCGTATTTCGGCCAGACGTACCAGACGGGCGCCGATCCGTGGCAGCTGTTCGCCCTGTGGGCCGCGCTGGCCTTGCCCCTGTGCCTGGTGGCGCGCAGCGACGTGCTGTGGACGCCGTGGATGCTGGTGCTGGCCACGGCTGCAGCCCTGTGGATGCAGGCGCACGCGCACCACAGCTGGCGCATCGATTCAAGCGATCTGTCCATTTTCGTCAGCGGCTGGCTGGCCGTGCTGCTTGCCTGTGCTTTTGTCTCGCCCCTGCTGGCGCGCTGGACGGGCGCGGGCAGCTGTGCCTTGCGCCTGGGCCTGGTACTCGCCACCATCCTTATCACGGGCACGGCCGTCAGCGCCCTGTTCGGCAGCCATGTCGAATCGCCGTACTGGGCCGGGCTGGGCTTGCTGGCCGTCGCCGGCGTCTTGCTGGCCACGCGCCGCTACTTTGACGTGTTCGGCCTGAGTGCCGTCGCGCTGGGCGTCAACACCTTGCTGGTTGGCGGCTTGGCGCGCGTGCTGCTTAATGGGGGGAATGGCGATGGTGTCGGCAGGCTGGTAATGCTGGGCTTGTTTGCGGCCGTGCTGCTGGCGCTGACCGTGCAAGGCATACTGTGGCGCACGCGCCAGGAGGCGGCATGAGCAATTTGAACAGTCAGCGGGCCGATGCGCTCGCCACCCTGATCGATGACGCCACGCGGGCTGGTGTGCTGCCGCCCGGCACTAGCCGGCCGATGCAGGATGCAAGGCCGTGGCCGCTGGTGCTGATGACGGCCTTCGGCGCCTGGCTGGCCGCCATTCCCCTGATGATTGCGCTGGGCGTGGGCCTGGAAAGCGTGGTGCGCTACGGTCCCGGCGCGTATGTCGTGGCCGCCATCGTGCTGGTGGCGTCCGTGCTGCTGATCCGCATGCGCGGCGTGGCCCTGTTTGTCGAACAGCTGGCCGTGCCCTGCCTGCTGGTGGGCGGCGGCTTGCTGGGCTACGCCCTGTTCCGCGACTATGCCACGCAGATTGCCTCGCTGCTGATGTGCCTGGCATGCCTGGTGGTGGCGGCATCCCTGCCGCGCGACTGGCTGCGCGTACTGCTGGGACTGGTCGCTTGCGGCTTGCTGGCGCTGGGCATCGTCGATAGTGGTCGCGACTGGATTTTCGAGAACGACCCCACGCAACTGTATCTGGCCTGGATGCTGGCGCTGGCATGCTGGCTGGGCGCGCACTGGCTGCAGAAGCAGGCTTTCAACGATGGCCGCGGCGCGCCCATCGCCGCCTTCCTGGAATCGCTGTCGACGGGGTGGGTATTGGCCATCTTGCTGGGCCTGGTCTTCTGGTCCGGCATGACCTTCATGCTGGGCGGTGCCTTGGGCGGCGGTGGCATTGCCGGCGACGTGGCGCGTGAAGTGACGCGGCACCAGGGCGCTGCCTGGTATGCGCAGGCCTTGAATGGGGTCTCGTTCGTGCTGGCCACGGCGGCCGCCGTCTGGACAGGCTGGCGCTGGCCGGCGTTGCGCCAGTTGCCCGCCATTGGTGTGGCGCTGGTGCTGATCGTGCTGGCGTGGTTCATGCCGGCGCTGGGCCCCGTGCTGCTGATCCTCGCGTATTGCCTGACGAGCGGGCGCTCGCGCGTGGCCGTGGCGGCCGGGCTGGCGGCGGCGTGGATACTTGGCAGCTTTTATTACCAGCTGGCCTGGCCACTGGCCAGCAAGGCGGCGCTGCTGGCCATGGCGGGCGCGCTGTTGTGCGCGCTGTCGTGGCTGGCCACGCGTGGCAAGGTATTGCATCTGGTGGAAAGCAAGCAGGCGGCCGCGCTGACCCAAACCCGCGCCGTGCGCCTGGGCGTGCTGGCGGGCTTGCTGCTGGTGCTGTTGGTGGCAAATATCGGCATCTGGCAGAAAGAGCAGCTGATCGCCAAGGGGGAAGCGATCTTCGTGGCGCTGGAACCCGTCGATCCCCGTTCGCTGATGCAGGGCGACTACATGCGCCTCAATTTCGTCAACCTCGGCGTCCTCAGCACCCTGGCCAGCGTGGACAGGGCGCCAGGGAGGCCCCTCGTGGTGGCCAGGCGCGATGCACGCGGCGTGGCAGAACTGCTGCGCCCGTACACCAAGGAGGCGCTGGCGCCCGGCGAATTCCTGCTCGAGCTGACGCCCAAGGATGGGAACTGGGTGCTGGTCAGCGATGCCTGGTTCTTCAAGGAAGGCGAGGCGGCGCGCTGGGAAAAGGCCCGCTATGGCGAGTTCCGCGTGCTGCCCGATGGCCGCGCCTTGCTGGTGGGCATGCGCGGCCCGGAACTGGAGAAGCTGTAGCGCAAGTAGTAGTCCAAGAGCGCGTCGGGTCGGCCCATCCTGTAAAATTGCCCGATGGATAATATTACGCATTCGTTCATCGGCCTCGGGGTCGGCGAACTGGTACACCGCAGCCTGCCGCCCGAGCCGCAAGCCCCCGCCCAGCGCACCCGGCGCGCGCTGTTTCTGTTTACGGCCTGGTTTGCCAGCAACGCGCCCGACCTGGACCTGGTCCTGACCAGGCTGTTGCCGCGTCCTTTCGGCTACATGCTGCACCACCGTGGCCACACGCATACCTTGCTGCTGGCCTTGCCGCAGGCGCTGCTGTTGCTGGCGCTGCTGTGGCTGCTGTGGCCCGGCGCGCGCCGCCTGCTGAAAAGCAGCGTGCCCGCCCGCGTGGGCCTGGCAGCCTGTCTGCTGCTGGGATTCTGCCTGCACATGGGCATGGATTTCCTCAATTCCTATGGCTTGCACCCGTTTTACCCGTTCGACAGCCGCTGGCTGTATGGCGACATGGTCTTCATTGTCGAGCCCATGTTCTGGGTGCTGCTGGGCGTGCCCGTGATCATGTCCTTGCGCTACGGCATCGTCAAAAGCGTGTTGCTGGCCGCCTTGGCGGCAGCCCTGTGTTTCTTTACCTATAAAACCTATCTGGCACCCGCCTCGCTGGCCGTGCTGCTGGGGCTGGGCGTGATGCTGGCCGTGCTGCAAGGGCGGGCCGGCGAGCGGGGGCGGGGAGCGCTGCTGCTGGCCTTCGCACTGGCCGCCACCTTCATTGGCACGCAGGGCGTGGCCTCGGCCCTCGGCCGTACGCGCATCGAGGCGGCCGTGCAGCGCCTGGACCCCGGCACGCGCGTGTGGGATGTGGCCATGACGGCATTCCCCAGCAATCCCCTGTGCTGGATCTATGTCTCGCTCGACAGCAAGACAGATGTGTACACCTTGCGGCGCGGCACGTTGAGCCTGTTGCCCGAATCGCTGGCGCCCGCCGCGTGCCCGGCCGGGCTGGCCGAAACCGGCAAGCGGGGCCAGCAACTGGCGCCCGGCATCGCCGTGTCGGCCCAGGCGGCGGGCAGCCTGGCGACCTTGCGCGCCTTGCAGGAAGATAATTGCTATGTCGACGCCTGGTTCCGCTTTGCCCGCATGCCCAGCTTGAATGCGGACAAGCTGACGGACGTGCGCTTCAACCCCGGCATGCTGCCCAATTTTACGACCGTGGAGCTGCAGCAGTTCCGTGGCCGGCCTTGTCCCGCCTACGTGCCGGGCTGGGACCGCCCCCGTGCCGACATGCTGGCGCCACCCGCGCAGGAGCATGAATAGCGTAGATGTTGCCCTGTGGCAAAAAATATCGTGTGTGCACTTACTTCGCCGTGGCCGTGCATGCGACAATTGTTAATTCAGCATGGATGTCATTAAGTTAGGACTATTTTGGAAGAGCAACACGCCTTACCGTATTTGCGAGAAACCCTGCTGTTTCTCGCCTTGGCCGGGATTTTTATTCCGCTATTGCAACGCCTGAAGGTCAACCAGGTGCTCGGCTTCCTGGCCGTCGGCGCCCTGTTCGGCCCGTTCGGCTTCGGCCTGTGGGCTGGTGAATTCACGTGGCTGACGTATTTTTCGTTCGTGCGTGCCGAGCAGGTCAGCGGCCTGGCTGAGCTGGGCGTGATGTTTTTGATGTTCATGATCGGCCTGGAACTGTCGACCGAACGCCTGTGGGCGCTGCGGCGCTGGGTGTTTGGCGCGGGCGTGGGGCAGGTGGCTGTCAGCGCTTGCCTGATCGGCGTCGTCGCGTATTACTTCGGCCTGTCGCTGGAAGCGTCCATCGTGCTGGGCCTGGTGCTGTCGCTGTCATCCACGGCCGTCGTGATGCAGTTGCTGACCGACCAGCGCTCCCTGCAGACCCCAAGCGGCCAGGCGGGCTTTTCCATCCTGATGTTCCAGGATTTGATGGTGGTGCCGCTGTTCATCCTGATCGACGTGTTTGCCAGCGGGCGCAGCGACGACCTGGCGTATCTGCTCAGCTTTGCAGCCGTGAAATCGGCGGGCGCCATCCTGCTGATCTATCTGCTGGGGCGCCGCGTGATCCGTCCGCTGTTCCAGTTTTTCGTCAAAAAACGACAGCCTGACGTGTTCATGGCCCTGACCTTGCTCAGCACCCTGGGTATCGCGGGATTGACGTATCTGGCAGGCCTGTCGATGGCGCTGGGCGCCTTGCTGGCGGGCTTGCTGCTGGCGGAAACGGAATTTCGCCACGAAGTGGAAGTGACGATCGAGCCTTTTAAAGGTTTGCTGATGGGCCTATTCTTCATGTCGGTGGGCATGCAGATCGACGTGCGCGAGATCCTCAAGTCGCCGATCTTGATTCCGCTGGCCGTGCTGAGCCTGTTTGCGGTGAAAACCCTGGTCATCAGCGTGATTTTCCGCATCGGCGGTTTTCACTGGGGGCGCGCCGTGGAAACGGGCGTGCTGCTGGGGCAGGGCGGCGAATTTGCCTTCATCGTCGTCGCGTATGCGCTGGGCACGAAGTTGATCGGCCCGCAGGTGGCGCAGTTCGTCATGCTGGTGGTGGGCCTGAGCCTGTTTGCTACGCCGGCGCTGGCCAAGGCGGCGCGCGCTTTCGGCAACTGGTGGGAAAAGCGCCATCACCATCAACTGGCCGACCTTGCGCACGGCGCGCTGCCGCCGCAGGGCAGCACCGTCATCATCGCCGGTTTCGGCCGGGTGGGGCAGTTGCTGGCCAAGGTGCTGACGGAGCAGGATATCGCCTATGTGGCGATAGAAAATGATGCGCGCCTGGTGACGACCCTGCATCCGCGCGGTTTCCCCGTGTATTTCGGCGACGCGTCGCGCGCGGAATTGTTGCAAAAAGTCAATGCCGACCGGGCTGCCGCCGTGGTACTGACCATGGACCATGCAGCGTCCGTCCTGCATGCCGTGAAATCGATCCGCCGCGAATATCCACAGCTGCCCGTGTATGCGCGTGCGCGCGACGAGGCGCATGCGGTGGCCCTGATGCAGGCGGGCGCCACCCTGGTCGTGCCCGAAGCACTGGAATCGGCGCTGCAGCTGACGGCCACCGTGCTGCACACGGTAGGCCTCTCGGAAGCGCGCACGACGGACATCGTGCAAGCGGAGCGCGACCGGCGTAATGCCGTGCTGCTGGCGAAGAAGCTGTCGTAGTGCTGTCGTAGTGAAACCTGTAGCGCAAACGTGCGTGTCGCCGTGCTTTGTCAATTATCTATACAATAATAGTATATGAGCACACTACCCACATGAAAGCCGCGACGAAGAGCGGGGCGGCACCCTTGACGCCGCAGCAGATTGCGGCGCAGGAAACGCAGCAAAAATTTGGCAAGCCCGAACGGGGCTGGCGCGAGCAGGTGTACACCGTCATTTTCGAGGCGGAAACGCGCACGGGCCGCGCCTTCGACCTGCTGCTGATCGCCGCTATCCTGATCAGTGTGACGGTGGTCGTGCTCAGCAGTGTCGCCTCCGTGGCGGAGCGCTATGGCACTTGGCTGACGGCGCTGGAATGGTTTTTCACCATTTTATTTACCATCGAATACCTTGCCCGCCTGTCGTGCCTGCGGCATCCGGTGCGCTACGCCAAGAGTTTTTTTGGCATTATCGACTTGCTGGCCATCGTGCCGACTTACATCGGCTTGCTGCTGCCAGGTGCGCACGTGCTGATCGACGTGCGTATTTTGCGCCTGCTGCGGATGTTCCGTATCCTCAAGCTCACGTCCTATGTGCATGAATACACGGTGCTGGGGCGGGCCTTGCTGGCCAGCCGCCGCAAGATCCTCATTTTCTTGTCTTTTGTCATGATGGTGGTCTTTCTGTTGGGTACTGTGATGTATGTCGTGGAAGGGCCGGATAACGGTTACAGCAGTATTCCCACCTCGATATACTGGGCCATCAGCACCATGACCACGGTGGGTTTCGGCGATATCACGCCGCGCACCGACATCGGGCGCACCATCGCTTCTCTGATGATGCTGCTCGGCTGGGGCATCCTGGCAGTGCCTACCGGCATTATCAGTGCCGAAATGACGGTACAACGCAGTTCCAAGCTGGTTACCACGCGTACCTGCCCCACGTGCCTGAAAGAAGGGCTCGATGATGATGCCAATTTCTGCAAGAACTGCGGTGTTGATTTGCCGCCGCTGGCACGCGATTAGCTCATAGACCAAACATAGACCGTATTTACTTTATTTTGTTAAGGCCAACATGATTCCAGTTCGCCTGATCGCGACGGGCAAAGCCGTGCCGTCGCATAGCGTTACTTCCGCAAGCCTGGACCTGAAATTGGGCCATCCGGCCGGCTACACCTTGCGCAAGAGCGGCGTGCTGTCGCGCTTTGTCGCTGCGCCCGATGAATCGCAAAGCCAGTTGGGCGCTGGCGCCCTGCTCGACGCGCTGAAGAACGCCAGCCTGCGTCCGTCCGACATCGATCTGCTGATCTGCGCCTGCGGCGTGCCTGAGCAGGCTTTGCCGAACACGGCCTGTTTCGTTGCAGAACACGCGGGTTTGCCGCCAGGCACGCAAAGTTTCGATGTCAACGCCAGCTGCCTCAGTTTCATGGCCGCTTTCCGCGTGGCCGCGTCCATGCTGGCCGGTGGCGCCTACCGGCGCATCGCCATCGTCTCGTCCGACCTCGCCTCGCGCGGGGTCGACTGGAGCGAGCCGGAAGCGTCGATGATCTTTGGCGACGGCGCCGCCGCCGTCATCGTCGAGCGGGGTGACGGCAGTGCCGGCATCCGCGCCTACAAGATGGGCACGTATCCGGAAGGGCGGCGCTACTGCGAAATCCGCGGCGGCGGCACCGAGCGCAACCCGCGCAACGGCTGCGCACCGGGCGATTACCTGTTCCGCATGGATGGCAAGGCCGTGTTCCGCCTGGCCGTCAAGGTGATGCCGGATTTCCTGGCGGAACTCATGCAGGAAGCGGGCGCCGGCCTGGAGAAAGTCGATGTGGTCGTGCCGCACCAGGCCAGCCCGCTGGGGCTCGCGCATGCGGCGCGCATCCTCGACGTTCCCGATGCTAAAATCATCAAGATCTTCGAAACGCATGGCAACCAGGTGGCCGCGTCCTTGCCCACCGCCCTGCACGAGGCGGTGATGACGGGGCGGGCCGTCGCAGGCCAGCGTTTGCTGATGATGGGCACGGCCGCAGGCCTGACCATCGGCGGCATGATTCTTGATCTGTGAAGGCGGTGCGATGAGGCGGATACTGGTCACGGGAGCAACGGGCGGCTTGGGACGCAATGCCGTGCGTACATTGCTGGCGCAGGGCGTGGAAGTGCGCGCCACGGGCCGCAACGCCGCTGTCGGCCGTGAACTCGAACGCATGGGCGCGCAATTCGTCGCGCTTGATCTGGCGCAAGCATCGCCGCGCCAGGTCGATGAACTGGTGCGCGGCATGGACACCGTCTGGCACTGCGCCGCGCTGTCCTCGCCATGGGGCCCGGAGCGCGACTTCATCGCCGCCAACGTCACGGCCACGGGCCAGTTGCTGCGCGCGGCCGCCAGCCTGCACGTGGCGCGCTTCGTACACATCTCCACCCCGGCCATGTATTTCGATTACCGCAACCGCTACGAGGTAGCGGAAACCTTCCGCCCAGATGCTTACGTCAACGCCTATGCGCGCTCCAAGGCGATGGCGGAAAAGCTGGTGCAGGAATCGGTGGACCGCCATCGCGGCATGACCTGCGTGATCCTGCGCCCGCGCGCCATCTTCGGCCCGCACGACCAGGTGCTGATCCCGCGCCTGGCACGCGTGCTGCAGGAGCGCGGCGGCAAGCTGCCGCTGCCCAGGGGCGGCGCGGTCACCATCGATGTCACCTATGTCGACAATGTCGTGCATGCGATGTGGCTGGCCACCGTGCACAAGACCATCGCTTCGGGCGCCGCCTTCAACATCACGAATGGCGAACCGGCGCGCCTGTGCGACATTTTGCGCAGCCTGTTCTGCGAGCATCTGCAGCAGCCGTTCGAGATCGTCAGCGTGCCGTACCGCGTGCTGGCGCTGGCTGCGCGCCTGATGCAGTTCGCTTCGCGTTTCACGCGGCGCGAGCCTTCCCTCACGCCCTACAGCATCGGCGCGCTCAGTTTCGACATGACGCTCGATAACGCCAAGGCGCGCAAGGTGCTCGGCTACCGTCCCATCGTCAGCCTGCAGGAAGGCATCGCCCTGACGGCGCAGTGGATGCGCCAGGAAGCGGCGGCGCACAAGGTGGGCAAGGAACGCAATGGCTAGCATTACCGCGTTTCGCGTCGGCCACTGCACCCACCCATCGTGCATGGTCTTGAAAGGCAGCGGGCTGGCCAGCCGCTGCTTCCCCTCGCGCGCCTACCTGATCGAAACGCGCGCGGGCCTGTACCTGTGGGATACCGGTTACGCCGAACACTTCCGCGCCGCCACGGCGAAGGGCGTGTACCGCATGTATGCGTGGGTGACGCCGATCTCGTTTGACGCGCAGGAGTCCTTGCAGGGCCAGTTGCGCGCGCATGGCGTGTCCCCCGGCGACATCCATACCTTGCTGCTGTCGCACTTCCACGCCGACCATATCGCCGGCCTGCGCGACTTTCCCGGCGCGCGTCTGATGGCGTCAAAACCGGGCTGGGATGCCGTGCGCGGCCTGTCCGGCGTGGCCGCCGTGCGCCAGGCCTTCGTGCCCGAGCTGCTGCCGTCCGACATTGCCGACCGCCTGGCTTTTGTCGAAAGCGTGCCGGAGACGCCCTTGCCGGCCGCCTTGCTGCCGTTTACGCACGGGCGCGACGTCAGCGGCACAGGCGAGATTTACATCGTCGACCTGCCCGGCCACGCCATCGGCCATATCGGTGCCTTCGTGCTGCAGGATGGCGGCTGGACCTTGCTGGCCTCGGACGCGGCCTGGGTGCCGGAGAGTTTTCAGCAGCTGCGCGGGCCGTCCGAACTGTCGTTCATCATCCAGCACAAGCGCGCCCCGTATTACGCGACCCTGAACCGCTTGCACCAGCTGCACCAGTCGGGCAATGCGCAGATACGCATCACGCATGAAGATACGCTCGATTATTTGCCTGTGGCGGGCCGCCCGTGAAGCGTATTTTCTGGCTGTTGCTGTCGTACTGGCACACGCGCCGCTTGCGCTTCGCAAGCCGCGCGCAGCTGGAAAGTTACCAGCAGGAGCAGCTGGCGCGTTTCATGGACACGCTGTGCGCGCGCAGCAGCTACTTTGCGCCGTACCGCAAGCTGCCCCTGGCGCAGTGGCCAAGCATGAACAAGGCGCTGATGCTCGAACACTTTGATGCCATGAACACGGAAGGCGTCACTTTAGCGCAGGCGATGGCTTCTGCCATGGCCGCCGAGCATAGCCGCGACTTCACGCCTGCCGTGGGCGATATCACCGTAGGCCTGTCGTCGGGCACCTCCTCGCGGCGCGCCGTGTTTACCGTCAGCCCCCGCGAAAAAGCCCAATGGGCGGGCGTGATGCTGGCCAAGGCGCTGCCAGACGGGCTGTTTTCCGGCGAACGGGTGGCCCTGTTCCTGCGCGCGAACAGCAATTTGTACACGGCCGTGCGTTCGCCGTGGCTCACCTTTGCCTTCTATGACCTGTTCGAACCGTTCGACAGCCTGTGCGCGCAGCTTGCGCAATATCAACCTTCCGTCATCGTCGCACCGGCCCAGGTGCTGCGCCAGCTGGCCTTGCGCGTCATCGACGGCAGCCTGGCGCTGGGACCGAAAAAAGTCATTTCGGTTGCCGAAGTGCTCGAAGCACAGGACCGCGCCCTGATCGTGCAGGCGTTTGGCGCCGTGCATGAAATCTACCAGGCCACCGAGGGTTTTCTTGCCAGTAGCTGCGAGCACGGCGTGCTGCATCTGAACGAGGAATATGTGCACGTCGAGCCGCAATGGCTCGATGAGGAACAAAGCCGCTTCGTGCCCGTGATTACGGACTTTACGCGCATCACGCAGCCCATCGTGCGCTACCGCCTGGATGACATCCTGCTCGCGCGCGCCACGCCATGCCCGTGCGGCCGCGCCACGCGCGCCATCGCCGGCATCGAAGGGCGCTGCGACGACTTGCTGCTGCTGCCTTCCGCGTGCGGCGGCGAACCCGTCGCCGTGTTTGCCGATGTATTGACGCGGGCCTTCGCGCAAGCCTTGCCGCCGGACGCCGATTACCGTCTGGTGCAGTCGGATGTAGCGGCCTTGCAGCTGCACGCGGCCCTGGACGATGCCGGCCTGGCCGCCCTGCGCGCGCACCTGGCAACGGTGCTGCGCGGCCTGGGCGTGGCCGTCGACGGCCTGGCCTGGACGACGAGCGGCGAATTGCCTTCCTTTGACCCCACCATGAAACGGCGCCGCATCCGGCGCCTTGCGACAGCATGAATCCTTCTCCCATGACTGCACGCGGTCGCCTGCTGCATTTGCTGGCCGGCTGGGGCAGTGTCGGCCTTGTGTATTTTTCCAGCGACTTGCTGCAAGGGCAGGGAGTGCTGCTGCCCGAAACGGCCATCGACCGCGCCATTCCCTATACGGATGCCGCCATCTGGCTGTACCTGTCTTTCTTTATCCTGATCCCCTACGCCTACCTGGTGGCCGATGCAGCGCGTGTGCGCTGGCTGGCGCGCGCAATGGCGCTTTCTGCCCTGAGCTGCGGCGTGGTCTTCCTGCTGTATCCGACCACCCTCGCATATCCGCCCGTGGGTGAAGGCAGTGCCTGGAGCACGCAGGCGCTGCGCATGCTGCAAGCGGCCGATTCCGCGCAAAACTGCCTGCCGTCGCTGCATGGCGCCCTGACCCTGCTGTGCGTGTGGGCCTTGTGCGACAGGCGTCACTTGGTGCGCTCCGCGCTGGCCGTGATGCTGGGCCTGGCGATCTGCTACGCCATCATCGCGCTGCGCCGGCACGTGAGCATCGACCTGGCCGCCGGTCTGGCCGTGGGCATCGCTGGCGGCATGTTGGCGAAAATGCAGGTATCCTTGACTGCCCGCCGCGCCATTTCCATAAAATCCGCATCATGATGAATCCCTTTGCCCTCTCTTTCCTTGTCATGCTGGCCTTCGTGCTGGCCGAACTGCTGATCCTGAAATGGGTGCGCAAGACGCCGGTGCCGTGGAAAGACGTCATTTTCAATCTCAATTCCGGCCACATCCTGATGTGGGTATTCCGCGGCGTGGAAGTGGCGGCCTTCGCCATGCTGCTGCGCCATGTGAACCTGCATATCGTCGACCAGTGGCCCGTGGCCGCGCAATGGGTGTTCGCCTTTTTTGCCTGGGACCTGTGCTTTTACTGGATGCACAGGCTGCACCATAAAATCCCTTTGCTGTGGGCCGTGCACGTGGTGCACCACCAGGGCGAGCATTTCAACCTGTCGCTGGGCGTGCGCAATTCCTGGTACTCATCGCTGACGAATTTCCCCTTCATCGCCATTCTGGCCGTGCTTGGCGTGCCGCTGGAAATCTTCCTCGTGGTCTCGTCCTTGCATTACACGGTGCAGTTCTACAACCACAATGCGCTGGTGAACAAGTCTGGCATCCTCGACAAATTCATGGTCACGCCCTCGCACCACCGCGTACACCACGGCACCGATACACGCTACATCAACCGCAATTTCGGCGGTACCCTGCTGTTGTGGGACAGGCTGTTCGGCAGCTTCCAGCCCGAACTCGCGGGCGTGGAAATGCGCTATGGCGTGAAGGGCATGGCACAAACGCACAACCCCCTGTTGGCCAGCAACGGAAAGCTGTTCAAGTGGCTGCGCGCGCGCTTTCCCCACTGGCAGTCGCGCGGCACCTTCCACGTGCCCGAGCTGTTCATCGGCATTGGTGGCGTGATCCTGTTTGGCCTGGTGATCTATTACGTCAACCATGAAGCGGCGCTGGCCGGCACTCAGCAGGCGATCCTGTTTGCGCTGATCTTCACCGGCACCCTGGCCCTGGGTGGCCTGTCGGATGCGCGCCGCTGGGGCGCCATCGCCTGGGTGGCCATCGCCCTGGCCATGCCGGCCCTGTATCTGGGCTGGTATGGCGCCCGCGATGCGTGGGGCATGGCATTCCTGGCAGCGTTGTTGGCGCATGGACTCGACGGCGCGCGTCGCCTGTGGTGGCCGGCAGCGGCGGGGACGCGCGCGTGACGCCAGTGCCTCCCTTGCCCCCGTTGCGCTTCCAGCCCGCACGCGATTCCGCCTTCCGCCGCGAACTGCGCGCGCGCGCCGACGCCTACCTGGCGGCCGAAGGAAAGCACCGTTTTGGCGATGTGCGCATGCACGCAAAAGCCGTCTTCCTGGCCGTGCTGACGGTATTGTTGTATGTGCTGGCGCTGCGCGCTGACAGCACCTTGGGCTTCGTCGGCAGCTATGTCGCTTGCCTGGTCACGGCCATGGCGCTGGCCATGAATACCCTGCACGATGCTGCCCATAGCGCCGTCTTCCGCCAGGGACGCCTGAATCGCATCCTGATCCGGCTGGTGGGCTTGCCCGTGGGCGTGGATACGGATTTCTGGACTATCCGCCACGTGCATTTCCACCACACCTATGCCAACGTGGAAGGCTATGACCTCGACACGGAACCGAATCCATTCCTGCGCCAGACGCCGTACCAAAGCTGGTCGCCCCAATATCGCTATCAATACCTGTACTGGCCAGTGGTGGCTGCCCTGTCGCTGCCTTATTTGAACTGGTATGGCGACTGGCTGGACCGATTCGGCAAGACACCCGTGGCCGCGCACAGCCGCTTGCAGGGCTGGCGCGGCTGGCTGTCGTTCCTGGGCTGGAAGCTGGGCCATGTGGCGTTGGTGCTGGCGCTGCCCATGTGGGTGCTGCGGCAGCACGGCATAGCCTGGGACGTCGTGCTGGGCGCGTATTTCGTGGGCCAGATGATCGCCTCATGCGCTCTGGTGGCGCTGATCCTCGGTACGCACTGGGCCGAAGTGGAATTTTTTCAGCCGGGCGCAGACGGCACCCTGCCGCATGACTGGTACCAGCACACGTTTTACACGGCCTGCGACTGGACGCCGCAACCGCGCCGCCTGCGCTGGCTCGGCTACTGGCTCGGCGGCTTGAATTTGCACCTCACGCACCATTTGTTCCCCACCTGGAATCACCGCCACTACCCGGCGCTGGCGCGCATCCTGGCCGAACTGGCGCCGCGCCACGGCCTCGTCTACCGCGAACTCGGTTATGGCCAGCTGCACGCCTCGCAGCAAGCCTTCCTGCGCGCCATGGGCCAGCCGCCCGCAAAGTCTTGACGAATCGTGCTTGACTCTGTTTCCGTTCCGTCTTACATTTCTGTAACGACAGAAATAAGAGAAAATCATGGAACTGAGTCCCACCACGCAAAAGTACATTCTCCATTGGGGGGGAATGGGCACCCGCTGGGGCGTCAACCGCACCGTGGCGCAAATCCACGCGCTGCTGTTCCTGGCCAACGAACCGCTGACGGCGGAAGACATCGCGGCCAGCCTGAACGTGGCCCGTTCGAATGTCAGCAACAGCCTGAAGGAATTGCAAAGCTGGGGCCTGGTGCGCATCACGCATGTATTGAAAGACCGGCGCGACCATTTCGTCGCCCTGCAGGATGTGTGGGAAATCTTCCGGGTCATCATGGAGGAACGCAAGCGGCGCGAGATCGATCCCACCCTGACGGTGCTGCGCGAGTGCGCGATCGAGGGCGAGCACGATGCGGCCATTCCGCGGGCCACCCTGGAACGCATGGGCGAAGTGCTGGCCTTCCTGGAAATGCTCAGCAGCACTTACAGCGACTATAAAAACCTGCCGCCGGCCACCCTGCAGCGCATGCTCTCCATGGGCGGCAAGGTGGCCAAGTTCCTCAGTCCGGACGACAAGCCGGCGAAATCGAAAAAGCCGGGCAAGTCATGAACGGGCCTTCCGAAGGAGAGCTGTTCAGGAAGGTGATGGGCGAGCAGTGGCTCACCCTGCATCCGGACATCCGCCGCCGCTTCGAGAAAAATCCAGCGCCGGGCCAGCCCCTGTATTACCAGGGCGAACTCAGTGAACTCACCAGTTCGCGCCTGGGCAAGGTGCTGGGATGGCTGACGCGTCCCTTCATCGATGGCGCGCTGATTCCGTACGACGACCACGACTTCCCCGTCGATATCGAAGTCTATTCACGTCCCGGCTGCCCCTTCATCTTCAAGCAGCGCACCTACCGTCTGCACGGGCGCGCGCCCATCTGCTTCACGTCCTACATGGCGGAAAGCGCACAGGGCGAAGTGCTCGAATACGTGGGTATGGGGCTGGGCATGAAGCTGGTGCTGCATGTCGAAGATGGCAACCTGCACTTCACCAGCGATGGCTATTTTCTCGATCTTTTCGGCTGGCGGATGCCACTTCCCGGGGTGCTCACGCCAGGCAAGACCTATCTCTGCCACCGCAACGACACGCCGCAGCAGTTCAACATCCGCATCGAAATCCGCCATGCCCTGTTCGGCACCACCTTCACCCAGGTCGGCGTGTTCCGCGAAAGCGCGGCGCCCACCCTTCACAAGGACACACCATGAATACGCATCTGCTGGCCCTGCAACTGATGGCGGCGCAAGGCTGCCTGGGCGCCTTCGACACCATCTACCACCATGAAATCACGGAAGCGCTGCCGCAAAAGGCGTCGGCGCGCCTGGAATTGACCATCCATGCCACGCGTGCGCTGATCTACAGCCTGCTGTTCGTCGGCCTGGCCGCCTGGGAATGGCATGGCGCCTGGGCCTGGGTACTGGTGATCGTGTTTGGCGTGGAAATCGTGCTGACCCTGTGGGACTTCGTCGTCGAAGACCAGACCCGCCTCTTGCCCGCCACGGAGCGGGTCACGCACACGGTGCTGGCGATCAACGCGGGCGCCTTCATCGCCCTGCTGGCCCTGAACAGCAGCCAGTGGGCGAGCCTGCCGACGGCCCTCGTGTGGCAGCCTTATGGCTGGCTCAGCGTCTTCCTGGCCCTGTGTGGCGTGGGCGTGGGCCTGTCCGGCCTGCGCGACGCGTATGCCGTGTGGCAGTTGGGCCGGCGCAAGGTACAGGAGACGGCAGAGCAAGAGGAACACCTGAGCTTTGCCGCCGCGCCACAGTCCGTGCTGGTGACGGGCGCCACGGGTTTCATCGGCCAGCAGTTGGTCAGCGCCCTGCTGGCCGACGGCCACGCGGTGACGGTGCTGACGCGCCAGCCGAAGCAGGCCGCGTGGACCTTCGACGGCAAGCTGCGCTGCATCCAGTCGCTGAACGAATTATCGGACGCGCAGCGCATCGATATGGTGGTCAACCTGGCCGGCGCGCGCATCGTCGGGAAGCGTTGGACGGACGCGCGCAAGGCTGCCCTGCGCCGCAGCCGCGTGGTGCTGACGCAGGACCTGGTGGCGTGGATCGCCCGCGCGCAGCACAAGCCGAGGGTGCTGCTGTCCGCGTCGGCCATCGGTTACTACGGCGTGCAGCCGCAGGGCGACGCGACGGAATTGACGGAGGAGAGCGCGCCGCAAGCCATCTTCATGTCGCAGCTGTGCCAGGAATGGGAAGCGGCCGCGCGCCAGGCGGAGAAATTTGGCGTGCAGGTGGGCTGCATGCGCTTTGGTCTCGTCTTCGGCCACCAGGGTTCGCTGCCGCAGATGCTCTTGCCGATCCGCTTCGGCGTGGGTGGCCCGCTCGGCAGCGGCAAGCAATGGGTATCGTGGGTGCATGTGCGCGACGTGATCCGCGGTGTCGCTTACCTGGCGCGCCGCAGCGAACAAGGCGCGGTGAGCGGCGCGTACAACTTCTGCGCGCCGGAAGCCATCGAGCAGCGCCGCTTCGCCCAGGTGGCGGGCGCGGTACTGCACCGGCCCAGCTTCATGCCCACGCCGGCCTTCGCCATGCGCGCCTTGCTGGGCGAGCAGGCCGACTTGCTGGTGGAAGGTCAAAGGGTCGCACCGCACCGTTTGCTGGCCGACGGCTTTGTCTTCCGCTATCCACAGCTGGAAGGGGCGCTGCGCAGCCTGTAGCCTGGCGTAGAATGGGGCATGGAGGAACCGAACCATGCCCCGCTTCAGTCATACGATAGACAAGCATACCTATGCGTTCGCCAGCCTGAAGGAGCTGCTGGCAAAGGCCACGCCGCCCCGTTCGGGCGATGTGCTTGCCGGCGTGGCGGCATCGAGCGCGCGGGAGCGGGTGGCGGCGCAACTGGCGCTGGCGGAGGTGCCGCTATCGCTGTTCCTCAACGAGGTGCTGGTGCCGTATGAAGATGATGAAGTCACGCGCCTGATCATCGACTCGCATGCGCGCGCCGCCTTTGCGCCGATTTCTCACCTTTGCGTGGGCGACTTTCGCGACTGGCTGCTCGATGACGCGACGGATACGGCGCTACTGTCCCGCATCGCCGCCGGCATCACGCCGGAAATGGCGGCGGCCGTCTCGAAACTGATGCGCTTGCAGGACCTGGTACTGGTGGCCCGCAAGTGCCAGGTCGTCACGGCCTTTCGCAATACGCTGGGCCTGGAAAACCGCTTGTCCACGCGGCTGCAGCCGAACCACCCGACGGACGACGCCACGGGCATTGCCGCCTCCATCCTCGATGGCCTGCAGCTGGGCAGCGGCGACGCCGTGATCGGCATCAATCCCGCCACCGACAATGTGGCGCAGGTGGTCTCGCTGCTGCACTTGCTCGACGCCGTCATCGACCAGTATCAAATACCCACCCAGTCCTGCGTGCTCACGCACATCACCAACACCCTCGAGGCGATACGCCGCGGCGCACCCGTCGACCTGGTGTTTCAGTCGGTGGCGGGCACGCAGGCGGCCAACCGCAGCTTCGGCATCGACCTGGCGCTGCTGGCCGAGGGGCAGGCGGCGGCCCTGTCGCTGGGACGCGGCACGGTGGGCAACAATGTCATGTATTTCGAGACGGGGCAGGGCAGTGCCCTGTCGGCCGGCGCCCACCACGGCATGGACCAGCAAACGTGCGAGGCGCGCGCGTACGCTGTGGCGCGCGCGTATCAGCCGCTGCTGGTCAATTCGGTGGTGGGTTTCATCGGCCCCGAATATCTGTATGACGGCAAGCAGATCATGCGTGCGGGGCTGGAAGACCATTTCTGCGCCAAGCTGCTGGGGCTGCCCATGGGCTGCGACGTGTGCTACACCAACCACGCGGAAGCGGACCAGGATGACATGGATGCCTTGCTGACCATGCTGGGCGTGGCCGGCTGCAATTTTGTCATGGGCGTGCCGGGCGCGGACGACATCATGCTTGGCTACCAGAGCACTTCGTTCCACGATGCCCTGTACGCGCGCCGCGTGCTGGGCTTGCGTCCCGCACCCGAATTCGAGGCCTGGCTGGCGCACATGCAGATCACCGATGCGCAGGGCCGGCTGAAGCGGGTGCTGGCGTACGCTTTCCAGGCGGCGCTGGGGCGGCTGCCGGCGTAAAACGGCGCAAATTGACGCCCCGGGCGGGTGCGCCGGTGCGATAATCGGCGATCTCCCCATTCGACGCCATCATGCTGCCACCCGACCCCGATTCCCTCGATCCGCACGACTGGGATGCGTTTCGCGCGCAAAGCCATCGCATGCTCGACGACATGCTCGACTACGCACAGCGAATTCGCCAGCGGCCTGTTTGGCAGGCGGCGCCGGACAGCGCCCGCGCGGCATTCGCGCAACCGTTACCGCGCGCACCGGGCGAGCTCGGTGAGGCCCACGCCAGTTTCATGCAGGATGTGCTGCCCTACGCCGTAGGCAATGTGCATCCCGGTTTCATGGGCTGGGTGCATGGCGGCGGCACGCCCGTGGGCATGCTGGCCGAGATGCTGGCGGCCGGCCTGAATGCGAATGTAGGCGGGCGCAACCAGATGCCGGTGGAAGTGGAGCGCCAGATTACCCGCTGGATGGCCGAACTGTTCGGCTTTCCCGAGTCGGCCAGCGGCGTGTTCGTCACGGGTACCTCGATGGCCAACTTGATGGGCGTGCTGGTGGCGCGCACGCAGGCGCTGGGCATGGAGGTCCGCCAGGATGGCTTGCAGGGCGCGCCGCTGGTGGCGTACACCTCGGCCGCCGCGCATGGCTGCATCGCGCAGGCGATGGACCTGTCCGGCCTGGGCACGGCTGCCTTGCGCCGCATTGCCGTCAACGAGCGGCAGCAGATAGACGTCGCCGCCCTGGCGCAGACCATCGCGCGTGACCGCGCGGCGGGCCTGCATCCCTTCTTTATCGCTGGCACGGCCGGCACCGTGGACACGGGCGCCATCGACGATTTATCGGCGCTGGCGGCATTGGCCAGGCACGAACAGCTGTGGTTCCACGTCGATGGCGCCTATGGGGCACTGGGCATGCTGTCGCCTCAGGTAGCGCCCCTGCTGGCTGGCATTGAACTGGCAGACTCGCTGGCGTTTGATTTTCACAAGTGGGGGCAAGTGCCGTATGACGCGGGCTTTTTGCTGGTGCGTGACGGCACGCGGCATATGGCGGCGTTTGCCGCTCCGGCGGCCTATCTGCGGCGCGAAACGCGTGGGCTGGCGGGTGGCTCGCCCTGGCCCTGCGATTTCGGCCCCGACCTGTCGCGTGGCTTCCGTGCGCTGAAAACCTGGTTCACTTTCAAGGTACACGGCGCCGAACGCATGGGCGCTGCCATCGCGCACACCTGCGTGCTGGCGCGCTACCTGGCCGAGCAGATAGCGGCCACACCGGAGCTGGAATTGCTGGCGCCCGTGACCCTGAACATCGTCTGCTTCCGCCACCGTGGCGTCGCCGACGGCGACAGCGATGCCTTCAATGGCGAGATCGTCGCCGACTTGCACGAGTCTGGCATTGCGGCGCCATCGACTACCACCATCGGCGGGCAGCTGGCCATCCGCGCCGCCATCGTCAATCACCGTACGCGCACCGAGGATATCGATGCGCTGCTGGCGGGCGTGCTGCGCTTCGGCGCCGCGCGCCTGTCCTGAAAGGAAAGCCAACATGAACGATTTGCTGCTGCACGCTGCCACGCCATATGCGCCGCTGATCGGCCTGGCGCCCCTGATGCGCCTTGCCTTTCTGCAGGAAGACCTGGCGCCGCTGGGCGAAGCGCTGCTGGCGCGCGCGCAAGCGTATCCCGATGACGCGCACGCCTGCCTGGATTTTTCCACCGTGCTGCAATTGAAGGGCGAGCGCGAGATGGCGCTGGCCGTGCAGGCGCAGGCGATCGACTTGCAGCAGCTGTATGCGCTGCCCGCGCAAGCGCCGCAATCTGGCCCTGGCATCCGCGTGCTGGTACTGATGGGGCCAGGCGACCTGATGTCGAATACGCCCATCGAGTTTCTCGTCGAGCAGTCCGACGTGGCGCTCGACCTGCTGTACCTGACGCTGGAAGGCCCCTTGCCGGAAGAAGTGCCGGATCACGACGTGCTGCTGGTGGGCGTGGCCGAGTCCGACGCCAACCAGCCCTTGCTGGCGCTGCTGGCGCAATTCGTGGCGGACTGGCCACGCCCGGTCATCAACCTGCCCCAGCATATCGCACATACCTCGCGCGATGGCCTGTGCGGGAAGCTGCAGGATTTTCCCGGTGTGGCCATGCCACGCACGGTGCGCATCGCGCGCGCGGAGCTGGCGGCGCTAGCTGCGGGGGAATTGCCGCTCGATGCCGTGCTGCCCGGCGACGCCTTTCCCCTGATCGTGCGGCCCCTCGGTTCGCACGCGGGCCACGACCTGGAAAAGATGGAGCACGCCAGCGACTTGCACGCCTATCTGCAGGCCGTCGACGCACCACTCTTTTACATCGCCCGCTTTGTCGACTACCGCAGCGAGGATGGCCAGTTCCGAAAGTACCGCATCGTGCTGATCGACGGCATGCCGTACATCTGCCACTACGCCGTGTCCTCGCACTGGATGATTCATTACCTGAACGCGGGCATGGAGGAAAGCGCGGCCAAGCGCGCCGAGGAGGCCCGGTGCATGGCGCATTTTGACGAGGAATTTGCGCGGCGTCATGCGGCTGCCTTGTGTGCCATCAATGCACGCATGGGCATGCCTTATCTGGGCATCGATTGCGCTGAAACGCGTGACGGTGAATTGCTGGTGTTCGAAGCAGACAACGCCATGATCGTACACGCCATGGATGCCGAAGCCCTGTATCCGTACAAGCGTCCGGTCATGCAGAAGGTCTTTATGGCGTTTCGCGCCATGCTGGCGCGGGCAGCTGCCGGTGATTGCGCCGCTAACTGATCACTTGCCCAATAACTGCTTCAGCAGCCGGCGCTTGGCCTTGCTGCGTTCTGTTTTCCAGTAGCCGTCGAACTGCAGCAGCAGGGCGTTATTGTGAAAAATGCGGATGTGCTGGGGCTGGCCCAGCATGACGGCGTGCACATAGCTGGCGAAAGATTCGGCAAAGTCTTCATGCATGCTGGTGGCCGCATACAGGGTGGCGAAGTTCGTGCCCTGCAGCTGCGCATACGCGTCGCGCATCTGGCTGGCGGCCAGGCGCGGCGCCTGGTAATACACGACGTCTGCGCGCAGGGAGAAATCGTTGCCTGGCAGGGGCACGACCTGCAGTGCTGGCGTGATCTGCCAGGTCAGCGGCAGGTAGTGGTAGTCGTGCGCACTGCGCATGGCCTTCGCGGCGTTCCACCATTCGGGCAGCAAGCCCCGGCCGGCGGCCAGCACATGGCCGAATTCGTGCAGCAGCAAGTATTGCAGTGCGCGCTGGCGGTTGTCGTCCTCGGGTGCTGCGATCTGCGCTTCAAGGCGATAACCATCTTGCGGCGTGAAGGGCGTGTTCTCCTTCCAGGTGGCCCAGGCATTGGCCGTGCGCGCCTCGAACGCTTCCACGTCGAGCGCCACCACTACGCCCAGGATCACGCCCTCGCTACTGACGACGATGTCGCTGATGGCCGAGGAACCCAGCTGTCGCGCAAAGCCCACTCCCAGCAGCACGCCGTCGAGCAGCGCCTGCACGGAGGCCGGCATGGTGGCCATGGCCGCGCGCACGTCGGCATGGAAATCAGCGTCTACCTGCTTGGAAGTGGGCTGCGCGGCGACGCCGGTGGAGGCATTGACTTGCGCCACATGGGCGATAACTTCATCCTGGGCGGGCCCAAGGCGCTCGAGCAAAGGCAAATCGTACAGCTGGTCCCACTGCGCGGCATCGGCGGCAACAATCATGGCGTTCCTGGCGTGGTGAGTGACGGTGATAAACTGGAATTGCGGCGCAGTGTAGCAAGGATACGCGCTTGCAGGGAGGCTGTATGGCTAAAACGGATATTGGTGTCGGTAGTGACTGGCAAGCCTTGCGCCGGCATACGGTCGCGCGCATCGCGCTGGGACGCTGCGGCGTCAGCGTGCCGACCCGCGCGCAACTGGCGTTCCAGCTGGCCCACGCCCAGGCGCGCGATGCCGTGCATCTGGCGCTCGATGGCGAGGCACTGGCACGCGCCTTGGCCGCGCAAGGGCAAGACTGCGTGCAGCTGCATAGCGCCGCCGCCACGCGTGCCATCTACCTGCAGCGGCCCGACCTGGGGCGCCGGCTCGATGACGTTTCACACGCGCGGCTGGTAGGTGGCTCCAAGGGAGTAGACCTGGCGCTGGTGGCGGCAGATGGCCTGTCGGCGCTGGCCGTGCAGCGCCACGCGGCGCCATTTCTGGCCGCCTTGCGCGAACGGCTGGCGCTGGAGGCGTGGACGCTGTCGCCGCTGCATATCGTGGCGCAGGGGCGGGTGGCCATCGGCGACGAGGTGGGGCAATTGCTGCAAGCGAAGGCTGTGCTGGTGCTGATCGGCGAGCGGCCGGGCCTGAGTTCCCCTGACAGCCTGGGCCTGTACCTGACGTGGGCCCCAAAAGTAGGCTTGCTGGACGAGCGCCGCAACTGCATCTCGAATGTGCGCCCCGAGGGGCTGGCGTATGCGCCGGCCGCGTACCGGCTGCACTACCTGCTGTCGCAGGCATTCAGCCGGCAATTGTCGGGCGTGGACTTGAAGGATGAAACGGTGGAAGAGGGCGCGGCCCTGGCGGGCGGGCGCAACTTCCTGCTGGAGTGATCAGACTTCGCGGATTTCGTCCAGCGGCCAGCGCGGGCGCACATTGAACGAATAATCGTGCTTGGCGGCGTCGGGATTGATTTGCAGGCGCATGGCGCCGGCGAAGGCGATCATGGCGCCGTTATCGGTACAGAATTCCAGCTCCGGGTAATACACCTTGAAGCGCTTCTTGGCGGCGGCCGCGTTGAGCGAAGCGCGCAGCTGTGCGTTGGCGCCCACGCCGCCGGCGATTACCAGGCGTTTCAAGCCCGTGTGCTTGAGGGCGGACACGCATTTGGCCGTCAGCACGTCGACGATGGCGTCGACGAAGCCGCGCGCGATATTCGCCTTGTCCTGATCGCAGATATTCGCGATGACTTTTTCTTCATGGTTCTTCACCACCGTCAGCACGGCCGTTTTCAAACCGGAGAAACTGAAATTGAAGTCCTTCGAGTGCAGCATCGGGCGCGGCAGTTTATACGCCAGCGGGTCACCGAATTCGGCCAGGCGCGAAATGGCGGGGCCGCCCGGATAACCGAGGCCCAGCAGCTTGGCCGACTTGTCGAATGCCTCGCCGGCCGCATCATCGAGTGTTTCGCCCAGCATGGTGTACTGGCCCACGCCATCGACGCGCATCAGCTGCGTGTGGCCGCCCGACACCAGCAGCGCGATGAAGGGGAAATCCGGCGGCTCGGACGCCAGCAGCGGCGACAGCAGATGGCCCTCCAGGTGGTGGATGCCGAGCACCGGCTTGTTGATGGCCAGGCCCAGGCTGCAGGCAACGGAGGAACCCACCAGCAGCGCGCCGGCAAGACCCGGGCCTTGCGTGTAGGCGATGGCGTCGATTTCGGGCAGGCTGATGCCAGCCTTGGCCAAGGTCTCTTCCAGCAGCGGGATGGCGCGGCGGATATGGTCGCGCGACGCCAGTTCCGGCACCACGCCGCCATATTGCTCGTGCATGGCTACTTGCGAATAGAGGGCGTGCGACAGCAGGCCGCGTTGCGTGTCGTACAAGGCCAGACCGGTTTCGTCACAGGAGGATTCGACGCCAAGAACAATCATGAAGGTGTTAAATAGGGAGGAGTAATCCGCCATTGTAAAGGAAAGCCGGGCAGTCCACCGTGCGGCCGGCGCACCATTTCGGCGGCAGTGTGCACTTGCGCAGTGCGCCGCAGTGGCGTTTTGCCTTGTATTTCGCCCTACTTGCGCCTTTGCCGGCACTGGCACCGCTTTTGCTTAGGCAAGCGTGTGCCTTTTTCACGGGAGTTCGCGATGCCAGAACAATGGAAAATGATTTGCCGCCTGAAGGATATGCCGCTGGCGGGTGCGCGCATGGTGCAGCGGGGCCTTGCGTGGCAGGATTTGCCGGGCGTGGCGCTGTTCCGCACGGCTGACGATACGGTGTACGCGCTGCTCGATACGGTGCCTTGCCTGGGTGGCCCGCTGGCGCACGGGGTGCTGATGGAGAAAAACCTGATGGGGCCGAAGAACAGCTGGATCATCGAGCTCGATTCGGGCCGCCTGGTGGCGCCCGTGCAGGGCATGGCGCGCCTGTACGCCGTGCGCATCATGGACGGGCGTATCTACCTGGACGTCAATGAACTGAATATCCCGGCCAGCAAGGCGGAACAGGCACTGGCCGGGTCGTACGCCGTGCTGCCGCATGTGCAGATGGCATAGGTATATGGGGTCAGACCCACAATGCCGCTAGCGCAAGGGTCAGCGCCAACGTGGTCGGGGGTCTGACCCCGGCTCTTTGCTGCTTACTTGGGACGGTTCAGCAGATGCGCATGCGCGTCGCGCAGCATCGTGGCCGTCGTATCCCAGTCGATGCAGCCGTCGGTGACGGAGCAGCCGTAGGTCAGTTGCGACAGGTCTTGCGGAATCTTCTGGTTGCCGCTGACGATGTTCGATTCGATCATCACGCCCACCAGCGAGTGGTTGCCCTGGCGGATCTGATTGACCACGTCGGCCATCACCAGCGGTTGCAGTTCCGGTTTTTTATAGCTGTTCGCATGCGAGCAGTCGACTACCAGGTTGGCCGGCAGCTTGGCCTTGGCCAGTGCCTGTTCGGCGATGGCGATCGAGACCGAATCGTAGTTCGGGCGGCCGTCGCCGCCGCGCAGTACCACGTGGCCATACGCATTGCCGCGCGTGCGCACGATGGCGACGTTGCCTTCGGCGTTAATGCCCAGGAAGGAGTGCGGATGCGCCGACGACAAGATCGCGTTCACCGCGATGCTGATGTCGCCATCGGTACCGTTCTTGAAGCCCACCGGTGTCGACAGGCCGGACGACATTTCGCGGTGCGTCTGCGATTCCGTGGTGCGTGCGCCGATGGCGGTCCAGGCGATCAGGTCGCCCAGGTATTGCGGCGAGATGGGGTCCAGCGCTTCGGTGGCGGTGGGCAGGCCCAGTTCGCACACGTCGAGCAGGAACTGGCGCGCCTTTTCCATGCCTTCGTTGACCTTGAACGAGTCGTCCATGTACGGGTCGTTGATATAGCCTTTCCAGCCCGTGGTGGTACGCGGTTTTTCGAAATATACGCGCATCACCAGCAGCATCGTATCTTTGACTTCCTCTTGCAGCGCTTTCAGGCGGCGCGCGTAATCGAGGCCGGCGACGGGGTCGTGGATGGAGCACGGACCGACGACGACGAACAGACGCTGGTCCTTGCGGTCGATGATGTTGCGCAGCGCTTCGCGGCCGCGGCTGACGGTGTCGAAGGCGCTCTCCGACAGGGGCAGCTTGGCGTGCAGTTCTGCCGGTGTTGGCATGGGCGCGAAGGAGGTGACGTTGATATTTTCGATGTCTGGCGTATTCATGATTCTGGCTCGGCTTTCGCTATTGCGTTCTTTAAGAGGCAATAGTGTAGCGGAAATGCGGCCTGGCGGCGGGGATGGGGCCAAAACGGGAATGCATGAGTTGTTTTTATGGCAGGGCCGGCACGCCGCCGGCCCCTTGCTCCCGGGCGCTCAATGGCCGCCGGCCAGGCTGGCGCCAAAGCTGTAGCGGGCGATGCGCTGGTAGTTGCCGGCCAGCTCGGGTGGCCGGGGCAGGCCGGGATGGCGCCGCACATGCTCGAGTATCGCCGTTTCATGCTGGCGTATCTGCGCGTCCAGGCAGGCAACCTGCTGGCGCAACAGGGCGTGCAGCGCATGCTGGCCCGCCTGCAGATGGGCATCGAGGCGCGCCGACTCCTGCTTGCGCACGCCTTCGATGGCGTGCAGGCGGCGCAGCCACAGGCGCAGCTCCACGTAGGCGGGCGATGGCGGCGTCCAGTGCGCAGGGCGCCTGTCCTCGCAGTAGTTGGCCAGCACCACGGCGCTGCGCCCCGCGTCCTCGGGCAAGCCTTGGCCGCGTATATATTCTTCCAGTTGCGAGGGCTGGGCATCGCAGACCAGCATGCCCATGTCCGCCAGCACGCGGGCAGGAACCTCGCTGTACGGCATGTCGAGGCGCATGCAGACGCGCAAGCCCGTGATGGTGACGTCGTTCCTTTGCAGCCAGCTGCGCAGCCAGCGGTAGCCGGCCATGTCGTTTTCCAGCACCTTGCACAGTACTTCGCCGCCCGAGAGCAGCACGGCTTTCAGCAGCAGCTTGCTCGTTTCGATGCCGACGAAGGCCGTTTCCTGTTTGATCGCGTGTTCCATGATGAGTCCTCCCATGCAGTCTTATACGTAGCGGCGGCGCGTACGGATGCAGACGCGATGCAAATTCGTAAAAAAATAGCTTGGAAGACTGTTGCATTGGCGCCTAAGCCATCCGCCAGCCCGTCTGCACGGGGAAAAATCCGTGTAAGCTGGCGCCATGACGACTGTTTCCATACCCCATACTGACGTGGCCGGCGAGCCATTCCCCGCTGCACGTTTCATCAAAGAAATAGGACGCGGCAAGAATGGCGCGCGCAGCATGACGCGCATGGATGCCCGCGCCCTCTACCGCGCCATGCTCGAGGGCCGCGTGTCGGACCTGGAGCTGGGCGGCATTTTGTTATCGATGCGCATCAAGGGCGAATCTGTGGATGAGATCGCCGGTTTCCTCGACGCGGCTGAAGCGTCGTTCGTACCCCTTGCCGCGCCGGCAGGTGAATTTGCTCCGATCATCATTCCCAGCTACAACGGCGCGCGCAAGATGGCCAATCTGACGGCCTTGCTGGCGCTGCTGCTGGCGCGCGCGGGCGCACCCGTGCTCGTGCATGGCGTCACCAGCGACCCTGGCCGCATCACCACGGCCGAAGTGCTGGCCGCGCTGGGCGTGCCGGCCTCGCCGGATCATGCGCAAGCCGAGGCCGCCATGGCGCGCGGGGAAGCGGCCTTCCTGCCCATAGCGTCACTGGCACCGCGCCTGGCACACATGCTGTCGCTGCGGCGCGTGCTGGGCGTGCGCAATTCCACGCATACCCTGGTGAAAATCATGCAGCCCTTCGCCGGGCCCGCCCTGCGCCTGGTGTCGTACACGCACCCGGAATACCTGGAAATGCTCGGTGAATATTTCCTGACTGCCTCTGATCCTGCGCGCGGCGACGCTTTCCTGATGCGCGGTACGGAAGGCGAGACGGTGGCCAACGCCAACAAGGCGCAGCAGATCGACTGGTTCCATGGTGCTGAACGCACGGTGCTGGTGGAAAAGCAGGCGCTGGTGGAAGAGTTGCCGCATTTGCCGGCCGAGCGCGATGCGGCCACCACGGCTGCCTGGATCGCTGCCGTGCTGCGCGGCGAGGTGCCCGTGCCGCCGTCGATCGCCGAGCAGGTGGGGCAATGCCTGATGGCATCGCGGCAGATTGCAGCACGGCCGCGCTAGCTGCGTCGCCGCAGTTTACAATGGCGTCTTTGTAATCAGCGGTGACCGGAATTCTTATGGCAAAACAATTTGATGTGGCAGTGATCGGCGCGGGCGCGGCCGGCATGATGTGTGCGGCTGTTGCCGCCCAGCAAGGCAAGCGCGTGGTATTGATCGATCACGCAGCCAAGCTGGCCGAAAAGATCCGCATCTCGGGTGGCGGGCGCTGTAATTTCACCAACATTAACGCCACCCCACAAAATTTCCTCTCGGAAAATCCGCATTTCTGCAAAAGCGCGCTGTCGCGCTACACGCCGCAGGATTTCCTCGCGCTGGTGAAAAAATACCGCATCGGCTACCACGAGAAGCACAAGGGCCAGCAATTCTGCAATGAATCGGCCGAGCAGATCATCGACATGCTCAAAGACGAGTGCGCCGCTGGCGGCGTGCACTGGCGCATGCCGTGCAAGATTGATAATGTTGTCCAGCAAGATGATGGCGGCTTCGTGCTGCAGACCGATAGCGGCGACATCGAGACGGCCAGCATCGTCATTGCCACGGGCGGCCCGTCGATCCCGAAGATCGGCGCCACGGATTTTGCCTACCGCATCGCCAAACAATTCGATTTGATGATGGTCGAACCGCGTCCGGCCCTGGTGCCGCTGACGTTCGATGCGGCCAGCTGGGCGCCGTTCGCGGAACTGTCTGGCATTGCCCTGGAAGTGGATGTGGAAACGGGCAGCCTGAAAGGCCGCAAGGCAACAGGTGCGCGTTTCCGCGAAGATTTGCTGTTCACCCACCGCGGCCTGTCCGGCCCGGCGATCCTGCAGATTTCCAGCTACTGGCTGCCGGGCACGCCCATCGTCATCAACTTGTTGCCGGAAGTAGACGTGGCGCAGACCCTCATCGAAGGCAAGGGCACCCTGAAGAAGCAGCTGGGCAATATCGTCGCGCAATGGCTGCCGCAGCGCCTGGCAGACTGCCTGCTGGCCGTCAACGGCCTGGCGCCGGACGCGCGCATCGCCGACATGCCCGACGCACAGCTGCGCAAGCTGGGACTGGCCATCAATGCCTGGTCCATCGTGCCGAACGGTTCCGAAGGCTACCGCAAGGCCGAAGTGACACGCGGCGGCATCGATACGCGCGAGCTGTCGCAGCAGACCATGATGGCCAACAAGGTGCCGGGCCTGTACTTCATCGGCGAAGCGGTCGACGTGACGGGCTGGCTGGGCGGCTACAACTTCCAGTGGGCCTGGGCTTCCGGCGTGGCGGCAGGTATTGCCTTGCAGTAAGCAACTCTGTAGTATTGGGTGTTGGCGCCCGGTGCGCCGGCCCCGGTGCGTGGTTTACGCCACATTCCGGCAGCGACCGCAGGCTGCATGCCGCACGCAAGTGGGGGAGGGGCTTCCCTTTCCGAATAAAAGCTGCTACTATCTATCTCTTCCTATACACCACCTCAACGGTTTGAATTTTACATGACCACTATTCGCCTTAAAGAAAACGAGCCGTTCGAAGTCGCAATGCGTCGCTTCAAACGCACCATCGAAAAAACGGGTCTGCTGACCGAATTGCGCGCACGCGAATTCTACGAAAAGCCAACAGCTGAGCGCAAGCGCAAGCTGGCAGCTGCTGTAAAGCGTCATTACAAACGCATCCGCAGCCAACAACTGCCGAAAAAATTATTCTAAGACTGTTCAGTCAGAACCAACCCGGGTAGTTCGGCGCATTGTTCGCCACGGGTTTTGTTTTGATTCGCCTGGAGTGATACTTCAGATGAGTCGCATACCCGCTCCGGTTCGCCGCAGCGGGTTTTCGCTTTTGTGGCCGCCTGCTTGGAACGCCTAACAGAACCGTAGCGAGCGGCAGTGAGTTGCGGCTGAGAAGCGCAGCTGTGCGAATGCGCAGTGAGCATCGGAGGCCGCAAATCGCGACGCGCAGTAGCTTATGTTAGGTGCTCTTAGTCTGCGCGCACGAGCATCGAGCCCAACTTACCAACACGAGGATTGCCATGAGCTTGAAAGAACAAATTACCGAAGACATGAAAAACGCCATGCGCGCCAAGGAAGCGGGCAAGCTGGGCACGATTCGCCTGTTGCTGGCGGAAATCAAGCGCAAGGAAGTCGACGAGCGCATCGAATTGACGGATGCACATGTGACGGCCATCGTGGAAAAGATGATCAAGCAGCGCAAGGATTCGATCACCCAGTTCGAAGCCGGTGGCCGTGCCGACCTGGCCGACATCGAAAAAGCCGAGCTGGTGCACCTGACGGGCTATATGCCTGCCGGTCTGTCGGACGAAGAAGTGGCGGCCGAAGTGGCTGCCGCCGTGGCCGCCTCGGGCGCCGCCGGTCCGCAAGACATGGGCAAGGTGATGGCCATCGTCAAGCCGAAGCTGGCGGGCCGCGCCGATATGACCGTGGTGTCCGCGCTGGTCAAGAAAGCCTTGACGCCAGCAGCGTAAGCATACAATAGTAGTAATCGGCTGCCGGCCCATGCTGGCAGCCGCTCAATCGCCCACACGTTGACCTGGCTCAACCTCAGGCCACGTGCGGTAGTATAGTTTGACCTATAACAAGACCCGCCCTAGCCAGTGATACCTCAATCCTTCATTTCCGATTTGCTCAACCGTGTCGATATCGTCGATGTCGTGGGCCGCTATGTGCAGCTGAAAAAAGGTGGTGCCAATTTCATGGGCTTGTGCCCGTTCCACAGTGAAAAATCGCCCAGCTTTACCGTCAGCCCCACCAAGCAGTTCTATCACTGCTTCGGCTGTGGCGCGCATGGCACCTCGATCGGCTTCCTGATCGAGTACTCGGGCATGGGCTTTGTCGATGCCGTCAAGGACCTGGCGCAGAATGTGGGTATGGTCGTGCCGGAAGCGGATGACAAGATTCCGCCGGCCCAGCGCGCCCAGATCCAGGCGCAAAGCATGGCCCTGTCCGATGCCATGACGCAGGCCTGCGACTATTACCGTGGCCAGTTGCGCCACGCGCCCGAAGCCATCGCTTACCTGAAGAACCGGGGCTTGACGGGGGAAGTGGCCGCTCGCTTCGGCATGGGTTTTGCGCCCGGCGGCTGGGATAATTTACGCTCCGTCTTCCCCGATTACGACGTGGTAGCCCTGGCCGAGGCCGGTCTCGTGATCGACAAGGTCGATGAAGAGGGGAATAACCGCAAGCGTTACGACCGATTCCGCGAACGCATCATGTTTCCGATTCGCAATACCAAAGGCCAGGTTATCGCCTTTGGCGGCCGTGTCCTCGACCATGGCGAACCGAAATACCTGAACTCGCCGGAAACCCCCTTGTTTTCCAAGGGTTTCGAACTATATGGCTTGTTCGAGGCGCGCCAGGCCATCCGCGACGCCGGCTACGTGCTGGTGACCGAAGGCTATATGGACGTGGTGGCGCTGGCGCAGATGGGTTTCCCGCAGGCGGTGGCCACCCTGGGCACGGCGTGCACACCCACCCACGTGCAAAAACTGCTGCGCCAGACCGATAACGTGATTTTCAGTTTCGACGGCGACAAGGCAGGCCGCCGCGCCGCCCGCCGCGCGCTGGAGGCCAGCCTGGCCCATGTGTCGGACAATAAAACGATCAAATTCCTGTTCTTGCCATCAGAACATGATCCGGACAGCTATATCCGCGAATTTGGCGCCGAAGGTTTTGAGCAACAAGTGCATGAAGCCATGCCGCTGTCGCAATTTTTGCTGAAAGAAGTGTCGGGCGAGCATGATCTGTCCGAGCCGGAAGGGCGCGCCCGCGTGCAGTTCGACGCGAAGCCCCTGTTGCAGCTGATGGCGCCGTCGTCCTTGCGCCTGCAGATCGTGCGGGGACTTGCGCAGCTGACGCAGTCCACCCCGGCCGAGATCGAAGCCCTGTTCGAGCTGGCCAAGCCCGTTGCAGTGGCGCGACGCGCGCCGCCGAAATCGGGTCGCCCCGTTCCAGTAGGGCTGGAATTGAAGATCATGCGCATGCTGGTGGCGCATCCGCCCTTGACCATGCGCATCGACGAAGCGGCCCTGACCGCCTTCCAGCACCTGGGACCGGACGCAGCCCACAGCCTGGGGCAGCTGGTGGCCGTGGGCCAGGCGCTGGGCGAGCATGGCAGTTTCGCCGCCTTGGCGCAGCAGTTGAAGGAGTTGGGCAGCGAATATGACGAGATCATCGGCGAGATCGCGGCCGGCACGGAATCCGATTACGACAGCGAATTGTCGTGGCTGGTGAGCACCATCCGCGAGATCAAGTTGAATGCCTTGAAGGCGGAATTGCAGCAATTGTTTGCGTCGGGTTTGCCATCGGAGAAAATTGGTGTACGCTACCGCGAAATCATGCAGGAGCAAGGCGATCTGGAGCGTGAGCGCGATGCCGAGTTATTGAATCGCTAATCTTGCTCTGGGGGTATGGCGCGCACTGGAAAAACATTTTTCGCGTGCTATAATTAAATGCTAAGTATTGTGTGCTTTGGCAAGCTAGTTCTGTTTCGTAAATAGTATTTGTTTTCAGTAAGTTAGGCTCTTGATCGGCGCGGTGGATCGTGTCGGCAGCCAGGGCCAACTGGCGTTTTCAGCGTTGCGGGCAAGGCTCGCGGACGCTGGCAAGCCGCGCCAGGCTCTCGCTCCCAACGCGGTCGATGCAGGAATTTTTGCCGAGGCGGCTGGCAACAGCCGGTGGACAGGAATTGCTGCGCTTCCCGCGGATCGTGGCCGATGAGGTGTAAGTAACGTAACAGTGTCGAATTTGCGTTGTCGGCAGGTTCGAAGATGGTGGTTCCCGCAGGTAGACAGGGAACTGGCAGCAAACTTTATCCTAATCCACCGTAAAGCAAGTCGTTGTGTAATCGAAAGCGCCTGTGCCAATCAAGAAACCCGAATCCAAAGCGGCTGTAAAGCCCACTAAAGTTACCACGAAAGCCGAAAAGGCGCTCGACCGGCCAGAAGCGCGCATCACCAGCGCGCCCGTGGTCAGCCAGACCACCGACGCCGCCACACTGGCGGCCATCGATACGTCCGGCTATGTCTTGCCGTCGGTAAAAGTGCCAGGCCGCCGCGGCCGTAAGCCAAAAGAATTCCAGCCAGAAAATGATGAAGTCGCCGCCCTGAACGCCGTCGAGCGGGCCGAACTGAAAGCCGTCGACAAGGCCAAGGCCAAAGACCGCAAGGCGAAGGAGCGCGCGCTGTTGAAGGACGCGTTCTCGTCCGACACGGAAGCGAGCGAGGAAGAACTCGAGCGTCGGCGCCAGAAACTCAAGACCCTGATCAAGTTCGGCAAGGAACGCGGTTTCCTCACCTATGCGGAAATCAACGATCACTTGCCCGAAAATATCGTCGATCCGGAAGCCATCGAAGGCATCATCGGTACCTTCAATGACATGGGCATCGCCGTCTACGAGCACGCGCCCGATGCGGAAACCTTGTTGTTGTCCGATAACGTTGCCGTTGTCACCAGCGACGATGAGGCGGAAGCCGCGGCCGAGGCCGCATTGTCGACCGTCGACTCCGATTTCGGCCGTACCACCGACCCCGTGCGCATGTATATGCGCGAGATGGGCTCGGTCGAGTTGCTGACGCGTGAAGGCGAGATCGAGATTGCCAAGCGTATCGAAGATGGCTTGAAAGACATGATCCAGGCCATTTCGGCCTGTCCCGTGACGATCGCCGAAATCATCGCCGCCGCCGACCGCATCGCCAACGAAGAGATCAAGATCGACGAAATCGTCGACGGCCTCGTCGATGAAAACGAGCCGGTTGCCACCGCTCCTGTCGTGGCCGCTCCCGTCGAAGAAGACGAGGAAGAGGGCGAAGCGGAAGAAGAGGAAGTCGAGGAAGAGGAAGAGGCGAGCGCTTCCGGCGCGGCCGGCTTCTCGGCCGAGCAGCTGGAAACGCTGAAACGCACGGCGCTGGAAAAATTTGCCGTCATTTCGCAGCAATTCGACAAGATGCGCCGCGCCTTCGAGAAAGAAGGCTACAACTCCAAGCCTTACGCCAAGGCACAGGAAGCCATTTCGCAAGAATTGCTGGGCATCCGCTTCACGGCCAAGGTGGTGGAAAAGCTGTGCGACACCCTGCGCGGCCAGGTCGATGAAGTGCGCCATATCGAGAAGCAGATTCTCGACGTGGCCGTGAACCGCTGCGGCATGCCGCGCGCCCACTTCATCAAGGTCTTCCCAGGCAATGAAACCAACCTGGACTGGGTCGATGGCGAAGTCAACGCAGGACACGCATACAGCGCCATCCTGGGCCGCAACATTCCGACCGTCAAGGAACTGCAGCAGCGTCTGATCGACCTGCAGGCGCGCGTCGTATTGCCGCTGCCGGACTTGCGCAACATCAACCGCCAGATGGCGGCCGGTGAAATGAAGGCGCGCAAGGCCAAGCGTGAAATGACGGAGGCCAACTTGCGCCTGGTCATTTCGATCGCCAAGAAGTATACGAACCGCGGCCTGCAATTCCTCGACTTGATCCAGGAAGGCAATATTGGCCTGATGAAGGCCGTCGACAAGTTCGAGTACCGCCGTGGCTACAAGTTCTCGACCTATGCGACCTGGTGGATCCGCCAGGCCATCACGCGCTCGATCGCCGACCAGGCGCGCACGATCCGTATTCCCGTGCACATGATCGAGACGATCAACAAGATGAACCGGATTTCCCGCCAGATCCTGCAGGAAACGGGCGCAGAGCCCGATCCGGCCACCCTGGCGATCAAGATGGAGATGCCCGAGGACAAGATCCGCAAGATCATGAAAATCGCCAAGGAACCGATCTCGATGGAAACGCCGATTGGCGACGACGACGATTCCCACCTGGGCGACTTCATCGAGGACAACAACACCCTGGCACCGGCCGACGCAGCCCTGCACGCGTCCATGCGCGGCGTGGTCAAGGACGTGCTCGATTCCCTGACGCCACGCGAAGCGAAAGTGCTGCGCATGCGTTTCGGTATCGAGATGTCCACCGACCACACGCTGGAAGAAGTGGGCAAGCAATTTGACGTGACGCGCGAGCGCATCCGCCAGATCGAAGCCAAGGCGCTGCGCAAGCTGCGCCACCCATCGCGCTCCGACAAGCTGAAAAGCTTCTTGGAAGGCAACTAGAAGCCAATAGGGCTTGACGTGCGCCCCTGATACCCCTATCCTCGCGTGTCCGTTTCCAAAACGGCCGCGCGAGGCGGGCATCAACAGCGCCGCCACGCCGCAGTCCCCGGGCCTCTAGCTCATGCTTGGTTAGAGCAGCGGACTCATAATCCGTTGGTGCCGTGTTCGACTCACGGGAGGCCCACCAATTAAATCAAGGACTTAGGTGAAAACCTAAGTCCTTTTTTCTTGTCTTGGGTTTTTGTGTAGGCGCTGTGTAGGTTTTCCTGCTCTATCGCCTGATGTCAGTCCAGTTATGCTCATGCAGAGATAGCAACTAACTTTCTTTCCAAGTATTTGGAGTTAGCGAATGTTGTAGGTTTTTCTACGATTCTATTTGTTAAGCCCTGTCACTCCTCCCCCTTGAGGTGAATACCATTTTCTAACAATTGTGCTATGGCGTAGTTGATCGTTCCTGCGCGTGTTTGCCCCTCCTTCTTTGCCAGCTGATCTAGCCTATCAAGCGTATTCTCCTTTAGCGTATGGGTGATTTGTACCTTGTTACCTTTGCGCACACGGCGCTTGGCAGGGGCTGCACTGTAGTGGTCAACCCATCCCGGACACTTCGTTAAGTTTTTCTTCGGCGACGGCCGGTGCCAATCTGTGATTAAACTGATGTGGCCGTATCCAGTTATACCGGTGCATCAGGTAATGGCTGATGTCCCGTTGCGCTTCCTGTGCCGTCAGGTAACCAGTTGACGGCAGCCATTCAGTTTTGAAGCTGCGGAACAGCCGTTCCATCGGGGAGTTATCCCAACAATTTCCCCGACGGCTCATACTCTGTCGTATCCGATAGCGCCACAAGCGCTGACGGAATTTTCGACTGGCGTACTGGCTACCTTGATCCGAATGAAACAGCAGCCCCTGTGGTCGACCTCGCTGCTCGTAAGCCATTTCCAGTGCTTGCACAACAAGGTCGGCGTCGGGTCGTAGCGAGAATGCCCAGCCCACCGCTCGGCGAGCGAACAAATCCAACACCACTGCCAAGTAATACCATCGGCCTTGCGCCCAGGCATAGGTGATGTCCCCGCACCAGACCTGATTTGGCGCCTCGACTGTGAATTCACGATTGAGGTGGTTTGGAATATCGACCCGCTCCACCGTAGCCTGCTTATAGGCATGGCTGCCAGGCTGTTTGCAGACCAGTCCCAACTCCTCCATCAAACGACTGACTTTAAAACGGCCAATTGCCGTGCCTTCCTCGCGCATCATGCCCATGATGCTGCGACTTCCCGCCGAACTGCGACTCTCGACAAACAGCTCGTGCACGCGGCTACGCAATGCCATGCGCTCAACATCAATGTGGCGGACGCGCTCCCGATGTGCATACAGGCATGACCGCGCCATGTCGAACACCGCGCAGATCAACTCGATTGATTCGTCACCACAAATCTGATCGATTACCTCGTACGTTCTATCCCTTCCGACATCAAGAGCGCGGTAGCCTTTTTTAAAATGGACTTCTCCCGCTCGAGACGCTCAATGCGTGCTTCGAGTTCCTGTATTCGCTGCTGATCAGGCGTCATTGCCTTACTCTGTGGCGTGATGCCTTGCCGCTCCAACTGAAGCTGCTGCACCCAGCGGCGCAGCACTGATTCGCCGATGCCGACCGACCGGCTTGCCTCTGTATGGCTATATCCTTGATCCAGTACCAGGCATGCCGCCTGCCGTTTGAACTCAGGGGAAAACGTACGTCTTTGCTTGCTCATCAAACACCTCTCCATGGCGAGCATTCTCGCCTAAATCAGTGTCCGGGTACATTAAACCACTACACGCCGGCGCAAGTTCGAATCGCGCAGGATCCCATGTACCCTGCTCAATCTTCTCGGCACTGGGCGGGAAGGGGTCGAATCGACGCTTCGACCACCGCGTACAGCGATTCCGCATGTCGCCGCCGCGTAGAAGTTCGGCTATCCCAGCTTCGTTCAGGTTCTTGTGGCTCTACTTTTTTCAGCATGGCCTTGTTCATGGCATTCACGAACTAGGTTGATTCATGGGAATGGTTACTTGGCTTTATTAGAGTAGAAACATCATCATGGCAGACGAACGGGCAGTTCTTTATCCACCGCTAACATGTCGTTAAATTTAGTTAAAAGTAACGGATATGTTCACGTTTATGTTCTGCTGATTTCTTTTGCATGCAGCAAAACTTAAATTTTTTTCCTGAACTGCATGGGCAAGGGTCGTATGTATCGATGGGACGAACAATCACTTTTTGTGCCGCTGGTATTCGTCTAAGAACCTCCAGTGCATATTCCTGGATATCATTAACTAGCTTATTTATGCCTATATCAACATAGATTTTCTTGAATCCTAAAGCTTGACCATTGCCAAGGTCAGCCGATCTTTGAAGTAGTTCCTTTGCTTTTTCCACATCTTTAGGCACGAAATCACCTTCAAAGTAAGCACGGCCAAGAGCATACAGGGAGTCACGACAGTGAAGTTCAACCCCTTTCTTGACATACTCAAGAGCCTTCTCAACTTGAGGTTCACAAGCTTTACCTTGTGTGTAGTAAGACCACAAACAGAAGTAAGCTCTAGAATCGTTGTTCTGTTCAGCCAGCAAAAAGTACTTTAAAGCTTTCACGTAATTGGCATCGTCGTCGTAAAGAATGCCGCCATACAACTGACATGCTTCACCGTGACCTAAGTTAGCCGCCGCTTCAATAAGTGCGAGAGCTTCCTTCGTTTTGTCTCCATCAATTATTCCTTTGTTGACGAAGCTTGCATATCGAAAACTTGCGTCGACATTAGGCACAAACTCAAAGGCCGATCTGAAAAAGGTTGCCGCTAATCGTTCCAACAAGACCTGTTGCGCAGCGAATTCATCCGAGACGATAGGATACTTATTTGAAATGAGTCGTCGATCAATCTCAGCCTCACACCAGAGACCCGCCTTGTACTGCATGTCTGGATTTGCTTCAACGGTCGCAGCGTAGAGCACGTCCTTCCACTCCTGCGATTCAATCGTCACCCGTTGATACTCAATCTTTCCTTGACGAACGTGAGACTTGTTGTCCAAGTACTCAAACACAAACAAAATGAGCGAACGAACTTCAGCCGCGTTCTCTACAAGGCCCCCATGATGCAGTTGCAAGTCCTCTTTCGTTGCTTGGTCGCCGGCCGCACGCACCTGGTGCGCCCCGGTATTGCACAGTGACCGTATTTTGTGAAGTCTGTCCTTGAGCCCGAACGAAATCGCAGACGCGTCAAACAGAGTCTTGATCGACTGAATGATAGGAGCCTTGACCAAGACAACCCCTTCAGCCGCAGCCAGCTTTTCACAAACCTCTTCCAGGATGTCTCTAAACCTGACCAGCGCATGGGATGGAAGAACTTTGCTGAACTCAACCGCCTCTTTGTAGGCTCTGCCAATGGACTTAGAAATTCGGTTTGCTAAATCCAAATCGGTAGTAATTGGAGAATTCATACTTGTGATCGCTCAGGAGTCTTTGGGGGAGGGGGGGGATATTTGAAGGCGCCAGTGCCAAATTTAAGCGTTGGCGATTTCTGTAACAAGCCAGTTGTCAGGCTCACTGCCCTGTCCATCCATCGTCGCACGAGGTATTCCACAAGAACAGACAAGAACAGCCCTGAGACTTCGCGCCATAGGCATGCCAAAAGCAAAGCTCACCTCTGCCGGCCCCTCGTGGCACAACATGAGCGGCGTCCCTACCTGGTCAAGCGAGATGGCCATCGACGCCTCAACACGCTGGCAGTATTGAGAGTGCATTCCCGCAGAAGGCCACGCAAAATTGTACGTCGTCATATTGATCTCCCTGTAAGCTACAATTTTACCGCAGAGCACCTTTGCCAAGGGACGAACCTACCTATGAAATCTACACCTGCAAGTCAAAATCCCACAGTTCCGCACACTCTCATCGTGACTTGGAATTCAGGTCAAGAAACGCTGGACATGGACGAAATCGAGGAAGCCTTGAAGGCTCACACGCCTGGTGCGACAGTCACGATCAAGACCACCGAATACCTAGTTGCTGCACACCGTGACGTCGTCTATGAGTCAGTCTTGGAAAAGACACCGAAAGGGTTTAGCCTCACCTACAAGGACAAGGGGAACTGGGTTGACGAGGATGGAGAACTGCGTGAAGCAGACGGCGAGTTAGGGACGGCCAGCTATCAACAGGAAGAAGAGAACGGAAAACCAAAGTGGATATGCACTTGGTTTCATGTAGACAACCCGAAGAAAGGGTACAACTTCCCATGCGGCTCTTCCACTGCCACACGTGATTACAAAAAAGTGAAAGTCAAAGTTCGTGATGCTAAATTTCGAAATCTCATCTTTGGAACTGACGCAAAATGTCTTGTAACTGGCGAAACGGACAAAAAACTTCTTGAAGCTGCACACATATTTGAAGTCAAGAATGACGGCAACGATAGATGGGAAAACGGTATCGTTCTTCGGGTAGACCTTCACAGACTTTTTGATAAACATATTTTGACAGTCAATGAAGTGGGGAAATTTACGATGTACCCTGTGCCTTTGTCTTACGAATACCTTTTTAAAAAAGATAGAGCAACTTGGATTAAAGAGCCGACCATCAACTCGGCTAATTTAAGCCGTTATTCTGACAACATTAAAGCACGCAACAAGAAACGTGCCGTCAGTAAATAAATATTTTCTTTAAATATTTCATTTATTCTATTGCTTTACCGTTTATCTGAAAATTTAACAATTAACCTTGGGCGGTTTCAAATATTAAACGCAACACTGGGTTAATTAACAGTGTCAGTGGGATGTCGTAGTAGCTTGATGTGGTGAGTATAAACGACGAGCGGCGATTGATAATTTAGCCTGGCACTGGGGCGCGTATGAGCGACAAGGCGATGGCGTCGAGCTCGTCCTGTGAGTATATCGACAGTCCGAGCCCTTGGGCATGTACTGGCGCAACAGTCCATTGGTGTTCTCATTTGAGCCGCGCTGCCAAGGGCTGTGCGGGTCAGCGAAATAGATCTGGACACCGGTATGCTCGGTGAGAATTTTGTGGCCGTGCATCTCGCGGCCCTGGTCGTAAGTCATGGTCTTGCGCATCGCGGCCGGCTCGCGATTGAACACGGCTGAGAAGCTATCGACGACGGCCTTGGTGGTGGCATTGTCCATTTTGGCGAGCACCACGAAGCTGGTAACGCGTTCGACGAGCGTGCCGACCGATGAGCGGTTGCCGGCGCCTTTGATTAGGTCGCCCTCCCAGTGGCCAGGGATGAGCCGATTCTCGACCTCTGGAGGCCGGATATGAATGCTCTGCATATCTGGGATCTGGCCTCGCCGGTCGGCGCCCCGACTGCGTGGTAGACGATTTCGATCCATCACGGCTTGGTTCGGTAGGTTAACAGGTCGGGCGGTGGACGAAGGTTCCCGGATGCCCGAATGGCGTCACTTCTGGAGGAACGGATGTCTGTCATGGCGCGTGGCATTAGAGACGCCGAGGAGGTATTGCGGTACAGCTGCAGTACACTCGTAACGATCTGTTGATTTATCTAAATTTCGCTAACTCATTGATTCGTTGTATGCTATTGACTTCACCAACCTACGCTTACTTGACCTCGATTTACCTACGGACATGGTTTTGCTGGCAAACTCATAATCCGTTGGTGCCGTGTTCGACTCACGGGAGGCCCACCAGAATTTAGCAGCAATAGAACGAGCCCCGGCGGGTGACTGCCGGGGCTTTTTTCATGCTGTCGTACAATCGCGGCATGGCGATTGATGAAGGATGAAACGAGATGACGGCTGAAGTGAAGATTGACGATATCGTGGCGGGCGATGGCAAGGCGGCTGCGCGTGGCGCGCTGGTGACGGCCCATTACCGGGGCTGGCTGGAAGATGGGACGGAGTTTGACTCGTCGCATCAGCGGGGGGAGCCTTTCCGCTGTGTGTTGAGCAATAACAAGGTCATTCAGGGCTGGATTTTGGGTTTGCATGGCATGCAGGCCGGCGGCACGCGCAAGCTGTGGGTGCCGGCGGCGCTGGCGTACGGCGAGCGGCAGGTGGGCTTGATTCCGCCGCATTCTAATTTGATCTTCGAGATTGAGCTGCTGGAAGTGCTGACGCGCGATTGATCTCTTGACGCGACGTCAGGCGGGCAGGGTACTTGCCTTCACTCCCGCTTTTTGCACGAGCAGTTGCTCGACATCGGCGCGCAGCGCCTGCTGGGTAGGTAAGTTTGCGTATCGCAAGGTCACATAGCCGGCTAGCCTGAGCATGGCGTCTCGCTCTTTGTCCTGGCGTTCGCGGCCGGCGTGGCTGCGGTCGTCGAGCTCGATGACGGCGATGACGTGCAGTTGCTGGTTGCACAGCACAAAATCGGCCACCTTGCGGTCGAAACGGTTTCTGTTTGCCCATCCCTTCGCCGTCACCAGTGCGGAAAATGCCACTTGCGCCAGCACCGTGCATTCCGGCAAGACCGTCTGCAGCAGGTGGTACATCTGCCGCTCGCGCGCCGTCATGACGGGTTTTCTTTGCAGGCTCAGCGGTCTGCGGGACTTGGCTGCGTGGCGCGTGGCCAGCATGGCAAGGAGCAGGATCAAGGCCGCGATGGCGAGCAGGACGATGAAGCGAGGCATGGGCTGGCACCAGGATGATCGAGTCCTGATGGTACGCGAGTAGCGGCGTGTTTTCGTGCCGCTGCCAGCGTATTTCAGGTGGTGCGCTTGTGGAAGATCAAGCCTGTTTCAGCTTGACTTGCAGCATGTCCAGTACGGCCACGATGTCATGCAGTCTGGCCACTTCACAGGTGGGGATGGCGGCCGAGGTATTGGCCATGTTGTCCGGATTAAACCAGCAACTGTCGATGCCATAGCGGTTGGCGCCCAGGATGTCGGCGTCCAGGCGGTCGCCGATGATGACGGTTGTCTCCTTGTTGAATGTGCGCGCCATGTTGGCAGCATAGTCGAAGAAGCGCACGTCCGGCTTGGCGTGGCCGCATGCTTCGGAGGTGGCGACGAAGGAAATGTAGTCGCTCAGGCCAGAGGCGGCGATGCGGCGGTTCTGGATGGATTCGACGCCGTTGGTGATGATGCCCACTTCGCCGATGCGCGACAGCGTTTCGCACACTTGCTCGGCGCCATCGATGAGCACGACCGTGTCCGGCAGCGATTCCAGATACAGACGGCTGGCCAGTTCCGGGTCGACGGCTATGCCATTGAGTGCAAACGTCTTGCGGAAGCGCTCCACTTTCAGGAAATCCTTGCTCACGTCACCCGTCTCGAAACGTTTCCACAGGTCGACGTTGATCGCCTGGTACTGGGTGAACAGTCCGTCGATGCCGACGCGCAAACCCAGTTCGTGCATGGTGTGCAGGAAGGAGCGTTTTTCGGACGCCCTGAAATCGAGCAGGGTATCGTCCAGGTCAAACAGGAATAGCTGGTAGGTCATGGTAAGTATTGAAAGCGTGGAACTTGTCTTGCATCGTAGCACGTAGCGCCGAGTTCGGTTGACCGTGCGCTGTGCGGGCGATCCGCTACAATCGCTGCCAGACTTGTCACCCTTACTCCATTCCTGCCATGAC
Source organism: Janthinobacterium sp. 61 (assembly GCF_002846335.1). Lineage (NCBI taxonomy): Bacteria > Pseudomonadati > Pseudomonadota > Betaproteobacteria > Burkholderiales > Oxalobacteraceae > Janthinobacterium > Janthinobacterium sp. 61. Next base: position 3,449,473 of record NZ_PJMQ01000001.1, on the reverse strand, counting down.
CCAGCTCTCCGTCAACGTCAATAAAATCGCCCTGCTGCGCAATTCGCGCGGCCGCAACTTTCCGGACCTGCTCGCGTTTTCCGCGCGCTTTCTCGACCTGGGCGCCGCCGGCATCACCTTGCACCCGCGCCAGGATCAACGCCATGCGCGCTACGAAGATGTTGCCTCGTTGCAGCGCCTGTGCGCGGAGCGGGGACGCGAGCTGAATGTGGAGGGCTATCCGGCGGCGCAATTCTTGCAGGTCGTGAAAGACGCGCGCCCGGCGCAATGCACCTTGGTGCCCGATATGCCGGGGCAGTTGACGTCCGATCACGGCTGGGATATTGAACAGCATGCGGCGCTATTGCGTCCCGCCATTGCGCAATTGAACGACCTGGGCATCCGTGTCAGCCTGTTTGTCGATGCAGATTACCCGGCGCTGGACTGGGCGCGCGAGGTGGGCGCGGCGCGGGTGGAACTGTACACGGAACGGTTTGCCGAAAGTTATGGCGGCGCGCAGGCCGATGCCGTTTTTGATACGTATTTGCAAGCGGCACGCCGGGCGCAGGCGCTGGGATTGGGCGTGAATGCCGGGCACGACCTTGATTTGCACAACCTGGCGCGCTTCCTGGACATTCCCGGCATCCTGGAAGTGTCGATTGGCCATGCGCTGGTGGTCGAATGCATCGAGCAGGGCATGGACAAGGTGCTGGGCAGCTATCTTGAAATATGTCAATCGTAGCAGCCTTGGGCGCTTACGCTGGCCAGCCGCTGCAGCCTGAGCGGGACTGGGCCTTCTTCGATGCCGAATTCGCCATCTCGGCGGAAACGCTGGCGCAAGTGCAGGCGCTGACGCCCGATGCGGCCGCGCAGCTGTGGACGCACCATGTGTCGACCCATCCCGATGAAACGCACCCCATGCGGCTGGGCACTGGGCATCTCCTGCAGCCAACGGTAGCGGGGCCGGACTGGCTGGTCGAGTTTGATGCCGTTTCCAGCGAGCACCCGGCACAGTCGGGGCGCGTGGCAAGGTTTCTAAATTCCCATTTTCACGCTGCCGTAGCGGCGCCCGTCTTTTTCATGGCCAGCCGGGCGCGCGCCTATGTGCTGACGCCGGCCGCGCTTGCCGCATGCTGGCCTTGCTTGCTGGCCATTTCCGATGAGAGTCCCTTGTTGTACCAGCCGGCCACGGCCAAGTTCGCTTATTTCTCGCCACAGGGGGCGTTGGCGGGGGGCGATGACGGGCTGCCGTCCGTGTAATGGCATGCGTCCATCCGGTGGAGATAAGCGCTCCGCTGAATGCCAGCCGCCTTGCCTATTTACACTGAAACCTGACCATTGTCGTTCGCTGTTGAATGGTCGCGATGCACTGTTTGACTCTCGGCAAATCGATGCGCAGGTAGCGCTCGGTACCGGCATACAGGCAGTCCGCCTGAAACCGATATTGGGACGCATCAAAATTGATATTCCAGCGTTGATACAGTGTGCCGGCACGTGTCCATTCGCTGACTGGGGCCAGGAAGGGCAAGGCTTCTGCGTCTGCCGGCGGCTGATCCGCCGGATAGGACAGCACGCGCACGCCGTCGAGCCTGGCCGCTGGCAGCTTCCAGGTCGATGTAGCTGCTTGCGGGCAAGAAACCGAGGCAAGGGGGGCAGCAGCATTGCGAGCGGCTTCATTCCACCACCGAATAGCATTCGGGGCGACTCCTTGCCCCGGCCGCCGAACGGCCAAAGTGGATCACGCGGGCGCTGGGTTTGTGGTTGCGCCACTGGTCGAAAATTTCAATGCCGCCAGGCACCTGGCGAATGAAGAGCGCCGCATGGTTGCCCTGCCCCAGATTCTGATAGTGGCCATTGACGAAGGTGGCAATCAGCGTGCCTTTCGCGATGCCACCTTTTTCCAGCAGGTCCGGCACTTTGTCGCCTTCGCGCCAAAGCGATGAGGCGCGGGCGCCAGTGAGGTGCGTGACCAAGGTGACGCACTCGCCATTTCCCACTATTTCTTTTTGCTTTGCATAGTCGGCACGCGCAATGTAAGGCATATCGTTTCTCTCTGTGGTTGACGATACAGAGAGCGTACGCAAGGGGCGGGAACGCAGCTTGACGTGTGGCAGAGCAATATGGCGCATTGACCTGCGTCATGGCCTCGCCTGGCGTACGGGCAAGCTTACCTATCCACCCACCAGTTGAGCAAGGTTTCATCATCGTCGTCATCGAGGTTGACGTAGATGTTGGCGAAGTACCATTCCACGCCCGTCGCCGTGCGGAAGGCGTCGAAGGGGCCGTTGACGTTGTAGATGCCGTGGTGGCCCGGCACGCTGAAGGTGAGATTGCCCTTGTACTGGCCGTCGAGCGTGCCGCCCAATTGCTCCTGTACGTCGCGCTCGAGCCGGTCGACTGCGGCTTGGTCCACGGTATCGGCGTCGTAGATCTGGATGCAGAAGTTGCCGCCCCGCTTTAATACTTCGGCGGGGGCGAGCGGGTCGGCGATGTTGATGATGTCGCCGCGGGCCAGGTTCATGGTCAGGCCAGGCGAGGCCAGCAGTTCGTAGACGTGCTCGTCAATCTGGCGCGCCGGCAGGGTTTCATACACGGGGCCGTGGGTGTTTTCGCCTGCCAGTACGCGGATGTGCGGCAAGCCTTCGCAATTGATGTCTTCCATTCATTCTTTCAAAGTGCCGGCACGCTGGTTTGCGGGTCGCGCCGGGTTGGGGTTTATGGCAATATTGTACCGGGACGTGCCAGCTGGCGAGGTACGCAACGGTGCAAACGAGGAGAGGCAATGGAGAAAGCGGTACAGGCAGGCGGCTGTTTACGTGGCGCCGTGCGCTTCGAAGTGACAGGCGAGGGCAGCAATCCGCACAGTTGTTCCTGTCGTAATTGCCAGCAGCACACGGGCGCGCCGACTGTGGTATGGATGGAGTTTGCGCGCGATCAGGTGCGCTGGACGGGCACGTCCGGTGTACCTGCCACTTATCGCTCTTCCGAGTATTCCAGTCGGGCCTTTTGCGCCGTTTGCGGCAGTTCCATCGGCGCCATCGACGATGCGCCCACGGTGGCCTTGCTGGTGGGAAGTTTTGATGACCCTGTCCAGCCCGCCTTTGCGCCTGAATATCACTCGTTTGAAGATCGCAAGCCGCACTGGTGGCGGGTCGCCAGTACCGCTTGTGATGAGGCGAGTCTGGTTTGCAGCGGAGTCAACACCCCGGAATGAAAAAAGCACGCCGAAGCGTGCTCGCGCTGATGACTTGGCGCTGATGACTTAGTTATGCGCGCTGATGGCGCTGCGGAACTGTTCGAAACCGGCACGTGCTGCCTTGTAGCAATTGCCGGCTGCCGCCTCCAGGCCTTCGCGGTCGAGCACTTCGACCGTGCCACGGCGGTACTGGATCAAGCCTTCGTCCTGCAGCTTGCGCGCCGTGACGGTGACGCTTTCACGCCGCACGCCCAGCATATTGGCCATGGTGTCTTGCGTGACCTTCAGCTCATTCGACAGCGAACGGTCGAGGCGGTCCAGCAGCCAGCGGCACAGTTTCTGTTCGATGCTGCAATGGCGGCCGCCCACCACGTTCTGTGCCATTTGCGCAAACATGGCGCTGGTGTAGCGCATCAGCAATTGTGCCAGCGCGCCGCCTTCATTGAAGACTTCACGCAGGAAGGCCGTTTTCAGGCGGTAGCCGTAGCCGGCCGTTTGCACGATGGCGGTGCAGGTGGCGCGCTCGGCTTCGTACAGCACCACGCCAGCGACGCCTTCGCGGCCGATGACGGCGATCTCGGTGGTGGCGCCGTCTTCCATCACATACAACAGGGAAACGATGGCGTTGGTGGGGAAGTATGTGTATTCAATCTTGCCGCCGCAATCAAACAAGTGCTTGCCGGCAGGCAGAGCGACCAGTTCCAATTGGCAAAACAGGCGCTCCAGATCGGCGCGCGACAAGGCGCGCAGCAATTCGTTCTGTTGGGCGCCAGTGATGCTGATCATGGGCGTGGCCGGCGCGGCTTGCCAGTTGTGCTGGGCGGCGGCGTGGCTATTCGTTGCTGGGGTCAGGTTGCTATAAGCTTTGTACATGGTAGGGCCTCGTCTTCTGATTTTGTTGGATGGCGCTGCTTTTCTGGCTTGCTAGCGTTGTGCTGAATCTTGTATCCACTATAGGGCCAGGGGCTGCGGGCGGGCATCGGATGAGCCGACGCGCTTATGTAGGCTAGGAACATTGCCTCGTGTCATCCGACTCCTACGCCTGCTTCTGTTGTCTCCCGTGGAAACAATTGCGACTGGGCAAAAATGCGACACGCAGACCGCTACATGCGAACTTTGGCCACAGGCCGCAGTCAAATCACTCTGCGTGCTAGTACGGCGGTGATAAGATGTTGCCTTGTGGAAATTTGACGCGCGTTCGATAGGAGTTGCGGCACCTGCCGTTCGACCCTGCTCACTTCCGCTTCATCCTGCGACGCCTGCGATGGTCGCTTCACTGCCCGCGCCGTGCATGTGCCGGTTCGCGCGCCTGCCCTGTCCCGTATTTCCGTTTAATGAAGGAAGCAACGCATGAAATGGTTTTTTGATTTGAAAATTGCCACCAAGCTGATCTTGACGTTTGGTGCCGTGCTGTTGTTGACGGCGGCTTTGGGTGTGTCGGCGATCTTTTCCATGGCGCGCATCAATACCGCGTCGACGGACCTGTCCGCCAACTGGATGCCCAGCGTGCTGGCCGCCATGTCCATGCGCAGCGATGTCAGCGATTTCCGCCGCTGGGAACTGGCGCACATGCTGGCCGCGCAGGATGCCGACATGACGCAGAATGAAGCACGCATGACGGAAACGCAGACCAAGCTGAAGGCGGACGGTGACAACTACCGCCGCCTGATTTCGGAGCCGGGCGAGAACGAAGTCTTCGAACGCTTCCTGGCGCTCAACGATGAATTCATGCGCTTGCACGCAACCATGATGAGCCTGTCGCGTGAAATGAAAAAGGAAGAGGCGCGCGCGCTGGCCGTTGGGCCGTCGGCCAAGGTCATGGCGGACATGATGGTGGCCCTCGATAAGCTGGTGTCCATTAACACGGACGGCGGCGTGCGCTCGAGCGCCAGCGCCGATGCAACGTATGCGGCCTCGCGCGCCAGCCTGATCGGCTTGCTGGTGGGCATCGTCGTCATCGGCATGCTGCTGGCGCTGTGGGTGGCGCGCAGCGTGGCGCGTCCGCTGATCGCGGCCGTCGGCGTGGCGCGCCAGGTGGCTGCCGGCGACTTGACGGCGCATATTGTTGTGCAATCGCAAGACGAAACGGGGCAATTGATGCAGGCGCTGAAAGACATGAATGCCAGCCTGCAGAACCTGGTGGGCCAGGTACGCAGCGGCACCGATACCATTGCTACGGCGTCGAGTCAGATCGCCGCCGGCAACCAGGATCTGTCGTCGCGAACGGAAGAGCAGGCCAGTTCGCTGGAAGAAACGGCGTCGTCGATGGAAGAACTGACCTCGACCGTGAAGCAGAATGCGGACAACGCGCGCCAAGCCAACACCATGGCGCTGACCTCGTCGAGCATCGCCATCGAGGGCGGCAAGGTCGTCAGCGAAGTGGTGGGCACAATGGCGTCGATCAATGCGTCGTCGCGCAAGATCGTCGACATCATCGCCGTCATCGACGGCATTGCTTTCCAGACCAATATCCTGGCCTTGAATGCTGCCGTCGAGGCGGCGCGGGCAGGCGAGCAGGGGCGCGGCTTTGCCGTCGTGGCCACGGAAGTGCGCAACCTGGCGCAACGCTCGGCCGCGGCGGCCAAGGATATCAAGGTTTTGATCGGCGATTCCGTCGAGAAAGTCGAAGCGGGATCAGCACTGGTGGACCAGGCGGGCCGCACGATGGACGACATCGTTGCCAGCATTACTCGCGTGACGGACATCATGAGTGAGATTACGGCCGCCAGCAGCGAGCAGAGCGCCGGTATCGAGCAGGTCAACCAGGCCATCGCCCAGATGGACCAGGTGACGCAGCAAAATGCGGCCCTGGTGGAAGAGGCGGCCGCGGCGGCCGAATCGATGCAGGAGCAGGCGGCCAGCCTGAGCGCCGTGGTCAGCATCTTCAAGCTTGACGTTGCCAATGCCACTGGAAACCGGCAGCGTGCGCCCGTCAAGGCGCCAGCAGCCGTAGCGCCCGCACCGGCACCGCGTCAATTGGCCAGCAGCACTGCACGTCGCACGGCTTCAGCGGAGGAGTGGGAAAGCTTTTAATGAATACATTAAGCGCGCTTGCGCGCTTTTTTGATGCCTTGGCTGGCAGGCGCTGCAGCGGCTTGCTGGCGCTGCTGCCACGCCCTCAGGGCAGCTTCGTAGGCGGCCAGCTCTTCCTGGTACATTTCCAGCACGCAAAAGGTGCAACCGCTGTGGCAACACTCGTCGTTGCCGGGTTTGCTGGGCGCTTGCGGTTGCGGATCATGGGGGAGAGGCGGGGTGGGCATGGTGAGGGAAGGCGACGGCGGAGCTGGCATCATACGGCATTCTGGCGTGCCATCGCTGGAACGCTTTTTGCTCAAAAATGACGGTTTCCGTGTACAGTTGCGGTGAATTAGGGTATCGTTTACAGCACTGATATTGTATCTTCTGCGCGCGATGTTCCGCCGGCGCGATCTCCGCCGCCATCGCAGCACATCTCTTCGACGCTTCCGCATACGCCATACAGCATGTCCCGGAGCACGGAGGTGCCGCAAGAACGATGATCCATGGCTTGCAAGACGGAGCTGCCTGTGCCCCGAAATGTTGTTTATTGAGAAAGCATGGCTTCCGCAGTGCGGAGGCACACCAGAAAATTTATGTCTGAAACCGAATCGACTCCTACGCCCAGCCCGGCGAATGCCCCTGAAGCGGCGCCCGCTGCCGTTACCGCTGCACCTGCACCTGCCGCATCCGTTGCCCCCACCCTGACTTTTGCCGACTTTGGCCTCGCGCCTGAAATCCAGCGCGCACTGACCGATCAAGGCTACACCCATCCAACACCGATCCAGGAACAAGCGATCCCCGTGGTGCTGCAAGGCCGCGATGTGATGGGTGCCGCGCAAACGGGCACAGGCAAGACGGCAGGTTTTTCCTTGCCGATCATCCAGTTGCTGCTGGCGCATGCCAGTAGCAGCATGTCGCCGGCACGCCATCCGGTGCGCGCGCTGATCCTGACACCGACCCGTGAACTGGCGGTGCAGGTGGCGGAAAACGTCAAGGCCTACGCCAAGCATACGCCACTGCGTTCGACCGTCGTTTTCGGCGGCATGGACATGAAGCCACAAACCGTTCTCCTGCGCGGGGGCGTGGAAATCGTCATCGCCACGCCGGGCCGCTTGCTCGATCATATCGAGCAAAAGAACATCAGCCTGAGCCAGGTGCAGATGCTGGTCATGGATGAGGCCGACCGCATGCTGGACATGGGTTTCTTGCCGGACTTGCAGCGCATTATCAACTTGCTGCCGAAACAGCGCCAGAACCTGATGTTCTCGGCTACGTTCTCGCCAGAAATCAAGAAGCTGGCCGCAACCTTCCTCAACGATCCGCTGACGATCGAAGTGGCGCGCAGCAACCAGACGGCCGACAAGGTCACGCAAGTGGTCTACAAGGTGACGGAAGATCAGAAGCATGCCCTGGTCGCCCATCTGCTGCGCCAGCGCGACCTGAAGCAGGTCATTGTATTCTCGAACACCAAGATCGGCGCCTCGCGCCTGGCCCGCGTGCTGGAGCAGGAAGGCATGAGCGCCACGGCAATTCACGGCGACAAGAGCCAGCAGGAGCGCATGGCGGCGCTGGAAGCGTTCAAAAAGGGCGAAATCGACGTGCTGGTCGCCACCGACGTGGCAGCGCGCGGCCTGGATATTTCTGACTTGCCTTGCGTCATCAACTTCGACTTGCCGTACAACGCGGAAGACTATGTGCACCGCATCGGTCGTACGGGCCGTGCAGGCGCCTCGGGCGACGCGATTTCGATCTATTCGGATAAAGACGAGCGCTTGCTGGCCGACATTGAAAAACTCATCAAGCAAAGCATCAAGCGTGGTGAATTGACGGGCTTCAATCCGGCTCCCGCCCGCAGCAGCGACAGCGAGCGCCGCCCGCCGCGCCGGACCGAAGGTAGCGAGGCGCGTCCTGCGCGCGCGCCCGAGAGCCGCCATGCTGGCGAGAGCCGCGACAGCCGCTCCGCCGAGCGCGGTACGCGTCCCGCCTTTGGTCCTGGCGCTCGTCGCGAAAAGGCCGATCCCTGGTTCCTGAAGCCGTATGAGCCCGCCAAGGCAGCCGCTCCCGCTGCCGCCAGCATGGCGCCTGTGGCCGCCAAGCCGAAGCAAAAGGTGGCGGCGTTGCTGGGTGGATTGCTGAAGAGTTGACGCTTTTTGCCGCGGCTGAGTGTTGCCCGTTATTGTACGGAAAGCAAAGGCCCATGCATTTATGAATAAAACCCAAAAAGTTCCATGCGAACTTTTTGGGTTTTTTTATGCTGCTGCTGATGGGGGGCGACCGTGCACCATGTTTTGGCTGTGGCCGCCGCGCGGCAGGAAATCCAGGCGCTGTGCCGGCGACAGCCCAAAGCGAAGGCTGGCAAACCAGTTAGCGGAGCCGGCGCCGCGTGTGCTATCGCAATCAGCCTTGCAGTTGTTGACGGTTATTCTGCCACCAACGACGGCCAAGCACGAAAAAGACAGAGATCCCCAAGCCTGCAAGCAGGCTGCCTAGCAGGGCAATTGACGTACGGGTTGTCCGATTCTTGGGCAGGCTGGGACCGGCAATAAATCGTGTTTTTTCCAGATAGAGACTAATGGCGGAACTATTATCGACACTGATCTTGTTATAGACTTCCTTGATCGTTTCGTCTTCCATATCCTTGTTGCTAAAAACCGTTTTCTTGATTGGCTCCAGTCCTCGCAGAATGGCCTCGCCAGATTTTGTGCTCTCAGCCAATGCTTTTGCGCGGCCATAATACTCTTCGAGTATCTTGTACTGCTTTTGTTCCCGCTTTGCCTTGTAAATGGCTTCATTCGCTTCAGTAATCTCGACTTCGCTAGTCATCAGCTGGCTTAGCGGAGAGAGGTAGCGCGCTGTATCTTCGGTGATTGATACCAGCTGGCGGGAGGCCTGGCTGGCAGCGTCCGGATAGCGTGTAACGATTTGCTTCAGCTTGTTGCCCTTGCGTTCATACGAATCGATTTTTTCCTTGTTTTCAATGATTTTATTATCCAACTTGGTAATGGCAACGGAAATTTCGGAATTCTTGAAGCGTAAAATATCCGTATAAATCATGTAGACAATAGTGTCGACTGTATATCGCCCAAGCAAACTCACCCCTTGTTGTGCGCTTTCCGGCGTATTGGCCGCGTAGTTGATGGACACCGCGATGACATTGTTTTCGGCATCCTTGGTGCTAGCCATCAATTCTTTCGCATCAAGCTTGGTGAATGGAAATATTGGTTCGATGACTTTGGTAATTCCGCCGCGCGAGCTAAATGTCTGGGTCAAAGCGATGACGGCAGGGTCGTTTTCTATATTGTTTTGCCTGACAAATTCGTAAAAACGTTCGCTGGTGTTTAATGCCGAGGAATAACGCTTGTAGTCAGCCAAGGCAATGCCAGGCGGCGGTTCTTTTACTTCCTTCGCGTCCTTATCTATTTTTTTCTCAGGAATGGCGCCGCCGAATTGTAAAAAGCCCTCGCTTTGGTATTTCCCGAGAAACAAAGCGCTGGAAGTGCCGAGCAGCGTCACCAATGCAGTTCCCGCGATGATCACGCCACGCGATTGCCATAGGACTGCAAGGAAATTTGTCAAATTGAAGTCATCATCTTCAACGTAAAATTCCGCGTTATTCAATTCGTCATATTTTTCCATCATTTCGCTTTCTAATTTCGGCTTGCAATTTTTTTAAGGCAGGTAAGGATGTTTCAAAGGAACAGGCCGTTATATTGTTCAGTTCCGCCGGAAGATGCAGGGTGGATATGACCTTTCGCAATATGCCTTGCCTGAATAATATGTGTTCTGTAATTCTATTTTTGCTGAATAGATTGATTTCTATTGAGTGCAAACACTGAAGCAACGATTTTTCCGAGCAATCTGGATGAAAAACGATGTTGTTTTTTTCGAGGCATGGAGAGCAGATTGTTTCACAAAATATCATAGGGAGTAATGCGGGAATGTAAATAGGCATTTTCTATAATTTCTTGGCTTTCCTGTCTCGTTGCCTATACATATCCCGCTCCACTGCTAGTCAAAGCAGTCTTCAGTGAGTTGCTCGTTTCATGTCAAAAAATTGGACTCCTTGAGCGATGGCAGCTTATCTAGCGGTTCGGACTGCTGACGCTGCTGTTCCGTCCAGATCAGGTCTTCGATACCACATTGCGGCACATATTCGTGCACAGCCTGCAGCAGCAGATTGCGTAGCGTCTCGAAATTGAAGTTATTGCACGCCAGATCCATTTCCTCCAAGATTTTTTTCAAATCCTGCCAAGGTATTTCCGACTCTTCTGCACGCATGATGAGAGGATGCTCAGTCCCTTCTACATTGCCCCCAATCAATAGCTCTTCATAGAGCTTCTCTCCGGGGCGCAGACCTACATGTTGTATTTCAATACCGTCGGGGGCAGCCTTGCTCTTCACTTCCAGGCCACTCAAATGGATCATGCGTTCAGCCAGATCCATGATCTTCACGGGCTCGCCCATGTCAAGAACGAACACATCGCCGCCGGTGCCCATGGCGCCGGCCTGCAAGACAAGCTGGGCGGCCTCTGGAATGGTCATGAAATAGCGTGTGATTTCCGGATGCGTCAGGGTGATCGGACCACCGGCCTCGATCTGCCGGCGGAACAGGGGAACGACGGAACCGGACGAGCCCAGGACATTGCCAAAACGCACCATGCAAAAGCGCGTGTGGCTCTGCTCGCGTGTAAATGCCTGCAAAATGAGTTCCGCAAGGCGCTTGGTAGTGCCCATTACATTGGTTGGGCGTACCGCTTTGTCCGTGGAAATCAGGACAAAAGATTTGACATGGGCCGCCATCGCCGCCTTGGCAATGCTGAGTGTGCCAAAGACATTGTTACGTACTCCCTCAATGGGATTATGCTCGACCAATGGCACGTGTTTGTAGGCCGCCGCATGATACAGCGTCTCCACCGAGAAGGACTGCAAGATGCGCTGAGCTTTTTCCGTATCGAGCACGCTGCCGAGGAAGGGGAGTATGTCGACACCCAACTCATATCCCTCATTGATGCTTTTTAACTCCTGCTTGATGGAATAAAGAGCAAATTCGGACATATCCAGCAAGACGAGGCGTGCAGGTTTCAATCGGATGATCTGTCGACACAGTTCGGAACCGATTGAACCACCTGCGCCCGTCACCATGACGGATTTGCCGACAATGCAACTGGATATCAGCGACAGATCGGGCGATACCTGGTCACGGCCCAGCAAATCTTCAATTTCGATGTCGCGGACATCTTGCACGCGTAACTCGCCACTGACCAGGCTTTCAACGGGCGGGGTAACCTTTATCTTCACTTTCAGGTGTTCAAGGCTATTGAGGATTTTTTTCTGTTCGCCTTTGTTCAATGCAGGCATGGCCAGCAGTATCTCGTTCACACCATATTTTTCGATCACGTCGGCAAGGGCATTGGACGGATGTACTTTGATGCCAGAAATAGTTGCATCGCGCAATTCTTTCATATCATCGATGAACGCCACTGGCAGATACTCGCGGCCTGCACGCAAGGCACTGGCCAGTTGCACGCCCGCTTTGCCTGCACCATAGATGGCGACGCGAGTACAGCGACGTCCCATCTGGTGTAATAGCACACCTCGCGCGAGAAAGCGGCTGGCCACTACGTAGGTCAAGGCACTCACCCAATAAATGCCAAATACGCCGCGTGAGACTCCTGCCATATGCGTCAATAGCCCCGCCAATGCCAGTAAAAAAGCGACCGACAGCGTGACACCGAAGACGACCACATACACGATTTTCTGATCGATGAAGCGGATGACGGCGCGGTACAGGCCAATTTTGATAAAGATGGGGATGGCAACGATGGGGGCCGCAACAATGATCCAAAAATAGCCGAGGAACAGGTTCAGGTTGACGACATCGTAGCGCAAAATAATCGCCAGACAAAAGGTCAATGGCAAGAATATCAAATCAGCTGTAACAGCAATCAGCTGTTTTTTAAAGCGTGACAAATCAATAATTAATTTCATTTTGACGAATAATTACTTTAGAAAGGATAAGGGCAGCGTTGGCTTTGCTGCATGTCGTTGAAACATTGCAATAACTGTACTGTTTCCAATGTAAAACTCATCAATGCGTGACGCCATCACGGCGTACAACTTTGAGTGCCGTCAGGACGATAATTTTCAAGTCAAATAAAAACGACTGCTGCTGCATATAGGCCAGATCGAGTTTGACCTTCTCCGGAATCGGCAATTCATCGCGGCCATTGATCTGCGCCCAGCCGGTCAGGCCGGGCAGTATGCGGTCGACGCCGTATTCTGTCCGTAGCGCGATCAAATCCTGTTGGTTGAACAAGGCGGGGCGGGGGCCGACAAAGCTCATGTCGCCGCGCAGAATGCTCCACAATTGCGGTAACTCATCAAGGCTGGACTTGCGCAGGAAGGAGCCTATCGGTGTGAGGAACTGCCCAGGGTTATTGAGCAGGTGCGTTGCCACGGCCGGTGTATCTGTACGCATCGTACGGAACTTTGGCATGCGGAAGATCTTGTTACGCACCCCGATCCGGTCTGACCAGTAAATGGCAGGCCCTGGTGAGGTCAGCTTGACAAGGATGGTAACGATGAGAATAGGGATGGCAAAGGCCAGCAGCAGTACCACCGAAAGGGCGAAATCAAATAGTCTTTTCATTGGAGTATTTTTATTGTTTTGAAGTAAAAGAAGTCACCGTCTTATTGATGGCGTCCTGCATTGTATGGGGGGGCTGCCAATTCAGTGTGCGTTTGGTTTCGCTAATATCAACCTGCAAGGAGTCAAGCAAGCGGCTCGCATCCATCGATCTTCCTGCCAGGCGCGCCAACGCCACAATCAGGCTGGGAGGAATGGGTATCAGCCAAATATGTTTTTTCATGCCGCTTGCCAACATGCGCAGCAACTGTGCAATGCTGACATCGTGGTCATCTGACACAAGGAATATTTTTCCCGGTGCCTGTGCATGCCATGTACTGAGAGCAATCAAATCTACAAAATTTTCCAGTGCAACCATGCTGCGGGCATTGTGTACAGCGCCGAATGGCAATGGTACACCGCGCTGTACCAAACGCATCAAACGTTCAAAATTAGCGCGTACGCCAGGCCCATAGATTAGCGGGGGGCGCAGAATAACGATTTCCATGCCCGTTTCGCGTCCAATGGCCAGCAGGGCCTGTTCGGCTTCGTGTTTGGAGATGCCGTAAGGATCTTGTGGATTCGCGGCATCAGTGGCCTGGAAAGGGTGTCCAGGAAGTGTCTGTTCGCCATTCACCTTTAAGGAACTGATGAAGATGAATCTGCGGACGCCTGCATCCGCTGCTTGGCGGGCCACATTGATGCTGCCTTGTACGTTAACACGACGAAATTCATCCGCGGGAGACACCGCCGTATCTCGCATGACGTGGACTCTTGCTGCAAGGTGAATGACCACCTCCACACCGTTGAGCGCCGGGCGCCAGTCCTGTGTGTCAAGCTCGTCGCCGCACTGGAAGTACACCATGTTTGGCGCCGGGCATGGGATGTGGCTACGTGCAGCGCACACCACGCGCGTTCCGGCCTGTACGCCAAGGTGTTGTGTCAGTGCCCTGCCGACAAAGCCCGAGGCACCCGTTACGAGAAAACTGCGGGGATTAAAAGATGTTTGCATAGCCGCTCGAAATTCTGTCCCATGTATACAATTGATCCGCCAATTGTTTCATCTGCTGTCCCAGGAGCGTCAGTTTTGCTTCATCCAGATTGTTCAGCAGTTCAGTTAATTCTACTGACGTATTGAAAAAGCAAGCCTGCTGTTTGGTGGTTTCGCGGTTGAAGATGCAGCCATACGCGAGCACTGCCAAGCCAAGGCTCATCGCCTCGACCAGCGATGGATTGGTGCCGCCGGCGCTGTGGCCGTGGACATACACCTGGCAGGCAGCGCGTAGCTGATTCAGGATAGTGTGATCGTAGATTGGGTCGAGTAAATGTAAATGGGCAATGCCGGAATATTTTTGCCTTAATTGCTTGCCATATTCGCTATTGTCCCAGTTTCCTACAATGACAAGATCCATCGTGGGCGCGCTGGCGAATGCCTCGATAATCATGTCGATATTGTTTTCAGGTTCGATGCGGCATACTTTAAATGCGTATTTCACGCGATCGAGCTTGTATGCTGCCAAAATGGCATCATCCCGTTGTGGACGTACGGCATGGTCCCCACCGTAGGCGATCAATGCACTATCGCGTCCATATTGCGTTTTGACATAATCTTGAATCGCTTTGTTGTCGGTCACGACCTGGTCGGCAAAGCGTACGGCGGCCGATTCCGATAGTTTCAAAAACCATTTGGCAAAGCCACTCCATTTGGCCCTGCGCCACTCCAGGCCATCAATATTGATGACAAATTTTTTGCGCGATATGAGTTTCAGCACAGGCATGAATACGCAGCCGGACACCCCCAAGACCACGATCGTATCGGCATAACGGATAGCTTTCAGCATCGACCACAGGTCATAGATGATGCTTTGCATGCCGTTGGCATCCAGGTTGATATAAACCAGCTTGGCGCCATTATAGGTTGCCAGTTTCTCCGGGTATTTTTCAGCGCAGCAATACACGGTGAAATCGAAGGAGGTGGACAAGCGCGCCGTCAGGTGGTCGACAAGTGTTTCCCATCCTCCATATTTTGCTGGCAATCCGACGGAACCTACGATAGCGATTTTTTTCATATTAATGTAAACCTGTTTTTTTTGTTGCAAGAAAACTTGAGAAATAGCCTAACACGATGTAACAGAATACGGATTCATTGCTGAAGATACCGCAGATCACCATATTGGACAGTAACAGTCCTGCGATGCTGCCAAGTATCATGACTCTGCCACGGGGATCGACACAGTGTTTGGCACGCTTGAATATTTTTACCAGGAAAGTTAGATAACACAGCATGCCGATCAATCCACTCTTGATCAGAATGTAAAGATAACCATTGTGCATCCAGGGAATTTCGGAATACTCGCCACCACCCAGAACGACTGAAAAATCCAAATGCACCAAGGCGCCAAACCCACCGCCAAAGATTTTACTGATAAAAGAATAGTTTTTAAATTCATTAAACGCGGCAAAAATCTCGTAGGCACGATAACTGGTACCCATGTCTTCCTGAGTCCAATCGTCATTGAAATGCAGTTCAGACATGGCTTTATGCAGAGTCTCGCCGATTAAATCATACAAGCCAAAAGCTCCCGCTATGAGCGTGGCGATGACAAAAAAGGCGATGGCGCGCCATATTATTTTGGCGTCCACGATTTTTTTTCCGGATAGAAAGAAAAATGCCGCCAGAATAATTACATAAGTGCGTGAAAATTGTGCGAGGAAAACGGCGTGCACGGCAATAAACCAGGGGTTATGCAAGAGATTTCGCCATGATTTTCGTTTTTCATACAGCAGCACGATACAGTAAACCAGTAAGAAGCTGCCAGGGCTGACAAAATCACGTATCTCCAGTACGCCTATGAATCCCATTTCATACCATAAGCAACATAGAAGCAATAGGAAAATAACGCAGTATATTTTTGAGTAGCCAAAAATCAATGCCCGAATATTTCCGCCTTGCTTGAAGAACCTTTTACCCGCCAAAAAATAAATGTATGGAATGAGAAAAAATAAAATATCCCGGACCGCATCGGCGAGATGGTTTTTCCAGGCAAAAACAATACCAATGACGCATGGTAAAAGCAAATAAAATTCGAGCTTTTCCCCATGGTAGCGCCGAACCTTTTTTACGGGCAGAAAAATATAGATTCCCATCAGGAACAGGCTGCCCAGCTTGAGATAGTTGGAACTGAAAAAGAGGCCAAGCACAGACAGCAGGAGTCCCCAGAATAGGAATTGCGACGGCGCACCGATCTGACGTGGGGTATGGATTATTTTACTGATTAACAAACTATTTCCCGTTATATTGGAAGGGCACGTCTTATCATTGGGCCGGTGTGTTGCGCTTTATTACAGTTTTTGCATGACGCTTCTGAGCGCTTGAGAAAATTTTTCTTTTGAAAAATTGTCCGCTCTGCGACGTGCGGCTTCCGACATGGATTTGCACAGGGCCGTATCGTCTGCCAGGGTGAGCGTTCTTTGCTTTAACTTGGCGAAGTCACGTGAATCGACTAGAAAACCTTCTTGCATATCGTTAACCAGTTCGGCGGGTCCGCCCACTGGCGGTACCAGCACCGGTATTCCAAATGCCATTCCTTCCAGCACCGTGAGGCCGAATGTTTCAATCCAGCTGTCGATGCGCGAGAGATTGAACAGGAGGCCGGCGCGTTGGTAAAACATGGCCGGATTGTCGGTGCGAGGATAAATTCGCAGGTTAGCCGTGACCGGTCTATTGGCGAAATACTGATCGATGGCAGCCTGATCATCATTGACAACCAGTTCAAATTGCACGTCCGCGCGGTCGGCAAGCGCCGCTGCAAGCGCCACTATTTCTGGTACGCCTTTATAGTCGCGCAGCGAAGCCAGCATCAGCACCGTAAATATGCCGTCGTGGCGCGCCTGATAGACGGCTTGGGCAGCGATTGCCGTGAAATCGTCATCAAGCGTATTGTAGATTTGCACGGACGGCACGCCAGCGATGGGCAAGGCATCCGCATGCGACTTTGACACATAAATGTTATAGGCAGAGCAGAGGCGTGCGATAGTGCATAAAAACACGCGCAACGGCTTCGGTTCTATCGAAATTTCATGCACGTGATAGATGACCTTGCGTCCGGTGAGCTTGCCATACAGTGCACCGCCGAATGGTAGCAGGGTATTCACATAGATAACGGCATCCTTGGCAATCTGTCGCTCGCATAGCAACGAAAACAGTAGAAATAGCTGGCTGAATATCAGATTGCACAGGGTAATGATACGAAACTGTGAGCGGTGGTACCAATAGCGGCGGATGGGAATACCGCAGTTTTCCAGCACGCCGCGGCCCTGGGAGCCGACAAACAGCATGGCGCGCGCAGGATCGTCCACCAATGCCTTGATCGTTCCACGCAGAACGCGTGGACTGCCCGACGCATCATTTAACAAATGACAAAAAACCAGGCCGATTTTTGCGTGGTCCGCGCGAGGGATGGGAGTAGCTTGTGTCATGCGATGAGTGATCTCAATTTGCGCGCAGGAATACCGCCATATACGGCATTACCTTCATATTCTCCCGCCGTGACGACCGCACCGGCGGCGATCACGGCGTGGTCGCCGATACTTGCGCCGTCAAGTATAGTGGCCTTGGCGCCGATCCAGCAGTTCTTCCCGATGCGTATGCCTTGCTGGGTAACGCCTTGCAGGCGGATAGGGATATCAAGGCGTTCGAAATTATGGTTTTCGGAATGTATGCTGACAAAATTTCCCAGTATCGTGTCATCGCCTATGCTGACGCCACCTGCACAACCCAGGAAACTGAAGGAACCAATGCCGACGTTATTGCCCGCAGAAAAACCTACGCCTAAGGTGGCCAGGGAACCCGTACATTCAATGGACGCACCCCGCCCCAGGGAGAAATTGTTACCCAGCCTGATGCCATCGCGCGACAGGGCATCGACATAGCATCCGGAAGCAAATTTAATGAAGCGACCCGTACTGATTTTCGACGCGCACAAAATCTCGGCTTTCTTGCCGATAAAAATACGTGCATTCAGTCGCCGGAAGACGAGCACGCCCCGCAGGAGGTCAATGACCTTAGCCGAGAAAAAACGCAGCAGGTAGGAGCGAGGCACGTCAGGATCAATGGCAAATTTCTCCTTTCTCGCCCGTGAGGCCAGTGCCGAGAAAAAATCACTCATGTGATACCTTTTCGTAGAGGTCGCGCACCTGGCGAAGGCTGATATCCCAATGTAATTCCTTTTGGCGGAACAGGACATTGGTCTTCATCAAGTCGACGGTGGCGTGGTTATCGAGACAGAACGTTATATGCTGTGCCAATTGCTCGATGATTTCTTCCAGTGAATTAACGCTCACTTTGAAGCCTGTTTCTGCCGTTATCAGGTCATGCGCGCCAAATTGGTCCAGAGCAATACTTGGCAAGCCCATTTCAAACGCTTCCAGTAAGACAGTCGGATTGCTGTCCATGATCGAGGGCATGATGTGCACATCTGCTTCGCGCATGATGCGCAGCACTTCCTCGCGCTGGACCTGGCCATGCCAGACTATCTGCTTGTCCAGCCCGGATGCCACGGCCCTGGCCTGCAGCATGGATTTGCTCGGTCCATCGCCGATCACGTGCAAGCACCAGTCTGAACGGGACGGCAATTGCTCGAGGGCACTGAGCAGCAGATTCAATGCCTTGCGCTCGTCGACGCTGCCGGCCCAGACGAACTGCACCTTGGCACCTGTAGGCTTGATCGCTTCCTTCATGTTCAGCACTGAATTTTCACGGATAACCTGGCAATCCACATTGAGAAACCGTCTGAAATTGTCGCTGTCCGCCGAGGTGGCGCAAAAAACCGCCTTGGCAGCTGTTGCGGCATTCCTGACGCGTGCGGAATGCCGCAGAAAATACCAGTTTGTCCAGTTACGCAGCTTATTTCGCAGGTAATTTCCTCTGCTGAGGATGGGGAAGAAGATATCGTTCAAATCCGAACTTCCGCCCACCGGGCCCCAGACATAGGGCAGGTCGAGTTTCCACAAAAAACCAGGATGACGAAAACCAATGGTATTCAACTGATGCACCAGGCTGTAATCTTCATTTTTCTTTAACTTTTTTGCAGTTGCCAGTACTTGTCGTTGCCATAACATGTAAGAAAAGGAGAAAAACAGCGGCGTCACCGAACGGTTCATCCAGTCGAAGAGGCGCACCAGTGCATTTGGCTCAACGTAGACATACTTGACGCCGTCCGCAGGCTGGGATTGCAGATAGGCGAGCATGGCATCACGATTGCCCATGCAGACTCCCGAGGTGCCGTACATGACGGTAATGTCATAAAATTCGCTTAACTTGGAAACAAAATTCCACCCCACGCCGAATTCCGAACCGGAATACGGAGAAATAGCGTAGGCAGCAATCAGTATCTTTTTCTTCTGCGAAATTTTGGAAGTCATGAATTTATTTTTTTATAAAAGTATTGCTGAACGTATTTCAATATAGCTGCGATCTGGTTACCGGGAAACGAGCAGCCACAGACGCAATGCCAGCCGGCTAAAATGGTAAAACGGAAAGACTGGCAAATCCGTCAAGCCGTGTTCACGGCGCAGGCGATCCAGGTCAAGCTCGACATTCCAGAAGCTTTTATATTGTTTTATCGTGGTCAACGCATAGAGTTGTGCATAAATGCGCAACAGCGAAGGCGGCGCCTTGACATGCTGTTCAAGGCTGCTGCGTAATTGCAGATTTTTTGCGATAAAACCTTCACCGGTACTCGGGTTGGCGGTCTCATTTTCATGTATGCGGTAATAAGCCAGGGTCTTGTTCAGCCTGCTGGCACCAAAGCGCAGGAAATACATCGTGAAAAATACGTAGTCCGAACTCGGAAAGGCCGACGCTTTATAGCCACCTATCTCCATAGCATTGCTGCGCTTGAAAATGAGGCCGAGAGCGCTTGATGGCGCATCCATATACACATGCGAAATCGGGATCGTGCTCAGCTGCGGCATCAGCCAGGTATTCTTGATATTTTTCAGGCCCTGTTTTACCGTGCTTTTGAGCTTTCTGGCAAAATTACCGCGATCATCCATGAAAATGGAACGACAGTACAGCATGCTAATCGCTGGTTTTTTCTCCAGTACTGAAAACATTTCGTCGACAAAATTTGGATGCAATAAATCATCATCATTCAAAATGGAAATCCATTCGCTGCGCGCCAGTTCAATGCAGCGGTTCCAATTACCGAACATACCCAGGTTCTCACTGTTGCGGAACAGGCGTAGACGATCATCGCCAAATTGACGAACCAGCTCGTCGATTTTCTCGCTCATTGAGTGATCGTTGTCCACCACGACGATTTCGAAGTCGATATCGCTTGTTTGGGCCAGTACCGAACGAATCGCCTGCGCCAGCATGGCTGGGCGGCGATAGGTCGGGATCATGATGGACAGTGTTGGCATGATGTGCTTGCCACCATCAATGATGAGTGACGAAGGGCGATCTGCACAAATGGCAAACTGGTCTTCAATATCAAGAATGTTCAAACGTTACACTTTCATTTGATGTTGCGAGGAGGCCGCAGGCGACGCTTTATTGCGATACAGTTCGAGCCAGACCATATATGGCCATTTCCAATTGTTATAGATGAGTTGTACTGTAAATTGACTTGCAATGAGCCACGTCAGACCCATTCCTCCAAAACGCAGGCCTAGCCATGAGAGGGTGACAATAGCTATGCCAGAAACGAGTGCTGGTTTGACAAATGGCACTCGGTTACCGGTGACAATGACGCTGGCGGCCAATGAGTGGTTCAATTCCAGCAGGACCATGATTCCAACCCAAATCAGCAGCGGTAGTGCTACCAGTCCGGTTTGACCGCCGATCCATTTAATCATGGCCGGGCCAAAACATATTAGGATGACCGCTCCACAGAGAAAGATCCCGAGTGCATAGCCGATGCCTAGCTGTATTGTGTGACGCAGGCGCTCTGGGTCATTGGCGACACGGTATTGCGCAAGTTTAGGTTGCTGGATATTGAACAAAACCATCGACATATTTTGCAAGACGGAATAGACCTGCAGCGTCAGTGCATACGCGGCGGTGGTGGCCAAGCCCAGATAGGCTGACGATAGCAGGGTATTGGCTCTTAGTATCAGGAAAGCGCCGATAACCCCAAGGCCCATGCGCCAGGCGTTATGCCAGAGAATACCGAAAATATCACGCGTGGAGATGCTGGAAGGCGGCGCCTGATGCAGGGCTGCCTGGAAAGACCGGTCGTGAAAATAATACCAGCTGAGCCAGCGTCCAATGAGCGCCGAAGCAAGGTATCCCAAAGCCACGGCTAGTAAGGTCAGTCCGCATTGCAAAAGAATGGCCGTGACAATCACGAAGCCGAGATTGGAAAGAGCACTCGATTTGTAGAAGGCAGAATACAGGCCGCGGCCTTGCAGCAACGGCGTATAGTATTTGTAATACAGATTGATTACTGTAGCGACAACAAACACACCCCAGGCAAGCAACACTTCTTGCGCGGCGATCTGCCCTTGCGATACATGCACGATGTACCAGCTACCCAGAGTGGCCAGCAAGACGAAGGCGCAGCCGGCCAATACCATGAAGATGTGCCGTGCTGCGTGAATGATGGCGTTGAACAGGCTATAGTCGACAGGGGAAGGTGTGCTCAGCACCTCGAAACCATCCTTGAGCAGGCGTTTCGCGCCGCCCAGGACATAACTGACATTGCGAGCAAGCGTGGGCGTGAATCCGAGGTCGAGCATCGTCACCAGAGCCGATATCGTCATGAAGACATACCAGATGCCTAGTTCGGCACTACTCAGTTTTCTCAGTAATAATGGCAGAACCAGCAAAGCTGCTCCGTACTGTAGAAACTGAGACAGGTAGCCCCAGATCATGTCTTTTTTCATTTGCTTGGCCCGACCAGCAAGCCTTCGATGAGCGTGTCGGCTTCCATGCGTGCGATCCCCTGCTGCAAACTGATATGTGGCTGCCAACCTGGCAGGCGTGGCTGATGTGTACACGGTTGCATCGTTTCACGTGGACGGTAGGGAAGGCCACCCCATTCTATCTGCAGGTCTTTGCCTACGACGGCGCCGTAGACCTGCACCAGATCTTTCAATGTCAGACGTTCGGGGTTGCTGACGGCATAGCATTCCGCTGCGCCAATCGAGGGGAGGCGGTGCATGGCCAACAGGTAGGCATCGAGTACGTCATCGATGTACACGAGGTCGAGCAGTTGCTCTCCCGGCGACATGCGCAGCTTGACGCCGCTGCGGGCTGTCTTGCGCAACAGGCTGAACAATTTTGCACGGGTATCGCCCGGGCCGTACGTGTCGAACAGCTTCAATGTGATGGCCTGAAAACCATGCGCTGATACATAGTAAGCCAGTAAATTCTCGAATGCTTGTTTGGTCGCCGCATACAGGTTCACGGGGTTGTAGGCAGCGTCCTCAAAGTGCTGCCAGGACGTGCCGGTATTAATCAGGCGACGCAGGCCCAACTGTTGCATGGCCTCAAGCAACTGCGTTGGCATGCCGAGATTTGACTCGATCAGGCGGGTCACATCTTCCGGTTGATGCTGTGCCAGGAACAAGGAGGCAACGTGACACACGACGTCTGGCTGAGTTTGCGCCAGCGCCGCATGTAATGAGAGATAGCTGCCATCATAAATATGCACGCTGATCTTTGGTAAAGCGTCATGCAATACGCTGAGATCAGAGTGCTCGCGTACCAGGATTGCAACCTCGTGATTATCGCCAAGCAGACGTTTGACCAGCTGACTGCCTATAAAACCGGTAGCGCCTGTAAGAAATACTTTCACGTAACATATCCTATTAAAACGGAGAAATGAAATCGGCAAAGACGCCGTGCTGCTCATCGCGCGCCGACAGGAGGGGGCGCGTCACTTGCCAATCGAATCCGAAGCTGTCCCAGTGGATGCCGTAGTCGGCGGACGGGGCATGCACCGTACTGGTCTTGTACAGCATCAACGCCTCCTCTGTCAGCGCAACAAAACCATGGGCTATTCCTTTGGGAATAAAGACCATCAGGCCGTTTTTTCCAGACAGGTCGACTGAAGCTACTTTGCCGTAATTTGGTCCTTTTCGCAGGTCTAGCAGCACATCGCGGACGGCGCCGCGGGTACAGTAAACCAACTTCTCATGATCGTGCGGCGGTAGCTGAAAGTGCATGCCGCGAATTACGTCCTTGCGTGAAACAGAATAGAACTCCTCTTGGATATCCAGATTGACGCCTAAACTTTTGCAGATGCCTTCATGATAGGTTTTAACAAAGGTGCCACGCGCATCTTCAAAGCGGCTAGGCTCAAGCAAAAAACAGGCGGGAAGGAGTTCTTCTATTAGTTTCATGATGTAATTTAGAAATTCACACCAAAAAATTCTTCAATCTTGCTGATCGAGAAGTCCATCATTTCCTTGGTCAAACCCGGGAAAACGCCAATCCACAGCGTGTCGTGCATGATGCGGTCGGTATTCGTCAGTTCACCCGAGACGCGGTAGTTACGACCAATCATGTACGGCTGGCGCGTCAGGTTGCCGGCGAACAGCAGACGGGTACCAATCTTGTTTTGATCGAGGAACGTCAGCAGGCTGACACGGTCCACATTGGCTTCCGGGCGCAACGTGATCGGGAAGCCGAACCACGATGGATCCGAGTTAGGCGTCGCTTCCGGCAGGATCAGGAATTCCGCACAGCTTTGCAGGCCATCTTTCATATAGGCGAAGTTATCCTTGCGTGCCTGCACAAAGCCAGCCGCGCGGTCCATCTGCGCCAGGCCGCAAGCGGCCTGCATATCGGTGATTTTCAGGTTGTAGCCCAGGTGGCTGTAGGTGTACTTGTGGTCATAGCCTTCCGGCAGCGTGCCCAGCTTGCAGCAGAAGCGCTGGCCGCAGGTATTATCCTTGCCCGGCGCGCAATAGCAGTCGCGGCCCCAGTCGCGGAACGATTCGGCAATCGCTTTCAGTTCCGGATTGTTGGTGAAGACCGCGCCGCCTTCGCCCATGGTGATATGGTGCGCAGGGTAGAAACTCATGGTGCCGATATCGCCAAAAGTGCCGCACATCTGGCCGTTGTACGTGGCGCCCAGGGCGTCACAGCAATCTTCCACCAGCCACAGATTGTATTTCTTGCACAGCGCGACGATGACTTCCAGATTGAATGGATTGCCCAGGGTATGGGCCAGCATGATGGCCTTGGTCTTGTCCGTGATGGCCGCTTCGATTTTCGAGGCATCGATATTGTAGGTGCCAAGTTCGACATCGACGAAGACGGGCACGGCGCCAAACTGCAAAATAGGATTGACGGTAGTCGGGAAGCCAGCGGCCACGCCGATGACTTCGTCACCGGGCTGGATGGCACGCGCGCCCAATTTAGGTGAGGTCAGGGCAGAGAAGGCGACCAGGTTGGCCGACGAACCGGAGTTCACGGTGATCAGAAATTCGACGCCGATGAATTTGGCCAGGCGCTTTTCGAACTCGTCATTGAAACGGCCCGTCGTCAACCAGGCGTCGAGCGACGCTTCGACCATCAGGCCCATTTCAGGTGCACCGACCACTTTGCCGGCAGGTGGAATCACCGTCACGCCCGGTTCGAATGGTTTCGGTATGCTGGCCAGTGCGCCATATTGCGCCACGAGTGCAGCGATCTGTTCGCGGATTTGTTGTTGGGTCAGTTGTTCGCTCATGATACAGCCTTCAATTTGTTGGATGATTTATTAGGTATTTTGATAAGTGGCGATTTGCGCCAGGGTGAATGCACGCATGTCTGCACCCTGGTCGAACGCCTTATGCCACTCGACAATGTTGGCGATGGTCCGGCCAATGTCCCAACGCGGATGCCAGCCCAGCGTGCTGCGGGCCTTGGAACAATCGAGTTTCAGATAGCTTGCTTCGTGCGGATGGTCCTGGCCATCGAGCGACCAGGAAGCACCAGCGCCCCATTCTTGCGTCATGCGCTCGATGATCCACTCCACCGGTTTGGCATCGGTATCGTACGGACCGAAATTCCAGCCTTCGGCATGGACGGGACCTT
Source organism: Janthinobacterium sp. 61 (assembly GCF_002846335.1). Classification (NCBI taxonomy): domain Bacteria; kingdom Pseudomonadati; phylum Pseudomonadota; class Betaproteobacteria; order Burkholderiales; family Oxalobacteraceae; genus Janthinobacterium; species Janthinobacterium sp. 61. Next base: position 3,424,624 of record NZ_PJMQ01000001.1, on the reverse strand, counting down.
CCGTGTACAGTTTTTCCGCCAGGGTCAGATAGCCGCTGAGCGGCTCGAGCACGTGCTGCCACGGACGAATGGCGTGGGGGTTGCGGATCATGACGGGTTCACCGGCGCCGATGGCGCGCAGCATGTCCGGAATCAAGCGATCCAGCGCCCAGTCGCCACCGCCGATGACGTTGCCGGCGCGGCCGCTGCCCAGGGCAATACCGTGCTCCGCATATTTCTCCGCATTGAAGAAGGAACTGCGATAGCCGGCCGTGACGAGTTCCGCACAGCCCTTGCTGTTGCTATACGGGTCATAACCGCCCATGGCTTCGTTTTCGCGGTAGCCCCAGGGCCACTCGCGGTTTTCGTAACATTTGTCGCTGGTGACATTCACCACTGCGCGCACGCCTGGCGTGGCGCGCACGGCTTCGAGCAGGTTGACCACGCCCATCACGTTGGTGGCATACGTTTCCACCGGGTTCACGTACGAGTAGCGCACCAGCGGCTGAGCCGCCATGTGAATCACGATGTCCGGGCGCGCGGCAGCCATGGCGCGTTTGACGGCGTCGCCATCGCGCACGTCGCCAATGACCGACTGCATGCCGTGCGCTACATTGGCCACCTCAAACAGGCTGGGCTTAGTGGGCGCTTCCAGCGCGTAACCGGTCACGTCGGCACCAAGCTGCTGCAACCACAGGCTCAGCCAGCCCCCCTTGAAGCCGGTATGGCCGGTGAGGAAAACACGTTTCCCTTGCCAGAATGTGGAATTCATCACTTCGCCTTCCAGGGCGCCTTGCCCGATTGCCACAGTTCTTCCAGATGCACTTTATCGCGCAAGGTATCCATCGGTTGCCAGAAGCCGTGATGGAAGAAGGCATTCATTTCACCTTGTTTGGCCAGGCTCTCCATCGGTTCCTTTTCCCAGACGGTAGCATCATTGCTGATGAAGTCGATGACTTTTGGTGAAAGGACAAAATAGCCGCCATTGATCCAGGCGCCGTCGCCTTGCGGCTTTTCCTGGAAACTGTTGATCTTGTGGCCGTCCAGGCTCAGGGCGCCAAAGCGGCCCGGTGGCTGGGTCGCGGTGACGGTGGCGAGCTTGCCATTCGCGCGGTGGAACTCGACCAGCGCGGTGATGTCGACATCGCTGACACCGTCGCCATAGGTGAAGCAGAACATTTCTTCATCATTCAGATATTCGCGGACGCGCTTCAATCGGCCCCCCGTCATGGTTTCGTCACCAGTATCGACCAGGGTCACCTTCCAGGGCTCGGCATTGCGTGCGTGTACCTCCATCTGATTGTTTTGCATATCGAAAGTGACATCGGATGTATGCAAAAAATAATTGGCGAAATATTCCTTGATCACATAGCCCTTGTAGCCGCAGCAAATCACGAAATCATTAATGCCGTGCGCTGAGTAGCTCTGCATGATGTGCCACAGGATTGGTTTGCCACCAATTTCAATCATCGGTTTTGGCTTGAGATGTGTCTCTTCGGAAATTCGGGTGCCAAGGCCGCCGGCAAGAATGACTGCTTTCATTATTAATTATTCCTCTTGATCGAAGTGGTGGCTGCTAGCGCCGTTATTTTTATTGAATTGACAACTTCTGTTGCTTACTGATTGTTGTCTTTGGCCATGCCATCGAGGCAAAGCGTGAGTGCATCATGCCAATCCGGCAACGCACAGAAGGTCTTGATAAACCGCGCGCTGGACAACACCGAGTAGGCCGGCCGTGCTGCCGGCAATGGGTAGTCTTGCGTGGCAATAGGGACGACTGGTGGTTTCCTGGACGTTGATGGATGGTCCAAGATGGCTTTGGAAAAGCCATACCAGGTGGTTTCCCCTTGTGCAGTCAGATGATACAGGCCGGAGTGTTGTTTCCACGCATCAGTCCTGGCGTCTTCTGCCGTCGCGAAACCGGAGGGCGAACCCAGTGTGGCAATGGCGCAGGCCGTTGCATCGGCAATACTGGCGCTGCAGGTGGGCGCTCCATGTTGATCGGCAACGATGCGCAGCTCATCCCGCGCCTGTGCCAGGCGGAGCACCGTTTTTAGAAAATTGTTGCCATGCTCACCGTATATCCAGCTTGTGCGCAATATCAGGTGGCTTGCGCCGCTTTCGCGCACCGCCTGCTCGCCCGCCAGCTTGCTGCGGCCATAGGCATTGAGCGGACCCGTTGCATCGTCTTCCGTGTATGGACTGCCCTTGCTGCCGTCGAAGACATAGTCAGTCGAGTAGTGGATGATGGCTGCACCGAGCCGCTTGGCTTCTTGCGCCATGACTCCTGGCGCTTCGCCATTGATGCGCATCGCCAGCGCCAGCTCGGTCTCTGCCTTGTCGACGGCCGTATAGGCCGCCGGATTGATGATCAGGTCTGGCTCGATTGCGCGGATCACGCTTCGAACCTGATCGAGGTCGGCCAAGTCCATTTGCGAGCGGTCCAGCGCTATCACTTCACCCATGTCCTGCAGGCGTTTCTGCAATGCATATCCGAGCTGGCCGGTCTTGCCAGTAATGAGGATTTTCATGCGAAGACCTCGGCAGCTGCCAGTTGCTTGCCCAGTTGATCTTTCGCCGACAGCATGGGTGCGTCGCCATGCAATGGCCAGTCAATACCGATATCCGCATCATTCCAGACAATGCTGCGCTCAAACTCGGGTGCCCAATAGTCCGTGCACTTGTAGAGAAATTCGGCGCTCTCGCTGGTCACCATGAAGCCGTGGGCAAATCCTTCAGGTATCCAGAGCTGACGTTTGTTCTCGGCAGACAGCACGACGCCGACCCATTTGCCAAACGTCGGGGAGGAGGCGCGGATATCGACGGCGACATCGAAGACCTCGCCTGCCACGACACGCACCAGCTTGCCTTGCGGTTGCTGGATCTGGTAATGCAGGCCGCGCAGGACATTCCTGCTGGACTTGGAGTGGTTATCCTGGACGAAATTGGCGGTAATGCCCGTCAAGTCGGCAAAGCGCTGCTGGTTGAAGCTTTCGTAAAAAAAGCCCCGATCGTCGCCAAATACTTTGGGTTCGAGGATCAATACGTCGGGAATGACAGTGGTTTGAATATGCATGGCTTAAAAAATATTATCATTCAACAGGCGTAACAAATATTGTCCGTAACCGTTTTTTTTCAGCGGTTGAGCAAGTTGTTCCAACTGGTTGGCGGTAATGTAGCCTTTACGGTAAGCAATTTCCTCAGGGCAAGCTACTTTCAAGCCTTGGCGGTGTTCGATGGTGGCAATAAATTGGCTTGCTTCGAGCAGTGACTCGTGCGTACCCGTATCGAGCCAGGCCATGCCGCGCCCCATGCGTTCCACCTTGAGCGTTCCGCGGTTCAGATAGACGCGGTTGACATCGGTAATTTCAAGCTCTCCCCGTTCGGAGGGCTTGATCGATGCGGCGATATCGGCAATGTCCTTGTCGTAAAAATACAGGCCAGTGACGGCATAGTTCGACTTTGGCTGCAATGGCTTTTCTTCTATGCTGATGGCTTGCTGATTGGCGTCGAATTCCACCACGCCATATCGCTCCGGATCTTGCACATGATAGGCAAATACGGTAGCGCCGTCAGTGCGCTCGGTCGCGGCAGACAGGCTCGATTCAAAATCATGCCCGTAATAAATATTGTCGCCCAAGATTAATGCCGACGGCGCATCGCCCAGAAATTCGCGGCCGATGAGAAACGCCTGCGCCAGGCCATCGGGTGATGGCTGTACCGCATAGCTCAGCTTAATCCCCCATTGGCTACCGTCACCCAGCAACTCTTGAAAGCGGGGCGTATCGGAGGGCGTGGAAATGACCAGGATGTCGCGTATTCCCGCCAGCATCAATGTTGTCAGCGGATAGTAAATCATCGGCTTGTCGTACACGGGCAACAGTTGCTTCGATACCGACATGGTCACGGGATACAGGCGTGTGCCTGAACCCCCAGCCAGGATGATGCCTTTGCGGGCCAGTTTGGCTTCCATCATGCCTCCGCTTTCTGTTCGGCGCGGGCCACATAGTTTTTTTCCAGCCAGGTCAGGTAAGCGCCGGATTGTACGTCGCGCACCCATGCATCGTTGTCCAGATACCATTGCACCGTCTTGCGTATGCCGGTGTCGAAGGTTTCTGCCGGCTTCCAGCCCAGTTCGCGCTCAATCTTGCGTGCATCGATGGCATAGCGGCGGTCATGTCCGGGCCTGTCGGCAACATAGCTGATTTGTTCGCGATAGCTGCCGCCAGCTGCCTTCGGTTGCAGTTCATCGAGGATGTCGCACAGGATATGCACGACGTCGAGATTGGCTTTTTCGTTCCAGCCGCCGATATTGTAGGTTTCTCCCGTACGCCCGCTTTCCAGTACCCGGCGAATGGCCGTGCAGTGATCGCTGACATACAGCCAGTCGCGCACCTGCTGGCCATCGCCATAAATAGGCAAGGGCTTGCCAGCGCGCGCGTTGGCAATGATTAAGGGAATCAGCTTTTCCGGGAAATGATAGGAACCATAATTGTTCGAGCAATTGGTGGTCAGCGTCGGCAAGCCATAGGTATGATGATAGGAGCGCACCAAATGGTCCGAGGCTGCTTTTGTTGCCGAGTAAGGGCTGTTGGGCGCATAAGGCGTGGTTTCGGTAAACGGAGCATCATCCGGCCCCAGTGTCCCGTACACCTCATCGGTTGAGACATGCAGGAAGCGAAATGCCATACGTTCTGCTTCAGGCAGTGCTTGCCAATGGGGGCGCACGGCTTCCAACAGGCTGAAGGTGCCATTGATATTGGTGCTGATAAAATCTGCCGGTCCATGAATCGAGCGGTCGACATGGCTCTCCGCTGCAAAATGCACGATGGCACGTGGCTTATGCTGTGCCAATAACTGTGCCAGCAAGGCACCGTCATTGATATCGCCTTTGACAAACTGGTGACGTGGGTCGTTTTGTACCGCTAGCAAGTTATTTAAATTTCCTGCATACGTCAGCTTATCCAGATTAATTACCGGTTCATTACTTTGCGCGAGCCAATCCAGAACGAAATTCGATCCGATAAAGCCTGCGCCACCTGTCACTAAAATCATCTGAGCTTCCTGAGCAAAAAAATACAAATAAGAGATGCTGTCAATTCATTTCTCTAATAATAGTAGGCAACGAGAATTTGTCTATCCAAGATGCGTATATTTCATGAGGTTAATAACTGAAAAAATCAATCAATCCTTAACTCTTGATTATAATTCAGAACCCCATAAATTGCCGAATTTACAGCAGTTTTCCCGCGTACTAGTGAGCGCTTTCCACAGGGTGTGTTGTTGTTTTCCCATAGGCAAGCCGCCTGTGGGCAGTTCGGCACGAAGCAGCTGGCAATTGAATATTTCACATGACTCAACGAGCCAAAGAAAGCGAGTGTTTATGAGAATGGCAAACAAATCCAATATTGTTACATTTGTTTGCTTCTTTGAGCCGCCTGGACAGCGCCAGGCCTGGCAGAGAAAATGCAGATCAATTGCTATTTTGAATTGATTTTTTTGAAAGATTCCGCCTGGGAAATGGCGAAATCGTAAGCGCGTCAAGGCATCGTTTTATCGTGGCAGTTTGGGCAAGACACTTCATACACATATTCCGGCGACAATTGCTGACGCGGTGTAACCACGGCGCGGCACACAAAACACTGCACCGTTTCCGTCGGTTCCAGTTTCGGGTTCAGGGCGGTGCGGTAATCGAACACGAAACAGTCGCCCGTATAGTGTTCGCCGCCCACTTCCTCGAAATACTTCAGGATGCCGCCGTCGAGCTGGTACACGCTGTCGTAACCGATTTCCTTCATGTGGATGGCGGCCTTTTCGCAGCGGATGCCGCCTGTGCAGAAGGTGACGACGGTCTTGCCTTCCAGTTCGTCCTTGTGCGCTGCGGCGACGGCCGGGAATTCCGTGAACTTGTCAATACGGTAATCAAGCGTGTTGTTGAACGTACCCACATCCACTTCAAAGGCGTTGCGCGTTTCCATCATGACCACGGGTTTGCCTGCGTCGTCCACGCCGGCGTCGAGCCAGCGCTTGAGCGTATGCGCGTCGACTGACGGGGCGCGGCCCAGTTCCGGCTTGATCAGCGGCATGCGCATGGTGATGATTTCTTTTTTCAGCTTGACCAGCATGCGCTTGTGCGATTGCTCGTTCGACAAGCTTTCCTTCCACTCCAGATCGGCCAGGCGTTCGTCGCTGCGCACCCAGGCGAGGAAGGCATCGATATGCTCGCGCGTGCCGGACAGGAACATATTGATGCCTTCCGGCGTCAGCAGTATCGTGCCCTTCAGTTCCAGTGCCAGGCATTGCTCCTGATACAAGGGGCGCATGGCTTCCGTATCGGCCAGCGTAATGAATTTATACGCGGCGATATTGACAAACGTGGCGGCCAGCGGGCTGACGGCGGCGGAAACGGCGGGTGTTGCTGGGGTGATGGCTTGCATGATGGCGATCGGCTTAGACTGAACAGCCGATATTATAAGCCCGACAGGCCTGGCAGGATACCCGGTCCGTACCCGCGACGCGGTAGAATAGACCCCATTGAATTTTGCACGAAACGGTACACAGGATGGAAATGGTAATGCAAGAGGCCGGCGCTCCGGCAGGTTCACCGCAAGCGATGCAGCAAGCCCCGCAAGGACCCGCCTTCGTCCACTTGCGCGTGCACTCGGAGTATTCGATCGTCGATGGCCTGGTGCGTATCGACGATGTGGTCAAGGCGGCGGCGAAGGACAAGCAGGTGGCGCTGGCCGTTACCGACTTGTCGAACCTGTTTGGCATGGTCAAGTTCTACAAGGAAGCGCGCGGCAAGGGCATCAAGCCCATCGTCGGCGTCGATGTGTGGATCACGAATGACGACAACCGTGAAAAGCCGTCGCGCCTGCTGTTGCTGGCGAAGAACCGCATGGGCTATCTGCAGTTGTGCGAACTGCTGTCGATGGCCTGGCTGACCAATCAGTACAAGGGACGCGCCGAGCTGCGCATCGAGTGGCTGCAGGCGCTGGCGACGAATACCTATGATCTGTATCCGGGCGAAAGCGCGGCCAATGGCCTGATCGCCCTGTCCGGCGCGCATTTCGGCGATGTTGGTATTGCTATCGAGAATGGCAACCTGGCCTTGGCCGAACGCAATGCCCAGCGCTGGGCCGAGATTTTCCCTGGCCATTTCTATATTGAAATCCAGCGCGGCGGCCAGGCCAACCAGGAGGCACAGGTGCGTCATGCGGTGGCGCTGGCGGCCAAGCTGGGTTTGCCAGTGGTGGCCACGCATCCCGTGCAATTCATTTCCCCTGAAGAATTCATTGCCCACGAAGCCCGCACCTGTATCGCCGAAGGCGAAATGCTGGCCAACGCCAAGCGTGTGAAACGCTTCAACGACAGCCAGCGCTTCCTGTCGCAGGCCGACATGGCGGAATTGTTCGCCGACTTGCCGGCCGCGCTGGCCAATTCCGTGGAAATCGCCAAACGCTGTAACTTGACCTTGACCCTGGGCAAGCCGCAACTGCCGAATTTCCCCACGCCGCCCGGCATGACGATCGACCAGTTCCTCGTCGCCGAATCGCAGGCTGGCCTGGAAAAACGCTTGTTACAGCTGTATCCCGATCCCGAGCGCCGTGAAAAGGAACGGCCGCGCTACGAATCGCGTTTGAAATTCGAGACGGACACGATTTGCAACATGAAATTCCCTGGCTACTTCCTCATCGTGGCCGAGTTTATCCAGTGGGCCAAGGAAAACGGCGTGCCCGTCGGCCCGGGCCGTGGTTCGGGTGCGGGTTCGCTGGTGGCGTATTCGCTGCTCATTACCGACCTCGATCCATTGCAGTACAACCTGCTGTTCGAGCGCTTCCTGAATCCCGAACGCGTCTCGATGCCCGACTTCGATATCGACTTTTGCCAGGAAGGGCGCGACCGCGTCATTCAGCACGTCAAGGATTTGTATGGCAAGGAGGCGGTCTCGCAGATCGCCACCTTCGGTACCATGGCGGCCAAGGGGGCGATTCGCGACGTGGGCCGCGTAATGGACTTCGGCTATAACTTCTGCGACGGCATTTCCAAGCTGATCCCGTTCAAACCGGGCAAACCCGTGTCGATCGCCGATGCCATCGAGGAAGAGCCGCTGCTCAAGGAGCGCCTGGAAAACGAGGAAGAGGTCAAGCAGTTGCTGGAGCTGGCGCAGCAAGTGGAAGGCATCACGCGCAATATCGGCATGCACGCCGGGGGCGTGCTGATCGCCCCGGGCAAGCTGACGGATTTCTGCCCGCTGTACACGCAGGGCGGCGACTCGGGCGTCGTGTCGCAGTACGACAAGGATGACGTGGAAGCCGTCGGCCTGGTGAAGTTCGACTTTTTGGGCTTGACCACGCTAACGATTCTCGACCGCGCCGTGCGCTACATCAAGCAGCTCGATCCCGCGCAAGCCGATTTCGACCTGGCTACCTTGCCACTGAACGACAAGCCGTCCTACGACTTGCTGACCAAGGCCAAGACTGTGGCCGTGTTCCAGCTTGAGTCGCGCGGCATGCAGGGCATGCTGAAAGATGCGCGTCCCGACCGTTTCGAAGACATTATCGCGCTGGTGGCCCTGTATCGGCCGGGCCCGATGGACCTGATTCCCGACTTTTGCAAGCGCAAGCACGGCGAACGCTTCGATTATCCCGACCCGCGCACGGAATCGATTCTGTCCGAAACCTACGGCATCATGGTGTATCAGGAGCAAGTGATGCAGATGGCGCAGATCGTCGGCGGCTACTCGCTGGGCGGCGCCGACATGCTGCGCCGCGCCATGGGTAAGAAGAAGGCCGAGGAAATGGCCGAGCACCGCGAGATCTTCCGCGCGGGGGCGGCGAAAGACGGCTTGACGGCGGAAAAGGCCGACGAGATCTTCGACTTGATGGAAAAGTTCGCCGGCTACGGTTTCAACAAATCGCACGCCGCCGCCTACGCCTTGCTGTCGTACCACACGGCGTATTTGAAAGCGCACCACACTGCCGCCTTCATGGCCGCCAACTTGTCGCTGGCCATGGACGACACGGACAAGATCAAGATCCTGGTGGAAGACTCGCTGGAAATCTGCAAGCTGACCTTGTTGCCGCCCGATATCAACGAATCGGACTACCGCTTCACGCCGAGCGGCGAAGCGCCGTCCGTGAGCGGCAAGAAAGTCACGCAAATCCGTTATGGCCTGGGCGCCGTGAAAGGCTCGGGCCAGAACGCCATCGAAGCGATCATCGCCGCGCGCGAGGCGGGCGGACCGTTCACCAGCCTGTTCGACTTCTGCAAGCGCGTGGATAAAAAGCAAATCAACCGCCGCACTATCGAGTCGCTGATACGCAGCGGTGCCTTCGACTGCCTGAAGGTTGACCGCGCCATCCTGCTCGCGTCCGTGGCGTTCGCCATGGAATGCGCGGACCAGGCCGCCAAGGCGGCGAACCAGGTGAGCCTGTTCGGCGGCGACGACAGCGACATGGTGGCGCCGCCCGAGTACGTCAAGGTGCCCGTGTGGACCGACAAGCAGCGCCTGACGGAAGAAAAGATCGCGCTGGGCTTCTACCTTTCCGGCCACTTGTTCGATTCGTATGCGCCCGAGGCGCGCCGTTTTGCGCGCACGAAATTGTCCGAATTGTCGCCATCGCGGGAACCGCGCATGATGGCCGGCGTCATCACGGGCTTGCGCACGCAGATGACGCAGCGTGGCAAAATCCTCATCGTCACCCTGGACGACAAGAGTGGCACGGTGGAAGTGACGGTATATGGCGAATTGTTCGACGCCAACAGGAAAATCTTCAAGGAAGATGAATTCCTGGCTGTCGTGGGCAAGGTGTCGGAAGACCGTTTTTCGGGCGGCTTGCGCATCACGGCCGAGAGCGCCTTCGACATCATCGCCGCGCGCGTACAGTATGGCCGCCAGCTGGGCCTGACGTTGCCGGCGACCCTGGACGCCAAGCGCATCCGTGATGTGATCATGCCGCACCGTGCCGAGACGGGCTTGCCTATCGCTGCGCGGGTCAGCCCGCAAGGCGTCAGTTGCGTGCTGCAGTTTGGGGATGAGTGGAAAGTGGCGCCATCGGATGAATTGCAGATGGCACTGGAGCAAATGCTGGGTGCGCAAGAGGTGGCGGTCGAATACTGATCGGCTGCAGCGCAGGCGCTACGCCAAAGCCAAACCGGATGTGAATCGGGTTTGGCTTTTGACGTTTACATGTCTTTCAGGCCCGTGATCGCATAGCCTTTGGCAGCGATCTGCTGGTGCGGCTGTTCGATATGATAGTCGGGCAAGGCCTTGGCATCGTCGGCCACTTCGCTGGCACGTACTTCGAGTTGCCAGTCTGTATTGGTAACTTCTTCCGGAATGAGCTTTCCTTCCGGCACGGCGAGGTAGGAAAAAATGCCGTCGTGCTCGGCCCGGCGGTAGATGTCTACGCGCATGACTTGCCTCCTAGTAAGCGTTGGGGGAACCGGCGCACCGTAATGCATGACCGATAGCGCTAGCGTAACAGGATTGCGCCACGCATGGGTTCTAGCGTGTGGCGCAAGAGGGAAGGCGGTGTGGCTAGTGACGGCGAGCAACGACGCGGGGGCGGGGCGCCGTGCGGGGCCAGGGACGCTCAGGCAGCAGCGGAAACGTAATCGTCGTCGTCGAGGCTGGCTGATTGCCGTACATCGTTGGCGGCTACCGCAGCGCTAGGCGTGGCGACCTGCACCGTGCTGCGATGGGCGTCGAGACCGCTGCGCAGGCTGGCGATCATGGCCAGTGTCAGTTCGTGGCGTTTGCGCGCTTCCGAGCGTTTTTTTGAAGGAATTTCTTGCAGCGCAGGCAAGGGCAGGTCTTCGCATGCCAACTCAAAATCGCCATCCTGGCGCGCTTGCGCCCCCAGTTCTTGCCATAACGCATTGTAGTCGGCGAACAATCGGCCTTTCTTGGCGGAGTGGTGCACGGCGCGGTTGATATTGCCGACAAGTAGCATCTTGCGGCAGCCGTGTTCGTATCCCAACTGGCGTACCAGGCGCACCATCAGCGTCTTGGGACGCATGCCATGCAGGTCGCGCGTTGCTTCACGCACGCGGTGCGCGCTTTCCTGGCCCTTCGGGCCTTGCACGCAGCCGACGCTCACGCCCAGGGTGGAGCGCAAGGGGCAGCCAAAGAAAGAAAAGGCGATCGAATAGAGCACGTCATCCTCATGCATCAGTTGCAGCACCATCTCGCCTTCGCGGTCCATGGGGTGCAGCGAACACAGTTGCAGATGGTAGGGCGCTCCCGACTTGCCCGGTACCGTCGCCAGTCGCACGGGCCCGTGCGCCGCTTGGCTCATCAGCTTGCCCCAGCCTTGCTGCAAGATGAAGCGGTAGTGTTCGGCCAGCAATGCCACGCGCTGGCCGCAATTCAGCGTCAGGCTCAGATAAGGGCGGTAGACCTTGTGGATCATGTGCGGGTAGGCTTGTACCAGATCATGAAAGACCGGATGCGAGTTCAGCAGTTGTAGCCATAGCCGGGTTTGGCGCTGTTGCACGCGGGCGCGCAGATGCAGCTTGAGCATTTCGCGCCAGCGGCGCATGCCGCTTGGCATCGCCATCAAGCCGTCAGACAGGGTAATAGTTGGCATCATCGTGCGCATATCCATGATAAAGAGAGAACGTCCAAGCCGTTTTGGCTCAGACGGGTACCGGGCTGCTGACGCCCTCGTGGTTTGCCAGCAAGATGGTGGTGCTGCGGGTGCCGCGCGCCAGTCTGGCGGCCAGTCCGCCCGAAAAATGGCGGGGCCAGCCGCTATGCCTGTGCGCGGGCAAGATAACTTCATGGCAGCCCAGCAGTTCAGCCGTGTCGAGTATCGTGAAAAGCAGCTCGCCGGCAAAAATATGGGTGCTGAAGGCGAGATGGGAACGGCTCAGGTAGAGTCCCGCCTCGTGCATCATCTGCTGTGTAGCCAGGTCCAGCGCATGGCAGTCGCTGGCGCTGTGCTGGGGCAAGCCATCGGCCTGGTACGGCAGCGCCGGTGTCACGTGCAGCAGGCTGACGCGAACCTTGATGCCCCATTCCTGCAAGCGCCTGGCGTAGCGAGCACCGTAGATGATGTCGCTGGCGCGCTTGACGGGCAAGAGCAGCAGCAGGGTATCCTGGTCCGGCTTGCCGCCCACGCCTTCGCCCTCGGCGCTATCTTGGGTGCGGTGGCGTTGCGGGGCAAGGCGCGATGCATGCATGGAAAAGATGACCGTGGCAGGAAAACCGTGTCATCTTATCCATGCCCTCACCCCCTGTAAATTGGCGAAATAGCGTACGTGTTTCCCTTATTCCTGCCCTGTTTTAATAGCGGTAGGTGACATATACGGCACCAATCGGCGCTGTCTTGCGTTGCACGATGGGGCTCTTGGCCGCGTCGCCCATGCGGTGTTCGACGCCGACCAGGGTGTTGATGCCCCAGCGCGCATCGAAGCGGTGCTCCCAGTTGACGGTGGCCTGTGCTTCATAGAAACCGCCCTTGGGCGTGTATTGCTTGAACGAGGTATTCGCGGCCTGGGTGGCCGTCACGCCATACATGGTCTGCACATACTTGCGTTCGCCCCAGCCCAGCTGGCCACCGATGCTCACGCTGTCTTGCTGCACGCCCTTGGCATCGGCGCGGCCGTAGATCTGGCCTGTCGCGCCGAAATGCACGTTCGCGCCATTTTCGCGATTCGACAGGGGAATGTCGCTCGACACGCTCAGCGACAGGCCCGGCAATGGAGAATAACCCGCGCTGAGCAGGGCGCTGGCGTTGCCCTTGACTTCGCCCATGCCCTTCAGGTAATCGCTGCCGCCCCAGCCGTTGGCGCCATTGCGCTTGTGGTCTTCGCGGTTGCCGCGGTAGCCCAATGCAGCGCTATAGCTAAAGGGGCCGGCCTGGCCGCCATAGCCGATGCCGCGCGAGGTGCTGATGAACAGACCATTGGCCATGGCATAGTCGAGGATGATCAGTGGCGAGGCCGACAGCTTGTCGGAACCGGAATAGCTGGATACGGCGGCGACGCCGCCACCGATGGTGAAGACGTTTTCCGCCGGCGGTTCGGCCGCCACGGCGGCCAGGGGGTTGAAGATCATGCCGCTGGCGAGTGCCAGCGAGGTCAGCAGGGTTGTGGGTGAGTGCATGGGTTTTCCGTCAGGTGGAGAACCGAGTCCGGAGTGGCTCGATTGACTGCTGACAGTATCGGCCTGTGCCATGAAGGAAAAATGAGCCCTTTATTAAGATTGCATGAAGAGCGCGTCTTTACCCATTCTTCAGCTTGTGATGGTTTAATACTCACCATGAAGATACTGCTGATTGAAGACGATATGGACCTGGGCAATGGCGTGCGGATCGCCTTGCGCGACCAGGGCATGCAAGTGGTCTGGGTGCGCAGCCTGGAGGATGCGGCGCGCAGCATCGAGCACGACAGCTGCGAGCTGGTGTTGCTGGACCTGGGCTTGCCGGATGGTGATGGCCTCGATTTGCTGGCTCGGCTGCGCGCTGCCCGCCTGCCGGTGCTGATCCTCAGCGCCCGCGACACGCTGGAACAGCGCTTGCGGGGCCTCGATGGCGGTGCCGACGATTACCTGGTGAAGCCCTTCGTGCTGGCCGAGCTGCTGTCGCGCGTGCGTGCCCTGGCGCGTCGTAGCTATGGCTTCGACGGCGACACCATCGAGTTGCGCGGCCTGCTGCTGCAGGTGCCCACGCGCCGCGTCAGCGTGCATGGGCGGCCGGTGGAGCTGACCGCCAGTGAGTATGCCTTGCTGAAGACCTTGCTGATGCGCGCCAACAGAGTCATCACGCGCCGCGTGCTGGAGGAACATATCCTGCCCGGCGGGTTGGCCAATGCCAGTAACACCCTGGATGTGCATATGGGTAACCTGCGCCGCAAGATAGGCGAAGGTTATATCCGTACCGTGCGCGGCGTTGGCTATGTCATCGACCAGCAAGGCGAGACATTCACCCCGCCGGGTGCCGCCGCATGATGGGGCGTTTCTGGGTCATGCTGCGCCGGCCTACCCTGGTGCGCCGCCTGATGATGGCGCAAATGCTGATGCTGACCGTGCTGTGGAGCCTGGCCGTGGCTTATGTGCTGTTCGAGGGAACGGGTGAAGCGAGCAACGTGAGTCGGGGTGTCTTGCACGCCATTATCAGTGTGGCCGACAATTTGGCCGAGCAGCCGCAGCGCCAGGAGCAGAGCTTGCGCGCGATCGACGAAGCCTTGCGCGAAGAGTTTGAAATGGGGAAAGTGCCGGAGCTGGCGCCGCGCATCCTGGTCTGGCGCGATGGCAAGCTGGTCTACAAGTCCCCCGCAGCGCCCAGCGGTATCCGCAGCGCCGGCCCCGACCAGATGGAAGTGATCTACATCAAGGGGCAGGCCTGGCGCAGCCGCAGCCTGACCGAGGGGACTACGCGTGTGACGGTACTGGAAGTGGGCGGGGCCTGGCAGTTTTTCATCACGATCAATTCACACGGCTACTACCTGCTGCCGCTATTGATCAGCCTGCCATTCTTGCTGGTGCCGGCCTGGCTGTCGATCCGCCTTGCCATGCGCCCCTGGCGCAAGGTGGCGCAGGAGGTAGCGGCGCGCGGGCCGCAGGATTTGCGCCCGCTGGCGTTCAAGCCGCCGCATGGCGAACTGGCGGGACTGGTCGACAATATCAATGCCCTGCTGCAGCGGGTCGATGCCAGTGCCGCGCGTGAACGCAGCTTCATCGCCGACGCTACGCATGAGCTGCGCACGCCGCTGGCGGCCATGCGCGTGAATGTCGAGGCATTGCAGGGCCAGGCGCATGACGCACGCCAGCAAGAGTTGCTGGACGGTATCTTGAACAGTGGCAACCGTGCCGCGCGTCTGGTGGGCCAGTTGCTGCAGCTGACGCGCAGCGAAGTGCAGGCTGGCGCTGGCGAGCTGCCGCAGCGGCAGGCGCTCGATAGTTTGCTGCAAGACCGGCTGGCGGCCCTGTCCGGCCTGGCCCAGGCGGGCGGTATCGAGCTCGAGTTGCAAGCCAGCGTCTCGCTCAGCGTGCCCGGACAGCGCGAGAGCCTGGTGTCGCTGATCGACAACCTGGTGGAAAACGCCATCAAGTACAGCCCGCGTGGCAGCAGCGTGACGGTGTCGCTGCATGCGGAGCGGGGCCAGGCCGTGCTGCATGTGGCCGATCAGGGACCGGGTATCGCGCCGGCGCTGTATGCGCGCGTGTTCGACCGCTTTTTCCGCGCCCCGCAGCAGGCGCAGGCGGGCAGCGGCCTGGGCTTGTCCATCGTCGCTTCTGTCGTGCGCCTGCACGGCGGCACGATTCAGCTGCATAGCGGTAATGGCGGCCTGGGCTTGCTGGTGGAGGTCCGTTTGCCCTTGGCCGATGCCTGAGTGTACTGGCGGACTTCGTGATATGGCATGAAGATATGTGCACATAACGCAAGATGGCATGGCGTGGCGCACGCCTGCGATGCATAATGCAGGACAGCCAAAAAACACCGTTATGCGCCCATTCCTGTCCCGCTACCTGCAATACCCCGCCTTTGTCGGCCTGTATCTGCTGTTTGACTGGGCGACCTATATCGACCCGATGTACGGGCTGAACATCACCCCCTGGAATCCCGATCCCGCGCTGGGTCTGGTGTTTTGGTTGATCCATGGCCGCAAGGCGGCGCTGCCGTGGTTTGTCGCCTTGCTGGCTGGCGAGGTGCTGGTGCGCGGCATGCCGGCAGGTCTGCCCCTGACTTTGCTCTGTTCGGCCTGGCTGGTGCTTGGCTATGGTGCTATCGGCGCAGTCTTGCGCCGCAGTTTCAGCAGCAGCGATATCTTCGACAACCGGAGCCGCTTGGGCACCTGGGTCGCCGTCGTGCTGATGGGCACCGTGCTCAATGCGCTGGGCTATATCTCCTTGCTGTCGCTGACGGGGCGTATTCCGGCCGGCGAATGGGGGACGGCGGTATGGCGTTTCGGCATCGGCGACACGGTAGGCATGCTGGTATCGATGCCGCTGATCTGGGTGCTGTTCAGCGAGCGGGGGCGGGAGCGCCTGCATGCTGCCGTCTGGCGCTGGGAAACCCTGGCTTATCTGGCCCTGGCCTGCTTTGTGCTGTGGAGCGTCTTCGGTTCCATCGTGCGTTCCGAATACAAGCATTTCTATTTCCTGTTTCTCCCCGTGATCTGGGCTGCCTCGCGTCAGGGCTTGCATGGTGCCGTGCTGGCTGTATTTGTATTGCAGTTATGCATCATCACCCTGGTGAAATGGACGCATGCGGTCGATATCCAGTTTTATGAATTGCAACTGCTCGATGCCGTGCTGGCGCTGGTGGGTTTTTTTATCGGCATCGTCGTCGATGAAATGCGCCAGGTGGCCGACGAACTGAAACACACGATGCGCCTGGCGGCCGCCGGCGAGATGGCAGCGGCGATCGCGCATGAGCTGAACCAGCCACTGACGGCCTTGTCTACCTATGGCAAGGCGTGTGAATACCTGCTGGAACGGGGGGAGACTGGTGCCTTGCTGCAAGGTGCGGTAGGGCATATGATTGTTGAATCGGGACGCGCCGCGGATGTGGTGCGTCGCCTGCGCGACTTTTTCCGCACGGGCGCGATGCAACTCGAAGCGGTGGAGGCGGGCGCCTTGATCGAGGGCATGGCACGCCAGTTCACGCCGCTGTTTCATGAGCATGGCATCGAGCTGGTGCTGGCGCCGCCGTCGCCGCTGGCGGTCAATGCCGATCGCCTGCAAATCGAGCTGGTACTGCGTAATTTGCTGGCCAATGCGCAGGATGCGGTGATGTCCCAGCCGCGTGGCCGGCGCCGCATCACGGTGTCGGCCGAGCGGCTCGAGGGCGGACGCTTGCGCCTGTCCGTGGAAGATAGCGGCCCCGGTATTTCCAATAGCCTGGCGGCACGCCTGTTCGAACCGTTTGTCTCGACCAAGGCCAGCGGCCTGGGGTTGGGCCTGGTACTCAGCCGCACCATAGTCGAAGCGCATGGCGGCCAGCTCTGGGCCGAAGTGGGCAGGCATGGTATTTTTCGTTTTATCCTGCCCCTGGCGCGCGCCAGTGCGGCCGCGACAGGAGAGCATGGTGACAAGTAACTTGACGGTGTTTATCGTGGACGACGATCCCGCCGTGCGCGATGCGCTGGGTTTGCTGTTGGGCATACGCGGCTATCGTACGGCCCTGTTTTCCTGCGGCGAGGATTTCCTGCAAAGCTGGCGGCCAGAGTGGGCCGGCTGTCTGCTGATCGATATCCGCATGTCGGGCATGGATGGTCTGAGCCTGCAGCGCCGCCTGCTGGAGCTCAAATGCATGCTGCCCATCATCATTATCACGGGACACGGCGACGTGGCCCTGGCACGTCAGGCCTTCAAGGCACAGGCCAGCGATTTCCTGGAAAAACCATTTGACCACGACAAGTTGTTGGCAGCCATCGATGAAGCATTTTCGCGCGAGGAACATGCGCGCGGCCAGTTGCAGCGGCAAGCGGCGGGGCAAGCCTTGCTGCGCGCGTTGACGCCGCGTGAGCGGGAAGTGATGCACCTGGTGGTGACGGGCCAGCACAACCGCGATATCGCACCGGTGCTGGGTATTTCCGTGCGCACGGTGGAAGTGCACAAGGCGCGCCTGATGGACAAGCTGGGGGTCGATAATGTGGCCGACCTGGTGCGCATCAGCATGCTGGGCACCGGCTAAGCGTTAACAATTATCTAGGTGATGGTTTTCAATACCTGATCGACTGATATCGCCTTGACCCACTCGCTGCGCCGCGCCACCGTGATGACGGTGCTGTTGGCGCTGTCGAAGGGAGCCCATTCGGGATTTTTCTTGCGCATCAGTGCCACCACGGGCACATGCACGGCGTTCGCCAGATGCATGATCGACGTTTCCACCGAGATAATCAGGTCGCATTGCGCCAGCATCGCCGGCAGCTGGAAAAAGTTGTCGACGGCACTGAAGGCTTGCGTGCGCGGCAAGTTGTGCGCCTGCACGACGGCATTTACCTTGGCCAGTTCCTGCGGCATGGCATTGATCAGGAAGCAGGCGTTTTGCCATTTGGGCATCGTTTGCATGCGTGCGATCATCTCGGCGATGCGCTCCAGCGGCCAGCTGCGCTTGTGCGATTTGGCGAACGGATTCAGGAGTACGAGCGGACCGTGGCGCGGGGCGAAGCCCCAGGCGCTCAGCTGTTCCCGCGCCTGTTGCAACGCGAACTCGGGGATGTGCACGAAGGGATAGCGCTCGGCCACGGGAATGTCGAGTCCCGTCAATTGACGGAACCAGTCCGCATACACGCTGCTGATATGGTGCTCACCCGCATCCTGTCCCGCATACGAGGCCAGCACGGCATCGATCTTGCGGTAGGCCAGGTAATGCCAGGGGCGCAAGGGGCTGAACGGTTTGCGCGTGCCGATCACCAGCCCGTTCGGGCTGATCTCGCGGGCAAGATCCGCGTACTGCTGTGGCCGTACGTGGGCCAATGATACGACGACAGGATAGTGTTCCGCTTTGGCTTCGCGCAGTGACTCTTCGTACAGCGCGGGGCTGTAGGTCTTGCGGTACACCTTGGCGAACAGGCCCGACTGTTCGACCCAGTCGTACAGCGAATAGGTACGCAAGCCTTCCCATTGCCTGGCGTCGGACGTGCGGCGGACTTCGTCGACCCACAGGTGGATCTGAATATGGGGATAGGCCGCGGCAAAGGCGCGGAAGCCGTTCTGCAGGTAGGTAAAGTCTCCCAGCGCCAGATGGGCGATGAAAAGAATTTTGTCCGACTTTTGTAGAAGTTCGGCGGGAATCAAAGGCGTCATGTATCAGTACGATTTCAGGTATTCATTCGATGGTGTCAAAGCACTTGCTGGGAAAATTGCAGGCGGTGCAGATTGGCATATGCGCCGTTGGCATCCAATAATTGCTGGTGACTGCCGGTTTCCATTATTTTCCCGTGTGACAATACCACGATACGGTCCGCACGTTCAATTGTTGATAGCCTATGAGCAATAACCAGGGTGGTTTTACCTTGCATCAGGTGCTCCAGCGCCGCTTGTACGGCCCGTTCCGCCTCCGTATCCAGTGCCGAGGTGGCTTCATCGAGAATCAGGATGGGCGCATCCTTGTAGATGGCGCGGGCGATCGCCACGCGCTGGCGCTGGCCACCGGACAGGCGCGAGCCGTTGTCGCCCAGGCGCGTTTCCAGGCCTTCTGGCAAGCCATCGATAACGTCAGACAGGAAGGCGGCGGCAGCGGCCGCTTCGACCCGCTGCCGGTCAGGGGATGCATCGCCATACGCGATATTGGCGGCCAGGGTATCGTCGAACAACACCACCTGCTGACTGACCATGGCGATCTGGCTGCGCAAGCTCGTCAGGGAGATGGTGTCGATATTTTGTTCATCTAGCAATATTTCACCACTGCTGGCAGAGTAAAAACCGGGCAGCAGGCTGACCAGGGTCGATTTGCCGCCACCGGACATGCCGACAAAGGCGACCGTTTGTCCTGGCGCGATGCTCAGATCGATGTGTCGCAGGGCCGGCTCCTGATGTCCGGGGTAGGCAAAGCTCACGTCCTTGAATTCGATGTTGCCGTTGCAGCGGCCAGCGAGCGGCTTGCCGCCCGTGCGTTCCGGTGTCTTGTCAATCAGCTGGAAGACTTCCTCGGCGGCGGCCATGCCGCGCTGCAGGGGCCCGTTGACTTCGGCCAGTTGCTTCAAGGGCGTCAGCAGCATCAGCATGGCCGTGATGAAGGAAACAAAACCACCGACCGTGATTTGCCCCTGTTCCGACTGGAGCAGCGCCATCACGATGACCAGGGCCACGGCGGCTGCCGTGATCACTTGGGTGATGGGCACGGTGGCGGAAAAGGTCGTCGTCATGCGCATGCTGTAGCGTCGCAATTGTTCGGCGCGCTCTTCGAAGCGCGCCTTTTCGTAGTCCTGGCCGCCGAAGATCTTGATCACCTGTTGCGCGCGCGTGGTTTCCTCGATGACCTGGGTCAGCTCGGCATTGACGGCCAGCGAGTCGCGGTTGAGTTTTTTCAGGCGCTTGCCCGTGGTGCGCACGACGATGGTCAGCAGAGGCAGCAGCACCAGGGTGACCAGGGTCAGCACCCAGTTCAGGTACAGCAGCCACGCCAGCAGTCCCAGTACGGTCAGCGAGGAGCGCACGATCGAGGTAAACACCTTGGTCACCATCTCAATGATCTGCTGCACTTCAAACATGATGGAATTGATGACTTTGCCAACTGTATGCGTGTTGTAGAAGTCGATGGGCAAGTTCAGCATGCTGGCAAACATCCTGCGCCGCAACTCGTTGAGGATGCGTGTGGAGACATAGCTCATCAGGTAACTGCTGGCAAACGTCGATGCGCCGCGCATGGCAAAGATACCGATGACGATCAGCGGCACCAGCCAGAAGGAAAAATCGACCTTGCCACCGAAGCCATTGTCGAGCAATAACTTGAGCGCATACGGCAACAGTGGCTCCGTGGCGGCCGTGACGACCATTGCCAGCAGAGCCAGGGCCAGATGTTTTTTATACGGCGCGTGCAGCGCGGTGAGGCGCTTCAGGTCGGGCGTGAGCATCGGTATGATTCCTTGCAGGGGATAGCAAAAACGGTCAGACGGAAAACGAATCAGCTCATGCGCTTTTGATGGCGCAGCAGAGACCACAATATCACCATCGGGAAGACCAGCATGATGATGCCGATGTTCAGGGTGAGCGAACTCGTCGTCAGGCCAAAAATCATGTAGCAAGTGCACAGCATCACGCCAGCCAGCGCAAATGGGCGGGCTGCAGCGGCGCTGCGCAGCAGTGCCTGCGCAAACAGGGTCAACGGCAGCAGGAAAAGCAGCAGCAGGGCCAGCAAGCCGAAGATGCCACGCTTGACCAGGGAGTCGATGTAATCGTTATGCGCATTGGTGTAATTCAGGACGATCTCGCTCATTTTTCCTTCGGCCGACAGCTCTTGCTTTGCCTCTAAGTAGCCGTTACGCCCCATGCCTAGCCATATATGGTCATTTGATAAAGTGAGTGCGGTACGCCACATTTCCAGCCTTTGGCCGACGGACGTGCTGACGTTGTCGCTGTCTTCAAATTTTTTCAAATCTTCTACGGCATCTGCCGCTCGCTCAAGCACAGGTGAATTGGGTACTGCGTAAGACAGTACGGCCACGGCCAGTAGCACCGCCACCAGCCCAGTCATATAGTGCTTGCCGCGTGTTCTCGCATAGTGGACGACAAATATGCATCCACAGACGGGCAGCGCCAGCCAGCCGCCGCGGCTGCCGCTGATAACGGAGCCGAAAATTCCGATAAGGCCGCCGGCCAGCACTAATACGCTCCAGGCGATTCGGTGGCGCTGTTTGATGGCCCATTCGAGCCCACATAACGATAACATGCCAAACAGCATGCTGACATTGCCATAGTGAATAGCATTGCTGGTGGCGGCCTGTGGCCGGAAGGGGCTGCTTGGAATGTATTGCGTGGCTGCCAAGGCGGCGCCCGCGATAGCGCCGATTGCCAAACCGCTCCACCACGCCTCAGGCCGCGGTGGATAGGCAATCAGCAGCAGCAGTACGGGTATAGCCAGCAGCGCCCGCAGGGGCATGTCGAGTTCGCGTGCCGGATCGCCGTGGTACACCATATTGGCGGAAAAGATGAGGAAGTACAGCAGCAGGGCGCCGAGCATCAGATAATCCTGGCGTTGCAGATTCAGGCGGGGACGTTTCCATAGCAGGAAGGTGCTGGCGAGCAGAAGGGTCAGGGCTCCGAATGAATATCCGCTATTGACAGCCAGCGCCAATGCCAAGAAAAGAAAAACAGAAACAGAAGTCAGGCCGAGCATGAAAATCCTTGGTAACGCACATCATCGCCATCCTGGCAAATGTAGCAACATAAAGTAGGCATCATTGTAATCGAAGGCACTGGCAGGAACGCCCCTGAGAAATATGCTTCCGTATAGCTATTTAGGCGGTTTCAAGGGCAAAAATGAAAAAAACCATGGTTTTTAGCCATGGTTTTTTTTGTAAGCAATGGTAACTTGCCGTTAATTTGCCAAGGCCGGCAGGCCTGTCATGCGTATCAGGCGCTGGCCGGTACGCGGGTAGCCACGCCGGTGGCGATGGCCGCTTGCGATACGGCAGGCGCGACCCAGCTGCGCAGACGCTCGTCGAACGGCGACGGAATCAGTTGCAGCGGCGTCAGCGCGCTGGTGGTGTGGCCCGGCAACGGTTCTTTTGCCAGCGCGGCGATGGCGCGCACGCAAGCCAGCTTCATCTCTTCGTTGATGGTGGTGGCGCCCACGTCGAGCGCGCCGCGGAAGATGTACGGGAAGCACAGCACGTTGTTGATCTGGTTCGGGTAATCCGAGCGGCCCGTGGCGACGATGGCGTCGTCGCGCACGGCATGCACTTTTTCCGGGGCGATTTCCGGATGGGGGTTGGCCAGGGCGAAAATCAGCGGCTTGGCGGCCATCGATTCGACCATCTGCGCGCTCACCACGCCGCCCTTCGAGACGCCGATGAAGATGTCAGCACCGACCATGGCATCGGCCAGGTCACGGTCGCTCGTGTCATTCGCGTAGCGCGCCTTGTTCTCTTCCATGCTGGCATCGCGGCCCGGGTAGATCACGCCCTGGCTGTCGCATACCTTCAGCAGCGACTTGTTCAGGCCCAGCGAGACGAGCAAGTCGAGGCAGGCGATCGAGGCGGCGCCGGCGCCCGAGACGGCCACTTTCACGTTGCCGATATCCTTGCCCACCAGCTCCAGGCCGTTCAGGATGCCGGCCGCGACGATGATGGCCGTGCCGTGCTGGTCGTCGTGGAAGACGGGAATGTTCATGCGCTTGCGCAATTGCTGCTCGATATAGAAGCAGTCCGGCGCCTTGATGTCTTCCAGGTTGATGCCGCCGAAGGTCGGCTCCATGCGCACCACGGTGTCGATGAACAGGTCGGGATCGTTCTCGGCCAGTTCGATGTCGAACACATCGACGTCGGCAAATTGCTTGAACAGGCAAGCCTTGCCTTCCATGACCGGTTTGCTGGCCAGCGGGCCGATATCGCCCAGGCCCAGCACCGCCGTGCCATTCGTGATCACGGCCACCAGGTTGCTGCGCGAGGTGTAGATGCCGGCCGTGCGCGGATCTTCCACGATGGCTTCGCAGGCGAAGGCCACGCCCGGCGAGTACGCCAGGGTCAGGGCGCGGGCGTCGCCCAGCGGTTTGGTTGGCGTGACGGAAATCTTGCCTGCGCGGGGTTCGGCGTGATAGGCGAGGGCGGCTTCTTTCAGGTTGAAGGTTTCGCCGTTCTGGTCGGCGTGCTTGCTGTGGGAAGTAGACATAAGAATTCTGGGAAGGGCATACAGGGCCCGAGTGGTCAATCCGGGCCATGGTATGCAAGCGTTTGCACGCTGTCAAGGCTGGATTGTGCTTAAGAGTCCCAAAACCGCTTTGGGCAACGGCTTTATTTCAATGCAAGCGTTTGCTCGGTTTTTGACGGAATGGGGAATTTTTACGATAAAATCACGGTATTGCGATCCGGGAAGCCCATGACAAACAAGAACCCCACTTTAAGTGACGTCGCGCGGGCCAGCGGCGTGCACTTTTCCACCGTCTCGCGCGTGATGAACCCGGCAACGCGGCAAATGGTCAGCGCCGAGGTGGCTGCACGCGTGCTTGCCGAGGCGGGCCGGCTCGGCTACCGGCCCAACCGCGCCGCCTCTACGCTCGTCACGCGCAAGTCGCGCATCATCGGCGTGGTCTTGCCCGACATTACCAATGCTGTGTTTCCACCGATTCTGCTGGGCATCGAGGAAGGCTTGCGCAAGCATGGCTACCTGGCCATCGTCGCCAATGTGGGCGCCGATGAGGAAGAGCAGCTGTTCGTCATCAACCGGCTGCTGGGGCAGCAGGTCGATGGCCTGATCCTGGCCACGGCGCGGCGCCACGATCCTGTCATCAAGATGTGCATCGACCAGAATGTGCCTGTCGTCACCGTCAACCGCAGCGACGAGACGGGCGTCGCTTCCTGCGTCGTCAGCGACGACGTGGTCGGCATGCGCCTGGCCGTGGAGCACTTGCTGGCGCTGGGCCACCGCCATATCGCGCACATTGCCGGTCCGGAAAACCTGTCCACGGGCCACGTGCGCCGCCTGGGTTTCCTGGCCGCCATCCAGGCCAGCGAACTCGATCCTTCGCAGGCGTTTGTCTTTGAAAGCAGCGGCTATTCACGCGAATGCGGCAAGGCAGCCCTGCTGGAACTGCTGCGCCAGTCGCCACAGACGACGGCCGTGGTGACAGGCAGCGACCTGGTGGCCATCGGCTGCTACGATGCCATCCGCGAACTGGGCTTGAGCTGCCCGGAAGATATTTCCGTGCTGGGCCACAACGACATGCCTTACATGGACATGATCCGTCCGCCCCTGACCACCATCCGCATCCGCCACCATGGCATCGGCACGGAAGCGGCCCGGCTGATCCTGCAAACCATCGATTCGCCCGATTCCCCCGTGCTCGACGTGCGCCTGAAACCCGAACTGGTGGTGCGTGAATCGACGGCCGCCCCCAAGGGCTGATGCAACGCCTGGGGCCGCGCCGCTGCAAGGTGGTACACTGGCGCCCCTCAACGTATTTTGCCCTCCATCGCCATGACCAAAACCACCACGCCTTCCCCCAAACGCCGCGAAGAGGGCGCCGTCAAGCTGACCGTCAATCCCTTCCTGGACGCCGAGTTTTACGCACGCATGCGCGACTACACGGAGCGCGACGCGGCCATCATCAAGGAATTGAAAGCGATCGCCGAGATCCGCGCCGGCAACAAGCAGCCTGACCCGCGCTTGGCGCCGTCGTTACAAGCACTGCGCGATACCGTCAAGAAAGGCCTGACGTTTGGCGAAATGCTGGACCGTATTGCCGCTGGCAAGGAAAAAGGTCTGTGGGAACCATGGATGACGACCTTCGGCATCGAGATCCGCGCCGTCAACTACGGCGCCGGCCCGCGCAACGCCTGCCTGGTGCTGGACCTGGCCGCGAATGCCCCGGCCCACGCCATGTTTGCCAAGGCCGGCATCCAGAACTGGCGCAGCATGGCCGCCGACGACTGCTCCGTCGTGCGCTCGGAAAAGGCGACGGAAACCACGCCCTTGAAAGTGTATGCCGTGTTTTATCTGGACCCGCTGCCCGCCTGACCCGTCAGACGCTGCTGCTGGCGATATTCGCCAGCAGCGCCACCGCCAGCACGATCAGCATGACGCCAGATAACCGTTCCAGCAGCGGTAGCGCGCGCGCAAAGCGCTGGCGCAGCGTGGCGCTGCCGATCGCCAGCGCCACCGCCATATCCCACGCCAGTACGGCAAAGACCATCCAGGCGCCATACGCCACCATCGCACCGTGGCTCGTCTGCCTGCTGGCCAGCACGGTGGCCAGGCTGACATAGAACAGCGCATTCTTCGGGTTCAGGATGGCGCAGACAAACCCCATCACAACACCGCCGCGCCAGTGCGCCTTGCCGGCGGCAGACACGGCTTCCAGGCTGCCCTTGCCTGCATGGCGCAGGAACAGCCAGCCCAGGTAGAAAAGATAGCCACAACCCGCCAGTTGCACCATAACAAAGGTTTTGCTGTCCGCTTGCAGCACCGACAAGCCGCCAAACGCTGCGACGATAAACACACCATTGGCCAGCGTAATGCCGACACAGGCGCCCACCGCGCCGCGCCAGCCCTGCGCCAGCGCGCTGCGGGCGACGAGGAAAAAATCGGGACCGGGCGACAGCAGGGCCAGGAAGTGGGCGGCGGCGATAAAGAAGAAATCCTGCATGTAAGTCGGCTCCGGCAATGGCGATGCGCGAGTATGCAGGGGCTGGCTACAGCCTGTATTGAAGAAAATTGCAGGCGCTTCAGCCGCGATAGCGCCCTGGGGTGGTGCCCGCATGCGCCTTGAAGACGCGCTGCAGATGGCTCTGATCCGCAAAGCCGAGTTCACAGGCGATATCGGCCAGCGCCACGCCTGCATGCAAGCGATGGCGCGCGCGGTTCACGCTCAGGTTCAGCTGATACGCATGCGGCGTCATGCCGGTGGCGGCACGGAAGGCGCGGATCAGCTGGTAGCGGCTCATGCCAGCCAGTTGCGACAGGTGTTCCAGGCTGGCCGGCGGCTGCCCCTGGAGTCGCTGCAGGACGGGGCGCAGCTGTGCAGGTATGACTGCCATCCCGGAGGGAAGGGGCGTCGTCTCGCTGGCGTTGACGCAAGCGTGCAGGAATGCCAGCAGTGCGGCGTTTTTCGCGTGCGTGCCGGCGCTGGAAAACAGCAGCGCATTCATGCTGCAGAATTGCGCGTACAGGACGGGAGCATGCAGCACGCTGGCGTTGTCCATGCACAGCTGCGGCACCTTGCCCTGTAGCCATACTGCATCGAGATGCAGCATCTGGTAGCTCCAGAGGGTGTCAGGCAGGGGATTGCAGGCGTGTACGCAGCCGGCTGGTACCAGCACCAGGCTGCCGGCGCTGAGAGCGCTCTGGCGGCCATGGCTGCCCGTGAATACGCTGGCGCCCGCGTCGACGGCGCCGATGGAAAATGTGGGATGGCTGTGGGGCTTGTAGCACGCCCGGCTGTGGCAGGCGCGCCGGCTCTCCACATGGGGTAAAAACGGGTCGCGCCAGAAGGAAGCAGTGCCGGGCATGACTACATCAAAATGACGTCGTACTGCTCCTGGTGGTAGGCGTTTTCCACCTGCAGCGAAATCTTCTTGCCGATGAAGTCGCCCAGCATGGCCAGGTGCTGCGATTCTTCCTCCAGGAATAGATCGACCACTTCCTGTGACGCGAGGATGCGGAACTCGCGCGGGTTGAACTGTTTTGCCTCGCGCAACAGTTCGCGCAGGATTTCATAGCAGATCGTGCGAGAGGTCTTGACTTGACCCTTGCCGGCGCAGGCTGGGCACGGTTCGCACAGGATGTGGGCCAGCGACTCGCGCGTGCGCTTGCGCGTCATTTCCACCAGGCCCAGCGGCGAGAAATTGCTCACCGACACCTTGGTGCGGTCGCGCGACAGTGTGCGTTTCAGCTCGGCCAGCACGGCGTTGCGGTGCTCGGCGTTGTCCATGTCGATGAAGTCGAGGATGATGATGCCGCCCAGGTTGCGCAGGCGCAGCTGGCGCGCGATGGCGTGCGCTGCTTCCAGGTTGGTCTTGAAGATGGTGTCGGCAAAATTGCGCCCGCCCACAAAGCCACCCGTGTTGACGTCAATGGTGGTCATCGCTTCCGTCTGGTCGACGATCAGGTAGCCGCCCGATTTCAGGTCGACTCTGCGCCCCAGCGCGCGCAGGATTTCTTCTTCCACGCCATATAAATCGAATAGGGGGCGCTCGCCCGTGTAGTGCTGCAAACGCGTCAGTTCGCTGGGTGTGTAGATTTCCGCGAATTCGCGTAATTTCACATAATTTTCGCGCGAGTCGACCTGGATGGTGGCCGTTTCATCGCCGACGAAGTCGCGCAGCACGCGCTGCGCCAGGCTCAAGTCCTGGTGCAGCAGGCTGGTGGCGGGACGCGTGCGCGCGCCGTGTGTGATGGTGCTCCAGGTCTTGCGCAGGTAGTCGACGTCCGCCTTCAGGTCCGCGTCAGAAGCGTCCTCGGCCATGGTGCGCACGATGTAGCCGCCCTTTTCATCGGGCGGCAGCAGGCTTTGCAGACGCACGCGCAATTGCTCGCGCTCCGCTTCCTTTTCGATTTTCTGCGAGATACCGATGTGCTTGTCTTGCGGCAGGTACACCAGCATGCGCCCGGCGATGGAAATCTGCGTCGACAGGCGCGCCCCCTTGGTGCCGATCGGGTCCTTGATCACCTGAACCGTCAGCACCTGGCCGTCGAACAGGATTTTTTCGATCGGCGCCGGTGTCGCGTTCTGGCCATCGTGGCCGCGCGCTTCCCAGATGTCGGCCACGTGTAAAAAGGCGGCGCGCTCCAGGCCGATGTCGATGAACGCAGATTGCATTCCTGGTAACACCCGCACCACTTTGCCGGAATACACATTGCCAGCCAGGCCGCGCGTGAGCGTGCGCTCGATGTGCAATTCCTGCACGGCGCCCTGCAGGATGAGGGCGACGCGCGTTTCTTGCGGCGTGATATTGATCAGGATGTCTTCGTTCATGGAGGCGGGAAGTGGAGGCAACGAATGACATCATACCCGGGATCAGGGCAGGGGCAAACCCGCCAGCCTTAGCAACTGTGCAGTTTCGTACAGGGGCAGGCCCATGATGCCGGAATGGCTGCCTTCGATATGCTCGACAAACAGCGCTGCGCTGCCCTGGATGCCGTAGCCGCCGGCCTTGTCGTACGGTTCTGGCGTGGCGCAATACGCGGCGATGGCGGCGGGCGTCAACGCGCCGAAGCGCACTTGCGACACCTGCGTGCGCTGCTCGGCGAAGTCCTTGTAGTGCACGGCGATCGAGGTGAGCACCTGGTGCGTGCGGCCCGACAGTTGCTGCAGCATCGCCACGGCTTCAGCCCGGTCGGCCGGTTTGCCGAGGATGACGCCATCGATGGTGACGGTGGTGTCAGCTGCCAGCACGGGGCGCGGGGTCAGGTGGCGGCGGCGCACCAGGTCCCAGGCAAAGGCGGCTTTTTCATTCGACACGCGGGCGACATAGTCGAGCGCCGATTCGCCAGCGAGGACTTCCTCGGTGACGTCGGCGCCGCGCGGGCCGTCGCTGCGCAGCAGCAGCAATTCGAAATCGATGCCGATCTGGCGCAGCAGTTCGCGCCGGCGCGGACTTTTGGAAGCAAGGTAGATCTTGTGATCAGCCGTTTTCATGGGGAGTTCAGACGCGGTGATAGGGGTGGTTTTGCGTGATCGACCAGGCGCGGTACAACTGCTCGGCAAGGATCACGCGCACCACGCCGTGCGGCAGGGTCATGCTGGAAATGCGCAGCATGCCTTCGGCACGCGCCTTGAGTTGCGGATCGAGGCCGTCGGCGCCGCCGATCAGGAAGGCCGTATCACGGCCATCCTGCTGCCACGCCATCAATTGCTGCGACAGGCCGACGCTGGTCAGGTCCTTGCCGCGTTCGTCGAGGGCGATGATGCGCACGCCCTTGGGAAGGACGGCTTCGATGCGTTCGCGTTCCAGCGCCATCGCCGTGGCGGCGGTCTTGCTGCCGGAACGTTCCACCGGCTTGATTTCTTTCAGCACGATGCGCAGTTCCGGCGGCATGCGCTTCGCGTATTCCGCGAAGCCCGTCTCTATCCAGGCCGGCATTTTATGGCCGACTGCAGCGATGATGAGCTGCATCGAGGCTTACGCTTCGACTTTTTTGATACGCTTGATCACGGTTTTTGCCGGTGCCGCGTCGGCTGCCGGCTTGGCCGCGCGTGGGGCGCGCACTTTTTTCTCTGGCAGTGCTTTCAAGGCTTTCACTGCAGCTGCTTCGGTCTTGGTAGGCGCGACTTTCACGGTCTTGCCGACGGCTTTGGAAGCGGCGGCTTTTTTCGCCGGGGCTTTCTTGGCGGCGGTGGCTGCCGTGGCTTTCTTGGCCGGTGTCTTTTTCTCGATCACGGGCGAAGCTTCCACATTGGCCTTGCTCGCTGCCAGATGGCCGCTGACCTTTTTCGGCTCGTCGCCGGCCGCTTTTTTCGGCGCGCGCTTGGCGGCACCCAGCTTGACCGGGGTGTCGCCCCAGATTTCTTCCAGACGGTAGTAAGCGCGGATAGGCGCTTGCATGATGTGAACGATCATGTCGCCCAGATCGACGAGCACCCATTCACCCGTTTCCTCGCCTTCCATGCCGATGATTTGGCCGCCGGCGTCCTTGACCTTGTCGCGTACCGAGGCGGCCAGCGCCTTGGTTTGACGGTTCGAGGTGCCGGAGACGATCGCGATGCGGTCGAACAGGCTGGTCAGGTGACTCGTTTCGAATACGGCGATGTCTTGGCCTTTGACGTCTTCAAGGGCGTCAACGACGAGAGTTTGCAGTTTTTTGATGTCCATTTAGCTTTTGTATAAATTGTGTTGTTCAATATAGTCTAGCACTAGCGGGGAAACAAGCGAGTTTGCCCGATTCCCCCGTTGTAATGCCGCACGTATTTCGGTGGCGGAGATATCCACCGCGAAGTCCTGTGCCAGATAAGTCAGACCGTGCGGCGTGTTGCGGATGCTTTCCAGTGACCCCAGGCGGCGCGAAAATTCTTCGGCGACCACTTGCGGCACTGCGGTGTCATTCAGCGCGAAGCCGGGGCGGGCCGCGACGCAGATATGCGCGTATTCAAATAATTGCTGCCATTCGCGCCAAGTCGCGAGCCGCTGCAGCTGGTCGGCGCCCATCAGGAAAACGATGGAAGCGCGCGCTCCCAGCTCGGCGCGTACCTGGCGCAAGGTATCGATGGTGTAGCTGGCCTGGCCATGTTCGCTGCGCTCGATTTCCTGGCGGTCGACCACGACCGGCAGGGGCAGGCCGGCAAACGCCAGGCTGGCCATCTCGGCGCGCTGCTGGCCGCTGGCGCCCAAGTTACCCTTTTGCCAGGGCGCGCCGGCCGGAATCACGCGCAGTTCATCGGCGTGCAGCAGGCAGGAAAAATGCGTGCCCAGCGCGACATGGCCCATATGCACCGGGTCGTAGCTGCCACCGAGTAGCGCCACGCATGCCGTACCACTTTCCTTCACGCCTGCAGCCAGTCGCGATGCACGAGGAAGTCAGTATACAACGCCGCTTCGGGACTGCCCTCTTCCGGGTGCCAGTCGTAACGCCACTTGACCACGGGCGGCATCGACATCAGGATCGCCTCGGTGCGTCCGCCCGATTGCAGCCCGAACAGGGTGCCGCGGTCGAACACCAGGTTGAACTCGACATAGCGTCCGCGCCGGTAGCATTGGAAATCGCGTTCGCGTTCGCCGTAGGGCGTGTCCTTGCGCCGTGCCAGGATCGGCACATAGGCGTCGATGAAGGCATCGCCGGCGCTGCGCAGCATCGCAAAGCTGTTGTCAAAGCCCAGGGCATTGAAGTCGTCGAAGAAGATGCCACCGGCGCCGCGCGCTTCGCGCCGGTGTTTCAGGTAGAAATAATCGTCGCACCACTGCTTGAACTTCGGATGCAGCTCCGCGCCAAACGGCGCCAGCGCATCATGGCACACCTGGTGAAAGTGCTTCACGTCGCCCGCGTCGCCGTAGTACGGCGTCAGGTCCATGCCGCCGCCGAACCACCATACGGGGGCGCCATCGGCATTCACCGTGCTGAAAAAGCGCACGTTCATGTGCACCGTTGGTGCGTAGGGATTACGCGGATGCAGCACCAGCGACACGCCCATTGCTTCCCATGCCTTGCCACCCAATTCAGGGCGCGCGGCCGCGGCCGATGGCGGCAGTGCGGCGCCGGTGACGTGCGAAAAATTCACGCCGCCACGCTCGAACACATTGCCTTCCTCGATCAGCCGCGAAATGCCGCCACCGCCCTCGGGACGTTGCCAGGTATCGGTCAGAAAAGGCTTGCCATCCTGCGCTTCGAGCGCCTGCACGATACGGCTTTGCAAATCGAGCAAATACGCCTTGACGGCCGAAGGAGAGGGAGTTGACGACATCGCGTGGGCCGACGAGGCCGGAATAAAAAAGTAAGGACGGATTGTACCCTGTAACGGATTTTTGTGATAGCAAAACCGGCGATGGGCTTGCTGTCGAGGATTCAGGGCCTGGTTGGCGGCGCCTTGCCCTGTATCAGCTGCACCTCGAACTGGGGCGCATCCGCGCCCGGCTGGCGGGCACCTTCGACGACGTCCGCGGCGCGCTGCTGCAAGTCCGTGCGTTCGACCGTGTCGGCCGGCTGCGCGGCCGGCGCTGGCTGCTCGCGCTTGAACCACAACTGCCCCGCAACCGCCACGACCATCAGCATCACCAGCGTGGCCGCCACCAGCATCACGTGCAAGGCGCGCGCTGCGCGCCGGCCATACCGGGTCGGCGGTTTGCCGGCGGCGTCGACGATCACGCGTGCCAGTGCCGAGCCATGCGAACGCACGCGCGTTCGCATCGTCTGGTAATCCTGCTGCGACAAGGTGCCCTGTTTCAGCATATGGCGCAAGGCCGCCACGGGCGAGGCGGTCAGGCAGTCGTCCGGCAAGCAGTCATGAAAAGCGTCGCGCTGCCACTGGTTGATCACGTTTTCGTCGTACAGCGTGTCGACCGCCTCGCGGTTCACCTGCTGCAGCGCTGCGGTGGCCAGTTGCCGGCGCTGGTCACCGACGGGCAGCTTGCGCAGCATCTCGAAAAAACGGTCCTCGGGCACCAGTTCCGTGCTCAGTAGCCAAGCCAGCGTCTTGACCTGGTCCGCAGTCATCGCCAGTTCGGGTACATCGATGTCTTCGGCGGCATTGTGCGCTCGCTGCAGTTCGATGATTTGCAGCTCGGCCAGCGTGTCGTCGTATTCGTCACTGTTGATCAGGCCCAGATGCTGGAGTTCGCCGAGCGGCTTGAGGCGCGGATCGCTGCTCATGCTAGCCATCCTGTGACGGCGCCGTAAATCACCGACATCACCAGTATCATGCCCAGCACGATCAAGGCGCCTTTCCATGCCGGCGGGCGCTTGTAAGGAATAATGTCGTGGCCGTGCCGCAGCCTGGCCGCTTGCATGATTTCGCGCGCCAGTTCGCTGCCGTGTGTGCGCACCCGCTCTTCGAGCGCCTCGAACTGCGGCGTCGGCAGGACGCCGTTGACCACCAGCCAGCGCATGGCGATCCATGCTGAATAGAACATGCGGTCGGCTGGCACCGCCGCGTGTGCCGCATCGCGCTGGAACTGGTTCAGCAAATCGAGTTCGTACAGGGCGTCGACCTCGCGGCGGTTGTAGTGCCGCACCCCCTCAGCTGCCAGCGCCTGTTGCCGGGGTGGCAGTCTGGCCACGCGCTTGTCGAAGTCATTTTTGGGCAGCAGATCGGTGAGCAGCAGCCAGCCCAGGGTGCTGACCAGATCGGCGTCCTGCGCCAGTTCCGGCATGTCGACCGGATCCTCGGGCGGGTGCAGGCGCTCATGGGCGGCGGCATTGCGTTCCGAATTGGCCTCGTCCAGTTCCTGTGCGGTGATCAGGCCAAGCTGGTGCAGCTGGCCCAGCGATGCGTGAGGTGGTTCGATATGCATGGACTTACTCTTTTACTTTGGCCTGGCGCAGTTCGCCGGCAAATTGCGGCGTCACCGACCAGCCCTTGCCGGTGCTTTCTTCGCTGCTGCGCTGGAAGGTGAAGTCGCCTTCCAGCATGACCGCCGATCCGCCGTTGAGCATGCTCAGCACGGCGTCATTGCGTTCGATCAGCAGGCGGCAGGAATATACGCCCGGCGAGATTTCCTTGCATGGCGCCAGCGGTTCGATTTCGGCGATTTCGCGCGTGCGCTCCATCGATCGCGTCAGCGAAAACGCTTGCCGTGGCTGGGGCATGATGCGCGCACCATCCATGCCGGCGCGAAACGCTTTTTCCATCGCCTCGCGTCCCAGGGGCTTGGCTTGCTGGGCAAAGTCGCCATCCTGGATGTTGCCAAAGCGCGCCTGGACCAGTAACGGTTGCGCGCCCACATAGCTGATGCGGCTCTTGCTGCCGCTGTCGTCGCGCGCGACGGTATAGGCATAGTCCATCTTCTCGCCATCGAGTGCTATCGTGGCCAGGCAGCCACGGATATTTTGTTTCGAGGCGTAACCCGCTTCTTTCACGTCGTGCAGGCTTGCTTTGCCCGTGCCTTCCGGCGCCGCCTTGTTGAGCATGCGTGTCACGGTGGTGATCGTGTTGGTGGAGTCGCACTCGGGCACAGAATTGCCGCTGAGCAGGTACCAGGCCATGCCGGCCAGTGCCAGCGGCGCGACGATTACCCAGGTCAGGCGCGAACCGGGAAACAAGCCATCGAGTATCACGCCGCGTACCGCCTTTTTATGTTCATCCTGGCGCCCTTGCGCATGCTGGATCACGCGCTTTGCCTCATCACTGCCGCCGGACTCGATGCGCCGGGCCATGGACTTGAATTCTGCGCGCGGCAGCAGTCCCACATGCAGCATCCAGTTCAGCGCCTCGCCCGGCGTGGGCAGCAAAACGTCGCCGGGCAGGTGTGCCAGTGCCCGCTGGTACAGCTCCGGCGTGATCAGCATGTCGTCACGCAGATGATCGAGCGATACGCGATTGAGCACTTCCACCAGCTGCTGCAATATCGACAAACGCAGCGCCAGCTCGTCGCCGCTGAAGTGGCGCGCCACGCTCAAGGACAGGCTTGTCACATCCTCGGACGTAACGATCTGGCGCCGGTACAACCACATCAAGGTGTCGGGTAGCGGCGTACCGATGGCGAGCTGTGGCAAATCGGGATGCGCCAGCGCCTGCTCGCGCTGGCGGCGCGTGAGCAGCTTCAGCAAATGCAGCGCCTCGACAGAAGTATGCGGGGACACAGGTAGATTGCTTGTCATCGGGAGGGGGTTGATCAGGAACCAAGATGATAAACTTTACAATGCAATCTCCTTTCCCTAGCGCACTATTGAATCTGTGCCTGATCCAGTTCTGTCCTGAACTGCGGTATTACTGGCCAGTTCTTGCCATTTCACCGCCTCGCGCCCGATGGGCTGGTCCTGCTGCGCAAAGCCGCCATGCCAGGCAAGGTGGTCTGGCAGCCTAGGGTTCTTTCCGGCCAGGCATAGCTGCTGAACCAGTATCAGGCGAGGCCGGCAGCGAGGATCAGCCAGATCAGGGGACTCAGCGGGGCATCCTTATCGGGTGCGGCAAGGCCGGCAGCAGTGGTCAAGGAGAGGGAAGGGCAATGACAATCAAAATGAAAACGGGCCGGGGCGGATGATTCCGCGCCGGCCCGCCGTGTGATCACTACGGGGTGATCAATGCTTCAAACCGCGCCAGCCGATGTCGCGGCGGTACTGCGCGCCGTCGAAATGGATTTTTTCCACGGTTTCATACGCCTGCTTCTGCGCCATCTTGATGCTGTCGCCCAGGCCCACCACGCACAGCACGCGGCCGCCGTTGGTGACCAGGCGCTCGCCCTCGATGCGGGTGCCCGCATGGAAGGTGACGGAGTCGGCCGTTTCGGCCGGGATGTCGCCGATCGGCGTGCCCTTGACGGGATCGTCCGGGTAGCCGGCGGCAGCCATGACGACGCCGACAGCCGTGCGGCGGTCCCATTCCAGTTCCACCGCGTCGAGCGTGCCGTTCACGGCATGTTCCATGACGGTGACCAGGTCGGTTTTCAGGCGCGCCATGATGGGCTGCGTTTCCGGGTCGCCCATGCGGCAGTTGAATTCCAGGGTCTTCGGCGTGCCCTTGTCGTCGATCATCAGGCCCGCATACAGGAAGCCCGTGAACGTGATGCCATCCTTGGCCATGCCCTGGATGGTCGGCACGATGATCTCGCGCATGACGCGCGCATGCATGGCCGGCGTGACGATCGGTGCCGGCGAGTACGCGCCCATGCCGCCCGTGTTCGGGCCCTGGTCGTGATCCTTCAGGCGTTTATGGTCCTGGCTGGTGGCCAGCGGCAGGATGTTCTTGCCGTCGCACATGACGATGAAGCTGGCTTCTTCGCCGGCGAGGAATTCCTCGATGACGATGCGTGCGCCTGCGTCGCCGAACTGGTTGTCAGACAGCATCATGTCAACTGCCTGATGCGCTTCTTCGAGGGTCATGGCAACGACGACGCCCTTGCCGGCGGCCAGGCCGTCGGCCTTGATGACGATCGGTGCACCCATGGCATCGATGTAGGCATGCGCTGGCGCGACGTCAGAGAACGTCTGGTAGGCGGCTGTCGGGATGCCGTGGCGCTGCATGAAGGCCTTGGCGAAGTCTTTCGACGACTCCAGCTGCGCCGCTTCTTTCGTCGGGCCGAAGATTTTCAGGCCGCGCGAGCGGAACAGGTTGACAATGCCCGCCGCCAGTGGCACTTCCGGACCGACGACCGTGAGGCCGATGTGTTCTTGCTGAACGAAGTCGGCCAGCAATTGCGGATCGCTGATATCGAGATTGACCAGGCGCGCATCGCGCGCGGTGCCGCCGTTGCCCGGCGCGACATACACCATCTGTATGCGTTCGGACTGGGCCAGTTTCCAGGCCAGGGCGTGTTCGCGGCCGCCAGAGCCGACTACCAGAATTTTCATAGGGACCGTTCGTTCAGTGTGGGTTGCAGGGCGGCGGTGCCGCCCTTGTGTGCGAAGTGATTAATTCTCTATCAATGCATTGGTGAAGACTTCCTGGACGTCGTCCAGCAGTTCCAGCGCATCGATCAGTTTTTGCATCTTGATGGCGTCGTCGCCCGCATACACGGTTTCCGTTGCCGGCTTCATGATGACTTCGGCCACTTCGGCCTTGAAGCCGGCCGCTTCCAGCGCTTCCTTGACGGTGGCGAAATCGTGCACGGGGGTCAGCACTTCGAAGCCGCCTTCCTCGTCGGCGATGACGTCGTCGGCACCCGCTTCCAGGGCTGCTTCCATCAGCTTGTCTTCATCGGTGCCCGGCGCGAACAGCAACTGGCCGCAGTGCTGGAACATGAAGGCGACGGAGCCTTCATTGCCCATGTTGCCGCCATTCTTGTTGAAGGCGTTGCGCACTTCGGCCACCGTGCGGACCTTGTTGTCGGTCATGCATTCAACGATGACGGCCGCGCCGCCCACGCCGTAGCCTTCGTAGCGCACTTCTTCGTAGTTGGCGCCATCGACGCCGCCGCTGCCGCGGTTGATTGCGCGCTGGACGTTGTCTTTCGGCATGTTCGCGTCGGCCGCCTTGTCGACCGCCAGGCGCAGGCGCGGATTGGCCGCGATATCGGCGCCGCCCATGCGGGCCGCGACCGTGATTTCCTTGATCAGGCGCGTCCAGATTTTGCCGCGCTTGGCATCGGTGGCAGCCTTTTTATGCTTGATATTGGCCCATTTGCTATGTCCTGCCATGTCGAATCTTCCTTAGACGGGTGTTCAATTGTGGCCGACATTTTAGCATATTGCCCCCCTGCGAAGCGGCATGGCCCCGTCATCAAGCCGACACATTTTGTTGTTAAAGTGACGCGCTTTCATGTTATGCATCATCCCACCACTCCAATAATCAAGATTAAGGGCGCGACATCATGGCAAGTCAAATGGATAGACGGCAATTTCTGAAATTGGGCGGTTTTATCACTGTTTCTGTCGCCACTGTCGGTCTCGCCGCCTGCGGCAGCACCGATTACAGCGATCCTGGCGTACCGCTGGCATCGGGCAGCGACTGGAAATTCCCGCAAAGCGTGGCCTCGGGCGATCCGCGCGCCGACAGCGCCATGCTGTGGACGCGCGTCGTGCCCGCCAGCTTCGATACCGTCGCGCCCGCCGTGGCCGGCAAGGAAGAGGTCGCTGTACGCCTGATCGTCAGCGTGGCGGACAATACGGCCGCCCTGGGCAGCAATACGGCCCTGGCCGGCACACCCATCGTCGATGCGAAATTGCCGCTGAAAGCCGATTTCGACAATACCCTGCGCCACAAAGTGACGGGCTTGCAGCCGGGCCAGGTGTATTTTTACCAGTTCATCGCCGGCGACGTGCGCTCGAACGTGGGCCGCTTCAAGACGGCCCCTGCCGCCACGGCCGACGTGAGCCAGTTGCAGTTCGCCTACCTGACGTGCCAGGACTGGAGCATCAACCACTGGGGCGCGCTGTCGCACATCGCCGCCAACGAATCGCTCGATTTCATCGTCCACCTGGGCGATTACATCTATGAAACGGTGGGCGAGGCCTTCCAGAGCGGCGCCGTGGAAAGCCGGCACGACCAGCTGAAGTTGCCGGACGGCACGTTTAAAAGCGGCAGCGCGGGCGCCAAGTACGCGACCACGGTGGCCGACTACCGCTACCTGTACAAGAAGTACCGTACCGACACGCGCCTGCAAGCCGTGCACGAGCGCTTCGCCTTCATCGCCATCTGGGATGACCACGAATTCACGGACGACGCCTGGCAGGACGCCTCAACCTATGAAAACATCGTGGCAGCCGATGGCAGCGACCTGCATCAGCCAATTCGTCGCCGCAGCGCCAACCAGGCCTGGTTCGAATACATGCCGGCCGACGTCACCTTCGATGCCGCCGCGACAACGTTCCAGAACATCCAGATTTACCGCGATTTCCAGTTCGGCAAACTGATGCAGCTGGTGATGACGGATGAGCGGCTGTACCGCGCCGACCATGCGATCGCCGAGTCGACCATCAACCCCGCCACGGGCAAGCCGCTGGGCAGCATCGGCAGCCGCTACCTGGTGCCGCAAGCGCTGTTCGACAGCGTGGAAGGGCAGAAAATGGCGGCCGCCACGAAGGCCGGTGCCGACCCGCTGGCAGCGGTGGGCATGCTGGGCAGCACGCAGCGCGACTGGTGGAAAAGCAAGATGAAGGCGGCCACGTCGACCTGGAAGCTGTGGGGCAATGAAGTGTCCTTGCTGCGCATGGGCTTGAATGGCACGGATGCGATTGCCACCTTGCTGGCCCTGAGCGCCATGTCGAATGTGGGCAAGGCCATTGCCAGCACCCTGCCTTTGGTCGGCGGCAGCGTGCCGCTGGCCTGCGCCATCGTGGCCGCCTCGACGGCGGGCGCCTCAGCGAGCGTGGCGCAGGCAGCGGCCATGGCCATTGCCGGTGCCGCCGCCAATGCCAGCGCACAGGGCGCCGCTGCCGTGGGCGCCGGCTTGAGCGCGGCCCAGGCCGGCATCACGGTGGCCGCCTACAACAGTGGCTCGCCGACGGCAGCCGCGCAAGTGATCGCCTTTGGCTGGATCAAGCCCGACGTGCAGGCCAAAGGCGCAGCATCGAGCTTTGTCGCCGCATCGGGCCAGCAAGCCGCGCTGACGCCATTCTTCACGCGCTTCCTGCTTAATTGCGACCAGTGGGATGGCTATAACAGCGAGCGCAAGAATCTGATGGCGCACCTGAAAACGAATGCCATCGGCAATGTGGTGGCCATCACGGGTGATATCCACTCCTTCTTTGCCGGCACGGTCAGCGACGATTTCGACGCGGCAGGCGGCGGCACGCCCGTCATGGTGGACCTGGTGTCGGCCGGCGTCAGCTCGGATTCCTTCTTCAGCTACCTGAAGTCGGCGGCTGGCAGCATGGGCGACATCGGTACCCTCGTCAGCTACCCGCTGGCGATTCCCGTCACGGGCCTGGGCACCGTCAATCTCGACGTCAACCTGCTCGACTACACCATGGGCAAAGCCGTACCCACCGTCGACAGCCTGCTGGAGCAGTTGCGCGTGCAGCTGCGCGGCGCGCTGGCCGCCAAGGGCGTGCCGGAGGCGCAACTGGATGCAACGGTCGCGGCCGTGCAGGCTGGCTTGAAAGCGAGCACTGACTTCAATACCACCCTGCTGGGCCTGGCACAACAATTGTCCGGCCTGGGCAACAATCCGTGGATCAAGCATTTGAATACGGATGCGCAGGGTTACACGGTGGTCACCTTGACGCCGGGCAAGCTGGTGGCGCAGTTCAAGCAGGTGAATAAACTGATCGGCACGGCGGCGCCGGCGAACGTGATTGCGCGCGTGACGACGGCCACGGTGGCGGCGGGCGCGGCGGCGGTGGTGGTGTCTTAAATTTGTTTCTAATTTATGGGGTCAGACCCTCAATGCCGCTAACTCAGAGGCTTGCGCTGTCGCTTGCGGGGAACTGACCCCAGCTTTTGCCTTACAATCTTGGCATGAGCTCCAGTCCCCCGCAAGCAACCCCTACATCGCTTCCCCGTTCCGTCTATCTCGGTGGCCTGGCCATCGCCGTGGGCGGGGCGGTGTTGTTTTCCACCAAGGCCATCGTCGCCAAGCTGCTGTACCGCTACCAGATCGACGCCGTCACCCTGATCGCCTTCAGGATGATCTTTTCGCTACCCGTGTTCGCCGTCATCGCCTGGTGGAAGATGCGCACGGAGCCGCCGCTGTCGACCAGCGACCGTTGGCGCCTCGTCGGTTTGGGTTTGGTCGGCTATTACTTGTCCAGCTACCTGGATTTCCTGGGCCTGCAATATATCTCCGTGGGGCTGGAGCGGCTGATTCTGTTTCTCACGCCCACTTTCGTGCTCCTGATTACCACCGTGTACTTCAAGCAGAGCATCAGCCGCCTCCAATGGCTGGCGCTGCTCACCTCGTATTGCGGTATCGTGCTGGTCTTCGTGCACGACTTGCAGGGTGGCGCCAGCAATGTGGCGCTCGGCTCGACCCTGGTGCTGGGATCGGCCTGTTCGTATGCCGTGTATCTGCTGGGATCCGGCGAACTGGTGAAACGCATCGGTTCGATGCGGCTCGTTTCCTACGCGATGTGCGTGGCCAGCTTTGCCTGCATTGCCCAGTTCTTCATCCTGCGCCCTGTCGAGCTGCTGATCCAGCCCATGCCCGTATATGGCTTGTCTTTGCTTAATGGCATCTTTTGCACGGTGATGCCCGTCTTCATGACGATGATCGCCGTCGAACGCATCGGCGCGCCCGTCGCTTCGCAGGCAGGCATGATCGGCCCCGTCTCGACCCTGTTCCTGGGGGCGATGATCCTCGATGAACCGATCACCAACTGGCAACTGGCTGGCACCAGCCTGGTATTAGCCGGTATTTACTTGCTGTCGAAAAAGAAATAATTCCTCCACCCACTGAAATGATCCTCACCATGAAAACACGCATCGCCCTGATTGCCCACGACAAGAAAAAAGATGACATGATTACCCTGGCGGGCGAATACCTGGACTTTCTCAAGGGCTGCGAATTGTCGGCCACGGGCACCACGGGCGGTCGCCTGATCGCAGAACTGGGCCTGAGCGTCGAGCGCAAGCATTCGGGCCCGTTCGGCGGCGACTTGCAGATCGGCTCGCTGCTGGTGGAAGGCTTGATCGATTGCGTGATCTTCCTGCGCGACCCGATGACGCCGCAGCCGCACGAGCCGGACATCAACGCCCTGGTGCGCGCCTGCGACGTGCACAACGTGGCGTGCGCGACGAATCTGTCCTCGGCGCACCTGGTGCTGTCGCAGCTGCAGGCGCAGGCCGTTGCTGCCGCCTGACGTTTTCCCGATTCTTCTTCAAGGAGCATATTGTGAGCGCAACGATTACCACCAAAGCCATCCGCGTACAGCGCGTGGGCGGCCCGGACGTGATGGAATATGTGGATGTGGAACTGCCGCCTCCCGGCCCCGGCGAAGCGCGCGTGAAACACGAGGCGATCGGCCTCAATTTCATCGATGTGTATTTCCGCACGGGCCTGTATCCGCAGCCGCTGCCCAATGGCCTAGGTGTCGAGGGGGCTGGCATCGTCGAGGCGGTGGGCGAGGGCGTCACGGAAGTGAAAGTGGGCGACCGCGTGGCCTATGCGGCGCGCATCAATGGCGCGTATGCGCAGCAGCGTAACTTGCCGGCGGCCCTGTTGCTGGTGCTGCCCGAGCGCATCGGCTTCGATACGGCGGCCGCCATGATGCTGCAGGGCTTGACGGTGCAATACCTGTTTCACCGCACGGTGGCGCTGAAGGCGGGCGATACCATTCTGTTTCACGCGGCGGCGGGTGGCGTGGGCCTGATCGCCTGCCAGTGGGCGAAGGTGCTGGGCGTGAACCTGATCGGCACGGCCGGTTCCGATGAGAAGGCGGCGCTGGCCAAGGCGCATGGCGCGGCCCACGTCATTAACTACAACAGGGAAAACTTCGTCGAGCGCGTGCGCGAGATTACGGGTGGCAAGGGCGTCTCCGTGGTCTACGATTCCATCGGCAAGGATACGTTTACGGGCTCGCTCGACTGCCTGGCGCCGCTGGGCATGATGGTCAGCTTCGGCAATGCGTCCGGGCCCGTGCCCGCGTTCACCCTCAGCGAGCTGGCCTCGCGCGGTTCGCTCTTCATCACGCGCCCGGCCTTGTTCAGCTATGCGTCGAACCGCGCGAATCTGGAAGAGATGTCTGCCTCGCTGTTTGGTGTCGTCAGCAGCGGTGAAGTCAAAATCGAGATCAACCAGCGCTACGGCCTGGCCCATGTCGCCCAGGCGCACGCAGACCTGGAAGGGCGCAAGACCACCGGCTCGACCATCATCGTGCCATGAGCGGCGGTAGCGAAAACGACGGCACGCCGAAGTTCGGCCGCCTGTTGATCGTGTTGGTATTGGCCGTGGCCCTGATCGGCGTGCTCACTTTTGCCGCCGAGGCATATTATTCGTAGACATGAAAAAACCGGCTTGCGCATCGCTGCACAAGCCGGTTTTTTAAAAATACTCCAGACTTCTCGCGCCTGACAAAACCGTAGCGAGCGGAAGGGAGCTGCGGTCGAGAAGCGCAACTGTACGAAGTACGGGGCCGCCGAGGCAGTGAGCATCACAGGCCGTAGATCACGACGCGCAGTAGGTTTTGACTGGCGCTTTCAGTTATTCCACCTTGACTTCGACTTTACGGGGCACGCCGCTCTGGCCGGGGAAGTCGGCAAAGGCGCTGGCCACCATGGCCGGCATCACTTGCGAGGTGGCGCGCTTGTTGCTGGTCGATTGCACGGTCACGTCGTACAGTTTCTTGCCGCTGCGGTCATTGATCGTCACGCGCAATTCGCGTTCGTATTTATGGCGCACGCTTTCTTCCACGTCCATTGGACCATACCAGTAAGGGTTGTAACCGAAGCGGCCATAGCCTGGCCATGCGCCGTAGCGATAGCCGTAGCGGCCAGGCCAGTAGCCGGGTCCATACCAGAATGGATCGGTGGCTTGCAGCACGCGCTCAGGATAGTCGACGGTGGAAAAATTCATCGCCACGCGCAAATTGGCAGCCGCAGGGCCGGAAGCTTCGCCGAAGCCGTGTTTTGCCAGTTCCGCGCGCACCAGGTTCTGATAGCTGCGGTATTCCAGCGTATCGTTTTCCGCCGCTGGCGCTTCAAATGCATATGATTTGTCCTGCAATTGCGCAGGCCACTCATGGAAAACGGTCACATCGCTGCGTATGGTGGTGGCGCATCCGGTCAGCAACACGGTCAATGCGGCCATCATGATGGTGAGATATCGTTTCATTGCATGATCTCCTGATAGTAGACGCAATTCATCACTTGGTATTATAAGAATAGTTCTATTTGTTTCCATGCATTATTACAGAATGTTACCTGGTATGTCTGCGTGTAAGGGAATCCAACATTCCTGAGCTGAATCGCGACTATCGGGGGGCTGGTGTTGGTAAAATAGGCTTTTGCCTCCGCTCCCACCCAAATCCCTATGCGCACAGACAGCCCTCAGACGATTTACCGCAAAGATTACACGCCGCCCAGCTTCCTGGTTGACAGCGTCGAACTTGGTTTCGATCTTGATCCCGCCCGCACAGTGGTGGCGAGCCGGATCCGCATGCGCCATAACCCGGCCAGCAGCCGCCGCAGCATCGAATTGCATGGCGAACACATTGAACTGGTGCAGGTACGCCTGAACGGCAAGCTGCTGAAACCGTCGCAGTACAAGCTGACGGCCAGCATGCTGACCATTCCCAAGGCGCCGGACGAGGTGCTGCTCGATATCGAGACCGTGCTGGCGCCGCAGGACAATACCTCGCTGTCCGGCCTGTACGTGTCGAACCATAACTTCTTCACGCAGTGCGAAGCGGAAGGCTTCCGCCGCATCACCTTCTTCCCGGACCGCCCGGACGTGATGGCCAGGTACACCGTCATGCTGCGCGCCGACAAGGATAAGTATCCGGTGCTGCTATCGAACGGCAACCTGATCGAAGAGGGCGACCTCGGTGATGGCCGCCATTACGCCAAGTGGGAAGACCCGTTCAAGAAGCCGTCTTACCTGTTCGCCCTGGTGGCGGCGCGCCTGGTATGCCAGGAAGAGCATTACAGGCTCAAGTCCGGCCGCGAAGTGCTGCTCCAGGTGTGGGTGGAAGAAGGCAACCTGGATAAAACCGATTACGCCATGCAGTCGCTGAAGAACTCGATCCGCTGGGACGAGGAGCGCTTCGGCCTGGAACTGGACCTGGACCGCTTCATGATCGTCGCCGTCGGCGATTTCAACATGGGCGCCATGGAAAACAAGGGTTTGAATATTTTCAATACCAAGTACGTGCTGGCCAACTCGCGCGTGGCGACCGACGTCGATTACGCGGGCATCGAAGCGGTGGTGGGCCACGAGTACTTCCATAACTGGACCGGCAACCGCGTGACGTGCCGCGACTGGTTCCAGCTGTCGCTGAAAGAAGGCTTGACGGTGTTCCGCGACCAGGAATTTTCGGCCGACATGATCGGTACGGACACGGGCCGCGCCGTCACGCGAATCGATCAGGTGCGCACGCTGCGCCAGGCGCAGTTCCCCGAAGACGCCGGTCCGATGGCGCATCCCGTGCGTCCCGATTCTTTTGTAGAGATCAATAACTTTTATACCGTTACCATCTACGAAAAGGGCGCCGAAGTGGTGCGCATGGTCCAGACGCTGGTGGGCCGCGACGGTTTCCGCAAGGGCATGGACCTGTACTTTGAACG
The DNA here is from genome assembly GCF_002846335.1 of Janthinobacterium sp. 61. Taxonomy (NCBI): domain Bacteria; kingdom Pseudomonadati; phylum Pseudomonadota; class Betaproteobacteria; order Burkholderiales; family Oxalobacteraceae; genus Janthinobacterium; species Janthinobacterium sp. 61. The sequence goes on along the minus strand of NZ_PJMQ01000001.1, from coordinate 3,380,288 downwards.
CCACGATGGCCAGGCCGTGCAGTGCGACGACTTCCGCGCCGCCATGGCGGACGCGAATGGCCGTGATTTCACCCAGTTCGAGCGCTGGTACAGCCAGGCCGGCACGCCCATCGTCACCGCTTCCACGTGCTACGACGCTGCCAGCCAGACGTTTGAACTGACGCTGGCGCAAAGCTGCCCCGCCACGCCGGGCCAGCCGAAAAAACTGCCATTCCACATTCCCGTCACCGTCGGCTTGCTGGCTGCCGATGGCCGCGACCTGCCGCTGCACGTGGACGGCGTGGCATCGAATGGCGCTACCAGCGTGGTGCTGGAATTGACCGAAGCGTCGCAAACCTTCCGTTTCACGAACGTGACGCAAGCACCCGTGCCTTCGCTGCTGCGCGATTTTTCCGCGCCCGTGGTGCTGGAGTACGACTATACCGATGCGCAGCTGCTGCACCTGTTCCGTCACGACAGCGACCCGGTGAACCGATGGGAAGCGGGCCAGCGCCTGGCCATGGAACGCCTGCTGAAACTGACCGGCGCCGTGGCCGCTGGCGAAGCGCTGGCGCTGGATGAGACCTTCATCGAAGCGCAGCGCGCCTTGCTGGCCGACGAAACGCTCGATCCTGCCTTCCGCGAGCTGGCCCTGATCCTGCCATCGGAAACCATCATCGCCGAGCGCATGGCACAAGTCGACCCGCAGGCGATCCACGCGGCGCGCCAGTTCATGCGCCGCACTATCGCGGCAGCCATGAAGCCTGAATTGCTGGCGCAGTACCACGCCAACCAGACGCCGGGCGACTACAGCCCCGACGCCCTGTCGGCCGGCAAGCGGGCCTTGAAAAACCTGGCCCTGTCCTATTTGCTGATTGCACCGGGCGAAGCGGAGCTGGCCCTTGCGCAGCAGCAGTTCGACGGCGCCGGCAACATGACGGACCGCGCGGCCGCCCTGGGCGCTCTGATACATTCGGGTTCGCCATCGCACGCGCAGGCGGCCCTGGCCAGTTTCTATCGCGACTTTGAGAACGAGGCGCTGGTGATCGACAAGTGGTTCGCCATGCAGGCGGCCGCACCAACGACCGACGTGCAAGCCGTGCGCCAGTTGATGACGCACCATGCGTTCACCTTGAAAAATCCGAACCGCGCGCGCAGCCTGATCTTCAATTTCACCAACGCCAATCCATCGCAATTCCACGCGGCAGATGGCAGTGGCTACGCATTCTGGGCCGAGCAAGTCATTGCGCTCGACGCCCTGAACCCGCAAGTGGCCGCCCGCCTGGCGCGCTCCATGGACCGCTGGCGCCGTTACGTGCCTGCGCTGCAAAGCCATATGCGTAGCGCGCTGGAAAAAGTCGCCGGCCAGGCCAGCCTGTCGAATGACGTGATGGAAGTGGTCAGCAAGGCTTTAGCGAACTAGCACAGCAAATCATCACCAAAAACAAAAGGGAATTCATGAAACGCATCAGTCTTACGCAATACCTGGTTGAAGAGCAGCGCTCGAACAACAGCATTCCGGCCGAACTGCGCCTGCTGATCGAAGTCGTCGCGCGCGCGTGCAAAACCATCAGCCATGCTGTCGGCAAGGGCGCCCTCGGTGAAGTGCTGGGCACGGCCGACACGGAAAACGTGCAGGGCGAAGTACAGAAAAAACTCGACATCATCTCCAACGAGATCCTGCTCGAAGCGAACGAATGGGGCGGCCACCTGGCGGCCATGGCATCGGAAGAAATGGAATCGATCCACCCGATCCCGAACCGCTATCCGAAGGGCGAATACATGCTGCTGTTCGACCCACTCGATGGCTCGTCGAACATCGACGTCAACGTTTCCATCGGCACCATCTTCTCGGTGCTCAAAGCACCGGAAGGCATGGGGCAGCCGACGGAGCAGGACTTCATGCAGGCAGGCACCAAGCAGGTTGCCGCCGGCTACGCCGTGTATGGCCCGCAAACCATGCTGGTACTGACCTTCGGCAATGGCGTGAACTGCTTCACCCTGGACCGCGAAATGGGTTCGTGGGTCCTCACGCAAAGCAATATGCAGATTCCGCCGACGACGAAGGAATTCGCCATCAACATGTCGAACGCGCGCCACTGGCATCCGCCCGTGAAACGCTATGTCGACGAGCTGCTGGCCGGCGACACGGGTCCGCGCGGCAGCAACTTCAACATGCGCTGGATCGCCTCGATGGTGGCCGACGTGCACCGCATCCTGAACCGCGGCGGCATCTTCATGTACCCGGCCGACCTGCGCGACACGTCAATGCCCGGCAAGCTGCGCCTGATGTACGAAGCGAACCCGATGGCTTTCATCGTCGAGCAAGCCGGCGGCGCAGCCACCGATGGCCAGCAGCGCATCATGGACATCGCCCCGCACAAGCTGCATCAGCGCGTGCCCGTCTTCCTTGGCTCGAAAGACGAAGTGGCCCGCGTCACGGCTTACCACGCGGAGTAAAAAGCCGCACTTTTCCATGGATTTCAGCGGCCCGTAGCCGGGCCGCGAAAAAAATGCAAAAAAGTTCGCGTTGACACTAGCAAATTTTGTGCATTGTTTGTAGAATGTGGGTCTTCGCCGTTGTAGCTCAGTTGGTAGAGCAGCACATTCGTAATGTGAAGGTCGCCAGTTCGATTCCGGCCAACGGCACCAAGTATTCGCAGTAGAAAAAAACCACCGCTCAAACGGTGGTTTTTTTTCGTCTGCAACTTTGTCGCCGCCAGCCTGCACTGGCGGGATCTCAGCCACCTCGCGCCTCCGGAGCAGTTCTTGCAATTGCAGGAGGAAAACGCCCTGCCCGCCACACCGGGCCGGCGGGGATTGCTATTTCCAACAGGAATTTAAGCCTGTGCCTCAAGGTGTGGCAGCGCACAGTGGCGCGCGGCGGGTGCGGTTAAGGTAGTGCTAACAGCTTGCTGCTGATCCACCGTTTGATATGGCTCAGCCCGGCAGCGTTTAGCCGCTTCTTTTCCCCTGAAGCGAGGAGAATCATGATTCGGTCACGGCATCGAGCATGGTTGAAATTATTCACTGTTAAAGGAAACCATCATGAACGCGATTGAAAAAACCAGCTCCGATTTGAATGGCAACGTCCAGGATACCCGCCAGGATTTGCACCGCACCATCGACAAGGTGGCTAGCCAAGCCCAGCCCCTGGCCGACAAGGTGGCCACGCGCGCGCATGACGGCGTGGATCAGGTAGGCGACCGCATCGACCAGGTCAGCGATACCGTCAGCAAGGCTTCCGAAACCCTGATGGCCCGCGGCAAGCAATTGGGCGCCGCCTGCCAGCGCGCCGGCGAGACGGGCCGTGGCTATGTGCGCGAGCGTCCGGCCGTATCCTTGCTGATTGCGGCAGCGGCCGGTTATGGCCTGTCGAAACTGCTGGGTTCGCGTAAATAAGTTTTACGTCTTCCTGGAAGGTGCTGTCGTGGGCGCTGTTCCCTTCGCCGTCATGGCGGGGCGGGCCAGCGCCCACGCGCACAAGACAGTAGCAAGCAGTAAAGGGGCGTGATGATGCGCTCCGTTTTGTCGTGTTTAATCGGCATACCTATTCCCATCCTTATTTTGATTGCCCTGTTCGTGCGCTGAATGAGGGAGTTGTAGCGTTCTCCCGGGGCGAATTTCTCACAGGAGATGACATGGCTAGCAACAAGAAAACGCCGTCCACGGACGGTGCGGGTTCCGTTTTAAGCAGCATGTCCGGTCCATCCGACAGCAAGGCGCCGCACAGCCTGGGCGCGGATAATGACGTGACCCGCGCACTGCTGCAAAAAACGGCCGCCGGCCAGGAGCTGGCCGCCGCCATGGCTGTCAATCCCAAGGAAGATGGCCAGTATGGCGAGGCGGCGCGTACGCCTGCCGAAGGCGTGCATGTGGCAGCGGGTGAACCGCTGGCAACGGCCAGCACTACGGGTGAAACGACAGCATCAGCGAAGACGGGCGATGGCCAGCCAGCGCTGGGCGAGAATGCGCGTAATGCCTCGCTGGACGGCGCCCGCAGCGACGACAACGGCTGTGTGTTGACGACCAATCAGGGCGTGCCCGTGGGTGACAACCAGAATTCGCTGAAGGCGGGTTTGCGCGGCCCCACCCTGATGGAAGACTTCATTTTGCGTGAAAAGCTCACGCATTTCGACCACGAGCGCATCCCCGAGCGCGTCGTGCATGCGCGCGGTTCGGCCGCCCATGGTTACTTTGAATGCTACAAGGAGCAAGGCAAGCTGACGCGTGCCGCGCTGTTCGCCAAGGCGGGCAAGCGCACACCCGTCTTCGTGCGCTTTTCCACCGTGGCCGGCGAACGGGGTTCGACCGATACGGCACGCGATGTGCGCGGCTTCGCCGTGAAGTTTTATACGGACGAGGGCAACTGGGACCTGGTGGGCAATAACATTCCCGTCTTCTTCATCCAGGATGCGATGAAATTTCCCGACCTGATCCACGCCGTCAAGCCCGAGCCGCACCATGGCATGCCGCAGGCGGCCAGCGCACACGACACGTTCTGGGATTTCGCCTCGCTGTCGCCTGAAATCACGCACATGCTGATGTGGGCCATGTCCGACCGCGCCATTCCGCGCAGCTACCGCATGATGCAGGGCTTTGGCGTGCACACCTTCCGTCTCGTGAATGCCAAGGGCCAGTCCGTCTTCTGCAAATTCCACTGGTCGCCGATGGCCGGCACGCATTCCCTTGTGTGGGACGAAGCAGTCAAGATCAGCGGCGCCGATTCCGACTTCCACCGGCGCGATCTGTGGGAAGCCATCGAGTGCGGCGAGTATCCCGAGTACGAGCTGTCCTTCCAGGTGTTCACGGAAGCGCAGGCGGAAGCATTTCCCTTCGACGTACTCGATCCCACCAAGCTGATCCCCGAAGAGCTGGTGCCGCTTGTCCCCGTCGGCAAAATGGTCTTGAACCGCAACCCGGACAATTTTTTCGCCGAGACGGAGCAGGTGGCCTTTTGCACGGCGCACATCGTGCCCGGCATCGATTTTTCCAACGATCCGCTGCTGCAGGGCCGCATTCACTCGTACATGGACACGCAGATCACGCGGCTGGGCGGCGCCAACTTCCATGAAATTCCCATCAATGCTCCGCTGGCGCCCCTGCACAACAACCAGCGCGACGGTATCCACCGCCAGGCCATCAACCGTGGCCGGGTGGCCTACGAACCCAATTCGCTGGCGGGCGGCTGCCCGTTCCAGGCGGGTACGAAGGGTTTCAACAGTTTTCCCGCGCCCGCCGAAGGCGACGAGGTGCGCGGCAAGCCCGAGAAGTTCGCCGAGCACTATGGCCAGGCGCGTTTGTTCTGGATCAGCCAGACGCCGGTCGAACAAGACCATATCGTGCACGCCTTCCGCTTTGAACTGAGCAAGGTACAGACGGTGGTGATCCGCCAGCGCATCGTCGCCATGCTGCGCAATGTCGACGAAACCCTGGCGCAGCGCCTGGCTGATGCACTGGGCCTGGCGCTGCCGCCCGTCATGCCGCGCGCCTCCCTGCAGCCGCTGCCCGCGTATCCGCCGTCGCCGGCACTGTCGCTCTTTTTCCGTCCCGGCAAGACGGGCATCCATACCCTGCGCGTGGCCATCCTGGTGGGGCCGGGCAGCGATGGCGCGCAGGTGCGCAACATCTATGCATCGTTGCTCTCCGATGGCGCCGTGCCACGGCTGGTGGGCAGCCTCCTGGGGAAAGTCGACACCAGCGGCGGTGCGCCACTCGACGTGGAAATCTCGCTCGAAGCGGGACCGTCCGTGCTGTTCGACGCCGTCGTGCTTCCCGATGGCCAGGGCGCCGTCCAGCAACTGGCTGACGACGCCAACGCGCTCGACTTCCTGCGCCTGCAATACCGCCACTGCAAGCCGATGCTTGCCGTCGGCGCGGGCAAGGGTTTGCTGGACAAGGCTGGTGTGCCGGCGGCCCTGCCCGATGGCAAGCCTGATCCAGCCGTCATCGTCGTGCCGTTCGGCGACGTGGTGAAAGCCGTGGCGGCCTTTAAAAAAGCGCTGGCGGCACACCGGGCATTCGCGCGCGAAACGGATCCGCCGAGGGTGTGAGTGGCTGGATCAGCAACGGGGCCGGACCCGCCTGTCCCGTTGCATACCCTGTTTGCTCTGCATGCGCAACGCCATGCAACAATGTAAACAATAAAAACGTCCTGCGGTGATATGCTGCTGACTAGAACTGTTCATTTGCAACCATTTCCATAACACCAGCAAAGAACGGCTTCAGCAAACCGGATCGCGATTACTGCATGGACAAGTACACACCTCGCACCTGGGGGCCGGGCGAACGCCCGACCTTGCCCGGGTCGCCATCGATGCCCGAACATTCGACGCCCAAGCGTGTCGCGTATTTCATCGTCGGCCTGATCGTCGCGCTGACGGGGGGGCTGGGCAACGGCCTGGTGACTGCCAATTTGCTGAACCTGCAAGGTTCGCTGGCCGCCTATGCCTACCAGATGCAGTGGCTGCCGGCTGCCTACGTGATGACCATCGTGTCCATGAATTTGCTGCTGGTGAAGTTCCGCCAGCAGTTCGGCCTGCGCCTGTTCACGGAAGCGTTCCTGGTGCTGTATGCGCTGGTGACGTTCGCCCACCTGTATGCCAATACCTTGCCGTCGGCGATCGCCGTGCGCGCCGCGCATGGCATGGTGGGCGGCGCGCTGGGGGTGCTGGGCCTGTACTACACCCTGCAGGCGTTTCCCGCGCGGCACCGCCTGAAGGGGGTGGTGCTGGGCCTGGGCTTTGCCCAGCTGGCCTTGCCGCTGGCGCGCATCTTTACCTCCGAACTGCTGCAGATCGGCGAATGGCACGGCCTGTACCTGTTTGAGCTGGGCCTGGCCCTGCTGGCTCTCGGTTGCGTGCTGGCCCTGAAACTGCCGCCCGGCGACCGCGTGCAGACCTTCGAGCCGCTCGATTTCCTCACCTTCATCCTGTTCGCGCCCGGCGTGGCCCTGCTGTGCGCGGTGCTGGCGCAGGGACGCACGGCGTGGTGGATGGAATCCGATTGGGTGGGCGTGTGCCTGGCGTGCTCCATTGTGCTGATCGCCGCCTCCCTGGCCATCGAGCATAACCGCGCACGCCCGCTGCTCAACACGCGCTGGCTCACCACGGGCAAGATCGCCAAGCTATTTTTATCCGTGCTGCTGTTTCGCATCGTGCTGTCCGAATCGACGGGGGCGGTCGGCTTCCTGCAGGCGCTGGGCTTGAATACGGACCAGATGCAGAACCTGTTCATCGTGGTGCTCCTGGGCAGCGTGGCGGGCTTGCTGGTCAGCGCGCTGACGATCAATCCGGCGACCCTCCACCGTTCGCTGATGTTCGCGCTGCTGCTGATCGCCGCCGGGGCGTTGATCGACGCGCACGCCACCAGCCAGACGCGCCCCGTCAACATGTATGTCAGCCAGTTCCTGCTGGCCTTTGGCGGCACGTATTTCCTCGGCCCCACCATGGTGGCCGGCATGGGCGCCGTGATCGCCGAACCGCGCAACCTGGTGAGTTTTTCCGTGATGTTTACCATGACGCAGAACCTGGGTGGCTTGCTCGGTTCGGCCATCGTCGGCACCATCCAGACGGCGCGCGAAAAATACCATTCCAGCTACCTGGTCGAGCACCTGACCATGCTCGACCCACAGGTGGCCGCGCGCGTGCAGTCCGGTGCCGCAAGCTACGGCGGCGTGCTGATGGACCCCGCCCTGCGCGGCGCCCAGGGCGTGGCGCGCCTCGGCGCCATCGCCACGCGCGAAGCCAATGTGCTGGCCTATAACGATGTTTTTTTGATGATCGCGGGCGTCGCCATCGCCACCTTGATCTGGATGCTGGTCAGCCAGTCCTGGACCCGCATCACCACCGGCGCGCGCCGGCTGGTCGGCCCCGTGCGCGATGCGCAGACGGCCATGGCCATCGTCCCCATTACCAATTCGGAACCGAGCAATGACAGAAAATAACACCACGCCGCCAGTACCGCCATCCGCACCTGCAGCGCCTCCTGCGCCTCCTGCGCCAGTCCCCGCGGCTACCACCACGCCACCGCAACCGGACCGGCGCCACCAGTGGCTGTCCGCGCTGGCCTTTGCCGCCGTGGCCCTGGTGGGCGTGCTGATCGTGCTGTATGCGTGGCGTTTGCCGCCGTTCACCAGTCCCATCGTGACGACGGAAAACGCCACCGTGCGGGGACAGGTGACCATCATCGGCACGCAGCTGTCCGGCTATGTGGTGGAAGTGACTGTGCAGGATTTCATGGATGTGAAGGAAGGCCAGCTGCTGGTGCGCATCGACGACCGCATCTACCAGCAGCGCTACGAGCAGGCGCAGGCGCAGCTGGCGGCGCAGCAGGCGGCGCTGTCGAACTGGGCGCAGCAGAAGGCCAGCGCGCAGGCGGGGATTTCGGTCAGCGAGGCGACCCTGGCCAACGCGGAAGCGCAGGCGCGCAAGGCCAGCGCCGACTTGAATCGCGTGGAGCAGCTGGTGGCCGACGGTTCGCTGTCGCAGCGCGAACACGATCAGTCGCGCGCCACGCAGGCGCAGATGGCGGCCGCGCTGGCGCAGGCCCGCGCCAATCTCGACATCGCCCAGCAAAGCGTACATAGCGTGGTGGTCAACAAGCAGGCCCTGGAAGCGGCGGTGGCAAACGCGCAGGCGGCCGTCAAGGCGGCAAAGATCGACCTCGATAACACGCGCATCGTCGCGCCATCCGACGGCCAGCTGGGCCAGGTGACGGTGCGCCAGGGCGCCTACGTGAATTCGGGCGCGCAGCTGATGGCGCTGGTGCCGCGCCAGATGTGGGTGATCGCCAATTTCAAGGAAACGCAGATGAACGGCGTGCAGGAAGGGCAGAGCGCCACCTTCCACGTCGACGCGCTCGATGGCGCCGTGCTGACGGGTCAGGTGGAACGCATATCTCCAGCCACCGGTTCCGAGTTTTCTGTGCTGCCGGCCGATAACGCGACGGGTAATTACCTGAAGATTGCCCAGCGCATTCCCGTGCGCATCCGCATCGATGCCGGGCAGGCGAATGCGCGCCGACTCGTGCCTGGCATGTCGGTGGTGGTCAGCGTCGACACCTCCGCCGTATTGAACGACTCGGCGGACAATCCCGCACCACCGCCTGCACCGAAAAAGGCGGCCGCGAAGGCCAAGCCATGAAGCGCCGCCTCCTGCTGATTACCGGCGTGCTGGCGCTGGCTGGCTGCGCCGCCTATGCGCCACCGCAGCCCCCGTCGGCCCTGCAACTGCCGTCCGGCTGGCGCGCGCAAGGCGAGGGCGGCGCAGTGTCCGCGCATGGCACGCAGGTGGAGCAGCTGTGGTGGCAGGCGTTCGGTGATCCTGTTTTAAGTGACCTGGTGGGAGAGGCGCTGGCGCGCAATGGCGACTTGCGCGTGGCGCGCGCCCGCGTGCAGGAATACCGCGCACGCCTGGCGCAGGCCGATGCGAACCGCGCGCCGAACCTGGCCTTTGACGGCTCGCCCACGCGCACGCGCACGCTGGCCTACAACGGCGTGCCGTATGTGACGAATGTCTTCCAGGCAGAACTGCAGGCCAGCTATGAAATCGATGTGTGGGGCCGGCTGGCCAGTCTGAGCGATGCGGCCGGCGAGAGCTACCGCGCCGAGCAGGCCAGCCTCGATGCGGCGGCCCTGTCGATCGCCGCCAGCGTGGCCACGGCCTACCTGAACCTGCGCGGACTCGACGCGCAGCTGGCGCTGACGCAATCGACCCTGCAACTGCGCGAACAGTCGCGCGAGCTGGCGCGCAAGCAGTTCGAGGTGGGCTACAGCTCGCGGCTGGAATGGCTGCAGGCGCAATCGGAATACCATGCGGCGGCCGAACAGGTGCCGCAGCTGCAGCGGCAGATTTTTGAACAGGAAAACGCGCTGGCCGTCCTCGTCGGTGGCAATCCCGGCCCCATCGCGCGCGGCTTGCCGCTGGCCGAACTGTCGGCGCCTGGCGTGCCGGCCGGCCTGCCTTCCGAACTGCTGCGCCGGCGGCCCGACATCGCGCGCGCGGAACACAATCTGGCGGCCGCCAATGCCAGCCTGGCAGCCACGCGCGACCAGCTGCTGCCCTCGTTCAAGCTGACGTCGACCGGCGGCGGGCAAGCCACCACCTTGACTGATTTCCTGCATGCGCCGATGGCGCTGTGGCGGCTGACGGCGCTGGCGGCCGGCCCCCTGTTCGACGGCGGGCGGGTGCAGGCGCAGACGGATGCGGCCGGCGCGCAGCGCGACCAGCTCGTGTATACCTATGAAAACGTGGTGAGGAATGCTTTCGCCGAAACGGAAAACAGCCTGGGTGCCATCTATCGGCTCCAGCAGCAAGCCGTGGAAAACGACGCGCGCCGCGCCACGGCGGCTGATACCCTGCGCATCGCGCATAACCGCTACCGCAATGGCTACGCATCGTACCTGGAAGAACTCGATGCGCAGCGTACCCTGTACAGCGCCGACGTGGGCTTGCTGCAGCTGAAAACGCGCATCCTCGTCGCTTCGGTCGACCTGTACCGGGCCATGGGCGGCGGCTGGTCCGCTGGTGGACAATAGCGCCCGCGTGTCCGGCGCAGCCTGTGCTACCGGCCGGTGATCGCCACGAGTTTGCCTGACACTGGCGAGCCGTTCAAAATGCCTACGCTCAAACTCTGCGGACCAAAGCCTGTCATGCAATCCATGACGGCGCTTCGGATTGTAGAACATCTCGATATAGTCGAAGATGCCTTGCCTGGCGTCGTCCCGGGTTGCATGGGTCTTGCGCTTGATACGCTGGAAAAGCTTTCAGCGACAGCATTGCCATGGCAGTTGCCACGCCGGCTCATGCTTGGCACGCCGCCGCCTTGCCACTGGCGCTTGCCGTATCCGGTCTGAGAGCGTCAGCTCCGCTGAGCGCATGATGCGGGAACGCGATGGATGCCGCATCGCTCGCCCAGCTCGCGCAGGTCGCCGGATACCTTGCGATAGCCGTAGACCGCGCCGCTTTCAAGCCATGACTGCTGTGTGTTCAAGCGGTCATCGCAACAGTGCTGTTTGAATGGCGATTCATTGATGCGACACTGCGCCATTCTGGCAACGCACAGGGCCATTGATGTAGCGCCACTGCCGATCCGTATCATGGTAATGATTGTCGCTCGCCAGCCTATTGCCCGTACCGCATAGCTGCTCGTCGACTTTCGTGTTGGCCGGGTTGTACAGGGTCTTGATGGCGCGGCCGCCGAAATTGAAGGTATAGATCAGCTCCTGCTGGAGGTAGGTCTCAAGATGTCCGCTACGCTCGACAAAGATTTCTGGTTCCGGATTCACCAGGCCGGGCGCCCGCTGCATGATCCATTTGCAGAGCGGGCTCAGTTCGACATAGTTATAGCGTTTGGCTTCGGCAGTGCAAACGGCCTGCACCAGAACGACGCCGAACAGTAGCGCCACCGGCCAGCGAGGGAGCGTGCGCAAACGCCAGAACAGGGCGAACAGGAAGGGCATGCTGGCCCAGAAGGCGTAGCGCATGACGCCGGCAGCGTCCGAATTCCAGTTGTGTATGGCCATCGCCGGTATCGCCAGCGCCATGGTAAACAGCACGCAGCTCAATAGTAACAGCGCCTGGTGAACTATTTGCCCGGTTGCCAGCTTGCGCCAGCCCCAGAGCAAGAGCATGGCCATTACGCCGGGGATGCCCATAATCATGCCTTGGTTCAGGTCGAAATAGAAGGAATGCAGGCGTATCAAGCTGATCAGGGCTGGGTCGGAAGCGCGCTGGGCAATGATGCTAGGCACGCCAAATTGATACAGATTCCACAGCACCGGCAGCAGGGCCAGCAAGACGCCGATCGCCAGGCCCAGCAGATACCGCCGCTGCAGCATGGCGCGCAGACTGACGCGCCAGCCAGCATCGGCGCGATAGTGCAGGCCGGCGCGCAACAGGGGAGCGTAAGCGAAGAAAAATACGATGGTCGGATTTTGCAGTGAAGCCAGGCCGGCCAGCACCCCGCCTGCGATGGGCGCATCGTCGCAATACAGGATCAGCGCCGCCAGCAGCGCCGCTGCGCTCAGGCATTCGGGGCTGCCCCAGCCGCCATAGTGCCAGCCGCCACACAGCATGAACAGCAGCACACCCAGCAGCGCCCTGGGCGCCGAGCCGAACAGGCGGAACAGGCTCAGACCGAGCACGAAGACCATGCCAAGGTTGATGATTTGGTAGGCTTTGAAGGGAGGCAGGCCCAGCGCATGCAGCAATTTGAACGGCGGCGCGGCCAGCAGTGAATAGCCAAAAAAATGGATGGAATAGGCTTTGCCATCCTTGCCAATGGCAAAGGCGGGATACAGATCCTTGCCGTTTTGCCGCAGACCGGGTTCGACGAGGTCGTACACGCCTTGCAGGGCGGGCGCTAATGACCTGGCCAGAGTGATGTCGCTCGGGCGCACGTCCGGCGTACCGTGGGTGGCCAGGGCAACGGTGACAAGGGAATACTCGACCGCATCGCCACGATGCTGAGCTTCGGTGCTGATGAGCAAAGCACTCAGCAGCAAGGCGAGCAGGAAAGCAAAACGCCACCAGGCGGCGGACAATTTGTTGAACGTCACATTATCTCCAAAGTAAAGGTCGGGACGGACCCGGTCGTTAGGGTGCCGTCAGTGTATTGCACAAATAGCATGTATGTCGATGCAGGCAGTAAATTTGGCAGCCGCGGACAGTCTTCAATCGTACAGGCGGACATCGAGGCGGCCATGCCGGTATTGCGGGTCATGACGACGCCTGCACAGGTTAACGCAGCCGGTTTAGCGCGTCAGAATGAAGGCGCCGGCCGCGATCAGGGCCATGCCGGCCAGCTTGCCGGCATGCAGCGGCTCATTGAGCAGCGTGGCGCCGATCAGCGCCACCAGGCACATGGTGGCGGCGGTCATCACCGGGTAGGCTAGGCTGATCTGCAATTTCTGCAGGGCGATCGAATAGCAGACAAAGCCCAGCGCATAGGTAGTGCAGGCGCCGCCCAGCCAGCCCATGCGGGCCAGGGTCCAGCCGACGCCGGCATGGGCGGACAGCTTGATCAGCAGGGTGGCGAGGGCGCTGGCGACGGCGGCCAAGCCGCACCACAGGTAGCCGTTCAGATTTGAGGACATGGTTGGAATCGATGGTGAGTGAGGAGGTCAGAATGCGGCGCCGGCAACGAACAGTATGCACAGGCCGATCACGACCAGTGAGACCGCATCCTTGCTGACATACAGGACCGGGTCTTCATTGACCTGGCCGCGAAAGCCCAGCGTCCACAGGCGGCCCAGCCAGTACACCAGCAGGGGTACGACAGCCAGCAGCCAGTGCTGGCTGGGGTACAGTTTTTGCACGTTCGGCGAATTAATGTACAGCATGAAGATCAGCACCGATAACATGCCGCTATTGATGCCCATGGCGCCTATGGCGGGCTTGTCGGCCACCGAGTAGCCGCGGCCGCTGGTTTTATCCTTGCCCTGGCGCTTCAGATTGAACAGTTCGCTATATCGTTTCAGCAGCGCCAGGGACAGAAAGAGGAAGAAGGAAAATGCCAGTAGCCAGAACGACGGTTCAATCTGCGTTGCGGCAGCACCGCCCAGGATGCGGACCGTGTACAGCAGTGCCAGTGTGACGATGTCGATCATCAGCAAGCGCTTCAGCACGAAGGAATAGGAAAGCGTGGCGACGAAATACACCAGCACCACGGCCAGCAGCAGCGGATTGAAGGTGGCGCACAGTAGTATCGCGGCCAGCGCCAGCAGCGGGCTGCTGATCATCGCCAGCGCCAATGGCAGCGTGCCGGCGGCAATCGGGCGCTTGCATTTGGTCGGATGCAGGCGGTCGTCGTGGGCATCGAGCGCATCGTTGAGCAGATAGGCGCTGGATGCACACAGCGAAAACGCGACAAAGGCCAGCAGCGATTGCAAGAATGTGGGCAGGTCCAGCGCATGGCCGGCCAGCATCGGCAGAAATACCAGCAGGTTTTTCAGCCATTGGCGCGGCCGCATGGCTTTCAGCAGCGCGCGCATGACCGGCTTGCGCGGGGTGCCCATGTGCGTCGTGGCGGTGCCGCCGCCCAGAGCGAACGGTTTCATGGTGACGCTGTAGGCTTGGCGGCTGGCTTGCCAGACCGGCACGTCGACGGGCGAGTTGCCGATGTAATCGAAGCCGCGCGGACCGTAGCGTGCCGTCAGCGCGTCGGCCTTGTTGTGCGAGGTCAGGTTGACGCCTTCGTCGTCGGTCGCCATCACGTCGTCGAACAGGCCGGTATGGCTTGCGATCTGCTCAGCGAAGCGGCGCTGCGAACCCGTGGCCAGCACCAGTCGGCGGCCGGCTTGGCGCTGTTCGGCCAGCGTGGCCAGCAAGCCCTGGTCGTAAGGCAGCGTGGCAGGATCAAATGCGATATGCAGTGCCAGTTGCTGCTTGAAGCCGGACTTGCCACGCAGCAGCCAGAACGGCAGGCGCCAGACTTTCCAGAAATGCTGCTTCATGAACAGCAGCATGGCTTCCCACAGCAAGTCGGAATAAATCAGTGTGCCGTCCAGGTCTACCACCAGCGGCGGGGAGGTGGCGGAACTGGTGGCGGGAAGGGTGCTTGATTCGTTTGAGGACATGTGGCTTTGCAATGAGCGCCGGCCTGGCGGAGATGCCAGGAGCCGAACGCTTATATTGTTAAATGAGAAAGTATAATCGCAATTGGCTGCACCATAGCGCTAGTGCGTGGTATCGCTGCCGCCTGGCAACTCCTTATACCATTGCTGCTGCAGCACCACGTCCAGCAGTTGCTGGGCGCTGTCGTGCCAGGTCAGCCAGGGCAAGGCGCGTGAATCCGGCGCCGTGCCCGCTTGTAGTGCAGCAAGCCACTGGTGCAGGGTGGCCGCCAGTTCGGCCGGTGTCGCCGCCGTAAAATAGCTGGCATGTCCCTGCGCCACTTCGCGGAACACGGGCAAGTCGCGCGCCAGGATGGGAATGCCTTGCTGTGCGGCTTCGATCAGCGGCAGGCCAAAACCTTCACCCTCGGACGCCGCCAGCAGGCCGGAGGCTTCCTTGTACAGGCGCTGCAACATTTCGTCGGACACGCCGGGCAGCCAGAACAGATGTTGTTCGCGCTGGGGATGCTGCTTCAGGCGCTGCGCCAGGGCGTCGACCATCCAGCCTTCCTTGCCGACGATCACCAGATTGACTTGCTCGCCCTGTTCCCACAGCAGGTCGAAGGCGGCCAGGGCCAGGGCGTGTCCCTTGCGCGGTTCGAGCGTGCCGACCATCAGCACGCTGGGGCGCGCCGCCACGCTGGCAAATACGTGGTCGGCATTCGGCGGCAGGCCAAAGCTGGGCTTGCTGGCATCGATGTCGGCGCCCAGATGGAAATAGCCGAGCTGCAGCGGCGCGCGGCGGAGCTGCGGGCGCGTTGCCGTCCAGGCCGCCAACTCGTCGGCCACGGCGCGCGAAATGCAGATAATGCCATTGGCGGCGTGCGTCACGGTGTCCAGGTAAATGCCGAAATAATCCTCGGTGCCGTGCGGGAACCATTCCGGCCGCAGCATCGGCAAAATGTCATACACCACGAAATACACGGCGATGCCGCGCTTGCGCATGTCGAGCAATAACTGGCGATTCTGCGACGTGCCATTGGTAAACAGGTCGAGTCCGAGGAAGATATCGCCGTGGCGGGCCTCGATCGGCGCATCCTCCATTTGCAACTCGCTGACGCCGAGCAGCTCCAGCGTGAAGCGGCGCGCATAGCGATATGGGCGATTACCGCCATTGCCATACACGGGCTCGACGCGGTAACCGGGCGGCGGCTGATCGATCAAGACTTGCAACACGCTGCGCACCACGCGCTGGATGCCCGTTTTCAAGTCGGTATCCATCAGCGCGGAGACGTCGACGAAGAGCTGTCGCGGCGCCGTCGGTGCTTGATTGTAGGCAATCGCCCGGGCGGCGGACAGCAGCTCCGCCGGGCCCGGCGCAGGTGTGGCCACGCGCGCCAGCGCCAGGGTCAGCGCGCGGTAGCGGCTGCGCGTATGCTGCATGGCAAAATGTTCTATCGCCTCGTGGTAGCAATGTGCGGCGGCGGCCGGCGAATGGTCGCTACGTATCAGTCCGGCGGCGGCTTCGCCCAGGCGCTGGCGCAGGGCGGGATCGCCGTGCAGCAGCGCCAGCGCAGCGCTCAGCTCGGCCACGCTACAGGCGTCCGGCAGCTTTAACAGTGCGCTGTCGGGCAGCTCGGCGCCGGCGCCGTGGGCATTGATGATAGTCGGCGCGCCGTAGAGCATGCAGTCGAGGATGGCGGCCGAGGTTTCGCCGCGCGTCATGCTGCGCAACTGGACCGCGATGTCGGTAGCGGCGGCGTAGTCCGCATACTGCTCGGCGCTGACGAAACCGGTGATGCCGATGCGTTCGCGGGCGGGGCTGCTGGCGATCTGCCGTTCGATATCGTAGCCGTAATCGGTGCTGGCGTTCTGCCCCACGAACAGCAGGCGGCAATGCGCGTCGCTGCCCAGCGGCGACGCTTCGAAAGCGGCGATCAATTCCGCATTGAGTTTGGTCGCCCCCAGCATGCCGAAAGTTGATACGACGAAGTCGTTCGGGCCCAGCCCCAGGCGGCTGCGCGCCGCAGCGCGGCGTTCGGCAGTGCTGGCGCCTATCTGTTGTGCCAGCGGACGGCGCGGCAGCGGCGCCGTGCGCCATTGGGCAGGGTAGTCGGCGCCATACCAGCGTGCCGCCAGTTGGCAGGCGAATGCGGAATGGACGATGACGCCGGCGGCCTGGTCGAGTACCGCCTTGTTGGTTGGAAAGGCCCAGATCGTATCGTTGCGTCCCAGGCGCTGCTGTTCCAGCAAGCCCTTGTAGCCGTGCGACTGGTACAGCGCCTGGAAAAAGGCGCTGTCCTGATAGCCGCCGCGCTCCATCTGGTCGACCACGCCCGACAGATAAAAGTCATGCAGGATCACCACGCCCGGATGCCGCTGCAGCATGTCGAACATGTAGCGATGCATGTGATTGTTGCCGAAGTGGTAGACGATACGGTCGAATTCGTGGGCGTGCTCGTCGAACCAGGTGGGGGTGCGCAGCGGGAAGTTGGCACTCAGGGCTATGTCACTGATACTGTCCTGTTCCGCAATCAGTTCGATGTCATAGTATTGCGCCAGCGCCGGAATGACGTCGGCGCTGTAGTCGGCGATGCCGGAGCGTTCCGGCGGCAGTGGCGACAGGTAGGCCAGGCGCGGCCGGCGCGTGGCAGCTTCGGCAGGCGAGGGTTGTGCGGCGACGGCGTCAAACAACTGCCATAGCTGTGGCGTGGCGGGCAGCACTGCAAGCTGCTGCGGCTGCTTGTCGCAAGCCGTCTGCAAGCGCTGGGCCAGTGCCGGCGTGGCTGCGAGCAACAAGTCGGCTGTGCGCAAACTGGTCTGCAGGCGCTGCCAGGATTCGAGCTGCGCCGCATTGGCGTTCTTCGGTGCGGCCAGCAGCGTGTCCGATTCCAGGCTGAAGACGGTCCGCAGGCCGGCCAGCGGACGCGCCGCGCACACCGGCGTGCCGCTGTCGGACTCGAACAGGGCTGGTGTATAGACCAGGTCGGGGGCCAGCCCAAGCAGGAAATTGTCGCGCACCAGTTCGGCTGCGCGGCGCTGCCACGGCGTGGCATCTTTCGTCAGCGGCACATCGTAAGTGCGCACCTGTCCGGAGGGCAACAGGCCGCTGAACGCGGCGCGCAATTGTTCCAGCTGGTCAGGCTGGCCTGCCTGCAGCACGATCCAGACCTCGTGCGTGCCGGCACTGCGGGCCAGTTCCTGCGCCTGGGC
Organism: Janthinobacterium sp. 61; assembly: GCF_002846335.1. Lineage (NCBI taxonomy): Bacteria > Pseudomonadati > Pseudomonadota > Betaproteobacteria > Burkholderiales > Oxalobacteraceae > Janthinobacterium > Janthinobacterium sp. 61. Next base: position 3,362,542 of record NZ_PJMQ01000001.1, on the reverse strand, counting down.
CAGCGCTTGCGCTGCCGGGCTGGATGGAAGGGTATGGCTGCCGTCCTGGCAGGCTTGCAAATCGATGACGAGACGCATAATGAATTATCGTGAAGAAGAGTGCATGGCCGAGGCCAAGTCGGCCAGCACGGCGCGCACCGACAGCGGCAGTGCTGCCAGTTCGGCTGGAACGGCCAGATGGGCAGCCTGGGTCGGTACTTTTGCTTGCGGCGAGGCCTGCTGGCGGCTGATTTGCATCAAGCGCTCGGTGACAGCGGGGAAACGCTTCTTGAGCGGCATCAGCAAGCGCCGCGCTCTTTCATTGCTGCTGATGCGGCGCAGCACCAGGCGGGCGCCGTTACGGCTGCGCGCATACAGCTTGCGCGGCAGTTGCGTCACGTGGCGCAGGGACAGTATGGCGCGCCAGGTCAAGCTCGTTTCGATCTGCACCAAACGCTGTTGCAGGCCGTTGGCCCACTGTTCCATTTGCTGGTAGGCGGCGACACGGGCCTTCAGCTGCTCCGCTTCGCGTTCGCTTGTCTCCAGGCGCTGCTGCGCCTGTGACAGCACGCTCTCGAGCGTATTGACGGCCTGGCCAAGCGAGGCAATGGCGTTGCCCGCGCTGAGCTGTGCCTGGATTGCCGCGGCCGCTTGCTGCTCGGCTTGCGCGCGCAGCGCCACCGCCTCGGCTGTTGCAAGCTGGGCCTGCTGCGCCACCGTGGTAATGCGGGTATTTTCCTTCCAGGCCGCGTCCAGGTGATAGCTGATGAAGTCATCGAAGACATTGGCCTGCAGATTGAGCACGTTGAGCAGGGCGCGCTGTTCGTCGGCCACGTAATAGCGGTTCAAGCCATCGAAATAAGCGTAATGGTAAGCGTGGTCGGTGACCAGAGCCTCCCAGTCGGCGTGGTTGCTCACGCGGCTGCCGGGCAGGGTCGCCTCGATCACCAGCACCCACGGGCGCCAGCGTTGCAGGTCGAAGCCGCGCAGCACTTCGCCCTCGAAGCCTTCGACATCGATTTTCAGGAAATGAATGGTGCCGCGCACGTGTTCGGCGCAGATATCGCTGAGGGTGCGCAGCGGCACCACCGTTTCCACCACGGCGTAGCCTTCGGCGATATGCTCGCGCGCCACGGCGCTGTCGGTCGAGGCCCAGCCGTTCATGGCCGGCACATCGAACAGCGTGATCTCGCCGGCTGCGGCGCCGGCCGCCACGGCCAGGTTGATGTCGCGCGGACGCTGCTGCTCGAACACCTGGTGGTAGGACGGCATCGGCTCGATGTTGATGCCGCTCCAGCCATGGTCATAAAAGGCCTTGGTCACGGAGTGCAGCACCGGGTCGTTGGCGCCAACGTCGATGTAAAAGCCGTTCTTGACGTGCTGCAGGGCGCGCCACAGCAGCACGTCTTCGAAGTTTTGAGCGTAGGTGAGGAAGGTCATAGGTGGACGATATTGACAGTAGGGTCTATCCAGGCCGTACCTTCGAAGTGCGGCCGGTGCATGTTCATCACGGTAAATACCAGCGCCAAGTCGCGCCATTCATAGTTGTTGACCAGGTGGGTGTCGGTGCTGACGATGGCGGTCGAGACCGAATACGTGCCCGGCCCCAGGTTCATCGCGAACGCGAAGCAATAGCGCAGCCGCGCGCCGGCCTTGACCTCTTCGAGCGGCATCTGCTTGAGGTGGGTATTCGTGCCATACATGGCCTGGCCCAAACGGTCCTTGATCATATAGCCCAGCACCATGCGCGGGATATCGGCATGCGCCTGCACCGTCACTTCCAGCGTCACGGTGCTGCCGACGTCCACCACTTCGACGCGCGCGCCATGCTCGTCGAGCAGGGCGATATCGGCCACGCTGGCCTCGCCAGTGCCGGAAATGGTCTGCACCTTGCCGTCGGCCCGTTCATTGACGCGCACGGTCTGGTTCTCGCGCTCGGCGATCATGGCGTTGTAATAATCCATGATCTCTTCCGGCTTGCCCACGCGCGCCAGCCGTCCGCCATCGAGCAGGATGGCGCGGTCGCATACCGACTGGATGGCTTGCTTGTCGTGCGACACCAGCAGCAGCGTGGTGCCCAGGCGCCGGTACTGACGGATGCGCTCAAAGCTCTTGTGCTGAAAATACGTATCGCCGACCGACAAGGCCTCGTCCACGATCAAAATATCGGGACGGCGCGCGGTGGCCACGGAAAACGCCACCCGCATTTGCATGCCGCTGGAATAGACCCGCACCGGCTGGTCGATATAGTCGCCGATTTCGGCGAAGGCCTCGATCTCCGGCATCAAACGGGTGATCTCGTCGACCGACATGCCCAGGAGCTGGCCGGCCATGTAGACGTTCTGGCGACCGGTAAAGTCCGGATGAAAACCCATGCCTAGTTCCAGCAGCGCCGCCACGCGGCCCTGCATCGTCACGCTGCCGGTGGTCGGCTGGGTGGTGCCGGTAATGAGTTTCAGCAGCGTGCTCTTGCCGGCGCCGTTGATGCCGATCAGGCCGACGGCTTCACCCGGCGCAACGTGGAAATTAATGTCTTGCAAAATCCACTTGAGCTGGTGGCGCGGGCCGCGAAACGGCAGCAGCCATTCGGCCAGGCGCGACCAGCGCGTGGGATATTGCTTGTAGGCCTTGCCCAGGTGACTGACTGTTATCGAGCCCATCAGAGTTCATCCACCATTTCTCCGGCACGTTTGCGGAATAATTGCATGCCCAGCACGCACAGCAGCACGGCGCAGATGGCGGCCGGCAGCAGGCTGCCCCAATCGGGCGCCTGGCCTGTCACCAGTATCGTCTGGTAAGCCTGGGTGATCGCGGCCATCGGATTCCAGGCCAGGTAATGGCGCATTTCCGGCGGCAGGATAGACGCCGGATACACGATAGGCGTCAGCCAGAACCAGAACTGGATGAAGATCGCAAAAAACTGGCCGACGTCGCGGAAGAATACATTGAGCACGCCCAGCACCATGCCCAGGCCGATGGCAAACAGGATCTGCAGCAGCAGCACGGGCGCTACGGCAATGAAAATCCAGCCTGGAAATTGACCCGAGAAAATCAGGAACAGGACGAACAGGGCGAAGATGATGACAAAGTTGAGGCCGGCATTGAGGACCACGATGACGGGCAGGCAAATGCGCGGAAAACTGATTTTCTTGAGCAGGTTGGCGTGCTCCAGGAACATGTTCTGGGCGCGCGTGACGATTTCGGAAAACAGGCCCCAGGTCAGGATGCCGGCGCACAAATAGATGCTGTAGCCAAATTCAGAGGTGACGCCGGGCAGTCTGCTATGCATTACCTGGGAGAAGATCAGGGTGTACACCAGGATCAGAGCCAGTGGGCTCAGTACGGTCCAGGCCGCACCCAGCATCGCTTGACGGTATTTGGACTGGAATTCACGCTTTACGCTGCCGATGACGAAGCCGCGATACGACCACAGGGCCCGCAGCATCGTGCTGGGAATCATGCCCAGCCCCGCAGCCGGCTGGACGGCAATGCCGCTAAAACTGTCACCATGGAGAAAATTGCGCTACCGTTACGGCAGGCAGCACCCTAGAATTGATAAGAGCGGAATTATACCGTACCCACCCCAGTGCCCGGATACCGGCGCAATACCTTCTTGCAAAGAAATTACCCTCCTTGCACCAGTTTTTTCAGGGCGTCGGGGTCTTTGATGAAGAGTCGGTGCGCCTCTTTTTGCACGATACCTTGCTGTACCAGCATCAGCAGCGCGCGGGTGACCGTTTCGCGGCTGGTGTTGATCATGTTGGCAATGTCCTGGTGGGTAGGCAGGTTTTCCACCACGATGCCGTCCGGCTGCGTCGTCTGCATCAGTGCCAGGTAGGCATAGATGCGCCTGGCCGTGTTGCTGATACTCAGCAGCGCGCGAAATTCCGAGTCGCGCTGGATTTTTTGCGCCAGGTATTTCAGCATCTGCTTGGCCACCGATGGCGAATGCGAAAACAGGTGCATCGCGGTCGGCGCCGGCAGGAAGGCCACCAGCACCGGGCTCATCGCCAGCACCGAGGCGGAACGCGTCGAATTGTTGATCAGGGCGATTTCGCCGAAAAAGTCGCCCGGCTCCAGCATGCGCAGGCCGACCGCGCGCCCATCTTCGGTCACGTCGATGACTTGCAGCTGGCCCGACAGCAGGAACAGCAGGCCATCGCCGCTGCCACCCTTGTGCAACACCACTTCGCGCCTGGCATAGTGGCGGATGCGCACCTCGCTCTTGACGAGGGTGATTTCGTCCTCGCTGAGTTCGGCCAGCAGCGGGATCTTGCGCAGGTGAATTTGAATGTGGCGCTGTTCTTCCGGCGCAGCAGTGCCGCTTGCTTCATTGTTCAGTGCGTTTGCATCCAGCTTCCGAAGTGTCATAGGTGTCGTGTCAGGTATCAAAGGGGCGGCGCAGGCGCAAGGCGCCATGCCGCATTACGCGAACAGGCTGCAGCATGCGACGACGATAGCCACCAGGGCAATGCCGGCCGTGTTCGCCAGTATGTCTTTCCAGCAGAAGGCGCGGGTCGGTACCAGCGCCTGCAGGCATTCGATGAGCCAGCCGGCGATCAGCAGGCCCAGCAGCCACAGCGCCGTTTCGCCCGGTCCACTGGCGATGCGCGCGGCAATCGCGCTGAGCAGGGCGAAGCCGGCGAAGTGCATCAGTTTATCGTTAGGCAAAGGCGGCAGCCAGCGGTTCGGCACCAGGCAGCCTGCCGACATGGCAGCAGCGATGGCGATGAACAGCATCAATTCCCAGTGCATTGCATTCCAGATCAAAAGATTGAACAGGCCTGATTGTATACGTTCAAGGACTTTGCCACTGGTAGCTCAATTGCAGTTGCCGGTTGTTGTACTGGAATAGTGAAATATCCTTATTGTTGCGCACGAAGCGCGCTTCCAGTTGCAGGGCTTGATTTTTGCCGAGCGGATAGATCAGCGTGCCGCGCATGACGTGGGTAGCCTGGTGCCGCACTTCATTGATCATGCCCGGCGCGTAGGGCAGTTCGCTGTCCCACTTTTGGTAGACGTATGCCATCTCGCCGATGCAACTGGCCCACAGCAGGCGGCGCCCCAGCAGGTTCAGCGCCATGCCGCGGCGGTCGCCGCCCGGCCGGTCGCTGACCGCACGGTCCTGCACATAAGCGAGGCTGGCGTTGCCGTACAAATCGTCTTTTCGGTAGCTGAGCTGGCCGCGCAGCTCGAAGGTGTTGGCGTCGAAGTTGGCCAATGTTACGTGTTGGATATGCGTGATGCCGCCCATCAGCGTGACCTGCAGGCTGTCGGGCAGCGGCAGCGGCGGGACGATGCGGGCCTGCAACTGGGCCTGGCGCTGGTACAGGCTGCCGCCCAGGGTAGTGAGGCCGAGCATGGCCGTGCTGCGGGCGGTCCAGCGCCCGAGGCGGTAGGGCGACTCCACGCCCAAGTACAGCGAAGTGCTGTCGTACTGCCGCAGTGTATCGTTGCGGCGGCTCTGGAACTGGGCGAAGCCGATGCTGCCGTTGGGCGTGATTTCGCGCATGTAGTCGGCGCCAAGCAAGCTGTACTGGTCGGACTTGGGCAGGAAATCGGTCAGCAACATCAACTCGCCCTGCACATTGGAGTAATAGGGGTTCGTTGCGCCCTGGTTAACATTCTGGTCGAAGCCGCGCCCGAAGATGAACGACGACGAGGATAGCGCCGGCCTGCCGTGGCAGCCGGTACGGCGTTCCGTGGTGATCAGTTCGATGATGCCGGGCGGCGGACTGAAGCGCAGTTCGATCTCCAAAAACAGGCGTTCTGCTTCGCTGATATTGCCCATGCTGCACTGGATCAGCGCGATTTCAAGCATGGCGCCGGCGTGCATCGGCTCTTCGTCGATGGCACGTTGGAATTGCTTCAATGCATCATTCTTGCGTCCCTCGGACAGCGATTGCAGCGCTTCCTGATACGGATCGGAGTGGGCCGGCGGCGGCTCCTGCGCGACTGCAGGGACGGCAAGCAGCATGCAAAACAAGGCCAGGACGGACGGCAGTACGCCGCGCCGAAGGCTCATGCTGCGTCGTCCATGCTGTTGCTACTGCTGGCAGGCGTGATGCCTTGGGTAATACGGGGGGCAGGGGGTATGGGAAGGGCAGGTGCCATGCTCAAATCAAGAGTGTATAAGGTAATTGGTTTTTCTTTGCCACGCAATATGCGTTCACCCAGCACGATGAAACGGTGGCGCCGTGCGCGCTCGACCGTGCCGGTGCCGATGATGATGTCATGGCTGAAGTCGCGCGCCGCCTGTTCCAGGCGCGAGGCGGTGTTGACGCTGTCGCCGACCGCGGTATAAATGCTGCGAAATGAGGTGCCAAAATCGCCGGCCATGGCCCGTCCGCTTTCGATGCCGATGCGCACCCGCAGGGGCGGGTGTCCGTTGAGGCAGCGTTCGGCGCTCAGGCCTGCTACGCGGCGCAGGATCTCGTGCGCCGCGTCCAGCGCCAGGTCGGCGTGGTGTTCGATCGGCAAGGGTGCGCCCCAGAATGCCACCAGGCCATCGCCGGTGTATTTGTCCAGCGTGCCTTGCTGGTCGATCACGGGAGCGGTCAGGCAATCGAGAAAGTCGCGCGTCAGCCGGGCCGCTTCTTCCACCGGCAGCGATTCGACGTGGGTGGTGTAGCCTTCCATGTCGGCAATCAGGGTGGTCACGTCCAGCAGGCGCGGTTTGAGCGGGTCCTTCACATCGCTGCGCATGAGCTGCTCGACCACTTTCGGCGCCACGTAGAGTCGCAGGGTATCGAGCAGGTAGCGCGATTTGCGCTGGCTCAGCTGCCAATGGTAGGGAACGGCAAACGTCAGCAGGAACAGATTCGTGGCGAGCGGCCCGGTGGTTGAAAAGTCCGGGTCGTGGGGGTTGATGACATACGCGAGCGCCAGCCACAGCACGGATGCGCCGCCCAGCAAGCCGACGCTCCAGGTTGCCGACAGGCGCGGGAAGGCGTAACTGGCGCCCAGCGTGACGACAATGGCAAACAGGACGCCCAGCAGGCGACCGGGCCAGGGCGCCGGCGCCAGTCCGGCTTGCTGGTCCAGCAAGGTGGAAAGCGCGGCGGCTTGTACCCCGAGGCCGGGGCGGTCGCCATGGAAGGGGGTGATGACGCGGTCGCCTATGCCCAGCGAGGAGGAACCCACCAGTACCAGGCGGCCGGCGGCGCTGGCCGGATCGATCGCCTGGTCGAGGATGTCGGCGGCCGACACCACGGTGTAGGCGCTCCAGTCGCGCTTGTAGGCTACGCGCATCAGGCCGGTGTCCGGCAGCGCCAGTGCGCCGCCGCCCTGGCAGCAGTTGACGATGGCCAGCGCCAGTGCGGGGTAGTGCTGGCCTTCCAGGGTGGTCATCAGCGGCACGCGGCGCAGTGCGCCGTCGGCGTCCGGAATGAAGCCGATATTGCCGACGTGGCGAGCCTGTGCCAGGCCTGGATGGTTGGCGATGTAGCCGGCAGCCTGCACCTGGCCGCCGGGGTAGCGGGTGCTGGCGCCGGCTGGCTGGCCGTCGCGCACCGGCTCGGGACGGCCAAAGTTGTAATCGAACATCTGCGCCAGCACCAGCGGGCCGTGCTGGGCCAAGAGTGCCAGGCGCTGGTCGCCCTGGCCCTCCGAAGGTTTGGGCAGGACGATATCGAGCGCCACTGCGCGCGCACTGTAATGTGTCAACAAGGTTTCGACCAGTTCGGCCAGGCGGTCGCGCGGCCAGGGCCATGGCCCCAGCTTGGCCAGGCTGGCCTCATCGATATCGACCACCAATATGCGCGGCTCGGGCGCCTTGCTGGCCTGCAGGCGCACGAAAAAATCGCGCACCCATTCATTGGCAAACACGGAGGCGCTGGGTGTGCTGCCCCATTGCGCCCAGATCGTCAGCAGGATGGCCAGCAGGGCGATGGCCGAGCGGACCAGGCCTGGGCGGGCGGTGCGTCGTATGGCAGGGGAAGGTGGGCGGGGATCGAGCACGTCTGGCCGGGAAAGTGCGGGTACACTTGCAGTGAATAAATAGTAAGTATATCGTGTTGTGTCCGCTGCCACATAGCAGTTGCAGCAGTTGATACAAATTGTAACTGCGGGCACAGGCCTGGGGAATTCGATAAAATGTGATCCTCATCACTGATCTAATTCCCGGCAGGCCGGATAATGGGGAAAATGGAGAACTCATGTTGCGTAAATTGTTAGTTACAGCCAGCATTGCGCTTTGCGCGCAGCTAGCCCACGCCGCGGAAGCGGGCAAGATCATCTTTGTTGCCGGGATGGCGCAGGTGGTGGATCGCCCGGCGCTGCAGGACGCTGCCGTGCAGGAAGGCGAGCTGCTGACGACTGGCGCGGATGGCTTTATTTATATCAAGACGCTCGACAATGGCCTGTTCATCCTGCGCCCGAATACCCGGGCGCGCATCGTGACTTACCATATCGACGCCAAGACCCCCGAGAACACCCGCATCAAGCTGGAGTTGCTGAGCGGCGTTGCGCGCAGCAAGTCGGGCGACGCCGTCAAGCTGGCGCGCCAGAACTTCCGTTTCAACACGCCGGTGGCCGCGATTGGCGTGCGCGGCACCGACTTCACGGTCTTTACCGACCAGGACACCTCGCGCGTGGCCGTCATTTCCGGCGGCATCGTGGTCAGTGGTTTTGCCGGCGCCTGCAGCCGGGAAGGCGTCGGCCCTTGCGAGGGGATGGCCAGCCGTGAATTGTCGGCCAGCCAGCGCGGCCAGCTGCTGCAGATCCAGCGCGGCCAGGGTGCGCCGCAATTGATGTCGAGTGCTAACGTTGGTCCCGACAACATTGCTCCACCGCGCAGCGATGAACCGCTGGCCAAGAGCGGGGCCATGACGAATGCGCCTGCCGCCATCGTGGTCGAGCCGAACCTGGATGCGAAGAAAAATGAAAGCCTGGCCCAGGCCGTGGTCCCCCGCGTGCCGCAGGAGCCTGTGCCCCCCGTCGTGACGCCGCCACCGGTGGTCGACTCGGGCCATAAGCCTGATCCGGTGCTGCCGCCAGTGCTGCCACCCGTGGTGCCGCCCGTGATCGTGCCGCAAAAGGACAGTGGCATCCTGTGGGGGCGTTTTGTGCGCATTGGGGCGCCTCCCGCGACGATCGACTTGACCGAGGAGCGCAATCGCTCGGAACTGCTGGCCGTGAAAGGCAATTTTGCCCTGTTCCGCACACCCGGCAAGGAGTACGTGGCGCGCGAAAATGGCAGCGTGGGGTTCAGCATGGCCGCCAGCGAGGCGTATGTGTATACCGACTACGGCTATGGCAACCGGACGACGGCGGCTGCCAGCCTGTCGAATGGCCGCCTGGACGTGAATTTCGGCAGCAAGACTTTCGCCACCTCCTTCGATTTGACCAGCAAGGATGAGTCGTTCAAGTTCCAGGCGCAGGGCGCACTGTCGGCCGATGGCCGGCTGTACGGCGACGATGCAAACGGCCGCGCCGGCCATATGAATGTCGATGGTGTATTGAGCAATGAAAAGGGCGGTACCGCCGCGTATATCTTTGACGGGCGCATCGATGCCCGCCGAACCATTAATGGCGGGACATCTTGGCGCATTAAAAATCAATAAGCAGCATACGGCGGCATTATTATGCATGCCGCGCATGTAAACCGAACCCCGAAAGTTGGACGCCAACTTTCGGGGTTTTTCATTGCGGGGTGTTTTATGTTGCGGCTCACGCACTTGCCCATCCATGCATGGGCGGCGCATGGCTGAGTGTTTCCCTGGGGCATGGCACGTCACAAGCGGATTTTCCCCCGATGTATTCGCCACCTTTTTGATTACTCTATAGTTGCATTAATATTAATAATTTTCCTTGCTACTGATATTGCCAATAGTAATATCGAAAAAAACCAATGTTTTAGAGAAATTTATTTTCATTTTGTGATCGTGGTCACATTAATGCGCATTGCCTTCTGTCATGATGCGGAACGTTGGGCTGCAAGACACAGAGTGTGGCTGCAGAATCGATTTACTTAATGATCTTTTTGATCTACTCAGGAGCAATACATGGCAACTTATACCGATGCAATCCAAAAGCTGTACGTCGCTTACTTCAACCGTCCTGCTGATGCAGCTGGCCTGGCTTACTGGGAAGGCGTAGTTACTGCAGCCAATGGCAGCACCGCAGCCGTTTCCGCCGCATTCGCAGCATCGACCGAATACCAGACCGAATACGCTCAAGTGAACACCTCCGGCGTGATCTCGCAGATCTACGCTAACCTGTTTGGCCACGCTCCTGATGCGCCTGGTCTGGCATACTGGGTCAAAGCAGTTGGCGACAAGGTATTCACCATCGACCAAGCTGTGACCAAAATCGCTGCCGGCGCCCAAGGCACCGATAAAGTTGCTTACGACAGCAAAGTACTGGTCGCTACCAGCTTCACCGCAGCACTGGACACCGATGCTGAAAAAGCTGGCTACAACGGCGCGGATGCAAACAAAGCTGCCAAAGATTTCCTGGCAACCATCAAGACCGCTGAAGATGCAACCGCAGCAATCGTACCAGCTGCCCTGGACGCAAAAGTTGCCGCTGTTGTTAAGGCTGGCGTTCCATTCACGGTGCCTGGCGCGCTGACCGCGCTGACCAATGCAGGCGAAGCCCTGGCTACGTTCCTGGCAGCTGCTGACGGCGACAACAATGCGAAGACCAGCTTGACCGAAGCGCAAGTGAAAGCTCTTGAAACCACTGCTGACACTGGCCCCGGTGGCGTTGGCTCGATCGTAGGCGGTGTTTACAATGCACCTGGCCAAACGGCTGGCGTCAAGGCAGCTGCGTTGGCAGATAAAATTGATTCGAATGCAAAAGCTCTGGCTGACGCGCAGAAAGCAATCACTACCGCCAATACTGCAGTTGCTAAAGATGCAGTTTTGGCTACGTATGTTGCAAAAGCGGAAGTTACTGCCGCTGCTGACACTGCTGCACACAAGGCAACGGTTGCTGCCCAAGCATCCCTGGCAGGTGTTGTAGCATCGTACATTGTAAACAACAGCGCAATTACTGTTAATGCTGACGGTACGGTTGCTACCCTGATCAAGGTTGATGCAGATTCCAAGAAGCTGGTACTGGAAACCGGCGTTACTGAAACGACCAATCCAGGCATCACCGCTGTCCTGAATGCCAGCATCGCCAAAGAAGCTGCTGACAAGGCGGAAGGCACGACCAATAAAGCAGCACTGGCCGCCCAAGCGGACGTCAATCGTTCGGATTTCGATGCTAATGTTTCCGGTACTAAATTGGTAGACGTCGGTGCAGCTATGACCATCGTCAAAATCGTTGCTGGTGAGTATCCAACTGCAGCGCAGATCAATGCTGAAATCCTCGGCCTGGCCGCTGCAAAAGTAGCTGCTGATGCAGTTGTTACGGCTGCTGGTGCCGCAGTTACTCCAGCCCAGACCCAGGCTGCTGCTGATGCCGCTACCGCGGTGACTGCTTTCAACACCAAGCTTGCCGCGTTTGACACTGCCGATACCGTCAATCCATTGGCTGATGCGTTGGCCGGTGCTAAAGCGGATGCTGCCGACGTTGTTGCTGATATCAAAGCGCTGACGGAAGCCGTGGCGAAACTGGATGCCGCACACGCGGTGGTTAAAGAAATGGACGGCCTGAAAGCTGCTATCGCTGCTGCTGAGCAAAACTTCGCTGATCATGGCTTGGCTAAGCCAGTTACCCTGACGAGCTTTGACGTGGCCACTTCGGCTGCCGACATTTTTGTCGCAGGTGACGTGAACAGCACCGTTGTTGGTCTGGATGATAAAGACATGCTGTTCGTCGGTAGCGACTACGTGCTGAACGCTGGCAAGCCAGCTGCTGGTAACAATGCAGTGCTGGAAATCTTCCTGGCACAAAGCGGTGCCAACACCGTCGTAACGGTGGAAAAAGCAGCTTACGGTTCGGAATCGGGCGACACCATCACCATCACCCTGGTGGGCGTGAACGCAACCGACGTGCACTTCGCAAACGGCATCGTCACTGTATAAGTGATGCCGTAGGCGAGCAGCGGCCGGCCATGCCGGCTTGCTGATCCCTCAACCCCGCTACCGCAAGGTGGCGGGGTTTTTTGTCTTCCAGAGGCGACATTTCGATTGCTCATGGGTAAAATTTGTGATGTGCATCACAAATTTTTGTGTTTTTGAGCGATAATGGCAATGCTCAATAATCTTTGGCCAGCCAAGCCGGGCTGCCAGGCTGCCGGACATGATTGGGTACTTCGAGCCGCTGCTCGTATCTTACCGCTGACCTGCCACGATAAAATGACCAATAAAATTTCCCACGCCAAGACCGAACTCGCGAGTGTGCTGCAGGGTTTCAAGAGCACTTTCATCACGGTCGGCGTCTTCAGTGCCATCAGCAACCTGCTGATGCTTGTTCCGTCGCTGTACATGCTGCAGGTCTATGACCGCGTGCTGGGCAGCCGCAACGAAATCACCCTGCTGATGCTCACCCTGCTGATGCTGGGGGCGTATCTGTTTGTGGCCGGCCTGGAGCTGGTGCGCAGCTTCATCCTGGTGCGCGTCGGTGCCATGTTCGACATGCAGCTCAACAAGCGCGTCTACACGGCGGCCTTCGAGCAGAATTTGAAGCAGACAGGCGCCAATGCCGGCCAGTCGCTGTCGGACCTGACCAGCGTGCGCCAGTTCCTGACTGGCAACGCCCTGTTCGCCTTCTTCGATGCGCCCTGGTTCCCCGTCTACCTGATCGTTATTTTCTTCTTTGAACCCCAGCTGGGTGTCTTCGCCCTGTGTGGCACGGCGGTCCTGGTGGTGCTGGCCTATGTTAACGAACGCGTCACCAAGGACCCGCTCAAGGCTGCAAACAGCATGGCGATCGAGGCCGGCACCCTGGCCACCAACAACTTGCGCAACGCCGAAGTGATCGAGTCGATGGGCATGCTGCCCAATTTGATGGGGCGCTGGTACAAGCTGCACTCAAAATTCCTGAAGTTGCAGGCCGAGGCCAGCGAGAAGGCCAGCAAGATCCAGGCGGCCACCAAATTCGTGCAGACTTCCTTGCAGTCGCTGGTGCTGGGCTTCGGCGCGCTACTGGTGCTTGAAAATAAAATTACGGCCGGCATGATGATTGCCGCCTCCATCCTGGTGGGGCGCGCGCTGGCACCGGTGCAGCAAGTGATCGGCGTGTGGAAGAGCTTCAGCAGCACCCGCAGCGCCTATGATCGCCTGACCAGCCTGCTGAGCGACAACCCTGCACGCGATGCTGGCATGCCCTTGCCCAAGCCGAGCGGCGCCCTGAGCGTGGAAGGCGTGACTGCCGCGCCGCCAGGCACCCGCAATGCAGTGATCCGGAATATTAACTTTGCGATCGTGCCGGGCGACGTGCTGGGCGTCATCGGCGCCAGCGGCTCGGGCAAGTCGACACTGGCGCGTCTGCTGGTGGGCGTGTGGCCGGCGGCAATAGGCAAGGTGCGTCTCGATGGCGCCGATATCTATCAGTGGAACAAGGCCGAACTGGGCCCTAACATGGGCTATCTGCCGCAGGATATTGAATTGTTCGGTGGCACGGTGAGCGAAAATATCGCCCGCTTCGGCGACATCGATCCTGAAAAAGTGGTGCTCGCGGCCAAGCGCGCCGGCGTGCACGACATGATTTTGCACCTGCCGGAAGGGTATGACACCCGTTTGGGCGACGGCGGCGCCGGCCTGTCCGGCGGGCAGAAGCAGCGTTTGGGACTGGCGCGCGCGATGTATGGCGATCCGTCCGTGATTGTGCTCGACGAGCCCAACTCGAATCTGGATGAAGTGGGCGAACAAGCCCTGGTGAAAGCCATTGCCGACCTGCGGGCCCGCGGCAAGACCATCATCATGATTACCCACCGTACCAACATCATCAGCGCCACTACCAAGCTGTTGCTGTTGCGTGAAGGCGAGGTGCAGATGTTCGGCCCTACCGACAAGGTGCTGGCGGCATTGACGGAGCAGGCGCAGAAGGTGGCGCTGGCGCAGCAGGAGGCGGCCCATCGGCATGCGGCGCAACTGGCTGCCGCGCAGGCGGCGGCACAAGTAACGACGGAACAGGATCAATAATGCGCAATTTGATGAAACAAAAAACAGAGGCGGCCGAGGTCGTCACGCATGAAGTCACGCCGGTCACGGTGGATACCGATGCCAGGAGCTACACCAGGTTCGGCTGGTTCCTGGTGCTGTTCGGCTTTGGCGGTTTCATGCTGTGGGCCTTGTTTGCACCGCTCGACAAGGGCGTGCCCCTGTCTGGCGTGGTGGCGAGCGAATCGAACCGCCAGGCGGTGCAGCATTTGTCCGGTGGCACGGTGCGCGAGATCCTGGTGCATGAAGGTTCGGTGGTGAAGGCGGGCCAGGTGCTGGTGCGCATGAATCCGGTGACGGCACAGTCGCAGACGGACATCTCGCGTGGCCAGTATGTGACGGCGCGCGCCACCGAGGCGCGCCTGGTCGCCGAACGCGACGGCGCCAAGCAGCCTGCTTTCCCGGCCGAATTGCTAGCCAAGAAGGACGATCCGCGGGTCCTGGAAGTGATGGGTTTGCAGCGTCAGTTGTTCAGCTCGCGCCAGTCTTCGCTGCAAAATGAGCTGGGCGCGTACGACCAGACCGTCGCCGGCCTGACGCAGCAGCTGGCCGGCATCAAGGAATCTCTTGCAAACAAGAAGCTTCAGCTGGGCATGTTGACGGAGCAGCTGGCCGGCATGCGCGACCTGGCCAAGGAAGGCTATGTGGCCCGCAACCGCTTGCTCGAACTCGAGCGTACTTACGCCCAGGTGAATGGTTCCGTGTCGGACGATCTCGGCCAGATCGGCCGCGTACAGCACCAGATCATCGAATACGGCTTGCGCCGCAGCCAGCGCATACAGGATTATCAAAAAGAAGTGCGCACGACCCTTACCGACGTGCAGAAGGAAGCGGAAGCGCTGGCCAGCCGCATGGATGCGCAGGAATATGAATTGGCCAATGCGGATGTCAAGGCGCCGGTCGACGGCATCGTGGTCGGTCTGAATGTATTCACCAACGGCGGCGTCGTGCCCTCGGGCTTTCGCATGATGGATATCGTGCCTAGCGGCGACCCCTTCGTCGTCGAGGGCCAATTGCCGGTCAACCTGGTGGACCGGGTGCATGCTGGCTTGCCGGTGGAGCTGATATTCTCGGCTTTTAATACCAACCGCACGCCGCATATTCCGGGACAGGTAGTCAACGTCGCCGCCGACCGGACAGTCGAAGAGCGCACCGGCTTTGCCTACTATAAAGTGCGCGTCAAGGTGACGCCCGCAGGTGCGGTGCTGATCGCCAAGCATAAGCTGGCCATTCAGTCCGGCATGCCGGTGGAGCTGTTCGTCAAGACGGGCGAACGCACGATGATGAACTATCTGTTGAAGCCTGTCTTCGACCGGTCGAAGTCGTCGCTGAGCGAGGAATAACCGTGCCGATTTTGACCAAGACGACTCAACAGTTTCGCCTGCGCGCCATGGCGTGTGCCCTTGGCGCCCTGATGGCCATGGGGGCCGGCTCTGCCGCAGCGCTCAATCTGCAGCAGGCATACGATGCGGCGCTGAAGAACGACCCGACCTACAAGATGGGTTTTTATGAAAGCGAGGCAGGCAAGGAGAGCCGCGTCATCGGGCGCGCCGGCCTGTTGCCCAGCTTGAGTGCAAGTTATAGCGGCAGCCGCAATCGTGCCGACCAGACCGTAATCCAGACCCTGCCCAAGGGCCTGGGCACGTATAAGTCAGAGAGCCATCCGCAATACCTCAGCCGTTCCGCCGTGCTGCAGCTGCGCCAGCCGCTGTTTGCCATGGACGCGCTGGCGCGCTATCGCCAGGGCGTTGCGCAAAGCAAGGAAGCCGAGGCCAAGTACGAACTCAGCGGCAGCGATGTGGCCATGCGTGTGGTGAGCGCCTACTTCGACATGCTGTTTGCGAGTGACCAGGTGGCGCTGGTGCTGGCGCAGCGCGATGCACTTGAAGAGCACAGGAAGGTCACCAAGCGCATGTTTGAAAAAGGCGAGGGGACCAAGACCGACATGCTGGAAATCGAGGCCCGGCTGGACTTGGCGGAGGCCCAGGTGATAGAAGGGCGCGACGCCGTGACCGCCGCGCGTAACGCGCTCGAAGGCGTGGTCGGCATGGAAGTGGATAACCTTGCGCCGCTGGCGCCGAATTTCCGAGTCGAGCGTTTGCTGCCGGCCAGCTACGAGGAGTGGCGCACTATCGCGATGGCGAACAACCCGGAGCTGAGGGCGGCGCGTCATACCGTGGAAATCTACGAGCAGGAAATCCAGAAGGCGCGGGCCGGCCACATGCCGCGGCTCGACTTTGTTGCGACCTACAGCAACAGCGATTCCGACTCCATCACCACGGTTAACCAGAGTACGCTGAACCGCTCGCTTGGTTTCCAGTTGAATATTCCCCTGTATTCCGGCGGGCAGGTGAGTGCGACATCGCGCCAGGCAGTTGCCACGACCGAGCGCTACAAGTCCGAGCTCGATGTGCGCACCAACCGGATGCTGGTAGAGCTGCGCAAGGCCCACAGCGTGGTGGTGAGCAGCATGGCCAAGGTCGACGCGCTGCTCAAGGCGGTCGATTCGGGCACCATGCTGATGAAGGCGACCGAGCAAAGCATCAAGGGCGGGGTGCGCATCAACCTCGACCTGCTGAATGCGCAGCAGCAACTGGTGACCAGCCAGCGCGACCTGGCGCAGGCGCGCTATAGCTATCTACTCGGTGTGGTGCGCCTGAAGGCCGCCGCCGGTACCTTGAACGGTGCCGACGTGACGGAAATCGCCAACTATTTCCGTTGATACCCAGCATCAGCCAATAGCCGGACCTGGCGTAGACAGTGAAAAAGCGACCGGCGCCCATGCTGACGGCGCCGGTCGTTTTTTTCGCTGGCTGGCGTGGACAGCGCCGTATAATGACGTTCCCCAGCAGCCCGGTATTGTTCTGATGAAATCTCTGAATCTTCCCTATAATCCCCGCATCGATCAATTGCGCTGGCTGGCCGCCATGCTGGTGTTTCTGTTCCATTTCTATCTGGCCTATCGCGGTTCTGGCGGTGCCGCGCTGGGTAGCTCCTGGTTCGGCCTGGTGAGCGAAGGGCATACCGGGGTCGGCCTGTTCTTTACGCTGTCCGGTTTCCTGTTCATGCAAATCGCGCTGCACCAGCGCACCATCGAGTATGGCCATTTCGTGCGCAACCGCTTGCTGCGCATTTTTCCCCTGTTCCTGACGATTTTCCTGCTGGCGACCTCGATCGGCCGCGATAAATTTCAGCCGCAGGATATTTTGTACCTGTTCACCACCAACCTCGGCATGTCGCCGACGTCGGGCACGGTTGTTACCGGGGCGGCCTGGTGCATCTCGCTCGAATTCCTGTTTTATATGGTTTTCCCCTTCCTGGCCCGCTTTGCCATGGAGCAGGGGCCGCGCTATCTGCTCAAACTGCTGGCCTTGATGTTGTTCTTCAAGCTGGCAGCCTATACGGTCAATGAGAATAGCGAGCTGATGTATTTCAGCACCTTCGTCGGCCGTTTCGATCAATTTTTGATTGGTATGCTGGCGGCCTTGCTCTACCAGCGCCACCACGCCAGGTTGCAGGCTTACGCCATCTGGCTGCTGCCGGCTGCAGCCTTGCTGGTGTTTGGCAACAGTGCGGCGCAGTCGCACTATGCCGCCTTCGGCGCTGCGCCCAAGTCGGCGTTCTGGATATTCTGGTCGATGCTGGAAAGCGGCGGCTGGGCCTGCTTCATCGTCGCATGGCTGGCGCGCGAACGCTCGCTGTTGCCAGCCTGGCTGGAGCGCATGCTCAACCACGGTGGCAAGGTCAGCTACTCGTTCTATCTCTTGCACATGGCCTTGATCCATCTGCTACAGCAATGGTTTGGCCTGGTCTCCATCGTGCCCGGCGTCTGGCTCAATGCGGCCATCCTGCTGGTCCTGAGCTACGCTGCCACCTGGGCGCTTGCCACCCTGAGCTATAGCGCCATCGAAGAACCCTTCCTGCGCATGCGCCGCAACTACGGCACATCGGGCATGGACAAGGGGGCGGGACAAGCTGCGCCAGTTGCTGTCACAGGCGGCGTCGCCAGCAGCAAATGAAATAATTGCGGCGAATCATCCGTCTCCCGGTATTTAGTTGATGCCTGATCAAATACTCTAATTTCCCGGGCTATATGCCCGGTGTTTGTTATTGTTACAATTGATTGCCCGAAGCAATTCCCCTTTCTGTCCGTTATGGATACAATTTGAGGTTTAAGCTTCGGCGAGCATGCAATTAAGGGAGCATCATTGAAACTCATACCAACTATATTATGCGGCGGCGCGGGATCGCGTCTGTGGCCAGTCTCCAGGGAACTGCATCCGAAGCCTTTCATCCGCCTGGCCGACGGTCACAGCCTGCTGCAAAAAGCCTGGTTGCGTGGCGCCGTATTGCCCGATGTTGCAGAAGTGCTCACGGTAACGAATCGCGAATTGTTTTTCAAGACGGCCGACGAATACCGTGCCGTCGCCGGCAAGCCTGGTCTGGCCCTCAATAATAGTTATATCCTGGAACCATGCGGACGCAATACGGCGCCGGCGATTGCCGTCGCCGCCTTGCATGTGGCCGCGACCCATGGGCCAGATGCCTTGCTGCTGGTGTTGGCTGCCGACCATTTGATACATGACGAGGCGGCGTTTGGCGCTGCCGTGGCGCAAGCCGTGCCGCTGGCCCGCGAGGGCTTGCTGGTCACCTTCGGCATTCAGCCCGAAGCACCGGAAACCGGCTTCGGCTACATCGAGGCCGAAGGCAATAAAGTGCTGCGCTTCGTTGAAAAACCATCGCTGGAAAAAGCCAGGGAGTACCTGCAAAGCGGTCGTTACCTGTGGAATTCCGGCATGTTCTGCTTTGCCGCCGGCGCGATGATCAGTGAGATGGAGTTGCACTGCCCCGAGATTTTGGCCGCCACCCGTCTATGCCTGGAGCAGTCGAGCACGGCACAGGGCAAGAACTTCCAGCAGATTGAACTCGATGCCCAGGCCTTTGAGCAGGTGGCCGACGATTCGATCGATTATGCCGTGATGGAAAAATCGGGCAAGGTCGCGGTCGTGCCCTGCAGCATAGGCTGGAGCGATATCGGTTCCTGGAATGCGGTGGGTGAACTGATCGAACCGGACGCCGATGGCAACCGTGTCGATGCCGAAGTGCAATTGCATGGCGTGAGTAATTGTTTCATACAGAGCAAGGAGCGCCTGGTCGGCGCCGTCGGCATCGATAATCTGATCATCGTCGATACGCCGGATGCCTTGCTGGTGGCCGACCGCCGCCATGCGCAGGATGTCAAGCACTTGTATGCCAGCCTGAAGTCGCGCGGGCATGACGCTCACAAGCTGCACCGCACCGTGCACCGTCCGTGGGGCACGTACACGGTACTGGAAGACAGCACGCGTTTCAAGATCAAGCGCATCGAAGTCAAGCCTGGCGCCAGCCTGAGCCTGCAAATGCATCATCACCGCAGCGAACACTGGATCGTGGTGAGCGGTATGGCCAAGGTCGTCAACGGCGAGCGTGAATTGTTTGTCAGCACCAATGAGTCCACCTATATTCCGGCAGGCCACAAGCACCGGCTGGAAAATCCTGGTGTGCTCGACCTTGTCATGATCGAAGTGCAGAGCGGCGATTATCTGGGCGAGGACGATATCGTCCGCTTCCAGGATAATTATGGACGTGTCTGAAATACATTGAAGTTGCCAGGCGGCGTGCTGCTACCCTGCCAGTATTTTTTATCGTGCGGGGCTTCCTTCAGTATAATGTCCGCTGAGATAGCATAGGCGTGCCACCGGCAGCTGCTGCGGCAAGCTTCCCCATCGCACCTCGCGTCACTTTGCAGGCGCCGCACCGACGGAAACTGTCTGGCCCTGGCAGTAGCCCGCAGGCCGGGCGCAGCGTCGTCATGGGCGCCTGAATGCCGCCTGCCTTTACCTGTTAGCAATACAGCAATTATTTGCTGAAAATATATTACAATTGGAGTGCCTAAGTTGAAAAAAGCCATCATCACCGGTATTTCCGGCCAGGACGGGGCCTATCTGGCCCAGCTTTTACTGGAAAAGGGATATACCGTTTACGGCACGTATCGTCGCACCAGCTCGGTTAATTTCTGGCGTATCGAAGAGCTGGGCATCCAGGACCATCCGAATCTGCATCTGGTGGAGTATGACCTGACGGATGCCGGTTCCAACATTGCCCTGGTACAGCGCGTCCAGCCTGATGAAATTTACAACCTGGCCGCCCAGAGCTTCGTCGGCGTGAGTTTCGATCAGCCGGCAGCGACGGCCCATATCACCGGCATCGGCGCACTCAATTTGCTGGAAGCGATTCGTCTGGTGAATCCGAAGATCCGCTTCTATCAAGCGTCGACATCGGAAATGTTTGGCAAGGTGCAGGCTGTGCCGCAGGTCGAGAGCACGCCATTTTACCCACGCAGCCCTTACGGCGTGGCCAAGCTGTATGCGCATTGGATGACCGTTAACTATCGCGAAAGCTATGGTATTTTCGGCGCCAGCGGTATCTTGTTCAACCATGAAAGCCCATTGCGCGGACGTGAGTTTGTGACGCGCAAAATCACGGATGCGGTGGCCAAGATCAAGTTGGGCAAGCTCGATTGCATGGAACTGGGCAACATCGACGCGAAGCGCGACTGGGGCTATGCCAAGGAATATGTGGAAGGCATGTGGCGCATGCTGCAGGTCGATGAGCCCGATACCTTCGTGCTGGCGACCAACCGCACCGAAACCGTGCGCGACTTTGTCTCCATGGCCTTCAAGGCAGTCGGCATCGCGCTTGAATTCAAGGGCAGCGCGGAAGATGAGGTCGCAATCGATGTTGCGACCGGCAAGACCGTGATGCGCGTCAATCCGAAGTTCTATCGTCCGGCCGAAGTGGAGTTGCTCATTGGTAATCCGCTCAAGGCGAAAGAGAAACTGGGCTGGGAACCAACGACGACGCTGGAACAGCTGTGCCAGATGATGGTGCATGCCGATGTACAGCGCAATACGCACGGCTTTTCATTTTGAAGCTGCTAGTCACAGGCGCGAGCGGTTTCACGGGGCAGCATTTTGTCGCGCGCGCGCGCGCTTGTGGCCACGAGATTGTGTCCCTGCGGGCCAAGCTCGATGACCGGGCCGCCCTGGCCGCCGAAGTGGCTGAGGCGGCGCCGGAAGCGGTGGTGCATCTGGCTGCCATCAGCTTTGTCGGCCATGCCGACCCCGGCAGCTTTTATGACGTGAACGTGATCGGCACGCTCAATCTGCTCGATGCCCTGGCCGGGCTGGCGCAGCCGCCGCGCAGCGTATTGCTGGCCAGTAGTGCCAATGTGTACGGCAATTGCCTGCAATCGCCGATAGCGGAGACGCAGCCGCCGGCGCCGGTGAACCATTACGCCACCAGCAAGCTGGCGATGGAGCATATGGCGCGCACTTATCTGGACCGTTTGCCGATCTTCTTTACCCGTCCCTTCAATTACACCGGCCCTGGCCAGGCTTCGTCGTTCCTGATCCCCAAGCTGGTCGATCACTTTGCCCGCCGGGCAGACAGGATAGAGCTGGGCAATCTCGACGTCGAGCGCGAGTTCAACGATGTGCGCTTCGTGTGTGATGCCTATCTGCAATTGCTCGGCCATGCGCAAGCCGGTGAAATGTACAATATCTGCGGCGGACGTCCGGCGACCCTGCGTTCGGTGTTGGCGCTGCTGGCCGACATTACCGGCCACCAACTGGAGGTCAGCGTCAACCCCGCTTTTGTACGCGCCAACGAAATTCACCGCCTGTCCGGCTCCTCGGCCAAGCTGGACGCCGTTGCGCCCGGCCTCAGCCAGCCCCCCCTGCGCGAAACCTTGGTTTGGATGCTTGAGCATGCCGCCAGCGGCAGGGTGTGATGCGGGTTGCCTTTAATGCAACCTCGCTGCTGTCGCCGCTGACGGGTATCGGGCAATATAGCTATCAGCTTGCGCAAGCGCTGCAGGCGCGGGGCGACGTCGATCTGAATTTTTTCTATGGCACGGGCTGGAGCCGGCAGTTGCGCAGCCAGGCGGCGCCGGGCATTCTGACCATCAAGTCCCTGATTACCCGCTTCGTGCCGAACCCATATGCCGTAGGGCGGTTTGTGCAGCAGATTCGCTTCCAGTCCGGCATTCGGGCGCAGCAGCCTGACGTTTATCATGAGCCCAATTTCCTGGCGTTCAAATGCAAGCCGCCATCGATCATCACGGTGCATGATTTGTCCTGGATACGCTATCCGCATACGCATCCGGTGAAGCGCGTGCGGGCGATGAACCAGTTCTTTGAAAAAAGCCTGTCCCAGGTGGCCCTGATACTCACCGATTCGGCCTTCGTCAAACGCGAACTGATCGATGTCTTCCAGATCGCCCCGGAGCGCATCGTGCCGGTGGCGCTGGGCGTCGAGTCCATGTTTCGCCCCCGCTCGCCAGCCGAAACGCTGGCCCTGCTGCAAGTCCATGGCTTGCAGCACGGCGAGTATCTGATCGCCGTGGGGACGCTGGAACCGAGGAAAAACCTGCAGTCTGCCCTGCATGCCTTCATGTTGCTGCCGCCCGCCTTGAGGAAGCGTTATCCCTTGCTGCTGGTGGGCATGAAGGGCTGGCACACCTCGGCCCTGGAACAGCAGATCGCACCCTTGCTGCGTTCCGGGGAAGTGCGCCAGCTGGGCTATTTGTCGCGCGAGGATCTGGCCATCTTGCTGGCCGGCGCGAAAACCCTGATTTACCCCTCCATTTACGAGGGCTTTGGCTTGCCGCCGCTGGAGGCCATGGCTTGCGGCGTGCCGGTGATCGCATCGAATGTGTCCTCGCTGCCTGAAGTAGTGGGCGACACGGGCCTGGCGATCGATCCGGGCGATGTGGATGGCTTGGCAAACGCCATCACCGAATTGCTGGAAGATGACGCGCTGCGGGCAGTGCTGTCGGCCAAGGCCCTGGCGCGTAGCAAACAGTTCACCTGGGACCTGTGCGCGGAAAAGACCGTCGCGGCTTACCGCCAGGTACTGGGCGCAAAGGCCTGAGCCGCCGGGAGCGCTATTTCTTTTTGGTCCGCCCGCGCCTGCCCAGGCAGCAGGCTCCAGGCTGGAACAGGGCGCGCGCGTCCATTGATAAGTAAGAGGAGCAGTCAGTTTGAACCCAGCAGTTTTGCATGTGTACCGCACGTATTTCCCTGATCCGCCCGGCGGCCTGCAAGAAGCGATACGTCAGATCGCCCTCTGCACGGGACAGCAAGGTATCAAGAATACGATTTTCACCCTGTCGCCACAGCCGGTGCCTGCCGTGCTGGCAGCCCCTGAGGCGCGGGTGGTGCGTTGCCGTTCGTGGCTGGCGCCGGCTTCCTGCGACCTTGGCGGTCCCGCTGCGTTTTCCACTTACGCCCGGCTGGCGCGCGAAGCAGATGTGCTGCATCTGCTGTTTCCATGGCCGTTTGCCGATGTCCTGCATGCCGCCGTGCGCCCCGACCGCCCGGCGGTCATGACCTATATTTCCGATGTGGTGCGACAACGCTTTCTGGGGCCGGCCTATGCGCCCCTGATGTGGCGTACCCTGCGCTCGATGCGCCTGATCGTGGCCAATGCGCCCGTGTATGCCGAAACCAGCCCGATCCTGTCGCATCGCGATATCCGCGACAAGGTACGTATCATTCCGCTGGGAATCGAGGAAAGTTCCTATTCCAAAATCGGCGATTCACAGATATTTTCGCGCCTGGGACTGGCCGAGGATCAGCCATTTTTTCTCTTCATCGGCGTCTTGCGCTACTACAAGGGCCTAGAGTTCCTGATACGGGCGGCCAAAAACCTCGGCGCCAAGATCGTCATTGTCGGTTCGGGACCGATGGGAGCGAGCCTGCGCAACCAGGCCAGGGAGGCCGCCGCGGACAATGTGGTGTTTGCCGGCCAGGTCAGCGATGCTGAAAAAGTCGCCTTGCTGCAACGTTGCCGCGCCCTGGTCCTGCCTTCGCACTTGCGCTCGGAGGCGTTTGGCATGGTGCTGGTGGAGGCCTCGATGTTCGGGCGTCCGCTCATTTCCTGCGAAATCGGCACCGGGACTTCCTTTGTCAACGCACACGAGGAAACGGGCTTTGTCGTGCAGCCCGAGTCGCCGGATGCGCTGCGTCGCGCAATGCAGACCCTGCTGCTCGATGAGGGGCTGGCGCATCGCATGGGATGTGCCGCCAGAGCACGCTACGAAGCCCTGTTTTCGGGACCAGCCTTGGGTCGGGTCTACGCGGCATTGTTCCGGGAAGTGGCAGCGATGTAAGGCTGGCAATGGTCAGGCTCTTGTGCCGCCAGCGCCTGTTTCGCTGTTGCTTGGCTGTTGCTTGGCTTTTACTGCTGATGCCGGCGCGGGCCAAACTCGACATTGCCCGGCAAAGCGTGCATTCCGTGGTGCTTAACAAGCAGGCTTTGGCGGCGGCCTTGGCGAACGCGCAGCCTACCCTCTGGAGCGCCGACGCGGGCTTGCTGCCGCTGAAAGCGCGCATCCTCGTCGCTTCGGTCGACTTGTCGCGCCCGCGTGTCCGGCGCAGCCTGTGCCACCGGCCGGTGTAATATCTGGCCTGGAGAAGCGGCGGCATGGTGCCAGCCGCTGCCGTCACGAACGAACGAGGTCGCAGCATGACAATTTTTGGCATAGGTATCCACATCCTGATCGCGGTATTTTTTGCGATTCACGTGGTGCGCAACGGGCAGCAGCTGTACTGGCTGCTCATTTTATTCATGTTCCCGCTGCTGGGCAGCGTGGTGTATTTCTTCGCCATCTACCTGCCCAATTCGCGCCTGCCGCAGGGCGCGCGCAAGGTTGCGTCTGTGGCCGTGCAGGTGCTCGACCCGAACCGCGAACTGCGCGAGGCGAAGGCCGCTTTCGAGTACACGCCGACGGCGCAAAACCAGATGCGCCTGGCCAGTGCGCTGCTCGAAGCGGGCGATGCGCAGGCTGCGGCTTCGACGTATGAAGCCTGCCTGCAGGGGGCGTTTTCATCGGACCTGGAAATTCGCCTGGGCGCGGCACGTGCCTACCTGGAATGCGGGCGCGGCGCCGAGGCCTTGACGCACCTCGAATTCATCCGCCGCAACGACACCCATTTCCGTCCCGAGATGGTGTCCCTGCTGACGGCCCGCGCGCTGGCGCAAAGCGGGCGCCAGGCGGAAGCGAAGGCGGAGTTCGACGAGGCGCTGACGCGCTACAACAGCTTCGAGTGCCGCGCCGAGTGCGCGATCTGGGCGCTGCAGCAGGGCGACAAGGTGTTGTCGGAGCGCCTGCTGCTCGATATCGACAGCGCCATGGCCCGCTGGAGCAGCCATACGCGTGCCATGTATGCGCCGCTGCTGGTGCGCCTGGAAGCGGCACGCCGATAGCTGGCTTGCGTGGGGTCAGACCCGGCGGGTCGGACCCCATTAGACGCCAGGCACCGTATTCTTGCCTTCAACCAGTTTGTACCCCTTGCCATCGAAAGCATAGCGCGCGCGACCGTTCAGTGGCGTGGCGATGCGCGGCGGGTCTTCGTCCGGCTTGACCGTGACGCCGGGCTTGATCTTTTCGGACGCGCCCGTGAAATCGAGCAGCAAGTCGTCGTAGGCGCCGCCGTTGCGCGCGGGGGCGAAGCGCCACTTGCCGTCGACCATCCAGCACTCGTCCATGTCCGGCGTGCAGGCGCCCATATTGTCCGAGTACAGGTCGATGCCGCCATCGAGCGCGGTCACCTTGCCGTCGCCGATTTCAAACAGGGCAAGCTGCGTGATGGTGTAGCCCTGGCCCGTATAGCCGTGGCGTATCGCCAGTCCCGGCTTGTTCGCGCCCAGCATGACCCAGTGGACTTCACCCAGCTGCCCTGATGAACCCAGGGCGGCGATGTTTTCCAACCGCTTCACGACTTGCCACTGGCCGTCTTCCGGCTGGCCCTTGGGCGCCAGGAAAAAGACATTCAACAAGCCCGGCGAGGCGTGCGCCGATTCTGCCGTGCCTTCCGTGTTGGCCGTTTCCGCATTCGCCACCAGGATGGCGCGGCCATCGGGCAGCAGCTTGTGGCTGATGGCACTGACCACATAACTGAGTTTGTCGACATGGTTGTCCGGATCGGACAGGTCGGCCAGCGCATCGTCGCTGTCGCCACGGTAGTCCTTGCCAAACACGGCGCGCATCATGCCCGCCTCGCGCTTGCGTGCTTGCGGCGTGTTCATCTCTTCCGTCTTGGGCGCGGTGGCGGCCGGCGGCGGCACGTGCTCTGCCGATGCCGTATCTGCGGCGGCGGGGACATCGGCTACCACGTCAGCTGCCACGTCGGCGCTGGCGGGGGCGGTCTTGTCCGAGCAGGCGCCGAGCAGTGCGGATACCAGTAGCAGGACGAGCGGGGTGCGGTAATTCATAGGCAGGGCAGATTGCGTTCATGGAGAATGGGCGCAGTATGCCAGATAGATGGAAGCGAGGGAGCGCGGCCTGCCGGCCGGTCCTTCGCTTCCTTGCCCGCTGGGGGCGATTTTGCAAACAATGGCGGCGCTTATTTTTCCAGCGCCACCTTGTCATCGCGCCGCAGCGGCGCCTTGTGGCGGCGCAGCTTCGCCATGCCGCGCTTGAGCAGGTGCTCCAGGTCGTCGATATAGGTGAACACGGCCGGCACCACCAGCAGACTGAGCAAGGTCGAGGTGATCAGGCCGCCGATGACGGTGATGGCCATCGGCGAACGGAAGCTCGGGTCGGCGCCCCAGCCCAGTGCCAGCGGCATCATGCCGGCGCCCATGGCGATCGTCGTCATCAGGATGGGGCGGCTGCGCTTGTGGCAGGCGTCGACCAGCGCATCGAAGCGGTTCATGCCGGCCTGGCGCGCCAGGATCGCATAATCGACCAGCAGGATGGAGTTCTTGGTGACGATCCCCATCAGCATGATCAGGCCGATCATCGACGGCATGGACAAAGCGCTGCCCGTGATCAGGAGCGCCACGAAGGCGCCGCCGATGGACAGCGGCAGCGCCGCCAGGATGGTCACCGGCTGCATGAAGTCCTTGAACAGTAGCACCAGCACGCAATAGATGCACAACACGCCGATCAGCATGGCCAGGCCGAAGCTGGCAAACAGCGAAGCCATTTCCTGCGCGTCGCCCAGTTCGGCGATCTTCACGGACGGCGGCAAATTCTTCATCGACGGCAGCGCGCGCGCTTCTTCATTCAATTCCCCGAGGGTGCGCGAACCGAGTTCGACGTCGAGCGTCACGTTGCGGCTGCGGTTCAGGCGGTCGATCTGCGCCGGGCCGCTTTCCATCGTCACGGTGGCAACGTTCGCCAGGCGCACGGGGCCGTTCTTGCCGGGTACGGTCAGGCGCTCGATGGCGGCCAGGTCGGCGCGCACGCTGTTGGGCAGCTTGACGCGGATTGGCACTTGCCGCTCGGGCAGGTTCATTTTGGTCAGGTCCGTGTCGTAATCGCCGGCCGTGGCCACGCGCACCGTCTCGCCGATGGCCGCCGCCGTCACGCCCAGGTCTGCCGCCTTGGCAAAGTCGGGCCGCACGATGATTTCCGGACGTACCAGCGATGCGCTGGAGTTGACGTTGCCAATGCCTTTCAGGCCGCGCAGTTCGCGCTCGACCTTTTGTGCCGCCGCCATCAGTGCCACCGGGTCTTCCGAGCGCAGCACCAGCTGCATCTTGACGCCCGTGTCGGGCGGCCCCACCGTGAAGCGGGCGCCAGGTATCGTATCGAGCTTGTGGCGCAGCTGCGTTTCCAGGCCCGCCATCGATTCCTTGCGCTCCGTGCGGTGCACGGTGGTCAGTGTCAGCACGGCGCGGCGCGCCTCGGCCGCCGCGCCGGGGGCGAAGGCGTCGCCGCTGGAGCCGCCGCCAATCGAGCTGAAAACGCCCTTGATGCCCGGCGTCTGCATGGCTGCATCGCGTGCCATGGCCGCCACGGCCTGCGTTTCGGCCAGGGTAGAACCGGGCGGCAGTTCCAGGTTGATCTGCGTCTGCGCGCGGTCGGCGGCCGGCACGAAGCCCGTCGGCAGCAGCGGCACGAGCGCGATGGCGCCGATAAAGAACAGGGCTGCGGCGATAGCCGTGATGCCGCGATGGTTCAGGCACCAGCGCATGACCGTCAGGTAGCGCGTCATCAGCCAGCCATCCTGTTCTTCCTTGTGCGGCAGGGGTTTCAGGATGTAGGCGGCCATCATCGGCGTGAGCAGTCGTGCCACTACCAGTGAGGCGAGCACGGCCAGCACGGCCGTCCAGCCGAACTGCTTGAAGAACAGGCCGGGAATGCCGCTCATGAAGGCCGTTGGCAAGAACACGGCCACCAGCGCGAAGGTAGTGGCGATGACCGCCATGCCGATTTCATCGGCCGCTTCCATGGCCGCTTCCATGGGCGACTTGCCCATGCGCAGATGGCGTTCGATATTTTCGATTTCGACGATGGCGTCGTCGACCAGCACGCCGACGACCAGGGCCAGCGACAGCAGGGTGACGGTATTGAGCGTATAGCCGAACCAGTAGATGCCGAGGAATGCCGGCATCACGGACAGGGGC
Source organism: Janthinobacterium sp. 61 (assembly GCF_002846335.1). NCBI lineage: Bacteria > Pseudomonadati > Pseudomonadota > Betaproteobacteria > Burkholderiales > Oxalobacteraceae > Janthinobacterium > Janthinobacterium sp. 61. The sequence goes on along the minus strand of NZ_PJMQ01000001.1, from coordinate 3,334,049 downwards.
AGCGCGGCTGCGGCCACCAGGGTAGCGCGCCAGTCGCGCAGGAACCACCACACTACCAGCACGGCCAGCAGCGCGCCTTCGTACAGCAGTTCCATCGAGCCGTCGAAGTTTTCCTCGACGGGGAAGGCATTGTCGATCGACTGCTGCAGCACCACGTTGGGGTTTTCCTTCTGCAGATCGGCGATGGCCGCGCGCGCGCCCTTGGCGACGGCCACTTCGCTGGCGCCCTTGGTGCGGAACACTTCAAAGGCGACCACGGTCTTGCCATCCTGCTCGGCCAGCGCGCGCGGTTCGGCGATCGTGTCGCGCACGGTGGCCACCTGGTCGAGGCGCACATGGCGGCCGTCCGGCAGCGGCACTTCCACGCGTGACAATTCTTCGGCCGTCTTGACGGTGGCGATGGTGCGCACCGACTGCTCGGCGCCGCTGATGTCGCCCCGTCCACCAGGCGCTTCGCGCTGCACCAGGCGCAGCTGGCGCGAGACGTCGAGGGCCGACACTTTCAATGCGGCCATGCGCGCTTCGTCGAGCTCCACCTGGATTTCGCGGTAAACGCCACCCACGCGGTTGACGGCGCCCACGCCGGGCACGGTCAGCAGGCGCTTGGCCACCGTGTTGTCAACGAACCAGGACAGGTCGGGAGCGTCGAGCGGGTTGTCCACGCCGGGTTTCGCCGTGGCGATAAAGGTCAGCACCACGCGCCCGGCGGTGGACGCCTTGGTGACGGTAGGGTCGCGCAGTTCGGCCGGCATGTCCGCCTTTACGCGGGCGACGGCGTCGCGCACATCGTTGACGGCTTCGGCGATCTGCTTTTCCAGGATGAATTCAACGGTCACCGTGACGACGCCATCGAGCACCTTGGTGTAGATGTTTTTCACGCCTTGCAGGGTGGCGACGGAGTCTTCGATCTTGCGCGCCACCTCCGTTTCCAGCTGGGCCGGCGCCGCGCCCGGCAGCACCGCGCTGACGGTGACGATGGGCAGTTCGATGTCAGGGAAATCCTGCACCGGATTGGCCTTGTAGGCCAGCAGACCGGCCAGGGTCAGCAGCGCGAACAGCATGATGGCCGGAATCGGGTTCTTGATCGATAGGGAGGAAAAGTTCATGGCCTCCCCCTATTTTTTCACGGCAGATGCTGCCGCAGTCTTGGCTGCTGGTGGCACGACCGGGTTTTGTACATTCCGTACCAGGTCGCCGTCATTGAGGAAGCCTGCGCCGCTGACGACGATGGTGGTGTCGGCCGCGATGCCGCCTACAATCTCGATGCGGTCGCTCAGGCGCCGCCCGGCTTGCACCTTGATCTGGCTGACACGCTGGTCGGCATTCAGGCGGAAGACATAGCTGAAACCATCGCGCACGGCGATGGCCTGCTGCGGCACCGTCAACGCGCCCGATGTGCCCAGTTCAAATTCGCCGCTGGCGTACATGCCGGCCTTGAATGGCGCATTGTTGCCCGTGCTGGCCGGCAGGTCTACATACACGAGGGCCGAACGCGTCTGCGGATCGACGGTAGGGGCGATCATGCGCACCTTGCCTGTCAAAACGCTGCCATTGGCTGCCTTGACCTGCGCCAGGGTGCCCGGTTTTAAATTCAGCAGCTCGGTGGCCGTCACTTCGGCGCGCCATTCGAGGCGGCCCTGGCGGATCATGCGGAACAGCTCCGTTCCGGTGCCCACGACGGAACCGACGGTGGCCGAGCGCGAGGAGATGATGCCGCTGTCGGGGGCGACCACCTGCGTGTATTTCAGGCGCAGCTGCTGCGATGCCAGCTGCGCCTTGGCCGACGCGATGCGCGCATTGGCCGTCTGTTCGGCCGTCAGGTACTGGCTGATCTGCTGGGCGCTGATGGCGCCCGTGCTTTGCAGCGACCGGGCGCGCTGCGCGTTGGCGGCCGCCTCAAGCGCATTTGCTTCCGCTTCCAGTACCGCCGCTTTCGCCTGTGCCACGTCGGCGTTCACCGTGTCGTTCGAGAAGACGGCCAGCACCTGGCCAGCGCGCACCACGTCGCCGACATTCACGCGAACCTCGGTGAGGCGCAAGCCGTTCGATTCGCTGCCGATGACGGCTTCCTGCCAGGCGGCCACGTTGCCGTTGGCGCTCAGCTTGATGGGCAGGCTGGCCGTTTGCGGCTTGGCCGTGGTGACGGTCAGGGCCGGTTTTTGCGCTGCGTTCTTGTCTTTGGCATCGTTGGCCGCAGTGGAAGCCGAGGGGTACAGGGCCACGCCCGCGCCCAGCATCACGCAAAGGGCGGCAAGGGCGAGTGCCACGGGTTTCAAGGTCATTTTTTTCATATTGTCGTATCCGTCAGGGGGCGTTGTTGGCGAGGGCATTGGGGCTGCTGCTGTTCCAGCCGCCGCCGGCGGCGCGGTACAGCGCTACCCAGGCGGCGCTGCGTTCGCGCTCCAGGTTGACCACAGTGTTTTCGGCGGCCAGGCGCGTGCGGCGCGCGTCTTCCAGTTCGATCAGGCTGGCCAGGCCATTCTTGTAACGGTCCTCGGTGGCGACGAACGACACGCGGTAGCCTTCCAGTGCCGTTTTCGCGTGGCCGCTGCGCTCGTCCGTGCTGGCCAGGTTGACCAAGGCTTCTTCCACTTCTCGCACGGCCTGGCGCACGCCGGCGCGGTATTTCACCACCGCTTCGTCGTAGCGCGCCGTGGCTGCATCGACCTGGGCGCGGCGGGTGCCGCCGTCGAAGATGGGCAGGCTGACGGCCAGCGGGCCGATGCTCCAGGTACTGGCCGTGATGCTGGTGCCGCCGGCGCGGATATTACCCTTGCCGATGGAGCCGGCCAGGCTCAGACGAGGATAGCGCTGCGCCTGCGCGCCGCGTACTTCGAAGCTGGCTGCCGCCACTTCGCGTTCGGCGCTGTAAATGTCGGGACGCTGGCCCAGTGTTTGCGCCGGCAGTTCCGCAATCGCCACGGGCGAGGGAAGAACGGCGGGGCTGGTCGCCAGCTTCTGGCGCAGCGTCTCTTCCGGCATGGCCGACAGGGCCACCAGCGCCTTGACATTCACATCGCAGGCGGCGCGCTGTTCGATGGCGCGGCTGGCGCCTTCGGCAGCGCTGGCGCGGGCCAGGGCGGCGTTGGCGGGCGGCTGGAAGCCGGCGCCTGCGCTCAGTTCCGTCAGGCGTGACGAATCGCGGCGAGAGACGGCATCCTGTTCGGCCACGGCCTGCAGTTGCTGGCAGGTGCGCAAGGCGTAGTACTGGTTCGCCACTTCGGCGGCCACCGAGACGCGGGCCTCATGCCATCCCGCGCGGGCGCTGTCGTAGCGCTCCTGCGCCGCATCGCGCGTGGCACGGTTGGCGCCAAACACATCGATTTCCCACGAGGCTTGCAAGGCCGCCTGCGAGGTGGTGCCGCTGGGCTGTGCCGATTGCTGGCTGGTGCGTACCACGCTGCCCGTCGCGTCGAGGGCGGGCGCCAGCGCGGCGCCGCTGGCGACCCTGTCCGCGCGCGCCTGCACGATGCGCGTGCTGGCAGCGGCGATCGTGGGGCTGACCTGCTGCGCATCGGTGATCAATTGCACCAGCAGGCTGTCGCCCTGGCCCTGCCACCAACTGGCCAGGTCCGTCAGCTTGCCATTGTGCGGCAGCGGCGCCTGCCACTGCGCGGGTGCGCTGGCGGCCACCACTGCGGGCGGACCCTGCAGGGCGCAGCCACCCAGCGCCAGCACGATGCTGGCGGCCAGGGCGCGTTGAACGGTGCATCGAATAGTCGTCATGCTGGTCCTTCTGCTTGTCGTTGAGCGGTAGTGGTAGAAGTGGGGAGGCCCATGCGCTGGCGTTCCACTTCGGCCATGGCCAGTGCGTAGTCGGTCATGCGCGACAGCCAGGTGTCGATGGCGTGCGGCGTTTCCAGCAACTGCGGGCGCAAAGTTTGCAGCACTTCGGCGCCCACCATGTGTTGCAGGGCCAGCGAAGCGATGGAAAACGCCAGGCGGTGCATGTCGTCGCTGTTGTCGGGCGCGCCAAGATGGCGCGCCAGCACGCGGGTGAGCGCCTCGTGTTCGGGACGGATGTTCTGGTCGATCTCGCGTGCCCACAGGCCCGTCGGTTCGAGCATCTCGCGGCACCACAGGCGCATGCAGTCGCGCGCAATCTCGCCCTGCTGCATGGGCGCGAGCATTTGCGCATAAAAGCCTTCCAGGCTTTGGCGCAGGGTGAAATGGGGCTGCTCGTACAGGGCGATATTGTCTTGCGGATTCGACGATTGCTGGACAAAGGCGGCGCGGTACAGGCCCGCCTTGTCGCCAAAATAGTAGCTGATGGCTGCCGCGTTCGTGCCGGCCGCCTGCGCCAGTTCGCGCGTGGAGGTCTTGGCGTAACCCTGTTCGGCAAACAGGCGGATGGCGCTATGCAGCAGCCGCTCGCGCGATTGCTCGCCATCGGAACGGGGCTTGCGCCCGTCGTCGGCATGGGGAGTTGGGATGGCGTTTTTTTCAATCATGCCGGAGATTTAATCATATATCTCAAACGATTGATATAACTAAATCGGTTGATTTAGTTAAGGAAAGATGAAGATGCGTGGAAAACGCAGGCAAAAAAAAGCCCGCGTACTAGCGCGGGCCGAATCCAATGTTCGGAGAACGAATTGGAGGAGACAGTTCCACTATAGCGCTAAAAATGGTGCGGTGCAATACCGTAAAACTACTGTATGAACTTGTCATGGATGGCAAAAAATCAAACTTTATGTTGCGTCGCACAGAAGCTCAGCGTTTGCTGCGCAGGGCCAGCGTAAAGGTGCTGCCCGAGCCATAGTCGCTATTGAAGAACAGGGCGCCGCCGATGGCGTTGGCCAGGTTCTGGCACAGGTACAGGCCCAGTCCCGCGCCTTCCACGTGGCGCGTGGAGGTGGAATCGAGCTGCGAGAAGGCCTGGAACAGCTTGGCCTGGTCTTCTTCCTTGATGCCGGCGCCACTGTCGGCGATGCTCATTTCCGTCACCAGCACGTCGTCTTCCTCGCGCTGGGCCAGGCTGATGCGCACCGTACCCTGTTCCGTGAACTTGATGGCGTTATTGAGCAGGTTGATGAGGATTTGCGTCAGCGCGCGGCGGTCCGTGTCGATGATGGCGGGCGGGCGGCCTGCTTCTCCCAGTGCCATTTCCAATGCCAGGCCCTTTTGCTGGGCCAGGGGGCGCAAGGTGTCGGCCACTTCAACCATCAGTTCCTGGCAGTGCACGGGCTCGATCGACAGGGTCAGCTTGCCCGCTTCGATCTTGGCCACGTCGAGGATGTCGTTGATCAGCGAGAGCAGATGGCGCGCGCTGGCGCGGATGGTGTTCAGTTGCTTGTCCTGGTCGGACGTCAGGGGGCCGGGAAGTTTCATCAGCAGCGCGCCCGTGAAGCCGATGATGGCGTTCAGCGGCGTGCGCAGTTCATGCGACATATTGGCGATGAAGGCGGACTTCATGCGGCTCGCTTCGGCCAGCTCCAGGTTTTTCAGGGCGATTTCGCGGTTGATGGTTTCCAGTTCTGCCGCATGGTGCGCCAGGCGCATGTTCAGTTCGATCACCTGGCGTTCGCGCGCCTGCAGTTCGCCGTTGACCTGCACCGCCTGTTCATACGTGGAAATGAGCAAATCGAGGATTTGCTGGCGCTCCGCATTGATGAAGTGCTTCTGGTCGCCCAGGTACAGGGCGATGCCGATTTCCACGTTCTGGTTCTTGCGCAGCTTCTGGTTCATCAGCATGTGGCTGATGCGGTTGAGCAGGTAGTCTTCCGCGTAGGGCTTGCGGATGAAATTGTCGGCGCCACACTCGATGCCGCGGATGATGTCCTTCGGGTCGTTAAGTGAGGTGACGAGGATCACGGGAATGTCGCGCAGGGTCGGGTCGGACTTGATGGCGCGGCACAGGTCGTAGCCATTCATTTCAGGCATGACGATATCGGACAGCACCAGGTGTGGCTTGCGCTCGCGGATGGCGGCCAGGGCCAGCTGGCCATTCGCCGCCACGCGCGCATTGTAGTGCAGCGACTGGATCAGGCGGCGCAAGCGCTCCGCCTGGGTCGGGCTGTCCTCGACGATCAGGATCTCGATTTCGTCAGGCTTGATTTGATTGTTGGAGTCCACAGACCTCTCCTAGAATTTCAGTGTGGTGATGCTGGGCGCGGTGAGCGCGCAATATCGACATCCTGTGACTATATCGGATTTAAGTCTGCAAAAGTAACTTGCAAGTAACTATTTTGGCCACAGGGAATGCTGTGGCCAACGCTTAATTCTCGCCCTGGAACTGGCCAGCGCGATATGTCAGCACCAGCGTATCGCGGTGGCCATGCTCGCCGATGGGCTGGATCGGCGTCGATTCGTGGATGACAGACGCATCGTCGAGCAGCAGCAGCGACCACGGCTCCGTCAGGGTAAAGCGCTTGCCGTTGGGACCATTGGCTTCGAAGATGCGCGTCTCGCCGCCCTTGACCTGTTCGCGCCCGATCAGCAGCACGGCGACGAAATCGACGCCGTCGCGGTGCGCACCTTCCGGCGTGGGGCGGCCGATGCCATCGGTCGTATCGATGCGGAACTGGTGCGCCTCGATGAACCACGGCTGGCTGCCCTTGACCTGCGAGCAGGCGTCACCGAGCGCGCGGATCAGCTGCTGCCAGGCTGGCTGTGTGACGATGGCCGGCTCGATCGGCTCGAACAGGCGGTGCATGCCGCCGTGCAGGGCGTTGTATTCGACCGGTTGCCAGTGCGGGCGGTGCGCCGTCTGCGTCAGGCGCGCGCCATCCTGCACGAAGCACGAGTGGCGCCGGCGGCGATAGCGGCCGCCATCTTTCAGGTAATTGTCCAGCGCCAGCGTGTTCCAGCTGGGTTCGAGCGCGCGCAGCGCGGCTAGCGGGCAGCCGGCCAGCGCCGCCACATCCTGCGGGCGCAGGACGGCATAGCCGTCATCGCGCAAGGCGTCCTTGAGATGGGACGGGTCGGTAAAGATCGGTGCGGAAGTGCTCATGGCGGTGCGGGCCGGAACGCGGCCTGTATCAGTTTATCCAGCCTGGCATTCTACGACTTCGCGGCGACTCCTGTGTTATGTCCGCCAGGAATTATGCTTGTTGAGTTAAAAATTCTTTACCAGGGTCAGGCGCAGCGAGCGCGATTCCACCGGATGGAAGTGGATATCGTCGACCGGCTGCGCTTCGCCTGGCAGGCGCGAGGCATAGTAGTAATCGATGGCCGAGTCGCGCCGGTTGGCCAGGTTGTAGCCTTCGAGCTCCACGCGCAAGGTATTGTCGATCTGGTAGGCGACGCGCCCGTTCAAGCCCACGCTGGCTGCGGAGCGCACGCTGTTATCTTCGATCAGGGGCCGCGGGCCGAAGTAGCGCAGGCGCAAAGAGCCCGACCATGGCCCTGGCGGCGTCACCGTCATGGCCAGCTGGGCCACACCTTCGATGGCGCCCGGGATGAAGTCGCCCGCCGGGTCGCTGCCGCGCGAGCGTGCCCGCGCATACGCCAGGTCCAGGTCCAGCGACAGCCAGCTGGCCGCCTTGTAGTAGCTGGAAAACTCGACGCCGTAGCGCCGACTGGGGCGGCCCGCCTCGGTGGCGCCGGCGTCGCCGATGAACAGCAGTTCGGAATCGAAGTCCAGGCGGTACAGCGACAGCGACGTTTGCAGGCCGGCGATGGCGGCACTGCGCAAGCCCAGTTCCAGAGCGCGCGAGCGCACCAAAGGCGTGACCTTGTCGGCCGCTGCACCCGTCTTCGGGTCGACCGTGATCGTCGTGCCGCGCGCGTCGTTGCTGTGAAAACCATTGCCTATGTTGACATACGCTTCCGTCTCGCGCCACGGTCCGGCGATCACGCTCAGGCTGGGGCTGAACAAATGGTCGCTGGCCGTACCCGAATTGGCCGCACGGTCGCTGCGCACGTCGAAGCGGTAGGCGTCCGCGCGCAGGCCGGCCACGCTGCGCAGCCAGCGCGACCAGCGGGTGCTGTTTTCGGCATAGACGCCGATGCTGGTTTCGACGATATGGTCTTGCCGCGTGCTTGATACGATCTGCCGCTGGCGTGTGTTGTACAGGCCATTGTGGATATTGTCGTTCTGTAGCTGCAGACCGATGGTGGTGTCACTGCTGCCCCTGTCCGTATGGCGGTGCCAGGTGTGGCTGGCATCGAGGCCGGCTGTCACGCGCCGGTCGGGCTGGGCGAACTGGTCGCCGTTGTCGGGGTCGTCCATCGCATACGTAAAATTCGAGAACAGGGCCAGGCGGTTGGCGATCACATATGCGCTGACCTTGGACGATATGTCGTCCGTCGTCTGTCGCCAGGCGCCCGACAGGCTGTAGCGCTGCGCCTTGCCGCCGTCGCTGGCATCGATGGCGTCGAAGCGGCCCAGCGTGCCGTCCTGCACGGCGCGCCGCGGAATCTGGTCGGTGGCATGCCAGCTGGCGTCGTACGCCATGGCCGTGACGTTGAAACCGTTGTTGGCATAGCCTTCGCTGTAGCGCAGCACGCCATTGAGCTTGTGGTAGCGGTCCGGCTGCGTGAACGGCCCATCGTTATGCTGCGCTTCGAGCGCGTACAGCAAGCTGCCGTCGCCCGCATCGAGTGTATCGGCCAGCAGGGCGCGGCGAAAGCCGTTTTGTCCGACGCCCACGCTGGCGATGCCCTGCGTCAGGCGGTTCGCATAGACGACGGATGCCGCTCCGGCCGAGGAAAAATCGCCTTGCGCAGCCGAATACGGGCCCTTTTTATAATCGAGGCGCATGGCTAGTTCGGGGATCAGGAAGTTCAGGTCCGTCCAGCCCTGTCCGTGGCCATGGCTGCGCTGGTTGACGGGCATTTCGTCAACGGTCGTGCGCAAGTCCGTGCCGTGATCGAGGTTGAAGCCGCGCAGGTAGAACTGGTTGGCCTTGCCCTCGCCGCTATGCTGGCTGACGATCAGCCCCGGCACGGCTTCGAGCAATTCGCCGGGCCGGTAGCTGGTGCGCGCCGCGAGCTGCTGCTGCGTGACGCTGCCCGCGTTGGCCGAATCGGCCACGCCCAGCTGGTTCATGCGCGAACCGTCGACCAGCACGCGCTGGAAGATGTCGTCGGCGTGGGCGGCGCCTGGAAACAGGACGGCGAGGAGGAGGGGGAGATAGCGTGGCGTCATGGGTATATGGGTGTGGCGGCGAAGGGTAGTGTCCCGCCAGTGCTTAACGGATCGGCAGTTCCGTATTCTGGCTGTCGAAAATCAGCGTCTGGATCTTGCCGCTGTCCTGAACGTTGAGGGTATTTCTCTGGCTGGGGAGGAAATCGATCAGCAACTGGTTGTGGATGCGCGTGGCGGGGGCCAGGCGCGTACGTTCGATCTCCTGGAAGATCACCACGTTGTCGGCGTTGACCTTCATGCCGACCCAGTTCAGGCGCAGGCGCTTGCCATCCGGCCCCACGAGGTAGAACTGTTTTTCGATATAGCGGCGCAGCGCCGCTTCGCTGTTTTCCTGGCCCAGGTCGAATTGGCGCTGGTACAGATTCGTCAGCAGCGCTTCCACGTCATGGCCCGTGTAGGTGTGCACCACCTCCGTGCTGCCGCTGGCCGCGTTATAGCTGATGTCGGCGATACCCATGTGGAAGTTGTGGGCACCAGCCGCCGTGCTGGCGCAGGCCAGCAGGCTTGCCGCGAACGTGCGCCAGCGCATCACGCCTCGTCGCCCTTGTCGGAGCCGCCGTTCCTGCCTTTCAACGGCGTCTTGAAGTCGTGCATCAGGTTATCCTTGGGCGATTTTTCGCTCTTGAACAGTTCCAGGCGCGAGGGCGTGATTTTTCTCGGCCAGGCGTTGTTGCTGGTGTCGATATCGGCCGTTTCCCAGTACGGATCCTGCACCAGGCCCACCATCGGTTCATCGGTGATGACGACCTTGGTGATCTTTTTCGGCGAGTAGCGCCACACTTCGGCCGGCACGCGCTCGACGTACTTCTTGCCGCTTTTGAGTTCGATTTCCAGGATCAAGGGCATCACCATGCCGCCCAGGTTCGACAGGTCGACCAGGTACAGGTGCTTGCCCTGTTTCAGCAAATCCTTTTCCCACGGTTCCAGGCCAGCCAGCGCTTCGGTGTAGGCGTTGCGGTCCTTGTTGGTCACCGTGAAGTCGTCATGCTGGTTGTAGAAATCCTTCAGTTCCGGATGCGCGTCGACGCGGCGCGGCATGCCCTTGTTGGCGCGGCTCGTAACGGATTCCGGCTGGGCGTCCTTCTGCGCCTTTTTCCAGGCTTTTTCCGTTTCCGGATTTTTGGAACTCACGCCGTATTCGCTGATGCCGTCGATGCTGATGTCGACCGGATCGGTGGTATAAAACCAGCCGCGCCAGAACCAGTCCAGGTCCGTGCCGGAGGCATCTTCCATGGTGCGGAAAAAGTCGGCGGGCGTGGGGCGCTTGAATTTCCAGCGCTGCGCGTATTCCTTGAAGGCGTAGTCGAACAATTCGCGCCCGAGGATGGTCTCGCGCAGGATATTCAGGCCCGCCGCCGGCTTGGCGTAGGCGTTGTTACCGAATTGCAGCAACGATTCGGAGTTGGTCATGATGGGCACCTGGTCGCGGCTACGCATGTAGTCGACGATCTCGCGTGGCTCGCCGCGCGAGGCCGGGTAGTTTTCTTCCCACGCCTGCTGCGCCAGGTACTGCACGAAGGTGTTCAAGCCTTCATCCATCCAGGTCCACTGGCGCTCGTCCGAGTTGATGATCATCGGATAGTAGTTGTGGCCCACTTCGTGGATGATCACGCCGATCAGCCCATATTTGGTGCGCTTGGAGTAGGTCAGCTCGCCCGTCTTTTTGTCTTTCACCGGACGGGGACCGTTGAACGAGATCATCGGATACTCCATGCCGCCCACGGGGCCGTTGACGGAAATGGCCGTCGGGTACGGGTAGGCTATGCTGTACTTGTTGTACTGTTCTATCGTGTGCACGATGGCTTGCGTGCTGTACTTTTCCCACAGCGGGTTGCCCTCCTTCGGATAGTAGGACATGGCCATCAGCTTGCTGCCGCCCTTGTTGTAGCCCTGCGCATCCCAGATGAACTTGCGGCTCGAGGCCCAGGCGAAGTCGCGCACGTTGGACGCCTTGAAGTGCCAGGTCTTTTGCGCGCGGCTGACGGATTTTTCGGACGCTTCGGCCTCTTTTTGCGTGACGATGATGACGGGCTTGTCGCTGCTGCGGGCTTTTTCCAGGCGCTCGCGCTGCGCGGAAGACAGCACGTCCTGCGGATTTTGCAGCTCGCCGGTGGAGGCGACGATATGGTCGGCGGGGACGGTCAGCTGCACGTCGTAGTCGCCAAACTCCAGCGTGAATTCGCCCGATCCCAGGAACTGCTTGTGCTGCCAGCCGGCCGCGTCGTAGTAGGCCGCCATGCGGGGGAACCACTGCGCCACTTCGAACAGGGCGTTCTTGTCGTCGAAGACTTCATAGCCGGCGCGTCCACCCAGCACTTTCTGTTCATTGATGCGGTAATCCCAGTCGATCTGGAAGACGAAGTCCTGGCCCGGCTTCAGGGGCTGGGGCAGGTCGATGCGCATCATCGTGCGGTTTACTACATATTTCAAGGGCTGGCCATCGGCGCCCTTCAGGGCGCGGATATTGAAGCCGCCCTGGAAGTCGCCGCGCGCCAGCATGCCGCGCAAGCCTTCGAATTTCATGGTCTCTTCGCCCGTCGTCCTGGCCCACGCCTGGCGCGATGGCGCCGTGGTCATGCGGCGCGCGTCGGAGTCCTGCTTGTAGATATTCTGGTCCAGCTGCACCCACAGGTAAGCGAGGGTGTCGGGCGACTGGTTATGGTAGGTGATGGTGCCGCTGCCGGCGATCTCGCGTTTGGCCTCATCCAGCGTGGCGCGGATGCTGTAGTCGGCGCGTTGCTGCCAATAGGCGTGGCCTGGCGCGCCGGAAGCGGTGCGGTAGGTGTTCGGGGTGGGCAGCACCTCTTCGAGCTGGCGGAACTTGTCGTCGAATGGTTCGGCAGCGAAGGCCGACACGGTAAAGCAGAGAGCCAACGAGGCTACGGAGCCGAAAGGTAAGCGCATATTCACCCTGATGTTGTTGTAAGGAAATAGTGGCAACTATTCTATACGCAGGGTGAGGCCATCCTTGTATCGATTTGTAATAAAGAAAGGCAGATTTTGCGCCAGCTTTTGCCTGGCGCTGTGAGGGGGATGCTTTGCCTGATTTTGCTCGGAAAAGCGGGGCTTTTACTCACTTTTCATCAGGCTGTCGCGCAACTGGTTCAGTTGTTGTTTCATGTCCACAACTTGTTCCACGCTGCAGTGGCTGGCCGCCAGGATGGCCTCGGGCAGCAGTGCCGCCTCGTGGCGCAACTGGTCGCCCTGCTGCGTGAGGGAAATGATGACCTGGCGTTCGTCGCTGGCGGCGCGCGTGCGCGTCAACAGGCCCGATTGTTCCATGCGCTTGAGCAAGGGTGTCAGGGTGGCCGAGTCGAGGAACAGGCGCTCTCCCACTTCCGACACCGTCAGGCCGTCGCGCTCCCACAGCACCATCATCACCAGGTATTGCGAATAGGTCAGGCCCAGCTTGCGCAGGAGCTTGCGGTACAGCTTGTTCATGGCAAGCGAGGTCGAGTACAGCGCAAAGCACAGCTGGCCGTCCAGGCGCGGCACCTGGTGCAAAGGGTTGGGGGCGGTGGTGGTATCCATGGGCACAGTATATATAGTGCGCTACTTAATAGCAATGCGCGGCGCCGGACCTGGCGATCCGGCGCCGGATCGCGGCTACCTATCCGGCGTAGCGCGCGCGCAGCACATTGAGCATGGCGACGTTCTGTTCCCAGGCATCCGTCACGGGTTGCTGTGTCCAGGGCAGGGTTTGCGTGTACGGCGCGGGGCCGAATTCCGGCGTGAATGTCATGCGCTCGGCGCCGGCCGCGCGGCGCAGGGCGACGATGGCATCCCACCAGGCCAGGTGGGCGTCGAGCGCCGCCTTCGCTTCCGGCGCGCGGAAGTCGGCTACCTGCGGACCCTGCGCGTGGCCCACGCGCGCGTGCACATGGCGCACCAGCGGCAGCACCTGCGCCAGGGTCTGCGGCTGGTCTTCCAGCAGCGATTCGCAGGCGCAGCACCAGTGCGACAGGTCGGCCGTCAATGGCAGCGCGGGATACTGCGCCAGGTAAGGCAGCAGCAGCATCGGGTGGCCGCTGAAGCGGCTGCGATGAATTTCGTGCACGATGGGCACGCCGTGCTTTGCCGAGATGGCGGCGGCCAGGTCGAGCAGTTGCGCGTTCTGCGCCTGGCTATAGTAATCCTTGCCCGTGTGCGTGTTGACCAGCACGGGCCGCGCCAGGCAGGCGTTTTCCAGCAGTTCCGCCAGGGCGGCGCGGTGCAGTTCGAAGTCGCTGTGGAACACGGTTTCCCACTGCGCGGCGATCAGTTGCAGTCCAGACTTGGCGATGCGGTCCGTCCATTCCTCGCGCAGGGCCGCATCCAGCGGCAGCGACATCTCGATGCCGTCGAAGCCGGCCTCCAGTACCTTGTCGATGAAGACCTCGGGCGGCAGCTCGTTATTGCCCCAGTGGGCGGCGTAGACTTCGATGCGCATCAGACGAAGCCCCGCACGGGGAACGCTGCATCGCGCTGTATCCAGTTGTGGGCGGCATATTCCGTCTGGCCGTCGGTGGCGTGCAAAGTATAGGCGTGGCGCGAGACGGACGAGCGGTTCGGCGCGCTGTAATGGGGCAGCAAGCCGTGGAAGCAGACGAGGGCGCCCGCCTTCACTTCCAAGGGCACAGCCGTACTGTCGTCGGGCCAGGGCATGGCATCGAGTTTTTCCACGCGAACCTGGTCGCCGTTGCGGATGAAGCGTTCGCGCAAGGGGCCGCGGTGGCCGCCCGGTTCCGCCCACAGGCAGCCGTTGTCCAGGGTCGCGTCTTCCAGTGCGAACCAGAAGGTGGTCACGCTGATCGGCGTGGTCTCGAAATACGTGGCGTCCTGGTGCCAGCGCACTTCACCGCCGATGCCGGGCTGCTTGAAGATGTACATCGATTGCCAGACCTGCGCGTCTGCCAGGCCCAGGTCGCGCGCCACTTCGGCCAGCTTCGGGTCGCTGGAAAAGCTGCGGAAGACGGGGTCCAGGTCATGCATGGCGTGGCCGATCTTGTTGATCGACAGGGATTTTGCCTGCTTTAACTGGCCGTCCGGGCCGAAGGCCTCTTCTTCAAAGAAGCAGCGGATGGTGTTGTCGGAGGCGAGGAAATAATCGTTGGTGTTCTTGGCCTGGTCGCGCGTGGTGAAGATGGACTGGCTGACGCTGGGATCGAATTCGTTGACAATCTGCTCGGCGCGCGCGCGCAAGGCGGCGATTTCGTCCGCCCCCTTGAAGCCGGGCAGGATGATGTAACCGTCGCGTTGGTATTGTTCCTGTTGTTCAGTTGTTAGCATGGCGGCGGCTCCGGAGGTCAATGGAAAGCGTCATTGTAGGATGGGCGAGGGCGGCAGACAATCTTCCTGCGGTTGACAGATTGTCGCCAAAGCGAAGACAATCTTTGACATGGATCAACTAAAAGCAATGGAAATCTTTGTCGAGGTGGCGCGCCAGCGCAGCTTCACGCTGGCCGGGCAACGCCTGGGCCTGACGCGGGCCATGGTCAGCAAGACCATCATGCAGTTGGAGGAACGCCTGCATGCGCGCCTGCTGCACCGTTCCACGCGCGAAGTGAGCTTGACGGACGCGGGCCGCGCCTACCTGGCGCCGTGCATGGCCACCGTTAGCCAGGCGCAGGAAGCGGCGCGCATGGTGGCGCACGTGGCGCAGGCGGGAGCGGGGGCGGAGCTCGCCGGGCCACTGCGCATCCAGGCGCCATCGAGTTTCGGCAGCGCGTGGCTGGCCGATGCCGTCGCCCGTTTCAGCCTGTTGCACCCGCAGGTGCAGGCCGACTTGTTTGTCGACGATGCGCTGCTCGACCCGATACGCCATGGTTTTGACCTGACTATCCGCGTGGGCGGCATCCCGGACAGCAGCGCGCTGGCGATGCGCCCGCTGGCGCCATGCCGCGCCGTGCTGTGTGCCAGCCCCGCCTATCTGGCGCAATGGGGTGTACCGCAGACGCCGCAAGACTTGCTGCAGCATCAGTGCCTGCATTTCAGCCACCTGACCGACGGCACGAACTGGCATTTCCAGCGTGGAGCAGCGGAGCAGCGCGAGGAGGCCAGCGTGCGCGTGCAGGCGGGTTTCACGGCGAATAACGGGCTGGTGCTGCACCAGGCGGCGCAGCGGGGGCTGGGCATCGTCTACAGCACCACGTTTCTCGCCTGGCGCAATCTGCTCGATGGCAGCCTGCTGCCCGTGCTGTCCGACTGGGAGCTGCCGCTGAATCACCTGAGCGCGCTGTACCCGGCCAGCCGCCAGCCGTCGCCCAAGGTGCGCGCGCTGATCGATTTCCTGGTGGCCGAATACCAGCCCGTGCCGCCCTGGGACCGGGAGCTGGAAGCGGCTGGATTTTTCAGCTGAAAGCGACGGGTTCCACCGTCCAGGCGCCATCGGCATACACGCGTTCGTCGTCCAGGTAGACGGCTTCGGTAACGGCGAAGATATCGACGTGATAGCGCGCATCCTTGCGCTTGAACTGGGGCTTGGTATAGACGCCATGCTTGGCGCCCAGCGACAGATGGATGCCGCACATGCGTTCATACGTGCCGATGTCGTTGACCAGCTGCTCGCGCGAAAAGGCGCGGTTCATGCCGAAGCCCAGTTCGCGCACCCACACTTCGCCTTCATGGGCGCGGATGATCTCCAGCATGGCGGTAAATTCGGGCGTGGCGTGCTCGGTGCCCGTCACGCGGCCCTTTTCGATGATCAGGGTGATTGGCGTATCGGGGCGGTTTACCATGAAGTGCGTGTCGCCAAAGACGAAGATGCGTACCCGCCCGTTCACCGCTTCCAGGTCCTGCGCTTCCGTAAACACTTCGCCCAGGGGGAACTGGCCGCCGATATTGTTCATGCCGCTATAGTCGCCGATATTCAGCTTGGCCGATTCGAACGGCGAGGCGAATACCAGTTGCTCGCCGCCGCTGTCGACCATGCCGTGGCGGGCGCGGTCGATGCGCGCCTTGAGCGCATGGCCCACGCCCCGGTAGTACGCCGGGTCGTAGGCCAGCGAAGCGATGTAGTGCAGTCCCTGCACGCCGGGCATGCGTGACAGGTGCACGTGTTCGATCACTTTCAGGCCCCGCTTGAATAGCTCGATGCGGATGCGGAACGCTTCCAGGCGGAAACTGGTCGACTGGATCAGCACGACGAGGCTGCCGGCGGGCAGCTCGGCAAACGCGGCCAGCACGGTGTCGGGCGTGACCTCGTCGAAATCGATGAAGCTCGCGTCCGGCAAGGCCTGACGATAGGCTTCCGTCAACACGACGTTGAGCCAGCTGCGCTTGTCGCAGACGATCAGGGCCGGCTCGTCCGGGCGGTGGCAGATGGCCATGGCCAGCAGGTCGGCCACGTTTTGCGCGGCCACTTCGGTGGCGGCGGCGCTGATGGCGTCGAGCCGGCTGGTGTCATTCTCGGGAAGCGTCATGGTGCGGAGGTATCTGGCGTGAAGTAATCGCAGCATTATAAAGTGATTGCCGCAGGGCATACCATTCCCCATCCGGCGGAGGCGCTGTGGCTGCCGTGCCTCTGATTGTCTTGTGTAGTGCTTTCCGGCAATGTATTATTTGATAAACAGCCTGGGAGTGGCCCGTCGCAGCGGCAAAGGCAAGCATGTGCAGGCCACGCTTTCAGTGATGCAGGGACAACAAGCCAACAGGCGATGACTAAGAGTGTGATGTGATGAGCATAATCGGACAAGATATTCCCATGGAGCGGCCGGATACGGATGGGCGCGCTGCCGTGTTCGTTCCCGTCACGGGCGTCAAGGAAGATGTCTTGCTGACCATACGCAAGGGTGCGGCAATCGTCGGCTTTGCCAATCACGACCGCACTATCACCGTGTATTTTGAAAGCAACCGCTTTGACGACCCTGTGCTGGCCAAGTGGGAGCACAAGGCGCGCAAGGCCTACGACCGCCTGGTCGACAATGCGCCCACCGTCTCGAAGCTGACCACCAGCCCTGCCAATTTCGAGCAGATCGGCTACATCAATGGCAAGGGCATCACCATCCGCCGCATGGAAAGCCTGCAGCGCTGGCTTGCTTATTCGGACGCGATGGAGACTTGTCCGGCAACGGATATCATTGCGCGCACGGTGATTGCAAAAGTTGATGCGGTCAAGGTGTAAGAGACCCTGATAAATCGCCCCTGGCGTTGTTGCCTGCCCTTGGGCATTTGCTCTGCCGTTTCGGCTACTTCCCTGATATCACGATAATATTGGCTCTGTTCCCTGCTTGCCGGAGACAGAGCTTTTTTTTGATCGGTATCAAGGCAGTGGAACTCGCTGCGGGTGCGCCGTTGCGGTACGCGCGTAAGGTAATATTGCGGCAGAACGCAGTGGAATGACTCCAGGAAAAGGTTGGAATGTGCTTGAAACAGTGAATGATGTTTGCATCAATGCCGCTTGCGGCCGGAGCTTGCCGCTGCGCGTGGTGCATTGCCCGTTTTGCGGCGCGCGCCAGGTGGCTGCAGCGCCTGTTCTGGAGAAAGTGCCAGCGCCGCCGCCGGTGCCGCGCATGCCGCCGCCGGTGCCCGTCGCCCCGCCCATTCCTATGCCGCAAGCAGCTCCGCAACCCGCGCCGCAACCCGCGCCGCAGCCTACTCCCGCTCCCCAGCCCGTCCCGCCACCGGCTGCCGCAGCAGCGCCAGCGCCAGCCAAGGCGCCGCCCGCGAAACCGGCCGCCAAGGGTTCGGTGCCACCACCGCGCCCGCCCGTGCGCTTGCGCACGTGGATCGCTGCGGCCGTGGTGCTGACCGGTATCTGGTTCTTCAACAAGCCCGCCGACAAGCCGGCCAGCGTGGCGGAACAGGTCGAGGCTGCCACTGCGCTGGCGGCGCAGTGCGACCTGGACGGGGCGCGCAGTGCGCTGGCCGTGCTGAAAAGCGCCAAGGCGCCGGCGGCGCAGATCAAGCGCTTGCAGGCGAGCATCACCAAGTCCGCTGCCTCCTGCGACCGGCAACAGCAGCGGGCACAGGCATGGACGGCGCTGCAAGACAGCGTCAAGCAGGCGCTTGATGCGGGCAAGCCGGAGCTCGCCGCCACGCGCCTGGCCATCTACGTGAAGCGCTGGGGCGATGATCCCGACACCCTGGAACTCGATGCCAGGGTGAAAGTGGCGCAAGCCAGCGCCCAGCTCGACCTGGCCGACGCCTGTCTGGCCAAGGGCGACCGGGTCTGCCTGGAAAACAGCCTGATCGCCGCCGAGCGCTACAAGCGGCCGGAACTGGCGGCGCGCACGCAGGCGCTGCGCGCGTCGCTGTCGCAATTGCTTGAACGCTCGCTACTCGACGCGATTCCAAGCCCTGCCCCGGATCAGTAGCACCAGCAGGAAAAACGCCCGCCGCGGCCAAGCCGGGCGGGCGTCATCTTGCCGTTTGAATCGACGCTTACTCTTGCGGCACCAGGGCCAGCGCCGCGCTGAAGTCGCCCATCGGCTTGCCGCCGTTGGCCACCAGCGCCTTGTCGCGCGTGCTCAGGCCGTCGAGCACCGGCAGGGCGAAGCGGTGCGTGATGGCGCGCAGGATGGACGCCGAATCGTATTGCGTATGATCAACCAATCCCTTTTTCACGTACGGCGAGATGAGGATGGCCGGCACGCGCGTGCCCGGACCCCAGCGGTCGCCCTTCGGCGGCGCGGCGTGATCGTAAAAGCCGCCGTTTTCATCGTAGGTGACGATGACCAGCATGTTTTTCCACTGCGGACTCTTTTTCAGCTGGGCGATGACTCCGGCGATATGCGCGTCGCCGTCGGCCACGCTGGCGTAGCCCGCATGCTGGTTCAAATTGCCCTGCGGCTTGTAGAAGGCCACGGGCGGCAGCTTGCCGGCGCTGGCATCGCTCAGGAACTGGCTGTCGAAGTCGCGCAGGTGGGCGGCGCGGTAGGCGGGCGCCTTCACCGGGTCCATGTTGGCAAAGTAATTGAACGGCTGGTGGTGGAACTGGAAGTTCGGCGGGTTCGGGAAGCTGCTGGCGCGCGCGCTGGCCGTGGCCAGGGCCGTCGTATCCTTCCAGGCGCCCGCATACCAGGCCCAGTCGATGTTCTTGCCAGATAACAAGTCGCCGATATTCGTCTGCGTCTGCGGCGGCAGGGTGTTGGCCTTGCCCGTGTCGGCATACAGCTTGCTGCTGTCGCCGGATGCGGGAGCGTTGCTGCTGGGCTGGAACGCTGGCTGCATGGTATTGACGGCGTAAAACATGCCGCTGCTGTCGGCCGGCGTCAGCGCGCCGTCGTTGGCATAGGCGGGCGCGCCGTTCAGCACGGTGGTCGGCGCCGTGGCGGATGGCGTCAGGCGCAGGAAATTGCCCTTGGCATCGACGTCGATCTTCGCGATCGACCCTTTCGCCACCGAGGTGTCCGCGTTCGGATAGGTAGGGGCGCAGGCGCAGATCAGGTACTGGTGCGTGAGG
This sequence comes from Janthinobacterium sp. 61, assembly GCF_002846335.1. Taxonomy (NCBI): domain Bacteria; kingdom Pseudomonadati; phylum Pseudomonadota; class Betaproteobacteria; order Burkholderiales; family Oxalobacteraceae; genus Janthinobacterium; species Janthinobacterium sp. 61. The sequence goes on along the minus strand of NZ_PJMQ01000001.1, from coordinate 3,314,577 downwards.
AAGGAACCGCCGAAGGCGCCGATGAACAGATTGTCGGCCAGCGCATATTGTTTGGCGATGTCCCACAGCTGCATCTTGCTGCCGTCGTAATAGCCCATGGACAGGCCGCCCGCATCGGAATACGCGGCGAACTTGTCGTTGGCGCCGCCGTTGATCTGCATCTGGTTATTGTAGAAGCGGTGCACCAGGTCGCGCGTGATGACCGATTGCGGCAGGTACAGGGGGCTGCTGGCATCGTCGATCTGGAACGGTTTGTTGGGCAAATTGGCCGATTGCGCCTGCGTGATGACGGTGCTCTGGCCGGCCGCCGTCATGCCGCCCCAGGTGGGCGGCAGCACGGGCAGGGTGCTGCCGTCGACGTCTTTCTGCGGCACGTAGGCGGTGCTGGAGGTGGGGTTGACGCCCGGTACGCCATTCGCGCCCGGAAACAGGCCGTACAGATTGTCGAAGCCACGGTTTTCCGCGTAGATGACGACGATGGTCTGAATATTGTTCAGCGCAAGGGCGCCGTTCAGGGCGGCCAGCGCATCGGCGGGCGCCGCCTGTGTGCTGGCGCTGGCGACCAAGGCCGTCACGCTGGCGTTTTCCGCCTTGAGTTTTGTCAACTCGTCGCCGCTGGCCTTGTTGAAGTCCGACGCCAGGCCCGCTTCCGACACGCCCAGGCGCGCGGCCAGCTTGCTGCTGGCCGCCGCAAAGTCGCCGCCGTTGCCGTCCATGATTTGCGCCAGTTCCGTCGACAGGGCGCTGACGAAGGCGCTGTGCCCGGCGGGGGCGCGCAGCAGCAGCTTTTGCGTGACCTTGCTGCCCGCGTCGCCCATGGTTTCATGGCGGATCGCGTCCGTGCCGATGGTCGCCAGCACGGCGCCCTGGCCGTCGAGCGTATAGCTGCCGTCGGCGGCCGTGCGCACGGCGGCCGAGCCGCTGTCGCAGGTCAGCTTGCTCGTGCTGCTTTCCAGGCATACCTGGGCGTTTTCATAGTAGCTGCCGATGACCTGGCCCGTGACGTGGGGCGTGACGGCGTAGTTGCTGCCGCAGGCGGCCAGGCCCAGCGACAGTAGCAGCGGCAGGGGCCGTAAAGAGGGATGTAAAACGGGACGTAAAGCGGTGTTGGCGTGCAAGTTCATGTTCATGCCTTCTGGGTGGAAAACGTCGCATGCTAGGCAGGCAATATGTCAGCTGCGTGACATGTCAGCGTCTGTTACATGACGTAATGTACGGACTTGATACATGACGTTTTGCAGGGACTTGTCACGCAGTTGTCACATGCCGTTGCTACGCTGCCAGCCCATGATGAAAACGATACCTGCCCTGCTGCTCGCCATTTGCGTGCTGTCCGCCTGCCAGCCCGCGCCGCAAAAAGACGCACCCGCCGTGCCCGCCGCCCACCTGGCGGGCGCGTATGCGCCCACCCTGAAACGCCAGCCTTCGGTGGCGGCAATGACGGCCATGGGCCGCGCCATGTTTTTCGAACCCAGCCTGTCCGTGTCGGGCAAGCTGGCCTGCGCCAGTTGCCACAGTCCCGAACACGCCTACGGTCCGCCGAACGCGCTGGCGGTGCAGCTGGGCGGCCCGGAACTGAAGGATGCGGGCACGCGCGCCGCGCCGTCGCTGCGCTATCTCCAGAATGCCCCCCCGTTTACCGAGCATTACCACGACGACGATGGCGACGACAGCGTCGACGCGGGTCCCACGGGCGGGCGCAACTGGGACGGCCGCGCCCAGTCTGGCCACGAACAGGCGCTTGCGCCCCTGTTATCCAGGCGAGAGATGGGCAACCGCGATGCGGCCGCCGTGGTCGCCAAGCTGCAGGCGGGGCCGCTGGCGGCGCAGTTCCGCCAGACGTATGGCGCGGATATCTTCGAGCAGCCTGGCCAGGCGCTGCGCTGGGCGCTGATGTCGCTGGAAGTATTCCAGGAAAGCCCGTTGGACTTCTATCCGTACACCAGCAAGTACGACGCCTTCCTGCGCAAGCAGGCCAGCTTGACGCCGCAGGAAGCGCGAGGCCTGGCCCTGTTCAACGATGAACGCAAGGGCAATTGCGCGTCCTGCCACATCAGCCAGGTGAGCTCAGGCGGCGCCTTTCCCCAATTTACCGACTATGGCTTGATCAATATCGGCGTGCCGCGCAATGCCAAACTGCCGGCGAATGCGGACCCGGCGTTCTTTGACCTGGGATTGTGCGGCCCGGACCGCACCGATTTGACGGAGCACAAGGAGTATTGCGGCAGTTTCAAGACACCGTCCCTGCGCAATGTCGCCCTGCGCAAGGTGTTCTTCCACAACGGCAGCTTTGACAGCCTGGAGCAGGTGTTGCGTTTTTACGTGCAGCGCGACACGGCGCCACAAAAATGGTATCCGAAAGACAGCAGTGGCAAGGTGCACAAGTACAACGATCTGCCGCCCGGCCTGGCAGCGAATGTGAATGTGGAAGCGCCGTTCGACCGCCAGCCGGGCCAGGCGCCCGCCCTGAACGAAGGGGAGATCGCCGACGTGATTGTTTTCCTGCATACCTTGACCGATGGCTATACGCTGCCGCGCCCGGCGCAGGGAAAGAGTGGCTGAGAGATATCAAGATACCATTGCTTACAACTACGCCACAAAAGCATGTTTTTATGTGCGTTAGCGCACGCTAGAAAATTTTAGGCAGGTGTATATTGCGAACTGATCTGTGTCTTTTGATAACAATGAAAGGGAATATCATGAAAGTAAGCAAAAATTGGATGACCGTGTGCGCCGCCGGGATGATGGTCGTGGCATTGGCTGCCTGCCAGAAGAAAGATGATGTCGCTGCCGGTCCTGCGGAACAAGCGGGCCAAAAGATCGATGCGGCCGCTGCCAAGGCTGAAGCCGACATCAAGGCCGCCGCTACCAAGGCTGACGCCGCCGTGAGCCAGGCCGCTGCCGACACGGGCGCCAAGATGGACCAGGTCGCCGCTGACGCCGACAAGAAAATGAGCGAAGCGGCCGATGCCGTTGGCAAGAAAGTGGAAAAAGCCGGCGAAAAGATGCAGGACGCCGCGCACAAGTAATCGCGCCAGGGCCGGCCAGCGCCGGCCCGGCTCCCGCAGGTGTCGTCAGGTGATGGCAGCTGCGGCCACGCCATCGCTGGCGCCAGCTGGCCTGCCATGCGCCGTTGTTCCCGTATTTGTACTATCCATCCCGTCCGTTCCCCCGAGCACCACGCTCAAATCCACATAGCCGTCGCGCCACGCGCGTTCCAGGTCTTGCTCCACCGCTTCCAGGGTCGTTCTTTCCACCTGCCGGAAACCGCGCAAGCCATACGCCCGGTTGCGCCCGTGCGCCTTGGCCAGATACAGCGCCATGTCGATCAGGTTGACACTGCGTTCCCACGTGAGCGGCCTTCCCAGAGGCGCCAGCGGATAGGGCGCAAAGCCCACGGACACGTGCACCTGGATGGCCTGTCCCTGGTAATGGATGACCTGTGCCGCCATGCCGTTGAGGATGCGCCGCGCGATATCGTCGAGTCCGTCGCGCGAGACGGCTGGCAGGAAGGCGAGGAATTCCTCGCCGCCCCAGCGCACGATCATGTCCGTTTCGCGCAACACGTCGTGCAAGGTTTCGGCGATCGTCGTCAGCACCAGGTCGCCCGCTGCGTGGCCGTAACGGTCGTTGATGTGCTTGAAATGGTCGACATCGAGCAGGAACAGCGCGCCCACGACATCGGCGTCGCCATAGGCAGGCAGCGGCTTGCCCGCATGGCTGCGCATGAATTCCTGGAAATGGCGGCGGTTGTACAAGGCCGTCAGCGGGTCGCGCGAGCTCTGGCGCTTGAGTTCCTGGTTCTTGACGTTCAGCTGCACGTTCGCGTGGCGCACCTTGCGGTACAGCAAGCCGACGATGACGGACGCCATGGCCAGCACCAGCGCCAGCAGCCACCATACGCGCTGCTGCAGGCGGCGGTTGTCGATCTCGGTGCTCTTGAGCTGGTTCTCGCGGCTGAGCAGTTCGATCTGGCGCTGTTTCTTTTCCGCCTCATATTTTTCTTGCAATTCGTACACGGCTTTTTGCCGCTGCTTCTCGAACAGCAGGTTGGAAATGCCCCGCTCGCGGTGATACGCCGTGACGGCGCCCCGCATGTCACCGGCCTTTTCCAGCGCCATGCCGTATTCCAGCAGCACGGCCTGCATGTCCGGCTGGTTGGCCGTGCGTTCGTAGTAGGCCAGGCCCGTGGCCACGCTTTGCTTGCCTTCCTGCAAGCGTCCCTGGCCAATCAGGGCCTGGCCGATGTTCAGGCGCGCCGTCGCCTCCACCTGTTCATTGTTGACCAAGCGCCCCGCCGTGATGGCTTCATACGCATAGCGCAGGGCGCGCGCGTAGTCGCCTTCTTTCAGGTAGCTGTCCGACAGGTTGACGAGGGTAACGGCCACCATGCCGCTGGCGCCCAGCTGGCGTTCCAGCGCCAGGGCCGCCAGCAGGGCGCGCTGGCCCCGTTGCGGCTGCCGCGCGTCGAGCGCCAGCCCGTATTCCGTATTTTTCGCCTGCGCCATGCGGCCCGGCGATTCGAGGGTGCTTGATACGGCCAGCAGCTCGTCGAGCACTTCGAAGCCTTTGTCGTACTCGCGCATCTGCGTGTACAGCAGGGTGAGGGCATTCAGGGCGGCGGCCAGGCTGGAGGGAGAATTGCTCTGGCGCGCCAGGTCCACGGCTGCCTGCAGTTTGGCCAGCGCAAAAGGGAAATTGCCTTCCTCGGCCCACGATTGCCCCGCGCTGATGGTGGCCTGCACGCGTACGGGCAGGTCGTCCGTGCGGTTGGCGATCTTTTCCGCTTCGAAGGCCAGCAGGTGCGAGGCGCGGCGTTCGTTCAGGGCAAACGTGATGTAGGCCTTGCTGAGTATGCCCTTGGCCAGCGCCACGTCGTTCTTGTTCTGGCGGGCGTAGGCGATCAGTTCCTCGGCCAGCTGCATGGCGAGGTCATTCTGCCCCAGGCGCATGCGCACGGTGCTCAGTTGGGTAAGGAATTCCGCGCGCACTGGCAGGGGCGCGCTGCGCGCCTGCGTTTCCACCTCTTGCAGGCGCTGCAGGGCGCGCGTGGGCACGAAGCGGCCATCTTCGCGCACGGCGGCAATATGCTGCTCAAGGTTGCCGACATGGACTTGGACCTGGGCCTGGGCCTGGGCGGCAGGCGCCAGCAGGCAGGCCAAGACCAGCAGCCAATGCGCTTTTCGCCACGATGCCCGTCTCTGTCTGCCTGCCAACGTCCCGCCCCCCCCCACAATGAGCTACTCTTCGCAACGATTATATTCTGTTGCAGTCAAGAAATATCATGCGGGGCGCAGAAATGTGCGGAAGTGCACACGGCGGGCATGGACAACACGCTCTATTGCGCCAGCTGCTGCAGCAGATACAGGCGCTGGTACAAGCCGCCATCGATCTGCATCAAGGCCTCGTGCGGCCCCGCTTCCGTGATGCGGCCATGGTTGAGTACGATGATCCGGTCGGCCTCGCGGATGGTCGACAGGCGGTGGGCGATGGCGATGATGGTGACCTTGCCGCGCAATTCATTCAGGGCCAGCTGCACGATCTGTTCCGTCTGGCTATCGATGCGCGACGTCGCTTCGTCCAGCAGCAGGATGCGCGGCTGGCCGGCCAGCGCGCGGGCAATCGCGATCAGCTGCTTCTGCCCCGACGACAGGCGCGAGCCGCCTTCGCCCAGCGGCGTATCGTAGCCGTGTTCCAGCGCGGCGATGAAGTCGTGCGCATGCGCGGCGCGCGCCGCCGTTTCGATCTGCACCTGCGTGTAGCCGCGCCCCATGTCGATGTTTTCGCGCGCCGAAGCGGCCAGCAGGAAGGGATCTTGCGGCACCAGGCCCACGTCGGCTCGGAAATGCTCGTTGTCGATGCTGTCGAGGGCGACGCCATTGATGGCGATGCTGCCCTGCGTGACGGGGTAAAAGCGCAGCAGCAGTGACAGCAAAGTCGACTTGCCGCTGCCCGTGTGGCCGACGATGCCGAAGAAAGCGCCTTGCGGTATGCTCAGCGACAGGTCGTGCAGCACGGGCTGGTTTTCCACGTAGGCGAAGGTCAGGTTCTTGATGTCGACGGCGGGCAGGTCGATGTCCGCTTTCGTCTGCCGCAGGGCCGGTGTTTCCCTTCCCTGTGCATGTTCGAGCGCCTGCGTTTCATCCAGCAGGGCCGAGACGCGCGCCGTGGCCACCACCGACTGCTGCAGCTGGCTGAACTGCATGGTGATCTGGATCAAGGGCTCGATCACGCGCGCGATGTAGCTGATGAACGCATACAGCACGCCCACTTCCACGGCGCCCATCTCGCGCCGGCCGAAGCTGAAGATGACCACGGCCAGCAGCACGATGTTGAGCATGTCGAGCGCGGGGCGCAGCAGCCAGGCGTTGGCGCGCAATTCCTGCATGCGTGCCGTGTAGTGGTCCTGGTTGATGCCCGTGAAGCGTGTGCCGAAGCGGCGTTCCGCATTATTCGCCTGCAGTACGCTCATGCCGCCGATCGATTCGGCGATCTGCCCATTGATCTCGCTGCGCAGGGCGCGCGCGCGCGTGACGGCGGGCGCGCTCCAGCGCTGGTACAGGAAGACGATGACCAGCACGGCCGGCAGCAGGGCCAGCACGATCAGCATCAAGCGCCAGTCGAGGAAGGCCATGGCAGCCATGGTGCCGACCAGGACGATGGAGCTGTCGAGGATGACGAACAGCACCTGCACGTACAGCGATTTCACCGCCTCCGTGTCATTCGTGACGCGGCTGACCAGCTGGCCCGTGATGGCGCGGTCGAAGAAGGCCATGGGCAGGCGCAGCACGTGCTGGTAGACGGTTTCGCGCAGGCGCTGCACCGAGCGCATGGCCAGGCCGGACAGGCGCACCAGTTGCAGGTAGCGCAGGCCGGAGGCGACCCAGCCCGTCAGCAGGCAGCCGCCCAGCAGCAGCGCCATGCGCGTCCAGTCCAGGTGGCGCGGCAGCAGATGCTGGTCGATCAGGGCCTTGCCCAGGATGGGGCCCGTCACTTCCAGCGCGGCGGCGAGGATCAGCCAGAACGTGGCCCAGTACAAATGGCGCAGGTCGGGCGCGGCGGCGCGGCGCAGCAGGCCGATGGCTTGCACGGCCTGGCGGCGCACGGATTGCGTGGCGGTGGTGGTGGCTTGGTCGGTCTTAGATGGCATCGAGGCTGGCCTCCAGTTGTTGATAGCGCCACTGGCTGGCATACCAGCCGTCGCGCTGCATCAGCGCGTCGTGGTTGCCCGTTTCCGTGACGTGGCCATCGCGCAGCACCAGGATCAGGTCCGCGTTGACGACGGCGCTCAGCCGGTGGCTGGCGATGATGGCGCTGCGCTCGGGGCGGCGCGCGCGCAGTTCTTCCAGATGCTGCAGGATGCGCGTTTCCGTGCCCGTGTCGACGGCGGACAGGGCATCGTCGAGCAGCAGCAAGCCGTTGTCGGCCAGCAGGGCCCGGGCAATCGCCACGCGCTGGCGCTGGCCGCCGGACAGGGTAATGCCTTTCTCGCCCACGTGCGTCTGATAGCCATCGGGGAATTGCAAAATATCGGCATGGATGTCGGCCAGCTGCGCCGCCCGTTCCACTTCCTCGCGCGTGGCGCCGGGGCGGGCCAGGGCGATATTGTCGGCGATGGTGGCGGAGAACAGGAACGATTCCTGCGGCACCCAGCTGATGGCCGCGCGCAACGCATGCAAGGTGTAGGCGTCCAGCGGCTGTCCATTCCACGTGGCCGTGCCCGCTTGCGGCGTCACCTGGCGCAGCAGCACGCGCAGCAGGGTCGACTTGCCGCTGCCCGTGGGGCCAACCAGGCCCAGGGTCTGGCCCGGCTGCAAACGCAGCGAGATGCCGGAGAGCGCAGGCGCAGTCTGTCCCGCGTAGGCGAAGCCGATGTCCGTCAGCTGCAGGGGGCCGGGCGTGAGGGTGGCGATGCTGCCATGGTCGTCGATGGCGAGCGGCGCGTCGAGCATGGGCTGCAAGCGCTGCCAGGCGGCGCGCCCCCGTTCTATCAACGACAGCACCCAGCCGGCGGCGAACATGGGCCAGATCAACTGTCCCAGATACATGGAAAAGCTCGTCAGCGCACCGATGGTCAGCTGGTCTTGCCACACGAGGTAGCCGCCCAGGCCCAGGGTCAGCGCCGTGGCTGCCGTCAGGGTCAGGCCGACGGCCGGTTCATACGCCGCTTCCCAGCGCTGCGCCGTCAGGCTGGCGTTGGCTGCATGGCCGGCCAGGGTGGAGAACTGCTTGCTGCTGCGCTCTTCCAGGCCCAGCGCGCGCAGGGTACGCACGCCCGACAGCGATTCCTGCACATGGTCGTTCAGCGCGGAAAAGCGCTGTAATGAATCCGTGGACGCCGTGTGGATATGGCTGGAAATGCGCCAGAAGGCCAGTCCCATCAGGGGGAAGGGCAAGAGGGCGATGCAGGCCAGGCGCCAGTCCACGCCCAGCAGCATGACGCCCAGCACCATCAGCAAGGTCAAGGTGCCGTCGAAGCCGGCCAGCATGGCTTCACCGGCGGCCATTTCGATGGCGTCGATGTCGTTCGTCGCCAGCGCCATCAGGTCGCCCGTGCGCTGGTTCTGGTAGAACGCCGCGCCCTGCTGCGACATGCGCGTGTAGAAGCGCGTACGCAGCATCACGCCCAGCTGGTAGGCCGCCTTGAACAGGGTGATGCGCCAGCCCACGCGCAGGAAGTAGATGACGACGCCCACGGCGAGCAGGGTCAGCAGCTCAAGCCACAGTTCGTTCGTCGTCATGCGGTGTGCGGCCAGCGCGTCGATGATGGCGCCCACGCGGCGGGGGATCCAGACGGTCAGTGTTGCCACGCCGGTCAGCATGACGGCGGCAGCGGCATACGCCGGCCAATGCTGACGCACGAAGCCGGCGATGAGCCTCGATAAACTCATGGTTACCTTTTGTTTTTAGTAATGGGGTGTCGCGGGGCGGAAGGACGGGCACGCGGACGGAAAGTACGCGTAGGATACAACAAGGCGGAAAATCGCGCTGTGGACGGGCACGCAAAAAACGGGCCGTAGCCCGTTGTTTTGCTGCGTCACTGCCTTGCGCGAGACTTACTTGCGGCCGCTGCCTTTGCCGCCGCGCAGCATATCGAGCTGTTTCGATGGCATGCCCTTGGGTGCAACCTTGGCCAACGGCTTGGCGGCTGGCTTGACGGCTACTTGGGCCACAGTCTTGCCGGCGGCGCTGGCCGGTTTGGCGACCGGTTTGCTCGATGGAAATGGTTTGGCAGCCGGCTTGGCGGGGGCGGGGGCGGCGGCCTTCGCTGGCGCGGCGGCAGGCGCCGGTGCGGGCTTGGCCGTTTCAGGCTTGGCCGCTGGCTTGGCTTCGACCGCTTTAACTGCGGGTTTGTCGGCAACCTTCTCGGCAACTTTTGCAGGCGCTGCCGCTGGCTTGGCTGCTGGCGCAGCAACAGCGGCGGGGGCGGGCACTGCCTTGGCGGCAGGCTTGGCTACTTCGGCAGGCTTGGCGGCAACGGGCGCAGGTGCCGCTGCTGGCGCAGGTGCAGGCGCTGGTGCAGGGGTAGCAACGGGGGCGGCGACGGCCAGCGCCGGCTTGGCCGCTGCCGGGGCTGGAATGGCTGCAGGCGCGGCCGCATCGAGGCGGGCTTTGGCCGAGGCCAGCAATTCAGCCTGGGTGCTCGAGGCGATGCCGAACAGCTGGCGGCTGTAGGCCAGCAGGCTGGCGATATTCGGTTGCGCCTGGCTGGTGCTGTAGCTGAAGAAGTCGCGCGGGTCTTGCGTTTCCAGCAGGTGCTGGGCCGTTTCCGCCGTGTGCGACAGGGCGGCCTTGCCTGCGTTCAGGTTCAGGGCGATGATTTTCTCGGCACTTTCGAAGACTTTGCTGGTCACTGTGCTGAAGATTTGCAGCTGGCTTTCCAGTTGCGATTTGGCGGCGCTGGAAATTTGTTCTGGAAGCGGAAACATATTTACTCCTTTGTACGGATTAAAATGCTGGCAAAACGCTCTGCAAAATCCCGAAAACCAGAGTTGGCCGCGTTTTGTAAAGTGGGTAGCGTGCTGAGTAACTGATCAGAGCCTGATTATGATGCAACGCAATATGAATATTCTAGCGGTGATTCGAGTTAGTTGAAAGCTATTTTATTCAGCCCGTGCGGCGCATGCTTGCCCTATTCATGCGCCTGGCAGCATTTGCGGGAAGTTTGCGCATGCGCAAGGTGTTGCAAGCGAATCTATGGCTATGCTTTTGCGAGTGGCTCCGTTCGTGCACTGCAGCATTTCACAAAAGATGTATGAAATGGCAATTAATTTGAAGCACCAGGCACCGTAGTCTACCGAAGGAGTTTCCGCATGGACCTAGTCATCCGCAATGCCAGCCTGCCCGATGGGCGCCGCGCCATCGATATCGCCATCGAGGATGGCCGCATCGCCGCCGTCGGCCCCGCCTTGCCTGTGCAGGGCGCGCAGGAGATCGACGCCGCCGGCGACCTGGTCACGCCGCCGTTTGTCGATGCGCACTTCCACATGGACGCCACGCTCAGCTATGGCTTGCCGCGCGTGAACGCGTCCGGCACCCTGCTCGAAGGCATCGCCTTGTGGGGCGAGCTGAAACCGCAACTGACGCAGGACGCCCTGGTGGAGCGCGCCCTGCAGTATTGCGACTGGGCCGTGGCGCGCGGCTTGCTGGCCATCCGCTCGCACGTGGATATCTGCGACCCGCGCCTGCTGGCCGTCGAGGCGCTGCTCGACGTCAAGCGGCAAGTAGCGCCGTATCTCGATTTGCAACTGGTGGCCTTCCCGCAGGATGGCATCCTGCGCAGTCCCGGCGCCTTCGATAATTTACAACGCGCGATTGCCATGGGCGTCGACGTGGTGGGCGGTATCCCGCATTTCGAGCGCACCATGGCCGATGGCGCGGAATCCGTGCGCCTGCTGTGCGAATTCGCCTGCGAGCGGGGCCTGATGGTCGACATGCACTGCGACGAGTCGGATGACCCGCTGTCGCGCCATATCGAAACCCTGGCCTTCCACAGCCAGCGCCTTGGCATGCAGGGCAGGGTAACGGGCTCGCACCTGACGTCCATGCATTCGATGGACAATTATTATGTAAGCAAGCTCCTGCCCCTGATCCGCGAGGCGGGCGTGGCGGCCATCGCCAACCCCCTCATCAACATTACCCTGCAGGCGCGCCACGATACGTATCCGAAACGGCGCGGCATGACGCGCGTGCCCGAGATGCTGGCCGCCGGCATTCCTGTCGCCTTTGGCCACGACTGCGTGATGGACCCGTGGTACAGCCTCGGTTCGGGCGACATGCTGGAAGTGGCGCACATGGGCTTGCACGTGGCGCAGATGACGGGCCAGCAAGCCATGCACGACTGCTTCCTGGCCGTGACGGAAACGCCGGCGCGCATCCTGGGGCTCGATGGTTATGGCATCGCACCCGGCTGCCATGCAGACTTGCTGATCCTCGATTGCAGCTCCACGGTGGAAGCGCTGCGCCTGCGCGCGGCGCGGCGCCTGGTGCTGCGTCGCGGGAAAATCATCAGCGAGGCGCCGCGCGCGCAATCGCGTCTGCAACTGCCGGGCCGGCCCGAAACGGTCAATTTCCGCCTGGGGCGCTGATACAATCAGCCATCACTTGTTATCGGGAGCACCGCCTTGAAAGAAATTGATATCCGTCCGGCCAACGAAGCCGATTTCGACGCCATGTGGGCCATCTTCCAGGTCCTGGTGGCCGCTGGCGACACCTACACCTTCCCCGCCGACACCTCGCGCGAAGAGTGCCACGCCTACTGGTTCGGCCCCGGCGTGCAAAGCTTTGTCGCCGTGATGGGCAGCGAGCGCCTGCTGGGCATGTACAAGCTGGCGGCGAACCAGCCGGGCCATGGATCGCACGTGGCCAATGCCTCGTTCATGGTCGATCCCGCCGCGCAGGGCGTGGGCGTGGGGCGCCTGCTGGGCGTGCACTGCATGGAAGAAGCGCGCCGCGCGGGCTACCTGGCGATGCAGTTCAACTTCGTCGTCAGCACCAACCTGGCCGCCGTCACCCTGTGGAAAAAACTGGGCTTCACGGTTGTCGCCACCCTGCCGCTGGCCTACCGCCACGCGCAGCTGGGCTATGTCGACGCCTACGTGATGTACCAGCTGTTGACCGACCCGATGCAGTGGCCGGCATGAGTGGCGCCACGATAGAGCCGGTCACCGTCATCGAGACACCCCGTTTGCGTCTGCGCACAGCCACCCTGGACGATGCGGCCTTCTACATGGAACTGGTCAACGACCCGTCGTGGATCGCCAACATCGGCCAGCGCAATATCCACACCGTGGAAGCGGCCAGTGCCGCGCTGGAGTCGGGACCCATGGCGCAGTTCCGCGACCATGGCTATTCGCTGTACATCCTCGAACGTCTCAGCGATGGCGCCTTGGTAGGTATGGCCGGGCTGGTTCGCCGCGACAGCCTGCCCGGCCCCGATATTGGCTATGCCGTGCGTCCCGCCTACTGGGGTCAGGGTTATGCCTGGGAGGCGGCGGCCGCCATCGTGCAGCATGCGCAGCACGTGCTGCGCCTGCCCACCCTGTACGGCATCACCTCGCTGCAGAACCAGGCCTCGATCAACTTGCTTAACAAGCTGGGGCTGCGCTTCGAGCGTTTTACGCGCCGCCAGCCGGATGGCAAGGATACGAATGTCTATCGCAGAGATTTTCGCCTGGATTGACGCGGCAAATCCGTATCGGGAAAGTGAAAAAAAGTATTTGGAAACCCGCGCCTTTTGTAGTGGTGGCGCGCCGTCTTTGTTTTTATAGTTGGCATACCGGTGGAAAACCGCCGGACTATAAAAATGGAGACGTGTTATGAAAATCATGACTGCTATTGCATGGGGCGCCCTCATGTCCGCCGGGTTTGCCGACGCTTCGGCGCAAAGCTGCTCGGTGCCCGTCCTCAAGGTGCTGGCGCAAAAAAGCCTGGGCCTGACCGTGATGGAAAAGACCCTGGCCGAGTATGAAAAGAAAAACGGCACCAAGGTACAAATCAGCTATTTCGGCGAAAACGACCGCCGCTCCAAGGCCCGCCTGGACGCTTCCACCAAGGCCGGCTCCTACCAGATCTATTACATCGACGAAGCCAACGTGGCCGAGTTTGCTACGGCAGGCTGGGTCGTTCCCCTGCTCAAATACCTGCCCAAGGACGCCGACTACGACGACTTCCTGCCGGGCCGCCGCGCCGTCGCCTCGTACAAGGGCGTGGCGTATTTCGCCCCCCTGATCGGCGGCAGCGACTTCCTGTTCTACCGCCGCGACCTGCTGGAAAAGGCTGGCATCGCCGTGCCGAAGACGCTCGACGAACTGGTCGCCGCCGTGAAAAAAATCAACAGCCCGCCGAACGTGTATGGCTGGGCGGCGCGCGGCCAGCGCGGCTCGGGCATGAATGTGTGGCGCTGGGCTCCGTTCATGCTTGCCGCCGGCGGCAAGTGGGAAAACAATGGCGTGCCAACCTTCAATTCGCCGCAGGCCGTCAAGGCGACGACCCTGTACCGCGACCTGTTCAAGTATTCGCCTCCCGGTGGCGCCACCTACGACTGGAGCAACGCGCTCGAAGCATTCAGGTCGGGCAAGGTGGCATTCATGATCGAGTCGACGCCGTTCGCCGACTGGATGGAAGACCCGAAAAAATCCTCGGTGGTCGACAAGGTGGGCTATGTGCGTCCGCCCGCGCCGCTGGCATCGGCCGCATATGGCCACGGCCTGGCCATTTCCGCCACGGGCGCCAAGGATGAATGCACGCGCCAGGCGGCCGGCAAGTTCATCGCGTGGGCCACGGGCAAGGAACAGGAGCAGGCGCGCCTGAAGGACAATGTCTTCAGCGACTACAACCGCAGCAGCACCATCGCCAGCGACTACTTCCGCAAGCACGTCAAGCCGCAAATCCAGGCGGGCCTGACGGACACCACGCCCGTCTCGCGCGTCACCATCTGGCCTAGTCCCGAATGGCCGGACATTGGCGACAACCTGGGCGTCGTTTTAGAAGAGGTGTTTACGGGCACGCGCGGCGACGTGCAGAGCGCTCTCGATGAGGCCAATGAGTACGCCACGGAAGTGATGCAGCGGGCGCAGAAACGCAAATAAGGCGTATCGCCGTTTCACCCAACGGCGGAAGTGCTGGGGTCAGTCGCTTCGCGATCGGATTGCGCCCCACTGGGGCGCAATCCCCCGTCGAGTCTGACCCCGGATTTACGCTAACGAGCCTGAAAGCTGATCCTTATGCCGCATACCATCCGCAAGAAACGCCACACCTGGCTGCCGGCCGTCTTTCTGACGCTGCCGCTGCTGGTCCTGCTGATACTGGGCCTGGTGCCCAGCATCGCCGCCATCAACCTGGCCCTGCAAAACCGCGTGCTGCGCTACAGCGACAGCGACTACGTCGGTTTTGCCAATTTCATCCGCCTCTTCGGCGACCGCCGCTTCGTCAATGCCGTGCAGGTGTCGGCCATCTGGGAAGTGGTGACCGTGGTCGGCTCGCTGATCGTCGGCGTGCTGCTGGCCGTGTTCCTGTTCGAGAAAGTCAAGGGCCGCACACGTGATCTTCTCGCGCTGCTCCTGATTGTGCCCGTGCTGCTGCCGCGCGTCTCGGCCGCCTTTATCTGGAAGTTCATGTACTCGCCGCTGATGGGTATCCTCAACTGGTTGCTCGAATGCGTGGGCCTGGGCGGCACGGCTTTGCTGTCCGACCCCGCCACGGCCCTGTACGCGGTGGCGCTAGTTGACATCTGGCAGTGGGGCCTGTTCTTCGGCGCCGTCATCCTGAAGCTGCTGGAAACCCTGCCTGGCGAACCGCTGGAAGCGGCGCGTCTCGATTACGCCAGCACCCTGCAGGTGTATGCGTACATCGCGCTGCCGATGCTGAAGGTACCCATCATGAGTCTGGTGTTCATCAAGATGGTCGAGTCGCTGCGCTCGTTCGACCTGATCTACGTGATGACCAAGGGCGGCCCCGGCATCTCCACCGAAACCCTGGATATGTACGCGTATGCGCAAGGCATCGGCCTGATGGGCAAGGTGTCGTACGCGTCCAGCATGGCCGTGCTGATGATGCTGGCCACGACTGTCATCTTCACTTTACTCTGGAAGCGGGTCGCCAAATGGGAAAACTGACTATCCGGCGCGGCGTGGACCATGCCGCCACCACGGCCATTACCACCGCCATCGTGCTGGTGGCGCTGTTCCCCATCCTGTGGGCCGTGCTCAATTCCTTCAAGGAGCTGATGGACATCGTCACGCCCGTGCCGCGCTTTTTCTTCAGCCCCACCCTGGCCAATTACCAGCAGGTGCTGGCCAGTCCGGAAGTGCTGACGGGACTGGGTAACAGTGTGGCCATCGTCGGCGTGGCCGTGCTGTTGGGGGCCGTGCTGGGCGTACCGGCCGCGTATGCGCTTGCCCGCTATCCGATTCCGGCCAAGAAGGATATCCAGTTCTTCCTGCTGTCCCTGCGCTTTCTGCCACCCGTGGCCGTCGCCATTCCGCTGATCTCGATCTGGATCGACATGGGCCTGTACGACTCGCGCCTGTCGATGGTGGTGACGTATCTGCTGGTGACCCTGTCGACCATCATCTGGCTGTCGATTCCCGCGTTTGCCCGCATCCCGAAGGAGATCGAGGAAGCGGCCGCGCTCGATGGTTACGGCCCTTATCAGGTGTTCTGGTATGTGGCCCTGCCGGTGGCGTCGAAGTCCCTGATGGGCGGCATCGTCTTCAGCTTCGTGCTGGTCTGGAATGAACTGATGATCGCGCTGGCGCTCACCTCGTCGAAAAGCATGACCCTGCCGGTGGTGGCATCGGCCTTTACCTCGATGGGCCAGGAAGTGCCGTGGGGCGTGGTGAACGCGTCCACCGTGCTGCTGGCGCTGCCGCCGCTGCTGTTCGTCGGCATCCTGGGACGCCTGCTCAACTCCATGCTCAAACATAAATAAGGAAATCAATCATGCAAGCACTCGTCCTGGAACAAGCGCATTCCATCACCCTGCGCGATATCGACCTGCCGCTCGCGGTCGGCCCGCGCGATGTGAAAATCAAGATCCACACGGTGGGCATCTGCGGCAGCGATGTGCATTATTTCAAACACGGCAAGATCGGTCCCTTCGCCGTCGAAGCGCCGATGGTGCTCGGTCACGAGGCTGCCGGCGTGGTGGCGGAAGTGGGACATGAGGTGACGCACCTGAAAGTGGGGGACCGGGTCTGCATGGAGCCGGGCGTGCCGCAGTTCGATTCTCCAGCCACCATGCGCGGCCTGTACAACCTCGATCCGGCCGTGCGCTTCTGGGCCACGCCACCCATCCACGGCTGCCTTACGCCTTATGTCGTGCATCCGGCCGCATTTACCTTCAAGCTGCCCGACAGCGTCAGCTTTGGCGAAGGCGCCATCGTCGAACCGCTGGCCATCGGCTTGCAGGCAGCCAAGAAGGCGGCCATCAAACCGGGTGACGTGGCGGTGGTGATCGGCGCCGGCACCATCGGCGCCATGAATGCGCTGGCCGCGCTGGCAGGCGGCTGCTCGCGCGTCATCCTGGCCGACCTGGTACCGGAAAAACTGGCCCTGTTCGCCGGCAATCCTGCCGTGACTACGGTCGACGTGCGCCAGGCCAGCCTGGCCGACACGGTGCGCGACCTGACAGAAGGCTGGGGCGCCGACATCGTTTTCGAGGCCAGCGGCAGCATGCGCGCCTACGACAATATCGTCGACCTGCTGTGCCCGAACGGTTGCCTGGTGCTGGTCGGCATGCCGCCCGAGAACGTGCCTTTCGACATCGTCGCCATCCAGGCCAAGGAAGTGCGTATTGAATCCGTCTTCCGCTACGCGAACATCTTCCCGCGCGCCATTGCCTTGCTGGCCTCCGGCAAGATCGACGTGAAGCCCTTCATATCGCGCACCTTCGGCTTTGCCGATGGCGTGCAGGCGTTCGAGGAAGCGGCCAAGGGCTATCCGCACGACGTCAAGATTCAGATCGAACTGGCTTGAGCCAGTCACTCAGTACACTGGAGACAACACCATGGCAAACATCGCTTGCAGGCAGCTGCACAAGACTTATGATGAGAAAACGGCCGTGCTGCAGCCGTTCGACCTGGAGATAGCCGACGGCGAATTCATCGTCCTGCTGGGGCCATCTGGCTGCGGCAAGTCGACCCTGCTGCGCATGATCGCCGGACTGGAAGACATCAGCGGCGGCGAGCTGCACATCGGCGGCACCATCGTCAACGATTTGCCGCCTCGTGCGCGCAACGTGGCGATGGTATTCCAGAACTACGCCTTGTATCCGCACATGACGGTGTACGAGAACATCGCCTTCGGCCTGCGCCGCCTGAAGGTGCCGAACGACGAGATCGAGCGCCGCGTGCGCGAGGTGGCGGCCATTCTCAGCCTGGACAGCCTGCTCGAGCGCAAGCCGCGCGCCATGTCGGGTGGCCAGCAGCAACGCACGGCGATTGCGCGCGCCATGATCAAAACGCCGCAGGTCTTTCTGTTCGATGAACCGCTGTCTAACCTGGACGCCAAGCTGCGCGCGCAGCTGCGCGCCGACATCAAACGCCTGCACCGACGCCTGCGCACCACCACCCTGTACGTCACGCACGACCAGCTCGAGGCCATGACCCTGGCCGACAGGGTGGTGCTGATGAAGGGCGGGCATATCGAGCAGATCGGCACGCCGGCGGAACTGTACAACCATCCGCGGACCCTGTTTGCGGCAGGCTTCATCGGCACGCCAGCCATGAACTTCATCGATGGCGTCGTCGAAAAAGACGGCGGGCAAACGGTGCTGGTGTGCGCCGGCTACCGCTGGCCATTGATTTCGTCACGCTTCGCGGCTTTGTCGACAGGCACGCGCGTGGTCTTCGGCCTGCGCCCGAACCACTTGCGTGCGGCGCTGCCGCAAGAGCAGGCAGGCACGCATGGCCTGTCGTGCGTGATTGACCTGGTCGAGCTGCTGGGCGCCGAAGCGCTGATCAGCTTTCAGTGCGGCGCCTTGAGCCTGTCGGCGCTGCTGCCGGCGAATGCGGCCAACAGCGCGGCGCAGGTAGGGCAGACCCTGGCGCTGGCCTTCGATGAAGAGCACGTGCATCTGTTCGATGCCGACAGCGGGCTGGCAGTTGCGCTCAGTGCTCAACTAAGTGGTTAGAATAGCTGGCACCGAGACTGTGCAAGGGAACTGCCGTGACGCCTGACCTGGAACTGATCCACAAACCGATCCACGAATCGTTTCGCGCATGGGCGCACGGCTTTCCGCATACCGTGGCGAAATGGCATTTTCATCCTGAATACGAACTGCACTTCATCATCACGTCGAACGGCAAATTTTTTATCGGCGACCATATCGGCAGTTACGGGGCGGGCAATCTGATCTTGACAGGTCCGAACCTGCCGCACAACTGGGTCAGCGAACTTCCGGAAGGCGTGGTCTTGCCCGAGCGCGACCTGGTGCTGCAGTTTTCCGGCGACTTCATCGAACGTTGCGCGCTGCTGTTCCCGGAAATGGCGCCCCTGAAAACCCTGCTGGGAGAGGCTGGCAGGGGCTTGCAATTTCCCGATGCGCTTGGCCTGCGCCTGGTGCCGCTGATGAAGGAATTGACGACGGCGCAGGGCTTGCGCCGGGTCGAACTGTTTACGCGCCTGTTCGGCGAGCTGTGTGACTGCCGCGAGCGGCGGCCCCTGGCCAGCGTCACTTACCTGGCGCAGGCGGGCCGCTATATGTCATCGACCATCAACCTGGTGCTGGCCTATATCAAGCAGAACATCACGCTCGATTTTTGCGAGCAGGATGTGGCCGACGTGGCGGAGATGAACACGCTCAAGTTCACGCGTTTCTTCCGCAAGCATACGGGCACCTCGTTCATTCAATACGTGAATCAGGAGCGCATCGCGCTGGCCTGCGAGCTGCTGATGAACACGGACATGAAGGTCACCGATATCTGCTACCGCACGGGATTCAACAACCTTTCCAATTTCAACCGTCAGTTCTTGGCCCACAAGCAGATGTCGCCGTCGAAATTCCGCTCCTGCCTGCTGATGAACATGCCCGAGCCGTCCGGCGACGGCCATTCTTAACTTTCTCTTGGAATCAAATGACTTATCTCGGTATCGATATCGGCACTTCCGAAGTCAAGGCCATCCTCACCGATGACGCCCAAGCCATCCTTGCCAGCGCCGGCGTGACCCTGCGCGTGTCGAGTCCCCATCCCGGCTGGTCGGAGCAAAATCCCGAAGACTGGTGGCACGCCACCCTGGACGTCATCGCCGCCATCCGCGCCGCGCAGCCGGTGGCGTTTTCCGGCTTGCGCGGCATTGCCCTGTCGGGCCAGATGCATGGCGCCACCCTGCTCGACAAGCAGCAGCACGTGCTGCGCGCGGCCATCCTGTGGAACGATACGCGTGCCTTTGCCGAATGCGTGGAACTCGAGGCGCTGGTGCCCGAGTCGCGCGCCATTACGGGCAATCAGGCCATGCCGGGTTTCACGGCGCCCAAGCTGCTGTGGCTGCAAAAATACGAGCCGTCGCTGTTCCGTGCCACGGCCAAGGTCTTGCTGCCCAAGGATTACGTGGCGCTGCGCCTGACGGGCGAGTATGTGTCCGACATGTCCGACGCTTCCGGCACACTGTGGCTGGACGTGGCCAAACGCGACTGGTCCGAACGCATGCTGGCCGCCACGGGCCTGACGCGCGAGCATATGCCGCGCCTGGTCGAGGGTAGCGCCGCCGCGGCGCAGGTGCGCCCGGCCCTGTGCCAGGAATGGGGCATCGCGCACACGGTAGTGCTGGCCGGCGGCGCGGGCGATAACGCGGCGGCCGCCGTGGGCCTGGGCGTGGTGGAGCCGGGCGCCGGACTGCTGTCGCTGGGGACCTCGGGCGTGCTGTTCGCCGGCAGCGATGGCTTTGCGCCCAATCCGGGCCAGGGCGTGCACGCGTTCTGCCATTGCCTGCCTGAGCGCTGGCACCAGATGAGCGTGATCCTCAGCGCCGCATCCAGCCTGAGCTGGGTGGCGCGGCTGACGCAGTCGTCCGACATCGGTGAACTGGCGACCCTTGCCGAAGGCGTCGAGGCGCGCATGGCCCCCATCTTCCTGCCGTATTTGAGCGGCGAACGCACGCCGCACAACGACGCCACGGCGCGCGGCGTGTTCTTCGGTTTGTCGACGGAGCACGGGCGCGCGGAACTGGCCTACAGCGTGATGGAGGGCGTGGCCTTTGCCATGGCTGACGGCAATGCGGCCCTGCGCAGCGCCGGCACGCGCCTGGAAGAAGCGTCGTTCGTGGGCGGCGGTTCGCGCAGCCGCTTCTGGGCCCAGCTGTGCGCGAATGCCTCGGGCTTGAACGTGCTGCGCCACGACCATGGCGTGGCCGGCGGCACCCTGGGCGCGGCGCGCCTGGCGCAGATGGCAGTGACGGGCTTGCCGCCTGCGCAGGTGTGCACGCGTCCGCCCGTGCAGGAAACGATCGCGCCGCAAGCCTCCGCCTTGCTGGACGATAGGCTGGCGCGCTACCGGCGGTTATACCCGCTGCTGCGCGAGGAATTCGCGGGAGCGGCCGTGGCGCGCTAGCGTAATCGGCAAGATTGCCGGCCCGGCCATGCTGCGCGTCCTGCAATATGGCCAGACAGTCAACCTTCTCGTGTAATTTGTTGTTTCTATGCTGAAAGTGTTTCTCTAGCGAAAGCGCCGCTTGGTTTTTCACGGGGCACGCTGCATGATTTCCCCATTTGGTGAGAATTGGATAGTTTTTGGCGGCGCCGTTGTTGCCATCCTGTTCTTGTCGTTTGGAGAAACACATGCAACTTGCGAATTTGAAAATCTCCGTCCGCCTGGGTCTGTTGGGCGCCTTCTTCTTTCTTGCGCTGGTGTTCGTTGGCGTGCGCGGCTGGAGCGCGCTCGACGCGGCCAGCGCGCGCAGTGCGGATGCCATGCAGCGCTCCGTGGCCCTGACGGAAGCGGTCGACGCGGCGCGCAGCGCGCAGGTGGAATTCAAGATCCAGGTGCAGGAATGGAAAAACATCCTGTTGCGCGGCGGCGATGCGGCCGCCTTCCAGCGCTACCGCGAAGCGTTTGTGGCCAGCGGCGCGCAGACGCGCAAGGAACTGGCCGGCCTGCAGGCGATGATGGCCGCGTTGCATCTCGATACGGCGCCCGTGGCGCAAGCCATGCAGGCGCACGACGCGCTGGGCGTGAGCTACCTGGCGGCGCTGCAGCAGTATGACGGCGCGCGCGCCGACAGCGCCCACACGGTCGATGCGCTGGTCAAGGGCATGGACCGCGAACCGACGCGCCAGATCGACGCCATCGTCGCCACGATCGGCAAGCAGTCGCACAGCCTGATGGCGCAGATGAAGGAGCAGGATACGGCCGCGCACCGCAGCGCCAGCATCGCCATGCTGGCAACCGTGCTGGTGACCCTGGTCGTGGGGTCTATCACCGTGTGGTGGCTGATCCGCAGCATCACGGTGCCGCTGGGTGCGGCCGTGGGCATCGCCCAGCAAGTGGCGGCTGGCGACTTGCGCGCCGTCGTGGCCGACAGCAGCCGTGATGAAATCGGTGACCTGCTGCGTGCCTTGAAGGCAATGAGCGGCAACCTGGCCGATATCGTGGGACGGGTACGGGCCGGTACGGACGCCATCGCCACGGCGTCGAGCGAAATTGCCAGCGGCAACATGGACCTGTCTTCGCGCACGGAGGAACAGGCCAGTTCGCTGGAAGAAACGGCCGCTTCGATGATCGAGCTGACCTCCACCGTGCGGCAGAATAACGACAACGCGGACCAGGCGCGCCAGCTTGCCGGCGGCGCGTCCGACGTGGCGCAGCGGGGTGGCGAGGCCGTGGCGCAAGTGGTGCAGACCATGAGCCATATCAATGCCTCGTCGAAGCGCATCGTCGACATCATCGCCGTCATCGACGGCATCGCTTTCCAGACGAATATCCTGGCCTTGAATGCGGCAGTGGAAGCAGCGCGCGCGGGCGAGCAGGGACGCGGCTTCGCCGTCGTTGCCACCGAAGTGCGCAGCCTGGCGCACAGGTCGGCCGCGGCGGCCATGGAAATCAAGCAGCTGATCGGCGAATCCGTGCGCACGGTGGAAGAGGGCAGCGTGCTTGCCGGCCAGGCGGGGCGCACGATGGATGACGTGGTCAGTAGCGTGCAGCGCGTGAACGCCATCATCGGCGAGATCGCCGTGGCCAGCGTGGAGCAGCGCGATGGCATCGAGCAGATCAGCATCGCCATCAGCCAGATGGATGGCGTGACGCAGCAGAACGCGGCTCTGGTGGAGCAGGCTGCCGCCGCTGCGGACGCGCTGCAGCAGCAGGCAGCCAGCCTGGCTGACGCTGTCAGCATCTTCAAACTGCATGCTGTTCCCGGCGTCGCTGCGCCGGCCCGGAGGCTTTCGCTGAGCTGACGCTGGCCCGTCCCGCAGCGCTTGATGCCAGTCAAGCGGTGCCCGATCAGGCAAAAAATTCGGCGAAATTCTTATACTATTTCCTTTCCGCATGGATCTGCGCCCGGCCGCATGGCGCGCGTTGCAAAGGAAAACCATGTTCCTCACTTTCCGTCTGCCGGGTGACGCATGACGGCGCTGCTGCTGGCGCTGTGCCTGGCCCTTGCCGTGGTGCTCAGCGTGCTGCTGGCCTGCCAGTGGCATGCGGCGCGCGCCTGGCGCATGCACCAGGCGAATGGCGTAGTGCTGCAGGCGGCGCAGGCGCAGCCCATGGCAGATGCGCTGGCGCTGCTGCACGCGCTGCCGGCGGCTGTCATCGGCACCGACCACGACGGCGTGGTGCAGTACCTGAATCCCCGCGCCAGCGCCATCGGTGGGCTGCTGGGCGGCGATGGCCTGGGCCAGCCCGTGACGGAGCTGCTGCCGCTGTTCCAGGACGGCACGCCCATCGATGCGGCGCGCCAGGTGCGCGAGTGCGTGGCGCAGCAGGAAGTGCTGGAAGTGGCGCGCGGCGCGGTGCTGCTGCGCCATCTCGATGGCAAGCGCATTGACGTGCAGTACAGTTGCGCGCCGCTGGCGCAGCGGGGTGCCGTGCTGCTGCTGCACGATGTATCGGCCCGCCGGCGCGCCGAGCAGCAACTGGAATTCATCGCCCACCACGACGGCCTGACGGGTTTGCCGAACCGCCTGCATTTCCAGATCCGCTTTGAGCACGGCATCGCCTACGCGCGCCGCCACCAGGGCTTGCTGGCCGTGCTGTTCATCGACATCGACCGCTTCAAATCCATCAACGATAGTCTGGGGCACGACGTGGGCGACCAGGTGCTGACGGAGTTCGCGCGTCGGGTGCAGCAGTGCGTGCGCAAGGTCGATACGGTGGCGCGCCAGGGCGGCGATGAATTCATCATCCTGCTGACGGAACTGCGCACGGCGCACGATGCCGAGCGGGTGGCCGAAAAAATCGTCGCCGCCATCGCCGCGCCCTTCGTCATCAGCGAATACAGTCTGTCGGTGGCGGCCAGCGTGGGCGTGGCCCTCTACCCGGACGATGACGACGACGTCAATGCACTGATCGAAAAGGCCGACCTGGCCATGTACGCGGCCAAGCGCCATGCGCCGGGTACTTGTTTGCGTTACGCCGTGCGCATGCAGACGCAGTCGTATTCGCGCACCATCCTCGAGACGGCCCTGCGCCATGCGCTCGAACGCAAGGAATTCGCCCTGTTCTACCAGCCGCGCATGGACCTGAAGACGCGCAGGATCACGGGAGTGAAGGCGTTGCTGCGCTGGAAGCACCCGGAACTTGGACTGATGATGCCGCTCGATTTTTTGCCGGTGCTGGAAGAAAGCGCCTTGATCCTGCCGGTGGGGGCCTGGGTGATGGCCACGGCGGTGGAACAGGCACGCAGCTGGATGGCGCAGGGGCAAGTGTTAACGGTGTCCGTCAGCCTGTCGGCGCGCCAGTTTTACCAGCGCGATATTGCGCGCAATTTCGCCGCCGCGCTGGCGGCGGCCGGCGTGCCGGGACACTGCATCGAGCTGGAAATCGCCGCCGGCATCCTGATCGACCGCAACCAGAACTGCGAACTGATATTGCGCCAGTTCCGCCAGCTGGGCATGTCGGTTTCCATCAGCGACTTTGGCACGGGCGACGCGTCGCTCAACTACCTGAAACGCTTTCCCACGGATGCCGTGAAGATCGAAAAGTGCTTCGTCGACGACCTGGGCAAGCCGGGCGACGACAGTGCCATGGTGCGCGCCATCGTCGCGATGGCACGCACGCTCGGACTGCGCACCATCGCCAGCGGCGTGGAAAGCGGCGCGCAGCTGGAACTGCTCGCCGAGATGGGCTGCGACGAGGCGTTTGGCTATTTTCTCGGCCGCGCCATGGCGCCCGAGGGCATCGAGGCGCTGCTCAAAAGTAGTGAAGTCATTCAGAACTGATAGCGCAGCGACAGCACGGCGTTGCGCGGATCGCCGTAGTATCCGCCCATGCCCGTCGAGTAGTACTTCTTGTCGAAGACGTTGTTGACGTTCAGGGTCGCCAGCAGCTGCTTGCTGACCTGATACTGCGCCATCAGTCCCGCCACGGCATACGCCTTCTGCGTGAAGCGTTCGCCGTTCGGCCCGCGGTCATCCATGTAGATATTGCTCTGCCAGTTCACGCCGCCGCCCAGCACCAGGCCCGGCACGCCTTGCGCCAGGCGCCAGGTGCTCCACAGCTTGGCCATGGCTTGCGGCTGGTTGGTCTGGATGCGCGCGCCGGCAGCATTGCGGATGCGGCTGTAGGCATAGCTGGCCGTCAGTTGCCAGTCGGGGCGCAGCTGGCCCGAGACTTCCGCTTCGAAGCCGCGCGTGGTGGCGCCCTTGACCGTGTGATAGGCGTAGGAACCGCCGCCCGTGCCGATGATCCAGACATTGCCCGGATCGGCTTCGGCCAGGTTTTCCTGTTTCAGCTGGAAGAGGGCGGCACTGGTGGTGAGCTTGCCGCCGAAGAATTCGCCCTTGGCGCCCACTTCGTAGTTCTTGCCTTCGAGCGGCGCCAGGAAGCGGCTGTTGACGTCGCGCTGGCTTTGCGGCGTGAAGATGCTGGTGTAGCTGGCGTAGGCCGACCAGTGCTGGCCCAGGTCGTAGACGAGGCCTGCATACGGCGTGATCTTGCCGTTTTCGCGCATCGCATCGTACAGGTCCGTGTCATTGAAATAGTCGCTGCGGATGTCGCGCTTCCAGTACGACAGGCGCGCGCCGAGGATCACCGACAGCGCATCCGTCGGGCGCAGGCGCAGGGTCGAATACAGGCCGCTTTCCCGTTCCTTGTCGTACGAACTGCCCAGACGCGTGCCGCTGTAGTCGGGCACCGGCATATCGCCATTCCAGGCGTGGATATCTGGCACCGTGTAGTCATAGCCATCGAGGCGCCAGCCCGGATAGATGGGGCTGTTCGTCTTGAGTTCCGAGGCGCTCACGCCCAGCACCAGTTCATGCTGGCGGCCGAAGGCCTGGAACGGGCCGCTGACATAGGCGTCGAGCGAGGTCTGTTGCGGCTTGCTGTGCCAGTTGGCCAGCCACAGCCGCATGCCGCCGCCCGTCACGCGGTCCGGGTAGCCATTGCCGGAAAAGCCCTGCAAGGCATCGTACTGGTTGCTGCTGCGGCTGACTGCGACCTTGGCGATCCAGTCGTTGTCGAAATAGTGGTCGAGCGTGGCGAACAGCATGCTCTGTTCGCGCTCGTACGTGCTCCACGCGGCCGTGCCGTTCATCGAGCGGGGGAAGCGCGTCTGCGAGCCATCGGCATAGAACATGGGGAAGTCGCGGCCCGCGCCCTTGAGCTTTTCCTGTTGATAGTTGATGCCGGCGCTGAGCACTGTCGATGGCGTCAGGTCCGCTTCGACGATGGCGTACAGCACGTCCTTCTTCTGCTGGTAGCGGTCGATGAACGAGCGCTGGTCTTCATGCGCGGCGACGACGCGCGCGCGCACCTTGCCGTCCGACGTCAATGGTGTCGAGACATCGCCTTCGACGCGGTAGCGGTCCCACGAACCGAGCTGCGCGCCGGCCGTGGCGGCAAAGCTGCGGCCCGGGCGCTTGCGCACCAGGTTGACGGCCGCCGACGGGCTGCCCGTGCCGCTGATCAGGCCCGTCGCGCCGCGGATGATTTCGACCCTGTCGTAGATGGCCATGTCGTAGGTGCGTGCTTCCAGGTTCTTGCTGGTCGGGATGCCGTCGAACATGTACGACGTCACTTCAAATCCCCGTGAAAACACCTGGTCGTATTCGCGCGTGCTCGACGAATGGTCGACCGTGATGCCGGGCGCCTGGACCAGTACATCCTGCAACGTGCGCAAACCCTGGTCGTCGATCTGCTGGCGCGTGATGACGCTGACCGCCTGCGGCGTTTCGCGCAGCGACAGGTTCAAACGCGTGGCGCTGGTCAGGCCTGCGTAGCCGCGCTTGCCTTCCGTGGTGCCGTCGCGCAGGGCGCTGGAGCTGACGGCTACTTCGTCCAGCGTGGCGGCGATCGGCGCGCCGTGCGATGCAGCGCCCGCCTTGCGCAGCACGTAACTGCGCTCTCCGCTGGGCAGCGCCTCCAGTCCTGTGCCGGTTAGCAGGCGGGCCAGTGCCTGCGGCACCGTGTAGCTGCCGTTCAGGCCTGGCGTGCGCATGCCTTGCAGCAGTTCGGCCGCCGCGCCCACGCTCACTTTTGCTTCGATGGCAAAGCTGGCGATGGCGGCGGACAGCTCGCCCGGCGGCACGCTGAAACTGATTTGCGTGCTGGCTGGGGCGGTGGCGGAAGCTGCCGCCAGGGCCGGCGCCTGCGCCAGCGACAGCAAGATCACGGCGCTGCCGATGGTGCGCGCGAGGGGAGTCAAACGGGGTGGGTGCATGGTCTGGCCTTTCCGGTGGAGTGTCGTTGAAGATATCGTTGCAATACCCTCAGGACAGGCCATGCCGAAAAAAAGGGCCATCTTTTATAAACTATTTTTTGCGGGCCACGAGAGTGACCCAGTATTGGGTGCGGTACAGCACGTCGACGGGCAGCATGCGCGCCAGGCTGTCCAGCACGGCGTCCGTGTCGTCGAGCTGGAAGGCGCCCGTCAGGCGCAAGCCAGCCACCTGCGGTTCCACGCGCAGCAGGCCGGGGCGGTAGCGTGACAGCTCAAAGGCGAAGGCATCGAGGCGCATGTCCTGCGCCGCCAGCATGCCACGCGCCCATGCATCGGCTTGCGGCGGCGCCGGCGCGGGCAGGCTGGCGTGGCTGGCGTCGAAGCGGCTTTGCTGTCCCGCCATGAGCGTGCGCACGGTGGCCGAGGGCGCGCGCGGCGTGATTTCCACCGCGTGTTCGAGCACCGTCACGCGGCTGCTGTCGTCGTCGACGCGCACGGTAAAGCGCGTGCCCAGCGCGCGGATGCGGCCATGGCAGGTGGCGACGATGAAGGGGCGGCTGCCCGCGTGGTCGGGGCGCGTCTGTATCAGTACTTCGCCGTGGCGCAGCGTCAGCCGGCGTTCGTCGGCGCCATACGCCAGGTCGACGGCGCTTTCCGTGTTGAGCACAAGGGTGCCGCCATCGGGCAAGGACACCTCGCGCCGTTCGCCCACGCTGCTGCGGTAGTCGGCCAGCAGTTCATGGCGCGCCAGCAGCCAGGTGGCGGGTGCCGCCATCAGCGCCAGCAGTATCTGCATGGCCGCGCGTCGCTGCGGCCGGCGCAATACGGGCACGGCCAACTCCGGCGGCAGCCGGCCGGCCGTCTGGCTCACTTGCTGTACCTTACTCCAGGCGCGCGCATGTTCCGGGTCGAGTGCGCGCCATTGCGCCGACGCCGTCAGGTCATCCGATGTGGCCTGGCCCGATTGCTCCAATAAATACCATTCGACGGCCTGGCGCGCCACCTTGCGCGACAGAGGAGGATAAAGCGGAGCAGCGGCGCTCATGCCGGCAAGTCCGGCACCAGCAGCACGCATTCGGTCAGCGCCTCGGCCATGTAACGCTTCACGGAGCGTTCGCCGATGCCCAGCTGCGCGGCGATGTCCGCATACGCATGGCCTTCGATCTGCGCCAGGATGAAGACGGCGCGCACCTTCGGTTTCAAGCCATCGAGCATGGCGTCGACCGCTTGCAGCGCCTGCAGGATTTCCGCGCGCCGCTCGGCGGAGGGCTGGTACTGCTCTGGCTGCGCGGCCAGCGCATCGGCCCAGGCGCGTTCCAGCGACTGGCGCCGTAAATGATTGATCAGCAAATGCTTGGCAACTGTCGCCAGATAGGCCTTCGGCGTGCGCAGGGCCGGCGTTTGCGGCTGCCCCGTGGGGCCGGCCAGCAGGCGTGTAAAGGTATCCTGCATCAGGTCAGCCGCCTCGGCAGCATTACCCAGGCGCCGCTGCAGCCAGTGCGCCAGCCAGCCGTGGTGTGCTCGGTAATGGCTTTCAAGTTGCGTGGGAAGCATGGGGGAGGGCGCGAACGGACTGCCTGGCATGGTGGAGAAGGCCTTAATGCAAATAAGAATTATTCTCATTTTAGCGCGGTGAGCGTGCTGGCGCAATGCGCTGTTGCTGTGCCGCCACGCGCTTGCCGCCACGCCGTGGCGGCACAGGACTATCTCTACAGAATGGCCATCGCGCTGGCGGCCAGCATGGCCGCCACGCCGATCATGCGCGCCAGACGCATGGCCTGGTGAGGCGCGTAGGGCAGCAGCCAGATCAGCAGCAAGCCGCAGCCCGTCAGGCTGCCGACCCAGTAGACGAGGCCATAGCCTCCGCCGGCGATATGCATGGCCCAGGCCAGTCCGGCCGCCAGCGCCAGCCAGCCCGTCCACTGCAGGCGGCGGCGCAGCGGCGCGGGCGGTTCGGCGCCACGCCCGTGCAGGTCAGCGTAGTGGCGGTCCATGGCCAGGCACAGCGAAGACAGGCCTGCATAGCACAATGCAAAGACAAGGAAATTGGCTAACAGCTCCATCACGCGGCCTCCATCGTTGGCGCCGGCTTGGCGACGGGTGCGGGTTTGGGCGCCTTCACTGGCAGCGGTTTCAATTTGAACGCCGCATACGCCAGGCCCAGGCCCAGCACCAGCACCACCAGGTCGAAGGCGGCCACCGCTACCGGGCCGCGGCCCAGGAACAGTGTCACGCCCAGGTGCGACCCGGTGGTGAAGACGTTCAGCACGGGCAGGGCCGCCAGCAGGAAGGCGCCAGCGGCCAGCTGCATGCGCCACATGGCGCGCGACGGGCGCAGCTGGGCGATGATGGCGGCCAGGGCCCAGGCGCCGAAGAAGCAGGCGATTTCTTCCTTCGGCCGGTCTTCCATCGTCACCGGCAGCAGGCGGTTGGCCCAGAAGTAGGCGCCGAAGGCGATCGGGATGCCGGCGATGGCGCCGATGTTGAGCGCTTCGACCAGGCGCAGGCCGACGCTGGCGCGCTTGCCGGCGGCCAGCGCCTTGGCTTGCTTCTGGCGCGTCTTGACGGCCCACAGCAAGGCGCCCGTGGCGACCATGGCGCAGCCGGCCAGGCCGGACAGGAAGAACAGGGCGCGCAGCAGCGGTCCGCCGAAATGCGCGATGTGCAAGCCGACCATGACGCCGTGCGTGGCGGCCGCGCCAGGCTGCGCGGCGCCATCGGTGGACAGCAGCTTGCCGGAAACGCCATCGAATTCCATCGACGGCTGCTTCGACGACATATCGCGTCCGCCGGCGCGTGTCAGCGAAATGGTGGCGTTGGCGTCGCCCGGGTGGTTGACGGAGATGCGTTCGACCTTGCCGCCCCACTGCTGTTCCGCCTGGCGCACGAGGGGTGCCAGTGGCGTCAGGGGCGCGGCCACGCCGGCCGGCTTGCTGTCGCCCGAGCGGCCGGGAAACGCTTCGGCAAAGAAGGCGTCCTGGTCGCCCTTGTAGGCGGCCGTGGCGCCGGACGGCATGTACAGGAACATTAGGGTGACCAGACCCGTGTAGGTGATCATGATGTGGTAGGGCAGGGCCAGCACGGCTGTCACGTTGTGCGCGTCGAGCCACGAGCGCTGGCCTTTTTTCGGCCGGAAGGTAAACAGGTCCTTGAAGATGCGCTTGTGCGTGACGATGCCGCTGATGATGGAGACGAACATGAACATGGCGCAGAAACCCACGATCCAGCGGCCCCAGATGGCCGACATGTAGTGCAGGTCGAAATGCAGGCGGTAGAGGAATTCGCCGCCCCGCGTGTCGCGTGGCTTCGACAGCACCTCGCCCGTGGCCGGGTCGGCTTTTTCGCTATGAAAATTGCCGCGCCGCCCGCGTTTCTTTTCACCGGGTTGCGACGGTTTGCTCCAGCCCAGCTGCGTGGCGGGGCTGCGCTCGCCGGGCAGGCTGATGAACCAGCGCGTGGCGCCCGTGGCCCGCTCCTGCATGGCTTTTTGCGCGACAGTGGCCGCTTCCTCGGTGCTCACACGGCTGGTGGCGGCGCCATGCAGCTCGGGCTGCATCCACAGTGTGATTTCATTGCGGTAGTAGCTGGCCGTGCCGGCGCAAAACACCAGCAGCAAGATCCAGCAGACGAGCAGGCCGGACCAGGTGTGCAGCCATGCCATCGACTGGCGGAAACCTTCTTTCATGCGAGACTCCAGGATAGTGCATCCATCCACTGCAGGATGGCGGCGATGACGGCGGCGGGGATCGCCAGGCCCAGCCAGGCGCGCAGGGCGCTGCGCGTGGCGAAGACCCACATCACGGCGCAGGTGTAGATGGCAAACGACAGCAGGGTGGCTGTCATGACGGCTTCGGAACGGGCCATGGGCAGGCTCACCGACAGCAGCATGGTGACCAGTGCTGCCAGCACGTAGCCGCCAACGATGGCCGCCACGCTGCGCGTAGCCACGTCGAGGCGGTATACGGCGCCGGCGGAGAGCCGCAGACGCGGCATTTTTCCAGTGATTTCAGTATTGGCAGGCGCTTGCATGGTCAGTCGTGATCCTTGCTCGGTGGCAGGGCAGGGCCGGCCGGCAGCGGTGTCACGCCTTGCTGCTGCACCAGGCTCAGTGTGGTCACGAACATGGCCTTGTCATAGGCTTGCGTGCCGCGCTGGCCAGCCGTTTTGTCCGTGTGCTGGACTTCCAGCACATAGCTTCCCTTCCATGGCAGCGGGAAGCTGACCAGGCCTTGCGCATCGCTCCACGCTTCCTTGCCCCAGCCCGATTGCACCACGGCGTTGACCTTGGCCTGCGCCAGCGGCTGGCCCTGGTAGCTGACCTGGAACTGGCCTGGTTTGCCTGTCGGCACGAGGTCCAGCGTCAGTGCGGGCGCCTGCGCCTTGCCGTCGGCGACCAGGCGCGCGGCGGGAATCCACACGGTGCGCGTGGCCTTGCCATCCTTTTTCTCTTCCCATGACGGGTAGTTGTCTTCCTCGACGATGATGCTTTCGCCTGCGCCCACCTTGCCATTCAGGATGAACGCGCCGGCCGTCTTGCTCGCCTGCAGCGGCTGCGCCCCCTTGGCCGACAGCCACGTCACGTTCTTGATGCTGAACTTGTCCAGCAGGCCGGGCGACGCTTCGCGCAGGTTGTCGCCGAATTCGCCGAAATACACGCTGGCCGCCTTGCCGTCCTGCTGCAGCCAGATCTGGTGCGCGCTGGCGTTGCCGCAGGCGATGGCCGCGCCCAGCAGGGCGGTGGCGAGGGCGCCGAGGCGCGCGATGGAAGGTATGTGCATGGTGTATCCCTTATCTTTTTATGTGAATGGAAAATCGGCCGGGTTCCCAAGGACTGCGTGCATCAGTACTGGTAGCGCAGGTTCAGCGCCACGTTGCGCGGTTCGCCGTAATAGCCGCCGTTATAGAAACCCACGCGGCGGAAATACGTTTTGTCGAACAGGTTGTTGACATTCAGGCTGGCCGACAGTTTCGGGCTGATCTGGTAGCGCGCCATCAGGTTGGCCAGCACGTAACTGCCCTGGCTGACACGGATCTTGCTTTTATTTGGCAGGGTGGCCGTCGTGTAAATCTCGTTCTGCCAGTTCAAGCCGCCGCCGATGGTGAGATTTTGCAGCTCGCCCGGCAGGCGGTAGGTGGTCGAGACGCGCAGCATGTTGGTCGGCTGGATGGTGTTGGTCACCACGCCCTTGCCCGTCTTCGATTTGCTGTGCGTGTATCCGGCGAACAGCTGCCAGCCGCTCAAGGGGCTGCCCGACACTTCCGCCTCGTAGCCGCGGCTTTTCGTGCCCTTGCCCGTCGAGACATAGGGGCGGCTGCCGTCCGGCAGCACAAAGGTCAGCGGCACAGATCTGTCTTCCTCGCCCAGGTTGTCCTGCCTGGCTTCATACACGGCGAACGAGGCGTTCACGGCGCCGTCGAGGAATTCGCTTTTCACGCCCGCTTCCACGTTGCTGCCCGTGATCGGGTCCAGAAAGGCGTTGCTCTTGTCCTTCAGGTTTTGCGGCTTGAACAGGTCCGTATAGCTGGCGTACAGCGAAGTGCTTTTGCTCACATCGAGCACCATGCCCGCATATGGCGTGACGACATCGTCCGTCTTGTAGGCCGAGCTGCGCTTCTCAAAACGGCCCTGGGTGTCGTAGCGGTCGTTGTAGGTTTCCCATTTGGAGACGCGCGCGCCGGCCAGCACCTTGAAGCTGTCCGTGACATTGATGCGGGTGGCGATGAAGGCACCCGACTGTTTGGTGGTGGCGACGTCGCGCGCACCCGTGCGCGTCAGGCTGGGTTCGGGCACGTCGCCCGTCCAGTTGCGGAAGTCGGGGATGGTGGTGGCAAATGGCAGCGGATCGGGCAGCAAGGTTTCATTCGTCGTGCCAACGCGCTTCCAGCCGTTCACGCCCAGCACCAGGTCGTGCTGGCGGCCGAACAGGGGAAAGGTGCCGTTGGCCGACAGGTCGAAGTTGTCCTGTTTTTCATCGTAGGGGAAGGCGCCGCTCCAGACTTCCAGGCCGCTGCCGTCGCGTTTCGGATAGCCGCTGCCGCCGTAGAACAGCTTGCCGTTCGAGGAGCTGTCCAGGCGCCCGTAGGCGGCCTTGATCTTCCAGTCGTTGGAGTAGCGGTGCTCGAGGTAGACATAGCTGTTCTGGAACTCGCGCTCCCAGCTGCTCCACTTGGCCGCCATGTTGAACGAGCGGGGCATGTTGGCGGGCGTGCCATCAGAGAAGAACAGGGGGGTGGTGCCCCAGCTCGTGCCCTTCGGCGTATTTTTCTGGTAGTCGATACCGGCCGTCAGCAGGGTGTCCGGCGTCAGGTCCGCCTCGACGATGACGGCGCCCACCAGCTTGCGTTCCTGGTACAGGTCCATATAGGAATGGCGGTTCTGGCCCGCCACGACGACACGCCCGCGGATACTGCCATCGGCATTGAGCGGCGCACTGATGTCGCCTTCCAGCCGGATCTTGCTCCAGGAACCCAGCGTCAGGCCGGCCGAGGCGGCGAACTCCTTGCCGGGACGCTTGTGCAGCATGTTGATGGTGGCCGACGGGTCGCCATTGCCGCTGACCAGGCCCGTGGCGCCGCGCACGATTTCGATGCGGTCATAGATGGCCGTGTCGAACAGTGCATTGGACCCGGAATTGACAGCCACGCCATCGATCTGGTAATTGCCGATGGAAAAGCCGCGCGCAGAAAAATTGGTGCGTTCGCTGTCATTTTCCTGCACCGTCACGCCCGTCGACTGCACCAGCACCTCTGCCAGGCTGTTCAGCCCCATGTCATCCATGCGCTGGCGCGTCACCACGGAAATCGATTGCGGCGTTTCGCGGATCGACAAGCCCATGCGCGTGGCCGTGGCCATCTGTTTTGTCGTGTAGGAACCTGTGTGCTCGGTCGATGCCTTGTCTTGCTGGGCTTGCACCTTGATCTCGCTGAGGGTGGCTTCCTCGGGCTTGGCAGGCACCTCCGTTGCCAGGGCTGCACCTGCGCCCAGCGCCGCCGTCAGCAAGGCTGAATGCACGGCGATGACCAGCGGACGCAGGCTGATGTTGCCAATATGTGGGGAAAACGGGCCGGCAACCATGCCGGCCAACGAACGTGCTTGCGCCATGAAACAACCTTCTTCTCGTGTGCCCACCGTCGAGCGGCTGGCGTTTTTTGGTGTGGGAGGCTTGCTTGGCGGTGGTGCCTGGCTGGCGCAGCGTGTCATCCAGCCGCGCATCGGTCAGGCGACTGCGCGCAGGCTCTGGAGGAGTCTAAATGTGAATGAGAACTATTCTTATTATAGTTCGGGGTTGTGAGACATGCAAGAGTGCAATGTTGTAAGCGAGGACGGCCGCCTCATTCCTGGCGGCGGCCGTCCTGCGGTGCGAGGGTTACAGCTGGCCGCGCAGGGTCAGCATGGCGTTGCGCGGTTCGCCATAGAAGTTGGAACCATAGGCGGCCCACACGCGCGTGTAGTATTTCTTGTCGAACAGGTTGTTCACCGTGAGCGACAGCTCCAGCTTGGGACTGAGGCGGTAGCCAGCCTGCAAGCCCACCGTGGTGACGGGCCCCTGCTCGAATTTCACGGGCCCGTTCAAGCGGTACATGCTGCTGACGCTGCGCAAGCCGCCGCCCACGCTGATTTTATCGAGCGCGCCGGCCAGCCGGTAATTGGTCCACACGTTGACATTGTGGCGCGGCGCGATGAAGGTGTACAGCTGGGCCTTCTGGTCGTCGCTGCCTTCGAGGGTGCGCGTGCTGGTGTAGGAATAGCCGCTCGTGATGTTCCAGCCAGGCAGGGGGCTGCCGCTCAGTTCTGCTTCCATGCCCTGGCTGCGCATCTTGCCCGCGCCGATGGAAAACAGCGGGTTGGCCGGATCGGGCATGACGCGATTTTCATCTTCCATGCGGAACAGGGCCGCATGCGCGTTGACGTTCTTGTCAAACAGTTCCGCCTTCAGGCCCAGCTCGAACTGCTGGCCCGTGCGTGGCTTCAGGGTTTGGCCGGCCGCGTCCGTGGTGGACTGGGGCGTGAAGATGCGCGTGTAGCTGCCGTAGGCCGACACTTGCTTGTTCAGCTCGTAGACCAGGCCCGCGTACGGCGTAAATTTCGCATTGATGGTGTTGCTGACATCGGTGAACTGATTGAAATACGCATTGCGATTGACGGTGTGGTTGTCCCAATGCGTCAGGCGCCCGCCCAAGTTGACGGCCAGCCGGTCCGTCGCCTGCAGGCGGGTGCGCGCATACAGGCCGAACTGTTTGCTGCGGTTGTCGTTGCCGTTGGAAAAAGTGTAGCTGGGCTGCGCGATATTGTTGTCAGGATGAACAATATTGATCGGCGCATTGTCTCCGCCTCCATACTGGAAATTCTTGTGCACCTGGCGGTAGTCGGCGCCCACGATCAGGTCGTGGCTGCGGCCAAACGCCTGGAAGGGCGTGGCCAGCCAGGCATCGAGTCCCTGCGTCTTCCAGTGGCTGCGGTAGTTCCAGCTGACCAGGCAACTGTCGCCCGTGACAGGATCGGCCGAACAGTCGGACCAGCCGAAATTGCGCGACGGTTCGTCCTGCTCACGGTACAGGGCAGTCGCCTTGAACTGGCCACCGTTGTCCAGTTTATGCTCGAGTTCGGCAAAGTACTCCGTGACCTTTTCCGTGATGTGGTTCCAGGCCGGGTCGAGATAGGTGGAGCGGGGCACGTCGAGCAGGCGCCCGTCTTCATACGCGGGCAGACCGAAGGCGGGGCGGCCCTTGTACTCCTGGTAGGTGACGCCGCCCGTCAGTACGGTGCCAGGCGCCACGTCGACGGCAACGGTGCCGTACAACAGCGGTTTTTCTGCATACACGTGGTCGACGAAGGAGCGCCGGTGCTCATAGGCGGCCACCAGGCGGCCGCGCACCCTGCCGTCCGCGCTCAGGGGGCCCGTGACGTCCGCCTCCGCATAGTAGCGGTCCCAGGAACCGGCGCTGAGCACGCCGCTGGCGGCGAAGGTGTCGCGCGCGCGTTTGCGCACCAGGTTGATGGTGCCGCCCGGGTCGCCCGCGCCCTGGAACAGGCCGGCGGGGCCGCGCAACACTTCCACACGGTCATAGATGGCCAGGCCGAAGCCGGCCGACAGGTCGTTGCCCGTGCTGGCCGGCGTCATCACGCCATCGACTTGCACCGCGTCGAGCGCATAGCCGCGCGAATAAAAGTTGCCGTGGTTGCCGCCCGTGCTGCTCGCTTCGACGGTGATGCCCGTCACGCCGCGCATGGCGTCGTCCAGGCTCAGCAAATTCTGGTCGTTCAGTTGCTGGCGCGTCAGCACGGAGACGGACTGGGGAATCTCGCGCAGGCTTTGCCGGCCCTTGCCGATGCTGACCGCCTGCGCCGCGTACGACTTGGTCAGCTCGGTATCGGTCGTCGCCTCCTGGCGCGCGCTGACGGTGATTTCCGCCAGGGTCGCCACCTTGCCCGTGGCGGCAGGCGCGGGGCGGATGATGACGC
This sequence comes from Janthinobacterium sp. 61, assembly GCF_002846335.1. Classification (NCBI taxonomy): domain Bacteria; kingdom Pseudomonadati; phylum Pseudomonadota; class Betaproteobacteria; order Burkholderiales; family Oxalobacteraceae; genus Janthinobacterium; species Janthinobacterium sp. 61. The sequence goes on along the minus strand of NZ_PJMQ01000001.1, from coordinate 3,278,300 downwards.
TGTTGCCGTCAATGGCAGCTGCCAGGCCGCTGCCGGCCAGCAGGCGTTCCAGGCTGTCGGCCACGCTGAGAGTACCGCTGACGGCGGGCGCCGTCTTGCCGGCCACGAGTTCCGGTGCGAACAGCAGTTGTAAATTGGCTTGCCGCGCCAGCTCATTCAGGGCTTGCCCCAGCGGCTGGGCGGCGATGGACAGTTTGACGGGGGACAAGGTTTGCGCCTGTGCCAGGGGGATGTTACCCAAGGCCAGCATGGCGGCCAGGGCGAGCGGGGCGGGTGTCAGATTGAGGCGGGGGGACCACATGTTGCATTTCTCCAGGTTAATTTGTTGTCGATTAACTTGGTAGACGCGGTAGCGAGCCAAATCCTCACCTGAGAATGCGAACTATTTGCATTTATTTTTCAGGCAGCCGCATCGCAGGGGCTTGCGCAGGCATTTTTTCCGCCATGCGGATCTCGCTGACGGCACCATCGCGTACGACGTGTACGGGTAGCAGCTGCGGCAAGGCAGAGGCGAAGCGGTCGAGCTGTGTCAGGCTGAAACTGCCGCCGATGCGCAGCCTGGCCACGGCGGGATCGCGCACGGCCAGGCCCGTGTCGCCATAGCGCTCGAATTCGGCCAGCGCCGCGTCCAGCGGCACATTGTCGAAGGTGACACGGCCGTCGCGCCAGGGCGCCACGCTGCCTGGGGCCAGGCTGGAGATGGCCGACAGGCGGCCGCTGGTATCGCTGCTGATGCCCTGGCCGGCCCGCAGGTTGACCAGATCTTTTCCTGCGCCCGCCACGCGCACCTGGCCATGTTGTACGGCCACGCGCAGCTGGCCGTCGTGGGCCACGGTGTTGCGTACGGAAAACTGCGTGCCCACCACCGTCACTTTCAAAGGACCGCTCAGCACGTCAAACGGCTGGCCCTGCTTCGCTTGCACCTGGAACAGCGCTTCACCGTGCGCCAGACGCACTTCGCGGCGCTGGCGGTACAGGGTGACGTGCAGCTGCGTGGCCGTATCGAGCTGCACGCTGCTGCCGTCTGGCAGGGCAATGGCCAGGCGCTGGCCGCGCATGGTGGCATACGCCTGGCTGAACACGGCTTGTTGCTGCCACCACTGATAGCCGCCCGCGCCCACGCTGAGCAGCAGCATGGCGGCGGCCGCATACGGCAGAACGCGCAGAGAGCGCAGAAGCGGGCGGCGGGGAAATGGTGCTGGCGCTGCCGGTGGCACTGCCCAGCGGGCGGCCACCTGCGCGGGAATCTTGCGCGCTGCGCGGTGCGTATCCTTTAGCTGCGCATACGCTTGCGCGTGCTGCGCATCGGCCGCCAGCCAGGCGGCAAAGTCGGCCTGTTGCTGTGCATCAAGGTTGCCCCGCCGGCTGAACCAGGTGGCGGCCGCCAGCGCCACGCCATCCTGCGTGGCGGCAAAAGCGGCATGCTCGCGCAAGTCCGCCTGCTCCTGGGCAGAGGGGCCGAAATCATGGCGTGGCGGGTGGGCGGTCATGGACGGCATTATGCGCATTCCCGCAGAGAACGCAACTGCGCCTGGCAACTGAGCATGCCGCGAGCGATATGCTTTTCCACCATGCTCACGGAAATGCCCATGCGTGCGGCGATTTGCGCGTGCGGCAATTCCTCAAAAATGTGTAGTACGAAGGCGTCGCGGCAGCGGGGCGGCAATGCGTCGATGGCGGCCACGCAGGCTTGCCAGTCCTGGCTGCTTTCCAGCGCTTGTTCCGGCTGCAAATGGCGCGGCGCGGCCGGATGCGCCGTATCGGGCAAGGCGTCGAGCGCTTCGTGCTGGCGCAAGGTGGCGCGCCGGTGCTGGTCGATCAGCAGGTTGCGCGCCGTGTGGTACAGCAGCGCGCGCGGTTCGCGCACGGCCGCTTCGCCCAGCACGCGCGCATAGCTTTCCTGCACCAGGTCGGCAGCAGCTTCGCGGTTGCGCAAGCTGCGCCAGCAAAAGTTCAACAGTTCTTGGTAATAGCGTGCAACCACGGCGTCCGATGTATAAGTCCGCAGCCAGGAATGCCGCATATGAGAATGATTCTCATTATATGGCATGCCGGGATGTCGCGCTAAGCGGTTTACCGCACCGTGGCAGACGTACAACGCTTTGCCGCGCGCCTGGCATGCGTTACCATCGGAAGTTGATAGGGAGACAAGATGGCTATTCAAATTATCAATACGGCGCCGATTGCCGGCCAGCGGCCCGGCACTTCAGGTTTGCGCAAGAAGGTGGCTGTCTTCAGCGCAGCGCAATACCTGGAAAACTTCGTGCAGAGTGTTTTTGACACGCTCGGCGACTGCCATGGCCAGACCCTGGTGCTGGGCGGCGATGGCCGCTATTACAACCGCACGGCCATCCAGACGGTGCTGCGCATGGCGGCCGCGCACGGCTATGCGCGCGTGCTGTTGGGGCAGGGCGGCATCCTGTCGACGCCTGCCGTCAGTTGCGTGATCCGCAAGCATGGCGCCAGCGGCGGCATCATCCTGTCGGCCAGTCATAACCCGGGCGGCCCCGATGGCGACTTCGGCATCAAGTACAACATCGCCAATGGCGGCCCGGCGCCCGAAAAGGTCACCGAAGCCATGTTTGCGCGCACGCAAACGATCACCGAATACCGCATCAGCGACGCGGCCGACATCGACCTCGATGCGCTGGGATTGGCGCGCATCGAGCAAATGACGGTCGAAGTGATCGACCCCGTTGCCGACTACGGGGAACTGATGCAGCAGCTGTTCGATTTCGACGCCATCCGCTCCCTGTTCGCGGGCGGCCTGCGCATCTGCTTTGACGGCATGCACGCTGTCTCCGGCCCGTATGCGACGGCCATCCTGGAAGGCATGCTGGGCGCGCCGAAGGGCAGCGTCATCAACGGCGTGCCCCTGGAAGATTTCGGCGGCGGCCATCCGGACCCGAATCCCGTCAACGCGCAAGAGTTGATCGCCATCATGGCCGCTGAGGATGCCCCCGACTTCGGCGCCGCCTCGGACGGCGACGGCGACCGCAACATGATCGTCGGCCGGCGCTTCGACGTGACGCCCTCGGACAGCCTGGCCATCCTGGCCGCCAACGCTACGGTGGCGCCCGGCTACCGTGGGGGCTTGAGCGGCATCGCCCGCTCCATGCCCACATCCGGCGCGGCCGACCGGGTCGCTAGCGCGCTGGGCATACCGTGCCACGAGACGCCGACGGGCTGGAAGTTCTTCGGCACCCTGCTCGACGCCGGCATGGCCACCCTGTGCGGCGAGGAAAGCTACGGCACGGGCTCGAACCACGTGCGCGAAAAGGATGGCTTGTGGGCCGTCTTGTTCTGGCTCAACCTGCTGGCGCAAAAACAGCAATCGGTGGAAGACATCGTGCGCGCGCATTGGGCCACGTATGGCCGCAACTACTATTCGCGCCACGATTATGAAGATATCGACAGCGCCGGCGCGCAGCAGCTGATGGAAGCCGTGCGCGGCCAGCTGGCCGCCTTGCCGGGCCAGGTGTTCGATGGCTACACGGTGGCGCTGGCCGACGATTTCAGCTACACGGACCCCGTCGATGGCTCCGTGGCGACGCAGCAGGGCATCCGCATCATCATGACGGATGGCGCGCGCATCGTGCTGCGCCTGTCCGGCACGGGCACCGAAGGCGCCACCCTGCGCCTGTACCTGGAGCGCTATGAAGCCGATCCGGCGCAGCATGACATCCCGACCCAGCAAGCGCTGGCGGGACTGATCGCGGTGGCGCAGCAGCTGGCGCAGATCCGCGAGCGCACGGGGCGCGACGCGCCGACGGTGACGACGTAAAAAGGGCGCCCGAGGGCGCCCTTCTTCATTGTGACAGTTCAAACAGGCATCAGGCTTTTGCCGGGATGACCGCCTGGCGGTAGTTGTCGACCATCTTGTAGCGCCTTGCATACAGGCCGAAGGCCAGCATGGCCACCGCGGCAAAGGCGGCAAAGAAGAACATCTGGAAGGCCGTCACGCTGATGCCGCTTTCGGCGATCTTGCCGATCACGCCTTCGTTCATGACGCTGCGGTTGACGATCAGCACCCACAGGTTGCCGACGGTGGTGGACAAATTCCAGAAGCTCATGATGGCGCCCTTCATGGAGACGGGCGCCTGGCTGTATGCAAACTCCAGGCCCGTCGCCGAGACCAGCACTTCGCCGAATGTCAGCAAGGCGTATGGCAGGATTTGCCACATGATGGAAACGGCGTTGCCGCTGTCAAGCGCCAGCTGCAAGAGGCCGATGACGATCCAGGCCAGCGAGGAAAAGCCGATACCGGCGGTCATGCGGCGCAGGGCCGTCGCTTCCAGGCCGAAGCGGTTCAGCATCGGGTACAGCACCAGATTGTTGAACGGGATCAGCAGCATCACCAGCATCGGGTTCAGCGCCTGCATCTGCGCCGGCAGGAACCAGCTTGGCTTTTCCATGGTATTCGCCTGCACGATCCACGTCGAAGCCTTCTGGTCGAACAGCGAGAAGAACGGCGTGACGAGGGCGAAGATGACGAGGATGCGCAGCACGGCGCGCACGCCTTCGACGGCTTCGTCCGGGTGGATGCCGCGCGCGCGTTCCAGCTGCATGGCCGTGCCGATGCTGCCGAAGGCCAGCAGCAAGACCAGCGCCGTACATGCCGCAATCACGAAGCCCCATTCGGGAATGCTGTAGAACGCATACAGAGCGCCGATCACGCCGACGTAGGCCACATACAGGCCCGGGCGCGAACCGCCATCGACACGCGCCAGCAGGGCCGTGCGGGCCACGCGGGTGAACGAGTCGGGATTCGGCGGCGCCGGCGGCACATGCACGTATTTCTTGGCGCCCATCCAGAAGACGATGGTGGCGGCCAGCATCATCAAGCCGGGAATGCCGAAGGCGATCGACGGACCAAAGTCGCGCAGGAACATCGGCATCAGCAGCGAAGCGAAGAAGGAGCCGAAGTTGATGATCCAGTAGAACAGGTCGAATACCAGCTTGGCCTTGTGCTTGTTGGTCTGGTCGAACTGGTCACCCACAAACGAGGCCACCAGCGGTTTGATGCCGCCGGAACCGAAGGCGATCAGGAACAGGCCGAAATAGAAGCCGTTGACATTGTTCTCAAAAATGGCCAGCGAGGCATGCCCGGCGCAATATACGAGGCTGAGCCAGAAGATGGTGTTGTACTTGCCAAAGAAGCGGTCGGCCAGCCAGCCGCCCAGCAGCGGGAAGAAATACACGCCGATGACGAAGGTGTGGAAGACGTGCTTGGCTTCGCCCGTGCGCTGGTCGATCGGGATCATCAGCAGCAAGGTGCTGATGAGGAATGGCGTCAGGATGTTGCGCATGCCATAAAAGCTGAAACGTTCGCAGCCTTCGTTGGCAATGATGTACGGTATTTGCCGGGGCATCTTGCCCGTGGCGGTTTGTGTCTCGGCCGATGACATTGGCTCTCCCCAAGTTTTTTTTGTAAGCCGCGATGCTAAGGCCTGCCGCGTTTGCTTGCAACAGGAAAAACGGTCTGGCTGCTATTTTGCAGGGATTTGTAAGGTATTGATTTTCATAAAGACATTACTTTCGGCACTTGCGCTTGCACTTGCACGTGCCGGGCGGGGCAGTAACAGCTGCAATTGCAGCATGCCCTCCGATGCGGGGCTGTCCGCCAGGGCAAAACCGCAGCCCAGGTACAGGCTCAACGCCGCGTGGTTGTCCTGCGCCACGGCCAGGCGCACGCGGCCCAGTTCGGAAATGGCGCAAGCATGGTCGATGGCCGCCTGTACCAGCTTCCGTCCCGCGCCGCGCCCGCGCGCCTGCGGCGCCACATAGACGCCCCACAGGCTGGCTTTGTCATGCACGACGGCAATCGGTTCGCGGCGCAGGCCGGCAATGGCGATCAACTGTTCCCCATTGAAAGCGCCAAATATTATTTGGTGTGGTGTGGCACGCAAGCGCTGGGCTATCTGTGCCAGCGGCAAGCCGCTTTCTGCCGCGTGCGTGGTGCAGAAGGCGGCGGGCAGTTCGGCGATGCCGGCCAGGCGCAGCGCGCGGTAGGCGCTGGCGTCGTCTGGCGTGAGGGGGCGGACAGAGGTGGCGGGCATGTGGGCGAGTATCGGTCTTCGATGCCGGAAAGTAAACCTTGCAATGTGCCATTTTCAATCATAAGATATATCTTATTGCGATATATCTTAAGGATGCACCATGTTCCATCTTTTGCGCGGGGCACACCCCGTACGCGCGGCAATCCACCCTCAGGGAGACACGCCGGGCCCGCTTGGCAGTCCGCTTGCCCGCGGACCCAAAATGTTCGATGCGGGCACCTTGCGCTATCTGGTGCTGCAATTGATCGCCGACAAGCCGCGCCATGGCTACGACATCATCAAGTCCATAGCCCAACGCGCCGGCGGCGCGTATGCGCCCAGTCCCGGCGCCATCTATCCGCTCATGCATGGCCTGGTGGGCCATGGTTATGTCGTCGTCAGCCTCGATGGCAACAAGAAACTGCACAGCATCACGCCCGAGGGGCTGGCCTTCCTGGCAGCGAACCGCGCCTATGTCGACGCGATTGCCGCCAAGGTCGATGCGCCGGCCGGCGCGGAAGACGATCTGCGCCAGCTGATGCACGAATTGAAGGCGGCCGTGCTGGCGCGCGGGCGCGCGGGCGAGCCCGATGCCCGTCGCCTCGATGCCGTGCGCGCCATCCTGCGCCAGGCCCGTACCGATATCGAGGCGCTGGCATGATGGCCGCATCGAAGGTCGCGCCTGTTCCCATGCTGACCCCGGCGCGCGAACGCGCGATGCTGTGGCTGCTGGCGCTCACGCAATTTACCGTCATCATGGATTTCATGGTGATGATGCCGCTGGCGCCCCAGCTGATGCAGGCGTTCCATATCGGCCCGGCTGCCGTCTCGGGCGCCGTTTCCGCGTATGCCTGGTGCGCGGGCCTGTCCGGCTTGCTGGCGGCCACGTATATCGACCGCTTCGACCGCAGGAAGCTGCTGTTGACCATGTTTTGCCTGTTTACCGTGTCTAACCTGGCTTGTGCGCTGGCGCCGAACTTCCATGTGCTGCTGTGGTCGCGCGCCTTTGCGGGGTTGACGGGCGGCGTGCTGGGCGCCATCGTCATGGCCATCATCGGTGACGTGATTCCCGCCGAGCGGCGTGGCGCGGCCACGGGCATTGTCATGACCTCGTTTGCCATGGCGGCCGTGGGCGGTGTGCCCACCGGCGTGGTGCTGGCCGCCCACTTTGGCTGGGCCTCGCCGTTTTTCCTGCTGGTTGTACTGTCGCTGCTGATCTGGCTGGGCGCTGCGCGCGTGCTGCCATCGTTGACGGCGCACATGGGCGCGGCTCCCACGCCGCTGCGCCAGGTGCTGCCCAACTTGCTGGCGCTGCTGCGGGAACGGCGTCACCTGGAAGCGTTTGCCTTGTCCATCGTCAACATGACGGCGGGCATGCTGGTGATTCCCTTTATTTCGCCCGTGCTGGTGGGCAATATGGGGCTGGCGCCGGCCGACGTCACGTGGGTGTATCTGGCGGGCGGCTGCGCCACGATCTTCACGGCGCGCCTGATCGGCCGCTGGGCGGACCGAGCCGGCAAGCAGCAGGTGTACCGCTGGGTCTCCCTGATGTCGATCGCGCCGCTGATGTTCATGACGCATTTGCCTCAGTTGCCGCTGCTGGCGCTGATGCTGGTGTTTCCGTTTTTTATGGCCCTCGTCTCGGGCCGCACGATACCGCTGCAGGCGCTGCTGACGACGATACCGGAGCCGCACAAGCGCGGTGCGTTTCTAAGTGCCAATTCGGCCCTGCAAAGCCTGGGCAGCGGCCTGGGCGCGTGGATGGGAGGCCTGACCCTGCAGACGGATGCGGCCGGCCATATCAGCGGCTATGGCATGAATGGCTGGCTGGCGGCGGGCTTGTCGCTGTGGACGGTGTGGTGGGTGGCGCGCGTGCGCGGCGCGGCGCCGCAAGGGGCGCCGGCGTAGGGGCAATTACTGGGTGGCGATGCGCTGCATGGGCGCGTTGTCCTTGCGCCATTGTTCCAGACTCAGCAGGTCGCCTGTGACGATGTCGTCGACGAGGATGCGCTTGCCGTCGGGCGTGACGACAAAGCTTTCCCAGCGGTGGGCCGCGTCCGGCGTGCTTTCGAAAAAGCTCAGCTGATAGCACGCGACGCCATCGACGAGGCGCGTCTCGGGCGACGTTTCCATCACGGCTCCATGGGCGCGGCCGCCGGTAGCCTTTTCGATGTGGGCCGACCATGCCTTGATTTCCGGCAATGCCATCAGCGCATCGACGGCGCGCGCGTTCTGCTCCTGCGCCGCCTGGCTGCTCGCGGCCGGGCCATTGTCAGCGTGCGGCGCGGATTGCTGGTGCAGGTAGAAAGCGCCTAGCCCGGCGGCCAGCAAACCGGCCAGGATGCCGGCGATGATGGTGGTTTTGGAAGAAGAGGCGCGTGGCGGCATGATGGTGGCGTGAGAAAGAAGGACGATGGCGGCCATGCTAAAGCAAAACGCGCGGGTGGGCAATCGCCGGGCTTGTCAAACAGGCTCGCCAAACGGGTCTGCCAAAAAATCTATAGGCGAAAAAAAAGCTACCTTCCGTAGAAGATAGCTTTCGGGGCTGCCGGGCAGGTGCAAACAGCTTTTGGTCTGCCTGTCCTGTCCCGGCGTGTGCGGCCCCGCGTGCCGTCGCCTGCGCGCGGGGCCGCCGGGATTACATCATGCCGTCCATGCCGCCCATGCCGCCCATACCACCCATGCCGCCGCCCATGCCGCCGCCTGCTTTGTCGTCAGCGATTTCGCAGACCATGCAGTCGGTTGTCAGCATCAGCGAAGCGATCGAAGCAGCGTTTTGCAGCGCCGAACGGGTCACTTTGGCTGGGTCCAGAACGCCCATTTCCACCATGTCGCCATACGTGCCGTTGGCAGCGTTGTAGCCGTAGTTGCCCGTGCCAGCCAATACGGCTGCCACGACGACCGAAGCTTCTTCGCCAGCGTTTTGCACGATCATGCGCAGTGGCTCTTCCATTGCGCGCAGGACGATCTTGATACCGGCATCTTGATCAGGATTGTCGCCCTTGACCGTGATGTTGGCGCGTGCGCGCAGCAGGGCTACGCCGCCGCCTGGCACGATGCCTTCTTCCACGGCAGCGCGGGTAGCGTGCAGTGCATCTTCAACGCGGGCTTTTTTCTCTTTCATTTCGACTTCGGTGGCAGCGCCAACCTTGATCACGGCAACGCCGCCAGCCAGTTTGGCCACGCGCTCTTGCAGTTTTTCACGGTCGTAGTCCGAGGTCGCTTCTTCGATCTGTACACGCACTTGTTTCACGCGTGCTTCGATCGAGGCAGCTTCGCCGGCGCCATCGATAACGATGGTGTTTTCCTTGCCCACTTCGATGCGTTTCGCTTGGCCCAGTTCGGCCAGGGTCACTTTTTCCAGGGTCAGGCCGACTTCTTCAGCGATCACTTGGCCGCCGGTCAGGACAGCGATGTCTTCCAGCATGGCTTTGCGGCGGTCGCCGAAGCCAGGTGCTTTCACTGCGCAAGTTTTCAGGATGCCGCGGATGTTGTTCACAACCAGGGTCGCCAGCGCTTCGCCTTCGATGTCTTCTGCGATGATCAGCAGTGGACGGCCAGCTTTAGCGACTTGTTCCAGTACCGGCAGCAGGTCACGGATGTTCGAGATTTTCTTGTCGCACAGCAGGACGAATGGGCTGTCCAGTACGGCAACTTGTTTCTCTGGGTTGTTGATGAAGTATGGCGACAGGTAGCCGCGGTCGAACTGCATGCCTTCAACGATATCGAGCTCGTCGTTCAGCGACTTGCCGTCTTCAACGGTGATCACGCCTTCTTTGCCGACTTTTTCCATCGCTTCAGCGATACGCTCGCCGATCGAGTAGTCCGAGTTCGCCGAGATCGCGCCAACTTGGGCGATTTCTTTGGTCGTGGTGCAAGGACGGGCGATTTTCGCCAGTTCTTCGACGGTTGCAGCAACTGCTTTGTCGATACCGCGCTTCAGGTCCATCGGGTTCATGCCGGCGGCAACGAACTTCATGCCTTCGCGCACGATGGCTTGTGCCAGTACGGTGGCGGTGGTGGTGCCGTCGCCGGCGTTGTCGCTGGTGCGGGAAGCAACTTCCTTGACCATTTGCGCGCCCATGTTCATGAGCTTGTCTTTGAGTTCAACTTCTTTCGCTACCGACACACCATCCTTGGTGACGGTAGGGGCGCCGAACGAGCGCTCCAGGACCACGTTGCGGCCTTTCGGGCCCAGCGTTACTTTGACTGCGTTGGCGAGGATATTGACGCCTTCGACCATCTTGGCGCGCGCTGCGTCGCCGAATACTACTTCTTTAGCTGCCATGTTCAATTCTCCTGAGTTTCGGGATGTATCTGTCTACAACGTGGAAACAATTACTTGACGACGATCGCCATGATGTCTTCTTCGCGCATGACCAGCAGCTCATCGCCGTCAACTTTGACGGTTTGGCCGGCGTACTTGCCGAACAGGACGCGGTCGCCTACTTTGACATCCAGAGGACGGACTTTGCCGTCGTCGAGAATCTTGCCATTGCCTACGGCAAGGACTTCGCCTTGATCCGGTTTTTCAGCAGCTGCATCAGGAATGATGAGGCCGGACGCAGTTTTGGTTTCCTGGTCGAGGCGTTTGACGATGACGCGATCGTTCAATGGGCGCAGATTCATACAAAACTCCTTAAAGTTCAATGGATAAGTGTTGCTAAATGAATACATGTCCGGCACAGCGCCAGACGTGCTTTCAGTGACCGCCGTTGAAAGCAGCCCGCAACGGTCAAGCAAACCCCAAGTCATCCTGTCCTTGCCTGTATCCGGCAGTGGTGCATCGCGGCGTCGCCCGCCGCGTAGCGTTCCCTGCAGTGGTCTGGCAAGCACCATCAGTCCTGAGGATTGCTACGAAAGAGTTTGTTAGCACTCTCTACTAACGAGTGCTAATTATAGGGACGGTATGGGTCAACTTCAAGGGCTTATTCAAGAGGAATATATACATACACGATAAGCAGAGCCTGCATCTGCACTGGGTTTGCGCTGGCGCAAGCCAACTTCCCGGGCGTCAGCAACAGCAGCGACTCTAGCATGCCGTCCGCATGGGGGGCGTTCCTGTACGCGCAGGATACAGAGTTTTACTATGGAATTTGATAAGATGATTGTAATTGCATATCAATATCGTCACACATCATTACTTGCACCAGAAAGAACACCATGCCATTCCCGATTTCCCATCCCGCCCTGCGCCTGCTGGGCGCCACCCTCATCGGCCTGGCCTGCCTGGGCAATGCCGCCGCGCAAACGCCCACCATCGTCGACGAGATTACCGTGGCGACCCTGACACCGCTGGAAAAGGAAATGCTGCTGAACGACTTGTTCAACGATTTGAACAAGGATGACGACGACCAGGAAGCACATGTATGGGACAACGGCGGCGACAGTGGCGTGCTGGTGAAAGTGACGTATAACTTCAGCAATTCCGGCATGACGGAACACAGCCTGAAGGCGCACGTCTGCCGCGACCTGAAATTCGTCGTCACGGCGGGCGGCAAGTCGCAGGACCTGAGCCGCCGCACCTGTTCGCAAAACAGCGGCAAGTGGGACGTGCAGGGCAAGGATCCGGCACCTATCGTATATCCGCCGTTCCTGTCGGACGTCACCATCGCCAGGCTCAATGCCAAGGAACAGAAAGCGCTGCTGACGGCCGCCGTGCGCACTTTGAAAGATGAAGAGGATGGCAAGACGCGCCAGTGGAGCAACAAGGGCTTGGGCAATGCGGTGCCGCTGGCAGTGCGCCTGACGCCCTCGCGGACGGACGCCAAACCTGGCAGCTACAGCCGCACTTGCCGTGACTTGACGATGGTGCTTGACGGCAAGGGTGGGCAACAGACGCTGACGCGCCGCTCTTGCGAAAACCGCTATGGCGGACTCGATATCGAACCTGATTACGTCGACGAGTAAACGCTGCCATCGGGGCGCTGGAAGATGCGCGCACTTGGCGAAAAGCGCCGGAAAAAGTGTGTATTGTCCGCCAACTGCCCTGCATTGATGTAAATATGTGTGACAGCGGCGTGATTCGATTGACGCCCATGGAGCGTCCGCCCTATAGTGGCGGGATGATTTCCGAATTCAACGAATTATCCGACAAGATCGGCCTGCTGGCCGAAATGACCCATGCGCTGCGCCGTGAAAACGCGCAATTGCGCAAGGACAATGCCGCGCTGGCCGCCGAGAACGCCCTGTATGTGCAACGCATGCGCGAGGCGCAGGAGCGGGTGGAAGCGTTGCTGGAAAAAATTCCCGAACTGGTGCAAGCTGGCCTGGAGCAAGCCGCTTCGGAAGCGGGCGCCTATATTGCCGAAAACGAGAGGGAAGCGTAATGCCGCGTGTCGATGTCAATATCATGGGCCAGTCCTACAGCATGGTGTGCCGCGACGGTGAAGAGCGTGCGCTGCGCGAAGCGGCAATCTATCTCGATAGCAAAATGAAAGCCATCCGCGACGCGGGCAAGGTCAAGGGCAATGACCGCATCGCCGTGCTGGCCGCTCTGGGCGTGGCCGCAGAATTCCTCTCCGTAAAGTCGCCGCAAGGTCCGCTGTCGGAGCTGACGATACTGGAAGTGAAGCAAAAAATCTCGGCCATGCATACTGTGCTCGATAGTGCGTTGACGCCCCAGGAAAATCTTTTTTAAACACCGAACCAAACCTGCTGCGCGTCGCGCCTTGCGGCCTGCGATGCTCGCTGTGCTCAAGCACAGCTGCGCTTCTTGGCCACAATTCATCGCCGCTCGCTACGGTTTTGGTCAGTGTTATTAATTGGATTTTAAGCGGACACAGTACGATTTGTCTTTGCGATGCGCGATCAAAGGAGTAAACTTGGGTCTACCCTGCGGTGTTCGCGATTGCCATATATTCCTTGAACCATTTATGCGCATCGGTTGCGAATTTTGTTTGATGGGAGTGAGCGTCGCTCGTTCGACGAACCCGAAATTGAACTAACGTGACCACCTTGAACCGTTTGGTTCGGGATGCCGGCATAGCGGCACAGGCGGGGCCCAATTTGCATTACCACTGAAAACGGTTGCCGCATCATGCGCAACCGTTTTTTTACGTCTGTCGCTTTGATACGGAGTCTAGATGAAACAATATTGGCTGATGAAATCCGAACCCGATGACGTGAGCATAGACGACCTGATGGCCGCGCCGCAGCACACCATGCCGTGGTTTGGCGTGCGCAACTACCAGGCGCGCAACTTCATGCGCGACGGCATGCAGGTGGGCGATGGCGTGTTGTTTTATCACTCCAGTTGCCCGCAGCCAGGCGTGGCGGGCGTCGCCGAAGTGGCCAGCGGCGCGTATCCCGATCACAGCCAGTTTGAAGAGGATGGCAAATATTTCGATGCCAAGGCCACCTTGGCCCAGCCGCGCTGGATCAGTGTCGACGTGCGGGGCGTGAAGAAGACGGCGCTGCTGCCTCTGTCCGAAATGCGCCAGATGCCGGAACTGGAAGATATGCTGCTGCTCAAGAAGGGCAGCCGCTTGTCGATCACGCCCGTGACGCCGGCGCAATGGAAAGTCATTACCGGCAAGTTGAAGGCCTGATCTACGCCTGCTCCTCGACCCGGTTGCGGCCATTCTGCTTGGCCCGGTACAGGGCCTGGTCGGCGGCGGCCAGCAATTGTTCCGGCGTCTGCCCCTCGCTATTGAGCGCCAGGCCGATGCTGGCCGTGACCAGGCCGCCGCGCGACGGCGCGTGGACGATGGCGGCAGCGGCGATCGCTTCCTGTATCTTGTGCGCCACCGCCAGCGCGCCAGCGCCGTCGGTGGCGGGCAGGATGGCGGCAAACTCCTCGCCGCCGAAGCGGGCCGCCAGGTCGCTGGCGCGCGGCAGCGCGGAATGCAGGGCTGCCGCGATCTGCACCAGGCAGGCGTCGCCATACGGGTGGCCGAAGGTATCGTTGAGGCTTTTGAAGAAATCGATATCGATGATCAGCAGCGCCAGTGGGTGATTGTTGCGCGCGGCGCGCTGCCACTCCAGCTGCAAGGTCTGGTCGAAGCAGCGCCGGTTGGCGATGCCCGTCAAGCCATCCGTCAGCGACAGTTTTTCCAGCTTGTCATGCGCCGCACGTAAAGCCAGTTCGCTTTGCATGTAGCGGCTTTGCAGGGTGGCCGAGCGTAGCGCGTGGAGCAACAGCGCGACGAACAGCGATGCCGCCGCCAGGTAGAAATGCGTGCGCATGACGGCAAAACCCAGGCCCAGCAAGGCGGCCGTAAAGAAGATGGGGCTGAAATTGTCGATCAGCAGGGTCAGCTTTTGCGGGGCCCGCTGCGCCTGTGTACTTTCCATCCCCGCCTGCGCCGCCGGGACACGCGTGGTGAGCAGCACCAGCAGCAGGAACGGCAGGCCCGGCAGCACTTCGCTCCATTGCTCCGTCACGCCGTGCAAGGTCAGATAGTTATACGCGCCCGCGCAGCCCGCATAGCACCATAAAAATACCGTCAGGAGCAGGTAAAAGCGGCCTTGCCCGCCATCGCGGCGGTGCGCCAGCAGGCGCAGCGAGGCGCAGCAGGCCAGGGCCAGATTTTCCACGTTATAGGTCAGCACCAGCAGACTGGCGGGAATCGGCGCGATGGAGCGCTGGTCGAAGGGCGACACGGAAAAGATGGCCAAATAGGCAAGGTAAGTCGCCAGCAACACCTGCACGGCGTCGTGCCATCGCAGGGTGCGCGAGGGATGTTCGTGCGTCACGGACGACATGGCCAGCAGCAGGGGCGCGCCATACATGAAATAGGCAAAATCGGAAAAATACGTGGCGTCGGATGCTACCTGGCCACTCAGGTCTTGCCAGGCCGACAATATCATGCCCGTGCTCCAGAACAGCATGGCCACGGCGAACAGGGCCCAGCCTGTCCTGGCGGCGCCTGCCGCGCTGATGTAGGCACAGCGGCAACAGGCGGCCATCGCCAGCAGGGGCGAGACAATGCTGAATGCATAGCTCACCCAAGGGGCGCGCGTGCCGGCCCAGGCCGTCAAGGCCAGCTGGGCCAGCACGTAGCAGGTGCCCAGCGCGATCCAGCATGTCAGTTTTCGCCCGGCAGGCGGCATGGCAAGGCACTCCCCGGTGGCATCGGTATCGTGGCGTCGTGGCGTGCCGCCAGTATGGCTGCACTGAAAACGATGATACCCAGATGTCAACAGCAAGTCTATTCCACCAAGAAATTTTGCTGTTTTTAGAGAAATGTTGCAGAAGGAGGTGTGGCGCGCCTGCCTGGCGCGCCACCGGGGGAAAGCGGTGTTACGTATTTGCCGGGCGGGCCTTGGTAGGCGGCGTGCCGATCACCTGGCTTTTATGGGCCCACACCAGCAGCGCGATGGCGCCAACGATCATCGGCAGCGACAGCATCTGGCCTGACGTGATCGGCACGCCCAGCCATACGACTTCCCAGTCCGGCGTGCGGAAGTATTCTGTGAAGAAACGCGCGCAGCCGTACAGCAGGGTGAACATGGCACCGACAGCCATGCGCGGGCGCTGCTTGCGGGCATACAGCCACAGGATGATGAAGACCAAAATGCCGTCGACCAGCATCTGGTAGAGCGGCGACGGATGCACGGGGTAGGGGATGCCTGGCCATTGCATGGCCCACGGCAGGCTTTCCGGGGCGATGCGGCCCGGCAGTTCGGCATTGATGAAGTTGCCCAGGCGGCCCGCCGCATAACCGAGCGGTACCAGCGGCGCGATGAAGTCGAGCACGTCGAACAGGTTGCGGCCCGCCTTGCGGCTCCACACGTACATGGCCAGGATGACACCGAGGAAGCCACCATGGAAGGACATGCCGCCATGCCAGACCATGAAGATCTCCAGCGGATTGTGCATGAAGTATTCGGGACGGTAGAACAGCACTTCGCCCAGGCGCCCGCCGATCACCACGCCCAGCATGCCGTAGAACAGCATGTCATCGAGGTCTTCCTTCTTCCAGCCCAGCACGGCGATATGCGGCTGCTTGATGCGCACGCGGCCCAGGATAATGAACAGGGCGAAGGCCAGCACATACATCAGACCGTACCAGTGCACGGCGAGCGGGCCGATTTGTATGGCGATCGGGTCGGGCATCGGGTGTATCAGCATGGGGTTTCTTTCTTTGTTTAAAGCTAAGGTTGCGTAGTATGGGGGCGCTTGCGGTTTTTTGCCTTAGCGGCCACTTAATTTAATCGGCGGTCGCGCTGATCTGCTTGCGCAGCAGCGCCAAAAAGCCTTGCAGTACGGCGGACGGATTGTCGCGGCGCCAGGCCAGGCCCGTTTCCACCAGGGGCGTGGCGTCCTGCAGCGGCCTGTATTCTACGCCGGGGCGCATCAGATTCGATACCGATTGTGGCACAAGCGCGATGCCCATGCCAGCCGAGACGAGGCTGACGATGGTTTGCATCTGGATCGCTTCCTGGCCGATCTGCGGCGTGATGCCGGCCGCGCGGAACACGCCGAGGATCGCGTCATGCAGGGCGGGCGATATCGCGCGCGGGAAGATGATCAAAGGCAGGGCCGGCACGTCGCGCAGGTGCACGGGCCCTGGCACAGTCAGGATGTCGAGGCCGGACGGCGCAGCCAGCACCAGCGGCTCGGCCAGCACTGGCAGATAATCGAGCTCTCCTTTCGCCTTCTCGGGCAGGGGCGGGATCAACAGGCCCGCATCCGTGCGCCCGGCCAGCAATTCATCGAGCTGCAAATCGGAGGTGGCTTCCTGCAGTGCAATCTGCACCTGCGGATAGGCCGTCTGGTAAGCGCGCAGCAAGGGCGGCAGCACGCTGTAGTCGGCCGAGGAGACAAACGCCAGGCTCAAACGCCCCGCCTCGCCCTGCGCGGCCCGCCGTACCAGCGCCGGCAAATCGAGTGCCTGTGCCAGCAGCCGGCGCGCTTCGGGCAGCAGGGCGCTGCCTGCCGGCGTCAGCTGTACCTCGCGGCGCGTGCGCACGAACAGGGGCACACCCAGCAGCTCTTCCAGGGCCATGATGGTTTGCGACAGGGGCGGCTGTGTCATGTGCAGGCGCGCGGCGGCGCGGCCGAAGTGCAATTCCTCGGCGACGGTGACGAAATAGCGCAACTGGCGCAGTTCGAGATTCATATGCGTTTCCATGTGGAATAAGTGCTGTGATATGTAAAAAGACTCACAGACACGTGCATCATATATTTGACAGTGGGGCGCGCGCAAGGCAATCTGACGTACCCCCACTGTACGCAGGGTTTTACTACAGGCCCGCACAGTCAGGCACCAACACTTTTGGAAGGTCCATCATGCCGCAATACCGCTCCCGCACCACCACCCACGGCCGCAACATGGCTGGCGCCCGCGCCCTGTGGCGCGCCACCGGCATGAAGGATGGCGATTTCGACAAGCCGATCATCGCCGTCGTCAACTCGTTCACCCAGTTCGTGCCCGGTCACGTGCATCTGAAAGACCTGGGCCAGATGGTGGCGCGCGAAATCGAGGCGGCAGGCGGCGTGGCCAAGGAGTTCAACACCATCGCCGTCGATGACGGCATCGCCATGGGCCACGGCGGCATGCTGTATTCGCTGCCGTCGCGCGACCTGATCGCTGACTCCGTCGAATACATGGTCAATGCCCACTGCGCCGACGCCATGGTGTGCATCTCGAACTGCGACAAGATCACGCCGGGCATGCTGATGGCCGCCATGCGCATCAATATCCCCGTCGTCTTCATCTCGGGCGGGCCGATGGAAGCGGGCAAGGTCGTCAAGGTAGTCAACGGCACGCAGAAGATCATCAAACTGGACCTGGTCGACGCCATGATCAAGGCGGGCGACAGCAGCGTGTCCGACGCCGACGTGGCGGAAATCGAGCGTTCGGCCTGTCCGACCTGCGGTTCCTGCTCCGGCATGTTTACGGCCAACTCGATGAACTGCCTGACCGAGGCGCTGGGCCTGGCCCTGCCTGGCAACGGCACCATCCTGGCCACGCACTCCGACCGCCAGCAACTGTTCCTGCGCGCGGGACGTCTGATCGTGGACCTGGCCAAGCGCCATTACGAGCAGGACGATTACTCCGTGCTGCCGCGCTCGATCGCCACCAAGGCCGCCTTCGAAAATGCCATGGCGCTCGACGTCTCCATGGGTGGCTCGACCAACACCGTGCTGCATTTGCTGGCCGCCGCGCACGAGGCGGAAGTGGAATTCACGATGGCTGACATCGACCGCATCTCGCGCAAGGTGCCCTGCCTGTGCAAGGTGGCGCCGATGACGGACAAATACCATATCGAAGACGTGCACCGCGCGGGCGGCATCGTGGGCATCCTGGGCGAACTGGCGCGTGCCGGCCTGCTCAACACGACTTTGCCAACCATCCACGCGACTACCCTGGCCGACGCCATCGCGCAAAACGACATCATGTGCACGGATAATCCTGCCGTGCATGAACTGTTCCGCGCCGCCCCGGGCGGCGTGCCGACGCAGACGGCGTTCTCGCAATCGGAGCGCTTCGCCGCCGTCGACACGGATCGTGCCACGGGCTGCATCCGCGACAAGGCCCACGCCTATTCGCAGGATGGCGGCCTGGCGGTCTTGTACGGCAACCTGGCCGAAAAGGGTTGCATTGTCAAGACGGCCGGCGTGGATGAAAGCATTTTGAAATTCTCGGGCAAGGCGCGCGTGTTCGAAAGCCAGGATGCGGCTGTCGCGGCCATCCTGGAAGACACCGTACATGAAGGCGATGTCGTCATCATCCGCTACGAAGGCCCGAAAGGTGGCCCCGGCATGCAGGAAATGCTGTACCCGACCTCGTATATCAAATCGAAGGGGCTGGGCAAGGCATGCGCGCTGTTCACGGACGGGCGCTTCTCGGGCGGTTCTTCTGGCCTGGTGATCGGTCACGCGTCGCCGGAAGCGGCCGAAGGGGGCGCCATCGGCCTGGTGGAAGAGGGCGACTTCATCGACATCGATATCCCCGAGCGCAGCATTAACCTGCGCGTGACGGATGCGCAACTGGCCGCGCGTCGCGCCGCCATGGAAGCGAAGGGGGACGATGCCTGGCTGCCCGTCAACCGCGAACGCTATGTATCGCAGGCGCTGCAGGCCTATGCGGCCCTGACGACATCGGCCGACCGCGGCGCCGTGCGCGATCTGTCGCAGCTGAAGAAACGCTGATTTGTTGTGTAAGTGCGACGGCAGGCCCCATTTGACCGTGCGGGGCCGCTTGTCGTTACATCGCCTTACAAACAACATGGTCAGGCGCGCGCAGATGGGGCAGAATATGAGTGCCTAATCGCTACTACATTGCGTTACTACATTGAAACGCTTGATCTGGGCTCGTGGTGCATCTGCGGAAACACAGTAAAATGCCGCAGGAAGTAACTTTGGAGAAAAGACAATGAAACGTTTTATGTTGGTGAGTGTATTGGCCGTGTCGGCTCTGGCATCGCAAGCAGCGTTGGCCAATCCGGACCTGGCGAAAGCAAAGAACTGCATGGCTTGCCACGCGGTGAGCACGAAACTGGTGGGCCCGGCGTATAAAGACGTGGCGGCCAAGTATGCCGGCCAAAAGGACGCGGAAGCCAAGCTCGTGGCGAAAGTCATGAAGGGCGGTTCCGGCACCTGGGGCGCGATCCCGATGCCAGCCAACCCGCAGGTGAGCGATGCGGAAGCCCACACCCTGGTCAAATGGGTACTGGCACAGAAATAATCTGTGCCGCAGTACCTGCAATTAACGCGCCGGCAATCCCGGCGCGTTTTTTTTGCCCGCTGCCTTTTGCAGATTGCCCATGCCCTGCAATGTCGCCCGCACCGCCTCGTCGAGCGGCGTATGCGGCTCCCGGCCCAGTACGGCCAGCAGCTGCGCATTGTCCATCTGTAGCGGGGTTTGCCATAAATAGCGCATTTCGCGCATTTCACGCAGGGTCGCCACGAACGGTGACGCCAGTGCCACCAGCCACCACGGAAAACGTCGGATGGCCGGTGGCGTACCCGTGGCCTGTTCCAGCACGCGGGCAATCGCCCCCGTCATTTGCCTGCCGTCGTGGTCCCAGTGGCCAGCCATGTGAAAGCGCGCAAACGCGGGCAAGGTGGCGCGCATGGCCAGCAATTGCAGCATCGTGTGCGCCACGTCGGGCAGGTAGGACCACTGATGGCCCACGCCGGGTGCGCCCGGATACAGCACGCTGCGCACGCTCTGGCCCGGCTTGACGAGACCCTGCGAAAACCAGTTATTGCCGGCACGGGGGCCGAAGAAATCGCCCGCCCGCACGATCAGGACCCTGGCGCCCTGCGTGCTTGCCCGCTCCAGGCGCGCTTCCAGTTCCACGCGGATGGCGCCCTTGCGCGTCTGCGGGTGCTGCGGTGCGTCCTCGGCCAGCCTGGGGAAGGCATCGGGGCCAAAGTTGTACACGGTACCAGGCAGCACGATGGTGGCGCCTTCGGCGATGGCGGCCGCGATGGTGTTGTCGAGCATGGGCAGCACCAGCCGGCCCCAGTGGCGGTAGCCGGGCGGGTTGACGGCGTGCACGATGACGGCGCAACCTTTGGCGGCCGCCAGCACGTCCGCGCGCGACAGCGCATCGCCGCGCAGCCATGCAACGCCGTCGCCGCGCGGCGATGGCGTTTCTCCCCGCGTCAAGGCGCGTACCTGCCAGCCCGCCGCCGCTAGCTGGCGCAGCATTTCGCCGCCGATGCCGCCCGTGGCGCCCAGCACCAATACCGCTTTCGTGTTTTTCGTGTTCTCCATCATGGCCTCCCTGTGGTTGATGGAGCCAGTATCTGCCACGCAAGGCTAATTGAGAATTGACGAACATCGATGACAGGCTATACATTTATGTATGACTACCTCCATTGCCTGGGAATACTATCGTTCGCTGCTGGCCGTGCTCAAGCATGGTTCGCTGTCCGGCGCGGCCCGCGCGCTGGGCATCACGCAGCCCACCGTCGGCCGGCATGTCGCCGCGCTGGAGCAGGCGCTGGGCGCGACCCTGTTTACGCGTTCCCAGCAGGGCCTGCTGCCCACGGAAGTGGCGCTGGCGCTGCGCCCCCACGCGGAAACCATGGAGCATACGGCGGCCCTGATGCAGCGCGCCGCCAGCAGTCAAGGGCAGGGCGTGGCTGGCGTCGTGCGCATCGCGGCCAGCGAAGTGGTGGGCGTGCAGGTGCTGCCGGCGATACTGGCCCGCCTGCGTGCGCGCCATCCGGACTTGATTATTGAATTGGTATTGAGTAACAAGGTGCAGGACTTGCTGCGCCGGGAAGCGGATATTGCCGTGCGCATGCTGCGGCCCCGCCAGGAACAGCTGGTGGCGCGCAAGGTGGGCGATATCGAACTGGGCCTGCATGCGCACGCGGACTATCTGGCGCAGCATGGCATGCCTTTGGCACTGGCCGATCTGGCGCGCCATGCCATCATCGGCTATGACGAGGCGAGTCCCTTCGTGCGCAACGCGGGCGCGGCCTTTGATGGATTTACGCGGGAAAACTTTGCCTGGCGCAGCGACAGCGACCTGGCGCAACTGGCCCTGATACGCGCGGGCGCCGGCATCGGCGTATGCCAGGCGGCGCTGGCGGCGCGCGACCCGGCCCTGCGGCGCGTGTTGCCGCAAGCGTTTTCGCTGCCCATGGAAACCTGGGTCACCATGCATGCAGACTTGCGCGGCAGCCTGCGCTGCCGCGCCACCTTCGACGCGCTGGTCGAAGGCTTGCTCGCTTACGTGGCCGAGCAGCCGCCTATTTAATCACTTCCATCTTGGTTTTCTTGCCATCCCGGTAGGTGAACAGGGTCAGCGCGCCATCCTTGATGTCGCCGTTGGCATCGAACGAGATGGGGCCCGTCACGCCCTGGTAGTGCACCTTCGCCAGGAACGGCAGGTAGACGGACGGCTTCGACGATTTCGCGTCGGCCATGGCGGTGGCCATGGTCATCACGGCATCGTAGACGTACGGCGCGTACAGCTGCACTTCCATATTGTATTTCTGCTTGTAGCGGGCGCGGAAATCGTCCATGCCTTTTTGCTGCGCGCCCGTCACGCCGCCCGCTTCCGCGCAGGTGACCATGTCTTCGCCCACGGCGTCGCCCGCCAGCTTGCCCAGTGGTTCCGTGCACAGGCCGTCGCCGCCCATGAACTTGGCCTTGATGCCCAGCGCCTTCATCTGGCGCAGCATGGGGCCGCCCACGGAATCCATGCCGCCAAAGAAGATCAGGTCGGGATTTTTCGACTTGATGCTGGTCAGGATGGCATTGAAGTCGGTCGCGTTGGCATTCGTAAATTCCTTGCCGACGATTTGCACGCCAGGCGCCGCCTTCTTGGCGCCCTTGACGAACTGTTCCGCCACGCCCTGGCCGTAGGCCGTGCGGTCATCGATGACGGCGATTTTCTTCGCTTGCAGCTTGCCCACGGCATATGCACCCAGGGTACCGCCCAGCTTGTTGTCATTGGCCACCACGCGGAAGGCCGTGTTGAATTTCTGCTGGGTATACGTCGGGTTGGTGGCGGCCGGTGAAATCTGCGGAATGCCGGCATTGAAGTAAATGCGCGAGGCGGGTATCGTCGTGCCCGAGTTCAAATGGCCGACGACGCCGTTGACCTTGGCGTCGACCAGTTTTTGCGCCACGGCCGTGCCCTGTTTGGGATCTGCCGCGTCATCTTCGGGCACCAGCACGAATTTCACGGCTTTGCCGTCGATCTTGAAGCCTTTGGCGTTCAAATCCTCGATGGCCATCTTGGCCGCATTCTCATTATCCTTGCCCAGGTGGGAGCTGGCGCCAGAGACCGGGGCGACGTGGCCTATCTTGATGATTTCCTGCGCGCCCGCATGGCCGGCAAAGGCGAGGGCGATGGCGAAAGGAAGGACTTTGGTCTTGAGCAGCATAAACATTCTCCAATGGATAAAGATACGGCGGCGTCTCGTGAAACCGCTTCGAATGGCGGTACGTGTGAAGTACGTTACAACAAAAAACAGGCCGCGCAAAGCCGCTTTTGGGGCTTTTTGCATTTTGTCGCAACAATCACCAAAGTGAGGCGCGATGCACCGATTTCGCAGGCACGAGCGCACCAAAGAATGGCGTTGGGAGGGGGAAGGGTGTAGAGCGCGAATGCAGTGACGGTCATTTATCCCAAAGGCTTGAATGCCGGGGTCAGACGGGGACGCCGAGTCACGTCGGGTCTGACCCCGGATGTTTGCCGGCGGGTGACATGGTGTCAACGACAGGCGTGTGCTTACTGCGCAGGTGGATGCAAATGCCCCAGCTCATGGCTGACCGCATGCGCCACGATCTGCTCCAGCGATTGCTGCAAGTCTGCGCGCAGGGCGCCGCGCATGCCGATCAGCGCGTTTTGCAGGGCCGTTTGCAGCACGTGGGCGATGCGTTCTTCCAGCAGATGATCGATCTTGCCCTGCACCTGGTGCAGGATGCGCTGGGTCAGCCGCTGTTCGATGGCGTCCCAGTCGGGTTGGGCAATGGCGGGAGCAGGTGCGGCCTCCATCTCGGCAATATCGGCCACTTCGATCATGTCGGTCCTGCCGATGCTCGGCACGGTTTCCGGCTCCGCCGTCGTCTCATGCAAGGCTTCCGGCCCCGACAGTACTTCCGTCAGCAGCGGAATGCCCTGGTCGAATGGCTGTTCGTTCATGCTTTACCCGCCACGAAGTGCGTTGGCTGCACGTTCAGCTTGCGGTAGTGCAAAAAGCGCTGGCGGCCCGCCTGCGCATCTTGCTCCTCCATGGAAACGATCTCGAAGACGCGCTGGAACTGCGCATAGTTGGGCGGCGGCAACTGCGACAGGTTGACGAGGATGTCGTGGTGCGGCAGCTCCGCGGCCGCGTCATCGGTCAGGATGATGGGCGTTTGCGCCGCCAGCGGGTCGCCGGCCAGCACGTGCGGCAGGAAATCCGTGGCTGAAATGGTCCACATGGCCGTGTTCAAGGCGTCGAGCTGGGCGGCATCTTGCGCCAGCACGACGACCTTGTTGCCGGCCATATAGGCCTTGCGCGCCAGGCGGCAGG
Source organism: Janthinobacterium sp. 61 (assembly GCF_002846335.1). NCBI lineage: Bacteria > Pseudomonadati > Pseudomonadota > Betaproteobacteria > Burkholderiales > Oxalobacteraceae > Janthinobacterium > Janthinobacterium sp. 61. The sequence continues at coordinate 3,254,324 of NZ_PJMQ01000001.1, read as the reverse complement.
CGTAGGCCAGCTTGTCCGGCACGTTGCTGTGAAAATCGACGCGGTTCATGGTGCTGCTCATATCACCCTTCAGGCTGCCATGCCGCTGTGGCGCAGCAGCGCGTCGATCGATGGTTCACGGCCACGGAAGGCCGTAAACGATTCCAGCGCGGGGCGCGAGCCACCGACGGACAGGATTTCTTGCAGGTAGCGCTTGCCGGCCGCGGTGGTGGCGGCCTGCCCCAGCGCCTTGGCTTCCTCGAACGCTGCATAGGCGTCGGCGGACAGCACCTCGGCCCATTTGTAGCTGTAGTAGCCGGCCGCGTAGCCGCCGGCAAAGATATGGCCGAAGGCATTCTGGAAGCGGTTGAACGGAGGCGGGATGAGCAGCGAAAACCTGGCGCGCACGCCGTCGATCAGCTGCTGTACGCTCTGGCCCGTGCTGGCATCGTAGTCATAGTGCAAATGCATGTCGAGCAAGGAAAATTCTACCTGGCGCAGGGTTTGCAAGCCGGACTGGAAGTTCTTGGCCGCCAGCATCTTGTCGTACAGCGCGCGCGGCAGCGGCTCGCCCGTGACGGCATGCGCCGTCATGTGTTCGAGCACTTCCCATTCCCAGCAGAAGTTTTCCATGAATTGCGAGGGCAGTTCCACGGCATCCCATTCGACGCCGGAGATGCCCGACACGCCCAGTTCGTCGACCACCGTCAGCATATGGTGCAGGCCGTGGCCGAATTCGTGGAACAGGGTGATCACTTCATCGTGCGTGAACAGGGCAGGCTGGGCTTGGCCGTCGACCACGGCCGGTTCCGTGAAGTTGCAGGTCAGGTAGGCGATCGGGGTTTGCACTTGGCTGGCATCGGCACGGCGACCGCGCGCATCGTCCATCCAGGCGCCGCCGCTCTTGCCCGCGCGCGCATACAGGTCCAGGTAGAACTGGCCGACCAGCTGGCCGTCGCGCTCAATGCGGTAAAAGCGCACGTCCGGGTGCCAGACGGGCGCCGTATCGGGCTTGATCGCGACCGCGAACAGATTCTGGATCTGGCGGAACAGGCCGTCGATCACCTTGTGTTCAGGGAAATACTGTTTTACTTCCTGGGCCGAGAACGCGTAGCGGCGTTCCTGCAGCTTTTCGGAAGCGTATGGCACGTCCCACGCTTGCAGCTCGGCGATGTCCAGTTCTTCCCGCGCGAATTGTTTCAATTCGGCTAGGTCCTTCTCTGCGAACGGGCGCGCGCGTTTGGCCAGGTCTTCCAGGAAAGCGATGACTTGCGCGGGCGAGGTGGCCATTTTGGAGACCAGCGACACTTCGGCAAAATTGCCGTAGCCGAGCAGTTTTGCCTCTTCGTTGCGCAGTCTCAACAAAGTGACGATGTTGTGCGTGTTGTCCCACTCGTCCTTCTTGCTGAAGACCTCGCCCTGGTCCGAGGCCTTGGTGGCGTTGGCACGGTAGATGGTTTCGCGCAGCGCGCGATTGTCGGCAAATTGCAGGATCGGGTAGTAAGAGGGGAAGTGCAGCGAGAATTCATAGCCCGCTTTGCCCGCCTTCTCGGCGGCGGCGCGCGCGGCGGCCTTCACGTCGTCGGGCAAGCCTGCGAGATCCGCTTCATTGTCGACCAGCAACTTGTAGTCATTCGTGGCATCGAGCACGTTTTCGGAAAAACGCGTGGAGACGGCCGCATGTTCTTCCTGGATGGCGCCAAAGCGCTCTTTCTTGTCTTCGGGCAATTCGGCGCCGCCCAGGCGGAAGTCGCGCACGGCATTGTCGACGATGCGCCGGCGCGCCGGCGACAGGCTGGCAAAGCCGGCGCTGGACTGCAGCTGCTTGTATTTGCCGAAGAGGATTTCGTTCTGGCCCAGCTCGGTCCAGAATTCCGTCACCTTGGGCTGGTTGGCATTGTAGGCGGCGCGCAGCTCGGGCGTATCGACCACGCTGTTGAGGTGGTTGACGATGCTCCAGGCGCGGCCCAGAGTTTCGGCGATCTGGTCCTGGGGGGCGACGAAGTTTTCCCAACTCACTTCTTCCATCGGCGCTTCCAGCTGCGCCACGGTGGCGCGCGCCTGGGCCAGCAGGGTATCGATGGCAGGCGTGACATGCTCGTGCGTAATCGCGTCGAAGCGTGGCAGTCCGGAAAAATCAAGCAGGGGATTGGTATTCATCGTCGGTTCCATATTAATAGGGCGGCAACGCCGCCCCGGGGTGATTCTTTAGATGCGCTCGGCAGCCTCTACCGTGTTCATTAATAACATGGTGATCGTCATCGGGCCAACACCACCCGGCACGGGCGTGATGTGGGAGGCGACTTCTTTCACGCCCGCAAAATCCACGTCACCGCACAGCTTGCTGTCATCGTCGCGGTTCATGCCCACATCGATGACGATGGCGCCTGGTTTGACCATGTCGGCTGTCAGGGTGTTGCGGCGGCCGACGGCGGCCACGACGACGTCGGCCTGGCGCGTGTACAGGCCCAGGTCCGGGGTTGCACTATGGCAGATGGTGACGGTAGCGTTCGCTTGCAAGAGCAGCAGGGCCATCGGCTTGCCGACGGTGTTGCTACGGCCGATGACGACGGCGTGCTTGCCGCGCAAGTCCACGCCCGTGCTTTCGATCAATTTCATGCAGCCGTAAGGCGTGCACGGGCGGAAGCCGGGCAAGCCCGTCATCAGTTCGCCGGCGCTCAGGACGGAATAGCCATCCACGTCTTTCGTCGTGGCGATCGCTTCGATGACCTTGTGCGGGTTGATGTGCTTGGGCAAGGGCATTTGCACGAGGATGCCGTGGATGGCCGGGTCGGTATTCAGGCTGGCGATACGTGCCAGCAAGTCCGCTTCGGACAGGTCCGCTTCATATTTTTCCAGCACCGAGTGAAAACCCACGTCGCCGCACGCCTTGACCTTGTTGCGGACATACACCTGGCTGGCCGGGTCTTCGCCGACGAGAATTACGGCCAGGCCGGGCTGGATGCCTTTGGCCGTGAGGGCGGCGGCGCGCGTGGCGATCTCGCTGCGCAGTTTTTGGGAAAGGGCGATTCCGTCGATCAGTTGTGCTGGCATAGTAGGGAGGCTGAGAGCTGGTGGGAGGGAAAAGACAGATTATAAAGCCGGGCGGCGCAAAGGGGCGGTTTTGGCTATGCAAAGGCGTAACAACAGCGGGCCAGAGACGCGAGCTTGAGAAAATGCCGATGGCGGCGTTGCAGCTCCTTGCCGTACCGACGTACTGTCTGCGTCGCTGCGCCTAGCCTTCGACATTTTTCAGGCCCGCTTGGCCCGGGGAGCCTGTGCGGGCGACTGGGGGTGTTCATTCCTTTTGTTACTCTGCTCACCCTAATTTCCGGGCAGAATTTGCGGCACTGCAGCATAAATTTCATAGGGTAATTTCACAATGCGAAATGCTATATCGTAATTTGAAAAATAGTAAATACGCTGTTAGAATCCCCACACTAAACCGACTTAATAGTAAATAATCAGCGAAATACCGTCCGACAGCGATCCGGAAAATCGGGGTGGGGCGTTCACAAAGGAGACTCAACAGATGTCAGCTCAACTGAACCAGGTAACGACACAGATCGGCACCGACCCGGATATGCAGGAAACCAAGGAGTGGCTGGACGCGCTCGAAGCCGTTCTGGAAAATGAAGGTCCGGAACGCGCGCATTACCTGATGGAACGCATGGTTGACCTGGCCCGCCGCCGTGGCGCCCAGATCCCGTTCTCCAGCACCACCGCCTACGTCAATACCATCCCCACCAAACAAGAAGCACACTGTCCCGGCAACCTGGAATATGAAGAGCGCCTGCGCTCGTGGATGCGCTGGAACGCCATGGCCATGGTGGTCAAGGCCAACCGCGCCGACGGCGATCTGGGCGGCCACTTGTCCTCGTTTGCTTCGCTGGCGAACATGCTGGGCATCGGTTTCAACCATTTCTGGCACGCGCCAACGGCCGACCACGGCGGCGACCTGCTGTACATCCAGGGCCACTCCTCGCCCGGCGTCTACGCGCGCGCCTTCCTCGAAGGTCGCTTGACGGAAGAGCAAATGCTGAACTTCCGCAAGGAAGTTGACGGCAAGGGCCTGTCTTCGTACCCGCATCCTAAATTGATGCCTGACTTCTGGCAGTTCCCGACCGTGTCGATGGGCCTGGGCCCGCACATGGCGATCTACCAGGCGCGCTTCCTGAAATACCTGCACGCACGCGGCATCGCGAAAACCGACAACCGCAAGATCTGGGCCTTCTGCGGCGATGGCGAGATGGACGAGCCGGAATCGCTGGGCGCGATCGGCCTGGCCGCACGCGACATGCTCGACAACCTGGTCATCGTGGTCAACTGCAACCTGCAGCGCCTGGACGGCCCTGTGCGCGGCAATACCAAGATCATCCAGGAACTGGAAGGCGAATTCCGCGGCGCCGGCTGGAACGTCGTCAAGGTCATCTGGGGCCCGGGCTGGGACGCCTTGCTGGCACAAGACAAGGAAGGCATCCTGCAGCGCGTGATGATGGAAACCGTCGACGGCGAATACCAGAACTACAAAGCGAAAGACGGCGCCTACGTGCGCAAGCACTTCTTCGGCAAGCATCCGAAGCTGCTGGAAATGGTTGCCAACATGACGGACGACGACATCTGGCGCCTGACCCGTGGCGGCCATGATCCGCACAAGATCTACGCGGCCTTCAAGATCGCCCAGGAACACAAGGGCCAGCCAACCGTCCTGCTGGTGAAAACCATCAAGGGCTACGGCATGGGCAAGTCGGGCGAAGCGCGCAACACGGCGCACCAGACGAAAAAACTGGACGACGAAGCCATCCGCGAAATGCGCGACCGCTTCTCGCTGCCTATTCCTGACGACAAGCTGGCCGACATCCCATTCTTCAAGCCTGCCGACGATGCGCCGGAAATGGTCTACCTGCACGAGCGCCGCAAGGCCCTGGGCGGCTACCTGCCGCAGCGTCGCCAGAAGTCGGAAGAAACCCTGCCTGTGCCTGGCCTGGACGCGTTCAAGAACGTGCTGGAAGCCACGCCTGAAGGCCGTGAAATCTCGACCACGCAAGCCTTCGTGCGCGTCATTTCGACCCTGCTGAAAGACCCGAATCTGGGCCAGCGCGTGGTGCCTATCCTGGTCGATGAATCGCGTACCTTCGGCATGGAAGGCCTGTTCCGCCAGATCGGCATCTACAACCCGAAAGGCCAGTTGTACGAGCCGGTCGACAAAGACCAGGTCATGTACTACCGCGAAGACAAGGCTGGCCAGATCCTGCAAGAGGGCATCAACGAAGCGGGTGGCATGAGCTCGTGGATCGCCGCGGCGACGTCGTATTCGACCAACGACCGCATCATGATCCCGTTCTACACCTTCTACTCGATGTTCGGCTTCCAGCGCATCGGCGACCAGGTATGGGCTTCTGCCGACATGCGCGCCCGTGGCTTCCTGATGGGCGGCACGGCTGGCCGTACGACCCTGAACGGCGAAGGCTTGCAGCACGAAGATGGCCACAGCCATATCTTCGCCGCAACCATCCCGACCTGCATGCCGTACGACCCGACCTTCAGCCATGAAGTCGCCGTCATCATCCAGGACGGCCTGCGCCGTATGATCGCCAATCAGGAAGATGTGTTCTACTACATCACGATCATGAACGAGAACTACGCCCAGCCAGGCATCAAGCCAGGCCAGGAAGAAGGCATCCTGAAAGGCATGTACAAGCTGCAGGAAGGCCAGGCCGACGCCAAACTGCGCGTACAACTGATCGGTTGCGGCACCATCCTGCGCGAATCGATCTTCGCTGCCGAATTGCTGCAAAACGATTGGGGCGTGGCCGCAGATGTGTGGTCGGCGCCGTCGCTGACCCTGGTGGCCCGCGATGGCCAGGATGCCGAGCGCTGGAACATGGTCAACCCGTCGAAAGAGCAGCGCGTGCCGTACGTGACGTCGCTGATGCAGGACACGGATGGCCCGATCGTCGCCACGACCGATTACATGCGCGCGTTTGCAGAACAGATCCGCGCCTTCATGCCGAAGGGCCGCACTTACAAAGTGTTGGGCACCGATGGCTTTGGCCGCTCGGACAGCCGCGCCAAGCTGCGCGAGTTCTTCGAAGTGAACCGTTATTATGTCACCGTGGCCGCGCTCAAATCGCTGGCTGACGAAGGCAAGATCGACGTGTCGGTGGTGGAGCAGGCGATTGCCAAGTACGGCATCGACGCGAACAAACCGAATCCGGTGACCCAGTAATCGTTGTGCGGACCCGATGATGCCAGGGCGGTGCGAAAGTGCCGCCCTGGCGTGTGTGCGGGTCCATCTGACAAATAAAATAACGGAGCAAGCTATGAGCATTGTGGAAGTCAAAGTCCCGGATATCGGCGATTTCAAGGAAGTCGAGATCATTGAACTGATGGTCAAGCCAGGCGACACGGTCAAGGTAGACCAGTCCCTGATCACGGTCGAATCGGACAAGGCCAGCATGGAAATTCCATCGAGCCACGCCGGTGTCGTCAAGGAATTGAAAGTCAACGTGGGCGACAAGATCGCCGAAGGTTCGCTGGTCCTGCTGCTGGAAGTGGCGGACGACGCCTCGGCGCCTGCGCCTGCCGCCGCTGCTGCTCCAGTAGCAGCACCTGCCGCTGAAGCCGCCCCCGCTGCTGCCGCACCGGTACCCGCCGCCGCCGCCGGCGCGCCAGCCCTGGTCGAAGTGACCGTGCCCGATATCGGCGACTTCAAGGAAGTCGAAGTCATCGAATTGATGGTCAAGGTGGGCGATGCCATCAAGGTCGACCAGTCGCTGCTGACGGTCGAATCGGACAAGGCCAGCATGGAAATTCCATCGAGCCACGCCGGTATCGTCAAGGAGTTGAAAGTCAAGGTTGGCGACAAGGTTGCCAAGGGTTCGCTGGTACTGGTCGTGGAAACGACCGGCGGCGCCGCCGCTCCTGCTGCTGCACCTGCCGCCGCTCCTGCACCTGCCGCGCAAGCCGCCGCCGCACCAGCCGTCGCTTCGGCACCGGTCGCTGCTGCTGCCCCTGCCGCCGCGCCTGCCGCAAATGGCAAGCTGGCACATGCGTCGCCTTCGATCCGCAAGTTCGCGCGCGAACTGGGCGTGGACCTGGCCCGCGTGGGCGGTTCCGGCCCGAAGGGCCGCATCACCCAGGAAGACGTGCAGAATTTCGTCAAGGGCGTGATGTCGGGCGCCGTCGCTGCGCCGAACGCGCCAGTGGCGAAGGCCGGTTCGGGCGTGGGCCTGGACTTGCTGCCATGGCCGTCGCTGGACTTCAGCAAGTTCGGCGCGACCGAATTGCTGCCGTTGTCGCGCATCAAGAAAATCTCGGGTCCGAATTTGCACCGCAACTGGGTCATGATCCCGCACGTCACGCAATTCGACGAAGCGGACGTGACGGACCTGGAAGCGTTCCGCGTCGATACCAACGCGGCCAACGCGAAGAACAAGGATGCGGCCAAGCTGACCATGCTGGCCTTCGTCATCAAGGCCTCCGTCGCCGCGCTGAAGAAATTCCCGGCGTTTAACGCTTCGCTCGACGCCAAGGGCGAAAACCTGATCCTCAAGCAGTACTACAACATCGGCTTCGCGGCCGACACGCCGAATGGCCTGGTGGTGCCTGTGATCAAGGGCGCGGACCAGAAGTCGGTCTCGCAAATCGCCCGCGAAATGACGGAACTGTCCTTGCAGGCGCGCGAAGGCAAGCTGAAACCGGCCGACATGCAGGGCGCCAGCTTCACGATCTCGTCCCTGGGCGGCATCGGCGGCACGCACTTCACGCCTATCGTGAATGCGCCGGAAGTGGCGATTCTGGGTCTGTCGAAAGCCTCGATCAAGCCGGTATGGGATGGCAAGGCCTTCCAGCCACGTTTGATGATGGGCACCTCGCTGTCCTACGACCACCGCGTGGTCGATGGCGCGATGGGCGCGCGATTCTCCGTGTACCTCGGCGAAGTCCTGGCCGACATGCGCAAAATTCTGCTGTAAGGAGCGATTGATGAGCACAGTAGAGGTAAAAGTACCGAATATCGGCGACTTCAAGGAAGTCGAAGTCATCGAACTGATGGTCAAGGTGGGTGACACCATCAAGGTGGACCAGTCCCTGATCACGGTCGAATCGGACAAGGCCAGCATGGAAATTCCTTCGACCCATGCGGGTGTCGTCAAGGAAATCAAGGTCAAGGTTGGCGACAAGATCGCCGAAGGCAGCGCGCTGCTGGTGGTGGAAGCATCTGAAGGCGCGGCGGCTGCTGCGCCAGCGGCCGCTCCTGCGCCGGTTGCAGCCGCTCCGGCAGCCGCTGCCGCACCAGCATCTGCGGCCGTTGCCGCCATCCCGGCCAGCAATTACAGCGGCCAGGTCGACATCGACGTCGACATGATGGTGCTGGGCGGTGGTCCTGGCGGTTACTCGGCGGCGTTCCGCGCGGCCGACCTGGGCATGTCGACGGTCATCGTCGAGCGCTACGCCACCCTCGGCGGCGTGTGCCTGAACGTGGGCTGCATCCCGTCGAAGGCGCTGCTGCACGTCGCCTCCGTCATCGATGAAACGGCGCACATGTCGAATACGGGCGTGACGTTTGCCAAGCCGACGATCGACATCGACCAGGTACGCAAGTACAAGGAAGGCGTCATCTCGAACATGACGGGCGGCCTGGCTGGCATGGCCAAGGCACGCAAGACGCAAATCGTTACCGGCGTGGGCCAGTTCCTCAGCGCCAACCACATCGAAGTGACGGCAGGCGACGGCTCGAAAAAAGTCGTGCAGTTCAAGCAGGCCATCATCGCTGCCGGTTCGTCCGTGGTGAAACTGCCCTTCGTGCCGGAAGACCCGCGCATCGTCGATTCGACGGGTGCGCTGGAATTGCGCCAGATCCCGAAACGCATGCTGGTCATCGGCGGCGGCATCATCGGCCTGGAAATGGCGACCGTGTATTCCACGTTTGGCGCGCGCATCGACGTGGTCGAAATGATGGATGGCCTGATGCAGGGCGCCGACCGCGACGCCGTCAAGGTGTGGCAGAAGTTCAACGAGAAGCGCTTCGATAACATCATGACCAAGACCAAGACGGTGGCCGTCGAGGCGTTGCCGGAAGGCATCAAGGTCACGTTCGAAGCAGCCGAAGCGGGCGCCACGGCGCCAGCGCCGCAAGTCTACGACCTGGTGCTCGTCGCCGTGGGCCGTAGTCCGAACGGCAAGAAGCTGGCCGCAGACAAGGCCGGCGTGCAAGTGACGGACCGCGGTTTCATCAACGTCGACAGCCAGATGCGCACCAACGTGCCTAACATCTTCGCCATCGGCGATCTGGTGGGCCAGCCGATGCTGGCGCACAAGGCCGTGCATGAAGCCCACGTGGCAGCGGAAGCTGCCGCCGGCCAGAAGTCCCACTTCGATGTCAAGGTGATCCCGTCGGTCGCCTACACGGACCCGGAAGTGGCATGGGCCGGCATTACGGAAGACGAAGCGAAAGCCAAGGGCATCAAGGTCGAGAAGGGCCACTTCCCGTGGGCCGCCTCGGGCCGCGCCGTGGCCAATGGCCGCGCAGAAGGCTTTACCAAGCTGCTGTTCGACGCAGAAACGCATCGCATCATCGGCGGCACCATCGTCGGTACGCATGCGGGCGACATGATCGGCGAAATCGCCCTGGCCATCGAAATGGGCTGCGACGGCACCGACATCGGCAAGACCATCCACCCGCACCCGACGCTGGGCGAGTCGATCGGTATGGCCGCTGAAGTCTACGAAGGTGTCTGCACGGACTTGCCGCCACCGCGCAAGCGTTGATGTTGTAACACTAAAAACCCCGCAAGCGATTGCGGGGTTTTTTATTATCCAGCAACGATGAGACACATCATCGGCGGCACCATCGTCGGCACGCATGCGGGCGACGGGTGAACGATGAAGCGGCGAAATCGCCCTGGCCATCGAAATGGGCTGCGACGGCACCGACATCGGCAAGACCATCCACCCGCACCCGACGCTGGGCGAGTCGATCGGTATGGCCGCTGAAGTGTACGAAGGTGTCTGCACGGATTTGCCGCCACCGCGCAAGCGTTGATGTTGTAGCGCTGTGTCGTAACACTAAAAACCCCGCAAGCGATTGCGGGGTTTTTTATTATCCAGCAACGATTAAACACATCATCGGCGGCATCATCGTCGGCACGCATGCGGGCAACAGGTGAACGATGAAGCGGCGAAATCGCCCTGGCCATCGAAATGGGCTGCGACGGCACCGACATCGGCAAGAGCATCCACCCGCCCCCGACGCTGTGTGCACGGATTTGCCGCCACCGCGCAAGCGCTGATAAAAAATTAACTTTCAGTATAAAAACCGGGACTTGTTCCCGGTTTTTTTATTTCCCTTGACCTTTGGCATGGTAAAACGTGGCGCGTCTATGTCTTGTGAAAATTGGTGAGTATTGCCTTGTGGAAAAAATGGCAGAATAGAGGTCTGTAACCATGTTTTGCTTTTGCTTCAATAGAAGCGTGTGATTTTTCCAGGAATGCTGCCAGCGTGTGGGTCGCTCAAGTTCCGCTGTACTGAGAGCCTGTCTCAGTAGATGAATACATCCCTTGCTGGCGCCCCTCAGAAGCGGGGACTGCGTTGATCGTCGTCGCGTGGCTCGCCATGCGTTCTCCTCACGGCCTTGTCCGCGCTCCTGATGAACGACCAGCAGAAGACGCTCCCTACTGGGATAGGCTCTAAGAAAGTTTTGCAACAATGAAAAAATTTACCGCCCTTCATATTGCCGATGTCCGTTTGCGTCGGGCTGATGAGCAAGAGCAAGCCGTGATGCTGCATGCCTTGTACCAGGATGTGGCTGCCATTCTGGCGGCGGGCAAGCAGATCGATGCGATTTTCTTCACGGGGCAGCTGGTGGCGCCGGACGCCTGTGCCGGCACGACGCCTGTGTATGTCTACGAATACTTCCTGCGCCCCTTGCTGCAGGCGGCCAGCTTGCCCGGTGCGCGTTACTACCTGGTGCCGGGCAGCCGCGTGCAGGGTGTTGCGGCTGCGGCGCTGGGCAATGCCGGCTTCAGTTTTTTCTCCGCCGATGAGCACGCCAGTGCCGAGCAGCGCGCGCACTACAAGAATATCCACGCCGTGTTCCACGGCCACCAGCATACGGGCGACGCCAGTTCACTGATGAAGTCGCTGGGCATCCTGTTCAAGAGCAATCCCGGCAGCCTGTACGGAGCGCATGGCCAGATGGCGGCGTTTTCCGTGCTCGAGTTCGGCACGGGCGGGGCCGAGGGCGACGCGCCAGGCACGCAGTGGACTGTGTCGCTGCGCGAGTTCGACGACGTGAGCAAGAACTTCGCCCTGTCGGTACTGTACACGCCGAACGGCCAGGAAACGGGGCAGATGGATGCCGAGTATGTGTTTGCTACCTTGCTGCCGCAGCTGGCAAGCGAACGCGTTTATCTCGATGGTTTGCTGGGCAAGGCTGGCGCGCGGCAGCGTGAGGGTGCTGGCGTGGCTGCCGATGCGCGCGAATTCCTGATCGAGCTGGCGTTCGTGATGTTCGAAGCCAAGACCCTGTTCCTCGGCGAAGCGGAACTGCAGCGTTTTGCCAGCGACTATTGCGGCGTGAAGGGCTGGAGCATGGCCGCAGGGGACTGGCTGGCGCCACTGCATGCGCATGGCTTGCTGCTGCTGGCCGATGGCCAGGTGGCGTTTTCCTTCGATTACTTCCGCACTTATTTCCTGGCGCAGCGCTTTGAAACCTCGTTCGACCTGATGCGCTATGGCCCGGAACGCCTTGATGGAATTGAGTCGTCACTGAGTCTTGATGGACCGTCGGCGGCCCAGCCTTTCTTGCGTGCGCTGGGCTTGAACGATGAGGCTGCCGAATCAGCGATGCAGGAAGAAGGCGGCTGCCATGGCTGAATCGCGCGTCAGGCCGCGAGCGGCTGGTGCAAGGTGCCGCGCAGAAACAGGTCCAGGCTAAGCGCTACCTTGGCGCGCAACTGTGCCACATCCGGCTGCTGCTGCGGCGGAAACAGCAGGCGCGACATCTGGTCGCCCAACAGGCAATTGAGCAGGTGCAGCGCCAGGATGGACGGCGTCAACTCCGCGCGAAACAGTGGCGCGATGTCGGGACGGCTGAAAAACTTGATCAGCATCTCGCGCGTCTGACCCGGCCCCACTTTGTAAAACGTTTCCGCCAGTTCCGGGTGCGTGGCCGCTTCGGCCACCACCATGCGATTCAGGCGAATGGCCGCCGGCATGGTGACCAGTTGTACGAACAGCAAGCCGAACTCGCCCAGGATGGCGGGCAAGGGGCGCATATCCGTTTCCAGCGCCGGCATGGTCGAGAAGTAGGCGGCGCGGCGCAGCTCCACCACGGCGTTGAACAAGCCCGCCTTGCCGCCAAATTTCACATAAATCGTGCGTACGGCCACATGGGCTTCGCGGGCGATCATTTCCAGGCTGACCTTTCCATACCCTTTTTCCAGAAACAGGCAGCCAGCCGTGTGCAGCAGGTTTTCCATGCGCGCTTCCATGTCGGCCGCGCGCGGCCGGCCGGCCGGTTTGCCGCAGCAGGAAAGTTCCTGTGGGGCATCGCCGGATTCTGTATCGGTGCTTAAGGTATTGCTGAGGCCGGGATCGGACATGGTCTGGGTCTCTTTATAAGTTGGAAGGTAAGTGATGGCTTACACTGTAGTGCAAATTAAAATGAAATGCAATCGTTTCATTTCTTGACTTTGGCTTTTCTTTGTCCAATAATGAACCTATATCATTTCATTTTCGGAGCGAGTATGTCCAACCAGCCAGGCCAAGCAGAGCACAAGGTGCTTAGCGCCGTCCCACCCGCGGCCCCTGCCGCACCTTCCTTGCCCGCCGCTTCCGCCAGCTCCGCACCACCTAACAACCGCGTAAAAATCATCGCCGGCCTGATCGTCCTCGTCGCGCTGGGCGCTGGCGCGCGCATGTGGTATCGCAGCCACTATTTCGTGGAAACGGAAAACGCCTATGTGTCCGGCCACGTGCATCCCGTTTCGGCACGCATTTCCGGCGTCGTCACCAAGGTCTTCATTGACGATAATCAAATGGTGAAAGAGGGCGACGTGATCGCTGAACTCGATCCCTTCGACCAGCGCGTGAAAACCGAGCAGATCGCCGCGCAGATCGCCAGCGCCGAGCAGCAAGTGCTGCAGGCCGACGCGCAAATCGCGCAAGTGCAGGCGCAAGCGAGCGCCGCCCAGGCGCAAGTGGCGCAGGCCGATGCACAGCTGCTGCGCGCAAAACAGGATGCAGACCGTTATGGCCAGCTGTACACGAGCCAGATGAAAGCCGTCTCGAAAGCGGAACTCGATGCGGCCAATGCGGCCCGCTCGAGCGCCGTGGCCGACCTGGCCGCCCGCCGCGACAGCGCTTCGGCTGCCAAGGCGCAGATTGGTGCGGCGCAAGCCGCACGCGACGTGGCCAAGGCGCAAGTGGCCGTGCTGCGCGTGCAATTAAAGGACGCGGAACAGCAGCTGCAGTACAACCGCATCCTGGCCCCCGTTGCCGGCCGCATCGGCAAGCGCAACGTGGAAACGGGCATGCGCGTGCAGCCTGGCCAGCAATTGACGGCCATCGTGCAAGACAACGTCTGGGTCACCGCCAACTTCAAGGAAACCCAATTGGCCGACCTGCACCGCGGCCAGAGCGTGCACGTGACCATCGACGCCATGCCAGGCAAGAAACTGGTGGGCACGGTCGACAGCTTCGCACCTGCCTCGGGCGCGCAATTCGCCCTGCTGCCTGCAGATAACGCCACCGGCAACTTCACCAAGATCGTCCAGCGCGTGCCGGTCAAAATCGTCTTCAAGCCGGAAGACATCAAGGCCATGAATGGCCGCCTGGTGCCGGGCATGTCGGTGATTGCTGAAGTGGAAGTCAACCAGCCCGTGTCGTCTCAGGACAAGGCGCCGCGCCATGCCGCTGCGCCAGCTGCTCCCGCCGCGCAGACCGCCGCCCGCTAAGTTTTCATGAGCAGCCCTTCCACCACACCGGCGGCATCGCCGGCGTTCCCCGTGATCAGCGAGAAAGTCTCCGGGCGCACCTGGCTGGCGGTCGCCGCCGGCATGCTGGGCGCCTTCATGGCGGTGCTCGACATCCAGATCACCAACTCCTCGCTCAAGGATATCCTTGGCTCGCTGTCGGCCACCCAGGAAGAGGGTTCGTGGATTTCCACGGCCTACCTGGTGGCGGAAATTATCGTCATTCCCCTCACCGCGCTGCTGGCGCGCGTGTTCGGCTTGCGCACCTACATGATCGGCACCACCGCCTTCTTCCTGCTGTTCTCCACCCTGTGCGGTACGGCCTGGAACCTGGAAAGCATGATCGTCTTCCGCATGCTGCAAGGCTTTACGGGCGGCGCGCTGATTCCGATGGCGTTCACCCTGGTGATGCTCAAGCTGCCGCCGTCGAAGCGCGCCGTCGGCATGGCCATTTTCGGCCTGACAGCCACTCTGGCGCCGGCCATGGGCCCGACCCTGGGCGGCTACCTCTCCGAGCTGTATGGCTGGCCCTCGATCTTCTACATCAACTGGGTGCCGGGCGTGCTGCTGATCGCCGGCATGATCTATGGCCTGGACAAGGAGCCGATGAAGCTGGAGATGTTCTGGAAAGCCGACTGGCTGGGCATCTTCTTCATGGCCCTGGGCCTGGGCTGCCTGACCATCTTCCTGGAAGAGGGTAATTCGAAGGACTGGTTCGACTCCGGTTTCATCATTGCCTTTGCCGCGCTGGCGCTGACGGGCATCCTGGGCTGGGTCGTCACCAGCGCCACGCGCGCCGAACCGTTCGTCAACCTGGCCCTGTACGGCCAGCGAAATTTTCTGGTCGCCACCGTGCTGTCGGCCGTGACGGGCATGGGCCTGTATGGCTCGGCCTTTTTGCTGCCCCTGTTCCTGGGCCAGATCGCCGGCTATTCGCCGATGCAGATCGGTGAAGTCATCATGTGGGTAGGCTTGCCGCAGCTGTTCATCATGCCCTTCGTCGCCAAGCTGTCGTCCGTGGTGGACAACCGCATCCTGTGCTCGTTCGGCCTGCTGCTGTTCGGCGGCTCGTGCATGATGAATGCCTACATGGACGCTTCCACCGGCTACGACCAGCTGCTGTGGTCGCAGGTGGTGCGCGCGCTGGGCCAGCCCTTCGTCATGTTGACCCTGTCGAACTTCGCCATGAAGGGGATCGCGCCGAAGGACATGCCGTCCGCATCAAGCCTGTTCAACATGACGCGCAACCTGGGCGGCTCGATCGGCATCGCCCTGCTGGCCACGGCCCTGAGCACTCGCGAGCATTTCCACTCGCAGCGCCTGGGTGAAGCGATCAATGCGTATTCCAGCGCCACGCAGCTGCGCATCGACCAGCTGACGTCCACTTTCATGGCCAAGGGCTATGACGCCGTCACGGCCGGCAACCAGGCCTTGCAGGCGATCGACGGCATCGTGCGCCGCGAAGCGTATGTGATGGCCTACAACGATGGCTTTTTCCTGATCGGCGCCATCCTGCTGGCCTGCATCTTGCCCCTGTGGCTGGCCGACAAACTCAAAGCTCCCGGTGGCGGTGGCGGCGGTCATTGACCGCCAACGCAAGCCCTTAAAGAACAAGAAGGTATACACCATGCAAACAGTATTGACGAAAATTGCGCTGGCCGCTTCCCTTGCCGTGGCGCTCTCCGCCTGCGGTACAGTGGGCCAGGATTTCACCGCCCCGGCGAATGTGGCCGGCATCGACAACGGTGTTTTCCGCCACGGCGCTGCCGCAGCGGATGCAGCGCAGCTGCCCAAAGAGTGGTGGAGCATTTATGGCGACGCTACCCTGGACCGCCTGGAGCAAAGCGCGCTGCAGGATAATCCCAGCGTGAAAGCGGCGGGTGAGCGCCTGCTGCAGGCGCTGGCGCAAAGCGGCACGGCGCGCGCCAACCAGGGTCCGAGCGTCAACGTCAGCACCGGCATCTCGAATTCGCGCACTTCGGCCAACACCTCGCAGGGTCTGGCCCTGGGCAACCGCTCCATCAGCGGCAACAATTTTTCCGTGGGCGGCTCGCTGTCGTATGAAGTCGACTTGCTGGGCCGCGTGAAACGCATGGTCGAAGCGGCCGATTCGCAGGCGCTGGCGGCGCAGGCAGACCGTGACGGCGTGCTGCTGATGCTGTCGGCGCAAGTGGCCAGCAATTACTGGCAACTGCGGGGACTGGATGCGGAAATGGCGATACTGAACGGTGCGCTCGACACGCGCCGCGAGTCGGCACAGCTGGTCGAAGCGCGCTTCAATGCGGGCCTGACGAATGAGCTGGACCTGGCGCGCGCAAAAGTCGAACTGTCGAATGCGCAAGCCGACCTGCATGAAGTCAAGCGCCAGCGCAACCAGCTGGAAAACAGCTTGGCCACCCTGACGGGCAAGCCGCCGTCGGCGCTGCAATTGCCGGTGGCCGCCGAGCCTTCCATCTTGCCGCTGCCGCCAGGTATCCCTGTCGGCTTGCCTGCCAGCCTGCTGGCGCACCGCCCGGACCTGGTCTCCAGCGTGGCGAACCTGCGCGCGGCG
Source organism: Janthinobacterium sp. 61 (assembly GCF_002846335.1). Lineage (NCBI taxonomy): Bacteria > Pseudomonadati > Pseudomonadota > Betaproteobacteria > Burkholderiales > Oxalobacteraceae > Janthinobacterium > Janthinobacterium sp. 61. The sequence continues at coordinate 3,237,817 of NZ_PJMQ01000001.1, read as the reverse complement.
AACGCGCAAGTGGGCGTGGCCGAAGGCGCGTTTTACCCCTCGCTGCAATTGACGGGCAATTTCGGCTACGCCTCCGAAAAACTGCGCGACCTGGCGCAAGGAGGTTCGCGCCAGTTCAGCTTTGGCCCACTGGCCCTGTCCCTGCCCATCTTCGACGGTGGCCGCAACCAGGCCAACCTGGACTTGTCCAAGGCGCGCTATGCGGAAGCCGTGGCGAATCACGAAACGAAGCTGCTGACGGCCTTGCGCGAAGTGGAAGACGCCTTGTCCGACGTGGAGCAGCGCCAGTTGCAGGGCGACGCCCAGGCCCTGTCGCAGGCAGCGGCCGCGCGCGCCTACCTGGTGGCGCGCACGCGCTACGAGCGCGGCATTTCTACCTACCTGGATGTCACCGATGCCCAGCGCAGCTCGCTGGCAGCTGACCGTGCCGCCGTGCAGATCAAGACCCAGCGCTTGCTGGCGACCGTTGCCGTGGCCCGCTCTTTAGGTGCCGGCTGGCAGCCCGATGGCGAGCTGGCGAAGCTGGCAAAGGCCAACTAAGTTCTCAGTTACGTGAGCGTGGCCGGCGGCGGTGTCGCCGCTGGCCCGTAGCGTTCCAGCAGAAAGTCGATGAAGGTCGTCAGCTTGGGCGTGGGCTGGCGGTCGCGCGGATACAGCACATGCATCAGGCGCGGCGCCGGCACATAATCCTGAAGCAGCGGCACCAGGCGGCCCGCCGCGATATCGTCGGCCAGCAGGATTTCCGCCTGCATGACGATGCCGAAGCCGTGCAGGGCCGCCATGCGCAGCGCCTGCCCATTGTTCGAGCGGAAGCGGCTCTCGGCCGCCGCGCCATCGTGGCGCGCTTCCTTGCCGCTCAGGCGCCAGCGCATGTGGCGCGACCACTGCATGAAATCCACGCACTCGTGCCGCGCCAGGTCCTCCGGCGAGCGCGGCGTGCCGTGCCTGGCCAGGTAGTCGGGCGAGGCGCAGATCACCATCGCGTAAGGCCGCAAGGGGCGCGCCACCATGCCGGAATCGTCCAGCGCGCCGATGCGGATGGCCGCATCAAAACCTTCCTCCACCAGATCCACCATCCTGTCATTCAGATTCAGCTCCAGACTCACGTCTGGATAGGCCGTCAGATACTCGGCCAGCAGCGGCGCCATGCGTTCGCTGCCGAAGGAAACGGGCGCCGTGATTTTCAGCTTGCCGCGCGGCGTGGCCTGCATCGCTTCCGCGCCCGTTTCGGCTGCGGCGATCTGCGCCAGGATCTGGCGGCACTGCTCCACATACTGCTGGCCGATTTCCGTCAGGCTTTGCCGGCGCGTGGTGCGCGCCAGCAAGCGCGTGCCCAGCCGCTCTTCGAGCTGCCTGATGTGCTTGCCCACCATCACGGGCGAGATGTGGAAGGTGTCGGCGGCGGCCGTAAAACTGCCCTGGTCGACGACGGCGACAAAGATTTCCATGCTGCGCAATTTATCCATACACCTTGATTGCAAACTGTGAGTTGGTAATCTTATAAATTCTAGCGTATTTATTCCTTTTTGGAAGCGGTGCATACTGGCTTCATCGTTCAACCCCAGACAAGGAAGCAGCATGAAAATCGTCATCATCGGTGCCAGCGGCACCATCGGCACGGCCGTCGCGGCACAACTGGCGCAACGCCATGAAATCATCGAAGTGGGCAGCCGCAGCGGCACGCACCAGGCGGACATGGGCGACATTGCGCAAGTGCGCGCCCTGTTCAAGCGCATCGGCAAGGTCGACGCCGTCGTCGTCACGGCCGGCAAGCTGCATTTCGGTCCCCTGGCCGAATTTACTCCCGAGCAATTCCAGCTGGGCCTGGACAGCAAGTTGATGGGCCAGGTCAACGTGGCGCTGGTGGCGCAGGAATACCTGAACGACGGTGGCTCGATCACCCTGACCAGCGGCATCGTGGCCGAGCACCCGATCCGCTTCGGTGCGGCCGCCAGTATGACGAATGCGGCCGTGGAAGGCTTCGTGCGGGGCGCCGCCATCGAACTGGCGCGCGGCGTGCGCATCAATGTCGTCAGCCCCACGGTGCTGGCAGAATCGCTGGAAGCTTACGGTCCCTTCTTCTACGGCTTCGAGCCAGCTGCCGCCAGCCGTGTGGCCCTGGCTTACAGCCGCAGCGTGGAAGGGGCGCAGACGGGGCAGGTGTACAAGGTCTGGTAAGCGGCTTGCCATGCCATGGGGCAGGTGGGACAATCGCAGTCTGAGCAAGAAAGCGGTAGCGCGCCATCCGCGCCAGCCGCTTTTTTTTCTGAGAAAAATCTAACCGAGACCCCCATGAAAAAACTCCTGATTCCCCTGCTGATGGCCGCCGCCGTCGGCAGCGCCTGCGCCGCAACGCCAGCCGCCGCACCAGCAAGCCCGGCCACGGCGCAACAACTGACGGCCATGAGCGCCCGCTATGCGCCCGTTGAACTGACCGCCGATGTCACACACCTGTCCTTTGGCGACCGCCAGGCCATCGCCAAGCTGGTCGAAGCGGCCAAGCTGGTTGACGTGCTGCAACTGCGCCAGCGCTGGTCCGGCAATGAAGCGCTGTGGGCGGCCTTGAAGAAGGATAAATCAAAGCTGGGCCAGGCGCGCCTGAATTATTTCTGGATCAACAAGGGGCCATGGTCGGTGCTCGACGCGCACGCCTCGTTCATGCCCGCCAGCTATGCGGGCATCGCCATTCCCGCGCACAAGCCGGAAGCGGGTAATTTCTATCCGCAGGGCGCCACCAAGGCCAGCCTGGAAGCGTGGATGAGTGGCTTGTCGGCGGACGACAAGCAGCAGGCGCAATGGTTCTTCACGACGATTCGCGCGGGCAAGGATGGCAAATATCAGACCGTCAAGTATTCGGACGAGTACAAGGTGGAACTCAAGCAGCTGGCCAAGCTGCTCGACGAGGCGGCGGCCGCCACGGACAACGCGTCCCTGAAGAAATTCCTCACCTTGCGCGCCAAGGCTTTCCTCGACAACGACTATCTGCCGTCCGACTTCGCCTGGATGGACCTCGACTCGCCCGTCGACATCACCATCGGCCCGTATGAAACGTATAACGACGAGCTGTTCGGCTACAAGGCGGCCTTCGAAGCCTATGTGAATATCCGCGACCAGGCCGAGACGCAGAAGCTGAACTTCTTCGCCAAGCACATGCAGGAGCTGGAAGACAACCTGCCGCTCGATGCCCAGTACCGCAACCCGAAAGTGGGCGCGCTGGCACCGATGGTGGTGGTCAACCAGGTGTATGGCGCGGGCGACGGCAACATGGCCGTGCAGACAGCCGCCTACAACCTGCCCAACGACGAGCGCATCATCAGCGCGCGCGGTTCCAAGCGTGTGATGTTGAAAAACGTGCAGGAAGCCAAGTTCAAGGCCACCCTGACGCCGATCTCGAAACTGGTGCTGACCGCCGACGCGCAGCAGGACGTCGACTTCAATTCCTTTTTCACGCACATCCTCGCGCATGAAATCATGCACGGCCTGGGCCCGCACGCCACCGTCGTCGACGGCAAGCCATCGACGCCACGCCAGGACTTGAAGGAAGCATATTCGACCATCGAAGAAGCCAAGGCCGACATCACGGGCTTGTTTGCGCTGCGCTACATGATGGACAAGGGGCAGCTGAACGACACCCTGGGCCAGGGCGAGGCGGCCGAGCGCAAGCTGTACAACACTTTTCTCGCCTCCGGTTTCCGCACCCTGCATTTCGGCCTGACGGATTCGCATGCGCGTGGCATGGCCATCCAGATGAATTACATCCTCGACAAGGGCGGTTTTGTTTCCCTGGGCGACGGCAAGTTTGGCGTTGATTTTGGCAAGATCAAACAGGCCGTGATCGACCTGGACCGCGAATTTTTGACTATCGAGGCGACGGGCGACTATGCGCGCGCGCAAGCGTTGATGAGCAAGTACGTGGTGATTCGTCCGGAAGTGCAAGTGGCGCTCGACAAGATGAAAGCCGTGCCGAACGATATCCGTCCGGAATTCGTCACGGCCCGCGCCCTGGATAAAGCGACGAAGAAATAAATCCGCCCTGACGATTGTCAGTGTGAAAAGCCGGTGCTGCTGCACCGGTTTTTTTTCGTCTTTATTTGTGAATAGTTGCCAGTTTTTCCTTGTGGAAATATCTTCACCGCTTACTCTGCAGTGGTTGCATTCCTTTCTTGCCGTTGATCCCATGTTGAAACTGATTTCGCTGTTGAGTTTGCTTAGTGCCGCACCTGCCATGGCGCATGCTCAGCTCACCGATCTGGAAAGCCGCAGGCTGCAGGCTGGCCAGCCCGTCATCGCCTTTGCCCGCGCGCAAGGCTTACCCATCGATATCATCGTGCAGCCCCAGGATGCGCCCGGCGCCGTGCCGTTGGCGCTGGGCTACGAAGCGGGGCGCTGCAAGCTGGTCTTGTCGCTGCGCGGCAATACACAGGCGGACAGTGTCTTGCAGGGCGTGCCAGTTGCGCGCCAAGGCATGATGATGGAAGCGATGACGGCGCATGAAATCGGCCATTGCCAGCGCTATGCCCAGGGTGACTGGCACGCCTTGCCACGCGGTTTTGCCGAGCCGCCCGGCAGGCAGCAGGACAAGCTGACATCGCTGGCGCAGGAGCTGCGCGAGACGCGCCGTGAAGAGGCTTATGCGGACCTGGTGGCCCTGGCCTGGATGCATGGACGCCACCCCGGGCAGTATCAGGAGGTACTGGCCTGGATGCGCGGCGTGCGCGCCGGCGGCGACAGCACGGGCGGTTCGCACGCCACGCAGGCATGGCTGGCGCTGGCGGATGGTGCAGGTGCATTTGATGGGGCCGCTTCATCATTTGAACAGGCGCAAGTATTGTGGCGAAAAGGCTTGAGCGGCGACAAATAAACGGTGAATTTTGTGCAGATGGCTAGTCAGCGTGTGCTGTCGCACGGAGCTTTGCGTCCGGCAGGGGTCTAATCTGGGCATCAACTAACCAGAGAGGAACCATCATGAACAAAATGATCGCACTCATGCTGGCCGCCAGTGCCAGCGCACTGCTTGCCGCCACGCCCGCGTATGCGCAGGATGCCTCGTACAAGAGTTTGACGGACAAGGCATCGGCCGACTACAAGCAGGCCAAGGCCGCTTGCGACAGCCAGAGCGGCAATGCGAAAAAAGTCTGCGTGGAAGAAGCCAGGGTGGCGCGCACCAAGGCCGACTCGGACGCCGTGGCCCAGTACCGCAACACGCCGCGCGAACTGGGCAAGGCCCGCAAGGATGTCGCCAATGCCGAGTATGACCTGGCCAAGGCCAAGTGCGGCGACCGCACGGGCGCCGACAAGACATCGTGCATGAACGATGCCAAGACGGCAAAAACGGCCGCGCTGGCCGACGCCAACACGGGCGCCACGGCTGGCACCAACGTGGCGCAGAATCCGCCTGCCACCATGAAGGAAAACTGTGACGCCATGGATGCGACGGCCAAGGCCGCCTGCATGACGCGCAATGCGGCCAGCAGCACCAAGGTGGCAGTGGAAGACTCTGTCATCACCACCAAGATCAAGGCGGACCTCGTCAAGGACAGTGACTTGAAAGCGCTCGACGTGCACGTGGAAACGGTGAACGGCGTCGTCATGCTCAGCGGCTTCGTGCCTTCCCAGGCGCAAGTGAAAAAAGCCGCCGACCTGGCGCGTGGCGTGGAAGGGGTGACGGATGTGAAGAATGGCTTGAAGGTGAAGTAATGTATGGAGTCAGACCCGCCGGGTCTGACTCCATGTCACAAGCTTGCAGCCAGGACTGGAGCAGCACGCAGCAGTGTCGCGCCAGTTTTTTTTGATTGTATAAATTACTATCATAATATAACATGAGAAAAATGCCGCCAGATGGCAATGATCGGCATCCACTTTTTCTCATGAGGACTGCATGCTTTCCTATCCTTTTTCGCAATGTCTGGCGCGCCGCGGCATGCACTTTGCCTGGGTCATCGTCGCCATCACCTTCCTCACCGCCTTGACCTCGTCTGCCGCGCTGGGCTTGCCGGGGGCGCTGATGCAACCCTTGAGCCGCGAGTTCGGCTGGGATGCCGAGCAGATTTCCTCGGCGCTGGCCGTGCGCTTCGTGCTGTTCGGTCTGATGGGACCGTTTGCCGCCATCCTGATGGAGCGCTTCGGCTTGCGCAATATCATCTGCGTGGCGCTGGGGCTGATCGCGGCTGGCATGCTGCTGGCCACGCGCATGACGCAGTTCTGGCACCTGGTGGCGCTGTGGGGCATCCTGCTGGGGCTGGGCTCGGGCATGACGGCGCTGGTCTTGAGTGCCGTGGTGGCGAACCGCTGGTTCGAGACGCACCGTGGCCTGGTGGTGGGCGTGCTGACGGCCAGCTCAGCCACGGGCCAGTTGCTGTTCCTGCCCGTGGGCGCCTGGCTGATCGAGCACTTCGGCTGGCGCACGGCCGTCATGCCCGTGTTTGCCGCCTGCGCCATCGTCGCCGTGCTGGCCTTCCTGTGCATGCGCAACCGGCCGCAAGACCTTGCCTTGCGGCCCTATGGCGCCGATCCCGACACGCCCCTGGTGGTGGCGCCGGCGGCAGCAATGACGTTTGCCACGCCGTTCCTGATCTTGCGCAGCGTGGCGGCAAACCGCACTTTCTGGATACTCTTCGGCACCTTCTTCATCTGCGGCCTCAGCACCAACGGTCTGATCCAGACGCACTTCATCTCGCTGTGCGGCGATTCGGGCCTGTCCGCCGTGCCGGCCGCCTCCGTGCTGGCCATGATGGGCGCCTTCGACCTGTTCGGCACGATCTTGTCCGGCTGGCTGTCGGACCGCTATGACAACCGCAAATTGCTGTTCTGGTACTACGGCTTGCGGGGCTTGTCCCTGTTCTGGCTGCCGTATTCGGAATTCACCTTGTATGGCCTGTCGCTGTTCGCCATGTTCTACGGCCTGGACTGGATCGCCACCGTGCCGCCGACGGTGAAACTGGTGGGGGCCACGTTTGGCCGGGAGCGCGCGGGCATGGTGTTTGGCTGGATCTTCGCGGGCCACCAGCTGGGCGCCGCCGTGGCCGCCTATGGGGCTGGCCGCATCCGCACCCTGATGCTGACCTACAACCCGGCCCTGTTCGCGGCCGGCGCCGCCTGCCTGCTGGCCGCGCTGCTGGTGCTGGCGATACGACGGCAGACGGCGGCCGTGGCCACAGTCCAGCCCGCATGAAAAAAGCCAGGCCCGCGTGCGCGGAGCCTGGCTCTTCAAGCAGCGTGCAGCAGGATTATTTTAAATACTTCGCCAGCCAGCCCTCGACTTCGCTATAGAAGAAACGGCTGTTCTCGCCCTTCAAGATCCAGTGGTTTTCGTCCGGGAACACCAGCAATTTTGCCGGCACGTTCAGGCGCTGTTGCACTGCAAAGTTCATCAAGGCATTGTTGGCCGGCACGCGGTAGTCGAGCTCGCCCACGGTGATCAGGATCGGTGTCGTGAAACCCGTGCCTTTTTCGTGGTTGCCTGCCTGCATGACGGGGCTTTGATCGCGCCATACGGGCAGGTTCGACCAGACGGGGCCGCCCGCATTGGTTTCACGGCCGAAGCCGCCATCACTGGTGCCCCATTGCATGATCAAGTCCATTTCGCCCGCGTGCGAGACGATGGCCTTGTAGCGCGTGGTGGTCGCTTGCAGCCAGTTGGCCAGGTGGCCGCCATAGCTGGCGCCGCCGGCGGCCAGTTTCGTACTGTCGATGAAGGCATATTTCTTGATGGCTTCATCGACGCCCTGGTTGACTTCATCGCCCGGGCCTTTCAATGGGTCGAATTGAATCGAGCGCGAGAATTCCTCGCCATAGCCGGTGGAACCCTTGTAGTCGGTCAGGAGCACGACATAGCCTGGTTTGGCCAGCAAGTGATAGTTCCAGCGCAGCACGAACTGGTCGCGCCACATGCTGGCCGCGCCGCCATGGATGACGGTAAACAGCGGATATTTCTTGTTCGGGTCAAAGTTGGCCGGCTTGACGAGCATATTGTGGATCTGGCGGCCGTCGGCCGTGGTGAACCAGAAGTGCTCGGGCGCCTGCCAGTCGATTTTACTTGCCTTGTCCGTGCTGAAGGCCGTCAGCCGCTTCGGCTGCTTGCCGTTGAAGGCATAGATTTCCGGCGGGTTGATGCTTGACTCCCACACGCCGACCAGGGCCTTGCCGCCGCTGCTCAGCGAATTGATGCTGCCCGTCGGCAAGGATGGCTCCTCGCGCACGTCACCACCGCTGGCGTCGATCGAGTACAGCTTTTCCAGGCCCGCGTGTTCATAGCTGAAGATGACGCGCTTGCCGCCCTCGGGCAGCACATAGCGCGAAATCGAACGGTCCAGCTTGGCCGTCAGGATGGTCGGTGCAGGGTTGCTCATCGGCCAGGCGAAGCTGGCCAGGCGCTTCACGTCATAGACCTTGCCCGGTGTTTGCGCGTCGCTCAAGGCGAACAGGGTCTTGCCATCGGCAGCGAATTTCAGGGAACCGTAGCTATGTTTGTCCTGCGTCAAACGCTGCGCTTCGCCGCCCGCCAAGGGCAGCAAATACAGTTGTGAGTAGACGGCTTCGCGCTGGGCGGCATCGCGGTTGGTGGCCGCGTTGAAAACGACGGCCTTGCCATCCGGCGTCCAGACGGCGTCCAGCGATTGTCCCTCGTCGCCCTGGCCCCCGCCAAAGCCCGGCAGGGTGACCAGTTGCGTGCCCGACAGGATGTCGCGCGCTGTGTTTTCACCTCGGGCAGCAGCGTTGGCGTCGACGATGAACAGGCGCACCTGCTTGTCGGTCAGCCATTTGTCGAAATAGCGGGGCGCCGTCGTTTCATACGAGCGGGCGCTGACTTTGCGCTCCTTGCGTTCTTTCGCGCTTTGCTTGACGTCGGCTTCCGTCTTGTTGCCTGGATAGATGTCGCTGATGAACAGCAATTGCGTGCCATCCGGGCTCCATTTCGGCATGCGTGCGCCCAAGGTGAGCGAGGTCAGGCGTTGCGCTTCGCCGCCAGCGGCCACGTCGAGGCGGTAGATCTGACCCGCTTCATCGCCATCGCGCTTGGCGACGAACACCAGCTGGCGGCTGTCCGGCGACCAGGCCACGGCGCTTTCGCCGCCTTTGGAAGAGGTCAGGCGGCGCGCTGGGCTGTCGTCTAGCAGCGACTTGATCCACAGGTCCGACCATTGCTCCTTGCTATCGTAGGCGCTGTCGATGACGGAAAACACAGCCCATCGCCCGTCCGGGCTGGCGACAGGGGCACCCACCCGTTTCATCAGCCACACGTCTTCGTGCGTGATGGCATGTTTGACTTGCGTTTGCGTGGTGGCAACGGGTATAGCCGTCGTGGTATCGGCGGCGTGGACGGTCATTGCCAGCGAGGCGCAGGCTGCTGCGATCAGCAGGGAGCCGAGGGAACGGCGAAGACGGGGTAAGGTCATGGGCGTGGTCCGGGAAGTGAAAAAAGTATAGCGGGCAACATTATTGCCCATGGCTTCCTGCCCTGCCAAGGCTGAGTACCGTTACTTACCAGGCGCGATGGGCGTGTATCGGGCGGGCGCAGCTTGGCTGATCAGTTAAACTTGCCGCTTTACTCACGCTGGCGCTGCTTGAACATGAAAACTTGTCTATCCTTATTGAAAACGCTATTGCTGGGTGCCGGCACGCTGCTCGCCAGCCCGGGTTTTGCCGCTGCCGCCGCACCGTACCCGAATACCAGCGCCATGGGCGTGGGCCAGGCGGAAAGCACGGCCTGGTATGCGGGCTGCCTGAAGGTCAAGGATGCGGCGCCGCCGCCTGCCGACCTGCCGGCGCCGTCCGCCGTGGCTGCTTTGCAGCAGTGCCAGGCAACAGACCTGTATTACGATACCAAGAGTATTTCCTCGCCCAAGCCGGCCGACTGGCGTCCCGTGCGTCATTGCGCGATGGCAACGCAGAACAGCGCCGTCTTGATGATGCTGTACCAGAATGGACAGGGCGTGCAGAAAGACCCGTTGCTGGCGCTGAAGTATGCGTGCAGCATCGATGCTGCGCCCGCCGAGATGCGGGGGCGCATCGAACACTTGCAGCAGATCAATGCCAGCGGGCGCGGCATGATCGACTTGTGCGACGACATCACCAGCGGCTACATGATGGGCGTGTGCAGCGCCATCGATGCGCGGCAAAAGCAGCGCGTGCGCGCGCAGGCAACAGACAAAGTCAGTGCGGGCATGCCGGCAGTGGCGCAAGCATCACTGCAAAAGCTGCAGACGGCAACAAGCAAGTTTGCCGATGCGCGCGCCGCTAATGAAACGGATTTGAGCGGCACGGCGCGCGCCGCCCTGAGCATCGCCGCCCGCACGGCAGAGCTCGACCAGCTGGCGCACGATTTGCGCGAGTACGAAGCGGCCAAGCTGCCGCCAAGCATGTCCAGGGAGCAGGCGGCGGCGCTCGACAAGGAACTCAACGCCATCTACGGCAAGCTCATGAAAAAGCCGGCGGAAACCTATGCGGGCGCCGTGGGCAAGGATGGCATCCGCGCCACTCAGCGCCTGTGGCTGGCTTACCGCGATGCCTGGATGAATTTCGGCGCCGTGCGCTATCCGTCCGTGACGAGCGAGACCTGGGCCGGCCTGCTGACGGTGCGGCGCAATGCCCAGTTACAAGATTTGCTGGAGAATTGAAGCATGCGCGAAGCGTATTATCACGAAGACGATTTTTGCATGATCGAACTGCTGCCGCTGGATAATTTACAGCACTGTTTGACGCAGATGGGCGAACAGCAGGCGTTCGCCGACGCGCACCGCAGTGGCGCCGGCTGGACGGCCATGTACGTGCCCGAGGCGCCGCCGTCGCAGGTGCGCGTACTGGGCCTCACGGCCGACCAGTTGCGCCTGGCGCTGGCGGATGCCTTGCCACCGTATGACGCCGTCTACACGGGCTACAGCAGTTACCGGGTGGAATGCAAGAACGTGCTGGCCTTTGGCGGCGACAAGACGGAGACCTTGTTTGCCGGCCTGGATGACAAGGGCATCGTGTGCGACCTGTGGTGCAGCGATGGCATGCCTGAGCTGTTGCTGCTGCCCGTGAAAGAACAGTTGCTGCTTGCCGACTGGGGCGCGGGTTTTGTCTGTCCGCTGGCTGATGGCGACTTGTTCGCGCGCTATCTGCAGGAATACGAACTCGATTAATACTATTCGCAGGCGATGGCGTTCGGTTGCGCCACCTTGATGACCGATGCCAGGCGCGCCATGTCGTTGCCGTCGCCCTGTTCCACATACGGTTGATACGTATCAATGACGATGCGCGCACGCGCTTGCCAGCCGCAATTGTCGGCCTGGCGCGCGGGTACGCGCAGCTGGCGGCGCGCTTCGGCATCGTTGCTGAAACAAAACCATGCAGCGTGCGAAGCCGCCGGCCGGGGCAATCGGCCCCATTGCGCCTTGTCGGGCGCGAAGCAGACGCGGTTGCCGATGATTTCCAGGCTCATTTCGTCCGTGCGCGCGCTGTACTGGCCGTCGAGCACAATGGGCGGCTGTGCGTGCGCAGGCAGGCAGGCGGTGACCAGGAGGAGGGCGGCGGCGGCAAGTTTCATGCGTTTCTTTCAGGGCTGGCAAGACGAAGAGCCAGTATAACCCTGGGGGGCTGAAACGAAAAAAGCCCATCCGTGAGGATGGGCTTTTTAGTACTGCGCATTCGTGGTAGGCCGTGCGGGATTCGAACCTGCGACCAACGGATTAAAAGTCCGCTGCTCTACCAGCTGAGCTAACGACCCGAAAGAGGCCGCATTATATATCAGTTGAAAAAGAATGCAAAGCATTCCTGTTAGAAAGTGCTGACCTGCTAAGGCAGGGCTGCCGTGAGCTTCAGCACTTCGTCGATGCTGGTCGTACCATCGATGATCTTGCGCGCGCCGGCGATGCGCAGCGGCGTCATGCCGTCGAGGATGCTCTGGCGGCGCAAGGCATGCAGGTCGGCGCCCGCCTTGACCAGCTGGCCGAATGTTTCCGTCACGCTCAGCAGCTCATAAATGCCGGCGCGCCCCAGGTAGCCGCTGTGCCGGCACTGGGCGCAGCCGACGGGGCGGTACATGGCGTCGGGCCGTTCCAGCTGGCCGCCCGTCAGTCGCTGCCATGGCGCGGCGCCCGGGGCGGCATCGAGCTGCTTGCAGTCCGGGCACAGGCAGCGCAGCAGCCGCTGCGCCAGCACGCCGGCCAGGCACGCTTCCAGCAGGTAGGCGGGCAAGCCCAGTTCCAGCAGGCGCATGACCGCCGAGGGAGCGTCGTTGGTGTGCAGTGTCGACAGCACCAAATGGCCCGTCAGCGCCGCCTGCATGGCCATCTCGGCCGTGGCCAGGTCGCGGATTTCTCCCACCATGATGATGTCGGGGTCTTGCCGCAACAGCGCCCGTACGCCATCGGCAAACGACAGTTCAATGCCAGCCTGGGTTTGCACCTGCATCTGGTTGAAGGCCGGTTCCACCATTTCGATGGGGTCTTCCACCGTGCACACATTGACTTCGCTACTGGCCAGCGCCTTCAAGGTACTGTACAGGGTGCTGGTCTTGCCCGATCCGGTGGGACCCGTGACCAGCACGATGCCGTGCGTGCGTGCCGTCAGCTGGCGCCAGCGTTCGGCATCTGCAGGCGGAAAGCCCAGGTCAAACAGGCTCTTGACGGCCACTTCCGGGTCGAAGATGCGCATGACGAGCTTTTCGCCGAAGGCCGTGGGCAAGGTGGACAGGCGCAGCTCGATTTCCTGGCCCTGCGCATTGCGCGTCTTGATGCGGCCGTCCTGGGGGCGGCGCTTTTCCACCACGTCCATGCGCCCCAGCAACTTGATGCGCGCCGTCATGGCCAGCAATACCACGGGCGGCAACTGGTAGGCCTGGTAAAGCCGGCCATCGATGCGCAGGCGCACGAAGCCAGCGTCGCGTTTCGGTTCCAAATGGATGTCGGAGGCGCGCTGGGCAAACGCGTATTGCCACAGCCAGTCGACGATGCGCACCACGTGCTGGTCGTTGGCGTCGAGGCTGGTCTTGTTGCGTCCCAGCTCCACCAGTTGCTCGACATTCTGGCGCAGCGCCAGGTCTTGCGTGGACGCTTGCCGGGCGACCTTGACAGAACTGGCCAGACTGAAAAATTGCGCGATGGCATCGGCAATGTGCAGCGGGTTGGCAATGACGAGGCTCAGCTTGCGGGGCGCCAGCTTTCCCAGCTGCGCCTGCCAGGCGAGCGCGTAGGGCTGGGCCGTGGCGATGACGATGCGCTCCGGCGTGCTTTCCACGGGCAGGATGTTGAAGCGGGCCGCATAGCTGGCCGTCATGACATCGGCCACCTGGCTGAAATCGATGTGCAAGGGATCGATGCGCATGTACGGCAGGCTGGCCCGCCGCGCCAGCCATGCGCACAGGATATCGAGCGTCAGCGCGCCATGCGCGATGCTGCACAGCGGATGCAAGGCAGGCGTCGGCAGCTGGGCGGCCTGGGCGTCGATGGCGGCCGCTTGCGCCGCGTCGAGCAAGCCGTCGTGCTGCAGCCAGGCCAGAAGTTGCGTCAGTTCCAGCGGCGCAGCCGGAGGAGGGAGAAGAGGAGCGGAGTCTGGCATGGCCGGCGCCTTTCCAGGCTGCCGGCCTTGCCGGCGGTTACAGGGTGCTGACGATGCCCTTGACCCAGGTCTTGGCGGGCAGCTTGGTCTCGGCGACGATCTGCTTGGCGCGTTCCAGCAGGGCCGCTTGCGCTTCCGCATCGAGCGCCACTTTCGTCTTGAACGCGATCGCGACCACGTTCCCATCATGGACTTCCGGCAGGCAGATCACCTGTGCAAACGCAAACTTCATCGCCTTGATGTTCTTCGCGTAGCTGGGGTGGTCGCCAAACAGGTTCACCGTCATGATGCCGTGCGGCGCCAGACAGGCGCAGCAGGCGGCATAGAAATCGGCGCTGTCGAGCACGGGACCGCGCGCCGTGGCGTCATACAGGTCCACTTGCAGGGCGTCCAGGGTGCCGTGGTTGGCGTCGTCGTTGACGTAGTCGAGCGCATCCATCTCGCGCACGTGCAGGCGCTCGTCGTTGGGCGGCAGCTTGAACATCGAGGCGCAGATGGTGATGACGGACGGGTTCAGTTCGATGGCTTCGACTTGCGCCTGCGGGAACTGGCGGTAGCAGAACTTGGTCAGCGCGGCCGTGCCCAGGCCCAACTGAGCCAGGCGCTGAGGTTGTTCGATCCACAGCATCCACGCCATCATCTGTTGCGCGTATTCGAGCTCAGGCCAGTCCGGTTTGCGGATGCGCATGGCGCCCTGCACCCATTCCGTGCCGAAATGCAGATAGCGCACGCCATCCATTTCGGACAGGGTGACAGGGGCATAGCGGGGCTTGCGCGCGGGGCGCGAGGATTCGACTTGTTCGATGGATTTTCGTTTGATAAGCATAAGGCGGCCTGAAAGTGTGCCGCATTATAGCCCGTGCCGAGGCGCCATAAAAAATGCCAGCCGCTGGGGCTGGCATGGTACAGGCCGGTTATCGCGCTTACTGTTGTGCTGGCTCGATCGAGACACGCAGACGAACTCTTTCGCCCGGATCATAGGACATGATGCTCGTGTAGTTGCGGCCGCGGTAGTCGTAAGTAACCTGATAGCCATTGTTGCGCGATTCCCAATGGTCGACCTGGCGGCATTGCTTGACGGCTTGTTCCTGCATGCCGCCCTGGTAGTTGTTCTGGTTGTCGACACGGTCGCCGACGACGGCGCCGGCAATCGCGCCAGCCGCCGCGGCGGCCGTGCGGCCATTGCCGCCACCGACCTGGCTACCGAGCAGGGCACCGGCGATACCGCCGACGATGGAGCCGCCAGCGCTGCGCTGTTGCGGCGGCGCCTGCACTTGCACGTATTCCGTACGGCATTCCTGGCGTGGACGATTGATCTGTTCCACTTGCGGCACAACGCGCACGACTTTGCCGAAATCTTCAAAGTCGGCAGCCTGAGCGAGTGGCAATGCGCCGAGACAAAGGGCTGACATCATCAATTTGGCTTGCAAGTTCATTTGTAACCTCATTATGTAGAGAATCTTTCAGGGTATTTTTTACAACTTGGGACTATAGTAATCCCGCCAGCAAGAGGCAAGTGTTTCGCATGGCAACAAAATGTAACAGCCCAAGCCCCTTGCCCCACAGTCTGTAACATGCACTTTCAATCGATACATGATGTTGAATGACTTGAAACTAGCGGTTTGTAACAAATCTTGCGTTTGACATCATATTCGGGTTGATTCATACAGGACAACACGTTACCCTAATACGCGTATGGCTTATATAAAATCGCACTGAATCGCATAAAAGTTGATACAGATCGAATCACCGCGTGCGCATTGACCCGCGTGCGGGGATGCAATAAGAAGAGCAGATAGAACAAATCCATACATAACAGGTCGATTTGAGGGAAAAATGAGTTTGTTACTAACCGTGCCGCCCAACCTTGTCCAGTCCATCCGTGCCTTTCGCGTGACCGAGTTACAAGACGAGGCGATCCGTCTCGGGCAGCACTTTTTATATGCGCATTGCCACGCTGGACAGACCAAACAACAAGTCATCGGCATTATTGCAGAAGCATTCCTGTTCCCGAAGAACCTGGCGAAGAATTTCGATGCCCTGCGTCTGTGCCTGACGGATACCATGCACAAGGCCGGCACGCAAACGGGCTTCCTGGTGGTGCTGGAGCAATTGCCAAATACGCAAAAATTTGACAAGGAAGCGCGCGAGATCCTGCTCGACGTGTTCCGCGACGCGGCCGACTACTGGGCCGAGAAGAAAGTGCCGTTCCGCGTCTTCTATTCGTTCGAGTAAATACTTACTCTTGCCGCGGCGCCGTAAAACCGGGCTCTCGTGCAAATGGTAATCGGCATTGCGGGGCGGCTGCGGCGCGTCGGCGCTCATGTTGCGCCGCAACAATAATACCGGCCTTTCTAGATTCGCATCGCCATAGCGGGTACAATGCGCGCTATGAAAAATATCGTTATCCTCATTTCCGGACGCGGCAGCAACATGGAAGCGGTCGTACGCGCGGCGCAAGCCGAGCAATGGCCAGCCCGTATTGCCGCCGTCATCAGTAACCGGGCCGACGCCCAGGGATTGGTTTTTGCCGCGGAACATGGGATAGCGACGGCAGTCGTTGCCAACAAGGATTATGCCAGCCGCGAGCAGTTTGATGCGGCGCTGCAAGCCGTGATCGACGGCTTCGCCCCCGACCTGGTCGTGCTGGCCGGTTTCATGCGCATCCTGACGCCGCCTTTCGTCGACCATTACGCGGGGCGCATGCTCAATATCCACCCGTCGCTGCTGCCGCTGTTCCCGGGCATGGCGACGCACCGCCAGGCGCTCGAGGCGGGTGTGACGGAACACGGCGCGACCGTGCATTTCGTGACTGCCGAGCTCGATCATGGCCCGGCCGTGGCGAGTGCGGTGGTGCCAGTCTTGCCAGGCGACACAGAAGACAGCTTATCGGCGCGCGTGCTGGTACAGGAACATCTGCTTTACCCGCGCGCCATCCGCCTGTTCATTGACGATAAACTGTCAGTCGAGCATGGCCAGGTCCGCGTGGACCCTCAATAAAATATTACAGGAAGAATAACAATGAGATTGCCACCAGCGATACTTGCCAATGCTGAAGAAGTATTGCGCGAAATTTTACGTTTCACGGCCCCGGCCGACACGACCCTGTCGCGCTATTTCCGCGACCATCCGCGCCTCGGTTCGCGCGAACGCGGCGCCATCGCCGAAGGCATTTATGCCGTACTGCGCAACAAATCGTTCTTTACCGATTTCGCCGAAGCGGGCAGTGGCCCCACCATGCGTCGTTTGACCATCCTCGGCCTGGCCGAAGCCGTCGGCGCCGATTCGCTGGGCGGCTTGACGGAAGAAGAAGTGGAATGGCTGGAGCGCATCACACAGATCGACCGCAGCCTGATGCCGTCGAACATGCGCGCCAACATGCCGACCTGGCTGTTCGACAAGCTGATCGCCCAGTTCGGCGAAGCGGAAACCATGAAGCTGGCCGATGCGCTGAACGCGCCGGCGCCGCTGGACTTGCGCGTCAATTCGCTCAAGGCGACGCGCGAAGACGTGATGCTGGCTCTGGCCGAAGCACCTATCCTCAGCACCCCGACGCCCTATGCGCCGCTGGGCTTGCGCGTGATCAAGAAGCCTTCGCTGCAAAACATGCCTTTGTTCCAGAGCGGCGCCATCGAAGTGCAAGATGAAGGCAGCCAGATCCTGTCGCAAATCGTCGGCGCCAAGCGTGGCGAGATGGTGGTTGATTTCTGTGCCGGCGCGGGCGGCAAGACCCTGGCACTGGGCGCGCTGATGCGCAACACGGGCCGTTTGTATGCGTTCGACGTGTCGGAAAAGCGTCTGGCCAAGCTGAAGCCGCGCATGGCCCGCAGCGGCCTGTCGAACGTGCATCCGGTGCAGATCGCGCATGAGCGCGATGCCAAGATCAAGCGCCTGGCCGGCAAGATCGACCGCGTGCTGGTCGATGCCCCGTGCAGCGGCCTGGGCACCCTGCGCCGCAATCCGGACGTGAAATGGCGCCAGCAACCGAACTCCATCGTCGAACTGCAAGCCAAGCAGGCAGCCATCCTGGCCGGCGCGGCGCGCCTGGTCAAGGGCGGCGGCCGCCTGGTGTACGCCACCTGCAGCTTCCTGAACGAAGAAAACGATTTTATCGCCGAGCAATTCCTGGCGGCCCATCCGGACTTCACGCTCGTGCCGATGAGCAAGGTGCTGGCTGAACAGAAGATCGACCTGGAAATGGGTGACTACCTGAAATTGCTGCCGCATCTGCACCAGACCGACGGCTTCTTCGCCGCCGTGTTCGAGCGCAAGGTCATGCCGAAAAAAGTCTACGCCGATGAAAAACCGGCCGACGACGTTGACGCTGAACAAGCCGAGTAAGCCTGTCACGGGCCGCCGCTGCACCCTGCAGTGGCGGCTTTCAATGCCGCCAGCCCGCCTGGCTGCATGGGTGCGATGCCCATCCGTACCACTTCTGTCCCACCTTCCAGACCCCATCTGCCATGAACGAAACCCCGCTGCTCAACCTGATCACCGATTTTGTCAATGATTTCCGCCAACCGGCCATCCTGTGGCAGGCGCTGGTCATTGTTGCCTGCCTGGCCCTGAGCTGGCTGCTGGTGCGGCAGTTGCGCGTCTTCCTGCATCAGCGGGCGGAAGCGGCTGCTGTCCCGGCCACGCCGGAAACCTTGCAGCGCACGGATAGTTTCATCCGTATCCTGACGCCCGTGCTGGCGGCCATGCTGCTGGGCATTGCGCAACATTTCCTGGTCAAGTTCCAGTCGGTGAACCTGCTCAGCATTGCCATCCCCCTGTGCACCTCGATGGCGCTGGTGCGCTTCGGTTTTTATGTGCTGCGCCGCATTTTTGCCCGCCATGGCGATATCAGCCCCACCATGTTGTTGCTGGAAAAGATTTTCACGGTGGTGGTGTGGGCCGGCATGGCCCTGTATATCACGGGCCTGTGGCCGGATTTGCATGCATTCCTGGAGGGCATCGTCGTACCGCTTGGGCGCAACAAGGTGTCAGTGGCTGCCATCTTGCAAGCCGCTATTTCCGTGGCCGTGCTGCTGGTGCTGGCCATGTGGGCCGGTACCTCGCTCGATGAACGCCTGATGAAAATGCAGGGCTTGCACACCTCCTTGCGCGTGGTGCTGTCGCGCATGGGTCGCGCCGTGCTGATCCTCGTTTCCGTGCTGGTCAGCCTGTCGCTGGTGGGTATCGACCTGACGGTGCTGTCCGTGTTTGGCGGCGCCTTTGGCGTGGCGCTGGGCTTTGGCTTGCAAAAGATCGCCGCGAACTTCGTCTCCGGCTTCATCATCCTGCTCGACCGCAGCCTGACCATTGGCGACATGATCACCGTCGGCCAATTTACGGGAAAGGTGACGCAGATCAATACGCGCTATACTGTGTTATTGGGTGGCGATGGCGTTGAATCCATCGTACCGAATGAAATGCTGATTTCCGGCGGGGTGCAGAACATGTCGTTGAGCAACCGCATGGTCTGGCTGTCGACGGCCGTGTCAGTAGGCTATGAAACGGATCTCGATGTCATCTTCCCCTTGCTGGAAGCGGCGACGGCCAAGGTGCCGCGTGTGTCGCAAAGCAATCCGCCATCGGCCACCCTCGTGCGTTTCGGCGCCGACGGCCTTGACGTGCAGATCGGCTTCTGGATCGCGGACCCGGAAAACGGCACCGGCGGCGTGAAGTCGAATGTGAACCGCGCCATCTGGCGCACCTTGCAGGAACATAAGGTCACTGTACCGTTTCCGCAACGCGAATTGCGTATTGTTGGCACGCCTCCTGCCCCGCTCGCGGGCGCGGCAGAGGGTGAGTCCCCGCCGTCCGGCACCCAGCCTTAACCTCGCTGCCTGCCTCCGATTTTGCCTGATAGCACCCATTAGGGCGTACAATTACGCCTAAAATTAACTCGGCCGGACCTCCAGAGTCACTGGAGCGACCGTGCGCATGCCTGTCCACTTGGAGTAGTAGTAATGACATTGAGTTCCGTTTTACACGACGTTTTGCAGTTCATGGCAACTGGCGTTACCGATCTGTCCGCATGGCAAGTTTTCCTGTACACCATGGTGGTCACGCATATCACGATCGCCAGCGTCACGATTTACCTGCATCGCCACCAGGCCCACCGGGCGCTGGAATTGCACGCCATCCCCAGCCATTTCTTCCGTTTCTGGCTGTGGCTGACGACGGGCCAGGTCACCAAGGAATGGGCTGCCATCCACCGCAAACACCATGCCAAGTGCGATACGGAAGAAGATCCGCACAGCCCTGTGACGCGCGGCATCAAGAAAGTGTTCTGGGAAGGCGCCGAGCTGTACCGCGCCGAATCGAAGAACATGGAAACCATGGCCAAGTACGGCCACGGCACGCCGACTGACTGGATCGAACGCAATCTGTACACCAAATACAGCTGGCTGGGCGTGGTGTCGCTGTTCGTCATCAATTTCGTGTTGTTCGGCGTGATCGGCATTTCCGTGTGGGCCGTGCAAATGATGTGGATCCCGATTACGGCAGCCGGCATCATCAATGGCATCGGCCACTACTGGGGCTACCGCAACTACGATTGCGCCGACGCGGCCACCAACATCATTCCCTTCGGCATCCTGATCGGTGGTGAAGAGTTGCATAACAACCACCATACGTATGCGACGTCGGCCAAGCTGTCGTCGAAATGGTATGAAATCGATATTGGCTGGGCATATATCCGCGCGCTGGAAATGCTGGGCCTGGCCAAGGTGAAAAAGCTGGCGCCGGAACCGAAGTTCTCGCACGGCAAGCTGGAAGCGGATTTCGAGACCTTGCAATCGGTCATCGCCAACCGCTACGACGTGATGGCCAAGTACGCCAAATCGATCAAGCATGCCTGGAAAGAGGAGCTCGAGCACCTGAAGCACAAGGCTGAACTGGAAAAGCGCTTCCTGAAATCGTCGCGCAAGCTGATGCAGCGCGAACCGGGCAAACTGGCCGATGCGCATCACGAGCAGTTGTCGGAACTGTTCCAGCACAGCAAGGCGCTGGAAACCATGCACCACATGCGCGTGGAACTGGGCGCCATCTGGGAGCGTTCGCACTTTACGCGCGAACAGTTGCTGCAGAAGCTGCAAGACTGGTGCACGCGCGCCGAAGCGTCGGGCATCAAGTCGCTACAAGATTTTTCCTTGCGCCTGCGTAGCTACGCATAATCAAGACTGCGCCATATCAAGGCCCTGGATTTCAGGGCCTTTTTTTCGTCCCGGCAAAAGGGAAGGGCAGCCGGCTGAAAATCAGGGCGAAAAAAAACCGCTCATTGGAGCGGCTCTTTTTACAGAACACAATATCAATTACTTGATTTTGGTTTCTTTGTACGTTACGTGCTTGCGTGCTTTAGGATCAAATTTCATGATCTCCATTTTCGCAGGCGTCGTACGCTTGTTTTTGGTAGTCGTGTAGAAGTGACCCGTACCGGCGGTCGATTCTAACTTGATTTTGTCGCGGCCTGATTTTGCCATGATAGCTCCCTTATTCTGCTAATTAGACTTTTTCGCCACGAGCGCGCATATCGACCAATACGGCGTCGATGCCGACTTTATCGATGACGCGCAGACCGGCGTTGGACAAACGCAGGGAGACCCAGCGGTTTTCAGATTCAACAAAAATACGACGATTCTGCAAGTTAGGCAAAAAACGACGTTTGGTTTTGTTGTTTGCATGGGAAACATTGTTGCCGACCATCGGCTTCTTCCCAGTGACTTGGCAAACACGTGCCATGGCGCACTCCTTAAAGATATTCCAAATTGGAAAAACGAGAGTATATCTAAAATAAGCAGATTTATCAATGACTTGCGAAAAACAATTGTGTCATGTTGTTGTGAATTAATTTAACAATTTGACTTTCCCTTTTCCCCATAGGGAAAAGCACTGGTAAACAGTGCTGTTTCCTGTTAGATAAGCGTTTCGGCTCTGTCACGTATGTCCTTGTTTACACATGGTTAACTGCGACCAGAGCGGCGCTGGCCTAGATCTGGCCGTGTTCCGCAAACGAATGCACTTGCCGCCCGGCCACGACGAAATGGTCGAGGATGCGCACGTCCACCAGCGACAAGGCCTGCACCAGCGTGCGCGTCAGCAATAAATCCGATTCGCTTGGTTCCTGCGTGCCGGACGGGTGGTTGTGGGCCAGCATGACGCTGGCCGCGTTGTGCAGCAGCGCCTGCTTGACCACTTCGCGCGGGTACACGCTGGTGTGGGTGAGGGTGCCGCGAAACATTTCGCGGGTGGTGATCAGGCGGTTCTTGACGTCCAAAAACAACACGTGAAACGCTTCGTGCGCCAGGTTGCCCAGGGTCAGGCGCAAATAGTCTTTTACCGCATGCGGCGAACTGAGGGCCTGGCCCGCCTGCAAATCCTCGATGATGGCGCGCCGCGCCAGTTCCATGACTGCTTGCAGCTGGGCGAACTTGGCGCTGCCCATGCCATGCACGGCGGAAAAACTCACGAGGCTGGCGCCAAACAGGCCCCGCAGGGAGCCGAAGTGTTCCACCGTATCGCGCGCCAGCTCCACCGCGCTCTTGCCGCGCACGCCAGTGCGCAGGAATACGGCCAGTAATTCCGCATCCGACAGCGAGTGTGCGCCATCCTCGATCAGGCGTTCGCGCGGCCGTTCTCTGGCCGGCCAGTCCTTGATGCCCATGCTGTTCTCCTGTTTGTCACCGGCGCGAGCCCCAGCATGGCCTTCTTTGACGAAGCCATGGGGCAGGCGCGGCCAGTGTGGCTTACAATATCGTTTTGCATCAGCTACTTGAAAACTCACTATGTCCATCGAGCAACCAGCAGTCGTCACCGAAGCGGCTTACCTCACCCTGCATTATCGTCTTGCTACTGTTGACGGTACTGATATTGTCACTACCTTTAGCGGAAATCCTGCTACCTTGATGCTGGGACAGGGCCAGCTGGCGCCATTCCTCGAGCAGCGCCTGCTAGGCTTGCCTGAGGGCACGCACCATACGTTCGAGCTGGCCGCCGGCGAAGGCTTTGGCGAGCGTAATCCCGAGCTGGTGCAGTCGGTGTCGCGCGCGACGCTGGACGAAAACTCCGTGCCGGGCGCCGACTACAAGATCGGCGACCTGGTCGACTTTGCCGCGCCGGGCGGCGGCCGCTTTGCCGGCGTGCTGCGCGAAATGCGCGAGGACTCCGCCCTGTTCGACTTCAATCATCCGCTGGCCGGTCAGCCGCTGCGCTTTGAAGTCAAGCTCATTTCGGTGCTGTAAAAGGGAATAGCGATGGATAAAGAACTGTTACTGGCCCAGCCCCGCGGTTTCTGCGCTGGCGTCGACCGGGCGATCGAAATCGTCGAGCGTGCCTTGCAGCAATTTGGTGCACCGATCTATGTACGCCATGAAATCGTCCACAACGCCTATGTGGTGGCCGACTTGCGCAACAAGGGTGCCATCTTCATCGACGACCTCGATGACGTACCTGCTGGCAATACGCTCGTGTTTTCCGCGCATGGCGTGTCGAAAGCCGTGCGCGCCGAGGCGGAATCGCGTGGCCTGAGCATTTTTGATGCGACTTGCCCGCTGGTCACCAAGGTGCACATGGAAGTAGGCAAGATGCGCCGCGAAGGCCGCGAGATCGTCATGATCGGCCACGATGGCCATCCCGAGGTCGAAGGCACGATGGGCCAGGCCGATATGGGCATGCATCTGGTGGAAACGCTCGAAGATGTGGCGGCATTGCAGGTCGCCAATCCGGAGAGCCTGGCCTATGTTTCGCAAACAACGTTGTCAGTTGACGACACTAGCGACATTATTGCGGCCTTGAAAGCGAAATATCCGAACATTGCCGAGCCGAAAAAAGGCGACATTTGCTACGCCACTACGAACCGCCAGGAAGCGGTGAAATTCATGGCCCCGCAAGTGGAAGTGGTGATCGTCGTCGGCAGCCCGAACAGCTCGAATTCGAACCGCTTGCGCGAAGTGGCCGAGAAGATGGGCACGCCAGCCTATATGGTCGACAATGCCTCGCAAATCGACCCCGCCTGGCTGGAAGGCAAGCTGCGCGTGGGCGTGACGGCTGGCGCCTCGGCGCCCGAGGTGCTGGTGCAAGCCGTCATCGACCGCTTGAAAGAATGTGGCGTGAAGAGCGTGCGCCCCCTCGACGGGGTGCAGGAAGCCGTGACGTTCCCGATGCCGAAAGGCCTCGATGGCATCAAGCGCGACGTCGCCTGAGCCTGTATGGTTCTTGAGTATCGATGAAATAGTCACCTCAAAACCGAATTTAATTTTGAAATGATTGATTTATTCCAAGTTTAGTTTTTGCAAAAGATCGTTATGATTGCCTCAAGCTTGAATGTGTTGTCGTTATGACTAAGTGATGTCACGCCCGTTTTGAGTGCGTGCACCATGCTGGTGAGAACGATCCAGGGATGGCACTGCAGGAATTCTTCCTCCGGTGCCGTTTTTGTATCAGCGACATGTTCTGGCGGAAGTTGTTCCCGAAAAATGCATATTTGATAGGGCAATCATGGATACATTCATCCAGCAGATCATTAACGGCTTGGTGCTGGGCAGCATGTACGCCTTAGTCGCCCTCGGTTACACGATGGTGTACGGCGTCTTGAACCTGATCAACTTCGCCCACGGCGATGTGCTCATGATCGGCGCCATGGTGGGCTTGACCATCCTCAAGCTGCTGGGCATTTATGTGCCGGACTGGCCCGGCTATCTGAAACTGGCCACCGCCATCCTCGGCGCCATTCCCATCTGTATTCTGGTCAATATCATCATCGAGCGGGTCGCCTACCGCCGCCTGCGCAACGCCCCCCGCCTCGCCCCCCTGATTACCGCCATCGGCGTCTCCATCCTGCTGCAAACCTTTGCCATGATGATCTGGACGCGCAATCCCTTGCCCTTCCCGCAATTGCTGTCGACCGACCCCATCAATGTGGGCGGCGCCGTGATTTCGCAAACGCAAGTGCTGCTGCTGGCCCTGGCCGCCTTGTCGATGGGAGGATTGGTGTTGCTGGTGGAAAAAACAAGAATGGGCCGCGCCATGCGCGCCACGGCTGAAAACCCCCGCGTGGCGGGCCTCATGGGCGTCGATTCCGACAAGGTCATCGTGGCCACCTTTGCCATCGGCGCCGCGCTGGCGGCCGTGGCGGGCGTGATGTGGGGCGCCAACTATGCCTCCATACAATTTTCCATGGGTGCCATTCCCGGCTTGAAAGCTTTCTGTGCGGCCGTGCTGGGCGGCATCGGCAATATCTACGGCGCCATGCTGGGCGGTATCTTGCTGGGCATTATCGAGAGCCTGGGCGCCGGCTATATCGGCGACATCACGGGCGGCTTCCTGGGCAGCCACTATCAGGATATCTTTGCCTTCGTCGTGCTGATCATCGTGCTGACCCTGCGCCCGTCCGGCATCATGGGCGAACGAGTGGCCGACCGTGCCTGATGTGAAACTGGGAGATTAAATCATGGCACTACTCGATTTTGACGCTAAGAAAAATCCGACCAAAGCCTACGCCGGCATGCTGGGCCTGGCCGCGCTGCTGATAGTGTTCCCGTTTTTTGCCGCGCAGTTCGGCAATTCGTGGGTGCGCATCATCGACATGGCCTTGCTGTACATCATGCTGGCCCTGGGCTTGAACATCGTCGTCGGCTTTGCCGGCCTGCTCGACCTCGGCTACATCGCCTTTTACGCCGTGGGGGCTTACCTGACGGCCTTGCTGGCGTCGCCGCAGTTTGCCATCCTGCTAGAATCGGTGGTGAACCAGTATCCCGTGCTGGGCGAAACTCTGGTACAGCTGATGGGGCCGGAAATCCGCGAAAACGGCATCCACCTGTCGATTTGGCTCATCGTGCCGCTGGCCGCCTTTGTTGCCGGCCTGTTCGGCGCCTTGCTGGGCGCGCCCACCTTGAAACTGCGCGGCGACTACCTGGCCATCGTGACCCTGGGCTTTGGCGAGATCATCCGCATCTTCATGAACAATTTGAACGATCCCATTAATTTCACGAATGGGCCGCAAGGCATCAATTTGATCGATCCCATCCGTATCTTTGGCGTCAACCTGGCGGGCGAGGCGGGCACCAACAGCACCGTCGTGGTGGGCGGTTTTTCCATGCCGTCCGTGAATGCGTATTACTTTTTGTTCCTTTTCCTGTGCATCGCCGTCGTGTTCGTCACCAAGCGCCTCCAGCATTCACGCCTGGGCCGGGCCTGGGTGGCCATCCGCGAAGACGAGATTGCCGCCAAGGCCATGGGTATCAATACGCGCAACGTGAAATTGCTGGCCTTTTCCATGGGCGCCTCGTTCGGCGGCGTGGCCGGCGCCATGTTTGCCTCGTTCCAGGGCTTTGTCTCGCCGGAATCGTTCTCGCTGACGGAATCGATCGCTGTGCTGGCCATGGTGGTGCTGGGCGGTATCGGCCATATCCCCGGCGTGATCCTCGGCGGCGTGATCCTCGCCTCGATACCCGAAGTACTGCGCCACGTGGTGGAGCCGGCCCAGCAGGCGCTGTTCGGCCACGTGGTGATCGAGGCGGAAGTGCTGCGCCAGTTGCTGTACGGCTTGGCCATGGTGTTGATCATGCTTAACCGTCCCGCCGGCCTGTGGCCATCGCCGAAGCACGAAGACCGGCCCGACCACGATGTGGACCAGCCGAACAAGTCCACCGGCGTCGTGTCCGCTTAAGGGAGGGATAGCATGAGCGAACAAATCATTCTCAACATCGCCGGCGTGAATAAACGTTTCGGCGGCTTGCAGGCGCTGACCGACGTGGGCATTACCATCCGGCAAGGCCAGATTTATGGCTTGATCGGCCCGAACGGCGCCGGCAAGACCACGTTTTTCAATGTCATCACGGGACTGTACCAGCCCGACACGGGTACCTTCGAGCTGGCCGGCAAGCCGTATTCACCCTCCGCGCCGCACAAGGTGGCCAAGGCGGGCATTGCGCGCACCTTCCAGAACATCCGCCTGTTTGGCGACATGACGGCGCTGGAAAACGTCATGGTGGGGCGCCATGTGCGCTCGCACCAGGGCGTGTTCGGCGCCATCTTCCGCCACAAGGCGGCGCGCGAAGAAGAGGCGTCCATCCGCAAGCGGGCCATGGAGCTGCTCGATTTCGTCGGCATCGCCCAGTTCGCCAACCGCACGGCGCGCTTTTTGTCGTATGGCGACCAGCGGCGCCTGGAAATCGCCCGCGCGCTGGCGACCGACCCGACCCTGCTGGCCCTCGATGAGCCGGCGGCGGGCATGAACGCCACGGAAAAGCTGGCCCTGCGCGAGTTGCTGGTGAAAATCAAGGCCGAAGGCAAGACCGTGCTGTTGATCGAGCACGATGTGAAACTGATGATGGGATTGTGCGACCGCATCACGGTGCTCGAGTATGGCAAGCGCATCGCGGAAGGCTTGCCGGCAGAAATACAACAAAACCCGGCCGTTATCGAGGCTTATCTGGGGGGATCGCACGCATGAGTAACAATGGCTTGAACAACAGCGTACTCAAGGTCGCGGGCCTGCATGTGGCTTACGGCGGCATCAAGGCGGTGAAAGGCATCGATCTGGAAGTCAACGAGGGCGAGCTGATCGCCCTGATCGGCGCGAACGGCGCCGGCAAGACGACGACCTTGAAAGCCATCACGGGCACTTTGCCTGCTTGCAAGATCGAAGGTACGATCAGTTATCTGGGCGAATCGCTCAAGGGCACGAAATCATTTCACCTGGTGGAAAGGAAGCTGGCCATGGTGCCGGAAGGGCGGGGCGTGTTTACCCGCATGTCGATCCGCGAAAACCTCATGATGGGCGCCTATACGCGCACGGACAAGGCGGGTGTCGAGGCCGATATCGAGAAATGGTTCGACGTATTCCCGCGCCTGAAGGAACGGGCGGCGCAGATGGCCGGCACCCTCTCCGGCGGCGAGCAGCAGATGCTGGCCATGGCGCGCGCGCTGATGAGCCATCCGAAGCTGCTGCTGCTTGACGAGCCATCGATGGGCCTGTCGCCCATCATGGTCGAGAAAATTTTCGAGGTGATCCGCAAGGTGTCATCCGAAGGCATTACGATCTTGCTGGTCGAACAGAATGCCCGCCTGGCACTGCAGGCGGCGCACCGCGGCTATGTGATGGATTCCGGGCTGGTCACCATGGGCGGCAATGCGGCCGCCATGCTCGACGACCCGCGCGTGAAGGCGGCGTATCTGGGGGAGTAATCGCGCTCAGGAAGTGCTCAGGCATAAAAAATGC
Organism: Janthinobacterium sp. 61; assembly: GCF_002846335.1. Taxonomy (NCBI): domain Bacteria; kingdom Pseudomonadati; phylum Pseudomonadota; class Betaproteobacteria; order Burkholderiales; family Oxalobacteraceae; genus Janthinobacterium; species Janthinobacterium sp. 61. The sequence goes on along the minus strand of NZ_PJMQ01000001.1, from coordinate 3,210,072 downwards.
CCCAGCGAGGCTGGGGCATAATGGCATCCGTCGGGGAAGTGCAGGATGGATGCCTGGAGGAGCCGGTAACAGCGGACCGCCGTAGCGGTCGCGCAAGAATTACTTGGCAGCCGTGCGTGGCGCGACTTTTTCAGCCGCTTGCGTGAACTGGTTCACGGCCGAAGTCAGGTTCGCTTCGATGGCTTCAACGGCTTGCTTGCTGGTTTTCGAGAATTGCTCGTAGCCTGCATTGGCGTTGCCGATGGCGCTTTTCAGGATGGCAACGGCGTTTTCCGAACCGGCTGGCGCGTTCTTGGTCACTTCTTCCACCAGCGACAGGACTTTGCGGTTGGTTTCAGCGATTTGCGATTCAGCTGCTTTGCTGAACTCGGCTTGGGTGCCGGACGTGATGGCAGCCAGGTGACGACCGTAAGCGATGGCCTTTTCGGCGCTAGGCTGGGCTTGAGCAGCGCTCAGCGAGAAGAATTCTTGTGGATCTTTTGCCGACAGCAATTGCTTGGCGGCGGCGGTCGATTCTTCCAGCGTTGCCTTGGCAGCGGTCAGGTTCAGTTCGACGATCTTTTCGATGCCTTCGAAGGCTTTGCCCGTCAGCGACGAGAAAAGGGCGAATTGGGCTTCCAGGTTGGCTTTGGTAGCGGACGAAAATTGCTCAGGAATTGAAAACATATAAATCTCCAAAAAATCGAAATCTGGTTAATTTGATGCTGCGTGTACCGTTTGGGAAAGCAGGTGAATCTAAATTTTCAAGCTGAACAAGAATTGTGCAACGCAACAAACCCTATTCTACGGTGAAAAAAACGTAAGTCAAGCGATTCTTGTGCGATGCAACAATTGAATAGATTTGCGTCAAAAGTCTTTGTTTCTAAAGAGAAATATTTGCTTTCTGTGTGTTAATAGTTTGGACTTAAACTATCGTTTCCAGTGGCTGCGGGGACGATTGCGGCGCAGCATGCTAGACTTTGCCTCCCGCACTGGCGCAGCGCCCCGGTGCCGATCCCGTTTCCCGAGTTGATACCATGTCCAATCTTCCCGCCGCAGCCGGCGCCAGCGGCAAAGCCCCCAAAGCCCCTTTCTTGACGACCCTGGCGCCGATGGCCTTGCCCGGTTTCTTTGTGTTGTTATGGAGCACAGGTTTTATTGTCGCCAAGTTCGGCCTGCCGTACGCGCCGCCGCTGACCTTCCTGCTGCTGCGCTTCCTGGGCGTGCTGGTGATCCTGCTGCCGCTGGTGCTGCTGTTGCGTGCGCCGTGGCCCGTGGGACAGTTTCGCCAGATCGCCGTGGCCGGCATCCTGATGCAGGCTGGCTATCTGGCCGGCGTCTGGTGCGCCATCAAGCTGGGCATGCCAGCCGGCCTGTCCGCCCTGATCGTGGGCATGCAGCCTGTGCTGACGGCCTGCGCCGCGCCCCTGATCGGCGAATCCGTGCGCCCGCGCCAGTGGCTGGGCCTATTCTTTGGCTTGCTGGGCGTGGCTCTGGTCGTGTATGCCAAGATCAATCTCGTGGGCCTGACCGTGGAAAGCGTGCTGCTGTGCGTGTTCGCTCTGCTGTCGATGACGGCCGGCACCATGTATCAAAAACGCCACTGTCCCCAATTCGACTTGCGCACGGGCACAGTGGTGCAGTTTGCCGCCTCCATCGTGGTCGTGTTGCCGTTTGCCCTGTATTACGAAGGTCTGGACCTGCATTTCAGCAACGTCCAATGGACGGCGAATTTTGTTGGCGCCTTGCTGTGGTCTGTACTCGTCCTGTCCATCGGCGCCATTTTTCTGCTGTTCGCCCTGATCCGCCGCAGCGATGCGACGAAGGTGACGGGCTTGCTGTACCTGACGCCGCCCACGACGGCCGTGATGGCCTGGCTGATGTTTGGCGAAGCATTTAATATGCTGGGCATCGCCGGCATGCTGGTAGCCGTGGTCGGCGTGGTTTTTGTTGTCAAGAAATAGCAGGAGAGCAGGGCAGTGAGCAAACAAGTATCTGAAACACCGTCGGCGCAGCAAGCCGTGGACGCCGTCATTGTGTCGCGTCGCTCGATCCGCGCCTTTTTGCCCACGCCGGTGGCGCAAGACGATATTGCGCGCATCCTGGAGGTGGCGGCGCGCGCGCCATCGGGCGCCAACATGCAGCCGTGGAAAGTGTATGTGCTGTCGGGTGAAGCGCGTCTGCGCCTGTCGCGCCGCATCCTCGACGCTTATGCCGCACCCAAGGCGCCTGATGCTCCCGCGCGCACGGCGTCGTATACGTATTATCCGCGCCAGTGGACGGCGCCGTTCATCGAGCGCCGCCGCAAGATCGGCCTGGACCTGTATCAACTGCTGGGCCTGGAGCGCGGCGACACGGCCGGCATGGCGGCCCAGCATGGACGCAATTTCCAGTTTTTCGATGCGCCCGTGGGCCTGATCTTTACCATCGAAAGGGTGCTGGAACAGGGGTCCTGGCTCGACTATGGCATGTTCTTGCAAAACATCATGCTGGCGGCGCGCGCGCGGGGACTCGATACCTGCCCGCAAGCGGCCTTCATCCACTACCATGACATCATCCGCGAGGAACTGGGCGTGCCGGCCAGCGAAATGGTGGTGTGCGGCATGGCTCTCGGCTATGCCGACCCGGACAAGATCGAGAACCGCTTGAACACGGAACGCGAGCCGCTGGCGGGCTTTGTTAAATTCATGGATAAATAGACACTCTGGCGATTTGCACAAGCAATCAGCTGATTAAGGAGAGGTTTGTTTGCTGATAGATAACTATTTGTATTTCGTTACTGCAATAAATACTGTTCCAACTGTTAAATAGGCTTGCGATTACTCTGCATTTCGCTACACTGCAATAAGGCAACAGCTTCACGGGGAATTATCGAATGGCTAAGTTTAAACTTGCGCTGGGTATCCTGGCTTCCCTGCTGTTTGCGCTGGCGCCGGCTGCGGCCGTGCACGCCAGGGAGGCGAACGGCAAATCCTCAGCCGCAAAGAAACACAACACCAAGAAAGTCAAAGTCGTGCTGCGTAAGGGTGCGACGGCCGCGCCGCGCGAAAAGACCGTGCGCCGGGTCGTCATGGTGCGTGGCAAACGCAAGGTTATCTATCAAAAAGTCAGCAGCGTGGCCGTGCCCATGGCCGCACCGATGCCCACCATGGGCGACCTGGCCGGCCTGAACCTGACGCGCGATCCGCTCGACCTCAAGTCCAGCGTGGCGCTGGTGCTGGACCAGAACAATTCGGAAGTGCTGTTTGAAAAGAATTCCAATGTGGCCTTGCCCATCGCCTCCATCACCAAGATGATGACGGGCCTGGTGGTGGTCGAAGCGCGCCAGGACATGGATGAAGTGCTGACGATCACGGACGAGGATGTCGACCGTGCCAAGTTCAGCAGCTCACGCCTGAAAGTGGGCTCGCAATTGACGCGTGGCAATATGCTGCACATTGCCCTGATGAGCTCGGAAAACCGCGCCGCCTCGGCCTTGGGCCGCAATTATCCGGGCGGTTTGCCGGCCTTTGTCGACGCCATGAATAGCAAGGCGCGCCAGCTGGGCATGCTCGATACGCATTACGTCGATTCCAGCGGCTTGTCGAAAATGAACGTGGCCAGCGCGCGCGACCTGGGCAAGCTTGCCATGGCCGCCTTCCGCCATCCATTGCTGCGCGAGTACTCGACGGACCCGAAAGCCATCGTCGAAGCCAGTGGCCAGCCCATGCAGTTTGGCAATACGAATCATCTGGTGGCCAATCCGGGCTGGGAAATCGGCTTGCAAAAGACGGGCTTCATCAATGAAGCGGGACGTTGTCTGATGATGCAGGCCGTCATCGAGGGACGGGCCGTGATCATGGTCTTCCTCGATTCCAAAGGGAAACAGTCACGTACGGCCGATGCGGGACGCATGCGCAAGTGGCTGGAAGCACTCAAGCCTGCCAACATGAGCTTGCCTGGCGGTTAATTAAGTTTCAATGCGAATGTCCATGGCAGCGTTGCACTAACTTGCCGTACTAGTCGTACTGTCTTCGTTAGTGCGCCTTGCCCTGAACATTTTTATGCGGCAGTGGTCTAGTCCTGCGGTATAAATCCCAAGGTGACAGAAATCTGGTTGGCCGTCTCGACCAGGTCCACCAGCCACTCATCTTGCAGGCGGTCGGCTGGCGCCGAGATCGACAGGCCGGCGATCAGCTTGCCAGAGTCGTCGCGGATGCCGGCGGCCATGCAGCGCACACCCAGTTCCAGCTCTTCATTGTCACGCGCATAGCCGCGCTCGCGCACCAGGCTCAGCTCGCGCTCGAGTTTTTGCAGATCCGTGATGGAATTCTTGTTGTGTCCGGCCAAGCCCGTGCGCGTGGCGTACGCGCGGATGGCTTTCGGCTCATCGACTGACAGGAACAGCTTGCCGGTCGAAGTCAGATGCAGCGGGCCGCGGCCACCGATGGCGCGCACCACTTGCATGCCAGAGCGCTCGGAAAAGGCGCGGTCGATGTAGACGATCTCGTCGCCCTGGCGCACGGACAGGTTGATGGTTTGCTGGGTTTTCTTGTGCAGCTGGCGCATGAAGTCAAGCGCCGCTTCGCGCACGCTGAGGCGGCTTTTCACCACATTGCCCAGTTCCAGCAGGCGCATGCCCAGGCGGTACGTGCCCGGTTCGATGCGGTCGACAAAGCGCGTCAGCACCATGTCGTTGAGGATGCGGTGCGCCGTCGACGGGTGCAGGCCGGAAACCTTGGACAATTCCTTCAGGCTGACCGGGTCGGAATATTTGGCCAGGGCATCGAGCAGGGCGACCATGCGTTCGATGACCTGGATCGTCGTCTTCGGGGGAGCGACCGGTTCAATTTTCATGATGGATTTGGTGCAATGCAGTATTCATGCTTCTTTATACCATGATGTGAAAAAATAGTGAAATGTTCCGAGATATTCAGCGAATAAATTGTCACAATTCTCATATTGGCCGTCATAATTGGCGGCTGGACGTACTTTGAACCATGGAAAATTATGCAACCTGTCAATGAATTCAAGAGCAAGAGCGGCTTGAAACGGATTTTTTCCGCCTTTTTCTACTCGCTCGACGGCTTGAAGGCGGCCTGGCGCCATGAACATGCATTCCGCCAGGAACTAGGCTTGTTCGTCGTCGGCACGGTGATCGCCTTGCTGCTGCGCATCTCCGCCTTTGAAAAGCTGGTGCTGATCGGCGTGCTGCTGCTGGTATTGATCATAGAATTGCTTAACTCTGCGCTGGAGGCCGTGGTCGACCGCATCTCGCTCGAGCTTCATCCTCTGTCGAAAAACGCCAAGGACTTCGGCAGCGCCGCCGTGCTGCTGACTTGCATCCTGGCCTTTGCTACCTGGGCCGTTGTATTGTTCAACCGCTTTTATTAAGCGTTATATCCCCGTTGCGCACCGCCCATATGCGAAAAACGCATATCAAACGACGAAACGCTTCGTTCTCTTTGCGGCCGTTGCGCCGTAATCTGGTGGCTCTGAAAGTTCAACCATACGGGGATCTTAGATGCTGTCGAAAAAAATCATCATTGCCGCCGCCCTCAGCGCGTTTGCCGTTCTGCAAACGGCGCAAGCTGCCGATATCACCCTGCTCAACGTGTCGTATGACCCGACGCGCGAGTTGTACCAGGATGTGAACACGGCATTTGCCAAGGAGTGGAAAGGCAAGACAGGCGACAACGTCAAGATCAAGCAATCGCACGGCGGTTCCGGCAAGCAGGCGCGTGCCGTCATTGACGGCCTGGAAGCGGACGTCGTCACGTTGGCCCTGGCCTATGACATCGACGCGCTGGCCGAACACAAGCTGCTGGCCGCCGACTGGCAAAAGCGCTTGACGCACAATAGCTCGCCTTACACCTCGACCATCGTGTTCCTGGTGCGCAAGGGCAACCCGAAAGGCATCAAGGATTGGAATGACATGATCAAGCCGGGCGTGTCCGTCATCACGCCGAATCCGAAAACCTCGGGCGGCGCCCGCTGGAACCATTTGGCTGCCTGGGGCTACGCCTTGCGCCAGCCGGGCGGCAACGAAGCCAAGGCCAAGGAATTCCTCGGCAAACTGTATAAAAACGTGCCCGTGCTCGATTCAGGTGCGCGCGGCGCCACCACCACCTTCGTTGAGCGCGGTATCGGCGACGTGCTGATCGCCTGGGAAAACGAGGCTTACCTGGCCGTCAAGGAACTGGGCCCGACCAAGTTCGACATCATCACGCCGTCCGTCAGCATCCTGGCCGAACCGCCCGTCGCCGTCGTCGACAAGTTTGCCGACAAGCACGGTACGCGCAAGGTGGCCGAGGCTTACCTGAACTACCTGTACACGGACGAAGCGCAGGATATCATTGCCAAGAACTACTACCGTCCGGCCACGGACAAGGCGGCGAAGAAATACGCGTCCCAGTTCGCCAAGGTCAACCTGTTCACCATCGAGCAAGTGGCAGGCGGCTGGACGGCAGCACAGAAGGCGCACTTTGCCGACGGCGGCATCTTCGACCAGATCTACCAACCCAAGTAATGTCGGATGGCAATCGGAGACGATTGCCAGACTGTTACCAAAAGGGATCCATCATGGCGCTGCGCAGCTTTTCCGATTACCGGGTACTGATCGTGCCGGGCTTGCATAACAGCGGCCCCGAGCATTGGCAGAGCCGCTGGCAGCGCCTGTATCCGCAATTTGAGCGGGTCGAGCAGGACAACTGGAACGAGCCCGACCTGGCCACCTGGTCGGCGCGTCTGGATCAGGTGCGGCGGCAAGATGCGCGCCCCATCCTGATCGTCGCCCACAGCTTCGGCTGCCTGACGACGGCGCACAGCCTGGCCCGCGACCCGCAGGGCGTGGCCGGCGTGCTGCTGGTGGGGCCTGCCGATCCGGACAAGTTTGGCGTAGCGAAAGCCTTGCCGCAAAAGAGATTGCCTTGCCCCGGCATCCTGATCGCCAGCCAGACCGACCCGTGGATGACGGCCGAACACGCGGCGCAGTGGGCACGGCGCTGGAATTGCAAGTATATTGATGGCGGTGCGCTGGGCCATATCAACGCCGAGTCGCGCCTGGGGGACTGGGTCTACGGCCAGGCGCAACTGCAGACACTGTTTGATCTGGCGCAAAGCGACAAACGCCACCGTCAGGCAGCCTGACACGACGAACATCCTGCCACATAACTTTTCAAGGAGATCACGATGACCTTACGCCTGGGCGATGTCGCCCCTGATTTTGAACAAGACAGCTCGATCGGCAAGCTCAAGTTCCACGAGTGGGCTGGCGATTCCTGGGTGGTGCTGTTTTCCCACCCGGCCGACTTTACCCCCGTGTGCACCACGGAACTGGGCTTGACAGCCAAGCTCAAGCCGGAATTTGACAAGCGCAATGTGAAGGCCATCGCCCTCTCCGTGGACGCTGCCGAGTCGCACAAGAGCTGGATCAAGGATATCGAAGAGACGCAAAACACCGTGGTGGGTTTCCCCATCATCGCCGACGTCGACAAGAAAGTGTCGGTGCTGTACGACATGATCCATCCGGAGCAATCCGTCACGGCTACCGTGCGCTCCGTCTTCATCATTGACCCGAACAAGAAAGTACGCCTGATCCTCACGTATCCGCTCAGCACGGGCCGCAATTTCAATGAAATCCTGCGCGTCATCGATGCCCTGCAACTGACGGACGGCTATACGGTCGCCACGCCCGGCAACTGGCAAGATGGCGACGACGTCATCATTCCCTTGACCGTGCAAGACCCGGACGTGATCAAGCAGAAATACCCGAAGGGCTTTACGGCCGCGAAACCGTACTTGCGCTTGACGCCGCAGCCCAACAAGTAATTCCGGGGTCAGACCCGTCGGGTCTGACCCCAGCATTTGTCTCGGGTATAAATATGTCTAAGAAGCAAAAACGCACCTCATCGGTGCGTTTTTTTTGGCCAGTCGATTCTGCCAGCAAGTATGCAAAATCCATCTAAGCAAATGAGAAATGGTTAGTTCTTTTTATAACGATTGCATGTGATTATTGCGCCCTATAACTCAAAAATGTAATAAGAAGGAGTTTCTATGTCTGCAGCATCAGCAGCACCGCTCAAGGCGCGCGGAGCGCCGTTTCGGGTCATGCCGGGGTTTAAGCTGTCACTGGGCTTCACGCTCTTTTACCTGGCCTTGATCGTCCTCATTCCGCTGTCGTCGGTGTTCCTCAAGACCTTCACCATGACATCGGACGCCTTCTTCAGCGCCGTCACGTCCGAGCGCGTGATGGCGTCGTACCGCCTGACATTTGGCGCCTCGCTGATCGCCGCGCTGCTGAACGTGGTGTTTGGCGGCATCCTGGCCTGGGTGCTGGTGCGCTATAAATTCCCCGGCAAGCGCATCATTGACGCACTGGTCGACTTGCCGTTTGCCTTGCCGACGGCCGTGGCCGGCATCACCCTGACGGCCCTGTACTCGTCGAACGGCTGGTTCGGCCAGTTCATCGAAGGCGTGCTGGGCATCAAGGTGGCGTTCACACCGCTGGGCGTGGTGGTGGCGCTGACCTTCATCGGCTTGCCGTTTGTCGTGCGCACCGTGCAACCGGTGCTGGAAGACGCGGAAAAGGAACTGGAAGAAGCGGCCGCCAGCTTGGGCGCCAATTCATTGCAAACGTTTATCCGCGTCATCTTCCCGACCATCCTGCCATCCTTGTTGACGGGCTTTGCGCTGGCCTTTGCCCGTGCCACGGGCGAGTACGGTTCAGTGATCTTTATCGCCGGCAATATGCCGATGGTGTCGGAAATCACGCCGCTGTTCATTATTACCAAGCTGGAGCAATACGATTACGCAGGCGCCACAGCCATCGCCGTGGTGATGCTGGTGGTGTCCTTCCTGCTGTTGTTGACGATTAACCTGCTGCAAGCATGGACGCGCGGAAAGGCGAAGAAATCATGAGTACGAATACGACTGCCGTCGCTGGCGTGGACAATGCACGGCCGACAGCGCGCCGTTTTGAGCCGAATGTCGGTCCCGTCGTGCTGGAACCTTTGTGGGTGCGCACGGTATTGATCACCATCGCCTTGCTGTTCCTGACGACCTTTTTGATCGTGCCCCTGGTGGCCGTGTTTGCGGAAGCGTTCAAGAAGGGTTGGGAAGCGTATATCGCCGCCATCATCGATCCGGACGCGATTTCCGCCATCAAGCTGACCCTGATCACGGCGGCCATCGCCGTGCCGCTGAACCTGGTGTTTGGCGTGGCCGCCTCCTGGTGCATCGCCAAGTTCGAATTCCGCGGCAAGAGCATCCTGCTGACCCTGATCGACTTGCCGTTTTCCGTCTCCCCCGTGATTTCCGGCCTGATCTATGTGCTGATGTTTGGCGCCCAGGGCTGGTTCGGACCATGGCTGCAGGAACACGACATCAAGATTTTGTTTGCCGTGCCCGGCATCGTGCTGGCCACCATCTTCATTACCTTCCCGTTTGTGGCGCGCGAACTGATCCCGCTGATGCAGTCGCAGGGCAGCGAAGAGGAGGAGGCCGCCCTCGTGCTGGGTGCGTCGGGCTGGAATACTTTCCGCAGAGTGACCTTGCCAAACATCAAGTGGGGTCTGCTGTATGGAGTGATCCTGTGCAATGCCCGTGCCATGGGCGAGTTCGGTGCCGTGTCCGTGGTCTCCGGCCATATCCGCGGCGAAACGAACACCATGCCGCTGCAGGTGGAGATTTTGTACAACGAGTACAACTTCGCCGCCGCGTTTGCCGTCGCCTCCCTGCTGGCCCTGCTGGCGCTGGTGACCCTGGCCCTGAAAGCTTTCATTGAGTGGCGTTTGAACGAGAGCGACGCCGACGATTCCGCCTTACGTTCCACGGAGCACTGATATGACCATCGCAGTTAAAAACATCCACAAGCGTTTTGGCGATTTCGTCGCCCTCGACAATATCTCGCTGGACTTTCCCGCCGGCGAACTGACGGCCCTGCTGGGCCCGTCCGGCTGCGGCAAGACCACCTTGCTGCGCATCATCGCCGGCCTGGAACATCCGGACAGCGGCCAGGTGCTGCTCGATGCGGAAGACGCGTCGAACCGCCACGTGCGCGAGCGCCAAGTCGGTTTCGTGTTTCAACACTATGCGCTGTTCAAGCACATGACGGTGTTCGAAAACGTGGCCTTCGGCTTGCGCGTGAAGTCGCGTAGCGAGCGCCCGTCGGAAGACCAGATCCGCCGCAAGGTGAAAGATTTGCTGGAACTGGTGCAGCTGGACTGGCTGGCCGACCGCTATCCGCCGCAACTGTCGGGCGGGCAACGCCAGCGTATCGCCCTGGCGCGCGCGCTGGCCGTCGAGCCCCGTGTGCTGCTGCTGGACGAACCGTTCGGCGCGCTCGACGCCAAGGTGCGCAAGGAATTGCGCCGCTGGTTGCGCCGCCTGCATGACGACTTGCATGTCACCAGCATTTTCGTTACGCATGACCAGGAAGAGGCGCTGGAAGTGGCGGACCAGGTGGTGCTGATGAACAAGGGTACCGTGGAGCAGCTGGGTTCCCCTGAGCAAGTGTACAACCACCCGGCGTCGCCTTTCGTGTACGGCTTCCTGGGCAACGTCAACCTGTTCCACGGCCGCGTGCATGACGGCGTGATGGCCACGGGCGACGCCAGCTTCGAGGTGCCTGATTACGCGGGCGTGAGCGACAGCAAGGGCACGGCCTATGTGCGTCCGCACGACCTGGAAATCGACCGCTACACGCAGGGTGCCGAAGGCATCGTCGTGAAGCTGAGCCGCGCGCATGCCATCGGCCCGCTGGCCCAGCTGGACTTGCAGCGCATCGATAACAGCGAACTGATCGAAGCGGTGATGTCGAACGAGCGCTTCACCCATCTGCAGCTGAAAGAGGGCGAGACCCTGGTCGTGCGCCCGAAACGATTACACGTGTTCGTTGAACCGACAAGAACCTAAGAGGCTGGAACACTATGAATTTTCAACAACTGCGATCGATCCGCGAAGCGGCCCGCCGCGGCTATAACCTGACGGAAGTGGCGAACGCCCTGTTCACGTCGCAGCCGGGCGTGAGCCGGCAGATCCGCGAACTCGAGGATGAGCTGGGCGTGGTGATTTTCGAGCGCAACGGCAAGCGCTTGACTGGCTTGACGGAGCCGGGCAAGGGCATTCTGAAAATCGTCGACCGTCTCTTGATCGAGGCGGAAAACCTGCAGCAGGCCAGCCTCGAATACAGCGGCCAGACCAGCGGGACTTTGTCCGTGGCGGCCACGCACACGCAGGCGCGCTATGCGCTGCCGAAAGTGGTGCAGGGCTTCCGTGCCGCCTTCCCCGACGTGCGTATTGCGCTACAACAAAGCGCGCCCGAGCACATCGCTGAGTGGGTGCTGTCGGGCAAGACCGATATCGGCATCGCCACCGAAGGCCTGAGCCAGTTCCCCGACCTGGTGTCGTTCCCATGCTACCGCTGGAGCCATCTGATCGTCGTGCCGGACGGCCACCCGCTGCTCGAGCACTCGCCCATCCGCCTGGAAGACCTGGCGAAATATCCCTTGATTACCTACGACAAGGGTTTCACGGGACGGGGCCATATCGACGATGCGTTCACCAAGGCGGGCGTGGCCACCGACATCATCCTCACGGCCATGGATTCCGACGTCATCAAGCAATACGTGGCGCTGGGCCTTGGCGTGGGCATCGTGGCCTCGATGGCCTTCGACCATGGCCGCGACAAGGGTTTAAGGGCAGTGGAAGCGTCGCATCTGTTCGCCACCAACACGACGCGCCTGGCCGTGCGCCGCGGCGCCTATCTGCGCGCCTATGCCTACGAGTTCATCCTGCAGCTGGCGCCGGACCTGACGCGCGAAGATATCGACCGCGCCATGGCGGGAGAAGACGCCCTCTAGGCGATCGCCGCCCTTTGCGCGCGCGTCAGGCTGGCGACGGCGCGCGCATAGCTAGCCTGTACCAGTTCCGCCAGGTAATCAGGCGGGAAGCGCACTACATCAACGATCGTGACCCAGTGAAAGCGGCCCATGTAGCGGGCCGGTTTCACTCCCGGCATGTCCGTCAGTTCGATAAAGCGCTCCGCGCTGACGCGCAGGCTGAAGCGCCACTGCTCGGGCATGCTGGTCTTGAAATAGGCAAACTTCTTGCCGCCCACTTCAACCACGAGGATGTTCGACGGCGCACCGTACAGCACGGCTTGCGCGCCGGGCAGGGCTGCGCAAAAATCTTTCAGTTCATCGCTAGTCATTCGTCAACCGCCATGAATTGTTGCGTCTTGTGGTCGAAAGCATAGGCTGACCCGGCCGGAGAATCCAGCAGGCGGATGAAACGGTCGTCCACGCTGAGCACGGCGCCCAGCGACACGAGGGCCACGTTGGCGCTGTCGTTGATGTAGTCATCGCTTTCGTCGTTGGCCGTGAAGCGCCAGCCGCTGTCGTCGTCATTGTCCGGTTCTTCTCGGTACAGATAGCCGACGGGCGCGCCATCTTCCAGCACGCGTTTGGTGACGAAGCACAGGCCCGCATAGCGGTTGACGAGGTTATCGTCATCGTCGTGCTGCGTATTGATGATGTGGCGCGCTTCGAAGTCGACGGGGTCCTTGGCGTGCAAGTCGGCGATGTAGCCGGGCATGTTGTCGAGCTTGCCCGTGAAATGCCCATGCGGCTCGATCGTCTCCACCAGCACCCACATGCGCTCGGCGCCCGGTGCCTGCGGATCGTCGCTGTGGAAGGCGAAGATCAGCTTGACCACGTCGCCGGGGCGTACCTGGGCGATGGCCTCGGGCGGCGATTTATAGAAGGTGTAAGGGTGGCGCGCTGCCAGATCGGCGGCGTCGGTCAGATGCCAGCTGGGCATGGTATTCCGTCGTCAGAGTTGGGGGAATGTCCATGGTAGCCGATTGCCTGCCAGGATGGCCACCCGTACGCCAGTGCTTTATTTGATGTCATAGGCCGCAATAAAAAACGGGAGGCAAATGCCTCCCGTTCTATATGCTGCGTTGCTGTCAGCAGCTATTACCAGCTATAACCCGCCTTGGCGTAGTAATAGCGGCCGTTGAAACCGTTCGGCGCGAAGATACTGTAGGGCTGGGTGCCGTTGACGTTCAGGTTGCCGTTGCTGGTCACTTGCGCCGGGTAGCGGTTGGTGACGTTGTCGATGCCGGCCACCAGGCGCCAGTTCTTGCCCAGTTTCACGGAACCGGACACGTCCAGCACCCATTGCGGATCATACGTCTGGTCCAGCTTGACATCGTTTTGCGGCACGGTGAAACTGCCGTAGCGCGTCACGACACCGTGTGCATTCCAGATGCCGAAGCCGTAGTCGGCGGCCAGGCTGAACTTGTCCTTTGGCGACGCCACCGTGATGCGGTCGATGCTCTGGCGGTCGATCAGTTTCAGGTTGTTGGCCGTCAGGATGGCCGGATTGTCGGCGATTTTCTGTACCGTGCTCTTGTTATGGTTGTACGCCACGGTGAGGTCCAGGCGGTCCTTGTCCTGCAGGTCGATGCGGTAGGTGCTGACGATGTCCACGCCTTCCGTGCGCGTATCGACGGCGTTGGTGAAATAGCGACCCGAACCCACCGGCGTGCCCTGCGCAGCAAGGACGTTTTTCAAGGCATTGCTGAGGACCAGATTGGCTGAGAACAGGATGCGGTTGTCGATGTCGATGCGGTAGGCGTCCACTGTCGTCGTGAAGTTGCGGCTAGGCTGGAACTGCAGGCCCAGGCTGTAGTTGCGGGCCTTTTCCGGTTTCAGATCCTGTGCGCCCAGGGCGCGCGCCTGCGGCGTGTTGACGGCGAAGGTGCCCGTCTCGATCGGCGTGTTGACGCCGTTGACGACCTGGAAGTTGGTGGTGGTAATGGTGTAGTACTGCTGCGCCAGCGATGGCGCGCGGAAACCGCTCGACACGGTGCCGCGCAGCGACAGGGCATCGCTGAACGCGTAGCGCGCCGAACCCTTGGCCGAGGTGGTGCTGCCGAAGTCGCTGTAGCGCTCATGGCGCAGGGCTACGCCACCGGACAGGTTTTTCGTCGCTTCCGCTTCCAGGTTCACATAGATCGACTCGTTGTGGCGCGAGTGGCTGCCTGCGTTGGCAGGACGGAAGCCGGCAAAGCCTTGCGAGCCGCCACCCGTGTACGACGCTTCGTCGCCGGCACCGATGCTGTACTTTTCATGGCGCGCTTCGGCACCGACAGCCACAGTCAGCGGTCCCGTAAAGTAAGAGACGGGAAATTCGCGCGCCGCATCGAGGTTGAACACGGTCTGCTCATTTTTCAGCGAACCGGCATAGAAATGCGTGGGGCTGTTTGCGCCCAGCGACTGGTTGACCGTATTGTCCAGGTCCAGTTCGAACTTGTTGCTGCCGTAATTGATGCTGGCATCCCAGCGCCAGCCGGCCGCCTCGCCGCGCAAGCCCGTGACGATGGACTGGTCGGTCAGAGTGCTGTTTTGCAACGGCAAGAAGCCTTCCGGGAAGAGCGGCGTGCGCTGGACGAACAGCTTGGAATTATTCGGGTCCTGGATCAGGGCCGTGCGCCAGGTGGCGGCGGCCGAGGTGTCGCGCTTGCCGTAGTTGCCGAAGGCGTACCAGTCCACATTGTCATTGATGTGGTATTCGCTGTTGAGGAAAATCGTTGCCGGCTTGCTTTCCGGGTCGCCATAGCGCTGGTTGACCTTGCCATAGCGCGGCTCCAGCGGATTGCGGAAATCGGCGCCGGCGCGGTTGGTCGGATCGCGTTCGGCCACTTCCGCCGAGACACGCACCCAGCCGTCGTCGCCCAGGGCGAAGCCGGCCGAACCCTTGATGGATTTTTGCTTGCCGTCGCGTTCCTGCGTCTGGCCATAGCCTACTTCGATATCGCCGCCGGCCGCGCCTTTTTTCAGGATGATGTTGATCACGCCGGCAATCGCGTCAGAGCCGTACTGGGCCGCCGCACCATCGCGCAGCACTTCCACGTGGTCGATGGCGGCCAGGGGAATGGCGTTCAGGTCCACGGGCGCCGAGCCGCGGCCCAGGGAACCGTTGACGTTGACGACTGCCGAGGTATAGCGGCGCTTGCCGTTCACCAGCACCAGCGTCTGGTCGGGCGACAGGCCGCGCAGCTGGGCCGGACGCACGGCGTCGCTGGCGTCGGCGCCTGTGGCGCGGGCGAAGTTCAGCGATGGCAGCAGGCGCGCCAGCACGGTGGCCAGCTCGCCCGAACCCGTGCTTTGCAGGTCGCGCGAGGTAAGGATGTCGATCGGCGATTCGGAATCGATGGTGCGGCGGTTCTTGGCGAAGGTGCCGGTGACCACCACCGATTGCAATTCGCCTTCGGCCGGCAGTTCTTGCTGCGCTTGCGCTTGCATTGGCAGGCTGAAGCAGGCGATCAGGCTGGCGGCGATAACGGTTTTTACGGGGAGGGCGGGAAGCTGGGAGCGGGCGGTGCTTGAACTCATCGACAATATCTCTTCGGTTGGTGGTTGCGCGAACCATGGCGGTCCGGTGATGCAATCAGATTAACAGTGGGCACGCGGCGTGCTTACGAATCGTTCTGTCTATCGATATGTAATAAATATCTGAAAGACGTCGAAATGGCGCGAGTAGCGCATATGGCCTCATTTCCAGCATACGACCGGGCATGGCAAGGCTGCAATGCTGCACAGCAGTAAATTGCTGGCTGTTGTATAAATACGACTATGTGCGATGAGAGAGGGTAGTCTGGCGGCGGCATGCACCGCCAGGCGGAGGGCGCTTGCTTACTGTCCCGGATTGGGCGCTCTGGCGTGGATGGCGTCGACGGCCGCCACCAGTTCCGGCGACAAGGTGACTTGATGGGCATCGATATTTTGCTGCAACTGCTCCACGCTGGTGGCGCCGATGATGGTCGAGGCCACGAACCAGCGCGAGTAGCACCAGGCCAGCGCCAGTTGCGCCGGACTCAAGCCATGCGCGCGGGCCAGCGCCGCATACTGGCTGGCTGCCGCTATGGTAGCGGGGCGCACGTAGCGGGGACTCCAGCCGGCCGGGAAGCGCGTCAGGCGGCCCTTGGCCTGTGGATCGTCGAGGTATTTCGCCGTCAGCTGACCGAACGCCAGCGGGCTGTATGCCAGCAAGCTTACATTTTCCCGGTGGCAGGTTTCGTCGAGCAGGCTTGTCTCGAAATGGCGCGCCGTCAAGTTGTACAGGTTCTGGATGGATACGATGCGCGGCAAGCCTTTCAGTTCCGCCTGCTTGATGTATTCGCACACGCCCCACGACGATTCGTTCGACACGCCGATGTGGCCGATCTTGCCTTCCTCGACCAGCTTGCCCAGCACGGCCAGCGTGTCTTCGATGGCCACCGAGGCATGTTCCTTGCGGGGGTTATACACACTGGCGCCGAAGATGGGCAGGTTGCGGCTGGGCCAGTGCAATTGATACAGATCTATGTGCTCCGTCTGCAGCCGGCGCAAGCTGTCTTCGACGGCGGCGCGGATGTTGACCGCGTCGTGGTCCGTCTTGCCCTTGCGTATCCAGTGCATGCGCGAGTTCGGCCCGGCCACCTTGCTGGCCAGGACGATGTCGCCCCGCCTGCCGCTTTTCTTCAGCCAGCTGCCGATATGGCGTTCCGTGCTGCCTTGCGTCTGCGCGCTGGCCATCACCGGGTACATCTCGGCCGTGTCGATGAAGTTGATGCCCCGTTCCAGCGCGTAATCGAGCTGGCTGTGCGCTTCGGCTTCCGAATTCTGTTCGCCGAAGGTCATCGTGCCCAGGCAGATCCTGCTGACTTCCAGGCTGCTGGAGCCGAGTCTGACCTTATCCATCATGCTGGCTGTTTGCCGCGCAGCGCGCGCGCGCAATCCTTGATCAGTGCCGGGCCCGCGTAAATCAGGCCGCTGTACAACTGCACCAGCTGCGCGCCCGCCTCGAACTTGGCCAAGGCATCCTTGCCTTGCATGATGCCGCCCACGCCGATGATGGGCAGGGCGTCGCCCAGTTCCGCCTTCAGCAGGCGGATGACATTGTTCGATAGCTCAAACACGGGCGCGCCCGACAGGCCGCCCGCTTCCGCACCGTGCGGCATGCCTTCCACTGCGCTGCGCGACAGGGTCGTGTTGGTGGCGATGACACCGTCGATGCGGTGGCGCGTGAGCGACTCGGCGATGCTTTTCACCTGCTCGCCATCCATGTCCGGCGCGATTTTGAGGGCCAGCGGCACGTAGCGCTTGTGCTTGTCCGCCAGGCGCGCCTGCGCTTCCTTCAGTTGCGACAGCAGGGCGTCGAGTTCGGACGCGCCCTGCAGCTGGCGCAGATTCTTGGTGTTCGGCGAGGAGATATTCACCGTCACATAGCTGGCGTAGGGGTAGACTTTTTCCAGGCACAGCAGGTAGTCGTCGGCCGCCCGCTCGATGGGCGTGTCGGCGTTCTTGCCGATGTTCAGGCCCAGCACGCCGGCGCGGTCCTGGTAAAACTTCGACGCCTGCACATTCGCCACAAAGGCGTCCACGCCGCCATTGTTAAAACCCATGCGGTTGATGATGCCTTGCGCCTGCGGCAGGCGGAACATGCGCGGTTTCGGATTTCCCGCTTGCGCGCGCGGTGTGACGGTACCGACTTCGATGGAGCCGAAACCCAGGTCGGCCAGCGCGTCGATGTAGGCGCCATCCTTGTCCAAGCCGGCTGCCAGGCCCACGGGATTCGGGAAGGTGATGCCCATCACCGTGCGCGGGTCGGCGGCAGGTT
This sequence comes from Janthinobacterium sp. 61, assembly GCF_002846335.1. Taxonomy (NCBI): domain Bacteria; kingdom Pseudomonadati; phylum Pseudomonadota; class Betaproteobacteria; order Burkholderiales; family Oxalobacteraceae; genus Janthinobacterium; species Janthinobacterium sp. 61. Next base: position 3,192,447 of record NZ_PJMQ01000001.1, on the reverse strand, counting down.
TGCCGGCCAGCTTCGTCAGGCCCAGCGCGCTAGCGCGTTTCAGGGCGGGCAGGGTGAGATGGTGGGCCGCTTCGGCATCCATCGAAAACAGCAGCGGGCGGGCGAGGGAGTACAGGAATTTTTCAGACATGGGGCGCTTTGAGTAGGTGTGCGGGCTACCGGGGAGGGCTGGCTGCGCGCGAAATAAGTGCCGTATTTTACCGTGTTCCGCGCGGCTGCCGGGTGTATAGTTCCTGTTGGTGAAATGCAATATTGAGATCTTGATAATTTGCATTCGACCTTGGACTTTCCTGTTTCTTCTCTGTTCTGTTGACTTCATAAGCGAGACATCGATTGAAAAAGACACGCATCTTGACGGCCATCGCGGCCGCCAGCGCACTGCTGCTGAGCCACCCGGCCCTGGCCCTGCCCAATACGCAAGACACCCGCATGCTGAGCGAACCGGCCGTTTCCAGCCGGCATATCGCCTTCATCTATGCGGGCGATCTGTGGCTGTCCAACCTGGACGGCGGCGGCGCGCGGCGCCTCACTTCCGACCTGGGCGACAAGTCCAATCCCGTCTTCTCGCCCGACGGCAGCCAGATCGCGTATAGCGCGAACATCGACGGCAATGTCGACGTGTATGTGATCGCGGCGGCGGGCGGCGTGCCACGCCGCCTGACTTTCCACCCAGGCGTTGACCTGGCGCAATCGTTCACGCCCGATGGCCAGGCCGTAATGTTCACTTCGCCCCGCGCCGCCTTCAACAACCGCTTCCAGAAGCTGTTTACGGTGCCGGTGACGGGCGGAGTAGAAACCCAGCTGGAAATCCCCAACGCATCGCGCGCCACGTATTCTCCGGACGGCAAGCGCATTGCGTACAACCCCCTGATGCCCGCTTTCAAGCAGTGGAAGCGTTATCGGGGCGGCACCAATTCCTGGCTGTGGCTGTTTTCCTCCAGCGATAAATCCATCGAGAAAATCCCCCAGCCGACCACGCGCTCGAACGACGTCGACCCGATCTGGATCAAGGACACCGTGTACTTCCGCTCCGACCGCAACGGCGAATTCAACCTGTTTGCGTACGACGTGAAGACCAAGGCCGTGCGCCAGCTGACGCAGCATGCGGATTTCCCCGTACTGAATGCCTCGGCGGCGAATGGCACCATCGTCTACGAGCAGGCTGGCTATCTGCACTCGTTTGACATCGCCAGCGGCCAGGCGCGCAAGCTGAGTATCGCCGTGGCCAGCGACCTGGGGCAGACACGCCCGCGCTGGGTCAAGAACGCGAAATACATCCGCGACGCCTCGATTTCGCCATCGGGCGCCAGGGTCGCCTTCGAGTATCGGGGCGAGATCGTCACCATCCCCGCCGACAAGGGCGACGTGCGCAACCTGACGCAGACGGCCGGCGCCCACGAGCGCACGCCCATCTGGTCGCCCGATGGCCGCTCTGTCGCGTATTTCTCGGACGAGTCGGGCGAATACGCGCTGCATGTGCGGGCCCAGGACGGCAAGGGCGCGGTGAAAAAATTCAAGCTCAATGGCAGCGGCTTTTACGACAACGCCGTCTGGTCGCCCGACAGCAAGAAGATTGCCTTTGCCGACAATGGCTGGAGCATGTACGTGATCGACGTCGGCACGGGCAAGCTGCAAAAGGTCGCCACAGAACCGATGTATGGCGTCGACAAGAGCATGCGCGCCTCGTGGGCGCCCGATTCGCGCTGGCTGGCCTACACGCTCAATTCGCCCACCTACACGCGCAGCGCGTATATCTATTCCATCGAGCAGAACAAGTCGATGCCCGTGACCGATGGCCTGTCCGACGTGGCCCAGCCCGTGTTCGACAAGAGCGGCAAATACCTGTACTTCTTCGCTTCGACGAATGCAGGCCCCAGCAACAACTGGTTCTCGCAGCAGAATGAAGACAACCTGGTGACGCGCACCGTATGGATGGCCGTGCTGCGGCGCGATTTGCCGTCGCCGCTGATCAAGGAAAGCGACGAGGAAAAGGCCGCCAGCGCAGAGAACAAAAAAGACACGGCGAAGGCGGAACCGGAAGCGAAGAGCGAACCGAAGGTCGATCCGAAGACGGGCCGCGACGATCCGAAAGTGGCCGTGGCACCGGTGGCGCCGATAGTCATCGATTTTGACGGCATCGCCACGCGCATCGTCGACCTGCCGCTTCCGGCCGCGCAGTTCTCCAGCCTGGCCGCTGGCGCTGCGGGGCAGATATTCCTGCTGCGCGAAAGCGACGGCAAGAAGGCCGTGCAGCGCTTTGATTTGAAGGAGCGCAAGGCGGAAACTGTGGTGGCCGAGGCCGATGATTTCGAAGTGTCGGCCGACGGCAAGAAGCTGCTGTACCGTCAAAAGGACAACTGGGCCATGGGCTCCGCCACGGGCAAGCTGCTGGCGCCGGGGGAGGGCAAGATCAAGGTCGACGCCATCGAAGTGAAAGCCGACCCGCGCGCCGAATGGACGCAGATTTTCAATGAAGTGTGGCGCATCAACCGCGACTATTTCTATGATCCGGGCATGCATGGCGTGGATTGGAAGGCCATGCGCGACAAGTACGCCGTCTTCCTGCCCGAGCTGTCCAGCCGCGCCGACCTGAACCGCCTGATCCAGTGGATGTGCAGCGAACTGGCCGTGGGCCACCACCGCGGTGGCGGCGGCGACGATTTTATCGAGGCGAAGAAGGTGCCGGGGGGATTGCTGGGCGCCGATTACGAGGTCAGCGACGGCCATTACCGTTTCAAGAAGGTGTATGGCGGCTTGAACTGGAACCCGGCCCTGCGCGCGCCGCTGACGGAGCCTGGCCTGAATGTGAAGGCGGGCGAATACCTGCTGGCCGTCGATAGCCGTCCTTTGTTGCCGCCCACCAATCTGTACAGCGCGTTTGAAAACACGGCTGGCAAAGCCATCGACCTGACGGTGGGGCCATCGGCCGACGGCAAGGGCGCGCGCACGATTACCGTGGTGCCCGTGCCGACGGAGGATGCCTTGCGCAACCGCGACTGGATCGAAGGCAATATGCGCAAGGTCAATGCGGCAACCGGCGGCAAGGTGGCGTACGTGTACGTACCCAATACGGCAGGCCTGGGCCACACCTACTTCAAGCGCTATTTCTTCCCGCAGGCGGACAAGCAGGCCATCATCGTCGACGAGCGTTTCAATGGCGGCGGCAGCGTGGCCGATTACTATATCGAGATCCTGCAGAAGAAGGAAATCGCCTGGTGGACCATGCGTTACGGCGCCGACATGAAGACGCCGTCGGCCTCCATCCAGGGGCCGCGCGCCATGCTGATCGACGAGACGGCCGGCTCGGGCGGCGACCTGCTGCCGTGGATGTTCCGCAAAAACAACATGGGCCCGCTGATCGGCAAGGCCACCTGGGGCGGCCTGGTGGGCGTGCTGGGCTTCCCCGTACTGATGGACGGCGGCTTCATCACGGCACCGAACCTGGCCTTCTGGACGCGCGAAAACGGCTGGGGCGTGGAAAACGAAGGCGTGCCACCCGATATCGAAGTCGAGCAGACGCCAGCCGACGTCATCGCCGGCCGCGATCCGCAGCTGGATAAGGCGATCGAGGTGATCCAGGCCGAACTGGCGAAGAACCCGCCCGTGCAGCCTGCACGTCCTGCGTTTCCGGACAAGAGCAAGTAGGTCGGATTAGGCGCGAAGCACCGTAATCCGACGTGTGCCGCCAACAATGTGTCGGATTACGCGCCTTGCGCTAATCCGACCTGCCTTGCACTGTTCGATTCACCCTGTAGGTCGGATGAGCGAAGCGTAATCCGACACCATTGCTTGACCCCGGGGTTACAGGATTACCCACTGCCCCTTGATGCGCGCTTCCAGTGGCTTGAAGTTGATTTTATAGGCCATCTTCGGGCTTTGCGCGATCCAGTAACCCAGGTAGATATACGGCAGGTTCAGTTCGCGCGCCTGGGCGATTTGCCACAGCACGTTGTAGGTGCCGTATGAGGCACCCGGCACGTCGGGATCAAAAAAAGTGTAGACGGACGACAGGCCGTCGGCCAGCACGTCGATGATGCTGACCATGCGCAGCGTGCCATCGGGCTCGCGGAATTCCACCAGGCGCGTGTTGACACGGCTTTGCAGCAAAAATTGCGCGTACTGGTCGCGGCTGTCCTGGTCCATGCCGCCGCCCGCGTGGCGCGTGCTCTGGTAGCGCAGGTACAGCTCGTAGTGCTCGTCAAGAAAGGACAGGGTGGCCACGCCCGCCTGCAGGTCGGCATGCCGGCTCCAGGCGCGGCGCTGGTTGCGGTTGGGCGTGAATGATTGCGCCACCACGCGCACGGGGATGCAGGCCTGGCAGCCGTCGCAATACGGGCGGTAGGTGAAAATGCCGCTGCGGCGAAAGCCGTTACGCACCAGTTCCGAATACACGTCGCTGTTGATCAGGTGCGAAGGCGTGGCCACCTGCGAGCGGGCCTGGCGGTCGTCCAGGTAGCTGCACGGGTAGGGCGCCGTCGTGTAGAACTGCAAGGTGGCAAACGGTAGTTCGTTCAGGTGCGTCATGCTGATCCTGTCTGGTCTGGCCGCAGCAATGGATGTCTGTGTGAAGCTATCATAACTTTTTTATGCCGGTGGTGCAGCATGCCAGTCGGTGATTTGCGCTGCTTCAATGGCGACGCGTACATGGGCCAGGAAGCGCGCGCGCGAAATGGGCGCTGCGCCCAGCGAGGCCAGGTGTTTTGTTTCTTGCTGGCAGTCAATCATGGTCACGCCGCGTGCTTTTAAAAAGCGTACCAGTTGCGCCAGCGCAATCTTCGAGCCATCCGAGACGCGCGCGAACATCGATTCGCCATAGAACATGCGCCCGATCGATACGCCATAGGCGCCGCCCACCAGTTCGCCGTCCAGCCACAGTTCCGACGAATGCGCGTAACCCAGTTTGTGCAAGCCCGTGTAGCCGGCGATGATCTCTTCGGAAATCCAGGTGCCCGGGCCATCCTTGCGCGGCGCCGCACAGGCGCGCATGACGGCGTCGAAATCGCCGTCGAAGCGCAGCTGCCAGCGCCCGTCCGTGGCGGCGCTGCGCTCGACCCTGCGGATGGCCTTGTGCAGGCTGTCGGAGACCTTGAAATCCTCCGTCATCAGCACCATGCGCGGATCGGTGCTCCACCAGAGTATGGGCTGGCCTTCGGAAAACCAGGGGAAGATGCCGTGCCGGTAGGCGTCGAGCAGGCGCGCGGGCGACAGGTCGGCGCCGGCCGCCAGCAGGCCGGGCGCTTCATCGGTGAGGGCGCGCGAGACGTCGGGGAACGGGGTGTGGATGTCGAGCCAGGGAATCATGCGGCGATAAAGGTGGCAGTTGGTGGAGGCTTACTCGGCATCCGTACGCGCCATCGGGCGCGTGATGTCGCCTGTATGGACACCGTAGCTGCCGCCTTCGCGGATTTTCACGCGGTCGGCAAAGTACAGTTCCAGGGTGGCGCGGATGGTGGGGAAGGCCAGGTCATCCCAGGGAATTTGCGCTTCCGTAAACAGCTGCACCTCCAGGCTTTCGATGCCCGGTGCGAAATCGAGGTCGCGCAAACGCGCCAGGTAGAACAAATGCACCTGGTGCACGCGCTGCACGTTGAGCAGCGAAAACAGGGGGCCCAGCTCGATATTGGCGCCCGCTTCCTCCACCGTTTCGCGCTCGGCCGCGTCGGACGTCGTTTCATCGTTTTCCATGAAGCCGGCCGGCAGCGTCCAGTAACCGAGGCGTGGCTCGATGGCCCGCTTGCACAGCAAGACCTGCAGCTGGCCATCCTCTTCCCATACGGGAATCGAGCCGACCACCATTTTCGGGTTCTGGTAATGGATGGCGTCGCAGTTGGTGCAGACGTAGCGCGGACGGTTGTCGCCTTCCGGAATGGACAGGCTGACAGGATGGGCGCATTCGGAGCAGAATTTCATGGGCTGGCTTGGAAAAGGGATGGCATGGGCTTAGACGCTAGTGTAACGCTTACTGTACACCGATTGCGTGCGCCGTGGCGTGGCGGGCGGACACAATGCCAACCGGCAATTGGCCGGATTTTTTCACGCACTTTTAATTTAATGGCTCTATTGCAGTCCAAGGTGAGATAGCTATTGCCTAAGTCGCCCGTTTGCCCTTATAATTCGAGTGCGGGGTGGAGCAGTCTGGCAGCTCGTCGGGCTCATAACCCGAAGGTCACAGGTTCAAATCCTGTCCGCGCAACCAATACCGGAAAGCCGCTGACTCTTGCAAAAGATCAGCGGCTTTTTCCATTTCTAGCCCAAGCCACACTCTGCGAGGCGGGGCGGGGCGGGAATGACATTGTCAAATCATGCCCTTTACGCCGCGCAACAATCTGGTATATAATTCAAGTGCGGGGTGGAGCAGTCTGGCAGCTCGTCGGGCTCATAACCCGAAGGTCACAGGTTCAAATCCTGTCCCCGCAACCAATTCGAAGCCGCTGGCTCCTCGCAAGAGGGTCAGCGGTTTTTTCGTTGTGCGCTAGTGTTTACTCCTGCGCCTGGCGTGCATACACCACCAGCCTCAAATGGCGGTCCGCATCGATGGTCAGCGAAGTGTGCTCATAGGCAAGCTCCTCGCCGTCGATGTTCAGCTGGCGCACGCCGGCGCACGGCGCGTGCACGTCGTGGCGGCGCCACCATAGCTTGAACTCGGGCGACACTTTTTCCAGGTCTTCCACCAGCGCGTGGATATCGGCTTCCTGTGTGGCGCGCGCGTAGTCGCGGCGAAAGCTCGACAGCATCAGCGGCGCCTGCTCTTCCCAGCCGGCGATGCGAGAGCGCAGCAGCGGATCGGTAAACAGCAGCCACAGCAGATTGCGGCCTGAGGCAGCATGCGCGCCGAAGCCAAACAGGGCATCGGCTCCCCCGTTAAACGCCAGCACGTCCCAGCGCAGGTTGAGCACATAGGCCGGATGCGCCAGTTCGTGCATCAAGCGGCGCACCAGCGGTGGCACCACGCAAAATGTCTTGCCCTCTTCTGCCGGTGGACGCGCATGCGCCAGCAGGAACAGGTGGCGGCGCTCGCCCGCATCCAGCTTGAGCACCTGCGCCAGCTTGTCGAGGAAGGTGCTGGAGACGCCGATGTCGCGCCCCTGCTCCAGCCAGGTGTACCAGGTCAGCCCCACGCCGGCCAGCGCCGCCACCTCTTCGCGGCGCAAACCTGGCGTCCTGCGCCGCCCGCCGCCGGGCAGGCCGACATCTTCGGGCGACAGCCGCGCACGCCGCGCCTGCAGGTAGGCGGCCAGTTCGTGGCGGGTGCGGGCCAAAGTGCGCATGGTGCGGTCTTTCCTGTGAGCCTGTTGCTATCAGTAATAGCATAAACAGTTAAATTGTAATTGTTTATATTGTATTCCAGAATGCCAGCTTTCTTCCTGAAAGCGTGCCCATGTCTGATTCTTCCTCCTCCGGTGCCGTAGCGCCTGCCACCACCGCGCTGCCCGCCACCGTCTACCTGATTGCCATGGGCGCGTTCGCGCTGGGCATGGCGTCGTATGTGACGGCGGGCCTGATGCCGATGCTTGCCAGCGCATTTTCAGTCTCCCTGGCGATGGCCGCGCAACTGGTGACGGCGTTTACTTTGGCCTATGGCCTCGGTTCGCCCCTGGCCGTGGCCCTGCTGCCGGCGCGCGCGCAGCGCGCCGGCCTGTTGTGGGCGTTGGCCGTGTTCGCGCTGGCGAATGGTGCCAGCGCGCTGGCGCCTGGTTTCAGCGGTTTGCTGGCATGGCGCGCCATCGCCGGCATCGGTGCGGGCGTCTATCTGGCGCTGGGCATCGCGGCGGCGGCGGGCGTGTCGGCGCCGCAGCAGCGGGGCAAGGCCATCGGTGTGATCATGGGCGGCATGGCGGGCGGCACGGTGCTGGGCGTGCCATTGAGCTTGTTGCTGGCGCAGCAGCTGGGCTGGGCCGCGGCCCTGTGGCTGGTCGCCATCCTCGGCGCGCTGGCGCTGGCGGGCTTGTTGTGGAAGCTGCCCGCGTTGCCGGCAGTGCCGGCGATCTCGCTGCGCCGCAAGCTGGCCTTGCTTGCCGACGGGCAGGTGCTGGCCATCCTGCTCGTGTCGCTGCTGGCGGCCATTGCCAGCCTGGGCATGTACACGTTTATTGCGCCGCTGCTGGCATGGTCCGCGCACGGTGCGCCGATCTCCGCCACGCCCTTCCTGTGGGCCTGGGGCGCGGGTGGCATCGCGGGCAGCGTGCTGGTGGGGCCGTGGGCGGACAAGATGGCGGCGCCGAAGCTGAGCTGGTTCATTTTGCTGCTGCTGGCGCTGGCCCTGTGCGCGCTCCCGCTGGCGGCCAGCTGGTCGGCGTGGCTGATGCTGGCGCCGATTGCGCTGTGGGGCGCGGCTGGCTGGGCCCTGCAAGTGCCGCAGAACCAGCAGTTGCTGGCCGCGCGCACGCGGCAGGGCGATGGCAACCTGGCCATCGCCCTCAATGAATCGGCGCTGTACCTGGGCAGCGCCATCGGCGCCGCCGCAGGCGGCTTGCTGCTCCTGCTGGACTGGCCCATGTGGCTGCTGGCGGCGGGCGCCGCTTTTGTCGCCGCCCTAGCGCTGTTGTTGCAGTTGCCCGCCGCGCGGCGCGTCTAGGTCCTAGGCTTTCTTCGCCAGCTGCATGCCCACAGGCAGGGCGCGGATGCGCTTGCCCGTGGCCGCGAAGATGGCGTTGCAAAGGGCGGGCGCGATGGGCGGCGTGGCCGGTTCGCCCACGCCGCCCAGCTCCATGTCCAGGGTGCCCGGTACCAGGTGCGTGTGGATCACGTGTGGCGCGTCGGCGGCCCGCAGCACGCTATAGTCGTGGAAATTGCTTTGCTCGACCCGGCCATTCTTGAAGCTGATCTCGCCGCTCATGGCCAGGGACAGGCCCATGATGCAGGCCCCCTCGATCTGCGAGCGCACGCGGTCCGGGTTGATCTGCGGTCCGCAATCCATGGCGATATCGACCCTGGGCACGATGACTTCACCGGCCGCGTTGATCTCCACTTCGATCACGGCCGCCACATAGGTGACAAAGCTGTAGGACACGGCCAGGCCCAGTCCCCGTCCCTTGGGCAGTTTGCGGCCCCAGCCCGCCTTGGCTGTCGCCAGCTCGATCACGTGGCGCATGCGGCCGATGTCTACCGGATACTTCGCCGGGTCTTCGCCATAGTTCCAGGCATCGGAAAGGTCGGCCGGTTTGATCTTGCGCGCAGGGCCCAGCAATGCCAGCAGGTAGTCGCGGTGGTCCCTCTTTGCCGCATGCGCCAGTTCGGCCGTGAACGACTGGATGGCAAACGCGTGCGGGATATTCGACACGGACCGGAACCAGCCGATGCGCGTGTGGGCCGGCACTTCCGGCACTTCGACGCGGATGTTCGCAATGGCGAACGGCACGTTGATGGCCGACATGCCCAGCTCGAACGGCGCCTGCTTGTTCGCGCCGGCGGCAAAGGTCGAGGTGATGGTGGGCGCGGCCGTGCGGTGCAGCCAGGCCGTCGGCATGCCTTTGGCGTCCAGCGCTGCTTCCAGCCGTTCGACGGACACCGTATGCAGGTAATCATGCTGCAGGTCGTCGTCGCGCGTCCACGTCAGCTTGACGGGCGCGCCGTCCATGGCCTTGGACAGCAGCGCCGCCTCGACGGCGAAATCGGGTTTCGACTTGCGCCCGAAGCCGCCGCCCAGCAGGGTCACGTGCACGGTCACGTCGTCGTACGCCAGGCCCAGTGCCTTGGCCACGTTGCTGCGCGTGGCCTGCGGCGCCTGCACGCAGGCCCACACTTCGGCCTTGCCGTTGGCGATGCGCACGGTGGCGGCGGGTGGCTCCATGGTGGCGTGGGCCAGGTGTGGCAGATAGTATTCGGCACTGAATTTGCGCGCGGCGGGAGCGGCGGCCAGGGTGTCCACAGTCTTGCCCTGGTCGCGCGCGGGGTTGGCCGGCTGGCGCACGGCCGCTTCCAGCGTCTTGCGGAATGCCTTTGAATCGTAGCTGCCGTTCGGGCCATCCTCCCATTCCAGCACCAGCGCTTCGCGGCCCTTGATGGCAGCCCAGGTGTTGCTGGCGATGACGGCCACGCCGCCCAGCGGATTGAACATGGCCGGCGGCGGACTGCCCGCCAGTTCGACGATGCGCAGCACGCCAGGCACTTTCAGCGCCGCCGTCTTGTCCACGCTTTTCAGCTTGCCGCCAAATACGGGAGGACGGGCGATGACGGCATACGCCATGCCATCAAGGCGCGTGTCAATGCCGAAGTGGGTGTTGCCTGTGACAATGTCATGCAGGTCGATGCCGCGCGTGCTGGTTTGTCCGATGTAGCGCAACTCGCCCGCCGTTTTCAGGCTGATGCGCGCGCGCGGCGGCACTGGCAATTTGGCCGCTTCTTCGGCCAGCGCGCCGAAGGACAGCGAGCGTCCGCTGGCTGCATGCACGACCGCGTGGTTGGCGGCTTTGACTTGCGTCACGGGCACGTCCCAGCGCACGGCCGCCGCCGTTTCCAGCATCAGGCGCGCCGTGGCGCCCACGTGACGCATGGCGCGGAACGAGTGGCGCATGCTGCGCGAACCGTCCGTATCCTGGCTGCCGTAGCGCGCCTCGTCGGCGGGCGCCTGCTGCACGCGCACCTGCGCCCAGTCGGCGCCCAGTTCGTCGGCAGCGACCATGGGCAGGCTGGTGCGGATGCCCTGGCCCATTTCGGAGCGGTGCGCCACGATGGTGACAATGCCGTCGGCACCGACCGACAGGAAGACAAGGGTGTCGTCGACCACGCCGCCAGCCATATTGTCGCCGCCGTATTTGACGGCGTCGGCCGCCATCACCAGGCCGGAGGGGCCGGCCACCAGGCTCAAACCGGCCAGCGCGCCAGCGGCCTTGAGCCAGTTGCGCCGCGCAGGCGAAGCGGGGACGGAGATATTCTCAAGGATGCTCATTTGGCCGCTCCTTTCGCATTGATGCTGGTCGCGGCCTGCTTGATGGCCGCGTGGATGCGCGTGTAAGTGCCGCAGCGGCAGATGTTGCCGCTCATCGCTTCGCGGATCTGCCGGTCGTTCGGCGCTGGCGTCTTGTGCAGCAGGGCCGTGGCCGACATGATCTGCCCAGCCTGACAGTAGCCACATTGAGGCACGCCGTGTTCCTGCCAGGCTTGCTGCAGGGCCAGGCCGACCTTGTCTTCGCCCACCGCTTCGATGGTGGTGATCTTCCTGCCTGCAGCGGCCGATACGGGCGTCACGCAGGAGCGGATGGCGTCGCCATCGAGGTGCACGGTGCAGGCGCCGCACAGGGCCATGCCGCAGCCGAATTTGGTGCCGGTCATGCCCAGTTCGTCGCGCAGGGCCCACAGCAGGGGCGTGTCGTCAGGCAGGGCAAGATCGTGCTGCTTGCCATTGATGGTCAGGGTCGTCATGTTTATTCCTCGGGGTGGGGATGGTACGGGGAAGCGCGACGGCCATCCGCCAAACGGATGAGCGCATCAGTACGGGATGGTAGCACCAGCCGTCCTGCGCTGCAGGGCGTGGGACCGGTGGCGGCAGGCCAGGCTGGCACATGCCGGCGCAAGGTCTTCTATACTGCGGCTCCTGATATTGGAATTTTCTATGGTACACATGACACCGGCGCAAGGATTGCCGGACATCCTGGCGCCCGGCTTGCAAGTGGTTTTTTGCGGCCTCAATCCCGGCGTGGACGCGGCGGCGGCCGGCCACCATTTTCTCGGCCGTGGTAACCGCTTCTGGCCCGTGCTGCACTTGGCCGGCTTCACGCCGCACCTGGTGTCGCCGCAAGACGATGCCAGTGTGCTCGGTTTCGGACTGGGTTTGACTGCGGCCGTCGGGCGCCCGACCAGCCGCGCGGACCAGGTGGGGGTGGAGGAGTTCGCGCAAGCGGCGGCGGGCCTGCAGCATAAACTGGTATTGATGCAGCCGCAGTGGATCGCCTTCCTGGGCAAGGCTGCCTACGCGGCGATGACGGGAAAACGCCAGCTGGAGTGGGGCGAACAGCCAGAGCGCTTCGGCGGAGCGCGCGTGTGGATATTGCCCAATCCCAGTGGCCTCAATCGCTGCTATTCAAAGGAGCGACTGGTCGACGCGTATGCGGAACTCAAACGCGCGCTGGGCTGAAGTTCAGTTCCACCGCGCGCAACAGCGGCGTGACGAAATCGAGGAAGGCGCGCAATTTCAACGGCAGCGGCGTTTGTCCCTTGTGCAGCAGGCTGACGGGCAAGGGCGCCGCTTCGAACGGTGCGAGCACGATGCGCAGCCTGTCGTCGCGCAGGGCGTCCATGACCTGATACGATAGCACGCGGATCACGCCCGCGCCCAGGGTGGCTGCGGCAATCGCCGCGTCCACCGTATTGACGGCGAGTCGCGAGTGCACGGGCACGGACTGCGTAGCCTTGCCCGTGCCGAAGACCCAGGCGCGCCGCGATTCCAGCACCTCGAAGCTAATGCAGGCATGCGCCGCCAGGTCGCCCGGCGCAGTTGGCGCGCCATGCGTGGCCAGGTAGCCGGGACTGGCGCAGACGACCCGGCGCACGGTGCCGACCCGCGTCGCCATGAAGCTGCTGTCGGGCAGGTCGCCGATGCGCACTGCCACGTCGACCTGCTCTTCCATCAGATGCAGGACGCGGTCGGTCAGTACGAGCTTGATCTCGATATCCGGATAGTGGGCGAGAAACGCCGCCACTACGGGCACGATGTGCAGGCGTCCGAATACGACGGGTGCCGTGATCGTCAGCTCGCCTTTCGGGGCCGCATATTCGCCCGTCGCCGTGCGCTCCGCTTCGCTGATCTCTTCGAGGATGCGGCGGCACGCGGCCACGTAGGACAGGCCGGCCTCCGTCAGCGACAACTGGCGTGTCGTACGGTGCAGCAAGCGCGTGTTGAGGTGCGTTTCCAGCGCCGCCACCTTGCGGCTGACAGTGGCCAGCGGCATGCCGAGGCGGCGCGCGGCGGCCGACAGGCTGCCCGCGTCCACCACCGCCAGCAAGATGCTCATCGATTCCAACCTATCCATGGTTTGTTCTCATCCTGTTCTCATAGACAGCCTATCAATATTTGGAAGAATGATTCTCAATCTTATGGGATTCTCTTTGCAGGTGCAAGTAGATAAGCTGGTCTCCTTCGCTGCGGCATGTTGCCGCGGCAATTAGAAAGGACAGCGCCATGCGCCCCACGCCCAATCCCCCGCCCAATGTACACACTGTGACGCCCGCGCCGCGCGGCAAGATCCTCATGATGGCGGTGATCGCCGGCGCGGTGATCACTAACATCTATTGCACCCAGCCTATCCTGCCCCTGATCCAGTCCGGCCTGGGCGTCGACCTGGCGGCCGTCAATCTGGTCGCCGGCGCGGCGCTGCTGGGCTTTGCCACGGGGTTGGCCCTGCTCCTGCCGTTGGGCGACCGATTCGACCGGAGCACCCTGGTACTGGGGCAGATCGCGCTGGCCTTCGTTTGCGCCCTGGCGGCGGCGCTGGCGCCCGGCATCTGGGCGCTGATCGTTGCATCGTTTGGCCTGGGTATCGTCAGCTGCGTGCCGCAGCAACTGGTGCCGCTCGCCGCGAGCATGTCGCCACCCGGTGAGCGCGGCCGTTCCGTCGGGACGGTGGTCAGCGGCATCATGGTGGGCATCCTGCTGGGACGCACGGTCGCCGGCGTGGTGGGCGATTCCTGGGGCTGGCGCGTCGTGTACGCCATGGAAGCAGCGTTCATGGTGCCCGTGTGGATCGCGGCCGCCGCCTTGCTGCCACGCGGGAAACCCGGCACGGACCTGTCTTACGGGCGCTTGCTGGCATCGCTGTGGCCACTGGCGCGCGACCATCGCCCCCTGCGCGAAGCCATGCTGATCCAGGCGCTGTTGTGGGCATGCTTCAATGCGTTCTGGGTCAACCTGGCGTCGTTGCTGGCCAACGGCCCATGGCACCTGGGCAGCGCCTGGGCCGGCGCCTTCGGCATCATCGGCGCGGCCGGCGCGCTGGCCGCCACCCTCGGTGGCAGGGCCGCTGACAGACTGGGTTCGCGCACGGTCATCGGCCTGAGCATCGCCATTGTGACGCTGTCCTACCTGCTGCTGGCGGGCGCCGCCTCGTCGCTGGCCTTGCTGGTGATCGGCGTGATCGTGCTCGACATCGGCGTGCAGGCTGCGCTGGTAGCGAACCAGACGCGCGCCTTTGCCGTCGATCCGACTGCACAGGGCCGCATCAACAGCCTGTACATGACGGCCACCTTCATCGGCGGCGCCGCCGGCGTCGCGGCCAGCGGTTGGCTGATGCAGCGTTATGGCTGGATGGGGGTGGCGGTGTTTGGTGTCGTACTGGGCCTGGTGGCCGGCTGCATCCACCTGGCCGGCGCACGCGCACAACGGCGCGCGCCGGTGCTGTCATAAGGGCTAACCTGTACTTATCGAGGCTGTTCCAACTGCGTATACACGGCGTCGGCTATCTTGCCCAGCGCCTGTTTGGGAAGGCTCGCCGAGAGGGCATAACCGAGCTGGCCGTCAATCCAGTAAAAAACGCTCAAGTCCTTTTCTTGCGTGTAGCGGAAAGCCGTTTCCTGCTTGCCGGCCCGCTCCTTGGCCACGTACAGGGTCAGGCGCTTGCCAGTGCCCTCTTCATACATGAATTGCGCCACGGGGCCGTCGCCATCGCCGGGCAGCAAGCGGCCGCCGATCAGGTGATAGCCGAGCGGCGACAGCACAGGCGGCCGCAAGGTGCTGCCCAGGCGTTTCGACAGCCATTGCACCAGGTGTGCCTCTTGCTCGACCCCCACTTCCACGGGGTGGCGCACCTCGGGCGTGTAGACGGCATGGGCGATGGCGGCGCTGCGCGCCAGGGTCAGGGGGCTGGCGCTGGCGACCCGCATGTCGCCTCCATCGCCGCGCAGCAGCCAGCCGCCCATGCCGCCAGCAAACACCAGCACGATGGCTGCTGCCGCCTGCATGGCGTGGCTGTACCAGGCTTGGTTGGCCGCCGGCGGGGCCGCTGCTTGCAGCAAGGCCGGCGGAAAGGTTTCTTCCAGCACCGGGTCGAACAGGGCGCGCAATTGCTGGTTCTGTTCACGCCAGGCGTGCACCCTGGCGGCGTCCTCGGGGTGCGCGCGCAGGTGGGCGTCGATGGCCGCGCGCTGGTCTTCTGGCAGGACGCCGTCGGCCAGGGCGTGCAATTGCGCTTCGCTGATGGCTTGCGTTGTCATTTCACGACTTTCAGGGTGGGTGGGCCGCTGCCTTGGCTGCCGGCAGGGCGGCCATCGAGCAGGGTGCGCAGTTTGTCGCGTCCGCGCGAAAGGCGCGACATCACGGTGCCGACGGGGATGTCCAGGGTAGTCGCCACCTGCTCATACGGCATCTGTTCGAGCGCGACGAGCAGGATAACCTCGCGCTGCCCCAGCGGCAAGCGAGCCAGCGCCGCATCCATTTCACCGATGGCGATCGCTTGCCCCGGCGCGTGCTCCGGGGCGTGCAGCACGGTGTCATCGTCCAGCTCCTGCAGCGCCAGGCCGGGGCGGCGCAAGTGATCCACGTGCAGATTGTGCATGAT
Organism: Janthinobacterium sp. 61; assembly: GCF_002846335.1. Taxonomy (NCBI): domain Bacteria; kingdom Pseudomonadati; phylum Pseudomonadota; class Betaproteobacteria; order Burkholderiales; family Oxalobacteraceae; genus Janthinobacterium; species Janthinobacterium sp. 61. Next base: position 3,176,959 of record NZ_PJMQ01000001.1, on the reverse strand, counting down.
GGAGAATAGCCAGGGGCGCATTTCGCTGCCCCGCTGCCACTGTGCCAGCCTGCGCCAGGCCCGCTCCACGGTGTCCTGCACCAGGTCGTCCGCGTGCAGGGGACCGACCAGCGCGCGCGCATAGCGACGCAGGCCTGGCAGGCACGCTTGCAGCTGGCGGCTGTCCTCTTGCATGGTCATCGTGGAGAGGGGGCGGGTAGCTTAAGGCTTGACGACGTGCCACACGTTCTTGAAATTGTCGCCTGCGACGTCGCCCGGCTTCTTGTCTTCCTTGTACAGGTACAGGGGCTTGCCCTTGTAGGTCAGCTGCATGGCGCCGTTGTCTTCACGCTTGATGCTGCCATACGGCGCGGCGGGCGTCGCGTCGGTGGCGATGACGGCGGGCCAGGCGACCAGGCAGCCGCCGCTGCAGGCGCTCTTGCCGCTGTCGGCGACATCCTTGTCGAAGACGTACACGGTCATGCCTGTGGCGTTGACCAGCATGCCGTTGGCGGGCATGACGTCGGCGGCGAAAGCCAGCGGTGCGGACAAGGCGGTAAACAGGGCGGTGGCGGCAAAAGAAGTAAAGCGCATGATGGTCTCCTTGAGGTTTTGAGGGCTTGCAAGGGATAGACGTTGGCCGCTCGCCGTTTATTCCCGCTCTGGTGAATTATTTTTTTCCGGCGCATGCAGGCTGGCCCACAGGTGGGCCGCGGCCATGGTGCGGTGCGGCGCGTACTGGCGCAGCCATTGTTCCGTGCGCGCCATGTCCGGCTTGCTCTCTTCGCCGAGCAGCTTTTGCAGGGCAGCGCGAATGGCCACGTCGCCATGCAGCGAGCAGTCGGCGTAGCCGTAGCCGCGCAGCAGCGCGTAATTGACGGTCCACGGGCCAATGCCCTTCACGGCCAGCAGTGCCTGCGAGATCGCCGCCACGTCGCCGGACGCCGGCAACTCAAGCGACAGTGCGCCCTCATCGACCAGGCGCGCCAGGCGCAGCACGGTTTCCGCCTTGGCGCGCGAAAATTTGCGGCTCGTCAAGTCCTCGACGGATAGTTGCGCCACGTCGCGCGCCTCCGGGTAGCACCACAAACCGCTGCCGTGCCTGCGGCCCGCCTGCAAAATGAAGGTGCGGCGCAGGGAAATGGCGAACGACAGGTTGATCTGCTGGCCGATGATGGCCCAGGTCAGCGCCTCGAAGGGGCTGGCCGACTGCACGATGCGCAAGCCTGGGTTGACGCGGATCAAAGGTGCCAGCAGCGGATCGCTGGCGGCCAGTTGGGCGAATGGCTGCGGATCGATGCGCAGGCCGAGGATGTTGAGCAGCGCGCCGTGCAGGGGCGCTCGAAGATCGGCGACGGTATTGTCGTTGTCGTCAATCTCGGCCTGGCAGATAGCGGCATCGTCCGTGAACGCCACATCCAGCACGACAGGCACCCCTTGCAGCAGGATGCCCTTGCGCAGGCCCGTCGGCGTGAGCTGTTCGGCCACGGCTTCCGTGTCACGGCTGTGGAAGGCGATGACATCGTCGCGGCGGTAGCCGGCGGGCAGGGGGAGGGTCCAGTGCAGCAGGGTCATGGTGGGCCAAAGTCAGGGACGGTATCAGGAGGGCGATGCTGGGGCATCCCGTTTCTTGCTTTCTGCCTTAGCGCGCACAGATATCGGTGCCGGGTGGCGTCAAGGCCGCCGCGTGCTGGATCTGCAGGGCGTCGGGCACGCCGTTTTTGATTGCAGTCAGCTCGGCCAGGATGGAAATGGCGATTTCGGCCGGGGTCTTGCTGCCGATATACAGGCCGATGGGGCCGTGCAGGCGCGCCAGCTGTTCCGCGCTGACGTCGAACTGCAGCAGCCGCTCGCGGCGCTTGGCGTTGTTGGCGCGCGAGCCGATGGCGCCGACATAGAAGGCCGGGGATTTGAGCGCTTCCATCAGGGCCAGGTCGTCGAGCTTGGGATCGTGCGTGAGGGCGACGACGGCGCTGCGGCTGTCGAGCTTCAAATCCAGCACGAGGTCGTCAGGCATGGCGTGCAGCAGCGGTACGCCGGGCACGTTCCAGCCGCCGCTGTATTCCTCGCGGGGGTCGCAGACGATGACGTGGTAATCCATGGCCGTGGCGATTTGCGCCACGAAGCGCGACAGCTGGCTGGCGCCGATGATCAGCAAGCGCCAGCGCGGGCCGTGCTGCGTGGTGAGTATGCCATCTTCCAGGGCCAGCACGGCGCCCGGTGTAGCGCGCTGCAGGGTGACGACGCCGCTGCGCAAGTCGAGGCGGCGCTCGACCAGTTCATGCGCTTCCAGGCGCGCCAGCAGTTCGGCCACGCCGCTGCCCGCATGCAGCGGCTCGATGGCCAGTTCGATGGTGCCGCCACAGGGCAGGCCAAAGCGGTGCGCCTCGTCGGCGCTGATGCCGTAGCTGACGACGTCCGGCAGCGTGCGCACGATGCCGTGCACGCGGACGGTGTCGATCAGGTCATCCTCGATACAGCCGCCGGACACGGAACCGACCACCGTGCCATCGTCGCAGATGGCTAGCGTGGCGCCAACGGGGCGGGGGCTGGAGCCCCAGGTCTTGATGACGGTGACGAGTTCGCAGCGGTGGCCGGCGGCGAGCCAGGCGGCGCTGGTTTTCAGAACTTCAAGGTCGATGCTGTCCATGGGCCGCGAGAGTGATGCCGCATGTTTGCGGCAAAGTATGGAATAGTATTCAAGATTGTGGATATACTACCTGTTCCACCACCCTGCGGAGAATTTTCATGTCAAATGAAGTCAAGACGCAAGAAGAGGGTATTCCCAAGTTCGGCAAGCTGCTCATAGTCCTGTTTTTAGCCGTGGTGTTCTGCGGCGCCCTTACTTGGATCATGGGCACCTACTTCCCGAATTTCCCCGGCGCCTGAGCAAACTTGGTTTTGTCAGGCGCCTCCGTGCTTAAGGTTTGAGCGGCTTCTTTGCCGCTTGCTTGGCGCGCACGTCGGTGACGGCGCGGTTGATGGCAGCCATGCGCGAGTTGGTGCCCGGATGCAGGGCCGTGTAGCCGTTGGCGACCGAGGCCGGCACTTGCGTGGCCATGCGCTGCCAGAAGCGGGCGGCGTTGTCGACGTTGTAGCCGGCGCGCGCCAGCAGGTAGATGGCCAGGGTGTCGGCTTGCACGTCAAGTTCCTGCGGCATGGCCTTGATACCGGCGGCGCCCGTCAGCATCGATACGTCGGGCTGCACGGCGCCCAGGCTGTCGATGATGCTGCCGGCCGTGCCGGCCGAACGCTGGCTGCGCGCGTGGTCGAGGATGTTGTGCGCCATTTCGCGGGCGATGACGAAGGCGATGCCTTCGTCATTTTGCGCCGCATTGACCATGCCACGCGTAAGCATGATGCGCGCGCCGTCCGAATACGCGTTGATATTGTCCGCATTGCCCAGGGCGACGCGGAAGGCGCAGGCGCGCGTGACGGGAATTTTCAGATCCTGCTGCTGGCCGTCGCGGGCGATGGTCATGTTCAGGCTGGCGCTCTTGGAGGCCAGCGGGCCGACGATGGCGCCGAACGGGCCTTCCGCTTTCGGGCCGGCGGGCAGCGGCTTGCCTTCGGCGGCAAGCAAGCCGTCGCCCTTGCGCAAGCCGGCGCGCGCGGCGCCGCTGCCTGGCAGCACGCCCGAAACCTGCATCTGTTCGCCGTAGCCGAGGGCTGCCTGTGCCGCGTCGGCATAGATGCCCGGGTAGGAATACTTATTCTGCGCCGTGAAGCCCAGCAGGTTGCGCGCATACGTCTTGCACAGGTCCGCATTGTTGATCAGCAGGGGCGCCGAGACTTTCGACAGGCGGTCCTGCAGCGCCACCATCTTCACCAGTTCTTCCTGCGCCGCCCTTTGCTGCGCCGTCAGGGCCGGCGCATCGGGTGCCGGCACGACGTTGAACGGGCCGTTGCCATTCGTCGTCGGCGTGGTGCAGGCAGAGAGAAGCGCAACGCAAGCGACCAGCAATGGCGAGGCCAGATGGCGCAGCGAAGTCGTGACTGGGATCAGATGGCGAAAACCTGGCATAAGACAATCCTTAATGTTTGCCGGTGCTGCCGAAACCGCCAACACCGCGTTCGCTGTCGCCGAATTCCTCGACGACGTTAAAGCCCACTTGCAGCACCGGCACGATAATCAGCTGTGCCAGGCGTTCCATGGGATTGAGCGTGAAAGCGCTCTGGCCCCGGTTCCAGGTCGATACCATCAACTGGCCCTGATAATCGGAGTCGATCAAGCCTACCAGATTCCCCAATACAATGCCGTTTTTGTGGCCCATGCCGCTGCGCGGCAGGATCATGGCCGCATACGACGGGTCGCCGATGTGGATGGACAGGCCGGTGGGAATGAGCACCGTCTGTCCCGCTTCGATGGTGATGGCCTCGTCTATGCAGGCACGCAGGTCCAGGCCGGCGCTGCCGGGCGTGGCGTAGGCTGGCAGCAGTTCTTTCATGCGGGCGTCGAGGATCTTGATGTCGATATTTTTCATTAATCTAACTAACTAAGCTAAGTCGTATAAAGGGTTACTTGAGGAGCGAATTTTTTGCGAGGCGTTTCGAGATTTCCGAAATCAGCTGGCGCGCCAGGTTCAGTTTCGAGGCGCGCGGCAGCACGGTATGGCCATCTTCATCGAACAGGATAATGGTGTTGTCGTCCTGGCCAAACGTATTCTGGCCGATATTGCCGACCAGCAAAGGGATACCCTTTTTTTCGCGCTTGGTCGAGCCGAATTCCACCAGGTTTTCCGATTCGGCCGCAAAGCCCACACAGTAGGGATAGCCGGCCAGGTTGGTGCGTGCCGCTACAGTGGCCAAGATATCGGGATTTTGCGCAAACTTCAGTTCGGGCACGGAGCCGTCAGCCTGCTTTTTCATCTTCTGTTCGCTGGCGTTGGCCACGCGCCAGTCGGCCACGGCGGCGACGGCGACGAAGACATGCTGGCCGTCGACGTGGGCCAGCACCGCATCATGCATCTGCTGCGCGCTTTGCACATCGATGCGGCGCACGCCGAAAGGCGCGTCCAGGGCTGTGGGGCCGGAAATGAGCAGCACTTCGGCGCCCGCTTCGCGCGCCGCCCGCGCCACCGCATAGCCCATCTTGCCCGAGGACAGATTGGTGATGCCGCGCACAGGGTCGATGGCTTCAAAGGTGGGACCGGCCGTGACCAGCACGCGCTTGCCCGCCAGCACTTTCGGCTGGAAGGCGGCGATCAGCTCCGTCAAGAGCTGTTCCGGCTCCAGCATGCGGCCCAGGCCCGTTTCGCCGCACGCCTGTTCGCCAGCGGCCGGGCCGAACAGCTTGATGCCGTCGTCGCGCAGCTGCTGCACATTGCGCTGCGTGGCGGGGTTCTGCCACATCTCCACGTTCATCGCCGGCGCCACCAGCAAAGGCAGGTGGGAGGGACGTGCCAGGCACAGGGTCGACAGCAGGTCGTCGCACACGCCATGCGCCAGTTTGCGCAGAAAATCGGCCGAACACGGTGCGATCAGGATGGCATCCGCATGGCGCGTCAAATCGATATGCGCCATGTTGTTGTCGATGCGCGCATCCCACTGGCTCGTGTGCACGGGGTGGCCCGACAGGGCCTGCATCGTCACGGCCGTGATGAAATGGCTGGCCGCATCCGTCATCACCACCTGCACCGAGGCGCCTGCCTTGGTCAGGGCGCGGCACAGTTCCGCCGCCTTGTAGCAGGCGACGCCGCCCGAAAGTCCCAGGACGATTTTTTTGCCGGACAATTCCATGCCGTTCTCCTGCTTGTTTATTTGTTTACCCGGCGCAGTTCATCGATGATGAACAGGGCCGCGCCGATGCAGATGGCGCTGTCGGCGATATTGAAGGCGGGGAAGTGGCCCCAGCTTTTCCAGTGGAAGTCGAGGAAGTCGACCACATGGCCGTAGATCAGGCGGTCGATGGCGTTGCCCAGTGCGCCGCCAAGGATCAGCGCCAGGGCCCAGCAAAACATGCGCTGGCCGGCGTGCTTTTTCAGCAAATAAATGATGTAGATGGCCGCCGCGAGGGCGATGCCGGTGAAGAAATAGCGCTGCCAGCCACCCTGGTCGGACAGGAAGCTGAACGCGGCGCCCTTGTTATACGCGAGCACCAGGTTGAAATACGAGGTGATGACCATCTCTTGCGCATAGCGGAAAGTCTTCAGGATCGTGATCTTGGTGATCTGGTCGAACAGGATGACGATGGCGGCAATGCCCAGCCAGGGCACCAGCGACGAAGAGGATGACGATTTCGATGAAAAACGGTTTTTAGTGGCCATATTTTTCCAGGGAAGATAAAGCCGCCGCTACTCTTGCGGGCAGCGGCGGTGGGAAGCGGTGCGGGAGCGGGTAAGAATTCCCGCCCCGCACCGTTTTAAGCGAAGCGGCGAACCTCGCCCTTGCCAAACAGGTTGCTGACGCAGCGGCCGCACAGGGTGGCATGCGCGGCGTCCGTGCCCACGTCTGCGCGGTAATGCCAGCAGCGCTCGCACTTCTGCGCCGTCGACGCGGTCACGACCACCTCTTCGGCCGCTTCGTCGGCCACTTCGGCTACCGTTGCCTGCGAGGTGATGAAGACGAATTTCAAGTCGTCGCCCAGGGTGGTCAAGAGCTTGTACTTCATCGGCGCGGCCTTGATCGTCAGTTCCGCCTGCAGCGAGGAGCCGATGGCGCCCGAGGTGCGCAAGTCCTCCAGCTGTTTTGTGACGTCCGTGCGGACTGCGCGCAGGGCCGTGTATTTCTCCAGCAGGTCGGCGGCATCCGACACTTCCGGCAGTTGCCACCAGGTTTGCGTGAAGATGGTTTCATCGCTGGCAGCATACGCTTCGCTGCCGGCGAAGACGGCCCACGCTTCTTCGGCCGTGAACGACAGGGCCGGGGCCATCAGGCGCAGCAGGCTTTGCGTGATGTGCCACAGAGCCGTCTGCGCGGAGCGGCGCGCGTGCGACGTCAGGCCGGAGGTGTACAAACGGTCCTTCAGGATATCCAGGTAGAAGCCGCCCAGGTCTTCCGAACAGTACGTTTGCAGCTTCGACACCACCGGGTGGAACTCGTAGCGCGCGTAGTTGTTCTCGATCTGCGTTTGCAGCGAGGCCATGTTGGCCAGCGCATAGCGGTCGATCTCGAACATCTCCGCCGTCGGCACGGCGTCCGTGGCCGGATTGAAATCCGAGGTGTTCGCCAGCAGGAAACGCAGCGTGTTGCGGATGCGACGGTACGATTCGGTCACGCGCTTGAGGATCTCGTCGGAGATCGACAGTTCGCCCGTGTAGTCGGTCGAGGCGATCCACAGGCGCAGGATGTCCGCGCCCAGGGTGTCCGAGATTTTTTGCGGCGCCAGCGTGTTGCCCAGCGACTTGGACATCTTCTTGCCTTCGCCATCGACCGTGAAGCCGTGCGTCAACAGGGCCTTGTACGGCGGACGGCCATTCAGCATCGATGACACCAGCAGGGACGAGTGGAACCAGCCGCGATGCTGGTCCGAGCCTTCCAGGTACAGGTCGGCCGGGAATTGCAGCTGCGTCGAGTGCGAACCGTGGCCTTGCGGGCCGCCCAGCACCGTCTGGTGCGTGGCGCCGGAATCGAACCACACGTCCAGCGTGTCCTTGTTCTTGGCGTAGATAACCGCTTCGTCGCCGATCAGGTCTTGCAAGTCCAGCGCCTGCCATGCCTCGATGCCGTTCTTTTCGATCAGCTTGGCCACCTGCTCGAGCAATTCCGGCGTGCGCGGATGCAGGTCGCCCGTTTCCTTGTGCACGATGAAGGCCATTGGCACGCCCCACTGGCGTTGGCGCGACAAGGTCCAGTCAGGGCGGTTGGCGATCATGCCGTGCAGGCGCGCCTGGCCCCAGTCCGGGAAGAACTCGGTGTCGGCGATGCCTTTCAATGCCGTCTCGCGCAGGGTCGCTCCGCCGTCCTTCGGCGTCACGTCCATGCCGGCGAACCACTGCGACGTGGCGCGGTAGATGATCGGCGTCTTATGACGCCAGCAATGCATGTAGCTGTGGTCGAACATCTTCACTTCGAACAGCGCGCCCGCTTCGCGCAAGGCGTTGCAGATCGGTTTCGACGCTTCCCAGATGGTCATGCCGCCGAACAGGGGCAGGGTCGATGCGAACTTGCCGTCGCCCATGACGGGCTTGATGATGTCGTCGTCCTTCATGCCGTGCGCCTTGCACGAGATAAAGTCGTCCAGGCCATAGGCTGGCGCCGAGTGCACCACGCCGGTGCCGCTTTCCGTGGTCACGTATTCGGCCAGGTACAAAGGCGACAAGCGGTCATAGAAGGCGTCGCTGGCATGCAGCGGGTGGCGGAAGCTGATGCCGGCCAGGGCCGCGCCGTCGCAGGTGGCGATCGTCGTGCCATCGAGCTTGAAGCGCGCCAGGCTGGCCACGACCAGGTCTTGCGCCAGGATCAGCAGCAGCGGCTGGCCATCGCGCTCGGTCTTCACCAGCGCATATTTCACTTCCGGGTGCACGTTGAGCGCCTGGTTCGACGGGATGGTCCACGGCGTGGTGGTCCAGATGACGATGAAACCGTTATCCGTCGGCAGGGAAGGCAGGCCGAAGGCGGCCGCCAGCTTTTCCGGCTCGGCGAATTTGAACCCGACGTCGATGGCGGGATCGCGCTTTTCCGCGTACTCCACTTCCGCCTCGGCCAGCGCCGACTGGCAGTCGAAGCACCAGTTGACGGGTTTCAGGCCGCGGTAGACATAGCCTTTTTCCAGCAGCTTGCCCAGCGCGCGCAATTCGTCGGCTTCATTGCCGTGTGCCATGGTCAGATACGGGTTGTCCCACTCGCCCAGCACGCCCAGGCGGATGAAATCCTTCTTCTGGCGTTCGACCTGCACATTCGCATAGGCGCGGGCCTTTTCCAATACTTCGGCCGTCGGCAGGTTCTTGCCGTGCAGTTTTTCGATCTGGATCTCGATGGGCATGCCGTGGCAATCCCAGCCAGGTACATACGGCGCATCGAAGCCGGCGAGCGAGCGCGACTTGACGACCATGTCCTTCAGGATCTTGTTGACGGCGTGGCCCAGGTGGATGTCGCCATTCGCGTACGGCGGACCGTCATGCAGGATGAATTTCGGACGGCCGGCGGCAGCCTTGCGCACGCGCTCGTAAATCTTCTTGTCTTGCCATTGCTGTACCCATTGCGGCTCGCGCTTGGCCATGTCGCCGCGCATCGGGAACGGGGTTTCCGTCATGTTGACCGGGTATTTGCTTTCAGGCTTTTTGTTCTGCTTGGGCGTGGCTGGCTTGTTTTGATCGGACATAATCTTCTTTAATGGTATGGAGTATATTTTTGCAGCGGGTTTGCGGCGACAGGCGCCGCCAGGCGGCGGAGTTGGCCGGCGTCAAATTCGGTCGGTGGCGGTAATGGCGCCGCTGCGCTTCTCAAAATAGGCGCGCGCCTGGTTCGAGTCCCGCTCGATGGCGGCCGTCAGGGTGGGCAAGTCGTCATACTTTTCTTCGTCGCGCAGCTTTTCCAAAAACTCCACGCGTACCAGCTTGCCGTAGCAGGATAGATTGAAGTTAAACAGATGCACTTCCAGCAAGACGCGGCCGCTGTCGTCGACGGTAGGGCGCACGCCCAGGCTGGCCACGGCCGGCAGCGGCAGCGGCCCCAGGCCGTGCACTTGGACGATGAAGATGCCGGACAGGGCGGGACGGTGCGCCACGCGCAGGTTCAAGGTGGGGAAGCCCAGGGTACGGCCCAGCTTCTGGCCGTGGATGACGTGGCCGGAAATGGCGTACGGGTGGCCCAGCAACTGCGTGGCAAGGGGGAAATCACCGGCGGCCAGGGCCAGGCGCACGGCGGACGACGAGATGCGCGTGCTGCCATTCATCACCGTCGGCAAAGTTTCCACATGGAAACCGTATTCGCGGCCCGCTTCCTGCAGCATGGCGACGTCGCCGGCGCGTCGGGCGCCATAGCAGAAATCGTCGCCAACCATCAGCCATTTCACATGCAAGCCGCTGACGAGGACTTTTTCCGTGAATTCCTGCGGCGTCAAGGCGGCGAATTGCGCGCTGAAGTGCTCGACGACGACTCTGTCTATGCCGGCGTCGTCCAGCGATTGCAGCTTGTCGCGCAGGTTGGCGATGCGCTGCGGCGCCTTCGACAGGTCGCCCGCGCGCTGCGCGAAGAATTCACGCGGGTGCGGTTCGAACGTCATCACGGCCGCTTCAATGCCGAGTTCGGTCGCCGCGCCGCGCACGCGCGCCAGCAAGGCTTGATGGCCGATGTGGACACCGTCAAAATTGCCGATGGTCAGAGCGCAAGGCGCTCGTGCCTGGGCATTGGGAAGTCCGCGGAATACCTTCATAGGAATCTGATGAAAAACTGTGCCAAAAGGGGGATTATACGGACTGTTTCGGGGATGCACACCCGGCAGGGTGGGCACAGGGGTAATTTCCCTGCTGAAATGATAAAAAGCGTTGCCGGCGGGTGTGCTGGCAACGCTTTAGTATTGATTCAATACACTTTCAACGTCGAACCCAAGCGTAGCGAGCGGCAGTGATTTGTGGCCGAGAAGCGCAACCGTACCGTAGTACGGTGAGCATCACAGGCCGCAAAGCGCGACGCGCAGTAGCTTGGGTTCGATGTCAATTACTTGTTCATTAAAGTCCAGTAACGGGCCAGGTCAGCCGCGCCATCCGTGCCCTTGACGGCCTTGAATGCCGTCGTTGCATTGGACTTCTTGCCGGCGTGCATGTAAGCAATGCCCAGATGCAGCTTGCCTTCTTCCGCGTACTTGGCGGTGCCCATTTTCACGGCGTCATTCATCAGCCCCAGACCCTTGTCGGTCTGGCCATCGTAGACCAGGGCAAAGCCCAGCTTGTTCAAGCTGTCAGCGTCCTTGTTCTTGACGTATTCCGCTTCCGACTTGGCGGCGCTGGCCTTCAGGTCAGCCTGGGTTTTCAGGGCCAGGTCTTTCAGGCGCTGGTGACGGGCTGCATCGGTGCCGGTACCCAGCACGCCTTTTTTGTAGCCCTGGTCGATGATGGCCAAAGCTTCGCCAGGATTGCCTGCTTGCAGGGCCAGCTGGCTGATTTCCATGTATTCGGACGGCTTGGTGAACAGGCCGTTGGCCAGGCGCAGGCGCTGGACATCCAGGCCCAGGCGCTGCGAGAAGCCAGGTTTGCCCGAGACGCGGTTCAGCAGGTCAGCCCAGTAGCTGGTCTTTGGATAGCTGGCGGCCAGTTTTTCCAGGGTGGCCACATAGCCGCCCTTGTCGTTTTGCTTCATCTGGATGTTGGCCAGCATTTGCAGGCTCGCTTCCGAGTTGCCGCCGCGCGCTTGCAGTTCCTTGGCCGCTTCGGCGTAGTTGCCGCTGACGTAGTAGGTCTGGATCAGCAATTCGCGCATCTGCGCATCGTCGCGGTCTTTCAGCGAGCGTTTGATCCAGGTAATGGTATTTGGCCAGTCCTTGGCGCGGTAGTACATGCCTGCCAGCGCTTGCGTGAATTTGGGGGCTTCGGCGGCGCTCAGGCGGCCGGAATTGATGACGGCTTCGAAAGCCTTGATGGCGGTGCCGTTATCGCCGGCGGCAGCTGCGGCCGAGGCGCGCACGCGCTCGATCTGGTAGCTTTCAAAGGCGGTCTTGCCGCCGACGCTGTCGGCATCGCGCAGCTTGGCCAGTGCTTCCTTGTTTTTGCCGCTGCTAGCGAGTTTTTGCGCTTCTTGCAGTGGCTTGCCCACTTCGGCACGCACGGTGTCCGCGGCGTATGCCAGCGAGCCCAGGCCGATTACGGGAGTTGCTGCGGTAAAACCGATAGCGGCCATGACGAGGCCGAGATGAGCGAGACGAAACTTGGACATGAGAAAGTCTTTCAGTAAAAAGCGAATAGGCAGGAAGTCCTGCCTATTCGGATGTAAAGATAACCTGATTGCTACAGCTTACTGGAATTGCTCGTTGCCGACCAGACCGATTTTGGTCACGCCCAGACGCTGTGCCGACGCCATCACACCGGCGACGACTTTGTATTCCACCAGCTTGTTAGGACGCAGATGCACTTCTGGCTGGTCTGCTTGCGCAGCAACGTTGCTCAGCTTGGCTTCCAGCGTATTACGATCAGGTACTACCTGATTGTCCCACAAGATAGTGCCATCAAAATCGACATCGATCGTGACGACCACTGGTTCGGTTGTCGGTGGCGGCGGGGTGCCGACCGGCATGTTCAGGTTCACCGAGTGGTTTTGCTTAGGAATCGTGATGATCAACATGATAATCAGCACCAGCATCACGTCGATGAGGGGCGTCATGTTCAGTTCCATCATTGGTTCCGGATCCGCGCCTGCTGCGCTTCCCGAACCGACATTCATACTCATAGTGTTTCCTTTAAGAAGTCCAACGAAGCACCGGGCGAAACTGCCGCCCGGTCAGCTTCCGGCAGTGGCATCCCCATGTTGCCGGGACGCCGCTGCCAGCCGCTATCAGCCCTTGTCAGGCGGTTCGGTGATGAAGCCGACCTTCTGGATCCCGGCACGTTGGGTCGTGTAAATAACCCGGCCGATCGATTCGTAGCGTGCTTCTTGGTCGCCACGAACGTGTACTTCCGGCTGCGGTACTTTCACTGCTTCAACTTTAAGATAATCGAACAGTTCGTTCGTGTCTTTCAGTCTGGTCTGGCCCAGGTAAATCTCGCCGTCCTTGTTAACAACGATGTTAACGTTCTCTGGCTTGGTTTGCAGGGCTTGATTGGCCTCAATCGGCAGATCGATTTTCTGCAGCTTGAGGACAACTGGACTTGTAATCAAGAAAATGATCAGCAAAACCAACATGATGTCGACGAGCGGCGTCGTGTTGATTTCTGACATTACTTGATCTTCATCTCCGCTGTCGGAGCCGACGGACATCGACATGATTCTTATCCGATCTTTTTAGCGCCGGCAGCACGGCCAGCTTCGCTGGTCGACATTACGCCGGAAACCAGAACCGAGTGAACGTCGGCGCTGAACGAGCGGATGTCTTCCATTGCGGATTTGTTACGACGAACCAGCCAGTTGTAACCCAGAACGGCAGGAACGGCGACCAGCAGACCGAAAGCGGTCATGATCAGTGCTTCACCAACTGGACCTGCAACTTTATCGATCGATGCGTTACCGGTCATGCCGATAGCGGTCAGCGCGCCGTAAATACCCCAAACGGTACCGAACAGACCGATAAACGGTGCGGTCGAACCAACGGTTGCCAGGAACGACAGGCCATCTTGCAGACGCGACTGAACTTTGTCCGAAGCGCGCTGGATCGACATCGTCACCCAGGTCGACAGATCGATTTGTTCCAGCAGGGCGCCGTCATGGTGTGCGGTTGCCTTGGTGCCCGATTCAGCGATGAAGCGGAATGGCGAGCCATCGCTCAAGGTTGCCGAACCAGCAGCGATCGAAGGAGCTTTCCAGAATTTGGAAGCGGCTTCTTTAGCTTGCTTGAAGATCTTCATTTGATCCAGCAGCTTGGTGATGATGATGTACCAGCTGCCGATCGACATGATGGACAGGATGATCAGGGTAGCGCGTGGCACGAAGCCGCCGTCCCATACTGCGGACAGGCCGAACGGGTTGTGCACTTCTTCGGTTTTGGCTGGAGCGGCTGCGTCAGCGGCTGGAGCTGCTGCGTCTGCTGCTGGAGCTGCTGCATCTGCGGCAACTGGTGCTGGTGCAGCGTCTGCCGCAGGAGCCGAAGCGGCAGCCGATGCTGGCGCGTCAGCGAATGCCGGTGCTGCTACCAGAGCGGTAGTGGCGGTGACGGACAACAGAACCGCGGCAAAAAATGCGGACAAACGGGTATTCTTAAACATGCTTCCTCCAAAATTAAAAATAACAGATCGCTGAACGTAATGACAACGAAATCATAGTGTGAGACAGGGGATAACTGTCTCGGGTTTTAATCCAGCGACCAAACGTATTGCATTTGCTGCCAGCCTTGTTCCGGCTTGCCGTCAACTGTTGCCGGCTTAAATGTACAGCGGCTGATACCTTGCACTGCAGCTTTGTCCAGGTCTCTGAAGCCGCTGGACTTCACGATCTTCGAATCAGCGACCTTGCCGTCTACACCGATCAGGAACGACAGTGTCACCACACCGGTTTCCTCATTGCGCTGCGACGACTTTGGATAAGCCGGTTTTTCGCAGACACTGAAGTCAACCACGGCCGGTGTGCGCACCGATTTGGCTGGTCCAGGAGTTGGCGAAGGCTGTGCAGGCGGTGCTGGCGGTGCCAATACATTCGTGGCGGGCTTCACGGCAGTCGCATTTGCAATCACGTTCTGCTGTGGTGGCGGCTGCTGCACGTTCACCTCGACTGGCGGAATGAATGGCGGCGGTGGCGCCTTCATTTCTGGCGGCGGTGGTGGCGGTGGAAGATCCTTCGGTGGAGGCGGTTTGACTTCCTCGATAATCTTGGTTTCAACCGGTTCCATCATTTTGGTAACTAACCGCTTGCCCAAGCCCGTCGCGATCCCGTAAGCCGCGAGAACGTGCAGCAGGACAACGACAGTTATGCCTGTGTAGTTCTTGGGACTTTTCTCGTTCGAAAAATTCATGCCTGCTTTCTCCAAATACCATCTCTTGTCTTGCAACTGAACCCCAAAATGACGACACAAAGCTCCAGCCGTATCCGGGACGTCGCCGAATTATACATACGAATTCTTTATTTTACACAGATTTTTAACGCCTAAAACCGGTTAAATTTTTGGCGCTTTTGCGCCCTGAAAACGTACTTGCTTATGTCATCTTTGCACGCTTTCGGACATAAAAAAAGGCGGTCTTATCGGTTTTTTACAGCCGTTTTGGGCTACCACTGCTAAGTTCTCCGATGTGCCCATATGGCGGAATTATATTTCGTGATATTCAATATGGAAACCGCTAAATTTGGAGGAAAATCTTTCCTTTTGGAAATGTTTTGCCTCGGAACCAGACCACTTAGCCGTGCGCGCGCACCAATCGGGTGCGAAAGGTGCTTAATCCAGGTCAAAAAAGGAGGTCCTGGCGGCTGTTTCGACGTCGCCAGGCCATACGGAATTCCTATGGTGGCATAGGATGCGCTTATGTTCTTGCTAAAATAATTATCAAGAATGTCACTTATGGCCGTGCCGGCGCATCGTCGCGCCGATTGCGCTTCTCGCGCCGGCAATTCAGAGTACCGAGGACAACGCCCTGCGGATCGAGTGTATCGAGGTGCACGTCGAAGCCCCATAGCCGTGCCACGTGTTTGAGCACTTCGGCTGCCTGCTGGTTCAGCGGGCGGCGCTGGAATTGCGTGTGACGCAGGGTCAGTGCGCGGTCGTCGCGCGTATTGACGGACCAGACCTGGATATTCGGCTCGCGGTTGCCCAGGTTGTACTGCTCGGCCAACTGTTGGCGCACGTAGCGGTAGCCGGCATCGTCATGGATGGCGGAAATGGCCAGTTTTTCATTCTTGTCGTCGTCGAGCACGGCAAAGAAATGGAATTCGCGGATCAGCTGCGGCGACAAATACTGGGCAATGAAGCTTTCATCCTTGAAATTGCGCATGGCAAAGTCCAGGCTCTTGCGCCAGTCGGTGCCGGCCATGTCGGGGAACCAGGCCCGGTCTTCCTCGGTCGGATGCTCGCAGATGCGGCGGATGTCGCTCATCATGGCAAAACCCAGCGCATACGGATTGATGCCGTTGTAATAGGGGCTGTCGATGGGCGGCTGATAGACCACGTTGGTATGGCTTTTCAGAAATTCCATCATGAAGCCGTCGCCCACCACGCCTTCGTCGTAGAGCTGGTTCAATATGGTGTAGTGCCAGAAGGTGGCCCAACCCTCGTTCATCACCTGGGTTTGCCGCTGCGGATAGAAATACTGGGAAATCTTGCGCACGATGCGCACCATCTCGCGCTGCCATGGTTCCAGCAGCGGCGCGTACTTCTCTATAAAGTACAGCAGGTTTTCCTCAGGTTCGGGCGGAAAGCGGGGACTGGCTTTGCGCTGGTCGTCCTCGTCCTCGTCCTCGTCACGCCGGGGCAGGGTGCGCCACAGCTGGTTGATCTGCGACTGCACATAGGCTTCACGCTCTTTCTGACGCGCATATTCCTTCGCCATCGACAGTTTCGCCGGGCGCTTGTAGCGGTCCACGCCATAATTCTGGATGGCGTGGCAAGAGTCGAGCAGCAATTCCACCGCATCGACGCCATGGCGCTGCTCGCATTCGGCGATGTAATTCTTGGCAAACACCATATAGTCAATGATGGCGTCGGCATCCGTCCAGGCGCGGAACAGATAGTTGCCTTTAAAGAAGGAGTTGTGGCCGTAGGCCGCATGCGCGATCACCAGCGATTGCATGGTCAGGCTGTTTTCCTCCATTAAATAGGCGATGCACGGGTTTGAGTTGATGACGATCTCGTAGGCCAGGCCCATCTGCCCGCGCTTGTAGCTTTTCTCGGTCGATAAAAAATGCTTGCCGAACGACCAGTGGTTATAGGAAACGGGCATGCCCACCGAGGTGTAGGCATCCATCATTTGCTCCGCCGTGATGATTTCCAGCTGGTTCGGATAGGTGTCCAGGCCAAACTGCTTCGCCACGCGGCGGATTTCCTCGTGGATTTGCTCGATCAGTTCGAACGTCCATTCCGACTGCTCGGGCAGGGCATTCGGGTGGCGCAGGCGCACGAACGGTTCGCCCGGGGTGTTGCTGGCGCGGTCAAAGGCTGCACTCATCATTTCACCTGTTTCTTGAACAGTTCGCGGAAGACCGGGTAGATATCGGCCGGCGTGACGATCTTTTGCATGGCGAAATGGGCGTGATGGTCGAGCACGCCCGCATATTGCTCCCACAGGTTTTGCTGCGGGCCATCGGTGATTTCGACATAGGTGTAGTACTGCACCTTGGGCATGATGGTATTGATCAGCAACTGCCGGCACAGCACGGAATCGTTGTCCCAGTTATCGCCGTCGGACGCCTGCGCAACATAGCTGTTCCATTGTCCCGCGCCATAGCGCTCGTCGATGATGGTATTGAGCAAGTGCAGGGCCGAAGACACCACGGTGCCGCCGGACTCGCGCGAATTGAAGAATTCATGCTCGTCCACTTCCGCCGCCGCCGTATGGTGGCGGATGAAGACCACCTCGATCTTGTCGTAGGCGCGCTTGAGGAACAGATACAAGAGGATGAAGAAGCGCTTGGCCGTGTCCTTGCGCGACTCGTCCATGGAACCGGAGACGTCCATGATGCAGAACATCACCGCTTGCGTCATCGGCTTGGGCACCTTGATGCGATTGCTGTAGCGCAAGTCGAACGGGTCGATGAAGGGAATCGCCAGCAGGCGCGTGTGGATGTGGTGGATCTGGCGACGCAGTTCCTGCACCAGTATGTCGTCCTCGGGCACGCCTTCCAGCAGCAGGGTCGCCAGGTCTTCCTCGGCCTGCGCCAATTGCTTGCGGGCGCCGCCGCCCACGGCGATGCGACGTCCCAGCGCGCCGCGCAGGGAGCGCAGCACATGGATGTTCGATGGCGTGCCCGACATATTGTAGCCGGCGCGCTGGTTCTTGAATTCCGTGGTGGCCGTCAACTGGGTTTTCACCATGTGCGGCAATTCCAGGTCCTCGAAGAAATAATTCATGAACTCTTCGCGCGACAATTCGAAGATGAAGTCGTCTTCCGTCGTCTCGTCGCTATTGCCCGCCTTGCCCCGTCCGCCGCCACCGCCTTTCGGCCGGGCAATCTGGTCGCCCTTCAGGTATTCCTTGTTGCCGGGATTGACCACTTCCCATACGCCGCCATGCGCGTGGCCGAACGACGGTTCGCCCACATCCTTGACGGGGATGCTGACTTTCTCGCCATTCTCGACGTCCGTGATCGAGCGCCCCTTGATGGCGCGCCCCACGGCATCCTTGATCTGGCCCTTGTAGCGCCGCAGGAAACGCTCGCGGTTGACGGCGGATTTATTCTTGCTTTGCAAGCGCCTGTCGATGAGGTATGTCAAAGGGTGCCTCCTTGCCTCTCGTCTTGCGCGCCCCGCCAGTCACCGGGCGGGAGCGCGCCTTTGCTGTCCGCGCTATGACGACTTGCGTACGCGCAAGTACCATTCGCATAACAGGCGTACCTGCTTGGCCGTATAGCCTTTTTCCACCATGCGGGCCACGAAGTCGGCGTGCTTGTTGGCGTCGTCGGCACTGGCCTTGGCATTGAAGGAAATCACGGGCAGCAATTCCTCCGTATTCGAGAACATTTTCTTTTCGATCACGGTGCGGAACTTTTCATAACTGGTCCAGGCGGGATTCTTGCCGCCGTTCGACGCCCGCGCGCGCAGCCCGAAGTTCACAATTTCATTGCGGAAATCCTTCGGATTGGAAATGCCCGCCGGCTTCTCGATCTTCTCGAGTTCATTGTTCAGCGATTCGCGGTCGAAGCTTTCGCCCGTGTCAGGATCGCGGTATTCCTGGTCCTGTATCCAGAAATCGGCAAACGTCACATAGCGGTCGAAAATGTTCTGACCGTATTCCGAATAGCTTTCCAGGTAAGCCGTCTGGATCTCCTTGCCGATGAATTCCACATAGCGCTGCGCCAGGTGCTCTTTAATATAGGAGAAGTAGCGCTGTTCGAGTTCCGGCGCGAACTGCTCGCGCTCGACCTGCTGCTCCAGCACATAGAGTAGGTGCACGGGATTGGCGGCCACTTCGGAATTGTCAAAGTTGAACACTTTGGACAGGATCTTGAAGGCAAAGCGCGTCGACAGCCCGTTCATGCCCTCGTCCACGCCCGCGTAATCCACGTATTCATGCATGGACTTGGCTTTCGGGTCCGTATCCTTGAGGTTTTCGCCATCGTAGACGAGCATCTTCGAGAAAATGCTGGAGTTTTCCGGGTCTTTCAGGCGCGACAGGATGGCGAACTGCGCCATCATGCGCAGGGTGCCGGGCGCACACGGGGCCTTGACCAGCGAGGAGTTGGCCACCAGCTTGTCGTAGATCTTGATTTCATCGGTCACGCGCAGGCAGTACGGCACCTTGACGATATAGATACGGTCAAGGAAGGCCTCGTTGTTGCGGTTGTTTTTAAAGGTCTTCCATTCCGACTCATTCGAGTGGGCCAGGATGATGCCGTCGAACGGAATCGCGCCGAAACCTTCCGTACCCTTGTAATTGCCTTCCTGCGTGGCCGTCAGCAAGGGGTGCAAGACCTTGATGGGGGCCTTGAACATTTCCACGAATTCCATCAGGCCCTGGTTGGCCAGGCACAGGCCGCCCGAATAGCTGTAGGCGTCCGGATCGTCTTGTGCGTAGTCTTCCAGCTTGCGGATGTCGACCTTGCCCACGAGCGAGGAAATATCCTGGTTGTTCTCGTCGCCCGGCTCCGTTTTCGAGATGGCGATCTGCTTCAGCACGGACGGATAGCGTTTGACGACGCGGAACTGGTTGATGTCGCCATTGTATTCATGCAGGCGCTTGACGGCCCACGGACTGGGGATGTTGCGCAGGTAGCGGCGCGGTATGCCGTAATCCTCTTCCAGGATGGTGCCGTCCTCTTCCTCGTTGAACAGGCCCAGCGGCGATTCGTTGACGGGCGAGCCTTTCAGGCAATAGAAAGGCACGTGTTCCATCAGCGACTTGAGTTTTTCCGCGATGGACGACTTGCCGCCGCCGACAGGCCCCAGCAGATACAGGATCTGCTTGCGTTCTTCCAGTCCTTGCGCTGCGTGGCGGAAATACGAGACGACTTGCTCGATCACTTCCTCGGTGCCGTAGAACTCGCGGAAGGCGGGATAGATCTTGATGACCTTGTTGGCGAAGATGCGCGACAAGCGCGTGTCGTTGCGCGTGTCGACCAGTTGCGGCTCGCCGATGGCGGCCAGCATGCGTTCGGGTGCGCTGGCATACGTCAGCTTGTCCTTCTTGCACAGGGCCAGGTATTCGGTGAGCGACATTTCCTCTTCACGGGTGCGCTCGTAGCGTGCTGCATAGTTATCAAAAATGGTCATGTCAATGTCCTTTAATGTAAACCTGAACTGCCAGTCACCATGGCCGCCCGCCTGGCACTCGCCTGGGCTTGCCGTCTGAACTTTTCCTGTACCCCGTACCGATTTTTATTGTTGTTTCAAGCCCGGCTGTCTTTGCGAGTCCGGATTGCCCGGACCAAAAAACTGGCGCTTGATGCCGTACGCTGACGTGGCCAGCCGGCTTTTTTTTCACTGTTGATAGCGCTTGTTGCACCTACCTTTACCCCATGAAATTAATTATTGCTCTAAAGGATCAGGAAGTCAAAAGATATGTCAGCATATCCTTAATACTTGGTTGTAAGTTTTTGATTTAATTAAATAAATCAACAAATTTTTGATCCATTTCAATGCGCCTTTTTGTACCTTTTAAATCATCATACGACAATTCGCCAGCGCGTGCCGGTGCGGGCCATGGCGCCGCACCCGCCAGCGCCGTGGCGGCCGGGCGCCGGTGAGGCCGGCCATCTTGCGCTAAGATGCCTGCATGTCTGATGGCCCTGCGCACCGCGCGTGTGCGTGCCAGCACTTTTATCGTCACCCTATAAGGAACACCCATGATGAACCCCCAATTGCGCGCGATCGTCCGCGGCATGCCGAAGGCCGAGCTGCATATCCATATCGAAGGTTCGCTGGAACCCGAACTGATTTTCGCACTGGCCGAGCGCAATGGCGTACCGCTGGGCTATGAATCGGTGGAACACTTGCGCAGCGCCTATGCCTTTACGGATTTGCAGTCTTTTCTCGACATCTATTATGCTGGCGCAAGCGTGCTCTTGAAAGAGCAGGATTTCTATGACATGACGCAAGCCTACCTGCGCCGCGCCGAAGCCGATAACGTCTTGCACACGGAAATCTTCTTCGACCCGCAAACGCATACGGCGCGCGGCGTGGCGATGGCTGATGTTATTAATGGCATACACCGCGCCTGCCAGGACAGCCCTGTCAGCGCGACCTTGATCCTGTGTTTCCTGCGCCACCTGAGCGAGGATGAAGCATTTGACACCCTGACAGACGCCTTGCCGCACCGCGACAAATTCATCGGCATTGGCCTCGATTCCTCGGAAGTGGGCAACCCGCCCGAGAAATTCTCGCGCGTGTTTGCCCGTTGCCGCGAGCTGGGCCTGCACCTGGTGGCCCATGCGGGCGAAGAAGGCCCGCCAGCCTACATCCGCACGGCGCTCGATGATTTGCAGGTTGAACGCATCGACCATGGCGTGCGCTGCCTGGAAGACGCGGAACTGACGGCCCGCCTGGCGCGCGAACAGATCGCCCTGACCGTCTGCCCCTTGTCGAACACCAAGCTGCGCGTGTTTGACCAGATGCATGACCATAACCTGGTGCAATTGCTCGACGCGGGCCTGCTGGTGACGGTCAACTCGGACGATCCCGCCTATTTCGGCGGCTACATGAACGACAACTTCGACGCCATTTTCGATGCCTTGCCGCTGGGCCTGTCCCATGCGCAGCGCCTGGCGCGCAACGGTTTCATCGCCGCCTTCCTGCCGCAGGCGCAAAAAGATGCCTTCCTCGCTACCGTCGATGCGTATTTCGCGCAGCACGCGGCCGCCTATGGCATCGCGCAATAACGCATCACAATCAATTCGCATAAAGACCCGCCGCCCATGCTCCGCCTCTCCCTGAAAATGACCGGCCGCGACTGGCGCGCCGGGCAATTGCGTTTCCTGCTCGTCGCCCTGATCGTGGCCGTGGCGGCCCTGTCGGCCGTGGGCTTCTTTGTCGACCGCCTGCGCGCGGGCCTGAACCGCGACGCGCACCAGCTGCTGGGGGCCGACCTGGTCATCAGCGCCGACCAGCCCGTCAATGCCGTTTGGCGCGCCGAAGCCGTCAAGCGCGGTTTTACCCTGGCCGATACGGTGACCTTCCCCAGCATGGCGCAGGCGGGCGAGGGCGAGCAATCGCTGTCGCAGCTGGCGTCCATCAAGGCAGTCTCGCCCGGCTACCCGCAGCGGGGCAAGCTGAAAATCACGACCAAACTGAGCGAGGCGCAGGATGCCGTGGGCCAGCCAACCAGCCAGGTGCCGGCACCGGGCACCCTGTGGGTCGATGCGGCGATCCTGGCCAGCCTGAATGCCAGGCTGGGCGACACCCTGACACTGGGCGACAAGGCATTTACGGTGACGCAACTGATCGCCAGCGAACCGGACCGCGGTGCCTCCTTCCTCAATTTCGCCCCCCGGGTGATGCTGCCCTTGAGCGACCTGGCTGCCACGGCGCTGGTGCAGAACGGCTCGCGCGTATCGTACCGCTTGCTGCTGTCGGCGCCACCCGCCAAGGCGGCCGAGCTTGCGCAATATCAAGCCTGGCTGGAAAGCCAGATCAAGACGCAGGCCATCAAGGGCGTGCGCATCGAATCGCTGGAATCGGGCAGCCCGCAGATGCAATCGACCCTGGACCGGGCCGACCGTTTCCTGTCGCTGGTCGGCTTGCTGTCGGCCATGCTGGCCGCCGTCGCCGTGGCGATGGCGGCACGCCGCTTCATGCTGCGTCACCTGGATGCCTGCGCCATGCTGCGCTGCCTGGGGCTGACGCAAAACCAGGTCACGGCCATGTACGTGATCGAATTCCTGCTCGTCGGCCTGGCCGGCAGCCTGATAGGCGTTGCCGTCGGTTTCGCTGGCCATCTGGTGCTGCTGGAATTGCTGGGCAAGCTGGTGCAGAGCGACTTGCCGCCCGTGTCCATGCTGCCCGCATTGCAGGGCGTGGCCACCGGCATGCTGTTGCTGCTGGGCTTTGCCCTGCCGCCGATTTTGCAACTGCGCAATGTTCCCCATAACCGCGTCATTCGCCGTGAGCAGGAACCGCCGCAGGCGCTGGCCCTGGCGACCTATGGCCTGGGCATCGTCGCCTTCGTCGTGCTGCTCTTGTGGCAGGCGGGCGACGTGAAACTGGCGCTGCTGACGGCGGCCGGCTTCCTCGGCGGCTTCGCCCTGTTCGGTCTGGCCGGCTGGCTGGGCATCAAGTCGCTGAAAAGCCTGCGTGGCGCCTTCAAGCACCAAGGCTGGCGCTTTGCCGTCACGTCCTTGCAGCGCCGTCCGGGCGCCACCGTCATCCAGGTGGTGTCCCTGGCACTGGGCCTGATGGCCTTGCTGCTGCTGACGGTGGTGCGCGGCGACTTGATGGTGGCCTGGCGCAACGCTACGCCGCCCGATGCGCCGAACCGCTTCATGATCAATATCCTGCCGGAACAGAAAGACCCCATCGCCGCGCGCCTGGCGCAGGCCGGCGTGGCCAACGCACCTTTGTATCCGATGATACGGGGGCGCCTGGTGGCCGTGAATGGCAATACCATCACGGAAGCAACTTACGAGGATGACCGCGCCAAGGGCCTGGCTGACCGCGAATTCAACCTGTCGAGGATGCTCACCATGCAGGCAGAAAATAAGCTGGTGGCGGGCAAGTGGTTCGGCAATGCGCCCGGTGCGCCGGCCGAAGCGTCGGTGGAAGAGGGGATCGCCAAGACACTGAAGCTGAAACTGGGCGACAAGCTGCGCTTCGACATCGCCGGCCAGCCCGTGGAAGCGGCGATCACCAGCCTGCGCAAGCTGGAATGGGGCTCGATGCGCGTCAATTTCTTTGTCATTATCAACCCGGCCGCCATGGCGGACGCGCCGCAGACGTGGATCACGGCATTTCACTTGCCGCCCGCGCAGGCCGACCTGGGCAATGCCTTGCTGCGCGACTACCCGAACCTGACGGTGGTCGACGTGGGCGGCGTGCTGAAACAGATACAGGGCGTGCTGGACCAGGTGGTCACGGCTGTCGAATTTCTCTTCGCGTTCACTTTGGCCTCGGGCTTGCTGGTGCTGTATGCGGCCTTGATGGGGTCGCAGGACGAGCGCACGCGCGAAGCGGGCCTGCTGCGCGCGCTGGGTGCCACGCGGCGCCAGCTGGCGCAGGCGCAGCTGATCGAATTTTCCCTCGTGGGCGCGCTGGCCGGCTTGCTGGCGGCCACGGGCGCGGCCGCCATGGGCTGGGCCCTGGCCACATACCAGTTCAAGTTCGCCTGGAGCTTCGCGCCGGGCGTGTGGGCCTTTGGTTTACTGGCCGGCGCCCTGTGCGCCATCGCCGGCGGCTGGCTGGGCTTGCGCAATGTCTTGAAACATCCGCCGCTGCAAACGCTGCGCGAAAGCTAAGCGCCCACGCTCTCGCCCGCCTGGGCGCGTAAAAATTGCGCGTAGGACATGACCGGCTGCCCCAGCTGGTGCGGCGGCACGTCGAACAAGGCCCAGAAATACGTCACCTGGCCCAGGCAGATGGTGGGCGCGGCGCAGTAGCGGAACCAGTTTTCGCCGATGTGCGCCGCATACATGCCGTCGCTGTCGGCGTCGGAAAAGTACGGGATCACGCGCAGTTCCAGCAGGGCCAGCAGCAAGGACGCCGGTGCGTCGCTGTCGCGCGCCATTTCGTACTGCGTGTGCAAGCTGCGTTCCGTCTCGATGATCATCAGCTTGGCGTGGCCGTCGCGCGTGAAGAACAGGATGCCGCTGGGATTGGGAAAGATGTAAAACTCGACGTAGCCTTGGCGCTGGCACAGCTCGTACACGACGGCGGCCAAGGCTTCGTCTTGCAGGAAACTGTAGTCGTGGAGCAATAGCAAGTCGCGCACGGTGTCCGATTGCTGCAGGAAGAATTCGCGTTGCAGGGCATGGATTTCCTGTTCCAGGATGTCGAGCGCATCGTCGTCGCTCTTCTTGATGTAGCGGTCGATCA
Source organism: Janthinobacterium sp. 61 (assembly GCF_002846335.1). Classification (NCBI taxonomy): domain Bacteria; kingdom Pseudomonadati; phylum Pseudomonadota; class Betaproteobacteria; order Burkholderiales; family Oxalobacteraceae; genus Janthinobacterium; species Janthinobacterium sp. 61. The sequence goes on along the minus strand of NZ_PJMQ01000001.1, from coordinate 3,152,298 downwards.
AGCCGCGGTTGAAGGCCGTCACGGCCACCTTCTCATCGGCCGCGCCCGTAAATAAAATCTTCTTGCACGGCAAGTCACGCACGGCCTGGCAGAATTCCAGGCCATTCATCTGCGGCATCGAATAATCGACTACCAGCACGGAGGGCACGGCAAAGCGCTGTGCCTGGCCGCTGATGCGCCAGATGCGTTCGAGATCGAGCGCCACATTGCACTGGTCGGGCGGCAGGTTTTGCGTGTCGAAATTGACGTGCAGCGGCGTCTCGCCCGGCTGCGTGCTGTGGCGCAGCCAGTGCAGCGCGCTGCTGGTGTCGCGGAAAGTCTTGCGCGCCAAGCCGGGATCGAGCTGGAACGCCAGGCTTTTCAGGAAGGAATCGCTGTCGTCTATCAATACGGTCAGGGTCGGATGGGTGTAGACGGGCAGTTGCATGCATCACCTTGCGGGAGAAGAGGGGCGGAAGCGGGCAGGCAGGGCTGGGGAAACTCCAGGATGAAAATCGCATACGCATGTTCGCGCGACACGCAGCGTATGTGCGCCTGCCAGGCGGTGACGATCTGCCGGCACAGTGCCAGGCCGATGCCGCTGCCGTTATGCACGGGATAGGAATAGAAACGCTCGAAGATCAGCGGCAGGCGATTCTTCGCGATACCGCAGCCCGTGTCGATGAACAGCAGCCTGGGCGTGGGGCGGGCGCCGTCGACGATGATGCGCACGCGGCCCTTGCCGGCCCGCTGGATGGCTTTCAGCGCATTTCTCAGCAGGTTCAGCAGGATCACCACGCACAGTTCGTCCTGGCCAGCAAACTGGAAGTCGGCGCGCACATCCACCGTGACGCTGACCCGCTGCAGCCTGCCGGTAAACGGGTAACGCTTGAGCACGGCGTTCACCATCGCCAGCATCGAGAGCGACTGGCTGGGCTGCAGGTTGCGGTTCACGGCACTGGCGCTCATCAGGAACAAATCGATCATGTGCTGCATGTGGCGCACTTCAAACTGGATGCGCGACAGGGCATCCTGCAGCGGCGGTATGGTGTCCGCCTGGCCGGCCAGCTGCGGCAGCAGCCGGCGCATGCCCCGCACATTCGCTTCCACGCTGGTCAGCGGCGTGCGCAGTTCGTGCGCCACGGAACCGAGCCCGGCCGCCATGCCCGCCAGGCGTTCCCGTTCCAGCACTTTGCTGCCCACTTTCACCACGGATAGCGCGGCGATGGTGAACCAGTGCACGGGCAATTGCTGCAGCACTTCACGCTGCAGCACGTAAGCGCCTTCCCCTTGCAGCACGACGGCCAGACAGGCGGCGCCCGTGCCGATCAGGTAGGCGCGGCAAGCCAGTCCCGTTTCGAAATGAAACAGCACTACCAGGCCGATCAGCAGCGATTGGCTCCAGATGGACGAGGCATGATTCATCAGAAACATGAAGGTAAAGAAGAAGGGCAGGATGTAGCTGAGCGCGAACAGCAGGTAGCGCGACAGCCAGCGGGCCGAGAAGCGGCGCGCAAACAGGCCCGCCACGCAGATGCCCACGCCCGTCAGGCGCAGGATCAGGTTTTCATAAGACTGTGGGAAAAAAAATTGCCATAGCAGGTAGTACAGCGGCATCGCCACCGTGCCCACGGCGGCCAGCATGGCGACTCTGCCCGCCAGGTTTTCATGGGGCACGCGCTCATGCAGCAGCGAATGGAGCAGGCGCCTGCGCCAGTGTGTCCATCGTCCTTGCCATTGCTGCGTCATGACTCTGCCCTGATCCTCTTCAGAACACGATCATCGCGTAAATTTTCCTGGTTGAACGGTTATCTCGCCGGACATTGATATACGTCAATGGATGGGTTAGCGACACGGTCAAGGTTTTAATTTGCAACAAACCTTTCCCCAGGAGAAAACTCATGACCATCGCTACCAGCTTGCACACCCCATCCTTCGGCCGCGCCGAACACCGCCTGCCAGACTACATCGCGCGGCGCATGGATGCGCATCACATCACGCGCATCGAAAAACTGCTGGGCGGCCAGCATCCCCATGCCTGGCAACCGACACCTGCCCATGCCATTTTTCTGGCGGGTAATGACTATCTTTCCATCGCCGCCGAACCCGCGCTGGTGGCGGCCCAGGTGGCTTCCCTGCAGGCGACCGCGGGCGGCATGCTGATGTCGGCCGTGTACTTGCAGGAAGGCAGCGAACAGCATCGGCTGGAAAGCCGCTTGGCCCGCTTCATGGGCTGCGAAGATGGCATCCTGGCGCAGTCCGGCATGGCCGCCAACGTGGGTTTGATCCAGTGCATCGCCGGCCCCGGCATCCCCGTCTACCTGGACATGCAGGCCCACGCCTCGCTGTGGGAAGGCGTGCTGTCGGCGCAAGCGCAGGCCGTCGCCTTCCTGCACAACGACATGGCGCACCTGCGGCGGCAAGTGGAAAAGCAGGGCCGCGGCGTGATTGTCGTCGACGCCCTCTACAGTACCAACGGCAGCCTGGCGCCGCTGCTGGAACTGCTCGATATCGCCGAGCGCAGCGACTGCGTGGTGGTGGTTGACGAGTCGCACTCGCTGGGCACGCATGGCCCGCAGGGCGCGGGCCTGGTGGAAGCCTGGGGCCTGGGCCACCGCGTGCATTTCCGCACAGCGTCGCTGGCCAAGGCGTTTGCGGGCCGGGCCGGTTTCATCAGCTGTTCCAGCCGCTTCAAGGGGTATTTTTTGTCCGAATCACGTCCCGCCATCTTCAGCTCCTGCCTGCTGGCCCACGAGCTGGCCTGGCTGGGCGCGGCGCTCGACTTCATCATGGCCGCCGACGCGCGCCGCGCCATTTTGCGGCGCCACACGGTGCAGGTGCGCGAGGGATTGAGCGCGCTCGGCTATAACGTCAGCGATGGCACGGAACAGATCGTGGCGCTGGAAGCGGGCGGCGAACCTGCCACCCTGGCGCTGCGCCAGGCGCTGGAACGGCACGGCATTTATGGCGCCATGTTTTGTGCCCCGGCGACGGCGAAGAACCGCGCCCTCGTGCGCCTGACCCTCAACGCGGGACTCGACGAGACGGGCATCGCACGGCTGCTGGCCGCTTGCGCGGCGGTTCGCGCCGAAGCAGGTGTGGAACACTGGCCGTCAACGCGGCGCCTGCGCAAGCTGGCGCTGGTGTAGGTCTGGTACGCGGGCCGGCGCCAGCCGTTGGGCAGCGTCAGCCGGCCAGTCTGCCCAGGACGGCGGACAGCGCTCCCAGCTGGTCTGCCGGTGCGTCCTGCAGCAATTCGCGGCCCACCGCATGCGCGGTGGCGCTGGCATGGTCCAGCAATTCCTGGCCGGCGGCAGTCAGCACGGCATAGCCGACGCGCGCGTCGCGCTGGTCCGCCTGGCGTGCTACCAGGCCGATTTTTTCCAGCGGCATCAGGGAGCGCGTGACGCCCGAGGCTGTCAGCGCCAGGCGCTCGGCCAGGTCGATGCGGCGCAGGCGCGCACCGGGTGCGCGCTGCAGCTGATACAGCAATTGATAATCGCTGAAGCTCAGGCCATGCAAATTACCCAGGGCGCTGTCGAAGCGGCGCACGATGAGTGCCTGGGCGCGCGCCAGGCGCAGGCAAAAGTCCAGCGCGCCATCGCTGTCCGGCGACGGGGGAGTGTGATCGTTCATGGCTGCCATTGTATTCGCTGCGAAGTGCTTGAGTGCGCAAGTGTAAAGCAATCGTGCTCAATACAGTGGCTGCCCCTGTTCCTGCCACAGTATACGGTGCAGTGCCAGCAGGGCGTCCAGTTCGGCGTCCGCATCGAAGGCGGGGTCGTCGGACGGCCTGACGGTGTCGATGATTTCGCAGGAAAAGGCCGCCGCGCCGTCGCGCCGCCAATCCGCCTGCAGCGCGGCATTGCGGTGCTTGCCCAGATTCAGCTCGAAACGGTGCCGGTTCAGCGAGCCGGGCGCGTTACGGCTGCATTCGAGCAAGGTCTGTCCGCTGGGCAGGTGCCGCAGGGCGATGATGCCCAGCGGCGGCGGCTGTTGCCGGTAGTGGGCTTTCAATGTTGCCTGTCGTGTCTTGTCCATATTGTATTTCTCCTGTCGTTTGTTTAAATCGTTTCTGGCCCGACGATGCGCGGGATGGCGCTGAAAAGTGCGGCTACCACGGCTGCCGCCAGCAGCAGGGCGCCGCCGCCGCAGAACAGCTCACCCACGCTCAGGTGGCGTAGCAGCGCCCCCGTGGCCGCTGCGGACAGCGGAGCCAGGCCCAGGAAGATGCCCATGAACAGGGCCATGGCCCGGCCCAGCATGGCGGGCGCCACGCGCCGCTGTATCCACGTAAAGATGGCGACCTGCAAGTAGCCGCCCAGCATGCCTGTGACGGCCAACAAGGCTGCGCCTTGCCAGGCTGTGCTGATTTGTCCCAGCGCCATCAACAGGCAGCCCACGATGGCGTCGAGGAGCAGCAAGGTGACGCCGAAACGCCGCTGCAGCCAGGCGCCGCCCAGGCTTGATGCCAGCATGCCGGCCAGTGTGCCGGCGCCGTGCGCGCCCATCAGCAGGCCCAGCGCTGCGGCACCGTGCAGGCGTTCGCTGGCCAGCACGGGCAAGGCCACCTGCAGCGGTCCCATGACGAAGAACGCCACCACCGCCCAGTAGGCATAGCAGCTGCGCAAGGGCATGTCGCGCCACACCATGGCCAGGCCCGACGCCGTGTCGCGCCAGATGCCCTGTGCCGCGCCGGCCGCTGCCAGTGGCCGCAGGCTGACTTGCCGCAAGGTCCAGGCGGAGAACAGAAACGTCAACGCATCGATGGCAAAGGCGGCAGCCAACGCCGCCATGCCGGTTTGCTGCGCGCCATCGTGAGCGCTGAGGACCAGCGCCGCCAGCAGGGGGCCGGCCAGCAAGGACAATTGGCGCGCGCCCATCTGCAAGCCATTAGCTTTTTGCAACGATTGCAGCGGCACAGCCTGCGGCAGAATGGCCGTGCCGGCCGGGATGCCGAAAGCGGACGCGATGCCCAGCGCTAACGCGGCCGCATACGCCAGCGCCAAGCTGGCGTGGTCAAGCAACAGTAGTGCTGCCAGCAACAGCAGGATGGCGGCGTTCGCATATTTGCTCAGCAGCATTACGCGTCGGGGTGAATAGCGGTCGGCGATGGTGCCGCCCAACAAAATGAACACGGCGCGCGGGGCGCCCATCATGGCCACGGCGATGCCCAGGCTGAGGCTATCGCCGGTCAGGCTCAGCACCAGCCAGGGCAGGGCAAGCATGCTGAACTGGTCGCCCAGCATGGAGACCAGGCCGCCGCCCAGCAGCCAGCGGAAGTTGCTATTGCGCAGCAAAGGAGACTCTGTCGTGGTTGGCATGGTCGGTATTGTCCGTGTTTAAAATTGGCATAGTAGTTGAGATAAGCTTGAGTGGTCAAGTATATTGCCATATATTGTGGCATTGGCAGCGTGGGCTGCGTGGGCCGGCGACGCTTGCGCTATCATGGCGGCCATGACTGATACCACTGCCCCTACCCTGTACGAGACCATCGGCGGCGCTACCGTGCTGCGTGAAATGGTCGACCGTTTTTACGACTTGATGGAACTGGAAGCCGAGTTCGCCGGCATCCGCGTCATGCATCCTCCCTCGACGGACGGCTCGCGCGACAAGCTGTATTTCTTCCTGACGGGCTGGATGGGCGGCCCGGACCTGTATATCGAGAAATTCGGCCACCCGCGCCTGCGCGCTCGCCACTTGCCCTACGCCATCGGCACCAGCGAGCGCGACCAGTGGCTGCGCGCCATGGCCTGGGCCATGGAAGACACGGGCATCGAAGAGTCCCTGCGCGTGCGCCTGATGGAATCGTTCTATCAGACAGCCGACTGGATGCGCAACAAACCTGACTGATCCCATGAGCCCAATCGAGTTTTATAGCCTGCTGGGCGCCGCTGCCGTCGCCATCGTCCTATTGATCCTGATCCTGGTGCGTCCGCGTGGCGTTGCCGGCGATGGCGCCACCACGCTGGCGCTGGTGCAGCAGCACCAGCAGCAAAGCCTGGAACGCATCGACCGCGTCGAACGGGAAGTGCGGCTGCAGTTGCAGGCGTCGGCGCAAGCCACGCGGCAGGACCTGGCGGCCGGCCTGGCGCAATTCCAGGCGGCGACATTGCAACAGCTCGACAGCCTGCGCACGCAGATGCAGGCGCAGGGGAAAGTCGGGCGCGAAGAGCAGGCGCAAAGCCTGGCGCGCTTTGCCGAGAGCACGAACCAGACCCTGTCCCAGCTGACGGAATCGAATGCGCAGCGCATGCTGGAAGTGCGCGCCACGCTGGAGAACAAGATCCGCGACTTGCAGGCTGACAATGGCGCGCGCCTGGAAGAGATGCGCAAGACGGTCGATGAAAAACTGCACGCTACCCTGGAAACGCGGCTTTCCGCCTCGTTCCAGCAAGTGTCGGAGCGGCTGGAAAAAGTCCACCAGGGCCTGGGCGAAATGCAGCAGCTGGCGCTGGGCGTGGGCGACCTGAAGCGAGTGCTCACCAACGTCAAGACACGTGGAACGTGGGGTGAAGTGCAGCTGGAAATGCTGCTGGAGCAGGTACTCACTGTCGACCAGTATGCAAAGAACGTGGAAACGGTGCCGGGCAGCGGCGCACGCGTGGAATTCGCCCTGAAGTTGCCGGGCATGAGCGACGGCGGGCCGCCCGTGTGGATGCCTATCGATGCGAAATTTCCGAAAGAACAATACGAGCGCCTGGTCGAAGCGGCCGAGCGGGCTGATGCCGACGGCGTGGCCCTGGCTGGCCGCGAGCTGGAGCGGGCCGTGCGGGGCGAGGCGAAAACCATTGCCGAGAAATACCTGGCGCCGCCGCAGACCACGGATTTCGCCATTTTGTTCCTGCCCACGGAAGGCTTGTATGCGGAAGTGCTGCGCCGGCCAGGCCTGGCCGACGAATTGCAGCGCGTGCACCGCGTCAGCATCGCCGGTCCATCCACCCTGACGGCCTTGCTCAACAGCCTGCAGATGGGGTTCCGCACCCTGGCGCTGGAAAAGCGTTCGTCGGAAGTGTGGCAGGTGCTGGGCGCCGTCAAGACGGAATTCGGCAAGTTTGGCGACGTGCTGTCGCAAACCCGGCTGACCCTGGAAAAAGCGGCAAAGAATATTGAAAGCGCGGAAGTGCGCAGCCGGCAGATGGCGCGCAAGCTGAAATCCGTGGAAGCCTTGCCGGGCGAGGCGGCCGCCTTGCTGCTGGGGGCAGCGGACGCGGGATCGTCCGCCGAGGCGGACGGCGACTAGGGCCGCCTTGTTTGCCGTCACTGCCGGCTAGCTTAGCTGTTCCTGCTCCATCTGGCGCTTGACGATGTCAGCGGTGATGCTGCCTGGCACATCGAGCTCGCGCAGCGCCAGTGCGCGCATGGCGTCATTTGCCAGGCCGGCCAGCAAGGCGGCGTACAGCGCGTCGGCCTCGGCGGCTTGTTCCCGGCCGCGCAGTACGGCAGCGGCGATCCGCACGTCTTTCACCAGATTCATCAACTCCGTCGCCAGACGCGGTGCCATGCCCGGCGCAGGAAACAGGGGCTGGCTGGCGGCCAGGGCATTGACCGTTTCGAGGTGTTCCAGCGGGGCGCGGCGATAGCGGTCCGCCAGCACGAAATTGCCCGCCTCGACGATGGCTGGCAGGGCTTGCCAAGCGTACTGGCGCGCCAGTTCGGGGGCGCTGCTGTCCAGCTGGGCGAACAGGTCGGCGGTGGAACGGGCCTCGCCCAAGGTGTCGTTCATCTCGACGATGAGCGAGAAGCGCGACATGTCCCCGGCCTGCGTCCTGCCGCTGTCGTGGCGTCCGAACGCATGCTCGCCTGCCAGTAGCAGCCGTATTTGTCCATCACGTTCAGCCTGCAGTGCGGCACGCGCCGGCGCGTAGGCATCGGCCAAAAACTTCCACTCCAACATGATGATGAAATGGCTAGACCTTGCCGGCTTCATTGCCTGCCCGGCATCGGCGAACAGTTGCTGCAACAGCGGCAGCGCTTCCGCATGCCGGCCTTCCCTGCGCAGCGCAGACATGCGTGTCAAACGGTTATCGATGTCGGGCATGGCGATCCTTGTCTGGAATGCACCATAGTAGCAAGTCCGCACGCGGGTGGCTACGCCTCAGGCGCCATGCTTGTGGGCACGGTTTTTCTGGCGCCGCAGACCAGTAGCGCCAGTCCCGCCAGCAGCATGGCCCAGGTGTGCGGTTCCGGCACGGCCGGCAGGACGGACAGGTCGGGGGGCGGCACAAGCGACTCGATGATGCTGCTGCCGCGCGGTGGCGGTCCGCCGCCGTTGCGCCCATCGCCTATGCTCGATGGCCACACCGTGTTGCTGCTGGTGTGTACGACATCGAAGGCCTGTACGGGCAGGCTGGCCAGCACGGCCGGCGGCGCCGAACCTGTGAGCGAACCGCCATGCGCGGTGCCGGGATTGTCGATGACGGGAGCGTATGGCGCCGCCGCAGGTGCGGCTGCCACAGCTGGCGCCGCTCCTGCGCCGCGCGGCCCGGCCGCCGCCACCTGCGTGATGCGGCTGACATTGCGGCACACGGTGGGCACCAGGATGCATGCGCCCTGCACGCAGTACACGAGCCCCCTTTCCTGCATCTGCTCGCTCCAACCTGCACGCGTGACATTGCGGCACACGCGGCCCGGCCCGAAATGCATGTCGCTGATGCGTGCATCGTAATTGCCCTTGCCGCGGATCGCGTCGCGGCTGATCACGACGATTTCATCGTACTGGCGCGCGCGCATGCGCGCCTTCAATTGTTCGCGCACCTGCGGCGCGATGTCCGGGTATCTGTCCACGGCTGCCACGACATCGCCCATGAACGGGTCGGCGCCGGGACGGTTCCAGCTGCAATGCTCCAGCACGTCGGCCCGTGGGGCCCCTTTGGCATAGGCGGGCAGCGGTGCCAGTGACAGCATGCCAAGCAGGCTTGCGGCCCCCAGCATGCTGGCGCCTGCGATCCATGAGCGGTGTCTCATTATTAGTATCCCGGTGAAAAAAAATATCAAAATTGAATTTTATGCGAGTTGAGATGTTATCACCGAAGAAACTCTGATATCAACAAATAAATAAAATTATTACAATTTTGTTGTGTTTATTTATATTTTTTTAGGGAGGTAATCAAGATTTTTATCTTGATGGGCTGACAGTTGCCGTAGACGAAAATTGATTGGAAGGGGCAATGCGAACGGCCCGCGCAGGGCGGGCCGTCGTGAAGAGGAAGGGGAAGCAGATGGTGGCGCTTTGTATGCGCCCCGGCCAGCGCGTCAGCCTGGCCGGTGGTGCAGCATCAGGTCAGTCCATGGAACAGCACGATATCGACGAGATCGCCGGCCGCCACGTGGCCTTGCCCCTCATGCAGCACGATCATGCAATTGGCTTGCGTCATCGAGCGCAGGATGCCGGAGCCTTGCGCACCCGTCACGCGCACGTGCTGGCGGCCATCCGCGGCCCGTTCGACGATGCCGCGCTGGTACTCCGTGCGTCCCCGTTTCTTGCGGATGGGTGCCTGCGCCGCCACCTGCAGCAGGGGCAGGATGGAAGTGTCAGCATCGGCGCCCATCAGGCGCAGCAAGGTGGGGCGCGCGAGGAAGTAAAACGCCGCCATCACGGCCACCGGGTTGCCGGGCAAGCCCAGCAGCAAGGCCGTGTCGCCCTCGCTGGCAATCCGGCCAAAGGCCATGGGACGGCCGGGGCGCATATTGATTTGCCAGAAGGCCACGTCACCGAGTTGCGCCAGGATGTCGCGCGTGAAATCGGCTGCGCCGCTGGACACGCCGCCCGAGGTGATGATGACGTCGGCCGAGGCGCAGGCGCCGCGCAGGGCCGCTTCCAGCGCTTGCGGCGCATCCTTGACGATACCCATGTCGAGCACCTCGCAGCCCAGGCGGGTGAGCATGCCCAGCAGGGTGTAGCGGTTGCTGTCGTAGATGCAGCCCGCGTCGAGTGGCTCGCCGATCGAGCGCAATTCGTCGCCCGTGGAAAAGAAAGCCACGCGCAGGCGCCGGCGCACGGGCACCATGGCGATGCCCAGCGAGGCCAGCAGACCCAGTTCGGCCGGTCCGAGTATCTTGCCCTGCAGCAGCGCAGGCTGGCCTTGCATCAAGTCTTCGCCCTTGAACCGGCGGTTGTCGCCGGGGCGGATGCAGTCCGGTGCCAGCGTAATGCTGCTTGCGCTGGCCTGCTGCACCAGTTCCTGCGGCACCACGCTGTCGCAGCCGTCCGGCATGACGGCGCCCGTCATGATGCGCGCGCATTGCCCGCGCCCGACGTTGACCGTGCCGGGACGGCCCGCCAGGATGGTGTCGACCACGGCCAGGGTCAGCGGAACGCTCCCACCGAGGTCGGCTCCATGCAGCGCATAGCCATCCATGGCGGAATTGTCGTGCGCGGGCACACTGATGGGCGAGATGATGTCGGCCGCCAAAATGCGCTCGAACGCTTGCGGCAGCGGCAATGTTTCGATCTCGGCGACGGGGGCGACGGTGTCGGCCAGGATGGCTTGCGCCATCGGCACGGACAGTCCCTGCGCCTGCAGGGCGGCGAGCTCGTCTGGGGTATTGATATTGCCGAACGCGCCATGGTTCTCGAAGAGCACCTCGGCCAGTTTCAAGGGGCCGTGCCAGGTGCGCATGCGGCGTTCGCCGGTGGCCAGGTAGGCGTCCAGCTGGGGCAGGGCCGAAGTCTTGACGAGACAGAAGACGGGATGGGGGCGGCGCACTGCCGATCCCGTCGCCGGATCGATCTCTTCGGTGACGGCGATGGCCAGGTCGGCATTGTTTTGGACCAAGGCGTCCGCCAGGCGCGCTGCCAGGTCGGGCGGCAGCAGGGGCGAGTCGCACGGTACGCAGAGCAGGTAAGGGCTGGTGGCGTGCTGCATGCCGCTATGCAAGCCGGCCAGCGGGCCCAGCTGTCCCTGCAGCGCATCCGGCCACACGGGCAAGCCGAAGCGCGCGTAGTCGCCGGCATCGGCGTGGACACTGATGGCCAGCTGGCCCACTTGCGGCGCCAGGCGCTGCAGAACGTGGCGGGCCAGAGGCTGGCCATGCAGGGGCTGCATGCCTTTGTCGCGCTGGCCCATGCGCGTGCCGAGGCCGCCAGCCAGGATCAGGCCGGTAATGTCGTGTTTGTTGATCATGTCAGGTAGTGAAATGGATGCATGCGCCATGGTAGCAGCGGCGGGCCTGCACCACGCCCGATTCAGCCGCCGATATACGACATTTCCACTTTCTTTTTACCCTGCTCAAGCGCGCCGCCCGTCAAATCCGTCTGGCTGGTGCGCAATTGCGAATAGCGGTCGCCGCGGCCGCGCCATAGTTGCGCTACGGCCGAGGAAATTTCCGTGTCGCTGTGGCCGCCGCGCAGCAGGCTGCGCAAATCGTGGCCGCTGCTGGCGAACAGACAGGTGTACAGCTTGCCCTCGGTCGAGAGGCGGGCGCGGCTGCAGTCGGCGCAGAATGCTTGCGTGACGCTGGAAATGAGGCCGATTTCGCCGCTGCCATCGGCGTAGCGCCAGCGCGCCGCCGTCTCGCCCGTGTAGTTGGGGTTGATTGGCAGCAGGGGCATGTGCGAGGCTATGCGCCGCACGACCTCTGCCGAAGGGATGACTTCCTGCAAGTTCCAGCCGTTCGATGCGCCCACGTCCATGTATTCGATGAAGCGCAAGATGTAGGGCGTGCCCTTGAAGTGGCGCGCCATGGGCACGATTTCCTGCTCGTTCATGCCAGCCTTGACGACCATGTTGATCTTGATGGGGCCCAGGCCCGCCGCATGCGCGGCGGCTATGCCGTGCAGCACGTCGGCCACGGCGAAATCGACATCGTTCATGCGCTTGAAGGTGGCGTCGTCGAGCGAATCGAGCGACACGGTGACCCGGTTCAGGCCTGCATCCTTGAGCGCTTGCGCCTTTTTGGCCAGCAAGGAACCGTTGGTCGTCAGGGTCAGGTCCAGCGGCTGGCCCGACGGCGTGCGCAGTTCGGCCAGCATGGCGATGAGCTTCTCGATATTTTTGCGCAGCAGCGGCTCGCCGCCCGTCAGGCGGATCTTTTCTACACCATGCGCCACGAACAGGCGCGCGATGCGCGTGATTTCCTCGAACGACAGCAAATCTGTGTGCGGCAGATACACGTGGTTCTTGTCGAACACGTCCTTCGGCATGCAGTACACGCAACGGAAATTACAGCGGTCGGTAATCGAGATGCGCAGGTCGTGCAGGGGCCGGCCCAGGCTGTCGGCCACGTTGCCGCTGGGACTTTCCAGCCGCGCGGGGATCGCCGGTGCCCCATTGCGGGCTTCGGCGAGGTAGATAATCTTGTCAGCCATAAAAGGTGGTGCCACTTACGTAAAGTCGTTCAAGGCAGATACGATAGCACGAGGCCGAAGATGGCACAGGCGAGCAGCAATTTGATGGTTCCCATTTGAAACTTGATCAGCGCCACGCCGGCCGCCAGCGCGATGGCGATCGCCAGCCAGTCCCAGTGCGGCAGCGGGTTTGCTTGCCAGAAGACATGGCGGCCAAAGAACAGGGCCAGGCTGGCGATCACGCCCACCACGGCCGCCGAGATGGCCGTCAGGGGCGCACTCAGGCGCAAATTGCCGCGCGAAGCTTCCACCAGCGGCGCGCCGCCCAGGATGAAGATGAACGAGGGCAGGAAGGTGAACCAACTGGCGACGAGCGCGCCGCACACGCCTGCCAGCCACAGGTGTTCACCCGCCACGGCATGGCTCCAGCCACCCACGAAGCCGATGAAGGCGACGATCATGATCAGGGGGCCGGGCGTGGTTTCGCCCAGCGCCAGGCCATCCATCATCTGCGCGCTGCTGATCCAGTGGTAGTGGTCGACGGCGCCTTGCACCAGGTAGGGCAGCACGGCATACGCGCCGCCGAACGTGAGCAGGGCCGCCTTGCTGAAAAATACGCCCATCTGCGCCAGTGGCTGATCCATCCCGCCCGCCAGCGCCAGGCCCAGCCAGGTGATGAAAGTCAGCGCCAGGCCCAGCGCGCAAGTGGCCAGCAGACGCGGCCATCCGAAACGCGCGTGCAGCGGCGTGGGCGTGTCGTCATCGATCAGGGCGGGGCCAAAGCCTGCCGCGCCGCCATGCGAGGTAGCGCGAACATGGAAGTGGGTCGGCAGCCAGCGACCGCCAGCCATGCCCAGCAGGGCTGCGGTGAGCACGATCAGCGGAAATGGCAGCCGTAGCACGGCGATGGCGACAAATGCAGCCGCCGCAATGGCGATCAGGCCGGGGCTGCGCAAGGTGCGCCGGCCCAGGCGCCAGGCCGCCGCCAGCACGATGGCGACGACGGCCGGCTTGATGCCGTACAGGACGCCGGCGATGGCGCCCACGTGGCCATACGCCATGTAGAGCCAGGACAGGACGATCAGCAGCAGCAGCGAGGGCAGCAGGAATAGCAGGCCAGCCACCAGCGCACCGCGCGTGCGGTGCATCAGCCAGCCGATGTAGATGGCCAGCTGGGTCGCTTCCGGCCCGGGCAGCAGCATGCAGTAATTGAGGGCGTGCAGGAAACGCTGCTCGGAAATCCAGCGCCGCTTTTCCACCAGTTCCGCATGCATCATGGCGATTTGCCCAGCCGGGCCGCCAAAGCTGACGCAGCCCAGCTTGAGCCAGTACCAAAAGGCGCTGCGCAGGCTGACGGGGTCGGGACGGGCAAGATGGGTGTTCTCGTGCATGGCGGCTGGCTGGCAAAGAGAGTGGACGTAAAAAAGGGGAAGCCTGAGCTCCCCCTTTCATCATTGGCGGCAGGGCGAACCCGGCCTGCTTATGGACGTTGCGTGTTGACCTGAATCAACGGCTCATCCGATTGCGGCGGCAATGGCTTGCGTTCGCGCGGCTTGCGTACCGGAGCGACAGCCTTGGCGGCCGCTTCCTGCGCCAGGCGCAGTTTTTCCGGATCGGTGGCAGCCAGGGTCAGGCCGGCCGAACCGAGCACTGCGCTCAAGTCCAGCGGCGCGGCGACTGGCGCGGCAGCTGCCGGGGCAGGAGCAACGACCGGTGCTGGCGCTGGCGCTGGAGCAGGAGCTGGAGCTGGAGCTGGAGCAGCAACCACCGGGGCGGCTTCCGTCACGGCAGGTGCTGCTTCAGCGACTGGCGTTTCCTCGATCACGGCGGCGGCTTCGACCAGCGGTGCGGCTTCCACCACTGGCGCGGCTTCGACGATGATTTCCGCTGCAACTGGCGCTGGCGCTGGTGCGGCTTCCGCTTTCTCGGCAAAGCTGTACTCGGCAGCCGGTGCTGGTTCGGCAGCGGCTGGTTCCGCTTGCGCTACTGCAACGATGGCTTCGGCAGGCGCTTCCGGCACGATCACTTCAGCACGGTGTGCGGCTTCAACGGCAGGAGCGGCTTCTTCGACCTTGGCGATGTCCGCGACCTTGGCCACTTCCACCACGTCGACCACTTCCACGACGGCAGCTTCCACTGGTGCAGCAACGGCGACGACAGCGGCGGCAGCCACGACGGCGACCGGGGCCGCGTCAGCAGCAACAGCGGCAGCAGCTTCCGGCGCCGGAGCGACCGTAAAGCTGATCACGGGTGCGTCCTGACCTTCGTTCTCGCCGTTTGCCGATTCGATCAGCTCGCCCGTTTCGCGGTCGCGGCGGTTGCGGTTGCGGCCGCCACGACGACGGCGGCGGCGCGGTTCTTCGCCTTCCACGTCGTTTTCCGTCTCTTCGCCTTCAGGACCGGCATTCGCCGGTGCTTTCAGCAAGCTCGTTGGTGCGGCGTCGGATTCAGGGCCGTTTGACGGCACGACGACATTCACGGCGCTGGCGCTGGCGCCAAACAGGGCCAGTTCGTCAGCTTTCACTTCAGCAACAACGGCTTTGTCGGCGCGTGGTTCACGGCCTTCGCGTGGCTGGCGTGGCGGACGTTCGGCGCGCTCTGGACGCTCCGCGCGTTCCGGACGCTCGGCGCGTTCAGGACGTTCACCGCGCTCACCGCGCTCGCGTGGTGCTGCCGTTGCTTCGCCGGCTTCGCGCGGTTCGCGTGGCGGACGTGGTGGGCGTGGCGGACGGGCCGCCTTTTCCAGTGCTTCGGCTTCCTTGGTCGCGTCGTCCTGGGCGGGACGGCCCTGACCTGGTTCGCGTTCTTCGCGGCCAGGCTTGCCGTTGCGGCCACGGCCACGCGGGCCACGGCTGTTGCGGTCACCGCGGTCGGCGCCGGCCGGCTTGGCTGGTGCGACAGGGGCGGGCGCTGGCGCCACCGGTGCCGGGGCGCCGGTGAAGAAGCTGATGATCTTGGCGATCAGGCCTTGTGGTGCGACAGGCGCGGCCACCGGAGCTGGTTTCGCTTCGACGGGCTTGCGCTCGACCAGCGGTGCCGGCTGGTCAGGGGTGATCGTCTTGACGACGGCTTCCTGGCGCGGCTTGGCTTCTTCCTTCTGGCGCTTGCTGTAAGCCATGTCGGTTTCAGCGCTTTCCGCCAGGTTGTAGCTGGCCTGGCTGTCTTCCAGACGCGGATCGTCGTGCTTGATGCGTTCCAGCTTGTAGTGCGGCGTTTCCAGATGCTTGTTCGGGATCAGGATCACGGCGATGCGGTGGCGGTTTTCGATCTTCAGTACTTCGCCGCGCTTTTCGTTCAGCAGGAAGGCGCCCACGTCCACAGGTACTTGCACGTGGATGGTGGCCGAGTTTTCCTTCATCGCTTCTTCCTGGATGATGCGCAGCACCTGCAGGGCGGACGATTCGGTATCGCGGATGTGGCCGGTGCCGGAGCAGCGCGGGCACGTCACGTGCGAGCCTTCGGACAGCGAAGGGCGCAGGCGCTGGCGCGACAGTTCCATCAGGCCGAAGCGGGAAATCTTGCCCATCTGTACACGGGCACGGTCATGGTGCAGCGCGTCCTTCAGGCGCTGTTCCACTTCGCGCTGATTTTTTGCCACTTCCATGTCGATGAAGTCGATGACGATCAAGCCGCCCAGGTCGCGCAAACGCAGCTGGCGGGCCACTTCTTCGGCCGCTTCGCAGTTGGTGTTGAAGGCGGTCGTCTCGATGTCCGAGCCACGCGTGGCGCGGGCCGAGTTGACGTCGACGGACACCAGTGCTTCGGTATGGTCGATCACGATGGCGCCGCCCGATGGCAGCGGCACGGTGCGGCTGTACGCCGTTTCAATCTGGTGTTCGATCTGGAAGCGCGAGAACAGCGGCACGTCGTCGCTGTAGCGTTTTACGCGGTGCACCATGTCGGGCATCACGTGGCTCATGAACTGGTGCGCCTGGTCGTAGATCTCGTCGGTGTCGATCAGGATCTCGCCGATGTCTGGCTGGAAGTAGTCGCGGATGGCGCGGATGACGAGCGACGATTCCTGGTAGATCAGGAAAGCGCCGTTGGCCGACTTGCCGGCGCCTTCGATGGCGCGCCACAGTTGCATCAGGTAATTCAAGTCCCACTGCAGTTCATCGACGTTGCGGCCGATGCCGGCGGTGCGGGCAATGACGGACATGCCAGCAGGCAAGTCCAGTTTATCCATGGTTTCGCGCAATTCCTGGCGCTCTTCACCTTCCACGCGGCGCGATACGCCACCGCCACGCGGGTTGTTCGGCATCAAGACCAGGTAACGGCCGGCCAGCGAGACGAACGAGGTCAGGGCGGCGCCCTTGTTGCCGCGCTCTTCCTTTTCCACCTGGACCATGATTTCCTGGCCTTCGCGCAGCGCTTCCTTGACGGAGGCGTTACGGACGTCCACGCCTTCGCGGAAGTACGTGCGAGCAACTTCCTTGAAAGGCAGGAAGCCGTGGCGGTCTTCGCCATAGCTGACGAAGCACGCTTCGAGCGATGGCTCGATGCGCGTGATGACGCCCTTGTAGATGTTGGATTTGCGCTGTTCGCGCCCGGCTGTCTCGATATCGATGTCGATCAGTTTCTGTCCGTCGACAATCGCTACGCGCAGTTCTTCTTGCTGCGTGGCATTAAACAACATGCGTTTCATTTTTATAACTCCGCGACCCGTAGGCCATCTCAAAGCCGCTTCCGGGGAAGCGGCGAAAGTACAGGGATATATGCGAGAACGGGAGTGTTGGCGGGGGAAATGCCTTAGCGTGCGGAGCAACAACGCGTACGAGGTATACGTTACGGCCGCAACAGGCGCGGTGAGGTCAATCGTCATGCCGAGTGCACAGGACACTTGCAACTCATCTGAAACAGCCCGAATGTCGGGGGGCAGAGAATGCAAGTGGTCAGCAAATTCAGAGCCAAATCGTAAGCCGGCTCATTACAGGGATCGCGATGGCGAGGCTTGGCCTCAGCCTATTCATCGACAACCCTCAGTATTGTGGCCTCATACGGGGTTTGGCGAAAACGGCAAGCGTTATCAACTTCATCAACCCGCGAGCCCGACTCGATAAGTCGCGCTAACGGGTACTTATCCTTATAATCCAATACACTCACTTCAGCATCTCCACGCGTTATCCGATTACAACTACGGTGCAACCTTGATTCGCGCAGGGATGGTGCATATACATTTTTTTTCCACCGAATTTGCAATTTGGCGAGGCCGGTGGAGACGCCCCTGTGTAAAATGTGCTTTTATTCTTACACTCGCAGCAGCCAGGGCCGCAGCAAAAACAATTATATATTCAAAATGAAGGACTTAGAGAGATTTCTGGGAAGACATAGTAAATGAAGAGTCAAAATGATGTTGTTCCCCCTTCAACACCCCCGGTTCAGCCGCAAGCCCAATTCGTAACGATCGCCGAGGAAGAAGCAGGCCAGCGCATCGACAACTACTTATTAAGAGTGTGCAAGGGAGTGCCTAAAAGCCACATCTACCGGATCTTGCGATCGGGAGAAGTGCGGGTTAATAAAGGCCGTATCGATCAGCTGTACCGTCTCGCCGCCGGCGACGTGGTGCGCATTCCGCCCGTGCGCGTGGCCGAAAAGGCGCCCACGGGCGCGCCGGCCGCCGAATTCAAGATCATCTTCGAAGATGCGCAGCTGCTCGTCATCGACAAGCCGGCCGGCGTGGCCGTGCATGGCGGCTCGGGCGTCTCGTTCGGCGTGATCGAGCAATTGCGCGCCTCGCGCCCCGACGCCAAGTTCCTGGAACTGGTGCACCGCCTGGACCGCGACACGTCCGGCTTGTTGTTGCTGGCAAAGAAGCGCACGGCCTTGACGAACTTGCACGAGCAGATGCGCGACGGCGTCACCGACAAGCGCTACCTGGTACTGGTGGCTGGCGACTGGAAGAATGCGCGCCAGCATATCAAGTTGCCGCTGCATAAATATACGACGGCCGAAGGCGAGCGCCGGGTGGCTGTGCAGGCCGATGGCCTGGCGTCGCACACGGTGTTTTCACTGTTGCATAAATATCACAACTTCGCCTTGCTGGAAGCGGAATTGAAGACGGGACGCACGCACCAGATCCGCGTGCATCTGTCTTCCTCCGGTTTCCCCATCGCGGGCGACGATAAATATGGCGACTTTGCCCTCAACCGTGCCCTGTTGAAAGCCGACAGTACGCGCGGCGCCCTGAAGCGCATGTTCCTGCACGCGCACCAGATCACGTTTACGCATCCGGAGACGGGCAAGACGATGACCCTGAATGCGCCGCTGGCTGCTGAATGCGAGCGTTTCTTGGTAAGCTTGGGCAAACCATTGGCCGTTGCCGCACGATAAATATCCATCGCGTGGGCGCAAGACTACTCACAAGGTAGTCAGTCGCCATCATTCATTCTCAAGGAGCCGGCGGCTTTGCCGTCGGGAAACATGGCAAGAAAGCAATTTGATCTGATCGTCTTCGATTGGGACGGTACCCTGATAGACAGTACCTCGACCATCGTCAAGTGTATCCAGGCGTCGGCGAAAGACCTGGGCTTGCCAATTCCCACCGAGTTGCTGGCCTCGCATGTGATCGGCCTGGGCTTGCAGGAAGCGATGCGGCTGGTGATGCCCGATGTCGAGCCGAAATACCATGCGCGCATGGCCGAACGCTACCGCTATCACTATCTGTCGCGCGACCATGAGCTGACCCTGTTTCCCGGCGTGCACGAAATGCTGCAGGAATTGTCGCAGCAAGCGTACTTTCTGGCTGTCGCCACGGGCAAGAGCCGTGTCGGCCTGAACCGTTCGCTGAATGCCGTCAAGCTGCTGTCGCTGTTCGATGCGACGCGCTGCGCCGATGAAACGTTCTCCAAGCCTCATCCTGCCATGCTGCAGGAGCTGACGCGCGAACTGGGGCAGGATATGCGCCGCACCGTGATGATCGGCGACACCAGTCATGATTTGTTGATGGCAAGCAATGCAGGCGCGGCTGGTATTGCCGTAGAGTATGGGGCGCATCCTGTGGAACAGTTGCAGGCCTGCAATCCGCTGTATTCGGCCGCCACGGTGGCCGATCTGCACCAATGGCTGAGCGAGCACGCATGATGACCGACGTTGCGGAAGTATTGATTTGTGCCGCCGACGCGGTGGCCGATGGCGGCAAGGGCGTGCGCTTTCCCGTTTCGGCCGGTGGCGAAGCGACCACCGGCTTTGTCGTGCGCCATGGCGGCAAGGCGTACGGCTATCTGAACCGCTGCGCCCACGTGCCGATCGAACTGGACTGGGCCGAGGGCGAGTTTTTCGAATCCAGCGGCTTGTACCTGATGTGTTCGACCCATGGCGCCATCTATGTGCCGGAAAGCGGCTACTGCGCGGGCGGTCCCTGCAAGGGCGGCCGCTTGCGTCCGATCCCCGTGACCGAGCGCGATGGCCAGCTGTACTGGCAGCCCGATGAGTATGTCCAGCCGCTGCCGGCCTGAAGCCGGGCACAGGCATTATTGCAATTTAAACAAAGTGAACCATGAGCGATAACACGAATGACAAGGTGGACAGCAGCGTGCCAGCCCCCGGCTACGGCGCCCCTGCAGGGAACTGGGAGCGCGACGTGCTGGAGAAGCTGGTATTTGCCACTTTGCAAGAGCAACGCGCGCACCGCCGCTGGAGCATCTTTTTCAAGGTGTTCGGCCTGCTGATCGTGCTGTTCGCCCTGTGGGTGTTTTATGACTACAACACGGCCGACGACAGCGAAACCCTGGGCCGCCACACGGCCCTGATCGACATCAGCGGTGCCATCGAGTCTGAAGGCAGCGGTTCGGCCGCCGTCGTCATTCCCGCGCTGGACAAGGCGTTTTCCGACGCCGGTTCCGTGGCTGTGGTACTGCATATTAATAGTCCGGGCGGCAGTCCCGTACAGGCCGGCATGATCGTCGACGAGATGCAGCGCCTGCGCAAGGGCTATCCGGACAAGCCCTTGTATGTGGTGGTCGATGAAATGTGTGCTTCGGGCGGCTATTACATCGCCGCCGCGGCCGACCGCATCTATGTCAACAAGGCCAGCGTGGTCGGTTCCATCGGCGTGCTGATGGACGGCTTCGGCTTTACGGGCGTGATGGAAAAGGTGGGCGTCGAGCGCCGGTTGCTGACGGCGGGCGAGAACAAGGGTTTCATGGACCCTTTCAGCCCGCTGACGGAAAAACACAAGGCGTATGCGCAAGGCATGCTCAATGAAATCCACCAGCAATTCATCGACGTGGTGCGCACGGGGCGGGGCAAGCGCCTGAAGGAAACGGCTGATACCTTTTCCGGCTTGTACTGGACGGGTGCGAAAGCCGTGGAAATGGGCCTGGCCGATGATTTTGGCACGGTCGACAGCGTGGCGCGCGACGTCGTCAAGGCGGAAGACATCGTCGACTACACGCAGCATGAAGGCTTGCCGGAGCGGGTGTTGAAGAAATTTGGCGCCGCCATGGGCGCCGGTGCCATGAAGGCGGCCGTACAGCAGTCACAACCGGCGTTGCGCTGAGGACATGACTCTTGACTGGCTGGCAAGCCAGTCGAGAATGATTTTCAATAAGGTGGTATTTTGGCTTGAAAAACGGGCTGCTTGGGCTATAGTGAAGGCGTAGTTCTTTTCAAGGAGGGGCGATATATCAACTATGTTGTCAGTACTAACTTGATTGGTAGGTCTTGGAACTACTCGCCGCATCGCAGATGTGGTTTTGAGTGAATTTACATTCCTCACTGAAGTCCCGTTGGGGCTTGGGAACGGCGGCGCAATGCCGCCGTTTCCTTTTGTGCGTCGTTCGTACCGGGTGTGCCGGCATCGCGCGATATTTGGTCTGGGTTGGCTGGCAAGGCAGGAGCAAGGCTGGCATGCGGGGGCGGGGCATGGCGGGTTCGATGGCCGTGCGCTCAGGCGGCGCAGCCGTTACAGTGCACAGGCAGGGTGGCTTGCCGGGCCGGCGCCGCTGCGGTGCTGCTGGCGTGGGAGCTGATGTCCGGCGGCGTGTCCGCCATGGCGGGCGTGCTCACGTCTGCATCCGCGTGCGCAAAACCGCCCCGTTCCAGCCAGCACATGAAATGGCATTGTGCCTCGGCATGCCAGTGCGTCTGGCTCGCTGGCGATGGGGGCACGTCCGCCTCCTGCTGCGCAGGGGTGTTGCGCCAGCGCGCCACGCCGAGTCTGACCTTGTGCATGGATGCCTGTTCCGCGGCGATGCGCTCGCGCATGTCGGCGATGCTGCCTTGTAAGGCGATGGTATCGGTATGCTTCATACGATGTCCTTGTAAGGGGTGGCGACTGCCACGATTCCTAAAGTGCGTTAGGCGGATTCCTAACGAAGTTTCAGTCTATCAATGCGATATTTCGAGCGCTTGATATATCTCAAAGGAATTGGCCATTTATATCGAAATCTCACCTTGTGCTTCGCCTTATCTGTGTCTGCGCCACGCTGGCGCGCGCTCCTGCGCCTGGCGCGGGCGGCGCGCGCCGCCGCTTCACGCTGCCAGCCGCTTCTGGTAAAGTCACGCCCATGAGTAAATTATCCCTAGACCGCATCCTGCAATCGCAGGGTTTTGGCACCCGTAAATATTGTCGTTCCCTCATCGAAGATGGCGATGTCGTCATCGATGGCGTTACCCAGACCAATTACCGCACTACCGTCGAGACCGAAGGCCTGGTGCTGCACGTTTTTGAAGAAGAGTGGGTATACCGCGCGCACCTGTACCTGGCGCTGAACAAGCCTGCCAACTTCGAATGCTCGCGCAAACCCAGCCATCATCCTGGTGTGCTGACCCTGTTGCCGGAACAGTTCACCTGGCGCGAAGTGCAGCCCGTCGGCAGGCTAGACCACGATACGACCGGTATGCTGCTGATGTCCGACGATGGCCCATTTATCCATGCGCAATCGTCGCCGAAGCGTCACGTTCCGAAGATTTACCAGGCCACCACGCAAGAGCCGGTGACCGATGAGCTGGTGGCCCTGCTGCTGGCTGGCGTGCAGTTGCACGACGAGCCGGCCCCGCTGGCAGCCCTCGTCTGCGTCAAGCGCGGAGAATTCCAGCTTGAAATCGTGCTCGAGCAAGGCAAGTACCACCAGGTCAAGCGCATGCTGGCCGCCGCCGGCAACCATTGCAGCGCGCTGCACCGTTCCGCGATCGGCAGCCTGACCCTGGAGTCGCTGGGCATCGCCGAAGGCGAATGGTGCTATCTGACCGCAGAACAGCTGACATTGCTGGCCTGAACCTCCTGCTGACCGCCAAAGCCGGGGACTTCCCGGCTTTTTGGCGTCTTTAGTCCCCATTGCCTGCATTTGATGAAGTTTCCCGCACATGAAATTAGCTACCCTGAAGGATGGCACGCGTGACGGCCAGCTGGCTGTCGTCTCGCGCGACCTGAAAACGGCCCATCTGGCCGATGGCATCGCCTCGACCCTGCAAAAGGCGCTCGACGACTGGAGTTTCATCGCGCCCCAGCTGGACCTGCTGTACCAGACCATCAATAGTGGCCGTGGCCATCGGGCCTTCGAGTTCGATCCCGCCAACTGCATGGCGCCCTTGCCGCGCAGCAGTCTGCGTGTGGGCGGCATGTCCTACCTGCAGCAGATCGAGCGTGCCTGCAAGGCGGCAGGCAGCGAGGCGCCTGCCAATCTGCGCGAGGCGCCACGGATGTACCAGGGCGCCAGCGACGATTTCCTCGGTGCCCACGACGACATCACTCTGGCGCACGAGCAGTGGGGCATCGATTACGAGGCCGGCATCGCCGCCATCACGGACGACGTGGCCATGGGTTCCACGCCGGACCAGGCGCACCTGAACATCAAGCTGTTGATGCTGGTCAACGACATTACCCTGCGCAACCTGGCGCCCGACGAGCAGGCCTGCGGCTACGGCTTCCTGCAGGCGAAGCCGGCCATGGCCTGCTCTCCTGTCGCCATCACGCCCGATGAACTGGGCGACGCCTGGCGCGGCGGCAAGGTGCATTACGCCTTGCGTTGCAGCCTGAATGGCAAATTGACGGGCCAGCCCCACGCGGGTGCCGACATGGCCTTTAATTATCCGCAATTGCTGGCCCATCTGTGTCAGACGCGCAACGCGCGTGCCGGCAGCGTGGTGAGTGCGGGCGGCGTGGCCAACAAGGAAGTCAAGAAGGGTTTTTCCAGTATCGTTGAGCGACGTAACCAGGAGATGATCGCCGATGGCGTCGCCAGTACGCCCTATTTGCTGTTCGGTGATGTTGTTCGACTGGAAATGCTGGGTGACGATGGCAAGTCGCTGTTTGGCGCCATCGAGCAGACAGTGAAGCAGGCCGAAGCACGCAAGTCCCGCTAAGGTTTCTGGGGAGCAAAGGAAAAGCAGGGGATTCGCCCCGCTTTTCCCTTGATGGCGTTGTGGTGATTGAACCGATAATGCGTCATGCCCAGTCCGTATTGCGCCTAACCAGGCTGCAGGACTTCACCGGAGTTGATTGATGTCGGAAGACAGCGACGCAGAAAAGACCGAAGCCGCGTCACCGAAGCGCCTCGAGCAGGCGCGTGAGGAAGGCGACGTTCCGCGATCGCGTGAAGTGGCAACGTTTACGGTGCTGATGGCGTCCGGCTGCTGCCTGTGGTTTGCCGGCGACGCCATCGTGCGCCGGCTGACGGCGGTCATGGTCTCCGGCTTGACCCTGGACCGGGAGCAAATCCTCAATCCCGACGCGATGATGTTACGCATCGGCTACGACGTGGGCTCAGTCTTGCTGACCTGCCTGCCGTACGCCGCAGCCATCATGCTCGTCGCCCTGGCCTCGCCCGTGCTGGTGGGCGGCTGGCTGTTCAGTTCCAAGGCATTCACCCCCAATTTTGGCAAGCTCAATCCGATTCGCGGCCTGGGAAATATGTTTTCGAAGAATGCGCTGGTGGAGTTGCTCAAGGCCGTCGCCAAGACCATCGTCGTCGGCGTCGTTGCCTGGATGGTGATGCAGCACCAGAAAGATGCCGTGCTGGGCCTGTCGGTGGAATCGCTGCGCGCCGGTTCGGCCCATCTGATCAGCCTGCTGATCACGGCCTTCTTGCTGATCGTGGGCGCGCTGGGCCTGATCGCCGCCATCGACGGCCCCTACCAGATGTGGCACTACGCTAACAAGATGAAAATGTCCTTGCAGGAAGTCAAGCAAGAGTCGAAGGAGTCGGACGGCAATCCGCAGATCAAGGCGAAGATCCGCCAGATGCAGCATGAAATGTCGCGCCGCCGCATGATGGCCGACGTGCCGACAGCCGACGTGGTGGTGACCAATCCTACCCACTACGCGGTGGCCTTGAAGTATGGCGAGAATTCGCGCGGCGCGCCGCAGGTGGTGGCCAAGGGCATCGACGAGGTGGCGGCGAAGATCCGCGAACTGGCGGGCGAGCACAAGGTTGCCATCCTGGAAGCGCCGGCCCTGGCGCGTGCGCTGTACAAGCACACGGACATCGGCGACGAGATTCCCGAGGCCTTGTATGGCGCCGTGGCCGAAGTGCTGGCGTATGTGTTCCAGCTGCGCAGCTACGGCAGTGGCCACGGCCAGCGCCCCGACAAGCCGAAAAAACTCGACGTGCCGCCCGAGCTCGATCCGCTGGACCCCGCATCGCAGACCAAAGCCGCAGCAGACGCGGCAGACAAGAATAAAGGAAGTACACCATGAACGGCCTGAGATTGCCAGCTTGGCTCAGCGGTATGAGCAGCAACGCCAGCAAGGGCATCGCCGCGCCGGTCATCATTATCATGCTGCTGGCGATGATGGTGCTGCCGCTGCCGGCCTTCATCCTCGACATTTTCTTCAGTTTCAATATCGCGCTGTCCATCATCGTCCTGCTGACGGCGCTGTACACGGTCAAACCGCTCGACTTCATGGCGTTCCCGACCATCCTGCTGGTGTCGACCATGCTGCGCCTGTCGCTGAACGTGGCGTCCACGCGCGTGGTGCTGACAGAAGGCCATACGGGCGCCGACGCGGCCGGTAAAGTGATTGAAGCGTTCGGCCACTTCCTGATCGGTGGCAACTATACGGTCGGTATCGTGGTGTTCATCATTTTGACCATCATCAACTTTACCGTGGTGACCAAGGGTGCGGGCCGTATCGCCGAGGTGGGTGCCCGCTTCGCGCTGGACGCCATGCCCGGTAAACAGATGGCCATCGATGCCGACCTGAACGCTGGCCTGATCGGCGAAGACGAAGCGCGCCGCCGCCGCACGGAAGTGGCGCAGGAAGCGGAATTCTATGGCGCCATGGACGGTGCCAGCAAATACGTGCGCGGCGACGCCATCGCCGGCATCATGGTCACCGTCATCAATATCGTTGGCGGCCTGCTGGTGGGCTTGCTGCAGCACGACATGGGCTTTGCCGATGCGCTCAAGAATTACACCCTGCTGGCCATCGGTGACGGCCTGGTGGCACAGATTCCTTCGCTGATCATTTCCACGGCAGCCGGTATCGTCGTCTCGCGCGTGGCCAGCGACCAGGACATCGGCACCCAGTTGGTGGGCCAATTGTTTGCGAAACCGCAAGTGCTATATATTACCGCCGGCATCATCGGCGGCATGGGCTTGATTCCCGGCATGCCGAACATGGTCTTCATCCTGCTGGCTTCCGCGCTGGCCGGCTCCGCCTATTTGATCAGCAAGAAACGCACGCAGGAAAAAGCGGCGGCCGAGAAGCCGGCCGAAGTGCCGCAAGCGACCGTGGCGCCCGAGCAGGAAGAGGCAAGCTGGCAAGACATCATGCCAGTCGATACCCTGGGCCTGGAAGTGGGCTACCGCTTGATTCCCCTGGTCGACAAGACGCAGGGTGGAGAATTGCTCAAGCGCATCAAAGGCATTCGCAAGAAATTTGCCCAGGAAGTGGGCTTTCTGGCGCCGCCCGTGCATATCCGCGACAACCTGGAATTGAAGCCGTCCGCCTACCGCATCACCCTCAAGGGCGTGGAAGTGGGCGTGGGCGAGGCGTTCAATGGTCAGTTCCTGGCGATCAATCCCGGCATGGCCAGCGGCAGCTTGCCGGGCCTGGCCACCAGCGACCCCGCGTTCGGCTTGCCCGCCACCTGGATCGACGCCAGCTTGCGCGACCAGGCACAATCGATGGGCTACACGGTCGTCGATGCGGGCACCGTGGTGGCCACGCACTTGAATCACCTGATCACCTCGCACGCGTCCGAGCTGCTGGGCCGTGCCGAAGTGCAATCGCTGCTCGATCACCTGGGCAAGGATGCGCCGCGCCTGGTGGAAGACCTGGTGCCGAAGATGCTGTCGCTGTCGACCCTGCAAAAAGTGCTGCAGAACCTGCTGGCCGAGGGCGTGCACATCCGCGACATGCGCACCATCATCGAAACCCTGGCCGAGCATACGGTCAATACGCAAGACCCGAACGATCTGACGGCGCTGGTGCGCGTGTCCCTGGGCCGCGCCATCGTGCAGCAACTGTTCCCCGGCGCCGCCGAACTGTCCGTGATGACCCTCGACAGCCGCCTGGAGCGTCTGCTGATGCAAGCCATGGGCAATGGCGGCGATGGCGCCGGCATCGAGCCGGGCCTGGCCGATACCATCGCCCACCAGGCGGGCCTGGCCGCGCAGCAGCAGGAAGCGCTGGGCCTGACGCCCGTGCTGCTGGTGCCGGCGCCGCTGCGCGCACTGCTGTCGCGCTTCCTGCGCCGCGCCCTGCCGCAGCTGAAAGTGCTGTCGCATGCGGAAGTGCCGGAAACCAAGACCATCCGCGTCACCAGCCTGGTGGGCGCGCAATAGTTGGCACAGGCAGTACCGGGGTCAGACCCTCATACACGTTGCCGATGACCTTGATGTCGGCGGTGTTGGGGGTCTGACCCCAGGCGACGGCCCCTTTGCCTCTTTTTGCTTATTTTTTCATCAATTTCCTGCTGGCAAACTGAATAACGGGTACTTTCCCGTCCTGTTCCTTCGATCATTTCCTCCAAGCATCGCTAATAATGGAAACTGTCCGGGTGATCTGTGTCCATGTGGAAGACAGCACTCAAGCAACAGGAGTCCATGATGGTCACACAGTTCAGCCAATTTTGCGCCACCCCCGCCCTGGGAGGCCGGTCATGAATGTGAAGAAATTTACGGGCGCCTCGTCGCGCGATGCGCTGCGCAAGGTGCGCGAAGCGCTGGGCCCCGATGCCGTGATCTTGTCGAACCGCCAGGCCGATGGCGTGGTGGAAATCCTCGCGCTGGCCAATGACGATGCCGCTTCGCTGGCCTCGCCGCCGGCCGCGTCCGAAATGTCCCAGCCCCGTCCCCAGTTGCAGACCCAGTTCGCCACGCCGCAGCGTCCGGCCGCCCCGGCCCAGCGCCCGGCTGCGCCGCGTCCTGCCGCGCCGCGCCAGGCAGCCGGCGAGCCAGTGGACATGGCCCGCATGCAGCAGATGATGGCCAGCGCGCTGGCGCACGTCAAAGAGAACGCCGCCGCCGAGATGAGCGGCATGATGAATGAAATCCGCGCCATGCGCGGCATGATGGAAACCCAGCTGGCGGAAATCTCATGGGGCTCGACGCAGCAGCGCGAGCCGCAAAAAGCCGTGGTGCTGCGCGAAATGCTGGCAGCAGGTTTTTCGGCCAGCCTGGCGCGCTACCTGATCGACAAGCTGCCCGCCGGCCTCGATGGCGCGCAAAGCATGCGCTGGATCAAGACCGTCCTGAGCCGTAACCTGAATACGGTGGCCAATGAAGACGCCATGCTGGAGCAGGGCGGCGTGTTTGCCCTGGTAGGCCCGACCGGTGTCGGCAAGACCACCAGCACGGCCAAGCTGGCGGCCCGCTGCGTTATGCGCCACGGCCCGGAAAAGCTGGCCCTGATCACCACGGATGCCTACCGTATCGGCGCGCACGAACAGCTGCGCATCTACGGCAAGATCCTCGGCGTGATGGTGCATTCGGTGAAGGATGAAGCGGACTTGCGCATCGCCCTGAAGGAATTGAAGAACAAGCACACGGTGCTGATCGATACGGTGGGCGTGAGCCAGCGCGACCAGATGGTCACGGAACAAGTGGCCATGCTGTCGGGCGCCGGCGCCGACGTAAAACGTTTGCTGTGCCTGAACTCCACCGCGACGCAGGAAACGTTGAACGAGGTGGTGCGTGCCTACCAGGGCAGCGGCCTGGCAGGCTGCATCATGACCAAGCTCGATGAAGCGGCCTCGATCGGCAATGTGCTCGACGTGGTGATCCGCCAGAAACTGAACCTGTTTTATGTGTCGAACGGCCAGCGCGTGCCGGAAGACCTGTACCTGGCCGACCGCGGCTATCTGATCGACCGCGCCTTCAAGCTCAAGCGCGATGCGGCGGCGACGCAGTTTTCCGATGCCGAACTGCCGCTGCTGATGGCGCAGGCAGCTGCCCGCAACAATGAAGCGCGCGGGGTGCGCCTTGGCTAATTTTGATTTCGACCAGGCCGAAGGCTTGCGTCGCATGCTGGCCGGCCCGCAGCCGCGGGTGATGACTTTTCTCTCTGCCACGCCGCAGGACGACAAGGGTGCCATGCTGGTCAACCTGGGCGCCTCGCTGGTCTACGGCGGCAATGACGTGCTGCTGCTCGACGCCAGCGGCGGCAGCGATGGCGTCGCTGCGCGCCTGGGACTGGCGCACGGCGCCAGCCTGCGCGACGTGGCGCGCCAGCAGTGCGCCTTGAACCAGGTCATCCACCAGGTGCCGCAAGGCTTCGGCGTAGCCAGCCTGGGTGCGCGCAACCACCTGATGGACAGCATGGACTATGCGGGCGAGGAAGAACTGCGCCGCCTGGGCAAGACCTTCGAGGTGATGGCGCGCCAGAGCGGCATCGTGCTGGTCGACGGCGTCATGGCCGACGAGGGCGATTGCTTTCCCGTGCCGCTGATGGCCTCGTCCGATATCGTGGTGCAAGTGTCGACCAGCGCCACTTCGATCAAGGCGGCATACTGCCTGATCAAGCGCCTGAGCCAGGAACTGGGACGCCGTCCGTTTGGCATTCTGGTCACCGGCGCTTCCGAATCCGAGGCAAAAGTGGTATACGATAATATGGCGCAGGCGGCGAGCCGTTACCTGGCCGTGAAACTGACCTCGATGGGGTCGGTGCCTGCCGATGAGTATCTGCACCGCGCGGCGCGTCTGGGCCGCAGCGTGGTCGATGCCTTTCCGCTGGCGGGAGCTTCGGTGGCGTTTCGCGGACTGGCCGAGCGGCTGGCCCGTTCGGCGGCGCCGGTGCTCGGTGGCACCTTGTACCAGACGGGGAGCCCGCACCAGTTCAGCGTCTGAATCCATCATCAGCACACGATAGCAGTTAAAACAATAAGCAGCCTATGTACACGGTCAAAGGGAAATCGAACAAGGACTATTTGCTGACGGAGCACATTCCGCTGGTGAAGCGTCTGGCGCACCATATGAAGGCGAAATTGCCGCCTTCGGTCGAGGTCGATGACCTGATCCAGGCCGGCATGATCGGCCTGCTCGACGCCATCAGCCGCTATGAAGAGACGCATGGCGCGCAGTTCGAGACATATGCCGTGCTGCGCATCCGCGGCGCCATGCTCGACGAATTGCGCACCAGCGACTGGTTGCCGCGCAGCATGCGCCAGAACATGCGCAAGATCGAAGAGGCGATGAGCATCCTGCAGCAGCGCCTGGGACACCCGCCGACGGAATCGGAAGTGGCGAAATTGCTGAAAATGTCGCTCGTCGATTACCAGGAAATGCTGGGCGACGGCGGCGGCCACCAGTTGCTGTACTACGAAGACTTTCATGACCCGGACGGCAATGACAGCTTTCTCGACCGCCATTGCGTGGACGAGGACAGCGACCCCTTGCGGTCCCTGCTCGATACCGATTTCCGGCAATCCGTGATCGATGCCATCGACGCGCTGCCGCCACGCGAGAAAATGCTCATGGGCCTGTACTACGAAGAAGAGCTGAACCTGAAGGAGATCGGCGCGGTGATGGGCGTGTCCGAATCGCGTGTCTCGCAGCTGCATACCCAGGCCGTCGCACGCCTGCGGGCAACCTTGAGGGAGCTGGCGTGGACTGGTCCAGCGTAATCGGGCTGGCGCTGGCGCTGGCGGGCCTTCTGGTCGGCCAGGCACTGGAAGGCGGCAAGATGGCCTCCCTGCTGCAGCCGGCCGCCTTTGCCATCGTCATCGTCGGCACCTTCGGCGCCGTGCTGCTGCAAACGCGGCTGCGTACTTTCGTGCGCGGCCTGGAAATGCTGCGCTGGGTGTTTTTGCCGCCGGCCGATACGCGCGCCGCGCTGGCGCGCGACATCGGGCAATGGAGCTTGACGGCGCGCCGCGATGGCACGCTGGCGCTCGAACGCCTGATGGAAAACACGGCCGACCGTTTCAACGCCAAGGGTTTGCGCATGATCGTCGACGGCATCGCCCCCGACAAGCTGCGCCAGTTGCTCGACGTGGAGATCTCTGCCTACGAAATGGCCGAGCGCCAGGCCGTCAAGGTGTGGGAGTCGGCGGCCGGCTATTCGCCCACCATCGGTATTCTGGGCGCCGTGCTGGGCTTGATCCATGTCATGGAAAACCTCACCGACCCGAGTAAATTGGGCAGCGGCATCGCCGTGGCGTTTGTATCGACCATCTACGGTGTGGGCCTGGCCAATCTGCTGTTCTTGCCGGTGGCCAATAAACTCAAGGCCATCGTCTCGCGCCGGGTGCTGCAATATGAAATCACGGCCGCCGTGCTGTACGACATCGCCACGGGCGACCACACGCGCATCATCGAAGAGCGCGTGGCCAGCCTGCTGCACGAGCACTGACCATGATGCGGCGCGCGCGCAGGAAGTATGACGAGGAACCGGACAACCAGGACCGCTGGCTGATCTCGTACGCCGACTTCATCACTTTGTTGTTCGCCTTTTTCGTCGTCATGTATGCGATTTCGCAAGTCAACGAAGGTAAATACCGCGTCTTCCAGAATGCCATCGGCCAGGCTTTCAGCCTGGAAAAGGGTGCGCCGCCCATCATCATGGAAGCACCGCAAGCCATTGCGCTGCCGAATCCCGCCCTGAAACGCCGCACTGAAGCCCTCCGCCGCGAGCGCGAACACATGACGCGCCTGGCGCAGGATCTCACGTCCACCCTGGCGCCGCTGGTCAAGGAAGGCAAGGTCAGGGTCACGCAGACGAGCCGCGGCGTGAGCGTGGAAATCAATGCCAGTGTGCTGTTCGACCCGGGCGCCGCAGGGCTGACGGCCGAGTCGGACCAGGCCTTGCGCGCCGTGGCCGTGCTGCTCAAGGATGACACGCACGACGTGCAGGTGGAAGGGCATACGGATGTGCAGCCCATCAGCAATTCGACCTTTGCCTCGAACTGGGAATTGTCGGCCGCGCGCGCCAGCGCCGTGGTGCGCCTGTTCATCGCCAGCGGCATGCAGGCGTCGCGCCTGACGGCCGTGGGACATGCCGACAATATCCCCGTGGCGCCGAATGCCACGCCGGAAGGGCGCGCGCGCAACCGCAGGGTCGCCGTGACGATTTTGTCGGGCATCCCCGAGACGGTGACGGAAGTGCCGACGTCGCCCGTCGCACCTGCGCCGGCGCCGGCCAACTGACCCTCGCCGCTTGGTACAATCGCTGCCTTCTTCCTTTTTAGCTATCCATCATGAAAAGCAGCTCCCTGGGCGGTCTAGTGTATTCCACCGAAACGGGCCGCATGTGCCCTGCCTGCCGCCAGCCGCTGGCGCAATGCGCGTGCAAGGCGCAGGCCAAGGCGGCGCCTGCGGGCGATGGCGTGGTGCGCGTGTCGCGCCAGACCAAGGGCCGTGGCGGCAAGAGCGTCACCGTGGTGAAAGGCTTGGCGCTGGACGCCATCGCCCTGGCGCTGCTGGGCAAGCAGTTGCGCACGCAGTGCGGCTCGGGCGGCACCGTCAAGGATGGAGTGATCGAAGTGCAGGGCGACCATGTCGAGACGGTGATGGCCGCGCTGGCCAAGCTGGGCCACCAGGCGAAAAAGGCCGGCGGCTGAGAGTGTGGAGGCGTGCGGCCCGCCGCAGCGCGCCTGTGGTAACGTGCGTTTCCCATCCACGCGCGCCACCTCATCATGATTAGCAAACTGACCGGCATCGCCACTGCCGCTGCCATCGCGGCAGTGCTGGCGCACGTGTACTGGCCCGCGCCCGACGGCGGCGCGCCGCAATCTGTGGCCATCGCTGCTGCCAGCGCACCACCGGGGCGCAGCCTGGCATCGTATTTGAATATCGATGCCAGCCCCGTCGCCGATGCCGCGCCCGTTGTCGTGTCCCTGGCGCAGCGGCTCGAACGCCTGGCTGCCAGCGGCAGGGCGGAAGACGCGTATGCGGCCTTCAACCTGATCGACGACTGCATTGTTTTCCAGCGCGAAAGCCGCTTGCCGGGGCTGGAATTCGAGCTGGGACGCGAGATGACGGCGGAAGAAAAAGCCGCCCAGCAGCAGCTGTGCGGGGGGCTGACGCAACGCCAGCGCGAGGACCGCCTGGTCTACCTGGCGACCGCCGCCAAGGCGGGCGTGCCGGGCGCTGCCACCCTGTTCCTGTCGGAAGGGCCGTTCGGCGACCGCAGCGCGCTGCGCAACCGTCCCGACGATCCGCTGGTGCAGGCATGGAAGCGGCAAGCCATTGCCCAGCTGACGGCGCAGGCGGATGAAGGTGAACTCTCCAGCGTGGCTACCCTGATGATGGCCTACCTGCGCGATGGCGAGGTGGTGCAGAAGGATGCCCCGCAAGCGTATGGCTACCTGCTGGCCCTGCGCATGGTGTACGACGACATCCTGGCGCCCGGCACCACCAATCCGTATCAGGATGAATACTGGCACTGGCTGCAAAACGAGCTGACGCCGGCGCAGCAGGCCGCCGCCGCAGCGAAGGGACAAGCCATCGCGGCGAAATTTCGCCAGCATACGGGGCGTGCCGCGCATGGCTGAGGTGTGGAGAGCATGCATGTTTTGCAATAATTAGCATTGTTTGACGCCATGCCGCCGCGCTATGATGGCCGCACGCCTGCCTGAGGGGCGGATGCGCCATGAGGAGACATGCACGGATGCTGAAAGCGAGGAATTTTCCGCTGCCGCAGTTGGCTGCCAGCCTGGCCGCCTTGCGGGTGCGCATGGCAGCGCACCCCATGCGGGGCGCGTTGATGTTGGGGGTGACCGTGGGCGCCATCAACTTTCTCATCTTCGTACCGTTGGCGCTGGCTGCCGTGGCCCTGTTCACCTCGCAGCAACTGGGTGGTACCGCTGCGGCATCCCTGAAAGACGCCAGCACGGCGACGATACTCTGGATAGCCGTCGTTTGGGCGCCGTTGTTCGAGACGCTCATCGGGCAGTGGCTGCCGCTGGAGATATTACGCCGTTACAAGGTGCGCACTGCGGTCAGCCTGCTGGCCAGCGCGGCACTTTTTTCCCTGCTCCATGTCGTGAACGGTGCCGGGATCTTGCACGCTGCCATCACCTTTATTGGCGGATGCACGTTCGCAGCCAGCTACCTGACGGCGCGCAGCATGGGCCTGGCGCCCGCGTATGTGGCGGCCGCCACGGCGCATGCTTGCAGCAATGGTTTATTGCTGTGCTTGTCGCTGCTGTTTCCGGGTTTGGCGTCGTGAGCGTCGCGTGAAGACTTAGCCGATGACGACGCGCCGGCTGGCTGTGTTCGTCATTGCTTGGCCGCTGGGGCCGTAGAAGTTGCCGCTCTGGGCCGTGGGGCGCATGGCGTTCAGGGCGCCTTGCGTGTGCAGCATGTGTTTGTTGACCAGCAGGCTATTCAACCGGTTCTGTTCCTTGGCTTCGCGCGTGGTCTCGAGCAGGGCTTTCCACAGGGGCGCCGCCTCGGCTTCGCTGGCACCGACCAGCCAGTCTTCCATGCCCGCTTCGGCGGCCGTGAAACCGGCCGCCGCCAGCGCCTGGTGGCGTTGCGCCGCCAGCTGGCTCAATTGTCCGACGAGTGCCGTCTTGCGCGCGGTGAGCTCCGTGATTGCATCGATGTCAGCCGCAACCAGATGCCGCTGTTCTTCTTTCATCAATGCCAGCAATGTGGTCATGAGCTGTTGCTCGTCGCGCAGGCTGGAAAACGGAGTCACTGATTGCATGAGGGAACCTATCTATTTCGTGAGTGCAACAAGTCCTTGACTGTGTCGAGGAGACCGTCTGCCACTTTTTCAGAGTTGACCTGGAACTGCCCGTCGGCGATCGCCAGCTTGATGCGTTCGACTTTTTTCGTGTCGAACACGGCGCCGCTGCCGGCAGTTGCACTGGCCGCTAATGCCTGTCCTTGCGGCGACAGGCGTACATTGTCCGACGTCGTCGGTGTTGCCTGGGCTTTCTCGGCATTCCGGGCGCCGGAGGTGCTCGGGGGCGCCACCGGCAGGCCGGGATTGCTTTTAATGGTGTTATCGGTAATTTTCACAGCGTGATCCTCGTCTGGTCGAAGTCAAAAAACTCCGGGATATGACTTCTTATCGGCATCTTATCCAGGAACTTTAGTGCACCAGACTACAATATCGCTATCTATCCGTGTTAAAAGGCGACCTCCACCATGCCACCCGCGCGCGCCACGCCGCTGATCTGCTGGCCGCTCTGCGTGCGTACCTGTACCGTCTGCCCATCGCCGGCGCTGCCGATGGCGCGTCCTTCTGATGCTACCTGGAAACCATTGCCACTGGAAACGACGCGCACCAGCTGGCCCTGCATCACCACCGGCTTGCGGCGCAGGGTGTCGAGGCGCATTGGCGTGCCTGGCGGCAAGGAAATATTCGTGCTGGCGCCCACCACCTGGGCCATGTCGGTGGCGATGCCTGCCGGCAATGCGGCCAGGTCGCCCTGCATCGTCACCAGCTGGCTGGCATCAATGGCTTGCCCTTGCGCCAGCGGCACGGCGCTGGCCACGTAGTCGCCCACGACGGCCACGTTGGCTTGCAAATAGATGGTCCAGTTGCTTGGTGCCGTGCAGCGCACGCCCACCGTGGTCTTGCCCCAGGCGCGGGCGCCCGGCGCCATGAATGCTTGCGGCGCGGGGCAGGCCGCCAGGTTCAGGCGCGGATCGACGGCGCCGACGCTGATTGTTACTTTTCCCGGCAAGCCATTGCTTTGCACTTGCAGAAACTGTTCCACGCTGTTGCGCAGCGCTTCCGGCGTTTGCCGGCCGGCGTTTTGCGCCTGGGCCAGCATTGGCAGGGTGGCTAGAGCGAGAAGGAGTGCAAGCGGTGTTTTCATGGTGATAGGCCTCTGGAATACTGCCATGATAGTGCGCGTCGCCCCGTTCGAAGCCCCGATTAAGGGGTAAAAGTACAGTCTGATCCGGCGATGGCCTTACCGGTGGCCGCCGTACTATGTTTCCTGTCATCACTATACCGCCATCCTTTCGCCATCTCAGGCGCCAGTGGCAGATCTTTCCGGAGCCTGACATGATAGGGAAACTCGACGATTACATGCGCTTCAACGAGACGGCGCTGAGCCTGCGCTCGACGCGCCAGGAATTGCTCGCCTCGAATATCGCCAATGCCGATACGCCCAACTACAAGGCACGCGATGTCGATTTCGCCAGCGCGCTGAAGGGCGCGATGGCGCGCAAGGATGGCGTGCAGCCGGCCCTGAAGGGCACGGCGCCGCAGCATATGCCGGGCAAGGGTGTGGCTGCAGTTGCGGGCGCAGGCGGCAAGGTCGAGTCCCTGGCCGACGGCACGCCGCTGCTGTACCGCGCGCCGGCCCAGGGCGCCGTCGATGGCAACACGGTGGATATGGATCTCGAACGCAACGCCTTTGCCGACAACGCCATCCGCTATGAGGCGGCCGTGACCTTCCTCAACTCGCAGATCAAGGGCATGCTGACGGCCATTCAGGGAGGACAATAATCATGTCGCTGTTTAATATTTTCAATGTGTCCGGTTCGGCCATGAGCGCTCAGGCGCAGCGCTTGAACACGGTGGCCAGCAACCTGGCCAATGCCGATAGCGCCACCAGCGCCACGGGCGAAGCCTACCGCGCCAAGCAGGTGGTGTTCGAAGCCGTGCCCATGGCCAACGGCGCCACGGCCGTCAAGGTGCAGAAGGTGATCGAAGATCCGTCGCCGATGAAGCTGGTCTACGATCCGAAGAATCCGCTGGCCGACGAAAAGGGCTACGTCACCATGCCGAACGTGAATACGGTCGACGAGATGGTCAACATGCTGTCCGCCTCGCGCTCCTACCAGACCAACGTCGAAACCATGAATGCGGCCAAGTCGCTGCTCCTGAAAACCCTTACGCTCGGCCAATAAGGCTGACTGACTATTATGGCAACCATCGATACCAGCACCAGCCCCGTCACCGACCTGATGGCGACGATGAATCCGAAGAAGACGACGGCCGCGAAGGGCAGCGTCGAGGAGGAGACGAACAAATTCCTGACCCTGCTGGTGACCCAGCTGCAAAACCAGGACCCGATGAACCCGCTGGACAATGCACAGCTGACCAGCCAGCTGGCCCAGCTGTCCACGGTGACGGGCGTCAACAAGCTCAATACCACTTTGGAAACGCTGAAAACCAGCTACCAGCAGGCTGAATCCATGCAGGCGGCCAATATTATCGGCCACGGCGTGCTGACAGCAGGCAAGAACATCACCCTGAGCAAGAGTGCGGCCCTGCTGGGCGTGGACCTGGCGACGCCGGCCGACAGCGTCAAGGTCATCATCTACGACAGCTTGGGCAAGCAAGTCCATTCCATCGACCTGGGCCCGCAGGACGCGGGTACTTTGCCGCTGGGCTGGAACGGTTCCACCGCCGACCTCGACAAGGATGGCAAGCCCATCGTGCTGGCCGACGGCGCGTACACCTTCTCGGTGGAAGCCACGCGCGGCGGTGCCAAGCTCACGGATGCAGCGGCGCTGATGTTCGGTTCGGTCGCCAGCGTGTCGACGGGGGCGGGTGGCGTGAAGTTGAATGTACCGGGCGTGGGCAGCATTACCATGGCCGATGTGAAACAGATTTTGTAAGCCGCTCATTTGTAGCGTAGACCCTCTACCCCTAATTTCTACCAGGAGAACACAATGTCTTTCCAACAAGGCCTGAGCGGCTTGAATGGCGCCGCCAAATCGCTGGACGTCATCGGCAACAATATCGCCAACTCGGCCACCGTGGGTTTCAAGCAGTCGCAGGCGCAGTTTGCCGACATCTATGCCAATTCGCTGTATGGCGTGGGCGGCAACCAGCCCGGCATCGGCGTGGCCGTGTCGCAAGTGGCGCAGCTGTTCAACCAGGGTAACCTGGAGAGTTCGTCCAATCCGCTCGACATCGCCATCAATGGCGGCGGTTTCTTCCGCACCAGCGTGAACGGCGCCATCCAGTATTCGCGCAATGGCCAGTTCCAGGTTGACAAGAGCGGCTTTATCATCAACGCCCAGAAAGCCCAGCTGACGGGCTATCCGGCCGATGCGAACGGCAAGATCCTGGCCGGCGCCACCGTGCCGCTGCAGATCGACCCGTCCGACATGGCGCCGCAGGCGACTACCAAGGTCGATACCCAGGTCAACCTCGATTCCAACTCGGCCATGCCGACCGTGGTGCCGTTCAGCGTGGGCGAGCAAAAGTCGTGGACCAAGCAATTCCCCGTGCCGGTCTTCGATTCGCTGGGCAATTCGCACACCATGTCCAATTTCTACGTCAAGACGGGCACCAATACCTGGGATGTCTACTCGGCCACTGACGGCAAGGAAATTACCAGCGCGAAAGTGGCGGCGGCGGCGCAGACCGATGCCGCCTCGGTCGCCGCGCGCGCCGCTTACCAGTCCGCTGTCACGGCCGTGCCGCTGGTGCCAGCCAATATCACGGCAGCCGCCGTGGCCTATGGCAATGCGGCCGGCGCCGCCGTGCGCACTGCCGCCGCCGCGGCCGGCGCCAGCCCCGCCCAACTGGCCGCCATCAGCGCCACCTATGGCAGCGCCGTGCCCAATGGCGTCAATTCCAGCCTGACGCCAGACCAGATCGACAAGAATATCGCCTCGGTGACGGAAGTGCCCGCCGTGAAGTCGGCTTCGCTGGTGTTCAACAGCGTCGGCAGCCTGGACAAGGCAGCCATGCTGGCGCTGACGCCGCCGCAAACCTTGCCGGTGACGGTCAACTTGCCCGTCTTCCCCGCCACGGGCGCGAACGCGAACCTGGCGATCAAGGTCGACTTCACCAATTCCACCCAGCTCAGTTCGTCGACCAGCGAAAAGCGGACCGTGGCCGATGGCTATGCGGCCGGCCAGCTGAGCCGTTTCGTGGTGGGCACCGATGGCGTGATCCAGGGCCAGTATAACAATGGCAAGACACGGGACCTGGGCCAGGTGGTATTGACCAAATTTGCCAATCCGAATGGCCTCGAGCCGCTGGGCAACAATGCCTGGGCGGAAAGCTCGACCTCGGGCAGCCCCATGACGGGCGAGCCGAGCTCGGGCGGCTTGGGCGACTTGCGCGCCTCGGCCGTGGAAGTGTCGAACGTGGACCTGACGGCCGAACTGGTCAATATGATCACGGCGCAGCGCGCTTACCAGGCGAATGCGCAGACCATCAAGACGCAGGATTCGGTCTTGCAGACCCTGGTCAACCTGCGTTAATAATCAGGGAGTCAGTCACTTCGTGACCGGAATGTGCCGCATTGCGGCGCATTCCCCCGCCGGGTCTGACCCCAGCTTTCTGCCTTGGGTTGAAGGCAACAGGAGAAATAAAAAATGGACCGTCTCATCTACACCGCCGGCTCGGGCGCCAAGCACATCCTGGACAAGCAGGCGACCACGGCGAATAACCTGGCGAACGCCACCAGCACGGGTTTCCGTGCCCAGCTCGACTCGTTTCGCGCCGTGCCCGTGGTGGCCGACGGCATGATGCCGACGCGCGCCTTTGTCGTCGATTCGACGGTCGGTTCCGATTTCACCCAAGGACCCATGCAGCACACGGGCCGCGCGCTCGACGTGGCCGTGGAAAATGCGGGCTGGATCGCGGTGCAGTCGGCCGACGGGTCAGAAGCCTATACGCGCAACGGCGCCTTGAAACTCAATGAAAACGGCATGTTGCAGACCCAATCGGGCTTGATGGTGCAGGGCGATACGGGACCGCTGGCCATTCCGCCGGGCGTCACGGTGGCCATCGCCAGCGATGGCACGGTGGGCACGATTTCCACGGATGTGCCGCCGGGCCCGTCCACGGTGCTGGGACGCATCAAGCTGGTCAACCCGCCCGAGCAGCAACTGGTGCGCGGCGACGACGGCCTGTTCCGCCTGAAGGATGGCACGGTGGCGCAAGCCGACCAGGCCGTCAAACTGACCACAGGCGCGCTGGAGGGCAGCAATGTCAGCCCCGTCGACTCGATGGTCAGCATGATCGCCCTGGCGCGCCAGTTCGAAACACAAATGAGCTTGTTGAAGAATGCCGAGAATAACGCGGCGAAAGCCACCCAGATCCTCGCTTTGAATTGATAGAGCCGGTCGCATAATGGTCACATAGAAATAGTCTACAGGGCTGGCAAGCGCTGTTATTGGAGAAAAAACATGATTCGTTCCCTTTGGATAGCCAAGACCGGCCTGGAAGCGCAGCAGACGCAGATGGACGTGATCGCCAATAACCTGGCCAACGTCAGCACCACCGGCTTCAAGAAGTCGCGCGCCGTGTTTGAAGACTTGCTGTATCAAAATGTGCGCCAGCCGGGCGCGCAATCGTCGCAGCAAACCCAGCTGCCGTCGGGCTTGCAGATCGGCACGGGCGTGCGCACGGTAGCTACCGAACGCATCCATACGCAGGGCAATCCCCAGGCGTCGGGCAATTCGCGCGACGTGATGGTCAACGGCACCGGTTTCTTCCAGGTGCTGCTGCCCGATGGCGCGACCGCCTACACGCGCGACGGCTCCTTCCAGACGGATGCCAACGGCCAGTTGGTGACCTCCGAAGGCTTCGTCATCCAGCCTGCCATCACCGTGCCGACCAATGCGCTGAGCCTGACCGTCGCGCGCGACGGCACCGTCTCCGTCACCTTGCCCAATACCGTGGCGCCATCGCAGATCGGCTCCCTGCAGCTGACCACCTTCGTCAATCCGGCCGGCCTGGAATCGAAGGGCGAAAACCTGTACATGGAAACGGGCGCCTCCGGCGTGGCGCAGACGAACACCCCGGGCACGAATGGCGCCGGCGTGCTGATGCAGGGCTATATCGAGAGCTCGAACGTCAACGTGGCCGAGGAAATGGTCAACATGATCCAGACGCAGCGCGCCTACGAGATCAACAGCAAGGCCATCACAACATCCGATCAAATGCTGCAGAAATTGTCGCAACTTTAATGTTCATAGTCGTCATGCCATCCGCAGCCGGATGGCAGCGGAGGTTCGTCATGCAATACCCCATCATCGCCCTGTTGTCCGCAGTCCTGCTGTCCGGCTGCGCCATCACGCCCACCTCGATCGTGCAATATCCGACCACCACGCGCGCGCCGATGCCCGAACCCGTGGTCGTCAGCAACGGTTCCATTTACCAGCCGTCGACCTACCGTCCCGCCTTCGAAGACCGCCGCGCGCGCCACGTGGGCGACACCATGACGATTGCCATCACCGAGCGCACGAATGCCGTCAAGGCGGGCGCCAGTTCCGGCAACAAGTCCGGCAGCGTGGGTTTCAGCACGCCCGGCATCGCCCAGGGCCGTTTCGGCGGCACCGTCTCGGCGACTGGCGCAACGAAATTTGCCGATGGCGACAACCAGTCCGCCAGCAACACCTTCAGCGGCACAATAGGCGTGACGGTGATCGAGGTATTGCCAAACGGTAACTTGATCGTCGCCGGCGAAAAACAAATAGCCATGAACAAGGGCACGGAATTCATCCGCTTCTCGGGCATGGTCAATCCGGACACCATCGGCACGGGCAACGTCGTGCCCTCGACCCAGGTAGCCGACGCGCGCGTCGAGTACCGCACGAACAGCCAGATCGACCGCGCCGAAATGGCCTCGATGGCCTCGCGCTTTTTCCTCAGCCTGTTGCCGTTCTGATCATGGCGACCTTGACTTTCCCCCGCCTTTTGCTCTCCTGCGGCTTGGCTTGCGCCATGCTGGCGCCCGTCGCCCAGGCCGAACGCATCAAGGACTTGGCCAGCATCGCCGGCGTGCGCCAGAATCAGCTGATGGGCTATGGCCTCGTCGTCGGCCTCGATGGCAGCGGCGACCAGACCACGCAAACACCATTTACCATCCAGAGCGTGGCGGCGATGCTGCAGCAGCAGGGCATTAACTTGCCGCAAGGCACCAGCTTGCAGCTGAAAAACGTGGCCGCCGTGATGGTGACGACGGCCTTGCCCGCGTTTGCCCAGCCCGGCCAGCTGCTCGACGTGACGGTGTCGTCGATGGGCAATGCAAAAAGCTTGCGCGGCGGCACTTTATTAATGACGCCATTGAAGGGCGCCGACGGCCAGGTGTACGGCATGGCGCAGGGCAACGTGCTGGTGGGCGGCGTGGGTGCGCAGGCGGCCGGCAGCTCCATCGTCATCAATCACTTGAGCGTGGGACGCATCTCGGGCGGCGCCACCGTCGAGCGCACCGTGCCCTCGGTGCTGGGCGCCAACAACACGATACGCCTGGAATTGAATGCTACCGATTTCGCCACCGCCAGCCGGGTGGTCGACGCCATCAACAGCCGCTACGGCGCCGGCACGGCAGCCGCGCTGGACGGGCGCGTGATCCAGGTGCAGTCCCCGGGCGGCAGCGACCAGCGTGTGACCTTCCTGGGCCAGCTGGAAAGCATCGAAGTCAATCCGGCCCGCCTGGCGGCCAAGGTCATCATGAATGCGCGCACCGGTTCCGTCGTGATGAACCAGTCCGTGACCCTGGAAACATGTGCCATTTCGCACGGCAACCTGTCCGTCACCATCAATGTCGAGCCGCAGGTGAGCCAGCCGGCGCCCTTGTCGGGCGGGCGCACGGTGGTCACGCAGACGGCACAGATCGATATCAAGAAAGAACCGGGCAAGGTCATGCTGGTCAAGGGCGGCGCTTCGCTGTCCGACGTGGTGAAAGCCTTGAATGCCATCGGCGCCTCGCCGCAAGACTTGCTGGCCATTCTGCAGGCGATGAAGGCGGCCGGTTCGCTGCGCGCCGAACTTGAAATCATTTGATGGGCACGCCATGATCAGCCAAACCGACCTCAGCAATACCGCCGCCTACGACGTCAAGGGCATGGATGGCTTGCGCCAATCTGCCAAGGCGAAAGACCCCGCCGCCCTGAAAGAGGCGGCCACGCAATTTGAAGCCATGTTCATCAACATGATGATGAAAAGCATGCGCGACGCCACGCCGCAGGACGGCATCATGGATAGCCAGCAAAGCAAGATGTACACCTCGATGCTGGACCAGCAGACGAGCCAGAATCTGGCCAAGCGAGGCACGGGCCTGGCGGACGTGCTGATCCGCCAACTGTCGTCGTCG
This sequence comes from Janthinobacterium sp. 61, assembly GCF_002846335.1. Classification (NCBI taxonomy): domain Bacteria; kingdom Pseudomonadati; phylum Pseudomonadota; class Betaproteobacteria; order Burkholderiales; family Oxalobacteraceae; genus Janthinobacterium; species Janthinobacterium sp. 61. The sequence continues at coordinate 3,109,671 of NZ_PJMQ01000001.1, read as the reverse complement.
AACCAGGCGCTGGCTGCCGACGGCGCCGAAGCGCCGTCACCCCGCTCGTCGAGCATGGCGCAGGCGCTGGCCGCCTTCCGCCAGCAGCAGGGCGCCCTCACCGAGGGGGCAAGCAATGCCACCGGCACCGGCAAGACCCTCAGCGACAAGGCCAACGCCACGCAAGCACCGCATGTGCGCGCCTTCCAGGAAAAACTGGGCGTGCATGCGGAGGAAGCCAGCCGCGCCACCGGCATCCCGGCCAAGTTCATGCTGGGCCAGGCAGCCTTGGAAACGGGCTGGGGCAAGCGCGAAATCATCAGCCGCGACGGCAGCAGCAGCCATAACCTGTTCGGCATCAAAGCCTCGGCCGACTGGAAGGGCAAGGTCACGGAAGCCGTCACGACCGAATATGTGAATGGCAAGGCGCAGCGCAAGGTGGAGAAGTTCCGCGCCTATGACAGCTATGCGGACAGCTTCAAGGATTATGCGCAGTTGATTACCGGCAACAAGCGCTACGAGAAAGTGCTGGCCAGCGCGGGCGATGCCAGCACGTTCGCCCAGGGCTTGCAAAAGGCCGGCTACGCGACGGACCCGAATTACGCTGCCAAATTGACAAAAATTATCAAGAATTCGCTGGTCGGTTAAGGCGCGTCCCCACCCATGTGCAGGCCGCGCGCTTCAAGTTTTCGCCGCGGCTGCCGTAAATACATTTGACGGTAACCAATAAGACACCATGACTTCGAATCTACTCAGCATCGGTAAGAGCGGTTTGCTTGCAGCGCAGGTGGGCCTGTCGACGACCGGGCATAACATCACCAATGCGAATGTACCCGGGTACAATCGCCAGACGGTGCTGCAGCAGACTTCGCAGTCGAATTATGCCGGCTATGGCTTCGTCGGCACGGGCACGGAGGTGTCGCAGATCAAGCGCCAGTACGACAGCTTCATGGCCACCCAGGTCAATGCCGCACAAAGCGCCACCAGCGCCCTCGATAGCTATTACACGCAGATCAGCCAGATCGACAATTTGCTGGCCGATCCCACGGCGGGCCTGTCGCCCGCCATGCAGGATTTCTTCAAGGGCGTACAGGATTTCAGCGCCAATCCGTCCTCGGTCGCCTCGCGCCAGGCGCTGCTGTCGAGCGCCGGTTCGCTCGCTTCCCGTTTCCAGGGCTTGAGCGCGCGCCTGACGGAGATCGGCGATGGCGTCAATTCGCAGATCACGTCGAACGTGACGGTGATTAATACCTACGCCAAGCAGCTCGCCGAGCTGAACAAATCGATTTCCCAGTTGTCGGTCGATGCCAGCAACCAGCCCAACGATCTGCTGGACCAGCGCGACCAGCTGATCACGGAATTGAACAAATATGTCAAGGCGACGGTGCAGCCCGCTGCCAACAATACCGTCACCATTTCCATCGGCGCGGGCCAGCCGCTGGTGGTGGCGGACCGCAGCTTCGAACTGGCGGCCACGCCTTCGCGGACAGACCCGAACCGCATCGAGGTGGGCTATGTCACTGGCAGTACCGTCACCGTATTGCCGGACAGCTCCCTGACCGGCGGCTCGCTGGGCGGCTTGCTGGATTTCCGCAGCGGCACCCTGGACAATGTCCAGAACTCCCTGGGCAAGGTGGCCATCGCGCTGGCCAGCACCTTCAATGACCAGCACAAGCTGGGCCAGGACTTGAATGGCGCCATGGGCGGCGACTTCTTCAAGATACCCGACCCCGTGATCGGCGCCGACCGCGGCAACAACGCCAGCAGCACCACCGTGCTGTCGGCCAAGGTCAGCGACCCCACCAAGCTGACGGCCAGCGATTACAGCCTGAAGTACGACGGAAGCAACTATGTGGTGACGCGCGAATCCGACGGTGCGCACACCATCATCAATCCCTATCCGCAAACGGGGCCGCAAACCATCGACGGCGTCGATTTTTCGATCTCGGGCACGGCCGCCCAGGGTGACAACTACGTCATCAGGCCGACGGCGAATGGCGCGGCCGGCCTGAACGTGCTGATCACCGACCGCAACAAGATCGCCGCCGCCGCGCCCATCGCCACCTCGGCGCCGGTAGCCAATACGGGCTCGGGCAAGCTCAGCGCCGGCTCCGTCGACAAGGCATACCTGACCCCGGGCAATGCCCTGACGGGGCCGCTGACCTTGACCTATGACAAGGCGACCACCTCGCTGACGGGTTTCCCGCCGGGCCAGGCGGTGACGGTCAAGGGCTTGAATGGCGCTACCACGACCTATCCGGCCGGCACGGCGAACATCCCGTATACGGAAGGCGACAACTTCAGCTTTGGCGGCATCAATGTCAGCATGACGGGTACGCCCGCACAGGGCGATAAATTCACCATTGCGCCGAACTCGGGCGGCGTGGGCGACAACCGCAACGCCGCGCTGCTGGCGGGCTTGCAGACGAAGAACATCCTCGATGGCGGCAATGCCACGTTCCAGGGTTCGTATGCGCAAACCGTCAGCTTCGTGGGCAACAAGACACGTGAAGTACAGGTCAGCGGCCTGGCCAGCCTGGCCTTGCTGCAGCAGGTCAGCACCCAGCAGCAGGCCGTTTCCGGCGTCAACCTCGATGAAGAGGCGGCCAACCTGCTGCGTTACCAGCAGTCCTACCAGGCGTGCGGCAAGGTCATGCAGATCGCCAGCACCCTGTTCGACGTGGTGATCGGCCTGGGACGTTAATCAATTTTTGCCGCGACCTAGCGCGCGGCGGCTTTCTGGAAGGGCAGCATCATGCGCATCAGTACACGAATGATTTATGACCAGGGCAGCTCGCAGCTGAACAATCTGCAGGGCGCCTTGAACCGTACGCAGATGCAGCTGTCGGCGAACCGCCGCAACCTGACGCCGGCCGACGATCCGATCGCCTCGGCGCGCGCGTTGGAAGTGACGCAGTCGCAATCGATCAATACCCAGTTCGTGACGAACCGCTCGAACGCGAAGAATTTCCTGTCGCAGGAAGAGCTGGCATTGGCCAGCACCACTTCGCTGATCGCCGACGTGAAAGACCTGGTTCTGAAGGCCGGTAATCCTGCCCTCAAGGATGTCGACCGCGATACCCTGGCCAAGGAGCTGGAAGGCCGGCTGACCGACTTGCTGGGCATCGCCAACACGGCCGATGGCGCCGGCGGCTACCTGTTTTCCGGCTATAAATCCACCACCCAGCCATTCAGCCAGACGCCGACGGGCGCCACTTATGTGGGCGACCAGGGGCAGCGCGAATTGCAGGTGGGTTCGGCGCGCTACCTCGCTACCAGCGATTCCGGCGCCACCGTCTTCGAAAATAACCTGACCGGCAACGGCAAGTTCACCACGGCGGCGGCCACCGCGAACTTTACGCGCGGCGGCTCGGGCATCGTGTCGGGCGGCACGGTGACGGACCCGTCGCTATTGACGGGGCACAAGTATTCGATCGATTTCAAGGTCACGGGCACGGGCACCGACGCCGTCACCACGTACACCGTCACGGACGCCACCTTGGGCCAGACGGTGCCGAATCCCGCCGTGCCCATTCCCTACAAGGCGGGCGACGCCATTACCTTCGACGGCCAGCAGGTAAACATCACGGGCAAACCGGCCGACCAGGACAGCTTTACGCTGGAGCCTAGCGCCAAGGAATCGCTGTTTACCACCGTGAAAAACCTGATCGGCGTGCTGCGCCAGCCGGGCAGCGGCGATGCGGGCCAGGCGCGCCTGACGAACGGCTTGAACGCCGCGCATAATATTCTCGACACGGCCTATGACAATGTCCTGTCCGTGCGCGCGGAAGTCGGTTCCCGCATGAAGGAACTCGATTATCTCGACAGCGCAGGCGACGACCTCGATATCCAGTACGCCACCACCCTGTCGGATCTGCAAGATCTGGACATGGTCAAGGCCATTTCCACTTTCAGCCAGCAGCAGGTGACCCTGCAGGCCGCGCAAAAATCGTTTACCTCGATTTCAGGCTTGTCACTGTTCAATTACATCAGTTAAGCGGCCAGCATCGCAGGATGACCGGCAAGCCGGGGCAGGGAGTGCATCTCCCGCCCCGGCATTTTTTTTGCGCCTGCAATCTGGCCATTCTTGCAATATACACAGGCAAACTGTGCAGTCTACCTGGCTATCTGTTATAGTGGAGGTCGTTGATCCACCCCACGGCTACCATGACCACCCAGCAAGAAGAACACGAAGACCACGAGCAGGTGCTGCAACTGGCTGGCGAATTGCGCATTCTCATCGGCAAGCTGCGCCGCCGCCTGCGAGAAGAAGCGCACTTGGGCGATGTCAGCATGTCGCAGGCATCCGTGCTGAGCCGCCTTGAGCGCGACGGCCCGGCCACCGCCAGCAGCCTGGCGCGCGCCGAAGGCATGCGGCCCCAGTCGATGGCTGCCACCGTGCAAGCCTTGACGCTAGCGCAGATGGTGACGGGCTCGCCCGACCCGCTGGATGGCCGGCAGACGCTGTTGACCCTGACGGATAGTTGCCGGGCCTGGATCGCGACCAGCCGCGCCGCGCGCGAAGACTGGCTGGCGCGCACCATTGAAAACCGGCTCACGCCGGCCGAAGTCACCGAACTGAACCAAGCGGTGGCATTACTCAAACGCTTGGCGGAATGACCCGCTGAATTTTTCACCACGACCCCGGCAAGGAGCCCGCACGCCCAGATGAACAACACATTCCGTTCGCTACGCATTCCCAATTACCGTATCTGGGCCGGCGGCGCCCTCGTGTCGAATATCGGCACCTGGATGCAGCGCACGGCGCAGGATTGGCTGGTGCTGAGCGAATTGACGCAGCACAAAGCCAGTGCCGTCGGCATCGTCATGGCCTTGCAATTCGGCCCGCAACTGCTGTTGCTGCCCCTGACGGGCATGGCGGCCGACTTGCTCGACCGGAGAAAATTGCTGCTGTGCACGCAGGCAGCGATGGGCTTGCTGGCGCTGGGACTCGGGATACTGTGCATCAGCGGCCTGGTACAACTGTGGCATGTGTATGTGTTTGCCTTCCTGCTGGGATGCGTGACGGCCTTCGATTCGCCCGTGCGCCAGACTTTTGTTGCCGAAATTGTCGGCGAGGAAGACCTGACGAATGCCGTGGCGCTCAATTCCACCTCGTTCAATGCGGCGCGCATGCTGGGCCCTGCGGTAGCAGGGCTGCTGATCAGCAGCGTCGGCAGCGGTTGGGTCTTTATCATCAACGCCGCCTCGTTTGCGGCCGTGATCGGTTCACTGTTGCTGCTGCGCGTGGAGTTGCTGCGCCGCGCGCCGCGTATCAAGGCCACCCGCGCCAGCCTGGGCGAGGGCTTTCGCTACGTGCGCCAGCGGCCCGACCTGATGGCCATCCTGCTGATGCTGTTCCTGATCGGCACCTTTGGCCTGAATTTCCCGATTTTCCTCTCGACCATGTCGGTCACGGCATTCCAGGCGGGCGCCGGCCAGTATGGCGTGCTCAGTTCCGTGATGGCTTGCGGCTCCGTGGCCGGCGCCCTGCTGGCGGCGGGGCGCGGCCAGCCCACGCTGGCCTTGCTGCTGGGGGCGGCCGCGCTGTTCGGCCTGGCCTGCGCGCTGGCCGCCGTGATGCCCAATTACTGGCTGTTCGGCATGATGCTGGTGGTCATCGGCATCGCCGCGCAAACGTTTACCACCAGCGTCAATAGCAGCGTGCAACTGTCGACGGCGCCCGCCATGCGGGGCCGCGTGATGGCCATCCTGCTGGCGATCTCGGCGGGCGGCACGCCGCTGGGCGCGCCCGTGGTGGGCTGGGTGGCCGACACTTTCGGCCCGCGCTGGGCGCTGGGCATCGGCGCCCTGTCGGGCCTGGCAGCAGCCCTGGTCGGCGTGCGCTACCTGGTCAAATATCACCAGTTGCGCCTGAATCTGGATCTGCGGCGCTGGCGCCTTGCGCTCAGCAGCGACCAGCACTGAAGCGACAAGTCAGGGTGGCAGCAAGCCCATGCGGGCGGCGGCCAGGATGGCCCCGCTCAAGCCGTCGAGCAGGCCGGACGTGGCGCGTGGCGTATGCCAGTGCAGGGGCACATCCAGGGGTGTCTCGGGCAGCAGTTCGATCAGGCTGCCATTGTCGAGACAGGGCTGGATCAGTGCCTGCGGATGCAAGCCCCAGCCCATGCCGGCCAGGCCTGCCGTGACGAAGGCATGCGAGGAAGGCAGGGCATGGCGCGGCAGTTCCACGTGCCGGTGGCACAGGCGCCGCACCCGGCGAGATTGCAGTTCGTCCTTGGCATTGAATACGAGGCTGGGCGCCAGTGCCAGGCTGGCGGCGCCCACCCCTGGGCAACATACCGGTGCATGAAGGCCGGACTGGCGGCCGCCAGATAGCGCATGGCGCTCAAGGGGCGGCTGTTGCAGCCCGATGCGGGCCTGGCCGTGGCGCTAACGGCCGCCAGCACAGCGCCGCTGCGCAGCCACTCGGCCGTATGGTCCTGGTCGTCGACGGCCACTTGCAGCAGCACCGGGTGCTCGGCCCCGAAGGCGGCGATGGCGGGCGCCTTGGTTTGCGCGGCCCAGGGCCTGGCAAGTGCTTGATGGCTTGATTGGCGTGAGCATGTTCGTGCTGTCCGCACTGCTGTTGCGCCACGCGCTGGGCTGCTAGCCCTGATCAGCGTACGGGCGGCTGCGGTACCGGCGTCGCCGGGCGCAAGGGGTTCGGCGGCGCGGGAGGTGGCGGGCGGTCGCGCGTGGCAAAGCCGCGCGGCAGCAAACGCGCCGTTTCTATGCCGCGCAGGAACATGTTCTGGAAGGGCGTGGCCAGGTAGGGCAGGACCATGCTGATCACCAGCAAGCCCACGCCCAGGGTGACGGGGAAGCCGATACCGAAAATGTTCAGCTGCGGCGCGGCCCGCGTCAAGATGCCCAGGGCCACGTTGGTCAGCAACAAGGCGGCGATGATGGGCAGCGAAATTTGCAGGCCCGAACGGAAGATTTCCCCGCCCCAGGCCGCCAACTGCTGGAAACCGCCGCCGCTGATGGGACTCGATGAGATGGGCAGGCTGACAAAGCTTTCCGCCAGCGCCGCCAGCAAGACCAGATGGCCGTTGACAGTGAGAAACATCAACGTGGCCAGCATGACGAGGAACTGGCTGATGGCGGAAGACCTGCCCTTGGTTTGCGGGTCGAAGAAGGAGGCGAAGCCCAGACCCATAGTGAGGCTGCTGAGCTCACCGGCCATTTCGATGGCGGAAAACACGATGCGGATGGAAAAGCCCATGGCCAGCCCCACCAGCATCTCTTGCGTGAGGATCAGCAAACCGGGCAATGACATCGGGTTGACGGCCGGCAAGGCAGGTACGGTGGGGGCGATGATCATGGCCAGCAGCGCGCCCAGGGTCACCTTGACGGTGGCCGGCACGGCAGCGTTGCCGAACAGGGGGGCGGCCGCGATCAGGCCGAGGATGCGGCTAAGCGGCCACAGCAGTGCTGCGATCCACGTGTTCAGTTCGATGCTGGACAGGGTCAGCATGGCAACGGTTGCTGCACTAGCCCACCAGGTTCGGAATGCCCGTAAATACCTGGCGCATGTAGTCGAGCATGACGGACAGCATCCACGGGCCGGCCACGACGAGCGCGACAAAGATGCCGACCAGCTTGGGGATGAAAGACAGGGTCGCCTCGTTGATCTGCGTGGCCGCCTGGAAGATACTCACGATCAAGCCGATGATGAGGGCGACGAGCAGCATGGGCGCGGCCACCATCAGGGTGATTTCCATCGCGTGGCGGCCCAGGGTCATGACGCTTTCGGGTGTCATTGTATTTCCCCTAGTAAAAACTCTGTGACAGCGAGCCCAGCAGCAACTGCCAGCCATCGACCAGCACGAACAACATCAGCTTGAATGGCAGCGAAATGGTGGCCGGCGACATCATCATCATACCCATCGACATCAGTACGCTGGCGACCACCATGTCGATGATCAAAAACGGGATGAAGATGGCAAAGCCGATCTGGAACGCCGTTTTCAGTTCACTCGTGACGAAGGCGGGCACGAGGATACGCAGCGGCACGTCTTCCGGGCCTTGCAAGGCCGGCGAGCGCGACATCTTGGCGAACAGGGCCAGGTCAGCCTGGCGCGTTTGCTTGAGCATGAAGGTTTTCAGGGGATCGACACCCTTGTCCATGGCTTGCTGCATGCTGATCTTATTTTCCTGATAAGGAAGATAGGCATCCGTATAAATCTTGTCGAACACGGGGCCCATGACGAACAAGGTCAAAAACAGGGCCAGCCCCACCAGCACCTGGTTTGGCGGCGCCGATTGCGTGCCGATGGCCTGGCGCAGCAGGGATAGTACGATAATGATGCGCGTAAAGCAGGTCATCATCAAGAGGGCCGCCGGCAAGAAGGTGAGCGACGTCATCAGGATGAGCGTCTGCACCGGCAGCGAGTAATTCTGTCCTCCGCCCGGCGCTGGCGTGCTGTTGAAGGCGGGGATGCCCGGCTGGGCCATGGCCCACAGCGGCAAGGCCAGGGCGGCCGCCGCCAGCAGCCAGGTCAGGGGAGTCTTTACGTTGGACCACGCCATCTGCTGCTTATTTCCCATTGCGTTTTTCGATGGTCTGTTTCAGCCACTCGGAAAAATTGGCGGCCGCAGGGCCGTTTTGCGCCGTTGCCAGTTGCGGCAACTCGCCTTCCTGGCGCGGCATGGTGGCCAGTGCGTTGATGCGGCCGGGTGAGGCACCGACAACGATCCACTGGTCGGCCACTTCGACGAGGACAATGCGTTCGCGTCCGCCCAGGTTGAGCGAGCTGACGACGCGCATCTTGTTGTTGCCGCCCATGACCTTGGGACCATAGCGCTTCATGAACCAGGCCAGGCCGATCAGCAAGGCCAGCACGAACACCAGTGCGAAGATGGTTTGCAGCAAGCTTCCAGCCGAGCTCGTCGGCGCCATCGTCATGGGCGCGCCTGCCGGCATGGCGGGCAGGGCGGCGGCAGGCGCAGATGCAGCGGCAGCAGCGGGTTTTTCAGTTGCAACTTCGGCAGGTGCGCTGGCCGCTGCCGTTTCAGCCGGGGCCGAAGCGGGTACGGGCGCCGAAGCTGGCGCCGCCAGCGCAATGCTGCATGCCGCCATGAGCGGCAGCAGGGTGGAAATCAACAGGCCAGGCTTCATTTATTCAATTTTCGGATGCGTTCGGAAGGCGTGATGATGTCGGTCAGGCGGATACCAAACTTGTCATTCACCACCACCACTTCGCCCTGGGCAATCAGGCAGCCGTTCACCAGCACGTCCATCGGTTCGCCGGCCAGGCCGTCGAGCTCGACCACGGAACCCTGCGCCAGTTGCAGCAGGTTCTTGATGGCAATCTTGGTGCGGCCCAGCTCTACCGTCAGCTGCACGGGGATATCGAGGATGAAATCGATATCGTTATGCGTTTCCGACTTCGACGCCTGCTTGGAAAAGTCCTTGAACACGGCGGCACTGGCCGCGCTGGCCGTATTGGCGGCCTGGTTCTGCAGCGCTTCCGCTTCCGCCTTGGCCTGCTCGGCAATGGCCGCGCCCCAATCGTCTTCCGCGCTTTGGTCGTCTTGGTTGTCAGACATGTGTTTCTCCTGTTGTACAGATACGGACCGCAACGCGGCCCGGGTAATTATTTAGTGATTGTTCATGTTATCGGTGTTTGCCAATAACTTTTCGACTTTCAGCGCATATTGTCCGTTCAACACGCCGTAGGTGCAATCCATCACGGGCACGCCGTCGACGGTGGCGGCGATCAGTTCGGGAATATTCAGCGGGATGATGTCGCCCACCTTCATGTTCAGGATTTCGTCGAACGAGACGCGCGCCGTGCCCAGCGAGGCCACCAGTTCCACTTCGGCGATCTGGATTTGCTGCGTCATCAGGCGGATCCAGCGCTTGTCCACTTCCAGCGCCTCGCCCTGCAGGCTCGAGGTCAGCGAATCGCGGATCGGCTCGATCATCGAATATGGCATGCAGAAGTGAATTTGTCCGGAAACGGAGCCTAGTTCTACCGTAAATGTGGAGGCAACCACCACTTCGTTCGGCGTGGCGATGTTGGCGAACTGCGTGTTCATTTCTGAACGAATATATTCGAACTCGACGGGGAAGACCGGCTCCCACGACTTGGTATAGGCTTCAAAGACGATGTCGAGGATGCGCAAGATGATGCGCTGCTCCGTCTGCGTAAAATCGCGCCCTTCGACGCGCGTATGGAAACGTCCGTCGCCGCCGAACAGATTGTCGACCAGCAAGAATACGAGGCCCGGATCGAAGACCATCAGGGCCGTGCCGCGCAGCGGCTTCATGTGCACCAGGTTCAGATTGGTCGGCACCACCAGATTGCGGATGAATTCGCTGTATTTCGATACGCGCACAGAACCTACTGACACTTCGGCGCTGCGGCGCAAGAAGTTGAACAGGCCCACGCGCAGCAGGCGGGCGAAACGCTCGTTGATAATTTCCAACGTTGGCATCCGGCCGCGCACGATGCGCTCCTGGGTTGCCAGGTTGTAGGTACGAACTCCCGTGACATCTTCCGGCGCCTGCGCGTCGTCCTGGTCTCCGTTGACGCCCTTCAAAAGGGCATCGACTTCTTCCTGGGAGAGGAAATTATCGGCCATGGCTGCTTATTGAATGATGAATGCGGTAAATAATACGTCCGTCACGTCCTGCTCCGGCCCTTTGTCCTCGAACGGCTGGTTCACCTGATTGATGATTTCGGCCGCCAGTTGCTGCTTGCCTTCCACGGTATTGAGTTCGGATGCTTTTTTGCCGGACAGCAGCAGCAGCAAGCGGCTACGCACCTTCGGCATGTTGACCTTGATCAAGTCCATTTCTTCCGGGCTGCTCGCTTGCAAGGTGAATGCGATTTGCAGGTATTGCTCGCCATTTTCCGGCTGCAAGTTGACGGTGAAGGCATCGATGGGCACGAAGACGGGCGGACCTGCCTTGGAAGCGGCATGTTTTTTCTTGCTGGGCGCCGATTCTTCTTTATCGGCCTTGCCATGCAGGAAGTACCAGGCGGCACCGCCACCGATGCCGCCAGCCACCAGCACCGAGGCCAGCACGATGATCAGAAGCTTCTTTTTCGAGGCGCCGGCGGGGGCCAGGCCTGCATCTGCTTTCGGATCTGCTTTCATTTTTGGATTTGCTTTCAATGGTACTCGAGTGCATGGAAGTGGATCACGACGCCATTATGTCATTATCGGCAAATTCTGCGCAGAAGGATGCAGTGAAAAGAGGGCGGAAGCGCCCTCAACTCGCTGTTTTTATACGAAAAGTTACGCTGTGAGGCGCGCCAGTGGCCCGTGGACGACGAATTGGCCTCAGGCAAAGGTATCCACGGCACTCAGGCTGGGCCGGCTGCGTCCGCCTGTCGCCGGCGCGATGGCGATCTCGCCACCGGAGACGCCGCCGCCCTGGCCATTGCCGCGGCGTTCGCCCGAGGCGGCACGCTCGCCATTGTTTTTCTGTTCCGGCGTGCCGGCCGAGACGGTCGCGCTGCCGAAGGCGATGCCCGCTTCGCTCATCATCTCGCGCAGGCGCGGCATGGCCGCTTCCAGCGCCTGGCGTACTTCGGGCTGGGCCGACATGAAGGCGGCATCGGCCTGGTCATTGGTGACCGTCAGGACCACTTGCACAGGCCCCAGGTCGGGTGGATTCAGGGTCAGGGTGGCGCTCTGGTCGCCACCGGCCGCCATCCACACGACCTTTTGCCCCAGTTGCTGATCCCAGGCCGGCGTGCCGACCCGGCCCGTCAGTTTATCTGCCGGCACGGCCACAGCGGCGGCGGCCTGCTGCAGCGCGCCTGGCTGCAACTGGGCCGCAAGGCGGCTCAGGTCGGCAGGAGCTTCCTTGATAATCGGTTCGGCCACGGCGGTGCCAGCCCTGGCGGTGGCCGCCAGTTGCGCGTCGATGGCCAGTTTGCCCGGCTCGCCCTTGCCGGTCGGCACGCTGTTGCCTTGCGTGGTGGCCGTCTTGCCCTGGGCCAGGCCCAGGCTGTCGGCGAAGTCGGCGCTGTCGGCTTGCGCAGTGGCGGCGGTGGCGGCGGTCTTGCCGCTGCCCTGGCCGGCTGCCAGTAATGGCGCTGCTGTCACGCCCTTGGCGTCGGCCTTGACACTGGCGCGCGCTGGCAGTTCCGGCACGGCCTTGGCGGCTGGCGGCTGGATCGCCAATTGGATGCTGCCCACCAGGGCCAGCATCTCGGCGGCCGGATCGGCTGGCGGCGTGACTGTTGCGGCGGGGGCGGCGGGCACGTTTGCCTCGGCCGTGGCGCTGTCGCTAGTGGCGGGCGCAGCCGCTTCGCTGGCCGGCGCGGATGGCTGTTCGCTGGTGGCGGCCTGTTCGGTGCCCACTTGCGCCGGCTTCGTTTCCTTGGCCTGTGCCTGGGCGGGTGCTTGCGTGGCGGCAGGGCTGGCGGGGCGGGCCGCCGCCGGTGCTGCCGCTTGCTCCATATTGCGGCTGGCCTGGCGTTGCTCGATCTGGCGGTTCAGGGTGCGCTGGAAGTCGCCCGCCGTGCCGCTGGTGGGCGGCTGGCTGCGGTTGGCAGTGCCCGGCGTGGCGTTCGGCGAGACAATCTGGGAAATCGGGTTTTGCAGGGTTTGCATGATGCTGCCTCAGTGTTGCTTAGCGTTTGTAATAGGCTTGTCGCGCCGCGTGCTCATCCATTGCTTTCTGGTCGCGCTTGTTTTCCAGCTTCAGCGCCTGTTCCTGTGCCCGGTTGTTCAGGGTGGTGTACGACATGCGCTTGCGTTCGGCGTTCTGCCAGTGCTGTTTTTCATTGTCGCTGCGTGCCTGCGCGTGGTTGACCACTTGCTGCTGGCCCAGGATGGCGCTGTCGAGCTTGACCATGAAGGCCTGGAAATTGCGGTAGGCCATGGGCGTAATGCCGTTGCTCATGCTCGCCTCGAAGCGCTTGGCATAGTCATCGCGGTAGCCGGACAGCATCTCGAGCTTTTGGCGGCAATCGTCCAGCGCTTTCAGGGCCGCGCCCAGGCGCTTGGCGCAATCGTCCGTTTCGCGCTGGGCAAGGTCAATCAGGGTTGCAAGTTGGGAAGGAGAAGCCATACTTGATTATATTCCCGCTGTGCAAGCCCTAATCAGTCGAATAGAGCGGTAAGTTGCCCCAAGCTCTCGTCCATGCTGACCCGCTCCGTGATTTGCTGTTGCAAAAACGCCTCGATTTTTTCATGCAGCGCGATGGCCTGGTCCAGCACGGGATCGGTGCCGGCGCTGTAGGCGCCCACGCTGATCAGGTCGCGGCTGCGTTCATAGCGCGAATACAGTTGCTTGAGTTTGCGCGCCTGTTGCTGGTGTTCATGCGTGGTGATCGAGTGGGCAGCGCGTGAAATCGATTGCTCGATGTCGATGGCCGGGTAGTGGCCCGCCTCGGCCAGGCGGCGGTTCAGCACGATGTGGCCATCGAGAATCGCGCGCGCGGAGTCGGCGATCGGGTCCTGCTGGTCGTCGCCCTCGGTCAGCACGGTGTAGAAGGCCGTGATCGAGCCGCCGCCTTCCTCGCCATTGCCGGCCCGTTCCACCAGCACGGGCAGCTTGGCGAAGACGGACGGCGGATAACCCTTGGTGGCTGGCGGTTCGCCGATGGCCAGGGCGATTTCGCGCTGCGCCATGGCGTAGCGGGTCAGCGAATCCATGATCAACAGCACGTTTTGCCCCTGGTCGCGGAAATACTCGGCAATGGCCGTCGCATACGCGGCCCCTTGCAGGCGCATCAGGGGCGGCGTGTCGGCCGGCGCGGCCACGACGACGGAGCGGGCCAAGCCTTCGGGGCCGAGAATTTGCTCGATGAATTCCTTCACCTCGCGTCCCCGTTCGCCGATCAGGCCGACGACGATCACGTCCGCTTCCGTGTAGCGGGCCATCATGCCCAGCAGCACGCTTTTACCTACGCCGGAACCAGCGAACAGGCCCATGCGCTGGCCACGGCCCACGGTCAGCATGGCATTGATCGAGCGCACGCCCACGTCCAGCGTGGCCACGATGGGTGCGCGGCCCAGAGGGTTGGCGGGGCGTACATTGATGGGAGCGCTATCGGTCGTATGCAGCGGGCCCAGCTGATCAAGCGGCCGTCCTGCGCCATCGAGCACGCGGCCCAGCAGTTGCGGTCCCACGGGCAAGTGGCGCGCGCGGTCGCTGGGGCGGCGTCGCGGGTGTGCCACGCTGCCTGGGCGTGGAATGGCCGGTTCGACGGAAAACACGCGCGTGCCGGGCACGATGCCCTCGACGTCGCTTTGCGGCATCAAAAACAGGCGCTCGCCTTCAAAGCCCACCACTTCCGCCTCGACCCGGCCGCCATTGGGCAGTGGCACAGTGCAGGCGGCGCCCACGGCCAGGCGCAGGCCCACGGCTTCCATCACCAGGCCGGCCACGCGCGTGACTCGCCCCGAAATTTGCATCGGTTCGACAAAGCCGACCACGGCCGAACAGTCGCTCAGGTAGGCGCGCCAGCGCGCCGCATGGGCATTCGGGCCTTTGACGGGCTCGCTCACGGCGCCAGCCAGTCCAGGTCCTTGCCCAGCGCATGCGTCAGGCGCTGCCAGCGGGTGGAGCTTTGCGCGTCGATCTGGTTGCTGGCCGTGTCGATCTTGCAACCGCCGCGTTCCACGCTCGGGTCTTCGATGACACGCCAGCCACCCTTGTCGAGCTCATCGCCGATGCCGTCGCGTACCACTTGCGCATCTTCCGGATTGAGCATCAGCAAGGCTGGTTGTTGCAGTACAGGCAAGTATTCGATAGCTTCTCGCACCACCGGCAGCATCAGCTCGGGGCGCACGGGCAAGGCTGTCTTCAGCATGGCCTTGGCCAGTTGCAAGGCCAGTTCCATGACTTCGTTGGCGATCAGTTCATCGGCCTGGTGCACGGCCGTGCCGAAGTCGACGGCGATAGTTTGCAGATGCGCCAGTTCCACGCTGGATGCCGCCTTGCCTTCCGCATACGATTGCGCATGGCCATCGGCATGCCCGGCCGCGTGGCCTTCCGCATAACCGGCGGCGCGGCCCTCGTCGAAGGCCGTGGCGCGCGCTTCCTCGCGGATGGCGTCGAGTTCTTCCTGCGTCGGGTATTCCAGCGGCGGGGCCAGCTCTTCTTCCTGCAGTTCGCCGTATGGATCAACTTCCGGGTCGAATTCCGGTGCAGGCTCCGGTTCGAGCAGCTTGCGCGCCGCCACCACGCTGGGGCGCTCGTCGCCAAACGAGGTCATTTCCCAGCGCTGGTAAGCGGTTTGTTGCTCTTTGGGTATTAAATTAGACAAACGAATCCTCGCCTTTTCCACCCAGTACTATCTGCCCTTCGTCCGCCAGGCGGCGCACGATTTGCAGGATCTGTTTCTGTTGCGATTCGACTTCAGACAGGCGCACGGGGCCTTTCGACTCCAGGTCTTCGCGCATCATCTCGCCGGCGCGCTGCGACATGTTCTTGAAGATCTTGTCGCGCAGCTCTTGCGAGGCGCCTTTCAGGGCGATGATCAGCATTTCCGACTGCACTTCGCGCAGCAGCAATTGAATGCCGCGATCGTCGATGTCGATCACATTGTCGAACACGAACATTTCGTCCATGATCTTTTGCGCCATGTCGTTGTCGTAGTTCTTGATATTGTCCATGACGGAGCCTTCTTGCTCGCCGCTCATGAAGTTGAGGATCTCGGCCGCCGCGCGCACGCCGCCCAGCGACGATTTCTTGATGTTTTCGTTACCCGACAGCAGTTTCGTCAGCACATCGTTGAGTTCGCGCAAGGCGGCCGGCTGCACGCCGTCCAGGGTGGCGATGCGCAGCACCACGTCGTTGCGCAGGCGGTCCGTGAAATGGCCGAGGATTTCGCAAGCCTGGTCGCGTTCCAGATGGACCAGGATGGTGGCGATGATCTGCGGGTGTTCGTTGCGGATCAGCTCGGACACGGATTGCGAATCCATCCACTTCAGCGATTCGATGCCGGACGCATCCTTGCCGCCCAGGATGCGCGACAGCAGCACGGACGCCTTGTCGTCGCCCAGCGCCTTGGTCAGCACCTGGCGGATGTATTCGTCCGAATCGAGGCCGACGGTGGAATTGAGTTCCGTCTGCGAGCGGAAGTCGTCCAGCACCTCGACTACCTGCTCGTGCGCGATGCCCTTCATGGTGGCCATGGCGGCGCCCAGTTTCAGCACTTCGCGCGGGCCGAGGAATTTCATGACCTCGGCCGCTTCGCTCTCGCCCAGTGCCAGCATCAGGATGGATGCTTTTTGCAGTCCCGTTGTCTCAGTCATTATTGCCTATCCATGCTTTGATTACGTTGGCCACCACGCGCGGGTCTTCCTGTGCCAGTTTCCGGGCCATTGCCAAGTTTTCGCGATAACCGCGGGCCGTATCTTCTTCCAGTTCTTCCAGCTCGGCTTCGCTGAGCAGGACTTCGTTTTCTTCGCCGTCTTTGGCGAGTTCCGGCTCGATGACGGGCGGTGGCGCACCGAAATCGTCGATCTTGCGCATCACGGGGCGCAGCATCGGGCGCACGATCTTGATGAAGATATATAGCAAAATCAGGGCCGTGATGAGGAATTTCGCCAGTTCCTTGGCCAGCGGCAAGTTGGCCGGGTCGCGCCACCACTCCAGCTTGCCTTCCGGCGCGCGCTCGATGCCGTCGAAGGGCGAGTTAGCCACGCTGAAGCTGTCGCCGCGCTCCTTGTTGTAGCCCATCGCTTCTTTGACCAGATTATTGATCTGCACCATTTCTGCAGGAGAAATCGGCTTGACCGTCACCTTGCCATCCTTGTCGAAGCTGCGGCGGTAGTTGACGACGACGGCTACCGACAGGCGGCGCAAGCCGCCCATGGATTTCTGCTCGTAGCGCACAGTCTTGTCAACTTCGTAATTCGTTGTCGATTCTTTTTGCGTCGGTGCCGTCGGTGCGCCAGCTGCGGCGCCCGGTGCCTCCGCCGTCAATGGCGCCGTAGCCACGCCGGGCGGCTGGTTCGACAGGGCGCCCGGCACCCCAGACGGATTGGCATTGCCGGCGCCCGTCGATTCGCTCGTTTGCTGGCTGCGGATGGTGGACGCTTCAGGCGGCGAGTTCGGCTTGTAGGTTTCTGCCGCTTGCTCGCTTTGCGAAAAATCCACGTCGGCCGTCGCTTCGGCGCGTACATTGCCTTCGCCGACGATGGGCAGCAAAATCGATTCGACTTGCTTGATCACGCTTTGTTGTAATTGCTGCACGTACTTCAATTGGTTCGGATCGAGGCTCTTGATGCCGTTGGCACGATCCTTGTCCTTTTCCTGGTTCGACAGCAGGTTGCCGGCCTGGTCGACCACGGTGACATTCACGGGCAACAGTTCCGGCACGCTGGACGCCACCAGGTGCACGATGGCGCTCACTTGCAGCTGGTCGAGGCCGCGTCCCGGATGCAGGTTCAGCAGCACGGAAGCCGTCGGTTTTTGCTGTTCGCGGACGAAGACGGAAGGTTTTGGCAGGGCCAGGTGGACTCTGGCCGTATCGACGGCAGACACCGATTCGATCGATTTCGCCAGTTCGCCTTCCAGCGCGCGCTGGAAATTGACCTGTTCCAGAAATTGCGAGACGCCCAGCTTCTGGTTTTCCATCAGCTCGAAGCCCACGTTGCCGCCTTTGGGCAAGCCTTGCGCGGCCAGTTTCAGGCGCGCGTCATGGACTTGCTCGGACGGCACGAGAATGGCACCGCCCCCTTCGGAAAACTTGTGCTTGATGCCCAGCTGGTCCAGCGACGCGGTGATGGCGCCGCCGTCGCGGTCCGTATAGTTGGAAAACAGGACTTTGTACTCGGGTGGCTGGTTCCACATATACAGGGCCACGCCAATGGCAATCAGTGCCGCCACGCCCAGGCCGCGCAGGAAATTCTTGCCCATCGGCGTCTTGGCGAACGCTTGCACGGACTCCACGGGCGAGCGGGCAGGCGCCGGTTCCGGCGGTATGCGGTTCACATCGATTTCTTCGGCTACAGCCATGATTGCCTTCCGGGGCGCGTGTTATTGACGGGTATTGGGTGATGCGTGGGGGCCGCTTCCTCATGAGGAGGGGGCGATATGCAGAATTATCCGCCACTGTCACGCGCTTCAATCGTCCAAACAGAAGGTGCTTTTGCCGCCTGCTCGGCCGAGCGGTTGGCGTTCGCGCTGGTATTGTGGAACCCTGGCAACATGTGACGGAAGTTATTGTACCCGTCGTTGCCTTGCAAGCCAGGGTTTTGTTCTCTGGGTGCAACAGGCAAGGAACAGTTATGCAGCAGACCAGAATCGGGAGGCAAAGTGAAAACAGGCGGTATCGATAGCGGCAGGATCGAGGCGATGATCGCGCAACTGAAGTCGGCGGCCACGCGGCCGGAGGCGAAAATACCGGCGATCCAGACCGAGGCGCCGGCGGCAAAGGTGAATTTTGCGGATGCCTTCAAGAGCGCGCTGGACTCCGTGAGCAGTTCTCAACAGGCTTCGTCGGCGATGGGCCAGCGCTTTACCATGGGCGACGAAAAGGTCAGCCTGTCGGACGTGATGGTGTCGATGCAAAAGTCCAGCATCGAATTCCAGGCGACGGTGCAGGTGCGAAATAAATTAGTGTCGGCGTATCACGAGATCATGAATATGCAGGTTTAAGTTTTAGCTACCCCAACGGCAAATTCCGGGGTCAGACCCGCCGGGTCTGACCCCGGCTTTCGTTTTTGGTTATTAGCCCAACCCCGCCATGCGGGCATTCCGTTCTCGTTCGAGTCGCGTGATATAGCGCTGCACATGCGCCAGCATGCTGCGCGGCAGGTCGACGAACTGGCAGCCCAGGCGGCGGTTCAGCTTGTTGTTCAGCAGGGTCATGTCCAGCGAATTGCGAATTTGCAAGGTGGCGGTGACGATGCCGACGTCGGGCAAGTCGATGCGGCAGCCGGGATAGTCCCTGCCGATGGTCTCGCCCAAGATCAGTTTATTGTCCAGGATGGCGATGCCGCCGCAGCTGATGTCGGCCAGCGGAAACAGGGTGTCAGTGCCGCCCAGCGAGGGCGGCAAGGGAATCGAGACGCGCACGGGATTGCTCACGGGCGTGGTCATGCGGTAATACTCGCGCCGCTGCAGGCGGATCAATGTTTCTGGAATGGCAATTTTCAAGGCGGGCGTGCCCTTGTAGTTGCACTCTTCGACCAGGGCACTGGCAAACAGGATGCGGATCTTGTCGAGCGAGGTTTCAAACGAGATGCCGGTGGCCGCCACCATGCGCCGGTTCTGGTCGGCGTTCACGGAACGGTCGAGAATGACGGTATCGCGTTCGGCATCGACTTCCAGGATGGAGGTGACGCACACATCGGATTCACCGTGGATCAGCATGCGGATCAGCTGGTTCTTTTCGCCGATGCTGCGTAGCAAGGCGATGATTTCCCGCCGTGATTCCACTTCAAAGTCATGCCAGTTTTCGAGGCCGGAATCCATAATATGTGCTTGCATTGATGCCTGTCTATGTATCGGTGAGATTGACGCTGGTGTCGGGCGGCGGCGGGATGGGTCCGCCATTCGCAGATTCAATATGATATAACCAGGCCAGCAGTTCCGCAATCGCCCGATACAGGCCGGGCGGAATCTGGCGGTCCAGGTCGACATCCATCAGCAGCGCCACCAACTCCTTCGATTCATGCACGAAGACGCCGTGTTCGCGCGCCGTACTGATGATCTGGTCCGCGATCAGACCGCTGCCCTTGGCCACTACCTTGGGCGCCGGCGTGCCGCTCTGGTAGGCCAGGGCGACGGCCGTCTGCGGCACCTTGCGCTTGGTGTCGTCAAGCATCATCTTCTCCAGCCGCCTCCGGCTTGCCGGCGATGCTGAGGGAAGACAATGGCCATCCGGCCGCCTCGAGCGACGCTTCCAGCCGCGCCGCATGCTGGCGCAAGGTGTCGGCGCTGGCCTCGCTGCCCGCTTGCATCTGGATGGCCACCCGGCCGCCCTGCAAGACCACGTGCGCGGCCAGGTCGCCCAGCAGGGGGAACTGGAAGCGCACATTGCTGCGCCAGGCCATCGCCTCCTCGTCGGCCTCCGTGCCAGCGTGCTGCTGTCCTTCCGGCGCATCCTGGCTGATATCCCACTGCATCTTCTGGCCGGGCCAGGCTTCGCCCTGCCACTGCACGCGCGCCTGTTCGTGCGTATGCAGCTGCAAATTGATCAGTTGCGCCGAGGCCAGGTCGGTGCCCGTCCTGGGCGTCTCGCCC
The DNA here is from genome assembly GCF_002846335.1 of Janthinobacterium sp. 61. Classification (NCBI taxonomy): domain Bacteria; kingdom Pseudomonadati; phylum Pseudomonadota; class Betaproteobacteria; order Burkholderiales; family Oxalobacteraceae; genus Janthinobacterium; species Janthinobacterium sp. 61. Next base: position 3,089,519 of record NZ_PJMQ01000001.1, on the reverse strand, counting down.
GGCGCGGCTTTTTGCATTTGCGGCTCCAGCAGCAGCGACGCCAGCGACCGCTTGCCTTCGGCCCATTCGGCCACGTGCGATTCATAGAACAAGCCGCTGCTGCCGACCGCATCCCGCAGTTTCTGGGCCACCTGGGCCGGGGCGGCGCCAGACGTTGTCATCAGCGGCGTCTTGCCGACCAGGGACAGGGGCGCGCCGGGCACGCTTTCCGCCTGGCTGAGCACAGTGCTGATGGCGCGCGCGGTGGTGCTCAGCTCGGGCGCTGGCGTGTCGCCTGCCAGGGCGGGCAGCAAATTGGCTGGCGTCAAAGGCGCGCGGCTGAGCAGGGTGGCGGCCGTGCTGCTGGCGCGCGTGCCCGCCTGGGCGGCGCCTGGCTGGGGACCGCGCAGGTCGGCAGCCTCGGGCTCGGCTTCTGCGTCCGCATACGTCAGCAGGGTGCGCGCGGGCTGGTCGCGGTGAGTGCCGATTTGAAAAGAGGGGCGGGGATTGATGCCGATCAAGGTCAGCGGGATTTCCGTGCCAAGCTGGGCGCCGGCGGGCAGCTGCATGCGGGCCGGCGTACCGGCCACGCGCACCAGGAAGCTGCCATCGCCCATGCGGGCCAGCACCTGTCCCTGCATGGATTTGCCGATCAGTCCCTGCAGCGAGCGCTGGAACTCGGCCTGGCGCGGGTCGGCGACGGCGTCGGCCGGGCGCGTGCCCTTGACCGGGGTCAGGGGCGTCATGCCGATCGCGTCCATCTTCGGCAACATGGCGCCCCCGTGTGCGTTTAGACGCCGTAGGCGTTGGCCAGGCGCCTTTCGGTGCCCGTGCTGTTGATCAGCTTGGACAATTGCGCCATCCACGGCATGGTGAGGTCGCGGATCTTGCGGTCGTCTTCCAGTATCTGCTTGATCAGGGCGACCTTGCGCTGGCGGCCGGCGCTTTCCAGCACGACTTTTGCTTCATTCGCCTTGAGCGCTTCCGCATGCGCGCTCACTTGCTGCTCCAGTGCTTCCAGCTCGTCCCAGTCGGCGTTGGTGGCGGCAGTGACCATCTGGCCCGTCAGGGACTGCATGGCTTCGTAAGTGGTCAGGACTTCTTGATTCGTCATCATGGGTCAGGCGCTCGCAAGGCTGGGCATACGTTTCAGATCGGCGCCAGGCATGGCGGCGGGGGTGGCGCCTATGGCGTTCCAGGTTTCGCGCAAGTCGGTCAGCAGACGTTGCACTTCTTCCAGCATGCCAAGGTCGTTGCGGATGTTGGCCGTCAGCAGGCGCGCACTCATGTATTCATACAGGGCGTCGAGGCCTTCGGCGATCTGGCCGCCCGCTTCCTTGTCCAGGCTGGCGCGCAAGCCATTGTCGATAATCTGGATGGCCTTCGAGATCGACTTGCCTTTTTCCGGCACATTGCCCGATTTCATGTGCACTTGCGCGCTGAGCACGGCCACCAGGGCGCCGTCGTACAGCATTACAATCAGCTTGTGCGGCGAGGCCGAAACGATGCCCGTTTCCAGGCCGACCTTGGCATAGGCATTGACGCCGCGTTGTTGGGTTCCAAACATTTAATTCTCCTGATGATTGGGCTTAACGGTTGGAGGCGATGGCGGCCAGCTGCTGGGTCAAATAGCTTTGCATGGATGTCAATTTGCTCAGCGTCACGTCGAGGCGCGAGTACTGGGCGCGGTAGCGCGCTTCGATGTCGGTCAGTTTGTCACTGAACTTGTCGCGCTGCGTCGCGATGTTCTTGATCGTTTCGTTGAGACCCTTGGAACGGTTGGTGATCATGCCGTTCGTGCCGAGGAAGGAGGTGGCCAGGTTATTCAGCTGGTAGGCATAGCCTTGCGAGAAGCTGACGGTGCCGCGCGAGCCGACGATGCCGCCCGTGACTTCAATCTTCAAGCCCTCGGCCGGCGAACCGGCGGCGCCCGTCAGGGTCTGACCCGAGCCAATCACCGGTTGTCCGCCCAGGGTGCCAGCCACGTCCGCACCCTTGACGGGCGTGGATGCGCCGAACAGGTCGGTTGGCGCCGTGCCGGTGCCGCTGCTGACGGCGATATTCGAGACGGAGCCATAGCGGCTCGATGCCAGTACCATTTTGCCCGCACCATCGATGGAAGCCGACACGGTGGCGCCGTTTTCGGAAAAGGACTTCACGCCGTTGATCGATGACTGGATGATAGAAGCCATCTGGGCCGGGGTGTACGTACCGGCAGGAATGACGACCTGGGCCGTATTCTTGGCAGCGCTGGGTTCGGTATCGTTGAGCGTGATGCTCCACGTGGTGTCGCTGCCTATCGTGGTGGTGGCCGGCATGACAGCGGCCGAGGTGAGCGAGCCCTGGCTGGCCATCGTGGTAATCGTCAATTCATAGCTGCCTGGCTTGGTTGCGGCGGTCGAGCTGGTAAAGGCGACGTTGCTGTCGGTGGCCTTGCCGAGTGCGGAAAACAGGCCGGCGATATCGGTGAAGTTGGCGCTGATGGCTTTGTCGAGCTTGCTGGTGTCCAGCGCCAGGCTGCCATCTTTCTGAAAGGAGATGCCGACCTGGCTCAAGGTGCTCAAACTGCTGTTCAAACCGGTAATGGGTGCGCCAAGCTGCCTGCGCAGCTGGCTCTGGATCGATTGCGCGGTGGAGTCCCCCAGCAGGACGCCGCCCTTCTTGGTTTCCGGATCATAGGCCGTCATCTTGGCCATCGCCGCATTCAGATCGTTATAGGCCTTGACGAAGGCATTGATGCTGGTCTTGACGGTGGAGGTATCTTTCTGCACTGACAAGCTGGTGCTGCCGACCTTGGCAATGCCCAGGGTCACGCCTTCGATGGCCGTATCGACGCTGTTCGATGCGCTGGTAATGGCGATGCCGTTGACGCTGAAGTTCGTGTTTTGCGCGGCGCTGTTCTGTTTCAGGTTCTGCGTGCCACCCGCATCGTATGACAATAAATCGTTCAGGGCGCTTTCCGGGGGCAGGCCGTCGCTGCCGCTCAGCGAGATTTTCATGGACGAGTTGGCGCCCGTCTTCGACGAGCTCAACACCAGATGGTAGGGCTTGTCCGTGCCGTCCGAGACGATGCTGGCGGTCACGCCCAGTCCCGCGTTATTGATGGCGTCGCGGATGCCTTGCAAGGTGTTGTTGGTGGCGTCGATCACCACCGTGCCCGTCGCCTGCGTGCCGTCCTGGGTAAAGCTGGTGTTCATGTAGGCGCCACCGGAGCCTGCCGTCAGTCCGGCGGCGGCCGGATTGCTGCCGGCAATGGTGATCGGGCTGGCATTGCTCGAGGCCAGGTTGATGGTGCTGGTGAGCGTCACGTTCGAGCCGTCATTGACCGAGTTCGAAGCATGGCCGATGCCGCCCATGACCGAGCCTGTCACCACTTCTTCGATGTTGAGGTTGGAACCGTCGGCGCGCGTAAATTTCAGGGTGCCGTCGGCGGCCTTGCCGGTGACGGTGATGTTGGCCGCAGCCAGCGCATTCGAGACGGCATTCGGGCCCTCGAGCGTCGTGTCGAGCGAGGCGGCCGTAATGCCGGTGCCTGCGGTGACGCCGTTACCCTGGGTAACGATCTCGATGCCGCCCACCGACAACGAGTAGGTGCCGTCCGCGCCCGTTGCGATATTGCCGAAGCCGCTGAACATGGTCGCGCTGCTCGATGTCGGCTGAGCGGTGGCGGTCACGCCCGTGGTGCTGCTCTTGGCGTTGATGGCATCGGCCAGGGCGCGCGCGCTCTTGGTGCTGGCGTCGGTGGGGATGGCGGTGCCGTTGAGTATCAGGGAGCCGTTGCTGATGCCCGTCTGCGCCGTGGTGGCGCCCAGGGCCGTGCCGTTCAATCCGAAGGTGCCGCCCGTGAGCGAGCCCAGCTGGAAGGAAATCGTCGTCTTGCTGCCCAGCCCTATGGTCGACAGCTTGCTGGCCATGCCGCCCGACATCAGGGTCTGCGACTGGGCCAGCTGGGTGACATTGATGTTGTAGTTGCCGGCCACGGCCTTGGCGCCAGCACTGGCTGACAGCACCAGGGGATCGGCGGGCGTGGCGCTGACGGCGCGGAAGTTATTGGTGTTGGACAACGCCGACAGCGAATTCTGGAAGGTGCTGACGGCGCCACTGAGCGTGCCCATCGCGCTGAGCTTGGACTGGTAAGAGGCCGTTTTCTTGTCAAAAGTACCCAGTGGGGCCGCTTCGGCCGTCATCAGCTTGTCGATGAGGGCATTCACATCCAGGCCGCTGGCGCCGGCGCCGATGCCGATGGATGAAACTGTAGGTGTGATGGCCACTGAATACTCCTAGGAAAACGCTAATATAAGCTGTTATCGGCAGAATCAATCAGGACTTGAGAGGGGGATTTACCGCGCTGTTTTCAGCGGGAGCAAAAAATCGGGGAAGAGGCAGGGCGTGTGGCTTGAGTTGCAATGAAAAACGGGCCGGATAGCCAGGCTATCGGGCCCTTGGTCATGCTGATGCGTATTGCCACGATGTCGCACCCCATGTGCCATGCCATTATCAGGCGCTTTGACTGATCAGCGAGCCTTTGGCCGAGTCAAAGGACTTGGCCAGTTCCAGGGCTTCCTTGGTAGGTATCTGGCGCAGTACTTCCTTGGTTTCCTGGTCAACGACCTTGACCACAGTGCGCTGGCTGTCCTCGTCGATGGAGAACTCAATGCCTTGCGTTTTCATTTGCGAGGACTGGTTCAGTTCCGATACCGCTTTGTTCAATTGCTCGCGGCTGGGTTCCTTGCTGGCTTGCTGTGGTGCAAACGTGTCGTTTTCCGTAGCCGTGCGTGGCGTTGCCGGGCGCGCTGCCGGCGTGTCCGCAGACACATAAGTCTTGTCTACCCGGGCCGCGGAGGCGGCCGCTATCGTGTCGATAGTCATGGTGCTCTCCTAGTGAAAATTCCCCTGCCGAAAAAATCCGGCAGGGGAATCAGAGTCCTGCGATGTTGCCTGACTAATCGGAGATTAGCCGCGCAGCAGGCTCAGGACGCCGTTTGGCAGCGAGTTCGCTTGTGCCAGCATGGCCGTACCAGCTTGTTGCAGGATCTGGCCGCGGGTCATGTTGGCCGTTTCCGATGCAAAGTCGGTATCGACGATGCGGCTGCGCGATGCGGACAGGTTTTCCGTGGTCGATTGCAGGTTGGAAATCGCCGACGAGAAGCGCGATTGCAAAGCACCGTACTGGGCGCGTTGACCGTTCACCGTTGCCAGTGCTGCATCGGCAATTTTCAGTGCCAGCTGGGCGCCGTCAAACGTCGTCACGTCCAGGGTCGACACGGAGTTCAGAGTCGAACCTTGTGCCGTTGCTTTACCAATTGCCAGGCCGGTCGTGGTGTTTTCCGTGACCGAGAAGCTGTTTTGCGAGTCGAAGGTCACGCGACCGTTGACCGTGGCGGCTGCGGCTGCGGCTTTGGCGTCGACCATATTTGCTGCGGCTTGAATCTTGCCATCGGCCTGGTAGCCAACAACCTCTAACTTGGTGTTGGCCGTTGTGCCTTGCGTCAGGCTGATGTTCTCGCCCGATGCGTTGGTCAGCTTCATGCCCTTGTTGACGCTGTCGTACTGGGCGGTCACGCCGGTCTTGGCCGTTTGGGCATTGATGGCGTTGATGCCTGCTGCATAGTCAGCTGCGGTCGATGCCGTGCCGCTAACGGCGAACGACACGGTGACGCCCTTGGCATTATCCGAACCGATGGCGAACGAATACGATTCGGCGCCCAGGTTCAGGTTCACGTCCGTTTGTGCCGATGCGGTCACGCCCGTTTTCGAAGTCTGGCTGTTGATGTCGGCAGCGATGGATTTGGCGGTGCTGCCTTTGATGGCGTCACCGGCACCGGGTGCCGTTTCGGCAACGGCAGCCGTCGTGTCGACGGTCGTGGTGCCGATGGAGCCGGAAATCGTCAGCTTGCCGACAACTGCATTACCAACGGCATCCAGCTTGGCAGCCGATGCATCGTTGGCGATACGGTTGTTACCGTAGGTATTGGTCAGGAAGTTCGCGCCACTGGCGGAAATCAGCTGATTGGCATCTGCGCCGACCTGGAAGTTGGCCGTACCCATGGTGCCGTCCAGCAGCGCCTGGCCGTTGAACGAGGTGGTTTGGGCGATACGGTTCAATTCCGAACCCAGTTGGCCTACCTCGGTTTGCAGCGCCTGGCGGTCGCTCGACGAGTTCGTCGAGTTCGACGATTGCACGGCCAGTTCGCGGATACGTTGCAGGATGTCGCCCGAGCTTGCCAACGCGCCTTCAGCCGTCTGAGCCAGCGAGACGCCGTCGTTGGCATTGCGGGTGGCTTGGGTCATGCCGCGGATTTGCGACGTCATGCGGTCGGAAATCGCCAGACCAGCAGCATCATCTTTGGCGCTGTTGATGCGGAAGCCGGAGGACAGGCGTTGCAGCGAGGTGCTCAGGGCCGACTGCGAAGTCGACAGGTTACGTTGCGAATTCAGGGACGAGATGTTGGTATTAATTACTGCAGCCATGATAATTCTCCAAACAGGTACTACATTGCGCTATGTGCTAGTCACTTTGGCCTGCCCCGCTGTTCCGGGACAATCAAGCCGCTGTTATTTAGGGTAACGGTTGCTCTGCGGGAAAATTTATGGCGAAAAGTGCTTTAAATTTTAATTTTTAGCCCTTCAGTTTGCCGCTGGCCGCGCGCTAGACGACATGATTTAAAGAAACTTGAGGGTAAAAATAGTTTTATTTTCATATCGCGTGGATGCTGGCGAAGTGCAGGAAGGGAAGCGAGTGTTGTTGTTTTGGAATGAAAAATGCCGTCCGGCCGGGTGGCGGGACGGCATAGGCGAAGCGGGCGGGGTTCAGTCGGCCACCACCACGCGGTTCTTGCCCGTTTGCTTGGCCTGGTACATGGCGCGGTCGGCGCGCTTGACCAGCTCGGCCTGGTCTTCGTTCGGCAGGCGCAGGGCCACGCCGGCGGAAAAGGTAATCAAGACTTTTTCATTGTCATGCAGGAAGAAATGCCGGGTCAGCTCGCGCTGCAAGCGTGTCATCGTCGACGAGGCTGCATCGACCGTGGTTTCCGGCAGCAGGATGAGGAATTCCTCGCCGCCGAAGCGGGCGATGACGTCCATCGAGCGCAGGGTTTCCTTGACGATTTTTACCAAGTGTTTCAAGGCGGCATCGCCGGCCAGGTGACCGTAGGTGTCGTTCAGGCGCTTGAAATCGTCCAGATCCAGCATGGCGATGCACAGCGGCGTGCCGCGGCGGTCGGAGCGGGCCGTCTCGCGCTCGAACACGTCGTCCAGGCCACGGCGGTTCAGGCTGCCTGTCAGCTGGTCTTCCCGCACCAGTTCGCTCATATGCTGGAGCTTGGCTTCCAGGGTGTGGATGCGCTGTTCCGCATCCTGCACTTCCTGGCGCGCCAGCACCATTTTGTCGCGTGCGCGCAAGGCTTCGTTCTGCACCATGCGCGTTTCGCGCAAGACCTCGTCGAGAACGTTGTTCAATTCGCTGATATTTTCCGCCTGGCTGATCTTTTCCGAATAGCCGCCGATCTTTTCATGGAAGTCGCCCGTGCTGGCCGCCACTTGCCCCAGGCGGTCGATGAAGGTCATCATCATGTTCTTCACCGTCAGCTTGACGTCGGACAGGCTGTGCTTGAGCTGGCTCTGTTTGTAGATGACTTCCTTCAGGCTGCGGGTGGCGTCTTCCAGCGCGCGCTGGTCGAGCGGACCGGCGATCAGATTTTGCACGGCATCGACCTGGCCGCGCAGCCAGCTGTCGTCGTCGAGCAACTGGCTGACGTTATCGAGCAGCAACTTGAACAGACGCAGCAGCAATTCCTGCTGTTCGGCCGTGTCGCCGCTTTTGAGTTCGATCTGGTAGCACAGCTGCTTCAGGCGCAGGGCCGCTTCGTTCAGCGCCTCTTCCGTGTGCGCCAGCTTGATGGCCGCGCCCAGCGATTCTGCTTCTTCCACCAGCGCGGGCGTGCCTGTCAGCAAGGTGGCGACGGCAAAGCCCAGGGTGCGGCTGAGCAACTCACGCAGGGTACGCGTCTGTTCGCCGTCCGGCAGGGGCGGCAATTCGATGCCGCCTTTCTTGACCTGTTTTTCCGCCAGTTGCGCCAGCGTGCGCGCATAGCTGTCCCAGTCGCGCGCTTTCAGGGCGCGCTGGAAACGGCGGCCAAAGTCGCCCAGTTCCCCCGTCGATTCGCTCATCTTGGCGGCAAATTGCGTCAGGACGTTTTCCGCGCCGCTTTCTGTGGGGGCGCTGGCGGCCAGCACGGCTGCCGGCACGGCAGGGCTGTCCGCCGGTTCGCTGATGCCGGCGATTTCATTGTAGATCTCGCGGTAGGCGCTGGGCGTGGGGGCGATGCGGCGCGTGGCCAGGCGGCGAAACGCTTCGCGCGCGATCTCAGCCGGATTCATCGCCGCACCGGAGGCGGTATTCGTGGCGCCAGCGGGAGCGCTTGCTGGTGAAGATGGCAATTTACTGGACATGTAGACACAGCCTTTTTAGATATTTCTCATTATCCTCATGATAGGCGAGTTGGCAAAGAACTTATTGTGCGAGAAGCAAGGAGAAGTCCTGTCAATTCGCCCGATGCCAGCGCGCATGCCGCTTTGCCGTCAATCCACCAGCTGGTTGCGGATGGCGTAATGCGTCAGTTCGGCGCTGTTCTTGAGTTTCATCTTGACCAGCAAGCGGGAGCGGTATTCGCTGACGGTTTTCACGGATAATTTGAGCTCTTCGGCGATGGCGCCTACCGCCTTGCCCGAGGCGATCATCACCAGCGTCTGGTATTCGCGGTCCGACAGGGTGTCGTGCAATGCCGTTTCGTGGTCTTCGCCCACCGTGTTGGCCAGTTCCTGCGCCAGCGAGGCGCTGATGTATTTTAATCCCTGCGCCACCTGGCGTATGGCCGTGACCAGTTCGCGCGGCGCACTCTGTTTCGTCAGGTAGCCGGCCGCGCCCGCCTTGAGCGAACGGATGGCGTACTGGTCTTCGCGGTGCATGGAGAGCATCAGCACGGCCAGTTCCGGCTTTTCCTTCTTGATCTGCTTGAGCACCTCGATGCCGCTGCGGTCGGGCAGGGAGATGTCGAGCAGCAACACCTGGCATTTCGAGCCGCGGAACAGCTTGATGGCGTCGTGGCCATTTTCAGCCTCGCCGGCGACGATGATGTCCTTCGTGTCGGCGAGGATTTGTTTCAAGCCCTCGCGCACGATCGCGTGATCGTCGGCGATGAATACCCGGATGGTGGCTTTTTCTTTCATGACTGCGTTGTTTCCTATCTGAATCCCTGCGCCCGGCGGCGACCCTGTGGCCTTACGGCGCTCCGCTTTGCGCTGGTGCGCTGGCTGCAGCCGCTATTATCGCCTCTCGCGGCGTGGTCAGCCGGATTTTTATGCTCAGGATGGTGCCACCGTCCGGCCCATCCATCAGGCTCAGGGTGCCGCCCAGCGCGCTGGCGCGTTCGGCCATGCCGCGGATGCCAAACGATTGCGGCTTGGCACGGTCGGACAGGCGCATGCCGACGCCGTTGTCGGCGATCGACAGGCTGATATGCTGGCGCTGCCGGGCCAGGCGCACGCTGACCTTGCTGGCCTGCGCATGTTTGGCGATATTCGTCAGCGCCTCCTGGGCGATGCGGAACAGGCTGGTCGCCAGGTCCAGCTCCAGTTCGATATGCTGGCGGTTGGAAATGAACTGGCATTCGATGCCGGCCTGGCGCGCGAATTCCTTCACCTGCCAGTCCAGCGCGGCAACCAGGCCCAGGTCCAGCATGGAAGGGCGCAGGTCCAGCGAAATACGGTGTACGGCGTCGATGCTGCGGTCGACCAGGGCATCGACATAGTTGGCCTTTTCCTGCAGCAGCGGGTCGTCCGGGGGCAGGCGGCGCGCCAGCATGGCCAGCGCCATCTTGATCGCCGTCAAATTGCCGCCCAGGTCATCGTGCAATTCGCGCGCCAGGCGCGTGCGTTCGTGTTCCTTGACCTTGTCGATATGCGCCGTCAGTTCGGCCAGGCGGGCGCGCGACTGGCGCACTTCGATCTGTTCGAGCCGGCTTTCGGTGATATTCGTCATGATGCCTTCCCACTGCACCGTACCGTCGGCCAGCGCGCGCGGCGTGGACCGCAGATTGATCCATTTGACATCCTTCCAGGCATCGATCCAGATGCGGCCTTCCCAGTTCCAGCTCCACAAGGCGTTTTTTGACGCTTGCATCGACTCCAGATACGAGGCGCGGTCGTCGGCCAGGATCAATTGATAGAACAGTTCCGGGCGCGCGTGCAGCTGTGCCGGGTCCAGGCCCAGCAGGGCCTGGCAGCCGTCGCTCAGGTAGGCGAAGGACGCGCGTCCATCCGCATGCAGGCAGAACTGGTACACCAGGCCCGGCGTGTTCGAGACGATGGCGTTGAAGCGCGACTGCACCTGCGCCAGGGCGGCCGCCGTCGCCTGTGGCGTGCGCAAGTCTTCGCCCTCGGCCAGGAGCAGGGCGCGGCCCTGGCGGCTGGCGCGCGACAGGTGGAGGCTGAGCGAATACAGGCTGCCATCGCGGCGGCGCTGCTGTAGATGCAGCAGGGCCTGCGCGCCGATGCTGTCGTCCAGGGTGGCCAGCACGGCAGCGAGGTGCTGCGCGTCGAGCTGCGGCGCCAGGGTAAAGGGCGTCATTGCCAGCAATTGCTTGCGCGCGTACTGCAAGTTGTCGCAGGCGGCATCGTTGGCATCCAGCAATTGCAAGCTGGCCGCATCGTACAGGTAGATTTCCGGCGTTGCCGCGCGCATGGCGGGCGCCAGCCGGGGAGTGTCGTGCATGGAGTTGCCTTTCTTCATCAGCGGCGGGCGCGCCAAAAGGCGGCGAAGCGGCGCAGCACTCTCGCTGGGCGGGAATTATGACGGCCTGGCGTACCCTTGCGCAAGCGTTGCCACCAGGCGCGGCGGGCGCGGCCCAGTGCGGCCGACAGGCGGCTGACGCGGCGCCATGGACGCGTGGCGCGCAGGCGGGCGATCCAGCGGTCCTTGGTTTCCATGAACAGGCCGTGCCAGCGCGCAAACCACGGCAAAGTGAGCAGGGTAGGGCGCGTCAGGCTGTACAGACGGGCCACGGCGGCCGCACCGCCCAGCTTGGCAATGACGATTACGCCGATGCCGGAGAATGCATGGCCGCGCGCGATCGCCAGCAGGGCCAGCAGCTTGACGGGAAACAGCAGCACGGCCGGCAGCACGAAGACGGCCAGCGCCCAGTATGGCGGCAGGCGCTTGATCCACGCTTCCAGCGCATGCAGGGGCGGAAATTGCGCCACCACCTGCATGATGCGCGCACCCGTCGCCCACAGCCATTCCTCGATCAGCAGGAAGATGGCGGCCAAATAGACCAGCGGCGCGAACAGCCAGCGCCTGACTCTGTAGAATTTTTTCATCCGTCTCCGTGTTCGGCGCAGGTTTGCCGCGATTGCCCCGATGATACGTCAAAAAAGCCTGCCTGCCCCCGCATCCGGTGTGCCTGTCGCTCCCTGGCGGGGCTACAATAGGCAGATGAATAAAGCCTTTGTAAAAGAATCCGACAACGACGACGATGAAGAAGCGGCCGCGCTGGCGCTGGCCATTCCCGCTGGCGCCAAGAACTACATCACGCCGGCCGGCTACCAGCGCATCAAGGAAGAGTTGCTGCAACTGATCGACGTCGACCGTCCGGAGGTGGTGCGTATCGTCCATTGGGCGGCGTCGAATGGCGACCGTTCGGAAAATGGCGACTATATCTATGGCAAGCGGCGCCTGCGCGAAATCGACCGCCGCATCCGCTTCCTGACCAAGCGCATGGACCTGGCCGCCATCGTCGACCCCAGCGTGCACCATGGCAATGACCAGGTATTTTTCGGCGCCACGGTGACCTACCGCACCAGCGACGGCGAAACGCATACCATCACCATCGTCGGCATCGACGAATTCGACCCCCTGAACGGCAAGATCAGCTGGGTCTCGCCCATGGCCCGCACCATCACCAAGGCACGCGAAGGCGACGTGATCACCCTCAACACGCCGCTGGGCGAGCAGGAACTGGAATTGCTGGAAGTGACGTATCCGGCGCCGGGGGAGGGGTAGTTTGCGTTGACGCAGAGTGTCTTAGGCGCGCGCAGGGATACTGATCATTTAATCGGTATCAGGAGTTGTCATGCCCCGCCCCCTTCGGCTTGTCTTGCCCGGCGTTCCACTGCATGTAGTGCAGCGTGGAGTGAATCGCCAAGCATGCTTTCTTGATGGGAAGGATAAACAGCGCTATCTTGACTATCTGCGCAGTTGTTTAGCGCTTGTGCCATGCTCTCTGCATGCGTATGTGGTGATGAGCAATCATGTTCATCTCTTGCTCTCCACGCAAAGCACAGCCTCCCTGTCGTCGCTGATGAAAATGCTGAACCAGCGTTATGTGCAATATTTCAACTGGCGTCATGGTCGCACCGGCAGCTTGTGGGAAGGTCGCTACAAATCCTGTTTGGTGCAGGGCGAGCGCTATTTATTGATTTGCCAGCGTTATATCGAACTCAATCCCGTCAGGGCCGGCATCGTGACATTGCCTGGGCAATACTGCTGGTCCAGTTATCGGAGCAATGCGCAGGGCAGGCATGATGATCTGCTGTCTCCGCATTCCTTGTATTTGATGCTTGGAAATGATGAGCTTGAACGGCAAAAAACATACCAATCGTTATTTCAGGATAAATTGGGGGAGCGCTGCATCGGACAACTGCGAAAAGCAGTCGATGCTGAATTTGCGGTAGGCGACCAGGTGTTTTTAAGGCGAGTTGCGGAACTGAGCCGGTAGTCCGCAGCGGAGAACTGGGGTCAAACCCGACGGGTCTGACCCCGGCTCTTTGCCAACAATTTTAGTTGCGTTCGCGCAGGATGCGGTTGACGCCAGCGACGCGGCGCACATTGCGCAGCAGGGCGGCCAGGTGGACGCGATCCTTGACTTGCACGGTGAAGCGCAGCTGGTCGAGAACGTTGTCCTTGTCTTCGTCCATGCCCACATAGATGATGTTGGCGTCGGACTCGCCGATTTCGGCGGCCACGCGGGCCAGGATGCCCCGTTCGCTGTTGATCAGCACCTTGATGCGGCAGTCGAAGCGCCGGTTCAGTTCGGTTCCCCAGCGCACGGCGATCCAGCGGTCCGGTTCCTTGGTGCGCTGGCGTTTCGCTTGCGAGCAGTCGCTCGTGTGCACCAGCAAGCCCTGGTCGCGGCGCAGCTGGCCGATGATCTGGTCGCCGGGAATCGGCAAACAGCAGGGCGCCAGCTGCACGGAGACGCCTTCGGTGCCACAGATGGTAACGGGGTCGAGTTCGCTGCCGCTATTGTGTTCTACAGGCATGCTGGCCGCTTCGCCGCCGATCAAACCAAAAATGTGGCGCGCCACCAGCGTGGCCATGCGCTTGCCGATGCCGATGTCCGCGTACAGCTCGTCCATGGAATTGGCGCTCGATTCGTTGAGCAGGCGTTCGACCAGTGGGGCTGGCAGGTCGGCGTCGATGTTCAAGGTTTGCAGCGCTTGCGACAGCAATTGCTGGCCCAGGGCGATCGATTCTGGCAGGTTGATCGTGCGCAAATGGTGGCGGATGGCCGAACGGGCCTTGCCGGTGCGCACGAACGACAGCCACGTCGGGCTGGGGCGCGACGAGGAATCGGTGATGATCTCGACGATGTCGCCATTATGCAGCTCGGTGCGCAAGGGCGAGGTTTCGTTGTTGATCTTCACGGCCACGGTCTGGTCGCCGATGCCCGTATGGATCGAATAGGCGAAGTCGATGGCCGTGGCGCCGCGCGGCAGGGCGATGATCTTCGACTTCGGCGTAAACACGTAGACGGAATCGGGGAACAGGTCGACCTTGACGTGTTCGAGGAATTCGGCCGAGTCGCCCGTCTGCTGCTGGATGTCGAGCAGCGATTGCAGCCACGCATGCGTGCGCTGCTGCAGGTCGGACGGGTTCGATTCGCCGCTCTTGTACAGCCAGTGCGCCGCCACGCCCGATTCGGCCGTGCGGTGCATTTCCTGCGTGCGGATCTGGAATTCGACGGGTGTGCCATACGGACCGATGACGGTCGTGTGCAGCGACTGGTAGCCGTTCAGCTTGCGGATCGCGATGTAATCCTTGAACTTTCCCGGCATGGGTTTGTACAGGCTGTGCAGGGTGCCCAGGGTCACGTAACAGTCGGCAAAGCTGCCCACCACCACGCGGAAGCCATACACGTCCAGCACTTGCGAGAACGACAAGTGCTTGCTGCGCATCTTTTTATAGATGTCGTACAGGGTCTTTTCGCGGCCCGTGACGTCGGCCTCAAGTTCGGCCATGGACAAGGTGCTTTTCACCGCATCCATGATCTTGTTGACCACTTCGCGCCGGTTGCCGCGCGCCGCCTTGACGGCTTTCGCCAGGGTGCGGTAGCGCATGGGGTACAGGTGCGAGAAAGACAGGTCCTGCAGCTCATGATAAATATTGTTCAGGCCGAGGCGGTGTGCGATCGGCACGTACACTTCCATGGTCTCGCTGGCGATGCGGCGTTTTTTTGCCGCCGTCATGAAGTCCAGCGTGCGCATATTGTGCAGGCGGTCGGCCAGTTTGATCAGGATCACGCGCACGTCGGACGCCATGGCCAGCAGCATCTTGCGGAAGTTTTCCGCCTGCGCTTCGATCTGGCTCTGGAATTCGATCTTTTCCAGCTTCGACAGGCCGTCGACCAGGTGCGCCACGGGCGCGCCGAAGCGTTCGATCAATTCTTCCTTCTTGACGTCCTGGTCTTCCATGACGTCATGCAGCAGGGCGGCCATGATGGCTTGCGCGTCGAGTTTCCAGTCGGCGCAGATTTCGGCGACGGCGATCGGATGCGAGATATACGGCTCGCCCGAGCGGCGCATCTGCCCCAGGTGCATTTCGTCGGAGAAGCGGTAGGCTTCCTTGACTTTTTTCAAGTCGGCGGGAGAAAGATATTCGGCCAGTTTGTCGGCCAGGTGACTGACGGAGGCCACGCCCAAGGCGGGTGCTGGCGGTGTGGCGGAGGCATTCCCGGTGGACGTGCCAGCGCCGGACGCGGAAGCGCCCTGCGATTTTGCCGCCTGGCGCGGGGCCGGAGGCGGCAGTGCTGCGGAAGTCGTGTCGGCTGGAGTCAGACTCATAAAACGTCGCGTTGCTTTACAGTGTGAATAAGGATACGGTAGAACCAGGGGTCAGCACTGTTCCGGCACGCGGCTTCCCACTTACATCGGGACCTTTTTCAGCATTTCGATACCGACTTTACCGGCAGCGATTTCACGCAGTGCGACAACGGTAGGCTTGTCCTTGGCTTCCACCTTAGGGGTGTGGCCTTGCAACAACTGACGTGCGCGGTAGGTTGCAGCCAGGGTCAGCTGAAAGCGGTTAGGGATCTGTTTCAGGCAATCTTCGATGGTGATACGGGCCATAGTAACTCCTAATAGTGGTGCGTGGCGCTGTGTGAACTGGCGTGCAGGGATGATTATTCTGCGTGCAGGCCCAGCTGGGCGAATAGCGATGCGTTGCGGGCCGCTTGTTGCGCAAACCGGCAACGGGCCGCTCTCACGATCGCGCTCAGTTCGGACAAAGCGACCGTAAACTCTTCATTGATAATAACATACTCGAACTCGGGAGCGTGTGCGATTTCGCCGCCGGCCGCCAGCAGGCGGCGCGTGATCACATGCGGCTCGTCCTGACCGCGCTTGTTCAGGCGCTCTTCCAGCGCATCGATCGATGGCGGCAGGATGAAAATACCGGCCGCGCGGGGGAATTGCTTGCGCACCTGGCGCGCGCCCTGCCAGTCGATTTCCAGCAGGATGTCGGTACCGGCCAGCATTTGCTGTTCCACCATGATGCGCGAAGTACCATAGTAATTGCCATGCACTTCCGCCCATTCCAGGAATTCGCCCTGGTCGGCGCGCGCGACAAAGTCTTCCGCTGTCGTGAAGTAGTACTCGCGGCCGTGCTGCTCTCCGGGGCGGGGCGCGCGCGTGGTGGTCGAAATCGACAGTTTGATGCCGGGCTCTTGCGCCAGCAATGCATTGACCAGTGTCGATTTGCCGGCGCCCGAGGGCGCGGCGACCACGAACAGGCTGCCGGAGAAGGCGGTAGGGTGGCTCATGCGGATCTTTCCATATGCGTGTGATGGCGGCGTGTGCGCTTGCGTGCGCGCCGCCCAATTCGGTATTTTACCAAGAGGCAGGGCGGCGAGCCAGTCCCGCGATGCGCCCTGCCGCCGCGCTTGCGCATATTTTGCTTGTTATCTTTTGGAAATGGTTATTTAATTTGGAATGGTTTTTTCTTGATAACTATTTTGCGGACAGGATGCGCGCATGAAAAATTTCCCCTTCCTCAGTATTGCCCAGGCCATGCTGTTGCTGCGCGTGGCCATTGCCGTGATGTTCATGGCGCACGCCATTACGCGCATTGCCAACGGCACGATCCCCCGCTTTGCCGGTTTCCTGGAAGACAAGGGATTCATCTGCGGCCTGGCCGTGGTGTGGGCGATTACTGTTGTCGAGATCGTTTGCGGCAGTTTGCTCATCGTCGGCAAATACACGCGCTGGGCGGCGGCTGGGCTGATGGTGATCTGCGTCGGCGGCATCGTCATCGTGCATGCGGCCAAGGGATGGTTCGTGGGCGAACATGGCGCTGGTGGCGTGGAATACAGCATCGTGCTGTTTGTGGCCTGCGTCGTCATCGCCGCCAGCGACAGGGGGCGCGCCGCAACGCGCCTGGCCTGAAGCCGGGGGATTATTCCAGGTTCTGCACCTGTTCGCGCATCTGCTCGATCAGCAGCTTCAAGTCCATCGAGGCATCGGCCAGTTCCTTGACGGACGCCTTGGCGCCCAGCGTGTTGGCTTCGCGGTTCAGTTCCTGCATCATGAAGTCGAGTCGCTTGCCCACTTGCCCGCCCTTGGTGAGGATGTGGCGCGTTTCGCCCAGGTGGGCCGACAGGCGCGCCAGTTCTTCCGAGACGTCGATGCGGATGCCATACAAAATGACTTCCTGGCGGATGCGCTCCATGGCGTCCTGGCGCGACAGGGCCGAATTCGATCCCTGGCTGGCCAGGCCCAGCGCGTCCTGCATGCGTTCGATGGCTTTTTGCTGG
Organism: Janthinobacterium sp. 61; assembly: GCF_002846335.1. NCBI lineage: Bacteria > Pseudomonadati > Pseudomonadota > Betaproteobacteria > Burkholderiales > Oxalobacteraceae > Janthinobacterium > Janthinobacterium sp. 61. The sequence goes on along the minus strand of NZ_PJMQ01000001.1, from coordinate 3,072,456 downwards.
AAGGCCGCTACCACCTGCGGTATCAAGGGGGTGATGCGCTTGACGATGGCTTCCATCGCTTCGATGCGCGACACCAGCACCGCTTCGAGCGCCGCGCCTTCGCGCTTGCGGCTGTCGACGAAGGCAGCCACGGTGCGTTTGGTCAGCGCGCCTACGTCCGCCTGCAATGACTCTTGCCCCACTTGCGCTTCTTCGATGATGCCTGGCCAGCGCAGCAGTTCGGCCACCGTCATGACGGGGGCGGAGACAAAATGCTGGCCCACTTCGTTTTGCAGGCGCGCCAGTTCGGCCAGTAGGGGCAGGTTCAGCGCCTGCGTGCCGGCCGTCGCGGCCTTGCGGCCAAAGCTCAGGCGTACCTCGACTTTGCCGCGCGTGATGGCGGACATGACGGCGGCGCGCAAGTCAGGCTCCAGCGCCCGCAGATCGTCGTTGATGCGGAATTGCAGGTCGAGAAAGCGCGAGTTGACGCTCTTGATTTCAATTGTCAGTGTGCCTGCAGCACCTTCGCTGGTGGCAACCGCGTAGCCTGTCATGCTTGAAATGCTCAAAGGATTCCCCGATTTGGTCTTATATACAGTCACTTATACACTTAATCAGGCAGCGCAGGCAATACCGTCCGCGCCGCAAAACAGGACCGAACAGTGCGATGGCCTGAAAATTGCTGAATAGTGTGCGTTTTACGGCATTGTAAAGAAAATTGTGTTTGGCGGGGCAGGATTGTATGGATCTTGTGCGCATGCCGCCAGGCGCCGTGTCATGGCGCCGCGGTGGTAAAATCGCTGCCGCAACTCCAATCACACAGGATACCCCCATGACATTTGAATCCCGCCCGAGCGGCCGCTCCGTCGACGCGCTGCGCGCCATCCGCATCACCCGCCAGTACACCAAGCATGCCGAAGGCTCGGTGCTGATCGAGTGCGGCGACACCAAGGTCATCTGCACCGCCAGCATCGAAGACAAGGTGCCGGGTTTCCTGAAAGGTAAGGGGCAGGGCTGGTTGACGGCCGAGTACGGCATGCTGCCACGCTCGACGCACACACGCATGGATCGCGAAGCGGCGCGCGGCAAGCAGTCCGGCCGCACGCAGGAAATCCAGCGCCTGATCGGCCGCTCGCTGCGCGCCGCCTTTGATCTGCAAGCCTTCGGCGAACGCACCCTGCACCTCGATTGCGACGTCATCCAGGCCGATGGCGGCACGCGCACGGCCTCGATTACCGGCGCCATGGTGGCCGCGTATGATGCGTTTTCCCAGCTGCAGGCGCGCGGCGCCATCGCCGCCATCCCGGTGAAAAGCTTCGTCGCCGCCATCTCCGTGGGTGTCTACCAGGGCATGCCGGTGCTGGACCTGGACTATGTGGAAGACTCGGGCTGCGACACGGACATGAACGTGGTGATGACGGAAGCGGGTCACTTCATCGAAGTGCAGGGCACGGCCGAAGGCGCCGCCTTTGACCGCGCCGGCATGAACCGTTTGCTGGATCTGGCGCAGGGTGGCATCGCCGACCTGATCGTCATGCAGAAGCAGGCGCTCGGCCTTTAATCTTTACCTGGATTTACATCCTGTCGCCCGCCGCGCCGGGCAAAAAGCCCACACCTGCCGCCGTTGAGCGCGGCAGTGGGCCAAGGTGAGGGGAGCGCAAAAGGTTTACAATGTCGGCACTTCAACCGGACTACTGACATGACCCAACGCCTCATTCTCGCCTCCAACAACGCCGGCAAGCTCAAGGAATTCAATGAGCTGCTCTCGACCATCGGTTTTTCAGTCCACGCCCAGGGCGAGTACGCCGTGCCGGAAAGCGACGAACCGTTCCACACCTTCGTGGAAAACGCCTTGCAAAAGGCGCGCCACGCTTCCCGCTTGACGGGCTTGCCGGCGCTGGCCGATGATTCCGGCGTATGCGTCAATGCGCTCGGCGGCGCCCCCGGCGTGTATTCGGCCCGCTATGCTGGCGAGCCGAAATCGGACGCCGCCAACAGCGCCAAGCTGATTGCCGACCTCGATGCGCATGCCGACAAGTCCGCGTATTACTACTGCGTGCTGGTCTATGTGCGCCATGCGGACGACCCGCAACCGGTGATCGCCGACGGCCGCTGGAATGGCGAGATGATCGCCACACCGCGCGGCCAGGGCGGCTTCGGCTACGATCCGCATTTCCTTATTCCTGCGCTGGGCAAGTGCGCGGCCGAACTGACGTCCGATGAAAAGAACGCGCTGTCGCACCGGGGCCAGGCCCTGCGCGCGCTGGTTGACAAGCTGCGGACCCTGCGATGATTCCGATCAAACTGGTGGGCGCTGTCGCCAAATCAGCAGTGAAATCCGGCCCCTCGCCCGTGCCGCAGGAGGGTATTTCCGGCGCGGCAGGAGCTGCGCTGAAGTATCTGCAGCCGGGCGCGCTGAACCTGACGGCCCTGCCGCCGCTATCGCTGTACATCCATTTCCCGTGGTGCGTGAAAAAATGCCCGTATTGCGATTTCAATTCGCACGAGGTGCGTGGCGGCTTTCCGGAAGATGAATACCTGGCGGCCCTGCGCCTGGACCTGGAAATGGCGCTGCCGCTGATCTGGGGCCGCAAGATCCACACCATTTTCATCGGCGGTGGCACGCCCAGCCTGATGTCGGCGGCGGGGCTGGACCGCCTGATGTCGGACGTGCGCACCTTGCTGCCATTGGAACCCGATTGCGAAATCACCATGGAAGCCAATCCGGGTACCTTTGAGACGGAAAAATTCAAGTCCTACCGGGCCAGCGGCATCAACCGCCTGTCGATAGGCATCCAGAGCTTCAATGGCCGCCATTTGCAGGCGCTGGGCCGCATCCATGACGATAATGAAGCGCGCCGCGCGGTGGATATCGCGCACGCCAACTTCGACAATTTCAATCTCGACCTGATGTACGCGCTGCCCACGCAAACGCTGGCCGAAGCGCAGCAGGACCTGGAAACGGCGCTGTCGTTCGCGCCGCCGCATTTGTCGCTATACCACCTGACGCTCGAACCCAACACCCTGTTCGCCAAGTATCCGCCCGTGCTGCCGGACGATGACGAGAGCGCCGACATTGCCGACATGGTGGCCGCGCGCGCGGCCCAGGCCGGCTATGGCCGCTACGAAGTGTCGGCGTATGCGCAGCCGGGCCGGCAGGCGCGCCACAACCGCAATTACTGGGAATTCGGCGACTACCTGGGCATCGGCGCGGGCGCGCATTCAAAAATCTCGTTCCCGCACCGCGTCCTGCGCCAGGCCCGCTACAAGCAGCCGCGCGCCTACATGGACGCGGTACTGGCCGGTAACCCGGTGCAGGAAGAGCGCGAACTGGCGCGCGAGGAAATGGGTTTTGAATTCATGCTCAACACCTTGCGCCTGACGCAGGGTTTCTCGCCCAACCTGTTCGCCGAGCGCACAGGCCTGGCCATCAACGCCATCGAGCAGCCGCTGAATGCGGCCGAAGCGAAGGGCTTGCTGTACCGCGACCACCAGGTCATCCGTCCGACGGAGCTGGGCTTGTGCTTCCTGAATGACCTGCAGCAGATGTTTTTGGAAGATTAATGCGTGGGGACGGCGCGCAGGCGCTGCAGCTTGGCCGCATAGAGAGTGTGGTCGCTGCGTGTGGTGCTGTTGCTCATCGCTAGTTCCAGCTGCTTGCCGGCCTGCTCCAGCTGGCCCAGGCGCGCATAGGCTTGCGCCAGCCAGAAGTGGAATTCGTGGTAGTACGGGTCGCGCGCGATTTCACGTGAAAACAGCTGTATCGCCCGCACGTAATCGTTTTTCTGCATGGCCGCCTTGCCCAGGTTGAAGTAATGGAAAGGCGGTTGCGGCTGCAGCGCCAGCAGGCGCCGGCGCAGCGGCAGCGCTTCATCCGGCAGGCCGGCCGCTTCCAGCGCTTGGGCCAGGTTCGACAGCAGCACCGTGTTGTCCGGCGTGCGCGTCAGCGCATGGGCGAAAGTGCGCCGTGCTTGCGCCAGGTCGCCATGGCGGAACTGGATTACGCCCAGGGTGTTGTAGGCGCCGCTGTACGAGGGGTCCTGCAGCAGCGCTGCCCGGGCCCACCAATACGCCTGGTCCAGCTGGCCTTCACTCATGGTTTCCGCAGCGCGGTTGTTCATGTACATGGCGAGCACGGTCACTTCGTCGAGTTCTCGCGTGCGGTAGCCGCCCATCTCCGCGGACGGCAGGAAATCGATCACCATCATGCCCTTGGCATCGTACCTGCCGGATGTGTCATCCAGCCGCTGGCCCAGCACCAGGTTGACGTGGCCGGCGACAAAATACATGTCGCCGCTGCGGCTCCAGCTTTCTTCACCGAGCACCTCCTGGTAGCGCACCTGCAAGCCCATTTCATGTGCCAGCGCCGCCGTCATGATCACCAGCGACAGGCAGTTGCCCTGGCGTGCGGAGAACGTTTCGCGCGCATTGCGCGTCATGGCCGCATCGTACTCGAGTTTCAGCCTGCTCTTGTCGTACAGGGCGTCATACAGGGCCGCGCGGTCATTCTTGTTGCGCGCCTCGCGCCGCACTTGCGTGCGCACATACTGGCGCATGGTCTCGTCGATGGCAAAGACCTGGCTGGCGTCGATGGCGGCGGCCGGCGCAAAATCGCTGTCGTTGAAGATGGGGGGCAGGCTGGCGGGCGGTGCTACGCTGCAGGCCGCCAAAGCGCCACAGAGCAGGGCGGCGCCCAGGCGCTTGAAGCAAGAGGCGAAAACAAGATAGGGACGCATGGTCTCTCCCTGGAGGCGCCGGCTGTCTCATGTCGCGGTGGCGCGCCAGTCCCACCTGAAACCAGTATCGGCGCGCCTGGCGCCGCTGTCAAATAGTTTCAAGCGCCTTGCCGCCGCCGGCACGGCGCTTGAAGCCGGGCTTAAAACTCTTCCCAATCCTGGTCGCCGGCGACGTGCGATGGCGTTTTGCGCGCCGCGGCACCGGCCGCCTTGGGCGCTGCCGGTTTGCTGGCCGTGGCCTGGGGCGGGCGCTGCGCGAGTTTTTGCGTAGTGGCAATGGCGGCCTTGAGCGGCCGTGCAGTGCGTAACGGCGCTGCCGTGGCCACGTGTTCGAGCTGGAAGCCGGCCGCCACTTGCGCCAGGCGCGCCGCCTGGTCCTGCATGCTCTCGGCCGCCGCCGCCGCTTCTTCCACCAGGGCCGCATTTTGCTGCGTCACCTGATCCATCTGCGCGATGGCCTGGTTGACCTGATCGATGCCCATGCTTTGCTCTGCGCTGGCGGCGGTGATCTCGGCCATGATGTCGGTGACACGGCGCACGCTGTCGACCACTTCGCTCATGGTGCTGCCAGCCTGTTGTACCAGCCGCGTGCCGTTGTTGACCTGTTCCACCGAATCGCCGATCAGGGTCTTGATTTCGCGCGCCGCAGCAGCCGAGCGCTGCGCCAGGCTGCGTACTTCCGTGGCCACGACGGCAAAGCCGCGCCCCTGTTCGCCCGCGCGCGCCGCTTCGACGGCTGCGTTCAATGCCAGGATATTCGTCTGGAAGGCGATCCCGTCGATGACGCCGATGATGTCGACGATTTTCGTCGACGCCGTGTCGATGGCGCCCATGGTATCGACCACCTGGCTGACGATGCTGCCGCCCCGTTCGGCCACACCCGAAGCGGCGACTGCCATCTGGTTCGCCTGGCGTGCATTGTCCGCATTCTGCTTCACGGTGCTGGTTAATTCTTCCATTGACGACGCCGTCTCTTCCAGCGAACTGGCTTGTTGCTCCGTGCGCGCCGACAAATCCTGGTTGCCGGCGGCGATTTCGCCCGACGCCGTGGCGATCGCGTTGGTACCCGTTTGCACTTCCGACACCACCTTGCGCAGTGCCTCGTTCATGCCGTGCAGCGCGCGCATCAGGTCGCCGATTTCATCGCTGGCAGGCTTGCCGAACTGCGTGCGCAAGTCGCCGTCGGCCACCGTTTCCGCCACCTTCACTGCGGCCTTCAACGGTTGCGTGATCGAGCGCGTGATCAGCCAGGCGCAGACGCTGCCCAGCGCCACCACGAGCGCGCACAAGGTCAGCAGCAGGGTGAAGCTGCGCCCGTTGGCTACCTCAATGGCGTGCGCCGTGGCGTCGATGGCCTGGCGCTGCTGCGCCAGCAGGGCCTTGACGTTGTTCTGGTACTTGGCGGCGGCCGGCGCGAAGCTGTCGCGGTAGGTGCTTTCCGCCTGGGCCGCGTTGCCGGCCTTGCGCGCATTCATCACCAGGGTCTTGGCATCCTGGTACTTGATGCGCTCGGCAATGGACGCCTTGAAAATGCTCTTTTCCTCGTCGCTGTCGAGCAGCGCCTCGATTTTCTTCAGCAGTTCGCTGCCTTGCTTGGTGCTGTCGGCGATGGTCTCGGCAAACACGCTCGACAGGGTTTCATCCGTGCTCCGGGCGATCATCGAGGTGCGCGCGATGGCCGAGTAAATCAGCACGTACCAGTCCGACACGAGGCGTTCCTTGGCCAGCGGTTTTTCCATCATTTGCCGCGTCGCTTCGGCATTCACGCTGGCGCTGTACAGCGCGTACGAGGTGGAAATCACGGACAGCAGCAGCACCAGCGCGAAGCCTGCAGCCAGGCGGGTGCCGATACGAAGGTGGGAGAGGGCGTGCATGGTCGTAACTCCTGTCGCAGAGGGATTTAAGTTGCCTGTGCGACATAGTATGCACTGATAAGTGACCAAGAGGTAAGCGAAAAAAGAAGCTGTTTTGCTGACTGTTGCAGCCACGCCCGTGCTACAGATTGCCCGCCTGGCGCAAGTCCGGCTGCTCTGCCCAGCGGGCGAAGGCCGCCGCCATGCGCTCGCTTTCCGCGATGGCGCAGCGCCAGTCGCGCATGCGTGCCGCGTGGTCTTGCCCGTAATGGGGGAAGTCGCGCCGGTCCGGCAGTTTGCCGTTGGGCAAGCTGGCTACGAAGGCAGGCGAGGGCGAGACGAGGATCATGTTGTCGAGCGCGCTATCGCCGCTGCGCGCGCGGCGCCACGGCATGGCCTTGTCCAGCCAGCCAGGCACGATATGGTCGGCAAAGTGCGGGTACAGCACCAGGTCCGGTTCGCGCTGGTACGGCAGGTGCAGATGATAGTCGACCAGGCCGCCGTCCCAGTAGCGCCCGGGCGGCGCGCCGGCGATGTCCGTTACGGCGTCGAGTACCAGCGGGATGGAGCCGGAGGCCAGCAGCGCGTCGCGCAGGTTGTCCTGCGCCAGCGGCACGAAATGGGAATGAAAGGCGTCGAAACGCGAGCGCAGCCAGCTGGCGCCATCGGGCCCGGCATGGAACACCGCGCGCTCCAGCGAGGCGGCCAGACGCGCGCGCGCCACGGCATTGCCGGCGGCAGCCAGCAGGAAGCCGCGCCGGTCGCGCCATTTGCCCGGCTGCGCCAGCGCGCCGATGCCGCGCACGGCCAGCACCGACAGGCTGTGGTGCTCGTGCCGCAGCAGCGCATCCTGGCCATCGAGGACGGTGTCGAGCAGGGCGCGGCAAGTGCGGCTGACGTGCGCGGCATCGGGTTTGTCGGGATAGCGCTGGCCCACGTATTCGCGCATCAGGCGGCGCTGCGCGGCGACCGGGTCTGGGAATACGGCGGCGGCCATGCGCCAGGCGCCGATCGAGGCGCCGACGAAATGGCGCGGACGCGGCGCCTGCGCCAGGAAGTCGCCGAACAGCCAGCAATCGAGCTGGTGCAGGATCAAGCCTTTCGGCCCGCCTGCGGCGGCAGGGACGATGGCGACGTCAAGCGCGCGCATGCCATTTTCGGCGATGCGCGCCCGGGCGCGGCGGCCCAGGCGGATGGTGATGGCGGATGAAGTAAGAGACATGCGTGGGCGGCTGGTGGCAGTGGTTTATTGTAGCGCCATTGCGCCTGAGCGCGCTGCCATGTAAAAAAGCGGCGCCGTGCACTGCACGGACGCCGCTTTTTTTCGCGCTTTGTGATTAGCGCAGTGCCGCGATCATCTGTTTCAGCTTGCCGGAATCGACGCAGAAGGCGCGGATGCCTTCGGCCAGTTTTTCCGTCGCCATCGCGTCTTCATTCATCATGAAGCGGAAGGCTTCTTCGTTCAGCGACATTTGCACGATGTTGGTCGATGGCGCCGCTTCGGCGCTCAGCTTGCGCTCCACCGGCGCATCGCTGTCGGCCAGCTTTTGCAGCAGGTCGGGGCTGATGGTGAGCAGGTCGCAGCCGGCCAGTTCGAGGATTTGCGAGGTGTTGCGGAAGCTTGCGCCCATCACCTCGGTCTTGTAGCCGAACTTGCGGTAGTAATTGTAGATGCGCCGGACCGACTGCACGCCCGGGTCTTCCGCGCCCATGTAATCGATACCCGTTGATTTCTTGTACCAGTCGTAGATGCGGCCGACGAAGGGCGAAATGAGCTGCGCGCCCGCTTCGGCGCAGGCGATGGCCTGGGCCAGCGAGAACAGCAGGGTCATGTTGCAGCGGATACCTTCCTTTTCGAGGATGGCGGCGGCGCGGATGCCTTCCCAGGTGGACGCGATCTTGATCAGCACCCGTTCGCGGGCAATGCCCGCGTTCGAATACAGGGCGATCAGGTCGCGGCCCTTGGCCACCGTGCCTTCCGTGTCGAACGACAGGCGCGCATCGACTTCGGTGGAGACGCGGCCGGGGATGGTTTGCAGGATTTCCACGCCAAACGCGATCAAGAGGCGGTCGATGATCTCGGCGGTAGAGGCGTTCGGATGGTCGCGCACGGCCTTTTCCAGCAGCGGCTTGTATTCATCCTTCTGCACGGCCTTCAGGATCAGCGAAGGATTCGTCGTCGCGTCGCGCGGCGTGTAGGCCTGGATCGATTGGAAGTCGCCGGTGTCGGCCACCACGGTAGTAAATTGCTTCAGTTGTTCGAGTTGGTTCATGGCTGCACGGGAAAGAGTGAAAGGGCTTGCCAGAGTATTGTACCGAATCCATTGCATGTGGGGATCCACTATTGTCTTAGCCCTGGTCCTGCTTGCTTAATTGAATCTTGCTTTTTTGAAAATGGACGCATAATTGCCAGGACTTGTCTGTTTTTTACATTTTTCTGATCATGAAAAAAATCATCCTCATCATCTTGTCCCTGGCCATTCTGGCCGCCTGCAATGCCAGGGAGAACGACGATCGATTGCAAGCAGAGTTAAGTGAGCAAACTTTCACGACCACCTCCTATAACTACACGCCTTTCGACCTGTATTCCATTGCGTACAAGGAAATCTCGCTACCCTTCAATATCGATGACGCGCCCAGCGGCGGCTCCATTTTTTTTCGCGACGCAAGCGGGAGGGAACTCGATAATGGTGAAAAAGTTGCCGTCAGCAGTGGCAATTGCTGTTTAAGCTGGGACCGACCGGTCGACAAGCCGCTGAGAGTGCGTGTGGTGTGGAGCGTGGTGTTCGATACGAGCTACCACGATGGAAAATCGAGTATTTCTTATGATGAGCGCACTTCCAGGCAGAGTTCCCCAGGCAGCCGCTGGTGCCAGGCCATTGTTGACATTCTTCCCGCGACAGGTCCCGACCGCCCGACCGCCGTGCTCTTGCACTTTCTTGCCGATGGTACGGTTCAGGCACGGCTGGGAACATTCAAGACGGATACGCCGCTTGCTGCCGCAGAGGTGAAATTGCATGCCACGCGCCTTCCACAGGGGCAGTTCTGCAGGCAGGAAATTGAGAATCCTTTCTATGGCATCCCCCGCAAGGCGCATCTGGAATGAGGGACGGGCAAAGCGGCTGCGCCGGTCAGCGAGGCTGGCGCCGGCAGGGGATCAACCGATGAAGGAGTCGAACTGCATATCAAACTCTTGCAGCGCTTTTTGCGCATTCTGCATCTTCTTGCGGAATTCAGGTCCACGCTGCAGGGCCAGACCCACGGCCAGCACGTCGATCACCACCAGGTAGGCCAGGCGGGCTGAAATCGGGGTGTAGGGGTCGGTGTTGAAGACCAGGTCGATCGGGATCAGGACCGTCGCCAGGTCGGCCAGCGGCGTACCCGATGGGGCCAGCACGACGACGTCGGCGCCGCCGCGGCGCGCCAGTTTCACGGAACGCACCAGGGCAGGGCTGTTGCCGCGCTGCGAGATGGCCACCAGGCAGTCGCCGCCGCGCAGCAGGGCTGCGGCGATGCTGTGGATGTTCGGATCGCTGTAGGCCACCGTCGGCACGCCCGAGCGGAAGAACTTGTGCTGCGCGTCGGCCGCCACGATGCCCGACGTGCCCTGGCCATAGAATTCGATCTTGCTGGCGCGCGACAGGATGTCGAGCGCGCGCTGGATCGCTTCCGGGTTCAGGTTGTTGCGCAGGTCGAGCAGGGTATTGATCGAGCGGCTGCAGATTTTATTCACCAGGTCGGCCGCCAGGTCGTCCTGCGCCGGCTGCTCGTTCGCGCCCGGCATGGCCAGGGCCAGGCCCTGCGCCAGCTTCAGCTTGAATTCATGCCAGCCGTCGTAGCCCAGCGTGCGGCAAAAGCGCACCACGGTCGGTTCCGACACCTGCGCGCTTTTCGCCAGCGCCGTGATGTTCTGGCTGACCGTCTGGTTAGGCTGGTCAAGCACGGCCAGCGCGACCTTCTTCTCCGACTTGGAGAGCGAATCGAGCTGGGTGCGGATGGAATCAAGCAGCATCAGGGTAGTCTTTTGGTAGGTGTTCAGGAGTGTGGGGATAATAGATAAATGGCCTGCCCAGATGCGGGCAGGCCCTTGTCTTGCCTGTTAATCCTCAGGTAATGCTTCTTCACGCCACTGCAAGCCATCGCGGCCGATCAGGGCGCTGGCCGCGGCCGGGCCCCAGGTGCCGGCCGTGTACGGAATCGGCGCGCTGTCGTTCTGTTCCCAGTTGTCGAGGATCGGTTCGACCCATTCCCAGGCCGCTTCCAGTTCGTCGCCGCGCATGAACAGGGTCAGCTGGCCGCGCAGGACGTCGAGCAGCAGGCGCTCGTAGGCATCCATGCGCGGTGTCTTGAACGATTCGCGGAAATCGAGTTCCAGTTCCGCCGGTTTCAAGCGCATGCCGTCGCCCGGGGTTTTTGCCATCAAATTCATGCGCAAGCCTTCGTCCGGCTGCAAACGGATCACCAGGCAGTTCGGCTGGAAGCTGGACGTCGGCTGGTTGAAGATCGAGTGCGGGATCTGCTTGAAGCGCACGACGATTTCGGCCAGGCTGTCGGCCATGCGTTTGCCCGTGCGCAGGTAGAACGGCACGCCGGCCCAGCGCCAGGTATCGATTTCCGCCTTCAGCGCGACAAAGGTTTCGGTGCGCGAATGCTCGGGTGCATCCGGCTCGTCGCGGTAGCTCGGCACGGTGACGCCGTCCACGTGGCCGGCACGGTACTGGCCGCGCACGATGTTTTGCGCCAGGGTGGTGGGCGTGAATTTTTTCAGCGAGCGCAATACTTGCAGCTTTTCATCGCGTACGGCATCCGGCGCGATCGAGGTCGGCGGTTCCATGGCGACGATGCACAGCAGTTGCAGCAAGTGGTTTTGCAGCATGTCGCGCAGGGCACCCGAGGTATCGTAGTAACCCATGCGGTTGCCTACGCCCAGTTTCTCGGCGATGGTGATCTGCACGTCGGAAATCCATTCGCGGCGCCACAGCGGCTCGAACAGGATATTGCCGAAGCGCAGGGCCAGCAAGTTCTGCACGGTTTCCTTGCCCAGGTAATGGTCGATACGGTAGATCTGCGATTCCTGGAAGACCTTACCCACTTCGGCGTTGATCTGCTTGGCGCTGGCGAGGTCGCGGCCCAGCGGCTTTTCCAGCACCACGCGCGAATTCGGCGTGACCAGGCCGTTGTCTTCCAGGTTGTCGCAGATCAAGGCAAACAAGTGAGGCGGCGTCGCCAGGTAGTACACGCGCGTCAGGTCGGCATCGCCGCGCAGCGCTTCGACCAGTGGCGCGTACGTGGCCGCATCGCTGGCGTTGAGCGATACATACACGATGCGCGCGCAGAATTTGCTCCAGGTGGCGGCGTTCAGCGTGCTGGCCTTGATGTGGGGACGCGAGTTGGTTTCTACCATCTTCAGGAATGCATCCTGGCCGCTATCCTGGCGGCCCACACAGATGATGCGCGCCGTCGGCGGCAAATCGTTCGCGACGTCGCGCGCATACATTGCAGGCAACAACTTGCGCATTGCTAAATCGCCGCTGCCGCCAAACAGGACCAGGTCAAAATCGGTAAGTGCCATAAGTGAGTGTCGTCGCAAAAGTAAAAGGGCCGGAGCGGGGAGGAAGCCGACCGGAAGTGCCAGTCTGTCGCTACTATAATCGGTGGTGTAAATTTACTACGTAGAACAGGCAATTGCAAGAAATTTTACTACATTCCATCCCCTGACGTCGCAGTTTTGCCCGGTATGCCTGCCAGCGATGCCGCCATGGTCATTATATGCCGTTCGCTGGCGCAGGTACGCCGTCACGCCTTGCAGAGCGCTTTTCAAAGCAACCATGGTTGCCAGGGAAATTTTCAATTCTCTGCGTCATCATTTGCGCTGTAGCAACAAGCAAATCAAGAAATGCTGTCAGGATCGCCGTTGGCAGCGTAAAGTAGCTTTGAGGAAAGTAAAAAACCGTATAATTCAAGCTCGAATCGATAGCAACTATTGGTTGTAAGAAATTGTACGATATACACTGCACCGCTAGCGCCGGCCATGCCCCGAACCCGCCATCCGACGTCCATGCGACGTGCAGTCCGCACTGCCCGCAGCATCAGGGCAGGCGACTTAACTTTACAAGACGGCTCAAGGGGACACAATGAATTCAATGCAGCAAGATGTCGATGAACGCACCAGCCTGACAGGCAATAATAAATTCGAACTGTTCCTGTTCAAGCTGGGCACCAGTGATCACTCGACCAGCCGCGAACTCTTCGGCATCAATGTGTTCAAAGTCCGTGAAATCATGGAAATGCCGGCCATCACGGCGGTGGCCGGTTCGCACCCGCATATGCTGGGTGTGGTCAATATCCGTGGCCAGATCGTGCCCGTGATCGACTTGCCGATGGCGGTCGGCTGCAAGAGCAATGGCTTGAAGATCCTGATGGTGACGGAATTCGCCCGCTCGACACAGGCGTTTGCCGTGGAAGAGGTCGATGAAATCGTACGCCTGGAATGGAATCAGGTGCTGTCGGCCGAATCGAGCGTCGGCGGCGGACTCGTCACGAGTATCGCGCGCCTCGATGGCGACACGGACAAGACACGCCTGGCGCAAGTGCTGGACGTGGAGCAAATCCTGCGCAACGTGCTGCCGTCGGGTGATCCCGATGTGGACGAGAACAGCATCGGCCCGCAAGTGCGCTTGCCGGCCGGCGCCGTGATCCTCGCGGCCGACGATTCTTCGCTGGCCCGCTCGCTGATCGAAAAGGGCCTCGAAGCGATGGGCGTGCCCTTCATCATGACCAAGACGGGCAAGGAAGCGTGGGAGCGCCTGCAGGCGATCTCGGCCCAGGCGGCGACCGAAGGCAAGACGGCGAAAGACAAGGTCGCGCTGGTGCTGACCGACCTGGAAATGCCGGAAATGGATGGCTTCACCCTGACGCGCAACATCAAGAACGATGGCCGCTTTTCCAACATCCCCGTGGTGATCCACTCGTCGCTGACGGGCTCGACCAACGAAGACCACGTCAAGGGCGTGGGCGCCGATGGTTATGTGGCCAAGTTTGTGGCGGCGGAATTGGCCGAGACCATCCGTAAAGTACTTGCGCGTTAATATGACGCCACCACCATGACCATGGTCAACACTGTTGTCGGATTACGCGGGGCGTTGCCCCCCTAATCCGACCTACGCCATTGGCATAAAAAAAGCGCCGGCACCCGCGAGGGGCCGGCGCTTTTTCATGCCTTGCTGAAATTGGGCCTGATACTTTAGGCCTGATACAGGTGTTCCGGCTGGCCCGCTACGTCCACGCGCACGGACAGCACGTGGCCGCTCAAAGGATAGTCGGCAAGCTCTGTGGCCGAGCGGTTGTGGCTGGCGCTGGTGATGTACAGGGTGCGCAGGTCGGGGCCGCCAAACGTCACCATGGTGGGGCAGCGCACGGGCACGGTAATTTCACCGAGCAAATGGCCATCAGGGGCGAAGCGTAGAATCTTTCCGCCTTCAAACATGGCCGACCAGTAATTGCCTTCGCTGTCGACGGCCGCGCCATCCGGGCGGCCGCCGTAGTCCGCCGCTTTTTTGTCTGTGGAAAAGCGCTGGAATGGTTGTGGCGCGGAAATGGCTCCCGTGGCTACGTCGAAATCAAAGCGGTCGATGCGGTGCGTAGTGGTATCCGAGTGGTACATGGTGCGTCCGTCAGGACTGAAGCCCAGGCCGTTCGATACCGTCATGCCGCCGGACCAGACCTTGCGCACTTGTCCCTTTTCCAGCACGAACATTTCCGCCGCATCAGCGCTGCGCGGCTCGAAAATCGTGCCGACCCAGAAGCGGCCTGCGGGGTCGACCTTGCCATCGTTGAAGCGAGTGGTGGCCATGTCGAACGGAGCGGGGGCAATTTCCGCCAGGCTACCCGTCTTGGTGTCGAGGTGGGCAAAGCCGCTGCGCAAGGCCACGATCAGGCCGCCGCCGGCGTTGATGGCCAGCGCCGACGGTTCCGTCGGCATGCTCCACTGCTCATGCTGGCCGCTGGCCGGGTGCACGCGGTGCACGGCGCGGCCATCGATGTCGACCCAGTACAGGGCCGCTTCCTTGCCATGCCATAGCGGGCATTCACCCACTTGCATGGCTTTGTCGCTGACTACCTTGATTTCGTAAATATTCATTTATTCTTAATGTGGAGAACGCTTAAAAAAACCGTAGCGAGCGGAAGGGAGGGGCGGCCGAGAAGCGGAACTGTGCTTGAGCACAGTGAGCATCGCAGGCTGCCTATACCGACGCGCAGCAGGTTTAGTTATGCGTTATTAGTATGCGGCCTTGGCGGCCTTGGCCAGGGCGATCAAGCCATTGGTCGAGCTGTCGTGGTGGTCGGGACGGGCTTCGCCCGTCAGTTCGGCCTGGATTTTCTTGGCCAGCACCTTGCCCAGTTCCACGCCCCACTGGTCGAAGCTGTTAACGTTCCACAAGACGCCCTGCACGAAGGTCTTGTGTTCGTACAGCGCGATCAGCGCGCCCAGGGTGGTCGGGGTCAGCTGGTCCATCAAAATGGTATTGCTGGGGCGGTTGCCCGGGAAAGTCTTGTGCGGCACCAGTGCTTCGATCTCGTTTTCCGGCAAACCTTGCGCCTGCAAGTCAAGGCGCACTTCCTCGCCCGTCTTGCCCGTCATGAAGGCTTCCGACTGGGCGAAGCAGTTCGCCAGCAGGGCGTCGTGGTGGCCCGGCAAATCGTGCGTGGCGCGCAGGGCGGCGATGAAATCGATGGGCGTGATGTCCGTGCCCTGATGCAGCAGCTGGAAATACGCGTGCTGCGCATTCGTGCCGCAATCGCCCCAGATGACGGGGCCGGTCGGTACGTCGACGGGCACGCCATCCTTGGTGACGCGCTTGCCGTTGCTTTCCATGTCCAGTTGTTGCAAGTAGGCGGCAAAGCGGCTCAGGTCCTGGTGATAGGGCGCGATGGAGACGGAGCCGCAGTCGAGGAACTGGCGGTTCCAGAAGCCCACCATGGCCAGCACCACGGGCATATTCTGTTCCAGAGGTGCTTGACGGAAATGCTGGTCCATCGCGTGCGCGCCGGCGAGGAAGTCGCTGAAGTACTCAAAGCCCACGGACAGCGCCACGGCCAGGCCGATCGAGGACCAGACGGAATAGCGGCCACCGACCCAGTCCCAGAACGGGAACATGTTTTCTGGCGAAATGCCGAAATCGACGATGGCTTGCGTGTTGGTCGAGACGGCCACGAAGTGTTGCGCCAGGTCAGTTTCTTCGCCTTCAAGCAAGAACCAGGCGCGCGCCGTGTTGGCGTTGAGCATGGTTTCGGCCGTGACGAAGGTTTTCGAGGCCACGATGAACAGGGTCGTTTCCGGATCGACCTTGGACAGGGTCGCTTCCATGTCGTGGCCGTCGACGTTGGACACAAAGTGCATTTCCAGGCCCGGGTTGGCGTAGGAGCGCAGCGCCAGGCAGGCCATTTTCGGTCCCAGGTCCGAGCCGCCGATGCCGATGTTGACGATGTCGCAAATCGGCTTGCCCGTATAGCCGAGCCAGCTGCCATTGCGTACCTTGTCGGTAAACGCCTTCACGCGCTGCAGCACATCTTGCACGTCGGCATCGATATCCTGGCCATCAACTACCAGGGCGGTGCCGCGCGGCGCGCGCAAGGCGGTATGCAGAACTGCCCGATGTTCGGTAAGATTGATTTTCTCGCCCGTAAACATCGCTTCACGCTGCGCTTCCACGCCGCGCTCGCGGGCCAGGTCCATCAGCAGGGCCATGGCGGTGGCGTCGACGCGGTTCTTCGAGTAATCGAGCAGCAGTCCTGCCGCATCGACTGTCATGCTGGAAAAACGCGCTGGATCTAGAGCGAACAGCTGGCGCAGATGTACGTCGCGCAGGCTGGCGCTATGCGCTTGCAGGGACTGGAAACTGGCGGTGGCGGTGATGGCAGGAGTAGGTGCTGGCTGGCGCATGGCGGTCGGCTCGGGTGCTTGTCTCGGTTGAAAGGAGCGCGGCGCGTTCGTCGTGACGAACAGCGGATCCGGCGTTGGTATGAGAATAATACATCAGAAAAACGTAATTTCACTACAGTTTGTAACGTGAAGCCGATTTTGTTGTGCTTTTTTTAGCGATTGCAGCAGTCGTATATAAGGGATATGTTGGCAGCTGTGGATACGCGATATTGCCTGGGTTGGCTTTGATACGCCGCAATTTGTGGCTTATTTCTGTTGTTGGCCCATGCGAGAGTGCTTCTTCTTCACCATTTTGTAGTAAAATTTCACGAAATACTCATTTTTAAGGAAATTCATATGGCGCTGCATCCAGTAGTCGAATCCGTAACAGCGCGCATCATCGCGCGCAGCCGGCCATCGCGCGGCGCCTACCTGGCGCATCTGGATGCTGCCCGCATCCAGGGCGTGCAGCGCGGCGCCCTGTCGTGTACCAACCTGGCGCACGGTTTTGCCGCCTTTCCCGCCAACGACAAGCTGTCGCTGAAGGAATACAAGAAGCCGTCCGTGGCCATTGTGTCGTCATACAACGACATGCTGTCGGCGCACCAGCCCTTCGAAGGATTTCCGCAAATCATCAAGCAAGCCGTGCGCGAAGTGGGTGCTGTGGCCCAGTTCGCCGGCGGCGTGCCCGCCATGTGCGATGGCGTGACGCAAGGCCAGCCGGGCATGGAATTGTCGCTGTTTTCGCGCGACACCATCGCCATGTCGACGGCCGTGGCGCTGTCGCACAATATGTTCGATGCCGCCCTGTACCTGGGCGTGTGCGACAAGATCGTGCCGGGCCTGCTGATCGGCGCGCTGCACTTCGGCCATCTGCCGGCCGTCTTCGTGCCGGCAGGTCCGATGACGTCGGGCCTGTCGAACCAGGAAAAAGCCAAGGTGCGCCAGTTGTATGCACAAGGCAAGGCCACGCGCGAAGACTTGCTCGAAGGCGAGTCGAAAGCCTACCATGGCGCCGGCACCTGTACCTTCTACGGTACGGCGAACAGCAATCAGATGCTGATGGAAGTGATGGGCCTGCACTTGCCGGGCGCTGCCTTCATCACGCCGAACACACCGCTGCGCGATGCGCTCACCAAAGCTGCCGCCCAGCGTGCTGCGGGCATCACGGCGCAAAGCGCCAGCTACTTGCCAGTCGGTCATATCGTTGACGAGAAATGTATCGTCAACGCCGTCGTGGGCTTGCTGGCCACTGGCGGCTCGACCAACCACACTTTGCACCTGGTGGCGATCGCCAAGGCGGCCGGCATCGTCATCGACTGGAACGATTTCAATGAACTGTCGGCCATCGTGCCGATGTTGACGCGCATCTACCCGAACGGCGACGCCGACGTGAACCATTTCCACGCGGCCGGCGGCACCGGTTACCTGATCCGCGAACTGCTGGACGCGGGCTTGCTGCACGAAGACGTCAACACCATCCTGGGCCGTGGCTTGCGCGCGCACTGCATGGAGCCGTTCCTCGGTGAAGACGGCAAGGTCTTCTGGAAAGATGCACCGGCCGCCAGCGCCGATGAAAACGTGTTGCGTCCCGCTTCGAACCCGTTCGCGCCGGACGGCGGCATGGTCCTCGTCGCAGGTAACCTGGGCCGCGCCGTGATGAAAGTCTCGGCCGTCAAGCCACAGCACCGCACGGTGGAAGCGCCTGCCCTGGTGTTCAATTCGCAGGAAGAGTTCATGAACGCCTACAAGGCCGGCACCCTGGACCGCGACTTTGTCGCCGTGCTGCGCTTCCAGGGCCCGCGCGCCAACGGCATGCCGGAACTGCATGCGCTGACCCCCGCGCTGGCCAACCTGCAGGATGCGGGCCGCCAGGTGGCGCTGGTTACCGATGGCCGCATGTCGGGCGCGTCGGGCAAGGTGCCGGCCGCCATCCACGTGTCGCCTGAAATCCTCGCCGGCGGCGCCCTGGGCCTGGTGCGCGATGGCGACATCATCCGCCTTGACGCCTTTACGGGCGTGCTCGAAGCGCTGGTGCCAGCCGACGTCTGGCACGCGCGTTCGCTGGTAACGGCCGACCTGTCGCCGAACCACGTCGGCATGGGCCGCGAGCTGTTTTCCATGTTCCGTTCCACCGTCAGCGCGGCGGAAGAGGGTGCCACCACCTTCGGCCTGCCGTCGCCGATTCCCACCACCGTCGCCTTGCACGACGCCGACAATGTCGGTGATACTGTACCCGGTTCCGATGAAGACTTTTTGGCTAGGAAATAAGAGATGACCATGACACTACTGGAAATTATGCGCACCTCGAGCGTGATCCCCGTGATTGCGATCGACGATCCTGAACACGCCGTACCGCTGGCGCGCGCGCTGGTGGCGGGCGGCATCCGCGTGCTGGAAGTGACCCTGCGCACCAAGCACGGCCTGGAAGCGATTCGCGCCATGTCGGCAGTACCGGGCGCCATCGTCGGCGTCGGCACCCTGACCCGTCCCGAGGAATTTGTCCAGGCGCGCGATGCGGGCGCCGTGTTTGGCGTCTCGCCAGGCCTGACGTCAGCCCTGGTGGCGGCGGCGAAAAGCAGCGGCTTGCCCCTGCTGCCAGGCGTGATGACGCCCGGTGAAGTGATGGCGGCGCGTGAAAACGGCTTCCAGCAGCTGAAACTGTTCCCGGCCGTGCCTGCCGGCGGTATCGGCATGCTCAACGCCATCTACGGCCCCCTGCCGGACATCACGTTCTGCCCGACGGGCGGCATCTCGCAAGAGACGGCGTCGCAGTTCCTGGCGTGCAAGAACGTCGCCTGCGTGGGTGGTTCGTGGCTGACGCCGAAAGACGCGATCGCGGCCGGCAACTGGGACCGCATCACGGAAATCGCCAAGGCTGCCAGCGGTTTGCGCTCAGCGTAAGCGGTACCGGCGCGGCAGCCTTGCGTGCCTGCCGCGCTTTCCTCCCTCCTCTGCATGCGAGTCTTGCGCCGCCCCCTGACCATCGGCGAAACCGCCATGGCCCGCAGCGTCTTTCAGGGCGCCATCGATTACGCGCGCGTGCGTGTGGTGCGCGGCTCCTTTTTACCATTCGGCCTGCAGGACCAGAACACGGCGATGACGCCGCGCGGCAGCCTGCACTTCATGCCGGCCCAGTACCGCGACGATTTTTCGCGTGAAGGCAACGGCGGCAAGCTATTCTTCATCCACGAAATGGTGCACGTGTGGCAGTACCAGCTCGGCTACTGCGTGCTGCTGCATGGCGTGCGGCTGGCGCTGTGCGGCGGCTACATCCGGCAGCGCGCCTATCGCTACGACGCGCAAGCCGGCGGTATGCTGTCCGACTTCAACATGGAGCAGCAGGGCGACATCATCGCCCACTATTTCGGCGCCCGCCAGCTGGGCATTCCCGCCCACGTGGCCAAGCTGCCACAGCTGCAGGACATCCTGCAAGGCTTCCTGCTCGACCCCGCCGACTGCAGCTTGCTGCCGCGCTAATTTCGTTTCCTATCGTTATTTCATGTACGCGTGCATATATATTTAATTTGCATGTATTCAGACCTTGACATTCATCTCAGCATTACCTAAATTAAATTATACAAAGAACAATTTCTTTGTTTTAATTGCAACCTCGGCGCGAGATCGAGAGCAACCTGTCCAAGCGAGTAAATCATGCAGATTAGAAACAGCTGTAGAGGAAAGTCGTGCCTGAAAAAACGCCCACGTGGCGCAGCGCTGGTGGAATTTGCCTTGATCGCCCCTATCCTCTTTTTCCTTATCGCCATGATCATGGAACTGGGGATCATGTTCTGGGTCAACCTGACGATGCAATACGCCGTGCGCGAAGGGGCCCGCTACTCCATCACGGGGCAAAACAACCTTGATCCGGCCAGCGCCAACAAACAGCGCTACGAGGCCGTGCTACAAAAGATCAACGACAGTTCGCTGGGCCTGTATGCCATGGTCAGTCCCGTGGTGGTGGTCAATGGCGTATCGCAAGCGCCCTCCGCCTACAACAACAATATGTTCGGCTCGGCCGGCGATATCGTTGTGCTGCAGGTGAACTGCACCTGGCCCGTCATCACCCCCGCATGGCGCTTGATGGCCTTGCTCAATCCCAAAACTTCCACCAGTGCGCCCGGCCAGTATGCCTTCAGCGTCGCGGCCACCATGCGTAACGAGGCCTTCTGATGACACCATCCAAACAATTGGCATTGATGCGCGCGCGCCGCCAGCAAGGCGTGGCTGCCGTGGAATTCGCCCTGGTGCTGCCCTTCTTGCTGATGATGGCCGTCCCCGTCTTCGATCTGGCGCGCATCGTGCAAGGCGACATGATATTGACCAATCTGAGCCGCGAAGGGGCCAATTTGGCCTCGCGCTCCTCGCAAGACCCGCAAACCATCATGACGGCGCTGGCGATGACGACGCCGCCGCTGGACATGGCCAGCAATGGCAGCATGTACATCAGCAAGATCATGGGCAATGGCCCCGGCAAGCAAAACGTCATTCTTGAACATTACCGCTGGACCCAAGGGCCGCAGCAGGCTAGCAAGGTGTGGAACTGCAGCAACTGGGCCAGCGACGGCACGGGCAAGTGCACCAGCATTCCCAGTGGTGGTTCGCCCATCAACGATGCCATGAGCAACCAGTTGGCCAATGGCGAAGTCATTTATGTCGTCGAGGGACTGTATCGCGCCAACATCCTGTTTGCCGGCATGAGCCTGGGTTTTGGAGCGCAAACGCCCCAGCTGAGCGGCAATCTGTACGCCAAGACTATTTTTTAGACACGCTGTCATTATTGCGCAGGCGCACGTGCACGCGCCGGGAGAACATCATGAAAAGCATACGCAGGCAGACCGGAAAACAAAAGGGGCAAGTGCTGATCGTCATCGCCCTGTCGATGGTGGTGCTGATCGGCGCGGTGGGGCTGGCCATCGATTCCGGCCTGGGCTTCATCATCCGTTCCAAGCTCAATGCGGCCGTCGATTCGGCCAGCATCGCCGCCGCGCGCGCCGTGACGCAAGGCGTGGGCGAGGCGGCGCAGCGGGCCAGCGCCCAGGCGGCGGCGCAAAAGTTCTTTGCCGCGAATTTCCCCACGGGCTACCTGGGGGCCACGCCCACCTTCAACAATCCCACAGTGACCTTTGATGCCGGCAAGGTGACGATCGATGCGGCG
Organism: Janthinobacterium sp. 61; assembly: GCF_002846335.1. Taxonomy (NCBI): domain Bacteria; kingdom Pseudomonadati; phylum Pseudomonadota; class Betaproteobacteria; order Burkholderiales; family Oxalobacteraceae; genus Janthinobacterium; species Janthinobacterium sp. 61. Next base: position 3,050,808 of record NZ_PJMQ01000001.1, on the reverse strand, counting down.
GCCACGGCCTCCGTGCCCGTGACCCTGATGCGCGTGCTAGGCTTCAATTTGCTGTCGGTCAGCGCCTCGGCGCAGACCATCCGCAAGGACCTGGACCTGGCCTTCGTGATGGATACCTCGGGCTCGCTGTCGCCTGTCGGCTCCACCGTCATCAGCAGCGCGCAGCTGTTTCTCAGCAAATTCAATCCGGCGCTGGACCGCATGGCCCTGATCCATTTTTCCTACGGCGCCGAAGTCGATACGCCGATCAGCAAGGTGGCGCGCGGTTTCGACCAGGCGGGCATGAAGACCACCATTGGCAACTATTCGTTTGACGGCTTGACGAATTCGGCCGAAGGCATGTGGAATGGTCGCGACCAGCTCAACAGCATCGCCCTGGCCAACCGCTCCAGTCTGCGCGTCATCGTGTTTTTTTCCGATGGATCGCCCAATACCATTTCGTCCGTCTTCAAGTTCAAGAAGCCGGCCGACTGCACCACGCCTGGATCGCTGGTGACGGGCGACGGCACCAGCACCGGCACGCCGGCCGGCCTGTGGCGGATCGACAAGCAGGGCACGACGGCGGCCGGCAAGTGCAACCAGGATACGAACATCGTCAAGAACCTCGATACGGCCGCCTTGCCGCAGTGGTATAACGCGCACAATCCCACGAACTTGCCGGCCTTGCAGGAGTTCCCCATCATCACGGCCACGCCGCGTTCGGTCACCAACGATACCAGCAGCAATTCGGCCACCTGGATCAATGTCAACCGGGCCTCGCGCAACCTGCTCGAAGCGGTGGCCGCCAAGGCCCGCAGCGAGGGCATGTACGTGTTTACCCTGGGCCTGGGCAGCGAGTTGACCGCGGCAAATGGCCCCGCGCCCAGCGACAAGGGCGAAGATATCCTCAAGTGCATGGCCAACACGCCCGATGCCCTGTCGCGCTGCGTGAACGCGGGCGCCGGCCAACCCGTCGGCATTTATTGCCACGCCGCCAACTCCAACGAGTTGAAGCCCTGCTTCGAGAAACTCGCCTCGGCCATTTTGCGCATCAGCATGTAGATACGGAAACCAGATGGTCAGGGCCGGATATCCGCTCCGGCCCTTTTTTATTGCCTGTGCACTTAGGCTGCGGACAGCACACCATGCCGCAGGCCGCTCAAGCTTCCGCTCGCCGAGGAGTCGATGTCGCATGTAGCGGGATCTTCGTGCCGCATGGCGGATTGCCCCGCTAGTATATGCACAGCTCGGTCCTCGATATTTTGGCCAGCCAAGTCCGGCAACCCATGATGCGAAGGGCGTACCGGACTTGGTGGGTGGCCAGTGATCGCTGACAGGGGGGCGGGCACATCCCGAAGCCATCCATAACGCAGATGTCGAGACCTGAAAAGGCTGGAATCGGGCAGTGTGCCAGTGCCGCCCTCCACGTATGCGGCATGTGCAGCGGCAGAGGCGCCAGGCAATGTGGAATGCGCTTGTGTTCAGGCCGGAGCAGGGCAATGCGGGTAGCCGGCAGGAGAGCAGGCAAAGGGCGGGACGGGGTGTTGCGGAGGAGATCTTTGGCTCCCGGCAGCGTTGACTGCCAGGAGCATGTGGGAGGGCTGCGGTTTTAATTGCCGCCGGCCATGCCAGGCAGCAGCACGCGGTAGATTTGCAGGAAGGCTGGTCCCATGAGCACCACCAGCAGGGAAGGGAAGATGAAGAAGATCAGCGGAAACAGCAGTTTCAGGGCAATTTTCGCCGCCTGCTCTTCTGCCAGCTGGCGCCGCTTGGTGCGCAACTGGTCCGATTGCACACGCAGGGAGGCGGCGATGCTGGTGCCGAAACGTTCGGCCTGGATCAGCATGGCAACGAGGGCATCGACATCTTCCACGCCCGTGCGCAGGGCCAAGTTGCGCAAGGCCCGTTCCTTCGAGTTGCCGGCGCGCAGTTCCAGCGTCAGCAGGTGCAGTTCCTCGGCCAGCACGGCGCTTTTCAGCGTGATTTCGGAGGCCACCCGCGCCAGCGCCGCATCCATGGCCAGGCCAGCTTCCACGCAGACCGTCATCAGGTCCAGCGCATCGGGAAAACTTTCAAAAATGTCGCGCTGGCGCAGGCGGATGCGGCGGTTCAGCCAGCCGTTCGGCAGGTAGTAGCCGAATGCGGCGGCCAGCAGCAGCCACAGCAGTAATGCCGTGCCGCTGTAATGCACGCCGGCCACGCTCAGGCCCAGGAAAAGCAGTACGGGCAGGCCCACGGCGAAGGCCGTCTTGGCGCCAAAATACAGCAGCGGCGCCGATGGGTGACGCAGTCCCGCATGCATGAAGCGCAGGCGTGTTTTCGACGTCTCCCAGCCATCTTCGGGCAGGGACAGACGCGCTAGTGGTTTGCTCAGCTTGACGAAGTGCGCCAGCCAGTGGCGGGCGCCGCCAGTCCCGGCGGCGCCCACGCTGTCGAGGCGCTGGCGCAGCGGGTCAGGTATGGCCAGCAGCAGCACGAACATGGCGCCGGCGAAGACGGCGACGAACAGCAAGCCGAGAAAGCCCATTTGCATGGTAGTCATGATGTCGTTCCCCTCAAAAATTCACACCCGGATATGGATGATCTTGCGCATGAAGATGACGCCGAGCAGCATCAGCAATAGCGCGCCGCCCAGCATTTTCTGTCCGCCGGGATCGCGGTACAGCAGTTCCAGGAAGGTGGGGTTGGTCAGCTGGATCATGGCTGCCGCGCCGAACGGCAACAGCCCCAGGATCCACGCCGACAGGCGCGCCTCGGCCGACAGCACGCGCACCTGTCCCAGCAGCTTGATGCGTTCGCGGATGATGTGGCTGATGCTATCGAGCAATTCCGACAGGTTGCCGCCCGTCTCGCGCTGAATCAGCACGGCGATGACGAAATAGCGCACGTCCGTGCTGGGCACGCGCGTGGCCAGGTTCATCAGCGCGTCCGGCATGGCGATGCCGAAGTTGACTTCGTCGAAGGCGATGCGAAATTCGTCGCCCAGTGGCGCGTTCATTTCCTCGCCGACCATTTTCAGGGCCGTGGGAAAGGCATGGCCGGCGCGCAGGGCGCGGCTCATGAGTTCCAGCGCGTCTGGCAACTGCTGGCCGATGCGCTGCAGGCGGCGCGCCTTGGCACGCTCGATGTAGTACAGGGGCAACAGCGCGCAGGCGGCCGCTGCCACCAGGCGCAGCAGCCAGGGCAGCTCGAACAGGCTGGCGCCGACCAGGCCAACGAGAAATGTCAGCAGCACCAGCAAGGCCCATTGCGCCACGCTCCACGTCAGCCCTGACTGTTCCAGCAGGCGGTCGAGTGCATGCACGCGCGGTACTTCCAATAATAATTTCTGCAGCGCCGGCGTGTCGCTGAGCAGGCGCTGCTTGATCATCGACGTGTTCTGCTCACCGGCGTGGGCGCCGGCCGACATCACGCGCAGACGCCGCGCCACGCGTTCCGATTCCGGCCCGCGCACATTGTTCCAGGCCTGGTACATGCCCGTGACGAGCAGCACCACGGCGATGAAGATCAGGGCCCCGAAGACGTAAAAACTGGTGTCCATGGCGCGGCTCCTCAATGGTATTGGCGGTCGGGATCGAACAGGCTTTCCGGCACGACCACGCCGAAGGCGCGCAGGCGGTCGAGGAAGCGGGGGCGCACGCCGCTGGCCTGGAAGTGGCCGCTGACGGCGCCATCCTGGGCTACGCCCGTCTGGCGGAACGTGAAGATTTCCTGCATGGTGATCATCTCGCCTTCCATGCCCGTGATCTCCTGGATGGACACCACCTTGCGCTTGCCGTCCGTCAGACGCGCCACCTGTACCACCACGCCGATGGCTGCGCTGATCTGCTGGCGCATGGCCTTGCCCGGCAACATGGAGGCGGCCATGCTGATCATGTTTTCCAGCCGCGTCAGGGCATCGCGCGGCGTGTTGGCATGGATGGTGGCCATTGAACCCTCATGGCCCGTATTCATCGCCTGCAGCATGTCGAGCGCCTCGGCACCGCGCACCTCGCCCAAAATGATGCGGTCGGGCCGCATGCGCAGGGCATTGCGTACCAGTGCGCGTTGCGTCACCTCGCCCTTGCCTTCGATGTTCGCGGGCCGCGTTTCCAGGCGCACCACGTGCGGCTGCTGCATTTGCAGTTCCGCCGCATCCTCGATGGTGACGATGCGCTCGGTGCCGCTGATGAAGCCCGATATCGCGTTGAGCATGGTGGTCTTGCCGCTGCCCGTGCCGCCCGAGATCAGGATATTGATCTTGGCCTTGCCCAGGCCCTGCAGGATTTGTGCCATTTCGGCCGTCAGGCTGTGATGTTCGACCAGGTTGGAAAGCCGCAGCGGCTGGGCCGAAAAGCGCCGTATCGACATCACGGGTCCGTCGATGGCCAGCGGGGGGATGATGGCGTTGACGCGCGAACCGTCCGGCAGGCGCGCATCGACCATGGGGCTCGATTCGTCGATGCGGCGGCCCACGCGCGAGACGATCTTGTCGATGATCTTCATCAGGTGCGCATCGTCGTTGAAACGGATGTCGCTCAGTTCGAGCTGGCCGTGGCGTTCGACATATACCTGCCGGTGCGTGTTGACGAGGATGTCCGAGACGCTGGGATCGTTTAGCAGCGGTTCGAGCGGGCCAAAGCCCAATACTTCGTCCTGGATGTCGCGCACCAGGGTGCGCCGCTCCAGGTCGTTGATGACGACGCTGTCTTCATCCAGCAGGCGCCCCACCAGGATCTTCAGGTCGTCGCGTATTTGCTCCTGGGACAGGCGTTGCATTCCTTCCAGGTCGATGCGGTCGAGCAGGGACTGGTGCACGTGCTGCTTGAGTTCCTGGTAGGCGGGATTGTCGATGCTGCCGCCGCGCACGGCGCCGAAAGCCGAATTGCCGTTCGAGGCCGGGGCACTGCCGAGGCGTTCGCGCAGGCTGGGGCCTGCACCATTGATGTCGATGCTCATGCTGTTTCCCCTCGAAGTTGGATGGGCCGGCTGCGCTGGAACAGGCGTGAAAACAGGCCAGGCGTGCTGGCCGCGCGCGTACCGCCCAGCTTGCGCGCGCACTCCTGCAGTGATTTGGCCAGCGGGCTGCCGGGCGCCAGCTTCAGCACGGGTACGCCCTGGTTGACCGATGCCGCCGCCACCGCGTAATGATTCGGCATGGCGTGGAAGATCTGCTGGCCATAGGCCGCTTCCAGGTCGCGCCCGCGGATTTCATCGGCGCTCGTATGGCGGTTCAGGATCAGGTGAATCTTGCTGGTCGGGTATTCCAGCGACTGGAACACCTGCAGCAGCCGCTTGCCGTCGCGGATGTAGGGCAGCGTTGCCTGCACCACGGGGCAAATCATGTCGGCGTTGTCAAGCGCGCGCACGCTGATGGCATCGAGGCCGCGGCCCGTGTCGAGCACAACAAAATCATACTCGTGGCGCGCCAGGTGCAGCAGCTGGTCGATGTGCTCGGGTTTGATGTCGCTCGCGTGTCCGGGATCTTCGGGCGCCGCCAGGATGCTGAAGTTCGGCGTCACTTGCACCATGCTGGCGGCGAGGAAGGAGGGGTCGAGGCGATGAATCTGCTGCGCCACGTGCGACAGCGTGGCGGCCGGCTTCTGGTCCGAGACAAACAGCGCCGCATCGCCAAACTGCAAGTTCAGATCGAACAGCGCCACGCGCTGGTTGTCCTGCGCCAGCGCGTATGCCAGGTTGGCGGCGAGAAAGGTAGCGCCGCTGCCGCCCTTGCACGAGACGAAGGCGATGATCTTGCCATCGCGCCGCACGTGGCGCGCGCTCTTGTCCTCGATGCGCTGCAGCGCCGCATTCAGGGCGGCGCCGTTGTCGGCTTGCGGCAGCACCTCGCGCACGCCCGCGCGCATGGCTTGCAGCAGGAAGTCGCTGCCCTGCTGCTGGCACTGCAGGATGATGGCCATGGCGGGCTGGCGGCTGGCCAGACGTTCGATGCGCACCAGGTCGGCATCGTCGATGACGGGCTGCGCCAGCAGCAGCACGTCTGGCACGGCCATTTCAGCCGTGCCGGCCAGCCGTTCCAGGCTGCCGACGGCGCTGTCGATATCGTCGCCCGCGTGGCGCTCGCGCAACAGCGCCGTCATGGCGGCCAGTTGTTTTTCGTTACTGGAAATAATGAAGATTTTCACGGCAAGCTCCGGCAGTGGCTGGGTGGATGGGGTACGGTTCAGCGTTTGCTGACGCCGATCGTCAGCACGTCGGGAATTGGATCGGGCGCGCTGAAGGATTTCTGGTAGAGCTTGTAGCCACTGATGGCGGCCTTGCCATCGAGACCGAGCACGGGATTGCTGTTGTAGGCCGCGTCCGGATACAGGATTTGCTGCTGCTTGAGCAAGGTCACCGACTCGCCGAAATGGCTGTCGAGCACGGGGGTGGTGGTGGCGGCACAGCCGGCCAACGCGCCGATTGCCGCAGCGCACAGCAGGCAGCGGGGCAGGGTGGTTGCGAAGGTTTTCATGGAGATGCTCCTATTTGAGATCATCGATAATGCTGGCCGATGACGTGGCCGCATCGGCTTTCGGTACGGCGCGGTATTGCGGCAGGTCGTTGGTGGTCACCGTCGGCGTGGCGACGGGCATGGCCACCGGCATGGAAGGCGGCACGGGCGCGGCCATGGCTGCCGGCGGCGCGGCGGCAGGTAGCGGCATCGGCGCTGGCTGCGGCAGTGGTGCTGGCGCTGGTGCGGGCGCCGTGCCTTCCATCTTGCCTTGCATGAACATGTCGCCGCGCGTAGGTTGCACATACGGATCGGTAGGCAGCTTGTAGTCGGGCGGTAGCGGCTTGACCAGGTGCGGCGTGATGATGAAGACCAGTTCCGAGCGGTCTGTCTGGAAGTCCGTGCTGCGGAAAAGGGCACCCAGGACGGGCACTTCGCCCAGGCCCGGCAAGGCCTTGATGTTGCTGGTCACATTGTTCTTGATCAAGCCGCCGATGGCGAAGCTCTGGCCATCGAACAGCTGCACGGTGGTGGTGGCGCGCCGCGTGGTAAACGAGGGCAGGATGGCGGTGGTGGAAATGCCGGTGGCCGTGATGCCGATGCCTTCCTTGTTCAGGTCGGACACTTCCGGCGACACTTTCAGGTTGATGCGTCCCCCTTCGAGCACGGTGGGGGTGAATTTCACGGCCACGCCAAACTCTTTTTCTTCCAGCGTGATGGTGGGCGTGCCACCATTGTTGGTCTGGCTGACGGGGATGAAGATCTTGCCGCCAGCCAGGAAACTGGCTTCCTGTCCGCTGATGGCCATGATGTTCGGTTCTGCCAGTACCTTGATCAAGCCATCGCGCTTTTGCGCATCGAGACCCAGGAAGTTGCCGTTGCGGCTGTTGCTGGCGTTGAAACCGCTGGGATTATTGCTGAGCAAGTTCGACAGCAGCGAATAGGTCCAGCCGCCGATAGTCTTGCTCAGGCCCAGGTTGGCGCCCAGTTGGTCGACCAGGGTTTTCGACACTTCCGCCACTTTGACTTCCAGCATCACCTGCTGTGGCGCGGCGATCGCCATCAGGTTGATCACGCGTGGCGAGGCTGACGGGCCGCCCGAAGGGTCGGGTGCGGCGCCGGCGGCGGCGGGTGCCGCACCGGCAACTGCGGCGCCAGCGGCGGGGCGGGAACCGCGTTGTGCATACGCGTTGGCCAGCGACATCGCCTGGTCGGCCTTGACGGTGTCGCTGACGACACCCGACAGTATCAGTGTGTCGCCGGCCACCGTCACGCGCAGCTCTTTTTCGTTCGGCAACAGTTCGCTCAGGCGCGTCTGCAGCAGGCTGGCGTCGATGCTGACGGACAGATCGATGATGCTCGCTTCATTATTGCGGTTCCATACGATCAGGTTGGTCGTGCCCACGGATTTGCCCAACAGATAGACATCGGTGGTGTTGAGCAGGATCACGTCGGCGATGCGCGGGTCGCCTACCGAGACGCGGGCGACAGGAAACGGCAGGTGCATCAGGGTGGACTTGCCTTCGGCCAGCGCCATGTTGCGCGACAGTTCCGTGCGTCCTCCCGCCGTATCGAGCATGGCTTGCTGCGCCACCGGTTTCACGCGCGGCACGCGGCGCACCACCTTGGGGGGCGGCGCGGAGACCGCAGCCGATGCTGATGCAGGCGCTGGCGTGGCTCCCGGCGGCGTGGTCGACAGGCCAGGCGAGGTGGCAGGTGCGCCCGCTTCGCCATGGGCTGCCGGGATAAGGGCGCCGATGGTGGCGATGGCGAGGGCCATGCGCAGGATGCGGCCTCCGTTTGCTGTGTTCATTTTGCTCATGGTGCTCATGGCGTGCTCCTCGTGGTGCGGATCGGATGACGATCGGCGTAGCGTTGTTCAGAATTGTTGGGAGCTGCGTTCCAGCCCCTTGATGACATCGACTTGCGGCCCGGCTGGCCCTTGCACCACGCGGCGGTGTATGACTGGCCGGGGGGCGGGGGCGGCCACCTGGGCGGCGACCTTGGCATCCAGCAGGCTGGTCTTGGTGGCGCCATCCGTGTTGACGGGCTTGTCTTCGATCTGGTTGCGCAGCACCAGCGACAGGGTGCCCACGCTGCGCGCCAGGTCGAGCTTTTCCGTCTGGTCGGGTGTCAGTTCCAGGGTCACGGCATTGACCACCTTGGGCTTGGTGTCGTCGCGGTTCGATTCCTGCGCAATGGCCAGCACGAGTATGCGTTCGAGCACGATTTTGGAGATGCTGGGATCTCGCCCGGTGCCCGTCTTGGCCGCATCGTCCTGCGTGTTGACGAGAATGTCGACATAGTTGCCGGGCAGGGCGAAGCCTGCCACGCCGACCACGTCATTGACACGCACCGTCATGGCGCGCTTGCCCTCGCCCACCACGGCCGACAGGCCGCCCTGGGTGCCGGGGGGCGCCAGCTTGCTTTCCATGATCGGTTCGCCGTGCTGGATGCTGGTGCGCGTGACGCGCGCATCGAGCAGTTTCGGGTCGTTGATGGCGCCCGGCGGCAGCGCGCTGCTGGGCCAGTCGACCATGCGCACCATTTCCGGCGCGATGCGCGCGCCCAGGCTGATGTCGATCAGGGCGACAGCGACCTTGTTGGTATTGCCCGAGGCCTGGGCATTGATCCAGCGCGCGGCCACGATGACGGCCACGAACGCCAGGATGACCGCGAAGGCCATCATTGTCAGAGCGCGTGCGTTTCTCATTTTGATACTCCTTTATCCAGGACCGCAGCCGGTCCGTTCTGTATGCCGGCGGAGCCGTCGGCGGCGCCGAAATAATTGTTCCAGGCCCAGTGCAACGCCTCGGCCTCGAGCCGCGGCGGGCGGCCCTCATAGCGGGCCACGTCGCACAGTTGGGCCAATATGTCGCGGGGATAGCAAGCCAGCAGGGGCCTTGCGTGCTGGCCGTGCAACTGCAGCAGGTAGTGGTAGGCAGCATGGTTGAAGGTCATGCCGAATTGTTCGCAGACGTGGCGGAACACGGCTTCGTAGTGGTAGCCGCTCAATTCCCCGACATGGATCTTGTAGCCGATACGGCGCAGGAAGGAGTCGTCGGCCAGCTGCTGCGGCGCCAGGTTCGAGGAAAATACGACGATCACGTCGAAGGGGACGGGAAATTTGTAGCCTGTGTGCAGCGACAGATAATCGACGCGGCGCGCCATTGGCACGATCCAGCGGTTCATCAGCTCCACGGGCGAGCAGCGCTGGCGGCCCAGGTCATCGATGATGAAGATACCGTTGTTGGCCTTCAGGTGCGGCGGTGCCTGATACAGGCGGGCACCGGGATCGAATTGCAGGTCGAGCATGTCGAGCGTCAGCTCACCGCCCGTCAGCACGGTGGGGCGCCAGGCGCGTACCCAGCGCGGGTCGGCCGGCGGCGCCACGCCGGTGGCCAGCGTGTGCAGCATGGGGTCGAGGAAGGGTAGCACCTCGCCATCGACCATGACCGCGTGCGGCAGGGCGATGGTGCCGCTGAGCAAACCATGCAGGCGCTCGGCCAGATACGTCTTGCCGCTGCCGGCGGGGCCGTGCAGGAACAGTGCGCGGCCCGAATTCATGGCCGCGCCCAGCTGGTCGAGCACCGACGTGCTGGCCACCACGTCGTGAAACTGCTGCATCATGCTTTCCCGCGTGACGTGCATGTGCGCCACGCTTTGCGCCAGCACCTGCGCGCTGTAGTGGGCCAGCGTGACGGGCGCCGGGCCGCTGTAGGCATTGCGCCGCAAATAGTCGGCGGCGCGCAGGCGGCCCTGGTCGACCAGGTGGTAGTGCTGGTCGGCATCCGTGCCGCTGTAGCCGTTGCGCTGCACTTCGCACAGTTTTTCGGCGCGCATGAAGGTCAGCAGTGGTTCGAGCACGCCGGCGCCCAGTTTGACGTGCGACGACAGGGCAGGCAAGCCGATCTGGCCACGCAGGAACATGACCTTCACCAGCAGTTCCACCAGGAACAGGAAGGGCAGGCCCGTTTCGGCCACGTTGCGTGGTGCGCGCTGCATGGCCGGCATGATGCTGCCGTCGGCAGGCGCTTCTGGGTAGGTATCGGGCATGATGATCGCTCCTTTTGCCGGATGGTGAGGTCAGAAGATGAACGGCAGCAGCCGGTATTTCACTTGCCGCATGTACACGCGGTAGCGCACGTCGGTGGACAGGAAGCGCTCCTCGCGCAGCAGGCGCGCAACCATCATGGCGATTGTCGCGACGTAGGTCACGGCATTGGCGGGCGAGGTATTGGCCAGCAGGTAGCCGCTCAGGGAAATCAGGTAGCTGGCATACAGGGGATGGCGCACCACGCGGTAGGCGCCGCCCGTCTTGATCTCGCGCTGCGCCGCCACCAGGCCGAAGCTGCGATTCAGCGACAGCAGGCCGGCGATCTGCAGCAGGCTGCCGATGGCCAGCAGGTAACGCGCGCCGGGCCAGATGGCCATGTCGGCAGGCGAGAGCAGGAAAGGGGCGAAGGTGGCGCCGATGGCCAGCAGCCAGTCGCCCGCATCGGTGGAAATGCTGACGGGGGCCGAGCGTACGACAAAGAACAGGGCGGCGAGGGTTTCGGCGGCGCAGAACAGCAAATAGCTCCAGTCGTCGCTGTGCAAATAGCCCACCACGTGTGCACTGGCAAAGAATACCCACAGTCCGGCCATGGCGATGCTGGTGAGCAGGCTGGCGCGGCGCGAGTGGCAGAGAGTGGCGAGGGTGTCCATGGTCGGGTCCTGTGGTGGCTGGTCGTCGGAGCGGCGCGTTTCAGCGCAAGCTCCACAGATGGTTGTATTGCAAGAACACCTGCAGCAGGGTGCCGCTGGCAATGGCGAAGGCGTAGGCCAGCTTGCCCGTGGCGGGCGGCGGTTCGGCGATCGTGGCGGCGCCGCCGGCAAGGCTGTGCAGCAGCGCGCCCAGCATCATGTGGTAGGTGTTGCGCAGCACCAGGCGCAGGCGGCGGCCTGCCAGCGCGGCGGCCAGGGCCAGCACGCCGCCGCACAGGAAGGTCAGCAGGGCCGCTTCCAGTACGGCGTCGGGGCCGAGGAAGGCGCCGCACATGGCCATCAGCTTGACGTCGCCGGCGCCCAGGGCGCGCAGCAGATACATGGGCAGCAGCAGTGCCAATCCGGCAGCGGCGCCAGCCAGCGCCTGCAGCAGGCCCAGGCCGCCGAAGTCGACGTCGAACAGGCCGGCGCCGGACGGCACGAAGCTGTTCAGGATCAGTCCCGCCAGCATGCCCCACAGCACCAGCAGGTTGGGGATGCGGCGCGTGCGCAGGTCGTGCCACAGCGCGGCGGCGAGCAGGGTGGCCAGTACGGCCAGGCACAGCAGCATGGGCAGGTGGGCGTTCATGATGTCAGTCCTTCCTTGCTCATGCAGGGCACCGTGGCCATGCTCATGGCGGGTGCCGCTGCCTGGCTGCCCAGCATCCGTCCGACCAGGTGCCACACCAGCGCCGCGCCGGCCGCGCCGACATAACCGTCGAGCGCATAGTGCCAGCCCAGGTGGATGGAGCCGAGCAGTATCAGCACGGCGAAGGCGGACAGCGAGATGCCTGCGGCGCGGCTCACATTCCAGCCCATGATGGCCATCAGCACGGCCGTGGCCACATGCATGCTGGGCATGGCGGAGATGCCCAGATCGCCGTTTGTTCCCTTGCTTTGATAGCCTTGCCATAGCATGTCCTGCACCTGCAGGGCCCACACGGGGACGTGCTGGTTGGTGTCATGCAGGTAGGCCATCAGCGGCGCATACGGATCGCTGGCATGCAGGTGGCCGTAGTAGCAGGGGCCGACCGAGGCGAACAGCACGGCCAGGATGCTGCCCAGGACGATCCAGGTCAGCGCAAAGCTGAGCAGGAACTGCATGCGCAGCAGCGGGCGGCGCGTATCGAGGATGAGCCAGTACAGCACGGCGTAGAACAGGAAGAACCAGAAGTGGTAGCTGAAGTTGAGCAGGCCGGTGACGAGCGGGTGGCCCAGCAGCGGCTGCAGCCTTTCCCATGGGGCTTTGCCGCCATGCAGCGCGATGTCCCAGGCTGACAGGGTGGCATCCCAGGTGTAGGGGTGCAGGCGGGGGATGGCGGCCTTGAAGACGGTGAAGCTGGAGGCGAAGACGGGGATCAGCAGCATGGCCGGCAGCGCGTGCAGCAGGCGCTCGTTGCTCAAGTAGCGGCGCAGGTCGTGGTACAGGTAGTGGCACAGGCGGTGCGGACGTTGCATCACCATGACGCGAATGGTATAGCCGCACAGGATGAAGATGGGACCCGTGAGGATGGCCAAGAGGAAGCCTGCCAGCACGTTGAGGATGTCCGATGGGCTGGGCAGGCTGCCGGCCAGCAGCGCTGCCGCGGTGGCGTACAGCAGCACGATCAGCAGCAGGGCGCGGTGGGTGCGCAGCGAGGCGCGCAGGGTATTCATGACAGGGCCAGGACCACTTGGTCCTTGACGTAGACAAATAGCAGCTTGATCTGGTCGCCGAGCAGGGTGATCGTGACTACCAGCACTGCCGCTATCAGGCTCGTCAGCAGCGCGTATTCGATCGCCGTGACTGCCGATTCATCGGAAAAACGGCTGAAGAGAGATTTCACGATGGGCCTCGCTATGCGTCATCAAGGTGGGCTTGCTGGAGTGTGGCGGGGGCGGTATGTCCGGGCTGGCGCTGGGCAAGCCCGGACTGCGCTGCATCAGCCGTTGGCGGTGGTGAGCTTGGTGCCGATGGTGCTGAAGGTCTTTTTCAGCTGCGTGCCGACGATGGTGACGGCGCCGATGATCACCACGGCAATCAGGGCTGCGATCAGGCCGTACTCAATTGCAGTGACGCCATCTTCTTCGCGGATAAAGTTTTTGATGAGGTTCATGACAACTCCTGGTGGTGGTTAAGGTACAGCGGTGGGTAAAACGACATGGCAGCGTTGCTTCCTGTTGCTTCGATTTGGCGCTCTCATGGGCTTTCGCCCAGTGCCAGCAGTCCGATGATGCAGACCACCGCCATGAGGGCCGCTACCAGTGCATAGCGGTAGAACGCAGCCTTTTGCTTGCCCTGCAAATAGGTGATCAGGGCTGCCGGAAGAAACTTGTCAAGGCGCATGCTGTGCTCCGTGTCGTGGTGGGCCGCGCGGTGATTTGCACTCCGGTAAGATCACTATAGAAGTTGGCAGCTTGATCTACATCAGAAGAACCTCCTTTTATTGCAAGGAGGAACTGCTTGTTTTTTTCGTGACAATTGTCATGGTTGAGTTTGGCGCGCGCAGGCAACGGCCGTGCCGGTGGTTGGCGAAGGGGGCGGCGGGGAGGGAGTGCGCGGCCGTGCTGTGGCCGTCCTGGGGGATTGCGGCGTCAGGCGCCGGGCGGCAATTCGCCCAGCTGGTGCTTGGTGGCGTAGGCGTACAGTTCCAGGCGGTTGTACACGCCCAGCTTGCGGTAGATCGACGTCAGGTGATTGCGCAAGGTGTGTTCGGAGATAAACAGCTGGTCCGCCAGCAGCTTGGCCGGCGTGCCGCTGCCGTGCACCAGCGCGGCGATGATCTTTCTTTCCTTGAGGGTCAGGCTGGCGACGGCGATGGCTTGCGCCGAGCCGCCGCCGGGCTGGGTCAGCTGCGTCAGCATGCGTCCCAGCATTGCGTGTTCCAGCCACAGCTCGCCGTGATACACCTTTTCGATGGCCTTGAGCACCATTTCTGCCGGCGCATCCTTGCTGACGATGCCGCGCGCGCCTTTTAGTACCGTCTGGTCCAGTACGGCCTGATCGTGGCTGGCCGTCAGCACCAGCACGCGCGTGCTGCCGCACTGCGCCAGCGCAGGCAGGATGGCCAGCGAGCTGACGCCGCCCAAGTCCAGATCCAGTACGATCACATCCGGTTGCAGCGCCTTCGCCTGCTCCAGCGCCTCGGCGCTGTCGGACGCCGTGGCGACCACCCGCATGCCCGAGTGCTCGCCGCCGATCAGCCGCTCCAGGCCCCAGAGCATGGTCTTGTGATCGTCCACCAGCATGACGCTGATGGTATGGCTGGCCGGTGGCATGTGGCGTAATTCATTCATATGGGGATCTCGATCTGTACGGAGGTGTTGCCCAAGGTGTTGTGCGTGACCCTGGCGCTGCCACCGAGGGCGGCGGCGCGTTCGGCCAGCGAGTCGGGCAGGAAATCGGGCACGTGCGCGGCCGCGCACTCGTTGTCGATGCTGATGTGCAGCGCGCCTTGCGCGCACGTCAGCTTGACGGCGCCGTGGCGTGCCGACGTATGCTTGCGGATATTGCTCATGCCTTCGTTGACGATCTGAAATACCTCGGCTGCCAGGCGGTCGTTGATGCGCAGGTCGCCCTCGATATGCAGGGTGATGTCGATGCCATAGAATTCGTGGATCTGCGCCGCTTGGCGCCGCAGCGCCACCAGCAGTTCTGGCTCGCTTTGCACCTGGCCGTTCTTGAAGGTGCGCGCATAGCTGCGCAGGTCGGCGATCACCTGGCCCGACATGAGGATCAGTTTTTCCAGTTCAGGCAACAGGGGGTTGCCTGGCAGGGCATCATTGCGCAGGGCGGCCAGGCCGTGGCGCAAGCCGATATACGGCTGGATGGCGGTGTCGTGCAGGTCGCGCGCGATCTTTTCGCGTTCGCGCGAGGCTGCCTGCGATGCCAGGCGGTCGAGCAGTTCGATGTTTTCAATGACGGGAAACGCCTGCGCGCCGATATGGCTGAGGAAAAGGGCGTCGGTCTTGCTCAGGCTGGTCTTGGAAACGATGTAGAGGCGGCCCGTTCCATTGCGCAAAGGCAAGGGCGCGCTGATGAAGGAATGCGCTTCGAGCAGCTCGGCCAGGCTGGCGCCGGCCATATCGCCATGCCGCAGCCAGCGCCCGCTGTCCGCGTCCAGCGTACGCACGCCGCCTGTCCACGGCAGCCAGCTGGACAGGGGGCGGTTGTAGAGCACGATCTTTTCGGGCGGGAATGCCAGCAAGGGGCTGGCCGCCTCATCGCTGAGGATGGCGCTGGTCGTGACCAGCTCCGTTCCCGTATGCACGGCACTGCGCAGCGACCAGTGCGGCGCCCCCTTGTCCTGCATCGCCAGCAGGCAGCTGCGGGCATGAAAATAGCTTCGGGTTTTTTCCAGCACCGAGCTAATGGTCTGGTCGACCCCGAAGCGCGGATTGGACAGCTGGCTGACATCGCGCAGCAGCGCCAGGTGGCTGCGCTGCGTGATGGCCGAGCCGCCCCAGTAAGCGATCATGTAGCCCAGTGCCAGCAAGAATGTGGTGCGCAGCAGCAGGCGCGACAGTTCCGCATTCGTTTCGCTAAACAGGGCGGTGGCGGCGAACAGACCGGCCGAAGCCAGGGTGATGCGCGCGCCTTCCTCGAAGCCCCGCTGGAACGACGAGGTCAGGATGGCAAAGAAGAAAAACAGGAAAAACAGGTTGTTGTGGTTGCTGCTGGAGAATACGATCAGTGCATACCAGGCCACGTCCAGCCAGTACAGCAAGATGTCCTGGGGCAGGCTGAAGTTCATCAGGGCCAGCACGTAGAGCAGCAGGCTGTGCATGGTGTAGGCGGAAAAGATCAGCCAGGTGATCTTGCTCAGCTTGCCTGCGCTTTCGGGGTCGATGAACAGGGTCAGCAAGGTGGCACTGGACAACAGCAGGCGCATGCCATTGACCATGGTCGTATCCAGGCCGGTGCCCGGCAGACGGGATTTGAGGGGCAGGTCGAGGTTCACAAGCACTCCTGGGCGTATCCGCGCAGGAGCGGCGCATGCGCTTGAATGGATACCGCAGATAAACTCTTGTTGTTTTTGCTGCAATCACATATGAGTCTACGCATCCGCCGTAAAGTTGTCTACTGGAATTGCGTAACGGCGTTGCTTTCCTACAGTGGCTGTACCATGACCCTGTTGCGCCCGGCGCCTTTGGCCAGGTACAGGGCGCGGTCGGCGGCGCCGATCAGGGCGGAGGTGGCCAGTTGCTGCTGCGGGTGCTGCGTGGCGATGCCGATGCTGACCGTGATGTGCTTGACCTCATCGCCCGTCTTGGCATGCGGAATACGCAGCTCTGCCGCCCGTTCACGGATCGCCTGGGCCATGCGCAGCGCCTGCGCGGCGTCGGTGTCGGGCAGGATGGCGGCAAATTCCTCGCCGCCATAGCGCGCCAGCAGGTCGGTGGGGCGCTGCAGCATGGCGGCCAGTTCGGCTGCCACGCGGATCAGGCAGTCGTCGCCTTGCTGGTGACCGTAATGGTCGTTGTAATCCTTGAAATGGTCAATATCGATCATCAGCAGCGACAGGGGGCTGCCCGTGCGCATGGCGCGCCGCATTTCCTTCTCGATCGCCACGTCGAAGTGGCGGCGGTTGGCGATGCCCGTCAAGCCGTCGGAAAAGGTTTGCGACCGCAAGACCATGGCCTGTTCACGCAGCAGCTTTTCGCGGCCCACAGCGATGGTGACATCATTGATCTGGATCAGGCAGTGGCGCGGTGAGCCGGGTAAATTGATCGGGGTGACGGCGATGGCTTGCTGCATGCGTTCCTGGCCTTCCACCGCGCCAGCGGCCGTGCCATGCGTATACAGGGCAAATGGCGCCTTGTGCAGGGTTTGCGACAGCAGAGACTGGAAATTGTCGCGCAGGGCCTGGGTGATGGCCGAATCGATGCGCTTGTGCCGCAGTTCCGGATAGACGGTGAAGAAGTCCTGGCCCAGCACGGCGTCGGCCGGGCACGCCGAGTGGCGCTTCATCCAGTGGTTCCACAGCACGATGCGGTGCTGCTCATCGAGCACGATGGCGCCCAGGTTCACGGCGCCAATGATGCTCTCGAGCAGGGCGAGTCGGTGTAAGGCATCCGGCATGATCGTCACGCCTGTCCCAGTACCTTGGCCAGATAGTGGCTGACCTGCTGCTTCAGGTCGTGCAAGGCGGACAGGTCGAGCACGAAGGCGACATAGCCGTGGATCTGGTGCCGGGACAGCACGAAGTCGATATGCAGCATCAGCACGACGGCGTCGTCATCGTGGCCGCCGAAAGATGACAGGATTTCTGCGCTGGTGCCCACGTGGTACAGGGGCAGCGAGCCATGCAGTTCGCTGTCGAACAGGTTGGCCAGGGTACCCACGCAGGAGTTGAGGATGATGTTGCCGATTTCGCTCATCGCCTCCTGTTCCATCTCCGTCAGTTCCTGCAGCGGCATGGCGTCGCCCACCATCAGGCGCACGATTTCCAGGCTCTTGTCTTCCGGGAACATCAGGATGGCCTCGGTGGCGAAGGCGCCATCGTAATGCTGGCTGACGCCGCAGATGCGTTCGCCATCCTTCTTGCTGCCCAGCAGGGCGGCCGCGTCGGCACGGTTCAGGAAGGTGATCGACGGCACCGACATGGTGACTTCTTCGTTGACGATCTCGCTCATCGAGGCGGCCGCATGGCCTACCCCGATGTTGAATATCTCTACCAGGGCATCGTTTTCGAGTTCGGAGAGATTGACCATGCTCACAGTCCCAGTGATTCGATCAGCTGATGGATGCGGGTTTCCGTGATGGGTTTTTCCATGAAGCCCACGCCCAGTTCGCTGGCGCGGTTGCGGATGGCGTTTTGCACATTCGCCGTGACGAGAATGATGTGTGTTTTCGGGCACAGCGCGCGCAATTGTTCCGCCGCCGCCACGCCGCCCATGCCAGGCATGTTGACATCCAGTAATATCAGGGCAGGGCTGGCTGTCTTGACTTTTTCCAGGGCTTCTTCACCCGTCGCCGCCTCAATCACTTGCCAGTCGGCATGTTTACTGAGGATGAACTGATGCGACATCAAACGTGAAACCCTGCTGTCATCGACAACAAGTACCTGCTTACTGTGATTCATTGGCTATTCCTGAAACGTCATATCGGGCTATCGCTCCATTTTCGCATATTTTAAGGGCCATAGAGAGTAATTGAATGGGGAATTGCCCTATGGCAAGCTTTTCCCACTTGCCTGTTGTATCAAATGGAATGGCCGGTCACCATGGCCGGCTAGCCGGGCCGGCAATCCGTTAAAATAGCGCCATTCCCCACTTTAGCCTGAATGTCATGACCCAAGACGAATTGAAGCAAGCCGTAGCCCGCGCCGCCATAGCCTATGTGGTTGAGGGTGAAATCATCGGTGTCGGCACCGGTTCCACCGCCAATTTTTTCATCGATGAACTGGCCAAGATCAAGGACACCATCAAGGGCACCGTCGCGTCGTCCGAAGCGACGGCTGCCCGCCTGGCCGGTCATGGTATTGCCGTCTTCGACCTCAACGACGTCGAGTCGATCGCCGTCTACATCGACGGCGCCGATGAAATCACGGCCAGCGGCGCCATGATCAAGGGCGGCGGCGCAGCATTGACGCGTGAAAAGATTGTGGCTTCCGTAGCGAAGCAGTTCGTCTGCATCGCCGACGGCTCCAAGCTCGTCGAGACCCTGGGTGCCTTCCCGCTGCCGGTGGAAGTGGTGCCGATGGCGCGCGCCGCCGTATCGCGCCAGCTGGCTGCGCTGGGCGGCACGCCCCGCTTGCGCCTGAAGGCCGGCAGCACCGAAGCGTTCATCACTGATAACGGTGGCGAAATCATCGACGTGCTGGGCTTGCAGATCGCCGACCCGGTGGCGCTGGAACAGCAGATCAACCAGATCGTCGGCGTCATCGCCGTCGGCTTGTTCGCCGTGCGCGGCGCCAACGTTTGCCTGCTGGGCACGCCGGAAGGCGTGCGGACGTTGGCATACTGATACGTAGCAGAAATCCGGGGTCAGTCACCGCGTGATCGGAATGCGCCCCACTGGGGCGCATTCCCCCGCCGGGTCTGACCCCAGCCTTCCGTTTGCACCGCCCGGTACACGGCCACGGTGCGCAGCAAACCGCCGAGGAAGATGCCGCTGAAGCTGCCGTAGGCGAGGCAGACTGGCACGACGAAGCCGGTCGCATGGGCAGTCGCCGGGGCGATGGCCAGGGTCACGGCAACCGCATATTTCATGCAGAAGATGCTCATCATCAAGATCAATGGTACCCAGCTGCCAGGGCGCCGCACGCTGCCCCGCTCGGTAATGGGCACGATCTTGTTTGTATCGACCAGCGTCCAGGCCAGCGCCGCACCGGCCAGGGCGCCGGCGGTCCAGGCGAATGGCGCAATGCCGGCCAGGCCGAAGCTGCCGTACACGCCGCTCAGGGACAGGGCCAGCATGACCAGGGGAATGATGCACAGCTTGCGCAAGGTCACTTCACGCGCGCGGCTGGCCAGCACGCCGCGGTAGACGAGAAATCCCAGGATGACCCAGACGTAGAGGGGAGTGTGGCTGAAGATTTGCTGCAACATGGTGTCCGCCCTGGAATGAAGTTGTCGATGGACGTACTGTGCCAGCCGGCGGCAGGGTCGGCGAGGCGCTTGCGACGAAACGGGGATGAGGTGCCGTGAAACGGCGGGGGAGGGCGTGAAACGCAGGTAAAACTGCCCGTGACGTGGTCACGGGCAAGCGATAAAACTTATTCCGTTGGTGGCACGTAGCCCATGGCCGCATCGGCGCCATCACCGAAGAAATGTTTTTCCATTTGCGTGGCCAGGTATTTGCGGGCGCGCGCGTCGGCCAGGTTCAGGCGGTTTTCATTGACCAGCATGGTCTGGTGCTTGAGCCAGGCGGCCCACGCTTCTTTCGACACCGATTCGTAAATCTTCTTGCCCAGTTCGCCCGGGTACGGTGGGAAATCCAGTCCTTCGGCTTCCTTGTTGAGTTTGATGCAGTGGATCGTGCGGGCCATCTGTGCTCCTGAATCAGTATAGAGGTAAAGCGTGATTATAAGGCACTTTGCGCCTGCCCTCGCGGGGCAGTCGCGGCCAGGCCACGCGCCGTTTGCCGGCCCCTTGCGCTGGATCAAATTTGATCTGCGCCGCCCCAGCTAGTAAGATGCCTTATCGCGCCAGCCGCTGGCTGCGCCTCTTCACGGTAAGTAATAACAATTAACCAATATGGAATCCCTATGACCTCAGTGAAAGTCCATGGCATCGATGTCAGCAATACAGGCAGCTTCGTGCTGTTTGGCGGCATTAACGTGCTCGAATCGCGCGATCTTGCCATGCGCGCCTGCGAAGAATATGTGCGCGTGACGCAAAAACTGGGCATTCCATATGTGTTCAAGGCCAGTTTCGACAAGGCCAACCGTTCATCGATTCATTCCTACCGCGGTCCGGGCCTGGAAGAAGGCATGCGCATCTTCCAGGATGTGAAGGCGGCGTTTGGCGTGCCCGTGATTACCGATGTGCATGAGCCGTGGCAGGCGCAGCAAGTGGCCGAAGTGGTGGACGTGCTGCAATTGCCCGCCTTCCTGGCGCGCCAGACGGACCTGGTCGTGGCCCTGGCGAAAACCGGTAAAGTCATCAATATCAAGAAGCCGCAATTTTTGAGCCCTGGCCAGATGGCCAATATCGTCGAGAAATTCAAGGAAGCGGGCAACGACCAATTGATCCTGTGCGACCGCGGCACCTGCCTGGGCTACGATAACCTCGTGGTCGACATGCTGGGCTTTGGCGTCATGAAGAAAACGTGTGACGACTTGCCTATCATCTTCGACGTCACGCACGCGCTGCAGCAGCGCGACCCCGGTGGCGCCGCCTCGGGTGGCCGCCGCCAGCAAGTGGCGGACCTGGCCCGCGCCGGCCTGGCCGTCGGCATCGCCGGCCTGTTCCTGGAAGCCCATCCGGACCCCGACAACGCCCGCTGCGACGGCCCGAGCGCCTTGCCGCTGGACCAGCTGGAACCATTCCTGGCGCAATTGAAGGCGCTCGACGACCTGGTGAAATCGTTCGCACCGCTGAATATCAAGTAATCCTGTTTAAGTAATGAAAAAGCCCGGCATGCCGGGCTTTTTCAGTTTTACAGTGTCTTGATGAGCACTTGGGATTTACGTTGCCAGTTATACATATGCTGGCGGTCCTTCGGCAAATCGTCGACGGTGGCCGGTACGAAGCCCCGTTTCTTGAACCAGTGCGAGGTGCGCGTGGTCAGCACGAAGAGTTTGTTCAGGCCGGCGGCGCGCGCGCGGTTCTCCATGTGTTTCAGGATACGCTCGCCGTCGCCCTGGGCTTGCACTTCCGGGTTGACGGTCAGGCATGCCATTTCCGCCATCTTTTGCGCGGGGAAGGGATACAGGGCGGCGCAGCCGAAGATCACGCCATCATGTTCGATGACGGAGAAATAATCGATTTCGCGCTCGATCAGCTCGCGGCCTCGCTTGACGAGGGTGCCGTCCGCTTCCAGCGGTTCGATCAGCTTGATGATGCCGCCCACGTCTTCGATGGTGGCCTGGCGCAGGCTTTCCAGGTTTTCATGACTGATCATGGTACCCACGCCATCATGGGTGAACAATTCCAGCAGGGCCGAACCGTCCATCGAGAACGGCACGATGTGCGAGCGCTCGACGCCGTTGTGGCATGCCTTGACGCAATGTTTCAGGTAGAACGCAGTGGCATCCGGCAGGAAACCGGCCATCAGCACGGCTTCGGCCTGGTGCGACGACAGTTCGCGGATTTCCACGCCCGTGGCGTCTTCCATCATCGGCGTTTCCGTGATGAAAATCAGTTTGTCCGCGTGCAGGGCGATGGCGGCACTGCAGGCCACGTCTTCCATGGTCAGGTTGAATGCTTCGCCCGTGGGCGAGAATCCCAGCGGCGACAGCAGCACCAGGCCGTCCGAACCGAGGATGGAATGGATGGTTTCGGCGTCGACCTTGCGCGTGATGCCCGTCAGTTCCAGATCCACGCCATCGATCACGCCCAGCGGGCGCGCCGTGATGAAGTTGCCGGAAATGATACGGATGGCCGCATGCGACATCGGCGTGTTCGGCAAGCCCTGGCTGAACGCGGCCTCGATATCGAGGCGCAGTTCGCCGGCGGCCTCTTTCGCGCATTCCAGCGCGGCGATGTCCGTGATGCGCACGCCATTGTGGAAGCGGCCTTCGACGTTACGCAAGGCCAGCTGTTCCGCTACCTGCGGCCGCGAGCCGTAGACAACGGTGACATTGATGTCCAGCGCATGTAGCAGGGACAAATCATGGGCCAGCACCTGCAGCGCCCCGGCGCTGACGAGTTCACCGGGGAAGGCGACCACGAAGGTCTTGCCGCGAAAGGCGTGGATGTAGGGCGCGACCGAGCGCAGCCATTGGACGAATTGGGTAGGGTTTTCCATTAAGCGCATTATAATTCGCTGCGCGATGTGCGCGCTTAAAATACCTGTAAAAAAACAATGTCTTCAGCCAGCAATAAGTCTTCCCCTCCTTCCTCCGTTGCAAATGTGCCCGCCAGCGGGGATGTTTCCACGCCTGCCGCCGCGCCTGCGCAGGGCCGCCAGCGCCCGCCCGTGAGCCAGCAAAGGCCGCAGGCGCCACGCACGGAACAGCAGAAACAGCAACAGCAGCAGCGCGCGCCGCGCCCGCCGCGCGAGGGGCAGGCGCCGCGCAATGACCAGGCTAGCCGCGAAGAGCGCGAGAGTCGCGAGGGCCGTGACGCTGCCCGCGCCGCGCGCGAGGCGGAAAAGGCATTCCGCAATCCGCTGCCGCCGATTACCTATCCGGAAGACTTGCCCGTTTCGGGCCGGCGCGCCGAAATCGCCAAGGCCCTGATGGAAAACCAGGTCATCATCGTCTCGGGTGAGACGGGTTCCGGCAAGACGACGCAGTTGCCGAAGATTTGCCTGGAACTGGGACGTGGCCAGAAGGGCATGATCGGCCACACGCAGCCGCGGCGTATCGCCGCTTCCTCGACGGCCAAGCGCATCGCGCAGGAGCTGGGAACGCCGCTGGGCGAAACGGTGGGTTTCAAGGTGCGCTTTACCGACACCCTGAGCCGTGGCGCCTCCGTCAAGCTGATGACGGACGGTATCTTGCTGGCCGAGACGCAGACCGACCCGTTGTTGAAAAATTACGACACCATCATCATCGATGAAGCGCACGAACGCAGCCTGAACATCGATTTCCTGCTCGGCTATCTGAAACAGCTGCTGCCGCGCCGCCCCGATTTAAAAATCATCATCACCTCGGCCACCATCGATGCGGAACGCTTCTCGCGCCATTTCGGCACGCCGGAAAAGCCGGCGCCCGTGATCGAAGTGTCGGGCCGTTTGTACCAGGTGGAAGTGCGCTACCGCCCCGTGGAACGCGAGCAGGTAGCCATGCCGGGCGCAGGCAGCAATGCCGACAAGCCGGGCCAGCGCACCGCCGCCGCGCGCGAAAAGCGCGACCTGATGGATGCCGTCGTCGATGGCGTGGAAGAGCTGTGCCGCATCGGCTCGGGTGACGTGCTGGTGTTCTTGCCCGGTGAGCGCGAAATCCGCGACTGCGCCGAAGCGCTGCGCAAACACCATCCGCCGCATGTGGAGATTTTGCCCCTGTTCGCCCGTTTGTCCGCCGAAGAGCAGGAGCGCGTGTTCAAGACCAGCAATGCGCGCCGCATCGTGCTGGCGACCAACGTGGCGGAAACCTCGCTGACCGTGCCCGGCATCCGCTATGTGGTCGACGCGGGCCTGGCGCGGGTCAAGCGCTACAGTTATCGGAACAAGGTCGAGCAACTGCAGGTCGAGCCGATCGCCCAGTCGGCCGCCAACCAGCGCGCTGGCCGTTGCGGCCGGGTGGCCGATGGCGTCTGCATCCGCCTGTATGAAGAGCAGGATTATCTGCTGCGGCCCAAATTCACGGAGCCGGAAATCCTGCGCTCCTCGCTGGCGGCCGTCATCCTGCGCATGAAATCTCTGCACCTGACGGACGTGGAAACCTTCCCCTTCATCGAGCCGCCGCTGGCGCGCGCGGTGGCCGACGGCTACCAGTTGCTGCAGGAACTGGGCGCCGTCGATGAAGTCAATAAACTGACGCCGCTGGGCAACAAGCTGGCCAAGCTGCCGCTGGACCCGCGCGTGGGCCGCATGATCCTGGCCGCGCTGGATAACGCCTGCCTGACGGAAGTACTGATCGTCGCCTCCGCGTTGTCGGTGCAGGACCCGCGCGACCGCCCGATGGAGCACCAGCAGGCGGCTGACGAGGCGCACAAGAAGTTTGCCGATGAAAAGTCGGAATTCTTGAGCTATCTTAAAATCTGGCGCTGGTTCGAGTCTGCCATCGAGCACAAGAAAACCAACCGCCAGCTGCAGGACAATTGCCGCACGAATTTCCTGTCGCAGATGCGCTTGCGCGAATGGCGCGACGTGCACTCGCAGTTGCTGACCATCGTCAAGGAACAGGGCTGGCGCCTGAACGAAGCACCTGCTACCTATGATAATTTGCACATGGCCTTGCTGACCGGCTTGCTGGGCAATATCGGTTTCAAGGGCGAGGACGAGCCGGGTGCGGGCTATCTGGGCGCGCGCGGCATCAAGTTCCACATCTGGCCCGGTTCCTCGCTGCTGAAAAAGCCGGGCAAGTGGATCATGGCGGCCGAACTGGTCGACACGACGCGTTTGTACGCGCGCTGCGTGGCGCAGATCCAGCCCGAGTGGCTGGAAAAAGTGGGCGTGCACCTGCTGAAGAAATCGTGGGGCGAGCCGCGTTGGGAAAAGCGTTCGGCGCAAGTGACGGCGTCCGAACGGGCGACTTTGTATGGGCTGGTGGTGTACAGCCAGCGCCGCATCAATTACGGCAATTTCAACTTGCCGGAAGCGCGCGAAATCTTCATCCGCGATGCGCTCGTCGGCGGCGACTTCGACACGCGCGCGCCATTCTTTGCGCACAACCACAAGCTGATCAAGGACATCGAAAACCTTGAGCACAAATCGCGCCGCCTGGACGTGCTGGTCGACGATGAACTGATCGCCGCCTTCTACGACAAGCTGCTGCCGGCCGACGTGTGCAATGGCGCCGGTTTCGAAAAATGGCACAAGGATGCCACGCGCGACAATCCGAAGCTGCTGTATTTGAACCGCGAAGAGCTGATGCGCCACGAGGCGGCAGGCGTGACGACGGATCTGTTCCCGAAAACCATGTCCGTGACGGGCCTGGAAATGGGTCTGACGTACCACTTCGAGCCTGGCAGCGTGCGCGATGGCGTGACGTTGAGCGTGCCGCTGTATGCGCTGAACCAGTTGCCGCGCGAACGCTGCGAATGGCTGGTGCCGGGCATGCTGAAGGAAAAAGTGCATCTGCTGCTCAAGTCCTTGCCGCAAAAGCTGCGTCGCCACTGCGTGCCCTTGCCTGACTATGCGGCGAAATTCTGCGAGCGCGTGCACGAGGCGGGCGTGTTTGGCCGGGGTGACCTGATCGACGCCATCATCCTCGACATCCGCACGCAAATCACGATCAATGTGCTGACGACGGACTTCAAGCCGGAAACCCTGCCTGCCCATCACTTCATGAATTTCAAGGTGATCGACGAGCATGGCCGCCAGCTGGACATGGGCCGCAACCTGGCCACCCTGCAGGCGGAATTCGGCGGCCAGGCGCGCCAGAGTTTCCAGAAGCTGGCCGAAGTGTCGGGCGTGTCCGGCACGGGCACGCCCGGTGCCAATGTGGCGGGCGCGCAAGTGGCGTCGCGGCTGCAGGCGCAAGCCCAGGGTGCCGCCGCCAACGCGGCAACAGGCAAGGGCGGCGCGCCGGCCAAGGGAGCGGCTGCCGCTGCGGCGCCGGCGTCCCCGAATGCCACCGTCTCGCAGCACATGGGCTTGACGGCCTGGACCTTTGGCGAATTGCCGGAATTGCTGGAAATCGTGCAGGGCAAGCTGACCCTGATCGGCTTCCCGGCGCTGGTCGACAAGGGCACGCATTGCGACCTGGAAGTGTTTGACGACCCGACCGTGGCCGCGCGCACGCACAAGATCGGTTTGCGCCGATTGTTTGCGCTGCAAATGAAGGAGCAGATCAAGTACGTCGAGAAAAGCATTCCCGGCTTGCAGCAGATGGGCATGCAGTTCATGGCCCTGGGTTCGCAGGAAGAGTTGCGCGAGCAAATCACCAACAAGGCGCTTGATATTGCTTGTTTGCAAGATCCGCTGCCGCTGGACGCCGCCTCGTTCGCCAAGCGCCAGGCGGAGGGCAAGTCGCGCCTCGTGTTGCTGGTCAATGAAATCGCCCGTTTGCTGTCGCAAGTGCTGACGGAATTCCACGGCTTGCCCAAGCGCCTGCAGAATATTCCCGCTGCTGCGGCGACCGATATCCAGTCGCAGCTGCAGGGACTCGTGCATAAACGCTTCCTGACGGAAAACGAGTACACGCAGCTGGCGCATTTCCCCCGCTACCTGAAGGCGATCAACGTGCGCCTGGAAAAGCTGCGCGCCGACCCCGCGCGCGACACCAAGCTCATGGCCGAATGGCAATCGGCGGCCGCACCATACTTGCGCCAGGCCAAGGACCGCCAGGCCGGCAAGAACACGGACCCGAAACTGGTCGAGTTCCGCTGGATGCTCGAAGAGCTGCGCGTGTCCCTGTTTGCGCAGGAATTGCGTACGCCGATGCCGGTGTCGGCGAAACGGTTGCAAAAGGTATGGGAATCGATGCAGCGGTAGGCCGGATTAGCAGGGCGAAGCCACGCGTAATCCGACGCCATCGTTGGCGCGACGGTGGTGCGGTGTCGCTGGTGGTGTCGGATTACGCAGCTACGCCGCTAATCCGACCTACCCGACCCAGGTTCTACCTCTCATCATCGCTGAGCGAGGAACGTGAGCCCAGGTCGCTGCCAGACTGCATGCGGCCCGCTGCCATGGCGCCGCCGCCATAGAACGCTTCCATCTGCTGGTTCCACGCATCGCTGCTCATGTCGGGCCAGTTGTTCTTGTCGAAACCGGGCGCATCTTTCAGCCGGTTTTTTTCCACATTCAGCAGGAAGCGCTTGTTGACGGGGTCCAGCATCAGGCGTTCCCAGGGCACGGCAAACAGCTTGTCGCCCATGCCCGGAATGCCGCTGAAGGACAGCACGGCATAGGTGATCTGGCCGGTGCGCATGTCGAGCATGATTTCCTTGATGTTGCCCAGTTCCTCGTCGCCGTAATTGTAGACATCGTCGCCGATCAGGGTGTCGACCCCCATCAGGTCCGGCCCAGGGCCGTCGTGGTCGCGGTACATGCCCAGGATGTCGCGGTCCAGATAGCTCATGGTGTTCTCTCCTCGTGAAGGGCTGATCGAGTCCCCAGATTACGCATGCGTACAAGGTCGCGCTTGATCTGCCTCAATGGTGTTAAGTAACCCCCAATAAATTATTATGATTTCTGACTTCCATAACCGGCGCTCTGCGGCGTTGCCCACTGCTAGCAGTGCTCGCACTGCGTCGCAATGGGCGCCTTGCATAGCATCCGGTTCTGTTTGTCATAAATTCACAATAATTTCCTGAGGATTACTTAGCGGCACTTTTATCGGTGCGCAAACGTACGGTGTTGTCCGCCAACTGCGGTACCCTATGCGTTCTAAGGAGGAGGCCGCACATGCTGACGATGCAACGATGCAGAGGGATGAACTTGCGGTACGCTCCACGACCACATGCGCGAGATTTTCCATGGTGAAGCCCGCCACCAAATGGCTGCGCGGGCTATTGCGTGCCGGTAAGGCGCAGCAGCGCACGGCGACCAAGCTGGCCAAGGTACTGTTCGGACCCGTGCCGGCCAAGCCCAAGCCTCGCAAGGCAGTGAACAAGGTCGTGCACAAGGTCGTGCACAAGGCCGGCGCCAAGGCGGTGGTGAAAACCGTCGCCAAGGCGCGTGCCAGGTCCGCCAGCGATGCGCCAGCCGCGCTGGCGCCCTTCGCCACGCCCCTGTCGCCCCCGCGCGTGCGCAAGCGAACGGCGCCCCCGCCGGGCAAGTGGCTGGCCGCCCACTATGCGCCGTTGCCGGGCCGGCGCCTGCCGTATTTCCTGTACCTGCCCGAGAAGGCGCCGAGCGCCGCCATGCGCACCCGGGGCCGGCCGCTGCTGGTGATGCTGCACGGCTGCGAGCAGAGCGCCACGCAGTTTGCCGAAGGCACACGCATGAACCGCCTGGCTGAACGCAAGGGCTATGCCGTGCTGTATCCGCAGCAATCGTTGCGTTCGCATGCACGCCGCTGCTGGAAGTGGTATGACAAGCTGACGCAGGAGGGGGGCGGCGACGTACGCCTGATCGTCGGCGCCATCGAGCAGGTGGCGGCCCGCTATGCCATCGACCGCACGCGCATCTATATCTGCGGCATCTCCGCCGGCGCCGGCATGGCCCATATCGTGGCCCTGAACCATCCCCATCTGTTTGCCGCGCTGGGCCTGCATTCCGGGCCCGTGTTTGGCGCAGGGCATAGTCTGATCGGTGCGCTGCAGGTGATGCAGCATGGCGCTGCCGCCCGTGCCGACGCGGCCATCGATGAAGTGCTGGCACGCCACCCCGCGTTTCCCCGCCTGCCCACCATCCTGCTGCAAGGGCAGGCTGACAAGGTGGTGCGGCCGATCAACCAGACCCAACTGGTGCGCCAGAGCGTGCGCGTCAACCGCCTGCCAGCCGATACGCTGGTGACGGCGCAGCGCCTGCCCGGCGGCGCGGCGGGCGGGCGCAACCCGGCCCATGCATATGCCCTGCACGATTATCAGGTGGGCAAGGATGTGCTGCTGCGCGTGGCGCAGGTCGAGCACCTTGAACACGCGTGGAGCGGTGGCGACGCCAGCCTGCCGTTCAATGACAAGGCCAAGCCCGACGCCAGCAAGATGCTGCTCGATTTCTTCTCCAGCCACCGCCGACTGTAAGCCAGCCTGCCGAACGCCGCAACGGCGCCAGGCACTGGTATGCATCGTTCTTCCACGCCCCCGCAGGGCCGCGCCAGCGTGCCGGCACGCTGGCCGCGCCTTTTCCGCACAGATGCCTTTGCCGCAGTACCATGGATTTTGTCCGAGTGGTATTGCTGCGGTATTTAAAATTCACAAAAAAAGGCGCTAAAAATACTAACTGGTATACAATTGGTACATGTTTTCAGTGTGAAGCTGTGTTCGCCGTCCCATGCCCCGACGGCCGATGCGCACTGACGGCAGCCACCCACGTTACGGAATGCGCCATGTCCATCAAGTCCAGGCAATTGCTGTGGTTTTTTGCGTTTTTCCTCGTCTTTGAACTGAATATTTATCTGTCGAACGACATGATCATGCCGGCGATGCTGGGCATCGTCGACGAGTTCCAGGCGGAGAAGACGTTCGTTCCGCTGTCCCTGAGTCTGTACCTGCTGGGCGGCAGTTCGCTGCAGATTTTCCTGGGCCCGCTGGCCGACACCATCGGCAAGCGCAAGCTGGTGCTGAGCGGCAATGCCTTGTTCCTGCTGGCCACGCTTGCCGTGCCGTTTGCCACCTCGATCGAGCAATTTCTCGTCGCGCGTTTCATTCAGGGCATGGGCTGCTGCTTCATCTTCGTCGGCTATGCCATGATCCACGAACTGTTCGATGACATGGCGGCCGTCAAGCTCAGCAGTATTCTGTCGAGCACCACCATCCTCGCCCCCCTGGCCGGCCCCATCCTCGGCAGCGCCATCATCAGCCGGCTGGACTGGCGCTATGTGTTTTTCCTCTCCGGCCTGCTGGCCTTGCTGTCCTTGCTGGGCCTGTTCAAGACCATGCCGCGCACGGCGCCGGCACAGCCGCGCCTGGATGGCCGCGCCATCGTGCGCAGCTATGTCGCCATTTTCACCAACGGGCGCTTCATGTTCGGCATGTTCACGGCCGGGCTGGCCACCGTGCCCCTGACGGCCTGGATCGGCTTTTCGCCCATCTTCGTGCTGCAGGAGATGGGCGCCTCCTACGCCACGTATATCGCCCTGCAATGCGTGATTTTGTCCGGCTTTGTCTTCAGTAGCATCGCCATCCAGCGCCTGCGCCAGGATTTCCCGCTCGGGCATCTGCTGCGCCTGGGCGGACTGATCGCGGCCGCCGGCATGCTGGGCGCGGGCGTGGGCCGCCATCACGTCGACGTGTTTGCGGCCTGCATGTTTGTCTATTCCATCGGCTTCGGCCTGTTCAATGGCGCCCTGATCCGTAGCGCGATCACTGCCAGCAAGGAATCGATGACACTGACGACGGCTGCCATGAGCTTGCTGTACTGCATTTATTTGTCCGCCTGGCTGCAGCTGTACAACGTGCTGTGCCAGCGCTTCGGCTATGCGCTGGAAACGTATGCGCTGCTCAATATCCCCGTCATCGTGGTCATCGCCGGCTGCCTGCTGTTGTTTACGCGCGGCATGGCGGGGCGCCCGGAAAGCGAGGTGCGGCTGGCCCGGCACTGATGGCGCAACGATGCGCATGTTCCCGACCTTGAGTTACCTCCTGCGACGTTTATTGACACCCTCCAGCGGAAAATGGTGCGCCCATGAAAATAGATGACCTGGCCTCAAAACACGATCAAGCAAAGATTTTCAACTTGGAATACGAGTTTCGCATTCACCGGCTGAAACTCGATTACATCACCCTGGCCGATATTCGGCCAGCCGGCAGCGACCTGAAACAACTGGCAGCGGAGCACCAGGCAGGCATCGCCGCCCTGCGCAGCTTTGTCGCCGGCAATTTTACGTATTTCAATGCGGCAAGCTGTTCCTCGCTGAGCTGTATCCCCACGCGCGCACTGGGCGACGACGAGCGCTACCTGCACCGCATCTGGATGGGCGGCCCCTTGCCGGCCGTCGCCTGTGAAGCGATCCAGCAGTGGGGCGCGGCGCTGGAAGAGGTGCGGCACAACGGCGGTGCGCCATATGTCTCCATCCTGTGGGCCTGGGATGCGCAACAATTGCGCCATGACGAGCGCTTCAGCCCCACGGGTGGCGCAGGGCGCTACACGATAGGCCGCTACGCCATCGGCGGCACGACCCTGCATATCAACTCGCTGCGCGCGCTGGCGCTGGACTTTGCTCCTGCCCGCTTCGATATCCTCGATACCCTGCATGCGCAGCGCTACTTCGCCACCTTGTCCGATTATTTCCGCATCCTCATCATGTGCGAATACGGCGGCATGTATATGGATGTCGATACGATCCCGCATAAGCCGGCGACGATTTTCCTGATGAAGCCGGAAGTGCCCGATTATTTCCAGCGCAAGGAGGGCGAGGACGAAGCGCGCCAGCATGTCAGCTGGATGAATCTGTTTCTCGATGAAACGGGCATGCTGATCGCCAAGAAGAACGATGCCGCGCTGCGTGTGATCCAGCGCAATGTGAACCTTGCTTATGCGGGCATCGATGGGGAAATCCCCCGTTCTTGCCCGCAATTCGAGGCGCAGCTGTTTGGCCAGTTCTATGCCGAATGGAAGAAGAACCTGGGTGTGACCCTGCTCAGCCATGCCGAGTTTTACCAGCGCTATTGCGTGCTGTATGACGGCGCGCGGGAAGCGGTGACGGGCGGCATCCGAGGCATGCGGCTGCTGGACGATATCATTACCGACATGCACATCCCCTTGAGCGACGAGGAACATCGCGCGTATGCGCGCTGCGTGGCGCGGCTAGCCGAAATCGACTGGCAACTCGACGATCCTTTGCGCCTGGTCAATATCGTCGATGTGTTCGATATCGAGGAAGTGCCGCGCATGGCGTATGCGGCCCAGTTGCGGGCGGACATCGAGCATTTTCACTATTACTCGGTGCTGTCGGAGGACCCGCAACTGGACCGCGTGAATGCCGTTTTTTGCCGCTACCTGCTGGCCCACCGTTCGCAGCATATTGCCGCCGGCAATTTCTGGCGCCCCACCGTGGGCCGCCACGGCAGCCGCATGCCGGCCGTCGGCGATGCGGCCCCGTCCGGCGACGAGGCGCAGGCGGGCTTGCTGTCGCATGCGCCGCTCAGGCTGGTGCCAGGTGAGCTGCTGGGCGACGAGGCGAAGAACCGCATGGCGAAACTGCTGTTTGCCACCAGTTACCTGGAATACTGTTCGTTTGGAAACAAGCTCAATCTGCAGTTCGTCGAATTGCAGCGGCGGCAGAACATCGACCCTTACCTGACGCACATCCACGGCCTGCATGACGAGGACGACCGTTTCATCGGCTTTTTCACGGCCGCCACGATGGCCGAATTCCAGGCTTGCGGCGCCGTCTCGTATTACCGCGATGACATGAAGGCGCTCGACGATGCCTATGACGCATTCGTGCTCGCGCATGCGCGCGCCGACGACTGTTTCGTCAGCAGCCTGGCCATCGACGAGAAATACCGGGGGCAGGGCCTGTTCCGGCAGATGTTCCATGAAATCCGCGACCTGGCCAGCCGCAAGGGCTGTGCGCGCATCACCCTGACGGTGTGGGAAAAGAGCGACGCCTTGCAAGTGTATCTGCACAAGGGTTTTCGCAGCGTTGGCACGTTCGACTATGCCTACAGCCTGTTCTATGACCGCCTGCACTTCCTGGTGTACGAAGGCAACTGAGGAGGGAAATTGAGGAGGGAAACCGAGAGGAGCTGGGGCGGCCGGCAGCCGCCCCAGTGCATGCTTACAGGGCCAGGAAGGCCAGGGCGGCCACGGCCGTCGGCAGCAGGGCACCGGCCAGCAGGCCGACGGCGCCGATCGACTCATCCTTGAAGCCGCGGCGCAGCAGGGCCACGCCGGCCGGATTCGGCGCGTTGGCGATGACGGTCAGGCCGCCACCGGCCACGGCGCCGGCCACCAGCATGTATTTCGCTTCGTCCGTCATGCCGACGATCAGCGAACCGAGGTAAGTGAGGGCCGCATTGTCGGTAATGGCCGTCAAGCCCAGGGCGCCGAAGAACAGGGCCAGCGGCTTCAGGCTGGAGACGATGGGCTGCAGCCACCATTGCTGCATGCCGCCCAGTACCACCAGGCCGCCGAGGAAGAAGCCGACCAGCAAACCTTCTTTCAGGATCAGCGGGCTTTGATAGCGCTCATACGCCTGCACGAAGCCAAGGAAGAACAGGAACAGGCCGAAGAACAGCACGGGATGGTGCGCCAGGGCTACCACGCCGGCCAGCACGGCCAGGTGCACCAGGCTGACGGTCAGCGGCACTTTCGGCGCTTCCACGTCACCCGCTTTCGGCTTGATGTCGGACGTGTTGCTGTGCAGATATTTGCGCAGCAGGATGCTCACGCCCGTGGCATTGATCAGCACGGCGATGGCCGCTTTCCAGCCGAAATGGCTGGCCATGAAGGCGCTGTCCCAGTTCCACGTAGTGGCCACCATCAGCACGGGCGGTGCCGCGTATGAAGTCAGGGTGCCGCCGATGGACACGTTGACGAACAGCACGCCCAGCGCGCCGTATTTCAGCCATTCGGGTATGCCCGGACGGAAGATTTGTGGCGCCAGCATCAGCGCAGCCAGGGTCATGGCGGCCGGTTCCGTGATCATCGAGCCCGTCAGGGGCACGAGCGCCAGTCCCAGCCAGACGAGGGCCAGTTCCGTACGCAGCGGCATGACGCGCGCCACGCTTTTCAACAGGCGCTGCACGGCGTCGAGCACGGGGCGCGAGGCGGCTACCACCATGACGACAAAGACGAACAGCGGTTCCGTGTACTGGCGCGATTCGGCATACTCGATGGCCGCCTCGCCGCCCGAGACAAAGGCCATGATGATGATCAAAATGAAGGCCCAGAAGCCGAACACGACTTCCACTTCGCCCAGCAAGTGCAGCATGCCTGCATGACGGGGGTGGCGCTGCGCCAGGGTTTCAAACGATTTGGCGGCGAAGGTGTGGATGAGAGCAAGGCCGAAGACGATGGCGCTGATGATTTGGATGGTGGTCAAATGCGTTTCCTTATGGACGGAGGGAGCCGACTGGTACTTTGCCAGGCGGTAAGGAGAGTGCTTATGGTACAGCAATCGATGCCGGAAACGGGGTTTTTCGGACATGGCGGAGCGGCCCGGGCAGCGGCGATGCACAGAGAATAAGCAGATAAGCCTTGCCAAAAGGAGGGCCGGATAGTACTGTATATACATACAGTATTCATCTTCATATCTAATTATGCAACATTCCGAATTGATGGCCTCGCCGGAAGCCTTGCACCCTTCTTTATGGCGTGCATCGCAGCTGGGCCAGGGCGCCACGCGCTGCCTGGAGACGGGCTTTGCCGCCCTGTCCGCGCAGCTGCCAGGCGGCGGTTGGCCCAGCGGCAGCCTCATCGATCTGCTGGTGCAGCAGCCGGGCAGCGGCGAATTGCGCCTGCTGGCGCCCGCGCTGGCGCAGCTGCCGGGCTTGCCCATCGTGCTGCTGCAGCCGCCCCATCCGCCGCAGGCGCTGGCCCTGGCCGCGCAGGGACTGGTGTCGTCGCAGCTGCTGTGGCTAAAGAGCGCCAGCAGCAAGGATGCTTTGTGGGCGGCGGAAAACATCTTGCGCAGCGGCAGTTGCGGCGCCTTGCTGTTCTGGCAGTCGCACGTGCGCGCCGACAGCCTGCGCCGCTTGCACCTGGCCGCGCAAGGCGGTAACACCCTGTTTTGCATGCTGCGCCCCTTGCACGGCGCGCAGGATGCGTCGCCGGCGCCGCTGCGCCTGTCCGTGCGCCCGGCCGCCGGCGGCATCGAGATCGGCTTCATCAAGCGCCGGGGACCGCAGCGCGACGCGCCCCTGTTCCTGCCCCTGCAACCTCCTTCTTTACTGCTGCGTCATGCGACTCTGGATCGGCCTGTGCCTGCCCCTGCTTCCGCTCGAAGTGTTTTGCCCGCGCTGGTCGGCTGACCTCCTGAGCGTGGTGCTGGAGCAGGAGCAAGTGATGGTACTGTCGCCGCTGGCGCAGGCGGCTGGCATCCGGCCGGGCATGCGCCGCGCGGGCGCGCTGATGCTGGCGCCGCAGGCACGCCTGCATGAACGCTCGCACGAACTGGAAGCGCAAGCCTTGCAAGCGGTGGCGCTGGCGCTGCTGCAATACTCGCCGCTGGTGGCGCAGGGCGAAGAAGCCACCCTGCTGGTCGACGCGGGCGCCAGCCTGCGCCTGTTTGGCGGTGTGCGCGCCCTGTGCCGGCAAATCGCGGCCAGCTTGCGCGCGCTCGGCTACACGGCCCAGCTGTCGTGTGCCCCCACGGCGCGGGGCGCCTGGCTGCTGGCGCGCGCCGGTACGCGCCGGGGCCGGACATTAAGCATGGCCAGTCTCGTGCGCCGCCTCGACCGCCTGCCGTGCGCCCTGCTGCCGCCCGCGCGCCCCTACCTGGACTGGCTGGAGGGCATCGGCTGCCGTAACCTGGGGCAGCTGCGCCACTTGCCGCGGCCCGGCTTGCAGCGCCGCTGCGGCAGGACCTTGCTGGACATGCTCGACGACGCGCATGGCCACAGCACGGAACTGTACCTGTGGATCGAAGCGCCGCCCACGTTCCGCGCGAGCCTGGAATTGTTCGACCGCGTGGAGCACGCGGACGCGCTGCTGTTCGGCGCGCGCCGCCTGCTGCAGCAGATGACGGGCTGGCTGTGCGCGCGGCAATTTGCTGTCGAGCGCATACAACTGCTGCTGGCGCACGAGCGGGGCAGGGTGGCGCGCCCGCCCACCGTCATCGAGCTGGCTTTGGGTGTCGCCGTCTGGCGTGACGAACACTTGTTGCGTTTGCTCAAGGAGCGCCTGGCGCAGCTGGTGCTGGAGGCGCCCGTGATCGGTCTCACCCTGGAAGTGCTGCAGGTGCAGCCCATGGCGCCGCCCAGCGAGAGCCTGTTTCCCGAGCCGGGCGGCACGCCGCAGGAGCGCCAGCGCCTGATGGAATTGCTGGTGGCGCGCCTGGGCGCCGAGAATGTCTTGCAGGCAGTGCCGCGCGCCGATTACCGCCCCGAAGCGGCGAACCAGTGGCTGCCGCTGCCTGCCAAGCCCGGTGCTAAAAGCGCGCTGCCCGACTTGCCGCCCGGCTTGCCCGGCATGCCCCGTCCCGGCTGGCTGCTGGCCCAGCCCATTGCCCTCTTGATGCGCGAACACCGGCCCTTCTATGGCTCGCCCCTGAAAATGGTGTCCGTCGCCGAGCGCATCGAGGCGGGCTGGTGGGGCCAGTCGCAGGCGCGCGATTATTTCATCGCCGAAGGCCTCGACCACGCCCATTACTGGGTCTACCGCGAACGCATCGCCGGCAGCGGTGAAGAGGCCGCGCCGCGCTGGTTTTTGCATGGCTTGTTTGGCTGAGTGGGGCAGCCGTTCCTGCGCGCCATGCTTGCCTGTTTTGCGCTCGGCGTCCCGTGACAAACGGAGATAATTGACATGACCTGCTCCTGTAAGATGCTTCTCCTGTTTATGGCCAGACCGCCTGCCTGCATCTTGTGTGATGGATGCAGGATGTCTGGCCAGGGCGCGGTACGATATCTTTGGGGAAATATGAAACTGCTATTGCTGCTGGTATTGGGACTCATGTTGTGTCGGAATCCGGCGCATGCCGCTCATCAGCCGCCTCCGCATACTGCCATGGCAAGCTACGAGCACGTACAGTTTCTGCGGAAAGCCGCTTTCAACATCATTGTCAATGCCAGGGATGACCAGGCGGCGCTGAAAAAATATGCGCAGGCGCTGGAAACCATCCTCGTGTATCTTGACAGGCCGGAGATCCGTGATCTGGCGGCTGGTGATATTTATCTGAAATTTTGCGGATTTAATCTGAGGCTGGACCTGGCCGAAACGTATGGCAAACTGAAGCAGCAAGACAAGGCGGTCAAGACCTTGCAGGAAATCAACGACATAAGCTGGACGCCGATACTGCTGAAAGTGATGAAAGACAGGCCCGGCCTGGCAAAGATGGCAGATGATCCACGCGTGCAAAAGATACTGTCCGTTGCCGCTATCCCCAGGCAGCTATGGCCATCCGAGGCGGCGTATCCCTACGCCGCCACCTTGAGCGTCGAGGAGCGGGTGGCGGGGCTTTCGCAATTTTGGCACCAGGTCAGGGAAAGTTTCGTCTATTTCGACAACGTGCCGGAGCTCGACTGGAATAAGGTCTACCTGGAATACCTGGGCAAGGTGATCGCAGCCGGAACGACGGAAGAATATTACCGAGTGCTGTCGCAACTGGCGCCCTTGCTCCGGGATGGCCACACGAATATTTATGCGCCGCCAGAACTCAGCAAGAAATTGTATGCCCGGCCACCGTTGCGCACGGCCATGCTGGACAACAAAGTAGTCATAGAGGCAATTTCTAGTCCTGCGCTGAAGGCCAGGCTTGCAGTTGGCGATGAAGTGCTCAGCATCGATGGCATGCCGGTTCAGGACTATGCGAAACAATACATTTTGCCCTTGGTAAGCAGTTCAACGGAGCAGGATCGTCAATTGCGCACGTATGGTTATCAGCTCCTGGCGGGCGATGCGGACAGGCCGATCACGCTTGGCTTGCGCAATATGTCCGGGCTGGAGCGTAGTGAAGTCATCGCCAGGTCGGGGTATGCCGATATTGAAAAGAAAGAAGCATTTATATTCAAGATATTGCCCGGGCGAATAGCCTATCTCTCCCTCGACCATTTCGAGAGTGATGAAGGCGTCAGAAAATTGGAAAAGGTTTTCCCTGACATCCTGCAGGCCAAGGCGCTCGTCCTCGATATCCGGAAAAATGGTGGAGGTTCCACACAGTTTGGTGCAGATATTCTCAGTTATCTGACCCGGCAGCCGATCCCGTTTTCGAAGAGTTACGTTCGGAGTGACAATGGTTATTCCCGGAGTGACGGTGCAGATATCGTATGGAAAGTCATCGGAGGAAAGGGCAGTGAAGCGCATTATTCGCGGAAGCGTGTTTTTGACGGTCCGGTGGCTGTGCTGACAGGCGCAGCAACGTTTTCGGCGGCGGAAGATTTTCTTGTTTCCTTCGATACATTGCAGAGAGGATTAAAGATAGGCGAGGCGACCGGAGGCAGTACGGGCCAGCCCATCTTGGTGTATTTGCCGGGCGGCGGCCATGGGCGGATTTGCGCGAAGCGCGATACCTATCCCGATGGGCGGGAATTCGTGGGTATCGGTATTTTTCCCGATGTCGAGGTGCGTGCCACCAGAGAAAGTCTGGCCGCAGGCGAGGATGTTGTGCTGAACAAGGCGGTGAGCCTGCTGAACCAGCGCAAGCAGTGATGCCAATCGTGGCGATGTCCGGGCCGCCCAGTGGCGCTATCCACGCTTACACGCAGTTAGCCCATGGTCTTGCTGGTGGCAGGACGTGCTGGCCAAACAACGCACATTGCCATGCTTGGCTATACTTGCTTTCTTGCGCCGTGTCGCACACCTCAATTAGGATTTCCATGTCCCAACTCTCCGACTTTCCCATCACCCAGAAATGGCCTGCCCGGCATCCCGAGCGCCTGCAGCTGTATTCTCTGCCCACGCCGAACGGCATCAAGGTTTCCATCCTGCTGGAAGAACTGGGCCTCGCTTACGAGCCGCATCTAGTCAGCTTCGAGCAGAACGACCAGATGTCGCCCGCATTCCTGTCCCTCAATCCGAACAACAAGATTCCCGCCATCCTCGACCCGCACGGTCCCGCTGGCAAGCCGCTGGCCCTGTTCGAATCGGGCGCCATCCTGTTGTACCTGGCCGAAAAGACGGGCAAGTTCCTGCCGCAGGACGCGGGCTTGCGCTACGAAACGATACAATGGCTGATGTTCCAGATGGGCGGTATCGGCCCCATGTTCGGCCAGGTGGGCTTTTTCCACAAGTTCGCCGGCAAGGACTATGAAGACAAACGTCCGCTGGAGCGCTATCTCGGCGAGGCCAGGCGGCTATTGGGCGTACTCGAGCAGCGCCTGCAGGGCCGCGACTGGATCATGGGCGGGCAGTACACGATTGCCGACATCGCCATCTTCCCGTGGGTGCGCTGCCTCGTGGGTTTCTATGGCGCTAGCGACCTCGTCGGCTTCGACAACTTTCCGAATGTGCAGCGCGCGCTGCAAGCGTTCCTGGCCCGGCCTGCCGTCATCAAGGGCCTGGACATACCGAAGCGCGATTAAGGTTGGCCAACTGCGGCGGCCGGGCAGCGCTACAATGCGCCATCGGCCGCGCTGCGCGGCAGCTTTGATCTGAGACAATGAAATCCACCCGGCAAGATTTTCCCGGCGCGCACGGCCATGTGCTGGCGGCGCGCCTCGACGCGCCCGACGGCGCCATCCGCGCCTATGCGCTGTTCGCCCATTGCTTCACCTGCGGCAAGGATGTGCTGGCCGCGCGGCGCATCGCGCAAGGTTTGACGGAACACGGCATCGCCGTGCTGCGCTTCGATTTTACGGGGCTGGGCGCCAGCGAGGGCGAGTTTGCCGCCACCAATTTCTCGTCGAACGTGGACGACCTGCTTGCCGCCGCCGACTTTTTGCGGGCCAGACATGCTGCGCCGCAATTGCTGATCGGCCACAGCCTCGGTGGCGCCGCCGTGCTGGCCGCTGCCGCGCAAGTGCCGGAAGCCACGGCCGTGGTGACCTTGGCCGCCCCCAGCACGCCCGCCTACGTGACGCGCATGTTCAGCGACCATCTGGAGCAAATCGCCGCCGAAGGCGAGGCACTGGTGCAGCTGGAAGGGCGGCCATTCCGCATCCGCCAGCAATTCGTCGACGACGCGGGCAGCCACAGCCTGAAGGCTGACATCGCCGGCCTGCGCCGCGCCTTGCTGGTGATGCACGCGCCGAATGACACGACGGTGAGCCTGTCGAATGCGATGGATATTTTTACGGCAGCGAAGCACCCGAAAAGTTTCGTTTCGCTCGACGATGCCGACCATCTGTTGACGGGGCGCGATGATGCGGCCTATGTCGCCAACGTCATCGCCGCGTGGAGCGCGCGCTACCTGCAGGCGCGGCCAGTTTTTTCCTGACTAGCAGAAATACGCTGGCGCCCAGCGGCAGGGAGACGATGAATGTCCAGGGCTGGTAGGCGCTGGTGCCTGCGGCAACGCCAAACAGCTGGATGGCGATGGGTAGAAACAGGTACTGTCCCGTCGCCCAGTTGAGCGATAGCTGGCCGAAACCGATGCTGATGAACAGCAACCAGGGCCATTTCCTGACGGTCAGCTTGCTGCGCAGGCATAACACCAGGGTAGACAGGATCAGCAAGGGGGAGAGGATGGCAGCGCCGAGCACCACGTAGTGGAGCAGCGATTTGCCGCCTAGCGTGAAGGTCGCCAGCTGTTCCAGCGATGCGCTCTGCGGCGCCACGCTCAAGCCCATGATGGTGGCGTCAGTGCCATATTTTCTCAGCACGACGGTGCTGACGATCCATTTTTCAGGATAGGCATATTCGAAGCTGACACTCAGCAGTTGAGGCGCATCGCGCTGCTCGATGCGCTGGTAGCCCACCACCTTGACGTACCGGGGCTCGCCTGCGGGGAAGGCGGCACTCAAGGCGGGCAGCGCCTGGCGGATCTGATCGCCGTTATTGCCCGGCTCGGTAGCCATGCGCACATAGTCCAGCTGTTTTTCACGCAGCAAGTCGCTGTAATGCCGCGCCAGTTGCTGGTCTTGCAGCGGCACCTTCTGTTCAAAGTCCTTGATCAGGTCGGATTGCTGGCATCCGGCCAGCATACAAAACAGGGCGGGCACGGCGCAGGTGCGCAGAAAGAGCAGGAACATGGACGGAAAAAGCAAGGGGACGATGAAAAACGCCGCCCCTGCTGGGGCAGGCGCGGCGCATGATGGTGTTCAGGTGGCGAAGGCTCAGTCCTCGTCAAACTCTGCCGATAAATCCTTCCAGCCCTTGCTGACGGCAAAGGCGGAAAATTCCTCGGGCGCTTCCAGAACGATCAGTTTCTTGTCTTGCAAGCCCAGGTCGCCATGGCCGAAGTCCGGGCCGACGTAGCCGAGGCTGCGCAAGCGGGCCAGGATGTGGCCGACCAGGGTCTTGTCCTTGTATGCGCCCGCTTCGAGCGGGGCGGCGAAATCGACATAGACGTCGATGATGCCGTAGCCTTCGTCGAAGATGCGGATGGCCTTGATGTCGTGGGCACGGCCGGAGCCGTCGGTGGCCTTGAAGGGGCCGCTGAGCTGGATGTCGGTGTCATTATTCATGCCGCCAGCATACACCAAAAGCCGGCCCCGCATAGGGCGCGCGGCGCAAAATCCTCCCGGAATCGTCGCCTCAGCGTGCCTGCAGAATGGCCGACAGACGGTCGCGCGTACCGGCGATGCGCTCCAGTTGCGGGTACTTCAAGCCGCCGTGATAGTCGAGTGCCACCGTCTGGAATTGCTTGCCCTTTCTGACCAGCAAGTTGATCGGCTGCGGGCTGGTCTTGGCCGCCTGGATGGCCGCCTTCAATAGCTTGGGCGTGTAGGCCGTGCCATTGACGGCGAGCAAGGTGGTGTTGCCCGACAGGCCAGCCTGGAAGGCGGGACCATCCCACAGCAGCTTGCCCAGCTTGCCGTCCTTGTCTATGCTCAAGCCCAGTGTATATGTCAGGTCCGTGCTCTTGCTGCGCTCTTCATTGGCTTTCAGGAAGGGAGTGGGCGTGTCGCGGTAGACCAGTTTCCAGCCGGCGCGGGCCAGGCCATCGAGCGGCGCGCCGGGTCCGTGGCCATCGAGGAGGCGGCGCAGGAACGCGGCCCAGTCGTGCGGCTGCACGGCGTTCAGCGCAGCGACCACGTCCTCGAACGTGTAGGGCAGGGGTGTGGTGCTGCCATCCTGCACGCCAAAGAAACTGCGCGCGAAGTCGTCGAGCGAGCGGCGTTCGCCCGACAGTTCGCGGATGGTGGTGTCGACGTCGAGCCAGACCAGCGCGCCTTCCATATAGTAATCTTCGTCGCGCTGCCAGCTGCTCCAGCCGATGGGGCGCCGGCCATTGATGATGGGGTCGTTCGTTGTGTCCTGCATGGTGCGCCAGCTGCGCCCCGGCATGACGTCGTAATGGGCCGCCGTCGCGGCGAACAGCTCGCGCATGTGGGCCGGGGCCACCAGGCCGGAACGGGCCGCCAGCACATTGCCCCAGTACTGGGTCTGGCCTTCGTAGACCCACAGCAGGCTGTTTTGCAGCGGCGTGTTGAAGTCGGGCGTGTCCTGGCCGGCGGGGCGGCGGAACTTGCCGTTCCACGAATGCGTCAGCTCATGGGGCAGCAGCACGCGCTCCGCTTCGTTCTTGTCCCAGTCGCTGAAATAGCCGGGCTTGACACCGTTTTCGCTCGACTGCATGTGTTCGCGGCCGATGCCGCCGAACTCGTCGCTCAGGGCCAGCAGGAAGTCATAGTGGCGGTAATGGCGCGCGCCGAACAGTTTGTAGGCTTGCTGCAGCATGGCGCGGTGTTTTTCGACTTGCTGTGGCGTCGCTTCCAGGCTGTCGGCGCTGTCGGCCATCACATTGAGGTGTACGGGCACTTGCGCGCCCGGGTCGAGGTCGATGCGCTCGAAATGGCGCCCCGCGAAGACGGGCGAGTCGACCAGGGTGTCGAGGTCCAGCGGTTCGAAATCGACTTGCTGGCTGGCCGGCGTGGCCGTACGCGCGCGCACTTCCAGGGCGCTGGCAAATTCCCAGCCCGCCGGCAGGGTCAGGCTCGGTTGCACGAAGATGTCGCGCGCGGCGCGCCCGGCCGGATACAGGGTCATCGCATGCCATTGCACGCCCAGCATGGCGCCCGTCATGGTGATGCGGCCCTGGCTGGTGTCGACGGGCGAGAGGAACTGGTATTGCGCTTCCACGCTGCCGGCGCCGGCCGGCACCTCCACGTGGAAGGCGAACATGTTGACGGGATCGCGCCGCCATTCCAGAGGCTGGCCGTTGGCGGACAGGCGCAGGCCGGCCAGCTGGTTCAGGGGGCCGCTGGGGCCGTGGTTGCCGGGCACCCATTGTGGATACAGCAGGGTCAGCTTGCCGGGCGCGGCGGGAATACTTGCGCGGATGCTGAATAGTTGCTGCGCCACATTGCTAGCATCGACGTGCAGCACGATGGGGGCGGGCGTGGCGGCCTGGGCCGCGGCGGAAACGAGAAGGGAGAAGGACAAAGACAGGAAGGCGCGGGACATGGGGCGGCGGGCTGGATGGCAAAGGCCGAGTCTAGCATTCTGTAAAAATTTCTTACAAATTTGGGGCTGACTGGGGCGTTTTTCGCCAATTTCAAGGCCTTGAAAGGGGCTGGACAGGCCGTATATCGGTAACAGGCGGATGCTCACGGTGAGGTCCGCCCCTCTTATCGCTTCATTTGAAAAGGATATTTATCATGCGTACTTTTGACCTTGCCCCCCTGTATCGTTCCGCCATTGGTTTTGACCGCCTGGCACAACTGCTCAATGAACAGCGCGCCGATGCGCAACCGAGCTATCCACCCTACAACATCGAACTGGTGTCGGAAGATAAATACCGGATCGTGATGGCATTGGCTGGCTTCTCGCGCGAAGAGATCGACATCATCACCGAACGCGATTCCCTGCACGTCACGGGCCGCAAGCAGAAAGATGGCGTCGAGCGCACGTTCTTGCACCGCGGCATCGCTGCCCGCGATTTCGAACAGCGTTTCCAGCTGGCCAACCATGTGAAGGTCACGGGCGCCACGTTTGAAAACGGCATGCTGACCATCGACCTGGTGCGTGAAGTGCCGGAAGCGCTGAAACCGCGCAAGATCGAGATCGGCACCGGCAGCGACACCTACGCCACCGCCGCTAACGTGAATGCGCTGGAACAGCGCCAGGCAGCCTGAGCTGAGCTGATGTCGGCGCCACGCGCTGGCATAGCCGGGAGGGGCTAGCCCCTCCCCATGCAGTAAAATACTGGCCGGTTGATCCGGCCAGTGTCACGTCCAGAGCCCGTTCGGGCCCTTCATCGCCCGCCATGCGAGGTGTGCGCAGCACGCAAGATTAAACCCTGCTTAAAGGCGCCAGCGCCTGTTTCTAAATAGAAAAATGTTAAGCACAGCCTAAGACTCGTGGCCCACTATTGCATACATCAAAATCTCATTGAATGAGGAGCAATTCATGGAACAGCAAACCAATACCGCATCGCTGAAAATCAAACGCACCGTAGCCGCGCTGGCCGCGATCGGTGTGCTGGGCGCCGGCGGCGCCATGGTGATCCATCAGAACAATGCAGGCGCGAATGCCGCCGCCAGCGCGCCGGCCGCCCCGGTGGCCGCCGCCGTGGCGCCTGCCGCTGCCGCACCGCTGGTGGCCTTGCCCGACTTTAGCCAGATCGCCGCGCGCAATAGCCCGGCCGTGGTCAATATCAGCGTCACGGGCAGCACCAAGGTGGCTTACGACCCCTCGGCCCAGGCCGGCAACGACGATTTCGGCAACGACCCCTTCTTCGAATTTTTCCGCCGCTTCCAGGGGCCGCAAGGAGGGCAGCGCGGTGGCCGCGACGTGCCCACGCACGGCCTCGGTTCCGG
The DNA here is from genome assembly GCF_002846335.1 of Janthinobacterium sp. 61. NCBI lineage: Bacteria > Pseudomonadati > Pseudomonadota > Betaproteobacteria > Burkholderiales > Oxalobacteraceae > Janthinobacterium > Janthinobacterium sp. 61. The sequence goes on along the minus strand of NZ_PJMQ01000001.1, from coordinate 3,006,326 downwards.
CTTCATCGTCAGCCCGGATGGCGTCATCATGACGAATGCCCACGTGGTACGTGATGCGCGCGAAGTGACCGTCAAGCTCAACGACCGCCGCGAATTCCGCGCCAAGGTGCTGGGCACGGATCCGAAGACCGATATCGCCGTGCTGAAGATAGACGCGAACAACCTGCCCGTCGTACCGCTCGGTCATTCGAGCGACCTGAAAGTGGGCGAGTGGGTGCTGGCCATCGGTTCGCCGTACGGTTTCGACAGCACGGTAACGGCGGGCGTGGTGAGCGCCAAGGGACGCTCCCTGCCTGACGACAGCAATGTACCCTTCATCCAGACCGACGTGGCAGTGAACCCCGGCAACTCGGGCGGTCCGCTATTCAATACGCGCGGCGAAGTGGTGGGTATCAATTCGCAGATCTACAGCCAGACGGGAGGCTTCCAGGGCTTGTCGTTCGCCATCCCGATCGACCTGGCCGGCCGCATCAAGGACCAGATCGTCGCCACGGGCAAGGCCAGCCATGCCAAGCTGGGCGTGACGGTGCAGGAAGTGAACCAGGGTTTTGCCGACTCGTTCAAGCTGGCCACGCCGGAAGGCGCCTTGGTCGCCAACGTGGAGCGGGGTAGCCCGGCCGACAAGGCAGGCCTGAAGTCGGGCGACGTGGTGCGCAAGGTGAATGGCCAGCGCATCATCGGCTCGGCCGACTTGCCGGCTCTAGTGGGTACGTCCTTGCCAGGCGACAAGATCAGCCTGGATGTCTGGCGTGACGGCAAGATCGTCAGCCTGACGGCAACCCTGGCCAATGCCGCCGACAAGGTGGCCGAAGTGGCGAAAAGCGACAGCGCGGCCGGCAAGGTAAAGCTGGGCCTGGCGCTGCGTCCGTTACAATCGGATGAAAAACGCGAGGCGGGCATCAGCGCCGGCCTGCTGGTGGAAGACGCTGGCGGTGCGGCCGCGAATGCCGGAGTGCAGCCGGGCGACGTGCTATTGTCGGTCAATGGCCGTCCCGTCAACACGGTCGAACAGGTGCGCGACGTGGTGGAAAAATCCGCCAAGTCGGTGGCCTTGCTGATACAGCGGGGACCGGATAAGATTTTTATTCCCGTGCGATTAGGTTAACTCATTAGCACCGGGGTCAGACCCGCCGGGTCTGACCCCAGCCTTTCATCTTTTGGGGTGAAAGCGAGCATAACGAAACAGAAAGGCAAGCCATGCGCTTATTGCTGGTAGAAGACGACACGATGATCGGCGAGGTGGTGCTTGACTTGCTGCGCGCCGAGCATTACGCGGTGGACTGGGTCAAGGATGGCGACATGGCCGACACGGCCCTGCAGACGCAAACCTATGACCTGGTGCTGCTGGACCTGGGCTTGCCGCGCAAGGATGGTCTTGACGTGCTGCGCTCGATGCGATTGCGCAAGCTCGACACCCCGGTGCTGGTGGCCACGGCGCGCGACGCCGTCGAGCAGCGCATCGCGGGCCTCGACGCGGGTGCCGACGATTACGTGCTGAAGCCGTATGACCTCGATGAATTGCTGGCGCGCATACGCGCCCTGCTGCGGCGCGCCTCGGGGCGGCCGGAACCGATCTTCGAACACCAGGGCGTGAGTATTAATCCGCTGACGCGCGAAGTGATCGCCGAGGGCCATCCCGTCAACCTGTCGGCGCGCGAATGGGCCGTGCTGGAAGCCTTGATCGCGCGCCCCGGCATCGTGCTGTCGCGCGCGCAGCTGGAAGAAAAACTGTACAGCTGGAAGGATGAAGTCAACAGCAATGCCGTGGAAGTGTATATCCATGGCTTGCGCAAGAAGCTCGGTAGCGACTTGATCCAGAACGTGCGCGGCCTCGGCTATATGGTGCCCAAGGCATGAGGATGAAGGTCACGGTGACGCACTCGCTGCGCGGCCGCCTGCTGTGGTTTTTGCTGGCGGCCATCATCATGGCGGCCCTGGCCCAGGCGTCGATCGCCTACCGCAGCGCCCTGTACGACGCCGACCAGATTTTTGACTACCACATGCAGCAGATGGCCCTGTCGCTGCGCTCCGGCGCGCCGCTGGCCAACCATGCGCAAGCTTTGCCGGCCGACCCCGTCAACAACGACATGGTGGTGCAGGTGTGGACGCCGGACGGCGTGCAGGTGTTCCGCTCGATCACGCGCGCGGAACTGCCGCAGCGCGCCGTGCTGGGCTTTTCCAACGTGAAAGCCAACGGCACCACCTATCGCATCTTCTCCGTGCAAACCAGTTCCCAGACCGTGCAGATCGCTCAGGACATGGCCGTGCGCAAGCGCATGGCCGGCAGCCTGGCGCTGCGCACGGTGGGCCCCATCGCGCTGATGGCGCCGATATTGATGCTGGTCGTCTGGTGGGTCGTCAGCGGTTCGCTGGCGCCCGTCTCGCGCGTGCGCAAGCAGGTGGCGGCGCGCCAGGCGGACGATCTGTCGCCCGTCTCGGAAGCGGGCTTGCCAGATGAAGTGCGCCCTCTGGTGCATGAATTGAACCTGCTGTTCGGCCGCGTAAAAACGGCGTTCGACGCGCAGCAGCACTTTGTTGCCGACGCCGCGCATGAATTGCGCACGCCGCTGGCGGCCCTGAAACTGCAGGTGTTGAGCCTGGAACGGGCCGAATCCGAGGAAAAACGCAGCCTGGCGATTTCCCGCGTGAGTGCCGGCATCGAGCGGGCCACGCGCCTGGTCGAGCAATTGCTGGTGCTGGCGCGCCAGGAAGCGAGCGCCGCCAGCGGCGACCAGTTGCAGGCGGTGGACTTGAACGACGTCGTCAAGCGGGCGCTGGGCGACATGGCCGGCATCGCGCAAGCGCGCAAGATCGACCTGGGCCTGCACCACATGGACGCGGCCAAGGTGGCGGGGCAGGCCGATGCGCTCAATATCATGCTGCGCAACCTGGTCGACAACGCCATCAAGTACACGCCGCAGGGCGGCACTGTCGATATCGACCTGCGCGCCAGCCCCGTCGGCGTGACCTTGTCCGTGGAAGATAGCGGTCCCGGCATCCCGCCCGAAGAGCGCGAGCGCGTCTTCAGCCGCTTCTACCGCGTGCCCGGCACGGACGCCAACGGCAGCGGCCTGGGGCTGGCCATCATCAAGGCCATCGCCGAACGCCATGGCGCGCGTCTGGTGCTGGATAAATCCGAGCGCCTGGGCGGCCTGTGCGTGCGCGTGGAATTCCCCCTGGTGGCGAAAAAATGAGGCAGATTTCCCTCCACTTCGCCCTTGCATGAGGCGGATCTTTAACCTGGTGCATTGACGTGCGCGCCGTGGCCCTATATTGTCTGCGAAACAAGCAGAACCAGACCACGGAGCGCAGCATGCAGAGAATCGGATTTTCAGGAACCCTCGACCCCATCACCAACGGCCATATGTGGGTGATCGGCGAAGCGCGTTCGCTCGCCGACGAGGTGATCGTCTTCTTGTCGCAAAACCCCGCCAAGCGCCCTCAATTCCCTGCCGAAGACCGCAAGCGCATCATCGAACAGAGCGCGCGCGAGTGCGGCTGGGACAATGTGCAGGTGGTCATCGTCAAGGGCGACTACACGGCGCGCGCGGCGAAAAAGCATGGCTGTGATTATCTGATACGCGGCATCCGCACGACGGCCGATTTCGACTATGAAAACCTGATCCAGCAAACCAATGTGGACGTGCTTGCTGGCGCCAAGACGATTTTCGTCATGCCGCCGCGCGACCTCGGCTCCGTCAGCTCCAGCTTCGTCAAGGCGCTGGAAGGCCCCGTGGGCTGGAACTGGACCATGAAAAAATTCGTCCCAGGCCCGGCCTACCAGGCGTGGATACTCGACTGCCTGCGCAAGGAGTGGGAAGCGCTGTGGAATTACGCCAGCGCCTCGCAAGCCGACATCGCGCTGGCGGATCACTGGTTCGCGTACCTGACGGGACCGCAGGCGTATGGCGGCACGGACCGCCACTATCACAACCTCGACCACCTGGTGCACGGCCTGTCGGAAATCCGCGTGTGGGCGGACAATACCAATGCGCCCAAACGCGACAGCGCGCTGGTCAAAAAAGCCTTCTGGTTCCATGACGCCGTCTACAGCCACGACGAAGACGCCCTGTATTCGAGCGAAGAGGCCAGCGCCCAGCTGTGGCTGGCCAGCGGCCTCGATGCGGGCGACAACCTTGATGTGGCGCAATTGATACGCGTGACCGACCATTTCCAGGGACCCGGCATCAGCCACGCGCTGAAGGACGCCATGCTCAGCGCCGACCTGGCCATCCTCGGTCAGGATGAAGAGGTGTACCACGCCTACACGCAAGCCATCGGCCGTGAATACGCGCATGTGGACCCCGTGCGCTTCAACGAGCAGCGGGGCTTGGCGCTGCAGCACCTGTGCGCCAAGGCACAGGCGGGACAGCTGTTTGGCGATGCGTATTTCGCCGACCAGTACAACGAGCGGGCCATTGAAAACATGCAGAAGGAGATCGCGGCGCTGGCCGGCTGATTGTCGTCAGCTTGTTGTCGCCAGGGATGAACTGTTGCAAGTCCATCCCTGGCTAGTCACCTTAGCGGGCCGCAGCCTTGGCGCGCGCCGCGTGCAATTTCTTGAAGCTGTCGATCAGGCGCTGGTGCCTGTCCAGGCCTTCCAGCTGCATGCTGGTCGGGGTCAGGCCGAAGAAGCGCACGCTGCCGTCCACCGAGCCCAGCACCGCGTCCATGCGGGCGTCGCCAAACATGCGGCGGAAATTGACCACGTAATCATCCAGCTCCAGCTCGTCGTCCAGTTCCACTTCCAGCACCACGTTCAAGGCTTGATAGAACAGCTTGCGCTCGAGCGTGTTGTCGTTGTACTGCAGGAAGGTTTCCACCAGCTCTTTCGCCTCTTCGAATTGCTGCAGGACCAGATGAATCAGCAGCTTCAATTCCAGCGTCGTCAGCTGGCCCCACACCGTGTTTTCGTCAAACTCGATGCCGATCAGCGTGGCGATGTCGCCGTACTCGTCGAGCTCGCTGTTTTCCAGGCGCTCCAGCAGCGCTTCCAGGCTGGCATCGTCCAGATTATGCAGGTTCAGGATGTCGGCGCGGAACAGCAGCGCCTTGTTGGTGTTGTCCCAGATCAAATCCTCGACTGGATACACTTCCGAATAACCGGGCACGAGAATGCGGCAGGCGATGGCGCCCAGCTGGTCATACTCGGCCGTGTACACTTCCTTGCCCATGTCGGCGAGGATGCCGAACAGGGTCGCCGCTTCCTCGGCATTCGAGTTCTCGCCGTGGCCGGAAAAATCCCACTCGACAAAATCGTAATCGGCCCTGGCGCTGAAGAAGCGCCACGAGACGATGCCGCTCGAATCGATGAAGTGTTCGACGAAGTTATTCGGCTCGGTGACGGCTTCGCTGGCAAACGTCGGCTGCGGCAAGTCGTTCAAGCCTTCAAAACTGCGCCCTTGCAGCAATTCCGTCAGGCTGCGCTCGAGCGCCACTTCCAGGCTCGGGTGTGCGCCGAACGAGGCAAACACGCCGCCCGTGCGCGGGTTCATCAGGGTAACGCACATCACCGGGTACACGCCGCCCAGCGACGCATCTTTCACCAGCACGGGAAAGCCTTGCTCTTCCAGGCCCTGGATGCCGGCCAGGATGCCCGGATACTTCGCCAGCACTTCCTGCGGCACGTCGGGCAGGGCGATTTCACCTTCGAGGATTTCGCGCTTGACGGCCCGTTCGAAAATTTCCGACAGACATTGCACCTGCGCTTCGACCAGGGTATTGCCGGCGCTCATGCCATTGCTGACGTACAGGTTTTCGATCAGGTTCGACGGGAAATACACGACCTCGCCATCGGAATGGCGCACATACGGCAGCGAGCAGATGCCGCGCTCCGCATTGCCGGAGTTGGTGTCGATCAGGTGCGAGCCGCGCAGCTCGCCATCGGGGTTGTAGATATCGAGGCAGTAGGCATCGAGAATCTCCTTCGGCAGCGCATCCTTGCGGCCCGGCTTGAACCAGCGTTCGTTCGGGTAATGCACGAATGGCGCGTTGGCAATGTCGACACCCCAGAAAGACCCCGCGTAGAAATGGTTGTTGCTGAGCCGCTCGATATACTCGCCCAGGGCCGACGCCAGCGCGCTTTCCTTGGTCGCGCCCTTGCCGTTGGTAAAGCACATGGGTGAGTGCGCGTCACGGATGTGCAGCGACCATACATTTGGAATGATGTTGCGCCACGAGGCGATTTCAATCTTGATGCCCAGGCCCGCCAGGAGGCCCGACATATTGGCGATGGTCTGTTCCAGCGGCAAATCCTTGCCGACGATATAGGTGCTCGCACCCGGATCCGGATTCAAGGTCAGCAAGGCCTGCGCATCGGCGTCCAGGTTCTCGACTTCTTCAATGACGAATTCCGGCCCCGCCTGCACCACTTTTTTCACCGTGCAACGGTCGATCGAGCGCAGGATGCCCTGGCGGTCCTTGGCCGAGATATCGGCCGGCAATTCGACCTGGATCTTGAAAATCTGCTGGTAACGGTTTTCCGGATCAACAATATTGTTTTGCGACAGGCGGATATTTTCGGTGGAAATATTGCGCGTATCGCAATACAACTTCACGAAGTACGCTGCGCACAGTGCCGATGATGCTAAAAAGTAATCGAACGGGCCAGGCGCCGAACCATCGCCCTTGTAGCGGATGGGCTGATCTGCGATGACGGTGAAATCGTCGAACTTGGCTTCGAGACGCAGCTTGTCGAGAAAGTTGACTTTAATTTCCATGAGGTAATCCAATACTGTGCTGATGAGTTAGGCGCTATTATCCGTTCTTTCCGCCGCAGGGCAAAGATTGTTCACTGCGGCCGTGTCCGCCGGGAGCCGCTGGGGCAGGACTGCCGGGCTGTTCATGCTGTGTGACGTGAGGGGACGGAGTTTGCCGGCGATGGCTTACGATTCACCATCCCACGTCATTTGCAGGCCGGCAGTGGCTTATTTCTCGCCAAGGCTAACGACAATCCATCTTGGGCAGCAGTGTATTGATCTGCGCACAAAAAAAACAGCGGCTGCCCATATTGGCGCAGCCGCTGTTTCTTCAGGCGGGCACGGTGATCAGAACTTCACCCACAGCCTGCCAAAGTACGAGGCGCCGTTCAGGCCGAACTGCACGCTGTCGTATTTGAAACCGTTGTCCGTTTCATCCGCGTTTTGCGTGGTCGGCTTGACGTTGAAGATATTGTTGCCGCCGAAAGTGAGCTTGGTATTTTTGTTGATGCTGTAGGTAAAGCTCAGGTCGGCCGAGGTCTTGGCTGCGTAGTGGGCGTTGGGCACGCCGGCGGCCGTGCCGCTGAAGGTGCCCAGGGTTTGCGGGCCAAAATAGATGATGCGCAAGTCCGATTCCAGCTTGCCCGTGATGTAGTCGAAGCCCACGGTGGCCTTCGCACGGGGGCCGCCCTGTTCGATGAACAGGCGTTCGCGCTCGGACAGCAAGACATCCTCGAAGCCCGTCAGCGAGGCGGGCGTCTTGACCTTCGTCACTTCCGTTTTGCTCAGGTTCAAGGCCAGGAAGGTGTTCAGGCGGTTGCCGGCCAGTTCGCCCTTGTACGAGGCCGTCAGGTCCAGGCCGCGCGTGCGCGTGTCGATGGAGTTGACGAAGAATTGCGCCTCGCCCACGCCCAAGAGCGCCAGGCGTGCCGCCAGGTCCGGATAGTTGTCGGCATTGAAGCGGCCCGACAGCACGATGCGGTCCTTGATCTTGATATTGTACAAGTCAGCCGTGACGGAAATGGCTTGTGTCGGCGTCCAGGTGGTGCCAAACGTGAAGCTGGTGGATTTTTCCTCTTTCAACTTGGGAATGCCGGCTGCGTTGGCGACGGTGCCGCCATTGGGGGCCAGCACCACGTCCGTGGGCACGCCGCCGATGAAGTCGGTGAAGGTGGACGAGAAATAAACTTGCTGCAAGGATGGCGCGCGGAAGCCCGTACTGGCCGAGCCGCGCAGCAGCACATTCGGTGCCACTTTATAGCTGGCGGCCAGTTTGCCCGTCACGGTGGAGCCGAAATCGCTGAATTTTTCATAGCGCAGGGCAGCCTGGGTTTTCAGGCGTTCCGTCCAGTCCAGTTCCACGTCGGCATACGCGGCGATGCTGTGGCGTTTGGCCTTGGTGGCATCGCCTGGCTGGAAGCCGGGAAAACCCTGGCTGCCCGCATTGCCGCCCATGCCCACGCCGTCGGCGTCGATGTAGGAGCCCGGTTCTCCGGCCATGATCTTGTATTCCTCGCTGCGGTATTCGGCGCCGAAAGCCACGTTCATGCCGCTCATTACCGTATCGTAAAAGCGGCTGAAATCGGCGTTGCTGGTCAGCTGTTGGAACGAGAAGCCGCCCGCGTCGTAGCTGCTGGCGCTGACGCCCTTGCCGCCGTTCATCAAGTCGAGGTTGGCAATCGAGGCGTTCAAGGTATGGCTGATGTCGTAGCGCATCTTGTTGTAGCCATAGGTTTGCGAAAAATCAGCATGCCATTCGCCGATCTGGCTGCGGTGGCCGATGGTGGCGTACTGGTCGTCGATCTTGCCGTTAATGAACGGTACGAAACCGTCCGGATACATGGCGGCCGAATTGCGCGACGGAATGTCGTCGCTGCCGATGCCGCCGCGGCCAAACGCGGCGCTGGATGCATCGCGCGTCTGCGCGCCGGCCGTGAAGTACAGTTTGCCCGTGGCGCTGGTGGCGTAGTCGCCATTGATGTACAGGGTCTTGTTCTTGGCCTTGGTGTCACCGATGATGCGCATGCTGTCCGCATCGGCCCGGTTCGAGCGGCCCCGGTCCAGGTATTCGCCCGTGATGGCCAAGCTACCCTTGTCGCCCAGCGCGATGCCGCAGTAGGCGGAGGTCATGTAGTTCTTGCCGTCGCCGGCCGAGTACTGGCTGTAGCCGGCCACCGCTTCGCAACCCAGGCTTTTCTTCAGTTCGATGTCGATCACGCCGGCAATGGCGTCCGAGCCGTACTGGGCGGCGGCGCCGTCGCGCAGTACTTGCACGTTCTTGATCGCCAGCAAAGGAATCGCATTCATGTCCGTGCCCGTGTTGCCGCGGTTGCGCGCGCCGAACAGGTTGACCAGGGCCGTCGTGTGGCGCCGTTTGCCGTTCACCAGCACCAGTGTCTGATCGGAACCGAGACCGCGCAGGGCGGCCGAATCGACGAGGTCGGCCCCGTCGGCGCCCGTCTGGCGCGTGGAGTTGAACGAGGGCGAGATGTATTGCAGCGATTGCGCCAGGTCAAACTGACCGCCTTGCTCGGCCACCCTGGAAATCGGAATGATATCGACCGGCACCATGGTGTCGGTGGCGGAACTGGTGACCCGGCGCGAGCCGACCACGCTGACCGTTTGCACGGGACCATCGGTGGCGCCCGCTTCCGTGGTCTGGGCCATGGCGGCGGGACTGAACGCGGCCAGGGCAGTGCTGCCGTACAGGCTGATGAGAATGGCTTTACGCAAGGTGGTGAGGGTCGGCACGCGGTGTCTCCAAGTGGTATTGTGACTTGATTCTAGTGCCATCATTTCATCCTCCACCAGCGATACTTTGTTTTGTTATTACAAATCTGTTGTAACTGTTGTTTCCTGGTTGACTATCTTTTGTTCAGCGCCTGGCTTGCCTTGCGCTGGTGCGCAGTGCCCCGTTCAGGTGCTCGCTTGCACCATGCCGCCCACCAGGATTTCCCCGGGGCTGTATTGCACGTCGATCAAACAGGGTTGCTGCGTCACGTGGCCCTGATGCAGGCGCAGCGACTGTTGCAAATACGCTGCCAGCGCGCCCGCCGCCACGCCCGTGGCGCTGTCTTCCAACGCCGGGTCGAGGTGGTTGAAGTTGCGCCCTTCGTATGTGTTCTCGCCCGTGCGGCAATACGCATAGCAGCCGTTGACCTTGTGCAAGGCGCTCCAGTCGGCGATCAGTTCCAGGTTCGGCCGCAGCGCGCGCAGGGTGGTGAGGTCTGCCACTTCCAGCAGCAGCTTCGGACTGCCGACCGAGGCGATCACGGGCGGCGACAGCAAGTGCATGTGCTGGCCCATGAGTTCTGACGGGATATACTTTTCCACCATGACGGCAGGCGAGGGTTGCGGCGCCAGGCCAATAAATAATCCATGCGACATACCTTCCGCGCGGCGCACCAGCAGCAAGGCTTGCCCGCGCATGGCCGTGCTCACCGTCAGGGTTGCCGGGGCGCAGGGCGCCGTCAGCAGCACATGTGCGGCCGCCAGGGTGGCATGCAGGCACAGGGGGCTGCGCGTGTGCGGATAAAAATAGTCGAGCACGATGCCGCCGTCCGCTTGCCGGTCGATGAAGACGCAGGCGCTGACCTGGCGTTCGCGGGCGAACTGCTGGCGCGCCGTTTCGCTGCCATGGTCGTTTTCCACGACCAGCGCCGTATTGCCGCCACCGGGGGCGGCGCCGAAACATTTCAAGAGATGAACGATCATGGTGGAGACGATGCAAGGTAAAACATCAGCATAAACGATAAGCCCGATCCAAGATGCGTATAATATACTGTGTTTATATACAGTATTGAGGTAGATCATGTGGGGCGCAGTCTTACCCGAGTATGCTGAGTTGTATTGCCTGAGCAATTTCAGCTTCCTGCATGGGGCCTCGCATGCGGAAGAGTTGGTGGCGCGCTCTGTACAGCTCGGTTACAAGGCGGTGGCCATCACGGACGAATGTTCGCTGGCGGGCGTCGTGCGCGCCCATGCGACAGCCAAGCGGGCCGGTTTTCCCCTGATTATCGGCGCGCATTTTCATTTGACGCAGGCCGACGGTAGTGCGGCGCTGTCCTTGCTGGCGCTGGTGCGGGATCGCGACGGTTACGGCAATCTGTCGGAACTGATCACCATGGCGCGCACGCGGGCGGCCAAGGGGCGATATTTGCTGACGCCCGAAGATTTCGCCGTGCCCTCGCCCGAGTTTGCCCATTTGCAGGGTTTGCCCGGCTGTCTGATGATCTTGCTGCCCGGCTATCCGGCCCAGCCGGAAGCCGTGCGCGCACAGGGAGAGTGGATGGTGGCCACCTTTGGCAGCGAGCGCAGCTGGATCGGCCTGAATTTGCTGCAGCGGGCGCAGGATGACGCCCACCGCAGCGCCGTGCAGGACACCGCGCAGGCGCTGGGCTTGCCCGTGGTGGCCGTCGGCCATGTGTGCATGCATGTGCGTTCGCGCAAGCCTTTGCTCGACACCCTGTGCGCGATTCGCGTGGGCAAGCCGGTGGGCGAGTGCGGCTATGCGCTGGCGCAAAATGCCGAGCAGCATCTGCGCGCGCGCTTGCGCCTGGCCAATGTGTATCCGCCGCAAGCGCTGGCGGAAACCGTGCGCATCGCCAGGATGTGCACATTTTCCCTCGACAGCTTGCGCTATGACTATCCCGACGAGCTGGTGCCGGACGGGCACACGCCGGCGACGTATCTGCGCGAGGAAACGTATGCGGGCGCGCGCATCCGCTTTCCGCTGGGTATCCCGGCGAACGTGCAGCAGCAGATCGAGCACGAGCTGCAACTGATCGCCGACCTTTCCTACGAGCCGTATTTTTTGACCGTGTACGACATCGTGCGCTTTGCACGGGGGCAAAACATCCTGTGCCAGGGCCGGGGCTCGGCCGCCAACTCGGCTGTCTGCTATTGCCTGCACATCACGGAAGTGGACCCTGCGCGCGGCAATTGCCTGGTCGAGCGCTTCATGTCGCGCGAGCGCAACGAGCCGCCCGATATCGACGTCGATTTCGAGCACCAGCGGCGTGAAGAGGTCATTCAATATATCTACGGGAAATATGGCCGCGAGCGGGCCGCGCTGGCGGCCGTGGTGATCAGCTACCGGCCGAAAAGCGCCTTGCGCGACAGCGGCCGGGCGCTGGGGATCGACCTGGCCATCGTGGAAAAGGTGGCCAAAGCGCATCGCTGGTTCGACGGCAAGCGCGATCTGTTGGAGCGCCTGGCCGAATGCGGGCTGGACCCGGAGGCGGAATTGTCGCAGCAGTGGGCCAGCCTGGCGCAGCAGTTGCTGGGATTTCCCCGGCACCTGTCCCAGCATCCGGGAGGCTTTGTCATCGCGCAAGGCAAGTTGTCGCGCCTGGTGCCCATCGAAAACGCCAGCATGGCCGAGCGCAGTGTCATCGAGTGGGACAAGAACGACCTCGAGGAGCTGGGCTTGATGAAGGTCGACGTGCTGGCGCTGGGCATGCTGTCGGCCCTGCGCCGTGCCCTGGAACTGGTGAGTGCGCGGCGCGGCGAGGAATTCCGGATGCAGGATATTCCCGGCGAAGACCCCGCCACTTACGACATGATGTGTCAGGCGGACACCATCGGCGTGTTCCAGATCGAGTCGCGCGCTCAGATGAGCATGCTGCCGCGCTTGCGTCCCCGTGAATTCTACGACCTCGTCATCGAGGTGGCGCTGGTGCGCCCCGGCCCCATCCAGGGCGGCATGGTGCATCCGTATCTGCAGCGGCGCCAGCAGAAGGAAGCGGTCGAGTTTCCGAAGGGCCTGGAAAAGGCGCTGGGACGCACCCTGGGCATCCCGATTTTCCAGGAGCAGGTGATGCAGGTGGCCATCATCGCCGCCGATTTTACGCCCGGCGAAGCGGATCAGTTGCGGCGCGCCATGGCGGCCTGGAAACGCAAGGGCGGCATGAACAATTACCATGACCGCATCGTCGATGCCATGGTGGACAATGGCTATGAGAAAGAATTTTCCGAGGCCATCTTCAGCCAGATCGAGGGTTTCGGCGAATACGGTTTCCCCGAGTCGCATGCGGCCAGTTTTGCCCTGCTGACGTACGCCAGTTCCTGGCTGAAATGCCACGAACCGGCTGCCTTCCTGTGCGCCTTGCTCAACAGCCAGCCCATGGGCTTTTACAGTCCCTCGCAACTGGTGCAGGATGGTCGTCGGCATGGCGTGCAAGTGCTGCCCGTCGACGTGGCCGTCAGCGGCTGGGAGGCGGCGCTGGAGGAGCGGGAAGGACAGGGAGGGCAGGGCGCCGCGCCCGCCGTGCGCCTGGGCTTGAACAGTCTGTTCGGCATGCGCGTGGAGGCGGCCCGGCGCATCGAGGATGCGCGTTCCATCGCCGCCTTTCTTGACGTGGCCGACCTGGCCCGGCGTGGCAGCCTGGACCGTCATGACTTGCAGGTGCTCGCTGCCGGCAACGCGCTGCACGCGCTGGCTGGCCACCGGCGCGAGGCGCTGTGGCAGGCGGCCGGCGCCGTGCCCGACAGGGACTTGCTGCGCGCCACCACACAAGAGGAAGACTTGCCCGTGCTGGCCGCGCCCACGGAAGGCGAGAGCATCGTCAGCGACTACCGCGCGCAAGGCCTGACCCTGGGCCGCCACCCGCTGGCGCTGCTGCGCAAGTCATTGCTGGAGCAGCGTTTCCTGCCCGCCGCGACGCTTGCCAGCTACACGAATGGCCAGCTGGCGCGCGCCTGCGGCATCGTCACCGTGCGCCAGCGGCCGGGCACGGCCAAGGGCGTGATCTTCATGACCCTGGAAGACGAGACGGGCACGGTCAACGTCATCGTCTGGCCCGACCTGGTGGAAAGCCAGCGGCGCGAAGTGTTGAGCGCGCCCCTGCTGGGGGTGTACGGCGTGTGGCAGCGCGAAGGGCAGGTGCGCAACCTGGTGGCCAAGCGCCTGGTCGACATGTCGCATCTGTTGGGGCGTTTGCGCACCAGCAGCCGCGATTTCTGTTGATACTTGTCAATATCGTCCAGACGGTGGCATGATTATCATCATGACTACTTTACCCGAACCGACACTGCGTCCCGCTCTGGTTGCCGATGCGCCCGCCATCGTTGCCCTGATCGATGACCTGATGCCCTTTCTGACTCTGCACCCGGATGGCGCGGGGGCGGAAAAGTTCATCGAACACTGCCGCCAGCCGGCCATCGAAAACTATTTGTCGCTACCGAATTACCATTACCAGCTCGCGCATATCGATGGCGCGCTGGCCGGCGTGGTGGCCATGCGCGACAACACGCACCTGTTCCACATGTTCGTGCCGCGCGCCCTGCACCGGCGCGGCATGGCGCGCCGCCTGTGGCAGGCCGCCCGCGCTGCGTCGCTTGCCAGGGGCGGCGTGACGGCATTTACCGTCAATTCATCGGCCTACGCCTTGCCCCTGTATGAAAGCCTGGGCTTTGTCGCCACGGGACCGAAGGTGGAGACGGGCGGCATCGCGTTTGTGCCGATGCGCATGGAGCTGTAAAAATAAGCCCGAGCCCAAAGCCGGGTCAGACCCGGCGGGTCAGACCCCAGTTTTTGCTTGCGGGCTTATTACCAGCGCACGATCTTGCCCGGATTCATGATGTTCTTCGGGTCCAGCGCGTGTTTCAAGGCGCGCATGGTGTCGATGGCCCCTTCGCCATGTTCTTCCATCAGGAACGCCATCTTGTGCATGCCCACGCCGTGTTCGCCCGTGCAGGTGCCGTCCATGCCAATGGCGCGCGTGACCATGTCGCTGTTGACCTTTTCCGCGCGGGCGATGTCGGCGGGATCATTTGGGTCGACCAGCATCTGCACGTGGAAATTGCCGTCGCCCACGTGGCCGATGATGGCGTAGACCAGGCCTTGCGCTTCGCAATCGGCCTTGGTGGCCAGGATGCATTCGGCCAGGCGCGAAATAGGCACGCAGCAATCGGTGGAAATGGCGCGGCTGCCGGGGCGCATCTGCAGCAGGGCGAAATACGCGTTGTGGCGCGCGGCCCACAGGCGCGAGCGCTCTTCGGGGCGGCTGGCCCATTCGAAATCGCTGGCGCCGTGCTCCGCCGTGATGGCTTGCACCAGTTGCGCCTGCTCGGCCACGCTGGCCGGCGTGCCGTGGAATTCAAACAATAACAATGGCTTTTGCGGCAGCGCCATCTTGTCGTAGGCATTGATGGCCTTGACGCCATTTTCATCGAGAAACTCGACCCGCGCCACGGGCACGCCCATCTGGATGGTCTGGATCACGGCGTTGACGGCTTCGCCCGTGCCGGGGAAGGAGCAGACGGCCGCCGAGATCGCTTCCGGCAGCGGATACAGTTTCACCGTCACTTCCGTGATGATGCCCAGCGTTCCCTCGCTGCCCACGAACAATCGTGTCAGGTCGTAGCCGGCCGACGATTTTTTCGCCCGCGTGCCCGTCTTGATGATGCGGCCATCGGCCGTCACCACCGTCAGGGCCAGCACGTTTTCGCGCATGGTGCCGTAGCGCACGGCGTTCGTGCCCGAGGCGCGCGTCGCCGCCATGCCGCCCAGCGATGCATTGGCGCCCGGGTCGATGGGGAAGAACAGGCCCGTGTCGCGGATTTCCTCGTTCAGCTGCTTGCGCGTCACGCCTGCCTGCACGGTGGCCGTCAAGTCTTCATGATGCACGGCCACCATGGCGTTCATTTGCGACAGATCAATCGTCACGCCACCATGCAGGGCCAGCACGTGGCCTTCGAGCGAGGTGCCACTGCCATAGGCGATGATGGGTACGTCGTGCGCACTGCACAGCTTGACGGCGGCCGCCACTTCTTCGGTGGAATGGGCGAAGATGACGGCGTCCGGTAACATGGGGGGATAGCTGGACTCGTCGCGGCCATGGTGCTCGCGCACGGCTTGCGTCATGGAAAAGCGGTCGGCAAAGATCAGGGAAAGTACGGCAGCAAGGGATGCGGGCAGCGGTTTTTTCAGTACCGCCAACTGGTCAGTTTGATTCACGCTAGTCCTCCGTTTTTTTTATTCTACTCCGCGCCCTGGGATTTCACCGAGGCACTATATTGATTTTTTGCCTGGTGTAAAAAAATTGCAGGGTATGCCGTGCATTGATTGTAAATGAGAATCATTTCTATTAAAATGTCCGCCAGTAGTTATTTTGCAATGCGAGCTTCAACCCGAAAGGCCATGCCATGAAATTCCCCCTGTCCCTCGCCGCTGTCCTGCCCGCCTGCATGCTGGCGCTGAGCGCCTGTAGCAGCGTCGCACCGTTGGCCAACACGACAGCCGCGTCCGCTTCTGCGCAAGACGTGCGCCAGGTGGGGGAGATCGTCGACCTGCGCAGCGGCCAGCGCCTGAGCGCCGAACAATTGCTGTCCCAGCTGGCCGCCGCTCCACGGCTCATCATCGGCGAACAGCATGACCAGCTCAGCCATCACCAGATCGAGCAATGGCTGGTGCAGCAATTGCAGGGCCAGCGTCCGCAAGGCAGCGTGCTGCTGGAAATGCTGAACCCGGACCAGCAAGCCAGGGTGGACAAGCTCAAGCCGTGGCTGCAGACGGACCCGGTCGTGCGTCCCGAACACGTGACCGAGATGCTGGCCTGGCAACCGAGCTGGAAATGGGAGCAATATGGCGAGCTGGTGATGACGGTGATGCGTGCGCCGTATCCCGTCTGGTCGGCCAACCTGGACCGCAGCGAGATAAAGCAACTGTTTGTCGACCGGCCGGCCGTGCAGGGCAAGCACTCCAACCTGGCCAACGATGGCAAGGTGCATGACAAACTGAAAGACATCATCCGTGTCATGCATGACAACCAGATTGACGCACCGCGCCTGGCTGCCATGTTGTCGGTGCAGCAGCAGCGCGACCGCCGCATGGCCGAGCGCCTGCTGGCCGCGCCCGCGCCAGCCGTGCTGATCGCCGGCGCCTACCATGCGCACAAGGACCTGGGCGTGCCGCTGCACGTGCAGGACTTGACGGGCGGCCCCGCGCCGCTCGTGCTGGTGCTGGCGCAGCGCGGCGCCACGGTGCTGGCGTCCCAGGCGGACTTTGTGTGGTTCACGCCGGCAGTGGCAACTGCCGTCGCCAGTGCCAAATAGTTCCTGCATGTCCGCCGGGCATTCAGCCCGGCACTCTCCCCCAGCAAGCGCCTCGATGGCAGCCAGGTGGTTGGTCCGATTTTTTGCAGGCGCATGCGCGCCTGTCGTACACGCGCGAAAAGACCAGCCAGCCTACCGCGATCGCCAGCGCGTGGTTTGGCGCGTGCGACATCAGTGAGCTGCCCAGCACGTATCTTGCGCCTGTCGGTGCAAAACGCCATAAACAAGAATTATTTGGAAGCGCTGAACCGTCTGAATTCGATGCCGTCGCAGTCGAACGACAATACGCCGATGAGTACGGCGCGGGGAAGGACGTATGTGGCGGGGCTGGAGTACCGGTTCTAATTTAACGCTGGGGTCAGACCCGGCGGGTCTGACCCCAAATTAGGCCAGCGTTTAATACTCGCGTGGTGTCGTTCCGTAGTAACTATGGATGGAATTGGCCCACGTGGTATCGGCCATGTTCGGCCAGTTATCCGTGTCGAAGCCGGGCGCGTTTTCGATGCGTTCCTTGTCGACGTTGAGGGTGAAGCGCTTGTTGACGGTGTCGAGCAGCAGCGCTTCCCAAGGCACGGCGAACAGCTTTTCGCCGATGGTGAAGACGCCGCCGTGCGACATGACAGCATAGGCGATCTTGCCGCTGCGCATGTCGATCATGATTTCCTTGATTTCGCCCAGGTGTTCATCCTTGGCGTTGTGCACATGGTCGCCGATCAGGGTGTCGGCGCCCATCAGTTCAGGGCCGGGGCCTTTGTGGCCGCGGTTGACATACATGCCGTAGGCGTCGCGTTCTTCGTAGCTCATGATGTACCTCCGTTGAAAAATCCCAGTTTGCGGCCGGAGCGCGGCAGGGTCTGTTCGCTCTCCCACACAAAGTATGGAGTTGGAAATATTTCAATTATTGCCATTGGGTAATTTTGTGGTGCGTAGACCGCAGGAGCGGGGCGATAGTCGGCATTTGGCGCAAATTTCCACGCGTGGGGAGCGCCGCAGGCGGGCTTTAGTGTATAATTTCAATTTCCCGCACGTGCCGTTCGGCACCATCTGCAATGACCAAATTTGTCTTCGTCACTGGTGGCGTTGTGTCTTCCCTTGGAAAAGGGATTGCCGCCGCCTCCCTCGCCGCGATCCTCGAATCGCGCGGCCTTAAAGTCACCATGCTCAAGCTCGACCCGTATATCAACGTCGATCCTGGCACGATGAGCCCTATGCAACACGGTGAAGTATTCGTCACCGATGACGGGGCCGAAACCGACCTCGACCTCGGTCACTACGAGCGCTTCATCTCCACCCGCATGAAAAAGGTGAATAACTTCACCACTGGCCAGATCTATGAATCGGTGATCCGCAAGGAACGCCGGGGCGAATATCTGGGCAAGACCGTGCAGGTGATTCCGCACATCACCAATGAAATCCAGGATTACATCCGCCGTGGCGCCGAAGGCTACGACGTGGCCCTGTGCGAAATCGGCGGCACCGTCGGCGATATCGAATCGCTGCCATTCCTGGAAGCGGCGCGTCAGCTGAGCCTGCGCGCCGGCCGCAAGAACACGGCCTTCGTCCATCTGACCCTGGTGCCTTACATCGCCTCGGCCGGTGAATTGAAGACCAAGCCGACCCAGCATTCGGTGCAAAAGCTGCGTGAAATCGGCATCATGCCAAACGCATTGCTGTGCCGCGCCGACCGCGCCATCCCGGAAGACGAGCGTGCAAAAATCTCGCTGTTCTCGAATATCGAAGAGCAGGCCGTCATCTCCGTGTGGGACGTCGACACCATCTACAAAGTGCCGCAGATGCTGCACGACCAGGGCCTCGACAAGATCATCTGCGACGCGCTGGACCTCGATCCTGCACCGGCCGACCTGTCGATCTGGAGCAAGCTGATCTATACGATGGAACACCCGAAGGCGGAAGTGACCGTCGGCATGGTCGGCAAGTATGTCGAGCTGACCGAGTCGTACAAGTCGCTGATCGAAGCGCTGCGCCACGCCGGCATCCACACGGAAAGCCGCGTCAACATCGAGTACATCGATTCGGAAGAAATCGAAACGACGGGTTGCGACAACCTGGCCAAGTACGATGCCATCCTGGTACCGGGCGGCTTCGGCAAGCGCGGCGTGGAAGGCAAGATCAAGGCGGCTCAGTTCGCCCGTGAGCACAAGATCCCTTACCTGGGCATCTGCCTGGGCATGCAAGTGGCCCTGATCGAATACGCGCGCAACAAGGCTGGCATGCCGAACGCGAATTCGACCGAGTTCGACCTTGATACGGATCAACCTGTCGTTGCACTGATCAATGAGTGGCAAAACCACGATGGTAAAGTCGAGTTGCGCGATGAAAACTCGGACCTGGGCGGTACCATGCGCCTGGGCGCGCAGACCTGTGCCGTCAATCCGGGCACCCTCGCTGCCGAGATCTACGGCAGCGTGGTGACCGAGCGTCACCGCCATCGCTACGAAGCCAATAATCACTACCTGGCCCGTGTCGAAGCGGCTGGCATGATCGTGTCGGCCCGCACGCCGAGCGAAGATTTGTGCGAAATCATGGAATTGCCACGTACGGGCGACAATGCCCACCCATGGTATATGGGCGTGCAATACCATCCTGAGTTCAAGTCGACGCCACGCACCGGCCATCCCTTGTTTACCTCGTTCATCAAGGCAGCGTTGGCGCACAAGGAAGCCAACGCCGCTGCGGAATAACGCGGGTCGATTGCGACAGTATTACCCGTAAGACAGCTCCCGGCCAGATGGTTCCCGCCGGGAGTTTCTTTGCCCCCTTTGTGCAATTGCGCATCAGTACGCAGTGTGCAGCCCCTGTTACGCTTAACTTTGGAGAATGACATGAGTGCTATTGTTGATATTATCGGTCGCGAGATCCTGGACTCGCGCGGCAATCCGACCGTCGAATGCGATGTGTTGCTGGAATCGGGCGTGATGGGCCGTGCGGCCGTGCCGTCGGGTGCCTCGACCGGTTCGCGTGAAGCCGTGGAATTGCGCGATGGCGATGCCAAGCGCTACTTCGGCAAAGGCGTGTTGCAAGCATGCGAAAACATCAACACCGAAATCTCCGAAGCCATCATGGGCCTGGACGCCAATGAACAGGCTTTCCTGGACCGTACCCTGATCGACCTGGACGGCACGGAAAACAAATCGCGCCTGGGCGCCAACGCCATCCTGGCCGTCTCCATGGCCGTTGCCAAGGCTGCCGCCGAAGAAGCGGGCTTGCCGCTGTACCGCTATTTCGGCGGTTCGGGCGCCATGCAGATGCCAGTGCCGATGATGAACGTGATCAACGGCGGTGCGCATGCCGACAACAACCTGGACATCCAGGAATTCATGATCATTCCCGTGGGCGCCCCGTCGTTCAAGGAAGCCGTCCGCTACGGCGCGGAAGTGTTCCACACGCTGAAAAAGATCCTGCACAAGAAGGGTCTGAACACCAACGTGGGCGACGAAGGCGGTTTCGCGCCATCGCTGGCCAATCATGAAGAAGCCATCAAGCTGATCATCCAGGCCATCGAAGAAGCGGGCTACGAGCCAGGTACGCAGATCGCCATCGGTCTCGATTGCGCCGCGTCCGAGTTCTACAAGAACGGCAAGTACGAGATGGAAGGCGAAGGCCTGAGCCTGACGGCCACCGAGTTCACCAACCTGCTGGCAACCTGGTGCGACAAGTACCCGATCATCTCGATCGAAGACGCGATGCACGAAGGCGACTGGGACGGCTGGGCGATCCTGACGGCGGAATTGGGCAAGAAAGTGCAACTGGTCGGCGACGACCTGTATGTCACCAACACCAAGATCCTGAAAGAAGGCATCTCGAAAGGTATCGCCAACTCGATCCTGATCAAGATCAACCAGATCGGCACCCTGACGGAAACCTTCGCCGCCATCGAAATGGCCAAGCGCGCCGGCTACACGGCCGTCATTTCGCACCGCTCGGGCGAAACGGAAGACTCGACCATCGCCGATATCGCCGTGGCCACGAACGCCCTGCAGATCAAGACCGGCTCGATGTCGCGTTCGGACCGCATGGCCAAGTACAACCAGCTGCTGCGTATCGAAGAGGACCTGGGCGACATCGCCAGCTACCCTGGCCGCGATGCGTTCTATAATCTGAAGTAAGCTGATGTAAAACCCACTGGCCGGCCGGAGATATCCGGCCGGTTTTTTAACTGAATGTCCCATGCGCCTGATTACGCTCGCCCTGGCAGCCCTGCTGCTGCTGATCCAATTTCCCCTCTGGCTGGGTAAAGGCGGCTGGCTGCGTGTTGCCGACATGGAAGCCCAAGTGGCGGTGGCCAATAAGAAGAACATGGAATTGAAGGCGCGAAACGCCAAGCTCGAATCCGAAGTGCGCGACCTGAAAGATGGCACGGGCGCCGTCGAGGAGCGTGCCCGCTATGAGTTGGGCATGGTCAAACAGAATGAGATTTTCGTGCAGATCGTGCGCAAGGGACAAACCCCGCCACTGCTGGAAACGCCGGTGGACGCTGCTGCGCCACACTAAGGGTGTACTAACTTTCCCACTTGCCAGCCTGGACCGATTGCCAGGCTGACATATCATTACTACCTTGTATTGCTACTCTGTACTGCTGCACACGACTGGCCGCATGGCGCGGCGTGCTGCTTTTGCCTTGCTGCTTGCTGATCAGAAACGGGCTTTGCCGGTCGAGATCAGGTAGAAATGGATGCCGGTGACCACGACGGCCACGGCGATCAGTGCGGTTTCGAGAAATATCATAAAAGTTCCTTTTAAATTAGTAGTGCCTGAATAGCCTAAAAAACGTCCAGGGCAAGGCGCCAAGCGGCAGGCAGTACGAACGTACCGCAAGGCGCAGGCAACGCCGCCATGAACGTTTTTTAGCCGCGCGAAGCCAGGAAGCGCAGTTCCGAGGCCAAGTTCGGCATCAGGTTTTCGTAACGGGCCGCTTCCGAGTTCAGCAAGGCGATGTCGCGCTTGCTTGGGCGCACATAGCGCTGTTCTTCGGTATGGCTGGTGGTCGTGGCGATGACTTCCTTCTGCGCCAGTTCGCTGTACGGCTTGGAAGCGAGCAGGGCGCCCAGGAAGGCGCGCGTGGCGCGGCCCAGGTTGCTGAAATAGTTGTCGTCGTTGCTGTAGGTGTTGGTAAAAGTGGACATATGCCCTCCATGAATGGTCTGTTGTTGCATTGCACAATAATGGAGTTCGCGATATATGTCTAATTTCAAATTCCAATTTCAGTAATTCAAGAAACGCATAATAAGGGCGTCGCCGCTGGCCACGCCCTCAAAATGAATTTGTTACGAAATGTTTATCCGGCGGCGATGCGTCCCAGGCCCGGATCATCGCTGAAAAAGCCGTCCAGTCCCGTTTCGATATAGCGCCGCATTTCCGCCACGGAACCCGCTTCATTACGCGCATTTTCGCCATTGCCATCGCGGAAATCGGCTGCCAGGAAACGGTTTTCCGGGCGGAAGGTCCAGGTGTGCAACAGCAAGCCGGCCTGGTGCGCATCGTCGACGATGGTCGTGGGCGCGGCCAGGCGCTGGTCGGCGCCCAGCGGGATGACGCCCCGCGTGGGCGGCGCCACCACGTCCGCGTAGGCAGCGATGTCGCGCAGGCCGGCCGGCGTCGTCATCTGGCCGAAGGTCAGCTTGCCACCGGCTTTGACCACGTCCATCGGGCGCACATCGCCGCCCACCACCAGTTGCATCAGGCGCACGTTGGCGCGTCGTCCCAGCTTCTCGCGCAAATATTTCAGATTCGCCACTTCGAAGGACTGGATCTCGATGGGCGCGCGGCGCGTGTATTCGTGCGCCAGCATCGTCGAGAGGAAACGGTCTTCCAGCGCCAGGCCCGCATCGCGGAAATACGTCGAACTTTTCAGCTCCGGCACGAGGCCGATGATGCGTCCGCTGGCGGCAGATTGCGCTGCAACAAAATCGATGATTTCTTCCCAGGTGGGAATCTGAAATTGTCCATCGTACAAGGTGTTGCCGGTGCGAACTTTCGGCAACCGTTCGATGGCGCGCAGTGTTTTCAGTTCCGCCAGCGTGAAGTCGTCGACGAACCAGCCCTCGTGCCATTCGCCATCGACCATCTTCTTGCCGCGCCGGCTGGCAAATTCAGGACGGCGCGCCACGTCGGTGGTGTCGATCAGATTGCTTTCGTGACGCGCCACGAGGATGCCGTCGCGCGTGGCCACCAGGTCCGGCTCGACATAGTCGGCGCCGTCGAGGATGGCTTTGGCGTACGAAGCCAGCGTATGCTCGGGGCGCAGGGCGCTGGCGCCCCGGTGGGCGAACACCAGTGGGCGGCTGGGGGGCGTGGCCAGCAGGCCGGCGGCAAAGCCGGGCGCGGCGGCCAGGGCCAGGCCGCCCACGGCCGCCTGGACGAAGTTGCGGCGGGAAAAGTGCCGATGCGGGAGGATAGGCTCGCGCATCAGAAGTCCGCCGTCAGGGTCAAAAAGCCCTGGCGCGGGGCGATGGGGAAGGTGTTGTAGGTCTTGTCGGCCGCACCCACCACCACGTTCAGCGAACCTTCGCGGTTGGCCAGGTTGCTGACGTTCAAGCGCCAGCGGGGGTTTTTCAGCCAGCTGGCCATGGCCGGCAGCTTGCCCGACACGCCCAGTCCCATCAGGAAATAGCTGGGCACGGACAAATCGTTGGTGTATGTCGCGTAGCGCTTGCCCACATAGTCACCCGTCAGTTGCACTTCGATATCGCCAAAGGTGGCCGAGGCCACGAACTTGTTCAGCCATTCCGGCGAACCGGGTACGTTCTTGCCGGCCGTCAATACCAGCGCGGCGCCATTGCTGTAATTGTCCGCGTACTGCGAACGGTTGTACGACAGGGCATTGTAGAACGAAAAATTGTTGCCAAAGTGCACGGTTCCAGCGATGTCGATGCCGTCCGTACGCACGCTACCCACGTTGGCCAGCACGGGGTTGCCACCGATGATGGAGGAAATCACGGGCGTCGGGCTGATCTGCAGCAAACGGTTGCTGAAATCGACGTGGTACACATTGACCTGGCCATCGATGGCCGTGATGGCGCCCAGGTTCAGGGCATGGCTGCCGCGCACGCCCACTTCATAGGTGAGGGCCGTTTCCGGCTTGGCGTCGCGCTTGAACAGGTCGAAGGCGGCCTGGCTCGACAAGCTCCATGGCGAAGCGCCGCCGCCGCCATAGGTGACGAACTGGCGCATGTTTTTCTGGATATTGAAGTAGAGTTGGTCTTGCGGCGTGAAGTCCCAGCGCGCGCCCACTTGCGGCAAGAACCATTTTTTCGTGTTGATGGTGCCGACCGGCAAGGCCGTCGAGCCGCCGGAAATGGCGCCCAGGGCCGGCTGCACGGGAAATTGGCCATCGGCAAACTGCAGGCTGGACTTGAAGCCGGCCTGCAGGGCGATATCGGGACGGATGCGCCACTCATCCTGCAAGTGCAGCTGCACCACCTTGTTGTCGATCTCGCTGCCGTACTGCGTGATCAAAGGATTGCTGGGGCGGTCATACGGCGAAGTGGGATTGTTGACGTCCAGCGCATACCAGCGGCGGTAGGCGGACGAGCGGTTCTGCTCCAGCCACAGGCCCGCTTCCAATTGATGCTCGCCGATTTCCTTGCGCAGCGTGGAAATGAAGCCGCCCCGCTTGATGTCGTATTCCGTGGTGCGCACGGCGTAGCCCGAGTTGCCGAACACCTGTTTCAGGTTCTGTTTCGGGTAGTACACGCTGAACAGGCCAGGCAAGCCGGCCACGCCGATGGGACCGGCCACTACGCCCGCGCCGTCATCCTTGTGGTAATACACCTGGTTCGCCCAGGTCGTGCCTTCGCCCAGGTTGGCGTCGAACTTGGCGTAGGCCAGGTAATCGGTGCGCTGCGCATCGCTGTAGTAATTGCGGTAATTGTTGCCGTCGGCAGCAGGCGTGGCGCCCGTCGGCGACAAATAATTCAGGGCCGCCTTGAAGTCCGGGTACAGGAAGGGGCGCGTGTACGGCGCGCTCTTCTCCCCGGCCACGTGCACGGTGCTGTCTTCGTTCGGCTCGATCTTGTCCGAGTAATTGAAGAACAGGGTCAGCTTGCCCGCGTCGCTGCGGTTGACGTATTTGGCATTGAACTGATCGCCGCCCTGGCGCGCATCGAAGTCCCAGGCCCGTGCTTCGTGGTGCAGGATGGAAAAGTAGGCGCTGCTGCCGTCGCCAAAGGCGCCCGTGTCGTAGCGGGCAAACGTGCGCGAAGTGCGGTGGCTGCCCACCGTTTGCTGCACGCTGGCACCCTGCGTGGCCAGCGGGTCGCTGGAATAGGTTTCGATGGTGCCACCCAGGTTGCTGGTCGAGGCCGTGGCCAGGTCGCCTGCGCCCGACGACAGCACGACGCTGCGCACGTTTTCGCTGATGACGGCGCGCTGCGGCGACAGGCCGTTGTAGTTGCCGTACTGCTGGTCGCCCAGCGGCACGCCATCCATGGTGTAGCCGAGTTGCTGGCCGGAGAAACCATGCACGAACAGCGACAGGTTCTGCTCGTTGTTGCCCCATGGGTCGGCCGTCTGGAAGCTGACGCCAGGCAAGGTTTGCAGGGCTTTCAGGGGATTCGTGCCTGGCAGGATTTTCTGGATTTCATTCTTGCTCAAGGCCACGGAGGAGCGCGTCTTGCGCGAGGAAATCTCCACGGTGGTCATGGGGGTATTGTCGTCGGCTGCAGCAGCCGTTGCAGCGGCCATGTCGGCGGCGGCGGACGCCACGGCCGCGGCCGCGGCCGTTTGGGCCAGCGCTGGCAGGGAGAGGCCTGCGGCGCACGCGCCCAGCAAAACATGGAAGGAATGGCGGCGCAGGGCCAGCGTCAAGTGGGTATTCATCATCAGCCTGTGGAAAGTGGAAAGTAATACAAGCTGCGCAGCGTAACGGCGGCGCGTGACGGGCTGATGACGAACTGATGACGGAACGATGACAGTGGAAACAATTGCGCCGCCTGAAAGGCGGCGCGGAAGGATGATGGCGAAACTGTAATGCTTGCTTGAGCTTAGTTAATGCTCGCTGCCGGAGGAATCAAGACTTCGGCCGGCGCATCCGTGATGAACAGCTGCGCGCAATCGACCTTGTCGAATTCGTAGTGCTGGCCGCAGAAATCGCAGTTCACACCCACCTGGCCCACTTCGTCCAGGGTGCTGTTGACTTCTTCTTCGCCCAGCATCTTGAGCATATTGCCCACTTTTTCGCGCGTGCAGCTGCAATGGAAGCTCGGGTGCAGCGGGTCGAAGACGCGGATCGTTTCTTCCCAAAACAAGCGTTGCATCAGTGTATCGATGTCGGTGGCCAGGATTTCTTCCTCTTTCAGGGTCGACGCCAGCATCACGGCGCGGTGCCACGTGTCCAGTGCATCTTCTTCCGAGACGGGCGTCGCTTCGGCCTTGCCGCCATGGTGGGGCAGCTTTTGCAGCAGCAGGCCGCGCGAAACGCTGTCGTCCGTGGCCAGCCACAAACGCGTGTCGAGCTGCTCCGAACGCAACATGTAGTTTTCGATCACGGTGGCCATGTCATCGCCGTCCAGCGGCACGATGCCCTGGTACGGTTGCTGGCCCGGCACCTTGTCGGCCGGGTCCAGGGTGATGATGAAGCGGCCCTTGCCCGTGGCGTTGAGCAATTGCGGCACGGTGGCGACCTCGGCAATGGTGGCGTCCGGGTCCAGCTTGGCCGTGGCGCGCAGGCGCAGGTCGGAATCGCACTCGACCACCATCAGGCGCACGGGACCGTCACCATGGATTTGCATGATGATGGAGCCGTTGAATTTCAGGTTGGCCGACAGCAGGGCGGCGGCAGCCACCATTTCGCCCAGCACTTTTTTCACGGCAGTCGGGTAGGCGTGGCGCGATACCACTTCCTGCCAGGTGTGGGAGACGTCGATGAACTGGCCGCGCACGGCGGCGTTGTCGAAAATAAATTTTTGCAGGGTATCCTGGCCGCTAACGGCTGCGCTGACTGCGCCCGTGGTTTCAGTCGTCATTCTCTTATCCAATCTTCTTGAGTTGCGTATTAAATAGCTGGCCGCGCTGCACATAGTTCACGGCGTTGCCTTGTAGCCTGGTGATATCGTCTGCCGTCAGGGCCCGCACGGCTTTTGCCGGTGAGCCGATGATTAGCATATTGTCGGGAAATTCCTTGCCTTCCGTGACCAGGGCGCCTGCGCCGACCAGGCACCCTTTGCCGATCTTCGCGCCATTCAGGATCACGGCCTGGATGCCGATCAGGGCACCATCGCCAATCGTGCATCCATGTAACATCGCCTGGTGGCCGATGGTCACGTTCTGGCCGATGTCCAGCGGGTAGCCCGGGTCCGTGTGCAGTACGGCGCCTTCCTGCACATTGCTGTTGGCGCCCACGGTGATGCGTTCATTGTCGCCGCGGATGGTGGCGCCGAACCATACGGAGGTGTTCGCTTCCAGGGTCACCTTGCCGATCACGTTGGCCGTGTCGGCTACAAAAGCGGAAGCGTCAATCTGTGGCGCCTCGGCGCCCAATTGGTAGAGTGTCATCGTTAGCCTGTGGCGGTGGTGGAAGCGCCGGGCTGGGCCGGACGCGGGAGTTTTACTTACTTGCTTAGCTACTATGTACGCTATTTTACGCTGTTGCAGGGCAAGTCCTGACGCCGTGCGCTAATCCGGTATAATTATCGAACGGTCGTACTTTTATGCCGCACTATCTACAGACACAGCATGTGGCGCCATCCGCGCCACTTTCAAGGCAGGCAATGAGATGAAACCCATGAAACTTTCCCGTTCCGAATTCATCAACATCCGCGGCGCCCGCACGCATGTACGCCATTGGGGCCGCGAAGGCGCGCCCATCCTGTTCATGGTGCACGGCTGGATGGACGTGGCCGCCTCGTTCCAGTTCGTCGTCGACGAGTTAGCTGGTGACTGGCACGTGATCGCGCCCGACTGGCGCGGCTTTGGTGTGAGCGACTACACGCAATCGGACACCTACTGGTTCCCCGACTACCTGGCCGACCTGGACGCCATGCTGCTGCACTATTCGCCGGATGCGCCCGTGAACCTGCTCGGTCACAGCATGGGCGCCAATGTGGCCGGCCTGTATGCGGGCGTGCGGCCCGAGCGCATCAGCCGTTTCATCAACCTGGAAGGCTTTGGCATGATGGCGACGAAGCCGGAGCAAGCCCCTGGCCGCTACGCCAAGTGGCTGGACGAATTGCGCGAGCCGCCCGTCATGCGCAGTTATCCCTCGCAGCGCGCGGTGGCCGAGCGCCTGCAAAAGACCAATCCGCGCCTGCCGGATGACCGCGCCGCCTTCCTGGCCGAGCACTGGTCGGCGCAGAACGAGGCGGGCGAGTGGGACATCATGGGCGACCCGCAACACAAGCGCGTCAATCCCATCCTGTACCAGGTGGAAGAAGTGATGGCTTGCTGGCGCCGCATCACGGCGCCCGTGCTGTGGGTGGAGGCGATTGACACAAATATGTGGCAGTGGATGGGGCCGAAGGAAGAGGCGCGCATCGAAATCGACCGGCGTCTGGCCTGCATCAAGGATGTGCGCTGCGAGATGATGCTGGACGCGGGCCACATGCTGCACCATGACCAGCCGGCGGAGCTGGCGCGCCTGGTGGAAACCTTCCTTGCGCAATAATGCGCTGGCGCAACTGTGTCGCTAACGCGACTTCCATATCGGGCAAGCAGCGTACAATGAAAACTTCTTTCATGCTGAGCCCGTGCAGGGTATTGTTTTCGTATGCTTAAAGTCGACCTGCATTGTCATTCGAATATTTCCGACGGCGTGCTCGCGCCCGCTGCCGTGGCCGCCTATGCACGCAAGGCCGGCGTCGATGTGTGGGCGCTGACGGACCACGATGAAGTGTCCGGCGTCGCCGCCGCGCGTACGGCCGCGCTGGACCTGGGCATGCGTTTCGTGGCCGGCGTGGAAATATCCATCACGTGGGCCGGCCAGACCGTGCACATCGTGGGCTTGCAAGTCGATGAAAACAATCCAGGTCTCGTACAGGGCTTGCACCAGACACGGTCCGGGCGCGACGCGCGGGGCCGGGAGATCGCTCGCCAGCTGGATCTGGCCGGCATCCCCGATGCCTATGAAGGGGCCTTGAAATTTGTCGGCAACCCGGATCTGATGTCGCGCACGCACTTTGCCCGCTACATCGTGGAAACGGGGAAGTGCGCAAACATCCCTGACGTGTTCAAGAAATACCTGTCGGAAGGCAAGCCGGGCTACGTCGAGCACCGCTGGGCGACCCTGGCCGAAGCGGTGGGCTGGATACGCGGCGCGGGCGGCGTGGCCGTCATCGCCCATCCGGGCCGCTACCGCTTCAGCGACATGGCGCAAGGCGTGCTGTTCGATGAATTCAAGCAGCTCGGCGGCGTGGCCATCGAAGTCGTCACGGGCAGCCACAGTCCGGACCAGTATCCCGAATACGCGCAGCTGGCCAACGCTTACGGATTCCTCGCCTCGCGCGGCACGGATTTCCATGCGCCGGGCGAGTCGCGCGTGGATTTTGCCAAGCTGCCGCCGCTGCCTGCCAACGTGACCCCGATCTGGCACGACTGGTTCTAAGGCACGGCCAGCCTGCGCCTGCTGGGCGGGCTTGAAAAGTCGCGACCGCATACTTATCTTTTAGTTATTATTGTTTTTCGGAGCCATCGCCCATGAAACGTATCGTCCTCTTTATCGCAACCAACCTGGCCGTGATGCTGGTGCTGTCGCTCGTCCTCAGCTTGCTGGGCGTGGGCAATCCGGCGCGGGGCAGTACCCTGAACCTGGGCAGCCTGCTGGTGTTTTCGCTGGTGGTGGGCTTCACGGGCTCGATCTTTTCGCTGTTGATCAGCAAACCCATGGCCAAGTGGAGCACGGGCGCGCGCGTGATCGACAATCCGACCTCGTCGACCGAGTTGTGGCTGGTCAATACCGTACGCGCCTTGTCTGAACGGGCCGGCATCGGCATGCCGGAAGTGGCCGTGTACGAAGGCGACGCGAATGCGTTTGCCACGGGCGCCTTCAAAAACTCGGCGCTGGTGGCCGTTTCCACAGGCTTGCTGCAAAGCATGAACCGCGATGAAGTCGAGGCCGTGCTGGGCCATGAAATCGCCCACGTCGCCAATGGCGACATGGTGACGCTCACCTTGATCCAGGGCGTGGTCAATACCTTTGTCGTCTTCATGGCGCGCGTTGTTGGTTTCTTTGTCGACAATGTGCTGCTGAAAAATAACAACCGCGAAGGCGGTGGGCGGGGCATCGGCTATTTCGTCACCGTCATGGTGTGCGAAGTCATCTTCGGCTTGCTCGCTTCCATCATCGTGGCCTGGTTCTCGCGCCAGCGCGAATTTCGCGCCGATGCCGGTTCCGCCAAGCTGCTGGGCAGCCCGACGCCGATGATGCATGCGCTGGCCCGCCTGGGCGGCGTGCCGCCGGGCGAACTGCCCCAATCGATGCAGGCGCTGGGCATCAGCGGCGGCAATGGCGGCTGGGGCGCGCTGTTCGCCACCCATCCACCCCTCGAACAACGCATCGCCGCGCTGCGCGGCGTACAATAATGCTAACTTAACAAGCTGGTTCGCCAGAACGCTTACACATGAGTCAATTTTTCCATATTCACCCTGAAAATCCGCAATTGCGCCTGATCAAGCAGGCGGCGCAGATCATCCAGTCCGGCGGCGTCGTGGCCTTGCCTACGGATTCCTGCTACGCGCTGGTGTGCCAGCTCGACGACAAGGGCGCCGTCGAGCGCCTGCGCCGCATCCGCGGCGTGGATGAAAAGCATCACCTGACCCTGCTGTGCCGCGATTTGAGCGAACTGGGCTTGTATGCCCGCGTGGACAACCGCCAGTTCCGCCTGCTCAAGGCGGGCACGCCGGGCGCCTATACCTTCATCCTGGAGGCGACCAAGGAAGTGCCGCGTCGCCTCAGCCATCCTTCGCGCAAGACCATCGGCCTGCGCGTGCCGCAGCACCGCATCGTGCAAAGCCTGCTGGAAGAACTGGGCCAGCCCCTGCTGGGTGCGACCCTGACCCTGCCTGGCGACGAAGACAGCCTGACGGATGCCGACACGATCCGCGAACGGCTGGAAAAGCTGGTCGACCTGATCGTCGATGGCGGCGTTTGCGCGCATGGCCCCAGTACAGTGATCGACCTGACGGGGCCGGAGCCGGAAGTGGTGCGCGTGGGACGGGGCGACCCGGCCGTGCTGGGCTTGTAGCGGCTGGCGCAGGGCGCTCGATTTACCTATCTTTAATGGCAACATAAGAAAGTGCCTGGGACGCCTCTGGTAGAATCGCGGTCATGAGCGATTTCAATACGATAGTCCAGACCGTTGCGGTGTACCTGGTACCGGTGCTGTTTGCCATTTCCCTGCATGAGGCGGCGCACGGCTACGCCGCCCGCTATTTCGGCGATCCCACGGCCTCGAACGAGGGCCGGCTGAGCCTCAATCCCATCCGGCATATCGATCCTTTCGGCACGATATTGCTGCCCTTGATACTGTATTTCACGATCCAGGTACCGTTTGGCTATGCCAAGCCTGTGCCTGTCGATTTCAGCCGCCTGCGTAATCCGAAGAAGCAGATGGCCTGGGTGGCGTTTGCCGGTCCTGGCGCCAATTTCGTCATGGGCCTGGGCTGGATGATCGCCTTTGTCGTCCTCAGCGTGATGCCGCCGACGGAAATGGGCATGTTTTTCCGCAAGATGGCCGGCGCCGGCGTCAGCGTGAATGCGGCCATGTTTGTCTTTAACCTGATTCCCGTGCCGCCCCTCGATGGTGGACGCATCATGACGGGCTTGCTGCCGATGCAGCTGGCGCGTCCTTACGCCAGCATCGAGCGCTACGGCCTGTATGTGTTCGGCGCCCTGGTGCTGCTGATGTACACGGGCATCCTGAACCGCGCCCTGCTGACGGCGATCGAATTTGTGATTGGCATTTTTGTCACCCTGGTCACGCCCCTGACGGCCATATTGACTTGAAACAAGCAACTGAATGGTCGCAAATAATTGATGGAAGTACCGATGCAAGTAACTGAACCAACAATAGAAACTGAAGCGATTTCTGGCTGGGTGCGCCGCTGGGCGCCCCTGATCCCGGGCGGCGAAGTGCTGGACCTGGCCTGCGGCGCGGGCCGCCATGCGCGCCACCTGGTCAGCCTTGGCCATCCCGTCATCGCGCTCGACCACGATCCGGAAATGCTGGAAAAGGCGGCCGGCACGGGCATCACCACCTCGCTGGTGGACCTGGAGGCGCAGGGCGCCGTGTGGCCCTTCGCGCCCGGCCGCTTTGCCGGCATCGTCGTCACCAATTATCTGCACCGGCCTTTGCTCGAAGCGATGGTGGCCAGCCTGGCGCCCGATGGCGTGCTGCTGGTTGAAACTTTCGCCGAGGGTAACGAGCAGTTCGGCAAGCCGTCGAATCCGAAATTCCTGCTGAAGGAAGGCGAAATGCTGAGCTGGGCGGTGCAGCACGGCTTGCGTGTGGTAGCGTACGAGGATGGGCGCGTGGAACAGCCAAAAGCTGCTTTGGTGCAACGAATTTGTGCCGTCCGGCCGGATTTTCCACGGTTGGCAGCCTTGCTGCCGACGTTTTGAGCGGCCATACTATGTCAGAATGCACCACAGGCGCGGGCTATCCGCTACAATCGTTGTTTTATTTATCGGCGCTATAAACTTACTATGATCAAGGGCAGCATTGTAGCAATCGTCACCCCGATGCACGCAGACGGCAGTCTGGACTTTCCAGGTCTGCGCAAGCTGATCGACTGGCATATCGCCGAGGGTACGGACGGCATCGTCATCGTTGGCACGACGGGCGAATCGGCAACAGTCAGCGTGGAAGAACACTGCGAACTGATCCAGTTGACCGTCGAACATGCCAAGGGACGCATTCCTATCATCGCCGGTGCCGGAGGCAACTCCACGGCCGAGGCCATCAAACTGACGCGCTATGCGAAAGAAGCGGGTGCCGATGCTGTCTTGCAAGTGGTGCCGTACTACAACCGTCCTACCCAGGAAGGCATGTACCAGCACTTCAAGGCCATCGCCGAAGCCGTCGATATTCCCGTGATCCTGTACAACGTGCCAGGCCGCACGGTTGCCGACATGAGCAACGAAACGATCGTGCGCCTGTCCGCCATCCCGAATATCGTCGGCGTGAAAGATGCGACCGGCAACATCGGCCGTGGCATCGACCTGCTGCGCCTCGTGCCAGCCGGTTTCGCCGTGTACTCGGGCGATGATCCGACGGCCATGGCGCTGATGTTCTGCGGCGGCCACGGCAACATCTCCGTGACAGCCAACGTGGCGCCGCGCGCCATGCACGAACTGTGCGTTGCGGCCATGGCGGGTGATCGCGCCACGGCGATCGCCATCAATAACAAAGTTTTTCCTCTGCACCAGAAATTGTTTGTCGAGCCCAACCCGGTGCCCGTCAAATGGGCGATGGCCGAAATGGGCCTGATGCCGGCTGGCATACGCTTGCCACTGGTGCCACTGGCTGAAAATTGCCATGCTACCGTGCGCGATGCCTTGCGCGACGCCGGCATCCTGTCTTAAGGCCGAACCTCAAGCCCGGACTTGACCAGTCCGGACCTTCCCTGATTCCAGCTGCTACTTAGCTTCTTATCCAGTTACGACATGACTAATTGCAAGAAAAACCAATCGGCGCCTGCCACCATCGCCGTCCGCGGCATCGTCATCGGCGCCATCGCAGCCAGCCTCGCGGGCTGCGGCATGATCAGTTCGGTAGTCGGCGGCGACAAGGTCGACTACAAGTCGGTCAAGAAAGCCAGCACTCTGGACGTGCCGCCTGACCTGACGCAATTGCAGCAGGACAACCGCTACTCCCTGCCGGATGCGAAGAACGGCGTGGCGACGGCTTCCGGCTACAACGCGCAGCGCAACGCCACGGCAGGTACGCCTGTCGTCGTGGGCGCCGACGGCGTGGTGGGCGTCGTGCCTGTCACGGCCGGTGGCGTGAAGGTCGAGCGCGCGGGCAACCAGCGCTGGCTGGTCGTCAAGCAGTCGCCTGAAGTGCTGTGGCCGCAACTCAAGCAGTTCTGGGAAGATTCGGGCTTTACCGTCGCCATCGACCAGCCGACGGCTGGCATCATGGAAACTGAATGGAATGAAAACCGCGCCAAAGTGCCGCAAGACTTTATCCGCAGCACCATTGGCAAGGCCTTCGATTCGCTGTACTCGACGGGTGAAAAAGACAAGTTCCGTACCCGCGTGGAACGCCTGGCCGATGGCTCGACCGAGATCTACATCAGCCACCGTGGCGTAGAAGAGGTCGTCACGGGTCGCGACAAGGAAACCACCACCTGGACCGCGCGTCCCAACGATCCGGGCCTGGAAGCGCAATTCCTGGCCAAGCTGATGACGCGCCTGGGCGCGGCCGGCGACGAAGCGCAGGCGAAGACAGCCGTGGATGCCGCCATTGTGCAGCCGCTGCACGCCAAGCTGGTGGGCGACGCCGCCACGCCGGCGCGCGCAATCGAAGTCGATGAAGGTTTCGACCGCGCCTGGCGCCGTGTTGGCCTGGCGCTGGACCGCGTTGGCTTCACCGTGGAAGACCGCGACCGCACGCAAGGCACGTATTTCGTGCGTTACGTCGATCCGGATGTGGTCAAGAAAGATGGTTTCTTCTCGAAACTGTTCAGCTGGGGCTCGTCGTCCGACAAGGACAAGGAAGCGCAGCGCTACCGCGTCCTGGTCAAGGCCGGCAACGGCTCGACCAGCCTGGTCAGCATCCTCAGCAACGAAGGCCAGCCGGACGTCTCGCCAGTGGCCGAGAAGATCCTGGGTCTGCTGAACGATCAGTTGAAATAAGCAGGGTGATAGCGGCAGGTCGTAAAACCTGCCGCGCATTAAAAAGGCTGGCCCGGGAAACGGGGCCAGCCTTTTTAATGCCTGTGTCCGGCGTTTTATCCTGCGGATAAAACGCCGGACGTAAAAAAACCGGCCCGAAGGCCGGCTTTCTCTAGTGCTGGGTGCTAAATTACTTAGCAGCCGATGCAGCAGCCGAAGCAGCCGAAGCAGCGTCGGTAGCGGCCGAAGCGGCAGCCGAAGCAGCAGCAGCAGCGTCGGTAGCGGCCGAAGCAGCAGCGTCAGCAGCAGCAGCTGGAGCAGCTTCAACTACTGGTGCAGCTGCTGGGGTTTCAACTACTGGTGCTGGTGCAGGAGCTTCTTCTTTTTTGCTGCAAGCAGCCAGAGCAACAACCATCAGGGAGGCGATCAGCAGGGATTTTTTCATTTGTTTTCCTTAATTATTTCAAAAAATAAATCAATATTGTTGCGATGAATAATTACCGGTAATTATCGCTCGTTAGGTCGTCTTCGAAGGCTTTTCGTACCAGGTGGTGCCTGCCAGACAACGGAAACTTCCTAACCGAATATTATAGCGATTTTTGGTGCGTCGCAATAGGAGCAAGAGGCAAATTCGCAACTATTTTGTGATATCGCAATATTTGCCGAAGCAAATTGCAAGCAAGTGTAAGCGATTTGCGAAAGCACGACAAAACGATATAAAAATAATATGTTTCATTGCGCTAGCGCAGATGCTGTCATTTCTGCTCGTGCCATACCACTTTGCTACGCCACCATCATTCAGGCCAGTTCGATCCAGCCATCCTGATACCAGGTATATAGCGCATCCATCACATCATCGGAAGCCTGGGCCACGGCGGTGCCATCGAGCGCGCGTTCGTTGGCCAGGGTTTCCAGGGCCGCTTTGTCGGCCTTGCCTATGGCAAACGATTCACCATTGATGAAGACATTCTTGCCACGATACAGCATCAGCGTCTTGCGCGACAACACGACGCCCTTTTTCTGTGCGGCGTCCGCGAAGCGGCCTACAGTCAGCGGCTTGGACAGCGGCGTGAAAAACACATTGTGCTTCGGTTCCGACAGGTGTTCGCCCAGGAAAATGGTCACGTCTTCTTCCGTGAAGCGTACCTTGTTCATTTCTTCCGTGATGGTGCTGAGCATTTCACGGGGGATTTCTGCCGGTTTGCCCGACGCTTTCAAGTCGGGATCGCTGTAGATGCCCGGCAAGTCGATCGAGTCGGCCATGAATTGCAGGAAAGCCTCGCCCAGTTCCTGGAAGGTTGGCGAGCGGAAGCCGATCGAATACGTCTGGCAGTCGCCGATGGCCACGCCGTCGTGCGCGTAGTGGGGCGGCAGGTACAGCATGTCGCCCGGTTCCAGGGTGAATTCTTCGTCAGGCGTGAAGTTGCTGAGGATTTTCAGCGGCAAGCCGTCGATCAGGCTCAGGTCCTTCTGCGCGCCGATGCGCCAGTGGCGCTTGCCCTGGCCTTGCAGCAGGAACACGTCGTAGGAATCGAAATGCGGGCCCACGCCGCCGCCATCGGTGGCGAAGCTGACCATCAGGTCATCCAGGCGCGCGTCCGGCAGGAAGCGGAACTGGCGCAGCAGGGCGTCGGCCTTGGCGCTGTGCAGGTTGGCGCCCTGCACCAGCAGCGTCCATTCCTTCTGTTTCAGCGATGGCAGGCTGGTCAACGGACCTTGCTGCATGTTCCAGTGGCCATCCGCATGGCTGACCAGGCGCGATTCGACGTGGTCCAGGGTGGCCAGCTCGGCCAGGGCCTTGAAATCGAACAGTGCCTTGAAGCCAGGCACGGCTTGACGGATCAGCAAGGGTTTTTTATGCCAGTAGTCGCGCAGGAATTGCGCCGGCGTGATATCGCCGAGGAGAGTTAATTTTTTCATGCGCCCATTATAACAACCGGAAATGCAGGAATGCGCCTGCCGTTGGCGGCGTGAAGGTATAATTTGCCAGCTTATACAATGAAAGGAAGCATAATGAAGATTGCCAAAAATACGGTCGTGACTGTCAACTACAAACTGTCAGACGCGCAAGACAATCTGATCGAAGACGGCCGCCAGCCTATGGTCTACCTGCATGGTGATTATGAAAACACCCTGCCGAAGATCGAAGAAGAGCTCGACGGCAAGGAAGTTGGCTATTCCAACACGATCCAGATCGAACCGGATGATGCTTTCGGTGAATATGATCCAGCCCTGGTCAAGGTCGAGCCACGCAATCGCCTGCCTGAGCCGCTGGAAGTGGGCATGCAGTTCGAAGGCATGCCGGAAAGCGATTCGCCGGACGAAGAAGCGATGATCTTCACGGTGACCGATATCGCCGACGACAAAGTCGTGCTGGACGGCAACCATCCACTGGCCGGCATCGCGCTGCGCTTCTCGCTGACCGTCGCTGACGTGCGCGAAGCCACCGACGAAGAAATCGCCCATGGCCACGTGCATGGCGCACACGGCCATGACCATGGCGATGAAGATGATGAAGGCGACGAGGGCGACCACTTCCGCACCCACCCTATCCACTGATCTGATGACGCCTGACCAAACCTACTGCGCGGCGCGCTTTGCGGCCGGCGATGCTCACCGTACTAGAGTACGGTTGCGCTTCTCGGCCACAAATCACTGCCGCTCGCTACGGTTTTGTCAGGCGTCGTGACGTCTGTAGTTGGATAGATAAAGGCTGACTTTGCGTCGGCCTTTATCTATTGCGGCGCACGTTTATCGGCGCACAGTCGACGCCTTGGCTCTTGCCTGCGCCGATGGCCTGACGGCCCGTTGACGTACCTCAAAGAAGGGCGTCTTGCCGGGCCGTACGGCGATGGCGGACCAGTCGTTGTCGATGCTGACGTGGCCCAGGTTGCCTTTCCATCTGATTTTCGGCCCGCCTGCTCTGGCTGCGGCCTTCTTGCTCTTGCCTTCCTTGCCGTCCGCGTCGCCATCGCGCTGCGTATCGACCAATAAGACCTTGCCGCTGAACTTTTTCGCCAGGGTGCGGATCTGCTTGCGCGGTCCGGCAAAGCCGTCCTGTTTCGAACTGAAGCTGGGCAGCAGCGAATTGTCGTCTTCGTCCAGCACGCCCACGTCGCCATCGGAAAACAGCACGATGCCGTCGAGCTGCTTGCGCTGCGCCATGGCGAACAGGCGCTGCAGCCAGGAGCGGTTGGCGACCAGGCGGTCTTCGAATTCGCTGTTGCGTCCCGCTTCCGGCAGGAAATGGTTGTTATTCGCGGGCAAGTTGATGGTGGCAAACAGCACGCCGCCGTATTCCCAGTGGGCGTTTTCCGCATAGCTGCGGAACTTCGCCGTCGATGACAGCCGTGACAGGGTCAGCTTGCGCTGGCCCAGGCTCTGGTCGTCGGCGAAATACACGTCGCGCAGGCGGTTCAGGCGCTCGATGGCGTTGACCCTGCCGCGCGAATTGCGGCAGTTGGCCCAGTCGCTGGCAGACAGCGAGACGATCAGGGGCGGGCCGCTCGCGTCCAGCACGTCCTTGCGCTGGCTGTACAGCTTGTCGCTGCACGATTCGCTGGCGGCCTTGATGCCGGTGGCCACCACGAAGGAGGCATTGAAGGCGCTGGTGTCGGCGATGGCTTTTTTCAGGGGGCCATCGTCCGGCCCCGCATTGAAGGAATGGCCCAGCACGGCAAACTCGAAGCCGGCCTGCTCGCTTGGTGCGGCCAGCGCCGCTTGCCATGGCAGGCTGGCGACCAGCAGGCCGGCAGCCAGCAGGCGCAGGCTGGCGATGCTGCGCCGTATGGTCATGCGGCGGCCAGCCGTTTCAACTGATACAACTGTTCCAGCGCGTCGCGCGGCGTGAGCGCATCGGGATCGAGGTCGGCGATGGCGTCGAGCAAGGCTTGCTGCGCCGCGTTCAGCGCGGCCAGTGGCGCGGCTTCCTCTTCTTCCTCTTGCGCATACGGATCGGCTGCCGGCGCGGCGAACAGGTCGCGCTGCGGCGTGGCGTCCAGCGCCTGCGCTTCCAGGCGCGCCAGGTGCTTGCGCGCCGCCTTGATCACGGGCTGCGGCACACCGGCCAGTTGCGCCACCTGCAAGCCATAGCTTTGCGAGGCGGGACCGGCTTGCACGGCGTGCAGGAAGACGATGCTGTCCTTGTGTTCGACGGCCGACAAATGCACGTTGGCGGCGCTCGGGTGACTGTCCGGCAGTTGCGTCAGCTCAAAGTAGTGCGTGGCAAACAGGGTGAAACTGCGGCTGCTGTCGATCAGATGGCGCGCGATGGCCCACGCCAGCGCCAGGCCGTCGAAGGTGGAGGTGCCGCGACCCACTTCATCCATCAGCACCAGCGAGTGCTCGGTGGCGCCGTTCAAAATGGCGGCCGATTCCGTCATTTCCACCATGAAGGTCGAGCGTCCGCCCGCCAGGTCGTCTGTGGCGCCGATACGCGTGAAGATGCGGTCGATGGGGCCGATGGTGGCGGATGCTGCCGGCACGTAGCTGCCCACGTAGGCCAGCAGGGTGATCAATGCCACCTGGCGCATGAAGGTCGATTTACCGCCCATGTTCGGGCCGGTAATCAGCAGCAGCCGGCGCTCGTTGACGAGGCGGCAATCGTTGGCGATGAAGCGCTCGATCTGCTTTTCCACCACGGGGTGGCGGCCTTCGACGATGTTGATGCACGGCTCGTCGACCAGTTGCGGCGCGGCCCAGTTGTGCTGCTGCGCGTGTTCCGTCAGCGCGTTCAGGGTGTCGAGCTGGGCCAGGCCCTGCGAAATCGTCTGCAGGGTGCCGATATGCGGCGCCAGCTCGGCCAGCAGCAGGTCGTACAGCAGTTTTTCGCGCACCAGGGCCTTGTCTTGCGCAGACAGGGCCTTGTCTTCGAACACTTTCAGTTCCGGCGTGATGTAGCGCTCGGCGTTTTTCAGGGTCTGGCGGCGGCGGTAGTCGTCCGGCACCTTGTCCGTCTGGCCGTGCGTGACTTCAATATAGAAGCCGTGCACCTTGTTGTATTCGACGCGCAGATTGGCGATGCCCGTGCGCGCCCGTTCGCGCGTTTCCAGGTCGAGCAGGAACTGGCCCGCGTTTTCCGACAGGGCGCGCAGTTCGTCCAGTTCGGCGTCGAAGCCGGTGGCAAACACGCCGCCGTCGCGCACCATGGCGGCCGGCTCCTGCGCCACCGCGCGCACCAGCAAGTCCAGGCAGGCGGTCGGTGTCGCCAGGGCCGCGTGGATGGCGGCCAGCAAGCCTGTTTCGCCGCCCTGGCCAGGGCCATAACAACGGACTACGTCGCCGCGCAGGGCCGGCAGTTGCAGCAAGCCGTCGCGCAGGGCGGCCAGGTCGCGCGGACGCGCCGACAGCAGCGCGATGCGCGTGGTGATGCGTTCGATGTCGGGCACTTGCGCCAGGGTAGAGGCCAGCGGCCCCGCCGCTTCGCTTTGCGCCAGCGCGGCGATCGCTTCATGGCGCGCGCGCGCCACGTTCTGGTCGCGCCGCGCATGGTGCAGCCAGTGGCGCAGCATGCGCGAACCCATGGCCGTGCGGCAATGGTCGAGCAGGGAAAACAAGGTTGGCGATTCCTGGCCGCGGATGGTTTCCGTCAATTCCAGGTTGCGCCGCGTGGCCGCGTCCAGGCCGATGAATTCGCTTTCCGTTTCCGTCGTCAGGGAGCGCACGTGCTGCAAGCCCCGTCCCTGCGTCGACTGCGCATAGCGCAGCAGCGCGCCGGCCGCGCCAAACGCGGCGCCGAGGCCATCGGCGCCAAAACCGGTGAGTGTCGCTACGCCCAGCTGGTCGAGCAGGGCCTTGTGGCCGCCGACCACGTCGAAATGCCAGTCCGGCACGCGGTTGATGTGCGTGCCCGCGTAGTCGTCGAACAGGTTGCCATTGTCGCCGCTCAGGATTTCAGCCGGCACGATGCGTTCCAGTTCCTGCTGCAGGCGCGCGGCCACGGTGCTGCTGTCGCCGGAAAACTCCATCAGTTTTAGTGCACCGCTGGCCAGCGACAGCCAGGCCAGGCCCGTCGTCACCGTCTTGCGTTGCGTGATGCTGCACATGGCCAGCAGCGGGCGCTCGGCCTTTTCTGGCAGCAAGTCCGCATCGGTCAGGGTGCCCGGCGTGACCACGCGCATGACCTTGCGCTCGACGGGACCCTTGCTGGTGGCCGGGTCGCCGATCTGTTCGCAAATGGCCACCGACTCGCCCAGCTTGACCAGCTTGGCCAGGTAACCGTCCAGCGAATGAAACGGCACGCCGCACATCTTGATGGGATTGCCACTGGCCACGCCGCGCGCCGTCAGGGTAATACCCAGCAGGCGCGACGCTTTTTCCGCATCCTCGAAAAACAGCTCGTAGAAATCGCCCATGCGGTAGAAGACCAGCATCGTCGGGTGATTTTCCTTGATGCCTAAATATTGTTGCATCATCGGCGTGAGCTTTTCAGCCGAATTTTTCTTTGCCGCGGCGGCGTTGATTTCTTTGGGGACGGTGGTCATGTGTTCTTTGTCGTTGGTCCGGCGGCAGGGAAAGGCGTGCCTGCCGGGCTGTGGGTGGTGCTGTGTGCGTTCAAGGCCGCGCTGCCAGGCGAGGCTTGAGTCCAAGGCCGTCATTTTACCGCTTTCGGCAGGCGGGGCGGCGTATTGCGTGCGGATGTGAAAAAGCCGCGCCGGTGGAGGGGGCGCGGCTTCGGGTATCTAGCTGATGGTAGAACTGAAAGTTTGCATATTGACGGGCTTCAGGCTTAGGTCCAGTAGCTGTTGCCGTCGTACGCCCCAGATTTTCTGAACCTGAATTGCCGTTATTCGATATTCACTCACGGCTGGAGGCAAATCGTTTGTCTGGGACTGTAGAGATTACATCTCGACTCGCCCACCTACCGAAGCCTCAGGATCAAAACTGAATACGCGCAATTCTGGCAAGTCTTGTTCGCCGCGGATGATGCGTACTGTCAATACGAACGAGAGTTCCCAGCGACCCTTGCTCTGGCCGACGTCAAGATTGTGTTTCCACTCTTGGCGAATGCGGCGTAGATCGGGCAGGGCTGGATCAGGCGGTAATAAATGGGACTCGAAATCCAATGGCACCTGATACGTGGCGCCGATCGATTGCAGGAAGGGTGATGGCAGGGAGTAGCGTGTAGGGACATCGGGGCCGATTTGGGTCAGCTGAGGTACGCTGATTAGGCAACAATCAACAATCTGGAAGGATGTGAAACCACTGTCTTTGCTGCCACAGCAATTGACTTCCAGATAAACGTGTTGGCCCTGCTGGAAGTGTACTCCACCCATGTAGGGGCCGTGGCGCGGGTCAGCGCTGCCGTCGCAGGACGTAAATGCATAGTCGAGTTGGTTGGTGATCTGGTCTGCATCAAAGTGGATAGATAACTTCATCCAGGGTTTTTCGTACGTCATGTTTTCTGCTTTCTTTCCATGTCAATAAGTAGCTTCTGGTAGCGAGCATCTCGCCGGAGTGTCAACAGATCAGGGGAAGATTCGATCAGGTTGAGAGGGTAGCCAAGCGCTATGGCCTGTCTTAGTGTTGCGATCGCTTCGTTGCGCCTACCTGTCAGCTCATAGGTTAGCGTCGCCCTGAAAAACGTATCTGGCAAGGTGGGAGCAAGCCGGATTGCTTGTGCTAAGTGCTCCAGCGCATCGTCTCGCAAGCCCGCATAGGCTGAATACAGCGCGAGGCGCGAGTGGGCTTTCGGGTCGTCAGGCATGCGTTTCAGGACGACTTTAATCAAAGTGATCGCACGACGATATGAGTCGCGCGACAACTCAAGCTGGCCGGGAACCCAGCGTTGAGCATCTGCCAGGTTTGCCCATAGCAGGTAGTTGCCAGGATTGCCTTTGTTTTCCGATACGGCATTTTTAAATGCCTGTACCGCCCCCAGATAGTCGCCCCGATTAAACAGAGCGTTGCCCAGGTTGGTGTATAGCTCCCAGTCGGGATGCACTTGCAGTCCCTGTTGCAGAACATGCAGGGCCTCATCGCTACGATTCAGGCGTTCAAGCGTGGCGCTGAGCTGGGCATATGTCTCCGCCACCTGAGGAGTCATCTCTATCACCGTTCGAAACAGTTTTTCAGCTTCGGTGTAATTGCCGAGGTTGTAGTGCATTCTGCCCAGCATCGAAATGAAAGGGGTATCTTTGGGATAAAGTGTGAGAGCCTTATCGATTACCTCCCGCGCCAAGTCAAATTTTTGTGCTTGGATAAGCAAGCGCGCCTTGCCGTACATGCCGAGTGCATTGCTTGGGTCCAGATTCAATGCGGTGGTGATCTCTTGCAGTGCTTGCGCACGTTCGCCATGGTGTTCAAGAACCCATGCCTGCGCCACATGGGCCAAAGCTAATTGGTCGTCTGTAGTCAATGCCTGTTTCGCAGCGACATCCGCGCGTTGCAACCAGGTTTCGTCGCGGCTGGTACCCATATAGCGTAGCGTGAAAGCCAGCGACAGGCCTGCATTGGCAGCTGCATGTTCAGGATTGTGTTTAAGTACGGTGCTGAAATCTTCGATCGCCTGCTTTTGGCTGCTATCACGATCAAATGCACGCAACGCCTTCATTCCAGACGCGATGCTGGCAATTTCGGAATATGGATCCGGCGCTTCTTCTCCGGTGACAAAAGACTTTAAAGTGGGCACTATAGTTGGCCATTGCCAAGCCGCTACCACCGTCAGCAGGACGACCGCTGCACCCGTTTGCAAGGTGCGCTTGCGCGGTATCGGCAGGCGAATGGACAACGTGGGTGCCACCTCTACTGATGGCACCGCTACGATCGGTGGCGTCAATGTCGCTGCTTCCCCGTCTCGCCTTCCGATCGCCTCGCGCACATCGCGCATGGTGCGTGGCCGTTCGGCCGGGTCGTGCGCCGTCATCGCGCGCACTAGGGCGTTGATGGCGGGCGGGACGGAGTCGGGCAGATCGGGCCACGCTTCCGTCGCCTGCATGTGGGCGGCGGCCAGGGCCAGGCCGTTCAGGTGGGCGAAGTGGCGCTGGCCGGCCAGCATTTCGTACAGCATGGCGCCCAGCGCGTAGACGTCGCCGCGCGTGTCGGGCAGGCGGCCCATCAGGCGTTCGGGCGACATGTAGGCGATCGTGCCCTGCAGATCGCACAGGGTGGTCGTTTGGGTCGCTTGCGGGTCGATGTGGCGGGCCAGGCCGAAGTCGAGGATGCGTACCTTGCCATCCGCTTCCAGCATCAGGTTCGACGGTTTCAGGTCGCCGTGCACGAGGTCCATGGCGTGCGCCTCGTCCATGGCGTCGGCGATCTGGTAGGCGATGTCGAGCGCCGCTTGCAGGTCAGCCTTGCCGCTGTGCATGAACTGGCCCAAGGTCTGGCCTTCGACCAGTTCCATGACGATGGACTGGCTCGTGCCCTGGCCCTCGATGGCGAAGATGCGCACGAAGGCGGCATGCTTGAGCGAGGCAGCCAGGCGCGCTTCATTGATGAGTTTTTCCGGATGCAGCACGTCAGCTTGCGGTTTCAGCCGCTTCAGCGCCACACTACGGCACAGCTTGGCATCCCAGGCTTCGAATACATGGCCGAAACCGCCTTCGCCCAGCAAGCGGCGCACTTCGTAGTGCCCGCTGATAGTGTCGTCTTGCGACTGGGTCTGACGCAGGGGGTCGAGCAGTTCCATATACCTTGGCTTCAGAGTGCATCAGCGTGGGCATCCAGCATCGAGAGGCTCAATGCGATGGCTGCATGCTCAAGATGATTGATTTTGAGTAACTTCCTGATTTAAAACTATTGTTTAGAATAAGTCAATTAATATTGACAAGGAGTGAACAAAAGTTGGTGGCAGAGTCCTTAGCGCGCTTCTGCCGCAGGCATGCGCGGCTATGCCACGCAGGCATCGATGGCCGCTCCCAGCTTGTCGACGATTTCATCGACATGGCTGGCGTTGATGATGTAGGGCGGCGCCAGCAGGATGTGGTCGCCGTGCTGGCCGTCGATGGTGCCGCCCATGGGGTAGCACATCAGTCCGTCTTGCATGGCGTGCGCCTTGATGCGCGCATGCAGGCGGCGGGCCGGGTCGAATGGCTGCTTGCTGGCGCGCTCCTGCACCAGTTCCAGGCCCAGGAACAGGCCGCGGCCACGGATGTCGCCCACGTGCGCATGGTCGTCGAAGCGCTGGCGCAACCGCTCTTGCAGCAAGTCGCCCATGGCGCGCACGTTGGCCAGCAAATCGCGTTCCTCGATTTGCCGCTGCACAGCCAGGGCGGCGGCGCAGGCGGTGGCGTG
The DNA here is from genome assembly GCF_002846335.1 of Janthinobacterium sp. 61. Lineage (NCBI taxonomy): Bacteria > Pseudomonadati > Pseudomonadota > Betaproteobacteria > Burkholderiales > Oxalobacteraceae > Janthinobacterium > Janthinobacterium sp. 61. Next base: position 2,961,551 of record NZ_PJMQ01000001.1, on the reverse strand, counting down.
GCCGATATAGGTGTGGCCGTGCTGGAAGAAGCCCGTGCCGGCGCGGAGGGTGTCGCGGATGTCTTTGGATACCATGACGGCGCCGATGGGCTGGTAGCCGGCGCCCAGGCCCTTGGCGACGCAGATCAGGTCGGCCGTGATGCCTTCCTGCTCGCAGGCGAACAGGCTGCCCGTGCGTCCCATGCCGCACATGACTTCGTCGAGGATCAGGAGTATGCCGTGGCGCTGGCAGATCTCGCGCATGCGCTGGAAGTAGCCGGTGACGGCGGGTAGGGCGCCGGCCGTGGCGCCGACGACGGGTTCGGCGATGAAGGCCATGACCTTGTCCGCGCCCAGTGCGGCGATATTGTCTTCCAGTTCCTGGCCCAGGCGCGCAACGTAGTCAGCATCCGTTTCATGGGCTCGCTGGTCGCGCCAGGCGTAGCATGGCGACACATGCATCACGTCGACTAGCAGCGGCTCGAACTGCTGGCGGCGCCAGGCGTTGCCACCCGTGGCCAGGGCGCCCAGGGTGTTGCCGTGGTAGCTCTGGCGGCGCGCGATGATGTGGCGGCGTTGCGGCTGGCCCCGCTCGACGAAATACTGGCGCGCCAGTTTGAGCGCGCTTTCCACCGCTTCCGAGCCGCCCGAGACGAAATACACGCTGTCGATGTCGGCTGGTGCCCGGGCGACGAGGAAATCTGCCAGCTGCTCCATCGGTTCGCTGGTAAAGAAGGAGCTGTGTGCGTACGCCATGCTGGCAATCTGCTGCTGCACGGCGGCGATGACGGCTGCATCCGAATGGCCGAGGCAAGACACGGCCGCGCCGCCGCAGGCGTCCAGGTAGCGCTTGCCATCCGCATCGATCAGGTAAGGGCCATCGCCGCCAATGGCGACGGGATAGCTGCTACTCAAGCTGCGGTGGAAGACATGGCTCATGGCATCGCTTTCTTATCGGCAAGGGGAGAGGGCCGATTATAGGATGCGCCGCACCGAATTGCAACGTTCGATGTATTTTTTATGAAATTACATCATTTGATGTTTTTGCGTAAGCACCCAGCGCCCGCAACTGGCTTTCCGCCGCGCCGATGGCCGTGACGGCATCCGGCCCGCCGCGCGACACCAGCAATTCCACCAGGCTTTCCACGGCCGCGACGCCGGCCACGATGGAGGGGAAGAACGAGGGGCTGTCGACGGCGATGACGATGCTGGCGTCGGCCTGCAGGGCCAGCGGCGACATGGCGCTGTCGCTGATGGCGACCACCTGGCAGCCGGCCTGGCGCGCCATCTGCGCCACCAGCAGCGCTTCACTGGAATACGGCGCGAAGCTGACGACGACGACGGCTTCACCCGCCTGCAGGGCGCGCAAGTCCATTTCCAGGGTGCCGCCCTGGCCGCTCAGCAGCTGTACGCTGGGGCGCAGCAGCCGGTACAGGTAGTGCAGGGTATACGCGATGGGGTGGGCGGCGCGAAAGCCGGCCACGTGCACGCGGGGCGCCGCCTGCAGCAGATTGGCGGCCGCGTCCAGTGCGGCGTGGTTGGCGCTTTCCGTGGCGGCCAGGTTGCGCTGCTGCACCGTGAACACTTCGGTGACCAGGTCGCGCACTTTCCCTTCTTTGCCGGCCAGCGCACCGGCCTTTGCCGCGTAACCGCTTGGCCCCGCGCGCAGGCGCTCCACGAAGATGGCTTTGAGTTCCGGCCAGCCGGCAAATCCCAGTTGCTGCGCCAGGCGTACCAGGGCGGCCGACTGCACCTGGGCACGCGCGGCAATGCTGCGCATCGATGACACGGCCACCTCGTCCGGATGGTCGGCCAGGTAGCGGGCGCCGGCCTGGAATTGCGGACTCAGCTCCGCATGGCGCGCCTTGATCAGGGCCATCAGTGCCGCATAGGGGTCGTGGGGTGTCGCTGCCTGCATCGTCGTGCCTCAGATTAATAGCTTGCGGCGATGGTACAGGATTCGTCAGCGCGCCGGTAGCTGCTAGCCTTGCACCAGGGCAGCCGTGCGCGGACGCAGGCGGGCAAACAGGTGCGGCCCGGCCGGTTGGCGGCGCGGTCCCGTCGTCAGCACGCGCAAGGCGGTGGGCAGCGGCACGTCGTGGCAATGCAGGAACAGGGCGGCGGCGCCCGTGCCAGCCATTTCCTGCAAGGCCAGTGCATGCTCGACCAGTGCCGCCGTGCGCATGGCAAGCCGCACCGGGATGTCGGGTTGAAATAACTGTGCATCGACCTGCTGTGCATCGCGCATGCTGTCCCCGCCGGGTTCGCTAGTCAGGTTGCCAGCATAAAAGCGCGCCGGCGGCGCCACTTTGTGCCAGATCACTCCACTGTCGGATAGATTTCACAAGGCAATAAAAAGGGCGGCCCGCAGGCCGCCCTTGCATGCCGTGAGGCTGCGCTTACGCTTCGGCGACGCGCTTGGCGATGTGCGCCAGCGCTTCTTCCACCTGGTCGATCAGGATCAGGCACAGATCGCCTTCGTTCAAGCGCGCCAGGGCCTTGTCGATGGCGACGAATTCGCCGTTGATTTCATCGATATGGCTGGTGCGCTTGGCGCCGTTCAAGCCCTGGCGCAGCAAGGCCACCACTTCGCCGTCGGCGCGGCCGCGCTGGCATTGGTCCTGGTACAGCAGCACGTCGTCGAAGGCGGCGCCGAGGATTTCCGTCTGCTGGCGGATGTCTTCGTCGCGGCGGTCGCCGGCGCCGCTGATGACGACAAGGCGGCGCTTGGCCGGCATGCTTTCGACGGCTTGCACCAGCGCCAGGATGGCGTCCGGATTGTGGCCGTAGTCGGCGATCAGGGTGGCGCCCTTGTAGTCAAACACATTGAAGCGGCCCGGCGCATTGTCGGCTTCATTGGCAAAGGTTTTCAGGCCCAGCGCGATGGTTTTCCAGTCCAGGCCGACGGCCCAGGCGGCGGCCAGAGAAGCCATGACGTTGTCGACCTGGAAGCCGATGGCGCCGTTGCGCGTGATCGGCACTTGCGACAGGGCGATTTCATGGCGTTCCTTGCCTTGGGCGGCGACCAGTTTGCCGTCTTCCACGTACACCACGCGGTTGCCTTGCGCGCGGTGCGTGGCCATCACGGGGTGCGTCTTGTCGGCGGCGAAGAAGGTCACCGTGCCGCTGCAATTCTTGGCCATGCGCGCCACGGCAGGGTCGGTGGCGTTCAGGACGGCTACGCCGCTGTCGGCCACGTTCTGCACGATCACCCTTTTCAGCACCGCCAGGTCTTCCACGGTGGTGATGTAGTTCAGTCCCAGGTGGTCGCCCGCGCCGATATTCGTCACCACGGCGACCTGGCAGCGGTCAAACGCCAGGCCTTCGCGCAGCATGCCGCCGCGCGCCGTCTCGAACACGGCCGCGTCCACGTCAGGGTGCAGCAGCACGTTGCGCGCGCTGCGCGGACCGCTGCAGTCGCCGCTGTCGATCTGGCGTCCTTCGATGTACACGCCATCGGTGTTGGTCATGCCCGTGCGCAGGCCGGAGGTGGTGAGCAGGTGGGCGATCAGGCGCACGGTGGTGGTCTTGCCGTTGGTGCCCGTAACGGCAACGACGGGGATGCGGCCATCGTCGCCCTCGGCGAACATGGCGGCGATGATGGCTTCACCCACGGGGCGCGGCTTGCCGAACGACGGCGCCAGGTGCATGCGCAGGCCCGGCGCGGCGTTCACCTCTACGATGCCGGCGTTCTGCTCTTCCAGCGGTTTCAAGATGCTTTCGGAAACCACGTCCACGCCGCAGATGTCCAGGCCCACCATGTGCGCGGCCGCGACAGCGCGTGCCGCCACTTCCGGGTGCACGTCGACGGTGACGTCGGTGGCCGAGCCGCCCGTCGACAGGTTGGCGTTGTTGCGCAAAATCACACGCTGGCCCACGGGCGGCACGGATTCGGCCACATAGCCCTGCTTGGCCAGGCTGGCCAGGGCGATGTCGTCGAAGCGGATTTTCGTCAGCGAGGTGGCGTGGCCGCTGCCGCGGCGCGGGTCCAGGTTGACCTGGTCAACCAGTTCGCGCACCGTGTGCTGGCCGTCGCCCACGACTTGCGGCGGGTCGCGGCGGGCTGCTGCCACCATCTTGTTGCCGATGACGAGCAAGCGGAAATCGTGGCCCGGCAGATAGCGCTCGACGAGGATGTCGTCGCGGAATTCCTGCGCCGCGAGGAAGCCGGCCGTCAGTTGTTCGCGCGTGGTGACATTGACGGTCACGCCCTTGCCCTGGTTGCCATCCTTCGGCTTGACGACGACCGGCAAGCCGATCTCGCAGGCGGCAGCCCAGGCGTCGTCGGCGTCGACGGCGACTCGGCCTTGCGGCACCGGCACGCCGGCCGAATCGAGCAGTTTTTTCGTCAGTTCCTTGTCTTGCGCGATGGCTTCGGCAATGGCGCTGGTACCGTCCATTTCGGCAGCCTGGATCTTGCGCTGCTTGCTGCCCCAGCCGAACGTCACGAGGCTGCCTTCGGTCAGGCGGCGGAACGGGATGTTGCGGGCCACGGCGGCGTTGACGATGGCGCCGGTGGAGGGGCCCAGGCGCACGTCTTCATCGAGTTCCTGTAACTGGTGCAGGGCGCCGGCCAGGTCGAACGGTGCATCGTCGAGCGCTGCGCGGCACAGCTGTTGCGCCAGTTCCAGGGCCAGGCGGCCGACGGCTTCTTCCGAGTATTCGACGACGACCTGGAAGATACCCGTTTCCAGGGTCGGCGTGGTGCGGCTGAAGGTGACGGGGCAGCCGGCTTGCGCCTGCAGGCCCAGCGCCGCCAGTTCCAGCACCTGCGCCATCGGCGCGGCGTTGTAGTTGCCCAGCGGTTGCAGCGGGCTCAGTTGCGGAAAGCGCGCGCGCAGGCGGGCTTCGAAGCCTGGCAGCTGGGCGATGTCGAGTTCCTGCGTGGTGCAGGAAACAATGGCTTCCACGGCAGTGTCGTGGCTCCAGAGGTTAGGGCCCCGCAAGGCCCGTACGCGAGATACTTCCATAATTAAACCGTAATCCTGTTGTGTTCTTGTGGGCCCGGCCGTCCTGGCCGGGCTTGAGTGCTGTCTTAATTTCCGATGCAGCCGGGTGCCGCGTCGAAGGTGCGTAAGCCCGCGCAGATCAGGTCGACGGGCAGGTTCAGGGCCCAGGCGGCCGCCGCGACGGCCAGCACGCTATCGACATTGCCGGCCGTGGCCGGTTTCAGCAAGTCCAGGCACAGCAAGACCGTTTCGCTGCCGCCTTCGGCCAGCACGATGTGGTTGCCGCGCACGAACACGGCACGCTGGCCGGCGGCCAGCTGCGCCGCGATGGCCGGCAAACTGCCATCCTGCGCATACAGGGTCACGCTGCCGTCGCACAGTTCGGCCAGTTCCAGCACGTGCGCGTTGGCGGCATTGAGCACGGCCACGCCCGTTGGCACGACCACGTCGACCTGGCTGCGCACTGCCTTGTACAGGCCTGCTTCGTCGAGCACGTCGAAATCCTTGACGCTATCGAGGCTGCCCATGTCGGTGACGATGCCGATCTGGCATTTGTCGTAGGCCAGGCCTTCGGCCAGGATCATGCGCGGATTGCTCTCGAACAGGGCCGTCTGCACGGTGCGGTTAAGCAGCAGGCGCTGGCCCGCGTCCCAGTTCACGCAATCGCTGCTGACGACACGGCGCTGGTCCAGGTACATGCCTTCGCTGCAGACGGCGCCCGTGTGCAGGCCCGACAGGTTGAGCAGTTTGCACAGCATGCGCACGATCAGGCTGGCGCCGCGCGTGCCCGTCACGCCGATCAGCGGAATGCGGCCCGTTTCCTCGGGCGCGAACAGGTGATCGACGATGGCCGCGCCCACAGGGCGGGGCTGACCCACGCCCGGCTTGATGTGCGCCAGCAAGCCAGGGCTGGCATTGACTTCGATGATGGCGCCGCGCTGCTCTTCCAGCGGACGCGTGATGTCGGTGGTGACCAGGTCGATGCCGGCGATATCCAGGCCCACGACTCTGGCAGCCAGCAGGGCTGCATGCACGACGGAGGGGTGCACGTCGTCCGTGACGTCGATGGCCACGTTGCCGTTCGGCTGGATCAGCACTTTCTGGCCCGCCTGCGGCACGGACAGGGCGGTCATGCCCTGGCGTTGCAGCTCCAGCACGATTTCGCCCGATTCATGCGGCTTGACGGTGCCCAGCGGGAAGTCTTCGCCTTCGCCGCGGCGCGGATCGATATTGATCTGCGTGTTCACCAGTTCCAGTACGCTGGAGACGCCGTCGCCATCGACCCACAGGGACTCGCCCTTGGCGGCCGCGATCAGCTTGTTGCCGACGACGAGCAGACGGTGTTCGTCGCCCGTGATGAAGCTTTCCACCAGCACGGCCGAGCTGTCGCCCTTGCGCGCGGCCAGTTCGTAGGCCGCTTTCACGTCGGCTTCTGTCATCAGGTTGAGCGACACGCCGCGGCCATGGTTGCCGTCATACGGCTTCACCACGACAGGCACGCCGATGTCTTGCGCTTCTTCCCAGGCCGCCTCGGCGCTGCGCACCAGGCTGCCTTCGGGCACGCGCACGCCGCACGATTTGAGCAGGAATTTGGTCAGGTCCTTGTCGCTGGCGATGCCTTCGGCGATCGCGCTGGTGCGGTCCGTTTCGGCCGTCCAGATGCGGCGCTGCGCGGCGCCGTGGCCCAGTTGCACCAGGTTGCCGTCATTCAGGCGCAGCGAAGGGATGCGGCGCTCGGTGGCCGCATCGACGATGCTGGCCGTGCTCGGGCCCAGGCAGCGCGAGTCGACCATGTCGCGCAGGGGCGCCAAGGCCGCTTCCAGGTCGTAGGCTTCATCGTTGATGGCGGCCATCAGCAGTTCGCGCGCGGCGGCCAGGGCGGCGCGGCCCACGTGTTCTTCGCGCGTGCGGAAGGCCATCTTGTAGACGCCGCGCTGGCTGGTCGAGCGCGTCTGGCCGAAGCCCGTGCGCATGCCTGCCAGGTTTTGCAGTTCCAGCACCACGTGTTCGAGGATGTGGGCCGACCACGTGCCTTCGCGCAGGCGCTCGAAAAAGCCGCCCCGTTCGCCCACGCCGCAGCGGTGCTCGATCATGCCGGGCAGCCACGCTACCAGGCGCTCGTACAGGCCGGGCAGGGTATTGGATGGATAATCTTCCAGTTCGCCGATGTCGACCCAGGCTTCAATCACCGGGCGATACGTCCAGATGTTGGGGCCGCGCAAGTGGGTGACGCGGGCAAATTCGATGTTCTTCTTCTTGATCATGTAAGTGGTTTCTTGATAACAAGCCAGGCGTCTGGGCGCCAGATACTTTATGTTGGCTCTACAGAGTCTTTTCAGGCTCTTGCTTGGTTCTTTATCCCGGGTATGCGCAGTGTGCCACTTTTAGCGGTCTTTTGTCGCGTTTGCTTCTCGTATTCTGCTGGTGTTGTCATTCTAATTGTTACTAATTGTTGCCTTACTTGTTATAAAGATACCGACTCCGGGCCAAGCTGGAGCATTTGCGCAACAACGAGCTGTTGTATACTTGCCCCTGTACTCGGGCCGCGTTGCAAAAGCGCCGCGCCTGCCTGGCACTTCCTGCGACGGCCAGTCATTTTTTGCTCCGTTTTGCCATCCAATCCTTACCGGCAGGCATCCATTCGATACAATACAGGAAATTGCCACTGGTGCATCTACCTCGCCATCGCGCAGTACACAAACATTGATCGGGCGTCTGCCCCATCCCCAAAATCCCGCCCTGAAGGGCTTGGCCTCGAGCCGGAGTATGCTTTACGATGACAACTGAACTGAGTGTTCCTGCAACAACTATTCCCCTCACCTCGCTGCCGGAACACTGGCTGGCGGAGGTGGAGAGCAACCTTTCTCCAGGGGAGAACGTTTTAAGTAGCGTTGAGGTTGACCTCGATGCGCGATTACGTTTCACAAAAGGCATAATTGTTGTCACCGAGAAGCGTTTGCTGGCCCGTTCACCGGGCGATACCGCCTGGAAAAGCTGGTCTTTCCGCCCTGGATTGCGCCTGACGCACCACGACCACGCCGGTGTCGGGCACCTGGAATTGTTCGACGACCACGGCCGCCTGGCCTCGTGGCGCTTCACTTTGGGACAGAACCTGCACGCGATCCGCGTGCTGGAACAGTTCGTCGAGCGCCTCGACAGCCACCTGACGGGCCAGCCCGTGCTGGAAGCGGAGCAGGAAGTGTGTCCCAGCTGCAAGGCGCCTCTGGAGCCCGAGCAGGAAGAATGCCCGATCTGCGCCAAGGTGCTGTACACGCCGCCATCGACCTGGACCCTGTTCCGTCTGTGGCGCTTTGCCCATCCCTACCGTGGCCAGCTGGCCCTGGGCTTCATGCTGATGTTGCTGAGCACTGCCGCGCACATGATTCCGCCTTACCTGACGGCGCCGCTGATGGACAATGTGCTGATCCCGTATCAAAACGGCAAGCATATCGACCCGTGGCTGGTGGTGTACTACATGAGCGGCTTGCTGGGCTCGGCCCTGCTGGCCTGGCTGCTGGGCTGGGGCAAGACTTATGTGCTGGCCCTGGTGTCCGAACGCATGGGCGCTGACTTGCGCTCGGCCACGTATGAACACCTGATGAAACTGTCGCTGGAATTTTTCGGCGGCAAGCGCACGGGCGACCTGATGTCGCGCATCGGCAGCGGCAGCGACCGCATTTGCGTCTTCCTCTCGCTGCATTTGCTCGATTTCGCCTCCGACGTGCTGATGATCATCATGACGGGTGTCATTTTGTGGTCGATGAACCCCTGGCTGGCCATCATGACCCTGGCGCCCTTGCCCTTCATCGCCTGGATGATCCACCTGGTGCGCGACCGCTTGCGCACGGGCTTTGAAAAGATCGACCGCGTGTGGAGCGAAGTGACCAACGTGCTGGCCGATACGATACCGGGCATCCGCGTTGTCAAGGCGTTTGCGCAGGAAAAACGCGAAGCGGCACGCTTCCGCGACGCCAACGCGCACAACCTGGCTGTCAACGATAAATTGAACAAGGTCTGGTCGCTGTTCTCGCCCACCGTGTCCTTCCTGACGGAGATGGGCTTGCTGGTCATCTGGTGCTTCGGCATCTGGCAATTGTCGCGCGGCGAAATCACCGTCGGCGTGCTGACCGCCTTCATCGCCTACAGCACGCGCTTCTATGGCCGCCTCGATTCCATGAGCCGCATCGTCTCCGTGACGCAGAAATCGGCGTCCGCCGCCAAGCGCATCTTCGACATCCTCGACCACGTGTCGAGCGTGCCGGAACCGGCGCAACCGGTGAAACTGGATAAGATCGAAGGCAGGATTGATTTGCGCGAAGTCGGTTTCCGCTACGGCAACCGTGCCGTCAACCGCGGCATCACCCTGAACATTAAGGCGGGCGAGATGATCGGCCTGGTGGGCCACAGCGGTTCGGGCAAGAGTACCCTGGTCAATCTGATCTGCCGCTTCTATGACGTGTCGGAAGGCGCGATTTTGCTCGACGGCGTCGATATCCGTTCGTTCGCCGTGTCCGACTACCGCCGCAATATCGGCCTGGTGCTGCAGGAACCATTTCTGTTCTTCGGCACCATCGCGGAAAATATCGCCTACGGCAAGCCGCACGCGTCGCGCCAGGACATCATTGCCGCAGCGCGCGCCGCGCATGCCCACGAATTCATCCTGCGCCTGCCGCAAGGCTACGATTCGATGGTGGGCGAACGTGGCCAGGGCCTGTCCGGCGGCGAGCGCCAGCGCATTTCGATCGCTCGCGCCCTGCTGATCGACCCGCGCATCCTGATCATGGATGAAGCGACATCGTCGGTCGATTCGGAAACGGAAAAAGAAATCCAGAAAGCGCTGGACAACCTGGTGCAGGGCCGCACGACGATCGCCATCGCCCACCGTCTGTCGACCCTGCACCGGGCCGACCGCCTGGTGGTGCTGGACCGCGGTCAGGTCGTCGAAGTGGGCAGTCACGATGAACTGATGGCGAAAGAGGGCGCCTATTTCCGCCTCTACGAAGCACAGGCGCGCAACAACGAACTCGCCCTGGATGACAAGGAATAAGCATGGCCAGTACAACTTTTACATTAAGCCGCGACACTTTCGGCAAGCTGGTGATGACGGACGCGGACGGCCAGGTCTTTGAAGGCGTGGCGCCCGTGCGCGCCTTCCCCATCCAGTCGCCCGACGAAGGCATTTCGCTGGTGCTGGGCAATGGCAAGGAAGTGGCGTGGATCGATCGCCTCGACGACTTGCCCGAGCCGGCGCGCAGCCTGCTGCAGGAGGAGCTGGAAGGGCGCGAATTCATGCCCGAGATCGCGCGCGTGAAAAGCGTCAGCAGCTTCGCCACGCCGTGCACCTGGCATGTCGATACGGACCGGGGCGAGACGCAGTTCGTGCTCAAGGGGGAGGAAGACATCCGCCGCATCGGCGCCACGTCGCTGCTGATCGCCGACAACCACGGCATCCACTTTTTGATACGCGACATGTTCAATATCGACAAGACGACGCGGAAGATACTCGACCGCTTCCTGTAAGCGGCGGCAACTGAAGCGCAAGGGAAGGAAGAGCGGCGCCTGCAGTAACTGCAGGCGCCGTTTTTTTATTGGAACGCCACCTCTGCAAAGCTGCGCAGTTTGCGGCTGTGCAGCCTGTCCACGCCCTGGCGGCGCAGCAGTTCCACGGCGCGGATGCCGATGCGCAAATGCTGGTCTACCCGTTCGCGGTAGAAGTGGTTGGCCATGCCGGGCAACTTGATTTCGCCGTGCAGCGGCTTGTCGCTGACGCACAGCAGGGTGCCGTACGGGACGCGGAAGCGGAAGCCGTTGGCGGCAATCGTCGCGCTTTCCATGTCCAGTGCGATGGCGCGGCTCTGGCTGAAACGGCGCTCCGGCGTGCGCTGCGGCAGCAGTTCCCAGTTGCGATTGTCCGTGCTGGCCACGGTCCCCGTGCGCATGATGTGTTTCAAGTCATGACCCGTCAGCTGGGTGATTTCCGCCACGGCCGTTTGCAGCGCCTGCTGGATCTCCGCGAGCGGCGGTATCGGCACCCACAGCGGCAAGTCTTCGTCGAGCACATGGTCTTCGCGCACATAGGCATGCGCCAGCACGTAGTCGCCCAGGCTTTGCGTGGTGCGCAAGCCCGCGCAATGGCCCAGCATCAGCCAGGCGTGCGGGCGCAGCACGGCGATGTGGTCGGTGATGGTCTTGGCATTGGCCGGTCCCACGCCGATATTGACCATGGTGATGCCGCTGCCGTCGGCGCGCAGCAAATGATAGGCCGGCATCTGCGGCAGACGTGGCGGCGCGGCGCCCAGCGCATCCTCGCTTTCCACCGTCTGTCCCACGCGGCGCGTGACCACGTTGCCCGGTTCGACAAAGGCGATGTAGCCGTCGTCGTCCGACGGCGCTTGCGCGTCGGGCGCACGGTCCATCATGGCGTGCCCCAGGCGGATGAATTCGTCGATGTAGAACTGGTAATTGGTAAACAGGACGAAGTTCTGGAAATGCTGCGGCGAGGTGCCGCTGTAGTGGCGCAGGCGCTGCAGCGAGTAATCGACGCGCGGACCCGTGAACAGGGCCAGCGGCTGCGCTTCGCCATGCGCCGGTTCGTGCGTGCCGTTGGCGATGCCGTCGTCCATGGCCGACAGGTCGGGCAGGTCGAACAGGTCGCGCATGGCCAGGCGGCGGCCCGCATCCATATTGCCTTCGATATGGTCATGCTCGGCGAACGAGAAGTGCACGGGGATCGGCTGGGCGCTCACGCCCACTTCCAGGTGCACCTTCTGGCCGCTGTTATGATTTTTCAGCAGCAGGGTGAACTGGTCGAGGTAATAGTCGCCGAACAGGTCGGGGCGCGTCAGCGTGGTTTCAAACACGCCGGGACCGGCGACAAAGCCGTAAGCCAGCGGCGAGTCGGCGCGCGCCACGGTGTCCGTCTGGATGCGCACGAAGGGGTAGCAGGCGCGCACGCGCTCGTGCATGTCTTCGCCGGCGACAAAACGCTGCAGCGCATCGCGCAAGTGTTCGATGCTGCTGCGGTAAATGGCTTGCACTTGTTCCAATGCCAGGCGTGGATCGTCGAAGCGTGAGGAGGCGATGAAGGGGGGCGTAAGCAAGCTGATTCTCCTTGTAGCGGTTCGTGCATATCATTGTAAGGCAGCGCGGCAACTCTTGTGGGTGCATCTTGGGCCGCTTGACGGATTCAAATAGAATCTGTATTCTATTTGAATGGTCAGACTTGCAAAATTCAACGAAAACAACTTTATCGACAGCGCGATTGCCGTCGCCGCCCAGTGCGGCGTGGGCGCCGTGTCGATGGCCGCCATCGCCGTCAAGGCCGGCGCGCCCATCGGCTCTGTGTATCACCGCTTCGACTCGCGCAACGCCATCCTGGCGCGCGCCTGGCTGCGCGTGAAAAGCGATTTCCGCGAGGAAGTGGCCAGCCGCTGGCTCGGCGGCGACACCTGGGCCGGCGTGCATGGCTTGCTGGACTGGTGCCGGCGCAAGCCCGTGTATGCGCGCTTCCTGCTGCAATGCGCGGACAGTCCCGATTTCAACGGTGGCCTCAGCGAGGAGCTGGCCGCCGCCGTCGAGGAAGAGCAGGCTGCGCTCGACGCCTGCTTTGTCCGCTGCGCCGAAGCCATGCCCGCCACCACGGAGCTGGACCTGGACCATATGCTGCTCAAGTTCGTGCTGATCGACGCCCCCGTGGCCGTCGTCAAGCCTTACCTGACCCAGGAGCGGCCGATACCGGCCAGCGTCGACGCCATGCTGCGCGCCTCGCACGATGCCGTGCGCGGCTGGGCCTCACACACCACATCACACTAACAAAGAAGAACTCCATGCGCTATTCCACCCAGCTTGAACACGGCAAGAAAATCCCCCTGCATGACGAAGAAGGTTTCATCGGCATGCGCGCGGCCGGCCGCATCGCCGCCGACACGCTCGACTACATTACGCCGTTCGTCAAACCTGGCGTGTCGACGGCCAAGCTTGACGCCCTGTGCGAAGAATTCATGCGCGCCGCCGGCGCCATCCCCGGCACCATCGATTACCACGGCTACAAGCACGCCAGCTGCATCTCCGTCAATCACGTGGTCACGCACGGCATCCCGTCGGAAACGAAAATCCTGAAAGTGGGCGACATCCTCAATATCGACGTAACGCCGAAGTTCCAGGGCTGGTTTGGCGATACCAGCCGCACCTTCAAGGTCGGCGCCGTCTCCATCCTGGCCAACCGCCTCGTCAACACGGCGTATGAAGCCATGATGGCCGGCATCCACACCGTGCGCCCTGGTGCGACCTTGGGCGACGTGGGCGCCGCCATCGAGGCGGTGGCCAAGGCGCAGGGCTTTTCCTCCGTGCGCGACTTCTGCGGCCATGGCGTAGGCCAGGTCTTCCACGACACGCCGCAGGTGCTGCACTATGGCCGCGCCGGCACGGGCATCGTGCTCGAACCGGGCATGATCTTTACCATCGAGCCGATGCTTAACGTGGGCAGCTACCAGGTCAAGGTCTTGCCGGACAAATGGACGACGGTGACGAAAGACCGTTCGTTGTCGGCGCAGTTCGAGCACTCGCTGGCCGTGACGGAAACGGGCTTTGAAATCTTCACCCTGACCGGTTTGACCGACCCGCTGGTGTAGGCATGGATGACGCGCGCCGGCAGCAGCTCATCGAGATCGTCGCCGCGAAAGCCGGCGTGGATGCGGCTTGCGCGGCGCGCCACCTGGCACTGCATGATGACGAGGTGGCGGCTGCCTTGCGCGGCATCGACGCCGAGCGCTACACGCTGACGCAGCGCCTGCTGAACAAGTACCGGCGCGACCCGGATGACGCGCTGCAGCACGTGGCGCTGGCCGTGCAGCAGCAGGAGCAGATCGGCACGGACAGTGTGCTGCGCGCCGGGCGCATCGCGGCCCTGTCGCCGCCTGTCGCCGGCGTGGTGATGCTGGCCGAGTGGCTGGCCTATGTGGACTGGGAAGGCTTCGACAGCGCCCTGTACGCGAATGTCGAAGCGGTGGCGGCATTCATCGCCGGTGCATTGGACCTGCCCGAGGTGGCCGCCAACCTGCTGCAGACGCACGATGCAGCCGTGTTTGAAGCGCAGCGTCCTGCGCTGGCGACAGCAGCCTTGCTGTTCATCGAGGGCCACATCGCGCTCTTTCCCTGACTGTAGCCTGCGTCTTGCAATGGCGGCAAATACAGTTGCCCCATTTTAAAGATTGACGCAAGAGCGATTTTCCCGAAGATATCCATACCGAGCCGTCCGCCGGCGTGCACACAACCTGGGAGTCTTGACCGGCATGGCCGGCATCAGGACGGGCACGCACGGCCAGATCGCCTTGGCGTCCGGCACGACGACAGTGGACGCCACCAGTTTCGAACTGGTGGCCAAGCGCGATTCGACGGCCTACGGCATCTGTTCGAACCCCTTCCTTGAACACGCGTTCACCACCGTCGAATACCGCATCAAGGTCGATTTCCACGCCGATGGCACCTGGGGCTACGACGAAGATACGGCCATGCTGATCCGTGGCAAGGATGAACCGTTCCACCACACGGACCGCAACCTGCTGACGAGAATCGGCGAGCCGACGCCGAACCCGATGGCCTTGCAGGCGCTGGCGGCAGCATAAAAATCGGAAGCGGCGGTTCTTGCCGCCATTCTGTTGGAGCGCCTGAAAAATGCTCAGGGCTAGGCGCGTTGCCGCAGGCAGTACGAACGTACGGCCAGGCAATGCAACAACGCCATGGGCTTTTTCTCAGGTGCTGCTTAAGGCTGTCCCTGGGCTACCGCCTTGATCGCGCGCTCCTCGCCCATGGCGGCGGCGATCTTCCAGCGCTGCATGGCGCTGGCGCGGTCGGGGCGTTTCAAGCCCGCGCCTTCCCAGTCCATCAGGCCAAGATTGTAGATATCGCCCGCGCTGCCCTTGTCGGCGGCCAGGGTGAACCATTTGCGCGCTTCCTTGTGGTTGACGGGAATCTGGTAGCCGCGCACGTTGTACAGGCCCAGCAAATGCATGGCTTGCGCATTGCCCTTGTTCGCGGCCTGTTTCAGCAGGTCCAGCCCGCGCGCCATGTTGCGCGCTTCCTGCCAGCCTTCGGCCAGCATCACGCCTTTCGCCGTCAGCGCATAGCTGTCGTTCTTCACCAGGCCCTTGCCGATCAGGGGCTTGGCGGCTACCTGCCGCGCTTCGCGTTGCTGCGCCGTTGGCGCTGTAACGGGGCCGGGCTTGCCTTCGCCCATCAGCAGCATCCAGCCATATAAACCATACGCGCCCGCATCGCCCTTGCCGACCAGGCTATCCAGCATGGCCAGCGCCTGCACCTTGTCGCCATTTTCATACAGCTTGACGGCCTTGGCGCTGCTTGCGTCCTGCGGCACGGCGGCCGGCGCATGGGGTGCGACGGGCGCCGACGCCATGGCCGCCTGCTGCGGCGGCGGAGCGGGGCGCACGCGCACGGGCAAGCCATAGCTGGCGGCCAGCACGGCCAGGCTGGCGGGGGCGAGGATCAGCACTTGCGCCAGCTGGTTGCGGCGGCCCTTGCCGGCGATGCCCATGGCGCGTTCGGCTTGCTGCTGGCCGCCCAGCGCTTCGCTCAGTACGTTTTTTACCTTGCGGTTGAACAGCCAGTAGCCGGCGCCCGTGACGAGCAAGCCTGCGACGGCGGCGGCACCGCGCCCGGCGAAGTACCAGGTGGCGATGGCGGCGGCCAAGGCGACCAGCGCGCTTTTCCACCAGAACTGCTTCGCCAGGCGCGTGTAGACCTGGCGCAGGGCGCCCAGCACGCAGGTGCGCACATTCTGCGCGTACTCGGCGGAGACGACATCGACGTGCGCGTGGTCCGCGTCGCCGCTGAGGACAGACTCGATCACATCCGCATTCAGTTCCGAGGCGGCCACGTCGCGCAGTGGCGTCAATAGCCCTTGCACGTGGGCCGAGAACAGGCCGTCGTCGGCGCTGCCGGCCAGCGCGTCGCTGAGGGCCTTGAGGTCGCCGCGCAGCAACTTTTCCACGATGTCGTCCAGCGTCAGCCAGCGCAAGTCCGTGCCATACGCCACCAGGTGATGTTTTTCTGCGTTGCAAGATGCATCCAGGCGCACGATGCGCAGCTTGCCCCCGTACAGTGCGTCGACTTCCTGCGGCTGGTCTTCGTTGTAAATGCTCACTTTCGCCAGGGCCATGCTGCTGGCAATGGCCGCCAGTGAGTGCACGCTCTCCTTGTCGCGGATGCGGCGCGCATCGTCGGGGGCCTGCTTGGGCAGGCTGACGCTGTAGCCGGGCGCCACGTGCACGTCGACCCAGGCCGCCTTGCCCACCTTGGCGGAACCGTCGCAGGGATTGCAGCGCAAGTCGCCCACGCCGCTGCAGGTACGGCAAGTCACGCTGCCGCTGGCGCGGCAGGTGCCGCAATTGATGTTGCCGGAACCGTGGCAGCTATTGCACGTGACCTTGCCGTAGCTGCAATGATAGCAATTGCGATGCTCGGTGCGGTATTGCGTGCGCGTTTCGCTGTGGTAGCTGGTGTGCGAGCTGCCGTTGCTGTAGGTGGTAGTGGGCACTTGCACCGTCACGTAATCGGTGACTTGCTCGGAAACGGTGCCGCTGCCGCTGCAATACGAGCAAGACACCTTGCCGCTGCCGTAGCAGCCATAGCCGTCACAGCTGACGGTGCGCCCGCCGTGGCAGCTCCAGCAGGTTTCCGTGGTCAAACCGTGGCAGGTATGGCAGCTGATGCGGCCTTTTCCATGGCAGTTGCTGCAGGTGTCCAGGTGCCAGTACTTGACGGCATGCGGCAGGTAGACGCCCGCCTCGACGCCATTGTAGGCATGGCCCGCCTGGCGCAAGGCATTGTCGAGCTTTGCCGCCGCGCGGCGCAGGCGTTCCTTTTCCTGCGCGTGGGCGAGTGCTCCCACCTCGTGGGAAGCACAGTGGCAGTCATTGCCCGATGGAGTGAAATAGCCATTGATGACGCGCTGCTCGAAGCGCGCTTCGAGCGCGTAGTTCGCTTGCAAGGAAAAATCCTGCAGCACATCTTCCTCGCTCAAGGGGGTGATGTCCTGCGGCTCGAAACGCGTCTTGTCCTGCACCAGGGTGCGCAGCTTGCCCAGGACGGTGGGAATCTCCTCCTTGTCCAGGCGGGTGGGCGCTGGCGCCGTCACGGCCGTTGCTGATGCCTGGGGCATGTCCTCGCTGCCTTGGGTATCGGTGGCCGTCTCGGTGCTGGGGTTCATGCGCGTCCTTTTGCTCTCTGGAAAGATGTTTTAATTTTAGCATCCCCATATGACAAACCATGACAAAGCGGACGCGCTTTTTCAGCGCAGGCCGCGGCGGAACTGGTCCGGCGTGCCGCCGCTCTGGCGGCGAAACATGGCGATGAAGGCGGAAGCCGTGCTGTAGCCCAGTTCCAGCGCGATGGTCTGCACGGTTTCTCCCTGTTCCAGCAGGGGCAGGGCAGCCAGGAAACGCTGGCGCTGGCGCCATTCGCCGAACGGCATGCCCAGTTCGCGCTGGCAGCGGCGCGCCAGCGTGCGCTCGGTGACATGCAATCGCGCGGCCCACTCGGCCAGTGAGCGGTTACTGCCGGGATCTGCCTGCAGGGCCGCCAGCAGCGCCGCGATGACGGGCTCGTCGCTGCCCGGCAGATAGTTGCGGCTGCACGGCGCCAGCTGCAACTGGTCGACCAGCACTTGCGCCAGGCGCTGGTCGGCCAGAGTGGCGGGCGTGGTGACGCCCCGTGCGGCAAAGTCGCCGAGGATGGCTTTCAGCAAGGGACTCAGCACCAGCGCGCACGGCTGCGCCGGCAGTTGCGCGCACAGGCTGGCATCGATGTAGGCCGAGTGAAACACCACATCCTGGCGAATATAGCCGTCGTGCAAGGTCTCGGGCGGTATCCATACGGCGTACTGGGGCGGCGACAGGTAGCGCTGGCCCGCCACCATGATTTCCATCACGCCCGTGGAGCAATACGTGAGCTGGCCCCAGGGATGGCTCTGGTAATCGAATTGCTGGTGCGCGTGATAATCGTCGAGGCGAAAGTATACGGGGTAGGGCAGGGTGTCGGAAACGGCGGGGAAATGCTGGTTGCTGGCCATATTGTCCTGTTCATCGCATCGTTTGTCCGGTATGCATTATATCCATGGAATCGGACCATGCGAAAATGGCAGTCATTGAATAATGGAGTTTCTCGCATGCAAGCCAAGCATTATCTGCTTCCCGTCATCGCCGTGCTGATCTGGGCCATCAATACCATCGTCAGCAAGCTGGCCGTGGGCGTGATCGACCCGGCCGCTATCTCGTTTTATCGCTGGCTGCTGGCCGGCGTGCTGCTGGCGGGGGTCTTTGGCCGCGCCGTGTGGAAGCAGCGGGCCGTGGTGCAACCGTATCTTGGGAAACTATTTGTGTTGGGCATGCTGGGCATGGTCATGTACCAGTGCCTCGCGTATATCGCTGCGCAAACGACGACGGCCACCAATATGGGCATATTGGCGTCCATGATGCCGCTGCTGGCCGTGGGCCTGTCCGTGCTGCTGTTGAAAGAGGCGCCCACCGTGGGCGGCGTGTTTGGCGGCCTGGTGTCGCTGCTGGGACTCGGCTATCTGCTCAGCCATGGCGACCCGGCAGCCCTGATCTCCCATGGCGCGGCCACGGGCGATGCCCTGATGCTGCTGGCCTGCCTGTCGTATGCCGGTTACGGCGTGCTGCTCAAGCGCTGGAAGATTCCCATGGATAACTGGCATTCGCTGCTGATCCAGGTCTGGTGCGCCGTGCCCGTGCTGTTCGTGTATTACCTGAGCCAGTCCGCGCCGCCCGTCACCAGCGCCGGCTTGCCGCTGGTGCTGTTTGCCGGCATCCCAGCCTCCATCATCGCGCCGTTTTTGTGGATGCATGGCCTGGCCAAGCTGGGTCCCAGCCGCGCCACGACATTGATGAATCTGTTACCCGTGTTCACGGTGATCATCGCCATGATGTTCCTGGGGGAAACCCTGCACAGCTACGACGTGATCGGCGGCGGCGTGACCTTGCTGGGCGTGGTGATGGTGCAAACCCTGAAACGCCCCCTGCGCCGCCGCGCCAGCGTCTAGTTTTTTTGCTATGCTGATGCTTTGAACAAGGAGGCAGCATGCATGGCATCGACACTCTGTTGAGCGAGCTCGAAGCATTCGGTAGCAGCAACGACGCCTTGCACGGGGAGCGCGCCAGGCGCATGCTCAACATCACGCGCGACACGGGCGAGCTGCTGGCCGTGCTGGTGCACGCGCGTGGTGCGCGCCGGGTGCTGGAAATCGGCACCTCGAACGGTTACTCGACCCTGTGGCTGGCGCGCGCGGCGCGTTCGCTGGGTGGCAGCGTGGTAACGGTGGAAAAGGCGCAGGACAAGTTCGACATGGCGCATGCCAACTTTGTGCGCGCGCAATTGCAGGGCGTGGTCAAACAGTTGCTGGCCGACGCGGGCGACGTGCTGCGCGATGCGCTCGATGGCGCATATGATTTCATCTTTCTCGATTCCGCGCGCCAGCAATACGCCCTATGGTGGCCGCAGCTGGACCGCGCGCTGGCGGCCGGCGGCATGCTGGTCGTCGACAACGCCAGTTCGCATTACGCGGACATGGCGGGCTTCCTTGACGCCATCCGCGCCGACAGCCGCTACACGACGTGCCTGGCGACTGTCGGCAAGGGCGAATTCATCGCCGTCAAGGCAGGCAACTAGCTATTCACCCGGCGACGATCGCCGCTTCGAGCACGCGCACCAGCGATTCGACGCCTTGCGCGTCGACATCGTCAAAGCGTCCCGTCAACGGGCTGTCAAGGTCGAACACGCCGATGATCTGGTCGTTCGCAAAGACGGGCACCACCAGTTCCGAGCGGGAATTCACGTCGCAGGCGATGTGGCCGGGAAACGCGTGCACATCCTGCACGACGATGGACTTGCCTTCGACCACGGTGGTGCCGCACACGCCGCGGCCCTTTTTGATACGGATGCAGGCCGGCTTGCCCTGGAACGGCCCCAGCACCAGTTCCTCACCCTTGAGGAAATAAAAGCCGGCCCAGTTGAGGCCCGGCATCGTGTTGAAGACCAGCGCGCTGAAGTTGGCCGTATTGGCGATGAAATCGGTTTCGCCCGACAGCAAGCCTTGCAGCTGCGAGCGCAGGTCCGCATACATGGCTAGTTTGGCTGCGGGGGTATCGGTGCCGTAGGCGGCGTCGCTGATGGTAAACGTCATGGTCGTGGTGGCGCACAAAATGGGGAAGGCGTCATGGTAGCGCGTCTGGCGCATCCGCGTGCAGCCCTCACTTTTTCAAATGCTCCAGCGCCAGCTGGCGCAGCAGGGGCAGGGCCGCATGGACGTGTTCCTGTCGCCAGGCCAGGCCGATGCCGGCCGCCAATTCCTCTCCTTCCACCAATTGCCGGTAGGCCACGCCAGCGAGGCGCAGCGCGCGGAACGAGTCGGCCAGCAACGCCATGCCCTTGCCGGCCGCCACGTCGCTGAGCAGCACATGGTGGTCCACGGCTTCGCGCACGAAGGCGGGCGAGAAGCCATGCCGGCGAAAAATTTCCTGGCAATGGTCGAAAAAGGCGGGTTGGCGCGCCCGTTCGAACCAGTAAATCGATTCTGCCGCGATGTCGTCCAGGCTGACCTTGCGCTTCTTCGCCAGGCGGTGGCCGGCGGGCAGGGCCAGCATCATGGGCTGGCGCGCCAGCGGCTGCACGGCCAGCTCGAAGGTGGCGCTGGGCAGGGCGAGCAGGGCCGCATCGAGCTGGCCCTTGCGCACGGCAGCCACCAGGCGCGGCGAGGGCGCCGCCGTCAGTTCCAGACGCATGGTGCCCAATTGCTTGCCCAATGCCGCCAGCAGAGGGCGGAACAGGCCCGCTTCCACCGAGCTGGTCAGGCCCAGGCGCAGGCGTGCGGGAGCGCTGTCTTGCCGCAGCGACGTTTGCGCGATATCAAGCAGATCGAGGATGTGCAGCGCCTGCGGCAGCAGGGTGCGGCCCGCCGGCGTCAGGGCCACGCCCTGGGTGTCGCGCTCGAACAATCGCGTGCCCAGCCGGTCTTCCAGCAGCCTGATGGCGCGCGACAGGGGCGGCTGGGTCATGTGCAGCTGTTCCGCCGCCTGGCGGAAGTTCAGGCAGCGCGCGACGGCGCAAAACAGGGTCAGGGCATGGGTATCGAGGGCTCTCATACCAGAAAGGTATCACGAAATTGCGCATTCCCTTGCAGGGCCTGCGCGGCGCAGACTGGCTGCCTTGACACTTGAGGGAGATCAACATGCAACAACGACGCATCGGCAATAGCGGCTTGAGCAGCTCGGCACTTGGCCTGGGCTGCATGGGCATGTCGGAATTCTATGGCGCCACGGACGAGGCGCAGTCGCTGGCCACGCTGGAAGCGGCCCTGGCGGCGGGCGTGACCCTGTTCGACACGGCCGATGCCTACGGCTTTGGCCACAATGAGCAGTTGCTGGGACGTTTTTTGAGCAAGCACCGCGGGCAAGCCCTGGTCGCCACCAAGTGCGGCCTGGCGCGCGAGGCGGGCAGTTATGCGCGCCGCGTGGACAACTCGCCCGCCTATATTCGTCGGGCGTGCGTAGCGTCGCTGGCGCGCCTGGGCGTGGAGGCCATCGATCTGTTCTATCTGCACCGGCTGAACCTCGATACCCCGCTGGAAGACTCGATGGGGGCGCTGGCGCAACTGCGGCAAGAGGGCAAGATTCGCGCCGTGGGCCTGTGCGAAGTGAGCGCCGCCACCTTGCGGCGCGCGGCGGCGATTTGCCCCGTGGCCGCAGTGCAGAGCGAATACTCGCTGTGGACGCGCGAGCCGGAGCAGGGCGTACTGGCCGCCTGCCGCGACGTGGGCGCCAGTTTTTTTGCCTACAGCCCGCTGGGGCGCGGTTTCCTGACGGGCGCCATTGTCGATGCGGCCAGTCTCGATGCAGGCGACTTTCGCCAGTGTAATCCCCGCTTTGCCGCCGACAACCTGGCGCGCAATCAGGCCATCGTCGCGCAGGTCAGGGACATCGCGTACGCAAAAGGCTGCACGCCGGCCCAGCTGGCGCTGGCCTGGCTGCTGGCCCAGGGGGACGACATCATCCCCATTCCCGGCACCAAGCGCACCGCCTATCTGCACGACAACCTCGGCGCGCTGGCCGTGCAGCTGGACGGGGCCGAACTGGCGGCGATGAACGCCGCCTTTCCCTTGGGCATGGCGGCGGGCGCGCGTTATACGGACGAGGGCATGAAGGGCGTGGATGCTTGAAAAAAGGCGCGGGAGTGTACGCCAGCGTACAAAACTGACACTTTGCCTGCGGGATAATCGCTGGCGATCTGCTAGCATTTCGGCTGGCCTCGTGTACCCGCGAAGTGGTGCGCGGCAGGGGATGCAGCATGCATAGAAGGGTGGATGTCAAATTGCTAGACGATGATATTTTCGATATCGAACTGAAGTTATTGCTTGAAGGAATCTTGTTGAGATATCAGCACGATTTCCGCGATTATTCGGTGGCGTCGCTGCGCCGGCGCATGCGCCAGGCCATGGAGCGCTTCGGCTGTGCCAGCCTGTCGCAGTTGCAGGACCGCATCTTGCACGAGCCGGCCATGTTCGCGCAGATGCTGCAGTTTTTCACGGTGCAAGTGAGCGAGATGTTCCGCGATCCCGCGTATTTCCGCGCCTTGCGCGAAAAAGTCGTGCCCGTCCTGCACACCTATCCCTCCATCAAGATCTGGGTGGCCGGTTGCAGCAGCGGCGAAGAGGTCTGGTCGCTGGCCATCTTGCTGGAAGAGGAAGGCTTGTTGGAGCGCAGCATGATTTATGCGACCGATATCAATGTCGAGGCGCTGGCCGCTGCCGAAGCGGGTATCTATCCGGTCGAGCGTATCGCCCAGTTCAGCGAAAATTACCAGATGGCGGGCGGCAAGCGCTCCCTGTCCGACTATTACACGGCAGCCTACAAGGGCGCCATCTTTGACCGGCGCCTGCGGCGCCAGTTCGTCTTTGCCGACCATAGCCTGGCGACGGACAGCGTTTTTTCGGAGGTGCACATGGTTTCCTGCCGCAACGTCATGATTTACTTCAATAAAGACTTGCAAGACCGCAGCCTGGGCCTGTTCCACGAAGCGCTGGTGAACCGGGGTTTCCTGGGCCTGGGCATGAAGGAAAGCCTGCACTTTAGCCGCCATGCGTCCAGCTTCAACGAGCTGAGCCCGGCTGAACGCATCTTCCAGCGTGCCTGATATGTTGCCGACCTGCGAAGTGGCGCCACCCCCTGCCGGCCTGCGCCTGATCGCCATAGGTGCCTCCGCCGGTGGCGTGGAAGCGCTGGGCACCGTGCTGCGCGCCTTGCCCGCCACCTGCGGCGCGGCCGTGGTGGTGGTGCTGCACCTGGCGCCCGGCCGCTCCAGCCGCTTGCCACAGCTGTATGCGGAGCGCTGTGCGCTGCCCTTGCGCGAAGCGCAAGACAAGGAGCCCCTGCAAGGCGGCACTGTGTATTTTGCCCCGCCCGACTACCACCTGCAAATCGAACCCGATGGCTGTTTTTCCCTGTCGCAGGAAGAACCCGTGTATTTTTCGCGCCCGTCCATCGATGTCTTGCTGGAAACGGCTGCCTATGCCTACCGGCGCGCCATGCTGGCCATCATCCTGACGGGTGCTTCGGCCGATGGCGCGGCGGGACTGGCGCGCGTGCGGCAGCTGGGCGGCAGCACCTGGGTGCAAGATCCGCAGCGGGCCAGTTGTGGCATCATGCCGGCCGCCGCGCTCAAGCGGGCCGGCGCCGACCGGGTGCTCGATTTGCCGCAGATGGCCGCCAGCCTGGCCTTGCTCGTTGATGGCGAACACAAGTGAGTGGGAGTGGAGCAGTGCGTGTAATATATGTGAAAAGTGAAACAATGTTGATGTCTATATCGAAACACGATGGCATCTTGCCGTTGCGATGCCTGAAGATGATTCCGTGACCGCCCCTATCCATATCCTCGTCGTTGACGACATTGCGCAAAACCTGGTCGCCGCCGAAGCCGTGCTGGCAAGGCCCGGTATTGTCATCCTGAAAGCAGATTCGGGCGCGCAGGCGCTGGAATTGCTGTTGACGCATGAAGTTGCACTTGCCCTGATCGACGTGCAAATGCCGCAGATGGATGGTTTTGAATTGGCCGAACTGATACGCGGCAGCGAACGCACGCGCGGCATCCCCTTGATTTTCCTCACGGCCGCATCGCGCGAACCGAGCTACAGTTTCCGTGGCTACGAGGCGGGTGCCGTCGATTTCCTGTACAAGCCCATCGACGTGAAAGCCTTGCAAAGCAAGGTGGCGGTGCTGGTGCAGCTGTACCAGCAGAAACGCGAATTGGCGGCCCAGCTCGACGAACTCAAGCATGCGCTGCACCTCAATGAACTGTTCACGGCCGTGCTGGGCCACGACTTGCGCACCCCCCTGTCGGTGGTAATGAATGGCGCCATGTTGTTGCCGATGATGAGCGACCACCCGAAGGTCATCGTCACGGCGCAGCGCATCGAAAGCAGCGCCAAGCGCATGGCGCGCATGGTCGACCAGCTGCTGGACCTGGCGCGCATCCGTTCCGGCACGATGGAGTTGCGCAGCAGCACGCACGACTACCAGGTGCTGGCGCGCGCCATCGTCGAGGAATTCGAGACGGCCGGCCAGGCCCCGCTTGTCGAAGTCAGCAGTGTTGGCGAGCTGCACGGCCAATGCGATGCCGGCTTGCTATCGCAAGTCATTTCGAATCTCTTGTGCAATGCCCTCACCCATGGCGAGGCGGGCACGCCGGTGCAGCTGTCGATAGATGGGCGCGCCGCCGACAGTATTGAGTTGCGCATTGCCAATCGTGGCGTGATTCCCGCCGCCTTGCTGCCGACCCTGTTCGAACCGTTCCAGCAAGCGGGCGAGAAGCGCAGGACGGGGCAGGGCCTGGGACTGGGCCTGTACACGGTGAACATGTTCGTCAAGGCGCATGGTGGCACTGTCGAGCTCAGTTCGACGGCCACGCAGGGCACGGTGGCGACGGTGCGCATCCCGCGCCAGTGCCAGGTGCGCGTGCAAGCGGGACTGGCCACATGAGCGCGCCAGCCTGGCCGCGCGGCGGCGGCAGTATGGGCGAGCTGGTGCGCCAGCATGACTGGTCCGCCACCAGCCTGGGCGCGCTTGAAGACTGGCCGGCCAATTTGCGCACCAGCGTCGACATCATGCTCAATTCGCCGATGGCGATGGTGCTGATGTGGGGGCCGC
This sequence comes from Janthinobacterium sp. 61, assembly GCF_002846335.1. NCBI lineage: Bacteria > Pseudomonadati > Pseudomonadota > Betaproteobacteria > Burkholderiales > Oxalobacteraceae > Janthinobacterium > Janthinobacterium sp. 61. Next base: position 2,936,395 of record NZ_PJMQ01000001.1, on the reverse strand, counting down.
AGCACGTCATGATTTACAACGACGACTACATCCAGATCGCCGGGGAGCGCCATCCGGCGGCGCTGGGCGGCACGGTGCCCGCCGTCTGGCCCGAAATCTGGGACTGGAACGCGCGCATCCTCGAAGCGGGACTGCGTGGCGAGACGCAGGTGCACCGCGAGCGCTGTTTGCCGCTGTTGCGTGATGGAAAAGCGACGGATGTTTGCTTCGACCTGTTTTATGCGCCCGTGCATGGCGCCGAGGGCCAGGTGGACGGCGTGCTGTGCACGGCGCTGGAATTGACGGCGCGCATGGAAGAGGGGCGCCAGCTGAAGCTGGCCACTGCCGAGCTGGGCCAACTCAACACCACCTTGCAGACGGAGAGCGAGGCCGTGCGCGCGGCCAACCGCCGCCTGGGCGAGGAGCGCGCGCTGCTGCGCGCCCTGTTCCAGCAGGCGCCCAGTTTCATGGCCCTGCTACGCGGGCCGCAGCACGTGTTTGAATTGGCGAATGAACATTATCTGCGCCTGGTGGGGCGCCTCGAACTGGACCTGCTGGGAAAAACCGTCGAATCGGCCTTGCCCGAAGTCAAGTCGCAGGGCTTCATCGAACTGCTCGACCAGGTCTACCGCACGGGCGAGCCCTACGAAGGGCGGCAGGTGAAGGTGGATTTGCAGACGGCGGACGGGCGCACGGGCCAGCGCCAGATCGATTTCATCTACCAGCCCATCAAGGATGACGAGGGCGTGGTGACGGGCATCCTCGTCGAGGGCATCGATGTCACCGAGCGTATGGAAGCCGAGGAACGGCTGCGCCTGGCCCAGCAGGCGGGCGGCATCGGTACCTTCGAATGGTTCCCCGAGACGGGCGCGATGCTGGTGTCGCCTACCTTCCGCCGCCTGTGGGGCCTTGCCGACGAGGAGGACGTGACGGAACGCCTGCTGGTGAGCCTGGTCGATGCGCGCGACCAGCAAAAGGTCGGACCCAGCAAGCTTGATCTGGCGCCCAATCCTCTCGAATACGTGGAATATCGCATCCGCCGCCCTGCCGATGGTGCGTTGCGCTGGATTGCGCGCCAGGGCGAGGTGGTGGCCGGCCGCGTGCCGGGCCAGCGCCGCTACGTGGGCGTGTCGTTCGATGTGACGGAGCGGCGCCAGATCGAGGATGAACTCAACGCCAGCCAGGAGCGCATGTCGGCCATTTTCGGCCAGGCCTCCGTGGGCTTGTCCGAGCTGGGCCTCGATGGCAGTTTCCAGCGCATCAACGGGGCCCTGTGCCGCATGCTGGGGCGTTCCGCAGAAGAGCTGCTGAGCCTAAACATGAACGACATCATGCATCCGGCGGACGTGCCTGGCAACAGCGTGCTGTTCCAGCGCCTGGTGGAAACGGGCGAGTCGTTCTCGCTGGAAAAGCGCTATTTGAAGCCCGACGGCTCGCAAGTGTGGGTGTCGAGCAATGTCAGCCGCCTGCTGGACGAGCAGGGGCAAACGCGCTCCTTGATCGCCGTCAAGACGGACATCACGGACCGGCGCCGCGTGGAAAAGGCGTTGCATGAGTTGAACGAAACGCTGGAACACCGTGTCGAACAGGAAGTGGGTGAGCGCACCAAGGCGGAAGATGCCTTGCGCCAGGCGCAAAAGATGGAAGCCGTGGGCCAGTTGACGGGCGGCATCGCGCACGATTTCAACAATGTGCTGCAAATCATCTCCGGTAATTTGCATTTGCTGCAGCACCTGACGGGCACGGATGGCTTGATGCGCCAGCGCCTGGACACGGCGATTGCCGCCGTCGAGCGGGGTGCCAAGCTGTCGTCGCACCTGTTGGCGTTTGCGCGGCGTCAACCTTTGAAACCCGTGGTGGCCGACCTGGCGCGCGTGGTGCGCAACATGGATGCGCTGCTGCGGCGCGCCCTGGGCGAAGCGATCGACATCGTGCTGGTGGGCGGCGGCGGGCTGTGGAATACCCTGGTCGACCGCAGCCAGATCGAGAACGTCATCCTCAACCTGGCCATCAATGCGCGCGACGCCATGGATGGCGTGGGCAAGCTGACCATCGAGCTGGGCAATGTGGTGCTCGACGAACAGTATGTACACAAGCTTGTTGACGTACCGGCGGGCCAGTACGTGATGTTGTCGGTGACGGACACAGGCCGCGGCATGAGCGGTCCCGTGCTGCAGCGCGCGTTCGAGCCGTTTTTTACCACCAAGCCGGAAGGCGCGGGCACGGGCCTGGGCCTGTCGATGGCATATGGTTTCGTCACGCAAAGCCGCGGCCATATTCGCATTTACAGTGAACCTGGCGTGGGCACGGGAGTCAAAATCTATTTGCCCCGCTCCCTCATGGCCGAAGCGGACGAGGAACTGGAATTGAGCGGCGTCGTCACGGGCGGCACGGAAACGGTGCTGGTGGTGGAAGACGACGTGGGCGTGCGCACCACCGTGGTCGACATGCTGGGCGCGCTCGGCTATACGGTGCTGAAAGCCGAGGATGGCGAAAGCGCGCTGGCCGTGCTGCACAGCGGTGCGCAGATCGACTTGCTGTTTACGGACGTGATCATGCCGGGTCCCGTCAGCAGCACGGAAATGGCGCGCCAGGCGCGCGAGTTGCAGCCCGACATCGCCGTATTGTTCACCTCGGGCTATGCGCAAGACATCATCGTGCACGAGGGCAGGCTCGACGCGGGGGTGGAATTGCTCAGCAAGCCTTACCGGCGCGAAGAGCTGGCGCGCAAACTGCGCCATGTGCTGGCCAACCGCCAGCAGCAAATGCGTGCGCGCCAGTTTGAACGGTCCGGCGCGCCGGTGGCCAGCTCTGCGGCAAACGGCAGCACGGCGGCCAGCGTGCTGGGGAGCGGCACGCCAGGGCTCGATTTGACGGGCCACGCTTTGGTACCGCAGGGTGACATGCCGACATCGATGAAAATACTCGTGGTGGAAGACAATCTCGATTCCCAGCTGATGGTGTGCGAGCTGGTGGGCATGCTGGGCCACACGGTCAGCGGCGTCTCCGATGGCGAGGCGGCGTGGGAATTGCTCAACGAGCAAGACTTCGATATCCTGTTTACCGATGTCAGCTTGCCCGGCATGTCCGGCATCGCGCTGGCACGCATGGTGCTGCGCGATAAGCCGGGCATGCGCATCATCTTTTCCACGGGCTATGGCAAGGAGTCAATGGATGAATTGGGCTTTTCCGCCAGTGTCTTGCGCAAACCCTATGATTTGACGGAATTACAAGCAGCACTCGACCAACCCTGACGGGCACGGCCTGCCTGTCTTACCTGCAGAGACACACATGACTCCTGAACTGACCATGCTGGGCTGTACTCTGGTGCTGGCGCTGGTGCAAATCCTGCTGCCCGCGCTGTTCCGCACGCGCGAAACCGGCACGGCGTATAACGTGAGCGCGCGCGACGGCGACGGGCCTCCCGTGGGCAAGATCACGGGCCGCTTGCAGCGGGCCCAGGCGAACCTGTTTGAAACCCTGCCCCTGTTTGCTGCCGCCGTGCTGATCGCCCATGTCACGGCGCAGGAAAGCGCGCTGACACTGTACGGCGCGGCTTTGTACCTTGCCGCCCGCGTGCTCTACCTGCCCCTGTACGCGTTTGGCGTGCCCGTCGTGCGCACGCTGGTGTGGTGCGTGTCGATTGCCGGCTTGCTGATGGTCTTCTGGGCCATCCTGTTCGCTTCCTGAAGTCCTACGCGGGCTGTAGCAGCCGTCCTATGGCGGTGCGCCGGGCCCGGCCATAAAGTGAGGGCAAGCTGGCGGCTGGCGCCGGCATGTCAGGGACCGGACCATGATGACGAGCACCACTTCCGCAACGCAAGAGTCGGGCAGCGCCCGGCAGCGCAAGATCCAGCGCCTGCTGCGCTCCGTATTTGGCGTGGCGCGGCTGCGCGCGGGCCAGCAGGAAGTGATCGACAGCGTGCTGGCCGGGCGGGACACCCTGGCCATCATGCCCACCGGCAGCGGCAAATCGCTGTGCTACCAGCTGCCCGCCGCGCTGTTGCCCGGCGCGACCCTGGTGGTGTCGCCGCTGATCTCGCTGATGAAAGACCAGCTGGAAAAGCTGCAGCAGTTGGGCATCACGGCCGTGCAGCTCAACAGCAGCCTGTCGCGCGCCGAGGACGATGCCGCCATCGCCCGCATAGCCCAGGGTGGCCGGCTCATCATCTTTTGCACACCGGAACGTCTCACCAATCCCGCCTTCCTGTCCCTGCTGGGCGCCGCGCCGCCCAGCCTGGTCGTCATCGATGAAGCCCATTGCATTTCCCGGTGGGGCCACGACTTCCGTCCCGCCTACCTGGAAATTGCCGCCGTCCTGCGCGCGCTGGGCCGCCCGCCCGTGCTGGCGTTGACGGCCACGGCCACAGGGGAAGTGATGGCCGATATCGACGCGCAACTGGAAGCGCGCAAGCTGCAGATCATCAATACGGGCATCTACCGCGCCAATTTGCGCTACCGCGTGATCCAGGTCACCAATGCCGGAGAAAAACAGGATGAAGTCTTGCGTCTGCTGCGCGAGACACCCGGCGTGGGCATCGTGTATGCGGCCACCGTCAAGGCCGTCGAGGATCTGACGGCGCGGCTGGAGGATGTGGGCGAGAGCGTCACGTGCTACCACGGCAAGCTGGCGGCGCGCGAGCGCCAGCTCCACCAGGACTTGTTCATGGGCGGCGAACGCCGCATCATGGTGGCCACCAACGCCTTCGGCATGGGCATCGACAAGCCCGACACGCGCTTCGTGATCCATTTGCAGGTGCCGGCCAATCTGGAAGCGTACTACCAGGAATCGGGCCGGGCGGGGCGAGATGGCTTGCCCGCCGACTGTACCTTGCTGTACTTCCAGCAAGACAAGCGGGTCCAGCAATTCTTCCTGGCCAAGCACTATCCCACGGAAGGCGAACTGGCCGCCATCGTCGCGGCAGCGCAAGAGCTGCCGGCCACCTTCGCTTTTGCTGCGCTGGCATCGGGCTTGCCGGAGTTTTCCGATGGCCACTTGAAGGTCTGCCTGAAACTGTTGAAAGACGGCAAGTTGCTGCGCCAGGACCGCAAGCTGGGCTACAGCCTGAAAGCGCCCACGGCCAAGTCGCTGTCATACGCTCAACTGGCGCACATCTATGTCGACAAGCAGGAGCGCGACAGGCAGGCGCTCGAGCAGATGGTGGCGTATGCACAAAGCGGCTTTTGCCGCTGGAAATTGCTGCTCGAGTATTTTGGTGATGCGGATGATTTCAAGCGCTGTTGCACTTGCGATAATTGCCAGTCGCCGCCCGCGCTGGCCGCACCCATCACCCTGGACGAGTTGCCGCCTGCGCCTGCTCAGGCGCAGTCGACGTCGCCCCTGATCGCCGTGGGCAGCCGCGTGCGCGTGCCCCGTTACCAGGTCGGCACCGTCCTGTTGGTGGCGGGCGACCAGGTCACGATTGCGTTTCCGGAAAACACCACGCGCACCTTCATGGCCGAGTTTGTCGCGCCGGCTTGAATCCATTGTGCGCTGTCGAACAGTGATCGAGCGAAAGAGCGCTAGAATCAGCCCATTCCAACGCGGTTTTTTTTTAACGTAGGGAGCTGGGCATGGCGGACATGGTAGTGGTGCGCAAGGAAGGCTTGTATTGCGTGCCGGGGCAGTTCTACATCGACCCGTGGCGCCCTGTCGAGCGCGCCATCATCACGCATGCGCATGCCGACCATGCGCGCGTGGGCCACCGGCATTACCTGTGCGCCAGCGACGGCGTCAAGGTGCTGCAGGCGCGCCTGGGCGCCGTTTCCATCCAGGGTCTCGCGTATGGCGAGACCATCGAACACCACGGCGTGCAGGTTTCGCTGCATCCGGCCGGCCACGTGCTCGGTTCTGCCCAGGTGCGCATGCAGCACGGCGGCCAGGTCTGGGTGGCGTCCGGCGACTACAAGCTGCAGCCCGATCCTACCTGCGCACCGTTCGAGCCCGTGCGCTGCGATACGTTTATCACGGAATCAACCTTCGGCCTGCCCATCTACCGCTGGCAGGCGCCGCAGGAAATCCATGACGACATAAACCAGTGGTGGCGCAGGAATGCGGCCGAAGGACGCACCAGCGTGCTGTTCTGCTATGCCTTTGGCAAGGCGCAGCGCATCCTGGCGGGTCTGGACGCCACCATCGGTCCCATTATCTGCCATGGCGCGGCGCAGGCATTGACGCAGGTCTATCGCGAGTCCGGTGTGGCCTTGCCGGCCACCGTGATGGTGGGCGATGCCAACGACAAGGCGGCCTTGAAGATGGCCATGGTGATCGCGCCGCCGTCGGCCGCCGGCTCGCCGTGGATGAAGCGCTTCGGCGACTACAGCGATGCGTTCGCCAGCGGCTGGATGCTGCTGCGCGGAGCGCGCCGGCGGCGCGGCGTGGACCGGGGTTTCGTGCTGTCCGACCATGCCGACTGGCCAGGCCTGATGCAAGCCATCCAGGCCACGCAGGCCGAACGCATCATCGTCACGCACGGCTCGATACCCGTGATGGTGCGCTGGCTGCAGCAGAATGGCTGGCAGGCGGGCGGCTTTGAGACGGAGTATGGCGATGACGAAGCCGATGACAGTGCGCCTGGTGCTTCCACGGCGGCGGAGGACGTCACCCATGCGTGAATTTGCCCGGCTGTACGCGGAACTCGATGAAACCACGTCCACCAGCCGCAAGCTGGCGGCGCTGCAAGCCTATTTTCGGGACGCATCACCCGAGAATGCGGCCTGGGCCGTGTACTTCCTGGCCGGCGGCAAGCCGCGCCAGGCCATGCCCACCAAGTTGCTGCGCGAATACGCGACCGAACGCGCGGGCCTCGACGCCTGGCTGTTCGACGAGGCCTACCATGCCGTGGGCGACCTGGCCGAAACCATCGCCCTGATCCTGCCCGCGCCCGCCAGGCGCAGCGACATCGGCCTGGCCGAGTGGGTCGAGCAGCGCATCGCGCCCTTGCGCGGCGCGGCGCCCGAGACCATCCGCGCGGCCCTGCTGGCGTACTGGGACGAGCTGGAAACGCGCGAACGTTTTCTATTGATCAAGCTGATCGGCGGCGGCTTTCGCGTGGGAGTCTCAAAACTGCTGGTGACGCGCGCGCTCGCCAGCATCGCCGCCGTGGACAGCAAGCTGATCGCGCAGCGCCTGATGGGCTGGACCGATGGCAAGGTCAGCCCCACGGGCGCGGGCTTCCTCAAGCTGACCGGCGCGCAGTCGGATGACGAACATGCGTTGCGCGGCGGCCAGCCTTACCCCTTCTTCCTGGCACACCCCTTGCAGGCGCCACCGGAGACACTGGGCGACCTTGCCGACTGGCTGGTCGAATGGAAATACGACGGCATGCGCGCCCAGCTGCTGCGCCGCGATGGCGTCAACTGGCTGTGGTCGCGCGGCGAAGAATTGATCACGGAGCGGTTTCCTGAATTGGCGCAGCTGGCCTTGCCGGAGGGTACGGTGCTCGATGGCGAAATCCTCATCTGGCAGGCGGGCGACGTGCCGGCGCCATTTTCCGATTTGCAACAACGCATGGGCCGCAAGACGCTGCCTGCCAAGCTGCTGGCCGAATTGCCGGCCGTGCTCGTCGCCTACGATGTGCTGGAAATGGATGGCGTGGATGTCCGCCAGCTGCCCCAGTTGGAACGGCGTGCGTTGCTGGAAACCTTGGTGGCGCAGGTGGGTGCGCCGACGCTGCGTCTGTCGCCGCGCATCGCCGCGGCAAGCTGGGACGCGCTGGCGGCCATCCGCAGCGAATCGCGGGCGCGCGGCGTGGAAGGCTTGATGCTCAAGGCCGTCTCGGCCGCATATGGCGTAGGCCGCACGAAAAACGTGGGCACCTGGTGGAAATGGAAGATAGCCCCGTATGCCATCGACGCCGTGTTGATCTACGCCCAGGCGGGCCACGGCCGGCGCGCGTCGCTGTACACGGACTACACGTTCGCCGTCTGGGATGGCGAGCATGGCGAGGAACGCAAGCTGGTGCCCTTCGCCAAGGCGTACTCGGGCCTGACGGATGCGGAAATTGGCCAAGTCGACGCGGCCATCCGCAAGACCACCATAGAAAAATTCGGCCCCGTGCGCAGCGTGCAGCCAACCATGGTGTTCGAGATCGGTTTCGAAGGCATCGCCGCCTCCAGCCGCCACAAGGCGGGCATCGCCGTGCGCTTTCCCCGCATCCTGCGCCGGCGTGTAGACAAGGCCATCGCCGACGCGGACACCCTGGCCACCCTGAAGGCCATGCTGGCGACCGCTGCATGAGCAAGCGATGAGCAAAAGCACGCTGGCGCAGCGCATCGATGCCTGGTTTGCCGGGCGCGGCTGGACGATCTTTCCCTTCCAGCGCGCCGTCTGGCGCACCGCCGCACAGGGTCGCTCCGGCCTGCTGCATGCCAGCACGGGGTCCGGCAAGACGTATGCCGTCTGGTTCGGCGCCTTGCTACGCGCGGGGCGGATGGAGCGCAAGAGTCGAAAACAGGGTTTGCGCGTGCTGTGGATCACGCCCATGCGGGCGCTGGCGGCCGACACCGTGCGCGCATTGCAAGCCTCGGGCGTGGATCTCGCTCCCGGCTGGCGCATCGAGGCGCGCACGGGAGATACCAGCGCCGCCCAGCGGGCGCGGCAGGCGAAAGCCTGGCCCGAGGTGCTCGTCACCACGCCGGAAAGCCTGTCGCTGATGCTGAGCCAGATGGACGCCCAGGCACGCTTCAGCCTGCTGGAAACCGTGATCGTCGATGAGTGGCATGAATTGATGGGCAGCAAGCGCGGCGTGCAGGTGCAACTGGCGCTGGCCCGCTTGCGCCGCTGGCAGGAAAACCTGATGACGTGGGGCTTGTCGGCCACCCTGGGCAATCTGCAGCAGGCGCAGGATGTCTTGCTGGGCGAGGAAAGCGCCGGCGTGCTGGTGGAAGGTAAAGTCAAGAAGCGCATCCTCGTCGACAGCCTGATTCCTGTGAACCCCACGCGCTTTCCCTGGGGCGGGCATTTGGGCATCCAGATGCTGCAGCCTTTGATTGCCGAGATCGAGGGCAGCGCCACCACCCTGGTGTTTACAAATACGCGTTCGCAGGCCGAGCTGTGGTACCAGCACCTGCTCGATGCGCGGCCGGACTGGGCAGGATTGATCGCCCTGCACCATGGTTCGCTGGACCGCGAAGTGCGCGAGTGGGTCGAGCAGCATTTGAAAACGGGCGAACTGAAAGCCGTCGTATGCACGTCCAGCCTGGACCTGGGCGTCGATTTCCTGCCCGTCGAGCGGGTGCTGCAGGTGGGCAGCGCGAAGGGCATCGCGCGCCTGGTGCAGCGGGCCGGGCGCAGCGGCCACGCGCCGGGACGTATTTCGCGCGTCACCCTGGTGCCCACCAACAGCCTGGAACTGCTGGAAGCGGCCGCTGCCCGCGCTGCCTTGGCGCAGGGCCACCTGGAAGCACGCCCCGTGCCGGACAAGCCGCTCGACGTGCTGGTGCAGCACCTGGTGACGATCGCCCTGGGCGGCGGCTTCGAGTCGCCGGCCCTGTACGACGAAGTGCGCGGGGCCTGGTCCTACCGCCACCTGACGCCGGACGAGTGGCAATGGGCGCTCGATTTCGTCGCCCGCGGCGGGCAAAGCCTGACCGTGTATCCGGAATACCGGAGAGTGCTGCCCGATGAAGACGGTGTGTACCGCGTGCCGGATGCAGCCCTGGCGCGGCGCCACCGCATGAGCATCGGCACCATCGTCTCGGAAGCGGCGATCCAGGTCAAATTCCTGGGCGGCGCCCGCATCGGCAGCATCGAGGAATCGTTCATTGCGCGCCTGAAGCAGGGCGACCATTTTTTGTTTGGCGGGCGCATCCTGGAATTCGTGCGCGTGCACGAGATGACGGCGTATGTGCGGCGCGCAACAGGCAGCCGGGGCGCCGTGCCGCGCTGGCAGGGCGGCAAGATGCCGCTGTCGTCGGAACTGGCGCATGCCGTGCTGGACCAGTTGCAGCTGGCGCAGGAAGGCCGTGCCAGCGGGCCGGAAATGCGCGCGCTGGCGCCGCTGCTGGCCATCCAGCAGACATGGTCCAGCCTGCCCACGCGCGCCAGCCTGTTGCTGGAAACCTTGTCCAGCCGCGAAGGCCAGCATCTGTTCGTGTATCCGTTTGCGGGCCGCTCGGTGCACCTGGGCCTCGCTTCCCTGCTGGCCTACCGCATCGCGCGCGTGCAGCCGGCAACCTTGTCGATTGCCGTCAACGATTACGGCTTTGAATTGCTGGGCGGGGACGATATCGCATTTGCGCCGCTGTTGACGGCCGCCAGCGGCGCCGATGTGCCCCTGTTCAGCACGGACAACTTGCTCGAGGACGTGCTGGCCAGCCTGAACGCGACGGAAATGTCGCAGCGGCGCTTCCGCGAAATTGCCCGCATCGCCGGCCTCGTGTTCCAGGGCTATCCGGGACAGCCGAAAAGCGCGCGCCAGCTGCAAGCGTCGTCCTCGCTCTTCTTTGAAGTGTTCCGCAAGCACGACGCGGCCAATTTGCTGCTCACGCAGGCGCAGCGCGAAGTGCTGGAGCAGGAACTGGAACTGACGCGCTTGCGCGCCACCTTGCGCGAGCTGCACGGCCGGCGCATCAGCCTGCAGCCTTTGGAGCGCGCCTCGCCGTTTGCCTTCGGTCTCATGGTCGAGCGTTTCCGCGAACAGCTGACGACGGAAAAACTGTCGGACCGGGTGGCGCGCCTGGTGAGCGCGCTGGAAAAGGCGGCCGCATGAATGGCCAGCGCGCAGCGCATTGCGTGGTGGAACTGGCTGGCGAGCTGGTGTGGCTGCTGGCGGACAAGGCCGTGTATTGGCCGGCGCGCAAGATGCTGATTATCGCCGACATCCATTTCGGCAAGGCGGCCGCGTTTCGCGCGCTGGGCGTGCCCGTGCCGCGCGGCACCACCACGCAAAACCTGCTGGCGCTGGACGCCTTGCTGGCCAGCCATGTTTGCGAGGAAATCGTCTTTCTCGGCGACTTCCTGCACGCGCGCGCCGCGCATGCGGACGCCACCGTGGCGGCCATGCTGGCCTGGCGCACGCGCCATCCGGATGTGCGCCTGACGGTGGTGCGTGGCAACCACGATGCGCATGCGGGCGATCCGGCCAGCGCACTGGGTATCAGCCTGGTGGACGAACCGCACAGCGTGGGCAATCTTTCCTTCTGCCATCACCCGGACACCGTCGCGCCTGGCTATGTGCTGGCTGGTCACGTGCATCCCGTGTTTCACTTGCGCGCGGACAGGAACGGCTTGCGCCTGCCATGTTTCCTGCTGGGCCGGCAGCGTGCCATTTTGCCATCGTTTGGCGCCTTTACGGGCGGCCATGCGGTGCAGCCAGCCGCTGGCGAGCGCGTGTATGTGACGGCGGACGCGGCGATTTTCCCAATACCCGCTAACTGCTGAGTGTCTGGTACTTTTGGTGGAAAACTGAAAGTAACTGCGCTACCGTGGGCGGGACTCATCCTACATGCGCTCCTGCCATCCTCCTATTTCTTGCGCCCCATGTGCGCACTAAGATGATGGTTCCCTTGCCGTGCGAAGGGGAAGAATTGCATAGTTTGCACTGTTTTCTCATTCCATCGATCAAGGAGATCATCATGGCCACATCGAGCGACAATAAACAGCAGGGTAATAAAACCAGTAGCAGCGGCAGCAGCGCTGGCAACAAGCAAAGCGATACCAGCAAACGTGGCTTCGCTTCCATGGACCCCGCCCAGCAGCGCGAAATCGCCAGCGAAGGCGGACGTGCCGCGCATGAAAAGGGCACGGCCCATGAATTCACGTCGGAAGAAGCGCGCCGCGCGGGCAGCCAGAGCCACAAAAACGATGCCAGCAGGCAAAGTGCCGCCAGCTCCAGCGGTGGGCGTGAGAATTCCGGCATGAAGCAGGATAGCAAGCGCGACAGTGGCAACAAGCAAAGCGCAGGTCCAGGTTCAGGGGCGGGCTCGTCCGGTTCGCGCAACAAGTAGGCGGCAGCGGTAGCAAGGCAGGTCTGGCCAGCGGGAATCGCGCATTGCCGCTGGCCAGTCGCGGCGCTAGTCCGCAGTAGCAAAATTTTGATGCAATGCAGCAGGCATGGACTATGATGAAAAAGCTGCGCCGCCGGCCACGGCCAAGGTGCAGTTAATCCGCGATCAACTCGCATTCACGATCAGGGAGAAGATGATGGGCAACTCCACTACGCCGCAGCCCGGCAATAGCCAGGGTGGCACGCCGTCCACGGCAGGCAGCAAGCAAAGCACGGCCGAGTCGGCCGAGAGTTTTGTGCTGGTCGATAGCGAGCAAGGCCTCGATATCGGCGACGATCTGTTTTCCATCGGCGAAGTACGTCGCGCTGACCGCTTGCCCCATCGTCAGTCCGGCGCCGCCGGGCAGAACCGGCAGAGCGCTGACGATGCGCCTGACACCACGGGCAGCACGGGCGTCTGACCGGGTCGCCTATCGTTCTTCACTCCCGGACCATCCACCTTGGGCTAGCTGCAAGACGTGTTCGCGCACGTCGGCAGGCCATTCCTGTATGCAGCCAAGAAATGCTGGCTGCTTGCCGGCGAACAGGGCGCGGCTGGCTTCTTCGAATCCAGGCGCATCGCCGGCCAGCGCGCTCATGACTTTATAGGCCGCTTCGCGCGCCTGGCGTTGTTCATCGTGCTCCCTGTTGCCCCGCTGCGCGTGTTCCACCAGCTTGCGCAAGGCCACCGAGGCGCCGCCCGGCTGTGTCGCCAGCCATTCCCAGTGACGGGGCAGCAGGGTGATTTCGCGCGCCACCACGCCGAGCTTCGGGCGGCCTGCCGTGCGCGCGGGTGGTGGCGCGTCTTCTCTCGGTGCCGGCGCGGGTTCGCGTGGAAGGCGTTGCAGCACCTCGGTCAGGCTGCCGTGCAGGTTCAGGTCCACCTGACTGCCGCTCGTATCGTCGAATATCAGGATTTGCGCAGCGGGATCGCGCGTCACCAGTTCCTTCAATGTTTGCGCTATGGCATGCAATGTGCCGGAGGCAACTTTGTGTGGACCCGCAAAGGCGGTGAGCTGGGTGGGTGTGTGCATGTCTTGCCTCCAATGAGTCATTAGGCAGGCAATTTTACCCGGGTTAAATTAAAAGTCAATATCACCCGGGTAAAATATGGGGGCGTGCTACAGGTCGACCCGGCCGTGTTCACCCAAGTCTTTCGGCGGCTCGCCCGTGATGGCGGCCTTGGCCATTTCATAGAATTGCATCATCTTGCTGGCGCTGCTATCCCAATACTCGGCTGACTGGATGGTCACCTTGATCAGCGACAGTTTCGGATCGTCGAGCCCACCCGGGAACCAGGTTTTTATCAGCGGATTCCACAATTCCTCCGCCTTGGCGCGGTCCTTCAGCAGCTGTGCATGGCCGCAGACGGATACGTACACGCTGTCGCCGGTGTCGACAAAGCTGACATTGACTTGCGGATTGTTCAGTAAATCGCGCGTGTAAGCAGCCTCGTCCGAGACAAAAAACCAGATCTGCCCGTCTTTATCCACCTGCTGCTGCGTCAAAGGCCGGCTGGTGAGGGTGCGCATGTCGTCGCTGGTGGTCAGCATGCCGAATTTGACGTCCTTGATCCTGGCCGCGATGCTGGCCAGTTGTTCGCTGGAATACGATTGCATGGGGTGCTCCCTTGATGGTTGTCCTGAACAACAGCATAGGTGGATGCTGCATATGGCTCTGTGCGGCAGCTTACGTAGCAGGGGTGCTTTGTTTCAAAGCTGTTACAAAACGCTGGCCCGGCCGGTGCGCCCATGTATTGACTTAATAAATGATAATCATTATCATTTGTTTGAAGCCATGAGCATGAACTTTGATTGAAGGATGGGAATGAAGCACACTGACTTGTCGCGCCACCTGGCTCGCTCCTTGCCGGGAGCCCTCGATGGGTAAGGCGGGCACCGCAGACAAGGCCAGAAGCAATGCCGGCCGCGCCGTCTGGCTGAAGAATTTGCATCAATGGCACTGGATCAGCTCGGCACTTTGCCTGTTGGGCATGTTTCTGTTCTCTATCACCGGCATCACCCTGAACCACGCCAGCCAGATCGAAGCCAAGCCGTCGATCACGCGCCAGAAGGCGCAGCTGCCAGCGCCATTGGTCACCGAACTGGCCGCGTATGCTGCCCAGCATGATGGTGCCAACGCGCCCATGCCGGCCGCCGCCGAAACTTGGTTGAAGCAGCAATGGTCGCTCAATGCGGGCGGCCGTCCAGCCGAATGGAACGTCGATGAAGTCTACCTGCCGTTGCCCAAGGCGGGTGGCGATGCCTGGGTGCGCATCGGCCTGGAAGACGGCGCTGCCGAATATGAGTTGACGGACCGGGGTTGGGTATCCTGGCTCAACGATGTGCACAAGGGCCGCAACACGGGCGTGGCCTGGAACTGGTTCATCGATATTTTTGCCGGCGCCTGCATCGTGTTTTGCCTGACGGGTTTATTGATTTTGAAATTCCACGCTGCCAACCGCCCATTTACCTGGCCGATGGTTGGCCTCGGTATCTTGATACCTTGCGCGATCGCCTTGCTGTTTATTCACTGATCGTTTTTACTTTTCTTTTTACAGGCACACCATGAAATTACGCTACTCCCTGGCGCTTGGCCTTCCCCTGATCGGCACTTCGGCGATGGCGGCTGATCTGGCCCTCAAGCTTGAAATCCCGCAATTGAACGTGGCGGAATATCACCGTCCGTACGTGGCGGCGTGGCTGGAAACGGCCGATCAAAAGGTCGTCGGCAACCTGACTGTGCTGTATGACGTGAAAAAGAAGGACAAGGCGGGAGAAAAATGGCTGAAGGATATGCGCCAATGGTGGCGCAAGAGCGGCCGCGATCTTTCCATGCCCGTAGACGGCGTCGGCGGCGCCACGCGCGCGCCAGGCGAACATACCCTGACCTTCCCGGGCGCCAAGGCCTTGCTCGACAAGCTGCCGGCTGGCGAATACCAGGTGGTGGTGGAAGCGGCGCGCGAAGCGGGCGGACGCGAACTGGTGCGCGTGCCGTTCCAGTGGCCGCTGAAATCGGCCCAGTCCGTTCCTGCCAAAGGCAAGGAAGAACTCGGCAATGTCGTCGTCCAACTCAAACCTTAAGGCGCCTCTACCATGTTGAAGCAACTCAATAAACCGCTGATCGCCCTGGCCCTTGCCGGCCTGGCCATGAACGCCCACGCCCACCGCGGCTGGATGGTGCCTTCGAGCACGATGGTGGAAAGCAAGGATGCCTGGGTGACGGTGGATGCGGCCGTCTCCGATGGCCTGTTCGAGATCGACCACCAGCCGCTGCGCCTGGACGCGCTGCAAGTCATCGGTCCGGATGGCGCGAAAGTAACGCCGGCGAACACCGTCACGGGCCGCTTGCGCAGTGTCTTCGACGTGAAGATGGAAAAGCCGGGCACGTATAAAGCGGCCATCGTGTCGCAAAACGTGATGGCCAGCTACAAGCAAAATGGTGAACAGAAACGTTTCCGTGGCAATGAGGAAACCTTCAAGAAAGACATGCCGGCCGATGCGCAGGACGTGAAAGTCACACGCACGGCAAGCCGCCTGGAAACCTTCTTCAGCAATGGCGAAACCAGCACGGAAGTGTTCAAGCCGACAGGCGTGGGCCTGGAATTCGTGCCAGTGACCCATCCGAATGACTTGCGCGCGGGCGAGAAAGCCACGTGGCGCTTCCTGGTCGACGGCAAGCCGGCAGCCAACCAGGCGTTCAGCCTCGTGCCCGGTGGCGTGCGCTACCGTGGCGTGCTGGGGGAAATTCGCCAGAGCACGGATGCCAAGGGCGAAATCACGTTTACGGTGCCGGCGGCAGGCATGTATTACCTGAGCAGCACCTGGCCAGCGGCCGCACCGGCCGTGGCTGGCCAGCCGCCGGCGATGCCGGAACGCCGCATGACCTACGCGGCCACGGTGGAAGTGCTGCCGCAGTAAGCGGCGCATTTTCAGCAACGAGAGTGCCAATGCGCCGGGTCCTGCTCCCCCAGCATATTTCCGATCAGGCCGCGCCGCCGGGCGCCGTGGTCCGGGACTTGCGCGGCCTGTCCATGGGTACCAGCTGGTCGGTGCGCCTGCTGGAGGCCGCCATGCCGGGGCGCGTGGGCAGCGCCGACTTGCAGCAGGGCTTGCAGCAGCAGTTGGACCTGGTCGTGGCGCAAATGAGCCACTGGAGCGACGAGTCCGACCTGGGCCGCTTCAACCGGGCCGAGCCTGGTAGCTGGCACAGCCTGCCCGCCGCCTTTTGCGAGGTGCTGGGCTTTGCCATGCATGTGTCGCAGGTATCCGGCGGCGCGTACGACCCTTGCGCGGGCGCCCTCGTCAACCTGTGGGGCTTCGGTCCCCGCAACCGCTACGATGAGCCCGGCTTCCTGCCGCCGAAAGACGATACCGTGGCCCTGTTGCTGTCGCAGCGCCAGCGCCGCCGCCTGGAGCTGGACTTGCCGGCCCGCCGCGCGCGCCAGCCGGGCGGCTTGCAACTGGATTTGTCCGCCGTGGCCAAGGGCTATGGCGTGGACCGCCTGGCCCGCTACCTGGACGGCCAGGGCATCCACCATTACCTGGTGGAAGTGGGCGGCGAGCTGCGCGGCGCCGGCAGCAAGCCGGACGGCCAGCCGTGGTGGGTGGTGCTGGAACAGGTCGATGGCGCCGCCGATAGTGCCGATAATACACAGCATCCGGCAGAAATGCTGCTGGCGCTGCACGGCTTGTCCGTGGCCACTTCGGGCGACTACCGGCGTTTCTTTGAAGACGGCACAGTTCGTTTCTCGCACACCATTGATCCGCGCAGAGGCATGCCAATCGCCAATCAACTCGCTTCCGTCACCGTCGTGCACGCCGAGTGCATGGCAGCCGACGCCTGGTCGACGGCCCTGACCGTACTGGGTGTGGATGCCGGCATGGCGCTGGCCGAAGAGCAGGGCCTGGCCGCGCGCTTCCTGCAACGCGACGGCCATGGCTACCACGAAACGCTGAGCAGCCAGATGCTGGCCATGCTCGACGAATGAACCATTAATTCCATGATTTTTACGCACGATACGACTCGGCTGGCCTTGCTGGTCGCCCTGTCCCTCAGCTACGCGGGCGTGTGTCTGGCGCCCTGGCTGCGCGCGCGCGCCAAGCGCCGCGCGTCCGACGCCGCCAAGGCAGCGCTGGCGAATAGCCCCGCCTGGCTGGTGGCGTATGCGAGCCAGACGGGCAATGCCGAGGAACTGGCCACGCAAACGGCGCAGAGCCTGCAGCTGGCCGGTATCCCCGTGCGCCTGTGCGCGCTGGCCGAACTCACAGCCGTTGATCTGCAACAGGCGGAACGGGCCCTGTTCCTGGTCAGCACGTATGGCGAGGGTGATGCGCCCGACAATGCGGCCGCCTTCATGGGCCGGCTGATGACGGGCGACCTGGCGCTGGCGCAATTGCATTACGCCGTGCTTGCCCTGGGCGACCGCAGCTATGGTCAGTTTTGCGGCTTCGGCCGCGCGCTCGATGCCTGGCTGGCCGCGCAGGGCGCCGCGCGCCTGTTCGAGCGCATCGAGGTAGACCGCAGCGCCAGCGCCGCCATCGAGCAATGGTTCCAGCATCTGAGCCATTTGGCCGGTACCAGCGACGCACCGGACTGGAGCGCGCCCGCCTTCGGCGACTGGCGCCTGACGGGCCGGCATTTGCTTAATCCTGGCAGCGCGGGCGGCGCCATCTACCATGTGGAACTGGCGCCCGTGGCGGGTGCCTTGCCTGACTGGCAGTCGGGCGACCTGGTGCAGGTGGCCGCGCCGCTCGACCCCGCGCAACCGCGCGAATATTCGATCGCATCGATTCCGCATGATGGCAGCGTGCACTTGCTGGTGCGCCAGCATGCGCATCCCGACGGCAGCCTGGGACTGGCCTCTGGCTGGCTGACGGCGCAGGCGGCTGTCGGCGACGTGGTGCAGCTGCGCTTGCGCCAGCACAAACGTTTTCGCCTGGAAGACAATGCCCAACGGCCTTTGATTCTGATTGGCAACGGCAGCGGCATCGCCGGCCTGCGCGGCCACCTGAAGAGCCGCGTGCTGGCAGGGCAGCGGCGCAATTGGCTGATCTTTGGGGAACGCAATGCGGCCCGCGATTTCCATTACCGTGAAGAAATTGAAGGTTGGCACGCCAGTGGCGACCTGCCGCGCCTGGACCTGGCGTTTTCGCGCGACCAGCCCGAGCGGATGTACGTGCAGGACCGCCTGCGCGGCAATGCCGATGAAGTCAGGCTGTGGCTGGAGCAGGGCGCGGCCATCTATATTTGCGGCAGCCTGGCCGGCATGGCGGGCGGCGTCGATCAGGCGCTGCAAGAAATGCTGGGCCGGCCCGCGCTCGACGCACTGGCGGCAGCAGGGCGCTACCGGCGCGACGTGTATTGATTCCTGCGCCGCCAGCGCGTTCGCGCGCGGGCGGCTATCATGGCTGTTTCACTGATTCATCCAGGGAGGCATCATGAGCGACAGTATTTACGACATTCCCTTGCGCCAGATCAATGGCGAACCTGGCAGCCTGGACGCGTATCGCGGCAAGGTAGTGCTAGTGGTCAACGTTGCCTCCGCCTGCGGCTTGACGCCGCAGTACGAAGGACTGGAAAAACTCTACGCCGACAAGCAGGCCGAGGGCCTGGTGGTGGCCGGTTTCCCCGCGAATGAATTCGGCGCACAGGAACCAGGCAGCAATGCCGAAATCGCCGACTTTTGCCGTGGCACCTACGGCGTGCAATTTCCCCTGTTTGAAAAAATCGTCGTCAAGGGGCCGGGCCAGCATCCGCTGTACCAGCGCCTGGTGCAGGAGCAGCCGCGGGCGCAGGAAACGCCGGGCAGCGATTTCCGCGCCAAGCTGGCCGGTTACGGCATCACGCAGGAGCAGCCCAGCGACGTGCTGTGGAATTTCGAGAAGTTTTTGATCAGCAAGGATGGCAGGGTGGTGGGACGTTTTGCGCCCGATACCACGGTCGACGATGCGATCTTGCGCGAGGCCATCGCGCGCGAGCTGCAGGCCTGAGCGTGTCGGCGGCGCTTGCCGCGCCGCTTTTGTTACTCGGCCGTGTTCAGCGTGGCTGGTTCCATTTCGCCGCTCACTTCCTGCAAGCCGCGCGCCAGGCTGGAGATGCTGGGGTTGTCGATGAAGACGCAGCGCTTGCCCGTGCGCTTGCAGTAATCCTTCACGCGCCAGTAGGCGCTGTGGCTGATGCAGCCGGTCTGGCAAATCACCAGGTCGGCTGCCGCCAGGCTCGAATCGAGCAGGTTGGCATTGTCTTCCAGGCCGCCGTCGTGGTGGGCGAACTGCGCGCCGACCCGCTCGATCAGGGCGCGGTAGGTGGCGACATTGCCGCTGCGCCCGCCCACGCACAAGACGCTTTGATCGACCAGGCGGATCGGCATTTTCAGCTTGCCGCCCATCGGCACTTCCAGCTTCGGTGCCGGTGCCGGCAGGGCGGCGCTTGGACGTGGCTGGGCCTGCTTCAATTCCGCGATTTGCTGGCGCAATTCTTTTTCGCGCTCATCCATTTGCGCCAGGCGTTCGACCAGGCGCGTGCGCGATTCCAGCGCCGGGATGGCGGCCTGCAATTGCGCCAGGTCAAAGCGCAAGCCCTCGATCACGCTGTCCTTGCCGATCGATTCCGCCCGCGCGCGCAGTAGCACGGCTTCCTGGCGTTCCAGTTCGCCCGTTTTTTCCATCAGTGCGGTCTGGCTGCGCTGTTGCAGCTTGGCTAGTTCGTGTGCCAGGCGCGCATTTTCTTCCTGCAAGGCGGTAAATTTTCCCATGTCGGCCCGCACGCAAGCGCCCGCCTGGTGCTGGATCATGTGCAGGTCGCGGCACATCTGCTCTTCCAGTTCCGCGTCGCAGCGCGGATGCGTCAGGCCGGCCCAGAAGGCGCCCGACACGTCGCCGTTGGCGACGGCCGTGCGCCACAGTTCGGCCACCTGCTGCGTCGTCTTGGCGCCGCGAAAGCGCAGGATCACGGGGGCGTAGCGGCGTTCGAGTTCCTTTTGCAGGGCTTCGGACAGGCGGTTGCGCGCGCCACATTCCGTCACGGCACCCACATGGACTTCGTAGTCGTCGGCCAGCACGCGCCCGCCCGTCATCTTGCCCACCAGCTTGCGCAGGTATCCCAGCGGCAAGCCCACGCCGACCAGCGGGCAATGGCAGGTGTGTGAGAGTTCCCACAGCCGGCGGCGACGCGAAGCGAGGGCGGCCGATTCCACGTCGGCGGGGGCACAATTGCTGATGACGGGCAGGGACTGGTCTTTGTCACACATGGCGATATCCTGTTGGGCGGTGGGGGGATTTATTGCGGCAGGGGCGAGGCAGGGCGCTTGGCGCTCAGCATGCGTGCCAGGCGCTCAAACAAAGTGGTACTCGGCGGTGCAGGTCGGTGCAGCGCCACCAGGGTGGCCCATTGCTGCGACAGTTGCTGGCAGGTCGCTTGCAGCACGGGACCCAGGCCGGGTGAGCTGGACAGCACTTGCAGATGGCGTTCGATGACGCCCGCCAGTTTCTCGCATGGAGTGCCCGCATGGTAGTGCGACATCAGGTGCAGCACGGCCGACAGCAGCAATTCAGGCTGTTGGCCTTGCGGGGAAGGAAACATCGGGGAAGGTCGGTCGTTCGCCATCAAACACTCCTGTGCGGGTGGTTTGGCTGGCTACGCGCACGGAGCGCGACTGGCTGGCGAGTATGGTGACTGGCTGCCGTGCTGCTTCAGGCAGTCAGGATCAGCTTGTTCAATTGGGTGACGCGCAGGCGATAGATCTTGCCGCTGTGCTCAATTTCCACTTCGCGGCCCTGCTGCAGCAGCGCTTCGCTGGTGATGCGCCGCGCCGCTTGCGCCGTGCTGACGGGAGGGCGGACGTGGGCGCTAGCGGCATCCTGGATCAAGGCTGGTTTTGAGCTTTGCATGTTGGGCTTTCTTTGTCTCAGTTGAGAATGATTCGTATTTGCATTATTGTTGAATGTGGCCCGAAAAGCAAGGCTTATTTATGTGCAATCCGCGCTTTTTTTACGATGGGATGGCAGCGAGGAGGTTAGCGCTGGGCAAAGGCGGCCGCAGGCGCGGCGCGGCAGCAAAAAAGACCCGGTAAGGCGGTGCGCGCCTTGACCGGGTCAAGCCTGTGCCAAGCTTGAAGGAGTGGGGATGGCGTTAAATGGTGGCCAGCAATTGCGCGGAGGCGGTGGCCGCTGCGGTGGTGTTGGCCTTGAGTTTGGCGGAGGCCAGCTGCTTGGCCCGTGAGCGCGAGGGCGGCAGGCGGCGCAGGGTTTTCAAGGCATCCGGGTCCTTGATGCCGATGGTGCGCTGGTCGACCGAGATCAGGCCGATTTCATTGAAGGCAGACAGGGTGCGGCTGACCGTTTCCAGGGTCAGGCCCAGGTAGCTGCCGATTTCATGGCGCGTCATGCGCAGGTTGAACAGCTTGCTCGAGTAGCCCATCTGCGCGAAGCGCTCGGCCAGCGAGACGAGGAAGCGCGCCACGCGGGCTTCTGCGCTGAGGGCGCCCAGCATGCCGATCATCGCTTGCTCGCGCACCAGTTCCCGGCTCATTACGCCATACATGACATTTTCCAGTTCCAGGTGGACTCTGCCCAGCGCCGTCAATTTCTTGAACGGCAGCAGGATCAGATCGCAGTCGGACAGGGCCACTGCTTCCGAGGAGTACTGGCGCGAGTGGATGCCGTCGACGCCCAGCATGTCGCCCTTCATGGGAAAGCTGAGGACCTGCTCATTGCCAAATTCGTCGATGAGTACGGTTTTCAGGAAGCCCGAATTGACGATGTACAGAGTGTCGAAGGGCTGGCCGATGGTGTGCACGCGCTGGCCAGTCTTGAATTGCACATGCTGGAACAGCAGTTCATCGGCGGCGATGGTGCAGGCGCTGGAGATATGCAGCAGGTCGCACACCTCCTTCAGGTTCGACCATAGCCGACCCTGGCGCTGGCGCCCCGCTTCCATTGAAGAGGAGGGGGGCAGTGATGGAGCGGCAGCGCGGGTTTCAGGCGTTTGCGTGGACAGCATGTTCATCTCCTGGTGACAGGTAGTTCAGAGTTGAATGACAAGGTGCACAGGACGGCGGGCAGGGAAAGGGCGGCGCGCGTCCAGGCGTGTGAATCTCGATTCGCTGAAGACTTGCTGTGTGATGAAATAACTTCCCAGCAACTTGATGACTGGTTTCAGTATGCTAACAACCGTCTGCAATTAATATCAGCGGTGGCTGAATATGGCAGTAGGAGCTGTGGCAGTTGATGTAGGATTGTTCCTACGGGTTGGCGCGCGTGGGCAGGTTCAGGTCTTGAAGGGAGACAGCAGACGGTGTGCCACGGCATACTGAACCATCTCTGACAGCGAACTCATGCCCATCTTTTGCATGATGCGCGTCTTGTGCGTACTCACCGTTTTCACGCTCAGATGCAGATTGTTGGCGATTTCCGTGATAGACTTGCCTGCCACCAGCAGGGAAAAGACTTCGAACTCGCGGTCCGACAGCTGTTTGTGCAGCAAGCTTTCATTCGGCATCATGATGTTGAGCACGAGCTGCTCCGCCACCTCGGCGCTGATGTAGGGACGTCCCGACGCCACCTTGTGGATGGCACCCACCAGCTGGGTGCCCGCGCTTTCCTTGGTCAGATAGCCTTGCGCGCCGGCGCGGATGGCGCGCACCGCATATTGCTCTTCCTCGTGCATGGTGAGGATGAGGATGGCCAGCTTGGGCGCTTCGCTGCGGATTTGCCGGATCAGGTCGACGCCGCTGCGGCCCGGCATCGACAGGTCGAGCAGCAACAGGTCGAAGCCGCCCTGGCGTACGTGGTTGAGTACCTCGAAGCCGTCGATGGCTTCGCCCACGATGTCGATGTCCGGCGCGCCGTCGAGGATGCGCTTCAATCCTTCTCGCATGATGGTGTGGTCGTCGGCAATCACAATACGTATCATAGGCGCGCAATCAGGAGGCGTGAAATGTGCCCGGGCCGCCTCGTGGCGGCCGGCCGGGTATTAATAAACGAGAAACATTGTCATTTTAACCGAAATGGCCGCAAGTTTGCCTTTTACTTACTATGCCGGCAGCGGCGGCCCCCGTGGCCATGTGACCACTTATTTGGAGGGTGGTTCCTTGATCAGCCTATGCACGAGC
Organism: Janthinobacterium sp. 61; assembly: GCF_002846335.1. Taxonomy (NCBI): domain Bacteria; kingdom Pseudomonadati; phylum Pseudomonadota; class Betaproteobacteria; order Burkholderiales; family Oxalobacteraceae; genus Janthinobacterium; species Janthinobacterium sp. 61. The sequence continues at coordinate 2,913,316 of NZ_PJMQ01000001.1, read as the reverse complement.
ACCGGCAATTTCGAGTGCGACAGCACTTTGTTGGTCACGCTGCCGAGCAGCAATTGTCCCCAGCCGCTGCGGCCATGCGAGCCCATGAAGATCAAGTCGCAGTTCTGCAATTGCGCCACTTCCACGATTTTCAGGGCCGGGCTGTCGGAAAAGGCCGTCAGGCCCGTCGCTTCCAGGCCCCGCCTGGCGGCCGCGTCGAGGATGGGCTGCCAGTGGTCGGCGCCCGCCTTGCGCATGGCGATGCGGTATTCCTCCTCGCTGGGATAGCTTGGTGGAATGATTTCGATGTACACCGGGTACTGGTATTCGGGCGCCACGTACACGGCAAGGATATCGGCTTGCATCTGCTCTGCAAAGGCAACGCCAGCACAGGCCGTCAGGTTGGAGACGGCGGAGCCGTCCGTGGCGATCAGAATTTTCTTATACATGGCAGGTCCTTTGGCAGTGACTCAGCGCGCGCAACGCCCCTTATTGTAGACGCGGCGGCAGCATGGTATTCATGTAAAGACTTGATAATTATCAATACTATTGCACCTTCAGTATAGACAACATTGGCAGAAAGATCGTGTTTGAGCCGTAACGACAGCCATTGGGTACTGTTGCGCAGGCACCCGAGAGCAGGATTTCTTGTCTGGCGCGTGGTCTTGCACGCACGCCAATGGTAGTATTTCAAAATACAACAGCAGGAACACTTATTTCCTGGTGGAAAAGCTCTTGTGGACCTGCTTTGCACCAGGAAGCGCGTTTTGAGATTTACCAACAGGGCGGCGCCCTGCTACACTCGCACCATCGCAGCGGTATTGCCTCAAATCATCTTAATCGAGAAATTGTGGGTATCAGTCTGTAAAACGCACAGTTCAGGCGGAATTTTGACAAATTATGGAGAAGCAGGGATATGACCAACGCCGCTGATGATTTCGATGCATTATTCGATGAAGTATCTGCGCAAAGTGCGGCCGCTCCCAAGCCCGCGCCTGCCGCAGCGCCCGCAGCCGTGATCGCGGACGACGATTTTGACGCGCTGTTCGACTCGGTGTCGGCCAGCGCCGCCGTGCCGTCAGCCGCAGCGGAAGCGCCAGTCGCCGCCGCACCCGAAGCGCCCCCCGCGGCTGCTACAGGCGTGCCTGGCGAAGCGGCCGATCCGGTCGACCAGTCCGACAAGCCGATGTTCGAACGCCTGGGTGGCATCGTGCGCCTGCTGCACGATTCGCTGCGCGAACTGGGCTACGACAAGGCATTGACGGAAGCGTCGTCGCAGATCGTCGACGCCCAGGACCGCCTGGAATATGTCGCCACGCTGACGGAACAGGCCGCCAACAAGGTCCTGAATACGCTCGACGAAGGGATGCCGGCGCAAGATGTGCTGTCGAAGAAAGCCAAGGACATGGACAGTCGCTGGACGGCGTTGTTCGACGGCAAGCTGAGCCTGGAAGAATTCAAGGCCCTGGCCGGCGATTCGCGCCAGTTCGCGCAAGCCGTTGCCGAGGCCACGGAAGCAGAAAAAGCGCGCTTGCTGGAAATCATGATGGCGCAGGACTTCCAGGACATCACGGGCCAGCTGATCAAAAAAGTGGTCAACATCACCAAGACGGTGGAGCACGAGCTTGCCCAGCTGCTGCGCGACAACGCACCGGCCGAAGTGCGCGAAAAACTGGCGCAGAAGCCGGTGCCTCTGATGCAGGGCCCGTCCGTGCCGTCGGTGGCGCTGGACCAGGATAATGTAGACGACCTTCTTGCGGATTTGGGATTCTAATGGACGATATGCTCAAGGATTTCGTCGTTGAGGCGATGGATCTTGCGGTTAATGTTGAAGAGCACTTATTGCGCCTCGAGCGTGATCCTGACAACAAGGAAACACTGAATGCCGTGTTTCGTTCCTTCCACACCATCAAGGGTGGGGCCGGCTTCATGGGTCTGCCCGCACTGGTGGCGGCCTGCCATCTGACGGAAAACCTGTTCGACGCCTTGCGCACGGGCGCCGCGCCGGTGACCCCGATCGCCATCGAGGCGGCGCTGCAAGCGTCCGGTTTCGTGGCCGACCAGCTGACGGAACTGGCCAACGGCGCCGCGCCGGAAAGCTTGCCGGCCATGCCGGAAGAGCTGGAACACATCCTCACGAACGCCATCGAAGGCAAGGGCATGGACGCACCCGCGCCGGCCGCCGCCGTGGTGGCGGAAGCCGCCGCGCCCGTTGCCGAAGTGGTCGTGGTGGCGCCAGCCGCCGCTGTTTCCACCGCCAGTGCCGATGGCCTGGACTGGGAAGGCATGTATAACGCCGTCGTGCCGGCCGGTAGCCAGGTCGCTGCGGCACCGGCCTCCGCCGTGGCCGCTGCCCCCGCCGCCGTGGCCGTCGCTGCTGCTGCCGCTGCTGCCGCCAAGCCGGCCGCCAAAGCCTGGGATGGCGCGGAACGCCGCGAAGAGCGCCCGGAAGTGCGCCATGCCGCGCCCGTCAAGGAAGACAGCATCCGCGTCGACGCCGTCAAGCTCGACGCTCTGCTGGAAGTGGCTGGCGAATCGGTACAGGCTGCCAATCAGGCTGCCGTGCTGCTCGAGCGCTTGCTGCAATTCAAATTCGAAGGCCAGGCCGCCACCTTGATGGCGACCCTGGCGGAAACCCTGGAACGCGCTTCGCGCTACTCGACCGAACTGCAGCGTGCCACCCTGGCCACGCGCATGCAGCCCGTGGGCCGATTGTTCCAGAAATTCCCGCGCCTGGTGCGCGAACTGGCGAAAGACCTGGGCAAGGATGTCGAGCTGACCATCGAGGGCGCGGAGACGGAAGTCGACCGCGTGGTAGTTGACAGCCTGTACGATCCGCTCGTGCACATGCTGCGCAATTCGCTCGACCATGGCGTCGAATCGCCGGAAGCGCGCCTGGCTGCCGGCAAGCCCGCCAAATCGTATATTTCGCTGAAGGCCTGGCAGGAAGCCAACAGTGTCATGATCGTGCTGCAGGATGATGGCAAGGGCATGGATCCGGCCTTCCTGCGCAGCAAGGCCCAGCAAAAGGGCTTGATCAGCGAAAACGCGCAGTTGAGCAACGACGAATGCTTCCAGCTGGTGTTCCTGCCGGGCTTCTCGACCAAGGAAGTGGCCTCCAGCGTCTCCGGACGCGGCGTGGGCATGGACGTGGTCAAGACGGCCGTGGAGAAAAACCGCGGCGCCATCCACATCGAGTCCTCGCTGGGCAAGGGCACCAAGTTTGCCATCCGCCTGCCAATCGAGCTGTCCATCGTGCCGACCATGCTGGTGTCGACGTCGGGCGCCGCGCTGGCGCTGCCGATGGCGGTGGTGCAGCGCGTCGTCGAATTGCCGGAAACCTTCATGGAAGTGGGCGGCGCGCCCGTGCTGAAAGACCAGGGCCGTCCATTGCCCGTGCGTTCGCTGGCCGGCGCCCTGGGCTACGAATCGTGCAGCGAGCGCGTGGGCATTGTTGTCGCTGCGCCACAGCCGTACATTCTCGCCGTGGAAGCCGTCGATGGCACGGCTGACCTGGTGATCAAGCCGATGACGGCCATCACCGTGGAAGGCATTACCGGTACCGCTCGCTCGGCCGAAGGCGAGCTGGTGCTAGTCGTGGGCCTATCTTTCCTGATGGATGGTTGCAGGGGAAGTGTGCGCATGGCTGCCTAGAAACATTGGCCAGTTCACCCAGCCCGCTGCAGACCTCTGCAGCGGGCTTTTTTTTCGGCTTTTTTCGATTTTTATTCGCCCCGCCGGCATTTTGGCGGATTTTCGTATCAGCAATTTTTTAACCATATCCGCAAGGCATGCCGAATTTTGTATCGCCCATCCCACGCTGGGGCGGCTTTTGGTTCTGCATTGCGCAATATATGGCATAATCATTGCCGATCCCTTCGATCAGTACGACAGATCACTTACTACAGGCTGTGGCAACGCTGCATAAATCATGATGAAGACGCTTTACGACAAACTCTGGGAATCCCACGTTGTTCGGGCCGAAGATGATGGCACGACAATTTTGTACATCGACCGGCACCTGCTGCACGAAGTCACCAGCCCGCAAGCCTTCGATGGCCTCAGCGTGGCGGGCCGCCAGCCGTGGCGCATTTCCGCCAACCTGGCCGTGGCCGACCATAACGTGCCCACCACCAGCCGCATCGACGGCATTGCCGATCCGGTCTCGCGCCTGCAGGTGGAAACGCTGGACAAGAACGCCAGGCACTACGGCTTGACTTACTTCAACATGAACGACAAGCGCCAGGGTATCGTGCACGTGATCGGCCCTGAACAGGGCGCGACCCTGCCCGGCATGACGGTCGTGTGCGGCGACTCGCACACGTCGACGCACGGCGCCTTCGGCGCGCTGGCGCATGGCATCGGCACGTCCGAAGTGGAACATGTGCTGGCCACGCAAACTTTGCTGCAAAAGAAATCCAAATCCATGCTGGTGCAAGTCGACGGCGCCCTGCCGGCTGGCGTGACGGCAAAAGATATCGTACTGGCCATCATCGGCAAGATCGGCACGGCCGGCGGCACGGGCTACTGTATCGAGTTCGGCGGTTCGGCCATCCGCGCCCTGTCGATGGAAGGTCGCATGACGGTGTGCAACATGGCCATCGAGGCTGGCGCGCGCGCCGGCATCATCGGCGTGGATGACACCACCATCAATTACGTCAAGGGCCGTCCGTTTTCGCCGGCCGGACCGCACTGGGAACGCGCCGTGGCCTACTGGCGCACCCTGCATTCGGACCCGGGCGCCCGCTTTGACCTGGTCGTTACCCTCAACGCCGCTGACATCGTGCCGCAAGTGACCTGGGGCACGTCGCCCGAGATGGTGATCGGCATCGATGGCCGCGTGCCCGACCCTGACCAGGAAAAAGACAGCGTCAAGCGCGATGCGATGGAAAAGGCGCTGGTCTACATGGCCCTCAAACCCAACACCGCCATCGAGGACATCCGCATCGACAAGGTCTTCATCGGTTCCTGCACCAATTCGCGCATCGAGGATTTGCGCGCGGCCGCCGCCGTGGTGCGCGGCAAGTACCGCGCCTCGAACGTCACCCTGGCGCTGGTGGTGCCCGGTTCCGGCCTCGTCAAGGACCAGGCCGAGCGCGAAGGGCTGGACCGTATCTTCAAGGATGCCGGTTTCGAATGGCGCGAGCCGGGCTGTTCCATGTGCCTGGCCATGAATGCGGACCGCCTGGAGCCGGGCGAGCGCTGCGCTTCGACCTCGAACCGCAACTTCGAGGGCCGGCAAGGGCAGGGCGGCCGCACCCACCTGGTGTCGCCCGCGATGGCGGCGGCGGCGGGCATCGCCGGCCACTTTGTCGACGTGCGGGGCTTGCGATGACGGCAGGGACGGGCGCCGCTGGTTTACACTAGCGTTCCCTGTCCCTTATTTACTATCAAGAAATCATCATGAAAAAACTCTTCGCCCTCCTCATCGCCACCGTGATCCTGTCTGGCTGCAACACCGTCTCCGGCATCGGCCGCGATGTGCAGAAAGTCGGCCAGGTCGTCACTGGCGCCGGCGGAAAATAAACCGTGACGTGCCGGCGCACAGTGCCGCGCGTCCTACCGAGTAGACATAGCATGGATAAATTTACGATTTACGAAGGCCTGGTAGCGCCGTTGGACCGCGCCAACGTCGACACCGACGCGATTATCCCGAAGCAATTCCTGAAATCGATCCACCGCAGCGGTTTCGGCCCCAATCTGTTCGACGAATGGCGCTACCTCGACCATGGCGAACCGGGCCAGGACAACAGCCGCCGTCCGCTGAACCCTGATTTCGTGCTCAACGAGCCGCGTTACCAGGGGGCTTCTATTTTGCTCACACGTAAGAATTTCGGCTGCGGCTCTTCGCGCGAACACGCGCCGTGGGCGCTGGACCAGTATGGCTTCCGCGCCATCATCGCGCCCTCGTTTGCCGACATTTTCTTCAATAACTGCTACAAGAACGGCTTGCTGCCCATCGTGCTGTCGGAAAGCCAGGTCGAGCACCTGTTCAATGAAGTCAAGGCTTTCCCCGGCTACAAGCTGGTGGTGGACCTGGAACAGCAGTGCGTGAGAACCAGCAATGGTAGCGTCTCGTATCCGTTCGAAATCGATGCCTTCCGCAAATATTGCCTGATGAATGGCCTCGACGATATCGGCCTGACCCTGCGCCATGCGGACGATATCCGCGCCTTCGAAGAGCGTCATTTGACCAATCAGCCTTGGCTCGCCAACGTTATCTAAAGATCATTCCATGAAAATTGCAATCTTACCCGGCGACGGCATCGGTCCTGAAATCGTCGCGCAAGCCGTCAAGGTCTTGAATGTGCTGGGCGAATCATTCGAGCTGGAAACGGCACCTGTGGGCGGCGCCGGCTATGCGGCCCATGGCCACCCCTTGCCGGAAGGCACCCTGGCCCTGGCAAAAGCGGCCGACGCCGTGCTGTTCGGCGCCGTTGGCGATTATCAGTACGATAAGCTGGAGCGCCAGTTCCGTCCCGAGCAGGCGATTCTGGGCTTGCGCAAGAACCTGGGCCTGTTCGCCAACCTGCGTCCGGCCATTTTGTACCCGGAGCTGGCGGGCGCCTCGACCCTGAAGCCGGAAGTGGTGTCCGGCCTGGATATCCTGATCATCCGCGAGTTGACGGGTGACATTTATTTCGGCCAGCCCCGCGGCGTGCGCGAGTGCCCGGACGGTCCGTTCAAGGGCCAGCGCGAAGGCTACGACACCATGCGCTATGCGGAAGGTGAAATCCGCCGCATCGCCCATGTGGCCTTCCAGGCGGCGCAAAAGCGCGACAAGCGTCTGACCAGTGTGGACAAGGCGAACGTGCTGGAAACCTTCCAGTTCTGGAAAGACATCGTCATCGACGTGCACAAGGAATACCCGGATGTCGCGCTCGACCATATGTATGTCGATAACGCGGCCATGCAACTGGTGCGGGCGCCGAAGAAATTCGACGTCATGGTGACGGGTAACATGTTCGGCGATATCTTGTCGGACGCGGCCGCCATGCTGACGGGCTCGATCGGCATGCTGCCGTCCGCTTCGCTCGACGCCAACAACAAGGGCCTGTACGAGCCCTCGCACGGTTCGGCGCCCGATATCGCGGGCAAGGGCATCGCCAATCCGCTGGCGACGATTTTGTCGGCGGCCATGATGCTGCGCTATTCGCTGAACCGCGAAGAGCAGGCGGACCGGGTCGAAGCGGCCGTGAAGAAAGTGCTGGCGCAGGGTCTGCGCACGGCCGATATCCACGAAGCGGGCACGACCTTGGTCGGTACCGAGGCGATGGGTGATGCAGTTGTAAAAGCACTGGGATAAAATAGTCTAATGACGGCAGTCGCCGTCTCATCTTGAGGAATGGTAATGAAATTAGTTGGCTTGGTAGGTTGGCGCGGTATGGTCGGTTCGGTCCTGATGCAGCGCATGCAGGAAGAGGGCGACTTCGCCCACATCGAACCGGTGTTTTTTACCACCTCGAACACGGGCGGCGCGGCGCCGGCCATGGCGAAAAATGAAACCATCCTCAAGGATGCCAACAGCATCGCCGAACTGTCCAAGTGCGACATCATCATTTCCTGCCAGGGCGGCGACTACACGAGCGCTGTCTTCCCGCAGCTGCGCGCAGCGGGCTGGAATGGTTACTGGATCGATGCGGCATCGACCTTGCGCATGGAAAAAGACGCTGTCATCGTGCTCGATCCCGTCAACCTGCACGTCATCAAGGATGCGCTGGGCAAAGGCGTCAAGAATTACATCGGCGGCAATTGCACCGTATCGTGCATGATGATGGGCCTGGGCGGCCTGTTCCAGCACGAGCTGATCGACTGGATGACGTCGATGACGTACCAGGCGGCATCGGGCGGCGGCGCGCAGCACATGCGCGAGCTGCTGACGCAATTTGGCACCATCAACAGCTCCGTCAAGGCGCTGCTGGAAAACCCCGCTTCCGCCATCCTGGAAATCGACCGCCAGGTGCTGGCCACCCAGCACGGCTATTCCCCGGATGAAATCAAGCAATTCGGCGCGCCGCTGGCCGGCAACCTGATCCCGTGGATCGACAAGGACCTGGGCAATGGCCAGTCGAAGGAAGAGTGGAAGGCGGGCGCTGAAACGAACAAGATCCTGGGCCGCGGCATCGATTTTGGCACCAGGGAAATTCCTGTCGATGGCCTGTGCGTGCGTATCGGCGCCATGCGCTGCCATTCGCAAGCCCTGACCATCAAGCTCAAAAAAGACGTGCCTCTCGATGAAATCAACGACATCATCGCCAGCAACAATCAATGGGTGAAGCTGGTGCCGAACACGCGCGAAGCGTCCGTGCGCGACCTGTCGCCGGCAGCCGTCACGGGTAGCCTGACGATTCCTGTCGGCCGCGTGCGCAAGATGAGCATGGGCGGCGAATACCTGTCCGCCTTTACGGTGGGCGATCAATTGCTGTGGGGCGCGGCCGAGCCGCTGCGCCGCATGTTGCGTATCCTGCTGGACGCATAACGGCAATAAATTGCTGATCAAGATCAAGCCGGGGCTGTTTTCCCGGCTTTTTTTCTATCCTGAGCCCGTCAAGGCGCAACCATGCGGAGCTTGCATAGCTCTGGGCATGATGATATGTTGATACCTCTGGAAAAGTAACTGTTTTCCCACGTCAACTAAGATGCCGCCAATTATGCCTGTACACACTCGTCCCCGGGTCGCCTCCCTTGCCATCAAGACACTCAGCAGCGCTGTTGCCTGCGCGGTGTTATTGTCACCGGCGGTATCCGCGGCCGAGCTGGGCAAGATCACGGTGCTGTCCGCCGCCGGCCAGCCGCTGCGCGCCGAGGTCGAATTATCGGCCGTCCAGCTAGGCGAGGCATCTAGCCTGCTGGCCAAGCTGGCGCCGCCGGACGCCTACCGCCAGGCGAACGTGGAATTCAATCCCGCCCTGAACGCGCTGACGTTTGCCGTGGAAATGCGCAACGGCAAGTCTTTCATCCGCATCAGCTCGGCGCAGCCGGTGGCCGAACCCATGGTCGACCTGCTGCTGGAGTTGAGCAGCAAGAGCGGGCGCCAGGTACGCGAATATGCATTCGTGCTCGACACACCCGAAGCGCGGCAGACGCGCGGCGCGCAAGTGACGGCGCCAGTGCAGCCAGGCAAGAGCAAGCCGGCTGCAGCTACTGCTGATACTGCGCTGGCGAAAAAGGCGGCAGGCGAGTACAAGGTCAAGGCGGGCGACACTCTGAGCCGCATCGCCAGCGAACTGAAGCCATCGGGCGTCTCGCTCGACATGATGCTTGTCGCCCTGTACCGCGCCAATCCCGATGCTTTCAGGGGCGAAAACATGAACCGCATGCAGGCCGGGCGCATCCTGGCCGTGCCAGGCGCCGATGCCGTGCGCGCCACCGACGCGGCCGAAGCGAAGGGTGTCGTGACGGCGCACGCCATCGATTTCGAAGCCTACCGCAACAAGCTGGCGGGCCAGGTGTCGCAAAGCAAGCCGGCCAAGGCCGCGCAGGCGACGCAAAGCACGGCTGGCAAGATCGGCGCGACCAAGGTGCAGGAAAAACCGACGGCCGTGAGCGAGTCCCAAGACAAGCTGAAACTGTCGAAGGCGGAGCCGGCAGCCAAGTCGGCCGGCAAGAGTGCCGTCGCCAGCGAGGAAGACAAGATCGCCAAGGCCAAGCAGGTCGATGAAGCGGCCGCGCGCGTCAAGGAGCTGGAAAAGAACGTCAGCGACCTGGAAAAATTGATGGCGGTGAAGAGCAAGGCCATGGCCGACAAGAGCGCTCCCGCCCCCGCCAAGCCGGCCGAGGCCGCTGCCAGCGCATTGGCCAGTGCCTCGGCCAGCGCCATTGCCAGCGCGCCGGCTGAAGCGCAAGCTCCCGTGCCCAAAGCGAAACCGGTGCCGCTGATCAAGAAACCGTCGCCGCTGGAGCCCACCCTCGCCGATAAGATCAGTGATCACCTGGGCGCCATCGGCATCAGCCTGGCCGCTTTGCTGGCGGCCGTGGCAGCGCTGGTAATCGCGCGCCGGCGCAAGGAAACGCCGGCGCCCGCAGAAGATGCCGCCCCCGTATTCGAGCCGGAAGCGCCCGTGGCGCCGCCGGCCGGCCTGGCGCCGGAAGACCAGCAATCCGAGGCGAGCAACCAGCTGTTCGGTACGGGTGCCGCCGCCGCTGCCGGCGTAGCTGCGGCAGCGGGTGCCAGCATGCTTGAAGGCAATGAAACGGACCCCGTCGCCGAAGCGGATGTGTATATCGCTTACGGCCGCGATGGCCAGGCGGAAGATATCCTCAAGGAAGCCTTGCGCATCCACCCCGAGCGCCATGCGGCCCGCCTGAAATTGCTGGAAATCTATTCGGCGCGCAACGATGTACGCGCGTTTGAAGACCAGGCTAGTGAGCTCTACAGCCTGACGCGGGGACAGGGCGAAGAGTGGCCGCAAGCGGCTGCACTGGGCCTGGCGCTCGATCCTTCCAACCCCCTGTATGGCGATACGGAAGACGACGCCGTTGTCAGCCTGAGCAAGGGTGCCGGCGACGACTTGCACGGCCAGAGCATGGACTTGCCCGACGATCTGGCTGCGCCCGTAGCGCTGGCCGACCTGGCGCCGGCCGAGCCGGTTACTTCGGTGAGCGCCCGCGATGCGCGCGCCCCCCTCGATTTTGACCTCGACAGCCTCGATTTCGAGCCCGTCTCCACCAGCGACCCGATCGCCATGCCGGGACCGGAAAGCAAGCCGCTGTCCGCCACGCAGGGCGCGCACGATGTGCACTATGACGCCAGCATGGATTTCGGCCTCGACCTGGAGCCGCCAGCCGGCCCCGTGAATGGCGTAGGCGCCGGTGTGACGCCATTGCCTGACCCTCTGAAGGATGTCGACCTGGCCCATTTCGACCTCGACGAGCCCGTGGCGCCAGCCGCCGCGACGGTGGCGGCGGCCGACGCTGCCAGCGACAGCCGGTTTGACGATGCGCAAACGCCAGCGAGCTTGCCGGACGCCATACCGGCCGCGCAAGAGTTTGACCTGTCCGGCATCGACCTGGATCTCAACGATGGCAAGACGGCCAGCGTGGGCGTGGATGACCCATTGTCGGCCATCCACATGGAAATGGATACCAAGCTGGACCTGGCGATCGCTTACCAGGAAATCGGCGACAAGGAAGGTGCGCGCGAGCTGATCGATGAGGTCATCAAGGGTGGCAGCGAAGAGCAGATCGCCAAGGCGAATACCATGCGCGCGCTGCTCGGCTAACCTAAGCGTCGATACGACGTCCATGGCTGCGTTGCACGGCCTCGCCGTACATTCGTACTGTCTTCGACCGCGCGCCTTGCCCTGAACGCCGTCTCAGGCGCTTGTGTGGTCGGAGGGCAGGGCCGCCTGCGCGCCGGTATAATGCTTCGATGCAAAATATTACGACAGCAACGCCATTGAAGCGTATCGTCCTCGGCCTGCAGTATGACGGCACGGCCTGGCATGGATACCAGAAACAGGAAGACGGGCAGACGGTGCAGGACCAGCTGGAAAACGCGCTGGAGCAGTTTGCCCGCGTGCGCCTGGCCACCACCTGCGCCGGCCGCACGGATACGGGCGTGCATGCGCTTGAGCAAGTGGTGCATTTCGATACGGAATTGAACCGCGACGTGCATTCCTGGGTGCGCGGTGTCAACGCCTTCCTGCCGAAATCCATCGCCGTGCGCTGGGCCAAAGAACTCGAAGGCGATCCCACCGTCAACGATTTCTTCCACGCCCGCTTCAGCGCCCGCGCGCGCACCTATCATTATGTGTTGTACAACAACGCCACCCGTTCGCCGCTGGTGGAAGGGCGTGCCGGCTTCTTTTTCCGTCCGCTGGACGTGGAACTGATGCGCCAGGCCGTGCAGCCGTTGCTGGGCTGGCACGATTTTACGGCCTTCCGCGCCGCGCAATGCCAGGCCAAGTCGCCCGTCAAGCTGATGCATGACATCCGCATCGAGCGGCGCGGCGATTGCGTCATCTTCACCATCACGGCCAATGCCTTCCTGCACCACATGGTGCGCAACCTGGTCGGTTCGCTCGTCTATATAGGCACGGGACGGGAAAAGCCGGAATGGCTGGGGCATTTGCTGGAAAGTAAGGATCGCCACGCGGCCGCGCCCACCTTCATGCCGGACGGCCTGTACCTGGCGCAGATCGATTACGACCCGAAATGGGCGTTACCGCAAGACAGCAGCAGCGCCTTGCCCTGGTTCTGACGTTTCGCATCAAGCAATAACATCAAGGGAGTAACATGCCACGCACACGCATCAAGATCTGCGGCCTGACCCGCGCCGAAGACATCCAGGCTGTCGTGGCGGCGGGCGCCGACGCCATCGGCTTCGTGTTCTATCCGAAAAGCCCCCGCTACGTCACGCCGCAGCAAGCGGCGGCCCTGATCGCCGCCATGCCGCCGTACGTGACGACGGTGGGTTTGTTCGTCAATGCCACCGTGGAAGAAGTGCGGGCGGCCAAGGCCGTTGCGCCCTTGTCCCTGCTGCAATTTCATGGCGACGAGACGCCGGAGCACAGCGCCGCCCTCGCTGGCGCCGTGCAGACACCGTTTACGCAAGTGTTCCGCGTCAAACCCGACGCCCGCGGCGAAGATTTGCTAGAATACGAACAGCGCTATCGCGCCGCCAGTCCCTTGTTCTCGAGCCTCTTGCTCGATACCTATGTGGATGCCTACGGCGGTGCAGGAAAGGTATTTGATTGGTCCCTCATTCCAGAAGAACTCGCGCCTCGGGTCGTTTTAAGTGGTGGCTTGAGCGTACAAAACGCGACTGACGCAGTGGTGCGCGTACGCCCTTACGCCGTCGACATCAGCAGTGGTGTCGAAGCGTCCAAGGGTATCAAGGACGCATCCCGAGTCCGCGCGTTCATCGCCGCGGTACAGGATGCCGATGCCATCATTGCCAGAGGAAACCACCATGAATGACCATACCACCGCGCCCGGCGCAGCCGCCGCATTGTTCCACGCCACCGATTACCCTTTTCCCGACCTGCGCGGCCATTTCGGCCCTTATGGCGGCGCATTTGTTGCCGAAACGCTCACCCATGCGCTGGCCGAGCTGAAAGACGCCTACGCCCGCTATAGCACCGACCCGGAATTCCTCGAAGAATTTCGCTACGAGCTGAAACATTTCGTCGGCCGTCCATCGCCCATTTATCACGCCAAGCGCTGGTCCGAAATGGCAGGCGGCGCGCAAATCTATTTCAAGCGCGAAGACTTGAACCACACGGGCGCGCACAAGATCAACAACGTGATCGGCCAGGCCCTGCTGGCCAAGCGCATGGGCAAGCCGCGCATCATCGCCGAGACGGGCGCCGGACAGCACGGCGTGGCCACGGCCACCATCTGTGCCCGCTTCGGCCTCGAATGCGTGGTCTACATGGGCAGCGAAGACGTCAAGCGCCAGGCACAGAATGTGTACCGCATGAAATTGCTGGGCGCCACTGTCGTGCCCGTCGAATCCGGCTCGAAGACCCTCAAGGATGCGCTGAACGAAGCCATGCGCGACTGGGTCACCAACATCGAAAACACCTTTTATATCATCGGCACCGTCGCCGGCCCCCATCCTTACCCGATGATGGTGCGCGATTTCCAGTCCGTGATCGGCGAGGAATGCCTGGTGCAGATGCCGGAAATGACGGGTCGCCAACCTGATTACGTGGTGGCCTGCATCGGCGGCGGCTCGAATGCCATGGGCATCTTTTATCCGTATATCGACCAGAAGGATGTCAAACTGATCGGTGTGGAAGCGGCCGGTGAAGGATTGAATACGGGCAAGCACTCGGCCTCGCTGGCGGCCGGTTTCCCGGGCGTGCTGCATGGCAACCGCACCTATCTGCTGCAGGATGAAAACGGCCAGATCATCGAGACGCATTCCGTCTCGGCCGGCCTCGATTATCCCGGCGTCGGCCCGGAACACGCGTGGTTGAAGGATTTGGGCCGCGCGCAATACGTGTCGATCACCGATGACGAGGCCTTGCAGGCCTTCCACGACTGCTGCCATATCGAAGGCATCATCCCGGCGCTGGAATCGTCGCACGCGCTGGCCTATGCGGCCAAGCTGGCGGCCACCTTGCCGAAAGACCAGATCGTGCTGGCCAACCTGTCGGGCCGTGGCGACAAGGACATGCATACCGTGGCGGAGCGCATGGGATTGAATTTCAGTTAAACAACTGACAATCCCGGTATTGCGTAGGTCGGATTAGCGCGTCAGCGCGTAATCCGACATCCTCCACTGATAAAGAAAGCTCCCCATGTCCCGTATCGCCACCACCTTTGCCAACTTAAAATCGAACAACAAGACCGGCCTGGTCACCTTCATCACCGCCGGCGACCCCGGCCCTGACGCCACCGTGCCCCTGATGCATGCGCTTGTCGAGGGCGGCGCCGACATACTGGAACTGGGCGTGCCGTTTTCCGACCCCATGGCCGAAGGTCCCGTCATTCAGCGCGCCTGTGAGCGGGCCTTGAAATTCAATGTCGGCATCCACGATGTGTTCGCTTATGTGCGCCAGTTCCGTGAAACGAACCAGACGACGCCCGTGGTACTGATGGGTTATGCCAACCCCATCGAACGCATCGGCAGCGCCGCGTTTATTGATGCAGCGCAAGCGGCCGGCGCCGATGGCGCCATCGTCGTCGACTATCCCCCTGAGGAGTGCGAGCAATTCGCGGCCGCCATGCGCGCAGCGGGCCTCGACCTGATTTTCCTGCTGGCGCCCACCTCGACCGAAGAGCGCATCGCGCAAGTGGCCAAGGTTGGCGGCGGCTTCAGCTACTATGTGTCGCTCAAGGGCGTCACGGGAGCGGGCAACATTGATACGGAGCAGGTGGCGGAACGCCTTGCGGCCATCCGCCAGCATGTAAAATTACCCATCGGCGTGGGCTTCGGCATCCGCGATGGTGCCACGGCCAAGGCCGTTGCCAAGGTGGCCGATGCCGTCGTGATCGGCAGCCGCATCATCCAGGAGATTGAAAACGCCCCGCCAGGTGGCGCCGTCGATGCCGTGCGCAGCTTTACGGCAGGCATCCGCGCCGCACTGGACGCCTGAGCAAGCTTGCCGTTTACGCAAGATACGTTGACGGCAAAGTTCGACAGCCCGGCGATAAACGGCTACACTTCGGCCACTGATTTTCCTGTTATTGTGCAATAGATAAAATTTTTGGTGGCGCCCTACGGGGGTGTCGCCGTTTACCGTCTGCCGGGGGCGTCCACCGACGCTACCCCTACAAGGGCCCAAGGAGAAAATATGAGTTGGTTGGAAAAACTGCTGCCACCGCGCATACAGCGTTCTGATGCTGCCGCGCGCAAGACCATGCCGGAAGGCCTGTGGGTCAAGTGCCCATCGTGCGAAGCCGTGCTGTACCGTACGGATCTGGAATCGAATTTGCACGTGTGCCCGAAATGCGATCACCACATGCGCATCCGCGCGCGTGAACGCCTCGACAGCCTGCTCGACGCGGGCGGCCGCTATGAAATCGGCCAGGAAATCCTGCCTGTCGATACGCTGAAGTTCAAGGACAGCAAGAAATACCCGGACCGCCTGAAATCCGCCATGGAAGCGACGGGCGAGACGGATGCGATGGTCGTCATGGGCGGCGCCATCATGAGCCTGCCAGTGGTCGTGGCGTGCTTCGAATTCGAATTCATGGGCGGCTCCATGGGTTCCGTCGTGGGCGAGCGCTTCGTGCGCGGCGCACAAATCGCGCTGGAACAGAAGGTGCCGTTCATTTGCATCACCGCCACCGGTGGTGCGCGCATGCAGGAAGGTTTGCTGTCGCTCATGCAGATGGCGAAAACCACGGCCATGCTGACCAAGCTGTCGGAAAAGAAATTGCCATTCATCAGCGTGCTGACCGACCCGACCATGGGCGGCGTGTCCGCCTCGTTCGCCTTCATGGGCGACGTGGTGATTGCTGAACCGAAAGCGCTGATCGGCTTTGCCGGCCCGCGCGTGATTGAAAACACCGTGCGCGAAAAATTGCCGGAAGGCTTCCAGCGCGCCGAGTTCCTCGTCACCAAGGGCGCCGTCGACATGATCGTCGACCGCCGCAAGATGCGCGAAGAAATCGCCCGCTTGCTGGCCTTGCTGCAAAACCAGGCCGTCGAAGTCTTGGCGTAATCCGCCAGAGTAACAGGCCGGGCGGTGTCCTGCGGACCCGCCTGGTTGCCATGCCACACCATCTCCGCGCCTCGCGCACTGTCTCCTCATCAAGAAGTCTCCCATGCTCAAGCTCCCCACCACATTGCCGGACTGGCTCGCCATGCTGGAAACCCGCCATTCGGAAACCCAGATCAACATGGGCCTGGACCGCCTACAAGCCGTGAAGGCGCGCATGCAACTGGCTTTTACTTGCCCCGTGATCATGGTGGCGGGCACGAATGGCAAGGGTTCCACCTGCGCCATGCTGGAATCCGTACTGTTGCGTGCTGGCTACAAAGTGGGTCTGTACATCAAGCCGCATTTCCTCGACTTCAATGAGCGCGCGCGCGTGCTGGGCGAGATGGCCAGCGACGAACAGATCGTCGCCAGCTTCAATGCCGTCGAGGCCGTGCGCGGCGATACGCCGCTGACGTATTTCGAATTCACCACCCTGGCCATCCTGCATTTGCTGTCGCAGGCCAAGCTGGACGTGGCCATCCTGGAAGTGGGCCTGGGCGGGCGCCTCGATGCCGTCAACGTGATCGACGCCGATGTGGCCATCGTCACCAGCGTCGACATCGACCACACGGATTACCTGGGCGATACGCGCGAAGCGATCGGCTTTGAAAAGGCCGGTATTTTCCGTCCGGGCAAGGCGGCCATCTGCAGCGACCCCGTGCCGCCGCAATCCTTGATCGACCATGCCGAGGCCATCGGCGCGGATCTGTGGCTGATGGGCCGCGATTTCAACTATTCGGGCGACAAGCAGCAGTGGAACTACGGCGGGCGCGAGCAGCGCCGCAATTCGCTCGCGTATCCAAGCTTGCGTGGCGCCAACCAGATCCTGAACGCGACGGCCGTGCTGGCCGCGCTGGAAGTGCTGAAGCTGAAACTGCCCGTTGGCGCGCAGGAAGTACGTACGGGCCTGGTGACGGTGGAACTGCCGGGCCGCTTCCAGGTCTTGCCTGGCCGCCCCAGCGTCATCCTTGATGTCGCGCATAACCCGCACGCAGCTTCGGCGCTGAACCAGAACCTGGGCAATATGGGTTTCCACCCGTACACCTATGCCGTGTTCGGCTCCATGCAGGACAAGGATATCGATGGCGTGCTGGCCGCGATGAGCGAACACGTCGACCACTGGTGCCTGACGAGCCTGCCGTCGCCGCGCGCGGCGACTGCATCCGAGCTGGCCGCCAAGGTGCAGATCATGCTGGAAGATAAGCCCGACAGCAACGACCATACTGTGTCTATTTTCGATGATCCGGCACAAGCTTTTGCAAATGCGATGAGCCGGGCCGGTGAGAATGATAGAATTGTGGTCTTTGGTTCTTTCCTCACCGTCGCCGGCGTGATGAAGGCCAGAAAATCCTCACTTCACTGAAACGCACTCGACTGAAAATCACGCATGGGCTTGTTCTCGAAACTGTTTAAAAACAAGCAAGAATCCTCTGGCGAAGACAGCGGCTTTTATGTCCCTGGCGAAGCACAGTCGCCGACCCGCAAGCGCGCCGCCAACACCTCTGGTGGCGGTGGATCGCGCCGTGGCGGCAAAGAAGCGCCGGACCCGGTCTTGCCTGAAAAAAAGCGCGCACGCCGCCGCCTGGTCGGGGCCATTGCCCTGGCCCTGGGCGTGGCTGTGGGCTTGCCGATGCTGCTCGATTCCGAGCCGAAGGCGCCTTTCAACGATATCGCCATCGACATTCCCTCGAAAGAAAAGGCCGCTGCGCCTGCACCTGCGCCCGTGCCGGCTGTGCCCGCTCAGGCGGCTGCGCACAATGGCCTGGACCAGTCCGAGGAAATCATCGACTCTCCTCTGCCGCCTGCGGCCAGGCCTGCGCCGGCACCGGCAGCAGTACCGGCGCCCGTGCCGGCTGCCGTCCAGCCTGCGCCTGCCAAGCCGGCCTATGTGGAACCGAAACCCGAGCCCAAGCCTGAGCCCAAGCCGGTCAAGGTGGAGCCGAAACCAGAGCCGAAACACGAAGCCAAGCCGGAGCCGAAGCATGAGCTCAAGCCTGAACCCAAGCATGAGGTAAAAGCGGAAGCCAAGCCTGAGGCTAAGCCTGCCAAGCCGGCGCAATCTGCCGACGATGCGGCGCGCGCTATGGCGATTCTGGAAGGCAAGCCACTGGACAAGCCGCAAGAGAAAGCACAAGACAAGGCACACGACGCCGGCAGCGGCAAGTTCGTGGTGCAGGTGGCGGCGCTGGCGACGCAGGACAAGGTCGATGAATTGCAGGACAAGCTGCGCGAAGCGGGTATCAAGTCTTATACGCAGAAAGTCTCCAGCCCCGCGGGCGAGCGCATCCGCGTGCGCGTGGGACCGTTCGGCAGCCGCGATGACGCCGAAAAGACCCGCGCCAAGCTGCAAAAGCTGGGCCTGGGCGGCAGCCTGGTGCCGGCGTGATGTTGCAAGGCTGAACGGTCGTGACGATCTTCGATTACCTGGTGCTGTTCGTGCTGGTGACGTCCGTGCTGATCAGCATGATGCGCGGCCTGGTCAAGGAAATACTGTCATTGGTCAGCTGGATCGTGGCTTTCGTCATCGCCAACGCCTATGGCGCCACCTTGGCGAAATTCCTGCCGGAAGCCGTGCCGGGTGAAGCCGTCCGCCTGTTGCTGGCCTTCGTGGTGCTGTTCATCGGCGTGCGCATTTTGATGGGCTTGCTGTCCATGACGGTCGACGCACTGGTGAAGGTGACGGGCCTGAGCCTGGCCGACCGTACCCTGGGCAGCCTGTTCGGCGTGGCGCGGGGCCTGGTGATCGTGCTGACCACCGTCATCTTGTGTGGCATGACTTCCATACCACAGCAGTCATTCTGGAAAAATGCGCTGCTCAGCCCGCTCGCGGAACAGGGCGCGCGTGCCATCAAGCCTTATCTGCCTGCCGCATACGCGCAGCATGTGAAATTTTGAATTTTTTTTAAAATCAGTAGCACAGTTTAGGAGCACACCATGTGTGGCATCGTCGGCGTCGTTTCCCATCAACCTGTCAATCAATTGCTCTATGATGCATTGTTGCTCTTGCAACATCGCGGTCAGGACGCGGCAGGGATTGCGACCAATCACAGCAGTATGTTTTCCATGCACAAAGCCAATGGCCTCGTGCGTGACGTCTTCCGTACGCGCAACATGCGTTCGCTGCAAGGCACGACGGGCATCGGCCATTGCCGTTACCCGACGGCCGGTTCGTCGAGCGAAGAGGAAGCACAACCGTTTTATGTGAATGCGCCGTTCGGCATCACCCTGGCGCACAATGGCAACCTGACCAACTGGGAACAGTTGAAGCAGGAAATGTTCAAGAACGACCGCCGCCATATCAATACCGATTCCGATTCGGAAGTGCTGCTCAATGTGCTGGCGCATGAAATCCAGGAAGCCACAACGGGCCTGAACCTGGACCCGGAAGCCATCTTCAAGGCTATCACCGTGCTGAACCGCCGCGTCAAGGGCGGCTATGCTGCAGTGGCGCAAATTGCTGGCGTGGGCTTGCTGGCCTTCCGCGACCCGCACGGCATCCGTCCTTTGTGCCTGGGCATTAATGAAACGGAGCAAGGCCCCGAATACCTGATCGCCTCCGAATCCGTGGCCCTGGAAGGCATGGGCTTCCGCTTCGTGCGCGACATCGGTCCCGGCGAAGCCGTCTTCATCGATGCCGACAAGAAATTGCACAGCGCCCAGTGCGCCGACAACGCCAGCCTGAATCCGTGCGTGTTCGAATTCGTCTACCTGGCCCGTCCCGACTCCGTCATCGACGGTGCCTCGGTGTACGCCACGCGCCTGAAAATGGGTGAATACCTGGCTGAAAAGATCCGTGCCGAATTGCCTGACGTGCATATCGACGTGGTCATGCCGATTCCCGATTCCTCGCGTCCGGCCGCCATCCAGCTGGCCCTGGCGCTGAACCTGGAATACCGCGAAGGCTTCATCAAGAACCGCTACATCGGCCGCACCTTCATCATGCCGGGCCAGGCGGCGCGCAAGAAGTCCGTGCGCCAGAAGCTCAACGCGATTCCTTCCGAATTCAAGGATAAAGTGGTGTTGCTGGTCGACGACTCCATCGTGCGTGGCACCACCAGCCGGGAAATCGTGCAGATGGCGCGCGAAGCGGGCGCGACGAAGGTCATCTTCGCCTCGGCCGCGCCACCGGTGATCTACCCGAACGTGTATGGCATCGACATGCCGACGCGCGACGAATTGATCGCCTATGGCCGCACGACGGAAGAAGTATGCCGCGAAATCACGGCCGACTACTTGGTGTACCAGGATATCGGCGCGTTGAAGCAGGCGATTGCCGACGTCAACCCGGCACTGACGAACTTCGAGGCGTCGTGCTTCGATGGCGTGTATGTGACGGGCGACGTGTCGCAGGAATACCTGGACCGCCTGGAATATGCGCGCCACCATCCGAAGGCGGCAGCGCCGGAAGATACGCCACGTTCCCAGTTGAACCTGAACCTCGCCACCACCGAAGGGTGATGTGGAGCCCGGCTATGGCCGGGCTTTTTTTTATCTGATATTTCTTGCAGCCTTGCGCGCCACTTGATCATGAGCAACAACAAAAACTACGGCTTTACCACCACCATCCTGCATAACGACCGTCGCAAGGGCATCGAGCACGGCTCGCTGCACAAGCCTGTGCATACCTCCGTCGCGTTTGGCTATGGCGATGCACGCCAGCTGGCGTCCGTGTTCCAGGGCAAGGAGCCGGGCTTTCGCTATGGCCGCCAGGGTAACCCGACGGTGTCCGCGCTGGAAGACAAGGTCAACAAGATGGAAGATGGCGTGGCGACCCTGTGCTTCGCGACCGGCATGGGCGCCATTGGCGCCGTGGTGCAATCCTTGCTGCGCGCGGGCGACCATGTGGTGTCGTCGGCTTTTCTGTTTGGTAACACCAACAGCCTGTGGCAAACGGTGACGGGGCAGGGCATCGCCGTGTCCTTCGTCGATGCCACGGACGTGGCCAATGTGGCCGCCGCCATCACGCCGCAAACGCGGATTGTTTTCGTGGAAACCATCGCCAATCCGCGCACGCAGATCGCCGACCTGGCGAAGATCGGCGCGCTGTGCAAGGAGCGTGGCATCCTGTACATCGTCGATAATACGATGACCACGCCCTACCTGTTCCGCCCGAAAGCGGTGGGCGCGGGCCTGGTGGTCAATGCCTTGACGAAATCCATTGGCGGCCACGGCAATGCCCTGGGCGGCAGCTTGACGGACACGGGTGTATTCGACTGGACGCAGTACCCGAACATTTTCGACAATTATAAAAAGGCGGCGCCGGCGCAGTGGGGCATCGCGCAAATCCGCGCCAAGGCCTTGCGCGATTTCGGTGCCTCGCTGGGCCCGGAGGCGGCGCACCATATCGCCGTCGGCGCGGAAACAATGGCCTTGCGCATGGACCGTACCTGCTCGAACGCCCTGGCGCTGGCCACCATGTTGCAAGCGGACCCGCGCGTGGCGGCAGTGCATTACCCAGGCTTGTCCTCGCACCCGCAGCACGCGCTGGCGACGGACTTGTTCCGCAGCTATGGTTCGCTGTTCAGCTTTGAATTAAAAGATGGCATCGATTGCTTCGATTTCCTGAATCGCCTGAATCTGGCGATTCCGGCTAGCAACCTTGGTGACACGCGCACCCTGGTCATTCCCGTCGCCCACACGATCTTCTATGAGATGGGAGCCGAGCGCCGCGCCAGCATGGGCATCGCCGAATCGCTGATCCGCGTTTCCGTCGGGATCGAGGATGAGGCCGATCTGCTGGAAGACTTCCGTGGTGCGCTGGAGGGCTGAGAGCGGTGTTGGTGACTAGGCCATGTACCAGTTTTGAGGCAAACTAAAAACTGGGGTCAGACCCGGCGGGTCTGACCCCAGCACGCAACTTAATGCCAGCTGCGCATCAGTCCCACGGCCAGGCCTTCCAGGGCGAACTCATCTTCCGGCGATACGGTAATCACCTTGAAATCGGGGTTTTCCGGCAGCAGTTCGATGACGGAGCCCGTTTTCTTGTAGCGCTTGACGGTGACTTCGTCGCCGATGCGGGCCACGACGATCTGGCCGTTCTTGGCACTGTCGACCTTTTTGACGGCCAGTAAATCGCCATCCATGATGCCGGCGTCGCGCATGGACCAGCCGCGCACCTTCAGCAGGAAATCAGGCTTGGCCGAGAACAGGGCGGGGTCGACGTTGTAGCTCGCTTCCAGGTTTTCCTGCGCCAGGATGGGCGAACCGGCGGCTACTCGGCCGATCAGGGGCAGCGACATCAGCAGGGCTGCCGGCACTTTCGATGCCAGCGCATCGGCGGCCGCGCTCGCCGCCGCACCGATCAGGCGGATACCGCGCGAGGTGCCGGGCGAAATCTCGATCGCGCCCTTGCGGGCCAGGGCCTGCAAATGTTCTTCGGCCGCATTGGCCGATTTGAAACCCAGTTCATTGGCGATTTCGGCACGGGTTGGGGGAAAGCCCGTGTTTTCAATCGCGTCCTTGATCAGGTTCAGGATTTGTTCTTGTCGTGCTGTCAGCTTGATCATGAGCGGTGGGTGCATACTAAAATGCTGTCTATATGAACAGTCTGTATTTTTGTACAGTATCGTCCACTATGCAAGGGGATTTCCGTCTTTTCGGCGAATTTGGCAAGAAATACTTGTCCACAGGCGGAAAGCACGGTGGCGCACGGGCTTTTCGGGCGCTTGTGGAAGGAATGATTGAAACGTTTGCAAAAGGCGGTTATAATCTTCGGCTGACCTTCCCACACCCGTCTTGACGCCGGGGTGGGCGATTATCAATCCGACCTGAAGGAGTTTGCATGCGTCATTATGAAATAGTCTTTATCGTCCATCCGGACCAAAGCGAGCAAGTGCCCGCGATGATCGAACGCTACAAAGCCAGCGTAACCACCCGCGGCGGTTCGGTTCACCGCGTGGAAGATTGGGGCCGCCGTCAAATGGCTTACTCGATCCAAAAGCTGCCTAAAGCACACTACATCTGCCTGAACATCGAATGCGACAACGAGACCCTGGTCGAGTTGGAAACAGCATTCAAATTCAATGATGCCGTGTTGCGTCACCTGACCGTTAAAATGAAGAAAGCTGAAACAGCTCCTTCGCCGATGATGAAATCGGTACAACGCGAAGACGCGGCCAAAAGCCACCGCACCGAAGCACCAGCAGCCGCTCCAGCCGCAGCAGCAGCTTAATTCTTGACCAGGATCGTGCGCTGAACCAGCTACAAGTAACCGCCATCATTGCCGAGCGCGAAATATTGCGCTACACCCCGGCAGGGTTGCCGATTGTGAATGCAGTATTGCAGCACAGTTCGCAGCAGATGGAAGCAGGAATTGCCCGTTTGACCGAGTTTGATGTTGCCGCGCTAGCCGCTGGTGAAATATCAGGCAGGTTCAGCCAGGCAAGCTTGGGCGGGGTCTATCAGTTCACGGGTTTCCTGGCCAGGAAGAGCCGCAACAGCAAGAGTTTGGTGTTTCACATCATTGATTTTAGTGCAGTCACCCCGACTAGCGCATTTTAGATACAGGAGCCTGACATGGCATTCGGTAAAAAGTTCGACAAAAATAAGCTCAAGCTTAAAGAAAAACGCAAACAGCAAAACCCGTTGTTCAAACGCAAGAAGTTCTGCCGCTTCACCGCAGCTCACGTTGAGCAAGTCGACTACAAAGACGTCGACACGCTGAAAGACTTCGTCCAAGAAAACGGCAAGATCATGCCAGCACGCCTGACCGGTACCAAAGCGCACTACCAGCGCCAAGTTGACACCGCAATCAAGCGCGCTCGCTTCCTCGCGCTGCTGCCATACACCGATCTGCACCACGCTTAATCGGTCAGATATTCCTGGAGAAGAACTATGCAAATCATTCTGTTAGAAAAAGTTGTTAACGTCGGTAACCTCGGCGAAGTCGTCAAAGTCAAAGACGGTTACGCACGTAACTTCCTGATCCCGCAACGCCTGGCACGTCGTGCCACGGCAACCGCTGTGGCTGAATTCGAAGTCAAGCGCGCCGAACTGGAAAAAGCTGCTGCCGCCAAACTGGCCGCATCGCAAGCCCAGGGCGAAAAACTGAGCGGCCTGACCGTTCAAGTAGCTCAAAAAGCTGGTGTTGATGGCCGTCTGTTCGGTTCCGTCACCAACTTCGACATCGCTGAAGCGCTGACCAAGCAAGGTTTTGCTGTTGAAAAAGCACAAATCCGCATGCCTACCGGCCCGCTGAAGATCGTTGGCGAGCACAACGTTTCGGTTGC
Organism: Janthinobacterium sp. 61; assembly: GCF_002846335.1. Taxonomy (NCBI): domain Bacteria; kingdom Pseudomonadati; phylum Pseudomonadota; class Betaproteobacteria; order Burkholderiales; family Oxalobacteraceae; genus Janthinobacterium; species Janthinobacterium sp. 61. Next base: position 2,888,952 of record NZ_PJMQ01000001.1, on the reverse strand, counting down.
TCTGCACACCGACGTGGTCGTGGAAGTTGTTATCGCTGTCGTTCCAGACGCGAACGCGTAATCGTCTGCGGGCCTGGCCCGCAAGCGTTGCCGCACGATGAAAAGCCGGGTTCGCCCGGCTTTTTTGTGGCCTTTTTTTCGCTCAATTTCAGCCCTTTATTTTTGCCAGCACGCCGAAGCGGGTATAATTCGCGCCATGAACGCCCCCTCTGATCCGCAACTGGATTCCCTCCGTATTCCGCCGCATTCGATCGAAGCAGAACAATCCGTTATCGGTGGTCTGCTGCGCGACAATGCAGCATATGACCGCATCGCCGACTTCATGCATGCGGAGGATTTCTATCGCTATGACCATCGCATCATCTTCGAGCAAATCGTCAAGATGGTTAACGCTTCCAAGCCAGCCGATGTCATTACTGTTTTTGAAACCCTGACCCAGCTCGGCAAGGCCGATGACGTGGGCGGACTTGCTTACCTGAACGCCATGGCGCAAAACACGCCATCGGCCGCGAACATCCGGCGCTATGCCGAGATCGTGCGCGACCGCGGCGTGCTGCGCAAACTCATCACCGTCGCCGACGATATCTCCGGCACGGCCTTCAGCCCGCAAGGCAAGGAAGTCAAGCAGATGCTTGACGAGGCCGAGTCGAAGATTTTCGCCATCGCCGAAGAAGGCGCGCGCGGCGCCCAGGGCTGGACCGCGATCCAGCCCCTGCTGACGCAAGTAGTCGAGCGCATCGACGAACTGTACAGCCGCGACAACCAGAGTGAAATCACGGGCGTGCCCACTGGTTTCATCGACCTCGACCGCATGACCTCCGGTCTGCAGCCGGGCGACCTGGTGATCGTGGCGGGTCGTCCTTCGATGGGCAAGACGGCGTTTTCCGTCAACATCGGCGAAAATGTGGCCATCGACAGCGGCTTGCCCGTGGCCGTGTTCTCGATGGAGATGGGCGGCGCTCAGTTGGCCATGCGTATGCTCGGCTCCGTCGGGCAGCTTGACCAGCACCGTCTGCGCACGGGCCGCCTGAACGACGAAGACTGGCCGCGCCTGACGAATGCGATTCAAAAGATGAACGACGCGCAGTTGTACATCGATGAAACGCCGGCCTTGAATTCCATCGAATTGCGTGCCCGCTCGCGCCGTTTGTCGCGTCAATGCGGCAAGCTGGGCCTGATCATCGTCGATTACTTGCAGCTGATGTCGGCCAATACGCCGGGCGACAACCGCGCCACGGAGATTTCCGAGATTTCACGGGGCTTGAAAGGCCTGGCGAAAGAACTCGGTTGCCCCGTGATCGCGTTGTCCCAGCTGAACCGCTCGCTGGAACAACGCCCGAACAAGCGTCCCGTGATGTCGGACTTGCGCGAATCGGGCGCTATTGAGCAGGATGCCGACGTCATCCTGTTCATTTACCGTGACGAAGTGTATAACCCCGACTCGCCAGACAAGGGAACGGCCGAAATCATCATCGGTAAACAACGTAACGGTCCAATCGGCAGCATCCGCCTCACCTTCATGGGGCAGTACACCAAATTTGGCAATTACAGTGGTGGCCTGGCGCTTTACCAAGGCGACTAAGACTCAGCAGCACTGGCAATTCCATTGGCCGCCCCCGACAACGGGGCGGCTTTCTGTAGTAAATAACACGACTCAATGCTTAACGGAGAATGACATGTTTGGACGCTTGATGCCCACTGAGGGCAAGTTTTTTGAATTGTTTAACCAGCACGCGGAACTGTGCGTCAAGGGCGCCAAAGAAATGCTCGGCCTGATGACCAATTTCGATGACCTGGAAAACCGCGTGCATGCGATCGAAAGCATCGAGAAACAGGCGGACAAAGTCACTTACGCCACCGTCGAAATGCTGCACAAGACCTTCATCACGCCGATCGATCGTGACGACATCCATCAGCTGATCACGCGCCAGGACGACATCCTCGACCTGCTGGAAGACGCGGCGCAGACCGTCTCGCTGTACGACCTGAAAGCCGTCACACCGGAAGCCAAGCGCCTGGCCGAACTGGTGCTGGCCTGTACCGAGAAGGTGCGCGACGCCGTCGCCATGCTGCATAACATGGACAACTCGCGCAAGATCGTCGCCATCTGCGAAGAGATCGACCGCCTGGAATCGGATGCCGATCACGTGATGCGCGCCGCCATGTCCAAGCTGTTCCGCGATGAACCGGACGTGCGCAACCTGATCAAGCTGAAAGCGATCTACGAAATTCTGGAAACCGTGACCGACCGTTGCGAAGATGTGTCCAATATTATCGAAGGCATCATCGTCGAAAACGCGTAAGCGTTGGGCATGTCCTGAACCAGAATCAGAAAAGAAACTACAATGACCATACAAATCAGCATCTACGTGCTAGGCCTGTTGATCGTCCTCGCGCTGCTGTTTGACTTCATGAACGGCTTCCACGATGCCGCCAACGCGATCGCCACGGTGGTCTCGACGGGCGTGTTGAAGCCGCAGACCGCGGTTGCCATGGCCGCCACGTTCAACTTCGTCGCCATTTTCGTGTTCCACCAGCTGACCGTGGCTGCCACGGTGGGCAAGGGCACGATTGACCCGTCAGTGATCGACCAGTACGTGATCTTCGGCGCGCTGATGGGCGCCATCTTCTGGAATTTGTTTACCTGGTATTACGGCATTCCATCGTCGTCTTCGCACGCGCTGATCGGCGGCCTGGTAGGCGCCGCCGTCGCCAAGTCGGGCACGGGCGCGCTGGTCGCGGCCGGCCTGTGGAAAACGGTGGCCTTCATCGTGATCGCACCCGTGCTGGGCTTTGTGTTCGGCTCCATCATGATGCTGCTCGTGTCCTGGATTTTCGTGCGTTCCACGCCGCGCAAGGTCGACAAGTGGTTCCGCCGTCTGCAACTGGCGTCGGCGGCAGCCTACAGCCTGGGCCATGGCGGCAATGATGCACAAAAGACCATCGGTATCATCTGGATGCTGTTGATCGCCGCCGGCTACTCGAATGCGGCCGACGCCATGCCGCCGCTGTGGGTCATCATCTCGTGCTACACGGCCATCAGCTTCGGCACGCTGTTCGGCGGCTGGCGTATCGTCAAGACCATGGGCCAGAAGATCACCAAGCTCAAACCCGTAGGCGGCTTCTGCGCCGAAACGGGTGGTGCGATCACGCTGTTCGTCTCGACGGCGCTGGGCATTCCCGTGTCGACCACGCACACCATTACGGGCGCCATCGTCGGCGTCGGCTCGGCGCAGAAAATGTCGGCCGTGCGCTGGGGTGTCGCAGGCAACATCGTCTGGGCATGGATCTTCACGATTCCTGCCTCCGCTTTCGTGGCGGCGGTTGCATGGTGGATTGGCCACCATATTATGTAATGGATAGCCAACGCCAGTAAAAAGGGAGCCTTGCGGCTCCCTTTTTTTATGCGCCGGCCAGTTCCACCGTCAGCCCCTCGTAGGCGAGGAACACCTGCAGGCCATTGAGGCGGCTCGCATAACGGCCCATCACGTCGGCAAAGACGGCTTCCAGCTGCTCGTCGCTGCGGGTCGGTTCGTGGTGGGTGCAGTACAGGCGCCGCACGCCGCAGCGCAGGGCCAGGTCGAGGGCGGCGTCGAAGGTGCCATGGCCCCAGCCCTGCTTGCCCGGATACTCCTCGCGCGTGTAGGAGCAATCCATGATCAGCGCGTCAACGCCGGCGACCACGGCGTCGATGCCAGCCTGGCGCTGCGCATTGCGTGCCGCGCAGGGCGCATGCTCGGCATGGCCGGGCGGATGCAGGTTGTAGAAGGGTTCGTGGTCACCGCTGAAAAACAGCGCGGCGCCGCCGCAGTCGATACGGTAGCCGAGGTTGACGACAGGGTGGTTCATTTCCGCGCCGCGCACGTGCGCGCCGCCCACCTCGACGGCTTCGCCGGGCGCCAGCGTGCGGTACTCGATGCAAGCCGCCATGGCCGCTTCGCTGACGGGGAAATAGCTGTTTTGCAGCTGTACCGCCATCACGTGCTCGATGCCTCGTCCGGCGACGGCATCGTGCGCGCCATGCAGGCGCATGCGGTTGCCGGCCACGAACAGGGGGCTAAACATGGGCAAGCCGTGGATGTGATCCCAGTGGCTGTGCGTGATGAAGACGTGCGCGTCGACCGGCACGCCGGGCGGCAGTTGCTGCGCCAGCGAGAAGATGCCGCTGCCCGCATCGAGAATGATCAGGCTATCGTTGTCGGTGCGTACTTCGATGCATGTGGTGTTGCCGCCATAGCGCGCCGTGCGCGGGCCGGGGGAGGGGATGGAGCCGCGCACGCCCCTGAACGTGAATTTCATTCAGTACCTTGTTACGGTGTAATTATTGTTGATTCTATTCTAATTAATGAGATTGGCGGCAACATTTATGCGTGTTGCGATACGGCAAGTTATTTCATTTTGTTGTAACTAAGTAATGTACAGTGTGCAGGGTGGCCGTTACACTGGCGCTTGCAGAATTCCCTTTCCTTACCTGATTGTCATCAACATGCCTCAGTTGCACCCTGAGAAAATCGCCCACAGACTGGAGCAATTGACTGAACTCAGTGTCGCGCTCGGCCATAGCCTGGGCGGCGAGGGACACGATATCGGCGCGCTGTTGCAGCGCATCGTGCTGCTGGCAAAAAGCATGAGCGGCGCCGATGGCGCCACCCTGTACCGGCCCATGGCCGATCGCCGCCAACTGGCATTCGACATCTCCGTCAACGACAGCCTGGGCATCGCGCAGGGGGGCGACATGGGCTTGCCGGGCGTGCCCCTGTTCGATGGCGCCGGCCAGCCTAACCTGGCATCGGTGGCTGCGTACGCTGCGAACATGCGCCGCAGCGTGAATATCACCGACGTGTACCGTGATGAGGGCTTCAATTTTTCCGGCATGCGCGAGTTTGACCGTCACCACGGCTACCACACGCAATCGATCCTGACGGTGCCCATGAGCGATCACGAGGGCGATTTGATCGGCGTGCTGCAACTGGTCAATGCCAAGGATGGGGAGACGGGGCAGGTGCGTGCCTTTTCCTCCACCGACCAGCGCTTCATCGAGGCGCTGGCCGCGCAGGCGGGTGTGGCGCTGACCAATCAGCTGCTCATTTTGCAACTGGAAGAGCTGCTGGAATCGCTCGTTACCCTGATCAATATCGGCATCGACGAAAAGTCGCCCTACACGGGCCGTCATTGCCAGTTCGTGCCCGAGCTGACGATGCTGCTGGCCGACGCCGCGCACGCCACGCAAACGGGGCCGCTGGCCGATTTCCGGCTCAGCGACAATGAGCGCAAGCAATTGTGGCTGGCCGGCCTGCTGCACGACTGCGGCAAGATCACCACGCCCGTGCACGTGGTCGACAAGGCCACCAAGCTGGAAACAATCTTCGATCGCATCGCCCTGATCGACACGCGCTACGAAGTGCTGCTGCGCGACGCCGAGATCGCGGCCCTGCGCCAGCAGGCGGCGCAGCCGCAGCAAAAGGACGCCATCGGTCGCGCGCTGGAACTGGAGCTGGCGGCGCTGCGCGAAGAGCGCGACTTCATCCGCACAGTGAACATCGGCGGTGAAAGCATGGCGCAGGCCGACCAGGAAAGAGTGCGGCAGATCGCTAGGCGCCGCTGGCGCGCGGCCGATGGCGAACTGCGCGATTTTCTCGATGCCGACGAGACGGAAAACCTGACCATCCGCGCCGGCACCCTGACGGCAGCCGAGCGGGCCATCGTCAACAACCATATCAGCGTGTCGATCCGCATGCTCGAAGCGCTGCCGTGGCCCAAGCACCTGCAGAAGGTGCCCGAATACGCGGGCGGCCACCACGAGCGCATGGATGGCAAGGGCTATCCGCGCGGGCTGACGAAAGAGCAGATGTCGGTGCCGGCACGGCTGATGGCCATCGCCGACATTTTCGAGGCCCTGACGGCACGCGACCGGCCCTATAAAAAGGGCAAGTCGCTGTCCGAATCCTTGCGCATCCTCGGCAATTTCAGTCTGAACGGGCATATCGACCCGGAACTGTTCGACGTTTTCATCCGCAGCAAAGTCTATATCACCTTCGCTGAAAAGCACTTGCATCCGAACCAGATCGATGCCGTCGACGAGGCGGCCATTCCGGGCTACACGCCGTGAAGCGGGCCTGGCGCGGCGCGCTGGCGCCAGCATGGCGCAAGCATGGCGCGCGTTTTTTCATGGGTGTGTTCTTGAGCGTGGCGGCCGCCATCCTGTGCCTGGCCGGCAACGACAATATTGCGCGGCTTGACGCCATGCTGGGCGACTGGCGCATGCGCGCCGAAACGGCGCAGCTGGACCGCCGCATCGTCATCGTCGACATCGATGAGCAAAGCCTGGCCCGCGTGGGCCGCTTTCCCTGGAGCCGCGATATCCAGGCGCGCCTGGTGCACCAGCTCAGCGGCCACTACGGAGTAGCTGTGCTGGGCTTCGATATCTCGTTTCCCGAAGCGGACACCAGTTCCGGCTACGCCGTGCTGCAAGGGCTGTCGCGCGGCGAATTGGCGGGCGTGGCAGGCTTGCCGGCTCAGCTGGAAAAATTGCGCCCGGCCATGGACTACGACGGCCTGTTTGCCGAGGCCATGCGTGGCAAACCCGTGGTGCTCGGTTACAGCGTCTCGGACCAGCAAAGGAAGGGTGTGCTGCCCAAGCCCGCTTTTACCGTCGCCGATTTGAACGGGCGCACCGTCACGGCCTACGTGGCGCGCGGCTACGAAGCCAATATCGCGCCCCTGCAGGCCGCCGCCCAAGGGGCCGGCATCTTTACGGCGCTGACCGATGCCGATGGCGTCGTGCGTTCCTCGACCCTGTTGCAGCGCATCGGCGACGGTTATTATCCCTCGCTGTCGCTGGCCACTGTGGCCGTCTACCTGCAGGCGCGCGCCATCGCCCCCCGTTTTACGGGCACGGCCGATACCCTGTCGGCGCGCGAGCTGGCCAACGGCGGACTCGACCACCTCATGCTGTTCACGCCGCGCGGCGCAATGGCGATCCCCGTGGGCGAAGCCTTGACCACCACGGTGCAGTACCGCGGCACGGGCGGCCCCGATGGCGGCGCCTTCCGCTATGTGTCGGCGTCCGACGTACTGGCCGGCACGGTGCCGCCCGCGCTGCTGAAGGGCGCCATCGTGCTGGTGGGCACCACGGCACCCGGCTTGAACGATATCCGCGCCACGCCCGTGAATGCCGAGTATCCGGGGGTGGAGGTGCACGCAAACCTGATCAAGTCCATGCTCGACGGGCGCTTCAAGGCGCGGCCCGACTATGCGCTGGCGTTCGAGCTGGTGCAGATCATGCTGTTTGGCCTGCTGCTGGCGGGCGCCCTGGCCGTGCTGCCGCCGGCCGGCGTGATGCTGGCTACTCTGGGGGCGCTGGCGGCCGCCATCGCCATCAACCTGTTCCTGTATGCCGTGCACGACCTGGTGCTGGGCGGCGCCGTGCTGCTGTTGCTGATCGTCGCGCTATTCATCGCCAACCTGGCGTGGGGCTATTTTTTCGAGGTGCGCAAGGGACGCGCGCTGGTAGCGCGCTTCGGCGAGTATGTGGCGCCCGAACTGGTGGCGGAGATGGCCGACGATCCGCGCCGCTACACCATGGAGGGCGAGAACCGCGAACTGACGGTGCTGTTTGCCGACGTGCGCGGTTTCACGGCCATTTCCGAGCAGATGGCGCCGGCCGCGCTGCGCGAATACATCAACGCATACCTGACAGCCATGTCGGAAGATATCCGCGACAGCCATGGCGGCACCCTGGACAAATACATCGGCGATGCCGTGATGGCGTTCTGGGGAGCGCCTGTCGCCTTTGCCGATCACGCCAGCCGCGGCGTGGCCAGCGCCTTGCTGATGCAGCAAAGCGCGGCGCGGCTGAACCGGCAGTTTTGCGCACGCGGCTGGCCGGCGCTGCGCATCGGCATCGGTCTCAATACGGGGCCCATGCATGTGGGCGACATGGGCTCGCGCATCCGCCGCGCCTATACCGTGATGGGCGACAGCGTCAATCTGGCCGCGCGCCTGGAAGGCGCCAGCAAGCTGTATTGCGTGGGCATCGTGGTGGGCGAGGCCACGCGCGCCGCCGCCCCGGATTTCCTGTATCGCGAACTCGACCGGATCAGGGTATTGGGCAAGCAGGAAGCGGTGGCCATTTTCGAACCGCGCTGCGTGCTGGCCGGCGCCTCTGCCGTCGAGCTGGCCCAGCTGGAGCGCTGGCATGCGGTGCTGACCCGGCTGCGCGCGCGCGACTGGGCGGCGGCAGGCGCGCAGCTTGCCTGCCTGCAGGCTGACTTTCCCGATGATGGCCTGTATCGGCTGTACGCGGCACGCCTGGAGCGCTATCGTCACCTGCCGCCGCCTGCGGACTGGGATGGCGTGACCGAATTGCACAGCAAATAGGCTTGCCATCGCGCCCTGAAATACCAGCCATTGCGGCGTTTTTCATCATCGTGGGCACACTCTTTGCTGCGTTGCGATAAAAATCTGGGAGAAATGTTAGAAATTTCTGACTGGAAACTAAAAGCCGACTAAAATTTGCCTTCAATCCATTGCGGGACACGCTGGCGCCTGCGGGTCGCGCGCTTGTCCGGTTACACAAGAAATCCTTCACATGACATATCGCTTGGTGCACCTGCTTGCGGGTTCCGCGCTGCTGTTCGCCGTCGGCGCCGCCGGCGCCTCCGTTTCCATGGAAGAAGCTGCTCCTGCGACGCAAGAGGACGGCGTGCCGCGCTTCGAGATCCGCCGCTTCGACGTCCAAGGCAATACCCTGCTCACGTCCGCGCAGGTGCAAGCCTTGCTGGCGCCCTATACGGGAGCTCAGCGCGATTTTTCCCACATTGCCCGTGCCGTCGAGGCGCTCGAGGGGGCTTACCGCGAACGTGGTTACAGCGCCGTGCAGGTGCAATTGCCCGAGCAGGAACTGGAGCGTGGCGTAGTGCGCCTGAGCGTGCAGCAAACGCCGCTGGGCAAGCTTGCCATCAGCGGCAATGCCCATGTCGACGAGGCCAACGTACGGCGCGCCTTGCCGTCCCTGCGCGAAGGCGAGACGCCGAACCTGCCGGCCCTGTCGCAAAGCCTGAAGCTGGCCAATGAAAACCCGGCGCGCAAGATCGAAGTACGCCTGCAGGCCGACGAGCCGGCGGGCGCCATCGACGCCTTTGTCACGGTGGCCGATGAAAAGCCCTGGAAAGCCATGCTCAATGTGGACAATACGGGCAGTGTGCAGACGGGCAAGACGCATGTGGGCGTGGTGCTGCAGCATGCCAACCTGTTCGGGCGCGATCATGTGGCCAGCCTGCAATACACGAGCAGCCTGGAAAAGCCGGACAAGGTGGGCGTGTATGGCGCCGGCTATCACTTGCCGCTGTATGCGCTGGGCGACTCGATGGATTTTTTCGCCAGCTATTCGAACGTCGATTCGGGCAGCATTTCGGCCGGTATTGTTGACCTTGCCGTCAGCGGCCAGGGCAGCATGGCCGGCATCCGTTACAACCAGAACTTTGCCCGCCGTGGCGATTTCGAACCCAAGCTTGTGTACGGCGTCGATTACAAGGCTTACCGCAACAGTGTGCAATTGTTCGGCATGCAGCTGGGCGCCGACGTCACCGTGCATCCGCTCAGCGTCAGCTACATCGGTGCCTGGTCGCTGCCCGCAGGCGAGACCAGCGTGGCGCTCACCTTCGCGCACAACATTCCCGGTGGCAAGCATGGCGCGCAAGCCGATTTCGACCGGGTGCGCGCGCATGCCAAGGCGGCCTACAGCACCGTGCGCCTGAGCGCAAGCACAGGACGTGTCCTGGCCGACGACTGGCAGTGGCGCGCGCTCGTCAACGCGCAAGTTACTCCGGACGCGCTGGTGCCGGGCGAGCAGTTCGGCGCCGGCGGCGCCGCCTCCGTGCGGGGTTTTGCGGAGCGCGAGGTATCGAATGATATGGGCGTCAACCTGAACCTGGAACTGTACACGCCGAACTGGTGCGGCCAGGCGCCCGGTTTCCAGTGCCGCGCACTGGCCTTTTATGACACGGCCGGCCTGCGCCGCAACCATGCGCTGCCTGGCGAAAGCGCTTCGCAAGGCATAGCCAGCGCCGGACTCGGCCTGCGTTTGCTGTTGAGCCGCTACGCCAATCTGCAACTCGATTACGCCCATGTCGTCAATGGCGGCGACACGGGACAGCGGGGCGCCAACCGCCTGCATTTCCGCCTCGCCTTGGCCTACTAGTATCAGGATGAACACCATGCACAACCATGTCCAGCACGCCTCCGTTTTCGTCCTGATGCCACCTCTGCGCCGCACGGCGCTGGCACTGTTGCTGGCCGGCTGCTTCGGCGCGGCGCAAGCCAACCCCGCATTGCCGCAGGTGGTCCATGGACAGGCGACGTTCAATCAACAGGGAAACATTTTCTCGATCACGAACACGCCCAACACCATCATCAACTGGCAGAGCTTTTCCATCCATGCGGGCGAAATCACGCGCTTCATCCAGCAAAATGGCAATAGCGCCGTGCTCAACCGCATCACGGGACAAGACCCCAGCAAGATCCTGGGCGCGCTCGAATCGAACGGCAAGGTCTTCCTGATCAACCCGAACGGCATCGTCTTCGGCCAGGGAGCAAAAGTGGACGTGAGCGGGCTGGTAGCGTCCAGCCTGGGCATGTCGAACGAGGATTTCCTGGCCGGCAGGCGCCAGTTTACGGCGGGCGGCGTGGCCGGCGGCGTCAGCAATGCGGGCACCATCCAAGCTGGCAAGGGCGGGCAAGTGCTGCTGATCGCGCCGAACGTGGAAAACACGGGCATCATCACGGCGCCGAATGGCGAAGTGATCCTGGCGGCCGGGCGCAGCGTGCAGCTGGCCGACCCCGGCAATCCGCAGTTGCGCGTGCTGGTCTCGGCGCCAAACGACCAGGCCCTGAACCTGGGGCAGATCATTGCCCAGGGCGGCAGCATAGGCATGGCCGGTGCGCTGGTCAGCCAGCGCGGCGTGCTCAATGCGAACAGCGCCGTCGTCGGTGAGCATGGCAAGATCGTCCTCAAGGCCAGCGGCAAGACGCTGCTCGAAGCGGGCAGCATCACCAGCGCCACGGGCGCGGCCGGCAAGGGCGGCGACATCGAGGTGCTGGGCGAACAGGTGGGCTTGCTGGGCAATGCGACAATCGACGCCAGCGGCGCCACGGGCGGCGGTACGGTCTTGCTGGGGGGCGATTACCAGGGCAAGAACGCGGCCGTGCAGAATGCGCGGCAGGTGCTCGTTGGCAAGGACGCCAGCGTGCATGCCGATGCCATCGACAGCGGCAACGGCGGCAAGGTCATCGCCTGGGGCAATGCATCGGCGCAGGTGCACGGCAGCCTTTCCGCGCGCGGCGGCGCGCTGGGCGGCGACGGCGGCTTCGTGGAAACCTCGGGCTATCACTTGGCGGTGGATGGCATCCGCGTCGATACGCGCGCGCGCGCGGGTAGCGGCAAGACGGGCGTCTGGATGCTCGATCCCTACGACATCGAAGTCGTACAGGGAACAGGGGGCAGCCTGAGCGATGTTGACGATTTCAACCAAGGCGCGTCAACGGGTAGTACGGTCATTGGAGCCAGCGTCATTGCCGGATCGACCAGCAATGTGACGTTGCAGGCCAAGCACCGCATCAACTTCAGCGGCATTGTGAGCATGGTCAATTCTGGTGTCGGACTAACTGCAACGGCGGGCGAGTCGATCAACGTGTATGCCCCCATCACGACCCAAGGCGGCGATGTGACCTTGTCGGCCAACGCTGTCAGCAGCGGCGGCGCCTACGGCCCGGGATCGAATGTCAATCTGGCCGCCACCATCAACAGTAACGGCGGCAACGTGTCGCTGTCGGGCGCCAGCGTGGCCGGCAGCGGCATAGTCAATGTAGGCAGTGGCAATTTGAGCCTGCTCGCGAATGCCGCGTCGGGCGGCATCACGCTGTCGGGCAGTGGCAATCAGTTGATCGGCAGCGGCGCCGCTGGTCAAAGCCTGGTCCTGCAGGCGGACAATATGAGTCTCGCAGGCGGCATCAATTTCGGTGGCGCTGGCGGCGGCGCGAAGGTGATCATCCAGCCCCTGAGCAGTTCGCGCATCATCGACCTGGGCACCAAATCGGATACGGCCCTGAGTTTGAACGCGCTTGAGGTGGCCGGCATTTCGGCATCGTCGCTGACCATCGGCGATGGCAGCAATACGGACGGCATCCGCATCTCGGGTGCGCTCAATACCGCAGGCGACCTGCACATCAACTCCGGTTCCACCATCATGGCCACGGGCGCCGTGACGGTGGGTGGCAGGTTTGTGCTGGACGGCGGCAGCTGGGTGCAAAACGCGGCGGCCCTGCCAGGATTTAGCGCCAGAAACTTTTCCATCGGCAGCGGCGCCAGTTTCCTGCGCGTGGCAGGCGGCGACGGCGTTTCTTCGCCGTATCTGCTCGCCGATATCTATGGTTTGCAAGGTGTCGCCAGCCTTGCCCTTGGCAACAGCTATCGTATGGCCGGCAATATCGATGCCAGCGGCACCGCAAACTGGAACAATGGCCAGGGATTTGTGCCGATTGGCAGCAGCGGCAGCGGCTTTTCCGGCATATTCGATGGTGGCGGATTTACGCTGCGCAATTTGAAAATCGACCGCAACCTGGCGCCCGGTTCTTCGGCAGGCCTGTTTGGCACCGTGCAGGGCGCTGCCTTGCGCAACCTGACCCTGAGCGGCGGCAGCGTCGCCGGCACGGCGAACGTAGGCGCGCTGGCGGGCAATGTTGTGAGCGGTACTATCGATGGCGTCAACAGCAGCATGGCCGTCAGCGGCCAGCGCAATGTCGGCGGCCTGGTGGGCAGCAACGGCGGCACCATCACACTGTCCGCCAGCAGCGGCATGGTCACCGGCGTGAATGCCGATGGCGGCGGCGCCATCGGCGGCCTGGTGGGGGGGAATGCGTCCGGCGCCAGCATTGCGACCTCGTACGCCACCGGTGTGGTGACGGGCGCGCGTGAAATGATCGGCGGTCTGGTGGGCAACAACCAGGGCGCGCTGAGCCAATCGTATGCCACCGGCAATGTCAGTGGCGCGCGCAGCATCGGTGGCCTGGTGGGCCTGAACGGCGGCAGTATCAATGATGCTTATGCCAGCGGCGCCGTGGGCCGGGCCGGCACTGCCGATTCCATCCTGGCCTGGGAAAACATGGGCGGGCTGGTCGGTGAAAGTACGGGCAGCGTCAGCCATGTCTTCAGCAGTGGCGCCGTGAATGGCGGCGGTTACGCGGCAGTCGGTGCTGTAGCCGGCCGCGTGGCTACCGGTTCCCCGTTCGGCTATGGTTTTTTCAATGCCGACACCTCATTGGTGCAAATCGATGGCGGTGGTTCCAGCGGCCGCAGCACGGCGCAGATGAAGCAGCAAGGCAGTTTCAACGACTACAATTTCAGCAGCGTGTGGCGCATCTACGAAGGCTATACGACGCCGATGCTGAAGGCTTTACTCAAGCAGCTGCAGGTGAATATCTCGGGCAACGCCGCTGGCAAGGTCTACGATGGGCAGCTGGCCGCCTTCCTCGGTTCGATCAGCTATGTGGGACTGCTCGACGGTGATACGGGTGTCAATGGCAGCCTCGGCTACGGCAGCGACGCGCGCAATGTGGGCAACTATGCAGCGACGGGACTGTGGTCGACCAAGTACGACATCACGATGGGCGGCATGACCACCTTGGCCATCACGCCGCGCGCGCTGACGGTAAGCTTGGGCGGCAATGGCAAGGTGTATGACGGCACGCTGGCTTACGACGGCGCCAGTTTTGTACTGGGTAACGTTGTGGCGGGCGATAACCTCAGCGTCAGCGGCAGCGCCGCCTTCCTCGACAAGAACGCGGGCAGCGGCAAGGCTGTGCATGCCAGCGGCCTGGTCCTGGACGGCAATGACCTCGGTAACTACAAGCTGGCCTCGAGCACGGTCGACGGCATAGCGGACATCAGGGCGCGCCAGCTGCACTATAGCGTCACGGGAGCGCAAAGCCGCGTCTACGATGGCAGCTTGCAAGCTGCCCTGACTGGGTATTTTGAAGGCATGGTGACGGGCGACCGGGTCAGCATGGCCGGTTTGCAGGGCCGCTTCCGTGACAAGAACGTGGGCAGCGGCAAGAGCGTCGACTACCAGCTGACGACGGGTCTCCTGACGGGCGCCGATGCGGGCAACTATGTGCTTGATGGAACGGCGGGCAGTACCACGGCCGATATCACGGCGCGCACCCTGAACGTGCGTTTCAATGGCATCAACAAGACGTATGACGGTACGACAGATGCGCAAGTCGGCTTTGGCGACGACCGCATTCATGGCGACGTCTTGACGGTGGCGGGCAATGCCGCGTTCGGCAACAAGAACGCGGGGTCTGGAAAAACCATCACAGTGACGAACGTGGCTGTGAGCGGTGGTGATGCGGGCAACTATGTGCTGGGCAATACTGCGGGCAGTACTACGGCCGATATCGACGCGCGCGCGCTGAACCTGTCCGGCGTTGGGGGCAACAAGGTCTACGATGGCACGTCGCTTGCGCAGCTGAGCCTGGGCGATGACCGTCTCGCTGGCGATAGCTTGACAGTCTCGGCCGTGGGCAGCTTTGCGGACAAGAACGTGGGCGCGGCCAAGGCCGTGCAGCTGAGCGGCGCGATACTGTCAGGCGCCGATGCGGGTAATTACTTCATCGTCTTGCCGACAGGCTTGCTGGCCAGCATTACGCCCGCCACCCTGAGCCTGGCAAGCCTGAACGCTGCCAACAAGGTGTATGACGGTACGACTTCCACGACGGTCAGCGCTTCGGTGAACGGCGTGCTGGGCCGGGATGAGGTCAGCCTGGTGGGCGGCAGCGGCAGCTTTGCCGACAAGAATGCGGGCACCGGCAAACTGGTGACGGCCAGCGGTTTCCGTCTGGCAGGCGCTGATGCGGGCAACTACACCTTGGAGACGACGGGTGCCACGACGCAGGCAACAATTGCGCAAAAACAATTGTCCACCTGGGTCGGCAGTGGCAACGGCTTGTGGAGCGATGCGGCCAACTGGGACGGCGGCGTGGTGCCGGAAGGCGCGAACGTGCTGGCTGTCGACTTTACCAACAGCAAGGGCATCGTCACCTATAGCGCGGCGGCCGGCAGCACCACCCTGAAAAACCTGACTTCCGCGACGGGCTTGCTGCTGACGGGCGGTAAGCTGACCCTCGGTGAAAGCGCGCTCGATCGCTCCGTGCTGAGCGGTCTGGCCGGCCTGGAAATCAACGGTGGTAGCTTGCTGCTGAACGGCAGCCTGTCGGCGGAGCGTTATGCGCAAGGCGGCGGTGTGCTGAGCGGTAATGGCAACTTGCTTGTCGCCAACAGCTTCAGCCAGGCGGCCGGCGCTATCGCACTGGCGGGCCAGCTGGCGATCACGCAAGCGGCTGGCGACTTGCGCTTCGCCAGCCTGGCGGCCAGCGATGTGCGTCTGAACGCCTTGAACGGCGCTATCGGCCAGGATGGTGCGCTGCTCGCCAGCAGCGTGACAGCGCAGGCGCAGAATGGCATCGTGCTGGGCAATGCGGGCAACCGGGTGGGCAGCTTTACGGCAAATAATAGTGCCGTTGGCGGGATCATGCTGAACAATACTTCGGCGCCCGGTAGCCTGGCGCTGGGCAAACTTGCCACTGGCGCCGGCAATATCGCCATCGACAACACGGGCGGCATCGCGGCCGGCGATATCAATGCGAATGGCGGCAACGTCACCTTGACGGCGCACAGCCCCGTCACCGTCAACGGCAAGATCCAGGGCAATGACATTGCGCTCAACGCCAGCACGGACGTGGTGCTGGGCGATGGCGCGCAACTGGCAGCGCTGCGCGACATCAGCCTGGTGGCGGGCCGCGACATCAGTGTTGGCGGCAAGGCCAGTGTTCTCGGCGGCGGCAATTTCAGCGCCAGCGCGGAAGGCTCTGTGCGCTTTGCGGACGCGGCCAGCTTCACCTTGCCGGCAGCGGCCAGCATGAGCGTGCTGGCGAAAACGGGCAGCATCACGGGTACGCAGGGCGTGCGCATCAATCGCCAGCGCGCCAACGTCAGCTTGCAGGCGCCGAAGGGCGCGGTGGCCATGCCGGACGTCATCTTCCTGCCCGGCACGACCATCGACCCGCCCGTCACCCCTCCCGTCGCCCCCCCCGTCATCAGCGCTGTCATCAGCGCTGCCATCAGCGACGCCTTGCGCATCATCAATCAGACCGACCGTATTAACGACCCGCTCCCCGCCAGGCAGTCAGCCAAGCCTGATGACAAGGTGCCGGACGACAAGAGTGTTGCCAGCGGCACAGGTAAATCAACAGGATACAAAGACAATGACTCTATTAAAAAAACCTATTGCAACTAAGGCCCTGTTGTGGCTGGCGTTGATGTGCCTGGGCGCGCACGCCTGGGCCGGACAGGTGGCGGGCACGGTGATGCAGTTGAGTGGTCCGTTGATGGCCAAGAAGGCGGATGGCAAGGTAAAAATCCTGGCCGTCAAGTCCGAGGTCGAGCAGGGCGACACCTTGCTGACGGAAAAAGAGACCTATGCATTGATCAAGTTGATCGACAATAGCGAAATCACCTTGAAGCCGAATACCAGTTTCGTGATCGAGCAATTCAGCTACGCGGCCGAGCAGCCTGATGACGACCACGCCATCTTCAGTTTGCTCAAGGGCGGTTTGCGTTCCGTCACGGGGCTGCTTGGCAAGCGCAACAAAGAGCGCTTCGAGATGAAGACGCCGGCCGCTACCATCGGCATCCGCGGCACGACGTTTGTTGCCAACTATGTTGCTCCCTCGGTACCGCCGCTGACATCGGCGCCGCCATCGGCAGGGCAAGGGTTGGCTCCCGGCCTGTATGTGCACGTGATCGATGGCCTGATTCAGGTGAGCAATCCTGCTGGCGCGCAAAGCTTTGCCCCCGGCCAGTTTGGCTTTACGCCCAACTTCAGGCAGCCGCCCGTGTTGCTGCCCGTCAATCCCGGCATGCCGTTCACGCTGCCACCGGCGTTCGTGGCGACATCGTCCGGCGCAAGTGCTGCCGCTGGCCCCGGCACACCTGCCACCATCGACTGCGTAGTACGCTAAGGTTTTCTTCAGGCAAAAATAGAGCTTGACCTTCCCATCATGGGATAGCAGATCCTGTCCTTATTCGTTAATTTTTCGTACAGGATCTGCCATGAATCAGACCGCACTCGCTCCCGCCAGTTCCAGTCCTTCCCCTCCCGCCGCCGCGCATGCACAGGCGCTGGCCATCGAAGGCATGAGTTGCGCCTCGTGCGTGGGCCGCGTGGAAAAGGCCCTGGTCGCCGTGCCCGGCGTGACCGAAGCCAGCGTCAATCTGGCCACCGAAGTGGCAAGGGTCACGTCCAGCACGCCGATTCCCCTGGCGACCTTGCAAGCGGCCGTGGAAAAAGCGGGCTATACGGTAGCGCAGCGCGAGATCGACCTGGGCATCGCCGGCATGACCTGCGCCTCATGCGTGGGCAGGGTGGAAAAAGCTTTGCTGAAAGTGCCGGGCGTGCTGGCCGCCAGTGTCAACCTGGCTACGGAAAGCGCGCGCATCAAGGTGACGGGCGGCTTGGAGGCAGGTATCCTGATCGCCGCCATCGACAAGGCCGGCTATGCCGCCACGGTTCCCGCCGCCAACCAGGCCAGCGCGCCTGCCGCCGTGCCCAAGCGCGATGGCATGAAAGTCGCGTTTGCGGCCGTGCTGGCTTTCCCCCTGATGCTGCCCATGCTGCTGGAATGGGCCGGCATCCATCTGATGCTGCCAGGCTGGCTGCAATTCGCCCTGGCCACGCCCGTACAATTCTATTTCGGTGCCCGCTTCTACCAGGCGGGCTGGAAGGCGGCCCGCGCCGGCAGCGGCAATATGGATTTGCTGGTGGCGCTGGGCACGAGCGCCGCGTATGGCTTGTCCGTCTACCAGTGGCTGACGGCGGGCGAGATCATGCCGCACCTGTACTTTGAAGCATCTGCCGTCGTCATCACCCTGGTGTTGCTGGGCAAATGGCTGGAAAGCCGCGCCAAGCGCCAGACGGCCTCGGCCATCCGCGCCTTGCAAGTCTTGCGTCCGGAATCGGCCCGCGTGCGTCGCGACGGTGTCGAAATCGACTTGCCCGTGGAGCAGGTGAAAGTGGGCGACCTGGTCGTCATCCGCCCTGGGGAACGGGTGGCCGTCGATGGCGTGGTGGTGGAAGGCGCCAGCCAGATCAACGAGTCGCTGATCACGGGAGAAAGCTTGCCGGTCGACAAGCACGTGGGCGACAAGGTCACGGGCGGCGCCATCAATGCCGATGGTTTGTTGCTGGTACGCACACAAGCCGTGGGTGGCGAGACGACCTTGTCGCGCATCATCCGCCTGGTGGAGGACGCGCAGGCGGCCAAGGCGCCCATCCAGCATCTGGTCGACAAGGTCAGCGCGATTTTTGTGCCCGTGGTGCTGCTGCTGGCGCTGCTGACCATGCTGGGCTGGTGGTTTGCGACCGGCGAGCTGGAAAATGCCATCATCAATGCCGTCGCCGTGCTGGTCATCGCCTGCCCATGCGCGCTGGGCCTGGCCACGCCGACGGCCATCATGGCCGGCACGGGCGTGGCTGCCCGTTACGGCATCCTCATCAAGGATGCGGAAGCGCTGGAAGTGGCGCACGCCGTCAATACCGTCGTGTTCGACAAGACGGGCACCTTGACCATCGGCAAACCAGCCCTGGCGGCCCTGCATGCGCATGGCATCGAGGACGCACGGCTGCTGCAACTGGCGGCCAGCATCCAGCGCGGCAGTGAACACAGCCTGGCTGCGGCCGTGCTCGATGCCGCGGCCGCCCGCCACATCGATCCCTTGACTGCCACGGCCCTGTCGGCCTTGCCGGGCCGCGGCCTGGCGGCCCATGTCGATGGCCTGGAATTGAAATTGGGCAGCACCCGGCTGATGCAGGAATTGCACGTGAACATGGCGCCTTTGGCGGCACAGGCCTTGTCCCTGGAAAACACGGGAAATACGATCTCGTGGCTGGCCTCGGGCACACAATTGCTGGGCCTGTTCGCCTTCAGCGACCAGGTCAAGCCGAATGCGCAGTCGGCCATTGCCCATCTGCACAGCCTGGGCATCCGCACGGTGATGTTGACCGGGGACAATCAAGGCAGCGCGGACGCCGTCGGCAAGCTGCTGGGCATCGACACGGTGGCGGCGAAAATGCTGCCGGCCGATAAAACCGCTAAAATCATGGCACTGAAAGGCGAGGGTGCCAAGGTGGCCATGGTAGGCGACGGCATCAATGATGCGCCCGCGCTGGCGGCCGCCGACGTGGGCATCGCCATGTCGACGGGCACGGATGTGGCCATGCATGCGGCCGGCATTACCCTGATGCGCGGCGATCCGGCCCTGGTGGCGGACGCCATCGATATCTCGCGCCGCACTTACAGCAAGATACGGCAGAATCTGTTCTGGGCATTCATTTATAACCTGATCGGCATTCCGCTGGCCGCCTTTGGCTTGCTCAACCCCATGGTGGCGGGCGCGGCGATGGCCTTCAGTTCGGTCAGCGTGATCAGCAATGCCCTGTTGCTGCGCCGCTGGAAAGCCCGCAGTCATTCAGCTAGCGCGCATACCAAGGAGCAATAAGGATGAATATCGGCCAGGCGGCAAGCGAAACGGGTGTATCGGCAAAAATGATACGCTACTATGAAAGCATTGCTTTATTGAAACCCAGTGCGCGCAGCGACGCTGGCTACCGTATCTACACGCCGAACGATTTGCACGCCTTGCGGTTTATTAAAAGGGGGCGGGGCTTGGGTTTTTCGCTGGAACAGATCCGCGAACTGCTGTCGCTGTGGCAAAACGACCAGCGTGCCAGCGCGGATGTGAAAGGCATCGCCCTGGCCCATGTCGCCGAGCTCAATAAGCGCATCGCCGAACTGACGGAAATGCGCGATACCCTGGCCCACCTGGCGCAATCGTGCCACGGCGATGACAAGCCCGATTGCCCCATCCTGCAAAGCCTGGGGCTGGTCGGTGAAACGGAAGCAAAAGCATGTTGCCATTGATGTAAATCAACGGAGGTGCGTATGGCGTATGAACTGTATTACTGGCCGACGATCCAGGGGCGCGGCGAATTTATCCGATTGGCCCTGGAAGAGGCGGGTGCCGACTACCGCGACATCGCCCGCTTGCCCGAGCGCAAGGGGCAGGGCATGGCGGCCATGCTGGCCTGCCTCGATGGCGACAGTACGCCACATGCCGCCTACGCGCCGCCCGTGCTGCGCGATGGCGACTTGCTGATCGGCCAGACCACGAATATTCTGCTGTACCTGGGCCGGCGCCTGGGCCTGGCGCCGCGCGCGGAAAGTGGTCGCCTGTGGCTGAACCAGTTGCAACTGACAATGGCCGACTGGCTGACAGAAGTGCACGACACGCACCATCCGCTATCGATGAATCAGTATTATGACGAGCAGAAACAGGCTGCCCTGCAGCGCAGTACCGATTTCCGCGCCACGCGTTTGCCCAAATTCCTCGATTATTTCACCCAGGTCTTGCTGAACAATCGCAGCCGTGGCCATTATCTGGTGGGCGCAAGGCTCAGCTATGGCGACCTGTCGCTGTTCCAGATGCTGGCTGGCCTGCGCTATGCGTTTCCGCAAGCCATGGAGCGCCTGGCACCCCGGTACGCCGCACTCTTCGCGCTGCACGACGCCGTGGCGGCGCGGCCGAACATTGCCCGCTACCTTAAGTCGAAGCGCAGAATTGCATTCAATGAGGAAGGCATCTTCCGTCACTACCCGGAACTGGACGGGTAAACAAGACAGCCGGCGCGAAGGCCGGCTGTCTTGTTGCTGACACTGCTGTTACTGCGCGCTGGTGACGGGGTAGCCCGCCTCCACGATGGCGGCGCTGATGGCGCCCAGTTCGGCAGGCGATTCCACCGTCACGCGCTTGCTGGCCAGGTCGATCTGCACCTGTGCGGCGGGATCGATGCCTTGCACCGCTTTCGTGACCGAGCCGACGCAATGGCCGCAGCTCATGTTTTCAACTTGTAACTGATACATGGCAAGCACTCCTTGAATGATTAAGTGCACCCACTGTAAGCCTTCCCCCGATGGTAAGGTCAAGGGGAAAGCTGGCGTGTGGATCAATTCAGCATGAAGTCGACAGCTTGCATGGGCGGCGGCACATTCTCATCCTGCACGGATTCGCGCAAGCTGATTTCGATGGCGCGGCACATGGCCGACAGGGGCAGGTCGTTGGCATCTTCGCCGAACGGTTCCTCGATCTCGTCGCCCAGGGCATCGAGGCCAAAGAAGGTATAGGCGACGATGGCGACGACGAAGGGCGTCATGAAGCCCAGCGAGTCGACCAGGCCGAAGGGCAGCAGGAAACAGTACAGATAAGCCGTGCGGTGCAGCAGCAGCGAATACGAGAAGGGAATCGGCGTGCTGCGGATGCGTTCGCACGAGGCGCCCGCCGCTACCATGGCCGAGACCGTGTTATCGATCTGCGTGGCGAGGATGGTGTCGATACGCCCCTGCCGGATGCAGTCGGCAAGGTCGTGGCCCATCTGCAACATCAGGTAGTCGGACGGGTTCGCCGCCTTGCAGGCCGCCTCCCATTCTGCTGGATGCAGCAGCGGCTGCAAGTCGGCCGGTCCACGCGTGTCGCGCAGCTGGTGGCGCAGGGCGTGGCAAAAGGCGATGGTGCGGTAAATCATGCGCACGCGCACATCTTGGAGACCCAGCCTGGCGTGGGCTGGCGTATCGCTGCGTATCATGGTCTGGCACTGGCGCGAGAAATTACGGCTGCGCAATACCAGTTCGCCCCATAGCTTGCGTGCTTCCCAGTAACGGTCGTAGGCGGCCGTATTGCGAAAGCCAAGGAAGATGGCCAGCGGCAAGCCGATCAGGGTAAACGGGATGGTGGTGAGGATGACCTTGTGATCGAACAGGGTACCGTGGCACCAGGTGACAATGGTGGCAATCAGGGTGTTGACGATGAGGGTAGTGCGGATGCGGGGCAGGACAGAGCCGCGCACCACCAGAAACAAGCGCAGCGCCGATGGACGCTCGCGCACGATCATGCCGTGCTCCCTGTTCGTGGCTGGGCCTGCGTGGAAAGGCGCGCCCGGTGATCGATAAGGGAGGAAAGACAGCGTGGCAAATGCCGGGAACAAAAAGCCCGCGATGTATGCGGGCTGAGCAGGGTGAGCATGGGAAACAATGTAGGGGAGACGGCTTGAGTATAGGCCGCCGTTGCGCTCCCGGCCAATTCAAAATGATAATGGCCATTATTCATTTCATGAATGAATATTTCATCTGTAAGTGTATGTGTGAATTTCAGCGCTTCGGCTTATGTCATTGCCTGTTGCTGTTTCAATGTCGCGCTGTTTATATCGCTGTTACGCAACCAGCGCGTATGCTGCTTGTGGCCCGGCCAACTGCAGTTCGGCACAGTGTCCACTTCGGCGCCGCCGCAGTGGCAGCAGTCCCGGGCGCACGTGCCAGGCACGGCGAACACATTTCTGGGCTATGCGTGACGCTGGCAGCGACGGATTGCCCACATGGCCAGGTGCTTGCCGCGGGTGTCGAATGAAAAAATGCAAGCTCCTTGGCCGCTTGCCTTTCTGCATTGCTTCGAGCCTACGACAGGTGTGCAGAAAATCATGGTGTCAAGCAGCCATGAAATTCCCATTGTGACAAAAGGAGAGATTCTCTCCTGACGTGTCTGCTAGGCTAAGTGACCTAATTGGAAATATTTTCTAAGGCAAACGCGTCCGCCCGATAGCCGTCGCCAGGGGCCTGGCCATGCTTGTTCCTCCTTCTTTTGAAAGCGGTCTCCATGTTTAAAGTTTCCAGCATCTGTTTCGCCACCCTGATCCTGTTGCAAGCACCGAACACCTGGGCCGACCAGCCTGTTCCACTGAGCCAGCGGCAGCAAGCATTGGCCGCGCAAATCGATGCCAGCATCGCACCGTATTACAAGTCCGGCGAACCGGGCGCCGTCGTCATCGTTATCAAGGATGGCCAACCCTTGCTGCGCAAGGCGTATGGCCTGGCCAGCGTGCAGGATGGCCAGCCGCTGACGCCCGACATGTCGCTGCGCCTGGGTTCCATTTCCAAGCAGTTCACGGCCGTCGCCATTCTGCTGCTGGCCGACCAGGGCAAGCTGGCTATCACCGATGACATCACGAAATTCCTCCCCGATTACCCGACGCATGGCAAGAAAATCACGATCGAGCAGCTGCTCGCGCACACGTCCGGCATCCATGACTACACGAGGAAGCCAGAATTCGTACCCAACAGCACGAAAGACTTGAGCGTGGCGCAGATGATCGATTTTTTCAAGAACGATCCACCCGACTTTGAACCGGGCACGCAGTGGAGTTACAGCAGCTCCGGCTATTTCCTGCTGGGCGCCATCATCGAAAAGGCATCGGGCCAGCCCTATGCCACGTTTGTGGAACAGCAGATCTTCGTGCCGCTGGGCATGAAGGACACGGCTTATGAAGGCCACGAGCGCCAACCCGTCAAGCGCGCAGCCGGGCATATCCGTTCGGGCGAGACGTTTGTGCCGAACTTGCCGCTGAGCATGACGCAGCCGTATTCGGCCGGCGCGCTCGTCTCCACCGTGGACGACCTGGCCCGCTGGGATGCGGCCATTTCGGACGGCAAGCTGCTCAAGGCTGCCACCTGGCAGCAGGCATTCACGCCGGCCAAGCTGAACGACGGCAAGGCGACCCGCTCCGGCCTGGGATGGAAGGTGGGCACATGGCAAAATACCCCCGTCATCCACCATAGCGGTGGCATCAATGGTTTTTCCACGTATGCGATGCGCTTGCCGAAAGAAAAAGTGTATGTTGCCGTGCTGGAAAACTCGGACACGGGCCTGGTCGATCCCGATGTGGTAGCGCGCAAGGCGGCCGCCATCGCCGTGGGCCGGCCGTATCCGGAGATCAAGGTCATCACGCTCAAGCCCGCCATCCTCGATGCGTATGCGGGCGTGTATGCCATCAATGACAAGGCTGGCTACACGATCCGCAACTTCGAGGGCAATCTGCTGCTGCAGAGTACTGGTCGCCCGGCGCAGCGCCTGCTGGCCTATTCGCCCAATGGTTTTTTGATTGAGAACACCCTCACCACTGCCGAGTTCGAACGGGGGCCGAAAGGAGAAGCACAGCTGATCCTCAACGATGGCGGCGAGTCGAAGTCCGTGCATGAACGGGCCAGCGCCGTCAAGCCGGCCCGCGCCGTGGTCGCCATGTCGCACGCGCAATTCGATGGCTACGTTGGCCGCTACGCGCTGGCGCCCGAGGTGTATCTGGAAGTGACGCGTGAAGGCGACAAGTTCTTTGCCCAGGTGACAGGTTTCCGCAAGCTTGCCATGCTGCCCATGAGCGAGACGGCTTTCTTTTCGAATGAAGTCGATGCGGAAGTGCGTTTCAGCAAGGATACCAATGGCAAGACCGAGCAACTGGTGCTGCGCCAGGAAGGGCAGGATATGCCGGCCAAGCGGGTGAACTAAGCGTATTTTTCTGTCCAGCCTGCCGGCCAGCGTACGCTGACGGCAGGCATGGGTTTAGCGGTGGCAGTTATGCCCCCATTGCTTTCCAGCCATACCAGCCGAACGCCACTACCCACGCCAGCAAGATCGCCAGCCCCGGCAACAGCACCCACTTCGTCAGCGCTTCTTCCCATGCGACAAACGGTCGTCCGCCGCGTGCGATGGCCAGCAGCGCCTGTCCGCCGTTCAAGCCAGCGAACGGCAGCAGGTTGAACGCGCACAGTTTCAATGAGAACAGAGCGAATACCAGCGCAAAGCTGTGCGTACGGGCAAACGTTTCCCCTTCACCCAGCAATTCCTGCGCCGTCGACAACGGCGCCAGCGCACCGTGGAAGATTTGCCCGAAGGCCGCGACAAAATGCTCCCAGCCCGGTGCGCCCAGTATCCCGAACGCCACGGCCAGCAGCACACCCACGCCGCTCAATGGCAGCAGCACCTGCTTCCACAGCGGCTGGAAGTTGTAGGCATCGAGACAAGGGTCGTCGTCATACAAGGTTTCCTCGCGCGTATCCTTCAAGGCCACATTGCCGGCCAGCGGCAGCAGCTTGATGTGGACTTTCCGCCAGCTCAGCAAGGTGGGCCCCACGCCGTAGCTGATGCTGCGCACGGTGATGCCACATGCGCGAGCGCACACGGCCATGACGGAAATGTGGATGAGCATGAAAAGGATAAGGCAAAGCAGCAGTTGGAAGGCGGGATGCATCGGGTTAGGTGTCCAGGAAGAAAGAGAGCGGTATTAGAACATGTCGCAGGGAAAAGTCGCGCACATGAAAAAAGCCCCGCCTGCATCGCTGCAGCCGGGGCTTTGAATGACTGGGGCAGCTTGCGCCGCCCGCTATAACTTACAGCACTTCGCTGGCGTGGTCCGCCAGGCGCGAACGCTCGCCGCGGGCCAGGGTGACGTGGCCGCTGTGGGTCCAGCCCTTGAAGCGGTCGACCACGTAGGTCAGGCCGCTGGAGCCTTCCGTCAGGTACGGCGTGTCGATCTGGGCGATGTTGCCCAGGCACAGGATCTTCGTGCCGGGACCGGCGCGCGTGACCAGGGTCTTGACCTGTTTCGGCGTCAAGTTCTGTGCTTCATCGATGATCAGGAATTTGTTGACGAAAGTGCGGCCGCGCATGAAGTTGAGCGACTTGATCTTGATGCGCGAGCGGATCAGGTCTTGCGTTGCCGCACGGCCCCATTCGCCGCCATCCGAGTCGGACTTGTTCAGCACTTCCAGGTTGTCGTCGAAGGCGCCCATCCATGGCGACATCTTTTCTTCTTCCGTGCCTGGCAGGAAACCGATGTCTTCGCCGACGGGCACCGTCACGCGGGTGACGATGATTTCGTTGTAGAGCTTGGTTTCCAGTACTTGCGCCAGGCCGGCGGCCAGGGCCAGCAGGGTCTTGCCGGTACCGGCCTGGCCAAGCAGGGTGACGAAGTCGCATTCCGGATTCATCAGCAAGTTCAGGGCAAAGTTCTGCTCGCGGTTGCGTGCCGTCACGCCCCACACATTGTTCTTCGTGTGGCTGAAGTCGCGCAGGGTTTGCAGCACGGCCGTCTTGCCGTTGATCTGTTTCACCTGGCCGTAGAACGGCGTTTCGCCGTTTTTCGGTTCCAGGTAGATGAACTGGTTGACCAGCAGCGATGGAATGAACGGACCCGTCACGCGGTAGAACGTCGAGCTGTAGCCGTTCTTGCTTTCCTGCCACGATTCCATGTCCTTGCCATGCTTGTTCCAGAAGTCATCCGGCAGCTGCACGATGCCCGAGTACAGCAAGTCCGTGTCTTCCAGCACATGGTCGTTGAAGTAATCTTCGGCCGGCAAGCCCAGGGCGCGCGCCTTGATGCGCATATTGATGTCTTTCGACACCAGCACCACGGGGCGGCCTTCCTGCTCCGATTCCAGCGAACGCACGACGGCGAGGATCTGGTTGTCGGCCTTGCCCACTGGCAAGCCAGCTGGCAAGTCCGCGCTTTGCAAACGCGTCTGGAAGAACAAGCGGCCCTTGGCATCCTTGTTGCCCAGCTTGGACAGCAGGATACCGTGTTCGATGGCGTCGTCATCCGTGTTGCTGATCAGGGCATCGAGGGTACGCGAGACCTGGCGGGCATTGCGCGCCACTTCCGTCATGCCCTTTTTGTGGTTGTCCAGCTCTTCCAGGGTCATCATCGGCAGGTACACATCGTGTTCTTCGAAGCGGAACAGCGACGATGGGTCGTGCATCAGCACGTTGGTGTCGAGCACGAACAGCTTGCTGATGCCGCGCTGGTCGGCGGCGCGGCTGGCGGACGACTTGAGCTGTACTTCGACAGGCTTGTGCTTGGCCGGATGCGGCTGCTCGGCTTGCTTGACGGACTTGATCGGCGTAACCTTGCCTTTCGCCGCCGGCGCGGCTTTTGCCGCAGGCGCGGCAACGATTGCAGGTGCGGCCGCAACCGGCGCAGGTGCTGGTGCCGGCTTGGCGACCATCAGGGCCGCCACTTGCTTGATCTTCGTGGCCGCATTGCGGACCGGCTTGGCAACTTCGGCGATCGCCGCTTCAATAACAGGTGCAGCCACTTTCTTGGCTGCCGGGGTTTTGGTGGCCGGGCGCGCTGCGCCTGCGGTTGGGTAATCTTGTGTGGCCAGGATGGTGGCTGGCTTGCTCGGTAATTTTGGCAGTGGCATCAGGATCTCAATCAAAAAATTTCTGGAATGAATCGCCCATGGGCAGCCAGCTTCTGGCGGCACTTCTCATGGGGTGGATGCGGGAGGACAACAATACTACAGGACGAGAGACTGCCGGAAGGCCGGCAACATGGCCGGTCATGGACGCCATCGGCGGGCTACAGGCCCGCCTGGCGGAGTGGGTGGAGGCGCTTCGTTGACTCAAAATGGCGATAGGTACCGTGAACTGAACTGCGGTTGAGCTAATTTCGAACTAAGCTGGCTGGAAGCCGACAACGCGCATTCGATCAGAACAGATGATCACTTCAGACGCGCCACGAATTCCAGCACTTCTTCCACGTGAGTTGCGACCTTCACGCCTCTCCATTCTTTCACCAATCGGCCCTCAGCGTCAATCACAAACGTGCTGCGTTCGACGCCACGGACCGTCTTGCCATACATCTGTTTCATCTTCATGACGTTAAACAGCAGGCAAACGGCTTCGTCCGGGTCGGAAATGAGCTCGAATGGCAGTTCCAGCTTGGCTTTGAAGCTTTCGTGCGAGCGCAGCGAATCGCGGCTGATGCCGTAGATTTCCACGCCGGCGGCGACAAATTGCGGGTAGGCGTCACGGAAGGCGATGTTTTCAGTGGTACAGCCGGGGGTATTGTCCTTCGGATAGAAAAACAGCACCGTGGCCTTGGCTGGACGGCCCAGCAACTGAAAGGTCTTGCCGCTGGTCATGGCGGCGCTAAAGTCGGGTATGCTAACGAGGGATTGGCTATCAGCCACAGGTTCTCTCCTGAACGGTGATCATCAGCGCTGTTTTTTAATCTGGCAACGCATCCAGGTGCAACAATACAGCATTCAGGCCGCTTTGCCCTGCACAATCAGGCGTCCCGAACGCCCGGGCAACTCATCCCAGGTGATGGGGCAAACGGGCAAGTCGCTATCTTGTATCTTTTCATAATAATCGCCCATCGCTGCAAACTGGTAGCCCTGGGCTTTCCAGCCCGTCAGCAGTTGTTCGAAAATGGGGGCGAGTTTCTGTCCTTCAAGTTCCGCATGCAAGGTATACACGTGATCGCGGGGATTGTCCTGCGTCAGCGACAATATATGCGCAGCAACATTGCTGGTCGTGATCAGCTTGCCGTCGATTTCGCAGCCCAGCAACTCGTCCAGGGTGGGCAGGGTGGTGGGCAATTGCACGCATTGCAGGATGGTGTTGCCATTGCGCACGCGATGCGGGCCGTTCGTCGGATGCACCATGGCGCCGCGCGCGTCGAGCATGGCGCGGCCATCGGAGGCAAAGCGGTAGCCTGCCGTGTCGTGCTCGACAAAGGCGCTGACATTCATTTGCCAGCCGGCCGCGCCGTGTGTGTGCGGCGCCACGCCAAATACCTGTTCGTAGCGGTTGGCGGCCTTGCGCATCATGTTGATGGTCCATGCGGCATTGCGCTTGGCCACGTTGTCTTGCCACAGGGTGTGATCCCAGGTGTGAATACCGCACTCGAAGCCGGCATCGCGCACGGCGCGCAATTGCGCCGCGCATAGCTTGCCGATATCGGGTCCCGGCAGCAAGGTGCCGTACATCAATGTTTTCAAGCCGTAGTGCTCGACCACCGAAGTGCGCGACACCTTGCTGAAAAAGCCAGGCCGCAAGGCGCGCCGCAGGGCCCAGCCCGTATGGTCGGGGCCCAGCGAAAACAGAAAGGTAGCCTTGGCCTGGTGCGCGGCCAACATGCGCACCAGATTGCCCATGCCTTCACGGGTGCCGCGATAGGTATCGACGTCGATTTTCAGGGTCAGGAACGGCTTGCTCAACATTAATCCATCAAGGCTTTGGCTTGGGCTACCTGGCTGCGGTAGGCGTCGAAAATATTGCGCAGGGAATCGGCCATGGTGGTGGTCGGCGCCCAGCCCAGCTCTTCGCAGGTGTTCGTGATTTTCGGCACGCGGTTTTGCACGTCCTGGTAACCGGCACCGTAGTAGGCGCCCGAGGTCGTTTCCACGATTTTCACGTGTTTCGCGCCTTCGGCGTATTCCGGGTACTCGGCGGCCAGGGTCAGCATCATGCCGGCCAGGTCGCGGATCGAATAGTTATTGGTCGGATTGCCAATGTTGTAAATCTTGCCGCTGGCGATGCCATTCTTGTTGGCAATGATACGGATCAGTGCATCGATGCCGTCGTCGATGTAGGTGAACGCGCGTTTTTGCGCGCCGCCGTCGACCAGCGAGATGTTCTCGCCGCGCACGATGTGGCCGAAGAATTGCGTTACCACGCGCGAGGAACCTTCTTTTGGCGTGTGGATCGAATCGAGGCCTGCGCCGATCCAGTTGAATGGACGGAACAGGGTGAAGTTCAAGCCTTCCATGCCGTAGCCCCAGATCACGCGATCCATCAGCTGCTTGGCATTCGAGTAGATCCAGCGCGGCTTGTTGATCGGGCCGCAGATCAGTTCCGAGTTTTCAGGGTCGAATTCCTCGTCATGGCACATGCCATACACTTCCGAGGTCGACGGGAACACCAGGTGCTTGCCGTACTTGGCGGCCGAGCGCACGATAGGCAGGTTGGCTTCGAAGTCCAGTTCGAAGACGCGCAGCGGCTGCTTGACATAGGTCGACGGCGTGGCGATGGCCACCAGCGGGAGAATCACATCGCATTTTTTGACGTGGTACTCGACCCATTCCTTGTTGATCGTGATATCGCCTTCAAAGAAGTGCATGCGCGACTTGTAGTTGTCATCTTCCAGCAAGTCCGTGATGCGGTCCGTGTTCATGTCCATGCCGTAGACATGCCAGTCGGTGGTTTCGAGGATGCGCTTGGACAGATGGTGGCCGATGAAGCCGTTGACGCCTAAGATGAGGACTTTTTTCATGTGAGATTCTCTTGAGTGATATCAGTGTGTGCTGACGCGGGCGGTCAGACTTGCTTGCAATTGCTGAGCCGAAATTGGCTCCCCGGCAGCCCTCAGCGCGGAAATGGCCAGCATGCGACCGTCTCCGCAGACGCCAAAGATGCAATTATCCACTACCGCCAAGCCCGGTGGCAAACTTCCTGCCGAATGCTTGCTCAAACGGGCTTGTTCAATGGTGTAAATGACATTGTTGACTTCGGTAAATGCGCCGGGATAGGGTGGCGCGACGGCCCGGTGCAGGTTGTATACCTGTTGCGCGGGTAACTTCCAGTCGATGCGGCCATCTGCCGGCTTGCGCCCGCCAAAATAAGCGCCCTGGCGCAAATCGTTGAGATGGCGTGGCGCCGTGCCGTCCAGCAAGGCCGGCAGCACGCCCCACAGGGTTTGTTCCGCCGCCACGGTGACCTTGCCAAATACTTCAAACGCCGTGTCGTCGGGCAGGATGGGCACGGCCGTTTGCGCCACGATGGCGCCGGCGTCCGGCTTGACCGTCATTTCATGCAGGGTGGCGCCCGTTTCCGTGGCGCCATGCAGCACGGCCCAGTTGACGGGCGCGCGGCCGCGGAACTGCGGCAGCAGCGAGCCGTGCATATTGTAGGCGGGAGCGACTTCCAAGATGCTGGCGGGCAACATGTGACGGTAGTAAAAGCTGAACAGCATGTCCGGTTTTGCGGCCTGCACCTGCGCCAGCAGTTCCGGCGCGCATGCATCGCCTGGTGTGATGCAGGGGATGCCTTCGGCTTGGCACAGGCTGGCGACCGATTCGAACCACAGGTTTTCCGTGGGGCTGTCTTCATGCGTGACGACCAGGGCGATATCGACGCCACCGGCCAGCAGCACCTTGATGCAGCGCACGCCCACATTGTGGTAGCCGAAGACGACGGCGCGTGGGGCGCCCATCAGCGGCCCACCTGGCGCTTTTCCAGGCGCACATACGATGGCGCCTCGGCTTCCGCCTGGGTCATGCCGTCCTGCAAGATAGTTTGCACCACATAGCGGGGACGGGCACGCACTTGCTGGAAGATGCGTCCCACGTATTCGCCCACCAGGCCGATGCCGAACAGGATCACGCCCATGAAGAAGAAGGCGATGGCGAACAGGGTAAACACGCCTTCGGCCTCTGCGCCCAGCAGGAAGCGGCGGACCAGCAGGAAGATCACCAGCAATGCCGAGCCCAGCGACATCGCCATGCCCAGCATGGAAAAGATTTGCAGGGGTATCAGCGAAAAGCCCGTGACCAGGTCGAAATTGAGACGGATCAGGCTGTACAGCGAGTATTTCGATTCGCCGGCAGCACGTTCTTCATGCTCGACGGTAATTTCCGTAGGCTTGCGGGCAAACGTGTAGGCCAGGGCGGGCACGAAGGTGTTGACTTCGGCACACTGGTTGACCAGGTCGATCACATTGCGGCCATACGCGCGCAGCATGTTGCCCTGATCGGTAATTTTGATATTCGTGATCTTTTCACGCAGGCGGTTCATCATTTTCGACGCCAGTGTGCGCCAGGCGGAGTCTTGCCGCTTGCGCCGGATCGAGCCCACGTAATCGTAGCCTTCGCGCATCTTGGCCACCAGGTTGCCGATTTCTTCAGGCGGGTTCTGCAGGTCGGCGTCGAGCGTGATCATGATCTGCCCGCGCGACGCTTCAAAACCGGCCAGGATGGCCATGTGCTGGCCATAATTGCCATTGAACAAGATCACGCGCGTAACGTCGGGGCGCTGGCGGAACTGTTCCGCCAGGATGGCCACCGAATTGTCGCGGCTGCCATCGTTGACGAAAATGATTTCGTAGCTCGTCTGCAAGGCATCAAGGGCCGGATACAGGCGGGCGAACAGGCTGGCCAGGCCATCCTGCTCGTTGTAGATTGGAATGATAATGGACAGTTCAGGTTTCATCGGCGCGCTGCTCACTTGATGAGGATGGATTTGACGGTGGCGACGGCCCGCTCCACGTCCTGTGTCGTCATGGCGTAGAACATTGGCAAGGTCACGGTCAGGCGGCCGATCTTTTCCGAGACGGGGAACATGCCCTCGGTAAAGCCGCGTTCGCGATACATGGTAAACAAGTGGATCGGTGCGTAATGATAGCCCGTTCCCACGTTTTGCTGCGCCATTTGCTGCATGAACGCGGCGCGCGTACCGGGGCCGTTGTCGGGCAGGATGATCTGGAACAAATGCCAGTTGCTGTTGTCGAAATCCTGCACGGGCAGCTGGGCGCCGCTCGCCGCTTCGAAGTCGCTGCCGAATTGCGCGAAGTAGTGGCGTGCCAGTGCGCGGCGGTGGGCCGTGATGGCCTCGATGTTGGCAAACTGGCCCAGTCCGATGGCGGCCATGATGTCGCTCATATTGTATTTGCCGCCCAGAACATCGACATCGATGCCGTCGACGCCGCTGCGCGTGACGCCTTGCAGCCGGTACTTCTCGGCCAGCCTGGCTTCTTCCAGGTTGTTGAGGACGAGGCAGCCGCCTTCGCCCGTGGTGATGTTCTTGTTCGCCTGGAAGCTGAACGAGACGAAGTCGCCAAACGCGCCGATGCGCTTGCCCTTCCAGGTGGAACCGAACGCTTGCGCCGCATCTTCCACGACCCTTAAATTGTACTTTTCAGCAATCGCGTACAGGCGGTCCATGTCGACAGGCAGGCCCGAAAGGTAGACGGGGATGATGGCTTTCGTACGCGGGGTGATGGCCGCTTCCAGCTTGTCGAGGTCGATATTCCGGGTGACGGGGTCGATATCGGCAAACACGGGCGTGGCGCCCACTTCGATGATGACGTTGGCCGTCGCTACCCATGACACGGGCGTCGTGATGACTTCGTCGCCAGGCTTGACACCGGCGATGCGCAGCGCGATTTCCATGGTACAGGTACCCGAATTGAAGGTGCGCACGGGGCGCCCGCCGAAATACTCGGACAGCTGGGCTTCGAAGGCTTGCACTTTCGGGCCGCTGGTGATCCAGCCCGAGCGCAGCACCTCGCCGACGGCGGCGATGGTTGCTTCATCGATGGTGGGTTTGGAAAAAGGCAAAAAGGGCAGGGTAGAGGTCATGGGGTGCGGTTCTTGGTTCTGTATTTTGTCAGGGGCGTCGTCGCCGAGGCTGCCAATGCGGTCAACGTCCGCCGGCAGGCATAGCTATTTTATATCGTCAGTATGGCGGCGCAGTCGGTTCAGCGGTGAAAAATCATGCTGGTATGGGGTGCGGCAAGCTGGCCGGGAGTGCGAGCCGCACTGGCTCGCACTCCTTTAAACATTTATTTGTTGGCAATCACCATGCGGCGCGCGTCCTCGGCAATAACACGCATGGGCACGCCACGTTGTTGCAAGCTCTTGTAACGGTCCAGGCTGATAATGGCCATGTCGTGCACGCCGGCGTTGGCATCGTTCGTCCACTGCGTGATGAACGGTTCGATGGTCGGGATGGACAGTTCGGGCTGCTGTTTCAGGCCAAACGTGAATTCATCCCAGTAATCGACGAGGATCACGGGCCGCTGCAGGTAATACGTGAGCGACTGTTCATAAATGCCGACAGAATAGAGCTTGGTATCGGCCGTCAGTTCGGCCTGGATCTGCGGCAGCATGTCGGTGCCTGCGCGGTTCTGGCCATACAGTTCGGAACCGGCCAGGATGCAGTGCGTGGCCAGGAAGCCGGCGCCGGCGATCGTCAGCACGGTCATGTCGCGGCGCAACTGGCGCGCATGCAGCAAGGCCAGGGCGCCGCCGGCCAGGGCGAAGAAGCCGGCCGCCATCAGCCATGGCTGGTAGCCCTTGAGCGCGATCAAGGCTTCCGCGTCGCGCGCGCTGGCCTTGCCGAAGGCGATCGGTCCGCCGATAAGGATGGCCGCGCCCAGCACGCACAGCAGGCCTGCGGCGAACAGGCGCTGGCGGCGCGACGCCGATTCCAGGTACAGCGCCACCAGCAGGGCCAGCGCTGGGAAGATGGGCACGATATAGCCAGGCAGCTTCGAGGTCGAATAGCTGAAGAAGAAGAAAATGAAGACGGCCCAGACCAGCAGCATCAAGCGGGGCTGGAAGGCACCCTCCTGGCGCTTGAAGGCGGCGGCCAGGCTTTGCGGCAGCACGCCTATCCATGGCAGGATGCCGGGAATGAGCAGGACCAGGAAGTAGTACCAGGCGCCTTCGCGCTTGTGCCCCTTCATCAGGAAGCGCTGGAAATGCTCGTGGATGAAGAAGAAATGCGGCTGCTCCGGATTGCGCAGGGCGACCAGCACGAACCACGGTGTGGCGATGGCAAAGAACACCAGCAAGCCCTTGACCAGATGCAGACGCGTCCAGATGCGCCAGTCGCGCGCGCACAGCGAATACAGCACCAGCACGGCGCCCGGCAAGACGATGCCGATCAAGCCCTTGGCCAGCACGGCCAGCGCCATGCCAGCCCAGCATACCAGCATCCAGTTGCGGCGCTCACCCGCGGTGGCGTCGTCGCGCTGGGCCACCAGCAGGCTGGCCAGGGTCAGGGTCATCATGCCGGACAGGCCCATGTCGAGCGAATTGATCTGGCCGGAAGCCAGCCAGAACAGGCTCGACGCCAGTACCAGACCAGCATACAGGCCCACGCGCGGACCGAACACTTTCTTGCCCGCAAATGCTGTCATGCACACGCCGATGATGCCGCACAGGCCAGTCCACAGGCGTGCCTGCCATTCGCCCAGGCCGAAGGCGGCGAAGGTCAGCGCATTCATCCACGTTTGCAGTGGCGGCTTTTCAAAGTATTTGATGCCGTTCAGGCGCGTGGTAATCCAGTCGCCCGTGACGAACATTTCGCGCGCCATCTCGGCATAGCGGCCCTCGTCGGGCGGCACCAGGGTACGCACGCCCAACGCATACAGGGTGACGACGATGAAGATGCCCAGCAGGGACCACATCAGCAGCCTCGAGCTGTGCAGTTCGTTGACATTGATTTTCATGCAGCGCTGCCTGCGCCGGGAGCCAGAATCAGGGCCAGGGTGACTTTGCGGCCTTCGCCCATCAGGATATTGTAGGTGCGGCAGGCTGCCTGGCTATCCATGCACTCGACGCCGATGCGGCGCATGGTCAGCGCGGCCGTCAGCTTCGGATGCACGAAACGCTGGCGCTCGCCCGTACCGAGGATGACCACGTCGGGCGCATCGGCCAGGATTTGCGCGAAATGTGCCTCGCTCAGCTGCTCGAAACTGCCGACATCCCACGCCCGTGGTGGCATTTCCGGCATGACGATCAGGCTGTAGTTGTATGGCTGGGCATTGATCTCCACGCCATTTTCATCGTAGCCTGTGACGGTTTGGTATTGTTGGGTGCTGCTGGCATGCAGTTTCATGGCGATGTCGGGGCTGTTCGTGTCGGTTGATCGGTGTGCGCGCGGTGCGGATGCGCGCTGCGCGCCAAGGGCGCAAGCATGCCATAAGTGACAGAAAAGAGCGACTGAAAAGCAACATCCTTTCCAATTTGCAATCTATGGGTAATTCTTTGGAGTAACTATGGCAGGCGGCGCTTGCCATAGTAGTAGGCAAAGATTAAGAGAAGATGAAGAGCTTCCGGTGGAAAAAGCACGCGCGTGCCGGATGGCGTGGCATAAACGGCGCGAAATGCTGCAATTTGCCATGTTTAATTTGATAAAATGGCCTGCTTTCGGCGAGAATGGTTGTTTTCGCATTGCAGTCTCACGAGTTCACAGTTCTGGCGCGGCTTTCATGCTGCAAGCGTAGGCCGGCCGCGCCGCATCACGACAGGGATTTATTTTGCGACCGATTCAGAAATCGAATAAATTGGCGGACGTCTGCTATGACATCCGCGGCCCGGTCCTGGAAAAATCCAGGCAAATGGAAGAAGAAGGCCACAAGATCACCAAGCTCAATATCGGCAATCTGGCCGTATTCGGCTTCGATCCGCCCGATGAAATCGTGCGCGACATGATGCTCAATCTGCAGAATGCGGCCGGCTACACGGATTCGAAAGGCATGTTCGCGCCACGCAAGGCCGTCATGCATTACACGCAAGGCAAGAATATCGCCGGCGTGACCATCGATGACATCTACCTGGGCAACGGCGCCTCGGAACTGATCGTCATGTCGATGAACGCCCTGCTCAACAGTGGTGACGAAGTGCTGGTGCCGGCGCCTGACTATCCGCTGTGGACGGCCGCCGTCAGCCTGTCGGGCGGCAATCCCGTGCATTATGTGTGCGACGAGCAGAACGAGTGGTATCCCGATATCGAGGACATGCGCCGCAAGATTACGCCGCAAACCAAAGCCATCGTCGTCATCAACCCGAACAATCCCACTGGCGCCTTGTACCCGGTTTCCGTGCTGCAGCAGATCGTCGACCTGGCGCGCCAGCACCAATTGATCATTTTCGCCGACGAGATCTACGACAAGGTGCTGTACGACGAAGCCGAGCACGTGTCGATCGCCTCGCTGGCCGACGACGTGTTGTTCATCACCATGAACGGCCTGTCGAAGAATTACCGCTCCTGCGGCTACCGCTCCGGCTGGATGGTGGTCTCGGGCGAAAAGCGCCACGCAAAAGATTACATCGAAGGCCTCAACATGCTGGCCTCGATGCGGCTATGCGCCAACGCGCCGGGGCAGTTTGCCATCCAGACGGCGCTTGGCGGTTACCAGAGCATACAAGACCTGGTGGGGCCCGGCGGGCGCCTGTTGAAACAGCGCGATCTGGCGCACAAGCTGCTGACCGATATCCCGGGCGTTACCTGTGTCAAGCCGAAGGCCGCGCTGTACATGTTCCCGCGCCTGGACCCGGAGATCTATCCGATCGCCGACGACCAGCAGTTTGCCTATGAATTACTGGCCGAAGCCAAGGTCCTGATCGTACAGGGCACGGGCTTCAACTGGATCGCGCCCGACCATTTCCGCGTCGTCTTCCTGCCCAACTCCGATGACCTGACCGAGGCCATGGGGCGCATTGCGCGCTTCCTCGAAGGTTACCGCAAACGTCACGGCCGGGGCTGAACCGGCCAGCAGCAATCTCGATCAACCATACCGATCAACCTGGCGCCGCCAAAGGGGGGCGCCACTTATGAGCAGTCAAGCACAACTATGAAATCCATCAAGATCGGCCTGCTGGGCCTGGGCAATGTCGGTTACGGCACGTTCAGCGTCCTGAAACGCAACCAGGAAGAAATCAAGCGCCGCGCGGGCCGCGGCATTGAAGTCGTCGCCGTCGCCGTGCGCGACGTGGCGCGCGCCGAAGCGCTGGTCGCCGGCGGCTGCAAGGTCGTTAGTGACCCCTACCTGATCGTCAACGATCCCGAGATCGATATCGTCGTCGAACTGATCGGCGGCTACGACCTGTCGAAAACCCTGGTGATGCAGGCGATTGCCAACGGCAAGCACGTGGTCACGGCCAACAAGGCCCTGCTGGCCGTGCACGGCAACGAAATCTTCGCCGCCGCCCAGGACAAGGGCGTCATGGTGGCCTTCGAAGCGGCGGTCGCCGGCGGCATCCCCATCATCAAGGCGCTGCGCGAAGGCTTGACGGCCAACCGCATCGAATGGATCGCCGGCATCATCAACGGCACCACCAATTTCATTTTGTCCGAGATGCGCGACAAGGGCCTCGATTTCGCCACCGTGCTGAAACAGGCGCAGGAACTCGGCTACGCGGAAGCCGACCCCACCTTCGACATCGAGGGCGTCGATGCCGCGCACAAGGCCACCATCATGTCGGCCATCGCCTTCGGTATCCCGGTGCAGTTCGACAAGGCCTACGTGGAAGGCATCAGCAACCTCAATGCCGTCGACATCCGCTACGCCGAGCAGCTGGGCTACCGCATCAAGCTGCTGGGCATTACCAAGCGCGCCACCGTCAACGGCGTGGAAGGCATCGAGCTGCGCGTGCATCCGACCCTGATCCCGGCCAAGCGCTTGATCGCCAACGTGGAAGGCGCCATGAACGCGGTGCTGGTGCATGGCGACGCCGTCGGTGCCAGCCTGTACTCGGGCCGTGGCGCGGGCGCCGAGCCGACCGCCTCGTCGGTGATCGCCGACCTGGTCGACATCACGCGCCTGGCCACGGCCGACCCGGAACACCGCGTGCCGCACCTGGCCTTCCAGCCGAACGCGATGACCGATATCGCGATTTTGCCGATGTCGGAAATCACCACCAGCTACTACCTGCGCATGCACGTGGCCGACCAGCCGGGCGTGCTGGCCGACCTGACGCGCATCCTGGCCGAACGCAGCATCTCGATCGACGCCATGCTGCAAAAAGAGCCGGCCGAGGGCGAGACGCATACGGACATCATCATGCTGACGCACCAGACGCAGGAGAAGAACGTCACGGCCGCCATCGAAAAGATGGAAGCATTGAACAGCGTGGTGGGCACGGTGACCAAGATCCGCCTGGAAAACCTGAGCTGAGCGTTTTCAGCGATCCACGCAAAAACGGCGCCGAGGGCGCCGTTTTTTATTCGTGATGTTGGCGTGGCCGATGGTGCTGTCGGATTACGGTCCTGCGGACCTAATCCGACCTACTCTGCGGTACCGACGGGACCCACATCCATGCCGTCATAGCTGGCCAGCTGGTTTTCCTGGGCAAACGCCATCAGTTCGCCATTGCGCGCGTGCAGACTATCGACGCCATGCACTTCGGCTTTTTCCACGTGCAGCACCCACACTGGGGCGGCGGCCGCGTCGTCCAGTTCGGGCTGGTACAGTTCCACGGGGCGGTAGCCCTGCAGCGCCAGCAGGGTGGCGGCCTGTTCCAGTGGTTCGGACGTGGGGTTGGTGAAGTAATAGCCCCACAGCAGCGGCTGGGACAAATCCCACGGCGCGTTTTCTGCGATATTGGCAAACAGTTCGGTTACGTCTTCTTTGGTCATCATGGCAGTGGGCCTTCATTAAAATCTCAGGGCGCGATCTTAGCATCGACTGGCGTTGCGGTGAAATACACGCCGACTTTCAGTCCATGTCCATTCGCCGCCGTGGCCAGTTCCAGGCGCGCGCCATGCAGGGCAGCGATGTCGCGCACGATGGCCAGTCCCAGGCCGGCGCCGCCAGGGTTGCTCTCGAGTGCCGCGCCAACCCGGTAGAACGGCGTAAATACCCGTTCACGTTCCGCAGGCAGGATGCCGGCACCGCTATCCTCCACCTCCAGCACGGCGCCGTGCCCGTTCCTTGCCTGCGCCGCGCGCACGCGCAGGATCACGCTGCCGCCCTGCGGTGTGTAGCGCAGGGCATTGTCGACTAGGTTGGCCAGCAGTTCGTGCAGCAGCAAGGCCTGGCCATGCACGGGCGCGTCATCGGGCGCTTCCAGCGATAAATCGATATTTTTGCCGACGGCAGCCATGGCCATTTCCAACCCCACCTGCTGCGCCATGTCGCGCAGCGAGACGGTATCCATGGCCAGGCTGTCGCCGCCATGCTCGATGCGGGCCAGGGTCAGCAGGCGGTTGGCCAGCAGCACGGTCGAATCCGTGGTGGCGGCGATCGAGCGCACAATGTCGCGCAGGGCGGCCATGTCCGGCGGCGTGCCGGCCTGGCGGTCACATTCGCGCATGGCCAGTTCGGCCTGGGTCTTCAGCACCGTCAACGGCGTGCGCAGCTGGTGCGAGGCGTCGGCGATGAAGCGGCGCTGGCTGGCGATCAGCTGCTGCAGGCGCGACATGGAACCGTTCATGGCGCTCACCAGCGGGCGCATTTCCTTGTGCACCAGCTTGGGATCGACGTCGGACAGGTCAGACAAGGTGCGTGTCTCGACTTCCGTTTTCAAACGCATTAGCGGCCGCAGCACCAGGCGCACGGCAAACCAGACGAGGGCGCCCATCACCAGTATCATCGCCGCCTGCCAGCTCAGGGTATCGAACAGGATCTGGTTCGACAGGCCGCGCCGCGCGTCCAGCGTTTCAGCCACCTGTATCAGGGCGATGCCGCGCATCGAGTCGTCATACACGGGTTGCAGCAGGGCGGCGATGCGGATCGGCTTGCCGTGGTAATCGGCGTGGTAGAAGCGCACCAGGGCGGGGTAGTTCTGCGAGCGAGGCACGTTTTTCGGCACGGGCGGCAAGTCGCCATAGCCCGAGACCAGTTCGCCGTTGATGCCCGTGACCTTGTAGTAGATGCGGCCCAGGGTATCGGTCTCGAAGCTGTCGAGCGCCACGTAAGGCACTTCGGCCACCACCTTGCCGCCAACGATGGAGACGCGCTCGGCCAGCGCCCGCGTCGATGCCAGCAGGGAGCGGTCGTAGGCCATGTCGGCCGCGTCGAGCGCGTTGCGGTAGACAAAGACGGCGTCCAGCAGCACCAGCATCACCAGCGGGATGAGCAGCCAGCGCAGCAGCTGGCTGCGCAGGCTGCCCAGCGGGCGGCCCTGCCCCCAGCGCCGACGCAGGCGCTCGAATACGGGCAGGTGTGGGGCGCGCACGCTCATCGTGGCGTGGCCGGCACCATGGCGCTGCGCGGTTGCAGCAGGTAGCCGATGCCGCGCAGGGTGGTGATGACGGCGCCGTCGGGTGAGCCGCTTTCCACACCGCTTTCGAGTTTCTTGCGCACGCGGTGGATATACAGTTCGATGGCGTCCAGGTTGACGTCGTCGGCCAGCGCGAACACTTCATCGAACAGCTTTTCCTTCGATACGGCGCGCCCGGAGCGCGTGATCAGCGCCTCGAGCACCGCGTGTTCGCGCGGCGTCAGGGGGAAGGCGGCGCCTGCATAGCTGAACATGCGCGTGACGGTGTCGAAACTGAGCGCGCCGCAGGTGTGCACGAGCGCTTCGTTGCCCTGGCTGCGGCGCAGCAGGGCTTTCACGCGCGCTTCCAGTTCGGCCAGCTCGAACGGCTTGGCCATGTAGTCGTCTGCGCCCAGGTTCAGGCCCTGCACTTTCTCATCCAGGCCGCCACGCGCCGTAAGTATCATGACGGGCGTCTTGCCGCGCGTGCCGCCGCGCGCCCGCAGGCGGCGCAGCACGTCCAGCCCATCCATCTTCGGCAGTGTCAGGTCGAGCAGCACCAGCGAGTATTCCTGCGTATGCAGCAGGGCGTCGGCATCTGCGCCGTTGTGGGCGGTCTCCACCGTCAGGTGCGCGTCGCGCAGGGCCTTTGCCAGCCAGTGCGACAGCTCCAGATGGTCTTCCACTAATAATATGCGCATGGTCTCCGCCATTCGTTGAAATGATGCAGTGTAAGCCTGGCGGCAGGGCAGGCGATGAATATGTTGATGTCCATTGTGGCTGGCCGGCGACACCTGTCATGCTGAAAGCCAATTGAAAGGATGGCGCTCATATAGTGTGATCCTGATTCATGAAATTGATCAGGTATATCACCAATAACTATATCTAAGGGAGACACTTTACATGAAGAAAACTGCATTCTCGCTGGCCGCCATGGCGGTACTCGCCGCTGCCGGCAGCGCCCAGGCCCAGTCGAACGTCACCCTGTACGGCCGCCTGGACGCCGGCATCAGCAACACCAGCAACGCCGGTCCGAACAAAAGCTCGATGACGCAGGTGAGCTCCGGCGGCATGAACACCTCGCGCTGGGGCATCCTGGGCAGCGAAGACCTGGGCGGCGGCCTGAAGGCCGTCTTCAATCTGGAAGGCGGCATTCTGGTCGACACGGGCGCGGCCGATGGCGCGCTGTTCAAGCGCCAGGCCAATGTGGGCCTGGAAGGCGCGTTTGGCCGCGTCGTGCTGGGCCGCTCCTTCACCACCGTGTATGACTTCGTGCTGCCGTTCGATCCGATGGCCTATGCACCGTTCTACTCGTGGGCCACTTCGGCCAACGCGACGGGCCCGAGCAAATACGGCATGACGACGGCCTTCGACAACATGGTCAAGTATTCGGGCAAGACGGGCGACTTCAGCTACGGCGCATCGTACGGTTTCGGCGAACAGTCGACGGGCAACTCGGACAGCGCCAAGCTGGCCACGGCCGTCACCTACAAGACCGGCCCTGTCAGCCTGCTGGCCACGTATGAACAGGTGAACGGCAATGCCATCGCCGGCGGCGCGCGCGACAAGACCACCGCGTACCACCTGGGCGCCATGTATGACGACGGCCCGTGGAAAGTGCAGGCGGCGGCGCGCGACTACAAGCTCGATCCGGCTGCCTCCGGCAAGGCCGACGTGCGCGGCACCCTGTACTGGGGCGGCGTCAGCTACAAGACCACGCCGGTCATCACCCTGACGGGCGTGATCTACTACCAGGACGTGAAAAACGTGGCCGCCAACCTCGACGCAGATCCGATCATGTACGTGGCGCGCGTGCGCTATGCCC
Organism: Janthinobacterium sp. 61; assembly: GCF_002846335.1. Taxonomy (NCBI): domain Bacteria; kingdom Pseudomonadati; phylum Pseudomonadota; class Betaproteobacteria; order Burkholderiales; family Oxalobacteraceae; genus Janthinobacterium; species Janthinobacterium sp. 61. The sequence continues at coordinate 2,846,642 of NZ_PJMQ01000001.1, read as the reverse complement.
TGTCCAAGCGCACCGACCTGTATGTGGCCGGCGCGTATGCCAAGGCCAAGCACAACCAGCTGGTCAGCCTGTCGCGTGACGATGCCGGTTTCGGCGACACGCAGCGCGGCCTGATCGCCGGCATCCAGCACCGCTTCTAAGCCATGACGATGCTGCGCTCCCTATTCCTGTCGTTGCTGTGCCTGCTGCCCGCCGTGGCCGGGGCACAGGCGTCCGCGCCGGCCGAGTGCGTGGTGCCGTCCAAGCCGGGCGGCGCCATGGATTTGACGTGCAAGCTGGCGAAAAAAGGCCTGGCGCAGGAGGGCGCGGCAGGCGTGGCGGGCCCAATGCGCATCAGTTATCTGCCCGGTGGCATTGGCGCCGTGGCCTGGCACTCGATGGCATCGCAACGACGCCGCGCGGAAGCGAACACGCTGGTGGCGTTTTCAGGCGGTTCGCTGCTCAACCTGGCGCAGGGCAAGTTTGGCAATGCGAAGGCGGGCGACGTGCGCTGGGTGGCGGCGCTGGGCGCCGACTACGGCATGATCGCCGTGCGCAGCGATTCGCCCTACAAGAGCCTGGCCGACCTGATCGCTGCGCTGCGCCAGCATCCTGACAAGGTGCTGATCGGCGTCTCCGGCACCATCGGCAGCCAGGACTGGCTGAAGATGGCACTGCTGGCGCGTCATGCCGGCATCGATCCGAAAGTGCTGCGTTTTGTTGCGCTCGAAGGCGGCGGCGAAGTGTTTACGGCGATGCAGGCCGATTATGTGCAGGTGGTCTCGGGCGACACGTCGGAGGCCACACTGAACGCCAGCGCCAACCATGCGCGCGTGCTCGCGGTACTGTCGGAAAAGCGCCTGCCCGGCGTGCTGGCCGGCGTGCCGACGGCGCGCGAGCAGGGCTTCGACGTGGTCTGGCCCATCATCCGTGGCGTGTGGATGGGACCCCAGGTGCCCGAGGCGGACTACCAGCGCTGGGTGGCCACCTTTGACCGTGTCATGGCCACGCCGCAGTTCGCCGAGTGGCGCGCGCAGGCCGGCTTGTACCCATTCGCCCTGACGGGGCCGAAGCTGACAGCATATGTCAAGAAGGCGGTCGATGAGTATGCCAGGCAAGCGAATGAGCTTGGCCTGATGCGCTGAACGACATCCTATTAAAAAAACCTATTCATAGACGGAGACAACCCATGCAAACCAAGACCCTGCTTCAAGCCGCCTTTGCCACCGCGTTTGCCAGCCTGGCCGGCGCCGCTTTCGCGCAAGTGCCGGCCGGCTATCCGGCCGACTACCAGAAGATCATCGACGCGGCCAAGAAGGAAGGCAAGGTGGTGATTTACAGCGCCACCGACAGCAAGGCTGCCGCTCCGCTGATCAAGGATTTCAGCGCCCTGTATCCGGGCATTTCGGTCGAATACAACGACATGAATTCCACCGAAGTGTATAACCGCTTCATTTCCGAAGTGGCCGCCGGCGGCAACACTGCCGACGTGATGTGGTCGTCGGCGATGGACTTGCAGATGCGCCTGGCCTCCGATGGCTATGCGCTCAAGTACAAATCGGTCGAAGCGGCGAAGATCCCCGGCTGGGCCATGTGGGATGATCAGGCTTACGGCACCACGTTCGAGCCGGCCGCCATTGTCTACAACAAGCGCCTGCTCGATCCCAAGGAAGTGCCGAAGAATCACGACGACTTCGTCAAGCTGATCGCCACGCCGAAATTCAAGGACAAGGTCACCACCTACGACATCGAAAAATCGGGCGTGGGCTTCATGTTCATGGCGCAGGATGCGAAAGAATATCCGCAATTCCTGGCGCTGCAAAACGCCTTTGGCACGGCCAAGGTGCGCGTGCAGTCGTCGACGGGCACCATGATGGAGCGCATCTCGTCGGGTGAAAACCTGATCGGCTACAACGTGCTGGGCTCGTATGCCCTGGTGCGCGCCAAGACCGATCCGTCGATCGGCGTGGTGCTGCCCAAGGATTACACCCTGATCCTGTCGCGCGTGCAGTTCATCAACAAGAACGCGAAGAACGTCAATGCCAGCAAACTGTGGCTCGATTACATCTTGTCGCATCGCGGCCAGACCATCATCGCCAACGGCGCCAAGCTGTTCGCCATCCGCGCTGACGTCACGGGCGAAACCACGTCGGCTGACCTGATCAAGCAAATCGGTGCGGCCAACGTCAAGCCGATTCCCGTGCACCCGATCATCCTGCAATTTCTGGGACCGGCCAAGCGCATGGCCTTCCTGAAACAGTGGAAAGAAACAGCCGGCAAGAAGTAGGAATCGTTCCTAGGCCGTCTTAGCCGTCCGCAGGCGCATACCTGCGGACGGATGCCGCACCCTTCATTCATTGGATTCATCATGCAAACTGCCATCTTGCCGCTGCCTGCACGGTCGCGCTCTCCCTTGTCGCGCCTGAACTGGTCGCGCGGCGTGGTCGTGACGATCACGCTGATCGCCATCTTCTTGCCGCTGTTCCTGATTTTTTATCAGAGCTTTTTGAACGCGCCGTTTTTCATGCCCGTGCGCGAATTCGGCTTTGACTCCTACCGTTTCATCTTCGATGATCCCGATTTCGCCATGGCCTTCAAGAATGGCCTGATGCTGGCCTTCGGCCTGACCGTCATCGCCGTGCCGCTGGGCGGCATGCTGGCCTTCTTGATGGTGCGCACCGACTTGCCCGGCCGCGGCTGGGTGGCGCCCATGCTGCTGGTGCCCATCTTTGTCTCGCCGATGGTGATGGGCTTTGGCTACGTCGTCTCGATGGGGCCCGTGGGCTTTTACTCGATCTGGGCCAAGGAGCTGCTCGGCTTCGTGCCCTGGAATATTTATTCCTTCACCAGCATCGTCATCATTGCCGGCCTGACGCACGTGCCGCACGTCTACCTGTATGCTTCTTCGGCGCTGAAAAGCCTGGGTTCGGACGTGGAGGAAGCGGCCCGCGTGGCGGGCGCCTCGCCGATCCAGGTGATGCTTAATGTGTCACTGCCGATGATCATGCCTGCGCTGGCGTATGCTGGCGTGCTGGTGTTCTTCCTCGGCTTCGAAGTGTTCGGCCTGGTGCTGGTGCTCGGTGATCCGGAAGGCCATTTGGTGCTGCCAACCTATCTGTACAAGCTGACGAATAAACTGGGCACGCCGTCTTACCACCTGATGGCCGCCGTCGCCGTCTGCCTGGTGATGGTGACCATGCCGCTGGTGATGATACAGCGCTGGCTGCTCAAGTCCGCCAACAAGTATGTATCGATCAAGGGCAAGGGCGCGCGCAGCAAGGCCATGCCGCTGGGCCGCTGGAAATGGCTGGCGTTTGCCTTGCTGGCCGGCTGGCTGATCTTCACCATCATCCTGCCATTGACGGGCATCGTGCTGCGCTCATTCGTGCAGTACTGGGGCGAAGGCGTGCATCTGGCCGACGTGCTGACACTGCAGCATTTCCGCGATATTTTCGACCAGCCATCGCTGGTGCGCGGTATCGTCAACACCATACTGATCGGCGTCGTCGGCGGCGCCCTGGCCGTGGGCTGCTACAGCTTCATCGCGCTGGCCATGCACCGCAAGCAGGACGGCATCACGCGCCTGCTCGACTACAGCGTGCTGGTGCCGCGCGCCGTGCCGGGCCTGCTGGCCGGCCTGTCGTTCCTGTGGGTGTTCCTGTTCGTGCCGGCCTGGCTTGACGGCATGCTCAAGGGCATGGACAACGGCGTGGCCCTGTGGCTGAGCGGTCATGTCATCCCCGTGCTGCGCGAAGTGCGCTCGACGATTTTCGCCCTGTGGCTGGCGTATTCGGTGGTGTGGATGGCTTACGGCATGCGGCTCATTTCCACCGCGCTGCTGCAGGTGGGGCCGGAGCTGGAAGAGGCGGCGCGCGCCGTTGGTGCCAGCCGTGGCCAGGTGACGCGCGACGTCACGCTGCCGCTGATCAAATACGGCTTGCTGGGCGCCTGGCTGATGGTGTTCCTGATCTTCGAGCGCGAATACTCGACGGGTGTGTACCTGCTTTCGCCGGGCACGGAAGTGATCGGCGCCATGCTGGTGTCGCTGTGGGCAGGCGGCTCGACCGACCTGGTGGCGGCGCTGTCCTTCATCAATATCACCCTGGTGGCCATCGGCCTGGGCATCGCGCTGCGCTTCGGCGTCAAGCTGCATAACTAAATACAAAGACTGAGACCACATCATGAATGAATTGACCGTCAATGAGCTGTACCTGGACTACGGCACCGGCGCTGCCGCCAACCAGATCCTGAAGGGTGTCTCGATGCACCTGAAAAAAGGCGAAGTGGTCGCCCTGTTGGGGCCTTCGGGCAGCGGCAAGACTACCTTGCTGCGCGCCGTCGCCGGGCTGGAAAGCCCGAAGGCGGGCACCATCGAGATCGGCGAGCGCAATGTCTTCGACGGCGCGAAGCACTTCGAGATGCCGGCCGAGCATCGCAACCTGGGCCTGGTATTCCAGTCGTACGCGCTGTGGCCGCACAAGACCGTGTTCGACAACGTCGCCTACGGCCTCAAATTGCGCAAGATGGGCAGCACGGAGATCGCCGCGCGCATCAAGGAAGTGCTGACGCAGCTGGGTCTGGGGCACCTGGGCGAACGGTATCCGGATCAGCTGTCCGGCGGCCAGCAGCAGCGCGTGGCGATCGCCCGCGCACTGGTGTATAACCCGCCCGTGATCCTGCTCGACGAACCGCTGTCGAACCTGGACGCCAAGCTGCGCGAGGAAGCGCGCGCCTTCCTGCGCGAACTGATCGTGCGCCTGGGCCTGTCGGCACTGATGGTGACGCATGACCAGGGCGAGGCGATGGCCATTTCCGACCGCATTTTGCTGCTCAATAACGGCAAGATCGAGCAGCAGGGCACACCGCAAAGCATGTATGAAACGCCCGACACCCTGTTTACGGCCGAATTCATGGGCAGTAACAACCGCCTGCCCGGCAAGGTGGTACAGCGCGATGGCAGCGCCGTCCGGCTGCTGGTCGATGGCGCCTCCATGCAGGGCGTGGCGCGCGGCGCCAACGTGGGCACGGAAGTTACCACCATGATCCGCGTCGAGGAAGTGAAGATCAGCGCCACGCAGGTGGACAACGCCATCGAGCTGCCACTGCTGACCTGCATGTACCTGGGGGATCGCTGGGAGTGCCTGTTCGAGCGCGGTGGCGCCGAGAATATCAGCCTGCGCGCCTATTCGCGCCACAAGCTTGAAGCGGGCAAGTACTGGCTGCATATGCCGGCCGATAAACTCTGGGTGTTTTAACGGTGCCGTGGTGGCCACGCTGGCGCGCCGTCGGTGCTGCCCTGGCCGCCGGGCTGGCTGGCGCCGCCATCTGCCTGTGGCTGCACACGCCGCTGCCGTGGATGATAGGCCCCCTGTTCGCCACGGCCGGGCTGCGCCTGGCGGGGCGCGAACTGGCCTGCCCCGTGCGCGTGCGCGAAGCGGGGCAGTGGGCCATCGGCACGGCCCTGGGCCTGTATTTCACGGCGCCCGTGCTGGCCGTGCTCACTGTCTACACGCCGTGGATCGCCGGCACCGTGTTGTTCGCGCTGGCGCTGGGGGCTTCTGGCGCCATGCTGCTGCGGCGCCTCTCCGGTGTCGACCATGCCACCGCCTTCTTTGCCATGGCGGTGGGCGGCGCGTCCGAGATGGCGGTACAGAGCGAGCGCCATGGCGCCGATGTGGGCAAGGTCGCCGCGGCGCACAGCCTGCGCATGATGCTGGTAGTGGCGACGATCCCGTTCGGCGTGCGCTACTGGGGCAGCCATGGCCTGGAGGCGGGGCATGAAAGCTTCGTGCCCGGCGCCGCGCTGGTCGACTATGGCGGGTTGGCACTGCTGGTCGGCATCACGGTGCTGGCGGCCCTCGCATTCAAACGGGGCAGGCTGCCCAACGCCTGGGTCATCGGCCCGCTGCTGGCCGCGCTGCTGCTGACGGCGTGCGGCATCCATCTGTCGCGCCTGCCCGAATGGATAATACGCGCGGGCCAGCTGTTCATCGGTATCGCCCTGGGCACGCGCTTCAGCCCCGCCTTCCTGCATGCGGCGCCCCGCTACCTGGCGGGCGTGGCCGTGTGCACCATGCTCATGGTGTTGCTGGCGGCCGCCTTCGGTCTGGGCTTGTCGCACTGGATGGGCATCCACCCCGGCACGGCCATCCTGGCCGCCTCGCCCGGCGGTATCGCGGAAATGTCGCTGACGGCCAAGACCTTGCATCTGGGCGTGCCCATCGTCACAGCCTTTCACGTGGCGCGCATGGTGGTGCTGGTCTTGCTGATCGGTCCGCTATTTCGCCTGCTGCAACGTCCTTAATTTCCCCGCACCACGATTTCCTGCACCTTCGGTTCACGCTGGCGCATGAAGCGCGCGATGGAATCGACGGTGACGACGTCGATCTGGCGCGTCATGCGGCGCTCGAACGGGTGATCGTCAAAAGCGATATTGGCACGGAACATGCGCGCGCCCAGGCGCGTGGCGGCCGGTATGCTGAGCGTTTGCGGCGCGTAGCTGGCGCTGCGCAACCAGCTTTGCGCTTCGGCGCGCGTTTCGATCTTGCCAGGCTCGTTGCTGGCAGCGGCCAGGGTTTCCAGCACCCACTGGTTCGAGTTCTGGTACTTGGTGGAAAACGGGTAGGCCAGCATATTGTAGTTCGCCTCATGCAGGCGCTTGGGGGTGTTCGATGTCAGCAGGCGCACCAGTTGCTGCTGCGTATCCTGGCCGGGAATCAGGATCAGGGTTTCATACATGAATACATCATCCATGAAGAAATTGCCCAAGCCTTCGTTGTACAGCGACGATTGCGCCGTGCCGCACTCATTGAGTTCATGTACCACCAGCCAGCGACCCTTGGGGTGGTCGCGCCAGGCCAGCGCCATGTGCGAATAGCGCAAATTGTACTTCGACAGGTCCTGGCCGGCGCGCGCCACCAGTGCCACTTGCGCGCCCGAGCCATCGAGCGCTTTCAGGGTCTTTTGCGCCAGGTCCATCGATTTGACGAGCGTGGTGGCATCCGTTTGCTTTTCCTCGCACGAGCGCCCCGCATGGGCGGCGCCGGTCAGGGCCAGGCTGATGATAATGGCGGTCAGGCGTTTCATGGGGTCACGCTTTCGAATGGTGGAGGATGGCATTGCCGGCCGCGTTCGGCACATAGGCGATGGCCTTGCCCGACAGGACCAGCATGTGGCCCGTCGAGACGGCCACCACTTTGACGACCGTGCCGGCCGCCAGCGACAGGCCTTGCATGGCCTTCTGGCTCAGCTTGACGGAGGCCGTGGCGGCGGCGGACGCGCTCGTGGCTGCGCTTTTGAGCACGAGGACGCTGCCGTCAGCCACGTCTTCCACCTTGTCGATGACGATTTCACCGGCGGCGGCCAGCACCGACATGGATCCGACCAGCACGATGGCCGACGCCATGCTGGCGTTGTCGGAGGCGTTGGTGGTGTCGGAGTTGGCAGCCTGGGCCGTCAGGCTGACGGCGCACAGCAGGGTAATGGCGAGTACGTGTTTCATGGAGATCCTGTTCTTCTTGATGAGGGCATTACACTTTGGAGTGGTGCAGCAGTGCCTTGCCCAGTTCGTTCGGGATGAAGGCGATGGCCTTGCCGGAAAGAACCAGCATATGGCCGGTGGACAGTGCCACCACATTGACCACTGTGCCTGCCGCCAGCGACAGGCCCTTGGCTGCTTGCGTGCTCATCTGGATGGAAGCGCCGCCCGCTTCTGACGCGCCTATCAGTACGATGACGATGCCTTCGCCCACCGTTTCCACGCTGGCAACGACTACCTGGCCGGAAGCGACCAGCATCGACATGGAGCCGGCGACGACCACGGCGGAACCTTCGCTGAGGTTTTGCGAGCCTTTCGACAGGTTCTCTGAGGCCGCGGCGTGGACCAGGCCGGGAGCGGCCACGGAGAGCGTCAACAGCGACAGGGACAGGCAGAGGGGCAGCAAGCGTTTCATGTGTTTCTCCTTCAAGTGTGCCAAGTGGCAACGCCATCATTGTAGACTGTGGGCAATTGGTCAATGGAAACGCTACTCGTAGCGGGCAGGCATACCGCAGGTAGCGTATTGCGCTACTTTTTTGCCGCCAGAACCGATGCTATTTTTATAAAGGAAGTGCATGCCGCAAACCCACGCCTTGATCGAAGCCTTGAAACGCCTGTTGAAAGCGCGCGCCGTCACGTATGCCGAGCTGGCCCAGCGCATCGGCGTGTCCGAAGCCAGCGTCAAGCGGATGTTTTCGCAGAAGCAATTTACGCTGCAGCGCCTGGACCAGATCCTGGTGGCCATCGGCAGCGATTTCCAGCAACTGGCGCTGGCCGTGCAGTCAGCCCAGGCTACGCCCACCCTGATCACCGGGCTGACGTATGCCCAGGAAAAGGAAATCATCGAGGATACCCGGCTGTTCGTGGTGGCTGTGTCCGCGCTGAACTTGCTGCCGCTGGAGCAGATTGTCGCCATCTATGACATCAGCGAGGCGCAAGCCGTCAAATATTTGCTGCGCCTCGACAAGATCGGTTTCCTGGAACTGCTGCCGAATAACCGGGTCAAACTGCTGGTGGCGCGCACGTTTGCGTGGATACCGAATGGCCCGATTCATACCTATTTCAAAAAGGAAGCTTATGGCGACTATTTGAACTCGCAGTTCGATGGCGAGACAGAGTTGCTGCGCCTGGTGAACGTGATGCTGTCGAAAAAATCCACGGCGGCCTTGCTGGAGCGCTTGAAGCAAGTGGCGGTGGAGTTTTCGCAGCAGCACCAGGAAGACGCGCGCCTGCCTGGTGAGGAGCGCCTGGCCATCAGCTTCATGCTGGCCGCGCGGCCGTGGATGCCGCAGACGTTCAAGGCGCTGCTAAGGCAAGGATGAGCGAAACACTCACTTTCATCGTGAACCTTGTTGCGTGGCGCTCAGATGATTGTATTCACAGATTGCATATATTAAAAGAGAGAAAAAAGTAATCATTCTGTGGTGAAAGATAAACACTTTTTATAAATAAATAATATCATATCAAAAGACTTGTATTGGGAAAACCGCATGTTATTATTCCGAAAAACAACTTTCTTAAAGGCAAGATTTGTTTTTCGCATACTGCCTGTGTCAGGTAGTAATAAAAAATAATGGAAACAGGAACTCTCGTGAAAAAATTTTCCCCTGCTGTTGGTTTGTTTGTATTGGCTACATTAGTGACGGGTTGTGCCAGCGTGGGTAGTGAATCGCTGCGCAAGGAATCGGAGTCGAGCATTTCCCAAAAGATTGTCGAAGGTAAGACGACAAAGGGAGAAATCCGGACCATGTTTGGCTCGCCAACAAAAACCAGTTTTACGGATGGCGGCCTGGAAATCTGGAATTATGACTTCTCGAATGTTTCTGCCGATGCGGTCAGCTATATTCCTATCGTGAACCTGTTTGGTGCCAGCGCCAGCGGCAAGAAAAAAGAACTGGTTGTGATGTACGATCAGACAAACATCGTCAAGCGTTATTCGATGAGCGAATCTGACGTGACGCACAAAACGGGTTTGTTCAATAATTAAAAGCGTGGTGCCCAAAGGCTTCCGCTCATCCGTATTTCCGGCGACGTTACTCTTGCTTGTGTGAAGGCGGGGTAACGTCAGCGTCCTGAGTTTCCTGGACTCATCCCATCTTCGCTTGTTCCAGCGTCGCCACCCTCTAATTGTCCTGATGTGATTGCGCTTGCAACTCTTTAAGCAGGTGCCAGGCAAAAAAGCCCAATACGCCCATTCCCAGCAGCAACGCTGCCCACAGCGCGGCCAGGCGCCATGGCGCGCCATCGCCGGCCTTGGGCGTGGGCGCTGCGTCCGCATTGGATTGCAGCGGGCCGGTGCTGGCCGTCTTGAGCGCGCGCAATTCAGTTGCCTGGAAGCCTGGGGCTACCTGCGACAGCGGCTGCGCCACGGATACCGCGTTGCTCCTGCCAAAGGCTAGCCGATAGGGGGGCTTGCCGCTGGCCAGCAACACGACGGTGGCCGGTATCCAGCCCAGGCGCAAGGCGGGAGCATTGCCGGCGGAGAGCGGATGCTCTGGCGACGTACGCATCACCCATTCGGCTGTCTGGGTCACGGGCATGGCCAGTTCGCCCGAGACGCGCTCTTTGCCATCGAGGCCGATGCGGTAAAAGGTAGTGCTTAGGAGCGTTTCAAAATACGCACCTTGCGCCGGGCGTGCCTGATGGCGCAAGTGCAGCCGATGCCTGGGAATATAATCGTTCTGGCGATACACGCCCAGTGTGACGGGCAACACCACGTTGCTCTCCTTGAATTGCAGCGCGATGCTGTCGGCGGGAATCGCGATCGGCGTGGCATACGCCCAATCACCAGCAAGTTTGCCTGGAGCACCTCTCAGCACGATGCTCGCGCGTGGCGGCGGCGCCTCCGTTTCGCTGACGGCTTGCGCGGCAATCGATGCAAACACCAGCGGCTGGCCTTCCTGCCAGCTCAGGCGCGCGTAGCGGAAAGCGCGTGGCGCAAAGGCGATGCTGTCGTTGGCCAAGGTTTGCGTGTCGCTGTTGCTGAGCCAATTCAAGGTGGTGGTGCCAATGGCGTCCCATTGCTTCAGGTCATCGCTCACTTCCAGCAACACTTGAGCACTGTAATTGTCCGTGCTGGCCGGTGGCGTGAAGCGCAAGGCGGCGATGCGCTTGTCTTGCGTCTGCTTGCCCAGGTCGAGGATCAGCGCTTGCAGCGCCGCTGTGGCCGCTGTCGTGCCGGCGCGCGTGCTGACCGACAGCAAGCGGCCATCGTCGGCCGTGCGGATATCGATGCCTTGCAAGCCGTCGCCAGTTGCTGGCGCGCCCGTGACGGGGAAAATGCGGGCTGGAATGGCTGTCCTCTGCGTGGCTGATTGCGCTGGCGGAGCTCCGATGGCGTAGGGCAGGCGCTTGCCGTCGGCATCGAACAGGCGCAGGTCGGCCAGGCTGGCAGAGCGGGCGTGCAGGTAGACTTCCCTGGGCAACGATAGCTGGACGATGCCCGCGCCTGCCGGCGATTGGATCGGCATGCTCCAGCCGTAGTCCTGTGGCCGGTCCTGGCCAGGCGCAGCGAGCGCGGCGCCTGCCATCAACACGATGCCGAACATGAGTCTGGTTTTCATGTTGCTCCCGTTTGCGGTTCGGCTGGCGCTGGCGCGGCAGCCTTGGGGAAGGGCGCCAGGTAGCCGATCAAGACCATCAGCAAGCCCACGCCCACGAAGGATACGATGCGTTCGATGCCACCCACGTTCGACAGGTCGATCAGGAACAATTTCAGCACGACCAGCCCCAGCAGCATGGCGCCCATGCCCCACTGCTGGCGCCGCTGGTGGCGGGCCGCATGGCGCATCAGCAGCAGGGCCGTGATGCTCCACACCAGCGACAGCATGGCTTGCACGAATTGCGAGGCCAGCATGGCGTCAAAGGTGTACGGCACGCCCAGGTAGTGCGACACCGTGCGCAGCAGCATCAGGTTGAACCAGACATACACGCAGCAGGCGGCCACGGCCGGTAAACGCGCTTGCCACAGGGCGGGCAACGGCACTTGTTTCGCTGGCAGCAAACGGTAGCTGGCAATGGCCAGCAAGACGGCGAAGCCCGTGCTCAAGTCCAGCGGATTGAGCAACGGCAAATAGGGCAGGGGCGCCATGGCGCCATCGTCGACAATATTCCATGCGGCGATCAGCAGCAGCGACCACAGCGCGCCCAGCGGTATCAGGGTGCGCTGGTACCACGCGGCAATCGGCGCCACCGGCCAGGCCCCTGTTCTGCAGCGGCGGATCAGCCAGGCCAGGGCCAGCATCATGGCCCAGGCCGGCAAATAGCGGGCCCAGGCAGGGCTGACGCCGCCTTCGTGGCGCGCCAGCCAGGCGTTGACATGCATGGCTCCCACGGGCCACAGCATCAGCCACGGCGCGGCCGTGCGCTGCGTATGCAAGAAACGCAGCGCCCGCACGTCGAGTTGCCAGCCCGCTTGCGGCCAGGCCAGCAGCAGGTACTCGCCGGCCACCAGCGCGCTGGCCAGGGCCAGCCAGCTCAAGCCGGTCGGCAGGTAGTCGCGCAGATACAGCGCCAGCAGCAGGTTGGCGCTCCACAGGCCCAAACCGAGCCAGGTAGCCACGCTGAACCAGCGCAGCTGCGGCCAGTCGAGGCGCCGCGCCAGGATGGCGAACGCGGGCGTCGTGACGCACACGGCGATCAGGTACAGCGCCAGCCAGTGTTCGCCCGCATGCGGCTGCATCGTCAGGTCGCCGTCGATCAGGCGCAGCAGCCAGCTGACGAGCGGCACGAGGATGGCGGCAAACCACAGCAAGCCGCTCCAGACCAGCAGGGGCCGCGCGACCAGGGCCAGCAACGCGTCGCCGCCACGCGCACGCAGCGCCAGGAAACGGGCGCTGGCAAAGGCGGCGGCGCCCAGCAGCAGGGCACTGAGGAAGGAACCGTCGAACAGGCTGGCCGGGTGCTGGTACCAGGCCCAGCTGGCACGACTGAGCATGACCATGCCGGCCAGCACCTGCACGGCCAGCAGCAGGGCACGCGGCGCATGCCATTGTTCGCGCCGCGCCAGCGCCGCCAGCAGGGCTGCCACCGCCAGCGCGCTGACGGTCAGCAGATTCAGTTGCGTCGCTGCATCCGTGCGCAGCAGGATTTCGCTCCACAGGCCGCCCAGCAGCCAGGCCGTGGCGGCCGTCAGGAACAGCACGGACAGGCTGCTCATGAATTCCGGATACAGGTGGCTGGCGTGGCGGCGGAAATTGTAGGCCATCACAAGGGCGGCGGCGGCCAGCAGCGTGCAGCCGAGCCAGATGTTGGCGTGCAGGGCAGTTGCTGTATCGAGTTCCTGCATGGCAAGGAGGAAGGAAATCCAGGCGGCCGCCTGCACCAGCAGGCCGAAGGCCCAGGCCAGGGTCTGGCGCTGGCGCAAGCCGACCCAGACGATGCCCGCGCCTTCCAGCGCCCAGGCGGCAGACGTCCAGCGGCCGTCGAGGGCGAACGGGATGGCCAGCGTGCCAAACACGATGCCCAGCGCCAGGAAGGCTTCGGCCAGCAGGCGGAAGCCAATGCGGCGCCAGAGCGCCACGGCCAGTCCCGTGTAGCACAGGCCGGCAAGCAGCGCGGAAAACGCCAGGCCAAATTCAAAGTGCTGGACCAGGCCGTATTGCAGGCCCATGGCCGCCAGTGGCGTGCCGAAGACGAGGGTGCCATCCACATAGTGTTTCAGGCGCGGCGCCTGGCGCGCGCAATAGGCAATGGCGATGCCGATATAGAACAGCACGAACAGGATCAAGAACAGCTGGGTCGACAGGTAGTGCTCGGGCGTGTAGCGCAGCAGGCCCCAGGTGGTGGCGACGACAAAGGTAAAGCCAAAGCTCAGCACATTCAGGACGCGCCAGGCGCGCTTCAGGGCGATGGCGAAGACGCCCGCGTTGAGCAGCGCGTAATAGCTGAACAGGCCGATATGGTTGCCGCTGCCTGTCGACACGAGCAGTGGCACGGCAAAGCCGCCGACGATGCCGAAGACGGCCAGCCAGACGGCGTTTTGCAGCACGGCCAGCAAACACGTGAACGCCGTCAGCACGAACAGCACGGCAAACGCCAGGCCCGCCGGAATCAGTTCGTACAGGCGGAAGGCGCCGAACGTCACCAGCATCAATATCGCCAGCGCCGTGCCCTGCAGCGGCAAGCTGATGCCGGGACGTTTGAGCCGGATGCGCCAGGCCCATGCCAGCAGGGCAATATCGGCCAGTGCGATGCCGGCCAGGCGCAACTCGATGGGCACCGTGACCTGGGCCGACACATAGCTGAGCAGGAAGCTGACGCCGAGGAAGAGGATCAGCAAGCCCAGCTTGGCAACCAGGTTGCCGGTAAATAACCAGTTCTTCGCCTTGGCAACGAGGCCGTCCGGGCGCGCGATCCAGGAGGGAGTATTGGGGGCGGCAGGGGCGGGCCTGGAGGGAGCCTGCGCAGCTGGTTTCGGCGGCAAGGGCGCGGCTGTTGCGGGGGCTGCTGCCGGCGCCACCGTTGCCACCTCGGCCACCTTGATCGCGGCCGCTTGCGGCACGGGGGTGGGCGGCGGCAAGGGTGTCGGCACTGCCATTGGCGCCACGCTATCGGGCACGGCGGGTGCGATGGGCACGACGGGCGTGGCCGCTGGCGCTTCGGCTAGTCCTTCCAGTGCGCGCAGGCGCTGCTGGATGCCGTCGACTTCCTTGCGGAGGCGCGCTGTCAGCAACTCCAGATCCGCCACCTTTCGGCGGTGCTGCAGCACCAGCACGAAGGCGGTGACCAGCAAGGCCAGGATGGTCAATGATGTCATTCCAAACATGGTGGCAGCTTTCCGGGAGGGGCGGGCAGGGGCGCCAGCGCTATGCGCACATTACCTTATTATCAAGAAACAAGCGATTTCTGTTGTATCACGGCAAGTGCCGCGCCTTGTACTGCTGCAAGACAAGTTTGGACCTGCGGCAGGCTTTTCTTATTGATGCCGAGCAAGATGACGACATTCAGATTGTCGTGCGCAGGATAGTGCTGTATTTTAGCAATTCCTTAATTGCCAGTTCCCCATGCCATGAGTCAAAGCAGCCAGTTTTCCCTATTGTCGCAGCGCCGTTTCGGGCCCTTCTTCTGGACCCAGTTCTTCGGCGCCTTCAACGACAATCTGTTCAAGACGGCCCTGATGGTGATTCTCGCCTATGACGCGCTGAGCTGGACCACGCTAGACCCGTCCACCATCACCAACCTGATTCCCGGCCTGTTCATCTTGCCCTACGTCGTGTTCTCGGCCACGGCGGGCCAGCTGGCCGACAAATTCGAAAAGGCGGGCCTGGCGCGTTTCGTGAAATGGATGGAATTGGCCATCATGGCCGTGGCCGCCGCTGGCTGGATGACGCATACCCTCTGGCTGCTGGTGGCCGCCGTGGTGGGCATGGGCGTGCATTCGACCCTGTTTGGCCCCGTCAAGTATGCGTATCTGCCGCAGCAGCTCAAGCCCGAGGAATTGGTCGGCGGCAATGGCCTGATCGAGATGGGCACCTTCGTCGGCATTTTATTGGGTGAAATCCTCGGCGCCGTGCTGATCGTGCACAAGCCGCTGGGCGTGGAACTGGTGGCCGGCGCAACGATTGCCGTGGCCATTTTCGGGCTGATCGCCAGCTACCGCGTGCCGCGCACGCCCGCGCCCGAGCCGGACTTGAAGGTGAGCCTGAACTTTGTCGCCGAATCGTTCCGCAACCTGAATTTCTCGCGCAAGAACCGTCCCGTCTTCCTGGCCATGCTGGGAAATTCCTGGTTCTGGTTTTACGGCGCCCTGATCCTGGCGCAGTTCCCCGTGTATTCGAAGGATTTCCTGCATGGCGACCACAGCGTCTTCGTGCTGCTGCTGACGGTGTTTTCCGTTGGCATCGGCACCGGTTCTCTGCTGTGCGAACGCCTGTCCGGCCACAAGATCGAGATCGGCCTGGTGCCGTTCGGCTCCATCGGCTTGTCGCTGTTCGGCATCGACCTGTATTTCGCCAGCAATGCGTATATGAATACACAAGTTGTCGACGCGCTGGCGTTTGTCAGCCAGGCGGGCGTGCCGCGCATCTTGCTCGACATCGTCATGATCGGCGTGTTTGGCGGCTTTTTCATCGTGCCCCTGTTCGCCCTGATCCAGACGCGCTGCGACCCGAAACACATTTCGCGCACGATCGCCGGCATGAATATCTTGAACGCCCTGTTCATGGTGGCGGCCGCTGGCGTGGCCATCGTGCTGCTGGGACGAGGTTTTACCATACCCCAGCTGTTCCTCGTCACGGCCATTCTGAATGCGCTGGTGGCCGCCTACATCTTCTCGCTGGTGCCGGAATTCCTCATGCGTTTCCTGGCGTGGATACTCATCCAGACCGTGCACCGTGTGAAAGTCGTTGATGGCGAGCGCATCCCGACGGAAGGCGCGGCCGTGCTGGTGTGCAACCACGTCAGCTATGTGGACGCCATCGTCATCATGGCGGCCAGCCCCCGCCCCATCCGTTTCGTCATGGACCACCGCATCTTCAAGATGCCGCTGATGGGCTGGATTTTCCGCACGGCCAAGGCCATCCCCATCGCGCCAGCCAAGGAAAACCCCTTCCTCATGGAAAAGGCCTTCATCGACATTGCGCAAGCGCTGCACGAGGGGGAACTGGTGTGCATTTTCCCTGAAGGCAAGCTGACGCGCACGGGCCAGATCAGCGAATTCAAGGGCGGCATCGCCAAGATCGTCGAGCGCAGCAAGGTGCCCGTGATTCCGCTGGCGCTGCGTGGCTTATGGGGTCATCTGTTGAGCCACCGCAATGGCCATTTGTTCGAGCGCGCCTTCAAGGCAGGCTTGCGTTCGCGTTTGTCGCTGGCCGTGGGCATGCCTGTGGCGCCCGAGGCCGCCACGCCGGAGTTGCTGCAGCAAAAGGTGCAGGAATTGCGCGGCAAGTGGAAATGAACGCTATTTACGTTCTTTTGCCCGCGTAGCGGCCCCCGCCAACTACGCCAACTACGCCAACTGCGCCTGGTGCTGTTCCAGCAGGGCGGCGACGGCGTCGACATCCACCGGTTTCGTCAGGTGATGAGCGAAGCCAGCTTGTTCCTTGCGTGAGCGGGCCGTACCCAACCCGTCAGGGCGCCTTGCGCCACTGCGGCGCGCGCACCTGTAACTGGCGCTGCGCGCGCCCTCGGCCCGAGTTGCAACGCCAGCGTGTCCGGGCCGTTGGGACCATCGTGTTGCATCGTTTCTTGCGTCTGTGCTGTCACCGTTGCAGCCCGCTTTGCCACGCTGTGGCCAAGTTAGTAGCGCGTCGGCCGCGGCATGTCTTTTCGATACCATTGGTAAATATTCATGGTGGCCGGGCGAGGGCGGCCTGGACAGTGTTGCGTGCGCGATCACGGCTTCAGCAAAAAACGCATTACCCTGCTACAGTATTCATTCAATCCAACTTTCCCGCATTGCCGTTTTGCCGCCGCCCGCCAGCTTCCTCTTCGACCTGGCTGACGTCACGACGCTGTCGCTGTTTTATCATTGTTGCTTCATTGATAATTTAATTCGCTTGTTAGTTGCTATGTTTCAATTGTAACGATGCTTGACGATTTTAGAATGATCGTTCATTCTTTGATCTGCGTTAATAAATTTAGTCATTTCTAACGACACTAGCCAGCTTCTTTTTCAGAAAGTCCAAGATGCAACCAACCTTTTCCTTGACGTCGCCGCGTACGAGCGGCGCTATTGCCGTTCTGTGCGCCACTGTAATCATGGCCGGCTGCAGTAAAAAACAGGAAGCACCTCACGCGCAGCAAGCGCCACAGGTGGTCGTGTTTACTGTTAATCCGGCCGCGTTGCCGATGAGCGCCGAATTGCCCGGCCGCACGAATGCCTACCAGGTCGCCGATGTGCGTCCGCAAGTCGGTGGCTTGATCCAGAAGCGCCTGTTTGTCGAGGGTAGCGATGTGAAAGCGGGCACGGCCCTGTATCAGATCGATCCGGCCACCTACCAGGCGGCATACAACTCGGCCAAGGCCGCGCTGTCGAAAGCCAAGGCCAACCTGCTGACGGCTGGTCCGAAAGCGTCCCGCTACAAGGAACTGGTCGCCATCGAAGGCGTGAGCCGCCAGGAATACGATGATGCCGTCGCCGCGTTCGAGCAAGCCAAGGCTGACGTCGAGTCGGCCACCGCAGCGCTGGAAACGGCGAACATCAACTTGAAATACAGCACCGTGACGGCACCGATCAACGGCCGTACCAGCCGCTCGACCGTGACGGCCGGCGCGCTGGTCACGGCGGGCCAGGCCGAAGCGCTGACGACCGTGCAGCAACTTGACCCGATGTATGTCGACGTGACCCAGTCGAGCACCGACCTGTTGCGCCTGAAACGCCAGATGGCCGACGGCTCGCTGAAGAAAGTGGGCGAAGGCCAGGCCAAGGTCGACCTGATCCTGCCGGACGGCAGCAAGTACAGCGAAGCGGGCAAGCTGCAGTTCTCCGGCGTGACGGTCGATCCGACCACCGGCAACGTGATCTTGCGCGCACTGTTCCCGAACCCGAAAGGCGAATTGCTGCCAGGCATGTACGTACGTGCGCAGCTGGAAACGGGCGTGGATGAAAAAGCCATTACCGTGCCGCAAGTGGGCGTGACGCGTAACCAGAAGGGCCAGGCCACCGCCTTGATCCTGAACAAGGAAAACAAGGTCGAGCAGCGCGTGCTGACCACCAGCGGCACGGTCGGCAACGACTGGCTGGTGACGTCCGGTCTGGCCGCTGGCGACCGCGTGATCGTGGAAGGCTTGCAAAAAGTCAAGCCAGGTGCCCCAGCCGTCGCCGTACCGGCCAAGGCCGCTGCTGCACCTGCCGCTGCCGCTGCCGCTTCTGCCGCCGCACCGGCTGCCAGCGCCCACTAATTCAGGAGAATATCAATGGCCCGTTTTTTCATTGATCGCCCGATTTTTGCGTGGGTGATCGCGATCGTCATCATGCTTGCCGGCGTGATTTCGATCCTCAGCCTGCCGATCGCGCAGTACCCGAGCATCGCTCCGCCGTCGATTTCGATCAGCGGCTCCTACCCTGGCGCTTCCGCCAAGACCGTGGAAGATGCTGTCACCCAGGTCATCGAACAAAAGATGAAGGGTATCGACGGCTTGCGCTACATGGCCTCGTCGAGCGATGCGACTGGCGGCATCAGCATCACGCTGACGTTTACCAGCGGCACCAATCCCGACATCGCCCAGGTGCAAGTACAGAACAAGCTGCAGCTGGCGACGCCACTGCTGCCGACGGCTGTCACGCAGCAAGGCCTGGTCGTGTCGAAAGCCACGAAGAACTTCCTGATGGTGTTCGGCTTCATTTCCGAAAACGGCAAGATGGACCAGACCGACTTGAGCGACTATGTGGCCGCCAACGTCGTCGATCCGCTGAGCCGTGTTGCCGGCGTGGGCGATGTGACACTGTTCGGTTCGCAGTACGCCATGCGTATCTGGCTCGATCCGGCCAAGCTGCAAAGCTTCAACCTGACCCCGGCGGACGTGATCACGGCCGTGCAGGCGCAGAATGCGGAAGTGTCGGCTGGTGAACTGGGCGGCACGCCGTCCGTCAAGGGCCAGCAGCTGAACGCCACCGTGTCGGCGCAGAGCCGATTGCAAACGGCGGAGCAGTTCGGCGCCATCTTGCTGAAAACGACCACCAACGGTGCCATGGTGTACCTGAAGGACGTGGCCAGCATGGAACTGGGCCGCGAGAACTACAACACCGTGGCCCGCTACAACGGCCATGCGGCCACCGGCGTGGCAATCAAGCTGGCGACCGGCGCGAATGCACTCGATACGGCCAATGCGGCGAAAGCCATGCTGGGCAACCTGAGCAAGCAATTTCCTGAAGGCATGAGCTACCAGGTAGCGTTCGACACCACCCCGTTCGTGAAACTGTCGATCGAAGAAGTGGTCAAGACGCTGGTGGAAGCGGTCATCCTGGTGTTCCTGGTGATGTATCTGTTCCTGCAAAACTTCCGCGCTACCCTGATTCCGACCATGGCCGTGCCGGTCGTGCTGCTGGGTACGTTCGGCATCCTGAACGCGTTTGGCTATTCGATCAACACGCTGACCATGTTCGCCATGGTGCTGGCCATTGGTCTGCTGGTCGATGATGCCATCGTGGTGGTGGAAAACGTCGAACGCGTGATGAGCGAAGAGGGCTTGTCGCCGCTGGAAGCGACGCGCAAGTCCATGACGCAGATCACGGGCGCGCTGGTCGGTATCGCCATGGTGCTGTCGGCAGTATTCGTGCCGATGGCCTTCTTCGGCGGTTCGACGGGCGTGATTTACCGCCAGTTCTCGATCACGATCGTGTCGTCGATGGTGCTCTCCGTGGTCGTCGCGCTGGTATTCACGCCAGCCTTGTGCGCCACCCTGCTCAAGCCGGTAGAGAAGGGCCATCACGCCACCAACAAGGGTTTCTTTGGCTGGTTCAACCGCAGCTTCGACAGCAGCAGCAACAAGTACCAGGGCCTGGTCGGCAGCATGATCCGTCACCGCGGCCGTTCGATGCTGTTGTATGTCATCTTGCTGGCCGGCCTGGTATTCGTCTTCATGCGCCTGCCGACCTCCTTCCTGCCGGAAGAAGACCAGGGCATCCTGTTTACGCAGATTCAATTGCCGACGGGCGCCACGCAAGAGCGCACCCTGAAAGTGATCGAGCAGGTCGAAGACCACTTCATGAACAGCGAGAAAGACAACGTCGCTTCCGTGTTTGCCGTCGCCGGTTTCAGCTTCGGCGGTAACGGCCAGAATACGGGTATCGCCTTCGTGCGCCTGAAAGACTGGTCTCTGCGCAAGGACGTGGCGCAGAAAGCGCCGGCCGTGGCCGGCCGCGCCATGGGCAAGTTGTTGCAGATCAAGGATGCGATGGTGTTTACGTTCGCACCGCCTGCCGTGCTGGAACTGGGTAACGCCACGGGTTTCGACATGCAACTGCAGGATATCGGCGGTGTCGGCCATGACGCCCTGATGGCAGCGCGTAACCAGTTGCTGGGCATGGCGTCGCAAAACCCGGCCATGGTGGGCGTGCGCCCGAACGGCCAGGAAGATACGCCGCAGTACAAGATCGACATCGACCAGCAGAAAGCTACCGCGCTGGGCTTGCAGATCTCGGAAATCAACCGCGTGCTGAGCGTGGGCTGGGGTAGTTCGTATGTGAACGACTTCCTTGATCGTGGCCGCGTGAAGAAAGTGTTCATGCAAGGCAATGCCGAATCGCGCATGCTGCCGGAAGACTTGAACAAGTGGTTCGTGCGCAATACCGCAGGCCAGATGGTGCCGTTCTCCGCCTTTGCCACCGGCAAGTGGATTTACGCATCGCCACGCCTGGAACGCTACAACGGCTTGCCGTCAGTAGAGATCCTGGGTACGCCGGCACCGGGCCAGAGCACGGGCGCCGCCATGAACGCCATGGAAGCGATGGTGGCGCAGTTGCCGCCTGGCATAGGCTTCAGCTGGACCGGCGTGTCGCTGGAAGAGCGTGAATCCGGTTCGCAGACGCCGCAGCTATATGCGCTGTCGCTGCTGATCGTCTTCCTGTGCCTGGCTGCGCTGTATGAGAGCTGGTCGATTCCGTTCTCCGTGCTGCTGGTCGTGCCGCTGGGCGTGATCGGTGCCGTGCTCGGTACGTGGATGTTCGGCCTGTCGAACGACGTATACTTCCAGGTGGGCTTGCTCACGGTGGTGGGCCTGTCGGCGAAGAACGCGATTCTGATCGTGGAATTTGCCAAGGAAATGCAGGAATCGGGCATGTCGCTGCTGGACGCGACTTTGCATGCGGTGCGTCTGCGTCTGCGTCCGATTCTGATGACCTCGATTGCCTTCGGCCTCGGTGTGTTGCCACTGGCCATCTCCAGCGGCGCTGGTTCCGGTAGCCAGAACGCCATCGGTATCGGCGTGCTGGGCGGTATGTTGACGGCCACGTTCCTCGGTATCTTCTTCGTGCCGGTGTTCTTCGTGCTGGTGCGCGGCTTCTTCTCGAAGCCGGACGCGCCAACCACGCCGGCGACGCCTGGCTCGCCAGCCGTCACGCTTTCTAAGGATGCGCATTAATATGAAAAAAACGCTACTCTCCATGGCGGCACTGGCCTTGCTGGCCGGTTGCAGCCTGGCTCCCACGTATGAGCGTCCGGCAGCGCCGGCGCCCACGGCGTGGCCGACGGGCCCTTCCTACAAGGCCGACACGGCCGCCGCCGACGCCAAGCCGGTGGCGGACGTCGCCTGGCGCGAATTCTTTGCCGATGCGCGCCTGCGCCAGGTACTGGAACTGGCGCTGGCCAACAACCGCGACCTGCGCGTCTCGATCCTGAACATCGAGAAGGCGCGTGCCACCTACGGCATCGAACGCGCCGCCCTGATCCCGACCCTGTCGGCCTCCGGCGGCCAGTCGGCCACACGCGTGCCAAAGAACGCCAGTGCCAACGGCGAAGCGTCCATCAATCGCCAATACACGGCGAACCTGGGCGTATCGGCGTACGAGCTGGACTTCTTTGGCCGCGTGCGCAGCCTGTCCGACAGCGCGCTGGAGCAATACCTGGGCACGGAAGAAGCACGCCGTGCGCAGCAGATCAGCCTGGTGGCCGAAGTGGCCAGCACCTATCTGAACCTGGTGGCCGACCAGCAGCGCCTGCGTGTGGCGCAGGACACGTTGACAAGCCAGCAGTCGTCGTATGACCTGGCCGTGCGCCGCTTCAGTGCCGGCGCCACCTCGGGCCTGGACAAGTACGATGCCCAGACCAGTGTCGAGTCGGCCCGTTCCGACGTGGCTGTGTTCACGAGCCAGGTGGCGCTGGATCAGAACGCGCTGGTCTTGCTGGTGGGCGGCCCCGTGCCGGCCGACCTGCTGCCGCAAGGCGAGTTCGGCGACGTGACGGCGCTGGCGGACATTCCGTCCGGCTTGCCGTCGGACGTGCTGCAACGCCGCCCCGACGTGCTGGCGGCCGAGCGCACCTTGCGCGCTGCCAACGCCAACATCGGCGCGGCGCGCGCGGCCTTCTTCCCGCGCATTTCGCTGACGGCCACGGCCGGTTCGCTGAGCGACAACCTGTCGGGCCTGTTCAAGGCGGGCAGCGGCACGTGGAGTTTCATTCCGCAGATCAGCTTGCCGATCTTCGATGGCGGCGTGAACCGCGCCAACCTCGATATCGCCAAGGTGCAGCGTGAAATTTCTGTGGCGCAATACGAAAAGGCGATCCAGGTCGCCTTCCGTGAAGTGTCCGATGCGCTGGCCCAGCGCGGCACCATCGACGAGCGCCTGCAGTCGCAGGTCTCGCTGGTCGAGGCGTCGACGAAGAGCTACACTATCCATGACGCGCGCTACAAGCAGGGCGCCGAGTCCTACCTGAGCGCCCTGGTGGCGCAGCGCGCGCTGTACACGGCGCAGCAAAGCCTGATCACGGCGCGCCTGGCCAAATCGACCAACCTGGTGACCTTGTACAAGGTACTGGGCGGCGGTTGGCAGCCTGAGCAGACAGCCGTTGCGGCGGCTGGCAGCGTCCAATAATCACGGGGACGCCGACGCCGGCCTTGCCCGCAAGGGCAGGGCCGGCGCGCTACTGGAAAATCATGAATCAAGTTGAAAAGAAGCATCCAGACCCCGAGCGCGCCAACACGCGGCGCAAGCAGGTGCTCGATGCGGCCGAAAGCTGTTTCAGCCGCCGCGGCTTCCACGGTGCCAGCATGGCCGAGATATCCAAGGCGGCCGGCATGAGCGCGGGCCACATCTATAATTATTTTGACAGCAAGGATGCGATCATCGCCGCCTTCGTCATGAAGAACATGGAGCGGGTCACCAACCTGATGCAGGACCTGGCGCAGCGCGAGGACCCGCTGCAGGCCGTGGTCGACAATGCTGGCGAGCATGTGCTGGAAAGCCTGGACCCGAAAACCTGGGTGATGCCGCTGGAAATTTTTGCCGAGGCTTCGCGCAATCCCGCCATCGCGGAAATGTTGCACTGTGCGGATATCCGTTCGCGCAAGCTGTTTCTTTCGATCATACGCGATGCGCGCATCAAGCGCAGCCTGCCGGCCGACGAAGAGATGCTGGAAGGGCGCCTGAATGCCATGATCGCCATGTACCAGGGCTTGCCCGTGCGGGCGGTGCACAATCCGGACATGAAGGTCGAACCCTTGATCGCCGGTTTTCGCATCGTCCTGACGGCATTGCTGCTGGGCGAGTAGAACGCTTTGCCGCCAGGCTGAAAAAACTTTGCGCAGTTCGATATGAATCATGCGCAAAGCATGGCAAAAACCTAAAAGCCTCTGCTATAATTCCAACCTCGTCGGGGCGTAGCGCAGCCTGGTAGCGTACATGCATGGGGTGCATGGGGTCGGAAGTTCGAATCTTCTCGCCCCGACCATTAGATTCAAGGAGATACAGCGCAAGCTGTATAGAAACCCAGTACCGTATATTATACGTTTGTATAATATCGGTGCTGGGTTTTTCCGTTTACATGACGTATGATTTTCGTTACAGCATGCCGATGTCCGCTATCGGCCAAAAAGCAGCCGCTGAGCGGGAGGTAGATGGCTCACGTCCACGCCACTTCTGCGCTGGCTTTGCCGTTTTAACATATATCGGGTGAGTTCATTAGGTGGGTGTGTCCGCTCAAACATTTCGTCCAGCGGCCAGGAGCGGTCGTTGATGAGCCATTGGAGTGGATTAACTGCAATGAGCTGTAAGAGATTCAGCTGAGTCCAGTGTAGTTGTGGCTATTTATTCTTGTGAATATCGGTAGTCGACACCCTTAGACCATCGGTTTTGCCAGTGGAGCATGAACGATTTCGCTAATTCTGGACTGTTCCATACTACAACCACATTTTCACTATTTGATGTGGCGGCATCTTTACTGTAGTTGAAGCTTCCATTCTGCACAGTTAAATCATCAGCAACTATGTATTTGTCATGATGCATAGCATAAACTGAAATAGTCTTGGTTTGGATACCATCGTTAACTAACAGATTGAGTGCCTTAATGCTGTTCTTTCGTTGGTTTCGTCGGTCATCAACTATGACTTTAACATCGACACCTCGTTTCTTCGCGTTAAGCAAAGCTTCTACTATCTTCAGTGAATTGAAGGAGTACGCTGCAAGCCTGATTGTCGAAACGGATGTATTGATGACCTTAAGAACTAAAGCCTCAGCCCCATCATCTGGGGAAAAAGCATTCTCAAATGTTACAGTGGTCGCTCTGGTTTGACCCGACGGCGACCCAACCACCACTCCGTCGATGGTGAGAGAGGAGCCTTCAGCGATGGGGGCTAACATAGTGGCAATAATTGCCATAATCGCGATTTTCTTCATTAGTTGCAATCAATGTTAAATAACCAGGTGGAAAAACGGGTTGCTTCCGAGCATTAATGATACCTCTAATGACTTCGGATCGCGGCTATCACCCTTCTCAGTATGATCCTGAAGTAAGCATTATCTGCTGGTTACGACCGGCCGTTTTGGGGCGAATCCAGCCTGACGATGCAGCCGCTAGATTTTCACCCTGACAACCTGCTATGCTGCCCGAACGGCCGGGTTCGGCCACAAACGGTCGCTCACATAGAATTAGGGGGCGCTTCGTGCGCAAAGTCATAGCGGGCATCATTGCATTACTGAGTTTGAAAGGAGCCATGGCTGGCCAAGAGTCTCCATCAAATTTAAAGCAGATCATTTTATTTGCTTACCAAGGAGTCAAGCATGCAAACTTTGATGGTGGTCTCTCGACTTTTCCCAGATTTGCTAAATGGAAACAAGAGGTCGACGATCCGCTTCGGCGAATTGCACATTGAACCGGGCTATCTGCGTTATGAGTGCGAAGGAAAACCTAGTCAAACGGCTGTCGTATGGGTCACCCGCTGCACGTACATGCCTTTAAATAAGGCCGCCGCGTTCTGCGGCATGGAGGCCATGTGGCCGCCAATGGTAATGCTCAAGGGGATGCGGGAACACTACCCTCTTATTCAATTATCCGACACGGTTCAAGTCGTTGAGCATTACACACCTGAGCAGACGAAGAACCTTAGCCACCGCTTCAAACCGCACTTCCCAGCGATTCCCAACGGCTGCAATGGGGCGAAAGCAGCCATTCAGCGCTGACAGAGGATGGCGGCTATTTGCAAAAGTCGGGCTTTATTCTAGCCAGGGTAACGCCATCGGAATCTCGGAAACATCCGCAATCACGTGCTTGTCCTTGCCGTAGTTACTCAGCTTATTTTCTTTGAACTCCACGCAGGCATGTGGCATCGAGCCTTCCACAAGGTGCGAACTGCCCAGCAGCGCGGCTACGCTGTGCTGCCGGTGAATTACCGGGGGGCGACGGGCTTCGGCACGCAATTCATCTCGGCCGGCGACCTGCAGTGGGGCCGCACGATGCATGACGACCTGCTTGACGCGGTGCAATGGGCCGTGACGAGTGACGTGACCTCGGCCGACAAGGCGGCCATCATGGGTGGCTCGCATGGCGGCTACGCCACCCTGGCCGGCATGGCATTCACGCCGACGACCTTTGCCTGTGGCGTCGACATCGTCGGCCCGTCGAACCTGTTTACCCTGCTGAAACCATCCCGCCTTACTGGGAAGCGGGCAAGCAGCAGTTTTACAAGCGCATGGGCGACCCGGCCACGGAAGAAGGCAAGGCGCTGCTGATGGAACGCTCGCCGTTGAACTTTGCGCAGAATATCCAGCGACCGCTGCTGATCGGCCAGTGGGCGAACGCCCCCCGCGTCAACGTGGCCGAATCGGACCAGATCGTGGCAGCCATGGCGGCGAAGAATATCCCCGTCACGTACGTGCTATTTCCCGACGAAGGCCACGGCTTTGCCCGGCCCGTGAACAACATCGCTTTCAATGCGGTGACGGAAAACTTCCAGGGCCTATGCCTGGCTTGCCGCGCGGAACCGATCGGCGCCACGCTGAAGGCATCCACCGCGCAGGTCAGGCACGGCGCCGAATTTGCGCCGGGTTTGCTGGAAGCGATGCGCTAGGTGGCCTAAGCTACATGGTAGTTGCGGTGCCGGCGGCCGGGCTTGATGGCCCGAGCGGCCGCATTGCTGCCGAGCGCAGATGGGGATAATTGCATGTTAAAAGTTGTGCCAAAGAGGCAATGCTTCCAGTAGAATAAATCGTTGCTTCAATCACAGCGTTCATGGAATGGAATACCTGCAATGATGAATGTATTGACTCTGGAACACTTCGCCACGCGCGTCAACGATACCTTTATCTCTGCCAACGACGGGAATGCCGCTTTCATCTTGAAGGAGGTGTGTCCCTTGCAGTCCGCCACGATCGAGGGCATGCTGCGCGCGCCGTTCAGCTTGTTGTTCCATCATAGTTCCCCCATCCTCTTCAACCAAAAGATCTTTCTGCTGCAGCATGATGCGTTGGGCGAGGTTGGCATCTTCCTGGTGCCGGTGGCGCGTGATGGTCAAGGTTTCCTGTATCAGGCGGTGTTCAACTAAAGAAGGGGCAGGCCAGGCATTGCCGCGATGGCATTGCCTGTCCCTGTATAGATGTAATTAGCCAAATGCAGGAAATTCACCTTGCAAGGCGATACAGAAGTTCAATGCCAGCAGCGGCTGACGATTTTCGTGTGCCTGGTTGCCTCCCGCGGGAGAGATCGCCTCGGCAGCAAACGTGGTGGAAGGGGCTGCCGCCGGCAAGAAAGTATTCACGCTACCGATGGTAATCAAACCGTCATTAGTCAATGGAACATTGTGTTGCAAGCTCGTATTCGGTTGACGCGCAACAGTGAGCTGATGGGTGTGGCCGGGAATTTGCGTCACATCGAGTTGCACGCTTTCGCTGCCGAATGTGTCGCCTATGGTGCGTGCTGTCAGGGCTGGCCCCTGACCCTGGCCGCAGGGCGCGCGTCCCGTGAAGTTGGGCAATTGGAAGGTTGTTACTCCATCTCCACCATATTGCGTGCCGATCAATGAGAACAGGGCGGTGTATTGACGTATCTGCAGGGTGGCGCCATTACAGCTGGCCCAGCCAGCCGGGGCATAATTGAAGCCAAAGACTTGTATCTCGCCGAGGAATGGTGATGTCACGATAGGTTCTCCTGGTCAGTTTGGTTGGCAATGCGCACCTGTGGTGGTGCCTTGTCTGCACGGAAGCTGTTACTGCTGGGATGGATAAATGCCGAACGCAGCGATACAAAATGATGCGGTCAGGGTTGGCATCGTATTGTCGTGCGGCTGATTGCCGCCCGTATAAGTGATTGCGGCCTGCGATAGTGGATACGAGGTGAGGCCAGCCAGGCTGCTGGTGTACATCTTGTCGTTATTGGCCGGAGCTGCCAGCAGCAGGCTACTTGCCGGTGCAGAGGCAGTGGCCAGTGCACTACTCACATTGAATTCATGCGTATGCTGCGGCAATTGGGTCGCCAGCAGAGTCACTTGCTCGGTACCGCCATTCTGGCCCAGTACCCGTGTCGTCAATTGTGGTCCCGTGCCCTGGTGCACAGGAACCTGGCCGCGCAGGTCAGGCACGCCGAAAGTGCTGACGCCATCGCCGCCAAAGGTGGTCCCCAGCAAGGTGAACAAGGTTTCATTGTCGGCAATCGATACCGAGCTGCCATCGCAGGCCAGCCAGCCATTGGGAATACGGGGAAAGGCAAACAGGCGGATCTCGCCTATATAAGGTGTGCTCATGGCTATCTCCGGGAATGGTGGCTGGATTAATTGCGGCTAGGGTAGATGCCGTTCAAGGCGATGGAGAAATTGATGACACGGAATGGCTGCATGTTCGGATGCGGCAGGTTGCCGCCCGTCGTGCCCAGAGTCTGGCTCGCCAGCGTCACCCTGGCGCCCGATGCACTGCCATAAATGGCTGCCGTGCCACTATCGCCAAATAGCGCGTTGCTGGGATTCTTCAAGGTCGCTGCCGTGCTCAAGGCAGTGGCGGTATGTAAATGCACGGGAATCTGAGTCACTGTCAAGTTGACAGTTTCTACGCCGGCGCGGGTACCTAAGGGATAGTTGCTGGGTTGCCATGTTGCATCGACCGATGGACCCGCATGGATGGGCACAGTTCCTTGTAAATTAGGCAATCCAAATGTCGTTGTGCCATTGCCGCCGTAGGTAGTCCCCAGCAGTGAAAACAGGGCTTGATTTTGCTGAATAGGCAGAATTTGCCCGTTACAGAGTGCAAAACCGCGCGGTGCAAATGCGAATCCGCTCATCATTATTTGTCCAACATAAACATCAGCCATTTTTGTTCTCCAGGTGTCAAGTGGGGGGTTCCGGTGTGATTGCTTATATTTCAAATTTGGCACTATTGTTGTTTTTTAGTATGCTCCTTTTTCCAGTTGCTTTATTAGCTACGCAAGGTAGCATACGTTGACATAAGACAAGTGTAAATATTTGTTGTCCCGGTGGAATGTGTTTTTTAGCATCATTTGTGATTCAGATTCCTATCCAATTCTGGTTCAAAAAAATTCTGCGCGGGAGAAATAATGTTATTTCTTTGCAACGGCATATTTCATCGTTTGCTTCGCCTCTTTTCTCATTTTCTTCCCGCACATCATCGACAGCAAATAATTGGCACTGGGGCAGGCGGCGCCAGCTTGATGTCCAGATTAGAGTCCAGTTCGATAAAACTGTTAGCCTGGCTATGCCTGCTGATGTTGGCCTTGAGCAACAGCCCAGCGCAGGCGGCAGGGCCCAGTATAGAGTGCCCTCCCAACCAAAGCTTCACGGTGGCTTCAGGCGCAGTCCACACGATAGACCTGTCAGGATGTACGCCGTTCGGCTTTACGGGTATGCCCGTGCCGCCTTCGCATGGCAGTATCCCTAACGTCGCGGGTAATGGCGACGGCATCGTGTATTACACCAATAATGGTGACGGAGCTACTTCCGATACCTTTACCCTGAGGGATGACATTGCTGGTGATATCATTTTTGTAGTGACTATTTTGCCACCATCTAGCCCCATCACGGTGACGCCTGCAAGCTTGGCCGCTCCTGTGATTAGTGTGAGCTATAACCAAAATATTAGTTCAACCGGTGGCATCGCTCCTTATTCCTACACTCTCTCCTCCGCCTTGCCGGTAGGGATGAGTTTGTCGTCCACCGGCATTATTTCCGGCACACCGAGGGAGAGCGGGGTGTTTGTATTTGGGGTGCAGATCGCGGATTCGACCATGCCTACAGCGCTCACTACCACCAAGAATTATTCATTTACGGTGGCCGCACCTGTGCTGGCGATTACGCCAGCAAGTCCGCCCGCAGGAGCCGTGTCACAGACTTATAGCCAGCAGTTCAGTACCAGCGGCGGTACCTCTGGCTACACTTATGTGGTGGAGTCCGGCGCCTTGCCGACAGGCTTGAGTTTGTCAGGCAGCGGCCTGTTGTCGGGGACGCCTACTGCCACAGGCACTTCTAATTTTGTCTTGAAATCTACGGACAGCACGGCTGGCGGTGGTCCTTATTCCAAGACAATCAGCATCAGCCTGACGATCAATGCCGCACCTATCCCTACGGTGGGCAGTATTTCGCCCTCCACTGGCTCCACTGCGGGTGGCACCAGCGTGGTCATCACCGGTACCAACCTGACGGGTGCAGGGGCTGTGAAGTTTGGCGCCAGCAATGCCAGCAGCTTTACAGTCAATAGCCCCACACAAATTACAGCCACTTCGCCTGCTGGCACTGGTACGGTGGATATCACCGTCACTACCGGCGGTGGCACCAGCGCTACCAGCGGTGCAGACCAGTTCACCTATGTGGCGGCACCGGGGGTCACCAGCATTTCACCCACATCCGGTCCGTCGACGGGCGGCACGACGGTCATCATCACTGGCTCGAATTTTGGCGGCGCGACGGCGGTGACGTTCGGCGCCACGGCGGCGACCGGTTTCACGGTCAACAGCGCCACGCAGATCACGGCGACGGCGCCCGCGGGCTCAGGCACGGTCGACGTACGCGTCACCACGCCAAACGGCACCAGCGCCACCAGCGGGGCCGATCAATTTACCTACTTGGCGGCACCCGTACTCACCAGCATTTCGCCCACCTCCGGTCCGTCGACGGGCGGCACCACGGTCATCGTCACCGGCTCGAATTTTGGCGGCGCGACGGCGGTGACGTTCGGCGCCACGGCGGCCACCGGTTTCACGGTCAACAGCGCCACGCAGATCACGGCGACGGCGCCAGCGGGTTCCGGCACGGTCGACGTACGCGTCACCACGGCGGGGGGCACCAGCGCTACCAGCGGGGCCGATCAATTTACCTATGTGGCGGCACCTGTGGTCACCAGCATTTCACCCACCTCCGGTCCGGCGACCGGCGGCACGACGGTCATCATCACCGGCACTAATTTTTCGGGCGCGGTAGCTGTCACCTTCGGCGCTACGGCGGCGACCGGTTTCACGGTTAATAGCGCCACGCAGATCACGGCGACGGCGCCAGCGGGCAGTGGCACGGTAGACGTGCGCATCACCACGCCAGGCGGCACCAGCGCCACCAGTGTTGCCGATCAATTTACCTATGTGGCACGGCCCGTGGTGAGTGGCATTTCGCCCACCTCCGGTCCGTCGACGGGCGGCACCACGGTCATCGTCACTGGCTCGAATTTTGGCGGTGCGACGGCGGTGACGTTCGGCGCCACGGCGGCCACCGGTTTCACGGTCAACAGCGCCACGCAGATCACGGCGACGGCGCCAGCGGGTTCCGGCACGGTCGACGTACGCGTCACCACGGCGGGGGGCACCAGCGTTACCAGCGGGGCCGATCAATTTACCTATGTGGCGGCACCGGTGGTCACCAGCATTTTGCCCACCTCCGGTCCGGCGACCGGGGGCACGACGGTCATCATCACCGGTACTAATTTTTCGGGCGCGGCAGCTGTGACCTTCGGCGCCACGGCGGCGACCGGTTTCACGGTCAACAGCGCCACGCAGATCACGGCGACGGCGCCGGCGGGTTCCGGCACGGTCGATGTGCGGATCACCACCACGGGCGGTACCAGTGCCGCGGTTGCAGCGGACCAATTCACGTATGTGGGCGCGCCAGTGGTGAGCGGCCTGTCGCCAGCGTCCGGTCCAACGACGGGCGGCACCAGCGTCACGATCAACGGCTCAGGCTTTTCCGGCGCCACGGCGGTGACGTTTGGTGCCACGGCGGCGAGCAGCTTCACGGTCAACAGTGCCTCGCAGATTACAGCGACGGCGCCGGCTGGCACCGGCACGATCGATGTGCGCATCACCACGACAGGCGGCACCAGCGCTACCAGCGCGTCAGATCAGTTCACCTATGTGGTGGTACCGGCTGTCACCGGCATTGCGCCCGCTTCCGGCGCCATCACCGGCGGCACCAGCGTCGTCGTCACCGGCACGGGCTTTGCCGGCGCCACGGTGGTGCGATTCGGCAGCGCCAATGCCACCAGCTTCACGGTCAACAGTGCTACGCAGATCACGGCCACCAGTCCATCGGGCAGCTTGGGCGTGGTGGACGTGAAGGTCACTACGGTTGGCGGCACCAGTGCCAGCAGCGTGGCGGATCAATTCACGTATATCCCGACCGGTGTCATCACGTTTGCGACACCGACTGCGGCTTCCGTTCCATTGGGGAATAGCTTTACCAATGCGGCTACTTCCAGCCTTGCGGGCGGCAGCTATGGCGCCATCAGCTATACCAGTTCGAATGCGGGCGTGGCGACCGTCAGCAGCTCTGGCGTCATCACGCCCGTTGCCGCTGGTACCAGCAGCATCACCGCGACGCAGGCCGCAGTGGCTGGCGTGAATGCCCAGGCAGCGCAAAGCTATGCCTTGACGGTGACATCCGCGATGGACATCACGCCAGCCAGCTTGCCGGCCGCCACAGTTGGTACCGCTTACAGCCAGCAATTGACGGCCACCGGCGGTATCGAATCATACGCTTTTACGGTTTCCGGTAGCGTGCCAGCCGGTCTGGCGCTGAGCGCAAGCGGTGTGCTGAGCGGTACGCCAACGGCAGCCGGTAGTTTTGCGCTGACCGTTCAAGTGAAGGATGCACGTCAGTTCACGGCGACGAAAAACTATACCTTGACTGTAGCTTCGGCAACGCTCGCTCTGATGCCAGCCAGCCTGCCCAATCCGACGGCGGAAGCGGCCTACAGCACCACCTTGACGGGCACGGGCGGCACGGCGCCATATAGCTATGCCGTGGTTGGTAGCTTGCCTGTCGGCCTGAGCCTGAACGCAGCGACGGGCGTACTCTCCGGCACGACGAATGTGGCCGGCAGTTTCCCGTTCAGCATCAAGGTCACGGATAGCAGCACGGGTGTAGGGGCACCATTCAGCGTCAGCAAAAACTATACGCTGACGGTGGCCGCGCCAGCCTTGACGCTCACGCCCTCCAGCCTGACCGGCATTCGCGCCGGCGACGCCTACAGCCAGCAGTTCACGGCAGCCGGCGGCATCGCGCCCTATGCATATTCCCTGAGCAGCGGCACCTTGCCAACCGGCCTGGTGCTTGATGCGGCGACCGGCATCGTCAGCGGCACGCCGACGGTGGCGGGCAGTTACAACTTCACCTTGCAGGCCAGGGATGCACACCAGTTCACGGTGCAGCAAGCGTTGACCCTGCAGGTGAACCAGGCGCCGCCACCGATTGCCAATGAAACGGCGACGACCTCGGTCAACCAGGAGTTGAGCCTGACCATCGCTTCCACCGATGGCAGCCCGATCACCGACGTCACCATCGTCACGCCGCCGCGGCATGGGCGCGTCACGGTGGTATCGACGGGGGCGTTGGCGCGCATGGCGCGCGCCGTGGGCGCGAGCTTCAAGTTGACGTATGTGCCGAATGCCGACTACTTTGGTCCTGACGCCTTCAGCTACACGGTCACGGGCCCTGGCGGCACGTCCGCGCCGGCCACGGTCAGCGTGACGGTGGCGCCGCAGCCAGTGCCCGTGCCTGTCGCCAAAACGGCGACGGTATTGGCCGGCACGCCGGTGACCCTGCATGTGACGGAAGGCGCCACCGGCGGCCCGTTCACGGCAGTGGCCATCACCACGCAGCCCGTCAGCGGCACGGCAACGGTCAGCGGCATGGATATCGTCTACACGCCAGGCATCAACACCAGCGGCGACATCAGCATCGGCTACACCGTGTCGAACGTGTTCGGCACTTCGGCGCCGGTGAAATCGACGATCAGGGTCAATCCGATGCCGCAAGTGCTCGACCAGAGCGCCACGGTGGTGGCCGGCCTGACGGTGACCGTCGATCTCACTGCGGGCGCCACGGGCGGTCCGTTCACGGCGGCCAATGTGCTCAGCGTCACGCCGGCGGAGGCGGGCAAGGCGGAGGTGCGCGACGTGGGCACGGCCGGCAAGCCGTCGTACCAGCTGAGCTTTGCTGCGTCGGGCAAGTTTGCCGGCGCGGCTGTCGTCAGCTACACCCTGAGCAATGCCTTTGCCACCTCGAAGCCGGGCGTGGTCAACGTGACCGTGACGGCGCGTCGCGATCCGTCGCTCGATCCGGAAGTGATCGGCTTGCAGGCGGCGCAAGCCGATGCGGCACGGCGTTTCGCCAGCGCGCAGCTGTCGAACTTCACGCAGCGCCTGGAAAGCCTGCATGGTGACGGCTGGGGACGTTCCAACTTCGGTCTGAGCATGACGCCGCCGAACGACAGTGGCAACCCGACGGCGGCGCTGGCGCGCTGGCAGGAGCAGGAAGCAGACCGCGTGTTTGGTACGGCCGTGAAACCATATATGCGCAAGGCAGCCTTGCGCCAAACTGATACTGGTTTCAGTAGCGACAGACAGGCGGGCGGTGTGGATGTCGGCCAGGCTACAAATGGCTTGCCGGACATGCCGCAGAAGCCGGACAGGCAGAAGCAGGCCTTATCGCTGTGGCTTGGTGGCGCGGTCGATTTCGGCCAGCACTATGTGAATGGCCGCGAGACGGGCTTCCGTTTCCGCACCAATGGCGTCAGCGTGGGCGGCGATTACCGTCTCAGCGACCTGGCCACCCTGGGCGTGGGTGCCGGCTTCAGCCATGACCGCAGCGACGTGGGCCAGAACGGCAGCCGCAGCACGGCCGACAGCGCCGTGGCGGCCGTGTATGGCACCCTGCGCCCAAGCAAAGGCGTCTTCCTCGACGGTGTGCTCGGCTATGGCACCTTGCAATACGACGCCTCGCGCTACCTGAGCGATGGCAGCGGTTTCGCCACGGGTGAACGCGACGGCAAGCAAGTGTTCGGTGCAGTCGTCGGCGGTATCGAGATGCGCCATGAAACATGGATGTGGTCCCCATATGGCCGGGTGGAACTGATGTCGGCCAAGCTCGATCCGTACACGGAGAAGGCGGCGGGCATCAATGCCTTGAGCTACTTCAAGCAAACCGTGCGTTCGCGCATCGGCGCGCTGGGTGTGCGGGCCGAGGGCTTGTACGTGGGAGGCCTGGGCACGTGGTTCCCGCGTGCGCGGCTCGAGTACCGCCACCAGTTCCAGGGCGCCGATGATGCGCGCCTGGCGTATGCCGACCTGGCGGCGGACGGTCCCGTGTATGTGATCCGCACCTTGCCGCAGCAGACGGGCAACTGGACGGCGGGGCTGGGCGTGAAGCTGCTGCTGTCGAATGGCATGACCATCACGCTGGACTACAACAGCAATCTGAATATCGATAGCGGGCGTACCCAATCGGTGATGTTCGGTATCGCCATGCCGCTGAAGTAATCAAGTAGCAAGGACAAACCTGATCGCCGGACCGGAAAAAAACCGGCCCGGCGATCTTTTTTGAGGCTATGTCAGCGTCAGGAGTGGTGACGATTCCATCGCCGCCACCACCTGCAGCAAAGTATCGCCGAAGCCGCCCCTTGCCCGCGCATGGCGGCGGGCACTGGTGGTGACGCGCGGTGCGGCGCTCCAGGCGATGTGCGCGCCGCATTCTTGCAGCGCGGCGACCATGGCCACGTCCTCGCTGCAGGCCAATGGCGCAAAGCCGCCAGCGCGCAGGTAGGCACTGGCGCGTACGCCGAAGTTGGCGCCATGGATGTGGCGGTGGCCGTCGGCATCGGTGTAGGTGTGCGCGAAGTGCTGGCGCAGCGCAGCGGCGTTTGGCCCATGCGGCGACCAGTCGTCCACCGCCACAGTGCCGCAGACGGCATCGGCGTCCAGGCCCAGTTGGGCGCTCAGCCAGGAGGGCGATACGCGCGTATCCGCATCCGTAAAGGCCAGCCAGCGGGCACCGCGCTGCAGCAGTTGCTGCGCGCCGGCCGCGCGCGCGGTGCCCACGTTCTGCGCATTGATGGCGATGCAGTCGAGACGCCAGCGCAGGTCCGCCTGCATGGCATGCTCCAGCACGATGCGCTGCGACTGGTCACTGCAGGTATCGAGCACGATGACGATGCACACCGCCTCGCCATGCAGCAAGGGACAGGTGGCGGCAAGGCGTAACGCTTCCAGGCAGGCGCCCAGGCACGCTTCCTCGTTATGCACGGGTACGACGACGCCTATCATGCGAAGCCCTCGCATTGCGCCACCGAGCGCATATCGTTCGACCAGATCCCCAGCAGAAAGTCGGTTTCTTCGTGGCGCAGCACGCGGTGCAGGCCGGGCGCATCCTGGAACGCCGCATGCACGCGCACGGTTGAGATGATGCGCTGCGCAAACGGCGCGCGCCAGTGGCACAAGACGATGCTGCCGCCCGGCGCCAGGCTGGCAATGCTGTGTTCGACCACGCGTGCCAGTTCTTCCGGGGACAGGTAATAGGCGATCTCGCTCAGGACGATCAGGTCGAATTTGTCGGCGCCGGGCAGGATGCGCGGCCAGTCCTGCGGCAGCCGGTGCTGCGCGAGGACGACGTTGCCGCCGCATCCCGCGTCCAGCAGGCGCTGCTGCGCCAGCCGCAGCGCTTCGGCCGAAAGGTCGGCTGCCAGCACGCGGTCGCAGCGCCGCGCCAGTTCGAGCGTTAGTTCACCATTGCCGCAGCCTGGTTCATAGGCGTGGCGGTAGCGCCGCTGTGGCAGGCTGGCCAGCAGCAGGGCGCGCTTGCGCTCTTCGTACCAGCGCTGGCGCACCCGCCACGGGTCGGCATCCTGGCGATACAGTTGTTCGAAATAGCTGCCGCGCTGCTCGTCCGGCATGAAAGATGCGTTCATAGAAAATACACCTCCCAGGCATGCAGCAGGCGCCGCAAGGCGTCGCCGGCGACGATGGCGGGGCGGCCCGTCAACGGATCGTCCTGCATCTGGCTGGCGAAGCAGTGCAGGGCGTCGCGCTTGCGCTGCAGGATATGGGCTGGCAAGGGCAGGCGGTGTGCGCGATGCCACGGCACGCGCATGTCGCCCGGTGCGGCCCAGTGCCAGCCCCAGATGGGCATTTCCACCAGGGTGACGCCGCTGGCCGCACATGCCGAAGCGCAAGCCCGGCCGCATGCGTCATGGTCCGGGTGGCCGTCCAGGCGCCAGGTGGTGAAGACTCTGTCGCCGGGACGCAGCTGCGCTGCCAATGTGGTGCTCAGGTGTGGTGTCATGCCGGCCACGCCGCCATCGGGCAGGTGCAGGCGCAGCCATGCGGGCGACGCCAGTCCCAGTGCGGCCAGCGCCTGCGCGGACTCTTGCGGGCGTACCTGGCGCAGGCGATCCTGTGGCCAGAGCGGCGAGCCCGGGTGGCTGGCGTCGCCATCGGTGACGGCGATGAGCAGCAGTTCGCTGCCCTGCGCCGCCAGCAGTTGCAGCAAGCCGCCGCAGGCGAGGATTTCATCGTCGGGATGGGGCGCGACGATGACGGCGCGCGTCCCTGGCGGCACCAGTGCGTGCGCGCTGATGGTGGGCAGGTCGTTCAACCCCCGCCAGGATAGCCATACATGGTCCGGCGTGCCGCTGCCTTCGATGCGGCGCGCATGCGTATCGGGATGGGCGAGCATGTCAAAGTGCCCACGGGTGGTCTTCGGCGCCGGCGACGATACCGCCCAGCACGGCCTGATCGCGTTCGGCGTGGCTCTGGCGCAGAAAGACGGGCAGGTCGGCCGCCAGGCGTGCAAAGCGGGCATCGCGGCACAGGGGGCCGGCGCCCAGTGCACGCGTGGCCAGGTGCAGGACTTGGGTGGCGGCGTCTTCCACCGCCAGGCGCAGACGCAGGGCCAGGCCCATGGCGTCGCGCTGCGGCTGTGCGTCGATTTCGGCGGCGCCTTCGCGCAGCAGGGCGCCGGTGGCGCGCAATGCGCAGTCGATCTGGCCCAGTTGCGCCAGGCGCACGGGATCGGGGGCAGCGTGCTGCGCGCGCGCATGCAGGTGGCTGGCGACGGCGCAGGC
Source organism: Janthinobacterium sp. 61 (assembly GCF_002846335.1). Classification (NCBI taxonomy): domain Bacteria; kingdom Pseudomonadati; phylum Pseudomonadota; class Betaproteobacteria; order Burkholderiales; family Oxalobacteraceae; genus Janthinobacterium; species Janthinobacterium sp. 61. The sequence goes on along the minus strand of NZ_PJMQ01000001.1, from coordinate 2,808,933 downwards.
CGCGCCATACCAGGCGGCTGCGATGCCGGCGCCGCCATGCCAGAAGCCGGGGCGCTCCAGGTAGGCGCCCGGCGGGCCCACGGGAAAGGCCCGCGCGCCGGAAAAGGTCACGTCGACGCTGGCGCAGGCTAGCATGCCGACGGCTTGCCAGCCTTCATCCGTGACGTGCACTCCCGGCTGCGACAGCGCCACGGAGGCCAGGCAGGCCTGGCCTTCCTCATTCCAGCAACTGACCAAGGCGTGGCTGAGTCCATTCGCCCCCGAGCACCAGGCCTTGCGGCCATCGAGCACATAGCGGCCATCGGCCGCCTGCTGCAACTGTACGCGCGCGCCCGGCATTTCCGCGCACCATACGCCCCAGTTGCTGCCGGTCGGTGCGCCGGGCCCGTCGATCTCCGCCAGGATGGCCAGCGCATCGGTATGGCCCTCGTACAGCTTGAGCAGAGAAAGGTCGATGGCGGCGATGGCGGCCAGCATTTGCCAGCGCTGCAGCGTGGAGCCGTGGCCGGGCAGGGGTAATTGATCCAGCCCCGCGTCGCGCAGACGCTGCAAACCTTCGATGGGGTGGAAAGCGCTGTCCTGTGGCTGCAGCAGGGCGGCCAGTGCAGCGTTGGACGGTAGGGGAAAGGCATTGGGCGGCATGGCAAGCTCCTGTTTTTCAACAGAATAGCTTTGTATTTTCGCAATGTATGTTCGATTCTGCACATACACTCGCTAATGGCCTCAAGTCGATGCGGCGGCGGGCGGGATGGCGCGGCTGTGGCAAGCTGCAGGGCCGGGCGGCCCCACAGCAGATCAAGCGTTTATTTTTTGACGTAGTGCATGTCCAGCACATACGCGCCCTTGTCCAGCATCACCGTGTACAGGTCGTTAGCGCGCAAAGACAGGCCGCCGGGGACGCTTAATGCCGGCTGCATGCCGTCGTCCTGCATGCAGGAAGCGCCATTGTCCACGTCAACGCACCAGTTGTTCTTGCCATCCATCTGCACATATTTTACGGTAGTACCGCTCCTCAGGAACGTATAGGCCGGGACCGACGAGGTGATCTTGTCGACGCGCAAGCTCGTTGCTGTGGCGTTTTCCGCCAGCTTGATCAGCATGTCGGCTGTGCCATCCGGCTTGCCGGTGATCGTCGCGCTCATGCCGTCTGTCGCGACCACGGGGCCGGAGCAATCGGCCTTGAAGTACGTTTCGCCGGTCGGCGTCAGTTCCAGCGAACCGCTGCCGTCGCTCTTCAACGCGATGACGAGCAATTGGCGGTCGTGATGGTCGCAGGCCGACTGCCAGGTGCCGACATACGCGGCCAGCGGCGAAGTGCTGCCGGACTCGCCGGCAAGCTGTTGCACCGTACCGCTGTCACCACCACCGCAGCCAGCCAGGAGTGTTGCGGCCGAGCCAGCCAATACAGCCAGTAATTTTTTCATTCATCATCCTTTTTCATCCGGCAGCAGGGCGTGCCGTCAACGCGGCCTGATTATAGGATTATTAATCAGCGGCAATTCTCGCCGAATCTATCGCTGACTTGATTTGGATCATGTCGCGGTGACGCGCTGAACTGCACGGGGCCGTTGCAATCGGGAGCTGGCGGTACTGGTTTTCACAAGCGGGTTGCCAAGTATCAACATAAGCGGCCAGTGCAGGAAGGGGCGCGAGCACCACTGGCGGGACAGCGACGTCAACACTACCGGCACGGCCACCACCACCACAGCCAGTCAAGACCACTGTGGCAGATACCATTAACAAAGCCGATCTTTGTGGCGGGATATGAATGCAATCTCAAGTGCTGCCATTAAATGACGGCGAGAAGAAACGGGTGGAGTGCCGCGCATAATCATGAATGAAGCACGTATTGATAGGGGCGCATATACAGAGCGCCATTGTCTTGCGAATGCAGCAGGTGAAGGGAATGCCGGCGCCTGATAATGGCGCCGGCCGCCGCCAGAGATGGCAGGCTTAAAATTCTTCCCAGTCATCCCCTGCCGGTGCCTTGGCGGGCGCACGCTGTGCCGCTTGCGGCTTGGCGATGCTCAGGCGCTTGGCGGGCGCCGGTGTTGTTGGCGTGGCGGCGCGCGGCGTCGCCACGCTTGCTGCTGGTGCCGCCTGGCGCACCTGCTCGCCCAGCTTGAACACGCTGACCACCTCGGCCAGATGGCTGGCCTGGTCTTGCAAGCTTTCGGCGGCCGCCGCCGCTTCCTCGACCAGGGCCGCGTTTTGCTGCGTCACGCCATCCATCTGCGCCAGCGCCTGGTTGACCTGGGCGATGCCGTCGCTTTGCTCGGTGGTGGCGACGCTGATGTCAGCCATGATGGCGGTGACCTTGCGCACGCTGTCGACCACCTGCTCCATGGTGGCGCCCGCTTCATCGACGAGTTTGCTGCCTGCAGCCACCTTGCCCACGGAATCGTCGATCAGCAGCTTGATTTCCTTGGCCGCCGCGGCCGAGCGCTGTGCCAGGTTGCGCACTTCCGTGGCGACGACGGCGAAACCGCGCCCCTGTTCGCCCGCGCGCGCCGCTTCCACGGCGGCGTTCAGCGCCAGGATATTCGTCTGGAAGGCGATGCCGTCAATCACACTGATGATGTCGACGATCTTGTTCGACGAGTCATTGATCGAGGTCATGGTGGCTATCACCTTGCCGACCACTTCGCCGCTCTTTTGTGCCACGCTGGACGCGGAAGCTGCCAATTGATTCGCCTGGCGCGCATGGTCGGCGTTTTCCTTGACGGTGCCCGTCAGCTCTTCTACCGAGGCGGCCGTCTCTTCCAGCGAACTGGCTTGCTGTTCCGTGCGGGCCGACAGGTCGTTATTGCCTTGTGCAATTTCCGCGCTGGCGCGGGCCACATTGTCAGCGCTGGCTTGCACTTGCAGCAGCACGGCGTGAATCTTTTCCACGAAGGCGTTGAAACCCTTGCCGATGACGGCCAGCTCGTCGGTGCCCTTGACTTCCAGTTTGACGCGCAGGTCGGCGTCGCCGCTGGACAGGTCCGTCATGGTGCGGCCCAGGGTGCGCAGGGGGCGCGTCAGCTGGTTGACGACGAGGATCAGGATACCGGCCGTGGCTGCCGCGCACAGCAGGGCGACGATCAGGGTGTAGGTCATCAGCTCGCGCGCCGAGGCGGTGGCCACGCTTTTCGGGAAGTTCAGTTCCACGCTCCAGGGCGCGATGTCGGGGTGGATCTGCAGCGGCTGCAGCAAATGGATGTAGCCTTGGTCATCCTCGTATTCATACGCCTGGCCCTGGCGTACCTTTTCCAGACCGGCGGCCGGCACGTCGTCGGCCTTCTTGCCCAGCCGCTCAGGCACGGGGTGGCTGGCGTACAGGCCGCCGTTCGAGATCAGCGCCAGCTTGCCGCCCTCGATCACTTTCAGGTCGGCCAGGATTTTCGCCAGGCGCGTGAGCATGAAGTCGGCGCTGGCCGTGCCCTTGAAGCTGCCGTCGATCATGATGGGCGTCACCAGCGAGGCCATCAGGACATTCTTGCCATCGACGGGGTAGATATACGGTTCCGTAAAGAAGGTTTTACCCGTGCGCTTGGGCACGTCATACCAGTCGTTGGCGCCCGGTTTCGGATCGAAGACGATCGGTTCGACTTGCAGCTTGCCGCCGGCGCCCCGTGTCCAGTAGGGCATGAAGCGGCCGCTGGCGTCGTAGTTCGGTTTTTGGTTGGCAAATTCCGCATCCTTGCCGTCGAGCGCGTTCGGTTCCCACGTTACGGCCGCGCCCAGCAAGTCTTCCGAGCTGCTCAGGGTGGCCTTGGTCAGTTCATTGATCTGCTCGCGCTGCAGGGGCAGGTTCGCGCTTTTCGTGCCGCGCATGGCGCCGGCCAGGCTGCTGACGCTGGCCAGGTTGCTGGCGATGCGCGCCTGCAGAGCGCCCGCCACTTCGCGCGCCGACGTGTGCGCCAGTGCCAAAGCGGCTGCCTCGGCGCTGGCGCTGCTCTTGTAGCCGATCACCGTCGCCGTGACGCCCAGGCTGAGGATGGCGAGCGCGGTAGCGGCGACGCAGATTTTGCTGTTGAGAGAAAGTTGCATGATGCTGTTCCTTGATGGGGATGTGTATCGGTATCTTGGGCGGCGCGTGTGGCGCGCCTAGAACGTCTTGCTGATGGCCACGACCAGCGTGGCGGCGGCGGGGTTGGACGTGTCAAACTGGCCGGCCGCATTCGGGATACCCAGGGTGTAATGGTCGTAGGCATCGGTGGCGCCCCAGGCGCGCGTGACGGCGGCGCCGGCGCTCCAGCCGCCGTCGAAGGTTCTGGTGACGCCGACCTTGGCGTCATGCCAGTTCCAGATGGCATTACCCGTGCCCGCCACCCGGCCATTGCCGGCGTGCAGGTTCAAGGTCCAGGCATTGCCCAGGTCGACATTCGCGCCCACGTCCAGGTAGCCCGTGCCGCGCGCATTCGTGATGCCAAAGAAGTTCGGCGTGACGGTATGGTTGTACTTGGCATACAGCATCTTGTAGCTGAGGCCCAGCGACAGTTCGCCATAGTCGTACTTGACGCCTGTGGCGCGGTAGACGGCGCCCGGATACTTGTAATAGTACGTCAGCACGCTGTAGCCCAGTTCGCCTACCGTGCCGCTGTAGCCGCCATACAGGTCCCATTCGATGGTCGCGTCCTCGATATAACGGTCGCTGACGCTGGAAACCCAGGTGCCCAGCGACCAGCCGCTGGGGTGCGCGTAGTCGGCACCCGCTTGCAGCGCAGGTTTACCCCAGGTCTGGCGAAAGCCGCGTGAAATGTATTGCGAGGTGAGGCTGGCATTGGCGCTGAAGGTGGCGGCAGCGCTGTCCGTGGTCTGCGCCTGCACGGGCATGGCGGCGAGAAGGAAGACACAGCCCAGCAAGGATGTTCCACGAAAATGGCGGTTCGATGGCATGGCAGTCGGCTCCGTATTTGCCGGCAGCGGCCGTCCAGGCACGTTGCCCTGATGGTTGCAATAAATAAATGCGGAATGGACTTTGCGCAAGCAAGGCGACGCCGTGTGCATGTTCGCAGGAACATGCACACATTCTCACCAAACGTAACCGAAAGGATAGGGGCTAGGGCTAGTGGAAGTCAATAAAGTTGCGCTACGGAAATCGTAAGTTGTTGTTTCCTGGAACTTTTTCATGCTCCTGTCACATTCGGCCTGCCACGGCAGACTGCCTGTTGCAAGCTGGCCAGCAAGCCGGGCAGGGCCGCATGCAGGGCAGGCAGCTCGCCATCCAGTAGCTCGGTCTGCGCCTCCACCAGGCCCGATGGCTGGCCCCAGACGATTTTTGCGCTCAGCCGGGCGCTGGCGTCGAGTCCCGTGACGCTGACCAGCAGGGCGACTTCTTCCGGTGCATCCTCGGGCACTTCCCCTAGCAGGCAGGAAATGCCGAAATGATAATCCTCGAAAGCGCTGGCCGTGCCGCTGGAAAAGGCGAACACGGAGGCGAGCACCTGAGGCGCAGCGGCCACGAGTGGCGGCAGGGCGGCGCGGAACAAGGGCAGCAAGTCGTTTTCCAGCTGGAGTACCAGCGGATGGGTGTGGCTAAGGACGGTCATGCGAGAGTGAAGTGAGTGGCGGCGCGCGATGGTAGCAGTTTTTGCCGCCTTTGAGTTCATGTACTGGTCCTACCAGTGGCCTCCATCGTCTTCGCTGGTGACGCGCGTACGGACGAAATCGATGTGGCTTTGCATGGCCGTGCGCGCCTCCTCGGGCTGGCTGGCGCAGATGGCCTCGCACAGGGTGCGGTGCTGCGACAGCAGTTGCAGCGAGGTGGCGTCGTCCTGCTGGCGCAAGCCCGTGCCATTGATGGTGATATGTTCGCGCAGCATGCCGATGATGCTGGTGTGCAAGTGCAGGAACATGGTGTTGTGCGACGCTTGCGCGATGACTTCATGCAGCCGCGCATCGGCCTGCGCCTCGCCGTGCTTGTCGTCGCTGGCGCGCGCCTGTTCCAGCTCCGCCAGCAGCGCCATGATCAGCGCGCGCTCGCCGGTGCTGGCCCGTTGCGCCGCAAAATAGGCTGTCGCTCCTTCCAGCACGCGGCGAAATTCCAGGATGTCGTCGCGCAGGGCGGGGTGGTCGGCCACCAGCTGGCTCCACGGCGAGGCTATGCCGGTGCGCAATTGATCTGTCACAAATACACCGGCGCCGCGCCGGCTGCGCACCAGTCCCCGCGCCGCCAGGCGCTGCACCGCTTCGCGCACGGTATTGCGCGAGACCCCATATTGCAGCGCCAGCAGGCGCTCGGCCGGCAGTTGCGCGCCCGCCGGCAGGCTGCCGTCCAGCAGGGCTGTCTCCAGCCTGCGCATCACCATTTCGACCCTGCCCCGCGTTTGCATGCCTGTCGCCATCGCTGTTGTCTCGTTTGTTGTTTTCAAGTGGTCCGAGCAATTTGAAGTGGCTCGCGGAAGCTGGAATTATGCGTGAACCGGTCATTCTTAACAACACACAGCGGCGCCGCAGCAACATGCAGAGCGCCGGGGAGACACACTCATGCAGCCAGACCCGCGCCAGCCACGCCAGTATCCGCCCGCACCGCTCCAGGTGTACCTGTTCGCCACCTGCCTGGTCGACCTGTTCGTGCCGCAGGCGGGGCTCGACGCGGTGCGCCTGCTGGAGCGGGAAGGCTTGCTGGTGCATTATCCGCGCGGGCAGAGCTGCTGCGGCCAGCCTGCCTACAGCAGCGGCAACCCGGAGCAGGCGCGTGCCGTGGCCCGCGCCCAGCTCGACCTGTTTGCGCAGCCCTGGCCCGTGATCGTGCCGTCCGGTTCCTGCGCCGGCATGATGCGCCACCACTGGCCGCAGCTGTTCCAGGACGACCCGGTCGCTGGTCCCAAGGCGTTGGAGCTGGCCGGACGCGTGTATGAACTGAGCGAATTTCTCCTCTGCGTGCTGAAACTCGACCTGGCCAGCCTGGCCCTGGCCGACCCCGGGCAGGCGGATGAAAACGTGGTGCTGCATACCTCGTGCGGCGCGCGCCGCGAAATGGGCACGCGCCAGCACGGCGTGGCCCTGGTCGACGCCTTGCCCGGCGTGACGCGCATCGAACATCAGCGCGAATCGGAATGCTGCGGCTTTGGCGGCACGTTTTCATTGAAGCACCCGGACATTTCCGGCGCCATGGTCAGCGACAAGATCGCTTCGGCTTGTGCCACGGGCTGCGACCGGCTCGTCTCGGCCGACTGCGGCTGCCTGCTCAATATCGGCCACGCCGCGCAGCACCAGGGCGCGCCGCTGCCCGTCGAGCACCTGGCCAGTTTTTTGTGGCGCCGCACGGGAGGCGCGGCATGAGCGCGGCCCTGACTGCCCGCGAACGCATGCTGGGACGGCTGCGCGCAGCCAAGCCCGCCTCGCCTGTGGCGGTGGACACCATCGACGTCGCCATCGACAGCCACTACCAGGCACGCCGCGCGCAAGCGCCGCAGTCGCCGCACCAGCAGATGGCCGCCATGCAGGCCGCCTTGCGTGCCGCGCATGCGCAAGTCGATTGCGTGAGCGCAGACGCCTGGCCCGCCATGCTGGCGCAGCGCCTGGGCGCGCACGGCGTGCACCGTCTGCTGTTCGATGCCGGCAGCGCCGAAGGGCGGGCATTGAACGCCGCCTTGCCGACCGGCGTAGAAGCGCTGTCTTTTGAGCGTCCCCTGGCGCAATGGAAGGGCGAGTTGTTCGATAGCGTCGACGCGGGTTTCACGGTCGCCCGTTCGGGTATCGCCGCCAGCGGCACCCTGGTCATCGCACCTGACGCAGCCACGCCGCGCACGGTGTCGCTGGCGCCACCGCTGCACATTTGCCTCGTGTATGCGAGCACCCTGCACGCGGACTTGCACGCGGCGGCGCGCGCCGAGCGCTGGGCGGACGGCATGCCGGCCAACCTGGTGCTGGTGTCTGGCCCCTCGAAAACGTCCGATATCCAGCAAACCCTGGCCTATGGCGCGCACGGCCCGCGCTGGCTGTGGGTGCTGATCATCGATGACTTGTCAGCCCATGAAGGAGGCCAGCCATGAACGCCAAGCCCTTGCAATTCGTCAAACCGGCAGACTTCCACGCGCGCGCGCGCGCCGCGCTGGAGGACCCGAAGCTGCGCCAGAGCTTTCGCGGCGCCATGGATTTTTTACAGGACAAACGCAGCGCCCAATTCCCCGATGGCGATGAGCTGGAGCGCCTGCGCGACATCGGCGAAGCTGTGCGCCAGCACGCGCTGGCGCGCCTGCCCGATCTGCTGGTGCAGCTGGAAGACAAGCTGACGGCGGCCGGCGTGCAGGTGCACTGGGCCGAGGATGGCGAGCAGGCCAACGCCATCATCCACGCCATCGCCCAGCGCAATCAGGCGACGCGCTTCATCAAGGGCAAGTCGATGGCCAGCGAGGAAATCGAGCTCAATCACTACCTGGAAGCGCGCGGCATGACCTGCCTGGAATCGGACATGGGCGAGTACATCGTGCAGCTGGCCGGCGAGAAGCCGTCGCACATCGTCATGCCGGCGATTCACAAGACCCGCGCGGACATCGCCGGCCTGTTCGCCGAGCATATCCCCGATGCGCCCTACACGGAAGACGTCGATAGCCTGATCCAGACGGGCCGGCGCGCCCTGCGCCACGCCTTCGTCGAGGCCGATATCGGCCTGTCGGGCGTGAACTTCGCGGCGGCCGACACGGGCACCCTGTGGCTGGTGGAAAACGAGGGCAATGGCCGCCTGACGACGTCCGTGCCGGAGGTGCACATCGCCATCATGGGCATGGAAAAGGTGGTGGCCAAGCTGGAACATATCGTGCCGCTGGCGAGTCTCCTGACGCGCTCCGCGACGGGGCAGGCGATCACCACCTATTTCAACCTGATTTCCGGCCCGCGCCGCGCGGGTGAAAAGGATGGGCCGCGCGAAGTGCACCTGGTGCTGCTCGATAACGGCCGCAGCCAGGCCTACGCGGACGAGCAGCTGCGCGCCACCTTGCAGTGCATCCGCTGCGGCGCCTGCATGAACCACTGCCCCGTTTATACGCGCATCGGCGGCCACGCCTACGGCACCACGTATCCGGGGCCGATCGGCAAGATCATCTCGCCCCACTTGCTGGGGCTCGCCGCGACGGCCGACCTGGCCACCGCTTCCAGCCTGTGCGGCGCCTGCGGCGAAGTGTGCCCCGTGCGCATCCCGATTCCGCAACTGCTCGTGCGCCTGCGCACGGAGGCGAACCGCAATCCCGGCGAACAGGTGGCCCATCCGCTGCGCGGCCAGGGCGCCAAGTTCAGCCGCGGCGAAAGCCTGATCTGGCGTTTCTGGAGCGGCGCCTTTGCGCGCCCCGCCAGCTACCGCCTGTTCCGCTGGGCCGCCACGCGCCTGCGGCTGCTGACGCCGCGCGCGCAACTGGGCTGGACGCAGCACCGCAAGCCTTTGACGCCGGCGCCGCGCAGCCTGGCCGACCTGCTCAACGCACGGGGGCAGGAAGAATAGCCCCGCCCGGCAGCACCGAAGCACCGCAAAAAACACGCTACACACAATTACATCAAAAGCCGTTTTTTTTACTCAACCCGCATCCACCGGAGGAGACCCGACATGCAAACCTGGACCCAACTTTATACCCCGCTCGGCAGCTTGTGGCTGTCGTCGCTGGCGGCAGCCGTTCCCATCATTTTCTTCTTTATCGCCCTGGCGGCGCTGCGCATCAAGGGCCACGTGGCGGCCGCCGTCACCCTGGCGCTGGCGCTGGCTGTGGCGATTTTCGCTTACGGCATGCCCGTGCCGCAGGCGCTGGCGGCGGCCGGTTACGGTTTTGCTTACGGCTTGTGGCCCATCGCGTGGATCATCGTCACGGCCGTCTTCCTGTACAAGATCGTCGTGAAAACGGGGCAGATCGAGATCATCCGCGCCTCCGTGCTGTCGGTCACGGACGACCAGCGCCTGCAGGTGCTGCTGATCGGCTTTGCCTTCGGCGCCTTCCTGGAAGGGGCTGCCGGTTTCGGCGCGCCCGTGGCCATCACGTCGGCGCTGCTGGTGGGCCTGGGCTTCAACCCGCTGTACGCGGCGGGCCTGTGCCTGATCGCCAACACGGCGCCCGTGGCCTTTGGCGCCATGGGCATCCCCATCATCGTGGCGGGCCAGGTGACAGGCATCGACCCGTTCCTGATCGGCGCCATGGCGGGCCGCCAGCTGCCACTGCTGTCGCTGCTGGTGCCTTTCTGGCTGGTGTTCATGATGGATGGCTTCCGCGGCGTGCGCGAAGTGTGGCCGGCCGCGCTGGTGACGGGCTTGAGCTTTGCCGTCACCCAGTACTTCACTTCCAACCATATCGGCCCTGAACTGCCGGACATCACCTCGGCCCTCGTCAGCCTGGTGTCGCTGACCTTGTTCCTGAAAGTGTGGCAGCCGAAGAATGCGAAAGTGGCCCATGCCGTCGGCGGTGGCGCGGCCGCGCTGTCCGGTTTTGGCGGTGGCGCCGGCAAGACGGACCTGCGCGGCAGCGGCAGCCGCGCCGCCTCGCCCTATACGACGGCGCAGACCATGCGCGCCTGGGCGCCGTTTGGCCTGTTGACGGCCATCGTCACCGTGTGGAGCCTGCCCGGCTTCAAGGCCCTGTTTGCCGCCGGCGGGGCGCTATCGAGCCTGGTCATCAAGATCCACGTGCCCTACCTGGACCAGCTGGTGATCAAGACCATGCCCATCGTGGCCGCGCCGAAGGCGTATGACGCCGTGTTCAAGCTGGACTTGCTGTCGGCTGTGGGCACGGCGATTTTGCTGACGGCCGTGCTGTCCATGCTGATGCTGCGCATGAAGCCGCGCGATGGCCTCAAGGCCTTCGTGGAAACCGTGGTGGAATTACGCCGTCCCGTGCTGTCGATTGGCCTGGTGCTGGCGTTTGCCTTCGTTGCCAATTACTCGGGCATGTCGTCCACCCTGGCCCTGCTGCTGGCCGGCAGCGGCGCTGCCTTCCCGTTCTTCTCCCCATTCCTGGGCTGGCTGGGCGTCTTCCTGACGGGTTCCGACACTTCCTCGAATGCCTTGTTCTGCTCCTTGCAAAACACCACGGCGCACCAGATCGGCGTGTCCGACACCTTGCTGGTGGCGGCCAATACGACGGGTGGCGTGACGGCGAAGATGATTTCGCCCCAATCGATCGCCGTCGCCTGCGCGGCAACGGGCCTGGTGGGCAAGGAATCGGACCTGTTCCGCTTTACCTTGAAGCACAGTCTGCTATTTGCCGTGATCATCGGCATCATCACCATGCTGCAGGCGTACGTCTTCACCGGCATGATCCCACACTGAGCGGTCCGTAGAAGTACGTAGTAAAACTAGATAAACTGATAGCGAAACGTGCAGAGGGTCATGAAAATGACCTGATGCACTGCAGCATATCGAGGATGGCCCGGCGCAATGCCGGGTCTGCAGCGATGCCGTCCGCATCGAGACCCGACCCCAGCAAAGGCAGGCTGATGCAGGCCTCGTCGATCACGCGCGCCGACATGGTGCGCACCGTTTCGCGCAAGGCCGCCTGCGCATGCGTGGCGCGCGGCGAGGTGTTCAGCAGCACCAGCGGCTTGTCGATGAATGATTCATTTCCCACCATCCAGTCCAGCGCGTTTTTCATGGGGCCGCTCACGCCGTGCGCGTATTCGGGGCTGGCCAGCATCAGCACGTCGGCTGCCAGGATGGCGTCGCGCAGGCCCGTCACGGCCGGCAGGCTGTCGGCGTCGAGGTCGGGATTGAACAGGGGTAAGTCTCCCAGTCCCTGATAGATGCGGATTGCATAGTCCGCCGGGGCAAGCCGGGCGATGGCGTGCAGCAGGGCGGTGTTCAGAGAGGCGGCGCGCAGGCTGCCGGCGATGGCGAGGATGGTCATGGGCGTTTGCATTCCGCCTGTATAGCCCATCCTGTGCTCAAGCGCAAGGCGAGCAGGATGGTGCTATCGATGTTGTTACAGCCGATGACGGGCTGCGATGCGTGGCTGGGTACTGCGTCACTCTTAACGGCTGAGGCCGCTCATCCAGCTTGGCTGCGGGTTGGCACGGGCCAGTTCGCGCATGCGGTATTCCAGGTCGTAGCGGTCGGTCGATTCGGCCAGGTAGGCTTCTTCGTAAGCACGTTCGCGGCGGTCGCTGCTTTGGTTCAGCCAGGCGCCCACACGTTTGGCGGCGTGGATCAGGGTGGCGACGATATTGCTGTTTTGCGTGGTGTGGTAAGTAAATGCGGTAGACATGGCAGACTCCTTGAGTGGCGTGCCGCGTTGTGCTGCACTGCAATATAAGTATAGCGATTCCAAGTTATAAGGCTACTTTTGATTTCAAATGTCAGCTATTCATTTTTCAAATAACAGGCGGGAAAGCTGCGCAATACGGGGCTTTAAGGCATAATGCCGGCGCAGTATCGTAGTTTTACTACAAGACTGTTTTGTTCTGAATGTTGTTTTCAGACGCAGCCCGCAGGCATGCAGCGTCCACAAAATATCATTCTGACGAGAAACGGTCGGCCGTGCGCCTGTCGCGCGCAAGAGTCGCCCTGCCTGCCCCCATTTCGCTGATGGCAGTCATGGCCCACGCTGATATCTGCGTGGCGCTTGCGCGTCCTGGTGCTGCCCGGGTGGAAACGCTTCCATGCCTGGCAAGATCAACTTGGAATTGAAAAATGGAGAAGGTATGGAATACGTAAAGCAAGGCCAGAGCGTACAGTCCGCACAGGCCGGCACGCAAAACAATACGGGCGCCCTGATCATTGTCACGGTGCTGTTTTTCATGTGGGGACTGCTGACATCGCTCAATGATGTGCTGATTCCCCATCTGCGCTCGATCTATACCTTGACCTATGTCCAGGCGATGCTGGTGCAGTTCTGCTTCTTTGGCGCTTACGCCATCGTTTCACTGCCAGCGGGCATGCTGATCAAGAAAATCGGCTACCAGCGCGGCGTCGTCGCCGGCTTGCTGATCGCGGCCGCCGGCTGTGCCATGTTCTACCCGGCATCGACCGGCAGCTACGCGCTGTTCCTCTTGTCCTTCTTCATCCTGGCGGCCGGCATCACCGTGCTGCAAGTGGCGGCCAATCCCTACGTGACGGAACTGGGCGACCCGCAGACGGCGTCGAGCCGTTTGACCCTGACACAAGCCTTCAATGCGCTGGGTACCACCGTGGCGCCGGCCCTGGGCGGCATGCTGATCTTGTCCGGCACCGTGCTGACGGTGCAGCAGTTCGACCTGTTGCCAGCGGCCGAGCAGCTGGCTTACCGCGCCAAGGAGGCGGCCTCCGTGCAAGGTCCTTACCTGGTGCTGGCCGCTACGCTGGTGATCCTGGCCGTGCTGTTCGCGCTGGCAAAATTGCCGAAGATTTCGCATGCCGACGATGCGGCTTCCCTGGCGCAGGCTGGCGACAAGGTCTCGATCTGGTCGCACCGCCACCTGGTGCTGGGCGCGCTGGCCATCTTCCTGTATGTGGGCGGTGAAGTCAGCATCGGCAGCTTCCTGATCAACTTCCTGGGCGAGAGCCATATCGCTGGCCTCAGCCACGCCGACGCCGCCTATTTCGTCAGCTATTACTGGGGTGGCGCGATGCTGGGCCGCTTCGTCGGCTTTGCCGTGATGCGCTACGTCAGCCCGGGCAAGACCCTGGCCTTCAACGCCGCCGTCGTCATCGCGCTGATCCTCGTTGCCGTGTTCTCCAGCGGTCATACGGCCATGTGGGCATTGATCGCCGTCGGCCTGTTCAACTCCATCATGTTCCCGACCATCTTCAGCATGGCCCTGAACAAGCTGGGTGCGCAAACGGGGCAAGGCTCGGGCATCCTGTGCATGGCCATCGTCGGCGGCGCCATCGTGCCGTTCATCCAGGGCTTCCTGGCCGACCACATCAACCTGCAGCTGTCCTTCCTCGTGCCGGCCCTGTGCTACACCTTCATTTTGTACTTCGGCTGGAAATACGCCAGCATGTACAACGACGACGCCGCCAAATAAGCCGCGCTGTCGCGATCAATCAAAAGGGTGGCCTCGGCCACCCTTTTTTACGTCAGTGCGCGAACTGCGTGCCCAGCACGTCCTGGCAGACCTCGAGCCAGGCGCGCGCCGCGTGCGACAGATAGCGCCCGCTCCAGACGTGCGCCACCTGCCACGCCACCTCCGGTTCGATGATGCGCACCGCCTCAAGCGGTTCGCCGGCCAGGCGGTGGATGAAGGGCTCAGGCAGCAGGGCCACGCCCAAGCCGGCCGAGGCCATCGCCACCAGCCAGTCCCACTGTCCGCTCTGCGCCGCGATGGTCGGCGTGAAGTCCGCCTGCGCGAAATGCTGGCGCAGGCTGCGGGTGAGGGCGAAATCATCTTTCAACAGCACCAGCGGCAGCTCGGCCAGCGCCTTGAAGGGCAAGCTGGTGCGTTTTTTCTGGAACGTGCCCGGCTCGGCCAGGGCCCAGATCGGGTAGCTGGCGATGGTCACCGCCACGAGGTCCAGTTCCGGATCGGCCGGCAGCACCGTCATGCCGATTTCCAGCTCGCCGGCCGCCACTTTGCGCTCGATCTGCTGGCCCGTGTCTTCCTGCAGGGTCAGGCTGATGTTCGGGTGGCGCGCGCGGAAGGCCTTCAATACGGGCGTGAACAGCACATTTATCATGGGCGGGATGCCGACCGTCAGGCTGCCGCGCTGCAAGGCCTGCGTGTCGCGCACTTCGAGGGTCAGCTGGCGCATATTGGCCAGCATTTCCTGGCCGTGCTGGTAGACGATCTGGCCCGTGTCCGTCAGGGTCAGCTTGCGCCCGTCGCGCACCAGCAGCTGCGCGCCCACCTCCTCTTCCAACTGGCGCACCATCTTGCTGATGGTCGACTGAGTCAGGTGCAGCGATTCGGCCGCCTGCGTAAAGCTCGACAGGCGCACGGTTTCGACAAAATAGCGCAGGGAACGGATATCCAAGATGGGGCTCGCCTCGGCGAAGCATGAAAATATCGACTGGGTTTGGCGAAATTAATTCATGCCATGCATGTAGCCGGGATTTTATACTGAATCCACTTATGGGGTTGGTGTATGACAGCCATCCAGTTTGAGAATATTAAGAATATCAGGAGCATCACGATGTACGAGGACCGTATCCGCCACCCAGGCTTGCTCGGCAAAATCATGAGCGCCGATGAGGCAGCCAAATTGTTCCACAACGGCATGCGTGTCGGCATGAGCGGGTTCACCCGTGCCGGCGACGCCAAGGCCCTGCCGCGCGCGCTGGCCGAGCGCGCCCTGCAAGATCCCTTGAGCCTGACCCTGATCACGGGCGCTTCGCTGGGCAATGGCAGCGACGGCCTGATGGCCGAGGCGGGCGTGCTGGCGCGCCGCATGCCATTCCAGGTCGACCCGGTCTTGCGCGGCAAGATCAACAAGGGCGAGGTCATGTTCATCGACCAGCATCTGTCGGAAACGGCTGAGCAGTTGCGTTCGGGCAACCTGGCGGCCGTCGATATTGCCGTCATCGAAGCGACGGCCATCACGGCGGCCGGCGCCATCATCCCGACCATGTCGGTGGGCAATTCCGCCGCTTTCGCCCAGCAGGCAACGCAAGTCATCATCGAAATCAACCTGTCCACGCCGCTGGCGCTGGAAGGCTTGCACGACATCTATATTCCGCAAGCCCTGCCGGGCCGCGAGCCGATTCCGCTCACGCGCGTCGACCAGCGCCTGGGCAGCACGGCCATTGCCATCGATCCGGCCCGCATCGCCGCCATTGTCATCACGGATAGCCCCGACAGCCCGTCGAACGCCTTGCCGCCCGACGCGGAAACGCAGGCCATCGCCAGCCATGTGATCGCCTTCCTGGAAGGCGAAGTGGCGGCCGGGCGCATGGGGCCGGAATTGCTGCCCCTGCAGGCGGGCATCGGCACCATCGCCAACGCCGTGCTGCATGGCCTGATCGGCTCGCCCTTCCGGAACATGACCATGTATTCGGAAGTGCTGCAGGATAGCGCCATCGAGCTGCTCGATTCGGGGCAGCTGGCGTTCGCCTCGGCCTCGTCGATCACCCTGTCGGCAGCCGTGCATCAAAAGCTGATGGACAATATCGACCATTACCGGTCAAAAATCGTGCTGCGCCCGCAAGAGATCAGCAACCACCCGGAAATCGTGCGCCGCCTGGGCATCATCGCCCTGAACACGGCGCTGGAATTCGATATCTACGGCAACGTCAACTCCACGCACGTGTGCGGCACGCACATGATGAACGGCATCGGTGGCTCGGGCGACTTTGCGCGCAACGGGCAAGTGTCGATGTTCGTGTCGAAATCGGCGGCCAAGGGTGGACGTATTTCCAGCGTCGTGCCGATGGTCTCGCATGTGGATCATACGGAGCATGACGTCGATGTGCTGGTGACGGAGTGGGGCTATGCGGACTTGCGCGGACTGGCGCCGCGCGAACGGGCGCCGTTGATCATCGAGCGCTGCACGCACCCCGATTACCGCGATCAATTGCGCGCGTATTACGACGCGGCATGCCAGCGCGGCGGTCACACGCCGCACATATTGGAGCAGGCGCTGTCATGGCATACGCGCTACCAGGAAACGCAGAGCATGCTCGAAGCGTAGTCCGCCTGGCTAGTACACAGGTGGGGCAGGGCGGTGCAGCACCGCGCCTGCCCACTTTTTTTGCCTGGCGCATGTTGCGCCAGATCAAGGGTCAGACCGCTGGCGCAAAGCGCAGTCGGATGCCTGCCGTCACGACGGCCAGCAAGTCGTCGATATGCGCATTCATTTCCGGGTGCGGCGTCCATGGGTCGCCCGCATCCATGACGATGCGCAGCGAAACGAGGCCGTGCAGCGATTGCCAGAAGATTTGCGTCATCGTGTGCAGCGCCGGTTCGTCCTGGCGCACCTTGCCCGCCTGCGCCAGTTCGCCGAACAGGTGCAACGCGTAGGCGTATGGATCCTGCTCGATATTGCCGTGTTCCACTTCTACAGCGTCGATTTCCGCATGCGGGCGCAATTCCATGAAGATCAGCGAATACTCGTCGGGATGCTGGAAACCGTACTCGATGTACGCGCGACCGACCAGGCGTATGCGATCCCATGGGTCTATGCTGTTGGCGGACGCACTGCGCATGGCGCGCACCAGTTCCAGCAAGTCCTTGTCCATGGCCTGGGCGATCAAGGTGGCCTTGTCGCGGAACAGGGCGTACACGACGGTGGTGGAAAAACCGGCCGCCTCGGCCACTTTGCGGATGGAGACGGCGCGCGCGCCTCCCTTTTTGATGAGGTCTTTGACGACGTCGATGATGTGCTCGCGCCGCGCCTGAGCCTCGCGTAGCTTTCTTTCCTGAATATTGGTCAACTTCTTGTCCACGATTCTTTCCTGGCGACTCTATGAAAGCAGGAATTATAGGGTGGCGATGGCCTGCCAATGTGTCTGGCATTGTTACAATTCAGTTTTTTCTCCGGTGGATGGGACAGTGAACCGATTTTTCGCCCTTTTGCCCGGCGCTTTGCCATCGATGCCCCGGATTGGTGCATAAAGCGCCCGCCCAGGCTTTGCTAACGGGACCAAAGGGCGGAAAATAGCGGGATAGCTTACACTGCGGTTTTTCGCGCAACGGCGCTGGCCCACGAGGCAACGCCGGAACACTTACATTCGGACGGGATCATTACATGACCATTAAAATCAGCCAGAACTTCGACTCGGGCGCCATCGACGTAGTAAGCGCCACGAGCTTTGCTGCCATCGACCTGAACTTGCGCAAGGATAGCCACGCGGACATCCATCAGTGGTTCCACTTCCGCCTGCAGGGCGCCCGGGACCAGGCATGCACGATGCGCATCCTGAACGCGGGCCAGGCCACCTATCCTGCCGGCTATGAAGGCTACCAGGCCGTGGCCAGCTACGACAGCGAAAACTGGTTCCGCGTGCCGACCTCGTTCGACGGCCAGGTCATGACGATTTCGCATACGCCGGAACTCGACAGCGTGTACTACGCCTATTTCGAACCGTATTCGTGGGAGCGCCATTTGCGCCTGCTGGGCGAAGTGGCCGAGCATCCGCTGGCGCGCGTCTCCGACCTGGGCAGCACGGTCGACGGCCGCGACATGAATATGGTCACCATTGGCAACTCGCAGGCGGAAAAGAAAATCTGGGTCATCGCGCGCCAGCATCCGGGCGAATCGATGGCCGAATGGTTCGTCGAAGGCCTGATCGATTCCCTGCTGGACGACGCCAACCCGATCGCGCGCAAGCTGTTGCAGCGGGCCGTGTTCCACATCGTGCCGAACATGAACCCGGACGGTTCCATCCGCGGCAACCTGCGCACGAATGCGGCAGGCGCCAACCTGAACCGTGAATGGATGACGCCATCGCTGGAGTCCAGCCCGGAAGTGCTGTGCGTGAAAAACAAGATCCACGAGACGGGCGTCGACATGTTCTTCGACATCCACGGCGATGAAGCGTTGCCGTACAACTTCGTGGCCGGGAATGAAATGCTGGAAAACTTCACGCCGGCGCAAGCGGCGCACCAGAAAGCCTTCATTGAGCGCTACAAGCAGGCCAGCCCTGACTTCCAGGACAAGTTCGGCTATGCGGCCAGCAAGTACAAGTCGGACATGCTGACCCTGGCATCGAAGTACATCGGCCACCACTTCGGCTGCCTGGCGCTGACCCTGGAAATGCCGTTCAAGGAAAACGCCGACTTGCCCGATCCGGCCGTGGGCTGGAATGGCGCGCGCAGCGCGGCACTGGGCGCGGCCATGCTGCAGCCCATCCTGCTGTCGCTGGATTGAACGGCGTTGATCATGGGCGTCGAGATCGAGCGTAAATTCCTGTTGCAAGGCGACGCCTGGCGCGGCCTGGGGCAGGCTGTATTGCTGCGCCAGGGCTATCTGTCGTCGGCGCGCGAGCGCGTGGTGCGCGTGCGCATCGAGGGCGAGCAGGCGATGCTGACCATCAAGGGCGCGAACGTGGGCGCGACGCGCGGCGAGTGGGAGTATCCGATTCCGCTGGCCGATGCGGCCGAACTGCTCGACGGCCTGTGTGAACAGCCGCTGATCGAAAAGTATCGCCACCGCATCGAACATGCGGGCATGGTGTGGGAAGTCGACGAGTTTCTGGGCGCGAATGCGGGTTTGATCGTGGCCGAGATCGAACTGGCTTCGGAAGACCAGCCCTTCGAGAAACCCGACTGGGTCGGCGCGGAAGTGTCGGGCGATGCGCGCTACTACAACGCGAACCTGATCCGCCACCCGTTTTCACAGTGGTGATGGTGTTTTAAATGACGTTGCAATGAAAAAGGCGGAACCTCGGTTCCGCCTTTTTTGCATGCGCTGGTGGTGTTGTCGGATTACGCGCTGCGCGCTAATCCGATCTACAGGCCGTACCGGCATCGTAGGTCGGATTAGCCGGTACGGCGTAATCCGACAACACCGTTACAGCATCAGTGGAAGTGCTCGGTACCTTGCGGCGTATCTTCCGGCATTTCCGCATGCGCCAGCTCGCCGACGGGATCGGCAAACAAAGGTGCGCCGCAATCGTCGCAGTACTCACCGACAAAACGTTCCGCGTGGCGCTTGATCTGCGTCACGCCGGCCGCGTTCAGGTGTTCGATGATTTCATCGACGGGCGTCTTTTGCTTGTCCAGCGCGGCGATGCCGACCTGGATCAGGCCTTCGATCGGCGTGCCATCCTCGTCTTCCTGGCCATATAATGGCCACACGATGCCGTAGATGACGTCCGGCGCCTGGCGCAGGGTGAAGGCGATGCGGTACTCATCCACCTGCCCATCGGCCGCTTCCTCGCCGAAACCGGCGATGACGGCGCGCAGTTCCGACGGCTCGATGGCCAGCGTGTGCGTCAGGTAGTGCACGGCGGCGCGCACGGAAACGGGGCGTATCAGCTTGTCCGCTTCGCGGCAGGCCACGTAGTACGCTTCCGGCAGCAGCAGTTCCAGGCCGCAGCCGGGCAGCAGGCGGGCAATCGTCGGTGTTGCCTGCGTGCGCCATTGTTCCAGGGCGGCGCTCCGCTCGGCGATGAAGTCGAGCTGGTTCGACGGCGTCTGCCAGCGGAACAGCGGTGCGCCGCTTGGCGCCACCACGGCCACCAGCAGGTAGCGCGTATCGGCCAGGAAGGGCGCCGTTTCGGCTTCTTTGCTTGATGGCTTGACGGCCGTGCCTTTCAGAGCGGCCAGTGCCAGCTTCTGCGTCTTGGCATAGGTCTCGACGTGGCTGCGCGGCAGCTGGTCGATCGAGTACAGGGTTGGCGCCATGGCCATCTTCGTGCCATCGGCCAGCAGGTGGGCCGCAAAGTGTGCGGACAATACGCCGTGCGCGTCGCCGGCCATGGCGCCAGAAGCGATGGAAAAGCGCGTCCACGCGAGGATGGGCACGGCGACCAGCAGGGCGTCGTAGCGCACGTCTTCATGCGTGATGACGGTCGATTCACTGATGGCTTCAACGCAGTCCATCAGCACGTCGTAGGCGTTCAAGTCTTCCTTGAACAGGCTGCCCAGGGTGTTGTCGATGGTGTCCTGGTGGCCGGTTTTGAGTAATTTCTGGAGCTGCGTATCCAGGCTGTGTTCCCAGGACCGCTCTTCGAGACGGCTGGCTGCCTGTACGATCGCCTGGGCAAAGGTGACCAGGCGCTGGCTGTCGGCAGTCAGTTTATGGGATGAATCTTTGGAAGGACGACGCATAGCGGGATAAGAGTCTCGGAAAGTGAAAAAAATGGATCAGTCAAACAATGATAAACCCTTATAACCGTATTGTAGAGGATTCGGCCGCACGCAATACGTAAGCTCTCCTCAGATCATGCCAATAGTCGAAATTTCAAGGAAAAACGGGGTGCAGGGACGAAAAAAAGCGCCGGTCGAAACCGGCGCTCTTATCTTGCCTTACAGCTGGGCTGATTACTCGGCCAGCAGTTGACGCAACACGAATGGCAGGATACCGCCATGCTTGTAGTAATCGACTTCGATAGGCGTATCGATGCGCAGCAGCACTTTCACGTCGACGCTGGTGCCGTCGGCGCGGTGGATCACCAGGGTAGCCAGTTGCTGTGGCTTGATTTCGCCTTCAAGGCCTTTCAGGTCGAAGGTTTCATTGCCGGTGATGCCCAGGGTTTGCACGCTGTCGTCGCCGATGAATTGCAGTGGCAGTACGCCCATGCCCACCAGGTTCGAGCGGTGGATGCGTTCGAACGAACGGGTGATCACGGCTTTCACGCCCAGCAGCTGGGTGCCCTTGGCCGCCCAGTCGCGCGACGAGCCCGTACCGTACTCTTCGCCGCCGAAGACCATGGTTGGCGTACCTTCAGCAACATACTTCATCGCTGCGTCGTAGATCGACATCTGTTCGCCGGAAGGCTGGTGAATCGTGATGCCGCCTTCGACTGCCGAACCGTCTGCCTTGGCAGGGATCATGCGGTTTTTGATACGCACGTTGGCAAACGTGCCGCGCATCATGATTTCATGGTTGCCGCGACGCGAGCCATAGGAGTTGAAGTCCGCTTTCAGGACGCCGTTTTCCTTCAGCCACTTGCCTGCAGGGCCGTTTTCCTGGATCGAGCCGGCTGGCGAGATGTGGTCGGTGGTGATGGAATCGCCGAACACGCCCAGTGCGCGCGCGCCTTCGATGCCGGTGGCGACAGCTGCTGGCGTCAT
Organism: Janthinobacterium sp. 61; assembly: GCF_002846335.1. Taxonomy (NCBI): domain Bacteria; kingdom Pseudomonadati; phylum Pseudomonadota; class Betaproteobacteria; order Burkholderiales; family Oxalobacteraceae; genus Janthinobacterium; species Janthinobacterium sp. 61. The sequence goes on along the minus strand of NZ_PJMQ01000001.1, from coordinate 2,787,381 downwards.
CGAGAAGTTGTCGAAGAACGGTGGTTCCGCGATGTAGGTCGATTTCGGCCAGTTGTAGACTTGACCGGACACGGTGGTGACTTTTTCCCAGAGCTTGCCTGGTGCGCCCTTGACGTCGGCGTAGTTGTCCTTGAACACCTTGGCGTTCATGGCGAACTTCATCATGGCCGACACTTCAGCCGAGCTTGGCCAGATGTCGCCCAGGTAGATGTCCTTGCCGCCCTTGCCCTTGCCGACTGGCTCGGTCATCAGGTCGCGCGTCATGTTGCCGGCGATGGCGTAGGCGACGACCAGCGGTGGCGAAGCCAGGAAGTTCGAGCGGATGTTCGGATGAATACGCGCTTCGAAGTTGCGGTTGCCCGACAGCACGGCCGAGGCGACGATGTCGTGCGTGGCGATGGCTGCGTTCAGCTCAGGCGTCAGGTCGCCCGCATTGCCGATACAGGTGGTGCAGCCGTAGGCGGTTACGCCGAAGCCCAGTTTTTCCAGGTATGGCAGCAGGCCGGCAGCGGTCAGGTACTCGGTCACGACGCGCGAGCCGGGAGCCAGCGAGGTCTTGATGTGCGGTGCGACTTTCAGGCCGGCTTCCACGGCTTTCTTGGCCAGCAGGCCGGCAGCCAGCATCACGCTCGGGTTCGAGGTATTGGTGCACGAGGTGATCGCGGCGATCAGCACGTCGCCGTTCGACACTTTCACGCCGTTCGTTGTTTCATACACGGCAGCCAGGTCGGCCGGATTCTTGTTGAAGCCGTTTTCCGTGGTTGGCTTGGCGAACAGCTCGGCGAAGTTCGCCTTGACGTTGCCGATTTCGATACGATCCTGAGGGCGTTTCGGGCCGGCCAGCGACGGAGCGACCGACGCCAGGTTCAGTTCCACCACGCGGGTGTAGTCGATGTCGCCCGCTTTTGGAATGCCGTACAGATTTTGCGCCTTGAAGTAGCCTTCGAACGCGGCGATTTCAGCCTTGCTGCGGCCGGTGCCCTTGAAGTAATCGATGGTCGCGTCGTCGACCGGGAAGAAGCCCATGGTCGCGCCGTATTCCGGTGCCATGTTGGCGATCGTCGCGCGGTCCGTCAGGGTCAGCGATTCGGTGCCTTCGCCGAAGAATTCGACGAACTTGCCGACGACTTTCTCTTTGCGCAGCAATTCGGTGATGGTCAGCACCAGGTCGGTGGCGGTACAGCCTTCGCGCAGGGCGCCGGTCAGGTTCACGCCGATGACGTCTGGCGTCAGGAAGTAGACTGGCTGGCCCAGCATGCCGGCTTCCGCCTCGATGCCGCCCACGCCCCAGCCGACCACGCCGATGCCGTTGATCATGGTGGTGTGCGAGTCGGTGCCGACCAGGGTGTCAGGGTAGTACACATCGCCGGCTTTCTTGCCTGCGTGGTGCACGCCGCGCGCCAGGTATTCCAGGTTGACCTGGTGGACGATGCCGAAGCCTGGTGGCACGACGCCGAAGGTGTCGAATGCCTGCATGCCCCATTTCATGAACTGGTAACGCTCGTTGTTACGCGAGAATTCCAGTTTCATGTTCAGGTCTAGCGCTTTCTTTTCGCGGTAGTGATCGATGGTCACCGAGTGGTCGACCACCAGGTCGACCGGCACCAGCGGTTCGATTTTCTTGGCGTTGATACCCATCTTGGCGGCCACGTTGCGCATCGCTGCCAGGTCGGCCAGCAGAGGTACGCCGGTGAAGTCTTGCAGCACGACGCGCGCTACTACGAACGGGATCTCGTCGGTGCGCTCGGCGGTCGGGCCCCAGCTCGCCAATTGCTTGACGTGTTCTTCGGTGACTTTTTTGCCGTCGCAGTTGCGCAGTACCGATTCGAGCACGATGCGAATCGATACTGGCAGGCGGGAGACATTGATGCCCAGGCTTTTTTCCAGCGCAGGCAGGGAATACAGCTTGCCCTTCTTGCTATCCGAAATATTAAAGTCCTTGAGCGTGTTCAGAGTGTTGCGGGACATGACCTCTCCTTGTTGGGTATCGTCTATTTATTGATTATTCAAATTAAAAAACATGACTGAGCCCCCGAAGAGGCCCTTGCTGCGCACATCAGCCGCCGGTAACTGGCAAGACGCCCAGCGATGGCGGGGCTTCCACCACTGCCGCCGGTTTGGCTTGCTCCGCATCCTTGCATTCATTGGCCAGCTGGCGGCCCTGCTTGGAATCGAGCAGCATGCCTTTGGCGGGGATACCGATCCAGACCAGGCCGTACAAGCGGTTCTCGAAGCGGTTGGCGCCGGTGGTGGTGCCAACGCGGCTCAGGCGGTGCAGGCGCTTCTTCCAGCGCAGGGCGATGTGTTTGTCGTCAGTAGCATTGGTGTAGATGGTAATTTTATTGCCAAGTTCACAATTGAAATCGGTGGAGGCCGAGCCTGCGGTGTTCGGTTCATCGGCTTCTTCCTTGTCGGCGACCGACATGGCCAGCGGATGGGCTTCCTTGGCGGCCGCCTTGGCCTTGGTGGCCTTGGCTTTCGGCTTGGCCTTGACTGCCTTGGCATTTGCCTCTGCCGTGGCGGCGAAGCTGGCTGGCGCCAGCGTGAGGGTCATGGCGCCCAGCGCGACGCTGCAGGCAATTGCTAATTTGGAGATGGACATCGTGTAATTCCTGTCAGTTTTCAGTGGTGCTGGTAGGCAGCGCGTTGAGTAATGCAGCGGCCGCCTCGGGCAGGCCCAGGCCTGCCAGTTTGGCGCGTTGCAAAACGGTCCAATAATATCGGTAGCTGGCGCGGTCATGCAAGCGGCCATTTTGCGCAATCGGTCCCCAGTTGGCGCGCAGCGCTTCATTCAGAATGTTGCTGGCCTCGTTGACTTCGGACAGGCGCGGCGTGAAGGCCTTGATGATGGGCTTGATCTGGTCCGGATGGATGCTCCACATGCGCGTGTAGCCGAACTCGGCCGTTGCGCGCTGGGCGTCATTCGCCACCACGGCCGAATCGCGCACGTCCGTCGTCACATTGTGCGACGGCACCTTGCCGTGCGCGTGGCAGGCGGCCGCCACTTCCAGCTTGGCGCGCACCACCAGCGGGTGCGTGAACTGGCCCGGCGTACGCATGGCGGCGGCGGGAATGGCGCCGTAATGGGCCGAGACGAAATCCATGATGCCGAACGACAGGCATTCGACCTGGGGCAGGGCCGCGATGGCGTAGGCGTCGCGCAGCGCCCCATGCGTCTCGATCAGGATATGCACGGGCAGGTTGTCGCGGCCGGCGCGGCGCGCGTGCAGGTTGATCAGGTCGATGGCCAGCATGGCATCCTGCACGCCGCCCACCTTGGGCACGGCGATGTAGGCCAGGCGGGCCGCTGCGGTGCAGATGATTTCCACGTCGCGCGTGAAAAATGGGCTGTCGACGTCGTGCACGCGTACGCCGATGCGGTTGAACTGGTTCTCGTCGCTGGCCAGCAGGCCGGCGATCATGTGGGCGTGGGTTTCTTCATTGCCGGCGCTGGCGCCGTCTTCGCAGTCGAACGTGATGTCGAACAGGGGGCCAAGCTCTTGTTGCAAAGCAATCGATTTACGCATCAGCTTTTCAGAGCCGGCGTAGTGGTCGCAAGCGGCGAGCAACAGCGGCTGGCGTTTGCCTTGGAATAAAACCTCGGAAGGGTGCATGCTTAAGGCATTTCTGCAGGTAAAAACTACTTGATAAAACAGCCGCGCCGCGAATCTCGCGGGGCGGCCTTCTTGGCGGGCGGCGCTCAGGCCGCGCCGCCAATACTGGATTTAGGCCAGCAGGTGTTTCACGCCTTCGCGCTCTTCGGTCAGTTCTTTCAGGGTCAGGTTGATGCGCTCTTGCGAGAATGCATCGATTTCCAGACCTTGAACGATGGTGTACTCACCGTTGGCGGTGGTGACCGGGAAGCCGAACACGGTGCCTTCAGGGATGCCATACGAGCCATCCGAAGGAACGCCCATGGTGGTCCACTTGCCAGCCGTGCCCAGCATCCAGTCATGGATGTGGTCGATGGCTGCGTTCGCTGCCGACGCTGCCGACGACAGGCCGCGCGCTTCGATGATGGCCGCGCCGCGCTTGCCGACGGTCGGCAAGAAGGTGTTGGCGTTCCATTCCTGGTCGTTGATCAGGTCCTTGACGGCCTTGCCGTTCACAGTGGCGAAGCGGTAGTCGGCGTACATGGTTGGCGAATGGTTGCCCCATACGGTCAGCTTCTCGATGTCTTTCACGGCGGTGCCGGTCTTGGCAGCGACTTGCGACAGCGCGCGGTTGTGGTCCAGGCGCAGCATGGCGGTGAAGTTTTTCGCCGGCAGCGACGGTGCCGATTTCATGGCGATGTAAGCGTTGGTGTTGGCAGGGTTGCCGACCACCAGGACTTTGACATTGCGCGAAGCGACGGCGTCGAGCGCCTTGCCTTGCACCGTGAAGATCTGTGCGTTCGCTTCCAGCAGGTCCTTGCGTTCCATGCCTGGGCCGCGTGGACGCGCGCCAACCAGTACGGCTACGTCGACATCCTTGAATGCGGTCAGCGGATCGGAGTGGGCGGTCATTTCCGTCAGCAGCGGGAAGGCGCAGTCGTCGATTTCCATCATTACGCCCTTGAGCGCCTTCTGGGCTTTTTCGTCCGGGATTTCAAGCAGTTGCAAGATGACAGGCTGGTCTTTGCCGAGCATGTCGCCATTGGCGATGCGGAACAACAGGGCGTAGCCGATCTGGCCGGCGGCGCCGGTCACTGCAACACGCATTGGGGTTTTAGCCATGATGAATCTCCAAAAATGGGAAAGAAAACGGGCTTGAAGCTGGGCTTACGCTTATCCGGAAAAACTATAATGATACCAAAACCGGCACGCGCCACCGAATTGCTGGTGTACGCTGCCGTCACGCTCGTGCTGCACGAGGCCAGAGTGGCTGGCCGACAACATAAAACGGTGGTTCACAAGTTTTATCGAAGGCAGTTTAGGCCCCTGATCTGCATCTGTCAATCATATCTTATGTCTTATATAAGACAGATAACTACGAGTGTTTTACTGGACGCGGGCAGTGATTTGTGTTGAAATGTCGGACTATGAATTCCGCCTCGTCCAATCTGACCAACAATGCCACTGCTGCAAGCGGGGCGGTCAGTCCGACCGCGAGCTCCCCGGCCACGCCCGGCGCCGTACCTGCCGGCACGCCAGTCACCGTAGTGGCCAGCAGCAATACCACTGCGACGGCGATGCCCGTTGCCAGCCCTTCTCCCACCTTCAGCCCCCTGTACCAGCAGATCAAGGCGCTCATTACGCAGAGCCTGCAATCTGGCGAATGGAAGCCGGGCGAGCTGATTCCCAGCGAAGTCGAGCTGGCAGGGCGTTTCAAGGTCAGCCAGGGTACGGTGCGCAAGGCCATCGACGAACTGGCGGCCGAGAACCTCGTCATGCGTCGCCAGGGCAAGGGCACTTTTGTTTCCACCCACCATGAGGCGCGCGCGCATTTCCGCTTCCTGCGCCTGGTGCCGGACGAAGGCGTGCCGCACTATCCCGAAAGCAAGTTCATCGAAGTCAAGCGCGTGCGCGCGCCCGCCGACGTGGCGCGCCTGATGGATCTGAAGTCCGGCGATGCCGTCATCTTCATCAAGCGCGTGCAGTATTTCGACGGCGTGCCGACCATCGTCGAGGAGCTGTGGTTGCCCGGCCTGATCTTCAAAGGTCTGACGGCCGAGCGCCTGGTGGAATACAAGGGCCCGATGTATGGCCTGTTTGAAACGGAATTTGGCACGCGCATGATACGCGCGTCCGAGCAGATCCGCGCCGTGTGCGCCGATGCCGGTGCCGCGCAGCTCTTGAATATCGACCTTGGCACGCCTTTGCTCAGTTCCGAGCGCGTGTCGTTTACCTACGGCGACAAGCCGGTCGAACTGCGCCGGGGCTTGTACCTGACCAGTCGTCATCATTATCAGAATGAACTCAGCTGAAGCGGCGGGGCGCCCGCGGGCGTCCGCACAAGCAGCAGGGCTGAAGTGCATCGCTTGCAAGATGCCTGCCGCAAGGCGGGCAACGGAGACAGCAGAAAGCGCAGCTAAAGCACGGCCCGCCTCGGCGGGCCGTGCTTTGCCGGCGATTCTGTAATTAAATTACGTGAACTACGGAAAGTAGCGCGATATTTTGTAGTAAAAAACCATTTTGGTTATATGCAACAATAGATATTGGTGTGGGTTGCGAAAATAGGCGAAAATCGCGGCTTCGCTTCAATATTTAAGTTATCAAGGGGAGGTTTTTGTTATGTCTGAAGCCGTAAGAGAAGTACCAAAAAAAGAACGGCCGGAATTCCGTAACATTCATGTTACCGAATTGTCGAACTACCGCATGGCTGTCGGCGCCATCGTCTCGATCCTGCATCGCATCAGCGGCTTTATCATTTTCGCCCTGCTGCCCTGCATCCTGTACATGCTGGAACAGAGCTTGCGTTCCGAGATGTCCTACGCTTACTTCCAGGGCATCGCATCGCACTGGTTCGTCAAGCTGATCACCCTGGCTCTGGTCTGGGCCTTCCTGCACCACTTCTGCGCCGGCATCCGCCACCTGTTCATGGATGTCCACGTTGCTATCGAAAAAGATTCGGCACGCAAGACCGCGACGTCCGTGCTGGTTGTCAGCCTGGTGCTGACGGCCCTGGTCGCTTTGAAACTGTTTGGAGTATTTTAATGGCAGACAATAACATCGGACCGAAACGCCTCGTCGTTGGTGCCCATTACGGCTTGCGCGACTGGCTGGCGCAACGCGTCACCGCCATCGTCATGGTGGCCTATGTGGCCATCCTGCTGATTTCCTTCCTTACCGGTAGTAACTTCAGCTATGAAGGCTGGGCCGGTCTGTTCGCACAGCAGTGGTTTAAATTGTTCAGCCTGGTGACTTTCGTTGCCCTGTTTTACCACGCATGGGTTGGCGTACGCGATATCTGGATGGACTACGTGAAAAGCGCTGGCCTCCGTTTGACGCTGCAAATTGCCACCATGCTGTGGTTGATCGCTTGTGCCGCTTGGACGGTGCAGATACTCTGGAGTGTGTAATCGTGGCAGCATATAAATCTGCAATTCCTACCCGCCGCTTTGATGCGGTAATCGTTGGCGCCGGCGGTTCCGGCATGCGCGCGTCGTTGCAGCTGGCTGAAGCCGGCCTGAACGTCGCAGTCCTGTCGAAAGTTTTCCCGACCCGCTCGCACACCGTTGCGGCGCAGGGCGGTATCGGCGCGTCGCTCGGCAACATGGCGGAAGACAACTGGTTCTGGCACATGTTCGACACCGTCAAGGGTGGCGACTATCTGGGCGACCAGGATGCCATCGAATTCATGTGCCGCGAAGCACCGAAGGTCGTGTACGAACTGGAACACTTCGGCATGCCATTCGACCGCAACCCTGACGGCACCATCTATCAGCGTCCTTTCGGCGGCCACACGGCCCACTTCGGCGAAAAGCCGGTGCAGCGCGCTTGCGCAGCGGCCGACCGTACCGGTCACGCCCTGTTGCACACCCTGTACCAGCGCAACGTGCGCGCCCGTACGCACTTCTTCGTCGAATGGATGGCACTCGACCTGATCCGCGACGCCGAAGGCGACGTGATCGGTGTAGTCGCGCTGGAAATGGAAACCGGCGAATGCATGATCCTGGAAGCAAAGACGACGGTCATGGCAACGGGCGGCGCAGGCCGTATCTTCGCCGCGTCGACGAATGCCTTCATCAACACCGGTGACGGCATGGGCATGGCGGCACGTGCCGGCCTGCCACTGCAAGACATGGAATTCTGGCAGTTCCACCCGACCGGCGTGGCCGGCGCGGGCGTATTGATCACCGAAGGCGTGCGCGGCGAAGGCGGCATCCTGATCAATAGCGAAGGCGAACGCTTCATGGAGCGCTATGCGCCGACCCTGAAGGATCTGGCGCCGCGCGACTTCGTATCGCGGTCGATGGACCAGGAAATCAAAGAAGGCCGCGGCTGCGGTCCGAACAAGGACCACGTGATGCTGGACCTGCGCCATATCGGCGCCGATACCATCGCCAAGCGCCTGCCGTCGATCCTGGAAATCGGCCACAAGTTCGCCAACGTCGATGCCACCAAAGAACCGATTCCTGTCGTGCCGACGATTCACTACCAGATGGGCGGCATTCCAACGAACATCCACGGCCAGGTCGTCACCCCGACCGGTCCGGATAATTCGGCCAAGGTCGTCAACGGCCTGTACGCAATCGGCGAATGCGCCTGCGTGTCGGTGCACGGCGCCAACCGCCTGGGCACGAACTCGCTGCTCGACCTGGTGGTCTTCGGCCGCGCGGCCGGCAACCACATCGTCAACAGTGGCCTGAAAGCCAAGGAAAACAAGCCTTTGCCAGCCGATGCTGCCGAATTTGCCATGGGCCGCCTGGCGCGCCTGGAAAACTCGACCGGCACGGAAACCGTGCAGGGCGTGGCGAACGACATCCGCGCAACGATGCAGAAGTACTGTGGCGTGTTCCGTACCGACGAGATGCTGAACAAGGGCGTCGAAGAAATCATGAAGCTCGACGAGCGCCGCAAGCACGTCTCCTTCAAGGATAAATCGATGGTCTTCAACACGGCTCGTGTGGAAGCGCTGGAACTGGACAACCTGATCGAAACGGCGAAAGCGACCATCGTTTCGGCAGCAGCCCGCAAGGAATCGCGCGGCGCCCACGCCCAGGATGACTATCCGCAACGTGACGACGACAACTGGATGAAGCACACTCTGTGGTATTCGGAAGGCAACCGACTGGAATACAAGCCTGTCGTGACCAAGCCGCTGACGGTTGATACCTTCAAACCGAAACCACGTACTTTCTAAGGCTATACCATGGCACGCACTCTTAAATTCAAAATCTACCGCTACGATCCTGACCAGGATGCCAAGCCGTACATGCAAGACCTGACGGTCGAACTGAAAGACACCGACAAGATGCTGCTCGACGCACTGCAGCGCATCAAGGCGGACGTCGATGACTCGCTGGCCCTGCGCCGCTCGTGCCGCGAAGGCGTGTGCGGTTCGGACGCGATGAACATCAACGGCAAGAACGGCCTGGCATGCACCACCAACCTGAACGAGCTGTCCGAGCCTATCGTGCTGCGTCCGTTGCCAGGTCTGCCAGTCATTCGCGATTTGATCGTCGACATGACGCAATTTTTCAAGCAGTACGATTCGATCAAGCCTTTCCTGATCAACGATTCGATCCCGCCTGAAAAAGAGCGCCTGCAGTCGCCGGAACAGCGCGAAGAACTCGATGGTCTGTATGAGTGCATCCTGTGCGCTTGCTGCTCCACGTCGTGCCCGTCGTTCTGGTGGAATCCGGACAAATTCGTCGGCCCGGCCGGTCTGCTGCAAGCCTACCGCTTCATCGCCGATTCGCGCGACGAAGCCACTGGTGCGCGTCTGGACAACCTGGAAGACCCGTACCGCCTGTTCCGCTGCCATTCGATCATGAACTGCGTCGACGTCTGCCCGAAAGGGTTGAACCCGAACAAGGCGATCGGCAAGATCAAGGAATTGATGGTCCGCCGCGCGATCTGATTCGTCTGATCGCGTCCGCCGGGCGCCGTTTGCGGGAAGAGGGTATCCTCTCTTGCCTGCGGGCGGCGCCTGCATAGCAGCACCGTGCCGCAAGGCACACGTAAAGTGGTAAACCAAATGACAGAATCAATTTTGTCCTCGCATCAGGCCGACCCGGCCAACCGCGCCCGCCTGCGCTGGCGTTCACGCCGTGGCCTGCTGGAAAACGACATTATCCTGACCCGTTTTCTCGATGCGTATGAAACCGAATTGACCGATGAAGAAGTTGACGCGCTGACGCGTTTGCTGGATTTATCGGACAATGCGTTAATGGATCTGGTACTGGCCCGTAAAGAGCCGGAAGGCGAAGTCGATCTGCCGCATGTGCGCGCACTGCTGCAACGACTGCGCATTGCCTAGACGCCTGGGCGATATATTGCAAACGGTGCGAGTGGCGCGCTGTAGCACTGCCGAATTGCTGTGCGAATTGCAGCCAGAATTTTTGATTTTAATTTCGACTCACTCCCGAGAAGGAAGAGCCCATGAATATCTCTGACACAAAAGCTACCCTGTCGTTCTCCGATGGCAGCCCATCGCTTGAATTTCCAATCTACAAAGGCACGGTTGGCCCGGACGTCATCGACATCCGCAAACTGTACGCCGGTAGCGGCAAGTTCACCTACGACCCAGGCTTTATGTCGACGGCCGCCTGCAACTCGTCGATCACCTATATCGACGGCGACAAGGGCGAGCTGCTGTACCGTGGTTATCCGATCGAACAGTTGGCCGTCAACGCCGACTTCATGGAATCGTGCTACCTCCTGCTGAACGGCGAACTGCCGAACGCGGCGCAGAAAGCCAAGTTCGTCGACACCGTCACCAAGCACACGATGGTGCACGAACAGATGCAATTCTTCTTCCGTGGCTTCCGCCGCGATGCGCATCCGATGTCGGTCCTGGTGGGCACCGTCGGCGCGCTGGCATCGTTCTACCATGATTCGCTGGACATCAACGACCCGCGTCACCGCGAAGTGTCGGCCATCCGCCTGATCGCCAAGATGCCAACACTGGTCGCCATGACCTACAAGTACTCGGTCGGCCAGCCGTTCGTGTACCCACGCAACGACCTGTCGTACAGCGCCAACTTCATGCACATGATGTTCGCCAACCCGTGCGAAGAGTACAAGGTCAACGACGTGCTGGTGCGCGCCCTGGATCGCATCCTGATCCTGCATGCAGATCACGAGCAAAACGCATCGACCTCGACCGTCCGCCTGGCCGGTTCGTCGGGCGCCAACCCGTTCGCCTGTATCGCTGCCGGCATCGCCTGCCTGTGGGGCCCTGCTCACGGCGGCGCCAACGAAGCGGCACTCAACATGCTGAAGGAAATCGGCACCGTCGAGAACATCCCTGCCTTCATCGAGCAAGTCAAGGACAAGAACTCCGGCGTCAAGCTGATGGGCTTTGGCCACCGCGTGTACAAGAACTTCGATCCACGCGCCAAGCTGATGCGTGAAACCTGCTACGAAGTGCTGCAAGAGCTGGGCCTGCAAGACGACCCGCTGTTCAAGCTGGCGATGGAACTGGAAAAGATTGCATTGAACGACGACTACTTCGTTTCGCGCAAACTGTACCCGAACGTCGACTTCTACTCGGGTATCGTGCAATCGGCGCTGGGCATCCCTGTGTCGCTGTTCACCGGTATCTTCGCCATGGCCCGCACCATCGGCTGGATCGCCCAGTGGAACGAAATGATCGCCGATCCGGAACAGAAAATCGGCCGTCCGCGTCAGCTGTTCGTCGGTTCGACGACCCGCGAAGTACTGCCACTGGACAAGCGCGCTTAAGTTACCGCGTATTGTTCCTGCCGGGCTTTGCTGCCCGGCGCAAAAAAGCGAGCCTGATGGCTCGCTTTTTTTTATATGCGCCTGGCATGGCTGACGCAACGCAAAGCTGCTAGGCTGTGAGGCTCAACCCTGAGAACCGAGAAGCACAACGCGATGAACGAAGAAACATGCGCCCCCAGCGGCGTTGCCCTGGGCGATACGGCATTTGGCTACACTTTGTCGCTGATCGGTGGCAAATACAAAATGCTGATCCTGTACGCGCTCGCGGAAAACACGGTGCTGCGGCATAACGAACTCAAGCGCCATCTCGGTGGCATCGCCTTCAAGACCCTCAGCGTCGTCCTGAAGGAGCTCGAGGCCGATGCGCTGATCGTCCGCAAGGAGTATCCCCAAGTGCCGCCCAAGGTCGAATACTCCCTCTCAAGCAAGGGCGCCTCGCTGATTCCCGTGCTCCATACCCTGTGCGAGTGGGGTGAGCGGCACCGGCCAGTCTGATCCGGATGTGGATGGCGGGCTACTTTCTAACGTCTAAGTTACTTACTTTTCTTACTGTATATGCAGTTAATGTGCGTACTTGTTATAAGTACTCACTATGGCTATGCTGTTTCTGCCTCTGGAGGCGCGCGGCCACATGCTGCGCGCCACGGGGCAGGGTACCGGCTTGCCTGCTTTCCTTGGAAGGCAGGGCCGGTGCATCCATCCCTTACTCAGGAAAGCAGCATGAAGAAAACCCTCGTTATCGTCTTCCATCCTTCCATCGATACTTCGGTGGCGAACAAGCGCTGGCTGCAGGAGTTGGCGCAGTATCCCGACCGCTACACCATCCACGACGTGCAGCAGGCTTATCCGGACGGGAATATCGATGTGGCGCGGGAGCAGGCGCTGGTGGAAGCGCACGCCCATGTGGTCTTGCAGTTTCCCCTGTACTGGTTCAACTGCCCGCCCTTGCTGAAGCGGTGGCTCGATGACGTGCTGGCGTATGGCTGGGCCTACGGCACCGGCGGCGATGCCTTCCAGGGCCGCAAGGTGGCGCTGGCCGTCACGGCTGGCATCCGGCAGGAAGACTTTACGCAGCAAGGCAAGTGGAACGTTACCCTGGCGCAGTTGCTGGCGCCGTTCGATGTCACCCTGGCGTATATCGGCGCCGACAACCGCCGCTTCTTTGCCTTCTACGGTGCGGAAGACGGACCGAAGGAAGCGGGCTATGGCGAGCGGCTGGCGCGCAGCGCGCAAGAGTATGAGCGCTTCCTGGCTGCCATGTAAGGCAGCTGGTCCAGGCTCAGTCCAGCGCTGCTTCCAGGTGGTGCAGTGCGACTTGCCGCCCTTCGAGTTGCAGGCTGGTGCCATCATAGGGCCGGGGCAGGACGATGCAGCGCGGCGCATTGTGCTTGAGGATGCCGCCCCAGTGGGCGACCCTGGCACCGGCCTGGCGGCGGATCGCCTCGACCGTGGTGCCGCTGGCGAGGATGTGGGCATCCGGAAAGGCTGCCTGCAGCACGCCCAGGCCGAAATAGGCTTGCGGGTCGGCGGTGCTGATATAGATGGTGGTGAGGCGCTTGCCGCTGGCGGCGATGGTGTGCGCTAACTGCGCCGCATCGTCGCGCAGGAACTGGGTGTTGACGAGGATGGCGTCGTCCGCGCCACTCAGCAGCAGGGAAGTGGACGGTGCGCATCCAAGCACCTCCAGCTGGAAGGTGTCCAGCGCGCGGAAGGAGAGGGCTGCACGTGCAAGCATATTGTTCTTTCTGCATTGGATACTCTCCCGCATATTATCCTTTCGACCAGGCGCGAGAAATAGGGTAGATTGCAATACTTAGTTGCATGGATCGAACGAATCAAGGGAGTGCCCGCATGGACCGCATCACCGCCGCACAAGTATTTGTCGCTATCGCCGAACGGGGCAGCATGGTGGCCGCCAGCGAGGCGCTCGATATGTCGCGCGCCATGGTGACGCGCTACCTGGCCGAGATGGAGCAGTGGGCGGGCGCGCGTCTGCTGCATCGCACCACACGCCGTTTGAGCTTGACGGACGCAGGCGAGGCTACCCTGGCGCGCTGCCGGCAGATTCTGGAAGTGGCCGGCGCCATGGCCGTCACCTCGCCCGAAGGCCTCGATACGCCACATGGCTTGCTGCGCATCACCTGTTCGCAATCGCTGGCGCAGACGGCGCTCGCTGGCGCAGTGACCGCTTACCTGCGGCGCTACCCGCGCGCCGCCGTCGACCTGCAGATGGAGAACCGCGCCGTCAACCTGGTGGAGCAGCGCATCGACCTGGCGATCCGCATCACGAACGCGCTCGAGCCGAATCTGATCGCGCGCCAGCTGGCCAGTTGCGCGTCGGTGGTGTGCGCCGCACCATCGTATCTGGCTGCGCACGGCACGCCGCGCCGGGCGGAAGACCTGGCCCTGCATAATTGTCTGACGTATACGTATTTTGGCAAGAGCCTGTGGCAATTCACGCACGACGGGGAAGCGCTCACTGTCCCCGTCAGTGGCCGCCTGTCGGCAAATGAATCGCTGGTCCTGCTGGTGGCGACGGTGGCGGGGGCGGGCATCGCCATGCAGCCGCGCTATTCGGCCGCACCGCTGATCGCCAGCGGACAGCTGGTGGAGCTGCTGCCTGCTTATGTGCCGCAAGATATGGGTATCTACGGCATCTATACCTCGCGCCAGCACATGTCGCCCCTGCTGCGCACCATGCTCGACTTCCTGGTGGAGTGGTTTGCGGGCGATGCCGATTGGCTGGCGGCCATCGGGGCGCCGCCGTTATCAGTCAGACCACTTGCGCGCCAGCGTCGCGCCGGTGCTGGCGGCGGAATCGCTTAAGCGCAACAGAAACGGGCTGCAAGCCCGGGAAAATCAACAACACGGCTTACATTTGCTTGCCAAATAAAATTCAACTAGTGGTTGTTGCGTTACAATACCGCGTGCTATTCTAAATGACGGTATGCAGAATGCTGGTGCAATAAAAAAGCCCTTCCCCACAACTTGATGTGCAATCCGCTAACCGGTCAGGCCGTGTCGCGGAAGGTTAGATTAACCCGCTAATTCCTCGCGAAGCGCGAAGAAAGGTGAGCAATATATGCAGCAATTAACGACCAACTCCTACCTGTTCGGTGGGAATGCTCCGTACGTGGAAGACCTGTACGAGGCGTATCTGAACAATCCAGGCTCGGTGCCGGATAACTGGCGCGCCTATTTCGACGCTATGCAGCATGTGCCTGCAGTCGATGGCAGCAACAAGCCTGACGTGGCGCATGCCTCCGTCGTCGCCTCGTTCGCCGAGCGCGCAAAAGCAGGTCCGATCCGTACGGTGACCGCTTCCTTCGATGCTGAAATGGGCCGCAAACGTGTTGCTGCAACGCAACTGATCGCCGCTTACCGCTACCTCGGTTCGCACTGGGCCAATCTGGATCCACTGCAACGCCAGGAACGTCCGATGATCCCTGAGCTCGAGCCGAGCTTCTACGGTTTCACCGACGCGGACATGGACACCGTGTTCAACATCAGCAATACCTATTTTGGCCCCGAGACCGCCACCCTGCGCGATCTGCTGAACTATCTGCGCGACACCTACACGCGTTCGATCGGTGCCGAATTCATGTACATCTCCGATCCGGCCGAAAAGCGCTGGTTGCAAGAGAAGCTGGAATCGATCCGCTCCACCCCGAATTTCACCCCAGAGAAAAAAATCCACATCCTCGACCGCCTGACCGCGGCTGAAGGCCTGGAACGCTATCTGCACACCCGTTACGTGGGCCAGAAGCGCTTCTCCCTGGAAGGCGGCGAAACCTTCATCGCCTCGATGGATGAAACCATTCAGCGCGCCGGCGAAAAAGGCGTGCAGGAAATCGTTATCGGCATGGCCCACCGCGGCCGCCTGAACGTGCTGGTGAACACCCTGGGCAAGGCGCCGCAGGAACTGTTCGAAGAATTCGAAGGCAAGCATGGCGACGACCTGCCTGCCGGCGACGTGAAGTACCATCAAGGCTTCTCGTCGGACATCTCCACCGCAGGCGGCCCGGTCCACCTGTCGCTGGCGTTCAACCCCTCGCACCTGGAAATCGTCAACCCTGTGGTCGAAGGTTCCGTCAAGGCCCGCATGGATCGCCGCGGCGACGCGCAGGGCGCGCAAGTGCTGCCTATCCTGGTGCACGGCGATGCTGCTTTCGCCGGCCAGGGTGTCGTGATGGAAACGCTGAATCTGGCGCAAACCCGTGGCTACCATACGGGCGGCACGGTGCATATCGTGATCAACAACCAGATCGGTTTCACCACCTCGGACCCGCGCGATGCACGCTCGACCCTGTACTGCTCGGACGTCGTCAAGATGATCGAGGCACCGGTCCTGCACATCAATGCCGATGATCCCGAAGCCGTGGTGCTGGCGACGCAGATTGCGCTCGACTACCGCATGGAATTCAAGAAGGACATCGTCCTCGACATCATCTGCTACCGTAAACTTGGCCACAACGAGCAAGATACGCCGGCACTGACGCAGCCACTGATGTACAAGAAGATCGGCCAGCATCCAGGCACCCGCAAGCTGTACGCGGACAAACTGGTAGCGCAAGGCGTGATCCCTGCCGATGGCGGCGACAAGATGGTGGCCGCTTTCCGCGACGCCATGGACGCCGGCAAGCATACCGTCGATCCAGTCATCTCTAACTTCAAGAACAAGTACGCCGTCGACTGGCTGCCGTTCCTGAACAAGAAATGGACCGATTCGGCCGACACCGCCGTGCCGATGACGGAACTGAAACGTCTGGCTACCCGCATCACCACCGTGCCGGAAGACTTCAAGGTCCACTCGCTGGTTGAAAAAGTGCTGGGCGACCGTGGCACCATGGGCCGTGGCGAAATGAATCTGGACTGGGGCATGGGCGAACACCTGGCCTACGCATCGCTGGTATCGTCCGGCTACGCCATCCGCCTGACGGGCCAGGACGCCGGCCGCGGCACCTTCGTGCACCGTCACGCCGTGTTGCATGACCAGAACCGCGAGCGCTGGGATGCAGGTACCTACATTCCGCTGCAAAACGTCTCGGACAACCAGGCGCCGTTCACCGTCATCGACTCGGTGCTGTCCGAAGAAGCCGTACTAGCCTTCGAATACGGCTACTCGACTGCCGAGCCGAACACCTTGACGATCTGGGAAGCCCAGTTCGGCGACTTCGCAAACGGCGCGCAAGTGGTAATCGACCAATTCATCAGCTCCGGCGAAGTGAAGTGGGGCCGCGCCTCTGGCCTGGTCATGATGCTGCCGCACGGCTACGAAGGCCAGGGTCCTGAGCACTCGTCCGCGCGTCCTGAGCGTTTCCTGCAACTGTGCGCAGACAACAACATGCAAGTGGTGCAGCCGACGACGGCTTCGCAGATCTTCCATTTGCTGCGCCGCCAGATGGTGCGCCAGTTCCGCAAGCCGCTGGTCATCCTGACGCCGAAGTCGCTGTTGCGCAACAAGGATGCCGGTTCGCCACTGACCGACCTGGCCAAGGGTGGTTTCCAGACCGTCATCGGCGAAGTCGACGACAAAATCGACGCCAAGAAAGTCAAGCGCGTCGTCGCCTGCTCGGGCAAGGTCTACTACGACCTGGTCAATGCACGCAAGACACGCGGCCAGACCGACACGGCCATCGTGCGCCTGGAACAGCTGTATCCGTTCCCGCACAAGTCGTTCGCTGCTGAACTGAAGAAGTTCCCGAACCTGGTTGAAGTCGTATGGGCCCAGGACGAGCCGCAAAACCAGGGCGCCTGGTTCCAGATCCAGCACAACATCTTCGAAGGCCTGGAATCGGGTCAGCGTCTGGCTTACGCCGGCCGTCCTGCTTCGGCGTCGCCTGCTGTCGGTTACTATGACAAGCACTACGCACAGCAAAAAGATCTGCTGGAAACGGCATTCTCGAAGCTGAAGGGTTTTATCCTGACCAAGTAATTGGCAGGATAGCGGGCGCCATGTCTATGCATGGCGCTTGTTCGCATACATCGTGACGGAGCGCCGCCCTTGCTACGCAGGGGCGGCGCCGCAATAACAAAATAAACGGAGTTTTACATGGCACAAATCGAAGTCAAAGTTCCCCAGTTGTCGGAATCGGTAGCAGAAGCGACCCTGCTCGCATGGCACAAGAAAGTCGGCGAGCCAGTCGCGCGCGACGAAAACATGATCGATATCGAAACCGACAAAGTGGTTCTGGAACTGCCGGCGCCCGCCGCTGGCGTGATCGTGCAGATCATCAAGGCTGACGGCGCTACCGTCGTCGCCGGCGAAGTCATCGCCATCATCGACACCGACGGCTCGGCCAAGGTCAGCCCGATGGAAGTATCCGCTGTTCCTGCGCCAGCCCTGGCTGCCGCCGCGCAAGACGCCGCTACCGCGTCCGCCCCAGCTGCTGCAAGCAAAGGCGATGTCGCCATGCCTGCCGCCGCCAAGATCCTGTCGGAAAAAGGCCTGTCCGCTGGCGACGTCGCCGGTTCCGGCAAAGATGGCCGCGTGACCAAGGGCGACGCCCTGGCCGCTTCCGCCAAGCCAGCTGTCGCGCCACTGGCGCCAGCCGCTGCCAAGCCAGCGCTGCAGCAAGTTGCCACGCCATCGGCTGCGAGCCTGGGCGACCGTCCGGAAGAGCGCGTGCCGATGAGCCGCCTGCGCGCGCGTATCGCCGAGCGCCTGCTGCAATCGCAATCGACGAACGCCATCCTGACCACGTTCAATGAAGTGAACATGCAGCCGGTCATCGACCTGCGCAACAAGTACAAGGACAAGTTCGAGAAAGAGCACGGCGTCAAGCTGGGCTTCATGTCCTTCTTCGTCAAGGCTGCCGTCGCCGCCCTGAAAAAATACCCGATCATCAATGCCTCCGTTGATGGCAACGACATCGTCTACCACGGCTACTTCGATATCGGCATCGCTGTCGGTTCGCCACGTGGCCTGGTCGTGCCTATCATCCGCAATGCGGACCAGCTGTCGATCGCCGACATCGAGAAAAAAATCGGTGAATTCGGTGCGAAGGCCAAGGAAGGCAAGCTGACCCTGGACGACCTGACGGGCGGCACGTTCTCGATCTCGAACGGCGGCACCTTCGGCTCCATGCTGTCGACCCCGATCATCAACCCGCCACAATCGGCCATCCTGGGCGTGCATGCGACCAAGGACCGCGCTGTTGTCGAAAACGGCCAGATCGTGGTACGTCCGATGAACTACCTGGCCATGTCCTACGACCACCGCATCATCGACGGCCGCGAAGCTGTCCTGGGTCTGGTGGCGATGAAAGAAGCGCTGGAAGATCCTGCACGCCTGCTGCTGGACCTGTAAGCACTGTAGCACCCCGGCGTCGCCGCCGGGGCAATGTAGCTGATAACCCTTGCCAGAAGACGCAGCTGGCTGATCTCAATGAAAGAGGATTCCTATGAACGTCTCTGAAGAAATCAAGCGTCTGCACGAGTTGCACCTGGCGGGCGCCCTGAGCGACGCGGAATTCGCGCAAGCGAAAGCCAAGCTCCTGGGCAATATCAACCTGGATAAATCGGACAGCCCATCCGGCTCCGGTCCGGCGAACGACCTGGTGCAGGAATTCAGCCGCCTGCGCCGCTCGCGCAACGACCGCTGGCTCGGTGGCGTCTGTGGTGGCCTGGGCCGCGCTTCCGGCATGGAAGCGTGGATCTGGCGCCTCGTCTTCGTCCTGTTTACATTGACCTTCGGCTTCGGCGTGGTGATTTACCTTCTATTGTGGATTTTCGTACCAGACGAAGAGATTGGAATAACAAAACATGAGTACTAAACAATTTGACGTAGTTGTCATCGGTGCGGGCCCTGGCGGCTACATCGCCGCCATCCGCGCAGCCCAGCTGGGCTTTTCCGTCGCCTGCGTCGACGAGTGGTCGAACGCCAAGGGCGGCGCCGCTCCTGGCGGTACCTGCACCAACGTCGGCTGCATCCCTTCGAAAGCGCTGCTGCAATCGTCCGAGCATTTCGAACATGCGGGCCACAGCTTCGCCGAGCACGGCATCGACGTCGCCGGCCTGAAACTGAACCTGGGCCAGATGCTCAAGCGCAAGGACACCGTCGTCAAGCAAAACAACGACGGCATCCTGTACCTGTTCAAGAAGAACAAGATCGCCTTCTTCCACGGCCGCGCCGCTTTCGCTGCCGCCGCCGCTGGCACGTATGACATCAGCGTGACGGGCGAAGCCAACGAAACCTTGACGGCCAAGCACGTGGTCATCGCCACGGGTTCGAACGCACGCGAACTGCCGGGCGCACCATTCGACGAGAAACTGATCCTGTCGAACACGGGCGCACTCGCCATCGACGCCGTACCAGCCAAGCTGGGCGTCATCGGTGCCGGCGTGATCGGTCTGGAAATGGGCAGCGTCTGGCGCCGCCTGGGTTCCGACGTCACCGTGCTGGAAGGCCTGCCGGTCTTCCTGGGTGCCGTCGACGAGCAGATCGCCAAGGAAGCGTCGAAGCTGTTCACCAAGCAAGGCTTGAAGATCAACCTCGGTTGCAAGATCGGTGCGATCACGCCAGGCAAGAAAGACGTCACCGTGGAATTCGTGGACGCCAAGGGCGAAGCGCAAAAAGCCGTGTTCGACAAACTGATCATTTCGATCGGCCGTACGCCGAACACGAATGGCCTGGGTGCCGATAAGGTAGGCCTGCAGCTCGACGAACGCGGCTTCATCGCCGTCGACGGCGATTGCAAGACCAACCTGCCGAACGTGTGGGCAGTGGGCGACGTCGTGCGCGGCCCGATGCTGGCGCACAAGGCGGAAGAAGAAGGCGTTGCCGTGGCCGAGCGTATCGCTGGCCAGCACGGTCACACCAACTTCAACACGATTCCGTGGGTGATTTACACCTCGCCGGAAATCGCGTGGGTCGGCAAGACCGAGCAAACCCTGAAGGCGGAAGGTATCGCCTACAAGGCCGGCACCTTCCCGTTCATGGCCAACGGCCGTGCGCGCGCATTGGGCGACACATCGGGCATGGTGAAATTCCTGGCCGATGCGACCACCGATGAAATCCTCGGCGTGCACATCGTCGGCCCGATGGCGTCCGAACTGATTTCCGAAGCCGTCGTGGCGATGGAATTCAAGGCGTCGGCCGAAGACATCGCGCGCATCTGCCACGCTCACCCATCCCTGTCGGAAGCGACCAAGGAAGCGGCACTGGCCGTCGATAAGCGTACGCTGAACTTCTAAGCGCTACGGTACTTCGCAGCGGGCCGGCAAAGCAGTTTCTGCCTTGCCGGCCCGTTTGCGCTATGTCAAGAATCCCTGTTGAATCGAATCCCATGAACGTTGAAGAGTTTTACCAGCACGCGTTGCAGAAGCGCGATTTCAAGGCCGATGCCGCCCAGCGGCGCGCGGTCGACCGCCTGCAGCTGTGCTATGACGAGTGGGTGGCTTACAAGGGCCAGCGCTCGAGTACCTTCAAGCGACTGCTCAACCGTCCTGCCGTGCCGAAAGGCGTGTACATGTGGGGTGGGGTGGGGCGCGGAAAATCGTTCCTGATGGACAGTTTTTATTCGGTCGTGCCACTGGTGCGCAAGACGCGCTTGCACTTCCACGAATTCATGCGCGGCGTGCACCAGCAGCTCGATGAATTGAAAGGCGTGGCCGACCCGTTGGATGAGGTGGCCAAGCGCATCGCCAAGAAATACCGCTTGATCTGTTTCGATGAATTCCACGTTTCCGACATCGCCGACGCGATGATCCTGTACAACCTGCTGTCGGCCCTGTTCGCCAATGGCGTGTCCTTCATCATGACCTCGAATTACGATCCGGACCTGCTGTATCCGGACGGCCTGCACCGTGACCGCATGCTGCCGACCATCGCGCTGCTCAAGGACAAGCTCGATGTGATGAACGTCGACGCGGGCGTCGACTACCGCGGCCGTGCGCTGGAGCAGGTGGAAAGTTACTATACGCCGCTGGGTGCGGCCACCGACAAGGCTTTGCGCGATGCCTATGCGCGCATCGCCGAGACGGCCGACGAAGACGCGCGCATCCGCATCGAAAGCCGCGAAATCCACTGCCTGCGCCGCGCCGGCGGCATCATCTGGTTCGATTTCGCTACATTGTGCGGCGGCCCCCGTTCGCAAAATGATTACCTGGAAATCGCCAGCCGCTTCCATACGGTGATACTGTCTGGCATACCGGCCATGTCGGCGGCGCAGTCGTCCGAAGCGCGCCGCTTTACCTGGCTGATCGACGTGTTTTATGATCAAAAAGTTAAGCTGATCATGTCGGCCGAAGTGGCGCCTGATGAGTTGTACACGAACGGCATGCTGGCCAACGAGTTTCACCGTACCGTTTCGCGTATCATCGAGATGCAGTCGCGCGAATACATGGAAAAAGAACAGCGCGGCGCGGCCGACGCGATCGTCTGAGGCAGGGATAATGAACATGATGGCAAATACACTATACAAGCTGGGAGCGGCGCTGGGCCTGGTGCTGGCATTGTCCGCCTGCGCGCACCAGGGTGCTGCGGCATTGGATGAGGTCGGCGCACCGCAGGTGCCCGCCACCCTGTCGGTGGAAGAAGCGGACGCCAAGCTGAAGCAGTCAGCCAGCGAGCGCGAGGCGGCGGAAGCTGAGTTTGCCGTGCGCGAACTGGAGTGCTACGACAAGTTTTTCGTGAATAACTGCCTGGACAAGGCCAAGGAAAAGCGCCGCCTGATCCTGGTGCGCTTGCGCGCCGTCGACGCGGAAGCGAACTACTTCAAGCGGGCCGAGTCCGTGCGCCTGCGCGATATCGACCTGGCCAGGACGCAGGAAGATGCGCGTCTCGACGCCGAGAAGCGGGCTGCGGCCATGCCCAAGCCTGTGAGGGTCGTCGCACCCGAGCCGGCGCCGCCCAAGCCGGAAGGCAAGAGTGTTGCCGAGCGCGAGGCAGAGCAAGCGGCGAAGGTGGCGAGACAGGCTGCCGCCGACGCCGCCGAAGCGCCGCGCCGCGCGGCCCGCGAGGCAGACTATGCGCGCAAGCAGGCTGACGCCGTGGCGCGCCAGAAACGCGTAGCGCAACGCCTGGCCGAGCGCCAGGCCGAAGCGCAGGCCAAGGCTGCCAAGGCAGCCGCGGATGCTGCCAGCAAGCCGGCCGTTGCTGTGCCTGTGCCGCCTGCCAATTAAGACCGCCGTGCAGGGGGATGCCGGAAATGGCGTGCCCTAACGCGCGCGGCAGGTTAAACTACACACTTGCCGGTGATGCCGGCGTCAATGGCTGCCTGCGTACGCTGCGCGCGCCTGTTACCAACACTGCCTGGAACGCAACACATGAGCGATGCACAGCATATAGAGCGGCGCCTGATTGAACTCAACGTGGAGCACCGTGACCTCGATGCCGTCATCGAGTTGCTGATACTCGATGGCCACCATGACGAGCTGCAGTTACGCCGCCTGAAAAAGCGCAAATTGCAATTGAAGGATCACATCACCTTGCTGAAAATGCAGTTGGTGCCCGACGTTCCCGCCTGAGGGGCGCCAGTAGCGTCCAGTCCAGCCTTCACCTAAGTATATTTTGACCGATCACAATTTATTGCCTGCAAGCCCAGATGGCCAGCCTGCCGATCTGCAAGCCAGTCTGCCAGCCGAAGTCCAGGCCGCGCCTGGCAAGCACGATGCCGACATCGAGCGCCTGTTCGGCGCCGGCGGCCCGCTCGGTCCCGCCGTGGGCAGCTACAAGCCGCGCCGTTCGCAAACGGAAATGGCCAAGGCGATCGCCCACGCTATCGACAGCCAGACCACCCTGATCGCCGAGGCGGGCACGGGTACCGGTAAAACCTTCGCCTACCTGGTGCCGGCCCTGATGTGGGGCGGCAAGACCATCGTGTCTACCGGTACGAAGAACTTGCAGGACCAGTTATTTCTGCGCGATATCCCCACCGTGCGCGCCGCGCTGCAGGCGCCCGTCTCCGTGGCCTTGCTGAAGGGCCGCTCGAACTACGTCTGTCACTATCATTTGGAACGCACCCTGCAGAACGGGCGCATGACTTCGCGAGACGACGTGGGGCATTTGCGCGAAATCTCGCGCTTCATCAAGATGACCAGCTCCGGCGACAAGGCCGAACTGGCCAAGGTGCCGGAAAACGCCATGATCTGGAATCTGGTGACGTCCACGCGCGACACCTGCATGGGCGCCGAGTGCCAGTATTATCAGGATTGTTTTGTCATGAAGGCCCGCAAGGAAGCGCAGCAGGCCGACGTGGTGGTGGTCAACCACCATTTGTTTTTTGCCGACGTGGCCCTGAAGGACACGGGCGTGGCCGAATTGCTGCCGTCGGCCAACACCATCATCTTCGATGAAGCACACCAGCTGCCCGATACGGCCACTTTGTTCTTTGGCAACACGGTGTCGACGTCGCACATCCTGGAATTGTGCCGCGACGTGCTGGCCGAGGGCCTGGCGCATGCGCGCGGCATCGACTGGGCCAAGACCGTCACGGTGGTGGAAAAGGCGGCGCGCGACCTGCGCCTGACGTTCCCGCAGGATATCGTGCGCCTGTCCCTGCCGCAGATCGCCCCGTCGAGCGACTTCTTTCCCGCGCTCGACACTCTCAAAGATGAGCTCGACGGCATGGTGGCCGTGCTGGAAACCCAGGCGGAACGGGCAGAAACCCTGGAGCAGTGCCGGGTGCGCGGCGTCGAGCTGGCGCAGCAGCTGAGCGGCTGGAAGTTTGATCCGAAGGCAAAGGTGGCGGCTGGAGAAGAAGCCGTGTTCTGGGTGGAAGCGTTTTCCAGCTCTTTGCAGTTGCATAAAACACCATTGTCGATCGCGCCGATCTTCAACAACCAGCGCGAAGGCACGCCGCGCAGCTGGATTTTCACGTCCGCCACCCTGGCCGTGAAGAACGATTTCAAGCATTTTTCGGAACAGATGGGCTTGACGGGCGAACCGTCGCACACCTGGCCGAGCCCCTTCGACTATGGCCAGCAGGGCTTGCTGTTCGTGCCGCAAAACCTGCCGCAGCCCAATTCGCTGGGCTACACGGATGCCGTCATCGACTGCGCCCTGCCCATCATCGAGGCGGCGGGCGGACGCACCTTCTTCCTGTGCACCACCTTGCGCGCCGTCAAGCGCGCAGCCGAGCGCCTGGCCGATGAATTCAAGCAGCGGGGTCTGAACTTTCCCCTGTTCGTGCAGGGCGACAAGGGCCGCACGGAATTGCTGGACCAGTTCCGCGCCGCCGGCAATGGCGTGCTGATCGGCAGCCAGAGTTTCTGGGAAGGCGTCGACGTGCGCGGCGATGCCTTGTCGCTCGTGATCATCGACAAGCTGCCGTTCGCGCCGCCCGACGATCCCGTGCTGGCCGCGCGTATCGAAGTAATGGAAAAGCAGGGCAAGAACGGCTTCATGCATCATTCCCTGCCAGAAGCCATCATCAACCTGAAGCAGGGCGCAGGCCGCCTGATCCGCGACGAGGGTGACCGGGGAGTGCTGATGATCTGCGATCCACGCCTCATTTCCAAGCCGTACGGCAAGCGCATCTGGCAAAGCCTGCCACCGTTCAAGCGCACGCGCGATACCGCCGAAGTCGTGGAGTTCTTCCGCAACCTGCCCGCCAAGGGCGCTTAAGTCCCGCTTGCCGGCGCCATCAGCGCGCCGGCTTATTTTCCTTTGTTATCAAGCCTCTGGCGTTTCTTGCGCGGCGCTTGCCTGCGTGCTTGGCATGCCAATAATGGGCGTGATCGCGCCAGTTTCTGGCTTTTTCCACATGTCCAGGACGCCAGACATAGTTTTGCGCCAGCGCAAACAGGCTTGTTGCCGGGCGGTCTACAGTGAGCGCATGCCTTGCAGGATGAAGGCGCGGCGATGGCAGGGCCGCACGGGGAACAGGGGGATGCCATGGAGATCCGCTACGGCTGTTTCTTGAGCTATGCACACGGCCAATATGCGTTCATGAACAAGTTCAAGAATGATCTCATCGAGGCGCTGGCTTGCTATCTGGAGCCTCACCTCGACCGTGAGGAAGTGCTGTTCATCGACAGCGAGCAACTGGGCGGCGGTGACGATATCGACCTGCGCGTGGCGCGTGCCATGTGCCAGAGCGTCTGCATGATCGTGCTGTACACGCCCAAATATGAAGCGCACGGCTACACGCGGCGCGAGTTTGCCGCCATGCAACTAATTGAACAGGAGCGGCGCGCCTGGTATGAACTGCCCAGCCACCTTATCATCCCCATCATCATGACGCGCCATCCGGACGGCCTGCCGCCGCAAATCACGGAGTCGGGCCTGTACGTCGATTTCTCCGGCTATACGCTGGCCAGCGGCGACCTGAAGTCGAATCCGCAATACCTGCCCGACATCGAACGCATCGTGCAGCGCATCGCCACGCATTACCACCTGCTGAAGCGATCCACGCCACCCGGCCACGATTGCAGCCGTTTCGTGTTACCCGATATTCCACCGGAATGGCGCGCCATTCCGCCTCCCCACTTTCCACGTTAATCATGTAAAAGGTCCTGACATGGAATGCCAACGCCTCTCCCTGCCACCTTTGAGCGCCCCTGGCGAAGTCGTTACCTTCTATTCCTACAAGGGCGGCACTGGCCGCACGATGGCCTTGTCGAACATCGCCGTCCTGCTGGCGCGGCGCGAGAACGCCAGCGTGCCCGTGCTGATGCTGGACTGGGACATGGAGGCGCCTGGCCTGCACCATTACTTCGAGCAGCACGAGGAACGACCGGGCGTGCTCGAGTTCTTCGAGGCGTGCCGCCAGCAGCTCGAGCGCATCAGCCTGGAAACGGCGGGCGCGCGCGCCGGCGGGCAGGACGCTGGGCGCGAGGATGCGGCGCTGGCGCAGCGCGTGCTCGACGCTATCGACTGGCAGCAATACGTGGTGCGCGTCGATCAGGGCAGCCCGCTGTACCTGATGCGCGCGGGGCGCTTCGATGCCAGCTACAGCGAACGTCTGGCGCAGATGCGCTGGGACCAGTTGTTCGACGCCTGTCCGCCCCTGTTTCGTTGCTTCGCCGATACCCTGGCCCAGCATTTCCGCTATGTGCTGGTCGATTCGCGCACGGGCCGCACGGACAGCGCCGGCATCTGCACCACCTTGCTGCCGAAAAAGCTGGTGGTGGTCTTTACGCCTAACCGGCAAAGCCTGGAAGGCGTCGATGCGCTCGTTACGCGGGCGATCGAGTACCGCCGCAGCCATGAAGATGAACAGCGTCCGCTGCTGATGTACCCCTTGCCCTCGCGTATAGAAATGGGCGACGGGGCGCAGCGCGCCGAGTGGCGTCGCGGCGACGCGCACAAGGGCATCGCCGGCTTCCAGCCCATGTTCGAGCGCCTGCTGCGCACCTCTTACGGTTTGTCGCAGATTGCCCTCGACAGCTATTTCGACGAAGTCCAGCTGCAGCAGACGAAAACCTTCGCCTATGGCGAACAACTGGCCGTGCGCATCGACCAGGGCGGCGACCGTTTTTCCCTCACGCGCACCTTCGAAGCCTTCTTGCACTGGCTGACGGGCGGCTATTTCCCATGGCAATCGAGCCGTGAAATCGCCTTGCTGGGCGCCATCGGCGAAGCGCGCCAGGCCTTGCTGTTCGAACCTGGCCGCGCCGTGGCCCTGCCGCTGGCGCGCGACCTGGCCCGCCTGGGCGAGCTGTATCGCAAGGACGGGCGCAGCGCGCAGGCGCTCGATGCCTTTCGCCAGAGCGTCGAGATCCGCGTACGGCTGCTGGGCGAAGAGCATCCCGACAGCCTGGAGAGCAAGAGCGGCATGGCGCGCCTGCTGCGCCAGCTGGGCAAGCTCGATGAAGCCCGCTTCCTGGAAGAGGACGTGCTCGCTGTGCGCGAGCGCGTGCTGGGCAGCGAGCATCCCGATACCCTGGCCGCCCGGGCCTGCCTGGCGCAAACCCTGTTGCTGCAGGGAGAGCTGGCGGCGGCGCTGCTGCTGCAGGATACGGTGCTGGCAACATACGCGCGCCAGCTGGGCGGCGAGCATCCGCTGACCCTGGAGGCGATGGATGGCCGCGCCGCCACCTTGCTGCGCATGGGCCTGCTGGCGCAGGTGCAGCAAGTGCTGGGCACGGTGGTGGCGGCGCGTGAGCGCCTGTTTGGCGCCGAGCATGGCGACACCTTGCGCAGCAAGCTGGCCCTGGCGCAGGCGCTGGGGCGTAAAGGCGACCTGGAAGGCGCGCGGCGCCTGCTCGCTGCCGTGCTGCAGGTGCAGGAGCGTCGCCTGGGCTGTGACCATGCCGCCACGCTGGCCACGCGTGACATGCTGGCCGATATCGTGGCTGGGCAGGGCGACTGGGCCGGCGCGCGCCAGTTGCACGAAGACCAGGTGGCGGCGCGCGAGCGCACGCGCGGGCTCGACCATCCGGAAACCCTGATGAGCCAGCGCAAGCTGGCCGAAGCGCTGCTGCGGCGCGGCGAACTCGATGCGGCGCGCAGCGTGCAGGAGCAGGTGCTGGAAGTGCACGCGCGCCTGCTGGGCGAAGACCACCTTGATACCTTGCACAGCAAGAAGCAATTGGCCGGCACCCTCCAGCAGCAGGGTGACAGCGAGGCGGCGCGCCTGCTGGAGGACGCCGTGCTCAGCGGCAGCGACCGGCTGTTGAATGCGCCTGTGACGGGGCATGCGGACAGCGTGCTGGACGGCGCCCGGCATTTGCAGGAAACCATACTGGCCGGCCGTGCCAGCGGGCGGGGCGTGGCCGAGCCGGATACCCTGGCCAGCATGATCTTGATGTTGCAAGGCATGATAGAGCGTGAGCAGTATGCGCAGGCCGATGAATTGGCCGACCATATGAAGTCCTGCCTGCTGCGCCCGGGTGTGCCGGGCAAGCTGCGCAGGCGTGGCATGGCGCAGTTGAAAAAAATGTACAAATTACAAGGCAACCTGAACGCCTTGCTGGCCTTGCAGGAGGATGAAGTGCAGGCGCTGGAAGGGGCCTTGTCGGAGGCACGCATCGGGCAGCGCTGACGCCGCGCGCCATGGCCGCGCGGCGGCACAAATAATGCTGACTATCAGCGTGCGGTACGCCCAGTGTTGGCATTGCTTCGGGTAAAATCTGCTTATGAGAATTCTTATCAGTAACGACGACGGTTACCTGGCGCCTGGCCTGGCTGCCCTGGCCGACGCGCTCGCGCCCATTGCCGAGATCGTCGTGGTGGCGCCCGACAGCAATCGTTCGGGCGCATCCAATTCGCTGTCGCTGGACCGGCCCCTGTCCGTGCACAAGGCCGCCAACGGCTTTTATTTTGTCAACGGCACGCCCACCGACTGCGTGCACGTGGCGCTGACGGGCATGCTCATCGAGCGCCCCGACCTGGTGGTGTCCGGCATCAACAACGGCCCCAACATGGGTGACGACACCCTGTATTCTGGCACTGTGGCGGCCGCCACGGAAGGCTATCTGTTCGGCATTCCTGCCATCGCCTTTTCCCAGTCGCAGTTTGGCTGGGCCAACCTGGACGCGGCCGCCCGCGTGGCCAGGGAAATCGTCGAGCGCCAGTTTGACGCCCTGCAGAAACCGTATTTGCTGAATGTGAATATCCCCGCCATCCCTTACGCGCAATTGCAAGGCATGGTGGCCACGCGCCTGGGCAAGCGTCATTCGGCTGAGCCCGTGATCCGCGCCCTCGATCCCCGTGGCCGTGAAATCTTCTGGATCGGCCCCGCCGGCGCTGCCAAGGAAGGCGGTCCGGGCACGGACTTCCATGCCGTTGAACATGGACAAGTATCGATCACGCCGCTGCAGATCGACCTGACGCATACCACCCAACTCGATGCACTGGCAAAAGGCCTGGCATGACCGATAAGCCGCGTACCTTCCCCCTTTCCCTCGATTCGCTGGCAGGCAAGCCCGCCAGGCTGGGCGGGGGGCAGTCGCTGGCCCAGTCCAGGATCGCCACGCCGCAGACGGCCACGCAGAATGCGGCGCAAAACGCGGCGCGGGGCGGGGCGCCGCACCATGGTGCAGCCGTGCCCATCGCGCCGTCGCGCGCCCAGGCCATCGCCAATGAGCGGGCGCAGCCGGCGGTACTGTCGCCGCCACGGCAAAACCCGCTGGTGTCGGAGGCCGTGCGCCGGGCCATGGTGGTGCGCATCGCGAAACAGGGCGTCAAGGACCAGGTAGTGCTCGACGCCATGCAAGCCGTGCCGCGTCATCTGTTCATGGACGAGGCGCTGGCGTCGCAGGCGTATATCGACGCCTCCTTGCCCATCGGCCACCACCAGACCATTTCACAGCCGTATATCGTGGCGCGCATGATCGAAGTGATGCGCCAGGGCGGCAGCTTGCAGCGGGTGCTGGAAATCGGCACGGGCTGCGGCTACCAGGCGGCGGTGCTGTCGCTGGTGGCGAAAGAGGTGTATTCGATCGAGCGCATCCGGCCCTTGCACGAGCTGGCGAAGGCCAATCTGCGCCCACTGCGCGTGTCAAATCTGCGTTTGCAGTACGGAGATGGTATGCTTGGCCTGCCGCAGGCGGCGCCCTTTGACGGGATCATCCTTGCCGCAGCCGGCCTGGAAGTCCCGCAAGCCTTGCTGGAACAG
This sequence comes from Janthinobacterium sp. 61, assembly GCF_002846335.1. Classification (NCBI taxonomy): domain Bacteria; kingdom Pseudomonadati; phylum Pseudomonadota; class Betaproteobacteria; order Burkholderiales; family Oxalobacteraceae; genus Janthinobacterium; species Janthinobacterium sp. 61. The sequence goes on along the minus strand of NZ_PJMQ01000001.1, from coordinate 2,757,548 downwards.
CTGGCGCCCGGCGGGCGTCTGGTTGCGCCGGTGGGGGGCAAATTGCAACACTTACAACTCATTACCCGGGTGGGGAAAATGGAATGGACCAGCCAGACCCTGGAAGACTGCCATTTCGTGCCTTTGCGCCCGGGCATCATATGATCCTCGGATCAGCTAGCAAGCAGGACCTAAACATACATGCGAATGATTAAGAAAAGTAACATATTCCTCTGCAGCCTCGCGCTGGCCGCTCTGTTGAGCGGTTGCGGCACCACTGGTGTCCAGGCGCCCGTTGTGGAGCGCCATCCATCGAGCAGCAGCGCCGCCGCCAGCGATCCGCGCGACCGCGATCCGGCCTATTACACGGTCAAGCGCGGCGACACCCTGTTGCGCATCGCTCTGGAACACGGCCAGAATTACCGCGACCTGGTGGCCTGGAATGACTTGAGCAACCCGAACGACATCAAGGTCGACCAGGTCTTGCGCGTGCTTCCGCCCAATGGCGACACGGGCGGCGCGCAAACGTCGGCCATCGTCATGCCGCCTGTCACGGAAATCAAGCCGGCCGCCCCTGTCGTGCCGAAGAAAGCGGGCCCGCGCGGCGAGAAGCGCGCGTATTCCGACGCCACCCTGGCCGAGTTGCGCGCCGACGGCGGCATCACCGACGCCAAGCCTGCCCCGGCGCCTGCCCCCGTCGCTGCGGCCCCCGCACCGGCAGTAGTGGCCGCCGCCCCTGCCGCACAAGCGGCTGGCGATGACAAGATCAGCTGGATGTGGCCTTCCGAAGGCAAGGTCATCGGCACTTTCGACGAAGGCAAGAACAAGGGCGTCGATATCGCCGGCAAGGCGGGCCAGCAAGTGGTGGCCGCCGGCGCGGGAAAAGTCATGTATGCCGGGAGCGGAATCCGTGGTTATGGTAATCTTGTCATCGTGAAGCACAGTAATAGCTTGTTGTCGGCATATGCGCATAACCGCAGCATCCTGGTGAAGGAAGGGCAGAACGTCAACAAAGGCCAGGCCATCGCCGAAATGGGCGATTCCGATGCCGACCGCGTGAAGCTGCACTTTGAAATCCGCCAGCAGGGCAAACCTGTCGACCCTTCGAAATTCCTGCCTAACCGTTAGGTAAAGCAATGACACACGCGCCGCACGATCAGCTGGACGATGAGCCGGAACTGCCGGAAGACGGAGCGGACGAAGTCGTGACGGACGATGTCGGCGAACTCGACGGCATTGATGCCGTTGACGCGGGCGAGGGCGGCGAGGTGGCCAGCGTCAGCGTGCTGGTCGAAAGTGTCGATGAATTGAAAAAAGTGCTGGCGGCCGAGCTGTCGACCGATACCACGCAGCACTACCTGAACCAGATCGGCACGCGGCCATTGCTGACGGCGGCGCAAGAGGTGTATTACGCCACCCTGGCCAAGCAGGGCAATTTTGAAGCCCGGCAAACCATGATCGAACACAACCTGCGCCTGGTCGTGTCGATCGCCAAGCATTACATCAACCGCGGTGTGGTCTTGCTCGACATGATCGAGGAGGGGAACATCGGCCTGATGCGGGCCATCGACAAGTTCGAGCCCGAGCGCGGTTTCCGCTTTTCCACCTACGCCACCTGGTGGATACGCCAGAGCATCGAGCGCGCCATCATGAACCAGGCGCGCACGGTGCGCCTACCCGTGCACATGGTGCGCGAACTGAATCAAATTTTGCGCGGCAAATACCACCTGGAAGCCCAGCACCACGACGGCAAGGATGCCACTGCGGAAGACATCGCCCACCTGGTGGGGCGTCCCGTGGAAGAGGTGCAGGATATCCTGGCCCTGTCCGAACACGCCACCTCGCTCGACGCGCCGCTTGACAACGACCCGCAGTCGTCCCTGATGGACATGCTGCCGGGCGCCAGCGAAGACAGCCCCGACGCGCGCGCGGAACACCATGAAATGACGGTGCTGGTGCGCGACTGGCTAACCAAGCTGCCCGACAAGCAGCGCGTGGTCATCATGCGCCGTTTCGGTCTCGACAACGATGACCCCGCCACCCTGGAAACCCTGGCCGAGGAAATGGGTGTGACGCGTGAAAGAGTGCGGCAGATCCAGCAGGAAGCCTTGATCAAGCTCAAGCGGGCCATGGCTGCGCGCGGCGTGGTGCGCGACTCCCTGCTCTAAGGTAGCCGGTCCGGTATTTCCGGGGCTGCATCTGCTATCATACGCCCCGCTCGCGGCGCCTGACCTTTCCCCCATTCTTTCAAGTTCCAGCGCGGCCCTGCGTCCTGGCCCACTCTTACCTATTGATCGCTATGCAAGAAAATATCATCGAAATCAAATCGCTCGACATGGACGCCCGTGGCGTTGGCCATATTGAAAACGAAGACGGTTCGCCGGGCAAGGTCGTGTTTGTCGAAGGCGCATTGCCGGGCGAGCGCGTCAGCTTTGTGACGTTCAAGAAAAAGAAGAACTGGGAAATGGCCCGCATGACGGCGCTGCACCGCGAATCGTCCATGCGCGTGACGCCCAAGTGCAAGCATTTCGACAATTGCGGCGGTTGCTCCATGCAGCATCTGGAGCCGTCGGCCCAGGTGGCGATCAAGCAGCGCGTGCTGGAAGATAACTTGTGGCATATCGGCAAGGTGCGTCCGCAAAGCATCATGCGCCCCATGTATGGCCCGACCTGGGGCTACCGCTACCGCGCGCGCCTGTCGGTGCGCCACGTCAAGAAAAAAGACGCCGTGCTGGTGGGCTTCCATGAAAAGAAATCGGCGTTTGTCGCCGACATGGATAGCTGCGAAATCTTGCCGCCACACATCTCCGCCATGCTGCTGCCCCTGCGTGGACTGATTGCTTCGCTGTCGATCTTCGACCAGATGCCGCAGATCGAGCTGGCCGTGGGCGAAGACGTCACCGCCATGGTCTTGCGCATCATGGCGCCTTTGACGGCGGACGATGAAACGAAATTGAAGGCCTTTGCCGACGAGTATGGCGTGCAATGGTGGCTGCAGGTGAAAGGCCCGGAAACGGCCGTGCCGTTCTATCCGCTGGACAAGCAATTGCACTACTTGCTGCCGGAATTTGGCGTCAAGATGCCGTTCAAGCCTGTCGATTTTACCCAGGTGAACCACCACATCAACCGCGTGCTGGTGTCGAAAGCCCTGCGTTTGCTGGAAGTGCAGCCGACGGACCGCGTCGCCGACCTGTTCTGTGGCCTGGGCAATTTTACTTTGCCGCTGGCTACGCAAGGCAGCGCAGTGGTGGGCATCGAAGGCAGCACTACCCTGACGGAGCGGGCGCTGGAAAACGCGCTGGCCAATGGCCTGGCGGAAAAGACCTCGTTCTCGACGCGCAACCTGTTCGAAGTCACCACCGACGACCTGATCGCCTTGGGCCGTTTTGATCGCATCCTGATTGACCCGCCGCGCGATGGCGCCATGGCCCTGTGCCAGGCCTTGGTTGGCCTGTCGCAAGTGCGTCCCGACATGCTGCCGAAACGCATCGTCTACGTCTCTTGCAGTCCTTCGACCCTGGCGCGCGACGCCGGCATCCTGGCGCTGGAAGCTGGCTATGTGCTGAGCAAGGCGGGCGTGGTCAACATGTTCCCGCACACTTCGCACGTGGAATCGATGGCAGTGTTTGATCTGGCGCAATAAGCATTGAAAATACGGCGGGTGGCCAGGCAGGCACCCGCCGTTGCCGCGTTTGGCGGCGCAACAAACTGGCGCAATACCACTTACGCCGTATTATAAAACTGGTCTGTATTTTCCAGATCACGCTTCTTTTTTCATCCTCCCTCTGTCGTTTTTTGTTTGTCCAGTAGGACAACATGCCGTTCGCCTGGGCTGCCGCGTTTTTTAAGCGGAGTGGTATTGTCCACTTTGAGTCCACTTTAAAACCACTTGACCGCCTATTTTTTCAGCAGCATGCTGTTCTTGCAACTGCAAAAAACAGATCAGTTATTGACGAAGCAGAGTGGCACTCCGCAAACCTGAACAGGAGACAGCGTGGAAAATCTAATACTTAAAAAAACAATCAGGAACATGATGGTATGTCTGGCCAGTGGAGGCGTGCTGGCGGCCTGCGGTGGCGGCGGCGACGCCAGTACGCCGGCCGGCTCGCAATTGCTGGCGGCCAGCACGGTAGTCGCCTGCGTGCCATGGCAAGAGGGTGGCACCTATAATGCCGGCACGGTGGTCACTTACCTGGGCGCCAACTACACGGCCCTGGTAACGCAGACCGATCACGTGGGCTCGGGTTGGAATCCCGTCTCCACGCCTGGCCTGTGGAGCGCGGGCGGCACCTGTGATGGCGGTACCACGCCGACGCCGACGCCGACGCCGACTCCGACACCCACCCCGACACCGGTGCCAACGCCGAACCCGACGCCCACCCCGACGCCAACGCCGATCCCAACCGGCGGCACCTGCGCGCTGGCGTGGGTGGCGGGCACGGCTTACAGCGCGGGCGCCACCGTCAGCTATGCCGGCACGAATTACCGCGCCAACTACTGGACGCAGGGCAATAACCCGTCGACCAGCAGCGGCGCCGCCGGCACGGGCAAGCCATGGACCAGCCAGGAGGTCTGCAGCACCACGCCTACCCCAACGCCTACTCCTACTCCGACACCAACCCCGACGCCTACTCCTACCCCGACGCCAACGCCAACGCCAACCCCGACACCAACGGGCCGCGAAGTGGGCTCCTATTTCGCGCAGTGGGGCGTGTATGGCCGCGACTATGAAGTGGCGAACGTGCATTCCAGCGGCGTGGCCGACAAGTTGACCTTTATTAACTATGCCTTCGGCAACATCTATCCGAAAAATGGCGGCTACGAGTGCGGCATGATCACCAAGGCGGAGCCGGGCGCGACGAATCCGAATGCGCCGGACGCGGGCACCGGTGGCGATGCCGAAGCCGACTACATCCGTACGCCGAAGCGCACCGTCGATGGCCAGGCGATCCCATGGGACGCTCCCCTGTCGGGCAACTTCCTGCAGCTGAAAAAACTGAAGGCGGCGCACCCGAACCTCAAACTGTTCATCTCGCTGGGCGGCTGGAGCTGGTCGAAGAACTTCTCCGTCGGTTCGGCCACGGATGCCCTGCGCAAGCAGATGGTGCGTTCCTGCATCGATATCTACATCAAGGGCAATTTGCCGGTGCAGGGCGGGCGCGGCGGCGTGGGTGCGGCTGCCAACATCTTTGATGGCATCGACATCGACTGGGAATACCCGGTGGGCGGCGGCCAGCCGTACAACACGGTCAGTCCCAACGACAAGCGCAACTTCACCTTGCTGATGGCGGAATTCCGCAGCCAGCTCGATGCGCTCGGTGCCGCCAACGGCAAGCGCTACCTGTTGACGGCGGCCGTTGGTGCCGGCAAGGACAAGATCGACAACACGGAACCGGCCCTGTACTCGCAGTACATGGATTGGATCAACCTGATGACCTACGACTTCCATGGCGGCTGGGAAAGCAGCACCAACTTCAATGCCCAGCTATTTGCCGACCCTGCCGATCCTTCGACGGGCATGGCACGCGAATACGTGGGAGACAAGGCGGTGCAGTACATGATTGCCGCCGGCGTGCCGCGCGACAAGCTGCTGCTGGGCATACCGTTCTATGGCCGCGGCTGGACCGGCGTGGCACCGGGACCGAACGGCGATGGCCTGTACCAGGCGGCGACGGGCACGGCGCCGGGCACGTACGAGTCGGGTATCGAGGACTATAAAATTCTCGTCGCCAAAACCGGTACGCGCTACTACCATCCCATAACCAAACAGCTGTATTTGTACACGGGCGCGGGCGGCCAGTGGTGGAGCTATGATGACCCGACCGTCATCGGCACCAAGGTGAAATACGTCAAGGACCAGGGCTTGCGCGGCGCGTTCTCGTGGGAACTCGATGGCGACGCGAATGGCGTGCTGGCAACCGAGGTGTGGAAGGTGCGGTAATGTTGATGTAGCGTAAGACGCGGCCGGATAGTCATGCTGTCCGGCCGTTTATTCATATAAAGACACAGGAGGCGGGCGATGGCGGCGGTATCGACATTCGGAGTCAAGCAGCTGGAGCAGAAGCAAGACGCGGAGCTGAGCCGCGAATGGCGCAGCTGGATCGCGGAAAACCTCATGCTGGGCAGCCATCCGTCGGCGCTGATGCCGGTGCTGCAACAGGCCGGCATCGCTGAGCCCCTGGCGCGCCGCGAAATCGAACTTGCGTTGCACAGCCCGTATCTTGCCGGCGCCGTGCGCCTGTCGAACCGGCTGGCCAAGCGCGACTGGGTGATCGATATCCAGCGCAAGTTGAACCAGCTGCGCCCGACCGAGATTCCCCGCCGCGAGAGGCTGTCCGCGCAAGCGTTCTTAACGGAGTTCTATTCCACCAACCAACCCGTGATCATCACGGGCATGCTGGACGACTGGCCCGCCATGGCCAAGTGGAGTCCGGCCTATTTCCGCGAACATTACGGGCAGCGCGAGGTGGAAGTGCAGTTCGGCCGCGAAGCGGACGCCCAGTATGAAATGAACAGCGTGGCGCACAAGCGCAAGATGGCCTTTGGCGAGTACGCCAGCCTGGTCGAGAGCAGCGGCACGACCAACGATTTCTACATGACTGCGAACAATAATTCGCAGAACCGGCAAGCCTTGCGCGAGCTGTGGGGCGATATCGGCCAGCTGCCCGAATACCTGAAGCAGGATGGCGGTCCCACGGGCTTTTTGTGGTTTGGACCGGCAGGCACGGTGACGCCATTCCACCACGACCTGACGAACAACTTCATGGCGCAGGTGAAAGGGCGCAAGCGGCTGCGCATCATGGCCGCCTGCGAGGTGGCGCGCGTATATAACCAGCGCCACTGTTTTACCCCTGTTGACGGGCGTGACATCGACTTGCAGCGCTATCCGCTGATGGCCGACGTGCAGGTGCGCGAATGCGTGCTGGCACCGGGCGAAATCCTGTTTCTGCCCGTCGGCTGCTGGCATTTTGTCGAGGCGCTGGATATTTCCCTTACCGTGGCCTTCACCAATTTCAAATGGGATAACGATTTTTATAGTAAGTATCCGTCGAATCACGACTTTTGATCGTGCTGCCGAATGGCGCGAACTTGCCGCGAACAGCCGCCATACAGGCGGCTTTTTTCATGCTACAGAGCGCTTCATGCGCAGTAGTTTTCACAAATAATTTATTCAAAATCATTTTGCAGCAAAATTTTTGATATGAATGGTCATGATGTTTCATTATCCAGATGCGGATGAGGGGTAGATAATTTTATTGCTGGTGCGCCGCCGGGCCTCTGAGTGGACTTGCCGGCGCGCGCCAGCACCGACAACCATCTGGAGGCGGCAGGGCATGAACACGCAGCACACGACACAAGCAGGCAGGCAGTTGCGACAAACACCGGCAGGTAGTGCCGGACTCCGGCTCGACACGCGGCTGACCCGCGAAGCGGCCGAATTGCTGGCCAGGGCCGGCATCCATTTGAATGGCCGCGCCGCATGGGACATGCAGCTGCGCAAGCCTGGCGTACCCGAACGGGCTTTCGCCAGCGGCAACCTGGGTCTGGGCGAAGCGTACATGGACGGCGACTGGGATGCGAGCCAGCTGGATGAATTCTTTTGCCATCTGCTGCGCGCCAGGATAGCCGACGACGTGCGCCCCATGCGCCTGGCCTTCCACGCGCTGACTGCGCGCCTGTTCAACCTGCAGACGGAGCGCCGCGCGTGGATGGTGGGCAAGGAACACTACGACCTGGGCAACGCCTTCTACGCGGCCATGCTCGACCCGCGCATGACCTACACCTGCGGCTACTGGAAGGACGCCAGCAACCTGGCCGAGGCGCAGGAAGCCAAGCTCGATTTGATCTGCCGCAAGCTCAGGCTGGAGCCGGGCATGCGCGTGCTCGACATCGGCTGCGGCTGGGGCAGTTTCATGCGTTATGCAGTGGAAAAATACGCGGTGCAGTGCGTGGGCGTAACGATTTCGAAAGAGCAGGCCGCGTATGCGCGCGCCATGCCGGGTGGCGAGCACCTGGATTTCCGCCTGCAGGACTACCGCGACGTCAATGAAAAATTCGACCGCATCGTCAGCATCGGCATGTTCGAGCATGTGGGGCACAAGAACCACCGCACCTTCATGGAAGTGGCGCACCGCTGCCTTGAAGACGATGGCCTGTTCCTGCTGCATACCATCGGCAAGAACAAGCGCCAGTCCGCGTGCGACCCGTGGATCGACAAATACATTTTCCCGAATGGCGACTTGCCGTCGATCGGGCAGCTCGGCGACGCCATGGACGATTTATTTGTGGCCGAGGACTTGCACAACTTCGGCGCTGACTACGACAAGACCCTGATGGCCTGGCATGCGAATTTCGAGCAGGCGTGGCCGCGGTTTTCCGCCCAGTTGGGCGAGCGCTTCCATCGCATGTGGTCATATTATCTGCTGTCGTGTGCGGGCGCCTTCCGCGCGCGCGACTTGCAACTGTGGCAATGGGTGCTGTCGAAGCAGGGCGTGCTGGGCGGCTACGAGCGTGTCAGTTGATATGTGCGGCAGCTGATATCATGGCTTGATGGATATCAATCAAGCGCGCACCTTCCTGGAAGTGGCTTCCTGCGGCAGCTTCAACATGGCGGCCGAACGCATGCACGTGACGCAGACCGCCGTGAGCGCCCGCATCCGTACCCTGGAGCAGCAACTGGGGCGCCAGTTGTTTGTACGCAATAAGGCGGGCGCCCGCCTGACCTCGGCCGGCGAGCGCTTCATGCGTCATGCGGCCACCATGGTGCAGGTGTGGGAAAGGGCCCGCCACCAGGTGGCCTTGCCGCCGGGGCGCGACGACGCTGTCAGCATCGGCTGCGAATTGAGCTTGTGGCAGCCGTTGCTGGGCGACTGGTTGATACGCATGAGCCGCGATTGCCCCAAGATCGCCTTGCGTGCGGAAGTCGACAGTCCTGCGCGCTTGCTCGACGCCGTGCACGACGGCTCACTCGACCTGGCCGTGCTGTACAACCCGCCGCAGCGCCCGGGCCTGGCCAGCGAATTGCTGGCCGAGGAAAAGCTGGTGATGGTGACTACGCGCGCCGACGGGCAGATGCATGTTGATACGTATGTGTATGTAGACTGGGGCCCCAGCTTCGCGGCCAACCACCAGGCGGCGTATCCTGAGTTGAGCAGCCCGCCCGTGTCGATCTCGCTGGGGCCGCTGGCCCTCGTGTACTTGCTGGAAGTGGGTGGTGCCAGTTACTTTCGCATTGGCAGCGCGCAACCTTACCTCGATGCAGGACTCTTGCACCGCGTGCGTGACGCGCCCGAATTCTCGCATTCCGCCTACGCCGTGTATGCGGCCCAGCGCGATAACCCGACGTTGGACCGTGCCCGCGCCTGCCTGTCGGCGGCGGCGGAGAAGATCAAGTAGAGACTGCAGGCGTAAAAAAGCCGACCCGAGGGTCGGCTTTTATTTTCATGCCCCGGCGCATAAAACGTTCAGGGCCAGACGCTGCAACGCCGCCCCGGCGTTTTTGCATCAGCGCTTAGTCGCGGCTGCCGCCGGCGAAGCCCAGCAAGGAGAGCAGGCTGGTGAAGATGTTGTACACGTCCAGGTAGATGCGCAGGGTGGCCGAGATGTAGTTGGTCTCGCCGCCATTGATGATTTGCTGCACGTCATACAGGATGTAAGCCGAGAAGATGGCGATGGCGACCATGGAGATCACGATCGACAGTGCCGACAGGCCCAGGAAGATGTTCGCCACCGACGCCAGGATCAGCACGATCACGCCGGCGAACAGCCATTTTCCCATGGCCGAGAAGTCGCGCTTCGAGACCGTGGCGATGGTCGCCATCACGGCCAGGATGGTGGCCGTACCGCCGAATGCCGTCATGATCAGCATGCCGCCGTTCGAGTAGCCGAGCGTACGCGTCAGGATAGGCGTGAGCATCAGGCCCATGAAGAAGGTAAAGCCCAGCAGGACGGCGACGCCCAGGCCCGAGTTCTTGGTTTTTTCAATCGCATACATGAAGCCGAATGCGACTGCCATGAAGATGATGAAACCCATGCCGCCGCTCAGCATCGGCAAGTGCATTTGCACGCCGATGAAGGCGCCCAGCACGGTCGGTATCATGGACAGTGCCAGCAGCCAGTAAGTGTTGCGCAAGACCTGGTGGCGGACTTGCTGCATGCCCCCCGACAGGTCAAAGGTGCGTTGCATGTTCTGATTCATAGTGCCTCCGTGTTGTCAATTCAAATTACTGCTTTACCCAAGGATAGCATGAGGGTCGGAATTTGCCAAAAAAGCAGCTTAAGATTTCATTAAACAGGGGCAGGGCGGCAAGACGCCCCCTGCCTGTCTGGGTGATATGGGGTGGAGTATGGTAAAATCAAAGGTTGATTGAGTTATCAATTTACCGTTTTAAACCTTACTTTTTATTGGAGTTTTCACACATGGCAATCGAACGCACCCTGTCGATCATCAAACCAGACGCAGTTGCAAAAAACGTAATCGGTCAAATTTACACCCGTTTTGAAAACGCTGGCCTGAAAATCGTTGCAGCACGCATGACCCAACTGTCGCGCGAACAAGCTGAAGGCTTCTACGCAGCGCACAAAGAGCGCGGCTTCTTCAAGGATCTGGTCGACTTCATGGTTTCGGGTCCAGTCATGATCCAAGCCCTGGAAGGCGAAAACGCCGTTCTGGCCCACCGTGACCTGATGGGCGCGACCGATCCGAAGAAAGCAGAAAAAGGCACGATCCGCGCCGATTTCGCCGATTCGATCGACGCTAACGCCGTACACGGTTCCGACGCTGTCGAAGCTGCTAAAGTGGAAATCGCTTACTTCTTCCCAGAACTGAAGGCTTAATTGCCTTAGATAACGTTATTTCCTGGCGTTATCTGTGAAATAACTTATCACCCCCTGTTCCCGCTGCGCTGTGGAGTTTTCGCTTCTGATGCGCGCGGGGACGGATTTTTAGAATAGACATGATCATGAATACGACGACCCTCACCAACTTGCTGGACCTCGATCCCGCGCAACTCATCGCCTACTGCGCCGAGTTGGGAGAGAAACCGTTTCGTGCGAAACAATTGCAACGTTGGATACATCAGTTCGGCGCCTCCGACTTCGACGCCATGACGGACCTGGCCAAGTCGCTGCGCGACAAGCTGGCCACGCGCGCCGAAGTGCGCGCCCCGGCCATCATCAGCGACCACACATCGACGGATGGCACGCGCAAGTGGCTGGTTGACGTGGGCAATGGCAATGCCGTGGAAACCGTGTTCATTCCGGAAGAAAACCGCGGCACCTTGTGCATCTCGACCCAGGCCGGCTGCGCCGTGAACTGCCGTTTCTGCTCGACGGGCAAGCAAGGCTTCAACCGCAACCTCAGCGTTGGTGAAATCATCGGCCAGCTGTGGATGGCGGAATTCGAATTGCGCCGCACCAAGGGCATCGAGCCGGGCCCGAAAGGTGAGCGCCAGATCACCAACGTGGTGATGATGGGCATGGGCGAGCCCCTGCTGAACTTTGAGCCGACCGTCACGGCCCTGAAATTGATGCTCGACGACAATGCCTATGGCCTGTCGCGCCGCCGCGTGACCCTGTCGACCTCGGGCGTGGTGCCGATGATGGACAAGCTGTCGCAGGAAGTGCCGGTGGCCCTGGCCGTCTCGCTGCACGCCTCGAACGACGCCTTGCGCGACGGTTTGATTCCACTGAACAAGAAATACCCGCTGAAGGAATTGATGGCGGCCTGCAAACGTTACCTGGAATTCGCCCCGCGCGATTTCATCACGTTTGAATACTGTATGCTCGACGGCGTCAACGACAGCGACGAGCACGCGCGCGAACTGCTGGCGCTGGTGCAAGACCGCGAGTTCGGCGTGAACTGCAAGTTCAACCTGATTCCCTTCAATCCCTTCCCCGAGTCGGGCCTGTTCCGCTCGAAAAACCCGCGCATCAAGGCGTTTGCCCAGGTGCTGATGGATGGCGGCATCATCACCACCGTGCGCAAGACGCGCGGCGACGATATCGATGCGGCTTGCGGTCAGCTGGCGGGCGAAGTCAAGGACCGCACGCGGGTGCAGGAACGCATGGAAAAGATGACCGAGTATCAACAGAAATTTGGCGCCAATTTCGGCAAGATCGTGGAGATCCGCTCCTGATGCGGGGAAGCATGGCTTATCCTGGCGCACTTGCCGTGGCTGTTGTCAGCCTGGGCGTGCTGCTGGCCGGCTGTGCTTCCACCGCAAACAAGGAGCAAGCCGCATCTGTCGAGCAGCGCGCCGCCTTGCGCTTGCAGTTGGCCAGCGCCTATTATATGCAAGACCAGTTTGTGGTGGCTTTGGCCGAGGCAGAGCAGGCGGTGCGGCTGGTGCCGGACAACGCCCAGGTGCGCGGCATGCGCGCCCTGATTTTTGCCGCCCTGCGCCAACCTGTGGCTGCTGAAAAAGATTTTCTTTACGCATTGCGCCTCGCGCCCCACAATCCCGAGTTGAGCAATAATTATGGCCAGTTTCTGTGCCAGACCGGGCGCGCGGCGCAGTCGTTGGCATATTTCGATGCCGCACTGCAAGATGTGGCCTATGGCACGCCTGAACTTGCGCTGCAGAATGCAGCGGCGTGCAGCCTGATGATGAAAGATTACCCGCGCGCCGCTGACTACTGGCTCAAGGCGGAGCGCATCGCACCTGCTGCGGCAATGACCTATGCCGGCTTGGTGCGCGTGTATTACCAACAGCAAGACTACCGGCAAGCGGCTCATTACCTTGAGCGGCTCGGTAAAGTAGCGACAATGGAGAGCCAGACGGCCGATGTGCTGTGGCTCGGGATCAAGGTGCAGCATAAGCTCGGGGATGCGGGTGCGGAAGCTGGCCTGGGGGCGCATTTGCGCAACCACCATTCCGGCTCCCCCGAATATGCTGCTTATCAAAATGGGGCGTTTGATGAGTGAGACAGGGATACCAATGAATTCAGAGTGGGCAGAAACGCCTCAGCAGCAGCCCCAGGGCAATCTTGCGTTGGCAGGCGCACAGTTGAAGGCGCAGCGCGAAGCGCTGGGCTGGCCTGTGGAACAGGTGGCCGACCAGCTCAAGCTGGCGCCACGCCAGGTGATCGCGCTGGAAGAGGGCGACATGGCGGCCTTGCCGAACGTGGCCGTGGTGCGCGGTTTCGTGCGCGCCTATGCCAAGGTGGTGCGCCTCGACGCGGCGCCGCTGGTGGCCATGATCGAAGTCCATCCGGCGCCGGCGCAAGACCCGGCCGCGCCCGTGCGGCGTGAAATTTCCGCCACGTTTTCCGAATCGCGCTTCCCGTCGATGACGCAGCGCTCGTCGAACCAGACTCCCCTCTGGATCGCCGGCGCCGTAGCTGTCGTCGTGGCGGCAGCCTTTGGCGCCTACAAGCTCGGCTATGTGCCAGCCAGCCTGCTGTCCTCGCACGCCGAGAAAGAAGTGGCACATGCGGACGTGGGCCCCGTGGAAACAACCCTGATCAAGCCGGGCCAGGACTTGACGCCCGTGCAGACGCCGTCCGTGCCGCTGATTTCCGTGCCGCCGCCGCCAGGCAACGATACGCAGACGGGCGCGCCTGCCACCAGCGTCGCTTCAGCGCCTGCCGCTGTGCCTGCGACGCCGCCAGCGACGACGGCTGCCGTTGCGCCGGCCGAGGCCCCCGCTGCCGTGGGCGCGAATGCGCTGGTGTTGAAGGTGGAGCAGGATTCGTGGGTCGAGATTCGCCGCCCTGGCAGCACGCCGCTGATTTCGCGCATGGTCAAGGCTGGCAGCACGGAAACGTTTGATATCACGGGCCCGGCCACCCTGGTGGTGGGCAAGCCAGGTGTCGTGCAGGCAACTTTGCGCGGTGCCAAGCTGGACCTGCCGACCGTTGCGGGTGGCACGATTTCCCGTGTCAGCATCAAATAAGCGCAGTAATCGTTCAAGCAAACTCAGAAGATAATATTATGGCTACCTCGAAAACAGCGATCGGCTCCGGTCCTTCCGGCCGGCGCGACAGCCGCAAGGTGCTGATCGTGCACGGCCAGCGCCAGATCTGGGTAGGCGGCGACGCCCCCGTGGTGGTGCAGTCGATGACGAACACCGATACGGCTGACGCCATCGGCACGGCGATCCAGATCAAGGAACTGGCGCGTGCCGGTTCGGAACTGGTGCGCCTGACCGTGGACCGTCCGGAAGCAGCTGCGGCCGTACCGTATATCCGCGAGCAGCTCGACAAGATGGACATCGACGTGCCGCTGGTGGGTGACTTCCATTACAACGGCCATACCTTGCTCAACGACTACCCCGATTGCGCGCGCGCGCTGTCGAAGTACCGTATTAATCCGGGCAACGTGGGCAAGGGCGCCAAGCGCGATACGCAATTCGCGCAAATGATCGAAGCGGCTTGCAAGTACGACAAGCCGGTGCGCATCGGCGTGAACTGGGGCAGCCTGGATCAAGCCTTGCTGGCGCGCATCATGGATGAAAATGCAGGCCGCGCCGAACCGTGGCCGGCGCAAGCCGTCATGTATGAAGCGCTGGTGACGTCGGCGATTGAGAACGCCGTGCGGGCCGAAGAGCTGGGCCTGGGGCGCGACAAGATCATCCTGTCGTGCAAGGTTTCTGGTGTGCAAGATTTGATCGCCGTGTACCGCGAGCTGGCCCAGCGCTGCGACTATCCGCTGCACCTGGGCCTGACGGAAGCGGGCATGGGCAGCAAGGGCATCGTCGCTTCGACGGCGGCCCTGTCCGTGCTGCTGCAAGAGGGCATCGGCGACACCATCCGCATCTCGCTCACGCCAGAACCTGGCGGCGACCGCACGCGTGAAGTCATCGTCGGCCAGGAAATTTTGCAAACCATGGGCTTGCGCAAGTTCGCACCCATGGTGATCGCCTGCCCAGGTTGCGGCCGCACGACGTCGACCACCTTCCAGGAATTGGCCGACAACATCCAGACGTATCTGCGCGAGCAGATGCCGGAATGGAAAAAATCGTATCCGGGCGTGGAAGCGATGAACGTGGCGGTCATGGGCTGCATCGTCAACGGCCCCGGCGAATCGAAGCATGCGAATATCGGCATCAGCCTGCCCGGTACGGGCGAGTCGCCGGCCGCGCCCGTGTTTGTCGATGGCGAAAAAGTCGTTACCTTGCGCGGCGAACGCATCGTCGAGGAATTCCAGGACATCGTCCTCAGTTATGTTAAAAGCCATTATGGCGCAGCAGCGTAGGTCGGATTAGCGCTACGCGCGTAATCCGACAATCAAGTTAAAGAGAACACTATGTCCGAAAATAAAAAAGCAGATAAGATCACCGGCGTGAAAGGCATGAATGACGTGCTGCCTGCCGACGCCCCGCTGTGGGAATTGTTTGAAAATACGGCGCAATCCGTGCTGCAAAGCTATGGTTTCCAGCAAATCCGTACGCCGATCGTGGAAGAAACGAAATTGTTCGCGCGTGCCATCGGCGCCGTGACCGATATCGTGGAAAAGGAAATGTACTCGTTCACCGATTCGATGAACGGCGACAACCTGACCCTGCGTCCGGAAGGCACGGCTGGCGTGGTGCGCGCCGTGGTCGAGCACAACCTCGTCTACGAAGGTCCGAAACGCCTGTGGTACAAGGGTCAGATGTTCCGCCACGAGCGCCCGCAAAAAGGCCGCTACCGCCAGTTCCACCAGTTTGGCGTGGAAGCCATCGGTTTCACGGGCCCGGATATCGACGCCGAGATCATCATGCTGTCGCGCCGCCTGTGGGATGACCTGGGCCTGGAAGGCATCCGCCTGGAACTGAACTCGATCGGCGACGCGGCCGAGCGCCTGCGCCACCGCGCCGACCTGATCACCTATCTGGAAAGCCATAGCGAGCTGCTGGACGAAGAAGCCAAGCGCCGGCTGCATAGCAATCCGCTGCGCATCCTCGATACCAAGAACCCTGCCATGCAGGACTTGGTGAATGGTGCACCGAAGCTGCTGGACTACCTGGGCGAGGAATCGCTGGCCCACTTCCACGGCGTGCAGAAGATCTTGAATCACAACAATATCCCGTTCACCATCAATCCACGCCTGGTGCGTGGCCTCGATTACTACAACCGCACGGTGTTCGAGTGGGTCAGCGACAAGCTGGGTGCGCAAGGCACGGTGTGCGCCGGTGGCCGCTATGACGGCATGGTGGAAATGTTCGGTGGCAAATCGACGCCAGCCGTCGGTTTCGGCATGGGCGTCGAACGTCTGGTGCTGCTGATGAAGGATGCGGCCGAACCGGAAGCGCCGGCCCAGTGCGACGTCTACCTGGTGCATCAGGGCGAGCAGGCAGGCTTGCAAGCCTTCGTGCTGGCCGAACGGATTCGCGATGCGGGCCTCGACGTTGTGCTACATTGCGCAGCGAGCAACGGCGGCGGCAGCTTCAAGACGCAAATGAAAAAGGCCGATGCCAGCGGTGCGGCGTTTGCCGTGATCATGGGCGATGATGAAATCGCCAACAATGTCGCTACGGTGAAAGCCATGCGCGAAGCCGATGCGGGCGCGCAGCAAAACACGGTACCGTTCGACGATGTCGTCGATTACGTGGTGGACCAGATCATCGGTGACCATGATTGCGGCCACGACCACGGTCCTGGCGGTCACGTGCATCACCACCATTGATTTGAAGCAAGACCGTACTACCCTCGATCAACTACTCATTAAAACTGACGACCCATGGCATACGATCACGAAGAACAAGAACAACTGGCAACCCTCAAGGCCTGGTGGCAGCGCAATGGCAATCTGACCTCCTGGGTCCTGATCGTGGCGCTGGCAGGCTATAGCGGCTGGGCTGGCTGGCAGTACTACCAGCGCACGCAAGCTGCGCAAGCGGGCCAGCTGTACGACGAACTGCAAAACGCCATCGCCGCCAAGGACACCGCCAAGGTGATGCGCGCGGCCGGCGACATGCAATCGCGTTTCAGCGGCACGGCGTATGCGCAGATGAGCGCGCTGGCCGCAGCCAAAGTGGCGTTTGACGCGAATGACCTGAAGACGGCCAAGACCCAGCTGCAATGGGTAGCCGAGCATGGCACGGAAGAGTACAAGGCCATGGCCAAGCTGCGCCTGGCGGGTGTCCTGCTGGACGAGAAAGCCTACGAAGAAGCGTTGAAAGTGCTGGCAACGGCCAGCGTAGCGCAATTTGCCGGCGCCGTGGCCGACCGCAAGGGCGATATCCTCGTGGCGCAAAACAAGCTGGCCGATGCCCGCACGGCCTACCAGGCCGCGCTGGCCGCGACGGACAAGAATAATCCAGGTCGTCAATTGATCCAGGTCAAACTGGAGGCGATTGGCGGCACGGTACCGGAAGACAAGGCCAAGGCTGAGAAGGCCGCCGCCTGACAGGAACACTGATGGTTCGGCCATGCGGCGTTTTGCGCCGCCTGCCTTGCCCTTACAAGTACAAGAAAAAGGTTGGATAACACTTATGCGTGTCACTGAAAAGCTGGTAGCTGCAAGTCTGTTGGCCCTGATGGCCGGTTGCTCGTCCTGGAACCCGTTTGCCTCGAAAGATCCGAAAGTCGAACCGGCCAAGCTGGTCGAGTTAAAATCGAGCATTGCCGTACGCGACGCCTGGAAGTATTCGATCGGCAAGGCCGGCGTGTACGCCTTTACGCCTGCGCTGGCCGGCAACAGCCTGTACGTGGTCAATGCCGATGGCGCGCTGGCGCGCCTGGATGCGGCCAGCGGCCGTGAAACGTGGCGCATCAAGGCCGGCAGCGACATCACTTCCAGCGCCGGTAGCGATGGCGCGCTGGTGGCCGTGGGCGCTGCCAAGGGCGCCGTGCTGGCCTTTGATACTGATGGCAAGCAACTGTGGAAGGCACAGGCGTCCAGCGAAGTGCTGACCCCGCCTGTAGTCGGACAGGGCGTGGTCGTAGTGCGCAGCGTGGACAACCGCATCGTCGGCTTCGATGCCAAGACGGGCGAGCGCAAGTGGACGGTGCAGCGCGCCACGCCGGCACTGACCCTGCGCAATGCGCCGGGCATGGTGATGGGTGGCGCGAATGTCTACGTGGCCCAGCCGGGCGGCAAGCTGCTGGCACTGACGGCCGCCACCGGTGTGGTACGCTGGGAGATCGTCGTCAGCGAACCGCGTGGCGCCACCGAACTGGAGCGCGTCTCCGACATCGCCGGCACGCCGGTGGTGTTCGAGGGCGAAGTGTGCGCCGTCACGTACCAGGGCAAGGTGGGCTGCTTCGATGCTGCCACGGGCGTGCCCCGCTGGACCAAGCCGATCTCGTCCGATGTGGGCGTGGCCGTCGACCAGCGTTTCGTGTTTGCCGCTGACGCCCAGGGCTCGGTGGTGGCGTTCGGCCGCGAAGCCGGTCAGAGCGCCTGGAAGAATGAGGCGCTGGCGCGTCGCCGCCTGTCGACGCCGGCCTCCTTTGGCCGCAGCGTCGCCGTCGGTGACTATCAAGGTTATATCCACTTCCTGTCACGGGAAGATGGCGCATTAATAGGTCGTGTCAGTACCGACGGTAGCCCGATTGTTTCGGCTCCCGTTGTTGCCGGTTCGAATTTGATTTTTCAAACCCAATCAGGGACAGTGACCGCTCTCGCGGTCGAGTAATACAATGAAGCCGGTAATTGCACTAGTAGGTCGACCCAATGTTGGGAAATCGACTTTATTCAATCGTCTGACCCGCTCGCGCGATGCGCTGGTGGCGGATTTGCCTGGGTTGACGCGCGATCGTCACTATGGCGAAGGCCGTGTCGGCGAACGTCCCTTCCTGGTCATCGATACGGGTGGTTTCGAACCCGTCGCCAAGGAAGGCATCATGCACCAGATGGCACTGCAGACCAAGCAGGCCGTGGCCGAGGCCGACGTGGTGGTCTTCATCGTGGACGGCCGCCAAGGCCTGACCCCGCATGACAAGACCATCGTTGACTTCCTGCGCAAGAGCGGACGCCCGGTCTTGTTGGTAGTCAATAAAAGCGAAGGCATGCGCTATACGGCCGTCGTGTCCGAATTCTATGAATTGGGCATGGGCGATCCGTATGCGATCTCGTCGGCGCACGGCGACGGCGTCAACGACCTCGTCGAAGTGATGCTGGACCTCGCTTTTGCGCAGCGTCCTGATGAGCCTGAAGAGCTGGAAAAGACGGACCGCGGCATCAAGATTGCCCTGGTGGGCCGTCCGAACGTGGGCAAGTCGACGCTCATCAACACCCTGCTGGGCGAAGAGCGCGTGATCGCATTCGACATGCCGGGTACGACGCGCGACTCGATCGAGATTCCGTTCGAGCGCGATGGCCAGCAATACACGCTGATCGACACGGCCGGTATCCGCCGCCGCGGCAAGGTGTTTGAAGCGATCGAGAAATTCTCGGTGGTGAAAACCCTGCAGTCGATTTCCGAGGCCAACGTGGTGGTGCTGATGCTTGACGCGCAGCAGGATATTTCCGAACAAGACGCGCATATCGCCGGCTTCATTCTGGAATCGGGCCGTGCGCTGGTGGTGGCCGTGAACAAGTGGGATGGCTTGCAATCGCACGAACGTGATGAAATCAAGATCGATATCGACCGCAAGCTCGATTTCCTGTCGTTCGCGCAAATGCATTTCATTTCGGCGCTGAAGGGCACCAACATCGGTCCATTGATGAAGTCGCTCAACGCCGCGTATGCAGCCGCCATGTGCGACCTGTCGACGCCGAAGCTGACGCGCGCCTTGATCGAGGCTGTGGAGAAACAGGAACCACGTCGCAAAGGCTCGATTCGTCCGAAGCTGCGCTATGCCCACCAGGGCGGCATGAACCCGCCTGTGATCGTGATACACGGCAATGCGCTCGACGCCGTTGGCGATCCATACAAGCGTTATCTGGAAAAACATTTCCGCGATACATTTGCCCTGGTCGGCACGCCGCTGCGCATTGAACTGCGCACGGGTAAAAATCCGTTTGCACGCACGCCGAGCAAGTAACGATTTCGGCTGAATTAAGTGCATATTAAGGCGCCGCAGAGATAATGCGGCGCCGACTGCCAATTCAACGGCATTTGCACGAAAATAATAAAGTGTTAATGCGCCATGCGCGACAGCGATCGTGAAAACAGGTTACAGTAGCTATGACGCATCTTTCTCTCTTTGAAAGGTGTGAGAGCACTTGAAATCAAGCGAGTCGCCTCCAATTCTTACACAACAACATAAACAAACGGAGCTGTTATGAGCAACAAAGGGCAACTGTTACAAGACCCATTCCTCAATGCATTACGCAAAGAGCATGTTCCTGTCTCGATCTACTTGGTCAATGGCATTAAATTGCAGGGCCATATCGAATCGTTCGATCAATATGTCGTATTGCTGCGCAATACAGTGACACAGATGGTGTACAAGCATGCCATCTCGACAGTGGTGCCGGCCCGTGCCGTCAATCTCAATATTGAATCTGAAGCGGAGTAAAGCGTTGAGCTTGAAGGCCCAGCGCCTTTCACCCTCCATCGCCCCCGTCCGCGCCAGCGGCGCTGATGCGTTTGCATCGGCGTCGGCGTCCGCCGCAACTTGTCTGATGCCATCATGCGCGCCGTACTAGTCGGGGTTGACTTCGGTCACAGCGACTTCGCCGCCAGCATGGAGGAACTCATGCTGTTGTCGCGCTCGGCTGGCGCTGACCCGATTTCCACCATCACGGCCAAGCGTTCCAGTCCCGATTCCGCGTATTTCGTCGGCAGCGGCAAGGCCGATGAAATTGGCGACGTCGTCGTCAACGATGGCCTGGAAATCGTCATCTTCAATCACGCCCTGTCACCTGCTCAGCAGCGCAATCTGGAAAAGCGCCTGAACGTGCGGGTGCTCGACCGTACCAGCCTGATCCTCGACATCTTCGCGCAGCGCGCCAAGAGCCACGAGGGCAAGCTGCAAGTCGAGCTGGCCCAGCTGCAGCATCTGGCCACGCGCCTGATCCGCGGCTGGACCCACCTTGAGCGGCAAAAGGGCGGTATCGGCTTGCGCGGTCCCGGCGAGACGCAGCTTGAAACGGACCGCCGGCTGATCGGCGACCGTGTCAAGGCCCTGCGCGCGCGCCTGGAAAAACTGCACAAGCAGCGCGAAACGCAGCGCCGTGCGCGCGGCCGCAATCACACATTCTCGGTGTCCCTGGTCGGCTATACCAATGCCGGCAAGTCGACCCTGTTCAATGCCGTGACCAAGGCTGGCGTGTATGTCGCCGACCAGTTGTTCGCCACCCTGGACACCACCTCGCGCCGGGTTTACCTGGGCCAGGAAGTGGGCAACGTGGTGATCTCCGACACGGTCGGCTTCGTGCGCGAATTGCCGCATCAGTTGGTGGCCGCTTTCCGCGCCACGCTCGAAGAAACCATCCATGCCGATTTGCTGCTGCATGTCGTCGACGCTGCGTCGCCGGTACGCATGGAGCAGATCGAACAGGTCAATCTGGTCTTGAAAGAGATCGGCGCCGATCATATTCCGCAAATCCTCGTGTGGAACAAGATCGATGCGGCCGGGCTGGAGCCCTCGGTGGAGCGCGACGAATATGCTACGATCAGTCGCGTGTTTGTCAGTGCGCAGAAGGGCAGCGGGCTCGACCTGCTGCGCGATGCGATCGTCGAGATGGCCAGGAAGGCGCCTCGCTCGGCCCACCTGTATCAGAACGACGAAGCACAGCAGGAAGATCAGTTGGACGGTCAGTACGACCAGCACGACCAGCACGATGGCGCCGCCCCGGACCAGGACGAAGAGCCTGGCGAGGACGATAGGATTTCCACCCACTCCCAAGTCGGAACACGATAGTTATGCTTGTCTCCCTACTCAAAAAAACAGGCTTGAAGTTGTCCCTGAACGATCCCCGCTGGGGCAATCGCAAGGACGACGGCAAGAAAGCCCAAGAAGGCAAAAAGCCCGGCGAAGGTCCGCCGGACCTCGATCAGTTGTGGCGCGATTTCAATCAGCGCCTGAATGCCTTTTTCGGACAGAAGAACCGTCCCGACAACGGCGGCAATAACAACGGTGGTGGCAGCGGCCCGCGTCCCGACATGAAGGGCGCTGGCATCACCGCCGGCGTGGTCGGCGTGATCGCCGTCTTCATCTGGCTCGCCAGTGGCGCCTTCATCGTGCAAGAGGGCCAGAACGGCGTCGTGCTCACGTTCGGCAAGTATAGCCACACTACGCCGGCCGGTTTTAACTGGCGCTGGCCGTACCCGTTCCAGACCGACGAAACGGTCAACGTGTCGCAGGTGCGCACGGTGGAAGTGGGTTACCGCCAGTCGCTGCGCAACAAGCAGGCCAGCGAGTCGCTGATGCTGACGGACGATGAAAACATCATCGACATCCAGTTCGCGGTGCAATACACGCTGAAAGATCCCGTGGCGTGGCTGTTTAACACGCGCGACCAGGAAGACACCCTGCGCCAGGTCGCCGAAACGGCGATCCGCGAAGTGGTCGGCCGCAGCAAGATGGACTTCGTGCTGTACGAAGGCCGCGAAAAGGTCGCGTACGATACGCAGCAGCTGATGCAGCAAATTCTGGACCGCTACAAGGTTGGCGCTGTCATCACCAACGTGACGATGCAGGCCGTGCAGCCGCCGGAGCAGGTGCAAGCCGCTTTCGACGATGCCGTCAAGGCTGGACAGGATCGCGAACGCCAGAAGAATGAAGGCCAGGCTTACGCCAATGACGTCATTCCAAAAGCCCGCGGCGCCGCTTTCCGCCTGATGGAGGAAGCCGCAGCGTACAGTTCGATGGTGACTGAAAACGCCGCTGGTAATGCCTCGCGTTTCAAACAGGTGCTGGTTGAGTACCAGAAGGCGCCCGTTGTCACGCGCGACCGCATGTACCTGGAAACGATGCAGCAAGTGTTCAGCAGTGCCAGCAAGGTCATGGTTGACGCGAAGACGGGCAGCAATCTGCTGTATCTGCCGCTCGACAAGCTGATCGCCCAGACGGCTGCCACCGATGCTGCCGCTGCCGCCGCCCGTGCTGCCGCGACACCCGCAGCCAATACCGTTTTGCCACAGGAAGCCATGCAGACAGTAGAAGTCAATACGCGCCGCGACAGCCGCTCTTCGCGTGAACGGGAGAGCCGCTAATGAACCGTATCGTAGCCGCCCTGATCGCGGGCTTTATCGCGATCATGCTCTTGTCCTCGACCGTGTTCGTGGTCGACCAGCGTAAGTATGCGGTCGTCTTCGCCCTCGGTGAAGTCAAGGAAGTCATCAGCACGCCGGGCCTGTATTTCAAGCTGCCGCCGCCGTTCCAGAACGTGCTGTACCTGGACAAGCGCATCCTGACGCTCGATACGCCGGAGCCGGAACGCTTCATCACGGCCGAGAAGAAGAACATCCTCGTCGACGCCTACGTGAAGTGGCGCATCGCCGACCCGCGGCTGTATTTCCGCAGCTTCGGTGGTGATGAAAAACCGGCCCGCAACCGCATGTCGCAAATCGTCAAGGCGGCGCTGAACGATGAAATCACCAAGCGCACCGTGCGCGAGGTGATCTCGGGCCAGCGCGGCAAGGTGATGGAAGCGATCCTGGCGAAGGTCTCGGCGGAAGCCAAGGCCATCGGCGTGGAAATCGTCGACGTGCGCCTGAAACGTGTCGATTACGTCGAGCAGATCAACAACTCCGTGTACGAACGCATGAAGTCCGAGCGCGTGCGCGTGGCCAATGAGCTGCGTTCGACCGGTTCGGCCGACTCCGAGAAAATCCGCGCCGACGCCGACAAGCAGCGCACCGTGATCCTGGCCGAAGCGTATCGCGAAGCCGAGAAGATCCGCGGCGAGGGCGATGCCAAGGCGTCGCAAATCTACGCGGAAGCGTTTGGCAAGAATCCGGAGTTCTACAAGTTTTACCGTAGCCTGGAAGCCTACCGCGCCACGTTCAAGGACAAGGGCGACGTGATGGTAGTCGATCCGAGTTCGGAATTCTTCAAGTACTTCAAGGGTAACGGCACGGCCGCTCCGTCCAAGAAGTAAGGCAGCATCCAGACTGCACCTGGCCGCAAGGACGGGTGGCAGCAGCAGCGGGGCCGGCATCGACGCCGGCCCCGTTTTTTTGTGCCCGTCTAGTTGTTGCGGGAAGGCGTAAAATGCGGTGTTTTTAGGGCTGTGTGGCAGCTATTCGGAGAACTTGTCCCTAAAGGCCCGTGTTTTCGCGTAAAATATCAGGTTCGGCCTCTTGCCTGGCGCGCTCGCCGCTGCCTCGCATGATGCATTTTTTCAACTTTCTTCCGTATCTCGCTCCCTCATGCCGAATTGGCTTTTGCCCGAAAATATTGCCGATGTTCTGCCGTCGGAAGCGCGCAAGATCGAAGAGTTGCGCCGCCTCATGCTGGATAATTTCCGTCTGTACGGATATGAACTGGTCATGCCGCCGCTGCTCGAGTATCTGGAATCGCTGATGACTGGCGCTGGCAAGGATACCGACCTGCGCACGTTCAAACTGGTCGACCAGCTGTCGGGCCGCATGCTCGGCCTGCGGGCCGACATGACGACGCAAGTGGCGCGCATCGACGCGCACCTGCTGAACCGTGCCACCGTGACCCGCCTGTGCTATGCCGGCAGCGTGCTGCATACCCGTCCGTCGGGTCTGCATGCCACCCGCGAACCGCTGCAGATCGGCGCCGAAATCTATGGCCACGCCGGCCTGGAAGCCGATGCCGAGATCCAGGAACTGGCGCTCGCTTCGCTGGCACTGGCCGGTTTCGACTCTGTCCGCCTGGATTTGTCCCACGTCGGCCTGTTGCGCGCTATCATTGCGCAAGACGCTGCTGCCGTGCGCGACGAGGCTGCGCTGTACACCTTGCTGCGCGCGAAAGATGCGCCGGGCCTGCGTGCGCTGACTGCCGCTTACGATCCCGTCACGCGCGATGCTTTGCTGGCCTTGCCGAACCTGTACGGCGACATCGACGTGCTGGCGCGTGCGCGCCAAGTGCTGCCGCCGTTGCCGGGCGTGCTGAAGGCGCTGGCCGAGCTGGCCGCGCTGGCAGGATCCGCCATGGGCCGCGCCGAAGTGGCGATCGACCTGGCCGACCTGCGCGGCTACCAATATGAAAGCGGCGCGATGTTTGCGCTGTATGTACCTGGCTTGCCGAACGCGGTTGCGCGCGGCGGCCGTTATGACCACGTCGGCGAAGCGTTCGGCCGGGCTCGTCCCGCGACCGGCTTCTCGCTCGATTTGCGCGAACTGGCGCGCCTGTTACCGACCGCGGAACGGAAGCATTCGATCCGCGCGCCGTGGGGCAGCGCGCCAGAATTGAAGGAAAAAATCGCCGAGTTGCGCAAGGCGGGCGAGGTCGTGATCCAGAGTATGCCGGGTCACAGTAATGAACAAGACGAGTTCGAGTGCGATCGCGTGCTGGTACTTGCCGATAATGGTAGTAGCTGGATTCTTAAAAACTTAGGTTGAGTGATGTCAAAGAAAATTATGGCAAAGAACGTCGTTGTCATCGGCACCCAATGGGGCGATGAAGGTAAAGGCAAGATCGTCGATTGGTTGACCGATCACGCCCAGGGTGTGGTGCGCTTCCAGGGCGGCCACAATGCAGGCCACACGCTGGTCATCGGCGGCGTGAAAACCGCGCTGCAACTGATCCCTTCGGGCATCATGCGTCCAGGCGTAGCCTGCTACATTGGTAACGGCGTGGTCGTTTCCGTGCCGGACGTGCTGCGCGAAATCGACAAACTCGAAGCTGTGGGCGTCGAAGTCGCCTCGCGCCTGAAAGTGTCGGACGCTGCGCCCGTGATCCTGCCGTACCACACCGCGATCGACCTGGCGCGTGAAGCCAAGCGTGGCGATGCGAAGATCGGTACCACCGGCAAGGGCATCGGCCCGGCCTATGAAGACAAAGTGGCGCGCCGCGCGATCCGTATCGCCGACCTGCTGAACGAGAAGCGCTTTGCCGAAAAGCTGGCCGAGAACCTCGATTACCACAACTTCGTGCTGGAAAACTACCTGAAAGCACCGAAAGTCGACTATCAGAAGACCCTCGACGACGCGCTGGCCTATGTGCCGCGTCTGCGTCCCATGGTCACCGACGTGTCGAGCGCGCTGTACAAGGCGCACAAGGCCGGCGCAAACCTGCTGTTCGAAGGCGCGCAGGGTTCCCTGCTTGACGTCGACCACGGCACCTATCCGTTCGTCACCTCGTCGAACTGCGTGGCCGGCAATGCCGCTGCCGGTTCGGGCGTAGGCCCAGGCATGCTGCACTACATCATGGGCATCACCAAGGCTTACACGACGCGCGTCGGTTCCGGTCCTTTCCCTTCGGAATTGCCAACGGATGCAGGCGTCGGCCATCACCTGGCGCAAGTGGGCCATGAATTCGGCACCGTGACGGGCCGCGCCCGCCGCTGCGGCTGGTTCGACGCCGCCTTGCTGCGCCGTTCCGTGCAGATCAACGGTGTGACGGGCATGTGCCTGACCAAGCTGGACGTGCTGGACGGTATCGAAACGCTGAAACTGTGCACTGGCTACACCATCGACGGCGTGGCCACGGACATCTTCCCATCGGGCGCTGAAGAAGCCGCACGTTGCGTACCGGTGTACGAAGAGATGCCAGGCTGGACGGAAAGCACGGTCGGCGCGAAATCGCTGGCTGCCTTGCCGGCGACGGCGCGCGCTTACATCAAGCGCATCGAAGAACTGGTCGGCGTACCGGTGGACATGGTTTCGACCGGTCCGGATCGTGAAGAAACGATCGTGCTGCGCCACCCATTCGAGTAAGCTGCTGGACACAATCCGCCGCAAGGCGGATTTTTTTAATCACGCTAATAATAAGATTTCACTATCATGACTACCCCACAATCGAACGATCAACATCTCTGGGTCAACTGGGAAGAGTACCACCGCCTGATCGAGCGCCTGGCGCTCAAGGTCTACGAATCAGGCTGGAAGTTTGACCAGGTATTGTGCCTGGCGCGCGGCGGCGTGCGTCCTGGCGACGTGTTCTCGCGCATTTTTGATTTGCCGCTGGCCATCCTGTCGACCAGCTCCTACCGCGAAGACGCGGGCACCGTGCGCGGCGACCTCGATATCGCCAAGTACATGACCATGACCAAGGGTCCGCTGGCTGGCCGCATCCTGCTGGTCGACGACCTGGCCGATTCCGGCGTCACCCTGGACAAGGTCACGCGTCACCTGAAGGAAAACTTCCCTGACGTGACCGAAGTCAAATCGGCCGTGATCTGGCTGAAAGGCTGCTCCGTCGTGCGTCCAGACTACTTCCTCGACGAATTGCCGCACAACCCGTGGATCCATCAGCCGTTCGAAGACTATGACGGCCTGCGCCCGCACCAGTTGGCGGCATGGATCAAGAAGGGCGAAGCAGGCAAGTAATTGCGTGCGCGCTTGCAAAAAAAAGACGATCGTGTATCGTCTTTTTTTTCGTCCAAGGAAATGCGATGACCATACTGACGACGGCGCGGCTGCGCCTGGAACCGATCACCGAAAACCACTACGAGCGCATGCGCACTCTCAACACCGATCCCGAGGTGATGACTTATCTGAACGCGGGCCAGCCCGAAACGGAAGAGGACACGCGCGCTGCCGTCACGCGTCTGGTAGGTCGCTGGGCCGAATGGGGCTATTCGTGGTGGGCCTTGATCCGTCTCGACGATGGCGAGATGGTGGGGATGGCGTGCCTGCAGCATCTCGATGGCGACAAAACCAGGCCGCATGAAATCGGCTGGCGTCTGGCCCGCACCGGCTGGGGGCAGGGCTATGCCAGCGAGGCGGCCGCCGCCATCGTCGCGCATGCCTTCGACGTCGTCGGTGCGCCTGAAGTGGTGGCCGTGGCGCACCCGGACAATGCCGCCTCGATCAAGGTCATGACGCGTTTGGGCATGCAATACGCGGGCATGGAACGCCACTACGACATCGATAGCGTCGTGTACCGTCTGGCGCGCCCATGACGGCAAGGCCGAAGCCCCTGAAGCTCGGTTGCAGCTACGGCGTGCGCTTTTCGCCCGATGGCACGCGCCTGGCTGTGCTGGGGCGCGACCTGGTCTTGTGGGATGTGGCGGCACGGCAGAAACTGTGGCGCGGCAAGTTCATCGCGCACATGTCGGGCATGGCGTTTTCGCCCGACGGCAGTCAACTGGCCATCAAGAGCACGACGGGCCAGATGGCCGTGGTGGATGCGCAGGCGGGCCAGCTGCTGCTGAACTTCCGAAACAAGAAGGATGGCGAAGGCTGCGGCCCCGCATGGTCGCCGTGCGGGCGATATCTGGCCGATGGCGGCTGGGATGGCAGCCTGCGGCTGCGCGACGCGCAAACGGGCGAGGTGCTCTTCACGCAGGTGCATGCTGGCGAGATGCTGCGCGCCATGCACACGATCGACGCCATCGATGGCGGGCGGCGTTTACTGGTACAGCACGGCGTCAAGTCGGTGGACGAGGGGCTGCTGCAGCCGCCCGACTACTGCAGTGTGTGGGACTGGCCCCTGCGGACGGGCGGCGGGAGGGTAGTGTTGTCGCTGCCAGGCCTGATGTCGTGCGCGCCGTCGCCAGATGGGGAATATCTGGCCGTGCTGCACCACGCGGGCGGCACGGAATTCCTTTCCATGTACGCGCTGGCCGACGGCAGTTGCCTGGGCAAGGTGCCCGTGGAGGCGGGGGGCGGCACGGGTAACGGCTTGCGCTGGCTGCCCGACGGCAGCGCGCTGGGCCGTATCGGCAAGGGCAAGCTGCTGTTTTACGGCTGGCCGGGGCTCGGCGTGCTGGCACAAGACGCTTTTACGTATCCCTGCGCGCTGGACTTTTTGCCTGGCTCGCCACTGGCCGCCATCGGCTCCTGGGAAGCGGGCATGCTGATGGATGTGAACGTTTACAAGGAAACCGCATGATCACCTGTTATTTGCGCTACATCATCGACCCGTACAAACTGACGGAATTCGAAGCCTACGGCAAGCTGTGGATACCGCTGGTCGAACGCTTCGGCGGCCAGCACCACGGTTACTTTTTACCGTCCGAAGGCACCAGCAACGTGGCCCTGGCCATGTTTTCATTCCCCAGCCTGGCCCTGTACGAGCAGTACCGCAGCGACTCGATGCAGGACGCCGAGTGCCAGGCCGCTTTCCGCTACGCGGAGGAGACGCGCTGCATCGTCAGCTACGAGCGCAGTTTTTTCCGCCCCGTGTTTGCCTGAGTCGCCTCAATCGCGCTGCGGCGCGCCCAGGGGAAAGAGGTGGCGATACGGGCGTGCTTCTTCCACAGCGCGGGCGAACGATGGGCGGGCCAGCAGGCGCGCGCGGTAGGCGCGCAGCAGGGGCAGCGCGGCGGGAATCGGCTGCGTCCAGTCGGCATAGAACAGCGACGGGGCGGCGGCGCAGTCGGCCAGGGTAAAGTCTTCGCCGGCGGCCCACGTCCTGCCCGCCAGGTGGGTTTCCAGCCAGGCGTAGGCGAGGTCCAGTTTTTCGCCGGCAAACGCGCGGCTTTCCTCAGTCTTCGCCGGGTCGCCAGTCAGGGCCGCGCCGACGGCAAGCTGCACGGGCGTCATGACATGCAGGTCGAAGTATCGGTCGAGAAAGCGCACTTCCAGCGCCTGCATCGAGTCGTCCGGCAGCAGGCGCAGCGGGCCGGGATGGGCCACTTGCAGGTATTCGATGATGATGCTGGTCTCGGCGACGTTGCGCTCCCCGTCCACCAGCAGCGGAAACTTGCGCAGCGGCCAGCGCGCCAGCCACTGCTGCAGGTGCTGCGGCATGTCCGGTGCCAGGCAGCGGAAGTCGAACGGTATGGCGTTCTCGTACAGGGCAATGAGCACCTTCTGCGTGTACGAGGAAAAAGGATGGCCGTAGAGGATGAGCGACACGGTAGGATCTCCGGTTGTTTTGCAAGGTTGGCAACACGCGCGTGCTGTAACGATAGTGCAATGGCAGTGTCAATGCAAGCGATCCGGGCTGTTCGTACACCTCCCGCTACCCACCTTCACTCGTCGTTAGAACCTGATGGGACAAGGCGCCGCAGTCCCTTCGCCAAAACCGGCGTAGCCGGATCGCGCGCTGAGGTTCAGCGTCATATTGCCTTTGTCCGGCAAATAGATGCAGTATTCACCGGTCGCCGTGATGACGCGGTAGATGCGCTTGGGATCGTTTGGTGCGCTCCACAGTTCGATACGTGCTGCTTCGAACCACTTCGGCTTGACCGCCGCATGCGCTTCCGCGAAGCCTTTCGCCAGGCGCGTGTGCGGCGTCTCGGGCGGCGCCACGAATTCCTGCGGATGCTCTGCGCGTAGTTGGCGGTCGATGGCGCCGGCTGCCTGCAGCGCCTGTTGCGCCAGGGTGAGGGGGGCGGCCTTGGGTGCGGCAGGCACCGGTTCTGCCGACAGGGCATCGTCTTGCGGCTGGTCCTGCACCGGTGCTGGCGCCTCCTTCTGTGGCGACACGCTTGCCGTGCTCGATGGAAGGGTTGGCGGAGGTGCCGGCGCTGGATCTGGCTCGGCGGGTGGAATCAACCCTCGTGTTGGCGGCAGTGGTGGCGTCAGCTGCAGCCAGACCCGGTCATCGTGCTCGATGCTGGTGTGTACGGGCTGCGTAGCGGCCCAGAACAGCGCCAGGTGCAGCAGGATAATCGCGGCGATGTAGCGGCCATGGGGACGCTGGCCGAGAGAAAAATCATGCTCCTGTCGTGCAGGGTTGATGCGCATCTGTTTCCCGCTTGGCCAGGTCGCCACGCTTTAATCCTCGGCCTGGAACTCGCTGGCCGAGACGAACAGATCCCACGAAGCGATGAACAGGGCCGCCACGACGGGGCCGATGACGAAGCCGTTCAGGCCAAACAGGGCCATGCCGCCCACGGTCGACAGCAGCACCACGTAGTCGGGCATCTTGGTGTCCTTGCCCACCAGGATGGGGCGCAGCACGTTGTCGACCAGGCCGATGACGAAGACGCCGAAGGCGGCCAGGCCTGCGCCTTGCCAGATGGCGCCGGTGGCCAGGAAGTAGACGGCCACGGGCGCCCAGACGAGGGCGGCGCCGACGGCTGGCAGCAGCGACAGGAAGGCCATCAGCACTGCCCACAGCAGGGGGGCGGGCACGTCCAGGAACCAGAACGCCAGGCCACCGAGGGCACCCTGGGCAATCGCCACGAGGATGTTGCCCTTCACCGTAGCGCGGATCACCGTGGTGAAATTGGTGAACAGGCGCTGCTTGTACTTGCGGCTCAGCGGCACGGCACCCTTGATGCGGGCCGACAGGGCGGAGCCATCGCGCATGAGGAAAAACAGCAGATACAGCATGATGCACAGGCTGGTGAGGAATTCAAAGGTGTACAGGCCCACATTGATGGCTTTCACCGCCACCACCTGGCTCAGCTGCGTGGCGCCCTCGGCCAGCTTGTCCTGCAGGCTGGCCAGGCTGCTCAGATTGAAGCGCTCGAGCAAATTGATCAGCCATTGCGGCAGCACCGCCATGATTTTATTGAAGAACATGCCGACCGTGATTTCGCCCGAACGTACCATTTCCACTACGCTGGCCGCCTGGTTCATCAGCGACACTGAAATGAGCGACAGCGGCAGGATCACGATGACGACGATGAGCAGCAAGGTCAGCACCGACGCCAGGCCGGCGCGGCCCTTGGTTTTCCGCAGCAGCCAGCGATACACAGGTGCAAACAGGATCGCCAGGATGACGCCCCAGAAGATGGCGCCAGCGTATGGCGCCAGTATCCAGCCGAAGCCGATGGTGACGATGCTCAAGAGGAGCAAGAACACTTTCTGGTGCAGCGTGAGTGTATGCATGGGCGGTAGCGCTATGATAAGGGTTGAGTTGTGCCATCATAAGCGAGGCGTGCAGGGGCGCGCCATACAATTGTCGCCTTGGTCGTCTGTGTACGAGCGCACCTGGCGCCGGCGGGCTGGCAACGTGGTGGCGGCAATTCCAGTAAGCTGTCGTTTCAGGCGCTCCATCCCCGGGCGCCTTTGACTTCTTTTGACTTCAGGAACGCGCGTGCTTGACCCCATTCACTTTTATGAACCTGCGCAGGGCCACGGCCTGCCGCACGATCCCTTCAACGCGATTGTGGGGCCACGGCCGATCGGCTGGATCGCCACGCGCAGCAGCGCAGGCGTGCTGAACCTGGCGCCCTACAGTTTTTTCAACGCCTTCAATTACACGCCGCCGCTGATCGGGTTTTCCAGCATCGGCCGCAAGGACACTTTGCGCAATATCGAGCAGACGGGCGAATTCGTGTGGAACCTGGCGACGCGTCCGCTGGCCGAGGCGATGAACCTCAGCTGCGCGGCGGCGCCGCCCGACGTCGACGAATTCGCGCTGGCCGGCTTGAGCCCGGCCGCCTCGCGCATCGTCAATGTGCCGCGCGTAGCCGAAAGCCCCGTGTCCTTCGAATGCCGGCGCACGCAAATCATCGAGCTGCAAGGCGTCAATGGCGATGGTGTCGGCAGCTGGCTGGTGCTGGGTGAAGTGGTGGGCGTGCATATCGCGCGCCATCTGTTGAGCGATGGCGTGTACGACACGGCCGCCGCTGCACCGATATTGCGCGGTGGCGGGCCGGCCGATTATTTTGAGATCGGACCGGACAGCCTGTTTCACATGCGCCGGCCCGCCTGGCCATGACACCATGACATGCCGTCTGGCCAGGTGGGACGGGTTCATGCCGGGACGGGATGGCGCTCCTTGACGATGCCGCGATAGATCAGCCACGTGGCCAGCAGGCTGATGGCGCCGGCGCCTGCCATCCAGTAGCCTGGCGCCGCCTTGTCGCCGGTGCTTTCGATCAGCAAGGTCGATACCAGCGGCGTCATGCCGCCGAACAGCGCGGTGGCCAGACTGTAGGCCAGCGAAAAACCCGTGGTCCTGACGCTGGCCGGGATGATTTCCGTCAGCGCGACGATGGTGGCCCCGTTGTAACTGCCATAGAGGAAGGACAGCCACAGCTCCACCATGAGCATGTGGTCGAAACTGGGATGGGCGACCAGCCAGGACAAGGCCGGATAGGCGGTCAGCACCGTCAGCGCCGAGCACGCGGCCATGATTGGCCAGCGCCCGATCCGGTCGGACAGAGCGCCCATGAGGGGCAGCCAGATGAAGTTCGACAAGCCGATGCACAGCGTGACGAGCAGGCTTTCCTCTGTGCTCAGCTTGAGCACGTTCTTGCCGAAGGTCGGCGTGTAGACGGTGATCAGGTAGAACGCGACCGTCGTCAGCACGATCAGCATCGTTCCGGCGACGACCAGCGGCCAGTTGAGGGTGATAGTCCCCAGCATTTGCCGGAACGTCGGATGGGACTTGCGCGTCAGGTAGGCCTCGGTCTCCTGTAGCGAACGGCGGATGTAGAACACCACCGGGATGATAGAGCAACCGATGAAGAACGGGATGCGCCAGCCCCAGTCCGCGATGAATTCCTTGCTCAAGGTTTCGTTGAGACAGTAGCCGAGCGCGGCGGAAAAGATGATGGCGACTTGCTGACTGGCCGATTGCCAGCTTACGTAATATCCCCTGTTGCCCGGTGTCGCCATCTCGGACAGGTAGACCGATACGCCGCCCAGTTCTACGCCGGCGGAGAAGCCTTGCAGCAAACGCCCGATCAGCACCAGGAACGGCGCCAGCAGCCCGATGGTTGCATAACCGGGCACGAAGGCGATCAGCGCCGTGCCGGAAGCCATGATGGCCAAGGTCAGCACCAGGCCCTTGCGGCGGCCGATGCGGTCGATATAGCTGCCGAGGATGATGGCGCCCAGCGGCCGCATGAAGAAACCCGCGCCGAAGGTGGCGAACGTCATCATCAAGGCCGCGTATTCGCTGGTGGCTGGGAAGAAGGCCTTGGCAATATACGTCGCGTAAAAACCAAACAGGAAAAAATCGTACATTTCGATGAAGTTCCCGCTCGTCACCCGGATGACGGTGGCGATGCGCGAGGGAGGGCGCACCTGCGCGCGCGGCGGCGCAGCCTTGGCGTTGGGCGTGACGGTGGATGGAATGGCCATGGTTTACCTATTGATGAAAGATGAGTGACGTCGTCTAGTGTGTGATTGGCATGGGTGCCGATACCGGTTCCAGTCCGGTTGCTTCGATCGCGCCGGCGTTGGCAGGGGCGGCGAGGAAGCGTAGCAAGGCGCGGCCGGCTTCTGGTTCTTTGCCGCCCGGGACCAGCGCTGCCGAAAACTGCGTTATCAGTTGTACTTCCGGCGGCAGCAGGCCGACGATGTCGATGCCCTCGACCGGCAGCAGTTCGCTGCGCTGCTGGCAGCCAAAATCTGCCTCGCCATGCGCGATGATTTCACCGACGGGGGTGGCGGGAATTTTTGCGGCCTTGCCCTGCATCTGTTCCGAGATGTGCAGTTTCTTCATCAGTTGCTTCTCGATGTATTCGCCGCTGGCGCTGTCCGAATAGGCCACCTTGTTCGCGTGCAGGAAAGCGCTGCGCAAGCCCTCGGTGGTGCTGATGTCGGGCTTTGCCGCACCGCGCCGCACGGCGCAGGCAATCGGCGAATTCGCCAGGACTACCTTGCTGCCGGGGACCAGGCGCCCCTCCTGCATCAGCTTGTCGAGCGCGTCGCCCACCATGATGACGACGTCGATCGGTTCGCCGCGTGCCAGCCGCGCCGTGATCGCATTCTTTGTGGTACCCATCGACGGCCCCCATTCGGACAGCAGATGGTTGCCGCTGGCGCGCTCGTAGGTGGGCGCCAGGTTTTTGTAGGCCTGCGCGAAACCGCCTGAGCTGACCACGCGGATGTCGGCGGCGTGGGCCACGCCGGCGGCGAGCAGCATGAAGCCGGCCAGTATGGGGGCGGATCGCCGCACCAGGATATGTTGAAGCATCGTTGTTTCTCCTGTCGTTAAAATTTGCGCATGAGGCCGAACGTCAGGCTCATGCCTTTGCGGTCGTTGGCCCGCGCTCCTGTGACGCCGGCGGTATCGCCTTGCCACAGGGTGTAGTCCAATTCGAGGTCCAGGGCCGAGCGTGGCGAGAGCGTTTTTTTCCGGGTAGGCGAAAGCGCGCTGGAAGCCGTCATCGACATGGCCCGTGGCGCTGCGCGATGTCGATGTTCAGATGGAGGGAGGCGCAGCGGATCGCCAGCGGGTCCAACGGCGCGTTGGTGTCGCCCAGCATGGTCGCCTGGCGTCCCAGATACACCGATCCGAGCGGCGGCTTGAGGTCGGTCCAGGCCTGCCGGTCGCACAGCTTCTCGGCTTTGGCCGCGCACGCCCCAGCGGTTTGTGTTGTTGACGCCGCTGCAAATGGCGGGCATGGTGTCTCCGTTTTTTAAGTGATGCCTTCTTGGCGAGGCTCAGTATTAGGATCCCATCATCGTTGAAATGGCATAATTTGATAATTGCAATTTTTCCAGGGATTAATGCATGGCACGCATCAATTACGAACTTCATGATTTGCAGGCCTTCGTGGCAGTGGCGGAGCGCAACAGCTTTCGCCAGGCCGCAGCCGACCTGTTCCTGTCGCAGCCGGCGCTCAGCCGCCGCATCGAAAAACTGGAGGATGCGCTGGGTGTCAAGCTGTTCGAACGCACCACCCGGCGCGTGCAGCTAACCAATGTCGGACAGGTGTTTTTGGTGAACGTACGCGATGCGCTCAATGGCCTGGAGGATGCCGTACTGGGCGTCGCCGACCTCGCCGCACACCGCACCGGAACGGTGACGTTCGCCTGCGTGCCTTCGGCCGTATGGCATTTCCTGCCTGACGTGCTCAAGCGCTTCAGCGCGCAGTTTCCGAAAATCCGCGTGCGTGTGCATGACGAAAGCGCCCAAGACGTGCTCAATCTCGTGCTGGCGGGGGAGGCGGATTTCGGCATCAGCTTTACCGGCGCGGAAAATCCGGAGATCAATTTCCAGCCCATCTACGTCGAGACCTACGTGCTGGCGATGCGGCACGATCACCGGCTGGCCAAGCGCAAGAAACTGAACTGGAAGGACACCGTCGACGAGCGCTATATCTCGGTGGCCAAGTCGAGCGGCAACCGCAGCGTGCTCGATGCAGCGCTGGCTGGCGTGGAAAAGCACCCTTGGATCTCGTGCGAGATCAACCATGTATCAGGCATATTGGCGCTGGTGGAGTCGGGGTTGGGCGTGGCAGCGGTGCCGGGGCTGTCCATTTTGCCGGAGCGGCAAAGCACGGTGGTCGGCGTGCCGCTCGTCAATCCTGCCGTGAAGCGGACACTGGGCTTGATTAGCCGGCATCAGTATGCGATGCCGCCCGCGTCACGCACCCTGTTCGACATGATGAGCGCGAGCATAGGAAAGCAGGGGCGGCGAACATGACTGCAGTGCAGTGCGATGTGGTGAGTGCACTGAAGCGCCGGGCTAGGCGACTTTCGCCAATTGCGAGCGGCGATAGTCGAGCGGCGTGCTGCCCACCAGTTCCGCAAAACTGCGGCTGAAATGGGCCTGGTCAAAAAAGCCCAGTTCATGTGCCAGGCTGGCCAGGTCGGGTGCATCGGGCTGCGCCAGGCGCCATATCGCCTCCTGCAGACGGTAGCGCTGTATGACCCATTTCGGCGGCACGCCTACGTAGTTGGCGAACAGGCGCTGCAGCCTGCGTTCGCCAATGGCCATTTTTTCGCACAGTTGCGCCACACTCGCCGGACCGTTATGGGCCGCTGCCGCGGCAGTCAAGCGGGCGGACAGCAGGGCAGCATCATCGACCTGCGGCAGTCTTGCCAGCAGCAGTGCCTGTGCCTGCGCCACCATGGCCAGATCGTCGGACTTGCCTAACACCCGCGCCTCGGCTTGCGCTGCAGGCATGCCCAGCAGCGCCTCGGCCGCGATGGTCGTGTCGATGAAGCTTGACAGTGGCTGCGTGATGAACGGGCGCAGGCCACCTGGCGCGAAACGCACGCCCAGTACTTTGCCTGCACCGATCAATGGCCTGTCAAAGGCGCCGCGCACCACGCCATGAATGGCAGTGCGTCCGGCATCGAAAACCAGATGGGCGTTCGGATACGGCAGCACGCGCTGCGTCTCCGGTGCGCAGCCCCGCCGGTCCCATTCGACCACCCAGCAATACTCGACGAACGGCGCCAGCGCTGCAGCCGGTGGATAGGTCGCCAGGCGTATGCGGCGGGCCGCCGCCTGTGGATCCACGATGCCTTTCGGTGCTTGCCCGCGCACGGCAAGCAGATTGGCCGCGCTGTCGGCTTTATCCAATATTTGTCTCCTGCACGGCCTTAAGCTGGTCCTCTCGCATTGATCGGAAGGGAATCATGAAATAACACAGTTGGCCGGGCCTGATGCTGGCCGCATGTTGTCTATCGGTGGCGCCAGCCGGCGCCGCCTCGTCTACAGAGGGGAATCATCGCATGCACGCGCACGCTACGGGAAGTTTTAGCATCACCATGACGCCGGCCACGGCGCCGCAACGCGCGGGGCGCACGACCTTGGGCAGGGTGCTGCTTGACAAGGTGTATGCGGGCGACCTTGTCGCCACTGCCACGAGGCAAATGCTGAATGGCGTGACTGACACCAAAGGCGCTGCCGGTTATGTCGCGATGGAAGCCATCACGGGCGTCCTGCAGGGAAAAGAGGGCAGTTTCGTGGCCCAGCATTTCGGCACGATGGCCGACGGCAGGCAGGAGCTGAGTATCGTCATCGTGCCGTATTCCGGCACGGGGCAACTGCCGGGCATCAGCGGGACGATGGCCATCCGCATTGAAAACGGCCAGCATTTTTACGACATCGACTATTCGCTGCCGGAGTAGGGCGGTGCCGGGCTGGGCCTGAGAGCAGGGCCGGGAATCGTGTCCCGTCCGTCTTCTTGTCCGGGCGGGTACTGAAAATCGCTTGACCCCAGCCGCAGCTGGCTTTATATTTAGATAACTATCTAATTAGATGTTTATCTTAATATGAATGCCGCCAACAGTGCCTTCAAGGCGATTGCTGACCCTGCGCGGCGCGAAATCCTGCGGCTGCTGCGGGCCGGTGAAATGACGGCCGGCGACCTGGCCGCCCGTTTCGACATGAGCAAGCCGACCATGTCGCACCATTTTGCGGTGCTGGCGGATGCCGACCTGATCACGCGCCGGCGCGAAGGCCAGACCATCTGGTATGGCCTCAACACCACTGTGCTGCAGGATGTGCTGGCGTGGATGCTGGACCTGACCGATACCGACCATAAGGAGAGCAAATGATGAAAGCGCGCTTTATCGCCCTGAGCCTGTTGATGATCGCCGCCGTCATTGCGGCCACCTTGTACGCCTGGCCGCAGTTGCCCGAGGTGGTGGCCGTGCACTGGAATTACCGGGGCGAGGTGGATGGCTACGCGCCGCGCGCGGTGCTGTGGCTGCTGGGGCCGGGCCTGATGGCCTTCCTCCTGCTGCTGGCCTTGCTGCTGCCATCGCTGTCGCCGCGTCGCTTTGAAGTGCAGCCGTTCGCGCCCACCTTTTACTACAGCTTCGTGGTCGTGATGGGCCTGCTCGCGTACGTGCATGGCTTGGTCCTGGCCAGCGCCATGGGCATGGCGGTGCCGATAGCGCGCGCGGTGCCGGCCGGGCTGTTGGTGATGCTGATACTGGCTGGCAATCCAATGGGCAAGGTGCGCCGCAATTTCTATCTCGGCATCCGCACGCCGTGGACGCTGGCCAGTGAGCGCGTATGGTATGTCACCCACCGACTGGCGGCCAGGCTGATGGTGGGCAGCGGTCTGCTGGGACTGGTCGCACTGGCACTGGGCGCCCCTGCTTGGCTGCTGCTGGTGCTGGCGCTGGCCTGGGCGCCTCTGGCCATCCTGTACTCGTTGCTGCAGTGCAAGCGCTTGGACAAGGATCAACTGGAAATTCACTGACAGGAGGGAAGCATGTTGCGATGGACGCTGGGAATGTTGGTCTTGATGGTGTGCTTGTCGGTACGCGCCGCCACCGGTGGTGAACAGGAGGTGACGCTGGCGGTGACTGGCGGCGTATTGCACGGCACACTGTCGCTGCCGAAGGTGGATGGCAAGGTGCCGGTGGTGC
The DNA here is from genome assembly GCF_002846335.1 of Janthinobacterium sp. 61. Classification (NCBI taxonomy): domain Bacteria; kingdom Pseudomonadati; phylum Pseudomonadota; class Betaproteobacteria; order Burkholderiales; family Oxalobacteraceae; genus Janthinobacterium; species Janthinobacterium sp. 61. The sequence continues at coordinate 2,718,702 of NZ_PJMQ01000001.1, read as the reverse complement.
TGCTGCATGCCGGCTCCGGTCCGACTGACCGCAATGGCAACAGCGCCATGTTGCCGGGCCACAATGATGGGCTGCGCATGCTGGCTGACGCGTTGGCGCGCAATGGCATCGCTACGCTGCGCTATGACAAGCGCGGCATCGGCGCCAGCACGCAGGCAGGGCTGAGCGAGGCTGATCTGCGTTTCGACCACTATATCGACGACGCCACGGCCTGGCTGCGGCAATTGCGCGCCGATCCACGCTTTTCGCATATCGTGATGGCTGGCCATAGCGAAGGCGCGCTGATCGCTGCGCTAGCTTGCCAGAGGGTGCCTGCCGATGCCTGCATCTCGATCGCTGGCGCGGGTAGCACGCTCGACGAAATCCTGCGCGCGCAGCTCAAGCCGCGCCTGCCGCCCGGGCTGTATGCGCAGAACGAACGCATTCTGGTCTCGCTCAGGCAGGGGGAGCTGGCAAAGGACGTGCCGCCGGCCCTGATGGCGCTTTACCGGCCTTCCGTGCAGCCGTATCTGATCTCGTCGCTGAAGTATTCGCCCTGCGATGCTGTGGCCGCGCTGCGCATGCCGCTGTTGATCGTGCAAGGGGCGACCGATCTGCAGGTGTCGGTGGTCGACGCGCAGGCGCTGGCGGCGGCCGCGCCGAGGGCGCAGTTGCTGATCGTGCCAGGCATGAACCATGTATTGAAAATGGTCAGTGGCGATTTGGCGCAACAAATGCCGTCGTATGGCAATCCCGAGCTGCCGCTGGCGCCCGCGCTGATCGACGCGGTGACGGCCTTTGTTCAGGAGCGTTGAAAACCGGGAAGATGGGGCAGGCCGGATCAGGCGCGAAGCGCCGTCATCCGACACCATTGCTGGCGCTTACTTGCCCAGGATCGACGCCACATTGTCGGTGCCGGGTGCACCGAACAGCTGCTGCTTGAGGAGGTGCAGCTGGTCGCGCACTTGCGCCGCCTTTTCGAACTCCAGGTTCTTGGCGTGGTCGACCATCAGTTTTTCCAGGCGCTTGATTTCCTTGCTGACCTGTTTCTCGCTCATGGCCTCGAACTTCGCCGCTTCCTGCGCCACTTGCAGGTTTTCGCGTGCTTCCTGCGGGCTGTAGACACCGTCAATCATTTCGCGGATCGATTTTTTGACGCCGATCGGGATGATGTTGTTGGCCGTATTAAAAGCGATCTGCTTGGCGCGGCGGCGTTCTGTCTCGTCGATGGCGCGGCGCATGGAGTCCGTGATGCGGTCGCCGTACAGGATTGCCGTGCCGTTCAGGTTACGCGCGGCGCGGCCGATGGTCTGGATCAGGCTGCGCTCTGAGCGCAAGAAGCCTTCCTTGTCCGCGTCGAGGATGGCGACCAGCGACACTTCCGGCAAGTCCAGGCCCTCGCGCAGCAAGTTGATGCCCACCAGGACGTCGAAGGTGCCCAGTCGCAGGTCGCGCAGGATTTCCACGCGTTCCACCGTTTCGATATCGCTGTGCAGGTAGCGCACCTTGATGCCATGGTCGCCCAGGTATTCCGTCAATTGCTCCGACATGCGCTTGGTCAGTGTCGTTACCAGCACGCGCTCATCCTTCTTGATGCGTTCGACGATTTCCGACATCAGGTCGTCCACCTGGCTGCTGGCGGGGCGCACGATGATTTGCGGGTCGACCAGGCCGGTCGGGCGCACGACCTGCTCGACCACCTGGTCGGAATGCGTTTTTTCGTAGTCGGCAGGGGTGGCCGAGACGAAGATCGTCTGACGCATCTTCTGTTCGAACTCCTCGAATTTCAAGGGCCGGTTGTCGAGCGCCGACGGCAGGCGGAAGCCATAGTCGACCAGGTTGGTCTTGCGCGAACGGTCGCCGTTGTACATGGCGCTCAGCTGGCCCGTCAGCACGTGCGACTCGTCGAGGAACATCAGCGCGTCGGCGGGCAAATAGTCGACCAGGGTGGGCGGCGGTTCGCCCGGCAGCGCGCCGGACAGGTGGCGCGAATAGTTTTCGATGCCCTTGGTGAAACCGATTTCGGCCATCATTTCCAGGTCAAAGCGCGTGCGCTGTTCCAGCCTTTGTTCTTCGATCAGCTTGTTTTCCTTGCGGAAGAACTCGAGACGCTCGCGCAGTTCGTCCTTGATGGTCTCGACGGCGCGCAACACGGTGGAGCGGGGCGTCACATAGTGCGAACCCGGGTACACGGTGAAGCGGGGGATTTTTTGCCGCACGCGGCCCGTCAACGGGTCGAACAGCTGGATCGATTCGATCTCGTCGTCGAACATTTCCAGGCGCACGGCCAGCTCTGCATGCTCGGCGGGGAAGATGTCGATGGTATCGCCGCGCACGCGGAAGGTGCCCCGGCCGAAGTCGACTTCATTGCGCGTGTACTGCATCTGAATCAGGCGCGCGATGACGTCGCGCTGCGCGACCCTGTCTTTTACGCGCAACGTCAGAATCATCTGGTGGTATTCGTTCGGGTTGCCGATACCGTAGATGGCCGAGACGGTGGCGACGATGATGACGTCGCGCCGCTCCATCAGCGACTTGGTGCACGACAAACGCATCTGCTCGATATGTTCGTTGATCGACGAGTCCTTTTCGATGAACAGGTCGCGCTGCGGCACGTAGGCTTCTGGCTGGTAGTAATCGTAGTAGCTGACGAAGTATTCGACCGCATTTTGCGGGAAAAAGTCGCGGAACTCGCTGTACAGCTGCGCCGCCAGCGTCTTGTTGGGCGCGAAGACGATGGCCGGCCGGCCCATGCGCGCGATGACGTTGGCCATGGTGTAGGTCTTGCCCGAACCGGTCACGCCCAGCAGGGTCTGGAAGGCCAGTCCATCGGCAATCCCCTCGGATAACTGGGCGATCGCCGCCGGCTGATCGCCAGCCGGAGGGAAGGGCTGGTGCAGCTTGAAGGGGGAGTCCGGGAAAGAGATAATTGCGCTTTCCGCCTCGCTGGCGGTAGATAATTCGGGCATGTGAATCAGACCTTTGTTAGAATAGTGCTCTGCTGGCGGCCCTGGCGTTGTATTCGGGGCGCTGTCTACAACTCCGCTGTGAACCTGCTTCCAATCGAATCCAATCTTATCATGACGAACCCAACTGTTTCTGCCAGTCTGTTTAGCGCCATCGAGATGGCCCCACGCGACCCGATCCTGGGCATCACCGAAGCATTTAACGCGGACCAGAATCCCGCCAAAATCAATCTGGGCGTTGGCGTCTATTATGACGACAACGGTAAAGTGCCGCTGTTAGCTTGCGTACGCAAGGCAGAAGCCATTCTGATCGAACAGGCCTCGCCACGCACCTATCTGCCGATCGAAGGCCTGGCCGCCTACGACAAGGCGGTGCAAGAACTCGTATTTGGTGCCGATAGTGCCGTTATTCAAGAGCGCCGCGCCATCACCGTGCAAGCCATCGGCGGCACGGGCGCACTGAAGATCGGTGCCGATTTCCTGCAGCGCTTCGCGCCGGGTGCCCAGGTCTATATCAGCGATCCAAGCTGGGAAAACCACCGCGCGCTGTTTGAAAGCGCCGGTTTCGTCGTGAATAACTACGCGTATTACGATGCAGCCACCCACGGCGTGAACTTCGACGGCATGCTGGCCAGCCTGAACGCCATGCCAGCCGGCTCCATCGTCGTGCTGCACGCTTGCTGCCACAACCCGACCGGCGCCGACCTGAGCGTGGCCCAGTGGGACCAGATCATCGCCATCGTCACGTCGCGCGGCCTGGTGCCGTTCCTGGACATGGCTTACCAGGGCTTTGCCAACGGCATCGCCGAAGATGGCGCTGTGGTGCGCCGCTTCGCCGACGCGGGCGGCCCGCTGCTGGTGTCGAACTCGTTCTCGAAATCGTTCTCGCTGTATGGCGAGCGCGTGGGCGCCCTGAGCGTCGTCGCTGCGAGCGCCGATGAAGCTGCCCGTCTGCTGTCGCAATTGAAGCGCGTCGTGCGTACCAACTACTCGAACCCGCCTACGCATGGCGGCAAGGTGGTTGCTACCGTCCTGGCCACGCCGGAACTGCGCCAGCTGTGGGAAGAGGAACTGGCCGGCATGCGCGTGCGCATCCGTGAAATGCGCAATGCCTTCGTGGAAAAGCTGAAAGCCAAGGCGCCAGCGCACGACTTCGAATTCGTGCGCCAGCAGATCGGCATGTTCTCGTACTCGGGCCTGACCAAGGAGCAAGTGGCGTCCTTGCGCGAGCAATCGATCTATGCCGTCGACACGGGCCGCATCTGCGTGGCAGCGTTGAATTCGCGCAATATCGACATCGTTATTGACGCGATCGCCAAAGTGCTTTAAGATCTTGCTTCTTCGGCGCTGCATGCAAGTGCGGCGCTGATGGCGGTAGAAAGTCGGTTGTGGCCGTGTTTGTCGAGATGCAGTTTCAGTCTTGCAAATGTGGAGCAAGCGACATATAATATTGCCTCTTTTCCCTGATAGCTCAGTTGGTAGAGCGACGGACTGTTAATCCGCAGGTCCCTGGTTCGAGTCCAGGTCGGGGAGCCAGAATTCGGAAGGCCACGTTGAAAAACGTGGCCTTTTTTGTTTTCCGCCGCAGACGCGGGCAGATTGGCAGGATAAGAATTTCCCTATGGGAATCTGGACATGTGAATAGTTGCCCTATATAATACGGCCTCTTTTCCCTGATAGCTCAGTTGGTAGAGCGACGGACTGTTAATCCGCAGGTCCCTGGTTCGAGTCCAGGTCGGGGAGCCAGAATTCGGAAGGCCATGTTGAAAAACATGGCCTTTTTTGTTTTCCTTTGCTGCCAGCTGGGCTGTGCGTGATCGCGTTTTGCGCTATCCTGAAGGCATCACTTCAGGAGCACCTTCCCATGACTTGTACCTCCGCCTTGCGCCACATCGTCCTGTGCGACTTTCTCGATGGCATCACCTCCGCCAAGCATGCCGAGCTCGTCTATGAGTTTTCTCAACTGAAACACCGCATTCCCGGCGTGCGGCAATTTGAGTGGGGGCCGAACGTCAGCCCGGAAGGCCTCGATGATGGCTTTACCGATTGCTTTACCCTGACCTTCGATGACGCTGCTGCGCGCGACGTGTATCTGACCCATCCGGCCCACCTGGCCTTTGTCGAGCAGCTCAAGCCTTGGCTGGGGCGGGTGCTGGTCTTTGACTACTACCCGCAAGAGCATCCTGGCTGAGTGTCTGGCAAGGTGAGGCAGGAAAATATACCTTTTTCAGGAGGAAATCTGGACATCGCAAAATTTACCCTATAGAATGCGGCCTCTTTTCCCTGATAGCTCAGTTGGTAGAGCGACGGACTGTTAATCCGCAGGTCCCTGGTTCGAGTCCAGGTCGGGGAGCCAGAACATCAGCAGTATCGAAAAGCCCAGCCTTTACCGGTTGGGCTTTTTGCGTTTCAAAGCCCGCACGAGACGCCCATGTTGCCTGCCCTTGATCCGCCACATAGACCGCCAGGCATCCAGCGACTGTGGTCCTGGTCGCTCACTCGTATGGCGGCGCCGTGGTCACGCAAGCGGGGAACGATGCCAAGGCCCAGGCATTGGTCTGCATTGCGGCGTTTGTGCCGGATCGAGGCGAGTCTGTCGATTCCTTGCTTTGCAAGCCCATGCGTTGGCGTCGCTGATCGGGAGGGCCGTTGCGAGCATTGCCGGCGAGTGAGGCGGCGCTGTTTTGGCCGGCTGGCCAGCTCCCGAGCATGGTGTCATGGGCAACACCAGAGTCGGGGCAGTTTGTTTATCCAGCGCGTGGCGTCAGGAATTGCCAGCCGTATCCAATGTCTTGATGATGGCTTCTTGGAACTTTGCAGGTTCATCCTGGTGTATCTGATGCCCGGAATGATCAAAGAAAAACAGTCCCTTCTTTGGCGCCTTCAAGGTCTCGAAATACGCTTGCGTGATCCTGGTCGAGGTCTGGATATCATTTTTGCCGACGAAGAAATACACGGGGCAATCAACGCTCTTCAAGGTCTTTGGCAAATCAATGTTCATGACCTCGTTCCAGACTGGCGACCAGGTTTTTGACCATTGAAGAAAGCCCGTCTTGAAACCCTCGCTCGTTGCAAATGCCTTGCCATCCTTGTAAAAAAGCCATTTTCTTAAATAAAACATGCTTTCGTCACCGGCAAACGGGAAACTGACGCTGTCCAGTTCCTGACTGGCGACGGCATTGTCCTTGAAGTGCACTTTCAAGGCTTGCAGCAATTCTTTTTCGCTTTCCAGCTGGCTCACGACAGGATTCGACGCGAAATAGGCATGCAGCAGTTCCGGGTGATGCTTGACGATATAAAAGCCCAGGACGTTACCCCAGGAGCTACCCAGCAAGTATATTTTTTCCTGCTTTAATTCCTTGCGCAGAAATTGTATGACTTGATACGTGTCCTGCTCCATCTGAGCGACGGACGGTTGCGTGGGGGAAGGATTCAGTTTCAAGGTTTTCCCGGCATCGCGCTGGTCCCATTGCACCAGCGTGTATCTGCTTTTCAGCGCATTGGTAAAGGTATCCGCACCCTTGATCATGGAGCTTCCCGGCCCGCCGGACAAGAACAGGAGCACGGGTTTGGTCGCGTCGTCAGTCTTGATTTCCACCACCTGCTTGATGCCGCCGATGTCGGGTGTCAGGGTGGTGGTGACTTCAGCGGAAACGGGTTTTGCTTCAGCCGTGGTTTGCGCCTGGCATCCGTAGAAGGGAAACAGGGCGGTAAAGAGTACTGCCAGGGTCATTTTTTTTATCATGGTTTCAGGGTCAGTTTCAGGTTGATTGCAGCGGCATATTGCGCGCCGCCTTTGAACAGCTGCATGGGGTACGCGAGGGTCATGCGGCTCGCATGGTTTTCATCGGGTGCGTCGACAAACCTCCTCTTCAGATAGTTGGCTGCAAAAAAATCATCGATCTGGCAGTCGTCCTGGGCACCGGCGGATCGCCGTGGAAGGCCGTGCCCTATGTCGCGTGCACGCCGCCGCGCGCATCGCTTGCAACTGCGCGGCCGTGGGGCGAGGCCGAGGCGGGGCAGCGGCAACTGAGCCGGGTGCAGCATGCGGGCCACATCGAAGGTCAGTGGCATCGCGCTGCTCGCCATACCAGCTGCTCCTGCACCTGGTCTTCCGCCTGTACCTGAAATCCCAGCCGCAGATACAGCTTACGCGCGGCCAAATTATTGCGGTTGACGCCAAGGTGGATCTGCAATTGCTGCGCCTCGGCCAGCGACTGCAGACAGCGCAGCACGGCACTGCCTGCGCCCCGGCCCCGCGCCTCCGGCAGCACGGCGATATCGACCACGCGCAGCGCCTGTTCCCGCTGCTCGATGACGAGCCTGCCAATGGGACTGTCGCCGTACAGCAACACCAGGTAGGCCGCTTGCGGAAAATGCTGGCGGTAGCCGTGCGACTGCATGCGCCGCTGCATGGCGATCAACTCTTCGATAAGGGCAGGCTCGGCCTGCATCTGGCGCAGGTCATCGCGCGTGGCACTGTACAGCGCGGCGGCAAAGGCATCGTCCCCGTCGTGCTGTAGCCGCAATTGATAGGGGGCGGGCAGGGCGGCAAGGAGGGGAGGCGGCAAAGTGTGCATCGATGCTCCGGTTCAGGGATGGACTGGTGGATACGCCCCAGGCGGTATTGCAGGCGTTTTCCTATTCGCTATGCTGCCAATTTTTAAGCAAGCTTGCAATCATTTCAAGAGGGATGGTCATGCATCCTGCACCGTCTGCACCGTCTGCACCGACAAGCCTGCGAGCGATGCCCTGCGACTGCGGCAGGTCTATTGCCCACTACTGTCCCAGTAGTAATACTCCATTGGCAAACAATTTATTTATGTAGGATAATGATGGAACCGGTTCCATATGCGCAAATGCAATGTAACGCAATCATCCAAGTCAACAAAACAACAAGTCTTGCGGGAGTCTCATGAACCATCCAGGCAGCGAACCATCTGCAACATCCGTGTCATCCCTTCCCCGCATCAGCCGCCGCCACGCCCTGATCGGTCTGGCCGCCTTGCTGGCGCAGGCCGGTTTCTGGAGCAATCCCCTGTCCGCCGCCATGCAGGCGCCGGCCAGCGCTCCGGCTGCCGGTCTGGCGCCCGCCACCATGCTGTTCTATACCTTGTCGCAAACGATCACGGGCCACCGCGATCTGTCCGCCGGTACGGCGGCGCGCATCGAACAAGCCATGCGCGCGAACTTGCCCGGCTTTGCCGAGCGCTTGCCGCAGCTGGGCGCGCTGCTCGTCACGGGCCAGGAAGCCAAGGCGCTGCTGGCGGCCGCCACCGCTGTGGATGCCAGCCTGCGCGAGCTGGCGCTGGCTATCGTCACCGCCTGGTACACGGGCACCGTGGCCGGCAACCCGGCGCAGGGCACGAAGTCCATCGTCGTCGCGTATGCGGAAGCCCTGATGTACCGCACGGTGGCCGATGGCCAGGTCGTGCCCACCTATTGCAACTACGGCCCCCTGTGGTGGCTGAAGGCACCGCCGGCCGTGCGCGTCTCCGCGCCCGTGGCACCGAAACCCGTACCGGCCCCGGCCACCACCGGCACTCCCGAACCGAAAGGCAAGCAAGCAAAATGAAATCACCCCAATTCAAGAGTAATGGCGACGTCGTCGCCGATGTCGTCATCGTCGGTACAGGCGTCGTGGGCGCCATGATGGCCGACCAGCTGGCCGCCCAAGGCCATTCCGTGATCATGCTGGAAGCGGGCTTGCGCATCGAGCGGGGCCAGGCCGTGGAAAACTGGCGCAACATGCCGTTCGAAAACCGCGTCGGTTCCGACTTCCAGGGCCTGTATCCGCAGGCGGAGAACGCGCCCGCGCCCCTGTATTTCCCAAAGAATAACTATGTGGAATTGTCCGGCCCCAGCGGCAGCAGTTTCCAGCAGGGCTATCTGCGCACGGTGGGCGGCACCACCTGGCACTGGGCCGCTTCATGCTGGCGCCATTTGCCGTCCGACATGCGCATGAAGAGCGATTACGGGGTAGGGCGCGACTGGGCCATTTCCTACGATGAGCTGGAACCGTACTATTGCCGCGCCGAGCAGGAAATGGGTGTGGCCGGGCCCAACGATCCGGCACTGCAGTCGCCCAGCGAGCGCAGTGCACCGTACCCGATGGACATGGTGCCCTGGGGCTATGGCGACAAGCGCTTCGCCGAAGTGGTCAACCCGCACGGCTACCGTTCCGTGCCGATTCCGCAAGGCCGCTCGACGCGTCCGTGGCAGGGCCGTCCGACTTGCTGTGGCAATAACAATTGCCAGCCGATCTGCCCCATCGGCGCCATGTACAACGGCATCCACCATGTGGAGCGTGCCGAGTTGAAGGGCGCTGGCGTGCTGGCCGAGGCCGTCGTCTACCGCATCGACACGGACCACAACAACCGCGTGACGGCCGTGCACTGGTATGACGCAAAAAAACAGTCGCACATGGCGACCGGCAAGGCTTTCGTGATTGCCTGCAATGGCATCGAAACGCCCCGTTTGCTGTTGCTGGCGGCGAACCAGAACAATCCGAACGGTATCGCCAACAGTTCGGATCAAGTCGGCCGCAACATGATGGATCACTCGGGCTTCCACTGTACCTTCCTGGCCAATGAACCGATCTGGACGGGCCGCGGCCCGGCGCAGAGCAGCTGTCTGGTGGGGCCGCGCGACGGCGCCTTCCGTTCGCAGTATTCGGCCAACAAGATGATCCTGAACAATATTACCCGCGTTGGACCTGCTACCCAGCAGTCGCTCAAACTGGGCCTGGTGGGCAAGGATCTCGACGATGAAATCCGCCGCCGCGCCGCCTTTGGCGTGGACCTGTCGATCAGCCTGGAGCCGCTGCCCGAAGCGCATAACCGCTTGACCCTGAGCAAGACGCGCAAGGACCCGCTGGGCCTGGCCTGTCCCGATATTTATTACGACGTGGGCGATTACGTGCGCGATGGCGCGAAGGCAGCCCACGCGCAGCTGGAGCACATCGGCAAGCTGTTCGGCGCCGTGGAATTCAACATCACCAGCAGCCTGAACGCGAATAACCACATCATGGGGGGCGTCATCATGGGCTCGAATCGTCTTGACTCCGTGGTCGACGGCAATTGCCGCGCCCACGACCATGCCAATTTGTGGCTGCCGGGCGGCGGCGCCATGCCGTCGGCCAGCGTCGTCAACACCACCCTCAGCATGGCCGCGCTCGGTTTGCGCGCGGCCGACGACATCGCCCGCACCCTGGCAAGGGAGGCAGCATGATGCGCCGTTTCTTGCTTGGCCTGGCGTTGGCGGCCGGTTTGCCGCTGGCCGTGCACGCTGCGCCACCTGTTCCGCCCGTCACGCTGACGCCGGACCGCCCGGCCGCGCCCGCTGCAGTCGCTGCAGTCGCTGCGGCTGGCCCCGATGCGCGCCTGGAGCGGGGCCGTTACCTGGCCATCGCCGCCGACTGCATGGCGTGCCATACGGCAGCGGGCGGCAAGCCGTATGCGGGCGGTTATGCCATCGATTCGCCGCTGGGCACGATTTACGCGACGAATATCACGCCATCGAAAAAAGGCGGCATCGGCCACTACACGGAAGCCGACTTTGCGCGCGCGCTGCGCGAAGGCGTGCGCGCCGATGGCAGTCATCTGTACCCGGCCATGCCCTACACCAGCTACGCGATGTTGACGGACGGGGACGTGGGCGACCTGTACTACTACTTCATGCAGGCCGTCAAGCCCGTCGATGAACCGGCGCGCCAGACGGCCCTGCCATTCCCGTTCAATGTGCGCCTGTCCATGCTGGGCTGGAATACCTTGTTCCTCGACAATAAGCGCTTTGTGCCAGATCCAGCGAAGAGCGCGCAGATCAATCGGGGCGCCTACCTGGCCGAAGGCCTGGCGCACTGCAGCGCCTGCCATACGCCGCGCAATGCGCTGATGGCGGAAATCGGCAGCCAGACCCTGGCGGGCGCGTCGCTCGGTTCCTGGCACGCGCCCAACATCACGTCCGACAAGGTCAGCGGTATCGGCGCCTGGACGGACGGGGAAATTGCCGCCTACCTGAAGACGGGCCACGTGGAAGGCAAGGGACAGGCGGCGGGCGGCATGGCCGAAGCCATCCAGAACAGCCTGCAATTCCTGCGCGATGACGACGTGTCCGCGATCGTGGCGTACTTGCGCACGGTACCGGCCGTGCGCGCGCCGGGGCAGACCAAGGCCGCGTTCAGCCATGGCAGCGCGGCCAGCGAGGAAGCTGTGCTGCGCGGCATGGCCAGTTCCACCGAGCACCATTCACTGAACAGCGGTGCGGTGCTGTTTTCCGGCTACTGCGCCAGCTGCCATTCGGCCAGCGGCGCCGGCAGCACGGGCCAGAGTTACCCGGCCCTGTTCAACAACACGGCGACGGGCGGCAACACGCCGGCCAACCTGGTGTCGGCCATTCTGTTTGGCGTCGAGCGCAAGATCGAAGGGGAGGAGCACGAAGCCTTCATGCCCCGTTTCGACCAGCGTTCCTACGTACAGCCATTGACGGATGAGCAGATCGCCTCGATCGCCAACTACGTGCTGAAGCAGTACGGTAATCCGGACGTGTCCGTCACTCCCGCGTACGTGGCGCAGGCGCGCAGCGGCGGCGAGAAGCCCGTGCTGGCGCGCATGCAACCCTTCATGCTGCCCGGCGGCATCGCGGGCATCTTGCTGCTGATCGCGCTGTTGGTGTGGCTGCGCCGACGCCGTCAACGCAACGTTTAAGAGTCGAAGCGGTGGCGAAACGGCGGCGACTATGAACGTTGGACGCAACTTGCAGTAAAATGCAGGCTGAAAAATGGTTACGAGCAATCGTAGCCATTTTTTATTCTGGCCCGATCCTGGCTTACGCCTCATTTGAAAATTGACAATGTCCCATTCCCTGCATCACCAATTTTTACGTTTTGCCGCCGTCGGCGCTTCCGGCACGGCCGTACAATACAGCGTGCTGTGGGGCGGCGTGGAATGGGCTGGCATCAGCGCCGCCGCCGCTTCCGGCATCGGCTACATCCTCGGTTCCGTCGTCAACTACATCCTCAATTACTTTTTCACGTTTAAAAGCGACAAGGGGCATGGCGAAGCGGCCAGCAAGTATTTCACCCTGCTGGGCATAGGCTGGTGCATCAATACGGGCCTGATGTGGCTGCTGGTACATCAACTGGGCTGGTATTACTGGCTGGCGCAGGTGCTGGCGACGGGAATCGGGCTGGTCTGGAATTTTGCGGGCAGCCGCTGGTGGGCCTTCAAGCCGGCCAGCGCGCCGACCAAGTAAGTATTTTTTGCAAGAAAAAAAGATGCGCATAGTCCAAGACCACGCGCGCGGTTTTACCAAAACAAGGGGTTAATCATGCAGTTCCTGGAACGCTATTTCAAACTGAAGGACAACGGGACCAATGTGCGCACGGAGCTGCTGGCCGGCCTGACCACATTCCTGACGATGGCTTACATCATCTTCGTCAACCCGTCCATCCTTGGCGACGCGGGCATGCCGAAAGACTCCGTTTTTGTTGCCACCTGCCTGGCGGCCGCCATCGGCACCCTGATCATGGGCCTGTACGCGAACTATCCGATCGCACTGGCGCCAGGCATGGGCTTGAATGCCTATTTCTCGTACACGGTGGTCAAGGGCATGGGCATGAGCTGGGAAGTGGCGCTGGGTGCCGTCTTCATTTCCGGCTGCCTGTTCATCCTGGTCAGCCTGTTCAAGGTGCGCGAGTTGATTATCAACAGCATCCCGCCCGCGCTGCGCACGGCGATTACTGTCGGTATCGGCCTGTTCCTGGCAATCATCTCCCTGAAAAGCGCGGGTGTGGTGGTGTCGAACCCCGCCACCATCATCGCTCTGGGCGACTTGCACAAGGCGGCGCCCATTCTGGCCATCCTCGGGTTTTTCATCATCGTCGCGCTGGACCGCCTGAAAGTGCCTGGTGCCATCCTGATCGGCATCCTCACCATCACCATCGCCAGCTTCTTCTTTGGCGGCAACCAGTTCAACGGCATCATCTCGGCGCCGCCTGCCATCGAACCGACGCTGTTCAAGCTCGACATCATGGGCGCGCTGTCGATCGGCATCGTCAACGTGGTGCTGGTATTTTTCCTGGTGGAATTGTTCGATGCGACGGGCACCCTGATGGGCGTGGCCAACCGTGCCGGCTTGTTGAAAGACGGCAAAATGGAGCGCATGAACAAGGCCTTGCTGGCCGACAGCACGGCGATTGCCGCCGGTGCCTGCCTGGGCACGTCCAGCACCACGGCCTTCGTGGAAAGCGCGGCTGGCGTGCAAGCCGGTGGTCGCACGGGCTTGACGGCCGTGGCCGTCGCGCTGCTGTTCCTGGGCAGCCTGTTCTTCGCCCCGCTGGCGCACACGGTGCCGCCGTACGCGACGGCGCCTGCACTGCTGTACGTGGCGTGCCTGATGCTGCGCGAACTGACCTATATCGACTGGGATGACAGCACGGAAAGCATTCCGGCTGCCATCACGGCGCTGATGATGCCGTTTACCTACTCGGTGGCCAGCGGCGTGGCGTTCGGTTTCATTACGTATGCGGTATTAAAATTGTTGACTGGCAAGGGCAAGCAAGTGTCGGTGGTAGCCTACATCATCGCCGCGATCTTCCTGTTCAAGTTTATCTACTTGGGCGAATAGCCAGGTTGCTGGCAAGCAGTTGCCGTCGCATGAGACAGGTCGCCCGGGCATCCGCAGGGGCGGCCTTTTTTTTGATCATGGCGTCGCTCACATCAGCAGCGCCGCCACCAGGTCTTTTTTGGCGTCGCCGGCGCTGCCATCGAAGCGCAAGGCCGCTTCCACATGTGCCAGGTGCTCGACCATCAAGCGCGCCGCCAGGTCCGCATCGCCGCTGCGCGCGGCCTCAAGAAAGCGGCCGTGTTCGTCATACGAGCAGGCGGCAGCATGGCTGGACTGGTACAGCATGGTGATCAGCGAGCTGCGCCCCACCAGTTCACGCACGATGTCGCGCAGGACGGCGTTGCCGGCGATGTCGGCCAGCAAAACGTGGAAGTCGCCCAGAAGTTGCGAGCGCAGCGGCGTCGCTTGCATCAGCGCCAGGCGCTCCGCTTTCAGGTGCCGCTCCAGCATCCGGTAGTCGGCGGGCTTGGCCCGCGCGACAAACTCGCGCGCCAGGGCCGCCTCGATGATGCGCCGTGCGGCGAAGATGTCGCGCGCTTCCGCTTCAGTGGGCTGGCTGACGAAGGCGCCCTTGTCGGGCACCATGCGGATCAGTTTGTCTTTGGACAGGATCAACAGGGCGGCGCGGATCTTGGTGCGGCTGACGCCATACAGCCGGCACAGCGCCTCTTCGCGCAGCCGCGTACCGGGCGGCAATTGGCGCGCCACGATGGCTGCCGTCATATGCTCGGCAATCTCTGCCGAGCTGTCGCCGCTGCCGTGCTTTTCCACCAGGGTTGCGCTTGATTCTGTCATGTCGGGTGAGAGCAGTCAGCCAGGGGCAAGGATGAGCCTTGCAAGCACATGCCCGCACGGTGGCGTGGTCGACGCCCCGTTGGCGGCATGCCGTTAGCGCCTTCCGTGTCGGGAAGGCCTGGCTATTCTACTATCTTGCGTGGCGCCGCGCAGACGGACGCGGCGGCTACCCGCAGGCTTGCGCCGTCCGGCGTCGGCGTCCCGTCCGGCGCACGCGCACCATGCCACAGCAGCGCCCAGTCAGCGCCTATGCTCAAGGCGAAGGCGCGCCGCAGCGCCCGCCATTCGTTCACGGCCCAGCGAGGCAGGCAGCCACAGGAAGCCTGTTTTTGCCGGGCATGCAGCAACAACTGGACATGAGAAATTTTGACGTATATAATTCGGCCTCCTTTCCCTGATAGCTCAGTTGGTAGAGCGACGGACTGTTAATCCGCAGGTCCCTGGTTCGAGTCCAGGTCGGGGAGCCAGAACAAGCAGCAGCAAAGGGCCACGTGGCAACACGTGGCCCTTTTGTCATGCGCGCACGGTTTTCCATCCACGCTTGCCATCCCTTACGTGTTTTAGCGACGTGTGCGATGCCGGCCCGCTGGTAGCAGGGGCAGGCGCAGTGTTTCCCGGATCAGGGATCGACAAACACGTCGAAACGCACCTTGAGCGGGCTGCCCCAGGAAATATCCACCCAGGCACGGAAGCCGCCATTGTATGGTGCGATGTTGTATACGGCCATGCGGGCTGAGCCGATAAAACGGTCCTGGGGAGTCGCGCCATATTCGCTGATGTTGAGCAAGACGCGCGAATTGGCTTTCACGTTGGGATTGGCGAAGTTGACCGAAGGATGCACGCCATTGGCCGTCCACGTGTAATAGGTGGTGAAGGCGGCGGCGCTCAGGTTCAAGGCCTGAGCAGCCGCGCCTTTCGCGCTTTTGCCGTCCTGTTCCATCGGCAGATCCGCGGTTTCCAGGGCCAGATTGCTACCGGTGCGATGTTCTACTTTCATATCCATGATGCGCTCCTGATTAATAGTTTGGACGCCGCGCCTGACGTCGTGCGGCAAGACGCCCTATCTGTTGCCGTGACGGCCAGTGTCACGTCCTGGCTGATAAGGTAGCCGTCTGCTCCGAGAGTGCAGAGATGAATTCTAGGCCCGCAAGCTAGCAAAAAGGCGTGATCTGGCCATGCAAAACGGCGCTCATTTGTGCTGGCGCAAACACCTTGCAGGCAAGTGGCAAGATCTTTTCCCGCAGGCTATTTTTGGGGGGCACCACGCATGCCGGGCAGGACAATGGCACAATAGGCGCAGCCGACCTGTCGATACGCAACCCGTTGCGAGCCTAGCCCATGCCGATACTGAACCTGAGTGCCGAAACAGATATCTATTACGAATTGATCGAAGGCGACCCCGCCAAGCCCTGCCTGGTATTCCTGCACGAGGGGCTCGGCTGTTGTGCGATGTGGAAAGATTTCCCCGCGCAGCTATGCCAGGCGACGGGCTGCCGCGGCTTGCTGTATGACCGCCACGGCTATGGGCAATCGTCGCCGCTGGAGGCGCGCCGCCAACTCCATTATTTGCACGACTACGCGCTGTGCGAGCTGCCTCAAGTGCTCGCTGCACTGCTGCCGGGGCAGGACCATTTTCTTGTCGGCCACTCCGATGGCGGCAGCATCGCCCTCATTTACGCGGCGCAGCAGCCGCCGCGCTTGCGCGGCATCATCACCGAAGCGGCGCACGTGTTTGTCGAAGGCATCACGCTCGATGGCATCCGTGTGGCGGACGCGGCGTTTGGCGCGGGCAAGCTGCGCGCACTGGCGAAATACCATGGCGACAAGACGGAAGCCATCTTCAAGGCCTGGTCGCATACTTGGCTCAGCTATGGATTCCAGTTCTGGAACATCGAATACCTGCTGCCATCCGTCGAATGTCCGGCGCTGGTGGTGCAGGGCAGCGAGGACCAGTACGGCAGCGCGGCCCAGGTCGACACCATCGTGGCGCAGGCGCTCAACGCCGTACCCGCCATCGTCGAGCAATGCGGCCATACACCGCACCAGGAACAGCCGCAGGCATTGCTGGCGCTGATGGAAGGCTTTTTGCAAGGCCGCATGGACGCGGCCACTCACCCGAAGGCAGGCTGACGGGCCACGGGACCGCAAGCTGACGCGAGTGTCCGAGCGCGCCTGACATGTTACTGGGCGCGCGGGCGCTCAATGGCAGGCGGGATCGCTGTCCCAGCGGCCCGAACAGATGCGCGAACGGCACAGCATGCCTTCGATCAGGCCCAGCTGCTGACAGCGCTGCAAGAGTTCCGCCGTTTCCTTCTCCTGTTCCTGCTGGCGCAGCACCACGTCGCGCACGGGCGCCACCGTGGATTCTTGCCGGTGCGCATGGGCGACCATCGCCGTCAGCAAGGCGACGTCGCTGTCGCCGGGCGCGGCGGCCGGCCTCGCCCCCTGTGGACGCGCGGCCGCCTGGCGCATGGGTGGCGGCGTCTTGTGCGGCGCGTTTGCGCTTGCTGCCGTGGCGGACGCCGCAGGCAAGGGCGGGGCCGCCGTATTGACGATGGTGGCCGCTTGCACGGCAAGCGGCAGTACCGTTGGCGCTGGCATTACGGGCGCCGTCATAGCCGTGGCGGGTGCTGCCGGCAGGGGCACGATGGTCGTGTCATAAGCGAGCACGGCCGTAATCAGCACCGCCAGGCACAGCGCAGCAGCGGCCCAGTGCCACCGTCCTGGGCGCCAGCGCAGGGCGGGTCTGGCCACAGGCGCGGCGACGCCGTGTTCGAGCTGCGACAGGATGCCCTTGCCTTCGATGTGCACGTCAGCCACGCCAGCCTTGCTCAGCAGGTCAGGACCGCACGCCTGGCACTCCCCGGTTTTCAATAAAGACAAAATATCACCTCCACAGTGGATCAAACTCGACTGACCTTGATGTAAACCGCGCTCATGCGGACCGCGGACGCCTACGATCTAGCAATACGGCCGGGAAATTGCTGTCCGGCCCACGCCCATCCCTGTCACGGAGCGCCCCATGTTCGTCGCCCTGGTCCTGATGTATTTCCTGCTGGCCTGTTTTGCCTGCTGGCTGCTGCTGTTTCCCGGCGGCCGCGCCATCGTGCTGCACACGCTCGTCAATCTGGGTTGGCGCATGCAGCGTCGCGCGCAGCATCTGAAGGGCGGCAGCGGCGCGCAATGGCAGCGCATGCAGCGGCGTACGGGCTCGGGCATGGCGCATGCCTGGCAGCTGCTGTTGCGGCATCGCTGGCTGAGTCTGGCAGGTAGCGTGGTGGTCATCGTGCCGCCCTTGCTGGCGTGGCTGTCCAGCAATCACATCGCCCTGCGCGGCTATGCTGACCGGCAACATGTCATCAACGACCAGGTCAGCGATTTGCTGAAAGGCGAGCAGCTGGTGCCGCCTTTGAGCCTGCCGCCGCTGCTGTTTTCCACGGCGGAAGTGACGCAGCTGCGCCCGCTGCTGGGCGGCGCCAGCCGCAACTGGCAATTGCTCGACCACGACTACGCGCAGCGCCTGCTGCTGGTCTTCAAGATCATGAAGGACGTGCATGGCTACGAGATGGTCTTGCTGGAAGGCTATCGCAGCCCCGCGCGCCAGGACCAGCTGGCGGCGGCCGGCCCGAACGTGACCAACGCCAGGGCGTTTCAAAGCTATCACCAGTATGGCCTGGCCGCCGATTGCGCATTCATGCATGAAGGAAAACTCATCCTTTCTGAAAAAAATGCCTGGGCCATGCGCGGCTACCGTTTGTATGGCGTGACGGCCGAATCGGTGGGCCTGCGCTGGGGCGGGCGCTGGACCATGATGGATTTTGGCCACACGGAATTGCCGCAACCGCGCGTGCTGGGCAAGTAAGCAGCGCCAGCCATTCTAGCGCCGCAGCGCGGCTTTATTTTCACAGCTGCAAGCTTGCTTGCGCAGCGTCAATGGCACGCCAGCGCCCGCCGTGCGCTGGCGTCTGGTACTTGTCCTATGTCAACAAAGGCGCGCCGCATTGCTGTCAGGATGGGGCGAATCCGCCTAGTTACGCGGCGGCGTTCCTCATGTTTTGCGACCTCACCCTGGGCTCATCATGCTGCGACGAATCTGGCATTTCCTCACCGATAGCCGCCATCTGACCATCCTCGGCTTCGTGGCGCTGGCCGTGTTCCTGTACCTGGGCGCCGAGGTGCTGGAAGTGGCGCTGATCTGGGCGCTTGCCCTGTTGCTGCTGGCCTTTGTCACCTGGCTTGGCCTGTGGCTGTGGCGCCGGCGCCGCGCACGGCGCAATGCCCAGGCGTTGGGGCAAGCCATCCTCAACGAGGCCGAGATCGCCGCCGCGCAAGCGGCCTCGGTCTCGACGCCCAGCAGCACCCAGCATGGCGAACTCGACGCCGTGCGCACGGGCATGCTGGCCGCCATCGAGACCATCAAGACGTCCAAGCTGGGCCTCAAATCTGGCGCTGCCGCTCTCTACGAATTGCCGTGGTACATGATCATTGGCAATCCGGCCGCCGGCAAGAGCAGCGCCATCCTGCATTCGGGCCTGCAGTTCCCTTTCGCCGATGGCAAGATCGTACAAGGCGTGGGCGGCACGCGCAACTGCGACTGGTTTTTCACCACGGATGGCATCGTGCTCGACACGGCGGGACGCTACTGCGTCGTCGACGAGCACCGTGGGGAGTGGTTCGGTTTTCTCGACTTGCTGAAAAAATACCGGCGCAAGGCACCCATCAACGGCATCCTCATTGCTGTCAGCATCGACGAATTGAAAGGTGACCCCGACGTGGGCATGCAACTGGCGCGCAGCCTGCGCAAGCGCGTGCAGGACGTCATCGAACGCCTGGAAGTGTTCGCACCCCTGTACATCGTGTTTACCAAGGCGGATCTGATCGCCGGCTTCACAGAGTTTTTTGCCGATGCCGAGCGTAGCGAGCGCGAGCGCGTCTGGGGCGCCACCATGCCTTATCAGCGCAAGCTGCCCACGGCCGACTTGCTGGCGTTTTTCGACCAGAGTTTCGATGAATTGCACGATGGCTTGACGGAGCTGAGCCTGGCTAACATGGCGCACCGGCAACGCAAGACGATGGCGCCCGGCGTGTTTACCTTCCCGCTGGAATTTACCGCCATCAAGCCGGCCCTGCGCGCCTTCATCGCCACCCTGTTCGAGGAAAACCCGTTCCAGTTCCAGCCCGTGTTCCGCGGCTTCTATTTCACCAGCGCGCTGCAGGAGGGCGAGCCAGTCAGTGCTTCCTCGCAGCAGGTGGCGCGCCGCTTCGACCTGGCCTACGCGCCAACCCCGGCCTTGCTGCCCGCAGGTGCGCGCCAACATGGTTATTTCCTGCTGGAGTTGTTCCGCAAAGTGATTTTTGCCGACAAGCATTTGGTGGCCAACTATGCCAACCGCGCCAAGCTGCGCTTCAAGTACGCCGTGTTCTTTGCCGCCACGGTGTCGCTGGGCGCCTGCCTGGGTGGCTGGAGCTGGTCTTACCTGGGCAACCGCCAGTTGGTTGCCAACGTGGAGGCCGATTTAAACAAAGTGGTGAAGCTGCAGGAGCGGCGCCTGGATTTGCAGTCGCGCCTGGAAGCGCTGGAGATCTTGCAGGACCGCATAGAGCAGCTGGAAGCGTATCGCACGCAACGGCCCTGGTCATTGCGCCTGGGCCTGTACCAGGGCGATCTGCTTGAGCGCAAGCTGCGCGAAGAATACTTTGCCGGCGCGCGCCAGGTCATGCTGGTCCCCGTGGCGGGCGCGCTGGAAGCCTTGCTGTTCGAGATGAACGCCAGCGCCGACCAGCTACAGCCAGCGGCGCGCACGCCGCAGACGCCGGCCGCCGCCCCGGCCACTTCACCGGCCGCGCGATCGTTCCAGTACCAGGCCGCGTCGCCGACGAACGTGGAAGATGCCTACAACGCGCTGAAAACCTATCTGATGCTGGCCGATAAGACGCATGCCGAGAGCAGCCACCTGAACGACCAGCTGACGCGTTTCTGGCGCGCCTGGCTGGAAGGCAACCGCGGCGCCATGCCGCGCGAACAGATGATACGCAGCGCCGAGCGGCTACTGACGTTTTACCTGGCGCAAATTGGCGACCCGTCCTGGCCGCGCATCGAGCAGAAGCTGGCGCTGGTCGACCAGGCACGCGAAAACCTGCGCCGCGTGGTGCAGGGCATGCCGGCGCGCGAGCGCGTGTATGCCGACATTCGCGCGCGCGCTTCGACGCGCTTTCCCGGCATGACGGTGGCGCGCATCGTCGGCGAACAGGATCAGGCACTGCTGGCGGGCAGTTACGCCGTCTCCGGCGCCTTTACGCGCCAGGCGTGGGAAAAGTTCGTCGAGGGCGCGTTTCGCGGCGCTGCCAACCACGAACTGCAAAGCGCCGACTGGGTGCTGAAAAGCGCTTCCACCGACGACCTGACCCTGGAAGGCAGCCCAGAGCAGATCGAGAAAAACCTGGTGGCCATGTACAAGGCCGACTACGCGCGCGAGTGGCAAAAATTCGTGCAGGGCGTCGCTGTCGCCGATCTGAAGGGCTTTGACGGCGCCGTGCAGGCGATGAACCGCCTGGGTGACCCGCAAGCGTCGCCGATTGCCAAACTGCTGACGACCATTTACGAGGAAACCTCGTGGGACAATCCTGCCCTGCAAAATGCGCAGTTGCGCAAGGCCGAGCGGGGCATCATCGCCTGGTTCAAGGAAACGGTGCTGCGCCGTGCGCCATCGCAGCTGACGGCCAATCCGGGAATGAATGCGCAGATCGACCCGGCCCGACTGGACAAACCCATGGGTCCCGTGGGGCGCGAATTTGCCGGCGTGGGCAAGCTGGTGGCGGCCAGGGACAACAATGCCTCGTTGATGCGCGCGTATCTGGAGGCGCTGTCGAAACTGCGCAGTCGTTTGAACTTGCTGAAGAACCAGGGCGACGCGGGACCGGGCGCGCGCCAGTTCATGCAGCAGACCCTGGAAGGCAGCGGTTCCGAACTGGCCGACGCCCTGAAGCTGGTCGACGAGCAGATGCTCACGGGGATGAGCGACGCGCAAAAACAGGCCATACGACCCATCCTCGTACGGCCATTGATGCAGACTTTTGCCGTCATCGTCGCACCGGCCGAACTCGATATCAACAAGACCTGGGCGGCGCAGGTATATGAACCGTTCCAGAAATCGCTGGCCAATAAATATCCGTTTTCCCCAGGCGCGCGCATCGAGGCGAGCAGCCTGGAGATCGGCCAGTACTTCGGTCCTGAAGGCTTGGTGGCAAAATTCGTCACCACCTCCATGGGCCCCCTGGTGGTGCGGCGCGGCGACGTGCTGGCGCCGCGCACCTGGGCCGACATGGGCATCAGCCTGTCGCCGCAAGTGGTGGCGCGCTTCCCCGGCTGGATTGCGCCGCTGGGCGCGGGTGGCGTGGCGGCCACCTCCAGCGTGGCGCAAACCGTGTTCCAGATCCAGCCGTCGCCCGCGCCCGGCACCCTGGAGTACACGGTGGAGATCGACGGCCAGCAGCTGCGCTACCGCAACACGCCGGCGCAGTGGACGAACATGGTCCATCCCGGCCCGCAAGGCGCGGCGGGCCTCCAGGGCGCGCGCATCACCGCCGTCACCTTTGACGGGCGCACGCTGGAGCTGTTCAACGAACCGGGGCAATTCGGCTTGAAGCGCATGATCGATGCGGCCACCAAGAAGCGCAAGGATGGCGGCGTGTTCGAACTGCGCTGGGTGCGCGGCGAGGTGGCCGTGGCGGTCGACCTGAAAATCACCAGCAGCGCCGAAACGACAGGCGCGGGCGCGGGTGGGACTGCGGCGGTGCAGGAGCAGGGGTTTCGCGGCATGCAGCTGCCCGAGACCATCGTCGGCACGCCAGCACCCCCGCCAGCCATTGCCGCCGTTGCTGTAGCTGCAGCGGGAGTTTCGCCATGAGGCGCGCGGCGCAACAGGTGCGTCTCGGGTACTTCGGCAAGATCCCCGCGCGCGGCGATTTCATCAAGGCTTGCGACAATCACGCGCTGGTGCAGCTGCTTGACGACTGGCTGGCGCAGGTCATGAATGCCCTGACGGTGAACCCGCGCTGGAAGCTCAATTACGATGCCTTGCCGCCGCTGCGCTTTGCCTTCGTCGGCACGCGCAGCCGGCGCGCCATCGCCGGGCGCCTGGAAGCGAGCAATGACCAGTCGCAGCGGCGGTTTCCCTTCATGGCCATGGGCGCGCTGGAAGTCGATGACGCCGAAGCCTTCGTCGCTTGCAGCCCGCTGGTGCTGGCGCCGCTGTGGCAGCAGGTGGAGCAGCTGTCGCAGGGCATCGTGGCCAGCGACGAACCCGGACCGGCCTTGCTGGCGCTGGCCGGCAATGTGGTCGAAGTCGAACCGGCCGCGCCTGGCCATGCGGCGCGGTTATCCGCCTTCTTGCAGGCGCAGACCGTGCATGACTTGCAGGCGATGCTGGCCTCGCCCGCGTTTCCGGTGACGGTGCGCGAATTGCTGCTGGGCCTGGGCCTGCTGCTGCAGCCGGTGCGCCACAGCGGCTTGCCGCGCCTGGAGAAAAGCCTGGTGCTGCCGCTGCCGCAAGACGTGCAGCTGCGCGAGCTGGTGGCCAGCCTCTGGCTGCACCTGATCGCGCCTTTCCTGCGCCAGGCCGATTTCGAACTGGCGCTGTTTTTCTCCCACCTCGACGAGGCACCCGTACTGGTGATCGGCTTTTGCGGCGCCGACCCGCATGGCTTGCGCGCGCTGATCGATCCGCAGGCCGGCAGCGAAAGGCTGATCCTGTTCGACCAGCTGGACTGGGTTGACGGGCAGCTGGGAGACGATGCGGCGCTGTGTCAGTTTTCCGCCTGCCTGGAGCAGGAGCAGCTGTCGCTGCGCTCGGCCTGCGTGATGTTTGCCGATACCTTTGCCTGAAGGATTGCGATGAAGTCACACATTTTCCTGCTGCCGCTGCTGCTTCCTGCAGCCACTTCCTGCCACGCCCAGGCCCAGGCGCCCCAGACGCCGATGCCGGGGCAAATCCTCGTCACGGGCACCCTGGCCGACGAGGCGGGCAAGGCTGCCGTGCTGGCCCGACTGCGCGAACTGTATGGCGCCGAGCGCGTGGTCGACCAGATCGCCATCGGCAACGTTGCCATGCCGGCCAACTGGAACGCTTACGTGCAAAAGCTCATCGCGCCGAACCTGAAGCTCATTTCACGGGGGCAGATCAGCATAGCCGGCAACGACGTCAGCGTGCGCGGCGAGGTGGCGAACGAGGCGCAGCGCCAGCAGATCGCCAGCGACATCGCCACCAGCCTCAATCCCACCTACATCGTCAGCAATGGTTTGCGGGTCAGGGCGGCCGAGGCCGAGCAGGGCTTGCTCGATGCTGCACTGGATAAACGCATCATCGAATTCGACAGCGGCAAGGCGTCCATTACGCCGGCCGGCCTGGCCATCCTCGACGAAATGGCTGCCGTCATGCTCAAGTTGCGGGGCCGCAAGGTGGAGGTGATCGGCCACACGGACGATACGGGCCTGCGCGCCAGCAATGTGGCACTGAGTCAGGCGCGCGCCGAAGCCGTGCGTGCCCACCTGGCCAGCAAGGGCGTCGGGGCCGATTCGGTGCTGGTGTCGGGCCAGGGGCCGGACCGTCCCGTGGCCAGCAACGCCACGGCCGATGGCCGGGCGAGAAACCGGCGCATCGAGTTCAGGATCGCGCAATAGATTGGGTTGACACCTCACAAAACCGTAGCGAGCGGAAGGGAGAGGCGGTCGAGAAGCGCAACCGTGCTAGAGCACGGTGAGCATCGCAGGCCGCCTAAACCGACGCGCAGTAGGTTTTGTGAGGTGTTCAGGGCAGGGTGATGGTCAGGTGTGCTGGGCGCGGCGCCAGTTTGACCAGGTCTGCATACGCGGCCAGAGTCGTTTGCGTGTTGCGCGTCAGATGCGTTTTCAGGCCGAGGTAAGCGCAGATGGCCAGCAGGGCGAAAAAGCTCGACAACGCCCACAGCGGCACGTCGCTGCCGCGTTTGTTGATCACCTGGTCGGGGCGTTCCGCACGCGGCGCGAAGCCACGGCTCTTGCCCTTGATGTGGGCAATCTCGTCGCCCAGGCGTGCCGTCAGGTAGCTGAGTTTTTCGCCGCCGTCGATCGCATACTTGCCCTGGAATCCCAGCAACAAACACATATGGAAAACCTGTAGCGCCTGCACGCGCATGGGGCCCTTGCCGCGCAGGGCGTCGAGGCGATCGAAAAAGTGTTCGCCCGCCAGCTGGTCGCCAAAGATCAGCAGCTGCAGCGGGCGCCGCTCCCACTGCTTGCGCAGGTCGAAAGGCGAGGCCAGGATGATTTCATCGACCGCCGCGCAGAATGCATATTTGGCCGCTTCGATATCGTCGCCGTCGGCGCGGATCTTTTTCGCTTCGCGTTCGAAGTCGTCGAGGAAGGCCGTGATGCGGTCCATGAAGATCTGTTCGTCGCCGGGCGCCGAACCGTGCTTCAGCATGAACAGCATGTAAAAGCCTTCGTGCATCAGGTCCGGCAGGGCACTGCCAGCATGCCGGCTGCTGACCGCAGGGGCGGCACTGCGGGGGCCCAGCAGGGATGGCGCCGCGCGCCGTTCGATGAGCTGGCTCATGCCGTCACCGCGATCAGTTCCAGCTGCAGGTCGCGTATGCCGGCCGGCACGTACACGGAAATCGACTGCGCCTTGAGCATCTGCTCATATAGCGCGCCGCGGTTTTCAATCGCAAAATAATAGGTTTCGGGGCGCACGGGAATGGCGGCCGGCACTTGCGGCGCGTGCGACAGTTTCAGGCCGGGCATGGCCGTCAGCACGCATTTTTCCACGTCGTCGGGCGCGCCCACCTTGACGCGCAGCGGCACCACGTCAACCAGTTCGATGGCGGACATGGCGGCACGAATCGCCAGGTACAAGGTGGTGTGCTGGTCGATCTTGTCCGAATCGAGCTTGCCCAGGTAATACGACGGCTTGTCCTCAAGCAGGGCGATGGAAAAATACTTCGACGAGATGACGGTGTCGAGCAGTTCGCGAATGATGCCGTCGATGGCATCGAAGCAGGCGCCCGGCTGCGCGTGGTCGTAGGCGGGCAGGCTGGCCAGGGTGTAATGCCTGGAGTAGCTGAGCAGGCCGCCCGCCAGGCCCAGCAGCGCTTCGTACAGGCGCTCCGGATGCAGGGCCGGATGGCGCACATAGTGCATCAGCGCGGCGGCGGCCGCGCTGACCGTGTGCAGCAACCAGAACGAGGACACGTCGCCCGAGCGGAACTCGATCACATTGCGGCTCGGCTCGCGGTGGTGGCCGTGCAGCGCGCTCACTTTCGCCTGCAATGCGTCGAGCAAGTGTTCCAGCACGCCCTGCAGGCGCGGCGCGCCCGCGATCGCCAGGCTGGGTGCCATGAACGAGGGCACAGGCTCGAAGCCGCCCGACACCGTGCGCCGCAGGGCGATCAGCGGCAGGCAGTCGTAGGAGCCGCGCGCCTCGCTGTCGGGAATCAGGCGCACGGTTTTCTTCAGATACGCCACGTCGGCTACGGTGGACTCCGTAAACAG
This sequence comes from Janthinobacterium sp. 61, assembly GCF_002846335.1. Taxonomy (NCBI): domain Bacteria; kingdom Pseudomonadati; phylum Pseudomonadota; class Betaproteobacteria; order Burkholderiales; family Oxalobacteraceae; genus Janthinobacterium; species Janthinobacterium sp. 61. The sequence goes on along the minus strand of NZ_PJMQ01000001.1, from coordinate 2,692,809 downwards.
GTCGGGCGTGGCGCACATGGCATGCGCAAAGCGCGTGGCTGTAGGCGTGCCTGTCTTTGACGCCTGCGCCGTGCAATTCATGCCTTCGCGGTTGAGGATGGGCAGCGCCGCGTAATACGTCACTTCCTGCACCGCAGGCGGCAGGGCTTCCAGGTCCACCGGCGGGGGCAGCGTATCGCTGCCGGGCGCACCGTCGCCCAGCGCCTCGAACACTTCTCCGTCGCGGAAGATCGCCGACAGGGCCTGTAGGCGCAGGGTGCCCGTCTTCAGCGCCGCCAGATCCCACTGCAGCTGCGCCACGCCCCACAGGTAGGGATGCAGCGCGCTGGCCGTGTGATGCAGGCGCGCTTCGTGATACTGATCCTGGCGCTGGAAATGCTGCGGCCGCAGGAACAGGCCTTCTCCCCACAAGACTTTCGCTGCCATGCCCATCTCGTTTCTCCTTGAATGTGTGGCGTGCCGCTGCTCCGTTACTGGCAGCGCAGGGCGGACAGCGGCACCATGCCGCTGCCCATGCCGGCCAGGCTAGTGACGCTGAGCGCACAGGCGTGCAGGCCGACGGTGATGCCGCCGCGTTCCGCATCGGCGGCGGCAAAGGTGGCGCGCCAGCGCTGTGCCGCAGGCGCGCGGAACAAGGCCACCACGCCGATGAAATACGCTTCCCCGCTGACTTTTTCCAGAACTTCGTAGCGCTGGCCCGGCACCAGCAGCACTTCCTTCACTTCCAGCAGGTCGGCGCCCAGTGCCGCCTTTTCGCGCTGCGCGTCGAGGAAGCTGTCGTAGTGGGCCTGCTCGAAGGCGGCGCTCTGGCGCAGCTTGTAGATGCGCGCCACCAGCGCCAGCGACCGGCCTTCGGCATCGGTGTTGATGCGCTGCGCCGCGTGCAGACGGATGCTGACATTGCGCGGTGGTTTTTGCGCGTCAGGCAGTTCGGGCGGCGGCTTGGCCACGCCGGCCATTTGCAGCGCCGCGTTGGCCAGGGTGCCGATGGCGCCGCCCGCGCAGCCGGCTTGCAGCAAGGCCAGCAGCAGTAGCGGGGTGGCGCGCGCCAGGCGGCGGAGCGGGGCGTCAGGTGGCATGGGTTTTCTTTTGAAGAATGGAGGGTGGAAATAAAAGTGTTGCAGTCATTTAAACGCATGCACCGGCGGCCTGCTTGCGTTGGCGCAAAGTCCGCCTGCGTTCAACGCAGTTCCTGCGCCAGATCAGGATTCAGGCGGCTGCACGTGGCTGTGATGTGGAACTTCTTCTTTGCTGATTAATCTCAATCTGCCATGAAAATTGGCGATCAATAATGGCCTCCACCAAGGCGCCGCCCATTTTTCCCAGCGGTAGCGTCCTCCACGTGAAGGAATGCCCGATGAAGCCAGCCACCATGTTGCCCCGTATTGCCTGCTTCGCCAGCGCCTTGCTGCTGGCCGCCTGCGCCACGCCAGACCAGCCGGCGCCCAAGAAACCTGCCGCGCCCACCCTGGCACAAGTGATGAGCGACGCCGATGCTGCCGCGCGCGCCGGCCAGTACGAGCGCGCCATGATCCTGCTTCAGCGCGGCGGCAGCAGCTACCCGGCCGACAAGGCGCCGTGGCTGCAAATGGCGCAGATGAAGTTCGACCGTGGTCAGTACGGCGACGCCATCGGCCATGCGCTCGAAGCGCTGGAGCGCGACCCGGACGACAAGGTCGCCAACAGCATCGTCGCCGTCAGCGGCTTGCGCCTGTCCGGCAAGGCGCTGGCCGATCTGTCGCGGCAAAACAATCTGAATGGCTCGCTGCGCTCGGAAGCGCAGGACCTGGCCAAGCTGCTGCGCGCAAGCATCGGCGAAGATGTGCTGGTGCCGCCGGCCAGGCGCCCGGCGGCGGCTGGCAAGCGCGCAGCCGGTTCCGGCACGCCGGCGGCGAAGGGCGCGGCAGCGCCAGCCAGCGGGGCCGATCCGTTCAGCGGCCTGAAATAAGCCAGCATCCCCACCATCTCCTTGCAAAGGAAGCGACATGTCCAAGTCCGACAGCGTGCAGAAACGCCTGCAAAAGATACGCGCCCCGCGCGTGCAAATGACCTATGACGTCGAGATTGGCGACGCGATTGAAAACAAGGAGCTGCCCTTCGTGGTCGGTGTGCTGGGTGACTTTGGCGGTAATTCTGACAATGAGAAAAAACGCCTGAAGGACCGCAAGTTCGTCGCCATCGACCACGAAAACTTCGACGAAGTGCTGGCCGGCGTGGAGCCGGTGGCCCGCTTCGCCGTGCCGAACCGCATGAGCGAGGCGGGTGGCACGTTCGCCGTCGACCTGCACTTCCGCTCGATGGATGACTTTCGCCCGGAATCGGTGGTGCGCCAGGTCGACCCCTTGCGCAAGCTGCTCGAGGCGCGCACCAAGTTGGCCGACTTGCGCAACAAGCTGGCCGGCAATGACAAGCTGGAAGATTTGCTGACGGAGGTGCTGAACAACACGGACAGCCTGGCCACCCTGAAACCGCGCTTCCCGACGCAGGAGGATTGAGATGAGCGCCCATGCAGAAGCCCTTGCAGTATCCGCATCCGATGCGCCGGTGGCGACCGACTTGCTGGACCAGATCGTCGAGCAAAGCCGCGTCGCCAAGTCGGGCGCCGAACATGCGCGCGCACGCGACCTCATTTCGGAACTGGTGGCGCAGGTGCTTGACGGCACGGTGCTGATGTCCAGCAGCCTGTCGGCCACCCTGGACGCACGCGTGGCGGAAATCGACCGCCTGATCTCCTCCCAGCTCAGCGAAATCATGCACGCGGCGCCGTTCCAGCAGCTCGAACAAAGCTGGACGGGGCTGCGCTACCTGGTCGGCAACTCCGATACGGGCACGCGCCTGCAGATCCGCATGTTCAACGCCACCAAGCGCGAACTGGTGAAGGATTTCCAGGCGGCGCTGGAGTTCGATCAGAGCTGCATGTTCAAGAAGGTCTACGAAGAGGAATTTGGCACCTTCGGCGGCGCGCCGTTCGCCGCGCTGCTGGGAGACTTCGCCATCTCGCGCCAGCCGGAAGACATGTATTTCGTCGAGCAGATGTCGCACATCGCTGCCGCCGCGCATGCACCGTTCATCGCCTCGGCCGCGCCGGAACTGTTTGGCCTGGAAAGCTACGGTGACCTGGGCAAGCCGCGCGACCTGGCCAAGGTGTTCGACACCATCGAGTACGCGAAATGGAAGGCCTTCCGCGAATCCGAGGATGCACGCTACGTGGGCCTGACCTTGCCCCGCTTCCTGGGCCGGCTGCCCTTCAATCCCGTCGATGGCACCACCGTTGAAGGTTTTAACTTTGTCGAGGAAGTCGATGGCAGCGACCATCACAAATACCTGTGGTGCAACGCCGCGTATGCATTCGGCAGCAAGCTCACGCGCGCCTTTGCCGATTATGGCTGGTGCGCCGCCATCCGCGGCGTGGAGGGCGGCGGCCTGGTGGACGACCTGCCCACCCACACCTTCAAGACGGACGAGGGGGACGTGGCCCTGAAATGCCCGGCCGAAGTGGCGATCACTGACCGCCGCGAAAAGGAATTGTCGGACCTGGGCTTCATCTCGCTGGTGCACTGCAAGAACACGGCGTATGCAGCGTTTTTTGGCGCCCAGTCGGCGCAGAAAAGCCGCAAGTACAAAAGCGACGCGGCCAATGCGAACGCGGTGCTGTCGTCGCAGCTGCAGTACATCTTCGCCGTCTCGCGCATTGCCCATTACATGAAGGCCATGATGCGCGACAAGATCGGCAGCTTTGCCGCCGCCTCCAACGTGGAAGACTTCCTGGATCGCTGGCTGATGCAGTACGTGCTGCTCGACGATAACGCCAGCCAGGAGCAGAAGGCGCAGTTCCCCCTGCGCGAGGCATCCGTGCAAGTGCAGGAAGTGTCGGGCCGGCCCGGCGTGTACCGCGCCGTGTCGTTCCTGCGGCCGCACTTCCAGCTCGATGAATTATCCGTTTCGCTCCGACTGGTCGCGGAGTTGCCGAAGTCGACCAATTCCTGATTCACCCATCTTTCAACCAGAGGAGCACACCATGGCAATCGATGTATATCTGCAGATAGACGGCATCAAGGGCGAGTCCACCGATGACAAGCACAAGGACTGGATCGAGTGCAAATCGGTCAACTGGAGCGTCGAGCAGCCGAAGTCCGCCACCGCCTCGACGGGCGGCGGCCATACGGCCGAACGCTGCGAGCACAAGGACATCGTCATCTCCAAGCTGGCCGACCTGGCCTCACCGGTGCTGCTGCAGACCTGCTCGGCCGGCAAGACCATTCCAAAGGCGCGCTTCGAATTCATGCGCGCCGACGGCCAGGGCGAGCGCGTCAAGTACTTTGAAATCGAAATCGAGAATGTGCTGATCGGCGCCGTGACGCCGAACGTGGAAGAAGGCGATATCCTGGGTGAACACGTCGGCTTCAAGTTCTCGAAAGTGAAGTGGAAATACACGCAGCAAAAAGTGACGGGCGGCGCCGGCGGCAATACCTCGGGCGGCTGGGACCTGGCCGCGAACCGCGTGGCTTGATCCATCGTGCGCGGCGTGCGGCGGCCACCTTCGCCTGCGCGTCGCGCCGACTTTTCAGGAGAGCGCATGGACAGTTTTGTACCTGGCCTGTTCGACCGCCTGATGGGCGACGGCGGTGCGGCGGCGGGCGGCGTGGCGGCACGCCTGTCGCTGGAACAATTGAAGGATGCGGTGGCGCGCGACCTGGAAGAGTTGCTCAACACGCGCGTGGCCCTGCCGCCCGGCGCGCTCGACGCCTATCCGGAATGCGCGGCCTCCATCGTCAACTATGGCTTGATCGATTTCGCCGGCATGTGTTTGTCCAGCAGCGATGACCGCGCAAGCATCTGCGCCGCGCTGAAGGCAGCAATCGAACGCCACGAACCGCGCCTGCGCAATGTGCGCGCCCGCCTGGAGCGCGAAGCGGGCAGTATCAACCGCGTCGGCTTTGTCATCAGCGGCTCCCTGGCCGTGATGTCCGCCGGCGAGACGGTCAATTTCGACGCCGTGCTGCAGCCATCGTCGTTGCGCTATTCGATCAACCGCAAGGGAGCCGCCGCATGAGCAATCATTTGAAAACCCTGATCGCCAAACTGAATGACACGGCGCGCACGGCCGCCACCCGCGCCGCCGGCATCTGCGTGGGACTGGGCCAGTACGAAGTCGATATCGAACACCTGTTCTTGGCGCTGCTGGAGCAGGAGCGCAGCGATTTCGTCACCATCGCGCGGCGTAGTGAAATCAGTCTGACGGCGCTGGAGTCGGACCTGCGCCGCGAGATCGGCAGCTTCCGGACCGGCAGTGCGCGCACTCCCGTGTTTTCGCCCCATTTGCCGCTGTTGTTCGAGCATGCCTGGCTGGTCGCCTCGCTCGATACGGCGCAGCCGGGACCCATTCGCAGCCGCCATCTGTTGCTGGCGCTGCTGACGGACCCGGAACTGTCGCAGCTCGCGTATCGGGGTTCGAAGCTGTTCGCCCGCTTCAGCGTGGAACAATTGAAGCACCATCCGGACAGGCTGACGGACGGCTCCGATGAGGAAAGCGCGGCCGTGCCGCAGCTTTCCGGCACACCCGACGATCCTGTTGCGACCCTGGCTAGCAAAACCCCGGCGCTGGACCAGTTCACCACCGAGCTGACGCAGCTGGCGCGCGACGGCAAGCTCGATCCCGTAATCGGCCGCGAGGCGGAGATACGCCAGGCCGTCGATATCCTGCTGCGCCGGCGCCAGAATAATCCCATTCTCACGGGCGAGGCGGGCGTGGGCAAGACGGCCGTGGTGGAAGGCCTGGCCTTGCGCATCGCCGCCGGCGACGTGCCCGAGGTGCTGCAGGGGGCGCGCATCCACGCGCTCGACATGGGCTTGCTGCAGGCTGGCGCCAGCGTGAAGGGAGAATTCGAAAGCCGTTTGAAGAATGTTATCGACGAGGTGACGAAAAGCCCGCATCCCATCATCCTCTTCATTGACGAGGCGCACACCATGATCGGCGCCGGTGGCCAGGCGGGGCAGAACGATGCGGCCAATTTGCTCAAGCCGGCGCTGGCGCGCGGCGCCCTGCGCACGATTGCCGCCACTACCTGGAGCGAGTACAAAAAATATTTTGAAAAGGATGCGGCGCTGGCACGGCGCTTCCAGGTGGTGAAGGTGGAGGAGCCGAGCGAAGATGTCGCCTGCGCCATGCTGCGCGCCATGGCGCCGCTGATGGAACGCCATTTCGGCACCCGCGTGCGCGATGCCGCCATCGTCGATGCGGTGCGCCTGTCGCACCGCTACATCAGCGGGCGCCAGTTGCCCGACAAGGCCATCAGCGTGCTCGATACGGCGTGTGCCAAGGTGGCGCTGGGCCAGTGCGCCACGCCGGCGCAGCTGGAAAACGCAAACCGGCGGCAGGAACGCATCGGCGCGGAAATCGCCGCCCTGACCCGCGAGGCAAGTGACGGCGAAGCGCCCGATAAAGCCGGTGCCGCGCGCCTGGCGCAACTGCGGCGCGAGCATGAGGAAGGACAGGCGGCGGTCGCGGCCCTGGCGCAGCGCTGGGAGCGCGAAAAGTCGCTGGTGGCGCAGATCGGCGACCTGCGCGCGCAGCAGCGCGGCGAGCGGCCGGGCGAGGCCGGCGCGGTAAGCCTGCTGGCGCTGAAGGAAGAGCTGGCGGCCCTGCAGGGAGAAGCGCCTCTGTCGCCGCTGGAAGTCGATGCGCAGGTGGTGGCCGGCATCGTCGCCGGCTGGACCGGCATCCCGCTGGGGAAAATGCTCAAGGACGAGATCCGCACGGTGCAGACCCTGGATGGGGCGCTGCGCGAACGGGTGCTGGGACAGGACCACGTCATCGCGGCGGTGGCGCAGCGCGTGCGCACGGCGCGCGCCAGCCTGGACGACCCGAACAAGCCGCAAGCCGTGTTCCTGTTCACGGGGCCGTCCGGTACGGGCAAGACGGAAACGGCGCTGGCGCTGGCCGACCTGCTGTATGGCGGCGAGCGCAAGCTCATTACCATCAACATGAGCGAATATCAGGAGGCGCACAGCGTGGCCGGCCTGAAAGGCTCGCCGCCCGGCTATGTCGGCTATGGCGAGGGCGGCGTGCTGACGGAAGCCGTCCGGCGCCAGCCCTATAGCGTGGTGCTGCTTGACGAAGCGGAAAAGGCCCATCCCGACGTGCTGGAACTGTTCTTCCAGGTCTTCGACAAAGGTGTGCTCGATGACGCTGAAGGGCGCGAAGTCGATTTTCGCAACACCATCATCATCGCCACTTCGAACCTGGGTGCCGGCGCCATGATGGCCGCCTGCCTGAACCGGGCGGCGCACGACTTGCCCACGCCGGCCGCGCTGGAAGAACTGGTGCGTCCGCAGATGGTGGCGCATTTCAAGCCGGCCTTGCTCGGGCGCTTGAAGGTGCTGCCGTTCTACCCCTTGAACGACGCGGTGCTGGCCGAGATCATCGCCCTGAAACTGGCGCATATCGGCGCGCGCATCGCGCGCAACCACCAGGCGCAGTTCAGCCATGACGCGGGCCTGGTCGACGCGGTGCTGGCGCGCTGCACCGAGGTCGACTCGGGCGCGCGCAACGTCGACCAGGTCCTCAACGGCAGCCTGCTGCCGGCGATCGCCGAAGCGGTGCTGGCGCGCATGGCCGAAGGCGAGCCGATAGCCTCGATACGCGTCAGCGCCGGCAAGCAGGGGCAGTTCAAATACGCGATCAAGTAACGCCATCAAATAACGTCAACCGCCGGAGAGCGCCATGTTCAATCTGGAGCAGTTGCTGCACCCCGTCAGCGCCGTCAGCCCCTGTGGCGAAGACATCACTTTCAGCCAGGAGCTCGACGCCATCGCGCGGGCGCGCCAGCATGATGACCCGAGCCTGGACCAGGGCGAGTGGGTGACGGCGCTGAAGGAAGCCGACTGGCCTTTCGTGGCGACGCGCTGCGAACAGCTGATCGCAACGAGTAGCAAGGATTTGCGCGTGGCCGTGTGGCTGGCCGAGGCGCATGCGAAAACACGCCACTTCCGCGGCCTGGGTGATGGTTACGCGCTGCTGGCTGGCCTGTGCGAGCGCTACTGGGATGGTCTGTACCCGCCAGCAGAAGAGGGCGACCAGGAACAGCGTATCGGCAATGTCTTCTGGCTGCTGTCGCGCACGCCGCAGCTGCTGCGCGAGATCCCGTTGACCGAAGGCGCCAATGGCCTGTTTTCACTGCAGGATTTCGATGTGGCGCGCCAGCGCGCGGCGGCCAGTCTGGCGCAGGGCGGTGCAGAGCAGGGCTGGGGCGATACGCGCCACGACGACGGTGAGACACTGGCACAGATGGAGGCGGCGCAGCAAAGGAATACGCGCGCATTTTCCGATGGCTTGCTGGCCGATGCGCAATACTGCATGCAGTCGCTGCTGGCGTTTGAACGCAGCGTCGATGCGCGTTTCGGCGCCGATGGCCCGAGTTTTCGCGCCGCGCGAGAAGCGCTGGAAAACGTCATTCATTTCATCGCGCCACTGTCGCCTGGCGTGGACTTCGCTGGCGCGCCGCCCGCCGCTGGCCAGGGTGCCAGCAGCAGCGGGGGCGCCATCGTGCAGCGCCAGCAGGCGCTGGCCCAGCTGCGCCAGGTGGCCGATTTCTTCCGCCGCACGGAGCCGCACAGTCCCGTCGCCTACCTGGCCGACAAGGCCGCCAGCTGGGGAGAATTGCCGCTGCACCTGTGGCTGCGTGCCGTCGTGAAGGACTCGGGCACCCTGGCACAGCTCGATGAGATGCTGGGGACGAACAGCGCGAACGGCTGATCGCTGTTGGCGCTTCCATGCTAATCTTTGGGCATGCTCAGAATGCTCATGTTGCCTGCCGCGCTATGCCTGTCCATCGCTGCCAGCGCGCACGCCGGGGCTGCGACGCCACTGGTGATCTATGGCGACGACGATTATCCGCCGTACTCCTACGTCGAGAATGGCCAGCTGAAAGGCATCTACACGGAGATCGTGCGTGTCGCCTTGCAATCGATGCCGCAGTATGCGGTGCAGCTGCGCCCGGTGCCCTGGAAGCGGGGACTGCTGATGCTGCAGACGGGCGAGGCGTTTGCCCTGTATCCGCCGTATTCGTGGCGCAGCGAACGGCCGTATGTGCGCTATTCCGTGCCGCTGCTGATGGAGCAGCTGGTGGTGCTGTGCAATCAGGACGTGCTGGCCAAGCGCGCACTGCGCCAGTGGCCCGCCGATTACGGCGGCCTGCACATCGGCGTGAACGCGGGTTTCCTGCTTGGCGATGCGGCGCTGACGGCGTCCTTGCGCGCCGAAAAAATCGTGCTCGACCCGGCCAAGGGCACGCGCACGAATCTGCTCAAGCTGATGCGCGGGCGCATCGATTGCTATGTCAGCGACCGCCTGTCGGCGCAGTGGGAATTGCAGCGCATCCGGCGCGATGGGCCGCCGGGCACGCCGATGCAGGCGATCCAGGAAACGGCGCAGCTGGCCAGCCAGCAGGGCCACCTGGGCTTTACGGCCCGCCGGCCGGCCGCCTACCCTTATCGTGATGACTTTATCGAGCAATTCAATGCCGCCATCGTGCGCATGCAAAATAATGGCGCGATCCGCCGCATCGTCGACCACGCATTGCTGCCCTGATGCAGCTGCCTTGATTTCACCATCTGGAGAAGACCATGAAAAAACTGTTGTTCCTGTGTGTGCTCGTACTGGCCGGCTGTGTGGGCCGGCCCGAGAATATTCATCCCGTCAATCACTTCGACACGACCCGCTATCTGGGGAAGTGGTATGAGATTGCGCGTCTGGACCACTCGTTCGAACGGGGCCTGAGCCATGTGACGGCCGACTACAGCCTGCGCCAGGATGGTGGCTTGAAAGTGCTTAATCGCGGCTACAAGGACGCGGATGCGAAGTGGACGGAAGCCGAAGGCAAGGCGTATTTCGTGGACAAGAAAGACGTGGGCTACCTGAAAGTGTCGTTTTTCGGCCCCTTTTATGGTTCCTACATCGTTTTTGATTTGGACCAGCAAGATTACAGCTATTCCATGATCAGCGGCCCCGACAAGTCATACTTGTGGTTGCTGTCGCGCACGCCCACCATGGACGCTGGCTTGCAGCAACGATTGATCGAGAAAGCCCGGGGGCTGGGTTTCGATACGTCAAAATTGATCTATGTGAAGCAAAACTGAGCTTGCTTGCCTGCCGCCCATTCGTGGCGGCATAGTGTCTCCCAGTTGTTGCTTTCCTGCATGTTATTTCTTGCAATGCCATCCTGATTCACTCACAATCTGCTCCAAAGTGGTGCGCTGCGGCGTGCTGCCATTCTGGCGAGGCGGTAGCGTTGCGTCGCCGTTCGTGATTGCCGCACGGCAGATGCCTGCTATATTGCTAGGTAGCAGCAGGTCGGTTTCGTGGCGTCTGTGCATTGTTTTTTTTCAGATAGGAATCACGCAATGAAAAACCTCAAAATCGGCGTGCGTCTCGGTGGCGCTTTTGCCGCCGTCCTGCTCCTGTTGACGAGCCTGACCGTGGTGGGCATCGTGCAGATGCAAAGCGCCAGCAAGGAAACCGACACACTGGTCAATGTCAAGGTGCGCAATGAGCGCCTGATCGCCGAATGGACCAAGGTCATCGAGGTGAACGCGGCACGCACGGCCGCCGCCTGGAAAGTCAGCGATCCTGAACACCAGAAGCAGTTTGAAAAGGAAATGGCGGTGTCGTCTGCCCGCGCCACGGAAATCCAGAACGATATCGGCAAGAGCGAGCTGAACACTGAAGAGCAGGCGCTGTACCAGGAGGTGCTGAGCACGCGCAAGGCGTATACGGAAGTGCGCAAGAATGTGTTCAAGGCCAAGAACGCGGGCGACCTGGAACTGGGCAAGCGCCTGTACGAAGGTGAGATGGTCGCCAAGCGCGACATTTATCTGGCGGCGCTGAAGAAGCTGGAAGTGCTGGAAGCCAGATTGCTGGACGAAGCGGCCGCGCAAATCCGTTCGCGCTATGAAAGCGGCCGTTTGCTGCTGATCTCGCTGGGCGCGCTCGCCATTTTGCTGGGCATCGCCTGCGCATACTGGATCACGCGCTCGATCACGCGTCCCATCACGCGCGCCGTGCAGGTGGCGGAAGCCGTTTCCGCTGGCGACCTGACCAGCCATATCGTGGTGGAAAGCCACGATGAAACGGGGCAACTGATGCATGCGCTGAAGAACATGAACGATAAACTGGTCAGTATCGTCGGCCAGGTGCGCGCCGGCACGGAATCGATCAGCACGGCGTCGAGCGAAATTGCCGCCGGCAACCTTGACTTGTCGTCGCGCACGGAGCAGCAGGCCAGTTCGCTGGAAGAGACGGCTTCTTCGATGGAAGAGCTGACCTCGACCGTGAAACTCAATGCCGACAATGCACGTAGCGCCAACCAGCTGGCCATCGACGCCTCGCAGATCGCCAGCAAGGGCGGCGTGGTGGTGTCGGAAGTGGTCAGCACCATGGGCTCGATCAACGATTCCTCGCGCAAGATTGTCGATATCATCAGCGTCATCGACGCCATCGCCTTCCAGACGAATATCCTGGCCCTGAACGCGGCCGTGGAAGCGGCCAGGGCTGGCGAACAGGGCCGCGGCTTTGCCGTGGTGGCCTCCGAGGTGCGCAACCTGGCGCAGCGCTCCAGCGCGGCGGCCAAGGAAATCAAGGGCTTGATCGACGATTCCGTGCAAAAGGTCGAGGCCGGTTCGCAACTGGTGGACAAGGCGGGCCGCACCATGGACGAGATCGTGCAGAGCATCAGCCATGTGACGCAGATCATGAACCAGATCACCGATGCCAGCGACGAGCAGCGCGCCGGCATCGAACAGGTCAACCAGGCCATCGGCCAGATGGACCAGGTGACACAGCAAAATGCGGCCCTGGTGGAAGAGGCTGCCGCAGCGGCCGAATCCATGCAGGAACAGGCAGCCAAGCTGGCCGAGGTGGTGGGAGTATTCAAGCTTGATGCCACGCAGCAATATGTTTCCACCAGGGCTGCTTCGTCTGTGAAAGCGTCTGCGCCGGCAAGAACGGCCATGCGGCCTGCCGTGCAAGCCGCCGTGCGGCGTGCGCCAGCGCAGCCCGTGGCGGCGCCAGCGGAAGCGATGCGCGCACGCGCGCCGAAGGCGCCGGTGGCGTCTGGCGCCGACGAATGGGAAGAGTTTTAAGCGCAGACTCCCCGTGGCATGGCGCGGGCGCTACAATCGCGGCTTGAAGACAGCCGCGAACGCGCTCCGCCATGACCACCCGCCGTACCTCCAGTTCTAGCTCCAGCCATACCGCTGCATCCTCCTCCTTGGCTGAAACCGCAAAACGCGCGCGCTGTCCAATCTGTCTGCGCGCCGAAACCAGCTGCATCTGCCGCTGGATCACCCCCGTTGCCCACGCGGTGGACGTGCTGATCCTTCAGCATCCGCTGGAAGTCAACAACGCCAAGGGCAGCGCCCGCTTGCTGCACCTGAGCCTACCCAACAGCCGCATGCTGACGGGCGAGCAGTTTGCCCCTGACACGCTCGCCGCATTGCTGGCCGACAAGCACACTGTGCTGCTGTACCCGGATACGCCAGGCGATCGTTCGCTGGGCATCGCGCCGCCGCCTGCGCTCGACCCCGCCACATTGCTCGATCCGGCCCGCTTGCAGCTGGTGGTGCTGGACGCCACCTGGCGCAAGAGCCGCAAGATGCTGTACCTGAATCCCCGCTTGCAACAGTTGCCGCGCCTGCCCTTGCGCGACACGCCCGCTTCCCATTACCTGATCCGCAAGGCACACGCGCCAGACCAGTTATCGACCCTGGAAGCGACATGCTATGCCTTGATGCAGTTGGAGCAGGATGCACCCCGGTTCGTTCCCTTGATCACGGCATTTGACGGTTTTGTCGCGCAGCAGTTGAGTTATGTCATGCAGCATGCTGAAAAAGCGTGAAAAGGCATCACGCCAGCCCTTGATCTTGCCCGCGCAGCGGCATAGTATACTGTACGTATATACAGTTAATGGGGCCGTTCATGAAAGCAATCATTCCAGAGCACGATGACAGCTTCGCCGGGCAAGCCATGTTGCCGCCGCAATCGCTGAAAGCTCACAAGGGGCGCGGAGCCGTGTCGAACTTGCAAGGGCGCTACGAGGCGCATGCGCGCGCCGGTTTCGATGACGGCTGGAGCGTGGGTGGCCTGGATGAAACGGCCGGGGAGGAGGTCGCTTCGGGCTGGAAGACGCAGGTCAGCGACGAGCAGGCGCGCACCATCCTCACGCGCAATGCTTCGCCCGACTTGCCCTTCAATGTGTCGCTGAACCCGTACCGGGGCTGTGAACACGGATGCATTTATTGCTTTGCCCGTCCCACGCACAGCTATCTGGGCCTGTCGCCGGGCCTGGATTTCGAGAGCCGCATCTATGCCAAGGTGAACGCCCCCGAACTGTTGCGGCGCGAATTGGCCAAGCCATCGTATGTGCCCGAACCGATCGCCCTGGGCGTCAATACCGATGCGTATCAGCCGTGCGAACGCGAACGGCAGCTGACGCGGCGCGTATTGGAAGTGCTGCACGAGTGCGAACATCCCGTGGCGCTGATCACAAAATCGTCGCTGATCGAGCGCGACATCGACATTCTGGCGCCCATGGCGGCCAGGCGCCTGGCGGCCGTGGCCGTCACTGTCACCACGCTCGACCCTGCCATTGCGCGCACCCTGGAGCCGCGCGCGGCCGCGCCAGCGCGGCGGCTGCGCACCATCCGCACCCTGACGGAGGCGGGCATTCCCGTGGGCGTGAGCATCGCGCCCATCATTCCGTTCGTGACGGAGCCGGAAATCGAGCAGCTGCTTGAAGCCGTGCGCGACGCGGGCGCGATCCACGCCCATTATGTGGTGCTGCGCCTGCCGTGGGAAGTGAGTCCATTGTTCCAGCAATGGCTGGAGGCGCACTTCCCGGAGCGGGCCCAGCGCGTGATGAACCGTGTGCGCGAAATGCGTGGCGGCAAGGATTACGACAGCGCGTTCGGCGCGCGCATGCGGGGCGAAGGCGTATGGGCCGACCTCATCCACCAGCGCTTTGAAAAGGCCGTGCATCGGCTGGGGCTGCACGGCAAGGGGGGGCGTTTCAAGCAGCTCGATTGCACGCAGTTCCGCCGGCCGCTGGTGGTGCCGCCGTTGGGGAACAAGGCAAAAGGGGCGAATGCGGGGCAGCTGGATCTGTTTTAAGCTACACCGGCGTCAGTGCTGTTGCTGCAGGGGTGTGCTGCTGCGCTGTGCTGGGTAGGTGTCTGGAGTTGCGCCAGATGTTGCTCGATGGCAAACACGTGCGGGTCGTTCTTGCCCAGCTCGCGCAGGGCGTTGGCCAGGTGCAGCAGGTATTCGCTGTTCGGGCCGCTGGGGCCGTTTGATCGGGCGATCTGGCGCGCGATGTCCAGTTCCGGGGCGGCACCGAGGAAAGCGGCGTTTTCCTCGTTTGCGATGTACACCAGGCCTTCGACCTTGCCGCCGTCCTCGAAGCTAATGTCGGTGGCCAGGCGCAGGTAGCCATTTTTTTCGCGGTGGTCGAGGTGGGCGAAGACTTCTGGCGTGATCAGGTAAGCCATGCCGTCACACACGGCGCCCGCCTGCGGCACGATGGTGGCGACCCGGCCCGGCGCCATGGGCGTGCCCCGATGGTCGTGCGAACCCTGCCAGAAGCGCCGCGTCCAGCCGGCGATGCTGGCCGGGCGGCGCTCGATATAGGGAAAGTCCGCCTTGTAGATCAGGGAGCCATAGCCGAACAGCCAGACTTGTTCATGACCGTCGAATTTGTTCATGCGCTGGTTGATGGCGATGGTGGCCGCGTCGATGGGCGACAGGTCGTGCTGGTCAGGCTGGGTCATGGCGTGTTTGCAAAGGGGCGATGCGCCATTATAAAGCGCTGCCCGCAGGGTTGCCCGCTGGCAGGCTATCGCGTGCCGCGTCGCCGCCCGCGCCCACATTCCACTCGTGCGTCTCGACGAACTGGAACAGGAAGGCCATGAAGCTTTCGGCCGCCGGCGACAGCGAACGGCCCGTCTTCGTGTAGACGAAAAAGCGCCGCGTCAGTTCCGGCTCGTGCAGGGCGCGCATCTGCAATTTATATAATTTGACCATCGGTTCTGCATACGGCAGGCAGACCGTGATGCCCAGGTTGGCGCTGACCATGGCCAGCGCCGTTGTCATGAACGTGACTTCATTGTAGGGATTGAGCGACAGGTCGCGGAAGCTGCCGTGCATGTCGCGCAGCAGGCGTTCCGTAAACTGGCCCTGCAGCGAGATGAACGGGTAGTCGCCCACGTCGGCCCAGGTGACGCGGTCTTTCTGTTGCAGCGGGTGCTGCTCCGGGAAGACCAGCACGAAGGGCATTTCGAACAGTACTTGCGCGGCAATTTCCGCCGTCGGATCGCGCTCGGGGCCGATGCCGAAATCGACTTCGCCGCTGAAGACACGGCTCGATACATTCTCCACGGGGCAGTCGACCAGGCGCAGCTGCACATCCGGATGGGCCTGGCGGTACGCGGCGATCACTTCCGGCAGCAGGGTACACGCCATCATCTGCGGCGCTGCTATGCGCACCATGCCCGTTTTCAGGGCTTTGCGCTGGGCGATGCCGGCCATGGCCCCATCGAGATCCTCGATCATCTTTTCAAACAGCGGATACAGTTCGCGGCCGATTTCCGACAGCTGCGTCTTGCGCGTGCTGCGCTCGACCACGCGCACGCCCAGCACGCTTTCCAGTTCCTTGATCAAGCCGCTCAAGGCGGACTGCGTCACGTGCAGGTATTCGGCGGCCAGGGTAAAACTGCCGGTCTTGGCCAGCGCCACGAAGGCGCGCATCTGTCGCAGGCTGGGACTCATAAGATAATCCGATAAATCAATGGTTAAAAATTGTTTGTATGATAGCTGTAACTCGATTCTAATGGTGAAAAGCTGAAAAACACGCCAGCCATCGCGCCCTGAGCGCATCCATTGGAGACAGACCATGAAAATCAAGCAAATCCACCACGTCGCCTACCGCTGCATCGACGCGAAGAAAACCGTCGAGTGGTATGTCAAGCATTTGAACATGAATTTCGTCCTCGCCATCGCCGAAGACCTGGTGCCGTCGACCAAGGCGCCGGACCCGTACATGCATGTCTTCCTCGACGCGGGCCAGGGCAATGTGCTGGCCTTTTTTGAACTGCCGACGCAGCCGCCGATGGACCGCGACCGCAATACCCCCGCCTGGGTGCAGCACCTGGCGCTGGAAGTGGGCAGCATGGAAGAACTGCTGGCCGCCAAGGAGCGCCTGGTGGCCGCAGGCATCGAGGTGCTGGGCCCTGTCAACCACGCGATCTTCCAGTCGATTTACTTCTTTGACCCGAACGGTCACCGCCTGGAACTGGCGGCCAACGTGGGCACGCCGGAAATGATGGCCAAACTGGACGCCGTCAAATGGGAAATGCTGGAAGAATGGTCGCAGACGCGCCGTGCGCCGAAACACGCCGCCTGGATGCACGCGCCGGCCGAAGCCTGAGCGCTGCAGACCGATACCTTCTGAAACAACCACCGAACAAGGAATACCATGAAACTCGCAACCCTGAAAAACGGCAGCCGCGACGGCGCCCTGATCCTCGTCAGCCGCGACCTGCGCCAGTATCAGCGCGTGGCCGCCATCGCTCCCACCCTGCAGGCGGCACTCGACAACTGGGACGCCGTCGCGCCAAAGCTGGAACAGGCCTACGCCGACCTGAACGCGGGCCAGGCGCCGGACGCGCAGCCGTTTGATGCAGCGTTGTGCCACTCGCCGCTGCCGCGCGCCTACCAGTGGGCCGACGGTTCCGCCTACATCAACCACGTGGAACTGGTGCGCAAGGCGCGCAACGCGGAAGTGCCAGCCTCGTTCTACACGGACCCGCTGATGTACCAGGGCGGCTCGGACAGTTTCATCGGCCCACGCGACCCGATCTTCGCCCTGTCGGAAGAGTGGGGCATCGACCTGGAAGCGGAAGTGGCAGTGATTACGGGCGACGTGGCCATGGGCGCCGGCGTGGCCGATGCGGCGGCATCGATTCGCCTGGTCATGCTGGTCAACGATGTCTCGCTGCGCAACCTGATTCCGGGCGAACTGGCCAAGGGTTTTGGCTTCTTCCAGTCCAAGGCGGCCAGCGCGTTTTCGCCCGTCGCCGTCACGCCCGATGAACTGGGTGCCGACTGGTCGGACAGCAAGCTGCACCTGCCGCTGCTGGTGGAGCTGAACGACAAGCCCTTCGGCAAGCCGAATGCGGGCGAAGACATGACATTCAACTTCGCCCAGCTGGTCGCTCATGCGGCGAAGACGCGCGAACTGGGCGCCGGCAGCATCGTCGGTTCCGGCACCGTGTCGAACAAGCAGGGCAATCTGTTCGGTTCCAGCATCGACAATGGCGGCGTGGGCTATTGCTGCCTGGCCGAGGTGCGCATGTATGAAACCATCGAACACGGCGCGCCAAAGACGGCGTACCTGAAGTTCGGCGACACGGTGCGCATCGAGATGCGCGACGCGGCGGGCGCCAGCATCTTCGGCAGCATCGAGCAGACGGTCGCGCTGTACGCCGGTCGCGCCTGAAAGGACGCCTCGCCATGAGCATGAAGCTGTACACCTATTTCCGCAGTTCGGCAGCCTACCGCGTACGCATCGCCCTCAATGTGAAGGGCATCGCTTACGACAGCATTCCCGTGCATCTGCTGCAGGATGGCGGCCAGCAGCTGCTGCCAGCCTACCGCGCCGTCAACCCGTCGGCGCTGGTGCCGGCGCTCGATGACGACGGCGCCATCCTGACGCAGTCGCTGGCGATGCTCGAATACCTCGACGAGACGCGTCCTGGCGTGCCGCTGTTGCCGGCGGACGCGCTGGGACGCGCCCGCGTGCGCGCGCTGGCGCTGGCGATCGCCTGCGACGCCCATCCGCTGACGAATCTGCGCGTCCTGAAATACCTGAAAAACACGCTTGGCCTGTCGGACGAGGCCAAGCAGGAGTGGTACCGCCACTGGATGGCCGAGGGACTGGCGGCCGTGGAAGCGCTGCTGGCGCAGGGCGACCCTGCCGGCACGGGCCTGTTCTGCCATGGCGACAGTCCGACGATGGCCGATTGCTGTCTGGTGCCGCAAGTGTTCAATGCGCAGCGTTTCGCCATCGACCTGGCGCCGTACCCGCGCGTGGTGCGCATCCATGCGCATTGCGCCGGCTTGCCTGCGTTTGCCGCTGCCCATCCGTCGCAGCAGCCTGACGCCGAATAGACTTGATGTAGCGCACTCAAAAATCCCCGGCCTGGCAACAGGCCGGGGATTTTTTATGCGTGCTTGATGTGGGGCAGTCAATGCCAGCTTGCCGGTGCGCTACAATTTGCGTTTGTCCAAATACTTCCCGCGCCATGACTGCTACCACCGTTCCTTCCGGCATCATCGATGCCCTGTCCTTGGCGCATCCTTCCTGGCGTCCCGTCCTGCTGCGCGGCTTGCACGCCGTGATGGCGGCCGATCCCGCCTACCTGCCGGCGCTGGCTATTGACGATTATCTGCCCACGCAGGGCCGGCTGTTCGCCGCCTTTGCCTTGCCGCTGGAGCAGGTGCGCTACGTGCTGGTGGGTGAGGGGCCGTATCCGCGCGCTGAGAGCGCCACGGGCGTGTGCTTCATGGATGGCGCCGTCGGCAGTTTATGGTCGGCGACAGGCCTGTCCAAGCCCGTCAACCGCGCCACCTCCTTGCGCAACTTCATGAAGATGCTGCTGGTGGCCGATGGTCAGTTGCAGGGAGGCGACACGTCCGGCATGGCCATGGCGCCCGTGGCGGCCGCCGCGCAACTGCCGGGCAGCGGCGTGATCCAGACCCTGCCCGACTTGCAGCGCAAGATGACGGAGCAGGGCTTCTTGCTGCTCAACGCGGCGCTGGTGTTCCGTTCCCACGTGCCGCCCGCGCAGGATGCGCGCGGCTGGCTGCCCTTCTTGCAAGTGGTGCTGGAAGCGCTGGCGCAGCAGGGCGGGGCGGCCGCGCCGCAATTGGTGTTGTGGGGCAAGATTGCCGAGCTCATCAAGCGCCTGCCGGTGGCGGCATCCTTGCCGCAGGTGACGGCGGAACATCCGTATAATCTGTCCTTTATCGGCAATCGTGACATGCAGGCCTTGTTTGGTCCGATGCAACTATTGCGTGCTTGAATTGGCGCCTGTCTGGCGGAAGTGCGGGGAATATGCAAATTAGTAATGTGGAAGAATTGAAGGCATGGATAGAGGCGGGCGGCGTGCCCGACTATCTGTATTTCTGGGGGCACACGCCAGCACAGCCGCAGGTGCCCGACAAAAGCTGCTTCAGCCAGTGGTTTCCGTCGCCATTCAGCCTCGCTGGCGTGACGTATGCGACGGCCGAGCACTACATGATGGCGCAAAAGGCGGCCCTGTTTGGTGACACGGCCGTGCAGGCGCGTATCGTGGCGGCCGGGCGGCCGTCGGAAGTGAAAAAGCTGGGGCGCGAAGTGGCGAACTTTGACGCCAGGGTCTGGGAGGCGGCGCGCGCCGGCATCGTCTTCGATGGCAACTTTGCCAAGTTCTCGCAAAAAGCCGCGCTGCGCAAGTTTTTGCTGGGCACGGGCGAGCGCGTCATCGTCGAAGCCAGTCCCGTCGATCGCATCTGGGGCGTGGGCCTGGCGTCGGACAATCCGCGTATCGGCGATCCATCGCGCTGGGATGGTTTGAACTTGCTGGGTTTTGAATTAATGAAAGTACGGACAGCCCTGCGCGGGTGAGGATGCCAGCGATTTTCCGTCATGTTGTTTTCCTGATGCCGCCGCGCCTGGCGCGGCCGGCCATGCCCCTGCCAGCCCTGTGGTCTTCGAGGGGCGCTCTGACAAACCCCGCCGAATTTGTTATACTTGACTAAATCATTCAACTACTCAGGGTTTGAGAAGTTGAAAAGCCGCAATATTTTAAACCAGTTATTGAACAGTTGACCGAGGATGTATGCGTCTGACTACAAAAGGCCGTTTTGCCGTGACTGCAATGATCGATCTTGCCCTGCGCCAGGGCAAGGGACCGGTCACCTTGTCCGGCATCAGCCAGCGCCAGTCGATTTCCCTGTCCTACCTGGAACAGCTGTTTGGCAAGTTGCGCCGCCATGAGATCGTCGAATCGATTCGTGGCCCCGGCGGCGGCTACAGCCTGGCGCGCCGTGCCGACAAGGTGACGGTGGCCGACATCATCATCGCCGTCGATGAGCCGCTCGATGCCACGCAGTGCGGCGGAAAGGAACATTGCCACGGCGCCGATGCGGCAACGGGGGCACGCTGCATGACGCATGAATTGTGGTCCACGCTCAACGAAAAAATGGTCGACTATCTGGATTCTGTGTCCTTGCAGGACCTGGTCGACCAGCAGAGACAAAAGATTGCCGAACAAAGCGTGATGGTGATGCACCGTAATCACGCCGCCGTCGGTTGAACATTATAAAATACTAAGTTGCTGATTGCATTGGAGTTATTGATGAACGCCCCTGAAAAAAACGTAGGCCAAGTGCACTTTGAAACCGCACCGCATTTTCCGATCTATATGGATTACTCGGCCACTACGCCGATTGATCCACGCGTCGCCGACAAGATGATTCCTTACTTGCGCGAGCAGTTCGGCAATCCGGCGTCGCGCAGCCACATGTATGGCTGGACGGCGGAAAAAGCCGTGGAAGAGGCACGCGGCTACGTGGCGGCTCTGGTGAACGCCGATCCGCGCGAAATCATCTGGACTTCCGGCGCGACGGAAAGCAACAACCTGGCCATCAAGGGCGCGGCGCAGTTCTACAAGACCAAGGGCAAGCACATCATCACCGTCAAGACCGAGCATAAATCGGTACTCGACACGGTGCGCGAACTGGAACGCATCGGCTTCGAAGCAACGTATCTGGAACCGCAGGACAATGGCCTGATCACTGTCGAGCAACTGGCTGCGGCCGTGCGCCCGGACACCATCCTCGTGTCGGTGATGCTGGTGAACAACGAAATCGGCGTGATCCAGCCGATCGACGAGATCGGCGTGTTCTGCCGCTCGAAAGGCATCATCTTCCATTGCGACGCCGCGCAAGCGACGGGCAAGGTCGTCATCGACCTGCAAAAGACCAAGGTCGACCTGATGACCTTTACGGCGCACAAGACCTACGGCCCGAAAGGCGTGGGCGCCCTGTACGTCTGCCGCAAGCCGCGCGTGCGCCTGGAAGCGCAAATGCACGGTGGCGGCCATGAGCGCGGCCTGCGCTCGGGCACCCTGCCTACGCACCAGATCGTCGGCATGGGCGAAGCGTTCCGCATTGCCAAGGAAGAGATGGACAGCGAAATCGGCCGCATCAAGGCCTTGCGCGACCGCCTGGCCAAGGGCTTGCAAGAGATTGAAGAAGTCTACATCAACGGCGACATGGACCACCGCGTGCCGCACAACCTGAACGTCAGCTTCAACTACGTCGAAGGCGAGTCGCTGATCATGGCCATCAAGGATATCGCCGTGTCGTCCGGTTCGGCCTGCACCTCGGCCAGCCTGGAGCCATCGTATGTGCTGCGCGCCCTGGGCCGCAGCGACGAATTGGCGCACAGCTCGATCCGCTTCACCATCGGCCGCTTCTCGACCGAGGAAGACATCGACTTCGCCGTGAACCTGCTGAAATCGAAAGTACATAAATTGCGTGAGCTGTCGCCCCTGTGGGACATGTTCAAGGAAGGGATCGACATCAATTCGATCCAATGGGCGGCACACTAACCATCACGCAGGTCCCGCTCACGGGGCCGGCAAGCATATTAAAGGAGCATCAAAATGGCTTACTCGGACAAAGTACTCGATCACTACGAAAACCCGCGCAACGTGGGCGCTTTCGACAAGGGTGATGAAACCATCGGCACCGGCATGGTGGGCGCGCCTGCCTGCGGCGACGTGATGAAGCTGCAGATCAAGGTCGGCGCCGATGGCCTGATCGAAGACGCGAAATTCAAGACCTACGGCTGCGGTTCGGCCATCGCGTCGAGCTCGCTGGTGACCGAATGGGTCAAGGGCAAGACCCTGGACCAGGCGCTGGCCATCAAGAACACGCAGATCGCCGAAGAACTGGCCCTGCCGCCAGTGAAAATCCACTGCTCCATCCTGGCGGAAGACGCCATCAAGGCAGCTGTTCTGGACTACCAGACCCGCCATCCAGTAGCAGCTTAAACGTTGGCAGCCCGCCCCAGCCGCAAGGCCGGGGCAGTTGCGGAGAAATACATGATCACACTGACCGAAAAAGCGGCGAAACACATCAACCGTTATATCGAACGGCGCGGCAAGGGCATGGGCCTGCGTTTTGGCGTGCGCACCACGGGCTGCTCGGGCCTGGCCTACAAGCTCGAATATGTCGATGAAGTGGCGGCCGAAGACAGCGTCTTCGAATCGCACGGCGTGAAGGTATTCGTCGACCCGAAAAGCCTGCCTTACATCGATGGCACGGAACTCGATTTCGCGCGCGAAGGCTTGAACGAAGGCTTCAAGTTCCACAATCCGAACGAAAAAGACGCCTGCGGCTGCGGCGAGTCCTTCAGGATTTAAACAGCTGGCAAGACCCCGGTCGGTGCGCTGTACCCATCGATTGCGGTACAGCGACCACCGACAATTATGCAAAACCATTTCGAATTATTCCAGTTGCCGGCGCAGTTCGGGCTCGACATGAGCGCGCTCGACGCGGCCTATCGCGACGTGCAGGGCAAGGTCCATCCGGACCGTTTCATCAACGCCAGCAGCGCTGAAAAGCGCGTGGCGATGCAATGGGCCACGCGCGCCAATGAAGCCTATCAAACCCTGAAAAGCCCGCAGAAGCGCGCGCAATACCTGTGCGAGCTCAATGGCGTCGATTTGCAGACGGAATCGAACACGGCCATGCCCGTCAGCTTCCTGATGCAACAGATGGAATGGCGCGAAGAGCTGGGCGACGCCCGTGCCGGCAAGGATGCCGACGCGCTCGACGCCCTGGATCGCCAGCTGCGCGGCGAACGCAAGGCTTTGCTGGCCCAGGTGGCGGCCCAGCTCGACGGGGGCGACTATGTGAACGCCGCGCAAAGCGTGCGCGCCCTGATGTTCCTGGACAAATTCGGCGAGGAAGTCCGCTTTGCATACGAAGCCATGGAAGCCTGACTGGCTGATCGCTTGACCCGCGTGCCAAGCGCCAGTCTGGCACGCGTCTTATAATGCGCGACAGGCATCAGCAGCATCACGCAAAAAATTAATCGAGGCACGAATACAATGGCACTTCTGCAAATTTCCGAACCAGGCATGTCGACCGCGCCGCACCAGCACCGCCTGGCCGTCGGCATCGATCTGGGCACCACCAATTCCCTGGTCGCCACTGTCCGCAACAGTATCCCCGAGGTACTCAACGACGAGGACGGGCGCTCCTTGCTGCCCTCCGTCGTGCGCTACCTGCCGAACGGCCATGCGAACATCGGCTACAAGGCCCTGTCCGCGCAAACCACCGACCCGAAGAACACCATCGTGTCGGTCAAGCGCTTCATGGGCCGCGGCCTGGCCGACATCGCCTACGCGGAAAACCTGCCCTACGACTTCCAGGATACGCCTGGCATGGTGCAGCTGAAAACCGTGGCCGGCGTGAAAAGTCCCGTCGAAGTGTCGGCGCAAATCCTCGCCACCCTGCGCCAGCGCGCGGAAGATTCGCTGGGCGACGACCTGGTCGGCGCCGTGATCACCGTGCCCGCCTACTTTGACGACGCGCAGCGTCAGGCCACCAAGGATGCGGCGCAGCTGGCCGGCATCAATGTCTTGCGCCTCCTGAGTGAGCCCACGGCCGCGGCCATTGCGTATGGCCTCGACAACGCCTCCGAAGGCGTGTACGCCGTGTATGACCTGGGCGGCGGCACCTTCGATATCTCGATCCTGAAACTGAGCAAGGGCGTCTTTGAAGTGCTGTCCACGGGCGGCGATTCGGCCCTGGGCGGCGACGATTTCGATCGCCGCCTGTTCTGCTGGATCAGCGAACACGCCAAGCTGGCGCCCCTGTCGGATGAAGACACGGCGATCCTGATGGTGAAAGCGCGCGAAATCAAGGAAACATTGTCGACCAAGTCGGAAACGATGATCGACGCGGCCCTGAACTCGGGCGAAGAGATCCACCTGCGCATCACGGCGACGGAATTTGCGGCCATGACGCAGCACCTGGTGGGCAAGACCATGAACGCCATCAAGAAAGCCTTGCGCGACGCGAACGTGGATGCGGACGACGTCGATGGCGTGGTGATGGTGGGCGGCGCCACGCGCATGCCGCACGTGCAGCGTGCCGTCAGCGAATTCTTCCACACGACGCCGCACGCGAATATCGATCCTGATAAAGTGGTGGCGCTGGGCGCGGCCATCCAGGCAAACTTGCTGGCCGGCAACCGCGCCGCCGGCGACGACTGGCTGCTGCTGGACGTGATCCCGCTCTCCCTGGGCATCGAAACCATGGGCGGCCTGGTGGAAAAGATCATCCCGCGCAATTCGACCATTCCCTGTGCGCGCGCGCAGGAGTTCACGACGTTCAAGGATGGCCAGACGGCCCTGGCCGTACACGTGTTGCAGGGCGAGCGCGAACTGGTGAGCGATTGCCGTTCGCTGGCGCGTTTTGAATTGCGCGGCATTCCGCCGATGGTGGCGGGCGCCGCGCGCATCCGCATCACGTATCAAGTCGATGCGGATGGCTTGCTGTCCGTTTCGGCGCGCGAACTGCGCTCGGGCGTGGAAGCGTCGATCAGCGTCAAGCCTGCCTACGGCCTGGGCGACGACGACATCGCCCGCATGCTGCAGGATTCCTACACCTCGGCCGACGTCGACATGGTGGCGCGCGCGTTGCGCGAAGAGCAGGTGGAAGCGGAGCGCATCCTGCTTGCCACGCAGTCGGCCCTCGATGAAGACGGCAGCTTGCTCGATGACGCGGAGCGCGTGCTAGTGGATGGCTTGATGAACAAGGTGCGCGACGCCATTGTGCAATCGCAAAGCGGCGCCGTCGACCACCAGGCATTGAAGCTGGCGATCGAAGCGCTGGCCGACGGCACCGAGGATTTCGCCTCGCGCCGCATGGACCGCAGCGTGCGCACTGCCCTGAAGGGCAAATCGCTCGACCAGGTCGTTTAAAGATAACTGAAATGCGCGCCGCGTGCACTTGCTGCGGCAGCGCTCCGAATCATTGAAATTGTAGAGGTAATATGCCCCAAATCGTCATTCTGCCGCACGCCAAGCTTTGCCCGGACGGCGCCGTCATCGAAGCCCCTGCCGGCAAGTCCATCTGCGACATCTTGCTGGAAAACGACATCGACATCGAGCACGCCTGCGAAAAATCGTGCGCCTGCACCACCTGCCACGTGCTGGTGCGTGAAGGCATCGAATCCTTGAACGAAGCGACGGAACTGGAAGAAGACATGCTGGACAAGGCCTGGGGCCTGGAAGCCGTGTCGCGCCTGTCGTGCCAGTCCATCGTGGCCGAGGCAGACCTCGTCGTCGAAATCCCGAAATACACGATCAACCAGGTCAGCGAAGGCAGTCACTAACATGAAATGGTCCGACATCCATGTGATCGCCGAAGCGCTGTACGACGCGCATCCGGACATCGATCCCCTGACCGTGCGTTTCACCGACCTGCATAACTGGGTGGTGGAGCTGGACGGCTTCGACGATGACCATACGCGCGGCGGCGAAAAAGTGCTCGAAGCGATACAGATGGCGTGGATCGATGAAGCGCGCTAAGGGCGCGGCAGCGGCCGCCACCGCAGTCGCAGTGCCGAAAGACGTCATCACTGCCGCCAGCAACATGCCCGAGATCAAGGATGGTCAGTCGGTCGCCCTGCTGCAGGAATTGCATATCCTGACGCGCGACGGCAAGATGAATCAGGACAGCCGCCGCAAGCTCAAGCAGGTGTACCACCTGACGCAGTTCATCGAGCCGCTGCTGCGCGAAGTGCAGCTGGACCATCCCGGCGTGTCGCTGGTCGATCACGGCGCCGGCAAGTCGTATCTGGGCTTCATCCTGTACGACCTGTTCTTCAAGAGCGGCAACGACGGTTCGCACATCTACGGCATCGAGACGCGCGAAGAGCTGGTGCAGCGCTCGCAAGAGCTGGCGAAGAAATTCAAGTTCCCGGGCATGTCCTTCCTGCCACTGTCCGTAGCCGAATCGACGGAGTCAAACTTGCTGCCACAGCAGATTGACATCGTCACGGCCTTGCATGCGTGCAACACGGCCACCGATGACGCCATCCATTTCGCCTTGAAGAAGAAGGCGAAATTTATGGTGCTGGTGCCCTGTTGCCAGGCCGAAGTCGCTTCTGTATTGAAGAAGAACAAGGGCAAGAGCCTGGGCAAGAATGTGTTGACGGAATTGTGGCGCCACCCGCTGCACACGCGCGAGTTCGGCAGCCAGATCACCAACGTGCTGCGCTGTCTGCAGCTGGAAGCGCATGGCTACCAGGTCAGCGTGACGGAACTGGTGGGCTGGGAGCATTCGATGAAGAATGAACTGATCATCGCCAGCTACAAGAACTTGCCGCGCCAGCGTCCGACGGAGCGCCTGCAGGAAGTGCTGCAAACCTTGGGCCTGGAAGAGATGGGTCACCGCTTCTTTGCCGAAGAGCTGGCCAAGGCCACTGCGTAAGCATACGCTGTCGCACCCGAGAGGAGGAGCGGGTCGGTTACAATACCGGCTTTCTCCTCCTCTTGCTTTTTGCGCCTCCCCCATGACCACACCACACGAAATGCCCACCGTCCGCCTGGCCAAGCGCCTGTCTGAAGACGTGCCCTGCTCGCGCCGCGAGGCCGAGCTGTATATCGAGGGCGGCTGGGTCACGGTCGATGGCGTGCTGGTGGAAGAATCGGGTGCGCGCGTAGCCGACAATCAAGCGGTGGTGCTGTTGCCGAACGCCACCCTGGAAGAAATGCCGCCCGTGACGATCTTGCTGCACAAGCCGGCCGGCATCAACGGCGGCGTGGGCAGCGAAGGCAAGCCGGCCCTGGCCTGTTTGCGTCCCGAAGAGCTGTTCACCCCGGAAAACGTGCTGCCCAGCGCCGTCACGCGCTTCCTCAAGCGCCACCTGATCGGCCTGACCATCACCAATCCGCTCGACACCATGGCTTCCGGCCTGCTGGTGTTTACGCAGGATTTCCGCGTTGCCCGCAAGCTGGTCGACGAAGCGAAAACGGTGGAGCAGGAATTCATCGTGGAAGTGTCGGGCGCCATCGCGGAAAACGGCCTGGCGCTGCTCAATCACGGCTTGCCTTTCAATGGCAAGCCTTTGCCGCCGATCAAGGTCAGCTGGCAGAATGAAACGCGCTTGCGTTTCGCCCTGAAAAACGTGCAACCGGGCCAGATCGCCCATATGTGCAAGATGGTGGGACTGGAAGTGGTCGCCATGAAGCGCTTGCGCATCGGCCGCATCCCGATGGGCGCCATGCCCGTGGGGCAATGGCGTTATCTGCAAGGCTACGAAAGATTCTAAAGCTGCGGCGCCACGATGGCATGGCTTTCCGCAAAGCTCTTCCATAGCCGTTCGGCAATATTCAATGCAATGGTATCGGCCTTCTCTTGCAGGGCCGGGTTGCCCATGCTTTCGGTCGTGGCAAAGAACAGGGTCAGCCAGCGGCGGAACATGCAGGGCGTGAGGTGTTCCATTTGCGCGTGCTGGGCCAGCGGCTTGCCGTGGTAGCGCATGGTGCCGCGCAGCAAGCCCGACCAGAAATCGACCAGTGTTGCCAGATGGGCATCCCAATCCTTGACCTCGGCGGCAAAGATGGGGCCCAGCATGGCATCGTCGCGGGCGGCCGCATAAAACGTGTGGACGAGATGCTTGACTTCGTCTTCGCTGCAGACTTCCTCGCGAAAGGGGGCGAAGCGCGTGTGGGGGAGGGGGGCGGTATTATTCATGGCACGCCATGATCGCAGAGGCCCCGTGGCGCTTCAATGACCCAGGTCAAGCCCCAGAAAAAACTCAGGCGGCGACTTTCTTTGACTTCTTGGCGGGGGCCGGCAATTGCACGATCTGCGTGCCCAGCAGCTTATCGTGCAGGAATTGCCCATTGCCGGTGAACAGGGCCGTGCCTGACCAGGCCAGGATGCCCACGCCGATGGCGCTCAGGGCTGTCCAGTGCTGCAAATCGAATACATAGGACACCAGCAGTGCCGGCAGCAGCCACATCCATGACAGGATGTAGCGGAAGGCGGCCACGCGCAGTGGCACGTGGGCGTGGCCCGGCAGCACGACTTTCAGGCGCCACGTCTTCATGGCCAGGGTTTGCCCTTCGCGGCTCCACTGGTGAATGAAGTACGCACCCATGACGAGGAAGGCCAGGCACTGGCGCATGTGTTCCGTCAGTGGCGTATGCGCGCTCTGCACGGCCAGCTCAAACAGCAGGAAGGGCAAAAACAGCACGGCCAGGGCCAGCAGTGACTCGTACACCATGGAAATCAGGCGGCGCTTGATCGTGGGATGGGAAGTGATGCTGGCGGCAGGCGTGCTATTTGGCATAGTTCGGCAGGGGGGCAGGCGTGGCAGGCGGCGTGACGGGCACGGTGGCGGGAGCTGCGGCAGGATCGCTTACCGGCACGCTTGCCGCCGCAGGAGCGGGCGGCAGGACGGGCGCGGCGGCGACAGGCGCTGCCGGCGTGGCGGGTGGCAGGATCAAGGCTGGCTTGCTGGTATTCGAATTGATCGCAGGCACCTTGCCCAGCGGTTTTTTCGGTACCAGTTCCGTGGCCAGCTTTTTCTTTTGCTCTTCCGGCAATTGCTGGTATTGCTCCCATTGGGCGGTTTTTTGACCAGGATCGATCTTCTTCGTGCGCGCATAGTTTTCGCGCACCAGGCTGCGCTGTGCCGGCGTCAGCTTGATCCATTCTCGCATACGTTCATGCACGCGGGTTTGCTCGTCGGGAGACATCGAGGCAAAGCGGTTGGCGATATCGAGCCATTTCTGCTTGCGCAGGGCTTCCAGCTTGTTCCATTCGCCCGCCAGCGGCTGCAGGGCTTCCTGCTGCGCGTGCGACAGCTTGTTCCAGGACGGGTTGTCGCTGGCCTTGGGCGGCGTGCCGCCTTTGCCGGCCGTGCGGGGCGAGCCGGTCTTGACGGCCGGGGCCGGCGCCACCACGGGCGCTGCCGCCACGGGAGGGGCGACGGGCGCGGGATGTTGCTGCGCACCTACCCATGCAGCGCCAGCCAGGGCGCAGGCGCCCAGAGCCAAGCCGCCAGCCAGCCAGCCTTTGCGTACGCTCAAGCGTGCCATGCTTATTGCTCGCGTTTCGTCAGGTAGGCGTTGAAGCCATGGTCCATATAGGCGGAGAGCGGCAATTCGTCGGACAGAACGGCTGCGTCGATTTCTGCCAGTTCGGCAATATGTTGCTCCTGCTCAAACTGATAGATGCCCACCATGCCGCCAACCAGCAGCAGCAGCGGGATGATCACGCTCATGCGGCCCAGCCACGACAGCGGCTCGACCAACAGGTGGCTGGCGATGCCGGCGAAGACGTCCTTGCGCACGGCAACGACTGCGGGTGCGTCTGCCTTCTTGCGCGACAGGGCCAGCTTGCGTGCCGCTGCCAGGCGATCGGTGGCCGATGCGGGCAGGTCGTCGAGTTTTTCGTTCAGTGCATGGCGCACTTTGTAGGCGAAATTGAGATCGTCGGTGTTCATAATTTTATTCCCTTGGCTTTCAGCGATTCGGCGAGCGTGTGGGTAGCTCTAGAGCAATGTGTTTTCACGCTACCTTCGGAACAACCCATCGCTTCCGCTGTTTCAGCCACATCCATGTCCTGCCAATAACGCATGAGGAAGGCTTCGCGTTGACGTGAAGGCAGTTTTTGTACCTCTGCATCAATCAGATCAAGGATTTGTGCGCGCTCGACCTGGTCGGCCGAAGATTCGGCGGCGCTGGAACCCTGTTCCGATTCATAAGTGTCAAGTATATCAAAATCTTCATGCTCGTCGCCCGAGGGTTTCATGCCGGAAAACAGACTGACCCAGGTGTTGCGGACTTTTTCACGGCGGAAATAATCAAGGATGGTGTTCTGCAAGATGCGCTGGAACAGCATCGGCAATTCGGCGGCCGGCTTGTCGCCGTATTTCTCGGCAAGCTTGATCATGGCATCTTGCACGATGTCGAGTGCCGATTCTTCCTTGCGGACCGCGTAGGCGGCTTGCTTGAACGCGCGCCGCTCGACGTTTTCTAGAAAGTCGGATAATTCTTTGTCTGTTGCCATGCGGTATGGGGATCTTAGCGGCTGCGGGTGCGGTGGGCGAATTGGGGACGGGTATGCTTTTTGCAACCCCGTGCATGCTAGCAAAAAATGTGCGTTTCCGCAGGGTTTTTGCACGTCGTGCGAGCAAAAATGCAGCGAGGCTGACATTTTCCTTGACCATAATGGTGCAACGCGATAACGTATGGGACGCTTTGAACACCCCAAAGCCCTATGGTCAGGTCGCGACCGGCACACAAGGCCATCCGCGGCAAGACGCGCTTTCATTTGTAGGCAGTTTGTTCTAACCCGCGCCACAAGCGCGAGCGGTTCGTACAGGCGCCACAGAAACTCCGGCCAAACGAGTTGCGTTAAGCGTTGTTTTGTAAGGTATCTATGGGTGCCCAAAGAAATTGCGTGACCGCATGAAAAGGGAAGCAGGAGCACTGTTGCGTTAGGCGTACCTCGTCAGGAAAGAACATCCGATCAATCTCCAATGGACCTTGAAAGGAATGTTTCATGAATACCGAAGCAGCAGCAGGACCAATTACGGGCGCAGAAATTGTCGTGCGCTGTCTGGCTGAAGAGGGCGTCGAGCACGTCTTTGGATACCCGGGCGGAGCCGTACTCTACATCTACGACGCCATCTTCCAGCAAAACAAATTCCAGCATATCCTGGTACGCCACGAGCAGGCCGCGATCCACGCCGCCGATGCCTATTCGCGCAGCTCGAACAAAGTCGGTGTCGCCATCGTCACGTCCGGTCCGGGCGTCACGAATGCCGTCACGGGCCTGTCGACCGCGTACATGGACTCGATTCCCATGGTGGTGATCTCTGGCCAGGTGCCGAGCCACGCCATCGGCCAGGATGCGTTCCAGGAGTGCGACACGGTCGGCATCACCCGCCCCGTGGTCAAGCACAACTTCCTCGTCAAGGATGTCAAGGACCTGGCGGCAACGATCAAGAAAGCCTTCTTCATCGCCCGTACCGGCCGTCCGGGACCTGTGCTGGTCGATATCCCCAAGGATATCAGCATGCACAAATGCCATTTCGACTATCCGAAGGAAGTCGAGATGCGTTCCTACCGTCCCGTCGACAAGGGCCATTCGGGCCAGATCCGCAAGGCCGTGCAGCTGTTGCTGCAAGCCGAACGCCCGATGATCTACACGGGTGGCGGCGTCATCCTGGCGAATGCGGCTCCCGAGCTGAACAAGCTGGTCGACCGCCTGGGTTTCCCTTGCACCAACACCTTGATGGGCCTGGGCGGCTACCGCGCATCGAGCGAGCAGTATGTCGGCATGCCCGGCATGCATGGCACTTATGAAGCGAACATGGCGATGCAGAATTGCGACGTCCTGATCGCCATCGGCGCCCGTTTCGATGACCGCGTGATTGGCAACCCGAAACATTTCGCCTCGCATCCACGCAAGATCATCCACGTGGACATCGATCCATCGTCGATTTCCAAGCGCGTCAAGGTCGATATTCCCATTGTCGGCAACGTCAAGGACGTGCTGATCGAGTTTCTCGCGCAACTGGACGCGGCCGAAGCCAAGCCGAACGTCAATGCATTGAGTAACTGGTGGAAGCAGATCGCCGAATGGCGTGGCCGCGAATGCCTGAAATACCCGACTTCCGACCTGGTCATCAAGCCGCAATCGGTGGTGGAAAAGGTCTTCCAGATCACCAAGGGCGACGCTTTCATCACGTCCGACGTGGGCCAGCACCAGATGTGGGCGGCGCAATATTATGGCTTCGATAAGCCGCGCCGCTGGATCAATTCCGGCGGCCTGGGCACCATGGGTGTCGGCTTGCCTTACGCCATGGGCGTGCAGATGGCCAATCCGGATGCCACCGTTGCTTGTATTACCGGCGAAGGCTCGATCCAGATGTGCATCCAGGAGCTCGCCACGTGCAAGCAGTACCACCTGACGCCGAAGATCATCATGCTCAACAACCGTTTCCTCGGCATGGTGCGCCAGTGGCAGGAAATCGATTACGGTTCGCGCTATTCCGAGTCGTACATGGATTCGCTGCCCGACTTCGAAAGGCTGGCTGAAGCCTATGGTCACGTGGGCATGAAAATTGAAAAACCGGGCGACGTCGACGGCGCCCTGAAAGAGGCGTTTGGCATGAAAGACAGGCTGGTATTCATGAACTTCATTACCGACCAGTCCGAAAACGTGTGGCCAATGGTGAAAGCCGGCAAGGGCCTGTCCGAAATGATGCTCGGTTCGGAGGATCTCTAATCATGCGCCATATTATTTCTGTCTTGCTGGAAAACGAAGCGGGCGCCCTGTCGCGCGTGGTGGGCCTGTTCTCGGCACGCGGCTACAACATCGAAACGTTGACCGTGGCGCCGACGGAAGACTCGACCCTGTCGCGCATGACCATCGTCACCAGCGGCTCGGACGACATCATCGAGCAGATTACCAAGCACTTGAACCGCCTCATCGAAGTGGTGAAGGTGGTGGACCTGACCGAAGGCCAGCATATCGAACGCGAGTTGATGCTGATCAAGGTTCGTGCCGTGGGCAAGGAGCGCGAGGAAATGAAGCGCACCGCCGATATCTTCCGTGGCCGCATCATCGATGTCACCGAAAAGACGTACACGATCGAACTGACCGGCAACAAGGTCAAGCTGGACGCGTTCATCGATTCGATCGACCGCGCCGCCATCCTGGAAACCGTCCGTACGGGTGGTTCCGGCATCGGCCGCGGCGAACGCATCCTCAAAGTATAAAAATATAAGTAGCACTACGCGGCCCTGGCGCCGCATTTAAAACAACAACGCATCATCAAATTATAGGAAATACCATGAAAGTTTTTTACGACAAAGACGCTGACCTCTCCTTGATCAAAGGCAAAAACGTTGCCATCATCGGCTACGGTTCGCAAGGCCACGCGCACGCACAAAACCTGAACGATTCGGGCGTCAACGTCACCGTCGGCCTGCGCAAGGGCGGCGCTTCGTGGGCCAAGGTCGAGCAAGCCGGCCTGAAAGTGGCGGAAGTGAACGACGCCGTGAAAGCGGCCGACGTCATCATGATCTTGTTGCCAGATGAAAACATCGCCCAGGTCTACAACGAAAACATCGCTCCGTTCGCCAAGCAGGGCGCCGTCCTGGCCTTTGCCCACGGCTTCAACGTGCATTACGGCCAAGTCGTGCCCCGCGCCGACCTGGACGTGATCATGGTCGCGCCGAAAGCCCCGGGCCACACCGTGCGCGCTACCTACACCCAGGGTGGCGGCGTGCCCCACCTGATCGCCGTGTACCAGGATAAATCGGGCATCGCCCGCGATATCGCCCTGTCGTACGCCTCGGCCAACGGCGGCGGTCGTGCCGGCATCATCGAAACGAACTTCCGTGAAGAAACTGAAACCGATCTGTTCGGTGAGCAAGCCGTGCTGTGCGGCGGCGCCGTGGAACTGATCAAGGCCGGCTTCGAAACCCTGACGGAAGCGGGTTATGCGCCTGAAATGGCTTACTTCGAGTGCCTGCACGAACTGAAACTGATCGTCGACCTGATCTATGAAGGCGGCATCGCCAACATGAACTACTCGATCTCGAACAACGCCGAATACGGCGAATACGTGACCGGTCCTAAAGTCGTGACTTCGGCCACCAAGGATGCGATGCGTCAATGCCTGAAAGACATTCAGACGGGCGAATACGCGAAGAGCTTCATCCTGGAAAACAAGGCAGGCGCACCGACCCTGATCTCGCGTCGCCGTTTGACGTCCGAGCACCAGATCGAAGAAGTGGGCGCCAAACTGCGCGCCATGATGCCTTGGATCGCCAAGAACAAGATGGTTGACCAGTCGAAGAACTAAGCAGTCTGTTGCACAGCAAAGCCGGCGCAAGCCGGCTTTTTTTTGTGCGCAGGCGCTTGGCACGCAACATCCGTTACAATCAGGCCCATTCAAAAATACCGCCAGCACCATGCTTGTTTTTTCTAAAGTTTTCGTTGGGAATCTTCATCTGATCAAGCGCCCCGTCTCGGTTGCCATCAGCTGCTGGTTTCTGATCTTCGGCTCGCTGTCATCCCTGGTGTCGGCTTACCTCGGCCGCGACGATCCCGCCATGCTGGCCTGGATGGCGCGCAGCGCGATTTCCGCCGAGGTGCAATACGCGATGTTGTTCGCCAGCCTGGGCATCACCCTGGTGGCAGCGCTGGCTATGCTGCAAAGGCAGCGTGGCGCGCGCACTGTTTATCTGGTGTGGGGCGTGATCGACATTGCGCTCAGTCTGGCGACCGTGCCACTCAAGATGAGCGTCTTGCCTGGCGTGCTCACGTTCGTCGTCATCTGCGCCTTCCTGTTCAGTCCGAAATCGAATGCCTGGTTTTCGCCACGCAAGGCGGCCAATGATGCCTGCATGACGCCAGCTTGAGGGCAGCTGTTCTTGTGCGCACGCTTTTGGTGCGTTTGCGCTATAATTCCGCCCTTCCTTTGCAGTTTCCTATTGACTGCATCTGTTTCGGTATCTGCCGACCGCAACGCGCATCACCGCTTTTGTAGCACGCCAGGCGCTAGTTGATCAGCCGCTTGCGCATCCTGAAGGACCCCTATGACCGACCGCATTACCACGACAGTACCCATGCCGGGCACTGCCGAATCTTCCGTTTCCGAACGGCTTCCCATCCTGGCCTTGCTGGCCCTGGCCATGACGGCGTTTCTCGCCCTCCTGTCGGAAACCCTGCCGGCCGGCCTGCTGCCGCAGATTGCCCGGGATCTTCATATTTCCGAAGTCATGACCGGCCAGCTGGTGACCGTCTACGCCATCGGCTCGATCCTGACGGCGATTCCCCTGACGGCCCTGACGAGCGGCTGGCGCCGGCGAAATGTCTTGCTGCTGGCCATCATCGGCTTTTTGATCTTCAATACGGCGACGGCCCTGTCGCCCAACTATATTGTCGCCCTGGTCTCGCGCTTCGTCACTGGCATGGCCGCCGGGCTGGCCTGGGGCTTGATGGCTGGCTATGCGCGCCGCATGGTGTCCGTCGAACAGCAGGGCAGGGCGATGGCCATTGCCATGATAGGCACGCCGCTGGCGCTGTCGCTGGGCGTGCCGCTGGGTACCTTGATGGGTGGCGTGCTGGGCTGGCGCAGCATCTTTGGCATCATGTCCGGCCTGGCCGTGGTGCTGGTCGCGTGGGTGCTGCTGGTTGTGCCCGATTACCCTGGGCAAAAGAATGGCGAACGCCTGTCGATACGTGCCGTGTTCATGACGCCGGGCGTGCGGCCTATTTTGGCTGTCATCGTCGCCTGGATGCTGGCGCATAACATTTTGTATACGTATATCGCACCGTTCCTGGCGCCGTCCGGCTTGCGCCCCCGCGTCGACCTGGTGCTGCTCGTATATGGCCTGGGTTCACTGGCCGGCATCTGGCTGGTCAGCCAGCTGATCGACCGCTGGCTGCGCCCGCTCGTGCTGGGCTGCATCGCCGCCTTTGCCCTCGTGATGGTCGCGCTGGGACTGGCGATGGACTCGCCCGCCGTCATCTATATCAGCATGGGCATCTGGGGTGTCACCTTCGGCGGCGCCGGCACCTTGCTGCAGACGGCGTCGGCGGACGCAGCCGGCGACGGCATGGATGTGGCGCAGGCGATGGTGGCGACCATCTGGAACGTGGCCATCGCGGGCGGCGGCCTGGCGGGCGGCATGCTGCTCGACGGCTATG
The DNA here is from genome assembly GCF_002846335.1 of Janthinobacterium sp. 61. Classification (NCBI taxonomy): domain Bacteria; kingdom Pseudomonadati; phylum Pseudomonadota; class Betaproteobacteria; order Burkholderiales; family Oxalobacteraceae; genus Janthinobacterium; species Janthinobacterium sp. 61. The sequence goes on along the minus strand of NZ_PJMQ01000001.1, from coordinate 2,656,952 downwards.
GCGCGGCGTCGTTCCCTTGGGCCATGCTGGCCTTGCTGCTGGTGGCATTGACTATCGCCTGGTGCGCGCACCGCCACAGTTTCAAGCCGGGCCGGCGCAGTGGCGGCGCGGTGCTGGGCCACTAATAACGCTGTTATTTTGAATGATGGTGTGTTGAAATGTGAGCAGATGTGACTGGCAGACACATTTTGTGACGATTTGTTAATTTGCGCCACGGGAACGAATGAGGCGTTAGAATCTACACAGTTTGACAAGTTTCTCAGGCGAAATGGGGGCGTGCAGTGCATGCCCCACTGCCTGCTGTCAGCCATATTAACTACCTAGGAGTACCTCCATGACCGTGATGAAATCCGTCCTTGTTGCCGCCGCAGCCACCGTTGCCCTGAGCGCGCAAGCCCAATCCCTGCCAACCAACGGCACCCTGGTGGTCGTACCCGCATTTGGCGAAGTCAAGCATGTCAATGACCAGGTGGTCGCTACCCTGGCCATCGAAGAACAGGACAAGGACAAGGCTGCCGCTGCGTCGCGCGTGAACCAGAAGATGAACAAGGGTATCGCCATCGTCAAGCAGGCCGATCCGTCGGCGGCGCTGAAATCGTACGGTTACTACACTTATCCTGTGTACCCGGAAGAGCGTCCATTGCCAGCCGGCGCCGTCGCCAAGCCACGTTTGCCAACGGCCTGGAGAGTCGGCCAGTACCTGGAAGTGACAACGGCCAATCTGGCGTCCTTGCCAAAAACCGTGTCGGCGGCGCAAGGCGTGCTGACCCTGAATGGCTTGAATTTCGGCCTGAAGCCGGAAACCATCCGCCTGCTGGACGACCAGCGCATCGCCGCAACCTACAAAAATCTGAATGAGCGCGTGGCCGCCATCGCCAAGGCCATGGGCCGCAACGTGTCCGACGCCGTGCTCGATACGGTGGACTTTGAAGGTTCGGGCAACTATGCCAACGAAAGCCGTCCTGCCGCCGCACCGATGATGATGCGCAGCGCCAAGATGGCCGAAGACAGCGTCGTGGCCGAGCCAAGCTTCGAGCCGGGCGAGACCACCCTCGACATGCGCGTCGTCGGCAAGGTCAAGTTCAAGTAAGCACGCCAGCGTGGAAATATTTCCACATTAGCATGTTGTGAAAATCATGGGGCTGCTGGCCCCATGCGCGTTTTTGCCCCATTATTTTCCAGGAGAACACCATGATCGTCATGAAAGCTATGCTGGCTGCCGCCGCCGTTACCGTTGCCCTGTCCGCCCAAGCGCAAAGCCTGCCCACTTCCGGCACCCTCGTCGTGGTGCCCGCCAACGGCGAAGTGGTGCATGCGAATGACCAGGTGACCGTCACCCTCGCCATCGAAGAGCAGGACAAGGACAAGGCCGCCGCCGCCTCGCGCGTCAACCAGAAGATGAACCAGGGCGCGGCCATCGTCAAGAAAGCCGACCCGCAAGCCGTGCTGAAGACCCAGGGCTACTACACGTATGCCGTGTACCCGGAAGCGGCGCCCCTGCCGCCGGGCGTCGCCGCCAAGCCAAGAGTGCCGACCGGCTGGAGAGTGGGCCAGTACTTGCAGGTGACGACGACGAACCTGGCCGCCTTGCCGAAAACCGTTTCCGCAGCGCAAGGCGTACTGACCCTGAACCGTTTGAACTTCGGCCTGGCGCCCGCCACGGTCCGCAAGCTCGATGACCAGCGCATCGCCGCCGCCTACAAGAACCTGAATGAGCGCGTGGCCGCCATCGCCGGCGCCATGGGCCGCAATGTCAATGACGCCGTGATTGATACCATCGATTTCGAAGGCTCGGGCAATTACGCCCAGCGCGTCAGCGTGGCCGGCGCGCGCAACATGAGTGCAGACTCCGTGGGCTATGGCGGCAACCAGGTGGCCGAACCGAGCTTCGAGCCGGGCGAAACGACCCTGAACATGGGCCTGGTGGCGAAGGTCAAGTTCAAATGATGCTTGAATAGGCGTCAATATTGCCAGCTTGACGCCGCCGCGCTTTTCTTTGGCGGTGGCTCCTCTATAATGGCAACATCGGCAGGCGCATGCCGCAAGACGAATGCGCCTGCCATCTGGCACCGAATCCCCCGCAGTACACAAGATATGGAACAACATGGCAAACTTCCCCCGTCGTAGAGGCAAGAACGGCACCCCCGCAGTATCCAAAGCGTCCCGCTTCAGCAAATTCGTGCGCCAGCCGGTGAACGATGGCACTGGCAAGAAAACCTTGCGTCGCCGCGGCATCTATCTGTTGCCGAATGCCTTTACGACGGCAGCCCTGTTTTGCGGTTTCTACGCCATCGTCATGGCCATGAACCAGAAATTCGAACACGCGGCCTGGGCCATCTTCATCGCCATGATCCTCGATGGTCTGGACGGCCGCATTGCGCGCCTGACGAATACGCAGAGCGAATTCGGCGCCCAGTACGACAGCCTGTCCGACATGGTGTCGTTTGGCGCCGCGCCGGCGCTGGTGATCTACGAATGGTCGCTGCGCGGCATGGGCAAGCTGGGCTGGCTGGCCGCCTTCGTGTATTGCGCCGGTGCCGCCTTGCGACTGGCCCGCTTCAACACGAATATCGCCGTGGTCGACAAGCGCTTCTTCCAGGGCTTGCCCAGCCCGGCTGCCGCAGCCATGGTGGCCGGCTTCATCCTGCTGATGAATGACCTGGAATTTGCCGGCAACCAGCTGGCCTGGGTATCGTGGACGATCGCCCTGTTCTCGGGCCTGACCATGGTCACCAACGTGCCGTTCTACAGCTTCAAGGATGTGAATTTCCGCAAGTCCGTGCCCTTCATCGTGGTATTCCTGCTGGCATTGTTCTTCGCGCTTATTTCCATCGACCCGCCGAAAGTGCTGTTCCCGATTTTCGTCGCCTATGGCCTGTCCGGCTACGCCGTGTTCTTCTGGCGCATGGCGAAGGGCAAGCCCGTCAGCATCATTCAGACCGACCCCGAGCATTGATGCGCAGAGTCGGTAGCGTCGCCAGTCTTCAGCCAGCCAGGAGCAGCCATGAGCACCAGCAACCGACTCATCATTTTTGACACCACCTTGCGCGACGGCGAGCAATCGCCGGGCGCTTCCATGACGCGCGAGGAAAAGCTGCGCATCGCCAAGCAGCTCGAACGCATGAAGGTCGATGTGATCGAGGCGGGCTTCGCCGCCGCCTCGCAGGGCGACTTCGAGTCGATACGGGCGATTGCCGGCGCCGTGCGCGAATCGACCATCTGCTCGCTGTCGCGCGCCAACGACCGCGACATCGCCCGCGCCGCCGAAGCCCTGCAACCGGCCGAGCGCAAGCGCATTCACACTTTCATTGCCACTTCGCCCCTGCACATGCAGATGAAGCTGCGCATGACGCCCGAGGAAGTCTTGCTGCAGGCGCAGAACGCCGTGCGCTACGCGCGCCAGTTCACGGACGATATTGAATTCAGTCCCGAAGACGGCAGCCGCTCCGATGAGGATTTCCTGTGCCGTGTGCTGGAAGCCGTGATCGCCGAGGGCGCCACGACCATCAATTTCCCCGATACGGTGGGCTACGCCGTGCCTGAAATCTTCGGCAATACCATCAAGCGCTTGCGCGAACGCATACCGAATTCCGATAAAGCCATCTGGTCTGTCCATTGTCATAACGACCTGGGGCTGGCAGTCGCCAATTCGCTGGCCGGCGTCATGATAGGCGGCGCGCGGCAGATCGAATGCACGGTCAATGGCCTCGGCGAGCGGGCCGGCAACACGGCGCTGGAAGAAGTGGTGATGGCGCTGCGCACGCGCGCTGCCTATTACAACTTGACGGTAGGCATCGATACGACGCAAATCGTGGCGGCGTCAAAAATGGTGTCGCAAATTACGGGCTTTGCCGTGCAGCCGAACAAGGCGGTGGTGGGTGCGAACGCCTTTGCGCACGCGTCGGGCATCCACCAGGATGGCATATTGAAAGCGCGCGAGACGTATGAAATCATGCGTGCCGAAGACGTGGGCTGGACGGCCAACAAGATTGTTCTCGGCAAGCTGTCGGGCCGCAATGCCTTCAAGCAGCGACTGCACGAGCTGGGCATCGCGCTCGAATCGGAAGCGGAAGTCAACGCTGCCTTCCTGCGTTTCAAGGAGCTGGCCGATCGGAAATCCGAGATTTTCGACGAAGACATCATGGCCCTCGTCAGCGAGGAACAGCAGGCGCAGGAGAGTGAGCACTACCGTTTCATTTCCCTGGCGCAGCAGTCGACGACGGGCGCCGTGCCTCATGCGCGCGTGGAATTTCTCGTCGGCGGCGTGCAGCGCAGCTGCGAAGGGCAGGGTGACGGTCCCGTCGATGCTACCGTCAATGCCATCGAAAGCGCGGCCGCCAGTGGCGCGGAGCTGGTCTTGTTTTCCGTGAATGCCATCAGTACGGGCACGCAGTCGCAGGGCGAGGTGACGATGCGCCTCTCACGCGACGGGCGTATCGTCAACGGCGTGGGTGCGGACCCGGACATCATCGTCGCGTCGGCCAAGGCGTATTTGTCGGCGCTGAACAAGTTACATGCCAAGGATGAGCGCATCGACCCGCAGCCGTAGTAAAGGACGTCGTTACGCTAGCAATCTGTCACCAGAAAAACCGCCGCTCCTCCTTGTCCGGATCGGGGCCGTTCATCATCATGCGCACGATGCCGTCGTGGTCGAAGTGCACGTGCATCATGGAATCCCAGGCGCCCGATTCCTTGTAGCGGTAAGACCAGACGACCAGTTTAGGGATGGACAGATAGGATTTTTCCGTCGGGCGGCCCAGCAGTTGCAGCACGTCCTGCTGGGTCGACAAGCCCACCTTGACCCGGGCAAAGCCTGGCGTGTCGAGCACTTGCTCGTAGGAAATGAGCTTGTCATCCGGGCCGAAGCGCGCCATGTAGGTGTACTGGCCGTACGGCCCCGTGGCGTATTCCAGTTCCGGCCCCGTGGGCAGCTGGTAAATGGCAGTCGGCCGGCCCAGGCGCGCTTCCACTGCGGTGCGCGGTTCGCCCGGCTGCGGCGGCGGGCCGCCCAGGCTGGAACAGCCCGCGAGCACGGCAAGCAGCACAGGTGTTGCTAATTTGAGTATGGTTTTCATGTTTATGCTCCTCAAATGCAGGAAAATCCTATCATGCGCCGAGAAAAGGCCGCACGGCAGGATACAGGCGGGCATTTTTCCGATATACTTGCGCGTCTGGTTGTAAGCATAGACCAGTATTTTAATAATCGTAGTTCACGGTGGATAGGGTTCAGACTCTGTGCACCGCATGTGAAAGGTTTATCATGACAGTAGAAAACATCAACAAAGCCGCTATCATCGCGGACAACGCACGTGGTCAAAACGACACCGGCTCCCCTGAAGTGCAAGTTGCACTGCTGACAGCTCGCATCAACGAACTGAACGGCCACTTCAAAGCCCACTCGAAAGATCACCACTCCCGCCGCGGCCTGATCATGATGGTCAACCGTCGTAAGAGCCTGTTGTCCTACCTGAAGGCTAAAGACGCTACCCGTTATCGCGACCTGATCGCTAAACTTGGTCTGCGCAAGTAATTTTTGCCGTACAAGGTTTATACAGAAATGCCTGCGCCAGTTCGCTGACGCGGGCATTTTGTCATTTGAATTCCTGATTTATATCGGTAAGTGCAGTATTCTCTACCGATATCATGTTTTAAAAGTAAAGTGGTAAAGGCGGCAACGATGTTTGCGCCGCCTGTGGTGAGGTGAACGACAGCCCCTGAAAATCTGTCGGCAATTAGAAAAGGGATACCCCATGTTTAACAAAGTTACGAAAACCTTCCAGTACGGTCAACACCAAGTGACCCTGGAAACCGGCGAGATCGCACGTCAGGCATCCGGCGCAGTGCTGGTGTCGATCGAAGATACCGTCGTTCTGGCAACGGTAGTGGCACGCAAAGATGCCAAGCCAGGCCAGGATTTCTTCCCTTTGACGGTTGATTATGTTGAAAAAACCTATGCTGCCGGTAAAATCCCGGGCGGTTTTTTCAAGCGCGAAGGCCGTCCTTCCGAAAAAGAAACACTGACATCCCGTTTGATCGACCGTCCTATCCGTCCGCTGTTCCCGGAAGGCTACCTGAATGAAGTGCAAGTTATCATTCACGTGCTGTCGGTCAACCCGGAAATCGATCCGGACATCGCCGCCATGATCGGCGCATCGGCTGCCCTGTGCGTATCGGGCGTGCCTTTCAACGGCCCTATCGGCGCTGCGCGCGTCGGTTACGCCAATGGCCAGTACATCCTGAACCCAACCGTTCAGCAACTGAAGACGTCGGAAATGGACCTGGTGGTCGCCGGTACCGAAACGGCCGTGCTGATGGTCGAATCGGAAGCGAAACAGCTGTCCGAAGAAATCATGCTGGGCGCCGTGGTCTTCGGCCACGACCAGATGAAAGTCGTCATCGACGCGATTCACGACCTGGTGCGTGACGGCGGCAAGCCAGAAGTGGAATGGGCGCCTGCGCCGAAAAACGAAGCACTGATCGCCCGCGTCGCGCATTTCGCCAACGCCAAGATCAATGACGCGTATCAAACCAAGGACAAGCAAGAGCGTACGGCCAAGCTGAAAGCAGCGACGTCGGAAGTGATCGCCGACCTGTCGGCTGAAGCGGCTGCTGCCGGCGGCGCTTCCATCGATAGCGCAGAAGTCAACAACATCCTGTTCGACATCGAAGCGAAAATCGTGCGTACGCAAATCCTGGACGGCGAGCCACGCATCGACGGCCGCGACACGCGCACCGTGCGTCCGATCTCGATCCGCACCAGCGTGCTGCCACGCACCCACGGTTCGGCCCTGTTCACACGCGGCGAAACGCAGGCGCTGGTCGTCGCCACCCTGGGCACCGCCCGCGACAGCCAGAAGATCGATGCGCTGATGGGCGAGTTCACCGATTCGTTCATGCTGCATTACAACATGCCTCCGTTCGCCACCGGCGAAACGGGCCGTGTCGGTACGCCTAAGCGCCGCGAAATCGGCCACGGCCGCCTGGCCAAGCGCGCGCTGATCGCCGCCCTGCCAGCAGCTGAAGAGTTCAGCTACTCGGTGCGTCTGGTATCGGAAATCACGGAATCGAACGGTTCCTCGTCGATGGCTTCCGTCTGCGGCGGTTGCCTGGCACTGATGGACGCCGGCGTGCCGATGAAAGAACACGTGGCCGGTATCGCCATGGGCCTGATCAAGGAAGGCGGCAAGTTTGCCGTGCTGTCAGACATCCTGGGCGACGAAGATCACCTGGGCGACATGGACTTCAAGGTAGCCGGTACCCGCAACGGTATCACGGCGCTGCAGATGGACATCAAGATCATGGGCATCACCAAGGAAATCATGCAAGTGGCACTGGCGCAAGCCAAGGAAGGCCGCGAGCACATCCTGGGCGAAATGCAAAAAGCCATGCCGCACGTCAAAACCGAACTGTCCGATTTCGCACCGCGTCTGATCACCATCAAGATCAACCCGGAAAAAATCCGTGACGTGATCGGCAAGGGCGGCGCCGTGATTCGCGCGCTGACCGAAGAGACGGGCACCCAGATCGACATCAGCGACGAAGGCGTGGTCACCATCGCTTCCGTCGACGCTGCTGCCGGCCAGGAAGCCAAGCGCCGCATCGAAGAACTGACCGCTTCCGTCGAAGTGGGCAAGACCTATGAAGGCACCGTGCTGAAACTGCTGGACTTCGGCGCCATCGTGCAAGTCATGCCAGGCAAAGACGGCTTGCTGCACATCAGCCAGATCGCCAACGAGCGCGTCAATGCCGTGGCCGATTACCTGAAAGAAGGCCAGCTGGTTCGCGTCAAGGTCCTGGAAACGGACGACCGCGGCCGTCTGAAGCTGTCGATGAAAGCTGCTGAAGGCAACGAAGCGCCAGCCGCTTAAGTTAGCCTGAGTGCGGCCTCGGCCGCATGCTCAAAAACCGCCAGTGCGCAAGCCCTGGCGGTTTTTTTTATGCGCCGCGTTTGCGCTGTATCGAAGGTGAGTGCCGACGTGTGCGCCGGCCTTGATCCAGTGCGTATCGTCCGCTGCCACGCCTTGTCGATTCGGGAAGGGGTCTTCCCCTGAACGCGTCTTCCAGGGGAATGCAGCATGCGCACCCTATGCGGGCTGGACAACGCATCCACGCCGGTGCTGCTGCCCATCTCCATCGCCGTCACATCCACATCCATGCCGGCGCAGGCGCAGGTGGCTGCTGGCGCCTTGAATGCGCCCCTGCCATGGGGCGATATCCCGGGCGGGCGCTACTTTAACGAAGGCAGCCAGCGCCGTTACCCCGAGCTGGAGCAGGCGTTTGCCCGTTTCCGCATCGAAGCCACGGGCGGCGAATCGCACGCCTTGCGCAAGCTGCGCGGCGAGATGTAGTTGATATGGAGTTAATAGACGGTATCAATTGTTGTTTATGGGTAATTGAGAGTCAGTATTACTTGACGACAAAATCTTATTCATCGACCATGGCGCATCCCTCCCGATTTCCCCTTTTTTATTGGATGCACCATGTTGTCCTCCCTTAAGGCGCGGCTGATCGCCATCGCCGTTTCCACCGTCGTGCTGGCCATGCTGGCCGTCGCCATCGCCAATTTCTATACCACGCGCTCAAGCACCCTTGCCGCGCTCGATACGCAGATGCTGCAGTTGTCGCACAGCCATGCGGCAGCCATCGCCGAATGGCTGCGCTCCAAGCAAGCCGTCGTGGGCTCGCTCAAGCAGGGTGCCACGGCGGCCGATCCGCTGCCGGCCCTGAAGGCGGCCGAGCAGGCTGGCACGTTTGACATGGCGTATATCGGCTTTGCCGACAAGCATGCCGTCTTTTCACAGGAGCGCAAGCGCGCCGCCGACTACGATCCTACGGCGCGGCCCTGGTACAAGCAGGCGTCCGAGTCGGGCGGTCCCATCATCACGGCGCCATATATCGGCGCCAGCACGGGAAAGCTGGTGGTGACGTTTGCCGAGCCGCTGGGCGGCAAGGGCAGCGTGACGGGCGTGATGGCGGCCGACGTGATGATGGATGCCGTGGTGCAAAATGTCGCCTCGATCAAGCCAACCGCGGCCAGCTACGCCTTCCTCGTCGATGGCGGCGGCAAGATCATCGCCCACCCGGACGGCAAGCTGACCCTGAAGCCGCTGGCCGAGCTCGATCCGGGCTTGAGCGCGCAGGCGCTGGGCAATATTGAAAAGAGCGGCGATGGTGCCGCCATTCGCCTTGGCGAGCGCGAAGGTATCTTGCATGTGAGTAAGGTGCCGGGCAGCGACTGGCTGCTGGCTACCGTGCTCGATCGCGCGGAAGCCACGCAAGCCCTGAGCTCCATGCTGCGCGCCTCGGCCCTGACGGCCTTGCTGGTGCTGGCCCTGGCCGCCGCGGCATTGAGCGTGCTGGTAGCGCGCGCCTTGCGCCGCCTGGGCCTGGTGCGCGATGCGATGGAAGCGATCGCCACGGGCGACGGCGACCTGACCAGCCGCCTCGACGCGGAAGGTGCGGATGAGCTGGCGCAGATCGCCAAGGCCTTCAATTTGTTCGTCGAGAAAATCGCCACCGTGCTGGTGCAGATCCGCAGCATCAGCACCCTGGTGCGCAGTGAGTCAGCCGACATTGCCGCCGGTAATGCCGACCTGTCCTCGCGCACGGAAGCGCAGGCGGGCGCGCTGGAAGAGACGGCCAGTTCGATGGATGAGCTGACCTCGACCGTCAAGCAGAATGCGGAAAACGCGCATGCGGCCAACGAGCTGGCCATGTCCGCCTCGGAAGTGGCGGCCAAGGGTGGCCGCGTCGTGCAGCAGGTGGTGGGCACCATGGCAGGCATCCAGGAAAGCTCGCGCAAGATCGTCGACATCATCGGCGTGATCGATGGCATCGCTTTCCAGACGAATATCCTGGCCCTGAACGCGGCCGTCGAGGCGGCCCGCGCAGGCGAGCAGGGCAGGGGCTTTGCCGTGGTGGCGTCCGAAGTGCGCAACCTGGCGCAACGCTCGAGCCAGGCAGCCAAGGAAATCAAGGAATTGATCGGCGACTCGGTGGAAAAGGTGGGCGCCGGCGGCAGGCTCGTCGATGAGGCGGGCCAGACCATGGATCAGGTGGTGGCCTCGGTGCAGCAATTGACGACCATCATGAGCGAGATCACGGTGGCCAGCCGCGAACAGAGTGCCGGCATCGGCGAAATCAATACGGCCGTTACGCACATGGATACCATGACGCAACAGAACGCGGCCCTTGTCGAGCAGGCGGCGGCCGCCGCGGAAAGCTTGCAGGAGCAGGCGGTGGACCTGGCGCAGGCCGTCGGCATGTTCCGCCTCGGAGATGCAGGTGCCAGCGCGGCGTCCGCACCCGTGACGCGCCTCAAGGCCAGGCCAGCGGCGCCAGCGCCGCGCGCGCCGGCCCGCGCGCTGTCGCCAAGCAAGCCGGTCAAGGCAGCGAAGTCCGGCGCCGACGAGTGGGAAGAGTTTTAAGCGCGCAGCAGTCGCGACGTTGATTCGCGACGCCTATTCGGCACGTTCATCCGCGTTTTTGTCAGGTCAGCCTGCCAAAAGCGCAGTTCGTCGCAATCGGCGCGTCGGCCGGGGGCGGTATGGCTATAGTGACACCATACCGCAAGCCCACTGCCAGACACCCGAGGAGAACAACATGAACGTCGCTAAAAACATGGAAGTCATTGCCGTTGCCGCCGCCATCCTGGTCAGCGCCAGCTGCTACGCCATTGCCCCGGCCGCCCCGGCCCTGCAAGTGGCCAGTTCCACGGCCACCCTGGCCGCGCCAGCGAACAAGGCTGCCATGCAAGTGGTGGTGATCAAGGCCAAGCGCCTCAGTGCCGCGGAAAAATCCCGTTTTGCATAATTGATTGTCAGCAATTTTCCGCGCTGCTACAGTGGTGCTGCGCGAGCAATGCGGGCGCCCCCGGCGGGCGGCCAGACAGATAAAAACAAGATACCGAGGATGCATTACATGAAAAAGACACTCCAACTGGCGCTGCTGTTCCTGGCGGCACTGGGCCTGGTGCGCGGCGCGGCCGCCGAGACCCGCTTGCTGGAAATGCGCAACATCGACGCCCGCGTGGTACGCGTCAAGCTCGATGGCGTGATGGAAGTGCGCATTCGCCAGGGCAACGTGCCTTCGCTGAGCATCACGGCCGACAAGCGCTACATCGCCGATGTCAGCACGGCGCAAAGCGGCGATACCCTGCACATCGAGACGGAAGTGCGCGGCTTCAAGATCGGTCCCTCGTCGATACGCGCCGACCTCGTCTTGCCGAACTTGCGCGAACTGAGCTCGGAAGGCTTTGGCAGCACCGACATCACCGGTTTCAAGGGCGAGGAGCTGACCCTGTCGCTGGAAGGGGCGGGCAGCATCAAGCTGGTGGGCGACTACCGCAAGCTCAATGCCAGCCTGGGCGGCGTGGGCAGCATGCAGCTCTGGATCGGCAATAACGACAAAGCGGAGCTGGACTTGCAGGGTGCCGGTTCCGTGGTACTTGGCGGACGCGGACGCATCCTGAAAGCCAGCCTGGGCGGCCTGGGCAGCCTGAATGCGCAGCAATTCGAGGCGGACGCCGTCAACCTGGAATTGAGCGGCCTCGGCAATGCCACAGTGAATGCCCATACGAATGCCAAGCTGAACCTGAGCGGACTCGGGTCGGTGGTGGTGTACGGCAAGCCGGCCAACCGCGATGTCAGCGTCGAGGGCCTGGGCAAAGTTAGCTGGAAGTAAAAGCATCCTGCCGCAGATCTTATTGGCAGGACAAGAATAAGTAGTCAGACCACATCCCATTCCGATGAAAAAACTGATCATTACATTACTCATGCTGTTGACGATACAGCTACCCGCGCGGGCTGGTTTCGCCGAAGGCGCCAGTGCTTACAACAACAAGAATTACGCGCTAGCCTACAAGGAAATATTGCCCCTTGCAAAGACGGGCAACGCCGATGCCCAGCATTTGCTGGGCTTGATGTATTACATGGGACGGGGCTTGCCGCAGGATTACAAGCAAGCCATGTTCTGGCACCGCAAGGCGGCCGAGCAGGGCAAGGCTGACGCCCAGTATGTGGTGGGCGCCATGTATTACACGGGCAATGCCGTGCTGCAGGATCACAAGCAGGCAGTGGGCTGGTTCCGCAAGGCTGCCGAGCAGAATCATGCGGAGGCGCAGCAGGTGCTGGGCCTGATGTATCGCTACCACATGGGCGGCGTGCAGCAGGACAACGTCATCGCCTACATGCTGTGGAACCTGGCGGCCGCGAATGGCAACGCAAATGCGGCCGACCAGCGCGCCGCCGTGGTGCGCAAGATGACGCATGAGCAAGTCGAGGAGGGGCAGGCCCTGTCGGCGAAATGGAAGCCGGGCAGGCCCTTGCCGCGCCAGTCGAAGACGGGCGCCGGTTGAGGGGGAGTGGTCGTCTGCAAGGGCTGGCGGCTTGGCGTACAATCGCCATTTTCCCTTGAAAGAGTCCCGCCATGCGTGCAGTTGCCATCAGCCAGCCAGGTCCCGCCGACGTTTTGCAGATCGCCGAACGTCCCATGCCGCACTATAAGGCGGGCGAACTGCTGATTAAGGTGCACGCGGCCGGCATCAACCGTCCCGACGTGTTGCAGCGCCTGGGCAAGTATGCGCCGCCCGCCGGCGCGTCTGACTTGCCCGGCCTGGAAGTGGCTGGCGAAGTCGTCGATGGCGATTTTACTGACACTGTATTCAAGAAGGGCGACCTGGTCTGCGCCTTGGTGCAGGGCGGCGGCTATGCCGAATACTGCGCAGCCCCAAGCGGCCAATGCCTGCCTTTGCCCAAAGGCTTGACGGCGCTGGAAGGCGCGTCCCTGCCGGAAAACTTCTTCACCGTCTGGAGCAATGTGTTCGATCGCTGCGCGCTGGCCGACGGCGAAACCTTGCTGGTGCAGGGCGGCACGTCCGGCATTGGCGTGGCGGCCATTCAATTGGCGGCCGCGCTCGGTCACCGCGTGTTCGCCACGGCGGGCAGCGATGAAAAAGCGCGCGCCTGCGAGGCGCTGGGCGCCGAACGGGGCATCAATTACCGCACGGAAGATTTCGTTGCCGTCGTCAAGGAGTTGACGGCAGGCCGCGGTGTGGATGTCATCCTCGACATGGTGGGTGGCGACTACCTGCCGCGCGAGATCGATTGCCTGGCCGACGATGGCCGCATCGGCTTGATCGCCGTGCAGGGCGGCAGCAAGGCCACCCTGGACCTGGGGCAGGTGCTGCGCCGCCGCCTGAGCGTCAGCGGCTCGACCCTGCGCCCCCGTCCTGTCGCCTTCAAGGCGGCCATCGCGAACCACCTGCGCTCGACCGTCTGGCCCCTGATCGAGGCGGGCAAGATCAAGCCTGTGATCTATCAAACCTTCCCATTGGAAAAAGCCAACGAGGCGCATGCCTTGATGGAAGCGAGCACGCATGTAGGCAAGATCATGTTGCAAGTTGCCTGAAACGGGGCACTGCCTGTTTGACCGGCATCGGCGCCGGAGTTAGAATGACGGGTTATTAGAATTTAGGCTACTATGCGTCGCAAACTCGTCGTCGGAAATTGGAAAATGAACGGCAGTCGCACCTCGAACGCGGTGTTATTGTCTGAAATAGTTGCTGGCCTGGCTGCCTCTGGCGCCGCCAGCGCCGTCTGTGTGCCCGCGCCGTATCTGGCGCAGTGCCAGACGCAATTGGCAGGCACGGCTCTTGGTTGGGGCGCGCAGGATGTGTCCGCGCACGCCAGCGGCGCCTACACGGGCGAAATCTCGGTCGCGATGCTGCAGGATTTTGGCTGCAGCTATGTGGTGATCGGGCATTCCGAGCGCCGCGCCTACCATGGCGAGAGCGATGCGCTGGTGGCGGCCAAGACGGTAGCTGCGCTGGCGGCGGGCATTACGCCTATCGTTTGCATCGGCGAAACGCTGGCGCAGCGCGAAGCGGGCCAGACCGACGCGGTCGTGGCGCAGCAGTTGGGCGCCGTGCTGGCGGCGATTTCCGCCGACGACGTGGCGAAACTGGTGCTGGCCTACGAGCCAGTCTGGGCCATCGGCACTGGCAAGACAGCCACGCCGCAAATGGCGCAGGACGTGCATCAGGTGTTGCGCGGCCAGCTGGCGGCAAAGAATGCGGTAGCGGCGGCCGGCGTGCAAATCCTGTACGGCGGCAGCATGAAGCCGGAGAACGCAAAAGAATTGATGGCGATGCCGGATATCGATGGCGGTCTGATCGGTGGTGCAGCATTGAAGGCGGTGGATTTCCTGGCGATTATTCACGCCGCTGATTGAATTAATTTAAACTAAGAATGGAATTGCAATGAACATGATGTTCAATCTGGTAGTGGTAGTACAGGTTATTTCGGCATTGTCGATTATCGCGCTGGTGTTGCTGCAGCACGGCAAGGGCGCCGACATGGGTGCCGCCTTCGGTTCGGGCGCCTCGGGCAGCCTGTTCGGTGCGACGGGTTCGTCGAACTTCATGTCGAAGTCGACGGGCGTTGCCGCCGCGATCTTCTTTGGCGCCACCCTGGCCCTGTCGCTGATGGCCAATCAGCGCGCCACCACTGTCGGCGGCGGCGTGATGGATAAGGTCGTCAAGCCAGTGCCAGTCACCGGTGCGGGCGCGATCCCGACGACGGTACCTGCAGCAGCACCGGTCGCCAGCGCTCCGGCAGCTGCGGCACCGGTTGCCAGCACTCCGGCAGGCGCGATTCCGAAGTAATTGTGTCGTCACTGAGCAGCATCTCGATACCTCATCGAGAGTAGTTCTCATTACGGGCAGATTATTGCTCAATGTTTTAGCAGCGCGGCAGGAAAAAATCGTGACGCGCTGGAAGATGTAAAAATTTATCGTTTTTATCTGTGTTTTGATGCATTTGTGCATTAACTTTAGCGGCAAAGCAGAGTAGAATACGGGCCTTACCGCCGACGTGGTGAAATTGGTAGACACGCTATCTTGAGGGGGTAGTGGCGAAAGCTGTACGAGTTCGAGTCTCGTCGTCGGCACCAGAAATCAGAAGCCAGCAACGGCGCACGAGCCATGGCTCGTACAAAGTTGCTGGCTTTTTTTACGAGGATGTGTCGTTCGATCCTGGTCTTAGCTTTGATTGGGGTCGTGCGTTAGATACGCTGCAAATGATCGCAGCGTCCTCATTTAACCGATCGTTCAATATAAGCTTATCAATCGTGAACCTCGAAAATTACTTCCCCGTCCTGCTGTTTATTATTATCGGCCTTGGTGTCGGTATCGCTCCCCAGCTCCTGGGGCGCCTGTTAGGTCCTAACAAGCCTGACGCAGCAAAACTCTCCCCGTACGAATGTGGCTTTGAAGCATTCGAAGACGCGCGCATGAAATTTGATGTGCGCTACTATCTGGTCGCAATCCTGTTTATTTTGTTCGATCTGGAAACGGCATTCTTTTTCCCGTGGGGCGTTGCAATGCGCGACCTGGGTTGGGCCGGTTTCGTCACGATGATGGTATTCATCGCTGAATTCGTGGTCGGATTTTGGTACATTTGGAAGAAAGGTGCCCTTGACTGGGAATAAGCCATGGCTATTGAAGGCGTATTAAGCGAAGGTTTCATCACCACCTCGGCCGACAAGCTGATCAACTGGGCGCGCACCGGGTCTATGTTCCCGATGACGTTCGGTCTGGCCTGCTGTGCGGTCGAAATGATGCATGTGGGCGCAGCCCGCTACGATATGGACCGTTTCGGCGTCGTGTTTCGTCCGTCGCCGCGTCAGTCCGACGTCATGATCGTTGCCGGCACCCTGTGCAACAAGATGGCGCCGGCCTTGCGCAAGGTCTACGACCAGATGGCAGAGCCACGCTGGGTCATCTCGATGGGTTCCTGCGCCAATGGCGGCGGGTACTACCATTACTCCTATTCTGTGGTGCGCGGCTGCGACCGCATCGTGCCTGTCGACGTGTATGTGCCTGGCTGTCCTCCGACCGCTGAAGCCTTGCTGTACGGCATCATGCAGTTGCAGAACAAGATCAAGCGTACCAGCACGATCGCACGCTAACCGGGCCGCTTCAGATTATGACAACACATTTAGAAGTATTGCAAAACGCCCTCGGCACTGCCTTGGGTGATCGCGTTAGCACGACGGTTGCGCTGGGCGAAGTCACCCTGGTCGTCAAGGCCGAGGACTACCTGGCCGTGATGCAGACCTTGCGCGACGATCCGACCCTGCATTTCGAGCAATTGCTCGACCTGTGTGGCGTCGACTACTCGACCTATGGCGACGGTAGCTGGGATGGCCTGCGTTTTGCGGCCGTCTCGCACTTGCTGTCGGTCAAGCACAACTGGCGCGTGCGCGTGCGCGTATTCGCACCGGACGACGACATGCCGCTGCTGCCCTCCGTGGTGAACATCTGGCGTGCCGTCAACTGGTATGAGCGCGAAGCGTTCGACTTGCTGGGCATCCTCTTCGAAGGCCACAACGACTTGCGCCGCCTGCTGACCGACTACGGTTTCATCGGCCATCCGTTCCGCAAGGATTTCCCCGTCTCCGGCTATGTCGAGATGCGCTACGATCCGGAACAGAAGCGCGTGATTTACCAGCCCGTGACGATCGAGCCGCGGGAAAACGTGCCGCGCGTGATCCGCGAAGAACATTACGGGATGAAATAATGGCTGAGATTAAGAACTACACCCTGAACTTTGGGCCACAGCATCCGGCCGCGCACGGTGTGCTGCGCCTGGTGCTGGAGATGGATGGCGAAGTCATCCAGCGTGCCGACCCGCATATCGGCCTGTTGCACCGCGCCACCGAAAAGCTGGCCGAGCAAAAGACCTATCTGCAATCCGTGCCGTACATGGACCGTCTCGACTATGTGTCGATGATGTGCAATGAGCATGCGTACGTGATGGCCATCGAAAAGATGCTGGGCCTGGAAGTGCCGCTGCGCGCGCAATACATCCGCGTCATGTTCGACGAAATGACGCGCATCCTGAATCACCTGATGTGGCTGGGCACCCACGCGCTGGACGTTGGCGCCATGGGCCCGTTCCTGTATTGCTTCCGCGACCGCGAAGACTTGTTCGACGCCTACGAGGCAGTCTCGGGCGCGCGCATGCACGCAGCCTACTACCGTCCGGGCGGCGTGTACCGCGACTTGCCGGACGCAATGCCGCAGCACAAGGCGTCGATCATTCGCAATGCCAAGGCGATTTCCAAGCTGAATGAAAACCGCCAGGGTTCCCTGCTGGACTTCATCGAAGACTTCGCGCGCCGTTTCCCGAATTCCGTGGACGAGTACGAAACCTTGCTGACCGACAACCGTATCTGGAAACAGCGTACCGTCGGCATCGGCGTGGTGTCCCCGGAAGATGCGCTGGCCATGGGCTTTACGGGCGCCATGCTGCGCGGCTCGGGCGTGCAGTGGGACTTGCGCAAGAAACAGCCGTACGAAGTGTACGACCTGATGGATTTCGACATTCCTATCGGCACCAACGGCGATTGCTACGACCGCTACCTGGTCCGCGTGGAAGAGCTGCGCCAGTCGAACCGCATCATCAAGCAATGCGTGGAGTGGCTGCGCAACAATGAAGGTCCTGTCATGACCAGCAACCGCAAGGTAGCGCCTCCGGGCCGCGTCGACATGAAGACCAACATGGAATCGCTGATTCACCACTTCAAGCTGTTTACCGAAGGTTTCCACGTGCCGCCAGGCGAGGCCTACAGCGCCGTGGAACATCCGAAGGGCGAGTTCGGCGTGTACCTGGTGTCCGATGGCGCCAACAAGCCGTACCGCATGAAACTGCGCGCGCCAGACTACGCTCACTTGCAGTCGCTCGACGAGATGGCGCGTGGGCACATGCTTGCCGACGCCGTGACCATCATCGGGACGCAAGATATCGTGTTCGGCAGTATTGACCGCTAAGAGGCAAAAAGTATGTTGTTATCAGAGCAATGCTATAAGAAAATTGACCGCGAGCTGGCCAAGTACCCGGCCGACCAGCGTCAGTCGGCCGTCATGGCCGCGCTGGCCCATGCCCAGGATGAACTGGGCTGGCTGGCGCCGGAAACCATGAAGGAACTGGCCGATTACATCGGCATGCCGGCGATTGCCGTGCAGGAAGTGGCCACGTTCTACAATATGTACAACGTCAAGCCCGTGGGCAAGCACAAGATTACCGTGTGCACCAACCTGCCATGCGCCCTGTCGGGCGGCGTGCGCGCTGCAGAGTACCTGAAGCAGAAACTGGGTATCGATTTCCGCGAAACCACCGCAGACGGCCAGTTCACCCTGGTTGAAGGCGAGTGCATGGGTGCTTGCGGCGATGCGCCTGTCTTGCTGGTCAGTAATAAAACCATGTGCAGCTGGATGTCGAACGAGAAAATCGACGCCATGCTGGAGGAACTCAAGAAATGACGTCACTCCACAACCGCCATATCGATCCATTGATCCTGAAGGATCTGGATGGCAAGAACTGGCATTTGCAAGACTATGTGAACCGCGGCGGCTATTCGGCCCTGCGGCGTATCCTGGAAGAGAAAATCACGCCGGAACAGATCATCGCCGACCTCAAGGCTTCGTCCTTGCGCGGCCGTGGCGGCGCGGGTTTCCCTACCGGCTTGAAGTGGAGCTTTATGCCGCGCCAGTTCCCGGGTCAGAAATACCTCGTCTGCAATACAGATGAAGGCGAACCGGGTACTTTCAAGGACCGCGACATCATTCGTTACAATCCCCATGCGCTGATCGAAGGCATGGCCATTGGCGCTTATGCGATGGGCATCACCGTCGGCTATAACTATATCCACGGTGAAATCTTCCAGGAATACCTGCGTTTCGAAGAAGCGCTGGAAGAGGCGCGTGCCGCCGGTTTCCTGGGCGACAAGATCATGGGCAGCGAATTCTCGTTCCAGTTGCATGCGCACCATGGTTATGGCGCTTACATCTGCGGCGAAGAAACGGCCCTGCTCGAATCGCTGGAAGGCAAGAAAGGCCAGCCGCGCTTCAAGCCGCCTTTCCCCGCCTCGTTTGGCCTGTACGGCAAGCCGACGACGATCAACAACACGGAAACCTTCGCGGCCGTGCCCTTCGTGCTGAACATCGGTCCAGAGAAATACCTGGCGATGGGCAAGCCGAACAATGGCGGTTCGAAGATCTTCTCGATCTCGGGCGACGTGGAAAAACCGGGCAACTATGAAGTGCCGCTCGGCACCCCGTTTGCGACCCTGCTGGAACTGGCAGGCGGCATGCGCGGTGGCAAAAAGATCAAGGCCGTGATCCCTGGCGGTTCGTCCGCTCCGGTGATCCGCGGCGACATCATGATGCAGACCGACCTGGACTATGACTCGATCGCGAAAGCCGGTTCGATGTTGGGTTCGGGTGCTGTCATCGTGATGGACGAAACACGCTGCATGGTGAAGGCGCTGGAACGCCTGTCCTACTTCTATTTTGAAGAATCGTGCGGCCAGTGTACGCCTTGCCGTGAAGGCACAGGCTGGATGTACCGCATGGTGCATCGCATCGAGCAGGGGCAGGGTCGTCCAGACGACCTGGACATGCTCAACTCGATCGCCGACAACATCCAGGGCCGCACCATTTGCGCGCTGGGCGATGCGGCTGCCATGCCGGTACGGGCCTTCATTAAGAATTTCCGTGAAGAATTTGAATATCATATCGAGCACAAGCATTGCTTAGTGCCCGCATATATCTAAGCTGCGTCAGGTAACGATCACCATGGTTGAAATCGAAATAGACGGCAAAAAAGTCGAAGTCCCTGCTGGTAGCATGGTGATGGACGCCGCCAACAAATTGGGAACCTACATTCCGCACTTCTGCTATCACAAGAAATTGTCGATCGCAGCGAACTGCCGCATGTGCCTGGTCGAAGTGGAAAAGGCGCCCAAGCCTTTGCCCGCTTGTGCGACCCCGGTCAGTGCCGGCATGATCGTGCGCTCCGCCAGCGATAAAGCTGTGCAGGCGCAAAAGTCGGTCATGGAATTCTTGCTGATTAACCACCCGCTTGATTGCCCTATCTGCGATCAGGGCGGCGAATGCCAGTTGCAAGACTTGGCAGTGGGCTACGGCAAGAGCGAATCGCGCTACAAGGAAGACAAGCGCGTGGTGCAGCCGAAGGAAGCCGGTCCGCTGGTTTCCATGCAGGAAATGTCGCGCTGCATCCAGTGCACCCGTTGCGTACGCTTTGGCCAGGAAGTGGCCGGCGTGATGGAGCTGGGCATGATCGGCCGCGGCGAACACTCGGAAATCGTGTCGTTTGTTGGCCAGACGGTCGACTCCGAACTGTCGGGCAACATGATCGACCTGTGCCCCGTCGGCGCACTGACCTCGAAGCCATTCCGTTACAGCGCCCGTACGTGGGAACTGTCGCGCCGCAAATCGGTCAGCCCGCATGACGGTCTGGGTACCAACTTGATCGTGCAAGTGAAAGCTGGCAAGGTCAAGCGCGTATTGCCACTGGAAAACGAAGCTGTCAACGAGTGCTGGATCTCGGACAAGGATCGTTTCTCGTACGAAGCGCTGGACAGCGCTGAACGCCTGACTTCCCCGATGCTGAAACAAGGCAACGAGTGGAAAGAAGTCGATTGGCAAACGGCGCTGGAATACGTGGCGCACGGTTTGAAAAATATCAAGCATGAGCATGGCGCTGACGCCATCGCCGCGCTGGCCACCCCGCATTCGACCGTCGAAGAGCTGGTCCTGCTGCAAAAAGTCGTCCACGGCCTCGGTTCCGAGAACGTTGACTTCCGCCTGCGCCAGACCGACTTCGCGCTCGATGCCGGCGTCAAGCCATGGCTGGGCATGCCGATCAATGAATTTGGCCAGATCAAGCGCGCCTTCGTCATCGGCTCGTTCCTGCGCAAGGATCACCCATTGCTGGCTACGCGTCTGCGCGCGTCCGTCAAGGGCGGCGCCAAGCTGTCCATCCTGCACGCCTCGGACGATGATCAACTGATCACCATCGCCAACAAGATGATCGTGGCGCCTAGCGATTGGCTGGCGGCCCTGTCGGAAGTGGTCGCTGCTGTTGCTAAAGCGAAAGAAATCGCCGCGCCAAACGGTTTTGAAGCGGTGACCGCTTCGGACGTGGCTGTCGCCATCGCCGCCAGCCTGATGGCTGGCGATCATGGCGCCGTGCTGCTGGGTAACGCGGCAACGCAACACCCGCAAGCGTCGCAACTGCATGCTGCCGCGCAATGGATCGCCGAACAGACGGGCGCCAAGCTCGGTTACCTGACGGAAGCGGCCAACACGGTTGGCGCGCACCTGGTCGCCAAGCCGCGCACCAATGTGCAAGCTGCCTTTGCCGTGCCGAAGAAAGCTTACGTGCTGCTGCACGCCGAGCCGGAACTCGATGCTGCCAATCCACAAACGGCCCGCGCCGCCCTGGATGGCGCCGACATGGTCGTGGCGATGTCGGCCTTCAAGCACGGCATGGATTACGCCGATGTCTTGCTGCCGATCGCGCCGTTCGCTGAAACCTCGGGTACCTTCGTGAACTGCGAAGGCCGCGCGCAAAGCTTCAACGGCACCGTGAAACCGCTGGCGGAAACCCGTCCAGCCTGGAAAGTGCTGCGCGTGCTGGGCAACATCCTGGGCCTGGCCGGTTTCGACTACGACACCTCCGAAGCGATCCGCGACGAAGCGTTTGGCGCTGGCGTGACCGATCTGTCGGCACAGCTGAACAATATCGCCAAGAACGCACCGGAAGCGGCAAGCTACGCACCGGCCTCGCCGGCGCTGCAACGCATCGCCGACGTGCCGATCTACTTCGCCGACGCGCTGGTACGCCGCTCCGAACCTTTGCAACGCACGGTCGATGGCGCCGCGCCGCAAGCGCACCTGTCCCTGGCGCTGGCTGACAAGCTGGGCATCAAGGCAGGCGACAAGGTCAAAGTGGCGCAAGGCTCCGGCAGCGCCATTCTGGTGGCGGCTATTCATGCCGGCCTGCCAGCCAATGTGGTCAAAGTGTCGGCGGCGCATGCCTCGACGGCTAGCCTGGGCGGCATGTTCGGTGACATCACAGTTGAAACAGCAGAGGGGAAAATCTGATGGCTCTGCCTGAATTTGTAAACGTCATCAACAGCGGTGGCCAGGATTTGCTGGGCGGCTCCTGGCCGTTCTTCTGGACCCTGATCAAGATCCTGTGCGTGCTGTTGCCGCTGATGGGCCTGGTTGCCTACCTGACCTTGTGGGAACGCAAGCTGATCGGCTGGATTCAGATCCGTGTCGGTCCGAACCGCGTGGGCCCATTGGGCTTGCTGCAGCCTATCGCCGATGCGCTGAAACTCTTGTTCAAAGAGATCATCATCCCGTCCAAGGCCGCCAAGGGCTTGTTCGTGATCGGTCCGATCATGACCATCATGCCGGCCCTGGCTGCCTGGTCGGTCGTGCCGTTCGGTCCGCAAGCCGTGCTGGCCAACGTCAACGCGGGCTTGCTGATGCTGCTGGCGATTACCTCGATGGAAGTCTACGGCATCATCATCGCCGGCTGGGCGTCGAACTCGAAGTACTCGTTCATGGGCGCCATGCGCGCTTCGGCACAGATGATTTCGTATGAAATCCCGATGGGCTTCGTGATGGTCATCGTGCTGATGGTATCGGGCAGCCTGAATTTCATCGACATCGTTAGCGGCCAGCAAATCGGCTTCTTCGCTGACAAGGGCGTGAACTTCCTGTCGTGGAACTGGTTGCCGCTGCTGCCGATGTTCGTCATTTACCTGGTGTCGGGCCTGGCTGAAGCCAACCGTCACCCATTCGACGTCGTCGAAGGCGAGTCGGAAATCGTTGCCGGCCACATGGTCGAGTACTCGGGCATGGCCTACGCCATGTTCATGCTGGCTGAATACGCCAACATGATACTGATCGGCGCCCTGGCTTCGATCATGTTCCTCGGTGGCTGGTCCGCACCATTTGCTTTCCTTGAGTTCTGGGGTGGTTTCGGCGGCTTCTTCTGGCTGTTCGCCAAGACCTTCTTCATCGTGTCGGTGTTCATCTGGGTGCGCGGTACTTTCCCACGCTACCGTTATGACCAGATCATGCGCCTCGGCTGGAAAGTGTTTATCCCGTTGACGCTGGTCTACCTGGTCTTCGTCGCTGCCTGGATGCAGACATCCTGGAATATTTGGAAGTAAGAGAGTGCATACGAATGGATAAGGTAAAAGATTTCTTCAGCAGCCTCTTGTTAGGCGAGCTGATCAAGGGCATGGCGCTGACAGGCAAGTACATGTTTTCGCGCAAGATCACGGTGCAATTCCCGGAAGAGAAGACACCGATCTCGCCGCGTTTCCGTGGCTTGCACGCGCTGCGCCGCTACCCGAACGGCGAGGAACGTTGCATCGCCTGCAAACTGTGCGAAGCAGTTTGCCCGGCGATGGCCATCACGATCGAATCGGAACAGCGTGACGACGGTTCGCGCCGCACCACGCGTTACGATATTGACTTGACCAAGTGCATCTTCTGCGGTTTCTGCGAAGAGTCCTGCCCGGTCGATTCGATCGTCGAGACGCAAATCCTGGAATACCACGGCGAGAAACGCGGGGATTTGTATTACACGAAAGAGATGTTGCTGGCCGTGGGTGATCGTTATGAAAATGACATCGCCGCTGCGCGCGCCGCCGACGCACCTTATCGCTGATGGATGCGCCGTAGCCTCTGGCTACGGCGCGCCCCTCGTTCATCTGTACGTCTATTGGGTTTTTTATGGACTTTAAAACAATTTTGTTTTACGCCTTTGCGCTGATCTTGATTCTGGCAGCGACGCGCGTTATCACGGCCCGTAATCCGGTCCACGCAGTACTGTTCCTGGTACTGTCCTTCTTTTCCGCAGCGGGCATCTGGATGCTGCTGCAAGCTGAATTTCTGGCCATCGTGCTGGTATTGGTGTATGTCGGCGCCGTGATGGTGCTGTTCCTCTTCGTGGTCATGATGCTCGATATCAATATCGACCGCATGCGCGAAGGTTTCTGGGGCTACCTGCCGCTGTCCGTGACGGTGGGCGTGATCATCGTGCTGGAAATGGCCGCTGTCCTGTGGCACGGTTTCCGCAACTTTGCGCCTAGCATCGCTCCGGTGAACGTCAATCTGGGCGGCACCAAGGAACTGGGCCTGCTGATCTACACGAAATATGTGTTCGCCTTCGAGATCGCTGCCGTCGTGCTGCTGGTGGCCATCGTTGCCGCGGTTGCACTGACCCTGCGCAAACGCAAGGACACCAAGCATTTTGCTCCGGGCGATGCGGTACGCGTCAAGCGCAACGACCGCCTGAAGATCATCAAGATGGACGCGGTCGTCGAGCGTCCTGCGGCTGAGCCGGAAGTTAAGGAGGCACCATGACATTATCGCTCACACATTTTCTGGTCCTGGGCGCGATCCTGTTCGCAATCTCGATCGTCGGTATTTTCCTGAATCGCAAGAACATCATCGTATTGCTGATGGCAATCGAATTGATGCTGCTGGCGGTGAATATGAATTTCATCGCGTTCTCCCATTTCATGGGCGACGCGGCCGGTCAGATCTTCGTTTTCTTCATCCTGACGGTTGCCGCCGCTGAGTCGGCTATCGGTCTGGCTATTCTGGTGGTGATGTTCCGTAATCTGGATACCATCAACGTCGAAGACCTGGACAGCCTTAAAGGCTGATGTTTTTCAGACTCGATCTCTCGAATAATAACGATTAAGGTTCATCATGGCGGGGCAACTCCTCAACCCTAACCTCCTTCTTGCCGTACCGCTGGCGCCGCTGGCCGGTGCCGCGATTGCAGGTTTGCTTGGCACCCAGTTCCTGGGTAATTTGGTCGGACGCAAGACGTCGCATACCGCGACGATCCTTGGCGTACTGATTGCGTTCATCCTGTCCGTGCAGACATTGCTGGCAGTGATGGATGGCGCGACATTCAATGGCACGATCTATAACTGGATGACGATCGGCACCCTGAAGATGGAAGTGGGCTTCCAGATCGATTCGCTGTCGGCGATGATGATGTGCGTGGTCACCTTCGTCTCCCTGATGGTGCACATCTACACGATCGGCTACATGAAGGACGACGAAGGCTACAACCGCTTCTTCGCCTACATCTCGCTGTTCACGTTCTCGATGCTGATGCTGGTCATGGCCAACAACTTCCTGCAACTGTTCTTCGGTTGGGAAGCCGTGGGCCTGGTCTCTTACCTGCTGATCGGCTTCTGGTACCAGCGTCCGACGGCCATCGTGGCCAACATGAAGGCTTTCCTGGTCAACCGCGTGGGCGACTTCGGCTTCATCCTGGGCATCGGCCTGCTGCTGGCTTACGCCGGCACCATGAACTACCAGGAAGTGTTCGCCAAGAAAGACGAATTGGCGCTGTTGAGCTTGCCTGGTACCGACTGGGCGCTGCTGACCGTTGCCTGCATCTGCCTGTTCATCGGCGCGATGGGCAAATCGGCGCAGTTCCCGCTGCACGTATGGCTGCCTGACTCGATGGAAGGTCCTACCCCGATCTCGGCACTGATTCACGCCGCGACGATGGTGACGGCCGGTATCTTCATGGTCTCGCGCATGTCGCCGCTGTTCGAACTATCCGACACGGCACTGTCCTTCATCCTGGTGATTGGCTCCATCACGGCGCTGTTCATGGGTTTCCTGGGCATCATCCAGAACGACATCAAGCGCGTCGTCGCTTACTCGACCCTGTCGCAACTGGGCTACATGACTGTCGCGCTGGGCTCGTCCGCGTACTCCGTGGCCGTGTTCCACCTGATGACGCACGCATTCTTCAAGGCACTGCTGTTCCTGGGCGCCGGTTCCGTCATCATCGGCATGCACCATGACCAGGACATCCGCAACATGGGCGGCCTGCGCAAGTACATGCCGATCACCTGGATCACGTCGCTGGTCGGTTCGCTGGCCCTGATCGGCACGCCGCTGTTCTCCGGTTTCTACTCGAAAGACAGCATCATCGAAGCCGTCGAAGCAACGCACATCTGGGGTGCTGGCTTTGCCCAGTTCGCCGTACTGGCTGGCGTCTTCGTTACCGCGTTCTACTCGTTCCGCATGTATTTCCTCGTCTTCCACGGCAAGGAACGTTTCGGCCAGGCGCATGCGCACGGCCATGACGACCATCACGCACCGAAAGCGGCCCATGGCGCGCACGGCGATGCACATGATGACCATCACGAAGAGGAAGAGGATGACCACGGCCACCACGGTCTGGAACCTGGCCAGAAGCCGCATGAATCCCCATTCGTCGTATGGTTCCCGCTGGTGATGCTGGCGATCCCGTCGCTGCTGATCGGTTACCTGACTATCGGCCCGATGCTGCATGGCGATTTCTTCAAGGGCGTGATTTTTGTTGGCGAAAACCATCCAGCAATGGAAGAGTTGTCGCATGAATTCCACGGCGCGATGGCGATGGCGATCCACGGCCTGTCGACGGCTCCGTTCTGGCTGGCATTGTCCGGCGTGGTGGCAGCCTACTACTGCTACATGGTCAACCCGCGTGTACCGGCCTGGTTCTTTGCCAAGTTCCACGCGATCCACACCCTGCTGGACAACAAGTACTACATGGACAAGTTCAATGAAGTCGTGTTCGCCGGCGGTGCCCGCTTGCTGGGTAATGGCCTGTGGAACTTCGGTGACAAGAAGCTGATCGACGGTTTCGTCGTCAATGGCAGCGCCAAGGTTGTCGCCTGGCTGTCCTCGCTGTCGCGAGTGTTGCAGACCGGCTACATCTATCACTATGCATTCGTGATGATCCTGGGCGTGCTGGGCTTCCTGATCTATTTCCTGCCATTCTGGCCCGCTAAGTAAGCTGACCTGATAAAAGAATACTGAGAACCATGATGCAGTCTACGATTTCTACACTACCTCCTTACCTGAGTCTGTCGATCTGGGTGCCGATCATTTGCGGCGTCCTGGTCCTGGCTCTCGGCCGTGACAGCAAAGCGGGCTTTACCCGCTGGCTGTCGCTGGCTGGCGCGGTGCTCAGCATGCTGTGCACCTTGCCGCTGATCCAGCATTTCGACAACGCCGCACACGGCATGCAATTCGTCGAAAAAGCACCGTGGATAGCCACCTTCAATATCTGGTACTCGCTGGGTATCGACGGCCTGTCGCTGTGGTTCATTCCACTGACGGCCTTCATCACGGTCATCGTCGTCATTTCGGCCTGGCAAGTGATCGAGAAGCGCATCGCCCAGTACATGGGTGCCTTTTTGATCCTGTCGGGCCTGATGATCGGCGTGTTCTGCGCGCTGGACGGCTTGCTGTTCTACTTCTTCTTTGAAGCAACCCTGATCCCGATGTTCATCATCATCGGTATCTGGGGTGGTTCGAACCGCGTGTACGCGTCGTTCAAGTTCTTCCTGTACACCTTCTTCGGTTCGCTGCTGACCCTGGTTGCCATCATCTACCTGCGCAATGTGACGGGTAGCTTCGACATCCTGGCCTGGCATGCATTCAAGCTGACGATGAACGAACAGATCTTCATCTTCCTGGCCTTCCTGATGGCCTTCGCGGTGAAAGTGCCGATGTTCCCCGTTCACACGTGGTTGCCGGACGTCCA
This sequence comes from Janthinobacterium sp. 61, assembly GCF_002846335.1. Classification (NCBI taxonomy): domain Bacteria; kingdom Pseudomonadati; phylum Pseudomonadota; class Betaproteobacteria; order Burkholderiales; family Oxalobacteraceae; genus Janthinobacterium; species Janthinobacterium sp. 61. The sequence goes on along the minus strand of NZ_PJMQ01000001.1, from coordinate 2,629,494 downwards.
CGTGGAAGCGCCTACCGGTGGTTCCGCCGTGCTGGCCGCCATCATGCTGAAACTGGGCGCCTACGGCTTCCTGCGTTTCTCGCTGCCGATCACGCCGGACGCCAGCCACTACCTGTCGGGCTTCATGATCGCCTTGTCGCTGATCGCCGTCATCTATATCGGTCTGGTTGCCCTGGTGCAAACCGACATGAAAAAACTGGTCGCCTATTCGTCGATCGCGCACATGGGTTTTGTCACCCTGGGCTTCTTCATGTTCAACGACATCTCGGTGCAGGGCGGTATCGTGCAGATGGTCTCGCACGGCTTCATCTCCGGCGCGATGTTCCTGTGCATCGGCGTGCTGTATGACCGCATGCATACCCGCAACATCGCCGACTACGGCGGCGTCGTAAACCGCATGCCGAAATTTGCCGCCTTCTTCGTGCTGTTCTCGATGGCCAACTGCGGCTTGCCAGCGACTTCCGGCTTCGTCGGCGAGTTCATGGTGATCCTGGGCGCGGTGAAATACAACTTCTGGATTGGTCTGCTGGCTGCAACGGCACTGATCTGGGGCGCGGCGTACTCGCTGTGGATGGCCAAGCGCGTGGTGTTCGGCAAGATCAAGAACAAGCATGTGGCCGAATTGACCGACATTAACAAGCGTGAATTCTTCATGCTTGCTGTGCTGGCCATCGCCGTGCTCGTGATGGGTCTGTACCCAGCCCCGTTCACCGACACGATGCAAACTTCGGTTGCCGACCTGTTGCAGCATGTCGCCATCAGCAAGTTGCCTTAAATAGAAGACCGATAACATGACTAATGCACCTAATCTGGTACCGCTGTACGCGGAAATCTTTCTGCTGATCGCCACGTCGGCGCTCTTGCTGATCGATATGTTCTTGCCTGCGGCGAAGCGATCGATCACCTATGCGCTGTCGCTGCTGACTTTGGCAGGCTGCGCCTTGCTGACCGTGGGCGACTTCAACGCGGGCACCACCGTCTACACGTTCCACAACATGTTCGTGTCGGACCCGATGTCGCAGCTGTTGAAACTGTTCTCGTACGGCGCCGTGGCGCTGACCCTGATCTACTCGCGTGCCTATGCCACCGACCGCAGCATGCTGTCGGGTAACCTGGGCGGCGAGTTCTACGTGCTGGCCCTGTTTGCACTGCTGGGCCAGATGATCATGATCTCGGCCAACAACTTCCTGATCATCTACCTGGGTCTGGAACTGATGTCGCTGTCGCTGTACGCGCTGATCGCCTTGCGCCGTGATAATGCCAAGGCCACGGAAGCGGCCATGAAATACTTCATCCTGGGCGCGCTGGCTTCCGGTTTCATGTTGTACGGTATCTCCATGCTGTACGGTGCCTCCGGCACGCTGGACCTGGGTGAACTGCGCGTGGCGCTGGAAAACGGCAAGACCAACGGCACCATCATGGTCTTCGGCCTGGTCTTCCTGGTAGCCGGCCTGGCCTTCAAACTGGGCGTCGTGCCATTCCACATGTGGGTGCCTGACGTGTATCAAGGTTCGCCGACAGCCGTGACCCTGCTGCTGGGCGGCGCGCCGAAACTGGCCGCGTTCGCCATCACCCTGCGTTTGCTGGGCGAGGGCTTGCTGCCGATGGCGCATGACTGGCAGCAAATGCTGCTGGTACTGGCCGTGATGTCGCTGGCAATCGGTAACTTCACCGCTATCGCGCAAACCAATTTGAAGCGCATGCTGGCGTATTCGACCATCGCGCAAATGGGCTTCGTTCTCCTGGGTCTGCTGTCCGGCACCGTCGATGCGCCGAACAACACCCTGAACGCGGCTGGCGCGGCCACCGCCTACGGCGCCTCGATGTACTACGTCATCACCTACGTGTTCACCACCCTGGGTACCTTTGGCGTGATCATGTTGCTGGCACGTAATGGTTTCGAAGCAGAAGAACTGGCCGACTTCAAGGGCCTGGGCAAACGCAGCCCGATTTTCGCGCTGGTGATGACCCTGTTCATGTTCTCGCTGGCCGGCGTGCCGCCGCTGATGGGCTTCATGGCCAAGTACTCGGTGCTGGCCTCCGTGCTGGCTACCGGCCAGCTGTGGCTGACCATCGCTGCCGTGCTGTTCTCGCTGATCGGCGCCTTCTACTACCTGCGCGTCGTGAAAATGATGTGGTTCGATGAGCCGACGGACACCAACGCGCTGGTCGTGCATGGCGACATGCGCGTCGTGCTGGCCCTGAACGGCGTGTTCGTCCTGGCCCTCGGTGTGATGCCTAACAGCATCCTGGCTGCCTGCGCGACAGCCATCACCAAGACCCTGGCGTCCTGACCGATGGATGTCACCGCCTCGAGCTGGCTGGTGATCGCCCTGGGCATCCTGGGCGCCAACCTGCCATTCTTGAACGAGAAACTGTTTGCCGCCGTGCCCCTGAAAAAGGCGGCGCAGGCAGAGGACGGCAAAGGCTGGCGCAAGCCGCTGGCGCTGCGCCTGCTGGAGATGGTGATTCTGTACTTCATCGTCGGCGCCGTGGCGTTCGCGCTCGAAGCGCGCATCGGCAACGGCTTCCCGCAGACGTGGGAGTTTTACGCCATCACCGGATGCCTGTTCCTGGTGCTGGCCTTTCCCGGCTTCGTAACACGCTATCTGCGCAAACGTCGCTAGAACGCTGACCAAACCTGCTGCGCGTCGCGCTTTGCGGCCTGCGATGCTCACTGTGCTACAGCACAGTTCCGCTTCTCAGCCACAAATCACTGCCGCTCGCTACGGTTTTGTCAGTGTTCCTCCCCTCCGAAAGCGGCGCCTCTGGCGCCGTTTTTTTTTATTGAGCATAATCAAGGTATGGATACAGAACGCATGGATATGAATTTAACTGAAACCAAGGTGGACGGCGAGCTCGTCTACCAAGGGGGCTTCTTGCGCGTGCAGCGCGACCGTGTCGCCCTGCCTGACGGCAAGATCACGGCGCGTGAATTCGTCCTGCATCCTGGCGCCGTCGTCATCCTGCCGCTGCTCGACGATGGCACGGTGCTGATGGAACGCCAGTACCGCTATCCGCTGGACCGGGTCTTCATTGAATTCCCGGCTGGCAAGATCGATGCGGGAGAATCGCACCTGGCTTGCGCCCAGCGCGAATTGCTGGAGGAAACGGGCTACACGGCCAGCGACTGGCAATTCGTCTCCACCATCCATAACGCCATCGCCTATTCCGACGAGCACCTGGAACTGTTTCTGGCGCGCGGCCTGGTGGCCGGCGAACGCCAGCTCGACGAGGGCGAATTTCTGGAAACGTTTACCGCCACGGTGCCGCAGCTGCTCGACTGGGTCAAGGATGGCACGATCACGGATGTGAAAACCGTCATCGGTATCTTCTGGCTAGACAAAATTACCAGCGGCGCCTGGCAAGCGGCTTGATCCTGCGCATGCGTACGGCTCTTTTCCTGCTGCTTGCCTGTGTCACCGTGGGTGCACAGGCGCAGCCGCGCACGCCGTTCCAGGTGCGCTGCGAAGACACGATCAGCAAGACGGTGTCCGTGCTGACGGCGCAGCAGAACGGCTACAGCATCGATACGCACCTGCCGTACAAGGCCCTGACGGTGATGAAGGGGACGGCGCGCGCGAATACCTGGGTGCTGGGATTGACCAGGACGGATTCGCGTGTGGCCATCGCCCTGGCCGGCCCCATGCTGCAGGATCCGGCCAGCGGCTATGAATGCGTGGCGCCGCAGATTACCGTGACCCTCACGTATGCGCCCGTGGTGATCTATATCGGCCGCGAGTTTGCTCCCGGAACTTGCGCGTATGATGAAATACTCACGCACGAGCTGCGGCACATGAAAACCTATATGGAACACTTGCCGCGCGTGGAAAAGACTGTGCGCGCCGCCCTGGCCAAGCGCTTCGAGGCGCGGCCCCTGTATGCGCCCAGCGGCACGGCGAAGGCGGCGCTGGCGCGCGAGATCGACACGGGCTGGTTGCCATACGTCAAGGCCGAAATGCGCAAGGTGGAAACCTTGCAGGCGGCCATCGATTCGCCGCAGGAATATGCACGCCTGGGCAAGGCGTGCAAAGGCGAGATCCAGAATATCCTGTCGGGCAAGGCAGCGCCCGCCAACTAGACAAGGAATGGCATGACAGCAGCACCGAACACGGTCCGCCACTTTGCGCTGATCCCCGCCGCCGGCGTGGGCGCGCGCATGGAAGCGGGCAGCCCCAAACAATATTTACCCATCGCGGGCAAGCCCATGCTGCGCCACGCGCTTGACGCCTTTCTCGCCAGTCCCCTGATCGCGCACACGTACATCGTCGTCAGCGCAGACGATGGGCAGATCGATGGGCTTGTGCCAGATCAAGGCGCCGGGTACGGCGTTACCGTGTTGCGCTGCGGTGGCGCCACGCGCATGGAAACGATCTTGAATGCCTTGCAGGCCTTGCACGGCAGCATCGATGCCCTCGACCAGGTGCTGGTGCACGACGCGGCGCGACCGGGCCTGACGCCAGCGCTGATCGGCAAGCTCATCACTGAAGTGGGTGACCATCCGGCCGGTGGCTTGCTGGCCTTGCCCGTGGTCGACACCGTCAAGCGGGCAGGGCCGGGCAGCCTGTCGGCGCAGACGGTGCCGCGTGATCACCTGTGGCTGGCGCAGACGCCGCAAATGTTTTCCTATGCCTTGCTGCACCGGGCCCTGTCGCAGGCGCCCGACCCGCACGCCATCACGGACGACGCCAGCGCCGTCGAAGCCCTGGGCCTGGCGCCCAGGCTGGTCGAAGGCCATCCGCGCAATCTGAAGGTCACTTTACCGCGCGACATACACACGGCCGAGCTGTACCTGGCACATCCTTGAATTCCAGAGAGACCCGCATGAACACAACGACTCCCGTACTTCCTTTCCGCATCGGCCAGGGCTATGACTGCCACGCGCTGGTGGAAAACCGCGACCTGATCATCGGCGGCGTGAAGATTCCCCATCACCTGGGCTTGCTGGGCCATTCCGATGCGGACGTGCTGCTGCACGCGATTACCGACGCCATCTTCGGCGCCGCCGCGCTGGGCGACATTGGCCGCCATTTTCCCGATACGGATGCGCAATTCAAGGGCGCCGATTCGCGCACCCTGCTGCGCGAAGCCGTGCGCCGCGTGCAAGCCACCGGTTATATCATCGGCAATATCGACGCCACCATCATCGCCCAGCGCCCGAAGATGGCGCCGCACATCGGCGCCATGTGCGCCAACGTGGCCGAAGACCTGGGCGTCGCCGTGGGTCAGGTCAACATCAAGGCCAAGACGAATGAAAAGCTGGGCTACCTGGGCCGTGAAGAAGGCATCGCGGCCGAAGCCGTGGCCTTGCTGCTGCGCGCCTGATACACCACCTTCGCATCATTCACTGACAGGAGAGAGCATGTTCCAGTTACGCCGCACCAGCATCTTGCTTGCATGGGCATTGGCCGCCGCGCCGTCGGCCTGGGCCGAACTGCAAGCCACGGGCGAACCGCCCGCCGCGAAACAGGGATGGAAGGCCGAGACGGTCGCCGAAGGCGTGCGCCAGCCTTGGGGCATTGCCTGGCTGGGCGACGGGCGCGCGCTGGTGACCAGCAAGCAGGGCAGCTTGCATTTGCTGAACGGCAAGACTTTTACCGACGTGGCGCTGGAAGGCATGCCCAAGGTGTTTACGGGCGGGCAGGGCGGCTTGCTCGATATCACGCTGCACCCGCAGGATGCCAGCAAGCCGAATCCGCGTGTGTACATGACGCTGTCAACGGGCACCAATGACGCGAACCGCACGACCCTGGTGCGCGGCGTATTCGACGGCAAGAAGGTGACGGGCATCCAGACCCTGTTCAAGGTGGCGACTGACAAGAGTGGCGGCCAGCACTTCGGCTCGCGCCTGTTGTGGTTACCGGACGGCACCTTGCTGATGAGCGTGGCCGACGGCGGCAATCCACCGCTGCGCATAGGCGACCGCCTGGCGCGCGAGCAGGCGCAAAACCTGGCCACGCACCAGGGTTCCATCCTGCGCCTGACGGAAGATGGCAAGCCGGCGCCCGGCAATCCGCTGGCGGCCAAGGGCGCCTTGCCGGAAATCTGGTCATATGGACACCGCAACGTGCAAGGCCTGGCGCTCGACCCCGTTTCCGGCCGCGTGTGGGCCACGGAACATGGCCCGTATGGCGGCGACGAGCTGAACCTGGTGGTGGCGGGTGGCAACTACGGCTGGCCACTGCAAAGCAATGGCGCCGACTACAAGACGCATGAACCCGTCGGCAAGCATGAAGTGGCGGGCATGATCAATCCGAGCGTGGCCTGGGTGCCGTCGCCGGCGCCGTCAGGGCTGGCCGTCTACACGGGCGACAAGATTGCCGCCTGGCGCGGCAGCATCTTCAGCGGCGGCCTGGCGGCCAAGGATATACGCCGCATCGCCGTCGATGCGAATGGCAAGGTGACGGGGCAGGACCGCCTGGCAATCGGCGCGCGCGTGCGCGACGTGCGCCAGGGACCGGACGGCTACCTGTATGCGCTGACGGATGAGGACAACGGCCGCTTGCTGCGCATCGTGGGGCAGTAGTACGGCAGGCGCCATCTTCGCTTAAGATGGCGCCTTTACTCAAGACAAGGTGGCGGCATGGCCCGTGATACTTATGCATACCGGCACGTTGCCGTCGAATCGCGCGCCATCGATGGCCGCGTGGAAATTCGCCCCGTGCCGGGCCAGGCCTTTTCGCCCGAACTGGCCGTGCAGTGTTCGCGCCGCCTGGTGGACCTGCAGCGCTACCCGCTGGGCAGCCGTTTTTTATTGTTCGCCAAGCTGACGGACCGCCTGGGCGGCACGCCCTTCCTGTATGCGTATCATGGCGACGCGGACGTCTTGATGACGCCGGCCGAAGTCTTGAAATTCCTCGGCGAATTTCGGCGCGGCCGCATCTGATATCACTTTCCTACGATGCGATGCAGGACGCGCCGGCCTTGGCGCTGGCCTGCGGCTTGCCGAAGAGCGCGATCGTCAACGCGCAGCCGAGGGCGAACAGGCCGCCCACCACCATCGCGCTCGATACGCCCAGCCGGTCGACGGCCATGCCACCGAGCAGGGCGCCGGACGCCAGCGACACTTGCACAATCGCAACAAACAGCGCGCTGCTGCCTTCCATCAAGTCCGGCGCCGCCTTGAACATCCACGTTTGCACGGCGATCGGCATGGCGCCGAAACCGAAGCCCCACACGGCCACCAGCAGCATGGCGGCGAGCGCATGGCTGCCGAACGCGGCCAAGGCCAGGGTGGACAGGCCCAGCACTGCACCTGTGACCATCAGCGCGGCCCGTTCGTAGCGGCCGGCGGCCCAGCCGCCCACGAGGTTGCCGATGAAACCGGAAGCGCCATATACCAGCAGCATGGCGCTGACCGTGCCGGCGGACAGGTGCGAAATTTGCGTGAGGAAGGGTGCGATATACGTGTAGGCGGCGAACTGGCCCGTGAACAGCATGGCCGTGGCGATCAGGCCCAGCCTGGCCTTGCGGATGCCGAAAATCATCGGCAACTGGCGCAAGCGGATGGCCTGTGTCGGTGGCAGCTTGGGCAGCAGCAACAATTGGCCGAGGAAGACCAGCACGGCAATGGCGCTGGCCGCGCCGAAGGCGACCCTCCAGCCCACCAGTTCGCCCACCAGCGCGCCGGCCGGCACGCCGGCCACCGTGCCCAGCGAGACGCCGGCGAAGATGATGGACATGGCGCGCGACGCATGTTGCTGCGCCACCAGGCGCGGGCCGATGGCGCTGCCGATCGCCCAGAAGCCGCCGACGCCCACGCCCAGCATGGCGCGGCCCAGTAATATCGCCCCATATGAGGGCGCCAGCGCCACCAGCAGGTTCGAAGCGACCAGCAGGGCGGTGAGTGCCAGCAGCACGATGCGGCGGTCCAGGCGGCCCGAACCGACGGTGACGAAGATGGCGGCAAACGCGGCAACGATGCCGGGCGTGGTGATCATCAGCCCCGCCTGGCCCTTGCTGATATCCAGTTCGGCAGCCATGGCCGGCAGCAGGCCGACGGGCAGGAATTCGGACGTGACGAGGGCGAAGGCGCCGATGCCGACCGATAAGACGGCCAGCCAGGGCGCCACGGTGGTATCGTTGCTGGTGGCCGCCGGGGCGGAGGGGGAAGCGGGTGGTGTTTGCATGGGGAGTCCTGAAAAGCCGAGAGGTTTTTAACCGGTCGGTATATAATCAGGCCAGGCAGACATTGTTGTCAATAATTTTTTACCGAACGGTATGAAACAAGATAAAAAAGAGCAAGCGGTCAAGGCGAAAACGGGCCGGCCACGCACCTTTGACGCGGACGAAGCGCTCGATTGCGCCATGAAAGTGTTCTGGGAGAAAGGCTATGAAGGCAGTTCCTTGCCGGAATTGACGAAAGCCATGGGCATGAACCGGCCCAGCTTGTACGCCGTTTTCGGCAACAAGGAGCAATTGTTCCACAAGGCACTGGAGCGCTACAGCGACACGCGCATGCAGTTTTTCGATGCTGCGCTGGAACAGCCGACGGCCCGCCAGGTGGTGGAAGCCTTGCTGACGCAGTATGTCGATGCGCAAACCATGCCCGATGGTCCGCACGGCTGCATGGGCGTGAATGCGGCGCTCGCCTGCAGCGACGATGCCTTGCCGATCCGCGATGAATTGTTTGCGCGCCGTCTGCGCGGTGAAATCAAATTGCGCGACCGCTTGCGGCGCGCCAAGGAAGAGGGGGATTTGCCGCCCGATTCCTGCCCCGAGCAGCAGGCGCGCTTTGTCGTGACCCTGTCGCAGGGCATGGCCATTCAGGCGGCGGCGGGCGTATCGCGCGAGCAATTGCAGCAGATGGTGGGCTTGCTGTTGCGCAATTGGCCGCTGTAACTACCCTGTCGGGGCGATGGTCTTGGCCAGGTCGCTGGGCGCCTTGCGCCGCCAGGCGGCCGTCAGGGCGGCGGCTAGCATGTCCAGTTCGGCATCCGCCAGGCATACCGTGATACCGGCCAGCCGCTCGCCCCACCACAGTTTTTCGCAGCCGGACGGCGTGATGACGGTGGCGATATGCGCCGCTTCCGCATCGAGCAGCACGTTGATGTGCTTGTCGTCGGGCAGGGTGGCAAAGATCTTCCCGCCTACGCGGAAGGCTGGACGGTCGTGGTGTTCTTCCTCGGTGGTGTCGGGAAACGACAATGCCAGATAGCGTAGTTCTTCCAGGTCGACCATTTCCTCTTTCTCCCTCATCGGACAGATAACTGCATGACTGCATTTTGCCATGCTGTTTCGTCGCGTGGTGCAGCGGCATGCGAAAAGAAATGCGCAAGATGCGACACTGGCGCGTGCCTTTGTGGTGCTGGTGCGACACCGAGCCAGTCTGCGCGGCGACAGTGCTGCCCGGGCAGCAAGGCTATCCAGGCCGTTTTAGCTGCCTTCAGCGCGATTGTCATAAAAATATTTTACATGGTAAAAAGAAAAATACTTTTCCTCCAGGGAATTTAAGATACAATAGATTCAACGTTTTACCTGACCCGTCAACTGTCTGGCTTTGTCCGGGAACCCGAACCCGTTCCAGGACGCTTGCAGTGCCGCCATGGCATGCCGCAAGCCCGCGAAGCTCTGCGAAAGCCAGGCCCCCGACCGCTCATCCTTGCAATTGCCAGCGCGATGCCGACACGCCTCAATGCAGCGTGTATTCAGCTCAAGCACGCCCGCTGCGCCCGTTGAATACTTACTGACTGGATACTTATCATGGAAAATTTGCCTAAAATCGTCCTGTCCCTGATCGCTGCTGGTGTGTTTGCCCACGCGAACGCCAGCACCATTACCGTCACCTCCGATTACTCGAATACTGGCTTGCAAGCTGCCGCTTACCCGTCCGTGGTGAATGCCGGCGCGGCGCTGGACGGCAAGAGCAGCGACCTGTGGTGGGCTGCTAACATCCAAAGCAGCAGCCAGTTCCTCGCCGGTTCTGGCACCATGTCGGCAGGTAATCGTAGCTTGAGTATCGATGGCCTGGAGGGCTGCTGCGATGAAGGCCAGCAAGTCCAGTTAAAGGCGGGAAACAGCGATTTCGCCAGTTTTTCCAGCAGCGATGACCTGGTGTCGGCTGTGCCGGAACCGAGCACCTACGCCATGCTGCTGACCACCCTGGGCTTACTGGGCTTCACGGCACGCCGCAGGCAAGACGACAAGTTCTAAGCTGGGAGACAGTGCGGGCTTCGCTGCGCACGTAAAAAAGCCCGCCGGTCCGCCAGGACACGGCGGGCTTTTTTTTGCGCGTTGTCAGTCGCCGCTGTCCTCGTCTTCCTCGGCCCCCTTGGTCGCCTTGCCCCGTTCGGCATCGACGGCGCGCTGCAGGCTGGCCGCATCGCGGAAGAAAACCTCCGTCGTGTGATCCGGGCTCAGACGCAGTGCAGGCGGGTAGATTGCCGACATGTAGGCCTCGTCGGCCAGGCGACCGCTGATCTGCAGGTTGCTCAGCAAAATCAGGGTCGAGCCGACGATGGCCAGCACGACGGCAACGAGACCGAAGCGGCGCGGGTGCTGGGGTTTGATCGTGCGCAAATGGTAGTAGATCATGACGCATACAATCACGATGAACATATGCCGCCCGTAGCGCGTCAGCACTTCCAGCGACAGCGCATACGCCGCCACATTGCTGCCCAGTTCCCACACTTCCATGGCCAGCAAGCCGCAGCCGATGATGAACAGGTGGCGGCCAAAGCGCGCCACATGGCCGAACAGGCGGTTCGCCACGGCCCAGATCGATGCCCACACAAGGCCGCCGGCCAGTGCGTAGGCGACGATCATCAGGTAGGAAATCGGGTCGAAGGCTTCCGCGTCGCCCAGCCAGTTGCTGAAGGCGGCCGAGGTGGCGATCATGGCCAGGCCGGCGACGGCGGGGCGCAAGCCTTCCCAGTCGTGCCTGGTGGTATCGCTCAGCTCGGGCGCAACAGGGTGATCGCTGGCGCGCACGCGCAGGCGCGTGTGACCGAGGCGCACGATGCTGTTGCCGTTCAAGGCTACTTGCAGTTGCCGCTGGCCCCGGTAAATCACGCCATTCTGGCTGCCCAGGTCGCGCAGCAGCAGGCCTTCCGCGCCATCGTCTTCGATGACGGCGTGGCGGGCGGCCGTATGCGCGTCGTCGAGAATGAAGTCGTTGTCGTAGCCGCGGCCGATGCGGATCGGCAAGGCATCGATGCGCTGGCGCTGCTGCACTTCGCCGTTCTCGGCGAGGATTTCAAGGTAATAGGGCGCCTTCATGGCTTGCGCGTCCCGGTGGCGGAGGGAGCGCGCGATAGCGCTTCGAGGAAGGTACGCGTGACGCGCATGCCGTTTGCGTAAGACACGCCGCGCGCGTCGATGCGGCTTTGCAGGCTCATCAGTGGCTCATCGGTGCTGGCGGCCAGCAGGGCAAAGTCGTACAGGCCGGTAAACTTGCGGTAGGCGCGCACGCACAGGACGGCGCGCAGGGGCAGGGTCTTGTTTTTGACGAACTGTTCGGTGCAATGTGGCCCCGTCAGGTGCACGCTTTTGTAGCTGCCGAAACTTTCATTCTTGAACGAGGCGCTGGCCAGTTCGGAAAAGCGCAGCGCGCCCAGTTCGCTGCTGCGCAGGAATTCGTGGCGCATCGACACTTGCCCCGTCTGCAGTGCGCCGGAAATGAAGATGGCCGATTCCATGGCGCAGCTGGTGTTGTCGAGCATGTAGGGCTTGTCGGACTTCACGTTGGAGCGGCCCCAGCAGCGCATCTGGTCCGATTCGCGCACGGGCACGCGGTACGGGCCCATGGCTTTCAGGCTCAAGGGCGTGTCGAGCAGGCGCGCCAGCATCACTTCCTGATGCGCCAGCAGCTGCGCCGTCACCAGCGGCTTGAAGTCTTTCGGCGCCCTGCCTTGCAGGGCCACCTTGGCCAGCAATTGCTGGGCATAGCGGGCAGGAACGAGAAAACTGACGAGTTCACCATCGAGGCGTTTCGAGACGTTCACGCCGGCGACATCGCCGCTGGCCGTCACGCTGGGGCCCCCGCTCATACCGGAATTGATCGGCCCCGTAAACATCAGCTGGTCGTAGAAGCTGCGCGTCACGATGCCGTTGTACGAGCCTTCCGAGATGGCGAAGCCCAGGTCCAGCGGATTGCCCATCGAATACAGGTACTGGCCCTGAGTCAGGGGCGCCAGCGATTCCGGCATGTTGAAAAAGCCCGTGCCATGGCGGTTCACGCGCAAGACGGCCAAGTCGTGCAGCACGTCGACAGCCAGCAATTCCACATTGCCGCGCTGGCCGCTGGTGTCGACCCATTCGCCCACGTAGGTATCGGGATCGAGGGCGAATTGCGACACGACGTGATAGTTGCTCACGACCAGGTCGCCCGTGCCGATCAGGAAGCCCGAACCTACCGACGATTGCGTGCGGCCGTTTTTCAGCAGCACGCGCACCTGCAGCATGTCGGCGCGCGCGGCCGTGTACAGCTTTTGCGCGGCGGACGAGGGTGGCGGCAAGGCCGCATGTTCGGTGGCGGCGGGCGCGGCGGTGGCCGGTGGCGGTTTGGCGAGGGGAGTCGAAGCGGTGGTGGCCGCGGCTGGCGCAGGCGCCGGAGCCGCGTGTGCGCCTGCGGCGGCGCACAGGCTGGCCAGCAAGAAGGCGAAGTTAGATAATTTCATGCATCCTTTATGCGTGAGCAGGAGCGGGGCCGGCCCGGTGCGGCAGTGTGCACGCGCTGCGCCAGCCCGGGGAATTACAGGGCGCCGTCTTCCAGTGCTGGCGCCGTTTCCGGCGTCATCATGTGGCCCAGTTTGCTTTGCTTGGTATTCAGGTAATGCTGGTTGAAGGCGTTGCGGTTGACCAGCAGCGGCACCCGCTCGGCCACCGTGATGCCCAGCGCTTCCATGGCGGCAATCTTGCGCGGGTTGTTCGTCATCAAACGCAGGCTGTGGATGCCGAATTGCGCAAACATGGGCTTGCACAGGGTGTAGTTGCGCGCGTCGGCCTTGAAGCCCAGCTGTTCATTCGCCTGCACCGTGTCGGCACCCGCTTCCTGCAGGCGGTAGGCGCGGATCTTGTTGATCAGGCCAATGCCGCGCCCTTCCTGGCGCAGGTACAGCAAAATGCCGCGGCCTTCCTCGGCGATGCGTTTCAAGGCGCCTTCGAGCTGGGCACCGCAATCGCAGCGCTGGGAAAACAGCACGTCGCCCGTCAGGCACTCGGAATGCACGCGTGCCAGTACAGGTTCGCCGTTGCCGACATCGCCCAGCACCATGGCCAGGTGTTCCTTGCCCGTGGCGTGTTCGACAAAGGCGTGCAGGGTAAACTGGGCCCAAGGCGTCGGCAGTGCGCAGGAAGTCGTGTAATCCAATTCGCCTGTCGCCAGGAGGTCTGCGCCGCTTTGCATGGTTGTGCTCATATAGGTAATGTTCGAAAATGGAGGCGCGCCGTACCACTGCGGTACCGGCGCGCCCTGTCATCATACCAAAAAGCAGGGGAAACCATTCCCCCTGGCTGAGATTTGACGGCAGGAATGCCTGGTGATAGCCCTCTAATTGCGGCCGGATCAGGCTTTTGCAAGGCGGCTGGCCTTGCCGAAGCCCCGTTCCACCAGTAACAGCATGCCGCCGAAGATGGACAGATTCTTCAGGAAGTTGGTCAGCTGGTCCTGGAAGTGGGCTGCATCGGCGCTCCAGAACGCGTGGAAGATGAGCGTGGTCGGTATCAAAAACAGCGCCAGCGCCAACGCCGCCCAGCGCGCCTGCCAACCCGTGATCAGCAGCAAGCCGCCGCCTACCTCCAGGGCGATCACGCCCACCAGAAGGATGTTCGCCAGCGGCAAGCCCTGGCTGGCCATGTAGCCGGCCACGCCCGCAAAGCCGCCGATTTTCAGCAAGCCCGAAACGAAGAACAGCACGCCAAGGGCGGCACGGCCGAGGGGGAGCAGGATATCCGTATTGTTTTTCATGCTGGTTTCCTTTTTCTTTATATTCATCAATTATTTAGGCAGGTCGAAGAGCAGGAATTCTGCATCTTCAGGCTGGGTAATCGTCACGGCCGCTTCCTGCGTCAGTTTCAATGCGTCGCCCGCTTTCAAGGGCGTGCCATTGACCACCAGGCTGCCGCGGATCAGGTGCACATAGGCTAGGCGGCCTTCGTCCAGCCCATGCTCGGCCTGTTCGCCTTCCTGCAGGATGCTGGCGTAGATGGCAGCATCCTGGTGTATCAGCACGGAACCCTGGCGCCCGTCGCTCGATGCAATCAGGCGCAGCTTGCCCCGTTTGCTTTCCGGCGTGAAGTGTTTCTCTTCATAGCTAGGTGGAATGCCCGTCACGTTTGGCTGGATCCAGATCTGCAGGAAGTGCAAGCCATCCGTGGCAGAATGGTTGAACTCGCTGTGGCGCACGCCGCTGCCGGCACTCATGCGCTGCACGTCGCCGTAGTGCAGTACGGAACCGGTGCCCATGCTGTCCTTGTGTTCGAGCGCGCCGTCGAGCACATACGAAATGATTTCCATGTCGCGGTGGCCGTGCGTGCCGAAGCCCTGGCCGGGCGTGACCCGGTCTTCATTGATCACCAGCAAGGGGCCAAAGCCCATGTGCAGGGGATCGTGGTAGCTGCCGAAGGAAAAGCTGTGGTGGGAATTGAGCCAGCCGTGGTTGGCGGCGCCGCGTTCTTCGCTATGACGAATCTGTAACATGGTGGACTCCGTTTCTATCAGTGAATGTGCGATAATTTCGAAGGACCGTTGCCTGGCGCTACGCCCTGGCTTCTTTTCTGCCCTTCGCTGTACGATGGAGAAAGTATAGGCCGCCCAGTCCAGAAAGAAAAACGGAAAATCTACCGTACTATGATCGAAAAAATCGAATGTTAAGACTGAGCCTGGAAGCCTTGCAAATCGTCGACGCCATCGACCGCCGTGGATCATTCTCGTCGGCCGGCAAGGAGTTGCATAAAGTGCCGTCCACCATTTCCTATACGGTGGCCAAGCTGGAAGACGACCTGGGCGTGCAAGTGTTCCAGCGCAATGGCCCGAAAGTCATGCTGACGGCGGCCGGCCAGGAATTGCTGAAAGAGGGCCGGTATTTATTGAAGGCGGCACAGGACCTCGAGCACCGCGTGCGCAGGGTGGCGTCCGGCTGGGAAACCGAGTTGTCCATCGGCATCGATTCCATGTTTTCCGCCGTGGCCCTGGCCGACGATGTGCGCGCCTTCTATGAGGTAGCGCAACAGACGCGCTTGCGCCTGTCGCAAGATGCCCTGTCGGGCACCTGGGAAGCTTTGCTGGACCGCAGGGTCGACTTGCTGGTGGGCGCGCCCGGCGACGGTCCGGCGGGCGGCGGCTATATCGCGCAGCCGATAGGCATGCTCGATTTCGTTTTTGCCGTGGCGCCCACGCACCCGCTGGCGCAGGTAGCGGAACCTTTGTCGCGCGGCCACCTGCAGCAGCACCGGGCCGTGGTCGTGGCCGACTCGGCGCGCCAGATGGCGCCGCGCACCGTGGGATTGTTGCTGGGACAAGATGCCTTGAGCGTGCCGAACATGCAGGTCAAGTTCGATTACCAGGTGCTGGGGCTGGGTTTTGGCTTCCTGCCGGGGCCGTGCGCGCGCGCCGCCATTGCGCGTGGCTTGCTGGTGGAAAAGGCCGTGGAAGAGCCGAAACCGTCGGAAACGTTTTACCTGGCGTGGCGCGTGGGCGAGGATGGCGCCGCGCTGCGCTGGTGGATGGCGCGCATGCGTGAACCCGATGTGTTTTCCCGTTTGGCGCAGCATCTGCCGGGCCGGGCGTGACACACAGGCACGGCACTCCGGGTCGCAGTGCCGTGCCATTCGGCGCAGGCCTTAAAATGTTGACATATGCCAACATTTTTAAGTTACCATATTCACAGTATTTCGACCGTCTTTCTGCTCCGACTTCCATGCCCCATAGTGGGATTTTGATGATTACACACACCGCAGCGCCCCTGATATGTTCCCCTGACCTGGCATACGCGCGGGGTTGCCATGCTTGAGGCGAAGGTCGCGCTGTGCCTGCGCCTGGCCCAGGACGCCCGTGAACAGGCGGGGCCGCAGCAGGCCGCCACCCTGGCGCGGCTGCAGGACGAGCTGGAGCAGCTGCGCGGCGCCAGCCGGCCCGTGGTGCGCGTGGCCCCGGCCGATGCCTTGCTGGAGATCGATCCTGATGGTTTCCTGATTGGCTGGAACCATGGCGCCGAACAGATGTTCGGCTATTCCGAACTGGAAGCGCTGGGCCAGCACATCTTGTTTTTGTATCCCGAAGACGACGCGGAAGCGAGCGTGCTGGAACTGCATTTCAAGCAGGGCGACGTGGCCACCGATGTGCGCCGGCGCAAGAAGTCGGGCATGGTGACCTGGCTGCGCATGCACCGCCACGTGATCCACGACCAGGCGGGCAAGGCTTGCGGCATGGCCGTGCGCCTGTCGGCCATGAGCGAACCGCTCTCCGACGTGGACAAGGTGAGGTTGCACGCGCGCATCATTGAAGATAGCGAGCAAGCCGTGCTGATCACGGATGCGGAAGAGCGCATCGTCTCCATCAACAGTTCCTTCAGCCGCATCACCGGCTATTCGCCGGCCGAAGCCATCGGCCGCACGCCGGACTTGTTGCGCTCTGGCGTGCACGATCCCGACTTCCGCGCCAAGGTGCGCGCCGCCATGCGGGGGCACGGCTCCTGGCGCGGCGAAATCATCGGCAAGCGCAAGAATGGCGAACTGTTCCCGCAGGACGTCACCATCAGCGTCGTGCGCGACGAATATGGCGAGATCAGCCATGTGTTTTCCCTGTTTTCCGACATCAGCGTGCACAAGGATGCCGAGGCGCGCATGCAGCGCATGGCCAATTACGACAGCCTGACGGGTTTGCCCAACCGCTGCCTGCTGAACCAGCTGGTCGACCAGGGCCTGGCCGAAGCGAAACGGCAAGGGACGCATGGCGCGCTGATGGTCATCGACATCAGCCGTATCGGTTCCATCAGCGACACGCTGGGCCATGAAGTGGGCGACCAGCTGGTGATCGCCATCGGCCAGCTGTTCCGTGGTTCCCTGCGCGACGCCGACATCCTGGCGCGGGTCGACAACAGCAAATTCGTCGTGGCGCTGCTGCATATCGAAAAGCGCGAACATGCGGCGAACGTGGCGCAAAAACTGCTCAACTTGCTCGAAGCACCGATCAATATCGATGCGCACGCGCTGCACGTTGGCGCCAGCATTGGCATTACCGTGTATCCGGAAGACGGCCTGGAAGCGCCGGCCCTGTTCCGCTTTGCCGACGTGGCCGTGGCGAAGGCGGGGCAGAGCATCGAATCGACCTTCCTGTTTTACCGCGAAGACATGAACCGGCGCGCCAAGGAACATTTGCGCCTGGAAAGCGAAATGCGATTGGCGCTGGGCGACAAGGAGCTGGAATTGCATTACCAGCCGAAAGTGAGCCTGGCCAGCGGGCGCATCGTGGGCGCGGAAGCCTTGCTGCGCTGGAAGCATCCGATGCGCGGCATGGTCTCGCCCGGCCTCTTCATTCCCGTGGCCGAGGAAACCAGTTTAATTCTGGAGCTGGGCACCTGGGTGCTGGACGAGGCTTGCCGCCAGATCCGCAACTGGGAAGACCGCGGCCTGGACATGCCGGCCATCGCCGTCAACCTGTCGGCGCGCCAGTTCGATGAACAGTTACCAGCGCGCATAGCGGCCGTGCTGGAACGCTACCAGGTGCGGCCCGACCAGATCATGCTGGAAATCACGGAAAGCCTGTTGATGCGTGGCGCCGACAAGGTGATCGACATCATGAACCAGCTGGTGGCCATGGGTCTGTCGCTGGCGCTGGACGATTTCGGCACCGGTTACTCCAGCCTCGCGTATTTGAAAAAATTCCCCATCAGCACATTGAAAATCGACCGCTCGTTTGTCATCGGCTTGCCCTTCGAGGAAAACGATTGCGCCATCGCCCGCGCCATCGTCACCATGGCGCAGCAGCTGCGCCAGGAAATCGTCGCGGAAGGCGTGGAAACGGCCGAGCAGATGCGCTTCCTGCGCGAACTGG
This sequence comes from Janthinobacterium sp. 61, assembly GCF_002846335.1. Taxonomy (NCBI): domain Bacteria; kingdom Pseudomonadati; phylum Pseudomonadota; class Betaproteobacteria; order Burkholderiales; family Oxalobacteraceae; genus Janthinobacterium; species Janthinobacterium sp. 61. Next base: position 2,611,502 of record NZ_PJMQ01000001.1, on the reverse strand, counting down.
GCTGCGATCAGTTGCAAGGCTATCTGTTCAGTCCGGCCGTGCCGGCGGCGGAATTCGAAGTGATGCTGGGCGATGGCAAGCGCCTGCGCCTGGGCGAGGCCGTCGTTTAAGGCTGGCCCAGCTTGACCTTTTCCAGCAGATAATCGAGCATCACGCGCACGCGGGCCGGCACTTGCAGGCCCGGTCCCACGAAGACGGCGTGCACGAGTTCCGTGTCGCCCGGGTTGCAGTCCTGCAGCACTTCCACCAAGTGACCTTGCGCAATATCGCGCTGCACATGCTGGCGCGAAAAGCGTCCCAGCCCCATGCCGGCCAGCACCAGCTGGCGCATGCTTTCGCCATCGCTGACGCAGGTATTGCCCTGCGGCGCCACCTGCAAGGTTGCTCCGCTCTCCTTGTCGAGGAAGGGCCAGGTTTCGTTCTGGCAGCGGAAATTGAATGCCAGCAGATTGTGCTGTGACAGCTCCTGCAGCGTGCGCGGCAGGCCATGGCGCGCCACGTAGGCGGGCGCGGCGACGACGATCATCGCGTCTTCGCCCAGTTTGCGCGCCACCAGGTTCGATTCCTTCAGCTTGCCCGTGCGGATGGCGATGTCGGTGCGGTCTTCCAGCAAGTCGACAATGGCATCGCTGACGACCACGTCGAGCACGATGTCGGGATAGCGCTGCGCGAACTCGGGCAGGATGGGCAGCAGATGGTGCACGCCGAATGGCACGAAACAATTGATGCGCAAGCGCCCGCGCGGCGCCGCGCCCTGTGATGCCTCGCGCTCGGCGCCATCGATATCGTCGAGGATGCGCTTGCACTGCACGAAGAAGGCGTCGCCTTCGGGTGTGGTGTGCAATTGCCGCGTGCTGCGCTGGAGCAAGCGCGCGCCGAGACGCGCTTCCAGCCGGCTGACCAGTTTGCTGACGGCCGATGGCGTCAGGGCAAGGCGGCGCGCGGCGGCGGAAAAGGCGCCCGTTTCCACCACGGCCACGAACACGGCCATCTCGAACGCGCGGTTGATGTCTTGCCTGGCCATTATTGAATCCATTTCATAAGTGCTTCCATTATGAGAGTCTATATCAAAAGTATTTGTCTCGGTACACTGGCTGGCTTGAACCATTGTTGGAGCCATCATGACCACCGCAAGCCCTGTTTCCACTTCAGCCAGCAAGATGCCGCCCGGCGTGCTGGCGCTGGCCGTCGGCGCCTTTGCCATCGGCGTCACCGAATTCATCGTCGTGGGCATATTGCCCACCATTGCGAAGGATTTGCATATTTCCATCGAATCGGCCGGCTCGCTGGTGAGCCTGTATGCGCTGGCCCTGGCCATTGGTACGCCGCTGCTGGTATTGCTGATGTCGCGCCTGCCGCGCAAGGCTGCCTTGCTGGGCCTGATGAGCGTTTTCCTGGCCGGCAACCTGCTGGCCGCCTTTTCCCACACGTTTGAACTGTTGCTGGCAGGACGGGTTATCACTGCCGTGGCGCACGGCACCTTCTTTGCCATCGGCGCCACCGTGGCCGCCAGCCTGGTGACGAAGGCGCAGGCGGGCAGGGCGATTTCCGTGATGTTTGCGGGCCTGACCCTGGCGATGGTGATCGGCGTGCCCTTCGGCAGTTTCCTTGGCAATTTGATGGGCTGGCGCTTGCCCTTCTTTGCCGTCGTAGTGCTCGCTGCCGTGGGCCTGGGCGCCATGGCGCGCTGGCTGCCGGCAGGCTTGCAGCAGGGCAAAGGTGGCAAGGCCATGACGCAGCTGGCGGCCCTCGGCAGCGGTCCTATCCTGACCATGATGGCCGTGACGACGTTCGGCTTCGGCAGCAGCTTTGCCGCATTCACCTTCATCACGCCCATCCTGACCGATGTCACGGGCTTTTCCGCCACCATGGCCAGCGCCTTGCTGATCGTGTTCGGCATCGCTACCTTTGCTGGCAACCTGGCGGGCGGCTACCTGACGAGCCACCTGGGCTGGCAAAAGGCTTTGCGCCTGATGCTGCTGTTGCTGGCCGCCACGCAAGTGGGCGTGGCGTTGAGCATCAGTTCGCCATGGATGATGACGGTGATGTTGTTTGTCTGGGGCGTGTTCGCCTTCGGCCTGTCGCCCGCCCTGCAGGCGGGCATGCTGGCCACGGCCGAGCGCTATACGCCGCAAGCCGTCGATTTCGCCTCGGGCCTGAACATTTCCGCGTTTAACCTGGGCATTTCCTTCGGCTCCATGCTCGGTGCCTTAATGGTCTCGCGCCAGCTGATGGCGTCGTCGCCGTGGGCCGGCGTGGCTGCCGCCTTGCTCGCCCTGCTGCCGCTGGCTTGGCTGGCGCGCCGCAACCTGGCCGTCCACGTGGCGGGGGCAGCCGGGCATTAAGGGTACGGTTCAGGTATGCACGGCGGCGGCCGGCGCCCGTTTCTGGCGCTGCGCCATATAGGAACTGCCCATGGAGGCGGCCATGATCATGGCGATGGCCAGCCATTGCGGTGCATCCAGCCGTTCATCGAGCAGGATGAAGGCCAGCATGGCGGCCACGGCCGGTTCCATGCTGCTCATGATGCCGAAGGCCTGCGGTGTCAGCCGCTTCAGGGCCACCATTTCCAGCGAGATCGGTATTGCGCTGGAAATCAAGGCCACGCCCAGGCCCACGCCCAGCACGACGGGCGAGAGCAGGGCGGCGCCGCTGTGCGCCACGCCCACGGGCACCACCACCAGCGCTGCCATGGCCAGGCCCAGGGCGACGGAATGGCCCGCGTGCAAATGGCTGGCGCGCTTGCCGAAGATAATATAGGTGGCCCAGCAGACGGCGGCCCCCAAGGCGAACAGCACGCCTGTGGGATCGAGCTTGCTGACGTCGTGGCCGAGCGGCAGCAGCAGCGCCAGTCCCGCCACGGCCAAAGCTACCCAGACGAAGTCGAGCGGGCGGCGCGAGGCCAGCAGCGCGACGGCCAGCGGGCCGGAAAACTCGATCGCCACGGCGATGCCGAAGGGGATCGTGCGCAGGGACATATAGAAACACAGGTTCGTCAAGCCCAGCGCCGCGCCGTAGAGGGCCACCGTGCGCAGGTCGGCGCGGCTCAGCTGCCAGCGCCACGGACGCCAGAACAGTAGTAGAAGCAAGGCGGAGAAGCCCACGCGTACGGCCGTCGTGCCCTGTGCACCCACTAGTGGGAACAGGCTGTGCTTGGCCCATGAAGTGCCCAGTCCCAGGCAGGTGACGGAGCCGAGGATGGCCAGCAGGGGAATCAGGGAGGAATAGCGGCGTAATGGCATGGGGATAAAAGGCTTGATATCGGAATAGCGAAAGTTTATTGTGTCTGCTCCGATATTTGCACTGCATTTTGACCTCCATGACGCAACTTTCGCTCACGCCTTCCCTTGCCCTCGATGCCCTCGATGCCTTCGACCTGGCGATCCTGGATATTTTGCAGCGCGATAACACGACCTCGCAGCGCGAAATCGCCCAGACCGTGCACCTGTCCGCACCGGCCGTGCAGCGGCGCATCCGACGCCTGCGCGAGAGCGGCGTGATCCGCAACGAGGTGGCCGTGCTCGACGCGAGCCGCCTGGGCCGCCCCCTGATCTTGACGGTGGAAGTGCATTTGCACGACGAGCATCCGCAGCGCACGGCGGGCATGCGCGCGCGCATCATGGCCGAGCCTGCCATACAGCAGTGTTACGGCATCACGGGCGAGGCCGATTACCTGCTGATCATTACCGCCAGCAGCATGGCCGAATACGAGGCACTGACGGAGCGTTTGTTCGGCGGCGACGACAATATCCGGCGCTACCGCACCTCGGTGGCACTGACCTGCCTCAAGATGGGCTTGCACGTTCCGCTGGGATAGGGCAAAGGCCAGACAGATGAGCATATCCAAAAGCCGGCAAGTCGCCATGACGGCAGCCATGCCCGCCAGCCTGCGCGCCGCCGTGGCTGCTTCTCTGTGGACGCGCGACAGCGCCGGTGAGTCGGGCGCTGCCGTCTACCGCCTGCAGGGCCGGGATGGTGGGCCGGACCTGTACCTGAAACACGGCGGGGGGGCGGCGGCCGCCGACATTGCCCATGAAATGGCGCGGCTGCGCTGGCTGGCGCAGTACCTGCCTGTGCCGGCCGTGGTCCAGTTCGCCCGCGTGGCAGCCCCGGACCAGGCATGGCTGCTGATGACGGCCATGCCTGGCATAAGGGCGTCCGCGGTGCTAAAAGCGAGCCCTCAGCTGAGGCCCGCCGTGGTCGACGCGCTGGCGGCCTTTTTGCGCCGCCTGCACGCGCTGCCCGTGAGCGACTGCCCGATCGATGCTGGCTCTGCCGTTCGGCTGGCCCAGGCGCGCCAGCGCATTGATGCAGGCCTGGTTGATGCCGACGATTTCGATGCCGGCCGGGAAGGCTGGACGGCTGAGCAGGTGTGGGCGGCGCTGCAGGACTGCCTGCCGATTACGCCAGAACTGGTCGTTACGCATGGCGATTTCTCGCCGGAGAATATCCTGATGCAGGAAGGTGCCATTAGCGGCTGTATCGACGTGGGACGGGCCGGCATTGCCGACCGCTACCAGGACCTGGCCATCGTCTGGCGTGCTCTCGGAGAGTTGGACGCCGCGCTGCAGCAAAGGTTTGTTGAGCAATATGGGCTCCTTGATATCGATCAAGGCAAACTGCAATTTCATTTGCTGCTCGACGAGCTGTTCTGAATAGGGGTCGGCGAGCAGCTGCAGGCCATCATGGCGGCGGCAGCTTACGGCTCTTCGCGCTCGGCATCGCGTTGGCGGCAGCTCAATGACGCGTAATGGCCCTTGGGCATCCTGGTCTTGATGGCCACCTCGCTCAGCTTATGTTGAACATTGACGGGGTCGGTCAAGGTGCAGCGCTGGGTGCGGGCAAACGCTTGCAGTTTCTGCGTGTTGCCGCGCACCTTTACCGTCACGCCAACGCCGGGGCTGGCGCAGCAGCCGATGTATTGCGTGATGTATTCTTCCTCGATCAGCACCAGTTCATGTCCCATGAAGCTTGCCGGCTTCTTCAGCAGGTAGTAATCGGTGTAATCGGCGCGCTGGTCGGGGTGCTTGGGCAGGTAGCGTTCGCGCATGTAGGCCCGGATGGCCTTGCCGGAGGTGCCCACTCTGTCTGTCGTGCCCTTTTTCAGGTGCAGCGCATGGATCAGGCCCATTTCGAGCCCAGGATCGGCAGCGGCGAGGGCGCTGGTGCAACTGGCGGCGAGCAGAAGAGCGCCGAGCAGGCGGCGGGTGCGGCATTGCGGTATGGAAGTGATTCCTTGCATATATTCCACGCGAAGAGGGGAAGAGGCGCAGTGTAGCCCACGCCAGCCTGTATGCGTGGCACAATGCGTGATCCGCATGCCACTCACCCCAGGACTTTCATGACCCGCGCCATCCTCGACGAAGCACAGATCCATCCCGCCGCCCGCCCTTTGATCGGCAGCAAACATATGGACATTGTGCGCGAAGTGCAGGCTGCCATTGCCGCGCACCAGGTGGTCGTCGTCGGCATGGCGCTCAATCCGTTTCCGCGCAAGGCGCGCAAGATCCTCGACGTGCTGGGTACGCCCTACCAGTACCTGCAATACGGCAGTTATCTGAACCAGTGGCACCGCCGCAATGCCTTGAAAATGTGGACGGGCTGGCCAACTTTCCCCATGGTCTTTGTCAACGGCGTGCTCATCGGTGGCGCCAGCGAGCTGCAAAAGCTGGTGGAAAATGGCGAGTTCAGCGCCATGCTGGCGAAGAAGGTGCGCCAGTTTTAAGACCCGCCTTACGACTCTACTTACTCGCCCGGCCGCCATGGCGATTTGCGCGTGCGCAAGGGGTCGAGCAAGCCACGCAAATCGTTGTGATCGAGCTCGTACATCAGCGCGATTAAACTGCCCAGTTCTCCAGAGGGGAAGCCCTCGCGCGCGAACCAGCCCAGGTAGTGTCCCGGCAAGTCGGCCAGCAGCCGCCCCTGATATTTCCCATATGGCATTTCGCGCGTGACCAGCAGCGCCAGTTTTTCTGAATTCATGCAACAGCTCCGGTTTCGATCGGGCCAGTGTAGCAGATCCATTGATTGTTGATTGCCGCGCAATTATCTTCTGCCTGAGCAGGTATTTTTCGCCACAAAGAAAACCCCGATACTGCATGACTACATCTTTTATCGGAGTTTGTCATGCCCATTGCCTTGCTCGCGCTGACCCTCAGCGCATTTGCCATCGGAACCACCGAGTTTGTCATTGTCGGGCTGTTGCCCACCATCGCCGCGGACCTGGGCGTCAACCTGCCATCGGCCGGCCTGCTGGTCAGCCTGTATGCGCTGGGCGTCGCCGTCGGCGCGCCTGTGCTGACTGCCCTGACGGGCAAGATCCCCCGCAAGACCCTGCTGCTGTCGCTGATGGTCTTGTTCACCCTGGGTAACTTGCTGGCCTGGAAGTCGCCCGGCTATGAAACCCTGGTCATCGCCCGCATCCTGACGGGGCTGGCGCACGGCGTGTTCTTTTCCATCGGTTCGACTATCGCCACCTCTCTGGTGCCGAAGGACAAGGCGGCCAGCGCGATCGCCATCATGTTTACGGGCTTGACCGTGGCCCTGGTGACGGGCGTGCCGCTGGGCACCTTCATCGGCCAGCATTTTGGCTGGCGTGAAACTTTCCTCGCCGTCTCGGCCCTGGGACTGGTGGCCTTTGTCGGCAGCCTGTTGTACGTGCCATCGACCATCGCCCACAGCAAGCCTGCTTCCTTGCTGCAGCAAGTGCAGGTGCTGGGCCAGCCGCGCCTGCTGCTGGTGTACGCCATGACGGCCGTCGGCTATGGCGGCTCCTTCATCGCTTTCACCTATCTGGCGCCGATCCTGCAGCAAGTATCGGGTTTCAGCGCCGGCGCCGTGGGCGCGGTGATGCTCGTGTATGGCGTTTCCGTGGCCTTCGGCAATATCTGGGGCGGCAAGCTAGCCGACAAGAAGGGCCCCGTGCGTGCCCTGAAACTGATCTTTTTGCTGCTGGCAGCCGTCTTGCTGCTGTTGACCTTCACGGCGCCGCATCCCGTGCTCGTTGTCATCACCGTGCTGCTGTGGGGCGCCGTGGCCTTCGGTAACGTGGCCGGTTTGCAAGTGTATGTGGTGCAGCAAGCCGAGCACTTCACGCCACGCGCCGTGGACGTGGCCTCGGGCCTGAATATCGCCGCCTTCAACCTGGGCATCGCCGGCGGCGCCTGGGGCGGCGGTCTGATCGTGGAACACCTGGGCCTCGTGCACACGGGCTGGATCGGCGCCCTCGTCGTGCTCGGTGCATTTGGCTTGACGGCCCTGAGCGGCCGCCTGGATCGATTGAACCCTATCCCCGTGCGGGCTGCCGGCGAAAAATCGATGCATGCGACAGGCCATTGAAACCCTGAGTGCCCGCTTGCCCTTACTTCCCGGAACAGTTTGCCTGTAATCAAGCTGAAATATTTGTCGTTTATGCTCCGGCCTCGTATTCAAGCTGGTCTGTCCCACGATATTTATTTATAACGGAAGAAACAAAAAATGTCGAATTTCGTCCCTGAGTCCTCACGTCGCCGCCTGTTGCAACTGTTTGCCGGTGCACCCATGCTGCCTTTGGCCGGCTTGACCGGTGTCAGCGCCTTTCTGTCCGGTTGTGGCGGTAGTTCGAATAACGACGTGCCGCCGGTGACCACGCCAGGCACAGGCACCCCGGCTGCGACCTTTACCACGGCAGAATTCACCGGCATGGCGGCGCCACTGGCGAGCGCGCCTGCCGCGCTGGCCACAACCACCGTCGGCTCCAAGCTCAAGGTCAATTTCAGCGATGGCAGCAGCAACAGCTACAACCTGGCGTACCAACCTTTCTTCCTGACCGGCGACCGTGTGCCTGATGGCAAGGGCGGAACGGTGATTGCGGGCGGCTACTTCGACATCAGGAACCAGCCTATCATCGACAGCTCGGTGCCGGGCAAGGAACGCCAGTTCTTCTCGGACTCGCCAGACGGCAGCTCGATGCTGACGGTGGCCAACGCCACCGTGACCGGCGTCAAGGGCAAGCCTGTGTTTGCCGTCGTGCAGTTTGAATATAACTCGCTCAACCAGGCCGGCGCATCCACCTACGGCACGCTGCCGTCGCCGATCGCCGTGCTGACCCTGGATCAGGACCAGACCACCGGCAAGTTGTCGCTGGTGAAATACCACAATGTCGATACTTCGTCCGTCAAAGGCCTGTGGATTACCTGCGGCGCCAGCCTGTCGCCTTGGAACACCCATTTGTCGAGCGAAGAGTATGAACCCGATGCCTTCGACCAAGGCCTGGGTGGCCAGACCCTGGCCGTGCTCAAGGAATTCAGCAAGAACGTCTTTGGCGATACGACTACCGCCAATGCGTATGACTACGGCCACCTGCCGGAAGTGTCGGTAAACCCGGACGGCACCGGCAGCATCAAGAAGCACTACTGCCTGGGCCGCTACTCGCGCGAACTGGTGCAGGTGATGCCAGACCAGCGCACCATCCTGGGCGGTGACGACTATACGAATGGCGGGCTGTTCATGTTTGTGGCCGACAAGATCGCCGACCTGGCGGCAGGCGGCACCCTGTACGTCGCCAAATACACCACCCAGCTGACCGAGACCACCACCGGCAAGCTGCAATGGGTCAAGCTGGGCCATGCGACGCACGCCGAGATCAAGGCGCTGGTCGACGGTGGCATCAAGGCCACCGACATCATGGATTCGACCTTGGTCGATCCGTCCGATGCCAGCTACACGAAGATCGTCCTGAACAAGAAAACCGCCTGGGTCAGAGTCAAGGCTGGCCAGGAAAAAGCCGCCGCTTTTCTGGAAACCCACCGGTACGCCGCCCTCAAGGGTGGCAGCATGGCATTTACCAAGAACGAAGGCACGACGGTCAACGCCAAGGACAAGATTGCCTACTCGGCGTATGCCAACATCCAGGACTCGATGGTCGAAGGCGGTGCGGGCTACGTGGCCGGCAACAACGTCAAGTTCAAGAAACTGGTGGCGGGCGGCGTTGTGTCGCACAAGCTGGCGGGCGGACAGAAGGATGACACCGGCGCGGCGATCGACAGCGAATGGGTGCCGAGCGAATCGACCCTGCTGATCGCAGGTGAGGACATCGCGGCCGATGGCCTGGGCAATACCGCCAACCCGGCCAAGATTGCCAGTCCCGACAACTTGAAATTCTCAGAAAAACTGCGCACCCTGTTCATCGGCGAGGACAGCGGCAACCACCTGAACAACTTCCTGTGGGCGTACAACGTCGATACCAGGAAGCTGGAACGTTTGCTGTCCTGCCCGGCCGGCGCGGAATCGACCGGTCTGCATGCGGTCGATGAGATCAATGGCTGGACCTATGTGATGAGCAACTTCCAGCATCCGGGTGATGAGTGGAACCGCTTCCCCGGCCTGCCATCGGCGCTGAAGGATCAGATCAACATCATCATCAACACCAACTACAACAGCAAGGCCAGCGGCGCTGTCGGCTATCTGACGGCGGAACTGACGCAGGTGAAACTGTCGAAATGATGCGCGCCGTCCGATAAGGGCTGCAGGTACGCAGGGCAGGGGGGCAGGCCTTCCTTGCCGGCGTGCCGCCCGCCATCTTTGCATTGCTGGTGGGGCAGCAAGGCAAGCTAACTTGCTGGCAGAAAACAGCAAAACGGGGGAAAATGGCGCTTCCCTTCCTTTAGCGTTCCCTACCATGTCCGATACTGCAGCTTCATCGCTACGCCTGCGCACCGATATCAATCCGAAACCGCTGGGCGTTGCGCTTGTGCTCATCCTGCTGGGTGCGTGGTATCTGGCGCACACCGTGGGCATCAACCAGGCCGCGCTGTATGTGGTGGGCGCCTTGCTCGGCATCACCCTGTATCACGCAGCCTTCGGTTTCACGTCCGCCTGGCGCGTTTTCATTGCCGATGGCCGCGGCGACGGCTTGCGCGCGCAAATGCTGATGCTGGCCGTGGGCGTGGCCCTGTTCTTCCCCGCGCTATCGGCCGGCACCCTGTTCGGCACGCCCGTCGCGGGCCTGGTTTCTCCCGCTGGCACCTCGGTGATCTTTGGCGCCTTCATCTTCGGTATCGGCATGCAGCTGGGCGGCGGTTGCGCCTCCGGCACCCTGTACACGGTCGGTGGCGGCAGCACGCGCATGCTTGTCACCCTGGCTGCCTTCATTGTCGGCTCCGTGATCGGCACGGCGCACATGCCATTCTGGACCTCGCTGCCGCAACTCAAGCCCATTTCCCTCGTCACGACCCTGGGCCTGGTACCGGCACTGGCGCTGAACTGGATCGTTTTCGCGCTGATCGCAGGCATCACGGTCCTCGTTGAAAAGCGTCGCCACGGCAAGCTCGTCGCGACACCGCTGCGCCCGGCGCAGTCGTCGCCCTGGCTGCACGGCCCGTGGCCGCTGGTGGCGGGCGCCGTGGCGCTCGTCGTGCTGAACTTCGCCACCCTGGCGCTGTCGGGCAAGCCGTGGGGCGTGACGTCCGCGTTCGCCCTGTGGGGCGCGAAAGCCGCATCCGTGGTCGGCATTGACACGGCCAGCTGGGCTTACTGGTCCACCAAGGCCAACGCGGCCGCCCTGGCCGCGCCGCTGACGCAAGACAAGACGTCCGTGATGGACATCGGCATCGTGCTGGGCGCCATGCTGGCCGCCGCGCTGGCGGGCCGCTATGCGCCCGTGTGGCGCATCCCGCGTCGCTCGATCATCGCCGCCGTCGTGGGCGGCTTGCTGCTCGGCTACGGCGCGCGCCTGGCCTACGGCTGTAATATCGGCGCGTATTTCAGCGGTATCGTCTCGGGCAGCCTGCACGGCTGGCTGTGGCTGGTGTGCGCCTTCGTCGGCAATGTCGTCGGCACGCGCTTGCGCCCGTGGTTCGGCCTGGAAGTGGAGCGCGTGAAACCGACCGGCTGCTGAGACCGGCGTAAATAGGGGCTTTGCTGTATATTTCTGCCCCTGTTCCACTTTGCCGCCAGCGCAACGCCCATGTCGCCCACCATCCTTTTTGCCGTCGTCCTCGCCTATTTCCTGATCCTGCTGGGCGTGGCGTGGCGCACCTCGCGCCACGCCACCAACGACAGTTTTTTCATCGGCAACAAGGATAGCAACTGGATGCTGGTGGCCTTCGGCATGGTGGGCACCACGCTCACGGGTGTCACTTTCATCAGCGTGCCGGGCGCCGTGGGGAGCAATGGTTTCGGCTACGTCCAGCTGATGATCGGCTATGTACTGGGCTACCTTGCCATCACGTTTATTCTGCTGCCGCTGTACTACCGGCTGCAGCTGACCTCCATTTACCGTTACCTGGAGCTGCGCCTGGGCCGGCGTTCCTACCAGAGCGGGGCGGCGTTCTTTATTCTTTCGCGCCTGCTGGGCGCCACAGCGCGGCTGTATCTGGTGGTCAATATCCTGCAGGCAACGATACTCGACAGCCTGGGCGTGCCATTCTGGCTGACGGCCGGTGTCGTGCTGCTGCTGATCTTGCTCTACACGTATGAAGGTGGCGTGAAAACCATCGTCTGGACCGATACCCTGCAAACGGCGTGCATGCTGGCAGGCCTCGTCATCTGCAGCATATTCCTGCTGCGCGAGATGGACCTGTCCCTCGTCGACAGCCTGGAACACATGCGCGCGCAGGGACTCACGCGCATGTTCAATGTGGACCCCGACAGCCCCGCGTATGTGTGGAAGCACATTCTCGCCGGCATGTTCATCACGATTGCCATGACGGGCATGGACCAGGAAATGATGCAAAAGAACATCTCCGTGCGCACCTTGCGCGATTCGCAAAAGAATATGCTCAGCCTGACCGTCGTGCTGACGGGCGTGCTGCTGCTGTTTCTCTTCCTCGGCGGCTTGCTGCACCTGTATGCGCCGCTGGCGGGCGTGACGGCCACGGGCGATAAACTGTTCCCCGCCGTGGTGCTCGGGCACTTCCCCGCCGTGGTGCAGCTGATTTTCTTCATCGCCCTCATTTCCGCCCTGTTTCCCAGCGTGGACGGGGCGCTCACTGCCTTGACGTCGACTTTTTGCATCGACATCCTGGGCCTGCAGCGCAGGACGGATTTGACCCCGGTGGCGCAGATGCGCTGGCGCCGCCGCGTCCACCTGGGCTTTTCCGCACTGTTCCTGATCCTGATCATTGCCTTCAAGTGGATCGATAGTCCCAGCATGATAGGCGTGATCCTGAAGCTGGCCAGCTATACCTATGGGCCGCTGCTGGGCCTGTTCGCCTTCGGCTTGCTGAGCCGGCGCGACGTGCGCGACCGTTGGGTGCCGCTGGTGGCCATCGCCGGGCCATTGCTGTGCGCCCTGATCGAAGGGGAGCAGGCGCGGCTGTTCGAGCATTACCGCATCGGCCTGGAATTGCTGATATTGAATGGTGCCCTGGTGCTGGGGGGGCTGTTTCTCATTTCCATGCCGTCAGGGCGGGGAGGCAAGAGCGCGTAATATTGTCAAAATAAGACGAATCCTACGACGATTCCGGCCGTTTTCAGCTATATTGATTTCCTTTAGGCATATCACCTCACGGAGCATCAATGTCACTGAACCCCTTCCCGCCGCTGCGCCGCGGCTTTGGCGCATTCTGGCGCGCGCTGGACGCCACCCGCCGCGCAGTCATCAATCTGATTTTCCTGCTGATCGTCATCGCCATCCTGATCGCCATCTTTGGCGGCGGCGCCAAGCCCCTGGCGGAAAAGACCACCCTGGTGCTGGACTTGCAAGGGCCGCTGGTCGAGGAAACCCCGGGCGGCGTGCGCGAGGCGGTGCTGGCCAATGTCAGCGGCGAAGTCAAGAAAAGCGTGCAGTTGCGCGATGTACTGGCGGTGCTCGACACGGCGGCCAAGGACAAGAACATCGGCTCCATGGTGATCCTGCTCGACGAGTTGCAAGGCGGCGGTCTCGCTTCGCTGCGCGAAGTGGCGGCCGGCGTGGAACGCTTCCGCGCCACGGGCAAGAAAGTCACGGCCTGGGGTTCGAGCTACAACCAGCGCCAGTACCTGGTGGCTGCCAAGGCCGACGAGGTGTATCTGCACCCGATGGGCGGCGTCATGCTGGAAGGCTTTGGCCGCTACCGTAATTACTACCGCGACGCGCTCGACAAAGTGGGCGTGACGGTCAACCTGCTGAAAGTGGGCACGTATAAAAGCGCGGCCGAGCCTTTCATCGCCAACGGCCCGTCCGAAGCGGCGGCCGAAGCGGACCGCTACCTGAACAACGGTTTGTGGACCACCTATACGTCGGACGTGGAAAAGGCGCGCAAGCTGCCGGCCGGCGCCATCATGCAATCGATCGACAATCTGCCTGCCTTGATGACGGCGGCTGGCGGCGACCTGGGCAAGCTTTCGCTGGATGCCAAGCTGGTCGACGGCCTGAAAACGCGCGATGAACTGCGCCAGTTCATGATGGCGCGCGGCGCCAAAAATACGGAAGGCACGAACTTCCGCCAGATCAATTACACGGATTACCTGGCGCGCCTGCGCCCCGTGCACATCGGCGACGCCGTCGGCGTGGTCATCGCTTCCGGTGAAATCGGCGACGGCATCGCGCCACCGGGCGCCATCGGCGGCCTGTCCACCTCGCGTTTGATCCGCCAGGCGCGCGAAGACAAATCGATCAAGGCTATCGTGCTGCGCGTCGATTCGCCGGGCGGCAGCGCCTTCGGCTCGGAACTGATCCGCCGCGAACTGGAACTGACGCGCGCCGCCGGCAAGCCGGTGGTCGTCTCGATGGGCAACGTGGCCGCTTCGGGCGGCTACTGGATCAGCACCTCATCCGATGAAGTGATCGCCGACGCAGCCACCATCACCGGTTCCATCGGCGTGTTCGCGATTTTGCCGACGGCCGACAAGGTAGTGGAAAAGCTGGGCATCCACACGGCAGGTTCGCCCACCACCTGGCTGGCCGACGCGGGCAACCCCCTGCGTCCGCTCGACCCCCGTTTTGCGCAAGTGATCCAGGGCTCGATCAACCACGTGTATGGCGATTTCCTGAACCTGGCCGCGAAGGCGCGCAAGACCACGCCTGAAAAGATCAATGAAGTGGCGCAGGGCCGCGTCTGGACGGGCTTGCAGGCGAAAGAACGCAACCTGGTCGACCGTATCGGCAGCTATGGCGATGCGCTGGCCTCGGCCGCCAAGCGCGCCAAGCTGGGCAGCGACTACCGCGTGACCTACCTGGAGCAGGAAACGTCGAACGTGGACCGTTTGATCGGCATGTTCGGCTCCAAGGCCATGGCCACACTGGGGCTGGGCGAGCACGTGAAACTGGGCCTGGCCAGCACGGGCCTGCCGGCCGACGCGGCGCTGGGCATGGCGCAGGACCTGAGCTGGCTGTCGGGCATCACGCGCGAGCACAAACCATTCATGGCCCTCACGCACTGCTTGTGCGAGGTGCCTCTGGGCGGCAAGTAACATCCACATAAACTGCATACCCAAGCCGGCTTCGTCCGGCTTGTTTCATATCAGGAGCGATGCATGGCAAACGACATGAGTACACACACTGACACGGCGATCGCCATCCGCCCATGCGTGCAGGGCGATGAACAGGCGCTGGCGCTTGTGGGGCAGGCCACCTTCCTGGAAGCGTTCGCCGGTATCCTCGATGGCGCCGACGTCATCGCCCATTGCCAGCGCCAGCACGACGCGCAGCTGTACCGCGACTGGCTGGCGCTGCCGGCCATGCGTTTGTGGCTGGCCGAAGCCAGGCCCGGCGGCGCGCCCGTGGGCTATCTGGTGCTCAGTCCCGCCAGCTTGCCAGTGGCCGACCCGCATCCGCAAGATCTGGAAATCAAGCGCATCTACCTGCTGCACCGCTTCCAGGGCCAGCGCGTGGGACAGCGTTTGATGCAGGCGGCGCTGAGCCAGGCGCGCGCCAGCGGCGCAGGGCGCGTGCTGCTGGGCGTTTACGCGGAAAACCACGATGCGCTGGCGTTTTATGCGCGCTGCGGCTTTGCGCAAGTGGGCCGGCGCACTTTCCGCGTGGGCCGCACCGACTATCAGGATGTCATCCTCGGCTTGACCTTGTAAATCGAGGTAAAGAGTTTCCGTCGCCCGAGCAGCCGTATGGCGCCAGGTCAAGGCCGATGGCGGGAGATTTGTAGCGATTTTGTATCTGCATGCGAGGCGCTCGCGCACGGCTGGCGTCGCAGCGCGACGCCCCGCAAGCCTGATTTTTCCGACGTTCCCCCACAGCGGCGGCACCTCAGCCGGTCCTCCTGATCCTCCCATGCCAGTCTGGCTGTGTGTAATTGTTTCAAGTAGAAATGAAACAGAAACATGACTATGCTAGAGTCGTTTCACGCCAGGGAGCGATGTTTTTTCAGCTGACTTTCAGCTCTTGACTCCCCCGGCTGTGTACCGAAACAACCCCGAAAAACGGTCGTCCGGCCTGAGTGTGTCCCACCTCGGCCGGCGCCACAGACTCGCCGTGCCAGCGGCCTATACAAGGATAAGCGATGGATTCGCAGACAACACCCAACACCCCGCGGCGCAGCCGCCGTTCGAAAATCGTCGGCAGTGTCATTGCGCTGGCCGTCATGGCTGCGTTGGGGGGCGGTGCCTGGTACCTGACCCACTCCGGCACCAGTGCCCAGGGCGGCCCCGGCATGGGCGGACCCGGCGGGCCAGGTGGTCCTGGTGGCCCCGGTGGCGGGCGCCGTGGCGCGCCCTCGACCACCGTGGGCGTGGCCACTTCCGTGAAATCGGACCTGCCCGTGGTGCTCGATGCGCTGGGCACCGTGACGGCGGCGTCCACCGTGACGGTGCGCCCGCAAGTATCGGGCATCCTGAAGGAATTGAAATTCAAGGAAGGCGGCATGGTCAAGGCGGGCCAGGTGGTGGCGCAAATCGATCCTGCCCAGTTCGAGATGGCGCTGATGCAGGCCACGGGCCAGCGCCAGCGCGATGAAGCGCAGCTGGAAAACGCGCGCCTGACACTGAAGCGCTATCAAACCCTGCTGGGCCAGGACTCCATCGCGCGCCAGGACGTCGATACGCAGGCCGCCCTGGTCAAGCAGCTGGAAGGCACGGTGATGACGGACCGCGCCGCAGAAGGCACTGCCAGACTCAACCTGGGTTATACCAAGGTGGTGTCGCCGATCAGCGGCCGCGCGGGCCTGAAGGTGGTCGATATCGGCAACCTGGTCAATACCAGCGACGCGGGCGGCGTGGTGGTGGTGACGCAGCTGTCGCCCATCGACGTGCAGTTTTCCGTGCCACAGGATAAGGTGCAGACCATCCAGGAGCGCCTGAATGCCGGCTCGGCCCTGCCGGCGCTGGCGCTGGACCGCACGCGCACGCATACCCTGGACAAGGGCAGCTTGAGTGCGCTCGATAACCAGGTCGATGTGCAGACGGGTACCGTGCGTGCCAAGGCCCGCTACACGAATGACAAGATGGCCCTGTTCCCCAGCCAGTTCGTCAACGTGCGCCTGGAGTTGGGCAATATCACGGGCGCCGTGCTGGTACCCGTCACGGCCCTGCGTCACAGCAATAATGGCGACTTCGTATATGTGCTGAAAGCGGATAAAACCGTCACCGTGCGCATGGTCACGCGCGGCCAGGCCACCACCGACATGGTGGAAATCCGCGCCGGCCTGGAAGCGGGAGAGCAAGTCATCACGGAAGGCGCCGACCGCCTGAAGGAAGGCGCGAAAGTCACCCTGGCTGGCGACAAGCCGGCCGGCGCGCGCGGTGCAACTGGCGCGAACGGCGAACGCCGCCACCGTCGCCAGCAGGCTGACGGCGCGGCCAGTGCATCGGCTTCCGCATCCGTACCGGCCAGTGCGCCAGCCGCAGCGCCAGCCACCGCGCCGGCGAAGGGCGCAGCGCAATGAGTCCATCGACTCCCTTCATCAAGCGCCCCGTCGCCACGGCGCTGCTGATGCTGGCCATCGTGCTGGCGGGGCTGGTCGGCTTCAAGTTCCTGCCGCTGGCCGCCTTGCCGCAAGTGGACTTCCCCACCATCCAGGTGCAGACCCTGTACCCGGGCGCCAGTCCCGAAGTCATGGGGCAGACCGTCACGGCGCCGTTGGAGCGCCAGTTCGGGCAGATGTCTGGCCTGCAGCGCATGAGTTCCACCAGCGCGGCCGGCGTCTCCATCATCACCCTGCAATTCACCCTGGGCCAGACCCTGGACGTGGCCGAGCAGGAAGTGCAGGCGGCCATCAACGCGGGCGGTTCCCTGCTGCCTACCGACTTGCCGGCGCCGCCCGTGTACGCCAAGATCAATCCGGCCGACGCGCCCGTGCTGACACTGGCGATTACCTCGGACACGATGCCGCTGACGCAGGTGCAAAACATCGTCAACACGCGTTTGGCGCTGAAGATCAGCCAGGTCAATGGCGTGGGCCTGGTGTCGCTGTCGGGCGGCCAGCGTCCCGCCGTGCGCATCCAGGGCGACACCAAATTGCTGGCGTCGTATGGCCTGGGCCTCGACAGCCTGCGCACGGCCATCGCGGGAGCCAACGTCAACAGCGCCAAGGGCAGTTTCGACGGCCCCACGCGCTCGTTTACCATCAATGCGAATGATCAACTGGTGACGGCGGAAGACTACAAGCGCCTGATCATCACCTACAAGAATGGCGCGCCCGTGCGCCTGCTTGATGTGGCCAATGTGGTCGACAGTGCGGAAAACACGCGCCTGGGCGCCTGGTCGGGCAAACAGCCGGCCATCATCCTGAACGTGCAGCGTCAGCCCGGCGCCAACGTCATCAAGACGGTCGACGCCATCAAGGCACTGCTGCCCGACCTGCAGGCCAGCCTGCCGGCGGCCATGAAGCTCGACGTGCTGAGCGACCGCACCACGGGCATTCGCGCCTCCGTCGAACACGTGGAGATGGAGTTGCTGCTGTCCGTGCTGCTGGTGGTGCTGGTGATTTTCGCCTTCCTGCACAGCATGCGCGCCACCGTGATCGCCAGCCTGTCCGTGCCGATCTCGCTGATCGGCGCCTGCGGCGTCATGTATCTGCTCGGCTACAGCCTGAATAACTTGTCCCTGATGGCGCTGACCATTGCCACCGGCTTTGTCGTCGATGACGCCATCGTCATGATCGAAAACATCGCCCGCTACATCGAAGAGGGCGAAACGCCGATGGCCGCCGCCCTGAAGGGCGCGTCGCAGATCGGCTTTACCATCATCTCGCTGACGGTGTCCTTGATCGCCGTGCTCATTCCGCTGTTGTTCATGGGCGACGTGGTGGGCCGTTTGTTCCGCGAATTTGCCATGACCCTGGCCATCACGATCCTGATTTCCGCCGTCGTCTCGCTCACCCTGGTGCCGATGATGTCGGCGCGCTGGTTGAAAAGCCATGCCGATGAAAAAGTCAGCGCCACGGGCCAGCGCATCCAGGCTTTCCTCGACCGCGTGATCGTCCAGTACGACCATGCGCTGGTGTGGGTCTTGAAACGCCAGGGACTGACCTTGCTGGTGGCCCTGGCCACCTTGCTGTTGACGGTGATTTTGTACATCACCATCCCGAAAGGCCTGTTCCCCACGCAGGATACAGGGCAGCTGCAGGCGCGCATCGAAACCTCGCAAGCCGTGTCGTACGAACGCATGGCCACCTTGCAGCAGGCGGCGGCCAGCGCGCTGCTGGAGGACCCCGATGTCGATACCCTGAGTTCCCTGGTGGGCGTCGATGCAGCCAACAATACCATGCTGCACACGGGTAGCATGCTGATCAACCTGAAGCGCTCTCGCAGCGGCAAGCAGGACGACATCATGGAGCGCCTGCGCAACCGTGTCGCCAAGGTGGCCGGCGTGACCCTGTATCTGCAGCCGACGCAAGATTTGACCATCGATGCGGAATCGGGGCCGACGCAATACCGCGTCTCGCTCGAAGGGGCCGACACGGCCACCGTCACCGAGTGGGCCGGCAAGCTGGCGGCCCGCATGCGCGAAAAATCGCAGCTGCGCAATGTGGTCACGGACGCGGGCGCCACGGGCGCCGCCGTCGTGGTGGCCATCGACCGCGACAGCGCCGCACGCATGTCCGTCACTACGGCCACTGTCGACGACGCGCTGTACAACGCTTTCGGCCAGCGCATCATCTCGACCATTTTTACGGAAACCAACCAGTACCGCGTGATCCTCGAAGCGCAGCCCGGCATTGTCACCACGCCGGCCGGCCTGTCGGAACTGCAGGTGCGCACGGGTTCCGGCAAGTCGACGCCGCTGTCCGCCTTTGCCAGCGTCAGCGAAAAACAGGCGCCGCTGCAGATCACGCACGTGGCGCAATACCCGGCCACGACGCTGGGCTTTGATACGACGCAAGGCGTGGCGCTGGGCAGCGCCGTCGACGCCATCCGGCAGGCGGCCAAGGATATCGCCTTGCCGCCATCGGTGACCCTGACCTTCCTCGGTGCGGCCGGCGCGTATGAAAACTCGCTGTCGAACCAGCTGTGGCTGATCCTGGCCGCCGTCGTCTGCGTCTACATCGTGCTGGGCGTGCTGTACGAAAGCTACATCCACCCGCTGACGATTTTGTCGACCTTGCCGTCGGCCGGCGTGGGCGCCTTGCTGGCGCTGATGATTTCCGGGCAGGACCTGGGCGTGATCGGCATCATCGGCATCATTCTCCTGATCGGCATCGTCAAGAAGAACGCCATCATGATGATCGACTTCGCCATCGAGGCCGAACGCGATGAAGGCAAGAGCCCGCAGGAAGCCATCCACCAGGCGGCGCTGCTGCGTTTCCGCCCAATCCTGATGACCACCCTGGCAGCCCTGTTCGCGGCCGTGCCGCTGATGCTGGGCTGGGGCGAGGGCGCAGAGTTGCGCCGTCCGCTGGGCCTGGCCATCTTTGGCGGCCTGATTGTCAGCCAGGTGCTGACGCTGTTTACCACGCCCGTCATCTACCTGGGCTTCGACCGCCTGGGCCAGCGCTTTGCATCCAAAACGCGGGGCGTCAACCTGGACAAGCCAGCCGATAATGCGGGGAGCGCCGCGTGAACCTGTCCGAACCGTTCGTCAAGCGTCCCATCGCCACCGTGCTGCTGACCATCGGCATCGCGCTGGCGGGTGTCGGCGCCTTCTTCGTGCTGCCTGTCTCGCCGCTGCCGCAGGTCGATTATCCGACCATTTCCGTCAGCGCCAGCCTGCCCGGCGCCAGCCCCGCGACCATGGCCACCTCGGTGGCCACGCCGCTGGAGCGGCGCCTGGGCGTGATCTCCGGCGTGAACGAAATGACGTCGTCGTCGGGCACGGGTTCGGCGCGCATCAATTTGCAGTTTGACCTGAACCGGAAGATCGATTCGGCCGCGCGCGAAGTGCAGGCGGCCATTGCCGCTGCGCGCGTGGACTTGCCGGCCACTCTGCGCAGCAATCCCACCTACCGCAAGGCCAATCCATCCGACGCGCCCGTGATCATCCTGGCGCTGACGTCAAAAACGCGCACGCCGGGCCAGATCTACGATGCCGTGTCAAACCTGGTGCAGCAGAAAGTAGCGCAAGTCAAAGGCGTGGGCGACGTGGAACTGGGCGGCGGCTCGCTGCCGGCCGTGCGCGTGGAACTGCTGCCGTACCAGCTCAATCACTATGCCGTGTCGATGGAAGATGTGCGCGCGGCCATCCAGGCCACCAATGCCAACCGGCCCAAGGGGGCGATTTCCGGCGACGAGCGCAGCCTGCAGATTTATTCGGGCGCCAGCACGGCTTCGGGCGGGCGCAGCGCGGCCGACTACCGCAGCCTGGTGGTGGCCTGGCGCGATGGCGCCGCCATCCGCCTCGACGACGTGGCCGAAGTGGTCGACGGCGTGGAAAACACGAATACCCTTGGCCTGTTCAACGGCGACCCGGCCGTCATCGTGCTGATCACGCGCCAGCCTGGCGCCAACGTCATCGCCACGGTGGACGGCGTGCGCGCGCTGCTGCCGCAACTGCAGGCGCAGCTGCCCGGCGACATCAAGCTGCAAGTGGCATCCGACAGCACCAACTCCATCCGCTCGTCCCTGCACGAGATCGAATTCACCCTGATCCTGTCCATCGTGCTGGTGGTGCTGGTGGTCAGCGCCTTCCTGCGCAGCGTGCGCGCCACCATCATCCCCGCCGTGGCCACCATCGTCTCCCTGCTGGGCACCTTCGGCGTGATGTACATGCTGGGCTTCAGCCTGAATAACCTGTCCCTGATGGCACTCACGGTGGCCACGGGCTTTGTCGTCGACGATGCCATCGTGGTGCTGGAAAATACGCAGCGCCATATCGAGGCAGGCATGGACCGCTTCAAGGCGGCCCTGCTGGGCGCGCGCGAAGTGGGTTTCACGGTGCTGTCGATCAGCCTGTCGCTGGTGGCCGTCTTCATCCCGCTGCTGTTCATGGGCGGCCAGGTCGGGCGTTTGTTCCGTGAGTTTGCCGTGACCTTGTCGGCCGCCGTCATGATTTCGCTGGTCATTTCGCTGACCACCACGCCGATGATGTGCGCCTGGCTGCTGAAAAGCGGCGAGCAGCACAAGGCGCCGGGCGCGGTGGCCCGCTGGTTCGAACGTGGCTTCGAGCGCATGCTGAAAGTGTATGAGCATTGCCTGGACTGGGCCTTGTCCAGCGCCGCGCTGGTGATGACCATCCTGGTGTTCGTCGTCGGCCTGAACGTGTATCTGTTCGCGGCCGCGCCCAAGGGCTTCTTCCCGCAGCAGGATACGGGGCAGATCAACGGCGGCATGCGCGCCGACCAGAGCATCTCGTTCCAGGCCATGCAGGGCAAGCTGCGCCAGCTGGTCAACATCATCAAGGACGATCCTGCCGTCGCCACCGTCGTCGGCTTTACGGGCGGGGGCAGGGCAGGGGGCGGTTTCATGTTCATCGATCTGAAACCGGCCTCGCAGCGCACGGACAAGGGCCAGGCCGTGATCGCCCGTTTGCGTCCGCAGTTGGCCAAGGTGACGGGCATTTCGCTGTTCCTCAATCCCGTGCAGGACTTGCGCATGGGCGGGCGTTCCAGCAATTCGACCTACCAGTACACCCTGATCAGCGACAACCAGGCCGATTTGAAGAAATGGGCGGCGAAACTGGCCGACCAGATGAAGCTGCAGCCGGCCCTGATCGACGTCGATACGGACCAGGCGGAAAACGGCGTGGAAACCTTTGTCAGCATCGACAAGGACCGGGCCACGCAGCTGGGCGTGCAAGTCAAGGATATCGACAATGCGCTGTACAACAGCTTCGGCCAGCGCCAGGTGGCGACCATCTACGATGAGCTGAACCAGTACCACGTGATTATGGAAGTGGCGCCCCGCTACGCGCAAAGCCCGGAAGCGCTGCGCTCCGTGTATGTGCCGGCGTCGAATGCGGCGGCCGTCGCCGCGTTCACCGGCACCAGCGCCAGCACGACCACCTCTGCCGTCACCTCGGCGGTGACTGCCACCACCTCAAACACGACGGCGGCGCGCGATCCGTCCAGCGGCTCGGCATTGAGTACCACCCTGGCGACGATGGTGCCGCTGTCGTCGTTCAGCAGCTTTGCCGAAAGCTCGACGGCGACCTCCATCAATCACCAGGGCGGGGAGCTGGCCACCACCGTGTCGTTCAATCTCAGCGACGGCTATCCGCTCAGCGACGGCCAGGCCGCCGTGGCCCAGGCAGAGTCGGAGATCGGCATGCCGGTGAATGTGCGCGGCAGCTTCCAGGGTTCGGCGAAGAGTGCGCAGGACAGCAACAAGGAGCAGCCGCTGCTGATCCTGGCGGCCATCGTGGTGATTTACATCGTGCTGGGTATCCTGTACGAAAGCCTGATACATCCGATTACCGTGCTGTCGACTTTGCCGTCGGCGGGGGTGGGCGCCGTGCTGGCCTTGCTGCTGTTCCGCATGGAGTTTTCCATCATCGCCCTGATCGGCGTGTTTTTGTTGATCGGCATCGTCAAGAAAAATGCTATATTGATCATCGACTTCGCGCTGGAGGCCGAGCGTTCGCGCGGGCTGACAGCTGTGGAGGCGGTGCGCGAGGCATGTTTGCTGCGTTTCCGCCCCATTCTGATGACCACTCTGGCGGCGGCGCTTGGCGCCTTGCCGCTGGCGATCGGTTTCGGCGAGGGGTCAGAGCTACGCCAGCCCTTGGGGGTCGCCATCATCGGCGGCCTGATTGCCAGCCAGTTACTCACATTGCTGACCACCCCGGTGGTCTACATCCTGCTCGACAAGCTGCGCACGCGCAGTGCCGACGAGCAGCAATTGAGCCGCATTCCTGGGCCAGATAACCCGAGCACACAATCATGAAGCAAGTAAAACCTATCGTATCCACCGTTCCTGCCCGCCATTTGCTGGCAGTGGCCGCCGCTGCCCTGCTGGCCGGCTGCGCCGTCAGCCCCGCGTATGAAGTACCCACGGCCGCCGCGCCGCAAACGTTCAAGGAGGCGGCCGGCTGGCAAGCGGCCGTGCCGGCCGATACCCTGGAACGGGGTCCCTGGTGGACCCTGTTCGGCGACGCGCAATTGAACCAGCTGGCCGAAGGCATTGAAGTATCGAACCAGAACGTGGCCGAAGCCGTTGCCTCCTACGAGCAGGCGCGCGCTCTGGTGCGCGAACAGCGCGCCTCGCTGTTTCCTACCGTGAGCCTGACGGGCAGCGGCGCCCGCTCCGGCGGCGGGGGCGAGCAGCAGACGAACAATAATTTCAAGGCGGCCATCGGCGCCTCGTGGGAACCGGATATCTGGGGCCGCCTGCGCGCCGGCGTGACGGGGGCGGACGCCAGCGCCAGTGCCAGCGCGGCCGACCTGGCCGCCGCGCGCCTGTCGGCGCAGGGCGAGCTGGCCATCAATTATTTTTCGCTGCGCCAGAGCGATGCGCAGATCGCGCTGCTGAACGCCACCATCGCCGGCTACAAGCGCGTGCTCGACATCACCAGCAACCGTTTCAATTCCGGCATCGCCGCCAAGTCCGACCTGCTGCAGGCGCAGACGCAGCTGGCCAATGCGCAGATCGATCTGTCCAGCCAGGTGCGCGCGCGCGCCCAGCTCGAACATGCGATCGCCATCCTGCTGGGGAAAGCGCCGTCCGACTTCAGCCTGGCCGTTGCGCCGTGGACCCTGACCGTGCCCGAGGTGCCGCTGGGCGTGCCGTCGACCCTGCTGCAGCGCCGTCCCGACATCGCCGCCGCCGAGCGCAGGGTGGCCGTGGCCAACGAGCAGATCGGCATTGCCCGCTCCGCCTACTATCCGAGCCTGAACCTGACGGGTTCCTACGGATCCGGTGCCAGCCGTGTGGGCGACCTGTTCAATGCTTCGTCGAGCCTGTGGTCGCTGGGCGTGTCGGCCGCGCAAACCCTGTTCAACGCGGGCGCCACCACGGCCAGCGTGGATGCGGCCAAGGCGGGGCATGAGGCCGCCGTGGCACGCTACCGCCAGACGGTACTGGCAGCCTTTGGCGCCGTGGAAGACCAGTTGTCGGCCACGCGCGCGCTGGCCGAGCAGCTGGCCTTGCGCCAGCAGGCGTCGTCGGCCGCCGACCAGGTGGAGCAGCAAATGCTGAACCGCTACAACGCGGGCCAGGTCGGCTATACGGACGTGGTGACGGCGCAAGTGACGGCCCTGTCGGCGCGCCGTTCGCTGGTGCAGGCCCAGGCTGACCGGCAGACGACGGCCGTGGCCTTGATCCAGTCGCTGGGCGGCGGCTGGCATGTGCCGCAGACGCAGTAGGCGGCAGGCGGGCGCCGGTTAGCGCCCCGGGCCAAATTCGCGTTTTTACGCGCGGCTTGGGTGCTAAAATGCAAGATTATCCATCCGCCAGCCTGGCGCACGTGCCGCGGCTGCATTCTTGCCGACGATGACACGCAGCAAACACAGCAAAGCTCCAGCGCCGGAGGTGGCCGCCATCGATTTTCCCGTGGTGGCCATCGGCGCGTCGGCTGGCGGTCTCGACCCGATTATCGCTTTCCTGACGAACGTGCCGCCCGATAGCGGCATCGCCTATGTGGTGATCCAGCACCTTGATCCCACGCAAAAAGCCATGTTGCCGGAACTGCTGCAACGTGCCACCAGCATTCCCGTCACGGAAATCACGCAGCGCGCCGCACTGCATCCGAACCATATCTATGTGATTCCCTCGAATGCGGACCTGGGCCTGTCCAAGGGGCACTTTGTGCTCAGCGAGCCGCTGCAACTGCGCGGACACCGCTTGCCCATCAATGCTTTCTTCGAAAGCCTGGCGGCCGAGCTGGGCGAACTGGCCGTGGGCGTGATTCTGTCCGGCATGGGCAGCGACGGCACGCGCGGCCTGCAAGCCATCAAGCAGGCGGGCGGCCTGACCCTGGCCCAGCATCCCGACACGGCCAAGTTCGACATGATGCCGCAAAGCGCCATCGCCGCCGATGCCGTGGACCTTGTCGATTTTCCCGACAAGATGCCGGAAAAGATCGCCAGTTACCTGTTTCGCAGCAGCTTCCTGGAGTTGCCGGGCAAGGAGCCTGGCGGGCGCAATGCCTTGCAGGAAATTGTCGCCTTGCTGTCCGAACATACGGGCAACAGCTTCACGGACTACAAGATCAACACGGTACTGCGTCGCATCGAGCGCCGCATGAGCTTGTACCAGATGACGTCGATGGAAGAGTACATTCCCTATCTGCGCAACAATCCCTCGGAAATCGACCTGCTTTTCAAGGAGTTGCTGATCGGCGTGACGAATTTTTTCCGCGACGCGAAAGTGTGGGAATATCTGAAGATGGTGGTCTTGCCGCAAATGCTGGCGGCTCACCCGGAAGGACGCGCCTTCAAGGCCTGGATACCGGCCTGCTCCACGGGAGAGGAAGCCTATACGCTGGCCATGGTCTTCCATGAAGTGGTGGCCAGCAGCAAGCCGCCGTCGAAGTACAGCCTGAAGATTTTTGCCACTGACCTGTCGGCCGACGCCATCGACCGCGCGCGCCAGGGCCGGTTTCCGCCAACGATAGTAAGCGATGTGTCGGCCGAGCGCCTGGAGCGGTTTTTCTTGCAGGACAAGAGTGATTACCTGGTCAGGAAAGAGGTCCGCAACATGATCATCTTTGCCCAGCAAAACATCATTTCGGATCCGCCCTTCACCAAGCTCGATATCCTGTGCTGCCGCAACCTGTTGATTTATCTCAATGCCAAGCTGCAGCAGCGTTTGATTCCCCTGTTTCATTACGCCTTGAATCGCGATGGGATCTTGCTACTGGGCAGCGCCGACACGCCCGGTCACTTTTCCGAGCTGTTCGCGCCGCTGACGACATCCACCAGGCTGTACCGTCGTCTCGACAACCTGGCGCGCCAGCGCTTGCTGACCTACTTTCCCACGAAAGTATCGTCGGCCACTCCTCCTACCCCCAGCGACATGAGAGAAGTCAGCATGCCCGGAAGAATCCAATCCCATGTCGAGCAATTATTGCTCCAGAAATACTCGCCTGCAGCCGTGTTGCTGAACCAGGATGGAGACATTTTGTATATCAACGGGCGCACCGGCGCCTTCCTGGAACCAGCTGCAGGCAAGGCCAACTGGAATATCCACGCGATGGCGCGCGACGGCTTGCGCTACGAGCTGGCGGGCTTGATCAAGCTGGCGCTGCAAAGCGACACCCAGGTATGCCTGAAAGGCCTGGTGCTCAAGGAGCAGGCAGGGAAGGCACAGGGCGTGGATTTGACGGCAGAAGCCTTGCGCCAGCCCGACGCGCTGCGCGGCATGGTCTTCGTCACGTTTGCCAGCGTGCCGCTGGCGGCCACCCCGCGCCGGGGCCGCTCGCCGAATCCCAAGGTGCTGGAACTGGAGCAGGAGCTGATCCAGGCGCGCAATGAAATCCAGGCCGTGCGCGACGAAATGCAGACCTCGCGCGAAGAACTCAAATCGGCCAATGAGGAATTGCAGTCGACCAATGAAGAACTGCAATCGGCGAACGAAGAGCTGACCACATCGAAGGAAGAGATGCAGTCGCTCAATGAAGAGTTGTACACGGTCAATGCCGAGCTGCAATCGAAGGTAGACGACTTGTCACTGGTCAACAGCGACATGAAAAATCTGCTCAATAGTACCGATATCGCCACCATTTTCCTCGACAGCGAGCTGCGCATCCGTCGCTTCACGGCACCGGCCACGCAAATCTACAAGCTGATCCAGACGGACTTGCGCCGTCCGCTCAGTGACATCGTCAACGACCTCGATTATCCAGACCTGGAAACGGATGCGCAGGAAGTCATCCGCAGCCTGGTGTTTTGCGAACGCCAGGTGCAGACCAAGAACGGGCGCTGGTACACGGTGCGCATCATGCCGTACCGAACGGTGGAAAACGTGATCGATGGCGTGGTGGTGACCTTCATTAACATTACCGAGTCGAAGTTGCTGGAAGCCGAGCTGCGCCTGATACAGTCGGGCGCAGTGGCGAACAGAGGGGCACGTGAGAGCGCGCCATGAATGAACCGTTCGACAGCGGACCCGCTGACGAGAACTTGTGCGAGCCTGCGCAGCGGGCGCTGCTGGCGGCAGGATCGCTGTCGAACGAAGAGATGATGCGCCACCTGCATGAGTTGCGGGTGAGGCAGATCGAGCTGGAAGTACAGAACGCCGGATTGGCGGAGCTGGAAAAACTCAAGAATGAATTTAAAAGCAGCCGCGACCGTTATGCGCAGCTGTATGAACATGCGCCTGTCAGCTACTTCTCACTGGCGCGCGAAGGCGTTATCACGCGCGTCAACGTGGCCGCCAGCGGTTTGCTGCAACGCGACAAGGATCAATTGCTGGGTCGACGTTTCGAGCAATTCATCGCGCCGCAGGCGCAGGGCGCATTCCGCCGCTTCCTCGATGCCATTTTTAGCAGTGGCACGCCGCAAGTGCTGGAAGCGCGGCTATTCGACGATGTGCTGGGCGGCGGCGTCGTGCGCATCGAAGCCAATCTTGATGTGGACAGCGCCAGCGTGCGTATGCTGGTGACGGACCTGGGCGACGAGTATGTGCGCGAGTCAGCCTTGCGGCGCGCCTTCCTGATTCTCGACACCATCCGCGAAGGCGTGCTGGTGACCGACAGCGATAACCGCATCATTTCCGTGAATCGGGCGTTTACCACCATCACTGGCTACCAGGCGGAAGAGGCCATCGGGCGCGATCCCTCCTTCCTGGGCGGCGGCACGCACGAGCCGCAATTCTATGCCGCCATGTGGCGCAGCCTGAGGCAGGATGGCAGCTGGTATGGCGAGCTGGTGAACCGGCGCAAGAATGGCGAGCGCTTCGTCGAGTCGTTGTCGATCACGCCCATGCGCATGCCGAACGGCGACACCAGCCATTTTGTCGGGGTGTTTTCCGATATTACCGAGCGCAAGCTGGCCGATGCCACGCTGCGTGAATTGCACCGGGAGCTGGACCAGCGCGTCATCGACCGCACGGCCGAGCTGTTGCGGGCCAACCTGCATTTGCAGCTGGAAGTGCAGCAACGCGAGCGGGCGCAGGAAGCCTTGCGCGACGCCGAGCGTTTTTTTCACGCCACCATCGATTCCCTGTCCGACCGCGTGCTGGTATTGGACCAGGCCGGCTGCCTGGTGCATGCCAATCAGGCTTGCATGGCCTTTGCCAGCCATGCGCCGGGACAGCTGCATTATCTGGATTTCTGCGAAAGGGACCCGCGCTGGAAGCGCAGCGCCGGGCGCGAGCTGGCCGCGGGCATCCGCGCCGTGATCGCCGGCAGCGCCGATGCTTATGCGCTGGAATATGAATTCGCCACGGAGGCCGGGGCGCGCTGGTCACAGGCCCGGGTCAGCCGTTTTCTGGGCGAAGGTCCGCTGCGCGTGGTGGTGGCGCACACGGACATTACTGAACGCAAGCTGATGGATGGCGCCCTGCGTCAGTCGCATGCGCAGCTGCGCCAGCTGGCGCTGCACATGGAAACGGCCAAGGAAGACGAGCGCAAGCGCATCTCGCGCGATATCCACGATGAACTGGGGCAAAACCTGCTGGCGCTGCGCATCGATATTTCCATGCTCAGCGCGCGCACCGAGGGTTCCCATCCGCGCCTGCACCGCCGGGTCGGCGCCGTGCTCAGCAATGTCGACACCACCATCAAGAGCGTGCGCGGCATCATGAACGAACTGCGCCCGATGGCGCTGGACCTGGGCTTGCAGGCCGCCATCGAATGGCAGGTGGGCGACTTCCGCAAGCGCAGCGGCGTCGTTTGCCGCCTGCTGATACGCGACGAGGCCCTGTTTGCCGCCATCGGCAGCCAGGTCGAGATCGTCCTGTTCCGCATCGTGCAGGAAGCGCTCAGCAACGTCATGCGCCATGCCCAGGCCAGCCAGGTCGAGATCGAGCTCAGTTCGGATGCCTGCGCCGTGTATGCGGCTATCAGCGACAACGGCATCGGCATCACGCCGCAGCAGCAGCGCAAAAAGCAGTGCTTTGGCCTGATCGGCATTGCCGAGCGGGTGACGGCGCTTGGCGGGCATTTCGAGGTGGGCACGCCGGCGTCGGGTACCGGTTGCCGCCTGTTCCTGCATATTCCCCTGACGGGGACGGGGCGGCCTGCTGCCTGATATAGCAATTGCAATGGGTTAATTTTTTGCCGACTCAGGCCCCCTGGACAGGCTATACTTTCGCCTGCTATTTATGGAGGGGCATATCTTGTTCAAAACAATCGTTTTACCAGTCGCCTTACTGGGCGCGTTCGCCGGCGCACACGCCGACGAAGGGCAGTGGCAACCACACCAACTGCCACAGCTGAAAGCCGAACTCAAACGGGTCGGCATCGACATTCCTGCAGAAAAGCTGGCCGACCTGAGCAAGCACCCGATGAGCGCCATCGTGTCGCTGGGCGGCTGCTCGGCCGCCTTCGTCTCCGACGCGGGCCTGGTGGTGACGAACCACCATTGCGCGTATGGCGCCGTGCAGCGCAATTCCACGCCGGAACACAATTACATCACCGACGGTTTCCTGGCCAAGACGCGCGCGAGCGAGCTGCCGGGCGGTCCGAACAGCCTGGTGTATGTGACGGACAAGGTGGAGAACGTCAGCGAGCGCGTGCTGAAAGGCTTGACGGCCGACATGAGCGGCCGTGCGCGCCACGAAGCCGTGGAAAAGCGCATCAAGGACCTGATCGCCGAATGCGAAACGGACAAGATGTACCGCTGCTCCGTGCCCGCCTTCCACCGCGGCCTCGAGTACTATCGCATCCGCCAGATGATGATACGCGACGTGCGCCTGGTGTACGCGCCCTCTGACAAGATCGGCAACTTCGGCGGTGACATCGATAACTACGAATGGCCGCGCCACACGGGCGATTATTCGTTCCTGCGCGCCTACGTGGGCAAGGATGGCCGTCCGGCCGACCCGTCGCCCGACAACGTGCCGTACAAATCGAAGGACTTCCTGGTGGTCTCGGCCGAAGGCTTGAAAGCCGGCGACGGCATCTTGCTGGCGGGCTATCCCGGCCGCACCAGCCGCTACAAGCTTCCGGCGGAAATCCGCTTCGCGCGCGATACGGCCTTCCCCCTGAAAGTATCGGAACTGCAAGCCGACCTGGCCGTGATGGCCGATGCGACGAATGGCGACGCGGCCGCTGCCGTGCGCTATGCGAGCGTGGTCAAAAGCATCAACAACGTGCTGAAGAAAACCCAGGGCTTGCTCGACGGTTTTGCCCGCAAGGACATTGCCGCCATCAAGGACGTGCAAGATGCCGAGTTCCGCGCCTGGTACGCGAAGCAGCCGAACGTCTCGCCCACCTTGCTGGCCGAACTGGACGCGGCAATCGCCAGCGACATGGCCTTGAGCGAAGAAGAGTTCGCCTGGTCGGTGGCCACCAACAGCGACTTGCTGAAAAGTGCGCGCACCATTTACCGTTTGTCGCTGGAGCGCCAGAAAGCGGACGCCGAGCGCGAATCGGGCTTCCAGCAGCGCGACCTGGCCTTCATCAAGGCCCGCCTGGCCCGCCTGGAGCAGTCGTATGTCAACAAGGTCGATCAGGCGCGTTTTGAAGCGGGCCTGAAGCGTTACGCGCAGCTGGCCGCGAAGAGCCATCCGCAAGGCCTGGACGCGCTGCTGCCGGCGCCAGTGGCCGTGGCGGCCCTGTACCAGCAGACGCAACTGGCTGACACGGCCAAGCGCCTGGCCTGGCTGGAAAAGGACCAGGCTGCTGTTGCCCAGTCCGACGACGCCTTCATGCAACTGGCCGTCAAGCTGCAGCCGGTGGAGTTGTCGCTGGAAGAGCGCCGCAAGGAAATCGACGGCAACCTGGAACGCGTGATTCCGCAATACATGCAAGCCGTGATCGCCTGGAAAAAATCGCAAGGCAAGCCGGTGTATCCTGACGCCAACTCGACCCTGCGCGTCACGTATGGCACGGTCTCGCCGTACTCGCCGCGCGATGGGCTGACCAAGGGCCCGTTCACGACGGTGGAAGGCATCGTCGAGAAAGTCACGGGCAAGGCCCCGTTCGAAGCGCCGCAAGGCTTGATTGACGCCGTCAAGGAAAAACGCTACGGCCAGTTCCGCGACCCGGCACTGGGCACGGTGCCCGTCAACTTCCTCACCAGCGCCGACACCACGGGCGGCAATTCCGGCTCGGCCGTGATGAACAAGCGTGGCGAGCTGATTGGCCTGAACTTCGATTCGACGTATGAATCGATCACCAAGGACTGGTACTTCGACACGGCCATCACGCGCGCCATCCACCTCGACATCCGCTACATGCTGTGGGTGATGAAGGAAGTGGACCATGCCGATAACTTGCTCAAGGAAATGACGATCAAGTATCCGAAGCCAGTGAAGACTGCCAAGAAGTAAGCGTTAATTTGCGCTAGCGCAAAGCCGCATCCGCCGCAGGGCTGATGCGGCTTTTTTACGTATGGGTAACTAGTTTGCGTTCCATCAATATGCCAGCGTTCACCATGGTTAGCATGGGCTAGTGTAACTATCCGAAGGAGGCGATATGGATGATGGCGAGCTGGCAGCCGATCTGGCGCGCCTTTTCGGAGCGGGCTGGCGAACCCAGGACAGCCGCTTGCTGCGCATGGATTTTCCGCGCGACGATGGTCCGCCCAATACCGCGCTGCTGGTCAACAGCTTGCGGGCACACGAGGAAATGTCACGCGACTTCCGCTTCGACGTCGAACTGCTGTCCGACAATCTCCACCTTCCCCTGACAGCGATGATGGGACGCATGGTCACGATTTCGATGGTGCGCGATGACGGCAGTTTGCGCTATTTTAATGGTTATGTCGGCCAATTTCGCTTGTTGCGCAGCGATGGAGGTTTCGCGTTCTACCAGATGGTGCTGCAACCCTGGCTGGCGTTTTCCAGGCTGCGCATGGACAACGTCTCGTTCCACGAACGCACGGTCATCGACATCACCGAAACGACCTTCAATCATTATTTGCAGCGCGACTGGCAAAACCGGCTGCATGAGGAAAAAGCGATATTAAGCTGCGCCAACCAGCATAATGAAACCGATTACAACCATCTGCACCGGCGCTGGGAAGACCAGGGTATCCATTACTGGTATGAACATCGCGCCGACGGTCATACGCTCTGTTTGGGCGACAATACCTGGCTGAGCGACAGCATCGACCCAAGCGACCGCGATGCCAGCGAAGCCGACGAGATGGTGTTTCGCAGCGACGCGGGCTCGCAGGAGTGCGACGGCATACGCGATTGGCAGGCAATACGGAAGATCGCTTCGGGCTCGCTCACGTTGGCCAGCTTCAACTACAAGCATCCGTTTGCCAGTCGCGCCAGTGGCTATGCGCTGCACCAGCAGGGCGACGTGTTTGCCCATGAACTGTATCAAAATGCCGGCTATGGCTATGCCGACATGGGTGGCGGCGAAGCGCTGGCGCAACGCCGCCTGGAGGAGCATAACTGCCAGGCGCAAACCTTCGAAGCTGGCGGCAATCACCGCTGCGCCCAGGCCGGGCGCAGTTTCACGCTGGGTGGACACTTCAGTGGCAAGCAAGCCATGCCGGCCAGAGGTGAAGCGGCGCGCGCTGACATCGGCTCGCGCGAATACCTGATCCTGTCGGTCGATCATATCGCCAGCAACAATTACCAGGCAGGGACGGGCGCGAAGTCGCATTATGAAAACCGTTTTAGCTGCATCCGCAAGAGCATCCGCTGGTATCCGGGGCGGCAGTTCAACAGCACGCCTTGTGCCTTGCCCGGCGTGCAGACGGCAATTGTCACCGGACCTGCAGGCGAAACCATCCATACCGACGCGCTGGGCCGGGTGAAGGTGCAATTCCACTGGGACCGGCTGGGCAAGTTCGACGCGGGCAGTTCGCCATGGATCAGAGTCATGACGCCATGGGCGGGCCAGGCCTTCGGCCAGATCGCGTTGCCGCGCATCGGCCAGGAAGTGCTGATCCAGTTTCTCGACGGCAATATCGACCGTCCCGTCATTGTTGGCGCGGTGTACAACGGCAAGCATGCGCCGCCGTGGAATTTGCCGGGCCAACGCATGCTGGGCGGCTGGCGCAGCGCCGAGCTGATGCCTGGTGGTGGCTACGGCGTGCGCGGCAACCAGTTGGTGCTCGACGATACGCACCAGCACATCCAGGCGCAACTGAAAAGCGATCATCAGCACAGCCAATTGTCGCTCGGCTGTATCAGCCGCATCGAAGACGCCAGCGGGCGTAAGGATGCGCG
Source organism: Janthinobacterium sp. 61 (assembly GCF_002846335.1). Lineage (NCBI taxonomy): Bacteria > Pseudomonadati > Pseudomonadota > Betaproteobacteria > Burkholderiales > Oxalobacteraceae > Janthinobacterium > Janthinobacterium sp. 61. The sequence goes on along the minus strand of NZ_PJMQ01000001.1, from coordinate 2,577,986 downwards.
TGGCGAGGGCTGGGAACTGGCGTCAGACGCCTGGGGCGTGGCGCGCGCCGGCCGCGGCATGTTGCTGACCACCGAAGCGCGCCCTGGCGCCGCCTCGCATATCAAGAGCATGGATGAAACCTTGCGCCGGTTGGCCGAGGCTGCTGAGCGGCACAAGGCGCTTGCCGCCTTGGCGCAGCATTACGGCGCGCAAGAAAGTGCCGCCCAGCAGGGCGCCGCCGCCGATGTGCTGAAAGCCCAGCATGCCGGGATCAAGGGTGGTGCCGGCAATGGCGAAAACGCCTTTCCCGAATTATCTAAGCCGCATCTGGTGCTGGCCAGTCCGGCCGGTATCGAAACGACGAGCGCGCAATCGACGCACATCGCCAGCGCCGAACACACCGCGCTGACGACCGGGTGCGACCTGTCGCTGGCGGCCGGCGGCGGCCTGTTCGCCAGCATCGGCGCAGCGCTGCGCCTGTTCGTCCACAAGGCTGGCATGAAACTGATCGCCGCAGCTGGCCCCGTGCAGATTGCGGCGCAAACCGATGCGGTCGAAATCGTCGCCCACAAGGTGCTGGAGCTGATCAGCCAGGCCGACTGGGTGAATATTCGCGGCCGCAAAGGCGTGCGCCTGCATGGCGCCGATTGCATGCTTGAAATCAGCGACAAGGTACAGTTTTTTACCGCGTCGCCGACGCTGTTCCATGGAAACCTGGAAACGCTGGCGCCCAAGAACCGGCCGCAACCGGAGCTGGAGCCCCCCATCGCGCCGGTAGCGGGGCAGTTGCAGCATACGATACAGGCTCATGCGGATGGCGGCCAGTACGCCAATGTACCGTACACGCTGTACAAGGGGGAAGCCGAAGTCGAGCAAGGCCTGACCGACGAATTTGGCCGCATCCTGATCGCGCATCAGGACGGCACGCCGCGCTACCGTGTCGTCCTTGGCAATGGCGAAGAGTTTTCATTGCAGGCGAGTGCGCGCTTCGACCCGAACGCGGCGCCGGAGGGTGAACACAAGCTGTCGAATCGCGGTTTGCGCGCGTTCGACGACACCAGCGACGGCCGCGCTGTTCAATGATGCACGACACCGACAGGAGAGCGCCATGCCGGAATCGAGCGGCCGCATCGAAACCACCCACATCGACGAAGTCGGACGCACTGCGACGAGTTCGCTCCAGTGGCTGCTGGAAAACCGTAACCTGAAGGGCAAGGCCACTCATCCGATTACACATAACAACAAGCTGACGCTGTTCATTTGCGGACAGGAAGGGTTCGCCGACATCGCCGCCGAGATCGCCAGGGCTAAACATTCGATCGACCTGTGCTGCTGGGGTTTCGACCCGGGCATGGAACTGGTGCGCGGCAACAGCGCCACCTGGCCGCGGGGCGAAACGTTTGGCGACTTGCTGATCGCCGCCGCACGGCGTCACGTCAGGGTGCGCCTGCTGGTCTGGTATGACCGGATCGGTTCGCCGATAGCGCGTACTATGCCGGGCTATTCGCACGGCACCTCGTCATGGAACCCCGATGGACAACGCACCGACAATATCGGCGCCAAAGCCAGCCTGGCGATGTTGCACGATGCGGTCCAAAACAAGAAACATGTTTTAGGCAATGGTTATTGGGGCGAATACGTCCGGCCCGAGAATATTCCGATAATGGCGCGTCAAGAATATTGTCACAGCTGGTATGCGGCCGCGTTCCATGGCTTGTTGGAGGGCCTGGAGATTCGCTTGCGGCATGGCGACAGCGCCGCGATCAGCAAGAGTATCGCGACCGAAATAAACCAGCCGGGCGGCTTGACGATGGGGGAAATCGAAAAGCCCGGCATGCAATACCTGGGCACGCACCACCAAAAGCCGGTCTTGATCGATTTCGCCCACGAAGAGGGAGCCAAGGCCGTCGGTTACGTGATGGGCCTGAACTCGGTGACCGATTATTGGGATACGACGGCCCATCTGCTCGACGATACGCGCCGTGAACAGGGCGGCGTCAACGAGCAGCGCGAGTGTTTGCAGGGAATGGTCGCGGACGGCGGGTTCGCCACGCTGAAACCGTATCAGGATTATGCCTGCCGCATCGACGGTGGCAAGGCATTGATCGCGCTGTACAACAATTTCGTGAAGGCATGGGACCGCGCGATCGACGACCGCACGCGTTCGGCTTCCACCGACTGTGTTAGCCGGGAGTTGCCATGTGGCAGCCCACCAGCGCGGCTGTTGCGCGAGGCAGGGCCGGACGACTCCACCGTGCAGATCGTCCTGACGCAGCCCGAGGAGCAAGACAAGACCATCAAGGAAACCTACTTTCGCGCGGTGACCCAGGCCAGCTTGGCGGCCGGCTACCTGTATGTGGAAAACCAGTATTTCCAGTATGAAGAATGGGCCCGGCACTTGCTGGCCGAGCGCAAGAAGGTGGTCGCCGCCTGGAAGGCCGGCAGTGTCAAGGCGGGCAAGAGTCTTGAAGATATGCCGGTCATGCACGTATTCATCGTCATTCCGGTACCGGAGCGCGCGCAGATGGTGCCGCGCACCCACGATACGCTAGCGACACTGGGGCAGCACGCGGGCATGACGGGGCAAAACACCATGATCGACGACTATAACAAGCGACCCAAAACCCGGCGTGTCAGGGCAGGATTCGGCATTTCCACCGAGGCGGAAGTCAAGTTGCCCGACGTGGTGCAGCATTCCAATGGCATCAACAAACCCGGCGTGATGACGCTCGAGAGCGAATTCGGGCTGAAGGTATCGGTGGCCATGCTCAATGTCAGCGCGTTTGACAAGGACCGCTGGCGCTACCGTGAAATCTACATCCATTCCAAATTGATGCTGGTCGACGACGTGTTCATGACGCTGGGCAGCGCCAACCTGAATCAGCGCAGCATGGCCGTCGACAGCGAAATCAATATCGCCACCATCGACCGCCGCGTGGCCCGCGATTTGCGCAAGCGGGTGTGGCGCATGCATAGCGGGGGATTGGTCGATGGCGGGGGAGGGACGAAGGCGGAGATTGCATTGGCGTTTGAAAATTGGACAAAACTTATGAAGGAAAACCGCAAGAAAAAATTCAACAAATCCGAAACTGCAATTTTCAAGAAAATGACTGGTTTTTTGCTGCCATTGGAAGACAAACGCAGCTCCACCATACGTCTGGGTTGATCATGCGTAAGAAAAATACCGTATCTTTTCGCCTGCCATTTTTTGCGTTGGCAGTTCCTCTCTTTGTTCCTTTGATTGCTTGCAAAATGCCTAACGACAAAGTCCTGCCACGCAACCAAAGTCTGCCGCTCTTCAATCCTCATGTCGCGGATTTTATTTGCGAAATCGAGGCGAGCAAGGTGCCGCCCATCGATGCGCAAGCCGAGGACTGGTTCCTCGAATCACGCGCCATGGAAGATCCTGAAATTTTCGTGGAAGACCGCGATTACAAAAAAATCGTCGCTCTGACGCGTCAAGCGGCAGAGCGGTTGCACTGGAAGGCGATGCTCAACCTGGCCAGCCTGTACGTGGAAGGGCGCGATCCTCTATATGGTGAGGAAGAGGCGGTTCAACTGGTGGAAAAGGCGATGCGGCTGGGCATACCGGCGGCGTATGACCGGATGGGAACGTATTATGCGAATGGCACGGGTGTCAACGGCGACATCACGCGTGCTTATGCCTTCTGGCAAAAGGCGGCGCAGATGGGAAATCCACAGGCAATGGGGTTTCTCGGCGAAAAATTGACTGCTGGAGAGGATCACCCAGGTATTGATATGTGGGGCAACATTCCTGTAGCGACCAAAATGCTGGAGTGTGCTGTTGCCCAAGGTTATGGTCCTGCGGCATATGATTTATATTATTTATATGCTGCGCCAAGAACTGCAGATGGCACAATAATTGGCGACCATCGGACGCCAGAAACAAAAGACCGCGCACTAAAAGTTTTACATGAAGGTGTCCGCCTGGGTTGTGCGCAGTGCGCACGCGATCTCTCAATAGAGTTCAGCCAACCTTTCAATATGTCCGATATGTTAGTGCCGTTCATTGACAAGGCTCGCGGCGAACGTTATGCGGTACTTAATCGTGCCCTCGGCTTCAATCCCAATCGCCGCTTTCCCAACCTCGATAAAATCTTGCCATTGCCACCGGCCGATCTGCCGCCGTGGGATGGTCAACGAAAGAGCCTGCTAGATGCCGCCATGGGTGTGCGTCCGCCGCCTGCCATCCCGCACGCAAGCGCCGCTTCGCTGTTACAAAAACCGTATTTCCTGGCCGCCGACTATGCGCTGCGTCCCACCGGCTTGCACAGCGATGCGCCGACCGCGCCATTTTCCGCATACTGGCAACCGGCCGCTGGGCAGGGCTTGACGGAGCCGGCCCGGCTATTTCGCAAAGGCGAAGAGTTCCGCCATTTCAGTGTGCTCGATGCCGCTGGCAAGAGTCGTTATGGCCCCGTGACGTGGGAGCAGTGCCTGACGATACGGCATAACCATGGGGCAGTGGAACCGCGCGCGGCGCACGGCTTGCTGCGCGAGGTGGCGCGCCCCGAGCCTTTATTGAGCTGCACTTGCGGGCAAGCCTGTCCGGTCAGCGGCGTCTGGCAACCGTGGGTAGCGGCCGACCATCCGCTGCAGGCCATCGTCAACCAGTACTGGCGCCAGGCCTGGCTGACCCAGGGCGCGCCGTTCCCGCAACCGCGCCGCGACTGGCTGCTGGATTTGCCAGATGGCGAGGTGACGTGGCATTTGATGGATATGTCCCTTCCTGATCTTGGATAGGACGGCGCGGCAGCGATGGAGGATGCAATGGATAGCAATCAATCCAGCATGGCTGGCACGAGAGGACGCCTCGCATCGCTTGTCTTCTTGTGCTGCCTGCTTGCCTGCAAAGTACCAGGCGACAAGGTTTGGCCACGCAACCAAAGCCTGCCGCTTTTCAATCCGCATGTCGCGGATTTTATCTGTGAAACCGAGTCGAGCAAGGTGCCGCCCATCGATGCGCAAGCGGAGGACTGGTTTCTCGAAGCGCGCGCCATGGAAGATCCTGAAATTTTCGTGGAAGACCGCGATTACAAAAAAATCGTCGCTCTGACGCGTCAGGCGGCAGAGCGGTTGCACTGGAAGGCGATGCTCAATCTGGCCAGCCTGTATGTGGAAGGGCGCGATCCTCTATATGGTGAGGAAGAGGCGGTTCAACTGGTGGAAAGGCGATGCGGCTGGGCATACCGGCGGCATATGACCGGATGGGGACGTATTACGCGAATGGCACGGGTGTCAACGGCGACATCACTCGCGCTTATGCCTTCTGGCAAAAGGCGGCGCAGATGGGTAACCCGCAAGCGATGGCATTTTTGGCGGGTAAATTAAAAGTGGGACCGAGTAGTGAGGGCGCGGGTTATTGGTCCAATATTCCGGTAGCGACAAAAATGTTGGAGTGTGCTTTTGGCCAAGGAAACGGTCTAGCAGCCTATCAATTGCATTTTTTGTATTTGTCTCCGCGTGCTGCCAGTGGAGAAATAAATGGACGGCGTAACGCTGAAACAAAAAGTCGTGCATTAAAGGTGTTACATGAAGGTGTTAAGTTTGGTTGCGAGGATTGTGCAAATGCATTGGCAATTGAATTTGGTTCGCCTTTTGATCTTGCCGATATGCTGGCGCCATATGTGGACAAGGCTCGTGGAGAGCGATATCGTATGCTTAGTAACGCCCTCGGCTTCAACCCCAATCGCCGCTTTCCCAACCTCGATAAAATCCTGCCATTGCCACCGGCCGATCTGCCGCCGTGGGATGGTCAACGAAAGAGCTTGCTCGACGCCGCCATGGGCGTCCGCCCGCCGCCCGCCATCCCGCAGCCAAGCGCCGCCTCGCTGTTGCAAAAACCATATTTCCTGGTCGTCGACTATGCGCTGCGTCCCACCGGCTTGCACAGCGACGCGCCGGCCGCGCCATTTTCCGCATACTGGCAATCGGCCGGATTGCGGTCCCGGCATCGCCCGCACTGTTCACGCGCCACCGTCTGCAGCATTGGCTGTGCCACGTATAATTCCTCCACTACCCACCGCTATTCTTTTTTGACAGGCCCCCATGCCCCAGACTCCCGATTTGCCGCCGGATTGGCACGCGTTTGAAACGGCCTATGACGTTGAAGCAACCTGGTTCAGGCTGGCCAGCGCCTCGCTGGCGCTGCTTGGCGCGTCCGCTTTCAAGGATCAGGCATTTTCAGCCTTTGCCTTCAATGCCGTATCGTTTCCATCCATTTCCTTGAGCTTTGACACCGATCCCGATAACCGGGAGCGCGATGACTATCCTCCGGACTGGTCGAACGAGTGCATGGAAGACGATGTACCGGAAATTGGCCAACTGTGGGAGGACGGCCACGGAAGGATCGAAGGTGCGCTGCGCGAGCTGATCGAGGCCGCCGATGACGAGCAGCTGGGCGCCATTGAAGAAGGCTATCTGCACAGTCTCAGGAAAACGATGGTGCGGCTTGAAACGAGCCATGCTTTCGACCAGATCAAGACGTGCGCGCGATTCTGGACCGTGGTCACGCAAGTCGATGCCGATACCGATGAAGAGGAACGTCTGCTCGACCAGTTGCGGCTGGCCGGGGGCAAAGCCATGCAAGACGGGGCAACTGCGGGCTGAATGCTATATCAGGGCTTGCCATGCCCGGACTTCCCCGTCCGTCAGCAATGGCCCCCAGCCGCCACGCAGCGCCGCATCGTGCTGCACATAGTGTTCAAGCTGCGGTACAGCCACCTCATGCCGGACACAGATGTCAAGGACGGCTTCCAGCTGCCGCCGGCTTGCCGGCAGGTCATCGCCATACCAGGTACAGGCGCTCGTTTCCAGCACATGCCCGACAAGTTGCTCCAGCGCACCGAGCAGGTACCCGGGCATGGCCATGCGGAGATCGTCCGGCCAGGGGTCTCCCATGCCCGTCACAGGCAAGGACGCAAAGCCCCGCACCCAGGCCGCAAAATCCCCGGGCTCGACCTGCGCCACCTCCCACACGTGGCCGGCGAACGCGGACAGCGCCCGATGGTGAAGGGCATGCCGCTGGCAAAAGCGTTGCAGGCACGTGACCGCAATGCATTGCCTGGCGATCACGGAAAGCGTATCTATCGATATGTTATTCATGAATCATCAGCTCCTGAAGTCGGCGCCTGCCGATAACACTGCGCCAATTTGATCTTATTGCGGTTGTCCCGCTGTATCCCTGGCCAGCCGCAGCGCCTCCACCGGCAATTGAAAAAACCTCGGCACCATGGCCGGCGACAAATCGTCGCCACCGTCCGCCATGGCCAGGCGCCCGCTCAGCAGCAGCATCACGTAGCCGTGGCCCAGCGACCAGCCGGCGCTGGCGGCGGCCTTGTCCCAGCGGGGATCCAGGCCCGCTTCGCGCACGGCCGCGCCGGCCGTCTGCAGCACGTACTGGAAGCACGCTTGCGCCGCTTCCTGCAGGGCGGGGAACTGGCGCACGTCCTGGTGTTCGAACATCAGCCGGTAATGGGCAGGCGCGGCCAGGGCGAATTCGATGTATTGCTGGCCCAGCAGCTGAAAACGCTGCTCCGCGGGCAGGCTGCCCGGCGGTGGCAGTTCTGCCTCCCATTTGGCGATCAGGCTGGCGAAACCGGCCGCCGCCACATCGGCCAGCAAGGCTTCCTTGCTGGGGAAGTGGCGGTACACGGCGGCGATCGATACGCCCACCGTGCGCGCCAGTTCGCGCAGCGAGAGGGCCGCGTCGTGCTGCTGCGCCAGTTGCGCGATGGCGGTGGCGACCAGGGTGTCGCGCAAGTTGCCGTGATGATAGGTACTCGTTGTCGTCATTCTATGTTATCGCTGTTCACATTGTCGTGTATGATGGTTATGTTATCACTGAACACATGGAGAGCACATGCAAGAGATGAACATCGCCGTCCGCGCCGTGGCCTTGCCGCCCGGCGCCAGCATCGCCCCCTTGTACCCGGGCAGCAACCTGGCCGATGCGTATGCCGTCGACCTGCCGAACGCGGGCGCGCGCGAACTGGACATGGAAAGCCTGGCGCGCCAGCTGCTGGGCAATCAGCCGGGCTGGGCGCGCAAGTTGATGGTGCTGCGCGACGCCATCGTGGCGCGCTTCGGCATCCGGACGGCAAAGCAGATGGAAGCCAGGCCAGGCAAGCGCATTGGCATCTTCCGCATCTTTGCCGTCAGCGACGATGAAATCATCCTGGGCGAGGATGACAGTCACCTCGATTTCCGCCTGTCCGTGCTGCGCAACCGTGGCGCGGGGCGGCATGGCAGCGTCACCGTGTCCAGCGTCGTGCATTGCCACAACAGGGTGGGCCGTGCCTACATCCTGCTGATCCGGCCTTTCCACAAGCTGATTGTGCAGCGCTCGCTGGCGCGCGCCGTCAAAGGGGGCTTTGCCTGAGGGGGGAGGGGGCGTGACGGCGCGGGCAATCTTGCTTATTCATGGCCGGTATTGCATACTGCGCCACCAGCCTCATCACGATTCCCATGAACGATACGCTTCTCCTGCTGGGTTTTGCCACCACGCCGCTTGAACTGATTTCCTTTGTCCTGGCACTGACAACCGTTGCGCTGAACATCCGCCAGAATCACTGGGCGTGGCTGTTCGCCATCATTTCCTCGGCAGCCTACGGTTTCGTGTTTTTCGAGTCGCGCCTGTATGGCGACATGGCCTTGCAACTGCTGTTCATCAGCGTCTCGTTCTGGGGCTGGTACCAGTGGCTGCATCCGGCCAGCGGCGGCAAGACCCTGCCCGTCACGCGTCTGAATGGACGCGGCTGGCTGGCCTGCGCCGTGGGCTGGCTGATCGGTTTCCTGCTCATTGCCTGGCTGCTGACGACGACGGACACGGACGTGCCCCATGCGGACGGTTTCCTCACCGCTGGCAGCCTGGTGGGGCAATTCCTGCTGTCGCGCAAGAAGCTGGAAAACTGGATCGCCTGGATCGTCGTCGACGTGCTGTATGTCTGGCTGTATCTGCACAAGGGCCTGACCCTGACGGCCGTGCTGTATGCCTTCTTCGTGGTGATGGCCTTCATCGGCTTGCTGGCGTGGAGAAAGTCGGCGCCGGCCGCGCCAGATGCCATGGTCCTCAAGTGATGGAGCGTTGCGTGCGCGTGGCGATCCTGGGCGCGGAATCGTCGGGCAAGTCGACCCTGGCGGCCGCCCTGGCCGAGCGCTACGGCACCGTCTGGGTGCCTGAATACCTGCGCGAATTCGTCGAAACCCAGGGCAGGGTGCCCGTCGCGGCCGACCAGTATGGCATTGCGTTGACACAAGTCGAACGCGAAGCGGCAGCCGCCGCGCAAGCCCGTCACTTCCTGTTTTGCGACACGACGCCCTTGATGACGTTGGTCTACAGCCGCCATTATTTTAATGGCGCGGACGCGCCCCTGGCGGCGCTGGCCGATGCCACGCAGTACGATGTGACCTTGGTGACGGCGCCCGACAGCCCGTGGGTGGCCGACGGTTTGCAGCGCGAGTCGGAAGCCGTGCGCCAGCTGATCTACCGCTACCTGCTCGACGCGCTCGACGCACGTGGCATCGTCTATCACGTATTGCACGACAGCCTGGAGGCGCGCCTGGAACAGGCGGCGCCCCTGTTGCAACAGGCGCTCGCTGCAGCGCCTGCCATTTCCCTCAATTAAAAGTCGAACTGCGCCGAGAGCTTGAACGTGCGGCTGGCGCCCGGGTACAGGTAGCCGTCCGATTCCGGCGTCACGTCGCGCCAGTAGAACTTGTCGGCCACGTTGTTGACGGCGGCGCGCAGTACGGCTGTCTTGCCGGCGATGCGCGTGGCGTAGGCGGCGCCCAGGTTGAACACGTGGTACGACGGCACGAAAGTGGTGTTGTTGTACTCAAACGCTTTCTTGCCCGCATATTCCCAGCTGCCATTGACGCTCAAGCCCGCCACCTGTTGCACGGCGTAGTCTGCATGCACGGCCGCCTTGAAGGCGGGCACGTTGGGCACGCGCTTGCCGTCGAGCGACGCTTCACCCGTGTTCGATTGCTGGCTGTTCAGGGCCGTGAACGAGACGCCCAGGTTCAGATCGCGGGTCGGCTTGCCTTGGGCGGAAAATTCCAGGCCACGGTGCTGCGCCTGGCCTTCACGCACGAAGTAGCCGGCGGCGTTCTGGAATTCCAGGCCCTTGCGGATCTGGAACAGGCTGGCCGCCACCATGAAGTCGGGCGTCACATCCATCTTCACGCCGAATTCGATCTGCTTCGAGCGGCTGGGCGTCAGCTCTTCGTTGGCATTCATCGCCTTGCGGTCGGCCGTGCCGCCATGTTCCATGCCCTGTGAGTAGGCTGCATACAAGGAAACATTGTCGAGCGGGGTGTAGACGAGCGATACGTTGGGCAGCAGGAAGTCATGCTTGGCGCGGATTTCCGTGGCTGCCTTCAGCACGTACTGGTAGCCATCGACATTGATATGACGCAAGCCACCGTGCAGCTTCCAGTTTTGGGCCAGGCTGACGATATCCTGCACGAAGACGGAGTTTTCCGTATCCTTGCGCACCAGGCGCACAGGACCCGTGACGCCGGGCGACGTGCCGACGATTTGTGGCTGATAGATGTTGCTCACGCCCACCCAGTCGTATACGTACAGGCCGGCGCGGTCCTTGCGGCGGAAGGTCGATACGCCGGCCGTGAATTCGTGGCGCAGGGCACCGGTGGCGAACTTGCCCTGAATCATGGCTTGCGCGCTCAGGGGCTTTTTCGTTTCGCCCAGGCTGCGGTAGTCATACACATCGAAGTCGCCATTGCCGCAGAAGCCAGGGTACAGCTCTTGCCCGCTGCAGCCATACGGGAAGGCCGTGTAGTCGTCGCGCTTGAACGAGTGCTGGTTGGCCGACAAGGTGGCGTGCCAGTCGTCGCTGAATGCGTATTGGAAGCGCAGGCCGATATTGCTGGTGACGGTTTCCACGGGGCGCGTCCACGGCTGGCGGTTGAGCATGGCGTCGGCGCTGATGCCGGTCGGCAAGGTGGTGTTATTCAGGAGCTGGAAGCCGGGCGCCGTCGCCTGCGCCTTGTCCTGGTAGTCGGCATCGATTTGCAGCAGCGCTTGCGGCGAGATTTGCCAGTCGAAGGCGCCGGAAATGAATTTGCGGTTGCCATCCGCGCCCTTGATGTAGGAGCGCAGGCGCTCGGCCGCCACGTTGACGCGGTAGCCGAAGCGCGTGTCTTCCAGTCGTCCGCCCAGGTCGACGGCACCGTACAGGGTGCCCCGTTCGCGCGTTTCCACGGTGACCGTGCGCAATGGCGCGGCGGTGGGGCGCTTGACGATGAAGTCGATCACCCCGCCCGGCGCGGCCACGCCGGCCTGCAAGCCGGCCAGGCCCTTCAGCACTTCGATGCGTTCCTTGTTTTCCAGCGGAATTTGCGTGTCGCCAGGAATCGCCACGCCATCCTTGCGGTAGCTGGAATTGTTGTCGAGCTTGAAGCCGCGGATGGAAAATTGCTCCGCATAGCCGACGGCGTTGTAGGCGTCGTTGATGCTGGTGTCGAGCTTGACGGCATCGCTGAGATTACGGATTTGCAAGTCCTGCATGTCTTTTTGTGAAATGACGGTGACGGACGCCGGCGTCTGCAGCAGGGGCGCGTCGGAAAAACCGCCCACGGAGGCGCGCTTGGCGGCCGGCGCCTTGCTGGCCGTGACGACGACTTCGGCCATGCTTTGCGTGTCGGCCTGCACTTCGGCGGTGTCATTTGCAGCCAGGGCGGGCGCGGCAAACGCGTGCAGGATCGCCAGGGTCAGAACAGAAACGGATAAATTCGGTGTGGACATAGATTGCTCGTGGTTCAAGCCGTCTCTTGGGAAAAAGTACGGCAGGCTGCTTGTTCGGCTGGCGCCAACGCAGGAGCTATCAAAGGAGGGAGGTACTTTGCGCTTTCCTTCGCTGGCATTATCCAGATCAGGTACGAAGGGTATCTCTCACCCGGATGACTGCTCCAGGACCCCTAGCGAACCGAGAGCTTAGCATGAAGCACGGCCAGCTGTCCCACTGGCTGACCGTTTTACAACACATGGGCTGAACGGGAAGCGTGGACGAACATTTCTGGCAAAATGTGTTTTTACTAATTGCGATGTGGAAACGGCGATGGCAGATTACATGCGCAGGATCAACTTGCGTCTGAATGAGAAGTACCATGTGTTCGTCGGGCCGCTGCTGCTGATCGCCTTGCTAACCGCTGAACGCCCGCCCGTGTGCCGGGTGTTTGTCGGCCTGCTGTGTGCGCTCACCCTCAACAAGGGCATCGACATCCTGCGCAAACTGTAGGCCGGCCAGGCCTTTACAGACTCAATTCCAGCACCTTGCGACTGACGGAGGGCGTGATGTCGCGCTGTTCCCCCAGTGCCGTCATGCCGTGCGCTTCCAGGGCGGACACGACGGCGTCGACGCTGGCGTGGTTCAGGCCATAGTCGGCCAGGCGCGTCTTGACACCCATGTGGCGGAAGAAAAATTCCGTGCGCGCGATAGCTGCCTCGATGCGGCCATCCTCGTCGCCACCATCGAGACCCCAGACGCGGGCCGCGTATTGCAGCAGCTTGGCGCGCTTGGCCTGCTTGCGCACGCGCAGCATGCTGGGCAGGATGATGGCCAGGGTTTGCGCATGGTCGAGCTCATACAGGGCCGTCAATTCGTGGCCGATGGCGTGCGTGGACCAGTCCTGCGGCACGCCCACGCCGATCAGGCCGTTCAAGGCCAGGGTAGCGCTCCACATCACGTTGGCGCGCACATCGTAGTCGTCCGGGTGCGACAGGGCTTTCGGGCCTTCCTCGATCAGGGTCAACAGGATGCCTTCGGCAAAGCGGTCCTGCACGGACGCGTTCACAGGGTAAGTCAGGTACTGTTCCATGACATGCGCAAACGCATCGACGACGCCATTGCCCACCTGGCGCAGCGGCAAGGTAAACGTCTTCGAGGGGTCCAGCACGGAAAATTTAGGATACACCTTGCGGCTCATGAACGAGCGCTTTTCCTGCGTGGCCTTGCGCGTGATCACGGCCGAGCCATTCATTTCGGAACCCGTGGCCGGCAAGGTCAAGACTGTGCCGAAGGGAAGGGCGGCCTCGACGACCTTGCCGCCTTTCGCCAGGATATCCCAGGCCTCGCCTTCATGCAGGGCGGCGGCGGCGATGAACTTCGTGCCATCGACCACGGAGCCGCCGCCGACGGCCAGCAGGAAATCGATGCGCTCGCTTTTCACCATGGCCACGGCCTGCATCAGGGTTTCATAGCTGGGATTGGGTTCGATGCCGGCAAATTCGAGCACTGTGTGGCCGGCCAGCGCCGCCCTGACTTCATCATAGACGCCGTTCTGCTTGATGCTGCCGCCGCCGTAGGTCATCAGGACCCGTGCCTGTGGCGGGATCAGGCTGGCGATGGCGGCGATCTGGCCCTGGCCGAAGAGGATTTGCGTCGGATTGTAAAAGTCGAAATTGAACATGGGGCTCCTGCCGCTGAGGTTTAGGCTATTGCTGAATCATGATTATGGCCGAACGGGTGGAAACGTGTCGTGGACGCTTGAGCTTTTCGCCCGCGCGGTGGAGAATGCAGCCAATGTCACCACCACGCGAAAAGGAATGCGCATGACCACCGTCCCACTGGAAGAATCCGGCTTGCCGGCCACGGCACTCGACATGCACCGCGCCATCGGCGCCACCATCGCCGCGCTGCAGGCGCTGGACTTGAACAGCCAGCGTTTCGAGGCGTGCACGGACCCGGAACTGCGCCGCGTGCTGGCGCATGCGGGAGATACCAGCCGCAAGGAAGCGGCCATGCTGCTCGAATGGATGCGCCGCCGCGATGCGCGCCTGGACACGGCCATGAAGGAAGCGCTGTTCAAGGCGGGACCGATTGTTGCCCAATATCACTATGACGAGAAAATATTGTAACTATTGGTTTGTTGCTGTGGTGTACCATGCGCCACTTTCGCCTTTCTTCGCGTAGACTGTGCCCCGAACACGATTTTGGGAGAGTTTGCAACGATGAGATCATTACCATACCGAGAAGGCAGCTGGTTTGCCGTGCCCTTGCCGGGCGGCGGTTATGCCGTCGGCGTGGTGGCGCGCCGGGCGCCCGCCGGGCGTATCATGCTGGCGTATATGTTCGGGCCGAAACGCGACAGCCTGCCTGCGCTGGAAGAGCTGGAAGGCTTGCGCCCGGAACAGGCCGTGCGCCGCCTGCGCACGGGCGACATGGCCCTGCTCAACGAGCGCTGGCCCCTGCTGGGCGACAGCCTGCACTGGGAGCGCGATGCCTGGCCCATGCCGGCCTTTATCCGCCGCAATGAATCGCTGCAGCGCGCCTGGCGCGCCAGCTATGCGGACGCCGACCCTGCCAAGCTGAACCGCGAGGAATCGATACCCTTCGATACGCCGGGCATGGAAAGTGATTCCCTGTACGGCTACGGGGCGACAGAATTGCTGATGAATAAATTGCTGGTGCAGGAAGCGGCGTCGGCAGCGTAGGTCGGATGAGGCCGTAAGGCCGTAATCCGACAACCTTATTGGCTGTTCTTGTCGGATTACGCGGTTCCCGCTAATCCGACCTGCATCGCCTGCACTGCTGGCGCAAACACCGGAGTGAGCAGGCCCGATTATATTTTACGCCGCTGGCAAGCTGATCTGAAACGCCAGTCCGCCGCCTTCGCGGTTGCGCACCTGCAATTCGGCGCCATGGCGCAGCAGCACGCGGTCGACGATGGCCAGGCCCAGCCCGGCGCCATTGGCTTGGCCGCGCGCCGTGTCGAGGCGGGTGAAGGGTTTCATCAGTTGCTCGATCTTTTCCGCCGGCACGCCCGTGCCGTGGTCTTGCACCTCGATGATCACCTTTTTCGCGCCGTGGCTGGTGCGCACATGGCAGGCGATGTCGATTTCCGTCATCTCGCTGCCCGGCGTCTTGCCATAGCGGCGCGCATTCTCGATCAGGTTGTTCATTACGCGGCGCAGGTCGGTGGGGTTGCCCATCGCATGTGCGCCTTCGGCGATGGTGGCATTGATCGTCACGTCCTGCAGGCGCATGGCTTCGCGTGTCATGTCGCCCAGCAAGCCGCTCAGGTCCACGTCCGTAAAGCTCGACGCTTCCGTCGGCTTGGCGTAGTCGAGGAACTGGCCGATGATGGCGTCCATTTGCCCGATATCGGACTGTATGCCTATACGCGCCTCGTCCGACAGATTCGCCATTTCCACTTCCAGCTGCATGCGCGCCAGCGGCGTGCGCAAATCGTGCGAAATGCCCGCTAAAATCACGGCCCGGTCCGATTCCACTTGTTTTAAATCATCAACCATCTGGTTGAAACTGCGGTTCGCCTCGATGATTTCGATCGGGCCTTTTTCCGGCAGCGGCGCCGGCTGCTTGCCCTTGGCGATGTCGCGCGCTGCCGCTGTCAAACGCGACAGTGGTAAGTTGATCAGGCTGGAAATGATGGCCGCGCCCAGCAGGGACAGCAAAGACACCAGGCTGGCCCAGCCCAGCCACTGGAAGCCCGTCAAGCCGCGCAGGCGCTCGCGGTCCAGCATCAGCCAGTATTCATCGTCGTCGATCTTGAAGCTGACCCAGAAGCCGGCCACGCCGTTGACGCGCGCGGAAAAGCGCGTGTCCTTGCCCAGTTTGGCTTTCACCTGCGCCTCGATCTCGGGCATCAGGTAATTGTCGGGCGGCGGCTCGATGCGGTCGTCCTCTTCCAGCGAGAAGATGCGGATGCCTTCGTTGCTGACGAGGTCGAACAGCAGCTCGCGGCGCAGCTCGGGCGCCGAGTGCGTCAGTGCCGCATGCGTGATGGTGACGACGGAAATGATCTGGGCGGAAATCTGCTGCGCCTGCGGCTCGCGCTGGATGACGGAAATCATGCCTATCCAGGTGATCATGCTGACCGTGGTCAAGGTGCCGAGCAGCAAAAAGGTGCGCCAGAACAGGCCGCTTTTCAGCCGCGCCAGGCTGATATCGGGAACAAGCTTCATCATGCCTCGCCTGCGATTAGCGCGGCTGTCCGTCCGGGATGAAGACGTAGCCCAGACCCCACACGGTCTGGATGAACAGCGGACTCGACGGGTCCGGTTCGATGAGTTTGCGCAGGCGGGAGATTTGCACGTCCAGGCTGCGGTCGAACACTTCGTATTCGCGGCCGCGCGCCAGTTCCATCAGTTTCTCGCGCGACAGCGGCTGGCGCGCATGGCGGGCAAACACTTTCAGCACGGAAAACTCGCCCGTCGTCAGTGGCACCGTTTCGCCATTCTTTTTCAATGTGCGCGTTCCCAGGTCCAGCACGAAGTCGCCGAATTCGAAGGTTTGCGGCGTTTCCGACGGCGCGCCCGGGATTTCATCGGGACCCTTGCGGCGCAGCACGGCGCCGATGCGGGCCACCAGTTCGCGCGGGTTGAACGGTTTCGGCAGGTAGTCGTCGGCACCCATTTCCAGACCCACGATGCGGTCCACGTCTTCGCCCTTGGCCGTCAGCATGATGATCGGTGTCTGGTCACCTGCGCCGCGCAGGCGGCGGCAGATCGACAGGCCGTCTTCGCCGGGCAGCATCAAATCGAGCACCAGCAAGTCGTAGCGTTCGCGCAGCCACAATTTGTTCATGGCCGTCGCGCTCTCTGCCGTGAAGACATTGAAACCCTGTTCAGTCAGGTAGCGGCGCAGCAGGTCGCGCAGGCGCACATCGTCATCGACCACCATGATTTTTGCCTGGTGGCCGTGGATCGATTGCGTAGGCGTATTGCTGCCGGAAGTGGAGGTTGTGGTCATTTAAGGTGTCGTGTTATCGTATATTAGTTGCTATAGTAACGCCTCGCGCGGTGTCGGCAAGGGGGTATGCCGACCCATTACAAAGTGTTACAAACTTTACCCATTTGCTCTTACTGCACCGTGTAAAGCATCATACACTGGGGCCACAGTGGAAATCAGCTTTAAGTTTATACGGCATCGCGGAAGAGGAACTCAATGAATATCTTTACTAAAAAAATTCACGCCGCTCCCAGCGCAGCTATTGCCGCACGTACGACTGTGCTGTCCGCATTTGCCGTTTGCTCCGTGCTGGTCACCAGCCTGGCGCTGGCACAAAACCAGCCGCCACCACGCCGTGAAGACCAGCCGCAAGTGCAGGCCCAGCGCTATGAACAGGTACAGCGCAGCAATAGCAATGATACGCGACTGCGCGAACAGCGTGACGCACGCAGTTTCGACACGCGCGCCGAAGAGCAGCGCCGCGCCAGCGAAGGCGCCGAGGCTTCGCGCCGCACGGGTCGCATGACGCCCGACGAGCGCCGCGACCTGCGCCGCCAGATCAACGAAGTGGGCCAGGATATTTACGCCAATCCGCCTCGCCGCTAGGCATCCTCCACCCCATCCGACAGGGCCATCTCGCAAGACATGGCCCTGTTTGCATCTGGCGGCACATTTTTGCCGAGTCATGCACACGGCCACGCCCCGTGATATTGTTCTAGTGCATTGAGGCAATTCTATGACTGTGTTGCTGGGGGAGGCAAGTGGTGAGCGACGACGACGCACCTGTTCCTGATGCGGCCCCCGCAGGCGGCCTGCCGCATGGCCTGGTCCAGCGCGACGAGGGCGTGTGCCTGGACTTGTCCATGTCGCCCGCGCAGTTGCGCGCCGCCGTCGACCAGCTGTTCCAGTCGGGGCAGCTGCTGGCGGGTCTCGACTACGGTTTGTTCCTGCTGACCCTGTTCCATGCCCCCGCGCCCCGCGCCGCGCCCAAGAGCGACGCCTTGCTGCGCATCGCCTCCCGCGTGGCGCCATTCCCGCCCCAGCGTCGCGCGCTGTACAAGCAAATCAAGATCCGCGGCGACAGCGCCGAGTTTTACTTTGAAGCGCTGGCGCCTGACGCGCAGGGCCAGGTGCCTGCCCGCCGCGAGTTTGACGAACTGGTGGCCGACCTGTGGTGCAAGGGCGTGCACTATGGCATCGATGGCGCTGCCGTGCGCGCCATTCTCGGCAGCGGCAAAGCCGAGCGCATCACGGTGGCGCGCGCGCTGCCGGCCCAGCCGGGGCGCGACGCCCGGTTCGTCGAAGTGTCGCAAGGCATCCACCGCGACGATGCGCCACGCGAACGCTCCGACGGCCGCCTGGATTTGCTGAGCTTCAAGAACCGCTTTCCGCAAGTGAAAAAACACGCGCGCCTGCTGCGGCTGTTGCCCGGTGCGCCCGGCTTGCCCGGCTACGACCTGGACGGCACGCTGCTGCCGCCGCCCGCTCCGCTGGAGCTGGACCCGGCGGCGGTGGCAGGTGTGGGCACGGCGGTCGAGCGCTTCAGCGATGGCGATTACGTCGTGGCCACCCAGGATGGCTATGTGAATGTCGATGCGCACGGCAAGCTCTCCATCGAAAACAAGATCGTCAGCCGCGAAGGCGTCAGCAGCCGCACCACGGGCAATTTGAAGCTGCGCGCCGCGTACGAGGAATATGGCGAAGTGCAGGAGCAGCGCCAGGTCGACGGCAGCGACATCACCATCCATGGCGACGTGTACGGCCATCTGCATTCGCATGGCGGGCTGATATGGTTACAGCGCAACCTGGTGGGCGGCACGGCTTTTAATGAACACGGCGACGTGCGCGTCGAGGGCGTCGCTTCCGGTTCCGTGCTGCAGGCGCTCAGTGGCGAAGTGCACTTGAAGCGTGCCGAAAGCTGCGTCATCGCCGGCACGCGCGTGGTGATCGACCATGCCAGCAATTGCGAGATCATCGCCGACGAGGTCGTCATCGAGCTGGCCGAAGGCTGTGCCGTGGCGGCACGCACCATCCGCATCGGCAGCGCCGGTCCCCGCAAGCAGGTGGAGATGCTGCTGTTCCCGCTGGTGCCCGATTTGAGCGGCTTGGACCAAAAGATCGCGGAAAGCCTGGCCCGGGCCGCGCAATATCAGCAGGCGCAGCACAAGCGCCAGCAGGAAATTGATGCCATCGCGCAATTGCCCGAGGTGCGCAACTACCTGACCCTGGCGGGCCAGCTGCGGCGCGGCGAGCTGCAGCTGCAGCCGGCGCAGCAAACGCAGTACGACAAGCTGGCGGCGCGCATCGCCCCCGTCTTGAAAGAAGTGGCGCGCCTGCGCGTGGAAGTAAAACAGTCGGAAATCCTGCACGCGCAAATGCTGGCGCTGGTGGAGCAGCTGCGCCAGCAGCGGCAAGCGACGGCGGGCCAGTCGCGTTGCACCCTGGGACTGGTGGACGGTGAAACGGCCGTGCGCGCCATGGTCGTGCCGCCCGGGCCGGCCAAGGTCTACGACCGGCCGCCGAAGGAGATCAAGGCGCTGTTGCGCAGCGCCACGCCAGCCACGCAGCCCGTGTTTGCGGACAGCAGCGGCAGCCTGGACTGGACGTACCAGCCAGCGCCGTAATCAGTCTGTGACCTTGCCGCGCGACTGCTTGAGCACGCTGTGCGTGCTCTTGCTGTCGAGGCGGCGCCGTTGCGAGCTGCGCGTGGGCTTGGTGGCGCGGCGCACGGCAGGCAGGAAGGTCACGCTGTCGATGATTTCCTGCAGGCGCCGCAAGGCTTCTTCCTTGTTCTGTTCCTGGCTGCGCGACTGCTGCGCCTTGAGCACCAGCACGCCATCCTTGCTGATGCGGCTGTCGCGCAGGGCCAGCAGCCTTTCCTTGTACGCTTCCGGCAGCGACGAGGCGGCGATGGGGAAGCGCAAATGGATGGCGCTGGAAACCTTGTTGACGTTCTGCCCGCCCGGCCCTTGGGCGCGGATGGCGGAGAATTCAACTTCAGCGGGATTGACGAGGTGTTGCATGGCCTGCCTGTGGGAAAACGATGTGGCTATTGTAAGGGAAGATGGCTGCGGCGGCGCAAGGCTGGGGGCGGAGGCTAAGCATGGCTCCCGGGAAAGTTGATGTTTCTCAACGCAGGGAGCGGCGATGCTGGTTAGCATGGGGCCAACGTTGCGCCACTGCGCATTCTGGCAGCGCTTACCGGATGAAAGGATCACCATGCAGCCCACGACTACGCCTGGCGCCGCAACGGAGCAATACCTGACGCAGTACTTGAGCTTCCGGCTGGGCGGCCTGGAATACGGCCTCGATTATCGCTGCGTGCGGGAATTGCGCCCGCTGAAGGAACTCGATCGCTTCTCCTCGGAAGGGGAGGTGCTGCACAGCGTGGCCGTCTCGCGCGGCGTGATCATCCCCATCGTCGACATGCGCGCCGCGTTCGGCAGCACCCGGGGCGCGCCCGACCCGTCCACCGACGTGATCATCCTGCAGCTGAGCAATGGCGTGATGGGCATGGTGGTCGATGGCGTTACCGATATCGTCAGCCTGGCGCCCGCCGACATCGCCACCGTACCCGGCCTGGGCGAGGTGGAAGCCGATTACCTGATGGGCCTGGGCATGGTGTCGGGACGCCGGCTGATCCTCGTCGATATCGACCGCCTGATGGCCATCCGCAGCCCCAGCCCCATGCAAGCAGCCTGAAAAAAAAGACGACCCGAGGGTCGTCTTTTGTCGTCACTTGATTAACCGAGCTTTTCCAGCTGATCCTGCAGATCGAGCCATTCCGCTTCCAGTTGCGCCAGGTCTTTGGTGAAGAAGGTCTGGTCAGCCAGCAACTGCTTCAGCTTGGCCTTGTTGGCCGCGTCATAGATGGTCGGCTCGCCCAGCTTGGCTTCCGTTTCCGCCTTTTGCGCGTTGCGCTTGGCAATTTGCTCTTCCTGGCGCTTGATCTTGTTTTCGATCGGCTTGCGCAGGGCAGCAGCCTTCTGGCGGTCTTCCGCTTCCTGGCGCTTGTCGCGCACGGGCGCGGCAGGGGCGGCCGCTACCGGCGAAGGGACGGAAGAGGTCACAGGGAAGTCTGTCTTGTTGGCCTTGCCGGCGGCCGGCAGCACATCCGTGCCTTTGCCCAGCTTGGTCTTGAACAGCCAGTCCTTGTAGTCGTCCAGATCGCCGTCGAACGGTTGCAGCTTGCCGTCGGCCACGATGATGAATTCGTCGGTGGTCGCGCGCAGCAAATGGCGATCATGGGAAACGACGACCAGCGTGCCTTCGAACTGGGCCAAGGCTTCCGTCAGCGCTTCGCGCGTTTCCAGATCCAGATGGTTGGTCGGTTCATCGAGCAGCAGCAAGTTCGGACGCTGCCAGACGATCAGGGCCAGCGCCAGGCGGGCTTTTTCGCCGCCCGAGAACGGTGCGATCGACGCGGTCACCATATTGCCGGGGAAGTTGAAGCCACCCAGGAAGTTGCGCAGTTCCTGCTCGCGCACGGTCGGGGCGATCTTGGCCAGATGCCACAGCGGCGATTCGTCGTGGCGCAGCATTTCCACCTGGTGTTGGGCGAAGTAGCCGATGTTCAAGCCCTTGCCCATGGTGGCGTCGCCCGTCAGCGGCATCAGTTCGCCGGCGATGGTTTTGATCAGGGTCGACTTGCCGGCGCCGTTCTGGCCCAGGAGGCCGATGCGCTGGCCGATCTGCAGCGAAAACTTGATGCCGTTGACGATGGTTTTATGCGTGATTTCGCCCGTCGCTTCGTTTTCGATCTTGTAGCCCGCATCGACGTCTTCCATGACCAGCAGCGGGTTCGGGGCCGACAGCGGCTCGCGGAATTCGAACGAGAATTCGGCGGCGGCGCGCAATGGCGCCAGCTCTTCCATCTTTGCCAGCGCCTTCATGCGGCTTTGCGCCTGGCGCGCCTTCGAGGCTTGCGCCTTGAAGCGGTTGACGAACGATTCCAGGTGGGCACGCTTGCGCTGCTGCTTTTCCAGCGCGCCGGCGGCCAGGATCATCTGCGCCGCGCGTTGACGCTCGAAGCTCGAGTAGTTGCCCGAATAGCGCTTCAGCTTGCGCTCGTCGATATGCACGACCACGTTGACCACTTCGTCGAGGAAGTCGCGGTCATGGGAAATGATCAGCAAGGTGCCGGCGTAGCGTTTCAGCCAGTCTTCCAGCCAGATGATGGCGTCCAGGTCCAAGTGATTGGTCGGTTCATCGAGCAGCAGCAGGTCGGACGGGCACATCAGCGCTTGCGCCAGGTTCAAGCGCATGCGCCAGCCGCCGGAGAAGCTGGCGACAGGTTGCTGCATCTGGTCCAGGGTAAAGCCCAGGCCCAGCAGCAATTGCTCGCCGCGCGACTGCACGGTGTAGGCGTCGGCATCGGCCATGGCGCTGTAGATTTCACCGATGGCGATGCCGTTTTCCGACGTGGCCGGCTCCGATTCCAGGCGCGCCAGTTCCGCTTCCAGTTTGCGCAGGGTGATGTCGCCATCGATCGCATAGTCGAGCGCGGCACGGTCCAGCGGTGGCGTTTCCTGCGCCACGTAAGCCACGCGCCATTTGGCCGGGAAATCGATCTCGCCCTGGTCAGGGTGCAATTCGCCACGCATCATGGCGAACAGGCTCGATTTGCCCGCGCCATTGGCGCCGATCAGGCCGATCTTGTCGCCCGGGTTGAGCGTGACATCGACTTGTTCGAGCAACGGTTTGATGCCGCGCATCAGGCTTACTTGTAGGAAACGTATCATTTTTTTCTTTGTAAAGGCTGGGAATGAACCCGCGCCGTAAAATTCAGGTAGGTCGGATTAGCCAGAATGGCGTAATCCGACGGGCAGCACGCACATTTGTCGGATTACGCTACGCTAATCCGACCTACCAAGTCGATCACACCAGCTTCAGCTGCTCGGCCGTCAGCAGGAATACCATGTCGTCACCAGCGCTCGTCGTCAGCCAGGTCAGGCCCAGCTCGCCGAAGGCCGCTTCCGCGTAGGCGCGTTCGTTGCCAATTTCAATCATCAGGATGCCATCGTCCGTCAGGCGTTCAGCCGCACCGGCGATGATCTTGCGCACCAGGTCCATGCCGTCGCTGCCGCCGTCGAGGGCGATTTGCGGTTCGGCCAGGTATTCCTGGGGCAGGGCGCCCATCGACGCGGAATTCACGTACGGCGGGTTGCTGATGATCAAGTCGTATTTCTTGGCCGGCACGTTGGTATACAGGTCCGATTCGATCAGCTTGACGCGGTCTTGCAGTTTATACGTGTCGACGTTGCGCTTGGCTACGGCAAGCGCGTCGGCGGAAATGTCCACGGCGTCCACGCTGGCGTTCGGGAAGGCGTCGGCCATCATGATGGACAGGCAGCCCGAGCCGGTGCACAGTTCCAGGATGTTTTCCACCGCTTCCGGTTCCGCCACCCATGGCGAAAAGTATTCGGGGATCAGCTCGGCGATGAAGGAGCGGGGTACGATCACGCGCTCGTCCACGTAGAAGTTATACGTGCCCAGCCAGCCTTCCTTGGTGATGTAGGCGGCTGGCACGCGATCGATGCTGCGGCGGTCGATGACCGTCATCACGCTGGCGATTTCCGACGGCAGCAGCTTGGCGTCCAGGAACGGTTCAAGCTTGTCGAGCGGCAACTTCAAGGTGTGCAGGATCAGATAGGCCGCTTCGTCGAACGCTTCGGCGCTGCCGTGGCCGAAAAACAGCTTGGCGGTATTAAAACGGGTAACGGCGTAGCGCAGCAGGTCGCGTGGCGTGGAAAACGGGTTCGGGGTCATGGCATTCTCGAAAAGACGGTGTTCTGGCCCGCCGTGACGGGCCTCGGTATTCTGGTTCAGACGGGCAGCAAATGCTCCAGCGTGCGCCGGTAAATATTCTTCAGGGGATCGATGTGGCGCAGTTCGATGTGCTCGTCGATCTTGTGAATACTGGCATTGGGCGGCCCGAATTCTATCACTTGGGGGCAGATTTGCGCGATAAACCGGCCATCCGAGGTGCCGCCCGTGGTCGACAGCTCCGTCGTGATGCCCGTTTCTTCCAGGATGGCGGCGGACAGCGCATCGCTCAAGGTGCCGCGCGGCGTGAGGAAGGGCAGGCCGCTCAGGGTCCACTGCAAATCGTATTGCAAGTCATGCTGGTCGAGGATTGCGTGCACACGTTCCTGCAGGTTTTCCGCCGTGCTGGCCGTAGAAAAGCGGAAATTGAAATCGATCACCATGTCGCCCGGAATCACGTTATTGGCGCCCGTGCCCGCGTTGATGTTGGACATTTGCCACGACGTCGGCAGGTAATACTCGTTGCCCGCGTCCCATTTCTCTTCGACCAGGTCGGCCAGCGCCTGCGCCGCTTCATGAATCGGGTTTTTCGCCAGGTGCGGATAGGCGATATGGCCTTGCACGCCCTTGATCGTCAGGCGGCCCGACAGGGAACCGCGGCGGCCATTCTTGATCATGTCGCCCAGTTGCGCGCTCGACGTTGGCTCGCCCACCAGGCAATAGTCGATCTGCTCGCCCCGTTCCTTCAATTTGTCGCAGACGATGACGGTGCCGTCCGTGGCCGGGCCTTCCTCGTCGCTGGTGATCAGGAAAGCGATGGAACCCGTATGCCCGGGCGTGGCGGCGATGAATTCCTCGCAGGCCACCACCATGGCGGCGATCGAGGTCTTCATGTCGGCCGCCCCACGGCCGTACAGCTTGCCGTCGCGATGGGTGGGGATGAAGGGCTGCGAGCGCCATTGCTCGACGGGCCCCGTGGGCACCACGTCCGTATGGCCGGCAAACACGAACACGGGGGAGGTCGTGCCACGGCGGGCCCACAGGTTGGTGACGTCGTTCGACTGTATCGTTTCGCAGACAAAGCCCAGCGGCGTGAGGAGGTCGATCAGGTGCTGCTGGCAGCCCTTGTCATCGGGCGTGACCGAGGACAGGGCGATCAGTTTTTCGGTCAGGGCGAGGGTTTTGGAGGTGGTCATGGTGTAGAGCGGGGTCGTACCCTTGGGACTCGGCGTCCCCGTACGACCCCAGCCTTGCAGGTGTCGGGTTTAAACTGAAAAAATGGCTTTGTACTGTGCATCGGAAAACGCCACGCTGAACTGGCCATCCTTGTCCAGTACGGGGCGCTTGATGATGGACGGGTTTTCCAGCATCAGGGTCAACGCGCTGGCCGCGTCGACGGTGGCGGCCTTGCGCTCGTCGGACAGGGCGCGCCAGGTCGTGCCTTTTTTGTTGACCAGCACATCCCACGGTAATTGCTGCAGCCACGCTTCGACGGTGGTGCGTTCCAGGCCCAGTTTCTTGAAGTCGTGGAAAGTGAAATCGAGTTGCTGCGTGGCCAGCCAGGTGCGGGCCTTTTTGACGGTATCGCAGTTGGGGATACCGTAGAGTGTAATGGTCGTCATGGGTAGGGCAAAGGGGAATGAATGCGGTTCGCTTGATCGCGGCGCTTGCGCCAGGGAAAAATGCGATGGTAGCCGCCATTATACAGTCGATGCGGCAGTCGATGCGGCGCTGCAACACGGCCCCGTGATTCCCCTACACCGGCCGTGGCGCCGCCTTGCCCATCTCTGCCGGGCCGAAATGCAGGCCCAGGCGCAAGGCCAGGGCGCGCAGGGCGCCGCTTTCCTGCTGGTGCAGCGCCAGCGCGATGTGGCCGTCCGGGCGCACGAGGTAAGCCGCGTCGCGGCCCAGGCCGGCCAGCTTGGCGGCCACGTTATAGGTGTAGCAATGCACGGGCAGTTTCAGCACGCGCGCCTCGGCCAGCAATTCGGGCGCCGCTTCGCCATAGATGTGCAATTGCCAGTCCATGCTGCGCAGGGAGATAAAGTTGTCTTGCGTGCCATCGGAGAACCAGGGCAGGCGGTCGCCGCCGCGCAGGTATTCCGCGTGGCCCGCCGAGAGGGCGCTGTCTTCATAGCTGATCTGGATTTGCGACACGGTCTGGAACAGCAAGCGGCGCGCCCGCCCGAAGCTGGAGAGGAAGGGCAGCGCATGGGGCACCAGCCAGCGGCGCAGGAATTGCCCGGCCATGCCTTGCGCGACGATGGCCTGGAAGGCGCGGTCCGTGGTGGCGACGAGCTTGCGGGCAAACACGATGCGTTCGCTTTCATAGGTGTCGAGCAGGGCGTCGCTGCTTTGTCCGTGCAGTTTCTGCGCCAGTTTCCAGGCCAGGTTGACGGCGTCGCCCAGGCCCGTGTTCATGCCCTGGCCGCCTACGGGGCTGTGCAAATGGGCCGCGTCGCCGAGAATGAAGCAGCGCCGTTCGCGAAACTGTGCCGCCACCCGGTGATGCACCTTGTACGTGGAAAACCAGTTCACGTGTTCGACCTGGATGCCCAGCAAGGCTTGCACCTGTTCGCGCACATCGTCAAACACGGGGGCCGGCGCGCCGTCCGGGCGGTCAGGCAGGATGCCGATCAGGCGCTGCATGCCGCTCGTGCGCACGGGCAACATCAGCGCAAAAGAATTCGCGCCCAGGTGGGCGTGCAAATCCGTATTGCTGCCGGCCACTTGCGCATCGGCCACGTAATACAGGTGGTCGTAAGTACCGCCGGAAAAGTCGAAGCCGGCGATCTCGCGCACAGCGCTGCGGGCGCCATCGCAGCCGCAAATATAGTCAAACGTGCAATATTGGCGTTCGCCATCCTTGAGCAGGATGGCTTGCACTTCGCTATCGTCCTGCGTCCACAGGTCCAGCGCCACATTCCATTCCACATGCACGCCGGCCGCCGCCAGCTTGCTGATGAGAAAGCGCTCATGCTCGTCCTGGGGCAGGCTCAGCACGAAAGGGTAGGGACTCAGGCCTTCGCCGATCTCGCCCAGCGCCAGTTTCACCAGTTCCTCTCCCCCTTCGTGGATGTGCATGGCATTGATCTTGATGCCCAGGCTGACCAGCTCGTCGGCAAAGCCCAGCTGCTGGTAAAACTCCAGCGTGCGCGCATGCACGGCCATGGCTCGCGACGCTTGCCCGGGGCCGCTGTTTTTATCGATGATGCGGCAATCGACGCCATGGCGCGCCAGGCGCAAGGCAAGCATGAGGCCGGTAGGACCGGCGCCGACGATCAATACGGGAGGAGTATTCATGCCATCCAGTATAGGACAGGATGGGAGGGGATAGCAGGACGATTGAAGTTGTTCTTTTGAAATGAAAATGTCCCGCCGGGGCGGGACATTCAGGTATTACTGATGCTTCACAGCGCAACGATCAAATGCCACGCAAGAGTTCGTTGATGCCGGTCTTGGCGCGGGTTTTTGCATCCACGCGCTTGACGATGACGGCGCAGTACAGCGAGTACTTGCCATCTTCCGAAGGCAGGTTGCCCGACACCACGACGGAGCCGGCTGGCACGCGGCCATAGGTCACTTCGCCCGTGGCGCGGTCGTAGATCTTGGTCGACTGGCCGATGTAGACGCCCATCGAGATGACCGAGTTTTCTTCGACGATCACGCCTTCGACGATTTCCGAGCGGGCGCCGATGAAGCAGTTGTCTTCGATGATGGTCGGGTTCGCTTGCATCGGTTCCAGCACGCCGCCGATGCCGACGCCGCCGGACAGGTGGACGTTCTTGCCGATCTGGGCGCAGGAACCGACGGTGGCCCAGGTGTCGACCATGGCGCCTTCATCGACGTAGGCGCCGATGTTGACGTAGGACGGCATCAGCACGACGTTCTTGGCGATGAAGCTGCCGCGGCGGGCGACGGCTGGCGGCACCACGCGGAAACCGCCCTTGGCGAAGTCTTCCGGCGTGTAGTTGGCGAACTTGGTCGGCACCTTGTCGTAGAATTGCATCGTGCCATCGGATGGCATGACGACGTTGTTTTCCAGGCGGAACGACAGCAGCACGGCTTTCTTGACCCACTGGTTGACAACCCAGTCGCCCGTGGTTTTTTCCGCCACGCGGATGCTGCCGTTGTCCAGGCCATTGATGACGTGGGACACGGCGTCGCGCAGTTCGGCCGTGCCGTTGCCCGGATTGATCTCGGCACGGTTTTCCCAGGCCTGGTCGATGATGTTTTGCAGTTGTTGGCTCATGATGATGTCTTATGTATTGGTTAATGCGGAGTTGATGCGGATGCGGAAAGCTGCTGGCAGAATTTTACTATGCGCAATGCCGCTTCCAGCCCTTCGGCCGTTTCGGCCACCAGGGCCATGCGGATGCGGTTGCGGCCCGGATTGATGCCGTGCGCGTCGCGTGCCAGGTAGCTGCCAGGCAGTACCGTGACATTATATTCGGCGTACAGGCGTTGCGCGAATTCGGTGTCGGACAGTCCCGTGCGGCTGACGTCGGCCCACAGGTAAAAGCCGGCGTCCGGCAATTGCACGTCCATCACCGATTGCAGCAGCGGCGTGATGGCATCGAACTTGGCGCGATACTTGGCGCGATTTTCCTCGACATGGGTTTCGTCGTTCCAGGCCGCGACGGAGGCCGCCTGCACGGCGGGGCTCATGGCGCCGCCGTGGTAGGTTCGGTAGAGCAGGAATTTTTTCAGCACTTCCGCGTCGCCGGCGACAAAGCCCGAGCGCATGCCCGGCACGTTCGAACGCTTCGACAGGCTGGAAAACACCACCAGGCGAGCATACGGGCGTTCGATCGTGGACAGGCCCAGCATGTGCGCCGCCTGCAGCGCCCCCAGCGGGGCCGTGTCGCCGTGGTAAATCTCGGAATAGCACTCGTCGGCGGCGATGACGAAATCGTAGCGCTCGGACAGGGCAAACAGGTGTTCCCAGTCCGTCAGGGTGAGCACGGCGCCCGTCGGGTTGCCTGGCGAACACAGGAACAGCAGCTTGACTTTTTCCCACACGGATGCCGGCACAGCGTCGTAGTCGCAGCCGAAATTGCGCGTGGGATCGGAATTGACGAAATACGGTTCGGCGCCGGCCAGGTAAGCCGCGCCTTCATAGATCTGGTAAAACGGATTCGGGCTGATCACCAGCGAACCGGCCGACGGATCGATCACCGTTTGCGCCAGCGCAAACAGCGCTTCGCGCGAACCGTTCACGGGCAGGATTTGCGTGGCAGGATTGAGCTTGGGGATGCCATAGCGGCGTTCCAGCCAGCCGGCGATGGCGGTACGCAAGGCTTCCGAACCGATGGTGGTCGGATAGCTGGCCAGGCCGTGGATATTGTCGACCAATGCCTGCTCGATGAAGGCTGGCGTCGGGTGCTTGGGTTCGCCCATGCCCAGGCTGATGGGCGCATACTCGGGGTTGACCGTCACGCCGGCAAACAGCTGGCGCAGCTTTTCAAATGGATATGGTTGCAGTTTAGCAAGATGTGGATTCACGGAACGGACCAGGGCAAGAGTGGAAAGACGATGTTGCTTAGCGATGTTGCTTAGTAATGGCTGAACGATTGCTTGGCGCGGCACACTTGATGCCGGTCACGGTCAATTAATAAGCTGCGTCTTTCATTATAGCCGTCCTCGCGGGCCTGCTGTGCAAGCCGCATCGCCCTGATCGCTGTCCGGCTGGTCCAGGCATGGCGTAGCGGGGAGTGCCGCGCCATGGCGCGGCAAGGTAAAATACGCCATGCCTATCTTACTTCCCACCTTACTTGCTATTGAAACTTCGTCCGAACTCGCCTCATGCGCCCTGCTGCGCGGCGATGTCGTCCTGTCCCGTGCCTCGTCGGGCGTGCGCACGCATTCCCAATCGATCTTGCCGATGGTGCAGGAATTGCTGGCCGAGGCGGGCGTGACCCTGGCCGACGTCGACGCCATCGCCTACGGCTCCGGTCCCGGCTCGTTTACGGGCGTGCGCACGGCCTGCGGCATCGCCCAAGGGCTGGCCTACGGCGCCAGTCTGCCCGTCGTGCCCGTCGTGACACTCGACGCCATGGCGCTGGCCTGCCACCAGCAGCATGGCGCGCAGCGCATCGTGACCGTGCTCGACGCCCGCATGGGCGAAGTGTACTGGGCGCAATACGATTACCAGGATGGCTTGCAAGCCGTGTCGCCGCCGGCCCTGAGCGCGCCGGCCGGCGTGGCGCCGCAAGGCGATGTGGTTGGCTGTGGCAACGGTTTTGGCGCGTATGCCGACGCCTTGGCCGTGCTGCCATGTGCCGCCACGGCCGATGACGCCATCATGCCGCACGCCGTGCAGGTGGGCCAGCTGGCGCGCATCGCCTTTGCGGCCGGTCAGTTCGTGACGGCGGCCGAGGCGCAGCCTTTGTATTTGCGCAACAAGATCGCCTACACGAGCGCAGAGCGCCTCGACATGCAGGTCGCCAAGGCCGCTGCGGAGTCCGCGCAATGAGCGTGGCGGGCAAGGTTCTGGACAGCGCGACAGGCTGGGACTTGCTGCGTCTCGACTATCAACCGATGGCCGAGACGGACTTGGCCGAAGTGCTGGCGCTGGAACAGCGCGTGTATCCGCATCCCTGGACGCACGGTAACTTCGTCGATTCGCTCAAGAGCGGCTATCCGGCCTGGGTGTTGCGCGACGTGGACGGCACCTTGCTCGGCTACTTTTTATTGATGCTGGTCGTCGATGAGGCGCACTTGCTCAATGTGGCCGTCGAAGGCGCCATACAGGGCCAGGGCCTGGGCCGTTTTCTGCTGAACCAGTCCTGCGCCTGCGCGCGCCAGCTGGGCATGGAATCGATGCTGCTGGAAGTGCGTCCGTCGAACGTGCGCGCGCTCGATATTTACCAGCGCTATGGATTTGAACAGATAGGCCGGCGCAAGGGATACTATCCGGCCAGCAACTCGCAACGTGAGGACGCCATCGTGATGCGTTATACCTTATGAGCCGCAGCGCCGTTTTCCTCGATGAAATGGGCGTTGGTCCCCTGTGGCGCTTGCGCCAGGGGAGCGCGCCCGAGCCCGCTGACGCCGTTGTCGAGGCCCCTGTGCCTAGGGAAGCCAGCGTGGCGGAGCCTGTGGCCGCAGCTGCAGAAACAGAAGCGGAAGCAGTGGCTGATGTGGTCGCCGAGGTGAAGGTCGAGGCGCCCGTTGCCGTTGCCGTGACACCGGAACCTGCCGCCATGCCCGACGACACGGCCTGGTTCGACGATGCTCCCCCGCCACCGCCCGCCAAACAGCTGAGTGATGCCGATATCGCCGCCCTCGACTGGGATGGCTTGACGGCCGCCGTCGCCAAGTGCGCGCGCTGCGACTTGTGCAAGACGCGCAAGGGCGTCGTCATGGGGCGTGGCGACCGTCAGGGCGCTTGGCTGATGCTGGCCAGCAGCCCGTCGCGCGCGGAAGAACGCGAAGGGCGCGCCTTGCCGGGCGAGCAGGGTAAATTGCTCGACAATATGTTGAAAGCCATCGAAGTCGATGCGGGCAGTGATGTGTATATCACCCATTTGCTGAAATGCCGTCCGCTTGACGAGGCGGGCCAGGAGCGCTTGCCCACCGAATCGGAGTCCGCCGCCTGCCGCCCGTATTTCGAGCGTGAACTGGCCCTGCTGCAGCCGCGCACCATCGTCACCCTGGGTTCGATGGCCGCAGCCGGTATCAATCCCGGTGAAAAACCCGTGCGTGGCAAGGTGCGCCAGCTAGCTAATGCTTCCGTGGTGGCCACCTTCCACCCGGAAATGCTGTTGCAGGACGAGACGGGCAAGGCCAAGGCGCGTGCCTGGGCCGACCTGTGCCTGGCGAAAAGCACGCATGCAGGCGGCTGACCCGGCCATCGGCACTTTTCAGGCCCGCTTCGAACGCCGCTGGGGGCATCTGACGCATCCCCGCGTGCGGGCGCTGGCCTGGCTGCTCGATTCGCCCGACTTGCTGGACCCGGCCAGCCCCCACTGGGGCGGGCGCATCGCCAGCCTGGACCCGGTCACGCCTGCCGTGACCGCCTGGCTGGGGGCGCTGCAGGATGACCCGTCGCCGCTCGATGCGGCGCTCGGTCCCCGATTCTATTCCCGCCTGGGCCTGTATGCTGAAAAGCTGCTGGCCTTTTATTTTGAGCAACATGGTGTATTGCAAGCGCATGGCTTGCAGGTGCAAGTGAACCGCAATGACACAGTGGGCGAGTTCGATTTCCTGTTGCGCGATGGCGCGGATGGTGAGGCGTTGTTGCACTGGGAATTCGCCACCAAGTTCTACCTGCTCGAAGGCGCGCCTGATGCCGGTGTCTTCAACCACTTGATCGGTCCCAACCTGGCCGACACCTTGGGATTGAAAATGCGCAAGATCCTCGACAAGCAACTGGCCTTGTCACGCCATCCGGCCGCGCAAAGCCTGCTGGCGCAGCCCGTGCGTGCGGCGCAGGCGCTGGTCAAGGGCTGGCTGTTTTATGCGGCAGGCGCCACGCCCGGCATGGAGGGCATTTCCCTGGAACATGGACACGGCTTCTGGTGCACGCCAACAGAATTGCCGCAGCAGCGCTATATCGTGCTGCCGCGCTTGCAATGGCTGGCGCCGTTCAAGGGACGCGAGGTGGAAGTGCTCGACGTCGATGCCTTGCGCGCGCAGTTGTTTGGGTTGGTGCAAGCGGTGATGGTGGCCACGGTGGACCATGTCGACGGCTGGGAAGTGGAGCGCACGCGTGGTTTTGTCGTGCCCGATACTTGGACGGAGCAGGCTGCTGGGCGGCGGCTGGCGGGTATGCTGCCAACGTAATGTTGGGGTCAGTCGCTACGCGATCAGAATGCATCCCATTGGGATGCGTTCCCCCGACGGGACTCGGCGTCCCCGTCTGACCCCGAATTAATGTTTCTGCTCGCCAATCAAGGACAGATTGTCGTGTTCGAGCTGGTTCAGCTTGTGCCTGCGCATGATCATGTACATGGTGCCGGCGACGAACAGGCCGAACAGGGTGATGATGATATTGAGCGGCAGGTGCAAACGGATCATGATCGAATACACGGCCAGCATGGTGAGAATCGACAGGTTTTCATTGAAGTTCTGCACGGCGATGGAATGGCCTGCGCTCATCAGGACGTGGCCGCGGTGTTGCAGCAGGGCATTCATGGGCACGACGAAAAAGCCGGACAGGGCGCCGATCAGTATCAGCAGCGGGTAGGCGATCCACACTGAGTGCACTTGCGTCATCATCATGACGATCACGC
This sequence comes from Janthinobacterium sp. 61, assembly GCF_002846335.1. NCBI lineage: Bacteria > Pseudomonadati > Pseudomonadota > Betaproteobacteria > Burkholderiales > Oxalobacteraceae > Janthinobacterium > Janthinobacterium sp. 61. The sequence continues at coordinate 2,545,272 of NZ_PJMQ01000001.1, read as the reverse complement.
CCATGGCGATGCCCAGCGGAATGACGGTCAGCGATTTGCGCAGCGGAATGAAGCGCGCCGACAGCACGGCACCAGCGGCCACGCCGATGGCGACCACGCCCACCAGGCTGGTCGCCTTGTCGAACGGCATGTTCAACGACTGCTTGGCCCATTCCAGCACGATCAGTTGCAAGGTGGCGCCAGCGCCCCAGAACAGGGTCGTCACGGCCAGGGTAATCTGGCCCAGCTTGTCTTTCCACAGGATGGAATAGCAATTGGCAAAATCGGTGATCAGTTTGATAGGATTGCGTTCCTGATGCGGATACACGCAGCCCGTGTCGGGAATCTTCAGGTTGGCCAGGGTCGCCATCACGTAGATGCCGACTACCACGCACAAGGCCGCTTCCGTCTTGTTGCTGATGCCCGTATCGATCAGGGGGATGTCGATGGAAAGCAGCATGTCGGACACGTGGCCGCTGACGAGCGCGCCGCCCATGACGGTGCCCAGGATGATGGAGGTGACGGTCAAGCCTTCGATCCAGCCATTCGCCGCCACCAGCTTTTCCGGCGGCAGCAGTTCCGTCAGGATGCCGTACTTGGCGGGCGAATACACGGCCGCGCCGAAACCGACGACGGCGTAGGCCAGCAGCGGGTGCACGTGGAAGAAGACGAGGGCGCAGCCGAAGATCTTGACCATGTTAGCGATGAACATGACCTTGCCTTTCGGCAATGCATCAGCGAAAGCGCCAACAAAAGCGGCCAACAGCACGTAAAACAGTACGAACGACAATTTGAGTAGCGGCGTGATCCAAGCCGGGGATTTCATGGACACCAATAAATCGACGGCGACAAAAAAGAGGGCGTTATCTGCCAGCGAGGAAAAGAACTGCGCCGCCATGATGGTATAAAAACCACGATTCATTCTGGATTGCCTGAAATCATATCTGGCTTGCTTTATACCACGAAAAAACGGCAAACCCCAAGTTTGGCCGGGGCTGCCTCGCATAGTCTTGCCTAAGGGAAGCTTAATTTTTCTGCCGTAGAAAAATACATCACATGTGAACATTTTATACATGCTGTCGTGGGCGGCCATCGCCCCCGTCCGCCTGGCAGTCTTGCCGCCCCGCATCTGGTCCATCCGTTAAAATACGGCTTTCCCACCCGCCGTGAACGACGCATATGCCCAGGCCCCTCATCGCCACCATCCATCTCGATGCCATGCAACAGAATCTGGCGCGCGCGCGTGCCTGCGCCCGCGGTGCCAAAGTGTGGGCCGTCGTCAAGGCGAATGCCTATGGCCATGGCCTGGAGCAAGCTATGCGGGGCTTTGCCGACGCCGATGGCCTGGCGCTGGTCGAGGTCGATTACGCCGTGCGCTTGCGCGAACTGGGCTGGACCAAGCCCATCTTGCTGCTGGAAGGCTTTTTCGACGCCAGCGATTTGCCGGTCATGGCGCAATATGGCTTGAATGGCAGCGTGCATTGCGAAGAGCAGATCGCCATGCTGGCAGCGGCGCGCTTGCCGCGCGCCATCGATGTGCACCTGAAGATGAATACGGGCATGAACCGCCTGGGCTTTACGCCGCAAGCCATCGCCGCCGCGTATGCGCGCCTGCGCGCCATGCCGCACGTTGGCACGATCACCCTGATGACGCATTTCGCCAATGCGGACGCGGCGGCGCCCACGCGCTTGCCGCTGGCCCAGCAGATGCTGCGCTTCGAGGCCGGGGTGGCCAGCATCGGCACGGCCTTGCCGCGCAGCCTGTGCAATTCGGCCGGATTGCTGCTGCACCATCTGGACAGCGACTGGGTGCGCCCCGGCATCATGCTGTATGGCGGCACGCCCAGCGGCACGTCGGCGCAAGCGTTCGGCTTGCTGCCCACCATGACCTTGCGCAGCAGCATCATCGGCATCCAGGAGATCGCCGCCGGCGAGGTGGTGGGCTATGGCAGCCGCTACGAAGCGGCTGGCAATATCAAGGTGGGCGTGGTGGCTTGCGGCTATGCGGATGGCTATCCGCGCCATGCGCCCGATGGCACGCCCGTGCTGGTCGACGGCGTGCGCACGGGGCTCATTGGCCGGGTCTCGATGGACATGCTGATGGTTGATTTGACGCGCGTGCCCGGTGCGCGGGTCGGCAGTTCCGTCACCCTGTGGGGCCAGGGCATGCCGATTGACGAGGTGGCCCTGGCCGCCGGCACTATCGGCTATGAGCTGATGTGCGCACTGGCGCCGCGCGTGCCCGTGATCGTAGCGACACAGTGACGGCGGCCCGCCGTTTGTATATACTGTATATATAAACAGCAGTTTCACCTTACCCGGGCAAAGTACACCATGGCAAAAGTCAAGACCATCTACACCTGCAGCGATTGCGGCGCCATCAGCAATAAATGGATGGGGCAGTGCACCTCGTGCAACCAGTGGAATACCATGGTGGAAACCCTGCCCGAAACGGGCGGCAACAACCGCTATTCGAACCCGCAGCACATGTCGCTGGCGCAGACGGCGCCCGTGCTGTCGCTCGACGATATCGACGCCATCGACGTGCCCCGCTTCGGCACCGGCATCGAGGAATTCGACCGTGTGCTGGGCGGCGGCATGGTGGCGGGCGGCGTCGTGCTGATCGGCGGCGACCCCGGCATCGGCAAGTCGACCTTGCTGCTGCAGGCGCTGGCCAATATGTCGCATCACAAGCGCGTGCTGTACGTCAGTGGCGAGGAATCTGGTGCGCAGATCGCCCTGCGCGCCAAGCGCCTCGTCATCGACGCCAAGGAATTGAAATTGCAGGCGGAGATCCAGCTGGAAAAGATCCTGTCCACCTTGAACGACCTGAAGCCGGAAGTGGTGGTGATCGACTCGATCCAGACCGTGTATTCGGACGCGCTCAGCTCGGCGCCCGGTTCGGTGGCCCAAGTGCGCGAGTGCGCGGCCCAACTGACGCGGGCGGCCAAGCAGACGGGCGTGACCATCATCTTGGTGGGCCATGTGACGAAAGAGGGCGCGCTGGCCGGTCCCCGCGTGCTTGAACACATCGTCGATACGGTACTGTATTTCGAGGGAGATGCCCATTCCAGCTTCCGCCTGGTGCGCGCCATCAAGAACCGTTTTGGCGCTGTGAATGAACTGGGCGTGTTCGCCATGACGGAAAAGGGGCTGAAGGGGGTGTCGAACCCGTCCGCCTTGTTCCTGTCGCAGCACGACAACCAGGTGCCCGGTTCCTGCGTGATGGTGACGCAGGAAGGCACGCGCCCGCTGCTGGTGGAAATCCAGGCCCTGGTCGATACCAGCCACCTGCCGAATGCGCGCCGCCTGTCCGTCGGCCTGGAGCAAAACCGCCTGGCCATGCTGCTGGCCGTGGCGCACCGCCACGCGGGCATCGCCGCCTTCGACCAAGACGTTTTCATCAACGCAGTGGGCGGCGTGAAGATCACGGAGCCGGCGGCCGACCTGGCCGTGTTGCTGGCGATTAACTCGTCGATGCGCAACAAGCCCTTGCCGCGGGGACTCGTGGTGTTTGGCGAAGTGGGGCTGGCCGGCGAAATCCGCCCCGCGCCACGGGGCCAGGAACGCTTGCGCGAAGCGGCCAAGCTGGGCTTTACCCTGGCCGTGGTGCCCAAGTCGAACTTGCCCAAGCAAGCCATCGAGGGCCTCAAGGTCATCGGCGTCGAGCGTATCGACGAGGCATTCAACAAGTTGCGCGATCTGGAGTAAAAGTTGGTATGGTTTAAATGCCAAGCTTGAGACAAGTCAAACAGAATTTCCGTTTAGAACTATAATATTTGTCTGATGGATTCGCGCAGCGAGTTCGCATCGGCAATGCATAGCTAGAGAAGCGGAATACAGTGTCAGTTGAGCAAAGGCAGGGCGCACGCAAGATATTGCGTGCCAAGGCAATGTTGGTAATGGATGGCGCGGGCCCTGTGGCGGCACGCACCCTCGATGTGGGGCCGGGTGGCATGTCGGCCGTCATCGCTGAACCGGTGCCGACAGGCAAACAGGGCAAGGTGCTGTTCGAGTTGTTTTACGATGGCTCTGTACACATTATCGAGGCGCGCGTGTCCGTCTCGCACTGCATTTTCAGCAGTGCGGGTTTCAAGGTGGGACTCACTTTCCTGCAGCTGGACATGGCTGTCAGCAGTGCCATCTCGAAATTCATGCGCTGAGGCATGCCCGGAGATGGGCGCCAGGTAATTGCGCTAAAATGGTGCATATGGGTTTGCAGTCAGGAAAAACTTGTTCTGTTCGCTGTTTTGATATTCCGGTAATACTGCATAATTATCAACCAGAAGAGGGACCTTGCCGCGTCACGCGCGCTTGATGTCCGTTTCCAGCCCAGCGCGCGGTCAAGACCTGAACCGTGTGCCATGACCTAACACCTGACGGGAACGCCGACCATGTTTAATTCGACCATCAATAGCAGGGCTTACACCAACAACACGCAGCAGACGACGCAGGGCAATATCTCGGCCGATGTGTATGCGAAGGTGGAGCGCCAGATGCAGTCGCAGAACACGGGCGTCGTCAAGCTCAATGCCAGCCTGGCGCGCGACCAGGCCAAGTTCTCTGGCCTGGGCCAGTTGCAATCGGCGCTGGCGAAATTCCAGACCGTGGCCAAGAACATGGCCGGCAGCGGTTTGGCCACAGCGGCCACGTCCAGCACCAAGGATGTGCTGAGCGCCACCACCACCGACAAGGCTGTCAGCGGCAGCCATGAATTGAACGTCAAGCAGTTGGCGCAGGGGCAGACCCTGCTCAGCGGAGCGCAGAAATCATCGAGCGCGGCGATCGGCACAGGCGCGCCGGCTCTGGTGAAGATCGAAGTGGGCGCGACCGACGGCAAGCAATTTACCCCCGGCAGCGGCAAGATCATTTCGTTGACCATCGACAGCAGCAACAATAGCCTCGACGGCATCGCCGCCGCGCTGAAGAAGCAGGGTATCGACGCCAGCGTGGTGAAGGGCGCCGATGGCTATTCGCTGGCCCTGAACGGCAAGAGCGGCGCCGACAGCAGCATGCGCATCAGCGTGTCGGGCGACGCGGCCGTCAGCAACCTGCTGGCCTACGCTCCAGGGTCCAGCAAGGGCTTGCAGCAGACGGCCGCGGCGCAGGACGCGCTGCTCACCGTCGACGGCAAGGACATCAAGAGCGCCACGAATACCTTGACCACGGCCGTCGAGGGCGCCACCATCGAATTGAAGAAAAAGGGCACGACCGACCTCGTCATCGCCAAGGATAGCAGCCAGATCGCCAGCAACGTGGCCAGCTTCGTGACTGCCTACAACGAACTCAACAGCAAGCTGCAAAGCCTGCAGCAGGGCGATTTGAAGTCTGATACAGCCCTGGGCCAGGTGCGTTCGCAGATGGAGCAAGTGCTGCGCACGGCGAGCACGGGCGTGCCCGCTTCCATACTGGGCAGCGCTGGCGTGACCCTGGGCAAGAGCGGCGAGCTGGTGCTCGACGATAAGAAACTGAAGGCCGCCATCGCAGCCGATCCTGACGCCGTGAGCAAGCTGTTTACGAATAACGGCAAGGGTGTGGCGGACCAGTTTTCCAGCAAGATCGGTGAACTGACGGGCGAGACGAGCATCATCCGCAAGGAAGTGCAATCGGTGGGCAAGGACATCACCACCCTCACCAACAAGAAAGCCGTGCTGGCCAAGGCGCTGACGGCCCAGGCGCAGGCGCTGGTGAAAGCCTATTCCGCCCAGGAACAGATGGGAACGAACTCGGCCCTTCCCGGTTATACGGGCAAGAACTCCTTGTTCGACTTCATGGCCTAAGGACGTCCACCCTGCGCAAAGAAGGCCGATGGCGAACTGCCGAAGGTTTTCTTGAACATGGCGGAAAAAGCCGACTGACTGGCGTAGCCCAGTTCTTCGGCCACCTGCGACAGCGGCACGCCGCGCGCGATCAGGGGCGCCGCGTGCGCCAGGCGCACCTGCTGGCGCCACTGGCCAAAACTCATGCCCAATTCCCGTTCGAACAGCCGCGCCAGGGTACGCTCCGAGGCGCCGACCTGCTGCGCCCAGTGTTCCAGGGTCTGATTCGAGCCCGGTTTTTCGATCAGGCTGTCGCACAGCGTTTTCAGGCGCTTGTCGCCAGGCAAGGGGACGCGGATGGGCCGCGTGGCCGAGCGTTTCAATTCATCGAGTATCAGTTCGGCCAGCAATGCTTCGCGCGCCGGTTCCTGGCCCGGGTCCAGCTGTTCCAGCGCCATGATCAGCTGGCGCAGCAGGTTGGATACCTCCAGTACCTTGCAGTCGCGGCCCGCGAACGGCGCGCGCGCGGCATGGACGCACAGGGGGCGCAAGCGGGTTTTTTCCAGTATCGTGACGGCATGTTCCACGTTGGGTGCGATCCAGATGGCGCGCATGGGCGGCAGCACCCAGCTGCTGTTGTTGGCGGTGATGCGCAGCACGCCTTCGAGTGCCATCGTCACCTGGCCCCAGGGATGGCTGTGCGGTAACAAGAATTCGTCGGATTGCAGGTCGCGCGCGATCATCGTCACGGGGATAGTCGCGCTGGGCGCTTCCCGTGGCGGACACATGCGGGTATGGTGGAGGATAGGTACACCCATCAGCTTGGCCTTAATTCGATAAATTATGTCATTCCGTCGGAAAACAGACGATGGTATTTTGCATACACTTGAGCTTCACCAGTATAAGACAGGGTATGACATGATAACAACTAACTCGGCAATAGACTTGCCACCGCAGTCAGCGCCAACTTTGCGCAGCGACGCGCGCGTCATTGGCCTGGTGGGTCTGGCGCATGGCGTGTCGCACTTCTACCATCTGATCCTCGCGGCCCTGTTCGTCTGGCTGAAACCTGCGTTCGACCTGTCGTATGCGGAACTGGGCCTGCTGATGACGGTGTTCTTCATCATTTCGGGCGTGGGGCAGGCGCTGGCCGGCTTTGTCGTCGACCGCTTCGGCGCCCGCGCCGTGCTGTTTTCCGGCATTTTCCTGCTGGGCGTGTCGGCGCTGGCCCTGTCCACGGCCCACAGCTATGCGGCGCTGATGCTGGGTGCCATGCTGGCCGGCATGGGCAACAGCGTGTTCCATCCGGCCGACTACACCATACTCAACCAGCGCGTCTCGGCGGCCCGCGTGGCTTACGGTTTTTCCGTGCATGGCATCAGCGGCAATATCGGCTGGGCGCTGGCGCCACTGTTCATGACGTATGTCGCCACCCAGTATGACTGGCGAGTGGCGCTGCAATGCGCGGCCGTGCTGCCGTTTGGCGTGCTGCTGATCCTGTTTTTGAACCGCCACGCGATTCGTCCCGAGCCTGTCAAGCAGGCGGCGCCAGGCCAGGTGGCCAGCGAAGGCACGCTGGATTTCCTGCGCCTGCCGGCCGTGTGGATGTGTTTTGCCTTCTTCTTTATTACCGCCATCGCCCTGGGCGGCATCCAGAGCTTTGCCAGCGTGGCACTGGTCAAGCTGTACGGCATGAGCCTGGCGCTGGCCACCAGCGCCTACACGGCCTATATGCTGGCCTCGGCCGTGGGCATGCTGGCCGGCGGCGTGGTGGGCGCGCGCAGCAAGCAGCCGGACCGCAACGTGGCGATCGCCTTTTCTGCCGCCGCGCTGCTGGCCGTGCTGCTGTCCATGGCCGTCGTGCCGGCCTGGGGCGCGGTGGTGCTGATGGGCGCCATTGGCCTGACATCCGGCGTGGCGGGACCCTCGCGCGACCTGATGATACGCGCTGCGGCGCCCAAGAATGCCACGGGGCGCGTGTATGGCGTCGTGTATTCGGGCCTCGACAGCGGCCTGGCCGTGGGGCCCCTGTTTTTTGGTGCGTTGATGGATGGCGACCATCCGGCCCTGCTGTTCGTCTTCATTGGCGTGTTCCAGGCGCTAGCCATTGCCACGGCCGTCGGCGTGGGCGGTAAAACGCGCGCTGCGGCGCTGCAAAAGGCATAGAATCGTTGCTATCTGTCACTAAAGGAGTTGCCATGACCTTTGCCACCACCGATTTGTGCGACGACTATGCAGCCATGCTGGACGATGGCACCCTGGCCGTGCTGCCGCCCGTGTACCGCGCCTTTGGCCAGCACGTGCGCTTCAGTGGCCCCGCCACCACCTTGCAAGTGTTTGAGGACAATGCCCTGGTGCGCAGCACCCTGGAAACGCCGGGCCAGGGTCATGTGCTGGTGATCGATGGGGGCGGCAGCCTGCGCCGCGCGCTGGTGGGCGGCCAGTTGGGCGTGCTGGCTGAAAGCAACGGCTGGGCCGGCATCGTCGTCGACGGCTGCATCCGCGACAGCGAGGAAATCAATGTCTGCCAGATCGGCGTGCGCGCCCTGGCCACGCATCCGCGCAAGAGCAACAAGGCGGGCACGGGCCAGCGCAACGTGCGCGTGCAGCTCAGTGGCGTGACCGTGCATCCGGGCGACTGGATCTACGCCGATGCGGACGGCGTCCTGGTGGCGCGGCAGGAGCTTGATTAAAGGCACAGGCAATGCAACTCATGACGTTGCAAATTGTCTACATTAAATATATTTTTGTAAAGTTCTTTGATTTTCATCATGGCTGAGATATGAATTCACTTAAGGTAACTTTAATATCAACAAGGCAAGGAAATCAGCTCATGAAAATCGCCACCATCGCAGCAATTGTCGCTCTGTTTGCTGCAGGCACCGCCAGCGCCAGCCCCGTCAACCTGATCACGAATGGCGATTTTGAAACGGTCGCTTCCGGCTACACCATCGACAGCGGTTTCAAAGTTGTCGGCAGCGGTTCGTCGGCCATCACTGGCTGGACCGTGGGCGCCAGTTCCGTCGACCTGATCCGCAATGCCTACAATGCCATCAATGGCTACAGCATTGATTTGCTGGGTACGCCAGGTCCGGGTTTCCTGTCGCAAAATTTCAGCGTGGTTGCCGGCCAAACGTATAACCTGAGCTTCGATATGGCGCGCAATTCCGGCGGCCCGGCAGGCCAGGGCGTGAGCGTCAATTTCGGCGGCGTGGCAGGCGATTTCTACTCGACGGCCGACGCTTCGAACACCTTGTACAGCAATACCCTGAGTTTCACGGCTGCCAGCTCTGGCCTGGCGACCCTGTCGTTTGCCAGCGCTGCCAAGGCCGGCACGCCATTCGACAATTTCTCGGGCGCCGTGATCGACAACGTGTCCGTGATGGCCGCCGTGCCGGAACCGGAAACCTACGCCATGCTGCTGGCTGGCCTGGGCCTGATGGGTTTCCTGCGCCGCCGCAAGGCCGCCAAGTAAGCCTGGTTTTGTCCGAGATCAAACCGCCTGCTGCTCAGCACAGGCGGTTTTTGTTTTTCAGGGAGGCTTGCGCGTCGCCCGCGCCCGGCAACAGCAGCCACGGCGGTAAGTTAGCGCGCCGCGTCGGCATCCCCGCGCAATGGGCAGGTCGCCGCCTGCGGTTCCAGCCGCTGCACCAGTTCGCCGCGCAATTGTGTTAGCCCCGCGATGCGCGCATCGATGTCACCCAGCTTGCGCGCCAGCGCCGCGCGCAGCAATTCCGCCGTGGCGGGGTCGCCGGCACTGGCCAGCAGCGGCATGTCGGCCTCGATTTCCGCCAGCGTAAAACCCAGCTGCTGCGCCGTGCGCAGGTAGCGCAGCCAGTCGGCCGCCTCGGGCGGGTAGTCGCGGTAGCCGTTCGCGCCGCGCCGCGCGCGCAGCAAGCCCCGTTTTTCATAGAAGCGCAGGGTATCGCGGCTCAAGCCCGTCGCCTGCGCCATCTCGCCGATCTGCATGGTTATTTTTCTTTCATAAAATGCTTGACCATGGAGTGTACTCCAACCTCGATCATGGGCGCTTTCCATAGACAGGAGTTGCCATGTTGTCCGTTTCTGCTTTCCGCAGCGTGGTGCGCGCCAGCGCCATTTATGATGTGTTCATGATTGCCCCGTTTACCACGCCGTGGACGTTCTTGCTCATGCGCGAGCACTTGAGCGCCCTCAATGTGGGCCTGGGCGGCGTGCCGCTGCCCGACTTCGGACCGTTTCATCTGCTCATCAGCAGCTTGCTGGGCAGCGTGGTGATGGTCTGGTCCGTGCTGCGCATGCTCGATCCGCTGCCGCGTTTCGGCCGTTTCGATGCGGCGGCGCGCTACCTGTTTTCCACCTGGATGGCGTGGGCGCTGCTGGTGACGGGCCAGCCCCTGCTGTGGCTGTTTCTCGTGCCGGAACTGGCCTGGGGCCTGGCACAAAGCCTGCCGCTGCGCTCCGACGAAGGCGCGCGGGCAGGGCAGCCGCGCGAATCGCTGTTGAGATGACGATAACGAAATGCAATAATGGCCGTGCTTTACAGCAATAAACGACTTTAAGGGAATGACTATGCAGCAGGATGCCGCAGGAAAAAACATGGCGTTGCTCGATCCGGTGGTGGCGCCGCGCATCGCGGTGACGCGCCTGGTGACGGGCCTGCTGCAAGGCTTGCTGCTGTACTGGCTGTACAGCACGGCGCAAGACAAGGTGTGGCCCGCCACGGAAGCTTACCTGCTTGGCCCGTTGATGCTGATCAGCTTGCTGCTGCCCATCCTGCTGGTCTCCAGCCTGGGCCATATGTCGCTCCGGCGCATCGCCCTGTGGATGGCCGGTGCGGCCGTCGTGCTGGGTGTGCTGGCCTGGCATGACGTGGCGCGCGGCGCCGAGCATGTGATCTGGGGCAATTACAAGCCGGGCGCACCGCTGCGCGTGATTTCCGCCCAGCTGTTCGGTTTTTGCGTGGTGGGCTTGTATATCGCCCATGCCCTGGTGCTGGCCAGCGCCCAGGATGGCCGGCGCATCGCCCGCTATCCCACCTATTTTGAAATCGCCTGGAAGCTGGGCATCCAGTTGCTGTTTTCCCTGCTGTTCGTGCTGGGCCTGTGGCTGGTGCTGTGGCTGGGCGGACAATTGTTCCTGCTGATCAAGCTCAGTTTCCTGAAAAAGCTGCTGGGCCAGGCCTGGTTCGTGATTCCCGTCATCTGCTTCGCGTTTTCGTTTGCCATCCACATCACCGACGTGCGCCCGTCCATCGTGCGCGGCATCCGCACCTTGCTTCTGGTGCTGCTGTCATGGCTGATGCCGATCGCCGCCGTGCTGGTCTCCGGCTTCCTGCTGACCCTGCCCTTCATCGGTTTCGAGCGCCTGTGGGCCACGCGCCATGCGGCGTCCGTGCTGCTGGGCATGGCCGGCGTGCTGGTGGTACTGATCAATGCCGCCTTCCAGAATGGCGAAGTGGGCCATGGCGTGGCGCGCGGCATCCGCCTGGGCACGCGCCTGGCCTGCCTGTTGCTGCCATGGGTGGTGGGCATCGCCATCTATGCGCTAACCTTGCGCGTGATGTCGCATGGCTGGACGGCCGACCGCCTCATCGCTGCCGCCTGCCTGCTGGTCGCCACCTGCTACGCCGCCGGCTATGCGTGGGCGGCCAGCAAGTATGGCGACTGGCTGCACCTGATCGCCAACGTCAACGTGGCCACCGCCTTTGTCACTCTGCTGGTGCTGTTCGCGCTGTTCTCGCCGCTGGCGGACCCGGCGCGCATTTCCGTGGCCAGCCAGATGGCGCGCCTGGACAGCGGCAAGGTTGGCGTGGACAAGTTCGATTTCGAATACCTGCGCTTCCAGGGTGCCCGCTATGGCCAGGCGGCCCTGCAGGAATTGACGAAACGCACGACCGGCGCTGACGCAGCAGTAGTGCGGGCCCGCGCCGAGGCCATGCTCAAGCGCCAGAACCGCCTGGACGAGACGGGTGCGCTGAGCGACGTGTCGATCAACCTGACCCTGCGCCCGGCCACGGCGAAGCTGCCGGAGAGTTTCCTGCGCCAGGATTGGACGCAAGTGAGTCCGGCCTGGCGTTTGCCCGCCTGTTTGAAGCGGGCAGGGCCGCAGTGCGATGCGTATCTGCTCGATTTCGATGGAGATGGCAAGCAGGATGTGTTGCTGATCAGCAATGACCCGCGCGCCTCGTCGGTCTTGCTGGCGGAAAAGGACGATGGCAGCTGGACTGCGCGCGGGCAAATCCCCGTGGATGCCCTGCGCTGCAAGCCCTTGCGCGAGAAACTGCAGGCGGGCGAGTTCCAGCTGGTGCCGCCGAAGGTGCGCGAGCTGGAAGTCGACGGCCAGCGCGTGCCGATGACCTTATATACACAAGAGGATGAGGTCAGCTGCCCGGATGAAACCGCGCCGGCCATGTAAATGGCGGAGAGCGGAAATAGCAGGGAGAAGACTTGGCGCGCCGAACAAAACCCCTTGCCAGCCATGAGGGTCACAGTTTCGTGCGCTGAGCCATTCCGAGCGCCCGAAACCGGCCAATAGCGGACTGAGAAAAGCAAAGATAATTAGGATACTCTGAGGCGGATAAGTGACGTCCACTACCCAGATCAGGGCGTTACCAAGCACGCTGGAAATTGCGCTGGAGCAACTAAGAGTTATTATTTAGATATTTTTATAGGTTTGCACAATGGCGTATGACAGGATTGATTGGCATTCTGGCGGGAAATATCCCGATGATTTGCCGGAAGAAAATGGCGGCATCCATATCGGCATGTTCTTGGCCTGGTTGGTTAGCCAGGATATGGCGAGCGATTTCCACCGCACAGACTCCCCCGAGGAGCTAAGGCGTCTGGCAAGTCGGGAAATTACCGGACTTCAATTTCTGATCGATGCTTGCGATGGCAAGCTATGGGAAGAGGATCTCAACGATCAGGGCAATGCTTTCACCGTTGACTATTACGATGAAAAGTCGACATTCGCCCAACAGCATGGCAGCTTTATGCAAGACTATTGTGACGTATTCAACCGCCACGCCGCCGCGCATGGCTTTGAGTATGGCAGCGTCTATCACGTCCAGAATACCTGGGAGAAATTCGATCAACTGAAACCCATCCTCGACCAGCGCTTCAGCCAATGGCAAGCGTGGTCGGCCGATCCCGCCAACCGTCAGCGAGATCCAAAAACCCAGTTTCTTCATGCTTGCCAAGAGGTCGGGAAATTTCTCGCGCCGCATGGTTTTAAACCCAACAAAGCAGGAACCGTTTGGAAGAAGATGGCTGCCGATAAGGACACTGTTTTCCAGGTATCCTTCGAGTCCGAGCGCTATAATTCCCGCAGCGATGTTCGCATGACGGTCGACCTTTCCATCGCCAGCAAAGCTCTTAAAAGGTGGCTTGCGGAGAGAGGGACCGGAACCGGTTACGATGGCTTCGTTCTATTTGGTGGGTTACGTCGGCCCGACAAAAATCTCAGCGCCATTATCTGGCAGGTGGCGGGTTTGACAGCGCGTTCCTCGATCGAGGAGATGTGCCAGTTGCTCACCGAACGCACCCTGCCGCTGTTCTCTTTGTTCGCCGATCGCCCGCAGGCGCTTGAACATCTTGCGTTGTATGGGGGCGGTTTTCCCGCCATTTGCGATCCAACGCCTACCCCTTTGTCATTCTTGTTGTGCTTCGGAACCCAAGACCAGGCGCAGCGATTTTTCAATGGATACGTCGCTTCCAGACCATCCCCGTGGCGGCGTAATATCATTGAGACATTCACTAAGCTTCAAGCGGGGGAGGTTTGGGAATCTTTCGCCTACTCGCACGAAAGGGATATAAAGCTGGCGTTTCAAAGCGGCCTGATTTTGCCGCAAAAATCCTGACCTTCTGAGCGGACTCGCGCCAAGCCGGATTTGTTCAACAATTCCGGTCGGCTTTGTTTGCAGGTCAATGACCGGGTAAACTGTCAACGACGGCCACCGGCTGCGGATTCAATCGGTGGTCGCAACACTCTAACCTAAACGCCCAGGTTACAGGAGTGTTGAAGATGAAACAGAAACCACGCATTTATTACACCGAGAGCCAGAAGGCCTTGATGTGGGAGCGCTGGAAACATGGCGACTCCCTGCAGATGATAGCCCAGCTATTTGATCGGAATCACTCGTCGATACAGCGGATTCTGGCCGAATCTGGTGGCATACGGCCAGCGCCGCGATGCCGTTCCAGACTGGCGCTGACACTGGCCGAGCGCGAGGAGGTCTCGCGTGCCGTCGTTGCCGGCGTATCCATCCGCGCACTTGCCAGGCGCCTTGGCCGAGCACCATCGACCATCAGCAGGGAACTCAGGCGCAATGGTGGCCGCGAAACATATCGTGCGATCCAGGCGGATCAGCATGCTTGGGATCAGGCGCGCTGCCCCAAACCTTGTAAGCTGACGGAGAGCCACATGCTGGCCAACATGGTTGCCAGCAAGCTCCAATTGCAGTGGTCGCCGGAACAGATTGCTGGCTGGCTCAAGCAGCTGTTCACGCGCCACGAGGAGTATCACGTGTCGCACGAAACCATTTACCGCAGCCTCTACATCCAGGCCCGAGGCGCCCTAAAGAAGGAGCTGCTGGAGCATTTACGCCGGACGCGCGCCATGCGCCGTTCACGTCATCACACCCAAAAGACGGACAACCACGGCAGAATTGTCGACGCCGTGTCGATCAGCGAGCGTCCAGCGACGGCAGCGGATCGAGCGGTGCCCGGGCATTGGGAGGGCGACCTGCTATGCGGCAGCCACAACAGCCAGATCGTGACCTTGGTTGAGCGCCAGACGCGCTATGTCATGCTGATAAAGGTCGCCGCGAAGAATACCGAAACGGTGGTCAACGCATTGATCGACAATGCCCGCAGGCTACCCCAAGAACTATAGAAGTCACTGACTTGGGATCGCGGCAGCGAGCTCGCTGGGCATAAACGCTTTACGTTGGCCACCGACATCCAGGTCTACTTCTGCGATCCACAGAATCCATGGCAGCGCGGTTCAAATAAAAATACCAATGGCCTGTTGCGCCAGTATTTCCCCAAGGGATTGGATATTTCCACGTATTCGCAAGAGCAACTCGATGCGGTAGCCAGAAGACTAAACGAGCGCCCCAGGAAGACGCTACACTACCAAACACCGGCTCAACGATTTGAACAGTGTGTTGCGTTGACCGATTGAATCCGCAGCCAAGAGCAGACACTTGGTTTGCGTATGTGAAGCGCATTCTATAGGGGATATTTCATGACGGAAGTGCACATTATCCTGACTAGAAAAGAAGTACTGATTTCTAGGAAACCGTATGCGTCTTGGCGTGAGATTCAAGATGAGTATGATGACTACATGGCTTCACTCGGCCCTTGGGATACCGCTACTGCCACATCGTGGCTGGACGAAGAATACAGCGGTCTTTCACCTTCGGCGCAGGACCAAATAGGAGCATTCCTGTGCAGCGAACAGGCAGTTCGCACCTTGTCTTTCGTAGAATAACTAAACGATGATTTAACGTCCGCGTAGGGGGCTGCCAACGGCGGCAAGCGGCCAGGAGCGGACAGTGACCGCGCCCAGCTAGAGCTGCGATGTGCTACCGCGTTGGACCTCAAGCGACACGAAAAGGATGATGATGGTTCATACAATGAAAGCATACTGGCAGGACCTGGAAGACGTTGTGGAATCATCCGCAGCGCGCGATTTAACGCTTAACGAAGCGCTCAATCACTGGGCAGATGGCAGGGGCGTTCAAGGCAATTTCTTCGGGCTAATCGATGAGGAGGACTACACTGTTCAGTTTTTTTTCATTGACGGAATACCTGACGATGTAGACGACGCACGTTTCTTGCAGATCGTAGCAGTGGACTTTCCAGTACCCGCTCGGGGAGGCTCATTTACTGTAGTTATAACGATCGGTGAAAGCTCAGCGTGGATTGAAAAGGCATTCGCCATCGGTGCAAACCATGAACGCTACGCGGGACTGGAGTTTGAACCGTGGTAGTAAGCCGGTTCCGCAACCAAGAAGGCACTCCATCTGTGCCAGCGTTTCCGCCAAGTGAGCCCTGCCTTGCGTGTCCTCTTGGGTGGAAGTTAACGGTCGTGTCATGAATGTCTGCTTTGGGGCGGACCCCGCCAACAGCGGCAACCGGCCAAAACCGGCCAGTCACGTAAGCGCAGAGCATGACTCTATCGCTGCGGGAGCTGGCCTTGTAGAAAATGCTTGGACTTAAGAGGCTGGTTGATTAATGGACAGAATAAGACATGCAGTCGTTAACGCCCAGTGGTTTAGCGCACTAGGTAGCTATCACCCTAGCGAAGGCCAAATAGCTCTCCCGAATTTGAGTGCCTGGGACAGGCCACGCTTCCCAGCGGAGTTAGACACTAGCTTAGCAAAAATTGCTTCAGATATGGACTGGCTGCCCAGCTCCCGCGATCAACCCGACCCGATCCATGGAGAGTACCTCAGGACCATCTTGAAGGACAATGGAGCTGCGTACCAGCAAGAAGTCTTGGAGTCCTACAAGTTGGCATTGAAATCATTGAGGGTGGTGCCCGACAGGACGATTTTCTCTGGGGCGAACGACTTCACACAAGCGGCTAAAGATTCGGCAATCTATTGTGTGCGGATGGCTACCTTGGAAGTCTTGAATGCCCAACCTAGTTTTTGGTTTGACGCTTTGATGAATTATCGCGACGGCAATTGGCCATGTGGTCTGTTACCTGATGGGACGCTAGTGGTCTTCTAATC
Organism: Janthinobacterium sp. 61; assembly: GCF_002846335.1. NCBI lineage: Bacteria > Pseudomonadati > Pseudomonadota > Betaproteobacteria > Burkholderiales > Oxalobacteraceae > Janthinobacterium > Janthinobacterium sp. 61. Next base: position 2,528,811 of record NZ_PJMQ01000001.1, on the reverse strand, counting down.
GCGTTCCTAGGCCGCATCAATTTGCAGCCAGGGAATGGCAGTCCGCTATGGGGCGAAAGCAGCCAAGGACAGCAATCGGCCGAAAGCGCACTGGCGTATCAGGTGTCGTCGCGCAGACTTGCGCTGACAGCCGCTATCAGGTGATTTAACGTCTTGACGTGCCGTAGTCTGCCAGCGGCGGACAGGTCAATCAGACATAGTTGGAAAGAATGCCAGTCTTGCGTGCATGCCATCGATCACGCCGTTTTGCCCGTCACTTTTTGCATTTTCATTATTTATTGATATTCTAGAGGAACTATTTTTTCGCCAGCGTGTCGATTTTGTGTGCCGTCACCCGTCGCAGGGACGAGGCACCGATTGCCCAGTTCACCTTCAGCAAGGAAACGCCATGAAGAAACAGATCATCCTCAACCTGCCCGTGAAGGACCTGGGCAAATCCAGGGCCTTCTTTTCCGCGCTCGGCTTTTCCTTCAATTCCCGCTTTAGCGGAGAGAACGCGGCGTTCATGACCATCGTCGACGGCGCCATCGAGGCCATGCTGACGACCGAACCGTTCTTCCAGTCCCTGATCGACAAACCAGTCGTGAATGCAAAGGAAGCCAATGAATTCGTCATTTGCCTCAGTTGCGAAAGCCGGGAAGAGGTGGACAGCCTGATCGCCAAGGCGGTTGCCGCAGGTGGCCGCATACCGCATCCGCCCGAGGACCATGGCTTCATGTATGACCAGGGTTTCGAGGATATCGATGGCCACCTGTGGAACCTGGTCTGGACGGCACCGGAAGCCTGAGGCGCGGAGCAAGCGAAACAGGCCGGATCAGTTCTTCGTGCGCACCTGGCGCACGTGGTTTTCCAGTTCGCTGAACGAAGGGCGTTCCGTGGCGGAAATCACCTTGCGACCGAATTCCACGGCCAGCGCCGGCGCATAGCCGTTCAGGCTGGCCAGTAAGGTCACTTTCACGCACTGGTACATCTTCGCCGTTTCATGGTGCTTGCGGCGCAGCAAGCTGGCCAGCGGGGCGATGAAGCCATAGGCCAGCAAGATGCCGATGAAGGTGCCCACCAGCGCCTGCGCGATCAGCACGCCCAGCTCGGCCGGCGGCAAGCCGACGGATGCCATGGTATGCACCACGCCCATCACGGCGGCCACGATGCCGAAGGCTGGCATGGCGTCGGCCAGCTGCGAAATCGTCTGGATCGGCATTTCCGCATCTTCATGGTGCGTCTCGATCTCGTTATCCATCAGGTTTTCGATCTGGTAGGCATCCATATTGCCCGACACCATCAGGCGCAGGTAATCGGTGATGAATTCCAGGATGTGCTCGTCACCGAGGGTGTACGGGTATTTCACGAAGATGGGACTGCGGTACGGATCGTCGATATCGTCCTCGACGGACATCAAGCCTTCCTTGCGGATCTTGCTGAGGATTTCATACATCAGCCCCATCAGTTCCATGTAGCGCGCCTTCGTGTACTGCGAGCCGTGGAACAGGGTGGGCAGGGCGGCGAACGTGGCGCGGATGGCCTTGGCATCGTTGCCGACAAAGAAGGTGCCCAGCGCGGCGCCGCCGATCATCAGCAGCTCCAGCGGCTGGAACAGGGCCGCCAGGTGGCCGCCCTGCAAGGCGAAGCCGCCGAAGACGGAAAACAGCACGACGAGAAATCCGAGTATGACTAGCAAAACTTACTCCTTCAAAATATTGCCATATCGCAATATTGTAGTTTAACCTGATTCGGCTGCCGTGGCCGCTTCCGGCTGCAACTGCTGGCCGAGAAAATTGATAAAAGCGCGCACTTTGGCGGGCAACTGGTGGCGGCTCGGGTAGCAGGCGTACAGGTCGGCCGGCGCCAGCGCATAGTCGGCCAGCACCACGCGCAGGCGGCCGCTGTCGATGCAACGGTGGCGTGGCAGTTCGTCGGGCGTGCCCTGCGCCTGCAGGTATGCTGGCGAACCTGTAGGCGGAGATGCGCGCGCTGAACGGGGAGCGAGCGTTATTGCGTTGTTTGCCAGAAGCGCAGTTTGTTGCCGAACGGGTCCGCCACTTCCAGGATGCGGCCCCAGTCCTCGTCGCGGATGCCGGGCCGCGCATACGGGTAATCCTTTGCCTGCAGCTCCGCGTGCAGGGCGGCGATGTCATCGACGGGGATCAGCAGCGCCGCACCGGGCGTGGCGTCGCCGTAGTGCTCACTCAGGTGCAGCACCAGTTCGCCCCGCGTCACCTGCAGGTACAGCGGTGCCGTGGGCTCGAAGCGATGTTCCCAGTCCAGGGTAAAACCGAGAAAATCGAGGTAAAACTCGCGCGCCTTGGCTTCGGAAAAGCTGCGCAGGATGGGGATGGCGGGGGACAGCTGCATGGCGGCTCTTTCAACAAAGGTGGCAAGGCCACCATTCTAGCCTCAGGCCGGCGCCTGCCGTTTCACCTGTGCGGCGGGACTGGTCTTTTCCCAGCGGAACAGCCACATGATGATCAGTTTGGTCGTGGCGCTGACGCAGGCGAGCAGCAGCAATGGCCAGCCTGTTTTCAGTCCCATGACGCAGGCAAAGAAGATGGTACTGATATCCATCGCCAGGATGAACTGGCTCATTTTCAGCGACACGGCGCCCGTCTTGCCCGAGCGCCAGATCAGGCGGATCTGATGCGCATAGCCCTGCGCCAGCAGCACCGTGACGGCGACGATCAGGCTTTGCGAGATCACGCGCTTTTCGTCGCTGAAGGTGGGGCCGAAGGCCAGCCCCGCCACCCCCGCGCACAGCAGCAGCATGCAGGCCAGCAGCGCATTGCGCGAGGCCAGGCTACGGCGGTCGCGGGCGATTTCATACAGGATGGCCAGCGCGATCAGGGAGGCGATCAAACGGGGCCAGACGATGTAGTGGTTGAACGGCGTGATCGAATAGCCGTACACAAAGAACGCGCAGTACGCGAGGAAGCTGACGGTGAACTGGTTGATGGAAAGGATGTCCGTCGTCTTGCCCGCGCCGATGCCGGCATCGTGCTTGCGCCGCCAGATCTTTTGCAGCTGCGACCACAGACCAAGCAGGCTGACGACGATGAAGAGGGAATTGAGACTGCCGGCGAGGGCGTAGAGCGCTTGATGCTGCAAGGTGTCACCTGAATGTTGTCGTGGTTGTGATGCGCGCTTCGATGGCGGCAATCTTGATGCTCAAGCCACTCATGAAAATGCACGAGAGATCCGTGCATCCTTCGCTCGCTGCATGCGACGCGACGCCATCCATGTCATCGCGCATGGCATTCCACAGGAAGCCGATCGAGGAAAGGCATTTTTCCCCGTTGGCATGCTCATCGTCGCCGGATTCCCGGATTTTCAGCATATGCACGCCTGCGCAAACCAGTGTCAGCGCCGGGGGCATGGATGGCCTGACCCAGTGGCCGGCATGGCGTACCCAATGCAGCTGCAGCCGCCGCGTAGCGATGCAGTAGTCGAGATGCCTGAATTCGTAATCGTTGTGCAGGTCAAGTTCTTGCCCTTCAAGCAAGATCTTAGTTAAACCTTTGACGATGGAAAAACCATGGAGTTGCATGCGAAGGCAGAATTAATTGCAAAAGAAATCATTATGCCATCGAAATAATATTGCGTGTCTGTTCCAAGATACGCTGGACACGCCCGAACTACTTGCGCATCTTCACTTGCCCCTATAATTGAGGCATGACTTTCTTATCATTTCGTGCCCGCTCCGTGCTGGGCAGCATCGGCAAAATGGCCGTTTCCCTGATTCTCCTGTTGACTGCTCTGTGGGGTGCGCTGGCGCTGTGGTACCAGCTCTCTGGCGGCACGGCGGCACAAGCCATCGGCGCGCTGCTGTGGGGCGCGCTGGGCGTGGCCAGCGTGGTGCTGTGGTGGACGCGCGGCGATGCGCGCGTGCTGCTGCCGTATGCGGGTGGTTTTATCCTGCTGCTCCTGTGGTGGAGCCTGATCACGCCGAAGCAGCAGCGCGTGTGGGCCGATGACGTGGCGCGCAATGTCGCGGGCACCGTGACGGGCAATCGCGTCACGCTGGACAATGTGCGCAATTTCGACTGGCGCAGCGATGACGACTACACGGTCAAGTGGGAGCAGCGCAGCTACGACCTCGACGAGCTGCGCACGGTGGACACGGCGCTGTCGTACTGGACGGGGCCCTACATTGCGCATACCCTGATCTCGTTCGGCTTTGCCGACGGGCGATTTTTGACGTTTTCCATCGAGATCCGCAAGGAAAAGGGCGAGAGCTTTTCCGCCATCGGCGGCTTTTTCAAGCATTTCGAGATGAGCCTGATTGCCGCCGACGAGCGCGACATCCTGCGCGTGCGCACGAATGCGCGGCACGAGGACATGCATCTGTACCGCGTGATGATGCCGAAAGCGGCCATGCGCTCGCTGTTCCTCGCCTACCTGGACGAAGCGCAAGCGCTGAAGGCCAAGCCGCAGTTCTACAACACGCTGACGGCCAACTGCACCACCATCGTCTTCGAGATGGTGCGCCGCATCGTGCCGGGCCTGCCGTTCGACTACCGCCTGCTGGCCTCGGGCTACCTGGACCGCTATCTGTTCGACGTCAAGGGCCTGGTGCCTGGCCAGAGCTTCCAGCAGCTGCGTACAGGGGGCCACATCACGGCGCGCGCGCGGGCCGCCAACGACGATGCGGACTTTTCGCACGCCATCCGCCGCGGCATGCCGGGTTACGATGACAATGGCTACCCCAAGCTGCAAGTGCCCAAGCAATAGCCGACAAAATCCCCAGAGCGTTGTTGCCATTGCCTTGCCGTACTAGCGTACTGTCTGCGGCATGGCGCCTGGCCCTGAGCATTTTGTCCGGTTAATCGTACCCTTGCTTTATACTGTCACCATATCCGACCGGCCGCACATTGCGGCCGGTCTCACTTTACGAATATACAAGAAGGCCCGCTATGCCATTTTCCTCACTGGGTCTGATTCCCTCCCTGGTCCGTGCCGTTGACAAGGCCGGCTATGCCGCGCCGACGGCCATCCAGGCGGCCGCCATTCCCGCCATCCTGCGCGGCAGCGACGTGCTGGGCGCGGCGCAGACGGGTTCCGGCAAGACGGCCGCCTACGCGCTGCCGCTGCTGCAGGCGCTGATGGCGCCCGTTTCCGGCCCGCGCCAGGTGCGCGCGCTGATCCTCGTGCCCACGCGCGAGCTGGCGGCGCAGGTGGGACAGACGGTACACGCGCTGGCCAAGCCGCTGCCCGTCAAATTGAAGATTTCCGTGCTGTTCGGCGGCGTGTCGATCAATCCGCAGATGATGGACTTGCGCGGCGGCGCCGATATCGTCGTCGCCACGCCGGGCCGCCTGCTGGACCTGGTGCGGCAAAATGCCGTGAAACTGGGCGGCGTGTCGCTGTGCGTGCTGGACGAGGCTGACCGCCTGCTCGACATGGGTTTTAGCGAGGAAATCAACGCGATTCTGGCGCTGCTGCCCAAGCAGCGGCAAAACCTGTTTTTCTCCGCCACCTTCCCCGACAGCGTGCAGGCGCTGGCCGACAGCCTGTTGACGGACCCCGTGCGCATCGAGGTGGCGTCCGAACCGCAGGACAAGCCCGATATCGTGCAGCGGGCCATCACGGTCGACGTGCCGCGCCGCACGCAGCTGCTGCGCTACCTGATCCTGCAGCAGCAGTGGGATAGGGTGCTGGTGTTCGTCGCCACCAAGTACGCGGCTGAACACGTGGCCGACAAGCTGCAGCGCGCGGGCCTGCACGTGGGCGCCTTCCATGGCGAATTCAGCCAGGGCACGCGCAGCCAGCTGCTGGCCGACTTCAAGGCGGGGCGCTTGCAGGTGCTGGTGGCCACCGATGTGGCCGCGCGCGGCATCGACATCGCCGGCTTGCCTGCCGTCGTCAATTACGACTTGCCCCGCTCGGCCGTCGACTACACGCACCGCATCGGGCGCACTGGCCGCGCCGGCGAAAGCGGCACGGCCATCAGTTTTGTGACGGCCGATACGGAAGCGCATTTCCGCCTGATCGAAAACCGCAACGACTTGCGCATCGTGCGCGAAGTGGTGGCCGGTTTCGAGCCGACGGAACTGCCCACGCCCGTGAGTGCCGTGACGGATACGGTCAATGGTGGCGTGAAGGGCGCGCGCAAGAGTAAAAAAGATAAATTGCGCGAGGCGGCTGCCAAGGCGTCCGGAGGCAATTAAATCCGCCTTATGTGCGGTGGCCGCTTGAACAGCCAAGTTTCCCGGACTAAGATTATGTTTCTATAAAGCAAGGGGACGGGAATGCACATGAGATTCATCACGCGCGCGGGCGCATGGGCTTGCGCGCTGGCGCTGGCCGGTTGCGCCGGCATGGGCGGGGACGGTAATAATGTCGGTGACACGGCTGGCATGCAGATGCCGGGCAAGACGCCGGCCGATGCGGCCGTGGCCGCCACCTGGTACAACCCGCCCAGCGAATTTCCCGGTATTTGCCTGACCCAGTTCAAGGATGGCCGCCTGCGTTTCGATGGCGGCTTCGCCTTCTATAATCCGGGCCGCTGGGCCTACGATGCGGCCACGTCAGAGCTGCGTTTGCAACTGGCGCCGACCCCTTCGTTGGAACTGTCGCACGCGCAAATCGTGCAGCACCTGAACCTGCTGCGCATCGAGGCGGACAAGAACATGCTGGTATATGGCGTGAAAGCCGATACCAAGGCCATCGGCCTGGGCGGCTTTGTGTTCTACCGCGACACGCCCTGTCCGGCACGGCGCGGATAAGTGGCGGATAAGTGCTATGAAGGAATATTTAGTCGTATAATTTCAGCGCAAGCGGGATGCCGCGCAAGACTCGCAAGACTGTCTCGCGCGACAGCTTCCCGCTCCAGGCAAGCTCCCATATCGCCGTGGCGATGAGAGGATGGTCCCATGGATTTGCACGACGAGCATGGTATGCCAGGCATCGCGGTGCCGGCGGCGGACGCCGTGCAGCAGCCAGCGACGCAGCCGCGCACCTTGCTGCTGGTCGATGACGAGCCGAATATCCTCGCTTCCCTCAAGCGCCTGCTGCGGCGCGATGCCTACCATATCCTCACGGCCGGCAGCGGCCAGGAAGGGCTGGACGTGCTGGCCAGCCATGCGGTCGATGTGATCGTGTCGGACCAGCGCATGCCCGGCATGCTGGGCGCCGACTTCCTGCGCAAGGCCAAGCTGCTGTGTCCGCAAACCATCCGCATCATGCTGTCGGGCTATACCGAGTTGCAGGCCGTTACGGACGCCGTCAACGAAGGCGCCATCTTCAAGTTCCTCACCAAGCCCTGGGACGACCATCAGCTGCGCGAACATATCGCCGAAGCCTTCCGTCTGAAGGGCATCGACGACGACAATGTGCGCCTCAACGAGCAGTTGCGCGAGGCCAACCTGGCGCTGGCGGCAGCCAATGCCGCCATGCAGGCGCTGGTGCGCCAGCAGCAGCATCAGATCAGCCGCGATGAGGTCAGTCTGGGCATCGCGCGCGAACTGCTGCAATTTCTGCCGCTGCCCGTGATCGGGCTAGACGACGAAGGCATGATCGCCTTCATCAATGCGGCGGCAGCCAACCTGTTCGAGCGGGGCGCGGCCCTGCTGGGCAACGAGGCGGCGCTGGTCTTGCCGCAGCTGTTCGACGGGCAGGACACGCCCCGCCTGGCCGCCATCGATGGGCAGCCGTATGTCGTGGCGATCCATCCCATGGGCTTGCATTCGCGCTCGCGCGGCAGCCTGGTCACACTGAGTCGTCATGGAGTGGATAAATGAGTGAGAGCGTGAGTGAAAGCGGACGCGAGATTTCGATGGAGCAGGCGCAGGAAGGCATGGTGCTGGCGCAGGCGCTGAGCGACGCCAGCGGCGCCGTGCTGCTGGCCCAGGGCGCCACCCTGACGGCGGCCAGCCTGACGGCCTTGCGCAGGCGCAATGTGGAGCGCTGCTACGTCGTCATGGAAGAGACGCTGGACCCCGCCGCGCAGGAGCTTGCCGAGCAGGAACGCTTGCGCCGCCTGGAACGGCTGGCGGTGCTGTTCCGCGCCACGCCGCCCGATTCTTCCGGGGCGCAACTGCTGGCGCTGCTGCAGCGCTACCGGCAGGGGGATGCGGCATGATACGCCTCAGTTTTGAGCACATCGTCCGCCAGATACAGGAACTGCCTTCGCTGCCGGTGGTGGTGCTGGAACTGCTGTCGAGCATGGACCAGGACGACACGGACGTGCATGTGCTGGCGCAAAAGATTGAGCTGGACCAGGCCTTGGCGGCGAAGACCTTGCGCATCGCCAATTCCTCTTTCTATGGCATGCAATCGAAGGTCACCAGTATTCCGCAAGCCGTTTCCGTGCTGGGCTTTCACAGCATCCGCACCGTCGTCACGGCCTGCGCCCTGACGAGCAGCTTCGCGCCGGCGGCCGGCGGCTTCGACTTCCAGGCATTCTGGCGCCATTCGCTGGCCACGGCCATCGCCGCGCGCCTGCTGGCGCCGCACTTGGGTGTCAATCCCGAGACGGCTTTCACGGCCGGGCTGCTGCACGACCTGGGCACCCTGGTGCTGGTGACGCGCTTCCCGGCCGAGCACGCGCTCGTGCGCAGCTACCGCCAGGCGCACGACTGCCAGATGGCCGAGGCGGAGCTGGCCGTCATCGGTATCGATCACGCGCAAGTGGGCAGCGCCCTGGCCGCCTACTGGAAGTTTCCCGAGGCGATACAGCAGGCGGTGGCTGACCACTACGCCATCGACCGCCTGGAGGCGGGCGGCTTGCCTCTGGCCGTGCACATGGCCAACGCCATCGCTCTGGCGCTCGACCTGGCCGGTGTCGACGACGCGCTGGTACCACCGCTGTCGCCCGCAGTCTGGCGCAACCTTGCCCTGGACGAACAAGCGTGGCTGGCGCTGCTGCGGCAAACGGAACACACCTTCGATGAAATGTCGCGGATCATGCTGGCATGAACAGGATAGAGGCCATGGAAACAGACGCAGGGCAGGCGCTGCCCGCCACGCCGGAACGCCGCCAGGGAGATACCATCGCGCTATCGGCGTTTTTCGATGGCCATCCCGTGGCCACCTTCGCCATCAACACGGACCACGTGGTGACGCACTGGAACAGCGCCTGCGAACAGTTGCTGGGCTTTACGGCCGCCGAGATGGTCGGCACGCGCGAGCACTGGAAGGCGTTTTATCCGCAGCCGCGCGCCTGCCTGGCCGACTTGCTGGTGGCCGACGATATCGCGCTCGGCGAAAACGACCTCTACCTGGGCAAGCTGAAGCGCTCTCCCGTGATCCCCGGCGCCTACGAGGCCGAGGATTTCTTTGCCGATATCGGCCCCGATGGTCACTGGCTGCACTTCACGGCGGCGCCCCTGCGCGACCGCCAGGGACGCCTGGTGGGCGCCATCGAAACCCTGCGCGACGTGAGCGAGCGGCGCCTTGCCGAACTCGCGCTGCGCAAGGCGCACGACAACCTGGAACATCTGGTGGCCAAACGCACGGCCCAGCTGGCGGAAATGAACGAGCGCCTGGCCGACGATATCCGCCAGCGCCAGATCGCCGATATGGAATTGCGCGAGCGTAACCTGGCCCTGACGGAATTGAACAGCAAGCTGTCGCTGGCCCAGCAAAAGCTGCTGCAGTCGGAAAAGCTGGCCTCGATCGGCCAGCTGGCCGCCGGCGTGGCGCACGAGATCAACAATCCCATCGGCTATGTGTTTTCCAATGTCGGCACCCTGGAAGGGTATCTGGACGATCTGTTCAGCATGCTCGACGCCTATGAGGAAGCCGAGCCGGCCGTCGCCGACGCCGTGGTGGCGGCGCGCCTGCGCGCCTTGCGCGAACAGATCGACCTCGATTTCCTGCGCACCGACATTCCGCTGCTGATGGGCGAATCGAAGGAAGGCATTTCGCGCGTGCGCCGCATCGTGCAGGACTTGAAGGATTTTTCGCGCACGGATGCGCACCAGGAGTGGGTCTGGGCCGACCTGCGCCAGGGCATCGACACCACGCTCAATATCGTGAATAACGAGGTCAAGTACAAGGCAGACGTGGTGCGCGACTATGGCGACATCCCTGATATCGAATGCCAGCCTTCCGAGCTGAACCAGGTGATCATGAACCTGGTCGTCAATGCCGCCCACGCCATGGGCGAGGCGCGCGGACGCATCACCCTGCGCACGGGCAGCGACAACGCCAGGGAAGTGTGGATCGAGATCGAGGACACGGGCGGCGGCATTGCGCCCGAACACCTGTCGCGCATCTTCGATCCCTTCTTTACCACCAAGGCCGTCGGCAAGGGCACGGGGCTGGGCCTGTCGCTGGCTTACAGCACGGTGCAAAAGCACCACGGCCGCATCGACGTGCGCAGCAGCATCGGCCTCGGCACCACCTTCCGCATTACCTTGCCCGTGCGCCAGGCGCAGGCCGCCATACCATGACCGAACGGGAAAACATGAGCACCAGCACCGCGGCCGCAGCGCCGACCATCCTGTGCGTCGACGACGAACCGAACATCCTGTCGTCGCTGCGGCGTTTGTTCCGCCCGCACGGTTACCGCGTGCTGACAGCCGACGGCGGCGCGGCGGGCCTGGCCCTGCTCGAGAGCGAGACGGTGGACCTGGTCATTTCCGACATGCGCATGCCGCACATGGATGGCGCGCAATTCCTGGCCCAGGTGCGCCAGCGCTGGCCCGGCACCATGCGTTTGCTGCTGACGGGCTACGCGGACATCCAGTCCATCCTCGACGCCATCAACCAGGGCGAAATCTACCGCTACGTGACCAAGCCGTGGGACGAGAACGATATGGTGCTGGTGGTGCGCCACGCGCTGGAACGGCGCGCGCTGGAACAGGAAAAACTGCGCCTGGAAGCGCTGACGGCCAGCCAGAACGTGCAGCTGCAGGCGCTCAACGCCAGCCTGGAAGCGAAGGTGGCCACGCGCACGCAGCAGCTGAAACTCTCGCACGACGAAGTGCAGGCGGCCAACGAACGCCTGAAAGCCACGTTCGTGACGACGATCAAGGTGTTTTCCAATCTGATCGAGATGCGTGGCGGCAAGCTGGTCGGCCATGCGCGGCGCGTGGCGGAATTGTCGCGCAAGCTGGCGCAGGCGCTGGGCTTGCAAGGGCAGGAAGCGCGCGACGTGTTCATCGCGGCCCTGCTCAAGGATATCGGCAAACTCAGCTTGAGCGACGATGTACTGGAACTGCCGGCCAGCGCCTGGACGGGCGAGCAGCTGGCGGCCTTCCGCAAGCATCCGCTGCGCGCCGAACAATTGCTGATGGCGCTCGATGAATTGCGCGCCGTCTCCGTCATCCTGCGCTCGCAACTGGAGCGCTTCGACGGTGGCGGCTTTCCTGATGGCATGGTGGGCCTGGCCATTCCGCTGGGCGCGCGCATCCTGGCGCTGGCGTCTGACTATGACGGCTTGCAGATCGGCGCCATGGTGCAGCGCAGCCTGCGCGCCGAAGAAGCCCGCACCCTGATCTACGACAGCATCGGCAAGCGCTACGACCCTGCCGTGGTGGCCGCATTCCGCGCCATCATGGAGGAGACGGAACCGCCGGCGCGCGATCTGACCGTGCTGTCGGGCCAGCTGGAACCGGGCATGGTGCTGTCGCGCGACCTGATCAGCCGCGATGGCCTGATGCTGCTTGCCGCCGAACACGTGCTGACGGCCCGCGTGATTGCCCAGCTGTTCGATTTCGAAGCCAAGAATGGCGGCCGGCTCAGCATCCGCGTGTACGCGCCCGTCAAGGAAGGCTAGGGCGCGGCCCGGGCCGTCGGGGGTGATACGGGCAAGTGCACGGTAAAGCGCGTGCCCTGGCCCACTTCGGATGCCACCTCGATGCGTCCGCCGTGCTTGTTGACGATGCCGTATGAGAGCGACAGGCCCAGGCCTGTGCCGCTGCCGACAGCCTTGGTGGTGAAGAACGGTTCAAAGATGCGATTCAGGTGCTCGGGCGCGATGCCGGCACCCGTGTCGCCGATTTCCACCCACACCCAGTCGTCCGCATGACCGCTGCGGATACTGATCACGCCTTCGCCGCTGATGGCCTGGCCCGCGTTGACGAGCAGGTTCATGAACACCTGATTCAGCTGCGAGGCCAGGCAGAGTATCGGCGGCAGTTCGCCATACTGTTTGTCGATACGCGCCTTGTATTTCAATTCGTTGGCAACGATATTGAGCGTGCTGTCCAGGCCAGCATGCAGGCTGGCGACTTGCCAGTCCGTCTCGCCCACGTGGGAAAAATCCTTCAGTGCCTGCACAATGTCGCGCACGCGTTTGAGGCCATCCATCGATTCGCGGACCAGGTCCACCATGTCGTCCTGCAGGAAGGTCAGGTCGGCCTGCGCGCGCACCTGGGCCACGCGCGCGGCCAGGGCAGCGCCGTCGAGCGTCTCGCGCATCGCCGCTTCATACTGGGCGATCACGCCGAACAGGGTGTCGACATAGCCTTGCAGCGAACTCATGTTGGAGTTGACGAAGCCGATCGGGTTATTGATTTCATGCGCGATGCCGGCCGCCAGCTGGCCGATGGAGGCCATCTTTTCCGATTGCAGCAGCTGGTCGTGCGCTTCCTGCAACTTGCTGATCAGTAGTTGCTGTTCTTCGCCGCGCGCCTGCAGCATCGCTTCCATGTGCTTGCGTTCGGTAATATCCGTCAGCGAGCCGATGATCTCGAACGGCACGCCGTGCTCGTCGCGCACCAGGCGCAGGCTGTCGTGCATCCACAGGTAACTGCCGTCGCGCACGCGGAAGCGGTATTCATAGGCGCGCGCGCCTTCGACGAAGATCTGCGCCAGGCTGGAAAAGATGCCGGGCGCATCCTCGGGATGGATGTGGTCGAACCAGAAATTGGGGTCGGCCACCATCTCGGCGGGCCGGTAGCCCAGCACATTCAAGGCATTGTTGCTGACAAAAGTCATCTTGAAGTCGCCGCTGGGTACGGTGCAATAGATGATGGAGGGCGTATTGTCGAGCAGGTATTGCAGACGCACTGCCGTGGCCGCCGACTCTTCATCGCCAGGCGCCGCCCCGGCTTGCCGGCCGGCATCGGGAGTAGAAAGGTCGAAATCCTCGAACTGCATCGTCACACCTCGCTGCTGCACGGCATAGCTGTCATCCTGGCTCGATTATGCCTGATTCTGCCTGCTCCAGGCTCGCCATCGGCACGCTCAAGGCGCCAGCGGCTGCTCCACGATCGCCATGCGCCGCGCGATGCGCTGCGCCGCTTGCGTGTCGCCCGCCTGTTCGGCGCGCAGGCGCTGCACGCCCAGCCACGCCAGCAGAGGACGGCGCCAGCCCTGATCCGAGGCGGTAGCCACGGCCGTATCAAGCAGGTCCGGCGTGGCGCGGCCAGAGCGTAGCAGTACGCCGGCCGCCACCAGCTGCGACAGCGGGTCCTTGATGGCTGCCACGGCGCTGGCGGCGGCCGTGTCCGAGCTGGCGCTGGCTGCCGCCCGCTGCGTTTCCGGCAGCAGGGCGATGTCGGGCCCCTGCGCCTTGCCGGCCAGCCAGGCCGCATACGCGCGGTCGGCGGCTGTCGCGTCGGCCTGCAGGGCGTCAAAGCCGGCACAGTCCTCGAATGCCAGGCTGGCCACGCGGGCGGCGCAGCGCAGCAGTTCGATGCGTGCCACGAGGTCGAGCTTGCCCGTGCCGGCCACCTGGCTGCGGGCGCGCCGGAATTCCGTCTGTTCGACCAGGGTGTTGCCATTCAAGTAAGCCGCCTGAAACCGTTCGACGGAGCTTTGCGCATTCATTTTCCAGTCCGGCACGGGCGGGCCGCTGGAGCAGGCTGCAAGCGCTGTCATGGCCAGGGCAGACAGGAGGATATGGATATTTCTCATGGCAGTTTGATCTCCGGATTGCGCTTGAATGGCCATTTGCGGTTGATTTCATTGACCAGTTGCTCGACCTTGCGCAGATTGCTTTCCACGTCCGCGCGCAGCGGGCCCAGGTCGGCTGTCGCTACCCTGGCATTGGCGCCCACGGCTTGCGCCTCGACCAGCACGGCATCGACCTTTTTCAGGCTGGCGCGCGTGTCGGCCAAGAGGGCGTTCAGCTGCACGATGGTCGCCTGGGCATCCGTCATGACACCTTTTTCGCCAAATACGCGCGTATCGGCATTGGCTACCAGGCCATCCGTGCGGCGCGCCAGCTGGTCGGCCGTGACCAGCAGGGCGTTGGCCCGTTCGACCAGCAGGCGCGACTGCTTGTCGTCGCCCGTCAGCAAGCCCATGGCGCCGCCCGGGCCGCTCAATTTGCCGGTCACGGCCTGCACATTGCGCAGGGTGCCGTCGAGCGGGGAATCGGTGCCCGTCAGGCTGCCCAGGTTGTTCAACAGGTCTTTGGCGGCGGCCAGCAGGCGGGGGATTTCCGCCGCCATGTCGCCCACCAGCAGGTCGCGCGTGGCGTCGTCGGGCAGCGGCGGGTCCGTCAGGATGCCGCTATAGGCGCGCAGCTTGGCGCCGCCCACGATGCCCCGTTCCAGCGTGAAGATGGAGCTGCTGCGCAGCCAGTGCGCGTCTTTTCTCGGCACATCGATGATGACGCGGGCCTTGCCGTCCGGCGCCAGCTCGATGCGCTGCACGCGGCCAATGGGAAAGCCGGAAAAGGTCAGGTCGGCGCCCACGCCCACGCCGTCCGAATCGTCGGTAGTCAGCACCAGCGTTTGCGTTGCCTCGAAGGCGCCGCGCGCGTACATCAGGTAGACGACGGAGCCGACCACCAGCACGAACATGAAGACGAGCAGGATGGCCGCCTTCAGTTCGGCGTGGCGCACGGGCGGCGGGGCGGGCAGGACGGCATCTTGCGTGAGACCGGCAGGCGCGGTGACGTCGACCTGGTCGGGATTGGGGGGCTGGCTCTGGCTCATGGATTCTGGCTCTCGTATGGGTAATTCGGGATCGCTGGCGGTGGCGGGCGGGGCATCAGTAGTAATTGCCCATCAGCGAAGCCACTTCGATCAGCAGGATGACGGAAAAAAGGCGCAGCATTTCGGACAGGCCGTGCGCGGCCCACAGGCGCTTGCGTCTGCCGTGCGGCTCCTCCGGGTAATACGAGGAGGCCAGCGGGATCAGGGCCACGGCAAAGCTGAAGAAGATGACCTTGAGCATCAGGATCAGGGCCACGGCCGGATTGAAGATTTGCCCGACCACGCGCGTGTAGCCTTGCAGCGCCCACGGCGTAAAGCCATAGATGGTGAGGTAGGCGAGGATCAGCGAGGTGACGCAGCTGACGATGGCCAGCATCCACACGGCGAAGATGCCGGACATGACGCGCGGAAAGTATTCGCGGCGCAGCAGGTCGACGCCCTGGTGCTGCATGGTGTCGAGCACGCCACTCGAGCGCATTTGCGCAAACGCAATGCCGTCGGGCAGGGTCAGGCGCAGGGCCACGAACAGGGCGGCCGTCAGCGGTATCAGTTCCAGCACCAGCACGCGCACCACCATTTCCAGCGCATAGCGCGACAGGCCGTAGCTTTGCGCGCTGACGACAACGATGCGGATGAGGACCAGGCTGACCAGCGCGCAGGCCACGCTGAACCACACGAGATTGGGCGCCGTGTTTGTCACCAGGCGGTGCGCGAGGATGGGGCGGTTGTCGCGGTTATAGCTCGACGGCGACAGGGCCAGCGAAAACACGAGGGTGGCGAAATGCAGCATGCGCCACCAGCTGACCAGCCAGGCCATGGTGGCCCGGTGCAGGCGGCGCAGGCTGATGATGAGGGAGACGGATAGGGTCATCATGGCATCTTAACATTGGATGCGCTCGATACAAGCGATTCCCTGGCCGTGCAGGCGTGCGCGGGCGGCCCTATTGTCCGGCCACGCTGGCGATAATCGCGTCGGCCGCCGCCCGCACGCGTGCCGAACGGTTCAGGTCCGCATGCATGACCAGCCATACGTCGTACGCTTCCGCCCGCTCGGGCCAGATGCGCACCAGTTGCGGGTCGATGTCGCCCAGGTGGGTGGCCAGCTCGGCCACGCCCAGGCCGGCGCGCGTGGCTTCCTGCAGCATCGCCGCCGAATTGACTTCCATGGCGACCCTGGCGTTGGCGACGGGCTCGCCGGCAATTTTTTCTCCATGACGGGGCGTCACGGAATGGTGGTAAATGACGATGTCGTGCCCGGCCAGCGCCGTGCCGCGCACGGGCTCGCCCCGTTCGGCCAGGTAGGCTTGCGACGCGTACAGGCCCAGGCTGCGCTTGACCAGGTGGCGGGAAATGAGGTCCGGGTCGGTCGGGCGCACGCCGCGCACGGCCAGGTCCGCTTCGCGCCGCGTCAGGCTGGCCAGCGCGGGCGCCACGTTGAGCACGATGCGGATGTCGGGGTGGGCCGCGTGCAGCTGCTGCATGGCACGGATGACGAAATGGCTGGCCATGGTGTCGGTGGTGGCCACGCGCACGAGGCCGGACAGGCGGTTGTCGACGCCCTGCATCTCGCGCTGCAGCTTGTCGGCCGCCCGCTCCATCGCTTCGGCGGCTGTGAGCGCCAGTTCGCCAGCCGGCGTGGGCACGTAGCCGGAAGGCGTGCGCAGGAACAGGGTGGCGCCCAAGGAGCTTTCCAGCGCGGCCAGGCGGCGCCCGCAAGTGGCCTGGTCGATGCACAGCAGGGCGGCCGCGCCGCGCAGGGTGCCGGCGCGACCGATGGCGAGAAAGATGCGCGCGTTATCCCAGTCCATGGCATTCCTTATTCGGTTGCATGATGCATTTTTGCATCATAGCGCCGAGTTTATGCCTGTTTACCGCATTGTGCAACGCTCCCATAATGGCTGCCCCGCCGTCACTGCAAGGAATATCATGTCTACCGCCACACCGCGCCGCGCCAGCGGCTTGATCCTGCTGACCCTGGCCTTTGGCTTCGTCATGGCCATGCTTGACGTCACTGCCGTCAACGTGGCCCTGTCCGATATCGCGCTGGACCTGGCCATACCGCTGACGGGTCTGGTCTGGGTCGTCGACGGCTATACGCTGACGTTTGCCGCGCTGTTGCTGGCCGGCGGCGCGCTGGCGGACCGCTTTGGCCCGAAAGCCGTCTACCAGGGCGGCCTGGGCATCTTCATCCTCGGTTCGGTGTTGTGCGGCGCCGCACCCGACGGGCATTTCCTGACGGCGGCGCGCCTGTTGCAGGGTGCGGGCGCGGCCCTGTTCATGCCCAGTTCGCTCAGCTTGCTGACGCACAGCTTTGACGACGAGCGCGAACGCACGCGCATGCTGGGCGCCTGGTCGGCGCTGGTGGGCGTGGCGGGCGCGTCCGGCCCCCTGATCGGTGGCATCCTTGTGCACCAGTTCGGCTGGCGCAGCGTCTTCTGGGTGAATGTGCCGCTGGGCGTGCTGGCCATCGTCATGGCGCAAGTGCTGCTGGCCGCGCCGGCACGCCAGCAGCGCGCCTTGTCGCTGTTC
This sequence comes from Janthinobacterium sp. 61, assembly GCF_002846335.1. Lineage (NCBI taxonomy): Bacteria > Pseudomonadati > Pseudomonadota > Betaproteobacteria > Burkholderiales > Oxalobacteraceae > Janthinobacterium > Janthinobacterium sp. 61. The sequence goes on along the minus strand of NZ_PJMQ01000001.1, from coordinate 2,511,457 downwards.
AGTCATGTGCTCGGTGTGGCGGCGCTGGCTGGCCTGAGTTTTATCTTGATCGAAGGCCCAGTGCTGGGCTGGCTGTCGCCTGGCGTGCTGGCGGCGGGGGCATTGATGGTCCTGTCGGCCTGGCAGTTGTTGCGGCGCGAACGTCGCGGCAGCCATCCGCTGTTGCCGCGTGAATTGTTTCATAGCAGCAGCTTTGGCGCGGCCAATGGCGTGGGCTTCTTGATTAATTTCTGCGTATTCGGCCAGCTGTTTTTATTGAGCCTGTTCCTGCAGCAGTCTGGCGGCGCCGATGCCTTGCAGTCGGGCTTGCGCCTGTTGCCCATGATGGCGGCCTATACGGTGGGGAACTTCATGGCAGGAAGTATTGCGGCACGTCATGGCACGCGCTTGCCCATGCTGTCAGGTTTGCTGGTGGGGGCCGTCATGGCCTTGCTTCTGATGGGCTTGCGTCCGGGTACGCCTTACGCGCTGCTGGCGCTGGGCACGGCTGTGATGAACGTGGCCATCGGCATTGCCATTCCCGCCATGACGGCCACCGTGATGCGGGTGGCCGGCAAGCAGCATGCGAACAGCGCGGCGGCGGCCCTGAATGCCAACCGCCAGATCGGTGCCCTGGTGGGCGTGGCGTTGATCGGCAGCATCCTGCACATGGTGCAGGACTGGTCGCTGCGTTTGCCGCTGGCCTACGCGACGATTGCCGCCGCGTATGGCCTGGCGGCGTGCCTCGTGTACAGACACGTACATTTGCCCAAGGCCGTGGCCGCCGCCTGAGCGCTTACTGCTCGCGCGTGCTGCGCCACTCCACCAGTTCTTCGATGGTCAGGATCGGCATGCCATGCAGTTCGGCGAAGCGCTCGATATCGTCGCCGCGCATCATGCTGCCGTCCGGGTTCATCAGTTCGCACAGCACGGCGGCCGGATTCAGGCCCGCCATGCGCGACAGGTCGACGGAGCCTTCCGTGTGGCCACGGCGCTCGAGCACGCCACCGGGCGCGGCGCGCAGGGGGAAGACGTGGCCGGGACGGACCAGGTCGGCCGGCTTGGCATTCGGCGCGATGGCGGCGCGGATGGTGGTCACGCGGTCGGCGGCCGACACGCCCGTCGTGACGCCGTCGCGCGCCTCGATGGAGACGGTAAATGGCGTGCCGTAGCGGCTGCCATTGTCGGACGACATGGGCGGCAATTCCAGCGCGCTGACGACGTCCGTGGGCAGGCACAGGCAGACGATGCCGCTACATTCGCGGATCAGCAGAGCCATGGTTTCGTTCGTGATTTTTTCCGCAGACAGGATCAGGTCGGCTTCGTTTTCGCGGTCGAAATCGTCGAGCAGGATGACGGGGATGCCGGCGCGCATGGCGGCCAGTGCGGATTGAATGCGACCTTCCAGGTCGTTGGAAAGCAGGGTATAGCTGTTGACTAACATGGTGAAACGCTCCTCGCATAGGCGAAAAACGCTGCAGGGCAAGCGAATAGACGCAGCCGGCCGCATCGACGGGTCGATGGGACATCGCGTTTACTGCACATCTTCTTTCATCCGGACTATACCGTCGGCCCCGGAATCACACCGGATCTGCTGACCCTGCCAAACGAAGTTTGACAGGCGCTCGCGGGCTTGACCGTTGCCGGTCTTACCGCCGGTGGGGAATCGCACCCCGCCCCGAAGACGTATTGTTGTGCCGGTCCACATGACCGGCGGCAATACTTTAGCACAATTGAAAAAATGTGACAGGGTACTGCTGAGTTTCTTGTGCGGCAAAGCTGCCTGGGGAAAGCCGTCTTTCCTAAGCTGTTTTTAATGGCCGAAAGACGATTTCAGTGTAAGGTACGCCTACTGAATCTTACCGTTGAGAATACATGAAGCTGAGTAAATTACGCCTGATCTCGGGCGCCGTCTTGCTGGCGTGCGCCTGCATGGCCCAGGCGGAAATCCGTTTGAGCGACCCCCTGCCACTGGCACCAGAAGTGACCGTCGGGAAATTGCCGAATGGCTTGACCTACTACATCAAGAAAAATGCCCGTCCTGCCCAGAAAGTGGAGTTGCGCCTGGTGGTGAAAGCCGGCTCCATCCTCGAAGATGACGACCAGCAGGGCCTGGCGCATTTCACCGAACACATGGCCTTCAATGGCTCCACGCATTTCAAGCGCAATGAGCTGATTTCGTATCTGCAATCGATCGGCGTGAAGTTCGGCGCCGACTTGAACGCCTACACGAGTTTCGATGAAACTGTGTACGTGCTGCCGATTCCGACGAACAAGAAGGAAAACCTGGAAAAGGGCTTCCTCGTGCTGGAAGACTGGGCGCATGGCTTGAAATTCAATCCGGCCGACATCAACAGCGAGCGCGGCATCGTGCTGGAAGAGGCGCGCCTGGGCAAGGGCGCCAGCGACCGCATGAACAAGGTCCTGTATCCCAAGCTGCTGAACGGTTCGCGCTATGCGGAACGCATGCCGATCGGCAAGGAATCCGTCTTGAAAACCTTCAAGCCGGAAGCCATCAAACGTTTCTACAAGGATTGGTACCGGCCCGACCTGATGGCCGTGATGGTGGTCGGTGACGTGGAGCCGAAACAGGCTGAAAAGCTGATCCAGCAGCATTTCGGCAAGCTGAAAAACCCCGCGAAACCCCGGCCGCGCCTGTATGCGGAAGTGCCGCAGCGCTCGCAGACGGAAGCGCTGGTGATCACGGACAAGGAAGCGCCGGACGACACCGTCTTCATCCGCTACCCGGTCCGCGCCGCGCAGGAGCCCGTCACCATTGCCGACTACCGCCGCCAGATGATCGAAAACCTGTACGGCCAGATGCTCAGCGCACGCATGCAGGAATTGACGCAGCAAGCCCATCCCCCATTCATCCAGGGCGGCAGCAGCATGGGCAAGCTGGTGCGTGGCTACGAATCGTTCAGCGCGTACGCCTTGCTGGGCAAGGGCGGCGTGCAGCCGGCTGTCGACGCGCTGGTGCACGAAGATGAGCGGGCGCGCCGCTTTGGTTTCAGCCAGGATGAGCTGGACCGCGCGCGCAAGAACATGCTGCGCAATTACGAGCGCGCATACAGCGAGCGCGACAAGTCCGATTCCTCCGGTTTCGTGGCAGAGTATTCGCGCAACTTCCTGGAGCAGGAAGCCATCCCCGGCATCGCCAATGAATTGCTGTACGCACAGGAACTCTTGCCGCAGGTAACCTTGCAGGAAATCAATGAGACGGTGGCCAGGGTCATCCCCGACCAGCAAAAGAAACTCGTCGTCTTCATGGGGGGCGAGCCGAAAGCGGGCGATACGGCCTCGGCTGTGCCGACACAGCAGCAATTGCTCGACGCGGTGGCGCAAGCCGAGCGGCAAAAGGTCGAGCCGCGCACGGAAAAAGTGCTGGCCAGCAAGCTGATGGATGGCCCGCCGGCCGGCGGCAGCATCGTCGCTGAAAAGTTGAATAGCGCCATCGGCGTGACGGAACTGACCCTGGGCAATGGCGTGCGCGTGCTGCTGAAACCGACGGATTTCAAGAATGACCAGGTGCTGATGGGCTCGACCCGCTTCGGCGGCCAGTCCCTGTTTGGCGACGCCGACATCTACAATGCCCGCTATGCCAGCGCCGTGGTCGGCAGCATGGGTTTGAAAGACCTGGCGCCGCTGGACTTGCAAAAAGTGCTGGCCGGCAAGACGGTCAACGTGGGTGCTTCGCTGGGCGAACTGAGCGAAGGTTTTGGCGGTTCGGCCAGCAGCGCCGACGTGGAAGCCATGCTGCAACTGGTGACCCTGTATTTCCATGACGTGCGCAAGGATGCGGGCCTGTACCAGTCCTTCATCGGCAAGCAGCAGGACCTGGCGAAAAACAGCATGGCGCAGCCGGAAGCCGTGTTTTACGATGCCATCCAGCACGCCATGTTTGGCGACAACCCGCGCGTCGATGGCGTACCGCGCGCGGCCGACTTCGACAAGGTGGGCCTGGACCGCTCGCTGGAGATCTTCCGCCAGCGCTTTTCCAGCGCGCGCGACATGACCTTCATCTTCACGGGCAGCTTCGAGCTCGACAAGATCAAGCCGCTGATCGCCAGCTACCTGGGTACCTTGCCCGTGACCGAGGTGGCGCACGCCTACCGGGACGTGGGCATGCGCCCGGTGGCCGGGATCGTCAAGAAGGACATCTATATGGGCAGCGAGCCGAAAAGCACGATTTCCATCACCTTCAATGGCGCCGCGACGTATTCGGACGAGCAAAAGCTGACCCTGCAGGCGCTGGGCGAGGTGCTGAATCTGAAAGTCATCGAAGTGCTGCGCGAAAAGATGAGCATGATCTATGGCGGCGGCTTCGAAACCTCCATGGGCCAGCATCCGTATGGCCATTATTCGGTGGCGCTGAACTTGCCGACGGGCCCGGAAAACGTGGACAAGGTGATCGCCGCCGCCTTTGCCGAAATCAACAAGATGAAGGCCGAGGGGCCGTCCGTGGCCGACCTGGAAAAGGTCAAGCTGAACTGGATCACGCGCCAGCAGAAGTCATTGCGGGAAAATAATTACTGGATGAACCAACTGATGGGTTCGGTGACGCAGGGCCGTGATCCCGCGCAGATATTGCGCTACGAGCAGCGCGTGCGGGCGATCACGCCGCAAGCCGTCAAGCAGGCGGCGCAGCGCTACCTGGACATGCACAATTATGTGCAGGTGGTGCTGTATCCGGAACGCAAAAATGTTACCTTAAAGTAATTTTTATTGTTCCATTGCAGGAGCGGCGGGGTGGCGAAGCTGTTAAACTGCTGCTGATGAATTTGATCGCAATTTAACAAGCAAGGAAATACGATGGCTAAGAAAGAAGAGCTCGATCCGGAAACCCTGGAATTGATCAACTGGTGTATCGAGGTCGAAGGCTTCCTCGTGGCTGGCGGCGCCACCGTGGCGCAGGCGCAAGACCACATCGAAGAGCAGGTCGAGTGGTTTACCGATCAGTTCTACGACGGCTTGACGCCGGAAGAGGCGGCCAAGGAAGCGCTGGCGTGATCCTCTAAAAACAAGCGAGTAATAACAAAGCGGGCGGTGCCTGCCGGGCATCAGCCTGGTAGCGCCGCCCGCTTTGCTTTTCTGAAAAGATTTCCATATGGAAATTGTTTATAATTCCATGCTTTATTTTCCACCCAGGCTCCCATGACTCTCCGTTCGCGTATTCTTTTATTGTGTTTCAGCACCTTGCTGGGCATCGTCCTCATCGCCTCGTTTTCCCTGTATTCCTTGCGCCAGACCATGATGGCCGAAAGGGTCGAGCAATTGACTGTGCTGGTGGAATTGGCCAACGCGTCGGTGGAAAAGGCGTATGCGCTGGAACAGTCGGGAAAGCTGACGCGTGAGCAGGCCCAGCAACAGGCCAAGCTGGCCATCGGCAGCTTCGTCAAGGATGAGATGTATTACTTTGTGCGCGATTTCAGCACCGACTTGCTGTATGTGCATCCGAATCCCTCACGCATCGGCACGCCGCAAAAGAATATGCGGCAGTCGGGCGACCGCTACCGGGCCGCGCTGGCCAACAGCCGCATCGGCCTGGTGCAGGCGGACGGCACGCGTCCCGGCGTGACTGACCCCGTGGCGAAGATGTATGCCGTGGTGAAATTTGCGCCGTGGGACTGGCTGATCGGCACGGGCACTTACATCGATGACATCAACCACAAGTTCTGGGCCCAGGCCGGCGTGCTGCTGGCCATCGGCGGTGCGCTGATGCTGGTAGTGGGCTCCCTGGCGGCCTTGATGCTGCGCCGTATTCTGGGCCAACTCGGTGGCGAACCCGACTATGCAGCCGCCATCGTGGCGCAAATCGCCCAGGGCGACCTCACCACGCAGATCGATACGCGTCCCGGCGATACGTCCAGTCTGTTGATGGCCATCAAGGCCATGCGTGACAACCTGGCGCATCTGGTGAGCCAGGTGCGCAACGATGCCGATGCCATTTCCACGGCGTCGGGCGAGATCGCCTCGGGCAACCACGACCTGTCGGCGCGCACGGAACAGCAGGCGGGATCATTGGAAGAGACGGCCTCGACCATGGAAGAGATGACCTCGACCGTGCGCCAGAATGCGGATAATGCGCGCCAGGCCAACCAGCTGGCCATTTCCGCCTCGCAAGTGGCGACACAGGCGGGCGGCGTGGTGAGCCAGGTGGTCGACACCATGGGCGCCATCAATGCTTCGTCGAAAAAGATCGGCGACATCATCGCTGTCATCGACGGTATCGCCTTCCAGACGAATATCCTGGCCTTGAACGCCGCCGTGGAAGCGGCGCGCGCGGGCGAGCAGGGCCGTGGCTTTGCCGTCGTCGCCAGTGAAGTGCGCAATCTGGCGCAGCGTTCGGCTGCGGCCGCCAAGGAAATCAAGCAATTGATCGACAGTTCGGCCGAGCAAGTGGGCGCCGGTGAAAAACTGGTGGCGCTGGCGGGCGAGACAATGGAAAAGGTCGTCTCCAGCGTGCAGCATGTGACCGATATCGTGGCCGAGATTTCCTCGGCCAGCGCCGAGCAAAGCGCCGGTATCGAGCAGATCAACCAGGCCATCGTCGAGATGGATAACATGACGCAGCAAAATTCGGCCCTGGTCGAGCAGGCTTCGGCGGCGGCGCAGGCCATGAACGAGCAGGCGGCCGGGCTGGCGCAGATCGTCAGCGTGTTCAAGGTGGGTGCAGTGGCGCGGCATGCGGCGGCGCCCTCGCGCGTAGCCGCTGCACCGGCAGTGCAGCGCCGTCTGGCGCGCTAAACCGTCATAGCGGGAACTTGTCGCCCGACCGTCTGTCAAACCATTCTTGGTCCTTCGCTGACGCACAGAAGAGGTAAGCATGACAGACGGTTTTTCCTATCACGCGGCATTTGCCCGCAACCTGGGCTGGGTCACGCAGGCTGAGCAGGACAGTTTGCGTGGCAGGCGCGTGGCCATTGCCGGCATGGGCGGCGTGGGCGGGGTGCACTTGCTGACCCTGGCGCGGCTGGGCATCGGCGCTTTTCACATCGCCGATTTCGACACCTTCGATATCGCCAACTTCAATCGCCAGGCCGGCGCCATGATGTCCACCCTGGGCCAGCCCAAGGTGGCGGTGCTGGCGCAGATGGCGATGGACATCAATCCCGAACTGGAGATCAAGCAATTTCCTGACGGCATACACGACAGCAATCTGGCCGAGTTTTTTGCCGGTGTCGATCTGTATGTGGATGGCCTGGATTTCTTTGCCTTTCCCGCGCGCCAGGCCACCTTCGCCAGTTGCGCGCGCCTGGGCATCCCTGCCATCACGGCCGCGCCGCTGGGCATGGGCACGGCCGTGCTCAGCTTCATGCCGCGCGGCATGACGTTCGAAGAGTATTTTGGCTGGGGCGACTTGCCCGAGGAAGAAAAAGCCCTGCGCTTTCTCGTCGGGCTGGCGCCGGCCGGCTTGCACGGCCCTTACCTGATCGACCCGTCGGCCATTAACCTGAAGGAGCGGCGCGGACCGTCGACCATCATGGGCTGCCAGTTGTGCGCGGGCGCGGCCGCCACCGAGGCGCTGAAAATTTTACTGAAACGCGGCAAGGTAATGGCGGCGCCGCATGGCATGCATTTCGACGCCTACCGCAACAAGCTCGTGCGTACCTGGCGTCCCGGCGGCTACCGTCATCCGCTGCAACGGCTGACGATGGCCATCATCAAGCGCCGCCGCGCGGCGCAGGGGGCATAAATGGCACAAGCATTGCTGATCGATCCCGTGCTGGAAAACCTCCTCGACCAGGCGCGCTGGGCACCCAGCGGCGACAACACGCAGCCGTGGCGCTTTGAAGTCGTGGCGCAGCGCCATGTCGTCGTGCATGGCTTCGATACGCGCAGCCATTGTGTCTACGACCTCGACGGCCATCCCAGCCAGCTATCGCTGGGCGCCTTGCTCGAAAGCATGGCACTGGCGGCCAGCAGCCATGGCATGCGCATGGAAGCGCGCCGACGCGGCGGCTTGCCCGACACCCTGCCTACGTTTGACGTGCGCTTTGTCGACAGCCCCGGCATGTTGCCCGACCCGCTGGCAGCCTTCCTGCCGCAGCGCAGCGTGCAGCGGCGACGGCTCAGCACACGCCCCCTGCGCGCCAGCGAAAAGGCCGCGCTGCTTGCCAGCTTGCCGCTTGGCTACACTGTGCAGTGGTTCGAAGGCTGGCGCGTGCGTCTGGCCTGTGCGCGCCTGATGTTCGACAATGCGAAGCTGCGCCTGACCATGCCCGAAGCGCATAAGGTACACCGCGACGTGATCGAATGGGGCGCGCGCTTCAGCAACGACCGCATCCCGGAGCAGGCGCTGGGCGTCGACCCGATGACGGCAAAGCTGATGCGCTGGGTCATGCACAGCTGGCGCCGCGTGGATTTTTTCAATACCTGGCTGGCGGGCACCGTCGCGCCCCGGCTGCAGATGGATTTGTTGCCTGGTCTGTACTGCGCTGCGCATTTCGCGCTGCTGGCCGAGGCGCCGCCGCGCCATATCGACGATTACGTGGCGGCGGGCCGCGCCATGCAGCGCTTCTGGCTGGCGGCCACGCAGCTGGGCCTGCAATTGCAGCCGGAACTGACACCGCTGATCTTCTCCCGTTATGTGCGCGAACGGCGGGCCTTTTCGCGCACCGACGGCATGCTGGAGCTGGCGCAGGAACTGGCGCTGCAATGCCAGGCCGTGCTGGGTGCGGTGGTGGTCGAGCGGGCCGTGTTCCTTGGCCGCATCGGCGCCGGTCCGGCGGCCCAGGCGCGTTCCTTGCGCCGGCCGCTGCAAGACTTGCTGGTGGCGCCGGTCGACGCGGGGACGCCTGCGTGAGCGCCAGGCGTTTGCCGGTGGCTGCAGCGAAAAAGCCGCTGAGGACATCGGCGGCCTTTCAAGAGGACGATCGCATGTCAAGCCTGGCGCTGCCCGCCTTGCTGGCGGCGCGCAGTCATGCCCAGGCCAAACAGGCCGATGCCGAGCAGGGCAATGGTGCCTGGCTCAGGTACGGCTGCCTGAAATAATTCCAGGCCGCCGCCGTCGGCCATCGCGATGAAACTGTTGGTCAGGCTGCCACCGATGAAGCTGTTCGTATTCCCGCTGAGGGACTCCAGCGGGAAAAACGGGTTGGGATTGACGAAAAACAACTGTCCTTGCGGCGTCAGCGTGGCGTTCAGCAAGGCCTTGAAGTCGCCTTGGGCCAGGCCGGCGAAAATGTGGGCTTCGCCCAGATCGAGCGTGTAAGTCACGATCGCATAGTCATCCCCGGAGGCGCCGCCCACATTCACTGGCGAGCCTGCTACGTTACTGACTGACAATGACGTGTCCTGGTTGGGGTCGATGTATAGCGTCATGGTCAGGGTTTGAAAGTTGGCGTGGATCCCGCCAGCCAGCGTATCCGACTGGCCGGTAATGGTAAACAAGCCATATATGCCATAGCCATTGAGGGCATTCAATTGCGATGGTACGCTGCCGCCAGTGGGGCTGCCGAAAGCGGCCTTGGTCAGAAAGCCTGTTTGAGTGAAGGGGTCGTTGCCACCACCCAAACCGCCAACGATGGTTTGTTCGACGCGCGCGTGATATTCAAAGCTGATGCGGTCGGCCACAACCTGATTGGCTGCGGTACCGGGGACGGAGCCTTCGTTGACGGTAAACAAAGGACCGGCGAGTGCGGGAGCGCTGATCAGCGCGGCGCTGATGGCGGCCGCGGAGAGAGCGAAACGCAGGAATGAGGACAGTGGTTTCATGGCATTTCCTTCAGCGTGAGGGTTGATCGGACCAGGTCACTGTGGCGGCTGCCTCAGATAACCTCATACGCCCTTGGAGCAGAATTCGTACCATGTAATATTTGTATTTAAATTCAACAGCTTATAAAAACAGGCTTGCCGTTTTTCGCGTTTGTGTAAAAAAAATCGACGTTTTACGCAGCCTTCACACGCGCAGGCTTATTACAGCTCAATTGGCCAATCAAGGCTCATTGCGTGTCCTGCAGCGGGAGTTTTTTTCACGCTTGAGTAGTGCGGCTCGCGGGCGCCAGTCTTTTCCGTCATCGGCTACAGTGGGGCAAAGGAGGTCACCATGCCATCACAATTCCGTCCTGCCCCGCTGCGTGCGCACAGCACGCCTGAACCGGATATCCCGCCGCCAGAAGGCGATCCCCTGACGCCGCCGCCCGAACAGCCGCCGCATATGGATCCCGTACCCGTCGAGGAACCGACGCCGCCGCCGCCGCCCGTCAAGATGGGTTAAGAGCAAGTCGTCGCGCACCCGGGCGCACCCAGGCTGGCATGCCACTGCGGGGCGCTGTTTATTTCTAGTCGGAAATGGATTGCGCGGGCGGCGGGATTGCCACGCCATTTAAACAACAAAAATGCCAATAAACGTTGCCTTGCGGATACAAATAGAGCGCTAACTGCTGTGTGTCATGCGGCCGTCACGATTCTGTTCTTATAATGAGACATCATAAAAATTCTTGTACAGGAGACCATCATGGGCAATTCCTTGCATAACAAAATCTACCTGGGCCGGCGCCCTGTGATCACCAGCAAAAACCTCGCAGCGCTGGCCCTGGCGGGCGCTGTGGCTGGTTGCGGCCTGGCATGGCTGCTGCTGCGCACCTACAAATAAGCGCGCGCCACGCGCATTTTCAGCACGCCGTCCGTGAGGCGGGCGGCGGCTGAATCACGTTGCCTGTTGCCGATGCGCAGCGGGGCGCGTACCATGGGGGCCGAACACCTGGCCTTTTATGGAAAAGTAATGAAGAACGAGAAATTAACAACCGATGAATATGACGCGCTGGAGCAAGTTGCACGCGGCATCAAAACCGAGCGCCCCAGTGCTTGCGTTGCCCGCAATGCCAAGCGCCTGTCCGGCCTGAAGCTGCTCAGCTATGCACGCGATGGCCGTTTGTCCATCACCGAGAAAGCACAACAGCTGCTGTTCCTGCGCCGCTGCATCATGGGTTTGCGCGCTGTCGCCGTCGATCCGCTGACCAAGCTGGACTCGGACGTGGCTTATTTCCTGGGCAAGAAAGCCCACATCGTGGCGCGCGCGGAAGGCGAGGGCCACGACATTTCCGACAAGGGCCGCGACTCGCTGGCCGATATCGACACCCTGGGCCTGTAAGGTCTGCAGCCGGCCCCTGGGGCCGGTTTTCACATCCCCTCACTTTTATTTCCCCCTTGGAGAACACTTTTGGACAGTGCGATGAACTGGTCGGCCCACGAACTGACGATGACGGTCTTGATGACGCCCGATATGGCCAATTTTTCCGGTAACGTGCACGGTGGCACCATCCTGAAATACCTCGACAGCGTCGCCTACGCCTGCGCCAGCCGCTATTCGGGCAGCTATGTGGTGACCCTGTCCGTGGACCAGGTGATGTTCTTGCAGCCTATCCACGTGGGCGAGTTGGTGACGTTCCTCGCCTCCATCAATTACACGGGCACGACCTCGATGGAAGTGGGCATCCGCGTGGTGACGGAAAACATCCAGCAGCGCCTGGTGCGCCATGCCAACAGCTGCTATTTCACGATGGTGGCCGTGGACGCCAATCGCAAGCCGGTGGCCGTGCCGCCGCTGGTGCTGGAAACGCCGGAGCAGCAGCTGCGCTTTGAGCAAGCCAAGCTGCGCAAGCTGTCGCGCCAGAGGGTGTCGAAGAAATAAGGGCGGCGGGCATAAAAAAACGGCCACCAGAGTGATCTGGTGGCCGTTCTTTATTGCGTGCCGCCTACTGGCGGCATGGCGCCGTGATTAACGGTCGCCGTAGCTGCGGCGTGCGCCGTCGGTGCTGCGCGGGTTGGAACCCTTGTAGCCGCCGCCGGTGCTAGGTGCGCCATCTTTGCGTGGTGCGCCTGGCTTGCTGAACGTGCGTTGCGCTGGCTTCGCGCCGCCACGGTTGTCGCCTGGTTTCCAGCCACCTGGACGAGCGCTCGAGCGTGGTGCCGAGGCCGTTTTCTTAGGTTCGAAACCTTCGATGACATTGACCGGGATCAATTGCTTGGTGAAGCGCTCGATACGCTTGACGTTCATGCCTTCAGCGTGGTTTACCAGCGAGATGGCCAGGCCATTGCGGCCAGCGCGGCCGGTACGGCCGATGCGGTGGACGTAGTCTTCCGGGAATTTCGGCAGATCGTAGTTGAACACGTGGGTGATCGTCGGTACGTCGATACCGCGGGCGGCAACGTCGGTGGCGACCAGCACTTTGACCTGGCCGCGACGCATGCCGTCCAGGGTGCGGTTGCGTGCGCCCTGATGCATGTCGCCGTGCAAGGCGGCAGCGGAGAAGCCGGCGATGTTCAGACGGTCAGCGATGGTGTCTGCGTCACGCTTGGTGGCGGTGAACACAACAGCCTGGTCCAGCGTTTCGTCGCGCAGCAGGTGGTCCAGCAGGCGATTCTTGTGCGACAGATCGTCGACGAAGTGGACGCGCTGGGTGATGTTTTCATGCTTGTTCGACGAACCGGCGATCTGGATGACCAGCGGGTTTTTCGTGATGCGGCGGGCCATGTTGCCAACCACGCCGTCCAGCGTTGCCGAGAACAGCATGGTTTGACGGCCTTCTGGCGTCGCTTCCACGATTTTTTCGATGTCATCGATGAAACCCATGTCCAGCATGCGGTCGGCTTCGTCCAGCACCAGGATTTCCAGTTGCGAGAAGTCGATCTTGCCCGAATCCATGTGGTCGATCAGACGGCCTGGGGTGGCGACCAGAATCTCTGGATTCTTGGCCAGCAATTGCATCTGTTTAGGGTAAGGCATGCCACCCAGAATCGACACGGCCTTGATGCGGCGGATGCCGGTGCTGTACTTGTCGGTGTTGGTGGTCACTTGCAGGGCCAGTTCGCGCGTTGGCGTCAGGACCAGCATTTTTGGCTGGGCAGCCTTGAAGCGTGGACGCTCGCCGCGGGCGCGCGATGCTTGCATTTCCTGGTTCGGCGTCTTGCCGGCGGCGCTTTGTTCGGCGCTGGCCAGTTTGTGCAACGACGGCAGCATGAAAGCTGCGGTCTTGCCCGAACCGGTCTGCGACGAGACCAGCAGGTCACGGCCTTCGATCGCGGCTGGAATCGCTTGCGACTGTACCGCGGTTGGCGCGGTGTAGCCCGATTCGGTCAGAGCGGCGATGATGGACGGATGCAGGCCTAAGGATTCAAATGTCATTCTTTTCTTTCGTAAAAATCAGCGTTCTTGCAAAAAGCAGAACGCAAAATAGCAACGCCAACCAAAACGAAATGACTCAACTAGAAAGAAATTTCGGCACAAAAGCTTTGCGCCGGGACGGTGTCAGGTGCGACACACAAGGCGGGAGGGCTTTATAAGCGGCATCCTGTGGATGCGCTAAGGCTTGCGAAGCTGCTAAGTTTGTAGTGCGATTACTGCCGTGTTGCCATCGCTTCAAGGGAACATATTGCAGCGCACAACGACACTATACCGTATTTGCCGCCGTTTTGCACGGTCTAAATGGGAGGAAACGAAAGTCCTACCACGTTTTGAACATGTTTCCTATGTGAAATCAGTAGGAATACGTAGTTTTCCATCAGTCAGGCAAACATGGCGGGGATGGCGACGTCGGCGGGCAGCGGTGGCGCCTGTGCCGTTTCCCCAGCAAGCTTGATGTTGCCGGGTCGATTGCGCTACGTCGGCCAGGTGCCAGATGGTGGGGCTGCCTTCCCACGCGCCAGCCCTGGCTTTCCGCGTGGCGCAGTGCCGCCCGGATGTCTTTCTAGGGGTGCGAGGCCGGCAGCATGCGATACCGCCAATATCGGCCATCACCGTATCAATCTGCTTCGGGATTGACCGCCATCACTTGCGAAAAACCGCCATCGACGTAGGTAATCTCGCCCGTGATGCCCGAGGCCAGGTCGGACAGCAGAAAGGCGGCCGTGTTGCCCACTTCTTCGATGGTGACGTTGCGGCGCAGCGGGGCGTGCTCGGCCACGAAGCCCAGGAGTTTGCTGAAATCCTTGATGCCGGAAGCGGCCAGGGTCTTGATGGGGCCGGCGGAGATGCCGTTGGCGCGGATGCCGCGCGGACCCAGCGATTCGGCCAGGTAGCGCACGGACGCTTCCAGTGACGCCTTGGCCAGGCCCATGGTGTTGTAATAGGGTACGGCGCGCGCGGCGCCCAGGTAGGTCAGGGTCAGCACCGAGGCGCCCGGATGCAGCAGGGGGAGCGCGGCCTTGGCCATGGCAGGGAAGCTGTAGGCGGAAATATCGTGTGCGATGCGGAAGCTGTCGCGCGACAGGCCGTCGAGGAAGTCGCCGGCAATCGCCTCGCGCGGGGCAAAACCGATGGCATGCACCAGGCCGTCCAATTGATCCCAGTGGTGCGCCAGATCGCTGAAGACGGCGCTGATCTGTTCATCGCTGGAAACGTCGCAGTCGAACACCAGTTCGCTGCCGAATTCCGCCGCAAATTCCGTGATGCGTTCCTTGAAGCGCTCGCCCACATAGGTGAAGGCGAGGGTGGCGCCTTCACGGTGGCAAGCCTTGGCGATGCCGTAGGCGATGGAGCGGTTGGACAGCAGGCCCGTGATGAGGATTTTTTTGCCTTGCAAGAAAGCCATGACGACTCCTGTCTGGGTGGGTGGGGCGGATGTACCACCGGCCGCGACAGCAAAGCTGTGGCGGCCGGTGGCGTGTTTCCAGTACGAATCAGACGTAGCGCAGTTTAATGGCGGGCCTTGGCGCGGTGATTGCCGCCGCCGCGCTGGATGCGTGGTTTTACCAGGGAAATTGGCGCGGCCTGCACCTTGCCGCCCTTGGCGACGCGGCGCAGTGCCTTGGCGGCCCGTTCCGGCCGGTCCGCTTCCAGCAGCATGGTGGCGCTGTCGGCAATTTCCTGGGTGATGTCCTTGTTCATCGTGGCCGAAGTCTTCGGCACGAGGATGGTGGATCCGGCGCGCAGGCTGGTGCGCTGGGGAATGTTGTTGGCCTGGCGCAGCACGTCGGCCGTGGTGCCGAATTTCGACGCCAGGGTTTCGATGCGTTCGCGCGCATTGGTGATCTTGTGCGTGGTCCAGCTCGACAAGGCATGGCCCCATTGCGCCAGATTGGTGGTGAACTTGGCGGCGTTTTCCTGCGGCAGCAGAATCTTGGTCTTTTCGCCGCCGATGATGACAGGGCGGTTAAATTGCGGATTCAAGGCCTTGAATTCATCCATCGACAGTTCGGCCAGCTGGGCGGCGACGGTGATGTCGATGTCGCTGGTCTTGTCGATGGCCGTGAAGTAGGGCTGGTTGTCGACCACGGGCAGGGTCAGGCCGAACTGGGCCGGATTGGCGATGATGTTTTTCACCGCTTGCAGCTTGGGTACGTAGTTGCGCGTTTCGGCCGGCATCAGGTCGGCCAGGCTTTCGAAATCGGTCGGCTTGCCCAGCGCCTGGTTTTTCTTGATGGCGCGCTGCACCGAACCTTCGCCCCAGTTGTAGGCGGCCAGCGCCAGTTGCCAGTCGCCAAACATGTCATACAGGCGCTGCAGATACGTCAGGGCCGCATCGGTCGAGGCCAGTACGCCGCGGCGCTCGTCCTTGAACATGTTTTGCTTGAGGTTGAAATCACGCCCGGTGGCGGGCACGAATTGCCACATGCCGGCCGCATTGGCGCTGGAGAATGCCTGCGGGTTGAAGGCGGATTCGATGAATGGCAGCAAGGCCAGTTCCGTCGGCATGCCGCGCTTTTCCAGTTCCTGCACCACGTGGAAGATGTAGCGCGAGGCGCGCGCCGTGGTGCGGGCGATGTAGTCGGGGCGGGTGGCGTACCAGTTGACGTGGTTGGCCACCAGTTGGTTGTTGATGTCGGGAATCGCATAGCCGCTGCGGATGCGGCCCCAGACGTCGGCTTCGCGCAGGGGATCGGAATTGTCGCTGAGATTTTTCAGCAGACGGTCGGTCTTTTGCAGGCGGTTGTCGAGGGTGGGGAGTTTCGCCGTGACCTGGGCGGTCATCGGGATCAGGGCCGGTGCGGTGGCGGCGGCGACTGGCGCGTTATCGCTCTCAACACCGGCTTCGTACGCCTGGCTGAGGGCGGGCGCAAGCGCCAAGGCCAACGCCGCCAGGACGGTAGATTTAAAGGAGTTTTCGTGCATAGTGTTCCATTGTTGTCGTCGGAGAAACATCGGACAGACCCATGATCAAGCTGCGAGTGTACGTATATCCACATGCTGGAGTCAAGAATTATGTCAGCATGATGACAGGAAATAAGCGGCAATAAGTGGGAAACGACTGAGTTTCCATTCGCAAATGCTGTCATTATTGCAAATTTAATTTGCCCGATGCGTGATTCGGCCGCTGTTATAGCATACATGGCGGGGAGGTTGGCGCAAGCCTGGCAGTCGTCCGGTATGAGACTGAGCAAAGAGTGCGTACAATTTGGCTTTGGCCGGCCATTCGGCTGCCAGCCGCCATATTGATAGAGAGTCATGCATATGAACACCCCGCCGCGCCACGACGACGACAACGCCGTCATCATCGCCAATACTGTTGCCTGGCTGGAAAAGGCCGTGATCGGCCTGAACCTGTGCCCTTTCGCCAAGGCCGTGCACGTCAAGAAGCAGATTCGCTATGTGGTGTGCGAATCGAGCAATCCGGAAGATTTGCTGGCCATGCTGATGGACGAGCTGCAAACCCTGGCCGACACGGACCCCGAGCAGATCGACACGACCTTGCTGATCCATCCGTACACACTGAATGATTTTCTCGACTACAACGAGTTTCTTGATGTGGCCGACGCGGCCGTGGAAGACATGCACCTGGCCGGCGAGCTGCAAGTAGCCAGTTTCCACCCGAATTACCAGTTTGCCGAGACATTCGAGGATGACATCAGCAATTACACCAACCGCTCGCCCTACCCAACCCTGCACCTGCTGCGCGAAGACAGCATCGAGCGCGCCGTCGAAGCCTTTCCGGAAGCGTCGGAGATTTTTGACAAGAATATCGCCACCCTGGAAGCGCTAGGCGTCGAAGGCTGGGAAAAGCTCGGCTTGCCGAAGGTGTCCTGATGGGTGGCAAGGAATTGCCGCCGCGTCCAGACACGCCCTGCGTGGCCGTGTGCTCGACGACCTTCGATGAAATCTGCCGCGGCTGCGGCCGCAGTGTAGTGGAAGTGGCCCACTGGGTATCGATGACGGATGAAGAGAAGGAAGTGGTGTGGGTGCGGATTCTTTCTCAAGGTTATCCGCGCCGGAATACTTAGGTAAGCCAGCAGCAATTGCCGGGGTCAGACCCCCTGGACTGCCGGGGTCAGACCCCCAAGGCCGCTAACGCTGAGCTCAGCGCCAGCGTCCGCGAGGGTCTGACCCCAGATCTTTCAGCGTCAACGATCAATAGCTGCCGATAAAGTCTTTTTTACCGACTTCGATGCCATTGTGGCGCAAGATGTCGTACGCCGTCGTCGCGTGGAAGAAGAAGTGCGGCAGCGCGTAGTGGAACAAATACGTCTGGCCCGTGAAGTGCTTGGTCTTTTCGCCGCTGCCGGTGGTGATGGCGCGCGTTTCGCTGCCGTCGATGTCCGCTTGCGGCAGGTTTTCCAGAAAGGCGATGGTTTTCACGATGCGCGCCTTCAACTCTGCAAAGCTCTGTTCGCTGTCTTCATACGGTGGCACGGCCACGCCGGCCAGGCGCGCGCCACAGCCCTTGGCGAAGTCGGTGGCGATCTGGATCTGGCGCACGAACGGCAGCATGTCCGGGAACAAACGGAATTGCAGCAAGGCGTTCGGGTCGATTTTCTTGTCTTGCGCATGCGTTTCCGCCTTGTCCAGGATGGCGGCCAGGCTGCCCAGGATCTGTTTGAAGACGGGGATGGAAGCGGAGTAGATGGAGAAGGTCATGGTGGTTCCTCGAGGTAAAGTGGCGCGATGATAGCAAGCCGCGCGTTTTTCTGCTGGCGCTTGCCCGGTGCGCCAGCCTGCGTGTGGTTTTTCAGCCCTGTCTATATGGCATGACGTCGCCATTGGCACGTGTTTATTGGTGACTTTTCCCGCTTTTTCCATGCATAATTGCTCCTGAAAAAGTTTTCCCCCGCCATATCACCCGAATTCCCCTGTAAAAAATTCCATGATCGCCTGCCTGATCCCTGTTGCCCTGTTGCCGCATGTTTAATTCGCCCTATCAGCGCCTGCGCGCCAGCCTGCGCGTGCTGTACGGCTCGTCGATCTATGGCGCCCTGCTGGTGGTGGTGTTCGGGGGCCTGGTCGTGCCGGCCATCTTCGGCAGCTATCTGCTGGTCGGCGTGCATGAGCGCCAGTCGGCGCGGACCAGTCTGAACGAAGCCTTGCAGCGCAATGCCGACATCCTGGCGCTGGGCATGCAGGAGTCGCTGTGGAACATGAATGCGGAATCGGCCCATTCACTGGTCGAGTCGGTGATGCGCGACCGCTCCGTGCTGCTGGTGAAAGTGCTGGGGCAGGGCGACACGGAATTCATCAGCCTGCAGGCACCGCAGCGGCCCGTGGGCAATCTGTACCGTGCCGAGCGCGACATCCTCGTGCGCGGCGAACGCATCGGGCACGTCGTCGTCGAGATGGACGATGCGCGCAGCCAGCAGGAGCTGCGCGAAAAGCAGATGTCCTATATTTTCGTGCTGGGCGCACAACTGGCCGTGTCGATGGCGCTGATCGTGCTGTTCCTGAACCGCCGCCTGTTGAAGCCCCTGCGCCGCCTGACGCGCTTTTCCGACCGCCTGTCGCACGGCGATTTCGACACGCCCCTGGCCTCGCACAGCAACGACGAACTGGGGCGCCTGACGGCCCAGCTCGAGCAAATGCGCGCCGCCATCCGCCAGTTGTTCGAGGATGTGGGCCAGCGCGAAGAGCGTTTCCGCACCATTGTCACGCAGGTGCCGGGCGCCGTCTTCCGCTACCGGCCCGACGGCCCCATCGATTTCGTCAGCGATGCCATCGAAGACATCGCCGGCTATTCGGCGCGCCAGTTCATGCGGGGCACCACGCACGCCTGGGCCGACCTGATCTGCCCGGAAGACCGCCGCGAGCACCGCCGCGCCGTGCGCCAGGCGGTGCTTGAGGTGCGGCCGTATGCGCTGGAATACCGCATCATCGACGCCTTCGGCATCGAGCGCTGGGTGGCCGAGAATGGCCAGCCGCAGGCGGGCGAGCAGGGCGTCACCTGGGTCGACGGCATCATTGCGGACATCAGCCAGCGCAAGCACCACGAGATGCGCATCGAGGCGCTGCTGACGGAGCAAAGCGCCATCCTCGACAACGTGATGTTCGGCGTGATGTTCGTGCGCCACCGCCGCATCATTTCCGTCAACCGCCGCTGCGAGGAGCTGTTCGGCTACGGTCACGCCGAAATGACGGGCAGTTCAACCGCCATCGTGTTCATGACGTCGTATGACTTCGAAGAGGCGGGCGAGCGCCAGTATCCGGCGCTGGCGATGGGCGGCGATTTCAGCGAGGAGCGCCAGTACAAGCGCCGCGACGGCAGCCTGTTCTGGGCGCTGGTCAGCGGCTGTGCGCTCGACCCCCTGCGCCCCAACGAAGGCAGCATCTGGGTGTACGCCGATATCACGGCGCGCAAGGAAGCGGAAGAAAAGCTGCGCCTGTCGGCCACCGTGCTGGAACACATCGCCGACGGCGTGATGGTGGTCGACGCCGAGGGCATCATTGTCACTGTCAATCCCGCCTTTACGCAGATCACGGGCTACGGCGAAGCGGAGGCGTTGGGCCGCCATTCATCGCTGAACCGCTCGGCGCGCCACGACGCGGCGTTTTACCAGGCCATGTGGAGCGAGTTGAAGGCCAGCGGTTTCTGGCGCGGCGAAATCTGGCACCAGCGCAAGAACGGTGAAATCTACCTGGAGTGGCTGACCATCAGCGCCGTGCGCGACACGCGCGCCGTCACCACCCATTACGTGGGCGTGTTCAGTGACATCACGCTGATCAAGGAGTCGCAGGAAAAGCTCGACCACATGGCGCACCACGACCCGTTGACGGCGTTGCCGAACCGGCTGCTTTTCCACGACCGCCTGCAGCACGCCCTGCTGCGCGCCGCGCGCGAGCAGGAGCAGCTGGCCGTGCTGTTCATCGACCTGGACCGTTTCAAGAACGTCAACGATACCCTGGGCCACCATGTGGGCGACGAATTGCTGCAAAAGGTGGCCGGCCAGCTGGCTGCCCGCTTGCGCGAGGGCGATACCCTGGCGCGTCTGGGTGGCGATGAATTCATCGTGCTGCTCGAATGCATCGACGGCGAGTACGGCGCCACGCAGGTGGCGGAAAAGCTGATGACCATGTTCGACCAGCCGTTCACGGTGGCTGACCACGAATTGTTCGTCACCTGCAGCGTGGGCATCAGCCTGTATCCGGACGATGCGCTGGACTTGAACATGTTGATCCGCAATGCCGACGTGGCCATGTACCAGGCCAAGGCGCGCGGGCGCAATGGCTACCGTTTCTATGCGCCGTCGATGACGGGCGAGGGCGTCGAGCGGCTGCGCCTGGAAACCTTTTTGCGCCGCTCGCTGGAAAAGAACGAGATGTTCCTCAATTACCAGCCGCAGGTGGAAATTGACACGGGCCGCCTGGTCGGCGTGGAGGCGCTGGTGCGCTGGAACCACCCGGAACTGGGCCTGGTGCCGCCGGCACGCTTCATCCCGCTGGCCGAGGACAGCGGTTTCATCAACCAGCTGGGCAAATGGGTGCTCGACGAGGCATGCCGCCAGATGATGCGCTGGCAGGCGCAGGGCTTGCGCGTGCCGAAGATGGCCGTGAACCTGTCCGTCAAGCAGTTCGAGCGGGGCAGCATCGCCGGCATGGTGGCCGATATTTTGCAGGAAACGGGCCTGGAGCCGCAGCGCCTGCAGCTGGAAGTGACGGAATCGGTGATCATGAATACGGGCGATGCGCTTGGTTTCATCAACGATTTGCATGCCATCGGCGTGGGACTGGCCATCGACGACTTCGGCACCGGCTATTCCTCGCTCGCGTATCTGAAACAGTTGCCCGTGCAAACCCTGAAGATCGACCGCTCTTTCATCAAGGATATCTCGACGGACGTGAATGACGAAGCGATTGCGATTGCCATCATCCAGCTGGGCAAGAGCATGCACTTGTCGGTGATCGCCGAGGGTGTGGAGACGGAAGAGCAGGCCGCCTTCCTGCTGCGCCATGGCTGCAAGCTGGCGCAAGGTTATTTTTATAGCCGCCCGGTGCTGGCGCAGGATATGCTAGAGCGCTGGATCGATCAATCACCACCATAAAGGATAGCCCATGGCCGCACAATCCTCCCCGTCGCGCCGCCGTTTCCTGCTGGGAGGCCTGGGCCTCGGCGTGGCCGGCGTGGGCGCCCTGGTGCTGGGCTGGGGCGTGCTGCCGCCGCGCCAGCGCCTGAACGGCAGCGCGCCGCTGCCGCTCCAGGATGGCGCCGTGGCCCTGAACGGCTGGCTCGCCATCGGTGGGGACGGCATGGTGATCCTGGCCATGCCGCGCAGCGAGATGGGACAGGGCGTGCATACGGCCTTGCCCATGCTGGTGGCCGAGGAACTCGACGTGCCTTTGAGCAGCGTCAAGCTGATCCAGGCGCCCATGGATAAAATCTTTGGCAATGTCGCCATGCTCAAGGATAGCCTGCCTTTCCACCCGGACGACCAGGGCCGCCTCAAGGCGCTGGCGCAATGGACGGTGGCCAAGGCCGCGCGCGAGCTGGGCGTGATCGTCACGGGCGGTTCGTCCAGCGTGAAGGATGGCTGGGCTCCCATGCGCGAAGCGGGAGCGTCCGCGCGTGCCATGCTGGTGGGCGCCGCCGCCGCGCAGTGGCAAGTGCCGGCCGCGCAATGCCGCACGCAGGATGGCGCCGTGATCCACCCGGACGGCCGGCGCGCCAGCTACGCCAGCCTGGCGCAGCGCGCCGCCAGCGTAGCCCCGGGCACGCCCGTGCTGAAACTGCCCAGGGATTTCAAGCTGATCGGCCAGCCAGCGCCGCGCCGCGACACGCCTTCCAAAGTGAATGGCAGCGCACGTTTCGGCATCGATGCGCGCCCGCCCGGCATGCTGTACGCGGCCCTGCATTTGCCGCCGCGCCTGGGCGACACCCTCGCCGCGTTCGATGCGGCACCCATCCTGACCATGCCCGGCGTCAAAAAGGTGCTGGACTTGACGCCGCACCTGGCGCAGCGCAGTGCCTCTTGCGTCGCCGTGGTGGCCGATACCTGGTGGCGCGCCAGGCAGGCCGCCGCCGCCTTGCCGATGCAGTGGAAGGCCGGTGCCCAAGCGGGCCTGTCCAGCGCCGGCGTCTACGCGGAGTTTGCCCGCCGCTTGGACACGGAAGCTGGCCATGCCTACCACGCCAGCGGCGAGGTCGAGGGCAAGGGCTTGCAGGGTTTGCGCAGCGTCAAGGCCGAGTACCGCGCGCCGTTCCTCGCGCACGCTGCCATGGAACCCGTCAACTGTACCGCGCAGGTCAAGGATGGCAAGGTGATGCTGTGGGTCTCGACGCAGGCGCCCGGCATCGCCGTTGACGTGGCGGCGAAGGTGGCTGGCGTCGACGCGAAGGATGTGACGATCGAGGTGCTGCTGCTCGGTGGCGGTTTTGGCCGCCGCCTGGAGGTGGATATGGTGGCGCAAGCCGTGGCCATCGCGCTGCAGTGCGATGGTGCACCCGTGCAGCTGGTGTGGACGCGCGAACAGGATACACAGCACGATATGTACCGTCCCGCCGCGCTGGCCCGTTTTTCGGCACGCCTCGACGAGCATGGCCGCATCGCCTCCTGGGATAATAAATCCGTCAGCGGTTCCATTACGCACCAGTTTCTGCAACGCAACTTCGGCTTGCCCGGCGCGGGGCCTGACAAGACCACGGCAGAAGGCGAATTCGACATGCCGTATGAAATCGCCAACCAGCGCATCGCCCACGTGATCGCCGACAGTGCCGTGCCGATAGGCTACTGGCGCTCGGTGGGGCATTCGCACAATGCGTTCTTCAAGGAAAGTTTTATCGATGAGCTGGCGCATGCGGCCGGACAGGACAGTATTGCTTTCCGCCGCGCCATGCTATCGAAACATCCGCGCCACCTGGCCGTGCTCGACGCGGCAGTTGCCAAGGCGGGCAGTGCGCCGCCCGGCCATGCGCATGGCGTGGCCTTGCACCAGTCGTTTGGCAGCATCGTCGCGCAGGTGGCGCAAGTGTCCGTGGAAAATGGCGAAATCCGCGTGCAGCGCGTGGTGTGCGCCATCGATTGCGGCATTGCCGTCAATCCGAACATCATCGCCCAGCAGATGGAGTCGGCCGTGCTATTCGGCCTGTCGGCGGCGCTGGGTGGCGAGATTACCTTCAAGGATGGCAAAGTCGAGCAAGGCAATTTCCACGACTATCCCGTGCTGCGCATGGGCCAGGCACCCGAAGTGGAAACCATCATCATCGCCAGCGCCGAACATCCCGAAGGCGTGGGCGAACCCGGTACGCCGCCGATCGCGCCGGCCGTGGCCAATGCCGTGTTCAGTTTGACGGGGAAACGGCTGCGCAGCCTGCCGCTGCGGCTGGCCTGATGTTTATTGTGCCAGGGTGGCGGCCAGCATGTTGCGCAAATTGCAGTCGCGCTGCCAGTCGCGCCGCTCCTGTGTGCTGCTGGCCAGCGCCGCCAGTTCGTCCCCGCTGAGCGCCTGCTGCGCCTGCACCATGCGGTGCGCCAGGCCGCCGTCGGGCAGCACCGTGCCGAAGAAAGCCACATTGTTCTCGCGCTGGATCAGCAGGGTGGGGAAGTTGTCGATGTCGAGGTCGCCCACCACATCGGCCTGGTCTTCGATGTCGATCCAGACGAAGACGGTGTCCGGGTGGCGCGCGGCCAGTTCCTCGAACGTGGCGCGGTAAGTGCCGCAGGTGCCGCACCACAGCGCGCACAGGCAGGCCACCGTCCAGCGTGGGCCGGCCAGGGCTGCCGCGACATCGGCGCGGTTATCGGTCGTGAGGGTCAGGCTGTGCATGGCTGTGTCTAATTAGTCGTCTGATGGGCGCGGGGCGCCCGATGCGCGTATTCTACCGCGCCCGACCGCGGCAGTCCCGGGAAAGCATGGCCTTGTTTAACGGTGTTTTTTGATGCAATACACCTTTCTGGTGGATAATGCTGGTAATTGCGCGCTGATTACGCTGGTCCATGCTGTTTCCTGGCCCCGCAGCCTGACTCCTCCAGTCTGTTTTCATGCCCTGCCCGGTGTCAGCGCAGCCCCGCCTTTGTTTATTTTTATTATGGAATTAGCCAGCTTATGTTGAGTTACCGCCACGCCTTTCACGCGGGTAATCACGCCGATGTGTTGAAGCATTATGTGCAGATTCAGTTATTGCAATATCTGAATCAAAAAGATACCGCCTATAGTTATATCGATACCCACTCCGGCGCGGGCGTGTATGCGCTCGACGGTGGTTATGCTTCGAAAAATGCCGAGTACGAAACGGGCATCGCGCCCCTGTGGGATCGCACGGACTTGCCCGCTTCGCTGGCCGAGTACATGAAGCTGATCAAGGAAATGAATCCGAGCGGCAAGATGCGCTACTACCCGGGGTCGCCGTACTGCGCCGACAAGGTCAGCCGCGAGCAAGACCGTCTGCGCCTGTTCGAGCTGCATCCTGCCGATGCAAAGATTCTGGCTGACAACTTCCGCAAGGTCGAGGCGCATGCGCTGGCCCAGGGCGAGCGTCCTACCGTGCGCGGCAAGCGCGTGCTCATCACCAAGGCCGACGGCTTCCAGAGCCTGAAAGCCCTGCTGCCGCCGCCATCGCGCCGCGCGCTGGTGCTGATCGACCCGCCGTATGAAGACAAGATGGATTACCGCAAGGTCAAGGATACCCTGGCAGACGCCCTCGTGCGCTTCCCGTCGGGCATCTACGCTGTCTGGTATCCGGTGCTGCAGCGCATGGAATCGCGCCAGTTCGCCGACAAGCTCAAGCAACTGCCCAGCTCGGACTGGCTGCACGTGACTCTGACGGTCAACACGCCGTCGCCGGACGGTTTCGGCTTGCACAGCAGCGGCATGTTCATTTTGAACCCGCCGTACACGCTGGAGCCGATGTTGCGCGAAGTCATGCCGTACCTGGTGAAGGTATTGGGCCGCGACGATGGTGCCAAGTTCGTGCTGGAAACAGGTAAGGGCGGCCAGAAAAACACGGGCACACGCCGAGTCTGAGGACACCTGGCCAAACCTACTGCGCGTCGGTATAGGCGGCCTGCGATGCTCACCATACTAGAGTACGGTTGCGCTTCTTAGCCACCTCTCCCTTCCGCTCGCGACGGTTTTGTCAGGTGTCGTAACTATCGTAGTTGAGCAAAGTAAAACGCCACGGCAAATATGTTCGTGGCGTTTGTCGTTTACTGTCCCAACAACAGGAACACGGTCGGTTTCTTGTGGAAGTCCGGTGCTTTGCCGGCAGCCAATTGTTTCTTCCACTGCCCGCCATTCCACGTTTGCACGCTTTCCGTGTCCAGGCTCAGGTCGGTGGCGACGCAGATCAGCGTCGAAGGTGCGCATTGCGCCACCAGCGCTTCGAGCATGGCGGCATTGCGGTACGGCGTTTCGATGAACAGCTGGGTCTGCTTTTCCATGCGCGAACGCAGTTC
Organism: Janthinobacterium sp. 61; assembly: GCF_002846335.1. Taxonomy (NCBI): domain Bacteria; kingdom Pseudomonadati; phylum Pseudomonadota; class Betaproteobacteria; order Burkholderiales; family Oxalobacteraceae; genus Janthinobacterium; species Janthinobacterium sp. 61. The sequence goes on along the minus strand of NZ_PJMQ01000001.1, from coordinate 2,485,948 downwards.
CAGTTCCTTGATGCGTTTGGCGCGCAGGGCCGCATCGGTGGGCAGGTAGCCGTTGAAGGCGAAGCTCTGGCCGTTCAAGCCGCTGGCCATCACGGCCAGCAGGATCGACGACGGGCCTACCAGCGGGCGCACTTTAATGCCGTGCTGATGCGCCAGGCGCACCAGGTCGGCGCCCGGGTCGGCCACGGCGGGCACGCCCGCTTCCGACACCAGGCCCGCATCGCGTCCCGCCAGCAGCGGCGCCAGCAAGCCGGCCAGCGCTTGCGCCGGGGTATTCACGTTCAGTTCGGAAATCGTAATTTCCTGCAAGGGCTTGGCCAGCGGATGCTGGTTGCCGATCAATTTCAGGAAGGCGCGCGCCGTCTTGGCGTTTTCCGCAACGAAATAATCGAGTTGCGAAGTGATTTGCCGCACCTGCTCGGGAATGATGTGGGCCAGCGGGTCGGCCGGGCTGTCGGACAGGCCGAGGTGGTTGGGAATCAGGTACAGGGTGCCGGTCATATTGTTAGCTTTGTATTGGCCGGGGTCAGTCCCTCCGGGATCGCAGTGCGCTCCACTGGAACACACTGCCCCGTCGGGTCTGGCCCCAGGGTGATTAAAATGTAAAAAACGTCACGCCAGCGCGGCGCAGCATGCCCGTCAGGGCGATCAGCGGCAGGCCGGTGAGGGCAGTAGGGTCGACACTGTCGATACGTTCGAGCAGGGCGATGCCCAGGCCCTCGTTCCTGGCGCTGCCGGCGCAATCATATGGCTGCTCGATGCGCAGGTAGGCGTCCAGTTCGGCATCGGGCAAGTCGCGCACGGTGACGAGGGTCTGGATATCTTCCACTTGCGCCACGGCGGGCGACTGGCGCCCGTCGAGCAGGCACAGCGCCGTGTGGAACACGGTCTGGCGCCCGCGCATGGTTTGCAGCTGCAGCAGGGCATTGCCGTGATTGCCCGGCTTGCCGATTTGCGCACCATCCAGGGTGGCGACCTGGTCGGAGCCGATGACGAGGCTGCCAGGGTGGCGGTCGAGTACGGCCTGCGCCTTGGCCTGGGCCAGGCGCAGGGCTGTGGCGCTGGGGCTTTCGCCTGACAGGGGGCTTTCGTCGAGATCGGGCACGGCGACCTCGAAAGGCAGGCGCAGGCGTTGCAGCAATTCCTTGCGGTAGGTCGAACTCGATGCAAGAATCAAGCGCAATGGGGCGGAAGTTGGTATCATTCGGTAGTGGATGGCGGCCGGCATGGCCGCACTGGTCGATGTCAGTGGAATTTCACGCAAATTCCAGGGCGCAGAGCCCCTAACTGAGGCCCCATGCGGCATGACGGTGTTGATGAATTTATAACTGAGTTTGTCACGAATACGGCAATCATTGCGTCAAAAAAGATGCTTAGGCTTTGACTCGGTGCTGAAAACCCTGTTATTATCGCAGGTTTTCCGGGGAAATTTTCTACCAATGAATGCTTTTGTGATCGACGCCTTTGATTTTTGTCGTATCAGCGGGAGCCGCGAGGGTGTAACTCCTGTCGCTGAAATGACCCGGTTGACCAAGGATTGTGCAGATGCTTCCGGCGAGATCGCCTGGAAGATCGTCGGCGGCACCAGCAAGCTGGGCTACCCACAACTGACCTTGTCGGTCAACGGCACCGTTCAGCTGGTTTGCCAGCGCTGCCTGACTCCGTATGCTTACGCAATTGATTCGACGACCACTCTGATGCTGGGCAAGGATGACGAGCACGCGGACGAGATCGAAGAAATCATCAACGATGAAACGATCGACGTGATCGTCGGCAGCCGCAGCATGGATGCCGCGGCCCTGATCGAAGATGAAGCCTTGCTGGCCCTGCCGCAGGTACCCAAACACGACGTCTGCCCCGATACGGCGCAGCTCGATGCTCTCAAGACTGAAAAGAAGTCGCCGTTTGCGGCCCTGAAGGACTTGAAGCCAGAATAATTTGTAGTGCGTAAAGAACGTGTCAAACGCGTGTTGTAATCGAGTATGGCAAGTGTAGTGAAAATGTAATTGTAATAAACGATGTCGGTCCGGGCTATTTTCGGGTAGTCTTTGCCGCTGGGATACTCGATTCGCATGTATTTGCCAATCGATTGTGCTAAAATTTTAGAACTTATGTATTAGGAGTCATCATGGCAGTTCAACAGAACAAGAAAACCCCTTCCAAGCGCGGCATGCACCGTTCGCACGACTTCCTGGTCGCGCCGCAATTGAGCGTCGAGCCAGTTACCGGCGAAACACACCTGCGTCACCATATCAGCCCTAACGGCTTCTATCGTGGCCGTAAAGTGTTGAAGACCAAAAACGACGAGTAATCAACGTTTTTGTTGGGTAAGATGAAAGCGGTGTTGCGTGGTTATTCGGCGTGGCGCCGCTTCTTCTTTTCTATCGGCTGCAATTCATCTTGCGCACCCGTCATTTTGAATCACGCTGTCCAGGTCTGTGCATGACATGCTGCGCCCTGCATATGCTCCAGTCCGATTCACATCTTGCCGCACGCCCGCAGCGGTATTGAATCAACACAAATGACAATCAAAATTTCTATCGACTGCATGGGCGGAGATCATGGTCCCTCAGTCACTATCGCCGCAGCAATTTCCTTCGTAAAACATGAGCCTGAAGCCGAACTGATCCTTGTTGGATTGGAAGACGTGATCCGTGCCGAACTGAAGAAACATAAAGCCGACACGCATCCGCGCCTGTCTGTATTGCATGCCTCCGAACAAGTTACCATGGACGATCCCCTGGAAGTGGCCCTGCGCCGCAAGAAGGATTCCTCCATGCGCGTGGCCATCGAACAGGTCAAGAGCGGCGCGGCGCAAGCCTCCGTTTCCGCCGGTAATACGGCAGCCCTGATGGCCGTGTCGCGCTATGTATTGAAAACCATGTCCGGCGTCGACCGCCCGGCCATCTGCAGCATCCTGCCGAATCAAAAGAACGGCCCGACCTACATGCTGGACCTGGGGGCCAACGTCGATTGCGAACCGCATCACTTGCACCAGTTCGCCATCATGGGTTCCGTGCTGGTGTCCGCCATGGAAGGTATAGCCCGCCCGACGATCGGCTTGCTGAACGTGGGCACGGAAGATATCAAGGGCAATGAAGTGGTGAAACTCACCGCGAAGCTGCTGCAGGCCGACCACGAGCGTGGCGCGCTGAACTTCTACGGCAACGTGGAAGGCAACGATATTTTCAAGGGTACGACCGATATCGTCGTCTGCGACGGTTTTGTCGGCAATGTCACCCTGAAGGCCATCGAGGGCCTGGCGCGCCTCATGAAGGACGTGCTCACTTCCGAATTCAAGCGCAACCCGATCACCATGCTGGGTGCACTGATCGCCCGGGGTGCCCTGAGGGCCATCGGCAACCGCCTGAATCCTTCGCGTTACAACGGCGCCAGCCTGCTGGGCTTGCGTGGCCTTGTCTTCAAGAGCCATGGCAGCGCCGATGCCTATTCGTTTGAATGGGCCTTGCGCCGTGCCTTTGATGCGGCAAAAAATGACGTGCAAGCGCACTTGGCCAGTCTGATCGCCGAGCTGATGCCGCGCACGCCAGTACCGGATGAACCTACTTCAACAAGCTCTACCATTTAGTGGACGGGTACTTGCATGACTGTTTTTAGCAAAACTTACAGCAAAATTATCGGCACCGGCAGCTACTTGCCGGAGAAGCGCGTCACCAATCAGGACTTGACAGAACAGCTCGCCGCCAAGGGCATCGAGACGTCGGATGAATGGATCGTCTCGCGCAGCGGTATCTCGGCGCGCCATTACGCGGCGCCGTCGCAAAACTCCTCGGACCTGGGCGTGGAAGCGGCCAAAAAAGCCCTGGAAATGGCGGGCCTGAGCGGCAACGACCTGGACCTGATCATCGTCGCCAGCTCGACCCCCGATTTCTTCGGCAGCTTCCCCAGCACCGCCTGCATCGTGCAGAGCAAGCTGGGCATCACGAATAACTGCGCCGCCGTCGACGTGCAAGCCGTCTGCAGCGGTTTTGTATATGCAGTCGCTACCGCCGATAGCTTTATTCAATCTGGCATGCACAAGAATGTGCTGGTGATCGGCGCGGAAGTGTTTTCGCGCATCCTCAATTTCGACGACCGCGGCACCTGCGTGCTGTTCGGCGACGGCGCCGGCGCCATTGTCATGACGGCCTCCAAGGAGCCCGGCATCCTCGCTACCAAGCTGCATGCAGATGGTCGCCACTCGAACATCCTCAGCGTACCAGGCAGCGTGGCAGGCGGGGCGCTGGCCGGCAGTGCCTTCCTGTACATGGATGGCCCGGCCGTGTTCAAACTGGCCGTGTCCGTGCTGGAAAAGGTCGCGCACGAAGCCTTGGCCCACGCCAACATGACATCGGACCAGATCGACTGGCTGATCCCGCACCAGGCGAACATCCGCATCATGAACAGCACGGCCAAGAAACTCGGCTTGCCGCTGGACAAGATGGTTGTTACCGTCGACCAGCATGGCAATACCTCGGCAGCGTCTATCCCGCTGGCGCTGGACATCGCCGTGCGCGACGGCCGCGTCAAGAAGGGTGACAACGTCATGATGGAAGGCGTGGGCGGCGGCTTTACCTGGGGCGCCGTGCTGGCGCGCATGTAATCCCGCAATACTATTAAAAAACGGAGTCGACATGACACAATTTGCATTTGTTTTCCCAGGCCAAGGCTCGCAAGCGATTGCGATGCTCGACGGTTTCGCCGGCAACCCCGTGGTTGCGCAGACCGTGGCCGAAGCGTCGGAAGCCCTGCAATTCGACCTGGGCAAGCTGATCGCCGAAGGGCCGAAGGAAGAGCTGGACCTGACCACCAACACGCAACCCGTGATGCTGACGGCGGCCGTGGCTTTCTACCGTGCCTGGCTGGCAGCGGGCGGTCCCGTGCCGAACGTTGTTGCTGGCCATAGTCTCGGTGAATACTCGGCGCTCGTCGCCGCCGGCGTCATTTCGTTCAAGGATGCCGTGCCGCTCGTGCGCTTCCGCGCGCAAGCCATGCAGGAAGCCGTGCCGGTAGGGCAGGGCACGATGGCCGTCGTGCTGGGCCTGTCGGATGACGACGTGCGCGCCGCCTGTGCGGAAGCGGCGGCGGAGAACCCGGCCCTGGTGGTCGAGCCTGTCAATTTCAATGCCCCAGCGCAAGTCGTCATCGCCGGCCACACGGCTGCAGTCGAGCGTGCCTGCGAACTGGCCAAGGCCAAGGGCGCCAAGCGCGCCATGAAGCTGCCCGTCTCGGCGCCATTCCATTCGTCGTTGCTGAAACCAGCATCGGACCGCTTGCGCGAGTACATGGCCGGCTTGGCGTTCGCCGCACCGCAGATCGCCCTGATCAACAACGTCGACGTGGCCATCGTCAACGATGTCGCCGGCATCAAGGATGCGCTGGTGCGCCAGGCAGCGAGCCCCGTGCGCTGGGTGGAAACCATGCAGAAAGTGGCTGCCGACGGCATCACGCAAGTGATCGAGTGCGGTCCGGGCAAGGTTCTGATGGGCCTGGCCAAGCGCATCGATCCGGTGCTGGTGGGCGACGCCATTGTTGACCAGGCCTCGCTGGAACGCATTTTGACGCAGCTCAAATAAACATCAGATTGCGGCAGCCTGCCTGCCGCGCTTGTTTTTAAGGATACTCATGAATTTAGCAAATCAAGTCGTGCTGGTGACGGGCGCTTCGCGCGGCATCGGTCGCGCCATCGCCACCGAACTGGGCAAGCAGGGCGCCACCGTAGTTGGCACTGCCACCTCGGAAAGCGGCGCGCAAGCCATCACCGATTACCTGGCCGCCGAAGGCGTGGCGGGCAAGGGTCTGGTCCTGAACGTGACCGATGCGGCGCGCTGCGCGGCCGTCGTCGATGAAGTGCAGAAAACCTATGGCAGCCTGTCGATCCTCGTCAACAATGCGGGTATCACGCAAGACCAGCTGGCCATGCGCATGAAGGATGACGAGTGGGATAGCGTCATTTCCACCAACCTGTCGGCCGTCGGCCGCCTGTCGCGCGCAGTACTGCGTGGCATGATGAAGGCCAAAGCTGGGCGTATCATCAATATCACGTCGGTGGTGGCCTCGTCGGGCAATCCGGGGCAAATGAATTACGCGGCGGCCAAGGCTGGCGTGGAAGGCATGAGCCGCGCCCTGGCGCGCGAAATCGGCAGCCGCAACATTACCGTGAACTGCATCGCCCCCGGCTTCATCGATACCGACATGACCAAGGCCCTGAGCGAAGAGCAGCACGCGGCCCTGTTGACGCAAATTCCCCTGTCCCGCCTGGGCAAACCGGAAGACGTGGCAGCGGCGGTGGCCTTTCTGGCCTCGCCGCAAGCGGCGTATATCACGGGCACGACCCTGCACGTGAACGGCGGAATGTACATGAATTGATGTGAAAGGCAGGCAGGGCGGGCGTTTGTGGCATGATTCAACGATCGTTTTTGTCTATAATCACATCTTTTAGCAGCAGCTTCGGTCGAATTAGCAGCAGACACCGAAATTAGTATTCGGACGCGCAAACCTGATAAAATGCGCGCACTTTCCGTAACACACACTTTGGAGCCATAACATGTCGGATATCGAACAACGCGTTAAGAAAATCGTCGCTGAGCAACTGGGCGTTGCAGAAGCAGACATCAAAATCGAATCCTCCTTCGTCGACGATCTCGGCGCCGATTCCCTGGACACCGTGGAACTGGTCATGGCCCTGGAAGACGAATTCGAAATGGAAATCCCTGACGAACAAGCTGAAAAAATCACCACCGTGCAACAGGCGATCGACTACGCCACCGCACACGTCAAGGCCTAAGCCTGTCTGACCGACTTCAGGAGAATCGCTTGAGCCGTTCTAAAAACCGTCGTGTTGTTGTCACCGGCCTGGGCTGTGTTTCACCTGTCGGCAATACTATTGCCGAGGCGTGGGGCGCAATCATTGAAGGTAAATCCGGCATTGCCACGATTACCAAGTTTGATGCATTGCCCTTCACCACGCATTTTGCCGGTGAAGTCAAAGGTTTCAATATCGAAGAGTACATCTCCGGTAAGGAAGCCCGCCACATGGATACCTTTATCCATTACGGCATGGCTGCAGGCATCCAGGCGATGCAGGACTCCGGTCTGGAAGTGACCGAGGAAAACGCCGAGCGCATCGGCGTGATCATCGGTTCCGGTATCGGCGGCTTGCCGCTGATCGAGGAAACCAAATCCGAGTACGAAAAGCGCGGTCCGCGCCGTATCTCGCCATTTTTCGTGCCTGCCTCGATCATTAACATGATTTCTGGCAACCTTTCGATCAAATATGGTCTGAAGGGTCCGAATCTGGCGATCGTGACGGCGTGTACCACCGGTTTGCACAGCATAGGCGCTGCCGCGCGCATGATCGAGTACGGCGATGCCGACGTCATGATCGCCGGTGGTGCTGAATCGACCGTGTCGCCGCTGGGCCTGGGCGGTTTCGCCTCGGCTCGTGCCTTGTCGACCCGCAACGACGATCCGGCAACGGCATCGCGTCCGTGGGATGCCGACCGCGACGGCTTCGTGCTGGGCGAGGGCGCTGGTGTCATGGTGCTGGAAGAGTATGAGCACGCGGTGGCCCGTGGTGCCAAGATCTATGCCGAAGTGCATGGTTTCGGGATGAGCGCAGATGCTTATCACATGACCTCGCCGCTGGAAGATGGTAGCGGCGGCAGCAAATCGGTGATCGCGGCCCTCAACAACGCAGGCTTGAATCCGGATCAGATTCAGTACCTGAACGCGCACGGCACGTCGACCCCGCAAGGCGACGTGGCGGAAGTGATGGGTATCAAACGCACCTTCGGCGAGCATGCCAAGCATATGGTCGTCAACTCGACGAAGTCGATGACGGGCCATTTGCTGGGCGGCGCGGGCGGTCTGGAAGCGGTGTTTACGGTCCTGGCGTTGCACCATCAGGTGTCGCCACCGACCATCAACATCTTCAACCAGGATCCGGCTTGCGATCTCGATTTCTGTGCCAACACGGCGCGGGATATGAAGATCGATTATGCGGTGAAGAATTCGTTCGGCTTCGGCGGAACGAATGGCACGCTGATTTTCGGTAAAGCGAAATAAGCAGGAACTTTCAAGCGCTCGCTACGGTCAAACCGTAGTGAGCGCTGATTCGGTGCCAACGTTCGTTGGTGCCTGAATTTGCCCGGCATGGTGCCGGCGCGCCTGATGTTTTCCCCTTTGAGTTGTCACTATGTCGATCGCGGTAGCGGCTGTCATTCGCACGCCTGTCTGTTTGCGCCTGCTGCAAGCGGTGCTGGGGCTGTGTGCTGTGCTGGCAGCCTGCCCCTTGAGCGGCGCGTGGCGCGTTGCGGCCCTGTCCGAGCCTGGCCCCGGCCAGCTGGTGGGCGGCTATGCGCTGGGCTGGCCCGGTGCCCTGCCGAGTGCGACTGGCGGCGTGTTTTTGCTGGCTTTGCTGCGCAAGCGCAGAAAGCCGCAGGTGCTTGATATTTCGCCGGTCGGCCAGTTGCGGCTGGGGGTATATCTGGAACATGGCGGGGCGCCGTTGGTGCCGCCTGTGCTGCGCCTGTTGCCCGGTTCGACCCTGTGGCCATCGCTGCTGGTGCTGTGCCTGGCCGATGCCGCGGGGCGACGCACGCAGGTGCTGGTGCAGCGTGGCAGCGCTTGCACCGCCTTCCGTCCGCTGGCCGTGGCGTGCCGGGCCATTGCGGCGCGGAGCGGGGACGAATAAAAGTGGGGCGAACACTGAACTTCTTGCAGCGGGCCAACTCTATATCCATACAGGCGCCCACGCTGCATGCGAACAGGGGCATCGGGCGTGAGCACAGAGCGCGAGTATGATCAGTTACTGGTCGAGCGGGTGCAGGCTGGCGACAAACGGGCATTCGATGTGCTGGTATCGAAATATCAGCGCCGCTTGATGCGTCTTGTGTCGCGACTTGTGAATGACCCGGCGGAGGCCGAAGATGTGGTGCAGGAAACCTTTATCAAGGCATACCGGGCGCTGCGCCATTTTCGCGGCGATGCCGCCTTTTATACCTGGTTGTATCGCATCGGCATCAATACGGCCAAGAATTATCTCGTCACGCAGGGGCGGCGCGCCGCCACGTCCTGCGATGCCGACGTCGAGCAGGCGGAATCCTTCGATGACGGCACTAAATTGCGCGACAACAATACGCCCGAATCCGTGCTGGCCAGCAAGCAGATTGCAGTCACCGTCAATGCGGCCATGGAAGTGCTGCCCATCGAGCTGCGCACGGCCATCGTGCTGCGCGAGATCGAGGGCCTCAGCTATGAAGAGATTTCGGAAATCATGGCGTGCCCCATTGGCACCGTGCGCAGCCGCATTTTTCGCGCGCGCGAAGTGATCGCGGAGAAATTGAAACCGTTGTTGGATATGCCGATTGACAAGCGCTGGTAATCTGGGGAGTATGAGGTTGGCATGGCTGCGTCCGGTTTCCGCAACTATTCTCTTGAAATGGCAGGACCCATCATGGATACGCATACACGATTGCACGAGACGATTTCCGCCCTGGCCGATGGTGAGCTGGCGGCGAGCGAACTCGAACTGGCTTTCGCGGCCCTCGATACGCCATCGGGGCGGCAAGCCTGGAATGCCTATCGCCTGATCGGTGACGTGCTGCGCTCGGAGCAGTGCGGCCATGCCTTGGGCGCCGAATTCGACGCACGCCTGGCCAGGCGCCTGGCCGCCGAGGCGGCGCCTGACGAGCAGGCTGTCCACGCGGAGCCATTGCAACCCCTGTCCTCTGCCATCGTGCCGCTGGGCACTGCCGAGCCGCTGGAGGCGGGGCCGCTGGCACAGCGCTAGCGCTGCGGCATCTTATGCCAGGCTTAACTTGCCCCTGGCCCTCTTGACACCGGACTTCGCTACGATTGACACTCTGTGCTGGCAATATCTTGCTTTTGCGATATATTGTTGCATTGCTTTCCATGCGCGCTGCCAGGTGTGTTTACCCCTGGGTCTCCGTCATGACGGCCAATCATGCGCGTAGGCAATCGCCTGATCCGTTTTAATACTCGAAAAGATCCTTTCCATGAAAAAAAACATGTGTGTCGCCAGCAAGTCGTTTTCAGTGAAGACGCTTTCCGCCTTATTGTTCGGTACGGCTGGTCTCTTTCTCGCTCCCACTATGCTGGGCCTGGCGCCACAGGCGCACGCGGCCGTGCCGGCCGTGAAGTTGCCTGATTTCGCTGACCTGGTCGATGCCGTCGGTCCGGCCGTGGTGAATATTCGTACCACCGAGCGCCTGAAGATGAATACGCCCGGTGCGGGCGGCCAGGATGAACAGGAAATGCAGGAATTCCTGCGCCGCTTCTTTGGCGGCGCCATGCCTGTGCCGCGCCAGCAGGCACCGCGTGGCGGTCGTCGCGCCGTGCCGCAGGAGCAGGAAGTGCAGCGCGGCGTCGGTTCCGGTTTCATCATCTCGGCCGATGGTTACGTGCTGAGCAATGCCCACGTGGTCGATGGCGCCGACGAGGTGTACGTGACCCTGACGGACAAGCGCGAATTCAAGGCCAAGGTGATCGGCGCTGACGCCCGCACCGACGTGGCCCTGCTGAAAATCGAGGGCGCCAACCTGCCGCGCCTGACCATCGGCGACTCGGACAAGATACGCGTGGGCGAGTGGGTGATCGCCATCGGTTCGCCATTCAACCTGGAAAATACGGTGACGGCCGGCATCATTTCCGCCAAGTCCCGCGATACGGGCGACTACCTGCCCCTGATCCAGAGCGACGTGGCCGTCAACCCTGGCAACTCGGGCGGTCCCTTGATCAATATGCGCGGCGAAGTGATCGGCATCAACTCGCAGATCGCCACTTTGTCCGGCGCCTACAATGGCATTTCATTTGCCGTACCGATCGATGAAGCCATGCGCGTGGGCGAGCAGCTGAAAAAGACGGGTAAAGTGGTGCGCGGGCGCATCGGCGTGCAGATCGGCGAAGTGAGCAAGGACGTGGCGGAATCGCTGGGCTTGCCGAACGCCAAGGGCGCGCAAGTGTCGATGGTGGAGCCGGGTGGCGCGGCCGACAAGGCGGGTATCAAGCCGGGCGACATCATCCTGAAATTCAACGGCGCGGCCATCGAGCGCTGGTCCGACGTGCAGCGCCTGGTCGGTGACGCCACTCTTAATGGCAAGTCCAACATCACCATCTGGCGCAATGGCGCGCAGCAGACCTTGCCCATCACCGTGAGCGAACTGGAAGGCGACAAGACGGCCAAGAAGTCGGAAGCGCAAGCCGTCAATGCACTGGGGCTGAAGGTCAGCGACGTGCCGGCCGAGAAAAAGCAGGAATTGAGGATCGACGCGGGCGCGCTGGTCGACGATGCGGGTGGGGTGGCGGCCCTGGCGGGCCTGCAGCCTGGCGATGTGATCTTGCAATTGAACAACGTTGCCGTGAAAGATGCCAAGCAGTTCAATGCCCTGGTGGCCAAGCTCGATCCGAAGAAGCCGTCGGCCGTGCTGGTGCGCCGTGGCAATACGGCGCAATTCGTCTCGCTGCGCCCGTCAGCCAAGTAAATTCTGGGGGTAGTCCCTGCGGGATCGGAATTCAAGCCACTGGCTTGAATTCCCCCGTCGGGACTAGGCGTCCCCGTCTGACCCCAGCCTTCCTCTGCGCCGTCACAAAAATATGCACTTCACTCTCTATTCCCGCAGTTACTGCCATTTATGCCAGGATATGCTTGACGCATTGTTCCTGTTGCAGTCGCCTGACAAGCCGTTTACGGTGGAAGTGATCGATATCGATGCCTCGCCCGATGCCTCGCTGCTGGCGCGCTTCGACGAACTGGTGCCGGTGCTGTTTGGCGACCTGGCGCAGCCGGAGCTCTGCCATTATTTTCTGGACGAGGCTGCCGTGCGTCGCTACCTTTCGTAGCTTAAATAACAATATTCACGCTGCATTGCACCATCCTGGTGCTGTAAACAGCTGAAAATGTCGGCTTGCCCAGTGCCGGCCTCTGAAAGACGGGCTTTCTACTCTGAAATCCGGTAAAATGGGAAGGTCGAAAAAGCTACTGTCCGAGGCAGCAGCTTCTGTCGCTTCAAAAGCGCTCGCCTGGGCATGCAGATGTCCTGCTCGGAGCGCTTTTTTCATCATGAGTGGGGCGCCCGGTGTTGGCCCTGTTTGGCCCGGACATGATCCCCTTGATTCCTGTTAAAGCAGTGTTGTCACTCGCACATATATTAGTTAATGAATAACATACGCAACTTCTCCATCATCGCCCATATTGACCACGGTAAATCGACCCTGGCTGACCGCATCATTCAATTGTGCGGCGGCTTGTCCGACCGCGAGATGGAGGCGCAGGTGCTCGATTCGATGGATCTGGAGCGCGAGCGCGGCATTACCATCAAGGCGCAGACGGCGGCCCTGCACTACAAGGCACGCGATGGCCAGATCTACAACCTGAACCTGATCGATACACCGGGTCACGTCGACTTCAGCTATGAAGTGTCGCGCTCGCTGTCCGCGTGCGAAGGCGCGCTGCTGGTGGTTGACGCGTCGCAAGGCGTGGAAGCGCAAACGGTCGCCAACTGCTATACGGCGCTGGACCTGGGCGTGGAAGTGGTGCCCGTCCTGAACAAGATCGACTTGCCGAACGCGGACCCACCGAACGCCATTGCCGAAATCGAAGACGTGATCGGCATCGACGCGGCCGACGCCGTGCATTGCTCGGCCAAGACGGGCTTCGGCGTGCTGGACGTGCTCGAGCAGCTGATCGTCAAGGTGCCGCCACCGAAGGGCGACCCCGATGCGCCGCTGCAGGCGCTGATCGTCGATTCCTGGTATGACGCCTATGTGGGCGTGGTCATGCTGGTACGCGTGGTCAACGGCACCCTGAAACCGAAAGACAAGATCCGCCTGATGGCCACCGATTCGGTGCAGCTGGTGGAAGACATCGGCGTATTTTCTCCCCGTTCGCAATCCTTGCCGCAATTGTCGGCAGGCCAGGTGGGCTTCATCATCGCCGGCATCAAGGAATTGAAGGCGGCCAAGGTGGGCGATACCGTCACCCTGGTCAGCCGTCCTGCCGCCGCGCCATTGCCTGGCTTCAAGGAAGTGCAGCCGCAAGTGTTCGCCGGCCTGTTCCCCGTGGAAGCGAACCAGTACGACGCGCTGCGCGACTCGCTGGAAAAGCTGAAACTGAACGACGCGGCCCTGATGTACGAGCCGGAAGTGTCGCAGGCGCTGGGCTTCGGCTTCCGCTGCGGCTTCCTGGGCTTGCTGCACATGGAAATCGTGCAGGAACGCCTCGAGCGCGAATTCGATATGGACCTGATCACCACGGCGCCAACCGTGGTGTATGAAGTGATCCAGCGCGACGGTACCATGATCAACGTCGACAACCCGTCGAAGATGCCCGATCCGTCGCGCATCGAGGAAGTGCGCGAGCCTATCGTCACGGTCAATCTGTATATGCCGCAGGAATACGTGGGTTCCGTGATTACCCTGTGTATCGGCAAGCGCGGCATCCAGATGGACATGAGCTACCACGGCCGCCAGGTCAAGCTCGTGTATGAAATGCCGATGGCCGAGATCGTGCTGGACTTCTTTGACCGCCTGAAATCGACGTCGCGCGGTTATGCCTCGATGGATTACGAGTTCAAGGAATACCGCGCGGCCGACGTGGTCAAGGTCGACATGCTGATCAACAGCGAAAAAGTCGATGCGCTGGCCATCATCGTCCACCGTTCGAACAGCCAGTACCGTGGCCGCCAGGTGGCCGCCAAGATGCGCGAACTTATCCCGCGCCAGATGTTCGACGTGGCCATCCAGGCGACCATCGGCGCGAACATCATTTCGCGCGAGAACGTGAAAGCCTTGCGCAAGAACGTGCTGGCCAAGTGCTATGGCGGCGACATCAGCCGCAAGAAAAAATTGCTGGAAAAACAAAAAGCGGGTAAGAAACGCATGAAGCAAGTAGGTTCCGTGGAAATCCCGCAAGAGGCATTCCTGGCAATTTTACAAGTGGATGGTTAATAATGAACCTGCAAGTAATTTTAGGGAACTTCGCTTTAATCCTGTTCGTGCTGATGGTGTTGACGGGCCTGGTCTGGTGCCTGGATGTGTTTTATCTGTCCAAGCAGCGCCGCAAGGCGGCCGACCGCGCCCTGGCTGATTTCGATGCGCGCCAGTCCAAGCTGGCCGCTGAGGGCATCAAGTCCGATGCGGGCGGCAGCCGCGCGACCATTGAGGCAGCGCTGTTGCGCCAGCCGACCTGGGTCGAGTATTCGGGCAGCTTCTTCCCCGTCATCGCCCTGGTGTTCTGCCTGCGCTCGTTCCTGTACGAGCCATTCAAGATCCCGTCGAGCTCGATGGTGCCGACCTTGCTGGTGGGCGATTTGATCCTGGTCAACAAGTTCACCTATGGCATCCGTTTGCCGATCGTCAACAAGCGCATCATTGAAGTCAACGATCCGCAGCGCGGTGACGTGATGGTGTTCAAGTACCCGAAAGATATGTCGCAAGACTATATCAAGCGGGTGATCGGCGTGCCCGGTGATAAAATCACCTATGAAAACAAGCGCTTGACGGTCAACGGCAAGGAAGTGCGGTACACGCCGCTGGACGACTACCTCGATGACGAAAGCACTGTGTATCACAAGCAGCTGGAAGAAAATCTGACGGGCGTGAGCCACCGCATCCTCAACGACGAACCGGCTCCCACGTTGAACTTGCGCGAAGTGAAGGATTTCCCGCACAAGGATGCGTGCAACTACAACGAAGACGGTTTTACGTGTGTGGTGCCACAAGGCAATTACTTCATGATGGGCGATAACCGCGACAATAGCGCGGACAGCCGCTACTGGGGCTTCGTGCCGAACGAGAACATCGTCGGCAAGGCATTCCTGGTGTGGATGAACTTCAGTAACCCGAAACGCGTGGGCGGCATACACTAGGCCGGCCAGGTCTCCAGAGACCACCCATGGCTGCCGCGCCGATTCCCCGCGCGGCGGCCAGCCGAATTACTCAGATGATACAGAAACAACAATGAATCTTCAGCTATTGCAAACCCGTTTAGGCTATACGTTCCAGGATGCTGGCCTGTTGCAGCAAGCCTTGACGCATCGTAGCCACAGCAGTTTGCATAATGAGCGGCTGGAATTCCTGGGCGACTCCATCCTCAACTGCGTGGTCGCCTCCATCCTGTACGAACGCTTCAAGTCCATCGACGAGGGCGACCTGTCGCGCCTGCGCGCCAACCTGGTGAAGCAGCAGTCGCTGTATGAGATCGCGCAAAAGCTGGAATTGTCGCAATTCCTGCGCTTGGGCGAAGGCGAGTTGAAGTCGGGCGGTTTCCGCCGTCCATCGATCCTCGCAGATACCCTGGAAGCCTTGCTGGGCGCGATTTTCCTCGATACGGGTTTCGACGCCGCCAGCACGGTGATCCGCGCCTTCTACATTCCCATCCTCGATTCGGTCGATCCGCAAACCCTGGGCAAGGATGCCAAGACCTTGCTGCAGGAGTTTTTGCAAAGCAAGAAAATTTCGCTGCCACAGTATAACGTGGTGGCCACCCATGGCGCCGCCCACAGCCAGGAATTCGAGATCGAGTGCCTGGTGCCGAAATTGAACATCCAGGTCTACGGCCGTGGCGGAAGCCGCCGCGCCGGTGAGCAAGCCGCCGCAAAACTGGCGCTGGACGTGGCCGAGCAGGCGCTGTTGAAGTCGCCAGCCGCCAGCCGCAAGCCCAAACCGCGCGCCGCCCAGCTCAAGCTGGCCGGCATTGCCACCATCCAGAGCGACGACGCGGCAGCCCCTGCGGCCCCGGCGATCGCCGCTCACACTAAACAGAATCGACACTAGCATGACAGCCACTAAAATGCCCGACAACTTCCGCTGTGGCTATATCGCCATCGTGGGCCGCCCCAACGTGGGCAAATCGACCCTGATGAACGTGCTGATCGGCGCGAAGGTCAGCATCACTTCGCGCAAGGCGCAAACCACGCGCCACCGCATCACGGGCATCCAGACGGTGCCGGATGCGCAGTTCATCTACGTCGACACGCCCGGCTTCCAGACGCGCCACTCGAACGCGCTGAACAAGACGCTGAACAAGACCGTCACGAACACCCTGATTTCCTCGGATGTGATTTTGTACGTGATCGAGGCGGGCACCTTTGGTCCGGCCGACCAGCAAGTGATGGACCTGCTGCCGAAGGAAGTGCCATGCATCCTCGTCATCAACAAATCCGACCGCGTCAAGGACAAGGCCGTGCTGCTGCCGTTCGCGCAAAAGATCGCCGCCATGCGCGACTTCGCCGCCATCGTGCCCGTGTCCGCCAAGCTGCATTTTCAGCTGGAAGGCTTGCAGAACGAGATCAAGCGCTTCTTGCCGGAAAACCAGCCCATCTTCGGACCTGACGACATCACGGACCGCAGCGAGAAATTCCTTGCCTCGGAAATCGTGCGAGAAAAATTGTTCCGCTTCGTGGGCGACGAATTGCCGTACACGAGTACCGTGCTGATCGAGAAATTCGAGCAGGAAGGCGATCTGCGCCGCGTGTTCGCCGCCATCCTGGTCGAGCGCGATACGCACAAGTCCATGATTATCGGCAACAAGGGCGCGCGCCTGAAGGAAGTCTCCACCCAGGCCCGCCTGGACATGGAAAAACTGTTCGGCGGCCCCGTGTACCTGGAAATCTGGGTCAAGGTCAAATCGGGCTGGGCCGACAACGAGGCGGGCTTGCGCGCCTACGGCTACGAGTAATCCGCAACCCGGGGGCGACGCCACACGCATGAGCACCACCACGCCAGCGCAGTCTGAGCTCGCGCCAGCTTCATCTGCTGTCTGCGTACCTGTCCCCGCGCCGGTGGCCATCGCGCCGCCGGCCGCAACTTCCGCACCGCCGCCAAGGCGCAGCCGTCCGCCCGCGCGCGACGGCAAGGTCACGGGCCAGCCAGCCTTCGTGCTGCACAGCTATCCGCATAAAGAAACCAGCCTCATCGTCGACGTGTTTACGCGCGAATACGGCCGCATTGCGCTCGTCGCCAAGGGCGCCAAGCGGCCCCATTCACAGTTGCGCGGCGTACTGCAGACCTTCCAGCCCCTGCAGGCGGGCTGGACGGGCAAATCCGAACTGCGTATTTTGACGGGCGCCGAATGGGTGGGAGGCATGCTGCCGCTGGAAAAGACGGCCCTGCTGTGCGGCTTTTATCTGAACGAATTGCTGGTGAAACTGCTGGCGCGCGACGACCCGCATCCCGTCCTGTTCGACCACTACGTTGCTACCTTGAATCAACTGGCGCACAATGAGCCGCCACCCATCGTGCTGCGCAAGTTCGAGCGCGCCCTGCTCAAGGAAACGGGCGTGGCGGCCGACCTGACGTGCTGCACGGGCACGCGCCAGGCCGTCGAGGCGGGGCAGGTGTACGTGGTCGACCCGGAACGGGGGCCACGTCCGGCACGCGCCAGCGATGTCTGGCCGAAGATCACGGGCAAGACCCTGCTCGACATGGAGCGCGAAGATTATCTTGACGTGGCCACGCAGGCGCAAAGCAAGTTGCTGATGCGCTTTTTGCTGGCCCATCAACTGGGGGGCGCCACCTTGAATACGCGCCAGATACTGATCGATTTAATGCAGCTGTAGTGCTGCTCTTTACATTGCAGCGCTACGGCACTTTACGGATACCATCACTATGAGCTTTCTGCAGCCTTCCGGCCCCGTCATCGACCTGGGCGTCAATATCGACCACGTGGCCACCTTGCGCAATGCGCGCGGCACCGCCTATCCGGACCCAATCCGCGCGGCCCTGCTGGCCGAACAGGCGGGCGCCGATGCCATCACCCTGCATTTGCGCGAAGACCGGCGCCACATCAAGGATGCGGACGTGATCGCCATCGCACCGCAATTGCTCACGCGCATGAACCTGGAAGCGGCTGTGACGCAGGAAATGATCGATTTCGCCTGCCGCATCAAGCCTGCCGACGTCTGCCTGGTGCCCGAAAAGCGCACCGAAGTGACCACCGAAGGTGGCCTGGACGTGGTGCGCTACTTCAAGGAAGTGCAGGCGGCGGTGAAGCAATTGCAAGGCGAGGGCATCCGCGTCAGCCTGTTCATCGATGCCGACGAGCAGCAGATCGCCGCCGCCGCCGAACTCGGTGCGCCCGTGATCGAGCTGCACACGGGGCGCTACGCGGATACGGCAGGCGCCGAGCAATTGGCCGAGCTGGAACGCATCAAGGCGGGCGTGCTGTTCGGCGTGGGCCGTGGCTTGAAGGTCAACGCGGGCCACGGCTTGCATTACACCAATGTGCAGGCGATTGCCGCCATTCCGGATATTACTGAACTGAACATCGGCCACGCCATCGTCGCGCACGCCGTGTTTGTCGGCTGGGAGAATGCTGTGCGTGAAATGAAGGCCATCATGGTGGCCACGCGCCTGGGCAACAAAGCATAAACGCACGCACAAGGGAGACCGCCATGATCTACGGCATCGGTACCGATATCTGCAAGATTCCCCGCATCGAGGCGGCCCTGGCCCGCCACGGCGAGCGTTTTGCACAGAAAATACTGGGGCCGCAGGAGCTGGAAAAATTCCGTGCCCGCAGCGCCAGGAACGCCGTGCGCGGCGTGCGCTTCCTGGCCACCCGCTTTGCGGCCAAGGAGGCGTTTTCCAAGGCCATCGGCCTGGGTTTGCGCATGCCGATGACATGGCCCGCCGCGCAGATGCTGAACCACCCCAGCGGCAAGCCGATGATCGTCTGCAGCGGCGTGCTGGCGGACTTCATGGCAACAAACCGGCTGAGCGCGCAAGTGACGATCAGCGATGAAGAAGAATATGCGGTCGCGTTCGTGATCGTAGAGCAAGCAGTGTAACTATAAGTGCACAATGAGCCAGCAATGACCGAAGCAAGCCCAGAACCATCCTTGGCGGAAACGCCGCCCGACCCGCGCGTGCAGGTGTTGGCCACTGTCGCCAAGTTGCCGAACTTGCCCGGCGTGTACCGCTATTTCGACTCCGCCGACAAGGTGCTGTATGTCGGCAAGGCGCGAGACCTGAAAAAACGTGTCTCCAGTTACTTCCAGAAAAACCTGGCCAGTCCCCGCATCGCCATGATGGTCGAGCGCATCGCGCGCCTGGAAACCACCGTCACGCACAGCGAAGCGGAAGCCTTGATCCTGGAAAACAACCTGATCAAGGCGCTGCAGCCGCGCTACAACATCCTGTTCCGCGACGACAAGTCCTACCCCTACCTGAAGATTACCAGCGGCGATGCGCCGCGCATGGTGTATTACCGGGGCGCGGTGGACAAGAAGAACCAGTATTTCGGGCCGTTCCCCAGTTCCTGGGCCGTCAAGGAATCGATGCAGATCCTGCAAAAGGTGTTCTTGATCCGTATCTGCGAGGACAGCGTCTACGCCAACCGCACGCGGCCCTGCCTGCTGCACCAGATCGGCCGCTGCAGCGCGCCCTGCGTGGACCTGATCAGCAAGGAAGATTATAAAAACGACGTCGAAAACGCGGCACGCTTCCTGCGCGGGCGTCAGAGCGAAGTGATGGCTGACCTGGAAAAGAAAATGCACGCCTTTGCCGCCGAGCTGAAATTCGAGCAGGCGGTGGTGGTGCGCAACCAGATCGCTTCGCTATCGCGCGTGCTGCACCAGCAAAGCATGGAAACGACGGGCGACGCCGATGTCGACATCCTCGCCGTGCTGGTGCAGGGCGGACGCGCCTGCGTCAACCTGGCCATGGTGCGGGGCGGGCGTCACCTGGGCGACCGCGCCTACTTCCCCAGCCAGCTCAGCGATGCGGCGGCGATTGCCGAAGAGCCGATCGAGGTGGAAGTTCTGGCCGCTTTCCTGGCGCAGCACTACACGGAAAAATTCATCCCCGGCACCCTGATCCTGAGTATCGAATTCGACCAGCCGGCCCTGATGGTGGCATTGATGGAACAGTGCGGCCACCGCATCAACCTGATCTTCCAGCCGCAGGGACAGCGCCGTCAATGGCTGGAGATGGCGCAAAAGGGCGCCGAGATTTCGCTGGCGCGCTTGCTGTCGGAGCAGGGTTCGCAGCAATCGCGCACGCGCGCGCTGGCCGAAGCGCTACGCCTGGAAACGGAGGACCTCGACAGCCTGCGCGTGGAGTGTTTCGACATCAGCCACACGCAGGGTGAGGCGACGCAGGCGTCGTGCGTGGTATTCCATCACCACGCCATGCAGAATGGCGAATACCGGCGCTATAACATCAATGACATCACCCCCGGCGACGATTACGCGGCCATGCGCCAGGTCTTGATGCGTCGTTATGAAAAAGTGGCGAATGGCGATGGCGTCATGCCCGACGTGGTGCTGATCGACGGCGGCAAGGGGCAGATTGAAATGGCGCGCCAGGTGTTTGCCGAACTGGGACTCGATATCAGCTTGATTGTCGGCGTGGCCAAGGGGGAAGGGCGCAAGGTGGGCCTGGAAACACTGCTGTTCGTCGATGGCCGCCCGGCGCAGGAACTGGGCAAGGAATCGGCCGCGCTGATGCTGATCGCGCAAATCCGCGACGAGGCGCACCGCTTCGCCATTACCGGCATGCGCGCCAAGCGTGCCAAGACGCGCCAGACTTCGCGCCTGGAAGAGATAGAGGGCATAGGCGCCAAGCGCCGCCAGAAACTGCTGTCGCGCTTTGGCGGCTTGCGCGGCGTGGTCGATGCCAGCGTTGAGGATTTGATGTCGGTGGAGGGGATTTCGACGCAACTTGCGGAAGAAATCTACAAGCAGCTGCATTGATGGATGATGGCCTGGCCCGGCGCTGCCGCAAGCGGACTAGGCTAATACCCCCGGGCCATGTAGACTAGTGGCGCTTTCTTCACGCTTTCTTCATGTTCAATTTACCCGTCGGCCGATTGCTTCCTTATGCCTTTTAATATTCCCATCCTTTTGACCTGGCTGCGCGTGGCCCTGATTCCACTCGTCGTCGGCGTGTTTTATCTGCCGCCGTCCATGCTGCTGCATGGCGACCAGAACCTGGTTGCCACCCTGGTCTTCATTGTTGCCGCCGTGACCGACTGGTTCGATGGTTTCCTCGCGCGGCGCTGGAACCAGACCTCGGCCTTTGGCGCCTTCCTCGACCCGGTCGCCGACAAGCTGATGGTGGCGGGCGCCTTGCTGGTGCTGGTGCAGCTGGACCGTGTCAATGCCGTGCTGGCCTTCATCATCATCGGCCGCGAAATCACCATTTCCGCATTGCGCGAATGGATGGCGCAGATCGGCGCATCGAAATCGGTGGCAGTCAGCTCGATCGGCAAGATCAAAACGGCCGCGCAAATGACGGCCATCCCCTTGCTGCTCTACCACGATGTGATCTTCGGCGCGATCGATACCCATGTGTGGGGCGAAAAACTGCTGTGGATCGCCTGCGTGCTGACGGTATGGTCGATGTTCTATTACCTGCGCCTGGCATGGCCTCTCATCAAGGAAAAAGCGGGGAATTTGCACTAAGAACAGGCAGGCGGCTGTTTTGTGCGGAATATTTTGCAAAAGACCAGATATTGCCCGTTGACAGCCCCTGTAATCCCTCTATAATGCTGGCCTGTTGTTGATGACGCGGGAGTAGCTCAGTTGGTAGAGCGCAACCTTGCCAAGGTTGAGGTCGAGAGTTCGAGACTCTTCTCCCGCTCCAGTTTTCTGGATCGTGTCATAGGTAAAAACAGCAGCTGCAGTAAAAAGTAGTACTGGCGATGTAGTAGAGCTTCTGATACAATGTTGTCCACTGCGGGAGTAGCTCAGTTGGTAGAGCGCAACCTTGCCAAGGTTGAGGTCGAGAGTTCGAGACTCTTCTCCCGCTCCAGTGAATGCTGGATCAGCAGTAAAGCAGCACTGGTAAACGGTAGTAAAAAGCAGTAAAATAGTGGTTCGTATGCGGGAGTAGCTCAGTTGGTAGAGCGCAACCTTGCCAAGGTTGAGGTCGAGAGTTCGAGACTCTTCTCCCGCTCCAGCGCAAGCTGGAAGCAGTACAGCAAGATGGCAGTAGCAGAAAATAGAAGCTCCAATGCGGGAGTAGCTCAGTTGGTAGAGCGCAACCTTGCCAAGGTTGAGGTCGAGAGTTCGAGACTCTTCTCCCGCTCCAGAATTCTAAAGGGAAGCTAAGCTGGCTTCCTTTTTTTATCCGCCACAGCACGCGGCGTGATTAGGCAGTAACCAAGCTCCAATGCGGGAGTAGCTCAGTTGGTAGAGCGCAACCTTGCCAAGGTTGAGGTCGAGAGTTCGAGACTCTTCTCCCGCTCCAGTTATCAAGGTGGGCCGCAAGGCGCATCCAAGCAGTTCCTCTGGCGAGGTAGCAAAGAGGTTATGCAGCGGCCTGCAAAGCCGTTTAGACGGGTTCGATTCCCGTCCTCGCCTCCAGATGAAAAAAATAGCCCGCTTTCGAGTGGGCTATTTTTTTGTCCATATTTTTGCCGGTTGCGCATCTTGTATAATGCCGGCAAGCTCAGCCGCGCCGCCTGGCGCCTTGATGAAACTTCCCCTTTCCGCCATACCGATGTAGTCACTGACGACTTTCCTGCTCCGATCGACCTCAGCGCAGCTTTTCTGTGACACCCGCTGGCATGGCTGCGCCTGTTTATTGCCCATCAGGCCCGCATTTTCCTGTTCCGACTTTGGATACGCATCAATGATCAACACAACTTTTCGGGATGAGTGGTACTCGAACCTGCAAAAAAACGTCCTGGCGGGCTTGACCACCTCCTTCGCCCTGGTGCCCGAGTGCATCGCCTTCGCCCTGGTGGCGCAGTTGAACCCCTTGATGGGCCTGTATGGCGCCTTCATCATTTGTGCATGCACGGCCATCTTTGGCGGACGTCCCGGTATGATTTCGGGCGCCGCCGGTTCCATGGCCGTGGTGATCGTGGCGCTGGTGGCGCAGCACGGTGTGCAGTATCTGCTGGCGACCGTGGTGCTGAGTGGCATTTTGATGGCCATGTTCGGTATCTTGCGCCTGGGTAAGCTGATCCGCATGGTGCCCCATCCCGTGATGCTGGGCTTTGTGAATGGTCTGGCCATCGTCATCGCCATGGCCCAACTGGAACACTTTCGCCAGGCCACCGCGCAAGGTGAAGCATGGCTGCAAGGCATGCCCTTGTATGTGATGGGAGGGCTGGTGGCCCTGACCATGGCCATCGTCTACGTGCTGCCGCGCATCACGAAGGTCGTGCCGCCAGCACTGGTGGCCATCCTGGGCGTGGGCGTGCTCAGCCATGTTTTGAACTTGCCGACGCGTACCCTGGGCGACCTTGCGCATATCGCCGGCGGCTTGCCAGCCCTGCATTTCCCCACCGTGCCGCTGGACATGGGCACCTTGCACATCATTTTTCCGTATGCGGCGCTGATGGCCATGGTGGGGCTACTGGAAACCTTGCTCACATTTAATCTCACAGATGAGATAACGGAAACGCGGGGGCAGCCGAACCGCGAATGCATCGCGCTCGGTGCATCGAACGTCGTCTCGGGCCTGTTTGGCGGCATGGGCGGCTGCGCCATGATCGGGCAGACGATGATCAATTTGAGTTCCGGCGGCCGCTCGCGCCTGTCGGGCGTGACGGCCGGCGTGATGATTTTGCTGTTCATCCTGTTCCTCTCGCCGCTGATCGAGCGCATACCGCTGGCCGCCCTGGTGGGCGTGATGTTCGTGGTGGCCCAGCAGACGTTTGCCTGGGGTTCCTTGCGCGTGCTGGGCAAGGTGCCGTTGCAGGATGCGCTGGTGATCGTTGCCGTGACGGTGATCACGGTATTCACCGACCTGGCGATGGCCGTGCTGTGCGGCATCGTCATCGCCGCCTTGAATTTTGCCTGGCAACATGCGCGCGACATGCGCGCCGACATCGATGACAAGACTCCGGGCGTGCGCGTGTACGTGCCGCACGGCACCCTGTTTTTCGCTTCGGCCACGCACTTCCAGGAACTGTTCCAGCCGACCGCCGATCCGGCCTGCGTCATCCTCGATTGCCGCTACATGCATATGGCCGATCACTCGGCCATCGCCGCCATTGAAACCTTGTATGAGCGCTATGACAAGGCGGGCAAGCACCTGCAGGTGATGCATTTGTCCGCCCGCAACCAGGTCCTGCTGCAACGCGCTGGCGTGGTGGTGAGCGTGGCGTAAAATATGGGAAGGTTGGATCCGCGCCGTTTCTCGACAATGGGCGGAATTGTAGAATGTCTGTGGAGTGTGAATGCTGTCGAACGAACAAGAACAATTATTGCAACAAAGCCAAGCGGGTTTCGACGCTTACTATGACGCGCTGGGTACGTCGCTGGTGAACTTTGTCGAGCGCCTGGGGATCCAGCCCGCGCACGAAGTGTTGACGAACGCGGCCGAATACCTGCCGTACATCGATGCTGCCATGCGCACCATCGTTATCCGAGACGAGAGCTGGCAATGGGTGAAAACCATGCTCGGCTACTTTATCGGCGAATACTTTGTGCAGGGTCATGCGGGCTGCTGGTATGTGGAAACGCGGGCCGAATCGCCGCATTTCTGCCGCTATATGGTGGGCGGCTTCGAGCATGGCCTGCCGCTGGACGCGGCCATCGATCCGGAAGCGCTGGCGCTGGCATTCCTGGGACAATCCGCGCCGCGCGAACTGGCGAAACTCATCGAAGATGCGCAAACCAGGCTGTGCTGATGCCTGGCTGTTTGGCATGCGTGGCATTGGCTGCCACGCATTGATCGTCACACTTTAAAACTCTTCCCATTCGCCTTGGGCAGGGCTTGTTGCCTTGCTGCTGGCGCGCGTTGCGGGCAGGCGCAGGGCAGGGGCCTTGCGGGCAGGCGCGGCCGGGGTTGCTGGAGCTGTCGGCGCGCTGCGCTGCGCCGCTGTCACGCTGAAACGGTCGGTCGCCGCCGCGCTGGCATCCAGTCGGAAGACGCTGACCACCTGCGCCAGTTCGCTCGCCTGTTCCTGCATCGCTTCGGCTGCGGCCGAGGCTTCTTCCACCAGGGCTGCATTTTGCTGCGTCACCTGGTCCATTTCGGAAATGGCCTGGTTGACTTGCTCGATGCCTGCGCTCTGTTCTTCGCTGGCGTTGCTGATCTCGCTCATGATGGAGGTGACGAAGCCGATGCTTTGCACGATTTCTTCCATCGTCTTGCCGGCCTTGTCGACCAAGTCCGTGCCCACCTCGACCTTTTGCACGGAGTCGTCGATCAAGCCCTTGATTTCTTTTGCCGCCGCTGCCGAGCGCTGCGCCAGGTTGCGCACTTCCGTGGCCACCACGGCAAAGCCGCGTCCCTGTTCCCCGGCGCGTGCCGCTTCCACGGCCGCGTTCAGGGCAAGGATGTTGGTCTGGAAGGCGATGCCGTCGATGACAGAGATAATATCGACGATTTTCTTCGACGAGGTATTGATCTCACCCATGGTGGCCACCACTTCGGCTACCACGGCGCCGCCGCGGCTGGCGATGCCGGCTGCGTCGCCCGCCAGTTTGTTTGCCTGGCGCGCATTGTCCGCATTCTGCTTCACGGTCGAGGTCAGCTCTTCCATCGACGAGGCCGTTTCTTCCAGCGAACTGGCTTGCTGTTCCGTGCGCGACGACAGGTCCTGGTTGCCTGCGGCGATTTCCGCTGAGGCCGTGGCGATGGTGTCGGTGCCACTGCGCACCTGGCCCACGATGCCGACCAGGCTGTCGTTCATGGTTTTCAGGGCGTGCATCAGCTGGCCCGTTTCATCGCGGCCCTGGGCCGTGATGGTGCTGCTCAGGTCGCCCGCTGCCACGGTTTCCGCCACTTTCACGGCATCGCGGATGGGACCTGTGATCGAGCGCGTGATCCACCACGCGAAACCGATGCCCATCAGCACGGCCAGCACGCCCATGGTGATCAGGAAGATGCGGGTGCTGCTGTAAGCCTCGATGATGCTGGCGCCTACGCCGTCGGCAGCCTTGATCTGCATGCCGGCAAAGCGCTTCACTTCGGCCAGGTAGGCCGTGGTGATTGGCGTGACTTCCTTCTCGAATACTTCCTTGGCGCCCGCCACGTCGCCGTCGGCCTTCATCTTGAAGGCGCGTGCGCGCGTCGTCACATAATCGGTGCGTACCTTGCGCACGACCTTGAATTGCTCGATCACGGCCGGGTTGAGCAGCGACGCGATGATGTCGTCCTGCAGCTTGCTGGAACGCTCCGCATCGACTTTCAAGTCTTCCTCGATCTTGGCGCGCACGATGGGATCGGTGATTTCAAACGAGGCCACTCCGCGCACGCTGTTCAGTTCAATGATCTTCGACCATTCGGCCACCATGCGCTGGTTCTTGATGCTGGTATTGATGAGGCGGTAAGTCAGGTCGCTGGCCGTTTGCATGCGCACGAGGGCGGTGATGGTCAAGGCGGCAAGCAACAGCAATACGACAGCAAAGCCGACGCCAAGGCGGCTGCCGATGTTCAGGTTTTTCATGTAATTCCTAGCAGTTTAATAGTCATGATCGCCGCCGCCAGCAGGGGCGGACAGGCGCCGCAAGGCGCAGGGGATCGGGGTCTTCGGGTGCCGCGTGCATGCGTTGCGGCGCGCCGCGCAGTGCGCGGCGTTGGAGGTGAAGCAAGGGGTGTGGCGGCGTGGGAATCCGCTAACCAGCAAGCGCAAGTATAGCATTGACGCACGGAAATAGTTTTCCAAAGCAATTTTAATTACTTTTTGATATTAATTTATTGTTGCTTTTTTACATCAAGTACCTGGTCCATAAGTACTATCACTTACATCCCGCCTTACTTTTCGCTGTGTCTGCTGGTAAAATACTAATGATAATCATTCGTATTAAATAATCGACCAGGGAGTTGTATGCAGCGCAAGCCAGGATGTAAACCGATCACCATCGCCGTACTGGGCGCCTTGACCTTGGGCGCCGTGCCACTGGCGGCCTGGGCGCAGGAAAGCTTGCCCGCCGTCACCGTGACGGCATCGAAGGACAAGGATGGCTATGTCGCCGGCACGTCCGCCAGCGGCACCAAGACGGAAATGGCCCTGCGCGATGTGCCGCAGACGATCAACGTGGTGCCGGCCGCGGTCATCCGCGACCAGAACGCCATGTCGATCCAGGACATCATGAAGAACATTCCTGGCGTGGGCTTGTCCACGGGAGACGGCCAGCGTGACCAGGTGTTTATCCGCGGCTTCACGGCCATCGGCGACCAGTTTGTCGACGGCTTCCGCGATGACGCCCTGTATTTCCGCGACCTGTCGAATGTGGAACGGCTGGAAGTGATCAAGGGGCCGGCCGCCGTCCTGTACGGCCGCGGTTCCTCGGGTGGCCTGGTCAACCGCATCTCCAAAAAACCGGGCGTGGATATCACGGACCTGGCCCTGAGCTTGACGAACACCGCGGGGCGCCGCGGCGAAGTCGACGTGGGCCGCGTTGGCGAGACGGTGGACTGGCGTTTTACTGGCGCGCGTGAATTGTCGGACAGCTACCGCGACCAGCAATTCATCAACCGCACGGCGCTGGCGCCATCGGTGGCCATCCGCCTCTCTGGCGCGACCAGGCTGCTGCTGCAGGGCGACTACCTGGAAGACCGTCGCCTGACAGACTTCGGCATCCCGTCCTGGCATGGCCGCCCGGTGGCTGTTGATGCGAGCACTTACTACGGCGCCGCCAACGCCCGCGATAGCGATTTCAGCCAGTCGCGCGTGGTCTCCACGGCCGCCACCCTGACGCACAAGTTCAGCGAGTCCTTGTCGCTGCGCAATGCCTTCCGCTATTACGATTACCACCTGGACCGCAACAACACGAATATTTCCGGCAACGTCAACGAAGTCAAAGGCACGATGAACTTCGGCCACGCCAAGCTGAACCGCGACGAGAGCGGCTGGTTCAACCAGACGGAACTGACGCAAAAACTGGTCACCGGCAGCCTGCGCCATGAAGTGCTGTACGGCGCCGAGTTTGGCAAGCAAAACAAGGATGCCAACAGCTGGGCCTCGACCGTGGTGGCGACGAATGTATCGATCTTCAACCCTGTGCTGCCGCAGGTCGACCGCAGCAAGCTGGGCGCGCGCAGCGATACTTTCGGTACCTACGATACGGCCGCCGCCTACGTGCAGGATGCCATCAGCTTCAGCGACGAGTGGAAGGCGCTGGCCGGCTTGCGCTATGACAGCTATCAGCAGCAGTCGCGCCTGGCCAATGCGGCCGGCGTGACGACGGCGAAGCTGTCGCGCACGGATGCGGCCTACAGCCCCCGCGCCGGCCTCGTCTGGCAACCGGGCAGCACGCAATCGTACTATGCGTCGTGGAGCCGCTCGTTCCAGCCCAGCGGCGAGAACTTCGCCCTGGCCGCCAACAATGCCGACCTGGCGCCGGAAACCACGCGCAACACGGAAGTGGGCGCCAAGTACGAGCTGTGGGGTGGCCGCGCCAACGCCACTGTGTCGCTGTTCCGCCTGGAACGCGACAATATCAAGACCAGCGACCCCATCACGAACCGCATCGTACCTGTCGGCACGCAGCGCACGGACGGCCTGGAGCTGACTTTGAATGCCGACCTGCATGATGGCTGGAAGATGGTGGCCGGCTATGCCTACCTGGACGCCACCATCACGGATTCCATCGCCGTCGACAAGAGCGTCAACGTAGCGGGCACAACGACGGCCAGTTCCGTCGCCATCAAGGGCAAGCGCGCCACGTTGACGGCGCGCAATACGGCCAACCTGTGGCTGACGAAAGACCTGGGCCATGGCTACACCGTGGGCGGAGGCATGAATGCCGTCGGCAGCCGCTTCGCCAATCCGGGCAATACGGTGGTATTGCCTGGCTACGTGACGGCCGACGCCATGGCCGCCTACCGCACGGGGCGCTATGAAGTGCAGCTGAACGTCAACAATATCGGCGACACGCGCTACATCGTTTCCGGTCACGGTTCCAGCCCTAACCTGAGCTTGCCGGGCGCGCCGCGCACTGTGGCGCTGACCTTGCGCTACAGCCTGTAAGCAGGCTGTCATTCGCCGCACCCCGAAAAACCCGCTTGCGAGCGGGTTTTTTCATGCCTGGATAGCGATATGCAAGTGCACAGCACCGCTGCCAGGCCGGTAACGGCAGGTTGGCATTGTTTAGAAGAACTGTTCGGTTCCTATAAAATATTGTTGACTAAGTGCAATTTTTTCCGGCGCTCTGAGCCTTGACGGAGTTTGAGGGGTAAAATGGTGTCATACGGCACAGTCATGGTGCTTATATCTTCGTGATATGAGACCACGACGACGTAGTATGACTCTTATTTACTCACATCATAGAGGCCTGAATATGGTTCAGATGTCCAGGCGCCAGTTCCTTCGGGTAACTGGCGCGACCATTGCTGGTTCCAGCCTCGCCCTGCTCGGTTTCGCACCGGGCCAGGCGATGGCGGAAGTGCGGCAATACAAGCTGTCTCGCACGACCGAGACACGTAATACCTGTCCTTACTGTTCGGTAGGATGTGGCGTCCTGCTGTATGGTCTGGGCGACGGCGCGAAAAATGCCGTCTCCAGCATCATCCACGTGGAAGGCGATGCCGATCACCCGGTGAACCGCGGCACGCTGTGCCCGAAAGGCGCCAGCCTGGTCGACTTCATCCACAGCCCGAACCGCCTGAAAGTGCCCGAATACCGCGCACCAGGCGGCACGGAATGGCAGCCGATCTCCTGGGATGTGGCGCTCGACAAGATCGCGCGCCTGATGAAGGATGACCGTGATGCCAACCTGATCGAAAAGAATGCCGACGGCAAGACCGTCAACCGCTGGCTCTCCACCGGCATGCTTGCCGCGTCCGCCGGCAGCAACGAGGTCGGTTACCTGACCCACAAGACAGTGCGCAGCATGGGGATGCTGACCTTTGATAATCAGGCGCGTGTATGACACGGACCGACGGTGGCAGGTCTTGCCCCGACGTTTGGCCGTGGCGCGATGACGAATCATTGGGTCGATATCAAGAATGCCGATGTGATTTTGGTCATGGGCGGCAATGCAGCAGAAGCACATCCTTGCGGATTCAAATGGGTAACGGAAGCGAAGGCGCATAACAAGGCCAAGCTGATCGTTGTCGATCCGCGTTTTACCCGTACCGCATCCGTGGCAGATTACTACTGCGCCACGCGTACCGGCACGGACATCGTCTTCCTCGGCGCGATCATCAATTATCTGCTGACGAACGACAAGATCCAGCATGAGTACGTGCGCAACTACACGGACATGCCCTTCATCGTGCGCGAAGACTATGCGTTCGAGGATGGCCTGTTCTCGGGTTTCGACAAGGAAAAGAACAAGTACACCAACAAGGCCACCTGGGATTACGAGATCGGCGACGATGGTTATGCCAAGGTCGACCCGACCCTGGAACACCCGCGCTGCGTCTACCAGATGATGAAGAAGCACTACGCGCGCTACACGACCGAGATGGTCGAACGTACGTGCGGCGTGTCGGCCGACAAGTTCCACAAGGTGGCGGAAGCCATGGCTTCGACCGCCGTGCCGGGACGCGCCGGCACCATCCTGTACGCACTGGGCTGGACGCACCACTCGACGGGCGCGCAAACCATCCGTACGGGCGCCATGGTGCAGCTGTTGCTGGGCAATATGGGTATCGCTGGCGGCGGCATGAACGCCTTGCGCGGCCACTCGAATATCCAGGGCTTGACCGACCTGGGCCTGATGTCCAACCTGTTGCCAGGTTATATGACCTTGCCCAACGAGGGCGAGCAGGATTTCGATGCGTACATCGCCGCACGCGCCACCAAGCCGCTGCGGCCGAACCAGCTCAGCTACTGGAGCAATTACCGCAAATTCCACGTCAGCTTCATGAAGACGTGGTGGGGTGATTTCGCCACGGCCGAAAACAATTACGCCTTCGACTACCTGCCGAAACTCGACAAGCCGTATGACTTGATGCAAGCCATCGAGAACATGCACCAAGGCAAGATGACGGGTTATATCTGCCAGGGCTTCAATGTGCTGGCGTCCGCGCCGAACAAGCAGAAAGTCACGGAAGCGCTGTCGAAGCTGAAGTTCCTCGTCATCATGGACCCGCTGGCCGTGGAAACGGGCGAATTCTGGAAGCCGCACGGGCAATACCACGAAGTCGATCCCACCAAGATCATGACGGAAGTGTTCCGCTTGCCGACCAGCTGCTTCGCCGAAGAACGCGGTTCGCTGGTGAGCTCTTCGCGCGTCTTGCAATGGCACTGGCAGGCGGCCGAACCGCCGGGCCAGGCGCGCAGCGACCTGGAGATCATGTCGGGCCTGTTCTTGCGCATGCGTAGCATGTACAAGAAAGAGGGCGGCAAGTTCCCTGATCCTATCGTCAACCTGACGTGGAATTATGCGCAGCCGCATAACCCGCAGCCGGAAGAAATCGCCCGCGAATTCAACGGCCGTGCGCTGGCTGACTTGTACGATCCGAAGGACGCCACCAAGTTGCTGGTGAAAAAGGGCGAGCAGCTGGCCTCGTTTGCGCAACTGCGCGACGATGGCACGACTACCAGCGGTTGCTGGATCTTCGCCGGCAGCTGGACGCAGGCGGGCAACCAGATGGGACGGCGCGACAATAGCGACCCGACGGGCATCGGCCAGACTTTGGGCTGGGCTTGGGCGTGGCCGGCCAACCGCCGCGTGCTGTACAACCGTGCCTCGTGCGACTTGAAGGGCAAGCCTTTCGACCCGACCCGCAAGTTGATCGAGTGGAATGGCACGAACTGGAGCGGGGCCGATATTCCCGACTTCAAGGTCGACGAGCCGCCGGAAAATGGCATGGGCCCGTTCATCATGCTGGGCGAGGGCGTGGCGCGCTTCTTTGCGCGTGGCGCCATGGCCGAAGGGCCGTTCCCCGAGCATTACGAGCCGTTCGAAAATCCGCTGGGCTACAACCCCATGCATCCGAAAAACCCGCAGGCGACCAGCAATCCGGCCGCGCGCGTGTTCGCCGATGACCGGAAAATGTTCGGCACGCATGAGGAGTATCCGCATGTGGCGACCAGCTACCGCCTGACCGAGCATTTCCATTACTGGACCAAGCATGCGCGCCTGAACGCCATTATCCAGCCGCAGCAATTCGTCGAAATCGGCGAAGAGCTGGCCAAGAGCATCGGCGTCGTTGCCGGTGGTGAAGTGCGCGTCAGTTCCAAGCGGGGCCACATCATCGCCAAGGCCGTCGTCACCAAGCGCATCAAGGCGTTGATGATCGAGGGCAAGCAGGTGCATACCGTGGGCCTGCCGCTGCACTGGGGCTTTACGGGCGTGGCCAAGCCGGGGTATCTGATCAATACCCTGACACCGGGCGTGGGGGATGCGAATTCGCAAACGCCGGAATTCAAGTCCTTCCTGGTGAAGGTGGAAAAAGCATGATGGGAGCTCAATAATGGCACTGCAATCCTTAGATATCCGGCGCCTGTCGGCTACCACGGTGACGCCGCCGCAAGCGCGCAGCCCGGTGACGGGCACCGTTGCCAAGCTGATCGATGTGTCGAAATGCATCGGCTGCAAGGCTTGCCAGACGGCGTGCATGGAATGGAACGACTTGCGCGATGAAGTCGGCGAAAACCATGGCACCTATGACAATCCGACGGACTTGACGCCGCAATCGTGGACGGTGATGCGTTTTGCCGAACACGAAAACAACGACGGCAACCTCGAGTGGCTGATCCGCAAGGATGGCTGCATGCACTGCGAGGACCCGGGCTGCCTGAAGGCCTGTCCGGCGCCGGGCGCCATCGTGCAATACACGAACGGTATTGTCGATTTCCACCAGGAAAACTGCATCGGCTGCGGCTACTGCGTGGCTGGCTGTCCTTTCGACGTGCCCCGCATTTCGAAAAAGGACGACCGCGCCTACAAGTGCACGCTCTGCTCGGACCGCGTGGCCGTGGGCCAGGAACCGGCCTGCGTGAAAACCTGTCCGACGGGCGCCATCGTTTTCGGCACCAAGGAAGACATGAAGGTGCATGCGGAAGAGCGCATCGTCGACCTGAAGTCGCGCGGTTTCGAAAACGCGGGCCTGTACGATCCGCTGGGCGTGGGCGGCACGCACGTGATGTACGTGCTGCACCATGCCGACAAGCCGAAGCTGTATTCGAACTTGCCGGAACGCCCGCGGATCAGCCCGATGGTGGGCTTCTGGAAGGGCTGGTCCAAGCCGCTGGCCGTGGCCGGCATGGCTGCCACGGCGCTGGCAGGCTTCTTCCATTACACGCGTGTCGGTCCGAACGAAGTGAGCAAGGACGAAGAGCGCGAAGCGCTGGAAGAGGCCAAGCGCATCCGGGAGGAAGACCATGAGCCACAATGACCTGCATGATGGAAAGCGGTACGACAAGGATGGCAACCCGCTGATTCAGCGCTACGATCCGAACGAGCGCACGAACCATTGGGTGACCGCCATCACCTTCGTCATGCTGGCCCTGTCCGGCCTGGCCATGTTCCATCCCTCGATGGCGTGGCTGGCGAACCTGTTCGGCGGCGGCCAATGGACGCGCATCTTGCATCCGTTTGCCGGCCTGGTGATGTTTGTCTCGTTCGCCATCCTGGTGGTGCGCTTCTGGCACCACAACAAGTTCGAGGACGGCGACAAGCAGTGGCTGAAACAGATGGACGACGTGCTCAACAACCGCGAGGAAAAGCTTCCGAAGATCGGCAAATACAATGCCGGCCAGAAGATCCTGTTCTTCGTGCTGCTGGCAAGCATGATTGGCCTGTTGCTGTCTGGCATCGTGATCTGGCGCGCGTACTTTGCGTTCTACTTCCCGATCGACGTGGTGCGTTTTGCCGCCTTGTTGCATGCCACTTGTGCTTTTGCCATCATCTGCGCCATCATCGTGCATATCTATGCGGCGCTGTGGGTCAAGGGCTCGATCGGCGCCATGGTGCGCGGTACCGTCACCTATGGCTGGGCGCGCAAGCACCATCCGAAGTGGTTTGAGGCTGTCATTCGCAACAGCAAAGACTGACGGTTTTTTGCTTAATTAGCCCAAGTGCAAGAGCTGGGGTCAGACCCGACGGGTCTGACCCCGGTTTTCCTTTGCGGCTTGCGCTGCACCATATCGATTAGAATACTTTACAGCCCCCTTTTTTGATGGGAAAACTCCATTGGTACAACGCATTCTTCAGCCAGGCGAAATCGAAGGCCTGGACCACAACGCGATTCCGCGCCTGCTGCTGCCGCAGCCTGACAGCCTGTTCAAGGCGCGCGCCTTGCGCTTGCGCGAACTGGCGCAAGGCAAGATCAAGGGCATCCCCGTGGACGCGGGCATGCAGGGCTACCTGGTGCTGATGGCCGCGCTGGCCGATGCGCAGGCCGCCGTGGTGGGGAAACTTGCGCCCGGCGCCGTGCCTGCCGCCGACCCCGACGCGCTGCGCCGCGCGATGCAGCACCGCATGCCGGTGCTGCCCGTGAATGGCGCCCGTCCGCCCGTCTGGCGCGACATCTTTGCCAGCCTGCTCGATGAACTGGCCGCCACGGCAGCCAGCCAGCCGGCATTATCGGGCGGCCTGACCCAGGTGCTGGCGCAGTTGCGCGCGCTCGACGCGCCAGCGCTAGACGCCTGCGCCGATGCCGTGCTCGATGAAAACGGCGACAACCTGAACCCCATGCACGCGCCGTTCGTCGCCGCCGCGCTGCAGATTTTATGGTCGGTGTCGGCCAGCGAATTGCGCGCCGCGCGCGTTCCGGACCTGGAAACGGGCACACTGTGCCCCGTCTGCGGTTCGCACCCCGTCGCCAGCGTAATCCGCATCGGCGGCCAGTCCCAGGGCTACCGCTACCTGCACTGCGGCATCTGCGAAAGCGAATGGCATATGGTGCGCGTGAAGTGCTCCACCTGCGAACAGAATGGCAAGATCGCCTACCAGGGCCTGGACGCGGCCGACGCAAAGCCGTTCGACCCCGTGGCGGCGAAGGACGACAAATTGCCCAACAAGGCGAATGATCCGAAGAAGGTGGCGCGCGCGGAAACATGCGACGATTGCCATACTTATCGCAAGGTCTTCAACCAGGAACACGATTACAACGTCGAGCCGCTGGCCGACGACCTGGCCAGCCTGATGCTTGACCTGCTGGTGGGCGAAGCGGGCTACCAGCGCGCCAGCGGCAATCCGCTGCTGTGGCTGGGGAAGAACGACAGCAGCGAGGACCCGCAGCCATGACGACGGGGCAAACCGTGCGCCTGCCGTCGGTCGACCGCATATTGGGCGACGCGGCTTGCCTCGCCCTGATTGCGCACTACGGCCGCGCGCAAACATTGGCCTGCGCGCGCGCCGTGCTGGCGGAACTGCGCGCGGCCATGCTGGCCGGTGCAGTCTGCGAAGAGGGCGCATCGCTTGCTGCCATCGTCGCGCAAATGGCCGAGCGGCTGCAGGCCCGATCACGCTCGCAGCTGCGCGCCGTGTTCAACCTGACGGGCACCGTGCTGCATACGAATCTGGGCCGCGCGCTGCTGCCCGACGCCGCCGTGCAAGCCGTGGTGGAAGCGCTGCAGTGGCCGATGAACCTGGAGTTCGACCTGGAAACGGGCAAGCGCGGCGACCGCGACGACCTGGTCGAGGAATTGCTGCGCGAACTGACGGGAGCAGAAGCGGCTACCATCGTCAACAACAATGCGGCCGCCGTGCTGCTGATGCTCAATACCCTGGCGCAGAATAAAGAGGTCGTCGTCTCGCGCGGCGAACTGGTGGAAATCGGCGGCGCCTTCCGCATCCCCGACGTGATGACGCGCGCGGGCGCCGTGCTGCGCGAAGTGGGCAGCACCAACCGCACCCACCTGGCCGATTACGCCAATGGCGTGAATGAGGACACGGCCCTCTTGATGAAGGTCCATTGCAGCAATTACGCGATCACCGGTTTCACGAAAAGCGTGGAACTCGACGAACTCGTGCCGCTGGCATCCAAACACGGCGTGCCGACGGCCGTGGACCTGGGCAGCGGCACTCTGGTCGACCTGGCGCAATACGGCCTGCCACATGAAACGACGGTGCGCGAAACCATAGCAGCCGGCGCCGACCTGGTGACCTTCAGCGGCGATAAATTGCTGGGCGGGCCCCAATGCGGCGTCATCGTCGGGCGCGCCGACCTGATCGCGAAGATCAAGCGCAACCCCTTGAAACGTGCGCTGCGTGTGGGCAAGCTGACCCTGGCCGCATTGGCCCCGGTGCTGCAGCTGTACCGCGCGCCGGACTTGCTGGCCGAACGCCTGACCACCTTGCGCCTGCTGACGCGCGCCGCCGGCGCCATGCGCGCGCAAGCCGAGCTGCTGCTGCCGCAGTTGCAAAGCGTGCTCGGTGCTGCCTACGTGGTCACCGCCGAAGCCATGAAAAGCCAGATCGGCAGCGGCGCCTTGCCCGTCGACCAGCTGCCCAGCTTTGGCCTGGCCATCCGCAGCGCCCCCGGCTCGCGCCTGAGCAATCCATTGGGAATGCTGGAGCAGCGCCTGCGCGCCTTGCCGTGCCCCGTCATCGGGCGCATCGGCCAGGAAGCGCTGTGGCTGGACCTGCGCTGCCTGGAAGCGGCGCACGAGACGGCCTTCATCGCGCAGCTCGACGAGTTGTCCGCATGATCGTCGGTACCGCAGGCCATATCGACCATGGCAAGACGACGCTCACGCGGGCGCTGACGGGCGTGCACACGGACCGCCTGAAGGAAGAGCAGGCGCGCGGCATCTCGATTGAACTTGGTTATGCCTATCTGCCGCTGGCGGACGGCACGGTGCTGGGCGTGATCGACGTGCCCGGCCACGAAAAATTCATCCGCACCATGGCTTCCGGCGTGACGGGCATCGACTTTGCCCTGCTGGTGGTGGCGGCCGACGATGGCATCATGCCGCAGACGTACGAGCACCTGGCCATCCTGCAGTTGCTGGGCGTGACGCGGGGCGCCGTGGCGCTGACCAAGATCGACCGCGCCGACAGCGCCCGCGTGGCGCAGGTGGAAGCGGAGATCGAGGCGCTGCTGGCCGGCACGCCATTGGTGGGCAGCCCGATTTTCCCCACGGCCGCCAGCCGCGACAACGATGCCGGCGTGGCCGCCTTGCTGGCGCACTTGACGCAAGTGTCGCGCAGCTTGCCACAGCGCGATGAACGACGTTTGTTCCGCCTGGGCGTGGACCGCGTGTTTACCTTGTCGGGACAGGGCACCATCGTCACCGGCACGGCGCTGGCCGGCATGGCCAGGGTGGGGGACACCCTGCAGCTGGCACCCGGCGGCGCAAGCGCGCGCGTGCGCAGCATCCATGCGCAAAACCGCGCAGCCGAGACGGGCATGGCGGGCCAGCGCCTGGCGCTGAACCTGGCCGGCATCGACCGCGAACGCATCGAACGGGGCAACTGGATCGTCGCGCCGGAACTGGCGCAATGCTCGGAGCGTATCGACGTGGAACTGACTTTGCTGCCCGACGCCGGCGTGCAATTGAAAGCCTGGTCGCCGCTGCACGTGCATCTGGGCGCAGCGCACCAACTGGCGCGCGCCGTCATGCTCGATGGCGAGACGCTGTCGCCGGGGCAGACGGGGAGAGTGCAGCTGGTATTCGACGCCCCCATGCACGGCGTGCCGGGCGACCGTTTCGTCGTGCGCAATGCGCAAGCGACGCAGACGGTGGGCGGCGGCATGGTGCTCGACCCGTTCGGCCCCGCGCGAAAGCGGCGCAGCCCGGCCAGGTTTGCCTGGCTCGATGCCCTCGCTGCCTTTGTCGCGCAGGGCGACTATGCGGCGCTGCTGGCGCAAAGCCCGCTGGGCTTGCGCGAGTCGCTGCTGGTGCGCCTGTCGCTGCTGCCGGCGAACGCCATCGCGCTGCCGGCCGATACGCGGCGCATCGCCCTGCGCGGTGGCGATGCCCTGCTGCTGGCGCCGGCGGCGCAGGCCGCGCTGGAAGAGCGCGTGCTGGCCGCCCTGGCGGTGTTCCACGCGCGCGCACCCGATGAAGCGGGGCCGGAACTGTGGCGCCTGAAGCGCATCGTCGACGCAGAGATGGAAGACGCCTTGTGGAGCCATCTGGTCGAAGGCTTGCTGGCGCGCGGCGAGCTCCAGGCGCGCGGCGCCAGCCTGCATCTGCCGACGCACAGCGTGGAACTGACGCCGCAGGAG
The DNA here is from genome assembly GCF_002846335.1 of Janthinobacterium sp. 61. Taxonomy (NCBI): domain Bacteria; kingdom Pseudomonadati; phylum Pseudomonadota; class Betaproteobacteria; order Burkholderiales; family Oxalobacteraceae; genus Janthinobacterium; species Janthinobacterium sp. 61. Next base: position 2,447,950 of record NZ_PJMQ01000001.1, on the reverse strand, counting down.
CAAACGGTGGCCGAGCCCTTGCTGGCGGCTTTGCTGCAGGGGCGCTTCGAGCCGGCGTGGACGCGCGACCTGGCGCGCGACTTCGGCCTGGCCGAGGACGAAACGCGCAAGCTACTTCGTAAACTTGCCAAGGCAGGGCAGATCAGTCAGGTGGTGCACGACCTGTTTTATCACCAGGCGGCGCTTGCCGAGCTGGCGCAACTGGTGCGGGAATTGGCGCAAGGGGCGGAAGAGGGTGGCGGCTTGCCGGCCGGCAGTGGCGCCGTCGGGGCGGCGACCTTCCGCGACGCCAGCGGCCTGGGCCGCAAGCGTGCGATCCAGGTCTTGGAATTCTTTGACCGCGTCGGTTATACTCGCCGTGTTGGCAATGGGCATCTATTGTGCCCGCAAGCACTGTGGTCCTATAGTGCAGCCTTGCCCAACAGCTAGCTCAGGCACCGCGGAAAGCACACTCATCCGGTGATGTGGCCGGGCTTCAAACCCGGTGGAGGGCGTCAGACGTTCTCCCGTAGGTTCGACTCCTACTGTTTTCCGCCAGTTATTCTTCCCTTTTTCCCCTGCACAGTGATCGTCCCGGCGTTGGCCTGTTGCCACATTGCGGAAAATGAATGGTGTAATTGGCAATATGCAGCGATGCTGACGCGGGCCGATGGTAACATCGGCGGAAATCCCCCTGTAGCAGATGAAAGCAAGCATGAAACAAGCAAGCATGGCACGGCTGCTGGCAGTGGCGCTGCTGATGCCGGCGCTGGCCGCGGCGGCTGGCCTGCGCATCGTTGGCGAGCACTTGCCGCCATCGAGCATGATGGAAGGCAATGTCGTTGTCGGACGCGAAACCACGAAGGTGCGCGACATCATGGCGCGCGCCGGCATCGCCCACAGTATCGAATTACTGCCGTGGAAGCGCGCGTATGCGCAGGCGCTGCGCGAAGCCGACACCTGCATCTTTTCCACCACCCGCACGCAAGAGCGCGAAGCGCAATTTCGCTGGATCGGCCCCCTCAACGAAGCGGAGTGGATACTGTATGGCCTGGCCGAGCGGCATCTGACGCTGCGCACGCTAGCCGATGCGCGCGGCCTGGTGATCGGTACGGTGCTGGGCGACGCGCGCGACGACTACCTGCGCCAGCATGGCCTGAGCGTGGCGCCCGTGACGCAGGAGTGGCTCAATCCGCAAAAACTGTTGCTTGGGCGCATAGATCTGTGGGCCGTGGGCATGGCGGTGGGCAGCAAGCCGTTTGTCGGCAAGGAGTGGGAGGGCAAGGTGGAACCGCTGCTGACCTTTAATCGCGTGCAGACTTACCTGGCCTGCAACCTCAAGGTGCCCGAGGCGCAGGTGGCTGCCATGCAGCGCGCCGCTGCCGCCATGCGCCGCGACGGCAGCATGGCGCGCGAGCCTGGCCGCTGATTCAGCTTTCCAGCCACTGGCGCACGCAGTTACGTCCTTCGCGCTTGGCCTGGTACAGGGCCTGGTCCGCATGGCTGTAGGCCGTCTCGAAGGCTGTTCCGGCGCGGTTCCAGCTCAGGCCCACGCTGACGGTGATGGCCCGCGTGATGGGCGCCGCATGTCGCTGGCGGCCGACGCTCTCGCAGATGCGCTGCGCCACTGTCGCCGCGTCGTCGCGCGAAGAGGTGGGCCAGACCACGGAAAATTCTTCACCGCCGACCCGGCCGATGGCCGTTTCCTGTCCTAGCAAGCCCTTCAGGCAGTCGACCACGGCCTGGATCACGCCGTCGCCGGCCGGGTGGCCAAAATCGTCGTTGACCTGCTTGAACAGGTCGATGTCGAGCACGATCAGGGCCATGTCGCCCTGGGCCAGGCAGCGCGAGGCATGCTCTATCACGGCGCCGCGGTTCAGGGCGCCCGTCAGCGGGTCGTGCGTGGCGCGATATTCAAGCTGGCCGGCCAGGGTTTGCAATTGCCGGTTCAGCAAATGCATGTCGCGCTCGGCGCGGTCGCTGCGGCCGATCAGGCGCCGCGTCTCGCGCATCAGCCGTTCGTAGTGATTGATCAGTTCACCGAGCACGCGGCGCTGCGCCTCGCCGCTGGCATGGACGTCGGCGTGCATGCGACGCGCGGCAGCAAGCGCCGCCGCTTCCACGGTGAACAGGTCGGGTTCCAGGGCGGACTCGGAGATGGCGGCGTGCATGCTCTAGCTGCCTTGCACGGGATGGTCGTGGAAGTCGAGGGCCGTAAAGTCCTGCTGCAGCTCCTGGCCAAATTCCAGGATCGTGTCATCGTCTTCATCGTGATACCAGTTCAGGCGCACTTGATTGCCCTCCACTGCTGCCTGGTTCAGGATGTCGAACAGGGTAAACAGCATCTTCGTGCTGGAGCTGTTGAAGTAGGCCAGCGAGACGTTGACGGTGATGGCGCTCTCGTGGCAGCCGTCCAGGTAGGCGCGCACGGCGGCGATCAACGGGCCATAGAAGGCGGCCGCGTTTTCCGGATATGACTCGCCCTTGATTGACAGGGTGTGCTGCTCGAAACGGAAGTCGATTTCGGGCGAACTCGGGGTCGCGGCGATGAACAGTGGTGACGGTAATTGCATATGCTTTCCTGAGTCGGCTCTTTCAAATGATGGCTTTGATGCAGAAGATGGTGTGCCCCGGCTCCTGGGGATCCTGGACGAATTCGAATTCCAGCGGCTCGCTGGCATCGCGCGCCATGGTGAGGAAACCCAGGCCCGCGCCCTTGCTGTCGGACGGTGCTTCCTCGCGCAGGGCTTTCTTGTAGGCGAGGCGGATTTCTTCCATCGTCATGCTGTGCAGCGGCTCCAGGCGGGTGCGGATCTGCGCCACGTTGTCCGTCGAGACGGGGTTGGCGCACAGCAGAAAAAAGCTGTCGCCGCGCGTGCCGATGCAAAACGAGCCGCGCCGCATCTGCTGGTCCAGCTGCGCATCGGGCGTCAGGCTGTCCGCCGAATAGTGCATGATGTTTTGCGACATCTCGATGAACGAGGAAAAGATGCGCCGCCGCGTCGGCCCGGCCGCGCCGGCCGTGTCGAGGCGCGCCTTGATGGTTTCGGAAATGGCGCTCACCACGTGCTGCGAGAAATAGCCCACGTAAAAAAAGATGATGTTGCGCTTGCGCGCCACATCCCAAAACTCGTTGAATTCTTCGTACAGCACGTCCGTGCTCCTGGCTAGCCGGTGACCCGGTTTCTTGTTGATAAGGTGGTTCGAGGGCGCCCAACTACAGGCGGAAACAGAAAAAGGTCAGGTCGTCGCGGCGCGGCTGTTTGCCTTGCCAGGCGACGCTGTCCAGCAGCAGCGCCGCCGCCGCCTCGCTGGCGGGCGCGTCGCGCTGCGCCAGCAGCTGCTCTCGCATGCGCCGCTTGCCATAGGCGATGTCGCGCGCGCCGCCGATCTGGTCGAGCAAGCCGTCGGTAGTGATGAACAGCAGGCTGCCGGCGGGGATGGCTAGCGTCTCGTTGTGCCAGCAGTAGCTGGCGGGCGTATCGACATAGCCCACGCCCATGCGCGCGCCATCGATGGCGCGCAGGGCCTCTTCGCCGGGCGCCACCACGTGCAGCGCCAGTTTCGCCCCCGCGAAACGCAGGCTGGCGCTGGCGTCGTCGTAACACAAGAAGGCGCAATCCATGCCGTCGTTCGAACCGGCGTGGCCAGCGTTGTCGCTGCCGGCGCCGTCCTGGCCCAGCAAGGTCTTGATGGCGCGGCTGACGGTGCCGATCAGGGCGGCAGGATCGCGCGGCCCCAGTTCGCGCAAGGCCTGGCTCAGGGCCGACGAGGCGATCAGGGTCATGAATGCGCCCGGCACGCCATGGCCCGTGCAGTCGGCGATGGCGGCAAACCAGCCGCCTGCGTGGCGTTCGAAGAAGTAGAAATCGCCGCCGACGACGTCGCGCGGCTGCCATTCCAGGTGGGCGTCGGGCAGGGTGGCGCGCAATTGCGCATCGGAGGTGCGCAGCAGGGCGCGTTGGATCACGCTGGCGTAATCGATGCTGTGCATGATTTGCCGGTTCTTTTCGGCCTGCATGGTGGCCACCACGTTCATCAGCTGCAAGCCGAAGCCCACGCCGGCCAGCGCGCCATCCTCGGTGATGATGAAGCCATCGGCCAGCGCTTTTTCGCCCGCTTCCACGGCACGGAAGGTGAGGTCCTCGATGCTCATGGCGCCATCGACGATCAGCGGTTCCTTGTCCATGAAGGCGATGCAGCTTTTCTTGCCGTACACCTCGTGATAGAAGGGCTTGGACATCTGCGACATGAAGATGTTGCGGCTGATCAAGCCGATGGGCTTCTGCTGCTCCGTAACTGGCAGGCTCATCATGTCTCGCCGTTCCGTGAACAGCTCCAGCACGGCGAAATTGCTGGCGTCGGCCTGCACTGATTCCGTGGGAATGCACAGATCAAACGCCACGGAGGTGCGATAACGGGGAAGATGCAATCGAGAAGCGTTGAACTCCACAGCGGCTACCTTTACATGACAATCGGACCCTTGTTGTCGCGACGGCAAGGCGACTGACAAACAGGCAATATCATCATGGTAGCCTTTGAATGTGACGGCTTGATTACCAGCTTGTCAAAACCGTATGCAAGATGGCTGCATGGCAAGCAAGTCACAGGCGCCGGGCCAGCGCCTGCGCCTGTGCCAGCCAGCGCGCCCGCTGCGCTTCGGTGGAATCGATCATGGGACCAAAGCTGGCCACCTTGACGGGCTTGACACCGCAGAATTCCAGGGTCGTCTTGCGTAGCTGGTGGATGCCGGGCATGTGGTAGACCCAGCGGAAATACCAGGGCGGCGTATCCATCGTCACCAGCAGCTGGGCCGTGCGGCCCTTCAGCAGCTGGGCCGGGAAAGCCTTGCCCGGGCGGTATTTGAAGGCAAAGCCGGGCAGGAAGACGCGGTCGACAAACCCCTTCAGCAGGGCCGGCGCGCCGCCCCACCAGATGGGGTAGGCGAACACCAGGTGTTCGGCCCAGCTGATGGCTTCCTGCGCCGCCAGCAAGTCCGCCTCCAGCGGCTGTACCTGGCGGTAGCCTTCATGCAGGTTCTGGTCGAAGTCTAGCTGGCCCAGGCGCAGCTCGCGCACGGTATGGCCTTCGCTGCGGGCCGTGGCGGCGTAGGCCTCGGCCAGGGCGGCGCAGAAACTGTCGCTGGACGGGTGGCCGAGGATGATCAGGATGCGTTTTGGTACCGTGTTGGGCATGATGCAGGCTTTCCAGTAAAGAACAGCTTGCATGCTAAAGCCTGCCCCTAATGGCAGAGTCAAGCGCGGCGTGAGGTGACAGGTTCAGGCCGCCGCTTGCAAGTGCTGGCGTGCCAGGCAGTCGCTGATTTCCGTGTCGATATCGGCCAGCTGCGCGTCGAGCTGGCGCAGGCGGGCGATATCCTGCTGTATCTGTGTGCGCTTGGCGGCGATGTGACGCGACAGGGCGGCCCAGTCCGTGTTGTCGCCGGCCAGGATGGGCAGCAGTTCGGCCAGGCGGAATCCCAGGGCCTGCGCCTGGCGTATGAGCCTGACTTGCGCCAGGTCTTGCTGCGTGTAGACGCGGTAGGCGCCGGAACGGCGCACGTCGCCCAGCAAGCCCAGCGTTTCATAGTGGCGCAAGGCCTTGGGCGAGGTGCCCGCCAGGCGGGCGATTTCTCCGATGTACATGCTTGTCCTTTGTCGAGCTTGCGCGCAGTGTAGCGCAGGCAAGGTGCCGAGCGCTACGCTGCGCGCTGGCCTCAGGCCCGGCGTGGCGGAATTTTCTTCGCCGTGCACTCGGCGCAGGTGCCGTACAGCGACAGCGCGTGCTCGTGCAGCACGAAGCCCCGCTCGGTGGCGATTTCATTCTGGCGCAGTTCGATGCCTTCATCGACAAATTCATCGACCTTGCCACAACCCGTGCAAACCAGGTGGTCGTGGTGCTGGCCTTCATTGAGTTCGAAGACGGCATGGCCCGATTCGAAATGCCGGCGAAACAGGATGCCCGCTTCGGCAAACTGCATCAGCACGCGGTAGATGGTGGCCAGGCCCACGTCGATCTTTTCGGCCAGCAAGAGTTTGTAGACATCGTCCGCACTCAGGTGCTTGATGCCTCCTTCTTGAAACAGCTGCAGAATCCGCAAGCGGGGGATAGTCACTTTCAAGCCCGAATCACGCAGTTCCCTCAATATATCCATGTCTCCCATTCCTTTTATGATCGCCGGAGCGCACGCCCCAGCGTGAATCTGCATTATATCGCAAATGATAATCATTACCATTCTCATGTGCGAACTGGGGATAGTATGCGGTGCAGTCAGCTGGGAAGCCAGTGACCTCGGCGCAAGTGACGATTGCGTGGCGGGCAACTGATGCCAGGGTGTTCGTTCAATATGGAAAAGTGGCGCTCAAATCGATACACTGTGCAGCAGGAAATAATAATGGAGGGGGTATGGACCGATTTGATGCAATGCGTCTGTTTACCCGCATCGTCGAGCTGCGCAGTTTCACGCAGGCGGCGCATGACCTTGGCTATCCGAAGGCGACCGTCACGCATGCGATCAAGCAACTCGAAGCGCGGCTGGGCGTGCGCCTGCTGCAGCGGACCACGCGGCAGGTGACGCCCACGCCCGATGGCGAGGCGTATTACCAGCGCTGCGTGTGTCTGCTGGCGGACCTGGAAGAAACGGAAGCCGTGTTTTCCTCGGCGCAGAAGCAGCCGGCAGGCAAGTTGCGCATCGACCTGCACGCGACCCTGGCCATGCATTTCGTCCTGCCCGTACTGGACCAGTTTTGCGCCCGCTATCCGCGGATCGAACTGGAAATTGGCATGGGCGACCGCCTCGTCGACCTGGTGCGCGAAGGCGTCGATTGCGTGCTGCGCGTGGGCGAATTGAGCGACTCGTCCATGGTGGCGCGCCGGCTGGCGCTGCTGGAACAGCTGACGTGCGCCAGCCCCGCCTACCTAGCCGCCCACGGTACGCCGGAGAATCTGGCGCAGCTCGATGGCCACCGCGCCGTGAATTTCTTTTCTACCCAGACGGGCAAGGTCTGGCCCTTCGATTTCAAGGTGGCAGGACAGCGGCACAGCGTGGCCTTGCCGGGCACCGTATCGGTCAACAATGCCGACGCGTATCACGCCTGCTGCCGCGCGGGCCTGGGCTTGATCCAGGCACCCCGCTACCACCTGGAGCAGGCGCTGGCAGCTGGCGAGCTGGTGGAAGTGCTGCGGGACTGTCGTCCCGACCCGCTGCCCGTGTCCGTGCTGTACCCCCATCACCGGCAATTGTCGGCGCGCGTGCGCGTGTTTGCCGATTGGGTCGCCAGCCTGTTTGACGGCGTGCATTAATTGGTATGGTCGCGCTGCGCTGCGGCATTTTCTTGACCTGGGCAAAGAAAAAAATCCCTCTAGTGATGCCATCTAGCACTATTTGATGTGGATCAAAGTTTTTGTTGCACTGCACTCTTAGACTTCGCAGCGTTACTTAACGACAAAAAGAGGGAACTAGAATGAAGAAGTCCGCAACTGCAGCAGCAATCGTCCTGGCCGCCATCGGCGCATTCGCCGGCAATGCAATGGCTCAGGAAAGCCCATGGCTGGTGCGCGCGCGCGCCGTGCACATCGATCCGGCCGATAAATCTGCTCCTGTTGGTGGTGTCGGTGCATCCGACCGCTTGCATGTGAGCAGCAAGACGATTCCTGAAATCGATATTTCGTACTTCTTTACCCCGAATATCGCTGCCGAGTTGATCCTGACCTACCCGCAAAAGCATGACGTCAAGCTCGACGGCAACAATATCGGTACCTTCAAACACCTGCCGCCGACCCTGTCGCTGCAATACCACTTCATGCCTGAAAAACAGTTCAGCCCTTACGTGGGTGCCGGCATCAACTACACGAATATTTCGGACGTGAAATTGCTGAACGGCGCCGGCCGCCTGGAGCATGACAGCTGGGGTTACTCGCTGCAAGCCGGTGTCGACTACAAGCTGGACAAGAACTGGTCCCTGAACTTCGACATCAAGAAAGTGCAGATCCGCAGCGACGTCTTCATCGGTGGCGCCAAGGCCAGCGAAGTCAAGGTCGATCCTGTCCTGATCGGCGTAGGCGTCGGTTACCGCTTCTAAGCATGGCATGACAGCGCCTGCGTGGCGCGCACAATAAAAAAGGACGGCTTTGCCGTCCTTTTTACATTAGCTGCAGCGGTTTATTTTTTCAGCGTCTTTTCCAGTGCCAGCTGGTAATCCGTCTTTTCGTAGCCGGGCAGGTATTTGTTCGTCGCGTTGAGGAAGGCGCGCGAGCGGTAGGCCGCTTCCAGGTCCTTGACCCATGGCTTGGCTTTGTCGGCCGTGCGGATGGCCACCAGGTTGATGTAGCTGTCCGAGATCTTTTCCACGCTCAGGGCCGACGTCAGCTTCATGCCGGCGGCCAAGGCGAAGTTGCCATTGACGAAGGCGTAGTCGGCGTCCGCCAGCGAACGCGGCAGCTGCGCCGCTTCCAGCGGCACCAGTTTCAGCTTCTTCGGGTTTTCCAGCACGTCGCGCTCGGAAGCACGCAGCGGATCGACGTTCGGTTTCAGTTTGATCCAGCCCATCTTGGCCAGCATCACGAGCGCGCGCGCCTGGTTGGTCGGATCGTTCGGCATGGTGATGGTGGCGCCGTTCTTCACTTCGGCCAGCGTTTTCTGTTTGCCGCCGTACAGGCCGATCGGCATGGTCGGCACGGTGATGAGGGGGCTCAAGGGCAGCTTGTTATCGGTGGCGAACTTGGTCAGGTAGACGATGTGCTGGAACACGTTGGCGTCCAGCGAGCCTTCGGCCAGCGCGTAGTTCGGCTGCACGTAGTCGTTGAATTCGACGATCTTGACCTTGTAGCCCTGTTTTTCCAGGATGGGCTTGATGCCCAGCTTCAGCTGGTCGGAATACGGACCGGAGCTGGTGCCGATGACGAGTTCTTTTGGGTCTTTTGCGTGGGCGGCGGTAGCGAAGGCCAGGCTGGTGGCGACCAGGAGCAGGTTGCGGCGAAGTTGGTTCATGTGTGTCCTTGTTTCTGAATTTAAATTAACGTTTGTCGAGGCGCTTGGCGATGCGCGTGCCTGCGAACTGGATGGTTTGCACCAGTACGATCAGGATGGCCACGGTGGCGACCATGATGTCCGTCTCGAAGCGGTAGTAGCCGTAGCGGATGGCCAGGTCGCCGATGCCGCCGCCGCCCACCACGCCGGCCACGGCCGAATACGACAGGAAGCTGATCGACAGCACGGTCAGGGCCAGTACCAGGCCGGAGCGCGCTTCCACCAGCAGCACGCGGAAGATGATCTGCATCTCCGATGCGCCCATGGCGTGCGCCGCCTCGATCACGCCGCGCGGCACTTCGCGCAGGTTCTGTTCCACCAGGCGCGCCAGGTAGGGAATGGCGGCGAACGACAGCGGCACGGCAGCTGCCAGCGGGCCGATCGAGGTGCCCGCGATGATGCGCGTAAACGGCGTCAGGGCGACCAGCAAAATGATGAAGGGGAAGCTGCGCACGGTGTTGACCAGCCAGCCCAAAATCGTCGATAGCGGACGGTTTTCCAGCGACTGGCCTTCCGATACGAGGAACAGCAGGATGCCCAGCGGGCCGCCGATCAGGATGGCGGCCGTCAAGCCGATGCCCAGCATGGTCATGGTCTGGCCCAGCGCCACCCAGATTTCCGGCAGCAGCTTGATGACGTTATTGATCGATTCTTCAAACATGTGTTGCATCCTTCCATGCGGTGGCTTCAAACGCCTCGGTGCCGTAATACGCCAGTTCGCGTCCCAGCGCCGTCTTGCGCGGGGTGGCCGTGTCGCTCAAATCGAATTGTTCGGCGATGGCGCCGTTTTCCACGACAGCCACGCGGTTGCAGATGGCGCCCAGTACCGACAGCTCATGGCTGACGATGACGATGGTCACGCCAAGGCGCGCATTGATGTCGCGCAGGGTGTCGAGCAGGGCGCGCGTGGTTTCCGCGTCCAGCGCGGATGTCGGCTCGTCGCACAGCAGCACATCGGGGTGGCTGGCCAGGGCGCGTGCAATCGCCACGCGCTGTTTCTGCCCGCCCGACAATTGCGCCGGATAGCTGTGCAGCTTGTCGGACAGGCCCACCAGCGCCAGGCATTCCTCGACGCGGGCGGCGATTTGCTCGCCCTTGGTGGTGCCATGGATTTTCAAGGGGAAGGCGACGTTGTCGAAGACGCTGGCGTTTTGCAGCAAATTGAATTGCTGGAAAATCATGCCGATATTCTGGCGTGCGTCGCGCAGTTCGCTCTTGCCCAGGCGCGTCAATTCGCGCCCGGCCACGGTAATGGTGCCGCTGTCGGGGCGCTCGAGCAGGTTAATCAGGCGCAGCAAGGTCGATTTGCCGGCGCCGCTCTTGCCGATCAGGCCGAAAATATCACCGGGATAGACTTCCAGCGTGACCGATTTGACCGCGTGGAATTGTTCGCCTTTGGGCAGCGCGAAGGTCTTGTTCGCGCCGTCGATGCGAATCACCGGCGTACGGTGTGGTGTGGTCATGCAGTGTTTCCTTTTTTATTGGACCGTGACAGGCTTGCTTGCAGGGGCCAAATCGCCCAGCCTGTTACGTCGGTTGCGTAGTATACCTCCGATCGTGTTATTACTCCTACGACAGAATCTTGCTTTGAATATGCAAATAATGTCTATGCGCTTGTTTTTAAGTTGAAAAAGCGGGAAAGTGATATATGTGCCGAATTTAATCCCGTGGGCGGGCGCGAAGTAGCCGCATCTTGGTGAAAAGTTCGACGCGCCATGCGCGGGCATCGCGGTGTTTTTATGTGAAGTTCGGCTGACTTGCCGTTTTTTTGAGGCAAGCAGGGTCGTTTACTACCTGCTATTGTCCACTTCGCGGGCAGATTCTGCTCCGCTGGCGGCAGGGCCTTCAGGACGGCGCAACAGGTAGATGAGGACGGCGATTTCCATGGCGCCCACCATGACGATGACCCACCAGGGCGGATGGCCCAGGCACATGGCGACAAAGCCGATGGCCATGCCCAGGCAAGCCATGGCTTTGCCGCGCCGCGAGACGGCGCGGTGTTCGCGCCACTGGCGCAGCGGCGGGCCGAAGCGGGGATGCTGCAGCAGCCAGTGCTCAAGGCGCGGCGAGGCGCGGCTGAAGCAGGCCAGGGCGAGGATCAGGAAAATCGTCGTTGGCATGACGGGCAGCATGGCGCCGATGATCCCCAGCAGCACCATCAGGGCGCCGGCGGCGGTCCAGGCCCAGCGGCGCAGACGCACGCCGTGCGCTTCGCGCAGCGGGGACTGGGCGAGCGGCTCCCGCATCAGGCGAATGCACCCGCAGCCAGGCCCTGGCTGCGGGGCAGGTTGGTGGTGCGGTGCGCGTTCAATGTGCTCGTGGCGTGGCGGGTGGCCGTCATGTTTTTCTGCTCTGGGTTCTGCTCGGTGTTCGGCTCTATTATGGATGAATCAAGGCGACGCTGCATGTCCCCCGGGGCCGCGAGGATAGCAATCCCGCAGAATAATAACAAGAATCATTCTCATTGGATGTATTATCTGAGGCGCTGGATAACGCTGGATATTTTTGGCAATGCAGACAATAATCGGCAGCAGAACGCGCTGTCGCACACCTTGATGTCTGTATTATCGATTTTATCGATGCTAACTAGGTATATTTTCCGTTTTACATCGATCTGCATGCCATGCATAATCTGTTGCAACTGAAGCCAGACAATCAGCCGCATACGCTTTACGCCTGCAGCCGATTGCGGTTTTGACATCCACCACGCCCAATCAGGAATTTACAATGAAAAAACTGCTCGCTTTTATCGCCGCTGCCGGCTTCTCGCTGTCCGCCGTTGCCGCTCCTGAAGTCTATGTCATCGATGGCAGCCACACTTTCCCCCGTTTCGAGTACACCCACATGGGCTTCTCGACGCAGCAGAGCCGTTTCAATAACACCACCGGCAAGGTCACCCTGGACCGCGCCGCCAAGACGGGCTCCGTCGAAGTGCTGATCGACACCAAGTCCGTTGACACGGGTTCGACCCTGTTCAATACGCACATCCAGGGCGATGGTTTCCTTGAAACCGACAAGTTCCCGGTCGCCACCTACAAATCGACCAAGTTCAATTTCGACGGCGACAAGCTGGCCTCCGTCGACGGCAACCTGACCCTGAAAGGCGTGACCAAGCCAGTCACCCTGACCGTCACCTCGTTTGCCTGCGCACCGCACCCGATGCTGAAAAAAGACGCTTGCGGCGCCAACGCCACGGCCAAGATCAAGCGTTCGGAATTCAACGCCGGCAAATATGCGCCAGCCGTCAGCGATGATGTCACCCTGACTTTCGCGATCGAAGCGATCAAGCAATAAACTGCTGGGGTCAGACCCGGCGGGTCTGACCCCACATTTTCGCTGCACCGTAAAAATGGCGGCGGACTTCGGTCCGCCGCCATTTTTTTATCTGCTTGTCCCTGCCATCACGACAAGTGATGCACCTCCTGCTGCCCATACACGGGGGTAGTCAAGCCTTCCATGCGCGCTTTCAGCTGCAGCGACAGATACTGGGAATAGTGGCGTGACTGGTGCAGGTTACCGCCGTGGAACCACAGGGCTTGCTGCTGCGTGGGCTTCCACATATTGCGCTGTTCGCCCTCCCACGGACCAGGGTCTTTCGTCGTGGCGGAACCGAGGCCCCACACCTTGCCCACCTTGTTGGCCACCTCGGGAGAGATCAGGTCGGCCGCCCAGCCATTCATGGAGCCGTAGCCGGTAGCGTACACCACCAGGTCGGCGGGCAGCTCCGTGCTGTCGGACAGCACGATGGAACGGCTTTTCAGCTCCTGCACGCCGACGCCGCTTTTCAGCTTGATCTTGCCCTCGGCGACCAGCTCCGAGGCGCCCACATCGATGTAGTAGCCGGAGCCGCGGCGCAGGTATTTCATGAACAGGCCGGAATCGTCGTCGCCGAAATCGAGCATGAAGCCCCGTTCTTCCAGGCGCGCATAAAAGTCCGCGTCGCGCTCGCGGATGGCCTTGAAGACGGGTTTCTGGAAGTCGGCCAGAATCTTGTACGGGATAGAGGCGAATGTCAGGTCGGCCTTGGCCGTTGTCATGCCGGCCGCCAGCGCCCGTTCCGAGTACAGGTCGCCCAGCGCCAGGTCCATTAGCGAGTCCGACTTGACGATGTGCGTCGACGAGCGCTGCACCATGGTCACGTCCACGCCCGCTTCCCACAGGGCGGCGCAGATATCGTGCGCGGAATTGTTCGCGCCGACCACCACAACCTTCTTGCCGACATAGGCGTCCGGTCCCGGATGCTGCGACGAGTGCTGCTGCTCGCCCTGGAACACGTCCATGCCCTTGAACTTCGGCATGTTTGCCTTGCCCGACATACCCGTGGCCAGCACCAGCTGCTTCGGTTTCAGGGTGATGGCCTGGCCATCGCGCAGCACCTGCACCGTCCACTCGCCGGTGGCTTCGTCGAAGCTGGCCGATTCGCAGCTGGTCGACCCCCAGTAGTTCAGCTCCATCACCTTGGTGTACATTTCCAGCCAGTCGCCCACCTTGTCCTTGGGCGTGAAGACGGGCCAGTTGTCCGGGAAGGGGATGTACGGCATGTGGTCGTACCAGACGGGGTCGTGCAGGCACAGCGATTTATAGCGCTTGCGCCAGCTGTCGCCGGGACGGGCGTTTTTCTCGATGATGATGGTGGGGACATTGAGCTGGCGCAAGCGCGCACCCAGCGCGATGCCGCCCTGGCCGCCGCCGATGATGACGCAATAGGGCTGGCGCGCGTAGCCCAGTTCTGCCGCTTCCTGTTCGCGCTGTTCCAGCCAGCTGCTGCGGTCCGTGCGCGCGCCATGCTCGGCGCCCATCGGACGGCGGCCGCCCTTGGCTTCTTCAAAGCCCTTCAATTCACTCATGGTGGTGAGCAGGGTCCAGATCTTGCCGTCGCGGATGCGGATAAAGCCTACACCGCGCGCCACCTTCGTTTCCACCGTGATCCAGCTTTGCAGCACGCCACCGGCCTCGCTGGCGTGCTCGCCGTCGGCGATGCGGATGGAGACCGGCTGCACGGTGCCCAATTGGGCGGCCAGCATGGCGGCGATCTGTTCGCGGCCTTCCATGGTTTTCAGGTTCCAGGTAAACAGCACCAGGTCGCGCCAGTAGCCGTCTTGTTCGAACAGCTGCGCAGCGCCCGTGCTGTCGCTGGCGCGAAGTAAGCCCTCTAGCTGCTCCAGGATGCCTGCCACGGCCAGGTCAAGCGGGGTGTTTTCGGTTTGCATCGTGTCTCCTCCAAGTCTGCTGACTTTATGATGGGATGCGGCTGTGTTGCCGCTGACGATGTTGTAACACTGGCGTTCTGGCGCCGCATCTCGCATTGCAGCATGGCGGCTACTGAGACGGAAGTCTCAGTGCGTTGATCGCTTCATTGCGCTTCATTGCCGGTGCGGCGGCACGATGTGCAGCTGCTTGAGGCGCCGGTACAGGGTGGCGCGCGAGACGCCCAGCATGGCCGCCGCCTGCAGCGGGCGCCATTTGGCGGCGTTCATGGCGTTGACGATGCGCGTGCGCTCGGCCAGCTCCGGCGGCGTGTATTCCGGCACGCCGTCCGCGACAGGCAGCTCGCGTGCGGCGCGCGGGCGCGCGCTGGCCTGGCGCAGCGGCGCGCGCACGCGGGCGTGCAGCCAGGTGCTGCCGCCCGCCAGGCGCAGGGACAGCAGATTGTGCCCCGCGCGCGCATCGAACAGCCGTTCGGCGCGTACTTCCAGCACCTCGGCGACGGGCCGCGGCAGGCTATCGAGGCCTGCGATGACGTCGCGCGCGCAGCGGTTGGCGGCGATGACGTTGCCATGTTCGTCGATGGCGAGCAGCATTTCCGGCTGCACTTCCACGAAGTGGCGGTTGCGGTGCGCCAGCAGGATGCAGCAATGGCTGTAGGACTTGAGAAAAAAGCCGTCCTCGATCAAGGTCGCGCCCTGGCGCACCAGCTGTTTGACCAGGCGCTGGCTGTCGCGCGCGTCGGGCGAGTTCAGTGCCGAGGCATCGAGCACGCCGATCAGGTCGCCGTGCGGCGAAAAAATGGGTGCGGCGCTGCACGTGAGGCCCGTGAACGCGGCGCGGAAATGGTCGGTCTTGTGGACGGTGATGGCTTCGTGGTCGAGCAGCACGGAGGCGATGCCACAGGTGCCTTCCTCTTCTTCCGACCAGCACGAACCCGGGTACAGGCCCGCCTTCTTGAAATCCTTGCGCTGGGCCGTGTCGACCACGTAATCGATGGTCACGCCGTGCGCATTGGCGAGGATGACGCAGTAGCCCGCTTCGCGCACCATGGCGTGCAGGCGCGGCAGGCACTGGCCCGTGGAGCGCAAGAAGCCTTCCTCGGATTGCTGGATGGTGCGCAGTTCGGCGCCTGTCAGAATGCGCGGCCCGGTAGTGGAGGCGGGATCGAGCCGGTAGTCGTCCAGCGAGCGCCGGTAGGACGAGGCCAGCCTGGCCGTATCGGCCCCCGGATTGACGATCCTGCCGGCGATCAGGTCGCGCACGCGGTCGATATGGCTGGTCTGGCGGACGTAGGGCATGGAGCTCTCCAGTGTCTCGGTATCTGGTGTTTTTATGGTATTTCGCTTGTCGCCTCCGTTTTTAGCACGAAGCGCCGGGCGGCGCATCCTGCGCTGCAGCATGGCGCGCACCTGAGACCTTAGTCTCAGCGCGTGGTCCGCACAATAGGATGCTTCTCAACAATAAAAAAGAGCATCTCTGATAACATTCGGTCAAATGGACAGTCATCTGGCGCAAGGCATATCTATGGCAATGCAAGCGATGTTCCCGGTGCGCCGTTCACTCGTCCTGGCCCTGCTGGCGCGCCCGTGGTGATCGCTGGCGTGCTGCGCCCGCTGCTGGCGAACCCTATCTTCGTCAAGAAGGTGCGCGTGGTGAACCTGAATATCTGCCTGACTATCAAGGAGAACATCGCATGAACGTACTGCCCAAGATGACATGCCTGGCCTTGGCCGCCTGCCTCGCGCTGGCTGCCGGTGCCCATGCGGCCGAGACGGCCAAGGTGGCGGGGACGCCGATGTCGGCCGCCGCCAGCGATCCGGCTGCATTGAAATGGATGGTAGGCGCGCCGCCACCGGCCGATAAAATCATCCGCTTCGACGATGGCAGCTACTTCAGTTTCCCGCAGCTGCGCTGGAGCGTGTCGCACTTCCGCCAGTTGATGCCGACGGTGGAAGTTGCGCGCGGCCTGAAAGCGCCCGTGCCTTTGCCGCGCGCGCTGCGCAGCGATATCGACAGCCTGCGCTTCACGCCCCTGGGCGCGAAGGAAACCATGACCTGGGAGCAGTCGCTGGGCGCCAACTACACGGACGGCATCGTGGTGCTGCACCGGGGCCGCATCGTGTATGAGCGTTACCTTGGCGTGCTGAAGGAAAGTGGCCAGCATGGCGCCATGTCGGTAACGAAGTCCGTCATGGGCACCATCGGCGCGGCGCTGGTGGCCGAAGGCAAGCTCGATCCTGACAGGAAAGTGGCCGAGTATGTGCCGGAACTGGCCAAATCTGCATTCGGCGACGCCACCGTGCGCCAGGTGCTCGACATGACCACGGGCCTGAAATTCAGCGAAGATTACGCCGACCCGAAAGCGGAAGTGTGGCAGCACGCGGCAGCCGGCAGCCCGCTGCCCAAGCCCAAGGATTACACTGGGCCGCGCAGCTATTTCGAATATCTGCAAACGGTGCAGCACGAGGGCCGGCATGGCGAGGCGTTCGGCTACCGCACGGTCAACTCCGACGTGCTGGGTTGGATCGTCGCCAGGGTCACGGGGCAGAACGTCAACGAGTATCTGTCCGAGCATATCTGGCAAAAGCTGGGCGCCGAGCAGGATGCCTACATGACGGTTGATTCGACCGGCACGCCGTTTGCCGGCGGCGGCCTGAATGCGGGCTTGCGCGACCTGGCCCGCTTCGGTGAGATGCTGCGCAACGATGGCCGCTACAACGGCCAGCAGATATTGCCGAAGGCGGCTGTCGACGATATCCGCCGCGGCGGCGACAAGCAGCTGTTCGCCAAGGGCGGCTACGATTTGCTCAAGGGCTGGAGTTACCGCGACATGTGGTGGGTCACGCATAACGACCATGGCGCCTATATGGCGCGCGGCGTGTACGGTCAGCGCATCTATGTCGATCCGAAGGCGGAAATGGTGATCGTGCGCTTCGCCTCCACGCCGACGGCGGCCAATGCGGCCAACGATCCGACCACCACGCCGGCCTTCGAAGCGCTGGGCAAGCTGCTGCTGGCCAAGCCGAAGTAGGCAGCCAGTCGGGGCCACGCCAGACGTGCTGCGGATGGGGCATAACTGCAATACACTATCCCTTTGTCATTGAATATTGCTTGAGTGTTAACTCAAGCGCCGCACGCAAGGGGAACGCACTGTGGAAACCAGCCAGCCAGACCAACCACGCCCGCCGCTCTGGCGGCGCCTGCTGTGGCCGGTTGCCCAACTGGGCTCGGCCTTTAAACTGACGGGCACGCACCTGCTGCACCACGTAATCGGCGCCAGCCTGATCGCCGCGCTGATGCTGGCGCTGGAAGGTTTTCACGTGCTCGAATGGCTCGATGCCGCCATGCTGCGCGCCAGTGCGGCACAGGGCCAGCTGTTGAACCGGGGCAAGGATCCGGGCGCAGCTTATCGGCCCGGCATCATCGAAATCGACCAGCCTGCGTTCGAACAAGTCTTCGACGAGCGCGAACCTCTGGAACGCACGCGCCTGGAGCAAGTGATCGCCAGCGCCGCCGCGCGCGGCAGCAAGGTGCTGGCCATCGACCTGGACCTGGCGCCGGCCGTGTATGAGCAGCACAAGGCGGGCGAGCGCCCTCTGGACCGCCTGCTCGACCAGCTGGCCGCCGATGGCCGGCAAGTGGTGCTGATCCTGCCCGAGCAATCGGACCGGAACGCGAACCTGCCGTGGATACGCGCGCGCTGCGCGGCCGGCATCCATTTCGCCAGCCCGCAAATCCGCGAACGCATGGGCGCCGTCACGCGCATCGAGCTGAAAAGTCCCGTGCTGGCGGCCGTGGCCTTCGAGCTGGCGCATGGGGCCGACGAGCAGGAGCAGAAGCAGCCCATGCCGGCCGTCTTGTCCGAGCAAAAGGAAGTGGTGGCGCTGGCCTGCCGCGTGTGCCAGCTGGCCCGGCGCACGGGCAGTGAAAAGGAATTGGCGCGCTGGGCGTTCGAACCCGTCATCCGCGGCGACGCCAAGGCGGCGGCCGAACAGAATGCCGTCACCGCGCCGTTTCACCCGGCCGCCGTGGCGCCGGCATTCCTGAACCCCACGCGCGCGCGCGTCAAACTGATCGAGGGCCAGGCTGGCGTGGATGCCGGGGCACTGCGCAAGAACGTCGTGTATATCGGCAGCACGTATGACGTACGCGACCGCTATACGACGGCAGAAGGCGAGCAGGCCAGCCTGCACCTGCATGCGGCCGCCCACACCTCGCTCGGCATCGGCACGGCCGACGTCAACAAATATGCTGTGTTCGCGGCTGATATCGTCATCGGGGTGCTGCTGGGCTGCCTGTTCGGCGGCTTGTGGACCCTGTACGGCCGGGCCGAGCTGGCCATCGACAAGCGCATGGAAGACCACGATTTCAGCCGCCTGCACCGCATGGGTACCCTGGCGGAATTCTATGGCATCCGCTTGATGCTGGTGCTGGTGTGGGCTTCGCCGTTTGCCATTGGCGCGCTGGCCATCTACCTGTCGCGCGGCTTGCTCGAGCAGGGCTGGTGGGTCAATCCAGGCCCCCTGATCGCCGGCATGTTCCTGCATGCGATGTCGCTGCGCGATGAAGCCCACCATCCGCACGAAGAAGTGCCGGGCCTGTCCGTGTGGGCCCAGCTGCGCCGCACGCATCCAGGCATCGTGCTGGTGCAGGCGCCGCTGGCGGTAGTGCTGTTGGTGGTGGCGCTGGCGTAGGGCTGGAGGACAGGCTGCACAGGAATCCGATCAGCCGATCAGCTTCAACCCCGGTGGCAGTGCCTCGCCCAGCATGCGCCGGGTAGCTGTTTCGTCCAGCTGTGTCACTTCGCTGACCATGGCTTGCCACAGGGGCGGGGCGCCCACGGCTTTCAGGCGGGTCAGGATGGTCGCCCGTAGCTCGTCGCCGATGTCGCGCGAGCGGTCGCCCGTCATCCGCGCCAGGTGGGCTGCGGCGAAGGCAGCCGGTTCAACTTTTTTCCAGTCCAGCGCCAGCAGCACCTGCAACCACCCGGCCACGGTGGCGCTGTCGACCACTTCGTGCGCGCTGCCGTGGAAGGGTTGGCGCGCGCCGACCCTGGCCAGCGCCCACAGGGTATTCGTATCGGCCGCTTCTCCCTTCTTGCTGGCTTTCTCCAGCCGCTTGATCAGCCAGGCGCCCACTTCCGCCTTGTAGGCGCCGGGGATGCGCTCCAGCGAAGCGCCCAGGCGCAGCATGTCGTCATCGCTGCCGTTGACCAGGGTAAGGGGGCGGCTGCCGCGCTGGGCCGCATCGGCTTGCAGGTTGAAGGCGAAGTCGTCGAGCAGGCGCAATTGCTGCTGCGTGCTCAAGCCGCCAGCCACACGGCGCCACAGGGTCCACCATTCGGCGCACACCTGGTTATCCTTGTGATGCTGGATGCCCGTGTCGAACAGGGCCCACAGCTGCTCGATGCGCCATGGGTCGAGCGCGTCGCCATAGCCGGGGCGCAAACAGTAGCCGGCCAGGTTCAGCCAGACTTTTTCATGTTCGGCGGAGCGGCGCCGGCCACGGGTGCGCAGCATGAGGGCGTCGAACAGCTGGCGCAGCAGCGGCGTATCCCAGCTCTCGCGCCCGCCTAGCCCACGTTCCAGGTGCTGGCGCAACTGGCGCACTTCCTTGGTCTCGACCTTTTGCGCCTTGCCGCCGAAGATGCGCTCGATCTTCTCGATGGCTTCCTTGATGCGCGGCGAGACGGCTTGAGGCTCGCTATCGCCTTGCTCTTCCTCACCAGCGCGCAACTGGAATTCCAGCAGCCAGCGCTGGCCGGCATCGGCTTCGGCCACGCAATGCACTTCCAGGGTGCCCACTTCTGTCATGACGGTGACCAGCTGCACGGTGATTTCGCGCTTGTCACTGGCATCCTCTTTATCGTGCAGCACGCTGGCCAGCGGCGGCAGGCGCAGATACTCGCCGGCGTCCAGGTCGACGATGTCGCCCAGTTGCGGCGGCGTGCCCGTTTCCGCAATCGAGGATGCCAGGTGGAAGCGCACGGGGCGGCCCAGGCGCAGGGCGAACAGGCGCTCCGTCAGGCCGATTTCCTCGCCGCTGGCGCTGCCACGGGGCAGGATGCAGACGGCGCGGTTGTCCTTGCCCGCCTCGCCCAGCACGAGGAAATAGCTGCGCGGGGAGCCGCCGCCGATGCGCGGGGCCTGTCCCCGGCGCGCCAGCGCGTAGGCGACGGCGCCGCGCGCCACGGCCACGTCGGGATTGTCGTTGTGCAGGATAGTCAGGGGCAGGGCCGCGCCGCGCCAGTGCGCGAGCGTCTCGGCCAGGCGGCGCGCCAGCGCGTCGGCGCGGAACACGCCGCCGTTCAGCAGCAAGGTGTCGGGAAGTTCGCCTTGATGCTGCTGCAGGAAACTGGCCAGATGGCGCGTGATGGCCGCGTCCTGCGCGTAGGGCAGGCCGAATTCGACGATGCCGGCGCGGCCTTTTTTCGCCGTCTCGCTCAGTTCCACCTTTGGGAAGAAGCCGTCGACCACCAGGGCCGCCACTTCTTCGCGCGTGATATCGGCGGAACGGCTGCCACCGATCAGGCGAGAGCCGGCGCCCAGCAGGGTGACGGTGGCCTTGTCCGGTGCGTCGCTCGATAGCAGCAGTTCCTTGGCGGCGCGGCAGCGTTCCATCAGCTGCGACAGGCGTGCGGCGGAGAGCTTCATGCCGCCTTCGACGCTTGCCGCCATGCGCGTTTCCATCAGGTGGGCCAGCGCCAGGTCCATATTGTCGCCGCCGAGTATCAAATGATTGCCCACACTGCTGCGCGTGAGCTGCGGTTCGCCATCCTCATCGAAGGCGACGTCGATCAGGCTGAAATCGGTTGTGCCACCGCCCACGTCGCAGACCAGGATACGCCGCGTTTGCGCCAGGTCAAGGTGCAGCGTGTCGCGCCGACGGTGCAGGTAGTCATAAAAGGCGGCCTGCGGTTCTTCCACCAGTCGTAGCGTGGGCAAGCCCGCCAGGCGGGCAGCTTCCAGCGTGAGTGCGCGCGCACCCTCGTCGAAGGAAGCGGGGATGGTCAGCACCAGTTCCTGGTTTTCAAGGGGAGAATCCGGAAAGCGGTGATTCCACGCGGCGCGCACATACGCGAGGTAGCTGGCGCTGGCCGCCACGGGGGATACCTTGGCCACGTCGGCATCGGCGCCCCACGGCAGGATGGGCGCCTGGCGGTCCACGTTCGCATGTGACAGCCAGCTCTTCGCGCTGGAAACGAGCCGGCCCGGTACTTGCGCGCCGAGCTGTCGCGCCAGGGCGCCCAGTACCGGATGTTCCGCCCTGGTGACATCGTCCTGTGGCCACGGCAGCTGCAAATCGCCGGCCGCCAGCTCGCCAGGGGCAGGGTGGTAGCGCAGCGATGGCAGCAGGGGGCGTGCGCCCACTTCGCCGGGAGCGAGCAGCTGCTCAATGGCGAACAGCTGTATGCCCGCCTGGGCATCGGCCGCATTGGCATAGGCCACCACCGTGTTGGTGGTGCCCAGGTCGATGCCGACCAGCCAGGCCGGCTGCACCTTCGCGCCGCGCATGCTTATTGCTGCGGCGTGCCGCGCACGTCGAATTCCACTTTCCAGCGCTCGGCGCCATCAGGGGAGACGGCCAGCAGCTCCAGGGTGCCCGCTTCCGTGACTCTGGCGTGCAGCTTGACTTGCACCACGTCGCCAGCCTGGCGGCCTTCGGCAGACAGCGTCGCGTGGATTTCGCTCAGTTCCTGCAATTCATCGGGGCCCCAGAAATCGAGCAGGTCGCCGATCTGGTCGTTGCGGCGCGTGGACGAGGCGAAGAAGCGGAAGTGCACGGGTTCGCCCACCACCAGGCCGAATTGCTGGCCTGGCAATTCCAGTTCGCTGCCTTCTTCCATGCCGAACGGCGCCACGCACAGGGCCTGGATCGGCGGTTCCATGCCGGGGATGGCCGGCATGGCCGATTCGATGGCCACGTAGAAGGCGCTGGCCGTGCCGCCGCGGATACGCACGCCATGGCCGCGCCGCACGTAGCTGTAGTAGGCGGCGCCACGGGCCACGGCCAGGTCCAGGTCGGCCCCGGCCAGCATGCGCGCTGGTTCCGCGCCTTCCATGTACAGCCAGTCGTTGACGGTGGCCATGATGCGCTGTACCAGCAAGTCCGACTTGAAGACGCCGCCGTTGAACAGCACGGCCGTCGGGTGCAAAAAGCTGGCGCCGTCCGCCTGGCGGCCCGCAAAACCATCCAGTTCGCTGGTCGCCGCCACCTGGCGGCCCAGGAACGCGGCCAGGTGGCGCGTGATGGCCGCGTCCTGCGCATACGGCAAGCCCAGTTGCGTCAGGCCGGCGCGCGTGCGCACGGCAGGGCGGCTCGATGCTTCCACTTGCGGGAAGAAGCCGTCGAGGATAAAGGTGGACACTTCCGCGCGCGTCAGTTCCGTGCGGATGGAGCCTCCGATCAGTTTCGAACCGCGGCTCGGCACGACGATCGGTGTCACATCGAGGCCGCTGTCAGCCAGCAGGCTTTCCTTGGCGCTGCGGCAGCCATAAGTGAGCGCGCGCATTTGCCAGGCGTCGAGCTGGGTGCCGTTGGCGGCCAGCTTGCGGGCCACCAGGTGGGCCAGCGCCAGGTCCATATTGTCGCCGCCCAGCAGGATGTGTTCACCGACGGCGACGCGGTGCGGTTCCAGCACGCCGTCGCGTTCCAGAACGGCGATCAGCGAAAAGTCGCTGGTGCCGCCTCCCACGTCGACGACGAGGATGATGTCGCCCGGCTTGACTTCCTTGCGCCAGCGTCCCTCGCTGGTCTGGATCCAGCTGTACAGGGCCGCCTGCGGCTCTTCCAGCAAGGTCAATGAAGTGTAGCCGGCTGCCTGCGCCGCTTCCATCGTCAGCTCGCGCGCGGCCGGGTCGAAGGACGCAGGAATCGTCACCGTGATTTCCTGCTGCGCAAACGGCGCTTGCGGGTGGGCGTTGTCCCAGGCCTGGCGCAAATGCGTCAGATAGCGCGTGGCCGCCGTGATGGGCGAGATGCGCGCCACTTCCGCCGGCGCGTCGTTCGGCAAGATCGCCGCGCGGCGGTCTACGCCCGGGTGGCACAGCCAGCTTTTCGCGCTCGACACCAGGCGGATGGGCGTGGTGGCGCCGCGGCTGCGGGCCATTTCGCCGACGACGAACGGCGCCTCCGCTTCTTCGGTCACCCAGGGCAGGGCCAGGTCGCCCGCCGCCACTTCGTCAGCGTGCGGCAGGTAGACGAACGATGGCAGCAGCGGCAGTTCTTCGACGGTGCCGGGCGCCGACAGCTGCGGCACTTTCAGCACGCCGTGGCTGGACTTTTCGCCGTCGCTCTCGACCAGGTTCACATACGAGAGGGCGCTATGGGTGGTGCCCAGGTCGATGCCGATGGCGTAGCGCGGGGTAGGGTTGACGGTATCGTTCACAGTTCCACCTCGGCCGGGGCCAGGATGGCGGCGTCGTGTTGCTCGCTCAGTTTCGGCAGGCGTACGCTGGAGGCGCGCCAGCCGCGGTGACTGAGGGTGCCCGTGTACGGCGCGGAACCGACGACGTTGCCCGTCAGGCGCACTTGCGCGGAATTAAAACCTTCCTGCAGGACGATGCGGCTGCCTTCGGCTTCCTGGCGCACGGCCTCGATGGTGAAGTATTCGCGCATGACCTTGGCGCAGCCTTCATGCACCACACGGGCGGCCGCGCCGATGTCGGCGTCGGCATGGCTGCCCAGGTTTTCCTGGGTGAAGTCGATCAATCGCGCTTCGCGTTGCAGTAAAGCAAGTAACTGCAGGGCGGCGTCCGGCGTGGCTTCTTTCAATATGACGGGGGCGGCGGCCGGCGTCGGCACGGGAGCGGGTGCCGGAGCCACGGGAGCGACGGGCGCAGCCTCGGGCAAGGACAGTTTTTCGACGCGGGCCGCATAGGCGGCGTCCGACAGGGTGCTGAAGAAGGCGCCGAAAGCCAGCGGGACGCGGCGCCAGAACGATGGGTGGGACGATGGTGTGCTCATAGGAACTCGTTTCTCTGATCTGTAGGGGAGGCGTCGGCGGCGCGGAACCGCTTCGCAAGGTGTTGCATGCGCCGGCCCAATGGGGCCGGCTGGCGTTTGCCCGAATGATACCAGCTACCGGGCCGTCGCCAAAGTCGCCGGCCCCCGCCCAGCGAGCCTGAAACGTGGATTTTCTTTGTTCCTGCGCAAGGAAACGCTCGATTTCGGTCTGCTTCGACTAGAATCGCGCATTATCTTTATGCAAGACCTTGACGCCATGTCTACCGACTTTTCCCCCGACTTTTCCATATATCTAGCCAGCAGCACTTACATAGACAGCGACCATCCGGCCGTGCGCGCCAGGGCGGCCGAGCTGGCCGCCGGCGCGTCGGGCGATGCCGCCATCGCGGCCCGCTGCTTTGCCTTCGTGCGCGATGAGATTGCCCACAGCTGGGACTACCAGCGCAATCCCGTCACTTGCCGCGCTTCTGACGTGTTGCAGCATGGCACGGGCTATTGTTATGCGAAAAGCCATCTGCTGGCCGCGCTGCTGCGCGCCAATGGCATTCCGGCCGGGCTGTGCTATCAGCGCCTGGCCGTGGGCGAGGTGGGGCCGCCGTTTTGCCTGCATGGCTTGAATGCCGTGTACCTGCAAGAGTTTGGCTGGTACCGCATCGATGCGCGTGGCAACAAGCCCGGTGTCGCCGCCGCCTTCACCCCGCCGCAGGAGCAGCTGGCCTTTCCCGTGCTGGCGCCCGAGGAGTGCGATTTGCCTGAAATCTGGCCGGCACCGCTGCCACAGGTGGTGGCATCCTTGACCGTTTATGCCACGGTGCAGGAGGTGGCCGCGCATTTGCCCGATATTCAATTGCTGCCGCGGCACAAATAACTCGACGAAAGAAATCATGAAAAAAGTATCCCTATGTTTGATAAGCCTGTTGCTGCTGGCCGGTTGCGGCGGCAAGGGAGAGAGCGCGGGCCAGTCCAGTGCCGCGCGTCTCGACGGCAAGGAAAAAGGCAGCGAGTTTCTTGCGTATGAACACAATGTCGGCGTCGATACGAATGAAGCGCAAGTGCGGCCCCTGTATGAAAAAGTGGTCGCCGCCTGCAAGGCCGATACGGACAATGGCTGTCTGCTGCTCGACTCGAGCATAGACGGCGGTCGTCACGTGCATGCGCGCATCAGCATGCGCGCCAAGCCCGCCGGCATCAAGAAGCTCGTGGCGCTGGTTGCGGCCGGAGGCGACGTTACCAGCCAGGGCACCAAGGTGGAAGATCTGGGCCGTCCTGTGCTCGACAGCAAGAAACGCCTGGAAATGCTCAAGCAATACCAGGCGCAATTGCAGGAGTTGGAAAAACGCTCGGGCGTGAACGTCGATGCCTTGATCAAGGTGACCAAGGAACTGGCCACCGTGCAAGTGGAACTGGAGCAGGCGACGGCGGCCAATGCGCTGTTGATGCAGCGCATCGATACGGACTTGCTGAACGTGGCCATCAGTGCCGAAGGCAAGCAGTCGTTCTGGCGCCCCGTCAAGCGCGCACTGGGCAATTTCACGGAAAACCTGTCGGAAGGCGTGGCCAACGCCATCACGGCCATGGCGTATATCCTGCCATGGCTGATCGCTTTCGTGCTGCTGTTTCCGCTGGGCCGCAAGGGCTGGCGCCGCTTGCGGGGCGTGCCGCGCAAGGATTGAAGCGCAAGGATTAATGCGTCCGGCGCACCGTTTTACGGCAATTTGAAACCTGGCTGCACAGTCCTTGTGCAGCCAGGTTTTTTTTCGTGCGGAGAGAGCCGCGTGCACCATGGCGGACGCCTGCTGGTGCTGGCATGCATTCTGCTTTAACAACATCGTATGCCCAGTCCGTCCCCCACGAATACATCACAGGAGTCCCCATGTCACGACGCATCATCCTGAAAGCGGCCGCCGCCGGCGCCCTGGCCCTGGCCACGTCCATCACCATGCAGGCAGCCCTGGCCGCCGACACCATCAAGGTGGGCATCTTGCACTCCCTGTCGGGCACCATGGCCATTTCCGAAACGTCGCTGAAAGACGTGGCCTTGATGACGATCGCCGAGATCAATGCCAAGGGCGGCGTGCTGGGCAAGAAGCTGGAAGCCGTCGTGGTCGATCCGGCGTCGAACTGGCCCTTGTTTGCGGAAAAAGCGCGCCAGCTGGTGGCGCAAGATAAAGTGGCCGTGGTGTTTGGTTGCTGGACGTCCGTGTCCCGTAAATCCGTCTTGCCCGTGTTCAAGGAACTCAACAGCCTGCTGTTTTATCCGGTGCAATACGAAGGCGAGGAGCTGGAAAAGAATGTGTTTTATACGGGCGCCGCGCCGAACCAGCAGGCGATTCCCGCCGTGGAATACCTGATGAGCAAGGATGGCGGCGGCGCCAGGCGCTTCGTGCTGCTGGGCACGGATTACGTTTACCCGCGCACCACCAACAAGATATTGCGCGCCTTCCTGAAGAGCAAAGGCGTCAAGGATAGCGATATTAGCGAGGTCTACACGCCGTTCGGCCACGCCGACTATCAAACCATCGTCGCCAACATCAAGAAATTTTCCACGGGCGGCAAGACGGCCGTCATTTCCACCATCAATGGCGATTCCAACGTGCCGTTTTACAAGGAACTGGGCAATGCGGGCTTGAAAGCTACGGACGTCCCCGTCGTTGCGTTTTCCGTGGGTGAGGAAGAGCTGCGCGGCATCGATACCAAGCCTTTGCTCGGTCACCTGGCGGCCTGGAATTATTTTGAATCCGTCAAGAACCCCGTGAATACGGCTTTCATCAAGCAGTGGAAAGCGTATGCAGTGGCGCAAAAGTTGCCGAACGCGGGTTCGGTGGTGACGAACGACCCCATGGAAGCGACCTATGTGGGCATCCACATGTGGGCGCAAGCGGTGGAAAAAGCCAAATCGACGGACACGGACAAGGTGATCGCCGCCATGGCCGGCCAGAGCGTCAAGGCGCCGTCTGGCTTTACCCTGACCATGGACCCGACCAACCACCACTTGCACAAGCCCGTGATGATCGGCGAAATCAAGGCTGATGGGCAATTCAATGTTGTGTGGAAAACCAAGGAGCCGATACGCGCCCAGCCGTGGAGCCCCTTTATCAAGGGCAATGAGGGCAAGCAAAAGCTGTAGGCGCTTGCGCGTCGAATGGTCATCGCAACCCCAGGCAAAGAGCTGGGGTCAGACCCGCCGGGTCTGACCCCTGTCCTTGCCTATGGGGGAAGGATACTTATCAAGACATCGGCTTTACTACATGGTATCTATGCATATGCAGCTTATCCCCAAATTGCTGGTCCTCGTCTGCCTGTTATTGTCCTCGCTGGCGCAGGCCGCCATCTCTCCTGAACTGCTCAAACCGCTGGCTGCCGACGATTCTGACGCCAGGGTCGCTGCCGTCGCCCAGATCGCCGCCCTGGCCACGCCCGAGGCTGCCAAGGTGCTCCAAGCCTTGCAGGACGACGGCCTGTATGCCGGGCCGGACGGCAAAGTGTATGTCGTCGACGGCGAGCAGGCGTATGACCCGGCCATCGGCCAGAGCGTTCCGCTGCCCGATGGCCTCGATGGCGTGATGGTTAACAACCGCTTGCGCGCGGCCGTGGCGGGCGCCTTGTCCGGCTTGCAGCTGCTGGCGCCGGAGCGCAGCGCCCGCCTGGCGGCCGCGCAAGCCTTGCAAAAGGCCGTTGACCCCGCGCAAATCCCCCTTATCCGCAAGGCGCTGGCGCGGGAAAACGATGCTGACATTAAACAGCTATTGCAGGTGCTGATCGCCAGCGCCAACCTGCATGCGCCGGACGCCGCCACGCGCAAGGCCGCCGTGCAGGCGCTGTCCGGCAGCAGCGATGCGCGCTTGCTGCCCGTGCTGCAAGCCATGCTGGAAAAGGATGGCGAGCCGGACGAAGCCGTGCAGCTGGCCGCCATCGAGACCATGCGCCAGATCAAGGCTAGAGTGGCGCGCATGGAATTCGCCGGCAATGTGTTCTATGGCATTTCACTGGGCAGCGTGCTGTTGCTGGCCGCGCTGGGGCTGGCCATCACGTTCGGCTTGATGGGCATCATCAACATGGCGCACGGCGAATTGCTGATGATAGGCGCCTACACGACGTATCTGTGCCAGCTGTTTTTCCGCACCTACCTGCCCGGCATGCAGGAGGCCTACCTGCTGGCCGCGCTGCCGGCCGCCTTTCTTGTTGCCGGACTGGTGGGCATGGTGCTCGAGCGCACCGTGATCCGCTGGCTGTACGGGCGGCCGCTGGAAACCCTGCTGGCCACCTGGGGCATCAGCCTGATCCTCATGCAGCTTGTCCGCACGATCTTTGGCGCGCAAAACGTGGAAGTGGCCAACCCGGCCTGGATGTCGGGCGGCGTGACCGTGCTGGGCGGCCTCGTGCTGCCGTACAACCGCCTGGCCATCATAGCCTTCGCCATCGTCGTGGTGGTGGCAGTGTGGTTGATCCTGAACAAGACGCGCCTGGGGCTGTTCGTGCGGGCCGTAACGCAAAACCGCCGCATGGCCGATTGCGTGGGCGTGGCCACGGGCAAGGTCGACATGCTGACCTTCGGCCTTGGTTCCGGCATCGCGGGGCTGGGCGGTGTGGCCCTGTCGCAGCTGGGCAACGTGGGGCCGGACCTGGGCCAAAGCTACATCGTTGATTCCTTCATGGTGGTGGTGCTCGGTGGCGTGGGCCAGCTGGCCGGCACCGTGATCGCCGCGCTGGGCCTGGGCGAAGTGAACAAATTCCTCGAACCGGTGGCGGGCGCCGTGCTGGCGAAAATCGCCATTCTCGTATTCATCATCATCTTTATCCAGCGCCGGCCGCAGGGCCTGTTTGCCATGAAGGGACGCAGCGTCGAATGACTACCTCCTGTCTATCCAAGCAAGGCCTGTTTACGCGGCCCGTCTGGCTGGCGATTGCCGCATGCGCGGTGCTGGCGGCGCTGTTGCCGATTTTTAACCTGGCGTTTGCAGAAGGGCATGCGCTGCATGTGTCCGCCTACACGGTGGCGCTGGTGGGCAAGTTCATGTGCTATGCGCTGGCCGCGCTGGCGCTGGACCTCGTCTGGGGCTACACGGGCATCCTGTCCCTGGGCCACGGCGTGTTCTTTGCGCTGGGCGCGTATGCGCACGGCATGTATCTGATGCGCGCCATCGGCGACCAGGGCCAGTACCACAGCAGCTTGCCCGACTTCATGGTCTTTCTCGACTGGAAAACTTATCCGTGGTACTGGGCCTTCACGGAACATTTCTGGTATTGCATGGCCCTCGTCGTGCTGGTGCCGGGCGTGCTGGCCTTCGTGTTTGGTTATTTCGCCTTTCGCTCGCGCATCAAGGGCGTGTATTTTTCCATCATCACGCAAGCGATGACGTATGCCTTCATGCTCTTGTTCTTCCGCAATGACACCGGCTTTGGCGGCAACAACGGTTTCACGGATTTCAAGACGATATTGGGCCATAGTGTGACGGCACCCGCCACCCGCGCCGTGCTGTTCCTGCTGACCCTGGCCTTCCTGCTGGCCGCGCTGGTGGGCGCGCGCGCCATCGTCCGCTCCAAGCTGGGCAGGGTGCTGCAGGGCGTGCGCGACAGCGAGGCGCGGCTGATGTTTCTCGGCTACAACCCACTGTGGTTCAAGCTGTTTGTGTGGACCTTGTCGGCCGTGCTGTGCGGCATCGCCGGCGCCCTGTACGTGCCGCAGGTGGGCATCATCAACCCGTCCGAAATGTCGCCGGCGAACTCCATCGAGATGGTCGTGTGGGTGGCCGTGGGCGGACGCGGCACCTTGCTCGGTCCCATCCTGGGCGCCTTTACCGTCAATGGCTTGAAAAGCTGGTTCACGGCCGCCTTGCCGGAGCTGTGGCTGTTCGCGCTGGGCTTGCTGTTCATCGTCGTCACCCTGTTCATGCAGCAAGGCATGCTGGGCGTGTTAAGCAAGCTCAAACGCAAGCCCATCGTGGCAGAGGAGAACGCATGAGCATCCGCATGCTGCCAGGCATGGCCAGCGCCGAAGCTGGCCCCACGTATTCGCGCGTGAAAGGCGAGGGCGTCGACACGACGCATGGCGCCATTCTGTATCTGGAAGACATCAGCGTGTCGTTCGACGGCTTCAAGGCTATTAACAAGCTGAGCCTGGATATTTCCGTGGGTGAATTGCGTTGCATCATAGGCCCGAATGGCGCAGGCAAGACGACGATGATGGATGTGATCACCGGCAAGACGCGGCCCACATCCGGCACAGCCTGGTTCGGCCAGACCATGAATTTGGCCACCATGACGGAAGCGCAAATTGCCCACGCGGGCATAGGCCGCAAGTTCCAGCGCCCCACCGTGTTCGAGCAGCACACGGTGTTTGACAACCTGGAACTTGCCATGAAGATGGACAAGCGCGTGGCGCCGACCCTGTTTGCGCGGCTCACGTCCGAGCAGGCGGGCCGGATCGAGGCCATATTGCGCCTGATACGCTTGAATGGCCAGGAGGCGCGGCCGGCCGGCTTGCTGTCGCACGGGCAAAAGCAGTGGCTGGAAATCGGCATGCTGCTGATGCAGGAGCCGCAGCTGATATTGCTCGATGAACCGGTGGCCGGCATGTCGGACGCGGAAACGGCGCGCACGGCGGAGTTGCTCAATGAATTGCGCGGCAAGCATTCCATCATGGTGGTCGAGCACGACATGGGTTTCGTCACGGACATTGCCCAGCAAGGCATCGTCACCGTGTTGCACGAAGGCTCTGTGCTGGCGCAGGGGCGCATGGATGAGGTGCAAGCCGACGAGCGCGTGATCGAAGTCTATCTGGGAAGGTAAGCCATGCTGGAAGTGCAACAATTAAATCAATACTATGGCTCCTCGCACACCTTGCGCGGCATCGACCTGTCCGTGCGCAAGGGCGAGTGTTTGGCCTTGCTGGGCAGGAATGGCGTCGGCAAGACGACCTTGCTGAAATGCCTGATGGGCGTGTTGCCCGTGGCCCAAGGCAAAGTCGTGCTCGATGGGCGCGACATCACGACACTGGCGCCCCACGCGCGGGCAAAGCTGGGGATGGCGTATGTACCGCAGGGACGCGACATCTTTGCGCGCCTGACGGTCGAGGAAAACTTGCTGATGGGCATGGCCGTCAAGCGGGGCAGGCAAGCCTCGCGCATCGATCCGCACGTGTATGAACTGTTTCCGGTACTCAAGGAGATGCTGCAGCGGCGCGGCGGCGACTTGTCCGGCGGGCAGCAGCAGCAGCTGGCCATCGCCCGCGCCTTGCTGGCCGAGCCGCAGCTGATCATTTTTGACGAGCCCACGGAAGGCATCCAGCCCTCCGTCATCAAGGATATCGGGAGGGTCATTGCGCTGTTAAAGCAGCGGGGCGACATGGCCATCGTGCTGTGCGAACAGTATTTCGACTTTGCCCGCGAACTGGCCGACGAATTCATCGTGCTGTCGCGCGGCAGTGTCGTCGCCAGCGGACTGGCTGCACAGATGGATGGCGAGGATGTGAAGCGGCATTTGGCCGTGTAGGCTTACACCAGTTGCAGCCAGCCCAGCACGGCGCCAGCGGCCAGCAGCCATAATAAGTGGATCTTCGTGCGCCAGATGATCAGGCCGGCCACGATGGACAGGCTCCACAGGGGCCAGTCCGTGCGGATGTCGTGATTGGCGCCGCCCAAAATCATGCCCGTGGAAATCAGGAGGGCGACGACGATGGGCGCCATGCCTTGCTTGAAGGCGCGCACGGGGCGCAGGTCGCGGTTGCGGTAGCCCCACTGGGCTGCCACGTAGGTGAGGGTGGTGCTGGGCAGCATGATGCCCACCATGGTCACCAGCACACCCAGGTACGCGGCCGTGTAGCTGCCCGCATTCATGCCCACGTTCCAGCCCATCAGGGCGACGAACAGCACGTTGGGGCCGGGCGCGGCTTGCGCGATGGCGATCGATTCATTGAATTGCGCCTGTGTCAGCCAGCCGTGCTGTTCGACGAGGAAGCGGTGCATTTCGGAGGTGGTGGAAATGGCGCCGCCGATCGACATCAGCGACAGCATCAGGTAATGGCCGAACAGGTTCAGCCAGTCGCCCGCGCTCAGGACCAGTTGCAAGGGCGGGTTCATGAGGACAGCTTCCGGTATGTCAGCAGGCAGCCGATGCCGCCCAGGCCCAGCAGGATGTACAGCAGGGGCCAGTGCAGGATGGCCACCATCAGCACGCCCAGCATGGTGATCGGCAGAGTCAGCCACAAGGGCAGCGGATGCTTGCCCAGCGCGGCCGCAAGTTTCACGCCCGTGGCAGCGATCATGCCGGCCGAGACGGCCGCCATGCCGCGCAAGGCGCCCGCCATCTGCGGGTTGTCGCCATAGTGCGTGTACAGCACGCCCAGCAGCAGCACGATGACGAGGGGCACGGCCAGCATGCCGGCCAGCGCCGTCAGCGCGCCTTGCAAGCCGAAATAGCGTCCGCCCACCATCAGCGACAGATTGACAACATTTGGCCCGGGCATGATTTGTGCCACGGCCCAGTCTTCCAGGAATTCCTCTTGCGTCAGCCAGCGCTTGCGTTCGACCATTTCGCGCTGGATCACGGCCAGCACGCCGCCAAACCCCTGAAGGGCCAACCAGGTAAACGAGAAAAACAGGTCGGCCAGCGAAGCCGGTTGCGGGCGGGGCAGGTCGGGCGGGAAGGGGGGCGGCGAGGGCATCGCTGATTATCGCCGTGGCCGATTGCGCTTGTCCATCGCTTTCGCCCCCCTGTTGTGCCAGCAAGAAAAAACTGTGGCTCATGTTTCCCTGCCATTGACATCGAGAGTTTATCAGCAATACTTTATCGGCAACACGACCGCTGTTCTTGCCCGCGCTGGCGCGGTGCGTACCGCTACGCCGTCTCCCCCTCCGTCCCCCTTCGCAGGAGTTGTTCATCATGCTTAATTCCACAGAAACGCTGCATATGCCCGTCAATACCGTGGTGCTGCATGCCCGGCTCGATCAGAAGATGTCCGATATCGTCAACCTGGGCATCGCCGTGCAGGCTGCCTTCAGTACCTTGTGTGCGCTGGAATACCTGAAGTCATACAATGTTGCCCCCGAACTGATCGAACGCGTGCTGCTGCATCCTGAGCAGCGCCGCCAGACCGTGCATTGAGTATTCGCACGGCAACTGTGTTGCCGGCAGCCGGAGTACGGTGTTGTCGGATTGATCATTTCGGCTCAGTTATGCACAAATGATGGCTTAGCGAAAATACCGAAATATTTTTCTTGTGATTATGTGTGAATTTCTAAGTGATTGATTTTATTGGGGTTTATTTTTGCTGTTTGATTGAGCAGTTTATTGAAAGCCGCACGGGCTGTGGCTTTGAGGCCTGTCAATAGGCCCTTATCCACAAAGATATCCACAGTCAGTGTGGATATCTGAAAAAGCGCTTAACAATCCGCCACTTAGATAGTGGCACCGGATCGGCGCTGCAAATGCAGTGTCGCGCCAGCCCAAAACAGGGCATTGCACAAGCCTGTATGCCTATCCAGTGCTCTTGTTTTATGACTGAAAGTAGCGGCGGCGTTTCAGGGCTTGCCGTCCGCCGGTTCTGCTGGCGCGTCGCCGCAGTGGACCAGGGCGGCGGCGAGGTCGGCGACTTGTTGCTGCGCTTCGCGCAAGGTGGCGTAGGTGCGCAGCGAGGTGATCACGGTGGTAAACAGCTTGCGCGTGGTCAGGTCGGTCTTGCACCAGAAATCGTTGATGTCGTAGTCGATGATGATGCGGTGCTCCAGCGCCTGGCCGGGCTGGCCCGTGCGCAGGATGATGCGCACGGCGCTGTTGTGCAGGTCTTCGCGGATCTGGCGCGCCACTTGCAGCCCGGCATCCTGGGTTTCCATGATGACATCAAGCAGCACCACGGCGATATCGGGCGTGTTGCGCAGCAAGGCGAGCGCCTCGGCGCCAGAATACGCATGCATAAAGCTCAGCCTGCGGCCCTGGAAGCTGGCCTGGCTGAGGGCGAATTTGGTCACCACGTGGACGTCGACATCATCATCGACAATCAGCACGCGCCATGGTGCCGCGGTGGGTGCTTCTGCCGCCGCGTCTGCCCGACCGAGTGGCTCATCGACCAGCCAGTCGGGGTCGTCCGCACCCTTGGCGGCACTGTCGCTATCCATATTCATGCATTTATCCACCGTTGATTGTGTTCGCTCATTCCACACTATGCCAGTCTGCGGGGTTTGTCAAAACAATGCGGTTCAGGCAAGACGGCGTGGAGCAGGATTGCTTATGCACAGCAAAATATATTTTCATGCTCGCAGAGTAACTTTGCTCAGGCGCAAAATCACGATTCTAAGTCATTGATTTCATTGGGGTAAAAAATTGCCTGTGAAATCAGCAAATTGTTGAAACCCGCATTAATACTGGTGTTGCGGCTTGTCAAGAGGGGCTTATCAACAACTTTATCCACAGTTGCTGTGGATATCTAAAAAAGCCGTGCAAAAACCGGGGCTTAGCGCCGGTTCGTGCGGCAGGGTGGATGCATTCATGCGGCAAGCCCAAGCCCGCCCAACTGGGCAAAGGCATGCAGGAAGCGCTGCTTGGCTTCGGCCGGACCCATGGCTTCGATTATACCGGGCAAGGGGGCGATGTCGTCAAGATAAGCCCAGCGTTCCGCCGAATGCGGCATCAGGTCGCGCTTTTCCGTGGCCAGCGCGATCAGGTCGGCCCGCTTGATGGGCGCGTAATCGGAAAAGTCGAGGCCATAGGTGGTGGCGATGATGGCGCTGACCTTGTCTTCCAGCAGGGCAAATTCCGGCAACAGCACTTTCAGGGGTTTCACCATATCGCCCAGGTAGGCTTCTGCCGCGTCGTGCAGCAGGGCGGCCAGGCGCAAATGGGGCGGCACCAGTTCGGCGACGATCAGGCTGTGCTGCGCGACCGAGTAAAACACTTGCGTCTGCCCATTGAAACGGCACTGGTAAGCCAGGCCGTGGGCGATGTCTTCGATGGCGACCTTGTCGATATGCGGGCGCAAGGGATAAAAACGGTTGCCGGAATAGGTGGAAACGTAGTCGGTGGTAATCATTGCCATGGCAGGGTGCTCGGAGCGGTCAGGATGTTTCATCGTACACCCGATGGCACGGGCTTGCCCCAGCTGCCGTGCGCAAGCACCTTGCTGCCGGGATGGAAGTAAAGCTATGCATCTTGGCAAATCCTTTAATTTATTTCATATCATTCATTGTTCTTTCTCAAATACACTGTAGAAATCTTGTTTGACTGAAACTTAAGGGGACAGGGCAATGACGGCGATACCTTCGGCAAGACCTTCGTATATTTATCAGGGCGGTTCGGTGATGATGCACTCGCCGCTGCAATTGAAACAGTCGGAAATGTACGGTTATTTCGTCAGGGGCGACCTGGCGAAGTTGCAAGCGACCGTGAACACCACCCTGAACCAGGTGGCGGGCCGCAAAATGACCCTGAAAGCGCTGTCGCCGTATGTGATGCTGACGTTTACGCGCGTCAACCACGCGGACTCCGCCAATCCCGTCGACCAGGCCAAGGGCTGGATCACGGAAGTCGACATCGTCACCTGGATCATGGTCGGCGAGATGGATGCGGCGGGCAAGCTGGCGCATATCTATTGGTACCCTTGCCATATTTTCGTCGACGATGCCATGGCCCTGATCAACGGGCGCGAACTGTTCGGCTATCCGAAATACCTGTGCGAATACGACATTCCCACCGCCGGCAGCGAGCCGCTGCGCTGTTCCGTGGCCGCCAAGGGGTTCCAGCATTTTTCGCCGGAAACGAAACTTGCCCTGCACCCGCTGCTGGAAGTCAATGCCACCGTGCAGACGGGACAGCACAAGAGCGTCAACAGCTTCCTCGAACTCATCGAGCAAGCCTTCAAGATTTTCCTGTCGATTCCCGATTTCTTTGACATGGATCAAGCCGGCTGGGCTGATATTTTGTCGCTGCTGCGCAAGCCCCGCATCGACCAGATTTTCCTCAAGCAGTTTCCCGACAGCGCGGGCGTGAAAGCCGTGTACCAGGCTTTGGTGGCCGCACCGGCCGAGATCAACCGTCTGCACAGTGCGCGCCTGCTCGGCTATGAATACGAATGTACCTTGCACGCCTTCGACAGCTTCCCGCTGGACCAGACCCTGGGTTTGCAGCTGGGACCGCAGGCGGCCATCCTGCCGTTCAATGTGAATTTCGACTTTACGGCCATGCCAGGCGAGGAGCTGGTCGATAATTCGCAGATCGCGCCGGAAAAGATCGCCATCCTGGGCGGCGGCGTGGCGGCCATGACGGCCGCGTATTACCTGACGAACCAGCCGGGTTGGCAAAACCAGCACGCCATCACCGTCTATCAGCTGGGCTGGCGCCTGGGCGGCAAGGGCGCCAGCGGACGCAATGCACAAGTGGGCCAGCGCATCGAGGAGCACGGCCTGCACATCTGGTTCGGCTTCTATGCCAATGCCTTCAGGATGATCAAGGAAGCCTACGCCAGCCTGGAGCGCCCGCCCGGTGCCCCGCTGGCCACCTGGCGCGATGCTTTTAAACAGCACGATTACGTGGCACTGTCGGAAGACGTGAAGGGCAAGTGGCGCAACTGGTCCATCGTCTTTCCCACCTTGCCGGGCGAGCCGGGCGAGGGCGGTGAAGACATCACCCTGTGGCAGATGGCCATTGCCATGGTGGGATGGATCGAGCAGTGGATACGCCAGATCCGGCAAGTGGCGGACGCCGACGCGCGCATCGTCCGCGCCAGCGCATCGCAAGGCGAGGGCGTGTGGCCGGGCTGGCTGCGCCGCCTGGCCGACGAAGTGGTGGGCCAGGCCGATGAACTGGGCCTGGACGTGGGCCTGTCCGTGGGCGCGCTGGCGGCGCTGGTGGCCGACCTGGCGCCGGATTCCACGCGCCACGACCAGGCCCGCCACCAGCTGCTGGCCAGCACCCTGAACGGCATCCGCGCCTGGCTGCGCCTGCGCTACCGGACCCTGATCGATGGCGACGATGAATTGCGTCGCCTGTTCACCTGCCTGGACCTGGGCATCACGGTCATGAAAGGCATGTTCGAGGATGGCGTGTTCAAGCACGGCTTTGACGTCATCAACGACATCGATTTCCGCGCCTGGCTGCGCAAGCATGGCGGCGACGAGCAGTTCAGCGTCAACTCGGCACCCGTGCGGGGCTTTTACGACCTGGTGTTCGCCTACGAGGGCGGCGATTTCTCCAAGCCGAATATCGAGGCGGGCACCTTGCTGCGGGCCATGGCGCGCATCGGCCTGGCCTACAAGGGCGGCATCATGTTCAAGATGCAGGCCGGCATGGGCGACACGATTTTTACGCCCCTGTACGAAGTGCTCGCCAAGCGCGGCGTGCAATTCAAGTTCTTCCAGCGCGTGGAAGAGCTGGTGCCGGGCGCGGGCGACATCGACAGCATCCGTATCACGCAGCAGGTGCAATTGAAGGATTCGGCTGCCGGCTACGCGCCGCTGGTGGATGTGAAAGGCCTGGCTTGCTGGCCCAGCGCGCCCGATTACGCGCAGCTTGATCCAGCGCAAGCGGCGCTGCTGCAAGAGCAGGAAGTCAACCTGGAATCGTACTGGAGCGACTGGCCGCAGCAGTACCAGCAGGCGTTCGGCCGCGCGCTGCCCGTCACGGTCTTGCAGAAGGGCGTCGATTTCGACAAGGTGGTGTTCGGCATTTCCATCGGCTCGCTGCAGGCTTTATGTCCGCAATTGCTGGCGCAAAGCCCGGCCCTGCAACTGGCGGCCGACAAGGTGAAAACCGTGGCCACGCAGGCTTACCAGGTGTGGCTGAACAAAAACCTGGCGCAGATGGGCTGGACCACGCAGCCGAAAGGCCAGCAACCTGTGCTGTCGGCTTTCACGGAGCCGTACGACACGTGGGCGCCCATGGACCAGCTGCTGGCGCACGAAGACTGGCCGGCGGGGCTGGAACCGAAGAATGTGTCCTACTTTTGCAGCGCCTTCCCCGTCGATAGCTACCCGCCCGTCACCGATACGGGCTTTCCTGCCCGCTGCGCTGCCAAGGCGAAACAGGGCGCGCTGCACCAGCTGGAGCGCGAGATCGGCGCGCTGTGGCCCGAGGCGGGCGAGCCGGGCGCGTTTCCGTGGCAATGGCTGGTCGACGCAAAGGCGGGTAGCGGACCGGCGCGCTTCGACAGCCAGTATTGGCGCGCCAATGTCGACCCTTCCGAGCGCTACGTGATGTCGGTGGTGAACAGCACGCAGTACCGGCTGGCCACCGACCAGTCGGGCTTTTCCAACCTGTTCCTGACAGGCGACTGGATCAAGACGGGCCTCAACGCGGGCTGCGTGGAAGCGGCCGTGATGGCTGGCATGCAAACGTCGCGGGCCATGACGGGCTATCCGGCCGTGATCCAGGGCGAAAAGGACTTCTAGCCATGCGCTGCCTGATGCTGTTGTGTCTTGTCCTTGTCCACCTGCATGCCAGCGCCGCGCCGGCTGGCGCCATTGTGTTGTGGCCCGGTGCGCCGCCCGGTGGCGCGGCGCCCGGCCCGCAGCGCGATAATGCCAAGGGCTCCCTCACGCAGGTCGAACAACCCTATCTGATCGTGCACCGCCCTGCGCAGCCGAACGGCCTGGCCATCCTGCTGGTCAGCGGCGGCGGTTATGCACATATCGAAGCGGGCAAGGAAAGCGCCCCGGCCGCCAGCTGGCTGCAGGCGCAGGGCATTACGGCGTTTGAACTCGTGTACCGCTTGCCGCAGGAGGGCGGCGGGGTGGACGCGCCATTCCAGGACGGCCAGCGCGCCATGCGCGTGATCCGTGCGCACGCGGCAGAGTGGGGGATTGACCCTGCGCGTATCGGCATGCTCGGGTTTTCCGCTGGCGCCCACCTGGCCGGCATGACGGCAGTGCAGCCCGACGCCGCCCTGTATGCGCCTGTCGACGCGATGGACGTCTTATCCGCGCGGCCCGACTTTGCCGTACTGCTCTACCCCGTGTTGACCATGCAGCGGCCATACGACACGACGCATGCGAAGAAGCAGTTGCTGGGCGCCCATCCGACGCAGGCGGCGCGCGACGCGCTGTCGGTTGAATTGCAAGTCGATGCGCGCACGCCACCAGTGTTTCTGGCGCAGGCACTGGACGATCCCATTTCTCCCCCCGAGAACAGTGTGCTGATGGCCGCGGCTCTGCGCCGCGCGGGCGTACCCGTCGAGCTGCACCAGTTCCAGAGCGGCGGCCATGGCTGGGGCCTGGGCAAGCCGGGCAGCGAGCCGGCCGCCTGGCCGCAACTGTTGCTGGCGTGGCTGCAATCGCATGACTGGATGGTTCAAGCTCCGGGCTGATCTTCCAGGTCGTGTCGCGCCACGTCCAGCGCCGCCTGCAGTTGTGGCAGGAATTGCTCCACGTTATCGAGCTGGCCGTTCGAGGCCAGGGTTTCCATCTGGTGGCACAGGCTGTGCAGGGTGGGGCGGCTCAGGTAGCCGGCGCTGCCTTTCAAGGCGTGGAAGGCGGCCGCGGCCGCGCCGGCATTGCCATCGCGCACGGCGTGGCATGCCAGGTCCAGGCGCCGCGGCGCTTCCAGCAGGAACGCTTGCGCGATACGCTGCAAGTGCTGCGGCGACAAGCCTGCCAGGGGAAGGATGTGCACGGGCGCCGTCATGGGATCGGCCGGCGCGGATGGTTCGTCGTCGGCGACGTCCAGGCCGAACTGGTGCGCCAGGGTCTCGTCCTCGGTGGGCGCGGCCGGCGGCAGGGCATGGCCGCGCGCCAGCAGCAGGTCGATGATGGCGTCGATTTTCTCGAACAGCAGCGCTTCGTCGACGGGCTTGCTGAGGAAGTCGTCCATGCCGGATGCCAGATAGCGTTGCCGGTCATGTTCGCTGGCGTTGGCCGTCAGCGCGAGGATGGGGATGTGCGCGTCGGGAATGGGGAATTGCGCGTTGCCGCCGTCGCGGATCAGGCGCGCGGCCTGTTCGCCATCCATCAGCGGCATGCGGCCATCCATCAGCACGCAGTCGTAGGCGCCTGTGCCCAGCGCGCGCAGCGCCTGCTCGCCGTTTTCGACGATGGTGACGTCATGGCCCATGCCCTCCAGCAGGGTGCCGATGATGATCTGGTTGGTGCGCACGTCTTCGGCGCACAGGATGCGCAGGCGGCAGGCATGGCGCGCCTGGCGTACTGGCCGGCGCGCGTCGGCCGCCGGCGCGCTGCCGTCTTGCAGCGGTAAAGTGAAATGGAAGCGCGAGCCGATGCCGACCCGGCTTTCCACGCCGATGGTGCCATTCATCAGTTCGACCAGTTCCTTGCAGATGGCCAGGCCCAGGCCCGTACCGCCGTAGCGGCGCGTGGTGGAATGGTCGGCTTGCTCGAATTTCTGGAACAAACGCGGCAAGGTGTCGGCATCGATGCCAGGGCCCGTGTCGCTGATGATGAATTCGATGTCGCTGCGGCCATCGCCGCGCGGCAGCGTGCGGGCGCGCCGCACTTCCAGCAGCACTTCGCCATTCGCCGTGAATTTCAGCGCGTTCCCCAGCAGATTGATGAGGATTTGCCGCAATCGCGTGGGATCGGCGCGCACGTAGCGGGGGAGGTCCAGCGCCAGTTCGCGGCGCAGCAGCAGGCTCTTGGCGTCGGCCTGGCCCTGCACGATGCCCGCCGCGTCGCCGATTAGCGCCAGCAGGTCGAAGTCCACGGTTTCCAGGGTCAGTTTGCCCGCGTCGATCTTCGAGAAATCAAGGATATCGTTGAGAATGGTCAATAAGGAGACGCCATTGTGCAGGCCGATGCGCAGGTATTCCTGCGTGCGGCCTTTGACGGACTGGTCGCGCAGGGCGAATTTCAGCATGCCGATCACGCCGGCCAGCGGGGTGCGGATGTCGTGGCTCATGGCCGACAGGAAATCGATGCGGTGGCGGCTGACCACTTCCGCGTGCTCCTTGGCCTTCAGCAGGGCGTCGTTGCTGAGGGTGAGCGCCAACGTCCGCTCCCGCACGCGTTGCTCCAGATTGTTGCGCAGCAGACGGATCTGGTCGGCCAGGGCAAACGCCAGCAGCAAGCCGTCGAAGGTGCCGCCAAGCAGGGTTACCAGCTGGGCATTGGCCACCATGGCCGGCATCAGGCCCAGGTTGGCCGGCAGGATCAGAAAGCCGGGCAGCATCAGGGCGACGAAGGCCAGCACGAAGAAGCGCGCCGGCTGGTAGCCGCGGCACCAGACGACGATGCCGCAGATGAGCGCCAGCAGCATCCAGATGCTGATGGCGATGGTGGCCAGGGTGTGCGCATACGACAGGGCGAAGAAGCAGCTGGGTAGCAGCAGCAGGGGCAGCACCAGGTTGACCTTGCTGATGCGGTACAGCAGGAGCGAGTAGTCGCGCAGGTGCAGGAAATGCATGTAGAACAGGGTGCTGAAGACGGGCAGCAGGAAAAACGGCACGTAATGCAACTGCAACTGGTGCCAGTCGAACAGGTCGGCAAAGACGTGGAAGGTCATGGCCCAGGCCAGGCCATAGGTCAGCACGTACAGCGCGTAATAGGCCGAGGCTTTGTCCAGGGTGATGGAAAAGATGAAGAAATTAAACAGGCCCAGCGCCAGCAGGGCGCCGATGGACGCCACCATCAGGAAGTTTTCCTTGCCCACCAGCTTGCGGTAGTCCTGCTGCGTCTTCATGCCGAACAGGGGGGCGCGCGCGTAATACGGACTGGAAAAGCGGATCAGGATGTCATACGTGGCGCCAGGCGCCAGTTGCACGTTCCTGCCGTAGTGCAATAAATACTCGTGCGGGCGCTGGTAGCCCGTCAGCAAGGTCTGCGGCGCCGTGTGCGGCCCGGGGCCATACACGTACAGGTCGACCAGGTCGATCAGGGTGTCGTTCGGGTCGATGACCCAGGCTGCTACGCTGCTGTCGTTGCGCACTTGCGCATGCAGCCAGTAGGCGCCGCCGAACAGGTCGACCTGGTCGGCCGGGCGCTGGCGCGCCAGCCAGGCGGGCAGGGCGGCGGCATCGGCGGGCGCGCTGTCATTTCCGGCGAGAAATAGTTGCCCGCCGCTGCCCAGGTGATGGATGCCTTGCTTGCTCAGGGACAAGGATGCCGCCTGCGCCGCGCCCGTCAGCCCCAGCAGACCGAACAGCAGGCCGATCAGGAGCGGCCAGCCGCATAGCCAGACGCTGACGCGGGAGCTGGGCGCGCGGTGGCGGGATGGGGGCGGGTGGGCTGGCATCGATGAGTGTGGTGATGGTCGCGCGGGACTGGCGGCAATGCCGTTTGCTGTAGATGACTCATTTTAATCGACTCTCGGTGGCATAAGGACAATTTCATGTCCTGCCGGCATGGCGCACACTCCGGTATCATGGCGCCTTTTGCCCGCGAGACCTCCATGCTCAGTCCCGACCAGTTCCTGGCCTTCCTGGCCGCCGCCGTCCTGATTACCGCCAGTCCCGGCCCCGACAACCTGATGGTGCTGGGCGTGGGCATGTCGCGCGGGCGCCGCCAGGGCATGGCGTTCGGCCTGGGTTGCGCCCTTGGCTGCCTCACGCACACGGTGCTGGCGACCGTCGGCGTGTCGGCCCTGCTTGCCGCCTCGCCCATCGCCTTTACCGCGCTGAAAGTAGCTGGCGGCCTCTACCTGGTATGGCTGGGCATCGGCGCCTTGCGCAGCCGTGGCGGCGCGAAAGTCGACGGTGCGGCTGTCTTGCCCGACGAATCGCTGCTGCGCCTGTTCGGCAAGGGTTTGTTCGCCAACAGTATCAATCCGAAAGTCGTGCTGTTTTTCCTCTCGTTCTTGCCGCAATTCATTGTCGCAGGCCAGGGCAATGCCAGCTGGCAGACGGCGCAGCTGGGCCTGGTCTTCACGGCGCAAGCTTGCGTGCTGTTCGGCCTGCTCGGCTATTTTTCCGGCGCCGTCGGCCTCTGGCTCAACCGCCGCCCGCGCGCCGGCCTGTGGCTGGACCGCGTGGCCGGCACCATTTTCATCGGCCTGGGCCTGCGCCTGATCCTGGCGCGCTGACTTCCTGCCGGGCGGTGATGCGGAACGCCAGTTCCATCTGATCCTGCACGGCCATGGCGCCGCCCAGGACGGCGAACGGCACGATGCCGAAGTCGCTCTGTTTCAGCAGCAGGCTGCCACTGGCCTGCAAGCCGCGCCCATCGGCCGCTTCCGCCACCCGCACGGGCAGCTGCACTGTGCGCGTCACCCCATGCAGGGTGATGTCGGCGTCGAGCACCTCCTTGTCGCCCGTGCGGCGGGCCTCGATACGCACCCACGGATATCGCTCGGCGTCGAGCACGCGCACCAGCATATTGTGGCGCGTGCCGGCGACGGCGTCCGCCGACGGCGTCGTTGTCAGGCCGGCCGCCTGGCGCAAGCTCTCTTCATCCACGCTCATCTCGTCCAGCCGGAACTGGAATTGTGCGCGTCCCGGCGCAGGTGCCACCACGCCTTGCAGGGTGCGGCTGGCGATCACATGGTCATGCCCCAGGCGGGCCAGCGCGCCGCCGCGCCGCACGGTGATGGTCAGCAGGGATTCCTGCGGGACGATATGCAGGACGCGCATGCCCGGCTGTTGCCACGCGGGCGCGGGCATGGCGGCAGGGGCGGCCGGCGCAGGTGCCTGGGCAGGAGCGGGAGGCAAGGGCGTGCAGGCCGCCAGCACGGTGCATGCAAGCAGAAAAGTGGTGCATATGGCGGACGGCAGGCGGTGTTTCTGGCTGGGCATGGGCGCAAGGGGCTGGGGCGATGGGGGAATAGTACGCGATCTGCGCGTCGGCGCGCGTGCAATGTTAGCGCTGCGTCATACAGCCGTCATATGCCGCTGTTATGATGCTTTCGTTGGCACACAGCATGCGGTGCGCAGATCACTACGTTCCGGGAGCGATAGGATGCAGGCATGACTCAACAGCTTAGCCGGTGAGCTCAACCATCGGCACCAGACACGTAAAACTTATTTTATAGTAATGATCGCAGGGCGGAGCAGGGGAAATGAAGGGATGGGGCGGGAATTTAATGAAGTCCTAAGCCTGTCTCAACGAAGGGCTGGCATAGTGGAGTCATGGTGCACGGAAACCCCGGGCGCAGGGTTGCCGGACACCTCAATGACCGGCACGATTTCCGCTTTCTTGTTTTTCCCAGTTTATCCCTGCGCTCTGAAACAGCGTTTCAACCGGCTACCGCACTTTGCGAAGCCGGTTTTTTTTGCCTGCGTTTTCATCCGTTCCCGGCGCCGTAGCGCCGGCAATTCCACTTAGCCCGCCTGTTTCGCCAGCCATGCATCGACCGCTGGCAGCCGTTCTGCACGCAGCTTGATGCGGTACTCGATGCCAGCCACGGAACTGTCGGCGTCGCCGCGCGCGCCTTCGGGCAGGTTGGCTTGCGCGTACGCCTTCAGCTTGGCGATCATCTCCGGCTGCGCCGAGCCGGCGGCCAGGCGCGGGAAGTAGCGGCTGCGCGAACTGGCGTCGATGCGCGCATTGACTTGTTCCAGGTGCGCCAGCGCAAAGTCGAAGGCCAGATCCGGATGCGTGCGCGCCACGCGCGAGATCATGGCGGGGCTGTTGGTCACGCCCGGTTCGTCCGTCAGCGCCAGTGTCAGCGCGCGCTGTGCCAGGGCAGGATCATCGCTGGAGGCCAGCAGGTCGTACAGCTGGTTTTTGACCAGCGGCGTCTTTTCCTGCTGCGCCTTGGCGTGCAGCTGTTCCCAGGTGGCGGCGTCCGCATGCTGGGCCACCACGCCCAGGATGGTGCGGCGCAGCGGCGCG
The DNA here is from genome assembly GCF_002846335.1 of Janthinobacterium sp. 61. Taxonomy (NCBI): domain Bacteria; kingdom Pseudomonadati; phylum Pseudomonadota; class Betaproteobacteria; order Burkholderiales; family Oxalobacteraceae; genus Janthinobacterium; species Janthinobacterium sp. 61. The sequence continues at coordinate 2,403,070 of NZ_PJMQ01000001.1, read as the reverse complement.
GGCATGGCGGCGGCATTTTGCTCACCGGCCTGTTCGCTGGCCGCGTAGCGGCGGCGCGCCTCTTGCAGCACGCCGGGCTCGCCCATGTCGCCGAGGATGGCAATCAGGCGGCCGCGCAGGGTCGCCACGCTGGACGCTTCGCCTGCGCGCGCTTCCCAGCCCGTCTGCGCCATCATCGGCGCCAGGCGGGCGATGGCAAAGCGGCCGAAGGCTTGCTGGCGCACGGCATCGCCCGCATATTGTTCATACAGGCCGTTCAGCGAGGCGGCCACCTTGCCCAGCACTTGCGGATCTGCCGACAGGGGCGTCGCTTTTACCAGTTCCAGGAAGTCGGCCAGGTTTTGCGCGCCCGACAGGCCCAGCGACTGGCTGTCCGACAGCAAGCCCAGTTGATCGATGGGCGCCAGGCGCGCAAAGCTGCGCGCCAGCGCGCGCGTGTTGGCGGGCGCGTACACGGTGCGGTAGTAGCCGCTCTGGCCCGCGTTTACCAGCAGGGCGCCGCAACCGGGCACGTTCAATGTCGCCTTGCCATTCTTGACCAGCACGCGCGCCTGCTTGTGACTGCCGACCGTCGAGGCGATCACCGGCACTTTCCACGACAGCGGCTTCTTGTCCGGCTGGTCCTTGGAAAATTCCGTCTGCGTGAGGGTCACGCGCGTGCTGCCCTTCCTGCACACGGCTTGGCCCACCGTGATCATCGGCACGCCCGGCTGCAGGGTGAAATCATGGGCGATGGCGCTGACAGGCTTGCCGACGGCCGCATCGACTTCGCGCCACAGGTCGTCCGACACCGTATTGCCATACGCATGCTTGCGCATGTAGCTGCGCACGGCCGTGCGCCAGGTGTCGGCGCCCACGTACGCTTCAAGCATGCGTATCACCGCTTCGCCTTTTTGATAGGTGATGCCGTCGAAGGCCTGGCTGGCTTGCTCCACGGTGGCGATGCGCTGCACCACGGGATGCGTGGTGCGTAGCGCGTCCTGGCTCATGGCCGATTCGCGCCCGCCCACGTTGGACAGGGCCGTGTTCCACTCAGGGTGCAGGCGTTCCGTGGTGCGGCTTTCCATCCACGAGGCAAAGCCTTCGTTGAGCCACAGGTCGTCCCACCAGCGCATGGTGACCAGGTCGCCGAACCACTGGTGCGCCATTTCATGCGACAGGGTGGTGTAGATGTTTTCCTTGTCGGACTGGGTCGAGATGGCCGGGTCGAGCAGCAGGCCATATTCGAAGGTGAACACGGCACCCCAGTTTTCCATGGCGCCGAAGAACTGGCTGCGGCCCGGCGCGGCGATGTTGTCGAGCTTGGGCAGCGGGTAGCGCACGCCGAAGTAATCGTTGTATTCGCGCAGCAGGGCGGCTGATTCGTCGAGCGCGAAGCGGCTTTGCGCCAGCGCGCCCTTTTTCGTGATGACGCCCACTTCCGTGCCGTCGGCCATCTTTGTCGCCCGTTCGAAGTCGCCCAGGCCGAAGAACAGCAGATAGGTCGACATGCGCGGGGTGGTGGCGAAGTACACGTGCTTCATGCCATAGCCCAGCTCCTCGCTGCGGGCAATGGGCATGTTGCCGACGGCCATCTGATTGCTCGGCACGACCACGTCCAGCGCGAAGGTGGCCTTGTAGTCCGGTTCATCCCATGACGGCAGCATGCTGCGCGCATCGGAATTCTCGAACTGCGTGTACAGCGCGCGCTGGCGCCCTTGCGGCGTGTCGTAGTCGAGCGAGAACAGGCCCGTGGCCTGCGTGCCGATCTTGCCGCTGTAATCGATGCGCAACAGGTACTCGCCCTTGTCCACGGGCTCGGCAAAGTGCACGGTGGCCGTCTGCTTGTCCGCATCGAACTCGATCTTGCGCGTTACCTGCTTGCTGCCGCCCGCGCCTTCGATGGCGGCGGCGGCAAACGCCAGGTTCAAGGCATTGAAGGTGATGCTGCTTGTTGGCGTGTCGACGGCCACCTTGATGGCCGCTTCGCCCTTGAAGGTGGCGGCGGCGGCGTCCGGGGTGATCGACACAATGTAGTGCAAAGGCCTGACGCCGCGCGGCAGCTGCGTGGTGGTCGTGGCGGCGTGGCTGGCCGAGGCGTATTTGGCGGCGGGTGCGGCGTGGCCCGGGTTGAAGGCGGTGACGGCAGCCAGTGCCAGGACGGCGGCGGCCAGTTGGCTGCGGCGGAAACGCGGTGTCGGTGTACGGTGCATGGTATGCCCTTGGTTCATGGATAAAACGCCCGCCAGCCGGGTAGGCCGCGAGCGTTGATGACGTGTGGGGGACATCGCTGGAACTGGCGGCCAGCGTTCCCCTGCAGCAATCTAAGGCGAAACGGGGGCAAAGTCAACGCGCCCGGGGCGGCACTTGCCTGCCGCACGCTGGTATGATGGGTGACTGGCCGTACTGCCACAGGCCAGTCCCGCAGCTGATTTTCCACCACAACGAGACGAGACCCACGCCCATGAAACTGATTATCAGCCCCCGCACGCCCAATCCACGCCGCGTCACCATGTTCATCGCCGAGAAGGGCATCACCGGCATCGAGGAAGTGGCGCTCGACCTGATGGCGGGCCAGCACCGCGATCCCGCCTTCCTGGCGAAAAACCCGCTGGGCCGCGTGCCCGTGCTGGAATTGGCGGACGGGCGCGTTTTGACCGAGACGCGCGCCATCTGCACCTACTTGGAAGGTTTGCAGCCGCAGCCCAATTTGATGGGCGAGGGTTTCGAGGAGCGCGCCTTCATTGAAATGGCCGACCGCCGCGTGGAACTGCATTTGTTCAGCGCCGCCGCCAACTGGGTGCGCCACGGCCATCCGGCCCTGGTGGCGCTGGAAAACCCGCAGTTTCCCGATTTCGCCACGGCGCAGGCGGGCAAGCTGCGCGAAACGGCGCAATGGCTGGACCAGGTGCTGGCCAGCCAGCCCTACATCGCCGGCGATCGTTTCACGATTGCCGACATCACGGCCTTTTGCGCGCTGGAATTCGCACGGGGCCTGATGAAGTATCGGCCGGGCGCGGAAGGGCTGCAGCACTTGCAGGCCTACCGCGACCGCATCGCCGAACGTCCCAGCGCGCAGCTGAAGTAAGCTCCCCAAAAAAAGAACGCCTGCGCCGGAGTCCGGTGCAGGCGTTCTGTCTTGCCAGGTGCCGTCAGGCCCGTTTTATTTCAGCTGCTCGAGCAGGAAGGTGTAGGTCAGCGCCCACATCAGCGCCTGCTGGTCGTTGTTGGCGGCGCCCGCATGGCCGCCTTCCGTGTTTTCCCAGTACAGTACGTCGTGGCCTTGTTCTTCCATCTTCGCCACCATCTTGCGCGCATGGCCGGGGTGGACCCGGTCGTCGCGCGTCGAGGTGGTCAACAGCACGCGTGGATATTTCTTGTCCTTGAAGACGTTCTGGTACGGCGAGTACTTGCTGATGTAAGCCCATTGTTCCGGCACGTCCGGGTCGCCGTACTCTCCCATCCACGAGGCGCCCGCCAGCAGCTTGTTATAGCGGCGCATGTCGAGCAGCGGCACCTGGCTGACGACGGCGTTGAACAGGTCGGGGCGCTGCACCAGCACGGCGCCCGTCAGCAGGCCGCCATTGCTGCCGCCCATGATGCCCAGGTGGCGCGGACTGGTAACCTTGCGCTTGATCAGGTCTTGCGCCACGGAGATGAAATCGTCATACGCGCGCTGGCGGTTTTCCTTCAGCGCCGCCTGGTGCCAGCGGGGGCCGAATTCGCCGCCGCCGCGGATATTCGCCAGCACATACACGCCGCCCTTTTCCAGCCAGGCCACGCCCGTGGTGCCGCTGTAGCTCGGTTTGAGTGACACTTCGAAGCCGCCATAGCCATACAGCACGGTAGGGTTGCTGCCGTTGAACTTCGTCTTCTTGCCCATGATGGCAAAATACGGCACCTTGGTGCCATCCTTCGACGTCGATTCGAACTGCTCCACCTTGTACGGCGCCGCGTCATAGTAGGCGGGCAGCGACTTGATTTTGGTCCGCTTGTCGCTTTGCGCCGTGGCCAGATACAGGGTGGTCGGGTTGAGGAAGTCCGTTACTGTCAGGAAGTACTGGTCCGAGTCGACGGGATCGAGCGCGCTGACGGCCAGGGTGCCCAGTTTTGGCGCATCGACGGCGCGGCGCTGCCACTTGCCGTTCACGTGGCGCAGTTCCGTCAGGCGGTTCTTGACCTTGTCCAGGGTTGTCACGAGGATGGTTGATTTCGTTGGCGTGACATTGTCCAGCGAAGACGTGGCCGTGGGCGCGTACAGTACTTCCAGCTCTTGCTTGCCCTGCATGAAGGACTTGAAGTCGGTGGCCAGCAGGGAGCCTTGCACATAGGTCTTGCCGTTCACTTTCCAGTCCGAGCGCAGTGTGATGACCAGCTGGTCGCGCACGGTGAATGCCGTCGCGTCGTCCGGTTTTGGCACCTTCTTCAAGTTGGCGCCGTCGCGCAGGAACATTTCGCCGCTGTAGAAATCGATCTGCCGCTCGATGAACTGGTGTTCGTAGCCAGGCGTGAAGTCCTTGTAGGCGCCGGCGCTCAGATCGTCGGCCTTGGCTTCGTACAGCGTTTGCGCCTGCGCCAGCGGCGTGCCGCGCCGCCACTCTTTGATGATACGCGGGTAGCCGGAGCTGGTCATCGTGCCTGGGCCGAAATCGGTGGAGACGAACAGGGTATCCTGGTCGATCCAGCTGGCGCTGCCCTTCGCTTCCGGCAGGGTGAAGCCGCCGTCGACAAAGGTGCGTTTCGCCACGTCGTATTCACGCACCACCTTGGCATCGCCGCCGCCGCGCGACAGGGAAATGAGGCAGCGTTCGCCCTTCGGATACAGGCAGGAAGCGCCGCCCCAGACCCAGTTTTCATTTTCGCCGGCGGCCAGCTGGTCGAGGTCGATTACGGTTTCCCAGGTCGGTTCGGCCAGCTGGTACTGCGCCAGCGTGGTGCGGCGCCAGATGCCACGCACATGCTGGGCGTCGCGCCAGAAATTGTAGTAAAAATCGCCTTCCTTGCTGACGTAGGGAATGCGTTCCTTCGAATTGAGGATGGTTTTCAGGCGCGCCTGCAGGGCCGGGAAGCCGGGCCGGGCTTCCAATTCTTTGGTGGTGACGGCATTGTGCTGCTTGACCCAGGCCAGCGGCTTGTCGCCGAGGACTTCTTCCAGCCACAAATGGGGATCGGCCGGAGAAGTGGAAGCGGCGGGTGCGGGTGCTTGTGCATGGGCGATGCCCGCTGCGGCCAGGCCGAGCAGCATGCTGCTGGCAAAGGTGCGATATGACGACATAAAGGGTTCCTGGTTGGTCCGATGGAGGCCGCGTTGCAGGCAAAACGGCGCGTTCATGGTGCCATGGATTGCTGTGAGGAACCAGTGTGGTATCGCTATTACGATAGACTTGGCATGTGTTTCATATAATATTTTATTTGAATCCTGTTGGCCATATTTTCTGCGTCATTGGGCGGTGTCTACGGGTTTTAATTTCGTGCTTCGTGGGAAGTACTACGCTGGCAACTTTGCCACTACCTTGATCTCAAACTGGAAGCCGTACAGCCACGTCACTCCCACGGCCGTGACGGTGGGGTGGGGTGCATCGCCCCAGTACTCGGCCAGCACAATGTCCCAGATGCGCTGGAATGTCGCTTCCGGTTCGACCAGGAAGAGGGTCACGTCGACCACGTCGTCGAATGTGCAATGGGCGGCCTGCAGGATGGCGTTGAGGTTGTCGAAGGCCAGCCTGACTTGCGCTTCCAGTTCCGGTTCTGGCGAGCCATCGGCGCGGCTGCCCACCTGGCCGGAGACGAACAGCAAGCCGTTGGCCCGCACGGCGGGGGAATAGCGGTTTTTTTCATACAGCGCCTGGCGACCAGGTGGAAAGACGACGTCGCGGGTGGTCATTGCATTGTTCATGGCATGCTCCTTTGGTGATGCCGCCCAACGGCGGCCTGGACAGAACTTTAGCCACGCCCGGCGCGCAGATAAAGGGGCAAACTACCCCAAGACTGTTTGTATAATCCAAATAATCGGTATGGGGAGGTGGCGATGGACAAGTTGGATACGATGCGGGCGTTCGTGCGGGTGGTCGAGACGGGCAGCTTCACCAAGGCGGCCGACACCTTGCACATGAGTCGTACCAGCGTGACGCAGCTGGTGCAGCAGCTGGAGGCCCGTTTGCGCCTTAAGTTGCTCAACCGTACGACGCGCAAGGTCAATGTCACGGCCGATGGCGCCGAGTATTACGAACGCATCGTGCCCGTGCTGGCCAGCCTGGACGACATTGAAGCCAGCTTGCCCGGCGCTGCGGCGCTACCCCGTGGCCAGTTGCGGGTGGATGTGCCCAGCCCGCTCGCCAGCCTGCTGCTGGTGCCGGCGCTGCCGCAATTTTACGCGCGTTATCCGGACATCCAGCTGGATATGGGCGCCAGCGACCGCATGGTCGATGTGATTGGCGACAATGTCGATTGCGTCATTCGTGGCGGCGAGATGCGCGACCAGTCCTTGATGGCGCGCAAGATCGGCGACTTGCAACTGGCCGTGTACGCCGCGCCAGGCTACCTGGCGCGCGCAGGCACGCCCAGCCATCCACAGGAACTGGAAGAGGCACGGCACCGTATCGTTCGCTTTCGCTGGGGGCGTGGCGGCAACGGCTTTTCCACTGTGCTGCGGCACGATGGCAGGAGCGTGACGATCCAGGGCCAGTATGCGCTGTCGATTGACGATGGCAATGCCTATCTGGCGGCGGGGCTGGCGGGCCTGGGCGCGTTGTGGCTACCGGATTACATGGCCAGGGCGCATGTGGCGGCAGGGGCCCTGATTCCCTTGTTCGGGGACTGGCAGATCGATCCCATGCCCTTGTACCTGGCATATCCGCCCAACCGCCATGTCAGCAAGAAGCTGCGCGTATTTATTGATTGGGTCGTCGAATTGATGGCGCAGCAGGCGCCGCTGCAGCCAGACACGCGGGAATTTCTGCCGCCACGCTAAGCTCCCTTCACGGCAACTGATTCACCCACACGGGCGCGGACCAGATGATGTTGCCGTCATCCTGCGTCAGCCGCGCATAATAGAAATGCGGGCCGGGCGCGGGCGTGAGGGTGATGTCAGCCTGGTCCGACAGTTGGGTGACGGACCCATTGCCGCCCGGCACGCCGTGGAAAACCGCGACGGCGGCCGCTTGCCGCCCCGCCCTGTTGCTGAAATGGGTGACCAGCTGCAAGGGGCCGTGGTTGTCGAAACGCTCGCCCATCAACTTGCCATTGGCCGTCAACAGCAGCTGCGCATGTTTGTCCATGGTGGCGAAAACGCGGCGCGCGCGCAGTGCCTCCAGGAAACTGTCGCGTGTCAAGGGCATGCCGGCGACCGGGCTGGCCACCAGCACGGCCGTACGGTTGCCATACGACGCGCCCCAGTTGGCGCAGTGGTTGTCCTGATTGCTGCTGAAAGCCACGTGGTAGCCGGCCGCCAGGGCCCGGTTGCAAGCGGCCTCGTAATTGCTGCGCCGCGTCTCCGATTCCTTGTCGCTGGTGGAAAAGGCGGAGGTATTCATCACTTCGCACAGCACCATGGCCGCGTCGCCATCGGGTGTGTAGCCCAGCGGCTGGCCGTTGACGAGAAACTGGCCCGCTTGCGCCGGATGGTTGAATTGGGCTATCCAGCCCCGTTCGCGCATCAGCGCGTACAGGCCCGCATAATCGCCCTTCGGCGTTTCCACGTCAGCCAGCAGTTCGCCGCTGGCATTTCTTTCCCATCCCAGCAACTGCTCGCTATTGAAGATATTCAGGTGGCCACCCTTGTTGATGACGCCCCATTCCATGCCGTACAGGGCGAGGAAGCCGGGGTGGGCAGCCGTGTAGGCGGCCGCTTCGGCCAGTCCCGTCTGGTACAGAGCTGTCGCTTCGGCAGCGGTGGCAGCGCCATTCGTGCCGTCAGAACCGTCATACATATGGTTGTGCTCGGACGTCAGCAGCGCGTCTAGCCCATGTTGCTGCGCATATTGGTAGGCATCGATGGGACCGTAGGGCGCCGTTTGCGGGTCTTGTGCGCCATGGCAGGCGTCGAGCGCCGCGCCGCCGTCGCTGTGGCGCGTCTGGCTGTGCAGGTTGGCGTAGACGATGCGGTAGTCCACCTGGCCATCCAGGCCGGGCAGTTGTTGCTGGGCGGCCTGGAAGGCGGGCACCCTGGGCGCCGTGCCACGCCCCCGCAGCAGCTGGATGTGCCATTGCTGCTCCACCTGCGTCTGCTGCGGCGTGCCGGCGTCTGCCACGGCCAGCAGGCGCAGCTGGTACAAGCCGTCAGGAACCCGCGCGCGCCGTTCGCGCGCATCGGCGTCGGCGCGGCCATCCCAGGGCAGGGTGACGTTCTGGCCGCCAGCGCCCACCTCATGTGTGCCTGACCAGCGCCTCTGCATGGCGCCTTGCGGGCCGGGGCCGGACAGTGTCAATGTCCAGCGCACCGCATGGGTGCGGCCCTCGTCGGGATAGGCGAGCCACACGATAAATGTGTGCGCCGGGCTTGTCCGCGCACCGGCTGCGGCGCGGAAGTGTGCGACGACGGTGGCGTCGAGTTCGCTGTGTTCCTTAGGCTCGTGCGCGGCAGCACTGTTGCTCCATGTAAGGAGCAACACGCCAGCGCACATGCAAGCAAGGCATGGCGGCCAGGGTGGCCAAGGTGAGCAAAATCGGCATCGCAGGGTATTGACCATTGTAGTCTCCCGCTACTGCTTCAAATGTGGTTTAGACAAGATATGCCATCGTTGGTTCCCGCATGCACCAGCAAGTGGCGTGCTTGCACCATGAGGCACCATGATCCGGCGCAAAGCAGGTGTCATTGGCGCCGCATGCCCCTGGAGAAGCTGGCACGGCGCTTGCTACACAAGAGATACGGATCAACGGCGATCCCCTGAATAAACGCACAACGGTCCAACGTGGGACCACATGGACAACGGCGTCCGCCCAGGCTGATTTTTATCATCGGCGAGGGCGGGCGCCGTTTTGTTTTATCAACGGGATATTTCGGGAACCTGACATGGCCAGCCAAAAAGCAACGCGCATCGCGCTCTTCTCCCTCGCCACCCCGCCCATGCGGGCATTCCACCTGACGTGGATGGCATTTTTCGTGTGTTTCTTCGCCTGGTTCGCCTGCGCACCGCTGATGCCGGTCATCAAGGGCGAGTTCGGCCTTTCCCTGGCGCAAGTGGCCAATATCAATATCGCGGCCGTCGCCATCACCATCCTCGTGCGCCTGATCGTGGGGCCATTGTGCGACCGCTACGGCCCGCGCAAGACGTACACGGGCTTGCTGCTGCTGGGCGCCATTCCCGTGCTGGGCGTAGCCGCTTCGCAAAGTTATGAAAGCTTTCTGTTCTTCCGCCTGGGCATCGGCGCCGTCGGTGCCAGCTTTGTCATCACGCAATATCACACCTCCGTGATGTTTGCGCCCCGCGTGGTGGGGACGGCGAATGCGGCCGCCGCCGGCTGGGGCAATGCGGGCGGCGGCGCGGCGCAGGCGCTGATGCCGCTGCTGCTCGGCGCCGTGCTGATGCTGGGCGTGTCCGAGTCGCTGGGCTGGCGCATCGCCCTGCTGGTGCCGGGCGTGCTGATGCTGCTGATGGCTGTCCTCTACTGGCGCTATACGCAGGATTGCCCGGAAGGAAATTATTCAGACTTGCGCAAGGCTGGCGCGGCCATCGAGGGTGGCAAAGGTGGTGGCAAAAGCGGGGGCTGGGACAGCTTCAAGGCCGCCAGTTCCAACTACCGCGTGTGGCTGCTGTTCGTCACCTACGGCGCCTGCTTCGGCATCGAGATTTTCATCCACAACATCGCCGCCGTGTACTACGTCGACCATTTCGGCCTGTCGTTGAAATCCGCAGGCCTGGCCGCCGGCAGCTTCGGCTTGCTGGCCCTGTTTGCCCGTGCCCTGGGTGGCTGGATGTCCGATAAATTGGCCCTGCGCGGCAACCTGAACAGCCGCGTGACCCTGCTGTTCATCCTGATGATAGGCGAAGGCGTGGGTTTGCTGTGGTTTGCGAAAGTCGACAGCGTCACGTACGCCGTCATCGCCATGCTGGTCTTCGGCTTGTTCACCCACATGGCTTGCGGCGCCACCTACGCGCTGGTGCCCTTTATTGATAGCCGTGCGCTCGGCGGCGTGGCCGGCATCATCGGCGCGGGCGGCAATGTGGGCGCCGTGGCGGCCGGTTTCCTGATGAAGGGCACGGGCGACATTCGCCAGACCCTGATCATCCTCAGCGCGCTGGTGGTGATCTCGGCCTTGTGCGCCATCGCCGCCCGATTTACGGGGCTGGCGGCGGAACCGAACATGGCTGCGGCCTGAGGAGAGCAAGCATGAACCACCCTTTGAAGATCGTCGTCCTCGGCCATGGCATGGTCGGGCATAAGTTCCTCGAACGACTGGCATTGGAAGACGCCCCGCACCTGCACGTCACGGTCTTGTGCGAAGAAGCGCGTCCCGCCTACGACCGCGTGCACCTGTCCGAATTTTTCAGCGGCAAATCGGCGGAAGAGCTGTCGCTGGTGGCGCCCGGTTTCTTCGACAAGGACAACGTCGTGTTGAAGCTCAATGCGCGGGCCATCTCCATCGACCGCCTGGCGAAGAGCGTCACGACCAGCACGGGCGAGGTATTGCGCTACGACAAACTGGTGTTCGCCACCGGCTCCACGCCTTTCGTGCCGCCGCTGCCGGGCAAGGAGCGCGATGGCTGCTTCGTCTATCGCACCATCGAAGACCTGGAAGCCATGCTGGCCTGGGGCGCCAAGTCCACCACGGGCGTGGTCATCGGCGGCGGGCTGCTGGGCCTAGAATGCGCGAAGGCCTTGCGCGATTTGAAGCTCGATACTCACGTGGTGGAATTCGCCCCGCGCCTGATGGCCGTGCAGGTCGATGAAGGCGGCGCGCGCGTCCTGCGCCGCAAGATCGAGGAACTGGGCGTGACCGTGCACACGCAAAAGAATACCCTGGCCATCGTCGACGGTGTAGCGGCCATGCACCGCATGCAGTTTGCCGATGGCAGTTACCTGGAAGCGGACATGATCGTCTTTTCGGCCGGCATCCGCCCCCGTGACGAACTGGCGCGCGCCTGCGGCCTGGACGTGGGAGCACGCGGCGGCATCGTCATCGACGACAGCTGCGTCACGTCCGATCCGGATATCTACGCCATCGGCGAATGTGCGCTGTGGGGCGGCTTGATCTTTGGCCTGGTGGCGCCCGGCTATGACATGGCGCGCATTTGCGCGCGCCATGTGTTGCAGGAAGAGGGAGAAGCCGCGTTCAAGGGCGCCGACATGAGCACCAAGCTCAAGTTGATGGGCGTGGACGTGGCCAGTCTGGGCGACCCGCACGGCAACGCGCCGGGCAGCCGCTCCTACCAGTTCACGGACGAGCGCAAGCAGATCTACAAGAAGATCGTCGTCTCCGATTGCGGCAAATACCTGCTGGGTGGCGTGATGGTGGGCGACGCCAGCGAATACGGCACGCTCCTGCAAATGATGCTGAATAAAATCGAGCTGCCGGAATGCCCCGAATTCCTGATCTTGCCGCAGGCCGACGGCCAGCAAAAGGTGGGACTGGGCGTGGACGCCTTGCCCGAGTCGGCGCAAATCTGCTCGTGCAATGACGTCTCGAAAGGCGCGCTGTGCGCCGCTGTCGCCGAGGGCGCCACGAGTATCGGCGCCCTCAAAAGCTGCACCAAGGCCGGCACCGCGTGTGGCGGCTGTGTGCCACTGGTGACGCAGATCATGAAGGCGGAAATGCAGAAGCGGGGCCTGGCCGTCAACAATCACGTGTGCGAGCACTTTGCATATTCGCGCCAGGAATTGCACCACCTGGTACGCGTGGGCAAAATCCGCAGCTTCGGCGCTCTGCTGTCCGCGCATGGACAGGGCCTGGGCTGCGACGTGTGCAAGCCCGTGGCGGCGAATATCCTCGCGTCTTGCTGGAACGATTTCGTCCTTTCGCCTGTGCACGCCAGCCTGCAGGATAGTAATGATTATTTCCTTGGCAATATCCAGAAGGATGGCACGTATTCGGTGGTGCCGCGCATGCCGGGCGGCGAAGTGACGGCCGACGGCTTGATCGCCGTGGGCATGGTGGCGAAGAAATACGGCCTGTACACCAAGATCACGGGCGGCCAGCGGGTCGACCTGTTCGGCGCCCGCTTGGACCAGTTGCCCGCCATCTGGGAAGAATTGATCGCGGCCGGCTTCGAATCGGGCCACGCCTATGGCAAATCCTTGCGTACGGTCAAATCGTGCGTCGGTTCCACCTGGTGCCGCTACGGCGTGGCCGACAGCGTGGGTTTCGCCATCCGACTGGAGAACCGCTACAAGGGCTTGCGCACGCCGCACAAGATCAAGTTCGGCGTCTCCGGCTGCACGCGCGAATGCGCCGAGGCGCAGGGCAAGGATATCGGCCTGATCGCCACGGAAAAAGGCTGGAACCTGTACGTGTGCGGCAATGGCGGCATGAAGCCGCGCCACGCGGAATTGCTGGCGTCCGATCTCGATGAAGCCACCCTGGTGCGCTATGTCGACCGCTTTTTGATGTTTTACGTGCGCACGGCCGACCGCCTGCAGCGCACCAGTGTGTGGCGCGACAACCTGGAAGGGGGACTCGATTACCTCAAGCGCGTCGTCATCGACGACAGCCTGGGCATCGCCCACGAGCTGGAAGCGGACATGCAGCACGTGGTCGACACCTATGCCTGCGAGTGGAAGGAAGCCATCTCCAACCCCGCCGTGCGCCAGCGTTTCCGCCACTTCGTCAATAGCGAGAAAAACGATGAAAACGTGGTGTTCGTGGAAGAGCGGGGCCAGATCCGGCCCGCCACGCCCATCGAACGCCGCAGCACCGTGATCCCCATCCTTGCCGTGGAGGCGTGAAGCATGAATGCGATGAATGAACTGACTGGCGCCAGCGCCGACAATTGGGTGGCCATCTGCCCCTTGGCTGACATCGTGCCCGACACGGGCGTGTGCGCGCTGCTGGGTGGGCGCCACGTGGCCGTGTTTCGCGTCGGCGATGCGGCGCCGCGCGTGTACGCCATCGACAATGTCGACCCGAGCGCGGGCGCTTCCGTGCTGTCGCGTGGCCTGGTGGGCAGCATCGGCGAGCGCGTCGTTGTCGCCTCGCCCATCTACAAGCAGCACTTCGACCTCGCCAGCGGCGAGTGCCTGGAAGCGCCCGAGCATTCGGTCACATCCTGGCCCGCGCGCTTGTTTGCGGACATGGTGTGGGTGGCCCTGTGAACCCGCCAGCCAAGGCAACTGCGCGCCCCTCGCTCGTGGTAGTCGGCAACGGCATGGCTGGCATGCGCACGGTCGAGGAGCTGTTGAAACTTGCGCCTGACCTGTACGACATCACCGTGTTCGGCGCCGAGCCGCATGGCAATTACAACCGCATTTTGCTCTCCCCGGTGCTCGCCGGTGAAAAGACGGTGGACGACATCATGCTTCACACGCGCGCCTGGTATGCGCAGCACGGCATCACCTTGCACGCGGGCGACCCCGTTGTGCGCATCGACCGCCAGGCGCGCAAGGTGGAGGCGCAGTCGGGCATCGAGGTGCCTTATGACCGCCTGCTGCTGGCCACCGGGTCGACGCCGTTCATCGTGCCCGTGCCGGGCCACGCGCTGCCAGGCGTGATCGGTTTTCGCGACATCAGCGATGTCGACACCATGCTGCAGGCGGCGCGCACGCACCGCCATGCGGTGGTCATCGGCGGCGGCTTGCTGGGACTGGAAGCGGCCAACGGCTTGCAGCGCCAGGGCATGGACGTCACCGTCGTGCACATGAGCGGCGCCCTGATGAACCAGCAGCTCGATGCGCCCGCATCGATGTTGTTGAAATCGGCGCTGGAGGCCCGCGGCCTGCGTTTCCTGATGCAGGCGCAGACCGCCGAGATCACGGGCCGCGAGCGGGTGGAAAGCGTGCGTTTTCTTGACGGCAGCAGCATTCCCGCCGACCTGGTGGTGATGACGGCCGGTGTGCGCCCCAATATCGCCCTGGCGCAAGCTGCCGGCCTGCACTGCGAACGGGCCATCGTCGTCGACGACTGTCTGCAAAGCTATGACCCGCGCGTGTACGCCGTGGGCGAATGCGTGCAGCACCGCCGCGCCACCTTCGGCCTGGTGGCGCCCATCTGGGAGCAGGCGCGCGTGTGCGGCGCGCACCTCGCTGGCGCCGGGCACCGGCGCTACGTGCAGCAGGCCAGCGCCACCAAATTGAAAGTGACGGGCATCGACCTGTATTCGGCCGGCGACATCATCGGCGGCGAGGGCAGCGAAGACCTGGTGCTGCGCGATCCGCGCCGCGGTGTCTACAAGCGCCTGGTGGTGCAGGGCAACCGCCTGGTGGGCGCCGTGCTGTATGGCGAGGTACAGGACGGTCCCTGGTATTTCGACCTGATCCAGCAGCGCCGCGACATCAGCCAGTTGCGCTCCCATTTATTGTTTGGCCAGGCCCTGTGCGGCCAGGCCGCCTGACAGCGACCAACAGGATACGCCCATGACCACGTGCACGCCCGTAAAAACCACTTGCCCGTACTGCGGCGTCGGCTGCGGCGTGGAAGCGATACGCCTGCCCGACGGCGCCCTCCGCATCGCCGGCGATATCAGCCATCCCGCCAACCTGGGGCGCCTGTGCGTGAAAGGCTCGGCGCTGGGCGACACCTTGGGCCTCGACAAGCGCCTGCTGACTCCACAGGTGCGCGTCGATGGCGTCCTGCAGCGCGCTTCATGGGATGCTGCGCTGGATCAGGTGGCTGGCGGCTTGCGCGCCATCATCGATGCACACGGGCCTGACGCCGTGGCCCTGTATGTCTCGGGCCAGCTGCTGACGGAAGACTATTACATCGCCAACAAATTCATGAAAGGCTATGTGGGCAGCGCGAATATCGACACCAATTCGCGCCTGTGCATGTCGTCGGCCGTGGCGGGCCACAAGCGCGCGTTTGGCGAGGATATCGTGCCGGGCTGCTATGAAGACCTGGAACTGGCCGACATGGTGGTGCTGGTGGGCTCGAACACGGCCTGGTGCCACCCGATCCTGTTCCAGCGCATCGCGCGCCTCAAGGAAAGCCGGCCAGGCGTCAAACTGGTGGTGATCGACCCGCGCCGCACGGCCACGTGCGAGCTGGCCGATTTGCACCTGCCCGTGAAGCCAGGCACTGACGTATGGCTGTTCAATGGCTTGCTGTGCCACCTGGCGAAAGAAGGCGTGATCGACGACGCTTTCGTCACGCGGCACAGCCGCGGTCTCGATGAGGCGCTGGCCGCCGCGCATGTGGAGTGCGGCGACCCGCTGCAGGTGGCGCGCATCTGCAAGGTCGACCCGCAGGCCTTGCTGGCGTTTTACCAGGCCTTTGCCGCCACGCGCAAGGTCGTCACGGCCTTTTCGCAGGGCGTAAACCAGTCCTCCTCCGGCACGGACAAGGTCAACAGCATCATCAACTGCCACCTGGCGACGGGCCGCATCGGCCAGCCCGGCATGGGGCCGTTTTCCCTGACGGGGCAGCCGAACGCCATGGGCGGGCGTGAGGTAGGGGGCCTGGCCAACATGCTGGCGGCGCACCTGGAGCTGGACAACCCGTTGCACCGTGACACCGTGCAAACGTTCTGGGACTCTCCCCGCATCGCCGGCAAACCTGGCTTGAAAGCCGTGGAACTGTTCCACGCGATCGAATCGGGCAAGGTGAAAGCCGTGTGGATCATCGCCACCAATCCGCTGGTGAGCATGCCGGACGCCGAGCAGGTGCGCCGCGCGCTGGATCAATGCGAACTGGTCGTGGTGTCGGACATCAGCGCCGAATCGGACACGAATGCGTATGCCGACGTGCTGCTGCCGGCCCTGGGCTGGGGCGAGAAGGATGGCACGGTGACGAACTCCGAGCGGCGCATCTCGCGCCAGCGCGCTTTTTTGCCGGCGCCCGGCGAGGCGCGCGCCGACTGGCAGGTGCTGTGCGACGTGGCCACGCGCATGGGCTACGCAGGCTTCGATTTCACCTCGCCGCAGGCCATCTTCGACGAACACGCGCGCCTGTCCACCTTCCGCAACGCGTCAGAAACGGCGCGCCTGTTCAACCTGGCGGGCCTGGACAACCTTGATGCGGCGCAATACGACGCCCTGGTGCCGCAGCAATGGCCGCAGGGCCGGGCGCGCCTGTTCGGCGACGGCCGCTTCGCGCATGCGGACGGGCGTGCGCGCTTCGTGCCCACGGCGCCGCGCGCGCCGCATAATATGCCCGACGAGGACTATCCACTCATCTTGAATACGGGCAGGGTGCGCGACCAGTGGCATACGATGACACGCACGGGCAAGGCGGCCAAGCTGTCGGGTCACGTCGCCGAAGCCTTCATCGACATCCACCCACAGGATGCGCTGCTGTACAGCGTGCGCGAAGGCGAGCTGGCACGCGTTTCCAGTGCCTGGGGCGCGATGGTGGCGCGCGTCGTGCATGGTGGCGGCATCGCGCGCGGCCAGGTGTTCGTGCCGATACACTGGAGCGACGCGAATGCCTCCGACGCGCGCGTGGGCGCCGTCGTCAATCCGGTGGTCGATCCCGTCTCGGGCGAACCAGAGTTCAAGCACACGCCCGTGCGCATCGAGCAGTTCCGCGTGCACTGGCATGCGTTTGTCCTGAGCCGCACGCCCCTGAACCTTGACGGCGTGGCGCACTGGACGCGCATCCAGGGCGAACAATTCCTGCGCTACGAGCTGGCGGGCCGCCAGCGCATTGCCGACCTGGGCGTATGGGCGCGCGCACTGCTCGGCGTCTCGGACGACAACGCCGACTGGCTCGATTATGCGGACGCCAGCGCCGGCGTGTACCGCGCCGTGCACCTGGACGAAGGGCGCATCGCGCAGTGCGTGTATGTCTCGCCCCGTCCCGACCTGCCGTCGCGCAGCTGGCTGGCGGGCCTGTTTGCGCACGCGCAAATGGATGCGGCGGATCGCGCCGGTGTGCTGCTGGGCCAGCCCATCGGCAAGAGCGTCGACGCCGGCCCCACCGTGTGCTCGTGCTTTGGGGTGGGGCGCAACACCATTTGCGCCGCCATCCAGGATCAAAAACTGACGACGACGGCGCAGGTGACGGCCTGCGTCAAGGCGGGCGGCAATTGCGGCTCCTGCGTGCCGGAGATACGACAGTTGCTGCTTGAGGCGCGCAGCGCGGCCTGAAAATCTGTCCTTTCCGGCACGGCTTTGTTATATTGCCAGCTCTATAATGGAGAGGCAGTGTGATGACAGCAGCACAACACCCCACGGTCTGGCTGACGGGCTTGAGCGGCGCCGGCAAGACCAGCATCGCGCTGGCGCTGGGGCAAGCGCTCAAGGCGCAGGGCCGCGCCGTGGCGCTGCTCGACGGCGACCAGCTGCGCCATGGCTTGAACCGCGACCTGGGCTTTACGCCGCAAGACCGGCATGAAAACATCCGCCGTACGGCCGAAGTGGCGCGCCTGATGAACGAGGTCGGTCTGATCGTCATCGCCGCCTTCATTTCGCCGTACCGCGCCGACCGGGCCATGGCCGCCGACATCATCGGCGCGGCGCATTTCATCGAAGTCCATGTCAGCACGCCGCTGGCCGAGTGTGAGGCGCGTGACCCGAAAGGCCTGTATGCGCAGGCGCGCGCGGGCCAGATCGCGCAATTCACGGGCGTTTCCGCTCCCTACGAGACGCCGCTGTCGCCCGCCCTGAGCCTCGACACCGAGGTGCTGGCGCTGCAAGAATCGGTCGAGCGCCTGTGCCGGTACTTGCAGCAGCGGCTGTGACGGCGTGGCGACGATGCGTATGAGACTGCGTAAATTGCTGCGCCGACGCCTGCCGGCCAGCCTGAAGGCGCGCATGAGCGTGGTCGTCTTCCTGCTCGTGCTGGCTGCCGTGGCCTCGTTGGCGCTGGCCACCCTGAGCGTGGCCGAGCGCGGCATGCGCGACGTGACTGGGCGCCAGCAGTACGTATCGCTGGCCAGCGCCGCCGTCTTCATCGAAGAAGAACTCGACGCCAAGCGCAATGTGCTGCGCGCGATGGCGGACAGCCTGGCGGCCAGCGGCGCGCACGATGGCGCCAGCCTGCAGCGCTTCCTGGGTGCGCAAACGGTGCTGGGCAAGGAGTTTTATACGGCCGGCGTGGTTGGTATCGATGGTGTTGTCCTGGCCACCCTCAGCCCCTTCAAGCCGCAGGCGGGACTGAACCTGAAGGGACGTCCCTACTTTGATCAGACGCTGGCGACCCGGCGCTCGGTGATCTCCGCGCCGCTCAATGGCAGCATTTCCGGCATGCCCATCGTGGTGGTGACGCAGCCCGTGTTCGATGCGCAGGGCGCCATGCGCTATGTGCTGGCGGCCAGCGTGAACCTGCGCCAGCCCGATTTCCTGGGGCGCCTGGGCGCGCTCAAGCCGGGCACGGGCGGCTACCTGTACATCATGACCAGTGAAGGCGTCATCGTCGAGCATCCGGACAAGTCGCGCATCATGCAGCGTATCGAGGCGAATGGCCCCGTCAGCGAACCGACCCGGCGCGCCATGCAGGGCTTCGAGGGCTGGCTGACGGGCACCACCACGCATGGTGTCGATGCCTTGTTTGCTTACCACCGCATTGCCGGCACGGGCTGGATACTGGCCTCGGTTTATCCGATGAATCAGGCTTTCGCGCCACTGCATGCGATGCGCAGCAAGATATTGCTGGCTGCCGTGCTGCTGGCGGTGCTGGCCGGATTGGCCGGCTGGCGCGTGGTGCTGCGTTTGCTGCAGCCACTGGAACGCCTGCGCCGCCAGGTGCACCAGATCCGCCGCCAGCGCCTGGGCATCGAGGCGCTGCAAATCGAACGGCGCGATGAAATCGGTGACTTGAGCCGTGATTTCTACTCGCTGGTGGCCGAGCGCGAAATCGCCGAGGCGCAGACGCGCGACAGCGAGCGGCGCTTGAAGCTGCTGACGGACCATGTACCCGTGGTGATCGTCTACATCGACCGCGAGCACCGCTACCAGTTCATCAACGCCACGTTTGAAAAATGGTTCGGCCGGTCGCGCAAGGAAAGCATGATGCAGTCGATACGCGATGTGCTGGGCGAAGAAGCGTATCAATTGCGCGAAGCCTACCTGCAGCGCGCCTTCGCGGGCGAGGAGGTCGAATATGAATTCAGCATTGATGGCGAGGGGGAGGCGGGCCAGCGTGCCTTCCAGACCAGCTATGTGCCCGATGTGGGCGAGAGCGGCACGGTGGAAGGCGTGTATGGCCTGATCCACGAAATCACCAAGACCAAGGCGGTGCATACGGCGCTGCAGTTTGC
This sequence comes from Janthinobacterium sp. 61, assembly GCF_002846335.1. Classification (NCBI taxonomy): domain Bacteria; kingdom Pseudomonadati; phylum Pseudomonadota; class Betaproteobacteria; order Burkholderiales; family Oxalobacteraceae; genus Janthinobacterium; species Janthinobacterium sp. 61. Next base: position 2,383,805 of record NZ_PJMQ01000001.1, on the reverse strand, counting down.
CGCCGCCACCGACATACTGACGGGCATCGCCAACCGCCGCCGCTTCGACGAACAACTGGCGCAAAGCATGCAGCGTACGCGCGCTGCGCGCGCGCCGATGGCGCTGGCCTATCTCGATATCGACCGCTTCAAGGCCATCAACGATAGCCTGGGCCACCATGCCGGCGACGAGGTGCTGAAGGAATTTGCCGCGCGCCTGGTGCGCAGCGTGCGCGCCAGCGACCTGGTGGCGCGCCTGGCCGGTGATGAATTCGTGATCATTCTCGAAGGCGTAAACAGCGCGACCGAAGTGCGCCAGATCGGCGCGAAGATCATCGATGCCATCCGCCACCCCTTCGACCTGGCCAGCGGCCCGCTGCCGGTGACGACCAGCATCGGCATCGCCATCTTCCGCGAAGGCGCGCTGACGCCGGCGCAGTTGCTGGACCTGGCGGACCAGGCCTTGTATGCCGCCAAGGGGCAGGGCCGCGATGGCGTGGCGCTGCTTGAGGCGGCGCCGTAGGCGGCGTTACAGGGCGGCGCTCCAGTGGTCAAGCTGCTGCGTGGTGGCAGTGACGCCGCCACAGACGATGACCAGCACATTGCGGTAGGGCGCCAGTTCCGGCGCCTTGCCGTAGACGGCGGCCAGCGCGGCGCCGCAGGCCGGCTCCACCACCAGGCGCTGGTCGCTAATAAAGCGCTGGCAGGCATCGACGGCGGCCCGGTCCGAGACCACCACGCTGTGCAGCAGACGCGTCTGGCTGATGGCGTAGGCTTGCGCGCACACCTGGCGCGCGGCCAGCGAAGTGGCGATGCTGTTCACGGCGGGAAGGGCCACGTGTTCGCGCGCGGCCACGGCGGCGGCCAGCGAGGCGGCGCCTTCGGTTTCCACGGCCACCAGGGCCACGTCGTCCCAGCCGTTGCGCTGCAAGCCTTCGGCCACGCCGGCCAGCAGACCGCCGCCGCCCACTGACAGCACGACCGCATCCGGTTTCAGGCCCGCGCTGGCCACTTCATCGATCATGCCCGCGTGGCCTTGCCACAGCAGCGGGTCATCGAAGGGATGCAGGAAAGCGTCTTGCGGCGTGAGCATGGCTTGCGCCAGCGCGTTGGCTTCTTGCCAGGCGGTGCCATGCACGATGACTTCGGCGCCTTCCTGCGCGATCAGAGCCCTGGCCCGCGCACTGGTCGTTTCTGGCACCACGACGATGACGGGAATGCCCAGCTGGCGTCCCGCGTAGGCCACGGCGATGCCGGCATTGCCACCGGAAGAAGAGATGAAACGACTGGCGCCGCGCCGCGCGTATTCTTCGCAGGCGAGGCCGATGCCGCGGATCTTGAAGGAGCCGGGGGGCTGCAAGGCTTCGAGCTTGAGCCAGATCGCGCGTTCGCTGTGCAGGCTCAGGGCGCGCGAGTTGAGCAGAGGGGTTTCGATGTGCAGGGCCATGCGTGTTCCTGGTAGACGGTCAGGCCAGCATCATAGCCGAAGCGCCCGAGCTACCGTCTCACCCTTGCCCAAGTCGCTTTAATTCAGGGGTGCGCTCTTGAGCTGATGTGTGCGCGCCACTTCCTTCATCGCTTCGAGCAGGTCGTCGCGCAGCTGGCGCGGCAGCTTGCCGAAGAATTCCTCGTCGTTCTGGTCTGCCATCTCGGCCAGCACGGGCACCAGCGCTTCACCTTCCGTGGTCAGTTCGATCGAATGCTGACGGCGGTCCGCCAGCAGGATCGACTTGCTGACCATGCCCTTGCTTTCCAGGCGGTCGATCAGCTTCGACACGGCGCCCTTGCTCATGCCGGACACTTGCGCCAGCACCGTGGGCGAGGTGCAGCCCAGGCGGAACATTTCACGCAGCACCACCCATTCGGACACCGTCACGCCATTGGCTTCCGCTTTTTTCTGGAAGCTGTGGGAAACGTGGTTGGACACGAAACGCAGCCAGTAACCGAGATGGGCTTCCAGTTCGCTGACGGGAACGCTGTTGGGGTGGGCGGCTTGCGGCGAGGCGGCCGTTTCAAAACTATGGCTCATTTTATTTCCTTCACTGGGCGGCGTTACGGGCATGGTCAAGGCCTTCACGCTTGCTGTCGAGTGGTTTGTTTGGGAACAATCATCGTGCTTGAGGTAGTTCTAACACTGTTTTCACAGGAAATCACCGACCGGCAAAGAGTTTTTCCTTATTTCCTTGCTCTGGATAGATAAAAAGCAATATCAAGCAAATAATCGTATTGCCGGAGAGGAAGATTAAAAAAATAACTCATGTTGCCTCAATGGTAACAGCTTTTTTACTGAATTGATAAATATTTCATATCATTCGCTGCGCTTGCCTCTACCTGCCGTATTGGCTGCGCGACAGTGCGTGTTTTCATGCCGATATGCCGGCCGCTCAGGCCACCACCAGCTTCACGCCTGCGTCGCGCAGTACGTCGGTAAAGCGGGCCGGCGGAGGCGCATCCGTAAACAAGATATCGATTTGCGCGAGGTCGGCCAGTCGCACCAGCGCCTTGCGGCCGAATTTATGCTGGTCGGCTACCAGCCACACTTCGCGCGACTGCTCGATGATGGCTTGCGCCACCTTCACTTCACGCGCATCGAAGTCACGCAAGCTGCCGTCTTCGTCGATGCTGGAAATGCCGATGATGCCGATGTCGACCTTGAACTGGCGGATGAAGTCGATGGTGGCTTCGCCCACGATGCCGCGGTCGCGCCCGCGCACCACGCCGCCCGCCACGATGACTTCGCAGGCGGCATTGTCGGCCAGGATGGCCGCCACGTTCAGGTTGTTCGTCACCACGTGCAAGCCCGTGTGCCGGCCCAGCGCGCGCGCCACTTCCTCGGTAGTGGTGCCGATATTGATCAGGAGCGAACAGCCATGCGGCACTTGCGCCGCCACGGCGGCGGCGATGCGCCGCTTGGCTTCGCTGTTGAATACCTGGCGCTGGTTGTAATCGATATTTTCCACGGACGAGGGCAAGCCCACGCCACCGTGATAGCGGGCCAGCAGGCGCGCCTCTTCCATCTGCTTGACGTCGCGCCGCACGGTTTGCGGAGTGACGTCGAGTTGCTGGGCCAACTCCTCTACCGACATGGTGACTTTCTGGCGCACCACTTCAAGCAAGCGGCGCTGGCGGGGATTCAAATTCATGAGCGTGTCTCTTTAAAATTTCACAAACGAACAAAATCGAACAAATGCGGGTAAAAATATGTTGCTATGAGTTCGATTTATGGCGTAATCTTATCCATATTGAATTCGTATGACATCAGTATTGATCTTAACCACAGTCGCCGGGTGTGCCTAGTCTTTCTTGGTCGCCTGTCCTTGATAACGATGGAGTTCCGATGGCTTCAGTACAGCAGGGAATCGACGCAGTGCCGGAGCCGGCGATGGCATGCGACCTGCTGGTGGTGGGCGGCGGCATCAACGGGGCCGGCATCGCGCGCGACGCGGCCGGGCGGGGCCTGTCCGTGGTGCTGTGCGAAAAAGACGACCTCGCTGCCCACACCTCGTCCGCTTCCACCAAGCTGATACACGGCGGCCTGCGCTACCTCGAATACTATGAGTTCGGCCTCGTGCGCAAGGCGCTGATCGAGCGTGAAGTGCTGCTGCGCTCGGCGCCGCACATCATGTGGCCGCTGCGCTTTGTCATGCCGCATGCGCAGGGCCAGCGCCCGGCCTGGCTGATACGTGCCGGCCTGTTTCTCTACGACATGCTGGCAAAGCGCGAAATCCTGCCTGCCTCGCACGGCATCGACCTTGAGCGCCACGCGGCGGGAAAACCGTTAAAACCCCAGTTCAAGCGCGGCTTCGTGTATTCCGATGGCTGGGTCGACGATGCGCGCCTGGTGGTGCTCAACGCCATCGATGCGGCAGACAAGGGCGCGCACGTACTGACGCAGACGCGCTGCACGGCCCTCTCACGCGAGGGTGCGGGCGAGAACGAAACCTGGCTGGCCACCTTGCAACACGCCGGCGGCAGGCAGACGCTGGTGCGCGCGCGCAGCGTCGTGAATGCGGCCGGGCCATGGACGGCCGAGTTCCTGCAGCAGGCGGCGCCCGGTGGTACGGGCCGCCATTTGCGCTTGATCAAAGGTAGCCATATCGTCGTCAAGCGCCTGTTCGCGCATGATCATGCGTATATCTTCCAGCATCCGGACGGACGCATCGTGTTTGCCATTCCTTACGAGCATGATTTCACCCTGATCGGCACCACAGATCTCGATTACCACGGCGATAGCGGCAAGGTGGAAATCGATGACGAGGAAATTCGTTACTTGTGCGAGCTTTCCAGTTACTATTTCAGCAAGCCCGTCGTGCCTGCCGACGTGGTCTGGACGTATGCAGGCGTGCGTCCGCTGGTGGAAGACGCGGCGGCCGATGCCAAGGCCGTCACGCGCGATTACCGCTTCGAGCTGGAGCAGGGCGGTGCACCGCTGCTTAGTGTTTTCGGCGGCAAGATCACGACCTTCCGCAAGCTGGCCGAGGAAGCACTCGATCTGCTGGCGCCCTTGCTGGGCAATACGCGGCCAGCCTGGACGGCTAACGCCTGCCTGCCCGGCGGCGATGTGTTCGGCAGCACGCCGCAGAACAGGTCGGTGCGCGAGTTCGACCAGTTCGTGCAAGGCTTGCAGGGCGAGTACCCCTGGCTGCCGGCGGCGCTGGTGGCGCGCTATGCGCGCGCCTACGGCACGCGCATCCATGTGCTGCTCGATGGGTGCAAGAACGTGGCGGCCATGGGCGAGGAAATCGCCGCCGGCCTGTACGCGGCGGAAGTCAATTATTTGCGGCGCCATGAATGGGCCGTCAGCGCGGCCGACATCCTGTGGCGGCGCTCCAAGCTGGGCCTGCACCTGCCGCGCGAGACGGCGGGCAGGCTCGACGCCTGGCTGTTGCAGCATCCGTTGGTGTCGTAAGAAGAGCGCAGAATACGTTGGCGACCGCGCCCCGCAGAGGGTGCGGCGAAGAATAAGAAACCATCACTGGAGGAGAAGCGCGTGCAACTGGTACTGGACAAGATCAGCAGGAAGCAGGGGGCTGACGACTTTTTATATCCGATGTCGCTGGCGCTGGTGCCGGGCGCCATCAACGTCTTGCTGGGCACCACGCGTGCCGGCAAGACGACCCTGATGCGCGTGATGGCGGGCCTGGACAAGCCCAGCGGGGGCACAGTGACTGCCGACGGCGTCGACGTGACGGGCGTGCCCGTCAGCCGCCGCAATCTGGCCATGGTGTACCAGCAATTCATCAACTATCCGGCCTTCACCGTCTACGACAATATCGCCTCGCCCTTGCGCCTGCGCAAGGTGCCCGAGGAACAGATCCGCGCGAAAGTGCTGGCGCTGGCCGAGCGCCTGCATATCACCCCGTATCTGCAGCGCACGCCCGGCGAACTGTCGGGCGGCCAGCAGCAGCGCACGGCGCTGGGACGCGCGCTGATCAAGGATGCCTCGCTGCTGCTGCTCGATGAGCCGCTCGTCAACCTCGATTACAAACTGCGCGAGGAACTGCGCCGTGAATTGACGGAACTGTTTTCCAGCGGCAGCACGACGGTCGTGTATGCCACCACGGAACCGCTGGAAGCGCTGCAGCTGGGCGGTCACGTGGCCGTGCTGCACGAGGGACGGCTGCTGCAGCAGGGGCCGACCCTGGACGTCTTCAACGCCCCCAATTCCATCGCCGTGGCGCGCACCTTCAGCGATCCGCCGATCAACCTGATTCCTGCGCGCGTGGATGCGCAGGGCGTGGCGCAGGCGGCTGATGGTCTGGCGATTCACCTGAGCGGCGAGCAGCGCGCCCGCCTGGGCGACAGCCGCGACGTGATTCTCGGCGTGCGCGCCCACAGCCTGCATTTATCTCCCCAGTCCGATGGCGACGTGGCCATCGCGGCACAGGTGGACCTGGCAGAAATCAGCGGCTCGGAAACCTATGTGCACGCGCGCCGCGGCGAGCTGGCTCTGGTGGCGCAGCTCGGTGGCGTGCACAACCTGGACATCGGCAGCGCCTGCACTGTGTATTGCCAGCCGCATGCCTTGCTGATATTCGCGGACGATGGCGGTTTGCTGTTCGCTCCAGGCGCCGTAGCGTCGGGCGTCGCTACGTCGGGAGGAGCTTGACATGGCGCGCATTGAACTGGTCGACCTGGCCCACGCCTACAAACCGAACCCGACGGAACCCACCGACTACGCGCTGCGGCCCATGAGCATGGCGTGGCATGACGGCGGTGCCTATGCCTTGCTGGGACCATCCGGCTGCGGCAAGACGACCTTGCTCAATATCATCTCCGGCCTGGTCAAACCGTCGCATGGCAAGGTGCTGTTCGACGGCAAGGATGTGACGCAGCTGCCCACCGAGGCGCGGAATATCGCGCAAGTGTTCCAGTTTCCCGTCATCTACGACACCATGACCGTGCACGACAACCTGGCGTTTCCGCTGCGCAATCGCGGCTGGAAAGAGATTGACGTGAAAAAGCGCGTGCAGCAGGTAGCGCAAATGCTGGAGTTGACGGGCGACTTGAAATTGCGCGCCAGTGGTCTGTCCGTGGACGCCAAGCAAAAGATTTCCCTGGGACGTGGCCTCGTGCGCCCTGACGTGGCGGCCGTGCTCTTCGACGAACCGCTGACGGTGATCGACCCGCATTTGAAATGGCTGCTGCGCAGAAAGTTGAAGGAAATCCACCACGAACTGAAATTGTCATTGATCTACGTCACGCACGACCAGGTGGAAGCCTTGACCTTTGCCGACCAGGTTGTCGTCATGACGCAGGGTGAAGTGGTGCAGACGGGCAGCGCGCAAGCGCTGTTCGAGGAGCCCGAGCATACGTTTGTCGGCTATTTCATCGGCAACCCGGGCATGAACTTGCTCGATTGCGCGCTGGACGATGGCGGCTTGCGCGTGGCGGGACAGGCACTGTCGGTGTCCGCCGCCGCCCGCGCGGCTCTGCTAGGGGCGCAAGGGAAAATCACGCTCGGTGTGCGGCCTGAATTCGTTGAATGCCTGCCGGCAGGCGAGGGTAGCGAGCACTGCCTGGACGCGACGGTCACGGCCGTACGCAATATGGGCACGCATTACCTGGCGGAATTCCAGCTGGGTGGCGCGATGGTGGCGGCCAAGCTGCGCGCCATCGACGCTGTCGTCGGGAATGCTGTGCGGCTGCGCTTTCCGCCGCAACGCACCTTGTTCTATGTCAACGATAAGCGGGTGGCCTGATGATACATAATGGTAAAACCGATAACAACCGCCGCGCCTGGTTATTGATCCTGCCAGTGCTGCTGTGCGTGGCCTTTTCCGCCATCCTGCCTTTGATGACCGTGGTGAACTATTCCGTGCAGGATATCCTGAGCCCCACGCAAAAGGTATTTGTAGGCACCGAGTGGTTCCGCATGGTCATGCTGGACGGCGACTTGCACAGCGCCTTGCTGCGCCAGCTGCTGTTTTCCGGCTCCGTGCTGGCGATCCAGATTCCGCTGGGCATTCTGATCGCCCTGTGCATGCCGGCCGATGGCTGGAAGGCGTCGCTGGCGCTGGTGCTGATCGCGCTGCCGCTCCTGATTCCCTGGAACGTGGTGGGCACCATCTGGCAAATCTTCGGCCGCGGCGACATCGGCCTGATGGGCTATACCCTGAACCAGCTGGGCTTTGATTACAACTACAACGGTAATTCGCTCGACGCCTGGCTGACGGTGATGGTGATGGATATCTGGCACTGGACGCCCTTGGTGGTGCTGCTGTGCTATGCGGGCTTGCGCGCCATTCCCGACGCGTATTACCAGGCGGCCCGCATCGACGGCGCTTCGCGCCTGGCCGTGTTCCGCTACATTCAGCTGCCCAAACTGCGCAATGTGCTGATGATCGCCGTGTTGCTGCGCTTCATGGACAGTTTCATGATTTACACGGAACCGTTCGTGCTGACGGGCGGCGGGCCGGGCAATGCCACCACCTTTTTGTCGCAATACCTGACGCAAAAGGCCGTGGGCCAGTTCGACCTGGGGCCGGCTTCCGCCTTTTCCCTGATCTATTTCCTTATCATCCTGCTGTTCTGCTTTGTGCTGTACACGTGGATGCAGCGCGTCGGCACGGGAGACCAGAAATGATGCACAAGAAAATGAGCAGCGCCATCCTCGCCGTCTTTTTGCTCGCGTCCCTGTTGCCCATCTACTGGATGCTCAACATGTCGCTCAAGACCAACGAGGAAATCGTGGGGGTCTTGAGCCTGTGGCCCCGGCAACTGACGTTCGCCAACTACCACACGATCTTCACGGACCGGTCCTGGTACAGCGGCTACATCAATTCCATGATTTACGTGGCCTTGAACATGGTGATGTCGGTCACTGTCGCCTTGCCGGCCGCGTATGCGTTTTCGCGCTACAACTTTGTCGGCGACAAGCATCTGTTCTTCTGGCTGTTGACCAACCGCATGACGCCGCCCGCCGTCTTCCTCGTGCCCTTCTTCCAGCTGTATTCGACGGTGGGCCTGATGGATACGCACCTGGCCGTGGCGCTGGCGCACATGGTCTTCAACGTGCCGCTGGCCGTGTGGATACTGGAAGGCTTCATGTCCGGCGTGCCGAAGGAAATCGACGAGACGGCGTATATCGACGGCTACAGCTTTCCCCGTTTCTTCATCCGCATCTTCTTGCCGATGATCAAGTCGGGCGTGGGCGTGACGGCCTTCTTCTGCTTCATGTTCAGCTGGGTGGAATTGCTGCTGGCGCGCACCTTGACTTCCGTCAATGCCAAGCCGATTGCCGCCACCATGACGCGTACCGTGTCGGCTGCCGGCATGGATTGGGGCGTGCTGGCGGCCGCGGGCGTGCTGACCATCGTGCCCGGTGCGCTGGTGATCTGGTTCGTGCGGCATTACATTGCCAAGGGTTTTGCGATGGGGAGGGTGTGACATGGAAAATACCGATAGCACGGCCAGCCTGTTCGGCTGGATGGCCTGGACGCCGGAAGTGGCCATCTTTTTCATTTGCATCGGCTTGATGCTGGCCGGCATGACGGTGTGGCAAATCCGCTCGCCCAGCATAGAGCGCAAGGGCTTTTTGCCCATGCCGACCACGCGCGGCGACCGGCTGTTCATCGGCTTGCTTACGGCCGCCTATGTCAACCTGGCGTGGGCCGGTTTCACGGAAATGCAGCAGGCCATCGGGGCTGCCATCAGTTTTGTACTTTTATTAGTGGTAATGCGTTGGGGGTGAGCCGGCTTGCCGGTGTTGATGGAGGCCGGACCGTCAGCAGGCGGCCGGCAATACAATAAAAGGAGATTCACGATGAAATTGAAGTTCACGGTCTTCGCGGCTGCGGCCATGCTCGTGTCGAATGCGGCCCTGGCGGACGCCAAGCAGGCGCAAACCTGGATCGACAAGGAATTCCAGCCATCCAGCCTGAGCAAGCAGCAACAGCTTGCTGAAATGAAATGGTTCATCGATGCGGCGGCCAAGCTGAAAGCCAAGGGCATCAAGGAAATTTCCGTGGTCTCGGAAACCATCGACACCCACGTCTACGAATCGAAGACCTTGGCCAAGGCATTCGAGGAAATCACGGGCATCAAGGTGCGCCACGACATCATCCAGGAAGGCGATGTGGTGGAAAAGCTGCAAACGTCCATGCAGTCGGGCAAGAGCATCTATGACGGCTGGATTTCCGATTCCGACCTGATCGGCACGCATTACCGCTACGGCGCAGTCGAACCGCTGTCCGACTACATGGCAGCCAAGGGCAAGGAATTCACGAACCCGGGCCTGGACTTGAAGGATTTCATCGGCATCAGTTTTACCACGGCGCCGGACGGCAAGGTGTATCAATTGCCCGATCAGCAATTTGCCAATCTGTACTGGTTCCGTGCCGACTGGTTCGCGCGCAAGGACTTGCAAGCCAAGTTCAAGGCCAAGTATGGCTACGAGCTGGGCGTGCCGCAAAACTGGTCCGCGTATGAAGATATCGCCGACTTTTTTACCAATGACGTGAAGGAACTGGACGGCAAGAAAGTCTATGGCCACATGGATTATGGCAAGAAAGATCCGTCCCTGGGCTGGCGTTTCACCGATGCCTGGCTGTCGATGGCTGGCGCAGCCGACAAGGGCATTCCGAACGGCATGCCGGTTGACGAGTGGGGCATCAAGGTGGCGGCCGACAAGTGCACGCCCGTGGGCGCATCGATGTCGCGCGGCGGTGCCACCAATTCGCCGGCGGCCGTGTTTGCGCTGACGAAATATATCGACTGGATGAAGAAATATGCGCCGCCGCAGGCGAACGGCATGAATTTCTCGGAATCGGGCCCCGTGCCGGCGCAGGGCGAAATTGCCCAGCAAATCTTCTGGTACACGGCATTTACGGCTGGCATGACGAAACCTGGCTTGCCAGTGGTCAACAAGGACGGCACGCCGAAATGGCGCATGGCGCCGTCGCCCCACGGCCCGTACTGGAAAGAGGGCATGCAGAATGGCTACCAGGACGTCGGTTCCTGGTTCCTGTTCAAGTCCACGCCGGACGACCGCAAGGCAGCCGCCTGGCTGTACGCGCAATTCGTCACGTCGAAAACCGTGTCGCTGAAGAAATCGATTGTCGGCCTGACTTTCATTCGCGATTCCGACATTCGCCACGATTACTTCACGAAGCACGCGAACGAATACGGCGGCTTGATCGAGTTCTATCGCAGCCCGGCCCGCGTGGCATGGACACCGACGGGCAACAACGTGCCCGACTATCCGAAGCTGGCGCAGTTGTGGTGGAAAAACGTGGCCACGGCCATCACGGCGGAAAAAACGCCGCAAGCCGCCATGGATAACCTGGCCGAGGAAATGGACCAGGTCATGGCGCGCCTGCAGCGGGCCGGCATGAAGGCCTGCGCGCCCAAGCTCAATGCCAAGGGCGATCCGAACCAGTACTTGTCGGATCAGCATGCCCCATGGAAAAAGCTGGCGAATGAAAAGCCGAAGGGTGAAACGATTGCCTACGATAAATTATTGCAGGCTTGGAAAGAAGGCAAGGTAAGGTAGTCGTGTAAACTTCCGCCGCCGTTGTCCCGGGGCACGGGCGTTTGCCTGTGCCCCTTTCACTGTAAAGACGTAGTAGCGACCATGACCAAATACATACTTGCTTTAGATCAAGGCACCACCAGTTCGCGCGCCATCCTGTTTGACCATGCGGGGCGGCCGCACGCCAGCGCGCAGCGCGAATTTCGCCAGATTTTTCCCCAGCCGGGCTGGGTCGAGCATGACGCGGGCGAAATCTGGGCTTCGCAAGAGGGCGTGCTGCAGCAGGTGCTGCGCGACAGCGGCGTGGCCGTATCCGACGTGGCCGCCATCGGCGTGACCAACCAGCGCGAAACGACGGTGTTGTGGGACCGCGCCACGGGCGAGCCTGTCGCCAACGCCATCGTGTGGCAAGACCGGCGCAATGCGGCTTATTGCGAGCAACTGGTCGAGCAGGGCAAGGCGGACCTGATCCAGCGCAAGACGGGCCTGGTGCTGGACGCCTATTTTTCCGCCACCAAATTGAAATGGCTGCTCGACAACGTTCCCGGCGCCCGCGCGCGCGCCGAGCGGGGCGAGCTGGCCTTCGGCACTGTCGACAGCTGGCTGATCTACAAGATGAGCGGCGCCCACTTGACGGACACGAGCAACGCGGCGCGCACCATGCTGTTCAACATCCATACCCTGCAATGGGACACGGATTTGCTGGCGCTGCTGGACATTCCCGCCGCGCTGCTGCCCGACGTCGTGCCATCGAGCGGCGTGGCCGCTCACACGCATGCGGCACTGTTGGGCGTGTCCGTGCCGATCGCCGGCATCGCGGGCGACCAGCAGGCGGCCACGTTTGGCCAGGCCTGTCTGAAACCGGGCATGGCGAAGAATACCTACGGCACCGGCTGCTTCATGCTGATGAACGTGGGCAAGCGCCCCTTGCCCTCGAAAAACCGGTTGTTGACGACGGTGGGCTGGAGCCTGGGGCCGGGAACAAATAAAACTGACTACTTGCTCGAAGGTAGCGCCTTTATCGCGGGCGCGGCCGTGCAATGGATGCGCGATGGGCTGGGCATCATCCGCGACTCGTCCGAAGTGGAAGCGCTGGCTACCAGCGTGCCCGATTCGGGCGGCCTGGTCTTCGTGCCCGCATTCGCGGGACTCGGCGCACCGTACTGGGACCCGTATGCGCGCGGCACCCTGATCGGCATCACGCGCGGCACGGGCAAGGCGCACATCGCGCGCGCCGCATTGGAAGGCGTGGCCTACCAGAACGTGGACGTCCTGTCCGCCATGCAGGATGACGCGGGCATCGCGCTATCCGAGTTGCGCGTGGACGGCGGCGCGGCGCGCAACGACATGCTGATGCAGTTCCAGGCCGACATCTTGAATGTGCCCGTGGTGCGCCCCGTGGTGACGGAAACGACGGCCCTGGGCGCGGCCTACCTGGCGGGCCTGGCCGTGGGTTTCTGGGAATCGCAGGAAGAAATCGCCGCCCAGTGGCAGGTGGGACGCCGTTTTGAACCGGCCATGGCGGCCGACGAGCGCCTGACGCGGCTGCACAAATGGCAGCGCGCCGTGGAGCGCTCGCGCGACTGGAGCGAGTGACGGCTTACTGGCCTGGCCTTGTCATAAGCCTTGCTACACGCTTCAGCAGGCCCGGCAGCAACAGGGCCGCGCCTGCGGCACACAGGGCGCTGGCGGCATAGGCTATGCTCGCTGTGATCGATGGCGTTGCAAATGCCAGCGCGAAACTGCCATACAGCACCGCGCCGCACAGCGCGCCCGCGCAGGACGACAGCCAGTGGCCATGCGCCACGTCCACACGCCGCGCCAGCGCGCCAAAGGCGGCGATGCACACCCCCAGCATCAGCACGCCAAACAGATACAGGCTTGCAGCGGCGCCAATCGGCTCCGCATCGGCGGCGGCCAACGACGGCACGGCAAGCAAGCTCGTCAGGATGAAACCGAGGCTGAAGGCGATCATGGGCGCTGCACCGGTGCATCTTGCGACAGGGCCAGCAGTGAGCGGCTCCAGACATTGCTCCACGTATTCATGCTATGACCGCTGGGCACGTAGGTTTCCTGCACCAGGGCGCCGCGTGCGCGCAGGTTCGTGGTCACGGTACGCGCATTGACATGGTAGGACGTTTCTAGCAGGCCGGCGCCTACGAAGACGCGGCGCGCCGGCAGGCGGGTATCCGTGCGCGATTGCCACTGCGCCGGCGACATGATAATGGCGCCACTGAATACATCGGGCTTGTCCAGTAGCATATCGAGTGCCCACGCGCCGCCATTCGAATAGCCTGCGCTGTAGCGCGCTAGCGGAGCAGCCTGTCTTTCTATCTGCTGCACCAGCGTGACTGTGACAAAGTGCATGAAGGCGTCATAACGGGCCGGATTGTAGCCAAATAATAATTCTTCAATGCGGATGTTAATCGCATGTTCCTTATCCTCCGATGCATGAATGCCCACAAAAACAAATCGGCTCAAATCGCGTTTATCGAGCAGTGCTCTTTTGACCATGAATTCGAGTGACTTGCCATCGGCCGTGTAAATTACCTGGCATGGCGCTACGCTTAGCAGGCATGCATCACCTTTGATGACGGTGATCTTGCGCATGCCGAATTCCTGGTTGATTTCAAATGCGTGTTCGGTCAGTTCCATGCCCGCATTCTTGAGCACGGATTTATCTATGTTGCTGAGTGGGTCAGGAAATTGCCCGCTGCCATTGTAGGTAATGCTACGGCTGGAAGGTTGGGCTACATTCATTAGGGATAGTTCCAGCAGCGATTTGTCCATCTCTTTCCAGCGAAACTTCGCTGCATAGATGCCATCGGCGATGGGGTCGAGATAAGCCTGTATGTCGCAGCACAGATAAGGCTTGCCTGCGTACTGAATATCGCCGGAGACGACCTTCGCGGCAAGCAACAGCGTATCGCCTTCAATATGGAGTGAAAAGTTTTGTTTTGCGGACAATGCCAGCGCTTTTTCCACATCCGTGCTGGCCAGCGCATCTTTGCACGGTGTGGCATAACCCGTGCTTTTATTGTCGGCGCTGCATTTCGTGAAATCGCGCAAGGCGATTTCTTCTATTTTCTGGGCAAAGCCGGAATTGAGGACGCCGCAGGCGGCAATAAAAGAAAAAACCAGTAGCAATTTCCGCATGTATTCCATCCCCTTTATAATTAGTGGTGAAAAGAATAATACACTGCATAGCCTGCCGTTTCCCGGGGAATTGAATATAAATCGCGCAGCTCAAAATAGGGCGCATGCACATTGCCGCTGACGGCTATGCCGGCCCGCGCCAGAGCCAGCCGGAAGCGGGGCACGTGAAAGTATTGCGTGGCTACCATGGCTGTCTTCCAGCCGTGCGCGCGCATGAGAAGCGCCGTATTGCGCGCCGTGGCATCCGTGGTCCAGCCTTGATTATCCTCGATGATGGCGCTGGCCGGCACGCCGTGCTTGACCAGGTAGCGGGCCATGGAAGCCGCTTCGTCGAACCCTTCCTTGCCCGTCGCACCGCTGACAAGGATGCGCGGCGCCCTGTGTTGCTGGAACTGCTTGAGCGCCACGTCGAGCCGCGCCTGCAGGCGGGGACTGGGCGTGCCGTCCGGCATGATCGTATTGCCGGGCACGACGATCACGTCGGCGGGCGCCAGCTTGTCGTTGAGTCCCGCCAGCACCAGCGCTGTCGTGGCCAGCAGGAAAACCCCCGCAGTCGTTAAGCCCAGCACAGTTATTTTTCGCATTGTTCATCGTCAAGTAGGGAATGGACGCATGATACCCGTCCATTCCCGCCGGCGTCAGTTCGCCTGCGCCTTGCGCGCGCGCTGGTTCGACAGATAAATATTGTCCTTTTCCAGCGGCTTGCCTTCTCGCACGGCAGCCAGCCAGTCCTGCGTGCTGACGACGGCGGCGAAATTCGAATGAAACACGGTGCTGAAGACGCGGTGGATTTCCTCGGCGCTGGCCGTGCCGCCCGCGTTGGCGTAGGACAGGGTGCCGGTGGCGTCTTGCAGGAATTCCACCTGCAAGCCGTCGTGCGCGGCGTGGTAGATGGTGGCGGCGTCGCAGTTGTGGGTCATGTAGCCGATTACCGTTAGGGTATCGATGCCATGGTCCTCCAGCCAGGCGCGCAAGTCCGTACCCGCAAAGGCGCTGCCCATGGTCTTGTTGATGCGGTGGTTGGCGGGGAAGGCGGCCACTTGCGGATGCAGCAGCCAGCCATCGCTGCCTTTGGCAAAGATGGGGGAGGCTTCCGGCGCGTCGTGCTGGACGACGATCACGGGCACGCCGGCGGCGCGGGCGGCGGCCATGGCGGTGACGATATTCGGCAGGGATATCTCGACGGACGGATATTCGATGGGCATGTCGCCCGTGAAGTATTCATTTTGCACATCGATGACGAGCAGGGCGCGGCGCGCGGTGGTGGATATTTCGGTGGACATGGGTTCTCCTGGCAAGGTTGAAAGGAGGAATTAGCTCCTCGATAAGGCCATTGTCAGGCCGCGCGATGCAAACAAAAAGTGGCCCAAAGGACTTTATGCGATAAAATCGGGCCATGCCTACTATTCCCGCTTCTTCCGCTCCCTTGAGCATCGCCGTGATCGCTTTCGACGGCATGACGCCATTTCACCTGTCCGTGCCTTGCCTCGTGTTTGGCGCCCAGACGGACGAGGCCGATCTGCCGCAGTTTCATGTGCGCGTGTGCGCCGCCGATCCCGCGCCCTTGCGCACGACGGCCGGCTTTGCCATTACGCCCGAGTTCGGACTGGAAGGGCTGGAGGGCGCCGATATCGTCATCATGCCGGCCTGGCACGACGATTGCCGCGATGCGCCGCAGCCCCTGGTCGCGGCGCTGCAGGCGGCCGGCCGGCGCGGGGCGCGCATGGTGGGACTGTGCCTGGGCGCGTTTCCCCTGGCGCAGGCAGGCTTGTTGGATGGCAAGCGCGCGGCCACACATTGGGGCATGGCGGAGCGGCTGGCGGCCCGTTATCCCAAGGTCAGGGTGGACCGGGAAGTGCTGTATGTGGACGATGGCGCCGTGCTGACGTCGGCCGGCGTAGCGGCCGGCCTCGATTGCTGCCTGCATCTGTTGCGCCAGCTGGCGGGCGCCGAGGTGGCCAACAGGGTGGCGCGCCGCTTGCTGGTGGCGCCGCACCGCCAGGGCGGGCAGGCGCAATTCATCGAGCGCCCGCTGCCCGTGTCCGGCAGCGAAGGGCGCTTTGCCGACGTGCTCGCTAGCGTGACCGCCAAGCTGGACCAGGCGCACAGCATCGACGCGCTGGCCGAACAGGCTGCCATGAGCCGGCGCAACTTCACGCGCCACTTCCGCCAGGCCATGGGTACCTCGTTCAAGCAGTGGCTGCTGAGCCAGCGCCTGGCGCATGCGCAAGGCTTGCTGGAAAAAAGCGCCGCCTCGATCGATGTCGTGGCGCAAGAGGCCGGCTTCGGCACGGCCCTGTCCCTGCGCCAGCATTTCCGCGCCAGCCTGCAGACGTCGCCTTCGGCGTATCGCAAGCTGTTCCGGCAGCAACTAAGCCATGCCCGACAACCATAGCGCTGCCGGGTCGCGGCTGCCCTGGGGCAGCCTCGCGCTGACGGCGATTTGCCGTGCAATGAAGGCGGCCGGCTCGAAAGCGTAGCGCTCCTGGAAGGACACGGTTTCCGCGCTCATCAGTTCCGCATACGTCTGCATCAGGGTCGAGGCGCAACGGTAGTTGCCGTGCTCCAGATAGCTTTCTATGGCGGCCAGCAGCACGGGGTAGTCCGTATTCTCCTTGCTGCCGCCAAAGTTGAACGACAGCTGCCCGCAGGCGCGCCAGATGGGATCAAGTTCCCCATCCGGCACCGGCTGCGTGCGCAGCCATTGCAAGGCCTTGAATGGCGGGCCGCCAAAGGACGGTGGCGATATGATCGCCTGGATGGCCACCTTGACGGCTGCATCGGTTCTTCCCGCGCGCACATACTGGCCATGCAGCAGTACCAGCGCATCCGTATATTCGGGAACGATGGCCAGCGCCGCTTCCAGCAGGGCGATGGCCTCGTCCGGGTTGCGCTGGGCGATCTGTTCCTTGGCCGCCAGGAAGGCGGCGCGCGGCGAGGCGGGGTCGTCGGCCAGCGAGGGCGTGGCGACGTACTCGTCCTCCGCAGCCGCATGGGCTTGCAAAAACGCCGCCAGGCTGGAAAAGTGCGGCTGGATACGCCATTCGTCGTGCCAGGTTTCGACGACGATCGGTTCGGCCCCTTCGCGGCCGATGGGCCAGTACAGGCCGAAGGTGTCGCCATTGCCCAGCGCACCTTCGAAGAAGGGGGCGAAGCCGAGCGGTGGATACGCTGTGGTGTGTTGCCAGTCTTTTTCCACCGAAATGTGGGCGAGGTTCGCAGGTCGTTGCATGGAGGTAGGGAAAGATAAAATGCCAGTGTAGGGCAAGTGGGCAGCGCCAGGCGCGCGTCTCGGTGCACCTGCCTGCTGATAAAATGGGGGATTCTTCGCCCAGGCGGCCTCGCCATGTCCAGCACACCACACTCTGCCATCGACTTCAGCTTTCGCAGCTATGCGGAAATCGGCGCGCCGAACCGGCACGATTTCGTGCAACTGGTGCTGCCCCTGCATGGCCAGCTGTTGCTGGACATCGACGGCAGGCCGGGGAAGGTGGATACGCAGCTGGGCGTGGTGATCCCGGCCAATACATGGCATGCCCAGCATAGCCAGGTGGCCAACCACTCCATCATCCTCGATGTGGATGCGGCCACCGTGGCCAGGGGCTGCTGGCAGTTGCTGCTGGAGCGTCCCTATACGGCGATCGGGCCGGGCGCCCGCAAGCTGATCGAATACCTGGGCCTGATGGCGCAGCAGGAGGCGCTGACGCCGGCCATCGTCACGGCCTGGACGCCGCTATTGCTCGATACCTTGCTGGTGGGAGACCCGCAGCCCCGTTCGCGCCTGGGGGCGCTCATTGCCCGTGTGCAAGCCGAGCCTGGCTTGCCCTGGTCGACGGCGTCGATGGCGCGCTTCGCCAACCTCAGTGTCAGCCGCCTGCACGCGTTGTTCCGCGAGGAAATGGGTGCCAGTCCACATGCCTGGCTGTTGCAGCAGCGCATGGCGCGCGCTTGCGAACTGCTTGCCGCCAGCGACGCCAGCCTAGCCGGGATCGCGCTGGCGGCCGGCTTTTCCGAGCAGAGCGCGCTGACGCGGGCCATGCGCGACAGCATGGATGTCACGCCTGCCGCCTACCGGCGCGCATGTCGCGAGAAACGGTCAACAAGGCAGTAGCTGGTGCCAAGAATGGACGCGGCAGACTTGCCACAATCTCCTTTTCAGGAGATTGAACATGCATCAAGAAAACAAGAGCCTGCTGGGCATGCTGGCCGGCATAGCCGCGGGCGCGCTATGGGGGCTGGTGTTCCTGGCGCCGGCGCTGATCCCCGCCTTCCAGCCGCTGGAACTGTCCGTGGGCCGCTACCTCGCGTATGGCCTGATCGCGGCCGTGCTGGTCGCGCCGTCGTGGCGGCGCCTGCTGCGCGTACTGACCTGGCGCGAATGGCGCGGGCTGATCTGGCTCAGCCTGACAGGCAATATCGTGTATTACGTGCTGCTGGCCAGCGCCGTGCAGGCCGGTGGCGTGGCCATGACGTCGATGGTGATCGGCTTGCTGCCGCTGGTCGTCACGCTCGTGGGCAGCCGCGACCGGCATGCCGTGCCGTTACGGCGCCTGCTTCCCTCGCTACTGCTGAGCGCAGCCGGGTTGGCCTGCATTAGCTGGCAGTCGCTCGGGCATGCGGGCCATGCATCCCTGTTGGGTTTGCTGTGTGCGCTGGCTGCGCTGCTGTCGTGGACGGTGTATGCGGTCGGTAACAGCCGCTGGCTGGGGCGGTTGCGCTCGGTCTCGGCGCAGGAGTGGAATTTGCTGACGGGCGTGGTCACGGGTGGTGCCGCGCTGCTGCTGGCCATTCCCGTCGCACTTGCCGCGCCCGCCGCGCATGCCGACATGGCCTGGCTGCAGTTTGCCGGCGTTGTCACGGGTGTCGCGCTGCTGTGTTCCGTCGTTGGCAATGGCTTGTGGAACCATGCCAGCCGGGTCTTGCCGCTGACCCTGATGGGGCAGATGATTGTGTTTGAATTCCTGTTTGCCTTGCTGTACGGCTATCTGTGGGAGCAGCGCTGGCCCACGCTTGCCGAGGCTGCGGCCAGCATGCTGTTACTGGCGGGCGTGGTGGCTTGCGCTGCGGCGCATCGGCCGCCTACTTGCGTGGCTCGTGTATCCGGAATTTCCTGACGACACCCGCCTGGTCGAACATGACAGCCACTTCGCGCGTGCCTTTTTCGCCCAGCAGGGGGATCAGCCGCGTCACCTTGGGCGTTTGCAGCTGGTTCTTGTAGACCCAGACTTCATAGCCTGGATCGAAGCTGACCACGGTGGCGTTGCCCAGGGCCGCGTCGAGGTCGAGGCGGGTGGTCTTGCCGACCTTGATGTTTTGGTAGATGGCGCCATTGTCCGGCGCGCGGTTGACCTTGTATTCACTGGCGGTGCACATGGCCACGGCCAGGCCCGCGAGGCAGGAAGCTGCCAGTTTTATCAATGTGTTCATACGGACTCCCAATGTGCATCACTGCTTCCAATCTCAGAGGGGACGGGCGTGATGTCAGGAGGGAGTGTGCTTGGGTCGCCACGAATGTGCTACAAGATTATACAAAGGAGCATAAAACGATGCTGCCGGTACCGGCTGGCGCTACTTTTTACCTGCTCTGCAATACGTCGGTCGAGAGCGCCAGGGTTTCCTTGATTTCTTCCATCACCACATAGCTTTTCGATTGCGCGGCGCCCGGCAGTTGCAACAGCATGTCGCCCAGCAGCTTGCGGTACTCGGCCATTTCATGGATGCGCGCCTTGATCAGGTAATCGAAGTCGCCCGACACCAGGTGGCATTCCTGCACTTCGGGAATTTGCAGCACTTCGCGGCGGAATTGTTCGAAGGCAGACGCCGATTTTTGATTGAGCGTAATCTCCACAAAGACGAGCAGCTTGGCGCCCAGCGCGGCCGGGTTCACCTTGGCGTGGTAGCCCGTGATGACGCCGTCGCGCTCCATGCGCTTGACCCGCTCGATGCAGGGCGTGATCGACAGGCCCACCTGTTCGCCCAGGTCTTTCATCGAGATGCGGCCATCCTGTTGCAGGATGCGCAGGATGTGGCGGTCCAGCTTGTCGAGGCCACGTGCCGATTCTTTAAGGATTCTCATGATTTATTGCTGAATATCTCGATTTATACGTGAACAAATACTGGCTCTTTCCCAATATGATAGCGGTTAATCTGGCACCAGCCTAAAAAATATAATGAGGAAACTATGCGTATCGTGATTCTGGGTAGCGGCGTCATCGGCGTCACCAGTGCTTACTATCTGGCCAAGGCAGGACATGAGGTGACCGTCATCGACCGCCAGCCGGGCCCGGCACTGGAAACCAGCTTCGCGAATGCGGGGCAAATCTCGCCCGGCTACGCTTCGCCATGGGCCGCGCCCGGCATTCCCCTGAAAGCCGTGAAGTGGATGATGCAGCGCCACGCGCCACTGGCCATCTCGCTCGACGGCAGCGCCGCCCAGCTCAAATGGATGTGGCAGATGTTGCGTAATTGCACACCGGAAGCGTATGCGGTGAACAAGGAACGCATGGTGCGCCTGGCTGAATACAGCCGCGACTGCTTTAAAGTGCTGCGCGCGGAGGCCGGCATCACCTATGAAGGCCGCCAGCAAGGCACGATGCAATTGTTCCGTACCGAAAAGCAATACAACGACGCCGCCAAGGATATCGAAGTATTGAAAGACGCGGGCGTGCCGTATGAAGTGCTGCAGCGCAACGAGCTGTCGCGTGCCGAGCCGGCCCTGGAAGCGGTCAAGGAAAAACTGTTCGGCGGCTTGCGCCTGCCCAACGATGAAACGGGCGATTGCCAGCTGTTTACCACCCGCCTGTCCGAGATGGCCGAGGCGCTGGGCGTGAAGTTCCGTTACGGCGTGTCGATCGATGCCTTGCTCACGCAGGGAGATGAAATCGCTGGTGTGCAATGCGGCGCGGAAATCGTCAAGGCCGATTCCTATGTGGTGGCCCTGGGTTCCTACTCGACGGGCTTCATGAAACCGCTGCTGGATATTCCCGTGTATCCGCTGAAGGGCTATTCGATCACCGTGCCTATCGTCAACGCGGCGAAGGCGCCCGTGTCGACCATCCTCGATGAAACGTACAAGATTGCCGTGACGCGTTTCGACAACCGCATCCGCGTGGGCGGCATGGCGGAAATCGCCGGCTACAACCTGAACCTGAATCCGCGCCGCCGCGAAACCCTGGAAATGGTCGTCAACGACCTGTTCCCCGGCGGCGGCAACACGGCGGAAGCCACCTTCTGGACTGGTCTGCGCCCGATGACGCCGGACGGCACGCCGATCGTCGGCCGCACGCCGCTGCGCAACCTGTTCCTCAACACGGGCCACGGCACCCTGGGCTGGACCATGTCCTGCGGTTCGGCGCAATTGCTGGCCGACCTGATGTCGTCGAAACAGCCGGCCATTTTGGCCGACGACCTGTCTGTCAGCCGCTACAGCGGCGCGCAGCGCGGCGGCAAATTGCAATACGCGGGAGCCTGAGATGGCCGGTAGCATGCCTGCCAAGGAGCGTAGCGGCGCCATCCTGACGGTCGACCTGGACGCCGTGCGCGCCAACTACCGCTTGCTGCGCGACAAGGCGCACCCGGCCGCCTGCTCGGCTGTGGTGAAGTCCGACGCGTATGGCCTGGGCGCCGCGCAAGTGGGCGCGGCCCTGTATGAAGAGGGTTGCCGCCATTTCTTCGTGGCCCACCTGGAAGAGGGCATCAGCCTGCGCCCGCATGTGGCGCCGGACGCGGAAATCTTCGTGCTGCATGGCCCGCCCGTCGATACGGAAGCTGAATTCACGGCCCACGGCCTGACGCCAGTGCTCAACAGCGAGCCGCAGGTGGCGGGCTGGCGCAAACATGCGCAAGCACTGGGCACCACCCTGAACGCCGTCGTGCAGGTCGATACGGGCATGTCGCGCATGGGCTTGTCGCCGCAGGAAATCGACGCCTGGCTGGATGATGCACACTTTCTTGACGGCATCAACGTTCGCTACATCATGAGCCACCTGGCGTGTGCCGACGAGCGCAACAACCCCATGAATGGCGAGCAACTGGCCCGTTTCATCGCCATCCGCACCCGTTTGACGCAATACCGCGCCAGCCTGGCCAATTCCTCGGGCATTTTCCTGTCGCCCGATTTTCACTTTGACCTGGTGCGCCCCGGTGCGGCCCTGTACGGCATCGCGCCGCAGGGCGGCGAGCCCAATCCCCTGCGTTCCGTGGTGCGCCTGCAAGGCAAGGTCATGCAGACGCGCACGATTGCCGCCGGCGACCACGTGGGCTACAGCCGCCGCTACACGGCCAGCGAGCCGCGCCAGGTGGCGACTATTTCCGTCGGCTATGCCGATGGCTGGCTGCGCAGCATGAGCAACCAGGGCCTGGCCATCGTCGATGGCGTGAAAGTGCCGCAGATCGGCGCCATTTCCATGGATTCCATTACCCTGGACGTCAGCGCCATCGCCGAGGAGCGTGTCGCGCCGGGCAGCCTGGTCGACCTGATCTGCGCCGAACACCCGGTTGACGCGGTGGCGGCCATGGCCAATACCATCGGCTATGAGGTGCTGACCAACCTGGGCGGGCGTTACTACCGCGAATACCGGGGCTTGGCACGTTAGCGAACCTGCCAAAACGCCCATGGCGTTGTTGCCTTGCCTTGCCGTACATTCGTACTGTCTTCGGCAAGGCGCCTGGCCCTGAGCATTTTTTCAGGCGCGCTGACTTCGCACGCTAGGCAGCGCAAAACCGATGATTGTGTGGCAAGATAGCCCTGGTATGAGCTTCACTCCAGGGCTTTCTTTTAACCGTTATCGGGGACTTTCATGAGCCAATATCAAGTTGCAATCATCGTCGGCAGCCTGCGCAAGGATTCCTTCAACCGCAAACTGGCCGACGCCATCATCAAGCTGGCGCCGCCCGAGTTTTCCTTCAAACATATCGACATCGGCGACTTGCCGCTGTACAACCAGGATGACGATGGCGCGCAGGCCGAGCAGGTGCTGCGCCTCAAATCCGACATTTCCGCGTCGCAAGCCTTGCTCTTCCTCACCCCCGAATACAACCGTTCCATCCCCGGCGTGCTGAAAAACGCCCTCGATCACGGCTCGCGCCCGTATGGCCAGAGCGTGTGGGGCGGCAAGCCGGGCGCCGTGCTGGGCGTCTCCGTGGGTGCCACGGGCACGGCCCTGGCGCAGCAGCATTTGCGCAACGTGCTCGCTTACCTGGATGTGCCGCTGCTGGGCCAGCCCGAAATGTTTATCCAGGCCAAGGAAGGCCTGTTCGACGAGCATGGCGGCATAGGCCCGGCCAGCCTGGGCTTCTTCCAGGGCTGGATGCAGCGCTATGTGGACTGGGTACGCAAGCACGCCATCCACGCTTGATGCAGGTCAAGGCGGCAGCGCTCTGCGTTGCCGCTTGTACACGTTCCTTGATTATGGATGCCAACATTTCAATATTGGCACGGGTGTCTCGGTATAATGCGCCCTTTCTTTAGCGCAATATTTCCCTATCTCTTGCCGACGCCATGTGGACTAAACCTGTTCTGCGCATGAATTTGCGCCGTTTGATCGTGCTCGTGGCCTTTGCCAGCGCCCTGGTGTCCCTGGCCAATACGTTCTTTGCCAGCTACAGCGTGCAGCGCCAGTTGCTGATCGATACCACGCTGGAAGCGAACCACGCCTACGCGAGCAAGTTGGCCAGCACGGCCGAGGATTTCCTGCAGTCGGCGCGCCAGCAGCTGGCCTACAGCGCTGGCGGCCTGGCGCCGCGCATGGGGGATGACGCCTGGCTGACGGACGAGGCGCAGCGCCTGCGCCTGCAAACGAACAGCTTCAACTCCGTGCTCATCGTCGACGCCCAGGGCAAGGTGCTGGGGGTGTCGCCGGAAACCCTGGCCCTCAAGTACCGCACGCTCGATTCGGCTGGCGCCGTGCAGGCGCTGCGCGAGCGGCGTCCGCTGGTGACGCAGCCGTACATGTCCTCTGCCGGCAACCTGGTGGTCTTCATTTCCCATCCCATCGTGGACAAGGATGGCCGCTACCTGGGCTATGTGGGCGGCAGCATCTACCTGAAACAGAAAAACATCCTGTACACCATGCTGGGCCAGCATTACTACCGCGATGGCTCGTATCTGTACGTGGTGGACCAGAACCGGCGCCTGCTGTACCACCCGGACCCCGAGCGCCTGGGCGACGTGGCTGGCAGCAACGATGTCATCGACACCATCATCGCGCAGCAGGGCGGTGGCAGCCGGCGCATGCATAACAGCCTGGGCGTGGATATGCTGGCCGGCTACGCCGTCATGCCGTCGACGGGCTGGGGCATCGTGGCGCAGCGGCCGACGGCGATGACCCTGGCACCGCTGAACCAGCTGATGGCCAATACGATATGGTATTCCCTGCCGATCGCCTTGCTGAGCTTGCCATTCATCTGGTGGCTGGCCAGTCTGATATCGCGGCCCCTGGTGCAGCTGGCCGAGAGCGCACGGCGCATGGATGCAGCGGGCACGGCCGAGCACATTGCCGCCATCCGCTCCTGGTATGTGGAGGCGGCACAGATCAAGAAGGCTCTGTTGAAAGGCTTGGCGTTGCTGCAGAATAAGATCGGCAAGCTGAAGACCGACGTGCAGACGGACCCGCTGACGGGCCTGTCGAACCGGCGTGGCATGGCGGCAGCGCTGGAAGAGTGGCAGGCGCAGGCGCGGCCGTTTTCCGTCATCGCCATCGACATCGACCATTTCAAGCAAGTCAACGACCAGTGGGGCCATGCCGTGGGCGACGACGTCATCCTGCGCCTGGCGCAGCTGATGCGCGCCTGTTCGCGCGATGCCGACGTGCTGTGCCGCAATGGCGGCGATGAATTCATCATGCTGTTGCCCGATGCCGACCTGGACGTGGCCATGCAGGTGGCCGAGCGCCTGCGCGCCAAGGTGGCCGCCGCCGTGATTCCCGGCGCGGGCGCCGTTACGGTCTCGCTGGGCGTGGTCTCGTCGGCGCACGGGGAGCGCGGCGCGGACGCCGTGCTGCTGGCGGCCGACGCGGCCCTGTATGTGGCCAAGGAAAATGGGCGCAACCGGGTGGGTCTCGCCGAGCCGGCCTGACAGGCGTGCCGTGCGGCATAAACTGATCCGCTGTTTTTTGTTGAATCTGAGTCTGTCCGGTTTGCCCGCCAGCGCTTACCATGAGGCCAAGATAAGGTGCAACGAGAGAGTAATGGGCATGGCAGAAATGGCAGGGATGAGTATTGATGACGTTTGAGCAAGAACTTGGCATCCGCTGCGAGGTCAATGGCCAGCTGCACCCGCTGGCCTATCTCGGTTGCCGCGAACTCAATTATGGCCAGCACAGCGTGCTGCCGCTGCATCCGTTCCGCCTGAGCGTGCCGGAAACGGCGCTCGCGGGACTGCTCGACGAACCGTTCAACAGTTTCGTGCAGGATTGCCGCGAAGACGACCTGCAATACGAGGAAAGCGACTTGCCCGCGCTCAGAGACGCCGGCTACCCCGACATCACGGGCATGCTGGCGGGCCACCGGCCGCTGCTGGCCGAAATGATTGACGACTTCATGATCGGCGACCTGATGTGGGCCATCGGGCGCGCCAGCGGCTACTGCCGGCCCCGCGCCCGTTACCGGGGCGACGTGGAGGCGTCCGATGGCCGCGCGTATTTCACCGTCAATAAAGTGGAGAAAATCCATTTTGCCGATGGCCAGGTCATATTGGAGGGGCAGGGCTACTACGGCGTGTACGTGATCTGGCTGACGCACGGCCGCCGAGCTTGACAGGGACTTGACCTTCCTCATGTGGGAAGGTTTATAGTCCTGTCATGAACCACGCCTTTTTCCGCTTTCTCGCCCGCTCGCTGCTCTGGCTGCTGGCCGTCACGCTGCCCTTGCAGGGCTTTGCGTCGGCCATGCGCAGCTGCTGTGTGGGCGAGCTGGCGGCGGCGGTCACCGTCGTGGCAGCGCAGGTGCAGGCACCCCAGTGCCACGATATGGGCAATATGGGCAATATGGCCGACATGCGGATGACGGACCAGCCCATGAAAATGGCCATGGACGATGGCGGCGCCACGCACCATGGCCACGATTGCAGCAACCATGGGGCGTGTACCGTGGGCGCCACGGCGCCGCCCGGCATGCCAGTCTTGCACGCCTTGACCCTGCGCGCGCCGCCTCCCGCGCTGGCGCCCGATTCCCTGTTCGCCGGGCATATCCCGCTTGGTCCCGAACGTCCCCCGAGAAGCACGCACTCCGCCTGACCGCCCGTTGAACCTGGCGGTGCCGCCGTCGCACGTCCCTGCATCTTGATCCTGCAGCTTGCACCGGCCGCGCCAGCGTTCCAGTAGCGCGCCTGCCGCGCCATACCCTGTCAATCAAGGAATACCATGAAACACCTGTTCAGCCTCGCGCTGGCCGTGCTGCCGCTGGCCGCCAGTGCTGCCAGCCCTGCCGCATCGACGCCAGTTCCATCCGCCCCGCAAGAGGCGCAAGCGCCCGTGCCTGCCACCACATACCGCTCCGCCTTCGCGGGCTACCGACCCGCCGCCGAAGACGACGCCACGCCCGACCAGGCCTGGCGTGCCCTCAACGAGAAAGTCGGCAAGGCGGGCGGCCACATGGGCATGATGAAGATGGAGGGCCACAAGATGGAAGGCCACAAGACGCCAATGGCTAAGCCCAGTGCCAAGCCGGCCCCCCAGCCGGCTCCGCAACACCAGCATGAAGGACATTGACATGGCCCGTTTCACAAAATCAACTTGCCTCACGCCGCTGGCGCTGGCGGCCGTCCTGCTGCTCAGTGGCTGCGCCAGCTTCAGCCCGGATGGCGGCATGCAAACGGTGTCCGCGCTGGCCGACGCCCGCACGGGTGTCCCCGCAGCGCTGGCTGACAAAGGCGAAGACAGGCTGGCGCAATTGCTGGCCCAACCCCTGGACGCCGACAGCGCCGTGCGCATCGCCCTGATGAACAACCACGGCATGAAAGTGGCGCTGGCCGAACTTGGCGCGTCCGAGGCGGACCTGGTACAGGCGGGGCGCTTGCGCAATCCCGGCCTGTCATTCGGCCGCTCGCATGGTAGCCATGGCAATGAAATCGACCGGGGCGTCAGTTTCGACCTGGCCGGCCTGCTGACCATGCCGATGCGCGTGAATATCGAGCGGGGCCGTTTCGAGCAAGCCAAGCTGCAGGCAGCCATCAGCGCCGTGCAACTGGCGTCGGACACGCGTCGCGCCTACTTCAATGCTGTCGCCGCCGTGCAGACGGAAGCTTTCATGCAGCGGGCACTGCTGTCGGCCGAGGCGGGTGCCGAGCTGGCCACGCGCTTGCAGCAGGCGGGCAACTGGAGCCGCCTCGACCAGGCGCGCCAGCAAGTGTTTTATGCCGATGCTGTCGGCGACCTGGCCCGCGCGCGCCATCAGGCATTGGTGACGCGTGAGCACCTGACGCGTCTGCTGGGCCTGTGGGGCAAGCAGGCCAGCTTTACTTTACCGTCGCGCCTGCCCGACTTGCCGGCCCAGGCGGTGGAGGCGGGCAATATCGAGGCGCAGGCCATGGAACAGCGCCTCGACGTGCAAAGAGCGAAACTTGATGCGCATGCCACGGCCGACGCACTGGGCCTGGCCAAGGTCACGGGTTTCGTCAATGTGCTCGACGTGGGCTATACCAACAAGAGCACGAGCGAGGCGCCGCGCGAGAATGGCTATGAGGTGTCGCTGGAATTGCCCCTGTTCGACTGGGGCTCGGCGCGCAACGCCAGGGCGCAAGCCTTGTATGAGCAGTCGCTGCAGCGCACGGCAGGCACGGCGGTGCAGGCCCGCTCCGAAGTGCGCGTAGCGTATTCCAGCTACCGCACGGCCTACGACCTGGCGCGCCACTACCGCGATGAAGTCGTGCCGCTGCGCAAGACGATCTCGCATGAAGTATTACTGCGCTACAACGGTATGCTGGCCAGCGTGTTCGAATTGCTGGCCGATGCGCGCGAACAGGTCGCCAGCGTGAACAGCGCGATCGAGACCCAGCGCGATTTCTGGATCGCCCAAACCGAATTGCAATCGGCCATCAATGGCAGCGGCCCAGCCGCGAAGGAATAATGATGATTACACGTAGAAACTTTTTCATGAATGCGGGTGCCGTCGCCCTGAGTGCGGCAGCGGTGAGTCGCGTGGGTGCGGCATCGTTGCCGGAAGCCGTCAGCATGGCTGGCGCCGACACCAAGGCGCCGCCGCCACCACCGAACGGGCGTCCGTACCACCCCGTCGTCACCCTGAATGGCTGGTCCTTGCCCTGGCGCATGAACAACAACGTCAAGGAATTCCATTTGGTGGCCGAGCCTGTCGTGCGCGAACTGGCGCCCGGCATGCAAGCCAACCTGTGGGGTTACAACGGCCAGTCGCCTGGCCCCACCATCGAAGTGGTGGAAGGCGACCGTGTGCGCATTTTTGTCACCAATAAATTGCCGGAACACACGAGCGTGCACTGGCATGGACAGCGTTTGCCCAACGGCATGGATGGCGTCACGGGCCTGACCCAGCCGGGCATTCCTCCCGGCAAGACTTTCGTGTATGAATTCGTCGCCAAGCGGCCTGGCACCTTCATGTACCACCCGCATGCGGATGAAATGACGCAGATGGCCATGGGCATGATGGGCTTCTGGGTGACGCACCCGAAAGACCCGAACTTCATGAAGGTGGACCGCGATTTCGTCTTCTTGCTCAGTAATTACGACATCGATCCCGGCAGCTACACGCCGAAGATCATGACCATGACGGATTTCAATTTGTTCACGTTTAATAGCCGCGTCTTCCCAGGCATCGATCCCATGGTGGTGCGCCAGGGCGACAAGGTCCGCGTGCGCGTGGGCAATCTGACCATGACCAACCACCCGATTCACATGCATGGCCATGAATTCGAGGTGACGGGCACCGATGGCGGCTGGACGCGCCCCGAATCGCGCTGGCCCGAAGTGACGACGGACGTGGCCGTGGGCCAGATGCGGGCCGTGGAATTCATGGCCACGGACCTGGGCGACTGGGCCTTCCACTGCCACAAGTCGCACCACACGATGAATGCCATGGGGCATGACGTGCCCACCATGATCGGCGTCGACCACCAGGGCGTGGCGGCGAAGATCAACCAGCTTGTGCCCGGCTACATGGTGATGGGCGAGCGCGGCATGGCCGACATGGGCGAGATGCAGATGCCGATTCCCGACAATACCTTGCCGATGATGGCCGGCGACGGCCCCTTCGGCGCCATCGGCATGGGCGGCATGTTTACCACGGTGAAGGTGCGCAAGGACCAGAAGCCGGGCGACTACCGCGACCCGGGCTGGTACAAGCACCCGGCCGGCAGCGTGGCCTATGAATGGACGGGCGCGTTGCCGGAGCCGGTGCGCGGCCAGGGCGCCGGCAAACCGGCCGTGAAGGGCGGCGTCGAGATGACGGTGCGCAAGCCGGCCGGCCACAGCGGGCATTAGTCTCCCGCATGACCGGTGTCAGGTCGAACGGCTTGCCTAGCATGGCAAGCCGTTTTGCATGTTGTTGCATATCAAGGAATTATTATTTGGTGACAATCCGAGCATTTTTTTCTGTGTTTTTTCTTTATATTCAAGCCAGTAAGCTCCAGTTGCATCGAGTATCGGCCAGTCTATGGGAGAAAACATGTTGAACCGGATGAAGGTGGGAACGCGCTTGCTGGCGGCATTTTTTTGTGTTGCGCTGATGGGGGCCGTCGTGGCCGGTATCGGCATCTTCAATATGGGCAAGATCGATACCATGGCGGGGCAGATGTACAACAGCGAATTGCTGGGCTTGTCGCACATCAAGGAAGCCAACATCGCCCTGATCAAAGTGGGCCGCGCCCGTAGTAATTTCTTGCTGGCCACTACCGCCGAGGAGCGCGCCATGCGCCAGGCCGACATCGAAAAATTCCTCGAATTAAACAAAAGCTACCTTGCCAAGGCGGAACCGCTGTTCGTCACGCCGGCCGCCAAGGAGCTGTTTGCCCGTTTTTCCGCCGTCGAAGCGGAATATATCGCCACCATGCAACAGGCGCTGGCGCTGGCTGCAGCCGAGCCGCTGTCCCAGCGCAGCGCGCAACTGCTTGAACTGCTCAACAAGACGCGCCAGCATGCGGACGAGCTCGACGGCATGCTGGATAAACTCTCGCTGCAGAAAGAAGAGCGCGCCAAGGCCGCAGCGGCGCAGGCGTCGGGCGTGTATCAGGCCAGCCGCAGCTTCATGCTCGCACTGGTGCTGGGCAGTATGGCGGCCGGTCTGGCGCTGGGCGCGCTGATCACGCGCGGACTGACGCGCCAGCTGGGCGGCGAGCCGGCGTATGCCGTCAAGATCGCGGGCGCCATCGCCGAGGGCGACCTGACCGTGGATATCCGCACGGTCAGCCATGACAACGCCAGCCTGCTGTTCGCCATGAAAACCATGCGCGACAAGCTGGTGGGCATCGTCAGCCAGGTGCGTTCGGGTACGGACACCATCCATACGGCCTCCAGTGAAATTGCCCAGGGCAACCTCGACCTGTCATCCCGGACGGAAGAGCAGGCCAGTTCGCTGGAAGAAACGGCGTCCTCGATGGAGCAGCTGACCTCGGCCGTGCGCCAGAACGCGGACAATGCGCGCCAGGCTAATGCGCTGGCCGGCGCCGCGTCCGACGTGGCCGGCAAGGGCGGCGCCGTGGTGGGGCAGGTGGTGCAGACGATGGAATCGATCAATGCCTCTTCGCGCAAGATCGTCGACATTATCAGCGTCATCGACAGCATTGCCTTCCAGACCAATATCCTCGCCTTGAACGCGGCAGTGGAAGCGGCCAGGGCGGGCGAGGAGGGGCGCGGTTTCGCCGTCGTGGCGTCCGAAGTGCGCAACCTGGCACAAAGGTCCAGCCAGGCCGCCAAGGAAATCAAGACCCTGATCGGCGACTCCGTCGAGCAGGTGGAAATCGGTTCCAGGCTCGTGCATGACGCGGGCAAGACGATGGATGAAGTCGTCGCCAGCGTGCGCCAGGTGGCCGATATCATGCAGGAAATCACGGCCGCCAGCGCCGAACAGAGCGCCGGCATCGAGCAAGTCAACCAGGCCGTGCTGCAGATGGACCAGGTGACACAGCAGAATGCGGCCCTGGTGGAAGAGGCTGCCGCCGCCGCCGAATCGCTGCAAGACCAGGCGCAGACCTTGACGGAACTGGTGGGCGTGTTCCGCCTGCATGCCCAGGCGCAACAGCTGGCCGCGGCCCCGGCCAGCAACGTCACGCCGCTGCGCCGGCCAGCGCCCGCCGCCAGGCAGGGAGTGCGGCGCCTGGCTTGACCGCGGCAGTACCGGGCGCAACACGCACGCCTGGGCTTGGTGGTAGGCTGTCGCTTTTGCGCATTTGCCACTTCCGGGTCTTCCATGTCTTCTCTCCGCTTGCCGTTGCTGTGTTTCTCCCTGCTGTCCTTGCCGGCCCTGGCGCTGGCGCAGGACGGTGATCCTGTCCTGCCTTACCGGCCTTCCGTGGCCAGCCCCGCCCAGCTGCCCGTGCCGGGCCAGCTGGAATTCGAGGCCGGTGGCCTGTTGTCGAAAACGGACGATACGCGCCGCGCCAGCCTGCCATACACCTTCAAGCTGGCGTTCACGCCCGAATGGGGCGTGCTGCTCGAAGGCGAGGGGATCGTGCGTGCGCGCGATGAAACGGGCCGGCGCGAGACGGGCTTGGGCGACACGACCGTCGTGCTCAAGCGCGCCTTTGAGCTCGACAGCGCAACGGCGCTGGGCCTGGAACTGGGCTGGAAGTTAGCGACGGCCAAGGACGCCATCGGCAGCGGCAAGAGCGACGTGTCGCTGAACGGCATTGTCAGCCGCGACTTGGGCGCCGTGCACATGGACGTCAACCTGAACGCCACGCGCCTGGGCGCGTCCGACCCGGCGACGGGCAGGGTGCAAACGGGCTGGGCGGCCTCCTTTTCCACGCCAGTCAGCGCGCGCTGGGGTGCCACGGCGGAAGTGTCTGGAACGCGTTTGCGCGGTGCGCCGGCCACGGCGCAGTTGCTGCTGGCAGCCACTTACAGTCCCACGCCACGGCTGGCCGTCGATATCGGCATGGCGCGGGGCTTGACGGCGTCGTCGCCGGACTGGTCGCTATTCAGCGGACTGGTCGTGCCTTTGGGCAAGCTGTGGTGAGATGGTAACGCCATTCCTTATGTGTCCTTGCGAACAAACAGGGTGGCGCACAAGGTCTACAATGGCGGCATAACTGATAAAAGGAATGTCCCCATGAAAACCCTTGTGCTTGCCGCCGTCTTGCTGTCGGCCGCCACCGCCGCTGTTGCCCAGGTCGGTGTCTCCGTCACCGTCGGCCAGCCCGGCTTTTACGGACGCCTCGACATCGGCGATTATCCCGCGCCGCAATTGATCTACGCCCAGCCAGTCATCGTGCAGCGCCCGCAATACTATTCGGCCCGGCCCATCTATTTGCGCGTGCCGCCCGGCCCATCTATTTGCGCGTGCCGCCCGGCCATGCGAAAAACTGGTCCAAGCACTGCCGCAGGTATAATGCCTGTAACCAAGAGGTGTATTTCGTCCAAGATAGTTGGTATAACAATCAATATGCTCCCCGCTATCGCCAGCAGCATGGCGATCATGGTCGTCCCGGTGGACGTCCGCCGCAACAGCATGGCCGCCCGGACTACGGCAACCATGACCATGACCGTGATCGCGGCCATGATGACAAGCATGATGACAAGCGCGACAAGCATGAAGGCAGGCGCGACAAGCATGATGACAATCCGGGCAGAGGCCATGGCAACGGCAACGGGCGCAGGGACTAAACAAGCAAGCAGGAGGATATTTGCATAGTAAAATCGTCATCGTAGGTGGCGGCGCAGGCGGCCTGGAGCTGGCCTGCAAACTCAGCCGCAAGCTCGGCCCCGGCCAGGTGACCCTGGTCGACAGCCGCCTCTACCATATATGGAAGCCGTCGCTGCATGAGGTGGCGGCCGGTACCCTGGATATTCACCAAGAGGGCCTGTCGTACCAGATGCTGGCGCATGACAATGGTTTTACCTATGTCTATGGCCCCCTGATCGCGCTCGACGCCGCGTCGAACAGCCTCACCGTGGGCGCCATCGCCACCGATAAGGATGAACAGCTCTTG
Source organism: Janthinobacterium sp. 61 (assembly GCF_002846335.1). NCBI lineage: Bacteria > Pseudomonadati > Pseudomonadota > Betaproteobacteria > Burkholderiales > Oxalobacteraceae > Janthinobacterium > Janthinobacterium sp. 61. Next base: position 2,350,584 of record NZ_PJMQ01000001.1, on the reverse strand, counting down.
CCGCAGCGCACGGTCAGCTATGACCAACTGGTGCTGGCCGTGGGCAGCACCTCGAATTACTTCGGCGTGCCCGGTGCCAAGGAAAACACCATTTCCCTGAATGCCACGGAAGACGCCGAACGTTTCCGTTTGACGCTGTTGAAACTGCTGGCCATGGCCGAGCAGCGCCAGGGCGATGCAGGTCATCCTGGGGTTGACATCGTCATCATCGGCGGCGGCGCCACGGGCGTGGAACTGGCGGCCGAATTGCGCGAAGCGAGTGGCGTGTATGCCGCGTATGGTTTTCAGAATCTCAACGCCATCAAGGACGTGCGCATCACCCTGCTCGAAGGGGCGCCGCGCATCCTGGCGCCGCTGCCCGAGCGTGTGTCCATCGCCGCCTCGAAACTGCTGCACAAGCATGGCATTAGCGTGGTGACCGATACGCGCGTCACCACGATCGAAGCCGACAAGGTGACGGTGGCCAGCGGCACCAGCTATGCGGCCGATATCTGCGTGTGGGCCGCCGGCATCCGCGCGCCGGAATTCCTGTCGACTTTGGGCTTGCCGACCAACCGCGCCGGCCAGCTGGAAGTGACGGGCATGCTCAATGTGCAGGGCCATGCGAATATCTTCGCGCTGGGCGACTGCGCCGCCTGCACGGGGCCGGACGGCAAGCTGGTGCCGCCTCGCGCCCAGGCTGCCCACCAGCAAGCCGATTACCTGCTGAAAACCTTCCTGCTGCAAGCGAAGGGCAAGCCGCCGCAAACCAAGCCGTACGAGTACCTCGACTACGGATCGCTCGTGTCGTTCGGACGTACTACCTCCGTGGGCACCCTGATGGGTTCCCTGAAGGGGCTGAGCTGGTTCGTGGAAGGATTTGTTGCGCGCATGATGTATGTCAGCCTGCATTTGATGCACCACAATGCCGTGCTGGGCGGCGTGCGCACGGCCGTCATGGCCATGGGGCGCTTCCTGATCAAGCGCAGTACGCCGCAGGTCAAGCTGCATTAAACCGTTGATGTCAACAATAAAAAGGGGCCTTGCGGCCCCTTTTTATTTGCTTCGCGCCACTGGCGCCGCTTCGCAGCGGCCCCGCGTCATGGGGAAGGCTATGGTGGTGAGCTTGCCTTTCATCGTGCCGGTGATGCTGGCGTGCAAGATGCGCTCGCTGTCGTGGCGGTAGATGATGCGGCTGGGAAAGTCATTGTCCAGGTTGGCGAAGATGAATTCATTCGGCTTGTCCTGGCGCAATAGATTGAAAATCACAGGCGGCTGGCCTGACGGCTGCACGATGTAGGCCAACTGGCCCGGTTCGGTGAGGCGGATCTGCACGAATTCAAAGGCTGTCGTCTTGCCGCCCTTGACGGTGCGGCTGGTGCCGAGGAGGGTGCCGCCGGCGGCCGTACTCCATTGTTCCCCGGAGCCGGGTTCGGCGCCGTCGACGTTCCAGCAGCCGGCCAGCCAGGCCAGCTTGTCCACGGTTTCGGGCGGCGGCACGGTTTTTTCCGCAGCCTGGGCGGTACTCATGGCCAGCAGCGCTGCCAGCAGGGTGGGGATGAGTCGTTGCATGAGGTCTCCTGTCGTCGAATCGCTGCGCGGGGCAGAGCGCTCCCGCAGGCATCTGGCTTGGTGCTGCCTGGTAAGGACTATTCTTTCGGACTAATGCGCGGCAAAACGACGGTCAGGGCCGTGCCGCCTTGCGGGTTGGCGGTCAGGCTCAGGCTGCCGCCGAGGTAGTGCACGCGCTCGCGCACGGAGCGCAGGCCGTGCTTGCTCATTTCGACGGGTTCCCTGGCCGGCAGTCCATTGCCGTTATCCTTGACGGTCATCATCAGCGCTTCGTCATTGTCATCGATGATGATGTCCACTTCTGTGGCGTTGGCGTGCGTGGCGATGTTGCTGAGCGCCTCTTCCAGTGTGCGCAGCAGCGCCACGCCCACGTTACGGGGGCAAATCAGTTCATCGTCGGGCAGGCTGCAGCGCACGGTGATTTTGTGCTGTTCGGCAAACTGCGCGGCCAGTTCGCCCAGCGCCACATTGACGCCAAGAAACTCCAGCTTGTCGTTCCACAGCTTCATCTGCATTTGCCGGTTGGTTTCAATCACATTCAGCAGCAATTGCTTCATGGTCGCAGCACGGTCAAGCAGGGCCGCTTCCTGCGGCATTTTTTGCGTCAGCAGCGACAGGTGCATGGTCAGCGCCGTCAGCGATGAACCGAGGCTGTCGTGCAGCTGGCGCGACAGGGCGCGCCGTTCATTATCCCAGCTGGTGTTGACATGACCCAGCAACTCGCTGAGATCGGCGGCGCGTTCCGCATCGGCCTGGGCCGCTTCCTTGTTCGGATCTGTTTGTGCGGACATAGCGCCCCGTGAATGGTGAAAGGTGGACCAAATTCAAGTGGTGGATCATACATGAGGATTTCATCACAGGGCGCATGGATGGAAAATTTCTGTCTTTTCGGCAATTTTAATCTCCTCCCATCATTTTTATATCATAGGCAAGATTATCGTTTGCGCCAAGGGGGCACAGTTACCGTCGTTACGTACGGCTGCGCACATACCGGGACACCGCACGCTGCCATAGTGGGGCTGTGCATTACCCCCTGCAGCCTTGGCGCCTCGCGGCGCAGGGCGCAGAGGCCCGCTTACCGAAACGAAAGGACATGCCATGAATATCGATACCATCGTCGACCAGGAATATGCCGACAAAAGCTTCCGCGACATCGTCAATGCCCCCATCAGCGCCCTGCGCGGCGTCAGCGCGAAGGATGCCAAGGCCTTGCAGCAGGCGTTTGGCGTGCACACCGTGCGCGAACTGTCCAACCTCAATTTCGTCAAATGGGCCAGTGCGCTGGCCATCCTGGCCGATGAGGAGGGCATGAGCGGCGAAGAACGGGCCAAGGAAGAACTGCTCGACGACGCCGTGGAAATGACTTTCCCCGCCAGCGACCCGATTTCCGTCGATGCGGGTATCACGCGCATCGAAGTGGCGCCGGACACCGTGAATGCGCAAACGGACCATCAGCACGCGGGCCAGCATCAAGTGACGGCTGGCAAGAAATAAAGCCTCCCAGGCAGAAAAAAACCGGCTTGCCGTGAGGCTTGCCGGTTTTTTCATGTGTCGCGCGGAAAGTAAGCTCAGGCGATCAAGGGCATGCCGCTTTTCTGCATGTTCACCTGCGAGGCGATTACTTCGTGGGGCGAGCAGCAAAAGCGGTTCTTGCCCGCGCGCTTGGCTTCATACAGGGCCGTGTCGGCTGCACCGAGCAGCGATTCGACCGTGCTGGCGTCGTCCGGGTAGATGGCGATGCCGATGCTGGTCGACAGGCGCAGGGTCAGGTCGTTGATGAAATACGGTTCGGAAATTACCTCGATCAGCTTGGCGGCGGGTTCGCGCGCGTCGCCCTTGCCGGCCAGGTTGCCCAGCACGATGACGAATTCGTCGCCGCCGATGCGCGCCACCGTGTCTTCCTTGCGCGAGGCGCCCACCAGGCGCGCCGCCACCATCTTCAGGATCTCATCGCCATAGCCGTGGCCGTAGCTGTCGTTGATGGTCTTGAAGCCGTCCAGGTCCAGGTACAGGATGGCCGACTTGCCCCGGTTGCGGGCCGATTGCCGCAAGGTATGTTCGATGCGGTCTTCCAGCAGGCGCCGGTTGGGCAGGCCCGTGAGCGGGTCGTGCAGGGCCAGTTCCTGCTGCTGCTTGCTGTACTGGGCCAGTTCCTTGTACAGCAGGCGCACTTCCAGCATGTTATGGATGCGCTTGTGCACTTCCATCAGGTCGAAGGGCTTGCTGATGAAGTCGCGCGCCCCCGCTTCCAGGGCGGCGATCTTGAAGCTCGGCTGCGCCGTCAGGGCCAGCACGGGCAGGTAGCCGCCATGCTCGATTTCCTTCAAGCCCTTCATGACCTGAAAACCATTCAGTTCCGGCATTTGCAGATCCAGCAAGATCAAGTCGTAGCAATGCTCCCGGTGCAGGGGGCAGACCTGGGCCGGACGCATGGTGGCCGTGACATTGGTATAGCCGGCATCGCGCAGGATTTCCAGCATCAGGTCGACATTGTCGGGCGAATCGTCGACGACCAAAATTTTGGCTTTCAAAATCTCATCTTGGCTGGGCATGTAGGGTCTCGGTTAATACGGTCTATGCAACGCTGGCTTCTACCGCTGGTGATCGGCTGACGGCGGTGAGAAAGATAGTAGCGCCTTGCAACAAGATGAGGCGCACAACAGCGCTTGAACTCGCTTCTGCCACTGATGGCAGCCAAGGCTGCCTGTCTCCTGCCTGCCGTGCAGGTGTGCTACTGCATTTAAGTGTAGCAAACTTCAGCTTAGTTGCTTGTAGGACAGTGCCGCGTCTGGAAGTAGGAAGGCCAACCCACAAAAATAGTCATTTTATTCTGCACTATGTATTTCTTTGCATCATCTTTTTAAGGGCGTAGCCGTGACGCGCGTCGCCGCCAGTTGCGCCACGGCTGCCACCAATTCGGCCGGGTCCAGCGGTTTCGCGACCCAGGCCTGGAAGCCGCTGGCCAACGCCCGCTGGCGATCTTGCGCTTGCGCAAACGCCGTCAGCGCCAACGCAGGCAGCCGGGCGGTACCCGGGGAAGTGTGCGCACGGATTTGCGTCAGCAAGTCGACACCGTCGGCATCGGGCATGCCGATGTCGCTGACCAGCACATGTGGGCGCACCTGCGCCAGCAGTTGCAGCGCTTGCTCCACGCTGCCGGCGCCATGCACTTCGGCGTGGTGGTCGCGCAGGATGCGTTGCGTCAGTTCGCGCCCATCGGCTTCGTCATCGACCAGCAGCACCCTGATGCCGCGCAAGTCATGGCTGGCGGACGGGACGCCGACCGCCTTGCGCGCCGCAGTGGCCGGCGTGCCCAGCGGCAGGCGCACGGTGAAACTGGCGCCCTGCATGTCGCCGGCACTGCTGGCCGTGACCGTGCCGCCATGCTGCTCCACCAGGTGCTTGACGATCGACAGTCCCAGCCCCAGGCCGCCATGCTTGCGCGTGGTGGAGGCATCGGCCTGGCGGAAGCGGTCGAATACGTGGGGCAGGAAGTCTTTCTTGATGCCCACACCATTGTCGGCCACCGTGATGGCTAGACGGGTCGCCTCGCGGCACACGCCGATATCGACCTGTCCCCCTTGCGGCGTGAACTTCAGGGCATTCGACAGCAGGTTCCAGATCACTTGCTGGATACGGCCGGGGTCGCCCATGATCGTGTCCGCATCGCTGGCGATACTGCTGTGGATGGTGATGTGCTTGGCGTCGGCCGCCGGGCGCAGGGTTTCGATGGCCGAGGCGATGACGCTGGCGGGCGCGAGGGGCTGCAGGTCGAGCAGCACTTTGTCGGAGGTGATGCGGTTCATGTCGAGCAAGTCTTCGATCAGTTGCGCCTGCGCGCGCGCATTGCGTTCGATGCTTTGCAGGCCACGGTGCAGGTCGGCCTGGTCACGCGTGCCACGCCGCAGCACCTGGGCCCAGCCCAGGATAGCCGACAGTGGCGTGCGCAGTTCATGCGACAGGGTGGCGAGAAAATCATCCTGCAGCTGGTTCGTGCGCTCGGCCTCGGCACGCGCCTCACGTTCGCTGTCGAGCAGCACCTTGCGCTCTTCGGCGGCGCGCGTGGCGGCCGCGTACAGGCGCGTATTGTCGAGCGCGACGGCGGCCTGCGCCGCGATGGCCGAGACGATGCGTTCGCTGCGCGCGCTGAACATGCCCGCCTGTGGATGGCCCAGCAGCAAGCGCCCCAGCAACAGGCCAGAGCGCGAGCTGATGGGCAGGCTCAGGCAGCTGCGCAGGGGCGGCGCGCCATCGGCGCTGGCTTCGGGCGCGGCCAGCAAGTCGTTCTGGCACATAGCCGGTCCCTGGCGCAGTGCCGTGGCGATGGTCTCGGCCTGGCGCAGGCTGATGCCGTTGACGGCGCGTGCCGCAGGGTGGACATCGCCCGCATCGTCATAATAAAAGGCGCCGAAGCGCGCGCCGCTGATGCGCGTGGCCGCATCGACGGTTTCCTGCAGCAGGGCCGGCAAGTCCAGGGTGGCGGCCAGGGCCGCGCCCGTGTTGTTGAGCAATTCCAGCACGCAGGTTTCATCGCGCAAGGCTTCCTGCACGCGCTTGACCTGGTCGACGTCGGTGCTCGTGCCAAACCAGCGCAGCAGCTGGCCGCCCCGGTCTCGCACGGGATTGGCGCGCGTCAGGAACCAGCGGTACTGACCGTCGGCGCCGCGGATGGGAAATTCCATTTCGAAGGGCGTGCCATCGTGCAAAGCGGCCTTCCAGCCTTGCAGCATGGGCGGCAGGTATTGCGCGTCATAGGCGATGCTCCAGCCGTCACCCGCCATCTGTTCCGCGCTGGTGCCCGTGTAGTCGTGCCAGCGCTGGTTGTACCAGGCGATGGTGCCGTCGAAGCTGGCGATCCAGGCCAGTTGCGGGATGGAATTGGCCAGCGTGCGCAAATCGTCCTCGCTCTGGCGCAAGCTTTCCTCGGCCGCCTTGCGCTGGCTGATGTCCTGGATATGCGTGGTCAAGCCTTCGCTGGACGGGAAGATGCGCACTTCCAGCCAGCGCCCCAGCGGCGGATACTGCAGTTCGAAACTGCCGCTGTGCTGCTGCGCCATGCTGCGTCGGTATTGCACTTCCAGTTCCGTGCCCTGCAAGTGAGGACAGGCTTGCCACAGGCTGCTGCCTGCCAGCTGGCTGCCGGGCGGGCGCTGCGGCGCGAGCATGTCGGCGCCGCGCGTATTGATGTAGCGGATGGTCCAATCGTGGTCGAGCAGGCAAAAGCCGTCTGCTATGCTCTCCAGCAAGTTGGTCAAGCGCTCGTCTGACAGGCTCAGCGGCGCTGATGGGGGTAGCAGATCCTGCTTGCGGTCATGCTTAGCCATCGGAAATCCTGCAACGGTGAGTCTGCCGCACGGGCTTTTGCCCAGCCGGGCCGCCGTCGCTAAGCTCAGTTAATGGGTCATGAGGGGAGTGCCTGCCGTCATGAAGCAGAGGAGGCACAAGTGTCCCTGTCTGGCTGGTATTGTAGCCCCAAGCGGGGCGGCGCCACCGCACGCTTGCCTGCCGCCTGCAGATAGCACTGGACAGGCGGGAAGGCAGTCCCTATAATCCCGCTTCTTTCGAGACAGCAACTTCTCGATACGCTGGATACCATTGTGAAAGCAGCGGTGTACATCGATGAAAGGCGTAGGCTTTTCGGCAGTGAAAAAGTGGGCGATGGTGCGGGGCGGTATTCTGCAAAATCAGCTAAGCGATTGAAAAATCGAACTTTTCAAAGCGAAATGAATACGCTATAATGTTTGCCTGCGCGGCTGTAGCTCAGCTGGATAGAGTACTTGGCTACGAACCAAGGGGTCGTGGGTTCAATTCCTGCCAGCCGCACCAGAATACTGAAAATCAGACTTTGCCTGGTTTTGTTGTAAAAAGTTTGACCTCCATGTTGTACCGGAGCTGTTGTAGAAGTTTTGCGGCTGTAGCTCAGCTGGATAGAGTACTTGGCTACGAACCAAGGGGTCGTGGGTTCAATTCCTGCCAGCCGCACCAGTATTGCCAAGATCAGGTCTGCCTGGTTTTGATGAAAGTTTCAAGCTTCGTGCCGTTCGGCGAAGTGTGTCAGAGTTTGCGGCTGTAGCTCAGCTGGATAGAGTACTTGGCTACGAACCAAGGGGTCGTGGGTTCAATTCCTGCCAGCCGCACCAGTATCAGCAGTAAAAAAAAACCCGGAAAGGTGACTTTCCGGGTTTTTTTTCGTTCGTTCGTTCGTCCGGGCGGCAGCGGTGCTGCCTGCTGTTGAAAAACAGGGGCGGCCGTCAATTGTGAAATATCGCCGCGACGCCCTTTGCCATTCTGCAAAGCCCTGCTATAATCTTGTCTTAGGCGGCTGTAGCTCAGCTGGATAGAGTACTTGGCTACGAACCAAGGGGTCGTGGGTTCAATTCCTGCCAGCCGCACCAGAATATTGGGGGTCAGATTGTAAAATCTGATCCCCTTTTTCGTTTCCGAATGGATTTATGATGCGCCTTTGGCGCCGCGCCGGTATTGCAGGCGGAACGCGCGCGGCGTGACTTGCCTGGCGGCGCGGAACTGGCGGTTGAAATGCGCGAGGTTGCGATAGCCCGCCTCTTGCGCGATGACGGCGATGGCGAGATCGCTTTCGATCAGCTGTTGGCAGGCGCGGCCGATACGCAGCCGTGCCAGGTATTCGCCCGGCGTGCAATGCGCGTGGCGCTTGAAGCAGCGGTGAAAGGCGCCCAGCGACAGGGCCGCCTGCCGCGCCAGGGTTTCCAGTGCGATCTCTTCCCTGAAATGCCCGTGCATGAAATCAAACACGTTGGCCATGCGCTTTTGCTGGCCATCGGGCATCGGCGCCTGCGCTGTTGAGGCCAGCGGCCGCGCACCTGCATCGCCGGCCAGTGCCAGCAACACGTCGAGCAGAAGCGGCAAGCGCTGCGGCACGGTAAGGGCATTGAGTTGCAGCAGTTTGGCCGCGCTGTGCGCGCTCGTTGCCGGCGAAAAGTGCAGTGCGGGACCGGCGCGTGCCACCAGTTGCCGCAAGCTGTGCAACTCGGGAAAACAGGCCGCCAGCTGCTCCACCCATTCCAGTGAAAACCACACGACGACGGCCAGCATGGGCTGCGCGCGATCGATGCGCTCGCTGGCTGACCAGGTGTGGGGCAAATTCGGCCCCAGCAGCACCAGGTCGCCCGGCTCGAAGTCGCCCAGGTGGTCGCCGATATAGCGTTGGCCCCTGGCATTGACCGTCAGGGTCAGCTCGAACTGCGGGTGGTAATGCCAGATGAAGGGGATGGCCTCGAGTTCGCGCCACAGCAAGCCCCAGGAGTGGCCCACGGGGATCGTGACTTGTTCGAATAAAGGCGTCATTGTGACGATTTGATGGTATGGATAGTCAGGATAGTATCAGTATTGGCCGCTTAGCGCGCATTTCAACTGGCCGTGCCATCGCACAATCTGTCCCATACCAACAGAGGAGACAGCAATGCAGATCCCATACCAATACGGCGAAGGCCGTCCTGGCAATCCGTCCGTAGCCTACACGGAGCAGACCCAGTTGCGCGACATCCAGAAACAGCTGCCTTTGCGCGTGCTGTCCGACAGTGATTTTTTGCACTGGCAAACCTATGGCTACGTCATCGTCAAGGATGCAGTGTCGCCCGAGCAGGTACGGCGCACGACGGATTTCCTGTGGGAATTCCAGGGGCTGGACCAGCACGACCCCGCCACCTGGAACCGGGACCAGCTGCGCGACCACGCGATGAAGGAACTCAATGGTTCCGGCATGGTCGAGGCCTATCACAACCAGACCTTGTGGGATAACCGCCAGACGCAGCGCGTGTACGACGCTTTTGTCGATATCTGGGACCGCGAAGACTTGTGGGTGACCATCGACCGCGCCAACCTGAACACGCCGAACAAGGGCAAGCGCAAGTTTGGCGGCTTCATCCACTGGGATGCGGACACCACGCTCGACCCGCTGCCCGTCAACGTGCAGGGCGTGCTGGCCCTGTCCGATACCACGCCCGAGATCGGCGGTTTTCAATGCTATCCAGAACTGTTCAACAACTTGCTGGCGTGGCGCAAGACCGTGCCGCTCGATCGCAACCCATGGCAGCCGGATTTGGAGACGGTGCCATACCCGATGGAATTCATCGCCATGAAGAAAGGCGAGTTGTTGATCTTCAACAGCCTGCTGGCGCACGGCATTCGCCCGAACACGTCGACCGACCAGGTGCGCCTGGCACAATACATTTCCTTTACGCCAGCCCAGCAAGACAATCAAACCTTGCGCGGCTGGCGTGTGCAAAGCTGGCGCGAGCGCAGCGCGCCGCAGGGCTATGCGTTTCCCGGCGACCCCGAAGAAAAGGAAAAGCTGCGCTATCCGCAGGCGCGCTTGACTGCGCTGGGCGAGAAGATCCTTGGCGCGCGCGACTGGTAAGTGTGGCGCCAGGGCCGCTGGCATTGCCTGTCGGATAGACAATTGCCGGCAAATGCACGATCATGGTTCGACTTGCCATCGACCGAGGAAACGCATGAGTATCATCACCTGCATCGAAGACTTGCGCGTGCTGGCCCAGAAACGGGTGCCGCGCATGTTTTACGACTACGCCGATTCCGGTTCCTGGACGGAATCGACGTACCGCGCCAACAACAGCGATTTCGCCAGGATCAAGTTCCGCCAGCGCGTGGCCGTCAACCTGGAAAACCGCAGCCTGGCCTCGACCATGGTGGGCCAGCACGTATCGATGCCGGTGGCCCTGTCGCCCACGGGCCTGACGGGCATGCAGCATGCGGATGGCGAAATCCTTGCCGCCCAGGCCGCTGAAAAATTCGGCGTGCCGTTCACCCTGTCAACCATGAGCATTTGCTCGATCGAGGACGTGGCGGCGAACACGACAAAACCGTTCTGGTTCCAGCTGTACGTGATGAAAGACCGCGAATTCATCAACCGCCTGATCGACCGCGCCAAGGCCGCCAAGTGCGGCGCGCTGGTGCTGACACTGGACTTGCAGGTGCTGGGCCAGCGCCACAAGGATTTGCGCAACGGCCTGTCGGCGCCACCGAGACTGACCATACCCAACATCATCAACATGGCCACCAAGCCGCGCTGGGTGGCGGGCATGCTGGGCACGAAACGCCGCGGTTTCGGCAATATCGTCGGTCACGCCACGTCCGTTTCCGACATGTCCTCGCTGTCGGCCTGGACGCAGCAGCAGTTCGACCTGAGCCTGTCGTGGGCGGACGTGGAATGGATCAAGCAGCGCTGGGGTGGCAAGCTGATCATCAAGGGCATCATGGACCCGGACGATGCGCGCCTGGCCGTCAACAGTGGCGCCGACGCGCTGATCGTTTCGAACCACGGCGGGCGCCAGCTCGACGGCGCGCAATCGTCGATCGAAGCCTTGCCTGCCATTGTCGACGCCGTCGGCAGCCAGATCGAAGTGCACATGGATGGCGGCATCCGCTCGGGCCAGGACGTGCTCAAGGCCGTGGCCCTGGGCGCGAAAGGCGTGTACATCGGCCGCCCCTTCCTGTACGGTCTGGGTGCCATGGGCGGCCCCGGCGTCACCAAATGCCTGGACATCATCCGCAATGAACTGGACTTGACGATGGCCTTTTGCGGCTTGCGCGACTTGCAGCATGTGGACAAGAAAATCCTGCTGCCGGGCACGTTTTAAGGGGCGATCCGCACGATATCAAAGCCTTCCGACGCGTCGGGCGGCACGAAGTGGCGCGTGATGGCGTCAAAATCAGCATCGCTGGTGGAGAACGGGTGCAGTCCGCTTGCATTGCGCAGGCGCAAGCGCGCCTTGCATTCGTCGTCCGGCACGTCCAGGTAATGCAGCACGTGCGGCGTGCCCGCCTGCTGGAACAGTTCGCGCATCCAGGCGCGGCTGGCGGGCGTATTCGCGGGAAAATCGAGCACGACGGACACGCCCGCCTGCAGCATCTGCAAGCACAAAGGGGCGATGGCCGCGCGCAGCCGCGCCGCGCAGGCCACGTAGTCGGCAAGACAGGCGATCTGGCCCGGATACAGCTGCGCCAGCAAACTGTCTTCGCTGATGCGCACGGTCTGCGGCGCGCAGGCCAGCCGGGCCGTCAACGTGGATTTTCCGGATGCTATCTTGCCGCACACGAGGTGCAGGGTGGGGGTAACTGGGATGCTGGAAGTGGTGTGCATGGTCGCTCGCTGAAGTGAAAAATAAAACCTGCGAGACGTCTTGACCAGTTGCTGCATATCAAAGCCGCCCTGCAGGCGGCTTTGGCAATCATTATCCTGTTAAGCCACCATCGGTCGAATGGTGGCAATAATGGTGGTCAGGGGAGGAAATGTCGATTGCATGGCTGAACGATGCCATGCGATGGCTCGCACTGTCAAGCCTGCTCCATGCGCGTCCATGGCTCGCGGAACGTGGCCGCATCGATCGACCGCGCATGCGGGTCGTCGGGCTGGAACAGGCCGCCGATCAGCATATCCTGGATGGCGCCAGTGAAGCCGCCGTACGCGGCGCGGCCCCACTGGCGCTGCGTGTGGGCGAAGACGACGGCCTCTTGCTGCGCGGCCAGTTGGGCCAGCGATAGCCGCAAGGTGGCGGCCGCTTCCGGGCCCATGTCCGTGGCGATGGCGCACACCAGGCGCTGGCTGAACTGCAAGGTTTTGCCTGCCAGTCCCAGCAACGATTCATTGGCCAGTGCGAGGAACAGATCGGGTGCCTGGTCGTCTTTTTCGCAAATGGTCCAGGTGGGCGCCCACGCTTCCAGGCTCATGAAGCGGACTTCCGTCGTCTGCGGCGTGTGCGTCCACTTGGCGTGCGATTTGGCGTCCCAGCCCAGGCGCCCAAAGGGAATCGGCTTGCCCTTGGGATTGTATTGATGGCTGCGCACGCTGGCCTTGCCTCGTGCTTGCGCCACGACACCATCGAGGCTGGCGGCAAACGGCAGCCATTGCGCCGCCTCCCACAGCGGCGGAGCATCGGGCGCCGCCAGCAGCAGGAACACTTCGTAATCACGTGAAAAAAACGCCATGCACCTTCCTCAGTCTATGGATGGAAAATCTTGTCGCAATATTATAGTTGTAGCTGCGATATGGTGGCGCGCTGGCTGGGGCGCAGCAGGTAGACGCCATACAGGCACAGGGGCAGCACGGCCAGCAGGGCGATAGTCGGCAGGATAGACGCGCCGTCTTCGGCAGGGTTCGGCAAGGTGGCCGTCACCAGCGCGTAATCCCACAGTCCATGTACGAGCACCATGGGCCATACCGAGCGGGTGCGCAGACGGATGGCGGCATAGCCGACGCCCTGCAAGGTGGCGGCGACGGCTTGCCACAGGGCGCCGCTGACGTCGCCCGTGGCCAGGCCATTGGCCGTGTGGGCCAGGCCGAACAGCGCCGAGGAAATCAAGACGGCAGGCCAGACGGCGTACCGATCCAGCATGCCTTGGAGCAAAATGGCGCGGAACATCAGTTCTTCCGAAATGGCCACCAGCGCCGCATTGCAGGCCACGATCAGCAGCACGCGCGGCTGTGGCCAGCCGCCTGCCCAGGCCAGCAACAGCATCAGCAGCGCATACAGCAGGGGCGGCCAGACCAGCCACAGCGTTTTCCATGGCTGCGGCGCACCCAGGCCCGCTTCGCGGCGCCGGCTTGATGCCAGCAGCAGCGCCAGTGCAAACACGGCGGCCAGCGCCCACGACAGGCCGATACGGCCGGTGACGGCTGCGCCCGGTAAGGCGTAGCCGGCCGATTCCAGCCAGCGGCCGCCCAGGCTCAAGCACAGCCAGACGGCCAGTGCGCCGACGGCGAGCGGCATGGTGAGGTGGATTCTAGGGATGGACATGGTCGGCTTCGGTGTGTGTGGCATTCTCTGCTGCATGCATAAGCGGATCATGAAGTTGCATCAATGATATGGTAAAACCTTGCCATACTACATTAAAAAACAAGATCGCAAAGTTGCCACATCGTTATAGTTGCATGGAATAATAAGCATTCGTCCGTTTGCCGCCATACTGGAGCGCCATGACCTACAGCAAGACCATTAGCACTGAACGCCTGATCCTGCGCAAGCCGCAGCCATCCGATGAAGCGGCCCAATTCGCCATGCATGCCGACCCGGAAGTAATGCGCTATTTCAGCGAACCGCCATGGGCCGATGCCAGCCGCGCCACGCGCCAGATTGCCGAAGATATCGCCGCTTTCGAGAAGGAGGATTTTTTCCGCTTCGCCATCGAGCTGAAGGCGACGGGTGAATACCTGGGCAGTTGCAGCCTGTTTTCCGAGCACCGGCAGAACCGCCGCGCCGAGATCGGCTATGCGCTGGGCCGTCCGTACTGGGGCAACGGTTATATGCACGAAGCCCTGTCGGCACTGCTGGAATTCGCCTTCATCGAGCGCGACCTGAACCGCCTGGAAGCCGATATCGACCCGCACAACGCCGGTTCGGCCAGCGCCCTGGAGCGCCAGGGTTTTAACCAGGAGGGTTTCCTGCCCGAACGCTGGATCGTCGACGGCCATGTCAGCGACTCGGCCTTGTACGGTTTGCTGCGGCGCACGTGGGAAGCACGGCGCAAGGGCGCCGCGTGAGCGGGCAAGACATCGACGCCGTCCAGCGCTGGCTGGGCCACGCCTTGCCGGCGCACTACCTGCGTTTTCTCGCGGACTGGCAAGATGGCCTGCGCGGCGAACAGGTCATGTTGTACGGCCTGGACAGCTTGCGGGAACGTAACGAAACGTATGACACGCAGCAAGCATGTCCCGGCTATATCGCCATCGGCGATGACAGCGGCGGGCGCGCCGTCATGCTGGCGCTCGATGGCGCCTCAACGGCTGTGTACCTGGTGGGGCATGGTTCGATGCAGCGCGACGATTTCGAACTGGCGGCCGATGATTTCGCGGCCTGGCTGGCCGACGATTGCCCCGTCGATTGAAGTATTGCAGGAGCGAACGATGAAACCGGCTGACTTGCCCTGTTCCGCCCATCCGCTGGTGACCTTGCGCCACCTGGAGCGCGACGATGCGCGCGCCTGGTATGCGTATCTGGCCGACCCTGTTGTCGTGGAGCACACGAGCTGGGACTTGCGCAGCATAGACGACTTGCAGTCCAATGTCGATGACTATGCGTCGGCCCGGCCTGCGTCGCCCATGCGCCTGGCCGTCGTGCTGCGCGACGGTGGCCAACTGGTGGGCACCATCGGCTTGAATGCCATTTCCCTCCAGCATCGCACGGCGGAGATCGCCTACGACCTGTCGCCTGCCGTGTGGGGCAAGGGCGTGGCCACCTCCGTCGTGAATTCTGTCGTGGGCTGGAGCTTCCATCGCCTCGGCTTGCTGCGCATCCAGGCGACCGTACTGGAGAGCAATGAACGTTCGATCCGCGTGCTGGAGCGCTGCCATTTTGCACGCGAAGGTTATCTGCGCAGCTACCGGCAAATTCGTGGAAGATCCGGTAACTTCTGGCTGTACGCGTGCATTGCCGGCATGTCATGAGCAAGCTTCCCTTGAGCATCCTGCTGGTGGAAGACCACCTGGGCATCGCGCGCCAGGTGCTCGATTTTCTCGACGGCCTGGGCTGGCAGACGGACCATGCGGGCACGGGTGCGCTAGCAATGCAATTGGCGACGCGCAACGGCTATGACGTGGTGCTGCTGGACTTGAACCTGCCTGACATCGATGGCTTGCAAGTGTGCCGCGCCATCAAGGCGGGGGCGCCCAGCAATGTGCCGATCTTGATGCTGACGGCACGCGACGCCTACGAAGACAAGGCGCGGGGCTTTCGCGATGGCGCCGACGATTATTTGACCAAGCCCTTCGACTTGCGTGAACTGGCCTTGCGCTGTGAAGCGCTGGCGCGCCGCCACCAGTTGCACGTGCACCAGGAAATGCGCGTGGGGCCGTTTACCTTGCAGACGCGCACAGGACGCGCCACGTACGGCGATGCGGCGCTGCCGCTGACACAGACGGGTGTCAAGATCTTGCTGCTGCTGTGCCGCGAACATCCGCATGCCGTATCGCGCTCGGCCTTGCTGCAACATCTGTGGGGCAGCCAGCCGCCCGATAGTGACGCCCTGAAATCGCATATCTATGCGCTGCGCAAGCAACTGGAGCTGGCCGGCGCGGCGGGTGTGCTTGTGACCATACCGCAGCTGGGTTACCGCCTTGCGCTCGATTCTGCGGCGCCCCCATGAGCAAGTCGATCCGCCGCAGCCTGTTCGCGGCCCTGGCCGGCTTCACCGTTCTGCTGTGCCTGTGTTATACGGGCCTGGCGCTGGTGATTGCGTATGTGACGGAAGACATGCTGGTGCAGCGCCTGCTCGAACGCGAAGCGGTGGCGGTCGGCCAGCGCCTGCGACAGCACGGTGAGCTGACGCCGTCTGGCAGCGACCTCATCACGATTTATGGCAGCTACCTTGCATTGCCTCAAGCGGTGCGTGAGAAGATGCCAGCATCGGCCACGCGTGCCGAAGTGTTTACCACGACGGGCCAGCATTATCACGTGCTGGCGCTGGACCTCGTTGCCGCTGGCCAGCCGCAGCGCAGCTATCTGCTGGCCGACGTGGCGCCCGTGCTGGTGGTGTCCCGCCTGTTGCCGGAAGTGGGCGGCGTCGTGCTGGGCGTGGCGCTGGCGCTGATCGCCCTGGCCCTGCTGCTGGCCTACTGGCTGGCGCGGCGTCTCGTGCAGCCCTTGCAACGCCTGGCCCAGGAAGCAAAGCAATGCGCGCCCGGCAGCGCCGTCCATTTCAGCGCGCGCGACCGCCCCGACGAAATCGGTTTCCTGGCGCGTCGCCTGGAAACCACGTTCGACGCCTTGCAATCGGCGTTGCAGCGCGAGCACGCCTTCGCGCGCGACGTCAGCCACGAACTGCGCACGCCGCTGACCCTGATGCACAACACCCTGGCGCTGGCCGATGCGCATCCCTTGACGGCAAAAGGGCAGGCGCAGCTGCAGCAGGCCGTCGACGACATGCGCGCCACCATCGAGGTGCTGTTCGCGCTGGCGCGGGCCGAGCAGCTGCCCGGCGAACTGGTGGAGTTGCGCGGCTGCATAGAGCAGTGCCTGTTGCGCCTGCTTGACGATTTCTCATGGGATGCCGGTTTGCTGACCCTGGAGCTGCCCGAGCGGCTGGACGTGGCCGGCAACGGGCAGCTGATCATGTTGCTCATCAATAATTGCCTGGCCAATGCCCTGTTCCATGGCGGTCCCGATTGCCGCATCAGCATGGCGTTTGCGCAAGGCCGTTTGAGCATCGTCAATACCGTGCCGCCGGGACAGCCACAGCGCGTCCAGGGTTTTGCGCACGGCCAGAACCTGCTGCTGCGCCTGGCCCAGGCCATGCGCTGGGACATCCGTTTTCATCCAGGCGAGGCGCACTACCGAGTCGATATTTTCACTCTCCAAAAACAATAAAAACCAGACGGATTTCACCGCGATTTCACCGGCGCCTGCCTAAGCTGCAAGCTCTTGATCAACGGAGAAAGCCGCATGAAATTGTTTATCAGCCTGCTCGTGTTGGCGTGCACATGCATTCCCGCGCTGGCGCAAGTGAGCAGCCTCGTCCATAAAGGCGAAAAACGCCGCTACATCGTCTATACGCCCGCAGCCTACCAAAGCCAGCCGCAGCAATCCTTTCCCGTCGTCTTCAATTTCCATGGCGGCGGCATGAGCATGGCGGAGCACATGCTGTACACGCAGATGAACGGGGCGGCCGAGCGGCACCAGTTCATCGTCGTGTATCCGCAAGGCATCCAGCAGGACTGGAACGTGGGTTTCGGCATGGATTATCTGGCGGGCACGGATGACGTCGGTTTCACGCAAGCCTTGTTGCGTAAACTCAAGCAGGATTACCGCATCGATGACAAACGCGTGTATGCCACGGGCCTGTCACGCGGCGGTTTCTTTGCCCTGCGCCTGGCGGCCGAGCTTCCACAGCAGTTCGCTGCCGTCGCCTCGGTGGGCGCGCCCATGCCGGAACCGGTGCTGCAGCATCACCAGAAGACGGACAAGGTGGGCATGCTGCTGATACAGGGCAGGGCCGACAAGGTGGTGCTGTTTGAGGGCAAGGCTGCCAGCTACCTGTCGGCGGAAGACACCTTCGCCTATTGGCGCAGGCACAACGGCATCGGCGGTGCCACGCCGCAACCGCGCTTGCTCCCTGGCGCGGCTGGCGACACCACGCAGGTGAGCTGGCTGGAGCAGGGTGCCGGCGGCGTCAGTGTAGCCTTGCTCACCGTCCAGGACGGCGGCCACACGTGGCCCGGCGCCGATGCCTTCAATATCGGCCTGCCCATCGGCAAGACCACGCGCGCCATCGATGCGAATGAGGTGATGTGGGAATTTTTCAGCCGCCATCGCCGCTGACGCCATGCTAGGATGGCGGCCATCGCTGCAGTGCTATGCGGCAAATCAGGGGAAGGGGTAGCACGTTGGCAATGTCAGAGGCAGGTATCGCGGCCATGGCCGAGGCAATCTTCGCCAAGCCCGGCGCAGCTGTGGCAGAAGCGTATTCGGAGGCGGAACAGGAAACGCTGCATTTTCATTCGGCGACGGAACTGTGTGCGTATGCGGCCAGGCTGGAGGCCGCAGGCGCCAGCGAGGTTCTTTTGGCCGTGCATTACCCGGACATGGGCGGGCAGTTTGCCCCGACCCGTATCGCGCTCGACCCGGCCAAGTGCGATGGTCTCACCTACCGCTACGTGTGCGAAGGCTGGGGCGTCATCCGCGTCTACCTGCGCTTGTCCAGCGGCAAGGGCCTGGACTCGAACGTGAGCGTCAATACGCAGAAACGCGCGGAAAAATGGCAGCGCCATTACCCGGCATTCGGTTCGCCCGACGCCTGGCACTGGGATGCCGTGGGTCGCCATGAACGCCGGCTGATTCGCGTGCTGAAGAAGGTGGCCACACAGGAGGGCCAGTCATGACGGAGCTGATGCGGACCAACCCCGCCACCATCTTTTGCCGCTCGCTGGCACAGCTGTCCGCCATGCTCGACAAGACCGGCACCGCACCGGAACTGCTGGCGGCGCGTCTGCACCCGGACATGCTGCCATTCGCCCAGCAAGTGCGCGCGGCCGTGAGCTTTTCCCTGCGCGGCTGCTGCCCGCTGGCGGGGCTGGACGTGGCCGATTTCAGCGCCGCCCCCAGCCTGCAGGAACAGATCGCGCAAACCATGTGCTACCTCATGGCCATTCCTGCGGAACGTTTTGACGGGCCGCCCGGCCGCATCTGCCGCGACCGCGCCGGCTTCGCCGACATCGCGCTGCCTGCCGGCGAATATCTGAACTTGTACATCCTGCCGAATTTCTATTTTCACTTCGGCATGGCGTATGCGATCGCCCGCAGCGCCGGCGCGGCCATCGGCAAGGGCGATTTCGACGGCTATCACGCCTATGCGCCGGGATTTTCATTCGAGCGACCTGGCTCGCCGTAGTTCCTACAGCCCCGCATCCTTCCACGATGCCAGTCCCAACCGCTTCAGCAGCCGGCCCGACAGCCCGCAGCTCCAGCAGCTCATCTGGATTTGCCGCTGCCGCTCCTGGTTCGCATGCCAGGCTTGCTCGGCGTAGTCGAGCAGGGCGTCGCTGAGCGGGGAGGCGTCGGCTGTCGCAGGCAAGCGTGTCATCAGTTCAAACACGCCGTGCGGTGTCTCCTTGATCTGCGGCAAGCCCGCCAGCAGTGCGCGCAGCACGGCGCCGTCGATGGAAGCGCTCGCTTGCGTGTAGCGCTGCTGCCAAGATAGATCGCGCTGCTGCCACAGGGCCAGCAGCGCAGGCACGTCAGCCGTCCGCAGTTGCCCGATCAGCTCGGCCGCTTCGAGAAACAGGTCGAGGCGGTCGTATTCGTCGTCGCTGCACAGCAGTTCATCGAGCTCGTGCAATACGCTCATGCCACGACGTTCGTTGGGGCGCCCCGTTCGAACGCTTCCACGTTGCCGATCAAGATGTCAGCCAGCTTTTGCATGGCTTCCCCGCTGGCCCAGGCCGTGTGCGGTGTGAGGATGAAATTGGGCAGGCGCAAGTTCAACAGCGGGTTGTCGGGCAGCGGCGGCTCCTTCGATAACACGTCGAAACCGGCGCCGGCGATGACGCCGTTCGTCAATGCTGTGGCCAGGGCCGCCTCGTCGACGAGGCCGCCCCGCGCCGTGTTGATCAGGAGCGACGTGGGCTGCATGCGCGCCAGTTCTTGCGCACCGATGATGTTGCGCGTCTTGTCCGTCAGCGGCAGGTGCAGGCTCAGTACGTCGGACGTGGCCAGCAGTTCGTCGAAGCTCACCTGCGTCACGCCGTTGTCCTCGATGGGCGAGCGATTGTGCACCTGCACTTGCATGCCGAAGGCGCGCCCCAGCTGGGCCACGGACTTGCCCAGCGCGCCATAGCCGAGCAAACCCAGGCGGCTGCCGGCCAGGTCGCGGATCGGGTGGCCGAACAGGCAGAAGCGCTCCGATGCCTGCCACAGGCCCGCGTCCACGTCCGCCCGGTAGGCGACCAGCTGGCGGCGCAGGGCCAGCATCAGGGCCAGCGTATGCTCGGGCACGGTGGCGCGCGCATAGTCGCGGATATTCGCCACCACGATGCCCCGCTCGCGGCAGGCGGCCAGGTCGAGGATATCCGTGCCGGTGGCGGCTACGGCGATCATCTTCAGGTCCGGCAGCTGGTCCAGCTCAGCTGCGCGCAGCGGCACCTTGTTCGTGATGGCGATGCTGGCGCCTTGCAGACGGGAAACCGTCTGTTCGCTGCCCTTGGTGTGCGGATACTCTTCCCAGCTGTGGTCGAAGGCGGGCGGACGCACTTTGGCGATCAGGCTGTCGCGGTCGAGAAAGACGATGCGGTGGGGCGTTGTGCTTGCTGCGGTCATGGCTGGGCCTCGGTCTGGGCGGCACGCGCGGGAAGATTGCTCTTGCCCTTCAGTTGCGTGGCCGGGTGGTTGGTAAACATGTCGGCGACCCACTCGACAAACACGCGCACCTTGGCGGACAGATGGCGGTTGGGCGGATAGATCACGTGGATGGGCAGCGGGTCGGATTCCCATTCATCGAGCAATTCCACCATTTTGCCCTGTTCTATCAGCGGCGCAAGCATGAAATGCGTCATTTGCACGATGCCCAGGCCTGCCAGGCCGGCCGCCGCGTAGGCGTTCGAGTCGTTCAGTGCGATATGGCTGGGCATGGACATCTGGATGCGTTCGCCGGCCCGGGTGAAATCCCAGTCGAACGTCTTGCCTGTCTTGGCGGAGAAAAAATTCACGCCCCGGTGCTGCGCCAGGTCGTTCGGGTGCAGGGGCGTGCCATACCGTGCCAGGTAGCCGGGCGCCGCGCAGGTGATGAAATGCAGCACGCCGACCCGGCGCGCGATGAGGTTCAGGTCGCCCAGCTCGCCGCCGCGCACGGCGCAGTCGACGCCTTCCTCGATCAGGTCGACGGGGCGGTCGCTGCAGCCGAGCTCCAGCGAGATGTCGGGGTAGCGGGCGAAAAAGTCGGGCAGGGCGGGGATGATCAGTTCGCTAGCCAGAGCCGTGGGCGCATCCACGCGCAGCCGTCCGCTGGGGCTCAATCGCGTGCGCGACAGCGATTCCTCGGCCTCGCGCACGTCCGACAGGATGCGCACGCAGCGTTCGTAATAGGCGGCGCCGTCGGAGGTGATGCTGACATGGCGCGTGGTGCGGTTGAGCAGCTTGACCGACAGGCTCGCTTCCAGCGACTGGATCAGCGTCGATACGGTGGCTTTCGGCAGCTGCATGTTTTCCGCCGCGCGCGTAAAGCCGCCCGCATCGACGACTTGGATGAAAACTTCCATGGCTTGCAGCTTGTTCACTTGATTCCTTATCATGTTATGCGCGATTGTTCGTAATCCTGAACAATCAATTCGTCATTGCACTCTTTATTAGATTGTAGATCAAGTCTATAGTTGTTGTACTGCAGCATAAATGTGATGCCGCAGGAAGTACAACAGGAGAAAAATCATGGGTCATCGGAATGGAATCTTTGCAGTGCTTGCTCTCGCCATGAGCTCGCTCGCTCTGGCCGCGATGGTATCGACGGATGCATATTCGTTGGCGGCGCAAAGCGAAGCCAGTGCGTATAGCGCCCTGACCCATGAGGTGGGCGGCGTCGCCCTGTTGTGCCTGAACGACGCGGTACGCGATGTTGCGGTGCAGCCGGTGGTAGCGCAATGAGCGTTGCCGAGACCTCGGCCGAACTGGCACCTGGCCAGGCGCTGAAGATACGCGACATCCAGGTGCAGGGCGCGCAAGATGCGCTCGCCGCGCGCGTCTACACGGCCGGCGTGCCGGGCGCCAAGCAGTCCAGCCTGATCGTCTTCTTCCATGGCGGCGGTTTTGTCGACGGCGACCTGGAAGACGCGGACGATTTCCTGCGCTGCCTCGTACTGAGCAATCCCGACCACGTGGTGCTGGCCGCGAACTACACGCTGGCGAAGGTGCGGCCATTCCCCGCCGCCGTGGAAGACGCGCATGCCGTGCTGTTGTGGGCAAAAAAGAACAAGTCCAAGCTGGGCTGGACGGGCAAGCAGATGGTGGTGTCGGGCATCGAAGCGGGCGCCAACCTGGCTGCCGTATGCGCCATGATGTCGCGCGACCGGGGCGGACCGCCCCTCGCGGGCCAGGTGCTGATCATGCCCATGCTCGACCCCGGCCTGTCGACCTGCTCGATGCGCCACTTGCCGACCTGTCCGGACCTGGCGGAAGTGGCCGATCAATGCGCCGCCGCCTACCGTGGCTACCTGCCGAATGCCGCTGACCGTACCCATCCGTACGCGTCGCCATTGCAGTCGAGTCGCCTGAAGAACCTGCCGCCAGCCTTGATATTGTCCAGCGAAGATGACCCATTGCGCGACGAGGCTGAACAATACGGCAGCAAATTGATCGCCTGCGGCATCAAGACCACCGTACGGCGCATGGCCGCCGCGCCGCTGCAGGATGCAGGTGCCCGCAATGAGTGCGCCTGCAAGGTGCAGGTATTGGGTGAAATCGCCAGCTTTGTCGCTGGACTGGGGCAGGAGCCCGAGTCATGACGCCGCCATCTGCGGCAACGCAAAAAAACTTACACTAACTAGTTTACTTTTTGAGTTTCGGTTGCTACACTACGCAGTGTAGTTCCCATCTTGTCTGCGTTGTGCGCTCGCACAGCCAGCTTCGTCGTCCCCGTCCGCTTTTACGCAGCTGGCGGCCTGTTTACCTTTGATCGAGCGCCGTCGGGCGCCATGGCACCACCATACGCTGTAGTTTCCACTTTTAGCTGGGTTGCTTTCTGTCGCCCATACCATTAGAAATTTTCATAAAACAGGGAAATAAAATGAAAAACGTTCAACAATTTTCCACTCTGCTGAAGCCCCTGGCTGCCTCGCTCGCGCTGGCAGGACTGGTGGCCGTGAGCCTGGCCGGTTGCGATACGGCCAATAGCAAGGTGCCCGACGCGCCAGCGGCCGGCGGCCCGCCCATCTCGGCCGCCGCCGTCATCGAAAAACAGATCACGGAAACACAGGAATTCTCGGGCCGCCTGGAAGCGATCGAGCGCGTGGAAATCCGCTCGCGCGTCGGCGGCTTCATCACCGCCGTCAACTTCAAGCCGGGCAGCGAAGTGAAAAAGGGCGATGTGCTGTTCGTCATCGATCCACGCCCCTTCCAGGCCGAAGTGTCGCGCGCCGAAGGTACGGCCGCCTCGGCCCGTGCCAAGGCGGAACTGGCCAAGCTGGAACTGTCGCGTGCTGAAAAGCTGCTGGCTGAAAAAGCCATCGCCCAGCGCGAATTCGATGAAAAGGCCTCGGGTCTGAAAGAGCTGGACGCGAACGCCCGCTCGGCGCAAGCCGCGTATGAAGCGGCCAAACTGAACCTGTCTTACACGCAGGTGCAGGCGCCGATCAGCGGCCGTGCCAGCAAGGCGGAAATCACGGTCGGCAACCTGATCGACGCTTCCGCCATTTTGACCTCCGTGGTATCGACGGACCGCATCTACGCCAGCTTCGACGGCGATGAAGATACGTATTTGCGCGTGGCCGGCACGGCGCAAAAGGGCACGCCCGTCACCGTCAAGGTGGGCCTGGCCAATGAAACGGGCTTCCCGCATGAAGGCAAGCTGGAATTCGTCGACAACCAGCTCGACCCGGCCACAGGCAGCGTGCGCATGCGCGCCACCTTTGCCAACGCCGAGCGCCAGCTGGTGCCCGGCCTGTTCGCGCGCATCCAGCTCGATGGCGGCAATGGCCCGCATGCGCAAAGTACGGCCTTGTTGATCAGCGACCGTGCCGTCGGCACGGACCAGAGCCGCAAATACGTCTACGTGGTAGGCGCAGACAACAAGGCTGAATACCGCGCCGTCAAGCTGGGCCCGAACTCGGACGGCTTGCGCGTCGTGCGCGAAGGCTTGAAAGCGGGCGAAAAGATCGTCGTCAACGGCTTGCAGCGCGTACGCCCCGGCGCGCCCGTGACGCCGCAGATGGTGGCCATGGATTTTGACCCGACCGCACCAGTCGTCCCTGCGAAACCTGAAGTAAAAGACGCCAAGATCGCCGCGAAAGCAGCATCGACTTCCAAGGAATAAACATGAATTTTTCCCGCTTTTTCATCGACAAGCCGATTTTCGCGGCGGTGCTGTCGATTGTCATATTCGTGGCCGGGCTGCTGTCGATATTCGGCCTGCCCATCTCCGAATATCCCGACGTCGTGCCGCCATCGGTGGTGGTGCGCGCGCAGTACCCGGGCGCCAACCCGAAAGTGATCGCCGAAACCGTGGCCGCGCCGCTCGAAGAGCAGATCAACGGCGTCGAGAACATGCTCTATATGTCCTCGCAAAACACGTCCGATGGTTCGATGATGCTGACCGTGACCTTCAAGATCGGTACCAACGTCGAGCAGGCCGAGACGCAGGTGCAGAACCGCGTGCAGCGCGCCTTGCCGCGCCTGCCCGAGGAAGTGCGCCAGATCGGCGTGACGACCGTCAAGTCCTCGCCCAACCTGACCATGGTGGTGCATCTGGTCTCGCCGAACAAGCGCTATGACGACATGTATCTGCGTAACTATGCGGTGCTGAACGTCAAGGACCAGCTGGCCCGTCTGCCCGGCATGGGCGACATCCAGATCTTCGGCGCGGGCGATTACGCCATGCGTATCTGGCTCGACCCGCAAAAGGTAGCGGCGCGCGGCATGACGGCCAATGACGTCGTCGACGCCATCCGCGAGCAGAACGTGCAGGTGGCCGCCGGCGTGATCGGCGCTTCGCCAGCGAAGAACTCGGACTTCCAGCTGACCGTCAATACCCAGGGCCGTCTGCAGACGCCCGAGGAATTTGGCGCCATCATCGTGCGCACCAATGCCGACGGCGCCGTGACGCACCTGAAGGACGTGGCGCGCGTGGAAATGGGCGCCAACAGCTACTCGCTGCGTTCGCTGCTGAACAATAATCCTGCCGTCGGCATGGGTATTTTCGAGGCGCCGAATGCCAATGCGCTGCAACTGTCTTCCGACGTGCGCGCCAAGATGGACGAGCTGAAAAAAGACTTCCCGCAGGGTGTGGAATACCGTATCGAGTACGACCCCACGCAGTTCGTGCGCTCGTCCATCGAAGCCGTGATCCATACCCTGCTCGAGGCGATCGCCCTGGTGGTGCTGGTGGTGATCATCTTCCTGCAAACCTGGCGCGCGTCCATCATTCCGCTGCTGGCTGTTCCTGTCTCCATCGTTGGTACCTTTGCCGTGATGCTGGGCTTTGGCTTCTCGATCAACACGCTGTCGCTGTTTGGCCTCGTGCTGGCCATCGGTATCGTCGTCGATGACGCCATCGTGGTGGTGGAAAACGTCGAGCGCAACATTGAGGAAGGCTTGTCGCCGCGCGACGCCACCATCCAGGCCATGAAAGAGGTCAGTGGTCCCATCGTCGCCATCGCCCTGGTGCTGTGCGCCGTGTTCGTGCCGATCGCCTTCGTGCCTGGTTTGTCGGGCGAGTTCTATCGCCAGTTCGCGCTGACCATCGCCATTTCGACCGTGATCTCCGCTTTCAGCTCGCTGACCCTGGCGCCCGCCCTGTCGGCCGCGCTGCTGAAACCGCACGATGCGCCGAAAGACGCATTGACGCGCGGCATGGACATGGTCTTCGGCCGCTTCTTCGCCTGGTTCAACCGCTTCTTCGGCCGCGCTTCGCACCGCTATGAAGCGGGCGTGAAGGGCGTCCTGGGCCGCAAGAGCGCCTCGCTGGGCGTGTATGCACTGCTGGTCGTCGCCGCCATTTTCACCTTCAAGTCCGTGCCGGCCGGCTTCGTGCCAGCGCAGGACAAGCAATACCTGGTGGGTTTTGCGCAATTGCCTGACGCCGCTTCGCTGGACCGCACGGAAGATGTCGTGCGCCGTATGTCCGACGTCATCAAGTCGGTGCCTGGCGTCGAGTCGACCATCGCCTTCCCCGGCCTGTCGATCAACGACTTTACCAATGCGCCGAACGCCGGCATCGTCTTCGCCACGCTGAAGCCGTTCGACGAGCGTACCACCAAGGAATTGTCGGGCGGTGCCATCGCGGCCGAGATCAACAAACGCCTGGGCGGCATCCAGGACGCCTTCATCATGGTCTTCCCGCCACCGCCGGTCAACGGCCTGGGCACCATCGGCGGCTTCAAGATGATGATCGAAGATCGCGGCAACCTCGGTTACGACGCGCTGTACAACGCCACCCAGGCGCTGGCCGCGAAAGCGTACCAGACGCCGGAACTGGCGGGCGTGTTCTCGGGCTACCAGATCAACGTGCCGCAGCTGTTCGCCGACGTTGACCGCGTGAAGGCCAAGCAGATGGGCGTGCAGCTGCAAACGATTTACCAGACCTTGCAGATCAACCTCGGTTCGCTGTACGTGAATGACTTCAACCAGTTTGGCCGCACTTACCAGGTGCGCGTGCAAGCCGATGCCGAGTTCCGCTCGCATGCGCAGGATATCGCGCAGCTGAAAGTCCGCAATAACAAGGGCGAAATGATCCCGTTGTCGTCGTTGATGCGCGTCAAGGACAGCTATGGTCCGGACCGCGTGCAGCGCTACAACGCCTACGCCGCAGCCGATTTCAACGGCGGCGCAGCCCCTGGCGTATCGAGCGGCCAGGCGCAAGTCGCGCTGGAACGCATCGCCAAGGAAGTGCTGCCGCAGGGGATTTCGTATGAATGGACGGAGCTGACCTATCAGGACATCTTGTCCGGCAATACGATGATCTATGTGTTCCCGCTGTGCGTGCTGCTGGTGTTCCTGGTGCTCGCTGCCCAGTACGAAAGCTGGACCCTGCCGCTGGCCGTGATCCTGATCGTGCCGATGTCGATCCTGTGCGCCTTGCTGGGCGTCAAATTGACCGGTGGCGACAACAATGTGTTCACCCAGATCGCGCTGTTCGTGCTGGTGGGACTGGCGTCGAAGAATGCGATTCTGATCGTGGAATTTGCCCGCGAACTGGAAGAACATGGCCGCACCGTCGTGCAAGCGGCGCTGGAAGCGTGCCGTTTGCGTCTGCGTCCGATTTTGATGACGTCGATCGCCTTCATCATGGGCGTGGTGCCCCTCGTGTTCTCGCACGGTGCCGGTTCGGAAATGCGCCATGCCATGGGCGTGGCGGTGTTCGCCGGCATGCTGGGCGTGACCTTCTTCGGCCTGTTCCTGACGCCCGTGTTCTATGTACTGCTGCGCACCCTGGCGCAGCGTTTTGAGAAAAAACCAGCCGCCGCTGCCGCCAAGCCTGTCGCCGCGCCAGCGCTGGACCTGGAAGGAGATATATATTGAAAACCAAGGAAATCGTCGGGCGCGTCAAGCCCGTGCTGACCGCCATGGCCGCCGCCGTGCTGCTGGCCGCCTGCGCGGCGCCGGAGTTCAAGCAGCCGCAGATCGAGACGCCGACGGCGTTCAAGGAAGCGCAAACCTTGCCGGCCGTGCAGACAGCAGCCGATGGCACGCGCTGGAAGCAGGGCGTGCCTGCCGAGCGCCAGGCGCGCGGCGAATGGTGGCTGGCCTTCAATGATCCGGCGTTGACCAGCCTGATCAACGAAGCCACGCAAGCCAACGCCAATCTGGCGGTGGCCGCGGCCCGCGTCAAGCAGGCGAGGGCCATTGCCGGCATCGCAGAAGCGGACCGCATTCCGCAAGTGGGCGTCAACGTGGGCGGCCAGCGCAACCGCGCTTCGGCCGTGTCGCTCGGCTTGCCGAACGGCGCACCGGTGGCGGCGACCAACGTCTACCAGGCCAACCTGACGGCCAGCTACGAAGTCGATTTGTTCGGCAGGGTGGCATCGAATGTCAGCGCCTCGCGCAGCGATGCGTTGGCCGTGGAAGCGACCTACCGTTCGGTGCTGCTGTCCTTGCAGGCGGACGTGGCGCAAACCTACTTCCAGCTGCGCGCCACGGATGCCGAACTGGCGACCCTGGAACAGACGGTGCGCCTGCGCGAGGAAAGCGTGCATGTGAACCAGCGCCGCTATGACCTGGGCGACATCGGCGAATTCGACCTGTCCCGTGCCCGCACGGAGCTGTCGACGACGCGCGCCGAAGCCATCGGTCTGCAGCGCCAGCGCGCCACCAGCGAACATGCGCTGGCCGTCCTGCTGGGCAAGCCGGCCGCCAGCTTCACGGCGACCGTCAACCCGCTGCAGGACAGCGGCTTCCTGCCCGTGATCCCGGCCGGCATGCCATCGTCCCTGCTGGAGCGCCGTCCCGACATCGCGTCGGCGCAGCGCACCATGGAAGCGTCGAATGCGCGCATCGGCGTGGCGAAGTCTGCCATGTTCCCGGCCCTGACCCTGAACGCCTCCGGCGGCGGTGCGTCCGACACCTTCTCGGACATCTTCAAGTGGAGCAGCCGCTCCTGGCTGCTGGGCGCCCTGATGTCGATCCCCATCATCGACGGCGGACGTAATAAAGCTGCCGTGAGCCGCAGCGAAGCGCAGCTGGAAGAGTCGGTGGCGACGTATCGCCAGAGCGTGCTGGTGGCCTTCGCCGAGGTGGAAGACAACCTGGCCGGCCTGCGCATCCTGTCGGGCCAGACGCAGCAGATCGACGAAGCCGTCGTCTCGGCGCGCCGTTCGGCCGACCTGGCGCAAAAGCTGTACGACGCGGGTCGTTCCAGCTACCTCGATCTGCTCGACGCACAGCGCAACCTGGCGACCATCGAGCGCAACGCCGTCCAATTGCGCGGAAACCGCGCCGTCACCACGGTGGCGCTGATCCGCGCCCTGGGCGGCGGCTGGGGCGAGGCGGAGCCGCAGGTCGCGGCCAACTAGTTTCCCGGCACCGCGGGCTGGAGTGTCCTGCCCGCGGCAAGGGATGCATATCGGGAACGGCGTCGTGCGTTTGCACGGCGCCGTTTTTTTGTTTGCAGTCAGTTGAATCCGTTTGCGCAAAGGGCGCGTAAATACTCCTGCAATCACGCAAACGCAGTCATCCAGGAGATATCACCATGCGCACCTTCGTTCCCGCAGCACTGTTCATCACTTCCATGCTGGCCGCCAGCGCCCCCTTTGCCGCCGACATGACGACCATGGTGGGTGGTCAGAGCATGTATCCGTCCAAGGACATCGTCGATAACGCTGTCAATTCGGCTGACCACACGACCCTGGTGGCTGCCGTCAAGGCTGCCGGCCTGGTCGATACCTTGAAAGGCAAGGGGCCATTTACCGTGTTCGCGCCGACGAATGCGGCCTTCGGCAAGCTGCCCGCCGGCACTGTCGAGACCCTGGTCAAACCCGAAAACAAGGCGACGCTGAGCAAAATCCTCACCTACCACGTGGTGCCCGGCAAATATGACTTCAAGGCGCTGGCCAAGGAAATCAAGATGCACGACGGCAAAGCGATCCTGCCCACGGCCAGCGGGGGCAAGCTGATGTTCGCCATGAACGGCATGCACAACATCGTCGTAATGGATGAGGGCGGCAATAGCGCCAACATCAGTACCTACGATGTGTATCAATCGAATGGCGTGATCAATGTCATCGACACGGTGCTGATGCCGAAATAAACAGACGAAAAATCGGACGAAAAAAAAGACAGGGAAAACCCTGTCTTTTTGCTTGGTGCCGCTGCGATTACTTGGCTGGCGCTGCTGCCGGTGCGGAAGCTGCCGCTGCGGCCGGAGCTGCTGGCGTTGCCGCTGCGGCTTTTTTCGCCTTGTGATGCTTGGCTTTCTTGTGCGCCGCTGGCTTGACTGCGGCTGCCGGCGCTTCTGCCTTGGCGACAGGGGCGACGACAGGAACCGGTGCCACGGGAGCGACTGGCGCGACGGCTGGCGTCTGGGCGAAAGCGGCGGTGGCGAACAGGCTGGCGATCAGGGTGGCGATAACTTTTTTCATGATGAGATCCTTGGTATGGTGTGGTCAGTATAGTGTGTCGGAATTACTTGGCTGGTGCCGGTGCTGGTGCAGCGGCGGTGGCCGATGCCAGCTTTTCGTCAGCTTTGGCCTTGGTTTTCTTGGCGGTGTGGTGCGCCTTGGCTTTGGTAGCGGCAGCGTCGGTTTTCGCGCTGGCTACTTCCGTTTTCGCGGCAACGACTGCTTTCGCTTCTTTCGCATCGGCTTTGACGACCGTTTTGGCTTCTTTGGCGTCCGCTTTCACGACGGCCTTGGTGTGTGCCGCTTCCACTTTCGCGGGAACCGAGGCTGCCGGGGTGGCAGGAGCTGCAGGCGTTTGAGCAAAGGCAGCAGTAGCGAACAGGCCGGCGATCAGGGTGGCGATTACGTTTTTCATGGTGCAGTCCTCAGTGGTGGTTTGTCTGGTGTGTCTGTTGGTGCCGGGATGATTCCCGTGTCACTGAGCATAAAACGCGCCCCCGAACGCTTGCGTTGACGGTCATTACAAACGCTTACATCTGCGTTGCATCCGCCTTCAGGATGGCCTTCAGGATGTCTTCCGAACGGCGCTGTCCATAGCCCTTTCCATACGCGCTCGATGCGATGCTCACCACCATGCGGCGCGCGGGGATCACATAGATCTTGTTGCCGCCATTGCCCGAGGCGAAATGCACGGCGATCTTCTTGTCCCCTATGTCCTGCGTTTTCGCGTACCAGAAATAGCCGTAGCTGTCGGCGTAGCGGTCCACGGCGCCGATGGCTGCACGCGGCGCCAGCGCGGCTTGCAGCCAGGCGGCGTCGATGACCGGTCGGCCATCGACCGTGCCCTTGTCCAGCACCATCTGGCCAATCTTCGCCGTGTCGCGTGCGCGCAGCGACAGATTGCCCTGTCCTTTCGGGTGGTTGGCGACGTCGCGGCCCCAGCTCCAGCGGGTGATGCCCAGCGGCGCGAACAGGACCTTGGCGGCATAGTCTTCCAGGTCGGCGCCGCTGGCGCTTTCCACCACGCGCCCGGCGATATACGAACCCAGCGAGTTGTAGCGGTAGATGCTGCCCGGTGCAGCGGCGGCCGGCACGCCGCGCACAAAGGCGTCGGGGTCGGACGCCTCGTCGAGCTTGTCTTCATTGCCCGGCGAGTGTTCGTCTTCGTCAAAGGCGGCCAGGCCCGAACGCATGGTGAGCAAGTCGTCGAGGATGATTTTGCCTGCTGGGCTGCCTGCCACTCCCGGCCAGTAGTCGCCCGCCGTTTTTGTTGTCGCCAGCTGGCCACGCTCCACGGCCGCGCCCACCAGCAGCGCGGTGATGCTTTTGCCGGCCGAGCGGATGTCGTGCAGGGTGTCGGCCGTCTCGCCGTTGTAATAGCGCTCGGCCACGATGGCGCCGTCGCGCAGCACGACGACGGCGCGCAGGTCGCCATGGATGTCGCCGTCCTGGGCTTGCAGGACTTGCGCGATGGTGGCGGAGGCGCTGTCCTGCGCCAGGGCGGCGCAGGACATGAGGAGAGTAGCGAGGAATGACAGGGGCAGGCGGCGCATGGACAGCTTTCGTGGCGATGGACGGAGTGCCAGTGTCGCTCATGTGCAGCGCTTTGTCGCGCGCAAGCTGACCTGTTCGATGAAGTTCGCATGAAGGCGCGGCGGAGACTGCGCCATGCAAAAGGGACAGCCGAAGCTGTCCCTGGTATTGCAGGCGAAGTGGCCACGCTAGCGCAGACCCGGCGGACGCGCTCCCGTGGCTGTGTTCGCGTTTACTTCGCTGGTGCTGGCGTTGCCGGAACGGTTTCTGCCGCTTTCGCTGCATCCGCTTTCACCTTGGCTTTGCTTGCCTTGTGATGGGCCTTGGCCTTGGTGGCTTTGGCATCGGCCTTGGCGCTGGCGACATCGGCTTTTGCATCGGCGGCGACGACCGCTTCCTTGGCATCTGCTTTCACGACAGCCTTGGTTTCCTTGGCTTCTGCCTTGGCCACGGCTTTCGTGTGGGCCGCTTCCGCCTTGGCGGGCGCTGCCGGGGCGGCAGGGGTTTGGGCGAAGGCTGCGGTAGCGAACAGGCTGGCGACGAGGGTGGCGATAACTTTTTTCATTTTGTTTTCCTGGCGAGTGGTGAGCGATGGTGTGTCGATGATTACTTGGCTGCTGCTGGTGCTGCTTCAGCGGTGGCCGAAGCCATTTTTGCGTCGGCCTTGGCCTTGGTGTGCTTGGCCTTGTGATGTGCCTTTGCTTTGGTGGCAGTTGCTTCGGTCTTGGCGCTTGCCACTTCCGTTTTAGCGGCGACGACGGCTTTCGCTTCTTTGGCATCCGCTTTCACAACGGCTTGCGCTTCCTTGGCGTCGGCTTTCACGACAGCCTTGGTATGGGCCGCTTCCACTTTGGCGGGAACCGAGGCTGCTGGCGCTGCGGGTGTTTGAGCAAAGGCAGCGGTAGCGAACAGGCCGGCGATCAGGGTAGCGCTCAGGTTGAAAATGCGTTTTTTCATGGTGCAGTCCTCAGTGGTGGTTTGTCTGGTATGTCTGTTGGTGCCGGGATGATTCCCGTGTCACTGAGCATAAAACGCGCCCCGCAAGCTTGCCGTTGACCTTGTTTACACTTTCTTACAATCAGCTGTTTTATTGGCTGTTGCTGAATGATGGCGGCATGAAAACGAAAAAAGACAGCCGAAGCTGTCTTTTTATGTGGCGCGGAAAACGCGCGGAACTGATTACTTGGCTGCTGCTGCGGTTGCCTCAGTTTTGGCTTCGTCAGCCTTGGCCTTGGCTTTTTTCGCTTTTTTATGGGCTTTGGCCTTGGTGGCGCTGGCATCGGCCTTGGCGCTGGCGACATCGGCTTTTGCATCAGCTGCGACGGCGGCTTCCTTGGCATCGGCTTTCACGACAGCCTTGGTTTCTTTCGCTTCTGCTTTAGCCACTTCCTTGGTGTGCTTGGCTTCGGCCTTGGCAGGCACTGCTGGCGTTTGAGCGAAGGCTGCGGTAGCGAACAAGCCGGCGATCAGAGTAGCGATTACTTTTTTCATGGTGCAGTTCCTCGAGAAGTGGGTTGTCGTTCAGGAGATGCATTTCCCCTGTCACTGAGCCAAAAACGCGCCGTGCGGCAATTGCGTTGACACGCCATTACAAATACTTACACTTGCCGTGTGACTGCCTTGCCGCATGGCCTGCAGCGTAGACGCACTCTGTTAGCTGGCGTACCGCGCCACAGCCTTCGGCAGCCTAGACTCGATGCCATCGTCACCGCATGGGTCCGCCATGAAAGCCGCCTTGAAAACCTATCAAGCCAAGCGCAATTTCGCCGCCACGCCGGAGCCGGCAGGTGGCGGCGAGGATGCGAATGAGGTGCTCACCTTCGTGATCCAGAAGCACTGGGCCAGCCGTTTGCACTATGACTTTCGCCTGGAGTTCGATGGCACGCTGAAAAGCTGGGCCGTACCGAAAGGGCCCAGCTACGACCCGCGCGACAAGCGCATGGCGGTGCAGGTGGAAGACCATCCCCTGGCCTACGCCGGTTTTGAAGGCACGATCCCCGAAAAACAGTATGGCGCGGGCAAGGTCATCATATGGGACCACGGGACATGGCAAGCGCAGTCTGCGACGCCGGACGCGCGCGCGGCTCTGGCGGCCGGCGAGCTGAAATTCACCTTGCATGGCCATAAGATGCAGGGGAACTGGGTGCTGGTGCGCATGAAAGGCGGGGGAGACAAGCGCAGCGAAAAGCAGCCTGCCTGGCTGCTGATCAAGGAAAAAGACGCGTTTGCCCGGCCGGCAGTGGAATTTTCCGTCGTGGACGAATTCCCCGACAGCGTCAAGAACAAGGCCATGCCCAGGCGTAAGAAGAGCGTGGAGCAGGCTGCAGCGCCAGCCGCCAGGCTGCCCGCCACCCTGTCGCCCCAGTTGGCCACCCTGGTTGACGCTCCGCCGCCAGACCCGCAGGAATGGTTGTTCGAGGTGAAATTCGACGGCTACCGCCTGCTCGCGCGTAGCGATGGTGATCATGTTGTTTTAATCACGCGCAATGGCAATGACTGGACGGCCAAATTGCCGACGCTGCGGCAGGCGTTGGAAAAGATGGGTTTGCCGCCAGGCTGGTACGACGGTGAGATCGTCGTCAACGACGCCAGCGGCCATCCGGATTTCGGTGCCTTGCAGCGCGCGTTCGATGCGCAAACGAGCAGCGACATTGTGTATTACCTGTTCGACGTGGC
Source organism: Janthinobacterium sp. 61 (assembly GCF_002846335.1). NCBI lineage: Bacteria > Pseudomonadati > Pseudomonadota > Betaproteobacteria > Burkholderiales > Oxalobacteraceae > Janthinobacterium > Janthinobacterium sp. 61. The sequence continues at coordinate 2,316,587 of NZ_PJMQ01000001.1, read as the reverse complement.
GTATTTCGATGGTCACGATTTGCGGAGCCAGCCCGTCGAGGCGCGCAGGGCACTGCTGCAGGGGTTGCTGGAAAAATTGCCCGTCTCGCCCCTGGTGCGTTTCAGTGTGGCGCTCGATGCTGCGCCGCAGCAACTGCTGGACCAGGCTTGCCGCCTGGGGCTGGAAGGGTTGATCGGCAAGCGGCGCGGTTCGCCCTACGTCACGCGGCGCTCCGGCGACTGGATCAAGCTCAAATGCGGGTTGCGCCAGGAATTCGTCATCGGTGGCTATACGGTGCCGCAGGGCGCGCGTGTAGGGATCGGTTCACTGCTGCTGGGCGTGCATGATGCGCACGGGGATTTGCGCTACGCAGGCAATGTGGGCAGCGGCTTTGACGATGCCGTCTTGCGCGACTTGCGGCGCCGCCTCGACGCTCTGTCCGTTAATGCCAGTCCGTTCGCGGGCAAGGCGGGGGGCGTGCGCCAGCCCATCTGGGTCAAGCCGCAGCTGGTGGCCGAAGTGAGTTTTGCGCAATGGACCAGTGGCGGTGCCGTGCGCCACGCCGTGTTTCACGGCTTGCGCGAGGATAAAAAGCCGGCCGCCATCGTGCGCGAGCGGGCGCAGCGGATCGACAGGGAGAAGACCATGCAGAAGCAATCCACGCCCGACAGCGTCTTGCCGGCCAGTTTCAAGGTCAGCCATGCGGACAGGGTGATCGACACGGACAGCGGCGCCAGAAAGATCGACCTGGTGCGCTACTACGCGCTGGTGGGCAAGCTGATGCTCGTGCATCTGCGGGGCCGGCCCGTGTCGCTGGTGCGCGCGCCGGCCGGCGTGGGCGGCGAACTGTTTTTCCAGAAGCACGCGGATACCGCGACAATGCCGGGTATCAGACAGCTCGATCCCGGCCTGGACCCGCAGCATGCCCCCATGCTGGAAGTGGCCAGCGTACAGGGCTTGTTGTCGGCGGCGCAGTGGAATGTGGTGGAATTTCACACGCAAAACGCGCTCGCCAGCGCCTACGACATGCCGAACCGCCTGGTGTTCGACCTGGACCCGGGCAAGGGCGTGGTCTGGCCAGCCATCCGCGAAGCGGCGGTGCTGCTGCGCGCCTTCCTGACGGAGCTGGGGCTGCCCGCCTGGTTGAAAACCAGCGGCGGCAAGGGCTTGCATGTGGTCGTGCCGATCCGCCCGAAATACGACTGGGATACCGTAAAGGCGTTTTCGCAAGCCATCGTGGCGCACCTGGCGCAGCATATACCGGCGCGTTTTGTCGTCAAGAGCGGTCCCGCCAACCGCGTCGGCAAGACTTTCATCGATTATTTGCGCAATGGCCGGGGCGCCACCACCGTATGCGCGTGGTCGGCCCGCACGCGTTCGGGGTTGGGTATTTCCGTGCCGCTGGCTTGGGATGAGCTCGACAAGCTGAAGGCAGGCGATCAATGGACGGTGAGCAACGTCCACAGCCGCCTCGACGTGGGCAATGCGCCCTGGGCTGGCTATGCGCGCAGCGCCAGGGGCATCGATGCGGCCATGAAAAAGCTGGGTTTCAGTCCGCCGGCTTGAATGGCAGGGCGGCGCGCGTCAGTTGCAGGGCTTCGTCGATGGCAGCGTTGAGCTGGGGAATCTCGACGGGTTTGGTCAGGTAGCGGAAAAAGCCCGCGGCCAGGCCGTGCCGGATGTCGCCCTTCATGGCATTGGCCGTCAGCGCGATGACGGGGACGTGCGCCGTGCGCGGATCGTTGCGCAGGATGCGCTGCGCCTGGTTGCCATTCATGCCGGGCAGGTTGATATCCATCAAGATCACATCAGGGCGGCGCTCCAGCGCCAGCGCGATGCCTTGGCGCGCGTCGGTGGCCGAGATCATGCGCAGATGGGGCAGGAAGCTGACAATGTCTTCCACCAGCCGCAGGCTGGCCGGATTGTCTTCCACGTACAGCAGCAGGGCCTGGCCGCCGGCATCGGTCGCGGCGTCGCCAGCAGGCTCGGCCAGCCCCTCCGTGGCCAGTGACATCCTTTCGGGCGGCGCGGCCATGGTGTCGAGTTCTATCCAGAACACGCTGCCCACGCCGACGCAGCTGTGCACGCCCATGGTGCCGCCCATCAGTTCGACCAGGCGCTTGGTGACGACCAGGCCGATGCCCGTACCTTCCTCGCTGCCCGCTTCCTGCCCCAGGCGGTTAAACGGCTGGAACAGTTCTTCCATCTGCGCCTCGTCCAGGCCCTTGCCCGTGTCGCGGATGGCGATGCGCACGCGCTGCACATCGGGCTGCGAAATTTCCAGCACTACCTTGCCGGAGGGACGGTTGTATTTGATGGCGTTCGACAGCAGGTTCAGAAGCACCTGCTTGAGGCGCGTATGGTCGGCCCTGACGGTCAGCTGCTCGCAGTCCGAAAAGGCCATCTCGAGCTGGCGCTGCTGCGCCTGTTCTTCCATCATCACGCGCACTTCCTCGATCAGCGCGGGCAGCGCCACCGGCTCGATCGACAGGCTCAGGCTGCCTGACTCGATCTTCGCCAGGTCGAGGATTTCATTGATCAGGGTAAGGAGGTGGCGGCCCGAGGTGACGATGTTTTGCACGAAGGCGCGCTTTTGCAGCACGGTCGCGGGCAGCGATTCGTTGGCCAGCAGCTGGGCAAAGCCGAGGATGGCATTCAGCGGTGTGCGCAATTCGTGCGACATGCTGGTGAGAAAGCGGTCCTTCGCCTGGCTGGCCCGTTCCAGTTCGATTTTCTGCTCATTGAGCGTGTGTTCGATGCGCTTGCGCTCGGTGATGTCGCGGATGGCTGACGAAACCAGCACGCCTTCGTCCGTTTCCAGCGGCGACAGGCTGATTTCGACGGGAAATTCGGTGCCGTCGCGGCGCAAGCCATACAGTTCCAGGCCTGCGCCCATGGAGCGGGCGCGCGGCGCCGTGGAAAAGGCTTGCCGGTGTTGCGGATGATCATGCGCGTAGCGGGCCGGGATCAGCACTTCCACATTGCGTCCCAGCAGCTCCGCGCGGGAATAGCCGAACAGGCGTTCCGTTTGCGAGTTGACGAGCACAATCTCGCCATTGCCGTTGACGATGACGATGGCGTCCGGCGCCGATTCGAGCAAGCCGCGGAACTTCTGCTCGGCCCGGCGCCGGTCGCTGACATCGCGGATGGCGCTGATGACGAAGGTGCCGATCTCCGTCTGGATGGGAGAGAGGCTGATTTCGACGGGGAACTCGACATTGTCCTTGCGCAAGCCCAGCAATTCCAGGTCGGCGCCCATGGTGCGCGTACGGGGCTGGTCAAAGTAGCGCACGCGGTGTCCCACATGCGCGTGGCGCAGGCGTTGCGGCAACAGCGTATCGATTTGCCGGCCGCTCAATTCGCCCTCCGCATAGCCGAACAGGCGCTGCGCCTGCTCGTTGGCCAGCACGATGGCGCCCGTGGCATTGACCATGATGACGCTGTCCGGCGTCGATTCGAACAGCACCCGGTAGCGCACATCGACAAACTGGGCGTCGCGCGCCGCCTTCAGCAAGGTCGTGTCCTTCATGGTGGAAATCAGGTAGCAGGGGGAGTCGGGCGTGGCGCGTGCGGCCTGGCAGGCCACATCGACGTAGATGAGTTCGCCATCCTTGCGTCGCCGCAGCGATTCGCGGTCATAGCAGCCATGCAGCGCCAGTTGCTCGTTGATGAGCGGGGCCGCTTCCGCCTGACCCGGCAGCGAGACCAGTTCCCACAGTGTGCGGCCCAGTGCTTCGTCGATGGCATAGCCAAAAATGCGCTGCGCCCCGGCGGTCCACCGCACGATGACATGCTCTTCGTTGGTGATGACAACGCCGCCAGGGGCGCCGTTGAGGATAAGCTGATCTAACTCGGCATCCATTGTTCTTCCGCAGGCATGACAGGGCTTGCCGGGCGGCAGGCTGTGTGCATACGCTAGCGAGAAGCTTGATCAAAGTCAATGCATTTATATTATTAAAGAGTCTCCCGGGGGCCATACGTGCTTCAGGCCGCCTTGTGTCTGGCTGGCGGCGGTTTTCGGGAGGTGGAGGAGGCCGTGCGCTTGCGCACTGGCGCGGCGGGCATTTTCTTGCCCAGGCTTTGCTGCAAGAGGGCGACCAGGTCGATCACATTGCCGCTGCGTTCTTCGGCCGCTTCGGGCGCAGGCGGCGTGATGGTCCTGGTCTGTTTCGCCTTGATCTTTTTCTTCACCAGCGCCAGCACGTCTGCGCGATAGCTGTCGTGGTATTGCGCCGCTTGCCACGTGTCGCTCATGCCTTCCACCAGCGACATGGCCATCTTGAGTTCTTTCTCGGATATGCCCGCTGCCTTCAGGGTACTGCCGGGCAAGTCCAGGTCATCCGTAGGGCGCAGTTCATCGGCGTAGCGCAGGGTGTTGAGCACGATGGCGTCGCCGACGCACACAAGCGCGCACAGGTGCTGCTTGGTGCGCATGACCACGCTGGCGATACCCACCTTATTGGCCTTGCGCAAGGTTTCACGCAGCAGCGCATAGACTTTTTCGCCGCCCTTGGCGGGCAGCAGGTAATACGGGTGCTCGTAAAAGGTCAGCGGCACCTCGACCGCATCGACAAAGGTGTCGATGGCGATGGTTTGCGTGGCCTTCACATTCGCCTGCCTTAAATCTTCATCGGACAGCACCACGTATTCATCCTTCTTGTACTCATAGCCCTTGATGATGTCGTCCCACTCGACTTCCTTGCCCGTGCGCTTGTTGTAGCGCTTGTAGCCGATGGGCGCGAAGTCGCGCCGATCCAGCATGGACAAATCCAGTTCGTGCTCGAGGCTGGCTGAAATCAGCTCGACCGGGATGTGCACGAGGCCGAAGCTGATGGCGCCTTTCCACAGTGCGCGCGCCATCGCTTATTCTCCCGCGCTGCCGGTGACGGGCAGGACGATGCCCGTGATGTAGCTGGAACAGGCGGGCGAAGCCAGGAAGACGTAGGCGGGTGATAATTCCTCCGGCTGGGCCGGCCGGCGCATGTCCGTGTCCGCGCCGAATTTCTGGATGTCCTCCGGCGTCTTGTCGGCTGGGTTAAGCGGCGTCCAGACGGGGCCCGGTGCGATGGCGTTGACGCGGATGCCCTTGTCGAGCAAGTTGCCGGCCAGCGCCATGGTGAAGGCATGGATGGCGCCCTTGGTGGTGGAATAGTCGAGCAAGTGCTTCGACCCTCGCAAACCCGTCACGGACCCCGTGTTGATGATGGCAGCGCCGCGCTGCAAATGGGGCAGCACGGCCTTGGCCATGTGAAAGTACCCGTACACATTGGTTTTCATGGTGAGGTCGAAGCGTTCCTCGCTCAAGTCCAGCAGCGATTCGGCATGTTCCTGGAAGGCCGCGTTGTTGACCAGCACGTCGATGTGTGTGAACCGTTCCATCACCTGGCTGACGGCTTGCTGGCAAAAGCCCTGTTCGCGCACATCGCCGGGGATCAGGAGGCAGCTTTGGCCTTCCGCTTCCACATAGCGGCGCGTCTCGTTGGCGTCCGCGTGTTCGTTCAGGTAAATGATGGCGACATCGGCCCCTTCGCGCGCGTACAGCACGGCCACGGCGCGGCCGATGCCCGAATCGCCGCCCGTGATGATGGCCACCATGCCGGCCAGCTTGCCGCTGCCACAGTAGTCGGGTGCCAGGAAGCGGGGTTTCAACTGCATCTGCGCTTCGATGCCGGGCTTGGCCAGGTGCTGGGCGGGCAGGGGAGGGACTGGCTGGCTACGGCTGCCTGTCTGCACGGGGGACTTGCTTTTTTGCTCGGTGGGCTTGGCTGCATCGCGGCCATCCTGCTCCTGCTGTATGCGGCGCTGCAAGTTACCGGCGGACTGGTCCTTGTTCTCGTTCATGCTGGCCTCCGTGGAAACGAAGATTCAGTATCGGCGCGGCGCCAGCATCCGACGGTGCGCTTGCTAACAGAGTGGCGCAAACGGGTGTAAAATTATATGATGATTGACATCATAGTGGGAGGCCAGCATGAAAGTGAGCAGGGAACAGGCGGCGTTGAACCGCGAGCGCATCGTGGACGTGGCGGCCAGATTGTTCCGCGAAAAGGGTTACGACGGCATCGGCGTGGCTGACCTGATGAAGAACGCTGGCCTCACGCATGGCGGCTTCTACGGTCATTTCGCGTCCAAGGAAGACTTGATGATCGAGGCGTGCCAGCATGCCTTGAATAAATCGCTGGAAGGCTGGCGGGGGAAGGTTGCCAGCGACCCGCAGCGGGCGCTGCCGGCCATTATCGAGAACTATCTGACCACCAGGCACCGCGACCAGCCGGGCAGCGGTTGCCCGGCGGCGGCCATGGGCGTCGATGCGGCACGCATGTCGCCTGGCGCGCGTCCTGCGTTTACGCAAGCCACGCAGCAGCAGTTCGCGCTGCTGCAGGATTTGCTGCCCGATAGTGCGCCGGAAGAGCGTCGCCAGCAGGCGATCGCCACGTTTGCCGCCATGGTGGGCGCCATGGTGCTGGCCCGATCCGTCGATGACGAGGCCCTGTCGGCGGAAATCCTCGATGCCGTGAAGGCGCAATTGCTGGCAGACTAAGCACGCTCCCCCTGTCAGCCAGCCTCGTCGCATGATAGGCTTCGGTTTTCAGATTTTGGGATTTCATCATGCTGCTCTGGCTCAGGCAATACCGGCGTCCTCTGTTGGCCGGGGACATCACTGCCGGTATCGTTGTCGCCATGATGATGGTGCCGCAAGGCATGGCCTACGCGCTGGTGGCCGGTTTGCCGCCCGTGGTGGGCATCTATGCCAGCATCCTGCCGCCCGTGCTGTACGCCTTGTTCGGCAGCAGCATGACGCAATCGGTAGGCCCCATGGCCATCGTCTCGCTGATGACGGCCGCCGCGCTGGCGCCGCTGGCCGACCCCGGTTCCTCCTTATATATCGTCCTGGCCGCCCAGCTGGCTTTCATCAGCGGCCTGGTCCTGCTGCTGTGCGGCGTGCTGCGCCTGGGCTTCATGGCCAGCTTTTTGTCGCGCCCCGTGATTAGCGGGTTCAGCAATGGCGCCGCCATCCTGATCATCTGGGGGCAAATCACGCCCTTGCTGGGTGCCAGCATTCCCCACTGGCATGCGCCCAGCCTCGTGCTGGGGCTGTCTGGCCTGTTGTTCCTGTGGCTGGCCAAGCGCTACGCGTCGCGCCTGATGCAGCGTTGCGGCTTGAACAAGGTGGTGGCCGACGTGGGCGCGCGCCTGGCGCCGATGGCGCTGGTGCTGGCAGGCATCGCGCTCGTCGCCTATGGCGGCTTGGAAGCGATGGGCGTGCAGACGACGGGCCACGTGCCCAGCGGCTTGCCGGGCCTGAACCTGGCCACCTCCAGCGCTCATTGGCGCACCTTGCTGTCGCCGGCGCTGCTGATCGCCTTCATCATCTTTTTGATGAGCATGTCCGCCGCCCAGACGCTGGCGCAAAAGCGCGGTGAAAAACTGCACACGAACCGAGAACTGCTGGGCCTGGGCGCCGCCAACGTGGCCAGCGCGCTGTCGGGCGGCTTCCCCGTCACCGGTTCCATCTCGCGCTCGGCCGTCAATTTCCAGGCGGGCGCGAATACGCCGCTGGCCAGCATCATCACTGCGGGCTTGCTGGCGCTGGCGCTGGTGGCGCCCACGGGCTGGCTGGCACTGTTGCCGCTGCCGGTCTTGGCGGCCACCATCATCTTTGCCGTGGCCAGCCTGCTGGACTGGGACACCTTGAAATTGTCATGGCGCTACGACCGCAGCGATGCGCTGGCCCTGCTGGCAACGACGGCCGGCGTGCTGGTGCTGGGCGTGGAGGCGGGCGTGGTGATCGGCGTGCTGCTGTCGATGGGCACCTTGATCTGGCGCGCGAGCCGTCCGCACATCGCCGTGCTGGGGCGTATTCCGAATAGCGAGCACTTCCGCAACGTGGAGCGCTACGAGGCCCAAACCCTGCCGGACGTGTTGCTGCTGCGTATCGATGCCGGCCTGTTCTTCGGCAATGTGGAAGCCGTCACGGAGCGCGTCGAGGACGAATTGCGTGGCCATCCGACGGCGCGCCACCTGGTGCTGGTCTTGTCGGCCGTCAACCAGATCGACAGCACGGCCTTGCTGGGCTTGATCGAGCTCAACGGCGCGCTGATCAAGCGCGGCATCAGCCTGAACCTGGCCGAGGTGAAAGGGCCCGTGATGGACCGCCTGCGCCAGAGCAGCCTGCTGCAAGACCTGAGCGGCAAGCTGTACCTGAGCACGGCGCTGGCGACAAACGATCTGAGCGGGAGCAAAACATGATGATGGAATTGAATTTGCATGGCGAGCCGCGTGTGCTCGACAGCGTGCAGGCGCTGGAACAGGCACTGCAGGAAGCGTGTGCGCTGGCGCAATGCGAATTGTGGCTGACCAGGGCCACGGAGGCGGAACAGGGCCCGGCCCTGTGCATGCTGCGCAATGGCGGCAATGCCTGGCTGATGTATCTGTCGGGGCAGGACGACTTGAGTTTTCATACACTGGGTGACGAGGAGGCAGAGGGCACCTGTAGCTATCTGCTGGCCAATGGCCAGGTGGACGAGTATCCCGAGGCATGGTGCGTGGAGGTGGAACACTGCCAGCGTGCCTTTGTCGCGTTTTTCAGGACAGGCGGCGCGCGGCCGGCCGCCATCGCATGGGAGGCGGATTGAGATGGCGCACACCACGCAAACCATCATCGCCGACATCGACCGGGACTTGCTGGCCGCGCTGGACGCCAGGGCAGGTTTGCTCGCGCTGCGCGCCATCTTGCTGCGCTATAAGGCCAGCGGCGTGACGGCCGCGCAAGTGGCCGCCTTGCTGCACGAACTGCGCCCCGCCACGCAGGAGGGGCCGCTGGAAGACGTGATACTGGACGCCCTCGACATGGTGACGGGCTGGTGCGCGCCGCACTTACGGGTTTGGGACGGGGTAGGGGAAAACCGTGCATCCTGAAAAGTTCAAGCAGGTGGCGGGGCTGCCGTCCGCCGAACGCCATGCCTACTTTGTGCGCAAAGTGGCCGATACGCAAGAAGTGTGGGGCTTGTACCACGACGGCTGGGCCACGGCGCAAGTCGACGGCAAGGTCGTCATCCCGTTCTGGCCGGAAGCGGTATTCGCGCAAGCGTGCGCCAGCGGCGACTGGGAGTATTTCCAGCCGCGCGCCATCGCCCTCGACGATTTTTTGAACAAGTGGCTGCCTGGCATGGCGAGCAATCACCAGCTGGCTTCCGTGTTTCCCGTGCCGCAGGGCAGCGCCAGCATCGCGGCGCCTGCTGATCTGCTTGCCGACCTGCGAGAGGAAGCCAGACACTATGAATAATCAGGAAGAACGCCTCGACGCCTGGTACGACGGCTCGGCCATCTGCCTGATCGCCGTCGGCGCGCAGGGCGACCCGCTGGACCTGGCCGGCGACGAAGTGCGCGCCCTGATCGCGAAACTGCAGCACTGCCTGGCCGAGTCCGAAGCTGCTGCGACAGGCGATTGACGGCTCAGGCGGCCGCCAGCGCCTTTTCCATCGCCACGCTGGCTAGGCTGATGCCGCTGGGATGCGCATACGCTTCCTCGCGCAAGGCAACAAAGCCGGCGGCAGCGTAAAACGGCACGGCATTGAGCGACGCGGACAGGTGCAGGCGGACTATGCCGCGCTGGCGCGCCAGCAGCTCCAGCGCCGCCAGCAGCCGCTTGCCGATGCCCAGGCCCGCGCACGCGGGGTCGACAAACACGGCATCGACTTCCTGCTTATTTGCGTCCAGCATGGCGTAGCCGGTGATGGCATTATCCTGCATCGCCACGATGCCGCCACCTGCGGCCAGCATGGCGGCATACGCAGGCGGCACGGTCGAAGCCGTCCATACAGCAATTTGCTCCGGCGCATAATGCGTGGCACAACTGACGCGCACGGCTACCGTGCGCAAGGCCCACAGGGCGTCGATATCGTCGGGCAGGGCGGGGCGCAGGGTGATGGGCATGGAAGCTCCGGGCAAAAGGCCATGCTAGCGTAATCGCCGGCATGGCGCCAGCATGAGCTTATCCAGCTGTCACTGCGCCGGTTTGTCCGGATCGATATAATACGAACCCGGCGGTGCCCCCGGCACTTTCACCCGGAACTTCAAGCCCGACAGCAGCTTGTCCCACAAGGCTATCGCCTCCTCGTCGGTCAGCGACGCTGCTTCGGCGGCACCGACCATGTTGTGGGCGACTTTGGTGTACATCTTGACTTCCAGCACAGACGGATTTGCGATGTCTTTCGGTTTGCCCACCAATGCCCATTCAAAATCATGTACGCCATCGGTACGTCGTATCAGCGACTCTTCGCCTTTCCAGTGTTGAACTGTGCGCTTGCCTTCGCGCAGCAGAGTGCGCTTGGGGTAGTTGTTGCCTTGAATTTTTTTTGCGTCTTGTATGCGATGGAGTAGCGATAGTTCTCCGCGCAATCTTGACTCAAATTCTGCCGGTGGGTAGTCACCGTATGCATCTTTATTTGAGCTGATGGAGAAAGTAACATCTGGCAAGCTGGGTAAATAAATACCTACGTCGTCTATTTCTTGATATTTATACTGATTTTCGCTCATGAATCCGTGTTCTACGCAAATGCCTGGCATGGTTGGCACCTCTTCAGTAGCGCGCAAGCGGAGACTTTTTGCTTGAATGAGCTGTCTTTCTGCAGTTGCTCTTTCGGTGTCGCCATTACCTACAGCATCGCCTATGGCAAATATGAAATCCCCTTTGTTGATTAACGTCCGGTAAATTATAAAATTGGCTTCTTTGGCTGAGCTGCTATTGTAGTATCGAAGTTGCCAGCTGTTTTCTATTGGACCATTGTCATTGTAAATAATTTCAGGTGAGATGTTCAAGGATTGAATCTTTTTTAAATCAATTTCTGCCTGGCGTTTTAAATTATCCGGGCCTCCTTTAAATAAATCCACTGCCGAATTTCCGACTATTAATTCTGCTTCGTTCGGTAGATTTAACAGGTATCTGCCAAAGCATATATTTTTTGTCCTCTGGAATAATGTTTCTATTTTTCTTCTTTGAATGCTGTTTTCGTTCATTTCTTTTGCCTCATGTATTTTTTGCGGCTCAATCTCATTTGCCTTTGTTTGGATCGATAGAATAGAAATGATGAATATAAGGACTTTTTTATAATTTGGCATACTCATTCCCATTTGGCTGTTTTTGCAATTTGCACAATTGAATAAAGCATAGATGCTAGAACATGTGGATGAGTATAGCTATTTTGATGTTCATATCCAGTTCCAGCTTTCTCTCCATGGACAAATTTTTTTCCAGGTATGTGTTTTGCTGAACGATCCGATGGGACGGTTTCATCGCCAGCGGAATTTGCTGGTTGTAATTTTAGCTTCAAAACACGTGTTCCCGCCTGTATAGTAAGGTTGCCTTTTGCATCATCAGTCAGTAGCCTCCATTTATTTGGTGGGGGCGTTGTATTTTCCTGGTTGGCTGATTTTTTTATTTCAAGACCTTCAATGACTTTGAACGTTATTTCTCCATAGCTTAGGAACTCTTTTGATGCGCAATAGCTTGCATATGTATTTGGATGAAAAATTTTCTCTATTTCCTTTAATAAGGCAGAGGCATCTTTCAATCGTTGCATGACATTGTCGATGCCTCCTCCTTTGTTAAGTGGAATATTTGCCGGGTTCACCCACGAAGGATTTATTAGCCTCCACCAAGCATTTGCAGGTTGCAGGTAAATGCCCTCCAGCGCACTCTCCTTATCTCGTGGCCAACTCCAAAGCAACTTATCACTTGCGTCAACAACTTTGAGCCACTCTTGACCATATGCCATGCCGGGCATCATCTCTAGAGGAGCTGGCGTATTTGCGAGAATTGCTGTGGCATGTTCGCCGTCAATGGCAAGAACTTGGGCTGCGAGAGTATTTAATGGGCCACTCTTTTCCTGAAAACCGAAACGCATGCGTTTATATGCACTGGCGGCGCCTAAGGTAGGCATCACGTTATGATATATTCCAAGTATTTTTATATCCTTGTCATTAAGCATATTTCCATATCTAGGGTGCATCAAGGATCTGGCGAGCAAACCTCCCATACTATGCGTGACGAGAATGACCTCGCCGCATTTGAAGCCGCATTTCTGATATCCTTTTACTATGCCGCGTATGCGTTCGGCAATAACAGTGGAAGAAATGGCATTGCTCTGTAGGAAGTTGTATCCCAACGCATGAACCGGATACCAACATGGAGCAATCTTTAGCATGTCAGAATTGTTAATTGGTACTCCGGAAGAACCGCCAAATTCTTTTGGATCTTTTATCAGAAGCTTGGCAATAGGTGGGTAGGCTTGTTGGCCAAATGAATATCTACCAGTTTGTTGATCGGAAGGATCAATTTTCCAATGAGGTAAAACTTGTCCTTTTCTTGTTATATTATTCATGAAAAATTCTGTCTTTTGAAGCATTTCTCCATAGGCTCCGGCGAAAAGAACTTCACTCCATCCGCGCCACCGTGCAATATGTGCTGGCGTTTCACGTACCTCGCGGGGAATAAATCTTCCCATTACTCCAGGTTTCTGAATAGAATCTACTTGTGCATTCTTTTTAGTGCTAACAGAAATCAATGGTGGAACTCCAAGGAAATCGTCAGGAACATTATTGTGGCGTACGTCGGATCCTTTGGTGATATCACCACCTGGAAAGAAGCGTTCATTTTCAATTGAATATTGATAGTACTCAACTTCAGTTTCATTCGGATCAAAAGCCAATTGTCGATCTCTGGGGGACGCACTCCTGAACCAACCACCTAGACCGCTACCGGTTGCAACCGCCAAATTTCCAGATTTGTCTACCATGTCATCAGGCCTCCATGATCTGTTATCTGGTCGCTTCAGATCATCTTGACGTTTTTTTGTCATTCTTAAGTTACTACCCATAACACCCGGTAGAAATATGATTGGTATTATTTTCCTGGGCGGAATAGTTACGTCATGACGAATCGTATCTATTATTTCAGTCATATTGACGGTGTATTCAGCCCATCCGCCAACACTCTGCCGAAACTCGCCTTGGTGATTGCCGTGTTCATTCAGATCCGTATCGTCATTCATGGAAGTTCTCCTTTGTAGCGTATTGTGTAGCTATCCATGCCGTCCCCTTTCTGTACTGGGGTAAGTCCACCACTGCTACTCTTTTCACTGATTCTGTGGCCATCTTCGCGTATTAACTCAAAAGCTATATCGGGAGCGGGTGTGCCATCGACTTGCAGCAGTCGAACGGCCTGATCAAAACGCGCTACTGGCCGTTCATTAAATTCCTGCGACACGCTCTTCGGCGCCAAGGTTTCCAGGTTGCCGTTGAAGAGCACGGGGGATGAGGTGAAGAACTGCACCTTGTCGCTGATTTCCAGCATGTGCTTGGCGCCGTGCAGGCGTATGCCTTTCTTGCCCTTGATGTTGACCCAGTCTGCTTCGCTGATCAGCGACAGCACTTTTTGGGCGAGGATTTCGACCTCGTCGCTGTGCGCCTGGATGGATACCTTGCCGCTGGCGGCGATCAGTTTCATACCGGCCTTGTGCACGAACAGGCTGAAGGTTTTGGCGATGCTGGCAAACATGCTGTCGCCGCTGGCGAGTGAAATATGCTCGCTGCTGGTGAGCGCCACATGCTCGCTGGCGGCCAGGTGGATGGACTGGGCCGTGCTCAGTTCGATGCCGGCCGGGCTGGCCAGCAGCAGATGTGGTTCGGACAGCTCAGGGAAATCGTCGCCGGCACCTTTGATGGCGGCGTTTTGCCGCTGGATGGATACGGCGACGGCGCCCTGTTGTGCGGCGCTGTCTTGCGCACCCGCGTCAACGGCCATGCCGGCCAGTCCCTCTTGCAGTTGGCGTGCCTGCGCCAGGCGGGCTTGTGTTTCGTCGAGCTGTTTGACTGATTCCGTTCCTGTTGATGTTTCGGTGGTGATCAGCATGCCTTTGGCTGCGCGCAGTGCACCCCAGGAGTTGCTGGCCAATTCAAAGCCAACGCCGCGCGCTTCCTTGCGACCAGCATTGTCGTCGATGCGGGTGATATTGCCCAATGAAAGCCGGCTATCCTGGTGCGCACTGCGCAGCTGTGCCTGGATCGCGCCCTTGGTGTCGTCGAGCACGAGATGGTTGGCGCTGCGGGCGCCCAGTTCGCGGCTGCGCAAGCCGGACAGGGCGCGTTGCTGTGGCAATTGCCAAGGAGGCGGATTGGCGCTGTTGTAGACCACGCCGATGACGATGGGATGGTCGATATTGCCGTCCTGGAATTGCACGACGACTTCCTGACCCACGCGCGGCAAGGCGATTTGCCCCATTTGCGGGCCCGCCATCGGCATCATGACGCGTATCCATGGCGAGCTGCGCTCATCGAATGTACCCAGGCGGTCCCAGTGAAATTGCAGGCGGATGCGTCCCAGGGCATCGGTATGGATTTCTTCTCCGGCCGGCCCGACCACCAGCGCCGTCTGCACGCCGGCAACGATGCATGGCGTGCTGTTGTAGCCACGGCCCGGCCGCCAGCGGATGTCCCGGCGCACGCACATCATATTGTTGACATAGTGGGAGGGGGCGTTCGGGCCAACCTGATAATTATTGCTGGCGCTATGCAGCACTGACAGGATCAGGTATTCGCGTTCGGCAATACTGTCAGGGCGCTCCTGGCCAGGCTGGTAGCGTTTTTCCTCGGCGCTGAAATGTCCATCGAGCCGGAAACAAAGGCCAGACTGTGCGCCACGGTGATTGCCGGCCGCCTCGAAATACTGGCGCAGATGGTCGCTTTCCTCCATGCGGCGTTGTGCCAGCGATTCCCCATCATCGACATTCTTATAGCCATAGGCGCCCGTGTTTTCGTACAGTTCGTGGGCAAATACATCACCCTGGCGGTTCAGGGAGTAGCCGCTGGCAAGCCGTGGCTGCGGATTTTTATAGTCGAAACTGGCCAAGGTCAGCTGCCCGGAGCCGATCCGGCGCACGGCTTGCCACTGTCGTAGACCATCGTCTTCCATGGAACCCGATTCGCAGTGGAAGCGCATCGCGCCGTCGCCCGATAGCGTGGCGATCATGTCCGCCAGGGTGCTGTTGTCTGCGAGCCAAAGCGTATGGCCGTCGGCGCGGTGCTCGTACCAGTAATGCCAGCCCAGCGCTTCCCAGCGCCGGTGCAGGTGGTTGTAGTCGGTTTCATTGTGCTGATTGGCGCAGGTGAGCTGTGGATCGTCGCCCTGAATGCTGGTTTTCCAGTCGCGCTGCCCGTAGTGCGCAAATGTTGTTTCGGTCAGCTGCATCACGCTTTGGCCATGAAAGGACACATTGTCCTGACGCAGCCGGGCGAAGGCCAGCCAGGGTTGCAGCACCATGCGGTACCAGGCAAAGCCGCCATCGGCGCGCAGCAGGCAAAACTCGCCCACATAGCCGTTAAAGTGGCGCAGCGTGCCATCGTCGCGCACCATGGAAATGGTTACCATGCGGCCCATCATGGCCTTGAGCGCGATGTGCGCGTCATCGGACAGCAATTCGGCCTCGAAACGGAAGTCGCGCGATACCTCTTCCCTAGCGGTCAGCGAATTGACCAGCAGGATGGTGCCGCCCGGTCCATCTTCATGGGGGAAGTCGATCTTCAGCAGGCGCCGCTCTTGCGCGGCGAGGTCGAAGGCCGACAGTGCCGCCTGGATGCTTGCATGCATGGCCTGCCTCCGTTATAGGGATGTGATCAGGTGGGCGCCACAGGCGGTGGCATCGCCGTCATAGGCGTACGCCTTGCCCATGTGTTTTGCGCCAGCGCCATCCGGCGTGATCGGAAAGCTGCCTTTGCACTTTGGGCAGAAGGTCGTGTCATCTGCCAGCGCCGCCGTCTTCCCCATCACGGTGCTGCCAGACGATGCGCTGGTGACCTTCCCGCCGTGATCAGTTGCGTCTCCTAGCCGGATGACGCCGCGTCCCGCATGTTTCATGTTTGCCTCGCTTTCCAGGGATGACTGCTCAAGCCAGGTGCAGCAAATAACGCACTTCGGCGCCGCCTGCCTTGCCTTGTGCTGTCTGCAGAAACGTCGTCCAGCCAAGGCGTCGTCTCTCTGAAAGTTGGGAACTCAGGAGCAGGGGGGTAATGCATGGCGGACTCAATATCAGCCGAACTTCATACTGCAAGTCTGGTACGCCGAACAGCGCGAGCATCTTTGCCAGTGCCGCCGCACCTGCGCTGCGCGGCAGGAAACGTTGCAGGCCGGCGGGATCCAGCGGGCCGATATGCAGGCATACGCGCATGTCCTGGCGCCAAAGCCGCAGGCCAACGGTTGCGCCGCGCGCCAGGGTAAAGTTGGCACTGCTCAGCAGGCTGCGCCGATTTTTTCCCAGATAGTCCCAGCCACCGACAAATTGTTGCAGGACGACTGGCACACCGCAGTACTCGGCCAGTACGGGGCCAATCGCTTGCGCGGAGACGGGGCGGCAGCGCAGCTGACCCGCGTACCAGGCCGCGACGTCCTGTGTCACGGCTTCAGGTTCGGCGCTCGACGGCAGCGCAGTGCGCCGCACGCCGGCCAGTGCCAGCAACAAGGGCAATTGGGCATCGTTTGCCTGGGTCTGGAGCGTGGATTCCAATCGATACTTTTCCCACGCCTGGTAATACAGCACGACCATGCGGTGCGAAAAGATATCGAGGAAGGCCGAGACGCCAGCGTCTTTGCTCGACATGCGGTAGGCGGCAATGCGTTCTGAGTGGTGCAAGGGCAAGGTGCCGCCGACGCCCAGAAAACGCATGAACGTCGGTATCAATATCAGTTGTTCATTGTCGTCGAGCGAGAGGTGCTCAATTTCACTGGCGGGGAAATTCAAGGACATGCTGTTCTTGAAGCGCAACACCTGGCTGAAGGCTTGCGCCTGTGACACATGCTGACTACGTAGCCAGCACAGCAGAATACGTACCGCCTGCACGAACTGGTAACGGTACGGCTCGGCTAGCAAGTGTCGGACTACACCAGATTCTGCAGTCCGCTTCTTGGTTTGCATCGGATCAGCTCCTCTCCGCTTTGCAGTGATAGCACCACCAGTTCGATGAAACTGTTGATTTGCACATACAGCCCAAGGAAGTGATCGATCACCTGCACAAACAGGTGCATGCCGCTGCCGACGAACGCTTCCTCGTCAAGCGTGATGCGCACTTCCACGCCATGCGCCAAAGAGGTGCCGCGCTTGTGTCGCAGCCACGTCGTGGTCGGCGAGTGCGCCAACGCGACGATGCCGCTGATCTGGCGTTGCGAGGTGGCCGATTGGGATAAGTCGTACAGCGTCAGCATTTCGCGCAGCGCCGGCATGCCTTCCTGGACCAGTGCATGATGATTCAGCGCCAGATGCGAAATCAGGCGCCAGTGCAGGCCCGCGCCCGGTGAAAAACGCCGTGGCTGGCTGGGACGTCGCAGCATGTGCAGCGCAGGTCCGCCGTCACACGGCTGCAAGTCTCCTTGCGGCTGGCCGTATTTGAGTGCAAGGGGAAGATCTCGGTTACTGCATGTCAGCGACAGCGACAGGCTTGCCTTTTCATGGATCAGGGGATTGAAGTCGCTATCGACCAATGTGATTTTCTTTTCATGGCCAGGACTTCTGATGGCCAAAGCCATGTCGTGCCGCATGATCCAGTAATGGCCTTGTTGCGCCGAACCCTCTCCATGGCGCAGGCTGTACAGCGGGCGAAATTCGGTCAGCGTGCTTTCGCCTCCCCGTTGGCGCAACAAACGCACCGCATCGACAGTGATGACTTCGTAACCATGGGCATGGGTAGCATGTGCCAGCACGGAATAGTCGGTTTTCTGCCGGGTGACGGCAATCGGCACGCCTTCCTGGCGGAAGAGATTGACAGCGGGACTGCAGCCCAGTCTCAAGTTTGCGCTGGAAATACTGGACAACATGCGTGCCGAAGCGGAATCGGGCCGCAAGCCGGCCATGCACAGATGCAGGCCAAAGCGCTGGCAACCAGGTGGCAGGGCCGCACCCAGCGCCGCGATATCAATGTCAAAGAAATTGAATTTTTCCGGGTATGCAAAATACTCGCTCAAGATGCGGTAGGCCGGCTGCGAGCGGGCACCGAAAGGTATCAAGGCATCCGTGTCGGCGAAGCCGACGGGCGTCAAAGGCACGGCGGGCAATGCCATCCATTGTGCCGCGTCGATTGACACAAAAGCGCAGACTGTGTGCATGAACAAGGCATCGCGCAATGCGGCGGAAAAAGAAGCTTCACCATCAATGAACACGCGCAGGGATGCGGGCGCCGCATCGAGATGCCGGATGCCGATGTTCAGCGAGGAGCTGGCCGATGCTGGCAGGCGTACGCCAGGCGGTGCCTTGATCTTCGCATCGAAACCTGCGCTTTCCAGTATCGATGCTCCTGTCGTCATGTCGTAGGCCGTCTTGAAGCGGCAGCGCACGCCGCGCACAGGCGTTGCGTCCATTTCACTGCCGGCCGGCAGGTGCAATACGCCCGCTCCGGCTGCCGGGGCGGACTGGTGCACGATGGTGCACGATGGGAAGGGGCGCAGATAATGTGGGAACAGGGCTTCGAACAAGGCTTCGGTAAATTGCGGAAAGTCGTCATCAAGCCGTTTTGAAATGCGTGCCGCCAGCATGGCCACCGATTCGATCAAGTGTTCGACGTGCGGATCTTCGCAAGACTCGCCGGACATGTGCAATTTGCCTGCGATTCTCGGATAACGTTCGGCAAACTCACGGCAATGCCGCCGCAGCATCACCAGCTCGCGTTCGAAATACGGCAGCAAGTCCTCCATCTCACTTTCCCTGTGTCTTTGCGGTGGAATGGCCAGTATCCGAGCGTTTGCTCAAGGGGAAATTGCGTTTGCGCAAATAATTGAACAGGGTTGCTGCGCAACATCAAGGACGTCCAAGCTGGCAACATCAGAATGGCAAGGCAGCAAGATTCCAACGGTCAACATGGAGAACGCAATGACATTGCCATCCAAATTACTGTGGTCCGAGGGCCTGGCCATCGGTCCCCAGCAATTCCAGCAACTGGACCGCTACCATGAAGCGCGCCTGCAGCGTCTGGCCTCATTAATTAATCCACATTTATGGGGCGTGCATGGCGTCAGCTGGAATGCGGATGCACTGGCCAACAATAGCCTGCGGGCGGACACCATGTCGCTCGTCTTTCAGGATGGAGAACTGTTCGAAGCGCCGCTTGGCGACGTACTGCCCAGTGCTGTAGACCTGTCCAAGCTACCTTCCAGTGAACATAGTTTTACTTTTTATGCCGCGCTGCCCGGGATGCAGGCACATGGCGGCAATTTGAGCTCTGCGGGCGCGCGCTATGTCCAGGCGGATATCGAGACCCCGGATTTGTACAGCGAGGCAGTCAGCATAGACGTGGCCTACCTGAAAAAACGCGTGCACCTGCTGTCGCAACTGGACCCACTGAATGATTACCTTGCCATCCCGGTGATCCGCTTGTACCGCGCGGGTAACGGCGGCTTTGAAATCGATACTTCCTTCATTCCGCCTTGCCTGACCATCAGCGCCGAGTCTTCGCTGCAGAAAATGCTCGATTCGCTGATCGATCGTATGGGCGCGAAAATTGAAGCGCTGTACAGCCGTCACCGTCAGCCCGGTAAAAATACGGTTGAATTTCATGGCGGGGACGTCTCCTCGTTCTGGATGCTCAATACGTTGAGCACGGCGGGTGCCACGCTCAGTCATTGCGCCAGTTACCGGCGCCACCATCCCGTGTATTTGTTTGAAAAATTGATGGCATTGGCTGGCGGCTTGATGACATTTTCCAAAAAATACACATTGAACGACTTGCCGGCTTATCGTCACGATGACGCTGCTCCCGGTTTCGGCAAGCTCGATGGCATCATTCGCGACCTGATCGATACTGTGCTCCTGTCGCGTTACTTCCCGATTGCATTGAACAATGACATGCAACAAAACACCCACTATCACGGCTTGCTCGATGCCACGCGGATTGACCGTCAGACCGAATTCTGTCTTGCGGTAAACGCCGATATGCCTGCGCTGGAACTGGTCGCCACGGTGCCGTTGCAATTCAAAATTTCGTCTCCGGACAATATCGAACTATTACTGAGCCGGGCACTTCCGGGTGCTGAGTTGCGGCATATGGCACAGGTTCCTGCTGAAGTGCCGGTGCGCCCGAATACGTATTACTTTTCGATCGATAACAAGGGCAGTATTTATGACAGCATGATCAAGGCCCAGGCGATTGCGATTTATGTGCCGTCTGGTATAAAAGGGCTGAAGCTGGAATTGTTCGGTATCAGCGGCACCGCCGCGTAACGATGGTTGGCGTTGGGATTGGGTGCATCGTGAAAAGATTGTCCTAAGCAATAGACTTGCCCCTGCAGTTGACGTTATCATGTTTTTGTAAGTGTCGGTGGCTGACCAGCCAGCGCATGGTTGAAACATGGTGACAGGCGGGAGTGAGCATGGGCATGGCGAGTGATGCGTGAAGTGCCGGGCGGTGGGCAGGGCAGGGCAGCGGTGCGCCGTTGCTGCCGCGCATTGCTGCTGGCGTTCTGTGTCGCCGCGCCCTGCGCCGCTTTGCCGGCATCGGCGCCCGCCGCCGCGTCGCCGCACCAGGGGCAGCGCGTGCTGTTCCTCAACGCTTACGATTATGGCCGCGCCGGCGTGGAATCGTACACGCGCACCTATGTCGCCGCCATGGCCGCCGCGGGCCTGGCCAGCGAAGACATCATGGTCGAGCACCTGAACATGAATACCCAGGGAGACCCGGCGCTGCGCAATGAGATGCGCGATTTGTTGCTTTTAAGATACACTGAGGTAATGGGGCGCAAGGCCGACCTGATCGTCGCCATGCAGCAGCCAGCGCTCGATTTTTTGCTGTCGGACCTGGCGCCGCTGGCGCGCGACGTGCCCGTGCTGGCGATTAACACCTCAGGCATGGCCTTGCCTGCCGGCAGCCCGGCTGCCATCTGGCAGCAAAAGGCGAATGTCGATTTTCCCGGCACACTGGCGCAAGCCATGGCGCTGTTCCCTGACACCAAGACCATCGTCATGGCCGTCGGTACCAGCGAGGCCGACCAGGTCTTGAAGCGCAACATGCAGCAGGCGGCGCTGGCGTGGCAGGGCAAGGTGGCCATGCGCTACCTCGACAACCTGACCCTGGAGCAGATGCGCGCGGCCGTGGCGCGGCTGCCCTCCGATGCCGTGCTGGTGGCGGGCAATGTCAACCGCGACGTGGACGGCGCCATCGCCACGCCCGTGCAGTTTTCCGTGCAACTGGCGCGGCTGGCGAATGTGCCCACCTTTGGCATGTACAACGCGACGGTCGGCAAGGGCATCCTGGGTGGCTCCATCCTGCACATCGAACAGGCCGCGCAGCAGGTGGCGCAAATGTCGCTCGCGGTGCTGGCGGGCAAGGCGCCCGCGGCGCCGGGCGCCTTGCTGCAGCCCGCTCGCCCGGTGCCCATGTACGACTGGGAACAGCTGCAGCGCTGGGATGCCGACATCAGCCGCCTGCCGCCGCACACGCTGTTCCTCAACCGGCCACCGCAACTGTGGCATGAACACCGCGTTGCCGTGCTGCTGGTGGGCGGCGTCTTTATCGTGATGGTCGGCTTGCTGAGCGCCTTGCTGCTGCAGCGGCGGCGCCTGCGGCGCGCCGAGAGCGATGCGCGCGAGAGCGAGCAGCGCTTCCGCATCCTGGTCGAGCATGCGCCGGAAGCCATCCTGGTGTACGACCTGGACCTGGATCGCTTCGTCGACGCCAACAGCAGCGCGCAGTGCATGCTGGGCCTGTCGCGCGAAGCGCTGCTGGCGCGCGGGCCGTTCGACCTGTATACCGGCAAGCAGCCCGATGGCCTTCCGCTGGGACTGATGATGGAAGAGCATCTGCGCCGCGCCATGCTGGGCGAGCCTGTCCTGGTGGAGCGCAATGTGCGGCGTGCCGACGGCAGCATTTTTCCCTGCGAGGTGCGGCTGGTCAAATTGCCCATGGAAGGGCGGCGCCTGGTACGCAGCGGCATCGTCGACATTTCCGAGCGCAAGCACAGCGAGCAGGAATTGCTCGGCTACCGCGACCACCTGGAAGAACTGGTGCAGCAGCGCACGGCCGCCCTGTCTGTGGCCGTCACCGAGGCCGAATCGGCGAATCGCGCGAAAAGCGTTTTCCTGGCCAACATGAGCCACGAATTGCGCACGCCATTGAATTCCGTGATCGGTTTTTCGCAGATGATGGCCGATTCGAGCAGCATGTTCGAGGAAGAAAAGCATAACCTGGCCATCATCAACCGCGCCGGCCACCACTTGTTGACCTTGATCAACGATATCCTGGAATTGTCGAAAATCGAAGCGGGCCGCATGCAGCTGCAAACGGGACCCGTGGACTTGAATGGTTTGCTCGACGAGGTGCTCGAGATGGTGCGCATGCGCTCGAGCGACCAGGGCATCGCGCTGCAGATCGAACGTTCCGGCGTGCCGCCGCTGGTGCGCCTCGATGGCGCCAAGCTGCGCCAGGTGCTGCTCAATTTGTTGTCGAACGCGCTCAAATTCATCGAGCAGGGCAGTGTGATCTTGTCGCTGGCGTGCCAGGCGGCAGAAGATGGGCAGACGGCGCTGTCGTTTGCCGTGCGCGATACGGGCAGCGGCATCGCGGAAGCGGATCTGGAACGTATCTTTGAACCGTTTGTGCAGGCCGACAGCGCCGTGGCGCAGGCCGGCACGGGACTGGGGCTGACCATTTCGCGCGAATTCGTGCGCCTGATGGGCGGCGAGTTGCGCGTCGATTCCACGCTGGGAGCGGGTTCCGTATTCCGTTTCGACTTGCGCGCACCGGTGCTGCAGCAACCGGCCATCGCGGCGCTGGCGCCGGGCCGCGTGGCGCGCCTGCCGCCGGGCCAGCGCGGGCGCATGGTGCTGCTGGTCGATGATGACGACAACTGCCGCAAGCTGCTGGCCGGCTTGCTGGCACCACTGGGCTTCCAGTTGCAGCAAGCGGCGGGCGGCGCGCAGGCGCAAGCCATGCTGGCGGCGCAGCGCTACGACATGGTGTTGAGCGACTGGCGCATGCCAGGCATGGATGGCCTGGCGCTGACGCGCTGGCTGCGCGCGCAGCCGGTGCTGGTGCAGCCGCGCCTGGTGATCATGACCGCCTCCGCCTTCGAAGAAGAAAAGCAGGAGGCGCTGGCGGCCGGCGCCGACGGTTTCCTGCGCAAGCCGATCGAACAGGAACACCTGTTCGCCATGCTGGAGCAGCAACTGGGCGTGCGCTTCCAGCGCACCACCGCCGCGTCGCCGCGCGTGCCCGCGCCGGCCTTTGACCTGTCGCAGGCGCTGGGCCAGCTGGGTGCAGCCGAACGGCAGGCGCTGCTCGAATCCGTGCAGGCGCTCGATTTGCGGCGCAGCGCCATTGTGCTGGCCAGCGTGGCAACTGGCCTGCCGCAGCTATCCGCGCATATCGCCGCCATGCTGGAACAACACCAGTACCAGCCACTGTGCGCCTTGCTGGCGCAGATGGCCAGCGAACCGCAGGGCGAAGACGCATGACTTTTTACGCACCCAAGGGCGCCCGCCTGGGCGGCGTGTCCATCGTGCTGGCCGTCAGCGTAACGTTGACCTTTGTCGTCACCGTGCTGCTGCTGGTGTTTGCCGTGCTGTTTTACCAATCCGAGCGCGAACAGCGCTGGCAGCAGCTGCAGCAAAGCCTGGCCGTCAGCGCGGACCAGCTGGCCGTGGCCATCGAACTGCCCTTGTGGAACCTGGATGAAAAGCAGATGCAGGCCATCATGCGCAGCATGTTGGGCAAGCGCGAACTGGTGGCCAGCTCCCTGACGCCGGGCATCGGCAAGGAAGCGCTGGTCCTGCGCCGCAATGCGGACGGCGCCATCGACAGCCTCGCCGCGCTGCCCGCCGAACCGGGCTGGCTGGTGCAGCGGCGCTCCGTGACGATGGGTGGACAAGTCATCGGCAGCGTCGCCGTGTATGCGACGCCGGCCTTGCTGCACGCGCAGCTGCGGCAGCGCGCGCTGGGCATCGGCGCCATGATCGTGGCGCTCGACGTGATCCTGGTGGCCAGCATCTGGCTGCTCATGTGGTGCCTGATGCTCAAGCCCCTGAAGGCGATTGGCCAGTATGCGGCCGGCGTCAAGGCGGGGCAGGGCGAAGCCTTCGGCACGCCGCCGAAAGCGTGGTTCCTGGGCGAGCTGCGCACCCTGTACCGTTCCATCCGCGACATGGTGGCGCTGCTCGACAGCCGTTACCGCGCCCTGCAACGCAGCGAGGAGCGCGTGCAGATGGCGACGGGCGCGGCCAGCATCGGCATATGGGACTGGAACGTCAGCAGCGACGCATTGCAGTGGGATGAACAGATGTACGCGCAATTCAAGGCCGATGCGTCCGGCAACATGTCGCCGGCGGCGATCTGGCGCGCGGCGCTGGTGCCGGACGATGTGCCGGCCGCCAAGGAGGCCTTGCGCGCCGTACTGGGCACAGGCCATGCGTTCACGCACGAGTATCGGATCCTGTGGCCCGATGGCGCCATCCGCTACATCAAGGCCGATGCCGTGATCTTCCGCGACGGGCGGGGCCGGCCCGTGCGCCTGGTGGGTTCAAACTACGACATCACCGCGCACCGCGAGGCCGAACTGGAACTGCTGCGCCACCGCCATCACCTGGAAGAATTGGTGGTCGAGCGCACGAGCGCCCTGTCGGTGGCCGTCAGCCAGGCGCAGGCGGCGAACCGCGCCAAGAGCACCTTCCTGGCGAACATGAGCCATGAACTGCGCACGCCCTTGAATTCCGTGATCGGCTTTTCGCGCCTGATGGCCGCCTCGCCCAACATGCAGGACGATGAAAAACGCAACCTGGCCATCATCCACCGCTCCGGCAATCATTTATTGACTTTGATCAATGAAATCCTCGAACTGTCGAAGGGCGAGGCGGGGCGCTTGCAGGCGCAGGCGACCGTGGTGGCGCTGGCGCCGCTGTTGCAGGAAGTGATGGACATGCTGGGCATGCCCGCCGAGCAGCAGGGATTGGTCCTGCACCTCGATTGCGCGGACCTGCCGGCTGCGGTACTGCTTGATGCGACGCGCTTGCGCCAGGTGCTGCTGAACCTGATGTCGAACGCCGTCAAGTTCGCCGGCAGCGGCAAGGTCACCTTGCGCGTGCGCGGCGAGCGGCGCGACGATGCCACGTGGCGCCTGTCTTTCGCAGTCAGCGACACGGGCATCGGCATCGCCCCGGAAGACCAGCAGCGCATCTTCGAACCCTTCGTGCAGGCCGATAGCGCGGGACCGAAGGATGGCACGGGCCTGGGCCTGGCCATCTCGCGCGAATTCGTGCAGTTAATGAAGGGCGAGCTGACGGTGGAGTCCACGCCGGGGCAGGGCGCCACCTTCCGTTTCAGTATTCCAGCGCAGGCGGCGCAGGCACGGATGCTGGCATCCGTGCCGCCGGCCCCGCCAGCGCAGGCGGCAGTGCTGCCTGCACTGCAGGCGCAAGACTTGCGTCTGCTGGCCTGGGAAGAGCGCGCCGCCTTGCTGGTGGCGCTGCGCGAATTGAACCTGGCCCGGGTGGCACAGCTGCTGGCGGCCATGCCTGCGTCGGCGGCGCCGTTGCTGGCGCCGCTGCAGGCCATGCTCGACCAGCACCAGTACCGTCAGTTGTGTGTCTTGCTGGATAGCGAGGGCGCGCTGGCACATGCCTGAAAGTGTGGGCTGACAACATCGGATTCGATGAAAAGACGGACTAAGTGGCGCCGATGGATGGTGCTAAATTGCAATAAAGATTATGATGATAGTACGTAGTTCACCGCAAAGAAATGTCTTGTCCAGCGTGGCAACTGACCGCCGCGCCTCATCCAAAGCTGAGAGAACTGCTACATGCACCGCGATTTTTCCGAAGTGAATGCTAAGGGCGAAGTACTGATCGTTGAAGATACGCCGGCTTCGCTGAAGCTGTTGAGCGATTTGCTGGGCGGCGCCGGCTATGCGGTGCGCCAGGCGCCGAACGGTGAGCTGGCCCTGTGGACGGCTCAGGCGCGCCCGCCTGAGCTGATCCTGCTCGACGTGCGCATGCCGGGTCTCGACGGCTTTGAAGTCTGCCGCCGCCTGAAGGAGATTCCGTCCCTGCGCCAGGTGCCGGTAATCTTCCTGTCGGCCCAGTACGATACGGACGACAAGGTGCGCGGCTTTGCGCTGGGTGCCGTCGATTTCATCGCCAAGCCCTTCCAGGCCGAGGAAATCCTGGCCCGCACCGATGCGCATGTGCGCCTGGCGCGGGCGCAGCTGCAGCTGGCGCAGGAGCGCGCCAACCTGGAACGGCGCGTGGCCGAACGCACGGCCGAACTGGAACAGGTGGCCAGCACCCTGGCGCGCGAAGTGCAAATCCGCCGCGCCAACGAGGAATTGCTGCGCCTCTCGGGCCAGGTCTTCGAAGCCACTCAGGACGCCATCCTGATCACGGATCCGGCCGGCATCATCGTCACGGCCAATCCCGCCTTTACCCGCATCACTGGCTACGCGGCGCAGGATGTGGTGGGCACGGACATCATGCGCCTGCACGCCGAATATACGGGCGAAGCGGTGCTGCTGGCCATGCGCCAGGGCTTGCGCAGCAGCGGCTGCTGGTCGGGCGAGGTGCAGACGCGGCGCAAGAGCGGCGACACCTATCCCTGTTTGCTCAGCGTGTCCACCGTGCATGGCCCGGACGGCGGCGTTGTCAACTACGTGGGCGTCTTCCTCGATATCAGCGAGCGCAAGGCCGAGCAGCATCTGATCGACTTCCTCTCCTACCACGACGCGCTGACTGGCTTGCCGAACCGCGTGCTGCTGCGCGAGCGCTTCGAACAGGCGCGCGCCAACGCCCTGCGCGACAGCCAGCAAGTGGTGCTGATGTGCCTGGACCTGGACCGCTTCAAGAACATCAACGATTCGCACGGCCAGGCCGTGGGCGACAAGGCGCTGCAAGTGGTGGCGCGTTTTCTGTCCGGCTGCGTGCGCGAGGGCGACACCGTGGTGCGCCAGGGCGGCGACGAATTCCAGATCCTGCTGCAGGACGATGCCCTGCTGGGCCGCACGCTGGCGCTGGCGCAGACCATCCTGGCCGGCTTGCGCGAAGAGCTCAGTGTCGGTGGCGAGCGCCTGGCGCTGACCACCAGCATCGGCATCGCCATGTGCCCGGCCGACGGCGACAGCCTCGACGACGTGCTGCGCCACGCCGACACGGCCCTGGTGCGCGCCAAGGAAATGGGGCGCGATCATTACGCTTTCTTCACGGAGCGCATGGGCAGCGATATCCGCGCCCGCCTGGCCATGCAGCAGCAGCTGCGCGGCGCCATCGGCCGCGAGGAATTCGAAGTGCACTATCAGCCGCAAATGTGTTTGCGCACGGGCGCCATGCTGGGCGCGGAGGCTCTGCTGCGCTGGAATAACCCGGTGCTGGGCAATGTGCCGCCCGGTCTGTTCATCGCGCTGGCCGAGGAATACGGCTTGATCACCGCCATCGGCGAATGGGTGCTCGAAACCGTCTGCGCGCAGATCCGTGCCTGGCACGACGCGGGCCTGGGCAGCATCAAGGTGGCCGTCAACCTGTCTGGTAAACAGTTCGCGCAGGACCGTACGGTGCCTTTCGTCGAAGCGGCATTGCGCAAATACGGCATCGCGCCCGCCTGCCTGGGCATCGAGATCACGGAAAGCACGGTGATGGGCGACCCGGACAAGGCGGTGGCCGCCCTGACGCGCCTGAAGGATATCGGCGTGGGCATTTCGCTCGATGACTTCGGCACCGGCTATTCCAGCCTGGGTTACCTGAAGCGCTTTCCCATCGACGTGCTGAAGATCGACAAATCCTTCGTCGACGACGTCACCACCAGCAGCAGCGACGCGGCCATCGCGCGTTCCGTCATCTCGCTGGCGCACAACCTGGACATGCGCGTCATCGCCGAAGGCGTGGAAACGCGCGAACAGGTGGACTTCCTGACGGAACACGGCTGCGACGAAATGCAGGGTTATTATTTCAGCCGTCCCCTGGCTGCTGCACCATTCACGGCCTTGCTGCGCGAACGGCGCGCGCTGGCCGTGGCGTAGACGCCGCGGTGCGGCCGATGCACCATGCGGGTGCGTCTGCCGCAGCGTGGTGCGCAATTCTCACGGTTCCATCCCTTGATGCTGGCACATATCCTGCTTAGGTAATCGCTTATTTACGCGATTGCCCCGCATGCCAGATAGTACTCACCCAGCCATGCCCTCACAGGCCAACGCACATGACGCCTGGCAGGCGCACTTGCGCCTGGGATTTGCCTGGCACGATGGCGTCAGCCGTCTGGTCGAGCGCACGCACAGCGGCCCCCTGCGCGTGCAAAAGCCTTTGTATCCGGAAGGCGATGCCGTCTGCCACGCCATCATCATCCATCCGCCCGGCGGCGTGGTGGGCGGCGACCAGCTGGCTGTCGACGTCACGGTGGGCGAAGGCGCGCACGCGTTTCTCACGTCGCCGGGGGCGGCCAAGTGGTACCGCGCGAATGGCCACGTCTCGGGCCAGCACATCGTGCTGCGCGCCGGTAGCGGCGCTTCCATCGAGTGGCTGCCGCAGGAAAGCATTTTCTTCGACCAGGCGTGCGTGCGCCTGCGTCACGAGGTGGAACTGGCGGCGGACGCCAGCTATATCGGCTGCGACATCGTCTGCCTGGGCCGCAGCGCCTCTGGCGAAATTTTTAATGAAGGCAGCATCGCCCAGCAGGTGCAGATCCGCCGCGGCGGCAAGCTGCTGTGGTGGGAGCAGGGCGTGCTGGCCGCCGGCGGCGCGCTGATGGCCAGCCCACTGGGACTGGGGGGGCACACGGTGTGCGCCACCCTGATCGCCGTCGGCACACCCGTTTCTGCCGCCGTGCTGGCTGCCTTGCGCGAGATCAAGGTGCCTGCCGGCGCCGCGTTTGGCGCCACGCAGATGAAATCGCTGGTGGTGGTGCGCCTGCTGTGCGGCGACAGCGAGGCGGCGCGCACGATCATGCTGGCCGCCTGGCAGCTGCTACGCCCCGCCATGCTGGGACGCGACGCCGTCGTGCCCCGCATCTGGAACACTTAATCAGGAAAGAAGCGCAAGGAAAACCATGGACCTGACTCCCCGCGAAAAAGACAAGCTGCTCATTTTTACGGCCGCGCTGCTGGCCGAACGGCGCCTGGCGCGCGGCTTGAAGCTCAATTACCCGGAAGCGGTGGCCCTGATCAGCGCCGCCATCATGGAAGGTGCGCGCGATGGAAAATCGGTGGCGCAGCTGATGTCGGACGGTACGAAAATACTCTCACGTGCGGACGTTATGGACGGCATCGCCGAGATGATCCCCGATATCCAGGTGGAAGCGACCTTTCCCGATGGCAGCAAGCTGGTGACCGTGCACCACCCGATACCGTAGTTTTTTGATTGGCCAGGGCGCCACCCGCGTCATGGCTGTTTTTGCGCTGGCGACCCGCCGGCAAGCGTAACGCGATCTTTGAAGGAGTCCCTCATGACCCCAGGCGAATACAAATTGGAAGAAGGCGAAATCAGCCTCAATGTGGGCCGCGCCACGGCCACCGTGGTGGTGGCCAACCGGGGCGACAGGCCGATACAGGTCGGTTCGCACTTTCACTTTTTTGAAGTCAACCCGGCGCTGGCCTTTGAGCGTTGGCGCGCCTACGGCATGCGCCTGAACATCACGGCCGGCACGGCCGTGCGCTTCGAACCGGGCCAGCAGCGCACGGTGGAACTGGTGGCGCTGGCGGGGGAGCGCAAGGTCTACGGCTTCAATGGTGAAGTCATGGGCGAACTGCAAGACACTCCACCAGGAAAGGATTGAGATGGCCAGCATTCCCCGCAGCGCATACGCCGAAATGTTCGGCCCCACCACGGGCGACCGCATCCGCCTGGCCGACACGGAACTGTTCATCGAGATCGAGCATGACTATGCGATCTACGGCGAAGAAGTGAAATTCGGTGGCGGCAAGGTGATACGCGACGGCATGGGCCAGTCGCAGCGCTGCGCGGCCGAGGTGATGGATACCGTTATCACGAATGCCGTCATCCTCGACCACTGGGGCATCGTGAAAGCCGATATCGGCTTGAAGAATGGGCTGATCTTCGGCATCGGCAAGGCGGGCAACCCGGACATCCAGCCTGGCGTGACCTTGCCCATCGGCGGCGCGACCGAGATTATCGCCGGTGAAGGCATGATCGTTACGGCCGGCGGCGTCGATACGCACATCCATTTCATTTGCCCGCAGCAGATCGAGGAAGCCCTGATGAGCGGCGTGACGACCATGCTGGGCGGCGGCACGGGGCCGGCCGTGGGCACGGCCGCCACCACCTGCACGCCGGGACCATGGCACTTGCACGCCATGCTGGCCGCCGCCGACGCCTTCCCGATGAATCTTGGCTTCATGGGGAAAGGCAACGTCAGCTTGCCGCTGCCACTGGAGGAGCAGGTGCGCGCGGGCGCCATCGGCCTGAAACTGCACGAGGACTGGGGCAGCACGCCGGCCGCCATCGACAATTGCCTGTCCGTCGCGGACCGCATGGATATTCAGGTTGCGCTGCACAGCGATACCCTCAACGAGGGCGGGTTTCTGGAGCACACCCTTGCCGCCTTCAAGGACCGCACCATCCACACCTTTCACACGGAAGGGGCGGGCGGCGGCCATGCGCCAGACATCATCGCCGCCGTGGGACAGTCCAACGTGCTGCCCTCGTCGACCAACCCGACGCGCCCGTTTACCGTCAACACGCTCGACGAGCACCTGGACATGCTGATGGTGTGCCATCACCTGGACCCGGCGATTGCCGAAGACGTGGCGTTTGCCGAGTCGCGCATCCGCCGCGAAACCATCGCCGCGGAAGATATCCTGCACGACATCGGCGCCATCTCGATGATGTCGTCGGACTCGCAAGCCATGGGCCGGGTCGGCGAGGTGATCATGCGCACCTGGCAGACGGCGCACAAGATGAAGGTGCAGCGGGGGCCGCTGGCGCCCGACACGGCGCGCAGCGACAACTTCCGCGCCAAGCGCTATATCGCCAAGTACACGATCAACCCGGCCATCACGCATGGGATTTCCCACGTGGTCGGGTCCATCGAGGCGGGCAAAATCGCCGACATCGTGCTGTGGAAGCCCGCCTTCTTCGGCGTCAAGCCATCGATGATTTTAAAGGGCGGCATGATCGCCGCTGCGCAGATGGGCGACCCGAATGCGTCGATTCCCACGCCGCAGCCCGTGCACTACCGCATGATGTTCGGCGCCTTCGGCGGCGGTCTGAAAAAGTCTTTCACCTTTGTCTCGCAGGCGGCCTACGACCTCGATATCGGGCATCAGCTGAAACTGAATAAATCCGTCATCGCCGTGAAGAACATGCGCGGCTTGCGCAAGCACGACATGATACATAACAGCGCCACGCCGCACATGGAAGTGGACCCGGAAACCTATGCCGTGCGCGCCGACGGCCAGCTGCTGGTGTGCGAGGCGGCCGCCGTGCTGCCCATGGCGCAGCGCTATTTTTTATTTTAAGCAGGAGACATCATGCTCACTTTGCATACCAAGCTGGCGGCTGACGATAGTCGCGCCGCCGTTGCCCAACTTGTGTTGCCCTATGACCAGCGCGAAAAATGCCGGCTGCGCGCCGTGCTGTCGAATGGCGACGAGGTAGCCGTGTTCACCGTGCGCGGCACGGTGCTGCGCGACGGCGAGCGCATGACGGGACCGGAAGGGCTCGTAGTGCAGATCGTCGCCGCGCGCGAACCGACCTACCTGGTGCGCTGCCTTGACGCCCACACCCTGCTGCGCTGCGCTTTCCACCTGGGTAACCGCCACACGCAGGCGCAGGTGGGTGACGGCTTTTTGCGCATCCGCAAGGACGTGGTGCTGAAGGAGATGCTGGAAGGCTTGCAGGCGAGTGTGACGGAGGAAAGCGCGCCATTCGAGCCGGAAGCGGGCGCGTATGGCGGCGGCCATGGCCACCACGACGGCCATGGCCAGCACTTGCTGGCGCCCGTGCCGCTGCGCCAGAAGATTCACCGCCCCAGCGACACACCGGGCACCGCATGATGCAGGCATCGGCCCTGCTGCATTTGCTGCAGTTCGCCAGCCCGGCCTTGCCGATTGGCGCCTACAGCTATTCGCAGGGGCTGGAAGCGGCCCTGGAATGCGGCTTGGTGGTGGATGCGGCCACGGCGCGCGACTGGATCGCGCAGCATCTGACGCTGGTGGTGGCGCGCTGGGAAGCGCCCCTGTGCTGGCGTTTGATCCAGGCCTTCGAAGCGCAGGATTTGTGTGGCGTGCAGCGCTGGAGCGAACGCTTCATCGCCTCGCGCGACACGGCGGAATTTCGCGCCGAAACCATTCAGATGGGCTATTCATTGACCAAGCTGCTGGCCGAGCTGGGCGTGGCTGATGGCGTGTTGATCGACATGCTGCAGGGCCAGCCGGAAGTGGCGCTGCCCACGGCCTATGCCTGCGCCGTGGCGGCGCTGGCCATTCCGCGCGAAGAGGCGCTGCTGGCCATGCTGTTCGCCTGGGCGGAAAACCAGGTGCTGGTCTGCGTGAAATCCGTGCCGCTGGGGCAGGTAGCGGGCCAGCGTTTGCTGCTGTCGCTGCGGCCGGAGCTGGAAGCGGCGGCCCGCACGGCGCAAACCTTGCAAGACGAAGAGATGGACAACTGGGCGCCCGGCCTGTCGCTGCTGTCGATGCGGCACGAAGTGCAGTACAGCCGTTTGTACCGTTCCTGAACACTACACCGAGAGACTACAACATGACATCGATTACCTCAAATCCCCTGCGCGTAGGCATCGGCGGCCCGGTCGGCTCGGGCAAGACGGCCCTGTGCGAAATGCTGTGCAAGGGCATGCGCGAGCGCTACGACATGGCCGTCATCACGAATGACATCTACACCAAGGAAGACATGGAAATTCTGCTGCGCGCGGACGCCTTGCCGGCCGAGCGCCTGATGGGCGTGGAGACGGGCGGCTGTCCGCACACGGCCATCCGCGAAGATGCATCGATCAACCTGGAAGCGATCGCGCGCATGCAAGCTGATTTTCCGAATCTCGACTTGATCCTGGTCGAATCGGGCGGCGATAACCTGGCCGCCACCTTCAGCCCGGAACTGTCGGACCTGACGATTTACGTGATCGACGTGGCGGGCGGCGAAAAAATCCCGCGCAAGGGAGGTCCCGGCATCACGCGCTCGGATTTGCTCATTATCAACAAGACGGACCTGGCGCCGTATGTGGGCGCCAATCTGGACGTGATGGCGCAGGATGCCAAGCGCATGCGCGGCGAGCGCCCCTTTGTGTTTACCAACCTGCGCAGCGGCGACGGTGTGCAGGTCGTCATCGATTTTATCCGCGAGCAAGGTTTGCTCGACCAACCAGGCAAGGAGCTGCAATGAGTGCAAGAGTGATGATAAAAACAGCCGCCGTGGCGGCACTGTGCCTGCTGGCCTTGCCCGCCATGGCGCATCCCGGCCATGGCGAGAGCGCGGGTTTCCTGGCCGGTTTCGCCCATCCGTTCACGGGCATCGACCATTTGCTGGCCATGCTGGGTGTGGGCATATGGGGCGGCCAGCAGCGCCGCAGCCTGGCCCAGCCCGCCACCTTCCTCGGCATGATGCTGCTCGGTGCGCTGGCCGGCATGGCGGGCTTGACGGTGCCCGGGCTGGAAACGGGCGTCGCCGCCACGGTGGCCCTGGTGGGGCTGGCCATCGCGCTGGCGCTGGCCTTGCCGAACTGGCTCGGCATGGGCCTGGTGGGCGTATTTGCGTTGGCGCACGGCAATGCGCATGGCCAGGAGTTGCCAGCCGCCTCGGCCGCGTGCGGCTTCATGCTGGCTTCGGCCAGCTTGCTGTGTGCCGGGCGTCTCCTTGGCCAGGTGCTGGCCGAGCGTATGCTGCGCGTGGCCGGCGTGGCCTTGACGGCCGCCGGCGTGGTCTTGATGGGGCTTGCTTAAGCGCCGGGGCGCTTGTCCGACAAGACGATGGGCGCCGCCTTTTCCGGGTGCAAGCCCTGGTGGCCCGCATACACGGCGGCGATGGCCGCCATGTCGGCGTCCTTGTCGCCCGTCAAGTATAAATGGTCGACGACGCCCAGCACCTTATTCGGATAGTCGATATAGACCAGCAGCAAGGGCACCTTGGCGGCCAGGGCCAGGTGATAAAAGCCGCTTTTCCAGTTCGGTCGGTAGCTGCGCGTCGCTTCCGGCGTGATGGCCAGCCAGTACCAGTCGGCGGCCTGCATGCGCTCGGCCTGGCGGCCGATGGTGCCGCTGGTGGTGCTGCGGTCGACGGGTTCGCCGCCCAGGTAGCGCAGCACCTTGCCCATGGGGCCGCGGAACAAGGAATCCTTGGCCAGCCAGCGGAACGGCAGGGACAGCGCCCATTTGCCGAACAGGCCCACCATGAAATCCCAGTTGGACGTGTGCGGGTAGACGACGGCGATGCCGCGCGGCCCCGGCAAGGGGCGGAAGCGCATGCGCCAGCCAAACAGCTGCAGCACGCGCAGCGCGCAACGCTGGTGCCAGGTCGGCAAGTCGCCCGCTTGTACAAATAAATCGTCCATTGATACCCTTCAGTGACACTATTCTTAATGGGATGGCGCTAGCGGCCATTTTCCTTGAAGCAAAAATTCTGCGCAGGCATTCTATACGGGGCTGGCGGTGGCGACAAGCAGCCGAGGCCGCTATTCATGCGGCATCGGGGTGTTTATTGCTGCTATTTTAACGATGCTTTGCCACAGTGCCGGGCACCAAATGCACACAATGTGGTCAAAACTTGATGCAAGGTAGATCCACGCGACAGGGAGCCATGGCATGAAAAACAGTATCGATGAAGTGGCGGGGGAGCATGTCCGAACGGACAAGGTGATGGCCGGGCTCGTCGAGCGGGGTGTGGCGTTTCATCACGCCCTTGGCCGGACGGTGGCGACAGCCTGCTTGCGTGGGCTCGCGGTGCCGGCCGAGGTGATACGCCGTGTGTTCAGCAGTGTGCACGCGCGCCGCCCGGCCCGGCCGGCAAGGCGCCGATGGCGCTGAGGGACAGACAGCAGCGACGAAGTG
Organism: Janthinobacterium sp. 61; assembly: GCF_002846335.1. Classification (NCBI taxonomy): domain Bacteria; kingdom Pseudomonadati; phylum Pseudomonadota; class Betaproteobacteria; order Burkholderiales; family Oxalobacteraceae; genus Janthinobacterium; species Janthinobacterium sp. 61. Next base: position 2,281,593 of record NZ_PJMQ01000001.1, on the reverse strand, counting down.
CCGCTGCTGTCGTCCGGAGTGTTGTTTAAGCCTGTGCCGCGAGTGCCGGGTAGTCCGTGTAGCCGGCCGCATCGGGTGCGTACAGCGTGTCCGGATTCAGGGGATTCAATGGCGCGTCGCTGTGCAGGCGGATGGGCAGGTCGGGGTTGGCGATGAACCACAGGCCAAAGGCCACGGCATCGGCTTCGCCTTTGGTCAGCAAGGCATCGGCCGCCGCCTTGTCCATTTTCTCGTTGGCAATGTATACGCCGCCAAATTCCTGCTTCAAGTACGGACCCAGGCGGTCTTCACCAAGCGCTTCGCGCGCGCAGATGAAGGCGATGCCGCGCTTGCCCAGCTCGCGTGCCACATAACCGAAGGTGGCGCGCGGGTCGGAATCGCCCATGTCGTGCGCGTCGCGGCGCGGTGCCAGATGCATACCCACCTTGTCGGCACCCCATACCTCGATGCATGCATCCGTCACTTCCAGCATCAGGCGTGCGCGGTTTTCAATCGAGCCGCCGTAGTTGTCGGTGCGCAAGTTGGTGCTGTCCTGCAGGAACTGGTCGAGCAAATAACCGTTCGCGCCGTGGATTTCCACGCCGTCGAAGCCGGCTTTTTTCGCATTCTCGGCGCCCAGGCGGTAAGCCGCCACGATGCCGGGAATTTCTTCCGTATTTAGCGCGCGCGGCGTGACGAATTCCTGTTTCGGGCGCAGCAGGCTGACATGGCCGGCCGGCTTGACGGCGCTGGGTGCCACGGGCAAGTCGCCATCGAGGAAGGCGGGCGCCGAAATGCGGCCGACATGCCACAGTTGCAGCACGATCAAGCCGCCTGCGTCATGCACGGCCTTGGTGATGTGTTTCCAGCCTTCTACCTGTTCCTCTGACCAGATGCCCGGCGTGTCGGCATAGCCCACGCCTTGCGGCGTGACGGCCGTCGCTTCCGAGATGATCATGCCGGCCGAAGCGCGCTGCGTGTAGTACTCGGCCATCAGGGCGTTGGGGACGCGGCCAGGATTGCCGGCGCGCGAACGCGTCAGCGGCGCCATGATGATGCGATTTTTCAGTTGCAGGCTGCCAATGGTGATGGGGTCGAATAAGGTTGTCATGATTGCTATTTTTCCTGTCGAGAGTGCCGCGGACGGCGATATGGATGGGCTACGGTTACAAACCTTGCTGCATATGTTCCAGAAAAGCCTGGATGGTGGCTTCATTGCGCTTGAAGAAACTCCACTGCCCGACTTTTCTGGCGGAAATCAAGCCGGCCTTTTGCAAGGTGGCCAGGTGAGCCGAGACCGTCGATTGCGACAGGCCCAGGCTGCGGTCGATCAGTCCGGCACAGACGCCGAAGTCGAGCGGATGGTCTTGCTGGGCGAAATGCTGCTCCGGTTCCTTCAGCCATTGCAGGATCTGTCGCCGCACGGGATTGGCCAGCGCCTTGTGGATGGCGTCGATGTCCATGGTGTTTCTCCTGTCGATGTTCGTCTGTGGACGATATATGTATCGTCTTTTGTAAATTTCAATATCGCTATAGTACGATATAAGTAAATAACGTGCTGGCGGCGTGCATTTTTCAAGGAGGGAAGGGGATGGGCGGCCGTCAGCTCCGCCCGGCAGGAATCAATTGAAGTGGAACAGCAGCAGGGCGATGACGGCAGGCACGGTTTGCAGGTAAAGGATGCGCGTCATGACGGTCACCGCACCCCACGCGCCGGCCACGGCGATGCAGGCCAGGCCGAACACGGTGAACGCATGGGCGATGGCGGCGTCCGGGTGAAAAAAGCCCAGCGCCAGCGCCGCGACAAGAAAGCCGTTATAGCAACCCTGATTCGACATGGCGGGGCGCACGATCTCCGCTTTTTCCTTGGACAGGCCAAACACCTTGCGTCCGCGCGCATCGAACAGCACGGTTTCCAGCAGCACGATGTAGACGTGCAGCAGCAAGATGAGGGCGGTAAGGATTTGGGCCATAAGCAGCATCATTGTTCCCGAGAGTGAATGGATGCAGCAATTATGCTGCCAAGCGCCTGTTTTCTGGCAATTTTCGATTAGAGCGGCCGTACTAGCGATAGTGTGCTTGCGGCAAGACTTTTCACCCAATGGTATACTTTTCCCTTTGCTCCTGTGGGGACGACCCCGCTCGATGTGGGGGCTGTATGGCGGGGACGACCCTGCCGCCTCGGGAGAAAAGAGATGGCGTGGATCATTCTGGTATTGGCGGGTTTGCTTGAAATTGGCTGGGCCATCGGTCTCAAATACAGTGCCGGTTTTACCCGCCTCGTGCCCTCCGCACTGACGGCCGTTTCCATGCTGGGCAGCGTGGTGATGCTGGGCCTGGCCTTGCGCACCTTGCCGCTGGGCACGGCGTACGCCATCTGGACCGGCATCGGTACTGTCGGCACTGCCATTTTCGGCATCATGGTGCTCGGTGAGCCGGCCAGCGCCGCGCGCATCGCCTGCATCGCATTGATCGTCTCCGGCATCCTGGGCTTGAAGCTGCTCAGCCCGCAGTAATACATTTCCTGATGCGCCATGTGGTACTCGAGAGGATCACCGAATGGCGTGGCAAACCCCAGGTCATTTGCGGCGATAACGGCCCCGAGTACATCAGTGCTGTGATGCTGGCCTGGGCCGCCAGGCATGCCATACGCATCGTTTTTATCCAGCCTGGCCAGCCGCAGCAGAACGCTGATGTCGAGCGCTATAACCGTACGGCGCGCTATGACTGGTTGGCCCATCACCTGTTTGAAACGCTCGATGAGATTCAGGATTTCGCAAGCCGCTGGTGGTGGGCTTACGATCACGACCGGCCCAATATGGCACTTGGCGGCATCACGCCAAAACAAAAGCTTGTCTTTGCTGCACAACCGCTACTTTTCGCGCGCTCTAAAAATGGGGGGTTACTGGTTGTTCACTCCTCGTAAGTCAGACGAAATTTGCCTGCTGGTAGCATTAAAGCCTTGGGCGGGCGACCGACTTCAACCATTACCATGTCAGCTGGAACGGCATTCGGACCGTCCTCTACGTGAAATGCCTGGATTAGTCGTCGCCTGTCCTTCGGTAAAAGCTCAGACGGGATAGCGAGAGCATGCAGGCCAGCTGCTTTCTGCATCCAAATTGGGCGTCCAGTCTCTGACAGCATTGTGCCATCGGGATGAAATACCTCCATGTCATATCCCGGTCGGCCGCTTAAAACTGCATATTCTCCTTCTGTTTTCTTGAGAACAATGGGATTTGAACTTGGAAAGCGCTCAAGCACCTTCCGATATACTGGATTATCTGTTTCTTTATCGCCGTGGCTAAACATATCCGATTGATTGATTGTGAGTGGTTCTACACCGAGCCGATGCTGCAGCACTGCTGCCAATGAAGCGTATGTTTTTTCGTCCGTATATGCGGGTTCTTTTCGGGCATGTCCGTAGCCGACATAAATAAATACCTTGGCATTAGGATCTTTGGAAAAAATCTGGCGGATGATATTTTGCGCCGCACCAAATTCCCGTTCCCTGGCCAGATCGGCGATATTTTGGCCTTCTGGATAGACGTCATATCCAACGAAGTTCCATTTGTCTTTAATCGCATTCCGTATAAATTCTCCGAACATAGGTTCACGTAAATAAAACCCCATACTGGTGTCGACGTACCCTGGCTGTTGTGGAATGTTCGGCCGGAACGTTTCACCTGCCAGATAATTGAATCCGATTTTTTTCAACTCGCGGGCGACCTTAGCCGCAAAAACACGATGTATCGGTTCTTGGTGAGCTTCATTGAGGATAACGATTTGATGCATTTTTGCCTTTGCCACAATCGCTTCAAGTGCATTTTCTGCAGTTACTGATTCCAATGTTTCCTGATTTTCTTGAGCAATGCTTGGTTTTGATTTTGACAGAAAATACCGCCAGCGGAAGGCTTCAGCCGCACCGGTTGAGTCTCCAGTAAGAGAACGCATTGTCATTAGTTTCTGAATGTCATTGCCCTTGCTCTCGTACAGCGACTCTACTTTGTCCGGGCTCAAGTTTTCAAGCCTGGAAAAAATATCTAGATCCCCAATGGACTTCTCAGCTGACTTTAGGCTATGCATATAAGAAAAATTCTCCGCGAGCGCGTTTGTGCAAAATGCCACTGAAATAAGTAAAATCACATTAGTAATTGCGAGCCGAACGCGCAAGAAAATGGCTATCCGCCGGATCAGTCGTTGAGAAATCGTGTTTTCCTCGACGGGAAGTATCGTACACACTTGACAGTCCACTCCAGGAAGTATTTAGTGAATTTTCTTGCAACTCTACATCATAAATTCAAACATGGCAATAATATCTTTTATGTAACTATAAAGGCCATTAAGAGTTCGAATTCTTAGGTGGAGTTGAGGAAATTCAGGTAGACATTTCATTTCAACTTCCGCAAAAAAATCCGTGTCTGGGCTAGTGACATGCGAACGGATCGAGCTGTAATGATCGAGCTATCATTGACAATTATTCGGTTTCAAGCCTGTGACTGTCAGATCAAATTGAGTGCTTCAGGGGGCCTAAGTTAGCTTGGCTGTAAGGGGGCAAACTTTCCATCCATGAATTCCACGCAGCTTCAGGCTGAAGGTGACTGTTGAGGTTTATGCACCGGTCATATTGCTATCTCAGTTGGAGCGAGCGATCTAACATTGTGTTCAAGTGGCGAAGAGGGTATCTGCCGGACTATTCGGTGGCGATGATCTCGAAGAGGGCCCTCATTGCTTCCGGCATTCGCCGGCCATGCGTGCGCGGCTGCGGCATCCTGAAGTTTGATAACACCATATGGGTCATAATGGCGGTTGCCAGGGTGAGGCTCCGAGTCTGCTGCAGCTGGGAATCGCAATGGATGAAATTACGGAAAGACTGAAATCAATGACGTGCGTTTTCGCATCATGACTGATGCCAAGGTTGTCTTCGAAAAAACAGAGCGCTACTTTTTTCAGCGACAGTTGATCGAATGCCTTCGTACCGGCGCAGACAGGTTTTGCTGAAAACAGTGCGGTGCAGGTTTGCAAAGTCCGCGACGGGCGCTGGCTGGTGGGGGAGGGCATCGCTTCCGTATTTAGCAAAAAAATACCTAAGGCGGCTGCGCTGGCTTGCATCGCATTGATCGTCTCCGGCATCCTGGGCTTGAAGCTGCTCAGCCCGCAGTAACGTGGTTTTCCCCGATGCGCCCTGCGCCGCCGTGCCGCCATGATCGAACAGGCGGTGGGCGGGCGGGGCGTTGTTGTTCCTATTTACCTTGAAAGGACTGTCGCATGAGCCTTGCCATGACGTATTTCTACCTGGCCATCGCCATCGTCGCCGAAGTCGTCGCTACCAGCGCCTTGAAGGCGTCCGAGGGCTTTAGCCGCTTGTGGCCCAGCGTCATCACCGTGGTCGGCTACAGTATCGCCTTCTGGTGCTTGTCCCTGACCTTGAAGGTCATTCCTACCGGCATCGTGTATGCGATCTGGTCCGGCGTGGGCATCGTGCTCATTTCTGCCGTGGGCTGGTTCTGGTTCAAGCAGAGCCTGGATACGCCAGCCTTGATCGGCCTGGGGCTGATCATTGCCGGCGTGCTGGTGATTAACCTTTTCTCCAAGTCAGTGGGTCATTAATCAGAAACTGGCGGCAACTCTTGCCAGGTAATACCACTCGGCATTGGCTTGCGCGTTGACGTCCGGGAAGAGGATGTAGGCGTCGAATTCGGCCGTCACGGGGGTGCCGTCCGCGCGCACGCCGATCTGCTCGCCCTGTTTGAGCTTGTCAAAGCTGGACCAGGTCTTGATGAAGCGGTCGTCCGCGTGCAGCTTGTCGTGCACGACGACCATATTGAGTGCTTCCATGTCGGCGTCCGCGATGGCTTCCGGTTGCGGTGCATCAATGAAACCGAGGAAGGCCAGCGTATTCTTGATGGCGCGGTAGGCGACATCCGGCGCAGCAGGGTCCGCGTGCTGGCCGCATTCCAGGGTCAAGGCGTAGCCACCCGTCGAGCGCATGTATTCAGTGGTGCCCACGCCGTAGCGCAAGACCAGGCCCACTTGGTCGCTATTGCCCAGGCGGCGTTGCACGCCCTGGCCGTAAGCGTGCAGCCAGCCATCAACGAAGCGGCGCACACCCAGGCGGCGCGCCAGCGCGCGTTCCTTGTCTTCATGTTGAAACGGTTGCAGCGGGCCGTCGTTGTTGCGCGGTCCCACCATGACAAAAGGCTGGCTGTCGGCATTGAACGAGTGCAAGTCCAGCAGCACGTCGTGCTGGCCCAGCAAGGGGCACAGCCAGTTGGCGATGCGGTCTTCGAAATCCTGCGGATTGTCGTTCGGAAACAGATTGCGGTTCAGGTTGCGGTCGCCGCTGCGCACGCCTTTGGCGTAGGCCAGTGGATTGGTGATGGGCACGAAGGTGACGCTGCCGGCCAGAATGGAGAGGGCGCCGCTGTCGAGTTCAGCCATTACGCGGTGGATGCCCTTGGTGCCGCAGGTTTCATTGCCGTGCACGGCGCCCGTGACGATCAGGCGCGGGCCGCTGCCCTGGCCCGTGTAGTTGATGGACTTGAAGTGGAGTGCGCTGCTCATGCTGGACATATCCTATGCGGTTGCGGGAAGGGAAAGCGGGGTCGGCATATTTTAGCGGGATTCGCCTTGGCCGCCTGGAAAAAGTTGACCATGGCAGTGTGCGGCATGGCATGATCGGCGCCACCGTTGTTTTCCATTGCTGATATCCATGTCGTCTTCATCTTCTTCACGCCTGTACGGTCTCGATACCTTGCGCGCGCTGGCCATCGTGTTGGTGTTCATGAACCACTATTTGTTGTTCGTCAGCGATGGCGGGGCATTTGGTTTCTGGGGAGAAATCGGCTGGACGGGTGTGGACCTGTTCTTTGCCCTTAGCGGCTATCTGATCGGCAACCAGATCTTCGCCTCCTTGCGCAGCGAGCGCGGCTTTTCCTTGCCCCGCTTCTATGCGCGGCGCTTCCTGCGCACCTTGCCCAATTTCTATGTCGTGCTGGCCCTGTATTATTTGTGGCCCGCGTTTCGCGGCGATAGTGCGCTGCTGCCCCTGTGGAAATTCCTCACCTTTACGCAAAACATCAATTTGACACCGGGCACGGCGTTTTCCCATGCATGGTCGCTATGTGTGGAAGAGCAGTTCTATGTGCTGCTGCCGGCCGTGGCCTTGCTTGTCGCCGCCTGCCGCAAGTCGCTGCTGTGGGCGTGGGTGGCCGTGGCCGCCAGCTTTATCGTCGGCATGCTGGTGCGCGCGACTCTGTGGGATGAATATGTGCAAGTGCCGCGCGGCGGCCTCGGCTATTACAAGTACATTTACTACGCATCCTGGTGCCGCTTCGACGAGCTGGTGGCGGGCGTGGCGCTGGCGCTGCTGAAAAACTACCATCCGGGCGCCTGGACGCGCCTGACCTCATATGGCAACCGCGCCTTGCTGGCGGGTATCGCTGGTACGGCACTGATGTTTTATGTGTTTCTTGCCGATCATTATGGCTACTGGGTGACGGTGTTCGGCTATCCGGTGCTGGCCGCCAGCTTTACCCTGCTGCTGATTGCCGCGCTGAGTCCCGCCAGTGTCCTCTACACAGTGCGCGTGCCGGGTGCTGCCAGCCTGGCGTTGTGGTCGTATGCGATTTATTTGTTGCACAAGCAGTTGTGCATCCTGCTGCGCCCGATCTTGCAGGATATGGGTTACGGGCCGGACAGCTTGCCGGCCATGCTGTTGATGATAGTGCTCAGCATCGTCACGGGCTGGCTCTTGTATAGAGTGGTGGAAACACCATTCATGCGCTTGCGGGCGCGCTATGTTCCCGCCAATCACGCCTGATTGACAGCTCGTTCACTACATATCGATCACGTCCAGCCCCCGTGGCGTGCCCACCAGCAATTCCAGGATGGCATGCACGCGCAGATTTGTGTCTTCATGTTCCGTGTTGAAGATCAGGGTGCGCAGGCCGGGCACGGCTTCCGTGATGTGGGGACTGGCGTAGGCATTGATCAATAACAAGACCAGGTCCGTGGCCCCCGCACCGGGCTGGCGCCGCAGCCGGTCGTGGATCACGCTCAGCAGCGCGCGCTGCATGCGCGGCGTGGGATTGCTGATGTAGGCGAAGACGCTCGGCGTGTTGGCAATGGCCGCGCAGATGCGCCGTTCCATCTCGTCCGGTTTCACGTCGGAAGCGATATCGAAGTACGCCGCATTCCAGCGCGTGCGCGCATACGGGTGGCCGGGCGGGAAGGAATCGGCCGTTTCGAAACCGCAGACGCGGCTCAGGGTTTTCAGCCAGGCTAATAAGGTGGAGTTCATGCCGCGATTCTAGCGGCATTCCGCGTGCGCCGGGCCGACTCTGTATAAAGGGGGCTGACGCCCGGGAGGCGGATGAAAAACAGATTAAAGTTTCCTGCAAAACAGCCCTTGTCATTCTGGGAAAGCCTCTCTATAATGCTGGTCTTCGGGGCGGTTAGTTCAGCTGGTTAGAATACTTGGTCGACATCCAAGGGGTCGGGGATTCGAATTCCTCACCGCCCACCAGAATTTGGCAGTAGATGGTTTTAAGCTGGCGCAAGCCGCAAGCGGTCATTTGAAATACAATGATCAACAAAAGTTTTACGGGCGGTTAGTTCAGCTGGTTAGAATACTTGGTCGACATCCAAGGGGTCGGGGATTCGAATTCCTCACCGCCCACCAGAATGCAGTTAGAGAGAAAGGTAAAACCGGTTATGACACCGCGAACTACTACCAAGCTTTGGGAGTGACGCTAGTCGAACGGGTTTCCTTTGTCTCAAGAAAGTGAAAAACGCGGCTAGTCCGCGTTTTTTTGCGTCTGCGTTTTCCTTTCAGTTATTTCACCCATCACATCGCAGTTTTACCTGGCGTCAGCGCCGATATGGAGATCAATATGCTTACAATCCGACTTCCCGATGGTTCCGTCCGTCAATTTGACGGGCCGGTCACCGTGGCCCAGGTTGCGGCCAATATTGGTACTGGCCTGGCCAAGGCTGCACTGGCCGGCAAGGTCGATGGCAAGCTGGTCGATACCTCCTATTTGATCGAGCAAGACGCGGAACTGGCGATTGTCACGGACAAGGACGCCGATGGCCTGGAAGTGATCCGCCACTCGACGGCTCACTTGCTGGCGTATGCCGTCAAGGAATTGTTCCCGGAAGCGCAAGTGACCATCGGTCCCGTGATCGACAACGGCTTTTACTACGATTTCGCCTACAAACGCCCGTTCACGCCGGAAGATTTGACGGCGATCGAAAAGAAAATGACCGAACTGGCCAAGAAGGACGAGCAAGTCACGCGCAAGGTTGTTGCCCGCGATGAAGCCATCGAATACTTCAAGGGTATCGGCGAAGCCTACAAGGCTGAGCTGATCGGTTCGATTCCGGCCGACCAGGAAGTGTCGCTGTATTCCGAAGGCAAGTTTACGGACTTGTGCCGCGGCCCCCACGTGCCATCGACGGGCAAGCTGAAAGTCTTCAAGCTGATGAAGCTGGCTGGCGCCTACTGGCGCGGCGACTCGAAAAACGAGATGTTGCAGCGTATCTATGGCACGGCCTGGGCCAAGAAGGAAGACCAGGAACTGTACCTGCACAACCTGGAAGAGGCGGAAAAGCGCGATCACCGCAAGTTGGGCAAGCAGCTCGATTTCTTCCATTTCCAGGAAGAAGCGCCAGGCCTGATCTTCTGGCACCCGAAGGGCTGGTCGATCTGGCAGCAGGTCGAGCAATACATGCGCAATGTGTACCAGGTCAATGGTTACCAGGAAGTCAAGGCGCCGCAAATCCTCGACCGCGGCCTGTGGGAAAAAACGGGTCACTGGGACAATTACCGTGAAAACATGTTCATCACGGAATCGGAAAACCGCGCGTATGCGCTGAAGCCGATGAATTGCCCTGGCCATATCCAGATTTTCAACAATGGCATGCGCAGCTACCGCGACCTGCCATTGCGCTACGGCGAATTCGGTCAATGCCATCGCAACGAGCCATCGGGCGCCTTGCACGGCATGATGCGCGTGCGCGGCTTTACGCAGGATGATGGTCACATTTTCTGCCTGGAAGAACAGATCGCCGGCGAAGTGACGGCTTTCCACCAGCAGGCCATGGATGTGTACACGGCTTTCGGCTTTACGAATATCGACGTGAAACTGGCCTTGCGCCCCGATAATCGCATCGGCACGGAAGAGTCCTGGGATTTCGCCGAGGAGTCCTTGCGTTCGGCCCTGCGCGCCTGCGGCGTGGAATGGACGGAATTGCCGGGCGAGGGCGCGTTCTACGGTCCGAAGATCGAATATCACCTGAAAGATAGTCTGGGTCGCGCATGGCAAGTGGGTACCGTGCAGATCGATCCGTCGATGCCAGGCCGTCTGGGCGCCGAATACGTGGCCGTGGACAACACGCGCCAGGTGCCGATCATGCTGCACCGCGCGATCGTGGGTTCGCTGGAGCGTTTCATCGGCATCCTGATCGAGCACTATGCGGGTGCCATGCCGTTGTGGTTGTCGCCGGTGCAAGTGTCGGTGTTGAATATTTCCGACGCTCAAGCTGACTATGTACAGGAAGTTACAACAAAACTGCGCAAAGCGGGGCTGCGCGTACAGGCTGATTTGCGTAACGAGAAGATTACCTATAAAATACGTGAACATTCCGTACAAAAATTGCCTTACATCTTAGTAATTGGCGACAAAGAGCGGGATGCAAATACAGTGGCCGTGCGGGCGCGGGGCAATGTCGATCTGGGCGTCATGTCCGTCGATGCCCTGATTGAGCGACTCAAACATGAAGTCGACACCAAGGCCTGACGAGGAAACTCGCTGCACGACCGTCTTACAAGATTTTTAAAGGAAATTACAATAGCTACTGACAAGTCACATCGCATCAATGGCGAAATCACTGCCCCTGAAATGCGTTTAAGCGGGGTCGATAACGAGCCACTCGGTATCGTAAGTTTGGCTGAAGCCTTCCGCCTGGCGGAAGAGGCAAACGTCGACCTGGTGGAAATTGCGCCTACCGCGCAGCCACCGGTGTGCCGTTTGATGGACTACGGCAAATTTAAGTATTCGGAGCAAAAGAAAGCTCACGAAGCCAAATTGAAGCAAAAGATCATCCTCGTGAAGGAAGTCAAATTCCGTCCGGGGACTGATGATGGTGACTACAATATCAAGTTGCGTAATCTCATCAAGTTCCTTGAGGATGGCGATAAAACCAAAATCACGCTGCGTTTCCGCGGTCGTGAGATGGCGCATCAGGATATTGGCTTCCGCATGCTGGAACGTCTGAAAGCCGATCTGGAGCCGTACGGCCAGGTCGAGCAGTTCCCGAAGATGGAAGGGCGCCAAATGATCATGGTTCTTTCGCCTAAGAAGAAGAAGTAAGCTACAATAGCGTTTTACTGTGGATCGACGTGGTTTGTGCCAGCATTGGTGCGACACCAGATTCCAGGCAGAATTTGCGCGGCCCGCTCAGCAATGTGCGGGCCGCGCAAACTGTAGCGGACTCGCATCCGCTGCACAACATGTGAAAGCAGGCATCTAAGCGCAGCGTCGTGTTGCCACCTGCAATCCTGTTATAAATGGAGCTGTCCGTAAGAGGACAGATTGCTATGCCTAAAATGAAGACCAAAAGCTCTGCGAAAAAACGTTTTCGCGTGCGTCCGGGTGGAACTGTTAAATGTGGTCATGCGTTCAAACGCCACATCTTGACCAAGAAAACCACCAAGCTGAAACGCGCTCTGCGCGGTACCACCAATGTCGCTGCGTCTGACGTGAAATCCGTCTACCGCATGATGCCGACTGCTTAATCTCACACTCAATTTAAGGAGTTACTATGCCTAGAGTAAAACGTGGGGTTACAGCTCGTGCCCGTCATAAAAAGATTCTTGTTCAAGCTAAAGGCTACCGTGGTCGCCGCAGCCGTGTATACCGTGTTGCCAAGCAAGCAGTTATGCGCGCTGGCCAATACGCTTACCGCGATCGCCGCAACAAGAAGCGCGTTTTCCGCCGCCTGTGGATCGCCCGTATCAACGCCGCTTCCCGTGAGCATGGCGTAACGTACAGCGTATTCATGAACGGCTTGAAAAAAGCAAATATCGAACTGGACCGTAAAGTCCTGGCCGATATGGCTGTGATGGACAAGCCAGCATTCGCTGCGATTGTCAACGCAGTTAAAGCAAAAATCGCTGCGTAAGCATCGGTGATTGCACAACGTCATCCGTAGGGTGACGTCATAAAGAGCGGGGCAGGGGTGTGAACCTTATGCCCCGTTTCCGTTTTTGATTGTTGGACTTTTGATAACCGAGTCCAGAATTGATGTCCAAAACAGGAAATGCCGCATGAACTCCCTAGAAGAACTCGTCGTCTCGGCTCAGGCTGACTTTATCGCCGCCGCAGACGCTGCCGCACTTGAAAACGCCAAAGCCCGCTACCTGGGCAAGACTGGCCAGATTACCGAAATGATGAAGGGCCTGGGCAAACTGGACCCGGACGCGCGCAAGGCGCAGGGCGCCCTGATCAATGCCGTCAAAGTGCAGATCGAGGATGCGCTGACGGCGCGCCGTGATGCACTCGCCGATGCCCAGATGCAAGGCCGTCTGAACGCCGAAGCGATCGACGTGACCCTGCCAGGCCGTGGCCGCATGCCCGGCGGCATCCATCCCGTGATGCGTACGTGGGAGCGGGTCGAGGAAATCTTCCGCTCGATCGGCTTTGACGTGGCCGACGGCCCTGAAATCGAAAACGACTGGACCAATTTCACGGCGCTCAACAGCCCGGAAAACCATCCAGCCCGTTCCATGCAGGACACCTTCTATATCGACGGTAACGACACGGATGGCAAGCCTTTGCTGCTGCGTACGCATACCAGCCCGATGCAAGTGCGCTATGCACGCACGCATACGCCGCCGATCAAGGTTATCGCGCCGGGCCGCACCTACCGCGTCGACAGCGATGCTACCCATTCGCCGATGTTCCACCAGGTCGAAGGCCTGTGGATCGCCGAAGACATCAGCTTTGCCGACCTGAAGGGCGTGTACCTGAATTTCGTCAAGGCCTTCTTTGAAACGGACGACTTGCAAGTGCGCTTCCGTCCGTCGTACTTCCCGTTCACGGAACCGTCGGCCGAGATCGACATCGCCTTTGGCTCGGGTCCATTGAAGGGCCGCTGGCTGGAAGTGTCAGGCGCCGGCCAGGTCCATCCGACCGTGGTGAAGAACTTCGGCCTCGACCCTGAGAAATTCATCGGTTTTGCTTTCGGCTCCGGCCTGGAACGCTTGACGATGCTGCGCTATGGCATCAACGACCTGCGTCTGTTCTATGAAGGCGACTTGCGTTTCTTGAAGCAATTCAACTAAAGCGTTGTTCCGTTTGATTCATGGCGCTTGAGCGCCTGTGCGCTCGCGCTGTGAGCTTTGACCCTTTGAAGGCTTGATTATGCAATTTTCCGAAAACTGGCTCCGTACCATGGTCGATCCGAAGATGACTTCGGACGAACTGGCCCATCTGCTGACCATGTCCGGTCTTGAAGTCGAGGACGTCGATCCCGTCGCCCCACCGTTCTCGAACGTGGTGGTAGGCCTGGTCCTGGAGATGGAAAAACATCCGAATGCGGACCGCCTGAATGTGTGCCAGGTCGATGTCGGCACGGGCACCATGCTCAACATCGTCTGCGGCGCGCCGAACGTGCGCCCGGGCTTGAAAGTCGTTTGCGCGATGGCGGGCGCCGTGCTGCCCCCTGGCGCCGATGGCAAGCCGTTTGAAATCAAGGTTGGCCAGCTGCGCGGCGTCGAGTCGCAAGGCATGCTGTGCTCCGCGCGCGAATTGAAATTGTCGGAAGAAAACGCCGGCTTGATGGAATTGCCGGATGACGCGCCGATTGGCCAGAATTTCCGTGATTACTTTGCTTTGAACGACTTGAAATTCACCATCAAGTTGACGCCGAACAAAGCGGACTGCCTGTCCGTGCTGGGCGTGGCGCGTGAAGTGTCGGCTCTCACGGGCGTGGCGCTGAATGTGCCGCAGTTCCGCACCGTGCCGGTGTCCAGCGACGAAGTCTTGCCCGTAAAAGTCAGCGCGCCGGACCTGTGCGGCCGTTTCACGGGCCGTGTCATCCGCGGCTTGAACGCCCGTTCCGTCACGCCTGACTGGATGAAGCAGCGTCTCGAGCGCAGCGGCCAGCGTCCTTTGTCGGCCCTGGTCGATATTTCCAACTATGTGATGCTGGAACTGGGCCGTCCCAGCCACGTGTTCGACCTGGCGAAGATCCACGGCGGCCTCGACGTGCGTTGGGGCAAGGCGGGCGAATCGGTCAAACTGTTGAATGGCAACACCGTCGCCGTCGACGAGTGGATCGGCGTCATTGCCGATGACCAGGAAATCGAATCGCTGGCAGGCATCATGGGCGGCGACGCCAGTTCGGTATCGGACGATACGGACAGCATCTACCTGGAAGCGGCATTCTGGTGGCCTAACGCGATTCAAGGCCGCGCCCGCCGTTTGAATTTCTCCACCGATGCGGCGCACCGCTTCGAGCGCGGCGTCGATTTCGCCACCAACGTCGAGCACATCGAGCGCATCACGGCCCTGATCGTGGAAATTTGCGGTACGCCGGCAACGACCGTCGGCCCCGTGGACGACCATGTTGTGAACTTGCCGCAACGCCAGCCAGTGTCCATGCGCACGGCGCGCGCGCAAAAGGTCATCGGCGTGCCGCTCAACGATGAGTTGATCGCCGATATCTTCACGCGTTTGGCCCTGCCATTCACCCTGGCGGACGGCGTTTTTTCCGTGACGTCGCCCAGCTACCGTTTCGACATCGAGATCGAGGAAGACCTGATCGAGGAAGTGGCGCGCGTGTACGGCTTTGAAAACATCCCGACCCTGCCGCCCGTGGCAGCGAACGTGATGCAGATTGCACCAGAAAATACTCGCTCCCTGTTTGCGGTACGTCATGAATTGGCCGACCTGGGCTTCCAGGAAGTGGTTAATATGAGCTTTGTCGATACGGCATGGGAGCGCGATTTCTCGGGCAACACGAATCCTATCAAATTGCAGAATCCGATCGCCAGTCAGATGAGCGTGATGCGTTCCTCGCTGATCGGCAGCCTGATCGCCAATGTGCGCTACAACTTGAACCGCAAGACGAACCGCGTGCGCATCTTCGAAGTGGGCGCCATCTACCAGCGCGATGACAGCGTGGAAAACGGCCCCTTGTCGGTGGCTGGCTACGCCCAGCCGAAGCGTGTGGCAGCCATGGCGTATGGCCCGGTGGCCGACGAGCAGTGGGGCCAGGCTACACGCACGGTCGATTTCTTTGACGTGAAGGCAGACCTGGAAGCGCTGTTCGCGCCGCTGGTCTTGCGTTTCACCAAGGCGGAGCACCCGGCCCTGCATCCGGGCCGTTCGGCCAACGTGGAACTCGATGGCAAAGTCATCGGTTTCATCGGCGAATTACACCCGCGCTGGATGCAAAAGTACGACTTGCCGCTGGCGCCCGTGCTGTTCGAAGTCGACGCCGCTGCCTTGACGCAAAGAGTCGTGCCCGTGTACCAGGAAATCTCCAAATTCCCTGGCGCCAGCCGCGACTTGGCCGTGGTCGTCAAGCAATCGGTGGCGGTGCAGGATCTGCTCGACAGCTTCCACGTTGCCGTCAAGGCAAGCCCTGCAGCGCGTATCGTGCAAGCCATTGTTTTATTTGATGAATATCGTGGAAAAGGGCTGGAAGCGGATGAAAAAAGCCTTGCTTTCCGGATTAGCTTGCAAGATACTCAAAACACCCTGCAGGACGATGTCGTCGATGGCTTGATGGCTGTTCTGATCGATGCCGCCAAGCAGGGCCACGACGCTAAACTGCGTTCGTAATTTGCGGACTGGCCGTCGCCTAGCGTGACGGCCTTTCCGTCGTCAACAGTAGACGAGCCTGCCATGTGGCGGGCTCGGGCGCACAGAAAAGGCAGGGCAGGAAAATTAATAACAGCGACGTTGATTCCGCCGTACTGCAATCAGCACTGGCCGCCGATCTGCATCGGGCCATGCTGGTTGCCAAAGTGCGCCAGGAAGCGGAAAAAGATTTACCCACCTTGACCAAGGCGGAACTTGCCGAACTGTTGTTCGAGCAAGTGGGTCTGAACAAGCGCGAAGCGAAGGATATGGTCGAGACCTTTTTCGATGAGATCCGCAATGCGCTCGAGCGTGGCGAGGCCGTCAAGCTGTCCGGTTTCGGCAATTTCCAACTGCGCGACAAGCCGCAGCGGCCGGGCCGCAATCCGAAGACGGGCGAAGAGATTCCCATTACCGCACGCCGTGTCGTGACCTTTCATGCGAGCCAGAAGCTGAAGAGCATGGTCGAAGAGACTAGTCCGCTGGCACGTGCTGCCTGAGTGAGTGGCGATGAACGAGCGCATCAGTAAAACCGAGTTGATCGCCTTGCCGCCCATTCCGGCGAAACGCTATTTCACGATCGGCGAGGTGAGCGAGTTGTGCGGGGTCAAACCGCACGTACTGCGCTATTGGGAGCAGGAGTTTTCCCAGCTCAAGCCGGTCAAACGACGTGGCAATCGCCGTTATTATCAGCACCACGAGGTGCTGCTGATACGTCGTATCCGCGAATTGCTGTATGAGCAAGGCTTTACCATCAGTGGTGCGCGCAACAAGCTCGATAGCCGTGGTGCATCGCATGCCATCCTTGATGAGTTGCCTGTGCTGCCGGCCATGCCCGTCGTGCCGCAGGAAGAGCCGCTGGACCGCGCGTGGATACGCAATGAATTAATTGCGATTTTAAACTTGCTAAAATAAGATTTGTACCAATATAGGTGAGGTTGTCCAATACGGGCTGACTATATTGCATGGGCTGGCTGCCCGGGCGCTGCCGGTAGCCTGCGGCGCGCCCTATTTTGAATATAATGTTAATGTTGCGTTTTTGTTAGTGACGCTAAGCCGGAGCAGCGTTCAGGTTCCGGTAGTCTTTCCCAAGCCAGGAAAATTTAAGGGGAAACAATGATACGCGTTGCCATTTGTGATGATCACCAAATAGTACGAGCTGGATTCAAGCAAATTTTTTCGTCGTCAAGCGATTTCAGTGTGGTGGCGGAAGCCGGTACGGGGCGTGAAGCGCTCGATATCGCCCGCCGCGAAATATGCGATGTATTGCTGCTCGATATCGCCATGCCCGATCAGAGCGGCATCGATACCTTGCGCACGATCCGCCAGGGCCAGCCGGAATTGCCCGTGCTGATACTCAGCGGCTATCCCGCGCAACAATACGCGCTGAACCTGTTCAAGATGGGCGCGAATGGCTATTTGAACAAGGAATGCGAAGCCGATGAGCTGATGACGGCCGTGCGCACCGTGTTCCAGGGGCGCCGCTACGTCAGTTCCACCGTGGGCGAGTTGCTGGCGCAGTCGTTCGACCGCGACACGAATGCCGCACTGCATACAGAATTGTCGGACCGCGAATTCCAGGTCTTCCTGCGCCTGGCGCGTGGCGCCACCGTGTCCGATATCGGTGTGGCCTTGTCGCTGAGCATCAAGACGGTGAGTACTTACCGTACGCGCATCATGGAAAAAATGGGCTTGCAATCGAACAGCGACTTGACCTATTACGCAATGAAAAACAATTTGCTTGACTAGCGCTGCAGTGCGATCATGGAAACATGATCGCTCAGCCAGCTAGCTAGCACGATTTGTGCGGTGCAGCAGTCTGTGGCGAGGACTATAATTGGCCGGCGCCGGCGCTTTCTCCCGCGCCGAACCTTGCTAAGGATGCACATCAGGATGTATTTCACCGTTGAACCGGCCCCGAATCACCGCCTGCCCCTCTACAAGACGATACTGTGCGTGGCTTGCGCCTTGTTGCTTGTACTCAATGGTTTCAGTCTCTTCCATAATCTGCAATCGCTGAAGGGCACGAACGCCTTGCTCAGCCAAAGCGCCCGTGTGGCGGACCGCCTGCAGTATTTGAACGTGCTCGTGCTGGACGCGGAAAGCAGCTTGCGCGGCTATTTCATTTCCGGCTCCGAAACATATCTGGGGCCGTCGAAGACGGCTAACACCGAAATCGAAAACGAATTCAAGGAGTTGCAAACCTTGCTCGCAGGCAGTCCCACGCAGCTGAAAAACCTGGGCCAGCTGAAAAGCTTGATCCGTCGCAAGATGTCGATGCTGCAAGAGTCGATCGAGGTCTACAAGCAGGGCGGGCTGGCCGAAATCGTCAATATCTCGCGCGTGACCGATGATCGCGCCACCATGGACGAAATCCGACTGCAGGTGGTGATCATGACGCGCGAGCAGAATGAGGCACTGTCGTCCGGCAGTGCGGCTTTTTATCATGAGTACCAGAAAGCCGTGCTGCTTGGCATCGGTATCAATGCCCTGGCCATTCTCGTGCTGATCATGTTTTACCAGCTGGTGCGGCGCAGCTTCCAGAACCGCGCGGCCGTCGAGTATGCGCTGCAAAATGCCAACGACAACCTGGAATCGACAGTCAGCAAGCGCACGGAGCAGCTATCCGTGCTGTCGCGCCATTTGATCAGCGTCAATGAAGTGGAGAAGGCGCGCCTGGCGCGTGAGCTGCACGATGAACTGGGCGCCAATTTGACCTCGATCAGCATGGACCTGGGCGCCGTCACGCAGCAACTGGCCCACACGCGGCCGGAACTGGCCGCGCAATTGCGCCGCGCCAAGGCCACCCTGCTGGAAACGGTGGAACTGAAGCGCCGCATCGTCGAGGATTTGCGCCCCAGCCTGCTGGATAACTTGGGCCTGTGTGCCGCCATTGAAAGCTATTGCGAGGATTTTGCCCGCATGAGCTCTGTGCGCTGCGAAACGGACGTGGCCATCAATATCGACAACCGCGAAGCGACCCTGACGATCGCCCTGTTCCGCATCGTGCAGGAATCGCTGACGAATATCCTCAAGTATGCGCGCGCCGGCATGGTCAGCGTGACCTTGAAACGCAATGAACATGGCCTGGTGCTGCGCGTGACCGATGACGGCATCGGCATCACCGAAGATGCCCTGCAAAAACCCATGTCGCACGGCTTGCTGGGCATGCGCGAACGGGCCTTGCTGCTGGGCGGCACCCTGACTGTGCGCCAGGGGCCGGAAGGCAAGGGGACTTGTGTGGAAGCCGTGATTCCCTTGCCGCTGACGCCGGAACCGGAAGAGATCGACGAAGACGCCAGCGTTTGAGTGTTTCTGGATGCAAGAAAATGGCCGGGCATGTAGCCCGGCCATTTTTTTGTTCATGCTGCCGTGTCAGCGGCCGTTTCGCATCAGCAGCGTGACACGTCGCGCAGCAAGCGGTCATATTCCGTCTTGGCGACCTTGTAGCATTCGCCCGCATAGCATTCCAGTCCGGCGCGGTCCAGCACGGTGATATTGCCACGGCGATAATGGATCAAGCCTTCTTCCTGCAGCTTGCCGGCGGCGGCCGTGATGCTTTCGCGGCGCACGCCCAGCATGATGGAAATGAGCTCTTGCGTCACTTTCAATTCGTTTGATGGTGAACGGTCCAGGCGGTCCAGCAGCCAGCGGCACAGTTTTTGCTCGATCGAGCTGTGGCGGCCGCCAACGGCGTTCTGCGCCATTTGCGCAAACAAGGCGTTGGTATAGCGCATCAGCAACTGGGGCAGGGCGCCACCTTGATTGAAGGCATCGCGCAAGCTTTGCGTTTTGAGGCGGTAGCCGTAGCCGGCGCTTTGCACGACAGCCGTGCACATGGCGCGCTCGCCTGCCAGCAGCGAGGCGCCAGCCACACCTTCATGGCCGACGACGGCGATTTCCGTGGTGGCGCCATCTTCCATGACATACAGCAGCGAAATGATGGCTGTAGTGGGGAAATAGCTGTATTCCAGGTTGTTACCGTAGGCATACAGTTCTTTGCCGAAAGGCAGTTCCACCAGTTCCAGGTCTTCGAACAGCGATTCGAGCGCGGCGCGCGGCAGGGCGGCCAGCAATTCATTTTGTTGTGCACTGCTGAGG
Organism: Janthinobacterium sp. 61; assembly: GCF_002846335.1. Lineage (NCBI taxonomy): Bacteria > Pseudomonadati > Pseudomonadota > Betaproteobacteria > Burkholderiales > Oxalobacteraceae > Janthinobacterium > Janthinobacterium sp. 61. The sequence goes on along the minus strand of NZ_PJMQ01000001.1, from coordinate 2,261,644 downwards.
CTAACCCGCGACGCAAGCTTGATTTCCCGTCCTGCCGCCGGCATGGCGCGCGGCAGCAACTGGTTCTTCTGGACCGGGGCGATAAGTTGAGTATGGCTCATAGTATTCCTCACAGGCTTTTTACATCGGAGTGCGACTGCCGCGTTGCTGGTCAAAAAAGCCGCCGACTCAAAGTGGTAACGACGTTTTTTTCGACCGCGCGCTGCAGATCGCGATGTAGCTACTTTAAAAGCTTATGTAAGTGGCGAACATAAGATTAGCAGTCGCCACTTTGTAGTCTCTTTTGAGGCGGATTTGTAGTCCTTGTCCTACGCGCACACTTTTGACTAGCTAGCCTTGCGCCGTTCTGCGCGATTTTGTGATATGACGCGTGGTTTATTGGCGCTCCGCAGGCCGGCCGGACGCACGCTGGGCAAGCCGTCGCGCATGGTCGCGGCGCTCGCCTGGCGCGCGCCAGGCACCTCGTGTTCACCCAGACGGAAGCGGCTGACCGCCTGCGTCAGGGCCTCGCCTTCCTGGTGCAGGCGCTGCGAACCGGCGCGCGCCTCGTCGACCAGGCCTGCGTTCTGGCGCGTCATGTCGTCGATTTGTGCCAGCGCCTGGTTGATGCGCGCGATCTCGCCATTCTGCTCGGCGCCGGCGCTGCTGATGCGCCCGATCACCACGGCTACTTGCTGCACCGCATCGACGACTTGCCGCATGGTGCTGCCGGCGGCATTGACCAGGTCGCCACCCGCATCCACGGTGGCCACGGAATCGCCGATCAGGCGCTTGATTTCCAGCGCAGCCTCGTTCGAGCGCTGCGCCAGGCTGCGCACTTCGGAGGCCACGACGGCAAAGCCGCGCCCTTGCTCGCCCGCGCGCGCCGCTTCCACGGCCGCGTTCAGGGCCAGGATATTCGTCTGGAAGGCGATGCCGTTGATGACGCCGATGATGTCAACGATCTTGTGCGAGCTGGCCTTGATCGAGGCCATGGTCTCGACCACGGCGCCCACGCTCTGCCCGCCGCGCAGGGCCACGTCGGCCGCCGTGGCCACCAGGGTTCGCCCCTGTCCTACATGGGCTTCGTTGCGGCCCACGGTGGCCGTCAGCTCGCGCATCGAGTCCACGGTGGCGCCCAGCGCGTCCGCTTGCGTGGCCGTATGGCCGGACAGGGCAGCATTGCCCTGAGCGATATCGGCGCCTGCCGCCGCGATGACGGCCGCGCCGCCGCGGATTTCCTGCACCAGGGTGGCCAGGCCATGCGTCATGGCGCCGAAGTCGCGCACCAGGTCGCCGATCTCGTCGTGCGCCTGCGAAGTGATGCGTTGTGACAGGTCGCCCGCCGCCGCCGCGCCGACGGCCACGCGCAGTTGCGTCACGTCGCGCGCGAAGGCGGCGTAGAAGCCCGCGCACAGGTAGGCGGCGGCCAGCAGCACCAGCAGCATGGCCGCCAGGATCAGGCCGCGGCGCGCCTCGTCGCGGGCGATGCGCTGCGCCAGGAGGGTGTCCAGGGCGCTAGCGGAGGCACCGGACAGCGCCTGCAAGGCGTCGATGGCTTGCATGCCAGCGGCGTGGAATTGCGCGCCCGAGGTCTGGTCGTAGGAATTCGTCACTTCATTTTTCGTGCGCTCGAGGAAGGCCAGCGCCGCAGGCACTGCTTTCAGCGCCCCTTGCAGACTGGTGCGTAATTCCGGCTTGGCAGCGAGGATTTCGTCGAAGCGTGCCGGCAGGCGCTCCAGTTCGTGGCGCGCGATCAGCGCGTTGGCGTTGACGAGCTGATCTTCGTTCGCTTCGAACAGGCCCGTGTCGATGTAGGCGGCGCCGCGCCCGGCGATGTCGGACAGGCTCTCGGCCAGGTCGGGCAGGGTGGCCGTGAAGGCGGCGCTCAGGTGGTTGGCGCCTGCGTCCGGGTCCAGGCTCAGGTGCGAACGGTCGGCTACCAGCTGGCCCAGTTTGGCCGCCTGGCGCAGCAGCGCCGTGTGCGCCGCGTAGCTGTCGCGCGCCGCGAGGCCCGCCTGGCGGCCCAGCAGGGCTTGCCACTGCTTCGTCAGCTCGGCCGCCTGGGGCAGGCCAGCACCTGCGGGCAAGCGCGCCAGGGAGGCCAGCGCGGCCGTGATGCGCGCATTCAGGGCCGAGTTGTCCATGCCCGACTTGCCGTTCAGGCGCAAGTGCTCGAGGCCGCGCCGCTGCTGCAGCAGCCGCGTGCTTTCCTGCAGCTGGCGCACATAGGTCACGCCCCGCTGCGCATCCTGCGCCTGGGCCAGCGACTTGCCCAGCTCCGAGATCAGCAAGGTGGTCGCCAGCGCCAGCGGCAGCAGGAAGACCAGGCAGACAAGCATGAATTTGGGCAGCAGGCGCAAGCGCTGCATGAGTCGGATGGCGGGAGTGAGGAGGATTTTCATCGGGTTTCCAGGGTAGGGTTACAACATTTCTGCAGTGCAATGTTGCCTGCGGATTGTGACCCCTTGATGAAGTGGGCGATTTTGCTTTCCGCCACAGTGAAGCAGTTCACACGGAAGGGCGATCCTTCTGTAAAATCGAGGGTTTTTTGCGAGGGCCATATTATGGTCACCAATATGGCCAACGAGAACGACATCACTACCCCCGATTCCACTGACAATGCGGACAACGCCGCAGCGTCAGTCAGCAGCAAGGCGCCTGCCGTGATCGCGCGTGAAGTACAACGCCGCCGCACCTTCGGCATCATTTCCCACCCGGATGCGGGCAAGACCACCCTGACGGAAAAACTGCTGCTGTTCTCGGGTGCGATTCAGATGGCCGGTACCGTCAAGGCCCGTAAATCGGGTCGCCACGCGACATCGGACTGGATGGAGATCGAGAAGCAGCGCGGCATTTCCGTCGCATCCTCGGTGATGCAGTTCGAATTCCGCGACCACGTCGTCAACCTTCTCGACACCCCGGGCCACCAGGACTTCTCGGAAGATACCTACCGCGTGCTGACGGCAGTTGACTCGGCGCTGATGGTGATCGATGCGGCCAAGGGCGTGGAAGCGCAGACGATCAAGCTGCTGGCTGTCTGCCGCATGCGCAATACGCCCATCGTCACCTTCATGAACAAGATGGACCGCGAGACGCGCGATCCGCTGGACCTGCTCGACGAACTCGAATCGGTGCTGAAGATCCAGTGCGCGCCCGTCACCTGGCCTATCGGCATGGGCAAGAACTTCCGCGGCGTGTATCACCTGCTGAATGACGAGATCATGCTGTTCAAGGCCGGCGAAGAAAAAGCTGACGGCGCCTTCGAAATCATCAAGGGCATCGACAACCCGCGCCTGCAGGAGATGTTCCCGCTGGAGATGGATCAGTTGCGCATGGAAGTGGAGCTGGTGCACGGCGCGTCGAATCCGTTTAACCTGGAGGAATTCCTCTCCGGCGTGCAGACGCCCGTGTTCTTCGGTTCTGCCATCAACAACTTCGGCGTGCGCGAGATTCTCTCCGCGCTGGTCGACTGGGCGCCCGCACCGCGCGAGCGCGACGCGACCGTACGGTCGGTGGCGCCGTCCGAGCAGCCGTTTACCGGTTTCGTCTTCAAGATTCAGGCCAATATGGACCCGGCGCACCGCGACCGCATCGCCTTCTTGCGCGTGTGCTCTGGACGTTTCGAGCGCGGCATGAAGGTCAAGCACTTGCGCCTGGGGCGTGAGATCAAGGTATCGAACGTGGTGACCTTCATGGCGTCCTCGCGCGAACAGGTGGAAGAGGCATACGCGGGCGACATCATCGGCTTGCCGAACCACGGCAACATGCAGATCGGCGACAGTTTTTCCGAAGGCGAGATGCTGACCTTTACGGGCATTCCGTACTTTGCGCCAGACTTCTTCCGCTCCGTGCGCATCCGTAATCCCTTGAAAATCAAGCAGTTGCACAAGGGCTTGCAGCAGCTGGGCGAAGAGGGTGCGGTACAGGTCTTCAAGCCGGTGCAGGGCGGCGAACTGGTACTGGGCGCCGTCGGCGTGCTGCAGTTCGAAGTGGTGGCCAGCCGTTTGCTCAACGAGTATGGCGTCGATGCCGTGTTCGAGGGCACCAGCATCAGCAGCGCCCGCTGGGTCAGCTGCGACGACAAGCGCGTCCTGCAGGACTTCGAGAACGCACTGGGCCACAATGTGGCCTACGATGCGGCCGGCAACATGGCTTACCTGGCCACGTCGGGCGTCAACCTGCGCCTGACGGAAGAGCGCTGGCCGAAGCTGACGTTCCATGCGACGCGGGAACACTCGGCCAAGCTGGCTTGATGCATCTGCAGTAAGCTTGAGAGGCAGAACCAGCGGTTCTGCTTTTTTTTATGCCGTCATGACGGTGCGCGTACTCCAGTCGCGCCGCTCCAGCAGCAATGCCGTCAACTGCGCCGCCGTCATGGGGCGCGCAAAGAAAAAGCCCTGCACGTTGTCGCAGCCGGCCTTTCTTAAAAACTCCACCTGCTGCACCGTTTCCACGCCTTCGGCCACCACTTTCAGATGCAGGCTGTGCGCCATGGCGATGATGGCCGTGACGATGGCTTCGCCCTCGCCGGGCAGGTCGTGCACGAAGCTGCGGTCGATTTTCAATTGATCGATGGGCAGGCGCTTCAGGTACGACATCGAGGAATAGCCAGTGCCGAAATCGTCGATCGACAGGTGGATGCCCGTTTCCTGCAGGCGGCGCATCAGTTCCACGTTGGCGTGAATATTGTCCATCAAGACCCCTTCCGTGATTTCCAGCTCCAGCAAGCCATGCGGCAGTTGCGTCTCATGCAGGATGGCGCGGATACCGTCCATCAGTCCTGGGTCGCGCGCCTGGCAGGCCGACAGGTTGACGGCCACGTGTTCGAGCGAATCAAGCAGGCCGGCCTTGCACCAGAGGGCCGCCTGGCGGCAGGCGCTTTGCAGCACCCAGTGCCCCAGTTCGACGATGATGCCACTTTCCTCGGCCACGGGAATGAATTCGCTGGGGCTGAGCTGCCCCATCTCGTGGCAATGCCAGCGTATCAGCGCTTCCACGCCGACGATGCGCCCGCTGCGCAAGTCGATTTGCGGCTGGTAGTGCAGATACAGTTCTTCGTTTTGCAGGGCCTTGCGCAGGTTCGCTTCCATGCGCAGGCGGCGCTGGGCGCGCAATTCCATTTCGGCCTTGAACACGGCGTAGCGGTTCTTGCCCTGGTGCTTGGCGTGGTACATGGCCGTGTCGGCATTGCGGGTCAGGGTGGCCACGTCCTGCGCGTCAAACGGATACAGGCTCACGCCGATGCTGGCGCTGACATACAGCTGGTGGCCGTCCAGTGCGAACGGCGGGGCCAGCACAGCGAGGATCTTGCGCGCCACGCTGGCCATTTCCGAGGCGTCGTCGGCCGGTTCGACGATGACGACGAATTCGTCGCCGCCGATGCGGCAGGTGATGTCGGTGCCGCGCAGGATCTCCACCAGGCGTTCGGCGACGAGTTTGAGCAGCTGGTCGCCACAGTGGTGACCCAGCGTATCGTTGACCACCTTGAAGTTGTCGAGGTCCAGCAGCAGCAGTCCCACGCTGCTGTCCTGGCGGTCGGCGCGCGCCAGCGCGTAGGCCAGGGCGCCGTTGAATTCATGGCGGTTCGGCAGTTGCGTGACAGGGTCGACGTGGGCCAGGTAGTGCAAATGGCTTTCCGCTTGCTCGGCGGCGGTGCGCGTGCGCCGCACCATCAGGAGCGTCAGGCCGAAGGCACACAGGCAGACCAGCAGGGTGAAGGTGGCAAATTGCGCCAGGCTGCCAAACAGCGGCGCCAGGCTGGCGCGCAGATACAGTGCGCCGCCGCCGGGCAAGGTCTTGAGGAGGGCGGCGCTGCCGTCCAGGTAATCGATCTGCAGGCCGGTGCGCGGCGCCGTGGGCGCGGCGTCGCTGGCGCTGCGTGCGTAGCGGGCGAATGGCGTGCCATACGGACTGTAGAGCAGCGCTTGCTGGACATGCGGGACGGCGGCGAGGGGAGCGAGCAGCTGTTGCGCCGCAAGACGATCATCCCGGCGCATGGCTAGTGTCGCAGCAGGCGCCAGCATGTCGGCGTGGATGCGCAGGTTGCGCTGGAAAGATGCCTGGAGGGAAAACAACTGGAAGAGGATCAGCAGCATGCTGGCCGTGGCCAGCATGGCCGCTGCGGCCAGCAGATTCAGCCTGGCTATTCGGTCACCACGCAACTGCACCAAGGGCAGCATCAATGGCGCCATCATGACGCATTCTCCTGCCGGCCCCGCTTGCCGCCGCCCCGTGTGATCCCGCCTCGCCCTGCCATACTTTACGTTCCAGTCTGATGAAAACCGAAGTGAGCCGGAACTCTCAACGTGTTGTTAAGGCCGATATATTGTCATTTCGCAGCGTGAAAGTACAGGGTGCGCGGCAATTTAGTGGCCATGCCGCAGGCCGATGGCCGCATGCAAGGCGACAAGTCAGGCGGAAAATGCGGGGCGTGTCTTTCTAATAATAATGCAGACTGAATTTTAATCCTTTTTTTGCTGGTGGGTTTTTTCTCTTAAAAACATGCTGCAGGTAAACAAAATGTCATGAAGAATAACTTGATTGCCTCCTGTCATCTCAGCAGGGATTAATATTTTTGTCTGTATCGGGCATTGCAAGTCATTGATTTTAATAAATTTTAATGAAGAATGCGAGAACGCTATGGCCTTGCTCCGCGAGTTCGTCCATAATCCGCTGATGATGGACGTTCTGATGCTGTTTGTTTTGTCTGCCGCGGCCAAGTAAACTGCCGCCAGCAAAACCGGACGTCGCCCTAATGATCAATAGTGAGGATATCTTGGAAAAAAAACCAAAAATTATTTTGTCGTCACAAGACCTGGAACGACTGGAAGCGTTGTTGTATGCCTTGGGAAATAACTTGTCGCCGGACAAGGCCGCCTTGCTCGATGAGCTGGGCCGTGCCGAGGTGCTCGAGCCACAAGAAATACCGCCCACCGTCGTGACGATGAATTCCACCGTGCGCTTCACGGTAGAAAACAAGGAGGAATTCTGCCTGACGCTCGTGTATCCGAAGGATGTGGAAGGCCAGGCTGATCGCATTTCCGTGCTGGCGCCCGTCGGCAGCGCACTGCTGGGCTTATCCATCGGCGACAGCATCGCCTGGCCCATGCCGGGCGGCGTGGTGAAGGTGAAGATCGAGGAAATCGTTTATCAGCCTGAACGGGCCGGCGAATACCACCGTTAAATCGTGATGGCGGACGGCGCCTGCCGTTCGCCTGTCTGGCCGTGTTTCCAATCATTAGCTATTGCGTTGCACGCGCACCACCAGCCATCCCGCCACGACGGTAAACGTGATGATAATGGCAACGATGATCCAGAAACCCTGCGGGTGCTGGGCCAGCGGAATCCCCCCCACATTCATGCCCAGCATGCCGGCGATAATATTGATCGGCAAGGCCAGCACGGTGACGATGGTCAGCACGAACAGGCTGCGGCTGTTTTCCTCGTTGACCCTGGCGGCAATCTCTTCCTGCAGCAGCTTGATGCGTTCCTGCAAGGACGACATGTCGCTGAGCACCACGGAAAATTCTTCCGTAGACTGGCGCAGTTCCAGGCTGTCCAGCTCCGATACCCACGCCGGCGGGCGTTGCAGCAGGCGGAACAGGGCTGCCGGTTCCGGCGCCAGCAGGCGCTGCAGCCGCACCAGCACGCGTCGCATGGCGCCCAGGTCTTCGCGCTTGGGCACCAGGCGACCCGCCAGCAAATGGTCTTCGATATCGTCGACCCGTGCCACGGCATCGCGCACGATGTTGACCAGCACGTCGGCCTGGTCGCGCAGCAGATGGATCAGCAGTTCCACCGACGAGCGGATCGGCTCGTGGTTCTTGATGACGGCCTGGCGCAGGCGCTCGATCGACTGCAGCGGCGCGCGGCGCGCCGTGATGACGAGGTTTTGCGCCACGCTGGCCCACATGGTGGAAATATCGGACGCTTCGAACGAGAAATTGTGCACCACATCGTTGACCACGGCGATCAGGGTGTTTTCCGCCTGTTCGATACGCGTGGAGCGGGAACCCTGGTGCAGGGTTTCATAGAATTCGTCGGCCAGCTGCGTATGCGTCATCAGCCATTTTTCGCTGGCCGCATGCGACAAATTGAAATGCAGCCAGACAAATTCCTGCGCCGGCCTGGCTGCGCCATCGGCCAGCCAGGCCAGCGCGGCCGTCGAGTCGAGCGCCAGCGGCTGCACCGCGCGGCCAAACAGGAAGCCCCAGACCAGGCCCGAGGTGTCCGAACCATAGGTGAAACCGGCAGTTTCCATCGCCATCGTGAATCTTTCTCGTGCAGTGTGATTGATCGTCGCGAGATTTTAATACACGGATATGTCCGGAAAATGACAAGGCCACCGCGATGGGTGGCCTTGGTGGGAACTACTGCCGCGTATTAGCTGCGGTTCGGGTTGTTCGGACGCCGGTCGTCGCGGTTCGGTACCCCATCGCCGTCGCGGTCGTGGCGATTGCCATTGTCGCGGTCATAGCGGTTGGGGATGCCGTCGCGGTCACGGTCGCCGTTCGGCCCGCGTGGCGACCAGCGGCCTTGCTCCATCTGCCAGCGGCCATCGCGCTGGTTCCAGGCGGGCGGCGCATACACATAGCCGGGGCGTTCGGCGATCCACACGCCTGGCGTCCAGGCGTAGCGCTGGCCGCGCCATTCCCAGTGGCCGGGCGCCCAGATGTAGCCGTGGCGCGCGCGCGGGATGGCTTCGCGGCGCGGTGGCGGCGGGGCGATGCGGATCTCGTCATAGCGCACGGGCTGCACTTGCGCGGCGACCCAGCCGCCACGGTCCAGGCGCCAGCGGTTGTTTTCTTGTATCCAGGCGGCCCGGCGGTACTCGTTGCCGCCGCGTTCGCGCAGCCATTCGCCGCTGTTCCAGACATGGCGCTGGCCATCCCAGTTCCAGTAGCCCGGTGCCCAGACATAGCCGGCACGCGGAGCTGGCGCGCTTTCAAAGCGTGGGGGAGGCGGGGCGTTGCCGACGACAATGCTGACGCCGAGCTGATTCTGTGCCATGGCCTGCACGGGCAAGAAGGCCGCGGCGCTGATGGCAAGCATGGCTGCTGCGTAGAGTGTGATGGGTTTCATGGTGTTCTCCATTTCGGTGATTGCATGAAATGGACTATAGGCGCTTGCTGGCGGTTTTTCGCCTTTGATTCAACTTATTACAATTGACACAATAATGTGTGTCCGTGTATCCGTGGCAGATACAAATGGCGGCCTGACGCGTTGGCTAGCCGTGGGGCGCCAGGCGGCGTGGAGTCAGCATGGATGCTTCACATGGTGCTGGCGGTGGCGTTGCCCAGCAAGGCTTGCCGTTCCTCGATCAGCGAGATTTTCTTTTCCTGTTCCGTCAGGCGCTTGGCGCTGACCACCACCACGGGGATGGCGCCGGCTTGCGTCGCAGCGGCTGTTTTCGTGGCCGTTGGCTGGGCGAAGCTGGCATAGCTGGCGCCGCAGGCGATGGCGACGGCGACGGCGACGGTAAAGATGGCTTCCATGTTTTTCAAGGCTTTCATGATCGTTCCTTTCTGGTGGCGGGTGGGTATGTCTGCACTGTAGCCATGCGCGCGCCCATGCGCCATGCGGATGCGACCAGCCGTGGTTTTGGCGGGATGGCCTGCAAAAAAACGGCGCTGAAATGCCTGCGCCCGGTACTGGGGGCGACCGCTTGAATTGAGGCCTAATTCGCCCTGTATCCCTAGATATGAATGCAATTTCCCTATGGCATTATTTGACACTGCACAGTGTTGTGCGCCTGTTGTGAGCCGCGTCGCGCACACATGGCGCGTGCCAGGTGCTGCGCCAGCTGTCCTGCTAGAATCGGCATGGCAGCGGTGTTGCACATACTTGTGCACACAATCATTCTCATCAGGAGTCACACATGTTCCAATTGTTTGGTTTTGGCGGCGCCCGCTGCCCGCGCTGCGAGCACAAGAACGGCGCTGCCGCCGGCTATTGCGCGCATTGCGGCTTGTCGCTGGGCGCCCCCGACAGCGACGCGGTGCTGCACGCCAATCAGTGGCATCTTGCCGATGGGCAACTGGCCCTGTTCTTCGGCGTGCGCGAACTGTCCTCGCTGTTCGGCGGCGCGGCGCGCCGCCTGCAGGTGCCCGCCGAGTCGCGTGCCTGGATCGTGCAATCGGACGCTTTCACCTTGATACCAGCCGGCGACTACGATAGCGCCACCTTCTTTGCGCGCCTGCCTGCACTGCTGCCGGCGCGTCCGGCGGAAGTGCTGATTGCGCGCGCCGACGCGGTCAGCCTGGAATTCGACCTGCCCGGCCTGGCCAGCACGGAGTTGCTGAACGTCGCCGCATCCCTGCGCGTAGATATCGCGCTGGGCCAGCCCGATGCGTTCGCGCGCCAGTTCATGCGCGCGCCGGGCGCCGTCACGCGCGCCCACCTGCACGCCTTGCTGCTGCCGTCCGTGCGCCAGATTGCGCTGGAATTCATCGGCAGCCGCGCGCTGCGCGAAATGGACGCGAATGCCGACTTGCGGCCCGAATTGAACGAACGCCTGCAATCGGCCCTGACCCAACGCCTGGCGCCCAGCGGCCTGGCCGTGGCGCGCGTGGACACCCTCAGCCTGCGGCACGACAAGCGCGAGGGCAACGGCGACGCAGCCATCGGCACCCTGTGGCTGGGCGGCTTGCCGGCGCAGGAACTGGAACAGCACAGCCTGGAGCGCATGAAGCAGCTCGACCAGCTGTATGACGAGGAAGAGTGGCAGCGCATTCGCCGCGAAGAGCTGGCGGCGCGCCATGCGCACCGGCGCGCAGAGCTGCAGCAGGATGCGACGGTGGAAAAGGCGGAGCAGGGCTACCAGGAAGCGGAGCGCCTGCAAGCGCTGCGCGGGCGCCAGATCGACCTTTATGGCCGCATCCTGGAAGCGAAATCGCGGCGCCAGGCGCTCGACCATGGCGCCGCGCTGGCGCTGGGTGAGCTGGAACAGGAACTGGCGCAAAAGGGCGCGCAGCGCGCCGATGAAGCGGCCAACTGGGAACACGTGCGCGCGCTGGCCACCATCAAGATGCGCAGCGAGCTGGAACTGTCGCAACTGCATGGGCGCGAGCAAATCCAGCTGGCGCAGCAGCGCTTTACCCATCAAGTCCACTTGCAGTCGATCGCGCAGCAAATTGAAAGCGCGCTGCTGATCGACGACGAAACCGGGCGCCGCACCCAGCTGGCGCGCCTGCGCCAGGCCGAAGCGGATGCGGCGCAGCGCGAGGCGCAGCTGGAGGCGGAGCAGCACCAGGCAGCCTGGCAGGGCCTGATGCTGGCGAATGCGGCGCGCAAACGCGAAGCCGAGCGGGTGCAGGAGTGGGAAGACCAGATGCAGCTGGCGCGCCAGCGCGAGCTGCTGCGCGCCGAGGCGCACAAGGATGAAGCGGCCCAGGTGCAGGCGGCAGAAATCGCGGAAAAAGTGGCGGTGCTGCGGCGCGGCGGCGCGCGCGAGGACGCCATCGCGCAGCAGGAAAAGCTGCTGCGCACCATCGAGGCCGATGGCGTGCACGCACGCCAGTTGCAGCAGCAAACACAGCTGGCGCAGCTCGACGCGCTGGCCATCGAGGAACAGCGCCAGCAGCTGCGCCAGCTGGAGCAGGAAGCGCAATGGCAGCGCGATCTGCTGGCCATGGCGCAGCAGCGCGAAAGCGACTACGCGCGCTGGAAGGGCGAATATGAAGCCTTGCTGGCGCAACAGGCGCATGCCGCCGAACTGGCGCGCATCGACATCGATCGCATCGAGAAAATCGGCACGCTGAGCGACACGGGCAAGGTGGCCATGGCCGCCGGGCAGAATGCGGCCGCGCTGGCGCAAGTGCTGAAGGTACAGTTGCAGGCAGGCATGAGCGCCGAGCAGATCCACGCGCTGGCTGCGCTGGCGGCGGCCGAGAACAGCGTCGCGCCGCTGGATGCCATGCGCATGGCGCAGGACAGCGTGGCGCAGGAGCGCAGCTACCTGGAAGGCCAGGCGGAGCGTGAACGGCGCCAGCAGTTGGACCTGATCAACTTGCACAACGCTGCGCACGCGCATGGCCTGTCGGCGCAGGCGCAGCTGGGTGTGGCCGTGGCGCAGGCGCTGCAGCCAGGTGCCGCTGCTGCCGCGCCAGCACGCTGCAAGAACGGCCATGCGCAGCGCGCAGGCCATCCGGAAGATAAATTCTGCGCCGCCTGCGGCGTCGCCCTGCAGCCTTGATGGAAGCGTTTCACCCCAGATGATGCAAAAAGCACGAGACAAACTGCGGGAACTGCGCGCCCTTCACGACGACGGGCTGCTCAGCGAGCAGGAATTTGAACGCCGCAAGAACGCCATCCTTGACGCCGAGTACGCGCCGCCGGGCGCCGCGCCCGCGCCTCTGCCCGTGCGCCAGGGTACGGAACTGGGCTTCATGACGGGCCAGGAAATCGGCCCGCAAAACCGCCGCTACCGGCTCGAACGGCTGATCGGCACGGGCGGCATGGGGCAGGTGTGGCAAGCCACCGACCTGGCCACGCACGCGGAGCTGGGCAGCAGCGAAATGGTGGCGCTGAAGATCTTGCCGGCGCAGCTGACGCAGAGCGCCACGCATGCCAAGCTGCTGATCGAGGAAGCCACCCAGGCGCGCAAACTCGCGCATGAAAACATCGTGCGCGTCTATGAGTGGGCGCAAGACCCGGCCACGGCCAGCTATTTCATCATCATGGAATGCCTCGATGGAGAAGACCTCGAGCACTATCTTGGGCGCCAGGGCACGCTGCCTCTGTCGACCGTGCAGCAATTGCTGCAGCCGGTAGCCGATGCCTTGTCGTATGCGTGGGAAAAGCACAAGCTGGTGCACCGCGACATCAAGCCGGGGAATGTCTTCCTGACGGCGAAAGGCGACATCAAGCTGCTCGATTACGGCATCGCTACACGCGTGCGCAATGCGGACAGCAGCCTGGCGCTGGAAACGCCGAATGCGGGCACGCACGGTTATCGGGCGCCCGAGGCAGGCGCCAATCAGCGCCAGCCCAGCCCGCGCCTGGATGTCTATGCGGTGGCCGTGATGATTTACCAGATGCTCGAAGGGCGCATGCCGTTCGACGATGCGCGCAGCGCCAGCCATTTGCCGTCGTCACCGCAGTCGCTCAATGCAGCGCAGTGGCAGGTGCTGCAGAACGGCTTTTCCTTGATGGCGGAATTGCGGCCGCACTCCGTGCAAGCCTTGCTGGAAGGGCTGGAGCGCGCCGCCGGACCGTCGCCTGAAGAACTGGCGGAACAGGCGCGCCAGCAGCAGGCGCGGGCGGCGCAGCAGCAAAAGCAGGCGGCGCTGGCCGCCGAACAGGCCCGCGAAGCGGCGCTGAAGGAAGCGCGCGCGCGCCAGGAAGAACTGGACCAGCGGCGCAAGGCGGAAATCCAGGCCGCTGCGCTGGAAAAGCAGCGGCAGGACAAACTGCGCCGCGAGCAGGAGGCGCAGCGCCATTTCGAAGCCGAAGAGGCGCGCAAGCTGCGCAAGGAAGCGCTGCGCGGCCAGTTGCGCGCGCGCCGCGAAGCTGATGCCGCCACCGCCTTGCAGGAACACCAGGAATTGCAGCGCAAGGCCATCGTCGCCAAGGCGGAGGCGGCCTATCGCGCCGAGCAGGAACGCGCGCGCAGGGAAGAGGCCAGCCGCGCCGCCGCCGCATCTGTCCCGGCGCCGGCATCCGTGCCGGCAGCAGAAACGGAACACGTGGCACCGGTGGCCAATGCCGAAGGCATCTTGCGCGATGATTTCCTCGATGGCCCGGGGCAGGGGCCGGAACTGGTGCTCATTCCCAGCGGCCGCTTCCAGATGGGTGCGCACGAGACGGAACACAAGGCCGCCATCCAGGCAGGCTCGCAGCAGGCCTGGCTCGAGCGAGAGACGCCGCAGCACTGGGTCGGCATCGAGCGTCCGTTCGCGCTGGCGCGCCATCCCGTCAGCGTGGGAGAATGGCGCGCCTTTGTGCAAGCGACGCAATGGGCGGGCGGTTCCGAAACGGACTGGGACAATCCTGGGTTCGTGCAGAACGACCAGCACCCGGTGGTGGGCGTGAGCTGGAATGATGCGCAGCTGTACCTGGCGTGGCTGAGCGACCGCACGGGCCGGCAGTACCGCTTGCCCAGCGAAGCCGAATGGGAATACGCCTGCCGCGCCGGCACGCGCACCGCCTTCAACGTGGGCGAAACGATCAGCACCGAGCAAGCCAACTACGATGGCCTGTATGTCTACAATGGCGGCCCGCGCGGTGTGTACCGCGGCGGCACCAGCCCGTTGGGCAGCTTCGCGCCGAATTCCTGGGGCTTGTTCGACATGCATGGCAATGTGTGGGAATGGGTGCAGGACGTGGTGCACGACAATTACGAAGGCGCGCCCGTCGATGGCAGCGCGTGGGAAGAGGGCTGCGACAGCAGCCGGCGCATCCTGCGCGGCGGCTCCTGGCTGTACCACCCGCGCTACCTGCGCTCGGCCGTGCGCAATAGCTTTTCCACCGTGCTGTCGAACGACATCGTGGGCTTCCGGGTGGCGCGCACGCTCGACTAATTAATTGTCAAAAGTGTCATCTTGACGGATACTTCATGCATCTTAACTGCGCTGGAGTATCCGTGTTCAAGAACCGCCTGCTGTCCATCCTCTTCGTTTGCCTGCCCATGCCTGCCCTTGCCGGCGACTTGCCTGCCTACCCCTTCATCCATGCGACGGGCACGGCCTACAGTTTCATCATGCCGGACCTGGGCGAGATCGACTTCGACGTCAGCGTCTACGACCCCGTGCCGGAGGTGGCCACGGCCCTCGTGCAGACGCGCATCACGGAAATCAAGGCGCTGTTGCTGGAGCAAGGCCTGGCCGAGGCGGCGGCAGGCATCGAGGTGCGCGACGTACGCAAGGAAATCCGCAAGGGCGCCGAGCAGGACCCGGCCAATCCGCAGTACCTGATCAAGGCCAGCGTGCATATCAACGTGGCGGATCTGTCAAAGTGGCCCGCCGTCATGCGCCCGCTGCTGGCCATGCCCAATCTCGATGCGTTTGCCACCACCTTCGGCGCCACGCAGCGCGTCCGCCTGGAGGAGGAACTGGTGGGCGAGGCCGTCAAGGATGCGCAGCGCAAGGCCGACGCGATGGCGCGCGGCTTCGGCAAGCGCGCGGGCGCCGTGGCCGGCATCTCGTCGGACCAGCTGAAAAACCTGGGTAATGCGGTGGGCCTGGTGCCGTCCGATCGTTACCAGCGCGCCAACAGTCGCGCGCAGAAAAATCCCGACGACATGCTGATCGTCACCAGCCTGAAGATGGCGCAGACGGTCGACGCCGTGTTCCGCATCAAATAGCCAGGCGCCCCGGGAGCGGGCTGCGCAAAGCGGGCAAACGGTGTAAATTGTGGCTTTCCAAACGCACCAAGGAACGCCATGACCATCAAAGCCATCCGCGACCAGTCGCAACCCATGCGCCACATCGTGCACGTGCGCGATCACATCATCTCCGCCGACGCCTCGATAGAGGAAGGTGGCGGCGATGCCGGCCCGTCTCCGCACGACCTGTACGACGCGGCCCTGTCGGCCTGCAAGGCGCTCACGGTGGTCTGGTATGCCAGGCACAAGGGCATCCCCCTGGAACACGTGGAAGTATCGACCGAGCGCGATGCCAGCGAAGAGCGCAAGGGCGTGTACCGCCTGGCCGCCACCCTGCACCTGACCGGTGACTTGAGCGACGCGCAGCGCCAGGAATTGCTGGCCGCAGCCGGCAAATGCCCGCTGCACAAGCTGATGACGGCTGTGACCACCGAAGTGACGACGGTGCTGGCATGAGCGCGGCTATCCTGAAAAGCCACGAAAAGGACCTCGGGGGCGGCTTCGTCGTGCGGCGCTTGCTGCCTTCTGCAGTAAAACAGGCCGTCGGCCCCTTCATTTTCTTTGACCATTTCGGCCCCATCGACGTGGCGCCGGACGCCAACCACGACGTGCGCCCCCATCCGCATATTGGCCTGGCCACCGTCACCTATCTCTTCGAAGGCGCGATCGACCACCGTGACAGCATAGGGTCTTATCAGCGCATCGAACCGGGCGCCATCAACTGGATGACGGCCGGGCGCGGCATCGTGCATTCCGAGCGCACGCCGCACGACCTGGCGGGACAACCGCACCGTACCCACGGCTTGCAACTGTGGGCCGCGCTGCCGAAGGCGCATGAAGAGGATGAACCGAGTTTCACGCACACGCCGCAGGCCGACATTCCCGTCGTGCCGCTCGATGGCGCCATCGTGAAAGTGTTGATCGGCACGGCGTTTGGCAAGACCTCGCCCGTGCGCACCTATATGCAGGCCTTGTACCTGGACGTGGCGCTGCAGGCGGGCAAGGCGCTGCGCCTGGAGGGCTTGCCGGCGGAAGCGGCGATTTACCCGATCAGCGGGGACGTGCTGGTCGATGGCGTGGCGCTGCTGCCGCACACCATGGCCTTGCTGGAGGAGGGCAAGGTGCCTGTCGTGACGGCAGGCAGCGGCCCGGTGCAGTTTGTTGTCATCGGCGGTGAGCCGCTGGACGGCCACCGCTTCCTGTTCTGGAATTTCGTCTCATCGAGCAAGGAGCGCTTGTCGCAGGCGGCCGACGACTGGAGCGCCCAGCGCATGGGGCAGGTGCCGGGCGAGACGGAATTCATTCCGCTGCCGAAGGCGCCATTGCGGCCTTCGGCATAGGCATTTCGTTTAGAAACGCGCGCGCAAGGTCAGTTGCGCCTTGCGCGGTTCGCCATAGAAATTGCCCCACGCAGGCGCGCTCACCGTCTGGTAGTAGCGCTTGTCGAGCAAGTTCGTCACGGACAGCGCCGCCGTCCAGTTGCGGTCGATTTGGTAGGCGGCGCGCGCGCTCCACAAGGCGTACGCGCCTTGCGCCACCTTCACGTCGCGCGTGGTGCGCGAGCTCTCCGTCTGGAAGTTCACGCCGCCACCCACGCTCCACTTCTGCAACGCGCCGGCCAGGCGGTAGTCGCTCCACGCGCGCAGCATGTGGCGCGGCGAGTAGGTGCTGGCGAACATCACGCCCACAATCGAGGTCTGGTCCAGGTATTTGAAGTTGTTCAAGGTGTAGCCGGCGAACAGCTGCCAGCCCGGCGCCACTTCGCCGCTGATTTCAGCGTCGAGGCCTTCGCTGCGCACCTTTCCCGTCGAGAAATAGCACTCCGTGCCGCTGGTACAGATATTGACCAGATCGGCCTCGGCGCGGTTGCGCTGCTCGATGCGGAACAGCGCCAGCGAGGTATTGACCTTGCCGTTGAACAGTTCACCTTTCACGCCCACTTCCAGGTTGCGCCCTTTGAGCAGGTCGAGCAAGGCGCCATCGGCCGTGCGCTGGTTTTGCGGCTGGAAGATGTCGGAGACGCTGGCGTAGCCGGACCAGTCCTTGTCGAATGCGTAGATCACGCCGCCATACGGCGTGACGACGCCGTTTTCGCGGTAGGGGTCGAGATACACCTCGCCCGTGTCGCGGTACACGCTGCTCGATTTGTAGTTCGACACGCGCGCGCCGGCCACCACGGTGAGCGGGTCGCTGACGCTGAAACGGGCCACGCCATACGCGCCCGTCTGCGTCATGGTCGTCAGGCTGTGAGCACCACCATAGCGATTTTCGCGAAGCCAGGCATCGCTCGGTTCCGCTACGCCGTGATTGGGTTGCAGGGCGCTATTGGGCAGCTTCATCATGGCCAGGCTGTAATCGCTGTCGTTTTCCAGCCGGTTCGTGCTGATGCCCGCGCTGAAGCCGTGGCGGCGGCCAAAGGCGTTGAATTTGCCATCGAGCGACAAGTCGACACCCTTGTTGGTGGTGCCATAGTCGAACACGCCGGCGTACATCATCATGCCGGCCAGGGTGGCGGGGTTGAGCGCACCCAGGTTGAACATGTATTTCACGTCATGCTGTTCGCGCGTGTAGTTGGCGCTGGCTTTCAGCGACCAGTCGGCATCGAAACGGTGCTCGAATTCGGCGAAGGCGGCCGTCTGGCGGCTGTCCCACCGGTTCCAATCGGCGCCGAGGTAGGTCGAGCGGGGCAGTTTCGGGTCGCTGCCGTCGAGGTAGCGGGGCATGCCGGAGAAAAACGGGGTCGAGTGCAGTTTTTCGTAGCTGGCGCCCGTCGTCAGCTTGCTGCCCGGCGCCAGGTCGAATTCCAGCACGCCGTACAGTACGTCGGTGCGGCTGTTGGCCACGTCATAAAAATAATCGCGCTGGTCGTGCGCAGCCACGACGCGGCCGCGGATGCTGCCCGACTCGTTCAAGGGGCCGGTGACGTCGACTTCGCCGCGCACGTCGTTCCAGCGGCCCGCGCTGAGCGCAAGTTGCGTCTGTTTTTCCGCTAGCGGGCGCTTGCGCACCATGTTGATGGCGGCGCCCGGCGAACCCGTGCCCTGCAGCAGTCCCGTGGCGCCGCGCACGATTTCCACGCGATCCAGCATGGCGGTATTGCTGGTAAAACTGTTCGCCTGCGGGTAGTACATGGCGCGGTTGACGCCATCGAACTGGTAGGTCTCGACCATGAAACCGCGTGAATACACATAGCGTCCGCCCATGGGGCTATCGTACATGGTGATGCCGGTGGTATTGGCCAGCACGGCGTCGATGGTGCTGAGGTTCTGGTCGTCCATTTTCTGCCGCGTGACGACACTGACGGATTGGGGAATTTCGCGCAGGGTCTGCACGCCCTTGCCGACGGTGACGGCGCGTGCCGCGTACGAGCTGCTGTGCTCACTGACGGGGTCGCGCTCCATGCTGGCGCTGACCATCACGGGCGCCATGGTCTTTTCTACGCCAGCCTCCGAGGTGGAGGATGGCGCCGCCTGGCGCAGCACGTAGGCGCCGTTCGGCAGCTGCACCGCTTCCATGCCGCTGCCGGCCAGCACCTGGGAAAAGCCTTGGGCTACGTTGAAGCTGCCGCGCACGCCGGGCGAGCGCAGGCCGCGCGTCTGCGCGGGATCGGTCGACAGGCTGACGCCGGCGGCGACGGCAAAATCGTTGAGGGCGGTGGCCAGCGGGCCGGCTGGCACGGCGTAGGGTTGCGGTGCTGCGGCGGCAGCCTGGCCTTGCGCCAGGGCGGGTGCGGCGATGAAGGCGGCGGGGGCGGCGCAAGCCATGGCGAGGACGGCCAGGCGGATGGCGCGCGCGGCGGGATGGAGGACGGGGGTGGTCAGCTGCATGCTCGGTCTTTCTGCTCAGGGTGTGGTAAATGGTGGCTGAATCTGCTTCTTACTTATCAAGCCGAAGCAGCGCATCGAAACACCAACCCCTGGCGCAAAAAGGCTGAAAATAATTATGCGGGCCTGGCCGCCACCGTGGCCCAGTAGCGTGTGAAGTAGGTCACTTGCAGCCCGTGCGAGGCGCACAGGCTTTCCAGCGCGGCGTCGATATCGTCGAGGCGGTAGGTGCCCGTGACGGGCCGCCGCGCCACCTTGGCGTCGCATACGAGGCGCCCGCGCCGGTAGCGCGCCAGTTCCCGCACCAGTTGCTGCAGGGGCCAGTCGGTGGCCACCAGCATGCCGCGCAGCCAGCTGTCCTGGTGCGCTTGCGTGGCCTGCACATTATCCGCGCCAGTTTCGCCAAAGCGTAGCTGCTGACCCGCTTCCAGGCGCCGCACGGCGTCCGGTCGTGCAGCGCAGCGCACTTCTACGGCGTGCTCGAAGACGCTGACGGTGCTGCCATCGGCGTCGCATCGTATGCCGAAGCGCGTGCCCAGCGCGCGGATCACGCCGTGCCGGGTGTCGACCAGGAAGGGGCGCGGATCGGGCGCCGTCGTGATCATGATTTCGCCATGGTGCAGGCGGATGCGGCGCTGCGTGGCGCTGTAGGCGACATCCAGGGCGCTATCCGTATTGACCTCCAGGCGCCCGCCATCGGCCAAGGTGACGTGGCGGCGCTGGCCCGGCGCCGTGCGCAAGGACGCCGTCAAGGCTTGCCATGGGCTCGACTGCAGGCCTGCCTGGCCCAGCGCGATGCCGCCGCCGGCCGCCACCAGCAGCGCGAGTATCTTGGCGGCCGCGCGCCGGCGTTGCTGCGCCGCCTGCAGCGCGGGCAGGGCGAGGCTGGCGGGTATCGTGCCCAGCTGGCCATCCATGCGCTGCAGCAGTTCCCAGGCCCGTTCATGCTCGGCGCTGGCGTCGCGCCATGCCTGCAGCGCTGCCGGGTCGGCGCTGCCGCATTGGAGTTCCACATGCCAGTGGGCGGCGGCGGCCAGCACATTGCGGGGGATTGGGGCTGAATGCGGGGCGGAAGGGCCAAACATCAGCCGGCCGCCAGCATCAGGCATTCCGTGTAGGCGCGCACCAGGTGTTTCTTGACGGTCGGCAGGGATATGCCGAGGCGCCGGCTGATATCCACATAGCTGAGCTCCTCGATTTGCGCCAGCAGGAAGATGGCCCGCGTGCGCGCGCCCAGACTGTCGAGCAGGCGGTCGATGGCGAGCAGGGTTTCAATGATGATGGCATGCGTTTCGGCGCACATCGATACCGGTTCGGCCTGCTGGGCCAGCGCTTCCAGGTAGGCGTGCTCCAGCGCCTGGCGTCGGTAGCGGTCGATCAGCAAGCCGCGCGCAATCGTCGCCAGGTAGCCGCGCGGCTCGCGCAGGCACTCCGCATCGCGCTTGCCCAGCAGGCGCAAAAAGGTGTCCTGCGCCAGGTCGGCCGCCTCGGCGCGATTGCCCAACTTGCCGCGCAGCCAGCCATACAGCCAGCCATGGTGCTCGCTGTACAGGGTGCTCAGGTGGCTGGCATGGGTGGGGCTGACGGTACTCACTGCGTTCTCCAGGCAAGGGAAGAGCTGGGCTGACGGAACGCGGTGTGCCGGCTGGCTGGGCTTTTTGAGAATGATACTCATTATCACATTGCCACGCCGCCGGCGTCAATTGGCGCCACCACCAAGGCGCCAGCGTTCCTGCCACTGTTGCAGATCCGCCCAGGCTTGCTGCAGGGCAGTGGCGGACCAGTGTAGCAGGCTGTCGAGCGCCAGCAGGGTGCGCCGCAGGTGGATGCCATCGAAAAATACATGGTCGGCCACGACCGTGGCGGCCAGCCAGGCGGCGGCGATGACGATGATGTCATGGCGGCCGCTTTTCCACCAGCGCAGAGAGTGGCGGCGAAAGATCCACGGCACGCCCAGCGGATTGGGCCAGTCGGCCAGCAGATGCATGATACCGCCCGCCGCAAAGCCGAACAGGGGCGGCGCCCAGAGGTGGTGCGGCAATTGCAGGTAGGTGTAGATGAGCAGGGCGATCCAGGCCAGGCCCCAGTGCGTCCAGGTGCGGTGCGTGATCCACAGTCGGTGCGTGCGCGCCCACCAGGCCACTTCCAGCCAGTCGGGCGCCGTGCCGCCCAGCGCGCCCATGATAAAGGCGAGCATGCTCAGCACTTGATAGGGTCCACCGGCGTCAGCGTGCGCGACCAGGGCCGCGGCAATCACGCCGGCAGCCCAGCCGGTCGCATGGTGCGCTTTGTTGGAAGCCATAGGAAATGTAAAACGCTATGCGGGCGCTTTGTGAAATGCAAGGGATATTAACTGGATGAATATACAGTATGCAAGGGCGTGAAGGGGGAGTATTTGCAGAATATCTGGCGATAATTTGTTAAATTGTGTGTCGGAATGGCCTTGCCAGCGAGCTCGGCAACGCATGCCGGCCAGTCAAGTGTATTGTGTGGCTGATAATGCAATTGGCGCGGGGCGCACTATGCTGAAGGTAGTCCTACGTTTTGAAGAGGTCTTGCCATGAAAATCCCGCGCGAATTGCAGATCCCCGCCATCGTGTTTACGCTGGAAGCGGTGTTTATACTCGGCTTGTCGATGATTTTTCTCGTACTGGTGCCGCGCTAGCGATCAGGGAGGTGCAGGACGTCGTTGTATCAGGCGGTTTGCATGGTACTACTATCGCACAGCGCCGCACCCTCGGTGCGGATGATCCAGCATTCCGGATACGGTTCGCTGGCGAAGCGTTTGTGCCGCGCGAAGCCGCTGAGTTTATCCAGAGCGGTAGCGGGGGCCAGTGCTGTTTCCTTGCCACTGGCCGTGTCCAGGTGCCAGAAACCGCCGTTGCGGTGGAAGAGCACGGGTAGGCAGCTGGCCTGCGGCGTGGCCAGGTGGGTGGCTGGCGAGGGCTGGGCTTCCGGCAGCAGCAGGTAAAAACATTCGGCGCGGGCGCCGTGGTCGATGCGGTGCAGGATTACGCCGTGCGCAAGGATGGCCGTGACGCTGAGCACGACGATGCCCTTGATGCTGGCAGACAGTTCGATGCGCATGCCCAGCCGCAGGGCGACTGGCTTGTGCTTGCCAGGCCATACGCCGTCGAGCAACACACCATAGCGTGACACGTCCTCGATTTCAAAGCCTTGCTGGCCGCGGCGGATGATGGCATGGCGGCCTGACAGGCGACGTGTCAAGCCATTGTTGTCCTGGCCGTCGGGGTTGAAATGGCTGAGCAGCACATCGGCTTCCGGGTCCACCAGCTCGAAGCGGCCCAGCATGCATTCTTCCAGCGCGAACAGGCGGATCTGGCGCTGTTCGCCCGCTTCCGGCGCCGCATTGACGAGGCAGGCGGCCTGGCTCGGATGCGGATGGCAGTGGCTGGCGGCGGGCAGGTCGACTTCGATCAACTCCTCGTCCCAGGCGATGGTGGTAAAACCCATGTCGATCTTGCCTTGCGGCGCAGATAAATCCACGTGGGCGATGCCGGCATTGCGCGCCGTCACGTCGAGGTTACAGCCGTCGCCACCCGTGACGCGGGCGATCGAGGCGTCGTCGGCCATCACGCGCACATTCTTGTGCGTGCTGAGGAAGATCTGGTGGATTTCCGTCAGGGTGGCATCGCGGCGCGGCACCAGGATGACGAAGGTGCACACCCATTTCTGCGCCACGGCGCCGTCGACATGGCTGTGCACTTCCACTTCGATCTGGTACTGCCCGTGTTCCTTGTTGCGCGAGGAGAACTCGACAAACACGGGGCGCCAGTCGCCGCGGGTGGTACGCACGAAATCATGCTGCACATGGCCACGGGGTATCAGGTCCGAGCGCAGGCGCAAGGTCAGTTGCGGCGCACAGGCGGCGCTCATGCCGCGCAGTTCCATTTTCAGGGTTTGCCGTCCGCCTGCCGCACGGGGATCGAAGCCGCTGATGTGCAGATGGGTTTGTACGGGCTGGTAGGCCGGCGCAGCCGCTGGCGCGGCAACGGCGGCTGGCGTGAATGGCGGAGGCGCGGTGGAGAGCGGCACATTGCTGCTCACGGCCTGAAAGGCTGGATCATGGGCCGGGGCGTGCGAAAGCGCCGTTGCCGATGGCTCGGAACGGGCGCTGCGCAGTGCGGTCAACAGGTCGTAGCTGCTGGGGGCATTGGTCGCTTGCGGGTGGTTGCCCGCACAGACTGTTTCCCCAGGCAAGACCCAGAACGTACAGTGCGGGTGCTCCGGGTTGCTGCATTTTTTCATGACATTCTGACTCGAATCGAGCGGGGGCATTTTGCCCTCTGTTCTACATGAGAGCTTACGCGCTTTTGCGCCTGCTTGGCAACTTTCGCAGCGCCGGAATGCGCTCTTTTTGCCCGAATTCATGTTCCCGGTCACACCATGCAATACGCGCCAAGGAAACCATTGCTCAAAAACATATTTTATATCTTTCTTGATATGTTGTTCTGATATTACATGGAATCGCTTCCCCTCGATGCACGTGCGCGCCGGCTGGGTATTTTTACGCCCGCGATGCGAGCCTGGGACGTTTTGCATTATGCTGGCGCAGCCGATCCCCTCACGTTTGAATCGAAAGACGACTATGCCTGCCCAACGCCCGCTTCAGCTTGCCATAGCCTATGGCGCCACCTTGTCTGTGTTCCTGGCCATCGATGCCCTGTGGCTGGCGGTGTTGATGCGGCCCGTGTATGCCGCGGCGCTGGGGCCGCTATTGGCGGAGTCGCCCCGCTGGGCGCCGGCCACGCTGTTTTATCTGCTGTACGTGGCGGGGCTGCTGGTCTTTGCCATCCTGCCCGGACTGCGTGCGCGCCGCGGGCGCACGGCGGCGGCACTGGGCGCGCTGCTCGGCCTGCTTGCCTATGGTACTTATGACTTGAGTAATTACGCGACCTTGCGCGATTGGCCGCTGGGCTTGACGATGATCGACATGGCCTGGGGCAGCGTGTTGTCGGCCGCGTCGGCAACGGCCGGTTATCTGGCAGCTAGCCGCCTGGGCCGGTGAACGCCGCATCGAAGCGCAGCGCCAGCAAGGTAATGTTGTCGCTATGCAAGCCTTTTGGCGGGTGGGCGAGGAAGTCGTCAAACAGGGCGCCGACGGCCTGTGCTGCGCTCTTGCCGGCACACAAGGCGGGCCAGCGGCCTGTGAGAGCCAGCGGATCGTCACAGGCCCAGAAGCCATCGCTGGCGAGCACATAGTGGGCGCCGGGCCGCACGCGCAGCACGCGGCGGTCGCCCAGATGCGCCAGGAAGGGCGGCAAGGTGGCCGCATCGAGGCCGCGCAGGGGCTTGTCGAGCTGCAAGCTGTCGCTGATGGCGTTGCCTAAAATAAATGCCTGCGAAATTTGCGGATGGTGCTCGCCGTGCACGGCAGCGCGCCAGCGCGTCTCGTCGAGCGCGCCGCGCATGGCGTACACGGTGGCTGGCACGTGGTCGACGGTCAGGATGCTGGCCGCGCCGTCGGCAAGCTCATACAGGCGCGAATCGCCCACGTGATACAGCAGCGGGGCTTCGCCGGGCGGCACTTCCAGCAAGGTCAGGGTGGTGCCGGGGGGGCGCGCCTGGGCGGGTGCGCTTCTTGCGAAACTGTCCTGCAAGCGCGTGTGCAAGGCGTCGAGCCTGGCTGCCAGGGTAGTCGTGTCGAGGCAAGCGGGCATGGCCAGCAAGCCTTGCACGGCCGCTTCCGCCGCCTCGCGCCCATGGCCGTGGCCGCCCATGCCGTCGAGCACGGCTGCGCGCACATGGCCGCGCGGCCAGCCCGGCACCTGGCAGTGGAATGGCGCCTGCCGCGACAGGCAGACGGCGTGGCCGCTGGCATCGATCAGCAGGAAGTTATCCTGGTTTTCGCGTCGCGGCATGGGGCCGGCGCCCACGCTGGTGCCGGCGGCGGCATCGATCCAGGGGCCGAAGTCAAGCGCGTCTTTGATTAAATGCATCGGTCGGTGCGGTCCAGGCGGCCAGTTAAGTTGATCATAGGACACAGCTTAGCCGAAATTGTGCAGCGGTGATACCTTGCCTATCTCGCAAAAAAACCTGCGGCAGCAGGCTGGCGCAGGTTTCGCATGGTGCAGGGCGGTGCTTAACGGCGATGGCCCCAGCCGTGGCCGCGGTCATGGTAGTCCCGGTCATAGTAGCCGCGGCGGCCATGGTCGCGGTAGTAGCCGCGGCCCGGTTGCACGTAGACGACAGCCGGCGGGCCGTAGTAGCGCGGTGGCGGCGCGTAGTACACGGGTTGCGGCGCCGGGGCGTAGTACACCGGTTGCGGCGCAGGCGCATAATAGGTTTCGCGGTAGCCGCCGCGATAGCCGCCACGGTCGTAATAGCGGTCATTCGTGCTGATGCTGTTGCCGACGGCGGCGCCAAGCACGCCACCGACGATCGCGCCATTGCGGCCGCCGGTGCTGTTGCCAATGGCCGCTCCGACGACGGCGCCAGCAACGGTATTGAAGTCGCGGTCACCGGCGACTGCGGCCGAAGACACAGCCACTGCCGCTACCATTACCGCACCCAGGAGTTTCTTGTTCAACATGGCATTTCCTTCCATTCCGGCGAGATCACAATGATCTGCATGGACTGGACTATATCTGCTGCTCCCCGCTTGTTCCATGTCTAATACAACTTATTACAATCCTGCTCCGATGGTAACAAGTCAGCGTGCACGCGCCTGCCATTCGGGCCGCAGCAGGCTGTACATTTTGACATCGTGCATCGCGCCGTTGATAAAAAAGGCCTGGCGCATCAAGCCTTCCTGGGTAAAGCCGTTCTTTTGCGCGATGCGCTCGGAGCCGATGTTCAGTGGATCCATCAGCAGTTCCAGGCGGTGATACGGATAGGCGTTGAACAGGTAGTCGATCACCAGGCGCGTCGCTTCGCTGATGTAGCCCTGCCCATCGCGCTGCCGGTCGAACAGGCGGTAGCCGATCTCGCGCGAGGCTGGCGTGCGGCTCTTGAAATGCGTGATCGTGCCGATGATGTGCTGGGCCTTGTCTTCGATGAGGAACAATTCGCTGTCCTCGGTGACAAAGCCCGATTGCAGGAAATCGCGCCGCATGGCCTCGGGCGACTTGAATTGCATGGAGAAAAACTCGCCGCGCGAGGGCAGGTCGTTGACGAGGGAAATATAGGCATTCAGGTCCGCAGCCTGCAAATGCCGGACGGTACAGAGTGTTCCCTTGAGCATGGAGGTATCCGGTAACGATCACGCTTTGCATGGTATCGACTCTGGAGGAAAGAGGCAATCGATCCCGTAAAAGTTGCTGCAATGACAGAATAAATACGCTATCGTAGAAAGCCGCGCCTTGCCCCTGGCCACGGCGTATCCGCTTCGACCTTGTTGACTGGAACTGAAATCACATGCATACCATTTTGACTGGCGCGCCACTGCGCCGTTCGTCCTTGTCCATCGCCATTGCCATCGCCCTTGGCTGCGTCACCAGCGCCTTTGCCGCCGCGCCAGGAGATGCGCCGCAGGCGCTGGCGCAGGTGCGCGACACGGCGCTGCAAAGCGACTGGGCGTATGCCCGCCTGGCTGACATGACGGATTTGATCGGCCCGCGCCTGTCTGGCTCCGCCGGCGCTGCCGCCGCCGTGCAGCAGGTGGCCGAGGCCATGCGCCAGCTGGGCGCCACTGTCACCTTGCAGCCCGTCAAAGTGCCGCACTGGGTGCGCGGTGTGGAAACGGCGGAAATCGTCGACTATGCGGGCCGTCCGCAGGGCGTGTCGCAACGCGTGGTGCTCACCGCACTGGGCGGCTCCGGTGCCACTCCGGCCGCCGGCCTGACGGCGCCCCTCATCATTGTCAAAAGCTTGGAGGAGCTCAAGGCGCGTGCGGCGCAAGTGAAGGGCGCCATCGTGCTGATCGATACGCCGTTCGACCAGGAGATGGCCGAACGGGGCCTGGCCGGCGTGACTTACGGCCAGGGTTCGCGCTTCCGTTTCAATGGACCGAAGGCGGCGGCCGACCTGGGCGCGGCTGCCGCGCTGGTGCGCTCGATCGGCGGCGCGAACTTCCGCATCCCGCATGCGGGCGCCACGGGCCTCGATGACAATAAACGCATTCCCGCCGCCGCCGTCACGGTGGAAGACGCCTTGTTGATCGGCCGCCTGGCCGCGCGCGGTCCCCTGAAAATGCACCTGACACTGACGCCGCAAAACCTGCCCGAGGCGGACAGCTATAACGTGATCGCCGACTGGCCGGGCACGGACAAGGCTGACGAAGTGGTGGTGGTCTCGGGCCACCTCGATTCCTGGGACCTGGCGACGGGCGCGCACGACGACGGCGCCGGCGTGGTGGCGGCCATGGGCGTGGTGGAAACCCTGAAAAAGCTCGATTACCGCCCGCGCCGCACCATCCGCGTGATCGCGTGGATGAACGAGGAAAATGGCGGCCGTGGCGGCCAGGCCTATTTCGAAGCCCACAAGCAGGCGCTTGGTAAGCAATATGCGGCCATCGAGATGGACAGCGGCGCCGGCCGCCCGTTCGGCATCCTGGCCAGCGTCGGGCCGAAGTCGGAAAAGCTGTTCGCGCCCCTGCGCGCCGCCTTGCAGCCAATCGGTGCGCACGCGTTCACGCGCCGCGACGCGCTGGGCACGGGTGACTTGCACCGCCTGGAAACGGGCGGCGTGCCCAGCTTCGAGCCGCTGGTCGACAGCCACAGCTACTTCCACTACCATCACACGCCGGCCGACACGCTGGACAAGGTCGACCCGGAGAACCTGAAGCGCAACGTGGCGCTGATGTCGTCGCTGGCCTGGTTCCTGGCCAATATTGATGGCGAGATCGGGCGGGCCCCGGAGCAAACGGAGTAAGGGGGGCTCGCCTCCTCACTGCGAGTAACCCTGCAGATCGTCGGCCGCATCGTGGCGGATGCCCCACCACGGCAAGCAGGCATTGTTTTCGCCGCGCGCGCGGCACCACGGTTTCTCGTGATTGATGGGCCGCACGGTGGCCGGCGGCAACACCAGCACGCAGCTAGCGCTGTCAGGATCGCTGGTGCCCGCCACCAGCACGCTCTTGCCGACGTGGTTCGCGTGGGCGATGCCCAGGACCACGTTGGTCAGCGCCGTGCCGGCGCCCATTTCACCCAGCAGCGCTGGCGAATTGAGGGTCTGTGGCAGGAAGTCGAAGTCCGGCACTTCCAGGGTCAGCGCCTGCGCCAGCTGGCTGGCGGCCAGGTAGTTCTGGATTTCCTGCTTGCGCCAGGCATTGAATTCCTTGCTAGCCGCCTCGGCTTGCGCATCGCCCTTGCCCTGGGAACGGTAGGGCGCATACGCGCCATCGGCCTCGGCGAGCAGGATGCAATTCGTATCGAGCGTAGGGTCGGGCGACATATGGGCGCTCCGTCAATGTTGAACTTGAAAAAGCGGTGCCCAAGCGAACCCAGGCAATCTGCACTGTATGCGGATTGCCTGGGCTGGAGTTTGCGTGGTGTCAAGAAAGGAGGAGCGCCGGGCGGGGAACGCCCGGGGAATCAGATCGCGTTCAGCGGTATCTTCAGGTAGCGCACGCCGTTTTCTTCCGGCTCGGGCAGCTTGCCCGCATTGATATTGACCTGGATGGCGGGCAGGATCAATGTCGGCATGTCCAGGGTGGCGTCACGGCCCGTGCGCATGGCAACG
This sequence comes from Janthinobacterium sp. 61, assembly GCF_002846335.1. Lineage (NCBI taxonomy): Bacteria > Pseudomonadati > Pseudomonadota > Betaproteobacteria > Burkholderiales > Oxalobacteraceae > Janthinobacterium > Janthinobacterium sp. 61. The sequence continues at coordinate 2,232,874 of NZ_PJMQ01000001.1, read as the reverse complement.
AATTGCTCTTCCGTGATGCCGTCGCGCAAATGGATGTTGCTGGCGCGCTGTTCGGCCACCGTCACTTCCCAGCGCGGCGCGCGGCCGTTGGGCGGGTAGTCGTGGCACATGAACAGTCGCGTTTGCGGCGGTAGCGACAGCAGCCGCTGCGCGGAGCGGTACAGCAGGGACGCGGAGCCGCCTGGAAAGTCGCAGCGGGCCGAACCCACGTCCGGCATGAACAGGGTGTCACCTACGAAGACGGCGTCGCCGATCTGGTAAGCCAGGTCGGCCGGCGTATGGCCTGGCACGTGCAGGGCGCGCACCTCCAGCTTGCCAATATGAAACACCTGGTCGGGCGCGAACAACTGGTCGAATTGCGAGCCGTCGGCCCGGGCGTCATCCTGGTGGTAGACGGCGGCAAAGGCTTGCTGCACCGTCTGGATGGCGGCGCCGATGGCCACATCGCCGCCCAGCTGCTGCTGCAGGTAGGGCGCGGCGGAAAGATGATCGGCATGCGCATGGGTTTCCAGCAGCCAGCGGCATTGCAAGCCGTGTTCGCGCACGAAGGCGATCACCTTGTCTGCCGACGCGGTCGAGGTACGGCCCGCCTTCGGATCGTAGTCGAGCACGGAATCGATGATGGCGCAGTCCTGGCCATCTGCCTCGTACACGACGTAGGTGACAGTGGCGGTGGCGGGGTCGAAGAAAGCTTGGATTTGTGGAGTCATCGCGGCGGCAAGGTACGGACAGGGAAGTGCATTATATCGCCAGAGCAGGCTAAAAAAATGTTGAGAATTGACATTGAACATGCGAAAAACAGATAAGAGCGCATGCATGCGCCCGTCACAGTCGTGCGCACCCTGGCGCTTGCAGCGTGGTAACCTCGTTCTACAAGGAGGAGTTTATGGACGATACCACTGCACGCAGCGAACAGTACCGCGGTTTTACGATTTCGGTGACCCCGCAAAAGGATAACGACGATTTATGGGATTTTACCTATCGCCTGCAGCGCGAGGGCGAGAGCGCGGCGCAGGCGATCACGCGCAGCCGTACCCTGGGTGGCTACGCGGCGCCAGAAACGGCTTGCACGGCCGGCCTGGAAGTGGCCAGGACGGAAGTGGATAATCTGCTGCGTCCTTGAGTCAGCGTAAATCGTTTAGCCCGATTGCGCCGTTCGTGCGTGAAACACGTCGCTAGCGATCCCGCTTCATGCTACGATTTCCACTATTGAGTCAGTCCCGAAGGAGGCACACCATGGATAACAGTTCTAAAATTCACTATAAAGGCTGGGAAATCGTTCCCCTGGCCGTGCCTACTACCGACGGCAAATGGTCGGCCAGTTGCGACATCGAACGCGCCACGGCGGAAGGCCTGGAAGTGTTCGAAGGCTCGACCATGCAATTCGTGCGCGACGACGAGGATGGCGCGATTGCCGCTGCCTGCGAAGAGGCCGTGCGCCAGATCGACAACATCATCGCCAACCCGCTGGTGCGGCTGGCCTAGTTTTTTGTTTTTGAGTCTCATTGTGTTCCAGCAGCCGGCGCCCGCCGGCTGTTTTGCGTTTGGTGCGCCGCAAGTTCTGCGCTCATCCCTCTAAATACACGGCCTGTTTCATGTTTCAATATGATGTTTCATGTGAAATAATTGAAACATAGGTGAAACATCTCTGACCTTTATTGTGACATTGATGTTCCCTTGCGTGACACTGCGCGCCACGCCCATACATGGCCGTTTCCCTCGTATTTCACTGTGGTTCTGCGTACTTTCCGGGGTGCCGCGCGACCCTGGCACGGCAATTGCAATAGTGATGCTCATAGCAAGTCCATGAAACATTCGGGACGACCCGAATCCCATAAGGTGAACACATGACTCAATACTCCGCAGGTGCCGCATTCCGCAAGGCCGTCCAGGAAGAATCCCCGTTGCAAGTCGTCGGCGCCATCAACGCCAACCACGCCTTGCTGGCCAAGCGCGCCGGTTATAAGGCCATCTATTTGTCCGGCGGCGGTGTCGCGGCCGGCTCGCTGGGCTTGCCCGATCTGGGTATTTCCAGTCTGGATGACGTGCTGACCGATATCCGCCGCATCACTGACGTGTGCGACCTGCCGCTGCTGGTCGATGCCGACACGGGCTTCGGTTCGTCTGCCTTCAACGTGGCGCGCACCGTGAAATCGATGATCAAGTTCGGCGCCGCCGGCCTGCACATCGAAGACCAGGTAGGCGCCAAGCGCTGCGGCCACCGTCCGGGCAAGGAAATCGTGAGCAAGGAAGAAATGGTCGACCGCATCAAGGCGGCCGTCGATGCGCGCACGGACCCGAACTTCGTCATCATGGCGCGCACCGATGCGCTGGCCGTCGATGGCCTGGAAGCGGCGCTGGAGCGTGCCGTCGCCTGCGTCGAGGCGGGCGCCGACATGATCTTCCCGGAAGCCATCACGGACCTGGACATGTACGCCACGTTTGCCAAGGCAGTCAATGTGCCGATTTTGGCCAACATCACGGAATTTGGTTCCACGCCGCTGTTCACCCTGGACGAATTGCGCAGCGCCCACGTGGGCCTGGCCCTGTACCCGCTGTCGGCCTTCCGCGCGATGAACAAGGCGGCCGACAACGTCTACCGCGCACTGCGCCGCGACGGTACGCAAAAGAATGTTGTCGATACCATGCAGACGCGCATGGAGTTGTATGAATCGATCAACTACCATGATTTTGAGCAAAAGCTCGACGCGCTGTTCGCCGCGCAAAAGAAGTAAGCACCGACAAAAGAGCGGGTCATGGGAGGCCCTGGCCCGCTGCACTGGACTGACAATCATCTTCTGGAGAACACAATGACCGCATCGCAAGTCGCTACTTTCAAGCCTAAAAAATCCGTCGCCCTGTCCGGCGTTACCGCTGGCAACACGGCGCTGTGCTCGGTCGGCAAGACCGGCAACGATTTGCACTATCGCGGCTATGACATCCTGGACGTGGCCGACAGCTGCGAATTCGAAGAAATCGCCTACCTGCTGGTACACGGAAAGTTGCCGACCGCCGCAGAATTGAAAGGCTACAAGGCCAAGTTGAAGTCCTTGCGCGGCCTGCCGTCGGCCGTGAAGCTGGCGCTGGAAGCGCTGCCGGCCGCCGCCCACCCGATGGATGTGATGCGTACGGGCGTCTCCGTGCTGGGCTGCACCTTGCCGGAAAAAGACGACCATAACGCGCCGGGCGCACGCGATATCGCCGACCGTTTGATGGCGTCGTTCGGCTCCATGCTGCTGTACTGGTACCACTACAGCCATAACGGCAAGCGCATCGAGGTGGAAACGGACGACGACTCGATCGGCGGCCACTTCCTGCATCTGCTGCACGGTGAAAAACCGTCCGCGTCGTGGGAAAAAGCCATGCACACGTCCTTGATCCTGTACGCGGAACACGAATTCAATGCTTCGACCTTCACCAGCCGCGTCATCGCCGGTACGGGTTCGGACATCCATTCGGCCATCACGGGCGCCATCGGCGCGCTGCGCGGCCCGAAACACGGCGGCGCGAACGAAGTGGCACTGGATATCCAGAAACGCTACGACAATGCCGACGAAGCGGAAGCGGACATCCGCGAGCGCGTGGCCAACAAGGAAGTGGTGATCGGCTTCGGTCACCCCGTCTACACGATTTCCGACCCGCGCAATAAAGTCATCAAGGAAGTGGCCCGTTTGCTGTCGCAGGAAGCCGGTTCCACGAAAATGTTCGATATCGCCGAGCGCCTGGAATCGGTCATGTGGGAAATCAAGAACATGTTCCCGAACCTGGACTGGTTCTCCGCCGTGTCCTACCACATGATGGGCGTGCCGACGGCGATGTTTACGCCGCTGTTCGTCATTTCGCGCACCTCGGGCTGGGCCGCCCACATCATCGAGCAGCGCATCGACAACAAGATCATCCGCCCGAGCGCCAACTATGTGGGCCCGGAAGACCTGGAATTCGTGCCGATCAAGGACCGCAAATAATGACCCCTAATATGAACACCCTGCATCGCAAGCCTTTGCCGGGCACCCAGCTAGACTACTTCGACACGCGTGCCGCCGTCGATGCGATCCAGCCAGGCGCTTACGCAACCTTGCCCTATACCTCGCGCGTGCTGGCCGAAAACCTCGTGCGCCGCTGCGACCCTGCCACCCTGAACGCGTCGCTGAGCCAGTTCATCGAGCGCCGCCGCGACCTCGATTTTCCATGGTTCCCCGCCCGCGTCGTCTGCCATGACATCCTGGGCCAGACTGCCCTGGTCGACCTGGCCGGCCTGCGTGACGCCATCGCAGCCCAGGGCGGCGACCCGGCCCTGGTCAATCCTGTCGTGCCCACGCAGCTGGTGGTCGACCATTCGCTGGCCGTCGAATGCGGCGGCTTTGACCCCGATGCCTTCGCCAAGAACCGCGCCATCGAAGACCGTCGCAATGAAGACCGTTTCGACTTCATCGACTGGACCAAGAAAGCCTTTAAAAACGTCGACGTGATCCCGCCGGGGAATGGCATCCTGCACCAGATTAACCTCGAGCGCATGTCGCCCGTGATCCAGGTGCAAAATGGAGTGGCCTATCCCGACACCCTGGTCGGCACGGATTCGCATACGCCGATGGTCGACGCGCTGGGCGTGATCGCCATCGGCGTGGGCGGCCTGGAAGCGGAAAGCGTGATGCTGGGCCGCGCCTCGTGGATGCGTTTGCCCGACATCATCGGCGTCAAGCTGACGGGCAAACCGCAGCCGGGCATCACGGCCACGGATACGGTGCTGGCGCTGACGGAATTTCTGCGCAAGCAGAAGGTCGTCTCGTCCTACCTGGAATTCTACGGCGAGGGAGCATCGCACCTGACCCTGGGCGACCGTGCCACGATTTCCAATATGGCGCCGGAATTTGGCGCCACGGCCGCCATGTTCTACATCGACGCGCAAACCATCAAGTACTTGAAATTGACGGGCCGCGACGATGAGCTGGTGAAACTGGTCGAACTGTATGCCAAAGAAACGGGCTTGTGGGCCGACAGCCTGGTCGACGCGCAATACGAGCGCGTGCTGACGTTTGACCTGTCGTCCGTCGTGCGCAATATCGCGGGGCCATCGAATCCGCACAACCGCGTGCCGACATCGGAACTGGCTGCGCGGGGTATCTCCGGCGTGGTGGAAAACGAGCCGGGCAAGATGCCGGACGGCGCCGTCATCATCGCCGCCATCACCAGCTGCACCAACACGAACAATCCGCGCAACATGATCGCCGCCGGCCTGATCGCACGCAATGCGAACCGTCTCGGTTTGACGCGAAAACCCTGGGTGAAATCGTCGCTGGCACCCGGTTCGAAAACCGTGGAACTGTATCTGCAGGAAGCGGGTCTGATGACCGAGCTGGAACAACTGGGCTTCGGCGTGGTGGCATTTGCCTGCACTTCGTGCAACGGCATGTCGGGCGCGCTTGATCCTGTCATCCAGGATGAAGTGGTGTCGCGCGACCTGTACGCTACGGCCGTTTTGTCGGGTAACCGCAACTTCGACGGCCGCATTCACCCGTACGCGAAACAGGCTTTCCTCGCCTCGCCGCCGCTGGTGGTGGCCTACGCGATCGCCGGCACCATCCGCTTCGATATCGAGAAGGACGTGCTGGGCATTGCCCCGGACGGCAAGCCTATCCAGTTGAAGGATATCTGGCCATCGGACGAGGAAATCGACGCCATCGTCGCTTCCAGCGTCAAGCCGGAGCAGTTCCGCAAGGTGTATATCCCCATGTTTGCCGCGCAGGCGGACGATGGCATCAAGGTCAGCCCCCTGTACGACTGGCGCCCGCAGACGACGTACATCCGCCGTCCGCCGTACTGGGAAGGCGCGCTGGCTGGCGCACGCCCATTGAAAGGCATGCGTCCGCTGGCCGTCCTGGGCGATAACATCACCACCGATCATTTGTCGCCATCGAACGCCATCATGCTCGATAGCGCGGCCGGCGAGTATCTGGCGAAGATGGGCTTGCCGGAGGAAGACTTCAATTCCTACGCCACGCACCGGGGCGACCATTTGACGGCGCAGCGCGCCACGTTTGCCAACCCGACGCTGAAAAACGAGATGGTAATCGAAGATGGCAAGGTGAAGGCCGGTTCGCTCACGCGCATCGAGCCGGAAGGCACCATTTCGCGGATGTGGGAAGCCATCGAGGTGTACATGGAGCGCAAGCAGCCATTGATCATCATCGCCGGCGCCGACTATGGCCAGGGTTCCTCGCGCGACTGGGCCGCCAAGGGCGTGCGCCTGGCCGGCGTGGAAGCCATCGTGGCCGAAGGTTTTGAGCGCATCCACCGCACCAACCTGGTGGGCATGGGCGTCTTGCCGCTGGAATTTATGCCAGGCGTGAATCGCAAGACCCTGGGCCTGGACGGCAGCGAAACCTACGACGTCGTGGGCGAGCGTACGCCGCGCTCCACCTTGACCTTGCTCATCCATCGCAAGAACGGTGAAACGCTCGATGTACCCGTCACCTGCCGCCTCGATACGGCGGAAGAGGTGTCGATTTACGAGGCCGGCGGCGTCTTGCAGCGCTTCGCGCAAGATTTCCTCGAGTCGTCCAAGGCAGCCTGACGGGTACGTAAACCAGGGGTCAGACCCGCCGGGTCTGACCCCAGCTTTGTGCTGCGGGGAGGCTGTCGTCCTCGCAGCGCGTGCAAAGAACTTCTGCGGAAATATACAATGAGCCACACCCCCCAAATCAACATCCCCGCAACCTATATGCGCGGCGGCACCAGCAAGGGCGTATTTTTCCGCCTGCAGGATTTGCCCGCCAGCGCGCAAGTGCCTGGCGCGGCGCGCGATGCCTTGCTGCTGCGCGTGATCGGTAGCCCCGACCCGTACGGCAAGCAGATCGACGGCATGGGAGGCGCCACCTCCAGCACCAGCAAGACGGTGATCCTGGCGGCCAGCGATAGGCCGGAGCACGACGTCGATTACCTGTTCGGCCAGGTCTCCATCGACAAGCCCTTCGTCGACTGGAGCGGCAATTGCGGCAACCTGTCGGCGGCCGTCGGTTCGTTCGCCGTTGCCAGTGGGCTGGTGGACGCTGCACGCGTGCCGCACAACGGCGTGGCCACGGTGCGCATCTGGCAAGCCAATATCGGCAAGACCATCATCGCTCACGTGCCCATGACGAATGGCGAAGTGCAGGAAACAGGCGACTTCGAGCTTGATGGCGTGACCTTCCCTGCAGCCGAAGTGAAACTGGAATTCCTCGATCCGGCAGCCGAGGAAGAGGGCGGCGGCGGTGCCATGTTCCCTACCGGAAACCTGGTCGATGACCTCGACGTGCCGGGTATCGGAATGTTGAAAGTCACCCTGATCAATGCCGGTATACCGACGATTTTTGTCGATGCGGACGCCATCGGCTACACGGGCACGGAACTGCAGGACGCCATCAATGGCGATCCCGCCGCGCTGGCCCGCTTCGAGACCATCCGCGCGCGTGGCGCCCTGCGCATGGGGCTCATTGCCCACCTCGACGAGGCGGCGAAGCGCCAGCATACGCCGAAAGTGGCCTTTGTCGCCAAGCCGGCCAGCTATGTCTCGTCGAGCGGAAAAAAGGTGGACGCAGGCGAGATCGACTTGCTGGTGCGCGCCATGTCCATGGGCAAGCTGCACCACGCCATGATGGGCACGGCGGCTGTCGCCATCGGCACGGCAGCGGCCATTCCCGGCACTCTGGTCAATCTGGCGGCTGGCGGTGGTCTCCGCAACTCCGTGCGTTTCGGTCACCCGTCCGGCACCCTGATGGTGGGGGCGGAAGCGGCGCTCGCCGATGGCGTATGGAGCGTCACCAAGGCCATCATGAGCCGCAGCGCGCGCGTGCTGATGGAAGGGGCTGTGCGCATTCCCGGCGACGCGTTGTAGGAGGAAATACGCAGGCAGATGGCAGGCAGATGACACCCAGGCGGCACACATCAAGTGGCGGCCAGGCCAGTTCGCCCAAGCTCGACACAGATTGCACGCATACCGGAGGAGATATGAATTTCGCAGCATTTTATCAACGCTCGATCGACACGCCTGAGGCGTTTTGGCGCGAGGAAGCGGACAAGATCGATTGGCATACCCCGTTTTCGCAAGTGCTCGATTATTCCCGTCCACCGTTCGCCAAATGGTTCGTCGGCGGCACCACCAATTTGTGCCACAACGCCGTCGACCGCTGGGTGGACAGCCAGGGCGATGCCGCTGCGCTGATCGCCATTTCCACCGAAACCAATACCGAGCGCACTTACAGCTTTCGCGAACTGCAGCGCGAAGTGGAACGCTGCGCCGCCATTTTGCTGTCACTGGGCGTCGTCAAGGGCGACCGCGTCCTGATCTACATGCCGATGATCGCCGAGGCGGCGTTCGCCATGCTCGCTTGCGCCCGCATCGGCGCCGTGCATTCCGTGGTGTTCGGCGGCTTTGCCGCCAACAGCCTGGCCAGCCGCATCGACGATGCGCAGCCCAAGCTGGTGTTTTCCGCCGATGCCGGTTCGCGCAACGGCAAGGCGATTGCCTACAAGCCGCTGCTCGATGAAGCCATCCGCATCGCCGCGCACAAGCCGCAGCAAGTGCTGCTGGTCGACCGCCATCTCGTGCCGATGGCGCTGACGCCAGGCCGCGACGTCGATTACGCGACACTGCGCGAGCAGCACCTCGATGCGCAGGTGCCCGTCACCTGGCTCGAATCGAACGAGCCGTCGTATGTGCTGTACACCTCGGGCACGACGGGCAAACCCAAGGGCGTGCAGCGCGATGTGGGCGGCTATGCAGTGGCGCTGGCGTCGTCGATGCAGTACAACTTCTGCGGCAAGCCCGGTGAAACCTTTTTTGCCACCTCGGATATCGGCTGGGTGGTGGGGCATTCCTACATCGTGTATGGCCCGCTGATCGCCGGCATGGCCACCATCCTGTATGAGGGCTTGCCGGTTTGTCCCGATGCAGGCATCTGGTGGAGCATCGTTGAAAAATACAAGGTCACGCGCATGTTTTCGGCGCCTACGGCCATCCGCGTGCTGCGCAAGCATCCTGTGGAACTGATGCGCAAGCACGACCTGTCTTCCCTGAAGGCGCTGTACCTGGCGGGCGAGCCGCTCGATGAAACCACCTCGCAATGGATCGCCGACGAGCTGAAAGTGGACATCATCGACAACTACTGGCAGACGGAGACGGGTTGGCCGATTTTGTCGGTGGCGAAAGGCGTGTCCGACACGCCGACGCGCCTGGGCAGCCCTGGCCTGGCCATGTATGGCTACCAGGTCAAGCTGCTCAACGAAGCGACGGGCGAGGAGTGCGGCACCAACGAGAAGGGCGTGCTGGTGCTGGAAGGTCCGCTGCCGCCCGGCTGCATGCAGACGGTCTACGGCGACGACGAGCGTTTCGTCGAGACCTACTGGTCCACCTTCAGCGGCCGGCAAGTGTATTCCACCTTCGACTGGGGCGTGCGCGACGCGGATGGCTATTACTTCATTCTGGGCCGCACCGATGACGTGATCAACGTGGCCGGCCACCGCCTGGGCACGCGCGAAATCGAGGAGAGCATCACCAGCCATCCGAATGTATCGGAAGTAGCGGTGGTGGGCGTGGAAGACAAGCTCAAAGGCCAGGTGGCGATGGCTTTCGTGATCCTGAAGGACCCGCAGGGTTTCGACAGCCTTGACGCGAAAGCGGCGCTGGAACGCGAAGTGATGGCTGTGGTCGACCGCCAGCTGGGCGCCGTGGCGCGGCCAGCGCGCGTGCTGTTCGTGCTGCAGTTGCCGAAGACGCGGTCGGGCAAGTTGCTGCGCCGCTCGATCCAGGCCATCTGCGAAGGTCGCAGCCCGGGCGACCTGACGTCGATGGACGATCCGGCGTCGCTGCAGCAGATCCAGGCAGCATTGGCGTAAGTTCCGTGACGAGAACGAAATTTATCAATTGATACACTTCGTTCTCAAATCCGGTCGCTTTCCTTGCGCACGACCCTGCCCACGATCAGGCATTCATTGCCGCGGCACAGCTTGCGGTGGTATTTTCGCTGGTCCGGGTTGTCCGACGTCAGCCACCATTCTCCGATATCGCGCGCCATGCGCTTGACCACGGGTTCGCCTTCGTAATTGATGGCAAACACGATGCCGTCGGCCGGCCGGTTGTCGGCCGTATTGATGATCACCACATCGTCCTCGTACAGGGCCGGCTCCATGCTCTCTCCCTTGACCTTGATCGCCACCAGTTTTTCAGGGTGGTAGCCATTGCGCTCGACCCAGCTGCGCGGCACGCTGATGGTGCTGCCGTCGTGCGTTTCCGGCTCGATCGCAAAGCCCGTGATACCGGCTGACAGGCGCAATTTGACCTTGCGGATCGGGTAGAAGCGCGCATCTTCGCCATCGACCACCACCACCGGCTGTGCCTCACCCAGCGCGCCCAAGGCACGCGCAGCCAGTTCCGCCTGGTCGGGCGCCGCGCCCTGGTCGAAGTACATGCTGTCCAACTGCAAGTCCGCTTCCAGCTTGCGCGCGATTTTTTCGCTGAAGGCGCGTCCCTCGCGGTACGTGGGCGAGAGGATTTGCGAGATGCGCGCCTCGCTCCAGCCGCTGACGTCGGAAATCTTCTTGCGCGTGTTGTCGTAGTGCTCGCGGATCAGGGCCAGAAGGCGGTCGCGTCTGTATTGATACATATTCATCTCCACATTAAACCCGAAATTTACCGTTTGATAAATTACCAAATGCTTGACTTTAACATTAGCGATTGATAAAGTCCACTCGTTGCCTGTCGCAAACGCACTACAGCGTTTGCGGCTTGGCGACACCACGGGAGGTCAGGCAAATGTTGAACAGCAGTCAGTTGGTGGAAAGCAGGGCGGTGCCGCGGCAGGGGCGCCAGTTACAGGCACGCAACAAGAAGTCGCAGCTGCATATCGCCCGCATCGTGCAGTACATTCAAGAGCAGGGCCAGGCCAGCGCGGCGCAATTGTCCGCCTTGCTGGGACTCGATGCAGGCACCATGAGTCGCTATTTGCGCTACATGTGCGGCATGGGACAGATTCACCTGGCGCAGCGCCACTGCACGGAGCCGGGGCGCCAGCGGCCCGCCCTGTACGCACTGGGAGAACAGGACGAGGACGTTGACGGCTGGGCCGAACTGCCGCCGCAAGTGCGCCGCACGGCCTGCTGGCCAGGCGGTGCGGCGCGTCGCGATCCGCTGGTGGCGGCGTTGTTTGGTCCGGCACAAGCTTAGGGTGGCAAGCGGCCTTCTCAAATGAATGACAGCAAGCAAGCTGCCAAGCGCAGCTTTTTCTTGCCGCAACTGAAAGCACATCATGCATATCGATATCACCGCCGCAGGGGCTGCCTGGATCAAGCTGCTGGGCGTCCCCTTGCTGGCCGCCTTCTTTGCCACCTTGCTCAGCTTCATGGTCATGTGGCCACGCAACTGCAAGGAGGCGCTCATCCGTATTTGCTCCAGCATCATCATTGCCACCTTTGCCGGTCCCGTCCTGGTGTCGGCGGTGCTGGCGTGGTGGCCCGGCTTGTTTGACAGCGCGCAAACGGTGGCGGCGCTGTATGGCTGTGATCCGGCCACGGGCTTCCTGTTCATCGCCGCACCGCTGATGGCGCTCGTCGGTTTGCCGGCGTGGTGGCTGGTGAGTGCCAGCGTGCGCTGGTTCGACCGGCGCCGCGACAAGGATATCGGTGAACTGGCGGCGGACGCTGCCGCTGCCGTCAAGGAGGTGCGGGCGCGACGTTGACGGCGCTGGCGTCCTCTTTTAGTGCATGGACCAAGCGGCGCGCCTGAAATCGGTGCGAAGGGGGAAGCACCATGCTCAGTCATGCTGGTTTGTCGCCATAAACTGTATACACACTACCTGGCACGAAGCGTGCATGGCTTGCTGGAGTCGTCCCATCCAAGGAGCTTCGCATGCATCATCGGTCACCATCGTGTTCCTGTTGTCCCGTTTCTCTCTTGCTTTTCCCTTTCACCTGCGCCCATCCGGGCTGCGGTCACCCAGGAAATGGAGCGTAAATGGCCACTCCCCGTCTGAAATCCATCCATCGCAGCGTGCCCGGCACCATGCCTGTAGCGCCATCGCCCGTCGATGAAATCCTGCCTGCCGGCAAGCTGTTTACCCTGGGCTTGCAGCATGTGCTCGTCATGTATGCGGGCGCCATCGCCGTACCGCTGATTGTCGGACGCGCGCTCAAGCTGCCACCCGAGCAGGTGGCGGCACTGATCAGTGCCGACCTGTTCTGCTGCGGCCTGGTGACCCTGATCCAGTCCCTGGGGATAGGCAAGTACTTCGGCATCCGCCTGCCCGTCATGATGGGCGTGACCTTTGCCGCCGTCAGTCCCATGCTGGCCATGGCGAACAACCCGACCCTGGGGATCACCGGCATCTTTGGCGCCGTGATTGGCGCCGGCGTCGTCTCCATGCTGATCGCTCCCTTCATCAGCCGCCTGCTGGCCCTGTTTCCGCCCGTGGTCACTGGCAGCATCATCGCCGTGATTGGCGTGTCGCTGATGCGCGTGGGCGTGAACTGGGCCATGGGCGGGCCGCCCGCCATGGCGCAAATTGCCGATCCCGCCTTCCTCAAGATGGCCGCTGCTGCCACGGCAGCCGGCTTGCCTGCGCCTGCCGGTCCCGTGCCCCTGATTGCCAACCCCGGCTACGGTGCGCTGGATAATATGGGTATCGCTTTCTTCGTGCTGGCCGTCATCTTGCTGGTGGCCAAGTATGGCCGGGGTTTCCTGTCGAATATCGCGGTATTGATCGGCATCATTGCCGGCACGGCCCTGTCGTTTGTATTGGGCAAGGCCGATTTCGCCAAGGTGGCCAGCGCCAAGGCCTTCGCCATCGTCACGCCGTTCCAGTTCGGCATGCCTACCTTCGACGTGGTCGCCATCGTGACCATGAGTCTGGTGATGATCGTCGTCATGATCGAATCGCTGGGCATGTTCCTGGCGCTGGGCGAAATGACGGACAAGCGCATCACGCAGGACGATATCAGCCGCGGCTTGCGCGTCGATGGCCTGGGCACCCTCATCGGCGGCATCTTCAATACCTTCCCGTATACCTCGTTCTCGCAAAACGTGGGCCTGGTGGGCGTGACGGGCGTGCGCAGCCGCTGGGTTTGTGTCGCGGCCGGCATCATCCTGGTGGTCATGGGCGTGATCCCGAAGATCGCGCAAACGGCCGAAGCCGTGCCGGCGTTCGTGCTGGGCGGGGCAGGGCTGGTGATGTTCGGCATGGTCGCCGCCACGGGCATCCGCATCCTGGCCGGCGTCGACTACAAAAGCAACCGTAACAACCTGTTCATCGTGGCCCTGTCGATCGGCTTCGGCATGCTGCCGCTGGTGGCCGAGCAATACGCGCAGCACATGCCCAAGGCCCTGTCGCCGTTACTGCACAGTGGCATCCTGCTGGCTGCCATCGTAGCCGTGCTGCTCAATCTGTTCTTCAATGGCCTGGCCTCAAAGGAAGTGGCGAGGGACCAGGCGCGCGAGAACAGTCACGGCAGCGATTGAGGACCCGCCCCACGCCGTGGACACGGCGCGCGGCGCATGCTGATCAGCAAGGCGGCAGCACCTTGAGCACCGCGCAATTGCGCCCCGCATCCTTGGCGTGGTACAGCGCGGCATCGGCCAGGCGCAGCAGGGCATCCGGATCGGCGGCGCCCGGCGCCGAATGGATCGCGATGCCGACGCTGATCGTAACCTGCTGCGCATCCGCGCTTTCATGGGAGATGCCCAGCTCTTCGATGGCGCGCCGCAGCGCTTCGCCGATCTGGCGCGCTTCGTCCGCGCCGGTGTTCGGCAGCACGATCGAAAACTCTTCGCCGCCGTAGCGCGCAGTCAGGTCGCCCGCGCGCCGCATGCCGCTCGCCAGCGCGTGCGCGACACGGATCAGGCATGCGTCACCGGCCTGATGGCCGTACCGGTCATTGAAGCGCTTGAAGTAGTCGACATCGAGCATGATGACGGCAAGCGGCTGGCCGACGCGCGTGGCACGTGCGCATTCGTTGCGCAGCACGTCGTCGAAATGCCGCCGGTTCGCCAGGCCGGTCAAGCCGTCGGTGATGGACAGGGTTGCCAATTTGCGGTTGGCGTCTTCCAGCTGTTCCGTGCGTTCGGCAACGCGCCGCTCCAGGCTGTCATGCAGCCTGGCGCTGGAGATCGAGATCATCGCCTGTACACCGAGCATGCGCAGGAACGCGACGCGCTCCTGCGTGAACGAGGCTTCTGCAAGCCGGTTCTCGAAGTACAGGATGCCGTCGATCTGGCCGCCGTGCCGTATCGGCAGGCACATGACGGCACGCGGCCGCTGCAGCTGCACGTACGGGTCGGCGGCAAAGCGCGAGACGCCTGTGATACTGTCTTCGATCACCTCCGCGCCAGTGCGAATCACATAGCGCAGCAGCGACAGCGGGAACTGCGGGTCGCTGGCGGCATTCAGGTCGAGCCGCCGCGCTTGCAGGACGGTGACGCCATCGCCATCGATATTGGCCTCCAGCTGGTAGCTGCCTTCTGACAGCAGCAGCAGACGCGCCACTTGCCCGCCAGCGTTTTCGCACACGATGGAAATCAGGCGTGTCAGGACATTGCGCAAGCCGACCTCGTTCGACAGGATCTGCGCCGCTTTCAACAGCGACACCAGGTCGAGCGCGGAACTGCCGTGCGTGTTGGGGCCCACATGCGACAGCGTGGCGCGGCCATCCATCCTCGGCAGCAGCGCAGCGTGGCGTGCCCGCAGTTGCTCCACCTTGCCCTGCGCGCCCCACTGGCCGTAGTGCGCCATGGCGTCCTGGATGAATACGGCGGCCACGCGCGCGTGGCCCTGCTCGCACCAGTATTCGCCGCACAGTTCATTGCCCAGCGCTTGCACGTTGACGTAGCCAGCCAGGCCGGCGGCGTCGATCGCCTGCCGGTAATGGCGCGTGGCCAGCTGCAAATCGTGCCGGTAGCGTGCCATTTCGGCCATCACCAGCAGATGCTTGGCGTTGCTATTGTCCGAGCCCTCGGTGGCCCAGCCGGCAAGGCGCGCCTGCAGTGCGTCGATCACGGCCAGCACATCGTTTGCATCAGGGCGCTCCGGGTCGCGCCGCAAGGCGCGGATCCATATCAGCGCGGCGTAGAAGCTCGATTCGACAACCTTGGCCTGGCCGCGCATGATCTGGGTGACGATGCCTAACTGGCCCGCCAACAGTTCGGCGTCGGCGCCGTCGAACAGGTAGGCGTTGCGGATCTTGCCTTGCAAATAGTAGGCGCGGTACAGCTGCGAGCCGCCATATTGTTCGAGGAAGCGCGCCTCGCTGAACGTCGCATCATCGTAGCTGGTTTGATGGGCAAGGCTGCCCATCAGGCATTTGATCGGCTGGATCGCTGCGGCGACGCAGCAGTCGGCCATCGCCTGCTGGCCGTTGGCGCGCATCAGCGCCAGGTCGTGCTCTATGTCGTGCATCAGGTGCGGCAGGTAGTCGCCGAGGATCATGCGCTCGGTGGCGCGCACGGCCACCACCACGCCGACCTGCACGAAATCGGCGATTTCCAGTGCCCAGGCAAAGGCTTCTTCGTACAGGGCGTCGGAGCTGCGCAGGGGCCGCGTCCAGTGGCTGATGAGCGCACCGAACATCAGGCCCGTGAGTGTGCGCGTCTGCAGATTGGCACGCCGCCTGGCTAGCGCCAGCGCCATCGCGCCGAATTCGTAGCCGCGCGCCACGTCGCCGCCGTACAGCGCTAGCATCATCGCGTAGCCAACATAGGCGACGGCGCTGAAATCGCTGTTCCCCCGCTGCATGGACAGCCGCGTCATCGATACCACCATCAGGGCGCTGAGGTCCTGCTGGCCGGCATAATAGCTGGCCATCCACAGGCCCTGCATCATCTGCATCGCGGCCACCGCGTCCGGCTCGCACATTTCGCCGGCCTCCAGCAACGTGTCGGGCGTCTGCGTGCCATGCAGGCGCCCGATGTCGGCGAGGATTTCGTCGAAGTGCGCCTTCATGTGCGCGACATCGTGCGGTATGGCGATGTTCAACTGCGCCAGGCCTTCGCGCTGCACGGCGATGGCGTCGAGCAGGCGGCCCTGCAATTGATACTGGTGCGCCTGGATGGCAATGCAGCGTACCTGCAGCAGCGGGCTCGAAGTGCGGGCGCGCACGAGTGGATAGATCGCCTCGGCGGTATCGAACTGCCCGCACAGGTAAGCCGCTTCGGCCGCGCCGAGCTGCAGGTCGAGCCAGAGGTCGGCGTGGACGCTCCATGCATCCGCCGGCAGCAGGCCCAGACCAATTCGCATGTGCTCCAGCGTGGCCTGGAACGCGGCAGAACGCCGTGCCTTGACGCCGGCCTGCAGATTGAGCGTCGCCAGATGCACGCGCTCGCCCGCATCGTCGATCAGCGCGCGACCGGCGTTGAGCTGTTCAACGATTTCAAACAGTGCGCCATCCTGACGCTCCGGCGTCGCATGACGCAGGAGCAGGCGGCCGATGCGAAGATGGTTGGCCGTGCGGGCATTGGCATCGGCGACCAGGTAGGCTGCCTGTTGCACCCGGTCGTGCAGGAACCGGTACTTGACGCCGCTTTGGCCGGCGCGGGTGTCGCCATTGACGTATTTATAGCGTTCGTCGAGCGGCTGGATCAGTCCTGCATGGAGCGCCGGCCACAAGGCTTGCTGCGTGTGACGCGGCGCGCGCTCCACTGCCAGTGCAAGCGTGTCGAGCGTGAAGCGGTTACCGCTGGAGGCGGCCAGTTGCAGCAGGTGCTGGGTTGCCGTGGGAAGGCGGCGGATTTTCTCCAGCAGCACCTCGACTACGTTGTCGGTGTACTTGGCCTGTTCGATGGCGCGCATGTCCCAGTCCCAACAATCGTCGTCGGCCCGGTAGCGCAGATGGCCCGTCTCATTGAGCGAAGCGAGGAACTGATTGAGGAAAAATGGATTGCCGCCGGTCTTGCGGTAGCAAATGCGGGTCAATGGTGCGCAGTCAGGGGCCGCCACGCGCACGGTGGCCGACACTATTTGCGCAAGCTGCGGCTCGGTCAGTGGGTTCAGTAACAGCGTGGACAGGCGCACACCGCGCGCGCGCAGCTTGTCGTGCAGGGCGGTGAGCGGATGCGCGGCACTCACTTCGTTGTCGCGGTACGCGCCGATGAACAGCATGCAGCTCTTGTCGCAGGACACCATGAGCAGTTCGATCATCCGCAGCGTGGCCGCGTCGGCCCATTGCAGGTCGTCGAGGAACAGCACCAGCGGATGCCCGGCGCAGGCGAATACTTCAACGAAGCGGGGGAAGAGGCGGTCCAGGCGCAGCCGGGCCTGTGCCGGCGCCGACGCGGGCGTCGCATCGGTGGGGCCGACGATCAAGGCCAGTTGGGGAATCAGTTCGACCAGCACGCCCATGCCGCTGCCCAAGGCATCGCGCAGTTTGCCGGACCATTGCCTCAATGTTTCCTCGGGCTGGCCGAGCAGCTGGTGCACCAGCCCCTGGAAGGCCTGGATCAGCGAGGCATAGGGTACGTCGCGCTGGAGTTGGTCAAATTTACCGGACAAAAAACAGCCGCGCCGGGCGATGATGGGCTTCTGCACCTCGTTGACGACCGCCGACTTGCCTATGCCTGAATGGCCGGCCACCAGCAGCATCTCGCAGGTGCCGGCCGCACTGCGCTCAAACGCCGCCAGCAGCGCTGCGATGGCATCCTCGCGCCCGTGCAGCGTTTGTGGCACAAGGAAGCGGCCGTTGTGATCGGACAGTTTGAGCGCCCGCGCCGGCTTGTCTGCGCGGCATGCTTCGAGGTCGCTGCGCAGGCCTTGCAAGCTCTGGTAGCGTTGATCGGCATTTTTCTCCAGCAGGCGCTGGATGATCGGCAGCAGCTGGCCAGGCAAGCCGGCAAGCGCCGGGTGCGACCAGTCCGGACTGCGGGCAATGTGGCAATGCACGAGTTCCATCTCGTCGCCCGCCTCGAATGGCGCCTGGCCGACCAGCAATTCGTACAATGTGGCCCCGAGCGCGTAGAAATCGGCGCGCCAGTCGACCCGCCGATTCATGCGCCCGGTCTGTTCCGGCGCCATGTAGCGCAGCGTACCTTCCAGTGACTGGAGATTGTCGATGCCATGGCTTTCGTATGGCAGTTCACAGGCGATGCCGAAATCGATCAGTTGCAGCAGACGTCGATCGGCATTCCACACCAGATTGGATGGATTGATGTCCTTGTGGATCACGCCATGACGATGGACCTCTTCCAGCGCCGCGCACAGTTGCAGTGCGATGTCGAAAAAATCGTCCAGCGCCAGCGCCGGCTGCGCCGTCGTCCTGCGCGCCGCTACCTGGGTGCGTAAAACCTGGTCGAGCGCCTGGCCACCGGCATCTTCCTGGATCATCGTCCAACATCCTCCGTGCAGCTGCAGTGCAAGCGGACGCACCACGCCAGGATGGCGGCAGCGGCGCGCGATCGCATACTCGCGCTTGAATTGTGCCAGCTGCTGGAAGGAAGGGAACTGCTGATTGGGCTTCTTGACGATCAGCGTGGTGCCATCGGTAGCCCTGGCGCGGTAAACGCGTGAACGGTCACCGCTGTGCAGCTGTTTGATGATCTCGTGGTCGAAAAGGGAGCTCATGGGCTGGGCTAGCAGTACACAGACGGTTGCGGGAGCCTGGAGGCGCACATTTCGGAGTCTTACTTCATTGCAAGTATTATATCAGTAGGAAGTCGTGGAGTAGCGAGAGGAACGATGGACGTTGTTGCAAAAATGTCGGCACTGCCGGGCACTCTGCGAGCGATGATTGGACGCGGTCCGCAGGCCTGTTACGCAGAATTGACGAGAGCGAGGTAATGCTGGCCACAATTTCTATGCAATATTGCAAGTATTTTATACGTCAAGGAAGAAGAATGCCCGAACTCATTGGCGGAAGTACATGGTACCGAGTCCTGCCTTCACGCCGGTTCTGGCTCGGCGTGATCGCGCCCGGTTTATTGGCAAATAGTTAGGTATTCCATGGATGCATCGAGCCTGCGCACCATAGCTGGGAAGCGCTGGTTGATTTTGTCCGAGCCCTAGCCGGTCAGATTTTTGTGTAAAAGATGTCATACGATAAAATTTATCCCTAGAAAGGATACGTATGACGATGGACAAAACCACACTCGGCGAACCGCCTGAAGTCATAGCGAGCGGCCGCCACTTTTTTGAAAGTGCCGAACACCCGGACACCCTTGAGCATGAAGCGATATCGCCAAAACTTGCCATCCTGGACCGGGATTGGCATTTTGGTAAATTCATTGGTAAATTTTGGCAAATGGTAAGGTAATCTCCCGAGGAAAACATGGGCCATTATGGTGATGCCGTCCAGTTAAGGGTTTGTCTCCTCATTGCGGACTAAAAAAACGAGTGATTTAGGCAGAAGTTCCATGAAAAAAGTACCAAATCCTATTTAGGAAATGGTGCTTTTTTTGCTTAAGTGAACGGAATTAGGGACGTTCTGGGGAGTTTTTGGGGAGTTGGTGCAGCTTTTTAAACGTCTCGTATAGCAATTACTAACGCCTGACGGAACGAAAAAAAAGCGATAAACCCTTGATTCTATTGGGTTTATCGCCTTTTATCGTGTGCTGCAAAAATGTCTCTAAGTGCCCGGAGCCGGAATCGAACCGGCACGCCCTTACAGGCGGGAGATTTTAAGTCTCCAGTGTCTACCAGTTTCACCATCCGGGCAGCGCGGCGAGATTCTAGCACAGGTGATGCCCGTAATGCCATCTTGTGCCGGAGCGATGGTCTCGCATCCACAGCCAGGTTTCTGCCGTGGTGGGAGAAAAATGCTGTCCGGTTCGCACCGGACAGCCTGGTTTCATCTACCCGCCATCAAAACGTCGCCTTGAACTGCACGCCATACGTGCGTGGTTCGTTGACGATGCCCGTCAGGTTGTCGAAGTCGATGGCGCCCAGTGACTGGATCTGGTTGGTGATGTTGCGGCCATACGCGGAGAGTTCGTATTTGTCCCACTTGTAGCCGACGCGCAAGCCACCTTCGAGCAGTTCCTTGGCCTTGTATTCCTTCGCTTCATAGAGGAAGAAATTGTAGCTGGTGCGATAGGCCCAGTCCGTGTAGGCGTAGAACTCGCCATTGGCCAGGGGGATACTGTATTTCAGGGTGAAGTTGGTTTGCCATTCCGGTGCGCGTGGCAGCGGGTTGCCGTCGATATAGGATGTGCCCTTGAATGGTCCGACGGGGTCGGTGACGGTGCAGCCGCTGGCCGGGTTGTTCAGTGCGTTGCCGCAGCTTTGCACGAACAGCTTCTTGTCCTGGATTTCCGTGTGGTTGTAGCTGCCGCCCAGGGTCATGCTGAGCGAATCGCTGAGGTTAGCCTGGAAATCGAGTTCCACGCCCCGGCCGGTGGCCTTGTCGGCGTTGATCAGCTGGTTCATGTTGACGGCGCCGCTGCCGGCTGTCAGTTGCTTGTCCTTGACCCGGTACTGGAACACGGCCAGGCTGAGGCGCGCGCGCTTGTCGAACAGGTCTTGCTTGATGCCCGCCTCGACGGACAGCGCTTTCTCGGCGCCCGCAAACGAAGGGCGGTCGGCCAGGCCGTTCAGGCGGCCCTGCATCGATGGCGCGCGGTAGCCGGTGGCGATGCGCGCGTAGGCGTTGGTTTCCGGCGTCAGCACATAGGTGCCGCTGAGGTCCCAGCTGACGTTGTGCGAGGTGTCATTCAGGTTGAATGGCCCGGCCGTGGTCGCTTCCACGCGCTTGGCCGAGAAATCCTTCTTGTCGCTCGTGTAGCGCAGGCCGGCGCGCAGTTTCAGGGCGTCCGAGACCGTGTAGTTGAGCGAGCCGAAGGCCGCGTACGACTTCGAGCTCTGGTTTTGCGTGGCGTAGGCGCTGTTTTGCGGATTGCCGGGCGCCAGGCTGTCAAAGCTGATGCTGTCGATCTGGATATCTTCCTTGAAGTAGAACAGGCCGCCTATCCATTGCAGCGGGCCCTTGGCGCTCGATTCGGCGCGGAATTCCTGCGAAATCTGCTTGTGCTTGGGAATCACGTCGGCCGTTTCCACGACGAAAGGAATGAAGCCGGGGCCCATCGGCTGGGCGTACACGGCGCCATAGCCGCCGTCGACGTCGGCGCGGCTGTAAAAGTCGAGCTTTTCGTAGCCGGTGATCGAGTGCAGGGTGACGCCGGGCAAGTCCCATTTCAGGCGCATGCTGCCACCCTTGGTTTTCAGGTGCTGGCGGTTGATGCCATCGGTAGGGTAGGAGCCATAATCAAAATTGTCGACCAGGTCATTGGTGCCCTGTTTCAGGATGTTGGCGCGGAACAGCGTCGCCGTGCCATCGAGGTCGCGCGCGTGCACGTTGAACAGGGCAGTGAAGTCGCGCGTGGGCTTGACCAGCACTTGCAGGCGGGCGGCGCTGTCTTCATAACCTTCAAAGTCGCGCGTGCCGGTGGGGCGCGGGTTGTGCACGCGGTCGTCGCGGCGCTGCGTCTGGCCGGAAAATCGCAGGGCAACGGTGTCGCTGACGGGCACGTTGAAAGCGCCTTCCAGGTTCTTCATGCCATCTTTGCCGAATCCGCCGCTCAGGTAGCCTTCCGTCTTGAAGACGGGCTTGGCCGAATCGAACTTGATCACGCCGGCCGGCGAGTTGCGGCCGAACAGGGTGCCTTGCGGGCCGCGCAGCACCTCGACCTGATCCACGTCAAACACGGGGAAACCCTTCAGCATGGCGTTTTCCTGCACCACGTCATCCATCACCAGGCCCACGGGCTGCGAGGCGTTCAGGTCGAAATCGGTGTTGCCCAGGCCGCGAATATAGAAGCGGGGAAAGGTGCGGCCGTAATCAGATTCGACCGAGACGCTGGGCGAACGGCTGTTGAGGAAGCGGATGTCGGCGCCGCCGGCCGTCAGGGTGTCGAGCTTGTCGCCCTTCAGGGTGGCGATGGACATGGGCACGTCCTTGATGTTTTCCGCGCGTCGCTGCGCCGTCACGATGACCGTTTCCAGCTGGCCAGGGCCGGCCTGTGCCACCGGAGCGGCAGGTGCGTCGGCGGCTGGCGCCGGGACGCTGTCTTGCGCCAGCGCCTGCAGGGGAAAGGCGGCAGTGATTGCCAGGGCAATCAGGGTGTGGCGGATTGTGCTGGCGTGTGTGCTGGCATGCGGTGTCATCATGAAACGGCTCCTGTCGGTCAAGTTTGTTCGTAAGGTCCAGGCAGGCGCAAGTCCGCTAGACGAAAAATCATGCTAGCACGGAAAGTTTTGGTATTCATGCCATTTTCCAGGCCAAACTATTTATATTCGTTTCGACTCAATACCTGAATAAAATCGTATTTGTCGTCAATATCGGGCGGGTGCATAGTGAGGTGCCGCAAGGCTTTTGCCAGCGCAGACGGCCGCTTGGCCACCGAAGGTTTTCCCTGCGACAGCGCAAACATGCCGACGCCATGGCGTGTGAGCGGCCAGTGCGCAGTGCGAAAAATACGACAGTTCCCCCTCTTTCTTTTTGCCATGCGATGTTGTTGTATTGCCACATCATGGGATGGCATGTTGCCTGCCAGTTGCACCCGCGCGGCGCATGCAGGGGCAATGAGGTTGCCACAAGGCATCTACATGCAGGATTTCGCGTAGAATGTAATCTATTGCAAATTGGAAACTTATATTTCTGCCATGATAATTTTATCTGCAAGTGCACCGGCCGTTGACGGCATCCGGCTCTCCGAACTGATCGCCGCCCTCAGCCAGGCCCTGGACATCACGGAGGGGCAGCCGGAAGGCCATTGCATCCGTTGTTGCTGGATCGGCATGCATGTGGGACGCGAACTGGGCATGGCGGATGAAGACTTGTGGAATCTGTATTACACCCTGCTGCTCAAGGACCTGGGCTGCAGCAGCAATGCCGCGCGCATCTGCGAGCTCTACCTGACGGATGATCTGTCTTTCAAGCAAGGCTTCAAGACTGTGGGCGACAGCCTGCCGCAAGTGCTCAAATTCGTCCTCAAGCACACGGGCCTGAAGGCCGGCTTGGCCGAGCGCTTCCGCGCCGTGATGACGATCTTGCGCGACGGCCCGCACATCGCGCAGGAGCTGATCGCCACGCGCTGCCAGCGCGGCGCCGACATCGCGCGCCTGCTGCGCTTTCCGGAAACCGTGGCACAGGGCATCTACAGCCTCGACGAACACTATAACGGCCAGGGCAAGCCGGACAAACTGGCAGGCCAGGCGATTCCCCTGTTTTCGCGCATTGCCCTGCTGGCGCAGGTGGTCGACGTCTTTCATACGGCCGATGGCGCGCGCGCGGCCCAGGCGGAAGTGCGCCAGCGCTCGGCGACCTGGTTTGATCCACAACTGGTGCAGGCATTCGAGCGGGTGGCGCAGTCGGGCGCCTTCTGGTCCATGTTGCGCTCGCAGGACCTGACGGCCGCCGTGGCGGCGCTGGAACCGGCGAACCGTTCCGTGCCGGTGGATGAGGATTATCTCGACGACATCGCTGCCGCGTTCGGCCAGGTGGTCGATTCGAAAAGCCCGTACACGAGCGGCCACAGCGAGCGCGTTGCGCTGTACACGGACATGATCGCCGAAGCCTTGGGTGTGACGCCGGAGCGGCGCCGCTGGCTCAAGCGGGGTGCCTTGCTGCATGACGTCGGCAAGCTTGGCGTCAGCAACAGCGTGCTGGACAAGGCTGGCAAACTCGACGCCGATGAGTGGCTGGCAGTGCAGCAGCACGCACACTATACGGAAACGATTCTGTCACGCATTGATGCGTTTGCCGAACTGGCTGTCGTGGCAGCTGCGCACCATGAACGGCTCGATGGCAAGGGCTATCCGCGGGGTTTGACGGCCGACGACATCAGCCTGGAAACGCGCATTATCACCACGGCCGATATTTTCGACGCCATCACGGCCGACCGGCCTTATCGGGGACCAATTCCGATACCCAAAGCGCTCGAGATCATGGCCGAGACGGTGGGCACAGCCATCGACGCGCAGTGTTTTGCCGCCCTGAAAGCGGCGCTGGCGTGCTTGCCCGACCTCGCGCAACCTGACGGCACGCGCCTGGCGGCGTGAGCGGGAGCTGTCTCAGGCGGGAATGGGCGTGCCCTGGTGAAACGCCATTTGCCAGCGGCCATCACGTCGCTTCCATAGCGAACTGCGCAGGCTGGCGCTGGCGGGCTGGGTGCCCGCTGCGTGCCGCTGCGAGCGGTAGGTAACAAACGCGATGTCCTCGGCCAGCAGCTGCGCCTGAAACTCGCTGATGCTGCGCGAGATAAATTGTTCCGCAGGCAGGTCAGCCAGGGTCGCCGCCCGTGTCCAGACATTGCCGGAACTGCCGAATTCGACGAACTCGTCAGCTAGCAATGCCGCCAGGCTGACGCTATCGGCGCGCACAGCCCGGCTTTGCAGCGCCGCTTCCAGCGCCTGCAAATGCGCTGCCAGATCCGCACCGTCCGTAGGAAAACGCATCAGATGGCTCAGATAGGAAACGCGCCCGCGCCCGAGACATTCAGGCTGGCGACCTTGTCGCTGGAAAAATACTTGATTTGCCCCAGGCCGATCGCGTAGCAGCCGTCGGCCAGAGCGGTGATGGGGCCTGTCAGCTTTTCACCGCTGACCAGGGTGACGACCCAGGGCGTGGTGGCCGGTTTGGCCGCGTGGGCCAGTGCGTGGTGTACCAGGTCAGTCATGCTGCCTCCAAATGAATGTGGATGGACAGATGATAGCAGTGCGCGGCCGTTTTACGCGTCGGCCAGCAGATTCCTGGGCAGTGCCACCGACGTCAGCTTCCAGCCCCACATGCCATCGCGCGTCAGGGTCAGCTCGCCGATATGGCTTTTGCTGTGGGCACGCTGCACCACGACGCTGTCCCACGAGGTGTAGCGCAGCTTGTAGTCGGGCTTGGCATTGCGCTTGCGGCCGCTGATGTCGCTGACCTTGGCGATTGGCTTCTCGTAGCGGTCATTGAGCTTCATCAAGGCGACGATGCCTTCAGGCATCAGCATGGTATCAAGCAAGGGGTCAATGACGTCGGGGCTGATATCGTCGGCCACTTCCGGCGCCGAGAACAGGGTGTGCAGTTGCTGCCCCAGGCTGCTGCGCAGCAGCTCCAGGTCGATCTGCGCAGCCAAGGCCTGGCTATCTTCGTCCATGGTCGCCGCACGAATCTTGTTCATGGTGAAATACGGGCTGCCATAGAAGACGCCGGCCAGCGCGACCAGTGCCACTACAGCGAGAAGCATCATTCTTTTCATCGTGCAATCTCTCGGATGCCTGGCGACCCGGTGCGCCTGAAGTGTTGGCATTCTACATAATATTTCCCAAAATCAATATGACGGTTTAAGTAAGTGTTGTTTTAGATCAAGTTTCATCAGAGTAATTCTGGCGGCAAGGTAATATCCGTCAGTTTCCAGTCCCAGATGCCGTGGCGGCGCAGCAAAAATTGGCTGGCGGCGGGGCCGGCGCCGCTGCGCCGCAACACCACTTCGTTCCACGAGCGGTAAGCCATGCCGAAGTCGTGGCGCTTGCCGTCGGCCCCCTGTTTGCCGTGCAGGATCAGCACCGTGATGCCGGGCGGCGAGACGATGGTGTCGAGCATTTCCTTGAAGTCGTCTTCGCTGGCCGTGTCGCCGGCCGCCCGCAACTGGCGCGCCACGCTGGCGCGCACGGCGGGCAGGTCCGCCTGCTGCGCCAGGTTTTCCAGGCGCACGGATTTCGCCGCGATGCTGATGCGGTACATGGCGATGTAGGGGCTGACCCAGGTGAAGCCGATGGCGGCAACGGTAAAAATGATTGCGGTGGCGTACTTTCTTTTCATGGTCCGTGTTTTTGATTGAGCTGTGCCGCCATGATTTTACCCGGCCAGGGGAGGCGGATGGTGTAGCATTCGTGCCGGCGCGGACCATCGCGCCGCTATATTGAGGACAACCATGAATATCACTATCAATCAGGTGCTGCAGTCGTATATCGACCCGCTCACCGCCAGCGAATACGCGGCGCTCGAGCGCAGCCTGCTTGCCGAAGGCTGCCGCGACGCGCTGGTGCTGTGGAACGACGTGCTGATCGACGGGCATAACCGCTACGCCATCTGCCGCCAGCACGGCATCGAATTCAAGACCATCCAGAACACCAGCTTTACCTCGCTCGACGACGTCATGCTGTGGATGATCGACAACCACCTGGCGCGGCGCAGCGTCTCGGACTTCCAGCGCGGCGTGCTGGCCCTGCGCAAGAAGGAAATCGTCGCCGCGCGCAGCCCGGCTCCCGTCAGCACCCAGGATGCGCCGGACGGCGAAAATGCGCCGAAGCCGCCCATGAGCACGCGCGAAGAGGTGGCCAAGGCCGCCCGCCTGAGCAGCAACCAGATCAGCCAGATCGAAAAGATTCAGAAGGCGGCGTCGCCGGAACTGGTGGAAGCGGTCCGTTCGGGTACGATCTCCATCAATGCGGCCGCCACCGTGGCATCCCTGCCGCCGGAAGAGCAGGTGGCGGCCGTCGCCGGTGGCAAGAAGTTATTACGCCAGGCGGCCAAGGAAATCCGCGAACAGCGCGCCGCCACGCGCACGCCGCGCGCGCCGAAAGGCCACGTCTCGCAAGATACGCCGGAGACGGGCAATGAGCCGTGGGCGGAAAATGCTGCCCAGACACCGTCCGAAGCGGAGCGCCTGCGCGGCGAGATCGCCAGCCTGAAACAGCGGGTGGCGCAGCTGCAGGCGCAAAACGCGGAACTCGAGCAGCGTATTGCAGCCTTGATCGACGCGTCCTGATGCGGAGTTGACCATGCCAGTTCGCGCGTGCCTTACGCTTCGGGCAAGTGGCGCGCGCTGGCCGCGTAGGGCCAGAGCAGCGATCCGCGCTCACCCCATTTCCAGGACCAGGCGGCCATGCATGCGCGGGGTGAGTTCAAGGAGGTGCTGTTTATCCGGAACAGGTGGAACAGCGCCTGGAGCGCCGCTACCACCCTGGAAAAACAGGAGCCGGCCGATCAAATCGCGTCGAGCGCCGTGCGCAAGTCATGCCGCAGGTCTTCCAGGTCTTCAATCCCCACCGACAGCCGGATCAAGCCATCGCCTATGCCCAGTCTGGCCCGCTGCTCGGCCGGGATGCTGGCGTGCGTCATCAGGGCCGGATGCTCGATCAGGCTTTCCACGCCGCCCAGGCTCTCGGCCAGGGCGAACACCTCGCAACGCTCCAGGAAACGCCGCGCACCGGCTAAATCCGTATCGAGGTCGATGGAGATGATGCCGCCGAAACCATCCATCTGGCGCTGCGCCAGCGCGTGCTGCGGGTGCGAGGCCAGGCCCGGATAAAACACTTGTTTTACCTCTTTCTGCTGCTCCAGCCACTGCGCCAGCGCCAGGGCGCTTTCGCAATGGCGCTGCATGCGGATGGCCAGGGTTTTTACGCCGCGCAAGGCGAGGAAGCTGTCGAACGGCCCGGCAATCGCGCCCACCGAATTTTGCAGAAAACCCAGCTGCTCGCGCCATTCCGCCTGGCGTTCTTCTGCGCCGACGATGGCGATGCCGCCGATGATGTCCGAGTGGCCGTTCAAGTACTTGGTGGTCGAATGGACGACGATGTCGAAACCGTGTTCCAGAGGACGCTGCACCAGCGGGCTGGCGAAGGTATTGTCGGCCACGGCGATGATGCCCCGTGCGCGGCAGATGTCGGCAATTGCGCGCAGGTCGGCCAGTTTCAGCATCGGGTTGGTGGGTGTTTCGACCCACACCATCTTTGTTTCCGGGCGCAGTGCGGCCAGCAGGTTTTCCGGATTCGTCAGATCGACATAGGTAAATTGGTGGCCGGCCGAGCGGCGGCGCACGCGCTCGAACAAGCGGTAGGTGCCGCCGTACATATCGTCACCGGCGACGATGTGGCTGCCCGCGTCCAGCAACTCCAGCACGGACGAGATGGCGGCCAGGCCCGAGGCAAACGCGAAGGCCGCGCTGCCGCTTTCCAGGTCGGCCACGCAGCGCTCGAGCGCCCAGCGCGTGGGATTGTGCGAGCGGCCGTAGTCCAATCCCTTGTGCACGCCGGGGCTCTCCTGCACGAAGGTGGAGGTGGCGTAAATGGGCGGCATGATGGCGCCCGTCGACGGGTCGGGCGACTGGCCGGCGTGGATGACGCGCGTGGCGAGGTGGCGCTTGCGGATAGTTTCTTTGCTCAAGATAGTGTCCTGCGTAAGTGGTTGAGAAGGTCGAAGCGGGTGATCAGGCCATAGAAGGCGTCAGCGTCGGCGACGACGGCCGTCAAGCCCCGGTCCAGGGTGGCGCGCAGGGCGGGCAAGCCGCTTGATGGGGCCAGCGTTTCGATCTGCGTCGTCATGGTGGCGCCCACCAGCGACGCGAAATGGGCGGCGTCGCCGGAGACGTGCAGCAGCAAGTCCGATTCGTCGAGGATGCCGACCAGCTGGCCGCTATCAATGACGGGCAGCTGCGCCAGGTCGCTGGCGCGCATGCGGTTGAAGGCTGTGAGCAGGGTGTCGCCCGGCGCCACGCTGACGACGTCGCCCTCGTCGTAGCGGCGCCCGATCAGGTCGCGCAAGTCGCCCGACACGGCCCGCTGCAATAAGCCCTGGTCGCGCATCCAGCCATCGTTGTAGACTTTTGACAGGTAGCGAGTACCCGTGTCGCAGACAAAAGTGACGACGCGCTTTGGCGTGGTCTGTTCGCGGCAGTACTTGAGCGCTGCGGCCAGCAGGGTGCCCGTCGACGAGCCGCCTAAAATGCCTTCGGCGCGCAAGAGGGCGCGCGCGCTGTCGAAGCTTTCCTGGTCTGTGATGGTGTAGGCCTTCGTGACGCTGTCCATGTCGGCGATGGACGGAATGAAATCTTCGCCGATGCCTTCGACGGCCCACGAGCCGCTCGTGTCCGAGACTTTGCCCGTATCGATGTATTCGGTGAGGATGGAGCCTTGCGGGTCGGCCAGTACGAATTCCAGCTTGGGCTGCGCCTTGCGGAAGTAGCGCGTCAGGCCCGTCAGGGTGCCCGACGAACCCACGCCGACGACGATGGCGTCCACGTCGTGCCCGCTTTGCTCCCAGATTTCGGGGGCCGTCGTCGTTTCGTGGGCCAGCGGATTGGCGGGATTGTTGAACTGGTCGGCGAAGAAGGCGCCCGGTAGTTCGCGCGCCAGGCGCGCCGCGTAATCCTGGTAGTACTCGGGATGGCCCTTGCCCACGTCCGAGCGCGTGGTGTGCACTTCAGCGCCCAGGGCTTTCAAGTGCAGCACTTTTTCCGTCGACATCTTGTCTGGCACGACGAGAATCACGCGGTAGCCCTTGATGCGGCCCACCAGCGCCAGGCCGATGCCCGTGTTACCGGCGGTGGCCTCGATGATGGTGCCGCCCGGCTGCAAGCGGCCGTCGGCTTCGGCCGCTTCGATGATGGACAGGCCGATGCGGTCCTTGATGGAACCGCCGGGATTTTGCGATTCCAGTTTCAGGAACAGCTGGCACAGGCCCGTATCGAGCCTGGTCACTTCGACCAGTGGGGTATTGCCGATCAGCTTGTATAGCGCTGGCGGCTGGGATGGGGATGGCATTCGATCATTCATGGTGGCTCCTGTCAGAGAAACAGCCGCTCCGGATTGTGTCCCGAGCAGCCTTCCGTGCCGCGCAGTGTAGGCGGGTGGACGAGTGCGGCGAACGAATGTTTCCATGCTTGCATATGCGCCCTGTGCATATCGCTTGCAGCGCGGGCGATTCGAGTATGCGCCGTTTTTCGCCCGCTTGCCGCGCCAGCGACGCGCGTATTAAGCTGCCGCAAGCTCACCATTGCGATTTATAATCACGCCTCGAAAAGATACTAAATAGTATTGAAAATCAACCAAACAGGGCAGGCGGCAGTGGCAAAACTTTATTTCCGGTATTCCGCGATGAACGCGGGCAAGTCGACAGCCTTGTTGCAAGTCGCGCATAACTATGAAGAGCAGGGCCAGCAGGTGCGCCTGTACACGGCAGCCATCGACAGCCGCTACGGCGTGGGCCGTGTCACTTCGCGCCTGGGCCCGCAGCGCCAGGTCGATATCTTCCATGCCGATACGAATTTCCTCAACGATATTCCCCAGGTGGCTTGCCTGCTGGTGGATGAAGCGCAATTTCTCAGCACGGCACAAGTGCAACAATTGCACCAGCTGGCGCAAGTAAAGGGCGTGCCCGTCATCTGCTACGGCTTGCGCACGGATTTCAAGGGCGAACCATTTCCCGGCTCGGCCTATCTGCTGGCGCTGGCCGACGATATCGAGGAATTGAAAAATATTTGTACCTGCGGCAAGAAGGCCACGATGAACATCCGCGTGGATGAGCAGGGCCGCCGCATCAAGGAAGGCGAGCAGATCAGTATTGGCGGCAACGAGAGTTACCGCCAGGCATGCGGGCGCTGTTTCTACTCGTAGGCTTATTCGGCGACGGGCGCGCCCACGTCCGCATCATCTGACAAGGCCAGATCGCCCCGCTCGAAGGCGGCCAGTATTTCATTGGCGCGCGCCACGTCGTGTTCACGCACCATGACGCGGGCGCCGCCAATGGCGGCCGCCAGCAGCATGTCGGCCTGCATGTGCTGGTCGTCCGTCAGTAGCACGTCGATGCCGGCCGCTGCCAGGCATCCACGAATGACGTGCGCATCCGTCGGTATCATCAGCCGGGCTATTAAAACGTAGTCGTCGTGCATCGCGTCTCCTGGCAAGGTGGGTTCGTCCCCATCTTAGCACCAGGCTTGAGCTTACAGCTTGAACACGCCCACCACCTGGTTCAGATCCTGCGCCTGCTCCTGCAGGGCGTCGGCGGCCGCTGCCGCTTCTTCCACCAGGGCCGCGTTCTGCTGGGTCACCTGGTCCATCTGGGCGATGGCCTGGTTGACTTGCTCGATGCCGCTGCGCTGTTCTTCGCTCGCCTGCGCGATTTCGGCCATGATGGTGCTCACTTGCTGCACGCTGGCCACCACGGTGTCCATGGTGGCGCTGGCCTGGCTCACTTGCGCATGGCCCAGGTCCACTGTGCCGGCGGACGCCTGGATCAAATCCTTGATGTCTTTCGCCGCGGCCGTCGAGCGCTGCGCCAGGGTGCGAACCTCGGTGGCGACGACGGCAAAGCCGCGTCCCTGCTCGCCCGCACGGGCCGCTTCCACTGCCGCGTTCAAGGCCAGGATATTCGTCTGGAAGGCGATGCCGTCGATCACGCCGATGATGTCGGCGATCTTGCCCGATGAGCTGCGGATGGCATCCATGGTGCTGGCCACTTGCGCCACGGCCGCGCCGCCTTCGGCTGCCAGCGTCGACGAGTCGCGTGCCAGCTTGCTCGCTTGCTGTGCGTGATCAACGTTCTGCCGCACGGTGGAACTGAGTTCTTCCATCGAGGCGGCCGTTTCTTCCAGCGAGCTGGCTTGCTGTTCCGTGCGGCTCGACAAATCCAGGTTGCCGCTGGCGATTTCACCGGACGCCGTGGCGATTTGCCCGGCGCTGCCGCGCACGTTGCTGACCACTTGCGACAGCTTGTCGCTGATGCGGTTCATGGCGAGCAGCAGGCGGCCGATTTCGTCGTGGCTGGTCGTCTCGAGGTGGACGGTCAGGTCGCCGGCGGCAATTTGCGCGGCGGCCGTTTCGGCGGCCGCCAGCGGGCGCGACACGAGGGCGCGCACCAGCCAGTACAGCAGCAGGACGAAGACGAGCAGCGCGACGAAGCCGGAAATGGCCAGCTGGTTGCGCAGCTGTCGCGCCTCCAGCGTGATCTCGTCCGTGAACGTGCCACCTGCGATGATCCATTGCCAATCCTTGAATTGACGATAATACAGCTGCTTTTCGCGCGCGCTGGCGCCCGTTTCGCCTGGCGCCGTCCAGGTGTAGCGCATGGCGCCATTTTGCTGCGCCAGCATTTCCTGGATGAACAGGCGGCCATCGCTGGCCTTGAAATCGAGCGCGCTCTTGCCTTCGCTGTTCGGGTGCAGCACCAGGTGGCCGTAATTGGCGCCGGGGGCCGTGTCGACGATATAGATGTAGCCCGTCTGGCCAATCTTGACCTGGCGAATCTTGTCTTTCAGCATGGCCAGATTCTTGCTGATATCGAGGCCGATGAACAGCACGCCTACCACCTTGCCGCCTGCATCGCGCACGGGGTCGTACTGGGTGATGTATTGCTTGCCAAACAAGGTGGCCATGCCGACGAAGCGCTGGCCCGCGCGCAGCGGCGCATAGCTGGGGTGGTTGTGGTCGAGCTGGGTGCCGATGGCCCGTTCGCCATCCTGTTTTTTCAGCGAGGTGCTGATGCGCACGAATTCATCGCCATTGGCGGCAAAGATGGTGGCGATCACGCCCGTTTGCGCCGTGTAGCGGTCGACCATGGCCGTGTCGAGGTTGAGCACCTTGCCGCCGTTGGCCAGGGCCGGCGTGGCCTTGCCGGCCACGGCCACCATGGCGCCTGTGTCGACCGTGAACGGGCCGGGGAATTCGGCCGCGAACAGGCGGGCGAAACTGGCCGCTTCGTTGACCATGGCGGTATGGAATACTTCCGTGGTCGTCATGACGCTATTGAGCTCACTGATGACGGCCGCTTCGGCGCGCTGTTCCAGCACGCGCGAGGTATGGTTGGTCATCAGGGTAGTCAGGCTGGCCAGGATCAGGCTGACCAGCGCAAACGTGAAGGCGGTAATCTTGCCCCCGACACTAAAGTGACGAAGGGAGAACGAATTGGTAGGCATAGTTTGAGTCTGGCAAAGGGTAATCAGCTCGGCCATTCCTGGTCATGACATGACACGCGGGGAGGGGATCTGGTGGGGAATACGCTTGAAACGGCGGCGTGCCCGCTAGGAAAGCGTGCACAGGCATGCAAAATTTCAGGCCGAGATGATAGCATGTCGCTTGCTTTTTGTTACTAAGTGTTTCCCGCAGGAACCATTATTTCGCATAAAAACATCATCTGCATCAAGGATTCATGAAGTCACCCATTGACTTTTTGAGTTTCGTATTACGGATTTGAATATTCGGCACTGCCGGGCGAAGTATTTCCTCACGAATGTTTCACTTTGTAATGAATGAGACGCCGCCTTTAATCCGCGTTTAAGCTTCCGGGAAGAAACTGATATTCCATGGGAGACTGCCAGGCCGTATCCTGTAGAATAATATGCAGACCAGTCGTGTATTCCCCTTACTGTCTTGCTGGCTGGCGCATGTGTAGCTGCGCCGCCTGGAATTGATTTAACTAATTTTCGGAGAAGCCGATGAAGAAGCAAATGATGCTGGTCACCCTGGTGCTTGCCCTGTCAGCCCACGCTGGCGCAGCCCAGACGGACAAGAGCGCCGCTCCTCCGCTAACCATGAAGCCACTGGCCCAGCAAACGCAGGCCGCCTTGTGGGCTTCGCGCGTATTGACGCGCGTCCATTACAAGGCCATGCCGCTCGACGACGCCATGTCGGAGAAAATCTTCGACCGCTATTTCAAGTCCCTGGACGCGGAGAAACTGTTTTTCGTGCAGGCCGATGTCGACCGCTTCGCGCCCTTGCGCACCAAGCTCGATGACGCCATCATCAATGAAGACCTGACGGCGCCATTTGCCATCTACAACCTTTACCAGCAGCGTTTCGACGAGCGCATGGCGTATGCGCGTGAATTGCTCAAAACCAAGTTTGACTTCGCCGCCGACGAGAGCTACCAGCTGGACCGCGAAAAGGCCGCCTGGCCGAAGAACGACGAGGAAGTGCGCGACCTGTGGCGCAAGCGCGTCAAGAACGACTGGCTGCGCCTGAAACTGGCGGGCAAGGAAGACAAGGCCATCCGCGAGACGCTGGACAAGCGCTATGAAAGCTACACGACCCGTGCGCGCAAGCTCAACAGCGAAGACGTGTTCCAGATCTTCATGAACGCGTATGCCATGTCGATCGAACCGCACACCAATTACCTGGGCCCGCGCGCCTCGGATAACTTCGACATCGCCATGCGGCTGTCGCTCGAAGGCATCGGCGCCGTGCTGCAGACGCGCGATGAATACACGGTGGTGCGCGAAGTCGTGCCGGGCAGCCCGGCGGGATTGTCGGGCAAGCTGAAAGTTGGCGACCGCATCGTCGGCGTGGGGCAGGGCGAAAGCGGCCCCATCACGGAAGTGCTGGGCATGCGCATCGATGACGTGGTGCAGCTGATCCGCGGCGCCAAGGATTCCGTGGTGCGCCTCGACATCCTGCCGGCCGACGCCGGCCCGGACGCCAAGCACGTGGTCTTGCCGCTGGTGCGCAAGAAAATCAGCATGGAAGAGCAGGCGGCGAAGAAATCGGTCATCGAAGTGCGGGAAAACGGCGTCAAGCGCCGCATCGGCGTGATTTCCCTGCCGACGTTCTACCAGGATTTCGAAGCGCGCCGCCGTGGCGACAAAGACTTTAAAAGCGCCACGCGCGACGTCAGCCGTTTGCTGGTCGAGTTGAAGAAGGATAAGGTCGACAACGTGCTGATCGACTTGCGCAACAACGGCGGCGGTTCGCTGAACGAAGCCGTCGAACTGACGGGCCTGTTCATCGACAAGGGCCCGGTCGTGATGCAGCGCAATGCCGAAGGCAAGGTCGACGTGGAAAGCGATACCAATGCCGGTCTGGCATGGGATGGCCCGATGGGCGTGCTGATCAACCGCGGCTCGGCTTCCGCTTCCGAGATTTTCGCCGCCGCCGTGCAAGATTACGGCCGTGGCGTCATCATCGGCGAAGGCAGCTTCGGCAAGGGTACGGTGCAGACCCTGTTCAACCTCGACCGTTTTGGCGGCAGCGAGAAAGCCCGTTTTGGCGAGCTGAAAATGACCATCGCCCAGTTCTTCCGCATCAATGGCGGTACCACGCAGTTGCGCGGCGTCACCCCCGACATCAAGCTGCCAGCCATGTCGGACACGGAGAACTTCGGCGAATCGAGCTATGACAATGCTCTGCCCTGGGTGGCCATCAAGCCGGCGCCCTACATGCCGACGGGCGACCTGAAGGAGATCGTGCCGCTGCTGGACAAGAAACATGAAGCGCGCGTGGCCAAGGACAAGGATTTCCAGTACTTGCTCGATGACATAGCCCTCGTCGTCAAGCAGCGCAAGGAAAACCAGATTTCGCTCAACGAAACCGTGCGCCGCAAGGAGCGCGATGCCCAGGAAGCGCGCGCCAAGGCCCGTGAAAAACGCCTGATCGCACAGATTTCGAATCCTGCCGACGACCTGGTGGTGATTCCCGATCCGAAAGATGTGCTGAAGGGTGCGAAAGCGGCCAGCAAGACTGCCAAGCAGATCGCCGCCGTGAAGGGCGCCTTGCGCACCGACGATGGCTTGCAGGGCGACGAGCGGGCCCTTAGCGCCGAGCTGGACGCCGAAACGGCCGCCAAGAGCGCCAAGGACGTGCTGCTGAACGAAGCGGCGCGCATCCTGGCCGACGAAGTGGCGCTGATCAAGGCCGATACTCGCATGGCATCCAAGGTCTTGCCGTATGGCGCAGATACCAAGGCGACGCCGGTGACGGCAGCGAAGTAAGGCTTGTTGTGGCGTGAAGAACCGGCTCCTTGCGGCGCCGGTTTTTTTTTGCCCCGATCAGTTATCCGTTTGGCGTATTTCTATCATTCCAACAATCAATTGGATCAATATGCCGCGATGCAGCATAATTCATTTGTCTCCTCTATTCTCCTCCAAGAAAATAGATTCAGCCCGCTCTCGTAGCGGGCTTTTTTTTGCCTCAGATTTTGTGCGTGGGCAGTTGCACGTCGGGCTGGGCACCCAGCAGGGCCGTGATCCAGCTGGCAAACGCCTGCAGCTTGGGCGTGGCCAGCCGCCCTTGCGGCGTCAGTAGCGACATGGGCATGGGCGTCGGCGGGTGGTCGGCCAGCACGGCGACCAGCGCGCCGCTGTCGAGGTGTTCGCGCACCTGATATACGGCGGCCTGCGCCAGTCCCAGCCCCTGCAAGGCGCAGGCAACGCTGGCGTCGGCATCGTTGACGGCGATGGGGCCGGCCATCTGCACGCGCTGCACTTCATTTCCCTGAAAAAAATCCCAGTCGAAGGCGCGACCCGTGCGGCCCGAGTAATGCATGATGCCCTGATGCGCGGCCAGGTCGGCCAGGGTCTGCGGCGTGCCGTGCCGTGCCAGGTAGGCGGGTGCGGCGCACGTGACGAAGCGCATCAGGCCGACCTGTTTGCCGATGAAGGCGGAATCTTGCAAGGTGCCCACGCGCAAGGCGCAATCGATGCCTTCCTGCGTCAGGTCGACCAGGCGGTCCGTCAGGCTCAGCTGCAATTGCACGTCCGGATAGGCAGCGTGGAATTGCGCGATATGCGGTATGACGAGACGGCGACCCACCGTACTGGGCAGGTTGATGCGCAGCAAGCCGCGCGGTTTTTTCGCGTCTGGGCCGCGGAATGCCAGTTCCGCCATGTCGACGGCCTTCAGGATGTCGATGCAGTGGTGAAAGTACTCGGCGCCTTCCGGCGTCAGGGACAACCGGCGCGTGGTCCGCTGCAGCAATTGTGTGCCCAGGTAGGCTTCCAGCTTTTGCAGGGTGGCCGTCAGCGCGGCGCGCGGCAAATTCAAGGTCTCGGCCGCCTTGGAAAAACTGTTGGCTTCGACGATGCGCACGAAGGTCTGCATGGCCTTGATCTTGTCCAAGGGATAGCTTTCGTTTTAATTGTTCATCTTATGTGAAAGGTGTAAGTGGATTATGCCCTAATTATCTGAGGCCCGGTTTTGCCTAGAATGGCGACATCCCTATCGAACCGAGGAAACAACATGAACAAGGCCTCATCTTCTGCTCCCCACGACATTGCGCCAGCCATGGTGCTGCTGCTGGCCATCGCTTCCGGCCTGATCGTGGCCAATCTGTATTACGCGCAAACCCTCGTCGGGCCCATCAGCGCCTCGACGGGCCTGTCTGCCAAGGCGGCCGGGCTGATCGTCACCCTGACGCAAGTGGGCTATACGCTAGGACTTTTGTTTGTCGTGCCCCTGGGCGACTTGCTGGAAAACCGCCGCCTGATCATCACCGCCTTACTGGTGACGGCCACGGCCCTGGTGGTGGCGGCCCTCTCCACGGGCGCCGTGGTATTCCTGGCTGCCGCGCTGGCCATTGGCCTCGGTTCCGTTGCGGCGCAAGTGATCGTACCGTTTGCCGCTCACCTGTCGCAGGAAGCGACGCGGGGACAAACCGTGGGCAAGGTCGTCAGCGGCTTGTTGCTGGGTATCATGCTGGCCCGACCCGTGGCCTCGCTGGTGGCGGCCCATGCGAGCTGGCACGTGGTGTTCGGCGGCGCCGCCGTACTGATGCTGGCCCTGGCAGCAGTCCTGCGCCGCGCCTTGCCCGTGCGCCAGCCTGTCTCGAACATGCGCTATCCGGCCTTGATGGCTTCGCTGTGGCATTTGCTGCTGGGCACGCCCGTGCTGCGCCGCCGCGCCGCCTATCATGCCGGCCTGTTCGGCGCCTTCAGCCTGTTCTGGACCGTCACGCCGCTGGTGCTGGCCAGCCCCGCGTTCGGCCTGACGCAAACGGGCATCGCCATCTTTGCCCTGGTGGGCATGGCAGGCGCCGTTGCCTCGCCCATCGCCGGCCGCCTGGCCGATGCGGGCCATACCTTGCCGGCCACGGCCGCTGCACTGGTGCTGGGCATCGTCGCCTTTGCCTTGCCGATGCTGGCACCGGAATCAAAACATGTGGCGCTGGCTTTGCTGGTCATCGCTTCCATCGTGCTCGACATGGGTGTGGCGGCGAATCTGGTGCTGGGCCAGCGCGCCATCTTCAGCCTGGGCGCGGAAGTGCGGGGCCGCCTGAACGGCCTGTATTTCGCGCTGTTCTTTGCCGGTGGCGCGGCCGGTTCGGCCATCGGCGCCTGGGTGTACGCCAGCTATGGCTGGCCAGCGACCTTGCTGACCGGCATGGCGTTGCCGGGCCTGGCCTTGCTGGTGTGGCTGGCAGAATTTTTGCCGCTGGCCACGCGCCGTACGGCTTGAAGCGCTGATGCAGCCCCATTATCACTGACAGGTATTTCTATCATCATGAATATAAAGTGGCGTGATATGCCGCAATGCCGCAAGATGCACTTGTCTCCTCTATCTCCTCCAAGGAAATAGATTCAGCCCGCTCCCGCAGCGGGCTTTTTTTTTGCCTGTTGAGATTAAATCACCACCAGATCGAGCGCGCGCATGAAGTTGGCTGCCTGCGCATGCGTGATGACGGCGCCTTTCAGCAAGGACGCTTCGCTCAGCTTGAAACCGTCGATGTCGGCGCCGCGCAAGTCGGCGCCCTGGAACTTCGCCAGTTTGATGGTGGCATTGCGCAAGCTGCCCCCTTCGAAGACGGCGTCGCGGAAGTCGCAGCCTGCCAGGTAGGCATCGGAAAAGTCCAGTTGTTTCAAGATGGCCTTGCGGAAGGAGAAGCCGCGCAAGTCGGCGCCCACCAGCAGGCTGTCTTCGAAGGTGAGGCCCAGGTGGGCCACTTCCTCGAACGAGGCGCCCGTCAGCTTGCAGCCCCGGAACGTGACCGAGGCCAGCTTGGCGCGCCGCCATTTCGTGTTGTTCAGGTCGCAGCCTTCGAACGTGGCATCGACGGCGTCCACGGATTCGAAATCGGCGCTGCCTGCGCGGCAGCGGCGCCAGGTGCTGCGCGCCAGTTTGCTGGCGAACAAGCTGGTTTCGGCAAAGGTGCAGCGCTCGAAGGTGCAGCCCTGCAGATCGAGGCGCGACAAATCTTCGCCATCGAAGGTGCAATCGATGAAATGGTGCACGGATTGCGCCAGTTGCTGCTCGATGCCGGCGCGATCCAGGGTCATGCTGCTTGCTGCAGTGTCGTGTGTTGCCATCCGTCTCATTCCTAAAGTAAAAAAAGCAGGGGAGGGATGGCGCGGCGAAAAACATGCACGAACCAGAACACCTCCCCGGCTGGTGTAACAGCCAAGGGTCAGCGCCGTGGGTCCGCGTGGGCGGGAGCATGCTGGACTGCGCCAGGCACTTACCGGGTTACCAACCGGTGCGCTCATTTTCGATCTGCCTGCATTGTAACGGCTCTGCAGCACCCTTGCCAGTGCTGCACAAACCGGGTTAGTATCGTTGCAGGCGCACCCATTGCGCCAACGTCGCTCGGACGGATCCGGGCGCTTACGTATAGAGATATCATGACCGACAGCCAAGCTCCGCGCAGCTTTTCGCGCATCAATCGTCTTCCCCCTTACGTTTTCAATATCACTGCCGAGCTCAAGATGGCCGCACGCCGCCGTGGCGAGGACATCATCGACATGTCGATGGGCAATCCCGATGGCGCCACGCCGGCCCACATCGTGGACAAGCTGGTCGAAACGGTGAAACGCCCCGACACGCACGGCTATTCCGCCTCCAAGGGCATCCCGCGCCTGCGCCGCGCGATTGCACATTGGTACAAGAAGCGTTACGAGGTCGATATCGACCCGG
Source organism: Janthinobacterium sp. 61 (assembly GCF_002846335.1). NCBI lineage: Bacteria > Pseudomonadati > Pseudomonadota > Betaproteobacteria > Burkholderiales > Oxalobacteraceae > Janthinobacterium > Janthinobacterium sp. 61. Next base: position 2,193,557 of record NZ_PJMQ01000001.1, on the reverse strand, counting down.
ACAGCGAAGCCATCGTCACCATCGGCTCGAAAGAGGGCCTGGCCCATTTGATGCTGGCGACACTCGACCGTGGCGACACGGTGCTGGTGCCCAATCCCAGTTACCCCATCCACATCTGGGGCGCCGTGATCGCAGGCGCCGACATCCGTTCCGTGCGCATGGGCCCTGGCGTGGATTTCTTTGCCGAACTGGAACGGGCCATCCGCGAAAGCTACCCGAAACCGAAGATGATGGTGTTGGGCTTCCCGTCCAACCCCACCGCGCAATGCGTGGAGCTGGAATTCTTTGAACGGGTCGTCGCGCTGGCGAAGCAGCACAATATTTTGGTAGTGCATGACCTGGCCTATGCCGATATCACTTTTGATGGCTGGAAGGCGCCATCCATCATGCAGGTGCCCGGTGCGCGCGACGTGGCAGTGGAGTTTTTTACCATGTCGAAAAGCTACAACATGGCGGGCTGGCGCATCGGTTTCATGGTGGGCAACGCGGAACTGGTGTCGGCCCTGGCGCGCATCAAGAGCTATCACGACTACGGCAGTTTTACGCCCGTGCAGGTGGCGGCGATCGCCGCACTGGAAGGCGATCAAAGCTGCGTGACGGAAATTTGCGCCCAGTACCAGCGTCGCCGCGACGTGCTGGTGAAAGGCTTGCATGAAGCGGGCTGGATGGTAGAAAAGCCGAAGGCCTCGATGTATATCTGGGCGCATATCCCGGAAGCTTACCGCCACCTGGGTTCGCTCGAGTTTGCCAAGCTGCTGCTGCAAAAAGCCAAGGTGAGCGTCTCGCCCGGTATCGGTTTCGGCGAATACGGCGACGAATACGTGCGCTTCGCCCTGATCGAAAACGAAGCCAGGGTGCGGCAAGCATTACGCGGCATCAAGAATATGTTGCGTTCCGGCGACGGGAAAACGGAAACAGCAGCGTAAAAAGTTGCCGCATAGAATGATGTGTTGCCCCTAATATCACTGCTGCGTATTTCTGACATCACGAATATAAAGTGGTTTTATATGCTGCAACGCGGCATCATGCATCTGTCTCCTCTATCTTCCTCCAAGGAAATAGATTCAGCCCGCTCCCGCAGCGGGCTTTTTTTTGCCTGTCGTCTTGGCCTTGGTACCGGCCGGCACGCTCGGCGAACGAGGCGGTCGACTTCGCGCAGCACGGCCAGGTGAATGCGTTCGAGCATGAGTTCACATGAATATCAATCATGAATGCATGAAGTTTTACCATTATTTTTCATGGATAGAAGCCTTTATGATGTCTCCATACTTCACGAGGAGGCATTACCACCATGACCGTCACGACACATAATTTGGGCTACCCGCGCATCGGCGCCAAACGCGAATTGAAATTCGCCCTGGAAGATTACTGGAAGGGCCAAAGCAGCCTGGAAGCGCTGGAAGGCCATGGCGCCGCATTGCGCCAGCGCCACTGGCAAGACCAGAGCGCGCTGGACCTGGCGCCCGTCGGTGACTTTTCCTTCTATGACCAGGTGCTGGACCTGAGCTTTACCCTGGGGAACTTGCCACAGCGCGTGCGCAATCTGGGCGGTGCGGCGATCGATAATTATTTCCGCGTGGCCCGTGGCCGCTCGGCCAGCGACAGCGATTGCAGTTGTGTGCATGCCGGTGAAATGACGAAATGGTTCGACACGAATTATCACTACATCGTGCCGGAATTCGCTGCCGACACGCAATTCAAGCTCGACAGCAGCCGCCTGCTGCTGCAACTGGCGCAGGCGCGCCAGCTGGGTGTGAAAGCCAAGCCCGTGCTGATCGGCCCCGTTACCTACCTGTGGCTGGGCAAGGCCAAGGATGACTCCGACAAACTGGCGCTGCTGCAAGGCTTGCTGCCCGTCTACGTGCAACTGCTGCAGGAATTGGCCGCCCAAGGCGTGGAATGGGTGCAGATCGACGAACCGATACTCGTCACGGAACTCGACAGCGCCTGGCAGCAGGCGCTGGTCACGGCCTATGACGCATTGAGCAAGGTCAATCACGTCAAACTGCTGCTGGCCTCGTATTTTGGCAAGCTGCAAGAGAACCTGGAACTGGCGTGCAAATTGCCAGTCCAAGGCTTGCACCTTGACGCCATCAGCGCCCGCGATGAAGTCGAGCAAGTCATCACCCAATTGCCCGCCACCAGCGTGCTGTCCCTGGGCGTGGTGAACGGCCGCAATATCTGGAAGACGGACTTGAACGCAGTGCTGGCATGGCTTGAACCCGTGCACCGCAGCCTGCAGTCGCGCCTGTGGATCGCCCCGTCGTGCTCGCTGCTGCACGTACCCGTCGACCTGAACAGTGAGCAAAAGCTCGATGCCGATATCCGTTCCTGGCTGGCCTTTGCCCGCCAAAAGCTCGATGAAGTGCACACCATCGCCGGCGCACTGAACCATGGCCGCGCCTTTGTGCAAGCGGCGCTGGACGCCAACCATGCGGCCGTGCAAGCGCGTCGCCAGTCGAGCCGCGTGCACAATCCGGAGGTGAAAGCGGCGGTTGCCCGCATCGATGCGACCTTGGGCCAGCGCGCCAGTGACTATGCCGTGCGTGCCGCCAAGCAAGGCGCGTTGCTGCAACTGCCGCTGTATCCGACGACAACCATCGGTTCCTTCCCGCAGACGGCGGAAATCCGCCAGGCGCGTAGCCAGTTCCGCAGCGGCCAGCTGGACGACGCCAGCTACAAAAAACGGATGCAGGCGGAAATCGCCCATTGCGTGAGGGAACAGGAAACCCTGGGCCTGGACGTGTTCGTGCACGGCGAAGCGGAACGCAATGACATGGTCGAGTATTTCGGCGAACAACTCGACGGCTACGCCTTCAGCCAGTTCGGCTGGGTGCAATCGTACGGTTCGCGCTGCGTGAAACCACCCATCTTGTTCGGTGACATCAGCCGCCCCCGTGCGATGACGGTCGAGTGGAGCACCTACGCCCAGTCGCTGACGGACAAACCGATGAAAGGCATGCTGACGGGGCCTGTCACCATGCTGAACTGGTCTTTCGTGCGCGACGACCAACCCCGTTCCGTATCGTGCTACCAGCTGGCGCTGGCCATCCGCGCCGAAGTGCGGGACCTGGAACAGGCCGGGATCCGCGTGATCCAGATCGACGAAGCGGCACTGCGTGAAGGCTTGCCGCTGCGTAAATCGCAGTGGGCCGAGTACCTGCGCTGGGCCGTGGAATCGTTCCGCATCACGGCCAATGGCGTGGCTGACGAAACGCAAATCCACACGCACATGTGCTATTCGGAATTCAACGACATCATCGCGCAAATCGCCGACATGGATGCGGACGTCATCACGATAGAAACCTCACGCTCCGACATGGAATTGCTGGACGCCTTCGATGATTTCAAGTATCCGAACGAAATCGGCCCTGGCGTCTACGACATTCACTCGCCCAACATTCCGAGCCAGCAACAGATGGTCAAGCTGATGCGCAAGGCAGCCGAACGCATCCCCGCGCATCGCCTGTGGGTCAACCCCGATTGCGGCCTGAAGACGCGTGGCTGGAAAGAAGTCATTCCCGCGCTGGCGAACATGGTGGCGGCGGCAAAAACCTTGCGCGGCGACAACGTCGCCTGAGGAAGGCAGGGGGAGAGGGCAGATATAGGGAATAGCTATTTCTATCATCACAACATGCAATTGGATTGTTATGCTGCAACGCGGCATCATTGCACCTGTCTCCTCTACTTCCTCACAGGAATTAGATTCAGCCCGCTCCCGTAGCGGGCTTTTTTTTGCCCGCGTCATGCGTCGTGCGCTACAGCACGTTCGCCGCTACGGCGGAACTGTAATTGCGTGCCAGCGCCGCGATGATGGCGGCCAGCGCCTGCGGGTTGTCCGTGGTGCCGAAATGCGCGGCATACAGGCGCTTGGCCGCCTCGACTTGCGCATTCGTCAGTTTCACGGCATAGGCCATGCGCACGGTTTCAGGATTGTTCAGCGTCATTTTTTCACCTTGAAGGCAGGAATTTCGGTTGGCTCGTGTGTCCCTTGTCCGCGCAAAGGATTGCAACTACAATCATTGCATTTGCAATCGTATAGGCAATGTCTGCCATGCGCAAGCGAAACCGAGACAGGAGCCGCCATGCATACACCCCCTTCATTTTTCCAGCCGCCACTGCCAGGCGGCGAAACGGGCCACGTCGCCCATGCCTGCCTGGCCGCGCTGGCGCCAGCGTCAGGACTCCTGCTGCCACCTGCTTCGCCGCGCCGCGCGCTGGGCGCCATGGCCGGCAGCCTGAAGCAGGGCGGCGCCGTGGTGGCGCGGGTGCGCAGCGTGGGTACGCAGGCGCCGCCATGCCCGGACGGCGACTCTTGGGATGTGGGAGCGTCTGCGGGCGCCTGGGCTATGCGCTATCGCCCTGCCGCGACCCAGGCAGAAAAGCCGCTGCTCTACCTGTGCAGCCCCGCCACGCTGCAGGCCCTGCGCGCGCTGCTGGTCGAGTCGGGTGAGCGTGGCATCGTCTGCAACGATGCTGAAACGCAAGCCTCGCGCTGGCCGAAAGGCGTGCAGCCCGCGCTGCCCGCCTGGCTTGCCGCACAGCACAATTGCACGCCGTTCGACCCGGCGACGGGCGAGGAAGTACGCGCCATCCTGCGCTCGGCACTGGAAACGCTGTACCTGGAACAGCAGTCAGGCTATTACTATCTGGCCATCCATGACGAAGGTGCGGATGAAGATGCGAATGAGGGTGCTGCGGCGGCGCCCTTGTCGGCCGCCGATGCGGCAGCGGCCAGCCTGGGCATGTACCGCATGCCGTCGCCGGGTCCGGCATCATGCCGGGTGCGGCTGTGCGGCGCGGGAAGGATGCTGGCTGTCGTTGCCGAGGCCGCCCGCCTGCTGAAGGAAGACTGGGATATCGCCACGCAAGTGTGGAGTTGCCCCAGCTATACGCGCCTGGCGCGCGATGCGCAGGCGGCGGAGCAGTGGAACCTGCATCACCCGCGCGCCACTCCAAGACTGGCGCATGTGCGGCGTTGCCTCGGCGACAGTGCCGCACCCGTCATCGCCGTCACCGGCTACGGGCAGCACATCGCGGGGCAGATCGGCGGCCACGTGCGCGGGCGCTTCATCGCCGTCGGCGCCGATACCAGGATGGAAACGAGTGCGCCATGGCTGGCCGTCACCGCCTTGAAGGCCCTTGCCGACGACGGCGCGCTGCCACTGCAGTTCGTCGAATACGCGCTGCGGCGTTACGCCTTGCTCTGAGCGGCATCGCGTGCCGCCTCGGCGGCGCGGGCCAGGGCGGCGCTGAAGTCCTGCTGCTCGGCACTGTCAAATTGCGCCAGGAACAGGTCGGCTACCGTGGCCTGGTAGATGGTCCACATCTTCTTGCGCAAGACCTTGCCATCTTCCGTGATGGACACGAAGGCGGCGCGCCCGTCTTCCGGCGAGCGCGTGCGCGTCACCAGCCGGTCCGTTTCCAGCTTGTCCACCAGGCGCGTCAGGTTGTAGCGCTCAATGGCCAGCGCGTCGGCCAGTTCGTGCATGCGGCGCGAACCGTCCGGGCCGCTTTCGAGTCCCCACAGCACGTCATACCACGCATATACGGGCAGGTCGGCCGCCGCCAGGCGGCGCTCGATCTCGCGGATCATCAAACGGTGCGAGCGCACGAACGAAAACCACAGGTCGGGCGCGGTTGCGGACTTGCTTGCAGACTCAGTTGCGGACATCGGTACTCCTCCAAAACGATCACAGTTGCAAATGCAATTATAGCGCTATACAATGGCCGGCATAACGATTGCAAATGCAATGATTGCAATGGCAATCGATAATGACGATGAATGCCCACCCCCAGGAGACTGCCATGACCTCATCCCTCGCTGTACCCGATATCGATCCGCAGGAAACCAAAGAATGGCTGGAGGCGATGCAGGCCGTCGTTGCCGTGGAAGGGCGCCCGCGCGCCCACTACCTGCTCGACCAGCTGGTCGAAATTGACGCCGCGCAGCACGGCGGCATGCACGGCCGCGTTACCACCGCCTACACCAACAGCATCGCCACGGCGCGCCAGAGCGCTTATCCCGGCGACCTGGCCATCGAGCGCCGCCTGAATGCCTACATCCGCTGGAATGCCATGGTGATGGTGTTGCGCGCAGCCAAGCACTCGAACGTGGGCGGCCACATCGCCACCTACCAGTCGGCGGCCGTGCTGTACGACGTGGGCTTCAGCCATTTCTTCCGCGGCCATACGGACCAGTTTGCCGGCGACCTGGTCTACATCCAGGGCCATTCCGCGCCCGGTATCTACGGCCGCGCCTATCTGGAAGGCCGGATCACGGAAGCGCAGCTGGACAATTACCGCCGCGAAGCAGGCCGCGAGGGCCTGTCATCGTATCCGCATCCCCGTTTGATGCCTGATTTCTGGCAATTCCCCACGGTATCGATGGGACTGGGGCCGCTGACGGCCGCCTACCAGGCGCGTTTCATGCGCTACCTCGAGTACCGCGACTTGAAGCCGCACCAGGGACGCAAGGTGTGGGCTTTCCTCGGCGATGGCGAGATGGACCAGCCGGAATCGCTGGCCGCCATTTCCCTGGGCGGTCGCGAGCGGCTCGATAACCTGATCTTTGTAGTCAACTGCAATTTGCAACGCCTGGACGGTCCCGTGCGCGGGAACAGCAAGGTTATCCAGGAGCTGGAGGGGACCTTCCGCGCGGCGGGCTGGCATGTCATCAAGGTCATCTGGGGCAGCGGCTGGGATGCTTTATTGCAGAGTGACACGAGCGGCTTGTTGCGCCAGCGCATGATGGAATGCGTGGACGGCGATTACCAGACCTTCAAATCGCAGAATGGCGCGTATGTGCGCGCGCATTTCTTTGGCAAGTATCCGGAACTGCTGGCGCTGGTGGCGCACATGACGGATGACGACATCTGGCAGTTGACGCGTGGCGGCCACGATCCCGAAAAAGTCCACGCGGCCTACGCGGAAGCCATGCGCACGACTGGCCGGCCGACCGTGATCCTGGCGAAAACCGTCAAGGGTTTCGGCATGGGCGAGGCGGGCGAAGGGCAGAATATCAACCATCAGCTGAAAAAGATGAGCGCCGACGCCGTGCGCGCCTTCCGCGACCGCTTCGCGCTGCCCGTCAGCGATGCCCAGCTGGAAGAGATGCCGTATTTGAAGCCGGCGCCGGACAGCGAGGAAGCGCGTTACTTCGCGGCCCGTCGGGCACAGCTGGGCGGCTACATTCCCGCCCGCATCAGCAAGGTGGCGCCGCTGCCCATACCGCCGCTGTCCGCGTTCGCTACCCAGCTCAAGGATAGCGGCGAGCGGGGCGCGTCCACCACCATGGCCTTCGTGCGCATTTTGGGCACCCTGCTGAAAGACCCCGCCTTGAGCAAGATCATCGTGCCCATCGTGCCGGACGAGTCGCGCACCTTCGGCATGGAAGGGCTGTTTCGCCAGATCGGCATCCATTCCTACCTGGGCCAGCTGTACACGCCGCAGGATGCGGGCCAGCTCAGCTATTACAAGGAAGCCAAGGATGGGCAGATATTGCAGGAGGGCATCAACGAATCGGGCGCGATTTCCTCGTGGATCGCCGCCGGCACGTCGTACAGCAACCACGGCCTGGCCACCATTCCGTTCTACATCTTCTATTCCATGTTCGGCCTGCAGCGCGTGGGCGACCTGGCGTGGGCGGCGGCCGATGCCCGCACGCGCGGTTTCTTGCTGGGCGCCACCTCGGGCCGCACGACACTGATGGGCGAAGGTCTCCAGCATGACGATGGCCACAGCCACGTGCTGTCGTCCGTGATTCCTAACTGCATTTCCTATGATCCCACCTATGCCTACGAGCTGGCCGTCATCATTCACGACGGTATGCGCCGCATGTTTGCCGAGCAAGAGGATATTTTCTATTACATCACCTTGCTCAATGAAAATTATCCGCACCCGGCCATGCCGGCAGGAGCCGAGGCGGGCATCTTGCGGGGCCTGTATCTGCTGCAGGAAAGCCCGGAAGCCGCTGTGCCACGCGTGCAGCTGATGGGCAGCGGTTCCATCCTGCGAGAAGTGCAGGCTGCCGGCGTTCTGCTGCAGCAGGATTTCGGCGTGGCGGCCGACGTGTGGAGCGCCACCAGCCTGACGCAGGTGCGACGCGATGGCCTGGCCGTGGAGCGCTGGAACATGCTGCACCCTGGCAGCGAACCGCGCGTGCCATATATCCAGCAATGCCTGGCTGGCCGGCAAGGCCCGGTGGTGATCGCCACCGACTACATGAAGATCGTGGCCGACCAGGTGCGCCCGTTCGTGACGGACCGGCGCTTTGTTGCCCTGGGCACGGATGGCTTCGGCCGCTCCGATGCGCGCGAATCCTTGCGCACCTTCTTCGAGGTGGACCGCCATTTCATCGTGCTGGCCGCGCTGACGGCGGTGGCCGACGCTGGACAACTGCCGCGCAGCAAGATTAGCGATGCCATCGCCCAATACGGGATCGACGTGGAAAAAATCGATCCCGCGTCCGTCTAACTTTTTCGAGGAGCGCATTATGAAACTGTATTACGCAACGGGAACGTGCTCCCTGTCGCCGCACATCGTGGCCATCGAGGCGGGCATCGCGCTGGAGCTGGAAAGAGTCGATATTCGCAAGATTCCACGCGTCACGGAAACGGGCGCCGATTACGCGCAGGTGAATCCCAACCTGTATGTGCCCGCACTGGCGCTGGACGATGGCACCATCTTGCTGGAAGGCACAGCCATCGTGCAATACCTGGCCGACCTGGCGCCGGACAGCAGCCTGGCGCCGCCGCCGGGCTCGCTGGCGCGCGTGCGGCTGCAATCGTGGCTGGGGTTTATCGCCACCGAGCTGCACAAGGCCTTCAGTCCCTGGCTGTTCCACCCGGAATACGGCACGCAGGCGCAGAATGTGGCCCGCTCACGCATCGCCGCGCGGCTCGACCACGTCGAGCGGCACTTGGCCAGCTGCGGGCCGTACCTGCTGGGCGATACCTTTACCGTGGCCGATGCCTACCTGTACACCATCCTCAGCTGGTCGGATGTTGCCAGAGTCGACCTGGAAGCTTTCCCGCAGGTGAGGGCCTTGCTGGCAAGCATAGGCGCCAGACCGGCCGTGCGCGAAGCCATGCACAGGGAAGCATCGCGGCAACGGGCATAAGATATTGATAAAGCATATTTCTATCATCACAACATGCAATTGGATTGTTATGCTGCAACGCGGCATCATTGCACCTGTCTCCTCTACTTCCTCACAGGAATTAGATTCAGCCCGCTCCCGCAGCGGGCTTTTTTTTGCCCGTTTTTGACCGCATGAACGTGCGCACGCTTGCTCGTCATCATCGCCATCGTGTTGCTTTTGTGCATGCTAAACTGGGCTTTCTCCAGATCAAGGTTGTCTGATGCTTCAATTATTTCGCCACACGCTGGAGTCGACGCCCATCCTCGCCCTGTTTCTCGTCATCGGCGCCGGTTATGCGCTGGGGCGTATCAGCGTGTTCGGTTTTTCGCTGGGCGTGGGCGGCGTGCTGTTCGCGGGGCTGGCGTTGGGCGCATTCGCTCCCGGCTCCGTGCCGCCGACTATGGTCGGCTCCATCGGCTTGCTGTTGTTTCTGTATGGCATAGGCGTGCAGTATGGCGTGCAGTTTTTCGCCGGTTTGCGTGGCGCGGGCCAAAAACACAATCTGATCGCGTTTGCCGCCGTCATGGGCGGCCTGGCCGTGTCCGTATGGGGCGGGCAGTGGATCGATATCTCGCTGCGCATGGCCAGCGGCGTGTTTGCCGGCGCCATGACCAGCACGGCGGCCCTGCAGGCGGCACTGGAAGCGTCGCACGGCAATGGCGACGCAGCCGTCGGCTATGCCGTCGCGTATCCTTTCGGCGTCGTCGGCCCCATGCTGGGTCTGTACCTGGCCGGGCGCATCTTGAAACCCGTGCTGACGCCGCCGCCCGCGCCCATCGTCGTGTCGGAAATTACCATCGACGAAGCGAAATTGGCGGGCGCGGCCCTGTCCGAACTGGCCGATGGCCCGCTGGCCGGCGTGCAGGTGATCGGCGTGCGCCAGGGGCACCAGAACCGCTTGCCCGATCCATCGCTGGTGCTCGGCGTGGGTGATGCGTTGATGGTGTCGGGCACGGTGGGGGGCGTGGAAGCGGCGCGCACGGCGCTGGGCCATTTGGACCCGGGCCGTTTGATGAAGGACCGCAGCGCGTTCGACGGCACGGAAGTGTTTGTGTCCGACGCGGAAATCGTTGGCGTGCCGCTGGGCGAACTGAACCTGTCGAAAGACTTCCCCTTGCAAATCGCCTTCATACGCCGCGGCGACGCCATGATTTTGCCCCATCCCTTCCTGACCCTGGAATTTGGCGACAGGGTGATGGCCATTGCGCCAGCGAAACACGCGGCCGACGTGCGCAAGCTGTTCGGCAATTCCATCACGGCCACGGCCGAATTCAGCTATGTCTCGCTGGGCATGGGCATGGTACTGGGTGTGTTGCTGGGACTGGTGCCGATCCCCTTGCCCTGGATAGGCTCGTTTAGCCTGGGCCTGGCGGGCGGCCCGCTGGTGATGGCGCTGATCCTGGGGCGCCTGGGCAGAGTCGGCAAGATCAGCTGGCGCCTGCCCCTGTCGGCCAACCTGGTCATGCGCAACTATGGCTTGACGATTTTCCTCGCTTCCGTTGGCATGGCGTCCGGCTTGCCCTTCGTGCAGCAGGTGGGCGCCGATGGCTTGCCCATGCTGGCGCTCGGTGCCGTGACGGTGCTGGTGGTAGTGGCGCTCGTCGTGATTCTTGGCAAGATTTTCCTGCGCCTGCCGTTTCCTGAATTGCTAGGCATTGCGGCAGGCGCCACGGGCAACCCGGCCGTGCTGGTGTTCGCCAACCGCCTGGCCAAGTCGGACCGCCCGAACCTCGGCTATGCCATGATTTTCCCCAGCATGACCATCGTCAAGATCGTCGCCGTGCAGGTGCTGCTGCATTTGTATGGGTGATTTTTGCCTGGATTTCTATCTAAACTTCAGCTTGCCCGCGTCTTTCAACACAATAGGCCAACAGCAAATATTCGCATCGATGTGACAATGTGTGAATTTTTCTTATTGGCAATTCGTTAAGCTCTTGGGCCGTATCCTGCCGGAGTCGCTCAAACAGATGACCGCGCTGGTGGTGCTACTGAAACAGGAAAGAAATTGATGAGCAATAATTTATGGTTGGGTACCGTCGTTTTGGTATCTTTCATTTCCGGATGTAGCGAATCTCCGCCCGAGAAGAGTCTGGAAGAAATTGAAAAAATTGCCTTGGATTGTGGTGCTACAAAGCCACAAATTGAGGCATGGTTTGCAACGCATAAAACCGGTTGGGCGGAGCACGTCGCCGAGGGCGTAAAGTGCATTCAAGATCATCCGTAGGCTGCCAGAGAAAATTCCCGCAATACCCATGTTTGCCATGATTTTTTCGGCCATCGATCGACAATAAAGCCAGCTAACCGCCAGTAAATACCGACACACGTGGGCGAGGCTCCTGGGAACTTCGACTATCGGCCAAAAGCGGGCTGTAATGCACACCTACTTGAAGGAATAAACTTGCCACCCACGCGTTTCTTCATCTTCATTGTGGTTTCATTGCTCGTATTCATCGGCATCCTGCGCTGGACCTTGCGTGCCAAGCCGGTGATGCCGACCGCTAGCCTCACTTGCGGCATTGCTTTCGTCGTCGTAGTTGTCGGCATGTGTTTTGCCAAGTTCGGTGCGACCGCCGGGTTTCCATGGCCGGTCTACTATGGCGTCCCGGCTGCCGCAACACTTGCACTTCCTCCGCTGGCGTTGCGCATGCAGCGCAGCGAGTTCGCTTGGTACGTGTTGCTGGCCTTTGCTTCGTCGCCGGCAATCCACGCAGTCTTCTCATTCTTCGTAGGTTGGCATGAGTACATGCCGTTTTGGCCTATTCCTTCACTCTGGGATATGCATTCCTGACTGTGTCGCGAAGCTATGGCGGCTGTGTCTGCCATTACAATCGGGCATGGGCTCACTGGTCGCCGTCTGTGGCGGCTGGCCAATTCGAGTCAACTCCCTCTCCGCGCCAGCCTTTGTAAAACCCCTGGCGCCGCCCCCATTCTGTTGTACAATCCTTGAGAACGGTCGTGCTTTTTTGTGCGCTGAGCTTCCTTGCGTGCAGTCAATACGGCAACCGATAAGAACAAGGAGACAGACATGGACTTGCATTACACGGCCGAGGAAACGGCGTTCCGCAACACGGTGCGCGCCTTCCTCGACACGCATTTGCCAGCGGATTTGCAGCGCAAGGTGCGCCAGCATCTGCGCCTGAACCGTGATGATTATGTGCGCTGGCACAAGATTGTCGCGCAGCAAGGCTGGGCCGCACCGGCCTGGCCTGTCGAACATGGCGGCACGGGCTGGACGGCCGTGCAGCGCCATATCTGGGAAGACGAGTGCGCGCGCGCCGCCACGCCGCCGATTTTGCCTTTCGGCATCAACATGGTGGCGCCCGTCATCATGGCCTTCGCCAGCGCCGAACAAAAAGCCTATTATTTGCCGCGCATTTTGAACTGCGACGACTGGTGGTGCCAGGGCTATTCCGAGCCGGGCGCCGGTTCCGACCTCGCTTCCCTGAAAACCACGGCCCAGCGCGACGGCGACCATTACATCGTGAATGGTCAGAAAACCTGGACCACCCTGGGCCAGCACGCGGACATGATCTTTTGCCTGGTGCGCACGGATAGCACGGTGCGCAAGCAGGAAGGCATCAGTTTCTTGCTGATCGACATGAAAACGCCGGGCATCACCGTGCGCCCCATCATCATGCTCGATGAAGAACATGAAGTGAATGAAGTCTTTTTTGACAATGTACGCGTGCCCGTCAGCAATCTGGTGGGCCAGGAAAACAAGGGCTGGACTTACGCCAAGTATCTGCTGGGGCACGAGCGTACGGGCATCGCCGCCGTGGGCCGCTCCAAGCGCGAGCTGACTTTCCTCAAGCAGCTGGCCATGCAGCAATCCAAGCGCGGTGCGCCGCTGCTGCATGATCCCGCTTTTGCCGCCAAGGTGGCCCATCTGGAAATCGAACTGATGGCGCTGGAAATGACGGTCTTGCGCGTCATCAGCGAAGAGGGCAAGGGACCGGGACCGCAGGCTTCCATGCTGAAGGTGCGCGGCTCGGAACTGCAGCAGCAACTGACGGAACTGATGGTGGAAGCGCTCGGCCCGCAAGCCTTGCCTTTCGACCCCGACTTTCTTGATGGCAGCGCGCCGCACAGCGCTGGCGGCGACGACCTGGCCGCGCCGCTGGCCGCCTACTACTTCAATTACCGCAAGACATCGATCTATGGCGGCTCGAATGAAATCCAGAAAAACATCATCACCCAGATGATCCTGGGCCTGTAAGCCAGAAGGAGACGACATGGACTTCCAATTTAATCAGGAACAGCAGCAATTTGCCGACGCGCTCAGGCGCTGGGTCGACAAGGATTACCCGTTTGAAACGCGCAAGCAAATCGTCCACTCGGTCACGGGCACGTCCGATTCCGCCTGGGCCACCCTGGCCGAGCTGGGTATGACGGCCTTGCCGCTGCCGGCCGGCGCGGGCGGCTTCGACGGCTCTGCCGTGGACATGCTGCTGGTGATGCAGGAACTGGGGCGCGGCCTGGTGGTCGAACCGTATCTGGCTACCATGCTGGGGGCGCGTTTTCTGACCCTGGCCGGCGGCCATGATGGCGTGCTGGAGCAGGTCGCCAGCGGCAGCCTGAAGCTGGCCTGTGCGCTGGGCGAGCGCCAGTCGCGCCACGATATGCACGATATCGCCACCACGGCCATCGCCAGCGGCGACGGTTTCGTGCTGGATGGCGAGAAGACCGTCGTCATTCACGGCGCCCAGGCGGGCGCCCTGATCGTTTCGGCGCGCAGCAGCGGCGGCCAGGATGAGACGGACGGCATCTCGCTGTTTCTCGTGCCTGTTGACGCACCGGGCGTTTCCGTGCGCGACTATCGCACTATCGACGGCCAGCGCGCTGCCACTGTCACCTTTGTGCAGGTGGTACTGGGGCACGACGCGCTGCTCGGCCAGGCGGAGCAAGGCTGGCCCGTGCTGGATGCTGCCGTGGATTACGGCGCCACGCTGCTGTGCGCGGAAGCCGTGGGCGCCATGGATGCCATCTTTGCCGCCACCCTCGAGTACCTGAAGACGCGTCAGCAGTTCGGCGCGCCGATCGGCAAATTCCAGGCCTTGCAGCACCGCATGGCCGACATGTTCATTCACCTGGAGCAGGCGCGTTCGATGGCCATGCTGGCCGCCGCCAAGGTCGATAGCGACGACGTGGCGGAGCGCCGCCGAACGGTCTCCGCCGCCAAGGCGCGGGTGGGACTGGCCGCCACCTTTGTCGGCCAGCAAGCCGTGCAATTGCATGGCGGCATGGGCGTGACGGATGAATTGCCCGCCGCCCACCACTTCAAGCGCCTGTCCATGATCGGCCTGACCCTGGGCGACGTGGAGCACCATATCGAGCGCTTTATCGCCCAGCCGGGCTTCTTGCCGACGGAGACCGCATGACCGCATTGACCGGAATCAAACCCAAACACTGGTATTTCGAAGACTTTACGCAAGGCCTGGAAATCGACCTGGGCCAGCGCCATGTGACGGAAAAGGAAATCATCGCCTTCGCCACAGATTTCGACCCGCAGCCCTTCCACGTCGACCATGCGGCTGCCGAGAAGACCATCTTCAAGGGCGTCATCGCCAGCGGCTGGCATACCTGCGGCATGATGATGCGCCTGGTGGTGGATAATCTGCTCAAGCACTCGTCCAGCATGGGCTCACCCGGCCTGGACAGCATCCGCTGGCTCAAACCCGTGCGTGCGGGCGATACCCTGCACCTGACCTACCAGGTCAAGGAGGTGCGGCCATCGACGTCAAAGCCGGACCGTGGCATCGTCATTTCCGTGTGGAGCGTGCGCAACCAGCATGGCGACGTGGTGACGACGGTGGAAGGCATGGGCATGTTCGGCCGCCGCCCGGTGGCGCAAGAGGAGCAGGCGCGTGCGTGATATCGCCGGCATTGCCGGTTTTAAAGCATTGGCGGGGCAGCACGTGGCTGTCTCCGACTGGCTCACCATCACCCAGCAGCGCATCGACACCTTTGCCGACGCCACGGACGACCATCAGTGGATCCACGTCGACGCCGAGCGCTGCGCGCGCGAGTCGCCCTACGGCTGCACCGTGGCGCATGGTTTCCTGACCTTGTCCTTGCTGCCCGCCATGCTGCAGGGGGCGCTGCACATGGCCGGCATCCGCATGGCCATCAACTATGGGCTCAATAAAGTGCGCTTTCCCGCGCCCGTGCCCGTCGGCAGCCGATTGCGCGCGCGGCTCGACATTCTTTGCGTCGACGATCTGCCGGAGGGGGCGCAAGTGAACTGGGCCGTCACCATGGAGCGCGAGGGTGACCCGAAACCCGTGTGCGTGGCGGAGTTTTTGATGCGCTGTTATCCGTAAATAATCAATCTCACGCCCCGTCCGACGCACAATACCTGTTCCGCCCCGTATGCTTGGCGCGGTACAGCAGGGCGTCGGCGGCGCGGATCAGGGCGCTGGGGTCCATGCCTTCGGTGGGCATGACGCTGGCCACGCCCAGGCTGATCGTGACATGCGGGCCGACGCTTGATCTGGCGTGCGCGATGTGCAGGGCGCGCACTTCGTCGAGCATGCGCCGGGCTACCACTTCGGCGCCGTCCCTCGTTTCCTGCGGCAGGAGGATGATGAATTCCTCGCCGCCATAGCGCGCCAGCAGGTCGGGGGGGCGCACGGCGCAGCGGCGCAGGGCGGCGCTCACCTGCTGCAGGCACAGGTCGCCCGCCTGGTGGCCATACGTATCGTTGTAATCCTTGAAGTGGTCGATATCAGCCATGATGAGGGCCATCGGCACGCCATCGCGCGCGCAGCGCCGCCATTCGCTGTCCATGGTGTCATTGAAGCTGCGCCGGTTGGCCACGCCCGTCAGCGAGTCGGTCAGCGACAGTTCGCGCATGGCGTCGGCCTGCCGTTTGATGGTCAGCTGGCTGCGTACGCGGGCTCGCACGACGGCTGCGTTGAACGGTTTCGTGATGAAATCGACGGCGCCCGCTTCCAGCGCCCGCGTCTCGTCTTCTGGCTGGTTCAGGGCTGTGACGAAGATGACGGGAATGGCGCTCAGGATGGTCGATTCGCGCAGCGCATTGCAGACGGCATAGCCATCCATGCCGGGCATGACGGCGTCGAGCAGGATCAGGTCGGGCAGTTGATTATGCGCAATTTCCAGCGCCTTCTCGCCGTTCAGGGCGAACAGCACGTCGTGTTCCTCACGCAGCAACTGGTGCAGGATCTGGATGTTTTCCATGGCGTCATCGACGATGAGGATGCGCCCGTTCATGGCAAGGTTGGTCCAGCTCACTTGTTTTCCTCTCGTTTCAGCTGATCGAGCACAAGCTTTTCCGCTTCGGAAAAATTCAAGGTCTCGATCGCGTTTGCCATCGCCAGAGCCGCTTCCCGGTCTGACTGTTGCAAGGCGGGGTGCAGCGCGTGGAATTGTGCCAGCGCCTTCAGGTTATTGTTGCGGATCAAGACGAGCAGCTCGGCCAGGCCGGCACGCAGGTCGATTGGCCCGCTGCCGGGCGCGGGGGGCAACGGCTGGCTGCGCCGCAGGGGCGAGGGCAGGGCGCGCGCCGCTTCGATGACCTCGGCCATCGCCAGTTCCAGTTGTCCGAGGAGGGCTGCGGTGGCGTGCGCGCGGCCCCCTTGCAGCGCCTTTTCCACATCGCCAGCCAGGCTGGCGATGTGGACGGCGCCCAGGTTGGCTGCCACGCCGCACACGCGGTGCAGCAGCTGTGCCGCCTGCCGCGCCTGGCCAGCAGCCAGCAGGCGCCGGGTTTCCTCGACGGCATCGCCTTGCGAATTCTCAAAACGCTTGAGCAGTGCCAGGAAGGCGCCATAATCACCGCCGAAGCGGTGCAATGCCGCTTCCAGGTCGATGCCGGGCACCGTGGCCGGCACTTCCAGCGTTTCCGTGCCGGCATTGCCTGCGTGGACAGCGCTATTGCCCTTCCCCTGGGGCGCCTGCACCAGCCGGGTCAGGGTCTGGATCATCTCGTCGACATCGATGGGCTTGGCCACGTGCGCATTCATGCCGCTGGCGATGGCGCGCAGGCGGTCCTCATCCATGGCATTGGCCGTCATGGCGATGATGGGCAGGTCCGGCAAGCCCAGCGCGCGGATGGCCAGGGTGGCGTCGTAGCCATTCATGACGGGCATCTGCAAATCCATCAGCACCGCATCCCAGGCGTCCGGCGTGCTGGTGAGCAAGTCGACGGCCAGCTTGCCGTTGGCGGCCACAGCCACGCGCGCGCCCGAGTGCAGCAGAATGTACTGCGCTACTTCCTGGTTGATTTCATTGTCTTCCACCAGCAGCACGCGCATGCCTTCCAGCAAGCCCGACAGGGGTGTGGACACGGGCAGTGCGGACGGGGCGCTGCGGCCTTCGCGCACGGCCGTCACGGCCGCCAGCAGGCGCGCCGGGGTGGCCGGTTTCGAGACGATGCCGGCCAGCATCAGGCTGTCGGCCAGGCGTTCTAGGTTTTCGCTATCCTGGTCGGCCACCAGCATGATCACGGGCGGCAGCACCAGGTGTTCGTCGGCGCGTGCCTCGGTGAGCATGGAAATGCCATCCATGCCTGGCATGGCCGCGTCGAGCATCACCAGGTCAGCCGGCGGCAAGCCGTCCATGCCGCTGGCGCTGGCGCGCAGCAGCGCCAGGCCGGCCGCACCGCTGTCGGCGCTGCGGCTGTGCCAACCCTGCGCCGCGCACCAGTCTTCCAGCATGGCGCGCACGCTGGCATTGTCGTCGATGATCAGCAGCGACAGCGCCCTGGGCGCACTCTTGGCGGGCGGCTCGGACGGCGGCGCCACCTTGTCGAAGCGGCAGCTGAAGCGGAAGTCGGAGCCTTCGCCCAGCGCGCTTTTCACGCTGAGTTTGCCTCCCATCAATTCCACCATGCGCCGGCAGATGGCCAGCCCCAGTCCCGTACCACCGTACTTGCGGCTGGTGCCGCTGTCTCCCTGGGAAAACGCGTCGAAGATGCGTTCCTGCTCCGCAGCGCCGATGCCGATGCCCGTGTCGCGCACGGAAAACTCCAGGGTGGCGCTGGCCGCATCCTCGGCCACCTTGGCGATGGCCAGCACCACTTCACCATGCGAAGTAAATTTGACGGCGTTGCCCACCAGGTTGATCAGGATCTGTTCCACGCGCAGGGCGTCGCCGACCAGTTCGTCCGGCACGCCGGGGCCGAGCACGAACACGGGTTCCACGCCGCGCGCCCAGGCACTGCTGGCCAGCAAGACGCCTACGCTGTCCAGCATGCGTTCGAGCTGGAAGCGGTGCTGTTCCAGCACCATCTGCCCCGCCTCGATCTTGGAAAAATCGAGCACGTCATTGACGATATTGAGCAGCGACTGCGTGGCCATCTGGATCTTGCCGACATAGCTGCGCTCGCGCCGCTCCAGCGGCGACTCTTCCAGCAGGCGCGCCAGGCCGATGATGGCGTTCATCGGCGTGCGGATTTCATGGCTCATGTTGGCGACGAATTCGCTCTTCGCGGTGCTGGCCGCCTCGGCCTTGTCGCGCGCGCGCACCATTTGCTCGTTGAGCTCGTGCAGGCGCAATTCCGTGCGCTTGAGTTCGGACACGTCCGAGGCAAGCACGAAGAAGCCGCGCACGCCGCCGCCGTCGTCGACATCGGGGATGTAGTTGGTCCACGTATGGCACACCTGGCCGGCGGGATCGAGCAGGTCGCGCTCGAAGCTTTGCGGCCGGCCCGCGAGCACGCCCTCGACATGGGGCGCATACACGTCGAACAGTTCCTGCCCCAGCAATTCGCTCATGTGGATGCCGGCCAGCTCGGCGCTGTTGCGGCCAAACCATTCATTATAGAAATTATTTGCGAAGCGGCAACGCAAATCGGCGCCCCAGTACGACACCATGCCGGGCAGGTTGTCGGTGACGGTGCGGATGAAGCGTTCGCTCTGTTCCAGGCGCAAGGTGGTGGCGTGCAGCACCTCGGTGGCGCGCTTGCGTTCCGTGATATCGATCGATACCCCCAGCACGTGGCTGGCGCGCCCGGCATCGTCGCGCAAGACCACCTTGCGCGTGGTGAAGTGGCGCGTGGTGCCGTCGGCCGTATTGATCGCCTCCTGTTCGATTTCCACCATCTGCCCCGTGGCCAGCAGCTTGCGGTCGGCGCTGATGAATGCGCTGGCTTGCTGTGGCGGGAAGAAGTCGTGGTCCGTCTTGCCCAGCAATTGCTCGCGCGAGCGTCCCAGGGTCAGTTCGGCGTGGCGGTTGACCATTTCAAAGCTCAGCTTGTCGGCGCGCTTGACGAAGACCATGGCCGGGATGTTTTCGATAATGGTGCCGAACAGATGTTTCGAACGGCGAAATTCCGCTTCGCTGCGCCTGCGCTCGCTGACGTCCAGCCACAGGCCCGATACGCCCAGCAACTGCTGGTCCGGGCCGAAAATCGGGTGATACGAGACGATCCAGTGGCTCAGCTGTTCGCGCTGCTGTCCGCTATGGCCTTTCAACTCCATGTCGACGATGGGGATGCCCGTTTCCAGTACCTGGCGCACGCAGCGCTCCACGTCCGCGCGCACGGCGTCGTCGAACAGCATGGCGCCCACGGGACGGCCCAGGTGCTGCGTCACGCTGGCGCCGTTGATGGCGGCCAGGTAGTGGTTGATCATGACGATGCGCAAGTCCAGGCCCACGAACAGCATGCCGATGGGCGCGGTCGCATACACGGTTTCCAGCAGGCGCGTGGATTTTTCCAGGGCCAGCGTGCGTTCGGCCACCAGGCTTTCGAGCTGCGTGCGGTGGCGCCGCAGGTCGCGTTCCAGCGCGCCCAGGGCATTGGCCATGTCGGCCGATTCGCGGTCCGTGTGCCTGTTCGAGAGCAGCGGTTTGCCCTGCGCCAGCGCGTGGATCTGCAAGGTCAGTTCCTCCAGAGTGCTGGCCAGGCGGCCGCCCACGCGCCAGGCCAGGGCAAAGCCGGCGCCCAGCAGCAGGGCCAGGATGACGGAACCCGTGACTACCGAGCGCAGCAGGGCTTCGGCTACTGTGCTGGTGCGCATGGTGACGGCCACCGTCCAGCTGTCGTCGGGAGCGCGGCGAAAGCCCGTGTAGACGTCCAGGCCTTCCAGGGTGGCATGGCGCAGTACGCCTTCGCGCGCCTGGCGTATCTGTTCCAGCAGGGGCGCCGTGCTGCGCTGGCCCACATAGCGCTGCGGCGCCAGGGTGCGCGCCACGTTGATGCCGTCGGCATTGATGATGGCCGCGCCCAGGTAGGCTGGCAGGTGCAACTCGCGCAGCAGCACGGACAGATAGTCGGGCGGGTAGAGCGCGGTCAGCACATAGGCGGGCCCCTTGTCCCGAGGCAAGGGCAGGTTCAGGGCCAGCCGCGGCACGTCGTCCGGCGCCAAGAGCAGGCTGGTCAGCCGCGGCTTGCCGTACTCGCGCGTGCGCTCGATGCTGGCGGCCCATTTTTGCGGCAGGGGAGGCGCCGCCTGGCTGGCGGGCAGTGCAGTATTAATCAGCTGGCGTTCCCTGGCGTCGGAGACGATGAAGGCACTGACGGCCAGACCCGGCTGCAACAGGCTGTCGCTCAAGGCGCGCAGGGCGCCGACGTCGTCGGTCTGCAGGGCGGACGAGGTGGCCAGGATGCGCCCAGCCATCTGGGCGCCGTTCAAGTCGCGTTCGACGGCGGCGGCGACCGCCAGCGCCGCTTGCGCCGTTTCCCTGACGACATGCTCGCGTTCGCGCGTGTAACTATGCGCGACGAGCAGGAGAAACACGAGCGCCGTCGGAATGACCCAGGCGAGCACCAGCCACGAAATTCTTGAGCGTATCGAAGGCAAATCTTGCACCCGGAAAGCTCCCAGAATGGATGAGTAGACAGGCAGGCTCACGCTGGCGCTGGCTGACCTTGAATGAAAAGATGCTAGACGAAATTGATTGTTCTGACAAGCCTAGTTTCTGGGATGGAAAAAAGCTTGTGCAAGGCATACAGAGGAGGGGTAACGCCCATCCCGCCATGGCGGCGGGATGGCAAGGAAATTTACGGGACCAGGGTCAGCACGTCGACATCGATTTCCGGGCTTTCCATGAAGTCTTTTTCCACTTCACCACGGATTTCCACCTGGGTCTTGGCATCGATCTTGCGGTTCATGAAGACCTTGTCGTCGATGTCCACGCGGATTTCCGCCGTGCCATCGGAGAAGGTGTATTTCTCCTTGCCCACTTTACGCAGCAGGTGGCCGCGCAGCACGATGGCCTGGTCGTCGACGGGATTTTTCAGGATGGCGGCCACGCTGCTGGGCGCGGTGGGGCCAGCCGTCGGTCCCACGTACTGGGCTTGCGCGCTGCCGGCCAGCAAGGCGCAAGCGGCGGCCAGGGAGACGATGAGTTTATGGTGCAATGACATGGTACTCCTTTGATAGTGACTGCCTTGTCAGAAAAACACGGCGGTACGGGGAATGATAGCACCGGTATTACCATAGGGCGCGTTCGCCCGCACGCTGCCCGTGTTGGCCACACCATCGTCGAGTTTGCTGTCGATCTGCTCGGCGTAGCTTTCGGGGAGGTTGTCGAAACGGATGCCGTTGCCGGCCCGGCCGCCCACTTCATCGTTGTACAGGTAGACGGCGCCGCCCTGGGCACTGGTCATGAATTGCGAGGTGCCGTTGTAGGAGCCGGTAATGAAGCCGCCCAGCGCCAGGTGCTGCGGCGCCAGCGTGAATTCGCGCGGCTGGCCGTCGCCGATCTGGCCGTCGCCATTACCGTTGCCGGCCGAGTTGGGCACGTGGGTGGTGCCCTGGATATCGTCACCGGGCAGGGCGCGGAACTTGTCCTGGTAGGCGTTGACGGCGGCCGTCAGCGCATTCGACTGCTGGATGATGTTTTTCACCTTGGCGCTGTCGATCAAGCCTTGCCCTTTGAGCACGCCGCCGAGCAGCAGGCCGATGATGACCAGGACGATGGCGATTTCTACGAGCGTAAAGCCGTGCTGGCGGCGTGGGAGCATGGGGATTCCTTGGAAAAAAAGTGCTGGGACTTGATATCGCAGTTTACTGCAATTGGCGCCGGATGCGCATGGCATTTCAGGCTGCGGGTCATGGCGGCATCTTTGCTTTCTTTGCGGCAATCTGCTTGGCAAGTTCGTCGAGCCGGCGCGCCAGGAAGGCCAGTTCGTGCGGGTCGCTGATCTGGCCACTGGCGATCAGGCCGCCGATTACCAGGCGGGCGCTGTCGAGCTGGTCCATGTCTTGCAGGATGAACGCTTCCATCTCGCGCACCCAGGATGGTACTTGCGGCCCTGTCGCCAGCTGGCGCAGCTGGCGCGCGTAGCTGAGCGCCAGCGGCAGGTCGTGCAGCTGGTGCTTGGCCACCAGCGCCGCCTGCGCCATGGCGGGCCAGCGGCGGTCCGGGTCGGCGGCGAAGCTGGCGGCGACAAAGGCCAGCATGCGCCGCGCGCGCTGCGGATCGGCCACGCCTGCATATACTTCGCTGGCGGCCACCAGTGCGTACTGGCTGCGCGGATCGAGCGTTTGCGCCGTCTCCAGCCAGCTGGCCAGGCGATTATAGTCGAGCTGGCGCCATGGCAGGCTGACGCCGGGCTGGTCCTCGAACGATTGCAGGTACAGCAGCATGGCCTTAGCCATGGCCAGCGGCTCGCCCAAGCTGGCCAGGCGCGCCACGGCTGCCGGCGGCGCGGCAGGCAGGGGCCGCGGCTGAGCCGGCGAGTGCTGCTGCGCCAGGCGCCAGCCCAGCTGCAGCAGCAGACAGGCCGCCAGCAGCCAGCACAGGGGGCGCGGCACGCTGGACCAGGGGCGCTGGGTGGTCTTGGCCATCAGATGTTGCGCCGGTAAAAGTCGCACAGCGCGCAGCTGCCCAGCAAGCCGACATAGATGATGGTTTGCGCCGCCACGCGGCCCAGGGCTTGCCAGTCGCCCGTCGCGTACAGCAGCCAGTCTGTGCGCGTAAAGGCGTCGAGGCTGGGCAGGAGCAGGGCCAGCACGTCGATGGTGCCGGCCGTGGCCCGCTGCAGCCAGGAGTCGCCCGCCTGTGGACCGTGCGCCAGCAGTTGCAGGCTGCCCAGCATGCGCGCCAGCACATAAAAGCCACCGGTGGCGGCCAGCGCAGGCAAGGCCTGTTGCAGGCTGGCCGCGCACAGCAGGCTGAAGGCGGCGATTATCCACAGTTCTCCCAGCAGGGACAACGCCCACAGCGCGCTGTGCGCGGGCGCGGCGAACAGCGCCATCAGCAGCCCGAACAGCACGGCGGGCACGGCCGCCAGCGCTCCATAGCCCAGCAGCTTGCCCAGCAGGTAGGCGGCGCGCGGCATGGGCAGGGCCAGCAGCAACTCGAGGCCCCGGTCGGCCGCTTCGCGCGCCATGCTGGTGATGATGAACGTGGCCAGCAGGAAGACGCTGGCCAGGCGCAAGGTGGCCGCCAGCAGCGCCGCCTGCACGGCGCCGCTTTCCGTCAGCGCCAGTTGCTGCAGGAAGCCTGCCAGGCCGGCAGCGCCGCAGGCGGCCAGCACGAATAGCCACAGCAGGCGGCTGCGCAGCGCTTCGAGCAGCGTGTAGCGGGCGATGGTGAAGGTGGGCAAGAGCATCGGCATCAGCGTGGCAGCCTCTGTGCCACCACCATGCGGTTGAACAGGATGTTCGGCGACAGCCAGGCGACGAGGTCGTCGAACTCGCCGCCGGGCTGCTGCGGGCCGCTGGCGGCGCGGCTGATGACGGTGGTGGCGTTCGACGCGTTGTTGCGTTCGTCGACATTGTTGCCAAAAGGCACAGCCCGGCGCTGGCCCTGCACGCTCGTGGCGCCAAATCCGTTCTTGCCATGGGACATGATCATGGCGGGGATGTCGTTCAGCGCCGTCGCCTGCAGCAGCGCGCCGCCATTGCGCGTCACGATGCTGATGTCGCGCGGCGTGGACAGGCTGAAGAGCTGGTCGCTGTCGCTGAAAGCGGGCGTCACGCTGTAGCGGAACAGATTGCTCCAGCTGTCGCCTTGAGCCAGCCCCAGGGTGGCCCACGGCAGGAAGCCGGCGCGTTTTTCGCCCGTGCAGCGGGCGCCGCGCCGGTCTTCCAGGCCATTGCCGGCGGAGATGGCCGGACACGGCAGGTAGCCGTAGCGCAGTGCGTAGCCCGTCAGCGCTTCCTTCGCCTCGTCCAGGGCCTTTTGCGTCTCGGCCACCTTGCGCTGTTCCAGCTGCACCGTCAATGGCGTGACCAGGCCGCCTATCATCAGGCCAACGATGACGAGCACGATGGCGATTTCGATCAGGGAAAAGCCACCCTGGCGGCGTCGGGAGCAGTAGATGTTGCTCATGGCAGGTTGCGCGCGGCGCGCATGCGTTGATACAGGGTGGGCAAGGTGATCCAGCTCAGGATATCGTCAAAGGCGCCACCGGGTAGCGCGGCATTGTCGCTGGCGGGACGGGCAATGAAACTGCGGCTGGCGCTGTCGTTGCTGGCTTCATCGATATTGCCGTGCGCCGTATTGATCTGGGTCACGCCGCTGGCGGCCGTGCCGTAATGATCCTTGCCTTGCGAGAACACGACGACAGGCAGGCACTGGGCGCTGATGTCGCATTGCTCCTGGCCCGCCACGAAGGCGAAGTCGCCGCGGCCATCGCGTGTGAGGACGACGCGGTCGGCGATGGCGGAAAATGAGACGATGGGCGCGCGCGCCATTGCCGGAGTGACGCTGTAGCGCAGCAGCTTGCCCCAGGCGTCGTTGCCCTCCACGCCCAGCGCCACCCACGGCAGGAAGCCGCTGCACTGGGCGTCGTCGGCGCAGTCGCCGGCCCGTTCGCGCCCGTCGAGGGCGGAGGCGGCTGGACGGGGCAGGCGGCCTTGCGTGGCGGCAAAGCCCAGCAAGGCTTCGCGCGCCTGCGCCAGGGTGGCCAGGGTGCGCTGCTGGCGTGCGGCCTCGCCCGTATTGCGGCCGAAGGCGCCGATCAGGAGGCTGGCCGCGCCCAGGCCCAGTACGGCCAGCAGCAGCAACAGGGCGGCGCCGCGCTGGCGATACTTCTGTCCTGGCGTCATTGCTGCATCTCCTGCGCCTCGGTGACCGTGCCGCTGGCCGGGTCGTAGCGCTGGCCGGGCTTGAGCCGCACCACCTGGCCCGTCGACAGGCGCAAGGTCAATGTGCCGGGCATGCCGGACTTGTCGCGCGCGAGACGGTTGTGTGGCTCGTTCTGCGTTTCCTGGTTCAGCCAGACGGTGGAGCGGCCGCTGCTGCGCACCACCACGCCATTTAATTCCACGGGCGGGCCGGGCGGCGGCGGCGGCGGGGGCGGCGCCAGGGCCGGATCGGCGGGCGGCGGCCCGTAGCGTTGCGCGTCGATCTGGGCGCGCTGCTCGGGCGACAGGAACAATCGTCCCAGATGGGAAGACTGGGCGCGGGCCGTCAGCGCGGTGCAAGCCAGCAGTGCGCACAGGACAAGGGCGCGTCTCATGGCCGCCCCAGTTCGGGCACGGCCACGCTGCCCAGAGTCAGCCACAGCAGCTCGCATTCGGCGCCCAGGGTAGGCGGCGCCCCACTGGCGCCCCCGGCCGCTGCCTGGCGCTTGAGCGTGCAATCCTGCACGGCGAAATAGCCGGCCTGGCGCAAATCGTCAAACAGGTTCAGCAAGTCCATCTCGTGCAGCAAGTCCATCCGAAGGCGCATGTGGCTGCCGCGCAGATGATATTGCCCCATCACCATGGGCAATGGCACTTGCAGCGCTTGTTGCGGGCTGATTTCGTAGCTGATCGGCAGTAATTTGCGTTGTTCCTGGCTGCGGCGTATGGCGTCGATCCAGGCCAGGCGGTTTTCCTCGCCGATCAGGCCGCGCTGGCGCAGGGCCAGAAATTGCGGTTCGTAGGCGCGGATTTCCTGCTTCTCCGCTTCCGCGTGGTTGAACAGGGTGGTGGCCGCCGAGCGTGTGCGGTGCGCCATGTCCAGCTGCTGCGCTTCGCGCGCGCGGTAGGTGGCGCTCAGGCTGAGCAGCACCATGCTGGCCAGCAGGGTCAGCGCAAAGCACAGCAGGGCGTTACGCACCAGATGCAGTTCGCCAAGCCAGGCGGGCAGGGCGCGCGCGGGTCTGCCGGCACGTTGCATGCCGGGAAGGGGCGGCTGCTTGACGGGGCCGCTCATGGCTGCCACGCGAGCAAGAGGGTAAAGCGGGCCTGGCTGTCCGGCGACGAAGCGGCGCTCTTGCCGGACAGGGCCACGGTGGGGCGCAAGTCCAGCGGCGTTTCCTCGATTGTCACCTGCATGCCCGGCTGGCGCGCCAGGGTTTGCGCGAAGGCCGTGATGGTGGCCAGCGCGGCGCGGTAGTCATTGTTCGGCATGGCCACGTCCGCTTCCATGCGCAGCGCCTGCGGCGGCGCGACAGGAATGCCGGCCAGGGCGCTGCCGCCCTGCAAGCTGGCGCCTCGCTGCTGCGCTGGCTGGCTGCCGGCTGCGCGCGCGGGGGCCTGGCCCGCATGCCAGTGCAACTGGCTGAGCGCTACCTGCGGCGCCTGGTCCAGCGCGGCGCCCAGGATGCCCAGCAGCCGGCCCGGTTCCGGCGCCTGGCTGGCGATCATCTGGCCCAGGGTCACGGCCACTTTCATGTTCTGCGTCTTGGCCGGCGCCGGCGGCTGTGTCGACATGACTATGCGGTAGCGCTGCTGGTAGGACGCCGTTTCCTGCGCCAGGCGCTCCGTGGCGGCACCGTCGGCAATGCCGCCGAGCAAGTTAATTGCACACCACAGGGCTGCCGATCCACCGATCAGCGCGCTGAGGCCATACAGCGTGTTGCGCGCGCGCTGGAAGTGATAATAGCGGGCCAGTGCGCCGGGCGGATAATGGCTGGACGGCGGATGCTTGCCCAGCAAGGTCAGCAGCAATTCGTCGGCCAGCGCCGGCGTCCGGCGCAAGCCTACCCGTTTGCCGGCCAGCTGCAGGTCGATGAAGTGGTAAGCCACTTCCAGGCCGTTGTCACACAGCAGTTCGAGCTTGGCGATTTGCACGGCCGGCGCGAGGATGACGGTGTTCAAGACGTCGCCGCGCGCCAGCATGCGCGTGCTGGTGAGAAATTGCCGCGTCTTCTCCGTTTCCAGCGCAATATTCACGGCCACGCCATCGAGCGCGATGGCCAGTGTCTGGCGCGAAAAGCGCAGCTGGCCTTTTTCGTAATAGCTTTGCCGCAAGCCGCCCGATTGCTGCGTGACCAGCAGCAGGTGTTCGTGCGCGATCGACAGCTTTTTTACCAGCGCAATACTGAGCAGGCTGGTCGAATAAATGCCGGCCACGGGCACGCGCAAGTGCTCGAGCGTCTCTGTCCACGGCTGCAGCAAGGCGGGATTGGTCAGCGCAAAGAACAGTACCTGGTCGTCGTGGCGGCCAGAGTCTTCGCGGCCCAGCAAGGTGCTGCCACGGTAGGGTGTATCGCGGTGCAATTGCTGCTTGCGCCGCTCCAGCAGCGCCCGGCCCGCCTTGCCGCGCACGTGGGGCAGCAGCTGGCGCTGGAAATCTTCCTCGATCAGGTCCGTCAGCAGGTAGGCGGGCACATCGAGCCGCTGTCCCTGCGGTTCTTCCAGCCATGCGGCGAATCCGTCCACCCCGGCCGTACTGGCAGGGAAGGTCTGGCCCTGGCCCAGCACGCCGTGGTCCCAGTCGTAGGCGCACAGGGCGTCGCTGGTAATGTAGAGTAATAGTTTGCGGAACACGGCGGCCTCAGGTCTTGAGTGTGCTGATGGTGTCGTAAATCGGCCCCAGCACCGACAGCATGATCCAGCCCAGCAGCAGGCCCAGAATGACCGTCATGGTTGGCTCGATCATGGCCTGCACTTTTTCGATCAATTCCTTCACTTCGCGATTGTAGAAATAGCTGACATTGCGCAAGGCCGTGTCCAGTGAGCCTGTCGCTTCGCCCACCTTCAGCATGCGCACCACCAGCGGTGGGAAGATGCCCGTGTGCTGGAAGGCGGCGGTGACGCCGTAGCCCTCGCTGATCAGCTGCGCGGCGCGGCGAAGGCCGGCCGCCACCACCTGGTTGCCGGCAATGCCTTCGGACAGGCGGATGCATTCCAGTATCGTGATGCCGGAGGCATACATCAAGGCAAAAAAAGTGGCGAAGCGGGCCAGGATGATCTTGTGCAGCACGGGACCGACCAGCCACAGCCGCAGTTTCAGACCATCCCAGGCGTAGCGCGCCGCGCTGCTGCGGCGCACGAGTGCGCGCAGGCCGAAAAACAGCAGCACGGGCAAGGCCAGCAGCAGATACCAGTAAGCGATGAAGACATTCGATATAAAAATGAGGACGCGCGTATGCAGCGGCAGCTCGCCGCCCATGTTGCGAATGAAGGCGGTCAGCTGGGGCACCAGATAAATCATCAGGAAAAACGTCACGGCAGCCACTACCACGGCCACGATGATGGGGTACATGATGATCTTGCGCGTCTGCGACGCCAGCTCGTCCTGCCATTTCAGACTTTCCGACAGGTTCTTGAACACGTCGGCGATCCTGCCGCTTTGTTCTCCCGCAAGTATCAGGCTGGTAAACGTGGCGTCGAAAATGTCGCCATGCTGGGCCAGCGCCCCCGACAGAGGCAAACCGCCCTCGATGCTTTCAATCAAGTCCGTGACGACTTCGCGCAGGCGCGGGTGGTCCGTGCTTTCGCGCAAGTCGTTCAAGCCTTCCAGGATGGGCACGCCCGCCCCCGTCAATTGTTCCATGTGGAAGCAGAAATTGATGAGGTCGCGGCGGTGGATGATCCGCTTGCCCAGCAGTACCAGATACTGGCCCGTGATCTTGCAGTCGATCAAGTCGAGCTGCATGCGGTGCAGGCGCGCTTCCAGGTCCGGCACGTTGGCCGCCTCCATGCTGCCGGGAATCAAGCCGCCGGCGGCATCCATGGCGCGGTAGACATATTGCGGCATCAGGCCAGCCTTTCCGTCAGATCGACCACGCGGCCCACTTCTTCCAGGGTGGTCACGCCTTCCATCACGCGGCGCATACCGTCGTCGACGATACCCTTGAAACCGGCCGCGCGCGCCGCGTTCTTCAATTCTCGGCTACTGGCGCGGCGCGCCGTCAATTCATCGAGTTCGGCTGTCATCTTGAGGATTTCCATGATGGCCAGGCGGCCCTTGTAGCCCTGGTGTGCGCAGCGTTCGCAGCCCACGGCGCGGCAGATGGACACGGGCGCATCACTTGCCGCCAGGCCCAGCAGGCGGCGCTCGACGTCGTCGGCGATCACGGTTTCCTTGCAATGCGGACACAAGCGGCGCACCAGGCGCTGCGCCACGATGCCGATGATATTGCCAGCCATGATGTCGGGCAGGATGCCGATGTCGAGCAGGCGCGCCACGGAACCGATGGCCGAGCTCGTATGCAGGGTGGAATACACCTGGTGGCCCGTCATGGCGGCGGCAAAGGCCATTTCCGCCGTTTCGCGGTCGCGGATCTCGCCCACCAGGATGATGTCCGGGTCCTGCCGCATCATCGAGCGGATGCCGTCGGCAAAGCCCAGCTTGACCGATTCGTTGACGGAGGTCTGGCGTATCATGTTCATGGGATACTCGACCGGGTCTTCCAGCGTCATGATGTTGACGCTTTCCGTATTGATATGGTTGAGTATCGAATACAGGGTGGTGGTCTTGCCGCTGCCCGTCGGGCCTGTCACCAGGATCACGCCGTCAGGGCGCGCTATCATCAGTTTCAGCAAGTTCAGTTCCGACTCGGCCAGGCCCAGGGCGTCCAGCGGCACGAGGCCTTTTTGCCGGTCCAGCACGCGCAGCACGACGTTTTCGCCGTGCGTGGTGGGCTGGGCCGAGGCGCGGAAGTCGATTTGCCGCCCGGAAAACTTGATGCTGATGCGCCCATCCTGCGGTGCGCGCGCCTCGGCGATATTCATGTTCGACATCACCTTCAGGCGCACGGCCATGGCCGGCCAGTACGATTTATGCAGGCTGCGGATTTGCCGCAGGATGCCGTCGATGCGGTAGCGGATGCGCAGGAACGACTGTTCCGGCTCAAAATGGATGTCCGAGGCGCCGTTTTGCACGGCGTCGGCCAGCAGCGCGTCGATCAGGCGCACCATGGGCTGGCTGTACTCGTCCGACGGCGAAGCCATGCTTTGATAGCTGACTTCGCCCGTTTCGATTTCGTGCAGGATGCCGTCGATCGACAGCTCGAAGCCATAGTACTGGTCGATGGCGCGCGAAATATCGGATTCGTTGACGAGCACGGTGGAAATCGTGATGCCCTTGACCAGCATGGCGCTGATTTGATCGAGCGCAACGATGTTGCTGGTATCGGCCATGGCCAGGATCAGATTGTCCGCCTGCCGCTCGTAGACGATGGGAAACACACGGTAGCGCTTGGCCACGTCTTTCGGAATCAGTTTCAGGGCGATGGCGTCGACCACCAGGCTGGCGAGGTCCGCGCTGACCTGTTTCAGGTTTTCGCTGAGCGCCTCGCGCACGGTCGCTTCCGTGACGAAGCCCAAAGTGATGAGCAGCTTGCCCAGCGGTTCGCTGCTGCGCCGCTGCTCGATGAGGGCGATGCGCAGCTGGTCTTCGCTGATCACACCTTTCTGTATCAGCAACTTGCCGAGCGGAAGTTTTGCTTGTTCTGCCATGTAATACTTATTCCTGACGGGGGGTAATAGTGGCCGACTCGGCCGGGGCCGGGACTGTCACTGCTGCTGCCGGCGCGGGGGCTGCCAGGTCGCGCAGGCGCGCCTGTACCACGGCACGGTCGAACGCGGCGGGCGTGGCTTGCGCCAGGGTCAATGCGCGCTGGTAATACGTGGCGGCCAGCCGGGGCTGGTTCAACCGGTCCAGGCCCACGGCCAGGTTGAAGGCATAGTCGGGATTGCCTGGCGCGGCGCCATAGGCGCGGAAAAATTGCTGCTGCGCC
This sequence comes from Janthinobacterium sp. 61, assembly GCF_002846335.1. Classification (NCBI taxonomy): domain Bacteria; kingdom Pseudomonadati; phylum Pseudomonadota; class Betaproteobacteria; order Burkholderiales; family Oxalobacteraceae; genus Janthinobacterium; species Janthinobacterium sp. 61. Next base: position 2,162,601 of record NZ_PJMQ01000001.1, on the reverse strand, counting down.
TCGTTCCAGCGGCGCTGCTTGGCGTACACATTACCCAGTGCAAACAGCACGGGGGCGCTGTCGGGGGTACGCGCCAGTATGGCTTTCAGCTTTGCTTCGCTCTGCACGACGTCGCCCTGGCGCAGCCCGATCAGGCCGGCTAGCGCCTCGCCATCGTCGGGATTGATTTCCAGCAAACGCACGTATAGCGACGCCGCTTGCGCGCCCTGGTTCTCGCGCAGGGCCAGGGCCGCCAGCCCCAGCAGCGCATCGCGGTTGTTGGCATCTTGCCGCAGCACCGTTTCGTATTGTTGACGAGCAAGACCCAGTTGGCCGCCATTGAAGGCTTGATAGGCTTGCTGCACGCCGGGGTTGATTTGCGGCGCGGCGACGCTGCGTTGCACCTGAATCTGGCTGTTGTCGGGCGCGGCCACGGGCGGCAGGCTGGGCGGTGCTGGCGGCGGCATGCGCGCCAGTTGCGCGGCCACGGCAGCCTCGGCCGCTGCCTGTATCATGGCTTGCTGTTCCGCCGCGTCGGCTTGCTGGCGCGGCGCCTGCTGTAATTCAGGCGGCAATGCTTGCTGTTGTGGCGCAGGGGCTGTAGCCGCGCCTGGCGTGCCTGCGCCCGGCACCACCACGATAGGGCCGGCAACACCGGCCGTGCCCGGGGCGTCCGTAAGCGGCATGGGCACGCCGGGCAGGTTGGCGCCCGCGCCTGGGTTGGTGCTGGCGCGCCAGTACCAGTACGCCATGGAACCGGCCACAAGCAGCAGAATCGCCAGCAGGACGGCCAGGCGCATGGTGGCCGGGTCCACGCTGATGGGCCCCGTGGGGCCTTTTGGCGGCGTATTGCTGCGGCTGGCGCGTGGCCGGGCGGGCGGCGCTTCGGGGCGAGGGGACTGCTGCGCACCCGGTTGCGGGTCTGGCGGTGAACCCGGCTGGGCAGCACTGGGCTCGGGCGGCGGCGCGGGGGCGTCCGGCATCGGTTCCAGGCTCAGGGTGCTGGCCGCCTGCACGGGCGGCGCGGCAGGCATGGCAAGGGGCTGCACGGCGTCGGCCGGCGCCAGTTCCAGCACCTGGTCGTAGGCTTCGGACGGCTTTTCCAGCTCCTCGTCGGAAAGGCTGTTCTGTTTGGCGCGCTCGGCCTTCTTGAGCGCCTGCATCAGCAAGCTCATGGGAAGTCTCCCTGCAGGCGTGCCTGCGGCTGGACGGCGGGCGCTGGCGGGCCATCCGTGTACGGCTGGCTGTTGAGCGGCGCCTGGCCGGGTAGCAGGTAGCGGTAGTCGCGGTAATCGCCGTCGATGCTGGCATCCTTGACCACCACGGGGCGCATGAAAATCACCAGCTCCGTCTTGCTGCTCGCCTCATTGCGATAAGTAAATAAATTGCCCACCAAAGGCAGGCTGGACAGGCCCGGTACGCCATCCTTGGCATTGTCGACGGAATCCTGCATCAGGCCGCCCATCACGGCGATCTGGCCATTGCTCACTTTCATGATCGATTCCAGCTCGCGCGCCTGGATCACGGGCACGCGGCTTTGCACATTCGCCGTGGCCAGGGCCGGATTCGGGTCTTGCACGTAGCCAACGATGCGCGTGATGGTGGGGCGTACGTTCAGGGTAACTTCATCGCTGTCGGAAATCTGCGGCGTGACGCTCATGACGAAGCCCACGGGCACCGTCTCGAGCTTCGATTCATAGGTGGCCGGCGTGGTGATGGTGCCCGTCGAGCTGATCACGGCGGGCGTCACCTTGATGGTAAAGAAGACATTGTTGTCCACCACCTTCAGCATGGCCGTCTGATTGTTGAGCACGCTGATCTTCGGGCTGGACAGCACTTTCACCTTGCCAAACGATTCGAGCAGCTGGATGGTGGTGGCAAAACTGTCTTTCACATAATTGAGAAGGAAGATGCCCGGCGTGACATTGGGCGTGACGCCACTGGACAGTACCGACGTGCCCACTTGCCCCTGCCTCAGCTGCAGGCTGCCCGTCAGGCGCGCCCAGTTGATGCCTTGCTGGTATTCATTACTCAGGCGCACTTCGATGATGGTCGCCTCGATCAGCACTTGCCGCTTGGCGCTGTGCAAGACCGCATCGAGGAATTCAGCGATCTTTTCATGCTGGCGCCCCGTGGCCCGCACCGCGATCAGCCCGCCCTCGACGTTGACGACCACGGACGAGGGACCGCCCTTGTTGGCCAGTTTCAGCAGCGGCATGCCGTTCGCGTCCAGCGCTTGGCCAGGGTTCGCGTTCTGGCCGGGCACCTGCTGGCCCGGCGCATATTGTCCGCCATTCGGCACCGTATTCTGCATCGGCGGCTGGGCGCCGTACTGGCCCGCCTGCCCCGGCGCGGGGAAATTGCCGGCCTGGTTCTGCTGCTGGCCTGGCTGTCCTTGTTGCGCCTGCTGACCGGGCACGCTCGTCAATTGCTGGTTCAGCTGCGCCAGCGGGTCCACCTGCACATCGTTGAGCGTGGTCTCGCGCAGCAGGTCGCGGATATTTTTTTCCAGGCTGTACCAGAAATTATTTTCCGAACGATTCACCACCAGGGTGGTCGAATTGTTGTTGCCATTGCCGCCTTGCGTACTGCCCACTGGATTGCTGGCGTTGTTCGACCCGCCGCCCGCCGTGGAGATTTGCGTGGCGATATTCACGCTGCTGTTGGTGCTGCGCGCCATGTTGACGTAATCGACTTTGTAATTGCGCCACACGGGCGCGTCGGGCAGCACCGTCAGGTTCTTGCCATCGATTTCATAGCGCATGTCGATTTGCTTGCCGATGCGCGACAGCAGTTGCGGCAGGGTCTGGTTCAGCGCATTCAGGGTGACGCTGCCCTCGATCTGCGGGTGGATGTCGACGTTCATGCCAGCATCGCGCGCCAGCGCAAACAGCAGCGATTGCACGGGCACCTTGTGCACGGTGACGCTGTAGGTTTCCACCTTGGGCGCGGGCAGGGGCGCGGCCAGCGCGCTGCTTTGCTGCACCGGTTCGGGAATGGCGCCAGCAGGTGGGGGCGCGGCATTGATGTGGCCAGGCGATAGCTGCGGTTGATGTGCGGCACAACCGGCCAGCATGGCGCTGCATGCGAGGGTGACCCAAGAGGCCAGCACAGGAATAGGGTGTTGATTCATGAAAAGTTCGCCCTTTGAGTCGTGTTGTGCTTTTGTAATTTTAACCAGCATGATCGCCTAAAAGCAATCGGCTGTGCAGGCCCGGGACGCAATATGGAGAAATAAAGTTAGGGTGCGCCACGCCCTGCTTGTGCCGGGATCGCGGCATTAATTTCCGTGCGGATACTACCTATGCTTCTAAGCAATATTTTCTGCGGCGATGCGGGGGCTATCCTGGCCCAGACGGCTTCGGCGCTGGCCCGGTCGGCAAAGCTGCCATAGACGATCGCCAGGCGCGCGGTCGCGCTGGCGGGCGCTGTGCCAGGCAGGCGAAAGACGTGGACGTCATGCAAGCCGATGGCTTGCTGCGCCTGCTGCAAAAAGGTTTCTGCTGCGGCCGTCTCGCTGGCAGGCAGGCTGGCAATCTGCAGTACCAGCTGCTGCGGCCCCTGCTGTTCCAGCCAGCCGCGCGATTCGGCCAGCTTGCTGTTGAGCAGCGTTGACGGCGCTGGCAAGCGGGGGTGCTGGACCGCTGCCTGCAGCGTGGCTGGCGCCGCCATGCCCGTTGTCTGGCCCGGCCTCAGCCATTGCCACAGCAGCGCAGCGGCCAGCAGCAGCATCAGCGCGCACAAGGCGCCCGCCAGCAGCTTGCCCGCATGCCAGGGTGCGCGATAAAAGGGAGTGTCGGCGATGGCCAGGCGCACATGGCGCGCGCTCACTTGTTGAGCATCGTCTGCATACGCGGCCAGCAAGGCCTTGTCGGCCAGGACATTGACCCTGCGCACGATGCCCTGCGAGGAGCGCGCCAGCTGGCGCAGGGCGGCCGGCGTGAAAACGAGCGGCGCCGTGCGGCCGGCGGCGGCCAGGCGGCACGTCAGATAGTCGTTCAGCAAGGCCTGCGGCAGGCAAGGTACGATGAAGCTGTGGGTGATGCGCTCTTTTAACTGGCGGAACTGGGGCAAGTCCAGGGTGTGCTGCAATTCCGGCTGGCCAAACAGGACGATTTGCAGCAGCTTGTGGCTGGCCGTCTCCAGGTTCGTCAGCAGGCGCAGCGCTTCCAGGGTGGCGCCCGGCATGGCTTGGGCTTCTTCTGCCAGCAGCACCACCTGGCGCCCGGCCGCATGCCTGGCGATCAGCTCGCTATGCAGGGCGCGCAGCACGGCATCGGCGCGGCAGCCATCCAGCGCCAGGCCCAGTTCGGCGGCGATGGCGTGCAAGACTTCGTCCGGTTCCAGGCGGGGATTGAGCAGGTAGACCACATCGACGTGGGGCGGCAGGCGTTCGGCCAGCATGCGGCACAGCATGGTCTTGCCGCTGCCCACTTCGCCCGTCAGCTTGATGATGCCTTCGCCTTGCGTGACGGCATATAGCAGCGCCGCGAGCAGTTCGCCACGTGTATTGCCGGGGTAGAAGAAGGCCGGGTCCGGCGTGATGCCGAAGGGCGCGGTGCGCAAGTCGAAATGGCGCAGATACATGCCGTGCGGGGACGGTGCGTAAGGCCGCCCGGGCGGCGCAGGAAGAGGGGCGTGCGTGTCGGCGTTCATGCTGCGATGCAATTGAGGAACGCCTGTTCCAGGCTGGCGTCCGCCGTGCCACCGTGGCGTGCGCGGCATTCGGCGGGCGTGCCCGTAAACACGATGCGGCCCGCATGCAGGATGGCCATGCGGTCGCACAGTTCTTCCACGTCGGCCAGTGCATGCGAGGTGAACAGGGCGCCGCGGCCTTGGGCGCGCGCTTGCCGCAGCACTTGCTTGAACTGGGCGCGCGCCTTCGGGTCGAGTCCGCTCATCGGTTCGTCCAGTAGCAATTGCGGCTTGCCCGACAGCAAGCAGGCGGCCAGCCCCAGTTTTTGCATCATGCCTTTCGAGTAGTCGCGCGCGGGGCGCAGCAAGGCATCGGGCGCCAGGTCCAGCGCGCCCAGCGCTTGCTGCAGCGCTTCCGCATCGGGGCGCACATTGTGCAGGCGCGACAAATAGCGCAGGAAGTCGCCACCCGTCAGGTAGTAGGGCGCCTGGAAACGTTCCGGCAGAAAGGACAGGGGCTGGCGCGCCGTGCCGTGCCGGTGCGGCTGGCCGAAAATGGCGATGTTGCCCCGCTCGGGCGTGCAAAAGTCCAGCAGGCATTTGAGCAGGCTGGTCTTGCCCGCGCCATTCACGCCGACCAGGCCGAACAGTTCGCCCGCGCGTACCTGCAGGTCGACGCCGCGCAGCACGGCGATGCCCGCCAACTGCAGATGCACGTTGTGAAACTCGATGGAACAGGTGGTCATAGGGGCAATGGTCAGCAGGCAAGACGGCGTACGGTCACCATTATTGGCACGGGCGCAGGTGCACGGCAAGTGTTTCCTTGCAGAGTGTTGAAATGCACGAAAATCAAGTGACGGAATGTATTTTCTTTAAGAAACAACAGGTTCTGGAATAAAATACCCCCACGCGCCGCTGGCGTGCATCGTCTGATGAATCTGTCGAGGAGCAAGCATGGCAAGGCCAGAGAAAGTCCGGCTCGGTGAAATTTTAGTGCAGCAGCAATTGCTGACGGAAGAACAGTTGGGCCAGGCCTTGACGGAACAGAAGCGCTCGGGGCGCAAGCTGGGCCGCGTTTTTGTTGAACACGGCTTTGTCACGGAAGAGCAGATTTCGGGCGCGCTGGCGCGCCAGCTGGACATTCCCTACATCAACCTGAAGTTCTACAACATCAATTCCGAGCTGGTGCGCCTGCTGCCGGAAACCCAGGCGCGCCGTTTTCGCGCGCTGGTGCTGGAAGACCGGCGCGAGGGCTTGCTGGTTGGCATGTCCGATCCCACCGACCTGTTCGCGTACGATGAGATTGCGCGCCTGGTCAAGCGCCAAATCGAGCTGGCCGTGGTCAATGAAACGGAAGTGCTGGCCGCCATCGACCGCATCTACCGTCGGACGGAAGATATCTCCACCCTGACGCGCGAGCTGGAGCAGGACCTGGGCGACGTGTCCGTCGACTTTGGCGCCCTGGCCGCCAATCCGGGCCTGGAAGAGGCGCCCATCGTCAAGTTGCTGCAATCGGTGTTCGAGGACGCCACGCAAGTGCGCGCCTCGGACATCCACATTGAACCGCAGGAAGGCCGGCTGCAGATCCGTTTCCGCATCGACGGCGTGCTGCACCTGCAGACGGAAGCGGACAGCAAGATCGCCAGTTCGCTGGCGCTGCGCCTGAAACTGATGTCGGACCTCGATATTTCCGAGAAGCGCCTGCCGCAGGATGGCCGCTTCGCCATCCGCGTAAAAAATCAGCGCATCGACGTGCGTATCTCCACCATGCCGACGCAATATGGCGAATCGGTGGTGATGCGGCTGTTGAACCAGGGCGGCACGACCTTGCGCCTGGACGCCATCGGCATGCCGCCCAAGCTGGTGCAACAGTTCCGCGCCATCGTGAACCGCCCGAATGGCCTGGTGCTGGTGACGGGGCCGACCGGCAGCGGCAAGACGACGACCTTGTATTGCGCCTTGTCCGAGCTCAATTCTGTGGAAAAAAAGCTCATCACGGTGGAAGACCCCGTCGAGTACCGTTTGCCCGGTATTAACCAGGTGCAAGTGAACGACAAGATCGAGCTCAGTTTTGCCCGCGTGCTGCGCTCGGCCCTGCGGCAGGATCCCGATATCGTGCTGGTGGGCGAGATGCGCGACCAGGAAACGGCGCAAATCGGCCTGCGCGCCGCCATGACGGGCCATTTGGTGCTGTCGACCCTGCATACGAATGACGCCATCAGCACACCGCTGCGCCTGATGGACATGGGCGTGCCCCGCTACATGGTGGGCAGCTCGCTGCAAGCCGTGCTGGCGCAGCGCCTGGTGCGCGTGATCTGCGAAAGCTGCAGCACGCCGTACCAGCCCACGCCCAACGAATACGAATGGCTGCGCCTGGAACTGGGCGAGCTGGTCGAACGCAACCAGTATTTCCATGGCAAGGGCTGCTCGCATTGCAACGGCATGGGTTACCGGGGCCGCACGGGCGTGTACGAATTGCTGGAAATTACGCGCGCCGTGGCCGACGCCGCCAACCATGCCGATCCTTCCCACTTCATGAGGGTGGCGATGGAGCAGATGGCGGGCGAAACCCTGCGCCGCCACGCCGTGCAGCTGGTGGTGCAAGGTCGCACGACGGTGATGGAAGCAATGCGCATCAGCAACCAGAGCGAGGATTGAGGTGCCATTTTTTGCTTACAAGGCGCGCAATGCCAGCGGCGAACTGCTGACCGGCGTGATGGAAGGCGCCGACAGCGGCGCCGTGGCCGATCAGTTGTTTTCCACCGGCGCGACGCCGGTGGAAATCCTGGCGACTAAAAAAGCCGCCACTACCGGCGCCGATATCGGCTGGTGGCAAAGGCTGACGGAGAAAAAAGTCAGCTCGATGGACGTGCAATTGTTCAGCCGCCAACTGTACACCCTGCTCAAGGCGGGCGTGCCCATCATGCGCGGCCTGGCCGGCCTGCAGGAATCCGCCATCAGCCCCGCATTTGGCCGCGTCATCAAGGATGTGCGCGAGTCGCTTGACGCAGGCCGCGAACTGTCGGCTGCCATGGCGCGCCACCCCACCGTGTTTTCGCAGTTTTACCTGTCGATGGTGCGCGTGGGCGAAATGACGGGGCGGCTCGATGAAGTGTTCCTGCGCCTGTTCGACCACCTGGAATTCGACCGCGACATGCGCGCGCGCGTGAAGACGGCCACGCGCTACCCCAGTTTCGTGATCGTGGCCATGGTCGTCGCCATGGTGATCGTCAACATGTTCGTGATTCCCCAGTTCGTGAAAGTGTTCGCCAGCTTCAATGCCGAACTGCCTTTGATGACGCGCATCCTGATTGGCACGTCGGGCTTCATGGTGGCGTACTGGCCGGTGCTGCTGGTAGTGACGATAGCCGCAATAGCCGCTTTTCGTGCCTGGTTGCGCACCGTGCCTGGCCGCTACACGTGGGACCGCTACAAGTTGCGCTTCCCCATCGCCGGGAAGATTATCCTGAAAGGCACGATGGCGCGCTTCGCGCGCAGTTTCGCCCTGTCCAGCACCAGCGGCGTGCCCATCGTGCAGGCGTTGACGGTGGTGTCGCAAACGGTAGATAACGCCTACCTGTGCGCCCGGGTCGAACAGATGCGCGACGGCGTCGAGCGCGGCGACAGCATCCTGCGCACCTCCGTGGCGGCGGGCGTTTTCACGCCGGTGGTGCTGCAAATGATCGCCGTCGGCGAAGAGTCCGGCTCGCTGGACGAGCTGATGAATGAAATCGCCCAGATGTACGAGCGGGAAGTGGACTACGAATTGAAGACCCTGTCCGCGCAAATCGAACCCATCCTGATCGCCTTTCTTGGTGTCATGGTATTGGTGCTGGCGCTGGGCATCTTCTTGCCAGTGTGGGACCTGGGCAAGGTCGCCCTGCATAAATGACAAAGTGCCATTCGCCAAAAAACAACGTTGTGGCTGGCTCGGCAAGGCAGCGGGGATTTACCTTGTTTGAGCTGGCCGTCGTGGCGTCCCTCATCGCTGTGCTGGCGGGCGTGCTGCTGATCCGGATAACAGTGGTGCAGCAGGAAGCGGAGCGGGTCGCGGTACAGCAAACGGTCGCGGCTTTGCGCGCGGGCCTGCGCATGAAAGTGCTGCAACTATATGTGGCTGGCCAGCAAAACCAGTTGCCGGCGCTGGCGGGGCAAAATCCCGTCGATTGGTTGCTTGAAAAGCCGGCCAATTATTTGGGTACATATACGGCGCCGGCGATAGAAAAACTTCCCCAAAGTCATTGGTTTTTTGATCAAAGTAATGCAGAATTAATATATATATTAAATCGAGGCAACATTTTTGGCGGATACCGTTCCGAGTTGCTTCAATTCAAGGTAAGCTTGCAGCAAGCGCCCCTTGCTTCGGCCAAGCCCTCAAGCCCGGTGGATACGCCGCAGTTGGCATTGATGCAGATGGGCGAGGCGGGCGGGCTGAAATAGTTTTTGTATTCTGCGGGTAAATTTTGCCAGTGGTTTTTTTGATTTTTTGGAGATCAGCATGAAGATCAGCAATAGTAAGCAGTCGATTCGTCGTTTTCAACAAGGTGCCCAAGCGGGCTTTACGCTGATCGAGTTAGTCGTCGTCATCGTCATCCTGGGCATCCTGGCGGCCACCGCGATTCCCCGTTTTATCAATTTGTCTGCCGATGCCCGTCTGGCGAAAGTCAACGGTGCTCGCGCATCGGTGCAGGCTGCTGCTTCCCTGGCCCATGCGCAATGGCTGGTCAATAATACTGCCACCGGTACGATTCCTCCTGTCACGATGGATGGCAAAACCATCGCCATGGTGAACGGTTATCCCGATGCGGCAGGCATCGTAATCGCGGCCGGTGACTTGAATGACTACAGTGTCACGGGTACGGCACCGGTATCGATTGCCGCCGATGCGAACCATCTTACCTGCGCGTTTACCTATACAGTCGCCACGGCGACTGCGGCGGCGGCGGTGAGCGTCCCGCCTACCCTTGCCAATTGTCAATGACGTGAGCCCCGCATGCGGCGACAATCCGCGTTGCATGCAATCCGCCTGGCTCGCCAGGCGTTTTTATTCTTCCCGGCATGTTTCAGCCGTCATGCCGCTCATTGCCACAGGTGTACACAATGCTGTCTCCAGCAGGTTTGATGTTTGCCGGACCGGCCAGCCGTGGACGCCAGCAGCGCGGATTCACCCTGGTCGAGCTGATCGCCGTGCTGGTGGTGGGTGGCATCCTGGCCGCCGTCGCCATGCCGCGCTTCTTCCAGCAAGACAGTTTTGATGCGCGCAGTTTTGCCGATCAAAACGTGAGCATGCTGCGCTATGCGCAAAAATTGGCGATCGCGCAAAACCGGCCCGTCTTCGTGCTGCTTAACGGCAGTCGCATTGCCCTGTGCTTTAGCGCCGCCTGCGAGGCGGCCAATCGCGTCTTGCCGCCAGCCGGCGGCAACAGCGGCCGCAAGGCCACCCTGGCCGCCTGTGCGAATGCTACTGCGTGGCTGTGCGAGGGTGCGCCCGACAAGATCAGCTACAGCGTGCCGCAGGAAGCGGTAACCTTTTACTTCAATGCCCTGGGCCGTCCTTACGAGTCCACTGACACCGAACCTGTCTCCAGCTTTCCCGCGCGCGTCAGCATCGGCATCAGCGGCGGCGGCATCCCGCGCACTATCGTGGTCGAAGGGGAAACCGGCTATGTCCATTACTAGGGGCGCCATCATCGCGGCGCGCGGGCCGGGGCAGCGGGGCGTGACCTTGATCGAACTGGTCATCTTCATCGTGGTGGTCAGCATCGCCGTCGTTGGCCTGCTGCAAATTTTCGCCCGCACCACGGCCAGCAGCGCCGATCCGCAATTGCGCAAGCAGGCGCTGGCCATCGCGGAAGCCATGCTCGATGAGATCGAAGGGGCGCGGTTTACATATTGTCCGGCGGACGATCCCGCGGCGGAAACGGCCACCAGCGTGGCCGATTGCACGCTGGCGGAAGGGCCTGCAAATTCGATACGCCCCTATTACAGGGTAAGCGATTACAATCTGATCAACCCGCCATATACGTATACCACCACCGATGTGGCTGGCAATGACTTTCCGAAGGGCTATGTCGCCGATGTGGTCATCAGCCCTGTTTTGGTAAATGACAAAGGTTTGCAGCACGCTCCCTCGGCCACCGATCCCACGGCGCTGCGCATCACGGTCACTGTGTCATACGGTGCGAATCAGCAGATCGTGCTGGACGGCTACCGCACGCGCTACGCGCCGAACAGTATTCCATGAACACTTATTTCCCTCTGCGCCGCGCGCGTGGCTTTACCTTGATCGAACTGATCGTGGTCATCATCATCACGGCCATCGTCGCTGGCATGGTGACGGTGTTCATCCGTGCCCCCGTGCAAAGCTATCTGGATGTGACCGCCCGCGCCGAACTGGCCGACGCGGCCGATACGGCATCGCGGCGCATCACGCGCGACGTGCGCCTGGCGCTGCCCAACAGCGTGCGCGTGACGAGCAATAGCAGCGGCAGTTATCTGGAGCTGCTGCTGACCAAGGCGGGTGGACGCTATCTGTCGGAAGACGATAATCCTAACTTAGTGCCGGGCAATGTGCTTGCCTTCGATCCCCTCACGCCGATGAGCACTGCGAACGTCTTTACCATCGTTGGCGCCGCGCCGTCCGGCATGCAAGCCATCGTGCCCGGCGACTTTATCGTCGTCAACAATCTGGGTGACCAGCCTCCCGTGAATGCCTATGACTGCAGTGGGCAGTGCAACCGCGCCCAGGTCGCATCCATCAGCGGCACCAATGTCACGCTGGCCAAGAACCCCTTTGTCGAGCAAACACCATCCATGCCTTCGCTCAGTTATCGTTTCCAGGTGGTGAGTACGGCCGTGACTTATCATTGCGCGCCGAATGCGAACGGCACGGGCACGCTGACGCGCTATGCCGGCTATACGATCCAGGTGGCCCAGCCGGAGAGTACCGTTGGCCTGCCGCTCAACGGCGCGCCGTCGGCAGCACTGATGGCGACGCAGGTCGCCGCTTGCGGTTTTTCTTTCGCTACGCTACCCAACCTGCAGCGGGGCCTGGTCAGTGTCAGCCTGACCCTGGGCACGTCCGGCGGCAACGCGGGCCAGATCACGCTGGTGCAACAGGCACAGGTCAATAATTCGCCATGAGAATAGCCATTTACCCCATGCCGCGTGGACGGCGCCCATGCCGCCCGGCGCGCGGCTTCAGCATCATCACCGCCATCTTCCTGCTGGTGGTGCTGTCCGCCTTGGGCGTGGCGCTAGTTTCCATCTCGACCATGCAGCACGCCGAGTCGGCGCTGGACGTGCAGGGCGCGCGCGCCTACCAGGCGGCACGGGCCGGCATGGAGTGGGGCGTGTACCAGCAGCGCATCAATGGCATTTGCGAGCCAAGTAACAGTTTTGCCTTGCCCGCGAATGGCACGCTGAGCGGTTTCAGCGTCACCGTGCGCTGCACGCAGGCGGCGGGAGCACTGCCCCGTTTTCAAGTGATTGCGACCGCCTGCAACCAGCCGGTGGGCAGCGTTTGCGCCACTGCCAACGCCACCAACAATCCCGATTATGTGCAGCGCGTCGTGCAGGCGGAGTTTTAAACACGGCACGTTAAAGGAGTAATATGCAGGCAATCATCGCCTTATGGATAGCCGTCGTGGCCCTGCTTGCTTGCGCGCCAGCCCAGGCGGCAACCTACGCCAACACCAGTTTTGCCTACAGCTGGATCGAAGCCAGCAATCATGCCAAGCTCGGCTATAACACCACGCCCTACCGATTTAACGGCTCTGCCGGCTGCGGTACCTCGCCGCCCATTCTCGACGATACGCTCAGTGATGCCTTGCCTATCGGTTTCAGCTTCATGTATTCGGGCGTGGCCTTCACCACCTTGCGCGTGATGACGAATGGCCGGGTGCAATTCAATAACAATGTCACCTGCGGCTATGGCAGCCCGGTCCAGACGCTGCCGTATCCGGACAGCAGCTTGAATTACACCATGCGCATCTATGGCAACGATCTCGATCCCACCTCGAAACTGGAACTGCCCACCTACAATACCGCCTGCGCCAGCCGCACCACCTGCTATGTCAGTTACGCCACCATCGGCACGGCGCCATACCGCAGCTTCGTTGTGACCTGGAATAATGTGCCGGAATGGACCACGGGCGCCAATCCCACGGGCTCCTACACGCTGCAATTGATCTTGCAGGAAAACGGTGAATTCGTTTACCAGTATGGCGCCGCCGTGGCGGGGCCGTCCGCCAAGCTGGGGCAGATAGGCTGGCAGGCGGACAGCAACGATTACGACACACCGCAAACAGGGTTTCCGGTGACGAACTCGGCGATCAAGTTCTACATTCCCCGTCCGGTGCTCGAGTACCGCATGGAGCAGCCCAGCTGGAACAATACGCCGGCGCAAGTCAGCGATACCAGCGGCAACGGTCGTGATGGCACGGTGCTGGGTGGCGCGCAGACGATAGCTGCCGGTCGCGTCTGCCGTGCCGCCAGTTTCCCCCTCAACACCAGCACCTCCGCCATCGATGCGGTCGACAGCGGCCTTTCCGTGCCCGGCAGTATGGGCGGTGCCGGCACCATCACGTTCTGGTACAAGGCCAACACGGCCTGGTCGGGCAGCGGCGCGCGCGATGCGCAACTGCTCGACGCCACCCAGCTGAACAACGAATGGTTTTTTCTCGTGCGGCGCAGCACGGGCGCCTTGCGCTTCGTCGTCACGGACAGCCTGGGCAACCAGCGCATAGTGGAAACGGCTGCCAATAGCGTGCCCGCCGGCACCTGGAAGCATATCGCCGTGAGCTGGAGCTTCAATGCGCTGGCGGCGTCCAATAGCGACCACTTGCGTATCTATGTCGATGGCGTGCTGCAAAAGGAGTCGGCGTTTACCACGGCGGCGGTAGTGTCGCCGCGCATCGGGTCCCTGTTTGTCGGCGACAACCGCAGCGCATTTACGGGGCAGAACGGCAGCGGCAATTCCACCGATGGCGCGATCGACGAATTGCGTGCCTATAACTATGAAGGCGGCCTGGCGCTGGTGCAGCGCGACCAGAACCTGAGCCAGGCGGGCTGCCTGAACCATTACGCGGTGACGAATACGGGTACCGGCCTGACCTGCCAGCAAAGCACGCTCACGGTCACGGCGCATGACGTCAATCACAACAATATTGTGATGCCCAACAACACCACGCAAATCCAGCTGAGTACCTCGAACGGCATCGGCGACTGGGCCCTGATCTCGGGCTATGGCGTGCTTTCCAATGGCGCGCTGAACGACGGCGTGGCGACCTATCTGTTCAACGGCGAGTACCAGGCCGTGTTTGGCCTGAGCAGCGGCACGGCAGCCACCGTCAGCGTCAATGTGACGGATGGGCAGTTCACGGAGCAGGAAGACCAGTCGCTGGTGATCAAGGCGTGCGCGGTGGCGCGCTTCAACGCCTGCGAGGCGACCTCGCCCCGTTGCGTGCCCAGCACCAGCAGTATCAGCTATGCGCGCCTCAATACCAAGCTGGCCGACACGGCCTTCAAGCTCGACCTGGTGAAACTGAAAACCGATGCCAGCCTGGAAACGAATTTCGCCGGCGCGGCCACGGTGGATTTGCTGGTCAATACCGCCACCGGCGTCGCGCTGGGGGCGAATAACTGCCCGCTGACCCAGACGGCGGTCATTCCGCTGGGCCTGGTGGCATTCACGGGCGGCTATTCGAGTGCCAATGTGATCATCCCGGCCAGCGCCATCAGCGCCGTGGCGCCCAAGTACAGCGCTTACCGCGATGTGCGTGTGCGCGTGACTTGCACCGCGGCCGTGTGCGGCACGGCCAATGTGGGATGTTCAACCGACAATTTCGCGGTGCGGCCACAGCAGTTCACGCTCAGTTCCAACATGAGCAACAGCGGCCTGAGCGGCACGCCCAGCCTGGCGGCGGGCGCCCAGTTTACCTTGAGCGCAGCGGCTGTCGCCGGCTATAACGGCACGCCGCTGGTCGACAATACCGCGGCAGGCCAGAAAATCACCGGTTTCCTCAGTGTCACCGACTACTCCAACCGCCTCGCGTCGACATCCAATGCCAGCCCGTTTCCGCTGGGGCAGGCCGTGCTGGCCAGCGGCCTGGCCAGCAACAGCGGCGTGACCTATGGCGATGTCGGCACCTTCCGCATGCTGCCCGAGGCCGTGCTCGACAATGCCTACACCAGCGTCGACCAGCCTGCCGATTGCGTCATTGGCAGCAGCAGCAATACGGCCGTGAATGGCAAGTTTGGCTGCAATATCGCCAACCAGGCGCAAACCCCGGCGCCCGTCTTCGGCCGCTTTTTCCCTGACCACTACGCGCTCACGGGCGCACTGACGGCGGCCTGCGGCGACTTCACCTACATGGGTCAGCGCGAACTGGGCGTCGTGCTGGGTGCGACGGCATTAAGCAAGAGCAACCAGATTCTGGCCCGCTATGGCAGCGCCTATCCCGGAATCGCCAGCGTCAGCGTGGGTGCGGGCAATGCCGGCGCGGCACTGTCCATCGGCCGCCTGGCGCCAGCCTTGCCCGCCTTTGCGTGGAACCAGGGGCGCAGCGGGCGTTCCTACACGACCGATGGTGCTGCTTATGCCGCCGGCAGCACGCAAGTGGTGGTGGCAGGCAGCGGCGGCCTGTCGGCGGGCGAACTGATCAAGTTTGGCGGCGACGGCGCCATCTACACGGTGCAGGCAGGCACTGCCGGCGCGGGTAGCATTACGCTCGCCGCGCCTGGTCTGCAGCAGGCGATTCCCAGCGGCACGACCGGCATCACGGTACTGCACAGCTTTGACCGACTGGCCAGCGGCCAGGATGGCCCGTACGACGATTTTTCGCTGGTGGTGGGTATCAGCGACAGCGACGGCGCGCTCATTTCCAGTGTGAATGGCTTGGCGGTCGCGCCCGCCGCCAGCGTTGCCATCGGCGATACCCGCCTGCGTCATGGCCGCTTGCGCATCAACAGTATGTATGGCTCGGAAAAGCGCGCGCTGCTGGTGCCCTTGGTCGCGCAATACTGGAACGGCAGCGCATATGCCGCCAACACGCTGGACAATTGCACGGCCCTGCTGCGCAAGAATTTCATCTTGAAGGATTATCTCAACCTGACGGATGCGCAGTTGCCTGCCGCGACCACCTTGCCGCTCGACAGTGGTTTGCTGCAGCAGGGCGCCGGCAGCGTGCTGATGGCAAAGCCCGCCGCACCCGTGACGAAAAAAGGCACGCTTACGCTACAGTCGCTGATACCGTACCTGCCGGGACAGGCGCGCCAAACCATCGGCACGTTCAAGAGCGAGTTCATGCTGTACATGCGCGAAATGTATTGAAGGGCATGCGATTTTTCGGCGCGTCGTGACATTCGTGATGTTTTCCTGTAAATGTGTTGCCAATGTTTTCTTTTTTAACCTGTTCATACCTGCTATGAATTAAAATTGACTGAATGCATCATTCGGACGGCACCGCTGTCGTAGCATTTCATTATCTGGATCGGTGGCATGGGTTTATTCGCAAAAGCAAAAAAATACGAGGGTTGGCTGGCGACATCATTGTCAGCGGAAGGCGTGTGCGCTGCCGTGGTCAAGCGGCGCGCGGATGACAAGCCGCTGGTGCAGGCGGCGGTCATGTATCCCGGACGCAAGCCGCTGGCGGCGGCGACCCTGGAAAAAATGAACCGGGATGTGCATGCCCAGTCTTATCGAAACACCACTTTGCTCGGCGCGGGCGAGTATCAGATACTGACGCTCGACGCGCCGAACGTGCCGCCGGACGAGCTCAAGACCGCCGTCCGCTGGCGCCTGAAGGACATGATCGACTTTCCTGCGGCGGACGCCACCGTCGACGTCATCGATATTCCCGCCGACAAGAACGGGCCGGGACGCGCGCAATCGCTGTTCGCCGTCGCGGCGCGCAACACTGCCGTGGCCCAGCGCCAGGCGCTGTATGGCGAAAGCAAGATCGCCCTGTCGGTCATCGATATCCCGGAAATGGCCCAGCGAAATATCGCGGGCTTGATGGAAACGCCGGGACGCGGCCTGGCCATGCTGTCTTTCGATGACGAAGGGGGGCTGTTGACCGTGACGTTCGATGGGGAACTGTATCTGGCGCGCCGCATCGACGTGACCGTGGCGCAGCTGGCCGATACCAGCGACACACAGCGGCAGCAGTATTACGACAGGATCACGCTGGAACTGCAGCGTTCCTTTGACCATTTCGACCGTCAATTTCATTTTATTTCCGTTGCCAGGCTGGTTCTGGCGCCGACCGGCAGCGACGGCCTGCATGCTTACCTGGCAGACAATTTGTACATGCCGGTCGAGGCGCTGGATCTGACGGCCCTGTTTGATTTTTCCAAGGTGCCGGACCTGTTGGCCGCTGCCGGCCAGGCGCGCTTTTTCCTGGCCCTGGGTGCGGCCCTGCGGCAGGAGGAGATGCCAGCGTGAGCCAGCAAATCAATCTGTTCAACCCCGCGTTTGAAAAACAGAAGCAGGCGATGTCGGCGGTGGGCTTGCTGCGTGGCCTGGGTCTGGTCCTTGCCGCCAGTGTGGCAGTGGTCTGGTTCGGCGCGCGCCAGGTGGCCGCGCTGGAGCGGACGGCGGCCGACGCCAAGGTCGTGCTCGATGCACGCGAGGCGCGGCGGGCGGATGTGTTCGCGCGGTTTCCCGTGCCCGGCAAGGACCCGCTGATCGCGGGCGCGCTGGGCCAGGCAGAGGCTGACCGCGGCGCCTTGCTGGAAGCCGGGCAAATTCTGCAGGGCGGCGAACTGGGCAATACACAGGGCTATGCCGATTATTTCCGCGCCTTCGCGCGCGCCAGAGTCAATGGCTTGTGGCTGACGGGGGCGAGCATCGCCGGCGCCGGCAAGGAAATTGGCTTGCGGGGGCGCGTCGTGCAGCCGGACTTGCTGCCCCAGTACATCAGCGCCCTGTCCAGGGAATCGGCGTTGCAAGGCAAATCGTTCGCGCGCCTGGACATGGCCACCGCTCAGCTTCCTGCCCAGGCCGCCGTCTCAGCGCCAGCATTGCCAGGCGCAGCGCCGGCCGCTGCCGTGGCGGCACCGGCGCCGCGCTTTATCGAATTCAGTTTGCAATCGTCGGCGGCACCCGCCAGCGATGCAGGGGCGGTCAAGCAATGAAACAGCAATGGCAACAATTTGCCCTGAAATTTGATGCGCTCAGCGTGCGGGAACGGATCATGGTCTTTGGCGCCAGTGCCGGGCTGCTGATTTTCATGGTTGTTTATCTGTTCGTCGATCCGCTGTTGACCAGGCGCAAGGCGCTGGCCGACACGATTGCCCAGCGTCAGCAGGCCGTCGCGGCCATCGATGTCGAGATGGCGCAAAGGATGGCAGCGCATGCGGGCGACCCCAACCAGCAGGACCGCATCCGGCTCGAACGGATCAGGCAGGAAGTCCAGCAGATGCGGCAATCCCTGCAAGCGACGCAAAACGGCCTGGTGGCGCCCGAGCGCATCGTGCCGATGCTGCAGCAATTGCTGAAACAGCAGGCCAACTTGCGCCTGGTGTCGCTGGCCACATTGCCATCCGGCGCCATGGGGCAGGGCGGCCATGTCGCCACCAAGGCGGCGCCGTCCGCACCTGCGGCCGCGCCTGCCGGGCAGTCGCCAGCGGATGCCGAACCGGCGAAGGCGCCGGCCTTGCTATACCGTCATGGTGTGGAAATCGTATTGCGTGGGAATTATCTGGATATGGTGAATTATATGGATGCCGTGGAGGCCATGCCGGCCCATGTGTTCTGGGGCAAGGTCAATATGCAAGTCGAGCAGTACCCGAATGCCACGCTGAGCCTGACCCTGTACACGCTCAGCCTGGACGAGAAATGGATCGCGCTGTGATGCGCGCCAGGCGCTGCGCCGCTGTTGGTACTGTGCTGCTGGCCTTGGCGCCATGGGCCTTTGGACAGGGCCTGGTCGATCCGACCAGACCGCCCGATGCGGCGCCTGTCGAGGGCAGTGCCGTGTCCGCCCGCGCGGCGCGGCCGCAGCTGCAATCGGTGTTGATCTCCCATCAGCCTGGCGGACGGCGCCTGGCCGTGATCGATGGCCGCAGCGTGCGCGCGGGCGACAAGGTGGGCGGCGCTGTCGTCGTCAGCATAGACGAGGCGAGCGTGGCGCTGCGGCGCGGCAAGACCTTGGAAACGCTGCGGCTGTACCCGAAGACGGTCGATGCGAATGATGCAATGCATGTACGAAGGAAACAGGTTCATGTCACCCAATAAACACAAGGCGGGAATGCGTAAGATATTTGAAATAAGCAAGCGGGCAAGCGTCCTGGGACTTGCAGCGGGTTTGTGTGCCTGCAACGTCGCGCCTGTGAAGCGCGACACCTACAATGCAATCAAGGAGCAGGTGGCAGGCGCAGTGGCCACCACCAGCCCGGCGGCGCAATCGGCTGCGGTGGAAAACGCACTGTTGCCGCCGGCGTCCGCGCTGGCCGCGCAGTTGCCGAAGGCGCGCGGCGTGCTGGACGAGCGTTTCAATGTCGCGTTCAACAACGTTCCGGCACGCCAGTTCTTTCACTCGCTCGTCAACGGCACGCGCTACAACATGCTCGTGCATCCGGATGTGCAGGGCAGCATTTCCGCCAACCTGAAAGATGTGACCCTGTTCGAGGCGCTTGACGCCATGCGCGAGATGTATGGCTATGATTACAAGGTCGATGGCACGCGCATTTCGATACGGCCCCTCACCATGCAAACCCGCATGTTTCAGGTCAATTACCTGACGGGCAACCGCAAGGGCACGTCGAATTTGCGCGTGTCCTCGACGTCGGTGTCGAATGCCGGCATCAGCAACAGCGGCCAGAGCGGGGGCAACAACGGCCAGCAGTCGCAGCAGAACCAGCAGCAGCCTGGCCAGCCGGGCGAGCAAGTGGTGCAGGACAGTTCCAACCTGAGCACCACGTCCGACAGCAATTTTTGGGCCGAACTGAAAGAGTCGCTGGGCGCCATCATCGGTGGCACTGCCGACGGCCGCAAGGTGGTGATCAGCCCGCAGTCAGGCGTCGTCGTCGTGCGCGGCATGCCAGAGGAATTGCGCGCCGTCGACCTGTACCTGAAGGCGACGCAGCTGTCGGTGGACCGCCAGGTGATCCTGGAAGCCAAGATTCTCGAAGTGGAACTGAACGATAATTTCCAGACCGGCATCAACTGGGCTTCGTTTGCCTCCATCAAGAGCGGCCACACGAATCGCATTTCGACGGGCTTCATCCAGCCGGGCGGCACCCTGGCGCCGCTGCCGTTCAACGGCGGCCAGCCGCCGAACATGACGAATGGCAACGGGCTGACGGCCAGCAGCGGTTTTGGCTTGAGCTCTGCGGCCACAGCGGCCGGTTCGATGTTCGGTCTGGCCTTTCAGACTGCCAACTTTGCCGCCATGATTACCTTCCTGGAGTCGCAGGGCGCCGTGCACGTGCTGTCGAGCCCGCGCATCGCCACCATGAACAACCAGAAGGCCGTGCTGAAAATAGGCACGGACGAATTCTTCGTCACCGGCGTGAGCACCACCGTGACGTCGACCGGCACCACGGGCGGCACCACCTCCAGCCCGAACGTCACCCTGCAGCCATTCTTTTCCGGTGTGGTGCTGGACGTGACGCCGCAGATCGACGAACAGGGCAACATCATCCTGCACGTGCACCCGTCCGTCAGCCAGGTGACGACCGTCAACAAGCAAATCGACCTGGGCAGTGCCGGTTCGCTGAAATTGCCACTGGCCGCTTCCAGCACCTCGGAGATGGACAGCATGGTGCGCAGCCAGGATGGACGTATTGTCGCCATCGGCGGGCTGATGCGCCAGGCCACCACCTCGGACCGCTCGCAAGTGCCGGGCGCGGGCGATATTCCCGTGCTGGGTGCCTTGTTCCGCAATACGGGGCAAGTGATCCAGAAGCGCGAACTGGTGGTGCTGATCAAGCCCACCATCGTCGAGGGCGCCAACAGCTGGAACGAGGACTTGCTCGATTCGGGCCGGCGCATCGAGGCGCTCGACCCGCGCCGTCCTTCGGAGCGGCGCTAAATGTACCAGGCCCATTTCGGCTTGCGTGAGGCGCCGTTCGGCCTCACGCCCGATACCAGTTTCTTCTTCAACGGCCCGCAATCGCAAAAGGCGCTCAACACCTTGCTGGTGGCGGCGCGCAATGGCGAGGGCTTCATCAAGATCACTGGCGAAGTGGGTACCGGCAAGACTTTTCTGTGCCGCAAGTTCATGCAATCCCTGGGCCCGGATTTCGTCACGGCCTACATCCCGAATCCGAACTTGCCGCCCCGTTCGCTGATCCTGGCGCTGGCCGACGACCTCGATGTGCTGCTGGAGAAAGATGCTGACCAGCATCAGCTCCTCAAGTCGCTCAACCTGCGCTTGCTCAACCTGGCGGCGCAGGGCAAGCGCGTGCTGCTGTGCCTGGATGAAGCGCAGGCGATTCCCGTCGACAGCCTGGAGGCCTTGCGCCTGCTGACGAACCTGGAAACGGAAAAGCGCAAGCTGCTGCAAATCGTGCTGTTCGGCCAGCCCGAGCTGGACGTCAAGCTGGCCCTGCCGGAAATCCGCCAGCTGGCGCAGCGCATCACCTTTCACTATCACCTGGGGCCTTTGTGCCGCGACGACGTGGATTTTTATGTGGCGCACCGCCTGCGCGTGGCCGGTTTCGATGGCGCGCGCCTGTTCAGCCGTGGCGGCGTGAGCAAGCTGTACAAGGCGTCCGGAGGCATCCCGCGCCTGATCAACATCATGGCGCACAAGGCGCTGATGGTGGCGTACGGCGAAGGCCGCCAGCAAGTCAGCGGCCGCCACGTGGCGCTGGCCGCCAGCGATACCCTGGCCAGCAAGGCCCGCTTTTGGCAGAAGCCTTGGCCGTGGCTGGCCGGCGCCGGTGTGCTGGCCGCCGCTTGCGGCGTGAGCTGGACCTTATTGAACCGATGACGAAGATGAGCCTGTAGATGAGCCTGATTAACAAGATGTTGCAAGACCTCGATGCACGCGGCACCCCCGATGGACGCGGCGACGCGGCCGGCATCCGCTCCGTGCCCGAACGCGAGCGGGGTGTCTCTCGCGCGCTGGTCTTCGGCGGTGCGGCCGGCCTGACGGCCGCCGCCATCGCCCTGGGCTGGGTCTACCTGAAACGCCCGCCCGTGCCGCCCGTGCTGGTCAGCGTGGCCAACATCCCGGCCTTGGCCCCGGCGCCTGCGCCGGTGCCCGTACCTGTGCCCGTCGCCGCAGCGCCCACACCGGTGGTGGCCGCCCCGGCGGCGCCCGTCGTGGCAGCAAAACCCGAGCCCGTGTTCCTTGCCGAGGAGGCCGTCCCCGCGTCCGCCGAGGTGCGTGCTGCGGAGTTGCGCCGCATCACGGGAAAACCTGCCAGGCCTGTCCCAGTCCCTGTCCCCGTGGTGAAGACGGCAGTGCCCGCCGCCAGCGAGCGTATCCTGGACGGAAAACAAGTTACGCCCCAGCAGCGCGTGGAAAATGAATACCGGCGCGCGCTGGCCCAGTTGCAGGATGGCCGCGTCTCCGACGCCATGCTGGCCTTGCAGCAGACCCTGCAGCTGGACCCGCGCCACCAGGGTGCACGCGAAACCCTGGTGCGCCTGCTGCTCGAAGCGCAGCGCCCCGATGACGCAGCCCGCCAATTGCAGCTGAGTTTGGCATTGGACCCGAAACAGCCGGCGCAGGCGATGATGCTGGCCCGTTTGCAGCTGGACAAGGCCAACGGCCCAGCCGCCCTCGATACCCTGATGCGCAGCCTGCCACATGCTTCCGATAACGGCGACTACCGCGCCTTCCTGGCCGGCGTGCTGCAGCGCGAACAGCGCTACCGCGAAGCAGCCGAGCAATACCAGCTGGCCCTGCAGGCGGCGCCCGACAACAGCATATGGTGGATGGGCCTGGGGATAGCCCTGCAAGCCGACAACCATCCGGCCCAGGCGCGCCAGGCCTACGAACGGGCCAAGGGCTTGCAAACCCTGTCGCCCCAGCTGCAGGCGTTTGTCGAGCGCAAGCTGGTGCAGTTGACGGCGGCGACCGCCAAATAAGCGCTGGCCTAGCGCACAACTTTCATCTCCCCCTGCAAGCAGCATCGCAAGCTATGGGGGGATGGACTTGTACCACTTGACTGAAGCGGATGATCCCGCAAACAAGATGACCACTGCCTGGACATTCCCCGATGCCCCCAATACTGTGTGCTTTACGACCACGGAGGTAGTGAACGTTGCTCCCGTCGTGCATGTGTCATGACTACGAAGGGCAGGGCCAAGACAGTATTAGGGGCTTTTAAAGAAGGCAAGTGGAGACTGTCATGGCATTGCCATTGACCGCCAGACTTCGTTGGTGCTCTCAAGTGAACTTATGCCCCGGCGCTAGTGTTGCTCAATGTTGCTGAGGCTATGATTGGCGTCGCTTGCCAGTTCGAAGAGCATTTTATTGTTGCCAATGAATCGTGGAATCAGTCTGGAAATTGCGCTGGTGGAAGGCTCGTGAAACTGGGTTTCGCAAACAAATAACCCTGAAAAAGCTGTATGCCTTCACCCCTCAGCCATTGGAACTCATCCAGTGTTTCAACGCCCTCGGCCATTAAATCAATGCCAAGATCGATACATACACTGGCAATCGCCCGCACGATGGCCTGTCTGGGACCGTTGCTTTCTATGCCGCGTATTAAAGCCATATCCATCTTGATCTGGTCGGGCTGGAGTTCCGCCAGCAAATTCAAGCCCGAATATCCAGCGCCAAAATCATCGATGGATACCTTCAAACCTGCCCTGCGATACACGTTGATCAGTTGAGAGAAGCGTGCGTGATCATGTATCATTTCACCTTCGGCAACCTCGATCACGAGGCGCCTGACAGGAAGCCCGCACTCTGCGGCGGCATCGAGCATGCTGTCGATTGACGACGAGGAAAGCAGCAGGCTTTGTGGCAATAGATTCAGGTTGAGATCGCAGCCGATACCTAGCTGGGCAGCCAGCCGGATTGCCTCCACGCGGCCGGCGGCATCGAAGCGATGCATATCCTCTGGTGCCACAGAGCTGAACACTTGCGATGCTGCTTCGCCGTGAGCTCCACGTATGAGCGCTTCATACGAGACAATCCTGTGAGCGGCCACGTCGATAATGGGCTGGAAAGCATGTCCGAATTCAATCGATGCGGCATGGCTCTCTGAATTGCAAGGTGTAAAGATGGCGGTCATGCAACATGCTCCAATGCCATCGTTGGATGCGGGGCCAACTTGTGCCGCCAACGTCCGCGCTGGAATGCCGCCAGGAGTTTCTTCGCTCTCCCGCCGTCCAATTGCAAAAATACCGAATTGCCTTCGAAGAAGTCGTTCAACCCCTCGATATTGCAAAGTTCTTCACGAGAAACGTTCGAAAAGGACATTGTCCAATCGCAAAAGGAACGCTTGGCGATGGGCTCCTGGATGATACGGACGATGGCTTGATGGCGCTTGTCTGCGGAGATTTCTTCGAACAGCTGCATGACTGCCGACTCGGATCCTTCCAGCACCTGAAAGAAGTTTTTGTTTTCGTACAGAAGCATGCCTGTTATGTCGAGCATGGCATTTGCCGCACGCGCCTTCTTTAGCAATATCAAGAGTTCTTGCCTGTCGAATTCGCGAGGAGAGGTGCTTGCATAAATGAGATGAGTGAGCATGTTCATTGAATGACCTCTGCGGTTAATCGCTGACCTCTCCATGTGAAAGGCAGGTGCCTGAACGAGTGTACACGGGGAATTCCGCGCGGTCTCATAAGTTTTCCATGTGCAACATGATGTAGAACATGGCGAAAGAAAAAATCACATCCGCTGTTTGATACGCTGAGTGCAACTGTGCGGTAGGAAACGTATCAATTCACACGCTCATGCCAGGACTGAGGCGCAGGATCCAGCAGTGTTCCACTGGCGTTGGATGGCTGATTGCGGGAATCGACGGCCACACATGCGCCAGAGTTCTGAATTTGCGTTCCTGTAGCAGCGCTACAGCCGCGCCTCATCGCCCCACACATTCCGCATGCTGAAATGCAAGCCGACATCGTCTTCATGCAGCGACGAAACGATGGCAAAGCGGCTGTCGGCCGTGTCGCGGGGAGACAGTTGCGCCAGCTCGGCGGCGGCCAGCGGCGCGCCCAGCGGGTCGCTCAGCGGATGCACGTGGGCGGCGCCCCGTTGCGTGACGACGCCCAGTTCGCCGCTGCGCAGGCGGACCAATGTGCCGGGCGGATATTTGCCCAGCAGCTTGACAAACTGTTCTCCCAGCAACGGGTCAATGGGCATGCCCTGGTCGAGAAAGGTATGCTGCAGCGCCTGGTCGGGGACGATGGAGCGGCGGTAGTTGCGCGCGGAGACGCGGGCGCAATAGCGGTCGGCCAGGCCGATCAGCTTGGCGTTTTGCAGGATTTCATCGGCCGTGCGTCCTTGCGGGTAGCCGCTGCCGTCGTCGTTTTCATGGTGCAAGAGCACGCAACTGAGCCATTCCTCGTCGTCGACGCCGGCGCAGCGCAGCAGTTCCGTGCTTTCCTGCGGATGCTTGCGCACGATGCGCATTTCTTCGTCATTCAGGGGGCCGCGCCGGTCCTGGAAGCTGTCGTGGTGGCGCAACATGCCCACGTTCATCGTCAGCGCGGCGGCACCGATCAGTATGAGTTCATCGTGGGACTTGTGCATGCTGCGCCCCACCAGCATGGCCAGCAGCGCCGTTTCGATGCAGTGGCGCACGGCGTAGGTGCCGGCGATCTGGTTGAGCAAGATGCTGGCCAGGGAGATGTCGGCATCGTGCTCGAGTGCGCGCAGCAGGTCGCGGGCGATGTCGCGCACGTCGCGCTCGGCATTGCTTTCGCTGCGCAAGTCCAGCAGCAGGCGTTCCAGGCGCTGCGCCGCCTCGTTGACCAGGCGCAAGACGGACGGCTGCTCGGGCGTGCCCACATACAGGCCCAGCTGCAGCAAACGGCCCAACTGCGTGCCGTCGGTGATGATCTGCCCCTTGCGCAGTTGCGGGCCGGCACTATGGTCAGCCAGATACAGATCCCAGGGCAGGGGTTCGCCGGGAACCAGGTCGGCCGGGCCGATGCGACGTTGTACCATGCTGTCATCCTTTGCTCCGACGTGGCGGAGCGGTACCCAGTTATATGCTGCGCAGGCGCTCCAGCGCCAGGCGCAAGGTGTCGTCCTGCTTGGCAAAGCAGAAACGCACGATGTTTGACTCCTTGCCTTGCGCGTAAAACGCGGAGACAGGAATGGCGGCCACCTTGATCTCGGTCGTCAGCCATTCGGCAAACTGCGCTTCGGTCTCTTGCGAAATGGCATCGTAGCGCACGCACTGGAAATACGTGCCGTCGGCCGGCAGCAGGGTGAAGCGGCTTCCGGCCATGCCGTCGCGGAACAAATCGCGCTTGCGCTGGTAAAACGCGGGCAAGTCCAGGTAGGGCTGCGGCTTGGCCATGTAGCCGGCAATGCCGTGCTGCATCGGCGTGTTGACGGAAAAAACGTTGTACTGGTGCACCTTGCGAAATTCCGCCGTCAGGGCCAACGGTGCCGCCACATAGCCCACTTTCCAGCCCGTCACGTGATACGTCTTGCCGAAGCTGGAGACGATGAAGCTGCGCGCCGCCAGTTCCGGATGGCGTGAGAGCGAAGCGTGCGGCACGCCGTCGTACACCATGTGTTCGTACACTTCGTCGGAGAGGATCAACATTTGCGTGCCGCGCACGATGTCGGCCAGCGCCGCCACATCGGCAGGACGCAGTATGGTGCCAGTCGGGTTGTGGGGCGTATTGATGATGATCAAGCGCGTCCTGGGGCTGACGGCCGCGGCCAGCTTGTCCCAGGGCACGCTGTAGCCTTGCTCACCCACTTGCATGGCTACCAGCACGGGCACGCCGCCGGCCAGCGCGATGGCGGGCAGGTAGCTGTCGTAGGCCGGTTCGATGACGATGACTTCGTCGCCCGGGTGCACGCAGCACAGTATGGCCGTGGTGAGCGCCTGCGTGGCGCCGGCCGTGACGGTGATCTCCGTGCCCGCATCATAGCTGTGGCCGTACAGGCTGGCGATCTTCGCGGCAATCGCTTCGCGCAAGGGGGCGGCGCCCGTCATCATCGGATACTGGTTGTGGCCGGCGCGCATGGCATTGCTGACGAGATCGACCAGGGCGGGGTCGCAATCGAAGTCGGGAAAGCCCTGGCCAAGGTTGACGGCACCATGCTGGGCCGCCAGGCTGGACATGCGGGTAAATACGGTGGTGCCCACTAGAGGCAAGCGGGAGGTCAGGCTGGGAGTCAGATGGGGCAGGGACTGGCTGTTCATGAACGGTAGGGTCGCGGTGCGCAAAGTGGAATCGTGTCTCATTCTAGCGCAGCGCGTGTCGATCCGTGCAGGCCGCGATGGCTCAGCCTGGTAAGGCCCAGCCTTCCGGCACCATGATCTTGAACATGCCGGCCTTGGCCGTCTTGCGGGCCAGTTTCAGCAGGGCCTTGTCCTTGGTGATGAGAATGTCGGCGTTGGCGTCGCGCGCCAGTTCGAGGAATTTCTGGTCATCCTTGTCCGTGCAGACGGGCAGGCGCACGCCGGAGACGGGCGGCGCCACCACCGTGATGTGGGCGTCGAAGCGGGCGGCGGCAACCGCGCGGCTGGCTTCGTCGAGCGGCAGGTGTTTGTAATGCAATACGACAAGATATTCCGCGCGGCAATCTTCGCGCGTGATGGCGTGCACGGCGCCGCTTTCCATGGCCGCCAGCAGGCCCGCCCAGCGGGGGTCGTTGAAGACGAAGAGGTCGAGGCAAACGTTGGTGTCGAGGACGAGTTTTTGTGGAGCAGGTATCATGTCGGCAATTCTATTCTGTAGTGATAATTTATGTTGATCGTGCTTTCGCCCGCCAAGAGTCTCGACCTGGAGACGCCGCCAACAACCTCGTTGCACAGCACTCCCGATTTTCTCGACCATTCCGCCCAGCTCATCGAGCGCATGCGTCAGTTCTCGCCCGCCGAAGTGGGTAGCCTGATGGGCATTTCCGACGCCTTGTCCGCTCTCAACGTGGCCCGTTACGCCTCCTGGACGCCCAAGCTGGCGGAAGCGCGCCAGGCCATCATGGCCTTCAATGGCGACGTGTATGCCGGTTTCGAGGCGCGCAGCCTGCAGCCTGCACAGCTCGACTATGCCCAGTCGCGCGTGCGTATTTTATCGGGTCTGTACGGCTTGCTGCGCCCGCTGGACCTGATCCACCCGCACCGCCTGGAAATGGGCACGCGCCTGTCGACCGCGCGCGGCAAGGATTTGTATGCGTTCTGGGGCGACACCATCACCAATGGCCTGAACCGCACGGCAAAAGAGCAGGGCGCGAAAGTGCTGGTCAATCTGGCTTCCGAAGAATATTTCAAATCCGTCAAGCCGCGCCAGCTGGACGTGCCCGTCATCGCGCCCGTGTTCGAGGACTGGAAGAATGGCAAGTATAAAATCATCTCGTTTTACGCCAAGCGTGCGCGCGGCATGCTGGCCCGCTATGCGGCCGTCAACCAGATCCGCGATCCCCAGCAGCTGAAACAGTTCGATGTCGATGGCTATGCGTATGTGCCGGAAGCGTCGAACGATAAGAGCTGGGTGTTCCGGCGCAAAGTAGCTGAATAAGTAAAAAAACCGGGCTAGCCCGGTTTTTTATTGCAGCTTACTGCCAGAATTTCCACCACTTGCGTTCCTTGTTCACCCCTTCCGGGCTGAGGAATGCCGTGTTCGGGTAGTTCTTGGTCAGCACGCGCAAAGTGTCGTCGCGCAGGTCGGTCAGGCCCAGCTTGTCATACGAGCGGTACATGATGAACAGCGCTTCTTCGATGGCGGGCGAAGCGGCAAAGTCGCTGACCGTCGTTTGCGCGCGGTTGGCGGCGGCCAGGTAGGCGCCGCGGCGGTAGTAATAACGCGCCACGTGCACTTCGTATTTCGCCATTGCATCGATCAAATAGTTCATGCGGGCCAGCGAATCGGGCGCGTACTTGCTATTTGGAAACTTGTCGACCAGTTGCTTGAAGGCCGCAAACGCTTCGCGCGTGGCTTTCGGGTCGCGCTCGGTCGGGTCTTGCTCGTACAGGAAGTTCAGGAAGCTGATCTGATCGTTAAAGCTGATCAGGCCACGCAAGTAGTACATATAGTCTACATTGGCGTGGTTCGGATGCAACTTGATGAAGCGTTCGACGGCAGCCAGTGCCTGCGCCTGGTCTCCCGCCTTATAATACGCGTAAGCGATCTCCATCTGCGCTTGCAGAGCATAGTTGCCGAAAGGATAGTTAGCCTCCAGCTTCTGGAACAGGCCGATTGCAGCTTCATAGTGCTGCCCGGCCATTTCTTCACGCGCCTCCGAGTATAATTTCGTAACGGACCAGTTTTTGGTCTCATCCACTTTTTCAGGCAACAAGCTGCAAGCGGACATGCCGAGCAGAACGACTGAAGCGACTACCAACGATAATTTTTTTTGCATGACGTTTTGCAAGAAGGTTTTAACCAAGATTTTACAATAGGCTGATTATAGCCGATGGGAATGCTGTGATATTAACTCCGAAGCCTAATTTGGCTGACTCCGCGTTTGACTCCCTTTCTGACCATGGCGCCGAAGATGCGTTTGACGGCGATTTTGCCGCCGACGACGCCTTCGAGATCATGGCCCCGATTACATTGGAACTGACGCCGGACGCCTGCGGCCACCGCCTCGATAAAGTCATCTCCAAGCTGGTGCCGCAATACTCGCGCAGCCGCTTGCAATTGTGGCTGGAAGCCGGTTTCGTGACCGTCGATGGAAAAGTTGCCAAACGCAACATGACCGCCTATGGCGACGAAAAGATCGTCATTCTGCCGCAAAGCGCGCCGGAAGACGAGGCTTTTAAGCCGGAAGCGATGGAATTGAACATCGTGCACGAAGATGAGCATATCATCGTGATCAACAAACCGGCCGGACTGGTCGTGCATCCTGGCCCCGGCAACTGGTCGGGCACCCTGCTCAACGGCTTGCTGCACCACTGTCCGCAACTGGCTGGCGTGCCACGCGCCGGTATCGTGCACCGCCTGGACAAGGATACCAGCGGCCTGATGGTGGTCGGCAAGACCCTGGCCTCGCAAACGGACCTGGTGCGCCAGTTGCAGGCGCGCACCGTCAAGCGCGAGTATTTTGCGCTGGTGTGGGGCACGCCGAAAATGGCGGGCACCATCGACGCATCCATCGCACGCCATCCGCGCGACCGGGTCAAGATGGCCGTCTCGGAGAATTTCACCGCCAAGCCCGCCATCACGCATTATGAATTGATCGGCAGCGGCGAACTCGACCGGCGTCCCGTCAGCCTGATGCAATGCCGCCTGGAAACAGGCCGCACGCACCAGATTCGCGTGCACATGCAGCATCTGGGGTTTGCACTGGTCGGTGACTCCGTATACGGCAAGCAGCACCTGGTATCCGTCTTCTCGCGCCAGGCATTGCAGGCGCGCCGCCTGGGTCTGGTGCATCCGGGCACCCTGGAAGCGTGCGAGTGGATCGTGCCGCTGGCCGATGATTTCGCCGAGCTGATCGCCACAGCGGGCATTCCCGAGCCAGAACAGGTCTGATGACGGCACCGTTGCCTGGCCTGATACCCCATTGGCCCGGCCTGCCCGCCAACGTGGGCGCGCTGGCGACCGTGCGTGCGGGCGGCGTCAGCCAGCAACCATATGGTGACGGGCAGGGCGGCGGTGGCTTGAACCTGGGCACGCACGTGGGCGACGAGCCCGCGCACGTGGCCGCCAATCGCGCGCGGCTGGCGGCCATCTTGCCATCCGAGCCCGCCTGGCTGTCGCAGGTGCATGGCGTAGCCGTGGCGGACGCAGCCAAACTGCACGGTTGCGTGCCCGATGCCGATGCCAGTATCGCCACGCAGGCGGGCGCCGTGTGCGTGGTGATGACAGCCGATTGCCTGCCGGTGCTGTTCAGCTCAAGCGATGGTCTGGTCGTCGGCGCGGCCCACGCGGGCTGGCGCGGCCTGGCCAACGGCGTCCTGCAGCGCACGGTGGACAGCATGCGCGCGCAAGGTGCGACGGATATCCTCGCCTGGCTGGGGCCGGCTATCGGTCCGCAGCAATTCGAGGTAGGGCAGGACGTGCTGCAGGCGTTTCGCGATGGCGCGCGTGATGCTGCCGAGCGGCAAGTGTTGAGCGCCGCGTTCGCTGCCATCGACGGCAAGCCGGGCAAGTACCTGGCCGATATCTATGCCCTGGCGCGTACCATGCTGCTGCGTGATGGCGTGGCGCAAGTGGCGGGCGGGGAATACTGCACCGTCAGCGATGTGGCGCAGTTTTATTCGTACCGGCGCGATGGCGTCACGGGAAGACAGGCCAGCTTGATCTGGCGCAAGTAATCTGCACGGCAGACACTTATGTGTCTGCCGTTTTTGTTTTATCGTCTGCTGAGGCGAGGGCGCGCGCCTTCAGTTCAGCGACGCGCTCAGCCTTGCGTTTGCGTCGCCGCGAGCCCGTCAGATAGAATAGGATGGACAGCGGGATGACGCAGTACAGCACGAAGGTCATCACCCCGGCGACGATGGATGGTTCCGTCAGCGCCATGAGGCCGACGACATAGATCCAGGCAACAGCGGTCATGAGCATCATGAGTAGTGGCAGTCAGTAAAAGTTTGCATGCAGTTGGCCCGGAAGTAATTATTTATTAATTCTTGAATGGACTTACATTTTATGAATATGCCCGATCCTCAAATGATGACCAAGGAATGGATGGCGCAGATCAGCAATCCTGAGCAGTGGAAAACGTGGTTCAACATGGTACCGCAGCCGGCAGGCAATCCGATTGCCGGCATTTTGCAGGATGCGGGCGCCAGCATCAAGCCGGAAGCGATCGAGCAACTGAAAAATGACTATGTGGCCAAGCTGACGGGCTTGTGGACTGACTTTATGGCCGGCAAGGCGCCGGAGCTGAAAGACCGCCGTTTCGCCGCTCCCGCCTGGCACGCCAGCCCCCTGTCGGCCTTCAATGCGGCAGCTTATTTGCTGAACGCGGAGTTTCTCAGCGCCATGGCCGATGCCGTGGAAGCGACGCCGCACCAGAAGCAAAAGATTGCGTTTGCCGTGCAGCAAATCGTCGACGCCATGTCGCCTGCCAATTTTCTTGCCACCAATCCCGACGCCCAGCAAACCTTGATCGAGACCAAGGGTGAAAGCCTGGCCAAGGGCTTGAGCAACATGCTGTCCGATATGGGCAAGGGCCGCATTTCGCAGTCCGACGAATCGGCCTTCGAAGTGGGCCGCAACGTGGCCACCACGCCGGGCACGGTGGTGTTTGAAAACGCCTTGTTCCAGCTGATCCAGTACACGCCGACGACGGCCACGGTACACCAGCGGCCGCTGCTGATGGTGCCGCCGTGCATCAATAAATTCTATATCCTTGACTTGCAGCCGGAAAACTCGCTCGTGCGCTATGCGGTGGAGCAGGGCAATACCGTGTTTTTGATGTCCTGGCGCAATCCGGACATGAGCATGCAGCACCTGACGTGGGACGATTACGTCGAGCAAGGCGTGATCGAAGCCATCCGTGTGACGCAGGACATTTCCGGCCAGGACAAGCTCAATATGTTCGGCTTTTGCGTGGGCGGCACCATCGTCTCGACGGCGCTGGCCGTGCTCAAGGCGCGGGGTGAGAATCCAGCCGCCAGCCTGACCCTCTTGACCACTTTCCTCGATTTCTGCGACGCGGGCGCGCTCGACGTCTTCATTGACGAGCCGCAAGTGGCGTTGCGCGAGCAAAGCCTGGCCAAGGGCGGCCTGATGACGGGGCGCGACCTGGGCAGCACTTTCTCCAGCCTGCGGCCGAACGACCTGGTATGGAACTACGTGCAGTCGAATTACCTGAAAGGCAAGGAGCCGCCCGCATTCGACTTGCTGTACTGGAACGGCGACGGCACGGGTTTGCCCGGCCCCATGTTTTGCTGGTATCTGCGCAACACTTACCTGGAAAATAGCCTGAAAGTGCCGGGCAAGCTGACGGTGGCCGGCGAACAGGTCGACTTGAGCAGCATCGACGCGCCCGCTTTCATCTACGGTTCGCGCGAAGACCATATCGTGCCCTGGGGCGCAGCCTACGCCAGCACGGCCTTGCTGAATCCGAAAAAGCCGAAAGCCAACCGTTTCATCCTCGGTGCCTCGGGCCATATCGCCGGCGTGATCAACCCGGCCTCGAAGAAAAAGCGCAGTTACTGGAGCAATGACCAGCCACGCACGGCGAAAGCCAAGCCATTGAGCGCCGAGCAATGGATGGTAGGCGCGACCGAGCACGTGGGCAGCTGGTGGCCCGAATGGGCAGCTTTCCTGGCCGAGCACGGCGGCGCGCAGGTGAAGGCGCCAGGCAAGCCGGGGAACAAGCGGCACGCGGCAATCGAGGCGGCGCCAGGACGGTATGTTAAAGTCAGGGCAGATTAGTGTATGAAAGCTTCTCGCCAGGCAAGACCGGCGTAATCTCCGGTCTTGTCAGGAATCTACTTTTAGTTGCGTTGCAATAAATGCGGGAATCTACTACCCTGATGTGCAATGGAGCCGTTTTCCACTCTATAATGGAAAAAGTAGGCAGGTGCGAAAGCGGACCCACGTTCGCTTTTTTTTCGGATTAACTCTGTACGCGCTGCGGCGCAATAAGTGGAACTTGTGATGAGTAGTGCAAAAAAAAGTATAGACCGCCTGATTAAAAAATATCCCAACCGCCGTCTGTATGACACGCAAACCAGTTCCTACATCACCTTGACGGACGTCAAGCAGCTGGTGCTGGACAATGAAGTGTTTACGGTCGTCGATGCCAAGTCCAATGAAGATTTGACGCGCAGCATCTTGCTGCAAATCATTTTGGAAGAAGAAGCGAACGGCGCGCCCATGTTCTCGAGCAGCGTGTTGTCGCAGATCATCCGCTACTATGGCCACGCCATGCAGGGCATGATGGGATCCTACCTGGAAAAGAACGTGCAAGCGTTCACCGATATCCAGCACAAGTTCACTGGCACGTCGGCCGGCAGTTTCGAAGGCAAGCCATTCAGCCCGGAAATGTGGACCCAGTTCATGAATGTTCAGGGTCCTATGATGCAAGGCATGATGAACAACTACATCGACCAGAGCAAGAGTCTGTTCGTGCAGATGCAGGAGCAGATGCAGAGCCAGAGCAAGAATCTGTTCGGCACCTTCCCCTTCGTTCCGCCTGTTCCCCCAACGGACAAGAAGTAGTCAAACCCAGGCACTCACGGGCCATTCAGTGCCCGGGAGTTGTATTGGCGTCATCAAAACAGCATAGTTCTGCCAGCAAGGGGCGGCTCGGG
Organism: Janthinobacterium sp. 61; assembly: GCF_002846335.1. NCBI lineage: Bacteria > Pseudomonadati > Pseudomonadota > Betaproteobacteria > Burkholderiales > Oxalobacteraceae > Janthinobacterium > Janthinobacterium sp. 61. The sequence continues at coordinate 2,128,674 of NZ_PJMQ01000001.1, read as the reverse complement.
GTACAATAGCCGATTCGCCTCACCATTTTACTAGCTGCCAACTATGTCTGAAATTCACCGTATTCCTGTTCCTTCCGCCCAGCCCGAGGCCATGCTGGCCATGCCAGGTGCGGCGCCGAAAGTGGGCTTTGTCTCGCTCGGCTGCCCGAAAGCGCTGGTTGACTCCGAACAAATCCTGACCCAACTGCGCGCCGAAGGCTACGAAACGGCGAAATCCTACGCTGGCGCCGATCTGGTGATCGTCAATACCTGCGGTTTTATCGATGCTGCCGTGCAAGAGTCGCTCGACGCCATCGGCGAAGCGCTGGCTGAAAACGGCAAGGTCATCGTCACCGGTTGCCTGGGCGCCAAGAAAGATGCTGCCGGCGACGACATCATCATGAAGGTGCACCCGAAAGTGCTGTCCGTCACGGGTCCGCATGCGCTGGCCGAAGTGATGGATTCCGTCCACTTGCACCTGCCGAAACCGCATGCGCCATTCCTCGACCTGGTGCCGCCGCAAGGCGTCAAGCTGACGCCGAAGCACTATGCCTACCTGAAAATTTCCGAAGGCTGTAACCACCGTTGCAGTTTCTGCATCATCCCGTCGATGCGCGGTGATCTGGTGTCGCGTCCGATCGGCGAACTGATGATCGAAGCGGAAAACCTGTTCAAGGCCGGCGTCAAGGAATTGCTGGTCATTTCGCAAGACACCTCGGCGTATGGCGTGGACGTGAAATTCCGCTCCGGCTTCTGGAATGGCCGTCCCGTGAAGACCCACATGACGCAGCTGACGGAAGCGCTGGGCGAACTGGCCAAGTCCTACGGCGCCTGGGTGCGCTTGCACTATGTGTATCCCTACCCACACGTCGACCAGATCATCCCGATGATGAGCGGCGGCCACATCCTGCCATACCTGGACATTCCGATGCAGCATGCGCATCCTGACGTACTGAAACGCATGAAGCGCCCGGCCAGCGGCGAGAAAAACCTGGACCGCATCCAGGCCTGGCGCGCCATCAACCCGGACCTGACCATCCGCTCGACCTTCATCGCCGGTTTCCCTGGCGAAACGGAAGAGGAATTCGAGTATTTGCTCGATTTCCTCAAGGAAGCGCAGATCGACCGCCTGGGTTGCTTCGCCTACTCGCCTGTCGAAGGCGCGACCGCCAACGCCATCGCCAATCCCGTGCCGGAAGAGCTGCGCGAAGAGCGCCGCGGCCGCGTGATGCTGCTGCAGGAAGAAATTTCGAAAAAACGCCTGCAAGCCAAGGTCGGCAAGACCGTGCGCGTGCTCATCGATGAAGTCACCCGCACCGGCGGCGTGGGCCGCTCGTCCGCCGACGCGCCGGAAATCGACGGCGTCGTGTATGTGAAGCCGCCATTCGAACCCCACCGCAAGCTGGCGGTCGGTCAATTCGTCGACGTGACAATCACTTCGGCCGATGCGCACGACCTGTGGGGCGCCGCCGAGTAAAAAACGTCCATGCCTGCGTTGCGCTGCCTTGCCGTACAGTAAAGTACTGTCTTCGGCAGCGCGCCTTGGCCTGAACGTTTTTTATGCAGGTGTAACACTCTGTCAGACGTACGGCAGGCAAGGGCATAAGCCCTTACAATCAAGGCGGATCAGCAATTGCTGGCCCGCCTTTTTATTTGCCTACGATTCGATGCCGATGCCATGACCACACCCAAATCTCCCCAGACGGCGCTGATCCACAGCGATTACCAGGCGCCGCAAGGCTTTGCCGCCTTTCCCAACGCCATCCACCATGCATCGACCGTGCTGTTCAAGGACGTGGCCGCCATGCGTTCGGGCGACTGGAAAGAAAAGAACGCCTACACCTACGGCTTGCACGGCACGCCCACCACGTTCACGCTGGAAGCGCGGCTGGCTGAAATTGAAGGGGGCAAGCACTGCCTGCTGGCGCCGTCGGGGCTGGCGGCCATCGCCATGGCGGACTTTGCCCTGCTGAAAACGGGCGACGACGTTTTACTGCCGGAAAACATCTATAACCCGAACCGCGAACTGGGACGCTGGCTGGCGCAGGATTTTGGCATTACGGCCCGCTATTACGATCCGCTGATCGGTGCCGGCATCGCCGCCCTGATTCAGGAGAATACCAAGCTCATCTGGACGGAAGCGCCAGGCTCCGTGACCATGGAAGTGCCGGACTTGCCCGCCATCTGCGCGGCCGCCCATGCGCGCGGCGTGCTGGTGGCTTTGGACAATACCTGGTCGGCCGGACTGGCCCTGCGCGGCTTTGACCTGGGCGTGGACATCATCATGCAGGCGCTGACGAAATACCAGTCGGGCGGCTCGGATGTGCTGATGGGTGCCTTGATCACGCGGGACAGGGCGCTGCATGAGCGCCTGGCGCAGGCGCACATGCGCCTTGGCATGGGCGTGGGGGCGGACGATGCCTACCTGGTGCTGCGCGGCTTGCCGACCATGAAGCTGCGCTTCGATGCCCATGATGCGGGCGCGCGCACGGTGGCAAGCTGGCTCAAGGACCGCAGCGAGATCGCCACCGTGTTGCATCCGGCTTTCGCCGATTGCCCGGGCCACGCCATCTGGCAGCGCGATTTCACGGGCGCGGGAGGCCTGTTTTCCGTGCTGTTCGATGCCCGCTATACGGAGGCACACACTGACCGTTTCGTCGATGCCTTGCAGTTGTTCAAGATAGGCTACAGCTGGGGCGGCGCGAACAGCCTGGTGATGCCCTACCGTATCGCCGCCATGCGCAAGGGCTGGCAGTTGCCGGGTCAGTTGGTGCGCCTGAACGTGGGGCTGGAAGATCCGCAGGATTTGATTGCCGATATCGAGCGGGCGTTCGCGGCGATGTAGGAAGCGGCAAGCCGTTGGCTTGCCGCGAAGCACCTTTTACATGGGGACGGGGGTGTTGTTGTTCAGGTCGAGGAAGCCGCGCAGCAAGCGGTAGGCTTTCCACAGCCAGGCCACTCCCCACACGACGAGCGCCAGCGGAATGCCGATCAGCGTGATCCACAGGATGGCGCCGACGACGATCCAGGCCACATACCACCAGAAGGAACGGATCATCCAGCTGTGATGGCTGTACACGAAGGTCCCGGCCGCCTCGTCCCGTTTCACATAATTGATGATGAGCGGAATGAAGGAAAACGCGCCCAGCGAAAAAACAAAGCTGGCGCCATGTATCAGGTACAGCCACCAGGCGAGGTTCCTGGTCTGCTGGAGTGGGGTATCGAGAATCATATCTTGTGACATGCAGGCTCCTGCTGGATGTTTGAATCAGTTTTTTATTGTAACAAGCTCTGTTGCGCAGGAGTGCAATCCATGAAAAAAGGCGGAATACATTGTTGAAAGCAGATCCACATCCCACCTTGGCCGCGCGCGCCGGATCATGGCTGCGCTGCGCTTTGCCGGCCTTGCTGCTGTGCGCCACGGTGGCCCATGCCGCCGGCCCTACGCTGGAGGCGGAGTTTGTTTCTGGTTTGAAGGAAGAGGGCCTGGCGGGCGCCGTCTGGAGCGAAGTCTTGCCAGATGGGACAGTCAAAGTTGGCGCGTCCGGTCAGCGCGATGTCGCCAAGAAATTGCCCATGCAGGCGGACACGCGCGTGCAGGTGGGTTCCGTGGGCAAGGTGGCGCTGGCGCTGGGCGTCTTGCGCCTGGTCAGCGAAGACAGGCTCACGCTCGACACGCCCTTGCAGCAGGTGCTGCCGGAACTGGCGCTGAAAAACCCGTGGCAGACCGGCGACCCCGTGCGCATCCGTCACCTGCTGGCGCATACGTCCGGCCTGGACAATGTGCGCTTCTGGCAGGCGTTCAGCCTGAACCCGGCACCGGAAACGCCGCTGGCCGAGTCTTTTGACGGCGACGGCAATCTGCTGCGCGTGCGCGCCCGGCCCGGCAGCCGCTATGCGTATTCCAATATGGGCTATGGCTTGCTGGGCATGGTGATCGAAAAAGTCACGGGCCAGCCCTACGAACGCTATCTCGATGCGCAGCTGCTGCAGCCGCTGGGCATGGCGGACAGCACGTTTGGCTTCGTCACGCAGACAGGCGCGCATGCGGATCCGCGCCTGGCCATGGGCCACTTCGAGCATGGCGTGGCGCAACCGGCCGTGCCGCAGTATTTGCGTCCGGCCGCGCAATTTACCACCACGGCGGCCGACATGGGCAAGCTGGCGCAATTCCTGATGGGCGACGGCAAGTTGCAGGGCAAGCGCTTCATCGACCTGGCGCTGATGGGCGCCTTGTCCGAACCGGCCGGCACGGATGCGGCGCAGGCGGGCCTGGCAACGGGCCACGGCCTGGCGTTGGCCGTACGCGACCGCCATAATGTGGTGGGCGCTTGCCACCCGGGCACGGCCGTGGGTTTCCGCGCCATGCTGTGCATCTACCCGGAGCAGGACAGCGCCTTCTTCGTGGCCTTCAATACGGATGCGGAGCAGGCCGACTATGAACGCTTCAACCGTCTGCTGCTGCGCGACCTGGAGCTGCCGCTGCGCGCGCCGGCTCCGCAGGGCACGCCCGCCCCCACGGTGGAAAACTGGCAGGGTGTGTACGTGCCGTCGCCCAGCCCCATGGCCAGCATGGCCTGGGTCGATGCCGTCTTCGGCTTTACGCGCCTGAAATGGGATGGCGAGTCGCTGTTCCTGATCCCGTTCCAGGGCGAGCCGAAGGAACTGGAACCGGTGGGCGGCTTGCTGTTCCGCGCCAGCGACCGCAGCACCGCGTCGCATGTGCTGATGCAAGAGGATGGCAAGCATATCCTCAGCGACGGCTTGCGCAGCTATGAGCGGGTGTCGATGCTGCGCATGCTGGTCTTGTGGGGCAGCCTGGCCCTGGGCATGGCGGGCTTGCTGTATGTGCTGGTGGTGGGCGTCTGGCGCGCCGCACTGCGCAGCCTGCGACGGGGCGACCATCTGTTCGCGCCCCTGCTGTCTCTGTTGTCGCTGCTCTTGCCCCTGCCGCTGTTCTATTTCCAGTCTTACCTGCGCCTGGGCGATGTCACTGTCGCCAGCGTGCTGCTGGCGCTGGTCACGGGTGCGCTGCCGCTGGCCATGGCGTTTGGCCTGGCGCGCTGCTGGCGCAGCCGCGGCACGGCGGCCGAGGCCGGCTCGTGGGCGAAATGGGATTGGGTAGGCTTGCTGGCGGCATTGCAACTGCTGCTGGTGCTGGCCTGGTGGGGCTTGCTGCCGCTGCGACTGTGGCAGTTGTAGTCGCTGTAGCGGGCCGTCAGCGCCAGACTTGCAGCAGCCGTCGCCACCAGCGTTGCGCCGGCGTGGCCTTGGGGCCGCGTTCGGCGCGCCCGTCGCGCTTGGCGCGATAGCTGGCCGCCGCCATTTGCAGGCCGATGAGGTCCATCGCCGCCATCGCCTCGGCTTCCTGCTGAGACAAGCCGTGCAGCAAAGCTTGCTTCCAGGGTTCGAGCAGGAAGGCAGCACGCAGGGCGTCGTCCGTGTACAGCCTTGCCAAATAGGTTTCCAGTGCGGCGGAACTCATGCGCACCGCCCCGCGCGCAAGGCAGCGCGCGCCAGTTCCAGCTGACCCAGCACATGGTCGAACGACGGGTAATTGCCGTCGCGTTCGACGATCACCGTCAGGGGCTGCGGCGCATGGCGCGCCAGCAAGGTCAATAAAGCGAAGACGGCGGGCGGTACATCGTGCAAATGGTCGTCCAGCAAGCGCTTGCCAGCGCCGCCTGGCGCGGCTATCCAGTGGCCGCCACTCAGGTGCACGGCGCCGACCCTGGCCAGGGGCAGGCGCAGCAGCAGTTCCTCCGGCGCCTCGCCAAAATTGACGGCATTCGCATACAGGTTGTGCAGGTCCAGCAGCAGCGGCACTTGCGCGCCGTGGATAATCTGCGCCAGCCATGCGGCTTCAGCCATCGTGCTGGCGGGAGGCTGGACCAGGGTGGCGATGTTTTCCATCAGCGGCGCACTGCCGACGATGCGGGTGGCCAGCGCGATATTGGCCACGGCGCCGGCGGCGGTGTGCGGCGTGCGCGGCGGCGCCGCCAGATGGCCGATTTCGACGCCGCCCGCGCGCACGAAACTCAGATGCTCGGACCATGACTCCGCCTGTACCGTCTTCATCAGGCGCGCCATCGCATGCAGGCGGCGCGGGTCGGCGGGAATGCTTGACGCCAGTCCCATGCCCACGCTGTGCAGGCTCAGCGGCACCTGGCGCGCCAGGCTGCACAGGGCGGCGATGCCTGCGCGCGGGGCGTGGTAATAATCGTCGGCGATCACTTCCAGTATGTCGATCTGCGCCAGGTTGGACAGGATGCCGGCAGCCAGTTCGCCGCGCCAGCCCAGGCCGACGCGGTCGCGTGCGGCCCCCTTGCTAGCTGCCACAGCCGCCGCCACCGCCGCAACCTCCGCAGCCGCTGCCGCACGAAGAGCCGCCGCCGTCGCCGCCCGAGGAGGAGCCGCCCGAGTCGCCCGTGCCGCCGGACGACGCGTCGCCGCCCGTGCTTTGCCGGGGCACGGGGTACAGCTCGGCGACATACGCGTACACCGACGGCGGCAGGGCGCCGATGCCGAAGATGGCGGCCAGCAGTGCCATGTCGCCACTGCTGCTGCCCGCCTGCAGGCGTGATGCGCGCATGTTCAGGCGGCTAAACAGCATGCGCAGGTCGGTCAGCAGCCGCTGCGCGCCCCAACTGGCCGTTCGCTTGCGCAAGCCGCGCAGCTTGAGCAAAAATATCGCCAGCAGCAGTGCCAGGAACAGCAGGTTGTAGTGCCCGTTGCCGATGGCGATGACGGCCTTGACGGCGGCCACCGTCAGCAGCAGGTAGTGTGCGACCCAGGTGATGCGTTCGCGCCGGCGCAGCAGCGGCGGGCCGAGCAGCAATTCCTGCTGCGTCAAGCTGTCCTGGTAGGCGCGGCACGAAGGCAGTGTGTCGGCCTGCACGGCCAGTTCCTTGCTGTGGCCCTGGCGGCCCAGGTAGAGCCGCAGCACGTCGCGTTCGATGTCATGGCTGGCGAAGCGCAGGCTGTCGGCGCTGGCCGTTTCCAGCAGCGGACCTTGGGCGCGCAGCAAGCCGCGGTCGACCAGCACGATCGCGGCAATTTTCACCGCTTCGAGGGCGCCGCCGCGCAGGAAGGCGATGCGGTAGGGATCATCGGCCAGCGACAGCTGGGCGTGCGGATTGCGCAATTCCTGGCGTATCAGCCATTCGCGCGCGAGGTAGTACACGAGCAGGCCGAAAACCAGGTAGGCCAGCAGGAACCACGGCCCGCTCCAGTCAAACGGATTCGCGCCGTTCACTGCATGTGCTCCGCGTGCTCGCGCAAGCGTTCGGTAATGGTCATCAGGCCAGTAAAGGCGGGCCGGGCCTGGCCCGGCGCCAGGCGCGCCGTTTCGCGCGCCGTCGACATGGCTTGCAAGGCAGAGTACAGGGCAGGTTCGCCCAGCTGGTCGACAAACGCTTCGAGCGCTTGCTTGCCAGATAGCGGCGCCCGGCCATCGAGCTGCGCTAGCGAGGCTGCGGCCGAGCGCAGCGGGCCGGCAGCGTCGGCGATGGCGCCGGCCAGCTGTTCTTCGTTCAGGCTGAGCAGCAGATAGCGTTCGCGCATGCGCACTTGCTGGTTCAGCAGCACTTGCCGCAGCCGGCGCAGCACGGCGTCGCGGCTGGTATGCAGGCTGGCGAAGGGATCATTGCCCAGCAGCACTTGATGGCGCGCAATAATATCGGCAAACTTGACGGCGAAGGCGTCGGCCGCATCCGTCAATTCGTTTTCAAGCAGGAACATCACTTGCAAATCGATGGCGGCGTGCGCCATGCGCAAGGGCCCGCGCAGCGCATCGGCCGCTGGCGGCGCAAAGCGCTTGAGCAGCAACAGCAGGTTGACGTCGGACGTGGCGCGTAGCTGGCCGTCGGCGGCCGAGCCAAACAGCACGGCGGCGACAAGGTCATCCCCGAATGCCGTTTGCGCGGCGGCGACAAACAAGTCCAGATGGCGTTGTACCTCTTCTGGCAGCGATGGCGGCATGCGGTGTTCTTTCACGGTGGGCAAGCTTGGTAATCACAAGTTTGCAATATAGCAAAAATATGCGATCGTGCGCGCACCACCAGGCGCCAAGTCAGGTCAATACGTTCAGCAAGCCATCGAGACCCACAAAGTTCAGCGCCACATCGGCCTGCGAGCGCACCACGGGCTTGGCGCGGAAGGCGACCGACAGGCCGGCGATGCCCATCATTTTCAAGTCGTTGGCGCCGTCGCCCATGACGATGGCCTGCGATGGCGTAATGCCCAGATCCGCGCAGACTCTTTCCACCGTGCGCTGCTTTTCTTCGGCGTCGACGATGCCCCCTAACACTTTCCCCGTCAGCTTGCCATCGACTATTTCCAGCTCGTTCGCGTGCGTGTAGTCGAGGCCCAGGCGCTGCTTCAGGCGCTCGGTGAAGAAGGTGAAGCCGCCCGATACCAGCAGGGTTTTCAGGCCGGCCTTCTGTACGGCCGCCAGCATTTTTTCGGCGCCAGGCGACAGTTTCAGGCGCTCGTCGTAGACGCGCTGCAAGGCCGACGCGTCGAGGCCTTCGAGCAGGGCCACGCGCTGCTTCAAGCTGGCGGCGAAATCGAGCTCGCCGCGCATGGCCGCTTCCGTGATGGCCGCCACCTGCGGCTTGAGACCCTGCATGTCGGCGATTTCATCGATGCACTCGATGGTGATCAGGGTCGAATCCATGTCCATCGCCACCAGCTTGAATTCACTCAGTTCGCGCTGGCCCATCATGTAGGTGGCGTCCAGCTGGGCCGCCTGGGCCGCCACCTCGATGGTGGGGCGCAGCGCGGGCGAATAGGCGATCTTTTCGCAGCGCACGGCGTTTGGGCCCAGGCGCGTGATGGACGTCGGCGCGGCCAGGGCGGCGATGCGATCGAGCCTGGCCATGTCGCCGTCGAGACCCTGCAGGATCAGATTCATGGTGATGGAAGTCGTGTTGGTCATGGGGCAGTCCTGCATAGATTATCGAAATTGTTTACACCGTCAATTGCTTGATGGTGGTCTTGATCTGCGTCACGCGCGCGGCCAGGTCGGGCATGGCGGCCGTGATTTTCAGCTTGTCCTGGCCATGCAGCTTGATATGGCGGTTCTTCTGGATCAGGTCGATGATGCGCATCGGGTCGATGGGGGGCTTGGCCATGAATTGCAGGGTGGCCGCCTCGCCATGCACGTCGATCTTGACGATGCCCACGGTTTTCGCGGCGATGCGCAGGCGGTGCGTCTCGATCAGCGCTTTCACGGGGTCGGGCAGCTTGCCGAAGCGGTCGATCAGTTCTTCCTGGATATCGTCGATCTTCTCCTGCGTGGCGCAGTTGGCCAGGCGCTTGTAGATCGACAGGCGCTCGTGCACGTCGCCGCAGAAGTCCGCCGGCAGCAGGGCCGGCACGTGCAGGTTGATTTCCGTCGTCGAGGCCAGCGGTGCGGCCAGGTCCGGCTCCTTGCCCGCTTTCAGCGAGCGCACGGCTTCGTTGAGCATGTCCGAATACAGCTGGAAGCCGATTTCCGTCATCTCGCCCGACTGGCTCTCGCCCAGCACCTCGCCGGCGCCGCGAATTTCCAGGTCGTGCATGGCCAGGTAAAAGCCGCTGCCCAGTTCTTCCATCTGCTGGATGGCGTCCAGGCGGCGCTGCGCCAGTTTCGTGAGGCCCTGCACGTCGTGCACCAGCAGGTAGGCGTAGGCCTGGTGATGCGAGCGTCCGACCCGGCCGCGCAGCTGGTGCAGCTGCGCCAGGCCGAACTTGTCGGCGCGGTGCATGATGATGGTGTTCGCCGTCGGCACGTCGATGCCCGTTTCAATGATCGTCGTGCACAGCAAAATGTTGAAACGCTGGGCGACGAAGTCGCGCATGACCTTTTCCAGGTCGCGCTCGTGCATCTGGCCGTGCGCCACGGCGATGCGCGCCTCGGGCAGCAGTTCCGTCAGCATGGCCAGGCGGTTCTGGATGGTTTCCACCTCGTTGTGCAGGAAGTAGATCTGGCCACCCCGTTTGAGCTCGCGCAGGCACGCTTCGCGGATGATGGCTTCGCCCTCGCTGCGCACGAACGTCTTGATGGCCAGGCGCTTTTGCGGTGCCGTGGCGATGATGGAAAAGTCGCGCAAGCCTTCCAGCGCCATGCCCAGGGTGCGGGGAATCGGCGTGGCCGTCAGGGTCAGCACGTCCACTTCCGCGCGCAAGGCCTTCAAGGCTTCCTTCTGGCGCACGCCGAACCTGTGTTCCTCGTCGATGATGACCAGACCCAGTCGGGTAAATTTGACGTCGTCCGACAGCAGTTTATGCGTGCCGATGACGATATCGATCGTGCCGTCGGCCATGCCCTTGAATGCCTGCGTGATCTCCTTGCCGCTGCGGAAGCGCGACAATTCCGCGATGCGCACGGGCCAGTCGGCAAAGCGGTCGGCGAAGGTTTGCGCGTGCTGCTCCGCCAGCAGGGTGGTGGGCGCCAGTATCGCTACCTGCTTGCCGCCCATGACGGCGATGAAGGCGGCGCGCAAGGCCACTTCCGTCTTGCCGAAGCCGACGTCGCCGCAGACAAGGCGGTCCATCGGTTTGCCGGAAGTCATGTCCTTGATGACGTTGTGGATGGCCTCGGCCTGGTCCGGCGTTTCGTCGAAGCCGAAGCTGTCGGCGAAGCGCTGGTAGTCGTGCGCGGAGAATTCGAAGGAGTGGCCCTGGCGCAGCGCGCGGCGCGCGTACAGGTTGAGCAGCTCGGCGGCCGTGTCGCGTACCTGTTCGGCTGCACGTTTTTTGGCTTTTTCCCACTGGCCCGAGCCGAGCGAGTGCAATGGCGCGTCTTCCGGCGAGGCGCCCGAATAGCGTGAGATCACATGCAGCTGCGACACGGGCACATACAGTTTCGTGTCCTTGGCGTATTCCAGGTGCAAAAATTCCGTCTCGCCTTCGCCCAGGTCCATGCTGGTCAGGCCCATGTAGCGCCCGATGCCATGGTTGATGTGCACCACGGGGTCGCCGATTTTCAGCTCCGACAGGTCGCGCACCATCGATTCGACCTGCGTCACGCCTTCCTGTTTCTTGGTGCCGACGCGGCGGCCGGAACCGGCATACAGCTCCGTCTCGGTGATGAAGGCCAGATTGCCTTCTGGCGTAAACAGTTCGAAACCCGCGTGCAGCGGCGCCACGCCCAGCATCAGCTTGGCGTCGGACTGCAGGAAGCCGTCGCAGCCTTCCACTGGTGTCAGGTGCAGATCGTATTCGGTAAAGTACTGCTGCAGGGTTTCGCGGCGGCCGTTCGATTCGGCGCAGATCATCACGCGGCGGCCCGATTGCAGCAGATAGCTGCGCAGGTTGGCCAGCGGGTCGTCGGCGCGGCGGTTGACGGCGATGTTCGGCACGGGCGCCGACAGTTCGGAGGCCAGGGCGTCGTTCGACTTCGTGATGGCCAGGCGCGGATACGGCTTGGCCAGGCCGAAGAACTGTTCGTCGGACAGGAATAGCGCTTCGGGCGGCAGGATCGGCCGCTCGCGGTCCGCCTTCAAAAAACGGTAGCGCGACTGGGTATCGGTCCAGAAGCGCCCGATGGCCGCATCGATCTCGCCTACCAGGGCCAGCGAGGCGTCAGGCGGCAGGTAGTCGAACAGGGTGGCCGTCTGCTCGAAGAACAAGGGCAGATAGTATTCGATGCCGGCCGAGGCGATGCCGCTGCTGATGTCCTTGTAGACGACCGAGCGCGATGGATCGCCCTCGAACTGCTCGCGCCAGCGGTTGCGGAAGGTCGTGCGCGCCGCTTCGTCCATGGGGAATTCACGCCCCGGCAGCAGCCGCACTTCGTGCACGGGGTAGAGCGAGCGCTGGGTGTCGGCGTCGAAGGTGCGGATGGTTTCGATGGTGTCGCCGAACAGGTCCAGCCGGTAAGGCAGGGCCGAGCCCATGGGGAACAGGTCGAGCAGGCCGCCGCGCACCGAGTATTCGCCGGGCGACATCACTTGCGAGACATGGCTGTAGCCGGCCAGGGTCAGTTGCGACTTCAATCGTGCTTCGTCGAGCTTTTCGCCCTTCTTGAAGAAGAAGGTGTAGGCGGCCAAAAAGGACGGTGGCGCCAGGCGCACCAGCGCCGTTGTGGCCGGCACGATCAGCACGTCGCACTGGCGCGTCTGGATTTCGTGCAGGGTGGCCAGACGTTCAGAGACCAGGTCCTGGTGCGGCGAAAAGGCGTCGTAGGGAAGGGTTTCCCAGTCCGGCAGCAGATGGCAGCGCAGTTCCGTGCCGCCAAACCACGGGATTTCATCGAGCAGGCGCTGGCCGTCGCTGGCCTGCGCCACCACAACGGCCAGCATCTGGCCCCGCGCTTTCAAGGCCAAAGCGGCCAGCGCCAGGGCATAGGCGTCGGATGAACCATACAGGGCGGGCAGCGCGTAGCGGTTGCCAGGCTTGGGGAGAGCTTTTTTTAAGTCTAAGGACATGCAGGCGATGACACTAGTGGCAGAGGCAGTTGAGTGGGACAGCTGTGGTGCGCGCAGCGCCGCCAGTGACGGCGCTGACAGGCGAGATTATAGACCATCACTTATATCTCCGCGCTTGAGAAAACCGTCGCGAGCGGCAGTGATTTGTGGCCGAGAAGCGCAACTGTGCTTGAGCACAGTGAGCATCGCAGGCCGCAAAGCGCGACGCGCAGCAGGTTTTATCATGCGCGGACATTGGCAATGCCGAAGGGGACGTGCACCATCGGGATGGTGCCGCCCGCCGATTTCAGGTGGCTCAGCTGGTCGTCAAAGAAAATATGCGGCTTGAACACGGCCAGCACGCGCGACTTGTCCATGCCGCCGAGGAAAAATGTCTCATCGGCCGCCACACCCCAGCTTTTCAGGGTCGTCACGACCCGTTCGTGCGACGGTGCGTTGCGCGCCGTGATGATGGCAATGCGCAGTATCTTCTTGTAGCCGGGGTCGCGCCGCTGCGCCTTTTCTTCCAGGCGCTGCATGGTGGCCAGTTTCTGGAACAGGTCGGCCAGCGGGCCGGGGCGGTGCGGCGTGCCCACGTTCAGGGTTTCATGGGCGTGGAATTCATCGACGTCATTGTTGCGCTTGAACACGGTTTCCGCTTCGTCGTCGGCGATCACGCCGTCGAAATCGAAGGCCACGCGCAGTTCTTCGTCGTTTTCGTCGTCTTCCGTGCGCGACGGCAGCACCAGCCCGGCCGGATAGTTGCAGGCCAGCGCGCTGCGCACGTCGTCTTCATTCGCGCTGAGGAAGAGCGAGGCGTTGAAGGCGGGCAGGTAGGGGTAGGGCGACTTGCCCGTCATGAAGGCGGCGCGCGAAATGTCCAGGCCATAGTGGGCGATGCTGTGCATGACGCGCAAGCCCGTTTCGGGCGAATTGCGCGAAAACAGCACCACTTCCACGGGCGACTGGCGCGGATAGTGTTTGTTGATGTTCAGGAAGCGGCGGATGAAGGGAAAGGCCACGCCGCGCGGCAAAACCGTGTCGATATGCGTTTCCTGGTACTTGCGGTATTCCTCGGGGCCGTTGTCGAGGTAGACCTGGTGCGATTCGGCCAGGTCGAACAGGGCGCTGGAAGCGACCCCGATCACCAGTTTGTGTTCGATAGGATAAGCCATGCTGTTCCTGTGGTGTACGTGTTGACTATCTTATACGACTATGAACTGCGCAGCCAGTAGTGGCGCACGGGGATTTTTTTGCACCAAAGCTGGGCGCCAGGCCATTTTTTCTGACCGCTGTGCAATACGCGCCACAGTAAAGAAATAAATCTTGTTTTGTATCAAGTATGTATCAGCCATAAACATATTTTTCCTCTATGCTTCCACTTATGAATTCTCGCCAATTGTAACGAAGCGTACGCCCCATCCCCGCCACCTTTATACAAGTGTCAGCTGTTTTACTCGAACATGCCAGCCCGAACCTCGCCAGCAGTCGTCGTGACTTTATAAAGGACCTAGCCATGTTTAAGAATTTACTGATCAAATGGAAGCTGGCGACCCTCGTCGCCGTGATGATGGCGGCCTTGCTGGTGGTGGGCATCTGCGGTTACACGGGTATCGCCACCGTGGGCACCGCAGTCAATGAAATCGGCGTGGTGCGCCTGCCGTCGATCCAGGGCTTGATGATGATCAGCGAAGGCCAGACGGCCGTCGCTGCCGCCACCCTGACGGCCGCCATCTATGAAAACAATTACCAGGCGCAAGACAAGTTCGCGGAAGCACTGCAGCTGCGCACCAAGGCCTGGAGCAATATCGAGGCGGGCCGCAAGCTGTACGAGCCGTTGCCGCAGACGCCGGAGGAAGCCGTGCTGTGGAAGCGCTTCCAGGGCGAGTGGACGGCCTGGAAGGCGGACGACGACAGGGTGCGCGCCATCCTGCGCCAGCTGGCCGACAATCGCGACGAGCAGCAGCAAAAGACCCTGTTCGTGGCGTTCTACAAGCAGTATCTGGATTCGCGCAGCCTGTTCGGCAAGGCCGAAGCCACCCTCAATGAGATCATCAAGCTCAATAATGGCGTGGCCGATGCCAGCGTCAAGGATGGCAGCGCTGCCGTGGTGCGTTCGGAAAGCCTGATGCTGCTTCTGGGCTTGCTAGCGTCGGCACTGGGCATCGGCTGCGCCGCCTACATCACGCGCGCCATCACGCAGCCGATCAATTCGGCCGTGAAAGTGGCGCAAACGGTGGCCTCGGGCGACCTGACCAGCCACATCGAGGTGCACACGACGGAAGAAACGGGCCAGCTGCTGCAGGCGCTGAAAGACATGAATTCCAGCCTGGTCAACATCGTCGGCCAGGTGCGCAGCGGTACGGAGACCATCGCCACGGCATCGTCGGAAATTGCCAGCGGCAACCTGGATCTGTCCTCGCGCACGGAAGAGCAGGCCAGCTCGCTGGAAGAGACGGCATCGTCGATGGAGGAGCTGACCTCCACCGTGCGGCAGAACGCCGACAATGCCCAGCAGGCCAACCAGCTGGCGCTGAGTGCTTCCGGCGTCGCCGTGAAGGGCGGTGAGGTGGTGGGCAAGGTGGTCGAGACCATGGAGGCCATCAACGATTCCTCGCGCAAGATCGTCGACATCATTTCCGTCATCGACGGCATCGCCTTCCAGACGAATATTCTGGCCCTGAATGCGGCCGTGGAAGCGGCGCGCGCGGGCGAGCAGGGACGCGGTTTCGCCGTGGTGGCGACAGAAGTGCGCAACCTGGCGCAACGCTCGGCGGCGGCGGCCAAGGAAATCAAGACCCTGATCGGCGACTCCGTGGTGGCGGTCGACGCTGGCAGCAAGCTGGTGGCCGAGGCGGGCAGCACGATGGCCGAAATCGTCTCCAGCGTGCAGCGCGTGACGGACATCATGGCGGAAATCAGCCTGGCGACGCAGGAGCAAAGCTCGGGCATCGACCAAATCAACCAAGCCATCGGCCAGATGGACCAGGTGACGCAGCAAAATGCGGCCCTGGTGGAAGAGGCGGCCGCCGCAGCCGAATCCTTGCAGGAGCAGTCGGGCCAGCTGGCTGGTGTGGTCAGCGTCTTCAAGCTCGATGGCGCACAGGCGCCCGCCGCCCGCACGAAGGCGCCCGCGCCGCGCGCCGTGATGGCCAGCGCCGTACCGAAGCGGCCGGCACCGCGTCCGCCATCGCGACCTGCCGCGGGCCGCCCGGCCCTGCACGCCGTACCGTCCTCGCGCAACAGCGCGCCGCGCGACGACGAGTGGGAAGTGTTCTGATGGATTGACGGCGCCAGCATGCGCTTCCGGACGGCCGCCCTGCGCGGCCGTTTTTGCCTGCGTGCCCACGCGTGCACTGCGGTTACTACTTACTAAAAAAACAGCGTTACATAAATAGCTGTTTTGCTATCTAAGCAAATCTTTTCAAAACTTAACGCGACATTGCTTGTGAGATAACTCACACTGCCTGCCGTACCACCCCTTGTTCCCGCCTCGGCCACATCCCGGCTGCCCCCTTCGCCTGTTGCGTCCGGCCATTCGTGGCAGGCGGCAGCCATTGCCGTCAGCCTTGCATGCGAGTCCGGCGCGATGGCCGATGCACCACACTGAAGGATGCGAATAGATGGCAAATATGAAAATCGGCACGCGCCTGCGCTGCTCCTTTGCGTTGTTGACCTTGCTGCTGCTGGCGACCGCCGCGCTGGGCATGCTGCGTCTGTCGAGCCTGGAACAGCGCATGCGCGACGTGATCGATGATAAATATCCGAAAACCGTGCTGGCGAACGACATCATCAAGAATGTCAACATCATCGCGCGCTCCTCGCGCAACCTGCTCTTGATGAGCGAGCCGCAGCAGCTGGCGCAGGAGCGCGCCACCATCGCCCGGGCTGGCGCCGAAACGGAAAAGGAACTGGCGCAGCTGGACAAGGTGGTGCTGTCGCCACAGGGCCGCCAACTGATGGCGGCCGTGACCCAGGCGCGCGCCGCCTTCAACGGCGGGCGCGACAAGGTGCTGGCCCTGCTGGAAGAGGGCGCGCGCGACGAAGCGGCCAGTTTGCTGCTCGGCACGGTGCGCGGCGAGCAGCTGCGCTACATGGCGGCGCTGGAAAACCTGATCACGCTCCAGCATGAGCTGATGGAGGAGGCGGGCGCCCAGGTGGACGCGGAATACGCCACGGCGCGCAAGATGATGCTGGCGCTGAGCGCGCTGGCCGTGCTGTTCTCGCTCGTCACCGCCTGGCTGGTCACGCGCAGCATCGTCAAGCCGCTGCTGCACGCATTGACAGTGGCGCAGACCGTGGCCGCAGGCGACCTGACATCGACTTTCGGCAGTCACGGCGGCGATGAAACGGGCAAGCTGCTCGACGCGCTGTGCATCATGAACGGCAACCTGCTCGAGATCGTGCAGCAGGTGCGCAGCGGCACGGATACCATCGCCACCGCATCGTCGCAGATCGCGGCCGGCAATATCGACTTGTCGTCGCGCACCGAGGAGCAGGCCAGCGCGCTCGAACAGACGGCGTCGGCCATGGAGGAACTGAGCTCCACCGTGCAGCAGAACGCGGACAATGCGCGCCATGCCAGCGTGCTGGCCATCGAGGCGGCGAACATCGCCGGCGCCGGCGGGCAAGCCGTGGGGCAGGTGATCCATACCATGGACGCCATCAGCGCGTCGTCGGCGCAGATTGCCGACATCATCGGCGTAATCGACATGCTAGCCTTCCAGACGAATATCCTGGCCCTGAATGCGGCCGTGGAAGCGGCGCGCGCGGGCGAGCAGGGGCGCGGCTTTGCCGTCGTGGCGACGGAAGTACGCAACCTGGCACAGCGCAGCGCGGCGGCGGCGCGCGATATCCGTGCCCTGATCGCCAATTCCACCCAGCAGGTTGACGCAGGCGCCGCCCTGGTCGCGCGGGCCGGCGCCACCATGCAGGACGTGGTGGCCGCCGTGGGCCGGGTCAGCCAGATGGTGGCCGACATCACGGCTGCCAGCGCCGAGCAAAGCACGGGCATCGGCCAGGTCAGCCAGGCGGTGCTGCAGATGGATGAAGTGACGCAGCAGAACGCCGCCCTGGTGGAGGAAGCGGCGGCGGCATCGCAATCGCTGGAAGGCGAGGCGGCAAAGCTGCTGCAGGTGGTCAGCGTGTTTCGCCTGCAGCAGGGGCCGGCGGTTCTGGCGGGTCGCCCTGCGCGGGCCGTGCCGCGCCTGCTGGCCTAGTGGCGCGCCTGGCAAGGTTCAGGCGCGGCCCGCGCGCGCGGGCGCTGCTGTGCTGTGCGTTGGCCGCCTGCCTGCCGCTGGGCATCTGGCTGGACGGCGCGCCATTGCGGCATGTAGCGCAGGTGGCGTTGATGTCGCTGGCGCTGGGCTGCGCCATGCTGTGGTGGGCGCGGCGCCGGTTGCTGCTGGGGCAAGGCGGCATAGCCCCCGCATCGGCGCGCAGCAGCGAGCTGCAGGCGCGCCTGGACAGCGCCATCGTCGACGGCGAATTCTGCTTCCACTACCAAGGCAAGTTCGATACGGCGCAACTGCGCCTGGTCGGCCTGGAAGCGCTGCTGCGCTGGGACCATCCGCACCATGGCCTGATCTACCCGAACGCCTTCATCGGCCTGGCCGAGCAGACCGACGCCATCGCCGCACTGGGCAACTGGGGCATCGATGCCGCCTGCCGCCAGCTGGCGCAGTGGCGCGTGGCGGGCCTGCCTCTGGTGCCTGTCGCGGTGAATGTCTCTGCGCGCCAGCTGTGCCAGCCGCACTTGCCCGATTTTGTACTGCGCTGCCTGCAGCGGCACGCCATTCCTCCCGCCCTGCTGGAGCTGGAAGTGACGGAAAGCTGCTGCATCGACGACATGGCGCAGGCAACGCAGGTGCTATGCCGCCTGCGCGCGCTGGGCCTGGTCATTTCGCTCGACGACTATGGTACCGGTCATTCGGGATTGAGCCATGTCAGGATGCTGCCGATTCAGACCATCAAGATCGACCGCTGCTTCATCCGCGACCTGGGGAGCAGTGGCTGCGATGCTGTGATCGTCGCCTCGACGATTGCAATGGCGCGCGGCCTGGGCTTGCAGGTGCTGGCCGAGGGCGTGGAAAACGGCGAACAGCTGGCGCAGCTGCGGCGCCTGGGCTGCCCCCAGGTTCAGGGCTTTTACCTGCACCGCCCGGCACCTGCGGCCGACGTGGCCGCGCTGCTGGCCGCTGGCGCGCCGGCCTGCCGTGTAACAGCGCCGCAACATGGCGCCATGCGGCGTGGCGCGGATGCTCAGTAAAATATGGTCACTGCCAGCCGCATGCTTGACCACTTTCTCCCCCACGCAAGAATGATAAACAGTCCCGTCCCGGCCTATGTATTCGGTCCGTTTCGCCTTTTGCCGCTAGAACGCCTGCTGTTCGAGGGCGACCGCGCGCTGCGCCTGGGCAGCAGGGCCATGGACTTGCTGCTGGCCTTGCTGGAGCGCGCCGGCGACATCGTCGACAAGCATGAACTGGTGAACATCGTCTGGCCCCATGCCGTGGTGGATGACGCGACCTTGCGCGTGCACCTGGCGGCGCTGCGCAAGGCGCTCGGCGATGGCCGTGATGGCCAGCGCTACATCACCACCATCCCCGGGCGCGGCTACGGCTTCCTGGCGCCGCTGACACACACGGGCCGGCCGGAGTCCGGTACGGCTGGCGTGGAGCCGTGGCATAACCTGCCCGTCATGCTGACGCGCATGCTGGGCCGCGCCGAGGCGCTGCAAACGATGTCCAACCAGTTGCTGCAATTGCGCCTGCTGTGCATTGCCGGCCCCGGTGGCATCGGCAAGACCACCTTGGCCGTCGTCCTGGCCATGCGCGTGCTGCGCCGCTATGCCGACGGCGTGTGTTTCGTCGACCTTTCTCCGCTGGACGAAGGCCGCCTGGTGCCGCTGGCGCTGGCCACGGCGCTGGGAGTGGCGGTGCCGGCCGGCGACGCCATGCCGGCCCTGTTGGCCTACCTGCGCCCGCGCCACATGCTGATCGTGCTCGATAACTGCGAGCACGTGATCGGCGCGGCCGCCACGCTGGCCGATGCCTTGCTCAAGGGCGCACCGCTGCTGCACGTGCTGGCCACCAGCCGCGAGCCGCTGCGCATCTCCAGCGAACAGTTGCTGCGCCTGCCCGCGCTGGAATTGCCGCCGGACGATGCCGTGCCCGATGTGACTGCGGCGCGCCATTTCGCGGCGGTGCAGCTGTTTTGCGAACGCTGCGCGGCCGTCGACGATGCCTTCATGCTGGCCGACGCCGATGTGCCTGTGGTGGTGGATATCTGCCGGCGGCTCGACGGCATCCCGCTGGCGCTGGAGCTCGCGGCCGGGCGCATCGGCCATTTCGGCTTGCACGAATTGCGCCGCCAGCTCGATGACCGCTTTCGTCTGCTGACACGCGGCGCGCGCAACATGCCCTTGCGCCACCAGACCCTGCGCGCCACCCTGGACTGGAGCTACGGCTTGCTCGATGCGCAGGAGCGTCAGGTGCTGCAGGCGCTGAGCGTGTTCAGGAGCCGGTTCCGCCTGGAGTCGGCCAGCGCCGTGGTGGGCTGCGAGGTTTTCGACACGGTGGCCGACCTGGCGGCCAAGTCCCTCGTCAGCATCGAATTTTTCCGCCAGCATGTGTATTACCGCCTGCTCGACACCACGCGCGCCTACGCTGCGGCCCAGCTATCGGCGAGCGGGGGCGCGGGCGCCGTGCTGCTGCGCCATGCACGCCATTGCCTGGGCCTGGCCGGACGCATCGCCGCCGACTGGGAAAGCATGGCCCCGGCGCACTGGAGCGCGCGCTACGGCCGCCATGTCGATGACCTGCGCGCAGCCATCGACTGGGCCTTCGGCGAGGACGGTGACGTGGCGCTGGGCGTGGCCCTGACCCTGGCGGCGCAAACCCTGTTCTATCAGCTGTCGCTGATGGATGAATACCGCGTGCGCGTCGAGCGGGCGCTCGAATGCATGGCCACCCATGCGGTGGAGGATCCCGACAGCGAGATGCAGCTGCATGCCTCGCTGGCGCACCTGCTGCTGCATACGCAGGGCGTCACCGGCACCATGCTGCGCTCCTTCCAGCGCGGCTATGCGCTGGCCATGCGCACGGACGACGACAGCCGCCGCGCCGAGGCGATTTGCGGCATGTGGATCTGCAGCCTGAAGATGGCCGATTTCCAGGGCGCCGACAATTACGTGGTCCAGCTTGCCGCCCTGTGCGCAGCGCGCGACGACACGGCGATGCGGCTGGTGCTGGCGCGCATGCGCTCGGCGGGCGAGTATTTGCGGGGGCGCTACGCGCAGTCGGCGGCACTGGCGCGCATGGTGCTGGCGCACCCCGAGGGCGCCGGCCAGCTTGGCTTCAACAATGCCTTGCTGGCCGATCACCAGGTCTGCCTGCGCGGCACGCTGGCGCGCTGCCTGTGGATGCAGGGCCGTCCCGACGATGCGCTGGCGCTGGCGCGCGAGGCGGTGACGGTGGGATTCGAGCACAATCGTGTCACACTGTGCGTGGCACTGGCCATCAATGCCATCCCCGTCGCCCTGTGGTGCGGGCAGAAAGGACTGGCGCATGCCTGGACTTGCCTGCTGTGCGAGCATGCTGCCCGATATGGCCTGCTGTACTGGAGCGCCTGGGGTGCCGCCTACCAGCGCCTGCTCGATGCGGGCGAGGCGATGACGGAGTTTCCCTGGCCCTCGGTGCGCAGCTGGCCTATACAAATCGATTTGATGGCCACCCTGCACGACGCCGCCGCCGATAGCCAGGCGCTGCGGCGCGCGCGCATGGGCGTGGCGCCGTGGAGTGCGCCGGAAGTGCTGCGCCGCGATGCGCACCACCGCTGGCGGGCGCTGGCGCAAGGCGATGCGCTCGGCCTGGAAACCGTACGGGTGCAGCTGGAAGAGGCGTTGCAACTGGCCAGAGGCCAGCAGGCGCCAGGCTGGGAACTGCGCTGCGCCACCAGCCTGGCGACCGTTCTGCTGGTGCAAGGACGCCGCGCCGCCGCGCACGCCGTTCTGGCCCCTGTCCATGCCGGCTACCGGCAGGGGCGCGAAACCACGGACGTGATGGCGGCTGCGGCTTTGCTGGTGCAGCTGGCCTGATGGCTATTCGTAGGCGCCCAGCCGGCGCTGTTCTTCCGGCGTGAAGCTGGCGTCGCGCAGCTGCTGCATGGCTGCCGTATCCTGCGCGCCGCCGGGCAGGCTGGCCAGCTGCGCCTTCTGTGCCTGATAGGCGATGATGCGCTGCTGCCACTGTGATTCCTCGCGGTCCAGTTCCGCCAGGCGCGCCGCCGCTGCCGGCGTGAAGGTGCTGGCGCGCAGGCGATAGACTTCATTCTCGCCGGCGCCCTGTGCCCGCAGCGTCTTCACAGAGGCGTCCAGCTGGGCCACCTGCAGCGGGGCATCGCGCGCGGCGCGCTGGGCCGGCGACATTTTTTGATCCAGCGCCGCCAATTGCGCCTGGCGCTGTGCTTCGTCCAGGCCCGCATCGCCCAGGATGGCCATGCGTGCCACGGCATCGTCGTCATACGCATCGCTGGCGCCGAACAGCCCCGCGCTTTCCTCGGGCGTAAAATAATTGCCGCGCAGCGCGCGCATCGCCTGCAGGCGTGCGCGCGCCGCCAGGGCCGCATCGGCTTGCGCCGGCAAGGCTTGTTCCGTGCCAGCCAGCGCCTGTTTGTAGGCCAGCCAGGCATCCAGCAGGCGCTTGGCTTCGCGGGCGGGGACGGGCGCCAGGCGCTTGTCCAGTTCCGCCTCGATCTGGCTGCGGATGGCCGCCAGCGGTTTTTCACCGAGCCCCGCCAGGTAGTAGTCGAACAGATGGCCCAGTTCCGCGTCGACCACCAGCTTGTCGCCGGCGGCCACCGTCACGTTGCCGTCGGGCCGCGTGCCTTGCATCGAGCGCACGAACGCGAACAGGTCCGCTTCCGGCTTTTCCTGTGGCGGGGCGGGCGGTTCGCCCGGGCGCAGCACCAGGTACAGGGCCAGGGCTGCCAGGCTGCCGCCGATGATCCATTTCGCGTGCATGCGCATCTCCTTACAGTCCCAGGCCTTGCAGGCGGTTGGCTTGCTGGCGGAAGACGGTGACGGGGTTCGTTTCGAACAGGTTGACGATGCCGACGAACTGGTTGACTTCATCGAGGTGGTTCATGGCGTAGTCGTCGCGGATCACCTTGCCCAGGTGGCTGGAGCAGCTGCTGACCAGGCCATCGTTCTTGACGCCGCCGAAGGCCAGGCTGATGGCCGCCAGGGCAGGGTCGCCCACGTCGAGCAGATTCGTATACGGTTGCGCGCCGCTCCACGAAAAGTAGTACACGCCTTGCACCTGGTAGGCGCCTTCACCGCAGGCGGTGGTCGGGATGCCTTGCGGGTGTCGGCTGTTGAAGGCCAGTGAGCCGGCCGTGGACAGGGAGGTCAGCGAGGCGCCCGCGTTTTGCGGCAGTCCCTTGTTGCCCGACAAAATGCCGATCAGGGAGGCGAGCGCATTGCCCAGCGCGCCGCTGGTGTTGGGAATGGCGCCGCTGAGGATATCGGCCACCCTGGAACCCTTGTTGACGCCGGCCACGCTGGTGACGGATGCCACCAGGTCGGGCCGCACGGAAGCGACATAGCGGGCCGTGGGGCCACCGTGGCTGTGGCCGATCAAATTGACCTTGGCAGCTCCCGTGGCGGCGAGGATTTGCCGCACCTGCGACAGCAATTGCTCGCCGCGTACTTCGGTGCTGTTGGCAGCCGATACGGTAGTCACATACACTTGCGCGCCGCCGCTGCGCAGGGCGGCGGGCACGCCATAGAAATATTCGACGGGACCGAGCTTGTCGAAGCCGAACAGGCCGTGCACCAGCACGATCGGGTACTTCGTTTGCGTGTAGCCGGCGGCGCTGGCGCTGCCAGGCAGGATGGCGAGGGAAAGCAGCAGGGTGGATAGCAGTTGCCAGAAGCGAGTCTTCATTTTGTCTCCGTTATGTATTAGTGATCGACTATATGCATAGTCAATTAATAGTGGAAATGTCGATGCTGTAGCGATGTGCCGTGTGCCCCTTCACATTCTATCGATGCATTAAAGATAGCGAGCGCTCGGTTTTTTGAATGTAGCACTGCTGGATGTAAATTGCAGTGAATTGTATGATGCAGTGCAATAACTGTGGATAGTTGGCGTTGCGTATGCGCCCATTGCATAGTTGAAAGGTCAAATACTTGTTTTCCTGAGCTATAATCGGCCCGGCATCAGCCGTCCCGCCGTCTTGCCTTGCCGCGTACAGGCATTGCCTGGACCTCGCTCTTACACCGCTACTTGGGAATGCACTTGTCGACCCATTTTAATTTTGAACAGTTTCAGCAGATGACGCCTTTAAATGGCGAAAACATCTGGGAATATATTCTTGACCGCCACGCGGAACGTATCGGCGTCAAGCGCCGCAAGCCGGCGCTGGAAAATCTCGAACGCATCTTTGTCGCCACCTTCCGTCTGGCCAATGACGTGGGCTTCCGCGCCATGAGCTTGCGCGACCTGTGCCGCGAGACCGGGCTGTCGATGGGCGGCCTGTATGGCTACATCACCAGCAAGGATCAACTGGCCGAAATGATCGAGGACGTGGTGCGCCACGCCACGCAAGCCTTGCCGCTGCTGTTTGCCGACGTGAAGTCGCCGCTGGACCGGCTCGAGGCGATGATACGCTCGTCGATCTACCTGTCCGAAGTGCTGCAGCCGTGGTTTTATTTTGTCTTCATGGATTCGCGCGTGCTGCAGGTAGAGCAGCGCAGCATGGCGAAGAATTCGGAACTGTATGTGCAGACGCTGATCGCCGCCACCATCGGGGAAATCGAGCCGGAGCCGCAGGGCGACCCCACCTTGCTGGCCGCCCACTGCCTGGCCCTGTTCCAGGACTGGTACGTGAAGCGCTGGAAGTACCGCGCGGCGAAGGTTAATGTCGACGATTTTGCCGATAGCGTCGTCAGTACGGTGCGCGGGTATCTGAGCATGGTCAAGACGTAGGCGAGGTAGGTCGGATTAGCGTAGCGTAATCCGACACGCGCGGACGGCGGCGCATGTCGGGTTACGCCGTGCCGGCTAACCCGACCTACGGGTTCATCAGTTCGTGGTTTCTATGGGGAGCGTCTCCGGCACTGCCGCCGGGTCCGTCGGCGTCTCCACATCCATATCCAGCGTCTTGACGCCATTCATGTCGATAAACTCGTCGTATAGCCACTCGCCATCGACCTGGCTCAGGCCTGCCGGCACGGCGCGCGTCACTTGTGGCCGCGTGGAGAGCGCTGTGCGCATGTAGTCGATCCAGATCGGCATGGCCAGGGTCGAGCCGAATTCGCGTCCGCCCAGCGATTTCGGCTCGTCATAGCCCATCCACGCCACGGCCACGATGCCACCGCCGTAGCCGGCGAACCAGCCATCGACGGCGTCGCTGGTGGTGCCCGTCTTGCCGGCGATGTCGCTGCGCCCCAGTTTTTTCGTCGCCGCCGCGCCCGTCCCGGTGCGGGCCACTTCGCGCAGCATGCTGTCCATGACGAAGGCGTTGCGCGGGTCTAGCGCCAGGGTCTTGTCGTCGTTCGGGACAGGCGGTTTGGTTTGCATCAATACCGTGCCCTTGGCGTCGACGATGCGGTCAATCAGATACGGCTCCACCTGGTGGCCGCCATTGGCGAACAGGGCGTAGGCGCCCGCCATCTGCACGGGAGTGACGGAACCCGTGCCCAGCGCCATGGTGAGATTGCTGGGTTGGCGGGCCGGGTCGAAGCCGAATTTTTCCAGGAAATCGTGCGTGTAGGACACGCCCAGCGCGCGCAGGATGCGCACCGAGGCCACGTTCTTCGATTGCGCCAGCGCGTAGCGCATGGTGATGGGGCCGTCGAACTTGAAGTCGTCGTTCTGCGGCGCCCACACCTTGCCGCCCGCCTGCATTTCCAGGGGCACGTCGTTGATCAGGGTGGCCGGCGAAAAGCCTTTTTCCAGCGCCGCCGAATACACGAAGGGCTTCATGGCCGAACCGGGCTGGCGCCAGGCCTGCGTGACGTGGTTGAACTTCTGCAGGTTGTAGTCGAAGCCGCCCACCATGGCGTGGTAGGCGCCCGTGTCCGCGTCCAGCGAGACGAAGGCGGCGGCCACCAGCGGCACTTGCGTGATGGACCAATGGCCTTTGCCGTCCCTGGTGATGCGGATGACGGCGCCCGGGCGCAGCTTGATGCCTGCGCTCGCCTTGGCCGACAGCGCGGGGGCGGCAAAGCGCAAGCCTTCGCCCGTGATGGCCTTGGCGTCGCCGTCGCCCGTGTCGGCCACCACCTTGCCGCTGCCGACTTCCGTGACGACGGCGGCGATCAAGCCGTCGCTGTCCGGGCGTTTTTGCAGTGCAGCATCGATGGCGTCGTCGCGCTGCTCGGGGTCAGCCGGCATGTCGATGAAGGTTTCCGGGCCGCGGTAGCCGTGGCGCTGGTCGTAGGCGATGACGTTGCGGCGCGTCGAGGCGTAGGCCGCGTCCTGGTCGGCTTTCAGGATGGTCGTGTAGACGCTGATGCCCTTGGTATAGCTGTCTTCCTTGAACTGCGCGTACACGGCCTGGCGCGCCAGTTCGGCCACGTATTCGGCGTGCGTATCAAAACCCTGCTTGCCGCGGCTGTTGATATGCAGGGGCTGCGCCAGCGCCTGCTGGTACTGGCCCTCGCTGATGTAATCGAGTTCGCGCATGCGTTTCAGCACCAGTTGCTGGCGCGCGTGCGCCTTCTTCGGGTTGCTGATCGGGTTGTGGCGCGAGGGGTTTTGCGGCAAGCCGGCCAGCATGGCCATTTCGGCGATCGACAGTTCGGACAAAGGCTTGCCGAAATACGTCTGCGCCGCGCTGCCGAAGCCGAACGAGCGCTGGCCCAGGTACATCTGGTTCATGTACAGCTCGAGAATCTGTTCTTTCGACAGGGCCGCTTCGATCTTCAGGGCAAGCATGATTTCATTGAGCTTGCGCGAGGCGACTTTTTCGCGCGTCAGGAAGAAATTGCGCGCCACCTGCATGGTGATGGTGGAGCCGCCGCCGTGGCCGAAGCCGTGGCGCAGGTTCGACAGCACGGCGCCGCCGGCGCGCACGAAGTCGATGCCGTGGTGTTCGTAGAAGCGGCTGTCCTCGATGGCCAGCAGGGCTTTTTTCATCATTTCCGGCACTTGCGCAATCGGCACGAAGTCGCGGTGTTCTTCGCCGAATTCGCCGATCAGCACATTGTCGGCCGTGTACACGCGCAGCGGTATCTTCGGCTGGTAGTCAGTGATGACGCCCAGCTCGGGCAGGCGGGGGCGAACGTACAGGAACAGGTAGGCGGCCAGCAGCACGGCGGCGGCCAGCGCGGCGCAGCCGGCGATGATGAAGCCGCGCATGGTGGCGCGGCGGGAAGGCCAGGGGAATCCTGATCGTTTGGCAGTCAAGGCAGTCTCACAGTAGCGTGCAAGGCACGGTGGCAGCGATTATAGACCAATGCGCCGGCGCTTCCTGTGCGGCCGGGGCGCAGGGACGGGGAGCAAAAAACCTTTTCATCGAAACGTGGCTGTGCGATAGTCTCGGCTTCAAGCAAATAGCCCGGGCGTCAATCCGGGCTGTTTATTTTATACAATTAAGGATTTATTTATGGCAAAAGATGCAATGCCGAGCGCCGTGAAGCCGTATATTCCGGCCGATGCGAAGCTGCCCGAGATGACCTTCCGCGCGCTGTTCATGGGCGTCATCCTGGGGATGGTCTTTGGCGCTTCCTCGCTCTACCTGGTGCTGAAAGTGGGCCTGACTGTCAGCGCCTCGATCCCCGTCGCCGTGATCGCCATCACCCTGTTCGGCCTGGCCAAGAAGGTGGGCGGCAAGGATTCGTCAATCCTGGAAAACAGCATCACGCAAACGGCCGGTTCGGCCGGCGAATCGCTGGCCTTCGGCCTTGGCGTGACCATGCCCGCCATCCTTATCCTCGGCTTCGACCTGGAAATCTCGCGCGTCATGCTGGTCGGTATCCTCGGTGGCCTGCTGGGCATCCTGATGATGATCCCCATGCGCCGCACCATGATCGTCGACCAGCACAAGGAACTCAAATTCCCCGAAGGCACGGCTTGCGCTGAAGTACTGAAGGCGGCCGCCACGGAAGAATCGCGCATCGCCGCCGGCGAAAGCATCGAGAAGGATTCGGCTGCCGCGCTGGACGCCAAGCGCCGCGCCAAGATCATCTTCGGCGGTTTCGCCGTCGGCTTGCTGTACAAGGTCTTCAATATCTCGTTCAAGGGCTGGAAGGACACGCCGGGCGTGGAATTTGCCGCGCCGCTGAAGGGCGGCTCCATCGGCGCCGAGATTTCGCCTGAGTTGCTGGGCGTGGGCTACATCATCGGCCCGCGCATCGCCGCCACCATGGCGGCCGGTGGCGTACTGTCTTACCTGCTCCTGATCCCGATGATCAAGTTCTTTGGCGACAGCCTGACCACCGTGCTCTCGCCGGGTACCAAGTTGATCAGCGAAATGGGCGCCGACGACGTCCGCAGCGCCTATGTGCTGTATATCGGCGCGGGCGCCGTGGCCGCCGGCGGCCTGATTTCCCTGGTGCGCGCCATGCCCATGATCTGGCGCAGCCTGTCGGCTGGCCTGAAAGGCATCGGCAAGGGCGTCAAGAGCAATTCCACCTTGCGCACCGACCAGGACATCCCCCTGAAATGGGTCATCATCGGCTGTCTGTCCATCATCGCCGTGATCACCTTCGCCACGCCGCTGCACATGAATTTCCTCGGTGCGCTGCTGATCCTCGTCTTCGGCTTCCTGTTCGCCACCGTGTCTTCGCGCCTGACGGGCGAAATCGGCTCCTCGTCGAACCCGATCTCCGGCATGGCCGTGGCCACCTTGCTGTTTACCTGTCTGATCTTCCTCCTCATGGGCTGGACGGGCGGGCGTTACTATGTGACGGCCCTGTCGGTGGGCGCCATCGTGTGCATCGCCGCCAGCAATGCCGGCACCACGTCGCAGGATTTGAAAACCGGCTACCTGGTGGGCGCCACGCCGCGCCTGCAGCAGTATGCGATTCTGGCGGGCGCGCTGTCGTCCGCCCTGATTCTCGGTCCGATTTTGCTGAAACTGAACGAGGCGAGCACCGTCTACGTGCCGGCCGCGCAAGTAGCGCCTGGCCTGACGGTGGACGCGTCGAAGCTGACCGTGACGGGCGAGCTGCATGGCCCGCAAGCCGACGCTGACCACAATACGTATAAAGTCTGGCAAAAGACGGACACCGTGGGCGGCCCGGCCGGCAAATATTTTGTCAAGGAAGATGGCCAGCTGGCTTACCTGGTCGACCCGGGCATCAATGGCCATTACAGCAAGCGTCCGGATGGCTCGGAAGTGAAAAAATATGATGCGCCGAAAGCCGTGCTGATGTCCTACATCATCAAGGGCATCCTCGACCAGCAACTGCCGTGGACCCTGGTGCTGTTCGGCGTGATGATCGCCGTGGTGCTGGAAATGGCCGGCATCCCGTCGCTGGCATTTTCCGTGGGCGTGTACCTGCCGCTGTCATCGACCTTGCCGATCTTCGTCGGTGGCCTGGTGCGCTGGCTGGCGGACCGCCGCAACAACAAGCTGGAACACAACGCGAAACTGAACGAGGAAGAGCGCCAGCTGGCGGGCGACCGCAGTTCGGGCGTGCTGCTGGCGTCCGGCTACATCGCCGGCGGCGCGCTGGCCGGCATCATCATTGCGATTACAGCCGGCGTGCTGACGCACTTCGACCAGATGATGGCCGACTGGGCCGAGCACGGCAACCCGTTTTATGCGGGCCTGCATTCGGACGCGCTGTCACTGCTGCCGTATGCGCTCATCATCGTGCTGCTGTACGTCGTCGCTAGAGAGAAAAAGGCGGACAGCCCGCAGGCGTGATGCTGTAGCCTATCCAATGAAAACCGCCCGGTGTCATAACGACCCGGGCGGTTTTTTTTATGGGTGCGCATGACGGCGATGCGCCGTTGCTGCGTCGCTGCCGACGGAATTGACGCATAATGAATACTTTACCAACGTCGACGAGGCCCGCCATGAACAGCGTCACGCTTGAATACACTGTCGTCACCAATCCCGACTCCTTTGTCGGCTTCAAGTATTACGTCAAGGCGGGGCAGGCATTCGATGCCGACGATTTCGCCTATTCCTACAAGCTGAACCGGTCTGACCTGGACCCCGACAGCGTGCTGGCCACCCGCGAGGCAGCGGCCAAGCTGCAGCCGGGCGAGTGGCTGACGGTGTCGCATTCGATTGCGGCGTAGCGGTCAAGCCAGTTTTTTCTACTTTCACTTTTTCGGCCCGCCAGGGTTTTGTGCGTGAATCTTTCAGCATTTCCTGATATCTCTATTGTTCCAACCCTGGCGCAACACGCCGAAGCCCTTGCTGAACTGGTGGGGCATAACCGTGAGCACCTGCACGCCTTCCTGCCCGCCGTGGTGCATTTGGCGTGCGTCGACGATGCCCGGGAGTATCTGTGCGCCGCTGCCGCGCGCGCCGCCAGCGGTGACATTCTGGAACGGCATATTTTTTCCGGCACGGCCTTATGCGGCAGCATCCGCCTGAAAGAGACCGATACAGCGGACCGCAAGGCCAGCATTGGCTATTACGTCGGACGGCAGTTCCAGGGCAGGGGCATCGCCAGCGCGGCGGTACGCGCCGTCCTGGCGCATGCGTTTGGCGTGCTGCAATTGAATCGCATCGCGTTGCAATGCGCGGCCGGCAATCACGCCAGCATGGCGCTGGCCGGGCGGCTGGGATTTGCCCACGAAGGTGTGTTGCGGCAGGCGGAATGGTTAAACGGCGTGTTTGTCGACCTGCATGTCTACGCTTTGCTGCAGGCTGATTTCAGGGCGGATTGAGCCGCCTGCGCTGGCCGCGGCAGCCACTGATCTTGCCGAGTCGCTCACTTCTGCCTATAATTGAGAATAATTCTCATTAAGTTTGTGCTATCCGCCAGACCCGCCGCTCCATGTCCGCCGACCACGTCTCCCTGCATGACTTCGATGACATCGCCATTCTGTATCGCCAGCATCACGGCTGGCTGCGTGGCTGGCTGCAGCGCAAGGTGGGCAACGCCTTCGACGCGGCCGACCTGGCACAGGCCACCTTCCTGCGCGTGCTCGCGCCACAAGGCATGCAAGGCGTGCAGGAGCCGCGCGCGTATCTGACGACGATCGCCCGCAACCTGCTGATCAACCATGTGCGCCGGCGCGCCATCGAGCAGGCCTACCTCGATGCTCTTGCCCTGATGCCGGAACCGGTGGCGCCGCCTCCCGAGGTGCGCCTGATGTTCCTGGAACGGCTGGTGGAGCTGGACCGCCGCCTGGCCGCGCTGCCTGGGCAGGCCCGGCAAGCTTTCCTGCTGGTGCAGCTCGACGGCATGGGGCAGCAGGAGGTCGCCGCCGAGCTGGGAATTTCCCTGTCCACCGTCAAGCGCCATCTGGCCAGGGCGGCCCTGCGCTGCTTTTTCCCGGAGCAGCACGATGGATGAAGAGCTACAGCTTCCGCTGGGCAGCTTGGTTGCCGCCGCACGCGTGGCGCCCGCCGTGGCGCGGCGGGCCGTGCAGTGGTGGCTGGCGGTGCAGGGCGGTGACGCCACTGCCGCACAACTCGATGCCTGGCAGCGCTGGCGCGCCGAGGACGCCGAACATGAACGGGCCTGGCAGCGCATCGAGGCGGTCAGCGGCCAGCTGGCGGGCATTCCGCCGCCGTTGGCCAGCGCCGCTCTGGCCGCGCCTGCAGGCGCACAGCGGCGCCGCGCGGTGCGCCTGCTGACGGCGCTGGTGGTTGCGGGCGGCAGCGCCGCCCTGTTGCGCCAGGCACCCGTCTGGCAGTCGTGGAATGCCGATGCCAGCACGGCCACGGGCGAGCGGCGCAGCTTGCGCCTGCCGGACGGCGGCACGCTGGTGCTCAATACGGACAGCGCCATCAAACTGCGCTACGACGCAAGCGCGCGCGCGGTGCAGCTGCTGCGCGGCGAGGTACTGCTGCAGACGGCGCCCGACGCGCAGCGGCGGCCCTTCCTCGTGCACACCGCCGATGGCACGGCGCGGGCGCTGGGCACGCGTTTTATCGTGCGTCAGCGCGACGGTTTCGTGCAGGTCGGCGTGCTGGAAGGAGCTGTCGAGCTGCGGCCTGCGGCGGCCCATGGCCAGGCACGCGTGCTGCAGGCGGGCGAGGAGGGCAGTTTTACCCGCGACGGCTTGGGCGCGGCGCATGCGCTTGATGCCGGCGCGGGCGCCTGGGTTGACGGCATGCTGGTCGCCGCGCACATGCGCCTGGACGCCTTCCTGCTGGAGTTGTCGCGCCATCGGCGCGGCCATCTGGCATGCGACCCGGCGCTGGCGCATCTGCTGGTATCGGGCGCCTATCCGCTGGCCGATACCGACAGGGCGCTACTGGCGCTGGTGGAGGCCTTGCCCGTAGAGCTGCATTATCTGACGCGCTTCTGGGTCACGCTGCGGCCGCGCGCCACGAAAAAATAAACTGAAAATACATGGACTGTTTTTGTACGCTGCCTTGTCAAGGGAAGTGAGGGCACAGGTTTTGGCCCGTTCCACCCATCCCATGATACGAAGGCATGCCATGAACGATCGCAGCACATTCCTCCCATCCACGCGCAGCCGGCTACCGGGCCTGCTGGCAATGAAGCCGCTCGCCCACCTGGTGCATGCCTTGTGCCTGGGCGCCGTGGTCAGCCTGGCCGGCGCGCCGGCGCAGGCACAGACAGCCGGACAGGCCGAGGCCCTGCGCCACTACGCCATCCCGGCCGGGCCGCTGGAAGCGACGCTGAACCGGCTGGGGCGTGAAGCGGGCTTGCTGATCGCCTTTGGGTCGGCCACGACGGAAGGATTGCGCAGCCGTGGCGTCAGCGGCAGCTATGCGGTGGACGATGCGCTCGCTCGCGCGCTGGCCGGCACCGGGCTGGATGCCGTGCGTACGGCCGGTGGCGGCTATGCGCTGCGCGCCACCACCGCGTCCGCTACTGGCGCAGCGGCCGATGGCGTGCAGACGATGGCGCCCGTGACCGTCAGCGCGCAGGCGGAAGAGGAAAACCCCTGGGGCAAGGTCAGCGGCTATGTGGCGCGGCGCGGCAGTACCGCCACGAAGACCGACGCTTCCTTGCTGGAAGTGCCGCAATCGGTATCCGTCATCACGCGCGACCGCATGGATGACCAGGGCGTGCGTACCCTGAACGACGCGATTCAGTACACGGCCGGCTTGCGCAGCAACACGGCAGGCGCCAATCCTGCCGACGACAGCCTGGCGGTGCGCGGCTTCAGCCAGTTCTCGGGCGCGTTCTACCTCGATGGCATGCGCCTGATGCCCATGGGGACGCTGGGCTTCTTCGGTGTGGAACCATACGGTGCCGAGCGGGTGGAAGTGCTGAAGGGGCCTTCGTCCGTGTTATATGGCCAGAACGCACCGGGCGGCATCGTCAATTTCGTCGCCAAGCGCCCCGCGGCGGACCAGCTGAACCAGGTCGAATTATCGCTCGGCAGCTACGCGCGCAAGCAACTGGCCCTCGACGTGGGCGGCAAGCTGGCGGACGATGGCAGCCTGCAGTACCGCCTGGTGGGGCTGGCGCGCAATGCGGACCAGCAGATCGATGACATGAGGGACGACCGCTACTATCTGGCGCCCAGCCTGACGTGGACGCCGAGCGCCCGCACCAGCATCACCTTGCTGGGCTTTGTCCAGAAGAATCGCGCCATGCAATCGTCGAACGTGCAGTGGGAGGCCCTGAACGGCAGCAATCCCAACGGCCGCTTGCCGCTGACGCGTTTCCTGGGGGAGCCCGGCTTCGACCGTGAGGAAACGCGCGTCGCTTCGGCGGGCTACGCGGCGCGCCACACCTTCGACAACGGATGGACAGTCAGGCAGAACTTTCGCTACCTGCACGCGGATAACCATGAACAGTACATGTTTCGTTACGGCAATTTGATCGACAAGGCGATCACCAACCGCGAGATCGATACGCGCGACGGCAAGGGCAGCGTGTACTCGCTCGATACAAGCGTGACGGGCCATGTGGCGACAGGTGCGCTGCGCCATGAGGTGGTTGCCGGCATCGATTACAGCCGCAGCAATACTTCGTTCAGCTCGTATATTGCCGACGGTCCGCAGATCGATATCTACCGCCCCGTCTACGGCAGTCCGCTGAACCTGGCGGCGCTGGCACCCGATGCCCTGCGCCGCGAGCATAACCGGCAGTTGGGGGCGTATTTGCAAGACCGCATGCAGTACCGCAGCTGGGTCTTCACCGTGGGCGGGCGCCAGGACTGGACGCGCCAGGAGCAGCTCAATCTGCTGGTATCGCCTTCGACCACGACTTTGCGCAAGCCCAGGGCATTCACTGGGCGCGCGGGCATCACTTATCTGGCGGCGAACGGCCTGGCGCCTTACGCCAGTTACAGCGAATCGTTCTCGCCCGTCTCCGGCGCGGACCGCCTGGACCGTCCGTTCGCGCCGGAAACGGCCCGGCAAGTGGAAGTCGGCGTGAAGTACGCGCCTGGCGCGCATCTTTCCGTGACCGCAGCCGCATTTGAACTGCGCCGCCAGAATGTGCTGACGACGGACCCGGATGACCCGAACTTTTCGATCCAGCAGGGAGAAGTGCGCTCGCGCGGCATCGAACTGGAAGTGGCGGCACAGCCGAGCAGCCAGCTGAAACTGCTGGCGTCCCTGACCTACAATCCCCTGAAAGTGACTAAGGCGTATCCGGACAGGTGGGGTTCGAACGTGCAGGGCAAGTCGCCATTTGAAGTGCCCAGGCAGATGGCCTCGGCCTGGGCCGATTACGCCTTTGCCGGCGGCTTGCGCGGCCTGTCGGCCGGCGCTGGCGTGCGCCATGTCGGTGCCAGCTGGGGCGATGCGGAGAACACTTTCCAGGTGCCGGCGTTCACCCTGGCCGACCTGTCGCTGCGCTATGACCTGGGGCAGGCCCGCAGCGTCTGGCGCGGCCTGAGCGTCAGCATGACGGTCAAGAACCTGTTCGACAAATACCATGTCGCCTCGTGTTTCTCGGCGCGGGCCTGTAATTATGGCGAGCAGCGCAATGTCGGCCTGCGCATGGCCTACCTCTGGTAGCGCGCGGCCTTACGCTGGATCAAACCAGGCCCGCAGTTCTTCCTCGGCGCGTTGCGCCGAGTTTGCGGTCAAGGTCAGCACGATGATTTTTTCCCGCGCCGGGCGCTGTCCATCGCTGCAGGCCAGCTCGATGGCTTGCTCGAAGCTTGTGTAGCAGGGGCCGAACTCCAGCGGGCATTCCTGCACGATGCGCGCCGCCTTGCCAGCGGCCCGGTCCGCCAGGTTGACGATGGGATTGCCGTCATTGAACGGCTGGCCATTGGCAAACGCGGTGCGCAGATACGGCGCGCATAGACCGTTGAGGAAGGCAAGGCGTGCCTGCCAGTAGGCCTCTACCGCCGCATACACGGCCTGGTCCTCGAGAAAATCGGCAAACAGGAAGTCGTTCATCTTGCTTGCTTCGGCTAGATGCCGAACACTTTCAATAGGGCGTCCGTGAAACCCTCGAACCAGCTGCCCACCTTGCCCGGCTGCTTGCCGTGGCGCGGGGTTTCTTCGTACAGGTAGACGCCGTTGTCGCCGTCGAAGCGGTCGTTGAGCAGGGCCTGCTGGCCGCGCAGGTAGGGGATGAAGGTTTCGCTGCGCAGGGTCGAATACAGCACGTCGGTGCTAAAACCCAGGGTGGCGGACTGGCTGATACTGCGGCCCTGGCCTGCCCGCTCCATCCGCACGCCGCGGCAGCCTCGCACGATCAGGGTGACGGGGCCGCGAAAGACGATGAAGCGCAGCTGCAAAGTGAGCCAGGCGTGCAGGCTGCCCAGACGCCAGTGGCTCGATATCGCCAACTGCTGGCCCGAGTCGCAGATCAAACCCACCAGGCCCCGCGGCTGAAACACGAGCGCGCTGCCGGCAGGCAGGTGGACGATGGCGATTTCCAGCAGCGGGTCGTCGCTGGCGGAAATCGTCACGGACGCTGGCGCGTCGCTGTGCAAACGGGTCAGCGCCACCATGCCGGCGGCCAGGCTGGTGAACGGGAAGCGCCAGTCCAGCAGCCACTGCGTGCGCTTGGTGCTGCTGACGGGCGACGATTGCAGGTATGCCGGGTGGATCAGCATCTGCTGGCCAGGTCCGAGTTGCAGCGCCTGCGAGACGGCGGAAATGCGGGACTGGCCATCGGGCGGCAGGGGGAGAGTAGTGGCTGTCACGTTCAGCGCGTGCCCGATGGACAATGGTTTCAGGCGCGAAGCCAATGGCGCCAGCACGAAGTAAAAGAAGGCCTTGATCGCTAGCGGCAGCAGGATGGCCGACAGCACCAGCAGGGCGGCCGTGGGCACCACGTCCATGACCGGGCCGCGCCAGCGGGCGATCCAGTTGCTCGCCAGCTGTGCTTCTCCTGCCGTAATCGCCGCCTGCACGGGCGCCAGTGCGCCGGCCAGCGCGCTGTCGTCAATGGCGAAGGGCGCGGGGCGGGCCGCATCGTTGGTGCGCGCCCGCTGTGCTGTCCAGGCCTTGTAGACTTGCAGGTTGATGTCTCGCAGGCGCTGGCCTTGCGCTTCGAGCTGCGACAGCTGCGCGTGAGCATCGCTGCCGGGCAGGCGCGCGGCCACGGGGTGCTGCGCTTCCAGTTCGCGGCGCTGGCGCACATTATTTTGCAGCGCGGCATACGCGTCGACATGTTCCGCATGCAGGCGCGCCAGGGTATGCCGCGCATCCTCGCCGTTCAGGGCCGCCTGAAGCGCGGTCAAATAGTGTTCTTCCTGCGCCAGCACCTCGATTTCCACGCGGCGCGTGGCTTCTTCCCGTGCGTGCATGGCCAAGGTGCTCGTGTCGGGCAGGGGAAGGGTAAACAGCGACGGCTGCTGCTGCGCGCGCAGCTGGCGCAATTGCGCTTGTACTTGCGCCAGGCGGGCGGTGATGGCCGTTTGTGAGATTGTTTGCAGGGCGTTGACCCTGGATGTGGCGGCATCCGCCAGGCCGGCGCCATGATGATCGGCGCCGCTGGCGGCCAGCCTGAGCGCGGTGACGGCCTCGCTGGCGGCGCTGTAGGCGCGCCATTCGGCCAGCAGCAAGCGCCCGGCCAGCAGGATGACGATAAAGAGCGCGAACTGCAGCGCGTGGCGCAGCAGGAAACGCAACAGGGCCGTCAGCAGCTGGCGCAAGGAGGCGTCGCTTTAGCCTTGGCCAGCCGCGCTATCGGCGTCGGCACAGCATTTTTTATATTTTTTACCGCTGCCGCAGTGGCACGGGTCGTTGCGGCCCGTTTTCGGTACGTCGCGCAAGACCGTCGCGCCGGACTGGCTTTGCACCTGACTTTTCAGGTGGCGCTGGCGCGCCCAGGCGGCATTGATGGCAATGACAGCGGGAATCACGCCATCCATGGCCGTTTCGGCCGCCTCGTCGTCGAGCTCGCTGGCCGTGGCCAGGTGCTGGAACGGCGCCAGGTATTGAGGGTGGCTGACGGCCAGGGCCGCCCACTGGGGCTTGTCCAGGCTGGTGCCAAGCAGGAAGCCTGCGCACCAGGCGGGCACGCTCCATTCGGGGCCGCAGACGTAGATGGGCTCGAAGCTGTCCGGGTCCTTCGTCAGCCATTCGACCATGTAGGCGTGGTGGCGCAGCGCCAGGCTGGCTGCCCGTTCGCTGGCCTCGTCCGGCGCGGGCGCGGCGCTGCCCGCCGCCTTGTCCCAGACCCAGGGCAACCATTGCTCAACGGTAATTTGTTTCGGGCTCAGGGCGACGGCCGTGAGGAAACCTTCCAGCATCGACACGTCCATGGCGGCGTCGGCCAGGGCGGGCGCGGCCAGCAGGGTGTCGAGTTCGGCGTATTCGTCGTCGGAGAGGGGCGTGGTGGTGGAGATGCTGGACATGGGATTCTTTATCGGGGTTGGTCGGGTGGCCGCTGGCCATGGCGGTATTGTACCGCCAGGCCAGGGTGAAACGGCTGGCGGAATGAAAAACGGCGACCCGCAGGCCGCCGTTTTGAGCTAGTACAAGACGCTTACTTCACGCCGTGCATCAGTTTGTTGATCAGCGGTGCGATCAGGAACAGTACGACACCGGCGCCCAGCAGGGACCAGAAGCCGAAGGTATAGCCGGACAGGGCCGACTGCACCGACATGCCACTTTCGCCGCTGACGTAGCTGGCGAAGATACCCGACAGGTTGTTGCCGATACCGGTCGACAGGAACCAGCCGCCCATGCCCAGGCCAACCAGGCGCACAGGGGCCAGCTTGGTGACCATCGACAGGCCGATAGGCGACAGGCACAGTTCGCCGATCGATTGCAGCATGTACACGGTCGCCAGCGTCCAGAACGGGATCTTGTTGTCAGCACCAACCAGGCTCGACAGAGCGAAGATCAGCAAGCCGAAAGCCAATGCATTGCCCAGCAATCCCAGGCCGAATTTGCGCGGAATCGATGGATTGACGTTGTGGCGCGCCAGGTAGACCCAGACGGCGGCGATGATAGGCGCGAAGACGATGATGGCCACCGAATTGACGGTCTGGAAGTAGGCGGTCGGGAAGATCGCGAAGCCCAGGTCGCGGTTGACGATCTTGTCGGCCAGGAAGGTGAATGAGCTGCCCGCCTGTTCGAAGAACATCCAGAACAGGATGTTGAAGACGAAAATCAGCAGCATGGCGATGACGCGGTCGCGCGCCACCTTGCCATTGCGTATGCCTTCGATCATCAGCATGACGGCCAGGCCGGCGAACAACACGGTCAGGACGATTTGCAACTTTTCAGCGCCAACGGTCAGCAGGAAGTACATCAGCGGGATCACGCATAGCGAGCCGACGGCCACCCAGACGACGCGCATCGGGCTGCCGGCACCGGCTTCAGGTGCGCCGATGCCCTTCAGGGCACGGCGGCCGATGAAGAACCATACCAGGCTGATCAGCATGCCGAAACCGGAAGCCATGAAGACCATCTTGTACGCAGGCATATCGCTGGTGCCGAAGATCGACCCTGCCAGCCATTGCGTGAAGACGGGCGCGGCCATGGCGCCCATGTTGATGCCCATGTAGAAGATCGTGAAGCCACTGTCGCGGCGCGGATCGGCGGTCGCGTACAGCTTGCCGACCATGGTCGAGATGTTCGGCTTGAACATGCCGTTACCGACGATCATGGTGGCCAGGCCCAGGTTGAAGATGTCCTGGTTCGGTACCGAGATGCAGAACAGGCCGGCGGCCATGAAGACGGCGCCCAGCAGGATGGAGCGCTGGTAACCGATGACGCGGTCGGCGATGTAACCGCCGAACAGAGCGCCGGCGTACACCAGCGCGAGGAAGGAACCGTAGGTAAGGTTGGCCGCTGCCTGTCCCGAACCGTCGCCGCCGTGGAACTGGGCAACGATGTACAGTACCAGCGCCCAGCGAACTCCGTAGAACGCGAAGCGTTCCCAGAATTCAGTCATGAACAACATCCATAATGGGCCTGGATGGCCCATAATCTGCTTGAACTCGGGAATAACGGCTTCCTTGTTGGGCGTAGTCGCACCGCTCATGCGGTTCCTCCTGAAAAATTATTATAGTCAATCGATAAAAAAACTTATGGAAGCCTGCGGGCGGCGGGGACTCTCATGAAGAACCTCACGCACGGGAATTCCAATAGGCTGGCATTCTAATCTACAAATTGCGCTGAGCGTAAGTTTCGATTTGCATTAGCAAGAATGACTGTTTCATATTAGTCAAACCGGTTTGCAGGCAAGGGCGGCCCCGGCGATTTTGCGGCGGCACAGCACAACTTGCCTGACTTGTCGTATATTAAGGCTGCAAGACCTTCGAGCATCGATTTTTAAAGGGATTTTTCGCATTATGGAACACGACGTTATCGATACTCTGGTTTCACCGGAAGGCCGCCTGGACGTGCTCTCCAAGACTGAAGTCAACAAACTGCTCGACACCAGCCAGGGCGGCCTGTACAACACTTTCCGCCGCTGCGCGCTGGCGGTCTTGAATTGCGGCAGCACCATCGACGATGGCCGCGCCTTGCTGGAGCGCTACCAATCGTTTGAAATCTCCATCATTCAGCGCGAGCGCGGCATCAAGCTCGACATCAAGGGCGCGCCAGCCATCGCCTTTGTCGATGGCAAGATGATCAAGGGCATCCACGAACACCTGTTTGCCGTGCTGCGCGACATTATCTTCGTCAGCGATGAAGTCACGGGCAATCCGAAATTCGACTTGCAGAGCACGGAAGGCGTGACGGACGCCGTCTTCCATATCCTGCGCAACGCGAACGTGCTGCAAACCCAGCTCAACCCGAACCTGGTGGTATGCTGGGGCGGCCATTCGATCAACCGCGCCGAATACAATTATTCGAAGGAAGTGGGCTACCAGCTGGGCTTGCGCGGCCTCGACATCTGCACCGGCTGCGGCCCGGGCGCCATGAAGGGGCCCATGAAGGGCGCCACCATCGGCCACGCCAAGCAGCGCCTGCACAATGGCCGCTACCTGGGCATCACCGAGCCGGGCATCATCGCGGCCGAGTCGCCGAACCCCATCGTCAATGACCTGGTCATCATGCCGGACATCGAAAAACGCCTGGAAGCGTTCGTGCGCGCGGGCCACGGCATCGTCGTGTTCCCCGGCGGCGCGGGCACGGCCGAAGAGATTTTGTATATCCTCGGCATCCTGCTGCACCCGGACAACGCCGATATTCCCTTCCCGCTGATCTTCACGGGCCCGGAAACCTCGCGCGAGTACTTCGTGCAGATCAACCAGTTCATCAGCGACACCCTGGGTCCGGAAGCGCAGCAGCGCTATAAAATCATCATCGACGACCCGGAACTGGTGGCGCGCGAAATGCTCGAAGGCATCCGCCTGGTACGCGAATTTCGCAAGGCCCACAGCGATGCCTATTATTTCAATTGGCTGCTGAAGATCGACCACGAGTTCCAGAAGCCGTTCCACCCCACGCATGAAAACATGCGTAACCTGAGCCTGCACAAGAACCAGCCCACGCACTTGCTGGCAGCCCAGCTGCGCCGCGCGTTTTCCGGTGTAGTGGCGGGCAACGTCAAGGACGACGGCATCCGTTCGATCGAAGAGCACGGCAACTTCGAAATCCATGGCGACAAGGACATCATGGGTCCCATGGATGCGCTGCTGGCCTCCTTCGTGGCGCAGCACCGCATGAAGCTGGCCGGTACGGCATACGTACCTTGCTATACCGTGATCCAGTAAGCTACTTAGTAACACCTATCAAAACCTATTGCGCGTCGTAATTGGCGGTCTGCGATGCTCACTGCCTCGGCGGCCCCGTACTTCGTACAGTTGCGCTTCCCGAGCCATCGGGGGCGCCCAGCCTTCCTTCCGCTCGCTACGGTTTTGTCAGGTGTTGCAAGTCACCGTCCGCTCTCTCCCTGCGTTTGCCGGGGGAGGGTGGCGCCTTTCACATTTGCCCCCAGCGTGCTTTCGCCACCACAAGTAATCAAATCGCTTGCGTCATCGATGCGTGGGTGCTATCTTTGGAACCGGTTCCAAAATAAAAATATGAACGTCAACAGGTAGTGGAGAGCAACCTTGGATTCAGTACGCGGCAATAAAAAAACAGTTTCCGGCGAGCCAGCCCGGCCCGTGACCATCGCCCAAGTGGCGCGCGAGGCGGGCGTGTCGAAGACCAGCGTGTCGCGCTTTCTCGGCGGCGAACTGGACGCTTTGTCCGAGAATATCCGCCAGCAGATCACCAGCACCATCGCGCGCCTCGGCTACCAGCCGAACCAGATGGCGCGCGGCCTCAAGCGTGGACGCACGCGCCTGATCGGCATGGTCGTGGCGGACATGCTGAACCCTTACACGGTGGCAGTGCTGCAAGGCGTGGAGGCGGCTTGCCAGCAGCATGGCTATACCTTGATCTTGTGTAATACAGGCAATGACGAACTGCGCGAACGGCAGTCGCTGGCAGCGCTGCGCTCGTACAGCGTGGAAGGGCTGATCGTCAACACGCAGGGGCGCAACATTCAATCGTCTGACTTGCAGCAGGCGGACATGCCCATCGTGCTGGTCGACCGCCGCATCGAGGGCGCCGATTTCGACCTGGTGGGCCTGGACAATGTACAGGCTGGCAGGTTGGCCACCTCGCATCTGATCGAACAGGGTTTCGACGCCATCGCCTTCGTCGCGCCGCCATTGACGGGCGTCAGTTCGCGGCTGATGCGCGCCGAGGGTTTTCAGTCCGTGATGGCCGAGCATCCCGGCTGCGTGGGCGAAGTACTGGCGGTGGACCTGGACGACCGGCCCTCCATCGACGCGCATGTGCGGCGATGCCTGGCGCAGTGGCGCGGCCGCCGCGTGGCGCTGTTGGCGTCGAACGGCATGGTGGCGCTGGAACTGGCGCTGATGCTGCAGCGCCTCGCGCTGCGCATGCCGCAAGACGTGGGCCTGCTGGGCTTTGACGAATTGCCGTGGTCGCCATTGGCGGGCCTGAGCACGATCGAGCAGCAGACTTACGAGATCGGCTTTTCGGCGATGACGTGCATGTTGTCGCGCCTGCAGGGCGAGCAGTGCCCGCCGCGCGAGGTGCTGTTGCCGGGTAAGTTGATTGTGCGCAACTCGACCCAGGGAGGAATTGCGGGCAAGAGTGCAGATTGACGGGGAAGAGGGCGTTGCCCTTTTTTTTGGGGAAGGTATGGAACCGGTTTCATAGAAGATGTTCTCACTGGAAAGGAGTATGGATAGGCAGGCAGGGCAATGGTTGCACGAGGTTGGCACGAGGTTGAAACGACACGGCAAGAGACGAACTAAATCGTCCATTTGACAATATTCCCGGAAGTGCCTCGACGAGGCCGGTACCGGGATCACAGGAGACTGAAGCATGAAGATGACTACACTGTTTTACGCGAAGATCGTGGCTTGTGCGCTCGCCGCCACCTGCGCCCTGGGCGCGGCCGCCGACGCGGGCGCCCAGACGCTTGGCGACCTCATCAAGAAAGGCAAGCTGACCATCGGCGTGGTCAGCGGCACGCCGCCGTTTGGCAGCATCGACGCCAAGGGCGCGCCCGTCGGCTATGACGTCGATGTCGCCAACCTGATCGGCAAATACATGAACCTGCCCGTGGAAGTGGTGCCCCTGACGGCGCCCTCACGCGTGCCGTCGCTGGAGTCGGGCAAGGTCGATTTCCTTGTGGCGACCCTGGCGCCCACGCCGGAACGGGCCAAGACCTTGATGTTCACCATGCCTTACAGCGCGTTCGAACTGGCGATCGTCGCGCCGGTCGGCGGCAAATTCAAGGCCCTGGCCGACCTGAAGGGCAAGAAGGTGGGCGTGACGCGCGGCACCACGAATGACACGGCGCTGAGCCGCATGGCGCCGGCCGGCACGGCCATCGTGCGTTTCGAGGATGACGCCACCGTCACCCAGGCCTTGCTCAGCAAGCAGGTCGACGCCGTGTCGATCCCCAGCACGATGGCGCTCGACATCATCAAGACCCGCGGCGCGGGCAAGATCGAGGTCAGGTTCACGTATTCCGTGCAACCGAATTCGATGGCGGTGCGCCGCGGCGACTTCGAGCTGCATCAGTGGCTCAACAACTTCATCTACTACGTCAAGCTGAACGGCGAACTCGACGCCATCGCGCGCAAGTGGAGCGGCGCGCCGCTGCCGCCATTGCCGACCTTCTGATACCGCAAGCCGCATAGGGAAAGTGTTGGTCCGTACGGCGCGCCACCATGGTGGCGCCGCCGGGGATGTGCACGTAGATAAGGAGTTGAGTATGCCGTATGAATTTCATTTCGAGCTCGTCATGCAATCGCTGGACCGTCTGTTGTGGGGCGCGGCGCTGACGATACGCCTGAGCGCCCTGGCGATGGTGCTGGGACTGGCGGTGGGCGTGTGCGCCGCCGTCATCCTGAAGAACGGTCCCGCCTATGCCCGCGCTTTGGTGCGCGCGTATGTCGAGGTGATCCGCAGCACGCCGTTTCTGGTGCAGCTGTTCATTATTTACTTCGGCTTGCCGTCGCTGGGTCTGCAGCTGGACGCGAATGGCGCCGCGCTCGTCGCCATGACGGTCAACCTGGGCGCCTATGCGGCGGAAATCGTGCGCGCCGGCATAGGCGCCGTGCATCCGTCGCAGCTGGAGGCGGCGCAGGCGCTGGGCATGACGCGCTGGCAAGTGATGCGCCATGTAGTGCTGCTGCCGGCGCTGGAAAAAGTGTATCCGGCGCTGGCCAGCCAGTTCACGCTGATGATGCTCGCCTCGAGCGTGGTGTCGGCCATTTCCGCCGAAGAGCTGACTGCCGCCGCCCACCTGCTCGATGCGGAAACCTTCCGCAGCTTCGAGATCTACATCGTCGTGATGGTGCTGTACATCTTGCTGGCCCTGCTGTTCCGCTTCAGCTTCTGGGTACTGGGCCAGATCGTCTTCAAACGCCGCCGCCGTCTGGGCGCGGTGCGCATGGGAGCATGACATGATCAGTGATTTTTCCTGGGATAACCTGCAATTTCTGCTTGAGGCCACGCGCTGGACCATCGGCCTGTCGCTGATCGTCTTCATCACGGGTGGCATCGCCGGCTTCGCGGTGGCGCTGCTGCGCACGGCGCGCAGCCCGTTCCTGCGCTTCATCAGCGCCCTGTACATCCAGCTGGTCCAGGGCACGCCCGTGCTGATCGTGCTGTTCCTCACCTATTACGGCCTGGCCTTGTTCGGCTACAAGCTGTCGCCGATCATCGCGGCCGGCGCGGCGATGACGATCTTTGCCAGCGCCTACCTGGGCGAGATCTGGCGCGGCTGCATCGAAGGCGTGCAGCGGCAGCAATGGGAAGCATCGGCCGCGCTGGCGCTGAACCGCTACCAGCAGCTGCGCTACGTCATCCTGCCGCAGGCGCTGCGCCATTCGTTGCCGCCGACGGTGGGCTTCATGGTGCAGATCATCAAGAACACTTCGATCACCTCGATCATCGGCGTGGTGGAACTGACGCGGGCAGGGCAACTGGTCAGCAACGCGACCTTCCTGCCTTTCATCGTCTTCCCCGTCGTCGCCCTGATCTACTTCGCGATGTGCTACCCACTGTCGCGCTACAGCCATTCACTGGAAAGGAAATTCCATGCCCATCGTTGAAATTGACAATATCAGCAAGAGCTTCGGCGCCAATCACGTGCTCAAGGGCGTTTCGTTCGCCGTCGAGCGTGGCCAGGTCATCGCCGTGATCGGGCGCAGCGGCTCCGGCA
The DNA here is from genome assembly GCF_002846335.1 of Janthinobacterium sp. 61. NCBI lineage: Bacteria > Pseudomonadati > Pseudomonadota > Betaproteobacteria > Burkholderiales > Oxalobacteraceae > Janthinobacterium > Janthinobacterium sp. 61. The sequence continues at coordinate 2,084,109 of NZ_PJMQ01000001.1, read as the reverse complement.
AGAGCACCATGCTGCGCTGTATCAACGGCCTTGAAACCATCGACAGCGGCAGCATCGTCGTGGCAGGCCATACGCTGACGGCGCGCCAGGAGCATTTGCTCGACTTGCGCAAGGATGTCGGCATGGTCTTCCAGAGCTACAACCTGTTCCCCCACCTGACGGTGGAAGAAAACGTCATGCTGGCGCCGCGCATCGTCAAGAAGGTGCCCGACGTGCAAGGCCGCGCCACGGCGCTGCGCGTGCTCAAGCAGGTGGGCCTGGAGCACAAGCGCGACGCCTATCCCGAGCAGCTGTCGGGCGGCCAGCAGCAGCGCGTGGCGATCGCCCGTTCGCTGGCGATGGAACCGCAGGTGATGCTGTTCGACGAAGTGACGTCGGCGCTCGACCCGGAACTGACGCAGGAAGTGCTGAAGGTGATGGAAGAGCTGGCGCAGGCGGGCATGACGATGCTGCTGGTGACGCACGAGATGGAGTTCGCGCGGCGCATGGCCCACGTCACCGTCTTCATGCACCAGGGGACGGTGTGGGAGAGCGGGCCGTCCGAAGCCTTCTTCAGCAACCCGCAAACGCCCGAAGCGCGCCAGTTCGTCGGCGCGGGAGCGATCAAATGAGCCCCGTCCTGGTGGCAGCGTCGGCCTACGGCGCAAGCAGGGTAAGGCAGCTGGGTCAAAGCCATTTCATCGACGTGGTGGCCGATGCGGGCGGCGCAGGCATCGAAATCCGTCGCGAACTGTTCACCTCCGACTTGCCGGACCTGGCGCGCATGGGCGCGGCAGTGGCCGCGCGCGGCCTGTACAGCGTGTATTCCACGCCCATCGAATTGTGGGGCGCGGACGGACTGCTGCAGCAGGAGCTGCTGCAGCAGATGCTGGACGAGGCGGCGCGCCTGGGGGCGCGCTACCTGAAGGTGTCGCTGGGCCATTACCCGGACGCGCCGGACCTGCAGGCCTTGAACGCGCAGCTGGCGGCGGCGCCCGTGGCGCTGCTGGTGGAAAACGACCAGACGGCCCATGGCGGCAAGCTGTCAACTATGGCGCGCTTCCTGGCGGCGGCGCGCGATGACGGGCTGCCGGTGGGACTGACGTTCGACATCGGCAACTGGCGCTGGGTGGGCGAGGATGCGCAGCAGGCGGCACGCCTGCTGGCGCCGTATGTGCGCTACGTGCATTGCAAGGCTGTCCTGGAGGACGCGGGCCGGCTGTCCGCCTGTGCTGTCTCCGAGGCTGATCCGGCCTGGCGCGCCGTCTTCGCGCACTTTGCACCGGGCGTGCAGCGGGCCATCGAATTCCCGCTCGAAGGCGCCGACCTGGTGGCCGAAACGGGCCGCTACATCCAGATGCTGGAGGCCGCATGATGCCGCATGAGGAGGGCCGGGTAGAAGAGGGGCAGGCTGCGTATGCGCTCGACGTCGTCACCTACGGCGAGGCGATGGCGATGTTCGTTGCCGAGGAAACGGGGGACCTGGCGGCCGTGGCGCATTTTACGCGCCGCCTGGCTGGCGCCGAGACGAATGTCGCCATCGGCCTGGCACGCCTGGGGCTGAAAGTCGGCTGGCTGAGCCGGGTGGGCGACGATTCCTTCGGCCGCTTCATCCGCGCCAGCGTGCAGGCCGAAGGCGTCGATTGCAGCCGGGTCGTCGCCGTCGCCGGCCAGACCAGCGCCTTCCAGCTCAAGGCCAGGGCCGAGAACGGCGCCGACCCGATCGTCGAATACTTCCGCAAGGGTTCCGCCGCCAGCCGGTTGGCGCCCGAGCACTTCGACCCCGCCTATTTCCTTTCCGCGCGCCATTTGCACGCCACCGGCGTGGCGGCGGCTCTATCCGAGACCAGCCTGGCGTTCGCCGGTCAGGCGCTCGACTTCATGCGCGACCATGGTCGGAGCGTGTCGTTCGATCCGAACCTGCGGCCCTCGCTGTGGCCTTCGCAAGCCGTCATGGTCGAACAGATCAACCGCCTCGCCGCCAAGGCGGACTGGGTACTGCCCGGCCTGGGGGAAGGAAAAATCCTCACCGGTCACGACCTGCCGCACGACGTCGCCGGCTTTTATTTGCAACAGGGCGCGCGGCTGGTGGTCATCAAGCTGGGTGCCGAGGGTGCCTATTACCGCACGGCCGATGGCGACAGCGGCATGGTGCCGGGCGAGCGCGTGGTCAACGTGGTCGACACGGTGGGTGCCGGCGACGGCTTTGCGGCCGGCCTGGTCAGCGCCTTGCTGGAAGGCTTGCCGCTGGCGCAGGCGGTACGGCGCGGCAACCGGGTCGGCGCCTTCGCCATCCAGGTGGCCGGCGACATGGAAGGTTTGCCGACCCGCGCCCAGCTCGATGCGCTGGTCCAATCTTGAACCGAACAGGGGAAACACATGAAAAAAAATGTCGTTGTCTATAAAAAGCTGGCCGAACCGCTGCTGGCGCGCCTGCGTGCGGAATGCGATGTGACGTATTTCGAGGCCATCGATGCGGGCAACCGCGCCGCGTTCGCCGCCGCCATCCGTGGCGCGCACGGCTTGCTGGGTGCCAGCGTGCGCCTGGACCGAGAACTGCTGGACCCGGCTGCCGGGCTGCGCATCATTTCCACCATTTCGGTGGGCGTCGACCAGTTCGACGTCGATTACCTGCGCGAACGGGGCATCTTGCTGGCCAATACGCCGGACGTGCTGACGGAAACGACGGCCGACACGATCTTTGCGCTGATCCTGGCCAGCGCGCGGCGCGTCGTCGAACTGGCCGAATTCGTCAAGGCTGGAGGCTGGACGCGCAGCGTGGGCGAAAGCCAGTACGGCGTCAACGTGCATGGAAAAACCATCGGCATGCTGGGCATGGGCCGCATCGGCCGCGCCGTCGCCCGCCGCGCCGCGCTGGGTTTCGGCATGCAGGTGCTGTACGTGAACGGCGAAGCGGTGCCGGAGGTGGAGGCTGCGCTGGGCGCGCGCCAGGTGGCGCTCGACGAGCTGCTTGCCGGGTCGGACTTCGTCTGCGTGGTCCTGCCGCTGACGGCGCAGACGGAACGCATGATGGGCCGGCGCGAGTTCGCCCTGATGCGCCCCGGCGCCATCTTTATCAATGGTTCGCGCGGGCGCATCGTCGACGAGGCGGCGCTGATCGAGGCGCTGCAACAGGGCCAGATCCATGGCGCCGGCCTCGACGTGTTCGAGCGCGAGCCGGTGGCGCCGGACAATCCGCTGCTGGCCATGGCCAATGTGGTGGCGCTGCCGCACATCGGCTCGGCCACGCATGAAACGCGCTACGCCATGGCGCAGCAGGCCGTGGACAACCTGCTGGCCGGCTTGCGCGGCGAGCGTCCGCGCTACCTGGTGAGCTAAGAACAGTATCGATAAAAAGACAGACAGGGCAAGACATGAAGAACAAGGTTGTAGGAGCAATGATCATCGGCGCCGGCGCTTGCGGCGGCCTGTGCTCGGCGCAGTCGAACGTGGCCATGTACGGTATCGCGGACCTGGGCGTGGTGTCCGAGAGTGGCGGTGCTGGCGGCAGGGTGCTCAAGCTGACCAGCGGCATCGCCAACGGCTCGCGGCTGGGTTTCAAGGGCAGCGAAGACCTGGGCGGCGGCATGACGGCGATCTTTACGATGGATGCGGGCATCCTGGCTGACACGGGCGCTTCGGCTCAGGGCGGCCTGCTGTTCGGGCGCCAGGCTTTCGTCGGCCTCGCCGGCGAGGCGGGCACGCTGCGGCTGGGCCGCCAGTACACTTTTATCGATAGCAGCCTGGGCGCGCTGGATCCGTTTTACCTTGGTTTTGCGGGCAGGATGAGCAATGTCTTCACGGCCGGCTACATCAGCCGGGTCGATAACAGCATCACCTACAGCTCGCCCGTGCGCGGCGGCCTTTCCGGCGAACTGGCGTACGGCTACGGCGAAGTACCTGGCGACGCGGCGGCAAAGCGCTACACCGGCGCCGCGGCCACCTATGCCAGCGGGCCACTGTATGTGCGCATGGCACACCAGGACGCCAACACCCTGTCGGCCGCGCTGGTGAGGGGAAGGGCGCGCAACACGGTGCTTGGCGCCACCTGGGACTTCGGCGTGGTCAAGGCGCACGGCGCCGTTGCCGTCAGCAAGAGCTCGGCGGGCGCCGCCACCACGGTCGATAGCGCGGACCTGATGCTGGGCGCCACCTTGCCGGTGGGCCCGCACCGCGTATCTTTCTCGTACGTGCGGCGCGACGACCGGCGCGCCGCCAACGGCGACGCTTCCCAGATCGGCATCGGCTACACCTATGCGCTGTCGAAGCGCAGCACGCTGTACGCGGCCTATGCGCATATCGACAACCGCAACGGCGCCGCCTACGTGGTGGGCAACGCCACTGACAACGGCAGCGGCAACCAGGCTTGGAACCTCGGCCTGCGCCACACTTTTTAACTGGAGAATCGAATGAAGAAGATCGGATGGATTTTGGTCGGCGCCAGCACCGTGGCGCGCGAATGGATGGTCGACGCGATCCGCCAGCAGGGCGACGCGGAAGTGCTGGCCTTGGTCAGCACGGATGCCGCGCGCGGCGCCGCCTTCGCCGAGCAGTTCGGCATCGGCGCCAGTTATACCGACCTGGATGCGGCGCTGGCCCATCCGGGCGCGGAGGCCGTGTACATCAGCACCACCAATGAGTGGCACATGGCGCAGACCTTGCAGGCGGCGCGCGCGGGCAAGCACGTGCTGTGCGAAAAGCCGCTGGCGCTGAACATGGACGACGCCCGCCGCATGGTCGACGGCTGCGCCGAAGCGGGCGTGGTGCTGGGGATTAACCACCACCTGCGCAACGCCGCCAGCCACGGCAAGGTGCGCGAGCTGATACGCGCGGGCGAGATCGGCCAGCCCCTGTATTGCCGCGTGCTGCACGCGAACAACCTCCCGCAGCACCTGCGCGGCTGGCGCCTGGACGCGCCGGAATCGGGTGGCGTCACGCTCGACATGTTCGTGCACGACGTCGACACCTTGCGCTTTTTGCTGGACTCGGAGCCGCGCCACGTCACCGCCTGTGCCACCAGCGGCGGCATGACGGTCGCCGGGCTGGAAGAGGGTTTGATGGCCGTCATCGAGTTCGATAACGGCACCCTGGTGCAGGTGCACGACGCGTTCAATGCGCCGTATTCGCTGTCGGGAGTGGAAATCATCGGCAGCAAGGGCACCATCTTCGCCACCGGCGTGATGACGCAGCGCCCCATCGGCACCATTTGCCTGACCCGTGATGGCGGCAGCGTCGACATCCCCGTCGAACATGAAAACCTGTATGTGCGCTCGGTGCGCGCCTTCCAGCGCGCCATGCGCGGCGAAGGGCAGCCGGCCGCCACTGGCGACGATGGCATGCGCGCGCTGGCCACGGCGCTGGCGGCGCAGCAGGCCAGCCGCAGCCACCAGCGCGTGACCCTGGCCGGCTGATAGCAGGCCGCATCAGTAAAAAAGCCGCCTGATCTTGCGATCAGGCGGCTTTTTACTGGCTTGCGTCCGTGATTAGTCTTCGCGGCGCAGGTGAGGGAACAGCAAGACGTCGCGGATGTTCGGCGAATCCGTGATGATCATCATCAGGCGGTCGATGCCGATGCCGCAGCCGCCGGCTGGCGGCATGCCGTATTCCAGCGCACGGATGTAGTCGGCGTCGTAGAACATCGCCTCTTCATCGCCTGCGTCCTTGGCGGCCACTTGCGCCAGGAAGCGGGCTGACTGGTCTTCCGCGTCGTTCAACTCGGAGAAGCCGTTGGCGATTTCGCGGCCCACCATGAACAGTTCAAAACGCTCGGTGATGCCGGCCACCGTGTCGGAAGCGCGCGCCAGTGGCGACACTTCGACAGGGTAGTCGATGATGTAGGTCGGTTCCCACAGCTGCGCTTCAGCCGTCTCTTCGAACAGCGCCAGTTGCAGCGCGCCCAGGCCGGCCGTGGCGAACGGCTTGACGCCGAATTTCTTCAGTTCTTCCTTGATGAATTCCGCATCGTTCAACTGCTCGGCAGTGTAGCCCGGAGCGTACTTGTTGATCGCTTCGACGATGGTCAGGCGGTGGAACGGCTTGGCCAGGTCCAGCTCGCGGCCGCCGTAGGTCAGGGTGGCGGTGCCGTGCGCATCAATGGCGGCCTGGCGGATGACGGCTTCCGTGAAGTCCATCAGCCATTTGTAGTCGGTGTAGGCCGCGTAGAATTCCATCATCGTGAATTCAGGGTTGTGACGGATCGACACGCCTTCATTGCGGAAGTTGCGGTTGATTTCGAACACGCGGTCGAAGCCGCCCACGACCAGGCGCTTCAGGTACAGCTCGGGCGCGATACGCAGGAACATTTGCATGTCCAGCGCATTGTGGTGCGTGATGAATGGTTTGGCCGCGGCCCCGCCCGGGATCGTGTGCAGCATCGGCGTTTCCACTTCCATGAACTCGTTCTTTTCCATGAAGCGGCGGATCGACGAGATGGCGGCGGTACGCGCCTTGAAGGTGCGACGCGTCTCTTCGTTCATGATCAGGTCGACGTAGCGCTGGCGGTACTTCGTTTCCTGGTCGGCCAGGCCGTGGAATTTGTCCGGCAGCGGGCGCAGCGACTTGGTGATCAAACGCAGTTCGGTGACCTTGATGGTCAGTTCGTCCGTCTTGGTCTTGAACAGTGTGCCTTGCACGCCCAGGATATCGCCCAGGTCATAGTGGTGCAGGGCGGCCATGGCCGCTTCGCCCGTCAGGTCGAGCGTGGCGTAGATCTGGATGCGGCCGTCGGCTTTCGGGCCGGAAGCGTCTTGCAGGGTGGCGAAGGCGGCTTTCTTGCCCGCTTCGCGCTTGAGCATCATGCGCCCGGCCAGCACTACGTGTACGGGGTTTTCTTCCAGCTCTTCGCGCGTCTTGGCGCCGTATTGCGCATGCAGGTCGGCTGCCTTGTGCTCGGGGCGGAAGTCGTTCGGGAAGGCGACGCCTTGTTCGCGCAGTGCTGCCAGCTTGACGCGGCGCTCGGCGATGATCTTGTTTTCATCGGGGGCGGCGGCTTGTTCTTGGATATCCGTAGTCATGGTGTTCTTCGTTGGTGATTATTGATGATGTGGCGCCAGCGCTGGCGCCACGCTGGCAAACAGTGCGTCGACCTCGAGTGCGGAGAAATCCGGCACGATGGCAATGACGTTGTCGAAGGCGGCAAACGCCTCGGCCGGCAGGGTGGTGGTGAGTACCACGACGCGCATGCCGGCACGGCGCGCCGCTTCCACGCCCAGGGGCGCGTCTTCAAAGACGATGCAGTCTTGCGGCAGTGCGCCGGCCAGTAGCGCGCCCTTCAGGAACACGTCCGGGTGCGGCTTGCCCCGTTCCACGTCGGCGGCGCCGACGATGGCGTCGAAGCGGTGCCGCAGGTCCAGGCCGTCGAGCGTGAACGCGATGTTCTCGTCTGGTGCGGCGGTGCCCACCACCAGCGCTACGCCGTGCTGGCGCGCGCTGGCGATCAGCTGGCCGAAACCGGCCACCGTGGCCAGGTGCGGGCCATAAAGTTCGCGGTAGACGACTTCCTTTTCAGCCAGCAGGGTGACATGGTCGGCATCCTCGCCCAGGTACTTGGCGATAATTTCGTGTCCTTGCCGTCCTGCCGTGTCGCGGAAAAAGGCGTCCGCATCCAGCGCATGGCCCTGTCGTTCAAAGAACGCCAGCCACGAGGTCGTGTGGAAGGCCATGTTGTCGACGATCGTGCCATCCATGTCGAACAGGAAGGCACGCCGGGCTGGAACGGATGCATTCATCCTTACACGCCTTGTTTCAGCGAGGCGGAGATGAATTCGTCGATGTCGCCATCGAGCACGCCCTTGGTATTGCCCGTCTCGAAACCGGTGCGCAAGTCCTTGATGCGGGACTGATCCAGCACGTAGGAGCGGATCTGGTGGCCCCAGCCCACGTCCGTTTTCGAGTCTTCCAGCTTTTGCTGCTCGCTCATGCGTTTGCGCAGTTCATGTTCGTACAGCTTGGCTTTCAGCATTTCCATCGCTTCGGCGCGGTTGCGGTGCTGCGAACGGTCGTTCTGGCACTGCACCACGATCCCGGTCGGCGCATGGGTCATGCGGACGGCGGAGTCGGTCTTGTTGATGTGCTGACCACCGGCGCCCGACGCGCGATAGGTATCGACGCGGATATCGGCCGGGTTGACGTCGATCTCGATCGAATCGTCGACTTCCGGATACACGAACAGCGACGTAAACGAGGTGTGGCGGCCATTGGCCGAGTCGAATGGCGACTTGCGTACCAGGCGGTGCACGCCCGTTTCCGTGCGCAGGAAGCCGTAGGCGTGATCGCCCTCGACCTTCAGGGTGGCCGTCTTGATGCCGGCAACCTCGCCGTCGGACTGCTCCAGGATCTCGACCTTGAAGCCCTTGCGTTCGCAATAGCGCAGGTACTGGCGCAGCAGCATCGAAGCCCAGTCCTGGGCTTCCGTACCGCCGGCGCCGGCCTGGATGTCGATGAAGCAGTTGTTCGGGTCCATCGGATTGTTGAACATCCGGCGGAACTCCATGCTTTCGATGACCTTGCGGATTTCCTGCACGTCCTGCTCGATCGCTTCCAGGGTATCGTCGTCGCCTTCTTCGCGGGCCATGTCGAACAGGTCGCGAGTGTCGCGCAGGTCGGCATCAGCCTTGGTCAGCGTGAAGACGATGGCTTCCAGCGCCTTCTTCTCTTTACCGAGGTCCTGGGCGCGCTTGGGATCGTTCCAGACGGTCGGATCTTCCAGTTCTTCGTTGACTTGCTCTAGTTTCTCCGACTTGACAGTGAAGTCAAAGATACCTCCGAAGTTCGGCTTCGCGGACCGTCAGGTCGTTGAGCAGGGCGGAGATGATATTGATGCGTTCGGCTTCCATAATGTTCTGGTCTTCTATGGTGAAATCAAACCTTGAATTATACGCGAGCGCGGCGCGTTTCCGCTGCCGCTGCGGCGCAATTGCTGCTGCACCGGGCAATAAAATGACGATTTTGCTATATTTGCGACAATATTTTTGCCTTGAAGATGGCTGCCGTGCTGCGTATGATGCTGGCCATATTGTCTTTCCACAGGAATAACTCATGTGCCAACCCTTGCGCCAACTCCCCCGTCTCGCCCTGTTACCGCTGCTGCTGGCCGGCTGCGGCGCCTTGCCGCCCGCCGCCCACGAACCGGCCCGGCCTCTGGCAGCGGCGCCGGCGGGCAGCAGCGCCACCCTGGCCCTGCTGGAGACGACGGACTTGCACGCGAATGTACTCAGTTATGATTACTACAAGCTGCAGGCGGAGCCCTCGATCGGCCTGGAACGCACGGCGGCACTGATCGCGCAGGCACGTGCCGAGTTCCCGAACAATCTCCTGCTCGACAACGGCGACACCATCCAGGGCACGGCGCTGGCCGACTACCAGGCCCTCGTGAAACCGCTGGCCTGCGACCAGACCCTGGCCATCTACAAGGCCATGAATTTGCTGAAGGTCGATGGCGGCGGCATCGGCAACCACGAATTCAACTACGGCCTGGCGTTTTTGAGCCAGGTGACGGGCAACCGTTTTGACGTCGACAGCGTCGACGCGGCCAAGCCGCGCTGCGCCGGCCCCGCGTTCCCGCAAGTGCTGGCCAACGTCTACAGCGCCAAGACGGGCAAGCCCCTGTTTGCGCCGTATCACATCATAAACAAGCAGATCACGGCGACCGGCCCCGATGGCAAGGCCATCACGAGCACCGTGAAGGTCGGCATCATCAGTTTTGCGCCGCCCACCATCATGGCCTGGGACAAGCGCTGGCTCGAAGGCCGCGTGTACACGCAGGGCGTGCGCGAGACGGCGGAAAAATTCATTCCCGAGATGCGCGCCAAGGGCGCCGAGCTGGTGGTGGCGATCTCGCACGGCGGCCTGGATAACAGCCCGTACTCGCCCACCATGGAAAACGGCAATTACTACCTGTCGCAAGTGCCGGGCGTGGACGCCATGCTGATCGGCCACTCGCACCAGCTGTTCCCGAACGCCAGCAGCACGGTGCCGCAGTTTAATTTGCCCGGCGTCGACAAGGCCCGTGGCCTGGTCAATGGCGTGCCTACCGTGATGGCCAATTTGTGGGGCAAGCACCTGGGCGTGATCGGTTTGCGCCTGCGCCATGACGGCAAGCAGTGGCTCATCGACAAGAGTGCCACCACGGTGGAAGCGCGCGGCATCCAGAATGCGGACAAAAGCTATGTCCAGCCCGATGCGGCCATCGCCAAACTGGTGGCCGAGGAACACGCGGCCACCATCGCCTACGTGCAGACGCCCGTGGGTGCCACGGACTTCCGCATGTCGACGTATTTCGCCGACGTGGGCGACGTCAGCGCCATCGAAGTGGTGAACCAGGCGCAATCGGGCTACCTGGCCGCCTATGTCAAGGCGAACTTGCCGCAGTATGCGCACCTGCCCGTGCTGTCGATGTCATCGCCGTTCAAGAGCGGCTCGGCCGGCGTGTCCGACTACACGGACGTCAAGGCAGGCAATGTGGCGCTGAACAACGCGGCCGACCTGTATTTGTATCCGAATGCGCTGTATGGCGTGAAGATGAATGGCGCAGAGCTGAAAGCCTGGCTGGAGCAGTCGGCGCAGCGTTTCAATACCATCGCCCCGCACAAGATGGAGCCGCAGGAACTGGTCAACACGGCGCACCCGAGCTACAACTTCGATACGCTCACCAGCGCCGACGTGCGCTACCAAATCGATGTCACGCAACCGCCGGGCCAGCGCATCAAGGCGCTTACCTATAAGGGCAAGCCGATGGACGCGGGCCAGGAATTCCTCATCGCGACAAATAACTATCGCGCCAGCGGCGGCGGCAATTTCCCCGGCCTCGACGGCAGCAAGACGGTGGTGGCCTCGCCCGACAACAACCGCGAACTGCTGATCGCCTACGTCACGCAGCAGAAAAACCTGACGCGCGCGAAAAACGGCTCGGCGCGCAGCTGGCGCTTTGCCAAAGTCGTCACGAAAGGCCCGGTGGTCTTCCATTCGGCGCCGAACGTGATCGACCTGGCGAAAGCTGCCGGTATCGATAACGTCACGCAGCTGAAGGCCGACGATGGCGCGGGCAAGGGCTTTGCGCAGTACCAGCTCGACCTGTCCAAATGAAGCGGGCGGCATGGCTGCTGGCAGCCGCCTTGGCGTCACCCCTGGCATTGGCGGCGCCCGATGTCACGGCCCGGGCCAAGGTGTTGATGCGCGCGGGAGTAGCGTCCCAGCCGCAGGCGCGCGCCCTGTTCGAACAGGCGGCGGGGCAGGGCAGCGGCCCCGCTGCGTATTACCTGGGCCTGATGCTGAAAAACGGCATGGGCGGAGCGCAGGACAGCGCCGCCGCGCTGCGCTGGCTGGAGCTGGCCGCGCAGCGCCAGGTGGCGCCGGCCATGTTTATCGTGGCGAACATGCTGCAGGATAGCGACGAGGGCATGGCGCGTTTCTGGCTCGACGCTGCCTGCGACCTGAACTACCCGGAAGCGCTGCAGCAGAAATCCGTGGCGCTGGCGGAGGGACGCATGGGCTATGCGCACAACGAGGAGCAGTCCTTCCTGTACCTGAAAATGGCCACGCACGCGATGGGACACCGCACGCCGGAACCCTGAGCTAGCCTGGCACACCTTTTTTTGGCTTGGCCCGCAGGCTGGCCGCAGCCTCGCCGATGGCGAACGGGTCGCGCGACAGAATGGCTGCGCCCAGGTCGACCAGCCTGGCAGCGGCGACTATGGCCGCCTTGATGTCGGCGATGCGCTTGAGCTGCAGCTTGCCCTTGGCGATGGCGCCCTCGATATCGCCGCGTGCCTGCTCGGCGCCTGCGGCGGTCAGGTAAATGCCATAGGCCCGAAACAGGGCCACCATCTGGTCCAGGTGGTCTTCATATTGCTCCAGCAGCGCGCGCTCGTCTGGCGTCAGCGCCTCCCGTTCGCGGATGCGCAATTCCAGCACCAGGTTTGACGCTTGTGCCAGGCTGTCGGCGATGGCGTAGCTTTGGTCCTTCGTCAGTTCGGTCAGTTGGGCCATGGGATACTCCTGTGTGCGCGCCGCTTACCAGCGGGCGGGGCCATAGAAAACAGCCTGTTTTTGCAGCGTGTCGACGTGGCGTGAAAACTGCGCCAGTTGCCGTTCCAGTTCGGGCGCCTGCAGGTGGTCGAGATTGCTCCGCAGCGCGGCCACGCTGGCTTGCAGCGCGTCGACGGCGGCGACATACGCGGCGACGATCTTTTCCCTTTCTTTCAATTGCCGTCCTTCCAGGTACAGACGCGTGCGGATGTAGTTGGCGGCCAGCGGTTCGCGCGGCGCGGACTTGTCGACGGCGCCGCGCAGCAGGTCCAGGTCGCGCAATTCATCCTGCAAGCCGGCACGGTAGCTGCGCTGGGCATACTCCTTGAGCGCATTGCTGACAATGTCGATGGCTTCCTGCTCGTCGAGCAGTTCGCGCAAGGCCGATTTCTGCAGGCGCTGCGTGGCCAGCCGGCTCAGGTGTTCGCTCAGTTTCATCACCTTGTCCAGCTTGCCCGCATCGAGTAGGGGCGCACCGCCATCCGGCTGTGCCAGGCCGCTCAGCGCATCGCCGAGTTCGCCAAGCTCTTCCTTGTAGACAGGCAGCTTGTCACCGGCCAGCGCTGCCAGGGTGTGGGCATAGCGCAGCAGGACGTCGTTCAGGCTGGCGACCGACGCGCTGGCCTGCGCGATGGCGGCGCAATCGGCGCGCGCCGCCTGCTCGCTGGCTTGCGCATCGAAACGCTCTGCCAGGATCAGACGCTTGCGCATGGCCTTGTCCATGCAGCTGTGGACGCCGCCCGCCAGCATGGGGTCGAAGTGGACCGACATTTTCTGCGTCTGTTCGGCGAAGGTGCGCACGGGCGCCAGGTCGGTGGCGCAACCGCCCAGCAGCAGGCTGGCGATGGCGCCAGGCAGCAGGGAAAAAAGGGAGGTGTTCGACGGGCGCTGCATATGGCCTCCATGTGGTAGGTGCGGTTGACTGGACCGGCGCGCACGCGCTGGCATGGCCGACGTTAGCATGCTGGACAGTGCCCGTATTGCGCCAGATCAGGGGCCGGGGGAATAGCAGAGCTCGTCTGCTTGCCTGTCGCGTTTTGCCACAGTCAGGTTGGCGAATGGCGCAGCTGCGCAAATTAGCGTCATATTTTCCTTACAAAAGACTGACATCGGGCCAGAAAACCGGTCTTTTCTGCATGTTGCGATGCGTCATATGTAGTTGTTGCTGGTGCATGTTTACTCACCTACAATGATTTATCGATGGGGCGGTTATCCAGCGTACGACTATAAAAATAAGTGGCATTAAAAACGTTGTATCAGAGGAGATGACAATGAATTTGAAACAGAAATTGCTCGTGGCAAGTTTGGTTTTGGGATTCTCGCAGGCGGCAGTCGCAGCCGACCCCATCAAGATCGGCGTGTCCGGTCCGTTCACGGGCGGTTCCGCGCCGATGGGCGTGTCAATGCGCGACGGCGTCAAGCTGGCTGTCGCTGAAATCAATGCCAAGGGCGGCGTACTGGGACGTTCCCTGCTGCTGATCGAACGCGATGATGAAGCCAAGAACGAACGGGGCGTGCAGATCGCCCAGGAGCTCATCAACAAGGAAAAGGTCGCCGCCACCGTCGGCTACATCAACACGGGCGTGGCCCTGGCTTCGCAGCGCTTCTACCAGGAAGCGAAAATTCCCGTGATGAACAATGTGGCGACGGGCTCCATCGTCACCAAGCAATTCGCCGACCAGCCGGAAAACTACATCTTCCGCAATGCGGCCAATGACACCATCCAATCCGGCATGATCGTGCACGAGGCGATCGAAAACCGCAAGTTCAAGAAAGTGGCGATCCTGGCTGACTCCACCAACTATGGCCAGCTGGGCCGCGAAGACCTGGAAAAGGCGCTGGACAAGAAAGGTATCAAGCCCGTTGTCGTTGAAAAATACAACATCAAGGACGTCGACATGACGGCCCAGCTGCTGAAAGCCAAGCAGGCGGGGGCGGAAGTCGTGCTGACCTACGGCATCGGCCCGGAACTGGCGCAGATTGCCAACGGCATGGAAAAACTGGGCTGGAAAGTGCCGCTGATCGGCAGCTGGACCCTGGCCATGGGCAATTTCATCGATAACGCGGGCAAGAACGGCGACGGCACGCGCATGCCGCAAACCTTCATCCAGGATGCCAGCACGCCGAAGCGCAAGGCCTTCATCGACGCCTATGTGGCCGCTTACAAGCCATCGGGCGGCCGCATGCCGTCGGCCGTGTCGGCTGCGCAAGGCTACGATTCCATCTACCTGCTGGCCGCGGCCTTCAAGCAGGCGGGCGGCACCGATGGCCCGAAAGTGCGCGCCGCGCTGGAAAACCTGACGGAAAAAGTGGAAGGCGCCGTCACCACCTACAACAAGCCGTTCAGCAAGACCAACCACGAGGCGATCACGGCCGACCTGACCGTTTTCGGTGAAGTCAAGGACGGCAAGGTCGTCCTCGCGAAATAAGCCTGGCGGACACCTGCCACGCCATGGCCAGCCTTGAGGAATCAGGACTGGCCATTTTTTTATCTTCCGTCCTTCGGGGAATACCATGGAAATCTTCCTGCAGCTAGTCTTCAGCGGCATCGCGCTGGGCATGATTTATGCCGTCATCGCCTTCGGCTACCAGCTGACCTTTGCCACGTCCGGCACCCTCAACTTCGGCCAGGGCGAATCCCTGATGCTGGGCGCGCTCGTGGGCCTCTCTCTGGTGGGCACCATCCACGGCGGCCCCTACATGAGCTATCTGCTGATGATCCCCGTCGTCATCGCCTTCGGCGCCTTGCAGGGCGTGTTCGTCGAATGGATAGGCGTGCGGCCCGCGATCAAGATCAAGTCCGAATTCGGCTGGATCATGTCGACCATCGCGCTGGCCATCATCTTCAAGAACGTGGCGGAAAATATCTGGGGCAAGGATGACCTGACATTCCCGTCGCCCCTATCAGCCGCGCCATTCAAGGTGCTGGGCGCGAACGTACAGCCGATGCAGGTGGCCGTCATCGTCGGCGCGCTGGCCATCATGCTGGCCGTCGAAATGTTCAACCGCAAATCGATCTACGGCAAGGCCGTGGTAGCGACAGCCAACGACCGCGACGCGGCAGGTTTGATGGGCATCAACACGGGCATGGTCATCACCTTTTCCTACGCGCTGTCATCGGCCACGGCTGCCTTCGCAGGCGTGCTGGTGGCGCCCCTGACGCTGACGGGCGCCACCATGGGCGCCTCGCTGGGCCTGAAGGCCTTTGCCGTGGCCATCATCGGCGGCCTGACCTCGGGCGTGGGCGCCATCGTCGGCGGCCTGATACTGGGCATCGCCGAGACGACCACCGGCTATTACATTTCCACCGGCTACAAGGAAGTGCCTGGCCTGCTATTGCTGCTGCTGGTGCTGGCCATCAAGCCGTCCGGCCTGTTCGGCAAAGCCGCGATCAAGAAAGTCTGAGGATCACATGAACAAGAAAATCACCATGCTGGCGTTGAGCGCGGCGGGCCTGGCCGCACTCGTGCTGTTCCCCATCGTCATCCCGAATCCCTATTACATCCACCTGGCCGAGACCATCCTGATCTACGCCATCCTGCTGTTCGGCCTCGATATCGTCGTCGGTTACACGGGGCAGGTATCGCTGGGCCACGCGGGCCTGTTCGGCATCGGATCGTATGCCACGGGCGTGCTGGTGTTCAAACTGGGCCTGCCGTTCTGGCTTGCCATCCCCGCCAGCATCGTGGGGGCGGCCCTGTTTGGCGCCATCCTGGCGTTGCCGGCCCTGCGCGTGACGGGTCCTTATCTGGCCATGGTGACCCTGGCCTTCGGCACTATCGTGCAAATCCTCATCAATGAAATGAGCTTCCTGACGGAAGGCCCGATGGGCATCAAGATCCACAAGCCCGTCATGTTCGGGCACAAACTGTCGGAAGTGGAGTACTACTACATGGTCGCCGCGCTGATGGTGATTTCGCTGGTGGTCGTGCACCGTATCTTGAAGTCGAACCTGGGGCGGGCGTTTGAAGCATTGCGCGACAGTCCCATTGCCTCGGACTGCATGGGCGTCTCCGTCTATCGCTATAAAGTCTATGCCTTCGTCATCAGCGCCGGTTTCGCCGGCCTGGCCGGCAGCCTGTACGCGTATTCGGAAGAATACATTTCGCCCAATACCTACAACTTCGAGCTGACGATCTTGTTCCTGCTGGCCGTCATCATGGGCGGGCGCAAGACGCGCTCGGGCGCGCTGATCGGCGCCCTGATCGTCGTCATGCTGCCCAGCCTGCTGGCGGACATCGAACTGTTCCGCAAGATCGCCGTCGCTGCCGCCGTGCTGGGGGTGATCGGTTCCATCTACATGCTGGCCAAGAAGCGCTCCACGGTGCGCGGCGTGCTCGTGCCGCTGGTCGCCACCATCGGCCTGGCCGCATATTCCTATAAACTGGATAATATGATCGACTGGCGCCTGACCATCTTCGGCCTGATGACTTTATTTGTCGTCTACTACCTGCAGGACGGCATCGTCGGGTTCCTGATGAGCTTTATCGGCAAGGGCCGGCGCCATGTGCAGGCCGTCGCTTCGCACGGGGTGGCGCCTTTTGACCACGCTCTGGGCGGCCAGCGCGGCGAAACGCTGCTGCGCGTGGACCAGGCCCTGATGCAGTTCGGCGGGCTGAAAGCGCTGAACCAGGTGGACTTGAACGTCACGCAGGGCTCCGTGCACGGCTTGATCGGACCGAACGGCTCGGGCAAGAGCACGATGATGAATGTGCTGACGGGCATCTACAAGCCGACGGCGGGCAAGGTGGAATTTGCCGGCGCCGTGATTTCCGGCCGTACGCCGTCCGAGATCGCGCTGGGCGGCGTGGCGCGCACCTTCCAGAACGTGCAGCTGTTCGGCGAGATGACGGCGACCGAGAACGTGCTGGTGGGCTTGCACAACACCTTCAAGTCGAACGTGCTGGACGTGATGCTGCACACGCCCCGCTACAAGCGCGAAGAGAAGGCGGCGCGCGAGCGGGCCGCCAGCATCCTGGAATTTGTCGGCCTGGCCGACCTGGCCAACGAAGAAGCGCGCAATCTGCCATATGGCAAGCAGCGGCTGCTGGAAATCGGTCGTGCGCTGGGTCTCAATCCCCGTTTGCTGCTGCTCGATGAACCGGCGGCGGGCCTGACGGCGCCCGACATCAAGGAACTGATGGCCATCATCCGCAAGATCCGCGAGCATGGCATCACCATCATCCTGATCGAGCACCACATGGACGTGGTAATGGCCTTGTCGGACGTGGTGACGGTGCTGGACTTCGGCCAGAAGATCGCCGAAGGCGCACCCGCGCTTGTCCAGAGCGATCCAAAAGTGATTGAAGCCTACCTGGGCGGCAGCGCCGACACCCTAAGCCCTGCGGCGCACTGAGAGGAAGACCATGCTGACCATTCAAAATCTGCACGCCGCCTACGGCAAAGTCGAAGTTTTGCACGGCATTTCGCTCAACGTACCGAAGGGCAAGCTGGTGACCCTGATCGGCTCGAACGGGGCCGGCAAGACCACCACCATGCGCGCCATTTCCGGCATGCTGAAACCCAAATCGGGCACTGTCACCCTGGGCGGCAAGGATGTCACGGGGCTCGACTCGCACCGCATCGCACGCGCCGGCCTGGCCCATTCGCCGGAAGGCCGGCGCGTGTTCGCCTCCATGTCGGTGACGGACAACCTGCTGCTGGGCGCCTTTCCCCGCTTTACACGCTCACGCCCGAAAGGCGACATCAAGGGCGACCTGGACAAGGCGCTGGAGCTGTTCCCCCGCCTGAAGGAGCGGCGCGACCAGCTGGCTGGCACGCTCTCGGGCGGCGAGCAACAGATGCTGGCCATGGCCCGCGCCGTGATGCTGAATCCGGAAGTGATCTTGCTGGACGAGCCGTCGATGGGCCTGGCACCCATCCTGGTCGAGGAGGTTTTCCGCATCATCACGAGATTAAAGGCGGAAGGCGTGACCATGCTGCTGGTGGAGCAATTCGCCGCCGCCGCCCTGAACGTGGCCGATTACGGCTACGTACTGGAAAACGGCAGCATCTCCGTGCATGGCCCGGCCGACAGCCTGAAAAATGATCCGAAGGTGATTGCGGCCTACCTGGGCGGCGGGCACTGACGAGCTGACAGTACGCTGACAATGCGCTTGCTGCGCATTGTCGAACCTGCCACGCTGCGCGATACGACTTTCCGTAGTGTAGGCAGGGCGTTATGCGTACAACGACACCGCATTCCAGGCATACATCGCTGCGCCTGATGCTCGAACGCAGTCTTTAGTGTTTCGTCGGCTTGTCCTGCTGCACCAGAATAAACGGGCTGACGACGACAGCCCACAGGGCCGCATCGGCCGCTTGCCAGTCCAGCGCCTGCTGGTCCGACACCTTGGCCACTTTGCCATCGACCATCCATTGCGTGATGCTGGCCTTGTCGTCGTGCGAGATGCGCACGGCCACTTCGACCAGATCGAGTTCATTGGCGACCCAGACGACATTGCCCTGGGCGAAGTGCTTTTCCAGTTCGCTCCAGGCCAGGCGGGCCGTTTCGCTGTTGACTTTGAGGCGCAGTTCGGTGTCTTTTTCAGGATTGGTTTGCATGCGATATATCAAGTTGCGGTGAGTCGGGTGCCGTTGCGCGCGCTAGGCTTGCCTTACAGGGCTTCCACGCGCGGCGTCGGCGTACCCTGCCATGTTAACCGATAGGCGGCGCCTTTGCGAACATTGCCCACCAGGGCAGGGCGGAAGCAGGCCAGGTTGGTGCCGCTGGCGTGCCGGACGCTGGGGAAGATCACGCCCATGGAGCCCGCTTCGAGCAGGATGGCGGCCAGGTCTTGCGAGGCGATATAGCTGGCCGGGTCCAGGCAAGCCTGGTAGTGCTCCTGGCCGCGCAGGTCGTGGAAACTGGCGGAAAAATCGGCCAGCAGCGACTGGTAGCTGACGCTGTCGTCGAAATAGTCGATTTCCTGGTATTCCACGGTTTTATGAAAAATGATCTCGGTCAGCGCCGTTTGCATGTCGAAGGCGCAATACCAGGCGCCCCGCTCGCCATCGTTGAAACGCGCCCCTTCCGGGCGGGCGTAGGTATAGGCGGCGTTGATGATGCGAAAGTTCGGTACGCCAAAAACCAGCTCGTCCACGCCAATTCCTGGCGCGCCGCCATACTCGGCCACCAGGCGCGCGTTGGTCGCGTTATCGAGTTCGAACAGCTCGCGCAGGTGCTCGTCGTCCTCGGCCAGGGGCGCCAGCACGGAGTCTTCCATGTCGGCAAAGCGCGAGGGTATCAAACGGCAAGTGTCGATCTGGCGCAGGGCGGCCAGCGGCGGCAGGTGTGCATTCGCGGCGGCAGGCACGATTACAGCCCTCCGCGGCGCGCGTCGAGCAGCTTGCGCACGGTCTGCATGGCCAGCAAACCGCCGGCCAGCATCTGCGACAGGGGCGTGCGGCCGCCGAAGATGGGGTTCTTGTTGGGCAAACTCACCCATTCGTCGGCCAGCTTGTCGCCGTACAGGATGTGCAAGGCCTTGTAGATGCCCAGCAAATAGGAAATGCGCGTGATGCGGTCCACTTCCAGCACGCGATCCGGGTGCTTCTTCCACTCGTAATAGGCGCTGCTGGACAGGCCGCCCAGCAATTCGCGCGCATCATCGTCGCGTAGCTTCCAGGCGGCGGCCAGCTTGAAAAAACCCTTCAGTGCCGCCTGCGACAAGCGCTCGCGTTCGGCTTTGGCGTTCAAGTCGACAAGCACGGCCGGCTCGAAGCGGCTTTTCGGATAGGCGTAGGCGAGATTCATGGCACTCCTCCAATGGAACTCTGTTTATGGACTATATATACTCCTTTTCCGGATTCTTTGCAACGGTCGCATGCATGAAAAACGGGGCGCGCCAGGACGTGTGTCCCGGTGCGCCCCGTTGGCGGGCCGTGCAGGCTTATTTTGCCGTGACGGTGACCGGCACGGTCAGTTGCGCCGTCAAGCCGTTATTGTCCAGCGCCACCAGCTTCAGCGTATAGCTGCCGGCCACCGGCTGCGGCCAGTAGGCCGTGATGGTCAGGCCGCTCATGGAAAACTGCATGCCCAGCGGCGCGCCGTTGATCGAGACCTGCAGCGCGTTCGCGCCAGGTGCCGTCAGCACGATGCTGCCGCTCATGGCCTTGCCCGCCACGCCCGTCATGGCGGCGGCGCTGATCGTGGGACCGGCAGCGGCGATTTTCACTGTGGCCACGGCCTGGCCGCTCAAGCCCGTCTTGCTATCTTTAGCGATGATGGTCACGTTGTAGCTGCCCAGCACGGGCTTGGCCCAGCTGACGACGCCGGCGGCATTGATGCTCATGCCGGACGGCGCGCCCGACAGGCTGTAGGTGACGGGGTTGGGCGCCACTACCGTGGTGGCGAACGACAGGGCAACACCGGGCTTGCCGCTGACGCTGGCTACTGACACCACGGGTGGCAGCAGGGCGGCGATGGCTACCGTATAGATGCCCTTGCCGCTCAGGCCAGTCTTGCTGTCGGTGGCTGTCACGGTGACGGCATAGGTGCCGGCAACGGGGGTGGCCCAGCTCACCAGTCCGGTGCCGCTGATGCTCATGCCGGCCGGCGCGCCGCTCAGCGCGTAGCTGACGGGATTGGCGGCCGTGACGCTGACATTGAATGCCAGGGCCGTGCCAACTTTGCCCGTGATGGCTCCGGCGGCGACGACGGGCGGCGCGACAGGGGTGATGACGATGCTGTAGGCGCCCTGGCCACTGAGGCCGCTGACGGTATCGCGCGCCACCATGGTCACGGCATACTTGCCCGCAATGGGGGCGGCCCAGCTGACCACGCCCGTGGCGGCGATGCTCATGCCGGCCGGCGCGCCCAGCATGGTGTAGCTGAGGGGGTTCGATGCGCTGGCCGAGACGGTAAACGATAGAGGCTTGCCGGCTGCGCCGCTGATGCTGGCAGGCGCCACCACGGGGGCGGCGGGGGCGATCTGCGTGCCCGACAGGCTGGCCAGCAGGTTTTTCACGTTCGGCGTGCCCAGGCCGCCCAGCGGGTCATAGCCGATCCTGGCCGTGCAAACGCTGCAGCTACCGTTGCTGCCCCGCGTGATGTCGGCAAAGCTGCTGGCAAAGGTGCCGGGCACGGTGGCGATCTGGCCGTACAGCATGTTGTGCGGCAAGCCGAGCGCCGTTTTGGCCTGCAGCGCGCGGCTGGCGTTGGCGATGGCGACCAGGCCGGCCCACTGTGGGGTGGACAGGCTGGTGCCTCCGATGCTGAGCCAGCTGGCGGTGCTGCTGCCCTGCGCCATCACGGCCGTGTACTGGCCAGTGGCGGGGTCGGCATTGAAGGCCACGTCGGCCACGTTGCGCCGTAGCAGATTGTTCAGGCCGGGTACGCTGGCCGTCTGGTAAGTGGGCAGTGCCGTATAGGCGCTGATGCCGCCGCCCGTGCCGGACCAGGCCGCTTCGCTGCGCACGCCGCTGCCGCTGTAGCTGAGCGTGGTGCCGCCCACGGCCAGCACGTTGGGCGACACGGACGGCCAGGACACGCCGCTGCCCGAGTCGCCCGTGGCGGCCAGATAGCTCATGTTCTTGCCCGTGAAGGCGCTGTCGACGGAAGCCGTCCAGCTGCCTTCGGCGGCGCCAAAGCTCATTGACACGACGCCAGGCCCCATCAGGTTGGCCAGGCGCACGGCGCCCAGCAGGCTGTTGATGGAAGCGTCTGGCGCCTCGATCAGCACGATGCGTGCCAGCGGCGCCGTGGCATGCGCCCACTGCACATCGAGCGCGATTTCCATGGCCCAGCCCGAGTTATAGGCGGGCGCCGTGGCCGTCATGGTGCTCGATGGCGTGTTGTAGACGACGGAAAACTCGCAGCCGCTGGCCGGCGCTGGTGGCAAGGGTAGGGTGGCATTGGTGGCGATGGCCTTGGTGGTGCAGCCGGGCAAACCGAACTTCTGGTTGAAGATGGCCAGTTCTGCGGCCGCGTTCGGGTTGTGCATGGCGTCGACGATATAGATCGTTTGCCCCGCGCCCAGTTGGGCTGCCTGGCTTGGCGTCAGCGCCGTGCCCGCTGCCGGTAATGCGGGCAAGTCGTAGGCGGCGCGGATTTGCGCGGGAGAGTACGTTGCCACCGCGCTGCTGCCAGCCATGGGGGCGGCGGTGTCCGCCGCGCCGCCGGCTTGCAGCGGCGCGATGTCCTGTGCCGTCTGTTCCGCGGCGGCGATCTTTTGCGCCGTCAGGCGGCGCGTGCTGATGTTCGCCATGGCGTCGGGCACCCGCTGCATGTGCGGGCGCCAGTGGGCCGAGCCGCTGCTGTTGGCGCTGTCGCGCCCGTCAGGCGCATCGAGCAGGGCGGGGGCCGCATGGAACATCGGCTGCGCCACCAGCGCGCCGACGGCGGCGGGGATGACGGGTACCTCGACAGTGAATTGGGTTGCCGCCGTGGCAATCACGGCGGGCGGCGCCGATGTCTCCTGGCCGGGGCCGCAAGCGCCCAGCAGGATGGCGGCAGTGGCGCCCAGAAGCAGGTGCCCGTGACGGGGATGCAGGGGGCTGAATTTTTTCATGGCGAAACTCTCCGAGTTGGCGAGGGCCACATCTCGACAATGCATCCTGGCATGGTGCCGCGCTGGCGGTCCCGGCCCTGCATTGGCAGCCCCGCTGCCGTGGCGCTTGCGCGCGGTAGGCCGGTGGCTTTGCGTCCCCGTCTTTCGACGGGTTTGCCCTCAGAATTGATCATACATCGCTACTTACCCTGATGCGCTATCGATTCTAGCGAATTTGCCAAATAAGTGTTAACTATTTTCAATCAATATTTTTATTTTTGCAATGGAACGTGGCAGATTTGCCTATTGCAGGAGGCAATCTTGCCAGCCTGATTAAGCCTTAAAGACAAGGTTATCAGAGCGGTATCGATGTGTGACAGCGTTTTTTACAGCAACGACGCTTGATCTTATTGGTGGGGTAATGATTTTAATGAATTTATCAAATATAATGTTTCAAGCATCAGCTTCGAACACCATGCCTGGATACGGCGCTGCGCGGCAGGCCGCGCACGGACAGCGTGAGGTGGTTCAGGCCGGTCAACATGGTGCTTGGCACCTTTTAGGTGGGGTAGGCCTGTGTCGGCCATCGCCATGATTTGATATGACTTTGTTCCACACAAGTTTGAGATACAGCAACAAGACCACAAACATCACGGCACCTGACCAAACCGTAGCGAGCGGCAGTGATTTGTGGCCGAGAAGCGCAACCGTGCCAGGGCACGTTGAGCATCGCCGGCCGCAAAGCGCGACGCGCAGTAGGTTTGGGCCGGTGCCATCAGATAGGTTCGGCGTGCTCCACCATCAGTTGCACCTTGGTCGTGCCATTGTATTCATTCGCATCGAGGCGGAAGGCGACCCTTGTGCGTTCGCCCAGGGCGTCCGTGTGGCCGAACCAGATGGCGTCGAAGCGCACGCCGTTCTTTTCCAGCAGCAGTTTCAAATGGCGCTCTTTTAATATGCGCTGGCTGACGACGCGGAATTCGTCGCAGAAGACGGGCGGGGCGAAACCCTGGCCCCACACTTGCCCATCCATCAGTTCGATGAAAGCCGTCGTGTAATACGCGTCTTCCAGGGGGCCGTCCGTTTCCACCACTCTTTCCAGCTGTTGCTGGCTGAGCCAGGCCTGGCCCACGGCTTCGAAGGCCTTGGAAAACGCCTCGAAGGCGTCGGCGCGGATGGTCAAGCCTGCGGCCATGGCGTGGCCGCCGAACTTGTCAATCAGGCTGGGCGCCCGTTTCGACACCAGGTCGAGCGCATCGCGCAAGTGGAAGCCGGGAATCGAGCGGCCCGAACCCTTGATCCAACCGTCCGCGCCGGGCGCAAATGTGATCGTTGGGCGATAAAACTTTTCCTTCAGGCGCGAGGCGACAATGCCGATCACGCCCTGGTGCCAGGACTCGTCGAACACACTGATGGTGCTGCTGTTGGCCGGTTCGAAGTCGTCCAGGTGCAGCAGGGCCGTGTCCTGCATTTCCGCCTCGATTTCGCGGCGCTTCAGGTTGATATCGTTGAGTTGCTGCGCCAGCGCCCAGGCGCGGCCTTCGTCATCCGTGATCAGGCATTCGATGCCCAGTGACATGTCTTGCAGGCGCCCGGCCGCATTCAGGCGCGGTCCCAGGGCAAAGCCCAGGTCGAATGGCGTGGCGCTGCGCGCTTCGCGGCCCGCCACGCGGAACAGGGCGGCCACGCCCGCATGCATATTGCCCTTGCGCATGCGTTTCAAGCCTTGCGCGACGAGGATGCGGTTGTTCGTATCGAGGCGCACCACGTCGGCCACTGTGCCCAGCGCGACCAGGTCGAGCAGATTATCGAGCTTGGGTTGCGTCTGCGCATCAAAGATGCCGCGCCGGCGCAGTTCTGCGCGCAGGGCCAGCAAGACGTAGAACACGACGCCCACGCCGGCCAGATGTTTACTGGGGAAGCCGCAGGCGGGCTGGTTCGGGTTGACGATGACGGCCGCGTCGGGCAGGGTGTCGGCCGGTAAATGGTGGTCGGTAACGACGACCTGGATGCCGCGCCGGTTGGCCTCGGCCACGCCGTCGATGCTGGCGATGCCGTTATCGACGGTGATGATGATGTCGGGCGACTTTTCGCGGGCCGTCAGTTCGACGATTTCCGGCGTCAGGCCGTAGCCGTACTCAAAACGGTTGGGCACGATGAAATCGACGTCGGCGCCCATGGCGCGCAAGCCGCGGATGGCCACGGCGCAGGCGGTGGCGCCGTCGCAATCGTAGTCGGCGACGATGACCATGCGCTTCTTGGCGGCAATCGCGTCGGCCAGGAAGACGCCGGCCGCGCCGATGTGCAGCAAGCCGGACGGCGGCATCAGGGCCGCCAGTTCGCTCGACAGTTCTTTCGCGTCGGACAGGCCGCGCGAGGCGTACAGGCGGGCCAGCACGGGATGGATGCCGCCCTGGCGCAGCAGTTCGGATTCGCGGTAAGGGCAGGGACGGGTGGCGATGCGGGTGCGGGTCATGATGCTTTCAACTTGTTCAGGGTAATCGCGCGCCAGAATTTGCGCTGCGCATGCTTGCTGGTGCTGCAAGCTAGCCAGGCGTCGCGGTGGCTCAGCACCAGGCGCAGCTGCGCAAGCCGGCCATCTTTTACGGCCGCCAGCAGGGGCGCGAACCAGTCGGCTTCCAGTGCCTGCAACTGCTGCAGCCACATGCCCCATTCCTGGGCCTGCGCCGCCTCGATCAGGCCGCCCAGCACGACAATCGCGTCCTGTTTGCTTGCCAGCACACTGTTTGGACTGGCATCGCGCAGCGTTGGTTCCGCCAGCGCGGCCAGCCAGCCGGCTGCGTCCTTGGTATGCAGGCTGGCCGCGCAGCGCACAGGTTCAGCCGTGGCCACGCTGGCGCCCCAGATCCAGAAGAAGTTGATGGCTTTCAGGCCACGTTCTTCGCGCGCCGCGTTGACGGGATGTTCATGCCACAGCATCTGCACTTCGTTTTGCAGGCGGCGCGCGGCGCGCGCGTGTTCGCCTTCCGGCATCCAGACTGACAGGTCCTGCGTGGTGGCGGCATCCGGCGAGGCGCACTGCAAGTCGCTCCAGGCATCGGCGCGCATGAACCAGGTGCTTGCGTCGCCATACGCCAGCGGTTGGCCGATTTCGTCGAAATACGGGGCCGCAATGTCGAACAGGGCGCGGCCGTCCACTTCACTGAGCTTGAGCTGGCGCAAGTCTTCCAGGCTGATATGGCTGCGGGCGATGGCCAGATGGGCTGGATGCAGCAGGAAATAGCGCGCGCCCGGTTCCGGCGCCAGGCCGTAGCCGCGCATGGCCTGGGCCGCAAAGGCCGCCTGCGCCGCTTCGCCGTTGGGCGCGGGCGACAGGCTCAGCGCGTGCGCCAGCCACGTTTCGTGTGGCAGCAGGCGCTTGGCGTTGTCAAAAGTTTCCAAATTGCAGGTGGAGGTGCGTGACAGCAGTGCCGCCAGGGCGGGCGCCTGCAAGACCTTGAGCAGGTCGGCAGCCAGCTCGGCATTGGGCAAGGCGAAGGGCAGGACGAGGGTAAGTTGATTCATCCCGAGATTGTAGGCGATTGTGGCGCCGGGGGAGTAGTCCCCGCGGTTTTTCCCTTGGCGGCGGGCGCGCGAAAAGTGGCGCCCCGGTGATGTGTTTCACGCATGAGTGTCATTTGTGTGGCACACTGCGCGCTCGCATATTATCGTTGTCGCGGGAGCGCATGAGCATCATCAAACAATTTCCTTTTGAGTGGCAGGTTGGCGTGCGCTATACGCGTGCCGGGAAACGCAGTGGCCGCAATAGCTTCATTTCCTTCATCTCCCTCATTTCCGTGGCCGGCATCGGCCTGGGCGTGGCCGCCCTGATCGTCGTCCTCTCCGTCATGAACGGCTTCCAGAAGGAAGTCACCGACCGTCTGATGTCGGTGCTGGCCCACGTCGAGGTGTTCGATACCAGCGGCTCCATGCCCAACTGGCAGGCGCAGGAGCGCGCCGCCTACGCCAATCCGCAAGTCAAGGCCGTGTCGCCGTTCGTGGAAACTCAGGGCATGCTGCTCAATGACGAAACCATGCGCCCGTCCATCGTGCGCGGCGTGCTGCCGCAGCAGGAAGCGACCGTCTCCAGCGTGGCCTCCCAGATGAAGCAGGGCAGTTTCAAGGACTTGACGCAAGGCTCGTACAACATCGTGCTGGGCATCGACTTGGCCAAGGCGCTCGACGTGAAAGTGGGGCAGAACGTCACCCTGATGCTGGAACGCGAGCCGAAGGCGGGCGACCCGGCCAACGGCATCGTCATGCCGCGCATGCGCGCGCTCAAGGTGGCCGGCATCTTTGAGGCAGGTCACAATGAACTCGATGGCAGCCTGGCGTTTGTGAACATGCAGGATGCCGAGCAGCTGCTGCAGCTCGATGGCCCATCCGGCCTGCGTTTGCGCCTGCACGACATGAACAAGGCGCCGCAGGTGGCGCGCGAACTCAAAGCGTCGATGCCGGGCCAGCTGTGGATGCGCGACTGGTCGCGCGCCAGTGCCAGCTGGTATGCGCTGGTGCAAAGCCAGAAGAACATGATGTTCATCATCCTCAGCATGATCATCGCCGTGGCCGCGTTCAACCTGGTATCGACCCTGGTGATGTCGGTCACCGACAAGCAGGCCGACATCGCCATTTTGCGCACCCTGGGCGCCTCGCCATTCTCCATCATGAAGATTTTCATGATCCAGGGCGCGTTGGTGGGTTTGCTGGGCAGTGCCCTGGGCGTGATCGGCGGCGTCGTGCTGGCGCTAAACGTGGGCGTCATCGTGCCCTTCATCGAAGGCATCTTCGGCCTGCACTTCATCTCCAAGGAAATCTACCAGATCAGCGCCGTGCCGTCGGACGTGCACTGGCTGGACGTGGCGCAGATCGGCCTCATCGCCTTTGGCCTCGCGCTGGTGGCGACCATCTACCCGAGCTGGCGCGCCGCGCGTGTCAAGCCGGCCGAGGCGCTGCGCTATGAGTAAATGGCTGATCAACAAACTGCTGGGCTCAGACCCGGCGGGTCTGACCCCTTAGAAATAGCGAATCAATGAGCATGTTAAAAAATATTCCTTTCGAATGGCTGGTCGGCTTGCGCTACACGCGGGCCGGCAAGCGCAGTGGCCGCAACAGTTTCATCTCCTTTATCTCGCTCATTTCCATGGCCGGCATTGGCCTGGGCGTGGCGGCGCTGATCGTCGTGCTGTCCGTGATGAACGGCTTCCAGAAGGAAGTGACGGACCGCATGCTGTCCGTGCTGGCCCACGTGGAAGTGTTCGACAACAGCGGCAGCATGCCGGACTGGCGCGCGGAAGCTGCGCAGGCATTCAAGAATCCCGCTGTCAAGGGCGCCGCGCCATTCGTGGAAACGCAGGGCATGCTGCTGCGCGACGATGCGCTGCGCCCCGCCATCGTGCGCGGCGTGCTGCCCGAGGAAGAGCCGAATGTCTCCGACGTGGCCGGCCAGACGCGCATGGGCAGCTTCAAGGCGCTGCAGCCGGGCACCTTCAGTATCGTGCTGGGCATCGAGCTGGCGCGCGCCCTGCGCGTCAACCTCGGTGAAAAAGTCACCTTGATGCTGGCGCAGGGCCAGGTCACGCCGGCCGGCGTGCTGCCGCGCATGCGCAGCTTCACCGTCAGCGGCATCTTCCAGGCGGGCCATAATGAATTCGACGCCGGTTTGGCCTTCATCAATATCGAAGACGGCCAGCGCCTGCTGCGCCTCGACGGCCCGTCCGGCCTGCGTTTGCGTCTGGCCGACATGAACCAGGCACCGCAAGTGGCGGCGGAACTGAAAAAGACCATGCCGGGCGACTTGTGGCTGCGCGACTGGTCGAAACTGAACGCCAACTGGTTCGCCGCCGTTCAGACGGAAAAGCGCATGATGTTCATCATCCTGACCCTGATCATCGCGGTGGCCGCCTTCAACCTTGTGTCGACCCTGGTGATGACGGTGACGGACAAGCA
Organism: Janthinobacterium sp. 61; assembly: GCF_002846335.1. Lineage (NCBI taxonomy): Bacteria > Pseudomonadati > Pseudomonadota > Betaproteobacteria > Burkholderiales > Oxalobacteraceae > Janthinobacterium > Janthinobacterium sp. 61. The sequence continues at coordinate 2,055,670 of NZ_PJMQ01000001.1, read as the reverse complement.
GGCCGATATCGCGATCCTGCGCACCCTGGGCGCCTCGCCCCGCTCCATCATGAAGATCTTCATGATCCAGGGCGCGCTGGTGGGCATCCTGGGCACGATACTGGGCGTGGGCGGCGGCGTGCTGGTGGCGATGAACATCGACGTCATCGTGCCCTTCATCGAGCATTTGCTGGGCGTGCAATTCCTCTCCAAGGACATTTACTTCATCAGCACCGTGCCGTCCGACCTGCGCTGGCCCGACGTCACCAAGATCGGCGTGCTGGCCGTGATCCTCGCCTTTTTGGCGACCCTGTACCCAAGCTGGTGGGCTGCCCGCGTCAAACCTGCGGAAGCCCTGCGCTATGAATAAACCACTGACTACTACCATGACCGATCTGAACAAACCTGCCTCCAACGGCGCTTCCGCTGATTCTGCCGTCCTGTCCTGCCGAGGCCTGGGAAAGACTTTCACGCAAGGCAGCTACAAGGTGCAGGTGCTGGCCGGCATCGACATCGATATCCACCGTGGCGAACGGGTCGCCATCGTCGGCGCTTCCGGTTCCGGAAAATCGACCCTGCTGCACCTGCTGGGCGGGCTCGATACGCCCACCAGTGGTAAGGTGACCCTGCTGGGCAAGGATTTCGCCACCCTCAGCGAAAAGGCGCGCGGCGACTTGCGCAATGCCTCGCTGGGCTTCGTCTACCAGTTCCACCACCTGCTGCCCGAGTTTTCCGCGCTGGACAACGTCGCCATGCCCCTGATGATACGGCGCATGAAGCGCGCCCAGGCCACCGACCTGGCGCAGCAAATTCTCACGCGGGTGAACCTGGCCAAGCGCGTTACGCACACGCCGGGCGAATTGTCGGGCGGCGAGCGTCAGCGCGTGGCCCTGGCGCGCGCCCTCGTCACGCAGCCGGCCTGCGTGCTGGCCGATGAACCGACGGGCAACCTCGATCACGCCACCGCCGAACAAATTTTTGACCTGATGCTGGAACTGTCGCGCACTCTGGGCACGGCCTTCGTCATCGTCACGCACGATATCGAACTGGCCAAGCGCTGCGACCGCGTGCTGCGCCTGACGGATGAGGGGCTGCAGCCTTACCAATACTGAGCAATACCAAGGAGCCGCCATGCTGTGGATCGATACGCACTGCCACCTCGACGCGCACGAATTCGGCAGCGAATCGCTGCAGGTGGCGGCGCATGCAAGCGCTCAAGGCGTGGCGATGATCGTCATTCCCGCCGTCGAACGGGCCAATTTCAGCATCGTGCGCGACCTGGCGGCAATGGCGCCCAACGCCTGCTTTGCCCTTGGCATACACCCGATCTACGTGCCGCACGCCACCGAAGACGATTTGATCGCCCTGCGCGATGCAGTGGCGCAGGCCATGAATGACCCGCGTTTCGTCGCCATCGGCGAAATCGGCCTGGACTTCTTCATTCCCATACTGTGCGAACCGGCCATGCGCGCCAAGCAGGAGCATTTTTTGCGCGAGCAGCTGAAAATCGCCCGCGACTTCGACCTGCCCGTGCTGACACATGTGCGCCGCTCGCAGGACATCGTCCTCAAGCATGCGCGCCAGATCCGCCCGAACGGCGGCATCGCGCATGCATTCAATGGCAGCTTCCAGCAGGCGCAGGGTTATATCGATCTCGGTTTCAAGCTCGGTTTCGGCGGCGCCATGACGTTTACCCGCGCGCTGCAGATACGCCGCATGGCGACGGACCTGCCTTTGGCGTCCATCGTGCTGGAGACGGACGCGCCCGATATTTCTCCCAGCTGGATCCACCCTGGCCGCAACAGCCCCGAAGAATTGCCGCGCATCGGCGCCGTGCTGGCCGAATTGCGCGGCCTGGAGCTTGCTGACGTTGCGGCGCAAACCAGCGCCAATGCGCGCGCCGTGCTGCCCCGTTTACCCTTGATGGAATGAGACCATGAACAAGAAAATGCTCGCGGGCGCCATGGCAGCCTGCATGTCCACCGTGTTTGGCCACGCCATGGCGGCGACGACCAGCAGCCAGTGCGACGGCATGCCGCGCCTCGATGTCACCACGCCGCCCGGCTTTTGCGTGGCCGTGCTGGCCGACGGCCTGAAATTCCCCCGTGGCGTGCTGCCGCTGACAAATGGCGACATCCTCGTTACGGACATGGCGGGATGGGCGCCAAAGCTAGGTAAATTGTGGCTGTTGCAGCGCAAGGCTGCCGGCGCCGGCTACGAGCGCAAGCTGCTGCTCGACAAGCTCGATCGCCCGAATGGCATCGTGCAGGGACCGGACGGCATGGTCTACGTGGGCGAGGTGGGACGCATTTTCCGCTTCGACTTGCGCGACACCACGCGCACCCGCACCGACGTGATCGGCGGCACGGCGAAGACGCCGCGCCTGCCGGGCATGGGCTTGCACCTGCTGACGAACATGCGCTTCAGCCCCAGGGGCGACCTGTATGTGAACGTGGGTTCCAGCACCGACCATTGCGAGAACGATGGCAAGGCGCCCGATGCGAGCAAACCATGCGCCTCGGCGGAGGGGCCGGAGGCGCTGGGTGCCATCCGCGAATACAAAATGGACTGGCCTGCCGGCACGGTGACAAGCTGGCGCACGCATGCGCGCGGCTTGCGCAATTCGATGGCGCTGGCCTTCCACCCGGCCACGGGCGAGCTGTGGCAAGCGGAAAACGCGCGCGACGCCATCCAGGCCGCCTTGCCGCAGCTGAAAAGCGACGAGAACCTGCCGCATGAAGAACTGAATCTGATCAAGGCAGATCGCCACTACGGCTGGCCGTACTGCTATGACGACAACGTGGCCAGCCCGGAGTATCCGAAGACGGCTTGCTCCGCCCAATACGCGGCGCCCCAGCGCCTGCTGCCCGGCCACGCCGCGCCGCTGGGCATGACGTTCTATACGGCCAGCCGCTTCCCGGATCTGTACAAGAACAGTCTGATCATCGGCTACCACGGCTACCGCAGCAATGGCCACCGCCTCGTGGCCCTGCTGCCCGACAAGGCGGGCGCGCCGTTGGGCAAGTCCGTCGAGTTGATCGGCAACTGGGAGCGCAAGGGCAAGCAGGGCAGGGGCGCGCCCGTCGACGTGAAGCTGGGACAGGATGGCGACATCTATATGGCCGATGACCATAATGGCCTGGTGCTGAAGCTGCACTATGAGACGCCCAAACCTTAATGCCGATGGCCTGCCCTCGCTCAGTGCGAGGTCGCCTCATTGCTCTACGACCGGCCAGGCATCCCACCACCGACCAGGGCTGGCTTCTGGAAATCAGCGGACGCTTATTTGAACTTTTTGCCGGAGCGTCCGCGCGATGCCGCATTGTGCGCGCGCAGGATGGAATCGACACGTTCCGAGGCGTCGCGTGACAGGTTTTGCGCCACGGCGATGTCGGGGAAAAATTCTGGCAGGCGGTAGCTGAGCCACGCATACGCGGAGTAGTAGCGGCAGGTGTCTTCCACTTGCTGCAGATTCTGTGTGCCACCGCCATACGCGTGCTGGCGCAGGGTTGAGGTCTTGCCCAACGACAGATTCTTCGACCAGTGTTCCCACGCCGTTTGCAAGGACGGCACCTTGCTGGAGATAGGTACCAGCGACAGGGTGAACTTGTCGGCCACGGACAGGGGCAGGGTGTCGAGCCAGATGGCGCGCTCCTTCTGGTCTTCCGTGATGCGGGGGAAGAAAAAGCCGTCCGGCACGTCGATATTGTGGATGAAGCGGCGCAGCAGTTTTGATAGCGACAGCTCGCCAGTCACCGACGAAATGCGGTGCAGATGTTCGAGCGATGGCGCCACGGCAAAGCCGCTGGTGTTCAGCGGGTGCAGCTTTTCCTGGAGCAGCGCGCGCATTACTTCATGCGTCTCGTTGTCGTAGCCGGCCACCAAACCCTCTTCATGCACGCCATAGCGGCCCGCGCGCCCGGCGATCTGGCGCGCCAGCGCCGCTGAAATCTCTTCTTCTTCGCGGCCATTGTATTTGACGCAGGTAGTCATGACGATGCGCGCGATCGGCATGTTCAAGCCCATCGCCAGCGCGTCCGTGCCGACCACGATATCGGCCGTGCCGTCACGGAAGCGCTGCGCCTGCGCGCGCCGCACTTCGGGCGACAGGTTGCCGTAGACGGTGGCCACCGACAGCCCCGTTTCCGTAATCATGTCGCGCCACATCAGCACTTCGCGGCGAGAAAAGGCGATGACGGCATCGCCGCGGCGCAAGTTGCGCACTTTGCGCACGGCGGTCGGCTCCATCGACAGGGGCGCCATGCGCTTCAAGACATGCACCTCCAGCGGGCAGTCCAGGCGTTCGGCCAGCGCTTCGATGGCGCGCCGCGCTTCGGGCGCCCCTACCAGGTAGACGGTGTGGGCCGGCGCGCCGCAGACGGCCGCCGTCCACGCGGCGCCCCGGTCCGGGTCGGCCAGCATCTGGATTTCATCGATGATGGCCACTTCGACGACGGTTTTCGTGTCCAGCATTTCCACCGTGCTGGCCACGTGCGTGGCGCCCTCGACGACGCGACGCTCCTCGCCCGTGATCAGGCTCACGGCCAGCGGCTTGCCATGCGGCGCGGCTTCCTGCAGGCGTTCGTAGTTTTCCAGGGCCAGCAGGCGCAGGGGCGCGAGATAAATGCCGCTTTTCGCCTTCACCAGCGCTTCCATGGCGCGGTGTGTCTTGCCGGAATTCGTGGGGCCCAGCAGGGCGATGAAGCGGCGCGGCAGGCGGCGCGCCATCTCGAACGAGGCCGGATACTCGGCCAGGTTGATGCTCTGGCGCGTGCGCGCTGCGTGCTGCTCTTCCTGCTGGCGCTCGATGGCGTGGTTGAAGCGCTGGCGGATGCGGTCGAAGACCATGCCTGCAGGTTCCGACGTCTGCATGTCGGCCAAGGTGTGCAGGAAGACCATCGGGTCCGTGTCCACGTCTTCGCTCAGGCCAGCGATATCGGCGACGAAATCCATCACATGCTGGCGCAACTCATCGAAGATGGCCGCGCTGGCCCGTTCGCGCACCAGGGCCAGCTTGGTTTCGCGGTCCATCTTGCGCCACTTGGCCGGCCGCGCCAGCACGCCCTGTGCCGGCACCAGCGCATAGGGCACCACCAGGTGACCCGCCTTGACCACGCCGGAAAAGCGCACGAAGACTCGCCCCTCCATCTTGACCAGGCGGATATGCTCGGCCAGTTCCCCCAGTTCCGCGACCAGGGTTGCGTCGTTATTGTCTTCGGTGCTGTCGGAAATGGCGGTGGAAGTATCGGGAGGAGGTGCGGAGGAAGTCATGTCGTGCCTGGGTGTTGAAGTAAGCGAGGCCGATTATACCGTGCGCCGGGCAAAAGATTTTGCCCGGCGCACGGTGGCGCCGCCTCCTTCAAAGGCTTTCCAGCAGCGTGTAGGAGCCGGGCGGCAGCATCAACTGCGGTGCTGGCGCATCGGCCGAAATCACGATGGCGTCGTAAGGCACGGCATGCAGGTCCGCGCCAGTGGCGCGCGCCGTGATCAGCTTTCTGCCGGTGGCGGGGTAGAGGTTGGCGGGAATCCTATGTGGCTGAAGCTGGGGCAGCATGGCGTACCATCCCGGACGCCCGCTGGCGCCGGCGGCGTAGCGCGGATGGATGACCTGCATGTCCACGCCGTTGCGGTAGGCGCCAAATACTTCCTGTTGTCCGCCCGGCCCGAGCAGCACAAAGGGGCGCTGGCTGTCCGACTTGGCCTGCGCCTGCTGGTATGACGCCTGTTCCGCACCCGGCGCCGCGTGCGCGTACATGACGGTCTGGTCTATCGTCAGTGGATCGATGCCGGTGATGCGGCGCACGTGCGAGGCCATGCGGACGTCGTCCTCCCTTTTGTTCGCGATGGGCGTTTCCACACTGTGCGAATAGCCGACATAGATGAATACGCGGGCATTGGGGCGGCTGGCGAAGATCCTGGACTGGATATTTTCGGCCTGTTCCAGTTCGCGCTGGCGCGGATAGTCGTCCGCGCCACGGTCCGCGCGCTCTTCTTCATATTGGACGAAGGCCCATCCGTCCTGGCGCGCCTCGCGCAAGAAGTGGCCAAACACGGGCTCATTCGAATAGTAGCCGGTCTGTTCATGGATGTAGGGCCATGCATTCGGAGTCGTGCCAAAGGTCTCCACCGCGAGGGTGTCGAAGCCGATCTTGCGCAGCTCGCGCGCCAGCGCCGCGGCAAACGCCCGGTGCATGGGCACATGGTGGGATTCGTTGAGGATGACGATCTGCCGCTTGCTGGCCGCTTCGACAATGGCGTGTATGGCGTCGCGAGGCGTGGCGGCGGCCAGGCGCGCATCGTCGTCGGCATGCGGCTGCCCCTTTCTTTGCTGATACAGGGTGAGCTGCTCAAAGGTATCGAAGGCGGCGATGGCGCCCATGCTGTCACCGAGCATCGCGCGCGCCGTGCCCAGGCGCTGCAGCGGTGAGCCCACGGCGCGCAACAATTGCATGCGCTGCGCATCCGAGGCCTGGACTGTAGAGCCGGCCGGCATTTCCTGCTGAACATTTTTCTCCAGTAACTGCAAGTATTTCCACCAGTCATATCTGTCGGGACTGTTGTACTCGGCTACGCTGGCAGCGGATGCTGCCGTGGCGCCGTAGCTCAGCATGGCGACGAGGATCAGTTTCTTGAATGGGGGCATGCCTGTGTCCTTATGGTGTCCTATCGCTACCATACACTGCGCTCGACGCCGTGGTGTCAACGATAATTTTCATAAAGGCAATATTACTATGAAAGTAATTTTCCGTGCAGCGTTTTCAGGCGGCGCGCGCGCGCACCAGGCGCAGCCCCCAGCCGGTGGTGATCACTGCGTCACCGGTTTGCAGATGCGCCACGGCATCGAGGAACGCGCCGCGCAGGCGCTGCCTGGCGTCATCGTCCAGGCGGTCAATATCGTAGGTGTCCAGCAAGGCGTCCCACAGTTCGCCTGGCGTGGGCGACCAGGGCACGTCGATGTCGTCAAACGCGATGTGGTCGAAACTGCCGTCGAGCAGCTCGCGCCAGCCGGCCTCCGACCCCGCACGCCGGTCGCCGAAGCGCAGCTGCGGCAGCGCGTCGCTGGCGATGGGCTTGAAGACGCGCATGAATACGTCATTCACCTCGCCCAGTAAAAAAGTCCGGCCGACGATGGCGGCCAACTGGCCGCCGGGTCGCAGCACGCGGCGCATTTCGCGCATGACCTGTTCGACATCGTCCATCAGCATCAGCGCCATGTGCGAGACGAGATAATCCACGCTGGACGATGGCAAGTCCAGCGCCTGGGCGCGTCCCTGTTGCAAGCGTACGGATGCGGGCAAGGCGGCGCGCGCGACGGCCAGTTCAGCGTCGCTCATGTCGATACCGGTCAAATGCAGTGCTGGCTGCCGCCTGGCGGCCAGCAAGCCCAGCAGATGGCCGTCGCCACAGGCCAGGTCGAGCACCGTCAAGGGGCTATTGCCGACCGGCACGAGGTCGGTCAGTGCTGCATAGGATGAGTCCCAGGTGCCCGTTGGGGAGTGGGCGGGCAGGTGGGCAAACGCGGCACTGGTCACGCCGACTTGCCTTTGATGAAAGTCGTGCAAATAGGTTTCGGCCGCTGTCAGTGGGCTCATGCAAGGTCCGCCAAGTCATGGCGCCCGGGCGCCGGATGGTCATCTTAGCATGGGGGAAGTATTGTCAATGGTGGCAACGGATGGCGTGCATGGACGTCCTTATCCACGTCACCATTGCGCCAGATCAGACGGCAAAGAGTGGAAAACGATCAGAGTATCCGAGTACCTTTCGCAGCGAGCGACGATCCTGCCTTGATCCTGCCTTCCCATGCGCACCCTGATACTTGGCTTTGCCGCTGGCGCCGCCTGGCTGCAGACGCAGGCAAGCTTGCCGCCGCATGCGCGCGCGCTGCTGTGGGTGATCGCTGGTGTGTCGCTGATGACTGTACTGCTGCTGCGCCATCACACATACTGGCGCTGCATTGTCGGCTTCGCCGCTGGCGTGGCACTGGGCTTTTATTGGGCCGCCTGGCTGGCCCAGGCCGCCTTGTCGCCACAACTGGCGCTGGCCGATGAAGGACAGGCCATCACCGTCACTGGCACGGTCGCCAGCCTGCCGTACCGCTTCGAGCAGGGTGTGCGTTTCAATTTTGCCGTGGAAAAGTCGGTGGGGGCGAAGGTGCCGCCCCTGATCGCCCTGTCCTGGTACGCGGGCTTTCGCGATGAAGTGACGAACGAGGTGGGCGACGTGCAGCCTGGCGAGCGCTGGCGTTTGACAGTACGGCTGCAGCGTCCGCACGGCAATGCGAATCCCATGGGTTTTGACTACGAGGCGTGGCTGCTGGAGCAGGGCGTGCGCGCCACGGGCTATGTACGGCCGCAGCCGCGCGCCGATACGCCGAACCTGCGCCTGGCAGCCTTCGTGCCCGCTTTCGGCAATGTGGTGGAGGCCAGCCGCGCGACACTGCGCGCGCGTATCCTGCGCAGGCTGGAAGGAAAACAGTATGCAGGCGTGATCGTGGCGCTGGTGGTGGGCGACCAGCGTGCCATTCCCCAGTCGGACTGGCAAGTATTCAACCGCACGGGCGTCAGTCATTTGATTTCGATCTCCGGCTTGCACATCACCATGATCGCGGGCCTGTTCGCCCTGGGAGCGGGCGCGCTGTGGCGGCGCTCGTTTTTCACGGACAATCAACTGCCTTTGCTGCTGCCGGCGCAAAAGGTGGCGGCGCTGGCCGGCGCGCTGGCGGCATTTGTCTATGTGTTGCTGGCCGGCTTCGGCGTGCCCGCGCAGCGCACTTTATACATGCTGCTGGTGGTGGCACTGGCCTTGTGGCTGGGGCGCATCACCAGCATAGGCCACGTGCTGTGCCTGGCGCTGGGCGTGGTGCTGCTGCTCGATCCGTGGGCCGTGCTGTGGCCCGGATTCTGGCTGTCATTCGGCGCCGTCGCCACCATGCTGTACGCGACGGCGGGCCGCACCACGGCCCCCTTGCCAGAGAACGCCAGCCGCTGGCGGCGTATGCGTGCCGCCGTGGCGCTGGGCGCGCACACGCAGTATGTGGTGACGGTGGGGCTGGTGCCGCTGACGATGCTGCTGTTCTCGCAAGTGTCGCTGGTCAGCCCCGTGGCCAATGCGCTGGCCATTCCCGTCATCAGCCTGGTCGTCACGCCCCTGTCGCTGGCTGGCAGCCTGCTGCCCGCGCCTCTGTGCGACTGGCTGTTGCTGCTGGCGCACGCCATCGTGCAAGTGCTGGCGCAAGTGCTGGACTGGCTGGGCGCACGCCGCTTTGCCGTGTGGACGGCGCCCGCGCCGCCAATGTGGAGTTTTTGCTGGGCATTGTTTGGCACGGCATGGCTGCTGGCGCCCAGGGGATGGCCCCATCGCTGGGCGGGCATGCTGGGCTGGCTGCCCCTGCTGACAGCCTTGCCATCGAGCCCGCCAGCTGGCCAGATGTGGATCACGGCCTTTGACGTGGGACAAGGCATGGCCGTGCTGGTGGAAACCCACGGCCACCGCCTGCTGTACGACACGGGGCCCGCCTACAGCCTCGATTCCGATGGTGCCAGCAGGGTCATCGTGCCGTACTTGCGTGCGCGCGGCATCGCCAAGCTCGACGGCGTGATTATTTCCCACAGCGACCTCGATCACGCGGGCGGTGCCATGTCCTTGCTGGAAAACATAGACGTGGGCTGGCTGGCCTCGTCCCTGTTCGACGGTCACCCGGCCATCGAGGCCCGGCGGGAGTTGCACCGGCCCTATCTGCACTGCATGGCGGGCCAGAGCTGGACTTGGGAAGGCGTACAGTTCACCATGTTGCACCCTTTGCCCGTCAGCCACACGGACATTTCATTGAAACCGAACGCCCGCAGCTGCACCGTGAAAATCACTGCGGGCAAGCATGCAATTTTGCTGGCCGGCGACATCGAAGCGGCGCAGGAAGCGCAATTGCTGGCGCGCTCGGCGCACGGCGACCTGGCGGCCGACGTGCTGCTGGCGCCCCATCATGGTAGCGGCACCTCGTCGACACAGGCGTTTTTGAACGCCGTCCATCCCGATCTGGCGATTTTCCAGGTCGGACATCGCAACCGCTATAAACATCCGAAAGCGCAGGTATATGCGCGCTATGGCGACATGGGGATTACCCGCTTGCGCACGGACGTGACGGGGGCAGTGGTGCTGGCGTTTGGCGCGGATATTGACGTGACGCTGTATCGCAGCAGCCGGCCGCGCTACTGGCATGGGCGCTAGTGGCCTGGGTCGTTGAGTTTCATGCCACATCTCTCTATGATTGGGGTTTGGCGGCGCACGTCGCTGCCTGGACCATGCTAAAAGGATAAAGATGGGGCTGTTTGACTGGTGCAAGAAAGAAGCGGCCATGCCGCAGGTCGGCTTTGAGGAACGTATCCGTTTGCAAAGCAAGCCGGCAAAGTCCCGTCAGTTTGACTTGCAGGGGAGGCAAACTGACGCCGTTCGCCTGCAACATCCGTATCTGTTTCATGTGACGGACCTTCCAACCGCCGAGGCTATCGTGAACTCGCGGCAACTGCAGGGCATTTTCCCCTACGTGACACTGTCTCAGGAACTGCAAGGCGCGGCGCAACAGGCGGAAAGAAAAGGCTGTGCGCTGATTTTTCAATTCAAGGGAAGCTCCATGGTCGGGGAAGTGCCGTCACCGAAAGCGCCGGAGGTGGCTTACCACCACGTCGGTTCCGAGGGTTATGTGGAGACGTTTATTGCTCACGGCACATTGACGCCGCTGATGCTGATCGCGATATCGTTTCGTGGCGAGGCGCCACTTTATGATGTGGCATGCGTGCTGGATACGCCGCTTTGCATTTACGTGAAAAAATAATCGCCAATTGCTGCGCGCGCCGGGCTCGCCGTCGCGATGCTCAAGGGAGAATGAATTGACGTACCCCGGCACAACTTATCTTGTCAGCACGGCCAAAACCGCCGATATCGACGCCATCACTGCCTTGCTGCAAGCCAACTCCCCTTCTCAGGGCGGCAGCCTGACGGGCGAGTTTTCACTGGAAAAGGTGGCGACCATGGCGGATGGCGCTTCGCCCGTCATCGTGGCGCGGCGCGTGGCCGATGGGCCTGTCGTTGGCGTATTGTTCAGTGCGGCGCCAGCCACCGTGCAGGCGCCCGTGGTGCTGGCCATGCTTGCCGCGTATGCGGGAAGTGACAACGCCTATGTGTATGGCCCCGTCTGCATTGCGGACTCGGAGCGGGGGCAGGGCTTGCTGGCGCTGCTGTACGCAGCCCTGCGCGCGCAGCATGGCGGGGCGGAGGCGGTGCTGTTCATCCGGCACGACAATATCGGCTCGCTGCGTGCGCATGAGAGGCTGGGCATGCGCGAAGTGGCCGGTTTTGTTTTCGATGGCGCGCAGTTTGCCGTGTATAGCGATGCCGTCGTCGCGCAATAGGCGCTAACTTGCCCGTTCGTCGGGTATCTCCAGCCCCCGCTGCCGCACATACTCCAGAAACAGCCGCGCCCCCTTGGCCATGCGCGAGGTGCCGTAGACGGCGTGGATGCTGGGGTCCAGCTCCTTTGACGACGTCAGCCGGTACGCCGTGCAGACCCGGCGCAGGGTGCCGGCGGCCACGGCAGGCTCGGCCAGCCAGCTGGCCAGACGCACGATGCCGGCGCCTTCGAGGGCGGCCTGGAAGGTGGCGATGCCGGAAGTGAAGCGGAAACGCGGTTGCACCTGGTAGCGCACATTGCGCGTAGCAGAGACGAAATGCCAGTCGCGCAGGATGCGCGGGGCCGAGTGCATGATGATGTCGTGGCCGGCCAGCTCTTCCGGTTCGTCCGGCGCGCCCATGCGGGCTATATAGCTGGGCGAAGCGTACATGTAGCGGCGGTAATTCCACAGGGGATAACCGATCAGCTCGCTCGACTGGGGGAAGGCGCCGCGGATGGCGAAGTCCAGCTTTTCCTGGATGGGGTCGATTGATTTGTCCGAAAAATGGATGTCCACGGAGACGTTCGGGTAGTCGCGCGAAAATTGTGCTACCACCTTCGGCAAGAAGCCCAGCGAGAGGATTTCCGGCGCCGAGAGGCGCACCCAGCCTTGCGGTGAGTTGCTCAGCTCGGCCAATTGGTCTTCCGCCTCGGCCTGCGTTTCCAGCAAGTGCTTGGCCGACGCGTAATACGTTTCGCCGGCCGTCGTCAGGGTGAACTGCTTTTGCGTGCGCAGGATCAGCTCGGCGCCGATGGCGTCTTCGAGGAACTGGATGGCGCGCGTGACGGCCGACGGCGAGCGTCCCAGCATGCGCGCCGCGTGGATGAAGCTGCGCTTTTCGACGACGGTGCAAAAGGCGCGGATCTCCCACATCAGTTTCATCGACATCGTGTGACTCCCGGCAAAAGAGGCCAGTAGACCGCACGGGGCGTATTCCGTCAAGCGTTACGTGTGATTGCGTTTTCCGCAATATGAAGTTGCATCCGGAAAAATCCACGGCGCCTATACTGCCGCTGTCGCCCATTCCTTATTGCCTATCATGCTGACCATTTCGCTGCTGTGTTTATTTGCTTTCTTTGCCGGCCTGATCGATGCCGCCGTGGGCGGGGGCGGGCTGATACAGCTGCCGGCCCTGTTCAACCTGATGCCGAACATGGCTTCCACGTCCTTGCTGGGGACGAATAAACTGGCGTCCGCCTGCGGCACCACGTTTGCCGCCCGCTCCTTTGTCGGCAAGGTGCATATCCCGTGGCTGCTGGTGCTGCCCGCCGTGGCCAGCGCCTTCATCATGTCCTTCATCGGCGCGGCCGCCGTGTCGTATGTGCCACAACAGGTGGTGCGCCCCATGGTGCTGGTATTGATCATCATCATGGCCATCTACACCTTCATCAAGAAGGATTTCGGCACGACGCGCGAAGCGCGCCCCATCGGTCCGCGCGAACGCATCCTTGCCATCGTCATTGGCGGCGCCATCGGCTTTTATGACGGTCTGTTCGGGCCAGGCACTGGCAGTTTCCTGATTTTCCTCTTCATCCGCGTTTTCGGCTTTGATTTCATCCTCGCTTCGGCCTGCTCGAAACTGGTGAATATCGCCACCAACGTGGCCGCCCTGGCCTTCTTCATTCCCGCCGGCCACGTGGTATACGCCGTGGCCGCACCGATGGCTGTGTGCAACATCCTGGGTGCCCTGACGGGCACCTGGATCGCCGTGCGGCGCGGCGCCGCCTTCGTGCGCATCCTGTTCCTCGTGCTCCTGGTGCTGCTGATTGTGAAATTGTCTTACGACATCTTCTTCAAGTAAGTTTTTAAACGACAACAAGCCATGAAAACCATCCAGGGCGTGCTGTGGGACAACGATGGCGTGCTGGTCAACACCGAGCAGCTGTTCTATGAAAGCAACCGCGACTTGCTCATGCCCTACGGCATAGACTTGACGCCAAAGCAATTCTTTGACTGGTTCCTGGACAATAACTACGGCGCCTGGCATGTGCTGCTGGGACAGGGCCACGCTATCGAACTGGTCGATCGCCTGCGCGCCGAGCGTACCGTGCTGTTTGCGGAACGGCTGCGCCAGGCGCGCCAGCTGGCCATGCCCGGCATCGGGCAAGTGCTGGCGGCGCTGCGCCCGCATGTTGCCATGGGCGTGGTGACGAGCGCCTACGCACAGCATTTCCAGCTCAGCCATGCGGCCACGGGCATGTTGCCGCACTTCGACTTCGTGCTGACGCGTGAAATGTATGGGGAAAGCAAGCCGGCGCCCGACGGCTACCAGCTGGGTTTGCAGCGCCTGGGGCTGGCCGCGGCCCAATGCGTGGCCGTGGAAGATTCGCCGCGCGGCTTGCGCGCCGCCAAGGCTGCCGGGCTGGAATGCATCATCGTGCGCAATCATATGAACCGCGAGCATGCGTTCGACGACGCCTTTTGCATAGTGGAATCAAGTGCCGAGCTGGGCGCGGTGCTGGCCTCCTTCGTGCCCGGCATGGCGCAAGCACCCCGGCAATTAGAGGCCTTCCTCTGATACGGCTTGCCGGCATGCCATTACAATTGCCTATCGCATTCACCGGCACCATCCCACGATGACACTCCCGCAACTGCACTTTGCCCATGCCAACAGTTATCCTGCAGGCACCTACCGCAGGCTGTTCGCCTTGCTGGGTCAGCACTACAGCGTGCAGGCGCTCGACATGCACGCGCACGATCCCGCTTACCCCGTCAGCACGGGCTGGCCCGAGCTGGTGCGCGAATACATCGACGACCTGGAACGCCGCTACAGCGCGCCCGTGATCCTCGTCGGCCATTCGCTTGGCGGCATGCTCAGCGTCATGGTGGCCAAGCAGCGCCCCGACCTGGTGCGCTGCGTGGTCTTGCTCGATTCGCCCGTGGTGGCGGGCTGGCGCGCCTTGCTGGTGCGCCTGGCGCGCAATACGGCGCTGGGCGAACGGTTTTCTCCGTCGCGCTTTTCCGCCCGGCGGCGCAAGTTGTGGCCCGATGCGCAAGCCGCGTATGCACACTTTGCCTCCAAAGACATGTTCGCGATCTGGGCGCCGCAAGTCTTGCGCGACTATATCGATAGCGGCCTGGTTCCCCACCCGGACGGGGTGCAGCTGCGCTTTACGCGCGAAGTGGAAACGGATGTTTATCGCAGCTTGCCGCATCATATCGGCGGCCTCGTCAAGGATGGCTTTCCCGTGCCCATCGGTTTTATCGGCGGCACGGCATCGGTGGAATGCCGCCAGGCGGGTTTGAAGGCCACGCGCAAGCTGGTCGGCAGGTTTTTCCGCCAGGTGCCGGGCGGCCATCTGTTTCCCATGGAAAACCCGGAACTGACGGCGCAAGTGGTGCGCGAGATGATCGCTTCCTTGCTGGCGAAGCAGTAGCCTGACGCCAACGATTTTCATCTTGCAAGGGCCAACAGTGGCGGGTTTTCGCGTAAAATCCTGCCATTCGGGCCGCGCCTGCAGCAGGCGTGCGGCCCCCGCCATTCCGATATTCTAGAAAGAGCCCCTGCGATGACGATTAAAAGCGATAAATGGATACGCCGCATGGCGGAAACAACGGGCATGATCGAGCCGTTCGAACCGGGCCAGGTCAAGGAACGCGACGGCAACCGCATCGTTTCTTACGGCACGTCCAGCTATGGCTATGACATCCGTTGCGCCGACGAGTTCAAGTTGTTTACCAACATCAACACTACCATCGTCGATCCGAAGGATTTTGACGCGAATAACTTCGTCGATGTGTCTGGCAAGGGCTATTGCATCATCCCGCCGAACTCGTTCGCGCTGGCCCGCACGGTCGAGTATTTCCGCATTCCCCGCAATGTATTGACGATTTGCCTGGGCAAGAGCACGTATGCGCGCTGCGGCATCATCGTCAATGTCACCCCGTTCGAACCGGAATGGGAAGGTTTCGTGACCCTGGAGTTTTCGAATACGACACCGTTGCCGGCGAAAATCTACGCCAACGAAGGCGTGGCGCAAGTGCTGTTCTTCGAATCCGATGAAGTGTGCGAAACCTCGTACAAGGACCGTGGCGGCAAATACCAGGGCCAGGTTGGCGTGACCCTGCCGAAGACCTGATTGCTGGAAGGGCGGGGCGCCAGCCGTCTTTCCCTTCTTTACCTGCCTTTACACCCGCAGCACTACATCCGCGCCCATGCTTGCCGTTAACCTTGGTAGTGAAACACTGAGGAGGCATCATGGTAGCGGCAATCGGTTCAGGCAGCGCGGTCAGTGCGGCAAGTAGCGCCAGCTCGGGCAGCAGTTCGCAGATCGCGGCGCTGCAAAAGCAGATCACGGCGGCGCAAAAGCAGTTGACGGAATCGCAGAAGGGCGCGCAGACGGACGCGTCGCAAAAGCTGCAGCAGCAGTTGGCGCAACAAATCCAGGCCTTGCAGGCGCAAATTGCCCAGTTACAGGCGGCAGCGGCGCAAGAGGCGGCGCAGCAAGCTCCTCAGACGACCAGCAGCGCCGATACGGCGACGAGTCCGGCCAAATCAAGCTCGTCGACCCTGGGCAGCATCATCGATACCCAGGCGTAACAAGGTTAGCGGCAATGCTCGCCGCCAGGCTCGCCGGAAGGTCAGCCTGGCGTTTTGGTGGGCAGCAACATTTCCACACACAGCCCGCCACCGCTACGCAAGCTGGCCCCGATGCGCCCGCCATGGGCGCTGATGACGTGCTGGGCGATGGCCAGGCCCAGGCCATGGCCGTCCGTACTGTGCTGGGTATTGCTGGCGCGGAAGAACGGCTGGAAAATGCTGGCCAGGTCGGCACCTGCGACGCCGGGTCCCCGGTCCAGCACGGCGATGCGCAGCCAATCATGCTGGCGCGACAAATTCACTTCCACCGTACCGCCATCGGGACTGTGCTTGACGGCATTGCGCACCACGTTTTCCACGGCGCGCGCCAGCAGCTCCGGCCGGCCCGTGACAGCGGCGTCGGCGATGGCCGCGTCGCCCGCGAGGGCTATCTCCACCTGGCGCGCCTTCGCTTCGTAGCGGGCGTCTTCCATAATGTCGTGCAACAGGTCGGCGATGCCGACGTCTTCGCTGAGCGGTGAGCCAGCGCCAGCTTCCAGCCGCGACAGGGTCAGCAGCTCGCCGATCAGCTTATCCATGCGTTCGCTTTCGCGTTCGATGCGCTGCATCGAGGCGTCCATCTTGTCCGGCTGCTGGTGCGCCAGGCCGATGGCCGCTTGCAAGCGTGCCAGCGGCGAGCGCAGTTCGTGCGACACGTCATGCAGCAAACGCGTCTGGCTCTCCATGAGATTGCGCAAACGACCCGTCATGCGGTCGAAATCGCGGCCCAGGTCCGTCAATTCATCGCCGCGCTTGCCGCTGGCGTGAAAGCGGGGCGCCAGGTCGCCGTGCGAGGCGGCCTCGAACGCTTGTCGCAGGTCGCGGATGGGACGCGCAAAATACCAGGCCAGCAAGAAAGAGAACAGCAGGCTGGCGGCGATGGCGGCGGCCAGGGGAATGAAGGTGCGGTAGGGGTTGTCCATGCGCGGTCCCGGCGGCATGCCGCCCATGCCACCCATCTCGCGCGGACCTCCGCGCTGGTAGTCGGCGTGCGGCGGCGGCATGCCGGACGCTTCGGAACGGGGGGCGCCCATGCCGCGCGGGCCGCTCAGGGTGACGGCGTTGAGCGTGTCGCGCGCGGCGCCCGCCTCGGCAGTGCGAAAGCGGACGGACGAGGGCAGGAACAGCAGGTAACGCACGCCGTCGCTGCCGATGACCTCGCGCACCACGGCATGGGGCGAGCCTTGCGCCAGCAGCGCGCGCGCCTTGCCGAGTATGGCCGGATGGACCTTGCGGCCCATCAGTTCTTGTCCTTTTTCATCGACGGCAAATACGCGCATGCGTTCCATCTTGCCGAGAAACTGCTGCAAGGCTTTGCTGCCGCCCGCTTCCAGGGTGGCGCTGGCCGCTTCGATGGCCATCTGTGCGGGCGGGCTGGTATCGATGTCGAGGGCCCGCTCCTGTTGCGCCGCCCGGTTTTTCAGCCAGAAAGTGCCGCCGATACCGATGGTGGCCGTGACTTGCGCCAGCATGATGCACAGAAAAAACTTCCAGAACAGACGGCCCACGCTTATTCCTTGATCAGCTGGTAGCCGAGACGGTACACGGTCTGCAGGCAGGAACGGCCATCGGCCAGGCTGCCCAGCTTGCGGCGCAGGCTGCTCAAGTGCACGTCGATATTGCGGTCGAAGCGCGCCATGGGGCGGCCCAGGCCCAGTTCGGACAACTGATTCTTGCTCACGGGCTTGCCCGCATGGCGCACCAGCACTTCCAGCAGGTTGAATTCAGTGCTTGTCAGTTCCAGGTGCGTGCCGGCCCAGGCGATGCGGCGCTGTTCCGGCCACATCGTCAGTTGCCCCACGGTCAGCGGCGCCAGGCCCGAGCTATCGTGCGGCGCCGCTTGCGAACGGCGCAGGATGGCGCGGATGCGCGCCGTCAGCTCGCGCGGTGTGCACGGCTTGGTCACGTAATCGTCGGCACCCAGCTCCAGGCCCACGATGCGGTCCGTGTCGTCGCCGCGTGCCGTCAGCATCAGGATGGGCAGGTTGCTGCCGCCACGAATGCGGCGCAGGGTTTCCAGGCCATTCATGCGCGGCATCATGACGTCGAGCACGGCGATGGCGTACAGGCCTGTCAGTGCCTCGGCCGCGCCGCTTTCGCCGTCATGCACGGCGCGGGCGTCAAAACCTTCCTGCGTCAGGTATTCCTGAAACATGCCAACCAGTTCCACGTCGTCATCGATTAACAAAACCTTGCTCATGCCTGTGCTTTTTTCGGGTGAATATCGCCCGATGATAGCAGTCAAGGGGGGCTGTTCAGGACGGTTTTACCCGCTTTTACATACCTCTGCTTACATTTCCGCCCCTTCCTTTACACGCTTTTACCCCAGCCTAACGTTGCTTTACATGCCAGACGCCGACAATCAGGGCTGGTCGCCACGAAAGGAAAACCCAATGAAACACCTGAGTATCGCCGTATCCCTGTTGCTGCTGTCCGCCTGCAGCATGCCGCTGCTCGCACTGGCCCAGCAGGAGCCTGCGCCGGACGGCACGCCGCCGCGCGCCATGCCGGGGCCGCCACCCGGCTTTGGCCATGGCCCCGGTCACGGTCCGGGCGGCCCCGGCGCGCAAGGCTTGCCGCCGTTTCTGCACGGCATCGATCTGAGCGAAGCGCAGCAGGACAAGGTTTTCGCCGCCACCTACGCCCAGGCGCCCTTGCTGCGCGAACAGGAAAAAATCGCCTTCAAGGCGCATGCGCAGTTGCGCGAGCTGGCAGGATCCAGCGCCTATGACGATGCGAAGGCCAGCGCACTGGCGAGTACGGCGGCGCAAGCCCTGGCGCAGATCAGCTTGCTGCATGCGCGGCTGGAGCAGCAATTGCTGGCCGTGCTGACGCCGGAGCAACGCAAGCAGGCGCAGCAGCGGCGCGACAGCCGCCCCGGCCCGCACCGTCCCCAGTAACGACATCATCCAACGACAGGAGATTGAGCATGAGCATCAGTGCCTTGAGTTCCAGCAGCGCCGCTACCCAGCTGAGTGCTTTCAACCGCGTCAGCGGCAGCAATACCGGCAGCGCCGACAGCGTGGGCGGCGCGCGGCCGCCCAGGCAGGACGATAAGGGCTTTCTCGATGCCGTTTCCAGCGCACTGTCGTCGATCGGCGTGACGCTGCCCGACACGGTATCGTCCGACAGCACTGGCGCCGACACCAGCACCGCCGACACCAGCACCGCCGGCAGCAGCGATGCCGGCCAGGCATTGGGAGCGTTCCTGCACCAGTTGATGGGTAGCCTGCATGCCCAGGGTGGCTCTGGCGCCAGCGCCGGCGCAGACAAGGACGGCGACAAGGACGGCGGCGGGGTACGGGCACGGGGGCATGGCAATATCAAATCGGACTTGCAAAGCCTGATCCAGACCCTGTCGTCCGGCACGGGCAGCGATAACAGCAGCGTTTCGGACTTGCAATCAAGCTTCTCCAGTCTGATCACTGCCTTGGGCGGCGGCGCCAGCACCAGCGGCGACAGCAGCGCCAAGTTGAGCAGTTTCTTGCAGGCGCTATCGGGCAGCCTGGGGGCTTCCGGCAGCAGTGCCAGCC
This sequence comes from Janthinobacterium sp. 61, assembly GCF_002846335.1. Classification (NCBI taxonomy): domain Bacteria; kingdom Pseudomonadati; phylum Pseudomonadota; class Betaproteobacteria; order Burkholderiales; family Oxalobacteraceae; genus Janthinobacterium; species Janthinobacterium sp. 61. Next base: position 2,036,135 of record NZ_PJMQ01000001.1, on the reverse strand, counting down.
TGCCATCCAGCGGCAACCTGGTCAATACAACGGCCTGAACCATGGAACGCAAGCTCGCCCTGGTTGCCAGGAAGGCGCTCTCGCCACGGGCCACGCAGGCGCTGTTCCTGTGCGCCAGCCTGAGTCCTGCCTTGGCGGGTTTGCCCCACTTGTTGGAATATGTATGGAATTACATGATCACGGTCTGGCATCCGACCTCGAAATGATGCGCCATGCGGTTGAGCGGCGGCAAGTCCTGCGCTGGCTGCTGGCCGGCGCCGCTACCTTGCCCCTGAGCAGCTGCGGCGGCGGTTCGGACGCCAGCGGCACGGTGGCAGCCAGCGTTGCCAGCACAGGCATTTCCGGCAGCGGCACCGTCACGATACCGACGGTGGGCGCCTGTCCGGTGATCCCCGAAGAAACGGGTGGGCCGTATCCGGCCGACGGCACGAATACGAATGGCGGCAGCATCATCAACGTGCTGAACCAGTCGGGGGTGGTGCGCAGCGATATTCGCGCCAGTTTTAATGGCGCCACGGGTATGGCGGCGGGCGTGCCACTCACTATCAAGCTGCAGTTGCTCAACGCCAGCGGCAGCTGCGCCAGCCTGGCCGGCTACGCCGTCTATTTATGGCATTGTGACCGCGACGGCCAGTATTCGCTGTATTCGAGCGGCGTGACGGCGCAAAATTATTTGCGGGGCGTGCAGGAAACGGACAGCGCCGGCAACCTTGCCTTCACGACGATCTTTCCCGGCTGCTACGCGGGGCGCATGCCGCACGTGCATCTCGAGGTCTATCCCAGCCTGGCCAAGGCGGCCTCTGCCGCGAACCGCCTCAAGACCTCGCAGTTCACCTTTCCGATGGCAACGTTAAGCGAGGTCTACGCGGCCAGCGGCTACACGGCCAGCGTGCACAACCTGGCGCAGATCAGCTATGCCTCCGACAATATCTTCCGCGACGGCACCTGCCTGCAGATGGCCGCGGTAACGGGCGATGCCACAGAGGGCTATGTGGCGACCCTGACGGTGGCCGTGAACGGTTAAGTTGCCGTCATGAAGCCCAGGTCGCGCCGGCTGAAGTTGCCGATGTTCGGGAACACCTCGGCCATCTGGCTGTCGGCCACGCCGAACCATTTGGCCAGGGTGGCGCCGTACTGGTCGACGGAGGTGGTCGGCAGCAGGGCGCCGGAACCGACATCGAGCGCATGGCCCAGCCCCGTGACGGGGAAGGTGCCGTAGATGTCGCGGCCCTTCACGGCGCCGCCCACGACAAAGTGGTGCGCGCCCCAGCCGTGATCCGTGCCGTCGCCATTGCTGCTGAAGGTGCGGCCGAAGTCCGACGCCGTAAACGTTGTCACCTGACGCCGCACGTCCGCGCCCTGCAGGGCGGCCAGTGTCGCGTCGAAATACGCCAGCGCGTGCGCCAGGCGCGCCATCAGGTCGGCATGCAGCACTTTTTGCCGGTCATGCGTGTCGAAACTGCCCAGTGTCACATAAAACACCTGCCGTTTCGCCCCCAGGGCGCCGCGCCCGCCGATGATGCGCGCCACCGTCTGCAATTGCACGGCCAGCGGATTGACACCGGACACGCCCGTGTTCGGATTGATGTAGGGTGGGGGATTGGGCACGCCGCCCGCGCCGGCTGCCAGCATGGCGCCGTTGAGGATGCTCTGGCTGGAAATGGCGCGTTGCACGACGGCCACGTGTTCCTGTTCGATCAGGTCGCTGCCCGCATCGTTGACGATCGCTTGCAGCGCACCCGCGCCGCCCGTGCTGCCATACAGGCTGCCGCCCAGGCCACGGATGGGCACGGCACCTGCCTGCCCCACCTGGAACTGGCGCACCTGGCGCCCGCTGAGGAAGACGGTGTTGCCTGCGGCGGAAATGGCCGTGAACATCGCATTCGTATTGAGCGAGCCGGCCACGTCGGCCATTCGGCCGCCCCAGCCCACGCTGGCGCCTTCCGGCGAACCCGATTGCCACGTCGATTGCTGGTCGTTGTGCGAGAACAGCTTGGGTGGCAGGGCGACGCTGCCCGCCTTGTACTGCGCCAGAGTGGCGGGCTGGATCAAGGTGCCTACATTGGCCACGATGGCGGCGCGGCCATTGTCGAACAGGTCTTTCAGTGGCGCCAGCTGGGGATGCAGGGCGAAGGCGCGGCCCGTTTGCACGGTGGCGGGCGTGACCGGCAAGACGCCGCCCGTCTCGCCCACGCCGGGCAGATGGATGGAATCGGCACCGCCCGTGTTGCGCAGGCGCGAGTACTCATTCCATGAGGTCGTATCGGTGGCCAGCACCGTGTTGAAGGCGTCGTTGCCGCCTGCCATGAACAGGCAAACCATGGCCTTGTAGTCGTTGGCCGATTGCGCGGCGGCGTTGCCCATGGCGGCCAGGTTCATGGCGAAGGGGGTGGCCGTGGTACCGGCCAGGCTCAGCATGGAGCCGAGGAAGCGGCGGCGGGAAAAGGGGAAATTTTGCATGTGATCGCTCTTACTTTTGCACCAGGTAGGCCGGCGAGGCCATGGTCAGGAAAATGGCCAGTTTGACGCGGTTGGCCTTGGCGGTGGCAACTTGCGTGGCATTGCTGGCCGTCGCCGTGGGGATGCTGATGCCATTGACGGCGGTCAGGATTTGTCCGCGCAGCCTGGCTGGCATGCTGCCATGCATCAGGAGCAGGTCGATGCGGTCGAGCAGGGCACCCGTGTCGCTTGCCAGCGCCAGTTCACGCGTGTAGTCGGGCTTGACTTCACGGCTCTCGCCCACACCGCTATTGATGGCGTCTTGCATGAAGTTCAGGTAGCCCGTCACCGACGGTTCCGCCGTGATTTGCAGTTCCGGCGCCACCAGGCCCGCGCTGGCAAGGGCGGAATTGGGCGGCGTATAAGCGGGGCGGAAAAAACTGAATACGGAAGGCGGATTCAAGGGACTCTGGCCCAGCCCGCTCAAAGGATCGTCGAGGTAATACAGGCTGTAGCGGCCGCCAGCTGGCTTGGCATCGAAGGCGCGCATCCAGCCAGCCAGGCGCAGCAGTGGCTCGCGCAGCTTGCCTGTGCGCAAGGTGCTGCCGCTTGGGGCCAGCGCCTCCGGGTCGAGCAGTACTGCTCGGATGACGGCTTGCATGTCGCCGCGCACGCCGCTACCGTTATTTGCAAACGCGGCGGCCACGCGGCCCACGTAGGCGGGGCTGGGATTGCTGCTGATCAGGCGCTGGATCAACTGGCGGGCAAAGAACGGTCCCGCATTGGGATGATTGAACAGGGTATCGAGTGCCAGTTTCAGGTCGGCCTGGCCGCTGCTGACACCGGAGATGCTCTGGCCCAGGAAGCGCTTGTCGCCGCTGGAATGATAGGCCGCGTAGTTCTGCATCGGCTTCCAGTCGCGGTCGGGATCGGCCGTGCCGCCATAGAAGCGCGTAGCGCTCTGGTCCGGACCGGCCCAGCTCCAGCCTGTAAAGACGCGAGCCAGGCCCGCCACGTCGTCGTGCGTATAGGTGTCGATGGGTTTGCCACCGGACAGTTTCAGGCTGCCATCCGCATTCAGCTGGTACAGGCCGATGGTAAACAGTTGCATCACTTCGCGGGCGAAGTTTTCATCTGCCGTACGGGTGGCCGATTCTTTCTGGTTGCGCAGATGGGACAGGTACAGCCCCATCATCGGATGCAGGGCCACGCCTTCCAGCAAGTCGCGGAAGTTGCCAAAAGCATGCTGGCCCAGCATGTCGTAATAACTGGCCACGCCACGCACCTGCGGCCGTACGGCATCATTCTGCATGGAAATAACGAAAATCTCGGACAGGGCAAAGGCCATGCGTTGGCGCAATTGGTCCTCGCCACGGATGCCCTGCTGCCAGAAGGTTTCATATACCCCCGTAACCCCCACTTTTTGCCCGCCGGCGGCCTGCGCTGCCAGCATGGCGTCGATGTAGCTGCGGTGCAGGGTTTGCGGCTTGGAGAACTGAGCGCGGAGCCAGGCGTCGCTATCGCTGGCGGCCAGCGCCTCGATGGCCGCGATGTTCGGCCCGAACGTGGCACGGCCCAGGAAACGCGACGCTTCCAGGCGCGTAAAGGTGGCTGTCTGCCTGGACGGCGGCGTGGTCAGAGGCGGCGGTGCAATAGTGTCGCCCGGCGTGGTGCCAGGCCCGGCGGTCGCTGGCGGCACTGCCGAGATGTCCGGGTTCTGGGTGGCGCCGGTCTTGCTGTCGCCGCCTCCGCCGCAGGCGGCAAGCAGGCTGAGTAGGGTGATGACCAGCACACGGTGCAAAGCAGGATGAGTCATTTGGTTTCTTTCGGGCAATAAAAATCTCGCCCGTTCAGTGTAGGGCTTGTTGAACAAAATCCTGTTTCCAATTAACTGGCTGCATATTGGTCTGGTTTGCTTTTAATTGGTGTTGGCGTGTAATTGAGGATGTTTTTGCCGAACTAGTGCAAAGTTTCCTTTTTGAAAATGAAAATTACTTTTTGTCGAGCACGTGCACTGTGGCGTATAAGCGACGTAATCATTCCTGCCAATTAAGCTTGTTTGAACGCTCATCTTGACAAGGAAACCCGCAGCTTCGGAAACGATGGTTTATACGCTATTGGCGAAACGCCGTGCGCCATACCAAGCCGCTCTTCTCCTGCGCCGGGCAGGCTCTCTCCGCATGGTGCTTCGCCGCTGGCCCTGAAGCGGCGCGAACCAGACAACCTGGCACGAGTCACTCAGGCGGGTAGCCTGATATTCCCGCCGTCTGATCTGGCGCAAGCGTGCGCGCTGGCCTGAAATGAAAAACGCCGCCAGATTTGCATCAGGCGGCGTCCATGACTACAGTTCAAGGAACGATGACGTTTTTAGGCGTTCTCATCCAATTTCACACAATCGACAAAATAGCCGCGCTTGCCATCGACTTCGCGTTTCACGAGGCCATGCACATCCGTCTCGAAGCCGGGGAAGCGCTCGTTGAAGTCGCGCGCGAAGCGCAGGTAGTCGACGATGGTCTTGTTGAAGCGCTCGCCCGGGATCAAGAGGGGAATGCCCGGTGGATACGGCGTCAGCAGGATGGACGTGATGCGGCCTTCCAGTTCGTCGATCGCCACGCGCTCGATTTCGCGGTGCGCCATTTTGGCGAAGGCGTCCGACGGCTTCATGGCCGGGATCATGTCCGACAAATACATTTCCGTCGTCAGGCGCGCCACGTCGTAGGCTTTGTAGAAGTCGTGGATTTGCTGGCACAGGTCGCGCAAGCCCATTTTTTCGTAACGCGGGTTGGCCGCCGCGAATTCCGGCAGGATGCGCCACATCGGCTGGTTCTTGTCGTAGTCGTCCTTGAACTGCTGCAAGGCCGTCAGCAGGGTATTCCAGCGGCCCTTGGTGATGCCGATGGTAAACATGATGAAGAAGGAGTACAGGCCGCATTTTTCAATGATGACGCCGTGCTCGGCCAGGTATTTGGTGACGATGGACGCGGGGATGCCCGTCTCGCCGAACTGGCCGTCCAGCGACAGGCCCGGGTTGACGATGGTCGCCTTGATCGGGTCGAGCATATTGAAGCCGGGAGCGAGATCGCCGAAGCCGTGCCAGTCATCCTCGGCACGTATCATCCAGTCTTCCTGCTGGCCCATGCCTTCGTCGTTGAAGTTTTCCGGACCCCAGACCTGGAACCACCAGTCCTGGCCCCATTCCTGGTCGATCTTCTTCATGGCGCGGCGGAAATCGAGCGCTTCCATGATCGATTCTTCCACCAGGGCGGTGCCGCCCGGCGCTTCCATCATGGCCGCAGCCACGTCGCAGGAGGCGATGATGGAGTACTGCGGCGAGGTCGAGGTGTGCATCAGGTAAGCCTCGTTGAAGGCGTCCTGGTCCAGCTTGACCGTATCCGATTCGCGCACGAGGATTTGCGAGGCTTGCGACAGGCCGGCGAGCAATTTGTGCGTGGACTGGGTCGAGAAGATCATCGATTCCTTGGCGCGCGGACGGTCCTTGCCGATGGCGTGCATATTCTTGTAGAAGTCGTGGAAGGTGGCGTGCGGCAGCCATGCTTCATCGAAGTGCAGGGTGTCAATCTTGCCGTCCAGCATTTCGCGCAGGGTTTCCACGTTGTAGATCACGCCATCATAGGTCGATTGCGTGATGGTCAAAATGCGTGGCTTCTTGTTCTTCGCTTCGCGCGCGAACGGATTTGCCTCGATCTTGCGGGCAATGCTTTCCGGCGTGAATTCAGCCAGCGGGATGGGGCCGATGATGCCCAGGTGGTTGCGCGTCGGCATCAGGAACACGGGAATGGCGCCGCACATGATGATCGAATGCAAGATCGACTTGTGGCAGTTGCGGTCGACGACGACGATGTCGCCTGGCGCCACCGTCGAGTGCCACACCATCTTGTTCGAGGTCGACGTGCCATTCGTGACGAAATAGCAATGGTCGGCATTGAAGATGCGCGCCGCATTGCGTTCCGACGCGGCGACCGGGCCCGTATGGTCGAGCAGTTGGCCCAGTTCCTCGACGGCGTTGCAGACGTCGGCGCGCAGCATGTTTTCACCGAAGAACTGGTGGAACATCTGGCCGATCGGCGACTTCAGGAACGCCACGCCGCCCGAGTGGCCGGGGCAGTGCCACGAATAGGAGCCGTCGTTGGCGTAGTGCACCAGCGCGCGGAAGAAGGGCGGCGACAGGCCGTCCAGGTAGGATTTCGCTTCGCGGATGATGTGGCGCGCGACGAATTCCGGCGTATCTTCGAACATGTGGATGAAACCATGCAGTTCGCGCAGAATATCGTTGGGGATGTGGCGCGAGGTGCGCGTTTCACCGTACAGATAGATGGGGATGTCGGCGTTCTTGTAGCGGATTTCCTCGACGAAGGCGCGCAGCGACTTGAGCGCGTGATCGGTTTCCTCGATGGACCCGGCGCCGAATTCTTCATCGTCGATCGACAGCACGAAGGCCGACGCGCGCGATTGTTGCTGGGCAAATTGCGACAAATCGCCGTAGCTGGTCACGCCCAGCACTTCCATGCCTTCTTTTTCCATTGCGGCGGCAAGGGCGCGAATGCCCAGGCCGGACGTATTTTCAGAACGGAAATCCTCGTCAATGATGACGATGGGGAAACGAAATTTCATGCATGTCTCCAAAAAAGCAAGCCGCCCCTGACAGATGTGAAGGGGCGGACTAGGGCGCGACGGTCAGGCGGTAGTGCAACCCGGCAGCCGCAGAAAAAAAATAAGAACGGGATTCTCGCAGAAATGCGGCGTCTGCGGGAAAAAAATATCGTAGCAAAGCGTCACACGCTTGCGCTAGCGTGACGCATGGGTGTGACAGGGGTATTACAGCAACATTCTGGCTATCTATATCACCATATCAGGCTTTGCGTTGCAGCGTGACAAAGGCGTAAGGCAGGCCGGATTTCTCCGAGACATGCGCTTCGCGCGCGGTTTCTTGCCACGTGGCGTGATCCACGGCGGGGAAAAAGGCGTCGCAGTCAAACGTCTGGCCGATTTCCGTGATGATCAAACGCTGCGCCAGGGTCAGTGACTGTTTGTAGATCTCGGCGCCACCGATGACATAGCCTTCCGCGCCATCGAGCAGGGCGATGGCCGCTTCCACCGACGACACCGCTTCTACCCCCTCATGGCGCCAGTCCGGATTGCGCGTGATAACGATGTTGCGGCGGTTCGGCAGCGGGCGGCCGATGGAATCGAAGGTCTTGCGGCCCATGAGGATGGGATGGCCCGTCGTCAAGCGCTTGAAGTGCGCGAGGTCTTCCGGCAATTTCCATGGCAGGGTGTTGTCAATGCCGATGCCGCCTTGCTGGTCGGTGGCGACGATGATGGTCAAATGGCTCATTGGTTCTGTAAAAGTGGTGGGGGCATGACCCGATGCCCGTCATTATCGTTGAAATCGCTTGCCGCCTCCAGATGCGCACGCATGGCTTGCGCAAGCGCGCCTGGCGCTTCCAGCGGGATCATGTGGCCGGTGTTATCTTTGAGCAAGTGCAGGGTGGCTTGCGGCAGCCGGGCCGCCATGGCGCGCAGGTCGTCGGGATTGACCAGCTTATCGTCTTCGGCGCCCACGATCAGCACGGGAAAATCGAGCTCGGGCAGCCGCGCCATCAGGTCGGGGCGGTCTATCGTGGTGAGAAATTGCGCCAGCAGCACGTCCTTGCCCAGGTCCAGCCCCATCTGCTGGATCAGTCCCGTGATGGCGACATCGTCGAGGTGCAATGGGTGCAGCAGTTCGCGCAGGCGCTGGCGCGTGATGCCCGCATAGGCATTGCGCTCGAGCATGGCGACGATGCGCTGGCGCGCTTCAATTTCCGCCGGCAGCAAGCCTTGGGCCGAATTGGCGATCAACGTGAGCGACTTCACGCGCTGCGGGTGCGCCAGCGCATGTTCGAGCGCCAGGTAGGCGCCCAGCGAGAAGCCCACCAGATGGGCTTGTGGAGCGCTATGGCTGGCGATCATCTGCTGCATTTGCGGGCGCGTGCGCGCCTGGTGCAGGGGCACGTGCTGCAGATCAAAGGCGTGGCCCAGGGCAGGCGCCAGGCGCGACCACAGGCGCTCGTCGCACAAGGTGCCAGGAATGCAATCGAGTCGTATTTTGGTATTGTTCAAGGACAAGCCTGGGTACAGGATGGTGAAAGTTTTTGTCGAGCGGCATTATCCGTCATTTTGCGCCTCCGGGCAGTGGCCCCGTCTTTTCCGTATGGCATTATTTTCAATAGTGCGCGGCTGGCAAGCAGTAACTTTATGGTAGGCTCATGGCTCATCAAGCCGGAGTAACGGCGACGTGACCTGAAACACCGAATGCAACCCCCACTTTAAAGAGGAAATACCATGGCGATCAGTTTGCAAAAAGGCGGCAATGTCAACCTGAGCAAGGAAGCCCCTGGCTTGAAGAAAATCGTGATTGGCCTGGGCTGGGACCCGCGCGCCACCGATGGCGCCGCTTTCGACCTGGATGGCAGCGCCTTCCTGCTGAAAACCGACGGCAAGGCCCGTTCCGACGCTGATTTCATTTTTTACAATAACCTGAAGTCGGTGGACGGCTCCATCGTCCACGCGGGCGATAACACCACGGGCGGCGGCGATGGCGATGACGAGAAAATCGCCGTCGACCTGGCCAACGTGCCGGCCGACATCGACAAGATCGCCGTGGCCGTCACGATTCACGACGCGGAAGCCCGCAAGCAGAATTTTGGCATGGTGGGCAAGGCCTACATCCGCTGCCTGAACGGCGACAACGGCACGGAAATCGCCCGCTACGACCTGTCGGAAGACGGCTCGACGGAAGCGGCCATGATCTTCGGCGAAATCTACCGCGCCGGCAGCGAATGGAAATTCAAGGCGATTGGTCAAGGCTTTAAAGGCGGCCTGGGCCCTCTGGCGCGTTCCTTTGGTATTAATGCTTAAAAAGCATGTTGACGCCTGAAAGGGCGTACCTTTGCCGGGCGGCCACGCTGCCCGGTTTTGCTTATCCTTTGTATCACCCTTCTTACTACCTGATCCCATGGAAAACCTGATCAAGGGGCAGCGCCTGGCGCTGTCCGGCCTCGTCACGGGCAATGTCGTGCAACTGGGCCTCGCCAGCGCCGGCGTGCCGCTGGACTTTGCCTGTTTCGGCCTCGATGCCGCCGGTAAATTGTCCGACGAGCGCTACATGACCTTCTTCAATCAGCCGCGCACGCCGTGCGGCGGCGTGGAAACATCGGCGCCGTCCGGCGATGCGGCCGGCTTCAGCTACCAGCTGGAGCGTTTGCCTGCGTCCATCGAACGCCTGGTCGTCACGGCCGCCATCGATGGCGCGGCCACTATGGCGCAGTTGGGCAGCGGCTACCTGCGTTTGCTCGACGGCGGGCGTGAATTGGCCCGCTACGCGTATGCGGGCGTTGATTTTGCGCAAGAAAAAGCCGTCATGCTGGGCGAGTTCTACCGCAAGGACGGCAGCTGGCGCTTCATGGCCGTGGGCCAGGGTTTTAATGGTGGCCTGGACGCGCTGGTGGCCCATTTCGGCGGCGAAGTGGCGCAGCCGGCCGCTGAACCGGCGCCGTCCCCCAAGATTTCCTTGTCGAAAATCTCGCTGACCAAGGCGGGCCAGACGCACAAGGTGTCGCTGGAAAAAGGCGCTGGCGCGCCCAGCAAACTGACCGTCAAGGCCACCTGGGTCGATAACGGCGATGGGGACGATGATAACGACGATCTCGACTTGCGGGTCGGCATCCTCTTGCCGAATGGCCAGATGCGCTTCATCCAGGCGCCGGACACGCCCGGCAGCTTTGACGCCATGCCGTATGTACGCCACCTGGGCGATGTGGCGGGCGCGTCAGGCAAGGAGCCTGCCACGGAAACGGTGGAAGTCAATCCAGCGCTGGCGCAGCATTACGGCGGCACGGTGGGCCTCGTTTTCAGCGTGTATTCTGCGCTGGCCAACGGCGCCGTCCCGGTGGCGTCCATGCGGCCGAAAATGGTCATGCAATACGGCCAGCAAATCGTCGAGTGCGACTTCGACTTCCGCCTGTCCAAGGCGGCCGAGGACGACACGGTCTACACCTATGTGATCGGCATGGCCCGCATCACGCCGGATAGCATTATCCTGGAGCCGTCCGGCAAGACGTCCGATCCCGGCAGCGAAGCGACGCCGTGGCTGAGCTGGCAGGGAGAGAACCTGCAGCTGGTCTTCAATGGCCCCGTCGTCTTCAAGGGTGAGGACAAGGACGATGAGGATGATTTCAATGCGGACAATCCGCGCCGCTATATCGCCTAGGAGGCACTGATGGAAACCTTGGCCAAGGGTCAGCGCTTGCCGCTGGCCAATCTTGTTCCCGATGGCGTGCTGCAGGTCGGCGTTGCCGCGCAGGGGCTGGCGCTCGACGTGGCCTGTTTTGGCCTCGATGCTGCGGGCAAGCTGTCCGACGAGCGCTACATGACTTTTTTCAACCAACCGCGCACGCCGTGCGGCGGCGTGGAAGCGCGCGCCGGCAGTGGTGGCGACATGGCAGAATTTGCCTTGCAGCTGGCGCGCTTGCCGGCCAATATCGACCGCCTTGTCGTGACGGCGTCCATCGATGGCGGCGGCGTGATGTCGCAGTTGCAAGCTGGCCACGTGCGCTTGCAGGCGGGCGGGCGCGAACTGGCCCGCTTTACCTTTGCAGGGTCTGATTTTGCGCAAGAAAAAGCCGTCATGCTGCTGGAACTCTACCGCAAGGATGGCGGCTGGCGCTGCATGGCCGTGGACCAGGGTTTCAATGGGGGCCTCGATGCGCTGGTGCGCCATTTCGGCGGCGAAGTCGACCAGGCCGCGCCGGCCGCTCCTGCGGCGGCCCCGGCGGCTTCGGCCGTCATGCAGGCGAAGATCAACCTGGAAAAGCGCGTTGAACGCGAAGCGCCGCAACTGGTCAGCCTGGTCAAGCAGGCGGGCGTGTCCCTGCAAAAAGTGGGCTTGTCCGACCACCGCGCCAAGGTCTGTTTATGTCTGGATATTTCCGGTTCCATGGGACGGCTGTATAAAGAAGGCCTGGTGCAGCGCTTTGCCGAGCGCATCCTCGCTTTGGGCTGCAAGTTCGATGACGATGGCGAGATCGATGTTTTCTTGTTCGGCAAGAACGTCCACCATCCGGCGCCCATGGCCTTGAGCAACTGCAATAGCTATGTGGGTCAAGCCATACAGCGCCACCCGCTGGAAGGCGACACCCGTTATGGCGCTGCCATGCAAGCCATTCGTGCGTTCTATTTCCCCGACGCGGCTGGCGGCGAGCGCACGCGGGCGGTCGCGGCGGAATTACCCGTGTACGTCATGTTCGTGACCGATGGCGGCACGAGCGACCAGGCGACGACAGAGAAACAGTTGCGTTGGGCCAGCAATGAGCCGATTTTCTGGCAATTCATGGGCATCGGCAAAGGACGCAAATCGAAAAGCAAGTTCCTCGCCGCCTTTGCCGATTCCGACTTCCCCTTCCTGGAAAAGCTCGACGAACTGCAGGGACGCCTGGTCGATAACGCCAATTACTTTTCCGTCAGCTCGCCCGACGAGCACAGCGATGCGGAACTGTATGACTTATTGATGACGGAATATCCGGGCTGGCTGACACTGGCGCGCGGCAAGGGCTTGCTGAGATAGTGTAAAGCTGGCGCAAAGCTCATCGGATGAGGCTGTACGACCCCAAGTGGAAGAGATTTGTAAATTGAAGTAAATAACAATGGTTCGCATTTGCCTTGGTCCCGGGACTCGTGGCATGCTTTGACGGTGCCCTCACGCTGCGGCGTAGCGCCTCATCCGTAGCGTCTCGATTATTTTTTAGCCAAATGCATAAAATCCTTTTCCACTGTCTGGCGGGCAGTAGCCTGCTGGTCTCCGGCGCCTTTGTTCAGGCGCAAACTGTCACCGGCGACACCGTCATCAAGCCCGCACCAGCACCAGCACCAGCGCCAGCGCCAGTATCGGCCAAGGCGCCGGCCACCGATACCCCGTCCGTCAGCGTGACGGCCGAGCGTCCCACGGGCCGCATCGACCGGCAAGTCTACGATGTCAAGTCCGACGTGGGTAGCAGCAATGGCACGGCGGCCGACGCCTTGAACAATGTACCGTCGGTGGCCGTCGACCCCGACGGTTCCGTGTCCCTGCGCGGCAGCAGCAACGTGCAAATCCTGATCGATGGCAAGCCTTCGGCCATGCTGCAGGGCGACTCGCGCGGCGCCACCCTGAACGCCATGGCGGCGGACGATATCGAATCGGTGGAAGTGATCAACAATCCCGGCGCCCAGTTCGGCAACGAGGCCGGTGGCGGCCCGATTCTGAACCTGGTGATGCGGCGCAACCGCAAGCCGGGTGGCTTTGCCACCGTGAATGCGAATGCGGGCATTGCCGGGCGCTATAACAGCGCCGTCTCCGGCAGCTACAATGAAGGTCCGTGGGGCTACCAGGGCGGCATCAATGTGCGCCACGACGGCCGCAATTCCGTGGGCGAGGTCAGCCGCGAGCGCCTGGAGCCCGGTATGGGTGCCTTTGCCCCCAGCAGCCAAAGCTCCATCAGCAATGGCTTGAATGACTCGCTGGGCTTGCACGGCACCGTGAATTACAACCTGAATACGAATGACACCCTGGCCGCCAGCATGTCGTATAACGGGCGCAGCAACGACCAGCGCTCGCTCGACCGCTACATCAATGGCGACACCATGGGCGGCACCATAGTCGACTATGTGCGCAGCACCGTGCGCAATGGCGACAGCCGCAATTACAGCTGGGGCGCGCGCTACGACCACAAGGGGGAACTGCCGGGCGAAACCCTCAAAATTGACTTGCGCGTGTCCTCGTCCACCAACGAGAGCGACAGCGATTACGCCAACACCTACACGGTGACGCCCGTGAATGCCTTCGACAGCCGCGCGCGCCAGCATAGCGAGACGGGCAACCGCATCATCGACTTCAGCGGCGATTACGAGCGTCCGCTGGCGGGCGGCACGGCCAAGCTGGGCTACAAGGTGGCCGACAACAAGAGCAGCTTCGACACCCTGTACACGGACATCAACCCGGCCAGCCTGGCGGAGATCGTCAACCCCATGCGCAGCAATCGTTTCGAGATGGATGAGCGCACCATCGCGCTGTACGGCTCTTACCAGATGCGCCTTAGCGAACGCTGGGGCGCGCTGGCCGGCTTGCGCGCCGAATACACGGACTTGAACGTGCGCCAGATCACGGGCGGCGTCGAGGCCAGCAACAACTACGTCAATTACATTCCCAGCCTGTTCGCCACTTATAAAGTCAGCGACGAGAGCAATTTGCGCTTCAGTTATGCGCACCGCCTGCGCCGCCCCAACGCGGGCGACCTGAACCCGTACGTGGTGTACCGCGACGAGTTCAATGTGTCGGCTGGCAATCCCAAGCTGAAACCCACGCAAACGGACTCGTTCGAGATCGGCTATGAAACCAAATTGTTTGGCCTGGAAAGCAGCTTGCGCGCCTATCACCGGCGCGACACGGACGCCATCGTCGATTACCGCTATTTTATTAGCGACAATGTGCTGCTGACCACGCGCGAAAACGGCGCAGGCAGCCATGCGAGCGGTCTGGAATTCAGCGTCAGCGGCAAGCTGACGCCGTCCCTGACCCTGAACACGAGCGGCAACCTGGCGCGCAGCCAGCAAACCAGCTCGGACGACCTGGGTAACCGCAGCACGCGCACGGCGAATGCCCTGAGCGGTCGCGCACGCCTGAATTACCAGATCAATCCGGCTAACCAGCTGCAACTGGCCCTGCAAATGCAAGGCAAGATGCTGTCGGGACAGGGCTACCGCTCGCCGAACAACACCTTGAACCTCAGTCTGCGCCACACGGTAACCCCGCAGCTGAGCCTGGTCATGAATGTGACCGATGTGTTCAGCACCAACAAAATGGAAACCGTCATCAACAGTGCCTCCTTGCGCGAGACGAGCACACGCCGCTTCGATGGGCGCATGATTTATGTGGGGCTGTCGTACCGCCTCGGCGGCGCCACCACGGCGGCGAAAGAAGGCGAGCGGGAACCGCGTTTCGGCCCGCCCGGCGGACGCGGGCCGGGCGGTCCAGGCCCGGGCGGACCGGCAGGCGAAGCAGGCTAGGCCGCTGTCGCGATCTCGTTCAGGAAGTCGATGAAACTATCCGCATGGTGCTCGAAGCACCATGCGCCCGTGCCATGCTCGGCCGTGTACACGGGCGCATCGCCGTCGGCAATGGCGCCCAGGTCCAGGCAATACGGATCGGCACCCGCGTCGGCAATCACCAGGTACTGTTCCGGCCAGCCGGCGATGGCGTCACCGCTGACGGGATTCCAGGCGTAACCGTGCTGAGCCTTGATCAGTTCTGCCGCGCCGTACAGGCTCAAACCCTGGAAATACTGTGGGCTGTCGATACATACCCGCAGCGGCGAATGGCAAGCCAGGAAGCGCCGGTAGTGTTCCGGCAAGGCCCAGCGTTGCGCGATGCCGGCCATGTCGGCGGCGCTGGCGATGGTCAGCCAGTTCGATGGCTGCGCCAGGTCCTGCTCTTTCCTGCGTCTGGCCGCCAGCTTTTTATCCAGCATGGCCGCGGCTTTTTCCAGTGGCGTGCGCGGATCATCGAGCGCCGCATGCGTGGCGGGCAGCGCGTGGCCTGCGCCATCCGGATAGCCATCGCGCTGCCAGGCCAGTACGGCGTCCAGTTGCAGCTGCTCTGCCTTCCAGTGACCGGGATCGTAAGGCAAACCTGCATCGAAAGGCTGGCGGCTGAAGACGGCCAGGCTTTTCACGGCCTTGGCCCGCACGCTCAGCGTGGTATGTTCTGCGGTGGCCAGCGCAAGCAGCGGGCCATACGCCGCTTTGCCCATGCTTTTGAGCATGCCATCGACGCCCCAGTAGGCGAGGCCGGCCATCTCGAGACTCCAGCTGAAAAATGTGCCGTGCTCGCCGGGTTCGACCAGCGCGACGATATCCGTCATCAGGAAGCTGCGCCAGTGCAGCAGTTGCCCATCGCGCGCATACGCCATCAGAATGTCCAGCACGGCCAGCCGGTCGTCGGGCGCATGCTTTTTCAGCAGCCGTTCCTTCAGCCGGGCGAACTTGCTGCCATCCGTTTCGTCAAACAGCTTGCGGTGCAGGGCGGCCAGCGGAGCGACCGCCATCAGACGGCCATCGCCGCCTTGATGGGCGCATGGTGTTCATAGCCTTCCAGCGAGAAATCCGACGGTTCGATCTTTTCCAGCCATTCCGGCTCGTACTTGCCCGTTTTCGCATAGTCTGGCACGCGGTCGGAAATGACGAAGCGCGGCGCGGGGAAGGGCGTGCGCTTCAATTGTTCTTCCACCATGTCGAGGTGGTTTTCATAGATATGCGCGTCGCCGATGAAGTAGGTGAACCAGCGCGGTGTATAGCCCGTCAGGCGCGCCACCAGATGCAGCAGGGCCGCGCCTTCGGCGATGTTGAACGGCGTGCCCAAGCCGATATCGTTGCTGCGTACATATAAACACAGGGAAATTTCGCGCGTGCTGGCGTTCGGGATGAATTGATACAGCAAATGGCAGGCGGGCAGGGCGACGGCGTCCAGCACGGCCGGGTTCCAGCCGTGGAACAGGATGCGCCGGCTGCCCGGGTTATTCATGATGGTGTCCAGGCATGCACGCAACTGGTCGACGGCCTTGTACAGCAGCACTTTTTGCACGCCATCGTCGACGATGGGGGCGACCAGCGTAAAACCGTTCGCTTGCGCATCGGCAATCTGTGCCGGCTTGTCGGCATCGAGCAGCTTGTACGCGGGCCATGAGCGCCATTGCACGCCGTACACGGGGCCCAGGTCATCCTCGCCTTCGCGGTAGGGGTTGGCCAGCCATTGCGCATTTTCGTTGGCGTTCTGGTCCCACACCTTGCAGCCCAGCGCGCGGAACTCGGCCGCATTGCGCGAGGCGCGCAGGAAGGCGCACAGTTCGCCAATCACGGATTTGAAAGCCAGTTTCTTGGTTGTCACGGCAGGGAAGCTGCCGTTGGCCAAGTCGAAACGCATCATGGCGCCCGGCACGCTCAGGGTGCGGATGCCCGTGCGGTTGTCTTGCCAGCTGCCCGTTTCGAGCACGGTCTTGATCAAATCTTGATATTGCTGCATGTATTTCTCCAACGGTAAGGACGGTGATTGTAACGCAGGCGCGACAGGCGGGCTGCCGTCCACGCACATAAATGCGCTGCCGTTTCACCTGCAAACATGACTCTGTGGTAATTTGTGTGTCCTTAAAGAAATACACAGAAACGGCAGATGCTGCACCATGTTCTTGCGACAAATTGTAAATAATAATAACGCCGCCGTGGTGGAAATGAGCAGGGCCGATTTTCTCAAGGCCAACCTGCGTCTGATGCTGGCCTGGCCCTTGCTAGGGCTGGTCCTGTGCGCGGTGCTGTGGACGGCCACCTTGCTGCAGCTGGAAGCGGAAAAGAAGGTGGCGCAGCAGCAGGCGCTTGACAGCGTGTCTTCGCTGTCGAAAGCGTATGGCCAGTATCTGCTGCGCACCCTGGAACAGATGGACCAGCTGACCTTGCAGCTCAAGTATGAGTGGGAAAATTCGCGCGGCCAGCTGCGCCTCGATCATTTGAAGACGCAGGGCATGTATGCCTTGCCGCAATTTGCCATCGTCGCCATCCTCGACCGCAAGGGCCACCCCGTGACAGCCACGGCACCGCTGCAGCGCCTGCGGGTCAATGAGCGCAGCGATTTCCTGCTGCGCCACTGGCGCAGCAATTCCAGCGCGCTGCGCATCGCGCTGGGGAGGGCCAGCGAGGCGGCGCCGGCTACCCCGGGCGCCGACGAAAGCCTGGTGCACTTCACGCGTCGGCTGGAAGACGAGGATGGCAATTTTGACGGCGTGCTGCTCATTTCCATCCATTCCAGCTATTTTTCCGAATTCTACAATAGTGTCAATTTCGGCAAGTTCGGTATGTCCGCCATGGTGGGCGAAGAGGGCGAGCTGTTCAGCACGCGCCTCGGTTCGCGCGTGCTGCCGAGCCAGAGCGGCAAAGGCACGCCGTTTCTCGACACCAGCTTCCTGGAAACGGAGAGCGGTGCCGTGCATTCGGGCGGCAGGATCGCGTTTTCCGACAAGCAAAGCCGCTATGTAGGCTGGCAGGCGCTGAAAGCCTATCCGTTTACGGCCGTGGTCGGGCTGTCTGACGGTGAAATGCTGCACCCCTACGCGGAAACGCGCACCATTTATATCGGCATCGCCCTGGCCGTCACCGTACTGCTGCTGGCCTTTGCCGCCGTCGCCACCATGCTGTCGCTGCGCCTGGCCTGGCGCCACCACCAGTCCGAAGGCGTGCGCAATGCCTACCGCATGGCCACCGAAGGCACGAGCGATGGCTTTTATATCATTGCCGCCCTGCGCGGCGAGGATGGCAGCATCCTCGATTTCGAGATCGTTGACTGCAACGAGCCGGGCGCCGGCTACTTCGGCGTGCGCCGCGAGCAGTTGCTGGGTATGCGCCTGCAGTCGCGCGCCCACGAGCCGTATTTCCGCGACCTGATCCATAATTACCGGGCCGCCATGCAGTCCGGTTTTTCCGAGGAAGAGATCGAGTTGCCGGAAGGGAATCCATTCAAGCTGCGCTGGATACGCCGGCGCCTGGTGCGCAGCGGCGACCGCCTGGCTGTCACCCTGCAAGATATCAGCACGGCCAAGGAGCACGAGCGCGATTTGCGCCGCCTGGCCAATGAAGATGGCTTGACGGGCTTGCCCAACCGCTACTGGCTGCAGCAATTCCTGCCTGGCGCCCTGGGGCGCGCCGCCATTGCGCGGCAGATGCTGGCGCTGCTGTTCATCGACCTCGACGGATTCAAGGATATCAACGACACGCAGGGCCATGCGGAGGGAGACAAGGTGCTGCGCGCCGCGTCGCTGCGCCTGAAGGCCGTGCTGCGGCCGGGCGACCACGTGGTGCGCCTGGGCGGCGACGAATTCGTCGTCGTGCTCGATCCGGTAGAAGACGACAGCCGCGCCGAGCAGGTGGCGCAGCGCATCGCCATCGCCTTCGATGAACCGTTTTACCTGGGCAGCGAACGCCACAAGATGGGCGCCTCGATCGGCATCAGCCTGTATCCGCGCGATGGCGCCGAAACGGAAGTGCTGCTGAAGAACGCCGATATCGCCATGTACGCCGTGAAAGTGGCAGGCAAGGGCCATCACCGCTTCTTCCAGCCGGAATTGTTTGAAACCATCCGCAACCGCCGCGAACTGGAGCAAAGCCTGGTGGCGGCGCTGGAGCAGGACCAGTTCCTTGTCGTCTACCAGCCGAGGGTCGACGCCATGAGCGGGCAGCTGTGCAGCATGGAGGCGCTGGTGCGCTGGCAGCATCCGCAGCATGGCATGGTGCCGCCGCTGGAATTCATCCCCGTGGCCGAGAGCAGCGGCCTGATTTCGCAGCTGGGCGAAGTTGTCATCGAGAAAGTGTGCCTGCAAATGGCGCGCTGGCAGGCCAGCGGACTGGAACTGGTGCCCGTGTCCATCAACGTGTCGGCGCGCCAGTTTGGCCGTGGCGATGTGCACCAGGTGCTGGCGTCCGCGCTGACGCGCCACCGCATCGATGCGCGCCTGATCGAGGTGGAAATCACGGAATCGGCCATGATGGATGAACAGAACCGCGCCGTGGAGCAGCTATCTGCCATCCGCGCGCTGGGCGTGCGCCTGCTGGTCGACGATTTCGGCACCGGCTATTCTTCGCTGTCGCAGTTGCAGAAGTTCGCCATGGATGGCTTGAAGATCGACCGTGCCTTCACCATGGAGCTGGGCCGTTCGGAGCAGGGCGAGGTCTTCGTGCGCGCCATCCTGTCGATGGCGCATGCGCTGGGCATGAGCGTGGTGGCCGAAGGGGTGGAAACGCGCGAGCAGCTCGACATCCTGCGCGCGTTGCAGTGCAATGAAGTGCAAGGCTATTTCATTTCGCGCCCTGTGCCGGCCGAACAGATGCTGGCGCTGATGCACCAGCGCTTTCTGATACCGCTTCCAGCGCCCGTGTTGCCACCCTACAGCCCCGTGATTGACGAGGAAAACAACGCTGTTTCATAAAAAGAGCGAACGTTCGCTTTTTTCTAAAAAATATTATATGCTTCGCTCATGCCGTCAGTGAATTGGAGTTCACGGCGGCAAGAAAAGTGCAAGACGGGGCAGCTTGTGATGCCCGCGATAGTGTGCCGAAGACAATTTCATATAATAAAGAGAGACTAACTTGAAACATAAATATCTGCCCCTCCTGATCGTTGCCGCTTTCGCCGGCATCTCCTCCACCGCACAAGCATCGGGCTATCGTTTTGGCTCGCAAAGCGTGTCCGCCCAAGGCACGGCCGATGCCAGCGGCGCCGAAGCGGCCGACGCGTCGACCATTTTCTACAACCCGGCCGGCCTGTCGCGCCTGGAAGGCACGCAGTTCGTTGGCGGCGGCACCCTGGTGGTACCGCATTCGACCTACACGGATGCGGGTTCGAAGCCTTTCTTCCCGGGCAATCGCGCGCCATACGCGCAAACCAAGGACTACGCGCCGGACGCGGTGTTCGCGCCTGCCTTGTACGCCAGCAAGAAAATCAATGAGCAGTGGACCGTCGGCGCTGGCCTGTTCGTGCCCTACGGCGCCAAGCTCGACTACGGCAATGACTGGTTTGGCCGCTATGCGATCACCAATATCAAACTGGAAGCCATTGCACTGAATCCTTCCGTATCGTTCAAGCTGGACCAGCACCACTCGTTCGGTTTCGGCGTGACGGCCGAATACATGAAGGCGGAACTGGGCCAGGGCGTGGACGTGCCGGGTTCGGTTGCCTTCCTGGGCAAGTTTGCGCCTGGCGCATCGCAGGCATTCCTGGCCAATATCGCCAAGACGCAAGGCCTGGCTGCGGCGCAAGCTGCCGGCGCCGCGCTGCAAGGTCCAATCAAGGATGGCCACGCTTCGATGGATGGCCATGACTGGGGCTTCGGCTTCAACCTGGGCTATCTGTACCAGCTGAATGAAGGCACGCGTTTCGGTATCGCTTACCGCTCGTCGATTTCGCACAAGCTCAAGGGCAGCACCATCTGGGACTTCTCGCAGGTGACGAGCAATCCTGCCGTGAACGCCTTCATCGCCAAAGCCTCGAACAAGGTCAATTCCGAGGCGCTGGTGGAATTGCGCACGCCGGAAACCCTGTCGGTCAACGCCTTCCACCAGATGGATGACAAGTGGGCGTTGATGGGCGACGTGACCTGGACCCGCACTTCGCGCCTGGAGAACCTGGACATCCAGTTCCCGCCGACGGCCGAAGGCGCCGAGCGTATCCGCCAGAGCTGGAAAGACACTTACCGCGTCTCGCTGGGTACCAACTACAAGTACAGCGAAAGCCTGATGTTGCGCGCCGGTATCGCCCACGACCAGGCGCCGGTCCGCAGCGCCGAACTGCGCCACCCGGCCTTGCCAGACAGCGACCGCATGCAGTACTCGATCGGCGCGAACTGGAAGCTGAACGCCAATTCTTCGCTTGACCTGGCCTACAGCTATATCGACTTCAAGGATGCTGACGTCAACTACACAAACGACTGCTCGCCTGTCAAGACTGGCTGCACCGGCAACGGTGAAACCACCAAGGGCCTGTTCAAGACCCGCATGCAGTTGATCGGTCTCGCTTATAACTACAAGTTCTAAGCAGGTAGTGGCGGCCAACCCGGCCGCCATGAAATGAAAAAAGCGCCTTCGGGCGCTTTTTTTTGGGTGTTACGATGGTGGTGGTGTCGGCTTACGCTACGCTAACCCGGCCGACGCCGACCTGTGTCGATTACTCTCTGGCGCGCATGCCCTGATCCAGCAGGGTCAAAGCCAGCCGTACCGTGTCGTCCGGCAGCTCCAGCAACTGATCTCCTACATACCATTCAACCACGCTATGCCCGGGCAGGGCTGCGTGGCTGGCGCGGGCAAACAGCCAGATGCCGTGGTCTGCGGCCACCTGGTTGCGGATGGCGATGGCCCGCTCGCGCGAGACGGGCAAGTGCAAGTGCAGCATGTTGGCCTGCGGCTGGGCAGGGTTGACGGCAATCGCCGGATAGTCGCGCAGCAGCGCATACAGCCACTGCGTGCGCTCGAAATAGCGGGGCATGGCGGCGATGCGCGCGTCGAACTGCATGGCGGCGGCGACCACGTAGGGTGTACGGTGCACGATATTGCCGCCCTGGCGGTGAAACCATGCGCGCGCCCGTTCGACAAAGCCGCAGCTGCCGGCCAGCATGGCGCCACCGAGGCCGCCGATGCCCTTGTACAGCGAGACATACACGGAATCAAAGCCGTCGCAGATGGCGGGCAGGGTCTGGCCAAAACCCGCTTGTGCTTCCCACAGGCGCGCGCCATCCATGTGCAGGTGGATATTGTGCTCGCGGCAGTGCCGCTTGATCTGGCTCAAGTCTTCCCAGGAAGGGCACTGGCCACCGATTTCGCGCATTGGCAGTTCGACCTGCACGGCGCCCAGCGCATCGGGCACGGCGCGCAAGTCGTCCACCGTCCACGGGCGATGCGGGTCGCCGATCATCAGGCCCGTGAAGTGTTCGAGCAATGCATGGTTGCCCCGTTCGTGGCGCAGGATGTGCGAAGTGGGATGCAGCGCGACCAGGGAGGAACCCCGGTCCTGGCAGGCCAGGCGCAGGGCCGTCACTTGCGTCATGGTGCCCGTGATGCAGAATACGGCCGACTCGAAGCCGAGCAGGCTGGCGACCTTTTTCTCGAACTGTTCGATCAGCGCGCCTTCGCCATAGGTGTCGTGCGCGATGTCGTTGGCGTCGCACCAGGCGGCCATGGCGGTGAAAGTGGCCGCTGGCGTAGGCTGGCGGTGGCCCGGCAGGACGGTATGGCAGCGCTGGCGCAGTTCAAGCTCATTCAAGTCGGTCACGGCGCATCTCCAGTACAGTTAAAGTGTGGCGGTGGCCAGTTTCGCGCCGAATCCAATGAACATGGCGCCCACGCCGCCGCCCATGCCGGCCGACAGGCGGCGACGGCGGCGGAAGGTCTCTGCCAGGCGCGCACCCATAAAGATGATGGCCGTCAGATAGGTGAAGCTGATTATTTGGCAGATCAGCCCCAGGCCGATGAAGGACAGCACGGGATTCGGGAAGGCCGGGTCGACGAACTGGATGAAAAACGAGATGAAGAACAAAATCGCCTTCGGGTTCATCAGGCTGATGATCAGGGCCTTGCGGAATGGATCGCTTTCCTTGACGGGGTTGGGTACCGCAGGCGTTTCGCCATCGGGCAGGCTTGGCGCGCGCAGCTTGCGCCAGCAACCGATCAGCATTTGCAGGCCGATCCAGCCCAGGTAGGCCGCACCGATGTATTTCACCACGTAGAACAGGGCCGGGCTGGCTTTCAGCAGCGACGCCACGCCGCAGGCCGACAGCACCATCAATATCAGGTCGCCGGCGAAAATGCCGAAGGCGCCCTGGTAGGCGGGCCGCACGCCGCGCTGGGCGGCCACCGACAGCACATACATGGAGTTGGGGCCGGGCAGGATGACGATGAAGATGGTCCCCAGTAAAAAGGTCCAGAAATCGGTGATGCCCAGGTTGGCGTGAAAAAGTGCGTTCATGATTATTCTGCTGGATTGAGCTGTACGTGATGGAATTGCAGGGCCGCTAAATTAGCGTAAATGCCACCCAAGGCGACCAGCGACGCATGCGTGCCCGTCTCGACGATCTTGCCGTCTTCCATGACAATGATGCGGTCGGCCCGCTGCACGGTGGCCAGGCGGTGCGCGATGATGACGGTGGTGCGGCCCACCATGGCCGCTTCCAGGGCCTTTTGCACCAGGCGCTCCGATTCAGCGTCCAGCGCGCTGGTCGCCTCGTCGAGCAGTAGCAGCGGCGGGTTTTTCAGCAGGGCGCGGGCGATGGCGATACGCTGGCGCTGGCCGCCGGACAGGCGCACGCCCCGTTCGCCGAGGAAGGATTTATAGCCATTCGGCAGGCGTTCGATGAATTCGTGGGCGGCTGCCATTTTTGCCGCCGCGATGACTTCCTCGTCGCTGGCGCCGGCGCGGCCGTAGCGGATGTTTTCCATGGCATCGGCCGAGAAGATCACGGTATCCTGCGGCACGATGCCGATGGCGTCGCGCAGGGTATGCAGGTCGAGCTGCTTGATGTCGACGCCATCGAGGCGGATGCTGCCGCTTTGCGGGTCATAGAAGCGCAGGAACAGCTGGAACAGCGTGGTCTTGCCGGCGCCGGACGGCCCCACCACGGCCACCGTTTCGCCGGCGCGGATATCGAGGCTGACATGGTCCAGCGCATGGGTATCCGGGCGCGACGGATACGAGAACATGACATTGTCCAGCGACAGCGAAGCGCCATTCGCGGCGCGCGCGGGCAGCGGCAGGGGCGCGACAGGCGACTCGATTTCCGATTTGACGGCCATCAGTTCCAGCAGGCGCTCGGTGGCGCCGGCGGCGCGCTGCGCTTCGCCCATGACCTCGGACAGGGCCCCGATGGCGCCGGCCACGATGGAGGCGTACAGGATGAACTGTCCCAGGTCGCCGCCCGTCATCGAGCCTTCCAGCACGGCGCGCGCGCCCAGCCACAGCACGAAGACGATGGTGCCGAACACCAGCAGAATCGCGATCATGGTCAGCAGGGCGCGGGCGCGGATGCGGCGCATGGCCGTCATGAAGGCGCCTTCGACGGAGTCGCCGAAGCGTTTCGATTCGATTTTCTCGTGCGTGAACGCCTGCACGGTGGGCATGGCGTTGAGGATTTCGCCAGCCATGGCCGAAGCGTCGGCGATGCGGTCCTGCGAATCGCGCGACAGCTTGCGCACCCGGCGGCCAAACACGATGATGGGCACGACGACGAGGATCAGCAAGCCGATGATGATGCCGGCCAGCTTGGCGCTGGTGACGAACAGCATCACCAGGCCGCCCAGGAACAGCAGCACATTGCGTAGCGCCATGGAGATGCTGGTGCCGACTACGGCCTGTATCAAGGTCGTGTCGGTGGTGATGCGCGACAGGACTTCGCCCGTCTGCGTGGTTTCGAAGAATTCGGGACTTTGCGTGACGACGTGGCGGTACACGGCGCTGCGGATGTCGGCCGTGACCCGTTCGCCCAGCCACGATACCGTATAAAAGCGCGCCGCCGTGGCCAGCGCCAGGATGGACGCCACACCGAACAGGGCGAGGAACACCAGGTCGACGTGCTGGATGCTCTTGGAGCCGGCCGCACCGCCGAAACCCAGGTCGATCATCTGCTTGAACGCGGCGGGGATGGCCAGGGTGGAGGCGGCGGCCACCACCAGCGCGATACCGGCCAGGAAGAACTGCTTGCGGTACGGCGTCAAAAAGGGCATCAGGCCCTTGAAGGCGGCCAGGCTGCCTTTTTTCAGTTCGCGGCTGCTGCCGGTATCGGGGGAGGGGGCTGCGCTTGCTGCGGTGCTGCTGGTATTGCCTGTATCTGTGCTGGTTGTCATTGTTTTTCGCTTAGTAGGTACTGTATCCGGTATTGCTTATTTATAATTGCTTATAATTTCATCGGCTGCACGTAGCCCGTCATTTCCAGGTAGGCGCGGCCGACCGGTTGGCCGTCGCGCTCCACCGTCACGGCGCCTTCCCAGTACACGGCGCCTGTCGAGCGGCGCGAATCGAGCTCCTGGTCGGTTTGCAATGGCTTGATCTGCCAGCGCGTGGTGCCCGTGCGGATCTCGGTGGCGACCGGGTATTCGGCCTGTGTGCGGGGCGAACGCCATAGCTGCGTGGGCGTGAAATCGACGTCCCCTGGGGCGAACTGCGTCATCTTACCGGACGCATCGCGCCATGTCGCGTGCGCCCATAGTTTAGCACCTGTCTTGCTGCGGATCTGGAAGGCCATCAGGGCGCCGCCATCAGCGAGGTTGGCGCCTATCCAGTTCCAGCCGCTGGCATCCGCATCGAGCACCTGGCTGGACCACTCGTGATCGAGCCAGGTGGTGCCCGTCACGGCTTCCGCCTTGCCGCCCGCGCGCGCGATCGTGCCACGGGTAGCAAGCTGCGGTTCGCTGTAGTAGTAGCTCGATTGCGCGGGCCGGGCGCCCTTGCGCGAGTAGCCGCCTTCGCCCTGCAGCAGCACGGTTTGTGTGGGGGCCAGGGTCAGCTGCAAGCTAAAGTCGCGCGCGGCCAGGCTGACCTGATAGCTGCCGTCTGCTTGCCGCTGCATGCGCCAGTCGTCCAGCCTGACATCCGTGTTGCCCACCTTGGCGTAGGCCAGGCCGAACCCCTCGCGCGCGCTTTTCTCGTCATGCAGCAGCTTGCCCACCTTCGGGTCGGACAGGGCCGCGTGGCCGATGATCAGCTGTTTCGGCGCGAAGGCGCTGGGGTTCATCGTGTCGGTGGCCGTGGCGCTGCGAAAGAAGGTTACCTGGTAACCCAGTTGTTCACCGCCGGCGGTTTTGACCCATCCGGTGGCATACCACCATTCCGTTTTATACGCGGGATGGGCGCCAAAGTCGTGCGGCAGGCGCAGGCTTTGACCGGCCGGCAGCGGCGTGACGGGGGCGAACGCGGGCGGCGCGGCGATGGCGGCGGCGCTGCAGAACAACAATAAACAAGTCAAACGGCGCATTACCAGTCCTCCCTGACGGCGCGGATGGGGCCAGCGGACAGGGCTTGCCGGCCCGCGATGAGGGCAGTGAGGGCGGCTGCCGTCAGCAGGGCGCCGGCCACGGTGGCGATCAAGGGCCACGGCAGGTGCAGTTGCATGGTCCAATGGAACGATTGCGGATTGACGATGAAGACCAGCACAAAGCTGATCAAGAGGCCCAAAACAAAACCGGTGGCGATGCCCAGCGCCGTCAGCGCACCGCCTTCCAGCGCCAAAATGGCTAAAATCTGGCCGCGCGTCACGCCCACGTGGCGCAGCATGCCGAATTCGCGGGCGCGCGCCAGGGTCTGCGCGGAAAACGTGGCGGCCACGCCAAACAGGCCGATGACGATGGCGATGGCTTCCAGCAGATACGTGACGGCAAAGCTGCGGTCGAAAATCTGCAGGCTCAGGGCGCGGATGGCCGAGGGATTCGATACTTCCAGGCTGGCGCCGAAGGGCAGGGCTTTCAGGCGCTGCTGCAGCTGTTCGCCAGTGGCATCCTTGTCCAGCCACAGGGCCGCATCGCTGACATCGAGGTCGCCCGTCAGCCCGCGGTAGTCGTCCAGCGGCATCTGGATGGCGCCGGAGGAGCGCGCATAGTCTCGCCAGATGCCGGCGACGAAGAACTGGTGCAGGCCGCCCGCCAGCGGCAGGTCTAACTGCTGGCCCGGTCTGACGCTATACAGGTCGGCGGCCGCCTCGGACAGCCACACGGCTTTCGCGCCATCTGGCACGGGCAATGTATTTCCCACCAGCACCAGGCTCTTGCCCGGGTCCTGTAAATTGATGGGGCGCGCCAGCAGCACCACGTTCGGGCGGTCGGGCGCCAGCGACAGCGAACGGAGGCGCTGGAAATCCACCCTGGCCACGCCGGGGAGGGCGGTGATGGCGGCTTGTTCGCGCGGATTCAGGCCTGCCGTCCCGCCGCTGGCCGCCGTGCGCGCATACAGGTCGGCCGGCAAGATCTGCAGCAGCCAGTCGTCGACGGAGACGCGGAAACTCGACACCATGATGGCCATCGCCACCATCAGGCTAAAACTCGACAGCACGCCGCCAAGCGCGATGCCGGCCTGGCCCGAGGCATTCGCCAGGCGGGCCAGGGTCAGGCTGCGCACGGGTGCGTGGCTGCTCACGCCCGTGCGCAGCCAGGTGCGCTGCAGGAAACGGAAGACGACGGCCGCCAGCTGCGGCATCAGGGCGATGGCGCCGATCAGCAGCAGCGCGATGGACAGATAGCCGAAAAGAGGCAGCTCGAACACGGGAGGCAACAAGGTCAGGGCGCCGGCCAGCAGCAAACAAGCCAGTGCGGGCCAGGTTTTCGCCAGGCGCGTCGTCACGACTTCCTCGCTGCCCGATTTCAGGGCGATGGCGGGGGCGGCGCGCGCCGCTTCCAGCGCGGGTGCGGCGCAGCCCAGCAAGGCCACGCCCAGGCCCAGGGCAAAATACACGAAGGCGGCGACGGGCGTGAATTGCACCTGCGGCTGCACGCCAGCGAAATAGCCGGCGCCCAGGTCGCCGCCAAAGAAGCGCAGGGCGACGGCCGCCATGGCATAGCCGCCAGCGATGCCCAGCGCGGCGCCGACGATACCGAGGCTGGCGCCTTCCAGCAGTACCTGGCGCAGCAATTGTCCCCGCTCCATGCCCAGCACGCGCAGCAGCGCGAACTGGCCGCGGCGGCGGATGACGGACAAGGCCTGCGTGGAAAATACCAAGAAGGCGCCCGTAAACAGGGCCACGAGGGCGAGCACCGTCAGGTTGACGCGGTAGGCGCGGCTGAGGTTATTGTTGCGGCTATTCTGGTTCTCGTCATTCGGCTGCCCCACCTGGTAGCGCCCCGGATACTGCGCTTCCAGCGCGCTGCTCAGCGCCGCCTGGAAGGCGTCGCGGTTGACGCCCTGGCGCAGTTTCAAGTCGATGCGCGACAGCTTGCCCAGCTTGTTGAAACGCCACTGAGCCGCGCCGATATCCATCACGGCGATGCGCTGTCCGGCGCGCGCCCGCTGCAGGGAGCCGGCCACGCGCAGCGACACCGTGCTCGTGCCCGATTGCAGCGCGACCTGGCCGCCTTCGGCGACATTGAGCCAGCGCAAGGCTGCCGGCGACAGGAAGAGGGCGTCATCGGCCAGGGTGTCGAAAGGCTGCCCCTCGGCTGGCGCGCCGATCAGGTCGGGCGAGATGAAGCCGGCGCGGAAGACGTCGAGTGCCAGGATGTGCAGCGGGCCGCCGTCTTTTTTGCCGGCCACGCCGGCTTGCAGCTCCAGCACGGGCGAAGCGACGGCCACGCCATCGCGCTGCGCCAGCCAAGGATAGATGGCTTCGTCGAACAGCGCTTCGCGCCCGGACACCTGCACGTCGGCCTGGCCTGACAGGCTTTTGACGGCCGTGGAAAACTCATTGAAGGCGGCCGCGTTGATCAGGTGGATGGCAAAGCCCAGTGATACGCCGATGGCGATGGCGAGGATGGCGACGAGGGCGCGCACGGGATGCGCGCGCCATTCTCCCAGCAGCAGCCAGCGCGACAGCAGGCGCGTCGTCGCCGCGCTGGCCAGTGGCGCACTCAATTGCCGCATTCGACGGCCAGGCGTTCGCCGGCGCGCCGCGCTTTCAATTGCGCCGCGTCGCGGTTCTTGTCGCCGGCGCCGACGGCGTCCTGCGCCGCCCATTTCTGATCCAGACGCAGCTGGGCGCAATGCCTGTCGCGCGCCTCAAGCTGCTTGGCGGCCCGTTCGCGCGCCTGGTCTTCCAGGCGTTCGCGCTTCTTGCGCGCCGCTTCCATCTGGCTGGCGACACGCTCCTGGCGCGTGGCAGCACCCTTGTCGACGGCAGGCGGCGGTGAGGGGATTTCAAGGATCTGCAGCTGGCCGCCCGTGCATGGCGTGGCGCTGTAGCTGGTCTGGCCATCCTGCACGCATTTGTAGACGTCCTGCGCACTGGCGGAACCGGCCAGCAAGGCCATGGCGCAGAGCAGGAGGGAAGGCGATTTCACAGGATTTTCCCCGGATTCATGATGTTCTGCGGGTCCAGCGCCTGCTTCACGGCGCGCATCAGCTGCAATTCCAGCGGCGACTTGTAGCGGGCCAGGTCATCCTTCTTCAGCGCGCCGATGCCGTGTTCGGCCGATATCGAGCCGCCGAAGCCATGGACCTGGTCGTGCACGATGCGGTTGATCGCCTCCTGGTTGGACAGGAAATCCGTGTCCGTCATGCCGGGAGGCGGCGCCACGTTGTAATGCAGGTTGCCGTCGCCCAGGTGGCCGAAGCACACGAGCTGGCAGCCGGGGAAGGTCGTTGCCAAAGCCACGTCCGTAACGGCGATGAAATCGGCGATGCAGGAAATGGGCAGCGAGATATCGTGCTTGATGTTCTTGCCCGCCTGCGCCTGCGCCAGCGGAATGTGCTCGCGCAGCTGCCACAGGCCTTCGGACTGCGCCACGGAACTGGCGACGACGGCGTCCTCGATCAACGCGTCTTCCAGGGCCTCGCCTATGCTCGCTTCCAGCAATTCCACGGCGTGCGCCTCGGACTGGCTGCTGGACAATTCGAGCAGCACGTACTGGCCATGCGGGGAGGAAAAGGGGCGCGGCAGCTGGGGGAACTGCTCGGCCACCAGTTGCAAGCAATACTGCGACATCAATTCAAAACCCGTCAGGCTGGCGCCGCAATGGTCCTGCATCAGGCTTAATAGACGCAGGGCGTGGGCGGGCGAGGGCATGGCGGCCAGCGCCGTGATGCAGGCCTTCGGCTGCGGATACAGTTTCATGACTGCGCCCGTGATCACGCCCAGGGTGCCCTCGGCGCCGATGTACAGGTCGCGCAAGTCGTAGCCGGTATTGTCCTTGCGCAAGCCGCGCAAGCCGCTCCAGATTTCGCCCTGCGGCGTGACCACTTCCAGGCCCAGGCACAGTTCGCGCGTGTTTCCGTAACGCAGCACGGCCGTGCCGCCCGCGTTCGTCGCCAGGTTCCCGCCTATGGTGCAACTGCCCTCGGCCGCCAGCGACAGGGGGAACAGACAGCCGGCGGCGCTGGCCGCTTCCTGGATGGTTTGCAAAATGCAGCCCGCGTCCACCGTAATGGTGCGGTTGACGGGGTCGAGCGCGCGGATGCTGTTCAGGCGCGCCAGCGACAGCACGATGGCCGTGCCGGCGTCGTCCGGGATGCTGCCCAATACCAGGCCCGTATTGCCGCCTTGCGGTACGACGGGAATCTGCCATTGCGCGCAAGCGCGCAGGATGGCTGCCACTTGCTCCACGCTGGCGGGGCGCAGCACGGCCAGCGCCTTGCCTGTGAACCTGTCGCGCCAGTCGGTAAGGAAGGGCGACATTTCGGCGTCGCTGGTGAGTACATAGGTGTCGCCCAGCAGGTTGCGGCAGGCGGTAAGGAAATCGGCTTGCTCACTCATAGTCTTGATCACTCATTTCTTGATGCTCACTTTATTCACTTTTTCCAGCAGTTCCCTGGCCATGCGCTTGGCGGCCTTTTTGTACGGGCGCAGATACAGCACGGCGCAGAAGAAGTAAATGCAGACGATGGCCGCCTCGCCCCAGGCCATCAGGGCCGAGGTGGCGTTCGTGTCGCTGTAGCCGCGCACCACGCCCTCGGTAAAATACAGCAGGATCACCATCGACGACCATTGCAGGGTGTACACGTCACGCTTGATGACGCCGTACAGGGGAATGAGCAGTGGTGCGGCTTTCAGCACGACCCAGGAGCCGCCCGGCTGCAGCGGCGCGACGATGGTTTCCCACAGCAGGCACCAGATGATCAGGGTGACGAGGCTGGCGATGGCACCCCAGTGAAAATACTTGTGCAGTACGCCGTGCATCATGCGCCTGCCAGTTTCGCGGCGTTTTCCGCCAGGCGCCGGCCCAGGGCGATGGCGAGGCGTTTTTCATCCTCGCTGAGTGCCTTGTCGCCAGCCATGCCTGACCAGTGCGTGGCGCCATACGGCGAGCCGCCCGTGGACGTCGTCATCAGTTCAGCATGCGTGTAGGGCAGGCCCATGACCAGCATGCCGTGGTGGAAGAGGGGAATCATCATCGACAGCAGGGTCGATTCCTGGCCGCCGTGCAGGCTGCCCGTGGACGTAAACACGCAGGCGGGCTTGCCGGACAGGCTGCCGGCCAGCCAGTCGCTGGCCGTACCATCCCAGAAGTACTTCATGGCGGCGGCCATGTTGCCGAAGCGCGTGGGCGACCCCAGGGCCAGGCCCGCGCATTCCTGCAAGTCTTCCAGTTCCACATAAGGAGCGCCATCAGGCGGCACTTCCGGCGCCGTCGCTTCCGTCACCGTGGAGACGGCGGGCACGGTGCGCAGGCGCGCGTCGCAGCCAGGCACGCTTTCCACTCCCTGGGCTATCAGCTCGGCCAACTGGCGCGTGGCGCCATGGCGTGAATAAAACAATACGAGAATAATCAGATTGGTTGGCTTCATCATTGGTATTATAGGGCGCTTTACAGCCTGATACGACTGCTGTCATGGCGCCGTTCTGATTTTGCACATGTTTTCAAAATATATACTCCCCCTCTTTCAATACCTGTGGCGCGCCCTGAGCATGGGACTGGCCGTCGTGCGCGGCCTGACATGGTCCGAAACGCGCGACCTGCTGCAGTTCGCGCGCCGCCGCGTGCGCGAGGAAAGCCTGCCGCAAGTGGCCGGCAGCCTGACCTTCGCCACCGTGTTTGCGCTGGTGCCCCTGCTCACACTGGCCCTGGCTATCTTCACCACTTTCCCCCTGTTTAATACCTTCCGCCACGCGCTGGAAGACTATTTCGTGCAAAGCGTGATGCCCAAGGGCATTTCGAACACCATCCTCGACTATCTGACCACGTTTGCCTCGAAGGCGACGCGCCTGTCGGCCATCGGCGCGGGCGCCCTCATCGTCACCTCGGTGGGCATGATGGGCTTGATCGAGCGCGTCTTCAACCGCATCTGGCGCGTGCGCCAGGAACGCCGATGGACCAAGCGCCTGCTCGTCTACTGGGCCATCGTCACCCTGGGCCCGCTGCTGGTGGGCGTGTCGCTGACGGTGACCTCGCGCCTCTTCATGGCCACCAGCGGCGTGGTGGGCGCCGTGCCTTTCCTCGGCGCCGTGTTTTATACCCTGGTGTCGATCGGCCTGACCATGCTGGCGTTTACCCTGCTGTACATCGCCGTGCCGAACCGCGACGTGGACTGGCGCGACGCGGCCTGGGGCGGTTTGCTGGCGGCACTGGCCTTCGAGGTGGCCAAGCGTGGCTTCGGTGAATTCATCCAGGAATTCCCTACGTATTCGCGCATCTATGGCGCGCTGGCCGCCTTGCCGCTGTTCCTCGTGTGGATTTACCTGAGCTGGATGATCACCCTGGTGGGCGCTTTGCTGGTGGCCGCCTTGCCCGTCGTGAAATACGAACGCTGGTGGTACGAGGCGGCACCGGGCAGCGAATTCGTCGACGCGGTCGCCATCCTGAAAGTGCTGCACCAGGCCTGCCACTGCGCCGATTCGGCCCTGGTGGGGGCGGCCGAAATCCGCCGCAGCACGCGCCTGGGTTTCGAAGAGATGGAAACCCTGCTCGACAAGATGGTGCAGCAGGGCTGGGTGGGCAGGGTCAACGTGGATGGCGCCGTGCGGGTGCAGTGGGGCAAGCGCGTGGCCGACAGTTCCGATCACTGGGTCTTGCTGGGCAATGTCAACCGCATCAGCCTGGCCGACGTCTACCGTTTATTCGTCTTCGGCGGCATGCGCGTGAACTCCGGTTATCCGGTCGGTTCCACCAATGAACGCGACATCAAGGCGGCGGAAGAAGCGGCCGCCCTGGCGGCGCAGGTGGAAAACGCCGTGGAGCAGGGGCTGGGCCTGACCCTGGCACAGCATTTTGGCGAAGTGCGCTGCGCCTGACGGACGATCAGGTGTTCAGTCTGTCGTACAGCAGGGTATCGAGTGCGCCCGTCAGCGTATTGCCCTCTTCGTCGAGCAGCGTGTAATCCCGCTGGCTGTCGCCGAGCGAGGCGCTGCCCTCGATGCCACACACCAGTTGGTAGGTGGTGTCATCGATCGCCAGCTTGAGCATCGCCAGGATTTGCTCGCGCTGCCCCTCGGCCAGTGCAAGCCCGTCTAGCAGGGCGCCAAGCCGGGTCTGTCCCTCGCGTCCCTGCGCATATAGCGCTAGAAGCGAAGCATTGGATGCGACGACATCATCGATGAATTTTTTCGCGCGCATGGCTACCTTGTCTTGAACTGGCGTGGCCGCATGGCCGCCGCCGGGTGGAAAAACTTACAGCAGCACGGGCCGCAAGGCCGCCTGCAGCGCCAACTTGCTGAACGCCGACGCATCGGACGCGCGCACCACGCCCAGGTAATACGTGTCTTCGCCACCGTGCATGTTCACCAGGCGCAGCTGGTGCGGCGCCAAGTGGGCGGCGATGGCGGTCAGGCCCTCGGCCATCGCGTCGTCATCTTCCCGGTCCGTCCAGCGGAAGTCCCGCAGCGCGGGCAGGCCGATATGCTGGCCGATGCGCGGCACTTCATCGACTGATTTCCAGTCCAGGGTGGTGCCGTGGCCCAGCGCATCGGCGGCCGTGGACCAGAGCAGGAAGAAGCATGCCGCTTCGGGTGTGTCGCCTTCGTATTCCTCTTCCGGGTCGTCCTCTGCCAGCTCTTCCAAAGTGATGTCCACGCAACGCGCGGCCAGTGCCGCATCGCCCAGCAAGAGCAGGGCGGCCATGGCGCGCAACTGCTCGCGGTCAGCCTTTGCCAGGATCTGCGCGGGCGTAAAGCTGCGGCGCCTGACGGGTTTTTTCTTGCTCAGCCCCATGGCCTCGCTCAACTGGGCCGTGATGGCCGCCTTGAAGTTTTCCACGGTGTCGAACTGCTCCAGCAGCTGGCCCGTGAAATCCATGCTCCAGGCCATGCCATCCTTGACCACATATAAAAAGTCGCTTTGCACGGCCACGCCGCGCAAATGGTGGGCGGGCGGATACAGGGGCGTGAAGGCCTGTTTTCCATCGAGCGTCAGCATGCAGGCCAGCCCTTGCGCGTCGATGGCGAAGATCAGGTTCTTGCGCACTTTTGGCGGCGACGAGGTGGTGGCGCTATCGATGGCTTCGTACTGGCAGGGCGCCAGCAGTTCGCCCTGGCTATTGATCAGGCCAAACAGGAAGCGCCCGGCGATGCGCTGACTGACGACGGCGATTTTTTTCTTCGTGCCGAAATCCTGCACGGAGCTGTAGGCCGGCGGCACCACGACCTTGCCTGTCTTGTCGAGCACGCCGCAGACATTGCGTTCGTCGTCATTGTCTGTCTGGCGCTCGATGTCGATATAGCCGTCTTCGCGCTCGCACATGTTGTTTAACCTGTCGATGAGCAGCGCGCCATCGGGCAAGCGCAACAAGCGACTGGCGCCGTCTGCATCGATCTGCTGCACCAGATGGGGGCTGATCACATACAGGGCGCCGGGGGCGGGCGGCAGCACCACTGTGCCATTGAGATCCAGCACGCCGTGCGCATCGGGTGCGTCTGCCGTGGCAAAGGTGATCCAGCCCTCTTCCGCATCGTGTGCACACAGGTCGACATAGCGCTGCGACAGCGGCACGATCCAGCGGCCATAAGGCGTGACCAGCCCGGTGACGGCCGGTTCGCCGGCGGTGCTTACTTCATAGCACAGCGCGTCTTCCTTCCATCTCACTACTTCCAGGCCTTGCAGGAAAGGCAGCTCTTCCGCGCCGAGTTCCTCGACATTGGCCAGCTGCGCGATGGCGGACGCAGACCAGTAGCCGGTCGCAGGCGCTGCAGAACCAGCGGCCAGCAGGGGCGCCAGCGCTTCCCGGTCGCCGCGCTGCAGGGCAGAGTGCAAGGCTTGCGCTTCGGCGCGCAGGGCCTCGAGCGCGGCGGCGGTTTCCGGCGTGTCGATATCGTGGGGGATCAGCTGCACGCAATCGAGGATCAGCCACGCCTGGCCACCGGCCAGCAGGGCGCTGATGGCGCTGCGCGCGACGATGGCGGCCGCGTCGCGCGGCTTGTCCATGAGCGCGGACAATGCTTGCCAGCTGACCTGCGCCTGCGCCATCGGCGCGGCCAGCACGCAGGGGCAGTCTTCGCCATCGCCGTAGATGGGCCAGGCGACGGTTTGCGCATCGGCGCCGATGAGCAGCTTGAACAGCATGGGCGTGTCCAGTCGCCATTCAGCCAGGCCCGTGATGGCGTCAGTGTCGAAGCCGGCTTGGCCGGGCAGGAAGGTGGTGCTGAACAGGGCTGCGGTATTGATCATTGATATTTATGTAAAGGTGAACGGGGTAGTCAGGGCGATGGCGGCATGACCCAGTGCGCCAGCGCGCTGCGATCGAGTCCCAGCTGCTTTGCCGCGGCGGCCGCCTCGAAGGCCCACAGGCCGTAGTAGCCGCCCAGGCCTTGCGCGCGCAAATGGCCGTTGAACCAGTCTTCGTGCACCAGCGCGCCATGCCAGCTGGCCAGATACTGCCGCAGGTGTTCCAGCTGCTGTGCGGGATCGTCCGCGTCCAGGCACTCGAACAGGGCCGAATAGGGCTCGGCGAAATACCATTCGTCGACGGCGGGACGCTGTGGATCGATGGTCGACAGCAGTGCCTCATACACGCCGTCTTCGCCATCGAATGCCGTTTGCAGGGCGGCCAGGCGGGCAGCCAGGTCGTGGCGGCCGAACAGCAGGGCGGCGCCCAGCAACTGCAAGGTGCGCGCATAGTCCGTCAATTGTTCGAAATCAAAGGCGGGCAAGGCGTCGTCATCGTAGGCGGCGGCCAGGGCCGCGCGCGCCGTTTCGCAGGCGGCAATCGCCGTTTCCAGCGCCGTTTCCACGTCAAGCAAGGGCAAGCCAGCCGTGTAGCGCAGCGAGAATACCTGATAAGCCGTGCTGGCGGCCGCGCACGCCCAGTACGCGTCATCGCCGCCATCGATTTCCGCCTGCGCCTGCGCGCGTCCGTAGGCAGCGAGCAGCGCGTCCAGGTAAGTCAGGTTGCGGGCGCAATCGAACGGTGCGGGCGGCGCCTGGCGCGGCGTGCATGGCCAGGGCGTGGATGAAGGCAGGCAGGTAGCGGCGCATTCGCGCTGGATAGCCCAGTCGGCGAAGATTTGTTGCAAATATTCCGCCGTCTCGTCGTCGTGGGCGATGGCGCCCGCGCCCACCAGGGTCGTGCCGAGCAGGGTGTAGCCGGGAAAACGGCTGCTCTCGTAGGCGATGGTGGTCACGCTCTGGATGGCTATGCCGTCGCTCAGGTCACGCACGCGGAAATACACGTCGTCCCAGCCGGCCAGCGGTGGGGCAGGCGCTTCATTCGGCACGGTGGTCCAGCTGCCGTCGTCCTGCTCTTCATAGGCGTCGAGCAGTTCGTCGATGCCGCCGGGGCGGTCGATGCGGTTGTTGGCGTCGTATTGCAGCCCCAGTTCGGCCGCAAACGCCGCCGCATGGCGGCCCTCGAAGACCAGGTACTGGGCGTTCATGGTACCGGCCAGCAGGTCGGACTGCTGTCCCGCCACCTGCAGCGCCTGCGGCAGCCGGAACCAGTGGTAGCTGGGTATGCCGGCCATGAGGCCATTTTCGTCCGCCTGGGGATTGGTGCAGCGCAGCTGCTCCAGCCAGTTGTAGCGTTCGTGCCGTTCCGCTTCCGTGCCGCTGCCGCGGCCAGTCAATTCATCGAGCAGGGTATTTAACAACATCATCGATCTATCCTAAAAAAGTGTGCGTGGCATGGCGTCATGGCGTCATGCCGGCGTGCTTTGCGCAAACGCAAACAGCGCGTCGAGCACGGCATCGGGCTGCTCGGCCATCAATTCATGTCCGCTGTCGACCTGCACCACGGTGCCATGCGCCATGGCCGCTGTCAGCAGCCGGGTCGACTTGGGCGGCGTCATCATGTCGCGCGCGCCGAAAATGAATAAAGCGGGGCAGTGTACCGAAGCGGCGGCGATTTCGCCGTTCGTATAGGCATTGCAGGCGAAAAAATCCGTGTGAAACACGTGATCGGGGTTGAGGGCGGCGATGCGCTGTTTCAAGCGCCGCGCGCCGCCCATGGCATAAAAGCCGGGGCCAGGGAACGACGGCTTTTGCGCGATCGACGAATGCGACCATATATTGACCATGTCGATGGCCGCCTGTTCGTCCTTGAGCGCCGTTTCCAGCAGCGCTGGCGAGACTTTCATCGGGTAGGTGGAGCCCAGCATGGCCAGGTGGCTGATGCGATCCGGCGCCAGGTACGCCGCCTCCAGCGCGATCAATGAGCCCATGCTGTGGCCGATGAGCAGGGCCTTGGCCGCGCCAGCCGCGTCCAGCACGGCCAGGATCCAGCGCGCCAGTGCTTCCACACTAGTTTTCGCCGCGCCCAGGCTGCGCCCGTGGCCGGGCAAATCGACGGCCAGCACGTTCCAGCCGTGGTGGGCAAAATAGCGCGTTTGCAGGGCCCACACGGAATGGTCGTTCTGCGCGCCGTGGATGAAGACAGCCGTGGGCTGGCTCGGATTGAATGGTTTGCCGCCCGTATAACAGTAGGCCCTCGTGTTCTCGATGGTGAATAACATCTCAGGCGCCTTTCTGCGACAGTTTCAGGCCACGGGCCAGGTCTTCAATTAAATCGTCTGCGTCTTCCAGGCCCACCGACAGACGCATGGTGCCCTGCGTGATGCCCGCCTGCGCCAGTTGATCGTCGGGCACGCGGAAATGCGTGGTGGAGGCGGGGTGGATGACGAGCGACTTGGCGTCGCCCACATTGGCCAGGTGCGAGAAGATTTTGAGGCTATCGACAAAGCGCTGGCCGGCCGCACGGTCGCCGCGCAGGCGGAACGTGAAGACGCCGCCCGCGCCTTTCGGCAGCAGGGTTTTCGCCAGTGCGTAGTCGGGGTGGGACGGCAGTTCGGGGTAGGACACGGCATCCACGGCCGGATTGGCCAGCAGGAAGTCGATCACCTTGCGTGTATTGGCCACGTGGCGGTCCATGCGCAGGCCCAGGGTTTCGATGCCCTGCAGGATGGCGAAGGCATTGTGCGGGCTCATGGCGGCGCCGAAATCGCGCAAGCCTTCGCGCCGCGCGCGCAGGGCGAACGGCGCCACCGTCGATTCCTCGGCGAAGACCATGCCGTGAAAACCGTCGTACGGTTCGCACAGTTCGGCAAAACGGCCCGTCCTGTCGTACGCGGCTTGCCAGTCGAAGGTGCCGCCATCGACCAGCAAGCCGCCGATGGCCGTGCCGTGCCCGCACAGGAACTTGGTGGCCGAGTGGAACACCAGGTCGGCGCCATGCTCGA
Organism: Janthinobacterium sp. 61; assembly: GCF_002846335.1. Classification (NCBI taxonomy): domain Bacteria; kingdom Pseudomonadati; phylum Pseudomonadota; class Betaproteobacteria; order Burkholderiales; family Oxalobacteraceae; genus Janthinobacterium; species Janthinobacterium sp. 61. The sequence continues at coordinate 1,997,847 of NZ_PJMQ01000001.1, read as the reverse complement.
AGGGGCGCAGCAAATACGGCGTGGTGAACGTTGAATCGAGCATCAGCGGTAGCTGGTGTTCGTGCGCCAGGGCGGCAATCGTCGGGATATCGAGCACGTCGAGGCCGGGATTGCCCAGGGTTTCGGCAAACAGCACTTTCGTATTTGGGCGTATCGCACTGCGCCAGGCATCCACGTCGCGCGGGTCGACAAACGTCGTCTCGATGCCGAAGCGTTTTAATGTGTAGGCCAGCAGGTTGTGCGAGCCGCCGTACAGGGCGCGCGAGGCAACGATGTGCGAGCCGGCGCCGGCGATGGTGCATAAACCCAGGTGCATGGCGGCCTGGCCGCTGGCCGTGGCGATGCCGGCCACGCCACCTTCCAGCGCGGCGATGCGCTCTTCCAGCACGGCGTTGGTGGGGTTCGACATGCGCGAGTACACGTGGCCGGCCCGTTCCATGTTGAACAGCGAGGCCGCATGTTCCGAACTCTTGAAGGCAAACGAGGAGGTGAAATGGATGGGCGTGGCGCGCGCGCCCGTGGCCGGGTCAGGCGCCGCGCCCGCATGCAGGGATAAAGTGTCGAAACCGGGGTATTTCGGGCCGCTCATGGTGTCTCCGCCAAGTTTTATAGTGGCAAGATCGTAACCTGATTTGCAGTCGAGTAAAAGGGCTGGCGTGCAGGGCGCATGGCGCCGTCCTGGCGGGCCGTGCGTGTAACTTGAAGTCGAAAAAATGTGACCGGCAATGTGTGGCGGTGGTAGGATGCCGTGTCAGCGATATTCGGGCTGTTCGACCTTTGCGCGTGCGCCGCACCGCGGGGAAACAGCTGCAAGCGAACGAAATCCTGGGCTTCAGGCGCACTCTCATGTATGTCCACCAGGAAAGATTTTATGCTCGCAATATCGTTCGACGGCGACCTAGCCGTGCCCGGACCATCTATCGTCGACGGCTTGTGCCGCGCAGGCTGGCACATGCAAGAGCATTTTATCTCCCCTGAGCTCAGCCACCAGTTGGCCGCCGAATGCGTGCAATCCATGCTCAGCGGCAAAATGAAGGGTGCCGGCGTGGGCGGTGGTCATGCGCCGCTGCTGCAGCCGGATATCCGCGGCGACCATATCGCATGGCTGGAAGCGGGCCGTTCAGAGGTCTGTGACCGCTATCTGGAACACATGGAAGCCTTGCGCCAGGTACTCAACCGTGAGCTGTTCCTGGGGCTGGAAGAATACGAAAGTCATTTCGCCCTGTATGCGCCGGGCGCCTTTTACCGCGCCCATCTGGACCGTTTCCGCGACGACGACAAGCGCACCGTGTCCGTCGTGCTGTACCTGAACGACGACTGGCTGCCCGAACACGGCGGCGCGCTGCGTTTGCACCCGCAGGACGGCGACCACGTGGATATCGCGCCGGTAGCTGGCCGCATGGCCATGTTCCTGTCGGGCGAGATGCTGCACGAGGTGCTGCCGACGGCGCATGAACGCCTTTCGATCGCAGGCTGGTTCCGCCGCCGCGCGTGATGAAAAGTTGCGCGCAATCCTCTTCGATTTGATTGCGCGCAAGGCTGGATTTTTCCGCAGGCATAGGCTACAGTCGCAGTAAGGGCTAGAATAACTAAAATACCAATCACGCGGACAGGACGGCCAATATGAAAGTATCTGAAATTCTCCAAGTCAAGGGCAACATCCTCTACACGGTCACGCCTGACCAGCCCCTGCTTGACGCGGCCAATACCATGGCTGAAAAAGACATCGGTTCGCTGGTGGTCATGGAATTTGGCGACCTGGTCGGTATGCTGACCTTCCGCGAAGTATTGAATGCCTTGCATGAAAACGCGGGCCAGATCGGTGGCGGCACCGTGCGCAAGCACATGGACGACCACCCGATCACCGTCACCCCGGATACGGAAGTGAACGAAGTGCGCCGCATCATGCTGGAAAAGCATGCGCGCTACCTGCCCGTCATGAACGCCAAGACCTTGCTGGGCGTTATCTCTTTTTACGACGTGGCGCGCGCCGTGCTCGAAGCGCAAAGCTTTGAAAACCAGATGCTCAAGGCGTATATCCGCGACTGGCCGGCCGAAACTACCGACTAAGCTTCACTCATGCAATAAAAGGCAACGCCGGCAACTGCCGGCGTTTTGCATTGCAGGGGCGAGTGGCGCCTATGCCGCGCCCTGCAGCGCCTCGTTGTTCAGCCAGGTGCCCAGCGCCGTGGCCGTCATGGGGCGGGCGAACAGGAAACCTTGCGCCATGGGACAGCCCAGCGCCTGCAAAATTTGTGCTTGCCGCTCGTCTTCCACGCCTTCGGCGATCACGGCCAGGCCCAGGTTGCGGCCTAGCTGGATGACCATTTCGGCGATGCTGCTGCCGCGCGCGGAACCCGTGATTTCCGTCACGAACGCGCGGTCGATTTTCAGGCGGTCGACTTGCAGCCGCTGCAGGTACGATAGTGAGGAAAAGCCCGTGCCGAAGTCATCGATGGCGATGCTGACGCCCGTCTGCTTGATCTGCCACAACATCTTGATCAGCATGTCCGGCTCTTCCATGGCCATCGATTCCGTGATTTCCAGCTCGATGAACTCGGGCGGTGCCTGTGTCTCTTCCAGCGCCGCGCGCAGCATTTCCAGGAACAGGGGGTGGCGGAACTGCACTTGCGACACGTTGACGGACATGACGAAGTTGCGGTGGCCCTGCTCCCGCAGCAGCACCAGTTCGCGGCAAGCCGTGCGCAGCACCCATTCGCCCAGGTCGATGATGATGCCCGAATACTCGGCGATGGGGATGAAACGGTCAGGCGAGATGAATTTGCCATCCGGCGTCTGCCAGCGCAGCAGCGCTTCGGCGCCTACCGGGCGGCGCGTGGTCAGGTCGATCTGCGGCTGGTAGACGACAAACAGCTGGTCCTGGCTGAAGGCCGTGCGCAGCGCGTGCATCATGCGCACCCGTTCGCGGATTTCGATGCCCATGCTGCGCGAGAAATAGAAGTGCCCGGCGCGCTGCTGGCTTTTTGCCCGTTTCAAGGCGATATCGGCATCCTTCAGCGCATCGGCGCCCGTGCCCGCATGTTCGCCCAGCCGTACCAGGCCCAGGGTGGCCGACAGCTGCACATCCTGGCCATCGATGCTGAACGGTGCCTGGAACAGGGCCAGGATATTGGCCGGATTGACTTGCGAGGAGTCGCCCAGCACGCAAAAGATGTCGCCGCCCAGGCGCGCCACGGTCAGCTGGGCCCCCAGCTGGGTTTGCAGGCGGCCCGCCACGGCGATCAGCAGGGTGTCGCCGAACTGGTGTCCCAGCGCGTCGTTGGTCTCGGCAAAGTGGTCGAGATCGACCAGCGCCAGTGTGGCATCGTCGCGCGCCGGACCGGCCAGGGCAGCGTCGAGGATTTCCACCAGGCGCGTGCGGTTGGGCAGCTTCGATAACTGGTCGTAGAAGGCGGCATTGTGCAGGTGCGATACCAGTTCGACATTGTCCAGGCCCACGGCGACGTTGCTGCAGAACACTTCCAGCAGGCTTTCATCGATGGCCGAGAGGGGGCGCGGCAGCACCAGGTAGGCGGCCGCGTCGCGGCTGGCCTTGCCCGCGAAGTACAGGGTGGCGTAGTCGTGCGTGTAGACATTGCGCCGCTGCGCCAGCGTGTGTTCGATGGCCGCCATCACGCGGGGGTTTTGCAGGCCGCACAGCGCGCTGTGCGGCAAGCCGGAAAAGCTGCCCGTGCAGGCCGAGACGAGCAGCTCCCTGGCGCCGCTGTCCTGCAAGTCTTGCACGCACAGCACGCCGTCGGCGCGGATGTCCAGCAGGTCGGCGATCTGCGCCAGCACGCCGGCCGAGAAATTTTGCACGCCGTGCAGCGCCATCAGCTGCGTGCTGGCGTGGACGATCTGGCCCAGGCCGCGCCGGCTGTTGCTGATCGAACGTATCTGCTCGTACGAGCGGATGGCCGCCGTCACCGTGGTAAATAGCTTGATGCGTGTCAGTTCGGACTTGGTCTTGTAATCGTTGATGTCGAAATCACGGATGGCGTCGATTTCCGGCGCATAGCCGGGCTGGCCCGTGCGCAGGATGATGCGCACATCCGTCATCTTCAGGGTTTCGCGAATGTAGCGTACCAGGTGCAGGCCCGCGTCATCCTGTTCCATCACCACGTCGAGCAGGATGACAGCGATGTTGTCTTCATGCTTGAGCCGTTCGCGCGCCTGGCCGGCTGAATACGCATGCACGAATTCCAGCGGGCGGTGCTGCATTTCCAGGTTGCCCAGGGCGAAAGTGGTGGTGGAGTGGACGTCTTCATCGTCGTCGATGATCATCACCCGCCAGACGCTGCGCGGTGCGACGGCCAGCGGCGCTGGTTGCTCATCGAGGAATACCAGGTCGTCGTGATCGTCCTTGTTGGCGTCAAGGGGGATGATCGGTGCGGGCATGTATAGCTTCTCCAAGATGACTCGATATTTTTTACGAGCACGTCAAAGAAGCCCATGGTGTTGTTGCGCTGCCTCGCCGTACTCGCGTACTGTCTTCGGCAACGACGCCTAGCCCCGGGCATGTTGTGACGTGCTCTCGGCGCAGCCCAAATCCGGCTTGGCATCGGACATGGTCGGCGCGCTATCGTTCAAGTATATAGCTATTTAACAAGCAAAATGTTTTTTTAAATCTATTCCGTCGAGCAATATTTCTTGTATTGCATGATTGCAACTCATACTTGGTGTTTTTTAGTTGAAAAAAACACACGGGATATGAAAATTGCGATGTGGGCTGGGGAATATCGGGCCTTGCTGCGGCATTAGCGGCATGGCATGCCCCGCAGGCTGGTAGAATTGAGTTTTCCAGTCTTTCACACTTCCTACTATGTCCGGCAATTCTTTTGGCAAACTGTTTACTGTTACCACTTTCGGCGAATCGCATGGCCCGGCCATCGGTTGCGTGATCGATGGCTGTCCGCCGGGCTTGGTCCTGTCGGAAGCCGATATCCAGCCCGAGCTGGACCGCCGCAAGCCGGGCACGTCGCGCCACGTGACGCAGCGCCAGGAATCGGATACGGTGGAGATTCTCTCGGGCGTGTACCAGGGTGTGACGACGGGTACGCCCATCGCGCTGCTGATCCGCAATGAAGACCAGCGCAGCAAGGATTACGGCAATATCGCGGAAAGCTTCCGCCCCGGCCACGCCGATTACACCTACTGGCATAAATACGGCGTGCGTGACCCGCGCGGCGGCGGGCGCTCCTCGGCGCGCCTGACGGCGCCCGTCGTGGGCGCGGCTGCCATCGCCAAGAAATGGCTGCTGCAGCAATACGGCACCACCTTCAAGGGCTGCATGAGCCAGTTGGGCGATATTGCCGTGCCATTCCAGTCCTGGGAACACGTGCATGCGAATCCGTTCTTTGCTGCCAGCGGCGACGCGGACCTGATCGCGCGTATGGAGGAGGCCATGGATCAATTGCGCCGCGACGGCGATTCCATCGGTGCGCGCATCGACGTGATCGCGCAAAACGTGCCGGTCGGCCTGGGCCAGCCCATCTACGACAAGCTAGACGCGGACATCGCCTACGCCATGATGGGCATCAATGCCGTCAAGGGCGTGGAAATCGGCGCCGGTTTCGATTCGGTGGCGCAAAAGGGTTCCGAGCACGGCGACGAACTGACGCCGGAAGGTTTTATCGGCAATAACGCCGGTGGCGTACTCGGTGGTATCTCGACGGGACAGGATGTCAAAGTGTCGATTGCCATCAAGCCAACGTCGTCGATCCGCACGCCGCGCCGCTCGATCGATAAAGAGGGCAATCCCGTGATGGTGGAAACCTTCGGCCGCCACGACCCCTGCGTGGGGATCCGTGCCACGCCAATCGCCGAAGCCATGCTGGCCTTGGTGTTGATCGACCACGCCCTGATGCACCGCGCGCAATGCGGCGATGTGTCGGTGAATACGCCGAAGTTGAAGTAAGTTGAATGTTGCCGGATGACGGGCCTGCGGCCCTAATCCGACCTACGACCCATGCCATGTGCAGGTCGGATTAGCGGGGCATCGCCCCGCGTAATCCGACAACATCGTTGGCGTTTTCTGTCACGCTACCTTATTTGCCACCAGCTCGAGCTGGTGCCGCATCTCCACCGACTGCACCAGTAACGCCCTGATATCGTTGATCAGGTTAAATTCAGTCTGGTTCAGCTGGATCGGCGGGAAGCTGTCGTCCCAGTCGCCGTACAGGAACCCCGTGGGGTGGCCGTTGGCCGACAGGGGCAGCACGACGAAGCTGCGCGCCTCCGACAGCGTGGCTTTCCACCATTGCGGCAGCTTGGCGGCAAATTTCGGGTCGCGCGCATTGTCGATGAAGATCACGCGGTCGCTATTGAGGGCCGCGTGGAACACGTTCGGTTCATACGTGTCGCCAAACACCATCAAGTCCTGCAGGTCGGCCATGCCTTCGCCCATGCTGATGCGCGCCGAGTACAAATGATCCCGGTGGTTGCGCACGAAAGCCACCGAGCGCGAGAAATCAAAGCCCTGGTGCAGCGTTTCGAGCGCCATCGAGACCATCTGGCCCGGGTTGGCGCTGCCGATGGCGCCGCGCAGGTCTGCCAGGCCGCTGATCAAGACGCGATTGCCTTCGGCGCGCATGCGCGTCGAGGCCAGCTGGCGCGCGCGCCGTTCGGCCGGTTTCGACAGGGGCGCGATCGACAGGTCGGCCGCCGCCATCGCCTTGGCCTTGTCCACGGCCACCACCAGGTCCGTCGCCGTGATGCCCAGGGTGCCCGCATAGTCGTCGATCAGCGCATGCACCTGTGCCGCGCCGGCCGCATCGTCATGCCACAGCGAGTCGGCGCAGCGCGCCGCCATGGTCGACAATCCTGCCATCCAGTCGGCGCCGCTGACGGGCGCGTTGTCGGGCGACGGATCCATCGGACGCATGCCGTTGATCAGGTGCTGCGGCAAGCCCCAGTGGGCGGCCGTGGCATAGCCCACTTCCGGCAGCGACAGGCCAAGGATTTCGCGCGCGGCGGCCGCTTCATTGCCGGGACCCGCATGCGCCTGCATGCGCGCCCAGAAGTCCGTCATGTAGAACGTCACCATCATGCGCCCCAGGGTGTGCAGCATCGAACAGACGACGGCTTGCTCCGCCTGCAAGCTGCCGGCGCTGGTGGCTACCTGCTGCGCCACCATCCCGGCCAGCACGGCCTTTTCCATTTCCACGTGGGCGCTGACGGAGTCGGGCGACGCCTGCGACAGCTCCTCGATCAGTTTCAGGCCCAGCGCCAGATGGCCGATGGCGTCGATACCCAGCACCAGCACGGCCTTCGAGACGGTGTTGACCCGCTGGCCGAAGGCCGAGTACATGCCACTGTTGGCCAGCCTGAGCACCTTGTGCGTGAGGACAGGATCCGACAGCACCGTTTGCGTGATATCGAATTCGTGGTCATCCTCGCCGCGCATGGCCCCCAGAATGGCGCTGATGGCCTTGGCGAAGCCGGGCATGTCGCCCTGCTGGCGCGTGCGTGCCCACAGCAGGTCCAGGGTGTTTTTGCCGAGCTGTGTCGGCACTGTGAAATGACCTGGATTCATTGCACCCCTCCGCGCTGTTCATTGGCAGACGGCGTGGGCACCAGCGCCGCATAGGTTTTTTCGCTCAAGGCCGATAGCGCGGCATGGGCCGGCATCGGCTTGCCCGTCAAATAGCCTTGCACATACTGGCAGCCGCGCGACTCCATGAAGTGCATCTGCTCCTCCGTTTCCACGCCTTCGGCCACCACGGACAAATTCAAATGCTTGGCCAGGTCGAGAATGGTGTTGCAGATGGCCGCATCCTTGCTCGATTCGGGCAAGTCCTTGATGAAGGTACGGTCGATCTTCAGTACTGAAATGGGGAAGCGCTTCAGATACGCGAGAGAGGAATAGCCGGTGCCGAAATCGTCGATGGCGATGCGCGCGCGGCGCTCCGTCATCTTGACGAGGATGGTTTCCGCATGCACTGGGTCGATCATCAGGGTGCCTTCCGTAATTTCCAGCACCAGGTGTTCGCCGGAGAGTCCTGAAAACGCGATGGCGTCATCGAGCACGTCGAGGAATTTGTCGTTGCGGAACTGGCGCGGGCTGATATTGACGGAGATGTACAGCGGCCGCTTGGCCACTTCCTGGAACTGCTTGAGCTGCACGCAGGCAGCCTTTAGCGCCCAGGCGCCCAGCAGGTTGATCAGGCCATTGGCTTCGGCGATCGGGATGAAACGCACGGGCGGCACCAGGCCCAGGGTCGGGTGTTTCCAGCGCATCAGGGTTTCGAAACCCTGGATTTGCCGCGTGTGCGCATCGACGATGGGCTGGTAAAAGAGCAGAAATTCTCCTTCGCGCACGGCGTGGAACATGGCCGCTTCCAGCGAAATATCATGTTCCGACGGGCCATTCAGGCGCGGGCTATAGACCAGGCAGCGGGCCTTGCCCGTTTCCTTGGCGCGCGACATGGCTGCATCGGCCAGCGCCACCAGGCGCACTTCATCTTCCGCATGCTGCGGATAGATAGCTACGCCGACGGACGCGCCCACGTAGATCGTGTGGCCATCGACTTCGAACGGCGCTTGCAGGGTGGCCAGCAGGCGGCCCGTCACCAGTTTGATTTGCGCATCGGTAGCGCTGCCGGGCAGCACGGCGACAAATTCATCGCCGCCCACGCGCGCCAGGGTATCGCTGTCGCGCAAGGTCTTGCGCAGGCGCGCGGCGGCCAGGCGCAGCACGGCGTCGCCGACGGGGTGGCCCAGGCCATCGTTGACCTTTTTAAAACCATCGAGACCGATGGTGGCGACCGAAAACCCCTGGCCCGAACGCGCCGCCTGGGCGATGACCATGCGGATACGGTCCGACAGCAACAGGCGGTTCGGCAGGCCGGTGAGCGCGTCGTGCGTGGCCATGTGGCGCAAGCGTTCTTCCGTGTTGTGCTGGGCCGACGTGTCGCGCCCGACCACCAGCAATTCGGCGATGCCGTCCGCGTTCATATAAGAAGACAGGCGCAGCTCGAACCAGATTTCCTGGTCCGGCGTTTGCAGGCGCACTTCCAGGCGTCCAGGTTCTTCCAGGGAATCTTCCAGCGCGGCCTGCAGCGCCGCGCGCGACGCTTCGGCCGCCAGCGGCAGCAGCAAATGGCCGGTCAGGCCCGATGGTGCGCCGAACAGGGTGGCTGCGCGCTTGCTGGCGAACAGGATCAGGCCGTCCGTATCGAGCCGGAACACGACGTCGCCGGCCTCTTCCATGAGGTTGTCCAACTCGTGGCGTGCCTCGCGGTGGGCGGCGGATGGGGTACTGGAAAACATCGTGCTGGCTTTTACCTTTTTATTATCAGTGCCGGCGCTCGCTGCAGGGCAGGGCGCCAACGGAAACAGTGCATCGTGCGCTACGCGCGCCACAGCGGGCCGGCGGGCAAATATCTGAACGCGATCTACACGAAATGTATCATTGAAAAGCATTCGATTACATGAAATAGAGCAACATTACTTCAGGTTTTGTAAATATTCCTGTCTTCCATGAAAAAAATCATCCCGCGCGACATGCGCAGGCATTTCGTTCCCTGTGGAAACTTTCTGCCGCACCTGTCTCCTGTAGCGCGCTTGCCCTGACATGCGCTTTAGGCTAGTCTGGCTGGCAGACGGTGTTGACGGTGCGCCAGCGACGGCAAGGGCGCCATGATAACAAAACGCGGGAGACCCCCATGAATGCCTTTGACACGCATGAAGTTTTCAACCAGGCCACGCCGTTTGAAAACGTCAATCTCTTCGCCAGCGATCCCGCGCTGATCGAAGCGCTGCTGCGCGAGGGCGGCGGCGCCGCGCTGCAGGAGCTCGACGCGCTGGGCGAAAAGCTGGGCCACGCCGAGACCTACGCGCTGGCGCGCTTGGCCAATATCCATAAGCCCGAGCTGCAGCAGTTCGACCGGGCCGGGCGCCGCATCGACGAAGTGCTATTCCATCCGGCCTGGCATGAGCTGATGGCTATCCTCGTGGGCGCCGGCGCGCACGCTGCGCCCTGGGCGTCGCCAGGGCCCGGTGCCCAGGTGGCGCGCGCGGCCGCCTATCTATTAGTAGGACAGGTGGAAAACGGCACGCAGTGTCCTGTGACGATGACGTATGCCTCGGTGCCCGCCTTGCGCCAGGCCCTTGATCTGCCGCAAATCGCGCAGCGCTGGCTGCCGAAAATCCTCTCGCGCGAATACGATCCCCGCTCCCTCCCCGTGGAACAGAAGCGTGGCGCCCTGGTCGGCATGGGCATGACGGAAAAGCAGGGCGGCTCGGATGTGCGCAGCAATACCACGCGCGCCGTACCCGTGCCGCCGGACGAGGCGCGGGCCCTGTTCGGCGACGAGGCTGGCGGCGCCTGGCGCATCGTCGGCCACAAATGGTTTTTCTCGGCGCCGCAGTGCGATGCCCATCTGATCCTGGCGCAGGCGGAAGAGGGGGGATTGTCCTGTTTCTTTTTGCCCCGCTACCTGCCCGACGGCAGCCGCAATGCCATCCGTGTACAGCGCCTGAAAGATAAGCTGGGCAACCGCTCGAATGCCTCGTCGGAAGTGGAATTTGCCAATGCCTACGGCTGGCTGGTGGGCCAGCCGGGGCGGGGCATTCCCACCATCCTGGAAATGGCCAGCCACACGCGCCTCGATTGCGTGCTGGGCAGCACCGGCATCATGCGCGCCGCCCTGACGCAGGCGCTGCATCATGCGCGCCAGCGGGCCGTGTTCGGCAAGCCGCTGGTCGAGCAGCCCCTGATGCAGAACGTGCTGGCCGACCTGGCGCTTGAATCCGAAGCCGCCACCGCGTTTGCCCTGCGCCTGGCCCGTTGTTTCGATGAAAAGGACGATCCGCAGCAAGCCATGCTGGCCCGCGTGCTGACACCGGCCGGCAAGTACTGGATTTGCAAGCGCGGTCCCGGCTTCGGCGCGGAAGCCATGGAGGTGCTGGGCGGCACTGGCTATGTGGAAGATGCGCCGCTGGCGCGCCTGTATCGGGAGCTGCCCGTCAACTCGATCTGGGAGGGTTCGGGCAACGTCATGTGTCTCGACGTCTTGCGCGCTTTCGGCAAGTCGCCGGCCGCGCGCGACGCCCTGGCGGCCGAGCTGGCGCTGGCCGGCGATACCGACGCCGCCTTTGCTGAGTACCGGACGCGCCTGATGGCCGAACTGGACGGGCCGCAGGCCGATGAATTTGGCGCCAGGCAATTATCTGAGCGCATCGTGCTGGCCGTGCAGGCGGGATTGCTGCTGCGCCATGCGCCGCCCTTCGTTGCGCAGGCATTCCTGCAGTCGCGCCTGTTGCAAGCGCCGGGTGGCGCGTATGGGCGCTTGCCGGCGGGCACTGATTGCGCGGCTATCCTGAGGCGCGCTCTGCGCGAGTATTGACCCCGATAAATCCGATTATTTCGAAAATTCCAGCCACAGGCGGGCTGTGGGCTGGGATAATGCGGCAATCCATCATTTTATCGACACACAACGCGCCTGCGGCCATGCTTGCCGCCGCGCCAGATAGCAGAGAAAGAAAAACAAGATGAAACAAGATCCACGCTTCCCGAATTTGTTCATTACCGATCATCCATTGATCCAGCACAAACTGAGCCACATGCGCGAGCACGACACGTCGACGCGTACCTTCCGCGAATTGCTCAAGGAAATCACCTTGCTGATGGGCTATGAAATCACGCGCGACCTGCCGTTGACCACGCGCGAAATCAAGACGCCGCTGGTGACCATAGACGCGCCTGTTATTGCAGGCAAGAAACTGGCGATTGTGCCCATCCTGCGCGCCGGCATCGGCATGAGCGATGGCTTGCTGAACCTGGTGCCATCGGCCCGCGTGGGTCACATCGGCGTGTACCGCGACCCGGCCACGCATATGCCGGTGGAATACCTGGTGCGCCTGCCGGACCTGAACGAGCGCACCTTCATTCTGTGCGACCCGATGGTGGCGACCGGCAATTCGGCCGTGTACGCCGTTGACGTGCTGAAGAAGCGGGGCGTGACGGACGAGCAGATCATCTTCCTGGCGCTGGTGGCCGCACCGGAAGGCGTGACCGTGTTCCAGAACGCGCATCCGAACGTCAAGATGTTCTGCGCCTCGCTTGATTCGCACCTGGATGATCACGCCTACATCGTGCCGGGCCTGGGCGATGCCGGCGACCGCATCTTCGGCACCAAGTAAGCGCATTCAGGCGAGTATTGCGATGGCAACCTTGATCGACCCGGATTATCGCGCGCGTTTGCGCGCCCTGAACGAGAAGTATGCGGCCGGCGTGCCAGCCCTGATGCAAGCGATCACGCAGGCCAGCGGCCGCTGCGATAGCGAAGGCCCTCGCCTGGAACCGTTGACGGAGCTGCACCGTGCGCTGCATGCGGTTGCCGGCTCGGCCGCCACCTTCGGTTTCGCTGCGCTGGGCCAGGAATGCCGGCGCATCGAACAGCAGGTGCGCGCCATGCTCAATGCGCCGGCGCAGGCGGTGGCGGAATGGCCCTCCGTGCGGGGGCAAGTGGAGGCCTTGTTGCACTGGGCCGCACGCGACGCGGGCGCCACCCATTTCAGCGTGTGAATAAGTACAGCTAGGCATTGTGGTTACTATGATTCATTTGATGCAACGCAAAGCATCGGCGTCGCAGATTAGGATATAGTGTCTTCAAGCCGCTGGTACGGGGCGCCGCAAGACTGGGATTTGGCTATCAAAGTAGTGTTCGCAAGTTTATTTTGCGAAAGAATGGTTTTTCTCGGTTTTGTTGGTATAATTGGACATCGTTGGATTCGAGGTAGTAGTGCAGTTAGTCTGTCATTTCTTTCTTGCTTCAAACGATATAACGGGCGCAAGCCCAACTTAACTGAAATAGGAAATTGTAATGGCAACTGGCATCGTAAAATGGTTCAATGATTCGAAGGGTTTCGGCTTTATTACCCCTGACGAAGGCGGCGAAGATCTGTTCGCTCACTTCTCGGCTATCCAGTCGAACGGCTTCAAGTCCCTGCAAGAGAACCAACGCGTTTCTTTTGAAGTGACCGCTGGCCCTAAAGGCAAGCAAGCTTCGAACATTCAGCCAATCTAATACGCTGGATCAAACGAAATAAAGAAATCCTCGGTCTCCGAGGATTTTTTTTCGCCTAAATTTCCGTGAAGCATGGGTTTTGCGTGTGTTTTATGGGTTCCGCAGCTCTTTTTTGCGTACTTTTCGTCAGGGGCCAGGCTGCTCCGCTGCGATTTGCTCCATTGACGTCTCGACCCGGACAACACCATTGCAAGCGGAAGGCAGAGGTGGCCGAGAAGCGCAACCGTCGTCAGTACGGGGCCGCCGAGGTGGTGAGCATCGCAGGCGGCTTGTGCAGACGCGCAGCAGCGTTGGTCCGGCGTCCTCAGATAGCGCGTTCGCGCCAGTAATCGGCTTGCGAATAGCTATGCCGCAAAAAATCCACAAACGCCCGTATGCGCAGCGGCAAATGACGGCGCTGGGCGAACACGGCGTAGATGTCGTTGCCCGGCGCGGCGAACTGATCGAGCACCGTCACCAGCTGGCCCGAGGCGATTTCGGCACCCACTTCCCACATCGAGCGCCACGCCAGCCCCTTGCCGGCCAGGGCCCAGTCGTGCAGCACTTCGCCATCGTTGCACACCATATTGCCCGCCACCTTTAAAATGACGTTCTTGCCGTTTTCGCGGAAGGTCCAGCCCCGCTGGCTACCTTCGCTGCTGATCGCCAGGCAATTATGTTTCGCCAGGTCGGCGGGGATGCGCGGCGTGCCTGCCCGTTTCAAATAGGCGGGCGAACCGACCAGCACGCGCTGGTTATCGGCCAGTTTCGTGCTCACCAGAGTGGAATCGGACAGGCTGGCGATGCGGATGGCCACGTCGATGCCTTCGCCGATCAGGTCGACCAGGCGGTCGTTCAGGTTCAGCGACACCGTCACGTCGCGGTGTTCGGCGACAAACGAGGGGATCAGTGGCGCCACATGCTGGCGTCCGAAGCCGGCCGGTGCGGAAATGAGCAAATGGCCGCTGGCCTTCACGCTGCGCTCGGCCACGGCCGCTTCCGCCTCTTCCAGTTCGCCCAGGATACGCTGGCAATCTTCCAGGAAGGCAACGCCTTCATTCGTCAGCGCCAGCTTGCGCGTCGTGCGCTGGAGTAATTTGACACCCAGACGCTGCTCCAGCGCATCGAGGCGCCGGCCTATCATGGCCGGCGCTATCCCTTCCGCGCGCGCGGCCGCCGACAGGCTGCCCTTGGCCACGACTTCCACGAACGTTGATATTTGTCTGAACTGTCCCATGCCGTGCTCCCGCGGTGCCATCACTTGTGATAAAAACGCATAGATGAAGTGATTTTTAATCTCGTTTCCATGCCTTATAGTGCAATACTATAGAATAAACGCGCCGCCCGGCAGGGTGTCTTTGCACCTCTGTCCAGCTTGCCCGCACAGTCGTTCAGCTTATACTTGGATCACCAGATTACTTTTGCTTACATTTATTAAAAACCGGAGAACTTCATGACGCAGAACACGATCGCACTTCCCGAAGGCATGCAAATCACGGGTGAAATCCAGCCCGGCTACGAACAGATTTTGACGCCTGCGGCACTGGCGCTGGTGGCCAAGCTGACGCGTGAATTCGAGCCGCGCCGCCAGCAATTGCTGGCCGTGCGCGTGGAGCGCGCCAAGCGCCTCGACGCGGGCGAGCGTCCTGATTTCCTGCCAGAAACCGCGCACATCCGCGACGGCGACTGGAAGATCGCGCCGATTCCGAAGGCGCTCGAATGCCGCCGCGTGGAAATCACCGGCCCCGTCGAGCGCAAGATGGTCATCAATGCCTTCAATTCCGGCGCCGACAGCTACATGACGGACTTCGAGGATTCGAACACGCCGAACTGGGATAACCAGCTGACGGGCCAGATCAATATGTTCGACGCCGTGCGCAAGACGATTTCGCTGGAGCAAAATGGCAAGTCGTACAAGCTGAACGACAAGATCGCTACCCTGGTCGTGCGTCCGCGCGGCTGGCACCTTGATGAAAAGCACGTGCTGGTCGACGGCAAGCGCATTTCCGGCGGCATCTTCGATTTTGCCCTGTTCATGTTCCACAATGCCAAGGAGCAATTGGCGCGCGGTGCCGGCCCATACTTTTACCTGCCGAAGATGGAATCGCACCTGGAAGCGCGCCTGTGGAACGATATCTTTGTCATGACGCAAAACGAGCTGGGCTTGCCACAAGGCACGATCAAGGCGACCGTGCTGATCGAAACCATCCTGGCCGCCTTTGAAATGGATGAAATCCTGTACGAATTGAAAGAACACAGCTCGGGCCTGAACGCGGGCCGCTGGGATTACATCTTTTCGTGCATCAAGAAATTCAAGCTGGACAAGGATTTCTGCCTGGCAGACCGCGCCAAGGTCACGATGACGGCGCCATTCATGCGCGCCTACGCCTTGCTGCTGCTGAAAACCTGCCACAAACGCGGCGCGCCAGCGATTGGCGGCATGGCAGCCTTGATCCCGATCAAGAACGATCCCGAAAAGAACGACATCGCCATGGGCGGCGTGCGCAACGACAAGGCGCGCGACGCCACCGACGGCTATGACGGCGGCTGGGTTGCTCATCCGGGTCTGGTGGAGCTGGCCATGGGCGAGTTCACCAAAGTGCTGGGCGACAAGCCAAATCAGATCGACAAGCAGCGTCCCGATATCGACGTCAAGGCGTCTGACTTGCTGAATTTCCAGCCGGAAGCGCCGATCACGGAAGCGGGTTTGCGCTACAACATCAACGTGGGCATCCACTACCTGGGCAGCTGGCTGGCCGGCAATGGTTGCGTGCCTATCCACAACCTGATGGAAGATGCGGCCACGGCCGAGATCAGCCGCTCGCAAGTGTGGCAGTGGATTCGTTCGAGCAAGGGCGTGCTGGAAGATGGCCGCAAGGTGACGGCCGAAATGGTGCGCGCCATGATTCCGGAAGAGCTGGCCAAGGTGCAGCGCGATGCGCCAGGCGGCGACGGCCCAACCTATGTGCGCGCCGGCCAGATTTTCGAGGAAATGTCGACGTCGGAATCGTTCGCCGAATTCCTGACCTTGCCTCTTTACGAAGAAATCTGATCCTGATCAAATAGAAGCATAAAAAAATCCCGGCGATGCCTGATGGCGCCGCCGGGATTTTCTTTTTAGAAGCAGAACCTTAAAAGTTGTTTTTCCACATACGTAGCGCGGCGAACGCTTCCACGGGCGAGGCGTCGGTGGCCAGCTTGCCTTCCACCTTCAGGCTGGTCAAAATCGCGGGCTCGCGGTAGCGCAGGAAGGGGTTGGTGGCTTTTTCCATGGCAATGGTCGACGGCACGGTGGACAAACCCTGCTGGCGCTTTTCCGTGTCGATGGCGATGCGTTCCTGCAAGGCCACATTGCCCGGCTCGACGGCGTTGGCGAAGCGCAGATTGGACAAGGTGTACTCATGCGCGCAAAATACCTCGGTATCGTCGGGCAGGGCGGCCAGCTTGCCCAGCGAGTCGGCCATCTGGCCGGGTGTGCCCTCGAACAGGCGACCGCAGCCGCCGGCAAACAGGGTGTCGCCGGAAAATAGCCATGGTGCGCCGCTGCGGTCGTCGCGCTGGCGCACGTAAGCGATATGTCCCTTGGTATGGCCGGGCACGTCGATGACCGTCATCTGCAAACCCAGCTCGGCCACATAGGCGACATCGCCTTCAGCAAGCGGTTCCGTGATGGCTGTGATAGCCTCATTGCGTGGACCGAAGACGGGCACGGCGAAGTGCTGCAACAATTCAGGCACGCCACCCGTGTGGTCGGCGTGGTGGTGCGTGAGTAAAATGGCGGACAAGGTCAACTGATGGGCCTGCAGCGCATCGAGGATGGCCATTGCATCGCCAGGGTCGACCACGGCGGCGTGGCGGCCGTCATGGATCAGCCACAGGTAGTTGTCGGCAAAGGCGGGCACGGCAAGTACCGATAAAGCGTGTTCAGGGGAGTGTGTCATGAGCAAAAGAGAAAACTGAATGGACAGTGCAGCATCCGAAAAATCCATTATAGCGCTTGACGGCTGGCTACAGACGCCGGCCGGTCTCTACGTGCGCGCCTGGGAGCAGCAATGCCTCGATAGCCTGACTGTCGACATCTTCGGTTTTAATGCGGTGCAGATTGGCTTGCCCCAGCTCGACGCGCTGGCTGCCAGCCGCATGCCGAACAAATGGCTGCTCGATTCGCGTCTGCCGTCGCGTCCGCCGCAGGAGAGGCGCCTGACCCTGGTATCGGCCTTCGACGAGCTGCCATTCGACTCGCAAAGCCTGGACCTGGTGGTCTTGCCGCACGTGCTTGAATTTGCCGCCGAGCCACATCAGGTCTTGCGCGAGGTCGAGCGCGTGCTGATCCCCGAGGGGCGCGTGATCGTCTGCGGCTTCAATCCGGCCAGCCTGTGGGGCATGCGCCAGGGCCTGGGACGGGTCACGGGACGTCATTACCTGCCGCAGGCGGGCGAGCTGATCTCTATGCCGCGTATGAAAGACTGGTTAAAATTGCTGAACATGGGCGTCAGCCAAAGCCATTTCGGCTGCTACGCACCAGCCTGCAGGACAGAAAAATGGCTGCGCCGCAACGCCTTCATGGACAAGGCGGGCGCGCGCTGGTGGCCATATCTGGGCGCAGTGTATATAGTGCAGGCGATCAAGCGCGTCAAAGGGATGCGTTTGATCGGTCCGGCGTGGACCAAGAAACCGGCGACGGCGCCCGCAGGCGCACCGGTCACGAATAAAAGGCGGGAACAGCAAGATGGCTAAGTTTGAAGATAAGGTAGAAATTTACGCCGATGGCGCATGCAAGGGCAATCCAGGCACGGGTGGCTGGGGCGCGCTGATGGTGGCCGATGGCGCCAAGAAAGAAATTTACGGCGGGGAACTGAACACGACGAATAACCGCATGGAATTGAAGGCCGTGATCGAAGCATTGACGGCGCTCAAACGCCCCTGCCAAGTGGTGATGTATACCGATAGCCAGTATGTCCAGAAGGGCATCAGCGAATGGATCCATGGCTGGAAGGCGCGCGGCTGGAAAACGGCGGCCAAGGCGCCCGTCAAGAACGTCGACCTGTGGCAGGCCCTCGATACGGCCCAGGCCGTCCATGAAGTGGAATGGCGCTGGGTACGCGGCCACAATGGACATCCGGGCAATGAGCGGGCCGATGAACTGGCTAATCTGGGCGTGGAAACCGTGCGCGCCTGATGTTAAAAATTCCTGTCGCGAAACGGCGGGCAGGGCGTAATCGAAGGGCACAGGTTTGCTATACTGTGCCCTTCGCTTTTTGCTTTTACGACTGAATCTGCCATGCGTCAAATTGTTCTCGATACTGAAACCACCGGCCTGAACCCGCGCACGGGCGACCGCATCCTGGAGATCGGGGCGGTCGAGCTGAACAACCGCATGTTGACGGGAAATAATTTCCACCATTACATCAATCCCGAGCGCGATTCGGAAGAGGGCGCGCTGGCCGTCCACGGATTGACGACGGAATTCCTCAGCGACAAGCCGAAGTTCGCGGAAATCGCGGAAGAATTCCGCGCGTTTATTGCCGGCGCCGAGCTGATCATCCACAATGCCCCGTTCGATATCGGCTTCCTCAACGCTGAATTCAAGCGCCTGAACCTGCCGCCCGTGCATGAGCAAGTGCATGGCGTGATCGATACCCTGGTGCAGGCGAAGGAAATGCATCCAGGCAAGCGCAACTCGCTCGATGCCCTGTGCGACCGTTATGGCGTGTCGAACGCCCACCGCAAGCTGCACGGCGCGCTGCTCGACTCCGAATTGCTGGCCGACGTCTACCTGGCCATGACGCGCGGCCAGAACAGCCTGAGCATGGAAGAAGAAGTGGAAGTAGCCGCCGATGGCGGGGTGCTGGAAATCGTGCCCCTGGCCGAAGTCATCTTCCAGAGCACCACGGCCGACGAGCTTGCCGCCCACGAAGCGACCATCGCTGGCCTCGACAAGGCAGCCAAAGGCCAGTGCATCTGGACCGCCGTCACGGCTCCCCCGGCCGCCACCTGAGAAAAAAGCGTGGGCGTGGCAAATTTACTGTTGCCAGCCCTTGCAGATGCCGCAACACCTATGCGATAATTCGCCTCGCTTCGGGAGGTTAGCTCAGGGGTAGAGCACTGCATTCACACTGCAGGGGTCGCAAGTTCGAAACTTGCACTTCCCACCAAATTTAAGCTTTGAAATCAAGGTCTTGGCGTTCGCCGGCAGGTTTCAAGGCATCGGCAAATGCCGGCTTGATGGTGAAAAATAGGGGAATTCGACAAACGATTCCACCAACGCCAAAGGCCAATCATGGCATCATCCATTCCTCGCGGCATCCGGGTCATTGACTGGAAAAACGCCGACAAAACAAAATCCATACGTTACAGAGTGCGCGTTGAGCGTGGCGACTTCGTTGTCGACCGCTCATTCGGGCAAGACGAGCTTGAGCGCGCCAAGATATTTTTGGCAGACACCAAGACGCCGCAAGGCAGGCTTCTGATCGCCCAAGGGCGAGACCGCGCGAGCCTGATGGTTTCCGAGATCGAGCGCCTTGCCGCGGAATTCATCATGGAAGGGCGCTGCACGCTTGGTCATGCCATCGACAGCTATCTGCGTGCCTACGTGACCCCATTGATAGATTGCGGTGTAGACAAGGTCCAGCAAACAGCAAAGGCCGCCAGAGCGCGCCTGGAAAGCTGCCGAAACATCGAGATCTCCTACATCAAAAGCGGTTTTGTCGTCCCGTCAGGGCCGCTTGCAGGCCTGAGGGAGCATGCCAAGGGCTTCGCCAAGCAAAAGATCGGAGATTTCTATATCGACGACCTGACGGAGCAGGAGACAACCGAATACATCGATGTCAGATTGCGGCAGGGCAAGGCCAAG
Organism: Janthinobacterium sp. 61; assembly: GCF_002846335.1. NCBI lineage: Bacteria > Pseudomonadati > Pseudomonadota > Betaproteobacteria > Burkholderiales > Oxalobacteraceae > Janthinobacterium > Janthinobacterium sp. 61. The sequence continues at coordinate 1,977,984 of NZ_PJMQ01000001.1, read as the reverse complement.
AGCACGGTCAAGCGCGAGATATATGCCCTGCAAGCCGTCGTCAACAAGCTGCGCTTCACGGACAATAAAGCGTGGAAGCGCCTCAACGGCCATAATCCCTTTGCAGAAGCAGACAAGGCCAAGGTGAAGGGCGGCGAGCGGCGCCGACGGCGGATCATCTCGCCGGACGAAGAGGAAGCGCTGCTTAAGGAGCTGCGCAAATGCCGGAACAAGGAAATGCCGCTCATTTTTGCCGTCGCCATATCCACGGGCATGAGAAGGGCCGAGATCCTTGGCCTTCTATGGTCCCAGATCGATATCGAGCGCGGCGTCATCAATCTCGATGCGGATCAGACGAAAGCTGACGAGGAGCGCCTGGTCATCTTGCTGCCGGAGGCGGTGGCAGCCTTCAAGGTTATTCCGCGAGTGGACGAGCGAGTCTTTCACTACAAGATCGAGGGCTTCAAGACCGTATTCCGCCGAGTGCTTGAGCGGGCGAAGCTTGATGGCATTCACATGCATGACACTCGTCGCTCCTTCATTTCAAGAGTGCTTAAAGACATCACCTCTTCGCCAGTGGCCATTGCAGATATGATTGGCGCCCGCAGCGTGGCGAACTTGCAGAAGCGGACCATCGAGCGCATCCGGCAAGGCAATATGATCGACGCTGGCTTCATTCAAACTGAGGAGGAGCTTCGATCAGTCGTTGGGCACAAGGACGGGCAAACGACCGCGCGTTACGCGAACATGGCGCCGGAGAAGAAGGGCTCCGTAGAGAAATAGGATCGCTTGCCGACGGCGTCACCTCGATGATGCCCAGTGCGCCCATCTATCCAAGCATTCTGCGATGTCAGAGCTAGCACGACATTCAAGATGCTTGGCGTCGGCGTAAAAGAGCAGGAATGGCTCATGGGCTGCTGTGTAGCCGCTTATTGATGCGCATGCATGGAGGCATTGGCTATTGATTTTTTAAGATATAGAACATAATAATGTTTATATAAACGCCATTTTTCGCCAGCCGTGTTGTAGTATGGCAATTCGTAACTGGCGTTTGTCGATTGAGGCACTCAGGGGATTTCCCCGTTGTAAGCATGATTCCATGGCTGCGACCTTCGCGGCCATTTTCGTTTACGGGAAACCGTTGTTCGCTTTGCATAGATCCAGCGCTTGCCGAAGCATCGTCAAAATAACAAACTGGGAATCTGGAATGCCGAACTCGCTTGCCTATCACGTTGTCGTAAATGCACTCGAGGGTAAGGCTGGCTGGACGCCGATGTCCAGGTTCGTCTCCGCGGTGTCGCACGCCATCAGTGGCCACCTGCCGTATCAGCGCTACCATGCAGCCGGCCGTGCCAGAACGGCTGAGGGAGCTGGGGCCGGTGTCGTCGAGCGCATGGTCAACGACTTCCTCGCCACCGACATCAACCCTGGCTATCTGCTTCTCTCGTCATTCCAGCGCGAAGCCGATGTGCTTGTCGCGTTTAACGCCTATAACCAGTCCGCGAAACTCGGCGTGCAAACCAGCCTCGGCTCAAGTGGCTACGCGCGCCGGCTCAATAGCGGCTCGCGCAACAGTTCGCACAATGCCAATGCCAATGCCAATGCCAATGGCGCAGATGGATCGCTCATGGCTCATGGCGACGATCCTGATAGCTGTCGCCAAGGCACCTTGGCGATTGTGGAGACCATGATGGCGACCACACGACGCAATGCGCAGTTGCCGAGCGGAGCAGAGAGGCGCAGCTTGACCACCACTGCCAAGATTCTGGGTGTGGAGACGTCCGCTGTCGGAGAAGTGGCTCTGGTGTTTGAAAGCGAGGGACACATTCCCATCGCAAGTGTTGCTCGCAAGCTGGGTTGTCACCAGCGGACTTTGGAGCGCCGGTTGCGGGAGTCAAGTATAACGGCCGAAGCGCTTAGGCAAGCGTCGCGTTTGGTTCGCGCATCGCATCGCCTCTCATCCTTGGATAGCCTTACGATGATTGCCTTTGACGAAGGTTTTTCTGATTTGGCCCACATGACCAGGGCATTTCAAACCGCATCGGGAATGCCTCCTAGTCTCATGCGCAAGTTGATGCGCCTTAGCCAAAATACTTTGCCAGCGCTAAGCCCCAGCCTTTAACTGCCCATCTTGTCATAAGCCCTTTATTGCTGAGGGTTTCGACAGCCTGGGCTTTGATCGCTCTTAACGTGGGCTTTGACAGGCGTTAAAGGCCACATCCTTCTTTATTCCCTTCCATTTTCACTTCCAATTCCACTTCTTCTTGCTGCCGACATAGTTCTATCTGATGGCATGTAGGGCGCGCGCCAACATTCGGTCGCGAGCGGTGACTCCGCATGCGCGGGTTGCCGCGTTTGTTCGCTGGTTTGCCATTTACGTCCGCCTATATCTACCCCGGATTCAACTCGCGAGCATTCGTGGCTCCTCTTGCGCCACGCCTCGCGCTCCGCAGACATCCCATTTAGCAGTCCCTCGCTTGGGATGGCATCTCGCTCTGAGGCCGATCTGAGTTCAATAGCCTCAATTTCAATATCGTCAATATTGCCAATCTGTTTGCTGGTGTCGCATAGATTCAATCTTTTCGACAGCCGTTGCGTTATTTTTCTGGTTGTCGGAGAGCAATGGAATGCTTAATCACCGGCGCAGGAGTTTGCGCTCTCTATTTCAAGATTTTTTTGTATTTTTCTTGTGTTGTCCCGTTGAGGGAGTGTCGGGGGAAGAAATGGTTGAGCAAAAGTAGTTGTTAGCCCTTTCCCGCAGGTAGACGGCAGTGGCGCGCGCCTGATCGACGACGAATGCTCGGTCCTCTGGGGAAAGGCCGCTGAGATGGGCTTCAATGGCCGCGGCCTGGTCGGTTTTGCGATCGCTGGATGTCAGCAGCAATTCATTCATTCTGCAATCAAAGAGCTCCGCGAGCTCTGACAGGCGCGGGATCGATGGCAAGACGATGCCGCGCTCAAGTCGCGAGATGGCCTCGTTGCCGATTCCCAAGCGCTCGGCAACATCCTCTTGCGTGAGGCCGACTCGGACTCTGTGGCTCGCGATGGCGGCGCCCACTGTTTGGGAAATTTTTTTGAGTCGTTGAGATTCCATGGGGCGTCCTTGTGATGGTTCAACCCGAATGGTGGCTACTAGGCTTATTTGTTTGAAGGACTTAAAAAGTTGAAACACAACTAAAATAGTTTATTATTCGTTCGCTGCATGTTTTTCTCTCATGCAATGTCCCGGAACCCCTAGGTTTGAACAGGCAACAAATTGAAAGGTGTAAGAATGTCTAATTCCCCGAAAAGCTTGCTCGCTAGCATCATATATTTCGCGATCAAAGTTTTGTGTTCGGTGGTAGCGGTAGTGACCACGCCCAAACCTGCGGTGTTAGCTGCGGTGTTTGTTTTCTGGATTTGGCAATTGGTCGCACACTACCGGCGCGGCCTCGTCGCCCTCAAAGCGGCATTGAAGCGGGGTGAAAGTGTGAATCCCAGAGCGGTGTGGTTCAGTAAATTCAAACACAAATTCGTGCTCTCAATCATGGCGTCGGTGGTCTACCCGATGCTTGGCATTCCCGCGGTGATTATTTTTTGGATCGTGGATTTGGCATTCCTCAACCGGCAAAAAGCTGCGGTTCGCGCCGCCGCGCCGCCCACCTACGCAGACAAGGCCGGCGTCGCCAGTGGCGACGTGAACGGAGCGGAGTGGGGCTATTCCTGTTCTCGGTTCGATTTGATGATCAATTTCGAGCGCGACGAGGCAAGGTTGGTATCCCATGTCGACAATGTCGGTGTAACTATCTTGGGTATTAAAGACGATATTTCGACGCGTTTTGATCGCGCTTTCCGGTTGTCAGACCTGGCCTGTGCCGTCAAGGAAAATAGCACTAGCATTTACTTTTTTGCATTTTCTCAAGAGGTTGTGGTTGGAACACCTATCAGTGTGAAATGGCGAGGCGACGAGCTTGTCAGAGAAGGCTCTGCCCGCCTTGAACGAAAATGGCATTCCACGCCTGACTTTGACGCATCCTTCAAGGAGATCGGCCCGGTGCTGGCGAGCGACTTCAATCGTTACTGGATGCCGATTCAAAAAAGAATATTTTCAATGGGACACGCGAGAGCGGATGCCTATGTCACCGAGCATCAGGATAGCTTGGCTGCGGTAAGGCTTAGCGCACGCGCTGCATGGAAGGCTGAACGCGAAATTAGCATGGCGCGCGTGAGCGAGCTTAAAGAGCTTGCAGGTCTTGGCGAGGCATTTTTAGAAAATGCCCTGTATGACAACGGCTCGCTAGCGTGGACCATTGCTGCCGACAAGAGTGGCCGCGCTGTAGTTGAGTTGAATGGCGACGTGTGGATCGGGTCACTCAAAGACGCTTGCGCGACGGCGAGCTTGGATGAAATTCCCGCAAAAACCGACGGCGCCGCGCCCACCTTTGCGCTGGGAATAGTCGTCAAGGATGACGAGTTTGAGCGCTCGCAGCTCCGCAAGCGCCGCTTCCAGCTCATGGTTGGCTATCCGAAGGCGCAAATTACAACCTGGATCGATCGAATTGAGATCCTTGCTCGATAGCAGGCGCTGGACTAGGACGCTGGGCAAGGCACACGCCTCGCCCAGTGATCGTTGCCGCTGCTGCGGCCACAGCATTCATCTGTTTTAATTAACTTATAGGAAATACTGATGCGTAAAATTTTATCCGCGCCTTTGATTGCGCTCGTCCCATTTGTGCTGTCCGCATGCGCCAACCCCGGAATGCAGGGCGGCTCGAATGTCCAGCTTCAGCAGGCCATCAACACGGTGGGCGCCATGCTTAATGGGACTGTGCCGACTTCGGCAACTGCCACTAACCCAACTAGCCGGCCAGCAGCCCCCACTATCGCTGCCGGTGAAGGCACTCCCAAGGTAATCAGTGGGTCAAGAATTATCATTGACGGTCCTCGCCCGAAAGATCCTCGCTGGGTAGGGAAGTCGATCGAGAGCACTCCGCTTTACAAGCTGTTTGAGCGCTACCCGTTGGAGAGCTATGGGAATTACTGGCCACGCGTGAGTATCCATGTTGATGACTATTCTGAAACACTAGCGTCAAGCGAGCATTCCAGCACCAGATATTCGCAATTAGCGAAGGAGGCGCGTCCGTTGGAGTGCATCAAATTCACTGCGATGATATGGACCTCTGAGAAGAAATCGCAAAAAATTGAGGGTGTTGTGATTTGCAGCGTGGATATCAAGCCAGATGACCGATATTTGTCCATTGGCGCCATGAACGCTTATCGCGGACTTATGTCTCCTTCAATGTATTCTTCCCGGCAACTCCGAACAGCAGGGCCACGAATTCCGGCGCAACTTTTGCCGCGGTCAACAGGCGAAGACGCTACATTTTATTCCAATGGGGATTACCTTTTTTCCTCCCTATTCGTCAAAATGGGATATCAGGGAGCCATTGATGGGGATGCGCGGCTCTGGTTCGTGAACCTTACAAACGCGACATTCTAACTTTCATAGGGAAACGGGCGTCCGAGGCGATTCGGAAGCCCATTTTTTTATACACCTGACGCACCGTTGGTATATGCTTTTGCTATGAGCGCTGAGATGGACCTCCCAGCACTCTCTAAGTCATATGTCGCCCCGTTTCTGAGCTGGGGCTATGAAGGGGATCGCATGATTGATGATTTGACCGGAGAACGCCTGATAATTCAAAATGGCCATTTGATCCTTGCGGCTGCTCAACGCCCGCGCGTGGATGCTATCTTGAAGGAGCATCGTTGTCCTCCTGCGGTCTGGTCCGCGGGCATCTCGGCGGTGGAGCGCTATGTGGACACCTCGCCAGACGATATGCGCAATGTGGCTGTTTGGTCGGTGGCATTTGACGAGAGCATGAATATTGACTCGCTTCAGGTCGCGCTTGATGCCGAATAGTGGGATTTGAAAGTGCCTAGCAGTGCGATGATGCTATTGGCCATGCCAAGCGAGCTGCTCGCCGCGCCCAGTGGCATCGTTTCTCTGGAGGGTGCCGATATGCCATCCGCCTTGGGCATTTTTTTTGCAAACAAGAGTAATGGGATCGAACGGGGCCTGCGCTATGCCAGCGGCTAGCGCGCATTGCGGGTCCATATTTTCCAGAATCACTCGCATCTCAGCGCCGTCGTCTACAGCGCATCCATCCACATGCAAGGCCTCAACACTTAGCTCCAAGGCGATCTTGCCTAGGGCGCTACCGTCTGCCCTGGTGGCAATCCAGTAGGCTTGCAGCAACGCCAAGCTATACACTTCTAGGCCACCTTCCGCCATGGGCGAGTCGAGCCACGCGAGAAGTGATGGGGTCTCATATGACAGGATATCTTCTTTCATTGGCGCAGCCAGGGCAGGCTCCATGCCAGGATTGCTGCTGGCGCTTTCTTTTACCAAGTGATGAATCTGCCCTATGGATTGTTCCAGCCTGTCGATGCGGCCGCAAAGCAACGAGCGCAGATCGTCAATGTCGCCGGCAGTGTCGAACTCCGTGGCCTTCAATGACACGTCCGGGCCGTCCTGCGCCTCGTCAATGTATGCGGCCAGCGCTTTGAGCGGGGATTCCTCGACTCCCCTTGAGCGGGCAATTTCACGAAGCCGCGATTTTCGTTTTGGATTGAGTTGTAGATAGACGCCTCGGCTTTCCCATAGGTTGGGCTTGCTGGGCTGCTTGGCTGCGTCCATAGGCATTTTCATATCGTTCATATGCTCCACATGATTTGTCACATTTCTCTCGTTCAACGCATCACCCTGTCATTTACACCACTCATAGCAGCGCTCCTAGCATTCATCTCACCCGTTCTCCGAACTGAAAAATCTCTAGCGAACCAGACCTAACTCGGGCTCTCCAAGCAGGATGGCCGGTGGCCTTTTATATGGAACCTGCCCATGGGCCGAGTCCCGAGGGCCAGAGGTGGAGTGCACAGCTAAACCTATGGGGGAAGAGGGAAGCCAGGTGGATAATGGAGAGAAGCGGATAGAGCATGGCGCTGGGGAGATGGCGCCGACATTGGCCATGATATTGGGATTGGCGATGCCGTTGGCAGTGGGGCCGAAAGGCCGATAGCCCGAACGCATTCGCCGAATTGCCCTCGAAATGAGATTTCGGAACGATGTTGTCCAGCTTGGGGAAGATGCGCTCACTGGCGCCTTTGGCGACTCATAATCGAGCGTGGTCCCCTTAGCGCGGCTGCGCCTCATGCCAAAGGCCAAGACATCCATCGCCTTGCTTCGTTCGCTTGGCGCTCCGTCCTGCTGTTGATGGGACTCGGGGTCGCCAGCTCCCAAGGCGCCAAGGTTTGCGAAAAGGGTGGTGGCGAAGCGGGAGCGGCTGGCGGCAACATAGCTCCATTCGCGATCCGCCATGCGTGGATTCACCAGGACATAGGCCGATTCGAATGTGCGCCCTTGGCTCTTGTGATTCGTCAGACAAAAGGCATGGTCAAAGCGCCCAAACGACGCGGGTATGCGAACAATCTTTTCCTGGCGCTCGTTTGGCTCGTCGAGCTCCACCACGAGCATGACGCCGGCCGCGGCGGGCTCAATTGCCGCAATGCTGGCCGCCACGCCATTTGAGATGCCCAGCGACCTGTCATTTTTTGTAAAGACGATGCGATCACCAGGCGCGAAGCGCTTGATGTCGGTAGTGTCGTCGCGGTGGATGATCTCGGCCTCAATTCCATCCGCATCGCGAACGATGCCTCTTTCGACAAGAGCGGCCCGCGCCTTGGCATTGAGCTCCGCGACCTCGGCGCGCGTGCCGGCGATGATCGCCTTCTGCGGCAATGCGGCCTTGTCTTGGTCCCACGCCTCGACCAACTGGGCAACGGTGGCGGAGTGCCCCGAGACCAGCTTGAGTCGTCCGCGCTCGTCAAGCATCTCCAGGCCGGCGCGTGCCTCGCCGGTGGCGAAGAGCTTCACGGCCTTGCGCATCCATTCGAAATCGTAGCGGCCCCTCCATTTTTCAAAGGCCCGCGCCAGCTTGGCGTCGCCCGAGCAAATCGATTCGAGCGCCTCCAGCCGCGCCTCCTCCGGCGCCTCGCGCAAGGTTTGGATTTGAATCTTCGACAGACTCCCGCGCTCTTCGAGCCATTTGAGCAGGGGCGAGAAGTCGGTTCGCTGTCGCTGGATGTTGGAAATCTCGGCCTTGCCGTGGCGGATGGCAAGCGCCCGAAAGATCCCGCCCGCGTCGATGGGCTGCAGCTGCTTTGCGTCGCCGACCGAAATCAGCTTCGCGCCGGCCTTGATGGCCTCCGCTTGCAGGAGGCCAAACTCGCGGGAGCCGACCATGCCAGCCTCGTCGAGGATCAAGATGCTTTTGGAATCGAGTTTCATTCTGCCCTTCTGAAGCGACAGGAGCAGGCTGGCGATCGTGCGCGAAGGGATGTCCGCCTCTCTCGCCAAGTTCAAGCTTGCCGCAGCCGACTGGCAGCAGCCCGAGACGTTGAACCCTGCGGCCGCATATGCCACGCCCAAGGCTTTCAAGAGCGTCGTCTTACCCGTGCCCGCCCAGCCTTCCACGAAGGCATGCCTGCCGGTGTCGCAGGCGATGTGCAGGGCCGCGGCGCGCTGTTGCTCCAGGGAGACGCCGACTCCCAGCTTGGCTTTGAGCTCCTGTTCCAGGCGGTCGAACTCACGGCCGACGACGGAGCGGGCGACTTGGTGCGCTCGATCCAGGGAGAGCCGCTCCACCGAGGCGCTGATCGAGGCTTCAAGATCTAGGGTGGCCTTCGAAGTGAAGATCTCTGTGAGATGCTCAGTGCGGCCCAGCTGAACGACATTGGAGTGAGCCAGGAACTTTTCGAGCTCCGCCAGGCATTCCTCCGCGTTCCAGTGGCCCATGGCCTTTTCGCAGATGAGGGTGAGGGCGTCTTGGGCGGTCGCGCACGATTGGCTCTCCAAAAGCTCGGCCAAGACTGCATCGCGATCAATTTCAAAAGGTGTTTCAATGTCAGGCTGCGCAGGCTTGTCGTGGCCGGTTCGCATTGATGTGACGGTTTCAGGCGTCAAGCCCAGCTTTGCGGCCATTTCCTTGAAGTTTTTAAGAAGATCCGGCAGCGAGGGCTCGGACTTGGCGGAGCGGGTGTTGAGGGCCGCAATTTCCCGCGCGACGGCACCATCCACTTCAAGCATGCCGCATTCGCGCACATATTCTGCAATTTGCTTGGAGCGCGTCGACAAGGCATCCCGTTGTGCCTGGTCGATTCCGCGAATTGTAAAGTAGGGGCCTGCTGGCTCCACTTCGAAGCCAAGGCCTCGCAGCCGGCTCGCGAGCTCGACGCGAAAGAGAATGCCGGTGGCAATCTTCGCCTCAAACTGGGCGCGGTGTTCCAGGGCGCTCCATTCCTTGCTGTTTTTGCGCTTGGCCAAGTTGAAGAAGAAGCCATGGATATGCAACTGGGGTTCGCCGGCACGGCTGCTGAAATGCGTATAGCAGGCTGAGATCGTGGCGCCCGCCTGCTGCTTTATTCTGCCTGCTTTGCCGTGCCTAGTGATCGAGTTGTTCTCCACATAGGCAAGAGCGCTTTTTGCAGAGTCCTGCAGGCATGCGATGAGCGCGTCTCGCGTCTCCTTGTCTGCCCCGGCAAAGATCGCGGAGACATCCTTGACGGCGGAGAAGGTCATATCCAGGCCCATCACGTGGTCTTCGCCGGCTCCCTTGACCAATGCCTCTCCTGTAATCGGATGGAATCCTTTGGCCAGGCGCTCGACGTGCTCGCGCTCCGCCAAGCCGGCGAGGCCAAGCAGTGGCACTCCGCCGCCGGCCCAGAATGGCGGAGGCCCCAAATCCTCATCCCGGCCCCGAGCATAATCGTCGAAGTCGCCTCGTTGTCGGGTCGTGTCTGTCGGGCCTCCGAGATAATGAAGGTATCTCTTGGAGCCATGCCCCTTCTTAACTTGATTCGTTGAGGAATTTATCTTCGTGATTGAAAGCAAATGACGCCTCCTTTCTGAGGGGCAAGCTCGCTTGTTTCTGGCGCCTCTGATATCAAATGTCCCTTTCCCAGAAAGGGGAGAAAACAAAGGGCGGCTCGGAAGCCACCCCAAGCCGAGCATTAGTCCATCCGTTCGGCCAGCTCATCGCCCCTAAGATTTGCGTATCGGACCAGCATGGACAGGTCGCTATGGCCAACAATCGCCATGATTTCAAAGACCGACAGCCTTCGCTTGTAGAGCACCATCCGACTGATCGCTTCGTGGCGAAGGTCATGGAACCTAAAATCAATCAGCCCCGTCTTTTTCACGAACTTGTGGAACCCCGCGGAGACGCTAAGAGGTTGGCCTAGCCGGTGGAATACACGGGTATTGCCATCAAGTGCATCGCTCTGCAGTTCCCTCATATAGTCCAATGCCAAGGAGGAAAGTGGAACAGCGCGCTCCTTATTACACTTGGTTTTGGCTGCAGGTATGGTCCACAACTTCCTAGGCAGTGCAAATTCTGCCCAATCCGCAAGAACCAGCTCTTGAAGGCGAGCACCTGTCTCCAAAGCTAATCGCATTAGGAGGAGCCATTGATCTTTTGATGGGGCCTGGTGGCTGGCAATGGTCGCTTCTAGGCGTGTTTGCTCGTCGGCAGATAGGCGTCGAGACCGTTTGTTCTCCCAATGCTTGGGGAAGTGCCTTCTTGAAAAGTTGAGTTCAGGAGCGGGCATATCTAAACATTCGGCCCTCCACTTGCAGGCAATCGCCATAATTTGCAAGTGAACAGAAATTGTCTCATAGGAGAAAATTGTTTTCCGTCTTGTTTTTTCCCTACGCATACGTTCGACGTATTTTTTGTTCCAAGAGGATGTGATTTGGCGCAGAGAATTGCAGCCGACACTTTCAGCACTGCGCACAAGGCGGACAAATTTTATGATCGTCGGTAGATTTTTCCTTTGTCGTTCAGTCGAGTCGCCGCTGACGGAGTATTTTTGCAAAATTTCGTCCAAGCGTTCATCAAGCAAGCTTTCAACCCCTGCCTGTTTTGGCTTAAGGCGCTCCTTTTTCTTGGCTTCTACAAGCGCAAGTTTTCTAAGCTCGAGTTCAATGCGTTGCGCGAACTTATCGGCGTCATCCCAGTTAGTAAAAGTTCGTGTTACGGGCAGTTGCCCCTTGATTCTAACTGTTGTTTGCCAAGTGCTTGGTTTGTTTTTGCGTGTTCTTTCTATGATGGTAGCCATATTTTTCTCCTTGGTTCGGCTTTGAAAAGTGGGTTTATTCATTACCGACGAAAGGGCTTTTCAGCCACCCGCTCGTCGGAGCTTAGAACAGTGTTTCTGCAGCACATTTGCAGCGCAGCAGCCCACACGGAACCGATCCCGTAAACAACTAAGGTTTGCAAGAGTTTACGGACGCACCATTTTTTTATGTATGGTCGGAAAAGTTACTGCCGCTGGCACCAAATTCCTGCTAGAAAGACAGAAAAATACGTTCCGTTGCAACAAAATATGGCCTTTTGAGCACCAAAACGTCTTGTATTGCACATTTTTTGGAGTATTTAGAGCAAATGTTTTTTCCGCTGCAGTCCGCTGCAGCGGAAAAGTTTCGGACAAGCGGTATTTATCGACACATCCTTAGATCTGGTCGAGCGTCGGTTTTCGTTGATCGCGCGGGGTTTGGATTCCAATAAATTCGCGGCGATGGCGCTGCGGAAGCTTGGAACTGGGTATATAGGCTAGACGCGGCTTGCCCAAGGCAAGGCCGCAGTCGACGGTCTTCTATTTTTATATTTATTAACATCTATAGATGTGGGCCGTGCGTCCCAGTTAAACCCGAGGAACTTCCTGGTTAAACCCGAGCATCTTCCCGGTTAAACCCGAGCTGTCTGGCTGAACTTCCCCCTTAAACCCGAGAAACCTCCCAGTTACACCCGAGATGGCGAGCATTCGCAAAGTCATCTGCTCCGTTAAACCCGACAGCCTGGCTTGTCGATGAGCAGATTCCGGCAAGCCAGGTCGGACATTCAAAGCGCGACCCTGCGACACTTTGGAATACATAGGCTTTCCATCACGTCGAAGGCTTTGGGCGATGACGGACCGGAGAATGATGGCTGTTCTGGGCCGCGCACAATGACTACAGTCCAAGCGTCGCTGGATCTGCCGTTTTTGATAATCTCAAAGTCTGCGACAAGCGCAGCTGCGGAGATTTTCAGCTCGCTCAGGGCGGTGCGAATCGCCGCTGGAAATTTCCTATTTTGTCCATCGAAGCCGCACAGTTCACGCATGTAGCCGACCGAGAGGCCCGGAGAGCTTTTGTGAGTCGACAAAAAATCATGAAGCCACTGAGCTAGCGAGGTGGTCAGCCCGTTGCGGCGCTTGCAGTCTATTTTGAATTGATAATCCAAGCACATGGCCGCGGCCATCCATTGCATGTCCAGCTCAACGAAATACTTCTTTTCTTGACGATATGCGGCCGAGAGCAGTTTGCCCTCGTGGACTTGACCGTCGCTAAGCTTCACCTGAATGGCTGCGCGCGACAATCTTTCCACGCTTTGCCAGATTCGTCTCAAGGCTCCGCCGCAGTGGTCGGATGAACCCATCACTGTTGCGATCGCCGCCAACTCAATCCGTATAGGAACATCGTGACGAGGCGCTCGTTTGACGATGCTGATCACCGCTTGCCACACCTGTTTGTCCCGCATATACAGCCGTTCCCCCGACAGCGTCAAATCATAGCTTCCTTGTCCCTTTACAGGGCCATCGTGGCTTACCCCTAAGACGATCCTGCCAGCCCGGAAAAGGGCGCTTCTAACCATGAATGCGGGACATCGGTCGAGGCCTCTTTGGCTTGGCAGGCGCGATGGCACATTTTCAATCACGGATCGCGCAAATTCCCCTGATGCTGGCGACTGCTCGTGCTTGATCGGCGGGGGAGGTAGGTCTTCGCGTCTTGGCGGCTGCCGAGGCGGCTGAGGAAGGTCCCAGTCGTCTTCTGGCGCCAAGGCGTCCAATGGAGCGCCATCTTTTCCGTAGTGGTTGAGCATGTTTTCGTCGCGTCGGTTGATTGGCCTCGTCAGCTTTCTGAAGCGGAAAGCGCCGTTGGCCAGATGTTCCCCGCCGTGTCTTGCGCAAGCAAGGGCAACTGAGCCTTTAAAGCTTGCCGGGCCGCGAGTGGATCTTCCGCTCAGTGTCTCGTATTGGACAGGCGGTGCCGAGCCGTTGCCTGTCTGCATGGCGACAGAAACCCCTGTTCGTTTGCCGTCCTAATGCCGCCGAAGCCATCTGGCCACGGCTAAGGCCTATTTTTCGCCTTCTCCAAATGTTATATGTGTTCAACACAATTAGTGCATGCTGACTTGATTTGGACAGCCCGTGGCTGCTAGCGATGTGCTTGGCATATTTACTCTACGCTGCCAAAATTCGTTGAAGATCGCACAGCGGAAAGCCATAAAAAAAGCCGGTTGGAAACCGGCTTTTTTATAGCTTTCTATTTTTTCTTATTTATTCCATGGCATCTTCTTCGGGCCCCGACAGATAATCTCTGAAATTAAATCGCAAATGCTGCTCAATCAATGTCGCGTCCCAGCGAAGAGCAGGTAGTGCTTGCTGGTCCAAGATGATAGAAAAATCTTCCGCCAGAATTTTTTCTCGTGACGTCTTAGCTTCACCCTTTTCCACCTTAATGTTTGCCGTTGAAAAAAGTTCTGCGAGTTTAGTTCTCACATCCTTTAATGTTGCTTCTTTTGACACCACGACTCGTAAATCCATGTCACATGGCGGCTTAACATGCTCTGGTGAGTTCTTGTTATTATCTGAGACCTTGATGAAAATCCCGAAAATATCCGCCTCGTGAGCTGTAAGCAATTTGTCGATGGCCGACATGAATTTCCCTTTAGTGAGGGCTGTGTTCAACTCATCGGACAGCTCTAATCGTGTATAGCCTCGTGCGAGCCACGCGGAGAAGTTGTCTTTATGTTGCTCGGACTGACCCAATGCTGGGATGTTTTTAAGCGCCATGCACGGTGCTAACAGAGCTAAGTTTTCGCGTCGACCCCAGTGGCGTTCCTGCGTGTCGCATATCAACCATGTCTCTCCTTCGGAGCTAGACGCTTTGGTCTCCAGCAATCGAGGATTGCGCCCGCCTCGGCACGCGGTCGTGCTTTGTTTCACGACGTTGGCGGCGATCCACTCGACCTTACTTATTTTTTGAAAATCATTATTGTAAAGATTGCATGTTTGGCTTGCCATGATCCAATAAGCAAAACCTTCGGGAAGGTTGGGCTCGACCGAGCGGAGCGTTCCGTCTTCAACTACTGAGCCTTGCCACCATTCCGCGTTTTTGATTTTGCTTACAATGGCATCAGAGGTATCTATATTCATCATGGTTGTGGAGGTGGGAAACCGCGGTCTCGTCGAGACTTGACCGAATCTTTGCAACGTAATTGCCAATGGGGCCAGACAGCGTGCTCAACACACCACGAGCGGTCGCGAGCCGCCTCACGTCACCCGACTTCAAAATATCTACCAGAGCCTCGCCTCCGGCCTCGTCAAAATTCCAAAATTGCCTAAGGTAGGGACGCAATTCGGCTCGAAGCTCTTGCTCGATCATCGTTTTTACCGAAGCAATGTAGCTGGCGTTTGTCGCTCTTGCTCCATTCGTCCAATCGTAGACCGCCTTGCGAGTAACTCCAAATAACGAGGCGATTTCGCTCATGCTGATCTCAAGGTTTGTGCGCAACCAAGCGATGTCGCTGACGGTGTTGATTGCATCATCGATTTTGGAGGCTTGTTCAAAAGTCGTTTTTTTCGAGCTTGATTGTGCCGTGCAAACAAATCTTGAAAGCTCGTCGAATATTCCGATAACCCATCCAGAATGTTCGACGTCAGTAGCCAGTGCTGCGGACGTTGTTTCTTCCACGATCACAAGCTGGTAGCCGCGAGCGATTGATGGGGATGTTGAGTAAAAGTCGAGCACCGGGCGTGACCCTGATTCTGCCATTGCTCCGACGCCGGACGTCGTCAGCGAGCGATTCAAGGCCCGCAATGAGCGAGAGCCCTCATATTCCATGACAGCTAATGACATTACGCTTCTCCTCTCCATACAGCGAAGGCTTTTTCCGCACAAACGGTCCGGAAAAATTCATTGGAATGCGAGTGCAGGGCACTGAGTTTTGCGACCGCCTCGTCCACGTCGATCCTCACGGGAATCAAACTTGTCCAGATTGAATCCGAATCCAACACGCCATGCCCCATCTCTAAAGGAGGAAGCGCCGGCCCCGCAGGACCGAACTCTTGTGTCAGCACAAACAAGGGCACCAAGTCGTCTGGGACCGACACATACTGTCGGCCAGCCCAGAATCGAGCTTGCAGCATCCCTGTTTTCGTCCGGTAGACAGTTTGCGATAGGCCGCTTTCCACGCTAAATTCGGCAGTTTGAAGAGGTTTGGGTAGGTATTCGGCAGGCAGATAATCGGATAGATTTTCTCCTTGGCGGGGCGCGATCCGATCCAAATATCGGATGCCTATGGCGCCAACGTCGAAATGTTTCATATGCGGTTGGATTGCTTCCAAGACAAATCGAAACGTTTCCGCAAATTCAGTGAACCGTGTATAGCGCGTTGTATGGACCACGATTTGCTCGTGCATGATCTGGCAGCCCATGCTCCTGTCAGCGGTGTGAAACGCCCAAGCTGCCGGCTCGGACGATGGCATGCGCGTGGAGGACTCTTGCGAACGGTCTCCATAATGGATCTGGTTAATTAAGGGAAACCGCTCGCGCAGTGCGTCTTGAAGTTCGGCAATCTTATGCGGTAGCGAGAGCCACCGTTGAAAGCGCAACGACGCCAAGACATAAAAGAGCGGTTGGTTTGGCAGAACGCCTGTCCGATCAATCACTTAAAACTCACTTTGAAAATGACTATACACGAACTATACATCACCGGCTGCACAACGCAACACTTGTATGAATTAAGTTGGATGTGCCGTCAAATTGTAAGTTTTCAACAAACAGGATGCTCTGATAACCAACCGCCATCAAGTGGTTGTGGGAGATTCATACTGAACGAAGGATGTAAGAGTCGATCTAACCCAACGGTGTCGATGGCATGTTTGCCAACAGCAATGTGGTGGACCCCGACAGAAGGTCGCAGAGCTACCTTCTGTCGGCGAAGAGTCTGAGCTCGCTAACTCTGAGCAGTGCTATTGGCTGCCGCAGCCAACCGGCCACGGCCATTCACTCAACGGAGAAAAGATGAGCTGCTTTTATGGAAAACAATGCAATTGCGTCGGGCAATGTGACTGCTCAAAAGATGACTCCGCCGACAACCCGTCTCTTGCGGACATTGCGGAAGCTGAGCGCATGCGCGTGAAGCTTATGATCATCAACGACTATCAGGTGGAATCGGCGTTCATCAATGTCACCAAGCTGGCCCGCATCCTCGGCATTTCACCCTCTACTATTTGGAGACTAATTCGCAATAGGCAATTTTTCATTCCCTATCAGATCTTCAATTTCACCCCCATGGTCTGCATAGACGACCTGGTCGAGTGGTATTGTGCGCGCGATTGCCTTTCGGCACTGGAGGCTGCCGAGACCGAGGCGCTCGAGAAAAACGAGCAGGAAGAGACCGCCCACGTTCGCAAGATGAAAGAGGAGGCCATGGCGCGGGCGCGGGCAACCTCGATTGTTGATGATGCCTTGGCTACGATGGGGCTGGCTGATAGCAGTCCACGCTCTAGGGTTTTTCGGCCGAGGCGATGACTTTTGCTAAAAAATGGCCTGGCGCTTGGGAGATGACGGTCTCCCAAGCGCCAGGCCATTTACGCATGAAATCAATGAATGCTGCTGGAAAGAGTGATCACGATGCCCAAGATGCGCATGTGCGATCTGTCGATGATCGGAATGGCCTCAACTGCCGGATTCGCTGCGGTCAAGATATGAGCGCCGTCTATGATTCTTAGTGTTCTAATAATCCTGCCAATGCCTATTACATCCGCGCACACGATGTCGCCATCCTTTGGCTCGGCATTGAGCTCGACGTCGACCATGTCGCCGTCCTTGATTCCAAGGTCGCGCATCGAGTCGCCATTAATGCGCACTTGTTTTTTTGCATGTGTAATTGCCGAGGCGATGCGCGCAACGTGCTTCTCCTCAGCGGTCATGCCAGCGCCTGTCGTCGATGGGATCTGAATCGAGGAGCGCATTTGAGTTGGGAAGGGCTCGTCATCACGGTTTTTTCTGGCGCTGAGCCACTGACCATAGGGCTCCAACGGCGCTTCCGCAGATGTTTCCTTTTGGGGCAAGGTGTCGTCGCTCGTCATTGACGCAATGTCATCGGCGGAGAATTCGCCACTAGCAATGATGAACGCCTCGAGTGGCGAGAGCCCGGCGCTTGCGGGCTTGGCCTTGCTGGGGTTTGAACGGGGCGCGGGCTTCCCCGCGCCATTTTTCTTAGTGTTTCGAATCATCGGAGAGAGCCTCTTCGTTTCGCCATGCGCCGCGATCTCAGCGTGGCATGAGCGGCAGGAAGAGTGCTTCCGCCGTCACAGCCGGATCAGAGTCTCTCCGACTTTTTAAACTTTCGCAAGACCCGCTTTCTTGCCGCGTCATATGCGCCAACGGTGAGGCCGAGCGAGGATCTGATTTCCCGAGCCGGCATGTCCGACAGAAGGCATGCAAGAACGTCCCCCGCGACTCTGTCGGCCCCGGCACGGAGCTGGCCTAGTATCGTCTTTGTGGAGATGCTATCGGCCAAGCGCTCCTCGGCGCGAAGGACAGTCTCTTCGGCGGAGATGTGAAAGTTCTCGCCCAGGAAAGACCACTCAAGAATGTCCTCGACTGGAATGCCCGATGCCGCCTGCGTCAACTGCTTGTTGCGATCGGCGCCGGCAATGCTGCGCATGGTCATGACCAGGTAGATTTCAAAATTAACGCTTTTGGGCCAGCGGCGGCGCTGCTCCACGGTCAGGTATAGAGCCTCATGCATCAGATCCAGGGGCTCGGTGAAATGGGTTCCCTTTATGTATCTTCTGGCCACTCCTTGCAAGATTTGCCTTTCGCGGGCGCTGATGTTGGTATAAGCGAGCATCGTTTCTTCTACCGTTCCATATTGAGTCATTGCTGTCATTGCTTCCTCCGAGTGATTGTCTTCCTGCCTTCGACTGCAACTTGAAAGAGTCTTCTGCCTAGCCGGATTTGTTTGTCTGATCAGCGGCGGCGCTGGCCGCTCGTCAAGACGGCCGGCGCCAATGTCCGAAGCTGATTTCCCTCCGCAGTGCCCTGATTGGAATTGGGAGAGGCGATGAACAGCGACAATGGTCGGACTGAATATGACTGGGGCATTTCTGCCCCGGCCGCGCCATCAGTGGGGCGGGTGAATGTGGTGGGATGGATCGGCGCCAGCGCCACGCTTGGAGTTTTTCTCGGGATTTTGGCGCTGATGTTGTCCTGGCGGGCGCTGCCCTGGCTGAATGACCCTCCGGGCTCCATCTCGCTCCATTTCAGCTACCTCATTCGCTCGGCCTTGCATGGCGTTTGGAGCTGGGCATTTTCAGATGCTGCCCGCAGCTATGCCCAATTTCTGGAATCGCTGTCTGCGGGGGATAGAATTGCTTTGATTTCTCGCTTGATGTTTGCGCTGTGGGTCGCGTGCCTGCCCGCGGTGTTCCTGGCGAAAATCTACCTCGCTCCGCGCAATGGCCTGCTTGTGCTGAGAGGATCGGCGCGCCATGTTGGCGCCCAAGCGGTCGAGGCGCTGAATCTGATGCTCGCTGACCGGGTCAAGCGCCGGCCTGATCATCCGATTGCCCCGGACGTGCCTTATCCAGCTGACATGTGGACTAGGCACGTCCTGGTGGTGGGAGGCGTGGGCTCTGGCAAATCGACGGCGCTCAAGCCGATGATCCAAGCGGTGATCGAGGCGGGCGAGAGCCTGCTCCTTTTCGATCCGAAGGGAGAGTTCACAAAGGGCTTTGGCGAACCCGAGATCATGGCGCCGTGGGATGCCCGGTCCCTGGCGTGGGACATCGCGAAGGACATGCGGAACATCGGGGACATGCGGCGCTTTGCCGCAGCCATGATCAGGGAGGCCCAAGATCCGATGTGGTCCAACGCGGCGCGGCAGATCGTTGTCGGCTTCATGATCTATTTGAAGACGACGCGAGGGAATGGGTGGGGATGGCGCGAGCTGGCAGAGATGATGTCCATCCCGCAGGCCAATATTCTGCAAATCATGGAGGCGTGCCATCCAGAGGCAATGCGGTCGGTGGAGAGGGCATCCGTCACCACGCAGGGCATTTTGATCAATTTGTCTTCATTTTGTGCGCCGATCTTTGACCTGGCCGATGCTTGGGGCGAAACACCGGAGGATCGCCGTGTCAGCTTTGTGGAATGGGCGCATGGCGGGATACCAGCCAATGATGTTGGCGAGGCCATTGAAGGTCGCGGCGCCATAGATGATGGTGAGCCCGTTGAGGGAGGTGCGGGCCGGAAAGGTAAAAGGAAGGGCGGGGAGGCAGTTGAAGGGGAAGCCCGTCGGAAAGGTAGCTCGAAAGGAGCCGGTGAAGTTGAGCGGGAAGGTGGCCGTAGAAGTAGCGGGAAACATTCCCGGGGCGTGCGCCGGCAAATCATTCTTCAAGGGCATGGCGCCTATCCGGAGCTCACCAAGGGCTATTTGGAGGGAATCATTGGCACCGTCTCTGCGATTGTGAACAGCGTGGAGATGGATGACGACGAGAGCCGCAAGCTGTGGATCATCGCGGACGAGTCGGCGCAGATGGGCAAGGTTCCGATCCGGCCGCTTTTGGAGGTCGGCCGCTCGCGAGGCGTGCGCTGCATCCTGGCCTGCCAAGACTTGGCGCAGCTGGAGGAGATCCATGGCGCGCTCATGGTGAAGGCGATGGTGTCGATGGCCGGCACCGTCCTGGTCGGGCAGCTCATGCAAGGAGACACCGCGGAGCAAATGTGCAAGGCCTTGGGCTCCCGAGAGGTCGAGCGCTCAAATATTTCCTACGGTGGCAGCGGAGGGACTGGCTCAGGCAGCTCGACGACACTTTCGTTCGCGCGCGACGAGATCGCCATTTACAAGCCATCGGAGCTGGGCTCGCGTCTTGGCCCGACCGCAGATGGTAAAGGGGTGCGCTTGGCGCTCTTTACCGGCGGCCAGGCATACGAGCTGTTCTGGCCACATTACAAAATGAAAAAGGCCAGGGAGGCTCACGTGCCAGCCGCTTGGACAAAAGAAATTAGCAGAGGGGTAGGGTTTATTGGTAGCCCTTCTGTGTCACCCGAAGCCTCGATCACAGCATCAACCCTAGCCGCAGCGCCAATTCCTGCAGCAACCCCAGCAGCAACCCCAGTTGCAACAATATCGCCAGCCGCAAAGGCAGCTCCAATCTCTAGCACAACCTCAGTGGCAGCTCCTGCATCAGCAGTGCCAGCAGCAAGCACGGCTCTAATTCCAGCCGGGCACACTGAGCCAAACACTTTTTATCCCGATTCGTCTGGCTCGTTCGCTTTTTCCCGTGTTCCACTTGGAGCCAGCGTTGACTCGCCAGCATCGAGGACAGATTTTCGCCCGGAACTTGCGCCATTGACCAAAATTGAGCCGGTGCGCAGTGAGCTGCCCAGCGATTTGCACGGCTTGCCGAGCGTGGAGGAGCTATCAGCTATGCTGAATGAAGCTCTTGATCTTAAAAAAAAGAGGGCATCCAAAAAGACTGGCGACCGCTCGTCGCAGTCTTGCCAATTTCCTGGCAAGCAATCGGCGAATAACCACGCGCCAAAGCAGTCCCGTGCATAGCTGAACGGAAGAAGCATATCTAATGCTGCCGGCAAGGGCCGCAAGGAATGGTGCGGGGACGTGGCCAGCATCAGCGGCGAAGGCGGTGGGAGGGCAGGGCCGGAGCAAGAAGCCAGGTGTTGGATGTCGAAAACATGCTGTATGGGAGGTTTGATGAAAAAAATGAAATCAAGACGAGAAAACGGTTTCAATTGCTCGGGTTTCATCATCAATAGGCTGTGCCTTGCGGAGGTGCGCGAAAGCCCACGAGGTGCCTCGTTAGCCACTCAAGCCATTGCTAACGAAGACGAGGTCCTAGCTGATCTGGATGTCGACCTTGTTGGGGACTTGGGCAACGACCAGGATTTGGCGTCTTCAAGTGACCGAGCAGGTATTGGCGCACCCATTGAAGCCCCTATTGAAGCCCCTATTGAAGAGGAAGCCCCCATTGACGAGCTCAATACTAAATTTCGAAAGATTTGCATTCAAGATCAGCAAGCTGACAAGGAAAAATACGCGGGGATGCTTTTTGTAAAGCTGGAACTTTGCTTTTACTTGCACAGCAAGTTAAAGGAACGTGGCTGTGTGGAGCGAGCCAGCTTGTCGCGGGAACTGGCAAATGTGATCCGAAAAATGCTAACGGACCAGGCGCATATGGATCGAGTTCATCAAAGAATTTGCGGTGCAAGCCTAGCGCCGCGCGCGTTTTCCCAGGACCAGAAGGGGGGCATCAGGATATTGATCCCCAATAGGTCTTTGTAATGTAGGGAGGAACGATCTGATCAGGTCTTCATAGTGGCAAAAATAAGAGGTGAGACATGCGTGTCGAAAACCCAGCTGTGCAATCTAACGGACATGCTCGCTCTGCAGGCGAAAATGTTGGAAATAAAGCAGACGTGAAATCTGAGATCGCTCTCACACTGATTGAAGCGATGAAGAGCGGGAATACCCCCTGGCAAAGACCTTGGGCGGCGCAAGCTCTCAGGCCAGTGAATCTCGCCACGAACAATGGATATCGAGGCATAAATAGGCTGCTGCTTGCTTTGGGGAGCTGTCTTAATGCCGAGGGACGCTCCGATCCTCGGTGGGCGACCTATCAGCAGGCGCAAGCAAATGGCTGGCAGGTCAGGCGTGGTGAGAAAGGGACCCCGATCGTGAAGTTGGTTGAAGTCGGGAAATCTGCGAGCCCGGATGCGCATCAAAGCTCTTCGGCTGGCAATCGGCAGCCTGCCGACAGCGTTCGATCTAATGCCAATACAAATGCCGGAAGTGGAAGTAGAAGGGGTGGGGGAGGGGGTGACGCGGGAGGCGGACCTTCAGGCGGGCGGAATGCGCAGACAGCTGAGACCGAGCGCAAGGCTTTCGCGCTTCGCCGATACGTCGTCTTCAATGCTCAGCAAATGAATGGCGTGCCACCTCTTGAAGCCCCATCTGAAAAGCTGTTCGATCCTGTTGCCCGGGCGGAGGCGGTGATCCAGGCTCTCAAAGAAAAGACGGGCTTACTCGTCGTTCATGGTGGCACCGATGCATGCTACGTGCCGGCCCTGGATGAAATACGTCTGCCGGCCAAAAAGTCATTCCATAGCGTCTATGACTACTATGCGACGGCCCTTCACGAGGGGGCGCACAGCACGTTGCACAAGAAGCGGCTGGACCGGCAGGAGGCGATCGCCAAGCGTTGGGGCGACGAGGCATATGCCGTGGAAGAGCTGAGGGCGGAGATCTGCTCGGCGATCCTGGCGGCCGAGACAGGCGTGCCAATGTCTCAAAGCCACATCGACAACCACGCGGCCTACCTTCAGCACTGGATCAAGGCTGTGAGCACTGACCCGATGACTATCTTCTCAGCAGCCAAGGATGCCGAGCTAATGGCGGAATACATGCTCGGGTTGGAAAAACAAATGATCTCCATGGAGGTGCACAAGGAATGGATCGTGGAATATGATCGCAATTGTTAGCGGCTGTGCCTTGCTTTCAGGCCCCTCATTTGATAAGAACTGAAATGCTAACGACTGTTAAGCTGGCTGTGACGAGCGTGCTATCAGATGTTGCCTCTGTATCTGTGATCACTCATGCAATTTTTAAAGCCTTTTGCCGAGGCTAAAAGTAATACACTTTGTGGCACGTCCTCTTGAGCCCAGCACCCGCATGTCCAAAGCTGCATTTTTGCCTTTAGGTTCAACGGTTCTGCTAGATTCGAAACATTACAACGATAGCATTCTCGCCACAGTATCAAACCACTAGCCAGTTTAGGCGCAGCGATGCGCCGTCAATCACGCTTGTCAATATATGCAAGGCGCCGCTTTGCTCCACCTCGCGACTCTATCGACTGGCTCTGGCACTCTAATTAAGCATCTGGTTGTATGTCGAAAAGATCTTTTCGGCGCGCGCTAGCGTAGTCAAAACCTGCGCTGAGTCGCCATCCAACACGTTGGGATTTTGGAGCAACCAACGCGCGGGACTGAAATGGTCGAACTCAGGAACGCCTTCCGGCATGAGTTTGAACAGCGCTTCCGCTTTTTTGACTGAGCGCGGCGTCGTTTCGTCTGCGGCGGCAAGCGACTCAAATGTCACGGTATGCGTGTGTGGAGGCTTGTATGCTTGATTCAGCAAGTCGACAAAAAGCTCCGTGGCGAAAATATCTTCGATGTCAGCCTCTGCTTGGTCGAGGAAATCCGCGATGGTGAAGAACTGCCCGGCCTTCATGATGTCCGACTTTTTGAGCTTGTCGATCTTGCCCACTTCGCCCTTGCCAATGTCGGACAGCACGGCGACGTTTATTTTGTTTCCACCGAAGAGGCGAATGAATGGCGCGATTTT
Organism: Janthinobacterium sp. 61; assembly: GCF_002846335.1. Classification (NCBI taxonomy): domain Bacteria; kingdom Pseudomonadati; phylum Pseudomonadota; class Betaproteobacteria; order Burkholderiales; family Oxalobacteraceae; genus Janthinobacterium; species Janthinobacterium sp. 61. The sequence continues at coordinate 1,954,492 of NZ_PJMQ01000001.1, read as the reverse complement.
GTCGATCCCGCCGGTTGGGCACACCACCCACTTCTCGCTTATGCCTTCGCGGTTGCGCTTCTTCAACGCTTGGGAAAGAACCTGCAAATAGATGATGTCCGAAGGTCCTTCGACAAGCCAAGTGTTTGGGGCGATGAACAACGTCTGGCTCACCTCGTATCCCAAGGCGCCTTGGAGTGGGAAAAGCGTGTCGCCTGTGACCTCGAGCACATCCGACCGCACTTTGGTTCCCTTCACCAAAGGCCTCGGGCCGTCGCCCTCGACAACGTCCTCGACAATCCGAACATCGGCCAACCGGCCTATTGGAACCATGAACGGCGAATGGGTGGTAAAAATGACCTGGTGTTCGGGAAGAAGCCGTTCGACGATGTAGCGCAGCAGATCCCCTTGGGCTTTGCCATGAAGCGTCAGACCAGGTTCATCAAGCAATATGATGGCGTTGGGGTTGGTCTTTTTGAGTTGCTTGAATTGCGCCAAAAAGGAGAAGAACCAAACGAAGCCAGAGCTGCGCTCGGATAACGGCAGCGTCGCTTTGTGATGGGTGTTTTTGATCCGCACCTGCGCCACAGTGCCTGCGTTGAATGGAGGTTTATCACCGGGTCTGCCGGCATCAAAATCAATCACCACCTCCAGCGCGTTGTTCTGACTCCAAAACTGAAATATTTCTTCGGTGATATCGTTGCCTGCGGCCTCACATTGGGCCTTTAACGCTTCCCGCTTGTCCGCCGCCGCGAGCTCTTCGGGCGTCGTCCCCGCATAGGCGAGAAAGTCTAAGAAAATCTGATCGCCAGGCTTCAGCTCTCCTGCCTGGCGATCAAGCTGCAACTGCTCTATTGATATCTCGCCAGACATCCGTTCGAAATGCGACGTGAAGAAAAATTTCGGCATCCTCGGTCCAAGCAAATCGTAGACAGCCAAAGTGAAGTTCAGATCGCGACAGCTTCTGATGTCTTGAAACAGTTCTTCTTGCGCGGCAGTTCGGTCAGGCAAATTGGATAAGACCTCTTCCGCTTGGCGCGCATCTTTCGCATCGAGAAGCACCGCCCGCTCCGTGTCATCAAGGGCATGATGTTTGATGAGATGCGACAGGCACTTGGCGGCGTTGACTTCCAAGGTCCAAGTTCGTCGCTCGTATCCAAATCCAAATTTGACTGTGAAAGTGTTCCCACTCAGCGCTTTCGGGCCGAAACGCTGCTCAACAACATCCAAATCGGTGCGATCGAGAAGCCACAACGTTTCCACCACCTCCGATTTTCCATCAGGATGGCGCTCATCGAATCGCGCTGAGAATCGACGCGGATAATCCGTCACCTTGTCATAGATAAACGGCTGGGCGGGCTTGATACCTCGCAACGCGTTGAGAAGCGTCGTCTTTCCCGCTTCGTTCTTGCCTACCAAACAGGTCAAGTCCCCGATTTCAAACTCTTCACTGTCTTCAACGGATCGATAATTTTGCACGCGCGCGCGAATCAATTTCATCTGCGGTTCCTTCTCAAATTGTCGACGGGTTGTCGGCCAAAAAAGTTACCAAGGGCGGCCGATGGCGCATGGCGCATCCCCCTGAAACTCTAGCTCACTTGGATTTCGGCAACTACATGACGCTCTTCAACAGTAGTTGCATGAATACACGACTATAAACTACTATTATTTATAAATATATATTGATCAACAACAGTGGGCTTGGCAACATCCAAGTAAATACATGTCATTGCCAATCAACGACGCCATCATTGGGTCTGTATCGAAGCTGATCGACGACTCCAAGAGCGGAGGCGTCTATCGCGAACCCACCCACTCCGACATCGAGTTCTACGTCGGCAGCGCCAGACTGTTGCACGCAGATCCGGCGCGCCAAGGACCCGTGGGCAAGGCCAAGAGGGTCCGCACAATTTTGACGCACGCGCTGGCCGAGGACGAGGCCGCCGGCGCCAAGCTGATTGAAGCGTTAATCTCAAAAGTGCGCTCGTGCGGCGGTTTCCGAGAGGCATCGCCAAATTATGTCGGCAAAGAGGCCATCGCGAATCTCGCCGCCGCCTTCGAGGTTGAGGGCTTCGTGCTGTCTTCGGATGGCACCGTCGCCCCCAAGGTTCTCAGCGCGCTTAAAGGCGCAGAGATGACGGCGGCATTGAAGGCGTATGCTGCGCGCGCGCAGCGAGGCGCGGAGGACGCGGCTTTAGTCGCGGGGACCGGCAAGGATTTGATGGAGGCGACCGCCGCGCACGTTCTGCAAACGATCAATGGAAACTATCCCGCCACCGGCGCAAACTTCCAAATGCTGTTGGGCATGGCATTCATGGCATTGGGGATGGCCGTCCCCGAATTGCCCGCCCAGCCTGGCGAAGAGTCTGTTCGCGGACTTGAGCGCGCCATGTTCCAATCGGCTTGCGCGGTGAACCGCTTGCGGAACAAACAGGGAACGGGCCATGGCCGGCCAGATCCAGCAAGCCTGTCCAAACACGAGGCAAAGGCCAGCATAGAAGTCGTCGGAACGGTTTCGGCCTACATGTTGGCCATGCTTGAAAAGCGCTAGCCAATGACCGCCGACGAATAATAGGTCCTAGCCCGGCCGCCACCCACAGTGGCGTCATCGCCGCCATCCTATCTAGTGGTGGCGAATCGACGCGCGGAGAGAAACGATGGACGACTCAGACTACGACATCAACAAGCGCTCCGACAAAACTTACATGAGTCGAGCCCTGCAAGGCTTTAGCGACAAGGAGCGCAAGGTTCGCATCGCATCGAAGGCTTTCGACGCCTCTAGCAACGAGTTGATCTTTGCTACGGTAAAAAAAGAGATACTCCTTCGGCAGAAGGAGGGCGGGAAGCGGATAGTCAAAGCGACGTTCTTCGAGGACTCTCGCACCGTTAGCGTGCTCAATCTCCAATCCTACACCGAAGCGACTGGCTCTCCGCACAAGTCAAACTTCGCCCTGATCGGCGACGAGATCACCAAATTCTTGGAGTTCGCTAAGCACATCCAAGAATACATTTTCCATCATGACCACGGGGTCAACATCACCGATGACGAGCTTCGTCGATTCATTCTTTCCGAGCGCCAAGCGACCAAACTGCTTACAGACAATCCAGATATACTCGCCGAAGTTCTCCGCACCAAAATAACCAAGGAAGATATTGTCGCCATCGCCTACCGCAAAGAGCAGCTAGCGGCGTATGCGCGTCTGCTCAATGAGCCTGAATATTTCGTGCATGCCGAGGAGTTCAAGGGATGCAATGGAGAGGCTCTTTGGCAAAGGTTCTTTGAGAAGAACACGTGGTTCTTCGGATATGGCCTTGGCTACTTGTTCCTATCGTCGCTCGACGACAAGAAGCTTGAAAGCGTCGTCCAAGGCCACTCGGTCGCCTCGCATGGAAAGAGAGTGGATGCGTTGATGAAGACGCGCGGGTTGATATCAAGCCTCTGCTTTGTAGAGATAAAAATCCACACCACCAAACTGTTGTCCAACAAACCGTATCGCGTTGGATGCTGGGCACCCTCGGCAGAGCTTGTCGGGGCGGTCGCTCAAGTGCAGGGAACAGTCCAAGGGGCCGTCGAGCAGATTGGAAACAAATTTGTCGGCAAGGATGAGCATGGCGCGCCGACGGGCGAAGAGGCTTTCAGCTTCCAGCCACGCTCGTTTTTGGTGATAGGTAGCCTGAGCGAATTCATGGGCGAGCACGGGGTCAATGCAGACCAATACCGGTCGTTTGAGCTCTATCGCCGCAACACGGTATGGCCCGAGATCATCACATTCGACGAGCTCTACGAACGGGCCAGTTACATCGTCAACCACAGCGTCTAAGGGGCGCGGCGTCTATCACGGCATTTGTCATTTGACTTGTGGGTGCCTCACGAAAATTGACGCCGCGAGGCCGAACCAACTTCCAGCGATGTTGTTTTCGAAGAACTCCGCTGAGCCGTCCTTGTCCATGCCATCCCTGCGTCTAGTGTTTGGATGCTTATGCGGCAAAAGGCCTGGGATCGGCTACCTCTACGAGCAGTCGCCGCAGCGCCACTACCACAGCGGTGCGCTCGCCTCGCTTGGCATGGGTTCGCCCGCATGGCGATCCTGGCCGAAGCGTGTAGGCGTTGACGCCGGCGATCACGACGGCGGGCATTATCAGCCGGCTTATCGTTCCGACGTATGGCGCCAAGCCATTTTTGTCATGATCATCCTTATTAACTCCCCAAATCTATCATGCCTTCTGCACTTTCACTATCCACTCTTAACCTGAACAGAGCCGATGTATTTGTGTTGTTAACCTTATTGAGACCCCTTAGCCCCGGTTATGACGGAAGAATGCGCTGGCCAATAGCCATCCAAATAAAAAACGCGACAATTGCCACGCCTTCCAGTGCGAGGATAATCTGATGCGTGCGGATGCCTTTACGCTGCGTTTCGAGAGCTCGTGAAAGTCCGGCTTCGCGCTCGGCCATCATTTCGAGTTTCACATCGAGTTTATGCTGCAAAGCCTCCGCTTCTACAAACTTATCTCGTGCGGTGGTTTCGCTCATGGCCAAACGCTCCGCTACGCGCATTTCGATAGCCATATGGACTTGGTCGAATTGAGCAAGCCGGTTGGCTATAATTTCTGTCCAGTCGCCAGACATAAGTCGCAGCCGCTCCTCGACTTTGTCTATGAGGAGCTCATGGGATTTAATCATAGCCTTCTCGGATTCAGCCAGCTTTTGCGCGCATTTAATAAGGTCGATCGCTTGAGCCTGCGTCAGACTTTTGGTTTCTTTCAATGAGTCGACCACTTTGCTAAATTCGCGTAGCGTGTTCGCATGAAGCTCTTGGTGTTCTTTGATGTTGCTGTTCTGCTTCTTGATGTCGCTGGCTTGGTGGTCTAGCGCAATCTGTTGACCTTGCAATGCCTTTTGCTGACCATTCATGATCTTGGCCATGGCCGTATTAAGTATCAGGAGATTTGAGGAGAGCACGCCGAGCTTTCGGAACTCATTGTTCACGTTGTCCTTGGCGTCGTCGATCTGATCGCTTCGGTCATTCCATATGTTCGAGATGAAATTGCCGTCGTTTTTCTCTCTGCGGAGTTGGCTCAACCTCTCCTCCGAGGTTTCCAAACGCTTTTTCGTGGACCTCATGTCCTCGACCATTTGCGGAACGTTGCTGTTCCTTAAAATATCCTCTGGCACCGTGACATTCGAAAACGCTTCGACGATTTGCATTTCGCTCAGAGCGAGGTCAGTCCTAGGAGTAGTAGATTCATAGGCACTGTCGGACGGTGGCGTGGATGGAGCGGATGATGTTTGCATTGGAGATTTTTTCTGAGGCGTTTCAGTGATTTGGTGACTAGGTAGATCGAATCACATATGTTTCAAGAAGCGTTCGATTTCGAGCTGCGAGGATTCGATGTAAGCCACCGTCGCCGTCGTGCTTTCGATTTGGAGCGCCATCTCCGCATTGCTCGCTTCCAAGCTCAGCCGCATGAGATTAGCGTCGTTGCTTGCGGATCCGAAGGACGCTCCGATATCCTTGTAAAGCTCGATGGATGTCGCGTAGTTGTTGAGGTTCGCTAGCGAGAAGCCGATCTGTTCCTCCATTGCGGTGGCAAACGCTTCCACGCGCTGCGAGTCCTCAATTAACTCATCGAGGCGGCGCTCGTCGCCAGCATTGGTGCACGCGTCGAACAGCCGGTCGATCTGATATGCCACCACGGCTGAAAGCAGGCCCACCATGATCCCGACCAGCACCGGCGCGACAATGTCGGCCAAGGGCTTAAGGAATGGTATCGTGGCCATGAAAGTGATTGCACTTTGTTCGATCATGACGCCCAAGGACGTGATGACGACAGTCGTCAAGATCTTCAAACCTTGTTGGGCAGCATCGCTATGGCTTATGTGCCTGGGAGGAAAAGCGATCAGCTTGAAGGCCTTGAAAAGACCCAGCAGGCCGTCGCGTATCACCCGAACCAGCTTTTCGCCCGTGCTTACGAAGGAGTTGATCACAAAGGTCAACAGATTGCTCATGAAGCCGCTGGCGCCGCCTTCGAAGAGCGCACTGAATGCGTCTGGCAGCTTCTTCGTTACTGAGCGAGCGACTCGTCCAAGCCGCTCTCCGATGTCCGCTAACATATTCTCCGCGAGCGCGAAGCCTTCCTTAATCATGATTTTGAATTCGTTGAACAGCCCGTTGACTAGCTCCGTTAGCAGGATGCCTAGAGATTGCCTCAGGCCCATGGCCAGAGCTTGCTTGCCCCCAGTTTTGAGAAGCTCGCCACCCTGTTTTTTGAACATGGCGGAGTTTGTCTCACCGTCGAATTTCTCTTTGGATTCGGCGTGCTTCTTAGCCACTGCGTCGGGGTCGATCGCGAAGCGCTCGGCGTTGCTTTTTTCCGCGTCCGCTGTCGACACCTTCTCGCTCCATTCTTTCGCGTCGTGGTCCTTCTTGGAACGATTGATGGATATGTCCGTGACCGCCAAATTCACGTCGTCATTAACCAGCGCCTTGATCTTCTCGACCGAGACCTTGCCGTCTTTGACTTCCCCGAGGGCCAGATGCATTTTGGCGTTCGTTGCTACCTCTTTTATCGGGATGAAATGGTCGAGTTCTGGTTTGGCCGAAAGCGCTTCATTGGTGTATTCATCCACGCCACGCGCGATCCGCTCATCACGCTTTACGGCCCATTCTTTTTGGGACAGCTCATACTTGCTCCGGTCATACGCCTCTGTGAGTGAGTCGTGCAAGGCCTTGTCGCTTTCTGTGGCGACGATGCCTTTCTCGAAATTCTGGACCGTGGTGACATTGCCGCCGGCCTTGTCGGCGAACATGGCCGGCGATAGCCCGAATGGGCCGATAATCTGGGAGAAGACGTGCTGTTGGCATTCTTCGAACAACGCGTCGAGTCGTTGTTGCTTGAGCTGCATGTTGGACGGAGCCATGTCTTCCTTCAGGGTTGCACGAATCACAATAGGCGCTCTTAAAAATCGGGACACGATTCGCCAAGCGAAAAGAATGATTTTAACCTACTAATGTTGCTCTCATGAAAATATCTATGCGCTAAGAATTCTTGTGAGTATGAATTTTTTCTGCGGTTTCATTCAATGTCCCCCGACAGTCACACGTAGTTGGCCCGGCCCGCGGCGACGCAGTGCCGAGATAGGTGTGCCAATGTCCCAACGTCAAATTGATAACCTCGCGGCCTGCTTCCAGCACTGGATCAAGGCTGTGAGCGCTGACCCGATGGCCATCAAGTCAGCGGTGAAGGACGCTGACTTGATGGCGGAATACATGCTTGGTTTGGAGAGGCAGATGACTACCATAGAGAGCCATAAGAAATAGGGCGCCGAATACGACAAAAAATGATACATCTAATAACTTAAGGTGAACAAAGGCTACCTTTTTTACTTTTGCATATTGGTTATGTTTCTGGAGACATCATCGATGTTTTGGCCTTCACATCGTTCGCGACGTTGTGATTGATATGAGATAAAATGATGGGTTTTGAAAAGTTTTGAGTGGTGGCGTAGCGGTTGTGGTATTCGCCGTTCTATCGGGGGTCTGAGTGATCCCTGGAATAATGATATGAAGAAAAAATTGATGGCACAGCGTAGCAAAATTCCCGTTATCGACTTGTTTGCCGGTCCGGGTGGCCTTTGTGAGGGTTTTTCTTCCATTGTGGACGAAAATGGGTTTCCAAGATTCGGCGTTAAGGTTTCCATCGAAAAAGACCCGGTTGCCCATCGAACTTTGATGCTGAGGGCTTTGTTCCGGAAATTTCCCAAAGGCAATGCGCCTGCTAGCTATTACGAGTATGTCCGTGGGGGCATGACTCGCGAAGAATTTTTGAGCCACCCGGAGATTAAAGACGCTGCGGAAGAGGCCTCGAAAGAGGCTCGCTGTGCAGAGTTAGGCGCGACACCCCATGAAACTATTGATGCTTGGATAAAAGAAGGTATAGGCGGCAAGAGAAATTGGGTGTTGATCGGCGGGCCGCCATGCCAAGCTTACTCGATGGCTGGACGCTCGCGCCTTAGGGGGAAGGACCCGGAAGCGTTTGAGAGCGATAAGAGGCATTTTCTATATACAGAGTATCTTCGGATCATTCAGGAATTTGAGCCATCGGTCTTTGTCATGGAAAACGTCAAGGGGATGCTTAGTTCCAAGCATGGCGAGTCCAAGATTTTTGAACGCATTTTGGCCGACTTGTCCGCGCCCAAAAATGGTCTCAGCTATCAGATTCGCTCTTTGGTTGTGGATGGCAATGAACTGAAGCCGCGGGATTACGTAATTGAATCGGACGATTATGGCATCCCACAAAGCCGCCACCGTGTGATTCTGTTTGGCATCAGGTCCGATGTTGTTGAGGCTACACCAGAACTTATGAGGAATCCACGACGATTCCTGCTGCGAAAAACCTTTCCAAGGCCGAGCGTAAATGCCGCATTGTCGGGTCTGCCGCCACTGCGTAGTCGAATCTCCAAAGAACCGGATTCGCACAAGACGTGGCTCGGGGTCATGAAAGTAGCTCCATTGAGTTTGAATTTGTGGCGCTTGCCTTTACGAACCCAGATTGAAACGCGGATGAAGAACGCAGTCGAGGCCGCAGAGAAATTACCATCCTCGGGAGGAACGTTCATCCCTATGGTAGTGACTCCTGGTGTAGAAATGCCCAAAGAATTGCGCTCTTGGTATCTCGATAGCCGGCTAGGTGGAGTGCTACAACACGAAACGCGTAGCCATATGCGCTCGGATTTGCATCGCTATCTATTTGCGGCTTGTTTCGCAAAAGAAAGAGGTTATGCGCCTACACTGTATGACTTCCCACCCAAACTTATGCCTGACCATATGAATGCCGAAAAGGAGAGCATTCCTTTTGCAGATCGATTTAGGGTCCAGCTTGGCGGTGCGCCTTCATCTACAGTTGTGGCCCACATCAAAAAGGATGGCCATTACTACATACATCCTGATCCTGCCCAATGCCGAAGCCTCACGGTTCGTGAGGCGGCAAGATTGCAAACATTCCCGGATAATTACTTCTTTGAAGGAAACAGGACAGAGCAGTATGGACAGATCGGAAATGCGGTCCCTCCTTTATTGGCGCGAAAAATAGCAAAGGTTATCTATAAATTCTTAGCTTCCCGTGAAGAGTAAGCCATTGACATAAGAAAAACGATTCGGTGGCTTACTCACCCTCGACCAATTTCCCCGCACGGGGTGTCTTGGTTGATCCACGCTGTGATTCTGTCGGACAATGTTTTGACTGTCTCTCGATCGCGAGTGGCACATTCCCAAACACACAAAACCCGCCAACCCATGGCTGTTAGCGCATCAAAGGCTCGTTGGTCTCGATCGACATTGGCTTGCAGTTTCTCAACCCAGAAGTCAGGCCGCGTAGCCGGAATTTTAAAATACTTGCATTCCTTGTGAGCGTGCCAAAAGCAGCCATGCACAAATATGGCGATCTTTCGGCTTGGCATGACAATGTCGGGCGTGCCTGGCAAGTCGCGTCGGTGCAGCCGAAATCTGAATCCAGCGGCAAATAACATACGCCTGACCAGCATCTCGGGCTGAGAGTTCTTACCCTTGATGCCGGACATCATTCGACTTCTGACCGATGGTGGCACGATGTCAGCCATGCGCCGATCCCCCAATGTCGATTGCCTCCGTCATGGATATCCTACCCCACCTTGACCTCTGGTATGTTGGAAGCGGCTATCGAGTAGCTGGCGCTCATCACTGCTTCTTTGCATTCTGGCCGCTTGGCCCATTCAGAAACCATGCGACCACCGGCGGAGGAATGTAGCACATCGTTGACTTCCTTGGCCCAAACTGCAATCTGCGAAAGAAGCTCAGAGGAAACTGCTTGCTTTGCCCAAATACGGTCGAGATCAATGCGGGACCCAAGTTTTTCCGATAGCAGTGAGACCGTATACGCAGTAACGTTGGCCTGAAATGCTTGAAACATTGGGCGCAAAAGTTTTTGGGAGTCTCGGTAAATTTTGGCTTTTGCGATCATGGCCTTGAACTCTGGAACTGTTGGCACAGGCACCTCTTGGCCATCGGAGGAAGTGAGGGCAGCCATGAAGCGGTCGAAGTTCTTTTGAGACCCTAGACTAACGACATCCGGTTTGCGGTCCCACGCAGTGATGTATTTTGCCAAATCGGTTTTGGTGATGCGCCGCGCCGTCGGAATCGCATCCTTTAGCGCTTTTAGTTTTGCTGGTGTTGTGCCTTCGCGGGTTAGCAGGGTGTTATAGCTACCAGCCGCGCGCTCGTAGAACCACTGGCCGACACCGTCCGGGCAGTATACCGAACGAGAGAGCTTTTCGATTTCGACGTGGAAGGGCTTGTTCGCCGAGAGATCCGACTGCTTGACTGCATTCTGACTGTTGGCGAAGCGCGATATATCTGAGACCAGCGCCTCCTCTTTGGTTGAGTCCTGGGTCTTCATCACTATAATCTTGGCCGGAACTCTGACATGGCTCAAATCGGTGTCGGGATATTTTTTCTTGGTGAAATAGAGCGAGGCAGTCGTTTGGCCACCGTTGACGATCTGAAGTCCTTTAAGCCACGCTATTCCCGTCGCGCCGTCGCCATTTTTGCCCAAGCGCATTTCATCGGCCACGATTACGATGCCATTGTTATATGCCATGAACCGCTCAGGCGCTGAACGCAAAGTGGTTTGAATGCCGGCATTGACTCCTTTTCCTTTGACGCTAAGGAATGAGCGGACGTTGGCTTCAAGTAACCGAGCGCCGAACTTCTCATAGAGCAGTCGGAGAGCCTCTCCGGGGACGGCTGTAAGCGCGTAGTCGTAGTCATCGTTTTCACCAGGCACGAAGACGCAGGGAAGAGGCCCGCCGGAGACCTCGTTGAAATCCACGACCAGCTCGTCGCGAGGTTTTCCCTCGGACCAATGGCGATGAAGCCGTTCGATGTCCATGACTTCGAGACGCACGGCCTTGCCGCCTATGTCGCGCGTCTTGAAGCTTTTGGATTTGGCGACCTTGTCGGTGATGACGTATACGCGGATTTGCTCCAAGTCGTTGTAGATGCCGTGCAGTGTCTCCGCCAGCGAACGCACGTCGCTTGAAGGATCAAGTTTCGGAGCCAACTTGCCTTCGGCGCATAGTGTCAGAAAACGCAGACACTGCTCGACAGCGGTCTTCGTCTCGGAATCCGGGATCGGCGTGGGGATATCGACGTTGGCGTATAGGCTGACGAACAGGTCGAGTTGGTCGCTATCTTCCGACACGGAATAGCCGCTGAGCCTTAAATTCGCATTGCCCACTTTGCCTTCAAAATGGCATTCGACAGGTTCGAACGTCATGCCTATTTCCGACATGTGGTCCATTACGATACCCGCGAATACCAATTCTTCGTATAACGCGCCGTCACGCATTTGTGAGCGGACGGTGGCCTGCGTCTCGCACAGGAATTCAGTCAAATTCATACTTAAATTGCTCCCAATTTTCTTAATGCTCCCTCTGTGCCAACGTTTTCGCCAGGCACCTTCTCGAGGTCAATTTCATACATAGCCTTCATGATACCCGCAGGCACATATCCCAAGGTTAGGCGTGGGAAGTCGCTCGTTACTTCGATAATGCGCGTTTCTGCTTGCTCAAATCGCCGTGGATAGCGCTCAGCGTGTGCGTCGATGTAGCCAGCAGCGAGCAGGCGCTCAGTAAAGAGCCGCTCCGCCTCGGCATCGCCCCGTATTGTCAACCGCATAGCATCGACTATCTCCGGCAGGTTCTGGCCGCTCTCGGTTTGCCGGAGCCGAGCGCCGGCCACAAAGAGAGGTTGCCGCGTCGAATCGTCCAGTTGCTCGAGCGAGCCGATCTTGGCTGTGAAGCCTGCCGTTGACAGTGTGGTTTTGACCTCCAGCGCGCCAGTGCCCAACTCGAAGTCCTGTATTCCGTCGAGTGGGCCAACCCATGATTCAATGGCTAGCGCCGAAGGGATGCCAGCGTTGACGATGGCGCGTAGTAGCGTGAGCTCCCCAATTAAGCCGATCTCGGATTCAGGACTGAGAACTTGCGTTCCTTTGCGCATGAATTCCTGCCAAGCCCCTACGCGCCCTGTGAAGACTCGCAGGAGTTTATTTTCGTCGGCACCGGCCATCACAGCGTCATCTAGAGCTCCGACTACATCGCACGCCATGGCCGCGAAGAGCTCCGCGCTACCCGCAGACTTTCGTGTCAAGGCAAGCCAAAGCTTGCCGCTGCCTTCTGGGTCGGCCCGCTCGACCGAGAAGCCCTGGCCTTCGGGGAGTTTGTCGGCTGCGGCGAGCCGCACGGTGGGGAAGCCTACCAACACCGCCTCAGTGTTGTCAGGCGAGCGGCGGCCGGCGCGCACTTGAAGTGGCCCTGCCGAAGGCAGGGAGATGGCCTGCCATCCTGGCTCAATGTCGGCGCCAGTAAGCGACGTCCATGCCATGAGAAATTCGTTACTCGGTCGGGCCATATTGCTGTGTCCAATAGAGAAGGTTCACTTCGTATTCCACCCGGATTCCGTTTTCGCTTGCAGGGAACGCGATGGCGAAAGCCATGATGGGTTTGTCCCAGCCAGGCACAATGAGGTTTTCAGGGAGTTTTTCTTTGCCTTTGTAGTATGGGGCAAGCGTATAGAGCAGTAGCAGACCGCGATCAGCATCGCCACCAAGCCGGTCTCGCGATTCGCGAATCCCTTTGCCGCTAGGAGTGATCGGCAACGTAATGCGGCCTCGGGCTGGCTCTGGCTTCCATGCAGCGCGAGTGCGCGCGAGTGCATCTCGCCATGCATCATCATTGAGATCTATGCCCTCGTCCTTTGGATCGGTGAGAACGCCGATCGCAAACATGGTCGGGTCTTTGGCGCCTGGCGTATCAGGATCTTCGGTCCAGCGTGTTTGGAAGGAGTCGACTTCAAAGTCGCCAGGGAAGACGTGCTTTTCACCAGCCCCTTCGCCGCCGGTAACAAGGGCGACACTCCATTGCTTCAACTTGCCGATGGCTATCATTTTTGTGATGAAATCCGTCAGCACTCCCGCCTTGGCGCTCGTTGCATTTGGATGGGTAGCATAGGCACCTAAGAATGCGAGCACATTCAAGGCGTCCACGTCTCTCCATAGGCGAGCTCCTTGCCACGAATCGGCTTGGCCGTCACGTGAGTATTTCGGCCCGGGCACGAAGTTCATACCAAGGGAGGAGATCAGCGCATCTGTCGCGGCAAGATTTGCCTTCTGGATATTGGCATCCCGATGAAACAGGATGGTTTGAGGCCTCGTGCCGCTGTAAGTCAGAGACAGTGTCTGCGCGTTGCGCATCTTCATGGGCGACGTGACCGTGAGACTCTCGTGCGACATGACTTTGAGGCCGTATTGCTCCGGTGTGAGATTCGCCTTCGCCATGAAATCAAATTCTTCGCGGAGTTCTTCGGATGCATCGGCGATATGGCCGAACCATTTCACCAAGTCTGGGGATGTGTAGAGTCGGCAGAGGTCCAAATAACCAGGGCGGTAGCCGAACCAACGTCCCATCTGCATAAGGGTGTCATACATCTTGGTCGTGCGAACGAAATAGCTTATGCAGAGGCCTTCAAGGGTCAGGCCGCGAGCAAGTTTGTCCCCGCCGACGGCGATGACTTTTAGAGCTGCACCGGGTGTGGCGTAGTCCAATGCGTCCTTGGCCGTTCCATTGATGGAGCGAACGGCAATATCGCCGAGCACATCTGGCAGCTTCGCTACCACATCATCCCATGAGGGTAGTTCAGGAGGGCGCTCCTCAGAGGGCGAGAGCTCCGCGACCATATCTCGTGTGGGGATGAAGTCCTCGTCCCAGAGCTTGCGCATTTGTGCAAGCAGTTCATTAGCGTCGCTGCCACGGGTGATCTTCTGGCGCATGCGGCGCACTGTTTCCTCTACTTGCTCACGCACATGGTCTTGGACGGCTACATATCGAGTGACGTGAATCAGCATAGAGCTGTGTTCGATCCCTTGGCCGCGCAATTCTCGCGCCGCGCATATAAGCACGAAGGAGTGGATAGCGTTGCGCAGCGACAGCGGTATCGTCTCTTGGCCCTTATGGAGCGGGAGGTGTGTCTTCTTGTGTTTGGGCGGCATCCATCCCGAGTCGGAATCGGGATCATAGTGGTCCAAGATGCTGCGTGCCAACGGCAGAGCCCCCACGCGGCCGTCCTTGGTCAGTTTGCCAAACATGCGGGCGGGGCCAACGTAGTTCGATGGGGCGGCTAGGTTGATGATGAAAGCTTTTGGAAAGAGGTCAGGACCTTCCTTTGCGGTGGCGCCTTTATGATGAATGTAGATGTTTGCGAATGGCGTGGCCGTGTATCCCACATACGCCTTTCGCGTGAAGGAGTGGAGAAGTTGACGGATGAGGCTGTTGATTGTTTTTGGCTGATGTTCCTCGTCGGGGGTCCCATCATCGTTGAAAGCCTGTTCGCCTGTATCCACCGAGGCGTTGTCAGCTTCGTCGTCGATCATCAGAAGCGGCAGCTTGGTGACCAATTTCCAATTGGGCATTGAGCTTGGTGAATCGGCTACACGTGCTTGAATCCATTTAAGGAGCTCTGTCAGCACAGTTTTTTGTTTCTTAACCACGAAGATCCAAGGTCGCTCTTCAGGGGAAATACCATTAAAATGTTTCGCGATGGCTTTGCTGAAATCGCCATTTTCTGCCCTGGTCGTCGCTGAGTTTGTTTTCAGGTCCTCGCCATACGCAGCCACGCCGATGGCCGCGCCAGCGTCGCGGTCTGCCGTTGTTTCGTATCCCAGGAAGCCTTCCTCGAGACGCATCTGGGTCTGTGAGCGCAGGTTGTTGTGCATGCCTGCCAGCACAATGATGATCTTGTAGCCGGCGTCTGCAGCCTTATTGATCAAGCCCGTGTAGTTGCTGGTCTTCCCTGATTGCACATGCCCCACGACGAGCCCCCGTCGATCCCAGGAATCGGTTCGCAGAGGATCTTCGAGAAGCCCGAGAATGTCATCAGTCGCTTCGTCTAGTCCATCGACGACCACGTCTGACAATTTGGACTCCTGATAGTCGCGGTAGCGTCGCCAGTAATGCCATTCTTTCTTGCGGGCGGCATTCAACCAATCGAAGTGCCCCGCGATGTCGACGAGGGTAGTTGCCTTGCCCATCCGATGACTGAACCGTTGGATTAGAGTGGCAACTACTTTGGCTTCGTCCAAAGGGATAGGTGGATCGGTAGCGAACATCGCCGCTGCCAACTTCACCTTGGCAGCGATGTAGGAGGGGGTAATCTTCGACGAATCCTTCTCTGCCTTCACTAGTCGCTGCGCGGTGGCGATGACATCTTCGAGTAGCTGTGTTTGCGCGACGGCCTCTTCTGCTGCAATCATTTCTAACTCCCTAGTTTTGCGACGAGCGCAGGATATTTTTGGAATGGTTCTGTGCGCGCCATAGACCTGCGCGCGTCTTCTACGCTAAGGCCCTTGCGCTCGATCAGATCATTGAAGAGCACTCCGGCGACCTCGATTACGGCCGAATTGGGCTCACCTTCGAAGCTTGTTCGTGGTGTCTCTTTGTTTTCAGCAGTGTCCAGCCAGATGCGCTGCACGGGAACAGTCTCTTCGATTACCCGAAGCATTGACTTGATCAAAGGAGCGAGCGTTCCGGCACTTTCCAGGACGGCAGCAACGGAGGGGTGAGTCTCTTCTATCCTATACCGCATGCCCGCTTTGACGCGCTCTACACGCCAAGCCTGCTCAATGGGAATATTGCCTTTCGCGGGCGCTGGCGTGCCACGATAGGCGAATACGCGCCGGGCCCGCTCGCGGGTATTTTCGGCCAAGAGCATAAGCCAAGGGCGAAGCGATACAGGCGGACGGGCTGTCGATTTTCGAACATCGATTTTCCAGTCAGCATCGGCTGTGTTAGGAATATCTAGGCGTATTCGCGCTAGTCGATGGGCTTCTTCCCTGTTCCATGCGCGGGAATTGCCAAGCCCTAACCATCCACCCGCAACCAAGAGCCGCTCGTTTCGGTAGACGTAGAAGCCTTGCTGCGCTGTCCAACCGCCGGGACCGGCGTTAGATTCGAATTCGGCAGCGGTTAGCTTGTCACGGTGCGGCAACACGTGGCATTGCACCGACACGATTCCGTAGCTGGTGGTATGGTTTGTGGTCGGCGATGTCCATGGCTTTGCTGGATGTCCTAACATGAACGGGTCCCAAGGCGAGACGAGACGTCCATTCAAAAAAAGTTTAAGCTTTGGCCGAGGGCCCTGCATTAGCCGATGAAAGACCATCGCCAGATGAGACTCGACGTTGTCAATGAGATCGTGAAAGTCGTCTGATGTGTAGCCGGAAGTGACCACACGGTCCATTGTTTCCCATAGGATCAGTGTGCCGGTCTTATTTCCTTTCAAGCCCGCGAGGAAGGGTTTCGATCCGTGGGCTGAGCCTTCGAAAAGAAGCCAGCCTCCCTCTGGATTCGCGGCGAGCTCGTCTAGGTCCCAGCGTAGGCAACTTGTGACGCCTCCTTTGACTGTAGCCACAGTTAGTCTACGACATTGTGATAACGACGATGTTTTAAGGCCCATGCCAAAACGTCCGAGGTCGTGGGCGGAGCGAGCATCGAGTGGGTTTTTGTCGCCAAGGCGCATCGCGCTTTCGAGTTCGGCGTCATCCATGCCACGACCATCGTCGAGAATGGTAACGCGGCTACTCGGCCCGTCCCATGTGAAGTCAATGCGGACTTCTTCTGCATCGGCAGAAATGCTGTTGTCGATGATGTCGGCCAAAGCCGCTGCTGTCGAGTATCCTAATCCGCGTAAAGATTCGAGCATTGCCATCGCGCGTGGGGGCGCGCTTCGTGTTTTTGAACTCATTTCCAATAGCCTTTCCCTAGCATGAACTCGAATCCTAAAGCCATTAGTTTGCGGGTCAATTTTCGATAGCGGTCGTCAGGTATATCAATAAAATTGATCCATATTTTTCCTGTTGTTCCTATACGCTCATCGACAATAGAAATACCTAAGCCCGTGGCCTGCTCTATTAGTCTATCTATGCTTGACGCCTTTGCAGGCGAGGTGGCGATCGCAGGCGAATGTATGGCAGAGGCATCTGAATGTATCTGATTGGCTTCTTGTGAGTGCGCGGCCTCGCTAGGCTGGGAAGGAGCGTCTTGAGCAACCTCCTCTTTGGGAAATGGATATCCAAAGAATGCGCTCGATAAAGCATCGATGCGGCTAGGTTGCATCAACTTTCGGATTGCTTTGGCTTCGATCTGGCGAATGCGTTCTCTTGTGACCTCGTATCGCTGGCCAATGTCATCTAGCGTCAATGAGTCGCCGACCCCGATCCCGTAGCGTAGCCGAATAATTTGCTCTTCCCTCGGCTTGAGCGTGGCCAGAACTCTGCCAATTGTTTTGTGCACGTCGGATTTGAGCGCGATGTCAAAAGGGTCAGGCGAAACGAAATCCGACTGTGCATCGACGGCAATCATTTCATCAATAGGTAGATCATGTATTGGTAGCGGTTCAGGAGCTATGCTTAGAAGCGCTGATACTTTCCGGGCAGACATTTCCATGCGGGTCGCGACTTCATTCAGATCAGGCTCTCGTCCAATCTCGGATTCAAGCGCAAGGGTTTCGCGAGTGAGACGTTGAGTCTTCTCATAAACATGGACAGGAACGCGAATTGTTCTGCCTTTGTCGGCGACATGGCGCCCAATTTGCTGGCGTATCCACCAGGTAGCATAAGTGGAAAATTTGAATCCTCGGCGCCAATCGTAGCGTTCAATGGCTTTCAACAGGCCGATGTTTCCCTCTTGCGCCAAGTCGTCCAAGGGTTCGCCACTATAGAGATACTTTTTTGCGAGATGGAAAACGAGCTTTAAATTTGCGGCCGCCATCCGCTCTCGGGCGGCTTGGTAAGCCTTCATAGCGTTGTTATATTCGAATGCCGCAGAGCCTGGATTACCATTGGGTTCAGCGTCAGCCAGCTCCAAGAGAAAGCGGCGGTTCAATCGGAGGGACGATAGCGTGTCGCGGACGGCCTGCCATTGAGCTCCGCGCTGAGCTGGAACTATCGGAAGGCTGGCAAGTCTGTCCACCGCATCTGAGAATTCTGACGCGAAATCCCCAAGTGGGAGGCTGACGTCGAATTGCGAGTCTTCATCGGATTCGACTTCTTCATCAGACTGATCTATGCCAGCCATCTCGGCATCGCTTTCGCTATCAGGCTCTGATTCAAGATCTGGTTGCGCTTCGGTCGGTCCACGCGATAGCCAAGTTAGAGGTTTTTGCTTGGACTTGATCATGCCCCCGGCGGCCAGCGCAAGGCTAATCCCGCGAGGCCAAGTTGCCAAGACGTCAAGCGCTCGTTCAAGTTCGACTTCCATGGCTTTGCCTAGCTCGACCTCTTCGTCGGCCGAAATTAGCCTCTCTCGCTGGAATTCCTTTTGGTAGATGCGGAGAGGTTCTGAGTAGCGACTAGCCACGTTGTCAATAAATGCTAACGTATCCGCAACTATTTCTTCCTCATCCGGATTTTCCTCGGGCTTGACGAAGACCTCGAAATTCTCGTTTGAACTGACGTATTCGAGTCGCTCATCAACTTCGGCACCAAGATCGTTGATAACCATGGTTAGCAGAGCCTCAGCTTCGGGGTTTTCCGATTGGTCATCGTTTAGCGACAAGGCTTCGAGCGACGCACGAGGAACGCTGCCCTCTCGAGAAGCTCGAAGCAGCAATGCGCGCAGCAGTTCGCGGGTTTCGGCGTCGCCAGTGCGAGCCAACGGCATCGAGCGCTCCGGCAGGTATAGATCAATGTCCTCCCAATCTTCCGATGAATCTATTGGCTCGTGCTTTGAAATGGACTCTTGGAGCGTGCTTGCTGCTTGGGCCACAGACGGATCGACCGCGGGAGGGGGCATGTCCTCCTCCGGCTCCCAGCCGGACAAGTCAAATTCGAGCCCTGTTTCCAGCTCGTCCTCTTTTATGTCGATTTGGATATTGAGTAGAGCGATATCCTCAGCTCTGTTCGTGGCGCCGAAGGTTAGGGGCGGCTCTACGGCTGGATTGCCTGGGGAGGAGCAAGCTTCTCTTGGAGACGGAGCCACGTTAGGGAGCGATCCGTCAGATGTATCGATCGGAAAAATCACAGGCATCAATATCGAAGCCGCTTCGTGCGCTCCTGCGTCAACGGCGATGGCATGCGCTGTTTTTCCTGACGGGGCTAGTAAACCTTTGTTCGCTCCTGCGTCGAGCAGGAGTTTACATATAGTAAATTTGTTTCTGGCCGCCGACAGCATCAGGGGCGTGAGTCCATTTCCATCTCGCGCATTGAGATCGTCGCCTCGATCGATGTGAATTCGAACCGCGCTCTCGACTCCTGCCACGACTGCCATTTTTAGGAAACGATTGAGAGGACGCATGTCGGCAATATTCGTGTCGATCATCCGCACGTTTGCGTCCGGGCCTCTGCCGCGAAGTGACTGCGCTCAAAAATGAAACTTTTTAGACACTTTGTCGCTGTCATGTTGCATTGTTTATTTGATATTTTCGACGTTCCGCTGGGCATGTTTTCGCTGCCAAATTGTGTTATAAACAAATTTCTTGTATTTGGGTAAATTCTACAGCAGATGGCTAGAGACAGCACGCTTCATGTTCATTTTTCAATAAGCTTATTTTACAATTGTAAAAAAGTGCGATAAATGCAGGGGGCTCGGCAGAATCCTTGTTATTGATAAAGTGGAGACTGTTCGATGTTATCTAAATGACACTTTTCGTGAGATTTTTCTTTGATTGGGCTCACTGGTGAATGATCCGAAGAAGCTTTTTGTTGATGCGCGTATGACCGGAATGTGCATTTTTTGCGGAGCCAAGCCTGATACCCGGGATCATTGTCCGTCAAAAGTTTTGCTCGACGAACCCTTTCCATTGAACCTCCCAGTCGTGGCAGCATGTGAACAATGTAATCAGTCGTTTTCAAGTGACGAACGATATTTGGCATGCCTAGTGGAATGCGTGATATGTGGATCGGCAGATCCTGCTTTAGTCCGGCGCGACAATATCCGGCGTATTCTCCTGCAGGTTCCACAGCTTGCCGCGCAGATTCAATCGTCGATGTCCTTGGACTTACTTGGAGATAAGACTTGGAGTGTTGAGATGGATCGGGTTCGAAATGTGGTCTTGAAGCTCGCGCGGGGGCATCTTGATTACGAACTCAGCATCCAGGAGTTTGGAGAGCCGGACGTGTTCGAAATCGTCCCGTTTGCCCTTATGGATGAGGCCCAACAGGCGTTTTTCGAGAGTCCTGAGCTTGGTGTGATGGCTGTCTGGCCCGAGTTGGGATCGAGGGCATTCATGAGAGCTTTACCATCCGGAGCGAGGGTCGCAGACGGCTGGATAGAGGTTCAAGATGGGCGATACCGGTATCTTGCCGGGCAGACTGACGGTAATTACGTGCATATTGTGCTCAGCGAATATCTCGCGTGTCGTGTTGTGTGGGCGTAGGGATTTCTATCATAGTGTTTTTATCTTGGGTCAAACGCAGGGCGCGAATGACTGAATTCAACGTCTAGTTTAAGCAGATCCATAGCATGCATATTGAGGCAAAATTTTACGACACCTATTATTTATGTTCTATCGTTGATGGAATATTAAAGAACAGGTTTGAGAATATCGTGGCTTTGGAGGCATTTCATTGCGATGGGCAATGGGCTGGATGGCTTGCTCCCTACAAAAAATATTCCGTATTCCATCAGTTCATTGAATTTGTTGTCCGGGATGTTCACTCCGAACAGGCGGAAGAGGTGGAGTTGCCCTCTTGCCATAGCATGACGGATTTAGGCAGAAAGATAGTCATGAAATTTGGTGATTCTTATGTTTACAAGCTTCCAATTGAAAATGCCTTTGATCATCACGGTATTGATTATCAGAGCTTTGCGGATCATTTGGCCGATTTGGGCAAGTCATACCTTGATGCCGATGACGATGATGTATATGATTTCATGAATGAGATATGGTTGTCTGAGTCATATGAAAAGCTTATGGATCAAACGGTTGGGGAGGTCTTCCATGTGTTGTTTCAAAATCGGAAATTGTTATTAAATTTCAATGATTACATGTCGAGTATTCTGAGTGGCGCTACCATCGAGGATGCGGAGGATTTGGATCATACATTGCTTTCTCCTCGCGGAACTCTGCTTCGAGTAAGGCCGCCAAAGTGGGCGCAACGCGCCGTTTTCTATCGAGACCGTGGGCGCTGCGTCTTGTGCGACAGTGATTTATCTGGTTTGGCGAATATCGAGAATGTGGAAAACTATGATCACATTGTTTCTCTCGCGCAGTTCGGACTAAATGACGTCAGCAATTTGCAATTGCTCTGCGTGCATTGCAACCAAATTGAAAAAAAGGACGGGGCCGCCATTACTTCTGGGCGCTATCAATCATGGTATTCCACCGACTAATGTTTGGATGATTTGGTCTGACTTCGCGCCTGGTAGGGCGACAACAATAGCTATTATGGGTTTTCAATCTTGGCTGGCCAACGCGACGCCTATGGAACTTGGCCGTTTTCGAGCCAACCGGACGGCCGCCCCATGGACATCTGCGCGGGCATCCTAACGGGCCGGCTTACGGGCGTATCCGAGCGCCTGACTATCCACGAATTTGGCGGGCGGGCCGCAGTTGCGTCGTCCAAAGCTTTCTACAAAGCAGAGGAGCTGAGTTGGATGCCACGGTGCGCGATGGCTCGCATTCGCACACGACAGGACGAGGTTTGCGCTAGCTAGAACTTATAGGGGGCACGATGTTCAGCATCAATGACGATAAATCATTCAAGTTAGCTTTGATCACCGAGGACTTGCAAGGAGACCAGTCTAAAGTCGGTTTCGCTGCTGTGTGCGAGCAAGCGAGAGCGGCTATGAGTGCGCACGACATCGGCAGCGACTTCCGTCGCACCTATCTCAATTACATGAGCGATCCTGAGATCCTTGTGAGCCAAGTCCAGACTGACATGATGGACAACTACATGATCGCCGCGTTCGTGTGCATGGAGATGGGCCTCCCGAAGCATTTGCCATTGATCGCATGGGCCGCGCTGAATAAGATGGACTTCGAGGGCCTGCACGGTGAGATTGCTTGCCTGCGCGCGCTGATGTGGGGCGGCTTCGACGTGAATGGTCAAACACAGGATAGCGGCATTTCTGCGCTCCATGCCATGTGCAATTTGAAATGGGGCAGGGGAGCGCATCCAAGGGCTGTGCATCACCTCATTGAAAACGGCGCAAACGTCAACATTCAATCTGCGACGGGCGACACGCCGATGACTACTCTATGCGGTAACGCGACATGGAACGAAGACATCGACAGAACGTTTTACTTGCTCTTCGATGCTGGGGCAGACCTAGAACTGGAGGCCGAGGATGGAGCTTCCGCGTGGCTCTTGCTACAAGGCCAGCAGAAAGAACATCCACATCCACTGCGCGAGCAGCTTATTTCTGAATTGTCAGAATAGTTGCGAGCTCAGCCTGTTCGGAAAAACTCAACCGCCGACACGAGGTTGAGCTTGCGTCGATCGACCGTGTGTTCGAACTCTTGAAGATAGATGCTGTGCGAGGAGGGCCCCGCGATGATTGATGCGTGCGGGGCCGCCGTGCTGAGCACGACACCGCCCTTTCCTACGTTGTTTAGACCCCCGGCAAACATTTGCGCCGTTTCAAGTTTTGGTGTCCAGCCACTCCCGACAGAGCCATCCTCCCAACGCTCGATGCTTTCGCCTCGATACAGGATGTGGTCCTGTCCAGAGTAAGCTGGCAACCAAATTCTCAGCATGTCCAGAAGCAAATAGTCATCGGCCACTAGCTCGCGCATTTTGTGAGCGCTCTCTGTCCACCTGAGGTGAAAGGTCTTTGAATCCTCAGGCTTCAGAGGAGGCGCGTCTATCATCTGCCGCATGAGCTCTTGCCACAGCTGCTTGGTCTTCGCCTTGTCCGGATTTTCAATGTGAGGGTTGTAATACATTCCTTCCAAGATGTTGAAAAGCAGAGGAGGGTATCCGTTCTTTGGCATATTTTTTTTGATATGTTTGAAGGGCCGGAGCTGGCATGGTGATGTGAGGCGCTCAAGGTTTATTTGGGGTGGCAACAAGAATCCTAGGAGATCGGAAAACGTCCTAAACACCTCATGCCTGCCGCATTTGGAGCGCCAACTCTTAAACAGAGCAGTGCCATTACTTTTGTTGAACACCTTGGCGTGAAACTGTTGGCGTGATACAGAAGGGGACCATAGGGGGACTGATGATGCGCATTCCAAGCTTATACACCGCAGTCATACTATATGAAATTAGCTAGTAAAAGTTGCACGTAGGTATTGCTGCATTATCAATGGCATAAGGGCAGTTTCATCCGGGAAATTACGCATCAGGTATGGTGCCAAGATTTACAAAATCGCTAGCTATGCTCTCCCAGTTGCTCAGCACTGGTGCGTATTTCGAATCCCAAATGCTATGCGCCCCGATGTTGATCATTGCGATCAGCAAAAATCCATGGTTTTTGTCCATCGCGTAGAACAAGTAGCGATTGCTTGTTTGATCTTGGTTCGCGCTGTGCTGTTGATTATGGTTATAAACATCACGCCACTTTTGAAGCGCAAGCATTGCTGGCGAGGGGGCGGGTGAGGTCACCACAGACACAGCAGGGCCGGACGCGGCCGGGACAGCCACCGTGGCGATAACGGGCGGAGGGCCGGGAGTGAATGGCACCATGTGGACATGCCTGAGATATATCGAGCCATTATTCAGGACGTTTCTGCCGAACACGGCCGTTTGCTTCGCGTTGTTCGGCATCCCTCTCCACTCTTTGAAGTCGGAAAGAAACTGGGCTCTGTCTGCGGGGGTAAGCGACTGCTCTAACTGTGGAGTGAATCGGATAAGCATTTTGCCCAAGCAAATCCCCTTAGCTAGCAAGACGTTTTGATTGGCTTTGCCCGTTGCAAACGCTCCAATTCGGCGTCCATGGAGAAACCGTTCTCCTCAGTGATTTTGCCGTAAAGCGCCTGCTGCTGCGAACTAAGCACGAAACTCTTCACCGAGGAAGTTGCAGATCGCTTCGACGGGCCGCGCGCCTCTCCTCGGTCTGCCTGGGCAAACCGCATCACCGAAATTTTTTCACGCTGCTTCATAGCTCCTCCTAAATGTCCAGTAAGTATAGCTCAATTTATGATTGCTTTAGCCCCGCCCGTCAATGCGCCGTCCGCAGCCGCTTAGTGGCGAATGCAAACATGTTCGTGCGTCGCACAGACAAATTCGACAAACATTCCACCAAAATGATATTATTCGCCCGCGCTAAGCGCATGTTTCCCCTATGAAGTCGACGAATTGGACCCCCTCATTCACACTGCAGGGGTCGCAAGTTCGAAACTTGCACTTCCCACCAAGAATTCGTTTTATATCAAAGGCTTACACTGATCCAGTGTAGGCCTTTTTTGTTTGGTACGGGAAAAGTACGGGAAACAGTCTTGGATCAATGTGGACGATGCAGGACAACGAGAGGAACGCTGCGCTGGCGTTGCGATTCTGACGGCCGCCCGCTCAGGAGAGGTCAGGGGGCGGGCGCGGTGGCGGGAGATTGACTTGGAGGCGGCGCTGTGGGCGATTCCAGCGCAGCGGATGAAGGCCGGCAAGGAGCATCGCGTGCCGCTGTCTGGTGAGGCGCTTGCGCTGCTGCGCGCAGTCCGCGTCAAGGGGACGTCATCTTTTCAGGTCGCAAGCGTAGCGCTCAGTTGTCGGACATGAGTTTGACGGCAGTCTTGCGCTGCATGCAGTTTGACGACATTACCGTACATGGTTCCCGTTCTTCGTTCCGCGACTGGCGCGCCGAGGCGGCAGCCAATATCCACAGCATGTATGCGTGGACAAAGCGCAGGACGTGCCCGAAGCCGAGCGCCAAGCTCAGGACGCCCAGTCTGACGAGATGCGGCGACTGAAGGCAGAATTGAAGCGCGTTACCAAGGAGCGCGACATCTTGAAAAAAGCCGAATCCGGATGTGGGTTCGCTCGCATTGCCTGCTGCTACTGCTACTGCTACTGCTGCTACTGCTGCTGCTGCTGCTGCTGCTGCCGCAACACCTTACCCTGATACTGGAAATGTTGAGCATGCTCGAAGCAAGCTGACGAGGTCACCTGGCAGGAGAGCAGCGTCCGGGATACCCTTTGACCTGGCCTGGCGGCCATATGGCTGCAGAGCATGAACTTGTGGCGCTTTGGCGTTGCAATTGTGCTACGCTCAAGCCTCAATCCACACGCATCTCTGGCACGATTAAGCACTACGATCTGCCACGCAGGGAAAGGTTCGATGCCATGACGGAGCCGCAAAGCAGTGACGGGCTGACAGCTGCGCAGGCCGCGCAGCGCTTGCTGGAAAACGGGCCGAATGCCTTGCCCGCCTCGCGTCCCTTGAGTGCCGGGCGCCTGCTGCTCGATGTCGTTTCCGAACCGATGTTCCTGCTGCTGGTCGCCTGCGGCGTCATCTATCTGCTGCTTGGCGACCGCAATGAAGCGCTGATGCTGCTGGGCTTTGTTTGCCTCGTCATGGGCATCACTTTTTTTCAGCGCAGGCGCACGGAGCGCTCGCTGCATGCGCTAAGCGATCTCTCCTGTCCACGGGCCCTGGTGATACGCGATGGGAAACAGGAGCGCATCGCTGGCAGGGACCTGGTGCCCGGAGACCTGGTGCTGCTTGCCGAGGGAGACCGCGTGCCCGCCGATATCGAACTGCTCAGTACATCGAATTTGACGGCCGATGAGTCCATGCTCACGGGCGAGTCCGTGCCGGTAGTCAAGCATGGCTCCGCCGAGACTGGCGCCAGTCCGGCCAGCCTGGTGTATTCCGGTACCCTGATCACGCAAGGCACGGCGAGCGGCCTGGTGGTCGCCACCGGCCCGCACAGCGCGCTTGGCCGCATCGGCGCCTCGCTTGCCACCATGGGGAGCGAGTTGACACCGATTCAATTGGAAACACGCCGCGTCGTCAGGAATGTCGCCATTGGCGGCTTGTGTCTCGCCGCAGGCCTGGCATTGGCCTATTGGTGGCTGCGCGGCGACGCTCTGCAAGGACTGCTGGCAGGTCTCACGCTGGCCATGGCGATCCTGCCTGAAGAATTGCCGGTGATACTGACGCTTTTCCTGGGCTTGGGCGCCTGGCGCCTGGGGCGCGAAAGCATCCTGGCGCGCAGCATACCCGCGATCGAATTGCTGGGCGCGACGACGGTGCTGTGCGTCGACAAGACGGGCACGCTGACGGCGAACCGCATGGACGTGGCCCAGTTGTGGTCGGAAACCTGCGCCCATGATTGTCACAGCAGTCACCCCGGGGCCTTGCAGGAGGAGTTGCATGGATTGCTCGAGTATGCCGTCCTGGCAAGCCACAGGCGGGCGTTTGATCCGATGGAGTCTGCCATCAGCCAGACCGGCGCCCGGCTGCTGGCAAATACGGAGCACCTGCATGCCGACTGGCAGCTGATAGACGATTATCCGCTGTCGCGGAAAATGCTGGCCATGTCGCGGGTATGGCAATCGCCGGACCGTTCCGAGTTCCTGGTGGCGGCGAAGGGCGCGCCCGAGGCCATCATCGATCTGTGCCATTTGGCGCCGGCACGCGCCGCCGCCATCGCGGCGCAGGTGCTGGCCATGGCGAACGGCGGTTTGCGTGTGATTGGCGTCGCCAGCGCCACCTTTGCCGCGCCGCCCCTGCCTGACAACCAGCATGTCTTTGATTTTCAATTTCTTGGGCTGCTAGGCTTGCATGACCCGGTACGCCCGGAAGTTCCTGATGCGGTGGCGCAATGTCACGCGGCGGGGATACGCGTGGTGATGATCACGGGCGACCATCCCGCCACGGCACTGGCGATCGCGCAGCAGGCCGGTATCGCCGGCATGGCCAGCGGTTTGATGTCCGGCATGGACCTGGCTGCGCTGGACGACACGGCACTACAGGCGCGCCTGGCGGATACCGACGTCTTTTGCCGCATCGCGCCGGAGCAGAAGCTGCGCCTGGTGCAAGCTTTTCGCCGCCGTGGCGATATCGTCGCCATGACCGGCGACGGCGTCAACGACGCGCCCGCATTGAAGGCGGCCAACATAGGCGTGGCCATGGGCGCCCGTGGCACCGATGTCGCGCGCGAAGCGGCAGCGCTGGTATTGCTCAAGGATGACTTTTCTTCCCTGCTGCTGGCGGTGCAGCATGGCCGCCGCCTGTTTGCCAATCTGCGCAAGGCCATCGTCTTCATCGTCGCCGTGCATGTGCCCATCGTTGGCCTGTCCATCCTGCCGGTGCTGCTGGGCTGGCCCTTGCTCCTGATGCCCGTGCACATACTGTTCTTGCAAATGGTGATCGACCCCGCCTGCTCGATCGTGTTCGAGGCCGAGCCGATCGAAGCCGATGCCATGGTGAGCAAACCCAGAAGGCCGGACATGCAGTTGTTCGATCGTGAAATACTGCTGCGCGGCTTGTTGCAGGGGGCAGGATTGTTGGCCATGCTGGTCTGCTTCCACGTGCTGGTGCGGTGGGCTGGCCATTCCGACGAGGTGGCGCGCACGACGACCTTCCTCAGCCTTGTAGCGTCGAACCTGGGACTGATCTATGTCAACCGCCAATGGACCCAGCCGTCATGGAGGAGGGGGCTGAAGTCGAACCGGGCATTCGCATGGATCAGCATATCTGCCTCGCTGTTGCTGTTGCTGGTGCTGGGCGTGGCGGCGATCCGCGAGCTGTTTGCCTTCGCGCTCCCGGACCTGCCACTGCTGATGCAGTGTGCATTTGTCGCCGTGCTCGGCATCATCTGGTTCGAGTGCGTCAAGTGGGGCTTGCCGAAATGGCGATGGCCGCGTGGCGCGGCCGTGCATTGATGCACGGCAATGCAGATCAGACAATCTTCCCGTCAATGATCAGAATTTCCTCGAGCAAGGCGCCGTGACGCAGGACGAACAGCACGTCCATGCTCCGTTTCCTGGCCAGCGCGACACCGTCTACCTCGCCCAGGACCATGAACGCCGTGGCCCAGGCATCGGCTAGCATACAGCTGGGGGCCAGTGCGGTAACGGCCGCGAGACGGTTCGCTACCGGTTGATGCAAGGCCGGATGCATGGTGTGCGCATGGCGGGTTCCGTCGATGTCGACCCAGCGGCGATAGTCGCCCGAGGTGGCAATGGCCATGTCGTGCAGTTCCATCACGCCACCGATTTCACGGATGCCAGGTATCGGCTTTTCTATCGCCACGGTCCATGCCTCGCCATCGGGTCTGGTCGAGCGCGCGCGCATTTCTCCATCGATACCGACCAGGTAGCTGGCGATGGACCAGCCATCGAGGCAATGCGCCAGCTGGTCGACGCCAAAACCCTTGGCGATGCCCGACAGGTCGAGCGTCAGCGGCGCGCGCTTGCGCACCTGCAGAGCCGCCAGATCCACGTCCAAGGCCTCCGTGGCCGGGCAGTACGTTTTGCCATGCTGGGCCGCGATCTGCGGCGATGGCACGCATTGCGACGGACCGAATCCCCAGTCCTCCACCAGCTGGCCAACCGCCATGTCGAAGGCGCCGCCCGATTCGCGGCTGACCAGCAGCCCCGCAGCGAGCACCTGCGCAAGCTCCCGCGGCACAGGAAGCCAGGTGTTTTCCGGCGCCGCGTTCATGCGGCACAGATCCGAGGCGGTGTTCCAGGTCGACATCTGCCGGTCGACCCTGTCGACGGCGGCGTACAGGCTGGCGGCGATGGCGGCCAGGTCCGGTTGTGCGGCCGCATAGAATATGGCCGTATAGCGGCCGCCCATGGTCTCGCCATTCAGGCTGTAGCGCCGCAGCGCCTGTTCAGAAGACGTCTTCACGATACCTTCCTTTTTCCCGCAGCGCCGACACATCCAGCTTGAGCGGTGCGAGTATCTGGTCCAGGGCCTGCCTCACGCTGGCAGCCATGGCGCGGCTGCCGCAGACGAGTACCTGGCCATTGTCGGCAATCAGGCGGCGCATATTGTCAGCGTCGTCTATCAGCCGGGACTGCACGCGGACGCCGTTCTCGACCCTGGAGAAGGCCGTGTGCAGCTGCGTCAGCCTGCGGTCGGCCAGATAGTTGCGCAGTTCGGGCTCATACAGAAAATCGGAAGCGGGATGGCGCCCACCCCAATACAAATACATCGGATGCTTGCCGGTATTGTTGCGTATAAAACCGGCAAGCGGCCCGATCCCGGTACCGGCACCGATCAGGATGACAGGCGCCTTGCCCAGAGCCGGACGAAATTGCGGATTGGGCTGGATAAAGGCCGCGATGCGGTCCCCCGGCAGCAAGTTGTGCAGGTAGCTCGAACACACGCCCCCGGGCTGCTTGCGCACGCAAATTTCCAGTACGCCGTCACCCGATCCGCTCGCCAGCGAATAAAAGCGCGGCATGGAACTGCCGGGCGCCATGACACCAGCCAGGTCGCCGGCCTCGAAGCGGGGCAGTCGGTGGGAGGCAAGCCGGCTTTTCATCCAACCGGCGCTGGCCGGCGGCGGGGCGGCTATGAAGCGCAGCACCACTGTGGGATCGTGCTCCTCCTCGCCGTAGGCGATGCGCTCGCGTAACTGCAGCGCATGCGTGTGCGGATGTGCCGGCGCATAGTCGAGTACGAGCTCGTGGCCCAGCAGCGCGCCGACCTGGCTCCCCCAGCGCGCGAATTCCTGCGGCGACTGGCGGTCGATCAGGGCCAGTTCCAGCAAGCGGCGCCATCCGCGCGCCGCCATCGCCGCGTCGACCTCCTGTGCAAACTGGCAGAACGTGGGGAACTGGCGGTCGCCGAAACCGAGTACAGCGTAACTTGCCGCCTGGTTGGGGGCAATACCGGCCAAATTGGTCAGAAAGTGCGTGGCGCTGGCGGGGGCGTCGCCATCGCCATACGTCGCCGTCAGGATGAACAACTGGCGCGCGGCGTTGTGGCGCGATGAGAACTGGTTCATCGGCGCCGTGTGCACGCGTTGTCCGGCCTGTCGCAAGGCATCGTGCAGCGCGCGAGCAAAGCCCCAGGTACTGTTGTTTTCGCTCCCCACCAGGATCACGCTGTCGGCCGAAGCCGGAGCCGAGTTGTTGGCGATGCGCGGTTTGGCCCGCTGCCGCTGCCACCATACGGCGATGCCCGTCACCGCCAGCCAGGGCGCGCCGAGCGCACTCAGGCCGAGCGCCAGACCCAGCCACCACAGGCCTTCGCCCGTATGCAACTGGTAGATCAGTTCAAAGGCTTCCCGGACATTGCTGTGCGCGCGGAATGCAAGCAGCGCGCCGCTGGACTGGTCGACATAGGCGTCGCCTTGCCGGGTGCGCAAGGTATAGACGGCGCTGCTGTCACCGGCAAGCGGAAAGGAAAGCTCGCGCAGATCGACCAGCCTGGTTGCCAGCAAGGCTGGCAAGCGGGCAGCGGGCAGCGGCGAGCCGCCGGACGTGGTGGCGGGGATATCGGGTTCGTCCTGGCTGCCATCGGCAATGAGGGTGAAGGTCGCCGCCGACATATAGCTGCCGGTCAAGGCGGACAACAGCAGGCCGGCAACAGCAAAACGGGCAACCGCGGCGTGCCAGCGCTGGCTGCGATTGCCATGCGGTGGACGTGCCAGCTGGCGCCAACCGCCCACCCGCTTGACCAGCAGGAGTAGCCCGGAGACTGATACCAACAGCATCAGCAGGGCGGTGATGCCGACTGCGGCGCTGCCGGGCGTGTCGAGCAATAGTGACCTGTGCAACTCCTTGAACCAGCGCGCGTACGCCGGCGGCGCATAGGGCGCGATCGCCTTGCCGCTGGACGGGTCGACCCGGTCCACGCCCGAGACGTCGCCGGCGCTGTAGTAGACGATGATGGTTCCGGAGGCCGTGCGCTGGATCTGCTCGGCTCCCGGATAGTGGCGCGCCACCCGGCCCGCGAGTTCGGCAACGCTGACGCCCGCCGGCACGCTGGTCGCCAGCCGCTCGAGCGCGGGGTTGATCGACAGCACGGCGCCCGTCAAGCCGATAAGGATGACCAGCAGTGCGCTGATCAGGCCAGCGAGCGAATGTATCTGTCGCAACATGCGGGGCAGTGGCTACATGTCGTAAATGAAGGACTTGACGTAGCCGCGTCCACCGACGGGTTTGCCGGCACCCTGTTTGCTCAGTGGCGTGCGCACGTCGGCCGGATTATCGCGCCCGTCCTCTGCCGCGCTGTCGACCCGGATCTCGTAGCCTGCATCAATCAGGGTGTCGGCCAGTTCGACCGTCACCTTGAGGGTCTTGCCGCTGCCGACACTCGCTCCGCTGACCCCGTCAAATTCGCTCGCCTTCAGGCCGCTGCCGCGTGCCCAGTCGCTCAGGTGCTTGTAATACTTCGTCTTCTTTCCAGCTATCCACAACGTTTTCTTGTACTTGCCGGCGGCATCCGTGACATACACCGCCAGGTAGGCGCCGTTGCCGGCGTAGTTCTTCAGTTGCGCGGTGAGTGTGACCGGGCGTGCCTGGACGAGACCGGGCAGCGCCAATGCACCTGCAAGGCAGGCGCAGACTGTCATGTTTTTCATTGCTTTTCCCCATGGGATGTTGGGCCTGTACGCCGCCTGACTGGCCCCTGCGGCACGGGGGCAAGGTAGTCGGCGGCGTCTCCGTCACTGCCGAAGTCCACCGCCAGGCTGCGCATGCGCAGCGACGCCGGGGAGTATTTGGCCTTGATTTTATTGCCGTTGCGATCAATGGCTCTGAGCTCGTAGCAGCCATCATCGATCTTGATGCGCTGGACCGTCCAGCCGCGCTGTTCGGCTTGCCGCTGCAATTGCTCGCGAGGTTTCCAGTCGGCAATCGGATCCGTGCAGTGGACATCCGCATGGACCGCATTGCTGAAAACCAGGGCAGACAGCACCATGCATGTGCGCGCTAAGAACATCGCTTGCTCTCCTTGATAACCACCTGAGCATGGCAGTTCATGCTGACATCATACTTACCCGAAGGTCATCGCGCGATGAAAAATCCGGGTATTTGCAAGTCAGCCATCGCGAGATCAATGTTTTTGCAAATACATGTGGCACATTGTGCCGCCGCGCTATTTTCCTGGCCATATCGGGCCTATTGTCCGGTAACAGGCACGACAGGAGAGTTATAAAATGATAACCATTCAGGCATTCGAACCCGCCATGTGCCGCGGCAGTGGCGTATGCGGGGTGGACATTCCACGTTCTACAAATAGACGTTTGGCATTTGCCAGACCTGCTATCGCTATCGCGCCAAGCTCGACGCGGAAAACGCTGGCGCGGCTGACTGGCTGGTACGCCTGAGCAACAAGCAGCGCAACTGGAGTTTTGGCCTCTGCTTCCTGTATTTGCGCAACGTGAAGGGGGTTACATGGAAGCACGGCGCGTCTATCGGATCTATCGCGAACTGGACCTGAACCTGCGCATCAAGCCACGTCGTCGGCTGGTGCGGGAAGAACCGTTGCCGCTCGGAGTACAGCAGCTCCGTGACCTTAGCCTGGGCGGCCAAGCGTGGCATACGCATCAACTTTATCCAGCCTGCCCAGCCGCAACAGAATGCCACTGTTGCACGCTATAAGCGCACGGCGCTCTACGATTGCTTGGCCCATCACCAGTTTGAAACGCTCGATGAGATCCAGGATTTTGCAAGCCGCTGGCTGTGGACTCACAATCACGACCGGCCCAACACGGAATTTGGCGGCATCGCGCCGAAACAGAAACTCGCCTTGGTCATTCAATTTCGACTGTTAGCGTGCTCTAAAAATGGGGGGGGGAGTACCGTTCGTCATGGCGGGGGAAGGGCAGTGGTATACGCTGTACTGTTTAAACTAAGCCATTTCACTTAACCATTCCTCAATTGCGTCTCCGGAGATAGGCCGACTATATAGATAGCCCTGGCCCTTGTCGCATCCCTGGGAGTAAACCACGGCTGCTTGCTGTTCAGTCTCTATTCCTTCCGCGACAGTATTCATGCCCAAGCTACGCGCGACTTTCACAGTTGCCTCTATCAAAACTTCGTGATGGAGGCTGGTACCGACCAAGGTAACAAAGGAACGGTCAATCTTGACGGTATCGACGGGCAATAGGTGCAGGCTCGATAGCGAGGAATAACCGGTTCCAAAATCATCCAGGGCAAGCTTGACCCCAAGCGCTTTCAGGCGGAGTAACTGTTCTTGGATATCTTTCCCCTGGGCCGCCAAACTTTCGGTAATCTCCAACTGCAATTTGTCTGGCTCCATTCCACTGGCGGAAAGAATGACATTCACCTTGTCGCATAAATCGTCTTGGCTCAGTTGTGCGCGTGATAAGTTGACTGCGAGCAGCCGCGGCGCTCGCGCTCCCAATCGTTGCTTCCAGCGTACAAAATCGCGGCATGCCATTTCCAACACTTTTTCACCGATTGCACCGATCAGGCCACAGTCCTCGGCGATGCCGATGAACTCCACGGGACCGACGACTCCTCGTACCGGATGTTGCCACCTTACCAAGGCTTCGACGCCGGCTGCCGGGTCAAATTTTCCGCCCGCCAGGAGTCCGACCACAGGTTGGTATAAATTATATAATTCGCCTCGCTCTATTGCATATCGGAGATCGGTTTCCATGCCTCCACGCCGCAGCGCATCTTCGCGCATCTGCTGGCGAAATACCTCAAAACGGTCTCCTCCTTCGGCCTTGGCAATGGCCATGGCTATCGCAGCGTCGCGAAGCAGATCATCAGCATCACAGGCTTCAGAGTTCAGCACCACTACACCGGCGCTGAACGTGCATGTGAGCTCATGATTCCCAATGATGTAGGGTTTGCTCAGGCGGTCGAGCAAGCGCGCAGCAATGCCTGATACGACGCCAGGATCAGCGAGTCCATCCAATAGCACTGCGAACTCGTCACCCCCCACTCTTGCTGTCAGCGCAGTCGAAGTGTGCCTTCCAGGTAGCTGGCCAAGCGATCTCAGCGTCGTGCGCAGGCGTTCCGCCACAAGAACAATGACCTGATCTCCGACCTCATTGCCTAAAGTGTCATTAATCTGCTTGAAGCGATCAAAGTTGACGAACAGCACCGCGCAATAATCGCCACTGCGGGCACGTGCGCGCTGCGTCATCGCATGTAACAATTCCAGTGCGCCCGCGCGATTGGGCAACTGTGTCAACGCATCCAGCTTTGCTGCACTCGCGAGGCGACTAGCCAGTATGCTTTGCTCCCGGACTACCTCATGGGTCGCGTCCAGCAATATTGCCATTAAGCGATTGTCATCAATCTTGAGCAGGCCTAATGACAGTACTGCGGGACTTTCAGGATGATGTCGGTGATTCTCATTGACCGCGACCCGCATGCTTTCGCAGATCAGTCCTTGCTCAGGTGTGAAGTTGGTGCACAGGCGCAGCAGACCCGGTGCATACGGCTGTAGCACCTGAAAAAAATTGACAAGATCCCCGTCCAGAGAGAGCGGCATCAGCAATTGTGAAGCCATAGGATTGAGCATCTCTATACTGCCGTCTTTTTGCAGCTGTATGAGGGCAACAGGAGCACGATACAAAAACTGTATCAAGGCCTCATAGGCACTGTCATTTTCACCGCTCATGGCCTACTCCTAAATGTTATGTAGGAAAATCAGCTGCATCAGTGTCAAAGAATGCGACTTGGTTTCGGCCTCCGCGTTTTGCTGCATACAGGGCTTGATCGGCGCGTTTCATCAGCCCGTCGAATCCCGTCAGGCTATCGTCCATTGCCGCAACGCCTATGCTAATAGTGTATGCGATGACATGCTGTTCATATATGGCGGGAATGCGTTGTACCTGGGCCCTTAAGCGCTCCGCCACCGCCATTGCATCGGCCAGATCCACAGAGGGTAAAATCACCGCAAATTCTTCGCCTCCGATACGCGCCAGTACGTCAACCTGTCGACATACGCTCTTCATTGTGGCTGCCAGATGGCACAACACTGCATCGCCTGCCGGATGACCGTACTGGTCGTTGATTGCCTTGAAGTGGTCGGCATCGAGCATGATCAGCGACACCGGCCGCAAGGCGTTTTTGCGGCGCAGTAGCTCCAGATCGGCAGCCTCGAAAAAAGCACGGCGGTTTGACAGGCCGGTGAGGTGGTCGCAATATGCTGCCTTGCGAAGATTCTCGCTGGCATCACGCTTATCTGAAATGTCCCGAAGGATCATGCAATAGGCAGCTTCTTCATCGTTGAACTGAATGGGCTGAGAGCTCTCATCGATACGGATGGGCAGTGGCGAAATCATTGAACTGCCCCAGAATTCGCTGCCGTCGGCGCGTAGCCTCGCCCCCTCATCCAAAGCCCAGCCGTTCTCGTCTGCCTCCCGCAAACGGTCCAGTTGTTGTTCTGGGATAGTAGCCTCGGAGGGGTAAAAAATGGCATATGGCTGCCCCTTGATGCTCGGTGTATGGCCAGTTACTCGGCCAATGCTTTCATTCCAGGATTCGATGCGACCTCGCTTGTCCAAGCTAACCAAGGCGTAGTCGGCAATATTGGTCATGATCGCGTTAAGCCAGGCATCGGTCTTGCGCAGCTGTCGTTCGCGCCTGTCCTGCATGGTGATATCGTTCAGTACCGCCATCAGCCGCTCCGCATCCAGCTTCAGCATACTCAACGAGAGCACCTGCGGGCCGCTGGCCGCGCCGTCCGCGTGCAGGTACAGCCGAGTTGCATCGCAGATTTGGCCATAGCTTGCACTAAACTTGCTGCACTGCAGTTGCAGGTCTGGTGCAACCGGCGCGAGCGCATCGAATAGGTTGGTCAGTTCGCCATCTCGGCTCAGCGGCATCAGCAGTTGGGCCGAAAGCGGATTGAGCATGATGATGGTACCGTCCGACGAGAGTTGAACCAGGCCGACCGGCGCCATGTACAGAAACTGAAGCAATGCTTCGTATTCCTGAGATTCCGTAGAATGGCTGAGGTTGCTCATAAACGGTGCACCAGGACGTAGGATAGTTCGGCCGCCGGATCCGACAGCAAACGCAGCTTGACCCTTGTCGGCCGCATGCGTAGTGTCAGCACATAGCTGATCGTGTCGTCCAGGGCTTGCCCGCTTTCATACGCGTCCGCAAATCGCTGCGCGACGAGGAAATTGTTCATGCACGGCGCGATCACCGTGAACAGCTCCTGCTGCAGCACGCGCTCGACGCCGAGGCCTGCCGCCTTCGATTCGAAGGTGTTGTAGCGCTGAACCCGACCGTCCCTTCCGAAGCCGATGACACCAAAGTCGAGTGCATTCAGCGCGGCTTCATCCATCGTCTCCAGGAGCATGGAGATGCCAGGCTGGTCAAACTGTATTTCTGCTTGCATGTTCATTGTTGGCTGCTCCTGTACGTATCGCAAGTGGATCTCTGTTGTCGTGTTAATCACGCTGTATCGGGTATCCACGCCTCACTCAGTAGCGCGTCCATACGAGCGTCGCTTGGTCATCTATATTACGCTTCGTCTGCCCAGGGGCCATCGCTGATGATCCAGTCGCTTGGTTTGCCTTGCCGGTTCACCGGCAGAGCGGCGCCGACGGTGAACGACACAGGGCGCGCCGCAGGTGGCAAGCGCTCCCTGACCCAGGACGCCAACTGGTCCGGCAGGCGCTCACTTCCGCCGAAGTGCGCGGCCACCACGAACGCCTTCAGCCGCTGCCCTTCGTCCGCACGCATCAGCCGCACGTGGGCCTCGCTGACGCCAGGATGGCGCTTGAGCACCTCTGCCACCTGCGCCGGATAAACGTTCGTGCCACCGACCTGTACTGCCTGGTCGCGCCGTCCCACGGGTACGAAATCATTCTCGCCCTGCCAGTCGATCTGGTCCGGGCAGTCGCAGCGCAGCTCGGTGCCGTCCGGCACCTGGCGCAGCAAAGTGTCGCCGGACGCGGAGCGCCGCCAGTGCGGCAGCAAGACATAGGGCCGGCGCGCATCGGTGCGCCAGCCCACACCTGCGCTTTCGCTGCTACCGTATACTTCTACCATAGACAGGCCGGACGCCGTCAGTTGCAGCGCCAGGTCGGGCGGGCAGGGCGCTGTCGACGTCACGCCCGTAACACCATTGGGCCAAATGGGGGCGTGTCGGGCAACGGCGGACCAAAGTTCCGGGTAGCCGATGATCACGTCCCCGTCCGTGGCCTGCGCGATCAACTCCATTGGAAGCATATTTCTCGCATCGACCAGCGAGGCGCGCACCGGGCCGCATGCCAGCGGGAGTAGCACGCTGAACAGGAAGCCGTAAATGTGATGCGCAGGAACGGTATATAAGACGCGCCGCGTCTGCGTCAGTTGTGCTGCGAAAAAGCACGCCTCTTGCCATAGCATGTCAAGGTTGTGGGGGCAGGACTTGGGCACGCCGCTGCTGCCGGAGCTTGTAAAGCTCTGCGCGGCGCTGTACTGGTCCAGGCCGTTACTGGCGCAGGCGATCCACTGCTCGAGCGTGGTGCACCCCAGCAACGCCTGGTCGGCGCCACTCTCGTGCAGGTGCAGGCAAGCGGACAGCGCCGTCGCAAGGGTGTAGCGCTCCAGTGAATCGATACCCAAGTCAGCTTCCAGCTTCAGGCCATCAACCCACGGCAACGACGGCAAACCGGCGCTCCCGCGCCGCATCATGAGCAATTCAGCATGCATGAGGTCCGATACAAAACGGCGCAGCAGCGCCCAGTCGTGCCACCAGTTGGCGCAGCGCGGGTAGGGCGCTTGAGTCTGTTTCACTTCAAGCCTTCAAACGATACTTTGAGCATATGGCGGATGATATCGTCAGATTCCATCTTGCTGTATTTCTGTAAATACTCGACCGCAGGGTCACAGGTTCGAGCGTAATAGCTGAATAGTATAACGTCGGTGGGCAGTTCGCGGTTCAACTGCCCCTGCTGCTGCGCCAGCTTGACCAAGGCCTCCAGTTGCCGGTTCAGTTTCATGACGCGCAGCATGTACTTCACATTGCGGATCAACATGTCGCGCACGTGCGGGCTGGTTGATGGCAGGAACGGCATTCCGCCGTCCAGGCGTACCCGCAGCGCCCACTCCAGCAGGGAGGACAATTTCTGCAGCGGACTGAGTGAGGTGTCTAGCGCAGCGACATAATCGAGAGCGCCGTCGAGCAGGCGTATCAGCGCCTCACCGACTAGCTCTTCCTTTGATTTGAAGTGCTTGTAAAGGCTGGGTTTGGAGATGCCCACCATGCCGGCGACGTCATCCATGGTCATCAAGTCATAGCCTTTTTGGCTCAGTACCGCCGTCGCGGCATCCAGGATAGCGTTCTCGCGCAGCTTAAATGCTTGATTTTTAAAGCTTAGTCTTGGGATGATACTCATTGGTAAATTTCCGATACTAATCAGTAGCTTTTGTTGTTCGATGGTAGTAATATTAGCATGCCAGTAATAAAATGGTCAGCATATACAACAAAACTACATGAACCCGCCACGTAAACGTATCGCCATTATCGGCTCCGGCATCTCAGGCCTGGCCAGCGCCTATTTCCTCAACCGCAAGCACGACGTCGTGCTGTTCGAGGCCGGCGGCTATCTTGGCGGCCACACCAACACCGTGGATGTGACGCTGGAAGGGCGCTGCCATGGCGTCGATACGGGCTTTCTGGTCTATAACGAGCGCACCTATCCCAACCTTGTGGCGCTGTTCGACGAGCTGGGCGTCGACAGCATCGCCAGCGACATGTCGTTCGGCGTGTCCATGGACGGCGGAGCGCTGGAATGGGCAGGCTCCAGCCTCGATACCGTGTTCGCGCAGCGCCTCAACGCCGGCTCGCCTTCCTTCCTGCGCATGCTGTGGGACATCCTGCATTTCAACCGCAACGCGGAGCGCTTTCTGCAATGGTCGAACCAGACAGCGCTGACGCTGGGACAGCTTTTGCAGCAGGAGGGCTATGGCGCGCGCTTCCGCGACGCCTATCTGCTGCCGATGGCGGCAGCAATATGGTCCAGTTCGCCAAGCGATATCTTGCAGTTTCCCGCAGCGACCTTTTTGCGTTTCTGTCTGAACCACGGTCTGTTGCAGGTCAACGACCGTCCGCAGTGGCGCACGGTCGCAGGCGGAGCCCGCCACTATGTCCACAAGATCGCCGCCACGCTGCCTGACATTCGTCTGAACACGCCGGTGCATTCCGTGCGGCGCAGCGCTGGCAGGATGCAGGTGTGGAGCAATGGAGCGGGCGCCGACGAGTTCGACGCCGTCGTGTTCGCTATCCACGCGCCGACCACGCTGGCCATGTTGCACGACGCCAGCCAGACAGAGCGCGCTATCCTCGGCGGCGTGCGCTACCAGCCCAACACGGCCTACCTGCACACGGACGCGAATCTTATGCCTCGGCGGCGCAAGGTCTGGTCGGCCTGGAACTACCTGGCGGGCGCGCAGTCGGACGGACAGCGTCCCGTGTGCGTGAGCTACTGGCTGAACCAGCTGCAGGCATTGCCGTTCGAAACACCAGTGATCGTGACGCTCAATCCGCACACCCTGCCGGCCGACAGCAAAATGCTGGCCAAGTTCGATTACGCCCACCCGGTGATGGACTTGGCCACCGTACGCGCGCAGCAGCAGCTTGCGCAGATCCAGGGCAAGGGCGGTGTCTGGTTCGCCGGCGCCTGGACCGGCTACGGCTTCCACGAAGACGGCCTCAAATCGGCACTGCGCATCGCTGCGGCATTCGATACGGCGCCACTTTGGAGTGTGCTGCCATGAAGCAGCCTGCCGCCCAACTGTTGCACGGCCAGGTGACGCATGTGCGCCTGCGCCCGGTGCCGCACCGTTTCGTCTATCCGCTATTTTATGTGCGCTTGAACCTGGACCGGCTGGACGAATGTCATTCTCGCTGGTTCGGCGTGGACCGCTGGCGGCCCCTGTCGATATGGCGGCGCGACTATGGCCCGCGCGATGGCTCCAGTCTGGAACAATGGATGCGCGCGCTACTGCGCGACCACAACATCGACGCCGACGGCGAAATCTGGCTGCAAACCTTTCCCCGCGTGGCTGGCTATGTGTTTAATCCCGTGAGCTTCTGGCATTGCCACGACGCGGCTGGGCAGCTGCGCGCCGTGCTGGCCGAGGTCAACAACACCTTCGGCGAAAGCCACCGCTACCTGATGCGCATCGGCAACACGGCGGGTGGGGCGTCCACGGCCACTGCTGTCAAGCAGTTGCACGTGTCGCCGTTCTGCGAGGTGCAGGGACACTATCGCTTTCGCTTTCGCCTGGACGGTGCCAGCCACTGCACCGGGCTTGATTATCACGACGGCGACGGCGTGCTACTGCGCACCGCGCTCAGCGGCCGCCCCGTGCCGATGACCGACAGCGCATTGGCTGTTGCCCTGCTGCGCTATCCGCTTCTGGGGCTCGGCATTGTGTTCCGCATTCACTGGCAGGCGTTCAGGCTCTGGCTGAAACACGTTCCGTTCTTCAGCAAGCCGCCTGCCCCCGCCCATCAAACCACCGTGCACCAGGAGACTGTCCGATGAATCGCACCTTGTCCACCGCCACGCTGTCCGCCCCCGCTGGCGCGCGGCTATTCCTCAGGCTACTGAACAATATCCGTCACGGGCACCTGGAACTGATCACACCCTGCGATACGCGCATGGTGTTCGGCGACGCCCATGCGTCTTCCGGCGCGACGCTCAAGCTGCACGACTGGCGCGCCTGCCAGCGCATACTGCGCGCGGGTGACATCGGCTTTGCCGAGGCCTACGCGGCTGGCTGGGCCAGCACGCCCGATCTGACCGCGCTGCTGCGCCTGGCACTGCGCAACGAAGCGTCGCTGGACCAGCTGGTGTTCGGCGGCGCGCTGGCGCGCTGCTGGTACCGGCTGCGGCACTGGCTGCGCCCCAATACGCGCAAGGGCAGTCAGCGCAATATCCACGCGCACTACGACATCGGCAACAACTTCTACCAGCTCTGGCTCGATCCCAGCTGGACGTATTCCAGCGCGCTGTTCGACGGCGACTACCAGTTGACGCTGCAGGACGCGCAGCGGCGCAAATACCAGCGCATCATCGACACGCTAGAGCTACGGCCCGGCCAGTGCGTGCTGGAAATCGGCTGCGGCTGGGGCGGCTTTGCCGAGCATGCCGCGCAGCAAGGTATTCACGTGCATGGCGTGACGATTTCGCCGTCGCAGCTGGAGGTGGCGCAGCGCCGCGTGCAGGCGCTGGGGCTGAACGAACGCGTGCAGCTGGAGCTGTGCGATTACCGTGACCTGGGTGGCGAGTACGATGCCGTGGTGTCGATTGAAATGTTCGAGGCCGTGGGCGAGCAGTACTGGCCGCAGTATTTCCGCACCGTCGCGGCGCGGCTAAAGCCCGGTGCACAGGCGCTGGTACAGTCAATCACCATCGGCGAACAGCATTTTGCGCGCTACCGCAGCAGCACCGATTTCATCCAGCAGTACATTTTCCCCGGCGGAATGCTGCCCAGCGTCGAACGTTTCGAACGCCATGCGGCCCGCAGCGGCCTGCGCCCGGTCGAACGCCACGCCTTCGGCCGCGACTACGCCGAAACGCTGCGCCGCTGGGATGCTCGCTGCCGCCTGCACCATCCGCAGATCGCGGGCCTGGGCTTCGACGAACCCTTCATGCGGATCTGGCATATGTACTTCGCCTATTGCGAGGCTGCCTTTGACGAGGGGCGAACCGATGTTGTTCAATTCCTGCTCCAGAAGGCCTAGTCGGCCATGACGTTGCTGTGCCGCCTGGGCCAGGTCACGCTGATGTTCGGCGGGCGCGCATGCGCCCCTTGAACCGGCCCATCGCCCTCACTTACTTTTTGCTGGCAAAATGAACGATACTGAACCACTCCTGGCATGGTATGCCTCGCTGACCCCGGACACCGTTGGACGGGCGGGCGGATTCTACGCGGCGGACGCGCAGTTTCGCGATCCGTTCAACGATGTGTGCGGCGTTGCAGCGATAGTTGCGATCTTTCGCCACATGTTTGTCCACACCGAGCAGCCGCGCTTCATCATCGGCGAGCGCGTGGTGCAGGGCGACCAGGCCTTCGTCACCTGGCTATTCGTGTTCCACTTGCGCGGCGTGCCGTATCAGATCTCCGGCGGCAGCCATTTGCGCTTCAATGCGGACGGCCTGGTCGTGATGCACCGCGATTACTGGGATGCCGCCGAAGAGCTGCTGGAAAAGCTGCCACTGGTCGGCGCCCCGATCCGATGGCTGCGCGGCCGCTTCCGCGTACCGGTGCCCGATGCAGCAACAAAGGGGAGGAGGGCATGAGCGCGGCCAAGTCCATGAAGCCGGGCGCATTCCTTCAGCTGGCCGGCTGGATCGCGCTGACCGCCGCTTTTGCGGCGCTGGGCGCGTTCGCCTCCGTTCACGCGGCCGTGTTTTATGCGCAGCTGGACCGCCCCGGCTGGGCACCGCCCGCCTGGCTGTTCGGTCCCG
Source organism: Janthinobacterium sp. 61 (assembly GCF_002846335.1). Lineage (NCBI taxonomy): Bacteria > Pseudomonadati > Pseudomonadota > Betaproteobacteria > Burkholderiales > Oxalobacteraceae > Janthinobacterium > Janthinobacterium sp. 61. The sequence continues at coordinate 1,912,175 of NZ_PJMQ01000001.1, read as the reverse complement.
TGTGGAGCTTGCTGTATCTGATGATGGCCATCGCCGCCTGGCGCATCGGTCGCACGGCTGCACCGCGCGCGTACCCGGCGCTACTGCTCTATCTGGCGCAGCTGGCGGTCAACGCACTATGGAGCTGGCTATTTTTTTCCTGGCATCGGGGCGCGGCGGCGTTTGTGTGCATCGTCGTGTTGTGGCTGATGATCGCGGCTGCCATCGTGCTGTTCGGCCGCCGCGAACGCCTCGCCGCCATGCTGCTATGGCCCTACCTGGCATGGGTCAGCTTTGCCGGGGTACTGTGCTTCAGCATCTGGCAGCGCAACCCTGTACTGCTCGGATAAACGATACATCGCACTACCAACAACAAGGAATTCCCATGACGAATGAAAAGCAGCTTAACTACCGTGTCGCCGGCACGCCTGCCTCCGCACGCATACGCGCCCGCTTGATGGCGAGCGGTGTCCGTTTCCACGCCAACGACAATATCGCCGACTACATCGAAAGCGGCGAAATGGATGAACTGCTGGACGAGGTCAGCCTGCGCATGCAGGGCGTGCTGGAGAGTCTGGTGATCGACACCGCCAACGACCATAACTCGCAGGATACGGCGCGCCGCGTGGCCAAGATGTATTTGCTGGAAGTGTTCGGCGGGCGTTACATCGCCCCGCCGCCCGTGACAGAATTTCCCAACGCCGCCAACCTGAACGAGCTGATGATCATCGGTCCCATCACCGTACGCAGCGCCTGTTCGCACCACTTGTGCCCCGTCATGGGCAAGGTGTGGATAGGTGTGATGCCCAACCAGCACTCCAACCTGATTGGCCTGTCCAAGTATGCGCGGCTGGCGGGATGGATCATGAGCCGCCCGCAGATCCAGGAAGAAGCCGTGGTCCAGCTGGCAGAACTGCTGCAGGAAAAGGTCAAGCCGGACGGTTTGGCCGTGATCATGGAGGCCGATCACTTCTGCATGCAGTGGCGTGGCGTTAAAGACAATGACGCGCGTATGATCAATAGCGTCATGCACGGTTCATTCCTCAAGGACCCCGCGCTGCGGCGCGAGTTCCTCTCACTGATCAAACGCTGATACACCATCCAAAGGAGTTCCTATGCTCGTCCGTTTACTGTATGCCAGCCGCACCACGGGCACTATCGATGTCGCTACCATCGGCGCCATACTCCAGCAGTCCCGCCGCCACAATCCACCCAGCGGCATCACCGGCGTCCTATGCCACAGCGAACGGTTTTACCTGCAGCTGATCGAAGGCGGACGCGAACAGGTCAATATCCTGTATGCCCGCATTCTCGCCGATGCACGACACACGGGAGTAACACTGCTGCACTATGAAGAAATGAGCGAGCGTCGCTACGCTGGCTGGACGATGGGGCAGACCAACCTCGACAAGCTCAATCCGGGCACGCTGCTGCGCTACTCGATGCTTCCCGAGTTCGATCCGTTCGCACTTGGCGGAGACAGTTCGCTCTCGCTGGTCGACGAGCTGATGGCTGGCGCTGCGGTCCTTGGCCGGGCATAAGGGCGACGCGCCATCTCATCTGCACGAAATCTGTCGAGGAATCAGCCGTTTGCGGCGGGTTCATGTTCAATTTTGTTGCTTTTAACTCAAAAAAGTGGGGTCTGTCCCCGTCTCACCAGGAGTTGCTGTGGCGATGAACTGGATTTGCACCGCTGTCTTCGGTATTTTTCGTCTGTTGTCTGCCGATTGCGCGATATAATCAGATATTATAGGTTCATTATCGGTTCTAGCTATGGTGCAATCTTTACTCCCTCCTCAGGTCGACAACAGCCAGGCTGTTCAATATCGCAGCGGGGTCGCCGCCAGACTTGCTGGCTTGCCGGTTGAAACGTTGCGGGTGTGGGAGCGTCGCTACGGCATCTCCGACACCGGCCGTAGCGCGCATGGCCAGCGCTTGTATTCCGAGGATCAGGTTCGTCGGCTGCGGCTTATGAAGCAACTGGTCGACCAGGGTCATCCAATTGGCGCGCTGGCGAAGCTGCAGTTGGAACAGTTGGGCCAGTTTGCGTTGGTACCGGAGCCTGGCGTGCCTATGCAGCCTCTGCGCCTGGCGCTGATGGGTGCGGCTCTGGCGCGACGCCTGGCCGTCGGCGGGCGAGAGTTGCTGGCGCTCGATATCGTCGCCAACTTTCAGAATCTGGACGATGCGGCCGCGGCATGGGCCGGCACCGGTGCGCAACTGCTGTTGATGGAAATATCGGAACTCGATGAGCACGTGGTGCCGGCGATTTGCGCGCTGCGCCAAACACTGGGAATGGCGCTGGTGGTGTTGTACCGTTTCGGCGCCAGCGCGACCATACGCCAGTTGCGCGCTCAGGGCTGCCTGGTTGCGCGCGTACCCAGCGATGTGGCAGAAATAGTGTTGCTGTGCCAGGCGGCGCTGGCTGCGTTGCCCTTGGCGCAAGCTCAGCTTGCGCGGCAGCGCCCGGCGGCGCCTGTCCCGCGCCGCTTCGACGACCGGGCTTTGGCGGAGCTGGCGGCGGCCAGCAGTACTGTCCACTGTGAGTGCCCGCGCCATCTGACGGACATCTTGTTAATGATCAACAGCTTCGAGCGTTACAGCGAACAATGCTCGTCGCGCAATGTGGCCGACGCGCTGCTGCATGAGCAGTTGGGGCACGCCGCCGCAACCGCCCGCATGGTCCTGGAGGAAGCACTGTTGCGGCTTGCCCGGGCGGAGGCCCTGCCTTTGCCGGCGGGCCTGTAAGCGCAAGGTCATCACTTATCAGGAGCACTATGCCGTATTCCACCATCACAAAAGCCCACTGCGCACTGCGCAAGAGGCTGAAAATCTCATGACGAGCTCTTCTCGCATCGCCATCATTGGCGCCGGCATCGCCGGTCTGGCCTGTGCCACGGCCTTGAGGCAGGCAGGCTTCCAGGTGAGTCTGTTTGACAAAAGCCGCGGCGCGGGAGGGCGCATGAGCACACGGCGCGGCGCCGACTGGCAATGCGACCATGGCGCACAGTACTTTACTGCGCGCAACCCTGAATTCCGGGCCGAGGTGACCCGCTGGGAGCAGGCCGGCGTGGCTGGGCATTGGCAGCTGCAGCTGCGCAGCCCCGATGCCGACGGATGCAGCGGCGGTGCACCCGTCGAGCGCTTCGTCGGCGTTCCGCGCATGTCATCTATCGCCGCGTGGCTGGCCGCAGATCTGGCATTGCACACAGAGACTGCGATCAGTGCCTTGCAACGTGAAGACAGCGCCTGGCGCTTGCATGTGCAGGACGAGGGGCCTCTTGCGCAGCGCTATGACATGGTAGTGCTTGCCGTGCCGGCGCCGCAGGCGGTACCACTGCTGAATCAGGTGGCGCCATTGCAGGCCGCGCTGGCGGCTGGGACAAGCATGGCAGGCTGCTGGGCAATGATGCTGGAGTTTGCGCAGCCGTTGGCATTGGACTTCAATGCGGCTTTCCTCAACTCCGGTCCGCTGCGCTGGGTGGCACGCGACAGCGCCAAGCCTGGCCGTAGCGGTCGCGAAAGCTGGCTGTTGCATGCCAGTGCCGAATGGAGCGAGAGGCACATTGAGCTCGATGCCGATAGCATTGCCGCGCAGCTGCTCGCAGCCTTTATCAGTTTGGGCGGGCAGGTACCGCAACGCTGGAGCGTACACCGTTGGCGCTATGCCAGTACGCCCCAGGCGCGCAACGATGTCTGCATTTGGGAGGCAGGGCAGGGTCTGGGTATCTGCGGCGATTGGCTGAACGGTGGCACAGTGGAGGCTGCCTGGCTTAGCGGTCATGCACTGGCACAACGCATCATTGCCGGCTCCGCTTAAGCGTGGCGCGCGTGCCGGCGCAGTGCGTACTACCAGGGGAGCCGCGTGCCGTCGTATGCCAGGAATGTGCCGCTGTCAGACGGCCTCAGGGTGTCTAGCACGGTGAGCATGTCGCTGGCGGCGTCATGTGCCGGACGTCCTATAAGCTCACCGCGAAATGGCCGCGACAACCGGGAGTTGACGGTGCCCGGATGCAGCGCGACCAGCACGCTGTGCTTCTGGTTGCGCGCCAATTCAATGGCTGCCGTCTTGACCAGCATGTTGAGTGCGGCCTTCGAAGCGCGGTAGCTGTACCAGCCGCCTAGCTGATTGTCACCTATGCTGCCCACTTTCGCCGATAACATGGCCATGATGGCGCGTTCACCATCGAGCAGGGGCAAGAAATGGCGCATGACTAGTGCCGGCCCCATGGTGTTGGTCTGGAAAATTGCCTGCATCTGCTGATAATTCAGGTCGGCCAGGCGTTTCTCAGGCATGAGATTGCCGTCGTGCAGCATGCCTGCGGCGTTGATGATCAGGTGATAGCGGGGCTTGGTGGCAAGTTCTCTTGCGGCCTCGGCAATGCTGTTTTCGTCGGTAAAGTCGAGTCGTGGTGTCGAGTGGCGATGCAGGCCGCACACAGATGCGCAGCGTGGCATGGCGCTCAACAGGTCGACGAATGCGGCGCCGATCGCGCCCGACGCTCCAAGCACTAGCGCGTTAAACTGATCAGGAAGGCTGGACATCATGGCATGCTGCTCCATTCAAAGGTGGGGGTGTAGCTATCTGTTTCCTCAAGTGCCTGTGAGCGTTGCCTGACTTCGCTATGCCGACTCCGCTGCCTGTACTGGCCCTGCGCAAACTGTGCGCCGGAGCCTGTGGACAGGATAATTTTCTCATCCTCAGTTTCCTTGTTGTTGCTGCCGTTACAAAGCACGCTGGCGCTCATACCGACTTGGCCATGGCAACTGGATCTGGTCGGACGAACCTGCAATTCGCGATTCCCAGCTTGAGCTTATCGGCCGGCGTTGTGCGTGTCCAGCGTGTTTTGCTGTTTCCTGTGTCAAAGACGGTTCATATTCGGTTCATTGTATCGGCAGTTGTTGAAGCTACGCCGTGCCCGACAATACTTGCACTACTACCGCTTGGCAGTGGCGAATTGTCTGGCCAGCCACTGGATGCCGGGACGCAGGTGCAAGAAGCCACGATAAAGCAACTCCAGCAGCGCTTGCATGCCGGGTAAGGAGCCCAGTTTCCCTAGCCAGCGCCACGACGGGTATAACAGCCAGAGGGCAACGAACGCCGCCGCGCCGCTCAGCATGGCGCCTTCCTTGGTTTGCACATGAAATCGCGCCATCAACTCCCTGCAACTGCAACCCTCGATTGCCGTTTGCTTGGTATCGCTGACATCGATCCATTGGATGGGACTTGTCGGCACAGCACCTTGATAGAGGCTGATTTCCCATCGGCATAAAGGGCAGGAGCCATCAAAAAAAACGGTTGTCGTGACACTGTTTTCGTCAGGATTGGGCATGATATGGCCTCTTCAAATTGTTATCACTTGTTGCGGTGAACCTACATTGAACCAGTTTATATTGGACTATGCGGTTCATTATAGCTACAATCTCGCCATACTTGCTAGTGCAGCGATAAACGCCGCATGACATTGATAAACAAAGAGGGTTGCATGAACAAGCTAGCATTGAATGCGGCGGTGGCCGGCGAGCTGGAGGGGGCCGCCCCGCCCGATGCCGTTACCAGTCTGGCGCAGGAAAAGATACGCTGTGTTGCCTGTCAGTTGTGCGCCAGCGGTGGCGCCACAAGCTGCATGGGGTGGTTCAAATGAGCCGGGGCAGCACGCCGCGCATCGTTGCCGGCCTCGCTTACGCTGGCCTGATACCGTTCCTTGCCTTATTGGCGGCGAGCTGGCTCGATGCGCAGCGTAGCAGTGTCTGGCAGCAATTATCACTTCAATACGGCGCTGTGATCCTCAGTTTTGTAGGCGCGCTGCATTGGGGTTTTGCCATGAGCGTGCCATTCGTCAGTGATCGTAAGCGCAACGTCTGCTTTGCCTGGAGTGTGATTCCCGCCTTGCTGGCCTGGTTGGCCTTGGCGCTTGACCCGCTTGCCGGCAGTGCCTTGCTGGCGACCGGCTTTGGCGTCCATTACTTGCAGGACTGGCGGCTATTCAGGCACGCCGGGCTGCCCGGGTGGTATTTACCGCTGAGGCTACAGTTGTCTGTCGTCGCTGCTGCAAGCCTGCTTGCCACCAGCTTCGCCAGCCATGCATGAGGCAAGGCGCGATGACCCATCAGGCAGCTGATGGCCCAACTTTCATCCTCGACAACAAGAAACGCTACACAAGCAACGGCTGAGAAACAGATAGGCAGTTTCCGTCCTGAATAAATTCACGCCTTTTAGAAAAATCCTGCCTTTCCGCGCTGCGTGCCCATTGCAAGAAATTAAAGATTGCTAATTTTAAATTTGCAACCGCTATCTGCTCGCTAAAGACGTTGCCGCAAAGAATCATCATTTATCGGACAATGGCTTCCTTATCGCGCTGTCCGGCAACCTACATAAAGACTTGTATGAACAATTCCACTCAAACCGTCGGCACCCGTCTGACGATAGGTTTCGGCATCACTTTCGCGTTGACAATCTTGCTCACCGGCCTAGCCATGAATCGAGTCGGCAGTATCGATCAGACGCTCAGCCGCGTCAACGATGTCAATAACGTCAAACAGCGCCACGCGATCAACTTCCGCGGCAGCGTCCATGACCGTGCGATTGCCGTGCGCGACGTGGTGTTGGCCACTGACGCCGCCGCCGTCCAGGCGCAGGTGAACAAAATCAAGGCGCTTGATGAAAAATACCAGCAATCGGCGGCCCCCCTCGATGCCTTATTTGCCGGTGCCGTGACTGCCGATGAAAAAGCAGCCTTGAGCAATATCAAGGACACCGAGCGCCGCGTGCAACCGTTGATCGCCAAGGTGATTGAGTTGCGGAGTGCCGAGCAATTTGCGCAAGCTTCCAGCCTGCTGGCGCAACAGGTCGGCCCGGCCTTCGTGGACTGGTTGGCGTCGGTGAATAAGCTGATCGACCTGGAGGAAAAGATGAGCCAGGACGCTACCGCCGGTGCCCGCGCGCTGAGCGGCAGCTTCTTCACCTGGATGCTAGTGCTGTGTTCGGTAGCCATTGCCGCCGGCGTAAGCAGTGCGTGGTATATCGGTCGCGGGTTGCTGAAGCAGCTCGGCGGGCAACCGGATTATGCCGTCAGTATCGTCACCCGCATCGCTGCTGGCGACCTGTCCGTCGCGATTCACACAGCGAAAGACGACCACAGCAGCCTGCTGTTCGCCATGAAAAAAATGCGCGACAACCTGGTCGATATCGTTGCGCAGGTGCGGACCGGCACCGAAACAATTTTCAACGCTTCGACCGAGATCGCAGCCGGAAACTTTGATCTCTCATCGCGCACCGAACGCCAGGCAGGAACGCTGGAAGAGACCGCATCGTCTCTGGAGGACTTAACTAGCACCGTGCGTCAGAATGCCGACAATGCGCGGCAGGCCAATGTACTGGCAGAGTCCGCATCCGAAGTTGCCGTACGTGGGGGTGCCGTGGTAGCGCAAGTGGTTGAGACTATGGCTGCAATCAACGAATCGTCAAAGAAAATTGTCGACATCATCGGCGTGATCGATTCGATTGCATTTCAGACCAATATCCTGGCGCTGAATGCCGCGGTGGAAGCGGCTCGCGCCGGCGAGCAGGGCCGCGGCTTTGCTGTCGTGGCAACCGAGGTGCGTAACCTGGCTCAGCGTTCGGCTTCGGCCGCCAGCGAAATCAAGGCCCTGATCGGCAGTTCCGTGCAGCGGGTTGATATAGGCGCGCGCCTGGTTGACGATGCAGGCACTACGATGGAAGAGATTGTGCGTAGCGTAAAACGCGTCACCGACATCATGGCAGAGATCAGCCTGGCCAGCCAGGAGCAAAGCACCGGTATCGAGTCGGTCAACCAAGCCGTAGGCGAGATGGACGAAGCGACCCGGCAGAACGCCGCCATGGTCGAACAAGCCAGCAGCGCAGCCGCATCGCTGCAGAAAGAAGCGCTGATGCTAGCCGAAGTGGTCGGCGTTTTCCAGCTCACCGCCGATCCCGAAGGTAGCCGCAATACCAGTCATGTCGCCATCAAGGCGCCTCTCTCGCGGGCTGCCTTCAAGCCGGCAGTGAGCCGCTTGGCCGCTTGACCGCTCGCGGCGGGCGAAAATAGGGATGCGACTTGACGTTCACGGCCAGGTTGATTGAAAACTTGCCGTAAATGCTGATGCAGCCCTGTTGACGAACGGCTGGCCATGCGCAAACACGTCGCTGGATCAGGCGATCAGGTTGGTCTTGGCTGCCCGTGGCAAGTCGATATTGCGCGGAAGTGAGGGAGAAGTGGCAGGCGCGCGCCAGGAAGCCGGCAAAAACGCCAATATTGTCTAATCTTTCACGCAAGGGAGCCGCCATGCCCGATATCATCGAATTGCTGCAGTGGCCCGCCATGGCCGCCTCGCTGCTGGCGGCCTGGCTGGTGGGGTCGCGCGCGGCCGCTCGGCGCTTTGCGGGCTTCTGGGTATTTTTGTTCAGCAATGGTCTGTGGGTCTGCTGGGGCTGGCAAGACGGGGCCTGGGCGCTGATCGTCCTGAATGCTTGCCTGGCGCTGACGAACGTGCGTGGCATCGTAAAGAACGAGCGCTCGTGACAGCGTTTAAGTGATTTTATTTGTAAAAAAATATTTGTTTCCTATATCTTGTACATGGCTTGCCGGACCGAATGCACCTATTTCACTGCGGAAAACCGTCAACTGCACCTGTCTACCGGGCATATTTGCTGTCTTATATAAGATTCCTCGGCATCTGATACACAAACAGCGGCAGGACAGTCTAAAATACGTGGTGGGCAAGCACGGCGTCACCGCCGGCACACTAGCCGTCCAAAGCAAGGCTAACCGTCCTGTGTTTGGAATGAAGAAAGTTAACCACCAGGCCTCACCGCATACAAGGGAATGAACATGGCAACACAAAAATCCAAAATCATCTACACGCTGACTGACGAGGCGCCGCTGCTCGCGACGTATTCCCTGCTGCCAATTATCAAAAAATTCACCGCGCCGGCTGGCGTGGACGTGGTCGCCACTGATATTTCGGTGGCCTCGCGTGTACTGGCCGAATTTCCCGAATTCCTGACGGACGCGCAAAAAGTCCCGAATACCCTGGCTGAACTGGGCAAATTGACCCAGAATCCGGACACCAACATCATCAAACTGCCGAACATCAGCGCCTCGCAAGGTCAATTGATCGCTTGCGTGCGCGAATTGCAAGGCCGTGGCTACAAGCTGCCGGACTATCCGGAAGACGCGAAGACGGAAGAAGAAAAAGCCTTGAAGGCCCGTTACGGCAAGTGCATCGGCAGCTCGGTCAACCCGGTCTTGCGTGAAGGCAATTCCGACCGCCGCGCGCCGAAGGCTGTCAAAGAGTATGCACGCAAGCACCCGCATTCGATGGGCGAGTGGAGCCAGGCATCGCAAACCCACGTCTCGCACATGCATCATGGTGATTTCTACCATGGCGAAAAATCGCTGACCCTGGAAAAGGCACGCGATGTCAAGATGGAACTGGTCACCGCCTCCGGCAAGACCATCGTGCTGAAACCGAAGGTTTCCCTGCAAGCGGGCGAAATCATCGACAGCATGTTCATGAGCAAGAAAGCGCTGCTGGAGTTCTACGAGAAAGAAATCGACGACGCCTTCAAGACGGGCGTGATGTTCTCGCTGCACGTCAAGGCGACCATGATGAAGGTCTCGCACCCGATCGTCTTCGGCCACTGCGTACGTATTTTCTACAAGGATGCGTTCGCCAAGCACGCTGAACTGTTCGACAAGCTGGGCGTGAATGTCAACAATGGCATGAGCAACCTGTACGACAAGATCGAAACCCTGCCAGCGTCGCAAAAAGATGAAGTGTTGAAAGATTTGCACGCCTGCCATGCGAATCGTCCGGAACTGGCCATGGTCGATTCGGCCAAGGGCATCACCAACTTCCATTCGCCGAACGACATCATCGTCGACGCGTCCATGCCTGCCATGATCCGTATCGGCGGCAAGATGTGGGGTGCCGATGGCCGTCCGAAAGACGTCAAGGCAGTCATGCCGGAATCGACTTTCGCGCGTATCTACCAAGAAATGATTGGTTTCTGCAAATGGCACGGCAACTTCGATCCGAAGACCATGGGCACCGTGCCGAACGTTGGCCTGATGGCGCAGCAAGCGGAAGAATACGGTTCGCACGACAAGACCTTTGAAGTGCCTGAAGGCGGCACTGCCAACATCACCGACCTGGAAACGGGCGAAGTGCTGCTGACGCAAACGGTGGAAGAGGGCGATATCTGGCGCATGTGCCAGGTCAAGGATGCGCCGATCCGCGACTGGGTCAAGCTGGCCGTCACCCGTGCGCGCAACTCGGGCATGCCTGCCGTGTTCTGGCTCGACTCCTACCGTCCGCACGAGAATGAAGTCATCAAGAAGGTACAGGTTTACCTGAAGGAGCACGACACCAAGGGCCTGGACATCCAGATCATGTCGCAGACGCGCGCCATGCGCTACACCCTGGAACGCGCATTCCGCGGCCTGGACACTATCTCGGTGACCGGCAACATCCTGCGCGACTACCTGACCGACCTGTTCCCGATCCTGGAACTGGGCACGTCCGCCAAGATGCTGTCGATCGTGCCGTTGATGGCCGGTGGCGGCATGTACGAAACGGGTGCGGGCGGTTCGGCCCCCAAACACGTCAAGCAACTGGTGGAAGAAAACCATTTGCGCTGGGATTCGCTGGGTGAATTCCTGGCCCTGGCCGTGTCGCTGGAAGACATGGGCATCAAGACGGGCAATGCGAAGGCCAAAATCCTCGCCAAAACCCTGGACGAAGCCACCGGCAAGCTGCTGGACAACAGCAAGTCGCCATCGCCACGTACCGGCGAGCTCGACAACCGCGGCAGCCATTTCTACCTGGCCATGTACTGGGCGCAAGCGCTGGTAGCGCAGAAGGACGACGCGGAACTGGCAGCGCATTTCGCGCCACTGGCGAATGCCCTGGCCGAGAATGAAGAGAAGATCGTCGCCGAGCTGAAAGCAGTACAAGGCAAGGAAACGGATATCGGCGGTTACTACCTGCCGGATCCGGCGAAGACGGAAGCGGTCATGCGTCCTAGCGCCAGCCTGAATGCCGTGCTCGACAGCATCTGATACGGTCCTGACAGGCAGTAAGTTGTTTACTGCTGCAAGATAAAAAACGCCGCCGGGAGTGATCCCGGCGGCGTTTTTCATTGTCCCGCAGTCTTACCGGTAGTGCTTGTAGACCTTGGTGCTGCCATCGTTTTTGACCAGCAAGACGTCATACGCATCCTTGCGCGGCCCTTCCATGCCTGGCGAGCCCATGGGCATTGCCGGTACGGCCAGGCCCCTGGCCTTGGGTTTGTCACGCAGCAACTGCTTGATCTCGCTGGCCGGTACATGGCCTTCGATGGCGTAGCCGTTGACGAGGCCCGTATGGCAGGAACCGAGCTGGTCGGGAATGCCGGCCAGCTTGCGGTATTGCGCCGGCATCTCGACATTCTTGGCGCGCACGGTAAAGCCGTTCGTTTCCAGGTGCTTGATCCATTCGGAACAGCAGCCGCAGGAAGCGCTCTTGTAGACTTCAATGACGGGCAGGGCTGCCATGGCGAACGTGGGCAGGCCCAGCATGGCGGCGAAGGTGCCGCGCAATAGGAAAAGTTGGATCATGTGTTGCTTTCAGACGGAGAGGGTCTATCGTGGCCACGCGGGTGGCCTGCTTGGTAGTTAAGCAGAAAGCGGCCGCGGGGGCCGGCGCGGGCCGTCGGGAATGAATCCCGTCAGCAAGGTGGCCGTTGCGATGGCGACTTGTTGCGCGCCGGGGCAGCCCGCGGCAGGAAGGGCGAGGCAGGGCGGCATCAGTGCACCCAGGCAAAAGCTCGAACAGGCGCCGCACGCGGGGTGCTTGGCAGGGCTTGTATTTTCTTCTGGCGTGCCAGCGCCGTCCTGGGCGGCGGATGGCTGGGCATGATGCTGCTGGCAGTCCGCTGCCATCGTGGCGGCAGGCAGGGCAGCGAGCGGCGCGCACGTCCGCGTGGCGGCCGCAGCGGCCGCTTGCAGCGGCACCGCCGTGATCAACAGCAGGATCAGCCATGTTTTGAAGAGTCTTAGCATTGCCGAAAAGTATAGCATAGGGGCACTGCCGCCAAGAGCAGGCGACCGCTAGCGCGAGGCGGCGGTGAGTACCTTCGAGGCGTACATGGCCCGGTCCGCATGGCGCAGCAGCAGCTGCATGGTATCGCCATCTTCCGGATAGTGGGCCACGCCGATGCTGACGGCGATCCGCAATTGCTGTCCGTTGCCCAGGAGCAGCGGCGTGGCCAGGGCCGCGTGGATTTTCTGCTCGATCAGGCCGACGTCCACCGGCGTGGCATTGCTTTCCAGAAGCACGACGAATTCATCGCCACCCATCCTGGCCAGGGTGTCGGTTTCGCGCATGCAATCGCGCAGGCGGCTCGCCACCGTCTGCAGCAGCAGGTCGCCACAAGCATGGCCGTGCTCGTCGTTGACCCGCTTGAAGTGGTCGAGGTCCAGGAACAGCAGCGACAGCCGGCCTTCCTGGCGGTGCGCGCGCGCGAACGCCGTGTGCAGGCGGTCGAGAAACAGGCGGCGGTTCGGCAGGCGGGTCAGCTCATCGTGCATGGCCATGAACTGCATTTGCGTCTGCAACTGCCGGCGCTCGATGGCGGTGGCAAGTTGCTTGGCGACAAATTGCAGCAAATCCTGATCCTGTTCCGTGCCGATGACGGCGTCCTGGCATCCTTGCAAGGCCAGCGCGCCGATGCTGCCCATGGAGGAATACAGCGGCACGGCTAGCCAGCAAGAGGACAGGGAGCAGGCCGCCGTTTGCAGCGCTGCAGGCAGACCGGCCAGTTGTCCCGCCTGCAGCAGCAGGGGGCGGCCGCTGCGCAGGACTTCGTCGCACAGCAGGCTGGCCAGGGACGACGTTGGCTGGGGCGCGCTGTCGTCGGCATGGCAGCTTATGGGAGGCTGTGCGCCGTGTTCGTCATGCAGCAGCAAGGTCAGGCTGCGCGTCGGCAAGTGTTCGCCGATGATGTGCTGGATGCGGTGCAGCAAGGCGGGCAAGTCCTGTGTCGCCTGCATGGCTTCGGAAATGGCGTACAGCGCGGCCTGCTTTGCCTGTGCCTGTTTCAGCAAGGTGATGTCGCGCGCCACCGCCACGCGCAGCTGGTCGGCGACGGACCAGCGGGCAGTCCACATGATGTGCGCCAGGCTGCCATCCTTGCGCAGGTAGCGGTTTTCAAAGTGCGTCTGCGCATGGCCATCCATGATGGCTTGCGCGGCGGCCAGGGTGCGCGCACGGTCGGCGGGAGCGACCAGGTCGAGCATGAGCTTGCCGATCATTTCCTGCTGCGTGTAACCGAAGATGCGTTCGCAGGCGGCGCTGACGAAGACAAAGCGCCCGTTCACATCGACCATGCACACGGCGTCGAGCAGTAAATCGGTGAAACTGGCGACCGGCGCGCTAATCATGTGTTTCATATGTTCACTATTCTAGTGGACATTGCCGATCAATATTGAAATTGTTGTTTTTAGAAAACAAAGGGCATTGATTACGGCTTGCCGGGCCGGCAGCGGCGGCGTACCGATGCTTGTTGCGGCGGGGGAGGTATCCGGTCAAAAAGTCGCATTCAGACGCAGGAGCGCAGCCTGGGGCAGGCGATGGCCAGGCTTTTAATCGCTGACGACAAACGCGCCCGGGTCGAGGTGATCCAGCGTCACGATGCTGCTACTGCCCGGTACGTCGCTGGCCTGGCTGAGCCGTGCATGCAGCTGGGCCAGATAGTCGGCGCGGCAGCGGCGCAGCACGTAATCGCGGAAGTTATCCTGTTCCAGGTCGCGCCAGGCGCGTTCGCGTCCTTGCGCCGAGTGCCTGCCGGCCATCTCGATGCGCGCGGGCGTGATGCTGGCGTCGCCCCGGCTCAGGCGTGTGTAGCCGTAGCGGTCCATGTACGGGCCGGTGAGCGTTTCGATGAGGTTGATGTCATCGTCCGACAGTTGCTGCCTGAATTTGTCGATGTTGGCCGCGATCGGCGCATAGCAATTGGCCGACCACAGCGACGACAACTGCGCGATGTGCCGCGCTTCCGCCGACGCGGCCACGTCCAGCATCTGCGGCATGAAGGCGATGCCGAGAAAGTCACATACCGCTTCCAGCGTCTCTTGTTGCCGCGACAGGAAATCTTCATAGCGTATCGTCAGCACGCGCTGCCGATGGCGTTGCAGGACCTGGTCGGCGGCCGTGTGGGCGGCCAGCCAGGTCCTGGCATTGAGCAGCGTGTCGAAGTCGTGGATGATGGCGCGGTTCATCGACGCCACTTGCGCGCGCGGATCGCGCACCACGTTCAGGAACAGCATGTCCGGATAGAGCCGCACGATGTCGTCGGCGTAGTGCACGCTGTCGAGCGACTTGTCCATCACCACCTGTGCCTGGCGGCGTTCGCCCGCGCGCAGCAGCAGCTCCCATGCCACGCGGTGGATGCTGCGCGGCTGGCCGCGCAATGTCTCGAACACTTCCACCGGATCGAAGTCGCCACCCGGCCACTTGACCATGCTGACTGCCGCCAGGCCCACCACATCGACGACCAGGCGAAAGTAGGCGCGGTCGTCGCGCAAGTCGCCGTACAGGGGCAGCAGCGGCATCATATCGACCAGGTGCAGCGGATACGGTGAATAAAACTGGGGCGACAGGTTCAGGCGCAGGCGCAGCGCATGGCTGCCGCAGCGGCGCAGGGGGATCATCATGACAGGGCGCGGGCGCGCGCCGTGGCCGGGAGGGGGGCTGCTGCTCATCTCATCATTCCTCGAAATTTGGGCGCGCGGCATCAGATGAAGCGCGGGCACAGCTGCTGGAACAGCCGTTCGCACGCCTGTTCCAGAGACAGCGTGCCGGTATCGAGCGTCAGCGCCGGTGCCTGCGGTGCTTCGTAGGGCGCCGACACGCCCGTAAATGCCGGGATCAGTCCGGCGCGCGCTTTCCGGTACAGTCCCTTGGGATCGCGTTCCTCGCACAGCGCGCATGGCGTGCTGATGTAGGCTTCGATAAAATCGTCGCTGCCGATGATCTGGCGCGCCATCTCGCGGTCGCTGAGCAGCGGCGAGATGAAGGCGCAGATGACCATCATGCCGGCATCGTTCATCAGCCTGGCCACGACGGCGCTGCGGCGGATATTTTCCCGGCGGTCGCAGGGAGAAAAGCCCAGGTCGCCATTCAGGTGGTGCCGCATATTGTCGCCGTCGAGCACGCAGCTCAGGCGGCCCTCCGCCAGCAGTCGCCTTTCCAGCGCGTACGCCAGCGTCGACTTGCCTGCGCCGCTCAGGCCGGTAAGCCACAGCGTCGCGGCCCGCTGGCCGGCCAGCAGACCCCGCTGCTCCTTGCCGATATGGCCCGTATGCGGGAAGATGTGTTGCGCCCCGCCGCCCGCAGCGGCGATCTGTTCTCGTTTACCCACGTGCGCCACTCCCCCGTTGCCGGCTCAAAACTGCTCCCATTCGATTTCGCTGGGCTTGGCGGCGACTGGCCGTGCCGGCTTCGTCGTGGCGGGCAGGCGTCGCGCCGCCAGCGGCGGTGGCGGACGGCTGAGCACGCGTGGTGGCGCTTCGCGGCCGCTGGCGATGTTGCCTAAACGGAAGACGCTGACCACCTCGTTCAGGCTGTTGACCTGTTCCTGCATCGCTTGTGCGGCGGCGGCGGCTTCCTCGACCAGCGCCGCATTTTGCTGTGTCACATTGTCCATTTGCGTCACGGCCATATTGATTTGCTCGATGCCGGCCGATTGTTCCTGGCTGGCGGACATCATTTCAGACATGATGCCGGTGACGCGTCTGACGCTGGCGACCACCTCGTGCATGGTCGATCCTGCCTGTTCCACCAGGCGGTTGCCGGCCTGGACCTTGTCGACCGAATCGCCGATCAAATCCTTGATTTCCTTGGCCGCGGCGGCCGAGCGCTGCGCCAGATTGCGCACTTCGGTGGCGACCACGGCAAAGCCGCGCCCCTGTTCGCCGGCACGTGCCGCCTCGACCGCCGCGTTCAGCGCCAGGATATTCGTCTGGAAGGCGATGCCGTCGATGACGGCGATGATGTCGACGATCTTGCGCGCCGAGACATCGATGGCCGCCATGGTGTCGACCACCTGCGCCACCACGGCGCCGCCCTTGGTGGCGACATCGGAGGCCGATTCGGCCAGTCCGTTGGCCTTGCGCGCATGGTCGGTGTTAATGCGCACAGTGCTGGTCAGTTCTTCCATGGACGATGCGGTTTGCTCCAGCGTGCTGGCCTGCTGCTCCGTGCGCGAAGACAAGTCCAGGTTGCCCATGGCGATTTGTCCCGCCGCCGTGGCGATGGTCTCGGTGCTGGCGTGAACTTGCTGGACGATTTGCGCCAGGCTGTCGCGCATCGATTGCATGGCGTACAGCAGGCTGTGCGTGTCGCCGGCGCGGGTATGAATGGGGACGGCCAGGTTGCCGCTGGCGATTTGACCGGCAATCGCCGCCGCTTCATCGGGTTCGCAACCGAGTTGGCGCGTCACGCCGCGCGTGATCAGCACAGCGGCCAGCAGGCTGGTGACGAGGGCCAGCGAGCCGATGCTCAGCATCACCAGGCGTGCCTGGCTGTAGGCAGCCTCGGCATTGATTGACGCTTCGTTATTCTGCTTTTCCTCGACGGCGATCAAGGTGCGCAGCAATTCCCACCAGCGCTTTTGCACGGGGCGGAATTCATAACGCAGCAGTTTGTAGGCATCGTCCTGCTTCTGGTGCAGCGCCAGCGCGGCGGCCCGTTGTATGAAGGGGGCCGCCAGCTCGCTTTGTGTGCGGATCTGTTCGAGCAGGCTCTTTTCTTCGCTCGACGTTCCCCGCAGCCTGGCAAACATCGCCCCCAGCTTTTGCTGGGCGATGGCGTACTTCTTTTCCTGCTCCTCGATGCGCGCGACCTCGATCTGGATTTCCTTGTCCTCTTTCAGCAAAATCAGATTGCGCAGCGCCAGCGCCCGCTCGGTCACAGTCAAGTCCATCGTCTGGGCCAGCCTGGTTTCGACGTCGTTGACCTTGGTCGCTTCATCCATGCGGTCCTGGATTTGCCGCATGCTGGTCAGCCCCAGCGCGATGACCAGCAACAGGAACAGGGCGACCAGGCCAAAGCCCAGGCCGAGCCGCTTGGCGATGGTCAAGTTCAGAGATCTCATGCTGCCTCCTTAAGGCCGTGCTTGCTGTTTCGCATAAGCTAATGCGGATTTATTGCAAAGCACTCAGCGATCATAGTGATTGCGGGCTGGTGGAATGTCACACATAGTCACTTTCAGCATTTGAGCAACAGTAGAAATATACCTGCGACGACAGTGAAGAATGAGTTAGATGGCGAACAGATGCGAACGCTGGCCTGGCAGCGGAACGTGATTTGTATCAAGAATGAAAAATTTTCATGCCACATTGCGCTCATGATTTCACCTTTCGCGTCGTTATAGCTGTGTCAGCCTGGCACCTGAAGCGGCGTGTATCCCACGTCTTGCTGAAAGTGGGCTAGCTTGACGGTTGATTGTTATCAAAAACTGAAAGTTATGAATATCTCACCCATACACCACTACTCGTTTAGCAAGGCATAACGACCATGACCTCCGTCTCCCCGATCCCGAGCTGGAATCCAAGCCCGTCCCGCGTGCCTGCCGCTACGGCAAGCAGGGCGGACACGCCCTCATCCCCGGCGTCGCCCCCTTCCGCCATCGTCGCCTTCGGCGGCCCGCCGGCCGCGTCATCTCTCGTGCCTTCGCCGATGGTGTGGGAAAGCGCGTCGCGCGACAAGGTGAGCGAGGCGATGACGAAAAGCTTCTCTTCGTATGCGTTTGGCGGTCGCTTCAGCGGCCTGGGCGCGGCCATGCTGGGTCAGGCCAAGCTGGGCAACTACAATTTCTCGCAGGCGATGCGCCAGCCGCCGCCGAGCACCACGCCGAATGTCTATGCGGCGTCCAGCATCGCGCCGGGTAGCCTGCACGGTAATGGCGAAGACCGGGTTACCCTCAGCATCACGACGAAAAGCGGCGTGGAAGTCAAGCTGGCACTCGACAGCCAGGGCGATGGACTGGCCGTGAAGATGACGACGAGCGGCGACCTCAGCGACGCTGAAGCCAGCGCCCTGGGCGACCTGGCAAAAGGTTTTCAGGAAGCCATCGACGGCATGGGACAAAGTACGCCGAAAATCAAGCTCGAAGGCTTGATGCAGTTCGACCAGCAAGTGCTGGAGTCGGTGAAGCTGCATGCGGAAGTGAAGGTGCGCGGCGAGCCGGAAAGCGTGCAAACCCTGGATTTCCAGGCCGACGGCGCGCAGCGCAAGGTCAGCTTCAGCGGCGAGGCCGGCAGCCTGGACCTGAAGGTTGACGCCAGCCAACTCAATACCTTGGGCAGCAAGGAGCGGCAAGCCAAGGCGCTGGACAGTTATATGAAGCAGTTCGACCAGGCGGCGTCGCGCGGCCATGGCGACGCGGGCCTGGTGGCCATGCTCAAGGATAGCTTCACGGCCTTGCACAGCAATGCCGCCGCGCCGCAAGTGGCCACGGACAATCCCGCGACGGGCAAGTGGCGCCTGGCGGCCGAGGACAAGTCCATTCTGACGGGACTGGCCGATTTCAGCGCCTCCGTGTCGCAAACTGTGAAATTCAGCAATCCCATGCGCAGCGCGGAAAAGGATGGCTTCAATTACGAAGTGTCGCAAAAGACGGAGCAGGCCGGCGCCAGTCAGGACTCGCGTTCAATCAGGCAGCAGCAGCAATCGAAGCTGAGCGCCAGCTTCCATGAAACGCTGGTCCCCGGCGTGCCGCTGCGCCTGCTGGACAATACGGAATCGCAGAACTACACCTACCACCAGATCGAGGATACGGCCAACAGCGATGCGCAAGTGGCTTACAAGGATGGCAAGATGGTGAAGGCGAGCTTGCGGCAGGAGGGCAACCAGTCCGAGCACGTGATGAAGTATTTCCTGGGCAAGCTGGAGTCGGACAAGACCACGCCGGGCAATTATTCCGTGCTGCGCGACTTGCTGCCCGTGCTGGGGCCGTACAAGTCGGGCGAAAAGGACATGACGTCCGAGGCGCGCCTGGAACAGCGCAAGCAGGCGTTGCTGACCTTGAGCGATGACGTGTTGCTGCAGTCGTATGCGGGCCGGACCATCAGCCTGTGGCAAGCCGATGTGCTGCCGGAGCAGGACAAGGCCGTCGCCGCTTAGCGATTGAGCGCGTCCAATGCAAAAAGCCCGTCTTCCTGCGAAGACGGGCTTTTTGTTTGATGCGGCGCAAACAGCTTACGCCTTGGCCTTGCTTTGCTTGATCCAGTAACCGACGCCCAGCGCGGCGAGCCACACGGGAATCAGGTAGACGGAGATGCGCAAGCCCGGCGTCAGGTACATGATCACCAGGATGCCGGCCAGGAAGACCAGGCACAGGTAGTTGGTAAACGGGTAGCCCAGGCTCTGGAACAAGGTCGTTTTGCCTTCGATCTTTTTCTGCGCGCGGAAGCGCAAATGGATCCAGCTGATCATGGCCCAGTTGATGATCAGCGCCGACACCACGAGTCCCATCAGCACTTCGAACGCTTCGCCCGGCATGAAGTAATTGACCACCACGCAGGCACCCGTGGCCAGGGCCGACACGCCCAGCGCCGCCAGCGGCACGCCGCGGCGGTTCAGGTGCAGCAGGGCGCGCGGCGCATTGCCTTGCTTGGCCAGGCCGAACAGCATGCGCGTGTTGCAGTACACGCCGCTGTTGTAGACGGACAGGGCGGCCGTCAGCACCACCACGTTCAGGGCCGTGGCCACCAGGTTGCTGTCGAGCGCATGGAAGATCAGCACGAAGGGGCTGCCGCCGGTGACGACGTTTTGCCACGGGTACAGCGACAGCAAAATGCCCAGTGCGCCGATATAGAAAATCAAAATGCGGTAGATGGCCTGGTTGGTGGCGCGCGGAATCGTCGTGCTCGGGTCATCTGCCTCGGCCGCCGTGATGCCCACCAGTTCCAGGCCGCCGAACGAGAACATGATGACGGCCATGGCCATCACCAGGCCTTGCCAGCCATTCGGGAAAAAGCCGCCGTGCTGCCACAGATTGGCCACCGACGCCTGCGGGCCCGCGTCGCCGGAAGCAAGCAGGTAAGCACCGAAGACGATCATGCCGATGATGGCGACCACCTTGATGATGGCGAACCAGAATTCCATTTCGCCGAAGGCTTTGACATTCAACAAACTGATGGCGTTGATGGCGCAGAAGAAAATCAGTGCCGAGACCCAGGTAGGCACGCCCGGCCACCAGTACTGCACGTAGATGCCGACGGCCGTCAGCTCGGCCATGCTGACCAGTACATACAGTACCCAGTAATTCCAGCCCGACAGGAAGCCGGGCAGGTGGCCGCAGTATTTGTCGGCAAAATAGCTGAAGGAGCCGGCGACGGGTTCGTCGACCACCATCTCGCCCAGCTGACGCATGATCAGGAAGGCGATGACGCCGGCGATGCCATAGCCCAGCAGTACTGAAGGGCCGGCCATCTTGATGGTTTGCGCGATGCCCAGGAACAGGCCGGTGCCGATGGCGCCGCCCAGGGCGATGAGCTGGATGTGACGGCTTTTCAGGCCGCGCTTGAGCTCTTGTGGTTCGGTATTCCCGACTGCCGTCATATGTTTTATCCTGTTTTTACGGGGCTGAGGTCGCTGATTCTAAAGCATGGGCGTGCAAATCAGGAGCGAAATGCATGTTGCACTGCGGGGGCGCAAGAAAAGCCCCGCAACTTCGCCGAACGGCGTGTAAAACCGCTGCAGGCTGCGCTCGCGGCACGGTATCATGATGGCAAATTTCAAGGAGCGTGTATGAACCCTGCGCAGCGCAGCCGTTTGCAAGGCATCAGCCTGGGCTTTTTGGCCGGCTATGTCGACACCCTGGGCTTTGTCGCCCTGTTTGGCCTGTTCACAGCCCATGTGACGGGCAACTTCGTGCTGATCGGCGCGGCGCTGGCCAATGCCACGCATGCCTCGATCGCCCTCAAGCTGCTGGCGTTTCCCGCGTTTATTCTGGGCGTAGCGGCGGCGCGGCTCTTGAGCGTGGCGGCCGAGCGCCGCGGCGGACCGGCGCTGCGCCTGACGCTGCTGCTGGAGCTGGCGCTGCTGCTCGGTTTCATGGTGTCTGGCGTGCTGGCCGAACCGCTGGCTGCGGAGCCGGGCGCGCTGGCCATGACGGCAGGACTGTTCGGCGCGGCCGCCATGGGCGCGCATAGCGCCATCAGCCGGCTGCTGCTGGCGCACCTGGCGCCCACGTCCATGATGACAGGCAATGTGACGCAGTTGGTGATCGATACGGTCGACGTGCTGCGCGGCGCTGCTGATGGCGCCACGCGCGAGCGCTGCCTCAAATTCTTCTGGCCCCTGCTGGGTTTTGCCGTGGGCGCCATCCTGGCCGCCTTTGCCTACCTGGCCGTGGGCTTTGCCGCGCTGGCCGTGCCGCTGGGCATCTTGCTCGTCCTGATCGCGCTGGAGCCGGCGCGCCTGACCGCTTAATCCTGCGCCGGTTGGCGCGCCGCGACGATGGCAGGTTCGTACACGGCCAGAAACTCGGGCGGCAGGCGGCGCGCGCGGCCGCTGCTCAGTTCGATGCAGATCAATTCCCAGCGTCCGCGCACGACGGTGGCGCCGTCGCTGTCGCGGATCAGCTGGAAGCGCCGTTCCATGCTGGAGCGGCCATCGCTGGCGCATAGCCAGGTGGCCAGGGTCAGCGCTTCACCCATCCTGGTGGGGAGCAGGTAATCGTATTCGCCGCGGCGTATCGCCATGGCGCGGTCCAGGCGCCGGTAATCGTCCAGATCCAGCCCCAGAGCGGCCGAGTGATGCCAGGCAATATGTTCGCACCAGCGCACGTAGACGGCATTGTTCGTATGCTGCAGCCCGTCGATGTCGGCCGCTACGGGCATGACGGGCAGGGTGTGGGCGTGCGGATAGTCCCAGTTCAAGTGCGCTCCTTTCGATACGGTGGCGGCTGATTGTACGTTCTTGCGGCGCCTCCTGTCTCTTGCGCACGCATGGGAAAACGCTTGTTTTCATGTTGATGTATGATGCATCATAATGCCAATTTCAAAGCACTTACTCAAAATACCAATGAACTCTCCGCTGGACAGCCTGGTGCACGTCAATCTGGGAAAATCCGTATATGCGACGCTGCGCGACGCGCTGGCGGCGGGGCGCTTCCAGCCGAATGACCGGCTGCGCATCCGCGAGCTGGCGCTGCAGCTGGGCACCAGCGTCACGCCCGTGCGCGACGCCATGCTGCAGCTGGTGCAGGAAGAGGCATTGGTGCTGCGCTCGCCGCGCGACTTCCGCGTGCCCGTGCTCAGCGTGGCGCGCTACCTGGAAATCCGCGCGCTGCGCCTGGAACTGGAAGGGCTGGGCGCGTTTGAAGCGGCGCAGCGCATCGACGGCGCCACCCTGGCCGACCTGGAACGCCTGCTGCAAGCGAATGAAGTCGCCATCGCGCGGCACGACCTGCCTGCGGCCCTGCAATGCAACCAGGCGTTTCACCTGGCGCTGGCGCAAGCTGCCGGCATGCCGACCTTGAAACGCTTTGTCGACCATTTGTGGATGCAAACGGCGCCCCTGATTGCCGCCGGCTACGCCAGCTTTTCGCCCGACATGCGTGTCGGTCATCACCACGCCATCATCAGCGCGCTGCGCCAGCGCGACAGCGCGGCCGCGCGGCGCGCCATCGAACAGGACATTCTCGACGGCGGCACGCAAATGCTGGCCTATGTCATGCGCCAGGAGCGCATCCACGCCGGCGCAACACTACAAGACAAGGATGAACATGACGCATATCAAGCACAAGATTGAACAGAAAACGGCCATCGTCACGGGCGCCAGCCGCGGCATCGGCCATGCCGTCGCGGAACGCTTCCGCAGCCTGGGCTGGAGGGTCATCACCGTGTCGCGCAGCCCGATTCCCGGCGGCTGTCCGCGCAGCCAGGAGCACAACACACATGTGTGCATGGATTTGTCGGACCTGAGCCAGATCGGGCAGATGGTCGATACGCTGCGCCCCATGCTGGGCGACTCGAAACTGCACGCGCTGGTCAACAACGCGGGCGTGTCGCCGAAGGGGCCGGGCGGCTCGCGCGTCAATTCGCTGACCACCGACATGCAGACCTGGCAGGAAATGTACAACACGAATTTCTTTGCCCCGCTGGCGCTGACGCGCGGCTTTGCGCAGGAATTGTCGAACGCGCACGGCTCTGTCGTGAACCTGTGTTCGATTGCCGGCTACCGCGTGCACCCGTTCGCCGGCTCCGCCTACGCCAGCTCGAAGGCGGCCCTGGCGTCGCTGACGCGCGAAATGGCCAACGACATGGCGCCGCTGAACGTGCGCGTGAACGCCATCGCACCGGGCGAGATCGACACGGCGATCCTGTCGCCCGGCACCTCGCACATCGTCGATACGCAAATTCCCCTGCGCCGCCTGGGCACGACGGCTGAAGTGGCCGACCTGGTGGAGTTTTTGTGCAGCGAGCGCGCCTCGTACATCACGGGCGCGGAAATTCCCATCGACGGCGGCCAGCGCATTTAATTGAAAGGGAAGAGCACATGACACAACATATCGGCATCGTCGGCTGCTCGGCCGAAGGCGCGGCCCTGTGCTACCGCACGATTTGCGAAGAGGGCGCGCATGCGCTGGGCGCGTATGAACACCCGGAAGTGACGCTGCACACGCCGTCGCTGGCGCGCTATGTGGATTGCCTGAACGGGGGCGACCTGGCCGGTGTGGCCGGGCTGATGCTGGCGTCGGCGCACAAGCTGGCCGCCGCCGGCGCCGATTTCCTGATCTGCCCCGATAACACTATCCACCAGGCGTTTGCCCTGATGGCGCCTCATTCGCCGCTGCCCTGGCTGCATATCGCCGATGTCGTGGCCGCCGAAGCGGCCGCGCGTGGTTACCAGCGAGTCGGTTTGACGGGCACGCGCTGGCTGGTCGACAGCGCCGTGTATCAGGACATGCTGGCGGCGCACGGCATCGCTTGCGTGCGGCCCGACGAGGATGCGCGCAGCGAGATCAACCGCATCATCATGGAAGAACTGGTGCCGGGCGTGGTCAAACCGGACAGCGTGGCACGCTTCCAGGCCATCATCGCTGGCTTGCGGGAGCAGGGCTGCGACGCCGTCATCCTTGGCTGCACGGAAATCCCGCTGATCATCAGCGATGCCAATTCGCCGCTGCCGACCCTGGACTCCACGCGGCTGCTGGCGCGCGCGGCCTTGCGCAGGGCGCTGGCCGCCTGATTACCGAGTCAGCTGCGTATCCAGCTGCGCCTGCAGCGCGGCCACCACCAGCGCATGGTCGTCGGCCTGCGCCAGGCCGGAGACGGTTACCGTGCCGACCAGGCCCACGCCGCGTATCAACAGGGGAAAGGCGCCGCCGTGGCCCGCGTACTCGATGTCATCGAGGTATTTCACGTCTTCGAAGGTGCTGCCGCGGCTCTTGTACGAGATACCCATGTAGTAGGAGCTGCGGCAAAAGCGCTGTACCGTATTGTTCTTGCGGAGTATCCAGTCCGCCTGGTCCGCCGTGGCGCCCGTCATGGCGTGGTGGAAGAGGATCTGACCGTTGCGCGTGATGTTGACAGTGACGGCCTTGCCGCGTCGGCGCACTTCCTCGACGATCCACAGGCCCACGGCCAGCGCGGCGTCATTGTCGAAGCGTTCGAATTGCAGGGATTCTTCCTGTTGCGCCAGGGTGTGCAGCAAATCGGCGTAATGATCCATCGTGGTGGCGGGTGGTAGTGGCTGGAAACGCTACTGTAGCGCACCATGGGCCAGGCGCGCGCGCTTTTTCCATGTGAGGCCTACAATAGGCTGCATGAACCTGTCCCTGTTTGCCGATGAAGACTACGCCCAGGCCGGCCCGGCGCCGCTGGTGCCCGGCACGTCCGCGTCGGTTCTGCTGCGCGGCTTCGCTCTGCCTTACCTGGACGAGGTGCTGCCGGCGCTGGACGCCATCGTGCTGGCGGCGCCCCTGCGCCACATGGCCACGCCGGGGGGCTTGCGCATGTCGGTTGCCATGAGTAATTGTGGCCCCCTGGGCTGGATCACGGATGGACGCGGCTACCGCTATGCGCGGTTCGATCCGGCCAGCGGCCTTCCGTGGCCGCCAATGCCGCCCGTATTCCTGCGCCTGGCGCGGCAGGCGGCGCTGGCAGCCGGCTATCCGGGCTTCACGCCCGACGCCTGCCTGGTCAACCGCTATGCGCCTGGCGCGCGCATGGCCCTGCATCAGGACCGCGATGAATGCGATTTCAACGCGCCCATCGTCTCGGTCTCGCTGGGCTTGCCCGCCACTTTCCTGTTCGGCGGCGCCGAGCGCGGTGACAAGGCGGCGCGCATCGCCCTGCAGCATGGCGACGTGGTGGTGTGGGGCGGCGCCGACCGCCTGCGCTTCCATGGCGTGGCGCCCCTGAAGGAGGGCGAACACGCGCTGCTGGGCGCGCAGCGAATCAATCTGACGTTCCGCAAGGCTGCCTGAGCTGGCGCCAGGCTGTGCGTGCACCTGCCCCAGTAATGCAATTAACTTGCAAAAGAGGGTGAGTTTCTGCATCATATGCAACTTGTTTGCATATGGAGTCATCACCATGAAGCGCACTTGCCTTTCCTCGCCCCTGCCCGACGTGGCGGCCGGCCCCCATCTGGGCAGCCCCTTGCCGCTGGAGTGGGTGGGCATGCAGGGCATCGCCTTGCCGCTGTGGCTGGAGGAGGGTGGGCAGGCGCAGCAAGTGCATGCCTGGGCCGACGTGCAAGTCGATTTGCCCGACCCGCACGTCAAGGGCATCCACATGTCACGCCTGTATCTGCTGCTCGATGCGTTTGCCGCCGCGCAGCCGCTCGATGCAGGCGCGCTGGCCGCCGTGTTGCGGCGCATGGTGGACAGTCACGCCGATTGCGGCAGCACGCAGGCGCGCATGGCGCTGGCGTTCCCCGTGCTGCGGCGGCAGCCGGCGCTGTTGACGGCGGGACTGTCGGGCTGGAAATCGTATCCCGTGCGTCTGCAGTCCAGTTGCTCCCCGCAGGGCTTTGCCCTGTCCCTGACGGTGGAGATCGGCTATTCGTCGACCTGTCCATGTTCGGCGGCGCTGGCGCGGCAGTTGCTGGCCGACGCCTTTGCTGCGCAGTTCGGCAGAGGAAGCGTCGACGCCGCTGCCGCCCGCGCCTGGCTGCGGGAGCACGCCAGCCTGGCCACGCCGCACAGCCAGCGCAGCACGGCGACGGTCACCGTGCCATTGACGGAACAGGCGGAGCTGAACCTGTTTCCCCTGATCGACCTTGTAGAGGCAGCGCTGGCGACGCCGCTGCAGACGGCCGTGAAACGGGCCGACGAGCAGGCGTTCGCGCGCCTCAATGGTGCTAATCTGATGTATGTGGAAGACGCGGCCCGCCGCGTGCAGGCGGCGCTTGCGCCACCTTATGCGCAGGCGCGTGTTACCGTACGGCATATGGAAAGCCTGCATCCGCACGATGCCGTGGCACAGGCGGGCCAGCTTGCCTGAGCTTTTCACTCAACCACCGTGGAGGAAGACCGCATGCCGGAGAAAATCACGCAGGAGCCTGGCGAAGCCAGCCTGGAAGAGGAACTCGAGCGCGAACGGCGCGACCATGCGCTGATCGACGAGGAAAAGCTGGGCATGGACGAGCTGGAAGAGGAGCACCTGAAGCGGGAACGCCAACCGGGCGCGCCGGCAGGGCGCTAGTTTGCAGGGTCACAGGGCCACGGTGATCGATGGCCGCTGGCATCGCGCCGCGCTGCCCGGTACAATTTCGCTTTGTTCTGCTCCCCCAACCCCGGAGGCCCATGAAATATCGCGCATTTTTCCAGTTCATCCTCGGCCTGACAGGCGCCACTCTGGCCGTCTCGCAAGCCCAGGCCGCCACCATCTGCACCGCCATGGCCGACGCCAGGACGGGCGCCGTCTTGCTGCAAGAAGGCAATTGCATCGACCGCGTTACCCCTGCCTCCACGTTCAAGATCGCGCTCAGCCTGATGGGCTATGACGCCGGTTTCCTCAAGGATGAGCACAAGCCCATCCTGCCATACCGCCAGGGCTATGTGGACTGGGGCGGTGAAGCGTGGCGCCAGGATACGGACCCGTCGCGCTGGATGCAGTATTCCGTCGTCTGGTATTCGCAGCAGATCACGCAGGCGCTGGGCGCCGAGCGCTTCCAGAAATACACCAGGGCTTTGCGCTATGGCAATGCGGACGTCTCGGGCGACCCGGGCAAGGACAATAGCCTGGAGCGCTCGTGGATCAGCTCTTCGCTGAAAATTTCACCATTGGAACAGCTGGGTTTCTTGCGCAAGCTGGTCAATTACCAGTTGCCCGTGAGCAAGCAGGCGATGCAGGAAACGCAGCGCCTGACGCGCCTGGCAGACGTGGGCGGCTGGCAAGTGCATGGCAAGACGGGTGCGGCCTTCCCGCGCAAGGCCGACGGCAGCTTTGACGAAGCGCATGGCTATGGCTGGTTCGTGGGCTGGGCCAGCAAGGGCGAGCGCAGCATCGTCTTCGCGCGCCTGGTGCAGGACGAGCAGAAAGGCCTGCCATCGGCGGGACTGCGCACGCGCGACGCCATGCTGAAAGAGTTGCCGGCCCTGTTGGAGCAGGCGCAGAAGTGACGGCCAGCATCGTTGCCGCCACCTTCATTGTGACCGAGGGCGACTATCTGGAAGCCGTGATCGAGGTGGGCGGCCAGCGCCTGCACGTGATGGACGAGTTCGGCGGCGGGCAAATGGCCGCCGGCACGCAGTTCCAGGCCGAACTGTGGCCCATGGCCAGCGAGCGCGATGACTGGGACGGCATTTTCAGCGCCAATCCTGGCCGCGAAAAGCGCCTGCTGCGGCTCGAAGGCTGGCGCTACCTGGCGCTGGGCGAGGTGATCAGCGTCGACCCCGTCGTGTGCGACTGCGGCCTGCTGCTAGTGGAAGATGCTTTTTATACGCGGGACGCACGCTGCGTGGGCGAGCACGTGGGCATCACCTTGGCGCGGCTCGATGCCTGTCTCGCTTAGGCCCCCGAGAGAAGCCGATGGGCCAGTTGATAACCGAGCCGGATACCAAAACAAAACACGGCAAAGCCGCAGGAGGCAAGGAAGATGGCTTGCAGTTGCTGGCGTGCAGACAGAGTTGGCATCGCTTCGTCCTTCATTGAGTGTGGCTGGGTTGCCTCCCGATAATAACTGCTTGTTGTACGGATGGGCAATAATCCTGACATCTTCCGTACTTCCGCTTACTTATTTCCATCCCGCCACATTGCCCGCCCTATATACTTGCTGAAACGGATCATCCGGCATCAGACAAGGTTACAAGCATGGCATCAGGCATGGAGCAGTTTCAGGAAAAAGCACGGCAGGCATTGATACAGGCGCGCGCGCAGGTCGTTCGCGTGGCGGGGCTGGCGTGGGTCAAGGCGGTGGCGCTGTACCGGCGCGGCCACGCGCACTTGATGACCTTGCCGCCCGTGCGACGCGCGCTGGTGCTGGGACTATGGTCTTTCCTGGCCGTGCTGGGCATGGTGACGCTGTACATGCTGCTGCTGATCCCCTTGACGCCCAGCATCCACGACTTGCGCCAGGCGCGCGCGGCCGCACCGAGCACCATGGTCAGCGCCGATGGCAAGGAATTGGTCCGTTTCGACCAGGGCTTGCAGGAGCGGGTCACCTTGAAGCAGATTTCGCCGAACGTGATCAGCGCATTGATCTCGACGGAAGACCACCGTTTCTACGAACACCACGGCATCGACTTCACGCGAACTGCCGGCGCCATCCTGCACACGGCCGGGGGCAACCCCCAGGGCGGTTCCACCATCACGCAGCAGCTGGCGCGCAATATGTTCCCCGAGGAAATTGGCCGCTCGCGCAACCTGAACCGCAAGCTGAAGGAGCTGATCACGGCCCTGAAGATCGAGGCCACCTACAGCAAGACGGAAATCCTGGAAGCCTACCTGAACACGGTACCTTTTCTGTACAACACCTACGGCATCGAAATGGCGGCCCGTACGTATTTCGACAAGCCCGCGTCGCGCCTCGACATCCTGGAAAGCGCCACCCTGGTTGGCATGCTCAAGGGCACGAATTACTACAATCCCGTCGGCAATCCCGAGCGTTCCCTGCAGCGGCGCAATGTGGTGCTGGGCCAGATGCGCAAACATGATGTTATCAACGAAGCGCGTTACCAGCAGTTGATCAAGCGTCCGCTGCGCCTGCATTTCGAACGCCAGAGCGAGCGGGCGCAGTCGGACAGCCACTTCACGGCCTATGTGCGCAAGTGGCTGATCGACTGGGCTGACGAGAACGATTACAACCTGGAGCGCGATGGCCTGGTGGTGCACACCACGCTCGACCATGATTTGCAGCAGGCGGCCGAGCGCGCCGTCGAGCGCCAGGCGAACGCCTTGCAGGCCATTGCCGACGTGGAATGGAGCCGCGCCGGGGTGCCGTCGTCTACCTCGACGGGAATGTATGCGGGCATGCAGGGCGGCAGCGTGCCGTTCGATTACTTCTGGAAATCGCATCCGGCCCTGCTGGACGCCTTCGTGCGCGAGTCGGGCGACTACCGCAAGCTGACGGCCGCCGGCGGCACGCCAGAGGCAGCGCTGGCGCAGCTGAAAGGCGACCGCGCCTTCATGGCGGCCCTGCGCAAGTCGAAGACGCGCCTGGAAGCGGGCTTTGCGGCCATGGACCCGGCCACGGGCGCCGTGCGCGCCTGGGTAGGCAGCCGCGACTTTGCGCGCGAACAATTCGACCATGTGTCGCAGGCGGCACGCCAGCCCGGTTCCACTTTTAAACCTATCGTGTATGGCGCGGCGCTGGAAAAGGGCCTCAGTCCCGAACACGTCTACCGCGATGCCGTGATGGATATCAAGGCATCCGACGGCACGATATGGCGACCCACGGACATGAGCGGCACCACGGGGCGCGACATGACCATGCGAGACGGTCTCGTCTACTCGAAAAACACCATCACGGCGCAAGTGATGCAGGATGTCGGCTTGCCGCCTATCATCAAGCTGGCGCGCGCACTGGGCATCCGCGACAGCAAGCTGGAAAAAGTGCCGTCGCTGGCGCTGGGCACCAGTCCCGTCACCTTGCTGGAAATGGTCAACGCCTACGCCAGCATCGCGGCCCAGGGCGAGGCGCGACTGCCGTTCGTCGTGACGCACATCACAGACCGCGAAGGGACGGTCATCGCCCGTTTTGGCGAAGACAAGCCCACGCGCGCCATGCAGGCGGCATCGGCCGCCACCCTGACGGACATGATGCGCGGCGTGATCGACCGCGGCACGGGCACGGCCATCCGCAGCCGCTTCGGCATCCGCTCCGACGTGGCTGGCAAGAGCGGCACCACGCAAAACAATGCGGATGGCTGGTTTATCCTGATGCATCCGGAACTGGTGGGCGGGGCCTGGGTAGGTTTCAATGACGCCAGGGTCACCATGCGCAGCAATTACTGGGGCCAGGGCGGCCACAACGCCGTGCTGGTGGTGGGCGACTTCTTCAAGACGGCGCTCGATACGGGCAAGCTGTCGCGCGACGCCATCTTCCCCGGCGGCAAGCCGCCACCGCCGCTACGCCATGTGGAAGTGGTCGAGGAGCCACAGGATGAGCCGGTGGAAGAGCCGGGCAACTTGCTGCAGGAAGGCGCGCCGCCAGCGCCGCTGGCCATGCCGGCCGAAGGCGAGGGTGGACAGGAGTCGCATGGCAAGGCGGTGCAGGAGCCGGCGCCATCCCCGGCACCGCAACCCGCTCCGGCGCCGGTGCCGGTCCCGGTGCCGCAAGGGTAGGCGCCGCCGCCATGGCAAATTCAACCATCGCAAAGAATAATCATGACCTCACACAAGCCCACACTGCGCCTGATACTCGGCGACCAGCTCAATGCGCAGCATCGCTGGTTCACCGAAGTCGATGACGCCACCATCTATGTCCTGATGGAAGTGCGGCAAGAAACGGATTACGTGCTGCATCATGCGCAGAAAATCCTGGCGATCTTCGCAGCCATGCGGGAGTTGGCGCGCCAGCTGCGCCAGCTCGGCCACACAGTCCATTACATCGCCATCGACGAGGCGGCAAGCACGCGCTCGATACCGGAGAATATCGAAGCGCTGATTACCCGTTATGACGCCGGCGCCTTCGAATACCAGGCACCGGACGAATGGCGCCTTGACCAGCAGCTCTACCAGGCGGGACGACGCTCGACCATCCCCTGGCTGATGGTCGACAGCGACCATTTCTATACGGCCCGCAACGAGGTGGCCGATATTTTTGCCGGACGCAAGCAATGGCTGATGGAGTTTTTCTATCGCCAGATGCGCAGCACGCATCAGGTGCTGATGGAAGACGCGAAAAAACCCGTGGGCGGCCAATGGAACTTCGATCACGATAACCGCAAGCCCTGGCGCGGTACGCCCGCCGAGCCGCAAGACCCGCGCACGCTGCACGATCATGGGCAATTATGGCAATCCATCGTCGCCGCAGGCGTGAAAAGCTTTGGCGCTCCCCAGGCCGACCGGCTGCCATGGGCGCTGAACCGGGACGAAGCGCTGCAGCAGCTCGATGCCTTCATCGCCCATGCATTGCCGCATTTTGGCGATTTCCAGGATGCGATGAGCAGCAAGGCATGGCGCTTGTTTCATTCTTTGCTGTCGTTCGCGCTGAACGTGAAAATGCTCAAGCCGCGCGAAGTCGTCGCGAGGGCACAATCGGCTTATCACGCCGGCCATGCGCCCCTGGCTGCGGTGGAGGGGTTCATCCGCCAGATACTCGGATGGCGCGAGTATGTGCGTGGTGTTTACTGGGCGCATATGCCCGGCTATGCGGAGAAGAACTTCTTTGGCCACACGCGCCCGCTGCCTTCGTGGTTCTGGGATGGCAAGACGAAGATGCATTGCCTGTCGCAGGCGATCACCCAGTCACTGGAGCAGGCACACGCGCATCATATCCAGCGCCTGATGGTGATCGGCAATTTCGCGCTGCTTGCCGGCCTGGATCCTGCCAGGGTGCATGGCTGGTACCTGGGTATTTATATCGATGCTTTCGAATGGGTGGAGTTGCCCAATACCGTCGGCATGAGCCAGTTCGCCGATGGCGGCTTGCTGGCCACCAAGCCATATGTCTCCAGCGCCGCCTATATCGACCGCATGGGCGATTATTGCAAAGGCTGCCATTACGATAAAAAGGCGCGCATCGGCGAGCGTGCCTGCCCCTTCAATGCCCTGTACTGGGATTTTTTTCATCGCAACGCGGACACCCTGGAACGCAATCCCCGCATAGGCATGGCGTATCGCCAGCTGGAGAAAATGGACGCGGCGACGATAGCGGATTTCCGGCAGCAGGCGGCCAGTATGCTGGCCAGGCTCGATTCCCTGTAAAGCCGGGCAATCCGGCCCGGCACGCTTAGAGCGTATTGCGCCTCAACCCCGCCTGCCGCACGAACACTTGCAGTGCAGGCATGGTTTGCTGGTGCAGCACCTTCAGCTCCGTCCGGAGCGCGGGCGTGATGGCCAGGTTGCCGTCCGCTTGCTGGCGCACGGGCAGGCCCAGCGCTTGCGCCATCTCGACCGGGTAATTCGTGAAGTCGCCATACGGGCGCTTGCCGTCGACGGACGGGGTGGGCCAGTAGCCCTCGGCCAGGTAATCCTCGGCCGCGCCCATGCCCAGCATTTCCAGCGACATCCATGACTGCTGCCGCAGCAATGTCACATGTTGTCCGGTCAGGACGAAGGGCGCCTTGCCGTTGGCATAGCTGCCCGGTTTCAGGTCGGCCATGTGCACGAAGTGGGGCAGCATTTGCGACGCTTCCATCAGGCGCTGCGCGGCCAGCGCTGCATCCTTGCTGGCGATGGCTTGCATGGCCAGCGCCAGGGTATCGCCTTTGCCCAGCGGGTAGGCCGGATTGAGCATGGGCGCGCCGCTTTCCACGGGCGACCAGCCGATGTTGAAGCGCCGTATCAGCGCCAGATGGTGCACATTGAGCACCTTGGGCAGCGGAGAGTCGAGGGTGGACAGGATGCGCTGGCGCACGGCGACGGGCAGGCCGTCATCGGCCGCACGCGCAAGCATGGGAGAGCACAGCAAGGTGCCGGCAAGGCGCAGCAGCTGGCGCCGCATGGGCTGGATCAGACGCGACATCATGGAGCCGTCAAGTCCTGGCGCTGGAATTCGATGCGGTTTTCCTGGTAGTCCCACTTCGTGTGGGGCCCGAACACGCGCCGGTTTTCCTTGCTGTCGGCATTCGATTGCTCGCGCTTCATGCGCCGCACGAGGGCTGTGTCGACCAGCGGCGCGGTCGTCGTGCCGAAGACCTCGTGCCGCACGCTCTGCTTGGCGTCGGCGCCGCGCGAAATGATGGTGAGCTTGCGCGAGGCGGGATCGAAATACAGGCGCATGGCGAAGGTGTTCATATCCTGCAGGTACAGGCCCTCGTCGCGCCACTGGGCATAGAAGTAATCGCCGCAGACGGCCTTCGGTTCGCGTTTCCATTCGCAGGCGAGCAGGATCAGCAGGTGACGGTCGTCGAGCTGCTTGATTGAAACACGGGCCTTGGAATAGCCCCAGGTACTGGGCGGCACGGTCGTCGAGGAGAGCAAGTTGTACTCGCCCGCGAGCTTGGGCATGGGCGCTTGCGCCGAGGCGCCGGTGCAGAGAGTCAAGGCGGCTGCCGCTGCGGCGCCGCGTATCTTGGGAAATGGTGTCATGATGGCCATAAGGAATAGTTGCCATATTATAGATGGCAACATTTCTTTATGGCCACGCGCTTGCCCTTATTTCAGCTTGCTCAACTCAGCCACGTCGATCTTGACGACCTTGTCGCCCACGGCGGCGACCAGCGTATTGAAGTGGGGCGTCGCATAATGCGCCGTCAGCGCCGCCTGGTCGGCCCATTCTTCCAGCATGATGAAGCGCGTGTGAATCTTGTTGTCGATGTGCAACTCGTAGCGCAGGCAGGCGCTTTCCGCGCGGCTGGGCGGTACGACTGCTTCCAGGGCGGCGCGCACGGCGTCGATATGGTCAGCTTGGGCATCGATGGTGGCGACGACGATCAGGGTCATGGTGGTCCTTGTAAAGTGTTGGGGCGGAAGCAGCTTAGCGCATCTTGCCCTTTCTTGCCTGCCATGCCCAGTCTGGCTGCGCCGAAACAGTTTCCGCCGCAGCCAGACAATCAAGCTGTACCTACGCCGCATGATCGGCGGCATTTCCCGGCGCATGCCTTCCCCGAAGGTCAGCTCAGTTAGGTCAGATCAATGACGGCCAGCATGTCATTGTCATCGGCATCCATGCCTTTTTCCACGAAACCCATGCTCGCATAGAACTGTTTCGCGTTGGCATTACCAGGCTTGTAGCAGATTTCGATGCTGCGCGCATCCGGTCGCGTGCGGATTTCCGCCAGTGCCAGAGCGAGGGCGGTCCGGCCATGGCCTTGTCCCTGGCGCCGGTGATCGATCATGAAGCGCCAGATCTGGTAGTGGCCGGGCGGATCGTCGTCGTCGGGCGAGACGAACATCAGGAAACCGATCACCTCCTCATCGTCATACACGGCGCGCGTATGCATGGTGGCGGGATGGAAACTCGCTTGCGCGATGGAATAGTCGTTGCTGGCCAGATAGTCGCGCTGCTGAGGCAGCAAAGGCAGTTCGCTGATGATGTCAAAATTGTCGGCGGTGACGGCACGCAGGCTGATGGGCATAGTGGAAGGCAGTGAAAAGGCTAGGTGTGGCAGTATGCGGAAAAATTATCCGATAGGCAAGGTTGTGGCGTCGCCAGCCCCAAACAGCTGCGCCATCGTCTGGCGCAGCCAGCGGTTCGATGCATCTTCATGGTAGCGCTCGTGCCAGTGCTGCTTGACTGAAAAGCTGGGCAGCGCCACGGGCAGGGGCAGGATGCGGAACGCTTCGTGGTCCTGCATTTGCAGCGCGTAGCGGTACGGTACCGTGACGATGTACTGGGTTTCGGCGACGATGCGCGATACACCGAGGAAGCTGGGTAGTTTCAGCACGATGCGCCGCTGCACGCCAGCCGCCGCCAGGACCTTTTCCACGATGGAATGTCCCGTGCCCGAGCTTTTCACTTCGATATGCCCCTCCTGCAGGAATTGTTCCACGGTGATGCTGTCGCGGATGCGCGGGTGGCTGCTGGATACCAGGCAGACAAAGTGCTGGTCGAACAGCTTCTGCTGATAAAACCCCGATTCCAGGTGCGGCATGAAGCCCACGGCCAGGTCCACTTCGCCTCCTTCCAGGCGCTCGGGCGTGTCGGTGGCGATCTTTGACACGTCCAGGGTGATGCCAGGCCCGATCTGCTGCAGATGGTTAAGCAGCGTGGGCAGCAGCACGATTTCGCTGATGTCCGTCATGCAGATGGCAAATTCGCGCGTGCTGGCGGCCGGGTCGAACACGGGCTGGTCGGCCAGTGCGTGCTGCCAGGCGGCAATTGCGGCGCGTACATCCTGCACGGCGTTTTGCGCGCGCGGTGTCGGCTCCATGCCTTTCGAGGTGCGCGCGAACAGGCGGTCGCCGAAATGCGTGCGCAGCTTGCCCAGGCCAATGCTCACGGTCGACTGCGGCAAGCCCAGGTTTTCCGCCGCGCGCGTCACATTACGGCTTTTATAGATCTCGTCAAAGATGAACAGCAGTTCGATATCGAAGCGCGACATGGACTAGCCTCCCTACCATTATTTAAAAACCTGATTGTTGCTATTGTATTCCATCGCTTTACCAAATATTGAGCTGTCGGCACACTGCTTGTCATACCAAGAGCACGTCAAACGTGCATCGCGCAAGCACACAGATCAATTGGAGGAAAGAAATGGAAGCACCCCACAAACCGTCGGTCTTGATCGTCGGCGGCGGCATTGGCGGCATGGCCGCCGCCCTGTCCCTGTCGCGCCTGGGGCTGGCCGTCACCGTGCTGGAACAGGCTTCGACCCTGGGCGAGATCGGCGCCGGCATCCAGCTGGCGCCCAACGCCTTCGCCGCGCTGGACGCGCTGGGCGTGGGAGAACGCACGCGTGCCAAGGCCGTCTTCACGGAACGCCTGGTGATGATGGATGCCGTCGACGCGACCGAGGTAGGCACTTTTGTCGTCGATACGGCCTTCCGTGAGCGCTTCAGCAATCCCTACGCCGTCATCCACCGGGCCGACATCCACGGCGCCATCCTCGACGCGGTGCGCACCTCGCCGCTGATCACGTTCGTGACGTCGTCGCAGGTGACGGACGTGACGGAAGACGACACGGGCGTCACCGTGGTCGATGCGGCGGGACGCAGCTTCCGCGCCGATGTACTGATCGGCTGCGACGGCGTCAAGTCCGTGATCCGCGAGCGTATCGTGGGCGATGCGGTGCGCGTCTCCGGCCACGTGGTTTACCGCGCCGTGGTGCCGGCCGCCGACATGCCGGCCGATTTGCGCTGGAACGCGCCCGTCGTCTGGGCCGGGCCGAACTGCCACCTCGTGCATTACCCGCTGCGCAATGGCGAGCAATACAACCTGGTAGTGACCTTCCACAGCCGCGATCAGGAAGCGTGGAGCGTCAAGGACGGCAGCAAGGAAGAAGTGCTGTCCTACTTCGACGGCGTCCACGCGCAGCCGCGCCAGCTGCTGCACAAGCCTACCTCGTGGAAACGCTGGAGCACGGCCGACCGCGACCCCGTCGCCAACTGGAGCACGAAGCGCATGACCTTGCTGGGC
Source organism: Janthinobacterium sp. 61 (assembly GCF_002846335.1). NCBI lineage: Bacteria > Pseudomonadati > Pseudomonadota > Betaproteobacteria > Burkholderiales > Oxalobacteraceae > Janthinobacterium > Janthinobacterium sp. 61. The sequence goes on along the minus strand of NZ_PJMQ01000001.1, from coordinate 1,875,491 downwards.
GACTCGGCCCACCCGATGCTGCAATACCTGGCGCAGGGCGCCTGCATGGCGCTGGAAGATGCCGTGACCCTGGGCGAGGCCGTGCGCGCCTGCGATTTCGACATGGCCGCCGCCTTCCAGCTGTATCAAACCTCGCGCATCGCCCGCACCGCGCGCGTCGTGCTGTCGGCGCGCGAAATGGGCCGTCTGTATCACGCCAAAGGCGTCGAACGCCTGGTGCGTAACGACCTGTGGCGCGGCCGCACGCCCGCGCAATTCTATGAGGCGCTGGCCTGGCTGTATGGCTGGACGGCGCAAACCTGCCTGGCCACCACCGAGAAGGACGCAGCATGACTTCCCATCAAACGCCCGAACGCGAGGCTTTATATGAAGCCCTGAGCGGCATGCATCTGTCGCCGCTGTGGCAATCCTTGCACACCCTGGTGCCGCCCCATCCGACGGCGCCGTATGCTCCCGCCCTGTGGCGCTATGCCGACATCGCGCCGCAGCTGGCGCGCGCCGGAGAGGTGATTACGGCCCACGAAGCCGTGCGCCGCGTCCTCGTGCTGGAAAACCCGGCCTTGCCGGGCCGCTCCTCGATTACGCAATCGCTGTACGCGGGCTTGCAGCTGATTTTGCCCGGAGAAGTGGCGCCGTCGCACCGTCACAGCCAGTCGGCGCTGCGCTTTGTCGTGAGCGGGCAGGGCGCCTACACGACCGTGGCGGGCGAGCGCACCACCATGCATCCGGGGGACTTCATCATTACTCCCTCGTGGACCTGGCATGACCATGGCAACCTGGGTGTGGATGGCGTCTGCGAGCCTGTCGTGTGGCTCGATGGCCTCGACATTCCCATGCTCCGCTATTTCGATTCCGGTTTCGCGGAAAACGACACGGAAGACAGCCAGACCGTCACCCGCCCGGAAGGCCAGAGCTTCGCCCGCTACGGCTACAACATGGCGCCCGTGAAGCGGCTGCACGAGGGCGCCACGTCGCCCATCTTCAACTACCCGTATGCCCGCTCGCGCGAAGCGCTGGACCTGCTGTCGCGCACGGACGCCATCGACTGCTGGCACGGCTACAAGCTCAAATATGTGAACCCCCTGACGGGTGGCTCGCCCATGCCGACCATGGCCACCTTCATGCAACTGCTGCCCAAAGGGTTTGCGGGCAAGCGCGCGCGCAGCACGGACGGCACTGTCTACAGCGTGGTCGAAGGCCGTGGCACGGTGACGATAGGCGAGCAGCTATTCGACTTCGCCCCGCGCGACACCTTCGTCGTGCCTTCATGGGCCGCCGTTTCCTTCGATTGCCCGCAGGAAGACGTGGTGCTGTTCAGTTTTTCCGACCGCCCCGTGCAGCAAGCGATGGGCGTGCTGCGCGAGCAGTTTTTGACCGATTGATTTTTCAGACAGGACTTTGACATGACCAACTTCATCTTTGCCCCCCAAGCCATCGCCGGCCTGCCCATCGTCGGCACCGATAGCCAGTTTCCCGTGCGCCGCATCTATTGCGTGGGCCGCAATTACGCGGCCCATGCGCGCGAAATGGGTTTTGACCCGGACCGCGAACCGCCATTCTTTTTTTGCAAGCCGAACGACGACAAGTCCGTCGTGCCCGTGCCGCCCGGCGTGACGGCCAACGTGCCATATCCGGCGCAGACGTCGAATTACCACCATGAAATCGAACTGGTGGTCGCTATCGGCAAAGGCGGCAGCAATATCGCCCTGGAGGATGCGCCGTCGCACATCTTCGGCTATGGCGTGGGCCTGGACATGACGCGGCGCGACCTGCAGATGCGCATGCGCGAACAGGGGCGCCCGTGGGAAATCGGCAAGGCCTTCGACTATTCTGCCCCCATTGGCGCGCTCACGCCCATCGCCGCGTCCGGCGAGATCACCACGGGTGCCATCGTGCTGGAAGTGGACGGCAAGGTCGTGCAGACGAGCGACCTCACGCACCTGATCTGGTCCGTCAATGAAGTCATTGCCAATCTGTCGACCCTGTTCGAGCTGCAGCCGGGCGACATCATCATGACGGGCACGCCCGAAGGCGTGGGTGCCGTCACCAGCGGGCAAACCATGGAGGCGCGCATCGCAGGCTTGACGCCGATCACCGTCGCCGTGCAATAAACATCCCCGGGCCAGCGCGGCACAGATCGCGCAGCCCGGTAATGCCACCAACAAGAATGGAGACAGCATGAACAGCAATGCCAGCACCGACGTCCAGCACTTCCTCGACAGTCACCCGTTTTCCCGCTACCAGAAGCTGATTCTCTGGCTATGCTTTTTGATCGTCGCCATCGACGGCTTCGACACGGCCTCGATCGGCTTCATCGCGCCTGCCATCCGCGCCGAATGGGGTTTGACCCCCGCCGCGCTGGCGCCCCTGTTCGGCGCCGGGCTGTTTGGCCTGATGGCTGGCTCATTTTTATTCGGTCCCCTGGCGGACCGCTACGGCCGCCGTCCTGTGCTGATCGTGTCCGTCGCCTTCTTCGGCGCGGCCAGCCTGCTGTCGGCCTGGTCGACGGATCTGACGATGCTGCTGGTGTTGCGCTTCCTCACGGGGCTGGGCCTGGGCGGCGCCATGCCGACGTCGGTGACCATGACGTCCGAATACTGCCCGCAGCAGCGCCGTTCCGGCCTCGTGACCATGATGTTCTGCGGCTTTACCATCGGTTCCGCGCTGGGCGGCCTGGCTTCGGCGCAGCTGCTGCACCTGATCGGCTGGCGCGGGGTGCTGATGCTGGGCGGTGCCTTGCCCCTGCTGCTGGTGCCTGTGCTGCTGCTGGCGCTGCCCGAGTCCCTGCGCTGGCTGGTATTGAAAGGACGCGACGGTAGCCAGGTGTTGAACATCGTGCGCCGCATCGCGCCCGCCTTGGCCGCCTTGCCGCGCCTCGTGGTCAGCGACAAAAAACTCGCAGGCTCCCCCATGGCGGAACTGTTCCGTCCCGGCGTGATTGGTGGCACCTTGCTGCTGTGGTCCACGTTCTTCATGAGCCTGCTCATCATCTATTTGCTCTCTAGCTGGATGCCGACTTTGCTTAACGGCAATGGCCTGTCCCTGTCTAACGCCTCTCTGGTGACGGTGATGTTCCAGGTGGGCGGCACGGTGGGCGCCATCCTGCTGGGCCGCTGGATGGACCGCTATAGCCCCCATAAAGTGCTGAGCATCGCCTACCTGGCGGCCGCCGGCTGCATCGTCGTCGTGGCCCTGTCGGGCAGCAGCCTGGCCTTGCTGGTGCTGGCCGTCTTCGGCGTGGGCTTTGGCGTCAGCGGTTCGCAAGTGGGCGCCAATGCGCTGGCCGCTGCGTTCTACCCCACGTCAAGCCGCGCCACAGGCGTCAGTTGGGCCGCCGCCGTGGGCCGCAGCGGCTCCGTGCTGGGCTCCATGGCCGGTGGCCTGATGCTGACCCTGAAACTCGATAACGAAACCATCTTCTTCCTGCTGGCCATCCCGGCCGTGCTGGCGTCCCTGGCGCTGCTGGCCATGGGTCGTTTGATGCGCGTCCGGAATCGCTCTGCCGCCGTTCCAGCTACCCTGACTGAAAGCACCGTATGAAATTGCATGGCTATTACCGCAGCTCCGCCTCTTACCGCGTGCGCATCGCGCTGAACCTGAAGAACCTCCACGCCGATACGGCCTATGTGCACCTGAGCCGTAATGGCGGCGAGCAGTTCACGCCCGCGTTTTCCAGCCTTAACCCGCAGCAGCTACTGCCCGTGCTGGAGGACGGCGGCGCCGTGCTGACGCAATCGCTGGCCATTATCGAATACCTGGACGAGACACAGGCGGGGCAAAAACTGCTGCCGGCCGACGCGCCGGGCCGCGCCCGCGTGCGCCAGCTGGCCATGGTCTGCGCCTGCGACATCCACCCGCTGAACAACCTGCGCGTGCTCAATTACCTGACGGGGCCCTTGGCGCTGTCGCAGGAACAGAAGAATGCGTGGTACCAGCACTGGACCCATCTGGGCCTGGCCGCGCTGGAAGCGGAGTTGGCGAGCAGCGCACATACAGGCATGTTCTGCCATGGCGACACGCCGACACTGGCCGACTGCTGCCTGGTGCCGCAGGTATACAACGCGCTGCGATTCAAGTGCGACCTGGCGCCGTATCCGACGATCCTGCGCATCGTCGCGCATTGCGAGGCGCTGCCGGCTTTTCAGCAGGCGCACCCCGATGTGCAGCCAGACGCAGAATAAAACCACAAAAAACGGAGACAAGCATGAGAAAAATCAACGCCATCACCATGGCGCTGCTGGGCGCGTGCGCCCACGGCGTGAGCACCAGCGCCCACGCGCAAAGCAGCGTCACCCTGTACGGAGTGCTCGACAGCTCAGTGGCCTACACGACGAATGCCAACGCGGCCGGCGACAGCGTCACCAAGATGCCCACCTTGACGGGTTCATTGCCATCGCGCTTCGGCTTGAAGGGCGTGGAAGACCTGGGCGGCGGCTTGCAAGCGATCTTTGCGCTGGAATCGGGCTTCGGCGTCGATACGGGCATCGCGGGGCAGGGCGGGAGATTGTTCGGCCGCCAGTCATACGTGGGCTTGAAGGGGCGCTATGGCAGCGTGATGCTGGGGCGGCAAATGAATATGTCGTTCTGGGCCACGCAAAAGTCCGACATCATGGGCCCGGCCCTGTTTTCCATCAGCAGCCTCGATCTGTACCTGCCGAATGCGCGCAGCGACAACGCCATCGGCTACCTGGGCACGTTTTCCGACGTGACGGTGGGCGCCACCTACAGCCTGGGGCGCGATGCCTCGGCAGCGGGCGGGCCGGCGGCCACGGGCTGCGCGGGCGAAGTGGCGGGCAATGCAAAGGCCTGCCGCCAAATCACTGCCTTGCTGGGCTATGACACAGGCCGCTACGGCGCCACGGCGTCGTACGACATCATGTACGGCAACGCGGGCGCGGCCAACGGCCTCACATCGAGCCGCAACTTCGACCGCCGCGTGATCGCCAGCGCCTACGCCATGGCTGACAAGCTGAAAATCGGCGGCGGCATCATCGACCGCACCATCCGCGCCGCCACGGGGCAAGTCGACTCGCAACTGCTGTATGTGGGCGCCGCCTGGCCGGTCGCTCCCGCGCTGGTCCTCGATGGGCAAATCGCGAGGCTGGCCGTCAAGCACAGTCCCAACGATGCCACCCTGGCCACCGTGCGCCTGACGTATCACCTGTCCAAGCGCACGGCCGTCTACAGCGCCATCGGCCGCATGGACAACGATGGCGCTGCCGCCGTGGCGCTGGACGCGGGCGGCACCGTGGGCGCGGGCCGCACGCAGAATGGCGTGATGGCGGGGATGCGCCACTTTTTCTGAGCGCTGTCCCGGCTTTACCGCGCAGCAAGGGCCGCAGGCGCTGGCGCCTGCCAGCCGCCGCCCAGCGCCTTGTAGGTGGCGACCGCCGCACGTGCGGCGGCCGTTTGCGCCTGCGCGTGCGCATCCTCGGCCCGCAACAGCTGGGCGTCGGCCTGCAGCACATCGTGGCGGCTGATCGCTCCCTTGTGAAAGACCGCCAGTGCAGAGGCACGCGCGCGCTGCAGCGCATCGACGCTTTGCGCCAGCAGGCCTGCCTGCTGTTCGTACCCGAGCAGTGCCGAACAGGCATTCTCCACGTCTTCCGCGGCACGCAGCACGGCCAGACGATAGGCCGCCAGTAACTCGGCTTCCTGGCCCCGGGCGGCGTCGATCTGCGCAGCGATGCGGCCGAAATCGAACAGGCGCCAGCGCATGCCGAGCACGCCCGCAACCTGGCCGGACCCGCTGGCAAACAGGGAGCCGCCGGCGGTGGTGCTGCCGAGCAGGCCGCCCAGGCTCAGTTTGGGATAGTATTCGGCCATTTGCGCGCCGGTGCGCGCGCTCGCTGCGGCCAGGCGCCGCTCGGCCACGATCAGGTCGGGCCTGCGCCGCAGCAGGTCGCCTGGCGTACCCCCGGCCGTGATGCGTGGCGCGACCGCGATGATGCCGCTGGCGGGCAGTTCGTGGCCATGGGTACCGGGCGCCGCGCCCAGCATCACGTCGAGCGCATGCAGTGCCACTTCGCGCGCCGTTTCCAGGCCTGGCATGGCCGCGCGCGCCTGCGACAGTGCCGCCTCGGCTTGCCGCAGCGTCGGCTCGTTCACCAACCCCTTGCCGTACAACAGTGTCGCGATGTCCAGCGCCGCCGCCTGGGTGTCGACCTGCTTGCGTGCCAGATCGCGCCGCGTTTGCAGGCCCTGGATGGTCAGGTACAAGTCGGCCGTCTGTGCCGCCACGGCCAGGCGCGCTGCCGCCCATCCCGCTGCCGTCGCCTCGTAGTCGGCGCGCGCCGCTTCGCGTTCGCGGCGCAGGCCGCCGAACAGGTCGAGTTCCCATGACGCTTCCAGGTTGACTTCGTGCGCGCTGCCGGCGCGCGCGAACCCGGGCGTGGCATCGAGCACCTTGCCCAGTGGCGTCTGCACCGATTGATAGGCGCGCGCGGTCTGGCCTTCGAGATTGGCCGAGGGCAGCAATGCGGCATCGGCCGCGCCAAGCACTGCGCGCGCCTGGTGCACCCTGGCTGCAGCCTGCGCCAGGTCGAGGTTTTGCGCCAGTGCCAGCGTCACCAGGCGAGTCAGGTACGGATCGCCAAACGCCGTCCACCACTGCTGCAGTTCGGCTGTATCGGCGTCCTGGCGCAAGCCGACTGCCGACTGGTGCAGATACTGCGCCGCTTGCGGCAGTGCGGGCCGGTGGTAATCGGCACCGGCGGTGCAGCCCGCGGCCAGGCCGGCGGCACACAGCACGAAGGGGAGGCGCAGAAGGGCTGGGATGGGCATAGGGATTGTCCTGTTCGTTAAAAAAAGAAAATGAGTGTGACTATAATACATTTTGGTCACTTATTGTGCATTTTGGCGCGGCGCGTTAAGCTGTGGCCATGAACCACACCACACTTCATCCAACAAATCCGTCGCCCGCGCGCGGCCCGGCCGGCCACGACGTGCGCGATCAGATCGTCGTCGCCGCCACCGAATATTTCAGCCTGTATGGCTACGAAAAGACCACCGTGTCCGACCTGGCCAAGGCCATCGGCTTTTCCAAGGCTTATATCTACAAGTTCTTCGAGTCCAAGCAAGCTATCGGCGAACATATCTGCGGCAACTGTCTGCGCCAGATTGAAACCGAGGTCAGGGCAGCGGTGGATGCCGCCGGTCAGCCGCCAGAGAAGCTGCGGCGCATGTTCAAGGCCAGTGTCGAGGCCAGCCTGCGGCTGTTCTTCCAGGACCGCAAGCTGTACGACATCGCCGCCTCGGCCGCCACCGGGCGCTGGCCGACGGTGCAGGCCTATGAGCTGGCCATGGGCGCCTTGCTGCAGGATATCTTGCAGCAGGGCCGCAAGACGGGCGACTTCGAGCGCAAGACGCCGCTCGACGAAACAGCAAGCGCGATCTACCTGGTGATGCGCCCCTACATCAATCCCTTGCTGCTGCAGCACAGCCTGGAGACGAGCGAGACGGCGCCGGCACAATTGTCCAGCCTCGTGTTGCGCAGCTTGTCACCCTAGTCACAATGCCGGTTTGTGACTGTTGACTTATTTGGTCACCAGTACCAGAATGAGAACCCTATTCAATTCGTTCATGGGATTCTTATGCGCTGGCGCCGTCTTGCCTCATCTGCTGTCATCTCCGCCTTGCCCCTGGCCTTGTCCCTGGGCCTGACCGCCTGCGGCGAGAAGGCGCAAGCCGATCCGCGTACCGCCATGCCGCTGGTGCGCGCTGTAACGGTGCAGGGTGCCGAGTCGGGTGCGCGTACCTTTACCGGCGTCGTCGCGCCACGCGTGCAAAGCGAATTGGGTTTTCGGGTCGCCGGCAAGGTGCAGGAGCGCCTGGTCGATGCCGGCCAGACCGTGCGGCGTGGCCAAGCCTTGATGCGCCTGGATGCGCAGGACTTGCAACTGCTGGCCCAGGCACGCCAGGACGCGGTCACGGCCGAGCGCGCCCGCGCGCGCCAGACGGCCGACGAGGAGGCGCGCTACCGCGACTTGCGCGGCACCGGCGCCATCTCGGCATCAGCGTACGACCAGGTCAGGGCGCTGGCCGACGCCGCGGCTGCCCAGCTCAAGGCAGCCGAGGCCCAGGCCGACGTGGCGCGCAATGCGCTGCGCTACGCAGTGCTGGTGGCCGATGCCGATGGCATCGTGACGGATACGCTGGCCGAACCGGGCCAGGTACTCGCTGCCGGGCAGCCGGCGGTGCGCCTGGCCCATGACGGGCGGCGCGAAGCGGCGATCCAGTTGCCGGAAACCTTGCGCCCGGCACTTGGTTCGACCGCCCAGGCCACGCTATTTGGCAGGCCGGGCGCCAGCGTGCCGGCCACGCTGCGGCAGCTGTCGCAGAATGCGGACCGGCAAACGCGCACCTTCGAGGCGCGCTATGTGCTCGATGCAGCGCTGTCGGGCGCGCCACTGGGCGCCACCGTCACGGTGCGCATTGCCGGTAGCGCCGATGCCGGCGATGCCGTGCGGGTACCGCTCGCGGCCCTGCACGATGGGGGCAAGGGGCCGGGCGTGTGGCTGATCCAGGGTAAGCCGGCGCGGCTGGCCTGGCGGCCCGTCAAGGTGCGCCGCCTGCACGATGACGGCGCCGACGTCAGCGGCCAGCTCAAAAGCGGCGAACGCATCGTTGCGCTGGGCGCTCACCTGCTGCGCGACGGCGAGCAGGTCGCACTTGAGCAAGCGGGTGCGGGAGCGCGGCCATGAGCGGGGGCTTCAACCTGTCGGCGCTGGCCGTGCGCGAGCGTTCCGTCACGCTGTTCCTGATCTGCCTGATATCGCTGGCCGGCCTCTTGTCCTTCTTCAAGCTGGGACGGGCGGAAGACCCGGCCTTCACGGTCAAGGTGATGACCATCGTCACCGCCTGGCCAGGCGCCAGCGCGCGCGAAATGCAGGACCAGGTGGCCGAAAAGATCGAAAAGCGCCTGCAGGAGCTGCGCTGGTACGAGCGCGCCGAAACCTATACCACGCCCGGCCTGGCGTTTACCACCCTGACCCTGCTCGACAGCACGCCGCCCGACCAGGTGCAGGCCGAGTTCTACCAGGCGCGCAAGAAGGCTGGCGACGAGGCGGCCAACCTGCCGTCCGGCGTCATCGGTCCCATGATCAACGACGAATACGCGGACGTCACCTTTGCCCTGTTTGCGCTCAAGGCGCGGGGCGAGCCGCAGCGCCTGCTGGTGCGCGAGGCTGAAACCTTGCGCCAGCGCCTTCTGCACGTGCCGGGCGTGAAGAAGGTCAATATCATCGGCGAGCAGGCCGAACGCATCTATGTCGAGTTTTCTCAGGAGCGCCTTGCCACTTTGGGCGTCAGGGCGCAGGACGTGTTTGCGGCGCTGCACGGCCAGAATGCGCTCACGCCAGCCGGTTCGGTCCAGACGCGGGGGCCGCAAGTGTTCATCCGCCTCGACGGCGCGCTCGACGCGCTGCAAAAGATCCGCGACACGCCGGTGGTGGCGCAGGGCCGTACGCTGGCCCTGTCCGATATCGCCACTGTGCGTCGCGGCCACGAGGACCCGGCCAGCTTCATGGTGCGCAATGGCGGCGAGCCGGCGCTGCTGCTGGGCGTGGTCATGCGCGATGGCTGGAATGGCCTGGACCTGGGCAAGGCGCTGGAGCGGGAAGTGACGGCCATCGGCACTGAAATGCCGCTGGGTATGAGCCTGGCCAAGGTCACCGACCAGGCTGTCAATATCGGCGCGGCCGTGGATGAATTCATGCTCAAGTTCCTCGCCGCGCTGCTGGTGGTGATGCTGGTGTGTTTTGTCAGCATGGGCTGGCGCGTCGGCATCGTCGTTGCCGCCGCCGTGCCGCTGACCCTTGCCGTCGTGTTCATCGTGATGGCCGCGACAGGCAAGAATTTCGACCGCATCACCCTCGGTTCCCTGATCCTGGGCCTGGGCCTGCTGGTGGACGACGCCATCATCGCCATCGAGATGATGGTGGTCAAGATGGAGGAGGGCTACAGCCGCATTGCCGCCTCCGCGTATGCCTGGAGCCATACGGCCGCGCCCATGCTGGCGGGCACCCTGGTCACGGCCGTCGGCTTCATGCCCACCGGCTTTGCCCGCTCCAGCGCCGGCGAGTACACCAGCAATATGTTCTGGATCGTCGGTATCGCCCTGATCGCCTCGTGGGTGGTGGCTGTGTTGTTTACACCTTATCTGGGCGTGAAGCTCCTGCCCGAGCTGAAAAAGGTCGCCGGCGGCCATGATGCGTTGTACGACACGCCGCGCTACCACCGCTTTCGCCGCCTGCTGGGCCGCGTGATCGCCAGCAAATGGCTGGTGTTCGCCACCGTGATCGGCCTGTTCGTGCTGGCCGTGCTGGGCATGGCCATCGTCAAGAAACAGTTTTTCCCCGTCTCCGACCGTCCTGAAGTGCTGATCGAAGTACAACTGCCTTACGGCAGCGGGATCGGGCAGACCAGCGGTGCGGCGATGAAAGTGGAAACCTGGCTGGCGCGCCAGCCCGAGGCGAAGATCGTCACGGCCTATGTTGGCCAGGGCGCGCCGCGCTTTTACCTGGCAATGGGGCCGGAATTGCCCGATCCTTCGTTTGCCAAGATCGTCGTGCGCACCGACAGCCAGCAAGCGCGCGACACCCTCAAACAGCGCTTGCGCGTGGCCGTTGCCGCAGGCCTGGCACCGGAGGCGCGCGTGCGTGTCACACAACTGGTGTTCGGCCCATACTCGCCGTTTCCCGTCGCCTACCGCGTCAGCGGCCCGGACCCCGAGGTGCTGCGCACCATCGCCGGCCAGGTGCAGCGCGTGATGCAGGCCAGTCCCATGATGCGCACCGTCAATACTGACTGGGGCACGCGCACGCCCACCCTGCATTTCAGCCTGCAGCAGGACCGCTTGCAAGCCATGGGGCTGAGCTCAGGCGCCGTGGCGCAGCAGTTGCAGTTCCTGCTCAGCGGCGTAGCCGTCACCGCCGTGCGTGAAGATATCCGCACGGTGCAGGTGGTGGCGCGCGCGGCCGGCGACATGCGCCAGGACCCTGCCCGTATCGCCGACCTGACCCTGGCTGGCGCCAACGGCGAGCGCATCGCGCTGTCGCAGGTGGGCACGGTCGAGGTACGCTGGGAAGAACCGGTGATGCGCCGGCGCGACCGCCAGCCGACGATTACCGTGCGCGGCGACATCGCCGACGGCATGCAGCCGCCCGACGTGTCGGGCGCCATCACGGCGCAGCTGCGGTCCATCATCGATACACTGCCAGGCGGCTACCGCATCGAGCAGGCCGGCTCGATCGAGGAATCGGCGAAGGCGACGAAGGCCATGCTGCCCCTGTTCCCCATCATGCTGGCGTTGACCTTGCTGATCATCATTCTGCAGGTGCGCTCGATTTCGGCCATGGTCATGGTTTTCCTGACCAGTCCACTGGGCTTGATCGGCGTCGTGCCCACGCTGATCCTGTTCCAGCAGCCGTTCGGCATCAATGCGCTGGTCGGCTTGATCGCACTGTCGGGCATTTTGATGCGCAACACGCTGATCCTGATCGGCCAGATCCACCATAACGAGGCGGCCGGGCTGGTGCCTTTCGATGCCGTCGTCGAAGCGACCGTGCAGCGCGCCAGACCGGTGATCCTTACCGCCCTGGCGGCCATCCTGGCCTTCGTTCCGCTGACCCATTCGGTCTTCTGGGGAACGCTGGCCTACACCCTGATCGGCGGCACGTTTGCCGGCACGGTGCTGACCCTGGTGTTTCTGCCGGCGATGTATGCGATCTGGTTCAGAATACGGCCGCAGGCTGTATAGCTTGAACAGCGGGCCGGAGACGCGGGACTGAGAAAATGCCGATGGCGGCGTTGCAGCTTCCTTGCCGTACTTGCGTACTGTCTGCGTCGCTGCGCCTTGCCCTCGGCATTTTTCAGGCTCGCTTGGCCCGGGGAACCCGTCTCTTCGACTAGGGCCATTCGTGGTTTGCCGGTTTGCTTGTTGCTTGTCTCTTTCTCTAGGCTCCGGCGGCATCCTGCCTGTAGCGCGCTGGCGGCAGTTCGAACTGGTTCTTGAAAAAGCGGGTAAACGCGCTTTGCGAGGAAAAGCCCAGGCGGTCGCTGATTTCCGCCACGCTCAGGCTCGTTTCTCGCAGCAAACGGCGCGATTCTCGGCTCTTGGCGCGCAATTCCAGCGCGCGGAACGATGTCTGCTCCTGCTGCAGCTGGCGCTGCAAGGTCCAGCGGTTCATCGCCAGGCCGTCGCACAGGGCCGGCAGCAGCGAGGCGCCATCGGTATCGCCCGCACCTTGCTGGCCCAGTAAATCGATGATGGCTTGCTCCACGCGGGCCGAAAACAGCTGCGCCCTCTGCAACTGCTGCAATTGCCCCTGCGCGTGCCGCAGCGCGTGCGGCGCCAGCATGGCGTTGAACTGCGCGAAGGGACGGTCCAGCGCCGGCGCGTCAAATGTCAATGTATTGCGCGCTTGGCCAAAGGTGGCGGCGGCGCCGAAACACTCGGCAATGGCTGGCGCGAACCATGGCGCCTTGCCCTGGAAGCTGGCACGGAAGGCGGTTGCCATGCCATCGTCGTAGGCGCGCGCCACCAGCGACAACATGCGGAAATTGGCCAGCGCCTGCATGGCCCCCCCCATGGGGCAGAACTCGGACAGGTATTCGATCTCGATGCGCGTGCCACTCTCGCTCATCAGCATGAAATCGAATTCGCCGATCAGACCCCGCAAGTGCAGCAGCTCGTGCAGCGCGCTGCGCAGGGTGGGGCGGTTGAAGCAGACGTGGGCGATACCCGAGTAATGCGCGAACCAGTGCGTCACGTCGAGATCGAGAATGGCCCGGTGCTGCGGCAACTGCTGGGCGTAGGCCGTCATGCGGCGGTGCCGCTCGGCGTTGATGCGGCCGCCAGGTTCCGTGAGTTGCGCCGGCGTGATGCCCGTATGGCGGAAAAAGTCGGCGGGATCGTGGCCATCAGCCTGCATGGTGCGCGCACATTGTTGCGCAATGCGGTTCGAAACCGTGCGCGTGTCGGGTTTGTGCAAGGGTGTCTCCTGCTTGTTGTAGTATTTTTTCACAAATATTAGCACTTTGTAGGAGATTGTTGCTTGTCATGCCGTCTCACCAAAAATTGTTCTCGCGGGTATAAAACGGGTGCTGCGCGGTAAAGAAACTCACGCATTCTCACGCTATATTGTTTTCGGCCGGCCTTGCTGCCGCGCCCTATACCTACAAAAACAGTCTTGGAGATAATGATGAATTGCACTTTGAAACCGATGGCCCGCGTGGTTGCCGGCTGCGTCGCCACGCTTGCCCTGGCCGCTTGCGGCAGCGATACCGGAAGCGAGGGCTACACGCAGCCCGCGTTCGGCGCCACTACTTACACCCAGCTCAAGGTCGACGGCTATACCTTCAAGGATATGAACCGCAACGGCAAGATCGAGCCGTACGAAGACTGGCGCCTGACGGCCGAGGCGCGCGCCGACGACCTGCTGTCGCGCATGAGCCTCGATGAAAAGGCAGGCCTGATGATGCACGGCACGGCGCCCACCGTGTCCGACCCTTCCGGCATCGGCCTGGGCGGCGCGTATGACCTGGTGGCCCTGCAAGACCTGATCGTCAAGCAGTACGTCAACACGTTTATTACGCGCATGGCGGGCGATACGGCCAATATGGCGGCCCAGTACAACAAGGTGCAGGCCCTGAGCGAAACCTCGCGCCATGGCATCCCCGTGTCCATCAGCACGGATCCGCGCCACCATTTCCAGTACACGGTGGGCGCCAGCGCCGGTACCAAGGGCTTCTCGCAGTGGCCGGAAACCCTGGGCCTGGCCGCCATCGGCGACGATGCGCTGGTGCGCCGTTTCGGCGATATCGCGCGCCAGGAATACCTGGCCGTCGGCATTACGCAGGCGCTATCACCGCAGGCGGACCTGGCCACCGAGCCGCGCTGGTCGCGCATCAACGGCACGTTTGGCGAAGACGCCGACCTGGCCAAGCGCATGGTGCAGCACTATATCGAGGGCTTCCAGGATGGCAATACGGGCTTGCATGACGGCAGTGTGGTGGCCGTCGTCAAGCACTGGGTAGGCTACGGCGCCACGAAAGAGGGCTTTGACGGCCACAATTACTATGGCCGCTACATGACCTACCCGGGCAACAACTTCGCTTACCACGTGAAGCCCTTCGAAGGGGCGTTCACGGCCAAGGCGGCTTCCGTCATGCCGACGTACGCCCTGCCAGACGGTAATATCACCATAGCCGGCATCACCCTGGAGCAGGTGGCGGCCGGTTTCAGCAAGACCATGTTGACCGATCTGCTGCGCGGCAAATACGGCTTCGAAGGCGTGATCCTGTCCGACTGGGGCATCACTTCCGACTGCGACGCCAACTGCCGCAACGGCACGCCGCCAGGCGTCGCGCCTTCGTTCATCGGCTTTGGCACGCCGTGGGGCATGGAAGACGCCACCAAGGCCGAACGTTACGTGAAGGCCGTCACGGCGGGGATGGACCAGTTTGGCGGCGTGACGGAAGCGCCGTACCTGACGCAAGCCGTGCAGCGTGGCCAGTTGACGGAAGCGCGCATCAACGCCTCGGCGCGGCGCATCCTGATCCAGAAATTCAAGCAAGGCCTGTTCGAGCATCCGTTTGTCGATGCGGCCAAGGCATCCACCACGGTGGGCAAGGCGGAATTCGTCGAGGCTGGCCTGGATGCGCAGCGCCGTTCGCTGGTCTTGCTGGAAAACAAGGACAAGGTCTTGCCGCTGGCGGCCAGCGTCAAGAAAGTCTACCTGTATGGCATCGATGCGGCCGTGGCGAAGCAGTACGGCTACACGGTGGTGGCCACGCCGCAGGAAGCGGACGTGGCCCTGCTGCGCGTGGCCGCGCCCTATGAAACCCTGCACCCGAATTACATCTTCGGCAGCATGCAGCACGAAGGCCGCCTCGATTACGTCGATGGCAATGCCGACTACGAGGCGATCAAGAACGCGGCGAAATACGCGCCGAAGACGGTGGTGACGGTGTACCTGGACCGTCCGGCCATCCTCGGCAACGTGCAGGACAAGGCCAGCGCCATTCTCGCCAACTTTGGCGTGAGCGACGGCGCGCTGTTCGATGTCCTGACGGGCAAGGCCAAGCCGCAAGGCAAACTGCCGTTCGAGTTGCCGTCGTCGATGGCCGAAGTGCAGATGCAGAAATCGGACGTGCCGTATGACACGGCCCATCCGCTGTACAAGTTCGGCGACGGGCTGGCGTACTGACAGGCGCGGGACGGGTCGCCTGGCGCGGCCTGTCCCCGTCCGATTGACAGCACCCTGGCGCTCGCCGATACTGGCCGCTTCGTTCGCCGTTTTGTTCGCCGATTCTGCCAGGAAGGAAACCCCGATGTACCTTATTCCGAAATTGCACCAGACCGTGCTTGCCGCAGCACTCTCCATAGCGTTTGCCATGCCCGCCATGGCCGCCGCCCCGGCAGCGGCTGGCGCCGAATCGGCCTGGGTCGAGGCCAGCAACCGTAACGCGGCCATCGTGCTGGCGGCGCAGGCGAAGTTCTCGCCCGAAAACGCTTCCGACACAGGCCTGGCGCAGTACGACGGCCTGGCCGCCGACCTGGGGCCGAAGATCACCGAACGTTATGTGGCAGCCATGCGGCAGGCGCGCGCGCAATTGCAGCAAAAGCTGGCGATGGAAAAAGATGAGCGCGTCCGTCAGGATCTGCAGATTCTGACGCAGGCTGTGGACCAGGAAATCACCGGCGCCCAGCTGGACGCCAAGTACACCTTACCGTGGGTCGATGTGCCGCAAATGGTTTTTGGCAGCATGCAAAGCTTGCTGCAGGAGCAGCGTCCGGCCGCGCGACGCGCCAAGGCGCTCGAACGTTTGCAGCGCTATGTGGGCCGGTTCCCGGGCAGCACGCCGATCACGCAGCAGGCCAAGGCGCGCTTCACGGAAAAAATCAGCAAGCCTGGCCTGGCCGGTCCCGTGCGCCTGCAGGTGGAGCAGTCGCTGGAAAACGTGCCGACGTATATCGCCGGCATCCGCAAGCTGTTTGCCGACATGCAGATCGCGGACGCCGAACCTGCGCTGGCGGCGATGGAACAGCAGTTGAACGAATATGCGGCGTGGGAGAAGCAAGTGGTGCTGCCCCTGTCGCGCACGGATTTCCGCATGGCGCCCGAGTTGTACGCCTTCCGCCTGAAACAGGTGGGCATCGACATCGAGCCGCGCGCGCTGGTCGAACGGGCGCAAGTGGCCTACCTGGAAACGCGCGCCGCCATGCAGGCGCTGGCGCCCGTGGTGGCGGCCGGGCTGGCGTTGAAGGGCGTCGACGGCAGCGATTACCGCCAGGTGCTGCGCGCGCTGAAAGTCGATTCCATCCCGAACGAGCAGCTGGAAGCGCACTACAAGGGCGTCAATACGCAGCTGGAAGAGCGCATCGCCCAGCAGCGCGTCGTCGATATTCCTGCGCGCGCCATGACCATGCGCCTGGCATCGAATGCCGAATCGGCGGCCCAGCCGGCGCCGCACATGCGGCCGCCTCCGCTGATCGGCAATACGGGAGAACACGGCCAGTTCGTCCTCCCCGTCAGCAATCCGGCCACCAGCGGCAAGGGCGAAGCATATGACGATTTCAACTTCGCGGGCGCGGCATGGACCCTGAGCGCGCACGAGGGCCGGCCCGGCCACGAGCTGCAGTTCAGCGCCATGGTGGAGCGGGGCGTGTCGCAGGCGCGCAGCCTGTACGCGTTCAACAGCGTCAACGTGGAAGGCTGGGCGCTGTATGCGGAAGCGGAGATGATTCCCTACGAACCGGCCGAAGGCCAGTTCATCGCGCTGCAGTTCCGCATGCTGCGCGCGGCACGCGCCATGCTCGACCCGATGCTGAACCTGGGGCAGGTCACCCGTGAAGAAGCGGGCCGCATCCTGACGGATGAAGTGATGCTGTCGAAAGCGATGGCGCGCCAGGAGCTGGACCGCTACACCTTCAATATGCCGGGGCAGGCGGGCAGCTATTTCTATGGCTATACGCGCATCCTGCAGCTGCGCGCGGAAACGGAGCTGGCGCTGGGCGAGAAATTCGACCGCCTGGCCTTCAACAACTTCCTGCTGGGACAGGGTTTGCTGCCGCCTGGCCTGCTGGCCAAGGCCGTGCGCGAACACTTTATTCCCGAGCAGAGAAAAGCCAGGGGCTGACGCCATGGCATCAAGAGCGGCAGGGAAAGGCATTTTTGCCGCTATTTTCCTCGGGCGAGTCGTATAATTACGCTCATTGTGCTGGCCACCCTGGAGTTCCACTTGCAGCTACCGATCCGTTATCCGAACATGCCGCAACTGCTGCTGAAGGCACGCGACAGCCTGCTCCAGCATTTCCGCCCCATCCTCAATCACTTCGGCGTGACGGAGCAGCAGTGGCGCATCATGCGCGCGCTGAACGAAAGCCCTACCCTGGAACCGCGCGAGCTGTGCAATATCTGCCAGATTTCCAGTCCCAGCATGAGCGGCATCCTGGCGCGCATGGAAGAAATCGGCTTGATCGGGCGTAGCAAGTTTGAAGGCGACCAGCGCCGCCGCAAGGTGCACCTGTCGGAATCGGGCGCCAGCTTGTTGCTGCAGATGGGCAAGTTGATTGACTTGCAATATGAACACCTGGAAGCGGCTTACGGCAAGCAAGTGTTTGAAGACATGCGCCGTACCCTGGAAGCCTTTATTGCCCTGGAAACCCTGCCGGTGGCGCCCGCCATCCTGCGCTGAATCGTCCAGTCCCCCCCGTTTTCTGCCTGTCTGACCTTCCGCCGCGCGTGTTTTTTTAACACGCGCCGCCGCTGCTTTTGTCACGCCTGTTCCACGCTTTTCCCCATTATGCCGGGCTTGCGCCCGCGCATCTATCGGTTTTGCTATAAGAGCTATCCATGTTTTGCTATAAGACTACGCCTTATAGTTAATCACTTACATGTGAGCAAATAAGCGTATAATTTGCTGCACTTGATCCAAATCAAGAAGAACAGCGGATGCCCCCATCGCCGGATGGGGCGGCAACGCAGCGTCACAGCGTGTGTTCCGCCATCGCGGTGGACATGCTTGTTGTACGTACAACAAAACAGGAAAATCAGGAAAAAATGAACACTATATGCATGCGCGCTGCGGCGCTGGCCGTCACTTCGCTCATCGGCGCAAACGTTTGCGCCCAAAGCAATGTCACCATTTACGGCGTAGTTGATGCGGCCACCGCCTACGCCAGCAACCAGGGAGGCAAGTCGAATACCTATATGCGCAGCGGCAGTTTGTCCGCCAGCAAGATCGGTTTCCAGGGCGTGGAAGACCTGGGCGGTGACCTAAAGGCGCTGTTCTTGCTGGAAAACGGCTTTGAAAGCGATACGGGCGCGCAGAGTTCGGCCAGCTCCCTGTTCAACCGCCAGGCCTACGTGGGCTTGCAATCGAAGGCCTACGGCAGCGTGACGGCCGGGCGCCAGTACACGCCGTACTATCTGCTGGTGGGCTCGCTGGCGTCGAGCAATGTCTTGACGGGCGCGACCGGCGCCCACCCGGGCGATATCGACGGCCTCGATACGACCGTGCGCATCAGCAATTCCGTCACCTACAATATGCCAGCCTGGCGCGGCCTGCAGGCCAGCGCGCAATACGGCTTCGGTGAAGCGGCCGACGGCAATGCCGTGGGCAGCAGCTTCAGCGCCGCCGTCAAGTACAGCACCTCGCCGGCGGAATTCGCGCTCGGCTATCTGAAACTGAAAAATGGACAGAATGGCGCTGGCTGGAGCGACAACGCATCGGGCAGCTTCGGTATCTCGGCCCTCAACCGGGGCTATGCCTCGGCCGAAAGCATAGCGTTCATTGCCGCCAGCGCGCGCTACACCATGGGCAAGTGGATGGTGGGCGCCAATGCCAGCAACGTGCAGTACCAGGCGGGCAGCCACTCCACCTTCCGCGACACCGCCATCTTCAACACGGCCGGCCTGATTTCCAGCTACCAGCTGACGCCGCAGTGGTTCCTGGCCGCCGGCTACAGCGACACCTACACCAGCCGCGCCAATGGCGTGTCGGACCGCGCGCGCTACCGCCAGCTGTCGTTCGAGCAGACCTATGCGCTGTCCAAGCGTACGGCGATCTACCTGATCGAAGCGCGCCAGCTGGCGCGCGGCCAGACCCTGGGCCAGGGCGGCGCCATCGTCGACGCAGTCGCCTCGGTGGGCGATTCACAAAACGGCACGCCATCGTCGAATGGTGGCCAGACAGTGGTGATGGTCGGTCTCAAGCATTCTTTCTGAACGGTTGCTGAACTCACGGGAGCTTCAATTGGACGCTACACATAACAAGGAGGGCCGCGGCCCTCTCAATCCTGGCCGCCGCATGGTGCTGGCCGGCTTGCTGTCGGCATCAGCCGCGGCACTGATTCCCTGGGCGCTGGCCGAGCCGGTCGCCAATGCGGAGCAGGGCGCCTTTTTGGGCGTGTCGGCCATGCTGGTCGGGCGCCAGGTGCTCAACCCCGTACTGGCCAAGCGCCTGTATGACGCGCTGGTGGCGCAGGACGCCGCCTTTCCCGCCAAGGTGCGTGCGCTGTTGACCCTGATCAATGCGCAGGGCTTGCAGGCGGCCGGCCTGCAGGAAGCGCTCGATGCGCTCGATCCGGTGCAGTTGCCGCTGGCGGCCTTGCCGCGCCAGATCGCCAGCGCCTGGTACCTGGGCATCGTCGGCACGGGCGAGGCGGCCGTCTGCGTCGCCTACGAGCAGGCGCTGAACGCCGCCGTCGTGGCCGATGTGCTGAAACCTCCCACGTATTCCTACGGCGCCTACGGCAGCTGGGCCAGAAAACCAATTTAAGGAGCCATCATGGCTGAACAACTCACTGCCGATTACCTCGTGATCGGCTCGGGCATCATCGGCTCGCTGGCCGCGCGCAAACTCGCGCTGGCTGGCGCCTCGGTGCTGATCCTCGAAGCGGGCCCGCGCGTGTCGCGCGGCGAAATCGTCGCCCGTTTCCGCAACACGACGCGCCGCAGCGACTGGATGTCGCCCTATCCCTCGGTGGCCACGGCACCGCACCCTATCTACCAGCCGAAGGATAACGGTTACCTGGTACAGGCCGGCCCGTACCCGTATCCGGCCGAATACATCCGCCAGTTCGGCGGCACCTCGTGGCACTGGGCCGCGCAGGCCTGGCGCAATGTGCCGAACGACTTTCGCATCCATACGCTGTATGGCGTAGGCGTGGACTGGCCCATCAGCTACGACGACCTGGAGCCGTTCTACCAGGAAGCGGAAGACATCATGGGCGTCTCGGGTGCCGAGAACACGGGTTCGCCGCGCAAGCAGCCATTTCCGATGGAGTCCGTGACGGAGCCGTACGCCATGCGCCGCATCCGCGAGCGTCTCGACCCGTCGTTCAAGGTGGTCGGCAACACGGTGGCGCGCAACAGCGTCAGCTACGGTGGCCGCCCGGCCTGCTGCGGTAACAACAGCTGCCAGCCGATCTGCCCCATCGACGCGCAATACCACGGCGGCATCGCCGCGCAGCAGGCCGAAGACGCGGGCGTCAAGATCCTGTGCAATGCCAACGTCTACAAGCTGGAACACGACGCTCAGGGCCGCATCACGGCCGCGCTGTACTACGACGTCGACAAGAACAGTCATCGAGTCACGGCCAAGACCTTCATTCTGGCGGCCAACGGCATCGAAAGCCCCCGTTTGCTGCTCGTTTCCGCCTCGGACAAGTACCCGAACGGCCTGGCCAACAGAAGCGACATGGTAGGCCGCAACCTGATGGATCACCCGAGCACTTCGATCACTTTCGACGCCGATGAAGACCTGTGGCTGGGCCGGGGCCCGCAAAGCCCCAATTCCATCAACAGCATGCGTGACGGCGGCTTCCGCAGCCAGCATTCGCCGTACCGCCTGGATTTCACCAACATCTCGCGCGTGGATGGCGCGACCAGGGAGTTGATCGGCAAGGGCGTATTTGGCGCCGAGTTCGAGCAACAGCTGCGTTTCCGCTCGGCGCGCGAAATGAGCTTGAAAAACGTGCTGGAAGTGCTGCCGAACCCGGAAAACCGCATCTCCTTGAGCAGCGAAAAGGATGCCATGGGCATCCCCAAGCCGCAGGCGCATTATGCGATCGATGACTACACCAAGCGGGGCCACGAACGCTCGAAGCAGGATTTCGAGCAGATCGCCAAGCTGATGGGCGGCACCAATTTGCGCCACAGCAAGGAAGGCGTGTTTGCCAACAACCAGCATATCTGCGGCACCTTGTCGATGGGTTCCGATCCGGCCAAGGCCGTGTGCGACCAATGGGGCCGCACCTTTGATCACGCCAACCTGTTCCTGTGCAGCACCGGCGTGTTGCCCACGTCCGGCACCTGCAATTCGACGGAAAACGGCCTGGCCGTAGCCTTGCGCACCGTCAAGCACATTCTCGACGAACAGGGGGTGGCAGCATGATGGCAAGCTTCCGACTGGCGGCCAGTGCCGCCTTGCTGTCCCTCGTGGCCTTGCCGGTGCTGGCGGCGGACGCCCCCGGCGCCGATGTGCAGGCAGTCGAACGTGGCCGCTACCTGGCCACGGCGGGCGACTGTATCGCCTGCCACAGCGTACCAGGCGGCAAGCCGATGGCGGGCGGCCTGGCCCTGGCCACGCCGCTGGGCGCCATCGTTGCCACCAACATCACGCCATCGAAAACGCATGGTATCGGCAACTATACCTTGCAGCAGTTTTCCGATGCGCTGCGCCGCGGCGTGCGGGCCGATGGCGCACACCTGTACCCGGCCATGCCCTACACGGCCTATGCCAAGGTGACGGATGACGACACGGCAGCCCTGTACGCCTATTTCATGCATGGCGTGGCAGCGGTGGATACGGCACCGGCAACGCAGACGGACTTGCCGTTTCCGTTCAATATCCGCCAGTCGATGGCGGGCTGGAATTTGCTGTTCCTCGATACCAAGCCGTTCGTGGCCGATGCGTCGAAAAGCATGGAGTGGAACCGCGGCGCCTACCTGGCGCAAGGCCTGGCCCACTGCACCACCTGCCATACGCCGCGCAATGTGCTGATGGCAGAACAGCTGTCGAAAGAGCTGGGTGGCGCGGACCTGGGCACGTGGTACGCGCCGAACATCACCTCGGACGTCAACAGCGGCATCGGCAGCTGGAGCCAGCATGAGCTGGCCGGCTACCTGCGCACGGGGCGCGCGGTCAACAGGGCGCAGGCTGCCGGACCGATGGCTGAAGCCATCGACCATAGCCTGAAGCACCTGAGCGATGCGGATTTGAACGCCGTGGCGCATTACCTGAAAACCGTACCCGCCATCCGCGACAAGGCGGACACGCAAGCGGTGACGCAATGGGGCAAGGCTGGCGACGATTTGAACGCGATCCGTGGCGTGCCGCTGCCGCAAAACCTGAACAAGATGTCGGGTGCGCAGCTGTACGATGCGCAGTGCGCCAGCTGTCACCAGGCCAGGGGCGAGGGCAGTTTCGACGGCAGCTTGCCGCCGTTGTTCCACAACTCGGTGACCGGCCGCAGCAACAGTAACAACCTGGTGATGGCGATCCTCGATGGCGTGGAACGGCAGGATGGCAAGGGTAGTCATACTGCGGGACATTTGATGCCCGCCTTCCGCCAGACCCTGTCGGACGAGCAGATCGTCACCTTGGGCAATTACGTGCAGAAGATGTACGGCAATCCCGACGTCAAAGTGACGGCGGAACAGGTGACGACCTTGCGCAACGGTGGGGTGCCGTCCAACCTGATCGGCCTTGCCCGCGCGGGCATCATCGTCGGCGTGCTGGTGCTGCTGGCCTTGCTGCTGTGGTGGCGGGGACGGCGGAGCAAGGCGGTGTAAGCCTGAAATCATGGCAAAGGCTGGGGGGCAGACCTGACTGGGTCTGGCCCCTTTTTTTGCTCAGGTATTGCAACTCGTTTGCATGTGTGCGGATTATGTACTATCATTAGTTACATGAGACGCGACAGCAAACTATCATCCATCCTCCATGTGCTGCTGCACATGGCCCACGCGGGACGCCCGATGACGTCCGATGAACTCTCCGGCTATCTGGACACCAACCCCGTGCTGGTGCGGCGCGTAATGGCCGGCTTGCGCGAGCGCGGTTACGTGGCGTCGGTCAAGGGCCATGGCGGCGGCTGGCGCATCGTTTGCGACTTGCACAGCGTGACCCTGCAAGACATTTACGGGGCCGTGGGTTCGCCCACCATCTTCGCCATGGGCAATCGCGTCGATCAGCCGGGCTGCCTGGTGGAGCAAGTGGTCAACCAGTCGCTGGCCGGCGCCTTTGATGAAGCCGAGGCGTTGCTGATCCAGCGCTTCGGCGCCGTCACCCTGGCCGACCTGGCCGAACGTTTCAGCCAACAATACGCCATACATCGAGGAGCACCCCATGCACATTTCTGAACCCCAGGGCGCGGACGGCGCCACGACCCGCGCCCCGTTCGACGCCATCATCGTCGGCGGCAGTTATGCTGGCCTGTCCGCCGCCACGCAACTGGCGCGCGCCCGCCGCCGCGTACTGGTGATCGACGGCGGCCAGCGCCGCAACCGCTACGCCAGCCATTCCCATGGTTTCCTGACCCGCGACGGCAGTGGAACGGCCGCCATCGCGGCCGAAGGCAAGGCGCAATTGCTGGCGTATGCCACCGTCACCTGGCTGGACGGCACGGCCGCGCAGGCGGTAGCCTGCAGCGATGGCGATGGCGATGGCGATGGCTTTGACGTGACCCTGGCGGACGGCATTGTCGTGCACGGGCGCCGCCTGGTGCTGGCGACCGGCGTGATCGACGAATTGCCGACCGTCGAAGGCCTGGCCGAACGCTGGGGCAGCAGCGTCTTTCACTGCCCGTATTGCCACGGCTATGAGCTGGAGCAGGGCGCCATCGGCGTGCTGGCCACCGGGCCCCTGTCCATGCACCATGCCCTGATGCTGCCCGACTGGGGCACGGTCACCTTTTTTCTGAATGGCGCCTTCGAACCCGACGCGGCGCAGCTGGCGCAACTGGATGCGCGTGGCGTAAAGCTGGTGCGCACGCCTGTGGCGCAGATCGACGGGGTTGCCGATGTGCTGATGGCGGACGGCAGCCGCCACGTGATGGCCGGCCTGTTCGTGGCGACCCGTACCCGCCTGGCCAGTTCCCTGGCTGGCGAATTGGGCTGCTTGCTGGAAGAGGGTGCCATGGGACCGTTCGTGCGCACCGACGAGCAAAAGGCCAGCAGCGTGCCCGGCGTCTTTTGCTGTGGCGATGCGGGGCGCATGGCCGGCAGCGTGGCGTTCGCGGTGGCTGATGGCGCCATGGCGGGCATAGCGGCACACCGCTCGCTGATGTTCGGACTGGATCAGGCGGCAAAACCGCCGTCGATCTTCAGCCCGGCGCCCGTGACGAATGCCGCTTCTTCGCTGGCCAGGTAAGCCACCATGCCGGCGATTTCATCGGCCGTGCCGTGGCGGGGCAAGGCCATCAGCCCGTGCATCAGGTCTGCGAAGTCGCCCGTGGGCGGGTTCATGTCCGTGGCGACGGGGCCCGGTTCCACGTTGTTGATGGTGATGCCGCGCGGGCCCAGGTCGCGCGACAGGCCTTGCGTCAGGCCGCTCAGCGCCGATTTGCTCATGGCGTAGGCAGCCGCGCCGCCGAACGGCATGCGGTGCGCATTCGTGCTGCCGATATTGATGATGCGCCCACCCGTCTGCATGTGCGCCACGGCCGCCTTGATGGCCACGAACACGGCGCGCACATTGACGTTCAAGGTCTTGTCGAAGTCTGCCAGAGTAAAGTCGTCGATGGCGCCGGGCAGGAACACGCCCGCGTTGTTGACCAGGATATCGAGACGGCCAAACTGCGCGGCCACCTTGTCGATGGCGGCCGTCAGGGCGGTGGCATTGGCCGCATCGGCCTGCACGCCATGCGCCTGGCCGCCGCTGGCTTCCACCGTGGCGGCCAGCGCCTGCGCTTCGGCGGCCGAGCTTTGATAGGTGAAGACGACGTTGGCGCCCTGGCTGGCAAGGCGGCGCACGATGGCGGCGCCGATGCCGCGCGAGCCGCCCGTGACGAAGGCGATCTTGTTTTGCAGTGGCAGGGAAGTGCTGCTGGTAGCTTGGGTTTGCATGATGTGCTTTCTGTGTGAGGAGTCGAGAAGGTCAGTATCTGCCTTCCATTGCCTGCGCGGAAGCCATGAATCGCTACAATCACTTTCAACCATTACTATCAAATGAGCGGGTAAAATAGGTGCATGGACGCCTTGAATCACTTGCAATCCTTCGTGCTGTCTGCCGAGCTGGGCAGCTTTTCGGCGGCCGCGCGCCGCCTGGGACTGACGCCGGCGGCCGTCAGCAAGAACGTGGCGCGGCTGGAAGCGAGTCTGGGACTGCGGTTGTTCCAGCGCAGCACGCGCCGCCTGACCCTGACGGAAGGGGGCGAGCGCTTCCTGCAGCAGATCGGTGGCGCCCTGTCCACTTTGCGCGAGGCGATCGCCGGCGTGGCCGAAGAGGGCGGCCAGCCGGCCGGTATCCTGAAGATCAGCATGGCGCCGTCGTTCGGGCGCAGCTACGTGGTCCCGCTGCTGGGCGACTTCATCGCCCGCTACCCGGGCGTGGTTCCCGACTGCCATTTCGATAACCGGCAAGTGGACTTGATCGGCGAAGGGTTTGATGTGGCCATCGGCGGGGGCATCGAGCTGGCGCCGGGCGTGGTGGCGCGCGAACTGGGCCACGTCCACGTCGTCGCCACGGCGTCGCCCGCCTTCATGCAGGGCAAGGTCATGCCTGTGCATCCGTCGGACCTGGCGCACTTCGACGGCGTGGCGCGCCGCTCGGCCGGCAGCGGGAGACTGCGCAGCTGGATATTGCGTAATGGCTCGGGCGGCGAAGGCGTGGCCGAGTACCGCCCGCGCGCCATCTTCGACGACCCGGACGCGATGGCGCAGGCTGCCGTCATGGGCGTCGGCGTGGCGCTGCTGCCCATGGCGCACGCGCTGGAGCACTTGCGCAGCGGCGCCTTGATCCGCTTGCTGCCCGGCTGGCATGCCGATTCAGGCCCGCTGTCCGTGTACTATGCCAGCAAGAAGCTCTTGCCGGCGAAGACGCGCGTGTTCGTCGATTTTTTGCTGGAGCAGTTCCGCCAGCGCGATTTCGCCGCGCAGATGCGGCCCGATTAAACAATGAGACGCACTTATGTATAGCAATTACAGCCTGTTTTACACCTTTGACGGCGATCAGCCGGCCCGCTTCCAGGAAGCGCGCGTGTTTGGCGCGACCGTATGGACGGCAGCCGGCGCGGTCCAGACATGGGGCGAAGAGACGCGCAAGGACTACGCCAGTGTCGCTGGAGCGCATGCCGCCTACCAGGCGCATTGCCGCAGCGCTCTGGCTGATGGCTATACGTTGGCGCGCGAGAGCGTCATCGACCCGGCCGTGTTTGATTACGCGCTGCTGCAAACACTGGTGGCGGGTGCCGCGCGCCTGGCCGTTGATGCCGTACGCCGTGCGCATCCGGAGCAGCATATCAACGCTTTCGCACTGGTGAGCGACGACAGCGCCATGACTATCGGCCCCATGGCCAACAGCCGCGAAGCGCTGGCCGCCTCGGACTATGCAGAAGAGATGCTGTGGAATCCGGCCGAATGGGCGCATGACGACGGCGGCGCCTACTTCGACAGCGCCTACCGCCTGTTGTTGCAGGCGCACCGCGACTTGCCATTCGATGTAGATTTCGCCACTTTCCGCACGGGCGTGTTCGACGCCTGCATCGCGGCGCTGGCGCAGGTTGACGCCGAAGGCGTGTTCGGCACGGGCGCGCGGCGCGACGAATCCGTGCTGCTGTTCGATGTCAGCGACAGCGAGCCAGTGGAAGGCGCGATGGCGCGCTTGAATCCACCGGCGGTGGTAGCGCGTTTCGAGGCATGGATGACCGGCTGGGAGGAGTGAAGCTTAAGCCGCTACCAGCCTCAGCTTCGTAATTTCCGCCGGCGCGCCTATACGTTTCGGCGGACCCCAGTATCCTGTGCCGCGGCTGACATAAATCCACAGGCGGCCGCGCCGGTGCAGGCCTGCCACGTACGGTTGCTGCAGCGGCACGAACAAATTCCACGGCCAGAATTGTCCCCCGTGCGTGTGGCCCGACAATTGCAAGTCGTAACCAGCCGCTTCGGCTTCGGGCGCGCTGCGCGGCTGGTGCGCCAGCAGGATGCGCGGGATTCCGGCTGGCGCGCCGGCGATGGCACCCTGCGGGTCGCTAGCCTGGGCGGTATCGAAGGCGGCGGCATTGTAGTCGGTGACACCGGCCAGGGCCAGGCGCGCGCCGCCGTGTTCGAGGACCGCGTGTTCGTTCATCAGCACGCGCAAGCCAAGTCGGCGAAATTCCGCCACCCAGGGCGCGGCGCCCGAATAGTATTCATGGTTGCCCGTGACGAGGAAGACGCCATGGCGCGCCTTCAAGTCGCCGAGCGGCGCCGTGTGCGCGCCCAGTTGGGCCACCGTGCCGTCGACCACGTCACCCGTGATGGCGATGAGGTCCGCCTGCAGGCCATTGGCGCGCGCGACGATGGCCTCCACGTAGGCGCGCTTGATGGTGGCGCCCACATGGATGTCGCTCAGCTGCACGATGGTGTAACCCTGCAGGGCGGGCGGCAGGCCGGCGATGGGCACATCGACCTCGCGCACGCGCGCCACCTTGCGGGCGTTGATGTAGCCAAGGATGGTAGCCAGCAGCGCCAGGGCCAGTGCCGCCACGGCGGACGCCTGCGCGTGGGGGCGGCTGGCGGGAATCAGCATGAGCAGTTCGCGCAGCACGGTGAGCACGAACAGCGAGGAAAAAAATCCCATGCACAGCGAGCCGGCCCAGCTCAAACGGTCGGCCAGGCGCGCATTGGCCGTGACGGCGCGGGCGAAGATGGTCATCGGCATCAACATGGTCGAAGCCAGCAAGGCCAGGCCGCCCAGCAGCCAGCCGGCCAGGCCGACGGGCAGCGCAGGCAGTAGCAGCCAGCCCAGCAGGGCGTGCAGGGCGCCCAGTATCATCGTGATGCGCAGCAGCGGCGTGCGGGTTGTCATGTCAAGGTTCCAGAAGCGGTGCGCCCAGATAGGCGGAAGTGATGCGCGTGAAACTGCCATCCTGGCGCATGCGCCGGAATGCGCGGTCGAAGGCGGCGGCCAGCGCGGGCGAGCCTTTATTCTTGCGAAACACGATATAGTTGTCGAAGCGGGCCAGTTGCGGCGCCACGCGGACGATGCCTTGCAGTTTCAGCTGTTTGACCGTGTACTGGCCGACGACGCCGTCCGCCAGCACGGCATCGATGCGGCGCAGCGCCAGTTTCTGGAAATTGGCGGCATCCGTCGGTACTTCGGCGACGCTCCAGCGGCCCTGCGCGACGCCGGCGGCGATGGCTTCGGGCAGGCGGAATCCAGCGCGCACGCCTATCACTTTGCCGGCCAGGTCGTCCAGCTTGCCCACGGCCGGCAGCGTGTCGTCCCGCCGCACGAACAGCGCATATTCGGTCGGCTGCAGCGCTACCTTGCCAAATTCCAGGTACTGCTCGCGTGCCGGCGTGCGGCTCATGGCGAAGGCGCAATCGACCGTGCCCTGCGGCCTGGCCAGCTCACTTTCGAGCCGGCGCCATGGCATGGCGCGAAATTCAATGGCGATGCCCAGGCGGGCTGCCGCCTCACGCAGCACATCCACGTTCAATCCTTCGATGCGGCCGTGCTTCTGCATGAAGTAAGGTACGAAGAGATCGTCATGGCATACCAGCCTGGCCGGCAAGCCTTCTTCGGCGCTGGCCGGCACCGCCAACAAGGCCGTGGCGGCCAAGGCGGCCACCCAAGCACGGGGGCGCAGCCATGGAAGAAAAGGCACAGCAGCGCCGTTACACATCGGTTGTTGCCGCAATTGTTCATCCCAGGTGGCCCGAAACAGTCGCGTTTCGCACGGCCGATTATAGCCGAAGCGTTATATAAAAGACCAACTCGCTGCCAGTCCAGCGTCATGGCCCGATATGCAGTCCCAGCATGGCCAGCTTGCCGAAATCGACGGGTTTGGCGAAGTGCTCATTGAAACCGGCCTGCAGGGCCGTCTGGCGGTCGTGTTCCTGGCCATAGCCGGTCAGCGCCACCAGCAGGAATTGCTGCGGTATCGGCAACTGGCGCAGCTTGCCTGCCACCTCGTAGCCGCTCATGTCGGGCAGGCCGATGTCGAGAAAGACGATGTCGGGCGTGAATTCCAGGGTGCGCTCGATTGCTTGCGCGCCCGTATAGGCGGTGCGCACCGTGTGGCCGTACATTTCCAGCAATTCGGCCAGGGTGTCGGCTGCATCGCAGTTGTCGTCGACAACGAGGATGCGCTGGCTGCCGCCGCTGGCCGTCTCCGGCACTGGCGCGATGGCCGGAGGCGGCACCTGGGCGTCGAGCGGCAGAACGACCTCGAAGGTGCTACCCAGCCCCACGCCGGGGCTGTGCACGCTGACCTGGCCGCCGTGCAAGGTCACCAGCTTGCGCACCAGCGACAGGCCTATGCCCAGGCCATCCTGCACCCGGTCGGGCGCGTGGCCGCTCTGCTCGAACAGGTCGAAGATGCTGTCGATACTGGCGGCGGCGATGCCGATGCCGTTGTCGCTCAGGCGGATACGCACCTTGTCGTCTTCGCGCGCGGCGGAAATCGTGATGCGCCCGCCCGGCGCCGTGAACTTGGCTGCGTTGAGCAGCAGGTTGGCGACGATCTGCGACAGTCGCACGGCGTCGCCGCAGACCCACAGTTCTTCCCGGGGCAGGCTCACATCGAGCGCATGGCCGCGCGCTTCGACGCTGTGCGAACTCGTTTCCAGCGCGCTGCGGATGACGCTTGCCATGCTCACCCTTTCCCATTGCAGCGAGATTTTTCCCTGCGAAATGCGCGACACGTCGAGCAGGTCGTCCACCAGGCGCACCAGGTGACTCGTGTGGCGCCCGATGGTGCGGCGCGCGTTATCCTGCATGGCCGGCACGACGGGATCGAGCTTGCACAGCAGGGCCAGCGCCGTGCGGATGGGACCCAGCGGGTTGCGCAGTTCGTGGGCCAGGGTGGCCAGGAATTCATCCTTGCGGCGGTCCACGTCGCGCAGTGCGCGCTCGACGCGGCCCAGGCGCAGCAGTGCCTTGACGTTGGCGATCAGTTCATCCGCCTCGATCGGTTCGACCAGGTAATTGTCGGCGCCGCCGTCCAGGGCGCGGATCTTGTCGGCCGTGCCGATACAGGACGCGGACGTCTGCAGCACCAGGATGGTGTTTGTCTCGGCGCCGGCTTTCAGCTGGCGGCACACTTCCAGGCCGTTGATGTCGGGAAGCTTGACGTCCAGCAGGATCAGGTTGGGCCGGTCCTGGCGGGCGCGCAGCAGCGCGTCGCCCCCGTTCGAGGCTTCGATGACCTTGAAGCCGGCGCGTTTGAGGATGCGCGACTTGGCGTAGCGGGCGCCGTCGCTGTCATCGACGTTCAGGATCAGAGCATCGCTATTGTTATCCGGTAGCATGCGCATTGTCCCAGGTGGTTGTGCCTTGCGGCGGAACCGGCTCTTGCCGGTGGTGTGGATTGCCTATCAGCGCGCGCAGGGTC
Organism: Janthinobacterium sp. 61; assembly: GCF_002846335.1. Taxonomy (NCBI): domain Bacteria; kingdom Pseudomonadati; phylum Pseudomonadota; class Betaproteobacteria; order Burkholderiales; family Oxalobacteraceae; genus Janthinobacterium; species Janthinobacterium sp. 61. Next base: position 1,844,947 of record NZ_PJMQ01000001.1, on the reverse strand, counting down.
GCCAGCAATTGCTGGCGCAGCAGCGGCTTGACATAGTAGGCGTCGGCGCCGAGGGCCAGGCCCTTGCGCACGTCGTCGATCTCGGTGGCGACGATGACGGGCACCTGGCGCCGCAGCGGATCGTTTTTCAGCTCGGCCAGCCAGTACCATGCCGTTTCGCCGTGTAGCAGGATGTCGAGGATGACGGCGGCAGGGCGCTGCTGTTCCCAGCGCTCCTGCGCCTCGCGCACGCTGCGCGCGGGGATCACGCGAAATTCGCTGCCGGCCAGAAATTTTTCATACAGCAGGCGGATGGGCGGATTGTCTTCCACCACGAGCACGCCGATGCGCTGGTCATTGCCGTTGTCGTTGGCCGGCGCGCACGGCGGCAGGCTGCCTTCGGGCGCATGGTAGCTGGTGGGCAGGACGACGGAAAACAGCGAACCCTGGCCCGGCGTGCTTTCCACGGACACGGTGCCATTGAGCAGGGTGGCCAGGTTGCGGCACAGGGGCAGGCCCAGGCCCGTGCCCTTGACCTTGCGCTGCATGTGGTTTTCCACCTGGCTGAATTCCTCGAAAATCAGCTGCACGTCTTCGGCGGCGATGCCCAGGCCCGTGTCGGAGACGGAAAAGCGGATGGCATTCTGCTCTGGCAGCGGCGTGGCGCTGACGACGATGGCGCCCGCTTCCGTGAACTTGAGGGCGTTGGAGATGAAGTTGCGCAGGATTTGCGACAGCTTGCCTTCATCCGTATGAATGTGCAGCGCCGGATCGGGGTCGATGAAGGTGAGCGAGAGGGAATCGGACACCAGCAGCGGGCGCAGCATGCCGCGCAGTGCGCTGAACAGATCGGCGACCTGAAAATTGTTGGCATGCACGTCGACCTTGCCCGCCTCGATCTTGGCCAGGTCTAGCAAGTCGTTCACCAGGTCGCTCAGGCTGACGGCGCTTTGCAGGATGAACAGCACCTGTTTTTCCTGCTCTTCCGACAGTTCGCCGTCGATGCGGTCGAGCAGCAGCTTGGACAGGGCACGGATGGAGCTGAGCGGCGTGCGGAATTCATGGCTCATGTTCGACAGGAAGCGCGATTTCATCTGGTCGGCGCGGCGCAGGTGGTCGGCTTTTTCATCCAGTTCCGCGAACAGCGCCACTACGCCCCGGTTGGTGTCTTCCAGTTCGCGCGTCAGCTGTAATAAATCGTCCTGGCGCGTCTTCAGTTCGGCCAGGGTGGCGAGCAGCTCGCGGTTCTGTTGCTGCACTTCGGAGAGTGTGATGTCCGATGGCAGCGCCTGCAGGCTGCCGGACAGGGCGCCGATGCCCTGCCCGTCGAGCAGGGGCGCGTCGCGCGGGAATAACTTTTGCAAGGTGATGTGCGTGCCATCGCCCGGCGCGCTGCGGATGTGGCAGCGGTCCATCAATCGCTGCGCGCCCAGGATGCCCAGCCCCATGCCCGTGTGCGAGCGGTAAGTGCCGGCCAGTATCTGTTCGAGCTGCGCGATGCCGGGGCCCTGGTCCTCGATGCGGATGCTGAGCACCTGCGGCGCCGTCAGGCCATCGATGGCGAAATGCACCTTTCCGCTGCCGGCGTAGTTGTAGACGTTGCGCGCCAGTTCCGACACGGCCGTGGCGATGCGCACCTGGTCTTGCGCGCCAAAGCCGCACAGGGCGGCAATCTGCCGCGCGCGCTGGCGAGCGCCCACCACATCGAGTTCGCTGCCGATATGGGCTGTCAATATGCGTTGTGTCATGCCGCACCTGTCCCTTCTGCTGTAACAGCCTGGTGGTCCTCATGTTCGCGCAGCACCACCACCGTGACGTCGTCGCGCCCGCGCGAAAAATCGCGGTACAGCACTGCGGCGATGATGCTGGGATGGCAGTGCATCAGACCCGGATACTGTTCCAGATCCCAGCGCGTATGCAGGCCGTCGGTATGCATGATCAGTGTCGCGCCCAGTTGCCACGGATAGCAAAATTCCTGCACCTTGCGCAGGTTGCTGCCGACGATGCCGTTATGCGACAGCAAATGCCGGCGCTGCTGCATATCGAAGGCGCAGGCGGCGATGTTGCCCACGCCCGCATAGCGCAATTCGCGGCGCGCGCTATCGATATGCGCCACCGCCAGCGCTGCGCCGCGCGTGTTACGCAGGGCGCCGTGGGCCAGTTCGATGAAGGACGCGGGAAGGGGCGGCAGGCCGGGCGTGTCGTGTTCCAGCAGCGCGCTGGCACATTCCGAGGCGCGCGCAGCCAGGGGGCCGTGGCCCAGGCCATCGGCCACCATCAGGCTCAATTCATGGCCCTCGCAGACCACGTTCCAGGCGTCGCCGCACACCTGTTCCGACGCCAGCGGCAGGCATACGGCGCCGATCCGCCAGTTCGGATGAGCGGGAATGGCGCTGCTGGCATGCTGCCCCCAGACCACCGCCATCAGCACCGTGCCCTTGCCGGGCGCCGTGTACAGGTCGAATTCCTGCCCCAGGCGGCGTATCGCGCCCAGTCCCACGCCGTAGGTGCCCGTGGTGGAATGGCCATCCTGCATGTGCTGGCGCACATTGGCCATGCCGGGACCGCTGTCGATGGCCAGCACTTCGATGCCGCTGGTGCCGCCGCGCAGCACCTTGCGCAGCAGGATTTCGCCGCGCTGCGCGTGCTTGACGATGTTGGTGGCCGCTTCGCTGATGATGATGGCCAGCTGGCCCGTGCGCACGTCGTCGAAACCGATGCGGCGCGCCAGTTCGTTGCCGGCGCGGCGGGCCGCAGCGATCTCGCTCGGTTCGCCGATGGGAAAACTGCGTTGCCTGGCAATGTCAGGGGCTTGGTCAAGGTGGTTCAAAACAGCTTCCATTTCGCGATGGTGACGGTGGTGCCCACGCCGGGCGCCGTGTCGATGTGAAAGGCGTCGGCCAGGCGCTTGGCGCCACCCAGCCCCAGTCCCAGCCCGCCGCCGCTGGTATAGCCATCGGTCAGCGCCAGGGGAATATCGTCGATGCCCGGCCCCGCATCGATGAAACGCAGTTCCAGGCCCTGGCGCGCGCCATCGCTGACGCGCGCGATGCGCGCTTCGCCGCCGCCGCCGTAGCGCAGGGTGTTGCGCGCCAGTTCGCTCGCCGCCGTGATGATCTTGGTCTGTTCGATCAGTCCAAAACCCATGGCGACCATGCTGTCGCGTACCTGCTTGCGTAGCCGCACGACATCTTCATCGCTGTGCAGGGGCAGGATCTGCGCCACTGCCTGCGCGCGTTCCTGTGCTTGCGCGCCTAGCACGGCGCCCCCGTCACGCGCATGTGCCGCCCCGTTCCAGCAGCTTGATTCCCCGTTCCACGTTGAGCGCCGTGCTCACACCTTCCAGCGCCAGGCCCAGCTCTACCAGGGTGATGGCGACGGCCGGCTGCATGCCCACCACCACGGTGCGCGCGTCGAGGATTTTCGCCATCGCCGCCGTGTTGCTGATCATGCGGCCGATGAAGGAGTCGACGATGTCGAGCGCGGAAATGTCGATCAGCACGCCCGTGGCGCGGTCCGTCACGATGCGCGTGGTCAGGTCGTCCTGCAAGGTCATCGCCAGGCGGTCATGCATGTCCACCTGGATCGTCACCAGCAGCAGCCGACCCATGCGTAAAATGGGGATTCTTTCCATAGGCGCCTCAGTGTTGTTGCTGCTGGTAGGTGATGCTGGAGCCCGTGCGTTTCAGGGCCACGACAAAGGCGTCGGCCAGGGTGGCCTTGGTGATCACGTCTTCCAGGTTGACGCCCAGGTGCACAATGGTTTGCGCGATCTGCGGGCGGATGCCGCTGATGATGCAGTCTGCGCCCATCAGGCGCGCGGCGGCGATGGTTTTCAGCAGGTGCTGCGCCACCAGGGTGTCGACGGTGGGCACGCCAGTGATGTCGATAATGGCGATCAGGGCGCCCGTGTCGACGATCTTTTGCAGCAGGCTTTCCATCACCACCTGCGTGCGGGCGCTGTCGAGAGTGCCAATCAGGGGCAGGGCCAGCACGTTTTGCCACAGCTGCACCACGGGCGTGGACAGTTCCAGCAATTCCTGCTGCTGGCGCAAGATCACCTGTTCGCGCGCCTTCTGGTAAATGGCAATGGTCAGCAGGCCCAGCTCGTCGAATAATTTGCTGGTGCTGACGATGGCGTCCCCCAGTTCCTGCGGTTGCGCCGTGATTTCCTTGCGCAGGTAAGCGAACAGCGGCTCCTTGAGGGCGAACATGAAGCTGGCCGTGTCGATCGGCGAATAGCCCTGGCGCACGCGTGATTGCGATATTTCCGCGAGCAGCGCGCGTGTGTCGTCCCAGGCGCCGCCTTCGATGTCGAAAGAGTCGCCGCTTTCCAGCGCACCCGCCAGCAGCGGCAGCAATTGCGCTGCCTGCTGGCGCAGCTCGTTTTCCGCGATCTTGTCGCGTCGTACCAGACGGGCGATCAGGCCGGCCATCCAGCCTTCCAGCAGTTCCGTGTGGTGCTCGTTGATGATGCCGGCCAGTTGCTGCGCCTGGCCCGTGCCCGTCTTGATTTTCATGCTGGTCCTTGGCTGGAGTGGAGGGTGCGGCACGGCCGCAAACGGGCACGCGCTGTGATGAATAAATTATAGGCAGGGAGGGCCGTGGCTTGTGTTCTGTGCCGCACATAGTGGCGCATGTCGATCCAGATTCCCGCAGGAAACACGGAAGTTTTAAACATGCATATAATTTGCATGTTTAAGCGAACTCCGCTACACTGGCAACTCTCAACAAGAGAAACACGCCATGAATATCGACAAGTTCAAACAGCAGCACCTGGCCATCCTGGCCGCCATCGATGACTTGCGCCAATTGGCGCGCGGCGGTGTCGCCGCACGTGCGCAGGCGATTGCCGAACAGATCATCGCCATGAGCGGCTTGATCAAGCTGCACCTGGCCGTCGAGCAGCGCTACCTGTATCCGGCCGCGCAGGCCTGCGGCGTGGCCAAGGTGGCCCGGCTGGGGCGCCAGTACGAACATGAAATGCACGGCATCGCCGGTGCCTACCTGGACTTTGCCGGTCGCTGGAATACGCCCATGCGCCTGGCCGCCGAGCCGGAAGCGTTCCGCAGCGAAGCCAATACCGTGCTGCACGCGCTGTACCAGCGCATGCGGCGCGAAGACACCGAGTTATATCCAGCCGTTGAAACGCTGGCATGAGACCGCTTACTAATTAATAGACATACAGGAGTTTTACATGCTGACCCAAGAACAACGCGCCATCATCACGGCCACCGTCCCCATCCTCGAACAGGGCGGTGAAGCGCTGACCCGCCATTTCTACAAGAATCTGTTCCGCGACCATCCCGAAGTGCTGCCGTACTTTAACCAGGCGCACCAGCACAGCGGCGACCAGCAGCGCGCGCTGGCCAATGGCGTGCTGATGTATGCCAAACATATCGATAAACTCGCTGCGCTGGGCGACCTGGTGGCCACCATCGTCAACAAGCACGTGGCCTTGCAGATCCGCGCCGAGCACTATCCGCTGGTGGGCGCCAGCCTGCTGCAAGCCATCCGAGAAGTGCTGGGCGCCGAGGTGGCCAGCGACGCCGTCATCGACGCCTGGGGCGCGGCCTATGGCCAGCTGGCCGACATCCTGGCCGGCGAGGAAGGGCGCATTTACAAGGCGCAGGCGGCCGCGCCCGGCGGCTGGAGCGGCGCACGCGACTTTACCGTGCGCAGCAAGACGGTGGAAAGCGGCGAGATCACTTCCTTCCTGCTGGCGCCCGCCGATGACCAGCCCGTGCTCGACTTTGCGCCAGGCCAGTATATCGGCGTACTGGCCAGCGTCGATGGCGTGCCCATGCGCCGCCAGTACTCCTTGTCGGCCGCCAGCAACGGCCAGACGTACCGCATCAGCATCAAGCGGGAAGCGGGCGGCAAGGTGTCCAATTTCTTCCACGACCATGTGCAGGCGGGCGACACGGTACAGCTGACGCCGCCCTCGGGCGACTTCGTGCTGCGCGACAGCGAAAAACCTCTGGTACTGATCAGTGGCGGCGTGGGCATCACGCCGACCCTGGCCATGCTGACGGCGGCCCTGCGCGGCAAGCGCCCCGTGCATTTCATCCATGCGGCGCGCAACCAGGGCGTGCATGCGTTCCGTGCGCAGATCGACGCACTGGCTGCACAGCACCCGCAGCTGCAGCGTTATTACTGCTACGCGGAACATGGCGGCGAGCAAGATGTGCCGGACGCCGTCGCGCCGGACGCCGTCGGCTTGCTCGATAAAGAGCAGCTGGCGCACTGGCTGCCGGCCTCGCGCGACGTCGATGCCTATTTCCTGGGGCCGCAGCCGTTCATGCGCGCCGTCAAACAATACTTGCGCGAGCTGGGCGTGCCGGAACAGCAGACGCACCATGAGTTCTTCGGACCGGCCGCCGCGCTGAATTGACCTTGCCTGCCCCGTGTTGCTGCTGCGAGAAAAAAACGCTGCCGTAAGGGGCGGGTAAGTCTCGCGCCGTATTGTGAATGCAAGCTCGAAAAGAAAAGAGCACGCTCACATAACAGGAGGCAACACATGCATGACGATCTGGTACAAAAACTCAAGAGCGACCCCAATTATCATCGATTGCTCAGGGTGCGCTCACGCTTCGGCTGGGCGCTGACGGGCCTGATGATGCTGGTGTACTACGGCTACATCCTGCTCATCGCCTTCAACAAGGAATTTCTTGCCACTAAAACGGGCACTGGCGTGATGACCTGGGGCATGCCGATCGGCCTGTTCGTCATCGTGTTTACCGTGGTGATCACCGGCATTTATGTGCGCCGCGCCAACAAGCAATTCGACGATCTGACCAGCGCCATTCAGGCACGGGTGCAAGCATGAACGGCGCTCCATTGACGCAACGCAAGCTCGCCTGCCTCGCAGCCCTGACCTTGCTGGCTGGCGCCAGCAACAGCGTGCTGGCGGCCGGCGCCGACCTGGGCCAGGCAGTCAAGCAACCCACCAACTGGACGGCGATCACCATGTTCGCCGCCTTCGTCATCTTTACCCTGTTCGTCACCAAGTGGGCAGCCAAGAAGACCAAGTCGGCCTCCGATTTCTACACGGCCGGCGGCGGCATCACGGGCTTCCAGAATGGCCTGGCCATTGCGGGCGACTACATGTCGGCCGCTTCCTTCCTCGGCATTTCCGCCGCCGTCTTCTTGAACGGCTACGATGGCTTGATCTACGCCATCGGTTTTCTCGTCGGCTGGCCCGTCATCACCTTCCTGATGGCAGAGCGCTTGCGTAACCTGGGGCGCTATACCTTTGCCGACGTGGCCGCCTATCGCTTCAAGCAGGCGCCGATCCGCATTTTCTCGGCGTCCGGCACCCTGGTCGTGGTGGCGTTCTACCTGATCGCGCAGATGGTGGGGGCAGGCCAGCTGATCAAGCTGCTGTTCGGCCTGGAATACTGGATCGCCGTCGTCCTGGTCGGTACATTGATGATGATCTACGTGCTGTTTGGCGGCATGACGGCCACCACCTGGGTGCAGATCATCAAGGCCGTGATGCTGCTGGGCGGCGCCACCTTCATGGCCGTGGCCGTGCTGGCGCAATTCAACTTCAGCCCGGAAGCGCTGTTCGCCAAGTCGGTGGACGTGCATGCCACCAAGGAAGCCATCATGGGCCCCGGTTCCTTCATCAAGGACCCGATCTCGGCCATTTCCTTCGGCATGGCGCTGATGTTCGGTACGGCCGGCTTGCCGCACATCCTGATGCGTTTCTTCACGGTGCCTAGCGCCAAGGAAGCGCGCAAGTCCGTGTTCTGGGCCACCACCTGGATCGCCTACTTCTACATCCTGACCTTCATCATCGGTTTTGGCGCCATTGTGCTGGTGAGTACCAATCCCGAGTTCAAGGATGCTGCCGGTAAGTTGCTGGGTGGTAATAACATGGCGGCCGTGCATCTGGCCAAGGCCGTGGGTGGTAATGTGTTCCTCGGCTTCATGTCTGCTGTCGCGTTTGCCACCATCCTGGCCGTCGTGGCGGGGCTGACCCTGTCCGGCGCTTCGGCCGTATCGCACGATCTGTATGCCACCGTCATCAAGAAGGGCAAGGCCACGGGCGCCAATGAATTGAAAGTGTCGCGCGTGACGACGATCGTGCTGGGCATTATCGCCGTGGTGCTGGGTATCGCCTTTGAAAAGCAGAATATCGCCTTCATGGTCTCGTTGGCCTTCGCCATCGCCGCCTCGGCCAACTTCCCCGTGCTGTTCATGTCGGTGCTGTGGAAAGACTGCACTACCCGGGGCGCCACCATAGGCGGCTTCCTGGGCTTGACCACGGCCGTCGCGCTGACGGTGGTGTCGAAGTCCGTGTGGGTCGACGTGCTGGGTCATCCGGCAGCGCTGTTCCCGTACGCCTCGCCGGCGCTGTTTTCGATGACGGCAGGCTTTGTCGGCATCTGGCTGTTCTCGGTGCTCGACAAGAGCCCGCGCGCACGCATCGACCGCGCCGGCTATGAAGCGCAGCAAATGCGTTCGGAAACGGGTATCGGCGCCTCCGGTGCCAGCGCGCACTAAACTGATCCTGTCGCGTTAGAAATGAACAATGCCCGGCTTGCCGGGCATTGTTGTTTTAGCGCACCGCTTGGCGTGCTTACCCTCGGGCTTACTTTGCCAGGTGCAGGGGAATCACGCCCGCCGCTGCTGCCGGCGCATTGCCTGCGGGCTCCAGGATGGCTGCCAGGGTCACCGTGTCGAGCACGGCCAGGAAGGCGGCTGTGGCCTGGCCCAGCTTGGCTTTCAGCAGGCAATCTGGCGTCAGCGGGCAGGTATTGTTTTCCTTGTTAAAACACTCCGCCATGAAAAAATCGTTTTCCGTCTCGCGCACCACCGTGCCGATATTGATCTCGGCCGGATCGCGCGCCAGGCGCAGACCGCCATTCCTTCCACGCACCGTTTCCACAATGCCTGACAGGCCCAGCTGGTGCACCACTTTCATCAAGTGATTCTTTGAAATCGCATGCAGGTCGGCGATGTCCTGGATGGTCACGAGGCGGTCGCGGTGCACGCCCAGATACATCAGGGTGCGCAGGGTATAGTCGGTATAGGCAGTCAGTCGCATGAGGTTCGCTTATAAAGATGTGGATTACATCCTTGTTTCAAGCCGCCAGCATACAGGAGAGTGCCTGGCCATTGCCACCGCCATGTGACTTGCGCCATCACTTTTTCAGCTTGGAAAGACAAAAGTTGATTGCCTTTCGCGTAAATGCGTAGTAAATTTTCATATTATTGCCCTGCTAAACAGCTTGTAGGCCCTTCGCGACCCTTTGGGCGTGGCTTTTATTGATGAAAATCAAGAGGATGGTGAGACAATAAGGTAAATTTACTACAAAATGGATGATGGGCGTTTCCCGGGCCGGGAAGCGCGTACTACGCAATCTGTGCGGTGCCGCCGTGGCCGCCCCGGGAAATGAATACCATGCAAATGAATGAAGTGAAAGACGAGCTGCTGAGCAGCGATATCCGCCAGCTGGGCCGTCTGCTGGGCGACGCCATCCGCAGCCACCTGGGCGACCCCGCCTTCGAGCGCATCGAACATGTGCGCCAGTTGGCCATTCGTTTCCGGCGCGACAATGATGAAGCGGCGCGCGCGCAGCTGTCGGACGCGCTGCAAGCGCTGTCGCAGGAAGAAACCACGCAACTGACGCGCGCTTTCAGCTATTTCTCGCTGCTGGCCAATATTGCGGAAGATCAACATCACATCCGCCGCACGCGCGCCCATTTGATCGCCGGTTCGCCGCCGCGCCAGGGTAGCCTCAGCCATGCCGTCGGCAACGTATTTGACGCGGGCAAGGCCGATGCACTGGAAACCTTCTTTGAAGATGCCTTCGTCAGCCCCGTCTTCACGGCGCATCCGACGGAAGTGCAGCGCAAGAGTATCCAGAATTGCCAGATGGCCATCGCGCGCCTGTTGAGCGAGCGCGACCGCGTGCAAATGACGCCGGAAGAGGCGGAGCAAAACGAAGAAGCGCTGGGCCGCGGCATCGTCACGCTATGGCAGACGCGCTTGCTGCGTACGAGCAAACTGTCCGTCATGGATGAAGTGGCCAATGGCCTGTCGTTCTACGACCACACCATCCTGCGCGAACTGCCGAAATTGTATTCCTCGCTGGAAACGATGCTGGCCCAGCGCGATGCCCGCTGGGAAGATGCGGAATTGCCCAATTTCATGAAGGTCGGCAGCTGGATAGGCGGCGACCGCGACGGCAATCCCTTTGTCACCGCCGACATCCTGCGCAGCACCCTGCAGACGCAGGCCGACAAAGTGCTCGATTTCTACCTCGGCGAATTGCGCAAGCTCGCTTCGCAACTGTCCCTGGCGCAAATACTCAATGCATGCAGCGAGCCGCTGCGCGCGCTGGCCGAACGCTCGGCCGATGCCTCGCCGCACCGGGTCGACGAGCCGTACCGTCGCGCGCTGCATGGCATCCATGCACGCTTGGAAGCCACGCGCGTCGCCTTGTGCGGCAAGGGCAAGCAAGCCGAAGGCGTGCAGCCCTACGCTGCGGCGTTTGAATTGTTGGCCGATCTGGACGTGGTCCAGCATTCACTGGTCAGCAATGGCTTGCGCGCGCTGGCGCGTGGCCGGTTGCGCCAGCTGCGCCGCGCCGTCAAGGTGTTCGGCTTTTCGCTGGCGCCGCTCGATTTGCGCCAGAACTCCGACGTGCACGAGCGCGTCGTGGGTGAACTGTTCGCGGGCGCCCAGCCGGGCCTCGTGTATCTGGACCTCGATGAAGAGCAGCGCATCGCCGTGCTGCTGGCCGAACTGGAGTCGCCACGCCTGCTGACGTCGCCGTATGCGCACTATTCGGAGGAAACCACCTCTGAACTCGACATTTTCCGCGCCGTGCGCGAAGCCCATGTCAAGTACGGCCGTGAATCGGTGCCGAATTGCATCATTTCGAAGGCGGCCAGCGTCTCGGACTTGCTGGAAGTGGCGCTGCTGCTGAAGGAAGTGGGCTTGCTGCGCCAGGACAGCCGCGAAGTGGACGTCAACATCATCCCCCTGTTTGAAACCATCGCCGACTTGCGCGCCGGTCCCGCCATCATGGCGCGCGCCTTTGGCCTGCCGTTCTACCGGGCTTTGCTTGCGTCGCGCGCTGACCAGCAGGAAGTCATGCTAGGCTACTCGGACAGCAACAAGGACGGCGGCTTCCTCACGTCCGGCTGGGAACTCTACAAGGCCGAGATCGAACTGGTGACCGTTTTCAAGCAATACCAGATCAAGCTGCGCCTGTTCCACGGCCGCGGCGGTTCCGTCGGCCGCGGTGGCGGACCCAGCTATGAAGCCATCCTGGCCCAGCCAGCGGGCGCCGTGCAGGGACAGATCCGTTTGACGGAGCAGGGCGAAGTCATCACGGCCAAGTATGCGAACCCGGAAGTAGGGCGCCGCAACCTGGAAGTGCTGGTGGCTGCCACCATCCAGTCGACCCTGTTGCCACAGGCACAGCTGCAGCCGAAGGCCTCGGCCGGCGCGGGCCACCTGGCCGCAATGGAAGAGCTGTCCGGCACGGCCCTGAACGCTTACCGCGACCTGGTCTACGGCACGGAAGGATTCGAGCAGTATTTCTGGGAATCGACGGTGATCGCGGAAATTGCCGCGCTCAATATCGGCAGCCGTCCGGCGTCGCGCAAGAAATCCACGTCCATCGAGGATTTGCGCGCCATTCCCTGGGTCTTGAGCTGGGCGCAATGCCGCTTGATGCTGCCGGGCTGGTTCGGCTTTGGTTCCGCCGTGCAAGCCTACCTGGCCGCCCATCCCACCGATGGTGCGGACGTGCTGCGCGGCATGTACACGGACTGGCCATTCTTCACCTCGCTGCTGTCGAACATGGATATGGTTCTGGCCAAGAGCGATATCGCCATTGCCGGCAAGTATGCGGAACTGGTCAAGGACAAGGCTTTGCGCGAGGCCATCTTTACACGCATCCGCGCCGAATACGCGGCCACCCTGGACGCCTTGAAACTGATCACGGGCCAGGAAGAGTTGCAGCAAGCCAATCCGCTGATGCAGCGCTCGATACGCAACCGTTTCCCGTATATCGACCCGCTCAATCACGTGCAGGTGGAGCTGTTGAAACGCTTCCGCGAAGGCAAGCAGGATGCGGCGGCGCGCACGGGCATCCATTTGTCGATCAACGGCATCGCGGCAGGGCTGAGAAATAGTGGTTGATTCTTTCTAACCCAACAACAAATGCTGGGGTCAGACCTTAAGGTCTGACCCCGGATTTTGCACTTGGGTTGCTTTTAAGTAAAACAACAAGGAGACAGCATGACCATCAAAGTTGCCATCAATGGCTATGGCCGCATCGGCCGCAATGTCTTGCGCGCGTTTTATGAAGGCGGCAAGCAGCAGGATATCGAAATCGTCGCTATCAACGACCTGGGCGATGCCAAGTCGAATGCGCATTTGACGCGCTACGACACGGTGCACGGCAAGTTTCCCGGCGTCGTCACCATCGACGGCGACAATATGATCGTCGACGGCGACCGCATCCGTGTCTTCGCGCAGCGCGACCCGGCCCTGATACCGTGGGGCGAACTGGGCGTCGACGTCGTGCTCGAATGCACGGGTTTCTTCACCACCAAGGAAAAAGCCTCGGCCCACCTGAAGGGTGGGGCGAAAAAAGTCATCATCTCGGCCCCTGGTGGCAAGGACGTGGACGCCACCATCGTGTTCGGCGTCAACCAGCATGTGTTGAAGGCATCGGACACGGTCATTTCCAACGCTTCGTGCACGACGAATTGCCTGGCGCCGCTGGTCAAACCGCTCAATGACGCCATCGGCATCGAATCGGGCCTGATGACCACGGTGCACGCCTATACGAATGACCAGGTGCTGTCCGACGTGATGCATGAAGACTTGCGCCGCGCCCGCTCGGCCACGCATTCGATGATCCCCACCAAAACGGGTGCGGCGGCGGCTGTCGGCCTGGTCTTGCCGGAACTGAATGGCAAGCTGGACGGTTTCGCCATCCGCGTGCCGACCATCAACGTCTCCTTGGTCGACCTGTCCTTCATCGCCAAGCGCGACACCACGGTCGAGGAAGTCAACGCCTTGCTGAAAACGGCCTCGGAAGGCACCCTGAAAGGTATTTTGACGTACCAGACGGAGCCGCTCGTTTCCATCGATTTCAACCACAACCCCGCCTCGTCGAACTTCGATTCGACCCTGACCAAGGTCTCGGGCCGCCTCGTGAAAGTGTCGTCGTGGTACGACAACGAGTGGGGCTTCTCGAACCGCATGCTCGACACCACGGTCGCCCTGATGGCGGCCAAGTAAGTCAAGAACCACCGCTGATCCAGCGCACCAGGACGGCCGGCCCACAAGGCTGGCCCTTGTAGTAACTCATTATAGAAAGCAGCACACCATGACCATGCAAGTACAGCAACGCGCCACCAAGATCGTTTCCACCATCGGCCCCGCTTCGAACGATATCGATACCCTGGTCCGCATGTTCAAGGCCGGCGTCGACGTCGTGCGTCTGAACTTTTCGCATGGCAAGGCGCAAGACCATATCGACCGCGCCCGCATGGTGCGCGAGGCGGCAGCCCTGTGCGGTCGCGAAGTGGCCATCATGGCCGACTTGCAAGGTCCGAAGATTCGCGTCGGCAAATTTGAAGATGGCAAAATTTTCCTGGAAAACGGCGCCAAGTTCATTCTCGACGCGAAATGGGGTGAAAACGGCGAACTGGGCAACATCGAGCGCTGCGGCCTCGATTACAAGGAATTGCCGCGCGACTTGCGCACGGCCGACGTGCTGCTGCTCAACGACGGCTTGATCGTGCTGACGGTCGATAAAGTCGTCGGCAGCGAAATCCACACCACCGTCAAGATCGGCGGCGAGTTGTCCAACAACAAAGGCATCAACCGCCAGGGCGGCGGTCTGTCGGCGCCGGCCTTGACAGCGAAAGACATGGAAGACGTGAAAACGGCGATGAGTTTCCAGGCCGATTACGTGGCCGTGTCCTTCCCGAAAAACGCCACCGACATGGTGATGGCGCGCCAGCTGGCCAATATCGCCGGCGAAGCGTGGGACCACAAGCCGATGATGATCGCCAAGATCGAGCGTGCGGAAGCCATTCCTGCACTGCAAGAGATTCTCGACGCGTCCGACGGCATCATGGTGGCACGCGGCGACCTGGCGGTCGAGGTGGGCAATGCGGCCGTGCCGGCCTTGCAAAAGCGCATGATCAAGATGGCGCGCGCGTCGAATAAGCTGGCGATCACGGCCACGCAGATGATGGAATCGATGATCGTCAACGCCGTGCCGACCCGCGCCGAAGTATCCGACGTGGCCAATGCCGTGCTCGACGGTACGGATGCCGTCATGACGTCGGCGGAAACGGCCTCGGGCCGCTACCCGATCGAGACGGTGGAAGCGATGGCCGCCATCTGCCTGGACGCGGAAAAATGGGATACCTGCAAGCTGGACGCCGATTTCCTCAACGCCACGTTCTCGCGCATCGACCAGTCGATCGCCTACGGCGCCCTGTTTACGGCCCATCACCTGCGCGTGAAAGCCATTGCCACCCTGACGGAATCGGGTTCCACGGCCCTGTGGATGAGCCGTTGCAACATCGATATCCCCATCGTCGCGCTGACCCCGAGCGTGGGCACGCGCCGCAAGCTGGCCCTGTACCGCAACGTCAGCACCCTGGAATTGACGTCTGGCACGGACCGCGACAAGGTCTTGCAACAGGCGGAAGACTTGCTGCTGGAACATAAAGTCGTGGCCAAGGGCGACACCGTCGTGCTGACCTGGGGCGAGCCGATGGGCAAGGTCGGCGGCACGAATGCGCTGAAAATCATGAAGATCGGCCAGCACTAAGCATGGCATAGTTGGAAACGGCGTAAGCCGGCTTGGCGCTGCGCGCACAAGCCGGCAAGCGTCGCTGCAGACTTAAGAATGCCTGAAAGATGCGTCCACACCGGCGCACCGCAGGCAGGATGCACAATCTGCCGTTGCGGCGCCCACATTTCCGTGTCAGCATGGTTTTCCTGCCTTCCGAGGCGCATCCGGAGTCCATGATGAGTACCTATCTGCCTGCCTTGATCTGGTCGCTGTCGGCCTTCGTCTGCCTCTTCATTGCCAAACGCCGCTCTTTGAAAACAACTGCTGTCAGGGCCATCCTGGTGGTGTTTCTTGGGCCGTTTGCCATTCCCTTCGTGCTGGCCGCAAGGCCAGAGAAACGCCATCCGGCATAATCGCCCGCGACCACCTGATCGACCACGACAGTATATAAAGCACTGGCAGCCACGCTGAAACAACAGTTTCCAGGCATGGGCAGGCGCCGGCATTGACGCCGGAGGCAATGGTTTGTGATAATGAGAATTATTATCAGTTAGCCGCGCCTTGCCTTGAGCGCATCGGAGTCCCTAGTGAGCATTGCGCAGTCCAGCGAGTCGATCGCAGTCATTTACAGCCACCACCACGGCTGGCTGATGCGCTGGCTGCGCGCCAAGCTGCAGTGCGCCGACCATGCGGCCGACCTGGCGCAGGATACTTTCGTGCGCGTGCTGGCGGCGCCGCCCGAAGGCCGGCAGACTTTGCGCGAACCGCGCGCCTACCTGACCACCGTGGCGCAGCGCCTGCTGATCGACCATTACCGGCGCCTGTCCCTGGAGCAGGCATGGCTGGAAACCCTGGCGCAGCAGCCCGATCTGCTGATGCAGTCGCCGGAAGAGCGCTTGCTGGTATTGGAAGCCTTGCAGCGCATCGATGCCATGCTCGATGGCTTGCCGCCGCTGGTGCGCAGCGCTTTTTTGCTGGCCCATGTCGATGGCCTTGCTTACGGGGAAATCGCCCGGCGCCTGGCCGTGAGCGAGCGCAGCATCAAGCGCTACATGGTGCAGGCGTTCGAGCGCTGCATTCTGCTGATTCTGTGAGCGCCAACCTGACTGCCATCGATCCCCGCGCCGCCCGCGCGGCGGCGCAATGGCTGGTGCGCCTGCACGGGGGCGCCTTGACTCCAGAAGAGGAGCAAGCTTTCCAGGCCTGGCGCGCCAGCGACCCCGCGCACGAATCGGCGTGGCAGCGGGCCGAACTGGTGTGCAGCACCCTGGGCAGCGTGCCGCCCGCGCTGCGCCGGACGGCGGACGCGGCGCCGCAGTCGCCGCAGAGGCGCGCCGTGCTCTACGGCCTGGCCGGGCTGATCGCGGCCGGACCGGCATTGTGGCTGGCCAGCCATTCGCTACCATGGCAAGCGTGGCGTGCCACCATCCGCACGGCCAGGGGGGAAATCCGCCACATGACATTGCCGGATGGCACGCAACTGGTGCTCAATACGGACACGGCCATCGATGTGCGCTTTGACGGCGCGGCGCGGCTGGTGGTCTTGCATGCGGGCGAACTCCATGTCGCCACGGCGCACGACGGGGCGGTGCCCGCGCGCCCATTCTTCGTGCGCAGCAGCAATGGCATCGTGCGCGCGCTGGGCACGCACTTCAGCGTGCGCCTGGGTGGCGGCGTCCTGGCGCCGCGCACGCAGGTGGCTGTCAGCGAAGGCGCCGTCGAGATACAGCCAAATGAAGCTCCCGGTGCCTTGCGCAGGGTCGATGCGGGCCGGCAGGGCAGTTTCGATGATGATGCCGTTTCTGCCTTGACGCCGCTGGCGCCGCACGCTGCCGGCTGGGTGCAGGGCGTGCTGATCGCCGAGCGCATGCCGCTGGGCGAAGTGCTGGCGCAGGTGGCGCGCTATCGCTACGGCGTGCTGCGCTGCGATCCCGCGTGCGCTGCCATGCCCGTGGACGGCATCTTCCAGTTAAACGACCCGGACAACATCCTGCTCTTGCTGCAGCGCTCCTTGCCGATCCGGCTGGCGCGCCGCACGCGCTACTGGATCAGTGTCGAGGCGGCTTGAGATTGTCGGCTTACGCGTGGCCTTGCCACGCTAAGCCGACCTACGCCTGTCGGGTATGGTAGGTCGGCTTAGCCCGCAGGGCGTAAGCCGACGTGCTCCAATTTACTTCTTGCCTGTCCCTTTTTGCGGCTTGCTTCGTCATACAAGGTAGAGAACGAACAATCCGAACCATCGAAAGGGTCCACATGGCTTTGCAGCACCGCAGTTTGACAACAGCACGCATGCCGCTCCATCCCACCACCGGCGCCGTGCGCGCCGCGCTGGTCCTGCTCCTCGCCGTGGCAGGGGCCGGCGCCGGCGTGCCGCAGGCGGTGTTGGCTGCCGAGTCCAGCCCGGCCGCCACTGTGCGCGACTACAGCGTTCCTGCTGGCAGCCTGCGCGATGCGCTGTCCACGTTCGCCATCGCCGCAGGGATCAACCTGTCTACCCAGGGCACGGCGCTCGACGGCCTGGCGACGCCGGGCTTGCAGGGGCGCCATGGCGTCTCCGCCGGCCTGCAAAAACTGCTGCAGGGCAGCGGCCTGGAAGTGACGGATGGTGGCAATGGAAATTATCTTTTGCGCAAGATTAATGTCAGCACGGCCGACGGCGGCCTGGACAGCATGCCCGCCGTAGTCGTCAGCGCCGAGGCGGACCGTGCCACGGAAGGCACGGGTTTATATACCTCGCGCGCCATGTCGACGGCCACGGGCCTGAACCTGTCGCAGCGCCACACGCCGCAAACGGTGAGTGTCATTTCGCGCCAGCAAATGGAAGATTTCGACCTGACCACCTTGCAGGACGTGGCGCGCGCCACACCCGGCCTGTATGGCAAGACGCAGGGCGTATCCGACCAGGAAACCACGTATTTTGCGCGCGGTTTCGCCTTGAGCCACGTGAATGTCGATGGCTTGCCGCTCGATGTCACGGGTTTCAATGAACGCAACGTCTCGGCCGACATGCTGATGTATGACCGCGTGGAAGTGGTGCGCGGCGCCACGGGCCTGATGGAAGGGGCGGGCGCGCCGTCGGGCAGCATCAACATGATACGCAAGCGTCCCACGGCCACGCCATTGCTGAACGCGTCTGCCCACCTGGGCAGCTGGAAGGACCGGCAATTGACGGTGGATGCCAGCAATGCGCTGAATGAATCGGGCAGCGTGCGCGGCAGGGTGGCGGCCAGCTGGCGCGACAGTGACAGCTTTGTCGACGTGGTTAACAACACCAACGGCACCGTGTATGCGATCGTGGAAGCGGACCTGACGCCTTCGACCACGGCCGGCATCGGCTTTTCGCGCCAGCACAGCCGCACCGACGGCGTGTTCGTCGGCTTGCCGACCTTGCCCGACGGCCACCACATGGACTTGCCCCGCTCGACTTTCCTGAACAATGCCGATTCCTTCCAGAAACGCGACAACAACGTCGTCTTCGCGGACCTGGAAACGCGGCTGGAGAAGGGCTGGCGCAGCCGCTTCGCCGTCACGCGCATCGATGCCTCTTCATCGACGCGCAATACCACCAACAGCCGCGTCGATGGTGAAGCGTATTTGCTGGAACAGTCGGAAACGGGCTGGAAGTACAACACGCAACAAGTCGTGGCCGACTGGCGCTTGAGCGGCCCCGTCACCTGGTTCGGCCGCCAGCATGACGTCATCGTTGGCGCCAGCTACCGCCATGACGATTCGGATGCGGGCCAGAGCTGGGAAGGCGCCGGGACGCGCCTGTTCGATCTGCGCCAGTGGAATCCCCGTGCCTACCCGATGCGCGGCGGGCCGTTCGAGCCCTATAACTGGGGCCGCAAGACGGAGGAGAAGGGCCTGTATGCGGCCGGCAACTTCAGCCTGGCCGATCCGCTGCGCCTGGTGCTGGGCGGGCGCTTCGGCTGGTATGCGCAGGATGTCACGGGCTGGTATGCCACCAACGCCACATGGCGCCGCGACCTGACGGAAAACGCCAAGTTCACGCCGTATGCGGGCCTGGTCTACGACCTGGACCAGCATCATTCCGTGTATGCGAGCGGCACGCAGATCTTCCAGCCGCAAAGCGTACTCGATGTAAAGGGCAATACCTTGCCGCCTTTGAGCGGCACCAACCTGGAGGCGGGCATCAAGGGCGAGTATTTTGGCGGCAGGCTCAATGCCAGCGGCGCCTTGTTCCGCATCAAACAAAACAACCGCGCCATGGCCGACGAGCTCAATTGTCCCACGGGCGGCGCCATCTATTGCGCCCGAGCGGCAGGGCAGGTGCAGAGCGAAGGCATCGATCTGCAATTGTCGGGATCGCCTGTGCCGGGCTGGCAGATCGCGGGCGGTTACACCTATGTACTGGCCAAGTATACGAAAGACAGCGTGACGGCGAACATCGGCCAGCGCATCGCCACGGATGAGCCGAAGCAATTGTTCAAGCTGTACACGACTGTGCAGCTGAGCGGCAGCCTGGCGCGGTGGAATCTGGGCGCCTCCGTCTACGCGCAGGACAAGATTGACCGCCGCGACACGGCTTACCTGACGCAGCAGGGCGGCTACGCCATCGTCGGCCTGACGGCAGCCTACCGCCTGAGCGAGCAGCTGCAGTTGCGCGTGAGTGTCGATAACGTGCTGGACCGCCGCTATTACCAGGGCCTAGGCTATTCCTGGTCGGGCGGGCTGGAGCGTTACGGCGCGCCGCGCAGCGTGCTGCTGTCCTTGAACTACAAGCTGTAGCCCTTACTTCGGCGCACCAGCGGAGCGCGCACTGGCGGCGCCTCTGCTACACTGCCGCCGTCTTCACTTTTACACTGCTCCCATGTCCGCCACGCCAGTCCTCACGCCCCTGAAAAGCGCTTTCCAGCAATCGCGCGCCGAGAATAACATCGAGCTGATTCTGCCCGAACTGCTGGCCGCGCAATTGCATGTCGTCATCGGCGGGCAAAGCGAGCAGATCGACCTGTTCCTCGTGCCATCGCCCAATCCCGAGCGCCAGTGCGTGACGGTGGCGGAAGACCCGGCTTTCCTGGCGGGTATCGCCTTCCCCAAGATTCCCATCACGGGAGCGCAGCTGATCGCTTCGATTCCTCCCGAGATCGAGATCGTCCTCCTGCATGGCGATGGCGCCAATTACCTGACGCGCGAACAACTGGCGTGGTTCCGCGGCATGCTGGCGCCCGACGCTTGAGCGCTAATCGCGCCAGGCCTTGCAAGCCGGCGCGCGCCGAATGGATCCGTTTTTCGCCGGCTGACGATGCCAGCTCGCATGCGGCGATGATGGCCAATCTGCGTCCCGTGCTGTGGCGCAGCGTGCTGCTGGGTGGCTGCGCCCTGATCCTCGCCTTTGTCCTGCAAGCCGTCTGGCGCGATGTGTCGTACGCGGGCGAGGCAGTGCTGCTGCTCCTGCCGGCGCTGGTCATCTGGATTGTCGGCCTGGTCCTGCTGCCGGATACCAATCTGTCTTTTCATGTCGAGATCAACGACGCTGGCCTGTTGCTGCGCCGGGTGGCGCGGCGCTTGCCCGGCCATGAGAGGGAGCTGCAGCTGGCGCCGCAGCAGATACGCGAGCTGGAGGTGGTCAGCTACGCGGGCCCGGTGGATGTCTACCGCGGCGGGCCACCGATGGCGCGCCTGGAGCTGCTGCTGCACACGACCCTTGAGGACTGCCCGCTGATCCGCGTAGTCGGCATGGATTTGCCCGTTCCGCAGCGCTGGTCGTTGCGGCAGATCAAGGACGAGCTGAGTCGCCGTTGTACGCTGGCCGGTATCCCCGTGGCCGTGCGGGCCGGTCCCTCCTATCAGGCATCGTCCGCAATACGCGCCCAGTGGCCGTCAGCCTGAGCGGCGGGGCCTTGTCGCATCAGGGCCGCAGAATGTTGCTTTTATTGCCATTATATTGCTGAAGTCCTATGAATATGTTCGCAAAGCAACTATACTCATGGCTCTTTAGAAAATCATCGTCACGCTGGCGGCCAGACATCCGCGCCAGAGTTCGTACGCATTCCGCTTTTTCATTGTGTAAAAAGCACCTTTCCCCCGCGCGGCAGGCGCGGGCGTGATGACCGAGCCTTGCCCTGGTCGACTGCTACCGTTGTCATTTCCGCTGTGTTGCCGCTTTAGTAAAAGGCGTGGCACCGGCACGCGCGGTGCGCCGTCATGTTTTACGACGTCACGTTTCACTCACCTTATGCCACGACAGTATGCTTAGTTCCATGTTTGATGTATCGGACAATACGCTTGCCTATATCTATGGCACGCACAATGCTTGGCTGGTGCTGTTTTCCATCGGCATCGCCATTTTCGCCTCCTTCATGGCCCTGCAGATCGCCGGCATGGCGCGCAGCAGCGAGCGGGGCTTCCAGCGCCAGACAGCCATCATCACGGGCGCCATCGCGCTCGGCGGCGGCATCTGGTCGATGCACTTCATTGGCATGCTGGCCTTCGACATCTGCACGCGCGTGTCCTTCGAGCCCAGCATGACCCTGCTGTCCATGCTGCCAGGCGTGGCCGCTTCGTGGGTGGCGCTGCACTTGCTGGCGCGCCCGCGCATCAGCTGGCGCCAGCTGGTGGTGGGCGGCGTGCTGGTGGGGCTGGGCATCGGCTCCATGCATTACAGCGGCATGGCCGCCATGCAAACTTCGCTGACCCTGCATTATCAACCGTGGCTGTTCGTCCTGTCGCTGCTGGTGGCCGTCGTCATGGCCATGCTGGCGCTGTGGATACGCTTCGGCCTGAATGCCTTGCGTCAGCGCCTCAGTCCGCTGGCGGCGCTGCTGGTCAGCAGTGTGGTGATGGGCCTGGCCATTTCCGGCATGCATTACACGGGCATGCTGGCGGCGCGCTTTTCCGGCACGCCCACGGCAGGCGAGAACACGATTACGGTACAAGCTTCGTTCGTAGCCCTGGCCGTGGCCCTGATCACCGTCACCCTGACCGTCTTCGTGGTGGCCGCGAACGGCTTGCTGCGCTACCGCCAGTTGCTGCGCCATGCCAGCGCCAGCGAGTCGCGCCTGCGCGCCATCGTCGATACGGCGGCCGATGGCCTGATCACCATCGATGGCCAGGGCCAGGTCCGTTCCTTCAATCCCGCCGCGGAACGCCTGTTTGGCTGGCGCGAAGCGGAGATCGTGGGGCGCGACGCCAGCGTGCTGCTGCAGCCGGCCGACGCCGCCGAGTACGAAGGCTATCTGCGCGACTATCTGGAAACGGGCGCCTCGCGCATCCTCGACAGTGGCCGGGAACTCGATGGTTGCCACAAGGATGGCGCCGTACTGCCCATGCGCGTGGCGATCGGCAAGATCGACACGCCGGGCCAACCCCTGTTCGTGGCTTTTGTCACGGATATGCGCTCCTCGCGCAGCATGGAGCAGGCGCTGAAGGACAGCGAGCGCCAGTACCGTACCCTGATCCGCAATATTCCCGGCGTGTCCTTCCATTGCAGCTTCGGACCCGAATGGAAGATGATTTTTATCAGCGATGCCGTCTTCAACCTGACAGGCTGGATGCCGCAGGACTTCATCGAAGGGCGGGTCAGCCTGTTCGACCTCGTGCATCCCGATGACCGCCAGCGCGTCAACGACACTTGCGTGCAGGCTGCCGGCGAACGGCGCGATTTCGAGAACGTCTATCGCCTGATCCACCGCGATGGGCGCGAGCGCTGGGTGCGCGAAAGCAGCGGCCCCGTGCTCGACAACGATGGCGTGGTGCGCTGGATCGACGGCGTCATCCTCGACATCACGGAAAGCGAATTGCGCAACGCCGAATACGAAGGCAAGGTGACGGCCATCTCGCGCGCGATGGCCGTCATCGAGTTCGACCTGCAGGGACGCATCCTGGCGGCGAACCAGAACTTCCTCGACCTGGTTGGCTACCAGCTCGACGACGTGCTGGGCCTGCACCACAGCATCTTCTGCGAACCGGGGTATGTCACCTCGCCGGACTACATTGCGTTCTGGCAGCAGCTGGCCAATGGCCAGTTCAACACGGGCGAGTACAAGCGCATCGACAAGCATGGCGGGGAAGTGTGGATACAGGCCTCGTACAACCCTATCTTCAACACGGACGGCAAGCCGTTCAAGGTGGTCAAGCTGGCCACCGACGTGAGCGAACGGCGCGCCATGCAGGAAAACCTGCGCGCGGCGAAAGACCGCGCCGAACTGGCCGCCGAATCGAAGACCAGCTTCCTGGCCAACATGAGCCATGAAATTCGCACGCCGATGAACGCCATCATCGGCTTTACGGAAGTGTTGCTGGGGACTGCCCTGGACAGCCTGCAGCGCCGCCATCTGGGCACGGTGCGCCAGTCGGCGCGTTCGCTGCTCGAACTGCTCAACGACATCCTCGACACGGCCAAGCTGGAAAAAGGCGCCACCGAGCTGGAACTGGTGGACTTTTCGCTGCCTGACCTGGTCGACCACGTGGCGGCCTCCCTGCGCGTCACGGCGCAGGCGCGCGACCTGGTGCTGCATGTGGATGTCGATCCGGGCATGGGCCAGTTCTTCCTGGGCGACGCGCGCCGGGTGCAGCAGGTGCTGACGAATCTGATCGGCAACGCCGTCAAGTTCACGGAAGTAGGCCATGTGCGCGTGGCCGTCGCCATGCAGGGCGAGCAGGTGCATATCGCCGTGCACGATACGGGCATCGGCATCCCCGCCGACCGCCTGGACAAGATCTTCGCCCCGTTCACGCAAGCCGATTCCTCGATGAGCCGACGCTTTGGCGGCACGGGCCTGGGCACGACGATTTCGCTGCAACTGGTCGAACTGATGGGGGGCACCATCACGGTGGAAAGCACCCTGGGCGTGGGCAGCGTGTTCCACGTGCTGCTGCCGCTGGCGCCGGGCAAGGCTGTGGCGCGCCGCAGCGAGCAGCCCGTGGTGGCCTTGCCGCCGCTGCGCATCCTGGCGGCCGACGACGTGCCGCAGAACGTGGAGCTGCTCCTGATCAGCCTGGGCGCGGCCGGCCACCAGGTGATCGCCGCCAGCGATGGCGAGAGCGCCGTGCGTGAATTCAGCAAGGGCAGCTTCGACATTGTCCTGATGGACGTGCAGATGCCGCGCATGGATGGCCTGGAAGCGACGCGCCTGATCCGTGTATACGAGCGCGAACAGGGCCTGAAGGCGACGCCCATCATCGCCCTGACGGCCAGTGTGCTGGAACAGGACCGGCGGGCCGCGCAGACGGCGGGCATGAACGGATTCGCCTCGAAGCCGCTGGAAATGCACAAGCTGACGGCGGAAATCGCCCGCCTGCTCGATATCGCCGTGGCCATGCCGCCGCCTGCGGCCGGCGCGGCGGCGCGTGCCGCCGCCGGCCAGGTGGACTGGCAGCGCGGCATCGCGCTGTGGGGCGGCCGCGAGCCCTTGCAGCGGGCTATTACCCGCTTCGTGCAGGCCAATGGCGATTGCGCCGCCATGCTGGCCGCAGAGCTGGAACGTGGCGGCGGCAGCGTGGCTGGCCACCTGCTGCACCGTATCAAGGGCGCGGCGGGCAACCTGTGCCTCGTGCAGGTGGAAAGCCTGCTGGGACGCATCGAGCAAGCGATCGCGCGCCAGCTGCCGGCGACCGAATTGCTGGTGCAGCTGGCGGCCGCCTTCATGGCGCTCGCCGGTGAGCTGGAGGCGGGCGCCGAGGCGCCTTTGGTGTCGCCCGTTGCCATGCCAGCGCCGGCTGCCAGCGCGCCGCTCGATGCGCCCGCCGCTGACGCCTTGCTGCGGCAAGCCATCGCCAGCCTGGAAGGCGGGCAGCTGGACGACGTCCTGATGGCGCAGATCGCCGCCATGCTGGCGCCGCACGGTCAGCAGCAGCGCCTGCAGGCGCTGGCCAGTGCCATTGACGACTTTGAATTTGCGCGTGCAGCAGGCGTGCTGCGCCAGTTGCTGGCGTGGCTGGCAGCACCGGCACCTGCCGACCTTTCCTGATATTGGGCTAACGATGACCTTACACGAAGAAAAACCGATCCTGCTGCTGGTGGACGACGAAGCGACAAATCTGCAGGTGCTGCGCCAGATCCTGCAGGACGATTACCGCCTGCTGTATGCCAAGGATGGCGAGAAGGCGCTGGAACTGGCGCAGAACAACCCCGTCGAACTGATCCTGCTCGACATCATGATGCCCTCCATGACGGGCTATGAAGTGTGCCGCCAGCTCAAAGCCATGCCGGCCACCGCGTCCATCCCCGTCATTTTCGTCACCGCCCTGTGCGACGTGAAGGATGAGGCGGACGGATTTGACGCCGGCGCCGTCGACTACATCACCAAACCGGTCAGCCCGCCCATCGTGCGCGCCCGCGTGCGCACGCATTTGTCGCTGGTGGACGCAGAGGAGTTGCGCCGCTCGCGCCTGCAGGTGATTCAGACCCTGGGCCAGGCGGCCGAATACAAGGATAACGAGACGGGCATGCACGTCATCCGCATGAGCTATTACGCGCGCCAGCTGGCGCTGGCGGCCGGCTACAGCGCGGGCAGGGCGGAAGACCTGCTCAACGCGGCGCCCATGCACGACGTGGGCAAGATCGGCATCCCCGACGCCATTTTGCAAAAGCCGGGCAAACTCGATGCGGACGAATGGAATGTCATGCGCCGCCATGCGGAAATCGGCGCGGCCATCATCGGCGAGCACGCGGGCGGCCTGTTGAAAATGGCGCGCACCATCGCCCTGACGCATCACGAGAAATGGGATGGCAGCGGCTATCCGCACGGCTTGAAAGGCGAGGAAATCCCCCACGAAGGACGCATCGTCGCCATCGCCGACGTCTTCGATGCGCTCACCAGCGAACGTCCGTACAAGCCTGCCTGGACGGTATCGGACGCGATCGCCACCATGCAGCGCGACAGCGGCACGCACTTCGACCCGGACCTGCTGGCGCTGTTTGTCGAACACTTGCCGGCCATGCTGGAGATCAAGGACAAGTGGCGCGAGCCGGCGTAGAACGATGGCACTCGCCTAGTCCGGCAGCCGCAAAATCCGCCGTATTTCCAGGATCGCCTGCGGGCTTTCCTGCACGCTGTGCCACGAGGGGATGACTTTTTCCGACAGCGCGCCGTCGAGGTGGGCGCTGGCGTAGGGCACTACGCCATCGCTCGATTCCGCCAGCGGCAGCTCGGGCGTATCGTTGCCCATGATGGAGTAGTAGCGCACTTTCGGGCTGATGGGCAGGTCGGCCACCAGGCGCACGAACGGGTCCTTGTCGCTGAGGTTATCGATGCTGTTGGGGATGCGCAGCGGTTCGCTGCTGCCCGTGTCGAGCTGCGCCAGGCTGCCGGCCGCGTCGGACAACTGGTCCAGCATGGTGATGGGCAAGGTGACGAGGTTGGCGATCCAGCGCGCCACCTTGTGATTGGCGAACGAGGTGCCGCGGTGCGGCGCGGCGATGAAGATGGCGCGGTTTACCTGCGGCATGGCCGTGAAATTCAGATAGGGCGCCAGCCCGGCGCGTACTTTTTCCGCCTTCTTGCCCTTCAAATTGTATTCTTCCGTGATGGCGTCGAGCAGGGTGTTGCTGGCGTCCGAGACCATCAGGCGCGCCAGCACGCCGCCCATGCTGTGGCCGATCAAGACCATGTCGTTCGCGGCATCGGCCTTGGCCGAAGGGTCGAACTGCGCCAGCGTGGCTTGCAGTGCCTGGCGGATGGCGGCGTTGTTGGCCGCCAGCGGCGCATTGCTGGGGTAGTACACCTGCCAGATCTGGTAGCGGCGGCGCAGCTGCTCGTCGCCCATTAATTCATTTGCCACATTGATCCACGCTTCCGGACTGCTGGCCAGGCCGTGCAGCATGACGATGGTGCGCTTGTTCGGGTCGTAGGGCTGCATCAGGTGCACCTGCGGGCGCGAAATGCCGTCGGCGCGGCCGAACAGGGTGCGCAGCGCCTGCACGCCGAAGCCGGAACGGGCCAGCCACAGGCCATAGCCGGCTGTGAAATTGGCCGCGACGGGCAATTCCTGGCCCGCCATGCGCGTTGATTCGCTGCGCGTCGGGTCCACCAGCATCACCATCAACTGCTGCGTGGCCAATACCTCCTGCAGGCTGTTGCCGTCGAAGCGGATCAGCGCCGTGACGACGGGGAAGCGGGTTTCCTCGTAGGGCACATACTCGCCTTTCGATGCGCCTGGCTTGGGCATGACGGCGACGAGGTCGGCGCCGAAGCCGTCGCGCCGGTACACATTGCGCAGGCCGGAAAACGACAGCGAGGTGGCCGGCAGCAGTTCTTCGGGCAGGGTGCCGTCCTCGGGCAGGCGCAGGGCCGACAATTCGCTGTCGATCTGCCAGCCGGCGACGCGGATCACATGGCCGTCGGGACGGTATTCGCCGCGGTGGCGGAACAGGTTGCCGACGGCCTTTTGCACGGCATAGTTATAGTAGTCGCGGATTTGCGTCTGCCGCTCCTCGAAGGCGCGCTGGCCCGGTGTGCGCGTCGTGTAGAACAGGTAGGCATAGGCGTAGCGGGCCGATTCCAGCCAGGCGGCCAGCAATTCGGCGCTGGCATGGCCACCTTGCCTCTCTTCGGCCAGCGCGCTTTCCAGCCACAATTCGGAGAGCGTCGCCAGGCGCTGCTCGTCGCTGAGCAGCTCGGAGCGGGCCAGGTCGGCGCGGCAGCTGCCCGTATTGGCTACACAGGCGGAGATGTCGCTGCCGATGATGCGCAGCACTTCGCTGGCCGAGGCACTGAGTTTTCCCGTGGTGAGGATGTCGCCGCGCCGCTGCTGCAGGTAGTCGGCCGGAGAAATGGCGCTGACGGTGACGGCGGCACAGCCGCTCAGCAGCGCCGCGGCGCACACGAGGGCGCCCAGGCGCAGTCGCCGCATCAGCGTGGCAGGCATCTCAGAACGAGTAGACCAGGGTCAGCGACGTCTGCGTATCCGTGTTTTTCTTGTCGTCCGGTACGCGTGTGTCGTTACGCGCGCTGAAGGCGGCCTTCATCTGCATGGTGCCGTTGATTTTCGTGCTGAGGGCTGTTTCGGCGATGGAGTGGGTGTTCGACGTGCCCCGTTCGACGCTGACCGTTTGCGTAAACATCGCTGACTGGCTGATTTTCCATTTCATGGCGGCCGCGCCGCGCACCGTCAGGCCGTGCTCCGATTCGCCCGTGTCGTTGGTGCCGCTGAAATAGCCAGGACCGAATTCCACGTCGACGCTTTTGTCGCTCGACTGATACCAGCGCGAGCCATGACCGACGGCCAGGGTAGAGTACTTGGTGTAGGCGCCGAACTTGTCGTTCACGTGCGAGGCCAGCACGAACAGTTTTTCATGGTCGGCCATCAGCTTGTAGGCGGCCTTGGCGGAGGCGGAAAAGCGTTCGGCCGAGCGTTCGCGCACTTTCTCGCCGTCGTCGTTGGTCGTTTCGTCTTCCTTGAAGTAGCCGCTGAAGATGTACTGGTTGCTCCAGTCATCGAGTTCCTGGCGCGCGTCGATCTTGCCCGTCACCGAGGTGCCGACCGTATTGCCCGAGGTGGTGATGGCGCCCAGTTCGGCGGAGGTGCTCCAGCTGCCGATGGGAATTTCATCGAACAGCATGGTTTGTTTGGTGTCTGCAGCGGCGGCGCTGCCGCAGGTGATGGCCATGGCCAGCGCCAGTGCGAGAGAGTGGGTCGATTTCATGGCTGTATTTGTCTGTGGCGCGCGCCGGGCGCGCCTGCTGTTCGTTAGTGGCAGTGGTGGCTATGCAGGCCGCGGCAAGCCGGGCGGCGCCGGTTAAAACATGTGGACATGCGCGCGCAGGCGCGGCCAAACATTGTCGAGGCTGTATTGTACCCGACCCTGTCATCGTTTGCCGCACGCGGCGGCGCGCACGAATGCTGCTATATTATGGGAAATATTGCAAACCTGGCATGCATGGATGATGACGATGAAAATGGTACGCAATCTTGTCCCCGTGGCCTGGCTGTGCCTCGCGGCGCAAGCCGGCGCGCAAGCGCTTGACGCCGCCCCCGTCCCGGTTCCGCAACTGACGCAATCGATGATACGCGATGCCGTGCGCGCTGTGCTGGCGGAAGAGGCGCAGGTGCGCGACGCGCTGCCGCAGCCGGCCATGCAGCAGGTGACGATACGCGCCGACCGGAAATATGAACAGTTTGCTGCCGCCTTTGCCGAGGCAAAGGTGCCTGACTGCCTGCATGCCGATGGCTTGAAGCGCCAGCCCACCAACATCGGCCCGATCGGTATCGGCGGCGTGTATGCCTTGCCCTTCGTGGCGATCGCCAAGCTGCGCGGAAAATGTAACTAGGCCGGAATGTCCCGTGGCGGCACGGGCTCGCGACGGGGCTGGCAAGTGGCGCGCGCCTGGCGTATGCTGCGTCTGTTTACTGTCCCGATCTTTACAAGGAATTCCCCGTGCGCTGCCTGGTCATCGAAGACGAAGCCGAAACTTCCCGTTACATTTGTGCCGGCCTTCGCGAGGCGGGCCACGACGTCACCGCCTGCGACAATGGCATCGACGGCATGCGCCTGGCCTGCGGCGAAGACTGGGATGCGCTGGTGCTCGACCGCCTGCTGCCCGGCGAGATCGACGGCCTGGCCATCGTCGCGCGTCTGCGCGGCATGGGCCGCAACACGCCCGTGCTGGTGCTGTCGGCCCTGTCCAGCGTCGACGAGCGCGTGCGCGGCCTACGCAGCGGCGGAGACGATTACCTGTCCAAGCCGTTCGCCATCGCCGAACTGCTGGCCCGCATCGAGGCGCTGCTGCGGCGCGCCGCGCCCGTCCCCGAATCGACGCAGCTGCAGGTGGCCGACCTGGTGCTCGACATGCGCACCATGCGCGTGACGCGCGCCAACCGGCAAATCGCCCTGCAACCGCGCGAATTTCGCCTGCTGGAATACCTGATGCGCCACCAGGGCCAGTCCGTCACGCGCGCCATGCTGCTCGAAGCCGTGTGGGACTACCATTTCGACCCGCAGACGAACGTCATCGACGTGCAGGTGAGCCGTTTGCGCACCAAGGTGGACAAGGAATTTTCGCCGCCGCTGATCCACACGGTGCGCGGCGTCGGCTACACCTTGGGCGTGATCGATGGTGCGTAACTGGCACCGATCGATCGCGGCCCGCCTGGCGCTTGGCTATGGCGTGCTGGTGGTCGTGTCGATCAGCATTGTCTGCGCCGTATTCTATTTTGGCACCATCGGCGTGCTGGACCGCAGCGTGGACCGCAAGCTGACCCTGCTCTCGGAGCGCCTTGCCGCGCTGTACCAGCAGGGCGGCAGCAACCGCACGACGGCGGAAATCGCCCATCTGCTCACCGACCGCACCGACAGCGACACGGAGATCTTCTTGCTGGTGGACGCCGATGGCCGCCGCGTGGCGGGCAATCTGTCGTCGTGGCCCGACCTTGCCAGCCCCGTCGGCCGCCTGCTGCACCGCGACGTCACGCGCGAAGGTCGCAGGGTGCCCGCGCGCATGCTGATCCGCGACCTGGCGGACGGCGCGCGCCTGTTCGTTGGACGCGACATGGAGGAGGGCAAGTCGATCCGCTCCCTGGTGCTGCGCTCGCTGGCCTATGGCGGCGGGGTGGCCATCTTGCTGGTGGTGGCAGGCGCCTGGCTGTTTCGCCGTCAGATCGAGGCGCGCATCGGGCAAATCCGCCGCACGGCGGGAGAAATCGAGGCAGGCGACCTGAGCAGGCGTATTCCCGTGGCCAGCGAGGATGAATTCGGCTTGTTGAGCCGCGATATCAACCGCATGCTTGATCGCATCGAACACCTGATGGAAGGCGTGCGCCACGTGTCGAACGCCATTGCGCACGACTTGCGCACGCCGCTGGCGCGCATCCGCAACAAGCTCGATGGCGCCTTGCGCCAGCAGCAGGGCGTGGCCGGCTTTGAGAGCGCGGCGCAGGCGGCCATCGACGACATCGACGACCTGACGCGCGTGTTCGACAAGCTGCTGCAGATCGCGGCCGCCGAATCGGGCATGCGCCCCGAGAATTTCGATGACATCGACCTGCATCAGATCGCTGCCGACATCGTGGAAATGTACGAGGCGACGGCCGACGAGCAGGGCGTGCTGCTGGTGCAGATGTATGGCGAGGGCGTGCCGGCGCGCGGCGACCGCAACCTGCTGGGCAGCGCGCTGGCCAGCCTGGTCGACAACGCCATCAAGTATGCGGGGCCGGGCGCCACGGTGGAAGTGTCGGCCGGCAGCGATGAGCAGGGCAGCTGGCTGGCTGTGCGCGACAACGGCCCCGGCGTGCCAGCGGAAGAACTGCCGAAGCTGACGCAGCGTTTTTACCGGCTCGACAAGAGTCGCCACCTGCCCGGCAATGGCCTGGGCCTGTCCATCGTCGCGGCCATCGCGGCCCTGCATGGCGGCAGCCTGGAGATCGAGGATGCGGCGCCGGGCTTGCGGCTGCGTTTCAGACTGGACGGTTTTGCTGTCCGCTAAGCCAGCCTTGCTAGTCGCGATGTTTTTTTTGACATAAGTGTTGTCATATTTTCTTTTTAATAAAATATCATGATATAATTTTGATACTTTTTGTGGCATCGCCATTTGACGGTGGATCCTGCCCGTCGTCGGGAGGCTGCATCGAGTGATCGCCATATCTGCCTGGTTTTCATTGCTGGCGCGGTGCGCCAGTTCGACAGGCGGATATCGGGGGTAAGCATGACTGGTGCTGGCATGAAGAATGGCCATTTCAGCGGCCGTATCGTTTCTCTCGATGGCTTGCGTGGTCTGGCCGCGCTGCTGGTCGCCGTGTATCATCTGCCGTTCATCTTCGGCTTCAAGGTCACGCACGCCTATTTGGCGGTCGACTTCTTTTTCATCCTCTCCGGCTGGGTCATGGCACATAGCTATGAAGAGCGGATCCGCCTTGGCATGCCGTTCAGAGCCTTTCTGCACAACCGCTTTGCAAGGCTGTATCCGCTGTACGCCGTCGCGTTAGTGGCGGCCCTCGCCGTTACCGTGATCAAGAGCCGCATCGGCACCATGCCGGCTAACATCGCATGCTTCGTGCCCAATGCGCTGATGCTGCCCTGCCTGCAGGATGGCGTGTCTACCTTTCCCTGGAACGGACCTAGCTGGTCGATTTTCGTCGAGGTGTGCATCAATCTGATCTGGTTCCCTGCCGTCCGCATGGACATGCATACTTTGCGCTGGAAGCTCGCGCTGCACCTTGGCTCGGTGCTGCTGCTATGGGGATTCGCCGTCTGGATGAACCGCTACCTGGCCGGCTATGAGTCGGACGACCTGCACGAAGGCTTGCTGCGTGGCCTGCTGGGCTTTGCAGGCGGCTTGCTGTTGTTCCAGTGCCGCATGCATGCCTGGATACTGGCCTATTTTGCGGCCCTGACGCTTGGCGTCTTTGGCGCCTTTTATGCGGTGGGTGATACCGCCGATGTCATACCGCTGGGCATCGTCGTGATGGGCGTATTACCTGGGACAGTATGGCTCGCCGCCAGGCTGCGGCCGGCGATACTCGAGGGCCGGGCGGCAGCCTTTCTGGGCGACTGCTCGTATGCCATTTACTTGCTGCATGTGCCGCTGGTCATGCTGCTGCAAAAGCCGCTGCGTCTGATGTTTCCGGGCACGGGCATAGCGGACTACATGATGAAGGCGGCGATCTTCACCGCCATCCTGCTCTTTGTCAGTAACATCAGCTATCGCTTGCTGGAAGTGCCGGCACGGCGCTGGCTGCTGCAGCGGCTCAAGCGCGGCCTCAGGGTGGCGGCAGCCGGCTCCATACCATAATGTGCTTGTGCGCCAGACGCCAGGTCGACATTACCAACTTGTAACCCCCTTCGTTTTCACCTCCCCCTATCATTCGCTCTACCCCGGCATAGAGCGGCTGCGCACGCGCAGCAGCCTGTGACGGGCTGTTTGCGGCCGTCGCCGCGTCCCGTTCAGTAGAGTCGTTCGCATGCATACTTTTAGCGCCACCGGCGACAACGCCGCGCCGCAGCAGCCGGCACTGCGTCCGCACGGACACCGTATCAAGGCCGCCCTGGGCGCGCTGGTCTTTCCCCTGCAGCGCGCGCGCTGGCAAGCCTTCATTGCCGGCACGCCGGGCCTGGCGGCGCTGGCGCAAGCCCATCCCAGCATGTTGTATAAAATTTACCGGCCCTACGCCAGCCGCCAGTTTCCCTGCGCGGCGCGCGTGGAGCTGTTGCGCGGGCATTACCGCTTCCTGTGGCAGGCTGGCGCGCGGCCGCTGGTGGAATACGCGGCGCGGCGCGCGCTGGTGCTGGCCACCATCGAGGGCAGGGATGGTGCCACCTACCGCTTGCAGCTGACCGCTATCCACGACAGCCACCGCGAGGGCGACCTGTGCCTGCGCCTGACGCGCGACGGCGTCTCGCTGTATCTGGCCGGTTTCCTGTTCCGGCCGCAGCCTGGCGGCTGCGCCATCCAGCTGGGCGCCTTGCAGGGCTTGCGCTCGCCCGCCGGCGCCCAGGCGGTGAAAGCGGCCACGCGGGCGCTGCACGGCTGCCGGCCAAAAAATCTGATGGTGGCCGCCTTGCGCGACCTGGGCGATTTTTTCGGCTGCGGCCATCTGGACCTGGTCAGCAATGCCAACCGCATCGCGCTGAACTGGCGCCGGCGCCGCCACATCTCCTGCGACTACGACCTGGCGTGGCAGGAACTGCATGCGCTGCCTACCAGTGACGGCAATTACCGCCTGCCATGCGGCCCTTGCAGGATGCCGGACCTGGAGCAACTGCCGTCGAAAAAGCGTGCCGAGGCGCGACGCCGCGGCGCCATGCTGCTGCAACTGGCGGCGGACATGCGCTGGCAAGTGACGGCTTTGCTTCACGCGCAATGAAAGCACCCGACGGCATTTTTTGACCTGGGCGGATTTTTTGCCGGACGGCCCGGCGCAACCGGCGTGATCGGCGTATACTTATCGGCGTTCCCAACCTGAAGCCAGTCATCCCATGCCAGCACACTACCCAACTTCGCGCATGCGCCGCCTGCGCGCGACCCCGCAACTGCGTGAGCTGTTCCGCGAGACCGAGATCAATCCGCGCGACCTGGTCCTGCCGATCTTCGTCGACGAAGGTTCCAGCGATTTCATCGACATCACGTCCATGCCCGGCGTGCGCCGCATTCCCGAAGCGAAGCTGGCGCAGGAAGTCGAGCGCTACGCGCGCGCCGGTCTGCGCTCCGTGATGACCTTCGGCATTTCGCACCACAAGGACAGCCACGGCACGGACACCCTGAACCCGGACGGCCTGGTGGCGCGCATGTCGCGCATCATCAAGGACGCCGTGCCGGAAATGGTGGTCATGTCCGACACCTGCTTCTGCGAATACACGGACCACGGCCATTGCGGCATCCTGCATGGCGACACGGTCGACAACGACAGCACGGTGCTGAACCTGGGCAAGCAGGCTGTCATCGCGGCCCAGGCGGGCGCCGATATCATCGCGCCATCGGCCGCCATGGATGGCCAGGTAGCGGCCATCCGCAGCGCGTTGGATGCAGCCGGCTTCCACGACACGCCCGTCATGGCGTATTCCACCAAGTTCGCTTCCGGCCTGTACGGCCCGTTCCGCGATGCGGCAGGCAGCACGCTGAAGGGCGACCGCAAGACCTACCAGATGGACCCGATGAACCGCCGCGAAGCCATCCGCGAGTCCTTGATCGACGAAGCCGAAGGCGCCGATGCGCTGATGGTGAAACCTGCCGGCGCCTATCTGGACATCATCCGCGACCTGCGCGAAGTGACGCGCCTGCCGATTGGCGCCTACCAGGTCAGCGGCGAGTACGCGATGATCAAGTTCGCCGCGCAGGCGGGCGCCATCGACGAGCGCCGCGTGGTGCAGGAAACCCTGGGCGCCATCAAGCGCGCGGGCGCGGACATGATCTTTACGTACTTCGCGATGGATGTGCTGAATAATCCGTACTAAGCATTTCCTCGTCAATTATCTTCACCCCCAAAGCAAGTTCCGGGGTCAGACCCGCCGGGTCTGACCCCAGCATTCACGCCGTTGGGTATTCTTAGCTTCCTATGCCCCTGAAAATCTCCCGCATCCTGCACGCCGGCTATGTCTTCGAATGCGAAGGCACGGCCATCGCCTTCGACCCCATCGTCGAAAATCCGTTCAGCCGCAACTGCCACGCCTTTCCCTCGGTGCGCTTCGACCTCGATGCCGTGCGCCGGCTGCGCTGGGATGCCGTCTTTATCTCGCACTTCCACGACGACCACTGCTCGCTCGACAGCCTCGATGTGCTCGACCGCGCCACGCCCATCTACCTGTACTGCGTCTTCGACGAACTGTTCGCCATGCTGCGCGCGCTGGGGTTTACCGCCGTCGAGCGGCTGCACGTCGACGTGCCCGTGCGGGTGGGCGCCATCGAGGTGATCCCGCGCCGTGCGCTGGACGACGATGTGGACTCGCTGTTCCAGGTGCGCGCCGCCGGCCTGAATGTGCTCAACGTCGTCGATTCCTGGATCGGCCCCGAAACCCTGGAGCAGCTGGCCGCCTTCGCGCCCTGGGACATGGTGCTGTGGCCGTTCCAGACCATGCGCGAGATCGCCGTCATCGCGCCGTCGCTGGCGACGCGAGGCCCAGTGGATTTGCCAGATGACTGGGTGCCGCAACTGCAGGCCCTGGCGCCCCGTTACATCGTGCCCAGCTCTTGCCAGTTCGTGCAGGAAGACTGGTCCTGGTACAACCACGCGATGTTCCCCATTACCTACCGCCAGTTTGCGCAGGAGATCGGCGCCGCGCTGCCCGGCGTGCACATCTTCCGCCTCGACCCGTCCACGTCCGTGCTGCTCGATGCGCAAGGATTGACGCCGGCCGCGCCGCTGCCCTGGGTCATCCCCGTCGGGCCGCAGGACGTGGATTTTGACTACCGTCCCGATGCGCCGCCGCCCGCCACGGCTGACGTTGCCCGGCGTTTCGCCTCCCTGAGCGCTGCCGACGCGGCGCTGGTGCTCGATTTTTGCCAGCGCGGCTTGCTTGAGCGCTACCGCGACATGGAGCTGTCCGAGGACAGCTATTTCCAGGCGCCGCGCCTGTGGCGATTGTCGCTGTATGGCCATGACGGCGCGGCCACCGTGCTGCATTACCGCACGCATGGCGACTTGATCGACCTGGTGCCCGCCACCGGCGAGGCGCCCGGCTGGACCACCGAGGTGCCGCTGGCGAAGTGCCATGCGGCGCTGGTGCTGGGCGAATCGCTGACTTCAATGTACATGCGCATCAACGATGGCCCTTTCGACGCGGCCACGCAGGCCGAGCTGATGGAAGCGGACATCGTCGATGATCCCTTGATCCGCTGCCTGTTCAATGACGCCATCGGCGCCTACCAGGCGGCGCAGCTGAAGCGCTTGCTGGCCCGCTGAAGAAAACGCCGCGACAGGGTAAGATAAGGTTCTCAGATCAAGGAATGAACAACATGACACAAAATAACGAAACCGCGATCCTGGCCGGCGGCTGCTTCTGGGGCATGCAAGACTTGCTGCGCCGCTATCCGGGCGTGCTTGCCACGCGCGTGGGCTACAGCGGCGGCGATGTGGCCAACGCCACCTACCGCAACCATGGCACGCATGCGGAAGCGATCGAGATCATTTTCGACCCGAACACCATCAGCTATCGCAAGATCCTGGAATTCTTCTTCCAGATCCATGACCCCAGCACGGAAGACCGCCAGGGCAATGACCGCGGCACGAGCTACCGTTCGGCCATCTTTTACACGAGCGACGAGCAAAAACGCATGGCCGAAGAGACCATCCGCGATGTCGACGCTTCCGGCCTGTGGCCCGGCAAGGTGGTGACGGAAGTGGCGCCGGCCGGCCCGTTTTGGGAAGCGGAACCGGAGCATCAGGATTATCTGCAGCGCTTGCCGCACGGCTATACCTGCCACTACATCCGCCCGGACTGGGTCTTGCCGCAGCGTCAACAATAAGCGTCACGGGAGGCAGCCATGCGCTATTGGCAGGTAGAGCGGCGGCAGGCGGAAGGGCAGCTGGATCTGGGGCGCGCCCTCGATCTGGTGGCCGCCATCAGCCATGCCGATGTGAATGCCATGGCAAGCGCCATCCTGAAAACGGCCGGCGCGGCAGCATCCATCGCCCAGTGCACGATCTTCGCTTATGAATTCGGCAACCGGCCCCGCACGGTGGCCGTGGCCGACCGGCGCGGCGGGCGTTTTCTGCAGGATATTGCCGACAGCTACGCGCGTCATTACTATGCGCTCGACGGCAACCAGAGCGTCATCGCGCCCGCCGCCCGGCCCTACATCGATCCCGCCATCGTGCTGCACCAGCAAGCCAGCGACGAGATCCGCCACCCCGGCTACCGCGCCGTCTGCTATCAAAAACCCAATGTGTCGGACCGGCTGTCCCTGCTGGTACAGCCGGCCAGCGATATCTGGCTGTCCGTCAATTTCTACCGCGACAGCAGCCAGGGCCAGTTCCAGCCCGGCGAAATCGCCGCCATCGAAACCCTGTCACCCCTGTTCGCGCATGCGGCCAGACACCACTACAGCATCAATGGACAGCCCGCGCAAGGCGTCTCGCCCATGATGCTGGCCCGGCTGCGCCAGCATGGCCCGCAATTGAGCAAGCGCGAACTCGACGTGCTGCGCGGCGTGCTTGAAGGGCTCACTGCCGTGGAAATAGCGGAGACCATGGGCGTGCAGCCATCGAGCGTCGTCACCTATCAGAAGCGCGCGTACAAACGGCTGGGCATTGCCAGCCAGCGCCAATTGTTTGCGTTATGTCTAAGCCCGCATGCCGTATAAATGCTAGCGCGCCGTGCATAGGGGGCAGTGCACAAAAATACTGGAATTCAAGGCAATAATGTGAGCATATTGATATGAAAAAAAAGGCTATGCTGCCGGCAGAGTGTTGATGCGCTGAAGCGCCATCAGCAAGGCTGATAGCCAGTGCCTGTCGCCGCGCGCGATCTCCCTTTTCATGGCTCAGGAATCATCCCATAAGGAGTTCATTGTGTCCTCATCTGAATTGAATGCGGTAGAACATGTCTATCTGATCGCCGGCAATCTCGGTCTGCCCGGCGCACCCA
This sequence comes from Janthinobacterium sp. 61, assembly GCF_002846335.1. Classification (NCBI taxonomy): domain Bacteria; kingdom Pseudomonadati; phylum Pseudomonadota; class Betaproteobacteria; order Burkholderiales; family Oxalobacteraceae; genus Janthinobacterium; species Janthinobacterium sp. 61. Next base: position 1,807,201 of record NZ_PJMQ01000001.1, on the reverse strand, counting down.
TCCTGAATCTCGCCCTGTTTTACAATCCCGACGACGGCAGCGTCAGCGGCGAAGCGCTGATCACGCAATCGATCGCGCCACCGCATGGCCGCGTGGTGATCCGTCCCGTCAGCGGCCCCGTGCATGGCCTGGGCCTGGGCAATGCCACGCGCGTCTTCAGCCTGAGCGGCGAATACGTGGTGTCCGTGCCGCCACCGGCCATCGGCAGCTACCTGGCCAAGTTTGAAGCGACTTTCGTGACCGACAACAACTGGAGCGGCCACGGTTCCTTCAGCTATGGCAACCAGAAGATCGACAACGTGCCCATCAAGAAACGCGGTTAGTCCTTTTGGCCAGCGGCTGTCCCCAAAATGGGGACAGCCGTTGGCGTAGTCGTCTGCATACTGTGTCTCAAGCCGGAGCATCCGGCAACTCTCACCCAATAAAATCAACAAGGGGAGAGTGACACCTTATGGAGACAAGCATGACCATCGCCCAAGCGGCCACCCCCGCCACCCATGCGCCCGTTCTTGACGCGGCCGCCAATCAGCTGGAACAGCAGGTGATGCGCAAGGTATCGCGCCATTTGCTGGGATTTCTGTTCCTGCTGTTCGTGTTTTCCTTTCTCGACCGCATCAATATCGGCTTCGCCGGCCTGACGATGATGCAAGACCTGGGCTTGTCCGGCACCCAGTTCGGCTTTGCCACCACCCTGTTTTACATTGCCTACATCGCGTGCAGCATTCCCAGCAACATCGTGCTGGCCCGCATCGGCGCGCGCAAGTGGATCGGCAGCATGATGATCGCTTGGGGCCTGGCCTCGACGGCGACCCTGTTCGCCAGCGGCCCGGCCAGCCTGTATGCCTTGCGTTTCCTGGTGGGCGTGACGGAGGCGGGCTTCCTGCCCGGCATGTTGCTGTACCTGACGTATTGGTTTCCCAGCGCCTACCGCGCACGCGCCAACGCCCTGTTCATGATCGCCATGCCCGTCACGGCCGCCATCGGTTCGGCCCTGTCGGGCCTGATCCTGGGCCTGGACGGCCACTGGGGCTTGAAGGGCTGGCAATGGTTGTTCTTGCTTGAAGGCATGCCATCCGTCCTGCTGGGCCTGGCCGTGTACGGCTACCTCGACGATTCGCCCAACAAGGCGCATTGGCTGGGCAAGCTGGAACAGCAGGTGCTGGCGCGCATGCTGGCGGCCGAGCACAAGCCGGCAGCTCCACAAACCGCAGGACAAACGAAAACCTCGGTGCTGGCGGAAATGCTGTCGTCTACCGTGCTGAAATTCGGTATCGCCTATTTTTGCCTGGTCAATACCCTGGCGATGGTTGCCGTATGGACACCCTTGATCGTGAAGAGCTTCAGCGGCGACGCCAGCAACACGAAAATCGGCTTGCTGGCCGCTATCCCGCAGGTATGTACCGTCATCGGCATGGTCATGTGGGGCCGCCGCTCGGACCGCCTGCAGGAACGCCGCTGGCACATCGTCTGGCCCATGCTGCTGTCGGCCGCTGGCTGGCTGCTGACTGCGTATTCCGGCAACCCCGTGGTGCAGCTGCTGGGCGTGTGCATGGCCTCGACGGGCGCCTATACGGCCATGTCCGTCTTCTGGACGACGCCGGACCGGGCACTGAGCCTGGGCGCGCGGGCCATCGGCATCGCCGTCATCAATGCCACGGGCAATATTGGCTCGGCCCTGAACCCCGTCGTCGTGGGTTGGCTGAAGGATTTCACGCACAGCTTTGCCACGGGCTTGCTGTATGCCAGCGTGCTGCTCGTGGCAGGCGCGGCCATCGTGCTGACCCTGCCCATTGCGCGTACTGGTAAAACACCTTCTTGAAGAGGAAAGCATCATGAGCGACACATTTCACCCTTATCCCCATGTGCCGAAAGTCTATCCGCCTGGCAAGCCGGTGGGCGCCGGCACGCAGCATGTACCGGTACTGATCATCGGCGGCGGTCCCGTGGGACTGGCCACGGCCCTGGGCCTGGCGCGCCACGGCGTGCGCTCTGTGCTGATCGAAGCGGATGATGGCGTGTGCACGGGCAGCCGCGCCATTTGCATCTCGCGGCGCAGCCTGGAAATCATAGCCCGCCTGGGCGCGCTCGACGGCTTTTTGGCCAAGGGCTTGCCGTGGGCGGGCGGGCGCAGCTTTTACCGCGAGGAAGAAGTGCTGCACTTTACGATGCCGCAAGACGCGAACCAGAAATTGCCACCCATGGTCAACCTGGCGCAATACCATATCGAGCAATTCCTGCTTGACGCGGCCGAACGCCTGCCGGAGCTGATCGATATCCGCTGGCAAACGAAAGTCACGTGCGTGGATCGTCGCGCCGATGGCGCCAGCGTGACGGTGACGACACCGGAAGATGCGTATCAAATCGATACGGACTGGCTGGTGGCGGCCGATGGCGGGCGCAGTGCCGTGCGCGAGGCGCTGGGTCTCAAATTGCAGGGCACCAGTTACGAGGGGCGTTATGTGATCGTCGATATCCACCTGAAGAGCGACCGCCCGACGGAGCGCCTGGCGTATTTCGACCCGCCGTCGAACCCCGGTTCGACCGTGCTGGTGCACAAGCAGCCCGACGATATCTGGCGCATCGATTACCAGTTGCGCGATGACGAGGACGCGCAGGCGGCCGTGTTGCTGGAAAACGTGGCGCCCCGCGTGGACAGCCTGCTGGCCATGATGGGGGAAACTGCGCCGTGGCATCCCGTGTGGATCACCATTTATAAAGCCAACGCCTTGACCCTGGACAAATACCGGCACGGCCCCGTGCTGTTCGCGGGCGATGCGGCCCACCTGGTGCCCATCTTCGGCGTGCGCGGGGCCAATTCCGGCATCGACGATGCCGACAACCTGGCCTGGAAGCTCGCGTATGTGGTCAAAGGGCAGGCACCCCATGGCTTGCTGGACAGCTATTCGGACGAGCGCGTGTTCGCCGCCCGTGAAAACTTGCGCCACGGCACGAAAAGCACGGAATTCATGGCGCCGCCCACGTTCGCTTTCGAGCTGATGCGCACGGCCGTGCTTGGCCTGGCGGGCAAGCATGCGCACGTGCGCTCGCTGATCAATCCGCGCCAGACCAGCGCCATCGCGTATGCGCAGTCGCCCTTGAACGCGCCCGACCCGGATGTGTTCACGGCCGGGCCCGCGCCGGGTACGGTCTTGCCGGAGTGCCCGCTGGCGCTGCCACACAGCGGCGGACAAAAAGCGGGGTATATTACCGATCTGGTACAAGGTGCGGATGGCGACTTTACGGGCTTGTATTTCAGCGAGGATGGCACCGTGCCCCCGCAATTGCTGGCGCTGCGCGATACATGGCCATTGGCCACCGTGGCGCTGGCCCGTAATCCGGCCGGGGCCAGTGGCGAATTGTGCGCCTGGGACCACACTGCGCAGGTATTCTCATTGTTTGACGCACAGCCAGGCACGTTTTACCTCGTGCGTCCGGACGGCCACGTGCTGGGACGCTGGCGGCAAGTGACGGCGGGGCAGGTGGCGGCAGCGATGGCGGCGGTCTGCATCGCCCAATCAGAGTAACAAGGAGACAACATGAACGACATCGAACTCGATAATTTATATACTGAACTGTGCCACACCATGGGCGACCTGGGCGAACAGCGCTCGCCGCTGTTCCTCGCCCGCTTTGCCTTGCTGGCCATGGGCGCGATCGGCAAGGCCGACGTGGTGCAGGGCTTGCTGCGCGACGCTGCCGAGGGCCTGGTGGTGAGCGCATGATAGGGGCCGGCTACCAAAGCGGCTTCGGCAACGAATTTGCCACGGAGGCCGTGTCCGGCGCCTTGCCGCATGGGCAAAACTCGCCGCAGCAAGCGCCCCTGGGCCTGTACGCGGAACAATTGTCGGGGACGGCCTTCACGGCGCCGCGCGCGCAAAACCGGCGCTCGTGGCTGTACCGCATCCGCCCGGCCAGCCAGCATCCGCCGTTTGCCATGCTGGCGAATAACAACATCGTCAGCGATTTCCATGCCATGCCCCCCACGCCGCCGAACCAGCTGCGCTGGGACCCGCTGCCGCTGCCTGACAGCAGTACGCCGGTCGACTTCATCGACGGCTGGCACACGATGGCCGGCAACGGCAGCGCCGAAGCGATGAGCGGCTGCGCCATCCACGTGTATGCGGCCAACCGCTCCATGCAGCGCTTCTTTTATTCGGCCGATGGCGAATTGCTTGTCGTGCCGCAGGAAGGCCGGCTGGCAATTGCCACGGAACTGGGCCTGATCGAGCTGGAACCGCAGGAAATCGCCGTCATCCCTCGCGGCGTGCGCTTCCGGGTGACCTTGCCGGATGGCATGGCGCGCGGCTATGTGTGCGAAAATTTCGGCACGGCCTTCCGTTTGCCGGACATGGGGCCCATCGGCTCGAACGGCCTGGCGAATGCACGCGATTTTCTGACGCCGCACGCGGCCTACGAAGATATCGATGGCGAGTGCGAGTTGCTGGCCAAGTTCGGCGGCCATTTGTGGCGTACGACCCTGGACCATTCGCCGCTGGACGTGGTGGCCTGGCACGGCAATTACGCGCCTTACAAATACGATTTGCGCCGTTTCAACGCCATCGGCTCGATCAGCTACGACCATCCGGACCCGTCGATTTTCCTGGTGCTGCAAGCTCCCAGCGAAAACCCGCTCTTGGGCGCCATCGACTTCGCCATCTTCCCGCCTCGCTGGCTGGCCGCCGAGCACACGTTTCGGCCGCCGTGGTTCCACCGCAACGTGGCCAGCGAATTCATGGGCCTGATCCACGGCGTGTACGACGCCAAGGCGGCCGGTTTCGTGCCCGGCGGCGCCAGCCTGCACAACTGCATGTCGGGCCACGGTCCCGATGCGCAGACGTTCGAGAAGGCTTCCCAGAGCGACACGTCCGCGCCCGTCAAAGTGGCCGACACCATGGCCTTCATGTTCGAGACGCGCACCATCCTCAAACCTACGCCGTTCGCCTTGAATGGCGGCCTGCTGCAAACCGGCTATTTCGAGTGCTGGCAAGGCTTGCGCAAGCATTTTGATCCTGATCAGGGGTAACCAGTCAGGCGGCCCGCGCCCGCCCGCGGGCTGCCGTGATCCGTGCCATCAGCGCTTCAGTGCGGCAGGCACACGCGCCCAGTCGCATTGACCACGTCATCGCCCGCATGCGCGCGCAGTTGCAACAGCATCAGGGCCACGCCCAGCATCAGCGCAGCCGCGCAAAGTTTCTTGTGCATCATCGTTCCCGTTTCTACGATCAATGGAGGTTTGCACGCATATTATTGCCGAAATTCATGTGTGCGGGCTGAGCTTGTGCCAGGCGTGCTTTACAATTATGCATCGTGCGCATCCGCGCCATCTGAATGCTATGCATAGTATGTGAAGGGAATGACAAGCCTGTGACTTCCAAGCCGATCAAGATCGCCGCCACCGTCGTTGTGGCTCTCGCCGCTGGGGCCGGCATTTATGCCTATACCCGTCCCGCCGCCACCGCCACGCCTGGCGCTCCCGCCTCGGACAGCCCGGCCGCCGCACCGCAGTCCACCGTCGACACGGCCGCCGTGGCCAGCCAGTTCCGCGACTTGCTGGGCAATTTCCGCAAGATCATCGTGCTGCTGGCCGACGAGCAAAGCTTGCCGGACGGGGCGCGCGACGAGGCGCGTAAAGTGGGGCAGGCGCTGTTCCATGAAAACCAGGAACGCATTGCCAAGCTCGATGCGGCGCTGGACCAGCTGACGGCGCCCACCAATCCGGGCCGTTTCGAAGCGCTCGATAGCCTGTTGACGTATATCGAATCCGATCCCGGCCTGTACGATGCGGACCGCCTGGCTTTCCGCGAGCTGCTGCAAAGCATGCTGGCCGACGTGGCCAAGGATAGCTCCTTGCCGGCAATCAAGCTGCACAAGCGCATTTCCGAAGACCTCGATGCGCTGGGCGAGATCGAGCGCAATTATGAGAAGGAAATCCGGCAAATCTTCGGCAACCTGGGCCAGCGCGCCATCGAACTCAAGCGCGAACGCTGGGACGATTACGTGGCGCAGCTGAAAAAGCTTTACAGCCGCGAGCAGATTCTGAAGGAAAACGGCATTGTCGTACCGTATGCGGTGCCACCCGCCGGTTCCATACCCGAAGCCAAGCCGGCGCCAAAAAAAGATGAGGCGGAAATCTTTGGCCTGGGCTTGCCGAAGAAAACCATCGTGCTGACCTTCGACGACGGCCCGCACCGCCGCTACACGGAAGAAATCAGCGCCATCCTGAAACAGTATGGCGTGCCGGCCGTCTTCTTCAACGTAGGCCGCAACCTGGGCTCGCTCGACGCGGAAGGCCACGCCAAGCTGAACGCGGGCGCGGAAGTGAGCCGCAAGCTGATGAAAGAGGGCTATGCCGTGGGCAACCACAGTTTCAGTCACGCCCAGTTGTCGAAACAGACGGGCGACAAGCTGAAAGGCGAAATCCTCGGCACGGACACCTTGTTGAAAGCTATCAGCCCCGAGCGGGCCGCGCTGTTCCGTTTTCCGTATGGCGCGCGCAACAGCGAAGGCATGGCCGCGCTGGCCGATGCGCATTTGAAATCCGTGATGTGGAATATCGATTCGCTGGACTGGGCCGATCCCGTGCCCAGCTCCATCACGAATCGCGTGCTGGCCTCCGTCGACAAGGCGGGACGCGGCATCGTCCTGTTCCATGACATCCATGAGCGCACGGTGAAAGCCTTGCCGGCCGTGCTCGACAAGCTGATCGCTGAAGGCTATCAATTCGCAGGCTGGGATGGCAGCAGCTTCCAGGTGGCGAAAAGCACGGCGCCCGCACCCGAGAAAGTGCCCGTCACCACGGGCTACGCCAATTCCTGGGCCGTGGTGATCGGCATCGATGATTATGCGAAGTGGCCAAAACTGCAATACGCGGTGCGCGATGCGCAAGGCATCCGCGAAACCCTGATCGAAAAGTTCGCTTTTGCGCCCGAGCGCGTCGTGACCCTGAAGAATGGCGAGGCGACGCGCAACAACATCCTGGCCGCCTTCCACGACAAGCTGGCGCATGGCGGCGTGCAAAAGAATGACCGCATCTTCGTCTTCTTCGCCGGCCACGGCGCCACGCGCAAGCTGAGCTCCGGGCGCGACCTTGGCTACATCGTGCCCGTCGATTCTGACCCGGCGCAGTTCGCCACGGATGCGATTCCCATGACGGAAATCCAGAATATCGCGGAATCGCTGACGGCCAAGCATGCGTTCTTTGTCATGGATGCCTGCTACAGCGGCCTGGGCCTGACGCGCGGAGCCGGTTCCAGCTCCTTCTTGCGCGATAACGCCAAGCGCATCGGCCGGCAAATGCTGACGGCCGGCGGCGGCGACCAGCTGGTGGCCGATGGCGGACCTAACGGCCACTCGGTGTTCACCTGGACCCTGCTGCAAGGCCTGGCGGGCAAGGGCGATTTGAACGGCGATGGCCTCATCACGGCCACGGAACTGGCCGCCTACGTGGCGCCCGCCGTGTCCAGCGTATCGAACCAGACCCCCGCGTTTGGCAGCCTGCCTGGCTCGGAAGGGGGCGACTTCGTCTTCGAATTGCCGGGCGAGACGGAGTTCCTCAGCCCGAACACGACACAGCTGTCGACGGAAGCCATCGCCCTGAACAGCAAGCTCGACGCCAAGCCGCAAGCTGCCAGCGTCACGGTGAAGGATTTGCAGGGCGGTGAACAAAAGATCGTCACGCCGGGCGCCGTGCCCACGTCGGCGCGCCAGCTGGCGCAGCGGGCCAACGACCGCGGCTTGCAGTTGTACAAGGAGAAACAGTATGCGGCGGCGGAAGCGCAATTTACGGAAGCGCTGAAATTGCGTCCCGACTTCGCGCTGGCAGCGAACAACCTGGGCTTTGTCTTCTACAAGCAGGAAAAATACCGCGAAGCGGCCCGCTGGTTTGAAAACACGGTCAAGATGGACCCGTCGCGCGCGATCGCCTATTTGAACCTGGGTGACGCGTATGCCAAGGCCGGCGATGCCGCCAAGGCCAAGGCCGCGTACAAAACCTATCTGGAACTGGCGCCGACGGCCTCGACGGCCCCGGCCGTGCGGCAAAAAATGGAGAAGCTGTAGGCTTGTCTTCCAACGTGACCACCGTCCACGTATTTGCCTGCAAGGGGCGCTTCGCCAGTTGGGAAGCGCTGCAGGCTTACCTGTCGCCCACCTGCACGGAGGATGGTGACGCCGTGCCGTCGCCATTTTTCCTGGAAACGGGCCTGACGCAGTATGAACCCGCCTGCTTCGAAAGCGCGATGCTGGCCTCGCCCGTGCCGCTGGCGCAATTGCTCGATGGCGTCTCGTATGGCGACAGCTGGCTGGCGCAGGCGTGCGCGGATGCGCAGGGTGTGCTGGCCGACACGAGCGTGTGCGTGTTTGCGCCGAACCGGCTGGCGCACCCCCAGCGCAGTTCGCTGCATTACGTGGGCAGCTACCGTTACCGCGTGGAAGACTGAGTCCCATCCTCCTGTTCCTCGTGCAATAGCTTGTTGACGGCCGCCAGCAGGCTGGTGCCCGAGGTGGTGATGAAGCGGGCGCCGGCCGCCTGAGCTTGGGTGCCGTAACTGGCGACCGTATCTTTGCTGCAATACACGATGATGGCTAGCGTGGGCAGCGCCTGCCGCACTTCGCGCACCGTGCGCACGCCCGCATCCTTGATGCGCCGGCGGTTTTCCACCCGCGCCATATCCGTGATGAGCAGTGCATAGGCCTTCTGTTGCAGCATGTCCAGTGCCTGGCGCGTCGATACAGCCTGGTCTACCTTGATGTTTTCCCGTTCCAGCTGTTCCACCAGCAAGGTGTTGTTGCACGGATGGTCATCCAGCCACAGCACCAGGCTGGACGGCTTTTGCGCTGTCGGCACGCCGGCCAGGGCCGTGACTGCCGCGCCCCCGTCCGGAGGATGGGCCAGCAGCAGTTGCGTGACGGCTTCCTGCATGTCGTCGAGCGACTTTTGCTGCAAGCGGCTCAGTTCCGTTACTTCGATTTCCTTGCCGCTTTCCAGGCGCACGGAATCATTTTTGACGAGGCTGTCGGCCCGCTGGATCATGATGGACAGGTAGATGCGCGTGAGCAGGTAGCCGATCAGGAAACCGTGCACGGAAAAGAACAGCATGATGCCGCTCACGACGGCCTGAGCCGTGTCTGGCGCAATGGCGAGGCTGGGCGCGATGAAGGCGGCCACGCCGCGCGCCGTAGCGGGCAAGGTCTTCATTTCGATCAAGCCCACGCCGACGATGATCTTGGTCAGCCAGTCCGATACTTCCACCAAGTTGGAATTGATTTCCATCGGCGCGGGCGTGCCGAGAAAGAGGGTATTGCCGGTCCCCCCGTTAGCGTTCTCGTCCCTGCTGCGTCGCTTGCCGTTCGGACGGTCCTCGGCTTGCGCCATGTTGACCATGCCAGAGGGCAGGGTGCGGGGAATGCCGAACAGAAATCCCAGCAGCATGCCGCTGACGCAAAAACCCAGGCTCCACAGCAGCGCCGGCACGGCCTGGTAGCGGGGCGCCAGGACCGCCCCCCCTATCACTGCCAGCAAGCCCGCCAGCAGGATGTATAGCAGGATGAATGGCAGCGCATCTTTCTTGCGCACCGCTGCCGGCGCACTGGCGCCGGCGCTGCTGGTATCCGATTTGCCCACGGCCCCCCCAATGGATGCGGCATTGCACAAGCTGCATATGCTCATCATAGGAAGTAGGGCGGCCGTGGTATTGAGACGGCGCAAAGCGGCGGCATCCGGCAGTGTCAGTCTTTGTCAGCCGCCTCCTTGCGCCAGCGCCGCTTCGCGCGCCACCCGCGTATAGGCATTGGCCAGGTCGTGCCATTGCTGTTTCGCCGCATTCAGGTGCAGCCGCTCGAGGAAACTGCCCAGCTTGTCGTTCTGCGCCGCCTTGAGCAGGTCGAGGATGGATTGCATGTCGGTCTGCGAGGTGACGACAGCGCCCAGCAGTGCGGCCAGGCCGGTCTCGGCGCCGCGGCTGCTGCTATCGAGCTGCTGGAAAGCTGCCGAGATGCTCTGGATCGAACGCTTGAAGTCGTCGCGGATGGCATTGAACTTTTGCGGCAAGCCATCCTGGCAGTGATGCGACTGGGCCGCCTGTTCAATCTGTCGCAGCGCTTCCTGGGCCGAGCGGTCGGCACCCTCGATGGCCAGGCGGATCTGTTCGCGATAGGCGCTTTGCTGCTGCAGCGACACCGCCAGCGCCTGCGTGCCCGCCTTCAGCTGGGCCGAACTGCGCTCCATGTCGCTGCTCAGCTGTTGCAGCGCCTGCGTCGCCGTTTGCCTCTGCTGGTCGTTGGGCCCGATTCCCTGGCGAATCTGCTCCTGCACCGCCAGCACGCGGTCGGCGTTCGCGTCAAAGGCGCGGCTAAAGGCCGGCAAGCTGTCGATCCACGCCTGGGTGGGAGCATATGCCGTGCCCAGGTTGCCCGCATCGCGTTCGGCGCGGGCCAGCACTTGATCGAGCTGGTTGCGCGTCCATGTGAAATCGACATTCTGCGACCATGTTTCCGTGGTCGTCTTGGTGCACATGCCCAGGCCCCACCACGCATGCTCGCTGCACCAGCTGCACTGCGTGTACAGCGGGTACGGCCCCAGAGGCTGGCGCACGGCATTGCGCATATTCGCCACTTCGCGCTGGAATTGCACCAGCTGGCGCAGCGCGTTTTCCAGCGCGGCGCTATTGCTGTTTTGCGCCATGGCGGGCGCATGCAGCAGTCCCAGCGCCAGGGTGGCCATGGCCAGCAGATGCAGCAGGCGTGCGGCGGCGCGCCTCATGGCTGGCGTCCCGCCGCGTCGGGCGGCGCGGGGAAGTCGACCAGCGCGTTGCTGGCGTAGCGTTGCGCGGCGGTGATGAGCGCCTGCCACAGGGGAAAGGCCATGGCGCTGGCCAGTGTTTGCGCCAGCCAGCTGTCGTTGCCCAGTTCCGCGTCGCTGGCGTCGGCCGCCAGCTGGGTCGTACCGGAACCGAGAGCGCTCCACGCGGTGCGCAAGCTGTCCAGCCAATGGATTAGCTCATCGATAGCCGCTTCCAGCCAGCCGCCATTGGCCAGCAGCAGGTTGACGCCTTCCAGTTGCAGTCGCAGCTGCTCGGACAGCGCCGTGTCGCGCGCCAGCTGCTCACGCAAGGCGTGCAACTGCGCCTCCAGTTCCTTTTTCTTGTGCCCGCTGAACAGGCCCAGGTGCGCCAATTGTTCCTCTATCGATGCGATGGCTGCCTGCAAGCGCCCCAGCGCCTCTTGCTGCGCCTGCAGATCGGTGCCCGTCTGTGTAGCCAGCTGGGCCAGCGCCGCATTCGCCGGCAAGACGCCATCCTTCCATTTGTTCAAGCCTTGCAGCAGGGGGGCAATGGACGCGCGCGCTTCTTCCACCATCGGTCCCAGCGCATGCAGTACTTCGCGCCTGTCGCTGGCGGCAACACCTGCCTCCAGCAGTGATTGTTGATACGACAGCATGCTGGCAGCCGAACTTTTCAGGCGCAAGACAAACCACACCAGGCCCGCGTACAGCATGGCCGGCGGCGTGTTCTGCGCCAGAGCGTCAGGCGATGTGGCCAGCAGGGCACGCAAGCTTTTCGGCGTGCCAAAGCGGGCAGCCTCGTCCGCTACGGCTTGCGCCGCCGCTGCCAGCGGCTTGTCCGGGCCGGGCTGCTGCTTGTCCGCCTGGGCTATGTAGTACGTGAGGTGATCCCAGGCGCTGCCGCCTTCAAACGCCAGATGGGGATTGCCATCATCAGCAGCTTGCCGCAGCGCCGCCTGTTGCACCGCCAGCGGATATCCGAATTGTCTCGACATGGTGTTTGCCTTTCTGTAAGCCAACGATCGGTATGTTTACCCCCCGGTACCTGGGCCGGGGGGCAACTGTCATCAAGCGGCGCGCTGGTTTTCCGACAAGTGCTGGCCGAATGCGAGGCTGTCGTAGTCGACCAGCGACTGCACGGTAAACTGCTTGGCGCTGTCATCGATGGCTTGCCAGGAATCGATGGCCAGCTTGGCTTTCGCCTTGACTAGGAAAGGCATGCTGCCCACGTTCGATTCCGTGATGCTGTTGCCCAGCGTGATCATGTCCGTATTCATCTGCACCCACACGCCTTCCACCGTTTGCAGGCTGCCGAGGAATTTGGACATGGCCGGCCCCACGCGCGCCATCTGCGTGTTGAAGTCGCCCAGGTCGCTGCGCAGCCGCTGTTTCTTTTGCAATTCCTGCGTCTGGCTGCTGATCTGTGTGCAATATTCGTTGTAGGCGGCGCGGTTCTGCGCCGCCTTGATGCCCAGCCCGACGCCGGTGGCGATGGCGGCTGCGCCGCCCACCAGCAGCGAGACGCCGCCCGTGAACGGCGCCAGCAGGCCGCCGATCAGCGCGCAGCCGACGGACGCCGTGACGGCGGCGATGGTGAAGTCGCGCCAGGCCTTGTAGGCTGCATCGCGCAGTTTCTCCAGTTCCACGATCTTCGTTTCCAGGCCGCCGATGGTGCGGTTGACATTAGCGATCATCGTCGACGAACTGCTGGTAAATGCCTGCAGCTTGCTGTTGTATTCATTCATTTTCTGTTCGAACAGACCCAGCTTCCTGATCAGTGCCGCCACTTCGGCCGACATTTTTTGCGCCAGCGGTATCGGACCCATGGTCTGGTCGAACAGATAGGCTTTCAGGTTCTCCACCTGTTCCTTGGGAGGCAGGCCCGGCAGTTCATCCAGCACGCTTTGATAGCCGCTCACCAGCTTGGTCGAGGTGTCATGCACGCGCTGGCCCAGCCATACTGTGTGCGTGTAGATTTCTGTCGGCGGCGTCGGCGTGGCCAGGAGACCGGGATTCTTGATCAGGGCCGCGCGCAGGCTTTTAGGGTTGCCGAATTCGGTGGAGGCGTTTTGCACGCTTTTCATTGCGCCGATGCAATCGAGTACCGTCTGCGAGCCATCGACGGCGCCGTACTTGCTTTCGAAATCGCCTTTGGTGATGGGCAATTCGCTGGCCGAGCCCACATAGGCTTGCAATTCGATCCAGCTATCGCTGAACAGGGCAAACTGGCTCTTTTGTCCGGATTGGGGATTGGCAGGCGTGGTCAAGCCTGGCGGCGGGTCGATCGATGGCGTGGCGGCGGTATTAATAGCGGTAACACTCATGGTAGTTCCCTTCAGTGATCAGGTCAGACTGCGTGGAAGTACGGAAGACAGCTACTGAAAACGCTGGCGTCAGGCGGCGAGCCTGGCCGCCAGTTGCTGCTGCCAGTCGGGCTGGTCTGGCGGCAAGCTGGCGCCAAAGCCGAGCAGATTGGCATCGACAAAGGACCCGGTAACAAACGCCTTCAAGGCGTTGTCGAGCGTGCGCCAGCCATCGGCAGCCTTGACCATCTCGGCTTCGCGCAGCCATGGTCCGGTGTGCAGGTTGTCCACGCTCAAATCGCTGGCGCGCGCGCCCAGTTCCCTCGCCGATGCGCTCCAGGCCGCTTGCACGCTGCGCAACTGGCCCAGGATGCCGTTGGATGCCGGCAGCGAGAATTTCATCAGTTCATCGAGCGCGCCCAGGTCGCTGCGGTAGCACGCGCGCTTGGCGAGGAAGGCGCTCTGCTCGTGTACTTCCTGTACCAGACCATCGTATTTGCCGCGCGCCACGCCGGCCGCCGCGCCCAGCGCCGCCGCGGAGAGGGCCACGCCGCCGCCCGTGACGGCCGAACCGATGGCAAAGCTGCCGCCGCCCGTGGGCACGGCCAAGATCACCATGATGGCGATGCCGATGATGCCGATGACGGCGGGCACGATGCAGGCGGAAATAGTCAATGCCAGCCATTTCGAGTAGGCGGCGTCGCGCGCGCGCTCCAGATCCCCGATTTTCTGCCCCAGGGCGCCGATTTCCTTGTCGAGTTCAGTGCGCGTCTTGGATGAGCGTTCGGTGAAGGTGCGCATCAGCAACTGGGCTTCGTCCAGCGCTGTTTCGATTTGTTCGAACTCCGCAATCAACTCGCCGATTTTCGCGATGGTGTTCTGCATATTGTCGAGTATCTGGCCATTGTCGAGGAACAGGCTCTTGATGCCGGCCGTGGCGTCGGCCGCCGATTCGTGGCGCGCCATCTCCGGGATGCTGCGCAAGGTCGACGACAGCGTAAAGGCATCGCGGTGCGCCCGTTCCACGGTCCAGACGGTGGCGGAAAAGGCATCGTTTTTTGGGCGCGTGCCGCTGGCCAGGAAATTCGGGTCGTGCAGGATCTTTGCCCGCAGGCTGCTGGGACTGCCGTAGCGCTCGGCCGTCTGGCGCAGCTTGCGCATGGCGTCGAAGCATTCCTTCATTTGCGAACCGGACGAAGCGTCGCCGTAGCGCTGTTCGTATTCGCCGATATCCGACGGCAGGGCCAGCACGGCCTGGATGCGCGTCTGCAGGTCGATCCATTGCTGCGAGGCCAGCACGAAGCGTTGGCCGTCCGGATTGTCGCCCGATATCAGCAGAGTGGAAGAGGGCAGGAACAATGTCATGTAGTTCTCCAGTTCAAAGTGGTCGCCAGGCCGCGCCGTGCAGGCGTGCCGGTGTCTGACAATATGGAAAAAACCAAAGACTTTGCCGCAGCTGCGCCAGCCTGCCTGGTCGATATGGCAGGGCGATGCGTAGACGGCGAAATCACAGCGACAGCCCTGATGCGCACGGCGGTGCGGCGCGGGCGAAAGAGCGGCAGGCATGGCAGGAGATGCTGGCGGGCCGGTCTTGTGCGCGGATTCTGAAAGGTAGTATGCACTTTTTACATGGCGACATTCTCTCTAAAGATAACCTCGCCTCTATCTATTGCATTGTTTGAAAACATGTGTTTTGCAGCTTGATTTTGCGCAAATGTTTGAATCCGAACGCCGGTGTTTTGCGTATCTTCAGAGACGAGTCACAAGCAGTTGTTTTCAGGATGAACGGGAGAAGATATGCAATCGAGGAAAATCCCTTTGGCATTGGCCTGGCTGGCCATCCAGGCCAGCGCATGGGCGGAGCCGCCTGCCGACGCTGTGCCTGATGCAGTTGCCAATGAGGCGCGCACCGTGCGCGTGACGGGCCACTATGACAACGCCGTCGGCACGTCGGACGCGGCCAGCCAGGGCGTCATCACCAGCGAACTGATCGTCAACCGGCCCTCCTTGCGCACGGGAGAGTTGCTGGAATTCGTGCCGGGGCTGATCGTCACCCAGCACAGTGGCGACGGCAAGGCCAACCAGTATTTTTTGCGCGGCTTTAATCTTGACCACGGCACGGATTTCGCCACTTATGTCGACGGCATGCCCGTCAACATGCGCACGCACGCGCATGGACAGGGTTATTCCGACCTCAATTTCCTGATTCCCGAGTTGGTGCAGCGTATCGATTACAAGAAGGGACCGTATTTCGCCAGCGAAGGCGATTTTGCCTCGGCCGGTGCTGCGCGTATTCGCCTGGCCGACAAATTGCCGCAAGGCCAGGGCAGCATATCCATCGGTCAGCACGGTTACGTGCGCGGCGTCGTGGCTGCATCCTTGGATGCTGGGCCAGGCACCTTGTTGTACGGCCTGGAGGTGAACCGCAACAACGGCCCCTGGGACGTGCCGGAAAACGTGCGTAAATATAGCGGCGTGCTGCGCTACAGCCAGGGCACGCCTGACGATGGCTACAGCGTGACGGCCATGGCGTATCGCAACAGCTGGAACGCCACCGACCAGGTGCCGCTGCGCGCCGTGGAATCGGGCCAGATCGGCCGTTTTGGTTCGCTGGCGCCCAGCGACGGGGGCGACACGTCGCGCTACAGCCTGTCGTATGCCATGCGCCAGCGCACGCAGAACCGCTTGTTCGAGCTGGACGCGTATCTGATTCGTTCGCAGCTGGAACTCAACAGCGATTTCACCTACTTCCTGGCCAACCCGGCAGATGGCGACCAGTTCCAGCAAAGCGAGCGGCGCACGGTGGCCGGCGTGAACGCCAGCGAAAGCTGGAACACGGAGCTGGCGGGATTGACCATGCGAAACAAGCTCGGCGTACAGGCACGCTAAGACCGGCTGTCGCCCGTGGGACTGTATAGCACGGTGGAGCGGGTGCGGCAAAGCACCGTGCGCGAAGACCGGGTGCGCGAGGCCAGCGTCGGCCTGTATGGGGAAAGCACCGTGCAATGGCTGCCCTGGCTGCGTTCCGTGGCGGGTGTGCGCTATGACGCCTACCGTTTCAAGGTCGATAGCAGTATCGACGGCAACAGTGGCACGGCGAGCGACCACGTGGTGTCGCCCAAGCTGTCGTTGATACTCGGGCCGTGGAGCAGTACGGAGTTTTTTGTCAATTATGGCAAGGGATTCCATAGCAACGATGCGCGGGGCGCGACGCAGACGCGCTTGCCCGATGGCGCGCCTTCCACGCCCGTCACACCCTTGGTGCCGACGAAAGGCATGGAACTGGGCGCGCGCACGCAATGGCTGCCGGGCCTGCAAAGCGCGCTGGCCCTGTGGCGTCTCGATATCGCGTCCGAACTGCTGTTCGTCGGTGACGCGGGCGAGACGGAACCCAGCCGCGCCAGCCGCCGCCACGGCATCGAGTGGAACAACCATTACATAGCCGCGCCCTGGCTGCTGTTCGACCTGGATCTGGCCGCCTCACGCGCGCGCTATACGCAGAGTGATACGGCCGGCAACTTCATTCCGGGTTCCATCGACAAGGTGGCTTCGTTCGGCGTGACGGTGACGGACCAAGGACCGTGGTCGGCCGCCTTCCAGCTGCGCTATTTCGGTCCCCGCCCATTGATCGAGGACAACAGCGTGCGCTCCGCCTCGACAACCTTGGCGTATGCGCGCCTGGCGTATCAGATCAACCGCGAGACGCGGCTGTCGCTCGACGTGTTCAACCTGTTCAACAAGCGCGCCAGCGACATCGATTATTACTATGCGTCGCGCCTGCCCGGCGAGGCGGTGGACGGGGTGAACGACCGGCATTTCCACCCGGTGGAACCGCGTTCCGCGCGCCTGACCTTGTCATATGCGTTCTGACAACGGTAAACTGTGGCATGACAGATCATTTGGTAAATACCAGTAAATTTCTTTCCCTCATACTGCGCCACGCGCCCGAAAAAATCGGCCTTGCACTCGATGCCCAGGGCTGGGCCGACATCGGCCAGCTGCTGGCGCAGGCGGGCAGCCATGGCCGCTCCATTTCCCTTGAGCAATTGCAGGATGTGGTGGCGCGCGACAGCAAGACGCGCTACGCCATCAGTGCCGACGGCTTGCGCATCCGCGCCAACCAGGGGCATTCCCTGGCCGCTGTCGACATCGACTTGCCACCGGCCACGCCGCCCGCCATGCTGTATCACGGCACTGCCAGCCGCTTTGTCGAGGCGATCCGCGCGGCCGGCCTGCTGCCCGGATCGCGCAATCATGTCCACCTGTCTGCCAACCGCGAAACGGCCGTGGCCGTGGGGGCGCGCCACGGCAAGCCCGTCGTGCTGACGGTGGATGCGGCCGCCATGCAGGCGCAAGGCCAGGTGTTTTTTCTATCGGAAAACGGCGTGTGGCTGGTCGATGCCGTGCCGCAGGCGTTTATCGGCTTTCCTTGAGCCGGCATGCGCTGATGCGCTGGGCGAATGCATGGCCCCGCTCATGCACTGATCAGCTTGATGTCGGCTATCCGTTCGACGAGCCACACGCACGCCACCAAGGCAATCGCCAGCGAACCCACGGTCAGGATTTGCCGGTAAAACCAGGTCTTGCGCAGCAGCCAGGCGACGGGCAGGAAGGCGGCGACGATGGCCAGCTGTCCGATTTCAACGCCGACGTTGAAGCCCAGCAGGCTGGCTAGCAGCGAGCCCTGCGGCAAGCCCAGGTCGCGCAGCACGCTGGCAAAGCCGAAGCCATGGATCAGGCCAAAGGCGAAGGCCGCCACGGGCCGCTTGCCCCGGAACAGCGGTAGGAGGTTGTTCAGCGCGGCCAGGATCACGGAAGCGGCAATCGCCGATTCCACCCAGCGCGACGGCATCGACACGAGCGACAGGCTGGCCAGGCTCAGGGTGATGGAGTGGGCGAGCGTGAACGCCGTGACGACTTTCAGCACGTCGACAAACGCCGCCTTCAAACCGTGCTGCTGCTCGCGCAAGCCGGGCAGCAGCACGGCCGGCAGCAGCAGCGACAGCAGGAACAGGATGTGGTCATAGCCGATCCAGATATGCCAGATACCGTGCTTGACGTAGGCGCCGAACTGCCCCAGGCGGTCGGGCGCGGCCAGGGACAGCGTCTGGCGCGGGCTGTCCGGGTCGAAGATGGCCGTTTGCGTGGCGCCGCCGCTATTGATCTTGAGTAAACCCTTGTGCTGCGGATCGAGGTCGGCGAACAGGGTGTAGCCGATCGTCACACTGGCTGGCGCGGTGCCGGGGCAGGTGGCCTGGAAGCGCAGCACGTTGTAGGCGCCATCCGTGTGGCTGTCGATCAGTTGGTCGACAGCTTTCAAGGGGCAGACGCCCTGGTCGCTGGCCACCTGCAGGCGCTGCAGGGCGTAGGCGGCAATCGCCTCGTGGCGCGCGCGGATTTCATCCCAGGTCAGGGCGCCGTCGCCATTGCCATCGAGGCCGATGGCGAAATCGAGGTCGCGCAGGGCGATATCCCATTGTCCCTCGATCTGCTGGCCCTGGATAGCCAGGCTCACATAGCTGTCGCTGGGCTTGTGGGCTTGCGCGGGAGCGAGCCAGGCGCACAGTAGCAGGATGAAGAGGCATCGTTTCACAGTACACCTGCCTTCTTCGCTGCACTGAGTTTCTGGCCATCCTGCGGCCCCAGCTGCCGGACGAGGCGCTGCAGGGCCTCGTCTTCCACGCCGTTGGCGGCGATCCAGGCCAGCACCGGTTGCGCGGCCCCGTAACTGCGTGCGGCCAGGGCCGCTTCCAGCAGGATGCGCATGTCGGGAACTTCCTTCTGGATGGCCCAGTTTTTCTGCGCCAGTTGCAGGGCGGCCGGCACATCCCGTTGCAAAAACAGGGTGAAACGGGCTTGCTCGCGCTGGTGCACGGTATCGCCACGCTGCATGGCGGCGTTGAAGCGGGCCGCCAGTTCCGCTTTTGCCGCCAGGAATGCCGTCTGCTGGCCGGGCAGCGATTGCAGGGCCAGCGCGTAACGCAGCAGCAGGGCGTCGATGCGCTGCTGCTCCTTCAATAACTTGACGACGTCCTGCGGGCGCTGCCGGTCGAGCAGGAAATCCGCGTAGGCGCCCAGCAGGTAGCTGTCGCGCGGCTGCTGCGCCAGCGCTGTCTTGTAGCGCGCTTCGGCCAGCGTGCTCTCTCCGCGCCGCGTGGCCATTTCCGCCAGCAGGCTCAAGGCCCAGCTTTCCAGTTCGGGCGCTGCGCCGGCGCTGCGCCGCAGGGTCATGTCCAGCAAGCGCTCGCTGCTGGCAGCGCGGCCCGTGACACTGGCGATATTGGCAAGGCAGGTGACGGTGACCAGCTGCGTCGTCAAGGCCGACAGGCGGGCGCAGGCCGCCGTTGCTTTCGTGTAGTCGCCCTGCACCGTGAGCACGGTGGCGCGCGTCAGCCAGGCCTGGCCATTGGCCGGTTCCTGGGCAATGACGGCATCGAGGTCTAGCAGGGCGGCATCGAAATGGTGGGTGCTTTGCAGGATGGTGGCGCGCAGCAGGCGCACGGGCAGGGGCGGCGCCGCCTGCCGCCACCAGGGGGCCAGCGCCGCTTGCGCATAGCCCAGGTAGCGCGGGTCCGTTTCGCTGCGCGCCAGCGCGATGTAGCGCTGCGCCAGGCTGCTGGCCAGGGCCAGGTCTTGCGGCGCGGCGTCGAGCTGCTGGCGCAGGCCGCGCAGGGCGATTTGCGTGGCGTCGGCGCGGCGCGGCAGTTGTTCGATGACGGCGCTGCCATCCTTCGGCGTGTAGGGCGCGGCCCATGCCAGCATGGGCAGGCAGGCGCACAGCAGGGAAAATGGTGTTTTCATGGTGGACGCCGTGAACGGTGGGGGAACAGGGCGGGCGCCGGGGAGAGCTAGTCTCCGCGGCGCCCGCAATGGCTTACAACGGCACCGGTTCCGTGTCTTCCGGAGACGTCGCCATGATGGCGTCGATGCCCACGCCTTCCTTGTCATCGCTGGTGGTCAGGATGACGTTGCTGACGGCCACATAAAACGCATCGAGCAAGACTACCGGAGGCGGGTTGACGCCGCCGTTGCCGTTATCGCCGCCGTGGCTGCTGCCACCGCCACCGCAGCCGGCCAGCAGGGCCGTGAGCGCCAGGGCGCTGCATGCATAGAGCTTTTTCATCGCATTCTCCTGGTTGGCTTACAGCTGCGGCGAACCGGCCATGGGTGTTTTCAGGTAAGGAAAACCTGCCGTGAAGGAAGTTTCATCGAGGAAAGCGCCGTCCGTGAAGTGCAGGCCGCCGGCGGGGGCGTCACTTGGCGCGCAGCCGATGTTCAAGGTGCACAGCTTGCCCATGGCCACGCGCAGCACCACGTCGACGACGTCGTCGCCGGGACGGCGGCCGTTCGGGAAGCCCGCGTTATCGCCGCCGATGACGCCGAGGCGGTTTTGCGCACCGACATTGGTGGCCGCGATCGAGGTGTTCAGGCGCAGCATTTCTGATGCCGTCACGGTGACTGGCTGGTTCACGCCCTTGATGCCCGTCAAAAAGGTGGCTACCAGGTCGTTGCGGGGGAAGTTGGTGGGCGCCTTGGCGCCTGCCGAGCCGAACAGCACTTCCACCAGCGCTGGCGCCGTCGGGTTGGTGACATAGTCGGCAAATTGCGCGTCGCCCGAAGGCTTGCTGGCGTTGAAGCGGTCCTTGTCCTTCAGGCCGATGACCAGTTCATTTACCAGCGGCATGCCCAGACGCGATACTTGCACCCACGCGCCGCCTTCCTTCGATGCCGCAGTGCTGCCCGGCGCCGGGTTCAGCAAACGGCCCTGGCGCAGGCTGGCCGTGGTCCAGCCGCCGATGACGGGGTCGCTGCCCGCCGTCAGGCAGGCGGTCGGCACTTCCATTTCGATGGCCGTGACGTTTTTCCGCGCCAGGTCATCCTTGGCGGCCGACTCTGCATTCGCGGCAAACTCCGTGGCGGGCGCCTTGATGTTGATCAAGTCAAACGTTTCGCCCAGGTTCACCACGAAGGGGTCCTTGCGCTGGCCGACGAACATGCGCGCCGGCGTGGCGCAGCCGGGGATGTTGACCGTGTAGACGTGCTGCGCGGCATACGCGGCGTAGTTGGGGATGGACTTGGTACCGATGTAGTCGACTGGTTTATCGAAGGTCGTGCCGCCACCCGTGGCATTGGTCACGCTGCTGCGCGTGCCCGTGCGGCGGTCGCCCCGCACCACTGTCACGCTGTAGGTTTCGCGCACGTTCAGGCCGGCCGGGTTGACGCTATCGATGGCGCCGCCGTTGATGACGAGCGGAATCGAGACTTTCTTGCCGCCCACGGTGAACTGGCCATCCTTGATGGTGTTGGTGAAGCGGAACTGGAAGGTGAGGTCTTCCTTGCCGTCGCCATTGTTGTCGATATGGATTTCGTACAGGGCGTTGGGATCCATGGCGAAGTAGTTGGGGCCGCCGTAGGCGTCTTGCAGGGGAATATAATCGGCCACCATGGTGGTGTAGGCGCCGCGGCCTGTTTCATAGCTGCGGAACATATAGAAGTCGGTGGCGTCGACTTTGGGGTTTTGCGTGATGAATGGCGCTTCGCGGTGGCTGGAAGCGTAGGCCGTTGGCGCGATGGCCAACGTAAAAGACACGGCGAGCAGGTTGCCCAGGAGTGCGGCGCCCAGTGCGGTTTTCGAGTGTGACAATGACATTTCGATTCTCCCGATTTTTGTTAGCGTTGACAGGCAGGTCCAAGAAACTGCAGGCTGCCAAACTTATACGAACGGGGAAAAAAAACGGATTCAACTTTTTCTCAACGTGTGCGAGTGGATCTTGCCGGCCCCCTACCAGGCCAGCACTTTGGGGCCGATGGCCGCGCCGATGGCGGTCGGCACCAGCATGCCCAGTACGTACCAGAAGCCGACGAAGCTGGCCGCCAGTTCGGGGCAGTGCAGGCAATAGACGAGCGCTGCCATGGCGCCGGCGGCAAAACCGGCAGCCGCGCCGGCCAGGCGCAGGTGCGTGGGCGCCAGTTGGCGCATCACGCGCAGGACGGCGGCCAAGATGGGCAGCGAGAGCAGGGCGATCAGCAAGGGGCAGCTGCGCCAGGTGGCGCCCCAGAACAGTTCGGCGCGTTGGTCGGCTGGGGCTTCCTGCATGATGATGGCGCCCAGCGCCCACATCAGCAGCAGGGGCATGGCGATCAGCAGCGGCAGGGCGCGTGTGTTGGCGCCCGGCACGCACAGGCGGCGGCTGACGTGCCAGGCAGCCAGGCTGAGGCACACGACAAAGCCCACCTTGATCCAGAAGTCGGGCAGCAGTGCCAGCTGCTCCAGGTTGGGACGCACGCCCAGCAGCATGGCCGTCAAGGCGACGCTGGCCAGCAGGCCGGCGCCCAAGGTGGACGCGGCGCGCCAGTGCGTGCCCGGGGGCGCTGCGGCGGCCACGTCCGGGCCGCTGGCCAGCATGGCGATCAAGTCATCGGTTTTCATGATGCGCTTCCTTCTATCCTTAAATTGGCTGCCAGTGCCTTCAAGCCGCGATGCACGGCCACCTTGACGCTGGCTTCCGAAATGTCCATGGCGGCAGCCGTGTCGCGCACGGACCAGCCGTCGAGCTTGGTATGCACGATGGCGCAGCGCTGCTGCGCCGGCAGGGTGGCCAGCAGCTTGCCCAGGTCGCGGCTGGCCTCGGCCGCCTCGGCATCGGCGCTGGAAAACATTTCCTGCGCACTGTCTTCTTCGTCATACGGCAAGTGCTGCGCCTCGCGCCGCCCATGCCGGCGCAGCCAGTCGATCAATTTGTAGCGTGCGATCGCATGGATCCACGACGTCAGCGGCACACCCGTGTCATACGTCAGCCGCTGGTTGTGGATGGCCAGCAAACATTCCTGCACCAGGTCTTCCACTTCGTCAGGCCAGCGCTGCAGGCGGCGCCGGAAAAACGCACGCAAATGGGCGCTGCTTGCCTGCAAGAAACTGCGGTAGGCCTGCGCATCGCCATCGAGCCCGCGCAGCATCAAGCCATGCAGCCGCAATTCCGTGCCGTGCAGATGCTCGCTAACAGGTATTCGTTGCATGCAGGCCTTTGGTGACAGGCGTTGAAAAATAAATCTAACAACAAATTCAAAAATAATTGAAGGTGGCTGTAACCAATCCGGCCATCGCGGCGAATTGACAAGCAAGCACGTTTCTTCATTCACTATAACGGGTAGTCATCATGCATATCAAGCACCGCCTTGCCGCCAGCCTCGTTCCGCTCTGTCTGTGGGCCGCGACGGCACCCGCTTACGCGCAGATGGCGGCCGGCCAGCGCTGCGCCGTGCAAAGCGGACCGCAAACAGCGGCGCTGGTGGAACTGTACAGCAGCGAAGGCTGCTCTAGCTGCCCGCCCGCCGACCAGCGCCTGAACGCCTTGCGCAAGGAAGCGGGGACGGCCAGCCTGGTCGTGCCGCTGGCGCTGCACGTCACCTACTGGGACCAGATCGGCTGGACGGACCCGCTGGCGCAGGCGCAATTCGATACGCGCCAGGCCGAGCTGCTGCGCCACCAGCCGCGCCATGTGGCTTACACGCCCCAGTTTTTCGTCGGCGGCACAGAGTTGCGCAGCTGGGATACGCAGTTGCCGGCCGCCATACGCCGCATCAACGCGACCGCCGCGCCCGTCAACATCAGCCTGTCCGCCACGCCAGGGCAGGGTGGGAAATTACTGCTGGAAGCGAATGCCAGTGCGCCAGACCCGCTGACCAGCGGCCAGCTGTACCTGGCCATCAGCGAAAGCGGCATCGTGTCAACTGTGCTGCGCGGCGAAAACCGGGGCGCCACCCTGCATCACGACGCGGCCGTGCGCCTGTGGCTGGGGCCAGTTGCGCTGGCGCAAGGCCGCGCCCAACTACGCCGCGAAGTCAAGCTGCCCGCCAACTGGCGCCCCGAGCACCTGCAAGTGGTCGCCTTCGTGCAGCGGGACGACAGCAGCGCCATCCTGCAAGCCGTCAGCACGGCGCCATGCGCCAAGGGAGTACTGTGATGCATACGCAGACTGATTCCAACGCCGTGATCCACCCCGCCTGGCTGCGCCTGACGCACTGGCTCAATGCCGTCGCCGTGGTGGTGCTGGCCACCAGCGGCTGGCGCATCTACAATGCTGCGCCATTTTTCCCGTTCGAGCTGCCGCGCGCCCTGACCCTGGGCGGCTGGCTGGGCGGCGCCCTGCAATGGCATTTTGCCGCCATGTGGCTGCTGGTGGCCAATGGCTTGCTCTATCTGATCATTAATATGGTATCGGGACGGCTGCGGCGCCAGTTCTTTCCCCTGACGCCGCGCCTGCTGCTGGCCGATTTCCTGGCTGCCCTGAAAGGCAAGCTGGCCCATGCAGACCCGCGCCGCTACAACATGGTGCAGCGCGCCGCCTATCTGTTCGTCATGTTGGACTGCATCGTTCTGGTGCTGTCCGGCCTGGTGCTGTGGAAATCCGTGCAGTTCCCCCTCTTGCGCGAGCTGCTGGGTGGCTACGAGAGCGCGCGCCGCGTGCATTTCATCGCCATGGCGCTGCTGGTGGGCTTTGTCGGCGTCCACTTGCTGATGGTGGCGCTGGTACCGCGCACCCTGGTCGCCATGCTGCGCGGCCGCTAAGGAGATAATCATGAAAAAAACCATCCTCGTGCAAGAGCAGGGCCAGGCCATGCTGGCCGACGCCCTGCGCCAGATCAAGCAGCCATCACGGCGCCTGTTCCTGCAGCGCAGCCTGACCCTGGGCGGCCTGTCGCTGCTGACCGGTTGCAACGCCAGCGACCCGTACAGCATCGAGACAGCCTTGACGGCGGTCTCGCGCTTCAACGACCGGGTGCAGGGCTGGCTCTTCGACCCGAACAAACTGGCGCCGACTTATCCCGAATCCATGATCACCCGGCCGTTTCCCTTCAACGCGTATTACGGCGAAGACGAAGTGGAAGAGGTCGATGGCGACGCCTGGCGTCTGGAATTGAGCGGCTTGATCGCCGACAAGAAACCGTGGAGCTTGCCGCAGCTGCGTGCTTTGCCGCAGGAAACCCAGATCACGCGCCACATCTGCGTGGAAGGCTGGAGCGCCATCGGTAAATGGGGCGGCGTGCCGTTTTCCCATTTTCTGAAACGGGTCGGCGCCGACACGACGGCCAAATACATCGGCTTCAAGTGCGCCGACGATTACTTCACCAGCATCGACATGGCCACGGCCTTGCATCCGCAAACCATCATGGCCTTGACGTATGACGGCCAGGAATTGCCGCCCAAGTACGGCTACCCGATGAAACTGCGCATGCCCACCAAGCTGGGCTACAAGAATCCCAAGCACATCCAGGCCATCTTCGTGACGAATACGTATCCGGGAGGGTACTGGGAAAACCAGGGATATAACTGGTTCGGCGGTTCTTAGGAAGACGGCAAAGGCGGCCATGTTGCATTGCCTTGTCTAATCGTACTGCCTGCGGCAATGCGCCTGGCCCTGACCCCTCCCGGCCTTCCTATTGTTTAGCAGCAAGCAGCACCCTGTAGCACAGCAACAGCTTTACCACCGGGCATTCGCCCATATAACCTTGAGACAAGGATTTATCATGAAAACCACCATCACCGCCATTATCGCTTCCGCCATCCTCATGTCGGGCGCCGCCTTCGCCCAGGATGCCATGAAGAAAGACCCGATGGCCAAGGACGCTTCGGCCGACGCCATGCACAAGGATGCGATGGACAAGGGTGGCATGCACAAGCCGATGGCCAAGAAACACATGAAGAAGGATCACATGGCCAAGGATGGTATGGCAAAAGATGCCATGGCGAAAGATGGCATGAAGAAGGACGAGATGAAAAAGGACGAGATGAAAAAGGATGCGATGGGCAAGTAAGGCTGAAGCAGATCAAGGCGTGGTGACTGCCTGTCACCACGCTGCGGGATTGATCACGCCGATGGCCATCAATGCCGGCTTGCAAAATAGATATCCCTGCATCAGGTCGATGCCCATCTCCTTCAGGCAATCGCGTTCGGCGGCCGTTTCGATGCCCTCCGCCAGAACGGTAATGTGGAGTTCCTTGCAAATGGCCGTGATGCCCTTGACGATCGCCTGCTTGGGTGCGCTTGCCTCGATACCGCGCACCAGTTCCATGTCGATCTTGATGATGTGCGGCTGATACTCCGCCAGCAGGGTCAGTCCCGCGTAGCCGGCGCCGAAATCGTCGATTGCCGTCTGAAAGCCGAAGCGGCGATACTCATGGAAGATGTTGACGAGGTGGGGCCGGTCGCGCACTTCTTCGCCTTCGGTCACCTCGAAGATGATGCGGCGGATGGGGAAGTCGTATTCGCGCGCCGCGGCTAAAGTGGCCTGGATGCAAGCTTCGGGGCGGTACACGGCATTCGGCAGAAAATTGATGGACAGATATTCCTGGATGCCCAGTCGGGCCGCGCCCTCGATGGCGCGCACGCGGCAGGCCTGGTCGAACATATAGCGGTTTTCGTCATTGACCTGGGACAAGACCGAATAAGCCGATTCGCCGTTGGGGCCGCGCACCAGTGCTTCATGGCCAAAGATCGAGCGCGTGGACAGTTCGACGATCGGTTGATAGGCAAACGTGAAGTCGAAGTCCAGTGGCTCGTTGTCCCGGCACTTGCTGCAGCCTGCTTTTTTCCCGGCCTGGCCCGAGGTGTCGCTGGATGACGTCATGGTCGCGCTTGCCTCTGATCAAGAATATACAAGTTGTACACAGTCCTTATACCACGGTCCTGTGCCAGTAGCCCTATATTTATGTCCCGTCAAGACAGGGGAAGGCTGTGCCAGGACGGGTAAATGAGACAGAAAATAATACAAATTGCCTCCTAGTAATAATTGATTGGCTAATCGCCGACAGGCGCTGTATTATTTCCATTAAGCAATTTACCAGTTCTGATGCGTCACGTCGTCACCGTGACCCGCCCATCGGAACAGCTGACCGCCCGCCGCCCATCCCCCGCGGTATTTCCCTGCCTACCGGCCCTTGCGCGCAGTCGTACTGGCTTGCTGCATTCGACGATATCGTTTCAGGTGTTTCACCTCTGCTGCCTGCTGCTAGTCGCGAAACGACCATTCATTCTCAAGTTGGCCATGATGGCCGGGGATACGCTGCGCGCTTTTTTCGTGGTGCTTCCTGTAGCCGTCCCGGCATTCGCACGTGACTCCATTCATGCGCAAGCTGCGCAAAAAGAAATCCATGAAATTGCCTCCATCAACACTGGCGCTGCTCGTTACGCTGGCATGCACCGCCGCGCAAGTCCACGCCGAAGGCGTGCCCCTGTTTGGCCAGTCGCTGTCAGGCACCTCCGTGTTTGCCCTAACCTATGCGACGACCGGCGCCAACTCGACCGTCACAGGCGATATCGTCTCGGGCGATGTCGCCACCATGGGCGCCGCGTCGTTGCTCAGCGGTAATCTGCAGTCCCTGGGCGCGGCCACCATCGGTGCCAATGCCGTCGTGAGCGGCAATATGGTCAGTGGCGGCGCCGCTACCGTCGGCGCCAATGCCACCGTTGCCGGCAAGGTGGCGGCGCTGGGAGCCATCACCTTGTCCGCCAGTAGCACCACCCATGGCGCAGATACGCTTTCCGCGCTGCCGACGAACGTGCAGAGCAATGCGCAGCAGATCGGCGCCGCGCAGGCCGCACTGAAGAACATGGGGCAGGGGACAGCCCTGGGCACGACCATGACGCTCGATACCACGCTGTACCCGGGCGTGTTTACGGCTGCCAATCTGTCGACCACGGCCGGCATCACGCTGACCCTGGACGGACAGAATCGGCCCAATCAATCCTGGGTGTTCAATATCGACGATTACCTGGTCACTGGAGCGGCTATGAAAATTGTCTTGATCAATGCCGATGCCAGCAATAGCGTCATCTGGAACAGTGGCGGCTACACGAGCCTGGGGGCCAGCGGGGAGTTCATCGGCACCATCCTGGCAAAGGATTACGTCAGCGTAGGCGCGGGCACCAGCGTCACAGGCGTGGGAAGCGCATGCGGCGGGCTCTATTCCGCCACCTCGTATGTGTCGACGGGCGACGGCGCGCGCATCGGCGGCAGCGGCTGCCGCGGCATAGGCAGCGGTTTCGATATCGTGGACGGTACCGCTGTACGCAGCATCGACATATCGCCAGTGCCGGAACCATCCACCTACGCCATGCTGGTGGCCGGACTTGCCCTGCTTGGCCTGATGCGGCAGCGCAAGCAGGCTCGCGTGTAAGGGGACGCAAGGCGACCAAGATGCCAGTTTGCAATTTGTAGTAAGCTGGTCGCCTCCTGATTTCCTGCATGCACTGTCATGACCGAACGATCCGCCGCCGCGCTGTCCCCCGAAGCAAATCCCTCCGATAAATCGATCCGCCGCCGCTCGCTGTTTGCCGCCTGCAGCGCGCATGCCGTGCATGATGGCTTGACGGACGTGATCTATGTGCTCCTGCCCATCTGGCAGGCGCAGTTTGCCATCAGCTACGCCATGGTAGGCCTCTTGCGGGGCTCGTACTCGGGCATGATGGCCGGTTTCCAGTTGCTGGCCAGCCGCATGGCCAGGCGCTGGGGGCGCGAACGCCTGCTGGTGGGCGGCACCGCGCTGGCTGGTATCGCTTACCTGATCGCCGGGCAGGCGGGTGGCCTGGCCGTGCTGCTGTTCGCCTTGCTGCTGGGCGGACTGGGCGCCAGCACCCAGCATTCGCTGGCCTCGTCCATTGTCACCGACACGCACGAGGCGGGCGGCGGCGTGAAGGAGGCGCTGTCGCACTACAACTTTGCCGGCGATATCGGCAAGACCCTGATTCCCGCGCTGGTGGGCTTGCTGTTGCTGGTGTGCAGCTGGCAAGCCAGCGTTTCGCTGCTAGGCTTGCTGGGCTTGGCGGCGGCCGGCTTGCTGTGGTGGCTATTGCCGAAACCGGGCGAGCTTCAGGCGGGCCCGAAGAAGCCGGGCAAGAGCATCGTGGGCAGCGGCTCGAAGGCGAGCTTTCGCGCGCTGCTGGCCACGGGCACCCTGGACAGCGCCGTGCGCATGGGTTTTCTCACCTTCTTGCCATTCTTGCTGAAAAGCAAGGGTGCGGGCACGGCCGGCATCGGCGTGGCGCTATCGCTGCTGTTCGTGGGAGGCGCCTTCGGCAAGCTGCTGTGCGGCTATCTGGGCGCGCGCATCGGCATGATGAAGACAGTATGGCTGACGGAATCGATGACGTCCGTGCTCATCGTCGCGGCACTGTGGCTGCCGCTGGCCGGCGTCATGGCCATGCTGCCCTTGCTTGGATTGGCGCTGAACGGCACCTCGTCCGTGCTGTACGGCGCGGTGCCGGAACTGGCCGAGCCTGGCAAGCGCGAGCATGCGTTCGCCCTGTTCTACACGGGCAGCATCGGCGGCGGCGCGCTGTCGCCCGTGCTGTTCGGCACGCTGAGCGACCATAGCAGCGTGAACACAGCCTTGCTGGCGCTGGCGGCCGTATTGCTGCTGACCTTGCCGCTGGCGTGGAAGGTGCAGAAGGGCCTGGCACACGGTGGCGCCACATGACAGGAGGCCTTGCATGAGGCTGCCATTGCCGCGCGACAAACACGATACGCAGCATGCGCAAGCGCTCATCGCCTTGAGCTGGGAGGAACTCCGCCCCGCCATGCCGCAGATACTGGAATGGGTTCAGGATGCCAATTGGCCAGTGGCCGCCGTGCTCCTGCCTTATCTGGCTGGTATCGGTCCACGCCTCGCCCCCTATATAAAAACGGTGCTCGCCAGTGATGACGAACAATGGAAGTATTTTGTTCTGCTGGGTATCGTGCGCCATTCCCCGAAGCTGGCATTCGAATTAGGCGGGGAATTGAACCGATTGGCCCATGCGCCAACAATTGGAGAGCTGGAAGAAGGCGTGGCCGAGGTAGCTCGGGAAATGTTGGGACATTAGATAATAACCGTGCGCGACCGGCATCCGGTATTGGCATTGAGCGCATCAATATTGAATGTGCGTGCGTGTGGCCATTCCTGCGGCAGATGGGGGACAATCCGGTCCGAATTATGTCGACATCCGGGTTTTGACCCCCCCCTATCATTTAACAGGAAGATTACATGGGTAATTTTAGTATCCCGCAAACCAATAAAGCACTCGCCGTGTATTTTCATGGCAAGACAGTGCCTATGCTCTTTGCGGTATTTGCGGCCATATTGGCGGCAGTGGCGGGATTCGTGCTGTATTTAAGCACGATCCTGCCGCAGAAAACGCTGACGGAATCTTCGGCCATGGCACTGAGAAATGGCGCCAAGCTGGGCACGCACAGCAATCTGACTATTCTTTATGGCACAGCGGCTTTTCTATTGCTGATCGCACTGCTGGTACTGGTGATGCGTGCGGTAATGCTCAAGCGGCAAAAGAGCCGTTTTGAATTGCATGAAGACGGCGTGGTGCATGAATCGGGTGGCATCCGCAGCTACGCTGCATTTGCCGATATCGAAGACCTGTATCTATTCGCCGCCGGCTCCACCGCCATGTCAGGCTTGATCAATAACTTTGCCTATCGCACGGGCGCCGACCAGCCCTGGATACTGGCTACCGCAGAACTCAAACGTTTTGGCGATTTCATGGACGAGTTTCGTTCCCGCTATGTCTTGCACCGCATGCCCGTATTAAAGCAGAAGCTTGCAGACGGCGAACGCGTGAACTTCCATTACATCAGTAGCGGTAACGTGTACAAGAAACGTTTGCTCGGCAATTTCCTGAATTTCAAGACACAAGTAGTGGCATTGTCTGCCCAGGGCTTGCATGTGGATGGCGTGACCTTTCCTGGCGCCAGCCTGAAATGCATGAATCTGAGTGACTGGACCGAGAAAGTGACGATCAAGGATGCGGCGGGCGCCACGGTGTTTTCGTGCATCGGCACGGGTATTCTGAGTTTCGATCTGTTCGCCAATATGCTGGACGACGAGATTAATCAGGCCGCGTAAAAATCCGGCGAAAATATGCCTCCCGATACAGGGAGGCTTGCGACCGGGCTATCCCGGTCGGCAGTCAACTTCAGATAAAAGTGAAAACACATTGACTGTGGAATGACGAATATCAAAAAACATTTCATGCGCCTATGGCATGACTTGCCCGCCAGCACCCCCATCGTCTACACTCGCCGCATGAAAAATTTTGAAAAGCGGCGCGACCGCTATGACTTGTTCCGGGCATTTGACAATCCCCTCGTCAACATCAACTTCCAGCTCGACGTGCCGGACTTCCGGCCCTGGTGCAAGGAACGGAAAATCCCCGTGTTCCACTTCTTCCTGTTTTGCCTGCTCAATACGGTGAGGGAGATCGACAATTTCATGTACCGCATCTACCAGGGCGAGGTGATCAAGATCGACGATTTCCCCGCTTCCTACACCGTCATCAACGGCGACGAGAACCTTAACTACACGCGTTTCACGATGACGGACCGGCTCGATCTATTCATCGAACGCAGCCTGGAAGCCAAGCGCATCGCCGAAGCCAGTGCCGCGCTGATCAACACGGGCGAGGGAGAGACCGAGCGCGAGCAACGCAACAATATTTTCATCACCTGCCTGCCATGGCTGGAGCTGGCGGCCATCGAACACCCCATCTACCGCCACTGCGATGCCGATATCCCGACCTTTACCTGGGGCAAGTTCGGTCCCACGCAGGGGGATGGCCGCATGCGGGTGCCGTTTTCCGCGCAGGCCCACCACGGCTTTGTCGACGGCTACCATGTGCAGAAATTGGCGCTGGCGCTGGACCAGCGCATCGCCGCCATCATTGCCTAGTCCAGCGTAACTTGACTTAAATACGCGCTGGGCGCCTGGCCCAGCACGCGGCGGAAGGCGGCCGTGAAGGCGCTGGGGCTGGCATAACCGAGGTCCAGCGCGACCCTGGTGACGGCTTGCCCTTCGGCCAGCCGCGTGATGGCCGCCAGCAAACACGCTTGCTGGCGCCATTGAGCAAAGGCCAGCCCCGTCTGGGCGCGGAACTGCCGCGTAAAGGTGCGCCGGCTCATGCCCGCCTGCGCCGCCATCGCATCCAGGCTGCTGTCCAGGGTTGGTTGCCGGAGCAATTCCATGCACAGCCGCGCCAGCCGGGGTTGCTGCGGCAGGGGAGCGCTCAGGGGCAGGGGCCTGGCTGCGGCAATCTCATCGAGCAGCAAGCCCATCAATCGTCCGTCGCGCGATTCTTCCGCATACAGGGTCTCCACCGTCACTGCCTCGGCCAGCAACTGGCGCAGCAGCGGCGAAGCGTCCAATACCTGGCAATCGAGTGGCAAGCCCATCCTTGCGATGGCGGCCTCGTCAACGAATATATTGTGCATGGTCACGGCGCCATGCATGCGCATGCCGTGGATGAGCCTGGCCGGGACCCAGCAGGCGCGCTGCGGGGGCACCAGCCAGTTGCCTTGCGGCGTATGTACGCTGATGACGCCCCGCGCCGCGTAGGCGAATTGGCCGCGCGCATGGCTGTGGCTGGGAAACATCTCATCGGGCGCATGGTCGCGCGCCGTGGCGATCAATGGGCGGGGCACTTCCGTATAAAAGTTATCCATGGCCCATACTCTACAGTATTTGACCTGACATCGAAGGCGGGCCGCTTGATCTCCGCTTACCATCCACTCTTTTTCAGGAGTGTATATGCACAATAGCTATCATCGCGTGGGTCATGGCGCTCACGCCGTCATCGTCCTGCACGGCTGGTTTGGCGACGCGCACGCGTTTGCACCGATGGAGGTTGCCCTCGATAGTGACGCTTTCAGCTATGTCTTCATGGATTGCCGCGGCTATGGCGGCATGCGCAGCGCGGCGGGCGAGTATTCGATGGACGAGGTCGCCCGCGACGCGCTGGCGCTGGCCGATGCGCTGGGTTTTGCCACGTTCAGCGTGGTGGGTCATTCGATGGGCGGCATGGCGCTGGAACGGCTGGCCTTGCTAGAGCCCATGCGCTTGCGCAAACTGGTGGCCGTGGCGCCCGTGCCCAGCTGCGGCGTGGCACTGGACGGGGCGGCGCGGCAACTGTTTCTGGATGCCAGCGGCGATCGTCAGGCGCGGCGCGCCATCATCGCCCGCAGCACGGGCGGGCGCCTGTCCTCCACCTGGCTGGACTGGAAGGCGCAGTATTCGTGGGAAAGTTCGGATCCAGCCGCGTTCGCGGCCTACTTCCTCGCGTGGAGCGGCTCCGATTTCAGCGGCGAAGTGAGGCGGGCGGCGTCGCCGCTGCCCTTGCTGGCGCTGGTGGGAGAGCACGATCCCCGCTTCGATGCGACCCTGATGCGCCGCACGTATCTGGCGTGGTACCCGCGGGCCAGGCTGGAAGTGCTGGCCAATGCGGGACACTATCCGATGAATGAAACGCCGCTGGCCCTGGCGGCCAGCATCGAGGCGTTTTTGACGGAAAAGGACTAGTTACGCGGTCTTGGCGCGCAGGCGCAACAGGCTCAGGCCCAACAGCACGAAGGCGCCGCCCGAAATGCGGTTGAACAGCTTGGCGCGTCCCGGCGTCGCCAACTGGGTTTTCAGCAGGCGCGCCAGGTTGGCATAGAACAAGTGGGCCAGCATGGCGCAGGCGACAAACGACGTTGTCAGCACGGTGAACTGGATGGCCACGGGTTCGCCCGGCGTGATGAATTGCGGGAACAGGGCCGAAAAGAACAGGATGGCCTTGGGATTGGTCAGCGCCACCGTCAAGCCCTGGCGGAAGAGTTTCCAGAACGAATTAGGATTGGCCGCGCCAAGCGCAACGGGCGCATCGGCCACGATGCTGGTCTTGCTGCGCCATTGCTTGATGCCCAGGTACACCAGATACAGGGCGCCAGCCAGTTTCAGCAGCATGAAGGCCGTCGCCGAGGTCGCCAGCACGACGCCCATGCCGGCCATGGCCACGCCGGAAATGATGAACAAGCCAAAACCATTGCCCATGCTGCTGATCATCGCGCGGCGCGGGCCGACGGCGATGGCATTCGAGATGGCCAGCAGAACAGCCGGGCCGGGAGAAAACGTGACGAGCAGGGCGACGCTGCAGAAAAGCAGCCAGTTCGAGATATGCATGGGTGTTCCTGGGTGGGGCCGAAGCGGGATTGAGAGTCAAAACACGCTTATTGTACGAAGTTTTAGACTCTCGTGTCAGCGGCCCTCGCTTGAATTTGGCGCAACTTCAGGCAAACAGGCTGGCGACCATGTGGTTGATGGCGGCGCCACCGGCGATTAGCCAGCAGAACAGCAGGCCGGCCAGCAGCAGGGGTTTGATGCCGGCGCGGCGGATGGCCGACATATGCGTCGTCAAGCCCAGGGCGGCCATGGCCATGGCCAGCAGGGCCGTGTCGAACTCGGTGATGGCAGCTACTGTAGTTGCTGGCAACAGGCCCAGCGAATTGAAGGCCACTGCGGCAATAAAAATGAAGGTGAACCAGGGGATGGCCAGCTTGGCCGCCTTGTCATGGCCGCCGTTACCACCTTGGGCCTTGCCGCGCGCCAGCACCGCCGACAGGATGACGAGGAAGGGCGCCAGCATCATCACGCGCACCATCTTGGCGATCACGGCCGCGTTCGCCGTTTCTTGCCCGATCGACTTGCCGGCCGCCACCACTTGCGCCACTTCATGCACGGTCGAGCCGATGTACACGCCAAAGGCCGTAGGCGTTGCCGCCAGCACATGCCAGCCCTGATTCAACTGGTACAGCAAGGGGTACAAAAAGATGGCGATAGTGCCGAACACCACGACCGTGGAGACGGCCACGGTGACATCCTCGCTGCGCCCCTTGACGACGGGTTCCGTGGCCATCACGGCCGCCGCGCCGCAGATCGAGCTGCCTGCGCCGATCAGAATGGCGCTGTTGCGCTCCAGCTTGAACACCTTGATGCCGAGGAACATGGCCAGGCCAAACGTGGATGCCAGCACCAGCGCGTCGATGGCGATGCCGGCCAGGCCCACTTGCCCGATATCCTGGAAGGTCAAACGAAAGCCGTAGAGGATGATGCCAAGACGTAATAAAGTCTGCTTGGAAAAGGCCACGCCCGCGCCGCAGCTGGGCGCCAGGCGGCCATACACGCTGTTGCCCAGCACAATGCCCAGCATGATGGCCAGGGTCAGGGCGCTCATGCCGTGGTTTTGCATCCATTCCAGCTTGCCCAGTTGAATGGCGCCCCAGGCGATCACGCCGCTCAGCAGCAGGCCCGGCAAAAGGCGGCCGTAGCGGTCGCTGAAACTTGTTGTATTCGTCGTTGATAGGGATGACATGCCGTACTCCATGGTTCTGTGTTCGTATGGCATGACTGTACAGCTCGTCGATTAAATGGTAAAACGGATTGTTTTTGTATGTTTAACCTGAAAAATAGGTAAATCGGAGGAGTAAGGCATGGCGTTAACCTTGCGGCAACTGCAGATTTTCCTGGCCGTGGCGGACACGGGCAGCACCAGCGCAGCCGGCGACCTGATTGCGCTATCGCAATCGGCCACCAGCGCCTCCTTGAATGAACTGGAGATCTTGCTGGGTGCACAACTGTTCGACAGGGTGGGCAAGCGATTGCTGCTCAACGACAATGGTCGTTTGCTGTTACCGCAGGCGCGGCAGATGCGCGACGGCGCTGCCAGCATCGAGCGCCAGTTTGCGGGCGCCGACCCGTCCGTGCCCGTCAGCCTGCAAATCGGCGCCAGCACCACCATCGGCATCTATCTGTTGCCGCAGATCCTGGCCCAGGCGGCGCAGCAGTACGGACGCAGCATCCCGCAAGTGACGATTGCCAACACGGCCGATATCGCCGCTGCCGTGGCCGCCTTCCAGGTCGATATCGGCCTGATCGAAGGACCGTGCCACGAAGCGGGCTTGCTGGTGGAGCCATGGCTGACGGACCAGATGCTGATCGTGGCCGCGCCCACGCATCCGCTGGCGCAGTTGCGTCATTTTCTCAGCTTTGCGGAACTGAACCAGGCGGGCTGGCTGCTGCGCGAAGCGGGCTCGGGCACGCGCGAAGCGGTGGAGCAGGCGCTGGTGCCGTACCTGCACTATCTGCGCGCTGCGGGCGAGTTCAGCAATTCGGAAGCCATCAAGTATGGCGCTGCGGCGGGGCTGGGTATCGCCTGCCTGTCCAGGGTGGTGGTGGCCGATCTGCTGGCCAGCGGGCAATTGGTGGAACTGGAAACCATGTTGCCGCCCCTGGAGCGCAACTTTTATCTGATACGCCAGTCTAAAAAAATACTCTCGCCCCGCTTGCGCGGTTTCCTGGAACTGTGCCGCCACGCCTCGCGCATGGCGGGGTAGGTACGCAAGGTATCATTTTGGCCGCGGAGCTTGTAATGCCGCATCGGGCGGCGCCAGCGTGCCTGCGCGCTGCCGCTTGACGGCGTCGGCCACGGCGCGCGCCACGTTGCGCACTTCTTCCTGCATATCGGTATCGCGGTCCAGGGTCTCATGGCTTTGCGCATAAGTGTCGTAATAGCCGATGTAGCGGTCCAGCCGTGATTTCGCGCCCGCATCGACCAGGCCCATCCAGTCCAGCCAGTCCGACAGGCCTCGCCGGACCCCTTCGATGCCGGCCACGTCGCCATGCACGACGAGGCCATACGCGCGCCCGGCCAGGTGTTTCGGATAATTCCAGCCTTGCAACTCCAGGGCCTTCGCTTCCACGGCTTTCTTGCCGTGCGTGGACGTGGGGTCCGGGTTGCCGCCATCGGCGCACACAAGCCGGTCTATCATCAGTTTCAGCACGCCGGGCGTCTGGTACCAGTACACGGGCGTGAGGATGATGACGGCATGCGCGGCCGTCCAGCGCTCGTATATTTCTGCCATCCAGTCATTCGTCTGGCGTTCTCCATGGTTCGGATAGCAGCTGCATGGCCAGTGGCACAGGGGCATGGCCGTCGAGACACAGCCCTTGCATGGATGAATGTGCAAATCATACGAGGAGGTCAGCAAGCTCAGGTCCAGCACGTCCGCTTCAATGGCGTCCGCCTGCAGCACTTCTTTGGCCCATTGCGTCATGCGCCAGGTCTTCGATATTTCGCCAGGGCAAGAACCGTCATTGCGTGCCGCGCCGCAGATCAGCAGCACGCGCGACGGCGTGGCGGGATCTTTCTGGCGCGCCTCGGCGGCCAGCAGACGGTCGCGCGTGCCGAGCCATTCCACGGATAAATCGTAGTCGGGGTCGGCAAAACCCGGTCCGGCCTTCTGCGTGACGGGCGCCTTGCGGCCATCCTGATAATTCTTCCACGCCACATCTTCCACTTGCACCAGGGCGTCGCGTACGGCGTCAAACGTGGGGTCGGCAAACGAGCGGATAAATTGCAAATGAAATTCGACCCTGCCCAGTGGCGCGGGCGCCTGGCCTTGGCGCGGCTGGGGAGTGGGGGGAGTGGCGGACATGGCTTCTCCTTGAAGTGGTGGCGCCATGGTGCCTGGAGTCCGGGTGTGGGTCTGTGCGTTGAGCAACTCTGCGACGATTGCTTGCCAAATTCCCGTTTTAGGGATAAATTCCCATATATGGAAAATACAGAATTGACTGATGACGATACGGAACAGCGCCTGGCGGCGCGCTTAAAGCAGTTGCGCGTGGAGCGGGGCTGGTCGCTGGACCAGCTGGCCAGTGCCAGCCAGGTCAGCCGCGCTACCCTGTCGCGCCTGGAAAATGGCGAAGTCAGCCCGACCACGGCTGTGCTGGGCAAGCTGTGCGCCGCGTATGGCCTGGCCATGTCGCGCCTGTTGCGCATGGTGGAAGACGATTTCGTGCCCGTCCTGCGGCGCACCCAGCAGGGCGTGTGGACGGATCCGGACACAGGTTTTATCCGCCGTTCCATCTCGCCGCCGTCGCGCGCGCTGGCTGGCGAAGCGCTCGAATGCGAACTGGGCGCGGGCGTCACGATCGCCTATGCCGCCTCGCCCCGGCCCGGCATGGAGCACCATCTATTGCTGCAAGAGGGCAAGCTGAACGTCACCGTCGACGGCCGCTCGCACGATTTGATGGCCGGCGATTGCCTGCGCTACCAGCTGCATGGCGCCAGCGCGTTTGCGACGCCGCACGATAGCGGCGCCCGCTATTTTCTCTTTCTTGTCTGAGGCTACCATGTCTATATCGCTACGCCACTTTTCGTCCACCGATATTCTCGTCCGCCTGCCGGAACTGGGCGCCTTGCTGCAAGACTGCGTGCACGATGGCGCCAGCATCGGTTTCATCCTGCCCTTCGACGCATCGGCCAGCCAGGCGTTCTGGACGGACAATGTGCTGCCCGCCGTGGCGCGCGGCGTGCGCCTGCTGCTGGTGGTCGAAGTCGATGGTCGGGTGGCCGGCGCCGTGCAGCTGGACTGGGACACCAATCCCAACCAGGCGCATCGGGCCGAAGTGCGCAAGCTGCTGGTCGCGCCCGCTTACCGCCGCCTCGGCCTCGCGCGCCAGTTGATGCTGGCGCTGGAAGAGCAGGCGCGCCTCCTGCCGCGCAGCCTGCTGACCCTGGACACGCGCAGCGGCGACCATGCCGAACCGTTATATTTGTCGCTCGGTTACCTGGTGGCCGGCAGCATCCCCGCCTATGCGCTGGCGCCTGCCGGCGACCGGCTGGACGCCACGACCATCATGTACAAGCAGCTATAGCGGGGAACTCAGGCGGGGAACTCAGGCTTTCAGGCGCGCTCTAACGGCAGGGGCGCGTAAGCGTGTCAGGGCGGGTGCCTCCTTGTCATGCGTCGCGACAAGGCTGATGGCCCGCGCCGCGTGCGGGGGCGCCACCTCCGTTCCCAAGGTGAAGATGCCCACCGTGCCCGATAGCTGCTGGGCGCGCTGCTGCATGCTGGCGGCCGCTACCGACGCCTGATCCACCAGGGCGGCGTTTTGCTGCGTCACATGCTCCATCTGCACGATGGCGGCATTGACTTGTTCGATACCGGACAATTGCTCGCCGCTGGCCATGCTGATTTCGCCCATGATGTCCGTCACGCGGTGCACGCTGGCAACGATTTCGCGTATGGTGGCGCCTGCCGTGTCGACCAGGCGCGCGCCCGCGTCGATCCGCTCGACGGAGTCGCCGATCAATTGCTTGATTTCCCGCGCCGCCCCGGCCGAACGCTGGGCGAGGGTGCGCACTTCGGCGGCCACGACGGCAAAGCCGCGTCCCTGGTCGCCTGCGCGCGCCGCTTCCACAGCCGCATTCAGGGCCAGGATATTCGTCTGGAAGGCGATAGCGTCGATGACGCCGATGATATCAACGATCTTTTTCGACGATGCATTGATCGAGCTCATGGTGTCGACCACTTCTGCCACCACCTTGCCACCCTTGCCGGCCACATCGGCGGCCGATAGCGCCAGCTGGTTGGCTTGCCGCGCATTGTCCGCATTTTGCTTGACGGTGCCCGTCAGTGCTTCCATCGAGGCGGCCGTCTGCTCCAGCGAACTGGCTTGCGCCTGCGTGCGCTGCGACAAGTCCAGGTTGCCGGCAGCAATCTCTCCCGAGGCACCCGCGATGTCCTGCGTACCGCCGCGCACGTCACCCACGATATGGATCAAGCTGGCATTCATGTCTTTCAGTGCCTGCAGCAACTGGCCAACCTCATCGCCGGATTCCACACGGATATTGCCGCTCAGGTCGCCGCCGGCCACCTTGCGCGCCACCTTGACGGCGTGCCGCAGGGGCCGCACGATGCCGCTGCTGATGAACCAGGCCGTGGCCAGGCTGAGCACGCCGCCGATCAGGCCCAGCGCGATGATCAGCACGCTGGTATTGTGCGCGCGGGCGATGGCCGCCTCGGCCGCCGCGCGCATCTGCGCCGATTGCGTGGCGATCTGCTGGTCGATGTCGCGCAGGGCGGGCTGCGCCTGCGTGCTGTTGCGTGTGGCCTGCAATTGCGCGATGCGCGCATAGCGCTGGTTCACGCTGCTGTCGATTTCCCCGCTCACCGTAGCAAGTTGCCACGTGCTGATGCTGACGACCACCGCCAGCAACAGCGATGCCAGCAAAAAACCCGTGGTCAGGCGTACACCGATGCGTATGATAGAAATATTCATGTCCCCTCAGCTGTTGTCCCATGGTGGCCGCACCCCATGCGGGCGGCACGGCGCGGCGCTGTTGCCCCTGATGTTGCCGGGGTGAAATGAGTGTAGCAGTGCAATACTAAGTAATCTATAAATATTTCCATATTGGAATTGGTCACTGCTTGTTTAGCAACAGCTGGTAACTATTACTAGAACGCATAGCCGCCTTGCCTGGCGCCTGGCTTGGTGCCGGATAAAATCACCTGCCGTATTACAGATTCGTCCTACCTCGACACCCGGCATCGTCCGACTGGCGTGTGGCGGTGCCGCGCCTACACTGAACTTTGCACAGACCCGACGGCGGGTCCTGTCTTCTTACAGGAGGCTGAGATGGCGAATATCCAGGAAGGATCGGACGGTGCGGCAAACGAGGAAATGACGGCAAAGCGCCTGAACGTGGTCGACTGGATCTCCATGATCCTGCTGATCGTGGGCGGCTTGAACTGGGCGCTGGTGGGCTTGTTCGATATCGATATCGTGGCCCGCATCCTTGGTGCCATGTCGACCGCGTCGCGTGGCGTGTACGTGCTGGTGGGGTTGGCGGCGCTGTATTCCATTTACCTGTGCCTGCGCAAGCTGCCCACCAAGCCCTAGGGGAAGCAGATGACTGCCGGTGAGCATCCCCGGCGTGAACGCGAATTCAAGCAGCTGGAACGAAACTTCAAGCAGGAAGGGCGTTACCCGGGCTGCGCGCAAGAAGCGTAAGGGCTGGCTGCAAGCGCTGCAGGCTTGCGCTGCGGTCATGACTTGATGGGTCGTGTCCGCCTGTCCGCGTGCGGGCAGGCAGGCAGGAGCATGACCTGCCTACTTACCTGCTTGCTTACTGCGTGCGCAGGTAGGCCAGCAAGTCGGCCACTTGTTGCGCATTGCCGATGCCCCAGAAGCGCATGTTATTGCCGGGAATGAAATCGCTGGGGGCTTTCAGGAAGCTGGCCAGGTTTTGCTCGGTCCAGACAATATTCGCGTTTTTCATGGCCGACGAATACTTGTAGTCTGTGGTGGAGCCAGCCTTGCGGCCGATCAAGCCCGTCAGCTTGGGGCCGAAACCGCCGCGCGCCGAAGGCCCCACCTGGTGGCAGGAGGCGCACTTGCGAAACGCCGCCTTGCCCGCTTCGGCATTGCCCGTGAGGGTGGCGGGCGCGGCGGCTGCCTGCGCGGCGGCGCCTGGCGCCAGCAGCAAGGCTGCAGCGGCGAGAGGAGAGAACAAGCGTAAAAGGAATGCGAATGTCATTGGAGGAGCAAGCATGCCTGCTGGCATGCCGTACGTGGCAAGGGATGGCACATTTTACAGCCAGGCATCAAAACTTGCCCGTCGGCGCGCGTGGCAATGCCGGAAATTGCTGGCGAGCACCTAGACCATCCGCATGGCTGATTTAGGACTTGCCGTGCGCGGCTAGCGCTTGCCGCCTTGCGCACCCAGCGCCGCCATGGCCGACGCGAACACGATGCAGGCGATAGCCAGCCACTGGGTCAGGCTCAGCAGTTCTCCCAGCACGGCCATGGCAGCCAGCGCGCTGACGGCCGGCGCCGCGCTGCTGAACATGCCGAACACCCCTTGCGGCAAGCGGCGCAGGGCAAAGATTTCCAGCGAATACGGCAGGGCGCTGGACAGCATGGCAATGGCCAGGCCCATCAAGGCAATCGACGGCGCCAGCAAGGCCGTGCCCGAGTAAGCGACGCCGATGGGCACCGTTACCATGGCCGCCACCGTCATGCCCCAGGCTACGGCTTGCCCGCCTTGCAAGGTCGAGGCGCGCTTGCCAAAGATGATATACAGCGCCCAGCACAGGGCCGCCCCCAGCGCATACGCCACTCCCACAGGGTCCAGGCTGCCCGGGCTGCCTTGCAGCGGCAACAGCAAATACAAGCCGAACACGGCGCAAGCCACGGCCAGCAAATCGCGGGGCCGGCGCGACGACAGCATGGCCACCGCCAGCGGCCCCGTCACCTCGATGGCGACCGCAATACCGATCGGTATCAGCGCAAACGCCCGGTAAATCAGCAAATTCATCAATCCCAGCACGGAACCGTAGACCAGCAAGTTCAGCACATCCTTGCGCGTCAGGCGGAAGCGCCAGGGACGAAAGATAGCCAGTAAAATCAGCGCCGAAAACCCCACGCGATACGCCGTAATCCCCTCGACCCCGATGACAGGAAACAGATTTTTCGCAATCGCCGCCCCCAGATTGACAGAAATCTGCCCTCCCAGGACGGCCAGGGAAGGGAGCAAAATGCTGTCGGGCAGGGGGGAGGTCGAGGCGGGGGAGGTCATGGGGCGCCATTTTAATACGCAGCAGGCCGCCAGTCGCTGGCATATCTGCAACGGACGGCAATTTTTCCATGGACACTGGCACGCAATGCGGAGCGGGCACCTGTTGTGGCAGTGCAAGTATTTCCGGAGAATGCTATTCTGCCTGCATGCCCGGAACTACCGTGCGCCACCCCCGATTCTTCATCTTGATGGAGCCGCCCCATGAATGGCAGAAGCATTGCAGTGACCGTGGCTTTGGTATTTTCCGCTGATATGGCCGGTGCGCAGGCCTTGCCGCCGCAGGCGCAATTGCCAAGCTGGGCGACGCAACAGCTTGAAAGCCTGGCCAAACGCGAGGCGATCGAAATCAATGCGCGCATGAATCCCTTTGTCTTGCGCGGCGATTTCGATGGCGATGGGAAGGGCGATCTGGCTGTGCTGATCAAGAACAAAGACAGCAAGAAAGAGGGCATCGTCTTCCTGTTCAAGCAGAAGGCGGCGCCCCTGATCGTCGGTGCCGGACATGCATTGTCCAACGGCGGCGACGATTTCGCCTGGCTGGAAGTCTGGCAGGTGGAAGACAAGGGTTCGCGCCAGCACAGCTACCATGAGAAATCCCTCAAGCTGAAAACGGACGGGATCGTGGTGGGGAAAGAGGGTGCTGCCAGTGCCCTGATCTATATCAAGGGTGGCAAGGCAGTGTGGCAACAGCAGGGCGATTGACGGCTACTCGCGCCTGTCTGCTGGCCCGCCGAGCAGTATATTAACGTGTCAATCAGGAGTAGCAGGGAAATGCATGTATTCAGTATCGGCGACACCAATTTTGAAGTGGATGTCGCGAAATCCCGGATCAGCCTGGCTGCACGCGCCGATGGCATGCGGGAAATCAATATCAGGATTGAGGCCGATGACGACGTGTTCATGCGGCTGACGGAAGACGACGATGCACCCTGGTCGTGGGCCTTGTATCCGCCATCCTTCATTTTGGAAGGCTTGCTCGTGGCGGGGGCGGATGCCGCGCCCGTGCATATGCTAGCCGTTGATGCAAGCTGTACAGAGGGTGAATGTAGTCTCTACATGATGGATTACCATGATGTCGCGGAGCTGCGCCTGGTGGAATTGTCCTCGCAACGCCTGGCGCTTGCAGGCAAGGTGGACTTCTTTGGTAGCAGCCTGCCGTTTGCCATCGATATGCCGCGCATGGTGTAGCCGGGTCTTTGGCGCAGCGACTGGGCGACTATTGGGGCAGCCAGTACAGGCCGCCCGCAGGTCATTAGTCCAGCTTCAAGGCCTTCGCCACATCCTCCCACGCCACATATTTGAAGTTCTGCGGCCCATCGGGCAAGCGCTTGTAGCCATCCTGGATCACCAGCATGCCTTGCGCATACGCGCCGCCCAGGTTGGCGGAGGTGACGTCGAGGCCATCCGTTTCCGAGGTGCCGTCTATGCCTGCCGGCAAATTGAATCCCACCTTGAAGCGGCCGCGCACTTTATACGGTGCTTGCGCATCGAGCACCACGTAGCTGCTGTCGCCCTGGCTGGAAACGATCAGGTAGCCAGAGTCAGCCTTGCCGTTCGGCTTGCGGTAGATGGCCATGCCTTCCACGTCGGCGCTCAGGTTCGCTCCCACCGGCAAGACCATGGCCAGGGTGTCCGGCTTGGCGGCGTCGGCCGAGGTGGTCCACACGCCGCGCGTTTCCTCGCCCAGGAAGAGGCGGGCGTTGGCGTCGTCGGCCACGCAGCCTTCCGGTTGCGTGGCGACCTTGAAGCTGCGCAAGAGGGTGGCGCTGAACTGCTTGCCGCTCACGCCAATGCGGTATTGCTGGAAGGTGCCATCCTTGTCGTTGATAAACGCTTCCACGCCGCCGCTGGCCGGTTGATACAGGCACATGCCGTAGATGCTTTTCAGTCCGGTCGGAAAACGGCCCGCTTCCGCCACGTCGCCACTGGCATTGATGGTGAAGAGCATCATGCTGTTGTCGTCGCGCTGGGTGGCCACGGCCAGGTCGACCTTGCTGCCGCCAAAACTGATGTTTTGCCGCACATCGACGTTGTTCAAACGGCCCACTTCCAGCAGCTGCGTTTGCTTGCCTTGCAGGTCGTAGACCAACAGACCCTGTTTCTTGTTGGTGCCGAGGATACGCGAGTCGGCCGGGTTGCTGGCCAGCCAGATGGCCGGATCGTCGGCCGCGTCGCCCTGGCGCGCCATCGGCTCCGTCTGCGCTTGCGGGGCGATGATGGCCACAGCAGCCTGCGTTTCCCCCTTGCCGCGCCATTTTACGGGCCGCGCTTGCCAACCATTCTTGCCGCGCAGCAGTAGCGTGTCTTCGTCCAGTGCCAGCTGGCTGTCACCCTTGCGCACGTTCAAGGCGACGGCCTGGGCTGGCTGCGCCGTCCATGTACTCCCCTGGCGGGCGTACAAGTGCAGCTTTTCCGCCTTGCCATCGAGTACGGCTACGCCGCCCGGCAGCACGGCCAATGCACCGGCGCCGCCATCCAGCTGGCCGT
Organism: Janthinobacterium sp. 61; assembly: GCF_002846335.1. Lineage (NCBI taxonomy): Bacteria > Pseudomonadati > Pseudomonadota > Betaproteobacteria > Burkholderiales > Oxalobacteraceae > Janthinobacterium > Janthinobacterium sp. 61. Next base: position 1,762,409 of record NZ_PJMQ01000001.1, on the reverse strand, counting down.
ACGGCTTGCGCAAGGCCACCACCTCGCGCTTGCCCATGCCTTCGGACTCGGCGTCATAGGCCCACACGCCCATGTCGGACTCGCTCACCAGCAGGCGCTGCGCGCCATCGTCGACCCGGCAATGCTTGGCGTGCGGCGGCAAAGCCAGTTTGCGCACCAGGCTGCGCTGCTCGCCCTGCATCACCCACTGTTCCGCCTGGCCATCCTTGCCGATCAAGAACAGATGATCGAGTCGCTGGGCGTCGCGGTACAGGCAGGACGCTTCCACGGAAAACGTCGGCACGGGAAACGGCGCCAGCTTGACCAGTTTGCCTGCCTGTACGTCCACGGAGACGGGCAGGGGGCGCTGCGTATCGGCCTCCAGGAACACGGCCAGCACGCGATTGGCATCGATGCGCGTGTCGAGCTGCTTGGCGCGCACGGCGATGCGGTCCTGCTCCTGGCCGGCCGCAGTGAACAAGCGCAAGCCGTGCTTGTCCAAGGTCAGCCAGCCGCCGCCGGGCAGGCGGGCCAGCTCTTCGGCCTCGTGCGCGAAGGCGGGCACAGTGTTAGACGCGACCGGGGTGGCTTGCGCCGTGCCGGTGAGGCAAAAGGCAGCCAGCAAAGCGCTGCACAGGACGGTTGTTTTCATGTTATTCAAGATCCTCATCAGAAGGCGCTGGCTTTCAGGCTCACTTTAAAAGTGCGGCCATATTGTTCGTTCTGTACGTTGTATTGCTTCGTGCCCTGGTAGACGTAGTATTTCTCGTTGTTCAGGTTGGCCACCTCGAACATCAGCTGGAACTGCTTGCTGATCTGGTACGACAGCGAGAAATCGAGCTGCTTCTGGCTGGCGACGATGTGGTCCTGGCTTTGGTCGAGGATGTCGCCGCCCATTTCCAGCAGGTAGGGCGACTTGTAGTTGAGGGCCAGGCGGGCGCTGATCGGACCGGTTTCATAGCCCAGCATCAAATTCATCACCTGGTTCGACTGGCCCGGCAGGCGGATGTCGCGGGTGAGCTGCTTGTTGCCGGCCTTGTCGAAACGGCCGATTTGCGCGCTCGAGGTGCTCAGGGTGCCATTCACGCCGACGAGAAACTTGTTGAACGGTGCCGGCAACATGCGCAGCGGCTGCATGTAGGCCAGTTCGATGCCTTTGACTTTGGCCGCGTCGCCATTCGCATACGAGGTGGCCGTCGTGTAGCTTGCCCATTGGCCCGTGCCGGCCAGATTCGTCGTATACGTAAAATTCTTGATGTCCTTGTAGAAACCGTAGGCGGACATCACGCCGTCGTTGCCCAGCACGCGCTCGATGCCCAAATCCAGGTTGTTTGCCTTCAAGGGTTTCAAGTCCGGGTTGCCGATCACGGCTTCCGTGTTGCTGGCCAGGCTGATGCCGGGCGCCAGCTGGCTGAAGTTGGCGCGCACCACGGCTTGCGTCCAGGCGGCCCGCACGCTGGTTTTTTGATCCAGGTCATAACGGGCTTGCAGGTTTGGCAGCCAGTTGGTGTACGAACGTTCGCGCGTCAAGGGCGTGGCAAGCCCGGCGCTGTCCACTTGCGAACCGGCAGCTTCAAAGCTGGTGCGTTCAAGACGCACGCCGCCCAGGATGTGCCAGGCGTCGAAGTCATAGCTGTTCTGCACATACATGGCGTTGATGTCTTCATGCATGCGGTAATCGTTGATGATGGACTCGGTAGCCAGGCGCGCCTTGTCGCGGTCCAGGCCGGCCACGCGGGCGCGGATCAGGCCCGGGTCCAGCGCCACGCCGATGTTGCCCAGATCGTAGTCGAGATTGTGGCCCTGCACGAAATTGCTCATCGAGGTAGAACCGGCGCCCCAGAAATTGCCGCTCGACGCCTTGCTGCTGTTATATGTCCATTGATCCGTATCATTGGTTTTTTCGCGGCGGCTGACTTTGGCGCCGAATTTCAACGTGGCGATGTCGAACTTGCGTGCCAGGTCGATGCGCGCGTGGTGTTCATTGTCCTTCGAGTAGCGCTTTTGCAGGGTGATGGCGTTGAGCGCATAGCTGGCCGGGTCGTACAGCGAGGCGGGGCCGCTCAAGACGGGTTCCTGAGTGTCATAGAAACTGATGCCGGCGACATTGCTGGTGCTGCGGAAACGGCCATCGTTCAGCGACTCCGGCGTGTCTTCCGTCGCCCGGCTCATGCCGCCTTTCACGTCCAGGGTCCAGTCGCCCGATTTCTGCTGCGTGCCCAGCACGAGCGAGCGTACTTGCTGCGTGTATTTGCGCTGGCGGATGCGGCGCTCGGCGCGCGCGCTGGCTGATGCGCCTTCGGCAAGGCTGCCCCCCGCGATATTGCTGATGGTCAGGCGGTCGCGCACTTCATCGTCGGAAAATTCGCTGACGAACGAGCGCAAGAACCAGCTGTTGCCCGCTTCCGGGCGGTAATCGAGGTTGACTGCCAGGGCGCCGCGCTTGCGCACGGGCAGGTAGTCGCGCAATTCCAGACCTGACAATTTGCCCTTGCTCCAGGCGCCGCCCGTTTCTACGTCGTCGGAGCCGAACGAGCGCTTTTCCGCGCTCAGGCCGGCGGCCACGCCAAGCTTGCCATCGAGGAAGCGCTGGGCCCACAGGGCGCCGCCGCTGGGGCTGGTCTTGCCCGTTTTTTCATCATGGCTGGCGGCCACGTTGGCCGACAGCAGCTTGCCCGGCAAGTCGAAGGCGGACAGCGATTTGACTTCGATGGTGGCGCCCAGCGAGTTGGCATCCATTTCCGGCAGCAAGGTCTTCGACACTTCCAGGGTGCGTATCAGGCCGGCAGGCAGGATGTCCAGCGCCACGGCGCGGCGGCCCGCTTCCGGCGACGGTACCAGCGCGCCATTGATGGTCACCGCGTTCAGGTCCGGGCCCAGGCCGCGCACCGTGATGTAGCGGCCTTCACCCTGGTCGCGCTGCACGGACACGCCCGGCAAGCGGGCCAGCGCCTCGGCCGCGTTTTTATCGGGCAGGCCGCCGATGTCGTCGCTGCTGATGACGCTGATGATGTTGTCGGCTTTCTCTTGGGCGGCGATGGCGTTGCGCAGGCTGGCGCGCTGGCCGCTGACGACCACGGTGGTGCCCGCCTGGCCATCGTCCTGGGCTTGCGACTGCGCATGGCTTTGAGCGCTGAAGATGGCCATGATGCCGAGTGACAGGGCTGTCAGGCGCAGCGGGGAGGGAAACGAAGTGTGCATGGTTTTCATGAAGAGCTCGGTTAGGGAGGAAGGAACCGGGCGGATTCTAGGCAGCAAATATGACGGTTGCGTGACAGGCAAGGCCTTGCCACCTTGAAAACAACGGCAGGTGGACGCTTTCCGGCCATAAATGAACCGTGATGAGCTGAAATGACCTGCCAGCGCAGGGCACATGGGCACTCGCTTGCCGGATTTGCATCAGCTGCGCTGGTAATGATGAGCCGTTTGCACCTGCCTCACGGGCGCGGGGCATGTCATCGTGCCGTCATGGGCGGGCGCTATCGTGGCGACAGCACCACTTTTAAAGGTTCCCCACATGCTGCCGTTGCACCGTAACAGTCTGATTGCCGCCGCGCTGGCATTGCCCCTGTTCTTTTTTCTGTACGCCACACTGGGCCACGTTAAACCGTTTGCCATCTGGAAGTGGATGGATATCGTCTGCGAAGGCGGCACGGCCGTCATGGCGGGCATCTGGTTCTTGTTTACCCTCAGCAGCCGTCCGCGGGGACGGGTGACGAGCCTGATCGCCGGCGGCCTGTGCGCCATCATGCTGGGGTCCTGGGCCGATTGCCTGGACGAATTCTTTGCCGTCGACAAGAGCGCCTTGTGGGATAACTGGCTGGAAGCCTTGATTCCGTTTGGCATGCTGGTGCTGACCATCGGCATGTATTACTGGCGCCAGGAACAGTTCCGCCTGAACGAGCACCTGCAAAAGCGCGAGCGCCTGTTCCGCGACCACCGCGCCTTCGACCGCATCACGCAACTGGCCGACGCCAGCTACCTGCGCACGCAGATGCGACTGGAACAGGAGCGCCGGCCCGGCCTCGATTGCGCGCTGGTCTTGCTCGATATCGACAGTTTTCACCTGATTAACCGCGAATACGGCCACCGCGAAGGTGACCGCGTGTTGCAAGCCGTGGGCCACATGCTGCTGTTGAACTTGCGCAATGACGATCTGCTGTGCCGCTATGCGGGCGACCGCTTCGCCGTGCTGATGCCGGGCGTGTCGCGTGAGGACGCGGCCGTGAAGGCGCGTCATCTGTGCGCCATGGTGGGGCAGATGCGCCACCACGCCAATGACAACCGCGAAATCCGCTTGAGCCTGCGGCATGCCTGCTCGCTCACCGATGGCGTGCCGGAAGTGGTGCTTGCCGAGCTGAGCCGGGCCGTGGAAACGCCGCGCTCCGGTGCCGGGATCAGTTCCGCCGCGCCTGCCTGATGCCACTGAACCAGCAGGGCGACGCCAGCATCGCGGCCCATCACCAGCCGGCGCTGGTGCTCGATTATGCGCGCAGCCGCGACCTGGACGCGGCATCGCTGCTCAAGGGCACCGGCCTCGATGGCGGCGCGCTGCCGTCCGCGGAAAGCCAGGTCAGCGCCGCGCAATACCTGCAATTGCTGGCCAACGTGGCGCGCGGCCTGGACAGTGCCGATACCAGCTTCATGCTGGGCCAGCAAATGCTGCCCGGCCATTACGGCGCCGCCAGCCATGCCTTGCTGCAGGCGCAGAATCTGCGCCAGGCCTTGACCATCCTGTGCGATTTTCATGCCTTGCTGTGTCCGTTGTTGCAGCCCCGTTTGCGCGAGGCGGGCGACATGCACGTGCTGTACTGGGTTGCTGCGTTTGGCGCGCCGAGCCAGCTGCCTTTTCTGGTGGAGATGCACATGACGGCACTGGCGGCCATGTGCCGCTGGCTGGCGGGCGTCTCCTTGCCGTGGCGCTTCTGCTTCAATCGCGCGCGGCCCCGGCACGTGGAACAGCATGAAGTGCACCTGGGCCAGTGCCTGCGTTTCGATTGCCAGGTCGACGCCATGCTGATCGATTCCAGCTGGCTCGACAAGCCTTGGCCGCGCGGCAATGCCACGGCCGCCGCGCTGGCCTTGCGCGCTGCGGCCGTGGCGCCCGTGCCGCCAGCGAGCCTGCTCGGTGCGCTGTACGATTACCTGCTGGCCAATATCCGCTGCGCGCCGACCCTGGAACGCACGGCGCAGGAGTTTGGCGTCAGTCCCGCCACCTTGAAACGCCACCTGGCGCGCCATGGCACGCATTTCCAGGCCGAGCTGGACCAGGTGCGCGCACACAAGGCCATTTACCTGTTCCAGGCGCATGGCTACGACAACGATGCCGTGGCCGCCTACCTCGGCTTTCATGATGCCACCAACTTTCGTCGCTCGTTCAAGCGCTGGACGGGGCAAACGCCGCAGCTGTTGCGTCACGCCTTGGCCTTGTTTGTTGCTGGTTAAAGACGTTCTGCGCACAGCGTTGTGCGCCAGCGCCACAGACAGTCGTTCCAGAGGGAACAATTGCCCGTTCTGCCACATCCATAGTACACTCGATCAGAGAGCGAACAGACGCGCTTCGAGGCGCTCCGGCACGGCGTCACGCGACGCCGCAACGCCGCCATTTCGATGGCGGGCCGGCGGCAGACGACCGGTGTGCCGTGCCTTAACCCAGCCTGGAAACTGGCGTCCCCAACGTGGTGCGCCGGAGACCGGGTAACTTGATAATGCTCAATCGTGTATTCACAATCGCAGATCGATCCAGTCGTCAGTTTTCGCAACACCCAGGGTGAGGCGGTGCGCGGTACGATTTTCAACTTGCAGCGCAATTCGCTGGTCATGGAAATCTACAATCCATACTCGATTGTGCAGGTCAGCGAGGTGCTCAATGACGTGACGGTGCGCATGGGGGCGAAGAACGCCTACGTCGGCAAGGCTGTCGTCATCAGCAGCGTCAATACGGGCCTGACCGCCATCGTTTCCGTGACCCTGATCGACGAGTGGCGCGAGCTCAGCGACGTGGTCGTAGTCAAGGGCGCCGTGGCGAAAGAGTCCAGCGCCTTTGTCGCCGGCTGGGGCGAGCGCTTCCGCATCCGCCGCGACTACCAGATCGTCGTCAATGAAATGCGCGCCTTTTTGTCGGAAGTGGCGCGCTGGGTCGAGCAGGTCGACTTGTCCGATTCGCTGCCCAAGGAAAACGGCCGCCTGCGCGCCGACATCTTCGATGAACTGGCCTTTCCGCTGATGGAGCAAACCCAGTTGTACTTGCGCCAGCTCGAGGTGGAAGCCTCGCTCGTCGAGGAAGAGCGGGCGCCGGCCCACCGTGCGTTCGCCCAGGCGGCGCTGCACCCGCTGATACTGCGCGCGCCCTTCGTCTTCCGCACGTTTACAAAACCGCTCGGCTATGCGGGCGATTACCAGATGGTCAACCAGTTGCTGGATGATCCGCGCCAGGGTCCCAGCACCTATTTTCAGATCGTCAACGCGGCCTTTTTGCAGGCGGCCGTCGCCACGGCGCACCGCAACCGCATCGATATACTGACGCAATTCCTGGCGCAGAAAGCGGCCGAGGCGCGTGTTGCCGGGTGCGTCTACAAAGTGCTCAACGTGGGCTGCGGCCCGGCCATCGAGGTGCAGCGTTTCCTGGAAACGTGCCCCGATGCGCAATGGCTGGCCTTCGAGCTGGTCGACTTCAGCAGCGAGACGCTGGACTGGACGCGCGCGCGCCTGAGCACCATCATGCAGCGCACGGGACGTGTGGTGGAGATCGATTATGTGCATGATTCCGTGCACAACCTGCTCAAGCGCCGCCACGGCTCGGGCGCCACGGGCTCGCCCGGCAGCTTCGACGCCGTGTATTGCGCCGGCCTGTTCGATTACCTGTCCGACAAGGTGTGCGCGCGCCTGCTGCTGCACTTCGCCTCGCGCGTGGGGCCGGGCGGACGTTTGCTCGTCACCAATGTGCACGCTGACAATCCGGGCAAGTTCGGCATGGAGCATTTGCTGGAGTGGCATTTGATCTATCGCAATGAAGCGGGCTTGTCGGCCTTGCTACCCGAACACGCGAAAGAACCGAAAATCTATGTCGACGCCACGGGCGTGAATGTGTTTGCAGAAGTGAGCATTCCTTGATGGATACTCCAGGCCTGCACGCCGGCTACGCGGCCGTTCTGCGCGACTTCCGGCTGGAATTCAGCCGCGGCGGAGCCTACACGGGCATCGTGCTGATCCTGCTGGGCGTGGGTCTCGATTTGGCCCTGTATCCCGACAAGCAGTCGGCCTTCACCAGTGCGCGCATCCTCGTGTCGGCGCTGATCTTTTGCGTCGTGCTGGCCATGCGCACGCGCTGGGCGCAGGACCGCATCCAGGGACTGACTTTTGTGTGGCTGATCCTGCCGCAAATCATGATCGCATGGATGATCGCCGTCACGGAAGGCGCCACCTCGATTTATTACGTGGGCATGACCCTGGCCATCTATTCGTCGGGCATCGTGCTGGCGTTCGGCTTGTGGCAAAACATGGTTTTCGGCGCCATCTCCTGTCTGCTGTACGTGGCTGCCTGCGCCTGGCATGCAGGCGGCTTCAACTTGCCGGACACCTTTGTCGTCAACTGCTTGTTTCTCATCATGTCGGCCAGCATCAGCGCCGTCTTCACCTATTTCAATGAGCGGGCCCGCTTCATGCTGTTCCAGCTGAAGGCGGAAGTGGCGCAAAAGAACACGCAGCTGGAAGAAACCAATAAAAGCCTGGCCGATATCAAGGGGCAGATGCTGCAGCAGGAGAAAATGGCCGCCATCGGCACCCTGGCCGCCGGCATGCTGCATGAAGTCAACAATCCCGTGAATTTCTGCATGATGGCCATCGAGGTGGCCATCGAAGATCCGGCCGCCCAGCAAAGCGCGCTGGTGAGCGAATGCCTGGCCGACGCCAAGCAGGGCATGCTGCGCGTGCAGCACATCGTGTCCGACTTGAAGACCTTTGCCTACCGCAAGAGCGGCAACCAGCTGGAAACGGGGCACTTCCAGTTTCGCAGTGCGCTCGACGCGGCCATCCGCCTGGTGGGGCATGAAACGAAGAATGTCAGCATCAGCCACGACCTGCCGGTCGACACCCTGGTGCGCGGCGACGAGGCGGCCATCGTGGGCGTGCTGATCAATTTGCTGGGCAACGCCGTGCTGTCCATGCGCAAGGGTAATGCACCACCATTCGAGATCCGCATCACGGCCCGCTGGGATGACAAGCGTCTGCGCATCAGCGTGCGCGACAACGGCCCCGGCATCGCCCCGGAAAACCTGGCGCGCGTGTTCGAACCGTTCTTTACCACGCGCGAAGTGGGCCAGGGGCTGGGCTTGGGCCTGAGCATCAGCTATGGCGTGATCGAACGCCATGGTGGCACCCTGAGCGCCGAAAGCGAGCTGGGCCAATGGGCCAGCATGAATTTCGACTTGCAGCGCTCCGACTGGGAGGGCCGTTAACATGGATAACGATAGCCGCGCCAGCGTGTTGTACGTGGATGACGAAGCGCTCGCCTGCAAGTATTTCGAACGCGCCGTCGGCCCGCGCTACCGCGTGCTGACGGCGCAGAGCGTCGATGCGGCCCTGGCCTTGCTGAAAGACCAGGCCGCCCGCATCGACGTGCTCGTTACCGATTACCGCATGCCGGACCGCCTGGGCAGCGAGTTGCTGCAGGAAGTGGCGCAACGCTATCCGCATATCGTCTGCATGCTGGTGACGGCCTACGCGGACAAGGAAGTGTTGCTGGAACTGATCAACGGCGGAGCGCTGTTCCGTCTGCTGGAAAAGCCGCTCGACTTGCCCGCCATGCAAACGGCGCTGCAACTGGCCGTGCAGACGGGACGCGAGCGCGCGGCGCGCCGCCAGGGGCTGGTGGCGATGGAAGAATCGCTGGCCTTTCTCGCGCATGAATTGAACACGCCGCTGGCGGCCATCGCCAATTTTGCGCGCGGCATCGCGCGGCGAGCGCAGACGGACGCTGCACCGCAAGCGGAGATCGGCGAAGCGGCCACCTTGATGCACGACAATGCGCGTTATTGTCTGTCCGTGCTGGCCAGCTTCGTCGACACGGTGCGCCTGGCCAGCGCCGGGCCCGGCATGCAGGGTGGACGCAGCGCCGGCAGCGCGCGCCAGCTGCTGGCCGTCTTGCTTGAAAGCTATCCCTTGAGCCCGGCCCAGCGCGCCGCCATCACGGTCGAGCAGGGCGAGGATTTCGCCATTGCCGAGTCACCCAACTGCGTCGCGCTGATTTTATCGTCCGTGCTGGCGAACGCCTTGCGCTCGGCCGGTGAGCACGCCCATCCTGCGATCGGCATCTGCATCGATGCCGGCCGCATCACGGTGCGCGACAATGGCGCCGGTATTGCCCCCGAGATTGTTGCGCAGCTGTTGATCGACCCCGTCGGTGCCAGCGGCAATGAAGGCAAGGGCTGGGGCATGGTTTTTTGCCACCGCATGATGCAATCGTTCGGCGGCAACCTCGATATCGCCTCCGAGTTTGGCAGTGCCACCACGGTAACCCTGAATTTTCCAGTACATATAAGGAACGAGCATGATTGACGCCAATCTGCGTTTGCCGGCTCAGCGTGAGCCGACGCAAGGCTTGCCGACGATACTCTATGTCGATGACGAGGCCAACGCCCTCAAATACTTCCAGCGCGCCATCGCGCCGCTGGCCCACGTGCTGACGGCCACCTCGGTCGAGGAGGGCAAGCGCATTCTCGACGAGCAGGCCGACCGCATCGCCGTGCTGGTGTCGGATCAGCGCATGCCCGGCGCCTACGGCAACGAGCTGCTGTCGTACGCCTGGGACCGCCATCCGCATATCGTGCGCATTTTGACCACCGCGTATTCCGAGCTGGAGCACACGGTGGAAGCCGTCAACCAGGGCCAGATCCACCGCTACATCCAGAAGCCGTGGGATATCGCGGCACTGCGCATGGAATTGAAGCAGGCGCTGGAGCTGGCGCGGCTGCGCAATGAACACGCGCAGTTGCTGCGCGAAAAGCTGATGGTGCGCCAGCGGCAAGCCGTGGCCAACCGCATCGGCACCCTGTACGCCTTGTGCGCCAGCCTGGCCGGTCCGGAACAGCAGCTGCCCGTGGAAGCGTATTTGTCGGCAGCCCTGACGGCCGGCGTTACGCCGCCCGAGCCGGACTGGCTGCTCATGGATTATGCCGACCTGGTCAGTTCGGAAGCCTTCCGCGGCACCGCCTTTGCCGCCGCCGTGCGCCAGCAGCTCGACGCGCTCGAGCGCGAGCATCCGGGGCGCGGCGTGGAGCAAGCGATCGACATGCTGTTGCCCGCGTTTGGTGCGGCGCTGCAAAACCAGGGCGGTACGGCGCTGTTCCTCGACGGACGTCTGCTGACGGAATTCCTGGAAACGCCCACCACCACGCCCGTCTCGTCCATCCACGCATTCTGGCTGGCCAGCTTGCTGTGGCTGGCGCGGCGCGGCTGGTCCCTGCAACTGAGCAAGACGGAACTGGGCTTGCAGGGCAAGGTGGTGCAGGCTGAACCGGCGCTCACGCCGGACCACCTGGCGGCCTGGATCGAGCAGTTCTGACGGGGCGCAAAAATAAAACAGGGCCATGTGGCCCTGTCGGCGGCGGTTAAGGGTTGAACTTATTGTTCCGCAGCCGCCTTCAGGTTGGTCAAACCTTTTTCAAAATCCTTGCCGATCATCTTATCCATGCTGACGAAGACCGTCATGACCTTGCTGACGTAAGGGCTGGGGCCTGTCATGGTCCAGTTCACCTTGGTGCCGTCACCCCCGGGTGTCATGCTGAAGGTGGTGGTGTTATGGCTTTCGAACGGTTTCAGGAAGTCCAGCTTGATGACGGTGCGCTCGGGCTGGGCCGCTTCCGTGATTTCCATGCGGCCGGCACCCACCTTGTCGTTGCCTTGCCACGCATATTGCGCGCCCAGGCCACTGGCCGGGCCAGTAAAGGTACGGCGCATGGCGGGATCGAGCTTTTCCCACGGCGACCAGGCGGCCCAGTAATGGAAGTCTGTGATCAGGCCAGCAATTTTCTCGGGCGGGGCCTTGATGGTGATTTCGCGCTGGACACTAAAGGTATCGGGCTTGGTGGTGGCATAGCCGAGGATGGCGGCGACGACGACAACGATCAGCAGCAGGGTTTTTTTGATCATATGCTCTCCAAATATTGAATGGTCGATGCGAACAAATCAAGGCAATCTTAGCAGATATGAATGGCTGTGCGCAGCCTGTTGGCCTTTATTTGCGCCACCTCTGCGCAGGGCCGCATGCACGCCCGCCTGCACCTGCGTTCACCGCTGCCTGTACACGCGCACGCCTGCCTTGTGCAGGTTTGTGGCGAGGACCGCCGTCCGCTAGAATGCTGTCCTGCAAAGATTTCAATTAGGGAAATATGATTCAACGATCGATCGCCAGGCTGACCCTGGCGTGTGGCTTGCTGGCTTCCGCCTTTGCCGCGAACCTGGCGCATGCCGATGCCTGTCCTGCCCATTATGTCGATGGCCGCAAGCCGGAAATTACCAACCCCAAGCTGGACGTGGCGACAAAGGAACTGTGCTACAACGTGTTTGGCGTGATGCATTCGGGGATTACGCGCACGCCCCTGTGGTCGGCTGAACACTTGACAGTGAACAACCTGGAAGCGGCACAGGACTTGTCGCGCGAAAATTCCTTCCATGCCGAACGCAAGCTGCCCGCCGCCCAGCGCGCCGAACTGGCCGATTATGCGCGCAGCGGCTTCGACCGCGGCCATATGGCACCGAACGGCGACATGCCGGACCGCCAAAGCCAGCGCGACAGCTTTACCCTGGCCAACATGGTGCCGCAGGACGCGCGCAACAACCGCTACGTGTGGGCCGGCATCGAAGGCGCCGTGCGCAAGATGGCGAAGAAGGAGGGCGATTTGTACGTCATCACGGGACCGGCCTTTATTGGCGGGAACTTGCGCAAGGTGGGAAGAGTCATCGTGCCCAGCCATCTGTACAAGGCCGTGTACAGCCCGCGCCAGCGCGTCGGCGCCGCCTACTTCATTGAAAACGTCGATACCAAGGCGTATGAGGTGCTGAGCATTGCGCAACTGGAAGACAGGATAGGCATCGATCTGCTACCGTCGCTGACGCGGCAGCAAAAGCTGCGCATGCTGAGTTTGCCCAAGATTAATAGCAAGTCCAAGAAATAATCCCCTTGAGAGGAAATCCCATGTGCGCAAAGAAATTCGTCCCGTATGCCAATGAAAGCGATGTGCTCGACATCGGCGGCCTGACCATCGAAAACCGTGTTGACCGCATCAGCATCAGCGGCGACATCGACCTGACCCTGGACAAGCCTGGCCTGGCCCTGGCCAGGCAGTTGCAAAAACTGCTGGGCGACGTGGTGGCGCAGCTGGAAAAGCAGGCGCTGCCCGACCAGCTGCCGCCGCCCGAGGTGACGTCGGTGGCCAATCCCTTCGAGTGACGTTGGGGCCGGCACCTATTTTTCCGGACTGGCGGCACGATAGTAGCCCTTCCGGCTGATCTCTTCCGGGGCATTCGCGACCTCATAGGCGGTCAGGGCAATGGCGATGGCGGAGTATTGCTGCGCCGAGCTGAAAGGCAGCACGCTCTCATAGGTGTCGAGCACCGTGTGATGCACGCGCGCATAGTCGAAATCGCCGAGCACGGTAAATTTCGGCGTCGGCACGCCATGCAGGCTGAAGACGGCGTCATCGCTGCCTGCCCGCGCGTTCATCGCCTTGCTGGCGTCGCGCGGCACGTCATTGACGCTCGTGGCGAAGCCGAACAGGGGATGGACGTCTTGCAGGGCCTGTTCGACCCGGCCAAACACGGGTTTCCAGGCCGAGGGAATCGCGATGCCGTCGATGGCGCCAGGGCGGCCATCGCGGTTGAGCATCATGACGATATTTTTCAATTCACTCGCATGCCGTTCGGCGAACGCGAACGAACCCTTGCGGCCGATTTCTTCCGCCCCAAAGGCCACCAGCATGATGGTGCGGCGCGGCCTGGCATTGGACTTGGCTAGCAGGCGCATCGCTTCCAGCATGGTGGCCACGCCGCCGCCATTGTCGGCCGCGCCCGTGCCGCCATCATAGCTGTCGAGGTGGGCGCCGATCAGCACGATTTCCTCCGGTTTTTCCGTGCCCGGAATGTGGGCGACCACATTGTGATACGTCACCGGCCCCGGATAGAACCAGTTGCGGATATCAAACTCCAGGGTGACCGCCATACCGCGCGCCAGGCGCTGGCGGATGTCTGCGTATTGTGGCGCGGCCAGCTTGATGTCGGGCAGGGTGGGCAGGGTCGCCCAGGTGGCAGGCGCCGCGCTGGCGGCATACAGTGGTTCTTCGCCAGCCTGTATGGTGCCGAGGGCGCCCGCCTCCATCAACACCCGGGTGATGGCCCTGGGCTTGTGGATCGTCTTGCCGTCGCGCCCGCCACCGCCGCTTTCGCCGCCAATCAGTACCCATTTCCCCTTGAATTGCGCGGCGCGCTCCTGCGCCTCTTCCAGGGTGGCCGGTCCCAGAGTGGCCAGGCCCTGCTGCACGCCACGCGTGCCGGCCGAGTAGGCGGGCGTCGCCATGCGCAAGGGCTGTTCCTGGGGCGCCAGCATCTTGCCCGTCCAGGGGCCGCGGTTGAAGCCGACGGGCATGTCGCCGGCTTCTTCCAATTCGGCCTGCACGCCCCATTGCCGCAGTTGCCTGTGTGCCCATTGCGCCGCATGCGTGTAGGCATCGCTGCCAGCCATGCGGCCGCCGAAGCGGTTGCTCAGGATGTCGAGCCAGTCCATGGCGCGCGGGTCGCTGGTGCCCAGCGCCACAATCCGGCGCGCCGTGGCGTCGCCAGAGGGTGATGGCGTGGCCTTGATGCTGGCATTCCTGCCGGACAGCGTAGCCAGGAAGGCGGGCAGCCTGCCTTGCTGACGCGCCGCCAGCGCCGCGTCCAGCTTTGCGGAACGGTAGCGGCTATCCTGGCGCTGCAGTGTGTCGTAGGCGCGCAGCACGCCCCGCATGCCCGCCAGGTCGCATTCCCCTTTCTGCCGGGCCTGTTCCGGGTGTTCGATCTGGAAGGCCATCACGCTGGCCAGGTACTGGAAGCGCAGCGCCTCGCGCGTGGCCGGCGTGGGGGCGGTGCTGAGCCAGTCATCGGGCATGCTGGCGCCAAACGTGAGGTCGGGAATGGCATCGATCCATGCGCTGAGCCAGGCGCCATCGCGCTGCTGCAGCGCCTGCGGATCGTCCTGCGCCGCTTTTGCCATCTCCACCACGCGCGCGCGTTCGGCCGGCGTGGAAGGGCCGCGCGCGGTGGCGCTTGCCGCAGTTCCCGGCAGTGCGGCCGGCAGCGCCGGCGGCACATAGCTCTCCGTGAGCCGCGTTCCCGTCACAGGCTTGGGTTCGTTCTCATCGGTTTCGACCAGGCGTTCGCCGCTCAGCACCATGCCTTTGGCCTGCAAGGTCCAGCGGATCGTCACCTCGGTGCTCACCTCCTTGCCGTCTCTCCCCGTGCTGATCCGCTTGCCACCATGCCTGAAGACGGTGCCGGCGGGGCCGGGCGTGCCATTGACCGTGCGCGGCGAGGTAAGCTGGCCACGCTCGTCGAGCCAGGATATCGTCGCGCGCAAGCTACCCTGGTCTTCGGTGATGTCGAGTATGCCCGTGTCGATCAGGTCGACTTCGCCGCCATTCGTCGTTGTCGTGCCCGTCGCCGTCCGGAATTGCCAATGCCCCGCAAGGGCCGGGGTTTGGGCGTACAGGGCACCAGGCAGCGCGGCAACGGCGAGGATGCAACTGGCGTAAAGCTGGGGATGGAGCAGATGCATGGATATCCTTGTCATGGTTTTTACTCGGGAAGAATCGAAAAACATTATGGGGATAAGCAGATTGCCAAGATGACACTTTGCGACCAAGGCCAGGATTTGCCGCTTGAAGGCGCGTTTGGCCGTGCTGAATACCAGACCGACCTTACCTGGCAACGGCCTGCGCCGCTGGCGTGACGAAGACGGTTTTCATCAGCTACCGCCACTGGCGCGGCAGAAAAAGCAGCACATGCCGAGTTTGCCCAAGATTCATGGCAAGCCCACGAAATAATCCCCTTGAGAGGAAATCCCATTGAGCAAAGAAATTCGTCCTGTATGCCCATGCTGCGATGTGCGCGACATCGGCGGCCTGAGCATCGAAAACCGTGTCGACGGCATCAGCGGCGACATCGACCAGACCCTGGACAAACCGGTTCTTGCCACGGTCAGGCAGCTGTAAAAAACTGCTGGGCGACGTGCTGGCGCAGCTGGAAAAGCAGGTGCTGACCGACCAGCTGCCGCCGCCCGAGATGACGACGGTGGCCAATCCATTCGAGTAGTGGCAAAAAAAACGCCTCCCGAAGGAGGCGTTGGTCTCTTGCGTGCTGTTAATTAAAACGTGTAGCGCGCATTGAAGGTGAAGTAACGGCCGTAGGCGTTATGCAAGCCTTCGTTGTAGCCCTCAAGTGGGTACGCTGGATCGTACGGTGCGGCTTTGTCGAACAAGTTCTGGATGTTGATGCCCAGGCTCAGGTTCTTGAAGCCGGTGTACGTATAGCCCAGACCCACGGTGGTCCAGCTGGCGACTTTGCAGTCAGGGAAGGCCGCTTCATAGCCAGGGATCGTGGTATTGCGATCCGGCGCCGCATCGGTTGGCTTCTTCGTGCCGTAGTAGCAGAAAGGCTGGTCGTAGATCTCGGCGCCGTCGCGGTTACGCTTGAGCGATACGCTGCCAACAAAGTTCAGCGAGGCGTTAACGCTATGGTCGCCACGCGTCCAGTTGGTGGTCAGCGAAGCCTTGACCTTCGGCATGTCGGTGCCGGTGGACAGTTGCCAGTCGTAAAGACCTGGACGGGTACCGGTCACATTGCTGACCGTGTCGCCTTCGTGCTGCTCCAGCTTGTAGCTGTAGACGTAGGTGCCGCGCAAGGCGGTGCTGAGCGAACCCCATTCACCGAGCTTGTTGCGCAGACGCGTTTCAAAGTCCACGCCACGCAGTTCGGTCGAACCTTGGTTGGACCAAGGAGTCTTGACCGACAACAAGGTGCCCGTGCCGGGAATCGGATTGCCGTTCGCATCGGTGATGAAGTTGGCTGGATTCGGATCGCGCAGGACGTTTTCCGGCGCGCGGTCTTCGTTTTTCAGCGCTTCGCTAGCCGTACCCAGCGCCACTTCTTTTTCCTTGCGTACGCGGTACACGTCAACGACAAAGTCGATGTTGGAGGTCGGCGAGTAGATCAGGCCCAGCGAGTAGCTCTTCGACGTTTCCGGCTTCAGGTCCGGATTGGCACCGCCGACGCCAGAGATCGATTTGCTGCAGTCGGCCGTCACGCCACCCGGACGCGGGGTGCTTTCATCTTCCTGGCAGCGTTTCGGATCCCACACGCCGGACAGGAAGAATTGTGCACCGCCTGGCGTCACTTGCGACAGTGCCGGGGCGCGGAAACCTTCGGCATACGTGCCGCGGAAGGCCAGCGTATCCGTGGCGGTCCACTTGGCGCCCACTTTCGGCACAAAGTTGGTTTTGATGCCAGGATATTTGTCTACGCGGCCGGCAAAGTCCATCTCGAAGCTCTTGGTGAATGGCGTGCGCAGTTCGACGAAGGCCGACTTGACGTCGCGCTGGCCGTCGATAATGGTATTGGACTGTCCGTAGATCTGGCCGGCGGCGACTGCTGCGTCCGGATCGATACGGATTTTTTCACGGCGCAGTTCGAAACCGACTGCCAGGCCCATGGCCCCGCCACCCAGCTTGCCAAATTCCGTGCTGGCCTTGCCGTCGAGTTGGAAGATTTCCGCTATGCCTACGCTTTGCGGGTCGTAGCCGATGGTCGGATCGGCAGCCAGCTGTGCCAGCGAGGTACCGGTATTGAGCTTGCGCAAGGTTGGCAGGTACAGGCGGCCATATGTTGTTTCATCGCGCTTGGAGCGGTTCCACAGCAGGCCGGTGTCCCAGCTCCAGCCGAAGTGATCGCCTTGCAGGCCAGTCAGCAGGCGCGTGTTCTGGTTGGTCGTCTCCGAGCCGCCGCGCAGGTTTTCAAAGCGGTAGGCGACCGAGGCGCGGGCATTCGTCAGCGGGTTGTCCGGATGACCAATCGGCAGGATGGCCTGGAATGGATCGGCCAAACCCGTCGCCATGTAGTTGGTGACGGAGGTCGTGCCCAGGGTGATCGGTGCTAGCGTGTACGAGCGCACGGAGCGGGTGTAGGCCGCTTCGGCGTAGCCGGTGACGGCGTTGCTGATCTTCAGGGTTCCGCGGCTCAACACGCTGGCATCGCGGCCGTCGCCCTGGCTTTCCAGGAATTTATCTGCATCATAGTTGCAGAAAGTGCGGCCAATGAGGATGCTCGTTGGCAGCAAGCCATCCTTGGTGCCCCCCGTAATGCGTTCCGACGGGTCGCAGCCCAGATTGAACGTCACGCGCTGTGGCGCGTTCGCTTGCGTCACGCCGAAGTTGCGCGAGCCTGGCGACGATTCGCGGTAGACCGTTGCGTATTTCGAGATGGAACTCGAGTAGTTGGAGCGGAAGCGGCCGTTCAAGTCCTGGTAGGTTGAATAAGCGATGTCCTTTGCATCGCGGCGTGCCACGCGGTCGCGCTCGGAAAAGTCGACGGCGGCGAAGATATTGTAGCCGTCGGTGTCCAAGTCGCCCGTGCCGAAGAAACCACTCACATTCTTGCGGCGGAACCGGTCATCGTCGTTGGTGCCAGCATTGCCAGCGATCTGGCCGCCACGATAATTCGATTTGGTGATGAAGTTGATGACGCCGCCGATGGCATCCGAGCCGTAGACGGCCGAAGCGCCGTCTTTCAGGATCTCGACGCGGTCCAGGGCGGACAGCGGGATGCTGTTCAAGTCATACAGGGTGGAGTTGCCGTTGTTCGGGTCGGCGTAGGCCGATGGCGTCATGCGCCGTCCGTTCAGCAGGATCAGGGTGGAGCTTGAACCCAGTCCGCGCAGCGAGGCGGTGGCGACGCCCTTGGCAAAGCCGGAACCGCCGAGCTGGTCCTGATTGGTGTCGGTGCCCATGGATGGCACCAGTTTCATCAATTCGGCAACGGTCGATGCGCCGCTGTCCTTGATATCCTTGGCGGTAATCACATCGACAGGGGAAGTGCCTTCCTTGTCGGCGCGCTTCAGGTTCGAACCTGTAATGAGAATTTTTTGCAGCGCCGGCTCCTGTGGTGCCAGCTGCGCGTAGACTAATTGCGAGGAAGATAAGGTCAAGGCGACTGCGATCACACTTTGTTTTAAGACTATTTTTTTAAGCAAAATATTCTCCATCGAATTTCAACTGCTGAACACATGGTCGGGCATCGTTGTGCGATGCGCGACTTTCCCGGTCTAGTGGATCGCTTGAGCGATTTTTGTTGCAAAACCGTATAAACAGTATTGCCTAGACCTTTATCAAAACATTTTCGGAAAAGTTGCGCCATGCTTTTTTTCAACATTGTCACGTTGACACAACAGTTTATCTAGATTATTTTTATGCTTACATATTCGGTAAAAAATTGATGGCAGGTAAAAGATTTTATGCTAGGAAATATCCAGAAATTACAAAAGTAGCAATGTCATAAATGCACCATTAACTTTTTAAGTTATTGATTTTTAAGGATTAATTTAAATTATTCCCGCTTGAAAATATTTTTTTCCTGTTTTGCGGATGTCCATTCAAGTTGCAAATTTTTACATTTGTAATATGTTGCAAATGCACCGTTCTGGTGCGGCGACGGAAGCTCTATGACGCACCCGGCTAGGCGAGGTAATATCGGCAAATAATCGCCAATGGATGCTGCGGTGCGCCATTTTCGTGCATAAAAAAAGCCGCCAGCTTTATGCTGGCGGCCATGACTGCATTTACTTTGTGCGTTATTTTTCTGTCGCGGTTACCTGGCGAACGCCTGTGCAGTTGGCGTCACGGTGACCGCTTCCGGCTTGATGTTCAGCTTCATCGCGCCGATGACCTTGTCTTCATCGAGCAGAGCCTGCGGCTTGTTGCCGTCGTACTTGATGGGAGAAAACGCGTCGCTGACGAGTTTTTCCTTCAGGCCGGCCGCATCCTTGGCGACGATCACCACGGACAGGTTCTTCGCCGACAGATGCTGTTTGATGGCGCGGTTGACATCGGCCAGCGTCAGTTTCGTCAAGCCATCACGCATCAGCTTGGTGAACTCCGGCGTGCCATACCATTGCGAATCGAGCGCATAGCCCAGTTGCTGGTCTTGCGTCGACGTCATGACGAACACGTTTTTCATCAGGTAGTCGCGCGTGGTGGCGAAATCGTCCTGCGTCAAGCCGTTGTCGATGAGCTTGCCCAATTCCGTCAGGGCCACGCGCAGGGCGAAGTGGGCGTTGTCCGGCGCCACGGGGCGTATCCAGATTTCGAACAGCTGCGCCTTGCGGCCCAGGTTCGGGTTCGGGAAGAACTGGTACATGCCACGCGGGAAGGCTTCGATGTACGCGTAATCGCCATAGTTCATGCCGCGAATTTCCCGGATGCGCTGGTACAGATAGGAATTCGAGGCGCGGTGCTCGCCCAGCCAGGTCTTCGCCAGCCACAGGGCGGGGAAGTCCGGGTGCGTGCGGGTCACGTCGAGCGGCAGTCCGAAGGAGATGGCCGTGGCGCGCGTGTTCTTTTCGATGATTTCCACTTCCAGTCCCTGTGCCTTGCGGCCCGCGGGTTTTGCGGTGGCTGGCAAGCCGGGGCCGGCCGGCAAGCTTGCCAGCGCCCGCGTCAGCGAGGCCGTCATGGCGTCGGACACATCGCCGGAAATGCCCACCTTGACGGCGCCCTGCGCATACGCGCTCTTCCAGAACTGTTTCACATCGTCCAGGGTGATGGCGTCGATGCCTGCCACCGTGCCCAGCACCGGGTGGCCATACAGCGTACCCGCATACACATTGGTTTGCAGGCGCTCCTTGGCGAACTCTTCTTCGTTATTGTCCTTCAGGTCCAGCAACAGCGCGTTCTTTTGCGCATCCTTCAGGCGGCGGAAGTCATCCTCGCGGAAACCGGGCGAGAGCAGCAGTGGCAGGGCGATGGCGTTGAACTGCGTCCAGTTATCCCTGTGGATGGAGCCCGTAAACGTCGTCATTTCCTTGTCCGTCTGCTGGCTGAAGCTGCCGGCGAGCGGGAACAGGGCCTGGTTGACTTCGTCGATCTTGCGTTCGGACGAGCCACCGGACGCCACCATGGCGGCCGTCAGCGCGGCCAGGCCTTCCTTGCCTTTGGGGTCTTGCGCGGAACCGGCCGTAAACAGCAGCTTGTAGCGGATTTGCGGCAGAGCCGACTTTTGCACCAGCACGTCGAACTTGGCGTTCGAGGCGGCCGGCAGCAGGCTGGCCAGCTTCGGCGTGGTGGCGATCGCGGCCGCCATCGGCTGGTGCGACAGGGTCGTCACCACCAGGCCGTCATCCGTCAGGTATTTGCGCGCGGCCGCCTGGAGGTCGGCCGGCGTGAGCGTATCGATCAGGCGGTAGTACTGGTTCAGGGTGGCATACGAGCGGTCGAAATGCACGAAGGAAGCCAGGGTGCCGGCGATCTGCTCGGTATTGTCCAAGGTGCGGATCAGACCATATTTTTCGGCTGACTTGGCATCCGCCAGGTCTTTTTCGCTCACTAGCGTGTCGCGCAGCTGCGCCACGGTGGCCAGGATGGCGTCGCGCACGTAGACGGCGTCATCGATGTTTTTCACCCGCGCGCCCAGCACGGCCAGGGTCGGGTCGACACGGTCCGGCGTCATGTCGAACAATTGGTCGACTTTCTGTTCATTCTGCACCAGGCGTTTATACAGCGGCGAGGTGCGGCCGAACGACAGCGACAGCAGGGTCGCCAGCGCCGCCTGGTCCTTGTCCTTCACGGAAAACGCGGGCGCGTGGAAGCCCACGGCTACCCACGGCAGGGTCGGCGTAGGCCAGGCCACATGCTTGTAGACGGGCCCGTGCGGCTTGGGCTCCACGGGCACGGCCGCCTGCTGTTTGCCGCGCTGCCAGCCGCTCCAGTATTTTTCCACCAGCGCGATGGCTTGCTGCGGCTCCACGTCGCCGGCGATGATGATGGTGGTGCGCTCGGGACGGTACCAGCGGTCAAAGAAGACCTTCGAATATGCGTACTGGTTCGGCATGTCTTCGATATCCTGGATAAAACCCATCGTCGTGTGCTTGTAGGTATGCGTCGTGTAGGCGCTGTCGCGCATCACTTCAAACAGTTTCGAGACGGGATTGGCGCTGTTCTTGTTGTATTCGCCCAGCACGGCCCGCGATTCCGTCTTGAACGCATCTTCCGCGTACTCGAGGTGCTGGAAGCGGTCCGCCTCCACCTTCAGCACGGTTTCCAGGTCTTGCTTGGCAAACGTGGTGTGGTAATTGGTCAAGTCGTCGCTGGTATACGCGTTCTGGCGCGCGCCGGCGCGGGTGATGACTTCCTGGTATTTCTCGGGCGGATAGGCCTTGGTGCCGCGGAACATCATGTGTTCAAAAAAATGGGCGAAGCCGGACTTGCCCGGCTCGACTTCATTGCGCGAACCCGTCTGCACGGGAATTTGCAAGGAGACCAGGTTGGGGAAACCGGTCGGCACGATGATGATTTTCAAGCCGTTGGCCAGGGTCTTTTCCGTCGCCTTGAATGGCAGCAAATCGGCCTTGCTGGCGGTAGCGCTGTGGGCGGCGGTCGGCTTCACGGGCGCGGCGCCCAGGTTCGACGATGCCATGGCCGACAGGGCCAGGGCGAAAGCAGGTAATAAAGTGGGCATGATTCTTGACACGAAGGCTCCTTCTTTTTTTGGAATGTGGAAAGTGCAACGCCGCAGCATAGAATATTCATGCCGCCGTGCATAGGGGCAAGTGTTTTGGCAGGTCAGGGCTGGCCCGTCAACGCTGCGCCAGGAACTGGCAAGGCCGACCGCTGGGGCGGGTGCTTACGGGAGCGTCGTTGCCGGCAGGCTGATGCGGTTGCGGCCCAGGTGCTTGGCGCGGTACAGGGCGCAGTCTGCCGTGTGGATCAGCTGCCCCAGTTCCGTGCCGGGGCCGGGCAGGGCCGTGGCGGCGCCGATGCTGACGGTGACGCAGGCGCCGTCGGGACGCTTGCGCGGCAGTTGCAGCCGCTCCACGCGCTGGCGGATGCGTTCGGCCACGATGGCCGCGCCCTTGAGCGACTGGTTCGGCAGGATGACGGCAAATTCTTCGCCGCCATAGCGGGCCACGAGGTCGTTTGTACGCATCTCGCTGGCCACGGCGCCGGCCACCTTGCGAAGGCACAGGTCGCCACCCTGGTGGCCGTGGCTGTCGTTGTATTCCTTGAAGTTGTCGACATCGACCATCAGCAGCGACAGGGGCTGGCCTTGGCGCCGGGCGCGCTGCCATTCGGCCAGGATGGTGTCATCGAAGCAGCGCCGGTTTGCCAGGCCCGTCAAGCCGTCGCGCGTGGCCAGGCGTTCCAGCTCCACCTGCGCGCGCTTTTCATCGGTCATGTCGCGCAGGGTTTCGACCACGGCGATCAGTTCGTCGCCATTGCCGTAGATGGGGCTGGCATCGACGGCCAGGTAGCGGCGGCGCCCCGTGCGCGGCATGTCGCACCAGTTTTCCGCGCACAGATTGCTGCCCGTGCTGCTGCGGTATTGCTGCTGGAGATGCAGGGCGCGCATGTCGGCGCCGCGCCCGGCCAGCAGCAGGTCGGCCAGCGTGGGGCGCTCGTCATTGTAAAAGCAGCGGCCCGGCTCACGCATGCCCAGCACTTCGGCCGCCGGCACGCCCGTCAGCTGCTCGCAGGCGCGGTTCCAGATCATCACCCGCCCGTGCACATCGAGGACAAAGGTGGGCACCACCAAGAATTCCATCATCTTGACGGCGAAACCCTGGGCTACTTCGCAGGGCAATGCGCTGGCATGTGCATGGCTATCCGGCATGTATGCATCCTTCTTGGGCGTGAATGGGGGCGGGCTCTTAGGCCATGTTGCAGCGTGAAGAAAAGACGGTGTTGATCTTGAGCAATATTTTCAGCGATGCAGCATCGCTTCGTCCTGGCAGCAGCTTGGCAGGGGCAGCGACAGGTGCAAGGTGGTTCCGGCGCCGCTGTGGCTGTCGATGTGCAGGCTGCCGCCAGCGGCGGCCACGCGTTCATGCATGCCGGACAGGCCGCGACCCAGGCGTGGCGGCGAGCCTGACAGCCCGACGCCGTCGTCGCGGATGCGGCAAGTCAGGGTGGCGCCTGCTTGCTGCAGGCGCAGCTGAACATGCGTGGCGTGAGCATGGCGGGCGATATTGGCCAGCGCTTCCTGCAGCGCGTGGTACAGCAAGGGGCCGTGCGCGCAGCCGGCGGCGGCGTCGAGCCGGTAATCGCAGCTGCAGTCTATGCCCGTGCTGCGCTGAAAGTCCACCAGCAAGCCGTCGCACGCTGCTTGCAGGCCAGCATCGAGGGCGGGCGGGCGCAGGTCGTGGATGACGCGGCGCAGCGCCGCAATACTGAGGTCGACATTGTGCGCCATCACGGCCAGGTGTCGTGTCAGCTGGGGCGTCGCGCCATGCGTGTTGGCCAGCAGCATGGACAGGTCGATTTTCAGGGTCAGCAGATGCTGGCCCAGGTCGTCGTGGATGTCGCGCCCGATGCGCAGGCGTTCCTGTTCGCGGGCCTTGTACTGCTCATTGCTCAGGCGCGTCTGCTCGGCGTGCGCACGCAGCTGTTCCTGCACCTGCAGGCGCAGCGCCAGGCGGTGCTGGCGCCACAGCAGCAGGGTCAGCGCACCCAGCAGGGCATCACATGCCGCCATCAAGGTGGCGGGCGTGTCTGTCTGCAGCATCGGCACGGTGTGCAGGGTAGCGAGTGCGCCGGCCGCCAGACAGGCCAGGATGCTCAGGCGGTACGGCAGGAGTAACCAGCGTTGCATCATTTACTCGCTCCCAAAATGTTCTCATCAGGCAATGTTATTACAGAAAATATATTATCTTTGGGCTATTTGTGTTGTCTAAGCGCAAAAGCTGCGCAGGTAGGTCTGCCGCTGGAGCTTTCTTGCCCTTTGGTGTCGCAGCGTCAGGTGGCGGCCAAGGCATTTGCACGGGAAGTGTCGTGGCGGCATATAATAGAGGGTTGTCAATCGGCTTTTGCGGTGACGGCGCTGTGCGCCGGCATCGCTGCGTACGCCCTGCGCGAGGACGCCAGCCAGCTCTTAGGAAATACAGTGACTTATAGCATCAAAGAGATTTTTTACACCCTGCAGGGCGAAGGTGCACACGCAGGCCGTCCGGCCGTGTTTTGCCGCTTTTCCGGCTGCAATCTGTGGACGGGCCGCGAAAGCGACCGCGCCACGGCCGTGTGCCAGTTCTGCGACACGGATTTCGTCGGCACGGACGGCGAACTGGGCGGCAAATTCAAGACGCCCGAGGAACTGGCCGCGCTGATCAACAGCCTGTGGCCGGCCAGCTACTCACCGAGCAAATACGTGGTGTTTACGGGCGGCGAGCCGCTGCTGCAACTGGACACGGCCCTGATCGACGCCATGCATGCGGTCGGCTTTACGATCGCCATCGAAACCAACGGCACTTTGCCCGTGCCGGCCGGCGTGGACTGGATCTGTGTCAGCCCGAAGATGGGCTCCACCCTGGTGGTGCACAAAGGCAATGAGATCAAGGTCGTCATTCCCCAGTTCCAGCAAGACCTGGCCGCCTACGAAGGGCTCGACTTCGAGAACTTCTTCGTGCAAGCGATGGACGGCCCCCTGGCCGCGCACAACATGCAGCTGGCCATCGAGACGTGCAAAAGCAACCCGAAATGGAAGCTGAGCCTGCAAACCCATAAACTCCTGCAAATCCCTTAACAAAACAATATGCTGACTATCACACGCAAGCTCGAATTCGACGCGGGCCACCGCATTCCCGACCATAAAAGCCAGTGCCGCAACTTGCACGGCCACCGCTACACGGTGGAAATCACCCTGGTCGGCAAGGTCATCGAAGCGGAAGGCAATTCCGACAATGGCATGATCATGGACTTTTCCGACGTGAAAACCCTCGCCAAGCAGCATCTGGTCGATGTGTGGGATCACGCCTTCCTCGTCTATGAAAAGGATACGGCCGTGCGCGACTTCCTGGCCAGCCTGCCTGACCATAAAACCGTCGTCATCGACCGCATCCCCACAGTGGAAAACCTGGCCCGTATCGCCTTCGAGATCCTGAAAGCGGCGTTTACCGACCATTTCGGCACGGGCTTGCACCTGCATAAACTGGTGCTGCATGAAACGCCGAATTGCTGGGCAGAAGTGACCGATGACTGAAACGCACGCTAGCGCGCAGGACGCGCGCTACATGCAGCTGGCCCTGGAGCAGGCCCAGCACGCGTGGAACCTGGGCGAAGTGCCCGTCGGCGCCGTTGTCGTCAAGGATGGGGAAGTCATCGCCGTGGGCTACAACCAGCCCATCGGCCGCCACGACCCCACGGCGCACGCGGAAGTGATGGCGCTGCGCGCCGCTGCCGAAAAACTGGGCAACTACCGGCTGCCCGGCTGCGAACTGTATGTGACCCTGGAGCCGTGCGTGATGTGCTCGGGCGCCATGCTGCATGCGCGCCTGGCACGCGTGGTGTACGGCGCGGGCGACCCGAAGACGGGCGCCTGTGGTTCCGTGCTGAACCTGTTCGAGCAGCCGGCGCTGAACCACCAGACGGCGATCGAAGGGGGCGTGCTGGCCGACGAGTGCGGCGCCTTCCTCAAGCGTTTCTTTGCCGAGCGCCGCCGCGCGCAGGCGGAAGCGCGCAAGCTGGCCAATCCGACGGGCTAGCATTTTCCGGAACAGGGCAGGGCCGCCACGGCCTTGCCAGTAATAAGCCATGCCTTGCCAGCCACTCCGGCTGGCATTTTTGCAACTGTTGCGAAATAACATCTGTCTAGACCACTTCGCCATTCTCAAATGAGAATGATTCGTGTTACAGTATTGTTTTCGCCAGCAAACTTCCCTTGCGCATCGTTATCGATCCGGGTTCAAGAGCCAGCTTCCACTCTTAAACCGGATCATCATGACTACAGTGCTTCTGCAGCGCTCCGCTGCGCCCGTCGTACCCCCAGTTTACCTGCCAAACCGTCGCCACAACCTGGTGCTGCGTGCCGCCCTGCTGGGCCTGTTTGCCGCGCCCCTGCTGCCCGTCGCTGCGCAAAACGCCGCCATCAACGCGGGCACGGCGGCGCAGGAACCGGCCAAGCTGCCTGTCTTCCCGGAAATCGTCGTGAATGCCAAGCAGGACTATGAACGCCGCGCCGGTACCAGGACGCTCGTCACGGCGGACGACCTGGAGCGTCGCAATGTCACGGAAATGGGCGGCATCGTGCGCTACCTGCCTTTGATTACTGCGCCAGCGGCCGCCTCGGGCAGCGGCAGCGTGTGGGATGGTTCGGGTAATAGCGGTTACAACATTCGCGGCCTGGAAGGCAATCGGGTCAGCCTGGAGCTCGATGGCATTGCGCTGCCCGACGCGGCGCCCAAGCCGGACGGCAACACCCTCAACGCCTTCGCCACGGGCCGTGATTATTTTGACCCGGAAACGTTCCGCGAAGTGCGCATCGATTCGGGCACGACGGCCGCCAGCGGCGCCAATCCGGGCCTGGGCGGCGGCGTGGCCTTCATCACCAAGTCGCCCGAGGATTACCTGGGAGAGGGGCAGGATCATTATGTCTCCTATAAATACGGCCGCGCCACGGCCGATCGCAGCAATGCGCACACCCTGACGGGCGCCGCCAGGATCGGCGACAAGCTGCAGGGCCTGGCCGTCTACGTGCACCGCGATGGCGAGCAGACGGACAGCCGCGGCACCACGCCCGTCAACCCCGACGACTGGCATTCGAATGCCTTGCTGTCCAAGCTCGTGTGGACCTTGCCGGGTGAACAAAAGCTCGACTTGACGGTCGACATGTTCGAGCGCAAGAACAAGCGCGATCTGCGCAGCAAGGTCAGCACATATTATCCGACAGGCGTGCAGCAGGATTCCACCACCAGGCGCACGCGTGTCAGCCTGGGTCACGATGTGGTGCTCAAGGATTTCGCCCTGTTCGACCGCCTGACGTCGAAAGTGTATCTGCAGAATGCGAAAACCGATGACAAGACGCAAGGCGTCTACACCTTTGGCAGCCCGGCGCAGCGCTCGATCGACACCAGCTTCAAGAACGACAGCATCGGCGTCACGTCCGAAGCGTTCAAGCAGCTTAACGCCGACAACGCGCTGCTGTACGGCGTGCAGCTGGAACAGCTGAAAACGGGCCGTCCGTGGCGTGAAGACCGTCTCATCATCGCCACGGGCCAGCATCAGATCACCAACAAGAACCGCATGGCCGACATGGACACGACCAAGCTGGCCCTGTACGTGCGCGACGACCTCAGCTTTGATCTTGCTGGCAAGAAAGCCGTGCTGACGCCGGGCTTGCGTGCCGACTACCGCAAGGACGCACCGAAAAACCTGCAACGCTACGCCATCGGTGTACCGGGCGCAGCCAAGGAAGTGCGCAAGCAGAGCGACACCTATTTCACGCCCAGCCTGAGCCTGTCCGTGGAAGTCTTGCCGCAAATGAATGCCTACGCCACCGTGACGCGCGGCACGCGCCTGCCGACGGCGGCCGAACGCACGGGTACCTATGATTCCATCAGCTATACGGGCACGGGCAAGGGTTATGCCGTGCTGGGCAATGCGAATTTGCGCAAGGAAACCAGCCAGGCCTATGAACTGGGCTTGAAGGGCGACGTCGTCAAGGGCTTGAGCATGCACGCCTCCGTCTACCAGACGGAATACAAAAACATGATCGAGTATGTGATGCAGGAAGATGACCCGGTCAACTATCCCACCATCACCCAGGGCCTGTTCCGCCCTGAAAACATCGGCAATGCGCGCACCTGGGGCGCCGAGCTGACCTTGCGCGTGGAGCTGGGCGCCTGGGCGCCAGCCATGCAGGGTTACCACGTCGACCTGGGCACGGGCGTGGCCAAGGGCCGCTCCTT
Organism: Janthinobacterium sp. 61; assembly: GCF_002846335.1. Lineage (NCBI taxonomy): Bacteria > Pseudomonadati > Pseudomonadota > Betaproteobacteria > Burkholderiales > Oxalobacteraceae > Janthinobacterium > Janthinobacterium sp. 61. The sequence continues at coordinate 1,734,460 of NZ_PJMQ01000001.1, read as the reverse complement.
CAATACCCTGACGGGCGACAGCGGCGGCCTGGCCTCGGTGGCGCCGGCCAAGTCGGCCTTGACCTTCGGCTACGACCATGCGAACGAGCTGTTCGGCTTGGCCCTGACGGCCGTGCATGCGGGCGCAAAACAGGCGCCGAATGACTTGCTGACGGGCACGACCGCGCAGCGTTTCACCGTGCCGTCGTACACCATCTTCGACTTGTCGACTTACTGGAACGTGCACAAGAACGCGAAGATCGTCGTTGGCGTGTACAACTTGACGGATCGCAAGTACTGGGATTACGCCGCTGCGCGCAGCCTGTCCGCCGGCACCACGGCCGCCAGCCGCGCCGAGATCGAGCGCTACGCCAAGCCTGGCCGCAACGTCGCCGCCAACCTCAGCGTCAATTTCTGATTTTTACCGGGGGAGGGGTGCTTGCCCCTCTTTTTTCCATGTTTGATTGAATGGTCTCTCTATGAAGTTATCCAAACTCGTTCTATCCCTGCTAGGCAGCCTGCTGATTGCAAACGCGACCGCGGCCCCAGCGACCCTGGCGGAACGCTGGTCCACCTTGCGCACGGAGCAGCCGAAGCTGCAGATCCGCGATGCGGCCCGTGCGCTGGGTGTGTCGGAAGCGCAATTGCTGGCAACCAACATCGGCAAAGGCGTCACGCGCCTGCAGGCCGATGGCAACCAGCCGCGCGAAATCATGCGCGCCGCGCTGGACCTGGGCCTCGTGCAAGCCATCACGCGCAATGAAAACGGCGTCATCGAAACGACGGGCGTCGCCAGCAAGTTCAAGCAGGCGGGCGACAAGTCGGAACAGGCCGATGCCAAGCAGGACCCGGAAACGGAAGCGCGCCAGCGCAATATCGCGGGCGGCTACCTGGGTGGTCAGATCGACCTGCGTTTCCACTTTGAACACTGGAAATATGCCTTTGCCGTGGAGCAAGCGGGCCGCGACGGCAAGCCCACCCGCAGCCTGCAATTTTTTGACGCCAACGGCACGGCCGTGCACAAGATTTATGTGCGCAGTGCCGCGGGCGTGGCCGTCTACGACAAGCTGGTGGCAAATTTCCGCATGCCCCAGCAAAGCGGGGAATTAAACGTGCTGACCGTGGCGCCGAAAGCGGCGGAAAAGCCCGATGCCGAGATCGACGTCAAGGAATTCCAGCTGGCCTGGAAAGACATGACGGACGTGCACCAGTTTGCGCAAATCATGCGTGAATTCCATTTGACGCGCGAACAGGCGCTGCGCCTGGCACCGGCCGGCGTGGTCGAGCGCGTGACGCCGCAAGCGCTGCGCACTCTGCTGGAAAACGCGGCCAAGGACAAGGTCGCCATCATGGTGTTCCTGGGCAATGAAGGCTTGACGCAGATCTACAGCGGCAAGATCGAGAAAACCATGGCCGCCGGCGGCTTCTTCAATGTACTGGACCCGGATTTCAACCTGCACATCCGCGACACGGCCCTGCGCAGCGGCTGGGTCGTCAAGCGTGGCGGCGTTACTTCCGTCGAATTCTTCGACAACGACGGCACGCAAGTGGTCTCCTTCTTCGGCGTGCGCGAGCGGGGCAAGCCGCAGCCGCAAGCGTGGGTGGATCTGGCCGATTCCTTGCCAAAAGCCAAGTAAGCAGCACCGTTGAGACTGTACCGTTGCCGCCCTGCGTACCGGCGCGGCAACACTTCAGTTCGACTTCCGCATGAGTCACGATGGCAAGATCACAATAGTGGTATGCTGAGTCCAAGGCCGCAGCGATCGTGCCTGCGTGCTGGTTCCTGAAGAGAGGCAATCATGGCAACCATCATGGCGAACGGCCTCAGCATAGCGTATGAAAGCCACGGCAACCCGGACGATCCGTGCGTGCTGCTGGTCATGGGCCTGGGCATGCAACTGATCGCCTGGCCGGCGGACTTCGTCGAAGGCATCGTCGAGCAAGGGTTTCGGGTGCTGCGTTTCGACAACCGCGACAGCGGCCTGTCGAGCAAGATGGCGCTGGGAGGCAAGCCGTATCTGCCGCTCGCCTACGTGAAAAACCTCATCGGCTGGCCCCTGAAAACTTCCTACACCCTCGATGACATGGCGGACGATGCGCTGGGCTTGCTGACGGCCCTGCGTATTGCCCAGGCACACGTGATCGGCGTCTCGATGGGCGGCATGATCGCGCAAGTGATGGCGGCGCGCGCGCCGCAGCAGGTGCTGAGCCTGACCTCCATCATGTCGAGCAGCGGCCGGCGCGGCTTGCCCGGCCCCACGCGGGCGGCGCGCAACGCCTTGTTGCAACGTCCGAAGCGCAATGCCAGCCGCGCCGAATTGATGGCGCACATGGCCGCCACCGTGCGCGTCATCGGCAGTCCCGCCTATCCCGTCTCGGAAAAACTGCTGTACCAGCGCATCGAAGCGGCGCTGCAGCGGGGCAGTTGCCCGGAAGGCGTGGCGCGACAGATGGTGGCGATTGCCGCTTCGGGCGAACGCACGGCCTTGCTGCCGAGCATCAGCTGTCCGGCGCTGGTGATCCATGGCGCGGCCGACCCATTGATACCCGTCGCCTGCGGCATCGATACGGCGGCGCTGATCCCGGGCGCCCGGCTGGAAGTGATCGAGGGCATGGGGCACGATATGCCGCCCCAGCTGATCGAGCGCCTGCTCGCCTTGATCGATGTGCATCTGCAAGGTAAGATGGCGCCCCAGATGCGCTCCCAGCCAGCTTGAAAGTAAGCAGGCGCGCCCACCACTTGATTAGCCCGATATATTTTGAAGACACCTGAGATTGGCATCGCCATTGTGGCGCCGGGCGGTTGCGCGCCCGATGAAGCGGCCGTGGCGCGCGGCATCGCCCGCTTGCAGGCACAAGGGGCCACCGTCCACAGTTACTACGACCCCGAACACACATTCCAGCGCTTCGGTGGCACAGATGCGGGCCGCCTGGCGCAGCTGAACGCGGCGGCCGCGGACCCGGACGTGCAGGTGGTGATCGCGTTGCGCGGCAGTTACGGTATCAGCCGCATCCTGCCCGACATCGACTTTAGCGCCATGGCCGCCAGTGGCAAGCTGTTTGTCGGCTACAGCGACTTCACGGCTTTCCACATGGGCTTATTGGCCAGGACGGGCCGTGCCAGCTTCGCCGGCCCCATGCTCTGCGACGATTTTACCCGCGACGAGCCAGAGCAATTTACGCTCGATCAACTGTGGTCGTGCCTGGCCGGCCCCACGCATACGATCACGGGCACGGCGGCGGGCAATCCGCAGGTCGAGCTGCAAGGCAAGTTGTGGGGCGGCAACCTGGCCATGCTGGTGCATTTGCTGGGCACGCCGTATTTCCCGGAGATCGACGGCGGCATCCTGTTCCTGGAAGACGTCAACGAACACCCGTACCGGGTCGAGCGCATGCTGCTGCAATTGCTGCACGCGGGCGTGCTCCAGCGCCAGCATGCGATCGTGCTCGGTGATTTTTCCGCCTATAAACTGAGCCCCATGGATAAGGGCTACGATTTCGACGCCATGCTGGCCTACGTGCGCGAGCGTCTGCCCGTGCCCGTGCTGACGGGACTCGAATTCGGCCACATCCGCCGCCGCGTCACCTTGCCGTTCGGTGGCCACGCGCGGCTGCAGTCGGATGCGTCCGGTTTCAGCCTGACGGTGACCGATTACCCCACCTTGGCGCGCCTCTGAACGCCCTCAGCGCCGTGACCGCCAAGCCCGGCAGGTTGCTGCAGCTCGATGTGCTGCGCGGCATCGCCGTGTTTGGCATCTTGCTGGTGAATATCTGGGGCTTTGCCTGGGGCACGATTTCCTTGCGCTACGGCACCTTGCCGGCGCAGCCGCCCGTGCTGGACCAGCTCACCATCTTCGCGGTGGCGGCGCTGGCGCAATTCAAGTTTTATCCCATCTTTGCCTTTTTGTTTGGCGCCGGCTTTGCCCTGCAGACGCGTTCCCTGAAACGCCAGCTGGGCAGCTGGGAGGCGGCGCAAACAGCTTATCGACGCCGTTTGCGCTGGCTGCTGGCATTCGGCCTGCTGCACGGTTTCTGCATCTGGAGCGGCGACGTGCTGACTTCGTATGCCGTCGCCGGCATGCTGATCCTGCCGCTGGCGTCAGTCAGGCTCAGCCGCGTGCGCAACCGCGCCTGGCTGGTGGCCGCCGGCTTCCTGCTATTCCTGTGCCTGTTGATTCCCGTGGGCCAGCAGGGCGGCGCGCCGGATATCGCGCGCGACCTGCAAGACTTTGCGGACCGCTATGCCATCTACACGCAAGGTGGCGCGTGGGCCGTGGCCAGGCTGCGCGCCAACGATTTTCTCGTCTCCTTGCTGTACGCCGCTGTCATGCTGCCGCATATTATCGTGCTGTTCTTGCTGGGCATCTTGTCCGTGCGTTTCGGTTGGCTGACGCAGCCGCAGCGCCACCAGCGCCTGTGGCGCCGCGTGTGTGCCGTCGGACTGGGCGTGGGTTTGCCGTTCAGCCTGCTGGCGGCGGGCGCCATCGCGTGGCAAGTGGCTGATCCGTATCAAACCGTTTTCGATACGGCCCTGTTCGAAGTGGGCCTGTTCGCGGGTGGCCCTGTGCTGGCGGCCGGCTATGTGGCGGCGCTGATGCTGGCCGGCCCCTTCATGCTGCGCTGGCTGGGCGCGTGGCTGGCGCCCGTGGGACGCATGGCGCTGAGCAATTATTTGCTGCAATCCTTGATCGGTACCTGGCTGCTGCAGGGACCGGGCCTGGGATGGGGCGCCCGTTTGCGTCCCGCCGAGATGCTGGGACTGGCGGTAGTGATCATGGCGGGGCAGGTGCTGTTCAGCCGTTACTGGCTGCAATACTTCCGCCAGGGACCGATGGAGGCGCTGTGGCGCAGGCTGGCGCGCCTGCCTTAATCCGTTCCCCAGTCAAACGCGCCTTGCGCCGCAGCCGCTGGCGGCGCCTTGGCCCTGGCAGCGGGCACGAGCGGATTATCCACAGCATGCCATTCGAATAACGCCGTATCGAGCATGCAGCTGCGTGCCAAGTGCAGTGCTTGCTCGGGAATGAGCGCCGGCTCGAGCCAGCGGTGCGCGTCTTCCCGGCTGACGGCGACGGGTCGGCGGTCGTGGATGTCGACCATGCCACCGAGGCTGTCGGCCGTCACCAGCACGAAACCTGCGTCCTCGCGGCTGAACTTCCAGGGGCCGAAATGGGCCAGCGCCAGCAGGAACAGTGGCGCTCGGTCGCGGCGGTGGATGTGCCAGGGCTGTTTGCTGCCTTTTTCTCCCGTCCATTCGTACCAGCCCGACACACAGACGATACCGCGCCCTGCACGCAGCAAGGGTTTCCAGTAGGCACCAGCGAGTTTTTCCAGGCGCGCATTGATGGCGATGGGGATTTTTTTCTTGCCGGGCGCGGGCACGGCCTGTGCGGCCCAGGCCGGGCGGTAACCCCAGAAGACGTCGTCGACCCGCTGCACGCCGTCCTCGACATGCATCACGGGCCGGTAGGTGCCGGGCGAGACGTTCAGGTGCGGCTCAGCCTCGCTGTCGAACACCGCGTCGGTCCAGCCGAAGGAAGACGCCAGCACGCGCGCCGTGTCATTTTGATCGAATCGTCCACACATGGCGAAATCATACCCGATCGCCATGGCGCACGCGGGCTGGCGCGCGCCTGGCGTGGGTGTGGGCCAACGTACAGACTGCGGGCGGGATGTGGCGCACAGTGGAGGCCAGTCAGATGGCTGACGCTTTTAGCATCGGAGGAATCATGTCGTTTGAAAATCCCACCATCCACAAAGGTTTTACCATCAGCGCCACGGCCAGCCAGCGCCGCGATGGCCGCTGGGTCGGTTCGTATGTCAGCCAGAACCAGGCGTGCGGCGCGTATGCGGACACCTGCGACTATGACGATTGCAGCAATGAAAAAGAGGCGCAGCAAGTGGCTCTGTCGATGGGCTGGAGCCTCGCCGATGGCGTGCCGGTACGCTGAAACGGCTTTAGCGCTTGCGCAGGGCCAGCAACAGGCCTGCAATCGGGAATAGCAGGGCCGCGCCCAGACGTACGGAGGTCAGCGAAGCGGTCTCCACGCCCAGCATATGCGGCAAGGCCAGCAGCAACAGGGGCGCAGGCACGGCAATCGCGAAGAAAAACAGGTACCACGAGTAGCCATTCTTCTTGGCCAGCAAGGCGATCAGCGCGCAGCCGACCAGGAAGACCAGCGGCAAATTTACAAATTCCATGGTGAAGCACTCTTAGCAAGGGGAACGCGATTATACGCGCCGCTCCTTGCGCCGCGTTAATTGCCGACCAGGTCGGGCGGCTGTTGGGCCTGCTTGCCGCCGGCCGGCGCATCGGCGGGCAGCAGCGCCGTGATGGCGCCGCTATAGATGAGTTCCTGGGCGTACGCCGATGCCTCGATCAGGGCTGCATGCACGGACTTGAAGCTGCTGGACGTTTCAATCAGCACGGGCTTGGCATACACCTGCAGCGTATCGCCGCGCTTGCTGATCAAAATCATGCCCCGATAGCGCCCATCCTTCTCCAGCGCCCCCGCCACATGAAATTCATAGCCGCTGATCTGGTGTTTTTGTAGCTGATCCATATCTCCCGCCTCCAGACCTGTTTGTCGTGGCCCAGACCTTTTTACGCGCATCGAACGGTCGAGTCTTTGATTTGCATCAATACTGTCAGCCAGGGTTCAACTAGCGCATCGACGCCAGTCGCAAGCGTAGCGAGCGGCGCTGATTTGAGGCTGAGAAGTGTATTAAAAGTACGGTGAGCATCGCCAGCCGCAAGGTGCTCCGCGCAGCCGATCTGGCCAGCCGTCCTCACCCAGCGCGAATGGCGCGGATCTGCTGGGCCGTTTCCTCGATCTCCCGATACGCTTCCTGGATATAGCCATTGATCGGGTGCCCGTCCATCCACTCGAAATAGGCGCGCTCGTCCTGTCTGATGGCGAAAGGGACGTGGTGCTCGCGTATTGACTCGGCCGTTTCGCGCACCAGCGAGGCAAAAATAAGCTCCAGAGTTTCCATGATGGTCACCTTGCGAGACATAAATGCAGAGTAATGAATGTAGCACAAAGCGCGCCGTCGTCCATGCCCGCACGTATGTCGTGCGCGCCCGTTGGTCGGCCCATCGTCAGGCCGGATGGCCGATATGCTCGTATAAAATCACGCAGCCGATGATGATCAGCACCAGGCCACCCACCAGTTCGGCGCGCCGGCCCGCCACCGTGCCCAGCACGCGGCCCAGCATCACGCCCAGGGTGACCATGACGAAGGTGGAAAAGCCGATGGCGGCGGCCGTGACGACAATGTTGGCGCCCAGCAAGGCCAGGCCCGCGCCTACCACCATCGCATCGATGCTGGTGGCCAGGCCGGTAACAGCCAGCACCCAGAACGAGTGCGACTGGGCCGGCGCTTCGTCCTCGTCGGCGTCGGAGAGGGCATTGCGTATCATCAACAGGCCGATGATGCCCAGCAGGCTGAAGGCGATCCAGTGGTCCCACGCTTCCACATAGGGTGCGGCCACGCTGCCCAGGGCCCAGCCGATGACGGGCGTGATGGCTTCGATGACGCCAAAGATCAGGCCAGTGCGCAGCGCCTCGCGCCATTGCGGCTTGTGCAGGGCGGCGCCCTTGCCCACGGCGGCCGCGAAGGCATCGGTGGACATGGCAAGGGAGAGGGCGGCGGTGGCGGCGAAATTCATCGTTGGCTTTCGGTAAAACCTGGCTGGGATGGTGAGTTGCAAATTACAAACCCGGCAATTTTACCCTACGTACAGCACCACCAAGGCGGCAAACAGGCAATAGGCGCCAAAGAAATGCCAGCGGCCCTGTTCCAGCCAGCGAGACAGCCAGCGCAGCGCCAGCAAGCCGGCCAGAAAGGATAGCAGCATGCCCAGCAGGCTGGGGCCGAGCAGGCGCATCAGGCTGTTACCGTGTTCCAGATGGTCCAGGCTGCCATTTGCCACGGCCTGGTAAAAGCGCCAGCCTTCCTTGATCAGCACGGCTGGCGTCAGCACCACAGCCAGGGCAAAGCTGAATTCTTCTGCGCGGCGTTGCGGCACGCCCATGGCGATGCCGGCGGAAATGGTGGCGCCCGAACGGGAAAATCCCCGGAAGGGCAGGCACAGGCCTTGCACGGCGCCGATCACCATGGCCTTGCCGAAGGATAAGCTGCCATGCTGGCGCGCTTGCTGGCGCGAGGAGACGATGATCAGCACGCCGGCAGCGGCCAGCGCGGCAGCCATCAGTTTCGCGTTGCCGAACAGGTGCTCGATTTCAAAGCCAGGCGCATCCTTGCTCATGATGTGGGTAATGCCCTTCAGCAAGCCGAAGCCGACCATGCCCGTCAGGGCGGTGGCGGCGACAAGCAGCAGCACATTGCTGCGGAAGGCGGCGGCCGAGCTGAAATACGTGGCGCGCCAGGATTTCCAGAAATACACGATGACGGCGAACATCGTGCCCGTGTGCAGCATCACCAGCAGCATGGTCAGCTCCGGTGACGTGGGGTCCAGGCCCATCCATTTTTCCGCCATGATGACGTGGGCGGAACTGGAGACGGGCAGCAGTTCGGCGAAGCCCTGGACGATGGAAAGAATAAACAATTGCAAAAAGCTCATGGGTATCGGGACTCAGGCGGGGGAGGGGCCGACGATTTTACCCGCCAGTGACGGCGGGCAGGCCCTGCGCCAGATTACAGTTTGTCCATGTTTACGGCTTGGCCGCTACTTGCGGCTTGAAGACGGCGCGGAAAGCCTTCAGCGCGGCCGGGTGATAGATCGTGCCATGACTTTCTTCCGGCATCTTTTCCAGATGCCATTGCAAGCCGGGCGGCGCCTGTTTTTCCAGCACTTGCGACAGGCGCTGCACTTCGACGGCGATGCCCGCTTCGCTGCTGGATGCCAGGTACAGGCTGTGCTTGCCTGGCTTGCCCTTGGCCAGCAGGGCCGCCGCCTGGCGCGGCAGTGCGCCATGGTTCCACCACAGGCTGGGATCGAACGCCAGGTAATGGTCGAACAGTTGCGGTTCCAGTAAATACGTTTCCACCACGAACAGGCCCGCCAGCGACTCGCCGACGATGGCCGTTTCGCCTGTCGTGCGGTAGCGCCGTTTGACTTCCGGCATCAGTTCATCGCGGATGAAGGCCCGGTAAGCGGACGCGCCACCCACCACGGGGGCGATTTTGCGGTCTTCCGCATTGTCCGTTGGCCCCGTCAGGTCGCGCCGGCGCTGCGTGTTTTGCATGCCGACCAGCATGAAGGGACGCATGGTGCCGTTGGCTACCGATACTTGCAGCAAGCCGGCGACGTGTAAAAAGTCTTCGGCCACGCCGCCGTCCGGCATGTACAGCACGGGCAATGGCGCGTCGGGCGGCGTATCCCAGGCGCGCGCCAGGTACACATTGATGTGGCGCTTTTCCTTCAGCGCCTGCGAATCGATGCTGAAAGTTTCGCCAATGACGAGCGGTGTGGCCGCGCTGGCGGTAGCGGTGGGCGCCGCAATGGCGAGAGGGAAGGAGCTGGACAGCAGCAGGGCGGCAGTGAAGTGCAGTGCAAGGCGAGAGCGGCGCATGTTTTCCCGTGATAAGTAGTGGATAGATGGCATGTACGCGTATAGACATTCCATCAAGCAATTTTATCTTAACTTTTATGCAGTCTTACTTGATCGTCAAGATTTCCCGTTCGCGCACGATACCGGCCTTGTCCACCGTATAGGCGATCAGCAGGGCCCCATCGTCGGCGCAGGCATGGCAGCTCTTCAGGGGCGTGGAAAACAGCAGGCGCTGGCCGCCATCGTCGGTGGCCGTGCTGCCGACAAAATCGGCGGGGGCAAACGGCACGGCGTCCGGGTGGGCGGCGGCAAACGCGCGCCAGGCCGGTGTGGCGCGGTCTTCCTCGCGCACGGTGTCCTCGTCGACGTCGATGGCGGCGCCATCGCTGCCGATCAGCAAGCTGCCTTCATTCGTGTTGGCGCGGAAAGGATAGGTGACGGTGGCCAGGGCCGCCTTGCCCAGCGGGCGCCAGGCGGAGATGAAGCCCGCCTTGTTCGCCTTGACCAGCATCCTGGCGGCGGCGAGGGCTTGCGGGCGCGCGCCGGAGCGCTGCATGGTGCGCAGCAGGCAGACGTCGGGCGCGCTGTGCGATTGCTCGCTGCGGCAGGCCGACAACGAACGTTCCTGCCACACGGCGCGCGCGTCGATGGGGCCCGTCTCCAGGGCATGGGCCGCCTGCATGGCGGCCAGGCCGGAGACAGCAAGGATGGCGCAGCCGGCTACGTGACGGGAAAATCGTGTTGACATGGGGCGCCTTTCAATAGCGGAAACAGGAGATCTTCCGATTATAGGAGGGGCCAGGCGTGCTTGCCCTCACGTTTGGCCAAGGGATGGCATTGCTGGCAGCCGGCTTGCGCCTCGATCAACGCTTTTTTGCCGCCGCCTGGCGCAGCGCCCTGGATTCTTGCTTGTTGAGAATGTGCGGGCGCGTGGCCAGCTCCGCCTTGACGGCGGCGATGGCGGCGCCGAACTGCTGCTCGGCTTGCGCTGGACTGGCGCCTGCATAATTCTGCTGGTTGGATTGCGCGGCGCGCAGCCGGCGCAGCAGCGCCAGCAATTGCTTGCCGTGCAGGGCAGGCAAGTCTTGCGCCAGCGCCTGCTTGGCCACCGCGCCTTCCACATGGTCGGGGTCGAGCAGGCGCAGCAAGGCCAGACCTGCGGGCTGTGGTGCCGGAGTGAATTTGTTCATCCAGTCATTCTAAACGACGCCAGGATTACAGGTATTCCCAGATTTCATCGAAGGTTTCGCGCGCGAAATCGTTGCGCCAGGCTTCCGAGTTCTTTTCGCGGCTGACGGCAAACACGGCGCGCCAGGTCTGCTTCGGTGTGCTGGTGTAGGTGGCGGCGATCTTTTGCAGGCCGGCCGTGCATTGCTCGACCTTGCAGCTGCTCTTCGCCAGTTGCTGGGCCGCAGCCGCCCATGCCACGGGCACCTTGACGACCTGGCATTCGAAGCTGACGGCAGCCGTCTGCATGCCGTTTTCCACCGTCACCGGATCTGCCTTGATGGCCTGGCAGGCGGCGCCATTCTTGGCGGCGATGACATTGGCGGCCAGCAGTTCGGCCGCCGGCGTCACGGCTGCGCGCATGGTGGCGGGGAACAGGTCGGCGATCAGCTTGCCGGTTTCCTTTGGAAACTTGGCGTCCGTTTCCTTCAAGCCGCTGTACGAAGCGTATTCGGCGCTCTGTTGGCCCGCAAGGCGGGTGGGGCGCAGGTAGGCGTTGAGCTTGGCGACGCTGGCTTCATCGTGGTTGATGATGGTCTTGATATACAGATTGGCCACCTCGACCGGTGCCAGCTCCACGGCTGGTGCTTCGGCGGCGATGGCGGGCTGCATCAGTGCAGCGGCGAAGGTGGCGGCCAGCAGTCTGGCGGCAGGGAATTGCTTGTGCATGTATTTTCTCCACGATTCAATGTCAGGCGCCAAAAGATGCTTTACAGCAACTCTGGCGCGCGCATTATATATGGCGAAAGTCATAACGTTGCGCACTTTAGGTGTGCGCCTTGCTCGCCGCTGCCAGCAAGCCCAGCAACAGCTCCTTGCGCCGGCCTTCCGCCTTGCGCGCCAAGGCCGCCAGTTTTTCCAGCTTGCCCCAGACCGGATACAGCATGTGCTCCACCAGATAGCCTTCCAGCCCCTGCAGTTGCTGGCAGAACAGCTCCAGTTTCTCCACCTCTTCCAGTTCTGCCTGGATCCTGACTTTTGCGTTATCCGTGCATGCGCGCAGGCACGCCGCCAGCACGGCAATGGAGTCGCCCGTGACGCCATGTCGCTCGGCAAAGGCGGCCGTGAACTGATCCTGTACGGACTGGTGCTCTTCGTCGACGTTGGCCATGTAGTGCTGCACCAGGGGGAAATAGCGCACGTCGAGCAGGCCCAGGCCAAACGTGGCATAGCTGCCGGGCATGCAGTTCTTTTCGCCTTCCGTGTCGGCATAGAACTCGAATTCTTCGATGGCCGCGCGCGCATACGCTTCCAGTTGCGGCCGCAGGGATGCATAGGCGAGGGCGTTGGCAAAGAAGCGGTGCGTATCGGACCTGGCCAGGCCTTTCAAGGGAAGATATTCCTTCACCTTGGACTTGAGCTTGATCTGGTAGCTTTTCGGGAAACCGTTTTGCAGCAAATGCGTGATGAATGCCAGCGTCTGCGCATACGCGTCTTCCTCTTCCCTGGCGATATTGATGCTGATGGTGGCAAACACATCGTTGGCACGGCATTCCAGCAGCGCATTTTTCAGGTGGATGTCGGCATCGGGGAAGGTGCCGCTGCCCTCCTTGAGCATGCGCACGGCCCGTTCGCTGCCCAGTTCGCGCGCGATGTCCAGGAATTTGAGGCCCCTGGATTTGGCGTAGCTCGGTTCGTGGCGCAGGATCATGACGGCGCCATACAGCAGCAGGTCGATCGGCTGCAGCGCCTGTGCATCGGGCGCCGCACCCGTTTTCAAGGTGTATTCCGTGGCGCGGTAGGCGGATAGCGCGCTGTCATAAAATTGCGGGAGGAAAACGTTTTCCGCCCATTGCGTGATGGCGCGGATGATGTCGGCACGGTGCTTGGCCAGAGCCTCCGGCTGGGTCTTGCTCAAGGCCTGGATGCGTTCGTATTGGGCGATGCTCCAGGCCACGTCGAGCTGCGGGAACAGTTGCGGGTCGAGCAGGTGGCGCGCCAGGAAGAACGTTTCCAGCGGCTTCGTCGGATGCTTGCCATGCGTGAGCTTTTGCTCAATGTACGCGTGTATGTTTTCCAGCAAGGCCTGGCGTTTATCCTCGTTGACGTATTCCAGCAACGTCAGGTGCAGCATGCCCTGCGCCGTCTGGAACTTGCTGCGGCAGGTGAAACGATAGTCGATCATCGGCGTGTCCACCAGCGGCGCCAGGCGGGCTTGCACCAGCGCCGTCAGTTGTGGCGCGACAGCCTCGCGTATTTGCGCATCGTCAAGGCGGGCCGGCGTCCTGGGGCGCGCGTCGTCGTCATCGAAACCCAGGTCGAGATCGTCGGCGATCGCGCGCCCTGGCTTGTAGTCGAGCATCAAGTCATTGAAGATGCCCGCTTGCAAGGTCGTGCGCTTGACGGATTGCTCCAGGTCGGTGCGCTGCAGGCGCTCATCGAACCAGGCGTCAATGGCTGCCGTCATTTCCTGTGTTGCCAGCTCTACAAGTGTACTCATCAATATCGTCGTCTTTCCCTGCTTTGCGCGTGACAGCGCCACCGGCTGCCGTCACGGTCATGTTTAATATAAAGCACTATTTTAGGTGTTCAAGCCTGGGTGCAACAAGGGCCGCACGGCTGTCAGGAGGCAGCGGCGAGGAAGCGCGCGTCGATGTCGTCGGACAGCGGTCCCACGGTAATTGTGCTGTGCCAGCCCGATGGCTTGTCATTGCCATCAAACAAGGCGATGCGCGTGTGGATGAACAGGACGGAATACACGCCCGATTTCATGTCGCGCTTCAAGTCCCAGTGCATCAGTTCGATGGCTTCGCCCATGCGCGGCAGATGGGCGCCCGGCGGCAGCAGAATGTTCTGGTTGATGAATTCCCTGCTCGGGCCCGGTTCCTTTTGGCGCGGATCGAGGTAACGGAATGAAACGCTGGTAACGATGTTTGGCATGCGAGGCACCTGCTTGGTTATGTATCCGATGACAATAGCACAGGGAGATGGCCGATGCCTGCGCTGCACGGCACCGGACGGGCGTGCGCGCAACTATGTTCGATAGCAGACGGTGCTTGGCAGGTCATCGCGCTAGGCTGGCCTATTCTTAATCATTGAGATTGCCGAAAACGCCATGATGCATTTATTCCTCGCGGAAAACCGCGCCGAGCTGGAGCGCCGTTGCCGTGACAAAGTCGCCAAGCGGCCCCTGCGTTTTTCGACTGAAAAGCAGTTAAGTGAAGGCATTCCCATCTTCCTGGATCAGCTGATCCGTACCCTGAAAGCGGAAGAGGCGGGCAAACTGGCGCAAAGCCTGGCCATTTCCGGTCCCGCCGACGGTAGTGCGGCGGGTATATCGGAGCTGGCCGACAGCGCGAACACGCACGGCGGGCAATTGCTGGCGCTCGGCTATTCCGTCAGTCAGGTGGTGCACGATTATGGCGACCTGTGCCAGGCTGTCAGCGATCTTGCCGTGGCGTTGGGTGAGCAATTTGCCGTCGAGGAATTCAGGACACTGAACCGTTGCCTTGATAACGGCATTGCCGAAGCTGTCTCCGAATTTATCCAGCGGCGCGATGTGCTCATCGCCAACGAGCAGGCACTGGCACTGAGCCAGCGTATCGGCTTCTTCGCCCATGAGCTGCGCAATCACCTCAGCACGGCAGGCCTGGCCGTCGCGGCGATCAAGCAGGGCGGCATGGGCGTGACGGGCGCCACTGGCGCCGTGCTCGACCGCAGCCTCGTGGGTTTGCGTACCCTGATCGATCGCTCGCTGGCCGAAGTGCGGTGTGGAGGCAGGCCTGACCTTGCAACGCACGGTTTTTTCCGTGAGCAACTTCATCAGTGAGCTGAGCTATTCAGCCAGGCTGGAAGCGGACTTGCTGCACTTTACCTTGATCGTGGAAGAGGTCTCTCCCATGCCGCAGCTCTATGCTGACCAGGATTTGCTGCTTTCCGCCGTGGGCAACCTGCTGCAGAATGCCTTCAAGTTTGGCGCACCGAATGGGACGGTGGTGCTGCGCGCCTATGCGCACGGCGAAAGGATCAGGATCGAAGTGGAGGATAACGGCGCCGGCCTGTCGCCGGAGGCCGCAGATGACATGTTCCTGCCCTTTACGCAAGGCGGTGCCAACAAGACGGGCCTGGGGCTGGGGCTGTCGATTGCCCGCCGCAGCGTGGAAGCGAATGGCGGCACCTTGAGCGTGGACAGCGTGCCTGGCCATGGCTGCGTCTTCGTCATCGACCTGCCCCGGCATGCCGGGGCTGTCGCCACCTTCGTCACATGAGCGGATGCGGCGGCCATGCCCTATGACATCCCGCGCGACAGCGTCGCGCTCGAACCGGCGGGAGACGCCATCCACTTCCATCTCGCCGTTTTCGGGGCGGGGAAGACTTGCCGCATTACCGTGACGGCATTGCGCAGCCTGGACCAGGGCCAGGGCGGCGACTGGCTGTCCATCTTCGACACCCACCGCCTGCGTATCGGCCAGCGGGCCTTTGCTTATCTGAGCCGTGATCTGCTGGTCAACAGCGTGGTCTTGCGGGCGCTCGACTTCTAGCTGCCTCCCTGTGCCAGCCAGTCGCGCGGCGACAGGCTGGTGCATGCGCGGAAGGCCCGGGTGAAGGCTGGCTGACTGGCATAGCCCACTTCCAGCGCGACATCCTGCACCAGCCAGCCTTGCTGGAGTAGCGCCTTGGCGCGCAGCATGCGCTGGCCCGTCAGGTATTCGGCCGGCGGGCAACCGATGGCCGCGTGGAACTGGCGCGCGAAGCGGCTGCGCGACATGCCGCACAGGCTGGCCAGCGATGCCACCGTCCAGTGGCGCCCGGGATGGTCGTGCATGGCCGCCAGGGCTTTGCCGAGGGCCGTGTCGGAGACGCCGAACAGGCGCGAGGCCGATATCAGCTTGCTGGTCAGTGCATGGCGGAGCAACTGGACGAGCAGCACGTCGCACAGGCGATTGAGCACCAGTTTCTGCCCCAGCCCCCCAAGCTGCGCTTCATCGAACAGCAGGTCGAGCACGCCGGCCATGGCCGGTAGTTGCGCCAGCGGGATGTGCAGGCAGGGCGGCAGCTTATCGAGCACGGCAGCGCCATCGCCCGCCAGGCGGACGGTGGCGCACAACAGCCGTGCCGTGCCGGCGCCCGTGTCCAGGCCATGCGCCAGCGAGCGCGGATAGAACACCAGCGAGGGCACGTCGACCTGCAGCAGCGTGCCATCGTCGTGGGTGAAGGTCGCAGGTCCCCGCCGCACCAGGTGCAGGTGGCCCGTTCCCGGCTGGGCCGGAAAGTGGTTGCTTCCGCAAAACGCCCCCTCGAAGAAGGTGTCGGCAGAGAACTCCATGCGTATCAACAGGGCAGACAGACGATCCATGGTTAACAAAGAGACGGAAAGATATAAATTGTAGACTAAAAGCAACTAATGTTTCCGTTTTTATCGCTATGATGATGGCCCGATGTTTGTCCTGGACAACATTTTTTTTACTGCGCCACCTGAATGGAGAGTCAACATGGCATTGTCCAACGCATTGTCCAACTTAAAGATCGGCACCCGCCTGTATCTGGCCTTTGGCGCCGTCGTCGCCTTGCTGGCGATACTGGTCGCGTCCGCACAAACGAATTTGTCGCGGCTGGGCGAGGCGAATGGCTTGAACATCCACACCTACGAGGTACTGGCCGAGGCAAGCAGTCTGCTGGAAAGCCTGATCAATATCGAAACGGGCCAGCGGGGATTTGCCTTGACCGGCAAGGACAGCTCGCTGGAGCCGCTGGTCGCGGGCCACCGCAGTTTCGACCAGCATTTGCAGAAGATCCGCGCCCTGACGGCGGACAACCCAACGCAGCAGGAGCGCTTGGCGGTGCTGGAGCGTACCCGGCAACAGTGGCAGGTGAGCGCCATCGAGCCCGTGATCGCCCTGCGCCGAGCAGCGGCCGTCGATGGCAACATCGATGCGGTCGTGGCGGCAGAGCAAGCGGGCAAGGGCAAGTCGGACATGGATGCGATGCGCGTCTTGCTGGCCGACATAGGCAAGACGGAAAGTATGCTGCTGGCGCAGCGCGCCGACGAGGCTGCTGCCCTGAAGACGCGCACCACGCTGGTGCTATTGGGAGGAGGCGCCGTCGCCGTCCTGCTGGCGGCGGTTCTGGCCATGTGGTTGACCCGCAACATCACCGTTCCCCTGAGCGCAGCCGTGGCGCTGGCCAAGCGCGTTGCGCAAGGTGATCTGGGCAGCCACATCGACGTGCGTTCACAAGATGAGACGGGGCAGTTGATGGCCGCCCTGCGCGACATGAATGCGGCCCTGGTACGTATCGTGGGCGAGGTGCGCGGCGGCACGGAGACGATTGCCACGGCGTCGAGCCAGATCGCGGCGGGCAATATGGACTTGTCATCGCGCACGGAACAGCAGGCCAGTTCGCTGGAAGAAACGGCATCGTCAATGGAAGAGTTGACTGCCGCCGTCAAGCAGAATGCGGACAATGCGCTGGCGGCGCGCGCGCTGGCCTCGGCGGCGTCTGCCGTGGCTGTCAAGGGAGGGGCGGTAGTGTCCGAAGTGGTGCAGACCATGGGTTCGATCAATGATTCCTCGCGCAAGATTGCCGACATCATCGGCGTGATCGACAGCATCGCCTTCCAGACGAATATCCTGGCCCTGAATGCCGCCGTCGAGGCTGCTCGGGCGGGCGAACAGGGGCGTGGTTTCGCCGTGGTGGCCACGGAAGTGCGCAACCTGGCCCACCGTTCGGCCAGCGCCGCCAAGGAAATCAAGGGTTTGATCGATGATTCGGTGGACAAGGTGGGGGCGGGCAGCAAGCTGGTCGACCAGGCCGGTGCCACCATGCAGGACGTGGTCGACAGCGTGCAGCGCCTGAGTGCCATCATCGGTGAGATCACGGATGCGAGCGAAGAGCAGCGCCTCGGTATCGAGCAGGTCAATGAAGCCATCAGCCAGATGGACCAGGTGACACAGCAAAATGCGGCCTTGGTCGAGGAAGCGGCGGCCGCGGCCAATGCCATGCAGGATCAGGCGGCGCAGCTGTCTCACGCCGTGCAAGTGTTTCGCTTGAAGGATGCGCCGCCGGCCACGCAGGCAGGCGTGGCACGGCCTGCCGCGCGCCGGTCCCTGGGCTTGAGCATGGGCGCCTAGGATCCGGCACTGTGGCCCCGCGGACGGCGGCGTATGGCATTTCCGCACAGATCGTCAAGTAAATGCAGGTATGGCTGGACGGAAATGTTACATCTGGGTATTCTGCGCATCTGATACTTATTTCTATACGGAAAAAGGTAAGAGGGCGGTTCGTGCCAGCGGCAACGCGGCTCGCACGGCCAGGCAAGGTCAGGCATGCAAAGGTGAAGTCGTCCGCTTGCTGAGCGAAACTGTCGTGTTTCGGCTCGCGACGGGCAGGGAAACAGTGCTGTCATCTTTAAAATAGTAGGAGAGGTTGCTCATGGATGCAGAAAAGGATGTTGTGTACGGTACAGAAGATTTGTTGATGAGTTTGTGTAACTCGGTAGTTCGGGTGCTCAACGTTGCAACGCAAAGTAAAGTCAATTATTCAGGCATGGTGCAGCGCATCACCAAGACCGGCCTGAAGCCGGACATCGGTTGCTTCGTGATGTTCGATGGCGGTTTCACGGGCCTGGTGGTGCTCAATTTCGCCGCCGATACGGCGATGGAAATCTATGAGCGCTATATGTTGCACATGGGTATGCCGAAGTCGGAACTGGCAAGTTTCTACACGTCGGACGAAGTGTCGAACATCATGGGTGAGCTGATGAACCAGATCGTGGGCGATTTCACGGGCAAGGTGCGACGCGAATTGCAAACGAATATCACCCAGAGCCAGCCGAAGATGCTGGTGCTGAACAAGCAGGTGATGCTCAGCGTTGACACGCCGCTAGACCGCCCGGAAATGCGCCGCGTCACCTTCTACACGGAAAAGAACAACATTTTCTATCTGGAACTGGCGATCGACCGTACCGAGTTCATCAAGTTGCACGATTTCGATTCCCGTGAAGTCGATGCCGACTCGCTGATGGATACCGAATACGCGAACCGCGAACGCGACGCCGCCCCGGCGCCTGCGGCGGAACCGGAAGACGACGACAACGCCGACCTGCTCAAGTCCCTGGGCATGTAAGCAGCTGTCGCGGACAGTGGCTGGCGGCATGTCTGCCACCGGCCACTGTCGTTGACAGCCTACAGGGTCTTGCTCATGAACACCCGGCTCGTGCCTTCGGGACTGCAGGCGATGTCACCGAAGCGGCGCCAGCCGCGGCGCTCGTAAAATTCGGGCGCCTGGAAACTGATGGTGTACAGCACCGCCGAGGCGCAGCCGCGCCGGCGGCCTTCTTCCTCGAACTGCGCCAGTACCTGGCTGCCCAGGCCCTGTCCCCGCAAGGCAGCGGGCAAATAAAACAAATCGAGAAACAGCAGACCCAGCGAGGTTCTGCCCATGGCGCCGCCCAGCACGCGCTGGCTCTCCCGATCGCGCACGACCACGTTCAATACTTGCCTGTCGCTATAGCCGGTGATGGCATCGTTGTAGGCGTTCAATCCTTCAAGGATGGTTTGTTCAGCCTGCGCGTCGAGCATGGCGCTGACGCAGATGGTGTAGGGCGAGTCCTTGTGCGGTGTGGCAGGCATGGCTGACAGCATGATAGTTAATAACTGTATGAATATACAGTATTTCTCTTCTTTGCACCCGTCTTTATTGCGGCAACGTCAATGTTTCCAAACGAGACTTGCCGACCATGCTGCTGTGCTGGCTGTCATCGAGCGACCAGTACTCGAGCGCGTACACATAACTGCCATCGATGATGGTCAGCGTTTCCTTCTGGCGGCCGCTGGGCGCCTTGTAATACAGGCGCCGCGCGGGCCTGCCGTCCACCGTCTGATGGAACGATTGCGGCGAAATCGTAACGCGCTTGCCCGTCTTGCCCGCCATCGACATTGCCGTGATCGTCAGATAGGCGCGGTCCGGGCAGCGCGCCAGCAGGTGCGCGCCGCTCAGGACGGTAGGATGCGCCCGTTCCAGCGGAAAACCATATGGTTGCACGCCGACGATATCGTGGCACGCCATCTGCTGCGCCAGGGCCGTCAGCGCGGCCGGGTCGAGTGCGCTGCTATAGTGTTTTTCGGCAACCTGCGCCAGGCCCAGCGCCCAGCGGCGCTCCAGCTCGGCCAGCGAAATGTCGCTGGGCACGGGCAACAGCGCGGGGGCATCGGGATCGGCGGCGCTGGACGTTTCCGCCTGCATGCGCGAGGCAACAGAGTGGCTACGCTCGGCTTGCCGCATGTCAATTGGCTCGGCAGCCTGGAGCGGGTTGGCGAGGCCGGCGGCGATGGCCAGCGTGAAAATGTGTTTTGTCAGCATGGGATCTCTTGGAGGTGCGGCGTGCGCGGCAAGTGGCGCGCGCTGTGGCATGGAAAGAAATGCCATGCATTCTGGCATCGAATGGCGAGTTTGCCTATGCGCGCACGGCAAGGAGGGCGATTGCGCTCCGCCAGATAACGGGGGGCTGGCGCATTCCATCTATTCGCTTATTTACTTTCTGGAAAGCGACATTGTGCATGGTACTTAAACGCTGGAAATATTAATTTCCAATTCAAAATTATGTATGCTGATTTGATTCCAATGGGAAACACAGTGTGGCAAAAAAATATTAAATCACTAGAAAAGAAGAGTATTTATTAGCACCACATTGATGTATATCAATATAATTGTCACACATCTACACAATTCTCGCTACGCTGCCATAGAGCTGCTCCATTGCCTGTATTTCTTTGCCAGTAATTATCTTAAGTCATTGATTATTAACGTAACTATTTGCTTCAGGTAGTTGGCTGTGCCAGGTGCAATTGGGCTTTTGTATGTTGCTGGAAAAGGGTCATGTTGGCGGCGCTGTGGCTCTGACGGTGTGTTAATCCGCTGTAGCCTTTTCATCGTTTTCATCATGCCGAAAAGCAAGACTGGCTTGCATGAGTGCGACAGATTATGGGCTAGCCCCACGGGCGCTTCTACTCGCGGGACGCGATGGCGGGATGTTTCCTGATGATGGCAGTCCATTTGGAGGCTGGATGTTGAAACGACAGTTATTGTGTATCGATTTGAGTGGCACTGGCTCGCAGCATGAGGCAAGCATGCGGCAGTTTGGCGTGGCGTGGGAAGGCTGGAAAGTCTGCGCCGTGACGAGCCTGGCTGCCGCGGCACGTGCGTTGCGCACGCAGGCTTTTCCGGTGGGGGTGCTGATTTCCCCGCTCGACGGGCTGGGAGAAATCGACAGTTTCTTGCATCAGCATTGGGATATGCAATGGGTGGGCATTTTTCCACCGCGTGCCTTGCAGACGGCGGCATGCCGGCGTCTGGTACGCGATCATTGCTATGATTACCACACCTTGCCTGTCGACATGCTGCGGCTGCGCCATACCCTGGGCCATGCTTATGGCTACGCCACTTTGCGCGAGATGCCGGAAGCGCCACTGTGTGCGCTGGAACAGCCTGATATGGCGCTCAAGGGCAGTGGCGTCGCCATTGGCCGCTTGCGGCGCCAGATCCTCAAGGTCGCAGGTGCCAGCGCGCCAGTACTGATCTGGGGCGAGTCTGGCAGTGGCAAGGAGCTGACGGCGCAAGCGATACACGTCCATTCCGCGCGCGCGGCAGGGCCCTTCGTGCCCATTAATTGTGGCGCGATTCCGGCTGGCCTGGCGCAATCCGAGCTATTCGGCCATGAACGGGGTGCATTCACCGGGGCCACCCGGGACAAGCGGGGCTTGATCGAGTCGGCGGCAGGAGGCACGGTATTTCTTGACGAGATAGGCGACCTGCCGCTCCCCTTGCAAACCAATTTGCTGCGCTTTCTGCAGGAAAAAACGATTTACCGTGTCGGCTCCACGCACAGTACCGCCGTGGACGCGCGCGTCATTGCTGCTTCGCATGTCAATTTGCTGGAGGCCGTGCAGCAGGGGCGGTTCCGGGAAGATTTGTATTACCGGCTCAATGTGCTGGCGCTCGATGTCCCTCCTTTGCGCGAACGGAAGGAAGACTTGATGTTGCTGGCAAACCATTTTTTTGCCACCTATGTCTCGGAGCGGGCGCCGCTGGTGCGTGGCTTCAGTAACGCAGCCGTCGAGGCGATCTGCAACCATACCTGGCCGGGCAATGTGCGCGAATTGATCAACCGGGTGCGGCGTGCCATGGTGATGGCAGAGGGCAGGGCGATCCTGCCGCAGGACCTGGGCTTGTCCACTGCGGACGCGCCAGGCGCCGATGTTGCACTCGGCAGTATTCGCTTGCGCGCGGACCGTGACGCCGTGCAGGCCTGCCTGGCCAGTGCCGACAGCAATGTCAGCAAGGCCGCACGCAATCTGGGCGTGTCGCGCATGACGCTGTACCGGATGATCAAAAAGCTCAATATCGAATGTTGAACCTGGCGCCCCGGGGGAAGTCCCTTGCCCTGCGTGTGGATAGTTGCAGCTGTAACGGTGTAACAGAATTGAGACAGTCGCAGGACCGGCATGGCGTCTTGCAAGTGCTTGATTCTTCGTCGATATCGCTGTTTTAGCAAGCCGTGGCTGAAAAGCGGGTGGCACATGGCTGTGACAGTTTTCCGTGTTTTGTTTGTCAAGTTTCCGAGGGGAATGCCACGCAAGCCGGCGGTCATCGAATAAGGCGTTTCAATTCAATGGCTTGGCCGATTTTTTTATTGCTGGCACCAAATTTGCTGTGAAGCTGTGTACCTGACGAGTCAGTCTGGTGCCAGCATCCTGATCAACTTTTAAAGAGGAAACTGCAATGAAAAAAACTCTCATCGCGGCAGCGGTAGCGCTGGCCTTCGGCTTCAGCGCCCATGCCCAGAACAATGGCTCGACCAGGGTCGATGATGTCACGGGTAACAATACCCAGACGGCGAGCAATACCACGACGCTGTCCGGCGCCGGGCCCGGGGCGAACGCGAACTCCACCGCTACGCAGGACAATAACTCGGACCAGAATAACGACAAGAGCACAGGGAAAAACAATAGCAGCGGCAACGCGAATGCCAGTGCGTTGGGCGCATCCGCGGCAAACAATGGCGGCACCAGCACCAGTAGCGCGGCAAATGCCTTCAATACGTCGACGGCAACTGCAGCGAGCACCCTGAGTGGCGCGGTGTCGGGCAACACGGTCAGTAACATTGGCAATGTCGCCACCAATAATGGCAATACCAGCGGTGGCACAGGCATGGGGGGCATCGGCGGCAAAGCACAGAGTGGCGATGCCTACGGCAAGGGTGGCACGGGTGGTGCTGCCGCCGGTGGCGCTGGCGCATCGGGTGCGAGCGGTGGCAACGCCAGGAATGGCAGTGCCACCAATGGCGCAGCGATGGTGGGTGACAGCACGGCCGGGGCTGGTGGTGCGGGCGGCCTGGCCAAGAATGCCAGTACCGGCGATGGCGGTGCTGGCGGCACAGGCGGCGCAGGTGGCCGCGGTGCGGCCGGTGGCGATGTGTCTGGCGGCAACGGCGGCAGGGGTGGCTTGGCAGGCAGTGCCACTGGCGGCGCTGGCGGCAGTACCGGCAGCACGACAGGCGGCAACGGCGGTGACAGCGGCAATGCCTACGGCGGTGCAGGTGGCGACGGTGGCTATAGCCGTAGCGCCGCTGGCGGCGATGGCGGCAGCGGCAGTGCCAACAGCCGCGCCAGGAATGCGGGTGGCGGCGTCTCCACTTCCACCGGTGGTACTGCGACGGGCGGCGCCGGTGGTGCTGGTGGCACCAATACGGCTGGCGCAGGTGCCGCAGGCGGGGGAAGTGGCTCCGGTGCCGGTGGTGCTGGCGCTGCATTGACGAGTACGGGTGGCGCCGGGGCTGCTGCAACTGGCGGTAGCGGTGGTGCTGGTGGTGCCGGCACGGGTGGCACCAGCACCGGCGGCAGCGGCGCTGCTGGTGCGACTGGCGGCAGTGGCGGCAGCAGCGGGATGGCGCAAAACACCGGGGGTGCCGGTGCGGCTGGCGGCAGTTCGAGCAATGGCAGCGCGACTAACGGCTCGCCTTCGAACGGCAGTGCCATTGCCGGTGCTGGCGGTGCTGGCGGTGCAGGCGGCGGCAGCAATACCGGTGGCGCGGCCGGTAGCGGTGGCACCAACACGGGCGGCGCGGCAACTGGCGGTGCTGGCGCTGGCGGCACGGGCGGTGCCGGCGGTGCGTTGGCCGTCAATGCCGGTACGTTCGACATGTCCAACACCATGACCGGTACCGCGCAGTCGGCGGCAGGCTTGCTGGTTATCAGCCAGAACAGCGGCATTTCTTCGCTGATACAGCAAAGTGTGACGGTGCAGGCCAATCTGGCAGTGGGACGCTAGGCTAGCGCTTGCTTGGTGTCAGGCTCCGCCGTGGCAATGCTGCGGCGGAGCATCACAGGTCATGAACAAGGGGATGAGCATGCGCCTTTTTTTTCATTCGATATGCTGTGCCAGTCTGGCCTGTGTTTCCACAGGCGTCATGGCTGCACAGGAAGCAAGGGCGCTGCCCTTGCTTGCCGGGCCAGAGTTTAATCTGCCGATTATTGCCACTCCGCCCACGTCGCTGACCGCGCTGATGCCGCTGGCGGCGGATGTGACGTTTGCCGTGGGCCTTGGCCGGGCCGCTGGCGAATCCGCCCTGGATCAGGCGCGTGGCGGTACCGATACGGTTACCAATGAAGCACGCCTGAGCGGCTTCGTCACTGGCAACTCGGCCAGCTACATCAGCACGGGGGCCAACACGATCGATGGTGCCGCGTTTGCCAACGCTTCCGGCATCCCTATCGTCATTCAGAATTCGGGCGCCAATGTGTTGATCCAGAACGCCACCATCATCAATTTGCAGTTGCACTAGGCATGGCCACGACTCGCACATGCTCGCTGCTCACGCTTTGCCTGCCCTTGCTTGGCGGCGTGGCATCCGCAGGCGCGGGCGCAGCCGATATCGGCGCCTTCGGCAGTGCACGCTTTAATGTGCCGCTGGTCAGCATGCGCGAGGCGCGTTTCCAGCGCACTTTGCATCAGCAATACGACTTCAGTTGTGGTTCCGCTGCGGTGGCCACCCTGTTGACCCATCATTACGCCGATCCTGTGACGGAAGAGTTTGTTTTTGAACAAATGTATAAGCAAGGTGATCAGCAAAAGATTCGCAAAGAGGGATTTTCCTTGCTCGACATCAAGCGTTTTCTTGCAAGCCGCGGCTTTCTGGCCGACGGGTTTCAGTTGCCGTTGGATAAGTTGGCTGAGGCGGGCTTTC
The DNA here is from genome assembly GCF_002846335.1 of Janthinobacterium sp. 61. Taxonomy (NCBI): domain Bacteria; kingdom Pseudomonadati; phylum Pseudomonadota; class Betaproteobacteria; order Burkholderiales; family Oxalobacteraceae; genus Janthinobacterium; species Janthinobacterium sp. 61. The sequence goes on along the minus strand of NZ_PJMQ01000001.1, from coordinate 1,709,557 downwards.
CCGCCATCGTGCTGGTGGCCGAAAAAGGCTATCGGCATTTTGTCGTGGTCAAGGGGCTGAACCAGAGCCGTGTGCTGATCGGCGATCCTGCCGGCGGCACCCGTGCCATGCCGCGCGCCGGTTTCGAGGCGATCTGGCAGGGCCGTTTGTTGTTTGTAATCCATGGCCGTGCGACATCGTCCGCACCGGGCCCGGTGGATGATGTGGCGATGCAGGCAGCCCGCTTCAATGATGTCGATGACTGGCGCGCGGCGCCGCAAGCGCCACTGGGACTGGCGATCAGCCGCAGCGGGCTCGATCAGCTCACCATGCCGAAGAATGACGGTGGGAATTTCTAATGGCGGGCAAACGCCACGCTGGAGGATGTATGTACAAGAAAGAGCGGTTAGCTGCTGCGAGCTTGGCCTGCCTGCTTGTTGTCGCGCAGAATACTGACGCCGCACTGCCGGAAGCGGGATGGACGGCGGTCAGCGAAGAAACGCTGGAGCAAACTCGGGGCGGCTTCGACATGCCAGGTGGCTTGAGCCTGTCCCTGGGCATAGAGCGCCTGGTCAGCATCAATGGCAATGTGGTTTCCAGCGTGGCGTTCACGATTGCCGACGTGGCGCACCTGAGCGTCGAAGAAGCGAGCCTGGCGCGCACGGCAATCACGTCGATGAATGTCGTGCAAAATGGTGCCGGCAATGTGTTTTCGCCAGGCCCGATGGCGCAAACGATGGCCGGCACCGTGATCCAGAACAGCTTGAATGACCAGGTCTTGCGTACCCAGACCATCGTCAATAGCAGCGTGAACAGTCTTCAATTGCTGAAGCTGGCGAACTTCCAGGATACCTTGCAAAATGCACTAGGCAATGTTGCAGGTTCCAGATAGAGTTTTCAGCAAGCCGCCCGGATTCCCTGGGCGGCATCGTGCAGTAGCGCCGGGCCATTGCGGTTGTGCTGCCCGCGCCGGCTACTGATAGGCAGGGCTTGTCATCGGGAGAGACTATGCGGCATCTTTACTTATTGCGATTTGGTACGGCGGGTGTATCAGCTTTTCTGCTGTGTGCAGCCGTTCAGGCCCAGCAAGCGCCCGGCGCCAGCCAGGACGATCTGGTGGCGCAGCTGGAAAGCCTGAAAGCGCAATTGGCCGAACAGCGGCACCTGCTGGAGGCGCTGCGCGCATCGATGCATGATCAGCAACGCCGCATCGACGTGCTGCAGGGCAATGAACCTGTCGACAATAACAGCCTGGCCAGGCAGCGGGGCACAGGGTTGCGGGCGGCTTACCTGTCGCTGGCGGACATGCAGGACACCGGGTCCGCTCCGCAGACGCCGCCATCGACGCCCCAACCGGTGGGAGTTGCGCCAAGCCAGCCCGTCCGGCCGCCCGAAGTGGCGCCCCTGTTCGAACAGCCCGGGGTGCTCACGCCCAAGGGGAGCTACGTGCTGGAACCGTCGATGCAATTCGGCTACTCGTCCAGCAACCGGGTCGCCCTGGTCGGCTACACCATTATTCCCGCCTTGCTGATCGGCTTGATCGATGTGCGCGAAGTCAAGCGCAATACCCTGACCGGCGCGCTGACCGTGCGCACCGGCTTGACCAACCGCCTTGAAGTCGAAGCCAGGGTACCGTATGTGTATCGCTCCGATGCTACCGTCAGCCGCGAACTGTTCACCGGCACGGCCTCGGAGCGGGTGTTCGACACGAGCGGGCGCGCCTTGGGCGATATCGAGGTGGCCGCCCGCTACCAGCTGAACAATGGCGGCGCCGACAAGCCGTACTACGTGGCCGGCCTGCGCTTCAAGTCGCGCACCGGACGCGATCCGTTCCAGGTCGTCACGGACTGTACGCAGCGCTGCGTGGGCGAAAATGCGACGGGTACGGGCTTGCCGCTGGACTTGCCCACCGGTTCCGGATTCTATTCCCTGCAGCCCAGCCTGACCTGGCTGTATCCCTCTGATCCCGCCGTATTCTTTGGCAGTATCAGCTACCTGCACAGCTTCAAGCGCACTGATGTCAGCCGCCTGGTGCTCGATGGCGCGCGCGAACCGCTGGGCACCATCGAGCCGGGGAAAATTTTCGGCGTGAATTTCGGCATCGGCCTGGCGCTGAATGAAAAGGCGTCGCTCAGTCTGGGCTACGATCACAGCAGCGTTGGACGCACGCGTCAAAATGGCGTGACCGTGCCCGGTTCCGTGCGCACGCAGCTGGGTACCCTGCTGATGGGGTTTTCGTATCGCCTTAGCAAGGATCGGAGCCTGAACGTGTCGGTGGGCGCCGGCCTGACGCGCGATACGCCCGATGTGTCCATATCAGTCAGGTTGCCGATGACCTTTTAATGGCGTGCGGGCGAGCGGCAGCCGCCAACAGGCTGCCGCAACTGCACCGCTAGCGGACCGCCATCGCCGACGCAATCTCGATCGAACTCAGTTTCCAGTCCCACACACCGTGGCGTTGCAAGACCAGCGCACCGTTCTGGCCGCTGCCTTCCTTGGTCCGCACGACGAAGGTGTTGACGCCGGCATAGCCTGCGATGTACCCGGCTTTTTTCTGCGCGCCATCGGCGGGCGCATCCGCATCGCCTTCTGCTCCCGCTTGCGGGCTGACGGCGCTCTTGTTGACCAGCGCCACGACACCGGCGGGCGAAACCATGGTGTCGACCATCTTGCCCAGCATGGCGCCAGCGATCGACTGGCCCAAGGCGGCCAGCGGGTTGCCGCTGCCGGCAGTCGCCTCGATGCTGCGGGCCATGCTGGCCTCCAGCTGCGCCTTGACGCTGGCGCGCAGGGCGGGGAAGTCCACGTGTGTAGCCAGGGTTTCGGCATTGCGTTCGGCCAGGGCAGTCTTGATCTGGTGCAAGGCGTAGTAGGGCGAAGCGTAGGCGCTGGCGGCGAAGGCAATGACGGCCACGCTGACGGCTATGGTGATTTTTTTCAAGGGATGCCTGCAAGGTGATGTGTGGAAAACGGATGCCACGCAGGGTATCCGCTAAATAGAACAGCTGCAATAGTATTTTCTTGCCATCATCTCCCTCCTGACTTCCTCCGCATTGACTCAGCGTGCCCCTGCTGGACCACTATAGAGTGGAAGAGGGTGGGTGCTGTATTATGGGAGAAAAGTACCTAACTAGTTGTTTTAACTGAGTAGCTGGAACTTGTGACAGTACCCGGCCCGCATTGGCTCTGCTCGCCTTGAATTTTCCGCTCACCACGCATTATTGTCGTGGGGGCGAAAGACGAAGCCACCCTTGAGGTGGTTTTTCTATTTTAGCTGTAAGAAGCTGGCGGCAGAGGTCACCCTCTGGCCGTCGGATTCGTGCAACACGACGCTGGCCGCATACTTCGTTGCACAGTTATGCCGCAACCACCTCAAGTTCTCGACCAAGTGCATGCATCGCGTTTTCGATAGCGTCGATCTTGGTTGTATGCGCCAGGTCGAGCAGTCGCGTTACCTCTTGGGGCTTCACGCCCAGGCGCCGGGCCAGCTCGACCGGTCTGATATCCTGTGCGGCCATTTCATTCAGCAGCAGTACCTTGGCGCTAACGCTGGCCGGCAGGCTAATAAGGCGCTCGCCAGGCAGCGCTGCTGATGGCGCCGGCGCGGCGCGGCGGTCCTCAAAGTAAAAATCCATTGCTGTGGCAAGGACAGAGCGGGCTTCGGCGAGCGCCTCGACTTCGTCGTCGCCCTGAGCGATCGCTTCTGGGATATCGCGGAACGTGACGACATAGCCGCCATCCGGATCTGGTGTAAAAGTTGCTGGATATTTCATGGTCGTCCTCAGAAGAATGCTGATACTGCGGTGCTGCGAATCATGCTGCAAACCCCTTTCAGGGCTTGCCTCATTTCAGGTTTAGTTGTTTCAACAAGGCCTGTTTTCAGCTCCTTGCTTGGGTGCCTCGGGAGGATGGTCTGTTTGCCGTTTAGATAGACCTTCAGGTGGTTCGTGTCATCCTTGAAAGTCGCTCCGTTCTGCTTGAGCCACAGTACAAACTCACGCTGTTTCATTGCCCCTTTGTTTTTTTGATGGCCAGAGTATAAGCAATTCTGCTTATTCTGGCAAACAATATAAGCAGAAATGTTTATTTATTCGCGTGGTCTGACCCGATGCACGCGCGATCAGGCCGCCGCAGGTCAGTAAAGGGCGTGCATCATGAAGTAGGGAGTCCCCAAAAAACACTGCCAGTCGCCAATCCCGGCTGCTGCCGGCGTTAGAAGCGCCACTTCAGTGCGCACGGGTCAAAAATCGGCTGATGAGTTTCGGAGCACCCGCCCGGAGATACTCAGTTGACGCCACACGTCGCGAGCAGGTTAGATTGTACCCAGCTGACACGTATTGTAGGCGCGGCTATTTGGCGCAGGACGCTGTAACCGGTAACTAGTTTTCGCGGGTGATGCTCAAGTGATAGAGCGCGGGCCTTCCAAGTCGGCGACGCGGGTTCGAGGCCCGTCACCCCCTCCAGTTTCGAGAGGCCCAGACCGCGAGGTGGGGCCTAGTAGCCAATACGGTGGATAAAAGCCAAGAAAGTCCACCCCTCTCGATCATTGTTCGTCGCCTGCCGTATCACTGTGCTGGCGGCTTTTTTTTGAGTATCGAGAAGACAGAGCTTAGAAAACGGGCGAAGTTCACCGACGGATCATGGCCAGGAGGCTCCGCCGCAATTCATCGCGGCCCTGCTTGGCACGGGCGGTGACACAGGTTATGCTCGCAAACTTCGTACGGGAACGATTTTGCGACCGATTCCAAGCACCAGTTGCGGAACGTTGACTGTAAACCTTGCACGGTGATATCGGGCCGGTTCCGGTGGCGCCGCTGCCGGCGTTGCAGTCGATCTCTCCGGCAGGCTACTTTCTGACGCGGTGGCGCGAGATATTCAAACCTTGATCGTGCAGACGGAGGAGGTTGCCGTGACGGGGGGGATGTGTCAGGCATTTGTGCGCGGCAACGGCATGTGGCCGTAGCGCCGGTGTTGGGCAGGCCGCGCGGGCTGTTATGTGAGGCGGACTTGGAAGCGGTGGTCAAGGGTTGCTATTGATTCATCTTCCGAAAATAGAAAAGGGTTACAGGCCGAAGCATGTAACCCTCTGGTTTTAATTCTAATTACTGGTGTTGTTGGCCGATGTCGAACTGACGACCTTCGCATGCAAATATGCTCCTCTACCAACAGAGCTCCAACGGCGAAGGCCCGCATGCTATAAAGAATGCTTGGTGCCAGGCTTGCGCATGGCCTGCGCCCCGCGCTCTCAATGGTTCATGCCAGAAGAAACACTCCGCCGTTGCAACGGAACGCTTTTCCGGCAAAGTATTTAGACAAAGAAGTTCCAGTCTTGTACCGCAATCTTGTGCACGTTCATTTCATCGAAAACGATAAAATTCTGCGCCACCTGCTCCAGGCTCATGCCTTTTTTCATCTTGTCGTCCCAGTAAACCAGACCGGCAGCATCGCTGTGGCGACCGAATATGCCCTGGTAAAGCAGCTCCAAATCATGCGCGCTGTTGCCATTGAACGGTGTGGGTCGCGACACGTTGGCCTCCGCGCCACTGATCATGTCGATTGCGATCTTGCCCAGGCTGGCGCCATTCTTTTCCGCCGTGGCCCAGTATTCGATACCCAGGTAGTCGGCCTGGCGGCCCAGGACACTCTGGTACAGGCCGGCGATTGAGGTCAGCACGCCGCGATTTTCTACGGCCACCGTGACATCGCTGAATTTCAGGCTCTCCACGTTCAAAACCAGCGCGTGCTGCGTTGGTTGCGCCTTGGCGGTCACGATCAGGTAGCCGTCATGAGCATCCACCGTGTAGTCGGAACTGGCGCCGCTGAAAACCACTGTGTCTTTGTCCTGTCCGCCGTGCAGGATGGTGGTCATGCCGGCGTCCGCCGCAGCCAGCGCGGCCATAGCCCTGTCGCCGGCCGGCGCGGCCGACGGAGAATTGAACACCAGACTATCGTTGCCGCCTCCCGAGAAGACCGCGCCGCCGCTGGTAGCGGACACTGTGAATTGCTGGCTGGCGGCATCGCCCGTCAAAATCTGCCCCACGGTGTTGCCGACCACATTAGCACTGCCGACAATGGCGGCGAAATCCACCGCGTTTAGCACCAGCGTGCTGCCAGCGGCCAGATGGCTGGTGTCGATGACCAGCGCCGTATGCTGCCCATCGGTACTCGTGCCAGTGACCGTCAACGCGCCGCTCGGCGCTGTCGGCGTACTGGTCGGCACAATGGTCTGCACCAGCAGCGGCACGCTGGCGGCCAACTGGTTCAGGAAGGTTACGCCATTGCCCGTCAAGTGCCCTTGGTCGCTGGCAGGATGGCCGGGTGTAGCCGCCAGAATGGCCTGGATCAGGTGTTCGGCGGCGTTGCCGGCCGGCTCGCTGGCGCCGCCGCTGGTCGTCAAGCCGAAGCCTGGGGCTAACTGCGCTAGCAGCAGGTTATTCGCGCCCGCCGTCACCAGCGGGATGTCGGCAACATTGGTATTGCCGCTTGAATCGCTGCGGTCGTTGCTCACGATCGGAATGACAGTTTGCGTGCCCATACCGCCGCCCGGCAAGGTGACCGGCAACTGCGTCACTAGCACGCCGTCGATCTTGGTGGGCGGTGGAGCCGGTGGAATTGGTGGCGTCTCTATCGTCAGGGACAGTGTTGCTCCAGCCGGCGACTCGTTGCCCGCCAGGTCCAGCTGCCTGGCACTCAGGGTATGCGCTCCCACCGCCAACGTGCTGCTGGTAATGCTCCAGTTGCCCGCGCCATCGGCGACGGCCGTGCCCAGTACGGTGGTGCCGTTCGTATCGTACAGCCTGACGGTGGCGTTTGCATCCGCGCTGCCTTTAATGAGCGGTGCGGAGATACTGGTGATGTTGTCGCCTACGGTGCCGCTGTCGCTAGCAGCAGCCAGCGTCGGCGCTGATGGCGCGGAGGGCGCCTGCGTATCGATCGTCAGCACGAGGCCGGCGCCGATGGCGGACACGTTTCCGGCAAGGTCGGTCTGCTTCACGTTCAAGGTATGGACGCCGTCGACCAAGCTGGCCGAGACGATACTCCAGGCACCGCTGGCGTTGGTCGTGGCCGTGCCAAGTACGGTCGTTTTGTCGGTATCGTACAAGGTCACGCTAGAAAAGGCCTCGGCCGTGCCCGTGATGGTCGGCGTGGCGAACTTGGTGATGCCGTCGCCTGGTGTGCCGCTGTCGCTGGCGATGGCCAGCACGGGTGCAGCGGGTGCCGCAGCGTTGGTATCTATGACGACGGCCAACGCGCCGCTGGAAACCGAGACATTACCGGCGGCGTCGGTCTGCTTGACGGTCAGCGTATGGCTGCCCTCCTGTAGCGTGCTGCTGGTGATGCTCCAGTTACCCGAACCATCGGCCGTGCTCGCGCCGAGCACAGTGACGCCGTCTGTATCGTACAGCTTTACCGCGGCATTGGCCTCGCTGGTGCCCGTGAAGACAGGTGTAGTGTTGCTGGTGATGGCGTCGCTGTTCGAGGTACCCGTATCGGTGACGGCGCTCATGACAGGTGTGGAAGGCGCGGCGGCCGCCGTATGGTCCAGCGTGTAGCTCTGGCCTTGGTAGCCGCCGCCGATGATGCCGGTGGCGGAGCCGTTCGCGATGCCGGTGCCGCTGCCATTCAAGTCCAGTCGCAGGTTACCGTCGCCGTTGATGCCGGTGACAGTCACCGTATAGGTGTCGCCGCTGCCGGTGACCGACGCGATAGTGCCTTCAGCCGTGCCGCTGCCGATCACGCTGAAGTCGCTGGCATCTACGCCGTTCACGGCCTGGCTAAAGGTGACCGTGTAGCTCAGCGACGCGGCTGCCGCCGGCACTGTGGCTGAGGCACCGCCGGCGCGCGCGATGGAGAGCACGCCGGGTGCATCGACGACGTCGATGGCGAAGAACTGGAGTGACTGGTTGCCGGCCGCGTCCGACGCCGCTATGTAAATATGGTAAGTGCCGGCCGCGAGACTCTGTGAGGCTACCAGTGAATTGCCCGAGACCGCGAACTTGCCGTTGTCGGCATCGATAACACCGTTGCCTGTAGCGAAAGCGTAAGAAAGGGCGGTGGTGTCGGTGGCCGACAGGGTGGCCAGGGTAGCGCCAACGGTTGCGCCCGACAAGGGTACCGAAGTCGTGCTCAGCGCCATGCCTGACGGTGCGACCGTGTCGAGGGTATAGCTGAAATTGCTCGAAGCGCCGGACACATTTCCCGCCGCATCAGTCTGTTTTGCGCTCAGCGTATGCGTGCCTTCGCTCAGCGCCGTGCTGGCGATGCTCCAGTTGCCCAAACCATCGGCTGTGCTCGTGCCGAGCACAGTGACCCCGTCTGTATCGTACAGCTTTACCTGGGCGTAGGCTTCCCCTTGGCCGGTGTACGTTGGCGTGGCGACGTTGCTGATTCCGTCGCCGAGCACGCCGCTGTCGCTGCTGGTGCTTAGTGCCGGCGCCGTTGGCGCTAACGGCGCGCTGGTGTCCAGTGTATAGGCTTGGCCCGCCGAGAGGCTGACGTTGCCGGCGACGTCGACCACGCGCAGTAAAATGGTGCCACTGGCACCCAGGGTGACGCCGGTCCAGGCCAGCGACGTGCCGTTCACCATGGTGCTGAGGTTGATCCAGTTGGCGCCATTGTCCAGTGAGCCCTGCACCATCTCGCCGGCGGCCGGCGCCACGCTCAGCGTGGCCCTGATTGTTTGCGCCCCGACGCTGGTAATGAAATCGGTGGAGCCAGCGCCCGTGTCTTCCGACAGCGCCATCCCGCCGAACGTGGTGGCGGGCGCCGTCTTGTCGATGGTCAAGTTGAATGGCGCGCTAAGCGCGCTGTTGATGCTGCCGGTGGCTGAGGTGGTAATGGCATACACATTGTACTGGCCATCGGCCAAGCCGCTGGTGCTTAGGTTATTGACTGTCCAGACACCGGCGCTCATGGTGGCGGCAGCGGTGCTATCCGTGCCGGGATCGTAGCTGCCGTTGCCGTTTTTGTCGATAAACACCTGCACCGTGCTGCCGCTGTCGCCGGCCGCACCCGTGCCGCTGAAGGAGAGGACGGCGCTGTTGGTGATGTTGTCACTGGAGCTGATGCCGCTGTCGGAAGCGGCCGCCAGGTCTGGCGCGCCAGGCGTCACAGGCGCCACTTTGACGGTGATGACGCGCGTGACGGTAGCGACGCCGTCGCTGACCTGCACCGTGAAGCTGTCGCTGCCGGCAAAACCAGCCGTCGGCGTATAGGTGATGACGCCGCCGGGCGTCACGTTGGCGCTGCCGGAACTCGCGCTGGCAGCGGTAAAGGTGAGCGTGCCGTGCGAGGGTGCCACGCTTTGCGACCAGGTCAATGTCTGGCCGCTGTCGCTGTCACTGACATGCAGCAAGGTGGCTAGGTCGATAGCCACGCCGTTCTGCGCGGCGTTCGCTGCAGTGATGGCGCCCGTGAACGCGGGCGCCGTATTCGGGACCTCCGAGTACGGCGTACCATAGCTGTAGGCCGTGCCGCTATACAGGTAATTGACGTCGTGGCTGTATTCGTCATACGAGAGCGCGTAGCCGCCGTCGACGGCGGGTGCCAGCACCGGATGCCCTATCCACATTCCCGGCGTCGGCACGATGTTCGTATCGACCGGCCCGCTCAATGCGGTGCCGGTCTTGCTGAAAGTGTAGATATCGAGACCCGCGTTTTCCTCATTCGGCAAGGCGATCAGGATCTTGCCATTGCTCGCCTCCACCACAGCAAAGCGCGTGGAACCGTACATGTCGGTCGGGTCGGTGCTATCGATGGCGATGGTCTTGGCAAAATAGGTCTTCGGCGTGGTTGAGCCACCGCCCGGCACGCTGACGTTGTGCGTCAAGGTGTCGCCCGGGTTGATGGGTGTGCCGTCATTATTGAACAGCATCAGCTCATACGAGTATGCTGGCGAGCCGCCAGAATAGGCGTTCAGGCTGACGACCGCGAAGCCACCGTCCTTAAGCGCAATCGCATGCTGGCCACTGTTTTGGGAGATGTCGTAGGACCAGTTGAGGCGCTGGGTCGAGTAGCCAGAGGCGAAATTGACCGGCACGCCGGCGCTGGAGTATTTGAACGCATATTCGCCGATCGGCGTGTAGGTAGGCGAACCGTAGGCGTACACGGAATCGGTGACGACGATGCTGCCGTCGGACAGCTGCATGATGGACGGCGTGCCACCGTTGCTGCTGGACACCGACCACAGGCGCACGTTCGTATCGGCGCCATTGCTGAAATTCGGGCCGGTGTTGCCGCCGACAAGAGTCTCCTGCGTACGCGTGATGACGCCATTGTCATAGCCATACACCACTAGGCCCTCGGCATTGTTGGATTGGGCGGCAAAGGCAGCGGCAAAACCGCCATCGGCCAGCGCCGTCAGAGCAACGCCCGATCCTCCCACGCTGCTGAGCTGCTGGGCGCCGCCTTGCGGCACGCCCGCGTTGTCATAGATTTGGTAGTACAGCGCCTTGCTGCCGTTTAAGTCATGCGCGGCAGAGGTGTCGGCGCTCCAGCCAACAACGAAACCGCCGTTGACCAGCTTAGCGACAGAGGCGTTTATCACATAGTCACTGCCCGATACCGTCAGGTTCTGCACGATCTGGTTGGCGCCGTTGGCGACCACGATCTTGGCCGAATACTGCGGCGGCTCGCCATAGTAGGAATTATCACCGCCGATCTGCTGCAGGAAGACGTCGACATGGCCGCCATTGCTGAGTAGCGCAATGCCTTGATTACTGTTGTAGTTGCCAGGGACCGCCGGTGTCAGTGCCGTACCGGTGGCCAGCGTTTCGTGGAAGTTCTGCATCGCCTGCGCGTTGAATGGCAGTGCCGCTTCGATGTGGCCGGCCTGCACTTCCAATATCCAGTTGCCGCCAAGGTTGGCCGCGCCCGTGACGTCGCTGGAAGCGGCGACATCGGCACCCGTCAGCGTGGCCAGCGATTGCACCAGCGCGGCGCCGGAGGTGCCGGCCCCCGTGCCGCAGCCGTACAGCAAGATATCGCCATCGGCGGCAAGCGCCTTGCCTATCGTTGCCAGGTCCGCCGCATGGGAAGCGATACTATCGTTGTTCAGCGCCAGGCTGCCCAGTTGTGCCATGCCCTCGGCGCCGTGCGAGACGACGTGGATGGCGCTGATGCCGCTGCGTCCGGCCAGCGCCGCGGCCATCTGACTCAAGCCATCCTGTCCGGCATCGAGTGTGATGACTTCGACATCGGGCGCCAGCTCGGCCAGCAAGCTGGCGGCATCCTTCACACGGCAGTCTATGAATAAAATAGAAGTTTGCGTAATCATATGTGTACCGTCCAAAGGAAAAGAGTGAATAGCGATGGGTGAGTATCGGGAGTCTGGCGCTTGGTGAAAAATGCAACATTGAGATGATGGCGCTTCGGCATCGCACGTGGTACAGTTTACATTAATTTATTTCCTTATTTCAACATATCGCATTAAAGCCGATATTGCCCGTGGCGCTACGGAGATGTCACCCACGTCTGCCGACGCCAACACCGCTTGCGTTTCAGTACTAAACTTGACAATAGGGATCGTGGGTGCCGCCACGTCGAATCCGCAGGGGCGGCCTTAAAAGACCTGGTGGCGGCCTAGAATGTTGACCAATAGTAAATCGCCTGGGCGTCGATGGCAATCAGGCCGCAAGCGTCCCGGAGCCGGATGTGTGGTGAGATGGAAATCGCTTCAGCCATGTTTGGTTTTGTGCCTCACTGGGCCAACCTCAAGATGGTCCGCCAGATCTACAGCGCACGCACCGAGATAGTGGTCAGGGACCTACCTTTCCGCAGCGACTGGAAACGCAAGCAGTTCTGCATCATTCCGGCCGCCAATTTTTCGAGTGCAACTGCGAAACCGGCAAGCCTGTGCAATGTCGCATCGAGCGCGCCGATGGTGGGCCGGTGGCCATCGCCGGGAGATGGGAATATCGGCCGGCTGATCAGCTGCTGTCGTTTTCGATGCTGACGATTAACGGCGACGGGTACCCGCTGATGCAGCGCTTCCACAAGCCGACGATGAAAAGCGCATGGTGATGCTACTGGATACCGACCAGTACGCGAACTTGCGCGTTAGAAATCGTCGAATATACAGCCGTAAGTCATTGTTTTAGGGGGTGTTATACAGTGGTTCATGGTGGGTGCTGTATAATGGGAGAAAAGTACATAACTAGCTGTTTTAACTGAATAAAGACCTAATATCACATGCTTTCAACCGCAAATATTACGATGCAGTTTGGCGCCAAGCCATTGTTTGAGAATATCTCCGTCAAGTTCGGCGACGGCAACCGCTATGGTTTGATCGGCGCGAACGGCTGCGGCAAATCGACGTTCATGAAGATCCTGGGCGGCGACCTGGACCCGTCGGGCGGCAATGTCATGCTCGATACCAACGAACGCCTGGGCAAGCTGCGCCAGGACCAATTTGCCTTTGAAGACATGCGCGTCCTCGACGTGGTCATGATGGGCCACACGGAAATGTGGGCCGCCATCCAGCAACGCGACGCGATCTACGCGAATCCGGAAGCAACGGACGACGACTACATGCAGGCGGCCGATCTGGAAGGCAAAGTCTCCGAATACGACGGCTACACGGCCGAATCGCGCGCGGGTGAACTGCTGCTGGGCGCCGGTGTCGCCATCGAGCTGCATCAAGGCCCGATGAGCAATGTCTCGCCAGGCTGGAAGCTGCGCGTGCTGCTGGCGCAGGCGCTGTTCTCGAACCCGGACATCCTGCTGCTCGACGAGCCGACGAATAACCTGGATATCAACACGATTCGCTGGCTGGAAGACGTGCTCAACGAGCGCAACTCCACCATGATCATCATTTCCCATGATCGCCACTTCCTGAACCAGGTGTGCACCCACGTGGCCGATATGGACTACGGCACCCTGAAGATTTATCCAGGCAACTACGACGAATACATGTTCGCTTCGACCCAGGCGCGCAACCAGCAGCTGGCCAACAATGCGAAAGCGAAAGACAAGGTTGCCGAGCTGCAGGAATTCGTGCGCCGCTTCGCCGCGAACAAATCGAAGGCCCGCCAGGCCACGTCGCGCGCCAAGCAGATCGAAAAGATCAAGGTCGACGACATCAAGCCATCGTCGCGCGCCTATCCCTTCGTGCGTTTCGACGGCGAAAAGAAATTGCACCGCCTGGCCGTGGAAGTCGAGAATATCTCGAAAGGCTTTGACCGCCAGCTGTTCAAGAATTTCAGCATCATGGTCGAGGCGGGCGAACGCATCGCCATCATCGGCGCCAACGGCGCCGGCAAGACCACCATGCTGCGCTGCATCGCTGGCGACATCGCCGGCTTGCAGCCTGATCAAGGCCGCGTGAAGTGGGCGGAAAACGCCAACGTGGGTTACATGCCGCAAGACCCGACGGAAGATTTTGCCAAGGACACGAACCTGACCGACTGGATCGGCCAGTGGACGAAAGAGGGCGATGACGACCAGGCCGTGCGTTCCATCCTGGGCCGCTTGCTGTTCGGCGGCGACGATGTAAAAAAGGCCGTCAAGGTACTGTCCGGTGGTGAAAAGGGCCGCATGATGTACGGCAAGCTGATGCTGGGCCGCCACAACGTGCTGATGCTCGATGAACCGACCAACCACATGGACATGGAATCGATCGAGTCCTTGAACATCGCGCTGGAAAAATACGCAGGCACCCTGATCTTCGTGTCGCATGACCGCGAATTTGTGTCCTCGCTGGCCAATCGCATCATCGAGATCAAGGAAGATGAAGTGGTCGACTACCGCGGCAACTATGAGGATTACCTCAGAAGCCAAGGGATTGATTAATTATGTAGGGTAACGTTGCGTCGGATTACGCGCTGTGCGCTAATCCGACCTACGTCAGGGTGAGTTGCCCGGGTTGGTCGCGTAGGTCGCGTAGGTCGGATTAGCGCAGCGTAATCCGACATTACAACGCCAGCCACCAGCACCACACCGACGCGCCGCGGTTTTTTCGTTCCGGCGCACCAGCTTCATTGCGTTTGTGCCGGTCTATCCCGTTTTTGTTTGACACAGCCATGCAAACTTTAGCCATCAAATCCGTCGAGTATGAACACCCACAAGACGGAGCCAGCTGCACTGCCCACGCCTGGGCACGCACGCCAGCGACGCCTTCCCCGGCTGAAAAAGCCGAACTGATCACGCGCATCAAGCGCCTGCTGATCGAGCGCGAAGCCGTGCTCGTTGCCCACTACTACGTTGATGCCGACCTGCAAGATCTGGCCGAAGCCACGGGGGGCTGCGTCTCCGATTCCCTGGAAATGGCCCGCTTCGGGCGCGACCATCCGGCCAAGACCCTGGTCGTGGCCGGCGTGCGCTTCATGGGCGAAACGGCAAAAATCCTCAGTCCCGAGAAAACCGTGCTGATGCCCGACCTCGACGCGACCTGTTCGCTCGATCTCGGTTGCCCGGTGGACGAATTCACGGCCTTCTGCGACGCCCATCCGGATCGCACGGTGGTGGTTTACGCCAACACCAGCGCCGCGGTCAAGGCGCGCGCGGACTGGATGGTGACGTCGTCCATCGGCCTCGACATCGTTGCCCACTTGCATGCGCAGGGCAAGAAAATCCTGTGGGCGCCCGATAAACACCTGGGTTCGTATATCCAGAAGGAAACGGGCGCCGACATGCTGCTGTGGCAGGGTAGCTGCCTCGTGCACGACGAATTCAAGGGCATAGAACTCGATTTGCTCAAGGAAGAGTATCCGCAGGCCAAGGTGCTCGTGCATCCGGAGTCGCCCGCGAACGTGGTGGCGCTGGCCGACATGGTCGGTTCGACGTCGCAAATGATTGCGGCAGCGCAAACCATGGATACGGATACCTTCATCGTCGCCACCGACAATGGCATCTTGCACAAGATGCGTGCGGCCGCTCCGGGCAAGTGCTTCATCGAAGCGCCCACGGCCGGCAACAGCGCCACGTGCAAGAGCTGCGCGCACTGTCCGTGGATGGCCATGAATGGCTTGCTGAACCTGGCGGAAACGCTGGAAAACATGCACAACGAAATCCACGTCGATCCCGCCGTCGGCCAGCTGGCCGTGCGCTCGATCAATCGCATGCTCGACTTCGCCGCCGCCAAGAAGGCGGGCCTCAAGCCAGGCGCGGACCTGGCAAAAGAAACCACATTGTTCCAAGGAATCGGTCCAGCATGAGTACCCTCGTTAATTCTTTCGCCCCCTTCGATCCGGCCCTGGCGCGCGCGTTCGAAGGCAATTTGCTGGCCGCCTTGCTGGAAGACGTGGGCCAGTGCGACCTGACGGGCGAACTGGTGCCGCCCGACCATATCGTCACTGCCCGTGTCATCGTGCGCGAAGCAGCCGTGCTGTGCGGCGCACCGTGGTTCGAAGGCATCATGAAAAGCCTGGACCGCAGCATCGATATCGTCTGGCATTACGCCGAAGGCGACATGATGACGGCCGACAGCGTCGTCTGCACGATCCAGGCGCCCGCGCGCGCCTTGCTCACGGCCGAACGCAGCGCCCTCAATTTCCTGCAACTGCTGTCGGCTGTCGCCACGGCCACGCGCCAATATGTCGATGTGGTCGCCGGCACCAAGGCCGCCATCCTCGATACGCGCAAGACCCTGCCTGGCCTGCGCCTGGCGCAAAAGTATGCGGTGCGCGTCGGCGGCGGCAAGAACCAGCGCCTGGCCCTGTACGATGGCATCCTGATCAAGGAAAACCATATCGCGGCCGCAGGTGGCGTCAGCCAGGCCCTGGAAAACGCGCGCAACCTCGACGCTGGCGTGCCCGTGCAGATCGAGGTGGAAACCCTGGCGCAATTGCAGGAAGCGCTGGACGCGGGCGCCGTCTCCGTCTTGCTCGATAACTTCAGCAACGACATGATGCGCGAAGCCGTGGCCTTGACGAATGGCCGCGCCTTGCTGGAAGCGTCGGGCGGCATCAATGTCGATACCGTGCGTGCTATCGCCGAAACGGGCGTGGATCGTATCTCGATTGGCAGCCTGACCAAGGATGTGCGGGCTACCGATTACTCCTTGCGCATCGTCGGCTGATGAACAGAGCAGGGCGGCGCTTGCTTGCCCTGGCGCTGCTGTGGCCGGCATTCACCTTGCCACTGCAAGCGCGCGAACTGCTGGCCGTGGGCGCGCAGTTCGCGCGCGTGTTCGAATACCAGGAGAGTGGCGAGTATGACGGACTGGGCGTGGAACTGCTGCGCCTGATGGCGGCGCGCACCGGTAACACCGTGCGTTTTCGCATGGTGCCGTGGGCGCGCGCACAAGCCATGCTGGTGCAGGGCCAGGCCGATATCCTGATCGGTCCCTACAAGACGCCCGAGCGCATCGCCAGCATGGGGTTTTCCGACAAGCCGTTTTACCAGGACCAGATGGTCTTTTATACGCGCCAGGACGCCAGCTTTGGCTGGGATGGCGATGACGCGGTGCTCAAGAGCCGCAGAGTAGTGCTGCTGAACGGTTGGGCGTATGGTGCGGACTGGGAGCGCATGCGGCCAGGCTTGCAGGTCAGCGTGGCCAACAATGTGGAAAATGGCTTGAAGATGCTGGTGCACAATCACGTGGACGTGTTCGTCAGCAACCGCCGCAATACCGACCCAGTGATCGCCCGCCTGGGCTATGGCCGCCAAGTGAAACCTTTACCCAAAGTCATCGAAGTACAAAACGGCTATTTCGTCTTCCCCCGTTCCCCTGCCTTCGACAAGCTGCGCCTGCAGTTTGATCAGGAATTGAATAAGCTGATCGAGACGGGCGAACTGAAACGGCTGGGCAAGCGCTACGAGGTCAGCGTGCCCTGATGGATGCGCATGCCGTCCCGCAGGGCGGCATGCGTGGATTTCATTTACAGTTGACGCGCCTCAAACGTGTTGCACTGGGAAATCTGGCCGCCCTCGATGCCCTTGCTGAACCAGCGCACGCGCTGTTCCGAGGTGCCGTGCGTAAACGAGTCAGGCACGACATGGCCTTGCGACTGGCGCTGCAAGGCATCGTCGCCGATGGCCGTGGCCGCTTTCAGGGCCGCTTCCACGTCGCCCTGTTCCAGGATTTTGCGGTCCTGGTTCGCGTGGAATGCCCACACGCCGGCAAAGCAGTCGGCCTGCAATTCCAGGCGCACGGACATGGCGTTGGCCTGGCGCTCCGATTGCGTGCGGCGCGCATTATCGACCTTTTCGGATAAGCCCAGCAGGTTCTGTACGTGGTGGCCCACTTCATGGGCGATCACATAGGCTTCGGCAAATTCGCCCGAGACCTTGAAGCGCTGCTGCATCAGCTTAAAGAAGTCCAGGTCCAGGTAGACTTTCTGGTCGCCGGGGCAATAGAAGGGGCCGCTGGCGCTCTGGCCCGTGCCGCAGGCTGTGGGGATGCTGCCTGAAAACAACACCAGCTTCGGTTTCACGTAGCTGCCGCCTTCGGCCTTGAACAGCGCGCCCCAGGTGTCTTCCGTATCGGCCAGCACGGTTTTCACGAAGCGGGCCATGTCGTCCGATTCGGGCGGCTGGCGCGCGGGCGCCTGGCTTTGCTGGGTGCTGACCTGGCCGCCACCGCCGCTGAGCAGGTTGAGCAAGGTCAGGGGGTTGACGCCCAGCACATACGAGCCGACGAGGGCGATGACGATGGTGCCGATGCCGATAGAACGCCCGCCAAAGCCGAAGCCACCCCCACCGCCGCCCCCGCCGCCATCTTCGCCACGGCGATCCTCCACATTGTCGCTTTCGCGATTGCCTTCCCATTTCATGATCTTTACTCCTGCTGCGATTGTGCGATTGATTGGTGACGCCTGAATATAGTTCGTGCGACGAATCTTGTTATTATCGCAGTAAATTGCGCCGCGACAGGGGCGACAATGTTACCCTTTGCAACTTTCCACCCATTCCATAACAGGTATACGCATGGCGCTTGCCAACGATACACGCATTTCTCCCGTCGCGGTGGTCCAGGCCCAACTGGACGCCTACAATGCCCACGATGTGGCGGCCTTGCTGGCGATCTATGCCGATGACGCACAGCAATTCCAGCACCCGGCTACCTTGCTGGCCCAAGGTGGCGCGCAGATCGGCCCCCGTTTCGCAGCCCGATTCGCGGCCAGCAAACCGCGGGCGCAGTTGCTCAACCGTATCGCTTGCGGCAAGCTGGTGATCGACCATGAAATCGTCCATGGCGACACGCCAGACGGTGTTTCCGCGCAGGAACTGGTGGCGACATATGAGGTGGAGCAGGGACGTATCGCGCGTGCCTGGTTCAGCTTTGGCGCCCTGACCAGCTTGCGCGTGGCGCTGCCGTCCGACGTGCCCGCCATGAATGCGCTGATCGCCCGTTCCGGCGTGGTGCTGAGCGCGGGGTTTTACAGTGAAGAGCAGGCCGAAGCCGTGACGCGCCATGTGTTCGGCGTCGATACGCAGCTCGTTGCCGACCGGACGTATTTCGTGATCGAGCGCGACGGTGCCATCCTGGCCTGTGGCGGCTGGAGCCAGCGCGCCACCCTGTACGGCGCCGACCGCGCGAAGAGCGGACCGGACCCGCTGCTCGACCCGGCCTGCCAGCCGGGCCGCATCCGCGCCTTCTTTGTCGAGCCGGCTAGTGCGCGCCAGGGCCTGGGCAGCATGCTGATGCGTTATTGCGAACGGCAGGCGCTGGCCGCTGGTTTCACTGCGCTGGAACTGGCCGCCACCTTGCCCGGCGTGCCGCTGTACCTGGCCAGCGGCTTCTCCGTCACGGAAGATTTCTACCTCGACTTGCCTGGTGACATCAAACTGCCGCTGGCGCGCATGCACAAGCGGCTGTAAGGGGCGCCTTGGCTGCAAGGTTTTACCAGGGCAGCGGCGCCTTTTCTCCGTTGGCATGCTCGCCATAATACAGCGAGGGCAGGAAGCGCGACAGATAGGTAAATTCGCTGTAGCAATGGCGCAGCAAATTCAGGCCCAGTACGTCGGGTACGTCGCGCACGGGATCGAGGCTGTTACGGCCCAGCAGGAAGCGGCTGCGCAGCACGCAGCCCGTGGGCGTGTCGCGTGTCAAATGCAGCATTTCGCCGTCGAGCGGGTCGCCCTGCGGATCAAGCTGCACATGCTCGCCAAAGCCGATGCGCGCGCAGATGGCGGCCGACAGGGCACCGCTATCCCTGGCCAGTTGCAATTGCAGCGGATCAAACACGTCTTTTGGATCATGGAACTTCAGCTTGGCTTTCACGGGCGGAATGTCGCCTAGGGATTCCACCGCCTCGATCGAGGCGCCGTAGTAACTCTCTCCTTTTTTCCACGCGCTGTTCCAGCCGTGATGGGCCACGTGATCGTGCGGGTGCCACCACTTGATGTGCTGCGTCGTTTCAAAAAACGTAAACCACCAGTCCAGCATGCGCCCGCTGCAGCCGTGCAGCTCCGTGCGCGCGGCCACCAGCAGGCAGCCATCGTCCAGGCGCGTGATGCCCGTTTCCAGATGCAGGGGAAACGGGTCGAGCAAGTCGCCCGTCGTAGTGATGCTCCATGGCAATTCAATATGCGCGTTGTTCGTCATGTCGTTCTCCTTTGTTAGGGTGAGACAATTATATATTAAAGAAACGCACTACGTTTCCTAAATATGTTTCGGTGTAGAATTGCCCATCGATCAAGTTTGGAGTCGGCATGCAGGAAGAAGAAGGCAAGGCCATGCGTGGACGGGGCCGTCCGGCGCGCCCACCCGAGGAAGCACGCGAGGCGGCCGTGCAGGCGGCCACCTGGCTGCTGTTGCACGAAGGTTATGCGGCCACGACCATGGAGGCGGTGGCGCGCCACGCGGGCATGGCAAAGAAATCGCTGTACCAATATGCGGCCAACCGCGAAGATCTGGTGGCGCTGGTGGTGCGCGGCTGGACGGACGCCTTCCTGCCGGCCATGGCGCACGATGCGGCCGCGCCCGGCGAGGTCTTGCCGCTATTGAGGGAAATATTGCAGGCGATGGCGGCGCGCGTGTTGACGGCGGATGCCGTGGGCCTGTTCCGCCTGCTGTGCACGGACTTTCCCGCCCGCACGGATTTACTGGCTGTGTATCAGCGCAATGGCATCGAGCGGGGCACGGCCCTGCTGGCCGAGTGGCTGCAGCGCCAGGCCGCGCGCGGCCACGTGGTGACCGGCAATGCGCCGGAACTGGCCGGCCTGCTGCTGGCCATAGTGATCGCCGAGCCGTTGCGGCAGATGGCGCTGGGCTTGCTGGCGCCCGTGCCGGCCTGGGATGCCGCGCCGCGCATCGATGCGGCGCTGCGATTGCTTGTTGGGCAGGCGTTCAAGGTGGCTGGTGCTTCAGCGCTTCGCGGTAGCTGAGCGGTGATAGCAGCTGGCGGTGCGCGTTGGCAAACGCCGTCACGGCCTCGGGCGCGTGGCGCGCGTAATCGCGCAAGGCCCAGCCGATGGCCTTGCGGATGAAAAATTCGTCCTCCTGGGCCAGCGCCAGGGCCGCGTCGAACAGCCAGCCGGCATCCGTATCGCCGCGCCAGCCCAGCTGGTGCAGGAGGGCGATGCGGCGCAGCCAGAAGTCTTCGTGGTGCAAGGCCGGGACCATATGCGCATGGACATCGCCGCCATGCTGCAGTTCCGCCTGCAGCACGTCGCCGACGATGCCGGCCATCCCGTCGACGCTATCCCACCACGCCCGCTGGCGTGCCAGTGCCAGCAGGGCGGGGATGTGCCCGATGCCCAGCTGGCGTCGGTGCAGACCCAGCATGTCGAGCGCCACGTGCTGGTATTCGCGCTCTGGCTGTTGCCACAGCAGTTGTGCATGTTCCAGCAAGGCATCGGCTCCCACGCCTTTCAAGCCCGCGAGCAAGTCCCTGGCTGCCAGCCGCCGCTGCGGCGCGGCCACGCCCAGGAAAATGAACTGGCCGCGCATATAGGCCTGCATGGGCGCGGCACGAGCCGGGTCGGCGGCCGTTTCCAGCGCGGCCTTCAGTTCTGCATGTAGATCCATTGCAACTCGCTTTTTTCAGGCGTAAAAAAAGCGCTCCGTGGAGCGCCTTTCATGCTCATCCAATATTATTGGATTTTTGCCTTCTTCATCAACTCGTCGCGGTAGGCGGCAAGTTTCTTCTGTTGCAGCGACTCCGCCACTTGACCCTTGACTTCTTCCAGTGCCGGCAGCTTCGTCGGACGGGTTTCTTCCAGTTTGATCACGTGGAAGCCGAATTGCGATTGCACTGGCGTTTGCGTGATCTGGCCTGGTTTCAGGGCAACCATGGCGTCGGAGAATGGCTTCACGTACGACGCTGGGCTAGCCCAGTCCAGGTCGCCGCCATTGGCTGCGGAACCGTCTTTCGATACTTTCGCCAGTTCTTCGAACTTGGCGCCGCCTTTCAGCTTGGCGATGATGTCTTTCGCTTCGGCTTCGGTGGCCACCAGGATGTGGCGTGCATGGTATTCCTTGTCGCCGGCTTGCGCCTTGAACTTGTCGTACTCGGCCTTGATTTCAGCGTCCTTGACAGGGTTTTTCTTGACGTAGTCGGCCAGCAGGGCATTGATGATGATGCTTTGACGGGCATTGTCGATCTGCGACTTGACTTCCGGACGTGTGCCGTAGCCTTGCTTGTCGGCTTCCTGGATCAGCACTTCACGGCCGATCAGGTCTTTCTTGATGGCTTCGCGCAATTGCGGCGAATCGGCTTGCTTGCCTTGGGCGACGACTTGCTTGACGACCTGGTCAACGCGCGACGATGGGATGGCCTTGCCATTCACGGTGGCGACGTTTTGCGCGAACGCAGGGATCGCTACAACGGCGACCAGGGCTAAGATCAGGCGGGCTGGCTTCAAAATCATGTTCATTCCTAATAAGTATACAAAAAACTGGTACAAAAGATCGCGACTGCCATGCAGTGCACATTCAGGCGCAGAATACACGACCGGCGCCGAAAAGGGCGCCGGGGAGGTCAGTTCTTACTGAACTTTTGCTTTTTTGACCATTTCTTCCTGATATGCTTGCAGTTTCTTTTGCTGCAGCGCTTCGGCGATCTGTGGCTTGACTTCTTCCAGGGTTGGCAGTTTTGCCGCGCGGGTGTCGTCCAGCTTGATCACGTGGAAACCGTTAGGCGTTTGCACCGGGGTGTCGGTGACCTGGCCTTTTTGCAGTTTCACGAAGGCGTCGGAGAAGACTTTCGGGAAGGACGATGGCGCTGCCCAGTCCAGGTCGCCGCCATTGTCGGCCGAGCCGGCATCTTTCGATTGCTTGGCCAGATCTTCAAATTTGGCGCCGCCTTTCAGCTTGGCGATGATGTCTTTCGCTTCAGCTTCGGTGCCCACCAGGATATGGCGCACGTGGTATTCCTTGTCGCCGGTCTGGGCTACGAACTTGTCATATTCCGCCTTGATTTCAGCGTCGTTGACAGGGTTCTTTTTCAGGTAGTCGCCGACCAGGGCATTG
This sequence comes from Janthinobacterium sp. 61, assembly GCF_002846335.1. Classification (NCBI taxonomy): domain Bacteria; kingdom Pseudomonadati; phylum Pseudomonadota; class Betaproteobacteria; order Burkholderiales; family Oxalobacteraceae; genus Janthinobacterium; species Janthinobacterium sp. 61. Next base: position 1,687,224 of record NZ_PJMQ01000001.1, on the reverse strand, counting down.
ATGACGATGGCCTGGCGTGCGTTCTCGATTTGTTGCTTGACTGCTGCATCTTTACCGAAACCTTTGTTTTCCGCTTCTTGCATCAGCACTTCACGGCCGATCAAGTCCTTCTTGATCATTTCGCGCAATTGCGGCGAATCCGGTTGCTGGCCTTGGGCGACGACTTGCTTGACGACTGCATCAACGCGCGACGATGGGATAGGCTTGCCATTAACAACGGCAACATTTTGCGCAAAAACAGGTACCGCGACAACGGCGAGTAGTGCAATCAGCAAGCGGGCTGGCTTAAAAGTCATTATTAAATCCTGTTAGGGAAAGTTTCGTAAAAAACGCATGGAAAGAAAACGCGTGCATGGCGCTTGCGGCAAGCGGCATACCAAGTTGCCCCGGTACGCCAAAACGCCATCCTTACACTACTTCGGACGGCGCCAGAGCCACAATCGCCAATGCATGTATCTCATTATGCATCATATCGTGCACGGAATCATACACCAGTCGATGGCGCATGACGAGCCTGAGCCCCTCAAATTGACTAGAAATAATGCGTAGATTGTAGTGGCCTCCGCCAGAGGCGGCGCCCGCATGGCCCCGGTGACGCGCCGAGTCATCTTCCAGCACGCATTCCAGAGGAGAAAGTGCCGTTTCCAGGCGGGTACGAATGCGTTCCATACGCGTTTCCGGCGCAGCGTTGACAATGGTGGTGTTCATGCGTCTTCCTTGATATGTTTGGCCAGGAACAGGGTTTGCGCCACGATGAAGGCAAAGAAAATGCCCGTCGCGCCAAACGCTTTAAAGCTGACCCAGGCGGCCATGTCGCCCTTGTAGAGCACGAAGGCCACGAACAGGTTCAGTGCGCCGATGACGCCAAAGAAGATGATCCAGGCGGCCAGCAACTGGTTCCAGACGGCATCGGGCAGTTGCACTTGCGCTTCCATGGTTTTGCGGATCAGGTTTTTCTTGAAACCCACATGGGCAATCAGCAGGGCCAGGCCGGACAGCCAGTAGATCAGGGTCGGCTTCCATTTCAGGAAGAAATCGTCATGCAGGTAAATGCTGGCGCCGCCGAACACCACAAAGATGAACAGCGACAGCCACAGCATGCCGTCGACCTTGCGGCCGCGCAGCAGCAGATAGCTGACCTGGCAGGCGGTGGCGACGATGCCGACCAGGGTGGCGAGTATCCACGGCGCCTGGTCTGCCTTGATCAGGCCGCCAGACACGAAGCCGGACAAATATTGCTGCACGAAATCGTGCGTGGCCGCTTCATACATGCCGCCCAGCTTGAAGGCGGCAAAGAAGGCGATCAGGGGGAATAGGTCGAATAGAAATTTCATGGCGAGACTTTACACTGGTCTTATTAGAATCATCTTAGGAATGGCTTAGGAGCAACGCCCAAGCCATCGCCGCCATCAAGGCTGCGGATCGAAGCGCAGGGAAGCCGAATTGATGCAATAGCGCAAGCCGGTCGGCGGCGGGCCATCCGGAAAGACGTGGCCCAGGTGGGCGTCGCAGACGGCGCAGACGATTTCCGTGCGCACCATGCCGTGGCTGCGGTCGACAATCTCCGTCACGTTGGCCGGGTCCAGGGCCTGGAAATAGCTGGGCCAGCCGCAACCCGAATCGAACTTCGTATCCGAAGCGAACAGGGGCGTGTTGCAGCAGACGCAGGTATAGATGCCGTGTTCATGGTGGTCCCAGAACTTGCCTGTGAAGGCGCGTTCCGTGGCCGCGTGGCGCGTGACTTCGTATTGCATCGAGTCGAGCATGGCGCGCCATTCGGCGTCGGTTTTTTTGACTTTATTGGTGGTCATAATGACTCCTCAGGATGAGCAACTGACTTCAAGGTGGCTGGCCCAGTCGGGCGGCAGGGCCGCATAGTGCTGGTGTTCGGGCTGTTCGTCAAATGGCTTTTGCAATATTTCCAGTAATTTTGTCACTTCCGTATAGTCCTGCTGCTGGGCTTTTTCGATGGCGACTTGCGCCAGGTAATTGCGCAGCACGTATTTCGGGTTGACCTGGTTCATGGCGGCCTGGCGCTGCGCATCGACGCTATTTTCTTGCAACAGGCGCGCGCGGTAACTAACTGCCCAGGCATCGAAGGCAGGGCGGTCGATGAACATGTCGCGCAGTGCCGTGTCATGCTCGGGGCTGGCCACTTGCAAGGTCGACAGGGTGCGGAAGAAGTTGGTGAAATCCAGGTGATTGGCTTGCATCAGCGCAAACATGCTGTCGAACAGCGCCGTATCTTCCTCTTGCACGGTGCGCAAGCCCAGCTTGGCGCGCAGCAAGGCATTCATCTTGTCCGCAAAGGCGCCCTGGTAGCTGTCCAGCGCTGCCTGCGCCGAGTCCACTTTGCCGATCAGCGGCAGCAGCGCCTGGCCCAGCGCATGGCAGTTCCAGTGGCCCACCTGCGGCTGGTTGGCGTAGGAATAGCGACCTTGCTGGTCCGTATGGTTGCAGATGTGCTCGGCGTCAAACGCTTCCATGAAGCCGAAGGGGCCGTAATCGAGGGTCAGGCCCAAAATCGACATATTGTCCGTATTCATCACGCCATGCATGAAGCCCACGGCCTGCCATTGCGCGATCATGTGCGCCGTGCGCACGCACACTTCAGCCAGCAAAGCTTGATAGGGATTTGATGCGGCGCGCAAATGGGGATAAAAGCCATCGATGACGTAATCGGCGAGGATTTTCAGCTCGTCCGTTTTTTTTCGGTAGAACCAATGTTCGAAAGAGCCGAAGCGCACAAAACTGGGCGCCATGCGCGTCACGACGGCCGCCGTTTCCAGCGTTTCGCGCATGATGCCTTGCTGCGAACCCATGATGGACAGCGCGCGCGAGGTGGGAATGCCCAGCGCCGCCATGGCTTCCGAGCAGAGGAATTCACGGATGGACGAGCGCAGCACGGCGCGTCCGTCGCCCATGCGCGAATACGGCGTGGCGCCGGCGCCTTTCAATTGCAGCTCCATCGGGCCGCGTTCTGTCGCGATATCGCCCAGCAAGATGGCGCGGCCATCACCCAGCTGGCCGGCCCAGACGCCGAACTGGTGGCCCGAATACACGGCCGACAGGGGCAGCGAACGCTCGGCCACGGTATTGCCAATCAGCAACTCCACATAGCCGGGTTCGGCCAGGCGCGCGGCATCGAGGCCGACCAGGCTTGCTGCCGGCGCGCTGGCGGCCACGAAATACGGGGCGGGCAGGGGCGTGGGCATCAAGCGCGTATAGAACGCGGGCGGCAAGGCGGCAAAGGCATTGTCCAGTGGTAAGGTAGGAGCGGTGATGGCGATTCCATTCAAAAATAAGATATGGCGGCAAGTAACGCCAGCCTGGAATGCGATTTTACCGCACGGCGCCAAGGCGCGTGTCGGGCGCTGGCGAGGCTGCCGTGTCGGGTGCCGTGGCGACTACGAACGGGGCAAAAAACGGAATCAAAAATTCCATGCTGCATTGCAATATCGAAATGCGTTGACGATTTCCGCACGACCGTACGAAACTAGGGAAAGTCTTTAAATTTCAACAATAACCGAGTATCCAGCCCAGGAGACACGATGTCGGCATTTCCCTTGAGTCCAGTGATGGGCCAGATGATGAATCAGCCCCTGCTGATTTCCAGCATTATCGAGTTTGCAGCGCGTCATTATGGAGGCAGCGAAATCATTTCGCGGCGGGTGGAGGGCGATATGCACCGCTACACCTACCGCGATTGCCACCAGCGCGCGCGCCGCCTGGCGAACGCCTTGCACGGCCTCGGCATCGGCATGGGCGACCGGGTCGCCACCCTGGCCTGGAATGGCTACCGCCACCTGGAAGCCTATTACGCCGTGTCAGGCTCGGGCGCCGTGCTGCACACCATCAATCCACGCCTGTTTCCCGACCAGATCGCCTATATCTCCAATCACGCAGAAGACCAGGTTTTACTGTTTGATCTGACCTTCCTGCCTGTGGTGGAGAAAATCGCCGCCGACTGCACTTTTGTGCGCCACTTCGTGCTGATGTGCGACCGCGAGCGCATGCCTGCCAGTACCAGCATCCCCGACCTGCTGTGCTATGAAGACTTGATCGCCACGCATTCCGACGATTACACCTGGCCCTTGTTCGACGAGAATGCGGCCGCCACGCTTTGCTACACGTCCGGTACGACGGGCAACCCCAAGGGTGCCCTGTACTCGCACCGCTCGACCGTTCTGCACGCGTATGCCTCGGCCATGCCCAGCGCCCTGAACGTGCGCGCCTCGGACACGGTGCTTCCCGTCGTGCCCATGTTCCACGTGAATGCCTGGGGCTTGCCGTATTCCGTGCCCCTGTCCGGCGCGCGCATGGTGTTTCCCGGTGCGGCGCTCGATGGCAAATCGCTGTACGACTTGTTCGAGGCGGAAAAAGTGACGTTCTCGGCGGGCGTGCCCACCGTCTGGCTGGGCTTGCTGAACCATGCCTTGCAAAATAACTTGAAATTTTCCACCTTCCGCCGCACGGTGATCGGCGGCGCGGCTTGCCCGCCGGCCATGATGGATACCTTGATCGACAAGTTCGACATCGAAGTCATCCACGCCTGGGGCATGACGGAAATGTCGCCGCTGGGCACGGCGGGCGGCTTGCAGACCAAGCACCTGGACCTGTCGAAGGACGAGCAGCGCAAGATCCTGCAAAAACAGGGCCATGCCATCTACGGCGTGGACATGAAGATCGTCGATGACGATGGCAAGGAGTTGCCGTGGGATGGCATCAGTTATGGCCATTTGCTGGTGAAAGGGCCGTGGATCATTGCCTCGTATTACAAGAACGAAGGCGGCGACGTGCTGCAGGATGGCTGGTTCCCCACGGGCGACGTGGCCACCATCGATGCGGACGGCTACATGCAGATCACGGACCGTAGCAAGGACGTGATCAAGTCGGGCGGCGAGTGGATAGGCACCATCGACCTGGAAAACCTGGCCATGGCGCACCCGGCCGTGCTGCAGGCGGCCTGCATCGGCGTGTTCCACCCGAAATGGGACGAGCGCCCCGTGCTCGTCGTGGTGTTGCGTCCCGGCATGACAGTCACGCGCGAAGCCTTGCTGCAGTTTTTCGAGGGCAAGATCGCCAAGTGGTGGACGCCGGACGACGTGCTGTTCATCGACGCCCTGCCCATGGGCGCGACGGGCAAGATCCAGAAGAACAAGCTGCGCGAGCAGTTCAAGGGCCACCAGCTGCCCGGCATGTAGTGCTATAGCGCGTTCATGCGGCCTGCGGCAGCGCCGAGCCCAGCTTTTCCAGCAAATGATCGCATTGGAAAACGGACAGGGTCTGGCGCTGCGCCTGCGTGCCGATATCGATCATTTCATCCATTTCGCTGCGCAAGTCGTCATGTGCTCCCGTGCGGATGATTTGTGGCGCCGCAAAGCGCTGGCTGTCAGAGATGGTCATGATGTTGTCGACATGGTCGACGAGGAAGCCGTAGCGCTCGGCGCCCCGTTCCACGATCAAAATCTTGCCTGCGCCCTCGTCAGGCAAGGCCGGCATCGCGTACAACTGGCGCAGGTCGATGATGCTGATCATTTGCTGGCGTAAATTCAGCAGGCCGCGCATACAGGCCGGCATGCCCGGTGGCGTGGTGATGGCGCTGCTGAAATCGATGATTTCGCGCACCTGGCCGATTTCCACAGCGAAGCGGCTTTCCACCGTGAACGTGATGTAGACGCGGCGCTGCGCCTGGCGCGTGGCGGCCGTTGCCGTTGCCGTATCGGCCGGATACAGGCGAGCGTGGCCATCGCGCATGTCGACGATCTCCGCCTGCGACAGGATGCCCTTGTGGTCGAGAAAAATGATGTCGCCCAGACCGTCTTTCGTGATGCAGCCGGCGAACATGGCCGCGCGCGCCTTGCTCAGCAGGGGAATCGGCAGCACCTCGTCGCCAAAGAAATGCACGATGCTGTCGACGGAGTCAACGAGAAAACCGATGGTGGTGTCATCAATGCGCACGACGATGATGCGCTGCTCCAGCGTGGCAGCCTTGGCCGCATTGCCGGACCCGGCCGCCTGCAGCAGGGCGCCAAAATCCACGACGGCCACCTGGCTGCCGCGAAAATGCATGCGTCCCAGGCACAGCTCGCTATTCAGCAGGGAGCTGTGCAGTTCGGGCACCTTGATGATTTCCTGGATGGCCAGCATTTCGAAGGCAAACGTGGTCCCGGCCGCATGGAAGCTGACGCATTGCCGGCGCTCGCTTTGCGCATGGTAGCGAGCCGTGTTCAGCTTGGCGCCTGTCGCCTGCAGGGCCAGCACGTGGGGCACGTTTTCAATGTGCAGCAGGGCGTGCGGGTCGAGGATTTGCAGCAGGCGCGCGCCGCCGTCGAGCAAGATCGTGCCAGCGATGACGGCGTGCGCGTCGCCGGCCGCATACTGCAGGGCGCTGCGCGCGCTGGCGGGGACGCGCAGGATTTCGCCCGTATCCTGGAAGACGACGCCGATCAGCACTTGCTGGAAGTCGAGGATGGCGATCTTGTCCGTGGGCGCGGCGCGCGGCGCATCGGCGCGGAACAAACGGCCCAGGTTGACCACTGGAATGACGCTGCCGCGCAAAGTGAACATGCCTTCCAGATACGCGGGCGACAGGGGCAGGGCGGTCACTTTGGCGGGGTAGTTCACCACTTCGCGGATGCAACTGGCGGGCAGGGCGAATTCAGCATCGCCCAGGTGAAAGGAGCCGAACAGTTCGGTGGCGCCGTCGCGCCCGCCCTCGTGGTTTTCATGGATATCCATATACGCCTTCCTTGCGTGGAGTCAATCCGGGTCGCGCCACCACATCGGTGACGGCGTAGCTGTGCCGGGCGCAGTCGATCAGCAAATGGCGCCCGTGGCGTCCGCCCAGCGCGCAAAAACTGAGGTGCAAGCCGCACTGGTCCAGGTATTTTTGCGCCGCTGCCGCGTTTTGCCGCCCCACCTGCAGGCGGCCATGGCCATTGTCGGGGCCGAACATGCTTGCGCCGCCCGCCAGCACCACCTCGATATCGGCGTAGTCGGCTTCGCGCACGCCCATCAGGCGCAGCAGCGAGGGCACGGCCTGGCTCACATAGCGTGCATTAAGGGCGCGTGCATTCGGGGCGCCTGGGGCGCTGTCTGCGCCGGGCGCTTCCGGCAGCAAACAGTGAGCCAGGCCGCAGCAGGGGCCATTCTTCCAGATGAAGCCGATACCGATGCAGGAGCCGAGCAAGGCTTGCAGCTGCTCGCCCTGCGTACCCACACCAAGTTGCCCCATGCCAACCAGTTGCAGCGGCGGCGCGTCTGCCGGAGTGTGCGTGTGGATCATGCCAGTCCCGCCTTGTAAATCATGGGAAACTCGAATTGATAGCCGGTACCGAGCCGGGCGATGGTTTCCGATTCGCCCAGGATCAGCCGGCCTTCATCCTTGAGGCTCAGGCGGGCCTGGCGCAGCACGGTTTCCTGGTGCTCCGCATCGAAATAAATGAGCACATTGCGCAGGAAGACCAGGTCGAATTGCCGCGCCGGCCGCAGCGCTTCCAGCAAATTATGCTGTGCAAAGCTCACGTGCTGCCGCAAGTCCTCGTTGACCTTGACGCCATACGGCGAAGGCGAGAAATATTTGCGCAGCAAGTCCGGGTGCGACAAGCGGATGCGCTCGACGGAACGCCCGCTGTATTGGCCGGCCCGCGCCGCGCCAAGGATTTGCTGCGAAATGTCGCTGGCCAGGATCTGGTAGCGGAAAGCGGGCGCTTGCAGCTTGAATTGCTCGCACAGCATGGCGATCGAATACAGTTCTTCGCCGCTGGCGGCGGCCGCCGACCAGATGGACAGGCAGCCGTCCGGGTGGGCGCGGGCCCAGGCGGGCAGGTAGCGGTCGCGGAAGTAATCCCAGATTTGCGGCGTGCGGAAGAACAGGGTGTCGTTGGTGGTCACCAGGTCGATGAAATGGGCCACCTCGTCGCGGTCGCTGCTGACGCGGTCCAGGTAATCCTGGTAGCTGTGCAGGCGCAGCGCCTGCAGCCGAGGCTGCAAGCGCCGTTCCAGCAGGACGCTCTTGCGCGCGGTCATGGCGATGCCCGTATGCTCGCGCACCAGCGCGATCAGGCTCGTCAGCACCTCGGGCGTCAAGGTGGCCGCGTGGCTCATGGCCTACACCACGAAGCCGGAGACAGTCTGGTTCAGGCTGCCCGCGCGCTCGTTCAAGCCATCCGTCGAACGGGCGATGCTGTCGCAGTTGGCGGCCGACTTTTCCGTTTCCTCGGCGATGTACTGGATCGCAGTGGACACTTCACGCGCCGTCAGCAACTGCTCGTTGGCCGCCTTCGAGATATCCGAGATGGCCAGCGTGGTCTTCGCCACGCCCGAGACGATCTTGTCGAAGGCATCGCTTGCCTGGCGCGAAATCTCGCTGCCCGTCGAGACGCGCTTGACGGATTCGTTGATCAGCTTGGAGATTTCCTTGGTCGCTTGCGAAGAACGTTCGGCCAGCTTGCGCACTTCGTCGGCGACGACGGAAAAGCCCAGGCCGTGCTCGCCCGCGCGCGCCGCCTCGATGGCGGCATTGAAGGCCAGCATATTCGTCTGGTTGGCGATTTCGCTGATGACCTTGACGATTTCGCCGATGTCCTCCGACGAGCGGTTGATCAAGTCCATCGCCTCGATTGACTTGGCGACGGCGCGCGCGCCCGCTTCCGCTTCCTGCTGCGTGGCTTTCGCCAGGAAATCGGCATTCGAAGTGTTTTCCGCGATGGAATTGATGGAGTAGGTCAGGCCATCGATGGAGGCGTTCATTTCTTCCACCGTGGCGCCCAGCGCCTGCGTACCCACGGCCACGCCCGTCGCCCGTTCGGCAATCGTATGCGAGGCGTCGGCAAAACCGTTGGCGGCCGACACCACATTGCCGATCACGCCGCGCAAGTCGACGATCATCTTGCTGATGCCGCCGGCCAGCAGGTCGATCGGCTCGTCGCCCTCAGGCACGATATTGCAGGTCAGATCGCCTTGCGCAGCGCGCGCCACCGAATCGAGCAGGGCGTTGACCTTGCGGCTGTCGTTGGCGGCCTTGGACTGGATGCTGTTTTCCAGGTTCACCTGTTCGCTGATGTCGATGGCGAACTTGACTACCTTGTACGGCTTACCGTTCAAGTCCAGGATGGGGTTGTAGGTGGCCTGTATCCACACCACCTTGCCATGGTTGCCCAGGCGCTTGTAGCGTCCCGCATCGAATTCGCCGCGGTTGAGCTTTTGCCAGAATTTCTTGTACTCGGCGCTGCTGGCATACTCGGGCTCGCAGAACATGCGGTGGTGCTCGCCCTGGATATCGCTCAAGTCGTAATCCATGACGGCGAGGAAATTATCGTTCGCGTCCAGCACATTGCCCTGCATGTCGAATTCGATCACGGCCTGCGCCTTGCCGATGGCGCTGACCTTGCCTTCGTATTCGGCGTTGCGCTTTTTCAGGGCCGTCACGTCGCTGGCGAACTTGACCACCTTGAAGGGCCGGCCTTCCACGTCAAAAATGGGGTTGTACGAGGCATTGAGCCAGATTTCGCGGCCATCCTTGGTGAGGCGCTTGTATTCGCCCGCATCAAACTGGCCTTGTCCCAGCTTATGCCAGAATTGCGCGTACTCGTCGCTCCTGGCGTATTCGGGCAGGCAAAACATGCGGTGGTGCTGGCCCTTGATCTCATCGAGCGTGTAGCCGACGGACTTGAGGAAATTGTCGTTGGCGTCGAGGATGGTGCCGTCGAGCCGGAACTCGATCACGGCCTGGGCCTTGCTGATGGCATCGATCTTGCCTTCGTAATCGGCATTGCGGCGTTTGCTGGCCGTGATGTCGGTGGCAAACTTGATGACTTTATACGGCTTGCCATCCGCATCGAGGATGGGGTTGTAGGAAGCGTTGATCCACACTTCGCGACCATCCTTGGCACGGCGCTTGTATTCGCCATGGTCGAATTCGCCACGGCCCAGTTTGCCCCAGAAGTCGGCGTATTCGGACGTTTTCACATACTCGGCGTCGCAGAAAATGGCATGGTGCTTGCCTTGCACTTCGGCCAAGGTGTAGCCGAGGACGCGCAGGAAATTGTCATTCGCATGCAGGATGGTGCCGTCGAGTTCGAATTCGATGACGGCCTGGACACGGTTCAATGCAGTATTTATCGCTTGTAAGTCCAAATCCTGGGAGTGGCTGACATGGCTGGCTGCGTCCATAGTATTTCCTTCAATGTGAGAAGAGAAAGGAGTGGCGATAATACTGACAGCTAATGACGATATAAAACGCTTGCATCATTACCCGGAAAGGGCGGGTGTGATAATTGGTGAGAATCTGCACGATATAACAAAATCGAACACGGCGTTATCGGGCGCCATTGCTCCATAATATTAAATCAGTTGCAGAGTATTGATTTGAATCAATAATTTTATTATTCCTCAGCGCCATGAGAAAAACAAGTGCCCTGAATAAATAATGCTGAAAGTGTCGCCAGTGGCCTGCGCATGGATAGGAAGGCATATTCAGCAGATTATAAAACGCTGTTTTACTTGTTGTTTTTTATTTATTTAAATGAATATGTTATCGATAGTTGCTGGCCCTTTTTTCCGAGGGGGCGGCCAGCCGGCGTGGGCGATGTTGTACCATGACGACAGGCACAGGCGCTGCGCGCGTCGAGATAAAAATAATACGAGCGTTCTTTTATGCGGTATAGTAAAGCTTCATCCCTTGCAACCACCTCATCGCTGAGCAAAATCAATAAGGAAGAGACATGAGTGCTGAATATCAAGTGAACGGCGCTGTTGCCGTCATTACCCTCGCCAATCCGCCCGTCAATGGGCTGGGCCTGGCGACGCGCACTGCCGCCGTCGCGGGCATCCGCCAGGCGCTGGCGGACGAGGCCGTCAAAGCCATCGTCATTACGGGCGCCGGCAAGGCCTTTTCGGGCGGTGCCGATATCAAGGAATTCAATTCGCCCAAGGCGCTCACGGAACCGACACTGCACACCCTGATCAACGTCGTCGAACAATCCACCAAACCGGTGGTGGCGGCCATCCACAGCGTCTGCATGGGCGGCGGCCTGGAGCTGGCGCTGGGCTGCAACTACCGCGTGGCCGCGCCAGGCGCGCAAATGGCTTTGCCTGAAGTCAAGCTCGGCATCTTGCCGGGCGCGGGCGGCACGCAGCGCCTGCCGCGTGTGCTGGGCCTGGAAATGGCCTTGAACATGATCGTTTCGGGCACGCCCGTGGCGTCCGAAAAACTGGCCGGCACGGCCCTGTTCGATGAAGTCATCGCCCCCGGCGCCGACTTGCTGAAAGCCGCCGTAGCCTTCGCCACCAAGGTGGCTGATGTGCGCCCGCTGCCGAAAGTGCGCGAGCGCAAGGTCGATTACCCTCACCATGAAGCCTTCCTGCAGTTTTCGCGCAATACGGTGAAAGCCATGTCCGGCCCATTCCCCGCGCCGCTGAAATGCGTCGATGCCGTGGCGGCCGCCGTGACGATGAAGTTCGAGGATGGCTTGAAGTACGAGCGCGAGCTGTTCATGCAACTGGTGCAGTCGCCCGAGTCGAAAGCCCTGCGCCATGCCTTCTTCGCCGAGCGTGTTGCCAGCAAGGTGCCCGACGTGCCGGCCGACACACCCGTGCGCAGCATCGCCAGCGCGGCGATTGTCGGTGCCGGCACCATGGGCGGCGGCATCGCCATGAATTTCGCCAACGCGGGCATTCCCGTCAAGCTATTGGAAACGCAGCAGGAAGCGCTGGACAAGGGCCTGGCCACCATCCGCAAGAATTACGAGAACACGGTGAAGAAGGGCAAACTGACGCAAGAGAAGGCCGAGCAGCGCATCGCCCTGGTCAGCAGCACGCTGGCGTATGCTGACATTGCGCAAGCCGACATCGTCATCGAAGCCGTCTTCGAGGAGCTGGGCGTGAAGGAAACCGTCTTCAGGCAGCTCGATGCCGTCATGAAGCCGGGCGCCATCCTCGCTTCGAACACCTCGACTCTGGACCTGGACAAGATCGCCGCGTTTACCCAGCGTCCGCAAGACGTGATCGGCACGCATTTCTTCAGCCCCGCAAACGTCATGAAGCTGCTGGAAATCGTGCGTGGCAAGGAAACGGGCAAGGACGTGCTGGCGACGGCACTGGCGCTGTCGAAAAAGCTGAAAAAGACGGGCGTCGTCTCGGGCGTGTGCGACGGTTTCATCGGTAACCGCATGATCGAGCAATACAGCCGGCAGGCCGGCTTCCTGCTGGAAGAAGGCTGTCTGCCGGAACAGGTCGACAAGGCGGCCGAGAAATTCGGTTTTGCCATGGGCCCGTTCCGCATGGGCGACCTGGCCGGCAACGACATCGGATGGGCCATTCGCAAGCGCCGCACTGTGGAAAAGCCGGAAGTGACGTATTCGAAGACGGCCGATTTGCTGTGTGAATTGAAACGCTATGGCCAGAAGGCGGGCGCCGGCTGGTATGACTACAAGGCGGGCGACCGCAAAGCCTATCCGTCGGAGCAGGTCAATGCGATGATCGTCCAGCATTCGGCCGACATCGGCGTGGCGCGGCGCAAGATCAGCGACCAGGAAATCGTCGAACGCCTTGTGTACGCGCTGGTCAATGAGGGCGCACGCATCCTGGAAGAGGGCATCGCCTTGCGCGCCTCGGACATCGACATGGTGTACTTGACGGGCTACGGCTTCCCACTGTTCCGCGGCGGCCCCATGTTCTACGCCGACACGGTAGGCTTGCCGAACGTGCAGGGCGCGATTGCCGGCTACGCCAAAGGCCGCCACGGCGAAGCGTGGACTCCGGCGCCGCTGCTGGTAAAGCTGGCGGGCGAGGGCAAGGGCTTCAATAGCTGATGCACGCGCGCTGAATGAAAAAGGGCAGATTTCTCTGCCCTTTTTTTATTTCTTCTTGGCCACCATCTTGATCGCCTCGTTGACGATGACGGGGTTGTCTTTCTGGATGTAATAGCCGGCGCCCGTGATGCGCTCGATGGCTGGCGCGCCGGACAGGCGCTGCCAATCTTTTTCCTGGGCCCGCACCACGTTTTCAAACGAGCCCATTTCCTCGATGCCGAACTTGTCGCGCACCAGCAGCATGGCGGGCACGCGCAGCGGGCTGCTCATGTCGACATGTTGCAGGCATTGCGTCTGTGCATCGAATTCCGCCGATTCCGTACTGTTGAACATGAGTTTACGCCGCGTCTTCACGAGCATGGCGTAAGTGGACGCGTCCGTCTGCGTCCGGTTCCATTGCTGCGGGTGCGTGGGATCGAGCAGGACCAGGCCGGCTACGTCCTGCGGGTACAGCTTGGCATATACGTACTGGTACAGTCCGCCCAAGCCATGGCCCACCAGCACATACGGCGGTTTCAGACCCGCTTGTGTCAACAGGGCGCGCTGCTGGGCAGCAATGGTGCAGGGATCGCGCGGCGTGGTGGTTTTGCGGCTGTCGCCGTAGCCGGGACGGTCGTACACGAGTACGCGGTGCTGTTTGCCGGCTTCGGGCACCACCTTGGCCCACACATCCTTGCCGTCGCCCATGGCCGACTGGAACACCACGGGCAAGCCGCCCTGGCCGCTCAGGGTGTAGGCGATGCTGGCGTCGGGCAGGGCAGCCGTGGCGGGCACGCCGGGCGTGGCAGGCGACGACGGCAGCAGGGAACAGCCGGAAAAACAGCCTGCCAGCAGCAAGCCTGCGCTGGAGAGGAGCATGGTGCGCGCGGGGCGGCCAACGAATAAATGATGCATGAATCTCCTTCTTGGTGCAGGGACCGGGGACCGGTATGGCGTTCCAGCCATTATAGGCAAATCGTCACGAAGTGGAAATGCCGAACAGAAACGGATTTCCCGTCCTGTCAGCCGACGTCGGCGCGGTGGCAGACGGCTTCGATGCGGTTGCCGTCCGGATCGAACAAAAAGGCCGCGTAATAGCTGGCGTGATAGTGGCGCAGGCCGGGCGCGCCCAGGTCGATGCCGCCGTGCGCCAGGCCCGCATGCCAGAACGCTTCCACGGCCGCGCGTGAGGGGGCCTTGAAGCAGCAATGGCGGCGCGGCGCGTCGTCGGGCTTCGGCCCCAGGCGCACGGAAAAATAGCTGCGTTCGGGATGTTCGGCATCGCTGCGCTCGCCATAGCCTATCCAGGCGTGGCCATGGTCGCTGCCCACCTTGGGCACGTCCAGCGCGGCGAAGATGGCGTCGTAGAAGCGCTCGGCGCGTTCCAGATCGCTGACGGTGAGGGAGACGTGATCGAGCATGGGCATTCCACTGTAAGAACAAGGACGGCCATAGCATAGCCCGGATCGGGGCAGCCGTGGGCGTGAGTGACCGAGTGATATTGCCAGTGCTTAACTGCCGGTTAAGGGTAGCGGGCGAGCCGGGTCACGATGCTGCGGCTCATCAGCTGCACGCGGGGCGCGAACAGCATCACGGCGCAGAAGGCCACGGGCCAGGCGGCAAAGAACGCATGGCGCCAGCGAGGTAGAAAGTCTGCTTGCAGGCCGATATTGAGCCAGGTGACCCAGGCGCTCATCAGCAGGGTCATGAGCAGCGACATCAGGAAGGCAAATACGCAGCGCAGGCGCAGGGCTTCGGACATGGGGAACTTTCGAAATTGTGAGGATGTGGCAGCGTAACGACTTGCAGCAATCTATACTAGAGCCAAATTTTTAATTTCAAATTCCGAAAATGAAATCATGTTAGATGATCTCGCCCTGTTTGTCGCCATCGTTGAGGCAGGCAGCCTGCATGCGGCGGCCGTCAAGGAAGACTTGCCCGCCGCGACCGTCACGCGCCGGCTGCAAAAGCTGGAAAGCCAGCTGGGCTACCGCTTGCTCAACCGCAGCGCGCGCCGCCTGCAGCCGACGGCGGAAGGCTGGCAATACTACGAGCAATGCCGTCCCCTGGTGCATGCCTTGCGGCAAGCGACGCAGCAGCTCGACGCCAGCCTGTCGGCCGTCTCGGGCAGCATCCGCGTGCTGGCGCCCGTCAACTTCGCCAGCGGCTTGCTGACGCCGGCCTGGGTCAGTTTCATGCAGAAGTATCCGGACATCCGCCTGGAACTGGAACTGTCGAACCTGCTGCAAGACCTGGTGGGCAGCGGCGCCGACCTGGCCATCCGCGTGGGCGCGCTCGACGATTCTTCGCTGATGCAGCGCCGCCTGGGCAGCGCCGCGCTGGTCATGGTGGCCGCGCCCGGCTATCTGGCGCGCGCCGGCGTGCCGCGCGACTTGCAGGAACTGGCGCGACACGAGCTGATCGTGGCCGAGCCGCTGCGCAGCTGGCGCTTGCGGCGGCCTGGCGACGGCGCCGAAATGGTAATCGAACCGCAGGCGCGCCTGCGTGTCAACGAGATGCGCCTGGCCGTGGAGATGGCTGACGCGGGCATCGGTATCCTGCTGTGTCCGCTGCTGCAATGCCGCGACGAAGTGGCCAGTGGCAGCCTGGTGCGCGTCTTGCCCGACTGGATGCCTCAGCCGCGCCACGTGTATGCCGTGTGGACGCAGCGGCGCTACCTGCCGGCCCGCGTGCGTGTGCTGCTGGAACACTTGGCGGCGTTTGCGGCCGGCAATCCATTGTTGAATGAGGAGTGGGGCGTTTAGCTCGCCTGTTGCTGCTCCAGCCACTGTGTGAACTGGCGCAGCGCTGGCGTAAAACCGCGGGCTGGCACGGCACCGGGCCTGGCCTGGGCAAGGAAATAGGCCATTTGCGCTTGCATGGCGGGGTAATGCCGTAGCAGCAGCGCGACATGGTCATCGAGGCTGCCAGGCCAGCAGGGATCGTCATCCTGGCGCACGATGTTGCAGGAACGGATCAGCTTGCGCGACGCTTCGCGCTGCAGGCGGACGATGGCGACAGGGTCTCGCTCGTCATCAAGGCGCTGCGCATAATCGTCCAGCACGCGAACAAAGTCGCCATTCACGGCCAGGGCGATGGCGCGCGAAGGCGCGAACGGCGCAAAGTGCGACGCCAGGTCATCGCCCCACAGGCAGCGGCACTGGTGCTTGAGCCAGTAACCCCAGCTGTACAGGTGCTCCGGTGCCAGCACCTGGGCCCGCTGGCCGATATCGAAATCGATTTTCAGTACTTCCGGGTGGCGCGCCTGCAAGGCCAGGCGCAGCGCTTCCAGCGCGTCGGTCTGCTGCTGCGTGGGAGGATGGCGCAGCACCAGGGTGAGGTCGAGGTCGGATACGCCCGGCGTGGCGTCGCCGCGAGCGACGCTGCCATACAGATATATGCTATCGAGCAAGTTACCGGCTTGCATCGCCACGCTGGCGCAGACGTCCTGCAGCAAGGCGTCGAAATGGCGCTGCAATGGGCCGCAGGGGGAGGGAGCAATGGTCGGCATGCCTGGCGCGAGTACGGTGGAATAAACTTCTACCATAGCATGCGGCGCGCCGGAAATCCTTTCCATTCAGTAATACCGAGCGCTTGTACTTTCCTCCGGGATCGCGTTAAGATAAAGCTTGCTCGCTTATCAAGTGGGCAATCTGGTGTTTTTACGCGCAATTTCGTCCCTATCCATGAGAGTAGCAATGAAATATTTGATCGTTCCCTTCTTGCTGGCCATGACTGGCTGTGAAGTCTTGTATGACGCGAACCGGGACAAGATCGGTGAGTATTGCAACAGCCTCAATAACTTTGACGACCGCAATGCCTGCCGCAAGCGCAACCAGACCAGCTACCAGGAATACGTGCAGCAGCGCGACCAGCTGAAAAAGAAGAACGACAACTAAGCTTGCCGCCGCATACGCCGCATAAAAAACAAACGCCGCTGACCAGTCAGCGGCGTTTTGCTTTGCAGACCCCGGCATTGCGGCCGGGGCTGGATCGTATCAATCGTCGGCGTAGATATTGTTATCCTTCGTTTCCTTGACGAACAGGGTGCCGATGACCACCGTCGCCAGGGCGATGACGATCGGGTACCACAAGCCGTAATAGATATCGCCCTTGAAGGCCACCAGCGCGAAGGCCGTGGTCGGCAGCAAACCGCCGAACCAGCCGTTACCGATATGGTAGGGCAGGGACATCGAGGTGTAACGGATACGGGTCGGGAACATTTCCACCAGCATGGCGGCGATCGGGCCATACACCATGGTCACGTACAGTACCAGGATGAACAGCAGCAATACGACCATCGGCTTGTTGATCTGGTCAGGGTCCGCTTTGGCCGGATAGCCCGCTTCCTTGATGCCGGCGCCGATTTCTTTCTTGAACGCGGCTTCCTTGGCTTTGCTGTCCGCATCGAAATTCAAGCCATCGGCCGTCATGACGGCGTTAAACGAGGTTAATTCCTTGGCACCTATGCGCACTTTTGCCACGCTGCCGGCCGGTGCATCTTCTTTCGTGTAGTTCACCGAGCTGTTCGACAGGAAAGCCGTGGCGATGTCACACGACGATGGGAACTTCTTCTGGCCCGTCAGGTTGAACTGGAAGTGGCAAGAGGCCGGATCTGCCACCACCACCACTGGCGAGTTCTTCAGTGCCGCTTCCAGCTGCGGATTGGCGAAGTGGGTCAGGCCGTTGAAGATCGGGAAGTAGGTCGCCGCGGCGATCAGGCAGCCGCCGAGGATGATGTACTTGCGGCCGATGCGGTCGGACAGGCTGCCGAAGAACAGGAAGAACGGCGTGGCCAGCAGCAGGGCGACGGCGACCAAAACGTTGGCCGTTGCCAGGTCCACTTTCAGGGTCTGGATCATGAAGAACAGGGCGTAGAACTGGCCCGTGTACCAGACGACGGCCTGGCCAGCGGTCAGGCCGATCAGGGCCAGGATGACGATCTTCAGGTTTTTCCACTTGCCGAATGCTTCCGTCAGTGGTGCTTTCGAGGTCTTGCCCTCGGCTTTCATCTTGGAAAACGCTGGCGATTCATTCATGGCCAGGCGGATCCACACGGAAATACCCAGCAGGATGACGGAGACCAGGAAGGGAATGCGCCAGCCCCATGCTTCGAAATCCTTCTCGCCGGTCGCCAGGCGGGTGCCCAAGATGACCATCAGCGACAGGAAGAAGCCCAGGGTAGCCGTCGTTTGTATCCACGCCGTGAACGCGCCGCGCTTGCCTTCAGGCGCGTGCTCGGCCACATAGGTGGCTGCGCCGCCGTATTCGCCGCCCAGTGCAAGGCCTTGCAGGATGCGCAGGATGACGAGGATGATCGGCGCGGCGATGCCGATGGAAGCATGGCCCGGCAGCAAGCCGACGATGAAGGTGGAGCCGCCCATGATCAAAATGGTGATCAGGAAGGTGTACTTGCGTCCGATCATGTCGCCCAGGCGGCCGAAGACCAGCGCGCCGAAGGGACGCACGATGAAGCCGGCGGCAAAGGCCAGCAGGGCGAAAATGAAGGTGGTGGTGGGGTCGCCGATGAAAAATTGCTTGGCGATGATGGAAGCGAGCGAACCGTACAGATAAAAATCGTACCACTCAAAGACGGTGCCGAGCGAAGACGCAAAGATGACCTTGCGTTCTTCAGGCGTGATCGGCGTTCCCTTTGTGGAAAATTTCCGTACGTCGGCCGAGCCGGATGGTGTTGCCATGGTTTGTCTCCCTATGTTTTATAGTGAACTGCTGCCGAGGTCTTTTTGACCATTCTTGCAACAGCTTGGGGCGAGTGTGTTCTCTGAAACTTACGTCATGCTTGCTTGAAACTTACACGAAGCTTACATATTGGCGCTCGCCATAACTTTGCGAACGACCGTACTTAAATGTGCTATTCTGCTTGCTCAGATACCATCATTGACCAATAACATTCCCACAAGGAGACACAGCATGAATGAAGCCGTCATCGTATCGACCGCCCGCACGGGCCTGGCCAAGTCCTGGAAGGGCGCGTTCAACATGACGCACGGCGCCACCCTGGGCGGCCACGTGCTGGCCGCTGCCGTCGAGCGCGCGCGCATCGAGGCGGAGGAAGTGGAAGACGTGCTGGTCGGCTGCGCCTTCCCGGAGGGCGCCACGGGAGGTAACATCGCGCGCCAGGTCGCCTTGCGCGGCGGCTGCCCCGTCACTACGGCCGGCATGACCGTCAACCGTTTCTGCTCGTCGGGCTTGCAGGCCATCGCCCTGGCGGCGCAACGCATCATCGCCGGCGAAGGCGATATCTATGCGGCGGGCGGTGTGGAATCGATTTCCTGCGTGCAAAATGAAATGAATACGCATATGTACCGCGATGTCTGGCTGCAGCAGCACAAGCCGGAAGTGTACTGGCCCATGCTGCAGACGGCCGAAACCGTGGCCAAGCGCTACCAGATTTCGCGCGAGCGCCAGGATGTGTATGGCGCGCAAAGCCAGCAGCGCGCCACCGCGGCCCAGGCGGCCGGCCTGTTCGACGCGGAAATCGTGCCGATGACCACCATCATGGGCGTGGCTGACAAGGCCAGCGGCATGCTGGTGTCGCGCGAGGTGACGATTTCCAGCGATGAAGGCATCCGCGCCGACACGACCTATGAAGGCGTCGCGAAGATCCGTTCCGCCATGCCGGGCGGCGTCATCAGCGCAGGCAACGCCAGCCAGTTTTCCGACGGCGCCTCGATGGCCATCGTCATGAATGCGAAAGTGGCCGAAGCAAAAGGCTTGCAGCCGCTGGGCATCTTCCGCGGTTTTGCCGTGGCCGGCTGCGAACCCGATGAAATGGGCATCGGTCCCGTGTTTGCCATTCCGAAACTGCTGAAAAAGGCGGGCTTGACGGTGGCCGACATCGGCTTGTGGGAACTTAATGAAGCATTTGCCGTACAAGTGCTGTATTGCGCCGACACTCTGGGCATCCCCATGGACCGCCTGAACGTCAATGGCGGGGCGATCGCCGTCGGCCACCCGTACGGCGTGTCGGGTGCGCGTCTGACGGGCCACGCCTTGATCGAGGGCAAGCGCCGCGGCGTCAAATACGTGGTCGTCACGATGTGCATCGGCGGCGGGCAGGGCGCGGCCGGCCTGTTCGAAGTGCTGTAATGTAGATAAAACCCAGTCTGCGGGCGGCTTCCAGGGCCGCCCGTTTGCATTGCCTGCCCTGTTCCTGCAAGCCGGGCCGATAGCGGTTACAGTAATGCTTCGTTTATAAACAAGCAGCCTGCCACCATGATCAAGCACATCGTTTTCTGGAAACTGTTAGACCACGCCGAAGGTGCCGACCGCGCCACGAATGCCTTGAAACTGAAAGCCTTGCTCGATTCCTGCGCCGACCTGGTGCCAGGCATCTTGAAATTCGAGGTAGCCGTGGCCCAGCCGGGCCTGGAAGCCACCTATGACATCGTGCTCTACAGTGAGTTCGCCAGCCGCGCAGCGCTCGATGCCTACCAGAACCATCCCGAGCACGTCAAAATCAAGCCGTTTGTTTGGGCTGTGCGGGAAGCACGGCAATGCATGGATTATGAGATTTAGTCGTTACGCAACAGACTTCGGCCTTCCGCTGACTCTACCAATCGTCAAGGAGCATCATGACCACCTACCAACGCATCGTCCTCGCCTCGCGCCCCACGGCTGAAGTCCAGCCGGATAACTTCCGCCTGGAAACGGCAGAGATTCCCGCCATCACGGAGGGCCAGCTGCTGGTGCGCAACCAGTATCTGTCGCTCGACCCGTACATGCGCGGACGCATGAGTGCGAATAAAAGCTATGCGGCGCCGCAGGCGCTCGATGAAACCATGATAGGCGGCACGGTGGGCGTGGTGCTCGAATCGAAGCATCCGAAGTTCGCCGTGGGCGACACGGTTGTCGGTACCCTGGGCTGGACGGAAGTGGCTGTATCGGACGGCACGATGCTGCGCAAGGTCGACACGACGCATATTCCCGCCTCGGCCTACCTGGGTTCCGTCGGCATGCCCGGCATGACGGCGTGGTATGGCTTGAACCAGATCATGGCGCCGAAAGCGGGCGAAACCGTCGTCGTGTCGGCGGCCAGTGGCGCCGTGGGCAGCGTCGTGGGCCAGCTGGCCAAATTGAAAGGCTGCAGGGTCGTGGGCATCGCTGGCGGGGCGGAGAAATGCGCATATGTCGTCAAGGAACTGGGTTTCGACGCCTGTGTCGACTACAAGGCGGGCAAGCTGGCAGTCGACCTGGCGGCGGCTACACCGGACGGCATCGACGCCATCTTTGAAAACGTGGGCGGCGCCATGTTTGACGCGGCCCTGGCGCGCACCAACGCCTTTGGCCGCGTAGCCCTATGTGGCTGGATCGCTGGCTACAACGGCGAGCCGACGCCAATTGACAATGCGCGCTTCATCCTCACCAACCGCCTGACGATGCGCGGCTTTATCGTTTCGGAGCAAGCGGAATTCTGGCCGCAGGGCTTGACTGAACTGGGTGCCTTGGTGGCGACGGGCAAACTGAAATTCCGCGAATCCGTGGCCGATGGCCTGGCCAGCGCGCCCGACGCCTTCATCGGCCTGTTGAAAGGGCGTAACTTCGGCAAGCAGCTGGTGAAGCTGGACTGACCTTCTTCCCTCAAGGCGGGCCGTGCGACAATTGCGTCCCGTCTTACATTAGCACCTACCATGACCAAGCACACCATCCGCCTCGGCGACTGGGCCACCCTGGGCCTTGACGCCACCGCCATTCGTTTTGAAGTTTTCGTTGATGAACAGAAAGTGCCGGCCGAGATCGAACTCGACGACATGGACGCCGTCTGCCTGCACGCCGTTGCCTATGACGGCTCCGGCAACGCCATCGGCACGGGCAGGCTATTGCCAGACGGCCACATCGGCCGCATGGCCGTGCGCCAGCCGGGCCGTGGTACGGGCGTGGGCGGCGCCATTTTGAGCTTGCTGATGCAAAAGGCCCGCGAACGGGGCGATGCAGCGGTGGTGCTGAATGCGCAAACCGTGGCCGCGCCATTCTATGCGCGCCACGGTTTCGTGCAGCAGGGGGAGGTATTTGAAGAGGCGGGGATTGCGCATGTGGAGATGCGACTGGAGTTTAAGTGAAGTAATGCTGGGGTCAGTCGCTTCGCGATCGGAATGCGTCCCATCGGGACACATTCCCCATCGGGTCTGACCCCGGACTTTAATTCTGCGCGTGCGACTGGCGCCATTTATCCAGAATCACCGCCAGCACGATCACGACACCTTTCGCCACATACTGCCAGAACGACGACAGTCCCAGAATCGTCAAGCCATTGTTCATCACGCCGATGATCAGGGCGCCGATGACGGTGCCCCAGACGGAACCCACGCCGCCCATCAGGCTGGTGCCGCCCAGCACGACGGCCGCGATGGCGTCCAGCTCATAGCCGGTGCCCCAGTTGCCGTTGGCCGCATACAGACGGCTGGCCGACATGGCGCCGCCCAGGCCAGCGAACAGGCCGCTGATCGTGTAGACAAACATCAGCACGAGGCCTACCTTGATGCCCGTCAAACGGGCCGCCTGGATATTGCCGCCGACGGCGTAGATATGCAGGCCCAGCGTCGTCTTGCGCAGGATAAACCAGGTCAGCAGCACGACGGCCGCGGCCAGCCAGATCAGCCAGGGCACGGCCAGGAAGCTGCCGTTGCCCATCCATTCGAAGCTTGGGATTTCCGTGTTCAGCACGCTGGTGCCGTCGGCCAGCAGATAGGCGGCGCCGCGCAGGGCCGTCATGGTGCCCAAAGTCACGACGAAGGGGTTCAGGCCGACGAGGGCCACCAGCACGCCATTCAGCGCGCCCAGCAGCAGGCCGACGATGAGGAAGGTGGGAATCGAGAAGCCGGCAAACTGCGCCGACAGCGACATCAGCATGCCTGCCACAGCCGAGACGGCCAGCACGGAGCCGACCGATAAATCAATGCCGCTGGTGAGAATGACGAAAGTCATGCCAGACGCCAGCACGATATTGATCGACACCTGGCGGAAGATGTTCATGGTGTTATTGCTGGTCATAAAGGTCGACGTGCCGTCGGCCGAGAAATATACGGTCAGGCCGTACATGGCCAGGTACAGCACGACCAGCACGGGCAGCATGCCCAGGCGGCGCATCAGGTTCGAGGCATTGAAGGGTTCGCCGGCGCGCGGGGCGCCGCTGGTGGTAGTCGTTGTCATGGTCAATCTCCTGAATGATTATTCTATTGCGTACTCTTACGCCGCTTCCAGCTGCGTGGCATAGGCGAGGATGTTTTCCTGCGTGATGTCGTCGCCCGTCACTTCGCCCGTCAAACGTCCTTCGCACATCACCATCACGCGGTCGCAAATGCCGACCAGCTCGGCCAGTTCGCTGGAAATGCACAGTACGGCCGTACCCGCATCCGCCAACTGGTGGATGATCTTGTAAATTTCGCTCTTCGCGCCCACGTCCACGCCCCGCGTCGGCTCGTCGAGGATGAGCACTTTCGGCGCGATGGCCAGCCACCGTGCCAGCAAGACTTTCTGCTGGTTGCCGCCGGATAATCCCCCCACGATGCCGTCCGGTCCCGAGACCTTGACGTTGAGGTTGGCGATCGCCTCGCGCGTGAGCTGGGTCAGGGCGCCACGGTTCACCACGCCCGCCGTGGAATGCTTAGCAAGAATATTCATCGACATGTTTTCCATGGCCGACAATTGCATGAACAAGCCCAGGCTCTTGCGGTCTTCCGGCAGGTAGCCGATGCCGTGGCGTATCGCCGTCAGCGGCCGGTGGATATGTACTTCCTGGCCGTCGAGCCACACTTGCCCCGATTGCTTCTTGTCAGCGCCAAAGATCAAACGCGCCAGTTCCGTGCGGCCCGCGCCGACCAGGCCGGCCAGGCCCGTCACTTCGCCCGCATGCAGGGCAAACGAGGCGGGCTTGACCTTGCCACCGCCCACGCTTTCCACGCGCAGGCGCTCGGCGCCACGCGTGGTGCGGCGCTGGTGCGAATAAAAGTCGTCGGCGGGGCGCCCCACCATCATTTGCACGACTTTCTTTTGATCCAGTTCATCCTTGCCCAGCTCGCCCACATAGGCGCCGTCGCGCAGCACCGTGATGCGGCGCGCCAGGCGCTCCACCTCGGCCATGCGGTGGCTGATGTAGAGCACGGCCAGGCCCTTGTCGCGCTGTTCTTCGATGATGCGGAACAATTGTTCGGTTTCCCGGTCGGACAGGGCGGCAGTGGGCTCGTCCATGATCAGGATGCGGCTTTCATGCACGAGGGCGCGGGCGATTTCCACCTGCTGCTGCTCGGCGATCGACAGGGTCGACACCATGGTGTCCGCGTCGAAGCGGGAACCGAGGTCGGCCAGGATGGCGTTGGTGCGCGCGCGCATTTCGCCGCCCTTGACGGTCCAGAACGGTCCTTGCGGTTCGCTGCCCATGAAGACGTTCTGCGCCACCGTCATGTTCTTGGCCACGCTCAATTCCTGGTAAATCAGGTTAATGCCCAGCGCGCGCGCCTCGCCCGGATTACGGATCTTGATCGGCTTGCCGTCGAGAATGATTTCGCCCGCATCGGGGGTGTACACGCCGGACAAAATCTTCATCAGGGTGCTCTTGCCGGCGCCGTTTTCGCCCATCACGGCATGGATTTCGCCGCTGCGCACCGTCAGGTGCACGCCGCGCAGCGCGCGCGTGGCGCCAAAGCGCTTCTCGATGCCGCGCATTTCAAAAATAATATCGTCGCTCATGACTGTCCTTCCTTGCTTGTGAAACTGGCGCCGCCTGCCCGCAAGCTGGCGGCGCCTCGTGGTTCAGGTCAGGCAGATCAGTTCTTTACCCAGCCCGCGTAGGTGGCGACGTTTTCCTTGGTGATGGCCGGGGTCGGCAACAGCACCATGGTTTGCTTCGGCGTGCGGCCATTCATGATGTCGTAGCCCATCTGCACGGCGTCCGTGGCCATGCGGTAGGGGTTTTGCGCCGAGGTGGCGGCAAACAGGCCGGCCTTGTTCTTCAGGGCGTTCTGGCCATCGGGCGCGCCATCGACGGCCGTGATCAGTTTCACGTCCGTGCGCTTCGATTGCTTGATCGCCAGTTCGGCGCCGATGCCCGTCGGGTCATTGATGGCGAATACGCCGTCGATCTTCGGATAGGCCGTCAGCAAATTCGACATCACGGTCATGCCGCCGTCGCGGCTGCCGCCCGCGTTCTGGTTGTCGGACAGGATCTTGATATCCTTGAACGCGGCCAGGGTTTTCTTGCAGCCGTTGACGCGGTCGATCACGGACGTGACCGGCGGGCCGTTGAGGATCACGACATTGCCCTTGCCGCCGATCTGCTTGGCCAGGTAGGCGCACGACACGTCGCCCGCCATGGTGTTGTCGGACATCACGGTGGCCGAAGCGCCCACGGCGCCCACGTCGACGGCGATCACGACCACACCCGCATTGCGTGCTTTCTTGATGGCCGGGGCGATGCCCTTGGAATCGACGGCATTCAGGATGATGATGTCGGTTTTGTTGGCAATAAAGTTTTCAATCTGGTCCACCTGGGTGTTCAGGTCATACTTGCTGGAAACAGTGGTGACTTTCACGCCAGGGCCGCCCAGCTTTTTCGCGCTTTCTTCCGCGCCACGCCCGATGGCGACAAAAAACGGGTTGGCCAGGTCGCCCACGCTCACGCCGATGGATTTCAGCGGTTTATCGGCAGCGAAGGCGCCGCAGGCGGCGGACAGCAGCAGGGTGGCGGTAATGACTTTTTTCATGAAGATCTCCAAGAGTTTTTATTGTGAAAAGCGACTGGTGCTACGGGTGAAAACTGATTGCATGCGTTATTGATTGCGTAACTTTTCGATCATGGCGTCCAGCTTGCCCGCATCGACGGCAAAGCCGCGGATGCCTTCGGCCAGCTTTTCGGTCGCCATCGCATCGTCGTTCAAGGCGTAGCGGAAAGCCGCTTCGTCATACGTGATGGCCGGCTGCGCCGCGCCCAAGTCGCCGCCCAGCGCGCGCTCGAATGGTGCGTTGGACGCTTCCAGCTTGGCCAGCAGGTCTGGGCTGATGGTCAGCAAGTCGCAGCCGGACAGGGCCGTGATCTGTCCCACGTTGCGGAAGCTGGCGCCCATCACTTGCGTGGCGATGCCATGTTGTTTGTAGTAATTGAAGATGCGCGTGACCGACTGTACACCTGGATCGTTGGACAGGCTGCGCGCCGCTTCGTCCCATGCCGCGCCCAGGGATTTCTTGTGCCAGTCGTAGATGCGGCCCACGAACGGCGAAATCAGGCGCACTTTCGCGTCGGCGCAGGCGACGGCCTGGCAAAATGCAAACAGCAGGGTCAGGTTGCAAAAGATGCCATCTTTTTCCAGTTCACGGGCCGCCTGGATGCCTTCCCAGGTGGCGGCGATCTTGATCAGCACGCGCTCGCGCTGGACGCCCGCTTGTTCGTACAGGGCGATCAGGCGGCGCGCCCGGGCCACGGTGGCTGCGCGGTCAAAGCTCAAGCGGGCATCGACTTCCGTCGACACGCGGCCCGGCACCACTTTCAAAATTTCCAGGCCGAAGCGCACCAGCACCTGGTCGACGATATCGTCCAGCGAGGCGGATTTATGCGCGGCAACCGTGCTTTCCAGCAAGGGCGCGTAATCGGGCTGCAGCACAGCTTTCAGGATCAGCGACGGGTTGGTGGTCGCGTCTTGTGGCGCGAAACGGGCCAATTGCAAAAAGTCACCCGTGTCGGCGACGACGGTACTGGTTTGCTTCAATTGTTGCAGCTGATTCATTACTATTCCTTATCACTGAGTTGGTGCAAGGCTTGCACGGCGGGAAACAGGCTACGGTAGCGACCGTAGCGGATGCTCAAGGCTGCGCTGTGCGCGGCATCGGGCAGGAAAGTGTTTTTGATGGGCAAGCCCTGCGCCAGCAGGCTGGTGTCGCCGATGGCGGCAAAGCCCAGCTTGGCCGCGCCCAGGCTGGCCGACAGTTCGCTGTTGTGCAGGGTGCGCATTTCGCGTCCCAGCACATTGGCCAGCAATTGCGCCCAGTACTGGCTGCGCGCGCCGCCGCCCACCAGCATGCAGTGGGGAACGACGGCGCCCGTCGATGTCACTGCCGCCATGGCATCGCGCAAGGCAAAGGCCACGCCTTCGAGCACGGCATAACCGAGCTGGGCCGGCGTGCTGTCGTGGCCCAGCTGCAAAAAGGCGCCGCGCACCTGCGGGTCATTATGCGGCGTGCGCTCGCCCGACAGGTAGGGCAGGAACAGCGGTGCGGATGGCGCGACAGCTGTGTCGAGCGGCAAGCCCGCTTCCACCAGCGCCAGCAAGGCTGCCTCGTCGGGCTGGCCCAGCACGCCAGTCGCCCAGCGCAAGCAGCTGGCGCCGGACAAAATCGCCCCCATGGCGTACCAGCGACCGGGCAGGGCGTGGCAAAAGCTGTGCACGCCGCCGGCCGGGTTGCCCAAAGGCGCTTCGGTGACGGAAACGATGGCGGCGCTGGTGCCCAGCGAAATAAAACTGTCGCCGCCGTTGACGGCGCCGATGCCGACGGCCGAGACAGGATTGTCGCCGCCGCCACCCGCCACCACCACGTCCATGGGCAAGCCCAGCTGGTCGGCGATGGCGGCCAGCACGGTGCCGGTCGCGGCATCGCCTTCAGCCAGGGCCGGCATCTGTTCCGGCGCCAGGCCGCAGGCGGCCAGCATGGGGGCGTACCAGGCGCGCTTGGCCTCGTCCAGCCACAGGGTGCCGGCCGCGTCGGACATGTCCGTCAGTTTGATCCCCGTCAAACGCAGACGCAAATAGTCTTTTGGCGACAGCAGGCAGGCGATGGCGGCGAAAGCGTCAGGCTCGTGCGTTTGCAGCCACAGCAGTTTTGGCGCCGTCAGGCCCGCCATGGGCAGGCTGCCCGTCACGTCCGCGTAGGCGGGAAAGTCGCGCGCCAGGGCGGCCGCTTCGGCCTCGGCGCGCGCATCGTTCCACAGGATGGCGGGACGGATCACGGCATCGTCAAGGTCGAGCAGCACGGCGCCATGCATCTGGCCCGACAGGCCGATGCAAACGATGCGCGCGTATTCCTGCGGCCAGCCGGCGCGCAGCTGGCCCAGCGCGTTGACACAGGCGGCCCACCAATCCTGCGGCGCTTGTTCGGACCAGCCCGGCTGCGGGCGGCTCACGTCCAGGCGGACGGAAGCCTGGCCGCGCACGCTGCCTGTGCTGTCCATCAGCACGGTTTTCAGTTCGGAGGTACCGAGGTCGATACCGAGGGAAATCGCTGGATGCATATTGGATTACTGTAAAAGGTCAGGGGCAGCCGCAGGAATTGCGCACGCGCAGGGCCGGCGACAAGCGCTGCACATACTGGGCGCGGCCCGGGTTGGCGATGCGGTCGATCAACAGGTCGACGGCCATGGCGCCCAGCTCTTCGAGCGGCTGCGCCATCACGGTCAGGCGGGGGCTGAAATAATCGGCCCAGTCGAAATCATCGAAGCCGGCCAGCGCGACGTCTTGCGGTACCGCAATGTGGGCGTCACGCAAGGCGTGCATGGTGCCGATGGTCATCAGGTTATTGCCGGCCACGATGGCCGTGGGCCGCTTTGACAGTGCCAGCAGTTCCAGAGTGGCCGTGCCGCTGCGCTCCAGGTTCGAGTCGCCCGAGCGCAGCAGCTCTGCGTCAAAGTCGATATTGGCGCGCTGCAAGGCCAGGCGGTAGCCTGCGATACGCTCGTCCGTCGTGGACAGGCCGGGCGCGCCGGCAATGAAACCGATGCGGCGGTGGCCGTGGGCCAGGATCAGGTGGCTGACCAGCTGGGCCGTCGCCTCGGTGTTTTCCACGCCCACCTGGTCGAACGGTTGTGGCGACATGCGGTCGACCAGCACGGAAGCGATCTTGTTGCTGGTCAAATAGTCGAGTGCGCGGTTGTGCGGATCGCCCGAGGGCGCCAGTACGATGCCGTCGACCCGGCGCTGGTGCAAGTTCTGCACCACTTTGAGTTCCTGTTCGGGATCGTCATGCGTGTCGGAAAACAGCATCATCAAGCCGTGGCGCGTGCAGGCCGCCTCGATGGCGCGCACGGTTTCGCTGAAGTAATGATTGGTGAAGGCGGAAATGGCCACGCCGATGGTGCCCGACGAGGAGCCGGCCAGGGCGCGCGCCAGCATGTTCGGCACATAGCCGATCTGCTGCATGGCCGCGTTGACGGCGGCGACGGTTTTCGGGCTGACCTTGCGGGTGCCGTTGACTACGTGAGAGACGGTCGACAGCGATACGTCCGCCGCCCGCGCTACATCTTCCATGGTGGCCATGGTGTCTCCTGATGGTTTTTTTATTATTGTGTACTGCGATTGGGTGCGGCTGTGTCGCCGCGTTTGAATCTATCGTAAACAAAAGAAAGCGCTTGCGCAAGCGCTTTCTTTTTTGTGCGGACGCATGCCGAGTGGCTTTTCGATGAAGACAAGGAGAAGCGTGCGTCGGTCGGATTAGCGCGCCGCAGGCGCGCGTAATCCGACGCCTGGGATGGCGGTGATGTTGGTTGAGTGTGGTGGTGGTGTCGGCTTACGCGCTTGCGCGCTAACCCGACCTATCCCGACCTGCGCCTCATCAAGATGGCAAGGTTGCGTTATTGAATCACCAGCTCATGCAATTCGCCGGGGGAATCCGGGAACAGTTTCACGACGGTGGAAGTGCGCGTGCCATAGCCCGGCGTTTCGATGCAGACGGCGGACAGCACGCGCTCAAGGTCGAGCGGTACGCCAGTGTCCGGCAAGCGGAAGTCGGGCGCGCGCGTGGTATCGGCCAGCATGTCGAAATACGCGTCGTCGGGCGCGCCCTGGCACAGCAGGCTGGCAAACTGGGCTTTGGTCTTCAAGACTTTCGGCCACGGCGCGTCCAGCAGGGCGTTCGACAAGCCGTAGATGCCCGGTTCCAACGGTTGGCCATTGCGTGCATCGCCATCGCCCCGGTTGGAAAACCAGATCAGCGTATGCGCGTCGCCCAGTACCAGATTGAAACCGTTGTAGGCTTTGCATCCGGGGCGGATTTGCGCGATGTAGTCTTGCGGTGACATATTTCCGGCCAGATAGTCGGCCACCAGGGCGCCGCGCGAGGGGGCGTCCGGGTTGCGGTCTTGCGGACTGCGGATATTGGTGATGGCGGCAAAGCGCGAACTGCCGCTGCCGGCCTGCGTGATGCCCATCCAGCTGCCGCCCGCCTGCAGATCGCGGCCCGCATACACTTGCGGGTGCTCGGGCCAGGCGCCGGCGGGGGCGCTGGCGCGTTCATAGAATTCGTCGCGGTTGGCGGCGGCAATCAGCGGGATGTGCGGATTGACTTTCCAGGCAAAAACGATCAGGCACATGGAGGCAAATCCATGAACACTTCCGTATGGCGCGCGCCTGCCGTCAGGGCCAGCAAGCCCGCCTCGTCGGCGGCTGCGGCCAGCAGTTCGGCGAAACCTTCGCCGACGACGGGATAGATTTCCATCCACGTCTGCAAGCCGTCCTTCACTTCCGGACGGCGCTTGAGTTGCGGCGACACGCCGGAGGCGGCCGCCAGCTTTGCCTGCAAGGAGCGGACCCGCGCTTCCAGCGCCTGGGCGTGCTCTTCCTTGACCTGATAATAAATGTACAAATCTTTCATGGCATTCTCACAAGTCGAGTGCGTCGAGCACGTAAGGCATGGGCAGGAACTGCACGTGAGCGCCCAGGGCCGAACCGTAGCGCACGGCGCCGGCTGCGCTTGAACCTTCCGCTATCGCCCCCAACTTCATTTCAACGAGGGCGTCGATGCCGCCGGCACCGTTGGGCGCGGCGTTGACGAGCATGCCGCAAGGCTGGTCCGGGTCGCTGGTGGCGAACAGTTCGCCACCGGCCACTGCCGCTGCGTCAGCGATGCTGACGAGGGTGGTACGGCGCTTGAGCTTGCCCAGATACTGGCTGCGCGCGACGATTTCCTGGCCCGGGTAGCAGCCTTTCTTGAAATTGACGCCGCCCAGCAGCTCGAAATTGACCATTTGCGGCACGAATTGCTCTTGCGTGGAGGCCGTGATCTGCGGGATGCCCGCATGGATTTCCGACAATTGCCAGGCGTCATTACCGCCCTTGGCCAGTTGTTCGGTCAACTGTGGCCACAGCTCGCGCGCCGTGGCGGCGGACGTCAGCCATTCATAGCGGGCGCTGCCAAAGGCATCGGCCACGCGCAGCAGGGTGCCCAGAGTGTGGTCCACTTTGCTGAACGGCGTGGCGGGCAGTACGGGGAAGCAGGCGGACAGGGTGGCGCTGGCCTTTAGTCCACCCAGGCCCAGGATGACCTGGTTCGCTTCATCAAAGGACGCATCGTGCAGCTTGGCCTTGGCGCGCAGCACGAACATTTGCAAGCGCTTCTGGATGGCTGGCTGTATGGCGCGCGGCAATTGCAGATAAATGGTGGTGGCATTGCGCCACATCAGGAAACTGGCAAGCATCCTGCCCTTGGGCGTGCAATAGCCGGCCAGGCGCACTTGCTCCCGGTCCAGGTGTTCCACATCGTTGGTCAGCTGGCCGTGCAGGAAACTGGCTGCCTCGTCGCCGGTCAAGCCGATCAAGCCCTGGTCCGTGATGGCCGCGACAAAACCTTCTTGCAGCTGGGACACTGTCAGGGACTGGCCA
This sequence comes from Janthinobacterium sp. 61, assembly GCF_002846335.1. Classification (NCBI taxonomy): domain Bacteria; kingdom Pseudomonadati; phylum Pseudomonadota; class Betaproteobacteria; order Burkholderiales; family Oxalobacteraceae; genus Janthinobacterium; species Janthinobacterium sp. 61. Next base: position 1,655,834 of record NZ_PJMQ01000001.1, on the reverse strand, counting down.
AAATCGGCGATGGGGTAGACGTTGGTGGCGACGCTGGTGACAAGAGCGGTGCTGTCAGGCGCGCCATCGATGACAACGGGGCGGGCGCCTTGTGCAGTTAAAAATTGATTCCAGTTATTCATAATTTCCATTAGATCAGCGATTAAGCATTATCATTACGGGTTCATTATAGTGATGTCGCGCAGATTGCGTCGGCAGCGGCAAGAATGCCAGTGTTGGCGCCGCTTTGCGCGTACTTGCTTCACAAATGAACGATCATAACAAGCGCGCGCTGCCCGGTAGCGCCCGCATCACAAGAATCGGAACAATGGCTTTCTTTAAAAAACTTGTAGTCAGTTCGCTCATCGCCGCCATCGGCGCCGGGGGTACTTTTGTGTACTGGGCGCAGCAACCCATCACCACGGAAGGCGAAGCGATCCCGTTTACGATCATGCCGGGCAGTGGCGCGCATGCGGCCGGCCAGCAGATTGCGGACGCGGGCGTGCCCATCGTGCCCATCCTGTTCAACTTGCTGGCGCGTATCGAAGGCAAGACCTCGAAGATCAAGGCCGGTTCCTACGAGCTGAAGCCTGGCACGACACCGCAGCGTCTGATCACGCAGCTGGCGCGCGGTGAATTCGCGCAAGAATCGCTGACCATCATCGAAGGCTGGACTTTCAAGCAGATGCGCCAGGCGATGGCCAGTCATCCCGGCCTCAAGCACGATACCGTGGGCCTGTCCGACAAGGAGTTGATGGCGAAAATCAGTCCCGAATTTGTGCTGCCGGAAGGCCTGTTCTTCCCGGATACCTATCTGTTTGCCAAGGGCGCCAGCGAAATGCAGATTTTCAAGCAGGCGCACACGGCCATGATAGGTCGTTTGTCCGAGGCGTGGTTCAAGCGCGATCCCGCCTTGCCCTATAAAAACCCGTACGAGGCGCTGATCATGGCTTCCATCGTGGAAAAGGAAACGGGACAAAAGTCCGAACGTGCCATGATCGCCGGCGTCTTCGTCAACCGCCTGAAGACCGGCATGCTGCTTCAGACGGACCCGACCGTAATCTATGGCATGGGCGACAACTACCAGGGCAAGATCCGCAAACGCGACCTGGAAGCGGACACCCCGTACAATACCTACACGCGCGGCGGCTTGCCGCCCACGCCGATCGCGCTGGCTGGCGCGCAATCGCTGACGGCGGCGCTGGCGCCGGCCCGCACGCAGGCGCTGTATTTCGTGGCGCGCGGCGACGGCACCAGTCAGTTCTCGGCCAACTTGCCCGACCATAACCGCGCCGTGAACCAGTACCAGCGGTAATTTCACCTGATTAAGTAAGAAGTTTCATGACACAACACCATCAACCCCGCTTCATCACCTTCGAAGGCATCGATGGCGCGGGCAAGTCGACGCATATCGGCTTTGTTACCGACTATTTGCAGCAGCGGGGCGTAAGCCTCGTGTCGTCGCGCGAACCGGGCGGCACCGGCCTGGGCGAAAAGCTGCGCGAACTGCTGTTGCATGAAAAAATGCATTTGGAAACGGAAGCCTTGCTGATGTTCGCCAGCCGCCGCGAACACATCGCGCAAGTCATCGCGCCTGCCCTGGAGCGGGGCGAGTGGGTCATTTCCGACCGTTTTACCGATGCCAGCTTTGCCTACCAGGGTGGCGGCAGGGGCATGGACTTGCGCAAGATGGAAGCGCTGGAAGCGTGGGTGCATCCCCACCTGCAGCCGGACCTGACGTTTTTGTTCGACGTGCCGCTGGCCGTGGCCCGTGCCCGCCTGGACGCCACGCGCTCGCTCGACAAGTTCGAACAGGAGCGATCGGATTTCTTCGCCGCCACGCGCAACGAGTATCTGCGCCGCGCCGCCCAGTTCCCTGAACGCTTCCGCATCATCGATTCCACGCAAAGCATCGCTGACATTCAAGTACAGCTCGCACAGCTGCTTGATGTTCTGCTTGAGCAAAGTGCTGTAACACGCTGATTTAAAAGAAGATGATATGACAAGTTCTCTCTATCCCTGGCAGCAGGACGCCTGGCAGCAATTGCAAGCGCTGCGCCCGCGCATGCCGCACGCCATTTTGTTCCATGGCGCGCAAGGCATCGGCAAGGCAGATTTCATCGAGCATTTCGCGCAGGCCTTGCTGTGCGAAGACGTACGCGCAAACGGTCATGCCTGCGGCGCGTGCGCTTCGTGCGGCTGGTTTAGCCAGGGCAACCATCCGGATTACCGCAGGGTCCGTCCGGAAGCGCTGGAAGACGAGGTGGCCGACGACGGCGAAGAGGGCGAAGGCGCGAAGAAGAGCGCCAAGACCAAGACGCCGTCGAAAGACATCAAGATCGAGCAGATCCGCAACCTGGCCGACTTCATGAACATTTCCACGCATCGCCAAGGCTTGCGCGTGGTGGTGCTGTACCCGGCCGAGGCGCTCAATACGCCCGCCTCGAATGCCTTGCTGAAGACGCTGGAGGAGCCTCCGCCGGGTACCTTGTTCCTGCTGGCATCGAACAGCCTGGACCGTTTGCTGCCGACGATCTTGTCACGCTGCCGCAAGTTCGCCTTGCCCATGCCCAGCCACGAGCAGGCCTTGACCTGGCTCAAGGCCCAAGGCTTGAATGACGCGGACAGCTGGCTGCGCGAGCAGGGCGGCGCGCCGCTGGCCGCGCTGGCCCAATCCGAGTCGGGTGGCCGCGAAGAAACGGAACAGTTGCTGCAAGTGTTGGCCCATCCGGGCGTGGAAGCTGCCCTGAAGGCGGCCGACAAGCTGCAGAAGGCGCCTTTGGCGCCACTGGTGGCGTCCTTGCAGCGCTGGCTGTACGATGTGTTTTCCGTGAAATTGTCCGGCACTATCCGCTACTATCCGCGCCACAGGCGGGAGCTGGAAGCGCTGGCCGCACGCATCAACGTCAGCCGTTTGATGGCCGCCATCAAGGCAGCCAATGAGCGCAGGGCGATCGCCGAGCACCCCTTGTCGCCCAAGCTGTTTCTGGAAGACATGCTGCTCGACTACTCTTCAAGTTGCCAATGAAATCAAGCGCTTGCGTCACCAAGTTAATGCAGATTATTTAATTATTGGCACGATGCGAATGATTTAGCCGCAGGTTTCAGCATGAACACTCTCCACGTTTCCGCGCGCAACCCCCATGGCTGCGCAGCGGCAGTTTACTATACATCTTGATAATATTTTTGCCTGGCGCGCCATGGCCGTTTGCCACGCTAGCCCCGCGGTGATACAGTCAAGGCACAGGACAGCAATGGAGGCGTGCATGAAACGCGTCACTGGCATCGGTGGCATCTTCTTCCTCGCGCAAGACCCGGCCGCGCTGCGCGCCTGGTACCAGCGCCACCTGGGCCTGGACGTGCAGCCCTGGGGCGGGGCCGCCTTCACCTGGACGGATGCTAGTGGCCAGCCCACGGGTGGCACCACCATCTGGTCCGTGGCGGCACAGGACAGCGAGCAATTCGCGCCGGGCAAGGCTGGCTTCATGATCAATTACCGGGTCGATGACCTCGATGCGCTGCTGCAAGCGCTGCGCGACGAGGGCTGTACGGTGCTGGACAAGGCGCCCGACTCGCAATACGGCCAGTTCGGCTGGGTCATCGATCCCGAGGGTAACAAGGTGGAGCTGTGGCAGCCACCCGAGGGGCAATAGGGAACTCAGGCGCCATATCAGCGATAATATCGTCTCAGCCAACCATTTTATTTATTTATGCGCGACATTATTGCTGGATTTCTACGCTTCCAAAAAGAGGTTTTTCCCGAGCGCCGCGAGTTGTTCAAGACGCTGGCCACGGGACAAACCCCCAAGGCCCTGTTCATTTCCTGCTCGGACAGCCGCATGGTGCCGGAACTGGTAACGCAGCGCGAACCAGGCGAGCTCTTCGTGATTCGCAACGCGGGCAACATCGTGCCCTCGTACGGCCCCGAACCGGGTGGCGTAAGCGCCACGGTGGAATTTGCCGTGTCTGCCTTGAACGTGAGCGACATCGTTATTTGCGGCCATTCCGATTGCGGCGCGATGAAGGCGATTGCCACCTGTGCCTGCCTGGACCATATGCCGGCCGTGCGCAGCTGGCTGCACCATGCCGATGCGGCACGCATGATCAACGAGTCGGTCGAGCATCCGACGGAACAGTCGCGCATCGACGGAATGGTGCGCGCCAATGTGGTCGCGCAACTCAATAACCTGCGCACCCATCCCTCGGTGGCGCTGGCCATGGCGCAAAACAGGCTGACCCTGCACGGCTGGGTGTACGACATCGAGAACGGTTCCCTTGACGCGCTCGACGAGTCGACCGGCCACTTCGTTCCGCTTGCGGAACATCCTGCCTCGAAGCTGTAAGCATCCGCACCACCATGGCAGGGGATGAAGGCGCTGTTCCCCGGCCATTTTTTGCTCCCTCCGGTACAATCCCGCCTTATGTATATCGATTCCCATTGCCATATCAATTTCCCCGAGCTGGCTGCTCGCATGCCCGAGATCCTCGCCAAGATGGCCGAGAACAAGGTGACGCACGCCCTGTGCGTGTCCGTCGACTTGCCGGACTTCCCACAGGTGCTGGCCCTGGCCGAGCAGTATCCGCATATTTTCGCATCCGTCGGCGTGCATCCCGACTACGAGGACACGCCTGAACCGTCCGTGGAAGACCTGGTGCGCCTGGCCGATCACCCGAAGATCATCGCCATCGGCGAGACGGGTCTCGACTATTTCCGCCTGACGGGCGACCTGGAATGGCAGCGCGAGCGTTTTCGCACGCACATCAAAGCTTCAAGAATCACCCGTAAGCCCTTGATTATTCACACACGGGCGGCCAGTGCAGACACGATACGCATCATGCGCGAAGAGGGTGCGGGCGTATCCGATGGCGGCGTTGCCGGCGTCATGCATTGCTTTACGGAGTCGCTGGAAGTGGCTCGCGCCGCCATAGACATGGGTTTCTATATTTCGTTTTCCGGCATCGTCACGTTCAAGAGCGCGAAGGATTTGCAAGCCGTGGCTTTGGACGTGCCGCTCGAACGCATACTGATCGAGACGGATTCGCCGTATCTGGCGCCCGTACCGTTCCGCGGCCGCATGAATGAGCCCGGCTATGTGGCCCACGTGGCCGAATATCTGTCGACCCTGAAAGGCATCCCCCTGGAGCAGGTGGCGCGCCAGACGACGGATAATTTCTTCAAGTTATTCAATCAGTTGCCATAACTTCTTAAGGTTAGACATGATGAAAAAACTCGCCCTGGCGATGCTGCTCTGCTGTGCCACCGCCAGCCAGGCGGCGCCGGACCCGGACACTTTCTTCCGTGCCGTGTCCGTCAACAACGCCAGCGGCGTGCGCAGCATGCTGGACGAAGGCATGAATCCGAATCAGCCTGATACGCAGCGGGGTGACATTCCCCTCGTGCTGGCCTTGCGCGACGATGCGGACAAGGTATTCAAGCTGCTGCTCGACACGCCCGGCATCGACATCGAAGCGCGCTCGGCCAACGGCAACACGGCGCTGATGATGGCCGCCTACAAGCACAAGCTGGACGCCGTGCAAGCTTTGCTGGCCAAGGGCGCCAAGGTCAACCAGAGCGGCTGGACGGCGCTCCACTATGCGGCCTCGGCGGGCGACTTGCCCATCATGAAGATTTTTCTGGACCGTGATGCCGTGGTCGATGCGCGCGCCCCTGCCAACGTCACGCCGCTGATGTTCGCCGCCCGCGAAGGGCAGGAAGGTGCCGTCAAGCTGCTGCTGTCCTGGGGCGCGGACGCCAGCCTGAAAAGCGACCATGGCTGGACGGCCGCGCAGTTCGCCCAGGCGGGCGACAAGCCCGGCGTGGTGGCCATCATCGAAGCGGCACAGAAGGCGCGCGCCTCCCGTAAGTGATCTTTCTAGTCATATTTTCCATGCCAGCGCTGAAACTGGCATGGAAATGCCTCTCACCTCAGCGCTTTGTTCCCCCGGCCAATTAACGATAATGATCCTGTCGCATTAATCAGGAGATCGTCGCATGGGCCATCACATCACCGTCAGGCGCCGGCTGTATTGTCGCCGCCCCTCGCGCAGCCCGTGCGATATCACTGCTTTCTGGAATGACAAAACCGATCGGCCATCGGAGCCAGACTCCAAGAGGACAGACATGCTGAATGAACGAGAAATCGAGAGTTGTTACCTGGGGCAATTTATCCCCGTCCATTACCACCACAATATGTTGATGGACCAGAACCGCATGCACGGGTTCAAGTCGGCGATCGATTACGCGGTGAAGCCCGGCATGAAGGTGCTGGAACTGGGTGGCGGCACGGGCGTGCTGTCGTGGTTTGCGGCTGCGCGCGCTGACAAGGTGTGGTGCGTGGAGTTCAATCCGGACATGGTCAAGGAAGCGCGCAAGATGCTGGCGCTCAATCCCAACGGTGAAAAAGTGGAAGTTGTCCACGCGGACGCCTTCGAATATCTGCCGCCCGAACCCGTCGACATTGTCATCTGCGAAATGATACACGTGGGCATGCTGCGCGAAAAGCAAGTGGAAGTGATCGAATCATTCAAGCGCCGCTACCTGGCCCGTTTTGGCGGCCCGCTGCCCATCTTCCTGCCCGAAGCCATCATCATGGCCGTGCAGCCGATGCAGCAGGAATACGATTTCGAGGGTTTTTATGCGCCCATCGTGCAATTCCAGGAAACCACGGCCATCCATCCGGGTGTGCAGGAACTGGCGCCGCCGTCCGTGTACAGCATCATCGACTTCAGCCAGCCGACGGACAGCGTGTTCGGCTTTGATGGCAAGTTCGTCGTCGAACGCAGCGGCACACTGAACGCCTTGCGTTTCGTCACCAAGAACATCCTGGCCGTGGTGCCCGAGCGCTCGACCACCATCGACTGGCTGAACCACTACATGTGCTTGCCGCTGGCCACGCCGCTGGCCGTGAAGGCGGGCGACGTGCTGCAAGTGAGCTTCCAGTACCGCGCCGGCGGCTCGATACCCTCGCTGGAAGCGTCGATGCGCGCGCAGGTAATCTATGATGTGAACCTGCAGCCAGTGACACAGAACGCTGTCTATGCCTGATTTGCATTAATTTAAAGGCAAGGCCGCAGGCATTTCGTCCTGCGGCGTTTGTCCATTCAGGGTATATTTCGTCCTTTACCACTGGACAGCTTTATTATCATGGAACAGATCGATCAGCGTTACCTCGTGCAACAGAACAAAATCAGCGATGGCGAGACCAAGCCACCCGTGTTTGCCAAGGTAATGCGCAGCAAGGAAGGCGTGTTTGAAGGCGTGTCCTTCATCAAGTCGAAGGAAAAAGCCACCGTCATGACCATCGACGAGGCCAAGCAGGCCATCAAATGGGCCACCAGCAAGAAGCCGAACGCGCATGAGTACATCACGAAAGTGATTTGCGTCGGCCAATAAGATCATCGCCAGCTACCGTTCATTCCTGTTTTTACTCAGTCCATCCCCGCATCCTGCAGTTCATCGCATGGCCGTTGCCGTCCCGGCGGCGCTTTACTATAGTGCTGTCACGGTAGCGGGGCAAGCACGGCTTGCTCCGCACATTTCATTCGAGGGGAACGCGATGCTGGGATTTGTGCTGTGGCTGCTGCTCTTGCTGGTGTGCTGGCCCTTGGCCTTGCTGGCACTCGTGCTGTATCCGCTGGCATGGCTGCTGTTGCTGCCATTGCGCCTGATCGGCATCGGCGTGGAAGGCGTGTTCGAATTGCTGCGCGCCATCGTCATGCTGCCGGCCCGCGTGCTGGGCGGCGGGCGGCACTAAACTGAATTTCCCATAAAAAATGGCGCCCTCGGCGCCATTTTTGTTTGTATCACTGTCTTGCTTACAGGTCGACCATGAAACCGGCGCCGATCGATTTCTGCGAATAGTTGTAGTCGATCAAGCTCTGGCCATAGCCGGAGAACAGTTGCAGATAGCCTTTCAGGTTGGCTTTCAATGGGAAAGCCCAGCTGGCCTGCATGGAGCCATGCTTCTTGCTGAAATTGCGGCGGGCCGTCACGGCATACTCATGGCCCTTGTTGCGGTAGCTCACGCGCAAGTCGCCATGCCCCATGTAATCGGTAATGTCGATATTGTCATTGTCGGTCTTGCCATTGTCGAGGCGGTGCCAGACGCGCGTCGTGACGGCCAGGTTGTCTTTTTCCACGCCCAGCTCGGCATACACGCGGTTCCAGCTGCGCGACAGGGTCGAGGTCTGGCCATTCGACTGGTGCACCAGGCCGAAGTTCAGGTAATTGAATTCCAGTCCCGCGAAATTCTTGTTGATCGGCAAGATCAGCATCAGTTCCGGCTGGTAATTGGTCTCGCGGAAGGGGCTTGATGCCTTGCGGTTATACGCTTGCCAGAAACTTTGCTGCGTGTAGCCGAACCACATGTCGATGGGCGTGCCAGCTATGTCTTCCAGCAGCTTCATCTTGAAACTCAGCTGGAAGGTCAATTCCACGTGCTGGCTCTTGACGCCGCCTGGCGTGAAATCCTGGAATGGTTCGTCGTTGGATGCATCGCTGTAATTGGCCAGCAGCAGATAGGTGTCGCGGTGCGGGCTGAAGTTGAACAGGCCGCGCTTCGACGCGTCATTGAGCTCCCAGGATTGCTGCGTGCGCGAAATCGGCGCTTCCGGCGGCGCCGCGCCAGCTTGCGCGATGGCGGGAATGGCGGCGTTGACGGCGTCCGGCGTGGCTACGCCAGGCGGGCTGACGGGCGTGAACGGGGCGACCTCGGCAGCGGCAGCCAGGGTGACGGCCGCGATGGCGGGATCACCGCCGGCGGCAATGGTGGCCTTTTCCGCCGCCTTGGCCAAGGTGTCGAAGCAGCCCAGGCGGGCGCTGGCGTCACCAAGCACGGCGCAACGCTGCATTTGCTGTTCCAGTTCGCCGGCCATGGCCAGCGCTGGCGACGCCAGCAGGGAGGAGAGGATTATTTTTCTTAGTCGGATAGTCATAGGCTGAGTAGGGCATGTCATTCGGTGCGCACCTGAGCTGGCATGCCAGCGGCGTCGCCTTGCACGATGTATCACCGTGCGTCTTGATTTTGATTAATCTTTGTTGGATTAATAAAGTTGAAAGTATAGCGGAATCTCCTGTTTGTCCTGTACAACGCGCGTGCGCGTGTGTGTTAGTGTTGTACGCACGCCAAAAAATGGTTGCGGGCCGCCCTGCAAATCGATGTCTGCTACACTGGAAAACCGGCGCAAACACAGTCGTGCCGGGGCTAGCCATGGAGATTGTGATGACCCGCAAGACACCTATCGAGCGCTACCGCAACATCGGCATCAGCGCCCATATCGACGCCGGCAAGACCACCACCACCGAGCGCATCCTGTTTTATACGGGGGTCAACCACAAGATCGGCGAAGTGCACAATGGCGCCGCCACCATGGACTGGATGGAGCAGGAGCAGGAACGGGGCATCACCATTACCTCGGCCGCTACCACGGCCTTCTGGAAAGGCATGGCCGGCAACTTCCCCGAACACCGCATCAACATCATCGACACACCGGGCCACGTGGATTTCACGATTGAAGTGGAACGCTCGATGCGCGTGCTCGACGGCGCCGTGATGGTCTACGACGCCGTCGGCGGCGTGCAGCCCCAGTCCGAGACCGTGTGGCGGCAAGCCAACAAATACCATGTGCCGCGCATCGCCTTCATCAACAAGATGGACCGGGTGGGCGCGGATTTCTTGCGCGTGCGCAAGCAGATTGCCGAGCGCCTGAAAGGCGTGGCCGTGCCCATCCAGCTGCCCATCGGCGCCGAAGACCATTTCACGGGCGTGATCGACCTGCTGAAAATGCGCGCCATCACCTGGGACGAGGCCAGCCAGGGCGTGCAGTTCAGCTATGGCGAGATTCCCGCCGAGCTGCTGGCGCAGGCGCAGGAGTGGCACGAGCACATGGTCGAACACGCGGCCGAGGCCAGCCTCGACATGACGGAACGCTATCTGAATGGCGACACGTTTACGGAAGCCGAACTCAAGCAAGCCTTGCGCGCGCGCACCATCCGCAACGAAATCGTGCCCATGCTGTGCGGCAGCGCCTTCAAGAACAAGGGCGTGCAGGCGATGCTCGATGCCGTCATCGAATACCTGCCGTCGCCCATGGAAGTGCCGCCCATCATGGGCCACGACGAGCACGACAACGAAGTGGAGCGCCACCCGACGGATGAGGAGCACTTTGCCGCGCTCGCCTTTAAAATCATGACAGACCCCTTCGTGGGGCAGTTGACGTTCTTCCGCGTGTATTCGGGCGTGGTGAACTCCGGCGATATGGTCTACAACCCCACCAAGAGCGCGCGCGAGCGCCTGGGGCGCATCTTGCAGATGCATGCGAACGAACGCAAGGAAATCAAGGAAGTGTATGCGGGCGACATCGCCGCCGCCGTGGGGCTGAAAGCTGTCACTACGGGCGACACCCTGTGCGCCATCGACCATATCATCGTCCTGGAGAAGATGATTTTTCCGGAACCCGTGATTTCCCAGGCGGTCGAACCAAAGACCAAGCCTGACCAGGAAAAGATGGGCATCGCCCTGAACCGCCTGGCGCAGGAAGATCCGTCGTTCAAGGTGCACACGGACGAGGAATCCGGCCAGACCATCATGTCGGGCATGGGCGAATTGCACCTGGAAATTTTAGTCGACCGCATGCGGCGCGAATTCGGCGTGGAAGCCAATGTCGGCAAGCCGCAGGTGGCATACCGGGAAACCATTACGCGCACGGTGGAAGATATCGAGGGCAAGTTCGTCAAGCAGTCAGGCGGACGGGGCCAGTACGGCCACGTGGTGCTGAAACTTGAACCTTTGCCGCCTGGCACGGGCTACCAGTTCGTCGACGCCATCAAGGGCGGTGTGGTGCCGCGCGAATTCATCCCCGCCGTCGACAAGGGCATCGCCGAAACGTTAAAGGCCGGCGTGCTGGCCGGCTATCCGGTCGTCGACGTGAAGGCTACCTTGACCTTCGGCTCCTACCACGACGTCGATTCGAATGAGAATGCCTTCCGCATGGCCGGCTCCATCGCCTTCAAGGACGGCATGCGCAAAGCGTCGCCCGTGCTGCTGGAACCGATGATGCAGGTGGAGGCGGAAACGCCGGAAGAGTTCATGGGCAACGTCATGGGCGACCTGACGGCCCGCCGCGGCATGGTGCAGGGCGTCGACGACATCCCCGGCGGCGCGGGGCGTATTGTCAAGGCCCTGGTGCCGCTGGCGGAAATGTTCGGCTATTCCACCACCCTGCGTTCGCTGACCCAGGGCCGCGCCACCTACACCATGGAATTCAAGCACTATGCCGCCGTGCCCAAGCATGTATTGGACCAGGTGGCTGCGGCGGGGAAGGCGAAATAGGTGTCAGTTAGCCGAGTTTTGCGCAATGATGGCATCGGCCATTTTCTCCGCCTCGTCCACGGGCTGGCTCAGCGCCCTGGTCGTGTAGACGGTGGACGCCACCATCGGCTGGTCCAGGGTCGCCCCTTCGCCATGGCTGGTATCGACCGTCACCGTGGTCGACAGGCCGATGCGCAGCGGGTGGGCGGCCAGCTCCTTCGGGTCCAGGGTGATGCGCACGGGCACACGCTGCACTACCTTGATCCAGTTGCCCGTGGCGTTTTGCGCCGGCAACAGCGAAAAAGCGCTGCCCGTGCCGGCCGACATGCCCAGCACCTTGCCGTGGTAGACCACCTTGCTGCCATACAAATCCGTTTCGATGGTCGCCGCCTGGCCCACGCGGATATTGCGCAATTCGGATTCCTTGAAGTTCGCATCGACCCATAACTGGTCCAGCGGCACGATGGACATCAGCGGCGTGCCCGGCGTCACGTGCGACCCCAGCTGCACGCTGCGCTTGGCCACATAGCCCGAGACAGGCGCGACCACGGCGTTGCGGCGCACGGCCAGCCACGCCTGCAGCACGTCGCCCCGGGCCGACAGCACGGCCGGATGGCTGGCCAGGTGCACGCCGGCCACGCCCGCTTTGGCCGACTCGGCCTGGCGCTGTGCCACCGTCAAGGCGGCTTTTGCATCATCGACGGCCTGCTTCGCATGGGCCAGGTCTTCGCCCGAGATCGTGTTGTCCGCCGCCAGCGGCGCGCGGCGCGCCAGGTTGCCCCGGGCCGTGGCTAGCGCCAGGCGGCGCTGCTCGATAACGGCGTCGTACTGCGCCACGTTCGCATAGCGCTCGCGCTCCTGGCGCACGACATTAGCCAATCGCGCCTCGGCCTGGCTCAGGGCCAGGTTCGCATCGATGGCGTTCAGGGTGATCAGGGGCGCGCCCGCCGTCACCATCTGCGTCTCGTCGGCGCGGATGGCATCGACATTGCCCGTCACTTGCGCGGACAGGGTGACCATATTGCCGCCCACGTAGGCGTTGTCCGTGACTTCCTCCTTGGCCAGCACCAGCTGATAGTAGACAGCCCAGGCTGCGCCAGCCACGACAAAGGCGGCCGTGATGGCGATGAGGACGGCCTTGCGCTTGCCCGGCTGTTCGGTGGGGGTGGTGCTTGCTGTGGTATCGCTGCTCATGATGTGTTCCGTAGTCGATTGTTATTGTTTAGTCGTCGTGGTGGCAAAGTCGCTGCTGCCCCGGTAGCCGCCGCCCAGCGCCACGGTCAGGCTGATTTCTGCGTCCTGGCGCTGGTTTTGCAGCTGCATGCCCAGGTCCACCTGGCCGCGCACGGTCATTTCCGCATTCAGTTGCGTGGCGCGATCGGCCAATCCCTGTTTCAGCCGGGCATTGGCATTGCGCAACTGCGCTACGCTGGCGCGCAGGTTTTCCTGCTGCAGGCGCAGCTGGTTTTCCACGCCCTGTACCTTGGCACCGGCCTGCGCCACGTCGCGCACCACATTGAAGACGTTCTGGTTGTAATCGGCGATCAGTTCCTTGCGTTCGCTGCGCGCGCCACCGAGCTGCGCCTGCAGGCGGCCACTGTCGAACAGGGGCAGCGACAAAGCTGGGCCGATGAACAGGGTGCGGCTACCCGACTGCAGCAGCTTGCCCAGCTTGATGGCATCCAGGCCGAACGATGCACCCAGGTCGATATCGGGGTAGAACGACGCCTGTGCCGCTTCGATCTTGCTCATGGCCGCCTGTACTCTCCAGCGCGCCGCCTGCAAGTCGGGTCGGCGCGCCAGCAATTCCATGCCCAGCTTGCCGGGCAGGGCATGCGGCAGCGCCTGTGCCTGCTTCGGCTGCAGGCTGGTCAGCGCCGTGCTGTCGGCGCCGAGCAGGGCGCGCAAGGCTTCCCGTTCCGTGACGATCTGTGTTTCCAACAGGGCGATTTGCTGTTGCAGCAAGCTCAAGCGTGTTTGCGCGGACAAATGGTCATCGCTGACGCCCAGGCCGTTGGCGATGCGCTTTTCCTTGTCTACGACCAGTTGCTGCTGCAGTTGGACCAGCGCATGCAGGTTGTCCATGCGCGCCCAGCCATTTTGCATGCTGAAGTAGTGGCGGGCGATCTCGGCCGCCAGCATCTGTTCCGCCATCGCGTATTCGGCGCGGCGCGCGTTGACTTCGCCCAGGCTGGCGGCGATCTGCGCCTTGTGCTTGCCCCACCAGTCGAGGTCGTAATGGGCTTGCACGCCCACCGTCACCTCGTTGTAGTAATTGCCGCCGATGGGGGCGGGCATCAGGCCATTGCCCGAATAGCGCTGGCGGTTGGCGTTCGCGCTGGCATCTATGCTGGGGCCACGCTGCGCATGTTGCGCATCGAATGCGGACAGGGCCGAGCCGATGCGGGCATTCGCCACCTCCAGGCTGGGGCTGGCGGACAGGGCGTTTTCAATCAGTTGGTTCAGCTGCTCGTCCTGGAACTGGCGCCACCACTGGGCGGCGGGCCAGCCTTCGCTGGCAAGGTGGATGTCGGCCGCCAATTGCACTTTGGCCAGGTCTTGTTGCGGCAGCTGTTGCGTGTCGGGCGGGATGCTGGCGCAGCCGGCCAGGGCCAGCGATACGCTGAGGGCCAATACGCTCAGGGAGAGGGAGAGTTTCATCGGTGTGGGCATGAGGTTTATTCCATGGCCGCGTGGTCGACCACGACTGGCGCATTCTTTTTCGGTGGTTTGATCAGGAGCAAGAGCGGCAGCACGAGGATAGTCAGCCACATCATCAGCCAGAAGTCGTCAAGGTAGGCGATCATCGACGCTTGCCGCGTGATTTCGCCATTCAGGGCCGCCATGCTAGTGCTGCTGCCCAGGTCGAACACCTGGGCAATGCCGGGGTCGTGCAGGGCCGGGTTGGCGATAGTGATGTGTTCCGTCAGGGACGCATGGGCGATCTGCGTATTGCGCACCAACAAGGTTTGCACGAGGGCGATGCCGATGCTGCTGCCGATATTGCGCACCAGGCTGTATATCGCCGTGCCCTCCGCCCGCATCTCGGGCGATAGCGTGGCAAACGTGGCTGCGCTCAGGGGCACGAACACGAGGCCCAGGCCTATGCCCTGGATGATGCCGCTCCACACGACGGTCTTGGGCACCAGGTCCAGCGTGAAGTTGGCCATCTGCCACAGCGAAAACGCCGTAATCGAAAAGCCCACGCCCAGCAGGATGCGCGTATCGATCTTGCCCGTCAGCTTGCCGACGATCAGCATCGCCAGCATCGTGCCCAGCCCGCTGGGCGCCGTCACCATGCCGGCAATCGCCGCCGGGTAATTCATCAAGCCTTGCAGCATCGATGGCGTCAGCGCACGGGTGGCGAACAGCACCATGCCGACGATGAAGATGAACAGCAGGCCGCTCACATAGTTCGAGTTTTTCAACAGCCGGTAGTCGAGGAAGGACTTGCCGGCCGGGCGCAAGGCCGTGTGGGCAATGAAGTAACACAAGCTCATGGCCAGCACGATGGCTTCGATCCACGTTTCCGTGGAAGAAAACCAGTCGTTCTGCTCGCCCCGGTCCAGCAGCATCTGCAGTGCCCCGATCGACAGGCTCAAGGTGGCAAAGCCGAACATGTCGAAATGCATGCGGCCCTTCGGTGGGTCCTTGCGGATGTAGCGCCAGATGCCGTAGAAGGCCATGGCGCCGATGGGGATGTTGATGAAGAAGACCCAGCGCCAGCTGTAGCTGTCCGTCAGCCAGCCGCCCAGCGTCGGTCCCAGGATGGGGCCGATCATCACGCCCATGCCCCAGATGGCCATGGCCGAGCCGTGCTTTTCGCGCGGATTGATGTCGAGCAAGACCGCCTGCGACAGCGGCACCAGCGCCGCGCCGAACACGCCCTGCAGCAGGCGCGCGGCGACGATCTCGGAGAGGGTGCCGGACAGGCCGCACAGCACGGAAGCGAGCGTAAAGCCGGCCACGGAGACGAGAAAGGTGTTCTTCTGTCCGTAGCGGTCGCACAGCCAGCCCGTCAGGGGCGTGGCGATGGCGGCGGCAACGATAAAAGAGGTCAGCACCCAGGTGATCTGGTCTTGCGAGGCGGAAAGGCTGCCCTGCATGTGGGGAAGGGCGACGTTGGCGATGGTACCGTCTAGCGCCTGGATGATGGTGGCGAGCATGATCGACATCGTGATCATGCGCCGGTTCAGGGTGGGGTCCTGTGCAGCGGGCAGCGCCGGCGTGGCGCTGGCAGTGGCCGAACTCATACAGACTTCTCCGTCGCCGCTTGCAGCGCTTCGAGCAGTTCGGTGGCGGCCCGCAGTTGATCGGGATCAATTCCCTGCAACAACTCCTTGCGGAAACCGTCCGCTTCCTTGCGCACGGTTTCATAGACCTGCATGCCTGCTTCCGTCAGCACCACCAGCTTGACCCTGCGGTCCGTTTCCGATGGCTGGCGCTGCACGAAGCCCGATTTCACGAGCCGGTCCAGCATCGACACCATGGTGGGGTTTTCCACGCCCAGCTGATGGGCCAGCTCGCTTTGCGAAGGCGGCTGCGGCGACTTGGCGATCATGGCGATGGCCATCCAGCTCGCTTGCCCCAGATCCAGGTCCTTCAGGCGCCGGTCGATGGCATGGCGCCAGCCGCGTGCCGTCTTGTGGAGCGCGGCGGAAAAGCGCTCTTCGATAGAAATCATAAGGTAAGTGGTCTAATGGTTAGGTGTCTAACTAATATTTTAGCATGCCGGTTTGACAGGCGTGCAGGCCTTCCCGTTTATCGGCACCGCTGCTACATTAGTGGCAGTCCATCACCCTCAGGAGACCGCCATGACCACCGCAGAACAGAAGCAGGACGGCCAGCACCGCGACAGCAGCGACTTTGTCATTACGCAAACTTTCGACGCGCCTCGCGAGCTGGTGTTCCAGTCGTGGGTGGAGCCGGAGCGCCTGGCTCAGTGGTGGGGACCTGTCGGCTTCGAATTGAGCGTGCTGGCGCTGGACGTGCAGCCGGGCGGCATTTTCCACTACGGCATGCGCGCCGACAATGGCTACGAAATGTGGGGCAAGTTCACCTACCAGCAGATCGAGGCGCCGGAAAAGATTGTCTCCATCCTGTCATTCGCCGACAAGCAAGGCAACCCCGTACAGCACCCGGTCAGCGCCACGTGGCCGCTGGAATCGTTCAATATCATGACCCTGACCGAGGAAAACGGCAAGACGACGATGACGTTAAGGTCAACGCCGCACAAGGCGACGGATGAGCAGCATGAGACTTTCAAGCAGGGGTTTGAGTCGATGAAGCAGGGGTTCACGGCGACGTTTGGCCAGCTGGCCCAGTACCTGGCGCGGGTTCAGTAGGGCTTTTTATTGAAGCGCTGGCCAGAGTCGCGGGCCTGGGGTGCCTTGGATGGAGCTGCGGTGGGTGTTCTTGCTGTCGTTGCCAGTGGGCGCTTGAGGAGTGCCTGCTTGTACAAGAAATAGCAACGAGCAACGAGCAATGAGTGACGAGATACTTAGTTGTCCGCAGGATTGCCTTTGCAGATAGCGGTACATATCTTTTGAACGTTATCCTTATGGTTTTCGATCTCTTGCTCTTCCTCCTTTAGCAATTTTTGAAGTTTATCGTCATCTTGCTCTATTTTTTTCTTTTCGTGAATTTGCCTCAGTTTTTCTTTAAACGCTGTTTTTCTTGGACTTTCAGCGTCTGATACGATGCACCTTTTGGTGCATTCTTGCTTTGTCGTAGCCTTCCACTGAGCCGTGGCAGGAAACGCGAACATGTTTAAAAGAAAAAAGAGAGCGAATTTTGTTTTCATGATCTAACCTTATTTCTTATTTCTTATTTCTTATTTCTTATTCATGATTTGATTCGGCTCGGCATATGTATTTCGATCAAATATATGACGAACGTTAGAAAAAAGATGTTTATCCGTTGCTTGTCCATTGAAATTTGGAGCTTGTGGGGAAATTCCTTGGCTTATGCCATGAGCATGGCATATTGGCAATTCTCATTTCGCCCCTCTAGCTACGCTCCTGGCCGCAAACGGACTGCAGGCAAGTCAGATCGCCTGCTTGGGGATACTATGGCGTTTGCGAAGATGACACGGCCGGGGCGTTGTTGTTCACGCCATCTGTAAAACCTTCAGAGAAATCGTCCCATGCACCGGAGACTAGCCACAGACAAGCTGCGAAGGTGAGTAGTTTTCGATTGTTTTTCCTGAAACCGACAGCGAGCAGGGCAGCACCTGTGACAAAGAATAGGGGAGCGACAATATACATTCAGAGCCTCGATTAATGACATTGCTAATTTTTACAAACACGTAGACGTCATGCGATACCGTCACGTCATGCTTTGGAGTTCGTGCTTACGAACAGCAATAGAGAGTAACAAATTTCCGAAAGGAAAAACTCACTCATTGTCACGTTCGGGCGAATGGCTGTGTCTGGCCGCTCGCCGTCCTTGGCTGGAACCGCCCTGAAGCGTATCGTTGGTCTTTCCAGCGAAGTGCGGTTTGAACTTAATTCTTTTTTGATGGCCAGATAAAAGCGATTGTTGCGCAAAATATACCGACAAAGGCTGCACGTCCCCAATCGAATTCATGCGCTTCCCCAAGGAAGCGAGTGTAAAGCAAGGTTCCAGTCGCAACTCCCAAACCAACACTGACAAAATGTGGAAATGTTTTTTTCATATTTTTCCTAACTGGTGCGAGCTGAATCACCACTATTTAATAGACACTGCTGAATCTTTAAAGGAGGCAGCAGGTTCACACTCCAAGCGCAAGAATTGGCAATGACCTCGTTTGGCCGGTAGCGTCTGGCTGCGGCAATGAGCATAACGAATTAGTCAGCAGGAAAAGTCACGCATTGTCACGTCAACTGCCTGACTGCGCAGACGATAGTCGTCCGTCATCACCTATCGAGGATTTGCGCATCCATCACATAAAGATCATCGGCACTGACCACGGGCACGTTCTCTGTGCATGCATGCCGCTTGCCATCCGCATCGATCAGCACGCAGGCGATTACGCCAATAAAGTGGTCGTCGACTTAGTGCGCTATCTGTACCAGCAGGCTTGCCGCGCGGGGATACGTCATGATTCATCGCGCTCGGCATCGCGCTCGCGGCAGCTCAGGGACGCATAGTGCGCCTTGGGCACCTTGTTCTTGATCGCCACTTCGCGCAGTGCATGTGCAAAATCAACATGGTCGGTCAGGGTGCAGCGGCTGGCGCGGGCGAACTGTTGCAGATTCTTGATGCTGCCATGGACTTTCACCGTGATCCCGACGCCGGGGCTGACGCAGCAGCCTATGTATTTGCTGCGGTATTCTTCTTCGATCAGCACCAGTTCGTGGCCCATGAAGGGCACTGGCTTTTCCAGCAGGTAGTAGTCGGTGTAGTCGAAGCGCTGGCGGGGTGTCTTGCTGACCAGGCCGGCTTGCTGATAGGCGCGGATGGCCTGTCCGGACGTGCCCGTGCGCTCGGACGTGCCTTTCTTTAGCTGCATGGCATGCAGCAAGCCGCTTTCGAGCGACTGCTTATCGTCGGCGAAGGCCAAGGCGGAAGACGCGGCAAGCACGGTGAAGACGATGAGGTGCTTCATTTCGCCTCCATCCCCAACATGCCCCGAATCACCGGCAACATCATCTTCCACGCATTTGACGTGGCCGCAATCTCGTCGTAATGGCTGGCGCCGGGCAGGATCAGCACTTCCGCATGGTCGCCCGCTTGCCTTGCCTTGTCCGCATAGTCGTGTGCGACTCTGGGCGGGGAAATGGTGTCGAGCTCTCCCGTGGCCAGCACGGTGCGGCTGCCGTTGGGCATCAGGTCGGCCGCATTGGTGTCGCTGTAGATATCGGGGCGCTCAGTGCTGGCGCTGCCTGCCAGTTGCGCGATGTCGCGCTCGCAGCTGGTCTTGATCAAGTCTCGTTCGTGGCGCAGGTCGGCCAGGCCGCCCAGGCTGACAATGTTTTTTATTGGCAGATATTTGTCGCGGTACAGAGGGCTGCTCTTCGGCAGTTTTTCTCGCCCGGCAATCCATTGCACCAGCTGGCCACCTGCCGAATGGCCCATGGCCACGATGCGGTTCACGTCCAGCTGGTACTGGGGCGCGTGCTGCTGCAGGCTGTCCAGCGCCGCGTGCATGTCTTCATACGTGCCCGGATAGCCGCCGCCCGGTTCGTCGACCCGGCGGTACTCCACATTCCACACGGCGATGCCTTGCGCTACCAGGGCACCGGCCACGTTGCGCATTTGCTGGATGCCGCCGAAGGCCACCGTCCAGCAGCCGCCATGCACGAGCACGACGACGGGGAACGGTCCGTTGCCTTCGGGTCGGAATAGCTGGGCGTATTGCGACGGCGCGGGGCCGTACGCGATCTGCACGGTCGGCGGGGAACCGTTCAGCGCCAGGTAGTCGTCCAGGCTCATGGGGGCGGCGACGGCGTCGTGGACGGAGGCGAGCAGGGCGGTGGCGATCAGGGAGGATGGCAGGGACGTGGGCATCGTTGGTTTCACTTGAGAATAGAATAACACTGTAGCATAGGGCCGCGTGGCCGCAGAGATCAAGCAGTGCACTGTTTTCCTCCTGCAAGAGGGGTGCCCCATGGTATATTCCGGGCATCAGTTTCCCCCTTATCGACACGGTGCACGCAAACAACATTCTTTCCTTGCTGGACGCCGAGCATAGTGCGCTGGGCAGTATCGCGGCAGGCGCCGACCTGGCCCATGCACTGGAGCACTTGTTGCTGGCGCTGCAAGACCTGGCCGAGGGCGGCGCGCATGCCTGTCTGTTCCTCATCGACGAGGCCGACCGTTTTTGCGGTTTGTCCGCGCCCAGCCTTCCGCAAGACCTGTGCCTGGCCCTGCGCAATGGCGGTGAACAGCCTTCGCCGTTTGGCACGGCAGCCTTTTCCGGCGCGCCCGTGTATTGCGGCGACATCATGCGCGATGTACATTGGAGCGCTGGACGCAAGGAAGCCATGCTGCACGGCTACCGCGCTTGCTGGGTCGCCCCAGTCTTCGGCGCCAAGGGACATATCCTGGGTGTGCTGGGCCTGTTCTTCCCGGCGCCATGCCATCCCACGCAACCTGAAATTGAACTGCTGGCGCTGGCCGCGCGCGTGGCCGCGCATGTCATCGAGCGGGGCCAGCTGGAAAAAGCGCTGCACGACAGCCGCGAACACTTTCATTACGCCATCGAGCTCAACGCGCAAGTGCTGTGGACGGCCGACATCGACGGCAAACTCGACTATGTGGCACAGCGCTGGCGCGAATGGACGGGTTGCAACGGTCTCGGCACCAGCTGGCTGGACGCCATCCACCCCGACGACGTGCCCCATTCCCTGGCGGCCTGGAGCGAAGCGCTGGGCAGCGGCCAGCCCCTGGACCAGGAGATGCGGGTGCGCCGCCAGGACGGCCAGTACCGCTGGGTGCACTCGCGCGCGTATTGCCGGCTCGATGAGCGGGGCCAGCCCGTGAAATGGTATGGCTCCTGCGAAGACATCGACGAGCACTGGCAGGCGCGCAATGCCTTGCTCGACAGCGAGGCACAATTCCGTTCGCTCGCCTCGACCATGCCCAACCAGGCCTGGCTCGCGCATGGCAGCGGCGCTACCTACTGGGTCAATGAGCAGGTGTGCGAGTACACGGGGCAATCGCTGAAGTCGCTGGTCACCAGCGGCTTTCGCCCCTGCGTGCATCCGGAAGACGTGCAGGCCACGCAGAAAAGCTGGGAGCGGGCCGTCGCCACGGCCAGCGCCTACGAACACGAGTTCCGCATGCGCCGCGCCAGCGACGGTGCCTACCGCTGGTTCCTGGCGCGCGCCTTGCCCCTGTTCGACGAGACGGGCAAGGTGCTGCGCTGGGTGGGCACGAATACGGACGTGCAGGAACAGAAAAACGTGCTGGAAAAGATGGCCTACCTGAATTCCTCGCTGGAAGTGGAAATGGCCAACCGCACGGCCGACCGTGACCGGATGTGGCGGCTGTCGACCGACATCATGCTGGTGGCGGACCTGTCCGGCATGATCATCGCCGTCAATCCCGCCTGGAGCAAGATCCTGGACCGCCCTGAAATCGAGTCGCTGGGCATGGATTTCATCAGCCTCGTGCATCCCGACGACCGCATGGCGGCACTGAAGGATTTGTCGCGCCTGGCGCATGGTGCGCCCACCTTGCGCATGGAAAACCGCTACCGGCGCCGCGATGGCGGCTATCGCTGGATTTCCTGGACGGCCGTGCCCGCGCAAAAACTGATCCACGCCATCGGCCGCGACGTTACCGATGAAAAAGAGGCGCGGCTGGCACTGGTGCGCAGCGAACAGGCCTTATTGCAGGCGCAAAAGCTGGAATCGATCGGCAAGTTGACGGGCGGCGTGGCCCACGATTTCAACAACGTGCTGCAAATCATTTCCGGCAATTTGCAGTTGCTGAAACTGACGGTGGCCGACAATCCGCAGGCTGCCAGTCGCCTTGATTCGGCCGCTTCCGCTGTCGAGCGCGGCGCCAAGCTGTCATCGCAACTGCTGGCCTTTGCGCGGCGTCAACCGTTGAAGCCGCTGGTGACGGACCTGGGCCGCTTGCTGCGCCGCATGCACGAGCTAATCCGCCGCGCGCTGGGTGAGGCGGTCACCGAAGAAACCTTTATCAGCGAGGGCTTGTGGCATACCCTGGTCGACCCGAACCAGATGGAAAACGTGTTGCTGAACATGGCCATCAACGCGCGCGACGCGATGGAAGGGGGCGGGCGCCTGACGTTCACCTTGAGCAATGTCACGCTCGATGCCGCCTACGCCAGCCTGCATGCCGATGTGCTGGCGGGTCAATACGTGCTGCTGACCATCACCGACACGGGCCATGGCATGGAGCGCGACGTGATCGACCAGATCTTCGAGCCGTTCTTCACCACCAAGCGCGAAGGCGAGGGTACGGGCCTGGGCCTCTCCATGGCCTACGGCTTCATCCATCAGAGCGCGGGCCACATCAAGGTGCACAGTGCGCCTGGCGCCGGCACGACTTTCAAGATTTATTTGCCCCGTTCGCTGGAAAAGCTGGCCGAGCCGCCACCGGGCCTGACGGGCCCCGTGCTGGGCGGCGGCGAGACTATCCTCGTGGTGGAAGACGATGCGCCTGTTCAACATACGGTAGTCGACATGTTGCGCGGCCTGGGCTATGACGTGCTGCATGCGGACGATGGCGCCTCGGCCCTGGCCCTGCTGGGCACGGGCGTGGCTATCGACTTGCTGTTTACGGACGTGGTCATGCCGGGGCCCGTCAGCAGCAAGGAGCTGGCGCGGCAGGCCAGGCTGCTGCTGCCAGACCTGGCCGTGTTGTTTACCTCGGGTTATACGCACAACGCCATCATGCAGGGCGGGCGGCTGGACCCGGGCGTGGAGCTGTTGAGCAAACCCTACCAGCGCGAAGACCTGGCCCGGCGCATCCGCCACCTGCTGGCCGACCGCCGCCTGGTGGGCGCGCCCGACCCGTCCGGGCGGCGCATCCTGCTGGTGGAAGACAATGACGACGCGCGTGTCATGACGACGGAAATGCTCAATATGCTGGGGCATACCGTGCATGGCGTGGCCAGCGCCGAGGAAGCCTTGCCCCTGCTGGCCATGCCGGGCCTGGACGTGCTGGTGACGGACATCAGCTTGCCCACCATGTCCGGCCTGGAACTGGCGCGCCATGCGCGCGCCCACTGGCCACAGCTGGACGTGGTGTTTGCTTCCGGGCACGATTGGGGCGCCAGCCTGATGCAGGACGCCAGCGCGCGCTTCCTGCGCAAGCCATTTGGCCTGGAAGAGCTGGCCGGCGCATTGAAGGCGCGCCGGCTGGACGTCTATTAAACAGGCGGGGTCCCGGGGGCCAGCAAGGCTTGCTGCAATTGATCGAGGGTAAATGGCTTGACGAGGAAGCGCGCGGCCGGGTTCAGCACGCCGGAATTGGCGGGCGCATGGCCGGTGGAGAACACCACCTCCAGCTGCGGCTGCTCGCGTGCCACCAGCTCGGCCAGCTCGACGCCCGACATGTGCGGCAGGCTGATGTCGGTCAGCAGCAGTTCCAGTCCCGGCGTGCCCAGCAGCGGCAAGGCTTCCTCGGCCGTGCCCACGGCCAGCACCGTGTGTCCCAGCATGGACAGCAGTTCGCTCGTCATGGCGCGCGCGTCCGCATTGTCTTCCACCAGCAGAATGTGACGCCTGCCCGGCTGCGCCCCCGGCAGAGGCGGCGCGGGTTGCTGCGGCGCCAGCTGCGCGCGGTACTGGTGCAGCGCCGTTACGTGACGGCCGTTGGCCAGCAAGTGGCGGATGCGCCGTGCCAGGTCTTCGCGCCGGTAGGGTTTGCTCAACAGCTCGACGCCCGGTTCCAATCGGCCGCCCTGCATGATGGCGTCCTGCGTGTAGCCCGAGGTAAACAGCACGGCCAACTGGGGCAGCAACAAGCGGGCCTGGCGCGCCAGTTCCGTGCTGGCGACCTTGCCTGGCATCACCACATCCGTAAACAGCAAATCGATGGGGACGCCACTGCCGACGATGGCCAGCGCGCTTTCGCCATCGCTGGCGCGCAGCACGACATAGCCGAGGCCGCGCAGCATGTCGACCACCGTCGTCTGCACCTGCACGTCGTCTTCCACGACGAGGATGGTTTCCTTGCCGCCCAGCACGGGGCCGCTCAGCTGCAGCGGCAATTCCGTTTCCGCTTCGAGCGAGCGCGGCAGGTAAATGCGGAAGGTGCTGCCATGGCCGGGCAGGCTGTCCACCGTCAGGTGCCCGCCGCTCTGGCGCAGGAAACCGTAGGCCATGGACAGGCCCAGGCCCGTGCCTTCGCCTTCCTTCTTCGTCGTGAAGAATGGTTCGAAAATCTTGTCCAGCAAGTCGGCGGGAATGCCCGAGCCCGTGTCCGAGACGGTCAGCTGCACGTAGTCGCCAGGCGCCACGTCCGCATGGCGCGCTGCGTAGTCGCTGCCCAGCACGCTGTTGCTCAGTTCGATGGTCAGCTGGCCCTGGCCATCCATGGCGTCGCGCGCGTTGATGGCCAGGTTGAGGATGACGTTTTCCAGCTGGTGCGGGTCGACCAGGGCGCGCCAGCAATCGTCGGCCAGCAGCAAACGCGTCTCGATGGTTTCTCCGGTGGCGCGCCGCAGCAGCTCTTCCGTCGAGCGCAGCAGTTGCGCCAGGTCCGTCACCAGCGGTTTTAATGGTTGACGCCGCGCAAAGGCCAGCAACTGGGCCGACAGCTTGGCGCCCCGTTCCACGGCGGCCGAGGCGCTGGCGATGCGCTTGGCGGCCAGCGGGTCGTCTTCCAGGGTCATCTGCAGCAGTTGCAGATTGCCGGAGATAATTTGCAGCACGTTGTTGAAATCATGGGCCACGCCACCCGTCAGCTTGCCCAGCGCTTCGAGTTTTTGCGATTGCAGCAGGGCCATCTCGCTGTGGCGCAATGATTCCTGCATGCTGCGCAAAGTACTTTCCGCCTGCTTTTCCAGCGTGACGTCGCGCCCGGTGGCAAAAATCAAGTCGCCTTCGGGGGCGGCCGACCAGGAAAGCCAGCGGTGGCCGCCCTCGCGGTGCCGGTAGCGGTTTTCAAAGCTGGGCATGGCTTCCTGCGTCACTTGCGCCAGCGCCAGGCGCGTGGCGGCGGCATCCTCGGGCAGCACGAAGTCGAACAGGCTGCGGCCCAGCATTTCCTCGGGCAGCCAACCGAGGATGGCGGCCGAGGCCGGGTTGACGGCGGCAAAGCAGCCCTCGGCATCGATGGCCACCATCAAGTCTTGCGCGCTGCGCCACAGCCGCTCGCGCTCGCTGTTGCGCGCGGCCAGGTCCGCTTCCAGCTTCTTTTCCACGGTGATGTCGCGCGCGCTGCAATACACCTTCTCGCCCTCGGGCACGGCGACCCACGAGAGCCAGTGCCAGCCGCCCAGCTTGTGGCGGTAGCGGTTTTCGAAGCGTAGCGCCGGCTGGCCCTGGTTGGCCGCCTCCCAGGCCGCATGGGTGCGCGTCAAGTCGTCCGGGTGAACCAGTTCCAGGAAGCGCGTCGTGCGGATTTCCTCCACCGACCAGCCCAGGGTGGCTTGCCAGGCGGGGTTCGAGTGTTCAAAGTAACCGTCCAGGTTGAGCACGCCCAGCAAATCGGGGCTGACGTTCCAGGTACGGCCAAATTCGCGCGTGCGCTCGGCCACCTGCATTTCCATGCTGGCACTGAGCGTGCGCAGGCGTGATTCCGCCTGGGCCCGCAGTATGGTTGACCAGACCCGTTCCGACACTTGCACGGCCAGTTCGATCTCGTCGGCATGCCACAGTCGCGCGGCGCGGCTGTGCACGACGAACAGGGCCGCCAGCCGGCCCTCCTTGGCAATGGGAATGTTCAGGAAGGCACGGATGCCCAGGCGCGCAAACGTGGCCAGCGCGGCCGGCGTTGCCGTGCGCGGGTCACTGGCCACATCGCTGACAGCCAGCACCTGGCCCGCGGCCAGTGTATCGGCCAGGCGGGCTGCATAATCGCCGAGGAAATATTCACCGGCGGCGCCGGGCGCCAGGCCATCGCTCCACGCATGCTGGAGGGTGGGGCATTGCAAGGTCTGGTCGATATCGAAACAGGCCACTTGCTGGGCCCCCAGACGCTGTCCCAGCAACTGCGCCGACAGCGAGAGAATTTCGCCCGTGTCGTTCAGCAGGCGCAGCCGGCGTTCCAGTTGCAGCAGGAAGGCGACGCCGCTGGCGCCGGCCTGGCTGCGGGAGAGCGGTGTACTGGTCATGCCGGCCTCAGCTGCCGGCCAGCGGCAGGGTGACGCTGAACAGGGCGCCATTGCCGGGCTGGCTTTGCAGGGTGATGGCGCCGCCATGCGCATCGACCAGCTGCTTGGTGATGAACAGGCCCAGGCCCAGGCCGCCCGTGCGGTCCTGGTACATGACGCGCTCGAAGGCGTCGAAGATGCGTTCCTGGTCGCGCGCATTGATGCCGATGCCATGGTCGCGCACTTCGATGACGGCGCTGTTCTGCGTGTGCGCGAGGCTGATTTCCACGGGCTGGCCCTGGCCGTAGCGTACGGCATTGCTGATCAGGTTGACAACGATCTGCTCGACGCGGAACGCATCCCAGAAACCCTGGATGGGTTCGAAGGCCAGCACTTCCAGCACGCTGCCCGTGGCGGCCGCATACGGCCCCAGATCGTCTGCCACCCGGCGCACCAGACTGGTCAGATCGACGGCTTCGCGGCGGATCGACAGCTTGCCGCTGGTGATGCGCGAGACGTCAAGCATGTCGTCGATCAGGCGCACCATGCTGCGGATTTGCCGCCCGTCGCGCGCCACCATCTTGCCCAGTTTTTCCGGCTCGAAGGCGGCCAGGTTGCCCCGTTCCAGGTTGACGGTGCGCATCTGCGTTTCCAGGAACAAGGTGTTCAGGGGCGTGCGCAGTTCGTGCGCCACCATGGACATGAATTCGTCGCGCAGGCGCAACGAGCGCTGCAGTTCGGCCTGGGTGGCGCGCAATTCTTTCAAGAGCGCTTCCTGCTGCTGTCGGCTGTGCTCCAGTGCCTGCACCTGGCGCCGCGTCTCGCTGCGCTGCTGGTGCAGGGCCACGAAGACGTTGACCTTGCTTTGCACGGCATTGATGTCGAGCGGCTTGTGCAGAAAGTCGACGGCGCCGCTTTCATAGCCCTGGAAGGCAAAATTCATTTCCTTGCCGGCCGCCGTGACGAAGACGATGGGGATGTGGCGCGTCTTTTCCGTGCCGCGCATCAATTGGGCCAGCTCGAAACCATCCATTTCCGGCATTTGCACATCGAGGATGGCCAGCGCGAAATCGTGTTCCAGCAGCAGGGCCAGCGCCTCTTCGCCCGAAGATGCCTGGTACACGCTGCGGTCGCTCTCACGGATCAGCGCATTGAGCGCGCGCAAGTTTTCAGGCAAATCGTCGACGATCAGCAGTTTGGTGCTTGTTTCATTCATCATGTTTCATTCCTGGCATGATCATGCCGTCCAGCGTAGTGGGATACGGCGTGCGACTGAGCACGCTTGCGGTAGAGCTTTTCGGGACCGGGCAATGGTTCGAAATCGGCGGCGAAGCTTGTGAAGTGCGTGCTTTCCTTGCTGCCCAGGCCTAGAAAGCCCCGATGGCAAAGCGAGTCCTGGAACAGGCCCAAGGCCCGCTCCTGCAAGGTTTTATTGAAGTAAATCAGCACGTTACGGCACAAAATCAATTGCGTTTCAATAAAAACGCTGTCCGTGGACAGGCTGTGGTCGGCAAAATTGATACTGTCGAGCAAGCGCTGCTGGAAATGCGCGGTGGCATGCTCGACCGTGTAGTACTCGGCCAGCTGCCCCAGGCCACCCGCAGCCAGGTAGTTGTCGCCATAGTCGGCCATGCGGTGCAGCGGGTATACGCCGCGCGCGGCTGTAGCCAGCGCTTGCGGGTTGATGTCGGTCGCGTAGATCGTGCTGCGTTCGAGCAAGCCTTCCTCCTGCAGCACGATGGCCAGTGACAGCGCTTCTTCTCCCGTGCAGCAGCCGGCCACCCAGATCGTCGGCGACGGATAGGTTTTCAATACGGGCACCACGTGTTCGCGCAAGGCGCGGAAAAACGCCGGATCGCGGAACATTTGCGTGACCGGCACGGTCAAAATCTGCAGCAGCTTGTCAAAGGCGGCCGGGTCGTCCAGCACCAGTTTCTGCAGTGCGGGCAAGTCCGTGCAGTGGAAGCGCTCGATGGCCTGGTTCAGGCGGCGGCGCTGCGAGGGCAGGGAATAGTCGCGAAAATCATAGCTGTAGCGCTGACAGAGTGCTTCCATCAGTGCATGCATTTGCGCGTCCGTGTAGCGCAGGGACATCAGATGCGTTCCATCTTCGGCATCCACACGCGCAGCAGAGAATACAAGCGGTCCAGGTCGATCGGCTTGGCCAGGTAGTCGGACGCGCCCGCCTGCAGACATTCTTCCTGGTCATTCTTCATGGCCTTGGCGGTAATGGCGATGATGGGCAGCTTGTTGTAGCGGCCGTCGGCGCGGATCAGCCGCGTCGCCTCCAGGCCATCCATGCCCGGCATCATGACATCCATCAACACCAGATCGATATCATCCACGCTGTTGAGCTTGCTGATGGCTTCGAAGCCGTTGCGGCCGATTTCCACCGCCACGCCTTTTTGTTCCAGCGCGTTCGTCAGGGCAAAGATGTTGCGCACATCGTCATCCACGAGCAAGATCTTGCGCCCTTCAAAGACGCGCTCACGGCTGCGCACCTGCTGCAGCATGCCCTGGCGCTCGCTCGACAGTTCCGATTCCACCTTGTGCAGGAACAAGGTCACTTCGTCGAGCAGGCGCTCCGGCGAGCGGGCGCCCTTGATGATGATGGAGCGCGAATATTTCATCAGGTCCGCTTCTTCTTCGCGGCTCAGGTTGCGGCCCGTGTAGACGATGACGGGCGGGAACGAGCACAGTTCTTCATGTTCCATGCGTTCGAGCAATTCGTTGCCCTGGATGTCGGGCAGCTTCAAGTCGATGATCATGCAGTCGAAAATCTGCGTCTTCAGTAATTCCAGTGCCTGCTCGCCCAGGGCCACGGCCGTGATTTCCACGTCGTCGTCGCTGATCAGGTGGACCACGCTTTCGCGCTGGCGTTCGTCATCCTCGACCAGCAGGATGCGCT
The DNA here is from genome assembly GCF_002846335.1 of Janthinobacterium sp. 61. Taxonomy (NCBI): domain Bacteria; kingdom Pseudomonadati; phylum Pseudomonadota; class Betaproteobacteria; order Burkholderiales; family Oxalobacteraceae; genus Janthinobacterium; species Janthinobacterium sp. 61. The sequence goes on along the minus strand of NZ_PJMQ01000001.1, from coordinate 1,626,922 downwards.
TCATCTTTTGCGTGAATTTGGATTCGAGCTTGCGGAACACTTCCTTCAACTGCTCGCGCGTGCGCGGCTTGGTGGCGTAGCCGATGGCGCCCAGCTGCATGGCTTCCTGGATCTGGTCATTGCCGGACACGATGTGCACGGGAATGTGGCGCGTCAACGGATTTTCCTTGAGTTGCTGCAAGACCAGCAAGCCGGGGCGGTCCGGCAAGCCCATGTCGAGCAGGATGGCGTCGGGCAGGAACTCTTCCGCCAGACGCAAGCCTTCGTCGGCGCCGTGCGCCACCAGGCAGCGGTATTGCATTTCATGCGCGAGGTCGAACAGGATGCCGGCAAACGAGGGCTCATCCTCGATCACCAGCACGGAACGCTGGCCCGTCTTGCCAGGGGGGGCGCTATTGCGATCGTCCTGGAAGGTAGGCAGCGGCACGGGCTTGGCGGCGGGAGCCGCCTTGGGCGCGGCGACGGAGATTTTTGCGGGCGCTTGCGGCGCGGAGTTGGGCACTGCTGCTGTTTCCACTTCCACGGCGCGTTCCGGCATGACTGCCGGCAGCACCAATGTAAACGTGCTGCCCTGGGCTGGCGTGCTGGCCAGCTCGATGCTGCCGCCCAGCAAGGCTGCCAGGTCGCGCGAAATGGACAGGCCCAGGCCCGTGCCGCCATAGCGGCGGCTGGTGGTGCCATCGGCCTGGTGGAAGGCGTCGAAAATCTTGTGCTGCTGGTCGCTAGCAATGCCGATGCCGGTATCCTGCACCTGGAAGCGCACCTGTCCAGCCGCATCGGCGCTCACGTGCAGGGACACCGTGCCCGTATCGGTAAACTTGATGGCGTTCGACAGCAGGTTTTTCAGGATTTGTTCCAGGCGCTGGCGGTCGCTTACCAGCGACGGCGGCGTGTCCGGCGCCACGCTGACGTTGAAAACCAGTTTCTTTTGCTGCGCCTGGGCGCCGAACAGCATCTTCATGCCGCTGAGCAGTTCGTCAAAGGGCACGGCTTCCGGCGTCAATTCCAGCTTGCCTGCCTCGACCTTGGAAATGTCGAGGATATCGTTGATGAGGGTCAACAAATCGTTGCCGGCCGAATAAATGGTTTGCGCAAACGTCACTTGCTCCGGCGTCAAATTGCCGCTGGCATTGTCCGACAGCAACTTGGACAGGATGAGCGAGCTGTTTAACGGCGTGCGCAGCTCGTGCGACATATTCGCCAGGAATTCGGATTTGTAGCGGCTGGCCCGCTGCAGCTCTTCCGCGCGGGCTTCCAGCTGCGCGTGCGCCTGGCCGATTGCGATGTTTTTCTGGTCCAGCGACAGCGCCTGCACGGCCAGCTGCTCGTTCGACTGCTCCAGCGCCGCTTTTTGCTCTTCCAGGTGAGCTTGCGACTGTTCCAGCACGCGCGATTGCTCGCCCAGCTCTTCATTGGCCGTGCGCAATTCTTCCTGCTGCACTTCCAGCTCTTCATTCAGTTGCTGGGTTTCTTCCAGCACGTTTTGCAGGCGCTGGCGGTACAGGGCCGCTTCCAGCGAGGTGCCGACATTTGCCGCAATCAAGTTCAGCCATTCCTTGGCGCGGGTGCTGACGGGATGCGTAAAGCCCAGTTCGATGACCCCGTTGACGACGCCTTCATTGTTGACCGGCGCCAGTATCAGTTCCAGCGGCGCACCGCGGCCCAGGCTCGACGTCACGGTCAGATAGTTGTCAGGTACCTGCTTCACATGCTTGAGCTTTTTCTCGCGTGCCGTTTCGCCCACCAGGCCTTCGCCCAGTTTGAAGACTTGCTTGTCCTTCACGCCCTGTTCGTTGAAGCCGTACACGGCCGTGCGGCGCAGGCTGCCATCGTCGTCGACGACGTACAGGGTGGCGACGGCCACTTCCAGCCGGTGGGCGAGGAAATCGAGCACGTGCCGTCCCAGTTGCGGCAAGCCCAGCTGGCCGCTGGTATGGGCCGCCAGCTCTGTCTGCCCCGTGCGCAGCCAGGCTTGCTCCTGCAGCACGTCGTTATCCTTGCCGCGCTGCTCGAGCGCATCGTTGTAAATATCGGACAGGCGCAGCAGTTCGCGCCGGCCAAGGTAGGCGAGCAGGCCGGACATGCCCAGACTGAGGATCAGGAACACCACCACGGCCAGCATGGTGCGGCTCTCGGCCGTGTCGGCCCGCTCCTGGCGCAGCCGCTGTTCCATGGACAGGAAGGTAAGAAATTCGCGGCGGATTTCATCAAATTCCAGCTTGCCTTCGCCCTGGCGCACGCGCGCGAGGAATTCCTGGTTGCTGCGGCGCTGGGCGATCACGCCTTCGGCATACTCCATCCACTGGCCCTGCAGGGCGCGGATGCGGCGCAAGCGGTCCACCTGGATGGGGCTGTCGGACACGAGGTCGAGCAGGGTAGTCATTTCCACGGCAATCTTGGCCTTGCCCGATTTATACGGCGCCAAAAACGTTTCGTCGCCTGTCAACAGGTAGCCGCGCATGCCCGTTTCCAGGTCGACCGACAACTTCATCACCTCATTCGCATTGCCGATCACCCGTTCGGAATGCTCGACCGAGCGCAGGGCCGAAAGCAGGTAGGCGATCAGGCCGACAAACACGAGAGCCGTGACGACCCCGATGACCAGCGGCAAGGTCACGTTGCGGGCGAGGATGCGGCGAAAGCTGAAGGAATCGATCGGGGTCTTGGTATTCATCATGTCCGTGTAAGGCTGGCGCGAAAAAGTCAATTTTAATTGAAATGCAAGTTTTCTGGAGCTCAAGCAAAGCGTGCGCTAGCATAACAGCCTTACGATAGATTGCCGAGGCGCAAGGTCATGCAATGCGCGCCATCGCACAGATGAGGTGGAGTGGAATGGCTGCCAGGTATAAAAAAACGCCGGACGGTGCCGGCGTTTTTCACTGCGTTGCGCTCTGCGCTGTATATATATGTCAGTCGCGGATTTCCAGTGCCCGGTTCAGGCTCAGGGCTGCCAGCGAGGCAACGGCGCCCGACAGCAGGTAGAAGCTGACATAGGCGAGGCCGAAGTTGGCCGACAGGCCCAGCGCCACCAGCGGGGCGAAGCCGGCGCCCACCAGCCAGGCCAGGTCGGACGTCAGGGCCGCGCCCGTGTAGCGGAAGCGGGCAGGGAAGTTGGCCGTCACGGCACCCGATGCCTGGCCGTAAGACAGGCCCAGCAGGCTAAAGCCGACAAGGATGAACACGTCCTGGCCCGTATTGCCGCCGCCCATCAGGGTCGGCACGAAGGCGCTGAAGATGGCGATCAGCACGGCCAGCACGCCCAGGGTGGTGCGGCGGCCCACTTTATCGGCCAGCAAGCCGGAAATCACCACGCCGATGGCAGCCAGCACGGCGCCCAGCATCTGCACTTGCAGGAAGTCCGAAGCGGAACGCGTCTGGTAGACGGAAATCCATGACAGCGGGAACACGGTAACCAGGTGGAACAGGGCGTAGCTGGCCAGCGCGGCCAAGGCGCCGATCAGCACGTTGCGGCCCTGGCCGCGGCTCATTTCAAATACGCTTACGGGCTGCAGTTCGCGTTCGTCGAGCAGGCGCGCATATTCATTCGTCGATACCAGGCGCAGGCGGGCAAACAGGGCGACCACGTTGATGGCAAAGGCGACATAGAAAGGATAGCGCCAGCCCCAGTCGAGGAACTCTTCGTCCGTCAGGTTGACCAGCATGAAGCAGAACAGGCCGGCGGCGATCAGGAAGCCGAAGGGCGCGCCCAGCTGGCCCAGCATGGCGTACCAGCCGCGCTTGTTTTCCGGCGCGTTCAGGGCCAGCAGCGATGGCAAGCCGTCCCACGAACCGCCCAGCGCCACGCCCTGGCCGATGCGCAGCACGGACAGCCAGATGATGGCGGCAAAGCCCAGGTGCGAGTAGGTCGGCAGGAAGGCGATGCCGGCCGTCGACACACCCAGCAGGAAGAGGGCGATCGTCAGCTTGGCGCTGCGCCCCATGCGGCGCTGGATTTCCATGAAGATCACGGTGCCGAACGGACGGGCGATGAAGGCAAACGAGAAGATCAGGAAGGCATATAATGTGCCCTCCAGGCGCTCTTCAAAAGGGAAGAAGACGCGCGGAAACACCAGCACCGAAGCGATGGCGTAGACAAAGAAGTCAAAGTATTCGGAAGCGCGGCCGATGATCACGCCGACGGCAATCTCACCGGGGTCGATATGCGATTCGACCGTGCCGTCCCCGCGTGCGTCGCGCAGGGAATGGGGGGAAAAGTCGGCGGGTACATCCCCGCCGTGTGTGCGTGTGCTGGACATGATGATCGTCTCCAATATAGTTTCGAGTTCGGCCAACGCGTAACATACCCCGGGTGTCTCACGCCCGGAGTAGGATTATTCACCAGGTAGCCGTTAAAAAACTCTGCACATACCCAGTGAAAATCCGAGCAAGGGGGTGGACAAAACGTCCAATTGCCAACGCGCTCCAGTGAGAATACAGTACCATATCTTCATCCCCTGTACTGGACTTTCCTGTATGTTTTCATTAAAAGTTCGTCGCGGACTGCTTCTTTTACCTCTCGCATTGTTGGCTGGTTGCAATACGGTGGTACTGAATGCGTCTGGTGACATCGCAGTTCAGCAAGGCAATCTGATTGTCATCTCGACATTGCTGATGCTGTTGATTATCGTTCCGGTAATCGCCCTGACCCTGCTCTTTGCATGGCGCTATAGAAAAAACAATACCGCGGCCAAATACGAGCCGGACTGGGACCACTCGACTCGCCTCGAGCTGATTATCTGGGGTGCGCCCCTGTTGATCATCATCGTGCTGGGCCTGCTGACCTGGATCAGCACCCACACCCTCGATCCATATCGCCCATTGAGCCGTATCGACGCCAACCGCCCCATTCCTGCCAGCCACAAGCCGATGATCGTCGAAGTCGTGGCCCTGGACTGGAAATGGCTGTTCATCTACCCGGAGCAAGGCATCGCTTCCGTGAATGAACTGTACGCGCCCGTCGATCGTCCGATCCGCTTCAAGATCACCGCCTCGTCCGTCATGAACTCGTTCTTCATCCCCGCACTGGCAGGTCAGATCTACGCCATGCCGGGCATGGAAACGCAGTTGAATGCCGTCATCAACAAGCCTGGTGTATACAAGGGCTTCTCCGCGAACTACAGCGGTGCCGGTTTCTCGGGCATGCGCTTCAAGTTCCACGGTGTCAATGATGCGGACTTCGACAAATGGGTGGAATCTGCACGTGCCGGTGGTGGCGCGCTGAACCGCGACGATTACCTGTCGCTGGCCCAGCCTAGCGAACGCGATCCGGTGCGCCGCTACAGCGCCGTACCTAACGATCTGTACAAGGCAATCCTGAACCGCACCATCGTTTCCGACGCCCTGTGCGTGACGCCGGTCGAGCCATACAAATTGACGATGGCAAAGAGCCCGGTAGCGGCCGTAACGGCAGTAGTCGCTAGCGATGCAATAGTTGAAAAGGGCGTTCAAGCCAAGTAACGACTGCATGAATCCCGCAGCGCATTGCGCTGCAGATACTGGCGCCGCTTGCCTGGCGCCTCCCTTTTTTCTCTGAGAGTAACAATGCTAGACCATATTGATCTGACGAAGCTTATCTTCGGCCGTCTGACTTGGGATGCAATTCCATTTCACGAACCTATCCTGCTGGCGACCTTTGCGATGGTCGCCCTGGGCGGTATCGCACTCGTTGCGGCACTGACGTATTTCCGCGTCTGGGGTACCCTGTGGCGCGACTGGATCACCAGTATCGACCATAAAAAAATCGGTATCATGTACATGATCCTGGGCCTGGTCATGCTGCTGCGCGGCTTTGCCGACGCGCTCATGATGCGTACCCAGCAGGCGATCGCCTTTGGCGACAATGCCGGCTTCCTGCCACCGCATCACTACGACCAGATCTTCACCGCCCACGGCGTGATCATGATCTTCTTCGTCGCGATGCCTTTCGTGACGGGTCTGATGAACTACGTGGTGCCGCTGCAAATCGGCGCGCGCGACGTGGCTTTCCCTTTCCTCAATAACTTCAGCTTCTGGATGACCACCATGGGCGCTGCCCTGGTCATGGCTTCGCTGTTCGTCGGCGAATTCGCCCGCACGGGCTGGCTGGCCTATCCACCGCTGTCGGGCATCGTCGGCAGTCCGGACGTGGGGGTAGACTATTACATCTGGTCCTTGCAGATTGCCGGGGTCGGGACGCTATTGTCCGGTGTCAACCTGATCGCCACCATCGTCAAGATGCGCGCGCCAGGCATGACCTGGATGAAAATGCCAGTCTTCACCTGGACCGCACTGTGCACCAACATTCTGATCGTCGCCGCTTTCCCGGTACTGACGGCTGTGTTGGCCATGCTGTCGCTGGACCGCGTTGCAGGCTTTAACTTCTTCACGACGGAACTGGGCGGCAACGCCATGATGTACGTCAACCTGATCTGGATCTGGGGTCACCCAGAGGTCTACATCCTGATCCTGCCACTGTTCGGTGTGTTCTCGGAAGTCGTTGCGACCTTCAGCAGCAAGCGTTTGTTCGGTTACGCCTCGATGGTCTACGCCACCTGCGTCATCATGATTCTGTCGTACCTGGTATGGCTGCATCACTTCTTCACCATGGGTTCTGGCGCCAGCGTCAATTCCTTCTTCGGCATCACGACGATGATCATTTCGATTCCGACGGGCGCGAAGATCTTCAACTGGCTGTTTACCATGTACCGCGGCCGTATCCGCTTCGAACTGCCTATGCTGTGGACGATCGGCTTCATGGTCACCTTCACCATCGGCGGCATGACCGGCGTGCTGCTGGCCGTACCACCGGCGGACTTTGTCTTGCATAACAGCCTGTTCCTGATTGCCCACTTCCATAACGTGATTATCGGCGGCGTGGTGTTCGGTGTATTTGCTGCAATCAACTACTGGTACCCGAAAGCCTTCGGTTACAAGCTCGACGCGTTCTGGGGCAAGTGCTCGTTCTGGTTCTGGTTCGTCGGCTTCTACCTGGCCTTCATGCCGCTGTACGTGCTGGGCCTGATGGGCGTGACCCGTCGTGTCAACCACTTTGAAGATCCATCGCTGCAAATCTGGACCATCATCGCCTGGTTTGGCGCCGTCTCGATCGCACTGGGTATCGCTTCCATGCTGATCCAGTTCTATGTCAGCTACCGCAACCGTCACGCCCTGCGCGACGTGACCGGTGACCCATGGGGTGGCCGTACGCTGGAATGGTCGACGTCGTCGCCTCCGCCAGACTATAATTTCGCCTTCACGCCACAAGTGCACGAACTCGATGCATGGACTGACATGAAGAAACACGGTTACCAGCGTCCGACGTCCGGTTTCACGAAGATCCACATGCCGAAGAACACCTGGGCTGGTTTCGTGATCGCCGCACTCTCCGCACTGGTCGGTTTTGGCCTGATCTGGCAAATGTGGCTCGTCGCCAGCATAGGCTTCGTGATCATGATGGTCACCATCATCGTCCATACCTTTAACTACAAGCGCGATTACTACATTCCTGCGGAAGAAGTGGTCCGTACCGAAGACGCTTACACTAAATTGCTGAGCAGCCATGTCTGATACCATCGCCCATAACACCGGCGCCGCTGGCGCCGCACCAAGCACGCGCAGCTACTTTGTGCGCGAGCACCACCCGGAAAACGGCAGCTTGCTGGGTTTCTGGCTCTACCTGATGAGCGATTGCCTGATCTTCGCCTGTCTGTTCGCCACCTACGCCGTGGTCGGCCGCAGCTATGCGGACGGCCCGACGGGCGCCGCGCTGTTCGACCTGCCGCTGGTGGCTGTCAACACGGCCATGCTGCTGCTGTCGTCGATCACCTACGGCTTCGCCATGCTGGCCATGCAGCGCAAGCAATTGCGCAGCACCCTGGTCTGGCTGGGCATCACGGGCCTGTTCGGCCTGGCCTTCCTGTCGCTGGAAATGTATGAATTCATTCATCTGATACACGAAGGCGCCGGTCCGCAGCGCAGCGCGTTCCTGTCGTCGTTCTTCGCCCTGGTCGGCACCCACGGCTTGCACGTGACGTTCGGCGTGATCTGGCTCGTGACCTTGATGTTCCAGTTGAACAAGCATGGCCTGACCCCGGAAAACGGCCGTCGCATGATGTGCTTGTCGCTGTTCTGGCACTTCCTGGACGTCATCTGGATCGGCGTCTTCACCTTTGTCTACCTGATGGGAGTGCTGCCATGAGCGACCACAACACACACGGCGATAGCCACCACCATGACCAGCACGATCATGGCAGCCTGAAAAGCTACACCATCGGCTTCATCCTGTCGGTGATCCTGACGGCCATTCCTTTCTGGCTGGTGATGACGAAAGCCATCACCAACTCGGGTACCATGGGCCTGGTCCTGCTGGCGTTTGCGGCTGTTCAAGTGGTCGTGCACATGGTGTACTTCCTGCACATGAACACCAAGTCCGAAGGCGGCTGGAACATGATGGCGCTGATCTTCACGATCATGATCGTGGGCATTGCCATGGCCGGTTCCCTGTGGGTCATGTACCACATGAACCACAACATGATGCCGGATCTGATGCCTGAGTACATGCATACGAAAACGGCTCCATGATGAGTCAACCGCGCCCAAGCAACACCGGGCGCGCCCCTGGCGCCGCATCGCAAGATGCTGCGCCAGGCCCACGCGGCATGGTCGTGCGATATGCATTGGCCGTGCTGGCGGGGATCTTATTTGCCGGTTTCTGTGCCTTGGGCACCTGGCAAGTCAAGCGCCTGTTCTGGAAGCTTGACCTGATCGAGCGCGTCGAACAACGTGTACATGCGCCCGCAACGGACGCACCTGGACCCGCAGCCTGGGCCAGCATTACGCCACAAACGGATGAATACCGCCATGTGCGACTCTCCGGTACTTATCTCCCCATTTTCAATACCCTGGTGCAGGCAACGACGGCACTGGGCAGCGGTTATTGGCTGATGACGCCATTGCGCCTCGCCGATGGCAGCACTGTGCTGGTCAACCGCGGCTTCGTGCCGAAACGCGCCAGCATCGCCGCCAGCACGCCGGCCGGCATCGTCAACGTCGACGGCTTGCTGCGCATCAGCGAGACGGGCGGCGGTTTCCTGCGCGAGAATAGTCCTGCCACGCAGCACTGGTATTCGCGTGACGTGGCCGCCATCGGCGCCTCGCACATGCTGAGCAACGTGGCGCCATATTTTGTCGATGCGAAGGAAAAGTCGGAAACGGCCAGTGACGCGCCCGTCGGCGGACTGACCGTGATTTCCTTCCACAACAACCACCTCGTGTACGCCTTGACGTGGTTTGCGCTGGCCTTGATGGTGGCCGGCATCAGCTGGTGGATCGTGCGTGAAGACAAGCGCCGCCGCGCCCGTGGCGCCCAGCGCCAGGAAAGCGACCATGCCGGGCAGGATTGAGATCCTGCCCAACCGCGAAGTCTTAGAGCGCGGAGCGGTGGCGGCCGAGATGGAACATCCGGCCGGCCACCAGAACATGAAGCTGCTGATCCAGCTGCGCTGGCTGGCCGTGATCGGCCAGATCAGCACCATCTTCGGCGTGGGTGTAGGGCTGGGCATTGCCTTGCCCGTACCCTACATGCTGGAAGTGCTGTCCTGCCTCATCGCTTTCAATCTTGCCAGCCTCTTGCGCTGGCACGAACGCCAGCCCGTTTCCAACACGGCCCTGTTCCTCGCGCTGCTGGTCGACGTCACCGTGCTGACGGCTCAGCTCTACCTGAGCGGCGGCATCAGCAACCCGTTTGCCTTCCTGTATTTGTTGCAAGTCATCCTCAGCGCCGTGCTGCTGGAAGTGTGGTCGACCTGGATCATGGTGGCGATCACCAGCCTGTGCCTGGCAGGCCTGGCCTTGCTGCCCGGTCCCTTGACCTTGCCTATCGACCCCGAGCGGGGTTTTTCCAGCCTCTACGTGCAAGGCTTGCTGATCTGCTTCATCCTGAATGCCGCCTTGCTGGTGGTGTTCATCACACGCATCAACCGCAACCAGCGCGCCGGCGACGCCAAGGTGGCTGATCTGCGCCAGCGCGCGGCGGAAGAAGAGCACATCATCCGCATGGGCTTGCTGGCCTCGGGCGCCGCGCACGAGCTTGGCACGCCGCTGGCGACCCTGTCCGTCATCCTCGGCGACTGGCGCCGCATGCCGGAACTGAGCAAGAACAGCGAATTGCTGGAAGAAATCACGGAAATGCAGGCACAGTTGCAGCGCTGCAAGAGCATCGTCAGCGGCATTTTATTGTCGGCCGGCGAGGCGCGCGGCGAATCGTCCGTGAAAACGACGATCAACACCTTCCTCAACGACCTGGTCGACGAGTGGCGCAGCAGCCGCCCGATCCAGGGTTTCGAGTACGATAACCGCATCGAGCATGATGTGCCCGTCGTCTTCGATTCGACCCTGAAACAAACCATTTGCAATGTGCTCGACAATGCGCTGGAAGCGTCGCCCGACTGGCTGCGCTTCGAAGCGACGCGCGAAGCGGACGCCTTGCACCTGGTCATTACCGATGCTGGCCCCGGCTTCGAGCCGTCGATGCTGACGCACCTGGGCAAACCGTATCAAAGCAGCAAGGGCAAGCCCGGCGGCGGCCTCGGTCTGTTCCTGGTGGTGAATGTCGCGCGTACCCTGGGTGGTACGGTGACGGCGCGCAACAGGGTGCAGGGCGGGGCGGTAGTGCATCTGGCCTTGCCGCTGGCGGCCATCAAACTGGAAAGAGAAAGCGACCACCATGCAGGATGACCGTCTGTTACTGATCGTGGAGGACGACGCGGCATTTGCCCGCACCCTGGGCCGCTCGTTCGAGCGGCGCGGCTACCAGGTCATCCTGGCCACCAACTTCGATGAAGCGAGCGCCTTGCTGGAACAAAATTGCCCCGACTACGCCGTCGTCGATCTGAAGTTGAATGGCAATACGTCGGGCCTGGCTTGCGTACAGATGCTGCACCAGCACGATCCGGAAATGCTGATCGTCGTGCTGACGGGTTACGCCAGCATCGGCACGGCTGTCGAAGCAATCAAGCTGGGCGCCTGCCAGTACCTGGCGAAACCATCGAATACGGACGACATCGAAGCGGCTTTTGGCCACGTGGCCGGCAACGCCGACATCGAACTGACGAACCGCGCCACCAACATCAAGACCCTGGAATGGGAGCGCATCCACGAAATGCTGGCCGAGACGGATTTCAATATCTCGGAAACGGCAAGGCGGCTGGGCATGCACAGGCGCACCCTGGCCCGCAAGCTGGAGAAGCAGCGGGTGAAGTAGGGCGCTTTCCGGCAGACGACGCAAAGTTGCTATCTTTCCGATTTTTAAACACGTACCGCGTCAGGGGCGGCGCCCGCTCGCCTGGCATCGCTGGTTCACTGAACAGGCTTAACCACCGGCGCTCAGCGCCTTGATCCGCGCCATGGCGTTGACTTGCTCCTTGTCCACTGCGACAGCCTTTTCGTAGGCGGCAATCGCCAGCGCTTTTTCGCCAAGCGCCTCGTATGCTTCGCCTTCGCTGTCGAAGGCATTGCCAAATTGCGGCTCGATGTGGGTCGCCAGCTTGAACAGCTCCACGGCGCCGCGCGCCTTGTTTCCGCGCAGGAGCTGGTAGCCCAGGTTGTTGAGGTTGAGGGGGCTGAGTTTGAAGTCCGGCGACGCCGCCGCCATGCTGGTATAGATCGCTTGCGCATCCTTGAAGCCGCCGTCGGCGAAGACGCGCAGGAAGTCCGATTCGCCCAGCAATGAGAATTTGGCTGGCCGGAACTGCATCGACATCACTTGCGGCGCGATTCCGTGCCGCGCCGGGGACTGTTGCAGGAATGCCCGCGCCTGGGCATCGTTTTTCAGGTAGGCGTCCAGAAAGCGGCGCACATACAGCGTGCCGCTGTGGTATGCCAGCACGACATCGGCGCGCTGGTAGTCGCCGAATGCATCGTCAGCGGAAAAGCGCAAGTGCCACGCGCTAAAGTGCGGATGCGTCATCGGATGCATGGTGCCGATGTAGACGTCGGAATACTTCATGCTGTTGAGATAGCTGATGCCCAGTTTGTCGTTGAGCTCCAGCTCCTCTGCCGACGGGGCACGGGCGCCCAATGACAGCATGGGCACGGGCGTGCGCGCCGGCCGCACATAGGTGGCGGCGCCCCATATCTTGGGATGAAACCGGATCGAACCGTCGAGGCTGACCAGGGCCTTGATGCGGCTCGAACGCGCTGCGGCAAAGACGTTGGCCATGCCGCCCCAGCTGAAACCGGTCGCTGCAACCTTGCTGATGTCGGCTTGCGGCAGGGTTTGCGCATAGTTGACAAGGAAGGCAATATCGGCGGCCTGCGCCTCGACGCCTTCGACGTCCTCCGTCATGACGACAGAGCGGGCGCCCAGGCTGCGGCTGGCGATGACCACATAGCCGTGGCTGGCCAGGTATTCGCACAAGTCCAGGTTTTCTTGTGCGGGGGCAGCGAAGCTAGGCGCGTAGATTACCACCGGGTAGATTCCTCCGGAGGGCGGGGCGTCGCGTACGGCGAGGGTGGCACTGCCGTACTGGGCTTTTTGCGGTCCCGACATCCAGGCTGCGCGCTGCCTGGCCGCCTCCGCGCCGGAAAATGCGAAGTCCACGTCGGACAGGCTGGCCGCGCGATAATCGGCCACCTGCATGCGGGAACCTGCCGTCTTCCTGGCCGGATACCAGACGAGCGTCTGGATCGCGCGCCCGCTGCCCGTCGGGAGGGGCTTGCCAAAGGCGTCCAGCTGCGCGTCCATTACGCGGCTGTAGTCATACTGCTGCACGATGCGCAGGCCGACAGCGTGCGGGCCCGCCTCAGGGATCAGCGAAAGGGGGGCGGCAGCGGCGTTCAGCGTAGCGGCCGTGCACAGGATCAGGAGGAGAAGTTTTTTCATGTCCAGGTATCGTTGTGAAGTGAATAGGTGCGCGCGGAAAAGGCTAGTGGTTTTCGAAAGTCAGCTCGAGCACGCTGTCGTCGCTCCAGTCCTGCTCCCGTAAGGGCGGCGTGAACGACGCGCCGCTGAAGGGCACGGGCGCGCTTTTGCCGTTGAAGCTGATCGTCGCAGCCGTGATGCGCCGCGGTTCGACAAAGCTGTAGGTTCCCTTTTGCGACACGAAATTGCACGGCCCGCCCAATGCGCCCATCGCCGCGCGCATGGCGAAAGGCAAGGAGTCCTTGTCGATGGCCCAATGGACTTCGCACGTCAGTCGCAAGTCGCCCAGGCGGCGGATGGTGTCGCTGGTCGCCGCGCTGCGGATGTAGGGAATCCACCGGACCGAGCCGGCCTTGCGGTTCAAGGTCAGCTCGGCCTTTTCATACAGCGGGCCCAGTTCGACGGGCAAGCCGAAGATATTGCGCTCCCCCAGCGGTATCGCCGTACCTGCCTCGTCACTTTCCAGCCTGAGCGCGATGGCGTGCATGTCGACGTCGGGACGGCGCGGTTCCAGTATGAAGCGCAATTCGGCGCCCGGCGCCAGCGCATGTTTTTCTTCGAACCGTTTTACGCCCTTGAGCATGGCACTGTAGGGCTTCCAGTCCGGATCCCGTATACCCTTTACATTGACTGACGCCGCCGCATCCTGCCCCGCTTGCGCCATGACTTGATCAGTATCAGCGTATGCCTGCGCCGCAGCGCCGCACAAGCACAGCAGAAGACCAGTTTTCTTGATTGCTCGCATCCCCGATCTTTCTACGCATCAATGGAAACGTGAGTGTAGAAAAAAACAACGCCACGAGCAAGTTATTAAGACAGAATGTGAATGGGGGATCAATGGAATGCGTGAAAGTGCTGTTTTCCCGCATTAGGCGCACCGGTATTGACGTCAGTGCCATCAGCAAGCCGGAAGCAATGACTACCGCCGCAAACAGGGCAACGGCAAAGTGATTGTGAGGGAACCCCCTGGCCGGAGGATAGTGGCCCAGCGTGAGTAGTCGCAGCATTGCCCAGCCTGGCCAATAGAACAGTTTTTCTATGACTGTTCCCAACAGGCCATACAGTAACAGGCGTACGATCCAGACGATGGCGTCGAAAATCCAATCAAGCACGGTATATCCTCGGGGGGCACAAGCAGCGGCATGGATGGCTGCAATGGTCGTCAGATAGGCTGATTGAGCTCAAGCCGCCGCCAGCCACTCCATCTTTTGCACCTGGATATGGGGATGGCTTTCCAGCGGCTCCCATTCCGGCAAAAAGACAAAGCCCTGTTTCTGGTAAAACGCCGCCGCGCGCGCATTCTCCTGTGCCACGTCGAGCACCAGCCGCGCGTGGCCGTTGCCGACGGCACATTGTTTCACGGCGTCGACCAGGCCTTGCGCCACGTCCAGACCCCGACATTCCGGATGTACCCACATGGCGATCAGATGGCAATCGCCATTGCCGGCTACCACTTGCGCGGCGAGGCCGATGGGCTGTTCTCTCTCCAAGGCGAGGAAAAACGTGCGCTGCGGCGTGCTGATGGCGCGCTGTTGCCAGTCTGCATCGCTAAGGCGGGCCGCGCTGGCGTGGCTGGTGCCAAAGGCGGTGGGGGCATCGAGCAGGGCGGCCAGGCGCGTGGCTTTCAGCGCCGGCCAGTCGGCGGCGCTGGTGGGGCGGATAATGATAGTCTTCAAATCGGCGACATTCCTCAACTGGTGGGCGCGGACGTGGACGACGATATCTTCTTGTACGCTTCTGCCAGCATCGTGACGGTCGCCACATCGTTCACGCTGCGCGCCTCGATGAGCGTTTCTCCCGCAGTGATGGTGACATCGCCGTTCGCGTAGCTGGCGGGAAAGCGCCGTTCGGTGATCTTGTTGCCGAGGATATTGCGCGTATAGCGCAGCGCGATGAGCCGCTCGCCTTCCTGTTTGATGACGATATAGTTCGGGACGGTGGTGCGTTCCAGTTTCCAGGTGCCAATAAAGTCTTCGACAGGGGCGGCGCTGGCGTGCAGCGCGCAGCAGGCGGCGAGGGCGCCCAGGAGCAGTTTCTTCATGGTGTTGTCAGCCTATGCAAGAGTGGCCTGCAGTGCAGGAAAATGCGTCCATCATGCTTGAATGGTGTGGCGCCTCTCCATGGGGTGACGCCAAACATTGAAGTATTTGACAATATTAACAGGATCGCTGCCATGCCGGCTGCGCATTTGTATTGATTTCGCGCAACTTAGGACTGGTCCCACACTTCGATGCTGAGCAACTGTCCTGGCAGGCAGGCGGCGATGCGTTCGGGATACACGGTGATACTGCCGGGCCAGCCCGTGAGTTCATCTTGCGGAAAGTCGCCATCGTGGGCCTCGGCAATGCCCGCCTGCAGCAGGGGCGCGATGATGTCCACCGGGGCCGTATAGCGGTTGGGAAAGCCGTTGAACGCCAGCTGGGTCGCCTTGCCTTGTGCGCACAGTTGGGCGATCCAGTCCGCGCCGAACAGGCCCGCTTCCCAGCTGGCCAGAAAGGCTTCCTTGTTGACTTTCGTCATATCGGCCATCTGTTCGGGCGTTTGCGTCGAGATAATGGTCCACCAGCCTGACATGGGCACTCCTTGTGAAAAGTAATATTTAACGGGTCATGGCCCGGCGCAGCACATAGCTGAGCCCATCGACGGCTGCCACCATCAGCAGCATGGCGACGATGACCGTGGCGGCACTCTGCATCTGGAACAGCGACAGATGGTACTTCAGCATCTGCCCCAGGCCGCCCGCACCGACGACGCCGAGGATGGCGGCAGCGCGGATATTGTTTTCCCAGCGGTACAGCGTGTAGGACATCATTTGCGGGCTGCATTGTGGCAAGGTCGCGTACAGGAAGGCTACGGCAGGGCGCGCACCATTGATGCGCAAGGTGGCGGCCGGCAAGGGCGGGCAATTTTCAAACGCATCGGCAAACAAGCGTCCCAGCACGCCCACCGTATGCAGGGCCAGCGCCAGGGTGCCCGCGAAAGGTCCCAGGCCGGCGGCGATCAGCAGGATCGAGGCCCACACCAGTTCGGGAATCGAGCGCAGCACGTTGAGCACCGCGCGCGTGGCATTGCGCGCCAGCTTGCCAAAACGGCCGCTGGCGGGCAGGGCCAGCAGCGCGCCCAGCACGGCGGCGATCACCGTCCCGATGGCCGACATGGCCAGGGTCTCGAAGGTGGCCACGCCGACTTTCATCAAAAAGTTGGGCGCCAGCTCGGGCGGGGCGAAGCCGTGCAGGAAGTCGGCGCTCGTGCGCACGGCGTCGGCGCTGAAGAACTCGCCCCATTTCAGGGGCAGTGTGGCGAAGCTGGCGATGACCAGCAGTACTAACCCTGCCAGCAAGGCCCAGGTCGACCAGCGCACGGGAGCGGACGCAGGCAAGGCGGGCAGCATCGGTCCCGTTTTCATGCCAACCTCCGGCGCAGCATGGCGGAAACGGCGTCAGCGCCCGCCACCAGTAACACGAAGACGATCAGCATGGTGGCCAGTTCATTGCCCGCCATCATCTTCATCGATTCATCCATGCGCTGGCCCAGGCCGCCCGCACCGACAAAGCCCATGACGACGGAGCCGCGGATCGCGCATTCCCAGCGGTAAATCGTGTACGACACCAGTTCGGCGGCCGATTCCGGCAAGGCGCCATACAGCAGGGCTTTCAAGCGGCCGCTGCCGTTGTTGAGCAAGGCGTTGCAGGCGGCGGCATCCGACGATTCGAGGATTTCCGCATACACCTTGCCCAGCATGCCGCAATAGGTGAGGGCGATGGCGATCACGCCCGCCGTCGGTCCCAGTCCCACGATGCGCACCAATAACAAGGCCCAGACCAGTTCCGGCACGCTGCGCAGCAGCACCAGCAGCGCCCGGACTGCGTGGCGCACGGTGGCGGCCAGGGGCGAGACGGCGCCGCTGCCGATGCGCGAAATCGACAGGCGCTCCGTCACCAATAACGTCAGCGGTATGGCGCCCAGCATGGCCAGCGCCATGCCGGCCGTAGCCATGGCGATGGTTTCCCAGCTGGAAATGGCCACCAGCTGCAGGAATTCCAGCGAGTGGGCGGGCGGCACGAAGCTGGCAAGGAATTGCCAGGTGGCGGCCAGGCTTTGCGCATCCCATAAAATCCACGGCTTGAATTCGGCCTGCACCAGCATCGGCCACAGCACGAGCAGCACGACGGCAGCCCCGATCAGGCGCCCGCGCCAGGCGGGATCGCGCGGCATGGCGGCGTTGGCATTCTTCAGCAAAGGGGCCTCGCCGCGTCCGGGTTCGCCTCCAGCATCTCGATCAGGGGCGCCGGATCGGCCTTGTTGCGGTACAGCTGCTCTATCATGGCGTCACTGACGTCGGCGCTGGCCGCGTCGAAGACGATCTTGCCATCGCGCAAGGCGACGATGCGCGTAAAACAGGCGCGTGCGATTTCCACCTGGTGCAGGCTGCAGATCAGGGTGGCGTTGCGCGCTGTCGCTTCCGCTTGCAGCACATGGATCGTCTGCAAAGCGAGCGTGGGGTCGAGCGCGGACAGCGGTTCGTCGACGAGGAAGACCTCCGCATCCGACACGAGCGCGCGTGCCATGCCGCAGCGCTGGCGTTCGCCGCCGGACAGGCGGTCGACTCTTGCATACAATTTGTCCTGCAGCTCGAATTTGCCCAGTGCTTCCCACGCGGCGCGCGGGTCGACGGGCGCCAGCAGGGAACGGATGGCCGTCCACAAGCTCCATTGCGGCAATCGGCCTGCCAGCACGGCGTTGACGACCCTCTGGCGCGGCGGCAGCGGCGGCGTTTGCGGCGCCAGGAACAATCGCGCGCGCAAGGCGTGGCGTTCGCCGCTGGCGATCTGCCAGGGAGAAGTGCCGAGGATGTTCAGGCTGCCGGATTCAGGGCGCAGCGCGCAGGCCAGGGTATGCAGCAAACTGGTCTTGCCGGCGCCGGAAGGGCCGATCAGGGCGATCTGTTCGCCCTGGGCCACGTCCAGGTCCAGCTCGCGCAGTGCCAGCGCATTGCTGGCGGCGCCCGCGTGGTGGACGCTGACCTTGTGAAGTTGGAATGTCATGCGATGTTTCGTTGCAAATGAGGGCTGGGGTCAGTCGCTTCGCGATCGGAATACGTCCCATTGGGACGTATTCCCCCGGCGGGTCTGACCCCGGATTTCTGCTGCGTGTCGAGAATTATTTCAACAGCTTCGCATCGCGCGCGGCCGCTTCGATATCCTTGTAGTTCTCGGCCTTGGTCGGGATGAACTTCGTGGCGCGCTGCAGTTCGAGGATTTCCTTGCCTTCAGGCGTGGAAGGGTCCAGCGCCAGGAAGGCGTCCGTCAGCTTCTTGCGCACGACGGGATTCATGTCGGCGCGCACGCTCCAGTTGTAGTCGTAGTAGCCGGGCGTCGTGTAGAACACGCGCACCTTGCTCGGATCGACCTTTTTCGCTTCCACCAGCTTTTCCCAGACGGAAATATTCAAGGTGCCGGCATCGACCTTGCCGCCGGCCACTGCCGCCACGGTGGCGTCATGCGCGCCGGAAAACGCGATACGCTTCATGTCCGTATCCGGGTTGATCTTGGCGGCCAGCAAGTAGTAGCGCGGCATCAAATGGCCCGAGGTCGACGATTCCGAGCCGAACGTGAAATTTTTGCCTTTCAGGTCGGACAATTGATTGATGTCCTTGCTGGTGGTCACGAATACGGAGCGAAATTTCGTGTCTTCCTCGCGCTGCACCAGGGGCACGATCTTGCCGCCGCTGCGCACGTTCGCTTGTACGAAGGTAAAGCCGCCGAACCAGACCATGTCGAGCTTGTTATTGATCAAGCCTTCCACGGACGCCGCGTAATCGGTGACAGGCGTGAATTCCACCTTCATGCCCAGCTTTTTCTCCAGATAGCTGCCCAGCGGCTTGAACTTGCGCTGCAGTTCCGTCGGTGCTTCATCGGGGATGGCGGACACGCGCAACACTTGCTGCGCCTGCGCCAGGCCGCTGTGGATGGCCAGGGTGGCGGCGACGGTGGCCAGGATGGCGGGGAACTTGCTCAATGAGTTGGAGAACGTGGTCATGGGACTGCCTTTAAGAAAATTGTTCATTAATATACGGAAACCCCGGTACTGCCGTCCTGCATCTCGCCGATGACAACGGCGTCGCCAAAGCCTTCGGCGCGGAAAATCGCCAGCACTTGCTCGACGGCTTCCGGCGCACACGCCACCAGCAGGGGGCCTGCCGTCTGCGGGTCCGTCAAAATCGCCTTGTCGATGGCGCTCAGGCTGTCGGCCAGCGCCACTTGCGCGCCGTAGCCCTGCCAGTTGCGGCCGGAGGCGCCCGTGATGTTGCCATTCTGCGCCAGTTGCTGCACTTGCGGCAGCAGCGGCACGGAATCCATGGCGATACGCGCCTGCAATTTGGCGCCGCGCGCCAGTTCCAGGGTGTGGCCCAGCAAGCCAAAGCCCGTTACGTCCGTCAGCGCATGCACGCCGTCCAGCAGGGCCAGTTTCTTGCCCGGGGTATTCAATTTGGTGGTGTTGGCTATCAGCGAGGCGTAGCCATCCGCGTCCAACGCATTCTTTTTCAGCGCGGCCGACAAGATACCCACGCCGATCGGCTTGCCCAATACCAGTTTATCTCCGGCGCGCGCGCCCGCATTGCGCTTCACTTGCGAGGGGTGGACCAGGCCCAGCACGACCAGGCCGTAGATCGGCTCGACGGAATCGATGGTGTGGCCGCCCGCGATGGGAATGCCGGCCTGGGCGCAGATGGTTTCGCCGCCTTTTAATATGAGGCCGATGGTTTCCACGGGCAGCTTGTTGATTGGCATGCCCACCAGGGCCAGGGCCATGATGGGGGTGCCGCCCATGGCGTACACATCGGAAATGGCATTGGTGGCGGCGATGCGGCCAAAGTCGAACGGGTCGTCGACGATGGGCATGAAGAAATCCGTGGTGGCGATCAGCGCCTGCTCGTCGTTGAGCTGGTAGACGGCCGCGTCATCCGAAGTTTCTATGCCGACCAGCAATTCCTTCGGCAGGGGAAAGCCGCCGCTGCCCTTTAAAATGTCGGCCAGCACGCCGGGCGCAATTTTGCAGCCGCAGCCGCCGCCATGGGCAAATTCGGTCAATCGGATGGGGGTTGGAACGCTATCGGACATGGTCGTCATCCTGCTCAAAAAGGTCATTGGAAGCTACGCCGGCGCTTACGCGGCGCTGGCGGTACGGGGTTCGCCGACGATAGCACATAATGCACGCGCGGCTTGCTCAAAGGCATGTTCTGAAATATCGGGCAAGACCAGCGGCGTCGCCTGGGCGTAGCGGCTGAAGTTGCGGGCGATCGATTGCCGGTAGACGGGGTCGTAATGCTGCACCAGCAACTCTTCCACCAGCTCGGCCATGCGGCCCGAAGTGGCCAGTTGCTGCCAGTGGGCAATTTTCTCCTTGCCATGCAGCTGCGTCAACAGGGCCAGCTGCACGTTCAGGCGGGCCGGGTCGCCGACGAAATGCGCATAGTCTTGCATCAGCAATTGCACGCGCTGGGCCGTATCGAGCCGCACGTCCGTGCAGGCGGAAGCACGCATCTTTTCCATCAGCGCATCGGGCACGCGCAAACGACCCACTTTTTTGCTTTCGGACTCGATGAATACAGGCAGCAATGGGTCAAAAGTACGCAGTTGCTGCCACAGCGCGCTTTCAAACGCTTTTTGCGCTGGTTGCTCTTCCTCGGGCAAACCGCCCAGCACGGAGCCGCGGTGGGCCGCCAGGTCTTCCAGGTCGATGACTTGCGCGCCTTGTCTGTCGAGTACCTGCAGCAAGCGGCTCTTGCCGCTGCCCGTGGGGCCGCACAGCACGTTGATGAAGTCGAAGCGCTCGGGCAGGGTGGCCAGCGCGGCGTTCACATGGCGCCGGTAATCCTTGTAGCCGCCCTCGAGCTGCGTGACGGGCCAGCCGATACGCGCCAGGATGTGTGCCATGGCGCCGCTGCGGTTGCCGCCGCGCCAGCAGTAGACGAGGGGCTTCCAGTCGTGCGGGTGGCCCAGAAAACCCTCTTCGATATGCCGCGCGATATTTTTCGCCACCAGCGCCGCACCCAGCTTCTTCGCTTCGAAGGCGCTCGTCTGTTTATATAAAGTGCCCACGCGTACACGCTGCTCGTCGTCCAGCACGGGCAGGTTGATGGCGCCCGGCAAGTGGTCTTCCGCGAATTCGGACGGGCTGCGCACGTCGATGATGGCATCGAACTCGTGCAAGCGGGACAGGATGTCGCTGAAAGGCAGGACTGCAGGGTATTTCATCGTGGCGCGGCTGCTTGGAATGGGGAAAGACGTATTATCCCCGATAAAGGCCGCTGGCGTGGGGCTTTGGCGCCGCGCCTCACCGCCGCCCTTACACTGCCCGCTCAGGGCCGGCATCTTGCATGCCGGCAAAGAACTGGACCAGGCTGTGCGGCGCCTCGTCGCCAAAGCACAGGTGCAGGATGCGCTTGGACTCCGCCGCAGCCACGCTGCTGCGCGCAAACAGCGCCGTTTCATACGCCAGCAGGGCCGCGTCCATGTCGCCCGGCTGCGCGGCAAGCGCCTGCGCCAGCTCGGCGCCATCGAGCATGGCCAGGTTGGCGCCTTCGCCGGCCGGCGCCATCAAATGGGCAGCGTCGCCCAGCAAGGTCACGCCCGCAACGCGCTGCCAGCGGTGGTCGACGGGCAGCAGGTGCACGGGACGGGGCACGGGCGGCGTGTCCGCGTCCGTGATCAGGGCCGTCAGCGCGGGTGCCCAGCCGGCAAATTGCGCGGCGATGCAAGCCCGGGCGGCGGCGGGATCGGCAAAATCGATGGCGGCCAGCCATTCCTCGGGCTTGCTCAAGGCCACATACGCATGCAGCACGCCATCGGCTTCCCGGTGCGCCTGGATGCCTTTTCCCGGCGCCAGCGCGAACAGGGCGCCCGCGCCCACGGCTTGCGCGCTGGCCTGGTGGCGA
The DNA here is from genome assembly GCF_002846335.1 of Janthinobacterium sp. 61. NCBI lineage: Bacteria > Pseudomonadati > Pseudomonadota > Betaproteobacteria > Burkholderiales > Oxalobacteraceae > Janthinobacterium > Janthinobacterium sp. 61. Next base: position 1,605,086 of record NZ_PJMQ01000001.1, on the reverse strand, counting down.
CGGTCGCTGTCGAACAGATACGTTTCGATGAAGGCAATGCCGCTGTACCCGGGCTGCGCGCTTGAGAGCAGGGGCCGCACCCTGGACCAGGCGCCGTCCGCGCCCACCAGCAGGTCGCTGGTTGCCGTGGCGCCATTTGCAAAGCTCAGCATGTGTTGGCCGCCGTCCATGGTTGTGACGCTGGTCAATTTATGGCCCCAGCGCACGCAGCCGTCAGGCAAGGCATCGAGCAGGATGCGGCGCAGTTCGCCGCGCGCCACTTCCGGCCGGCCACCGGTGCCATCGTCCCCCTCGTCGAGCAAAACGGTGCCGTGCTGATCGAGCACGCGGCTGGCCTCGCCGCCTGCATGGATGAGGGCGCGGAAGGCGTCATGCAGGCCAGCCGCCCGCAGCGCTTGCTGGCCGCTTTCCTCGTGGATATCGAGCAGGCCACCCTGGCGGCGCGCCTGCGGCGACGCATCCGCCTCATATACTATGGCGGCGATGCCGTGGACGTGCAGCACGCGGGCGAGCATCAGCCCGCCCAGGCCCGCGCCGATGATGGCGATATGCATGGTGATCCTTGAGGGTAGTGTCCAAAATGTTGGTGGAACAGCGTTCCAGAGGAATTTTGCGGCAAGCCAGCATCTGTGTCAAGATAAGCGATGTCCAATACTGTAGCGCCCCCTCCACGACGCGCCGATGCCCTGACGCGCGACACCATCATCGATGCCGCCATTGCCTTGCTCGATACAGCCGGCGAGGGCGGCCTGACCTTCCGCGCCCTGGCCACGCGCCTGTCCACGGGGGCGGGCGCCATTTACTGGCACGTGGCCGACAAGGATGATTTGTTCACGGCGGCCAGCGACGCCATCGTCACCCGGGCCATGGATGCCGCCCCGCAAGGGACTACGCCGCAGGCGGGCATACGCGCCGTGGCGCTGACCATCTTCGAGGCCATGGATGCGCATCCGTGGCTGGGCTCGGCCCTGTCGCGCGCGCCGGGCCAGCTGCCCAGCGTGCGCATTCTGGAACGCCTGGGCCAGCAAGTCGATGCCCTGGGCGTGCCGCAGCACAGGCAATGGCTGGCAGCATGCACCTTGTTGAACTATTTGCTGGGCGTGAGCGGGCAAAATGCGGCCAATGCCGTCATCGCCAGGGACAAGGGCCTGGAGCGCGCGCATTTCCTCGACAGCCTGGCGGGTGCGTGGTCACGCCTCGATGCGCAGGCGTTTCCGTTTGCCCGCAAGGTGGCGGGGCAGTTGCGCACGCACGACGACAGGGAGGATTTTCTGGCGGGAATCGACCTGATCGTGCATGGCATGCAGGTGCTGCAAGCGAACCGCTAGCCCAAAAGATGCCCCAGCAGCGGTGCCAGCAGCACCGTCACGACGCCCGAAAAAATCATCGTCAGGCTGGCCACGGCGCCTTCTTCCGTGCCCACGCGGCGCGCCACGGACAGGCCAAAACCGTGCGCGGCCGCGCCATACGGCGCGCCACGGGCGATACGCATGCGCAAGGGCAGCAGTTTTAACAAGGGTTTGCCCAGCATCAAGCCGAACAAGCCCGTCATCACGACAAAAATCCCCGTCAGCTGGGCCGAGCCGCCCATGTGGCGCGACGCTTCCAGCGCGAATGGCGTCGAGACAGACCGCGCCAGCAGGCTGCGCGCCATGTCGCCATGCACGCCCATCAGCCGGTCCAGCAGCAGGGTGGCGGCGACGGATGCCACGATGCCGGCGCAGCTGCCCAACGACAGGGCCAGCCAATGCTTGCGAATCAGCTTGCGCTCCTGGAAGATGGGCAGGGCGAAGGCGATGGTGGCCGGCCCCAGCAGCCACGGCAGCCAGCGCGTTTCGCCGAAGTACGTGGCGAACGGCGTCGAGGTCGCCTGCACGATGACGATCAATATCGCCGAGGTGCAGATGGCGGGCGTCAGCAAAAAATGCGGGTGGCGGCGGTGCACAGCCTGGTTGCCATAGAACAAGACCAGGGTCAGCAGCAAGAACAGCAGGGACAGAATCAGGGTACTCATGCTGCCGCCCTGGCTGTGCGCTGGCGCACGAGTTTTTGCAGGCGCAGCTTGCGCTCATAACGGCACACCCATTCCACCGTCAACGCCGTGGCCAGCATCACGCTGGCAAAGCCCAGGCCGATATTCACGAACAGCATCAGACCCTGCGATTTCAACAGTTGCGTAAATTGCACCACGGATACCACCAGCGGAATAAAGAACAGCAGCATATTGGCCAGCAGCCAGTTCGCGCCCAGTTCGACGGCGGCAGGCCGCACCCAGCCCGACAGCAGCAGGGCCACCAGCACGAACAGGCCCACCACGCCGCCGGAAAACGGCAAATGCAGGGCGGATGCGGCCTCGTCGGCCAGCCACCAGGCGGCAATCAGTATGCCCACTTGCCACGCGGTCTGCGCGGGCTGGCGCCAGGCAGGGGCGGACGGCAGGGCGGGGGCGGGATGGATGGAATGCTGCAAGGCTGGTGCTTTCACGGCGGGCTTTCAAACGGCTGGGGGAAGTCTTCATTGTAGTGACCCAACATCAAAAGATAAAATGACTTAAACTCATGATTATCATTCGATATTGGAATGCATCATGGATATCCGCTCCTTGCGCTACTTCGTAGAGGTGGTCGAGCAAAACAGTTTTACGCGCGCGGCCGCCAAGCTGCACGTGACGCAGCCCACCGTCAGCAAGATGATCGCCCAGCTGGAGCAGTCGCTGGACCTGGCCTTGCTGGACCGCGCGGGCAAGCGTTTTACCTTGACGGACGCGGGCAAGGTGGTGCTGTCGCGCGCGCATGAGCTGCTGGCCCTGCATGCGGAACTGAAGGTGGAATTGCGCGACCTGCAAGAACTGGAGCGGGGGGAATTGCGCGTGGGCGTATCGCCGCAGACGCATTCCACCTTGGCGCCGTGGCTGGCCGAATACCATCAGCGCTATCCGGGCATCGAGCTGAAAATGTATGAAAGCGGCACGCAAGCCATTGAACGCGACTTGCGCACCGGCACGGTGGAACTGGGCACCATGCTTGACTATCCAGGCAATGCGGCCACCTGGCAGGATTTCGAGTCGCTGCCCATCGTGCGCTCGCCCCTGTGCCTGCTGGCGGCGCCCGGCTCGCCGTGGCAGGGGCGCGCCTCGGTGGCCCTGGCCGAGCTGGCCGACAGCCCCTTCATCTTCTATGGCGCAGCGTTTGCCCTGAACGACATTGTGCAGGATGCCTGCCAGCGGGCCGGTTTTGCGCCGCGCATCACGGGCCGCAGCGGCCAGTGGGACTTCATTGCCTCGCTGGTGCGGTTGGGCGTGGGCATCTGCCTGTTGCCGAAGATGTATTGCGACACGCTCGAGCCGGCGCAGTTTGCCGTCATTCCCCTGGACGGTCCGCCCGTGGAATGGAATCTGATGCTGGCCTGGCGCCGCGGTGGACGCCTGTCTTTCGCGGGGCGCGCCTGGCTGGACCTCGTCAGGGCGCGCATGGCGGACGCGGCACGTTTACAATAGGCGTACACCAACTTCCGCCCCACCAGATGAACATCAACGTCAACGCCAGACTCAAACGCACCGCCGGCTCGCTGCTGCTGGGATTGTTATGCACCGTGGGCCTGATGAGCGAAATGGGCTACGCCCAGGCCGCGCTTCCCGTGTATGGTTATTTCGTCAAGAACACCTATCCGCACGACCCCCAGGCGTTTACCCAGGGCTTGCTGTTCAAGGATGGCCATTTGTATGAAAGCACGGGCCAGAACGGCCAGTCCTCGCTGCGCAAGGTGGAATTGACGACGGGCAAGGTCTTGCAGAAAAGCATGCTCGACAAAAAAGTGTTCGGCGAAGGCATCACGGATGTGGGCGATGAAATCCTGGGCCTGACGTGGATTTCGCAGACTGGCTATGTGTTCGACCAGAAGACGTTCAAACTGAAACGCAGCTTCAGCTACCAGGGCGAAGGCTGGGGCCTGGCCAGCGATGACAAATTTGTCTACATGAGCGACGGCACCTCCGCCATCCGCGTGCTCAATCCGAAAACCCTGGCCGAGGTGCGCCGCTTCGAAGTGAAGGCCGAAGGCCGCCCCATCGACCGCCTGAATGAACTGGAAATGGTCGACGGCGAGCTGTTTGCCAATGTGTGGGGCGCGGACGTGATCGCCCGCATCGACCCTGCCAGCGGCAAGGTCGTGGGCTGGATCGACCTGACTGGCTTGCTGCCGCCCGAGAAGCGGGGCACGGCCAATCCCGACGCCGTGCTCAACGGTATCGCCTGGGACGCGCGCGGCAAGCGCCTGTTTGTCACGGGCAAACTGTGGCCCAAACTGTTCGAGATCGAGCTGATCGAAATCCAGCGCCACTGATGTTTCCTACCGGACAGTGTTGCTGGCGAGGAATCGTCTATGATATGCATCCTTCGCCCAGCGCGACCCACACAGGATGCCATGCTGTTCCTACCTCTGTCGCTACCTTTACGCCGCCTGGCGGCCGCCGCCACCCTGGCCGCCGCCTTCGTGCCTGCCGCGCTGGCGCAAGCGCCGTATGTGCCGGTGTCCAAACAATACGGCGACTTCGTCGTCACGAATGACCGCTTCGACTCGCTCGTCACTTTGTCTTTCCGCCAGCACGGCTACTGGCCCGGCGGCGCGCGCGAAGTGGTGGAAGTGCGTCCCCTCAAGGCCACGCGCGAAGGCCAACCCATGCTGCTGGCCTTTACCAAGGGCTATACGGGGCAGGGCACCATCCTCATCGGCGTGCAAAATGGCGAACCGCTGATGCGCCCCCTCAGTCCCATGCAGCGCGACAGCATGGCGCGCACGGAGCGCGATCCGGAATGGGGCGTGCCGCAGCCGGGCCATCCCGAAGTATTGCTGTTTGCCCGCGACGGCCGCGCGCTCGACACGGGCACGGGCGAGTTGCTGTGGTTTGACATGCCGGACACCGTCACTGGCGATTACGCGCCCGCCATGCTGGTCTCCGTTTCGCCCGACGGGTGGCGCGGCGCCTATCTCGCCAGGAAGCTGACCAAATTGCAAATCATCGTTGCCACGCGTGACGACGGCGTTGCCGGGATCCTGGCCTTGCCGCCCGATACCTATCAACGGTGGTTGAAGCCCTTGTCGGAGGCGGCTTCCGAACAGGCGGGCGCCGCCATCAAGGCGCGCCAGGGCCGCACCGATTCGAACCGCATCCGGCGCGAACTGGAACTGGCCTGGTTCGGCCAGCAATTTCAATGGAAACAAGGCAAGAATGGCTGGCAAGTGACGGGGCTGGGCCTCAGTTCAACGCCGCCAGAAGGAAAACAGCCATGACAATACCTAAACTCCTCACCGGCTGCCTCGCCGCCTCCTTGCTGGCCGGCTGCGTGCACGGCGAAATGTTCCCCAAGGATTATCTGGCACAAGATATCGACAAGCAACAAGCGCTGCTGGAACTGGACGTGGTCTTCGGGCAAGCGCCCGATGACAAGCTGACGTCGCGCGTGACGGCCCGCAACACGGTGGAGTACGGGGGCGCGCCGCATATCGTCGTGCCGTTCTACCAGAAGGGACTCGGTTTTGACCAGGGTTTCGCTGGCACCTATATGTTTGCCATCGTGTATCCGGTTGCCAAAGTCGAGACGGCCACGGCCAGCAGCCGCGTCTTCGGCCAGAAACTCGAAGGCCAGCAGCAGGGCAGTCCGCGCTACCGCTTCCGCGTGCCGGGCAAGGCGCAGTGGAACAGCAATGAAACCTTCATGCTGGGTTTTGAGCGCAAGGGCCGCCGCGAAGAAATCACTTTCCGCTTCAGCAATGAGCAAAGCTGCCCGTCCGCCTTTCTGGCCACCACACCAAAATATGGTTTCCACATCAAGGTTGTCGCCACGTTCAAGGATAATAAAGGCTGCCTGAAAGTGTGCGACAGCCGCGACCAGTGGCCGGGCTTTTGCGCATACCAGCCGCCACCGGCGGCTTGATCGCTACACGGCTGAGCAATACCTGCAGACGAAAAAAAGGCCGATGGAAATCGGCCTCGATGACATTACATGTGTTGCTTAGCGGTAAAACGCTTCGACTTTGCCCTTCAGCTTGATCTGCAGCGGACGGCCGCGGCGGTCCAGGGACTTGGTGGAAGCGACCTTGATCCAGCGTTCGCTGATGCAATATTCTTCCACGTCAAGACGTTCCTTGTCGTTGAAGCGGATGCCGACGTCATTCTCGAACACGGCTGCAACGTGGAAAGGGCTGCTAGGGTCGATCGACAGGCGATCGGGCAATGGGGGTAAGGTAGTGGTATCGTTCATGGGCGTAATTATCACCCAGAATGCGGATCCAGACAACGGCCTTTCGCACCTCACCTGTCTGACCTCCCATGAAGTGGCGGGCCTGGCCTTACGCTACCCATGGGCCGGCACGGCACTGCCGCACCGGCCCATGCTGCAGCGAAGTCTTGGCAGATTTGCCGGCAATCACACGATTCGGCTATCAGGATTTGTCATCATTCTTGTGGCCTTGACGTCCCGTTTCCGTTTGCTGATCATGCGTGCCGCCACGCGAACCGGCGCCCGAACCCGATTGTTCACTGGCGCTCCTGCCCAGACCCATTTGTTGCGAAGCAGATTGCTTGTTGCCGTCATTTTTGTGGCTTTGGCGGCTCGCGTCAATGTTCTGCTCGTGCTTGCCGCCCTGGGTGCCACCGGCTGGCTGGCGGGTGCCGGATGGCTTGTCCGCCTGCTGCTTGTCCGACTGTTGGTTGCCCGATTGCGGTTTGCTCGACTGCTTGCCGCTTTTGTCGTTGCTGTTTGACGTCATGATCGTTCCCCCTGTGGTTAGTCTGCGTCATCATCCGCACCAAGGATGGCGTAAGGATGGATTAAGGATGCTCCTGCCTGGCCTCCGGCGCCGTGCAGCACCGTTAAGGCCATTTTCGCTGCCGGACGCTGGCTTCACCATAGGGACACTACCTGTCGCCACGTAGGAAAACTCCGTGGTGCGTGACAACCATTTCTACATTGCATTTTTACAGATGCCGCGTTTCCTGCGGCGGCGCGTCCCAGTCGTCATGCCAGCCATCGACAAAGGTGACGGGCACCTGGGCCAGTTCGGCCACCGAGGCATCGTCGAGGCAGTTCACGCCGATGCCGACAAACGGGCCGCTGCGGGCAGAATCGCCGCGGCCAAACGGGCGCACGCCGCAGTGGCGGCAAAAGTAGTGGCGTTCCCGACCGGCGCCAAAGCGGTATTCGCTCAACTCCGCTTCTCCTGCCAGCAGGTGGAATGCTGTGGGCGGCACTTGGCTAGCCCAGCAGCGGATTTTCAGGCAATAGGAACAGTTGCAGCGCAGGCTGGGAGCGGCCAGGTCGATCTCGGCCGCGAAGCGCACGCTGCCGCAGTGGCAACTGCCATGGTAGGTTTTTTTCATCGTGGCCCACTTTACAGGGATGCCGTACTGTCATGCAACTGTTGGCATGGCGACTGTGCCGCATCCGTCAGGGCGCGCACTATAATGGCGCCTGTTCAAGAGAGAGGAATCGCAGCATGGAAATGAGTATTACCGACAGCCTGCGGCAGCAGGCCTATGCACAGGCGGCCGCCTTCGTGCAGACGCTCGACCTGCGCGATCCTGTTGCGCTGCAACGCGACTGGTCCCTGTCGGCGGGCGTGGCCGAGGAGATCCTCGAGATGCTCGACAGCTATTTTTCGGCAAACCAGGCGCTCTCCCTGGCGCCGCTGGCCGAGGCCTTTGTGCCGGGCAAGGGTGGCCGTTCCGCCATCGATGTGTATGCCACCGACGCCGGGCCGCTGGGCCTGGAATGCATGTTGCTGGCCGATGGCAAGCCGGGTGAAGCGACCTTGCACCTGGAAATGTCCGGCGCCGATGGCGCGCTACGGCTGCATTATCAATATATCGGATCCTGAGAGCACCATGACTGAACTGATCAGCGAAACACAGCGGCGCATTTGCGACAAATTCGGCTTGCCGGCGCAGGCGCCCGAACCCATGGTGGCCCTGGCCATCGGCAGCCTGGCGCAGTCGCCCATCTACGGCACGCGCATCGTGCTGCCGGAAAACGGCACCATCAGCTGGTTCATCCACTGCGGCGAGCATGACACTGCCAGCGGCTTTTACCAGCCCCTGCATGTGGAACACCTGCACGAGATGCTGCCGCAGGTGCTCGATTACCTGGCCTTGCCCAGCGGCGCCAAATTCATTCTCGATCGGGAAGGCTATGAGGACGTGTGGCTGGAAGAGTAACTTTCTAAGCAGTAATATTCTCGTTGACGTTGATAAATAGGTATGGGATGCTGCTGTTCCGTTTTCTCTTGCCGAAAGCCGCATCTTGAAGCCACGCCTCCCATCTGTTCTGCTCGTTATGGCGCTTGCCGCCATTGCCGCTCCCGTCACCGTGGCCGCCACGGCCGCCCCCGCCAGCGGGCCGAAGGCGTCCCCCGCGGAACAGGAAATTGCCGCCTTCTTGCGCAGTGAAATGCAGGAGCGCCAGATTCCAGGTCTGCAACTGGCGGTCATCCGAGGTGGCAAGGTCGTGCTGAAGCACAATTTCGGCCTGGCCAGCTTGCAATATCAGGTACCGGTGACGGACGCCAGCCTGTTTTCCATCAATTCGGCAACGAAAGCATTTGCGGGCGTGGCCGTGATGCAGCTAGTACAGCAGGGCAAGATCGACCTGGCGGCGCCCATCGGCCAGTACCTGACGGGGCTGCCGCCAGCCTGGCAAGCCGTGACGGTGACGCAATTGCTCAACCATACTTCGGGCTTGCCCGATGTGCTGGACCAGCGCAGCGGCAAGCTGGTGGGGCCGCAGCCGGACGACGCCGACGCGGCGTGGACAGCCGTGCGGGCGCTGCCGGTGGAAGCCCGCCCAGGCCAGCGCTTCCGCTATAACCAGACCAATTATGTGTTGCTGGCGCAACTGATCGAGCAGCAAAGCGGCCAGCCCTTTGTCTCCTTCATCCAGCACAGGCAGTTCGACGTGGCGGGCATGCCGCACAGCGGTTTTGGCGATGCGAAGGACGTGGTCGCCAACAAGGCCAGTTCCTATGTGCTGAACCGGGGCGGCAACGGTTACCGCAACGTGATCGAGGACTTCCCCGTGTTCATGCGCGCGGGGGCCGGCATCAACAGCAATGTGGGTGAACTGACGAACTGGCTTATCGCGCTACAGTCAGGACGCTTGCTGGCGCCCGCCAGCGTGGAACGGCTGTGGCAGCCGACCAGCTTGAATGACGGCAAGCCGGCACCGTGGGCGCTGGGCTGGCCCACGATCGGCCGCGATGGCCACCGCGCCGTGGCCGGCATCGGCGGCGCCCGCTCCGCCTTTTATGTGTACCCGGACGATGACCTGGCCATCATTATCCTGAGCAACCTGGCTGGCGGCCAGCCGGAACAGTTGATCGATACCATCGCCGGCTTCTACATTCCCGCCCTGCGCCAGCAGCGTGGCGGCGCGTATGCCGCGCACCTGCTGCGCAACAGCGCGGCCAGCGGTGGTTTCGACGGGCTGGACAAGAAACTGGCGGCCATCCGGCGCCAGCACGGGCTGTCTGCGCCCACCGAAGACGACTTGAACGCCTGGGGTTACCGCCTGCTGGGCCGGCAGCAGCTGAAGCAGGCGGTTGCCGTCTTCCAGCTTGGCGTGCAACTCTACCCGCAAGGGGCGAACGGCCACGACAGCCTGGCCGAAGCGTACGAGGCGGACGGTGCCTCGGCATCGGCCATCACGCATTACCGCCGCTCGCTGGAACTGGACCCCGGCAACAAGCACGCCGTGGCGCGCCTGCGCGTGCTGGCTGCCGACTAGCGGGCTGCCTGGGCAGCTGCAGCCTTGCCGTGCTCGGCACCATGCAAGGCCAGGTAGGCGGCCAGGTTCTCGTCGGCTATGCCCAGGGCGCGCAAGACTTCTTGCGTGAAGGTGACGGGCGCCGTGCCGGGCGCCGTGATGATGCGCTGGTCTGCCACGGCCCAGGGCACATCCTGGTATTGGGCGGCGCCCGCATAGCCCGTGTCCATCAGGTTGTCGGCGGAATTGGAAGTGTGGCGCACGGTGTCGAGCACGCCGGCCTGCGCCAGCACGCGCGTGCCGTCGCAAATGCCGGCCAGCACCACCCCCTTGTCGCGGGCGGCGCGCAGCAGCGGACCCAGGTCGGGCGCCTTGCCGCTTTGCCAGTGGCTGCCGCCGCACACCATCAGCAAGTCGAGTTCGTCGAGCGAAATGGCTTCCAGCGCCAGTTGCGGCGTGACCAGCATGCCGCCGGACGAGGTGACAGGCAGGCCGCCCGGCGTGGCGAACTGCGTGTAAAAACCGTAATACAGGCGCGCCGTGGAATTGATCAGGGCGGTTTCCCAATCGGCAAAGTTCTCGGTCAGTATGGTGATGGCACGGGTCATGAAAAGTCCTGTCGCAGGTGGAGATATCAATAGTACAGGCTGCTTAGCCTGCTGGTGCCAAAAGCATAATGGACAGCACTGACAATTTCTGTCAGGAGCATGCAAGAAATGCTGCTACGCGTTGCAAGGGACTACGCTACAATCGCTGGCCCGTCCGCTCGGGCCTGTCCCCGTCGAACGTCTACTATCTACTGCCTCCATGCTGATTCTGTTTTTCCGTGTCCTGTTAAGTCTTGCTGGCCTGCTGCTGTTCTTCCTCTTCGATCAGTTAAGTGCGAACGAATGCCTGAAATTGTGCGTCTTGCTGGCGGCCTTCCTGCTGGGCATAGGCGGCATGCTGCATGCCTGGCGCAGCAGCACCAGCGCCGGCGTGGTCACCGTGCTGGTGCGCATCGTGGTGCCCATGTTTTACCTCGACGCCGCCATCAAAGGTTTTTTGCGTGGCTATTTTGGCATGCGGCCGAATCCGAATGCAGTTTTACAGGCCATGTTTGCGACAGATCAAGCCGAAACGGGTGAATTTTTCCTGCACAACAGCATCGCGCTGGCGCAATCGGCGGGCTGGTTTGTACTCGTGACGGCGGCGGTGCTGCTGGCTGACCGCCAACTGCTGCGCTGGCAAGCGGCGCGCGCCAGTCGCGTGCCGGGCCTGCTGCAAAAAAGCTTTGCTGCCAGCATGGCCGTCTTTCTCGTGCTGCTGCACGTCAATACCACCATGCGGCGCGAAAATCCGGCGCTGTTCTGGCCACTGCGCTACCAGCAGTACAGCGCGCAGCTGGACGCGATGAAGTCCATGCAGCATGCGCTGACGGCGGCCATGGCCGCGCCGCGCGACTGGCATGTGCGCTATGTGGGCGAGGATGCGCGCACCGTCATCTTGGTGATCGGCGAGAGCACCAACCGTGCCTCGATGTCGCTGTATGGCTACCCGCGCGCCACCACGCCCAGGCTCGACGCCATGCGTGCGAAGCTGCTGGTGTTCAATGATGTCATTTCGCCCGCGTCCAGCACGGTGGAATCGATGATGACGATGCTCACGCCGGCCGATATCGGCAACCCCGATGCGTGGATGGCCAAGCCGAATTTGCTGATGCTGGCCGAGGCGGCCGGCTACAAGACTTTCTGGGTCTCGAACCAGACGCGCAACGACGGCTGGATCGGTCTGCTGGCGGGCGAGGCCGATGAAAGCGACTTCATCAACTACGGTACTGGCCGCGGCGAAAACAATTTCGATGGCAACCTGTTCCAGCCGTTCGCTCATGCGCTGCGCGACGACGCGCCGAAAAAGCTGATCGTCGTGCACTTGCTGGGTGCCCATCCCAGCTATGACATGCGCTATCCCAGCCGCTTTGCGCATTTCGACAAGGCGCAGGACGCCGTCAGCGTGCAGATGGCCAGCCAGGGCAGGTCTGGCTGGATACGCAACCAGCGCGATGAGTACGATAACGCAATCCGCTATGGCGATTACGTGCTGGGCACCCTGATCGGCATGGCGGAAAAGGCCAAGACCGACCGCGCCGCCTCGCTGCTGTTCGTTTCTGACCATGGGCAGGAAGTGGGTTACAGCCGCAATCACGCGGGCCATTCCGCCTCGGACAAGAGTGGTTATGAAATTCCCATGTTGATTTGGAGCAACCGGCAAGCGCCGCAATCGACGGCCGCGCGCGCGGCGCTGGAAAGCCGGCCATATCAGACCGACAAGCTCGATGCGACCGTGCTGGGCCTGCTGAAGATCGAGACGCGCTATTACGCGGCGCACGACGATATCCTCAGCATCGGCTTTCAGCCCGTGCAGCGCTTCATGAATGGCTTGCAATACCAGCGCGGGGCAGCGATGGCCCGTTGATCCAGCAATAAAAAAGCCGGGCCCCGCCGCGCAAAGCGGCGGGACCCGGCACCTGTAGCGTTGCGGATTACTTCTCGGCGAACGCGCGCTCGACAACGAAGTCGCCAGGCGTCGAGGTATTGCCTTCCTTGAAGCCACGCGCTTCCAGCATCTCTTTCAGGTCGCGCAGCATGTCCGAGCTGCCGCAGATCATGACGCGGTCTTCGGCCGGGTTCAGCTCTGGCAAGCCCAGGTCTTCGGCCAGCTTGCCGTTCTCGATCAGTGCCGTGATGCGGCCCATGTTGCGGAAGTCTTCGCGCGTGACGGTCGGGTAGTAGCGCAGCTTGTCGCTGACCATTTCGCCCAGGAATTCATGTTTCGGCAGGTGCTCTTCCAGCAGCTCGCGGTAGGCCAGTTCATCGACCTGGCGCACGCCGTGCACGAGGATCAACTGGTCGAAGCGCTCGTAGATGTCCGGATCGCGCACGATGCTGAGGAAAGGCGCCAGGCCCGTGCCCGTCGACAGCATGTACAGGCGCTTGCCTGGCAGCAGGTAGTCTGACACCAGGGTGCCCGTCGGCTTGCGGCCGACGATGACGGTGTCGCCCACTTGCAAGTGCTGCAAACGCGACGTCAACGGGCCGCCCGGCACCTTGATGCTGAAAAACTCCAGGTGGTCTTCATAATTGGCACTGGCGATACTGTAGGCGCGCAGCAGTGGCTTGCCATCGACGCGCAGGCCGATCATGGTGAAATGGCCATTCGAGAAACGCAGCGACGGGTCGCGCGTGGTGGTAAAGGAGAACAGGGTATCCGTCCAGTGGTGCACGCTTAATACGCGCTCTTCATTCATCGAACTCATAGTGTTTGTTGGCTGGTCAAAAAAATGGTTAGTTGCTGGCAACTGCTGGCAAAAGTGAAACCCTGTGTAGGCCCAGACGCTATTGTACTGGCGTCCACACGAAATTGTTACCGTCTATCGCCGCCAATGCTGCCGCACGCGGTGCCGACATTATAGTGCGGATGGCAAGTTCGGGCTGGAAATCCCCCTGAAACGCACGACCGGCATGCGGTCTCTTGACCTGGCTCACTTTTTCAAGGCGCCGCTCCAGGGCTGCCCCCCGCGCGTGCAGGCGCGGCCGTGGCGGCGCCCCGGAAGCGCCGGCGCAGGGCGGTATTGGCCGGTTCGGACACGCAGCGGGCGACGAGGGCGGCCGCCAGTGCGGTCGCAGCCAGGAAGAGCGCCAGCCACGGCAGGCGCTCCGAGTAGCCCAGGCCCGCCTTGTCGACGATATTGCGCATGACGGCCAGCACGATGATATGGAACAAGTACAGCTCATAGCTGTGCCGTCCCAGCCATTGCAGCGGGCCTGGGCGGCCCTGGCTGGCCGCGTGGCCCGCCGTGGCGCCCACGATGAAGGCGGCGCTGGCCAGCGCGATCGCGCTGAAACCAAAGACTTCATGGCCGCCAATGCCGCGCACGTACAGGGCCGCCAGGGCCAGGCCCGCTGTCCAGCGCAAGCGTTGGCCGGCACGCGCGCCCGGCTGCCAATGCTGTGTCAACAGTGCCGTCAGGCAGCCCATGGCGATGGCGTCGAAACAGGCAAGGTAGCCGTACATGAAGTCAATCTCATTATCCGCGTGCAAGCTGCGGTAGACGGGTCCGGCCACGATGGCAGCGCCGCACAGCAGCATGATCCAGTGGCGCTGGCGCAGCAAGCGGCACGACAGCGGCAGCAGCAGATAAAACATTTCCTCGACCGATAGCGACCAGTAGACGTTCAGGCAGTAATTGAAATAGCCGGCGCTTTGCATCAGCACGTTGTGCCAGAAGGTCAGCACCGAAGCGATGGCGATGACGAAATAGCTGGCTGGCAAGTCCTTGCCGCCGTCCGAATTGGCAAAGAAGGGCACGTCCAGCACGCCCAGCAGCACGATGAGGGACAGGGCCAGCAGCAGAGAGGGTAGCAGGCGGGCGATGCGGTAGAGATAGAACGCGGCCAGGTCTATGCGCGCCAGGTCGCCCCAGCGGCGTAGCGAGGTCGAGGTGATCAGGTAGCCGGAAATAACGAAGAAGATGGTCACGCCGTAATTGCCCTGGTAGGCGGCGCCCAGCAGCCAGCCCGGCAAGGCGGAGAGCGGGCTGTTCTTCAGGCCGTAGGCCAGCGCGAAGTGCAGCAGCAGCACGCACAGGATGGCAGCGCCCCGCAAGGCGTCGATATGATGGTTGCGTGCTTGCAATGGCTTCCTCGTAGGCTTAGGCGACATGAGGGGCGATTATGCGACACATGTCGCTCGCAGGTCAACGATTTTGCAATTGGCGGGAACGGCGCGCCGAATGGAGCCTGGGACGGGCACGCCTTGCGTGTATGATATTGCCGAACAGAATTGTTGGGCATCTGTCATCGTTGAAGGTGCGTTTTTCCTGCGCGCCAGCCCAAGACTCTGCGCGCACCATGCCGCTTGCCACGATGCCTGACCCACAGCGAAAGGTAATAAAGATGTATAAAACAGTGCGCGACATGTTCCTGCATTTCAAGGAAGCCGTCCCATTCCGCCTCGTCCCCGCCCTGATTTGCACGGCCTTGCTGGTGAGCATGCTATTGCTGCCCGCGCCCGATGGCTTGACGCCCAAGGCCTGGGGCCTGGTGGCAATCTTCCTCACCACCATCCTGGCGATCATCCTGAAAGTCATGCCGATTGGCGTGATGGCCATGATGGCCATCGTTATCGTGTCATTGTCACAAGTAACGTCGACCTCGTCCAAAGGCGCCATCACGGATGCGCTCAGCAGTTTCTCGAATCCGTTGATCTGGCTGATCGTGGTGGCGATTTTGATTTCGCGCGGCCTGAAAAAGACAGGGCTGGGCAGCCGCATCGGTCTGCTGTTCATTTCCCTGCTGGGCAAGCGCACCATGGGCATCGGCTACGGCCTGGCCATTTGCGAACTGGTGCTGGCGCCCTTTACGCCAAGTAACACCGCACGCGGTGGCGGCATCGTCCACCCCGTCATGAAATCGATCGCCAACGCCTTCGACTCGGACCCTGCCAAGGGCACGGAAGGTAAAGTGGGCACGTATCTGGCCCTCGTCAACTACCACGCCAACCCGATTACCTCGGCCATGTTCCTGACAGCCACGGCGCCCAATCCGCTGGTGGTCGATTTCGTGGCCAAGGCCAGCGGCCAGAGTTTTCATCTGACGTGGACCACCTGGGCCCTGTGCATGCTGTTGCCGGGCCTGGTCTGCCTGCTGGTGATGCCCTTGATTATCTACTGGCTGTCGCCGCCGGAACTGAAAGCCACGCCGGACGCCGTCACTTACGCCAAGGCGGAATTGAAGAGCATGGGTCCCTTGTCGCCGTCGGAAAAAGTCATGCTGGGCACCTTTGCCCTGCTGCTGTTGCTATGGGCGAACGTGCCCGCCATGCTGTTCGGCCCAGCGTTTTCGCTCGATGCGACGGTGGTGGCCTTTGTCGGCTTGTTCGTGTTGATTATCACGGGCACCATCGACTGGGACGACGTGCTGTCCGAGAAGAGCGCCTGGGATACCCTCGTGTGGTTCGGCGCGCTGGTCATGATGGCCGAGCAATTGAACAAGACGGGCGTGATTGCCTGGTTCTCGGCCGGCATGAAGGCCGCCATCGTCGCCAGCGGCATGGATTGGCTGCCGATCGCCGCCGTCCTGGTGCTGGTGTTTGTCTTTTCGCATTACTTCTTTGCCAGCACGACGGCCCACATCAGCGCCATGCTGCTGGCCTTCCTGACGGTGGGCCTGCACCTGATTCCCGCCGAATACCACGTGCCGTTCATGCTGATGATGACGGCCGGCTCGGCCATCATGATGACCCTGACCCACTACGCGACGGGCACATCGCCTATCATCTTTGGCAGCGGCTTCGTGACGATGGGCAACTGGTGGCGGGTCGGCTTCATCATGTGCGTGGTGGAACTGCTGATCTTTGCCATTGTCGGCACGACGTGGTGGAAGGTGCTTGGCTACTGGTAAGGTATTACAGCTGGCGCGCCAGCTGTTGCATTGCCGCCAGGCAGTGCGCCAGCTCGCCGCCAACGGCACGCTTCCACAGGACGGCCGCCTGCGACCAGGCTTTCTTCTCCAGCAAGTCCTTGAGCTGCATCTGCAGATCGCCCGGCAAGCCGCCAAACTGGCGCAGTTCCAGCGAGCGGGGCTGGCCGTGGCGGCCCGCCGGATCCAGTTCTTCCAGCGCATCATGCAGGCTGCCGGGCAGGTGCGGTGCGCCGGCCTCATCCACATACCCCAGTTGCACGTCGGGCGCTGCCTCGACGTCATAGCCGAGGTCGCGGCAAGGCTCGTCGATCAGCTGGGCGATATTGTAGATCGTTAAGACTTGCGCGGAACGCACGACGTCCGTCAGGTCATGCACGTCGACGCCGGCGTCCAGCAGGCGTTGCAGGGCAGGGGAGTTGATAAAGGGAAATCCTGACGCACCCAGTTCGCACCAGCGTGCTATCCACTGCGGCTTCGGCAAGCTGTCATCGACGACATCGGCCCACAGGCCGCGCAGCAGCAACTGCTGCAGCAGGGGCCCATCGGTGCAAAAACACCCATTCAGGCGCTCAAAGAATGGCAGCAAAAGACGCCGGATCTATTTGTAAAGCGCGTTTACGATCGAACGGGACTGGACAGCTACGGACGATTTCTTGAATGTGGCTGATGGCCAGCAGCGGCAAAGATGCCAAGCTGGTCGTGACCAGCGATTTTCCTGTTGCTGGCCAGCGCTGTTGTCGGATGAAAGTCGTCAGGCGAAATGTCGCGCCAAGCGGCTGCAATGAAAAATCCCCCAATGGCTGGCTGCAGCGATTGGGGGATGGCGGAAACGCCCGTGCCGGCGCGTTTCAAAGGGCGAGTGTCAAGCTCAGGCCAGCTTGCGTCTGCCTGCGGACACGCGGTTCCAGCCGTAGCCGGCGATGATGATGGCCACGATGGCCGCTTGCGCCAGCAGCGTTTCCAGGGTCGGCAGGATGCCCAGCAGGTCGATGCGCATGAAATCGACGGGGGTGACGCCGACCCAGCCCGCTTCCTGCAGCGCGGCCACGCCTTTACCCATCAGTATTACGGCCAGCACGGCCACGAAGGCGGACGTCCACGAGAAGAACTTGCCGATCGGCATGCGGGCGCTGGTGCGCAGCAAGGCCCAGGCGATCACGACCAGCAGCACGATGGCCACCAGGAAGCCTCCCAGCAGGGCGCCGCCATTGCCGTCCGCCGCCAGGGCGGAATAGAACAGCACGGTTTCAAAGACTTCGCGGTAGACGGCGATGAAGGCCAGGGCGAACAGGCCCCAGGCGGAGCGCCGGCTCATCGCTGCCGTGAGTTTCTCATGCAGGTATTCCTGCCAGCGTCCGGCGCTGCTCTTCTGGTGCATCCACAAGCCCACGCTGAGCAGGACCAGGGCAGCAAACACGGAACCGAGTCCTTCGCTCACTTCCCGGCTGGCACCGCTGATGGTGACCAGATACGTTGCCGCCACCCAGGTCAGGCCGCCCGCCACCAGCGCGCTGATCCAGCCGCCATGCACGTACGGCAGCACGTCGTTGCGCTTGGCCTTGCGCAGGAAGGCGATAATGCCGATCACGATCAGCAGCGCTTCCACGCCTTCGCGCAGCAAGATCGTCAGGGCGCCGATAAAGGTCGTCATCGGCTCCGCCTTGGCGTCCCCCAGTTCCGCTTCCACGTGGCTGAACAGTTGCTGCAGCTTTTCACCCGCCGCCTCGGCGTCGGCCACCGTGCCCTTGGCAACGGCGGAACGGTAGGCCAGCATGGCGTTTTCCACGGCCAGCAGCAAGGACTTGTTGCGTGCACCGACCATCGGCTCGATCGGCTCGAAACCGTCCAGGTAGGCCGACAGGCCCAGGCGCGTGGCGGCCGCTCGGTCGCCTGCGTGCACGGCGGCCAGGCTTTCTTCCAGGCGCAAGCGCGACAGGGCCAGGCCCGCCGGCTTGTGCGCCTCGGCCTTGCCAGGGGTGCTGCGCAAGTACGCCGTCAAGGCTTGCGCTTCGTCCGCACCCAGCTTGGCGGCCGCCGCTTCCTGCGTCAGGGTCGTCACGGCGGCCAGGTCGGCGTACAGGTTTTTACTGCGCGGATCGTCCTGCCACAGCTTTTCGCCGCGCGCGCGCGCCGCCGCATCGTGCGACATGCCACCGACAAAGAAGGCCAGGTCCCAGCGCTCGTTTTCGGAGAGCTGGCCAAAACTGGCCATCGAAGTGCCGGCCACGCCTTGCGAAATGACCTGGTATAGCGCCATCAGGCTGCGCGACTGCGCCCGTTCGCCATCCGTGAAGGCGATCGGTTTCGGCTCCAGGCTGGCCGCCAGCGGACCGTCGCCGCCACCGGCCACGCCATGACAAGAAGCGCACTGGGCCGCATACAGGGCCGCGCCGCGCGCCAGATTGGGCAGCACTTTGGGCGCCACGGGAATCGGGTAGGCGGCAATCAGCAAACCATTCGCGTGGTGCGCCAGGCGCTTGACTTCCGCGCCATCGGCCTTGGCCACGACGGCTTTGCGCAGGTCGGCGATGGCGGCGGCGATGGCCGCCTGCGAAGCGTGGGCTGGCAGGGCAGCGATTTGCGTCGTCGCGTTGTCGGTAAAATCGAGCATTTCCGCATATTCGGCCTCGCTGACCACCTTGCCGTGTTCGACGGCACCGCTGTAATCGACGGCAACATAGTCTATCAATTGCCACAATTGCTTGGCACCGGCACCAGGATCGGCCACTTGCGCCTGCGCGCCACCGGCCAGCAACAGGCTGGCGGCCACGAGCGGATAGCATGCGAGCCACTTTTTCATTTTAATGAACATGATTCTCATTCTCATTTCTTGTTAACCCGGCGACTATAGGACAGACCGTGCGGGGTGTCAACGGCGCACGGCTGCGCCTGGCCACAAACAGCGCTGCCCTGGTCAATATCCTTGATCAGGGCAGCGTGCCTGGAAGATGAGTGAGTTGGAGCGGGGCTATTGCTTCGATGCCGGTTTCGCGTACAGGCCTCGGGCCAGGCTGCTGTCTGTCTCGTCCACTTGGAGCCCGCCTTTGACGATACGCAAGGCCAGTTTCTGGAATGCCTGACCCCTGAGCCACTGTGGGTCGGTGACGGCGAAGGCGGCGATGCGTTCCTGTGCGCGCCCGGACGGCACGGCCAGCCATTGATAGTCGGCCTTTGATCCCTGGCGGCGCAAGCCGGCGCGCACCCAGCGTTCCGACGCTGGCATACGGACGATGGCGTCGCCGTTCGCGATGCTCACAGCCGTGGCCGTCTTACCGCTTTGCGCTTCGAACTTCACTTCCACGCCAGCCATCGGCCCCAGCCGGGGAAAACCGACGATGGCCACCCACAATCCCGCTTCGGCCGGTTTCTGGATGCGCATTTCCGATTCCTCGAACACGCGGAACTGCGGCTCCTTGTCGCCGTTGCCTGCCACCAGGGTCAGCGTGTCCCCGGCAACGCGCCACTCGCCGCTGGCTTGCTGGTCGGTATTGCCGTAACTGAGCATCCATTCGAAGGTGCCGTCCTTTTTCAGCAGCAGTTCGGAGCCCGTTTCCATGACACCTTGCAGGTAATAGTGTCCGGGAAGGGATGGCGCGGCCTGATCGGCCGCGCTGGCAGCAAGCGGCCAGGCGAGGGCGGCGCAGGCCAGCAGGGAAGAGAGGGAGGAAAAGCGGGAGGTTTTCATCGGTGTGTCCTTTATGATATGCCATCATAGCAACGGCAATTCCTTGCCGTCGCACAGATACACCGCTTGGCCTGAGTACTGATCAGTTGCTGCTGAAATCGAGCACCACGCGCGAGGCAACCTTGCCTTGCTCCAGGCGGCTGAAGATGTCGTTGATGGCTGACAGCGGTTGCAATTCCACGCCGGCCTTGACCTTGCCAGTGGCGGCAAAGGCGAGCGCCTCGGCCATGTCCTGGCGGGTGCCGACGAAGGAGCCGCGTATTGTCACGCAATTGGCGACCACGTCGAACAGCGGCGTTGGGAAGTCGCCTGGCGGCAAGCCCACCAGCACGCAGGTGCCGCGCTTGCGCGTCATCGCCACGCCTTGCTGGAAGGCATCAATCGATGGCGCGGTGATCAGCACGCCGTGGGCGCCGCCACCGGTCGCTTCGCGCAGGGCCGCGACGGGATCACCCTGGCGGGCATTGATGGTCACTTCGGCACCGAGGGCGCGCGCGTGCTCCAGCTTGCCTTCATCGATGTCGACGGCCGCGACGCGCAAGCCCATGGCCACCGCATACTCGATGGCCAGGTGGCCCAGGCCGCCGATGCCGGACACGGCCAGCCACTGGCCCGGCCGCGCGCCAGTTTCCTTGATGCCCTTGTAGCTGGTCACGCCGGCGCAGATGATGGGCGCCGCCTGCACTGCGGACAACCCGGCCGGAATATGCGCGACGTAGCGCGGGTCGGCCAGGATGTACTCGGCAAAGCCGCCATTCTTGGTGTAGCCGCCGAACTGCGCCTCGGCGCACACGGTTTCCCAGGCTGCCAGGCAATGTTCGCAATGGCCGCAAGCCGAGTAGAGCCAGGGCACGCCGACCCTGTCGCCCAGCTGCACCTCGGTCACGCCTGTACCCATGGCCACCACCAGGCCGATACCTTCGTGGCCGGGAATGAACGGCGGCGTCGGCTTGACGGGCCAGTCCCCGCGCGCCGCGTGCAAGTCAGTGTGACACACGCCGCAAGCTTCCGTCTTGACCAGGATCTGGCCGGGGCCGGGAACCGGCACGGGAACGTCGCGCAGCACCAGGGGCTGGCCCAGTTGTTCGACAACGGCGGCTTTCATGGTAGTGGGTGTCATGTTATTCCTTATGAAGTTAGTCATGCGTAGCGCAGGGCGCGGGTGCTGGGCTGACGTGTTGTGCTTGGTCAGTCAGGCGCACTGCCATGGTCTGATCAACAGACACTTGCGAATGCTCATATTCTGCTGCACACAGTTCAAAAAATGATTGATCTACATCAATGTATGAGTGCACGTTGCCTGAAACTTCAAGAGTAGTGAACCTCGCCAGAAGCGCGATGACTACCATAGCGGCCGCTCGCTCGATTCACTGGTGCGTCGCTTGCGTGCGAAAATCGTCAGCCAGACCGCTGTGGATATCCCGCTCCGTAGCGTGCATTCATACGGATATTGCTTAGCAGGCGAGCCCATTGCAAGTGATGTAGCAAGGATGTAGCAAGATACATCGACGAGTATGGACAATTGCTATTGCATCGCGCTGCAGGCCGCCCGCCTACGCCACCTCGCTCACCACATAGCGGTACTTGCCCGACGCCTCGGCCGCGATCTCGTCGACTTCCTCGATGGCGATGTCCACTTGCGCGCCCAGCCTGGCCTGGAAACCGCTCACGATGGCGCTGCGCGTGGCGTCATCCAGGCGCGCCACGCAGACCAGCAGCACGCGCGTGCGCAGCAGGCTTTCCTGGATGATTTTAAAACTTTGCACTTGCGGCAGTTCGCGCACGATGTAGACGAGGGCCAGGCCATGCATGACGGTGCCGTCGACCGCCGTGAGGAAATCCGTGCTGCGCCCTTCGAGCTTGTGCAGCAGGGGCAAACCGCGGCCGCAGGCGCAGGGCTGCGTGCCCAGCGCGCCCACGTCGCCCGTGGCGTAGCGGATGAAGGGGTAATCCTGCGTGGCCAAATGGGTGACGACGATTTCGCCCGTGGCCCCTGGCTGCAGCGGCTGGCCATTGCCATCGACAATTTCCACGATGATGTCTTCGGCCGTGATGTGCATGCCGCCTTCCGGGCATTCGTGGGCGATGAAACCCGCGTCGCGCCCGCCGTAGCCGTTGGCCACGGGGCAGCCGAAGGCGGCGGCGATCTGCGTGCGCTGCTCGTCGTACAGTCGCTCGGCCGTGACGAACGCCACTTTCACGCCCAGGCCGTCGAGCGGCAGGTCGCGCGCTTGCGCGTGGCTGGCGATGCGGCACAGGGCCGACGGATAGCCGAACAGCATGCGCGGACGCCATCGGCGCAGCTGCCGCACGTAGCCATCGAGGCGCGCGGGCGACATGGCAAACGCGGGCAGCAGGGTGCTGCGCAGCAGCGCATCGCGCAGGCGGCGCAGGCGGCGCAGGCGGTCTTGCGCCTGCAGCTCGATGGGCGAACCCCACAACACGGCTTCGCGGTCGCCGATATCGACGCCCCACCAGCGCGTGGCGCGCCACTTGGCGGCGATGTCGTGGCTGATCCGGCACCGTCCCAGGAAAAACTGCAGCGGTTCACCGCTGGAGCCGCCCGTGGCAAACGGGCGCAAGCCCACGGCGCGGGCGGACTTGAAGCTGTCGCGCGCACTCGCAATGTCAACCTTGCGCAGCAGTGGCAAACGAGACAAATCGGCCAGTTTCCGTACCTGTTCCGGGTCGAAGCCGCTGCTGGAAAACAGCGCGCGGTAGTAGGGCACGTGCTCGCCGGCGTGGCGCAGCAGCGCGCGCAGGCGCGCCAGCTGCCACTCCTGCAGCTGCTGGGCGCTCCACCACTGCGAGCGTTCCAGGCGGCGCAGCAGGCGTACGCTGTGGTGGCCCTTGAGCCATTCATGCAGGGGAAATAGCCAGCGGGCGACGCAGCGCGTGTAGGCACCCGGGCGCGGCGCTGCACGGATGCGGCGGTAATGCGCGGCCAGGCAGGGCGCGATGCCGGACCAGCCGAAAGTGGCGGCGTGCGCCAGGCCCGCGTCTGCCAGCGCCTGTGCGCGCCGCGGGTCGCGCAGCAGCGCCACGATGGCCTGCGCCATGGCGGCCGGATCGCCGGGCGGCACCAGCAGCGCCGTCACGCCGTCCTGTAGCAGGGAGGGGATGCCGCCCACATTGGTGCTGACGACCGGCACGCCGCAGGCCAGCGCTTCGAGCACGGAAATGGGCATGTTGTCGGCCAGGCTGGGGTTGAGGACGATGTCGCTGGCCTGGTACAGCGCAGGCATGGCGGCGTTGTCGACAGGTCCGGCGAAGCGCACGGAGTCCAGAACGCCGAGCGACCTGGCCAGGCACGCCAGAGCAGCGCGCTGCGGCCCGCCGCCTGCCAGCACAAGGCGCGCCCTGGGAAAGGCCAGTCGCACGAGGGCAAAGGCGCGCACGGCGCTGGCGTTGTCGTACAGCTGCTCCAGGTGGCGCGCCACGAGGAAG
The DNA here is from genome assembly GCF_002846335.1 of Janthinobacterium sp. 61. Taxonomy (NCBI): domain Bacteria; kingdom Pseudomonadati; phylum Pseudomonadota; class Betaproteobacteria; order Burkholderiales; family Oxalobacteraceae; genus Janthinobacterium; species Janthinobacterium sp. 61. The sequence goes on along the minus strand of NZ_PJMQ01000001.1, from coordinate 1,581,738 downwards.
CACGGATCTTCGGCGCGCGTGCGCGGCGGCGCCGGCGTAAAGCGCTGCAAGTCCACCACGTTCGGCACGATGTGGGCCGTGTGACCATACTGCTCGAAGATGCCGGCCAGGTAGGCCGAGGGCACGACGATGGCGCTGACGCGGCGCAGGCTGAACGCCACCAGGCGCGGCGAACGGGCAAAAAAGGCGGCCGCTTCGCCGCCCCGGTAATTGAGCAGGGTCGGCTTGCCTTTCAGGCTGGCGATCCATAATGCCGGTGCCGCATGCAGATGCCAGGACCAGCCGGAATTGGCCATGATGTGGAACAGGTCGACCGTACTGGCCGTGCGCCACAGGCGCCACAGGTACACGGGCAGGAGCAGCGCCGCGCGCAGGTAGCGGATACGCGCCAGCCAGGGTGGTAGTGCGGGGCCGTTGACGGCCAGCAGCTGCACATGCGCGCCATTCTCGCGCAGCAGCCGCGCCAGCTGCTGCGTTTGATTGGCCATGCCGCCGGCCGGTGGCGGCAGCGGGCCGACCAGGGCGATGCGCAGGCCCGTGAAGATCATGGCGCCGCTCCCGCCGCCATGTGTGCCGCTGCTACACGCGCATACACGGGCGCGTAGCGGCCCACGCTGGCGCTCCAGCTGCGCTCCGTCTCGACAAACGCGCGCGCCTGGCGCCGCAGCGCTGGCCAACTGGCGGGCGCCAGCAGCAGGGCCAGTATGGCCTGCGCCAGCGCCTCGGCGTCGCCGGCGCGAAACAGCATGCCCGTCTTGCCGTGTTCGACCAGTTCGCGGTGGCCGCCCACGTCGGACGCCACCACGAGACGGCCCAGGGCCATCGCTTCGAGCGGCTTCAAGGGCGTCACCAGTTCCGTCAGGCGCATGGGCAGGCGCGGATACACGCAGATGTCGACCAACTGATAATAAGAGGCCACCTGCGCATGCGGCACTCTGCCCGCGAAGACCACGGCGTGGTCTGTGCCCAATTGCGCCGCCAGCGCGCGCAGCGCCGCTTCCTGCGGGCCGCCGCCGGCCAGCAGCAGCCGCAGCGCCGGCTGCGCTGCCAGCAGGCGCGGCATGGCGCGCAGCAGCAGCGCCAATCCCTCGTAGGCATAGAAAGAGCCGATGAAGCCGATGACACGACAGCCATCCAGACCCAGACTGTGCACCAGCGCGGGATCGGCGACGGCATCGAAGGCCGTGGCGTCGACGGCGTTCGGGATGACCGTGATTTTATGCGCGGGCACGCCGCGCGCGCACAGTTCACGCCGCAAGCCGTCGCAGATGGTGGTGACGGCGTTGGCGCGGTGCAGCGCATAACTTTCCAGTGCGCGCGTGAGCCGGTAGCGCAAGCCTCCGGGCCGGCTGCTGCCATGGTCGGCGGCCGCATCTTCCCAGAAGGCGCGCACCTCATATACGACGGGGATGCCCAGCGCGCGTCCCGCGTTAAGGGCGGCGATGGCGTTCAGGGCCGGCGAATGCGCATGCAGGATGTCCGGCCTGGCTTGCCGCGCCAGCTGGCGCAGGCGCACGGCCAGGCCGAAGATGACGGCCACCTGCCGCAGCACGGGCAGGCGCGCCCACCACCGTGCATTCGGCGCCGTGCGATAGAAATGCCAGCCGTCGACCAGCTGCTGCTGCGCACCGTCGGACGGTCCCTGCTTGGCACTGGTGAGCTGCATGGTGAACCAGCCCAGCGCGCGCTGTTGCCGCAGGATGGCCAAGGTGCGGAAGGTGTAGCCGCTGTGCAGGGGCAGCGAGTGGTCGAGGATGTGCAGGATGCGCATGGATTAGCCTGGGACGGTGGCTGCTACCGGGACGGCTGGGGTCTGACCCGACGGGTCAGACCCCGTTGCAACCTGGCGCAGGAAAGCTTCGAACATCAGCAGCGCCCAGAGGGCTGCACTGTAGTCGCGCCGCCCGCTCGCATGCTGATCGAGCAGCTGGCGCACGTAGTCCATGTCGAACAGCCCGCACTGCGCCAGGGTGGGACCCAGCAGGCGCTGTTGCAGGCGCTGGCGCAGCGGGCCGCGCAGCCAGTGGGCCAGCGGCACCGAAAAACCCATCTTCTGGCGGTACAGCAGCGCGTCTGGCAGCAGCGGGCGCAAGGCTTTTTTCAGCAGGTATTTGCCTACGCCGCGCCGCAGCTTGAACTGCGGCGGCAAGCCGGACATCCACGCCACCAGTTCATGGTCGAGCAGGGGCGAACGCACTTCCAGCGCATGCGCCATGCTGGCCCGGTCCACCTTGGTCAGGATGTCGCCGGGCAGGTAAGTTTTCAAGTCGAGATACTGCACTTGCGCCAGCGGATCTTGCGCGGGGCTGGCCAGCGCGTGCCGGCGCAGTACTTCCACGGCGCGGTAGCCGTGCAGACTGCGCCTCAGCTCGGGACTGAACAAACGCGCGCGCATGGCGTCGCCCAGCAGGCTGACGCCGTAAAAATACGCGTCCGTCGTGTCGCGCGCCAGGCCCTCGAAGGTGGACTTGGCGCGCAGGAAGCGGGGTGCCCAATCGGCCTTCGGGTACAGCCGCCCCAGGGTGCCGAACAGCGACTGGCGCAGGCCGGCAGGCAGCAAGGGGGCCATCGCCTTGCGCACTTTGTCCTCGCGCGTGTGCAGGCGGTAGCGCCTGTAGCCGGCCAGGCTTTCATCGCCGCCGTCGCCCGACAGGGCCACCGTGACGCGCTGGCGCGCCAGCTGGCAGACGCGGTAGGTGGGCATGGCGGAACTGTCGGCAAACGGTTCGTTGTACAGCCTGGCCAGCAGGTCGATCAGCTCGAAGTCGTCCTGCTCCACCTGGCGCGCATGATGCGCCGTGGCGTAGCGGCGCGCCACCAGGTCGGCGTAGTGCGCCTCGTTGTATGCCGGGTCGCCGAACGAGATGGAGCAGGTGTTGACGGGCGTGGCGCTCGCGCCGGCCATCAACGCCACGACGGCGCTGGAATCGACGCCGCCCGACAAAAAGGCCCCCAGCGGCACTTCGGCCACCATGCGGATGCGCACCGCTTCACGCAGGCGCGCCAGCAGTTCGTCGGCAGCCTGCGCCTCGCTGACGGGCGGATTCGGCGTAAATGGAATGTCCCAGTACGATTGCGGCGCGGGCAGCGGCTGGCCCGCGCGGATGGAGAGGGCATGGCCGGGCGGCAGCTTGCGCACGTGCTGGAAGATGCTGCGCGGCTCGGGCACGTAGCCGTAAGCGAAATACTCTTCCACCGCCAGCGGGTCGAGCGCGCGCGGCATGGCCGGATGCGCGAGCAGGGCTTTCAGTTCGGAGCCGAACAGCAGGGTGCCGTCCTGCGCCTCGCCGTAATACAGGGGCTTCACGCCCAGGCGGTCGCGCGCCAGGAACAGCAGATGGCGGCGGCGGTCCCACAGGGCGAAGGCGAACATGCCGCGCAGGCGCTGCACGCATTGCTCGCCCCATTGTTCCCAGGCGTGGACGATGACTTCCGTGTCGCTGCTGGTGCGAAACTGATGGCCAAACTGGCGCAGTTCGTCCATCAGGCTACGGTAATTATAGATTTCGCCATTGAAGACAATGGCGATGCTGCGGTCGGCGTTGAACAGCGGCTGCTGGCCGCTGGCCAGGTCGATCACGGACAAGCGCCGGTGCGCAAGGCCCAGTCCCGGCTCGCGGTGCAGCCCCCCTTCGTCCGGCCCACGGTGGCGCAGGCTGTGGTTCATGCGCGCCAGCAGCAGCACGTCGATGTCGCGCTGGCCCTGCAAGTCAAAGATGCCGCTGATGCCGCACATGGGAGGCCTTTAAGGGAGTGGTGGACAGGGGAGAGGGCTGGTGCGCGCCCGTCAAGCGGTCGTACACGGCCAGGTAGGCGCCGGCCATGGCGGGCAGACTGTGCTCGGCCAGCACCTGGCGCCGCCCGCGTGCACCGTGGCGCGGGCCCAGTTCGGGCATGCTGTAGTAGTCGAGCATGGCGTCGGCCAGCATCTCGGGCGAACCGGGCGGTACCAGGGTGCCGCTCCAGCCCGACTGCAACAGTTCCGCGTTGCCGCCCACCTGGGTGGCGACGATGGGCAGGCCCGTCGCCATCGCTTCGAGGATGGTGTTCGAGCTGCCTTCGGCCAGCGAGGGCAGGACGAACAGATCCATGGCACGCAGCAGTTGCGCCACGTCGTCGCGCGCGCCGGGCAGCCAGGCAAGATGGGCCACGCCGGCCTGCTGCAGCAGGGTCAGGCATGTTTGGCGGCATGGTCCGTCGCCCACGATGATCAGGCGCAGGCGCGCGTGGGCGCCCGGTTGCGCCAGGAGCAGCAAGAACGCTTGCACCAGCGATGCATGGTCCTTGACGGCCGCCATCCGGCCCACGCTGCCGATGACGAAGGCGCCGTTGCACAGGAAACCGGGTGGGCCCACGGCGGCGGGCGGCCCCAGGCGTGGATGGAATTGCACGCTGTCGACGCCATTGCCGATGTGCGACACCTGCGTGGGAACCGCGCCGATGGTCTCCACCAGCCATTGCCCCAGGTCGGCGCTGACGGCAATGAAGTGCTGCACCAGTGGCAGCATGCATTTGCGCAGCAGCCGGTATTTGCGGCGCGTGCCGTACAAGTCGCTCATGTCGCGCCCGTGTTCGCCATGCACGCGCAGGCGCACGCCGGCCAGGCAGGCCAGCAGCTGCGCCTCGAGGCAGCCCAGGTTGCGCGTATGCACGAGTGCCGGGCGCAGCTGTTTCAGAACGCGGTACAGCCGCAGGTAGTGGTGCCAGTCCTTGCCTTCGCGCTTGTCCAGGCTGATGACATCGACACCCGGCGTGGTCAGGCGCTGGCGAAACGCGGTGGCGTTCTTCAGGCAGACGATGGCGTGCCGGTAGCGTTCAGGCGGCAGATGGTTGATCAGGTTGACCAGGCCGTTTTCCAGCCCGCCCACGTCGAGCTGGTGGATCACGTGCACGATCAGGGGGGCGGCGCCGGCCACGTGGGTGCCGCCGGCATCGAGGTCAGGGGCCATGTGGCAGCTCCTGCAAGCGTCGTTCGATGACGGGCATTGCTGCCCGCAGGAAGGCTTGCAAGCGTGCGCGCGGTGGCGGCGCCAGCTCATCGTAGGCGGCAGAGACGATGATGTCGGCGCCATCCTGTCGCCTGCCCAGCAGCTTGGCTTGCGCCAGCAGCAGTTTCACCAGCACGGGCCGGGCCGTGACGACGCCGCCCTGGCGGTAGACGCGCCACACCAGCAGTCGTTCACCGCCGTGCCCCAGCACGCTTTCGCGCACGGCCAGAGCGCCGCTGGCCAGGGTGACGTCTTGCACGCGCTGCGCCAGCGCCAACCAGCGCGCGCCGTATGGCGAGGATAGGTGCGTCAGCAGTTCGGCATCGCGCATCTGGCGCGCATACCAGCGCAATTGCAGCCTCACCTGCGCGCCGTCGTCTGTCTGGCGCGTATAGGTGGCGGCAAACCGCGCGGGCGCGCCCGCATACGGCGCCTGCCAGATCGGCCCGCCCGACGCCGCGTCGTGCAGGCGCCGCCAGGCAGGCGGGTCGGGTAAGGACAGCACAACGGGGGAACCTGGCGCCTTGGCGCCGTCGTGGCGATGGCTGGCCAGGGCAAGCGCCGGCCACACCGCCGCCAGCAGCAGGCAGGCCACGCTCGCGCGGATGGTGGCGCGCATGCCGGGCACGCCAGCGCCCGGGTACACGGGCAGGGTGGGGGGGAGTGCGGCGCGCGCTGGCGGCAATTCGCGCCAGCGCGCGGCCAGCCAGAATAGCAGCAGCACCACCACGCCGAAAAACAGCCAGCCATAGATCAGGTGGTCGACGCCCACGGCCAGGCGCATATTGCTCAGGTGACCCAGCATCACGATCAGGTAGGCGCGCACGCCATTGGCCAGGATGGGTACGAGCAGGGCGGCGGCCATGACGGCCAGGCGTCGCCCCATGCTGTGAAAGTGCACATGGGCGTACAGGGCGCCCAGGGCCAGTGCGGCGATCAGGTAGCGCAAGCCGCTGCACGCTTCGACCACCGACCAGTTACCGGTAGGCAACGAAAAATTACTACCATCGCGAAACACGGGCACGCCCGTCCATTGCAGCGCGGTCACCGTGAAGGCGGCCGTGAAATCGATCAGGGGTGCCAGGAAGACTTCGCCAAACGGCACGGCGAGAAACAGGTACGCCAGCGGGAAGGCCAGCAGGCGCACGGCCGGCCAGCCGAGGATGGCCAGCACGCAGGCGGGCAGCATGGCCGTGGCGGCATATTGTTCCACCACGGGCACATTGGCTGCGTCGGCCAGCAGCCAGGCCAGGCCCAGCGCCCCCAGCAGCGGCAAGCCTAGCCGTGATGGCTGGTGCACCAGCGCGGCCAGGCGGGCGCGCTGGCGCCAGGCCAGCCAGCAACTGATGGGCACGATCAGGAAACCGTGCGCGAAGGTCTGCGAGCGGACCCACAATTCCACCATCGACCAGAAAGTGGCGTGGTACAGCAGCACGATGGCGGCCAGGGCCAGCGGCAGGGCAGCCAGGGCGGCCTGGCCCTGGCCCTGGCCATGATGCCCATGCGGCAGGACGGCCGCGTCCGGCATGGGGGCGACCCGGTCGAGCTGCAAACTCATGTGGATGGTACCCCCACGGGCAGCGTCGGCGCGGCGTCGGTGCTGGCTCCCGCTCCGGCTGCGGCCTCGTCAGGCAGGCCCAGCATGGCGCCCAAGCTGCGCAAATTGCGTTCCCAGTCGTAATCCTGCAAGACCAGCTGGCGCGCCGCTGCGCCCATGGCCGCGCCACGTCCTTCGGCAGCGCCGCTGCGGGCATTGCGCAGCATGCGCGTGGCATGGTGGATGAATTCCGCATCGTCGCGCGCCAGCAGCAGTTCCAGGCCGGGCTGGGCCGTGATGCCTTCGAGCGCCTGCGGCGTGGCCAGCACGATCTTGCCCATCGCCATCGCTTCCAGCACCTTGTTCTGCACGCCCCGGGCGATGCGCAGGGGCGCCACAGCCAGCGCCGCGCCGGCCAGATAAGGACGGATGTCGGGCACCTTGCCCGTCACCACCACGCCGGCCACCCTGGCCAGCGCCGTCACGGCGGGCACGGGCGCGCTGCCGACGATATAGAACTGCAACTGGGGAAACTGGCGCCGCAGCGCGGGCCAGACGTGGCGCACGAACCATTGCACGGCGTCGATGTTCGGCCAGTAATCCATGGCGCCCGTAAACACCAGCGCCTGCACGCCGGGTGGATACACGCCGGGCTGGGCCGGCATGGGCGCGAAATACGCCGTGTCGACGCCATTATTGACATGGCCCGTCTTGCGCCGCGCCATCGGCGCGCACTGGCGGAACAGGGCCGCTTCGGCCGGCGAGACGAAGCTGGCGGCCGTGAACTGCTGGGCGATATGGCGCTCGTATTGCAGCAGCAGCTGTGCTTCGCGCCGGTACAGCAGCGACATGGGCCAGGGCTTGCTGTCGCCGTACTGCCGCCATTTATCGGAATCGACATCGACGAAATCGATCACGCGGTGCAGGGCGCGGCCCGCGCTGCCGTCGATGTATTGCGCCATGGGGCCGGAAAAGGCCAGCGCGTGGTGCACCTTGCCGCCCGCTAGCAGGCCATCGACCCATTGCCGCAGGCGCGCATCGCGGTAGTAATGCACGCTCATGGCTTGCCGCGACAGCAGCGCCTGCATGGCGCGCCAGCGGGCTGCGCCGCGCCGCAAGCCGATGAAGTGCGTGCTGGCGCACAGGGCGGCCACGGTCTTCGCATGCTGCCAGTCGTCGTCATCGTCGATGAAACAGCCCAGGTGCACGCGGAAATGCCGGCTCAGGTACTGCAGCATGTGCCACGAGCGTATCTTGTCGCCCTTGTTGGGCGGATACGGCAGGCGGTGGGCGAGGAATAGAAGTTCGCGCATAGTGTGTCCGGTTGCTTAGCCCAGCTGCCGCACGATGTGCGGCCCCAGCAGATTGGCCAGTGGTAGCGGCAGGTGGCGCCAGGCGCGAATGAACAGTGCGTACCTGGGATTGAGCGGGTTCACTTCCGGCAAGGCCTTGGCACGCACGAGCTGGTAGGCGTACGGCAAGGGCTGCGGCGTAAAACCCCAGTTCTTCTTGAAGTCGTATGCACCGGTACCCAGCTTGCTGCGGCCGAAATCGAACAGGTGGCAGCCGCGTTCGCAGGCGCGGCGCATCGTTTCCCAGTACATGAAGTCGTTGGCACCCGTGCTGCGCGCCAGCGGCGTGCCGCCGCCGTAATACGGCAGCACTTCATCGCGGAAATAGAAAAGCAGCACACTGGCCTGCGCCTGCTGGCCGTGATACACGGTGAGGATGTCGCAATCGGTGCCGAAGACCGTGCGCAGCAGGGAAAAATGGCGGCGCGCGAAGACGGGCGTGCCCAGCCGGTGCACGCTGGCCGCGTAGATCGGGTAGAAAAGGCTGAGGTCATGCTCGATGCTGCTGTGCAGGCCGGCCGACATGGCCTTGCGCACGACGGCGCGCTGCTTGCGCGGTATCGCCAGCAGATTCTGTTCGGCATCAACGCGCAGAGGGCGGCGGAAGGTGGCGTACAGGGGTTTCTGCAGCCAGCATGCATCGGCGCTTTCCGGCGCATTTTCTTCCACCTCGCGCCAGCGGTATTCCAGGTGCCCCACGCCGTGACGCCGCGCCAGCGCCTGCGCCGCGTCGTCGAGGGCCAGCCGCACGGCCGGGCTGCCGCCGGCGATGCCGCCGTATACGCAAAACGGCAGCGAGACGAGGGACGTGCCGAACAGGCGGCTGCGCACATGGGCCAGCGGCAGCACGCCGGCGATGCGCCCGTCCTGTTCCGCGTACAGGAAATGGCTGTCGTGCCCGAAGCCTTGCTCCATGATGATTTTCCAGCCTGCCCGGTGAAAGAAGGTGGCGTCGGGACAGGCGTCGACAAAGGCATCCCAGCGCGCATGCTCATGCGCCTGCAGCGAGCGCACGGCAATGGCAGCGCTGGACGGCGCCGGGTCGGGAGGACGGCTGGCTTCGTGCATCATGTGCCTTCCAGAAATATACGGTCCATGCGGTCCCAGGCGAAGTCGCCCGTCAGGCGCGCCAGCCGCGCTTCCATGCGCCCCAGGTTCAGGTAGTGGCGAAAGCGCGTCCTCGCGCTCAGGCCGGGAGGGCGCGGCTGGCCGGGATCGAGTTCCCAGGGATGAAAATAGAATATGCCAGCTTGCCCGTCGCGCGAATTGATGCGTCGCAAAAGCCAGCGCGACAGTCCATACGGCATCAGGCGAAAATAGCCACCGCCACCGGCCGGTACGTTGCGCCCGTGCAGGCGCACGGTGCTGACAGGCAATTCCAGCACGCCATGCGGCCCCCGCGGACGCCAGGCGAAGCGGGGAGCATCTGGCATGCCGTAGTGGTCGTGGCGGATCGGGTAGATGCTGGAACTGTAGCGGTAGCCCGCTTCCTGCAGCACGTCGAAGGCCCACAGATTGGCCGCGCCGATGGAAAAGCTGGGCGCCCGGTAGCCGCGCACGGCCTGCCCCGTCAGCTGTTCCAGGATGGCCTTGCTGTGGCGCACATCGTCGGCAAACTGCGCGGCTGACTGATCGCAGGCGCGCAGGTGGGCGTAGCCGTGGCTGGCCACTTCGTGTCCGGCGGCCGCTACGCGGCGCAGCATGGCCGGATAGCGCTCGGCGATCCAGCCCAGGGTAAAAAAGGTGGCGTGGATGCGCCGCGCTTCCAGTAGCAGCAGGATGCGCTCGATATTCGCCTCGACCCGGCATTCCAGGTGCGGCCAGTCGGCGCGGGCGATATGTGGCGCGAAGGCGGACACCTGGAAATAATCTTCCACGTCAATGGTCAGGGCGTTACGTAGTATGGCTGGCGGCGTCATGGCGGTCCCCGGCGCACCGCCAACCAGGGCGCGATGACGGCGGCGATGCGCGTGGCCGCGTGGCCATCCCACAGGGGGGGGATGCGGCCACGCTTGCCGCCCGTCTCCAAGATGGCGCGCGACAGCGCCAGGATGGCGGCCGGGTCCGTGCCTGCCAGGGTGTTCGTGCCGTCGCTGACCGTGACGGGCCGCTCCGTACTGATGCGCAAGGTCAGACAGGGAACGCCCAGGGCCGTGCTTTCTTCCTGGATGCCGCCCGAATCGGTCAGCACCAGGCGCGCGCCCTGCATCAGGCCCAGCATTTCCAGGTAGCCCAACGGCGGCAGGCAGACGATGGCTTGCCGCGCCAGCAACGCTTCCATGCCCGCCAGGCGCAAACTGGCCCGGGTGCGCGGGTGGATGGGAAACAGCAGCGGCAGCTGTCGCGCCAGTTGCCCAAGCGCCTGCAGCAGTGCTTCCAGCCGCACCGCGTCATCCACGTTCGATGGCCGGTGCAGGGTCAACAGGCCATACGCGGGCGGGCAGGCGTGGCCGTGGGCGCGCAGGGTGGTGGCGGGCTTGACTGCGCGCGGCAGTTGCTGCCGCAGGCTGTCGATCATGACGTTGCCCGTGAAGTGGATGCGTTCGGGGGCGATGCCTTCGCTCAGCAGGTTGGCGCGCGCGCCTTCCTCGCTGGTCAGCAGCAAGTCGGACAACTGGTCCGTCAGCACGCGGTTGATTTCCTCGGGCATGTGCCGGTCACCGCTGCGCAAGCCCGCCTCCACATGGATCACGGGCGTGCCGCGCTTGGCCGCCACCAGCGCGCACGCCAAGGTGGAATTGACGTCGCCCACCACCAGCACGGCGTCGGGGGCCAGCGGCGGAGGGGCGTCGAGCACGGCATCGAAGCGGCGCATGATCTCGGCCGTCTGCTGCGCATGATTACCGGAGCCGACGTCGAGGGCGATGTCGGGCGCGCGCATGCCCAGGTCGGCAAACAGCTGTCCGTTCATGGCCGTGTCGTAATGTTGTCCAGTATGCAACAAGGTCACGCGCACGGCAGGCGCCTGGTGCGCCAGGGCGGCCAGGATGGGCGCCATTTTCATGAGATTGGGGCGCGCGGCCACCACGCACAGCAGGTGCGCGGGCGCGTCGGATGAAAGGGCAGGGTCGGACATGCTGCGGCCTCCTTAGAATTGCATGGTGAGCGTGGCGCTAACGCCGTTTTCGCGGTAGTCGCCGCCCCGGTTGCTGGTGTGGCGCACGTGCCGCACGTCGATGCTGGCCGTCATGTTCGGCTGCAGGATGCGCGTGTAACCCGCCGTCACGGTGATGTTGTTGTCGCGCCGCGGCACGCTCAGCGAGCGCACGCTGGCGTAACCGGCATCGACATTCACGCTGCTGCGCGAATTGGCTTGCCAGCTCCAGCCCAGATTGCCGCCGACCTGGCGCATGCGGTCTTCGCTGCCGAATGTCATGCCAGGCAGCAAGGCGCTGTCGATGCCGCTGGCCGTTTGCGCCGTGCGGTCGACGGCCGTGACGCCGACGACCATCGCGCTCTTCGCCGTGGCGCGCGCCATCGTCAGTTGCAGCTGTTTTTGCAGGAAATAGCGGTGACTGAAGTAATTGATGGCGCCCCGTTCCGGCCCCAGCTTGTTGGCGTAGCGCAGGAAGGCAGCGATGCGCAAGCGCCTGTCACGCGCATTGGGAAGGATTGCGCGCCATAATTGATCGAGCAACTGGCCCGCGTCGTGGTCGCCCAGGCGCGCAAACTGCGTGGGCAGGGTGGTGATGTTTTCGCTGTAGCTCAGTTGCCAGTTGGTATGGCGCTGCAGGAGCGTGGCATCGAGGCTGTAGGTGTTGCCAAAAAAGCGCTTGCCCGTGCTGAAGGCCAAGCTGGTGCGCGGCGACGGTGTCCACACGCCGCCCAGCGACCAGAAACGGCCTTCCGGCGCCTTGCCGGTGCTCGACATATAGCTTTCCTTTTCCGTGCCGCCGCTGGCCGTGGCCGCCCATTTTCTGCCGAACGGATAGCGCAGGCCCACGCTGCTGCGCTGCATGCGCACGGGCGCCAGCTTGCTGTCCTGCGTGCGGCGCACGTCGTGGCTGGCGTTCCAGGTCCAGCCCTGGCTGCGCGGCTCGCCGCCGAGCAGCAATTCCAGCTCGTCGCTGTGTACGGACAGCAGGTCGCCGCCGCTGTCGACCGAATTGCGCGTGTAGCGCAGTTCGGCTGTGGCCAGGCCACGGAAGCGGTGGCGCAGGTAGGGGCTGATGCCGGTGGTGCGCACCGTGCTGGCATTGTCCGTGTCCGGAAGATCGGCTATCAGTTGCTGGCCGAATGGCGAGATGTTGCGCCGACTCACGCTGGCGTTGGCATCGATGAAGAACCAGTCCTGCACCAGTTCGGCGTCGGCCGCAGCGCGCAAGTCGTGGTCTTCGCTATTGCCGCGCTGCCCCGAGAGGGATTTGTGCCAGCTGTAATCGAGGTCCACGCGCAGGCGAGGGCCCGTGCCGATGAGGGCGATGGCGGGTGCGATTTCCGTGATGTAATCCGATTGCGCCTTGCCGGGCGGCGCGCGCAGCGCATTGTCCGTATAACTGACACGCTGGCGCAGCGAGGGTTGCACCAGCCAGTCGACAGCCAAGGCCGGCACGGGCAGCAACAGGGACAGCAACGGCAGCAGCGGCATCGCCTGCGGCGTGCGGCGGCTAGTCGTAATAGCCATAGCCGTAGTAGTCGTTGCCGGGAAACGATTTGGTCTTGTTATAGATTAAATGGATGTGTTCGCACGATTCGATCTGGCGCAGCGCTTCCTTGACGGCGTGCTGGGTCGTCGTTTCCGCCTCGACCACCATCACCACCTGGCCCATCTGTCCCACGAGCGCGTGCGCTTCGCTTGTGATCAAGAGGGGCGGCGAATCGAAGACGACGACGCGGTCGGCGTAGCGGCTGGCGATCTCGGCCAGCAGCCGGCTCATGGCCCGGCTGGCCAGTAACTCCGTCGCATGCTTGTTGCTGCGCCCGGCAGGCAGGATGCTCAGGTTGGCCACGTTGGTTTTCAGGATCACGTCCGCCATGGCCAGCTGCGGGTCGAGCAGCACGTCCATCAGCCCCGGCTCGGGCGACAGGCCCAGCACTTTCAGCACGGACGGGCGCGCCACGTCGGCATCGACCAGCAGCACCGTGATATCCATTTCCATGGCGATGCTCATGGCCAGGTTGACGGCGCAATACGTCTTGCCTTCGCCGGGCATGGCGCTGGTGACGACGATCAGGTTGCCGTGGCGGATGGCCTCGGCGCCGCTGGCGCGCGCCTGGCGCAGCAGCGGGCGCTTGATGATGCGGAAGTCTTCGGCCACCGAACTGCGCCCGCCTTCCAGCGTGAGCATGCCTTGCTCCGCCAACCTGGCCAGGTTCAGGGCGCGGTACTGGGGGTTGCTGGCCGCCGCCAGGGTGTCCGCGCTGTCGGCATCATCGGCGTTGTCCGCTGCGTACGGCATGGGGGTTTCCGCCACGCCCGGGATGAGGCCTTCCTGCCTGCCGCTGTCCTTGCTGGTGCACTCCTTGCTGGTCATCGTCGCTCCCGTGGCGTGGTCTAGAATTTGAGCAGGGCGGCCGTCATGACCCCGCTGTACAGCAAAAACAGGCTGCCCAGACAGGCGGTAAATCCATAGCGGGCGCGGCGACGGCGCACCTGCTGCAGCGGCGTCCAGTTCATCGATACCGTGCCCAGCACGTTCAAGCCCGTGGCATCGCGCAGTTCGGCGGGGCTGAGGAAGGTGGGGCGCACCTGGCTGATCAAGAGGGCCGTGGCGATGCCGGCTACCAGGGCTGCGCCCAGCGCCGCGCTGAACAGCAGCGGACGGTTCGGGCCGACGGGCGCATATTGCACCGTGGGCGGATCGATGATCTTGAAGGCCATCATCTCGGTGGTGGAACTGAGTTCGCCCGACAGCTTGGCCGCTTCGCGCCGGCCAATCAGCTTTTCATAGTTTTCCTTGTTGATGATGTAGTCGCGGTTCAGTTGCGCCAGCTGCGATTCCACCTCGGGCACGGCATTGCTTTGCGCCAGCAGGCGCTCATTGCGCGCCTTGTATTCCTGCACGCGGGCGCGGATGGCGGCCACCTTGGCGTCCGCGTCCGTCAGCGCCACCTTCAGCTGCTGCAGCATGGGACTGTAGTTCTTGCCCGGGTCGCCTGACGCCGTTTTCAGCTTGCTTTCCTCGACCTTGCGCTCTTCCAGCTGGGCAATGAGGCGCTTCGAGGCGATGATGTCGGGGTGCAACTCCGTAAATTGCATGCGCAGGCTGTCCAGATTCTTGTTGAGCGAGGCGATGCGCTCGTCGAGTTCCGGGTTCGTGATGGCCGACGCGTTCGGCTCCAGGTCGAGCACGGGTTCGTCGCCCTCGATCTGGCTCAGGATGGCCTTGCGCGATTGCTCCGCCTCGAGCAATTCCAGCTTCGCATTGTTCAGACTATCGGACGACATCTGCAACTGGCTGCCATAGTCGATGCCCTGGCGCGGCAGCAGCAGATTGTTGCGGATCTTGAATTCCTTCATCAGGTTTTCCGCCGCGCTCAGCTTGTCCTCGTAATTCTTGATCTGCTCGTCGATGAATTGCACGGCTTTCTGCGAATCGCCTTTTTTTCCCTGGAAACTGCCTTCGACAAAGATGGTCAGCAGGCTTTGCACCACGTCGCGCACCAGCTTCGGGTCGCGTCCGCTGTAGCTGATGGTGTAGATATCGTAGGCGTTGGTGCCGGTGATCTTGATGCGGCTCATCAGCTCATCGAGCCGGGCTTCATGTTCGCGCACGGTCTTCGAATCGAGATCGAGGTCGACCATGCGCATGACGCGCTCCACGTTCGGGCGGCTGAGCAGGGTGCGGCTCATGATGGCCACCTGCTGCTCCGTGTTCGGCACGCTGGTCATGCCGGCCAGCAGCGGCTTGAGGATGGTTTGCGTATCGACAAACACGCGCGCCGACGTCTGGAAGTCGTCGGGTAGCGTAATCACTCTGATGAAGCTGCCGATCGCCACCAGCCATGCCACCAGCACTGCATGCCAGCGGTATTTCCAGATGCCCTTCAGGCTGGAAAGCAGTTGCTGTATCAATTGCTCCATGTCGCTTCCTTCAGGTGACGGTGCTGCACGGTCGATGGCTGGGCGGCGCGGACAACGGCGTCTTGCAAGGAATGCTTGCCTGTTGAGTAAGCAAAGTATAGAGCGCCTGTCGGGCAAGATTTCCCAAGATGATTGCTTCTTGATACGCCTCAAGGTTCACTTGCCGGGTTTTAATAATCATAGGAAGTTCGCGGCCCAGGCTGGTTCTGCGGGAACTGCCATGGACGCGCCATCGACTCGAAGAGGCCCCGCATGAATCCGTTTCGCCGTGCATTTGTCTGCCACACGCTGGTCCTGGCCTGTAGCGCGAGCTTGCTGGGGGGCTGCCGCGCACGCTATCCGCTGGCGCCCGCCGACGACAGCGCCCCCATGCACGATTACCTGATCGGCCCGGGCGACTCCGTCAACATCGTTGTGTGGCGCAATCCGGAAGTGTCGCTAACGGTGGCCGTGCGGCCGGACGGCAAGATCACGACGCCGCTGGTCGAGGATTTGGCCGCCAGCGGCAAGACATCGACCCAGCTGGCGCGCGACATCGAGCACGCCTTGGGCAAGTTCATCCAGCAACCGGTGGTGACGGTCATTGTCACCAATTTCTCCGGCCCGTACGGCGAGCAGATCCGGGTCATCGGCGAGGCGGCCAAGCCGCAGGCGCTGCCGTACCGCCTGGGCATGTCGCTGATGGATGTGCTCATCGCCGTGGGCGGCATTACGGACTTTGCCGCTGGCAACAAGGCCAGCATCATCCGCACGACCGATGGCAGGCAGCAGCAGCTGGGTGTGCGCCTGGATGACCTGCTCAAGAGTGGCGATATTTCCGCCAACGTCATGATGCGGCCGGGTGACGTGCTGTTGATACCGGAGAGCTTCTTTTAGTAGCGAACTCAGCAATATTAAAACCGCAGTGACATTTGTCTTTTTGTACTCTTCAGTAAATTTCAGCGCGCAATGTTGCCATCCAAAGGCACCATCTTCTGTTTATTTGTCTGGAATTGGGAACTTTTCTCGACTTTTTCTTGTCTCAAGGCATTGGCTTCAATCCGTCGCGATGGCGGCCGATGAACGTGAGGACAAGATGAGCGTGAAAGATGAACCCATTATTTCCTTCGACACGCCAGGCACCTTCAGTGACCTGGTGGTGGGCGAGGGACAGATCGACCCGGCCATGGAGCACGAGCTCGACCTGCAGCGCTTTCATATCCGCATGGCCAATTCGCGTGGCCGGCGCGAAGCGGCCAGTTTGCTGATCCGCAAGATGTACGGCTGGCGCGGCTATGCCGTCGATCCCGGCATCGCGCATGCCCTGAACAAAATCACCCTGTTTGCGGAAACGGCAGGCTCCACCGTCGGTACCATGACCTTGTGCCTGGACAATGAAGAGACGGGCTTGCCCGCCGATGAAAACTTCCGCGACAAGCTCGACTCGCTGCGCGCAGAGGGGCGGCGTCTTTGCGAACCATCGCGCCTGGCCATCGACAAGGGCGTGAGCAAGCGCGTGTTTGCGGCGTTGATTCATATTTCGTATATCTATGCCCACAATATTCACGGTTTTACGGATTATGTGATCGAAGTCAATCCACGGCATGTGGTGTTTTACAAGCGCATGCTCGGTTTCAAGGATTTTGGCGGCCAGCGAGAGTGCACGCGCGTAGGGGCGCCGGCCGTGCTGCTGCGTCTGGACCTCGACTACATGGGGGCCAGGATCCGCGAGTACGGCGGCATGATGGAGCAGCATGGGGGTGAACGATCGTTTTACCCCTATTTTTTCCCGACATGGGATGAACCTGGCATCACCGACCGGCTGAGGCAGGGACGCAACTGACGCATTTATCTTTCAGCAGGATCGTTTGCATGTGGCTGCCCGGAATCGCGTAGGTGATACCGCTGGGCGTGCTGATGGCCGCTTCTTTCAAACCTTTGACATACACCATGTTGACGATGCCGTAGACGAGACCAGTCTCGGGGTCGAACAGGGGGCTGCCGCTGCTGCCCGGATACGCCGTCGCGTCCAGCTGGAACACGATGTACGGTGCTTTTTTCAGTTGCGCCAGGCGCCGTGGGTCAAGGCGCTGCGCATTGTCGCTGGGCGTGACCACCGGCGTCAGCGACGACACGGTGGCGCGGTGCGTGACGTGATGTAAGCCCAGCAAGGTAGCCAGAGGAAATCCCGTAAAGGCCATGGCCTGGCCTTCGCGCACCGTGGCCGCGTCGCCCAGCGCCAAGGCAGGCAGCGGCGCGCCCGCCAGGCGCAGCAGGGCCAGGTCGTGTTCCGTGTCCAGCACCTGGACTTTGGCGGGGCGAAATTGCGTCGCCTCGCCCTGGCCCGTGAGTATGCCGATGACTTCGTCCGGATTGGCGTCTAGCAGCTTCTGGATCACATGGGCGCAAGTGAGCACGCTCAAGCCGTCGCCCGCCACGAAGCCCGTGCCAATGAAATGCATGGGCGGCGTGCGCGTCTTTTGCCAGCTGCCCACGCCGACGATGGACGGTTTCACGCGCGCAATGACTTGCGCCAGCGCATCGTCGGCGCGGCAGGGTGCGCTTGCCAGGGCCAGGGCCAAGGCAAGGCAGGACATCAGGGCGGAGGAGAGCGTCTGCGGCAGGGCTTTCATGGCGGCGTACTTTCAGCAGGAGGAGATGGCGGGGGCTGCAGCAGCGCGCATAGCAGCATCAGATAGCACAACAGGGCAATGCGTGGCACGTCAAGCAGGCTGTCGAACAGGCCGACGACGAGAAAACCCAGCAGGGCGGCGGCGCAGGCCAGCGCGCCCTGGTCGCCTCCCGCCGCCTGGCGCAGCAGGCGCAGGCCGGCCAGGGCCAGCAGGCCCAGCATGGACAGTGCGCCGCACCAGCCCGTTTCCACCAGCAGTTGCAGCGCCAGGCTCTTGATATGCCACGGCAAGTGGTGGTGGTCGCTACTGGAAAACCAGTAATTATTGGCCTGCGTAAAACGTCCGTTGGCGATCAATTCCTCGCCGCCCGGTGCGTGCAGGCTCAGATTATCGAGCTCGATCACGGATGAGGCGGCCGTCCCGCTGGCCGCCAGTTCCAGTTGCACGGGCGGGCGCAGCAGCCAGGCGCCCGCACCCAGCCATGCGCTGTCGAACGCTACTTCATAGTGCTGCCACGTGTCGGCCGGCTCGCCTGGTTGCGGGAGGCGCAGGCGCAGGGGGATAGGCACGCAATTTTGTGCGTACAGCAATTGTCTTTGGCACAGGCGCACCAGCAGCACGGGCATGGTGCCGCTTCTACGCGCGTCGAGCGCAAGGGTGTAGCGCGTGGCCGGCTGCACCGGCAGGCGTTGCAGCAGCCGCAGCAGTTCGCCGTAGCCGGCGCTGTAGCCGGGACTGGCCAGGCGCACATAGGTGTTGCCGGCATTGCCAGGCTGGCCCACTTCTTCGGCATAGGCGATGCTGGCCGGCACCTCGCGCTGGGGATTGTGCCAGTAGTACGTGGCGGGAAAGCTGCCCATGCCCATGCCGAACAGCTGATCGCCCCAGTCGGATGGCTGCATGGCCAGCACTTGCCGCCAATGGCGCAAGCGGCCTTGCATGTCGAAGGCGGTAGTGGCGAAACGTTCTGTGGCGTAATAGCTGGCCGAGACGGGTATGGCCAGCAGTAACACGATACCGGCCGCGCCCGCCATGCTCAGGCTTGCGCGGTCCAGTCGCCACAACGGAGGGCGCAAGCGTCCATTGCACAGCATCAGCATGGCCAGCAGCACGACCAGCCCGGCTGGCATCAGGGCGGGAGCACCGGCCCAGTGCCAGCCTATCCAGACGAGATTGCACGCCAGCATGGTCCACGCCATCATTGCCAGGCCCAGCCTGGCTGGGCTTTTGCTGGCAGCACCGCCCGGCCACAGCGCGCCCGCCAGCAGCATGGCGGACAGCAGGAACAGGAAATACGGGCCTTTCAGCCAGCCGGCAGCCTGTTGGCCGGCAGGTTCCGGCCACCAGCCGGCCAGCAGCCCCTGCAGGCACAGCGCGCACAGCACGGTGGCTGGCGCCAAGCGCCACGGCAAGGACCGCGCCGCCAGCACGAAGCTGGCTGCGAGCATGGCCACAGCGGCGAGCAAGCCCCGGTAGCCGGCCAGACTGAACATGGTCACGAGCAGTACAGTGCCCAAGCCGGCCAGCAGCAGCCTCAGCAACATGCCCCCCGCTGGCAGCGGGCCGGCCGGGCGCCGCGCCGCGCCGGGGGGCGTCCGCAAGACGTGCCACGAGGCCAGCAGTACAGCCGCCGCCACGGCCGCGTACAGGCCCCGTGAAAAAGTGGCGCATGCCGCGTGCAGGGCCAGTGCCAGCAGCAGCATGGCCAGCGCCGCTGGCCTGCGGCTGCGCGCGCGCGCCAGCCACAGTCCCGCAAATGGCAGGCTCAGGGCCAGATAGCCGTCCAGCGCGGCGCCGCCCGTGTGCATGGCGGAAAACGGCGCCGTGATGCGGTAGTCGCTGGACAGGTTCATCACACCGGGAAACACGGCCCGTTCCCACAGCGCGAACAGCGACACCATGGCCAGCCCGGCCAACATGCCTGGCAGCGCATAGCGGCGCAGGGCGGCTGCGTTACCGTCGCGCAGCAGCAACGGCAGCAGCAGCATGCTCCAGGCCCAGGCCTTGCCCAGTCGCAAGCTGTTGTAGGGGCTCAAGTAATTATCCCAGGCATACACGGCTAGGGAGGGCATCGGCAGGACGCCGCGCAACAGCGCCGCCAGCCAGGCCAGGCTGCACAGCAGCAGACAGGCGCGGGCGGCGGGCGAAAGCTGCGCCGCTGCAGGCCGGGCCGGCCCGCCCAGGCGCCAATAGCCGCAGGCCACCGTCAGCAACAGCAGCACATCGATTTCTTCGAAGAAGAACCAGCCCGTCCACGGCGCCAGGTCCAGCACGGGCAGCAAGGCCGGCAGGCAGAACAGCCAGCAGGCGGGACGCCAGCACAGCAGCAGGAAATAGGCTGGCAGCAGGGTGGCAAAGAGCAGGGCGGGCCAGCCGTGGCCCAGCGGATAATGGCGCAGGGACAGCATGCAGGCCGCGCCCGCCAGCAAGGCCAGCAGCCGCGCTGCCAGGCCGGGCAGGGCTGCGTGCGCCAGCATGGCCTAGAGCTGGGTCAGCAAGGCTTGCGCCTCGGCCCGCTGCGGGAAATCCTTGCTGGCGGCAAGCAGCTGTTCCAGTTGCTTGCGCGCCCCCGGCTTGTCGCCCGATTTCGCCAGCGCCGCCCCCAGGTGGTACTGGATGTCGAGCAACTCCGGCGCCAGGCCGGCCGCCTTGCGCAGCAGGGTGGTCGCGCGCTTGATGTCGCCCTGTTCCAGCACGATCCAGCCCAGGGTGTCGAGTACGATGGGGTTGTCCGGCACCATCTTGAGCGCCTGCTCGGCCGTCGCCTGCGCGCGCGGATCTCTTTGCTGCTGATACGCCCACGCCAGGTCGTTCAGCGCCGCCACATTGGCCGTGTCCTTGGCAACGATGTGCTGGAGCTGTTCGATGGCCGCGCCGTATTGCTTTGCGGCCAGCTTGGCGCCGGCCAGATAGGTGCGCACACCCAGGTCATCGGGCTTTTCCTTCAGCCAGGCCGCCATGCGGGCATCCGCCTCGCGCACCTGGCCCGCGGCCAGCAAGGCACGGTGCAGCTGCACTTGCATGGGGCCGATCTTGCTGAGCTGGAGGGCGTGTTGGTACAGCTTGACGGCTTCCTGCGGCCGTTTCTGCTCCATCAGCACATCGCCTTCGAGCTTGTAGCCGGCCGCGAGCTTCGGCTGCTGCTCCTGCACGTGGCGCGCCACGACCAGCGCGTCGTGCTGGCGATTCAGGCCCAGCAGCAGCGTCACTTCGACCACGCGCGCTTCGAGCAGCGTGGAATCGAGCACCTGCGCCCGCTTGACGGCTTGCAGCGCATTGTGGCGGTCGCCCAGCGCCAGGTGCAGGCTGGCGATGCGCATCTGCAGCGGTGCCGACGTCGTCTGTATGCTGGCCAGCTTGCTGTAGCTGTCGAGCGCAGCCTGCGTCTGGCCGGCGCCGTATTCGACCTGCGCCCGCAGGGCCAGCGCATCGGCGTCGCCCGGGTGGCCAGCCTGCAGGGTGCGGGCCAGTTCCAGCGCCTTCTCCGGCGAGCCCCTCTGCAGGTAAAAGTTACTCAGCAGCAGAGCCGGCGCGACGGCGTCTGGATTGTCGCGGTGGGCCCGTTCCAGCCAGCGCCGCGCCTCGTCCGTCTTGCCCTGCGAGGCGGCCAGCTTGGCCAACGCCGCGCACAGGTCGGCATTTTTTGGCGCTTTTGCCAGCGCCCGCTCGAAGCGCTGTTTCGCCTGTTCCGGCTTTTTTCCGGCCAGGTCGATCTGCGCCAGGTTGTTCAGGGCGGGAAGATGGACAGGGTCCATCGCCAGGGCTTGGTCGAAGCTGGCGCGCGCGGCGGGCAAGTCGCGCAAGGCCAGGTAGACGCCGCCTTTCAGGTTCAGCAACAGCGGATTCGTGCCTTTCTGCTGCTGTTCCAGCATCTTGACGGTGGCCAGGGCCTTGTCGTTCTGCTTGTTGCGTAGCAAGGTCAGCACCAGCATGGTGCCCACCTGCGGCGTGCTCTTGTCGAGCATGCTGGCGCGTTCCAGCTCGTCGATGGCACGGCTGTTCTCTCCCATGCCCAGGCTGCTGATGCCCAGCGCCGCATGCAGCCTGGCCGTGTCAGGCGCCAGGGTATTGGCCCTTTCGAAGTACGCCGATGCCTTGTCGTAGCGGCGCGCGCGCAAATGCGCCTCGCCCACCAGCGATAGCAGTTCCACGTCGTCGGGAAAGGCGGACAGCACGGGCAGCAGCATGTCGAGGGCGGCGTCCGTCTTGCCGCGCATCAGTTCGATCGACGCCATCATCTTGAGCGCGTACACATGTCTGGGATAGGCAGCCAGGAAGCGCTGCAGATAGTTTTCCGCCAGTTGCAGCGCGCCCAGCTTCAGTTGCACGGCGCCGGCCAACAGGACGGACGGCATGTGCTCGGGTGCCGCCTTGAGCACCAGTTGCAAGGATTGCAGGGCCGCCTTGTTCTTGCCCTGGCGGAAATCGAGTAGCGCCTGCGCCTGCAGCAAGGCCAGGCTGTTGGGCGCCGTCTTGCGCGCCGTGGCTAGCTGGGCCGCCGCTTCCAGGTAGCGGTTTTCCAGGAGGTCGAGGTTGGCCAGGTCGATATGCGCCTGGGTATTGTCCGGCTTGAGCTTGAGGATCTGCATGTAGGCGCGGCGCGCCGCGCCATTCTTGGCCTGCAGGCGCAGCAGGTCGCCCTGCAGGCGCAAGGCGTCGAGGTTGGCGGGCGCGCCTTTCAAGGCTTGCGCCAGTAGCAGCTCGGCCGCCGCGACCTGCTGCTCCAGTGCCGCCAGTCGCGCCAGGCCCAGCAGGGCCTCGACCTGGCCAGGATGGGTTTCGAGCAGGCGCGCAAACACGCCGCGCGCCTCGTCCTGACGGCCCAGGGCCAGCAAGGCATCACCGCGCAGGGCCAGCACGCTGGCGGGCTGCGCCGCATCGTCGGCGATCTCGGCCAGTACCTTGTCGAACTGGCCCAGCATGAGCCAGGCCTTGCCCAGCAATGGCATCACTTGCTGCGCCGCCAAGCCCAGCGACTTTGCCCTGCGCAATTCTTTCTCGGCCGACAGCGCTTCGCCCGTGTCGAGATAGATGCTGCCCAGCAGCAAGCGGGCCGCTGCATTGTCCGGTTCCTTTTGCAGCAGGTTCTTCAACTGGATGATGGCGGCGCGCGCCTCGCCCTTCTGGCGGTACTGCTGCGCGTCAGCCAGCAGGGATGCGCTGCTCTGCGTGCCGTGGCACCCCGTCAGCACGGGCAGCAGCAGGGTGCAGCACAGCGCAGCGGCCGGCAAGGCGGAAAAAGGACGGGGCAGGGAGCGGGCCATGGAAGTCTCCGGTAGCGGCGTGCATGAAGGATGGGCATGGCCTAGCTTAAAAAGATGGCCGAAGCTCTCCTTGATTGCGCTCAACAAGCGGCCGATTGGCCGCGCGCCTGCCTGCCCATGCTCCGTGTTCCTTGTTCCCGCTCAAGAATTACCGGGCCGGCGACCGTAGAATTTCCCGGACGGCGTTGCTCAGGCCGCAACCATTGGGAGCACATGCATATGGATAGCAAGGAAGGTGGCAAGGCGGACGTGGTGGCGGTGGTAGGGCTCGGTTATGTCGGCTTGCAGCTGGCCGTGGCCTTTGGCATGCGCCAGCGCACCATCGGCTTTGACTTGTCGGCACGCAAGGTAGAAAGTTACCGCAACCATGTCGATCCCACGGGCGAAGTGAGTACGGAACAGTTGCGCGCGGCGCAGTGGCTGAGCGTGGGCTGCGATCCGGCCGAGCTGCAACTGGCCGATTTTCTTGTCGTGGCCGTGCCCACACCCGTTGACAGCGCGCACAATCCCGATTTCTCCGCCCTGGCCGGCGCCAGCGCGGCCGTCGGCCGCCACATGCGGCGCGGCGCCATCGTCATTTACGAGTCCACCGTGTATCCGGGCGCCACCGAGGAAATCTGCATCCCCATCTTGGAGCGGCACTCTGGCCTGCGCTGGAAGGAAGATTTTCATGTGGGCTTTTCGCCGGAGCGCATCAACCCTGGCGACAAGGCGCATACCCTGCACAGCATCCGCAAGGTGGTCTCGGGGGACGACGACGCCACGCTGGACAAGGTGGCCGCCCTGTACGAAGGCGTGGTCGCGGCGGGCGTGCACCGGGCGTCGAGCATCCGCGTGGCGGAAGCGGCCAAGGTCATCGAAAACACGCAGCGCGACCTGAACATCGCGCTGATGAACGAGCTGGCCATCATCTTCGACCGCATCGGCATCGACACCCTGGAAGTGCTGCAGGCGGCGGGCACGAAATGGAATTTTTTGCCATTCCGCCCGGGGCTGGTGGGCGGCCACTGCATCGGCGTCGACCCCTATTATTTGACGCACAAGGCTGAAATGCTGGGCTACCACCCGCATGTGATACTGGCCGGGCGCCGCATCAACGACGGCATGGCCAAGTTCGTGGCGGAAAAAACCATCAAGGAAATGGTGCGCGCCGGTTTTAAACTCAAGGGCGCGCACGTGAATGTGCTGGGCCTGACCTTCAAGGAAAATTGCCCGGACTTGCGCAACTCGAAAGTGGTCGACATGATCCACGAACTGCAATCGTATGGCGTGCAGGTGCATGTGCACGACCCCGTCGCCGATGGCCACGAAGCGCTGGAAGAATACGGTTTGGCGCTGGAAAGCTGGGAGCAGCTGCCGCGTGCTGAGGCCATTATCAGCGCCGTCTCGCACCAGGCCTTGCTGGCCCGCCCGCTGGCCGATTTCCAGGCCAAGGTGCTGGAAAACGGCTGCTTCATCGACATCAAATCGCATTTCGACCCCCGTCCGCTGGAGGATGGGGGCTTGCATGTGTGGCGGCTGTGATGGCGGCCGATGCCTTCGATCAAGGCGCAAACATGGCGCAAGGCGATCCCGCCGGCGGCCCGGCGACAGGCGCGTATGCGCTGGCCTGCGCGCAGTTGGCCAGGGAACCGCGCCGCTGGCTGGTGACGGGCGTGGCCGGCTTCATCGGCTCTCACCTGCTGGAAACCTTGCTGCAGCTGGGGCAGGAAGTGCGAGGCCTGGACAATTTCCTGACGGGCCACCGCCACAATCTGGAACTGGTGCGCGCCAGCGTGGGCGAAGCGGCATGGCGGCGCTTCACCTTCATCGAGGCCGATATCCGCGACCCGCAGGCATGCGCGCGCGCGTGTGGCGCGCCGACGCAGGCCGCCAGCGTTGGCGACGGTGAAGCGGAGACTGCCGGCTGCGGCCGTGCCGGGACTGGCGGTCCTGTCGACTACGTGCTGCACCAGGCGGCGCTCGGTTCCGTCTCGCGCTCGCTGGAAGACCCGCTGCTGTGCCACGCCGTCAATGTCAGCGGTTTTCTGAACATGCTGGCCGCCGCGCGCGACACGGGCGTGCAGCGCTTCGTGTACGCCGCCTCCAGCGCCACCTATGGCGACCACCCGGCCTTGCCGAAGGTGGAGCAGCACATCGGCGCGCCCCTGTCGCCGTATGCCTTGAGCAAGTATGTCAACGAGTTGTATGCGCAGGTGTACGCGCGCTGCTACGCCATGCAGACGGTGGGGTTGCGCTACTTCAATGTCTTCGGCCCCAGGCAAGACCCGCTGGGCGCCTACGCGGCCGTCATTCCCCGCTGGATCGCCGCCATGCTGGACGAGCAGGCCGTGTACATCCATGGCGACGGCGCCACCAGCCGCGACTTCTGCTTTGTGCACAATGCCGTGCAAGCCAATATCCTGGCCGCCACGCAAGCCGATCCGGCCGCCGTGAACCAGGTCTACAACGTGGCCGTCAACGCCAGCACCAGCCTGACGCAGCTGCACGTCACCATGCAGCAGATGTTGCTGGCCGCCCGCCCGCAGCACGTGCCGCTGCCGCCGCAATATGGCGCATTCCGCGCCGGCGACGTGCGCCATTCGCAGGCGGACATCGCCAAGGCGGCCCGCCTGCTCGGCTATGTGCCCACGCACGACCTGACGCAGGGCTTGCGGCAGACCATTGCCTGGTATGTGGCGCAGGCGGACAAGGCCTGAGGTGCGCATCAGTTGGCGGTAGGTCAGCAGTGGTAGCCTGCGATCAGATCCGGCGTGGCGATCAGTTCGGCCATGTGCGCCTTCACGGCTGCGCGCACTTTCTGGAAGCGGCCATGCTCGCGCAGGCGGCTGAGGATGGCGAACACGGCCGCCGCATGGACAGCGTGCGCAAGGAGCTGCACGTCGCAGACTGCGGGCACCCCGCCGGGCAGCAGCGGCAAGGGACGAACCGAGAGTTGTACACTTGATCATTGTCACAGAAAACGGCGTGGCGGCGTGATGCTACCTTGCACTGCGCGGCCTTTTGCACGATGATGAGATGGTCAGGAGTGGCTGCCATGCATGGCCTGACGGGCAAGAGGCGCTGCCGTGCCTCCTTGTTCCATGCGTGCCATGGGCGGCATCGGGAGGATGTGTCATGTCAAACAGTAAATTCGTACAAGCGCCATACGCCGACTTCGAGGATGGGGCCATGCCATATGTGCCGGACGAGGCCAGTGGCCACACGGTGGCGGGCTTCGCTCATGCGGCCCCGCCGCCCGGCCGGCTGGAAGCGGCAAAGCGGCGCCACGAGCGGGCGCTGATGGCGATCGATGGGGTCGAAGGCGTCAGCCTGGGACAGACCGCCATCGGCGGCGAAGCCCTCGTCGTGTATCTGCATGATGCGTCCGTCAGGCGGCGCGTGCCGTCGCAAGTCGATGGCTATCCGGTGGAAACGAGCATCACGGGCCAGGTCGATATCGAGCGCAGCTAGGCAAGCGCCTCTGGCCACCAAGGCGCACCGTGTTGCGGGCCAGGCCTGTTGCCAGGCCTGGCGCCGCCGTCTTTCCTGCCTGCTTTCAGTCTGCCCTTATTTGCTCAGGCGGCCGATCGCTTCGGCCACGCCCGCCCCATAAGCGGGGTCGCACAGGGTACAGTTGCCGATGTGGCGTTGCTTGACTTGCTCCGAGGCGCCCGAGATGGCGCGCGCCGTGTTGTCGAACAACACTTGCTGCTGTGCCGGGGTCATCAGGCGGAACAGGGCCCGCGGTTGCGAATAGTAATCTTCGTCGACGCGGTGGTTCCAGTGGTCGGCCGCGCCTTCGATACTCAGCGGAGGTTCGCGGAAATCCGGCTGCTCGGCCCATTCCTGTTCGCTGTTCGGCTCATAGGCCAGGGTTCCGCCCTGGTTGCCGTCGACGCGCATCTGGCCGTCGCGGTGGTAGCTGTGGAACGGGCACTTTGGCGCGTTGACGGGGATAAGGCTGTGGTTGACGCCGAGGCGGTAGCGCTGCGCGTCGCCATACGAAAACAAGCGGCCTTGCAGCATCTTGTCTGGCGAAAAACTGATGCCGGGCACCACGTTGGCCGGGTTGAAGGCAGCTTGTTCCACTTCCGCGAAATGGTTGTCGGCATTGCGGTTCAGTTCCAGCACGCCCACCTCGATCAGCGGATAGTCGCCGTGCGGCCACACCTTCGACAGGTCGAAGGGGTTGATGTGATACGTGCCTGCCTCTTTTTCCGGCATGATCTGCACGTACAGGGTCCAGCGGGGAAAATCCTTGTTCTCGATGCTTTCGTACAGGTCGCGGTGCGAGCTTTCGCGGTCCTTGCCCACCAGCGCCTCTGCTTCGGCGTCCGTCAGGTTTTGTATCCCTTGCTGGGTTTTAAACGTGAACTTGACCCAGAAACGCTCGTTTTGCGCATTCAGGAAGCTGAAGGTATGACTGCCGAAGCCATGCATGTGGCGGAAGCTGCGCGGCAAGCCCCGGTCGCTCATCACCACCGTCACCTGGTGCAGCGCTTCGGGCAGCGAGGTCCAGAAATCCCAGTTGCTGTTGGCGCTGCGCAAGCCCGTGCGCGGGTCGCGCTTGATGGCGTGATTTAAATCCGGGAATTTCAGCGGGTCGCGCATGAAAAACACGGGGGTGTTGTTGCCGACCAAATCCCAGTTGCCTTCTTCCGTATAGAACTTCAGGGCAAAGCCGCGGATGTCGCGTTCCGCGTCCGCCGCACCCCGCTCGCCAGCCACCGTGGAAAAGCGTGCGAACATGGGCGTTTGCTTGCCCACGGCGCCAAAAATCTTCGCCCGGGTGTAGCGCGTGATGTCGTGCGTGACGGTAAACGTGCCGTGCGCGCCGGAACCCTTTGCATGCATGCGGCGCTCGGGGATGACTTCGCGGTCGAAGTGGGCCAGCTTTTCCAAAAACCACACATCTTGCAAGAGGGCAGGGCCACGCGGGCCGGCCGTCTGGATGTTCTGGTTGTCGACTACAGGCGCGCCAAAGGCGGTGGTCAGCTTTTTCATTGGACTCTTTCTTATAGGGAGGTCAACGGACGAGCCAGGGCCTACCCAAACACTGGCTGGGCTGAGCGTATGCGACATGCTCACCGAGGCTGGTCCAGAGTAACAAATTTCTAAAAAGCAAATACAGTGTGCTATTTCGGGGCCGGCAACAGCCCCGCCGCCTCCACGGAAGCAGCTTGTTCATCATAGCCCCTCGGCAATGTCCAGTCCAACACGATTGACCTGGCCCAAAGCGCAGCGTGATTTTCTGGCGCTAGCGATATGTGGCATCCAGCAATACGGCTTGACCTTGACCTGGCTTAAAACTTGTTCCAGTTATTGTGCCGGTGTTCCGTCGCTTCCTTCATCAGATGCCCCGCGCGCAGAGCGTCGTCCGCCTGCACCGTCATGGCCAGTTCCTGGATGGCGGGCGGATATTCGTGGTGGGCCGCTTCTTCCAGCAGGGCATGGCCTTTGACCAGGTCGCGCTGCACGCCGCGGCCTTCGCGGTAGGCGTTGTACAGCAGGAACATGGCGTGCGGGTTGCCCAGCTCACTCGATTTTTCCAGCCAGCGCGCCGCTTCGCTTTGATCTTTTGGCACGCCTTCGCCGTTCGCTGCCAGCAAGCCCAGCATCAATGCCGCCTTCGCATGGCCTTGCTTGGCCGCTTGCCGGTACCACAACCAGGCCTGGCCGGGCGCTGCCGCGCGCAGCATTTGCCCCAGTTCGAATGCCGCTTCCGTATCGCCGGCGCGGGCCGCCTGTTCGAACAGACTCAGCGCCTCGGCGCGGCGTTCCGGACGGGGCTGGTAAATCAGCGCCAGTTCGCGCTCGGCGACGGGGATGTCCTTGCTGGCCCAGCTGCGCACACGGCGCTCGGCCTGGTGGTCGCCCGCCTGGCGCGCATGCATGGCCACGGCTTCGATTTCAGCCGGCGTGGGCGGCGGCGATGCCTGGCAGGCGGCCAGGACGGCAGCCAGCACGACGGCGGGGAGGGAGAGTGCATGTTTCATCTGGATCACCTTTCATCAAAACAGGCCGGAACCACCGCAGTCCCGGCCCATGGACCTTATTTGCTCAGGTCGATGCGGTACTTGGCGAAACCGCTGGCGTCGAGTCCGCCTTCAGCCGCCACGTTGGCGATGCCGTTGCCTTGCGCCAAGGCCAGATGGCCCGGTGCCGAACGCAGGATCACGGGGCCGGCCGTGGCTGTCTTGACGAAGCTCCAGCTGCGTGCGCTGCCATTGGCCGCCAGGGTCACCTTGCCGCCCTTGGTGCTGAGCGACGCCAGGTAGTTGCTGACCACGGCCTGGTTCGCATCAGGCGACTTGATGATGGTCTTGCTGCCATCGATGCCCGGCACGGCGCCGCCGCCACCGGCGCGGTAGTCGTTGGTGGCGACGATGAAGTCATCGCCATCGGCCACGGGTGCGCCCTTGTACGTGAGATTGACGATGCGGCTACCGACCTTTTTCGTCACGTCGATCTGGTATGTGAGAGCATTGTTTTCCGCGTAGAACACGTCATAGTTGTAAATCGTGCCATACGACGGCACCAGGTCCTGCTCGGCCGTGGCGCTCGGGTCGATCTGGTTGAATTGCTTGGCCGACGTTTCCAGCCACGCCTTCAAGTCCGAACCCTTGATTTTGACGGCTTGCAGGTTGTTGTTGCTATATAAATACAAGTCGCCCGGATTGCGCACCTGCAAGCCGATTGGTGCGGCTGGCGTCGCGCCTGCAGCCACGTCCGTGAAGTCCGATGGCCCGTTGCGGCCCGCCTTGAAAGGCGCGCTGCACGAGATGACGGGGATGTTCTTGTAGCTGGCCAAGGTGGCATCCGTGCTGGTGGCGATGAAGTTCTTCACGTAATCGAGCTGTGCCTGGTTCACCAGCTGGATGGCGCTGACGTCGCCCACCAGCGCAAAATAGGCGGACATTTCGAAATCCGTGCTGATGCCCAGCGGCTGCTTGGCATAGGCGATGGTGGCTGCGTGCTCGGTGGCGACCAGGGGCGCGATGGCCGGGTCGGCTTTCACGAGGGTCGTGCCATCCGTGTACTTGAAGCCGCGCGATTCCACCGTCGTCTTGGCCGGCTGTACTACCCATCGCCCGCCCTGATACACCATGGTCAGCTTGATGATACCCAGGCGGCGGCCCCAGCTTTGTGCCATGACGGTGGGCACGCCATTGACGAAACCGTTGACGGCGTCGATCTTGGCGCTGGCGGGGAAGGCGGCAAACGACGCGTCCAGCGCGGCCGCGCCCGTCTCTTTACCCTTCGGGAAGATCAGGTGCGAATGGCCGATCATCAGTGCGTCGATGCCCGTGCTGGTCAGGTGATAGCTGCCGTTTTCCATCTTCGGGCTGTAGGCGCTGGTGTCCAGGCCGCCATGCGACAGGGCCACGACGAGGTCGGCGCCCTTGCTGCGCAGTTCCGGCACGTATTGCTTGGCCGCTTCCTGCACGCCCGTCACGCTGACCTTGCCAGCGAGTACTTTTTGATCCCATTCGAGGATTTGCGGCGGCACAAAGCTCAGCACGCCCACATTGATCTTCACGGTCAGCTTGCTGCCATCGGGCGCCGTGGCGGTGAAATCGCGGGGCAGCAGGGTGTAGGGCTGGAAGATGGGCTTGCCGCTGGCTACGCCGACGACATTGCTCAGCACGGAAGGGAAGGCGGGCGCGCCGCAGGTGCCCGTCGGCCTGGCCACGCCGGGAATGCCGAAATCCGTGTTGGTGATCTGGCTCAGGTAGGGCAAGCCATAATTGAATTCATGGTTGCCCATGCCGCCCGCATCGTATTTCAGCGCGTTCATGGCCTTGTGTACGGCCAGAGTGCCGGAGCAGGGCACGGGCGCGGCCACGGCTTGCAGGTCGGCCAGCAGGGTGCCCTGGATGACGTCGCCATCGTCAAGCAGCACATTGTTCGGGTTTTCCGCACGCGCCGCCTGGATCAGAGTCGACGTGCGCTCCAGGCCCAGGCTGGTGTCTTCGGCCAGCGCGTAATAGTTGTAGCTCAGGACGTTCGAGTGGATATCCGTGGTTTCCAGCAATGCCACGGTGACCGTCGTCCCTTCTTGAATGACCTGCGCCGTCGTCGAGCTGCCGTTGCAGCCAGTTAAACCTGCACTTGTCAGCGCCGCCAGCATGACCCAATTTGTTTTCATTACCGCCCTCGGAAAGATTCAAAGGACGCGACTGTAGCGCCGCCATATGACGCGCCGATGACAGCCGTGCAAGGCGCATGGATACACGCTGCCGCGCGATGGCGCGATTGCGTATCAATGCGCCGGCAGTTTTTTCAGCACTTCATTGCTAAAGTAAGGCTCGTCTTCTACCCAGAAAATATAGTTCAGACCCAGGTAATTGCGGGCAAAATCGAGCAAATCTTCCACGGAATTTTTTTTCCCGGTACGGGGATTGATTTGGCGCAGGTTGCCGTCCTGTACGGCCATGCCCTTGACCAGGTTCGCAGGGTAGTCCTTGATAAAGCCGTAACTCTGGCCCATATGGCTTTTTCGATACGGCATCAGGTCAGGACCGCCCACGCCCATATGCAGCGTTTGCGCTTGCGCAAACAGGCTGCGCATATAGCCCTTGTCGGTCCACGGCAGCCATTCACCCGGCAGAAAGTTTAAGTACACCATGGTGGTGGTGTGGGGAAAAGCAGTGGCCAGTACCTGCATGTTTTCCTTGATGGCATCCACATATTCTTGCGGCTTGAAATCATCGGGGAAAGTAGTATTTCCCTTGCTGTCCTCAACGCCAATGTCGATCGAGCTTTCGCTGAAATTAATGCCCTCGATTTTCCCGTCGAATTCCTTGCCCAGCGCCCGTATCAAGCGTTGATAGCTCTCGCGTACCGGTGCTTCCCACATTTTTGGCGACCAGCCGTACTCATCATCCGTCACCGGCTTGCGCGGGTCGCGTTCCGGCGCCGAAAGCATGCTTTGCTTGATGATGCCGCCATGGTAGCGAGGATCACTGAGCAAATAGGCCGGCACGTTATAGCGTGGCGTGAATGATTTTTCCTGCAGTTGTATCCACAGTTTTTTCCCGATTGAATCGAGATAGGCGATGTCGTGGCGGATCGCCGCAAAATCATAACGGTCCTGTTCGGGCTCCAGGCTGCGCCACGTGTACACGATTTGCGCGCCGCTGAAACGGGGATCGTTTAGTGCTTTATCCGAGGTGATGTTTTCCCCGTTCAGTTCGCGGTGATTAAAGTAAATATAGTGTTTGATCGGGTGTTTTATTTCTGCGGCAATCGCACTGCCCATCATCAAAATAACTAATGCAAGAAACATTGTATAGCTGCGCAAGATCATCGATTCCTTGGAAACTGTGAGAATTTGACTGTTCAGTCGCCATGCGCTTGCTTCGATAGCATGGCCGACACAATTTCACTATAGCAGCTTGAGGAGCGTGGTCCTTGACTGCACGACATGTCGTGAAATGCGAGTGTGTAGCAAGGTTTCTTTCGTCATGGTGGGTAACGATTGCCATGCAAATGCAAGTAAGTTGCATTATAATTTAAAAATGCAACTAAGCTGCATTTACGTCCGCCATCACGAACTCACCAATCCGAAGGATTACCCATGACCCAGCGCAAACTCCCCGTCACCGTCCTGTCCGGCTTTCTCGGCGCCGGCAAGACCACCTTGCTCAACCACATACTGCGCAACCGCGAAGGCAAGCGCGTGGCCGTCATCGTCAACGACATGAGCGAAGTCAATATCGATGCCTCGCTGGTCAAGGACAGTGCCGAGGCGGCCGGCGCGGCCCTGTCGCGCACGGAAGAAAAACTGGTGGAAATGTCCAATGGCTGCATCTGCTGCACCTTGCGCGACGATTTGTTGCTGGAAGTGCGGCGCCTGGCTGCCGAAGACCGTTTCGATTACCTGCTGATCGAATCGACGGGCGTAGGGGAGCCCATGCCCGTGGCCGCCACCTTCGACTTCGAGAATGAGCACGGCGACAGCCTGAACGACGTGGCGCGCATCGACTGCATGGTCACCGTGGTCGACTGCGCCAACCTGCTGACGGATTTTCACAGCGAAGACAGCCTGGAGCAGCGCGGCGAGATCGCGGGCGAGGGCGACGACCGCCAATTGGCCAATTTGCTGACGGAACAGATCGAGTTTGCCAATGTCATCGTCCTCAACAAGGTTGACATGGTAGATGTGGATGCGCGCCTGCGCGTGCTGGCCATCCTCAAGGCCTTGAATCCGGCAGCGCGCATCATTGAAACCAACCAGTCCGTCGTGCCGCTGGACGCCATTTTGGGCACAAACCTGTTCGACCTGGAGCAGGCGGCCGCCATGCCGGGCTGGGCGCAAGAGCTGGCCGGCATCCATACGCCGGAAACGGACACGTATGGCATTCACAGCTTCGTCTACCGGGCGAAAGAGCCCTTCCACGCGCAGCGCCTGCATGACTATATTTCCCGGCCGATACCGGGCGTGGTACGCAGCAAGGGCTATTTCTGGCTGGCCAGCCGGCCCGAATGGGTGGCCAGCCTGTCCGGCGCAGGCAAGCTGATGAATATCGAACCCGTGGGCCTGTGGTGGGCCTCCGTGCCAAAAGATCGCTGGCCCACGGATGCGGCCTCGCTGGCGGAAGTCAAAGCGGGCTGGAGCGAAACGTATGGCGACCGCTACCAGGAACTCGTCTTCATCGGCCAGGACATGGACCAGGCCGCCATCGAGGCGGACTTAAAGAAATGTCAACTCAACTACACGGAAACGCGCCAGGGCATGGCCGCCTGGCGCAAGTTGCCCGACCCGTTTCCCCAATGGCAACGCATGGAAGAACTGGAAGATTAACCATCGATAGGAACGCACCATGAGAGAACTGATCCCCGTCACCATCATCACGGGTTTTCTCGGCAGCGGGAAAACCACCTTGCTCAAGCGCATATTGCAGGGCGATCACGGCGTGCGCATCGCCGTGATCGAAAATGAATTTTCCGCCGAAAGCGTCGACCATGGCTTGCTGGTGCAAGATAGCGACGAGCAGATCGTGGAAATGAACAATGGCTGCATCTGCTGCAGCGTACGTGGCGACCTGATCCGCATCCTGGGCGAATTGCAGGCCAAACGGGCCGCCGCGATGATCGCCTTTGACCACGTGATCATCGAAACGACGGGCTTGGCGGCGCCCGGCCCCGTGGCGCAAACATTCTTTGCCGAGCCGTCCGTCAGCGAGTTTTTCATGCTCGACGCCATCCTGACGGTGGTCGATGCGCGCCATGCGCAACAGCAATTGACGGCGCACAAGGAAGCGCAGGAGCAGGTGGGCTTTGCCGACCGCATCCTGCTGTCGAAGACGGACCTGGTCAGCAAAAACGAGCTGGCCGCGCTGCGCCAGCGCCTGGTCGCCATCAATGGCCGCGCCAGCATACAGAAAGTGCGCTTTGGCAATGTGCCGCTGCGCGACATCCTGAACATTCGCGGTTTCAATTTGAACGCCATCGTCGAACTGGAGCCGGATTTCCTGGGGGAACTGGGCCACCGCCACGGCGACGGCGTGCAATCGTTCGTGTACCACCAGTCCCAGCCCCTCGATTTGCTGCAGGTGGAAAACTTCCTTGACGCCGTGGTGCAGCTGTTCGGCACCCAGTTGATGCGTTACAAAGGCATTTTGTATGTTGCCGACTTGCCATGCCGCGCCGTCTTCCAGGGTGTGCACATGCTGATGGGCTCGGAACTGGGTGCGCCATGGCGCGACGATGAGACGCGCGCCAGCAAGATGATTTTCATCGGTCGCGACCTGCCGCAGGAGATGCTGACGCGGGGCCTGGACCGCTGCGTGGCAGGTGCGGCCAGCGCCCCCAGCCTGGCGGCCGCATGAGCGTGGACGCGGGCTTGCCCGCCCTGGCGCTGATTTTCCTGCTCGGCATGCGGCATGGTTTGGAGCCGGACCATCTGGCCGCCGTCGATGGCCTGACCCTGCGCAGCCAGTCCGCCCATCCGCGCTGGGCGCCGTGGATGGGCGCGCTGTTTGCGCTGGGGCATGGCGTCAGCGTACTGGCCATCGTGGCTGTCGCCGCGCTGGCCTCAAGTCATTTCTCACCATCGGAAGCCGTGTTCGGCTGGCTGGAGTGGCTGCCCATCGCCTTGCTGCTGCTCATCGCAGCCCTGAACGCGCGCAGCTTGCTGGCGGGCGCGCAACTGGCCGAGGTGCGCGCCCGGCTGCTACCCCGCTGGGTGCGGGACACGTCCGGGCCGCTTGCCGCCATCCTCGTCGGCATGCTGTTCGCGCTGGTGTTCGACACGGCCGTGCAGGCGGCCGCATGGGGCTATGCGGCCGTGGCGCTGGGCGGCATGGGGCCGGCCTTGCTCACTGGTACGGTGTTTGCCGTGGGCATGGGCGTGACGGATACCTTCGATGGCTGGGTCACGGCGAAAGTCATGCGCACCGGCAAGATTGATATCGTGCGGGCCTTCCGGCGCCGCCTGGGCTGGCCCATCGTCGCCATCTGTGTGGCCATGGCCGCCTGCATGGCGGCCGGCAAGCTGGACGCCGCCTGGTCGCTGCCGGAAAGCTGGATGGCGTCACTGGGCGGGGCCATGGTATGGCTGATGGCGGCCCTGTACGGCTGGACCTTGCTAGTCTTGCGCCGCGTGCCAGCGTAAGGGCAGGGCGTGGGCAGGATGGAAAAGAGCCGAATTCCACCAGGCACGCACCCGCTATCGTCATTCGCCTGCTGACGCCAGCAGACCCCGCCGCCTCTGCGTACTGCACCTGCGCGCCATCCTTGATTCGCCCAGCGCGTTTTCATCGTCGCGCGAGGACAAACGCACACAAGAAGAACACGCGCAGCGCATCGCCGACGGCGCGCAGCAAAGCGGCTTTGGCGCCTTCGATGGCGAACGCCTCGTGGGCTTTGCCGGTTTGCGGCGCGCACCGCTGCGTCAGCTGTGGCACAAGGCCTTGCTATGGGGCGTCTGCGTCGATGTGGCGCAGCGGGGTAAGGGGGGGGCGTCGCGTCTCGTCAACGCCTGCATGGAACAGGCCGGGACGGACCCTGCAGTCATGCATGAGCGTGAATGCGGAAAACAATGCCGCATGGCAACTATATGAATCGCTGGGATTTAGCGCGTATGGCACGGAGCCGCGCTCTATGCGCGTGGGCAACTTGCTGTACGACGAGCATCACCTGGCCTGCCTGCTCAAGTGATGTCAGAAGGGCCTTACTTGCAGCGGGGGCACAGGCCCTTGATCAAATAATCGACTTCGCCGCCGCTGAAACCTTCCGGCAACAGCACGGGCGGTGGCAGCTTGACTTCATTGAAGCAGGTGACGTTGGCGCATTTGGTGCACTGGAAGTGCGCGTGTTCGTGCGCCTGGTGGCCAGCGCCCGCGCTGAAGCGCCACACTTGGTCGGCACCCGCGATGCGGTGCACCAGTTCATTTTCCGTCAACCATTCCAATACCCGGTACAGGGTGACGGAATCGATATCGCTGTCCTGCGACAGTGCCTGCTGGATTTCATGGTGGGTCAGCGAACGGCTTTGCGCCATTAAAAAGTCGAGCACCTTTACGCGCGTCTTGGTGACGCGGGCGTTGGTGTTGCGGATCAGTGATTCGGCTTGCGGTGTAGAAGATGATGTCAACATGATATGGCCTGCTTGCGGGGGATCGGCTGACGGCGTCATCGCCGTGCCCGTTGCCACCCTCTTGGCCGTATCTTAGCATGCGTGCCCACTAGCATGAAGCCGCGTCATGGTTTGAACGTCCAGTAGCGGCCGGCTACTGTATCGACGGGGTCGAGAAAGCGCTGCTCGGCACGCGCGTGGTTGCGTATCAAATAGAATATGTCGGACAGGGCAGAGCGCTTTTCCGCAAAGTAGGCGTGCTTCATGAAGCTCGTGTCGACTCCCGTGGCGTCGATGGTTTCCACGCCCGCCACGATCAGCATGGCGGCGCCGCTGTCGCCCGCGCGCGGGTAGCCGTGCACGGCTTGTGAGGCGGCCAGGGCCAGGTCTTGCGACGAGGCATATAAAGTGACGGGGTTGCGCGCGCCGGCCAGTTTCGGCGCGATATCATGCTTGAAGATGGCGGCGTCGATGTCGGGCGCGGACAGGATGATTTCCGTGATCTTTTGCGCCAGCTGCGGCTGCGCGGCCAGCAAGTCGGCCACGGCGCGCGCCAGGCCCCGGCTGCCCATGCTATGTCCCACCAGATAGACTTGTGCCGCTTCCGTGCTGGCGAGAAAGTCGGCCAGGAAATTGGTGATATGGGGCGTGCTCCACTCGATATTGTTTTCGTCGATGGTGTAGCCGGCCAGGTCGCCGCGCGACGGCCAGCTGTAGAAGACGGGCGCGCCATCGAAACCCAGGTCGTAGGCCATTTGCCCAGTGCGCCGCGCCGCATCCTCGAAACTCACGTTGTAGCCGTGCACGAAGACAAAGGCGCTCTTGCCGGCCGAGGCGCGGATCTGCGTTTTCAAGGCCGCAAAGAACAGCTCGCGGTCTTGCACCACGGCGTCCAGCAGCACGACATGCTTGGCCGGGTCGTCGCGAAATTCCAGGCGCCACAACGACGGCGATTCCAGCTGCCCCATGCGGTGGTCGCGGGGGATGCTGATGTTGCAGCTGCCATAGCTGAGCAGGCCATCGCCGCCGCCGTTGCCGCTGCTCATTCCTTTACTGCGTTCGCCGCTGAAGCGCTGGGCGGGCGGCTTGCCCACGTCGCGCTGGCGGTCCGTGGCGAAGTACACTTTCATCACCGCATAATTGGACACGACGGCGCTTTTATCGGCAGGCGCGGGCACCGCTTGCACTTCGGGTATTTGGGGGAAAGGCCGCTGCAACGCATCGAGCAAGCCTTGCGCGGCGAACAGGGCTTCCATGTCATCAGGTACTTTCGCGCGGGACAGGGCGGCCGACAGGGCCAGTTGCAGCCGGGTATGGTCCGGCGCCGCCTCCACGGCGGCGATGGCGGCCAGGATGGCGGCCGCGCTGTCGAACTTGGCGATGGCCCGCTTGAGCCTTTGAAAATGGCTGGTAACGGCTTCGGACGCGTGGTCAGGCGCGCCCTGTCCGATGGCCGCCACGACGGCGGAAGTAATCAAGTCCATGCGCCACCTGCCTTTCAGGTCAATCTGGATTGAATGTCAAGCCATCTTGCCATAAAAGCACGGTAGGGGCGATTTGTCCAGCACCGCGCGCGGGCGGTGCGCGGCAGATCAATGCTGTTTGTCGTCGCCGAACTGCTGCGCCAGCGATTGCAAGGGCGCTACCGTCAGGCCGCCGCGACTCAGGTGCTCGGGAATGGCCACGCGCACGGGCTTGCTGT
The DNA here is from genome assembly GCF_002846335.1 of Janthinobacterium sp. 61. Taxonomy (NCBI): domain Bacteria; kingdom Pseudomonadati; phylum Pseudomonadota; class Betaproteobacteria; order Burkholderiales; family Oxalobacteraceae; genus Janthinobacterium; species Janthinobacterium sp. 61. The sequence goes on along the minus strand of NZ_PJMQ01000001.1, from coordinate 1,543,695 downwards.
GCATGTTGGCCGACGACAATACGTTCGTCGCGGTTTCCGGCGCCGCATTCCACACGGGATCGACGATGCCTTCGAAAACATGTTTCAATTGCTCTCCCCAAGTGTCGCGGATCATGCGGAAATACTGGTTCTTTTCATCGATGGTGACGAAGCGCGTGACGGCCAGGCTGCCTGTCTCGTAGACGAGCAGGTCGAGCGGCAAGCCGACGGAAATGTTCGAACGCAGGGTGGAATCCATGGAGATCAGCGCGCACTTGGCCGCTTCGTCCAGGCGCGTGGCCGGGTTGATCACCCGGTCGATAATGGGCTTGCCGTATTTCGCTTCGCCGATCTGGAAATACGTGTTTTCATCGTGCGATTCGATGAAATTGCCGGCCGAATACACCTGGAACAGCCGGCAGCGTTCGGCGCCTATCTGGCCACCGAGAATAATACTGACATTGAAATCGATGCCGCACTCGGCCAGGGCCTTCGCTTCGCGCTGGTGCACGGTGCGCACGGCTTCGCCCACGATGCGCGCCGCATCGTACATGCTGGCCACGTTCCAGATACTGCATCCATCTGCATCCACGTGTTCGGAGACGATCTGGCGAATCGCCTGCGAGATCGACAAGTTGCCGGCCGTCATCAGGACCAGCATGCGGTCGCCCGGGTTTTCGAACACGCTCATCTTGCGGAAGGTGCCCACCTGGTCCACGCCGGCGTTGGTGCGGGAGTCGGACAGGAAGACCAGGCCTTCGTTGAGGCGCATGCCTATGCAATAAGTCATCGTCGTAAATCAAGTCAAAAGGGGGGACATTCTACACCAGCCGGGCCTTGCCACCTGCTGGCAAGGCCCGGCCAGCCTCATTCCTGCCAGTTACACGGGCACGATCTGCACATCGACTCTTAACGTTTCCGTGCCGCCACCCTGGCGCACGCCGCGCACGGGCGCGGCCGAATCATAGTCGCGCCCGATGGCCAGGCGGCAATACGCGTCCGTCATCAGGCGCGCATGCGTGACGTCGATGCTGACCCAGCCTGCGAAATCCGTGTCTTCCGTCCAGGCGTCGACCCAGGCGTGACTGGCCGCATGGCCCGTCGTGCCTGGATCGATATAGCCGGACACATAGCGGGCCGGGATGCCCCAGGCGTGGCAGCAGGCCAGGAACAGATGGGCGTGGTCCTGGCACACGCCGCGTCCCAGCGCCAGGGCATCGCCAGCGGTGGTGGTGACCATGGTGGCACCGCTTTCATACGCCACCTTGCCGACGATGTGCTCGGCCAGGCGCAGCAAATGGCCCGTGCCGGCCGTCACCCGGCGGTCCGGCAGGCTGGCGGCCGCCAACTCCAGAATGGCGGGATTGGCCTGCGTCAGGGGTGTCGGCATGGTAAACAAGAGCGGCGACAAGGTGTCGATCAGGTTCAGCCGTCCCTTGTGCGGGTAGATGGTGTCCACCACGCCGTGCGCCACCAGGCTCAGGGATTGATGGCTGCCGCTGATGGTCAGCATGTGCGACAAATTGCCGTAGGCATCCGTATAAGCGTGGCACCGGCCTGGCGTGGTGATCTGCCAGGACAGGGCGCGCTGCTGCGGCTCGATACGCGGCGTCAGATGCAGCTGCTGGATGGTGTAGGCCAGCGATGCACTGTAGGCGTAATGGGTTTCGTGGCGGATGGTGAGCTGCATCAGGCCGCCAGGGGAACGAGGAAGTCGCGGCTGACCCGGTTGCCCAGCTCATAAATGTTTTCCAGAAACTCCGTCAATGTATGGTGCAAGCCAGCCTTCATGATGTCGTCGATATGGCCAAATTTTAACTCGGCATGCAGTTTGCCGGCGAACCGCTCCGTATCGGCCGACACATCGTTGCGGATATGCTTCAGATTTTCCACCACGTCATCCATGCAGGCCAGCAAGGATCTGGGCATGTCGCCGCGCAGCATCAGCAATTCCGCTACCCGCGCCGGGGTGATCACGTCGCGGTAGACCTTGCGGTAGATTTCAAAGCCGGAGACGGAGCGCAGCAGGGCCGCCCAGTAGTAAAAGTCGCGCTGGGTGATGTCTTTCGACGTGTCGCGCGCGCCGTGGAACTTCACGTCGAGGATGCGCGCCGTGTTGTCGGCGCGCTCCAGAAAGGTGCCCAGGCGGATGAAATGGATGGCTTCATCCTTGAGCATGGTGCCCAGGGTCACGCCGCGCGACAGGTGCGAGCGGTACTTGACCCATTCGAAGAACTGGCTGGGGTCCGTTTCCAGCAGATTGCTCTTCAGGCGTTTCTGCATGTCGAGCCAGGTGGCGTTCTGGATTTCCCACACTTCGGTCGTCAATGTCCCCCGCACGGCGCGGGCGTTTTCGCGCGCGCCCGTCAGGCAGGCCAGGATGGAAGACGGGTTGTTCGGGTCGCGCACCATGAAGTCGAGTACGTCGCGCGTATGGAAGCGGCCATATTTGTGGTCATACGCGCTTTGCAGTTCGGAAATACCCAGGGTGGCGCGCCAGCCCTGTTCCGCGTCCTGCTCGGACTGGGGCAGCATCGAGGTCTGCATGTTGACGTCCAGCATGCGCGCCGTGTTTTCCGCCCGTTCCGTGTAGCGGGCCATCCAGAACAAATGATCGGCAGTGCGGCTCAGCATGTTTTTTCTCCTGCAAAAGCGGATGTGGCTTCCAGTACCCAGGTATCCTTGGTGCCGCCCCCTTGCGAGGAATTGACTACCAGCGAGCCTTCGCCCAGCGCCACGCGGGTCAGGCCGCCCGGTACCATGGAAATCGTCTTGCCAGACAGCACGAACGGGCGCAAATCGATATGGCGCGGCGCAATGCCGGCGTCCACATACGTGGGGCAGGCGGACAGGGCAAGTGTAGGCTGGGCGATGTAGCCGCCCGGATTGGCCAGCAGGCGCTGGCGGAAATCCTCGATCTGCGCGGCGCTCGATGCCGGGCCCACCAGCATGCCATAGCCGCCCGCGCCATGCACTTCCTTGACCACCAGCTTGGACAAATTCGCCAGCACGTAGGACAGGTCGGCCGATTTGCGGCACTGGTAAGTGGGCACGTTGTTGAGTATCGGCTCCTGCGACAGGTAAAACTTGATCATGTCGGGCACGAAGGGGTAGATGGACTTGTCGTCGGCCACGCCCGTGCCGATGGCGTTGGCCAAGGTGACTCTTCCGGCCCGGTAGACGGACAGCAGGCCTGGCACGCCCAGCGAGGAATCGGAGCGGAAAGCCAGCGGATCGAGGAAATCGTCATCAACGCGGCGATAAATCACGTCGACGCGCTTGGGGCCGCGCGTGGTGCGCATGTACACGGAGTTGTCGTTGACAAACAAATCCTTGCCTTCGACCAGTTCCACGCCCATTTGCTGGGCTAAAAAGGCGTGTTCGAAGTAGGCGGAGTTGTACATGCCGGGTGTCATGACGACGACCGTTGGGTCATCCACGCCCATGGGCGCGACGGAGCGCAGGTTGTCGAGCAGCATGTCCGGATAATGGTCAACGGGGGCGATGCGGTTGCGGGCGAACAGTTCCGGAAACAGCCGCATCATCATCTTGCGGTCTTCCAGCATGTAGGACACGCCCGAAGGCACCCTTAAATTGTCTTCCAGTACATAAAATTCGCCCTGGCCGGCGCGCACGATATCGACACCGGCGATGTGCGCGTAGATGTCGGAGGCGACGGAAATACCCTGCATTTCCGGCCGATACTGGGCATTCTTGTAGATTTGCTCGGCAGGAATGATGCCCGCCTTGATGATGTTTTGCCCATGATAAATATCATGGATGAACATGTTCAAGGCTTGCACGCGCTGTACCAGGCCCGTCTGCATCTGCGCCCATTCGGCGGCGGGGATGATGCGGGGGATGGTGTCGAACGGTATCAGGCGCTCCGTGCCGGCATCGTCGCCATACACGGCGAAGGTGATGCCTACCCGGCGGAACGTCAGGTCGGCTTCGGCCCGCTTGCGGGCGATGGTCTCGGGGGATTGCTGCGCCAGCCAGTTGTCAAATTCACGATAGTGTTCACGTACCTTGCTGTCCGTACCCACTTCATCCGCAGTCATTTCATTGAAAAAATTTGCCATGTTGTGATTTCCCTTGAGCCGTGTCTATGTATAGCTCAGCAGGAAGCGTGCCAAGAGGGTGGCCTCGAAGATGTGCAAATATGACCACTTTTGTGGCGTTGCGGCGTTCTTCGCACCGATTTGGTGCGCTAACTGTCACTCTTGGGGAAGTCGGCGGGCTGGACGAAGGGACGGCAATCGACGGGCACGTCGAAGATGAAGCTGGTGCCCGTTTCAGGTGCGCTGTCGACGGCGATGCTGCCGCCGTGGCTTTCGGCCACGTTCTGCACGAAAGGCAGGCCGATGCCCCAGCCTGGCGCGGGGTTGTCGTTCTCGCGGCGCAGGTAGTCGAAGATGCGTTCGGCCTGCTCCGGCGCGATGGCCTGGCCGCCATTGTGGACGGTGATGATCAGGCGTTCGTGGACCGCTTCCACGTGCACGCTGATGGGCGCGTCGTCGCCGTACTTGATGGCATTGCCGAGCAGGTTTTCCAGCGCGCGTCGCAGCGAGTTCTCGCACCACCAGCCGACAACGGGTTGGCCGTTGACCTGGCATTTGTCGGGCAGCTGCAGATTGACCTGACTGGCCACGGCGTGCACCAGGGGCAGCACATCGAACTGGCTCAGGGCCAGCGGCAGCCGCTGGCCCTGGTGGTAGCTGAGGCTATCGAGCAATTCCTCGATCATGCTGTCGAGCCGTTTGCTGTGCTCGGCAATCTTGTGCGCCAGCAATACCACCCGTTCCGGGTCCACTGGCCGGAGCAGCAACTGGGCGCTGGTGCTGATAACAGCGAGGGGGTTGCGCATGTCGTGCGACAGACCGGCCGCGATGCGGCGCCGGAAAGCTTCGTGCATGCTGGTAAATTCGCGTATCGATTCGCAGATGCCCACGTCGATGGACTCGTTGATGACATGCCAATCCTTGCTGCGCAGGGTGATACCTGATTCATGCGCGACGGCGGCAAAGCAGTCGCGGAAGATCTGGTATTCCTGGATTACCTGTTCCGGCCCGTAATTCGTCATGCGCGCCCGCTCATTGCCATGCACGGCGGGCACGTTACTGTTGCTGGCGGCGTTTTCGCGCGGGTGGCCCGGGGTCAGTGCTTCGGCCAGATTATCGAAAAAAGCGGGCAGGGTGTTGGTGAGGATGGGCTTGAGCAACTGATCCGCACCGCGCACGCTGGCCCGCACGCGCTGTTCCCAGACGCCAAGGACGGCGTCGCGCATGGCAAAGATGCGCTGTGCGCGCTGCAGTGGATGGCGCGCGCCCGCCTGGCGGTCCGCCTGATGATCCGTGGCAATATTCACCTGAACTCCCTGACAGGAATGGCTATGCTCATAATAGTATGCGCCAATTCGGCGGCCAGGGAAACGCCTTATTGTCCCGTATCGGCTTGCCGCAGAGTCGCCTGCAGGCGGGAAAGCGATGCTGACCACTCGGCCAGAGAAAAGTTCTGCGGGTCGTCATGACCGTTCGCAAAACCCGTATCGAGCACGGCGTGGAAGGCGGGAATCAGCCACGTGCCCTTGCGCACGCTGGCAGCGAGGTACAGCAGGGCCAGGCGGTCGTATTGCGCTGGCGTAAAGCCCGGATCGGGGGCCAGCCCGTCGTTGCCCTTGCCGCCGCCCGGCACGGAATTGCGCGGCTGCACCAGCTCCACGTGCAGGAACAGGCCCGTCAGCGACGGCTTGTCCTTTTCCAGCTTGCTGGCGTAGCTGGGCGTGCCAAAGTCGCGCACTTGCAGCGAGGCGCCCAGACGGTTCACATACACATGGCCTTTCGGCCCGCCACCCAGCGCCGGATTGCGCAAGCTAAAATCGTTGAAGTCCCAGCTGGCATCGTTGATATGGTCGGGAATAGTTTCCAGCAAGAAATTCGGGTAGCTGGTGTCATGGATGACGAAATAGCGGGCCATAGGCGCCGCCAGCCGGCCCACGGCGCGCGACAGCGGTGCGTCGACGGCGCCGCCCACATCCGTTTCACTGATCGACTGCTGTGCCAGCCAGGCGCGCAGCCGTGCCGGAGTGATGCCCGTGCGCTGGCCGATGTGGGCGGCAAGAATGTCCGGTAGCGGCGCGCTGTCGCCCAGGCGCGCATACAACTTGACGGGACGTAATAAACACGTGGCTTGCGCCCGCGCATCACCTTTGAAGCCGCTTTTCCAGGCGGCATAGGGGCAGGCGGCTTGCTTCTGGGCAGCCGCCGGCAGGGATAGACAGAGCAAGAGCAGCAGGGCGGGGAGTCGTTTCATGCGGGCATTGTCGCCGAATCGCGCCTCGCGGCACAGGCGCGCACGCGAAAAAAAAAGCTGCCCGAGGGCAGCTTTGTCTTCTGGCTTAGAAGTCCACTGACGCCGACACGACGACGGTGCGTGGGGCGCCCAGCACAAGATAGCCAGCGCCCGAGGCGCCGCCGGCAGACGCCCAGTAGTTCTTGTCGGTCACGTTATCCAGGCGCGCGCGCAAGGTGACGGCGCGGTCGGCGATGGTGGTCAGGTAGCGTGCGCCCAGGTCCAGGCGTGTCCAGGACGGCACTTTCTGCATATTAGCGCCATCGATGTATTGCTTCGACGTATACAAGGTGCGTCCCGTCAAAGCCAGGCCGCGTACGCCGGGCACATCCCATTCCGCACCGAAATTCAGCTGGGTAGCAGGCACGCCGATGGCATCCTTGCCCTCGTTGGCAGCGTTCATGGCGCTCAGCTGCTCCGTGTCGAGCAGTGTCAGGCCGCCCAGCAGGCGCAGGCCACGGGCAGGTGTACCGAAGACCGACAATTCGATGCCGCGGTTGCGCTGTTCGCCAAACACGCCGAAGATACCGTTTTCCACATAGGCCGATGGCTGCTTGGTGGTAAACAGGGCAAGGCTGGCGCCGATGCGGCCAGCGTCATACTTGACGCCGATTTCTTTCTGTTTCGACTTGTAGGGCGCGAACGCCTGGCCGACATTGGTCACCCCGGTGCCAGCGGCGACCGCGCCTTTTTGCAGGCCTTCGATATAGTTGGCATAGACGGACACTTCCTTGACTGGGCGATACACCAGGCCCAGCACAGGCGTGGTGGTGCTTTCGCTGTAGCTGCTGCTATCAAACCGGACGCCCGTGTTGTAGTCGTACGAATCGTCCTTGATGGTCTGGCGGCGCGCGCCCACAGTCAGCAATACCTCGTCATCGGCAAAGGCCATGGTGTCGGCAATGGCAAAGCTCGACAGCATGGTGCGTGCCGTCACCAGCGGATGCGCCAGGTCGCCGCCCATGAACCAGGTTGGCGCGGGCGCGGCTACCTGCACGGGAGCATAGATATTCGTGCCAAAGCCTGTCACAAAATCGCTCATGCCATAGGCGTTCTTCGATTGCGACCAGAAGGTCGAGGCGGTGGCGCTGATGGTATGCCCGACGCTGCCTGTGCGCAGCTTGCCGCGCACGCCGATCTCGCCCGTACGGACGCTATCGTGGCGGGTATTGTCGAAGCGATAGGAACTGGCCGCGCCGGACGTACTGTTCACCGTGGGCGCTGCCAGCACGTTCGACTCGTCGCCATTACGAAAGCCGATGGCAGCCCAAGCCACGACGTCCTTGGCGAGGTCGTATTCTCCGCGCAGGGTGCCGAAAGTATCGCGTTCGTTGGAGTGCGTCCAGCCTTGCGCGAAGTTGCTGCTGGCATCAGGCGCAGCGGGCACGGCAACGCCGCTGGCCACACTGACGCTTGGGCGCGGATTGCGCAGCTTGTGTTCCTGAAAGCCGGCATCGGCCGACAGGCGGAAATCGCGCCCGCGGTAATCGGCGCCGACAGAGAATACGCTCAGTTCGCGCTTTTCGCGGTCGACGGCTGTGTCGCCATCGCGTCGTACTGCATTGATGCGCACGCCGGTATTATTGTCGGGGCCGAAGCGGCGGCCGATATCGGCTGCCACATAGCCCTGGCCGCCGCTTTCCGTGCCGACCGTAATCTGTGTCAGCGGTGCATCGGTGGCGCGCTTGGGCACCAGATTGATGGTGCCGCCGACGCCGCCACCGCCGGGCGCCGCACCATTGATGAAGCTATTCGCGCCACGGAACACTTCCACGCGTTCCAGCAATTCGGAAGCGACAAACTGGCGTGGCAGCAAGCCATACAGGCCGTTATACGCGAGGTCGTCCGAATTCACGGCGAAGCCGCGGATCATGTACATTTCCTGGAAATTGCCGAAGCCGCGCGTCACGCGCACGCCAGCATCGTTTTGCAGTACATCGCCCACGCCCTGTGCCTGCTGGTCCTGGATCAGCGCCTGCGTATAGTTGGTGCTGTTGAAGGGCGTGTCCATCATGTCCACGTTGCCCAGCAAGCCCAAACGCCCGCCGCGCGCCACCTGGCCACCTGCATACGCTTTCGACAAGCCTTCCGCCGACGCATCGGCCGAGGCATTCACTTCCACCGTGGGCATGGTTTGCGCATCGCTGCCTGGCGGCGTGTGTTGGGCGTGGGCGGCAGTGCTGGCCAGCAGGAAGGCGGCCAGGGCGAAGGGGGTAGGAGCGAGGCGGAAGGGGCGCATGGTGTTGTTTGGATATTAATGAGAATGATTATCATTATATTCCAGTGACGAGCGGGGCGTGAATAAGTGTGAGAATGTCATAAAAAAAGTCGCCATTCGTACAACACCAGGCAGGCACTGGAATCTGGCGGAAAAAGGCGCGCCAGACGATACCTTATGGATTTATTAATGCCTATGCTCAAGTTTCGCTAAAATGGGCCATCGCGCCCGGCGCCCACAGGAAACCGCATGCCATTGCTCCGCCATCTACAGTCCGCCTCCCTGCGCATGCGGCGGGGCTTGAGCCTGAAAGGCATGGCTGTTGCGCTGATACTCGCCATGCACGCGCTGGGCCTGTATTTCCTCCTGCTGCCGGCGCGCCAGCTCAAGCAATACACGGAAGTGGCCTTCATGAGCCTGATGCCGCCCCGTCCACCGCCGCAGACGCCGTCGATGGCCTTGCCGCTGCCGCTGCCGTTTCCCATGCCGCGTGCGCGCGCCAGTGCGGCGCCTGCCACGCCTCCCGCCATCCTCGCATCGCCCGCCGTTGCAGCAGAAACCATCACCGTGCCTGCCGAAGAATCGCCCGCAGCTGCGCCCGCCGCAGACTTGCGCACGCGCGCCCGTCTGGCCGCCGGGGCCGCCGACAAGTCCCTGCGCGGCGAAATCAAGCAAGACAAGCCGTGGCTGGCCGCAGCCGAACTCAAAAGCGAAAGCGCTTTCCAGAAGCTGGTCGCCTCCGCCTGGCGCGGCGGCCCCGTCATTCGCGTGGAGGAATACCTGACGGCTGATGGCCGGCCCGCCACGCGCGTGGTCAGCGCCGGCGGCGCCACCTGCTATGGCATGGCCGAGAATCCTGGCTCTGGCGCTGACCCGTTCAAGACGGGCGGCAAGGTGAAACGCGTGCCTTGCCCTGGCTAAAGACCGTATCAATGGTATGGGATTGACGGCCATTCCGGGGCAGCCATCCCCGGCTGGGCGTCAAATATGCTAAGTTGCGTCTGCGTTTGTTTCCCACCCTTATGTCGACACGCCCCAGGACGCCCATGCCACCCGAACTCCTCATCCTCGCTCCCAGCCCCTCGGCTGCCGTCAACGCGCAGCTGGAGCAGCAATATACCTGCCACCACGCCTGGCAAGTGCCGGCGGACGAGCGCCACGCCTGGCTGGCCGAACGCGCGCCTGCCATCCGCGCCGTCGTGACGACGGGCGCGCTGGGCTTGAACGCCACCGACATGGCCTTGCTGCCCGCCCTGGAAATCATCGCCGTGAATGGCGTGGGCCTCGATGGCGTGGCCCTCGACGCAGCCCGCGCGCGCGGCATCGCCGTCACCACCACGCCGAACGTGCTGACGGATGACGTGGCCGACGTGGCGTTGGCCTTGCTGCTGGCCAGCGCGCGGCACATCGTGACGCTCGACCGTTTCGTGCGCGATGGCGGCTGGGAACGCCGCGAGGCCATCGCCCCCGCCTCCAGCCTGCGCGGCAAGACGGCCGGCATCTTCGGCTTCGGCCAGATCGGCCAGGCCATCGCGCTGCGCCTGGCCGCCTTCGGCGTCCAGGTGCGCTACTTTCAGCCCCGCGCCATTGCCGGCACATCCGTACCGCGCGCCGAATCCTTGCTGGCCCTGGCGCAGGAATGCGATTATCTGATCGTCTGCGCGCCGGGCACGCCCGCCACGCGCAAGATTATCGACCGCACCGTGCTAGACGCGCTGGGCCCGCAAGGCACCCTGATCAATATCGCCCGTGGCGCCCTCATCGACGAAGACGCCATGATTGCCGCCTTGCAGGATGGCCACTTGGGCGCGGCAGGTCTGGATGTGTTTGCGGACGAACCGCGCGTGCCGGCCGCCTTGCGCGCCTTGCCGAACGTGGTGCTGACGCCGCATGTGGGCAGCCTGACCGTGGAAACGCGCCATGCGATGGGGCAACTGGTCGTCGATAATCTGGCGGCGCACTTTGCCGGCTTGCCCTTATTGACGCCGGTAAAGTCATAAACGCCCGAATTGAACGTTTTACTAGCATGAATGAAAGAGTATCTATGGAATTGACAAAATCGCTGTTGCGCACGCGCGGCGGGCAGGACAGCGGCAAGGTGGGCATGATCGAGCTGTTCTTCGACCTGGTGTTCGTGTTTGCCGTTACGCAACTGTCGCACGGCTTGCTGGCGCACCTGAGCGCCATGGGCTGGCTGCAGACGGGCCTGCTCCTGATGGCCGTCTGGTGGGCATGGATCTTTACGTCGTGGATCACCAACTGGCTCGACCCCGAGCGCATTCCCGTGCGCATCAGCCTGTTCGCGCTGATGCTGGGCGGCCTGATCATGTCGGCCTCGATTCCTGAAGCGTTCGGCACGCGGGGCCTGGGCTTTGCGGGCGCCTACGTGGCCATGCAGGTGGGTCGGCCCCTGTTCGCCTGGTGGGCCGTGCGCCATGAAGCGCTGGCGCGCCGCCGCAATTTCCAGCGCATCGCGCTGTGGGCCGTGCTGTCCGGCATCTTCTGGATCGCCGGCGGCCTCGCGTCGCCCGAGCAGCGCATCTTTTGGTGGGGCGCGGCCCTGCTGATCGACCTGGCCGGCCCATGGATGCAGTTCGGCCTGCCGGGCCTGGGCCGTTCGACGATCGCCGACTGGGATGTCGATGGCAGCCACATGGCCGAACGCTGCGGCCTGTTCGTCATCATCGCCCTCGGTGAATCCTTGCTGGTGACGGGCGCCACCTTCGCGGGTCTGGAATGGACGGCCGGCAATTGGCTGGGCTTTTTGTCGGCACTGGTCGGCAGCATCGCCATGTGGTGGATTTATTTCGATACGGGCGCCGAGGCGGGTCACCACCGCATCGCCCACTCGAAGGACCCGGGCCGCATCGCCCGCAAGGCTTACACGTATATCCACGTGCTGATCGTGGGCGGCGTGATCGTCAGCGCCGTGGCCGACGAACTGGCGCTCGTGCATCCGGATGAAGCGAGCTTCGCCGGCATCAGCGCCTTGCTGGGCGGGCCGATCCTGTATCTGCTGGGCAATGCGCTGTTCAAATGGGTCAGCAATGACCGCGCCACGCCGCCGCTGTCGCATCTGCTGGGCATCCTGATCATCCTGGCGCTGATCCCGATGGCCTATGGCCGCCTGTACACGCCGTTGACCCTGGCCTGCATCACCAGTTGCGTGCTGGTCCTGGTGGCCGTCTGGGAACACATGGCCTTGCGCCGCCCGCCGCCGGATATCGATCTTTGATACGCGATCTTTGATACGCGATCTTTGATACGCGATCTCTGATACGCGATCCCTGATGCCTGCCTGACCTTATCTGGACGGCGTGATGCCGTCCGGATCGCTGCGCGCATCGAGCTGAAGCTGGAGGAATGTCAGGTCCAGCCAGGCGCCAAACTTGGTGCCCACCTGGCGCATCAATCCCACCTCTTCGAAACCCAGCTGCTTGTGCAGGGCGATCGAGGCGGCGTTGCCCGCTTCGATGCCCGCCACCATGACGTGCTTGCCCAGGCCGCGCGCGCGCACGATCAGTTCCCCCATCAAGGCCTTGCCGACGCCGGCGCCGCGGCGATCGGCCCGCACATACACGGAATGCTCGACCGTATGCCGAAAACCCTCGAACGGGCGCCAGTCGCCAAACGAGGCGTAGCCGGCGACATTGTGCTGCGCATCGATGGCTACCAGCACCGGATAGCCGGCCCGCTCGCGGTCGGCCAGCCAGGCTGCGCGGTTGGCCGCATCGACGGTCCGTTCATTCCAGATGGCCAGGGTATTGCTGACGGCATCGTTATAGATGGCCGTGATTGCCTCGATATCGCCCGCATGGGCATCGCGGATGTGCATGTTGATCTCCTTGCTAGTCGTCTACTATAATGGACAAATCATAGATTGCCGTCCAAGCCTTGTCCAATAGAATCCGAATAGAATCTGACCCATGTCCACTAAACCAGACGAATTGAACCAGCGCATCGGCGCCAGGGTGCGCCTCGAACGGGAAGCGCTGGGCTGGTCGCTGACGGAACTGGCGGCCCGTTCGGGCGTCTCGCGCGCGATGGTGCACAAGGTGGAGCGGGGCGACTGCAGCCCCACGGCCACCTTGCTGGCAAGGCTGTCCGGCGCCTTCGGCCTGAGCATGTCAGAACTGATCGCCCGCGCGGAGATGCGCGAAGGGCGCTTGCTGCGCAAGGCCGAGCAGCCCGTGTGGATCGACCCGCAGAGTGACTATGTGCGGCGCCATGTGTCGCCCGCGTCCGACATGCCGCTCGACCTCGTGCATATTAGCTTGCCGCCAGGCGCCGTGGTGGCGATGCCGGCCGCCGCCTATGTGGCGCGGCGCCAGCTGATCTGGTCACTCAGCGGCAGCCTCGTCTTCATCGAAGGCGATACCCGCCACGTGCTGGACGCGGGCGATTGCCTGGAACTGGGTCCGCCCGCCGACTGCGTGTTCAGCAATGAAACGGCCAGCGATTGCACCTATGCCGTGGTCGTGCTGAAGCAGGGCTGAGGCAGCATCTTCTCAATTCAGCGCCGCGGCGCGCAGCTGGGCAATGAAGGCGCGCGCGGCGGGCGCCTGTTCGTGGCGGCGGAAGGCTACGGCGATTTCCGAGCTGATCTGCGGTGCTGCCAGGTCGCGGAAGCACACACCGGGCAATTGCACGCTGGCCATCACGGAGTGGGGCACGATGGCGCAGCCCACGCCCAGCGATACTTCCGTCAGCACGGCCACCAGGCTGCCGGGGCGCGACACAACCTGTGGCGCAAAGCCGCCGCGCCGGCTGACTTCCAGTGTTCCCAGCTCCTGTTCCGGCACGATGAAGGCCTGCTGCGCCAGCGCGGCCGGTTCCGCCACGTCCAGGCGGGCCAGCGGGCTGTCTGCCTGCAGGGCCAGCACGAAGCGGTCGCGCAGCAAGACCACCATGTCTATGCCGTCCGGCAGGTGCAGGGGCGGGCGCACGAACGCCAGGTCAACGCGGCCCTGGTCCAGCAAGCCGGGCAGGGTATCCATCGCCTGTTCGCGCGCACAGATGTGGATGCCGGGGTGGCTGGCGCGAAAGCGGGCAAACTGGTCTTGCAGCACGCCGGAATAGGCGGCCGAGGCCACGTAGCCGATTTCCAGCCGTCCCAGCTCTCCCCGGCCCGCGCGCCGCGCCACGTCCTGCGCCTGCGCCAGCTGCGCCAGCGCGCGCGTGGCCTCGATGACGAACAATTCTCCGGCGGCCGTCAGGGCCACGGCGCGCTTGCTGCGCTGGAACAGGCGCGTGCCCAGCAGGTGCTCCGTTTCCTGCACCTGCTTGGTCAGCGCGGGAGGCGAAATGCCCAGCTCGGCAGCCGCCCGCGCGAAATGCAGGCTGTGCGCCACGGCCAGCACGCAGCGGAAGTGCCGCAACTCCATGTCTTTGTCTATATTCACCATGGGTGAATTATAAGGCGCTCATCTTATAACAGGAAATAATACAAGCTTGCTTACAATCGAGGCATGAAGAATACCAACTGGACCTTATATACGTGCTCGGGCGTGTGTGCATTGATCATGCTCGACACCAACGTGGTGGCCGTGTCCCTGCCGTCGATCGCCCGCTCGCTCAATGCCAGCTTTGTCGACGTGGAATGGGTGGTCAGCGCCTACATGCTGGCGTTCGCCTCGTTTTTGCTGCCGGCCGGCAGCATTGCCGACCGCCTGGGGAGGCGCAGGGTGATGCTGTTTGGCCTGGCCGTGTTCGCGCTGGCATCCCTGCTGTGCGGCCTGGCGTGGACGCCGTTCGTGCTCAACGTGGCGCGCGCCATCAAGGGCCTGGGCGCCGCGCTGCTGCTCACGTCCGCGCTGGCCGTCATCGGCCACACCTTTCACGCGGAAAAGGAGCGGGCGAGGGCGTGGTCCGTGTGGGGCGCGGCCATGGGCGTGGCCATGACGGTGGCGCCGCTGTTGGGCGGCCTGATCACGAGCGCCATCAACTGGCGCTGGATTTTTTATCTGAACCTGCCCGTAGTCGCCATCCTGATGTGGCTGGTAGGCAAGCATGTGGATGAATCGAAGGATGCGTCCAACGCCAGTTTCGACCCGCTGGGGGCGCTGCTGTTCTCGGCCGGCCTGTTCTGCATCATCTGGGGCTTGATCGACGCCAGCGTGGCGGGCTGGGCCAGCCACGCCACTGTGCTGCGGTTTATGGCGGGCGCGGCGCTGCTGGCCGTGTTCGTGCTGGTGGAACGGCGCCAGCGCGCGCCCATGGTCGATCTGTCCCTGTTTGGCCGCCGCGTGTTTGTCGGCGCCGTGCTGGGCATGTTCGGCTACGCCATCGCCGCGCAAGTGATGATGACCTTCTTGCCCCTGTATTTGCAGAACGCCTTCGGCTTTTCCGCCGTGCTGGCCGGCTGCGCCATGTTGCCGTTTGCCGTGGCCATGGTGGTGCTGTCGCGCCTGGCGCCGCGCGCCATGCGCTGGCTGGACGACCGCGGCATACTGGTGACGGGCTTGCTGATCGTCGCCGTGGGCAACGTAGCCACGGCACTGGCCGCCGCCAGCCTGCAATACGGCCTGGTGGCGGCCGGCATGGTCGTCACGGGCGCGGGCGCCGGATTGCTGAATGGCACGACGCAAAAGGCCATCCTTGCCTGCATCCCCCGCGAACGCACGGGCATGGGGTCTGGCATCAGCACCACCACGCGCTTTGTCGGCATCGTGCTGGCCGTGGGGGCGCTGGGCGCCGTGCTGGCCATGCGCACGGCCGCCTCGTTCGACAAGCTGGCGTGGCTGCACGGCTTGAAGGCCTCACCCGAGATGATAGGGCGTATCGTCGCCGGCAACGCGGCCGAGGCTTTCGGCCAGCTACCGCCCGCCATGCAGGCCGTGGCGCAGGAAGCGGCCCGGCACGCCTTTATCGATGGCTTTGCCAGCGTGCTCTACCTGGCTGGCGGGCTGGCGGCCGTGGTGGCGGCGCTGGTCTTCGTGCTGGCCCGGCCGGTACAGAAAGTGTGAAAAGTGTAACTGTTCAGCAATATTCAAGTACACGGCCTCGGCTTGTAATATGATTCCATCAGGAAATACATGGCAATCATATAACTACCACAGGCAATCGCATGCGCAGAAAACGCATCATCATCACCAGCGTGCTGGTCGCAGTCATCGGCGTGGCCGCTCCCTTGAGCCTGGCCTTCTACCTGTCGTCCGTGCGCGCCGAGCAAGGCGAGCAGGAACGCCTGCGCCTGCTGGCCGGCTACGCGCTCGAGCGTGCCCACCGTTCGATTGCCTCGGCCAGCATGGCCCTGCGCAGCGCCGATGCGCTGGACCTGGCGCCGTGCTCGGAAGCGCATGTCCAGCAACTGCGCCGCATCACCATCACCACGCGCAGTATCGACGATATCGGCTATATCGAGAATGGTTTGCTTAAATGCACCTCCACGGGCATGGAGGACGAGCGCATCGCCGTCACGCCCGCCGATTTCATCCTGGACAATGGCATGGGCCTCGATTTCAATCTGCGCCCCGTCGTCAGTGGCGGCAAGCGCATGGTGGGGCTGACATACCGCGCGTATAAGAGGGCCGGCCGGGATTGCAGTTTTTTTCGCAAAAACCGACCTAACCAATTGATTTATTTGGTAAATTCGACTTTATAATTCATCGGGGCTACCTCGCGTTCAAGGTCCAGCATATATTCGCCGAATCGGTTGATGTGCCCTTTCCGATATGGCGCTAAGCCGCGAAGCACCTCCTCCGTTAGCACATATCCCTTTGCCTGTATTGTCTTGAGGAGCCGCGTCATCTCATGGACATTGTGCAGGATGACCATGTTCGCAACGAGCTGGTTGTACTTGATAACCTTGCGCTGTTCGTGCCGAACGTTTTCGGCAATGATGCCTTCGCCCCCAAAAAACAACCATTTGATGAAGCCGTTGAATTCCTCGCTCTTGTTGGTTGCTGCATGGATGGTACGACGCAATTCTGCGTCGTTGATGTACTTGAGCAGGAACATTGTCCGATGTACCCTACCGAGCTCGCGGAACGCGTAGTAGAGCTTGTTCTTGCGGCTAGCGGTCCCTAGGCGGCGCAGGATCGTCGATGGCGCAATCTTGCCCGCTTTGATGGAAATAACGACGCGCAGCATGTCCTTCATATGGCGCGCGATCAGTTCCCAGTCGATCGATCCACGGAACAGGCTGCCAATATTGTCATACTGGTCGGCCTTGTCCGCCTTGAAGAACACCAGATCTTTGATATTGCGGATGCGGGGCATCAGGTCGATACCCAGCAGCGAAGCCAGGCCAAAGACAGGCGTGCTTTGGGCCTGGGTATCGCCGTGCAGCGTATCTGGCTGGATGTCCGACTGGTTGTTGATTAGCCCATCGAGGATGTAAACCGCCTCATAGACGCCGCATGGAATAAAGTGACTGAACAACGCGATGTACTTGTCGGACACATGGTAGTAGCCAATGCCGCCGTATCCACCGTAGCGGATATGGTATTCGGAAAGCAGGTTAGCCTCGTAAATGTTCCATTTGGTACCGTCGGCCGACGCGCTCTTTCCCGACCCCCAATAACGTGGCAATGCGAAGCGGTTGTATGCATTGATCACCTTGACGATCGCCTTGTCCAGACGCTGCTCGGTGACATGCTTGAGATTGAGCCAGGCCACCTGCTTGCGGCTCAGTCCCTTGATCGAGCGTGCGGTTTGCGTGGCGCCCAGGTTACAACCATAGCAAAACAACGTAGTGATGAAGCGCTTGCGCGGATCGTCTACTTTGGCCTCGAAGCCGGACAACGGACCGAAGAGTTTATGCAAGTCCAACCATTTTTCAGTCTCGGTCAATACATCAAGGATGCTCACCGGATCCATTTCATTGGTGACCATCTGCTCGATGGCGTCAAGTTCGGGTGGCGGCTTCGGGCGCTCCATGCGACGGATCACAATGCCGCTCTCGTCTATATCGGCAAGGCTATTTTGCGGGAATCGGCTGTCAACGTCGCGCGCTAGACTGCCGAGTTTGTCGCGCAACTGCGCGACAAACGCCGGAGCTTCCACCGACAGCCCTACCAGTTCACCATAGGCTTTCACTTCACGCTCGTATTGCTCCCAGTCCACCAGGTGGTTGCGATAATCATCGTAGTCGCCGCTATGCTCGACGTACAGATCGCCCGACTTGAGTTCATCCATGACTTGCGTCATCACGGCAAGTTCGAAATACTTGCGATGCACGTTCGCTGGGGCATCGGCTGCGACTCGGCCAAAAACCAGCTTGCGCCACTTATCGGACATCCAGTCCAGTGCCAATTCAGGTAGCGCACCTTCTGCCGCTGGCAGTTGTTCCTTGTGGCTGGAGCGATGCTTTTGGATGATGGCGATCGCCGCCAGCAGGCTCTGATCCTGGGAGCTCGATTTCAGACTGAGCGCTTCGAGGCACTTGAAGAGCAGGCTGCGCTTGCCAACATACCCGACCAGCATGAACGGATAATAGTTATTGCCAGCATACGCCATGTGCTCGTCGCATTCAGTGATCCATGCCCCAAGATCCCCGTCGAGGGATTGCTCGACCCTAGCGACGCGCTCCTCGTCGCTGCCCTCGTCGCTCAGGACGGTCAGCACTTCGCGGAACTGTCCGATCAAACGCTCAATCTGTTCGGCGTGCTGCAGGTGATATTGCCGCAACCGTTCCTCGGCACCGTTATGCAAGCTGCGGATGGTCTTGATGAAGATTTCGGCGATATCGTCCATTGCCTTCTGCAACTGGCTTTGAATCAGCAGCACGATGAGGGTGTGGCGCTTGAGTGGCTTGAGCCGCCGCATTTCCGCCACATCCAGGGCACGCGCCTCCAAAACGAGTTGTTCACGCTTGGTTGCGGCGATGGCCTCGGTATTGGGCAGATCCTGCGCCAGCGCGATCATGGTCTCAATGTGGGCCAGGAAATCCGTCACCGCACGCACATTGGGCTGCTTCGGCTCGCGTTTGAGGCTATCCCATATGCGCAGGTTCTTACCCGCAGTGAGCATGTGTTCAAAACGCTCGACCACGCAAGTTGGCAATCCGCCAGCCACCGCCTTATAGATGCCGTCATTGACGCTGGTACGGGAATGGCGAGCCAGCCTGAACAAGTAGGTGAATCCAGGCAGTTCCAGGCGACGCTGGACCAACTCTTCAATCAGGACATTGATAATGTCGGGTAGCTCCTGCTTGGTATGGGCAGCCTGCAGGGCCTGATCTTCCAGCCAGTATTCATCGGACGAGTCCATCACCCGGATCCCCACGTACCCGCGCAGACGGCGCTGGTGTGTTGTCTTGCTACCGGATTGATCGTATTGCGCCAGCGCTCGTTTTGCCGGAACGCGCAGACCGCTATGTTCGCAGATATGCCGCACCACGATAGACGGGATGCTCGACAAAGGGACGAAATAACCGAGCCTTTGCAACAGCATAAGTTGGATCAGCAAAAAAGTACGATGCGATGCTTGGCGATACAGCGTGAAGATATGGTCAATTTGTGCGCGCGAAGGCGTGTAGATCGCCCCGAGCTCCTGCTCAGTGAACTCTTGTTTCAGGCGTGGATAAGCCGTTTCATGGATATTCGTCATTGAAATCAATCGACACCGGTCCAGCGAAGGAATTGCTGGAAATGGTGCATCGATTGCAAGTTTTTTGTCAAGCAATTAAACGTAAAGCATTCCAATCCGGCGACATATGTCTTTGATTGACCTTCCCATTATGGTAATGCGTATAGTGATGATATCTGTCATTCGATCCGTACTTGCTCACGGTCAAGTGACAGCATAGCAATAGCTTGACAGTTGGTTTGATACAACCTAGGCTACGAATATCATCCGTTTAGATAGTTTATGAAGACCTCCCGCACAGTGCGATTGTTCACGGCTCTTGTCGCGATACTTAGCATGCTGTTCATGCAGCATGCGGTCGCTTCATACCTATGCCCCGGCGTACCGATGGGAGTCGGTAGTTCCGTTACATCCGCAGGTGTTGGGGTGTCTGCGATGCCCGCGATGACAGACTGCGCCGGCATGGACACTGACCAGTCGACGTTGTGTCAAATTTATGCTGTGGGGGATGCGTCCAGGCAGTCGCTGGACAAGACGCCTGTCGCCGACCACCCATCTTTCGTACCTGTTGTCCTGCTTCTGACGTTAGCTATTTATGACACTCCCGTAGTGTATTCAGCAAAACCTCCTTTGCTCATTACCTTGGCGAGGCCAACGGCACCGCCTATCGCTATCCGCCATTGCTGTTTCCGTATTTAACACTCCAGACTGCCTAGATCGCCATCGCCTTGTCGGGTTCGACAAGGCGATGCCTCCCATCGCATTCTGGAGCTGCCATGTCAATCCCGTACACCGTGCATACAAATGCACGCATCGTCCGCCTTCACCCATTCATGAAGACGGCGTTAACTCTCGCCCTTACTGTTCCGCTGCTTGCCTTCGTTCATGATGCGCGCGCGGCCCCCCAGCCAGTCACCTTCACCGAGGCGCTGCAGCAGGCTGTCGCCCGCTCGCGCCAACTTCATGCGCAGGACCAGGCAACTGTCGCCGCACACGAAATGGCGGTAGCAGTGGCGCAGCGCCCCGATCCCACTCTCAAGGTCGGCATCGATAATGTGCCCTTAAGTGGCACCGATCGCTTTAGTTTGAGCGGGGATTTCATGACGATGCGGCGCATCGGCATTTCGCAGGAACTGACACGCGCCGATAAATTGCGCTGGCGTTCCGCACGTCTTGAGCGCGAAGCCGACAAGGCGCAGGCGCAAAAAGATGTCGCACTCGCCGCGATTCAGCGCGACACGGCGATCTCCTGGCTCAACGTCTACTACATTCGGAAAATGTCAGTAGTTCTGACAGAACAAGTGGTCTTTTCCCGCCAGGAAATTGACGCCGCTACGGCCGCCTATCGGGGCGGGCGTGGCAGCCAGGCCGACGTGCTGGCTGCGCGTTCTGCCTTGTTAACCCTTGAGGACCGAGCCAGTCAGGTCGAACGCGACCTCAATACGGCAAAAAACATGCTGGTGCGTTGGACTGGCAGCAGCGGCGAACTTGCCGATTCCAGCATGCCCGACTTGGGCACCATCCCTCTGGACCCGGTGTTGCTCGACACTGAACTGGCGCACCGCCCGCAGATCATGGTGTTGAATCGGCAGGAAGAAGTCGCCCAGGCCGACGTCAATCTGGCGCAAGCGAATCGGCATCCGGACTGGAGTATCGAGTTCGCATTCCAGCAGCGCGGCGCGGCCTACTCGAACATGGTCTCCGTTGGCCTATCCCTGCCATTACAGTGGGATCGCAAAAACCGGCAGGACCGCGAACTAGGCTCCAAACTCGCCTTGGTCGAACAAGCGAGGAGCGAACGCGACGAACTGCTGCGAGAAGATGCCGCCAACATCCGTGCCTTGCTCATCGAATGGAGGAGTGGCCAAGAACGTAGCGAGCGCTACGCGCTCCAGCTATTGCCCCTTGCCGACAAGCGAAGCCAAGCGGTCCTGGCCTCTTATCGTGGCGGAAAAGCCTCTTTGGCTGAGGTGCTCGCTGCCAGGCGTAACAGTGCGGACATGCACGTTCAGTTGCTGCAGTTGCAGATGAATACAGCCCAGTTCTGGGCACAGCTTCGCTTCCTCTTTCCCGACATCGCAATCACGCAGATTTCCGCAGTACATCGCCAGCAGGAATTCAAATGAACAATAAGAAATTACGCGTCCTGGTACTTGCGGGATCCCTTGCAGCGGTCGCTTATGCCGGTTACCAGTTTGGTTTACGACAAGCACATCAGACAGTATCTACAGGTGACGTCAAGGCGGTATCCGGCAACGCAGCAGGCGCCGCGAGTGCTGCCAACAAGAAACCATTATATTGGCATGACCCCATGGTGCCGGGCCAGAAGTTTGACAAACCCGGTAAGTCACCGTTCATGGATATGCCGCTGGTGCCCGTCTATGCTGCGGGGGATGGTGAGGACAGTAATGTTACGATTAGCCCGCGGGTCCAGCAAAACCTGGGAGTGCGCACAGCGCTCGTCACATCAGGAAGGATGTCCGCCGGCTTGGTTGCCGTCGGTAACGTTGCCTATAACGAGCGCGACGTGGCACTGGTGCAGGCGCGTAGCGGTGGATTTGTAGAGCGCTTGTATGCGCGTGCCCTGCTCGATCCGGTGGAAAAGGGGCAACCCTTGGCTGACTTGTATGTCCCTGACTGGATCGCGGCACAAGAAGACTATCTGGCAAGCCGTCGTATGCAAGGCAATGAAACAGCATCCCTGGTCGACGCTGCCCGCCAGCGCATGCGGCTAGTTGGTATGAGTGAGGGGCAAATCCGGCTAGTCGAGTCAAGTGGAAAGGTCCATCCTCGCTTGACGGTTTCAGCACCCATCAGCGGTGTGATCGCAGAGCTTGGCGCCCGCGAAGGAATGACCGTCTCCGCTGGTGCGCCGCTGTTTCGCATCAATGGACTTGCGACAGTATGGGTCAACGCGGAGGTTCCCGAAAGCGTGGCGGCCAAGGTTCGCCCTGGTGACGCCGTCGAAGCGCAGGTACAGGCGCTACCCGGAACTATTTTCAAGGGCAAGGTGGGTGCCATTTTGCCGGAAGTTAATGCCGCGACGCGAACCCTGAAAGCCCGTGTGGAGCTGGCTAACCCCGGCGCTCAGTTGTTGCCCGGTATGTTTGCTACTCTGACCTTCGCGTCAAACAGTGGCACCGATGTTTTGCAGGTGCCGTCGGAGGCAGTCATCCAGACGGGTACGCGCAGCGTTGTCATGCTTGCCCAGGAGGGCGGCAAGTTTATGCCCGTCGATGTGGAGGTCGGCAGCGAAGGCAGTGGTCTCACCGAAATTCGCAAGGGCCTATCCGCTGGTCAGAAAGTGGTCGTCTCGGCGCAGTTCTTGATCGATTCCGAGGCCAGCCTGAAGGGAACGACGACACGCATGAGCGATACGCAGTCCCCTGACGCAGACAAGGCACTTCCGCGCCACCATGGGGTAGGCAAGGTCGAACAGATCGGCAAGGATGAAATCACCATTTCGCATGGCCCTATCACGTCGCTGCAGTGGGGGGCGATGACGATGGGTTTCAAAGTGTCTTCCACGGGCTTGCAGCGCAATATTGGCATAGGTGACCGAGTCGCCTTCGACATCCAGCAAGGCGAGGATGGCAGCTTTGAGATCGTGGCCATTGCGCCGACCTCCGGTGCGCCGAAACCCGAAAATAAACCCATGGGTGGCATGAAAGCACCCGCGGGAGTGGCGAAATGATCACAAAACTGATCCGCTGGTCTATCAGCAACCGTTTTCTGGTCTTGTTGGCGACTGTATTCATTACGGTCTGGGGCATTTGGTCGCTGGCGCGCACGCCGCTCGATGCCATTCCCGACCTGTCGGACGTGCAGGTTATTATCCGCACCAGCTATCCGGGGCAAGCGCCGCAAATCGTCGAGAACCAGGTCACGTATCCACTGACCACCACCATGCTGTCGGTGCCGGGTGCCAAGACGGTGCGCGGATACTCGTTTTTCGGTGACTCCTTCGTCTACATTCTGTTTGAAGACGGTACCGATCCGTACTGGGCGCGTTCACGGGTGTTGGAATATCTGAACCAGGTGCAGTCACGCCTGCCACCGCAGGCAAAAACCGCGCTCGGACCAGATGCGACCGGCGTCGGCTGGGTCTATGAATATGCGCTGGTCGACCGTAGCGGCAAGACCGATTTGTCGCAATTGCGCGCCTTGCAGGACTGGTTTCTCAAGTATGAGTTGAAAGCGGTGCCCAACGTCTCGGAAGTGGCCAGCATTGGCGGCATGGTGCGTCAGTACCAGATCGTGCTCGATCCAGACAAGATGCGCGCCTTTAACATCCCACATGGCAAAATTATCGATGCCGTGCAGAAAGCCAACCAGGAAACGGGCGGTTCCGTGCTGGAATTGGGCGAGGCCGAATACATGGTACGGGCCTCTGGTTATCTGAAGTCGCTTGACGACTTCCGCAAGATTCCGTTGATGACGACTGACGCTGGCGTATCGGTCCGGCTGGGCGATGTCGCGCGCATCCAGATCGGGCCAGAGATGCGGCGCGGGATTGCCGATTTGAATGGTGAGGGCGAAGTTGCTGGCGGCGTGATCATCATGCGTTCCGGGAAAAATGCGCTGGAAACCATCGATGCCGTCAAGGTCAAGCTGGAAAAGCTAAAAGCGAGCCTTCCGCCCGGCGTCGAGATCATCCCCACCTACGACCGATCGAACCTGATCAAGCGCGCTGTGACCAACCTGAAAGAAAAGCTGATCGAGGAATTCATTGTCGTCGCTGTGGTCTGTGCGCTGTTCCTGTTTCACTTGCGCTCGGCGCTGGTGGCCATCATCACGCTGCCGATCGGCATCCTGATCGCCTTTATCGTCATGTACTACCAGGGAGTCAACGCCAATATCATGTCGCTGGGCGGTATCGCCATTGCTGTAGGCGCGATGGTCGATGCCGCCGTGGTGATGATCGAGAATGCCCATAAGCATATTGAAGCCTGGAATCATGCCCATCCAGGTAAACAGCTAAAGGGTCATGAGCATTGGCGCGTCATTGGCGACGCTGCTGTTGAGGTTGGACCAGCACTGTTCTTTTCGCTTTTGATCATCGTTCTCTCGTTTATTCCCGTGTTCACTCTGGAAGCGCAAGAGGGCCGTCTGTTTTCGCCGCTGGCCTTTACCAAGACGTATGCGATGGCGGCGGCGGCTGGACTGGCGGTGACGCTGATTCCCATTTTAATGGGCTATCTGATCCGCGGCCGGATTCCCGATGAGCAAAAGAATCCCCTCAATCGTTTCCTGGTCGCGCTATACCGCCCCTTGCTCGATGTCGTACTGCGTTTTCCAAAGCTGACTTTGCTGGCGGCAGCACTGGTAGCAGCCATCACGATCTGGCCCATGACCCGGCTCGGCGGCGAATTCATGCCGCCATTGGATGAAGGCGATGTGCTGTACATGCCGTCGGCGTTGCCCGGTCTGTCGGCCGGCAAGGTCGCGCAGTTGTTGCAGCAGACTGACCGGCTGATTAAAACGGTACCAGAGGTACAAAGCGTCTTCGGCAAGGCCGGTCGAGCCGAGAGCGCCACTGATCCGGCGCCGCTGGAAATGTTCGAAACCATGATCCAGTTCAAGCCGCGCGATCAGTGGCGCCCTGGCATGACGCCGGAAAAATTGATACAGGAACTGGACCGCACCGTCAAGGTGCCTGGGCTGTCCAACATCTGGGTGCCGCCGATCCGCAACCGGATTGACATGCTGGCCACCGGCATAAAAAGCCCGGTCGGCGTCAAGGTCGCAGGCGTTAGCTTGCAGGAAATTGACCGCATCACTGGTGAGATAGAACGCGCAGTCAAGAAGGTGCCGGGTGTCTCCTCAGCGCTGGCCGAGCGCCTGAACGGCGGACGGTACATCGACGTCAACATCGATCGCGACGCGGCCGCCCGCTATGGCTTGAATATAGCAGACGTGCAAAGCGTGGTGTCGGCGGCGATCGGCGGCGACAATATCGGTGAAACTGTTGAAGGATTGCAGCGTTTCCCGATTAATGTGCGCTATCCACGCGAGGTGCGCGACTCAATTGAGAAACTGCGCCAGCTACCGGTGCTGACAGAGCGGGGGGCGCAAATCCGGCTGGGTGATGTCGCCGCGATCCGCATCGACGACGGCCCACCGATGCTCAAGAGTGAAAATGCCCGGCTGTCAGGCTGGGTGTATGTCGATATTCGCGATCGCGACTTGAGTTCGACTGTGTATGACATGAAGCAAGTCGTCGCCAGGGAAGTCAAATTGCCGGCGGGTTACTCCATTGCATGGTCGGGGCAGTTCGAATATCTAGAGCGTGCCACTGAAAAACTCAAAATCGTCGTGCCAGCGACCTTGCTTATTATCTTCGTGCTGCTTTATTTGACCTTCAAGCGCTTCGATGAAGCGGCCTTGATCATGGCAACGCTGCCGTTTGCGCTGGCCGGCGGCATTTGGCTACTGTGGTTGCTCGACTATCACCTGTCAGTCGCCGGCGGCGTCGGCTTCATCGCGTTGGCTGGCGTCTCGGCCGAATTCGGCGTAATCATGCTGCTTTATTTAAAGCATGCCTGGGATGAACGTCTGGCGAATGGTAACGCTAGTGAAACCGATCTGCTCGATGCAATTCGTGAAGGGGCGGTCTTGCGCGTGAGGCCCAAGGCAATGACGGTGGCGGTCATTATCGCCGGCCTGGTGCCGATTATGCTGGGCACCGGCACCGGGTCGGAGGTCATGCAGCGCATCGCCGCGCCGATGGTTGGCGGCATGATTACCGCGCCGTTGTTGTCCATGTTTGTGGTCCCTGCGGTTTATCTGCTGCTTCGTCGGCGTCAGATCCGTGCCGCCGGCTCGGCAGCAGCAGAGGAGAATTAGCCGTCATGAGACCGTTCGGCACCTACCGCTCGGCTAAGCACCTCGTGTATTTCGTGAGGTGTGCGGTGGTGTTGTTCGGTTTTATCTGGTGCAGCCATATACCGGCGTTTCCACTGCAAAACGACATGCCTGCATCTGCGGCGATTGCGCAGCCGATGGCCATGCCAAGCTGCCAGACATGCGCCTTCTGCTATATGGGACCACCTTTTGCCGACCATAACGCAGGCGGCGACTATCCGGATCTCGGTGCTACCACTGCTACGATGCGTTTTGTTTCGCAAACGGATAGAAGTGATTTTTTTTCTGATATGTCAGACGTTCCCGCAGTTGCGCTGCGGCTTTTGTATTGTCGATGGTTGAATTAGCCACTTGACCATGGGGATGACGATGCATACATCAAATTAGTTTATCGAGGAGTCTATCATGAAAAAATTACTACTTACGCTGCTCTGTATCAGCACTCTTAGCACTGCATTTCCCGCCTTCGCTGGCCCGGACTGGCAACTGATTGAGCAAGGGCGCAAGGCCAAGCAGGCGCAAATGATGCGAGCGGCCAATAAAGCCCCGCAAGCTGGAATGGAACATCAGATGGAGCCAAAAAAGGATCATCAAATGGATCCGAAAATGTATGAAAAAATGGATCAAATGATGAAGGACTGTCAGGAAATGATGAAGAAAAAGTAACGCGGTTTTGAGTGCTGGATGCGATCGCTGCTGGTGGCATATGCGGCCAGCAGCGATCGTATCCATTCAGGTGCTTACCCGATCACGCCATGACTTAATCTTTCCGTTGCCTGCGGTAGTTGCATTAAGTCGCTACTGTCAGTATTTCCAAGAAGAGATTACTAATATGGTGTATTTTTCAAAAGGTCATCTAGTTCCTTGAAGCGTCCCTTGACACGATCAACGCTGTATTCATACATGAGGGAATTGTGAGCAAATTGGGCCCGTTCAACATCCATATCAACGGTGTTTCCATCAATGCTACCTTGGGCTGGAATACGAAATTGCAGGGAAACGTCATCTTTTGACTTTCCTGTTTTTAAGGCCTTCTCAATGTCAATATCTACCGCCACATATCCAGGCGTATCGGCATTCGCGATATTGGATGCGAGAAGTTCTTGACGGTACGCCCGCAGTCCGAGCGCACGTTCATTGATACTCACCTGCTGCCAAATCTTAGCAGCGGTCAAATTCAATGGAAGGTCAAACTGTGTGTGTTGAATAGTTGCCACTGGAGGCAAGGCCATTGCCACTATTGGCGTCGATCCTAGTGCATTAGCTAATGTGGCAGAAAACATTTGCCCTGCCGTCTTGCCTTCCGCGCTGGTGCTACCCTTAACTGTGAGCCCGATAGATGCCTGGATCGATTCAATTTTATTCATGGATTCCTCCCTCATTGACATTCGATTTCTGACGTTTCAGAGAGCTGGTCGGATAGAGTAACTAACTAACCTGTTCGCTTTAAGGATCAAACACGTCTCAATCGTGATGGGAACTAGCTCTAGTCGCGATAGAGCTGATTTCATTCGCAGTGCGCTCGTCGTCCAAACTATAAACAGGTGCAAAACCACCTCCAGGGGTGCGAAAGTTGGTGGTTTGCCCCTGATACATCCTGGCCGCGGTCCACTGCACCTTTCCGTCATAAACATAGACTCGAAGGTCGAATTTCAGCGAGCTAGGATTATCGGTGGAACCGATCGAGCGCTCACCGGGTATGACGAGGGCCTGAGCGACGTAGTCACCAGCCAGAATGTCCTGCCATACCCGTTTGGTGATCTTTTCACCACGGTACGTGGCTCGCCCCCCGT
The DNA here is from genome assembly GCF_002846335.1 of Janthinobacterium sp. 61. Classification (NCBI taxonomy): domain Bacteria; kingdom Pseudomonadati; phylum Pseudomonadota; class Betaproteobacteria; order Burkholderiales; family Oxalobacteraceae; genus Janthinobacterium; species Janthinobacterium sp. 61. Next base: position 1,515,960 of record NZ_PJMQ01000001.1, on the reverse strand, counting down.
AACCTGCAACAGGTTTAAAAAACAACTTTCGGCGCTCCGTCCACAAGCGGTCCGCATCGGAGGCCGTCACAATCTGCGTTCGCGGTATGCTCTTGAGCAGAATATCTTGCACGGCGGGGGCTACGCCAAGCGCTACGAGCTCTTTCTTATCCGATAGCAGAACCAGATTTGCCTTATTTGCATAGAGGGTATGCGCTTGGGGGTGCGGCGTTAGCACGATTGCGCTTTCTAGATACGCCGAACGCAATGGGAGACACTGGGGCGACTCAAGCATGAAATCGGTCAGCCGGTTATAGACCAAGTCGATAGCAAGATCCCCATGACGTAAAACGCCATCACGATAGGTAAGGTCCGATGGTGAGGCAATAACGGCCTCTATGCCGTGGCGTTCGAACAAGCGTCGAAAAAGAACAAACTCGGGATAGAGATACTGCTGCTCTGGATGATCGTCAACTATCGCGACTGTCCGAAGTGGCTGTGAACGTTGAGAGAGCGCCCATTCCGACTCAAACATGTTGAAGATGGTATCTTCAAGGGTCGCACCGCTATCAATGGCTCGTGTCAATTCACTATCGCTGAGACAGCACGATCTATGGGCTTTTGCCATCGCGGCGTTGAGCATCGCTCCACCGGCATTTGTGTTGATTTCGATGAGCGCCAAGGTATCGTCGTGGATGTGGAAGTCATAGCCAAAAAATACTCCTTTTGCATCATCAGGATTATGCTTGGCAATGTCAGGAGCATCAGTCAGAACGCGCGCACGATACGATGGCAGCGATATTACGGATTCAATCGCTGCAATAACGTCCGCAATACGTTTGCTTTGGCGATACGAGACAAAAATAGGCCGCGCAGAAAATAGATAGGGACACCGCTCCTCGATCAACTCGTGCAATCCGTCCATGCCCGGTTCGCTAGAAAGCGCTATTTTCAATGCGGAGCTATCCAAACTGGTGCAGAAACAGTCTCTATTGAGGCGTGCAGCCGGAAGAAAATTCAATTCTTCGTTGCTAAGCAAGCAGCCATTATTCGATGCAGCTTTCACTATCGCAGGTATATTCATGTTTGCTTCCACAAGAATGTCGCTCGGTGCCACAGTCAGCGGTTAAGGCCGACCGGTACCGCGCAACCGGAGTGCATTGGTAATGACAGACACGGAACTCAGGCTCATCGCTAACGCGGCGATCATCGGCGATAGCAGTTGGCCAGTAAATGGATACAGCACACCGGCAGCCAGGGGAATGCCCAAGGCATTGTAGACAAACGCGAAGCCCAGGTTCTGCCACATATTTCGAACAGTATCGACCGAGATTCGACGGGCAAGGGCAATCCCACGCAGATCTCCTTTTACTAAAGCGACGTGAGCGCTATTGATAGCCACGTCTGTTCCTGTACCCATGGCAATACCAACATTGGCCTTCGCCAGTGCGGGGGCATCATTGATTCCATCGCCGGCCATTGCGACCACCTTGCCTTGCTTTTGCAGTTTTTCTACCAAGGCCAACTTGTCCTGTGGTTTCACCTCGCCGTAGAACTCCGTGATGCCCAGCCTTTCGGCTACGGACTTCGCAGTGGTGACGCCATCGCCAGTGGCCATGATTACGGTCAGCCCTTCAGCGCGCAAGCCTTCTATGGCCTCATGCGTCGTTGCCTTGATGGGATCCGACACCGCAATCAGTCCAGCCAAAACGCCGTCAGAGGATAGATACATGACGCTAGCACCTTCTGTCCGCAGGCGTTCAGCGACCTCAGCAAGCGGCCTCCAATCGACTTTGTCAGCATCCATCAGCGCGGTGTTGCCCAGTGCGATGTGCACCCCGCCAAGCGTGCCGCGCACGCCAATACCGCTGGCAGACTCAAAACTGTCAGGTTTGGTTAGCACCAGTGCTCGCCTGTTCGCTTCGTAGACGATCGCGTGCGCTAACGGATGTTCGCTGCCCTGGTCTATGCTCGCCGCCATTTGCAGGACGTCTTCGTCCTTGAAACCGGGCGCTGCGACCACGCTGTTAAAGGAAGGCTTACCTTCAGTGAGGGTCCCCGTCTTGTCGACAATCAGTGTGTCGACCTTCTTGAGGTCTTCTATCGCTGCGGCATCCCGAAAGAGCACACCTTGGGTGGCCGCGCGGCCTGTGGCGGCCATAATGGACATCGGCGTGGCTAACCCCAATGCACATGGGCAAGCAATGATCAGTACTGCAACGGCGTTAACAAAACCAAAGACCCAGCTCGGTTCAGGGCCATACATTCCCCATAACACGAACGTCAGTAGCGCTATTGCCACGACAACGACCACGAAATAGCCTGCAACACTATCGGCGAGTCGTTGCATAGGCGCGCGGGAGCGCTGCGCCTGCGCGACCATTTGTACGATTTGAGACAACATCGTGTCGCTGCCGATTTTTTCGGCACGCATAATCAGGCTCCCGCTGGTATTGATCGTTGCGCCAATCAACGTGTCTCCTGCACGCTTTGTCACAGGTAAGGGCTCGCCAGTCAGCATTGACTCATCGAGCGAGCTCTCGCCATCGAGCACTACGCCATCAACTGGTACCTTCTCACCGGGTCGGACACGGAGTTTGTCGCCGACGTGGACGTGCGTGAGCGGGATGTCATCCTCGGAGCCATCGTCCTGAATGCGTCGAGCCGTCTTTGGAGCGAGGCCAAGTAAGGATTTGATTGCGGCGGAAGTTTGGGAGCGTGCGCGCAGCTCAAGTATCTGTCCAAGAAGCGTGAGCGAAACAATGACTGCCGCTGCTTCAAAATATACGCCTATGCGGCCATGTGCAGCAAAGGTAAGCGGGAAGAGGCCCGGTGCGATTGTGGCGACGACACTATAGCCATAAGCAGCCATTACGCCAAAGCCAATCAAAGTCCACATATTCGGGCTCATGCGTGCCAGCGATTGCGCCCAGCGTCTGAAAAATGGCCAGCCGGCCCACAGTACGACAGGTGTACTTAATGCGAATTCAATCCAGTTTTGGCCTGGCAGCCCCATAGAAAGGAACACATGCCCAAACATCGCCAGTAAGAACACCACTAAGGTAAGAGGCAGCGTCCACCAGAAACGATGGCGAAAATCGACTAGCTCCGGGTTTTCCGCCTCATCTAGCGTCGGCATTTCAGGTTCGAGCGACATGCCGCAAATAGGGCAAGTTCCCGGTGCTGGCTGGCGAATCTCGGGGTGCATCGGGCAGGTGTAGACTGCTCCCTCCTGGGGGGCATGCGTAGGGTTGGGTGCCGCATTCGCTTTATCGATAAAGGAATCTGGCGCTGCGTTGAACTTTGTCATGCACTTTCCGCTACAGAAGTGGTAGACCATACTTTTGTAGGTGATTTCTTTTTCGGGATTTGCGCCAACGTGCATACCGCATACCGGGTCAATGAATGGTTTTTCGTCTACTGCCAGCCGCGCATCGTCGGGTTCAGTTTTACTGTGGCTGTCGTGATGATGCTCGTGTGCATGATGCTCGGCGTCAGTTCTACTCATGAATCACTCCTTGGCCAGATTCGCCTGTTTCGTTGGCTGTGGTGGAACCAGCTATTGCGGCAACGGCGGGAATTGAACATTCCCGCCGAATGAAGTCATCTATTTGGCAGAAACCACTACCTGCCCCTTCATGCCCGCCTCAAAGTGGCCGGGTTGTAAGCACGCAAATTCCACTTTGCCGGCTTTGTCGAACTGCCAGACAATGGTTCCCGATTTTCCAGGCGTCAAGGTCACCTGATTGGGTTCCGCATGCTCCATCTCCGGAAACTTTGCCATTTGTTGGGCATGTTCTTTCAACTCGCTCTCAGAACCAATGACCATCTCATGCTTGATCTTGCCGGAATTGTTGACGACAAAGCGAATGGTCTCGCCCCGTTTCACGGCAATAGACGCTGGGTTAAAGCGCATGGTGTCGTTCATATCGACAGTGACGGTACGCGTCGCTTTTTTCGGGTCGCCCGCCTTGCCGACAAGAGATACGCTCTGCTCATTTGCGCCATGCTGATGACCACCATGTGCTGCCGGGCTGCTATCCGGTACCGCAGCATTGCTGAAAGTGCTCAAGCTGGCCAGTAACATTATTGCAATTGCATTTGAGGTCATCTTTTTCATATCGTACTCCCTTGTAGAAAACCGTCGCGACATTACATCGCGGTAGGTGGTTGTTGAGTGGTAAGAATTGCCGCCGCAAACAGTGCACCGAGCAGTAGCAAGGTCTCTACTTGTAAAACAACTCTCACCAGAGTGACGCCGCGGGAGGAGCGGGAGGCGGCAGGCAATCCAAGAAATTTGTTGTAGCCGCCCAAGACGATGGCCAGGAAGACCATTGCAACTTTGACCAGCAAAGTGATGCCATAGGTGGTATGAACAAGATGCTCTGAACTCCCCACACGGTGCCAGGCGCTGTAGATACCAGTAGCAACAATGGCAACTACTGCAAGCATTGCGGCCTGGGACATCAGTTCGAGGTATTGATCGATGGACCCCGTATCAAATGTCCTTATCCGCGTCTCATGTAGAACAAACCAGCCGGACACCATCACCGCACCAGTCCATAGGCCGATGGCAAAAAAATGAATCGCTTCAACCGCTAGCGGAATAGTCCAGAAGCCTTCCTCGCCCGCATGCCCCATGGACGCCCGTGTTGCAGAAAAAGTAGCCAAAAGCAGAACGACAGCAATATCGCTGCTGCGGCCGACTCCGCCTGTTAATCGAACAAAAAAGAGAACAAGCATCGCCACAACAATGGCGCAGCCTGCATGTCCGTAGTCGGTTGTAGACACCATCATCCAAAACATCGGGCACGCTTCGCGTAGCCCTACACCTCCCATGACCGCCGTCGCGCTCAATAGTGCCGATGCACTACCAACCATGCTGATTGCCGCTGCCATCAAGTCAAGTTTGCGCAGCGCTGGTTCGAAATGATCATGATCGACACCGCTAGAACGCATCCAGTAACGTGCAAACCATGATCCGACGAGCCAGGCAAAGCCGAAGTTCAGCAGCAAAGCTGAACTGACTTGCAACAGCGAGACTGCATCCATTTATTTCACCGTGAACTTAAAGTCGCCTTTGCGACGGTGTCCATCGTGCCCTGCAACTGCCCAGCTCACGGTATAGGCGCCAGCATTCAATGTCGGTACTTCCAAGCGTAAGATGGCCGGATTTACTGCATCAACCTTTGCCTTGTCTGCAGCAACGGCTTTGCCTTCGCCATCGCTCAGAGTGATTGAGCTAAAGGCTTCTTCCACCTTCTCGTTGAAGGTCAGCGCAATCTCCTTTGGTGCAACTGCCAGGGAGGCACCTGCCTCGGGATTGGAGCTCTTCAAGCTCGCATGTGCCAAGGCAAATGGGGTAGCCAGCGTTGCCGCCACAATGGATGTGGCAAGAATCATTTTCCGCAGTGTCTTCATGTTCAACTCTCTTTGTTAAATTTACTTTACTGCTTCGATGGAAGTGACCGTGAGTGCACCGTTAACTTTTTCCACCACGAAACGTACCTTGTCGCCTTGTTTGACCTTGTCGAGCATCGACGGCTCTTTGACCTTGAACATCATGGTCATCCCTGGCATGCCCAAGTTCTTCAGCTCGCCATGTTTGATGGTAAGCTTGCCGGCGTCCTTATCCACTTTCTTGATTTCCCCTTCGCTCATCGCGTCTTGCGTCGCGGAGGCGCTCTGCTGCTGGGCGAGCGCCACGGAGGTCGTTGCCACGGATGACAGGCCAATCAAGGTTGCCAATACAACTTTGTGCAGGTTTTTCATGATGTTTCCTTTCAGTTAAAAAAACTAGTGACCGCTATGCCCGGTCGGTTTACGAACCGTAACTTCAATATTGGGTTTGTTCATCGTTGGCATCGACTGCCCCCCAGCGTTAGTTGCACGTTCTGGCTCAGGAAGGGTACCCGTCCACTCGTATGCCACGGTTCCGGCCGGATGCTTGTACCAGCCAGGATCGGAGTAGTCGCCGCGCTTCTGGTCCTTGCGCACCTTCAATACGGTAAACATTCCCCCCATCTCAACCCCACCGAACGGTCCTTCACCCGTCATCATCGGTAAAGTATTATCTGGCAGCGGCATTTCCATGCCTCCCATGGAGCCGCCCTTGTCGCCCATCACCATATATTCAGGGACGATTTTGTTAATTTTTTCAGCAACGCCACGGTGGTTGACGCCAATCATTGTCGGTACCGAATGGCCCATTGCATTCATGGTATGGTGGGATTTATGGCAGTGAAGTGCCCAGTCACCCAGATCAGTAGCGACGAACTCGATGGCGCGCATTTGCCCAACTGCGACATCGGTGGTGACTTCAGGCCAGCGAGACGCCGGTGGTGTCCAGCCGCCATCCGTACCGGTGACGAAAAACTCATGGCCATGTATATGAATAGGGTGATTCGTCATCGTCAGGTTACCGACACGGATGCGTACCTTGTCACCTTGGCGCACAGGCAATGAATCAATGCCGGGGAAGACGCGGCTATTGAATGTCCACAGGTTGAAGTCCAGCATGGTGTTGATCTTCGGCGTATAGCTTCCCGGCTCCACGTCATACGCGTTGAGCAGGAAAACGAAATCACGGTCCACAGCATGGAGCGATGGATCCTTTGGATGGGTCACCCAGAAACCCATCATCCCCATCGCCATCTGGGCCATCTCGTCGGCGTGGGGATGATACATGAACGTACCTGGCCGTTTGGCCTCGAATTCGTAGACGAAAGTCTTTCCAGGAGCGATACCCGGTTGCGTAAGGCCCGTGACGCCATCCATGCCGTTCGGCAAGCGCTGGCCATGCCAATGAACACTGGTGTGCTCAGGTAGCTTGTTCGTCACGAAGATGCGTACCCGGTCACCCTCGACCACTTCAATTGTCGGACCTGGGGATTGGCCGTTATAGCCCCACAGGTTGGCTTTCATCCCTGGTGCAAGTTCACGCACCACGGGTTCGGCCACCAGATGGAATTCTTTTACACCGTTTTTCATCCGCCATGGCAATGACCAGCCATTCAGGGTCACGACCGGATTGTAGGGCCGGCCAGTGGGTGGCGCCGAGGGGATGTGCGTCTTGGCATTGTCCATCAACATTGCCTCAGGCAATGACGCGGCACCAGCCTTGCTCACGGCAGCGGCGCTTACCGCTACAGCACCTGCACCTCTGAAAAAGTCTCTACGTGAAATCATGGCATGGCCCTTGTATCGTTCGTACTTCCACCGTTGATGGTGGACTGAAGTTTGGTTTCTGCTATCCAAAAGTCGCGCTGGGTTTCGATGGCTGTGTTCACGCTCACCAGTTGCTCACGCGAGTCCGCCAGTAATTCGAAAACGCTGGCAAGCATCCCGTTGTAGCGAAGCAGAACCTCGTCGGATATTTTTTTCCGCAATGGCACGACATCGTCGCGATAATGACGGGCGATGTCATAGCTAGTGCGGTATGCGGAGTAGGCCTCCCGCACCTCTGAGCGTGCCCGTACGGCAGTGTCGGTGGTGCGATGGACGGACTGCATATAGAGCGCTTCCGCCCGCGCCACCTTGGCGCCACCCCAATCGAAGATCGGTAGTTCGAGGGAAATCTGGTAACCGTTCTCGCGTGGCAAGCCTGTCGTACTCTTGTTGGTGTAGCCTGCGTCAAAGACGTTGATGAAGCCAGTTGCCTTTGTTAAGCCGAGTGCTGCGGCCATCGCTTCGGTTTCGCGGCGGGCCGACAGCATATCGAGGCGTTGTGACATGGCCTGTGCTTCCGCATTGTTCGTTTCCCGCGGCTTTTCCGGCAGGGGGGGCAATCTGTCTGGCAATACAAAGTTTTGTTGCTCACCCCATAGGCCAAGGAGGCGAATGAGCTGCTCACGCGTCGCTGTTGCTTCATGCTTTGTCCTCGCCAACTGTGTCAACGCATCTTGGTAAAACGCACGCTCACGGGCCTGGTCAAGTGTGCTCCAGTTTCCGACCTTGGTCATGCTGTCGGCGAGCTGCGATGATGCCTCGGCGGCGCCGCGCACTTGCCCCGCGAAAGCGGCCGATTGGGCCGCCGCAACGGCCATAAAATATGCCCGACGTGTCTCTGCCGCCAACTGCACAGCCTGAGCAGCTGTTAGCAACTTGGCTTGTTCAAAGCGTCCTTGCTCAATGCGTCGACGCGTGGGCAGCGTCAGCAAACCTACAATGTCAAACATCACACTGCGATCGATTTCCGCGTCGCCACCGCCGCTGACGCGGCCGAAACTAAAACTAGGATTGCGCATCCGTCCAGCTTGCACAAACTCAGCCTCCGAGACCCCCAATTCGGCGAAGGAGACCTTCAGCGCTGCATTATTGAGAAGCGCAATCTGGACCGCAGACTCTGGCGTAAGGGGTGCGGACAGCAAGGTCTGCACCTGAGTAGCGGAATGCTGGCCGTCTTTCAGGCTCTCTTTCGTGAAGGGCTTGACTTGTCCAATTCGCTCTTGCGTTAGCTGAGAGACATCATTTAAGCCACCATCCGGTGAAAAGCTGGCGCATCCGGCAAGAAATACCACACCGAACACAGCAGCTACCCGATTGGGCACTGGCAACGATAATCGCTTCATGTCATTTGCCTTTCATGTTCATTTGATGGCCTTTGTGCGGATCGCTGGCCGAAGACGGCTTGGAGTTTTCCGGGCCTTTTGCACTGGGTGCCATTTCCATCGACATATCCCCTTGAGCTCCATGGTGAGAGCCTCCTGTCACATCCTGATTTGCTTGAATCCAGGCCTTATCTGGAGATGTTTGGGACTCCCCAATCGGCTTAACATCAGCAAAAGCGGAGACATATTTCAGCGGCGGCACCGTAGCGTTAGCATCTGTCACCGCCGCAGTGGCACTAGCGGGCTGAGCGGACTGTGCATAGACAACCGGCGAGAAGCTAACCGTTGCCAGAAGCAATAAGTGGAAGCGTTGCATGAGTCTCTTTCAAAATTGACTGGTAATTGGGTGGATACAGCACGAGGTGAGGCGAACGCCAGTGCATGATTTCAGCAAGCGGCGGGGAAAGTGGTGTGAAGGGAGCTCAAGGGGCGCGAGGAACGAGTAATGACCATTGTCAGCTCCGTGGCGTTGCCTCCAAAGGTAGGGCAAGGCGTACGCTATCCTGTACCTTACCTGGGCCAGGTTGCTTACAATGCGCGTGAGCATGAAATTCATCTGCAGTATCTTCCCTGTGATGGTCAACCGAGTTGCTTGTACATTTCCAGAACCACCCGAAATGAAATTGCTTCCTCACGCTACACCTTCCAATGAACGGAAGGTCAAGCGAATTTCAGTTTGCCAGAGTATTTTCACTTCCACCTTGCCACAATCACCGCCCGCTGATTTAATTGCACCAATGCAATTCATCATATAAACAAAAACACTGGAGACCTTGTGCGCCAACTGACTTCCCTTCTCGCTATTTCCATATTCAGTCTTCCCCTATACGCCGCCACACCAACTGAAACCGTTGCCGCATTTCACGAGGCACTCGCCAGCGGCAATTCCGAGCACGCGAGCACTTTGCTTAGCCCGGAAATTAAAATCTACGAATCTGGGCATGTTGAGCGTTCACGTGATGAATACGCTGGCCATCACCTGCCAGCCGATACCGCCTTTGCTAAGGCCACTAAAAGCAAAGTCCTAAAACAAAACGAACGTATTGACGGAAACCTGGCCGTCGTGATGCAGGAAACAGAGACCACAGGACAATTTCAGGGCAAAAATGTGCACTTATTCGGCACTGAAACAGCTTTGCTCGAAAAACAGGGCGATCAATGGGTCATCTTTCATCTGCACTGGTCGTCCCGCAAATCTCAGTAACTTCATGAGCCAGCAGTACACTGGCGGGCGTACATGTAGTTAGTTGGCGTAGGTCGGGTTAGGTGCCACATACACACGTACGCCGTGGGTATTCACGCCAGACGGCGCAATTGCCGAAAAGTCAAAGCTCGAATTGGCTCGCAGTGTATCGAACTGCCAAGTGAACGTCTTACCATCCACATCAAACTTGACGACGTCGCCCTGGGCGACATTCACATACTTCGTAGTCGATGAAATCGTGATAGTGCGCGTGGCGGCCGGCGCCGGAGCAGCACTGCCAAACGCAGGATTCGAGTGCATTTCGCCTTGGTGTGCCATCGCGGCGAGGGGGCTGAGCGCGATGACAGCGAAAACGGCGATGATGTTTGCTTTGAGGGATTTCATTGGAATGTCCTTATTTTTCAGGTGCGGGTGAATGAGGTTGCGGATCCGATGAAGCTATTCTACGTAGGTGACCCGCACACCCGAATGACGGAAACATTACATTTACATTACAGAAACCTTAATAATTTGATTAAGGTAGTAGGTTCGAAGTGGAACCGCGACTTTCTTGCGGCAACATGCTAGGCGCAGCAATGGTTTATCAAGAGTAGGTCGAGTGTGAAGATAGGCATGCCGTCGTTGCAGCCGCCAAGCATTCGCTTTAAGCGCTATCAGCCAATCGCCTTTGCTACCGCCATTTGATTGAGCAGCTTATTACCTCTCGATAAGTCGTTTGTCGCCAGATACGTGCGATACCAAAGTTTCCAACGTGCTGAGAGACACATACCTCTGCCACTCTGTACGAAGATTCAGCTAATTGGTATGTCGACACGTCTGGAGAAGACCCGGACGACAAGAGTTCCGTACCAAGGTGAATCATAGCCGCGCATAAAAATAGGTTTACATTAATTTCATAATTCGATTATTATGGAATTATGAAATTAAAAGGAGTGCACATGGAAACTAAAAATGTCATCGCTGCGTTGGCGGCACTGGCACAGGAGTCACGCCTGGCCATCTTTCGCTTGCTTGTCCAGACCGGACCGCAAGGGATGGCGGCAACGAAGATTGCCGAACAGCTGGGCATCCCGCCATCTTCCCTGTCATTTCACTTGAAGGAACTGGTGCACGCGGACCTGATCGTGCCGCGCCAAGATGGACGCTTTGTCATCTACGCCGCGCATATCGACAGCCTGAATGCCCTGATCGGCTTTTTGACCGAAAACTGCTGCGGCGGCGCGCCTTGCACTACTGCGCAAGGCGCAGCCTGTGATGCCGCATGAATCCAAACGTACAAATTGAATCGCCCCCCCACCAACGCAGTGATTAAAGGAGTCGTCATGATCGACAAAGTGTACAACGTGTTGTTCCTCTGTACCGGCAACTCAGCCCGTAGCGTGATGGCCGAGGCGCTGGTCTCCAACATGGGCAAGGGCCGCTTCCGTGGCTTTTCGGCTGGCAGCCACCCGGGCGGCAGCGTCAACCCATTCGCCATTGAGCAAATTGAAGCGACCGGCTATCCGCTCGACAAACTGCGCAGCAAGAGTTGGGATGAATTCGGTACCGCAGACGCACCGCACATGGATTTCATCATTACTGTGTGCGACAACGCCGCCGGCGAAGTCTGCCCATATTGGCCAGGTCATCCGCTCTCAGCGCATTGGGGTTTCGAAGACCCGGCTGCAGCTACTGGCACTGATGCAGAAAAGCGCGAGGTATTCCATAAGGTGTTCCGGCAGATCATGACCCGGATGAACGTTTTCGTCAGTTTGCCGCTGCACATGCTCGAAAAAAACGCGATCCAGCACGAAATCAAAGCCATCGGGCAAAGCGCAGTCTGATGGGCGAGCGTCTCGGCATGCCCACAGATCACGGGCATGCCTTACTTTTCACTCTTTTGCGATAATTTCATGAACGTTCTTTTTTTGTGTACTGGCAACTCTTGCCGCTCCATCCTGGCAGAAGCGACTTTCAATCATCTGGCGCCGGCAGACTGGCGTGCGCTGAGCGCAGGCAGTCATCCGGCCGGGGCGCTGCACCCAGGAGCACTGGCGTTGCTGGCCAAGGAGCAGATATCGACCCAAGGGTATTACAGCAAGTCCTGGGACGCTCTGCCTTCCGTGCCCGATATCGTCATCACCGTGTGTGCCAACGCCGCTGGCGAGACGTGCCCGGCCTACCTGGGCCCAGTGCTTCGTAGCCACTGGGGTGTAGACGATCCTGGCCATGTCACGGGGACAGATGCAGAAAAGGACGCTGCTTTCCAGGTGACGTATGGCATTTTGCGCGCACGCATCGAGGCTTTCTTCGCCTTGCCGCTAGAGCAGCTGCGGCATGACCCTGTACGCCTGAAAGCTGAAGTCGACAACATTTCCAGTGTCTTTGCCCCGGCTGCCCCCAAGGAGGCACTCGTATGTTGACTGCTTTCCTGATTTTCTTGGCGACTCTGGTACTGGTTATCTGGCAGCCGCGTGGCCTGGGTATTGGCTGGAGCGCGGCCATCGGCGCTGGCGTCGCGCTGCTGGCTGGCGTCATCCAGTTGTCGGACATTCCCGTCGTCTGGCACATCGTATGGAATGCAACCGGCACGTTTATCGCCGTCATCATCATTAGCCTGCTGCTCGACAAGGCCGGTTTCTTCGAATGGGCCGCATTGCACGTGGCACGCTGGGGTGGCGGCAGCGGTCGCAAGCTGTTTGTCTTGCTGGTCCTGTTGGGCGCCGCCGTCGCAGCCCTGTTTGCCAACGATGGCGCCGCGCTGATTTTGACACCCATCGTGATCGCCATGCTGCTGGAATTGAAGTTTTCAGCCAAGGCGACCTTGGCGTTCGTGATGGCGGCCGGCTTTATCGCCGACACGGCCAGCCTGCCGCTGGTGGTGTCGAACCTGGTCAATATCGTTTCTGCCGACTATTTCAAGATCGGCTTTGCCGAGTATGCGGCTGTGATGGTACCGGTCAACGCGGTGGCAGTGATAGCGACCTTGCTTGTACTGATGTGGTTTTTCCGCAAGGACATCCCGCAAGACTATGACGTCTCCCAGCTCAAACGTCCCGGTGCCGCGATCCGCGACATGGCGACCTTCAAGGCCGGCTGGCTGGTCCTGGCGCTGCTGCTGATCGGCTTTTTCTGGCTGGAGAGCCTGGGCGTGCCGATCAGTGCCGTGGCCGCCGTCGGCGCCGCGCTGTTGCTGGCTGTCGCCGCCAAAGGCCATGTGATACCCACGCGCGAAGTCATCCGCAATGCGCCATGGCAGATCGTTGTTTTTTCTCTGGGCATGTACCTGGTCGTATATGGCCTGCGCAACGCGGGCCTGACCGGCTACTTGACTGGCGTACTCAATTACTTTGCCCAATATGGTGTGTGGGGAGCGGCCATGGGCACCGGCGTGCTGACGGCTGTTCTGTCCTCGATTATGAACAATATGCCGACGGTGCTAATCGGCGCCTTGTCGATCGATCCGACCTCGGCGCAAGGCGCCGTGCGCGAGGCGATGATTTATGCCAATGTCATAGGCAGTGACCTGGGACCGAAAATTACCCCAATCGGCAGCCTGGCGACTCTGCTGTGGCTGCATGTCCTCGACAGTAAGAAGATTCACATCTCCTGGGGTTATTACTTCCGCGTCGGCATTGTCCTCACCTTGCCTGTGTTGCTGGTGACACTGGCTGCGCTGGCACTGCGCCTCAGTTATTAAAGAAAGGATTCATCATGGATATCACTATTTATCACAACTCGGCCTGTGGCACTTCGCGCAACACCCTGGCGTTGATCCGCAATACTGGCACTGAGCCGCAGGTCATCGAATACCTGCAGCAACCGCCAATGCGCGAGATCCTGGTCGATTTGATTGCCCGTGCTGGCTTGAGCGTGCGCGAGGCCATTCGCCAGAAAGGTACGCCGTACCTGGAACTGGGTCTCGACCAGGCCCAAATCAGCGACGAGGCACTGTTGGACGCCATGCTGGCCCATCCCATCCTCATCAATCGTCCGTTCGTGGTCACGCCGCTTGGCGTGCGCCTATGCCGCCCATCTGAGTTGGTGCTTGACATTCTGCCCTTGCCGCAACTGGGCGCGTTTGCCAAAGAAGACGGCGAGGCGGTCATCGATGCGCAAGGAAAGCGGGTGGTGCCCCATGCATAAGCTCACGGATAACTTGCCCAACGTCAGCGCCGCGCACCTCGATACGCCGACGGTTGATAAACTTGTGCCGGCGACGGTGGCAACGCATCCGCCGCGCATCCTCTTGCTGTACGGCTCGCTACGTGAACGCTCGTTCAGCCGCTTGCTGACACTGGAGGCGGAGCGCCTGCTGCAGCACTTTGGCGCTGAAACGCGGGTCTTCGATCCGCATGGCTTGCCCATGGTCGACAGCGTCAGCCCGGACCATCCCAAGGTGCAGGAGCTGCGCGAGTTGTCGCTCTGGTCGGAAGGCCAGGTTTGGTGCAGCCCGGAGCGCCATGGCGCTGTGACGGGTGTATTCAAGTCACAGATCGACTGGCTGCCGCTGGAAATGGGTAGCGTGCGTCCCACACAGGGGCGCACCCTGGCGGTAATGCAAGTCTCTGGCGGCTCACAATCGTTCAACGCCGTCAACGGCTTGCGCGTGCTGGGCCGCTGGATGCGCATGGTGACCATCCCGAACCAGTCGTCCGTTGCCAAGGCATACCAGGAGTTCGACGACAACGACCGAATGAAGCCGTCGCCGTACTACGACCGCCTGGTCGACGTCATGGAGGAGCTGTATAAATTCACCCTGGTGGTGCGCGATCGCTCGGATTACCTGACTAGCCGCTATAGCGAGCGCAAGGAATCCATGCCGGCCGAAGTACACGCCCTCGCCGAAGCGGCCATGGATCTCGAGACGCCAAGCAAATAGGCTGTTTTCACGTTGGCCCGCTCCCCCGGGTCGTCACTGCACTATGACATAGCCGAAGTTTTGGCTGAAAAGGGTAAGATGAAGATGAAAATTCTGGTGTTTCTCGGTTCTATTCGCACCAGCATACCGCCCCTGCCAGCGCGCGTGGGCGAACGCGTCGCCAAGGCCTGCGCGGCGCAGTGCAGCCGTGATGGTCACAATGTGGTGCTCATTGATCCACTTGATTACGACCTGGGTGACGTGTTCAAGCCACACTTTTCCTATGCGCAGGGGCGGGCGCCCCTGCCGTTGGAGCAACTGGCAAGTGAGATTGCCGGCGCCGATGGGTATGTGATGGTTAGTCCTGAATACAATCATTCAATGAGTCCGGCACTGATGCATTTACTGAACCACTTTGGCGGTTCCCTGTTTGCCTTCAAGCCCAGCGCCATCGTCACCTATTCGGCGGGCCAGTGGGGTGGTGTGCGGGCGGCGGTGGGCATGCGCGCTTTTCTGTCCGAGCTGGGCTGTTTGCCGGTGTCGGCCATGATCCATATTCCGGCCGCACACACTGTTTTCGCCGCCGACGGCAGCTTTGCGCCCGAAGTCGACAGCATGCGCTGGGTTTCCTATATCGAGCGCACCTTTTCCCAGTTGATCTGGTGGGCCGAGGCCGCAGGACGGGAGCGGGCCCGCTCGGGAGGAACAGGGCCTTCACCAGCTTTTCTGCGCGATCCTACTCAACGCAATGCGCCGTGAGGCCACATATGATGGACCATTGCTAGGATGACACTTTAGGGGGCCGTGCGCAGTTTGCTGCCGTGCTCCTTGCTGCCACTTCACGTCTATTTGGATCCCGCTGATGATTCGACTTGCCACTACCGCCGATGCTGCTGCGATCGCCACGATATACAACCATTACGTTAGCAGCTCCACCATCACGTTTGAAGAGGAGATAGTCGCCATCGATGAGATGGCCCAGCGCATCGCCTCTGTGGGTGGGCAGTTGCCGTGGTACGTCTTTGAACGCGACGGAGAGATAGTCGGCTACGCTTACGCAACGCCCTGGCGTGCCCGCAGCGCCTATCGCTTTTCGGTCGAGTCAACGGTGTACGTGGCGCACGATGGTGTCGGTCAGGGCATCGGCCGACAGCTTTACAGTACCCTGATCGAGGAGCTCCGCCACCGCCAACTGCAGGTGGTCATTGGTGGTATTGCGCAGCCCAATGAAGCTAGCGTTGCTTTGCACGAGCGCCTAGGATTTGAGAAGGTGGCTATGTTCAAGCGGGTTGGCTGTAAATTTGATCAGTGGATTGATGTGGGATACTGGGAGCTGCAGCTTGCGTAGTTAACCGCTGAGCACAAGATTTCTGTCCTCAAAAATGCGTTTTCAGCGCTTCACTGTTTCGATCGATACTGTCGTGTCAGGAAAAAATAGCGTGAATTGGGTAACTCCATCAAGCTCACTCGTAACACTGGCACGGCCATGGTGAAGCGTCATGATGGATTTGACGATTGAAAGACCCAAGCCAGCGGAGGCTGACGTACTGGCCCTCGATTTATCGGAACGGTAGAACCGGTCAAACAACCGCGGCAGGTGTTCTTGCGCGATGCCTGGGCCAGGATTGGAAACAGAAACTACGGCCCCGTCGTCGTCCTCTATCGCCTTGAGCAAGATAGTTTCGCCCTTCGGCGTGTACCGAAGGGCGTTCGATACAAGGTTGCTCACCGCGCGGCGAAGCAGGAGTCCATCAGCAAGCACTTTACCAGTGGCGATGACGATGAATGATATCCCGGCGTCGGACGCTGGCCCTTCAAAATACTCGGCGATTCGCGTCAGCTCAACATCCATATCAAGCTGTTCAGTTGCTAGCAAAACTTGGTCATGGTCAGCCCGCGCCAAAAATAATATGCTTTCCACCATTCTAGCAAGACGGCCAAACTCCTCGTAGTTAGATGAGAGAAGGTTTTGATATTCCTCCGATTCTCTGGGGTGAGACAGAGCAACTTCTGTTTGAACCATCAGATTGTTGAGCGGCGTACGCAAATCATGTGCCAGGTCATCTGCGAATTGGGAAAGGTTATTAAAGCTATTTTGCAGGCGGTCAAGCACCTCATTGAACGAATCAGCCAGTATCTGGATTTCCTTCGGTGCTGATTTTGCATGCAAGCGCACTTCCAAATTGTGCGCACTGACCTGCTGAGCTTGCTGCGCGATGAGCTTTACTTTGTGCAACGCGCGACGTACTAGTAGAAACCCCAGTAGGGCTGTTAGCACCGCACCAAAGAAGCCCGATGCAAGCACTTTTAACTTGTATGCAGATAGAACAGCTGCGCGGCTCTCTTCGCTTCGGGCGAGCGTGATTTTCACCACGGAACCTGTCGAACCAACGGTACCCAGCGCAGCAATAACTCTTAGGTTGGGTTCGCTATGCCCTAGTGCAGCACGTACGTGAGATGGCTCTGGCATCGTCTCTACCGGCACAGCCCCGCTGGCATGCATGAATGAACGGTCACGGGTATTGCGGGTTAATTCTTCACCGTCTTGTGCCTGCATAACGAGCAAAAAGCCGCCATGCAAATCGACAGCATCTAAAAAACGGTGCGGATCCACACGAATCGACTCTACACTCGGTGTCTCCTCAAGCATATGTCTGATGAACACAATACGGTCGACAAGGTCTGCATCATCCCGTGCTTGGAGCTGCACCGCGAGAGCTTGATAGAGATAGATGCCTAAGGCCGAAAATACAATTGCCGAGATGCAGACGAAGAGCGCCCCCAGCTGCGTGGTGAGAGACCAGTTCTTGGCCTTCATTGTCTATCTTCTAACACATAGCCCATACTCCGAATCGTATGGATCAGTTTTACCTCGAAGGGGTCGTCAATTTTTGCTCGTAGACGGCGTACTGCGACATCCACCACGTTTGTGTCGCTGTCGAAATTCATATCCCATACTTGCGATGCAATCAACGGCCGGGATAAAACTTGTCCGACCCGCTTGGATAGCAAATGCAAAAGTGCAAATTCTTTCGCAGTCAAATCAATCCGAACACCGGCCCGTATGACTCTTCGCTTAGGAATGTCCAGTTCCAGATCGGCAATCTGAAAAATATCAGCTTCTCTGATCGGCCCCCGGCGCAACAACGTTCGAATACGAACAAGCAGCTCAACAAAAGCGAATGGCTTGACTAAGTAATCATCCGCACCAAGCTCCAGACCTTTGATGCGGTCATCGAGTCCATCCCGTGCGGTAAGAAACAGCACAGGCGTATCGACCGTTTTGCGCAACTCAGCAATGATTTGCCAACCATCTAAGCCCGGAAGCATGACGTCAAGCACGATCAGGTCGTAATGGGCAGTCGTGGCAGCGTGAAGTCCGTCGGGCCCAGTTCTCGCCAAGTCAACAACAAAACCAGACTCACTCAGACCTTTCTGAATATATTCGCCCGCCTTTTGCTCGTCCTCAACCACTAATAATCGCATGTCACTTTTCCACTAGTTCAACTGCTGTGTCCACGTTATGCGGATGGTGAAGATCGCCGTCGGTCTCTGTCTTCAGTCTACCTTGGAAAGATGACAATCGTCTAACGCCAGGATTACAATCTTGTCAGAATTAAAGGTCCACCTGCAGCTGTTTAATTACTTGCTATAAAGAGGATACAGGTTTTGTTCGATACGGCGCTGGTTAAAGGGATCTTCCCTGTCGATGTAGCGCATGGCGGATTGGGCGTTTTTCCAGCCCACGTGCTCCATCAGCGTTTTGAGATCCCATCCATTGGCTGTTGCCCAGTTGGCAAAGTCGCGCCGCAGCGAGTGAGCGCTGTACAACTCATGCGCATCAACGCCGGCTTCCTGCAGGATATTACGCAGGAGCGGTACCAGGCTATCGATGTTCAGTCCGTTATCGCTGATGTTGCCCCAGCGATCAATGGCACGAAACACCAGTCCAGCCGTCAATCTCGCCGCAGCGATCCATTCCTCATAAGCGCTGACTGGGCACAGGCGCGATAGCAACGGCACCTTGAAGTTGCCGCCCTTGAACTGGCGATCACCTTTGGTGGGCGGCAAGAAGCAAGTCATCCCTTCACCTTGCGTGACGTGAACATGCTGCGATTTGCAGGCGCGTCAACTCGTCGCCGCGAAACCCGCGCCAGAAACCAAGCAGAAACAAAGCTTTGTTGCGGCGGTACCGCAGCTCCGTGGCCAGTTCATGTCGCACGTTTTCCGCGATGATGCCCTGATTGCCAAAAAACAGCCACTTGATAAATTGGTTGAACTCCTCGCTCTTGTTGGTCGCCGCGTTGATGGTTTTGCGTAGTTCCACGTCACCGATATATTTCAAAAGAAACTCGGTTCGCACAACCCTGCCTAGTTCACGGAAGGCAAAATATAATTTGTTTTTGCGGCTTGACGTGCCAAGTCTGCGCAGGATTGTCGACGGCGTGATCTTGCCGGCCTTGATTGACAACGCGATGCGAAGCATGTCCGGCAAATGGGTTTCGATCAGCTCCCAGTTAATTGACTCGCTGAACAGACCGTTAATATTTTCGTAACGTTTGCCCCGGTCTGGCTTGTAAAATACTAGGCTTTTCAGATTCCGGATGCGGGGCATCAGATTGATCCCCAGCAGATAGGCCAGGCCAAATACTGGAGCGCTTTGCGCATGGGTGTCACCGTGCAAGGTATCGGGCTGAATGTCCGACTCGTTCTTGATCAGTCCATCCAGGATGCAAATCGCCTCGTACACGCCGCACGGGATGAAATGGCTGAACAATGCGATATACATGTCTGAGACGTGGTAGTACCCAATACCGCCATAGCCGCCATAACGGATGTGGTATTCGGACAGCAGGTTCTGCTCGTACATGTTCCACTTAGTTCCGTCTGCCGACGCGCTCTTGCCCGAGCCCCAGTACTTCGGTAGCAGGAATTTGTTGTATGCATTGATGACCTGGACGATGGCCTTTTCCAAGCGCTCTTCTGTAATGTGGTGCAAATTGAGCCAAGCCACCTGTTTACGGCTTAGATCTTTGACTGAACGGGCAGTCTGGGTGGCGCCAAGGTTGCATCCATAGCAAAACAGCGTGGTGATAAAGCGCTTGCGCGGGTCGTCGACTTTGGAATCGAATCCGGACAATGGCCGAACTGTTTATGCAGATCCAGCCACCCCTCCGACTCCACCAAGATGTCTAAGATGTTTTTTTCGGGAAGGCGCGTGGTGAGAATTTTGTCGATTCGTTCCAACGCCTCCGGCTTCGCGTCCTTCGCGTGCTTGCGCAGGATTAACTCCGTGCCGTTCAGATCCACGTGCTCGTTTTCCGGCAAGCCGGCGTCGACGCTCGCCGCGATCGCCGCGAGCGATTGCTTGAGCGCTGCCGAGAATGCCTTTGGCTCGGTCTGCATGCCGAGCATGGCGCCATATTCTTCCACTTGGGCCTGATACAAATCCCAATCGATCAGCTGCGTCCGGTAGTCACTGAAGTGATCGCTATTGGCGACAAACAAATCTCCCGACTGTAGCTCTTGCATCGCCTCGGTCAACACGCACAGTTCAAAATACTTTCGATTCACTTCCGAGACCGCACCGGATCGTTGGCCGGTGACCAGCTTGCGCCATTTTTCCCGTATCCATTTTAGACTGACGTTCGTTTCGGCGATCGACAGGCTTTCGCGATGGCTTTGCCGGTTCGCCAATACAAAGCAGATCGCATCGATGAGGGACCGATCGGCCGATGTCGATTCGAGATTAAGCAGGCTGAGGCAATTTAGCAGCAATGGGCGCTGCGTTTGATAAGGCGCCAACATGAAAGGCAAGTAGTTGTTCCCGGTGTAGGCGATGTGTTCGTCGCACTCGATCAGGAGGTTGCCCGGTTCATCGTGGAAGGCCGCGGCGATGCGTGCCCCCCTGTCCTCGTCCGTTTCGCCCTCCACGAAGGCCTCCAGGACGTCGCGCAGCTGGATAATCAGTTTCTCCGCGCGTTTCTGGTGCTCCAGATAATACTGCCGCAACTTTTCTTCCGCGCCGGTATGAATCTTGCGCAGTTTGCGGATAAACATCTCGACCGCATCGTCAAGAGATTTGCTCATCTGGGCGTGAAATAGTAGCACCATCAGCGCGTAGCGTTTATCGTGTTTGAGCGCCTTCATGTCCGCCACGTCCAGCGCACGGGCCTCATACACATATTGGCTGCGTTTTAGCACGGGGATGTGCGCCACTGCAGGTAGCTCGGCCGCCCAACCCTGGAGCCATTGCAGATGTTCCAGATAGAGTCGCACTTCCGTATTGGTCGGTTTTTTGGGATCCTGTTTGAGCTGCTGCCAACCACTCATCGCCTGCTGCGGCGTCGGCACAAGCATCGCGTCAAACCGTTCTATTAAGGCAGCCGGCAGAGGATCCACGAGCGTTTTAAAATAGCGGTCGTTGACGTCGATGCGTACCGTCAATGCTTTGCGATTGAGGGTGCTGAAAGCAGGCAACTCGAACCGTTGGCGTATCAGCTCTTCGATGACGACGTTGATGATGTCGGCCAGCTCGTGCTTGGTCTGCGCGGCCTCGGTCGCGGCACTCAGAATGGCCTTGTGGGTATCGCTCGTGATCGGCCTGATCCCAACGTATTGTCTGACCGCCTCGATACCTCGTTCTCGGGAATGATGCCGCTTCTCTTCTTCCAGAAGGTCGCGTGCAGAAATGACCCCCACCCCGATTGTCTTGCCGATAAACGAAACAACCGGCACCGGCACTTCATGGAGCATCGGAAAGTAACCCAGGCGCTGGACTGTTTTTAGCAGCAGCGCCAGATAAAGCCTGGCGGGGCCCGTTCGGCCCTTACGGTGGATGAATTTACTTTCCCCTTCGTTGGGCGTATAGACATCCTCAAGCTCGCGTTGCGTGAGTTCTGGCTTGAAGCGGGGGTACGCAGTTTCATGAATGCTGCTCAAGAACGGGCCTCCTTCGTGGTGGCGCCGCCCGCCCTACGCCTGACGCCATTTCGGCACCATTCAGGCGGAGAATGGGAGATGCGGGTCAATCATCAAATTTCTATTTTCAATATTAATAATTCTATATTCATGCCGGGTACTTGACAACTTGCATTTTTTTCGGCGTGCCAGAGGACATGCACCCCATGGGGGCGAATCCGCCAGCGCCGCGGGCCGTCGAATGGCGACTTCGGCGGCGGTCGTTAGATGCGTTCGATTTGCCTGTCAATCGCGTTCGCGCCTGTTCGTTCCGTTCACTGTAGCGGTCTGTCAGGTACCCAAAGGCGCCTTGACCTTGTTCAAGCGGATGTGGGTTTTAGTTTCACGTCGCCATACGCAAGCAGACGCAGGGCATTGATGACGACCAGTAGCGTGGATCCTTCATGAAAAATGACAGCCGTTCCGATGTTCAAACCAAAGATGGTGGCTGGTATCAGGACTGCGACGACGCCAAGGCTGACCCATAGGTTCTGCTTGATGATGCGGCTCGTACTGCGCGAGAGGCCGACGGCAAACGGCAACTGCGCCAGGTCGTCTGCCATCAGCGCAACATCGGCCGTTTCCAACGCGACATCCGAGCCGGCGGCGCCCATGGCAATACCAACCGTCGCATTGGCCATCGCCGGCGCATCGTTCACACCATCGCCGACCATTGCCACCTTGCCGTGTTTCTGGCGCAGTTCCTTGATGGCCTCGACTTTTTTCTCAGGCATGAGATCGCCGCGGGCTTCCGTCAGGCCGACACTTTTGGCGACCGCGTCGGCGACTTGCTGGTTGTCGCCGGAAATCATGATCAGCCGTTCAATGCCAAGTTTGCGCAGCGCCGCCATGACGTCGCTGGCAACCGGACGCGGCGTGTCCATGACACCCAATACGCCAAGAAAGCGCTGCCCTTTGCGTACTATCATCGTCGTGCGTCCAGTCACCACCAATTTACTGTTCGACTCTTCGACGTCCGCCGGCAACGGCTGGCCGTCGATCTCCGAAAAAAGCGCCGGCTTGCCAATATGGACCAATTCGCCGTCCACCATGGCTTGCACCCCACGGCCCGTAATACTCTTGATATCGGATGCCTGCACGGTCGCTGGCTTGTCGCCCAACCGTTCCTTCGCGCCGGCCACGACCGCGGACGCCAGCGGATGATCGCTCTGTTCCTCGATCGCCATCGCCACCGATAACAGTTCGTCTTCGGTCGCCCCTGCGGCTGCGATCGCATCCGTCAATTTCGGTTTACCTTCGGTGAGGGTGCCAGTTTTATCAAAGGCAATAGAGGTCAGGGTACCCAGATTTTCCAGCGGCGCACCGCCCTTTACAAGAACGCCGCCGCGCGCGGCGCGCGCGACACCGCTCAAGACAGCGCTCGGCACCGAGATCGCCAACGCGCAAGGACTTGCCGCGACCAGTACCGCCATGGCGCGGTAGAAACTTTCGGCGAATGATTCATCAACAACGACCCAGGCGAACAAGAGCAGGGTTACCAGTCCCAGGACCACCGGTACAAAAATACGTTCGAAGCGCTCGGTAAAGTTTTGCGTCGGAGAGCGCTGTGTCTCGGCATCGGTGACCATTTTTACCACGCGGGCCATAGTCGATTGATCTGCACGCCTGGCAACCATCACTTCAATAGCCCCGCTGCCATTGATGGTTCCTGCAAAGACTCGATTTTCAGCAGCAACCTTATCAAAGGCCAATACCGCCTCCTTAGGATTGTCTGTCGGCTGTTTGTCGGTTGGAACACTTTCCCCCGTCACCGGTGCCTGGTTCACGCTGGTCGTGCCTTTCGTAACGACGCCATCTGCTGCGAGACGTTCGTTCGGTAGGACAATAACGATATCGCCCAGTTGTAGCTCAGCTACGGGTACGTCAACCACTTTGCCATCCCTGCGCACGCTGGCCGTTTCAGGCGCCAATTTTGCTAAGGCTTCAATCGCTCGGCGTGCACGTCCCATCGCATAATGCTCCAGCGAATGCCCTAGGCTGAATAAAAAGAGCAACAGCGAACCTTCCGCCCATTTTCCCAAAGCGGCGGCGCCGATGGCCGCAACGAGCATCAAGGTGTCGATCTCGAAGCGGCGTGCAAGTAAATTGTCGATAGCTTCCTTGACGGTGAAATAACCGCCAAAAAAATACGCCGCGATAAACATGGCTGTTGGCAGCCAATCGGGACCGAATGCCAGACGGCCTATTGCCCAACCTGACAAGAGCATGATGCCGGCAATACCTGCAAAGATGAGTTCCGAATTTTCGCCGGACGGCCCGCCATGGGCATGATCGTTATTCGCATGGCTGTCCTTGGAGTCGCTGTCGGCATGCTTGTGGTCTGCATGGTTGTTTGCTTGCACGCCGTCCTTGTGGCGAGCCGTACTGCTACCGCCGTCCCTTTCTTCATGCGCGGGTTGTCCCGGCGGTATGCTGTTCGCTCCCGGCTGCGCGCCACTCGATCCAGAAACGGATAGTTCTGGATCTGAGATTTTATCGCGCAAGACCGTTTCTGAAACGAGTGTGCGGTCATATTCGACCCTGACGGCCCCTGAGGGCGCTACATCGGCCTCGAACACGCCAGGCATGCGGCGTAGGTTCTCAGCCAAGGTTCTGGCCGCACGCGCATGCAGGGCGGCGCTCGTGCGCAGCGAAAGATGTACATACTTGGATGTCAACTGTGCTCCGGCCGCGCTCACGAAGTCGCGCACGCGCTGCAAAGTCATTACCTCGGGGTCATAGTGGACACACAAGGTAGGCTTGCCCGCATCGACGCCCGTGATATGCACCTGTTCAATGCCAGGGCGACCGGTCAACAATCTCGTCAGTCGTTCCACGCAACGGTCGCCTGCATCGCGCACGTCGGGTAGCACAAGGGGCAGGTCTAGGCGAACTTTGGTTTCTGTGGTCATCGAATTTTTTACTTTCTTTTAAGGGTAATAGTTGGCCACCGGCTGACAACGCCGGCCATGTTTAAAACTTATCCGGCGCGGCATCTATGGCGCCGCTGTCGGTATACTGCCGCTAAAGAATCATCCCTACGATGAGCAATACGATGAAGCCGATGAAAAACATCCCTGTCTGCATGAAGCCGATGAGCATGACAGGGGGCTGCTCACCAGCTCCAGGAGCCTCGTGCGCTTCGACCAGCAGCTCTTCGGTCACCAGGTACAGTAAGGCTGCGACGCCAAAAGCGAGCAGTGCGTCGAGCGCCGCCGAAGGCAGCACGGTCAACGCGATCGCCCCCTCGGCCGCACCGGCAAGAAGCAAAGCGCCGAGCAGCACGGGAATCCAGATCATCCGCCCGCGTGGTTCGGAATTTGCGCTTAGCGACGTGGCACATGCCAGGCCAAGAAAAAATACTTCCAACGTCATAGCGATGGTGAGCAGCAAGCCTTGCTTTTTTCCTGCAGCAAATCCAAGCCCAATAAGCAGTCCATCAAGCGCGATATCGATTCCCATCGCGGCAAGCAAACCCATGGACAACTTTGGCGAAGACTTACCTTCCATCTTGGCATTTTCAGAAAAGAACTTAATCGCTACCATCGTGATGAAGCCCAATGAAAACCCCACGATGGTCCACAGCGGCATGCGCCTGTGGGCCAGATCAGGCAATAATTCGGTGGCCAGTACGCAAAAAATAAGTCCGGCAGCGAAGTGCTGGATGCCACTGCGCACTGCTTTTCGGGGGAGGTATACGAATGCCACCAGACCGCCTGCTACGACGGCGATCGCGGGGAATATGGCGAAGCCCAATACGCCGAGCACTACGCCGGCATGATCGCTTATCAATTTACCCCCCTTTAAAAGTCTATTTGTTTTATCTGGATTTTTTTGTCATTTTTCTGACCGATCAACCTCAGGCCGCACCTTGCGACGCTTCGGCCAAGTGATGAGCACGACACAGGATAAAGCGATTGCAATTCCGCACCAGTCGACCGGCGTAATCAGCAGATTCGACTTGAGCCAAAACCAAGCCGCTACGCTGGCACAGAAAACGGCGCCATAGATTGAATACATGCCCTGATTGCCAGATTGGTGCAACATGACCAAGCCGAAAAACATACCGCTGCTCAATGCTACCGCTGCCCATAACCAGGCACTGTGAGGAGCCGATAGGCATACGAGAGCAAAATAGATCGATGCCAATTCGGCAAACGCCGTGATAAAAAAAAGCGTTGCCCTTCGTGCCTTGTTTACCGCTAGCTGTTTTGTCGGCTGGTGACTCATCGACTATTTCCTGTTGGTGTTATCGCCTCGGTTTGCGGATACGTCAAGTCTTCAATAATTTTAAGTAAAGCATGCGCGTTCGACCAGATCAATAAGGATATGAATGATTTTAATGTGCATCTCCTGGACATGATCGGCACATTTTCCACCTGGCGCGCTCATACACACGTCGCCGACATGTTCACACATTTCTTTAAGTCCATTTATCTTGAGCCTTTATTGCCACCAAACGGAGGCAAGCGCCCGGCTAACGACGGGAGCGCTTTCGCTTTCGGGGTTGTGCCTCCGCATGCCCTTTTTTATTCTGATCGGATTTCTTGGTCCTGCTTGACCAATGCAGCCATAAAACGAATCCCGCAACGAGTAGAAACGTCAGCGCCGAGGTGCCGATCACGGTCCACGTGACCTCATCATGAATGTCCTTCGCCTGTACAACGGCGACGCTTTCATTATTTTTTTTCGGAGATGCCGTGCGGCTGTCATCCATCATTTGAAACCCTCATTCACTGAAATAAAGATGTTAATGGTTGGGATTCGATGAAAATTTGATGTTTTTTTTAAATTTTTCTGTCTTTTAGTTTGATCTGCTCAGCAACCACCGTATGTCCGGGGTCCAATAGGAGACAGAGTCATAGACAAAAAATACAAGTAAAATTAATAGAATGGCTTTCATGGAACAATCTCTCAAAAAGATTATTATTATTTTTAAGTAACTCATTTAATTTCCTCGTACTTTCCTGTTGAAAATTTCATCAACAGCAATAATTTGCTCGCGTATTGCAAGCCGACGCTCTGAAATTCGATCCACCTGGGCGTTGAAACATCCAGGTGGAAAACCGAATAAACAAAAGCTCGGTAGCAAAAAATCAAGCTGGAATGGGATCCTTTTTGTGGATGCCGACCGGTTCTGCATCGTCGTCCTTGCCATGCGCCAAGCGATACAGCAGCGGCAACACCAGTAAAGTGAGCAGTGTCGAGGAAATAATCCCTCCGATAACGACTGTCGCCAGTGGCTGCTGCACCTCGGCGCCGGTGCCGGTTGCGATCGCCATTGGAATGAATCCCAGCGAGGCCACCAGCGCGGTCATCAACACCGGCCGCAGGCGTGTCAGTGCCCCCGTCGTGATCGCCTGATCAAGGGACATACCCTCCTCGCGCAGCGTACGGATGAAGGAAATCATCACCAAGCCGTTGAGTACCGCGACTCCCGACAAGGCGATGAAGCCCACCGCAGCGGAAATCGACAGCGGGATATCGCGCAGCCAGAGCGCCAGGATGCCACCCGTCAAGGCAAATGGAATTCCGGTAAACACGATCAATCCATCCTTTGCGTTGTTAAACATCACAAATAGCAAGGTAAAGACCAGGAACAGTGCAAGCGGCACTACCAGCTGCAGTCGCTGGGTGGCCGATTGTAATTGTTCGAAGGTACCGCCCCACGTCATCCAATAGCCTGGCGGGATTTTGACTTCTCTCTGTATCAGCTGTTCGGCTTCAGGAACAAAGGTGCCGATGTCTCGTCCGCGCACGTTGGCACTGACGACGATGCGCCGCTTGCCGTTTTCCCGGCTGATCTGGTTGGGTCCGGGTGCAAAATCGAGTGTTGCCACTTCGGCCAAAGGAATAAAGCTTACTTCCCCTGGAACGCCATCCTTGCCTGCGGCGCGGGCAAGTGGGATGGGCAAGCGCTTGAGTGCTTCCAGATCGGTGCGCAGGTTTTCCGGCAGGCGCACGATGATATCGAAACGGCGATCGCCCTCGAATACGGTTCCGGCGTTGCGTCCCCCTGTGGCGATGGCCAGGGCCTCTTGTACCGCGCCGACATTGAGGCCATAACGCGCCGTCTTTTCTCTGTCGATATTTACTGTCAGCATCGGTAATCCCGACGTTTGCTCGGTCTTGACCTCCGCCGCGCCGGGAATGCGGCCGATCACCGCGGCGATTTGTGCTGCGGTGGCGTTTAGCACGTCCATGTCGTCGCCGTAAATTTTCACTGCGACGTCACTGCGCACGCCGGAAATGAGTTCATTGAAGCGCAGTTGGATTGGCTGTGAAAACTCATAGCTGTTACCGGCGTACGTTGCTGCCTCGGCCTGCACTGCGGCCAGCACCTCGGCCCGTGTTTTCTTCGGGGCAGGCCAGTCTTTTTCAGGCTTGAGCATCACATAACCATCCGAAATATTCGGCGGCATGGGATCGGAGGCGATTTCCGCAGTACCAGTACGAGCAAACACGCGATCGATCTCTGGAAACTTGGCTTTCAAGCCGGCTTCGAGCTTTTTCTGCATGTCGAGCGATTGTGTCAGGCTGGTGCCTGGAATACGCAGCGATTGGATGGCAAAATCGCCCTCATTGAGATTCGGTACAAACTCGCTGCCCATTCGGCTTGCGAGAGCGCCCGAAAGGATAATGAGTACGACAGAGGCCGTTACCACGACTGCCTTGTTAAGCATGACCTTCGCCAACAGCGGGGTATAGATTCGCTTGGCGTACTCCATCAGACGGTTTTCTTTTTCAGCGACATGCTTGCCGATGAACAGGGCAACAGCAGCCGGAATGAATGTCAGGGACAGGATCATCGCACCCAGCAGAGCGGCAACTACCGTAAACGCCATCGGATGAAACATTTTCCCTTCCACGCCAGTGAGCGCAAAGATGGGGATGTAGACGATCATGATGATGAGTTGGCCGAACAACAAAGGACGGCGCGCTTCTTTCGCCGCCGCGAATACCTCATGAAAGCGCTCCGAGCGGGTCAGTGCACGCTGGTGGTGTGCTTGGGCATGCGCAAGCCGGCGTACGCAGTTTTCGACGATCACAACGGCGCCATCGATAATGATGCCGAAATCCAGGGCGCCAAGGCTCATCAGATTTGCGCTGACCTTATAGGTAACCATCCCGGTAAAGGTGAAAAGCATGGCCAGCGGAATGACCATCGCGGTGATCAGTGCGGCCCGAATATTGCCGAGGAAAAGGAACAGCACGGCAATTACCAGTACCGCGCCTTCGAGCAAGTTTTTCTTGACGGTATTGATTGCTTTATCCACCAAGACAGTACGGTCGTAGACCGTCACCGCCTTGACGCCAGCGGGCAAGGTACGATTAATTTCCTCCATTTTTTTATCGACCGCCTGCGACACAATGCGGCTATTCTGGCCTATGAGCATGAATACGGTACCGAGTACGACTTCGCGGCCGTTGTCGGTTGCCGCGCCGGTGCGCAGCTCACGACCCACTTCAACTTCAGCGACGTCGCGGATGCGGATCGGCACGCCCTGTACTGTGTTGAGAATGACATTGCGCATATCGTCGAGCGACTTGACTTGGCCCGGCGCGCGTATCAGGAATTGCTCGCCGCGTTTTTCGATATAGCCGGCGCCGACGTTATTGTTGTTGCTGTCGAGCGCGGTGACGATGTCCTGGAAAGTCAGACCATAAGAGGACAATTTTGTTGGATTCGGGGTGACGTGGTATTCCTTCGCGTAACCGCCGATCGAGTTAATTTCCGTAACACCTGTCACATTGCGCAATTGCGGCTTGATGATCCAATCCTGGATCTCGCGCAAATCGGTCGGCGTGTAGGGCTGGCCATCCGTTTTTTTTGCATTTGGCTCGCTTTCCACCGTCCACAGGTAGATTTCGCCCAGGCCTGTAGAAATAGGACCGAGCACTGGCGATACGCCTTGAGGCAGGCGCTCGCGCGCTTCCTGCAGCCGCTGGTTAACCAGTTGCCGCGCGAAGTAAATATCCGTGCCGTCCTTGAAGATCACGGTGATTTGCGACAGGCCGTAACGTGACAGGGAGCGTGTCTGGTCGAGGTCGGGTAAGCCGGCCATCACTGTTTCAATAGGAAACGTCACGCGTTGTTCGACTTCGAGCGGTGAGTAGCCCGCTGCCGACGTATTGATTTGCACCTGGACGTTGGTGATATCCGGCACCGCGTCGATGGGCAGTTTTTGGTAGCTGAATATACCAACGCCCATCATTGCAATAACGGCAAGCATCACCAACCATCGGTGTTCAATGGAAAAACGGATTATGCGTTCAAACATGAGTTCTCTCCGGCTTAATGTGCATGTTCGGCGCTGTCTTTGCCCTGCTCCGCCTTGAGGACGAAGCTACCTTTTGCCGCATAGACCGTACCGGCGACAAGGCCTTTGACGATCTCGGTATATTTACCGTCGCTGCGGCCGGTTTCCACTGGCTGGGCAAAGAAGCCACCCTCGATACCGATGTACACAGCAGGACTTTCGCCCACCGTCTGGATCGCCTCGCTCGACACTGCCACTGCAACATCGCGCTCATCGGACGTGAGTTCGACGTTCACGAACAGGCCCGGGCGCCATGCCAGCTTCGGATTGGCCAGGGTAACGCGTGCTTTGGCGGTGCGGGTTTGTTCGCCCAGCAGCGATCCAACGTATGACACGACGCCGCTTGCCTCGGAATCCATGGAGGTCGCTTTCACGATGGCTTTCGTGCCGACTCGCACAGCGCCAATATCCTTGGCCGGGACAATGATCTCGGCCCAGACGGTGGACAGGTCGGCGATGGTAAACACCATCGCTTCCGCCGTGACGGACTCGCCCAGGGTAATGTGCTTTTCCACAATAGCGCCGTCGAACGGGGCGCGCAGTTCAAAACGGCTCAATGCGCCCGAAGTTCCGGTGGAGGCACCGATGGCGGCGATTTTTTGCGTCGCATTTTGTGAAGCGATTTCGGCCTCGCGCAGGCTCTGCTGAGCTTGCAGATAATCTTGCTCGGCAGAGATCTTGTCTTCCCAGAGCTTCTTCTCGCGCTCATACGTCAGTTTCGCCAAGGCCAGGCGCTTCTGGGCGCCAAGTGACTCGCTACGCATTTCCGACAGTACCGTGCTGGCGATGACCGCCAAAACTTGTCCCTTTTTGACCTGCTGTCCCAACTCGACCGCGACACTTTCGACGACCCCTTGCAGCCGCGGCACGACGTGCGCGGTACGGTCTTCATTAAACCGTATTTCGCCGGCCAGTTGAAACACACTGTTGATCTTGGCCCCGCCGGCGGTCGCCATGACCACACCGGCGGTTTTGATTTGGGCCGCGCTCAGCTCGATTTTGCCTTCCTCGCTCTGGATCTTGATCTGAATCGCCGCGCCACCCTTGCGCACGGTAATGAACGCGTCGAAGATATGTGGCTCGGCGATGCTGCCTTTGGCGAGCAGGCTGTCCTTGTCGACGGCAAAGTCGAAGTTCAGCGTTTGTCCGTCGGCGCGTTTGATTTGTTCGGTCGCAGTGGCCGAAGCCGGGGCGATTTGTTTGCCGTTCTCGTACAGCCAGAGGCGATGGCGGGCCTCGCCGTTTTCTTCGGCAAGGACCACTTCAACCGACGTGGCTCCCTGAACAAATAACTTGCCACCGTGTGCTCCTTTTTTTGTCGAGCCGGATCCGGAACCGCCTTTGGCGTCGGCACTCTCGGACGTTTCGGCCTCCTTGGATTCTTCCTTGTTGTCGGATTTCCCGGTAAATAAAATAGCGATCAGCAAGGCTATGCCGACGACCAGAACGCCGATAATCGCGCCTATTGTTTTCTTTTCAATGTTCGGTGTTTTCATTTTGCTTCCTGATAGGAGATCGCAGGTGCGATCAATGCGCCGTTCGATTCAACGCGGCCGAGAATGCGGTCAATGTCTGAAGCGGCCCGATGCGATTCGGCGAGCGCTCGTACATATTGGGTTTTGGCCTGGAACAGCGTGCGTTGGGCATCGAGTACGTCGAGAAATCCGAACTTGCCCAACTCAAACCCCTTGGATGCCGCTTCATACGCGCTGAGCGCGCCCGGCAAAATTTCGGTACGTAAAATCCCCAATTCGGACTGGGCGGCTTCGAGGCGTGCCGATGCTTCGCCAACTTCCATTGTCAACCTGTTCTCCACCACTTTCAGTTCGTCCTTTGCCTTGTCGGCACGGCGCAATGCGGCAAGGACATTGCCTTGATTGCGGTCAAAGAACGGGAGGGGGATCGACAGACCCAGGATGGTGCGGCGTGGCCCTGCTTGACCGAGTTGTTCATCGCGCTGCGTGCCGACAATCACATTCAAGTCGGGTACCCGGCGGCTGCGTTCGACTTTGGCCAGTGCGATCTGGCGATCGATTTCGAGCCGTGCCCGCAGCGTTTGGGGTGCGCCTGGCAGG
Source organism: Janthinobacterium sp. 61 (assembly GCF_002846335.1). Taxonomy (NCBI): domain Bacteria; kingdom Pseudomonadati; phylum Pseudomonadota; class Betaproteobacteria; order Burkholderiales; family Oxalobacteraceae; genus Janthinobacterium; species Janthinobacterium sp. 61. The sequence goes on along the minus strand of NZ_PJMQ01000001.1, from coordinate 1,483,972 downwards.
CGTGTCAGCAATTCGTTCGATGTCGGAATGGCAGTAGATGACATATCAAGCGCCACCACAGAATAGAACTGCGGTGTTTGGATGCCCCAGGTTGCCGCAAGGCGCCGCTTGGAAAGCGTTAACTCGTTAGTTGCCTGATTGAGTTCAATTTTACTGCTTGCTCCCGCGACGCGCGCCCGCGTTTCTTCTACCGGAGACACTTTCCCGGCGATGACACGTCTTGCGGCGGCATCGCTGACGCGCTGGGCGAGTTGTTGCGATTCTTGTGCAAGTTGGTAGCGCTCTTGCGCCGCCACGACATCGAAAAATGCCGTCACGACGTCTGCACGCAGCGACGTGCGGTAGCCAGCCAGATCAGCGGCAGCGATTTCGCTTCCGACATCGGCAGCGACGATGCGTGCAGCACGTTTGCCGCCCAGCTCCAAAGGCTGGCTAAACTGTACGGTTCTTGTCCGCTGTTCTTTCTGCAAACCCTCGGACAGGATAGAAAGTTCAGGATTGCGTCGTGCGCCGGCCTGGATACGCTCACCAGCGGCGATATCAATATCGCGCGCGGCGGCCCGTAATCCCGGGTTTCCCTCAAAGGCGAGCCTGATTGCCTCAGACAGAGTGAGAGGCGTAGAACCGACCTGAGCGGCTTCTGAAATAATAGGTGCAGATGGCGGATATGCCGTTTGTGCAGTCGCCTGCAAGGGATATGCCAATGCAAGCGCAAGCCCCAGCGGCAGTAAAAATAGTCGCATAAAATTCTCCAAAAAAATGAATAGGAAGAATCCGGCGATGACACGCCTACGCGTATGCGTAACGATCTACAGGGAGCTAAAAATGTGCAGATGTATAGGAACGAGTGTCGCCGGACTAGGCGGCGACATGCCACTGAGGGCGTTCGGGTAATTCGAGGTAGGGAGGGGGAAGTACCGGTACCAACAAGGGCGCCGGATGATCTACTATCATGGGTTCGAGGAAGCTGGCAGTCCATGCCAGCACACCAACAGATCCATGAGTGCACGATGGGCAATCGAGGTGGACCGAAGTTTTTTTCGGCGTAGACGCATTTCCACAACAAACATCCTTCGATTTGCTGTGTTCATGCTGGTGATGTCCGAAATGCTGGCTGGCTTTACCGGTTTCATGCATGCAATAGGCGCTCGCGACTCCCCAGCTCATCTGGAGAGCAAATGCGACAGCTATCATGTAAAGGAACCGTTTGACCATGCGAAGTATTATAGCGCATGAAATTACTTTGGAATGTTGCGCGTATTTCCTCGATAAGTTCAGAGCGTAGCGCTGAGCCAATATTTCACAAACTGAAGTACCTCCATCGCTTCCGGCGTCACCACCTTGTTGTCCGCTCCCTTGAGCTGGCCCGAGTGGCCGCCTTCATCTAGTTGCGCAGCGTCTGGTCGCTCAGCCCAAGCTCCTTGGCCATCGAAGGAACTAAGTCTTCCAAAGTAACGTTATTTTACGTCACCTGTGGAAGACGAATTTTCAGGGGAAGTTCAAACTGTTTCGTTCGGTGCAGTCGTCTCAGGAAAAAATAGCGTGAACTGGGTAAATCCATCAAGCTCACTCGTGACACTGGCACGGCCATGGTGAAGCCCTATGAAGGAATTGACGATTGAAAGTCCAAGCCCAGCCGAGGCTGACGTACTGGACCTCGATTTATCGGAAATGTAGAACCGGTCAAACACCCGCGGCAGGTGTTCCTGCATGATGACTGGGCCAGGATTGGAAACGGAAACCACGGCCCCGTCGTCGTTAGCTGTCGCCGTGAGCGTGATAGTTTCACCCTTTGGGGTGTACCGTATGGCGTTCGATACGAGGTTGCTCACCGCGCGGCGAAGCAGAAGTCCATCAGCAAGCACTTTACCAGTGGCGATGACGCTGAATGATATCCCGGCGTCGGATGCCGACCCTTCAAAAAACTCGCGACGCTGGCCGGGCTTGGCTACGTACCGGATCTGTCGAGCCATAGCCTGCGGCGGGGGACGGCCACCAGCGCGCATCGGGCTGGTGCTGACTTCCGCGACATCAAGTGCCAAGGCGGCTGGCGCCACGATGGCACGGGGCAAGGTTACATCGAGGAGGCCGGTCGATTCGAGGATAACGCGGCCGGAAGCCTGCTACGTGCGAGGGCGAAACGAAACTGATTCGCATCAACGTCGATACCCCGCCATTTACAGTAACTTCGTGCCAATTCCCAAACGACGAACGGTATTCCAGCCGGTCATCTTCCTTGGACGAGATTACGGTAATTATCTTGACCGAGTCAACGTTCCATCATGGCGTCATCCGCTTTTGCACTTGATTTCCGTTGAGACTGGATATTGTAGACAACGCTGGCCACAATAATCATCAGGGTCAGCACTTGCGCCAGTATGGTTTGCATCGACGGGTAGACACCTAGGACGTCAATTCGAGGCATGGTGATTGGCGTTATTTCCAGATAGCCAATTTTTTGCAGTGCGGCGACACCTTTACCCATGAGCACAATTGCCAGCACTGCAACCAGAGCCGAGCTGAACGCGAAAAACTGGCTGATCGGCAAACGCGCCGACGAGCGCAATAAAATCACACCGATGGCAGCGAGGATTGCCGTGCCGGTCGCAAGGCCGGCGAGTAAGTACCCACCGTTCTCTGGTGTCCAAAGCGCCGCGTAAAACAGGACGGTTTCAAAGACCTCACGATAGACCGTGACGAACGCCAATAGGAACAGCATCATGGCCGATTTTTTGTTCAGCGCCGACGACAGCTTTTGTTTGACGTAGGATTGCCAGCGCCCCGCCAGACTCTTTTGATGCATCCAGATGCCAACGCCGAGTAGAACGATAGCGGCAAAGATGGCCGAAAACCCCTCTGTCATCTCGCGGCTAGCTCCGCTCAGGTCGACTAGGTACGTGGCGACCGCCCATGTTAGTCCGCCTGCCGCCAGCGCCGCCATCCAGCCGGCATGCACATAGGGCAGAACGTCGGTGCGTTCAGCCTTCTTCAGAAAAGCTATCATCGCGACTACAACCAACAATGCTTCAAGCCCTTCGCGCAGCAGGATCGTCAACGCGCCCACAAACGTCGACAGCGGATCATTGGATGAATCGAGCGCTAATTGCGCCTCGGTCAGCAACACCAGCAAACGCTGCTCGATGGAATGCGCCTGCGGGACATTCCCAGTAGTGACCGCATTGCGATAAGAGCCCATGGTCTTTTCGATATTCTCAAACAAGCCCTTGTTCTTGGCCGCCAGCGCCGGCTCGACGGGTTCGAATCCGTCGAGATAGGCAGATAACGCAAGCCGCGCCGCCGCCGACTTGTCTCCGCTATCCAAGGCGGCAATGCTTTCCCTTAACTTGTTCTTGGCAATCGGAAGACTGTCCGCGCCCGATGCATTGAGGGCGTCCGGCGTGCTTCTCAAATAGGCGACCAACGGCCGCGCCGCATCTCCTACAGCGGTTTTGGCAAGCGCCGCCTCGGCGGTCAGGCTCAATTTGGCAAGCGTGGGCACGGCCGCGTGCAGATCCGCACGTGACGACCATAGCTTTGCGCCTGCCTGACGCTCACTCCCAGAGTACGACAGCGTAGACGCAAAATAGGCGACAGCCCAACGCTCATCCTCTGATAGTTGTGCAAAGCTTGGCATTGATGTACCCGCGACGCCCTGTGTGATGATTTGCTGCAGGGCGAACACGCTACGCTCTTGAGCGCGACTGTGGTCCGACAGCGCAATGGGTGGTGGATTCAAGGTGGCGGCCAGTGGGCCATCAGCATGGCCCGATACTCCGTGACAGGAAGCGCACTGGCTTTGGTAGAGCGCTGCACCACGCTGCAGATCCGGCAATTTGGTGGGAGCAACCGGAACAGGATAGATCGCGAGCAAAGCGGCAGCTAACGCGTGCGCTTGGTCGCCGACCGCCGCCGCCGGCGCTTTTTCAGCAACGGACGCACGCAGCGTGGCCGCGTCCTTTATCAATCCTGGTAGGGCCTGGCTGGTCGGCATTTCTGTCAGTTGCCGTTCCGCGGTGTAAGCAAACTCCTGCATCTCAGTGTATTCCACTTGGTTGACCACCGCACCGTCCTTGACGGATTTATGATAGTCAACAGCGATATAGTCGAGCAACTGCCAGACCTGCTTCGTTTTGTTCTGTGTGGATAGGTCATCTGCATGAACCGGCAGCAGCGATGACGCGAGACAGATCAGGGCAATCGAAAAAAAGCGGAGAGTGAACATACAGTTTTTTCTTCAAAAATCGAAAGGTTAATGCGAATAATTCCCATTGTAATCTTCTTTTGCTAGTCGTAGGCTTATGTGTATAATATTAAGGGATGAAACGTGCGCTCCTTATCCTGCTAATGACTTTATTGCCGCTCCACATGGCGTGGGCAGCGATAGCAGGCATACGCGAATTGGCGGACACGAGTCTTTCGCAGGCTGCGTCTGAAAACGCAGGACAACGCTCCACCGTTGATAAGCCCACTCAGAAAACTGCCAACAAATATCAACGTAGTTGCTGCCCAGGTTGCCACCTGTTTTGTAATTTTGCCGCCGCTACACCAGCGTACTCCTTCAATTCATTAATTCCGGTAGAACAAGACTTTGTGTCCGTTTTATCCGATGCCACGGCATACCAATCGCACATTCCCGATGGGCCAATACGGCCTAAATGGCCTGCCGCCAGCTGAGCTGGCGGGGGCGTTCTGTTCTAAGCGCACACTTTAGTTGGCGCTATTGCGACCTCTCGCCGAATATTCCTCGTTTTGTTGGAGAATTCGATGCAAGTCGTTATGCTGCCGCTCTTTGCGGCACTACTAGTCATTCCCGTTGCTGCCCATGCCAGTGAACGGGTGATACAAATCTCAGTTGATCAAACCGCCGTTACTGCCATGACGTCCGGAACCTCGCTCTCGCTCGAACAGGCGTTTCTGCGTGCTGAACAACAGAACCCAGATCTGCGCCGTGCGCTAGCACAGCGGGCGGCGGTCGAAGGCGAAGCGGCAGATGCGCGCGGCCTGCTACGTAACAATCCGGAATTGTCATTGGAACGCACTCGGCGCACTGTGCCCCAAGCTGGCTTGACATCCGACATTCAACGCGAGTGGATGGTGGGCATCGCCCAAACCGTCGAAATCGCGGGCCAACAAGGTTATCGGCGCCAAGCGGCCCGACAGGAACTTGATGCGCTCGATGCATCGATTGAGGAGGCGCGGCTCCGGTTGCGCGGTGAAGTAGAACGCCGGTTCGTCCAAGTGCTGTCGCTGCAGGAACGTGCGGCAACGGAACAGAGCTCGCTGAAGACCATTGAAGATACCGCATTGGCAATCAAGAAACGGGTGACGGCCGGCGAGGATAGCCGTCTCGATGGCAACTTGGCCCAAGTCGAAGCGGTTCGTGCCAGAAATCAAATCGGCTCATTGCAAGAACAGGTGATACAAGCCCGTGCAGAATTGGGCACGATCCTCCAGTTGCCACCCGGCCAGCTTCCCGAAGCGATAGGTTTGCTGGATGTTCCGACGCCCGACTACACACTGGAAAAATTGCTAGAGCAAAGCGCAAACCGTCCTCAGCTGCGAGTACTCGATCACCGCGAACAGGCGGCGACACATCGCCTCTCTCTTGAGCACGCGGCGCGTTACCCGGACGTGACAATGGGAATTTCGACCGCCCGTGAAGGCGCTAGTGATGCCCGCGAACGGATTACCCGATTGACACTGTCACTGCCGTTGCCACTATTTCGAAATAACGCCAGCGGAATCGGGCGTGCAAGTACTGATCTGACGCAGGCACAGATCGAGCGGCAAAGCGCTATTCGCGACACAGGAGCGGACATCAACGCGATGTGGCAAAAACTACAGAGCCAAATTGTACGGATGAACGCTTTGCGTCTGTCCGCGCTTCCCGCTCTTGAAGAAAACCAGCGCCTGTCGCTCAAGAGTCTGCAGGCAGGCGAGATCGGATTGATGCAACTCCTTCTCGTAAACCGCCAAGTACTCGATGGACGGCGCGACCTGATCGATGCCGAAACCGAACTGCGGATGACACGTATTGCTCTGCAGCAGGCAGCCGGATGGCTCGATACCGGGGCACCAAGATGAGCCCAGAGATTCACTCCAACTCCAAACATTCTGACGGAAAAATATCCATGACCTCACTCCAATGGCGTTGCGCCTGCGCGCTCCTCTTGGTAGCGGCCCTCGCCGGTTGCGGCAAAGGGCAATCCTCGACACCGACCGCCGCTAAACAAGAACAGCCTGCTGGACAGCGAGCCGACTCGGCGAGCGAGAAAGGGAAATCGGCAGAAAGCGCCGAACATGAAAAGGGAAAGCTACAGCTTTCCGCTGAAGAGATTCAAGCTGCGGACATCTCCATCGCCCCATTACAAGAAAAAGAGGTCAGTGAGCAAATCGAAGTGACAGCATCGATCGGTGCCAATCAAGACCGGTTTGCCCACGTCGCGCCGAGAGTCGCAGGTCGGCTAGTCAAAGTAATAGGCAATCTGGGAGACAATGTGCGGTCGGGTCAAACGCTAGCGTTGATCGACAGCATTGAAGTGGGAGAAGCTCAGTCTGCATTCATACAGGCGGTCAGCGAACATGCTTTGGCAAAGGCCGGTGCGGAACGTGCTGACAAGCTGTTTGCCGATCAAATCATCCCACAAAAGGATTATTTGCGTGCCAAGGGAGATTTTGAGAAATCCAAGGCCGTGTTGCGCGCAGCGGAAGATAGGCGTCAGACCTTGGGAGTCGCCGGGCACCAGGCGTCCACAAGCGGCACCTCTGTATTTGCTGTCTCCGCGCCGTTTGCCGGCACGGTGGTGGAAAAAAAAGCGGTGCTCGGTGAGCTTGCGCAGCCGGATAAGGTCCTCTATGCCATAGCGGACCTCTCCAGTGTTTGGATTGATGTCAACCTGTACGAGAAGGATATTGCGAGAGTCAAGACCGGCGCAGCGGCACTCATTACCTTGACCGCTTACCCCGGTGAGAGCTTTACAGGAAAGGTCTCTTATATCAGCAGCCTAATGGACAAGGAGACGCGCACAATCAAAGCCAGAGTAGAGGTTCCTAATCCAGACGGGAAGCTGAAATTGGACATGTTCGCTACAGCGGCGATCATGGCGGGAGGTGGGAGCAAGAAGCTGCTGCTTCCCGAACAGGCCGTCGTACTAATTCAAGGACAACCTACTGCATTTGTGCGCGAGGACGATGGCTTCGAGGCGCGCGCGGTCGACCTGGGCGAAAAGCTGCGTGGAAACGTGGTGTTGAAGTCGGGTATCAAGCCAGGCGAAAAAGTGGTGACTTCTGGTGCCTATGCATTGAAGGCCAAGATGCTCAAGTCGCAAATCGGCGACGCTGATTAAGGGGCCACTATGCTAAATACCATTGTTGATGTATCGCTGCGCTACAAGGTGCTGGTCATTGTTGCGTTCGTGATTGTTATTCTTTTTGGGATAAAGACCTGGCGCGATCTGCCGGTTGATGCTTTCCCCGACGTCACCCCGGTTCAGGTCAATATCTACACGGAATCGCCAGGACTGGCTGCCGAAGATGTCGAGAAACTGCTGACCACGCCGATCGAAACGAGCATGGCTGGTCTCGCCGGTGTGGAGGCGATTCGGTCAGTCTCGCTGTTTGGGTTGTCCTATGTGAGTGTCAATTTCAAGGATGACGTCGATACCTATTTCGCGCGGCGACTGGTCAGCGAAAAATTGCTGGAAGCGAAACAGCGGATACCGGAAGGGTATGGGGAGCCGACACTCGGTGCCAATAGCTCAGGACTGGGACAGGTCTTCTGGTATACCGTCGAATCGGCTGATCAAAGCATGTCGACAATGGACTTGCGAACGCTGCAAGACTGGAATGTGCGGCTCAAACTGCGCACGGCGGCTGGCGTAGATGACGTGACATCCTGGGGCGGTGATGAAAAGCAGTATCAGGTGCTGATCAATCCGAATCAGTTAATCAAATATGGCATCAGCCTCAAAGCCGTCATGGAAACGTTAACGGCCAATAACCGCCAGGTCGGCGGGCAGTATTTGAACATCGGACAAGAGCAATATCTGGTGCGCGGCCTGGGTCTGGTCGCTAGTGTGAAAGACATTGGCAGTGTGGTACTGGCGACCCGCAACGGTACGCCGGTCTATGTGCGAGATATCGCCGAGGTCAAGGAAGGTCCCTCCCTGCGCTCAGGTGCCGTAACAAAGGATGGCAAAGAAGTCGTGCTTGGCACGGCGCTGCAGCGCATCGGGGAAAATGCCAAGGTTGTCGTTGAAGGGGTGAAGGAGAAACTCAAGGTCGTTCAACAAGGGCTGCCCAAAGGCGTGTCGATTAAGCCCATTTATGACCGTACCGAATTGGTTGACAAGGCAGTCGCCACGGCGGAACGCGCTTTGATTGAAGGGTCGATTCTGGTTGCACTCATTCTGTTCCTGTTTCTGGGTGAAATCCGGTCCGCCCTAGTCGTTATCGTCACCTTGCCGTTGGCAATGCTCATCAGCTTCATCCTGATGAAGCAATGGGGTCTCTCAGCGAACTTGATGTCGCTTGCCGGCTTGGCGGTGGGGATCGGCATGATGGTCGACGGCGCGGTCGTGCTGGTCGAGAATGGATTTCGTTTGCTGTCCCATCAAGGCGGCAAGTCCGTCAACAAGACCCACATCATCCTTGAGGCGGCGCGCGAAGTGATGAACCCCGTTGCGTTTGCCATCCTGATCATCATTGTCGTCTTCCTGCCCTTGTTCTCCCTGACCGGATTGGAGGGCAAGATGTTCAAGCCGATGGCATTGGCCATCACCTTTGCCATGATCGGTTCACTGGTACTGACACTGACGCTGGTGCCCGTATTGTCGGCGCTGATTCTGAAACCTAAGCAAGAGAAGGATACCTTTGTTGTTCGGCATGCAAAGCGACTCTATCTGCCATTGCTGGATTGGGCACTGGAACGAAAAAAGCTCGTCGTCAGCGTAGCGGTCGTGGCGCTGCTCGCGTCCTTTGCATTGGTTCCTTTTCTGGGCAAGGAGTTCATGCCTTCTTTGCAGGAAGGCACGATCATGTTCCGAGTAAGCAGCATCCCATCAACCTCGCTCGACGAATCGATCCGCATCTCCCAGCAACTGGAAAAGACGCTGAAAACGTTCCCCCAAACTGACTCGGCCATTGCGATGATTGGACGGGCCGAAAAAGGTGATACGGCAGACGTGAACTACATGGAATTGCTGGTGAATCTGAAACCGCAAGCCACCTGGCCCGAGAAGATCAACGTGCCGACGTTGGCAAAAACGATGCAGGAGAAGCTCGAAAAGGCCGCACCTTCATCGGTGATTTCGGCGACCCAACCGATCCAGATGCGCGTAGAAGAGCTGATTTCAGGCGTACGCGCCACGTTGGCATTGAAGCTGTATGGTGAGGACCTGAACACGCTGGACCGGCTATCCGGCCAGCTCAAGGGCGTACTTGACAAAGTTCCTGGCGTAGCGGATCTGTCGCTCGAAGCAAACAAGGGTAAGCCGCAATTGGTCATTAATGTGAACCGGGACGCCGCAGCGCGCTACGGGATCAACGCCAATGACATCCTCGATGTGGTCCAGGCAGGTATCGGCGGCAAGGCCGTGTCCACGGTGATCGAGGGCACCAGACGCTTCGACATCCAGGTGTGGTTGGCGCCAGAATTTCGCAACAGCGTCCAAAGCATCAGTGCCATCCCGATTCGCACCGAGAGCGGCGCCCTGGTGCCCCTGTCGGATGTGGCGACAATCGAACTCGACGAAGGCTATTCGTTCGTCCGCCGGGAACAGCTGCAGCGCTATGCGGTCATCCAGATGGACGTCAAAGGCCGGGACGTAGATAGCTTCGTGAAGGAAGCCAGCGCAAAAATCGCTCAACAGGTCAAGCTTCCGGAGGGCTATGTGATCGAGTGGGGCGGTGCCTTCGAGAATCAGCAACGAGCGATGACCAAACTGGCCATCATCGTTCCCTTGACCATCGGCCTGATCTTTATTTTGCTCTACACAGCTTTCAATTCACTCACCTACGCCACGCTCATCATCGCCAACGTGCCCTTCGCGACAATCGGCGGTGTGGTGGGCCTGTTCATCACGGGACAATACCTGTCCGTGCCGTCGGCGATCGGATTCATCGCGGTCTTTGGCGTTGCCATGCTCAATGGCATAGTCCTGGTCACCTTCCTGAATGACCAGCGCGAACAAGGCATGTCGATTCGCGACGCGGTGCGGCAAGGAGCGGCATTGCGTTTGCGACCGGTCCTGATGACCGCATCGATCGCGATTTTTGGTCTGGTACCGATGCTGTTGTCGAGCGGAGTCGGGGCCGAGACACAGCGACCGCTGGCCACCGTTGTTGTTGGCGGTCTATTCACTTCGACGGCGTTGACCCTCTTACTACTTCCGCTGCTCTACGAGTGGGTGGAGAATCGCAAGCAACGTAAAGCTCTTTCGGCGACTTAATCGACCATTTGCCGCCCCAACGGGCGGCATCCCTTAGCGGAGCATGACATGAAACAGATTAACGCTTTTGTACATCCTCATCACATCACCGCAGTGACCGAGGCATTGCGTGACTCCGGAATGTGCGATATCACTTCGGGTATCGGTTGCTATCACCTGACAGTCTCAACTGTGCAAAGACTGTACACCAGTGCGGACCCGCACCAGCAACACTATTCCGTCGAGCTTGCCGAGCCGGTAGTGGCGGAAATAAAGTTGGAACTCATTTGTGACGACGGCTTGGCTGAGTCGCTGCAGCAGCTCATTATTCAGGCTGCGCAGCCCAGCACAGGATGGGTCTTCATCAACGACATTCAAAGCGCCACTAAAGTTGGCTAGTGACGAGGTGACCTCACTTTCATGGAAATAGACTGCGATGAAAACTCACATATTTGCATTGGTAGCATCGGCATTGACGGCTGCGGTTCTAACTCTAACAGGATGTGCGACAGATCCGGGATTGGGTCCCAACAGCCGAGCCGGCTATGTTAGCGAAATCTACACCGTTGAGAATTTACGCGTATCCCCGCCGCGCTGTCTTACGTCATTGACATCAGCGCAGATCGCTGCCGGAACTTATATAGGAATCAAGGTTCCCCACGGCCGCCACGGCGAATATCTCAGCGCGCATGTGCCTTCATCGATCAAGCCTGAGCTTTACGACAAGGTCGAAATATCCCCACAATACTGCAAGGACGGGAACGTGCCGGAAGTAATACAGATCCTGTCGGGTAGTGTTTCGCCTGACAGTTCCCCCGAAACGCCTCTCACTCGGGACAAAAAGTAGCCCAAGCCACCAAGCTGGTCACCTTCGATAGCATGCGCCGAGTGGCGTACACTGGCCTAGCCTAGAGAGTAACGCTTTTCCGGTATTCTCTCTGAAACAGTCATCAGCGCTAACCCTGCAAAATAACGCTAGTGTCCCGAGTTAAAAATTCGTTGAATAAATATGCCGAGAATCGCTCCGATACTGCGTCACAAATGCGCGCCAGGCCCCGGCCTAGCTGTGCTTTGTTCCTTGTCTCCATGCGATTTCAACACATTTAATCATCAACGAATTTCCAACTCAGTACACTAGGGAAACATGAATAAAGGAGTTCTTTGAAGACAAAAACGAATCAACAAGTTGCGGTTGTGCGGTGACATCATCGACGTCAATGATGACCTCCTCGCTTGCAGACCAAAGTCGCGCGACATATCACATCGAAAATATGGATTGCCCGACCGAGGAAGGACTGATCGACGAAGGCATCCCAGGACATGACGGCCTCAATGGCGGCGAATGGGTCGCGGCCCGACTGTTTGGCGTCAACCAGCACCTGGCCGATGCGTCCGCACAGGCGCGCCTTGGCATTGATCGCCATGCTGGACGCCTGGAACTGCTGCTGATGCTTGTTCTGGGCAGCATTAAACAGCTTGCCCATAATGCGGTCGTGCAGGTCGATGATTTCGTCGGTGACGGTGGCCATGCCCTCGATAACTTAGCCAGGTCGGCAGGCGTCATCTGGCCGCCCTCGCGGGCAATCTTGAGCAGACGGTTCTGGTGAGCCAGCATTGCATCCAGTTCCGGCCGCAGGGTATAGCTCAACCGGACAATTCGCCTTCTGCGGTTACACCTCTTTGGATTACAACTACCAAAAGCAAGCAGACGGCTCCGGCAGAAATTGCCACATCGGCGACATTGAAGGCGGGCCAGTGCGCGAGCCGCCAATGGAAGTCGAGGAAATCAACAACCTGTCCACGCAACACGCGATCCGCGACATTGCCAAGCGCACCACCAAGAATCAGGCTGTAGCCCGCCGCTTCAAGCCGTGGCCGTTGCTGGCACAGCATGCGTCCCAGCCAAACAGAAACGGCCAGACCCAGCGTGATGAAGAAGTAACGTTGCCAGCCGCCGGCATTCGCCAAGAAGCTGAATGCCGCGCCGGGATTCAGAACATGGACAAAGTTGAAGAAGGTGGTGACTTCGACCTGCTCACCGTAGGCAAACGTGCGGGTGATGGCGAACTTCGCGAGCTGATCGGTCATGACAGCGCTGGCGGCCATTGCAAACCAGATCCAAGTCGATGTGCGGCGAGGCAATTGCCACACAGGGGCAGCCAGCAGGGTCAGCCGCCCGGTGAGCGCCGAGCAACTTAATCCTAATACCCACCCCGCCAGCACATCGGCTGGAAAGTGCATTCCGGCTGCGATGCGCGACCAGCCGACCAGCATGGCGTACAGCATTAAACCGATGTGGCCACGACGGCCCATCAAAGGCCAGAGCGCGCCGCCCACCAGCGCGCCATAGGTAGCATGCCCGCTGGGCAGGCTGTAGTGCTGCTCAATCTCACCGATGACGCGTACCAGGTCGCCGAGAACGGCAGGCGGGCGTGGAAAGTCAAGCCATAGCTTCAAGACGGTGGTGACCAGGAAAGCCAGCAAGACGGCCGCGCTAAATCCAATAAGGCGGCGCAGAACGACCGCGCCACGCGCCGGGTTGATGGCCAACTTCGACCACCGCCACAAACCCAGCATCATCAGCGGCGCTGTCCAGTAACTCCCCACGAGGCTGAAGAACCACGCTAGCTGCCCCAGCGTGGCTGGTGTACCCGTGTTGATGGCTTGAAACAACGCGATGTTCAGGCCACCCCAGTCATAGAGAAAGAATTTCCAGCTCATCTGCGCAACAGCCTCAGGCCATTGCCAACGACGAGCAAGCTAGCCCCCATATCAGCAAACACAGCCATCCACATGGTCGCGTGACCCGTGAAGGTAAGCACCAGAAACACTGCCTTGATGCCAAGGGCCAGTACAATGTTTTGCATCAGCACCTGCGCCGTCGCACGCGACAGGCGCACGAACGTCGGAATCTTGCGCAGGTTGTCGTCCATCAGAGCCACATCGGCGGTCTCGATTGCGGTATCCGTGCCAGCAGCCCCCATTGCAAAGCCGATGTCCGCTCGTGCCAAGGCCGGGGCATCATTGATGCCATCACCGACCATGCCAACCTTGCCGTTTCTGGCAAGTTTCTCAACTTCGCGCAGTTTGTCGTCTGGGAGCAGGTTGCCTTGCGCACGGTCGATTCCGGCTTGTGCGGCAATGGCCTGTGCCGTATGGGGGTTATCGCCGGTCAGCATCATGGTTTTGATGCCCAGTGCATGCAGCTCTGCAATGGCGTTCCTGCTGCTGTCCTTGATGGTGTCCGCTACGGCGAATAAGGCATGTACCTCCTTTGCGCCTACCAACATCACGACGGTCTTGCCCGCGGTTTCCAGCGCAGCGATGCGCTGTCCCAGCTCTGGAGTGCTCTGTCCCAGCTCTTCGAGCATCCGGTGGTTGCCAAGATGGTAGGTCTCCCCGTTGATTTTACCTTGCACACCCCGACCGGGCAACGCGCTGAACTCGGCTACGTCGAATAGGGCAACTGCATCAGTCTGCGCGGCCTGTGCCACCGCTTTGGATACAGGATGGTCGGAGCGGGCAGCCAGACTGGCAGCGATGCTGCGGCTGTCCAAGGCGAGTGTATTGCCCCATGCGACGAAATCGGTCTGTGCGGGCTTGCCGTGTGTGATCGTGCCGGTCTTGTCCAAAGCCAGCCAGCGCAGCTTGCGGCCTTCTTCCAGATAGACGCCGCCCTTGATGAGAATGCCGTGGCGGGCGGCAGCGGCCAAGCCGCTGACAATGCTGACCGGTGTAGAGATTACTAGTGCGCATGGGCAGGCGACCACCAACAGAACCAATGCACGGTAGATCCAGTCGAGCCATGCCGCACCCATGAACAGCGGCGGCAACAACGCAACGGCGATGGCAACGCCAAACACAATGGGTGTGTACCAGCGGGCGAACTGATCGACAAAACGTTGGGTTGGTGCACGGCTCCCCTGAGCAGCCTCAACCGCGTGAATGATGCGGGCTAGTGTGGAGTGGCTGGCTACAGCGGTGACGCGGTACTCGAATGAACCGGATTCGTTTATGGTGCCAGCGAACACCGAATCACCGGGGGCCTTTTCGACCGGGAGGCTTTCACCCGTGATCGGGGCTTGGTTTACGGCAGAGCGGCCTTCCAGCACCTCACCATCAAGGGCGATGCGCTCACCCGGCTTGACCCGGACGCGGCTTTCAATGGCAATTTGCTTTGCACTCACCTCCCTCCATGTACCGTCAATCTGTTGCACCGTGGCCAGTTCCGGGGTCAGGTCGAGCAGGCCACGGATTGCGTTGCGGGCGCGATCCAATGACTTGGCTTCGATCACTTCGGCCAGCGCGAAGAGCACCATCACCATAGCCGCTTCGGGCCAGTGACCGATCAACATGGCACCCGTGACGGCAATCGACATCAGAGCGTTCATGTTGAGGTTACGGTTCTTGAGCGCAATCCAACCCTTCTTGTAGGTGGAGAGGCCGCCCGTGAAGACTGCGACCAGGGCCAAAGCGACGACCGACCAATGATTGCCATTGTGGAACCAGTAGACCGCCTCGGCCGCCGATGCAGTTACCAACGAGATGCCCAGCGGCCACCAGTTGGTTGGCGCGGTCAAAGGAGAAGTGGATGGTGCGGCCTCGGTCGTGTCCATCACCTGCGCCTCAAATCCAAGCGTTTGCAGAGCCGCGAGCACGTCAGGTAGAGCTTGGTCAGCATGGCGTACCGACAGCGTGCGCTGCATCAGGTTGAAATCGAGATCGGCAACCCCAGCCACGGTGCCGAGCTTGTTGCGGATCAACGCTTCTTCGGTCGGGCAATCCATCTTGGCGATGGACAGCTTGGTCTTTTTTTCGGTCGATGCCTGATCCATGCGCACGGCTTGCATACCGATGGCCGTCAGCGCTTGCTCAACGGAAGATAGCGAGGGCAATTCGTGCCGCACGGCTAAAGTGCGCTGCATCAAGTTGAAGTCGAGTCCGACTACGCCGGGCAGCCCGCCCAGCTTGCCTCGAATCAACGCCTCTTCCGTGGGGCAATCCATGTTCTCGATGCGATACACCGCTTGAGCCGATTCGGTTGTCTGCGGGACTTGTGTCGTGGGTTGGATGATCGGCTCAGTTGTGCAGCCACACCCCTTTGAAGCGCATTCGCTCATGGATAACTCCTTCAAATGTTCTATACAATCTCAATTAAAATCCCTATAGTCACTATAGAGTCAAGTAATAAATGGAGATTGAGGCATGGAAATCAGAATTGGCGATCTCGCCAAGCGCTCTGGGTGCGTGGCTGTGACCATCCGCTACTACGAAAAGGAAGGGCTGCTGCCGAAGCCGGCGCGAAGCGGTGGTAACTTCCGGCTGTACGGCGATGCTCACATTGAGCGCTTGCAATTCATTCGTCATTGCCGCTCGCTCGACATGACGTTGAGCGAGATTCGGGCGTTGTTAGGTCTGAGAGACAACCCAACGCAGGATTGTGGCGAGGTTAATGTGCTACTGGACACCCATATCCAGCAAGTGGAAGTACGTGTGGAAGCGTTGTTGCAGTTGAGGCAATACCTGCTTGTTCTGCGCGAACAGTGTTCAGGTGCTCGCCCTGTGCAGGCATGCGGCATTTTGCAAGGGTTGGGCAATTGCAATTGCCATGTTGTAAGTGCCGAACAGTCAGCCATCTGAGCAAGCCAGGGCTTCACGTGCTTAATTTTTCGTTTTCTGAGATACCCCCCATATGGGCAATAACTCGGTGCGGATAGCCGAACTGACTGAGCAGTATCGGTCGTGGGCGGCAGGTTTACGCATCAGATCGAGGCTCAGGCTGATGGCCTTTACCAAACCCATCACTTCATTCGAATCGGCCCTGCATAAGGTGCTCAGTGGATACGCGCCTTCGGTACAGCCGCAGATGTGCGATCACTTGCTCTCAGGAGGACGCAGATTTTGCTCGATGCGGTGCCGGTTAAAGGGATCTTCACTGTCGATGTAGCGGATGGCGGACTGGGCGTTTTTCCAGCCCACGTGCTCCATTAGCGTTTTGAGATCCCATCCATTGGCTGTTGCCCAGCTGGCAAAGCCGCGCCGCAGCGAGTGAGCGCTGTACAACTCAGGCGCATCAACGCCGGCTTCCTGCAGGATATTACGCAGGAGCGGTACCAGGCTATCGATGTTTAGTCCGTTATCGCTGATGTTGCCCCAGCGATCAATGGCACGAAACACCGGTCCAGCCGTCAATCTCGCCGCAGCGATCCATTCCTCATAAGCGCTGACCGGGCACAGGCGCGATAGCAACGGCACCTTGAAGTTGCCGCCCTTGAACTGGCGATCACCTTTGGTGCGCGGCAAGAAGCAAGTCATCCCTTCACCTTGCGTGATGTGAACATGCTCAATTTGCAGGCGCGTCAACTCGTCGCCGCGAAACCCGCGCCAGAAACCAAGCAGAAACAACGCTTTGTTGCGGCGGTACCGCAGCTCGGTGCCCATTTCTCCCTGGGATTGCGCGGCGTCGACGTTGGCCGTCAACCAGTGCTCGACCAGCATGAGTTGATCGATCAGAAATGGTTTTGCCCGCTTTTCCTCGGCTGGATGCAGCGTCTGGATACCGCGCAAGACCTGGCGTACTACCGGAGCTTTGGTTGGGTCTGGAAAGCCTTGGTCGAGATGCCACTGAGCTAATGCGGCCAATCGCTGACGCAGGGTGTTGACGACATGTTTGCCGGCACGATCGGCCAGGTAGCGTGCCACGCTATCGGACGTCGCCGGCAAAAAACCACCCCATTCCACTTCAAAGTCGCGGATCGCGCTTTGATAGCTTTTTCGCGTGTTCTCGCGCGTGGCGGCCTGCAGAAAGAGGTCGATATTAGACATGGCATGACAAGGGAGAAAAAGCGGGCGGGTAACGCCGGCGTGTAGATCGTAGCGAGCGGCGTAACCAATTATGTCTGGCGCTATCGGCAAATGTACAACACACGCGGCCAAAATGGCACGAAAGCAGGTCTGACACAGGATAACCTTATATTATCCTGCTTCAATTTCAAGGAAAATTTGAGCTTGAATTTCTCGAAAAATGGTATGTAATTACATGGTATGTAATCCATCATCTTATTTCGTGGAGACGCCATGGCCCGCGCCGGACTGTATCAATCTGATATCAAAAAAGCGCGCGATGCGTTGCTGGCCCAAGGGCGCTACCCCTCGGTCGACGCTGTCCGCGTTGCCTTAGGCAACACGGGGTCCAAGACCACCATCCACAAATATCTGAAAGAACTGGAGACGGAAGAAGGCTCTGGCGACGGGCGCAAGGCGCCGATCAGCGATGCCTTGCATGATATTGTGGTTCGACTGGCCGCGCGACTGCATGAAGAAGCCGACGAACGGACCTCGGCTATCGAGTCTCGGAACGCCGAGCAGGAGCGCGACCATGCCGCGGCCGTGAACAACTATGAGAAAGAACTGGCGGCGCTACAACAGCAATTGCGCCAGGCCAGGGATGACGGCATCGAGGAAATACGGACGCATACCCAAACTCGTTCCAGTCTGCAAAATGAGACCATCTTGCGCCACACAACGCAGCAGCAGGTGGCCGATTTGCAAGAGCGCCTGGTCGAAAATGAGGCGCACCGGCGGTCGCTGGAGGAAAAGCATGCCCATGCGCGCGACTCCCTGGAGCACTATCGTCAGTCAGTCAAGGAACAGCGCGATCAGGACCAGCGGCGCCATGAACAGCAGATACAGCAACTGCAAGCAGAGCTACGGCAACAGCAACAAGCCGTGGTGCTCAAACAGGAAGAAGCGACTCGATTGAACCAGGAAGGCGCTAAGTTGGTTGCCGAGCTGTCACACTACAAACAGGCGCTTTACGAGCAACAAGCGCTCGGCCGCCGGCAAGATCAAAAGATCGAGCAGCTTCATGCGGGGCAGCAGCACGCCAAAGACCTGGAACGACAACTTGCCGCCAAAGTGACTGAGAATGAGGTATTGCTGGGACAGGTGGCAGAATTGGGCATGGAGATGGGGGGACTGAAAACCCGATTCCGTGAACTCGAATTGTCCTTGGTCCAAGCTAACGCTAGAGCCGAAGCGAGCCAAGGCATCAGTGAGGAATTGCGGGGTTATCTGCATTCACTGGACCGACCACCCGCCTCAGAGTAGAGGTAGAGATTGGTCTGGACAGCCGGCCGCCAGTCTAAATGAAGAGATATTGCAACAAAAATCAGAATTAATATTCTTTAAAAACAGAAACTTAGATCAAATTTTGGGAATTTTTACAGGAATCCCGGCCGACCCTCGATACCGAGCGCCGACTTGCCAGAAAAATTGCCGAGTCGGAATTGCTGGCTGAACAGCTGAGGGACGCCAACAACGGTATGGCGCCGCTGAAGGCGCAGATCAGCGAGCTGGAGTTCATGCTCGCGCAGGCCAACGCCAAGGTTCAGGCCCAGGAGCAAATCGACGAGCACTTGCGGGCCTACCTCGACAAGATCGCAGCCACCCCAGCAACCTCAAAGACAGACCCACTGAGCATCCGCCTATGAGAAATGCCAGAATGACAATTATATAATCGTTTTTTGAGAAAATGACCGTTTTGTAATCGTTTTTGAGTCAAATTAATTGTTTTTGCGTGTTTATGTCGATCAGTAGCAGTCCATTCAGCGGCTGGTTAGCCGCAGCACCCACGCTGCAGTTGGATTGGCGGACATTTCACTGTGCCGTATGAACAGAAGACGCAACAGTCGCCGGCCTTCGGCCTCAACACGATGGCGCAGCCCGTACATTCATAATAGAACTGGCACGCATCGGTAGGCATGACTTCCTGCTTGCTTAGTCCGCAGTGCGGGCAGGACAGGGTCGATGTGAGAATTGCCTCGGCCATGGCGTTACTTCCCGACCGTGGACGGGAAGCCCGCATCGGTGGTTGACTTGGTCAGCAGCGCGATATTGGCCTTGTCCGCATCCAGATGCACCGTTGCGGTCTTGTGCTCGAAATCGATCTTCACATCATTCACACCTGGAACCTGCTCCAGCGCTTTTTTGACGGTGATCGGGCATGCCGGACAAGTCATATTCTGGACATGGAGGGTGACGGTTTTCGGCGAACTGGCGAAAACCGATCCAGCCAGTAGCAGCGAGAAAATGAAGGTGGGGATGCGCATAGAATATCCTTTCAATAGAACAGCGGGGCATACAAGGGAAATGCCAGCAGCAGTATCACTGGCAACGTAACGAGCCAGTACAGGATGCGTTGGTTCCTGATGACTCGATCTGCAGCGCACGCGTCACCCGGCGCGCAAGCGCGTCGACGCACATAGAGATTGTAGAAGGCCAGGCCGAGAAGCAGCAGCGTCAGGCCGGTGAAATAAGGACTGTACAGCTCAAATGCGATAAGGCGCGACGCCCAACCACCGCCGACGCCAAGCATCAGCAGGACGAGCGGGCCGGCGCAGCATGCGGATGCGCCAAGCGCCGCCAATACCCCAGCGGCCAGAGTGCCTTTCGTTCCGATCGTCATAGTGATTCCAATTGGTTTTACACGAGAATAGGATAAACTCCGTACATAGATACGGAGTCAAGTGCATGATCGAGAAAATGACCATCGGCCGTTTGGCCAGCGCCGCCGGCGTGAACGTGGAAACAATCCGGTTTTACCAGCGTAGCGGGCTAATCGACGAACCGGCGCGGCCGCACGGAGGCTACCGGACCTATGGAGAAGAAGACATCCGTCGGATTCGGTTCATCAAGCGCGCGCAGCTACTTGGCTTCACGCTCGATGAAATTACGAGCTTGCTCAAACTGGAAGGTTCGCTGGCCTGCATCGGCACGCGCGATCTGGCTGCCAGGAAGCTTGCCATGGTGGAGTCCAAATTGGCCGATCTGCAGGCGATGAAAATCGCTCTCACAGGCATGGTTGCTCGGTGCGACAACGAGGAACGGGACGAATGGTGCCCAATCATTCAGGCGCTGATCGACGACTGAAATGCAAACCCTTATAGCCCAGACACGAAAAGCCGTTGAGGCCGAGCTGTACTACCATAATGCCATCATATGATAAGGACCTTCGAAACAAAAGTTGGGTGCGGATCACTTGGCGTTTTCTTAAAAGGACTTTTGTGAGAGCGAGAATCTATCTTGTCGATGATGCATTAGTTGCGGACTGCGAAAGCGGCCTTCGTTTATCGCACTCTGATGCCACTGAACTGGCTGATCTTCTTTGGACAAACGATGTGACATCGGAAGAAGTATCCATGATTGACTGGCATGAGGACGTAGAGCGTGCTCCTCTGTCCGGGCACAAGATAGCCATCTATCAGCGTCTACGCCTGCAAGAGCAATCATTGGAGTGACAGCCGGCTTGGCGCAAGGGCAGGAGTTGATTAAGTAGCACAGCGGGAGTGCTCAAAATGCTGTCGGCGCACATGTAGATTGGATAGACCACAGGACCCACGACATAGAAGTCTATCCGTTTATAAAAAAACATCAATGGGAGGCTATTGTATCCACGGGGGATAGAGAATTGTGTCGATTTACTATTTCTTTCCATGTAATCAATAGCTTAGTTAGCTTTTCGCGAAAAAAACCACAATCCCGGCCGACCCTCTATAAGGTGCTGATCGATCCCGTGCGCTTTTCCGACGTCATCGTCGACAGCGATATCCAGATGGCCGTGGCCATCGGCAAGGGTGGCGTGCTCGACACCTTGCACCATCCCGATCCCGCGCTGGTGCAAGCCTTGCTCGCCGGCCAGCCAGGGGCGGGCGGCGCCACCGAGGACGGCAGCATCCATGCCATGCTGTACCGCGACGGCTTGACGGCCGTCATGATCGAGCCGCGCAGCAAGCTGAACGACAGGCTGCGGCGCGAACAGCTGCTGCTTTTGCCGCTGGGCCTGCTGATGGCCGCCTTCATCGTCGGCATCGTCGTGTGGCTGTCGCGCCGCCGTTTGTCGCTGATGGGAGAACTGAAGATCGCCATCGAGCGGCGCGAATTCTTTGTCCACTATCAACCCATCATCGCGCTCGACACGGGCGTGTGCGTGGGCGCCGAAGCGCTGATACGCTGGCGCCGTCCCGATGGCAGCATGATAAGGCCTGACCTGTTCATCCCCGTTGCCGAAGAAAGCGAGCTGATACTGCCCATCACCGACCAGGTCATCGCATGCGTCATCGCCGACATGCGCGCCGCGCTGCTGGCCGACCGCGATCTGCACATCGCCATCAACCTGTGCGCCAGCGATATCGAAACGGGCAGGGTGCTCGACGTGCTCGAGCGTGCGCTGGACGGCACAGGCATCGAGGCGCAGCAGATCTGGCTGGAAGCAACGGAACGGGGCTTCATCAACGTGGAAGCGGCCCGCGCCACCATCGACAAGGCGAGAGCACGCGGCCACGCCGTGGCCATCGACGACTTCGGTACGGGATACTCCAGCCTGTCGAGCTTGCAAAACCTGCCGCTCGACGCCCTGAAAATCGACAAATCCTTCGTCGACACCATCGGCACGGACGCCGCCACCAGCAGCGTCACGCCGCACATCATCGCCATGGCCCGCACCTTGAACATGCTGATCGTGGCCGAAGGCATAGAAACGCAGCAGCAAGCCGATTATTTGCTGGAACGCAAAGTCGAATTCGGCCAGGGCTGGCTGTTTGCCAAAGCGCTGCCGGCTGCAGAATTCCTCACTTTTTACCGGGCGCGCCGCGCGCCATCGTCCACATGAAACAGGCAAACTTCCCTTATCCGCTACAGCCGCTGCGCGTGCCCGGTGGCTGGCACATCACCGTCAATACCCTGTTCGAGGTGGAACCGGGCCCGGACACCATGCAGTGGTTCAGCAGCGCGCTGCTGCTGTGGGGCCATAGTCGCGATAGCGGCTACTGCTTCAATTCGCACTTCGAGCCGGAAGACGATCCAGACGGTGAATTCGTGCTGGAAATGGGCAAGGTGGACTATGACCGCCACGGCAAAGCCGTCAAGGGCAGCGAGGTGTTCCTTGGGGAATGGCGCACGCGCAGCAAGGCGGCGTTTGTTGAACGGGTCGAGCAATTCATGCAAGACCCGGCAGCTTGAGTTTTACTGTTTGCGCGCCAAGACCACGTCCTGCCCGCCTTGCTTGAGCACGGCGCTGACGATCTTGCCCGTGGCGTCGCGCGTAAAGGTCAGCTCCGCCTCGATGGCGCGGAAGAAAAACTGGTCTTTTGCGCTGGCAAACAGGGGCGCCGAGCCGACGCCCGTGCCGGCCGCTTCCAGCCCATGCTTGCCCTGACTCACCGTCAAGGTGAAATGTTCCTCAGGGGAATGCTCGAGCACATAGTCGGCCACGTATTCAGCCAACGCTGCGCGCGGCAGCTCGATGGCGGCTAGCGGCTTTTTCAGGGGTGGCAAGGGCGTGCCAGGCAGCAAGGCGGACAAGCCCAGGGCGTCGACGGTGCGCGCCGTGTTCGTCAGCACTACTACCCCCCGCTTGCCATCCGTGGTAAATGCCGCATAGCTGGTGTAGCCGCCTGTCTGCCCGCTGTGCCAGGCGTAGCTTTGTCCCTGTTGCTGCTCCAGCAGCCAGGCCAGTCCGATTTTTGTGTCGCTGTCCGGCGCCAGCGGACGCTGCGGCTTGATCGCCAGCGCATACGGACGCAGCGGCTTGAACATGTAGGCTTGCAGATAGGCAACCATGTCGCGCGCGCTCGAATACACGCCGCCGGCCGGCGCCACCACGTTCAAGTCCCAGGCCGGCGTCGGTTCGCCCGACAGCTGGTGGCCGGGCGCCAGGCGCGCCAGCATCCCGTGGGTGGGCGTGTTCGAGGTCGAGCGCATGCCCAAGGGCACGGCGATGCGCGACTGCAGCAGCGCTTCATAACTGCTGCCCGCCTGCGTAGCCAGGGCTGTGCCCAGCACGGCATAGCCTATATTCGAATAGTCAAAGGCGCTGCCGGGGGCGCGCGGCAGATGGTAGGCGGCGAGAAACTGCCGCTGTTTGGCGTCCGTGTAATCTGCATACGGATTGGCGGGGTCTTTCGGCGCGAAGTTGTCGGGCAGGCGTGGCAGCGCGGAGTAATGCGTGGCCAGGTCGAGCAGGCTGATCGTCTTGCCCTCGAACGCAGGCACCGTATATCCGGGCAATAATGCCGCTACCGGCTCGTCGAGTTTCACTTTGCCTTCGACGACGGCATCAGCCAGCAGCAAGGCCGTCATGGTCTTGGTGACGGAGCCGATCTGGTAGACGGTGTCGGCGCCCGGTTTGATGTTCTTGCCGGCATGTACGCTGCCAAAGCCGTACACGGCACTGTGCTTGCCCTCGATCACGGCGATGACAATGCTGGCGTGCATGCCCGTGCGCGTGAGTTCTTCCGCGCGCTGGCGTACGGCGTCGTCGAGGGTGGGGGCGGCCAGGGCGCTGCTGCCGATGAGGCAAAGGGGGAGAAGGGCGAAAGTGGGTGTCATGGGAACCTTGTCCAGGGTGGGCCGAATACAGGCCAGCGCCTGGATAAGGTGGCTGGCATGCGCTGGGAAGGATACGGCGCCAACATGAAGGCCGCCTGAGTTTTATGCCACTTTTTCTGATTTGGCAATATTCAGGGTTTTCGCTTGCCCGGCATCGCCTGGCCATTCTGGTGCAGGACGACGCCCGTGATGGCGCCCTGGGCATCGCGCTGGAATACCAGTTGCGCTTCGACCACCTTGTAAAAGAAGGTGTCTTTCGCGCTGGCGTACACGGGGGCTTCGGGCTGGCCCGTGGCGCCCACCAGCAAACCGTCCGGACCCTGGCGCACGCTGAGGACAAACGTGGGCGCCAGCGCATACTGGCCCGCATATTGGGCCAGTTCGGCGGGGGCGACGGCGATTTCCTTCCGCGCCGGGGCATTTGGCGGCGGCAGGTTGCCGGGTAGCAGCACGCCCACACCCAGCCCATCGACGTCGCGTGCCGTGCTGCTCAGCACCACGACGCCCCGCTTGCCATCCAGGGTGTAGCCGGCAAAGCTGGCATAGCCGCCCGTCTGCCCGTTATGCCAGGCAAAAGGCTGGCCCTTGACCTGGTCGAGCATCCACGCCAGGCCGATCTTTTTCACGCCATCGCCATCGCCTTCGCCGGCCAGTACCCGGCGCGGCTGCACGGCCAGTTGCTGCGCGGGACTGGTCGCCCGCATGTACGATTGCATGTAGGCAATCATATCGCGGGCGCTGGAACGCACGGCGCCAGCCCCTGCGATGGCCTGGAAGTCCCAGTTCTCGGCCGGCTTGCCGTCGGCAAGGTGGCCCGGCGCCAGACGCACGCGCAGGGCGGGCGTCGTCACTGCCGAGCTGCTGGCCATGCCCAGCGGACGGAAAATACGCGCTTGCAGCAGTTCTTCGTAAGACATATTGGCTTGCGTGGCCAATGCCGTGCCCAGCAAGCCATACGCCAGGTTCGAGTATTCATACGCGGCGCCCGGCGCGCGCGCCAGCGCATGGCCGGCCAAAAAAGTGCGCAACTGGCCTTCGGCATAGTCGCCGTAGGGATTGCGCATGTCCGCCGGCGCCAGATTGGCGGGCAGGCGGGGCAAGCCGGAAAAGTGAGTGGCCAGTTGGCCTACAGTAATTTTTTGGCTCGCCAGCGCGGGGATGGCGTAGGCTGGTAGCAGTTCGGCCACCGGCTGTTCCAGCTGCGCCTTGCCTGCCACGATGGCGTCGGCCAGCAGCAAGCCCGTCATGGTTTTCGTCACGGAGCCGATTTCATACACGGTATCCGCATCGGGCACGCCTTTGTCGCCGGGCCGCGCGCGGCCGAAGCCGTACACGGCGCTGTCCTTGCCGTCGATCACGGCGATGACCAGGCTCGCATGCTTGCCGTCACGCACCAATGCTTCTGCCCGTTCACGCACGGCGGCATCGAGGGCGGGGGCGGCCAGGGTGGCGGCGCTGGACAGGGACAGCATGGGTAGCAGCAGGGTGCGTAAGCGTGGGAGCATCGTCGATTCCGTCAGGTATGTGATTGATGGGAGTACAGCATAACAGTTTCATTGACAAGATGGCCGTTTTGGCAAGATGGCGCGGTGATCATGGCCGCTAGCTGCGCGCGCATGTCGGCGGCCATGCCGAACAACAATTCGCCACGCCGGCGCGCATCGGCGCGTTTCTTGGACGGCACCTCGGCCATGTCGGGCACCCGGTAGGGCGCGCAAGGCAAGTGATAATTACCGTCGCGCATGCGCAAGGCGTGCAATTCCTGCCACGCCAGGTCATAGTCGGCGGCGATATGGCGGCGCCGGCGCGCATTCAGGGCGATGCGGTTGTCATTGCAGATCAAAAACAGGTTATTGCAAGCAAAAAAATCGCCGAAATCGCGCAAGGCCGTCACCATCAGGTTTTTCGGACGGCAACCGTGCAAGGCCCGCGTGGCGTCCTTGACAGCCAGCTTGCCCGCCTCGGAGCGCAAGCCTTGCAGCGCCCCCAGCTGCAAGGACACGCCATCGGCGCGCGGCAGGAACAAAAAACTGGCCAGGTACAGGGGCTGGCCGTCGCGTGTCAAGCGCAGGCACAGTTCGCCTTCGCGGTAGCTGTCGTGGATGGCCGTCAACTGCAAGCGGTACAGCGCCCCATCCTTGCCTTCGAACGCGGCCAGCACCACGGGCAGGCGCGCGGCGCGCTCGACCAGCGTGCGCGCGCCTGCCTGCCACAGGAAGCGATAGTGCCCTTCCAGCAAGGCCAGGCGATCTGCGCAAGCAAGCTGGCGCGAGGCATAAGGGCGGTAAATCTTGAAGCGCAAGCACGGATGCAGCTGCGCCAGAGAGTTCAAGCCGGGCATGCTGCCCAGGAAGGCTTGCCAGCGTGTGCGCTGGCGGGGGAAGAAAAGGGCGCCCAGCGCCGCTTTCAGGCGGTGCCCGCTGGCGCGATGTGGCGCCACGGCGGTGCCGTGGCACAAGGTTAAAGCGATGTCATTCATGGTTTTGCCGGGAAATGGCAGGCGCTGCACAATGAGAGCCTTGCCAGTTTGAATGCTACGCGGGCAAGGTGAAGTTCATATTAAGAAGCTATCCCCGTGGGTACTTAGAGGATGACAACTAAACATTTGCCTTCTGGTAATATGCACAGTTATGCTCGCGGCACCTGGACTCCATGATGGATGCCTTTCATGCACCGCCGCCATGTGCTTGCCATCCCCGCCTTGCTTGCCGCCCCGGGCGTCCAGGCGCAAGGCCGCAAGGCAGATCCTTTGGCGTCATTGGCACAATGCATCAATCGCAGCGAGTTCAAGGTCAAGGCGCAAGAGCAGCTTGCTTTTCGCGAACCTGAAGATCGAACGCAGCGCCGAAGGCCAGTTTGCCGCCGACCGCGAGACCGTCGCGGCGCAGATGCAGGAAATGGCCGCCACGGGCAAGCCGCCGCAGCAGCTGCCTCTGGAAACGGACGCGCGCGATGGCGTGGAAGTGCCAGGATTGCATAGCGCCAGTATCGCGCAGGCACCGGGTATCATCAGTCTGTATTGGCTGCTGCACGCCGCCAGCCGCACGGTCGCCACCGCCTGCATACAGAACCAGCCTGCCGATCTGCGTGACTTTTCGACGGATGGGCGATACCAGGCCTTGCGCGACCAGTTCCTTGCCTCCCTGGTCAGTTGCATGGCCTGTACGGCACTTAAGGCGTACGCGCATTGAAGGAGATACCAGCCATGAAAAAGGCAGCAGCGGGCAAGCCGCCCGACGATGACGCCGCGAACGCAGGGCCCGCCGCCAGTCTGATCGACGCGAAGATCGCCTCGCTGGCGGACTGGCGCGGGAAGACCCTGGCCAGCGTGCGCGCACTGATCCACGAGGCGGACCCGGACGTGGTCGAAGAAGTCAAATGGCGCGGCGTGCCCGTCTGGTCGCACGCGGGCAT
This sequence comes from Janthinobacterium sp. 61, assembly GCF_002846335.1. Taxonomy (NCBI): domain Bacteria; kingdom Pseudomonadati; phylum Pseudomonadota; class Betaproteobacteria; order Burkholderiales; family Oxalobacteraceae; genus Janthinobacterium; species Janthinobacterium sp. 61. The sequence goes on along the minus strand of NZ_PJMQ01000001.1, from coordinate 1,456,745 downwards.
GATTTGCACGGGCGAAACCTATCAACTGGCTGTCAAGCTCACCTTCGCCAAGGGCGCCGCCTTGCCCGATCCGGCCCGCCTGTTCAATGCCAGCCTGGACGGCAACACGCGCCGCGCCATCGACATACACGAAGGCGGGCACCTCGACACTGCGGCGTTCAAGGCGCTGATACGCGCCGCGGTGGCCGCAAATACGGCGCCAAAACCAAAACGGACTTCTACTTGAGACATTATCTGTATATCTGGCACGAGCCGGCCGAACGCATGCTGGTTGCTTCGGGCATCGAGTTCAAAGACTTTATCCCCGCCCTCGGCAAGGCGGACGGCATCGTGCTGCGCACGGGCAGCGCCGGGACGGCCAGGAAACCTGGCCGCTACCAGACCTTGGCGCGGCAGCAACTGCCGGCCATGGCGCACGAAGACCTGTACGCCTGCGGCAGCCATGCCTGGGCCGATTGGCACAGGGATTGCCAGGGCAAGCCGCCTGCTTCCCTTGAGGCGGACGTGGCCGCGATGCTCGACCATCGCGGCGCCCTCACGCCGCTGCCGTCCCTGCGCAGCCGCTTTCTCGCCTTTGCCCATGACGACGGCTGGTATTTGAAACTTTTCTATGCGGCGTGGGATGACGTGGCAGCGATGCTCACGGGCGTCATCCCGCCAGCGCTGGGCACGCTCGACATGGATGCGCTGCAACGGGGAGGTGACGGCTACTGGCTGCAAGACGGCAAGGTCGACCTTGAACTGCCTAGCCACGATATCGACAGCGTGCTGAACCGCCGCCTGTAGCAGTTGCTGGCCAATACGGGGCTGCCACTTGTATCCGAAAGCGAGAGTGACGCGTCAGATTAGCTTCAGATTGGACGTGGCGCAAAGTGAACACTGCGCTTCGCCTGCACGCAGCACGCCGCCTGGCAGCGCTTTCAGTCATTGTTCGCTGGCCAGGCCCGACCTGGCTGGCACCGTCAATATCCCATGCCACGCAAACCGGTTCAACCATCACGTTTCTCCTTGCTATCCATGAGCAGGGCCAGCCTGGCCGCCATGCCGGCATTGTCGCGCAACAAACCATCGCGCTCCTGCGCCAGGCTTTCTATCTTCTGCTGCGATGCCTGTGTATTTTCCGCCAGCATGTCGAGCTGCCGGTCTTGCGCGGCGAGCGCGACCTTGGCGTCATTCAGCGCCAGCAAGGCCGTGTCGAGCTTGGCCAGCAAGGCGTCGGCGGACGCGGCCGCCTGCAAGTATTGAAATTCGAACTGGTCGCGCTCGGGACGCACGCTGGCCAGCGCTTCGCGGTCGGCGGTCGCTACGCTGGATAAATGCGCGTGTTCCGCCTGCAGTTGCGCCAGGCGCATGTCTTGCTGCACCAGGGCCGCTTGCTGGCCTTGCAGGCGCTGTTGCAGCTGCGCGTTGTCCTGTTCCAGCCGGCTGATCCGTTGCTGTGCCTCCGCCCGTTCCTCGCTGCGTTGTGCGGCTGCCGCTTCCTGGTAATGGTCGAACTGCGAGCGCACTTGCGCCAGCTGGCGGTTGAGGGCGGCGATTTCTTCGCTGCGGTCGGCCAGGCGCTGCGTCAGGCCCGCGTTATCGCTGTGCAAGGTGGCCAGGGTGACAGCGCGAAAATGGTGTTCTTCCTTCAGTTGTGCAAGCGCATGCTGGGTGGCGCGCAACTCCTGGGTGAGGGCGGCGCGCGCCTCCGTCAGTTTCAGTCCTTCGTTTTCCGTCTTCTTCAGCTTTTCCAGCGCCGCATCGAGTTCGGCGCGGTTTTGCTGCATGCCCGTTTCCAGCTGGTGCGCCACGTCGCGCTGCTGCTTGTCATAGACGCCGCGCATTGCTTCCATCAGTTCGGCCGGCAAGCCTGCCTCCGTTTTCACGGCGCCCGCGCCCTGGAACTCTTCCTTCCAACGTTTCAGCAGGGGCGCGATGGTGCTCTTGCTGCCCGTGCTGCCCAGTGCTTCGCGCACGCTGTCGACCGTGGGATTGCGCCCATCGGCAGCGACGATTTGAGCTGCTTTCATAACATCAGAGTACAAAATGCCGGTGCGGGCCATAAAACCACCTATGAGCGAAATTTAGTAACGTATTACATGATACGTAATATGGCATTATATTACGATAGAAATTTTGCATATTTTTTAGAAATATAAGTTGCGATAAGATTGCTTATCACGTGTTATGGGGGTGTTTTGCATGCTATTCTGCGTACCTCACAGTACAAAACCACGATTTCGCTGCCGCCATGCCTGATTTACCCCTCCCGAAACGCCGTGTTGTCGTACCGAAAAGCGTCGCCGTCGCCGCTGCGCCATTACGCGGCACCCTGATCGATGCCGAGCTTGCCGCGCGCCACCAGGCTTTTATTGCGGCCGCCACGTCCGAAAATACGCGCCGCACCTACCGTTCTGCCATCCGCCACTTCCAGGGCTGGGGCGGGGCGCTGCCTGCGGACGAGTCCACCGTCATCCGCTACCTGCTGGCCTATGCGGATAGCCTGAACGCGCGCACCCTGGCCCTGCGTTTGACGGCTCTGTCGCAATGGCATGTGTACCAGGGCTTTGCCGACCCCGCGTCCACGCCCACCGTGCGCAAGACCCTGGCCGGCATCGCCCGCCTGCATGGCAAGCCGAAGAAGAAGGCCAAGGCTTTGCCTTTGGAAGATTTGGAAGTAATTGTCGCCAAACTGGCCGCGCTGGGCAGCGTCAAGGCCCTGCGCGACAGCGCGCTGCTGCAACTAGGCTTTTTTGGAGGGTTTCGCCGCAGCGAATTGGTGGGATTGATGCTGGAAGACGTGAGCTGGGAACCGCAGGGCATGGTGATCACCTTGCCCCGCTCGAAAACGGACCAATTGGGGGAGGGCATCGTCAAGGCGATCCCGTTTGGCGACGGCGTTTGCTGCCCAGCCACGGCCCTGCGCGCCTGGCTGGCCGCCGCGCATATCCGCACAGGACCGCTCTTGCGCCCCGTCAATCAGTGGGGCCACGTGAGCATGAAAGAATTACACGCGAGCAGCATCAATACGATCTTGGCAAGCTGCGCCGGGTTGGCGGCGCTCGATTACGTGCCGGAACTATCGAGCCACAGCCTGCGCCGCGGCATGGCCACCAGCGCGCACCGGGCAGGCGCCGATTTCCAGGCCATCAAGCGCCAGGGCGGCTGGCGCCACGACGGCACCGTGCATGGCTATATAGAAGAGGCGGGGCGCTTCGAGGAAAATGCGGCGGGCAGTTTATTGAAGGGAAAGAAGAAGCCGGCGGGCTGAAGGCGCCCGACAAGACCTTGCTGCGTGCCTACAGAAGGAGTGAAAGGAACGCTTGATGAAGGTCTGCCCGTCTACCATGGCCGATGCGCAATCTGCGAAATCGGCTAGCTTCGGCCCGAAGCGGACCATGAAGCTTGGCAGTTTACTTCTGATGAAAGCGCTGATGAAATTGAACAAGGGGGCGAACAGGGTTGGCATTGGGGCATTTGCTGATTGACCCAGCGAAACATTAAGACTTTGCCGCCCAGCCCCTTAATTGGTCAATAAACCAGCTGCCGGCAGGCCCTGGCGGAGAGGCTGCCTGATGAACGGCCGACATGGACAAAGGGTAGCCGGAACGAGGCATCCCCTCCACCTCGAGCACAACTAGCTCCCCAACATCGATATCGTGTTCGACCATGTGGAGCGGCATACTTCCCCAGCCCACGCAATCTTTGAGAAACGCATACTTCGTCGATAGGTCGGCAAGTCTCCACGTTACGGGTGACATCACGCCATAGTCTTTCCCGCCCATCAAATCAGAACGGTCAGTCAGCACCAACTGAACATACTTGCTCAGCTCACTCTTCGGGATTTCCTTGTCAAATTGAGCAAGCGGATGCTTGGCTGACGCGACCACCACGAGCGGTACTTCGCCCAGACGTACACTAAGCAGCGAGGGAAATGAGACGGGAAGAGCTGCCAATATACCTAAGCTGCAACGGCCATCCAACACTGGCTGATAGCCCGCTCCCAAGCCCTCGACAAAAAGCCGCAACGGTGTGAACGGGAAACGCTCGGAAAAGGCCTTTACTGCCGCGCTGACTACAGCGGTCGGGAAGAAAACATCAATGACAACAGAGAGTTCCGCCTCAAGCCCTCCGCTCATCATTTTTGCTCGTGCCTTAAGCGCGTCCACTCCGGCCACAATGTTGCGAGCATCTGCCAGCAAGACCGTGCCCTCTGGCGTCAGCTTGGGAAATCGGCCCGTCCGGTCAAATAGAACGACACCGATTTGGCCTTCAAGGCTGCTAACCCAGCCGCTCACGGCAGATTGCACTCGATTTAACTTGCGGGCCGCTGCTGAAAAGCTCCCTTCGTCGACCGCCGTGATGAAGGTTCTTAGTTGATCTAAGGAAACCCCGTCTAACATGCTGTATTCCTCCATCTCGATTATAGATACTTCGCATCTCAATATATCATCTTTTCAGAGTATGGATTGCGGAGCATCATGTCTTTCATCGAAACGGCAATCAAGCCGCGATTGCCGGTAGGCGCAGTTTCGATTTCGACCCATTCGCAGGCCTCTGTGGAATCCACAACTTGAGAAAATTCTCGGGGTGTCGACCTGGGCATGCCCAGCACAGTCAAGCTCGCAATTCAAGTCGAAGCTGTCATAGAGTCATTCAGACGGCCATTTCTAGACGCCAATACATCCTTTTATTTACTTACCATACAGGCATATCATGAAACTTCTCCACCTCGACTCCAGTGTTCTTGGCACCGCTTCGGTAAGCCGTCAACTCTCTGCTGGGATCGTTGCTCGCTACAAAGCGTCACACCCTGACATCACGATTATCGCCCGTGATCTGGCGGCCGAGCCGGCCCTGCATCTGTCGGGCGCTCACATGGCTGCGTTTCAAGGCGCAGTTGTCGAGGACGCAGTCTTGACGGCGGATATCTTGAAGGGCAACGCCTATATGGATGAACTCTTCGCCACAGATATCATCGTAATCGGCGCCCCCATGTACAACTTGTCGATTCCGACGTCGCTCAAGGCGTGGATAGATCGTATTGCAGTTGCAGGAAAAACTTTTCAATACACGGCTACGGGACCCGAAGGATTATTGAAGAACAAACGTGCGTTTATCGCTTCCGCACGGGGTGGTGTCTACTCGGCAGGGAGCCATGCCGCAGCGATAGAGCATCAGGAAAGTTACCTCATCGGTTTACTGGCATTCCTTGGCGTAACAGATGTGACGGTCATCCGGGCTGAAGGCATTGCGTTTGGCCCAGATGCCAGGGAAGCAGCAGTCACCCATGCATTAAAAGACATCGCCGCAATCGCGGCATAAATATAAATCACGATTAAAGGAAATCATCATGACCTATTCCATCATCGGCTCCGGCAATGTTGGCACCGCACTCGCCCGCCAATTCACCCGCTCCGGAATATCCGTCAACATCGCCAACTCAAGAGGGCCTGCCACACTTTCGGCACTGGCGTCCGAGCTAGGGCGCAATGTCACCGCTGTCTCACTCGAAGACGCACTGAAAGCGGACGTCATCATCTTGGCCGTCCCCTTCATGGCGCACCCGGCTATCGCCGCAGCTGCGCCGGACTGGGCGGGGAAAATAGTTGTCGACGCGATGAACACATATGGTGTGCCGCCTGAACTGCTTGCAGGCAAAGCCTCAAGCGACATCGTGGCATCCGCATTTAAAGGCGCCGATGTCGTCAAAACTCTCAACCAGTTGCCAGCAAAACTACTGGCCTCAGACCCGCTCGAAGGTGGCGGACGCCGGGTGATGTTCGTCGCGGGCAACGACGCCGGTGCGATTGTGGCTATCGTGGAATTGGTAGCAAATCTTGGTTTCGCTCCGCTTACATTGGGCAAACTTAATGAGGGTGGTGTTTTGCTGGAAAAAGGCGGGCCGTTGGTGCTCCAGAACCTCATTAAGTTAAATTGAGTCCAACAGCTATCGAAGTTTGCTGTTCCAAACCGCTGGAGTTAGTTAATGGTCTTGAGCCAGGCGAATTGCTGTTGCTGCATGGGCGAACAATTGGCGACACATTGGTACAAGACGGGTCGTTCGTCATGAATTGCGTCGATGAGATTAAGGAGGCGATTTGCGTGGCGCTTTAGGGCAAGGGCTTGATGAAGTGGATGCGCTCCCTGGCCGGGTCGCCAAAGTGCTCCACTAGCCGGATCTGGTATCCATTGCGTATCAGCAAACGCAGCATGGACGGGTAGCGGTTCATCGATTTCACCGTGACGGCCGCAAAGCCGTTTTCGGCAGCCCAGGCTTCCTGGGCTGCCAGCAGGCGCTGCGCCAGCCCCGCCTTGCGGTACGCGGGCAGCACGGCGCCGAGCCAGCTATATAAAGAGCCATCCTCGGCGCCATATCCCAGCTTGAAACCGACGGGCTGGCCGTCCGCTTCCGCGATCAGGATCAGCGCGCCGGCGGGCAGCCGGTCTCGCAGCTGCGACAGGCTGCGCCGCTGGTCGAACTCGGGTATCGCCTGCAGCAGGTGCCAGGCTTCCTCGATGTTACCCATGCGTATCATGCAGCCGCCTGCTCCCGGGGGCGGATGATCATGCAGGTGGCCGTCGCATGGGCGTAGACTTTACCGGCTTCGTCGCGGATGGTGCCTTCGGAAATGACCAGGTTGCGCCCCGCATTGATCACTTTGCCTTCTGCGTAGACCGTCACGTTGAAGGGCAGGGGGCGGCACATCTTGATGTTCAGGTCCGTCGTGCCATAGCTTTCGCCGGCCGGCAAGACCGTGTGCGTGGCACAGCCCGTGACCGTGTCGAGCACGGTGGCGGCGAAACCGCCATGCACGCCGCCCATGGGATTGGTGTGCGTTTCATTTGCCGTGGCCGTGAAAATCACGCGGCCATGCTCCACCGTGTGCGCGTCCATGGGCATGGTCTTGGAGATGCCGGGCCGTGGAAACAGGCCTTGCGCGAAAGCTTGCATCAGTTGCAAGCCAGTCATGTCGTTCGGGTGCATGGGTAACTCCTGTGGTGGTGATGTGGGGATGACTCAGACGTCCTGCGCAAAACGCAGGCGCGAGGCGTGCAGCAGGAAGCGGGCGACGACGGCCAGTTCTTCTTCGCTGAAACCTTGCTTCAATTGTTCATTCAGGCTGTCGAGCAGGGGCAGGGCGGCGGCCAGCACCTCGCCGCCCTTGGCCGACATGTGCAGGGTGCCGGCGCGCGCATCTAACGCCGACTGGCCGCGCACGATCAGGCCGTTTTCTTCCATGCGCGCCACCAGACCCGTCACGGCCGAATTTTTCAGCTGCAGCAATCGTCCCAGATCCTTCAATTGGCAGCCTTCCTCGCCCTTCAGGGCAAACAGGGCGACAACTTGTGTGCCGGAAAAGCCCAGTTCGCTGGTAAAGACGGCATCGGCCGAGCGGAACAGGTTCTGGCGCGCCAGATTGAGCAAGTTGAACAGTCGCGGCGAACGCTCGCCCAGCGGGCAGGCTGCAGCATCGGGAATGTCTGGGGTGGTGGAGGTATTGGTACGCATGCGAAGTATACTACTACGTATGCGTAATAAATCAAGCCTGGATTTTTAATCGCGCAGGTGGCGCCCGATGTAGCGGGCCCGCGGCCGTATCAGGGCCGCGCTGGCGGCTTGCTCGGCAGCATGCGCGATCCAGCCGGCCGAGCGGGCCAGCGCAAACACGCTCATGCCCGCGCCCTCGGGCCAGCCGAAAGCCAGCTCCATGGCGGCGAGCGCCAGGTCGGCATTCGGGCGGGCGTCGAGCAACTCTTCCGCCGTGGCGCATGCAGCCAGGATCGCATGCAGCCGCGGGTGCTCGTGCGCCAGCGTCGCCAAGATTCCCAGCAGATACGCGGCACGCGGGTCGCCGTGCGGATACAGCGGGTGGCCAAAGCCGGCAAACTCCGGTGCGATGCTCATGTAATAGGCGCCGCCGGCGTCCCTGGCGTCAGACGCTGCCAACGCCTGCGTCAACATGCGCCGCGCCGCTGCGCTGCCGCCGCCGTGCCTGTCTCCTGACAGGGCCGCCAAGCCCGCACCCAGCGCGGCGGGCAGGCTGGCGCCCGTCGAAGCGACGCAGCGCACGGCAAAGGTCGACGCATTCAATTCATGGTCGGCCAGCAGCACCAGCGCGGCGCGCAGCAATTCAGTCTGTTCCGCGTCGGCTTGCCACGCCTGAGCCAGTTGCTGGTGCAACGGCAGGGCGGACGGCGCCGTCTGCAGCAGGGCGGCGGCCAGGGTGCGCATCAGGGCGGGGCCGGCCTGCAGCATGCTTGCAGGCGTAGTCGCCGGCGCGGGCGTGGACGCCGGCATGGCCATGGCGACCATGGCCCGCGTGAGTGGCGTGGCGTCCGGCACGCTGGCCAGCTGTGGCGGCAGGGGCGGTGCGTCTTGCTTAAAATAGTCGTTTGCGCCATCGTCCCACAGCAGGCTGGCGGCCGTTTCCAGGCTTGCGTGCTGCGCCAGCAACGTCGAATCGCAGCCCCGGTACAGCAATCGTCCTTCGAGAATGTGGGAAATCTGCGTTTCCAGCACGGGCAAACCCCAGTGCATGGCGGTCACGGCCGCCTGGCCACCCCGCCTGGCGTCATTCTTGCGGGCTGCCAGGCGCAATACTTCCTCTTGCGGATAGCGCTTGCGGCGCGCCGCGCCATTGCTGACGGAAACCAGCAAGCCCCGGCTGACATAGGAATAGAGGGTAGGCAGGCTGACGCCCAAGAGGCGCGCCGCCTCAGTAGCGGACAAATCGTTGTTCATGGCGGCCATTGTAGCGTTTGTCATTTTATATTGATTGATGGAATCAAGATTGACGGGCCGGGTGGCGCATCACTAGACTCATGCCTTTCCCTGCCCACACCGGCATAGTTCGGAGCATCCATGAGCACATACACCATCCGTATTTTGCACCGGGACGACGCCGGGCCACTGCTGGCATTTGAGCAAGCCAACCGGGCCTGGTTCGAGCGCCATATCGACTCGCGCCCGGACGATTTTTACAGTATTGAGGGCATCCATGCTCACGTCAGGCAATTCCTGGACGAGCACGAACAGGAGCGTTTGCACCCCTGCGTCATTGTCGATGAAGACGGACATTTGATCGGCCGCGCCAACCTCAAGGATATAGACGCGCAGGCTAAAACGGCCGAAGTCGGCTACCGCATCGGGGAACAGCAGGCGGGCAAGGGCCTGGCCACGGCCGCGCTGCGCTTCCTGATTTCCCTGGCGCAAGACGAATGGCAGCTTGCCAGCCTGTGCGCCTACGCCATCGATGGCAATGCGGCGTCAATCCGCGTGCTGGAACGCTGCGGTTTCGTGCAGGGAAGGGCCGTACCCGATATTGCCATGGTGGAAGGCAAGGTCGTCGATGGCCATGCCTACACGCTGGATTTGCGGGTGGCTGGGGTAGACTCTGCCCTGTGACAAATATTCAAAGTTGGCAAATATGAATCGAAAAAAGCCGCAACACATCATCGTCATCGGCGCCGGCATCGTCGGTGCGTCGCTCGCGTATCACCTGGCCAGCAAGGGCGCGCAAGTCACCGTGGTCGAGGCGGGCGGCATCGCTTCCGGCGTGACGAGCACCTCGTTTGCCTGGATTAACACGTCCTGCGCGGGGTCCGCCCCCATTGCGGCCCTGCGCGGCGGCGCCATCGAGGCCTATCGGCAGCTGGAAACACAAGTGCCCGGCTTGACGGTGCGCTGGCATGGCGCCTTGTCGTATGGCACGCAGGATGGGCGGGTGTCGCCCGGGTCCATCTTGATAGACCGCTCGCGCATCGCCCAGCTTGAACCGCAGCTGCGGCAGCCGCCGGAACAAGCGCTGTACGAGCCGGAGCAGGGCGCCCTCGACGCCGTTGCCGCCACGCATGCCTTGCTGGCAGCGGCCCGGGCGCTGGGCGCGGCTGTCCGCACGCACACGCCCGTGCTGGGCTTTTCCATCCAGGACGGGCGGGTGACGGGCGTGGAAACGGCCACCAAGGTCATCGAGGCCGATATGGTCGTGCTGGCAGCGGGCACAGGCACTGCCGCGCTGGCGCAGAAACTGGGGGCCAGCCTGCCGATTCACGCCTCGCCCGCCATCTTCCTGCGCTACAAGGCGCCTCCCGGCCTGGTGCGCGGCACTATTTCCAGCCATGCAATGGAAGTGCGGCAAGCCGAAGACGGGACCCTGCTGGCATCGGAATACTACGTGGATGACGCGCCTGAAAACCAGCCTGCCGCCATGGCACAGCAAACGGCCAGCGCGATCCGCAATGAACTCGAGGGCGCCGACGCCATCGCGCTGGAACTTGCCTGTGTCGGCCTGCGCCCCATCCCCTTTGACGGCATACCCGTCATCGGCTATTTGCCGCAGGTCGAAAGCGTGTACGTATGCGCCATGCATCCGGGCGTGGTGCTGGCGGCCATCGTGGGCCAGCTCGCCAGCGAAGAAATCGTCGATGAACAGCCAGCGTCAGCCCTGGAGGCTTGCCGGCCCGGGCGTTTCCTGGCGTGATTATGCCGCGCTGATTTCTACGGCACAGGCACTACAAACACGGGCAGGACGAACGGCCCCGGTTCCTGTTCATCCCCTTGCTCTGGCGGTTCCTGCATATAGTGCTCGTTGCGCCAGTCCCCGTTCACCACGCGGTCAACGATCAGCGCCAGATCCTGCGTTTCGCGCAACTCGCAGCGAAACGGCAGCCGGCCATGCGAACGCGACACCAGGCTGAACCGTAGTTGGCGGCATTGCGCATCGTGCCAGCAATAGAACAGCATGTCCTCGCCTTTGAGTGCGCTGCTGCGGGCCGCAATCACCTGGCCGATGAACGCAACGATATCCGCCGCATGGATCTGCGGCGTTTCCTCGTCCGTGGGCGAAAACCTCCACATATTGCTCAATGCTTCGTGATTGATGTCGTCGGGATCAATCTCCACGGCATCGTCTTTCGCCATGGCGAGCCAGTTGCTAACGACAGTTGAGTGCATCATGTAAAGCTTTCAGTACTTATTAATATTTGTTTAATTTGTTTATTTACGCATCACTGGCTTGATGATGCCTGCGCATCCATTCATCCGCGACATCGCCCATGGTTTTGACGGCGCCGTCGCGTATCCAGGCCATGAAATCACGGTCAAGCTTGAATGCGGGACCGCACTGGTCAAACAGGAAACGCCTGACGTTTTGCGTGCTCCTGTAGTGGGCATCAACGACCGTGTTCCGCTTAATGACGCCGCCGTGCCAATCGAAATCCATGCTGTGCTCCTTCTCGCAGTCACAGTAATGTCACCGTGCAGTGCAATTTTATGCCGCCAGTTCTGCTTGTGAATGAGATGGCATTCAATGCAAGGGTCATCTTTTCGATATACCTTTCAACTACGGCCATCATACTGCCTTTGCCATGCCGCCAAAATGCCGGAACCGGTTTTTACTTCTTTATTACTTGAATGACTGCAGTAAGCCTTAGCCCCTCGGCCCATCCACCAACAACTCCGCCAGCCTCGTCGTCAGCCACAAACTCGTCTCGCTGAGTTTCTTCCCATGAATCGACAAGCGCCGCACCGGCAGCCGCGACAAGGCCAAGGCAGGGCAGGGCACTTCCTGCAAATAACCCTTGTAGTTGTCGTAATTGGCGATATTCAGCGGCAGAATGGCCCAGCCTAGCTCGTCCGCGACCATTTCCGCGATGCTGTAAAAACTGTCGGAAAACCAGACGGCGGGGCTGAAGGCGTGTTCGCGGTTCAACTCGGAATCCATGATCAGCTGGCGGTAGCGGGTCAGCTCGTTGCGGCTTACTTCCTGGCCGTGGGCCATGGGGTGGCCTTTCGCGACGAACACGCCTTGCGCCACGCTGCCGATGTGCTGCTGTTCCAGCACGGGCGAGATGGGGCCGCGGTCGAAGTGGAAGGCCACGTCGGCTTGCTGCTGCTCCACGTATTGCGCCACTTCCGACGCCGTCGCGTTGAGCATGACCAGTTCCAGCGCCGGGTAGCGTGCCGCCAATTCTTTCACCAGCGTACTGATGGCCAGGTAGGGCAGGGCTTCGTCCAGTGCCAGGGTGAGCTGGGCTTCGGGTGCCACACTCAACAGTTGCGCGCGCAGCTGCAATCGCTCGGCCTGGCGCAGCAGTTCGCACGCTTCCAGGTGCATTACCTTGCCCGCTTCTGTCAGCACGGCGCTGCGGCGCGAGCGATCGAACAGTTCCACGCCGAATTCCGCTTCCAGCAAGCCGATCGAGGTGCTGACCACCGATTGCGCGCGGCCCAGGCGGCGCGCTGCGCCCGAGAAAGAACCGGCCGCGACAGCCGCCTCAAAGTAGCGCATTTGTTCCAAAGTCCATTGCATGGCATCCACCTATCTGTTTTACAGATGGATTTTAACTTGAATGCCACTCAGGGGCGACATAAAATGCCTTTACTAATTCAATAACATGAGATCCGCCATGAAAAACGCTCAAGCCCATACCCCCGCCATCAGCTTCAGCTGGTGTCACGACGCCACCGCCGAAGATACCTTGTGCAATTTATATCTTGACAACGTCAGCGCCGACTATATCTCCCATTCGGAGCTGCAGGGAGAGCGCGCCGATGCGCCTGGCAACTGGCGCGCGGACTTGCCTGAGGTGATACGCGGCGAAATCCGCGCTGCGCTGTCGCATGACTGGGCGCATGGCGATTCGACCCTGCTGGCTGTCGCCATGTCCGGCGACGCCATCGTCGGCATGGCCCTCGTGTCGATAGACACGCGCCAGCGCGCCTCGAAATCGTTCGCCGCGCTGGACGACCTGGTCTTGCTGCCTTCCGTGCGCGGCAGCGGCATCGGCAGCTTGCTGGTGGAGTGGGTAGCCGACGAGCTGCGCAGCCACGGCATCGCCCGTTTATTCCTCGAATGCGGCGCGCATAACCTGACGGCACAGAAATTCTTCCAGGGTCGTGGTTTCAAGCAAGTGTCCGTCGTCATGCTGCGCGAACTGGACGCTTCCCCAGCGAGCGCCGCGGTAGATGACAAGGATGGCGACCGTGGCTGACGCCCGCCGCCCCCGACAAGGCCAGGCCCGTGGCAGCCTGGAACGTAAATATTTGCGCAGCACCCGCTTTATCCAAACCGATAGTTGTTAAATAATACATGAGTTGTTTATGCATCCAATGAAAAAATGGCTGACGCTGGCCATCGTCTCCAGCGCCCTGTTCCTGATCGTGGTCGACATGACCGTGCTCTACACCGCCTTGCCCGCGCTGACGCGCGACTTGCAGGCGACATCCTCGCAAAAACTGTGGATCATCAACGTGTACGCGCTGGTCGTCTCCGGTCTGCTGCCCGGCCTCGGCACCCTCGGTGACCGTTTGAGCCACAAACCCGTTTTCCTCGCCGGCCTGGCCGTGTTCGGCATCGCTTCGCTGTGCGCCGCGTTTTCGCCCGCGCCGGAATGGCTGATTTTTGCCCGCATCCTGCTGGCCATCGGCGCCGCGCTGATGATGCCGGCCACCTTGTCCATCATCCGCCTGACCTTCACGGACAACCGCGAGCGCTCGTTCGCCATCGGCGTATGGGCGGCGATTGCCTCCGGCGGCGCCGCGTTTGGCCCCGTGCTGGGTGGTTTCCTGATGGAACACTACTGGTGGGGCTCCGTCTTCCTGATCAACGTGCCCATCGTGCTGCTAACCCTGGTGCTGGCCGCCGTGGTACTGCCAAAACGGGCCGGTAACCGCGACAAGCCGTGGGACTTGAAGGGCTCGTTGCAAATCATGATGGGTCTGCTTGGTGGCGTGTATGCGATCAAGGAGCTGGGCAAGTCGCAGCCCTCGTATGCGCTGGCGGCCGCCTCGTTCGCCGTGGGCGCCTTCTTCATGCTGAAGTTCGTGCGCCGCCAGAAGCGCCAAGCCAAGCCGCTGATCGACTTCGCCCTGTTCCGCGAATTGCCGTTTTCCAGCGCCGTGGCGGCCGCTATGGTGGCGTCCGCCGCCCTGATCGGCATGGAACTGGCGCTGAGCCAGCACATGCAGCTGGTGCGCGAGCTGTCACCGCTGGAAGCTGGCTTGCTGCTGTTGCCGCTGCCGCTGGCGTCCGTATTTGCCGGCCCGCTGACGGGTTTCATGCTGCCGCGCGCCGACAAGGCCAAGGTATTGTGGGGTTCGCTGCTGCTGTCCGGTATCGGCATGGCATCGTATTTGGTGCTGCATGACGCCGCCGTCTCGGCGCAAGTGGCCAGCCTGGTGATCCTGGGCCTGGGCCTGGGCGCCGTCATGACGGCCGCATCCAGCGCCGTGATGCTGAACGTGGCGCCGCAACAGGCCGGCATGGCCGCCTCGATCGAGGAAGTGTCGTACGAACTGGGCGCCGTGATCGGCGTCACGGTGCTGGGCACCATCCTGTCGGCCGTCTACAGCGCCACCTTGGTGATTCCGGAAAGCGCGGGCCTGTTGCCGAATGCCCATGACACCCTCGATGCTGCGTTGCTGGCGGCCGAGCAATTGCCGGCCGAACTGGGCTTGCAAGTGTCGGAGCTGGCCCGTTCGGCCTTCGACAAGGCGTTTATTGTCGTCTTGGCCACGGCTTCCGCGATCCTGATGCTGGCATCGGCCACTATCCGCCACCTGCATCTGCGGGCGCGCCGCGCAGCTAGTCCGCTCAACGCTTGAGCAGCGGCGCTACCTTGTCGTGCAAGACCGTCCATTGCGCGTCCAGTACGAGCTGGTTCGGATCGTGTCCGGCCCGTTTCACCACCGTAAAATCCTTGGCCGGCGCGCTGATGCTGTCAAAGTAGCGACGCGCGATGGCGGGCGAGGTCAGCAGGTCCGCTTCGCCCATGATGAAAAACACGGGCAAGTCAAAACGCGTGCCCAGCGCGGGCAAGTCGACCTTGGCAAACATGCCGTCGCCGCGCCCGCCGATGAACTGGATGTAGGAGTAGTCGTCGGCAGCATCAAAATCAGCCGCCGCTTGCGGCGTGGCGTAGAACGGTGCCGGCTGCCACCAATGCTTGGGCGGCGCATCCGTTACCGGCCCACTGTACCAGCGTGTAGTGGCGTTCCCAGCAGGCATAAATGGCGTCCGCATACGGACTGAGCGCATTGCCTGGCCCGCCATGGATGAACAGGATCACGGGATTGCCGCAGGCGGCTCCCGTGACCGTGATCCATTGCTCGATGCCATTGATGGCCACGTAACCCTGTTCGCGCACGGGCTGCGCGGGCGAGGCGCAGATGCTACCGGCGGGTTCGGCGTGCAAGCTGGTGCTAGACAACAGCAGGCCGGACAGCAGGGCCAGGCGGAAGGTGGGTTGCATCGGCTATTGTGGGGTTGTTGTGAAAAGCCCCAAAGTAGCGTTTTTTACCACACTTGTCCAGATGGAAATATTTTTCCAGTAATTTAAGGGCGCTTGTCATGACGCAGCAAGCGCAGCCCGTTGGCCACCACCAGCAGGCTGGCGCCCACGTCCGCGAAGACGGCCATCCACAGGGTCGCCGTACCGGCCAGGGCCAGGCCAAAGAAGACGGCCTTGATGCCGATGGCAAAGCTGATGTTTTGCACGAGGATGCTGCGTGTGCGCTGGCTCAGGCTGATGAATTCGGGCAACTTGCCCAATTCATCATCCATCAGGGCGACGTCCGCCGTCTCGATGGCCGTGTCGCTGCCGGCTGCGCCCATGGCAAAGCCGATGTCGGCCTGCGCCAGGGCCGGGGCGTCGTTGACGCCGTCGCCCAGCATGGCCACCACGCCGAATTGCCGCTGCAAGGCCTTGATTTCATCGAGTTTGTTTTCCGGCAATAATTCCGCCTTGACCAGGCTGACGCCCACCTCGGCGCCGATGCGCTGCGCCGTCAGCAAATTGTCTCCCGTCAGCATCACGGTGGTCACGCCCAGGGCATTCAGTCTGGCGATGGCGGACGCCGCCGTGGAGCGCAGCACGTCGGCCACGGCGATCACGCCCAAGGCGCCGGCTGAGGTGGACAGCACCATGGCCGTGTACGCTTGCTGTTCCAGCCGCGCCAGGATGGCTTGCAGTTCCGGTGTCAAGACCTTCAATTCCGCCATCAGGCGCGCATTGCCCAGGTAATAGGTCTGGCCAGCGATATCGCCTTGCACACCGCGTCCATGCAGGGCGGCAAACTGGGTGACGGGCAAGTGGCTGCTGGCGGGCGGACCGGCCTTGACGATGGCGGCAGCCAGCGGGTGGGCCGAATTGGCGTCCAGGCTGGCGGCCAGCAGCAGGATGGCGTCGCGGTTGCTGCCGTCCATGGCCACCACGTCCGTCACGGCCGGTTTGCCCATGGTCAAGGTGCCCGTCTTGTCGACGGCGATGGCCTTGATGCGGTAGCCCGTTTCCAGGAATTGCCCGCCTTTGACCAGGATGCCGCGACGCGCAGCCGCCGTCAGGCCGCTGACCACCGTCACCGGCGTGGAAATGACCAGCGCGCACGGGCAGGCGATCACCAGCATCACCAGCGCTTTATAGACCCAGGCCATGAAGGGCTGACCCAGCAGCAGTGGCGGCAGCACGGCCACGAGGATGGCGAACACGACCACGGCCGGCGTGTAATAGCGGGCGAAGTTATCGACAAAGCGCTGCGTGGGCGCCTGTTTTCCCTGGGTTTCCTCGATCACCTTGACGATTTTGGCCAGGGTGCTGTTGCCGCTGTTGGCCGTCACCGTGACGTCGAGCAAGCCCCGTTCATTGATGGTGCCCGCATACACGACGTCGCCCACGGCCTTGTCCACCGGCATGCTTTCGCCCGTGATCGGCGCCTGGTTGACGGACGATGCGCCGCTGGCCACCACGCCATCGAGCGCGATGCGTTCGCCCGGCTTGACGCGCATCAAGGTGCCGATGGCAACCGTGGCGACGGATACTGGCTGCCAGGCGCCGCTGGCGTCGGCGACCGTCGCCGTGTCGGGCGCCAGTTGCATCAGGCTGTGCACAGCGTTGCGTGCGCGGTTCAGGGACAAGCCTTCGATCAGCTCGGCAATGGCGAACAGGAAAATGACCATGGCCGCTTCTGGCCACTGACCGATGGCGATGGCGCCAAACACCGCTAGGCTCATCAGGAAATTGATGTTCAGAGTGAAGGTTTTCAGGGCAATCCAGCCCTTTTTCAGAGTCGGCCAGCCGCCCGTGGCGATCGATAGCAGGGCCAGGGCGATGACGAGGGGCGAACTGTCTTCATGCGTGGTCCACGCCAGCGCCTCGGCACAGGCGGCAGCCAGGCCGGAGACGACCAGCAAGCCTTTCTGCAAGCCGCTAAGGCTGCCTTCGTTCGGATCACGCGCGACGACGGTGTCCGCCTCCATGGGAATCGCCTGCATGCCGATGCCGTGCAGCGCCGCTTCCACCGTGGCCAGCGACGGCAAGGTGTGGTGCACGTCCAGCACGCGGTTCATCAGGTTGAAATCGAGGCCCACCACGCCGCTCATATTGGCCAGCTTGTTGCGGATCAAACGCTCTTCCGTGGGGCAATCCATGTTGGCAATCCGGTATTTGGCCGTGCTCGCGCCAGCGATGGGAGCGCTGGGCAGGACAGGCGCGGAGTCGCCAGCGGGGGCGGCGTGGCTGTGTGAGCAGCAGCCGCCGTGGCTAGGCTTGGCATTTTGCGCAGGCTTGTGCTCGTGGTCATGGTCGTGCGCGTGGTTATGGCTATCGTGCGGCATCGCATCATCCTTCAGGATTGGTGTATGCTTCCATTAGAAACCCTGTAGCCGCTACAGGGTCAAGCAGAATTTGCACGAAGGAATGAAAAGGGGATGCCATGCGTATCGGAGAACTAGCCAAACGGACAGATTGTGACGTTGAAACCGTGCGTTACTATGAAAAGGCGGGCTTGCTGCAGGAACCGGGGCGCAACAGCGCCGGCTACCGCGAATACCGCGAAGAACACCAGGAACGGCTGCAGTTCATCCGCCATTGCCGCTCCCTGCAAATCGGCTTGACGGATATCCGCGCCTTGCTGGAGTTCAAGAACAATCCTGCCGAAGGTTGCCAAAGCGTCAATGAATTGCTCGACCACCATATCTTGCGCATTGCCGAACAGATGGCGAATTTGCAAACCCTGCAGCAGCAACTGGTGACTCTGCGCCATCAGTGTGACCAGCCGCAGCCGTCGCAAGACTGCGCCATCCTGCAAAACCTGTCCGAGGCGGCCAGCGGCCACGACTGCGCCTGCCATACCGAACTTCATTGAACCGATTACTGCATGCTGAAACTGCTACCTGGAAGAACTCTGCTGACCTTATCCCTGCTGTCGCCGCTAAGCCATGCGGCCGATACGCCTGCCGCTGCTGGCCATTACCTGACCCTGTACGCCGTACCCGGCGTGCCGCAGGACGATGACCCGTACACCTGGAGCACGGCTGGCGGCAAGCAGCTGACGAAGGGGGTGACGAAGGCCGATGGCCGCGCCTATGTCAAGGCGGAGGAGGGCGAAGAAAACTATATCCTGAAAACCGTCAGCATGCGCTGGCAGCTGAAGGTCCCCGCGCAATGCTGGCTGGGCGCCCCTGACGCCTTCCAGCAATGCATGCAACTGGCCAAAACCACGAGCCGCTATGACGAAGAGCAGGATGCGCTCAAGCTGGCGGAGCAGCAGAAGGACGCCAAGATGCAGGCCCGGATCGCCGCCTATGCGGTGGCGGCAAGGGCCAACGACGATGCACTGGCCTGGCTGGGGCGCCTGCCGTCGAGCTGGACCCTGGAAGGCTATGGCAAGCGCCTGCTGGGCATAGGCGACAAGGTTGCCGCGCAGATTAGCAACGCGCTCAAGGATGGTGGGCCAGACGCGCGCCAGTTCGTCTGCCGCGCACCCGGCCACTACGGCCCCGTGCCGGACCAGGCCGCCGTTGACGCCTGGATAGGCGCGCCGCGCGCCGTGCGCAGCGTACGCTCCGGCCCCGCCTGGGATGCGCTGGTGGCGGCTGGCGCAAAGGGCAACTGGATGGCCCGATTGGAACTGTATTACACCCTGTCCGGCGTCAATGTCAGCGAATTGACCCTGCTGGAACAGTACCGCATCGTCCAATTGATGGAATGGCTGCACAAGAAACAGGTCGGCGGCTTGTATAGTTACTTCAGCGCCAGTATGCCTGCCGCGCCCGGCAATTCCCGCAGCGCCACCTGGCGCCTGCAGGACCAGGCCTCGCTGTATGCGGCCATGCTGGGCAGTTACGATGACCAGAACAGCAGGGGCAGCGTCTTGCAGGCGGACCCGGACCCCGCACTGGCTGAAGCGGGCAATAAGATGCTGGCCTGCGCCAAGGCCGCGTTGCCGCAACGCCACTAACGCGGCAACAGCGGCGGGCCGCCATCGCCCAGGCGGAAGGCGTCGACGACCCTGAGCAAATCATGCGCCTGGTCCTGCATGCTTTGCGCGGCAGCGGCCGATTGCTCGACCAGGGCGGCATTGCGCTGGGTCAATTCGTCCATTTCCGTGATGGCATTGTTGACTTCCTCGATGCCCTTGCTCTGGCGCTGGCTGGCCGCCGTGATGTCGTTCATGATCGCCGTCACCTGCTGGACGGACGCGACGATGTCGCCCATGGTGCGCCCGGCGCTGTCGGCCAGCTCGCTGCCCGTTTCTATCCTGGCAACGGAATCCTCGATCAGCTGCTTGATTTCGCGCGCCGCCGTGGCCGAGCGCTGGGCCAGGCCCCGCACTTCGGTGGCGACGACGGCAAAGCCGCGCCCCTGTTCGCCCGCGCGCGCCGCTTCTACGGCCGCGTTCAGGGCAAGGATGTTGGTCTGGAAGGCAATGCCGTCGATGACGGCGATGATATCGACGATGCGCCCGGAACTGGCCTTGATCGAACCCATGGTCTCGACTACCTGGCCCACCACGCGGCCGCCTTCCAGCGCCACGTTCGAGGTCGACAGCACCATTTGGTTGGCCTGGTGCGCATGGCTGGCGTTTTCGCGCACGGTATCGGTCAAGGCATGCATGGAGGTTGCCGTTTCCTGCAAGGAATGGGCTTGCGACTCCGTGCGGGCCGACAAGTCAGCATTGCCCAGCGCGATTTCGCTCGCTTCCACCGTGATGGTGGAGCCCGCCTGGCGTATCTCGCCCAATAAGGTACTCCAGTTTTTCACCACGGTAGCCAGTGCCCGCGACAGCTTGCCCACCTCGTCGTCGCCCCGGGCATCGATGCGCATGGTCAGGTCGCCGGCGGCCAGGCTTTCGGCGGCGCGGTACGCTTCGTCGATGGGGCCGACCACGGAGCGCGCCACCCAGATGGCGATCAGGGCCAGCAGGGCAAAGCCGATGGCCATGGTGCCCAGCGACAGCCAGCCGGCGCGCTGGCCCGCATTTTTTGTCTCCTGCAGCGCATCGACAGTGCGATGGTCGAGATTGAGCAGCACCTGGTGCAGCTGCCCGCGCACCTGCTGGTAGTGCGTGGCGGCATTTTGCATCGCTGCCACACCCGTATTCGGGTCCATCGAGGCCAGATCCAGTGCCTGCGCCACGCTGGCTCGGTAGCGCTTGACGCCCGGCAGGGCCTGGCTTGCTTCCGTGGCCGCGCCAGAAAATTTCTTGAGTTCCGTCAAGCCTTGCACGATGGCGTTCAGCTGGCCATCCGTTTGCGCGCCGAATTGCTTGAACTGCTCGTCCGACAGACTGGCGGCGATGGCAATCTTCGCATACACGTCGGCATGCACCTGGCCCAGGGCGATAGCTTGCTGGTTGGCAAGCCGCTCGGCCGTCAGGGTGACGTCTTTCAGGTCACGCATGCGCTGCTCGTTCTGCTGCATGGCGAAGTAAGACAAGGCCCCCATGGCCAGCAGGCAAGCCAGAGCGACCACCGGGACGATCAACATCTTCTGTGCGATTTTCATCGGGGCCTGTATCGTTGAGAAATTCGTTGCGAGATCGGTGTGCCGTCGCGCCACTGGCGGCGCGGCGATGGCTACAGGTAGATGCCGCCGCAGACGACGGTTTCGGACAGCTTTTCGCAATACATCACCTTTGGCTCAATCTTCTTGGTTTCCGGATTCGTGAATTTGTATTCCTGCCAGAACGTCCCCTTGCTCTTGGCCAGGTCGACGCGCTCCTTGACGAAGGCCTTGCCGTCGATATCCTTCAGCTCGATCAAGTTCTTGCCCACCATTTTCGGGTTGGCGCCATGCGCGACGACCGTACCGTCGAGCTTGTAGACGACCAGGTACAGGTCGTGCAGGATGAATTGCGGCGCCTTGGCCGTGATCTCGCCATACGCCTTGGCGTCGCCGGCGCTCTTGATGTAGGCCACGCCTTTCTTGACCATGGCTTCGGCATCGGGGCGCGTGGCGCCGCCGTCGGCAGCGCTGGCGATGGATGGCAGGGTGGCGGCAAGCATGAGCGACAGGCCAACGGCAGGGGCGAACTTGGACATGAGAATCTCCTTCACATTGCGGCAGGGAAAGCCGGCGGGGAACCGGTGCGGTAGGGGGAATGCTGACGGTTGATGGTAGCGCGATGCCGACGGGCATGCGCTGGTGCAACAGATTTTTTTTCAGATGGGCGTTTTTGCAACGCCACTTGCACCTTGCCACCATGGAGTTTTCAGAGGAGAAAGAGGGCGGCAGACTATCGATACGCTAGTGTGGCATCCACACCGTCCTACCAGCTGGACGGGTCTTCCGCCGCCGCGCGCGCCAGGTCGTCGCGCCAGTCCTGCTGCACCAGGCGGTAGATATCGGCGAAAAAAGCGCGCGGGTCGGCCATCTCATCCCACCGGGCGGGCAGGGCGTAGGTACTCTCCGGGTCATGTTCGAGGATGGCCTGGAAGTCATAATCAGGGTCTTGCAGCGCCTGCGCCAGCACGGCCACCAGCGCATGGCGGTGGCGGTAACTGAGTTCCTTGTATTGCGACGTGATGTCGCGCCGTATCAGCGCCGCGCGCTGGCTGGCATCGTTCATGTCCCAGGCGTCCAGCTCCACGCCCAGGGTTTCTTCGCGGTCATACACGTCGAAGGGGCCGAGGAAATGGTACAGCGTGGGTTCATATGGCACGTCGACCCAGGGGCTGCGTAGGCCTGTAGACTTAGCTTTCGGCATTATGGCTGGCTTACGCGCACTCGGGCAAGGTCCAGCCTTCATAGCCCATGTCGGTCGGGTAGATGGCGCGGTTCTGGTTCTGGCCCCAGCGGGCATGGTCAAGGATGCCGTCTTCATGCATGTCCAGCACCCATTCCGTGCTTTCCAGCAAGGTGCCATCCTTGTGGTACACGCGAAAGAAGGTGGACGTGCTCAGCGCGCGCACGATGTTCTGCGGCACGCCATTGCCATAGTGCGGCACATAGGTCTTGATCACGCACGTGCCCTGGTCGTTCCACTGCTGGGTATGCACGGTGGCATTGCGCGCCGCGCTCACCTTGATGAAGAGCCAGCCTGCCAGCGTGATGGCAAACAGGACGGCGGCGGCGATCAGGCCGGTTTTCTTGAGTAGCTGCATGAGGTCATGGCGGTGCCAGAAACTGAGTTGCCGCATTGTATGTCAAGACCGGAAGTGCTTGCCGTACAGCACGTACAGCGCGCATCTCGCCCCGTATGGCTGCCTATTTCGCCAATGCTGCCTGCAAGGCATTCGCCATATCCAGGTGATGTTGCAACGCTGGCAAGGTTTTCGCGGCAAAAGCCTTGATGTCGGGATCGCCGGCTTTCTGGCTGGCATCCGTGAACAGCTTCACGGCCTCCTTGTGCGCGGCGACGCCGATGCTGGCCGCATATTCCTTGTCGAATTGCTGGCCTTCCAGTCGGCCCAGCTTGTCGATCTGTAGCTTGTGCTTCGCGCCGGGCTGGTCGCTGACCGCGATCTGCTTGCTGCTGGCCAGCTGTTTCAGTTCCTCCGCTACTTTCGCGTGGTCCGTCACCATGGCGTCGGCGAATTTTTTCACCTCGGGATTGCTGCTCTTGCTTTGCGCCACCTTGCTGGCGGCGATTTCCGTACTGCCCGCGTCGGCAGCCTTGCTGAGGAATTGCTTGTCGTACGCGCCCGGTGCGGCAGCGGCGATGCTGTTGATGGCGATGCCACTCAACAGCGCCACGGCGGCGCCGATGGCCACGCTTTTCAGGGAGGGGGTACGGGAACTGGTGATCGAGATGCGCATGGGATGCCTTTCAGGTATGGTTTTTTCTGCAAGCTGATGGCAATGTTAAGCCCCCAGCCTGCGCACACCCATAGGACAGTCGCGGCCATGCCCGTAGGACTAGTCCTGTTCGTTAGCGCACAGTTCAACTTGTTTCAGAGCAAACAAGGCGGCGATGCCGGCATCGCGGCGCCAGGCGGGCATGCCGATATCGAGCCACTCCCTCATCGCGTCCAGATGGGACGGCTCAGAGACGCTGTGTTCAAGTTCGTCGAGCACCGTGTCGCGGTCGATGTACAGGCTGTCCAGCCAGGCATCGAAGGAGGGCGCCAGTTCGATGAAACCGTGGGCGCGCTTGCCCGTCCACTCGGGCAACTCTTGCACATAGGCCAGCACGCGTCCGCCGCCTTCTTGCGTCAAATCCAGGTAAACCATGGAATTGCCGCCATCGCGGGCAAAGGGCAGGATGCGCACCGGCATGTCCGTATGCTGGCGCGCGGCGCGGATTTCGCCCACCAGCGTTTCATCGCAGAAATCACCTTCGTCGGCGCTGAAGAAGGTGTTGAACCCCATTCTTTCCACGCCACCACTGCCGTCCGGCACATCCGTGGTGTAATCGAAGTATGCGCCGTTGGCCACTTGCAGGAAAGCCAGGAAGGCGGGCGGCAGCGGGGCTTCCAGCAAGGTTTCGATGGCGGCAATCTGCTGCGCCGTGGGAGCAGGCTTGGCGCCCTCGAGCGCCAGGTGGCGGTATTGCGTGTAATAAGTCATTGATTATCCTTGTAAATTTCTTGCGATCGCCACACCGTCCTCACAGCCCGTCTCTACCTTTGCCAGCGCATCGACGAGACCGGCGCGCAGCAGGGCCATCGAACGGGCCTTTTCGTCGATCTGGGCGATTTTCGTTTCCAGCATGACCCGCTTGGTCGCCGCATCGAGGTCATTTTCCTGCCATACGGCGATGACTTCGGCGATTTCCTTCAAGGTAAAGCCCAGCGCCTTGGCGTGGCCGATCAACTCGATGCGCCGCAAGGCTTGCGCCGAGTACTCTTTATAGTTGTTCGTCATGCCCGGCTGCGGCGCTTCATCCAGCAGTCCCTGGCGCTCGTAGAAGCGCACCGTATCCTTGCTGACGCCCGTCAGGCGGGTGATTTCTCCGATGCGCATCGATTCCCCTTGACCGTGGACTAAAGACCACAGTTTACAGTGAAAACTCCATTCACTCCACACCGCTGCCATGACCGCTTTCAATTACACCAATCAAACCGTGCTGATCACAGGTGCCTCGTCCGGCATCGGCCGTGTCTTTGCGGAAACCCTGGCCGCACGCGGCGCGCATTTGCTGCTGCTGGCCCGCTCGGGCGCCGTGCTCGATGCGCTGGCCGCCAATCTTTCCCGGCGGCACGGCATCCGCGCGCATGCACTGGTGGCCGACCTGAGCCTGCCCGGCGCGGCCGCCCACGCCCATGCGCAAGCGTGCGCGCTTGGCATGCCGCCCGACGTGCTGATCAATAACGCGGGTTTTGCCACCCATGGCCGCTTCGAAAGCATCGATCTGGCGCGCCAGGCGGCCGAAGTGACCGTCAATTGCACGGCCCTCATGGAACTCACGCACTGCGCCTTGCCGCACATGCTGGCGCAAGGGCGGGGCGCCATCATCAACGTGGCGTCCACGGCCGCTCTCCAGCCCGATCCCTACATGGCGATTTACGGTGCCAGCAAAGCCTTCGTGCTGTCGTTTTCGGAAGCGCTGTGGGCGGAAAACCGCAGCCGCGGCGTGCGCGTTCTGGCCCTGTGCCCGGGCGCCACGGAAACGGCGTTCTTCGACGTGGTGGCCGCGCCCGAGGCTGCCGTGGGCAAGCGCATGGCGCCGCAAGACGTCGTCGATGAAGCGCTGCGCGCGCTGGACCGGGGCCGCAGCAGCCACGTGGCGGGCCGTCCCAACCGGCTGCTGGCCTGGTTGCCGCGATTGCTGCCCCGCCAGACCGTGCTGGGCATCGTGGAAGGCATGCTCAAGCCGAGGGCGGCGTAGGCTTCAGAACGCCATGGTGGCGAACATGGCCAGCACGGCTGTCGCCATGACGATGGTCGACAGCCAGCCCAGCGCCCGCAGGCGTCGCGAAATGGTCAGCGTGCCCATGATGGCGGGGCGCGAAGCCATCACCATCATCAGGGCCATGATGGGCACGGAAATGACGCCATTGATGACGGCGCTCCAGTACAGGGCCTTGATGGGGTCGAGCGGCGAAAAGCACAGGGCGGCGCCGATCACGGTGGCCGTGACGATGATGCCGTAGAACTTCTTGGCGGCCTTGGGCGCCAGTTCCAGGCTGTTTTTCCAGTGAAAGGCGCCCGCCATGGCGTAGGCGGCCGAGCCGGCCAGCACGGGAATGGCCAGCAAGCCCGTGCCAATGATGCCCAGGCTGAACAGGGCGAAGGCGAACTCACCCGCGATGGGGCGCAGGGCGGAAGCGGCTTGCGCGGAGGTGTCGATGTGCGTGATGCCTTGCGCGCCCAGTGTCACGGCCGTGGTCAACATGATGAAGAACGCCACCAGGTTGGAAAAGCCCATGCCGATGGCCGTGTCCATCTTGATGCGCTGGAATTGCCGTGGCGCCCGCTCGGGCGTGCGGCGCAAGGCTTGTGCGCCAGAATCCGCCTGCAAGTCTTCCACTTCCTGCGAAGCTTGCCAGAAAAATAAGTAGGGGCTGATGGTGGTGCCGAACACGGCCACGATCATGGTCACCGAGGCGGCCGACCAGGCGAACTGAGGCCAGACGGTGCGCAGCGCCACCTCGCCCCATGGAATGTGCACGGTCAGCACGGTGGCCACATAGGCCAGCAAGCCCAGGGTCAGCCATTTCAGGATGCGCACGTACTTTTGATAGGGAATGAATACTTGCAGCAGCAGGGACAGCAGGCCGAAGCCCACGGCGTACAAATGGGTGGAACCGCCGATGATCAGGGTCAAGGCATCGCCCATGGCGGCCACGTCGGCGGCGATATTGATGACATTGGCCAGCAGCAGCAAGCCGACGATGGCGTACAACAAGGAACGGGGATAGTGGCGGCGGATATTCGTCGCCAGCCCATGGCCGCTGACGCGGCCGATCTTGGCGCTGATGACTTGAATGCCCAGCATCAGGGGAAACGTCAGGCACACGGTCCACAGCATGCCGAAGCCGAACTGGGCGCCCGCCTGCGAATACGTGGCGATGCCGCTGGGGTCGTCGTCGGCCGCGCCCGTGATCAGGCCCGGCCCCAGCTTGCCCAGCCAGGTGTCGGAAGGGGCGGCCGGCTGGAGGACGGCATCCTCGCGGCCGCTATCGATCTGCATGCGTCACTCCTGTGTGGTGGAGCCAGCAGCGTATCACAGGCGGGCGGCGCCAAGAAGGGTGCCGCCACAGGTGACGCGATTCAGTAGCGCGCATCCTTGGGCTTGCCGCCCTTCGGCCAATCCTTGACTTTGTCGGGGAAGTCCGGGCGCGGCATGTGCGTAAAATATTCGGCCACGTCGACGGCATCCTGGTCGGACAGGTTGCCCTGGCCCAGCGGGAATTTCTGACCGTGGCCCATCACCATGTTCGCCTTGACGAAGCCGGCCGCCGTGTAAGTGCGGGCCATGCCGGCGCCGATATTGAACGAACGCTCGCCCCACAGCGGCGGGAATGCCACCACGCCGTTGGCGCCCTTGATGCCCTCGCCATTCGCGCCATGGCAGACGGCGCATTGCTCGGCATACACTTTTTTGCCATGCACGGCATTGGGCAGCAGATTGCGGGCTATCTTCGCCACGCCCCGTCCCGGTACCTTGTCGTTCGCTTGCGTGGCGCCCTTCATCCAGTCGATGTAGGCGACCATCGCCTGCAGGTCGGGGCCGTCCACGGGCAGCGGCTTGCCGTGCATGGAGCGGCGGAAGCAGCCATTGATGCGCTCGCTCAGGCTGATGACCTTGCCGGCACGCGGTGCTTCCGACGGGAAGAAGGCGGCAATGCCGAGGAAGGGCGAACCGTCGGCCACGGTGCCGCCATTCAGGTGGCAACTGCTGCAATTGAGGTCGTTGCCCACGTTTTGGGGCAGGCGCGCGCGCGTTTCCGTCATCAGCTGCATGCCGTGGATCAGCTGGCTGGCATTCGGATCGGCCGTCAGGGCGGCGAAGCGGGGCGTGACGAAGCCGCCCGCGTCCGGCGCCTTGAGCTTGAGCTCCTTGCGCACCCTGGCGATCTGCGCGGGCGTGACGGGGGCGCCATGGTTACCCCACTTGCCGCGCACAAAGGTGAGGATTTCCGCCAGTTCCGTGTCCGACAGGCGGTCATATGAAGGCATGCCGAAGGAACGGGGCGAGTGCTGAGTGACGGCCGACTGCCAGCCCGTCAGCGCGATATGGATGACGGAAGTGGCGTCCTTCGACTGCACCGTGTCATTTTGCGCTAGCGGCGGGAAGATGTTTTCTACGCCACGGCCGTCGCGGCGGTGGCAGGTAGCGCAAAACTGCAGGTAGCCGAGGCCGCCGCGCGTGTTGTACAGCGCATCGTTGCTGGCCGCCACCAGGGGCGCCGTTTTCTTCGGCGGCGCGCCAGTCGCGTCCTTGGCCGGCAAGCCGTGCAGGTAATGCGCCAGCGCATCGAGGTCGCCATCCGTAAAGTATTGCGTGCTGTGGGTGATGACTTCCGTCATGCTGCCGGCCGCCGTGCCGAAACTGTTGCGGCCCGTCTTGAGCAATTGCACGATGTCACCCGGCGTCCACAGATTGCGAAGGTTCACCGCATGCCAGCCGTCGAACGTGAAGCCGGCCAGGTATTGCTTGCCGCTGCTGCCATCCTGGCTCATGGTTTTTTCCTGGAAGGCCACGCCGCGCGGCGTGTGGCAGGAGCCGCAATGGCCGAGGCCCTGGGCGAGGTAGCTGCCCCGGTTCCACATGGCCGACTTGGCGCTGTCGGGCTTGAATGGCGCATCGTCGAGGAAGACGGCATTCCACAAGGACAAGCCCCAGCGCATGCTAAATGGCCATTTCATGTCCGTTTCGCGGTTTTGCTGCGCCACGGGCGCCACGCCCCGTTGCAGGTAGGCGTACAGCGCTTGCATGTCGTCCGGCGTGATCTTCGCGTAGGAAGGGTAGGGCATGGCCGGATAAAGCTTGTGCCCATCAGCCGCCACGCCCTTGCGCATGGCGCGGTCGAATTGCACGAAGGTGTACGTGCCCAGGCCTGTCTTGGCGTCGGGCGTGATATTTGTGCTGTAAATGGTGCCGAACGGCGTTTTCAGCTCCAGACCGCCGGCCATGGAGGCGCCGTTCGGGCTGGTGTGGCAAGCCACGCAGTCGCCCAGGCGGGCGACATATTCACCGCGCTTGATCAGTTTGGCAGAGGCGGCGGGCATGGCGGGCGCGGCCCAGGCGTTGGCGCAAACGGCCAGCATGCCCAAGAGTAGCAGCATTGTCGCCAGCCAGGTAGTTGTCGCAAAGATAGAGGCAAGAGAGCGGTGCGCACCGCGATGCAGGATGGAAATGGCGTTCATGGTGACCCTTTATTATTACGCGCAAGCTTACGCATTCGTCACCACGGCGAAAATTGGGAGTTTCTTTCGATCAACTAGGTAATCTTCCCTAGTGTTTCACACTAGAAAATCGTGTAAGGCAGGCTGCAAGCTGGCCATGATGCGCTCGCGCAGCCAGCGGTGCGCCGGATCCAGATGCATGCGCTCGTGCCAGACCATGGCCATCTCGTAGTCGGGCAAGGTGACGGGCGGCTCCCACGTGCGCAGCGCGTCCAGCGCATTCTTCAGCAGGCGCGACGGCAGCAGGGCCACCATGTCGGACGCCGCCAGCAGGGGCGGGACGATAAGGAAATGCGGCACGGACAGCACCACTTTGCGCGTGCGGCCCCGCTGCTGCAAGGCCGTATCGACGTTGCTGCGAAACCCGCCGCCGTTGGGCGAGACGACGATGAATTCCAGCGCGCAAAACTGATCGAGGTCGGGCGGTGCCTGCAGCAGCGGGTGATCGTGGCGGCCTGCCAGCACATAGTGCTCGGTAAACAGGCTGCGGTGCCGCAAGCCGGGCGGCGCTTCCTCCTGCGCCAAAAAGCCCAGGTCGACCTGGCCGCTTTCCAGGTCTTTCGCCATGCGCGCCGGCACGGCTTCGAACACGGCCATGCGCGACAAGGGCGCCTGCGCGCGCAGGGACGGCAGCAGGGGCAGCAAAATCGCGTATTCGGTGGCATCGGCCGCCGCCAGGTTCCAGCACACCTGGGCCGTGGCCGGCTCGAACGCCTGTCCTGGCTGCAAGACTTGCTCCAGCTGGGCCAACACGGCTTGCAGTGGTTCAAACAAGGCCAGCGCGCGCGCTGTGGGCAGCATGCCGCGCGGACCGGGCAAGAGCAAGGGATCGTCGAAAGCCTTGCGCAGCTTGCCCAGCTGGACGCTGACGGAAGGCTGGCTCAGGTGCAGCCGCGCGGCCGCCCGTGTGACGTTGCGTTCAATTAACAGCGCGTTCAGGGTCAGCAGCAGGTTCAAGTCCAGCTTGCGCAAATTGTTCATGGCTATACCTTGTATATCATCTATTCATTTCCACTATGATAGCGCAAGCCTTAGAGTAGTTTCTGTGATATCCACTCTTAATCTATTACAGGAACTAAGTGATGCAACTCCATGAATATACAAGCTTTGATGGTTTAGGACTGGCACAACTGCTGCGCACTGGCGCCGTCTCGGCCGCCGAATTGCACGACGCGGCCGTGCGCGCCTGCGCCGCAGTCAACCCGCGCCTCAACGCCGTGGTCGAGCTGTGGCCAGCTGATTTTTCCAAGATTGACCATGCGGCGCCGTTTGCCGGCGTGCCATTCCTGATCAAGGATGTGGCCGTGACAATGGCGGGCCAGCGCAGCGAAGCGGGCAGCCGCCTGGGGGCCGGCCATGTCGCGCCCGTCGATTCCCATCTGATGACGCAGTTCCGCCAGGCAGGACTGGTGACGTTCGGCCGCACCAGCACGCCTGAAATGGCCTTTGCCACCACCACGGAACCGGTCTTGTACGGCGCCACGCGCAACCCGTGGAACGTCAGCTTGAGCGCGGGCGGCTCCAGCGGCGGCGCAGCGGCAGCCGTGGCGGCCGGCATCGTGCCGCTGGCCCATGCGACGGACGCAGCCGGTTCCATCCGCGTTCCAGCCGCCTCCACGGGCCTGTTCGGCTTCAAACCGAGCCGGGGAAGAGTGTCGAACGGCCCTGCCATGGACGAGATTTTCAGCGGCCTGGGCGTGCAACTGGGCGTGAGCCGCACCGTGCGCGACAGCGCCGCCTTGCTCGATTGCACGCAGGCAGTACTACCCGGTGAACCCTATCTGACGAGTCCTCCCGGCCACAGCTGGCTGTCGCAGGTGAGTGTGGCGCCGGGCACCTTGCGCATCGGCGTGCAGCGCGCAGCCATCAATGGCGCCCGTCCCGCGCCCGCCATCGATGGCGCGCTGGACATTACCGTGCGCCTGCTGGAAAGCCTGGGCCACCACGTGGAAGAAGTAGCACCCGCGCTGGGCGTGTCGTGGGACGCGTTCGTGCACGCCAATGCCAGCATCTGGTGCGCCAATCTGGTGCCATGGATAGACAGCCTGGCGCGCGAGAGCGGCCGCGATGTGTCTCGCGATACCCTGGAGCCGGCGACCCTGGCCTGCTACCGCCATGGGCAGATGGTCTCGGCCGTCGATTTCGTCGCCGCCCTCGACGTGCGCAACACGGTCACGCGCCACGCAGGCGCCTTGTTTGAGCAATACGACGTCTTGCTTACGCCCACCATGCCGGATGTGCCTTGGCAGCTGGGGCGCTATGGCGAGGACGAGGAAAAACTCGATGGGTTGGGCTGGACGGCGCGCCTGTTCGAGCATTCACCGTACACCCCGCTGGCAAACGTGGCGGGCTTGCCGGCCATGTCCGTGCCGCTGGCCATGTCGGAGGAAGGCTTGCCGATAGGCATGCAATTCATGGTAGGCTACGCCAGGGATGGCGTCCTGCTGCGCCTGGCAGGGCAACTGGAACGGGCGGCGCCATGGGGCCAAAGGCGGCCACCCGTGTGGGCGGGCAAGGTGTAAGCATGCCTTGCAGAAAGCTGAAACCGGCCACCATAACGGCTTTGGCCAGCGACAAGAAGCCAGGGTCGGACCCGGCGGGTCCGACCCTAGTCCTTGTTCTTGGGTGAAAAGTATCAGGTGGGCATCGTAGCCAGCGGCGCCGCGCCCCGGCTTTCCAGGCGAAAGCGGACTTTTTCCCACAGCCGGTCGTGGAAGGGCAGCACAATCACATTGCAGATCGGCTCGACCACGGCCAGCAAGCCGCCGAACGCCATGGAACCCGTGGCCCAGTACATGACGCCGAAGGCCACGCCCATGTGCAAGGCCGTCTGGCTCAGCTTTTCGCCGACCAGGGCGGCAAAGCCCACGCGGCTGGCGGCATGGCGGCGGCGGATCGCGTGCCAGGCTTTTTCATGCCATGGCAGCAAGCCCACATTGATGATCGGTTCAATGATGGCGGCCAAGCCACCGAGCGCGAGCGACCCCGTCAGCAAATAGGCGAGGCTGAAGGCGATCGACATGTGCGTGCAGACCTGGCTGAATGTTTTGATGGCGGTGAACAAGGGATGCTCCTTTCTGGTGAATTCGCTTATCCTTGATTTAGATAGTAACGATTCTCATTTACAAAAGGAAGTAAAATATTTCAACCGAATCAATAGATACAGACTATTAATAGTCTTCATTTCATTGCGACCTCCGCGAGGACGACAGCATCAACGACCGGCAGGCCGCGGCGCCAGGCCCCGCAGCAAGAGCCACAGCCCGGTCAGCGGGTACACCAGGCCCAGCGGAATCAGCAAGGCGTGCATCACATCCAGGCCAAACAGTTCGCGCGCCACGGCGATCCACTGCAGCACGCCGGCCAGCATGCCAGCCAGGGCCAGCAGGCGCGGGATCGCCCGGGCGCGGTACAGCAGCAGATACATCAGGGTCACGCCGAGTCCGCCCAGCAGCTTGTCCGGAAAGTGCACGCCGTTACGCAGTCCCGCCAGCAAGGCGCGCACCGGCTCATAGACATTGCCGTCTGCGCCGGCGTTGAGGAAGGCGATACTCAGGCTGCGCATGGCCAGCACTAGCGTGCCTTCGAACAGGCTGGTTGCCAGCGCCGCCGCCACCAGCGCCACGTAGCAGCGGCTCAGGATGGGGTGCTGCTCGCCATACAGGCCGCGCAGGGCTGCCGCGATAGCCAGACCAATCAAGGCCGTGAGCAAACCGAGCATGACGATCAGCCCCACCTGTAGCGGCATGCCGGCCGCCCGCAAGAGGAAACCCGGCGCGGCAAATACTTGTTCCTGCAGCCAGAAATTCGACCAGATGCCCAGGCCGAAAATAAGTAGCAAGCCCAGTCCCAGCCACCGCCCCAACGGGATGGCGGCGCCTCGCTGCAGGGGCAAGGCGAACAGGGGAGGGGCTTGCCGCGTGGCGGAGGAGTTGGTTTGGTTCATCGATACACCTTTGTCGGAGTGGGATCAAGCCTGCCGAGGCAGGACCAGCGAGCGCAGTGTCGGCATACGGACGCGCCGCGGCAAGGCCGATCCGACGCGTCACGCGCCCAAGGGGCCGAATTGCGCCTATGCACGATGAGTGACGCGGCCCTGCCGCGCCCGGGGACTATTCCGCCTTGAACAGGTGGAGGAAGGTGCGGCTGACCGGCAGCACTTCCGGCCGGTGCTTCAAGGTCACTTCGGCCGTCTCGTGAGCGCCGCGCACGACTTGGCGGATGGCATGCAGATTGACCACCACGGCCCGGTGGATTTGCTGGAACTGCGCTGGATCGAGCTGCACCAGCAATTCCTTGAGGGAATGACGCAGCAGCGCTTCGGCGGGCTTGCCGCCGTCTCGCCAGGCAACCAGCGTGTACTTATCGTCGGACTTCAGGTAATCGACATCATCGACCGGTATCAGCCGCACGGCCGGGCCCACGCTTGCGCGCAGCCAGCGCAGCGCAGCTGGTGCAGGCACCGGCGCGGGGGCGGCCTGCAGGTACGCCGCCAGTTGCCGCAACAGCGACTCGCTGGCGGCGCCGGGCTGGATGGCCGCCAGGCGCTCGCGCAAGCGCGTCACGGTAGCGGCCAGGCGGGCCAGCTGCACCGGCTTGACCAGATAGTCGAGCACACCCTGCTCGAAGGCGCGCAGCGCATACTGGTCGTAGGCGGTGACAAAGACCAGGTGGGCGCGGTGGCCGATCTGGCTTGCCACGTCGACGCCGGACAGGCCCGGCATGTGCACATCGAGGAAGCAGACCGCCGGCCGGTGCCGTTCGAACAGCGCGAGCGCCTCCGGTCCGTTGCGCGCTTCGGCCACGACCAGCAGCTCCGGCCAGCACTCGGCCAGCTGGCGCCGCAGGCTGGCGCGCAGCAAGGGTTCATCGTCGGCAATCAGGGCGGTCAATGTCATGGCCATGCGGGGCATTCAATGGAAACACGGAATCCGTGGGGAGCCAGTTCGCTGATGCGCAAGGCCGCATCGCCGCCAAACATCAGCGCCAGGCGCTCGCGCAGGCTGCCAAGTCCCGTGCCGAGGCCGGGGCTGCCCGCTTGCAGGCCCGCTCCGGTATCGCTGACCTCGATATGGCAACGGCCATTCACCTCGCCGATGCGTACATCGATACGCCCCCCATTCATGCAGGGATCGATGCCATGGCGCACCGCATTCTCGACTAGCGTCATCAGGGTCATGGGCGGACACTGCAGTCTCTCGCAGCCAGGCGCAACGGCTATGCCGAACTGCAGGCGGTCAGGCATGCGCATCTGCATCAGTACCAGGTAGGCGCGCACCATCTCCAGTTCCTGTTCCAGGCGGGTTGCCGCTTCGCTCAGGCGCGGCACGGCGGCCCGCAGATACGTGACCAGGTGCGCCAGGACTGGCGCCGCATGGCTGGATCCCGCATCAAGCAGGGCTTGCAGGCTGGCCAGCGTATTGAACAGGAAATGTGGCTGGACCTGAGCCTGCAGCAGCCACACGCGCGCATCGCGGGCCTGGCGTTCCAGCTCGCCGCGCCTGCGCTCGGCTTCGCGCACGCGGGCGTCGCGCTGGCGCAGCAGGGCGGCCATCGCCGTCCATGGGCCAAGCAACAGTCCCAGGAAAGCGAGCGCGACATAACTCTGCAAGCGCTCCGGCACTTGCCAGAACGGCGGCGCACCGGGCTTGGTATTGAACAGATACAAGCTGGCCAGGGTCAGCACGATCGCCAGCGCCACGCCCACCACCTGCAACACCCAGTGGGACAGCCTGCCGGGCAAGCGGCGCGGCCAGCGCTCGAACAGGCCATACGCCAGCAGCGCCGCCAGCGCCGGCAGGAAGACCGCCATGGCCAGATACCATAGCGGATCTTCCCAGGACAGGGAAAACAGGGAGAATTCGAATAGCGCAGCCAGCCCGGCCACGCACAAGCGTCGCGCGGACAGGCAGATTCGCAGGCCATCAATGGCGGAGCGCAGTGTAAACATGAATGTGACGGCCCCAGGAATTGCCATAAAAGCAGCAGAATAGGGCAAAGCCGCGCGGCCCGCAATAGCGGCGGGCGTGAAGCACGGTGTCCGGGGCGCAGGTGACGCCCTGCGCCGGCCCGCAGAAGTGATCGTTGACCAAACAGGATTAAATATGCAAATATTGATTATGGGTGAAGTAATAATGGTATCCGGTGGAGATCGCGGTAATGCAACTTCGGGCGATGCCCTGAATGGTGATATTGCTGAGGGGAGCTGATTATGCTTGGTGGTGGTATTAGTTACTTCGCTTAATCGTATGGCGGCCTGATAGGATTAACACGGTTTTTTAGTAATTTTTATATATAAATTTGCAATTACATTTAAATAGGAATGCACGGATCGCTTACCATTCCAAGACTTTTGCGGCTGTGGCGCGATTTATTGTCATTTTTTCCCAGTTGCGTCTGTTAAAAAAATTCAGTGCTCCCAGTACCAGTTCTCATGGATAAAATCCTGTTCGGCCTGTTCTTGCAAGGGGGCCTGAGCTGATGCTCGCCGCCTCCGTCCACGAACGCGGCGAGCGCCAGTTCCTGTTCGAACACCTGGAACGACTTTCCCTGGACGACCTGCTGCTGCTCGACCGTGGCTAATGCAGCTTACGGCAAGGTCTTCAGCACAGTCTTCGTCGGCACGGAGAAGTTATAGCCATCGTGGCGGTCCCAGTTGATCGACCACGTCATCACGCCGCGGAAGTCCGGATACGCCTGCAGCGGCTTGATGGTGCCGCAGTTGAGCAGGCGCGTCAGGCAATTGAGGGCATTGCTGACGTCCGCGTTGGTGGTAAATCCCGAGCCGGCCGAGCTGCGTCCCGATGGCACGCCGAAGCCCACCTGGTCAGGACGCAGGCCAGCGAAGGTGTTGCCGCCATAGTTGAATCCTTCGATCAGCATACGCGCCGTGGCCACCAGTTGGTCGGCCGAGCCAGCCTTGATGGCGCCAGTCGCATACGGCGTGTAGATGTCGCCATTGTTGTAGTACTGCGGGTGCAGCACCGTCAACTCGGAACGCAAGGCGTTGATGATGGGAATGTAGGCGCCCCAGATGCTGCCATAGCTCGTGTATCCACCTTCCACATACACCCATTCCGGCGCCATCGACAGATAAAAGCTGCTGCCGACCTTGGTTTTCAGGTTTTTCACGGCAATTGGCAAATAGGTCTGAATGGCCGCGCCTTGCGCCACGCCGTTTTCCAGGTCCAGGTCGATGCCGTCGAAGCCATATTTCGTGATGATGGCGTACAGGCTGTTGGTGAAATTCGTCGCTTCGGCCGTGTTGCCGACGGAAACGGAGCCGTTCTGCCCGCCCAGCGACAGGATGACTTTCTTGCCCTTGGCACGCTTGGCCGCCACGTCGGCGATGAACTGCGCTTCCGTGCCCGCGCCCGGATCGATGGTCAGGCTGACATTGCCGCCGCCCGCATTGTCGCCAAACGAGACGACGATCACATCCCAGTCATCGCTGACCTGGCTGATCGGGTAGGTGGCGCCGCTGGGGTTGGTAAAGTTGTGCCAGTAGCCGATCAGCGCGTGTTTCGCCAGGCCGTTGGGGGAAGGCGTGGGTGTTGGAGTCGGGGTTGGTGTCGGAGTCGGAGTTGGAGTAGGCGTCGGCGTTGGTGTCGGAGTAGGCGTTGGTGTCGGGGTAGGAGTCGGCGTTGGAGTAGGGGTAGGAGTCGGCGTGCCGCAGTCTCCCACCGCCGTCCAGGGCTGGCCGCTACCGGCGCCGCCGCTGCTGGTCGACGGGTTATTGCCTTGCGTCCACCAATTGGCCGTGTAGTTCACGTTATTGTAGCTGGCCTTGCCGCCGCCGTTGTAGGCGGTGCCGCTGTTCCACGGCGTAAAGCAGGCGACTGCTTCCGTCGAGGCGGCCAGCAGCTGGCTCGCGCCCCCGCTGGACCCGTCGCCGCTGCCACCGCCGCAGGCGGCCAACGTCCCCCCGAAGAGGGTAAGGATGAGGGTATTCATGACTGTCCGGTTCATCGCATCTCCTTGTGTATTTTTTCATGGCCGGGCGGCTGGACACCGTCCGATTTTTCAGAGTGCAAGCACAGTAGCTGGTAGTCAACTGGTTTCGTCTTTTGCGCAATATCACAATACCAGTTGTGGCATTACCCCAGGAGATGGGCTATGCGGGCCATACCAGTGCCTGTTTTCCAGTGCGCTGGTATGGTGTCCGGAATGGTGCCGGGAGCAGGGCGGGGAAGGGAGGAGGACGCCAGGCAAGGTCTTGCGGAGGTTACGGCGCCGTTTCCTTGCGCAAATCGGCAGACGGCACGCGCGACAGGTCCAGCAGCATCTGCGTCAAGGCCACGGTCTGGCGCTGCATCAGTCGGTAATCCAGCTGGGTCGTGGTGTCGATGCCATGGTTGAGCAAATAATACGGTTGCGCCATGTAATGAAGCGTGGGAATGGGCAGCGCCACCTGGAAATACCGGCCTTCGCCAAGCCAGGCGGCGTGCTTCGGGCCGGGCTGGATCGACGGCAGCACGAACGCGGGTGCTGCGTTGGCCTGTTTCAGCATGGCGTAGGACGCATCCATCAAGGCGGGTGTGCGCGGCGAAAACAAGGCGGCCGGCTCGGACCTGCCAGTGGGATGCAAATAACCATTGCTGTCGGGCAGCACTTCCAGCGCGCCCAGGTGCTCGATGGCCAGTATCGCGGCCATGCGCTGCGTCAATCCATCGTCTTGGTGGCGCGTGAAAAACTGCTCGATACCCACGCCGCCCGCGAAATGGCCACTCGTCAACAGCAGCATGACGCTGCGCGGCAGGCTGTTCTGCGGCAAGCGCGTCAGGTACTGGGCCATGTCGACGATGGCGTTCGCCCCATTGTCATCCAGCCCGTTCGGGCCATCCGTGTGACTAGCCAGCACCATCAATTCCCCGGACTCGCCGGGGATGATGCCGACCAGGTTGCGCGTCTGCACCTGCCGCACGGTGGCAGCCATGGTCAGCCGCAAGACTGGGGCCGTGCCTGCCAGCACTCTTTCGCGCAGGCGCTTGCCCAGTTCGCGGTCAATAAACACGCCAGGCAACTGGCGCACTACGCCGTCGTGGGGCGCATACAAGCCATCCGCCATCTTGGACGGCGTATCGAGAGTGACGATCACGCCCGCCGCACCGGCCTCCTGCAAGCTGTCCAGCAAGGCGATGAATGGCCCCAGCATCTGGAACGGGCGCACATATGGCGTGTCCGGCCCCATGGCGTGGTCAGGATCGTGAATGTGGACGGCGGATTGCTGGAAAACCTGGCCTGTCCACGCCACTTTTGGCATCTCGACGAGCACCAACTTGCCCGCCAGACTGGCATCGGGCCGGGCCCCTGGCGCCAGATAGACGACGCGTCCCGTAATGCCGGACGCCGGCGTCACGCCCAAATACGGAATATAGCCAGCCGAGGGCAGCACGCCAGATCTGTCGTCGTAGACCACGTCCAGACCCCAGTTTTCCGCTTCCACAGACCATTGCCGGAAACTGAACGGCTCGTAGCGCAGCTGTTTGACACCGGCGCGCGTCAGGCGTTCATGCAGGGCGTCGATATACGCTTCATGCCGCGGCGATCCCGTGGCACGCAGGCGGCGCTCATCGAGGTCGACTTGCCAGTCGACCAGTTGCTTCCTGGGTAGAAACTGCGTGGCATCTACAGACACGGCAGCAGACGGCGGCAGGGCGCGTGCAGGCCAAGGGCCGGGCTTACTGGCACAGGCAGACAAAGCGGCCGCGATGGCCAGCGCGCCGGCAAGGGACAGACAGCGGCGGGACTGCGATAAAAGCACGGTACGTGGATGTGCCTGTGTCATGCGGGTCTCCTGATCATCGAAACTCAATGTTGAGACTTTTTATTCAAAATAGTCGGCAAGGGACTGATTTTATTGCCGATTTGATTGATATCGCAGGCAATGAAAGATGTGTCACGGGCGGCAATTTACCACGAGACAAGGCGATGGGCCGGCACGCTTCACGGGGCGATCTCTTTTTTATAAGCGCGCCGTGTTTCTTTCGTCAGAGAAAGCCTGTAACTTTCATCATGGCACCGTGCCATGATGAAAGTGGGAATGAAGACGAAGTCGACTACGAACTGACGACGCGCCACGCGCCATTCAAAGGTACCGTGGTATCGCGCAGGAGCGTGGCAGACCTGATCGCCAGCATCATCGACGCACCAGACTTGCACCGGCACGCCAACCTGGGCGTGAACAAACCGAACACGGACGGGGACAAGCCATATTTCACGTAGCTGGTTCAAGCGAAGGCGCACAGCAACGGTAGCTGCGCGCAGAGGGCTAAAATCGCATTTGCGATTGGGGAATTGGCAAAATGGGGCTTTTCTCAGATCTATGCATAACTTCGCATAATTTATATTATGTAAAATCACTGAAGGAGTGCAGAATCAAAGCATTACATTCGCCCCTGTTCCCGGATGGCCGTTTGCCTAGGCGCGCAATGGGTTTGGTCAGCAAACTCGGCGCCCACAGGAGGCGCTGCCCTACCCGCAGGCAAAGTCGGTCTTTTTAATCAGCGGTGAACGTTGCGATCTTAGAACTGGTACGCGTCTTTTGACATTGTGGAACCGTAGGAAAAGCCCCAAAGCAAACGACGCATCAGCTCTCCGAAATTCTGCGGCCCTTGGTATAGCTGACCGTCAGGATCGGTAAATACATAAAAGGTCCCATCAGTGCCGACAGACAAGATCATGTGGTCATGGTGGGCCGAGGCAAATGCGACAACCTCACCAATTTGTTCTGCCCAAGCTTGAAACAGACCGCAACGAAGACGTTCGTAGAAGCGCACGTCGCTCGATGCCATTTCTGTTCCTAAGCCACAGGTACCTACAGTCAACCCTCCGAACTCATCAACTATTTGATTGGCGATGGCATAGGCAGACGCTGGCGTCTTGCCTAGCGGGGCTTGGCTCTTCGGTCCCTTCCAGCCTGCTTCTCGAAAGACGGGCTCTATTAGCTTTGGTATTTCCAACATGGTCAGTTTCAGTGCTCGTCGCCTGCATAGATCCACATGGGCTCTGTTTTCCCAGCGCGAACGAAACCCACGGACTTGTAGAAGTCGATGGCCTTGCCGTCTGCTGTCAGCATTTGCTGGTGAAACCCCGCGTATTTTTCAAGCATGGCAGCCATCATCCTTCTGCCGACACCTAGTCCTTGCGACATCGGATCGACGAGCATATGCGGGAAATAGACAACCAGATATCCATCGGAAATGGCATTGCCGATGCCAATT
The DNA here is from genome assembly GCF_002846335.1 of Janthinobacterium sp. 61. Lineage (NCBI taxonomy): Bacteria > Pseudomonadati > Pseudomonadota > Betaproteobacteria > Burkholderiales > Oxalobacteraceae > Janthinobacterium > Janthinobacterium sp. 61. The sequence continues at coordinate 1,416,966 of NZ_PJMQ01000001.1, read as the reverse complement.
AATTTTCCAGCTGCGCGGGCCGTAACCAGGCTGTGTGAATTGCGCAGCGCGGCCATCAATTCTTTTGGTTTTTCTGCAGACGACCAGTTATTGGCCTTGTAGATGTCAATAACTTCCTGCTCAGTGATCACGTCATTCATTGAAATTTGCATCGACACGACTTTCTTTTATTGGCGACGCTTACCTTCCCCATTGAAAGGATCAAGCGTTTCGATAACTTTAGCACTTGGTATGCGACATAATATTGATGAGCTGCCGAAAGAGGCGCGCACGACATCTTTTGGGGCAACGATCGAAAAAATCAAAATTCACCCTGAACCTGTCCGCTCCTGCATAGTTGCTCCAGCCCTTGCTGATCCCCGGCCGCTACAAAACACTCGACCTGCCAGCGCTGGGTGCGCTGGGCCTGGATGGATGCGGGCGCGCACCACGGCGGATAGACGCGCAGCGCGCGCTTGCCGCCGCTGCCCGCGCGCGACATCACGCCCCGTTCCAGGAGCACGGCGCGGGAAAAGACAAAGAAGCCGTGCTGCGCCCCGTCGCCCACGGCGATGATGACGACATCGACGGGGTCCGCGTCATCCAGCGGGGCGATCTCGGCATCGGGATGGGGGCGCTTCCAGACGGTGACGAACTGGCCGGTTTTCGTCGGCGTGGTTTTCGCCACGCGCAAGACCAGCCGCTTGCCGTGCAGCTCAGCGCGGCAGGCGCCGTAGTCCGCGCTTTCCGCTTCCGCCACTGGCGCTTGCCGCAAGCCCAGGAAAGCCCATGGACTGGCCTTCATTGCGCGCTGAACTCGGCTGCGGCCTTGGCCGCCCACAGCGCCTCGGCGTAGCTGGCGAACGGGCTGTCATAGCCGTCGACCGTGCCGTGTTCGTCGACAAAATACAGCCACCAGCCGTCGCCCTGCTCGCGGATGGCTGTCTGGCCCGGCGCGCAGTGGTCTGCCACGTCCTGGGTCGATGCGAGGGTGGCGATGGAAATGCCGCGGTGAGTGATCAGGTGGGGAGTCATGGAAAAATAAACAGTGCTCAATAAATAATGGCGATAGTGTAGCCGCGCCGGCCGCCCGCTGGCCAGGGCGCCGCCGAAAAAAGGCCGCTGGGCTAAATAGCTTGCGCTACACTGGCCGCTCAAATGGAGGACAACATGGCATCACAGCAAGGCACAGTGGATTTTTTGCTAGACCAGCTGGCGGGCGCAGGCAACATCAATGCGAAAAAAATGTTTGGCGAATATGGCCTGTATTGCGACGGCAAGATGTTCGCCATCGTCGCCGACGACCAGCTGTTCATCAAGCCGACGGACGCAGGCCGCGCCTGGATCAGCGCGCAAGGCACGCTGCAGGAAGCGCCGCCCTACCCGCAAGCCAAGCCATACTTTTTGATCGATGGCGGGCTATGGGACGAGCGCGACTGGCTGAGCCAGCTGGCGCGGCGCACGGCGGACGCCTTACCGCTGCCCAAACCCAAGCCGCCGCCCAAGCCCAGAAAACCTGCTTCAGCCAGCTAATACGCTGTTTTCGCAAACTTTGCCCTGCAGGAAGCATTGCAGGTTGTGATAGGTGATGGCGGCGATCTCGCGCAGCGCTTCGATCGTGAAGAAGCCCTGGTGGCCCGTCACCAGCACGTTCGGGAACGTCATAAGGCGCTGGAAGATGTCGTCGTCGATGATGTCGGACGAACGGTCCTGGAAGAACAGATTGCTCTCCTGCTCGTACACGTCGATGGCCAGGGAACCCAGTTGGCGCGATTTCAGCGCTTCGATGACGGCGCCCGTGTCGATCAGGCCGCCACGCGAGGTGTTCACCAGCATGGCGCCCTTCTTCATCAGCGGCAACGTTGCTTCGCTGATCATGTGGCGCGTGCTTTCCATCAAGGGGCAATGCAGGGAAACGATGTCGGATTCGGCCAGCAACTGCGGCAATTCCACCATTGTGCCCAGTTCTGCGAACGCGGGCGCCGGATACGGGTCGTGGCCCAGGACCTTACAGCCGAAACCCTTGAAAATGCGCGCCGTGGCCAGGCCGATCTTGCCCGTGCCGACGATACCCACTGTCTTGCCATGCAAGGTGGCACCCAGCAAGCCATCGAGCGAGAAATTGCCTTCGCGCACGCGGGCGTAGGCGCGGTGCGTGTGGCGGTTCAGGGTCTGCACCAGGGCCAGCGTGTATTCGGCCACGGCTTCCGGCGAATACGCGGGCACGCGGGCGACAAAAAAGCCCAGGCGCTTCGCCGCTTCCAGGTCGAGGTTGTTGTAGCCGGCGCAGCGCAGCAGGATGGCGCGCACGCCGTAGCCGTGCAGGGATTCCAGCACTTGCGCGTCGAGCACGTCGTTGACGAAGACGCAGACGGCGTCCACGCCTTGCGCCAGGACCACGGTTTCCTCGCTCAGCAAGGCACTGTGGAAGACCAGTTCGATGCCGGCAGAGTCGGGTTGGGACGGCAAGGCTTCGTCAAAGAAGCGGCGGTCGTAAGGTTGGCTGGCAAAGAAGGCGATTTTCATGGGGAGTCCTGGAACTTGCTAAATGGCAAAACATTATCATAACGCAAGCGCCCTGCCCCACGGCGTACGCCTGGCACCGGCTTCCGCCTATTTGGGCTCGCGGGGCAAGGTCAAGGCATGGCGCAGGTACGCTGTCTCGTCCGCATGTTGCGCATGGTAGCGCTCGCGCGCGGCGCGCATGGCCGCCTGGTGGGCGGCGATGCCGGTTTCCGTCAGCTCCACGCCAAAGTCCGCCGGCGGCTGTGGCGCGCCGCCGAACAGGCGCGCCAGGATGTAGCGGCCCACATTGTCGCGGTAGTGCGACGCTTCCCAGTAATAGCGCATCGCGCGCCCCCCCGTCACCTGCGGGATCGGCTCGCTGGTGATGCTGTTGAAACCTGAAAAATCGTACAGACGCACGTCACAGCCCTGGCGCCGATAGCGCCCGGCCATCCACGCCAGATCGCGCTGCCACTGCTGCATGGCGTCCCACTTGCCGCGCCAGTACAGGGCGTCGAGCGTGAGCGCATGCGTGGGATTGATGTACAGGCGCAAGCGCGTGCCGCCCCGGCACAGCTTGCCCACACTCGTATCGAAGGCTTGCAGCGCGGGCGCCGTCGGCCCCAGGCCGTCGCCGAATTCCTGCAGGCGCGGCGTGAACGCGCGCGCCGTGCCGGCCCAGCCGTGATTGCGGCTGGTGATGCAAGCCTGGTCGCGCTGGCCATGCAGGGCCAGGCTGGATAGGCAGGCGCCGTCGTAGCTGCCGCTGAGGATGCGCCAGGTGTCGCGCGTCATGTCCAGGCTCAGGCCGCGCTTGATGTTGAGCAAGGTGCGCCGCGCGAAAAACGCGGGTCCGCCCTCCGTCAGGCCCGGCTCCACCCCGGCCGAACCCAGTTCCAGGGAAAACGAGGGTGCGTCGATGCCCCAGACCATGGTGTCGACATGGCTGACCCTGGCCGCGTGCTCGGCCAGCAAGATGGCGTCGCCGATGGAGGCACCCGACACGGCGCTGTTGAAGACACTCTTGCCCTCGAATAAAGTACGCATGCTGCTCGTCGGCAAGCCCATTTCCGTGCGCGAATTGCCGATGTAGACGACGGCGGGCCGGTAGCGCGCCACGGCATACGTCTTGCCCCACACGGCCAGCTTTTCAGACGTGGGACGCAGGCGCTGCACCAGGGGCGTGTCCCACTGGTGCAGCAAGTAGGGATCGACACGGTAATTCACGGCGGAAACGAGGACCAGCGCGGCCAGCACGCAGGCAAGGAAGATGGCGAGGTAATGGCGGGCGTTGGTATCCATGCTCAGAACTGGAAGTAGAGAAATTCGGTGACCCGGTTCATGCCAAAGATGCAGGCGACGAACAACGCGGCACAACCCACGCTCCAGCGGCGCGTGGGCCGCCAACTGAAGGCCCAGCGTCCTGCGGGTTGAAATATTCTTTCAATGGCAGGCTCGTAGAGAAAGAAGATTTCTTGCGTATTGGGTGCCTTGAAAGCGAGCAGCATGGCGCACAGCAGCACGGGCAAGCCCGGTCCCGCCAGTTCGATCCAGCGGATGCCGTCGAAGGCCGGATGCAATCCCCACTGCGCCAGGCTGGCCGCGTGACTCACCAGGCCGCGCGGCAGGCTCACGCCGTTCGCCCCCACCAGGGCGCCCGCGATATCCCAGGCCGTGGCCACATCGGGCGCGCGGAAAAATATCCAGGCCAGCATCACGGCAAGAAAGGTCAGGATGGCCGGCCAGCAACGAGACCGGGCCGCGCCAAAGACCCGCTGCCATGCCTGCTGCAACACCAGGTACAGGCCGTGCAAGCCGCCCCAGATGACGAAGGTCCAGCCGGCGCCATGCCACAGGCCGCCCAGCAGCATGGTGAGCATCAGGTTGCGGTAGCGCATGGCGACACCACGCCGGCTGCCGCCCAGGGGAATGTACAGATAGTCGCGCAGGAAACGCGACAGTGTCATGTGCCAGCGGCGCCAGAAGTCGGCGATATTGGCCGCCTTGTACGGCGAGTTGAAGTTCAGCGGCAATTTCACGCCAAACAGGCGCGACAGGCCAATGGCCATGTCCGAATAGCCGGAAAAGTCGAAATACAGCTGGAAGGTGTAGGCCAGCACGCCGATCCACGCTTCGATCAGGGCGGGTGTGGCACCGGCCGCAAAGACAGGGATGGCCAGCGGCGACAGGTTGTCGGCGATCAGCACCTTTTTTGCCAGGCCGATGGTGAAAATCGACAGGCCGATGGCGAAATTGGCGGCGCGAGGATGGGCGTTGGCCGGGTCGGCAAACTGCGGCATCATGTCGCGGTGGTGCAGCACGGGGCCGGCGATCAAATGGGGGAAATAGCTGACGAACAGCACGTAATGAATGAAACGGTACTCGCGCACCTTGCCCCGGTAGCAATCGACGAGAAAGGCGATCTGCGTGAAAGTAAAGAACGAGATGCCGATCGGCAGGATGATGGCCAGGCCATGCCACGCCTGGCTGCCAGCGCCAGCACGAGCACCAGCAAGCTCGGCGATGGCGTTCACGCTATCGATGAAGAAATTTGCATATTTGTAGTACGCAAGCAAACCCAGGTTCAGCGCCAGCGCCGCCACCAGCACGCGCTTTCGGGCCGCGCCCGCGCTGGCCCCCAGCAGGCGCCCGGCACCATAATTGACGCAAATGGAGACCAGCAGCAGCGGCAGATAGCGCACGTCCCACCAGGCATAGAAGAACAGCGAGGCGAGCGCCAGCCACACGGCTGGCGCCAGGCGCCAACTGGCGCAGGACGCCCGGCGGTCCAGCAGAAAATAGCCGGCCAGCACGATGGGTAGATAAGCGAACAGGAAGGCGAAGGAATTAAACAGCATGTTGCCTCCTGGCAGGCAAGGACTGGACCTGGTAGTAACAATCGGCAATCTGGGCCGCCACCCTTTCCCACGTAAAACGTTCCACCAGCGCCCGCACGCGGCAGCGCTCGGGCGGCAGCTCCAGCAATTCGAGGATGGCCTGGCGCTGCGCGGGGCCATCGTTCCAGGCCACCTTGCGCAGCGCGAACGCAGAATCGGGCAGGTCCAGCGCGCTTTGCGCCGTCATGACAACGGGCGTGCCGGTCGCCAGCGCTTCGAGCACGCTCAAGGGAAACACTTCGCCCTGGCTGGGCAAGGCTGCCACGGCCGCCGCATGGTAGGCGCTGGCCAGCAGCGGGTCGGCGTGATCGAGCGCGCCCAGCCATCTGACATGCGGCAAAGCCAGCAACTGCTGCAGATACGCTTGCTGTTCGCGGGGCGCCGCGCCGATCAGCACCAGGGGCAAACCGGCCCCGACCAGCGCCTGGGCCAGCCCAAGCTGATTCTTGTACGGTGAAATGCTGGCCACCATTAACACGAATGGCCCGGCGATACCCGTTTCGCGCAGAAAAAAATCGCCATTCGCCGTGAAGAAATGCGGGTTGATCCCATTCGGCAAGACGCGAATGGCGTCGTCCTGCATGCCGAAACCTTGCACGATGGCGTCGCGCTCGGCCTCGCCCAGCGCGATCACCACGTCGGCCAGCTGCAAGGCGCGCCGCGTCTGTGCATAGCTCGTTTGCACCATCCATGCCGTCAGGCGCCCGGCCAACCGGTCGGCCAGCCGCGCGCGCCAGGCACTGGCACGGCTCCAGCCCGGCGACAGCAAGGGGGACAGCACCACGGGCACGCCTTGCTCGCTGGCCGTTTCCATGATGCGGTAAGTGCCATTGCTGGCTGAAAACACGTGCAGCACGTCGAAATCGGCCAGCCGCTGGTGGTTGGCGTCGACCAGTTGCACGTCCAGCGTGTGCGCCGCCCGCTGGGGCAGCTGGTTCAGTGCGGCAATGGTTTCACGTACCTGTATCTGCAAGCCGCCGTCGCGCTGGAACAGCATCGGGTAGGACAAGATACCAACACGCATGGTCATCCTTTCGTGCGCCCGCGCCACTGTCAACGGCTCAGTGCGGTGATTTGACTGCCAGCCAACGGCCAAGCAGCTGACGTTGCAACAACAGGATTTCGCCGGCAAGCTCATGCTTCAACAGGAAAAGACCGGCCAGCCAGCACAGCAAGGAGAGCAGCGCAGTGCCCGTCAGCGCCAGCAACGCCGGTGTATCAAGCGGCAGCCACAGCAGCGCAGCGACGGGCGCCATGCCGCTGATGCCGCATAACAGCAGGCTTTTGCGCACGGCCCGCGCCAAAATTCGCCAGTCCAGAGCGCTCAAGCGCCGCAGGCAGCCATAGACCAGGCAGCTGCGCAGCACATTGCCGAGCACCACGGCCCAGGCCACCGCCACCAGGCCGAACGGCGCCGCGGCCAGCAGCAGCGCCACTTTGATTACGCCAGCGCAGGCATCGAGCCGCACCTGTGCAGGCAGCTGGCCCGTCGCCACCAACAGATAACGGGCCATGCTGAACATGCTATACACGGCCGAAGACAGGCACATGATGCGGATCAAGGGCACACAGGCTAGCCATTTCGTGCCATACAACACCTTGACCAGGGGCAAAGCCATGCAGGCAAGGAAGAAAAAGAAGGGCCAGGCCAGTGACGTCATGTAGCTGATCGTGCGCAAATACACGATTTCCGCCCCGCCCTGCCCCCCGTCTCCGCGAGCACGGGCCGCAAACAGGGGAAACACCACGGGAGAAATGGCGCTGGTGATGGCCTGGTTAAAGATATTGAGCACGCTTTGCGCCTTGCCGAACAGGGCCAGGCTTTCAATGCCGATCAGCTTGCCAATGATGAGGTCCGGCGCCGCCACCCCAGCCTCGTCGACCAGGCTGCCACCCGTCGCATACGCGCCAAAACGGGCGATGGCGCCCATGCCGCGCCGGCCCGGCAACCACGGCAGCTCGCCAGGCCGCACCAGCAGGCTCACCAGCAGCGAAGCACAGGAACCGGCCAACGCCGCCCACACCATGCTCATGTAACTGTAGCCATGCAGCGCCAGCAGCACGGCCACCAGCAGGTTGACCACGCTATTGGCCGCGTTGATGGCGTAGATGGCGCGAAAACGCAATTGCCGGCGCAGCATGGGGAGTGTCAAGGCACTCAACGGTATCAAGAGGAAATTGAGCGACAGCAGGCGCAGCACGAGGGTCAGCCGGGGTTCGCCATAGAACTGCGCCAGCGGCGCGCTGGCCAGCAGCACCAGGCCCGCCAGCAGCCAGGCAACGAGCAGGCTGGTCGCCAGCGCGGCCCGCAGTTTCGCGGTATCGAGCTGCTTTTCCTGGATCAGGTATTGCCCTACCCCGAAATCACGCACCACTTGCGCCAGCGCCACCAGCACGGCGCCCAGCGAATACACGCCCACCTCGGCCGGCGTAAGCAGGCGCGACAGCACCATGGTGGCGATGATGCCCAGCAGCAGCACCGTGTATTTTTCGGCGAAGGAAAAGAAAAACGAATGGCGGGTGGCACTCATGCGGGCCGCCCGCGTCTACACGAGGCCTGCATAGAACTGGCGCAACTGGCGTTCCAGGCGTGGCATCGAGTAGCGCTGCACGGTTTCCTCGCGCGCCAGCCGTCCCATGCGGGCGCGCCGGGGGGCATCCAGCAGCAGCTTTGCGATGGCCGCACAGGCGGCGTTATCGTCGTCGAGCGGCAGCAGCAGCCCCCCTGCGCTATCGTGCAGGATATCGTGGGTGCCCGGCACATCCGTCCCCACCGCCGGCACGCCGCAGGCCATGGCTTCGATGGTGGCGATGCCGAAGCCTTCATTTTTACTCAGCAGCACATGCAGGTCGAAGGCAGGCATCAGCAACTCGATGCGCTGCTGGAAGCCGGCAAACACCACGCGCTCCTGCACGCCCGTCTGTTGCACCTGCCGCCGCAACATGGCTTCCAGCGGCCCCGTGCCCACCAGCACCAGATGTAACTGGGGAAACTGCGGCGCCAGGCGGGCGAACAGGGCCAGCAGCGCTTGCGGACGCTTTTGCGTAGATAATCTGGCCACGCAACCGAGCACCAGAGCATCGGGCGGCAGCCCGAGTTGCTTGCGCGCCAGCACTTTCCGTTCGGGCGAGACAATAAAAGTGTCCGTATCGACGCCATTGGGAATGACGGCCAGCCGCGTTTGCGGCGGCAGCATGTGGCGGTACAGGTCGAGGAAGCGCCGCATGGCCGAGTCCGACACGGCATATACGCCTTTGACGCTGTGGAATGCTTCCTGCAAGCGAGGCCGCTGCCAGTCGCTGAAGGCTTCCAGAGGAAAGGCATTGTGCACGCTGATCACGGCCGGCAAACGGCATTGCCGGGCCAGCCAGAGGATAGAAGCGCCATAACTGGTCCAGCAAAACGCCACGTGGACCAGGTCCGGCCGCAGCCGCCGCAGCCGCCAGGCGCCCGAGACCCTGGCGCGCAGCTGATTCCAGCGGCGCCACGCCCAGTGTTCGAGAAACAAGGGCGGTTCATACACGCACACCTGCAAATGCTGCGCGCGCAAGCCCCGCACCCAGGCTTGAAAACCGGGAAAGCGGCGCAGCGCCAGCACGCTGTCATAGCCGCTCGCACCCAGTACTTTCGCCTCTTGCGCCATGCGCAGCTCCATGCCGCCCAGTTCGCCCGAATAACTGCTGATGACGATGCGCGGCAGCCGCTTGCGTCGCCCCCGCCACGCTTCATGGAAGAAGCCCCGCAGCCAGGCCCGTTCCCACTGGCGCAGGAACAGGTCGGCGCGGTCGCGCCGCAGCCAGGCCCGCGCGGCGCCGAGGGAATCGCGCAGGTATCTGCCCAGCATCCAGCGGGGCACGCCAAGCAGCTCCACGCTGGGCGCAAAGGTCGCCAGCCGGCACTGGCCCCGTCCGAACAGCATGGCGCGGCGCAGTATCCAGTCGCGCTGCACTTGTGCGGCGCGGATGATGTGCGCCACTCTGGCCTGCGGACAGAACCAGGAAGGGTTGCCGGCCGCATGCATCTCCAGGTTGAGACGGGTTTCACTGCCCATGGCGTAATTGCTCCCTTGCGGGCCGATGCTTTCGTCATAGCGGGCGCCCGCCTCGAAGATGCGGCGGCGAATCGCCATGTTGGCGCCCCACACCAGGCCCGGATAGACGGGCGCGTCGCGCAGGTCGGGGCTGGTGATGCCCCATGTCAACCCAACGGGCGTCAGGCGCAGCAGCCAGTCCGCCGGTGGCTCCCGCCAGGCGGGCACGATGGCGCCGCCAAACAGGGCATAGCCGGGGTGATCACGCGCGCTGTCCTGCAAGCGGCACAGCCAGTCGGGCGCGGGCATGGCGTCGTCGTCGCCAAAGACGAACAGCTCGCTGCCATCGCCGCCCTGGCGCAAGGCGTGCTCGACGGCCCCGTTCAGGGCGGGACTGCGGCCGCGCCGCGCCACGTAGACCGAACTCAAGGGCAAGCGCCCGCAGAAGGCGGCGATCACCTGCGCCGTCGCGTCCGTGCTGCCATTGTCGGCGATGATCAGGCGCCAGTCACCCACGGGCGGGCGCAGCGCCATGTAGGCGCGCAATACCTGGGGCAAGGTGCCGGCGCCATTGTAGGTCGCCATGAGAACGGTCAACAAGGACATGCCTCCCTGGTCTTACCATGACAAAACTGATCCGCAGTTTCAGCAGCGCTGAACAGGTTTAATCCAGTCTACCGAGCTTGCCCGCCAGCCCGTTGACAGGCATCAAGACCTTGCCAAGCCGGGCAAAAACAGGAGCGTCCCCTTTCATGCGCGACATACTGATTACCATCATCATTCTGGGTTCGCTGCCCTTCATCCTGAAGTCACCGGCCATCGGCGGCCTGATGTGGGTCTGGGTCAGCGTGATGAACCCCCACACGCAAGCGTGGGGCTTTGCCACCCATTTGCCATTCGCCTTCATCATCGCCATCGCCACCATGCTCAGCCTGATGATGACGCGCTCGCCGAAAAGCCTGCCGCTCACGCCCGTCAGCGTGCTGCTGCTGCTGTTCGTCGGGTGGATGAATGTCACGGCGCCGTTCGCCCTGCTGCCCGACGCGTCGTGGGTGCAGTGGAACAAGGTCATGAAGATCATGCTGATGAGCTTTGTGATCATGATGGTGATACGCACGCGGCGCGACATCGTGCGCCTCGTGTGGGTGCTGGTGGGCTCCATCGGCTATTACGGCGTGAAAGGCGGTATCTTCACCCTCCGCAGCGGCGGTACGGAACGGGTCTGGGGGCCGGAAGAAACGTTTATCGGGGATAACAATGCGCTGGCCCTGGCCCTGATCATCATCATTCCCCTCATGTATTATTTGCAGCAAAACACGGGCAAGCGCTGGGTGCGCCACGGCTTGTCGGCGGCGATGCTGCTGTCGGCGCTGGCCGCGCTGGGCTCGTACTCACGCGGTGGCCTGCTGGCCATTGCCGCCATGGGCTTGTTCATGTGGCTGAAAAGCGACCGCAAGCTGGTGCTGGGCGCGCTGCTCGGTGCAGTCGCTCCTCTGCTGCTGGCTTTCATGCCCGAGCGCTGGGCCGAACGCATGGACACCATCAACACGTATCAGGATGACGTGTCCGCCATGGGCCGCCTGAATGCCTGGCGCATGGCCTGGAACCTGGCGCGCGACCGTTTTCCTGGAGGTGGCTTCGATGTATCCGACGCCGCCATCTTTGCCCGCTACGCGCCCAACCCCATGGACGTGCATGCCGCGCACAGCATCTACTTCCAGGCGCTGGGCGAACACGGCTTCGTCGGCTTGTTCATTTACCTGGCGTTGGGCGTCGCCACCTGGCGCACAGCTGCCGCCATCATCCGCCGCACGCGGGGCAAGCCGGAACTGCGCTGGGCACACGGCCTGGCCACCATGAGCCAGGCCAGCCTGATCGGCTTTGCCGTGGGCGGCGCCTTCCTCAGCCTGCTGTATTTCGACATGCCGTATTACCTGATGGCCGCCCTGATCGCCACGCGCATCATCGTCGAGCAGCAGGCACCCATCCTCACCCCCGACGCCACCGCCCGCCAGGCCAAGGCCCGGGCCGCCATCGCGGAGCAGCCATGACGGCCAGCCTGAGCATTTTGATTTACCACCGCGTGCTGGCGCGGCCCGATCCCCTGTTTCCCGGCGAAGTCGATGCGCGCTTGTTCGAGCGCCAGCTGCGTCTGTTGAAACGCTTTTATGCGCCGCTGCCCCTGGCCGTGGCCGTGCAGCGGCTGCAGGATGGCAACCTGGCGCCGCGCGCCGCCTGTATTACCTTTGACGACGGCTACGCGGACAATGCGCAAGTCGCCCTGCCGCTGCTGCAGCGCCATGGCTTGCACGCCACGTTTTTTATCGCCACGGGCTACCTGGACGGCGGACAGATGTGGAACGACACGGTGATCGATGCCGTGCGCCATGCGCCCGGTCCCGTGCTCGATTTGCGAGGCCTCGGTCTGGACTGCCTGTCCGTCGCCAGCCTGGCGCAGCGGCAAGCGGCCATCGCCACCTTGCTCGGGCAGCTCAAGTACCTGCCATTCGCCCAACGCCAGCAGCTGGCCATGCACATCCGCCACCAGGCGGGCGCCACGCCCGGACCGCCCGCCATGCTGAGCACGGCGCAGCTGCGCCAGTTGCACGGGGCCGGCATGGGCCTGGGCGCGCACACGGCGAGCCACCCTATCCTGTCCACCATGGCGGAGCGGGAGGCGCGGCTGGACATCGCCAAGGGCAAGCATCAGCTGGAAGACTTGATCCAGGCGCCCGTCACCCTGTTTGCTTATCCGAACGGCAAGGCCGGGCGCGACTATGGCGCGCCGCACGTGGCAATGGTCCGTAACCTCGGTTTCAAAGCGGCCGTGGCCACGGACTGGGGCGTGGCGCGCCCCGGCGCGGGGCTGGATCTGCTGCAGCTGCCCCGCTTTACGCCGTGGGATCGAGGACGGCTGGCATTTCTGTGGCGCTTGCGGCAAAACCGCCGGCAAGCGCACCCAGCGCGCCTGGATGCTGGCTGAGCCACTGCTCCAGCATCAGCAGCAGCCACACCATGGTGCCGTGATAGGCCGGGTGCTCCGCCAGCAGCCGCCCTTTTAAATCGTCGATGAAGGCGGGCCGCACGATGCCGCGCCCCCGCAGCTGCGTCAGGTTATCAAAGGCAAATTCGCGCAGCGGCGCGTGGCTGTGCAGCCATAAGCCGAAGGGCAAGCCGAAGCCGTGCTTTTTCTTGCGCACGATGGCCGGCGGCAGGATGTCCGCCAGCGCCCGCTTGAAGAAGGGCCGCAACTGCCTGCCGTCGAGCTTCTCGCGCGGCGCCAGGCGCGAAGCGAACGCTACCATCGCATCGTGCAGGAAGGGAAAGGCCGCTTCCACGCCGGCCAGCTCGCAGGCCTTGCGCACCTTGAACAGGTCGTTGTCGGCCAGGGTAAAGCGCATGTCCAGCGCCAGCAACTGATTGATCTGGCTCAAGCCCTGGCCTTGCCGCTCCCAATAGGCGAGGTTCACGCAGCCAGGTGCCATGCCCGGGACGATGGTGTCTATAAAACCCGCTTCCAGCACCGTGCCATGGCCATGGCGCAGCAGCAGGTTATAGCTGTCTAGGCGGGCCGGCAACGGCAGGCTCGCTTGCTCGATGTAGCGGCGCGCCTTGTCGCCCAGTCGCCACGGCTTGCCCGCGCGCACACGGAACAGCAGCGGCTCGATGATGGCCTGGCGCAGCATGATGGGCAAGCGCCCGTAATGCGACAGCAAGGCCTGGTGCGCATAGCGTTCATTGCCTCCAAACAATTCATCGCCGCCATCGCCGCCCAACAAACGTCTCACGCCATCCTCGCGCGCCATCTGCGCGCAGTAAAAGGCGGGAATGGCCGAGGCATTGCCGAAAGGCTGGTCGAAGACGGCCGCCATGGCAGGAATCGCGGCCAGCACGTCGTTTGGTGTCACGTAGCGCTCGTGGTGGATGCTGCCCGCATGACTGGCGGCCAGGCGCGCATACGCCATTTCGTCATAGCCGGGCGCATCAAAACCGATGGAATACGTGCGCGCGGGCCGGCCCGTCACCTGGCCCATGATGGCGGCCAGGGTGGAACTGTCCGTGCCGCCACTGAGAAATGCGCCGGTGTCCGCGCCATCCGCCCCCAGGCTGCTTTCCACGGCCAGGCGCAGCAAGCGCAGGAATTCCTGCTTGTTGCCGGCAAAGCTGGCCCGCGCGTGCGCCGCGCCTGGTTCCTGGAAGGCTAGCTGCCAATAGCGGCCCTTGCATGGCTTGCCGCCCCGCACATGCAGGTACTCGCCCGGCAGCAAGCGCTGCTGGCCCAGGTAAGCCGTGGCCGGGCCAGGCACCATGTGGAAGAACAGGTAGTGATACAGGGCTTGGGGATCGAGCGCGCCCCGCACGCTCGGATGGGCCAGCAAGGCGTCGTGCGAGGAGGCAAAGAACAGGCCTTGCGCATTACTCGCATAGCTGAGCGGATGCATGCCGGCGCGGTCCACGGCCAGCAGGGCAGAGCCGGAAAAAGCATCGAGGATGGCCATCGAAAAGGGGCCGGACAGGCAGGCGCAGGCGCCTACGCCCCGGCTCAGCCACAGGGATGCGAGGCGGCCCGCCACGTCGTCTGCCGAGCCGTCGAGCACGGGCCGCCCCCAGATGGCCACTTGCAAGCCATCCTGCTGAAATACATGGCGGCTGCCATCGATGGCGGCCACGGCTACGCTGCCCACGTCACTTGCGCTGGTGGCCAGGGGAGCGCCATCGAAACGCGACAGGGGCGCGGCCATGCTCGCCAAGGTGGCCCGCGCCGCGCCATCGGCTGCCGCAACGCTGCCCGCCGCCGCCAGCCAACCGCACAGGCCGCTCATACGAGCACCTCGGCCGGCAAAGGATGGCCGAGGAAGGCCGTCGGACTGGCCGTCAAGCCATATGCGCCCGACTGGAACACCACCACCAGGTCGCCCTCCTCGGCGCGCGTCATCTCCATCTGGTCGGCCAACAAGTCCAGCGGTGTGCACAACGGCCCCACGACGGACGCCACTTCGCGCGCCCCGCCCTGCAGGCGGCTACCGATGGCGACCGGATAATTCTTGCGGATCAGCTGGCCGAAATTGCCGGAAACGGCCAGATGATGGTGCAAACCCCCATCCGTGACGAGAAACACTTGCCCATGCGACAGCTTGCGTTCGATCACCTTGCACACATAAACACCGGCCTCGGCCACCAGATAGCGCCCCAATTCCAGGTTCAGGCGCGCCCCGGGTGCCGCCTCGGCCAGGATGGCGAGCTGCCGCTGCAGGCCGTCCGCCACGGGCGCCAACTCGAGTGCCTGCTCGCCGGGAAAATATGGCACGCCAAAGCCGCCGCCGATATTCAGGGTACGCAAGGGCGACGGCGCGCTGTCGGCCAGTTGCAGGGCCAGTTGCACGCTGAGCGCCTGCGCTTCAGCCAGGGCCGCCGCCGACAGGTTTTGCGAGCCCGCATATAGGTGAAAGCCGTGGAAATCCAGGCCCAGCTGGCCGATGCGGCCCAGCAGCGCGGGCACCAGGGCCGCATCGACGCCAAACGGCTGCGCCCCGCCGCCCATGCGCATGCCCGTGCGGCGCAAGGCGAAATCGGGATTCACGCGCACGGCCACTCTGGCCGTCACGCCCAGCCGTTCACTGGCCAGCGCCACCCTTTCCAGCTGGGCGCCAGATTCCACGTTGATCAGCACGCCAGCCGCCACAGCCCGCGCCAGTTCCCCATCGCTCTTGCCCGGCCCTGCAAAACTGATGCGTTCGACCGCCATGGTCGTATCGAGCGCGGTCGACAGTTCGCCGCCCGATGCCACGTCGATGCCATCGACCAGACCGGCCAGCCACTGCACCACGGCCGGCATGGGATTGGCCTTCATCGCGTAATGCACGTGCACGCCAGCGGGCAAGGCAGCGCGCAGTTCCGCCATGCGACGCGTGATGTGCGCGCGTTCATACGCATAGAACGGTGTGCTGCCCACGCGCTGTGCCAGGCGGCGCAAAGGCATGCCGCCGACGTGCAGCATGTCGCCCGCAACGGCGAACTGGCGCAGGGGCGCGTGCGAGGGCAGCTCCAGCCTATCGGGGCTTTCCGCGCTATCGGGGCTGCTCAAATGGGCGTCTTTCATGGCGGGACCATTCATGCCGCGTCTCCTGATTGGACCGCACCCGCGCGCGCCAGTTCCCTGGCCAGCAAGGGACGGTCGATCTTGCCGTTCGGATTGCGCGGCAGCACGCCGTCGCGGATTTCCACCCACAGCGGCACCATATAACTGGGCAGGCGCGCGCGGCAGGCGGCCAGCACGCTCTCGCGCAGCAATGCGACGCCCGGCGCGGGCGTGACGAGCAAGGCGATAGCCTGGCCCAGCACGGCATGGGGCAGGCCCAGCGCGGCAGCCTCCCCCACGAGCCCGCTCGCATACGCGACTTTCTCGATCTCGGCCGGGCTGACACGGTAGCCGGACGTCTTGATCATGTCGTCGCTACGGCCCACGAAATACAGATAGCCGTCCGCATCGCGGCGCACGGTGTCGCCCGACCAGACGGCCAGTTCCGGCAGCACCAGGCCGCTCGCCTGCGGCGGCAGCGGCTTGAAGCGCGCGGCCGTACGCGCCGCATCGTTCCAGTAGCCAAGCGCCACCAGCGCGCCACGGTGCACGAGCTCGCCCGGCTCATCGGCGTCGCAAAGGCTGCCATCGGGGCGCAGCACCAGCACTTCCGCGTTGGGAATCGCTTGCCCGATGGAATCGGGACGCCGCTCCAGCTGTTCCGGCGCCAGATAGGTGGAGCGGAACGCTTCCGTCAAGCCATACATCAGGTAGACCTGGGTGCGCGGTAGCGCATGGCGCAGACGGTCGAGCGTGGATCTCTGCATCACGCCGCCCGAATTGGTGATGTAGCGCAAGGGCGTGGACAGGGGCCAGCTCAGCTGAGACAACTGCACCCACAGGGGCGGCACGGCGGCCAATCCCGTGATGGCCTCCTGCTCCACGGCTTCGACGATGTCGCGCAGCAGCAGGTAATTCATCAGCACGGCGCAGGCGCCGCTGGCAAATGCCGTCGTCAGCTGGCTCAGGCCATAGTCAAAACTGAGCGGCAGGACGCACAAGATCCGGTCTTGCGGCGTATTGCGCAGGTAGGACGACACGCTGAGCGCGCCCGCCAGCATGTTCCGGTGCGACAGCACCACGCCTTTCGGCAGCCCCGTGCTGCCCGAGGTGTACAGGATGGCGGCCATGTCCGTGTCGATTACCGTATGCCACAGGGGTTCGGGCGCGGGCGCGCCGCCCGCGGGTACGCCATTCCACGGCAGCAGCCGTACGCCGTCCAGGCTGTTTTGCGGCGGTAGTTCGCCCGTCAACAGCACCGTCCGCAAGTCCGGGCAGGCGGCCAGTGCAGGGCCCAGCCGCGCCAGGCGTTCGCGCGATGTGACGAGGATGACCACGTTGCAATCGGCCAGGATATACGCTACCTGGTCCGGCTTGAGCAGCGGATTGACGGGCACGAACACGCCGCCGGCAGCCGCCGCGCCAAACATGGCGCTGACGTTTTCCGGGCGTTTTTCCAGGTACACGGCCACGCGCGCGCCGCGCTGCAAGCCCAGGGTCAGCAAAGTGCTTGCGCCATCGCGCACGGATTGCGCCAACGCTGCATAGCTGATTTCCTCGCCCTGCCACGACAGCGCCGGCGCATGGGGGGCGCGCTGCGCCGCGTCGAAGATCAGCTCGTGTATCAGTGTCGCCATCGTTTCGCTCCCGGGTTGCCATGATTGCCATGCATTCCCCTATGATTCAGACAAACGGCCACAACGGTCTTGATTTTGATCAATTAACAGTTTCAGCAACACAGCTTGAGCCGGCGCAAGACCGCCGCTGGCCGCTGCGCTCTAATGAATAGCGTTGGCTGCAAAGCCGTCCCATTCTTGAGCGCCATGGCCAGCTTCGTCCATTTCCTCCATTCCCCCCGCCTGCAACGGCTTGCCGCCAGCCTTCGCCAGCTGGGCTGGTGCGACAGCGCCTGGCTGGCCCTGGCGCGGCTGCTGGCGATGGTGCCGGGCGGGCGCTGCGCGCTGCACCGCTACCAGTTCGTGGCGCAAGCGGTGGCGCCCGGCTCGCTGTGCCGCGGGCGCGGCCAGTCGATCACCGTCACGCCCTGCCTGGCGGAGGCGGACTTGCCGTCCGGTCCCGAGCGCCGTCCCGGCGCGTTGCGCGAGCGCTACCGCCAGGGCGCGCAATGCCTGGTCGCGCGCAGCGCGCAAGACGAGAAGACGGCATGCATGTCCGGCTGGATCTGGCTGCTGCGCCACGGCTGCCAGGAAGACGAGGTGCGCGCCCGCTATGCGCTGGCGTCGGGACAGTCTTCGTGGGACCTGGACGTGTGGGTGCATCCCGCGCAACGGGGCGGCTTGGTCTTCGCACGCCTGTGGGAAGAAGCCAACGCCGTGCTGTACGCGCAGGGCGTGCGCTGGTCGTGCAGCCGCATTTCGCGTTTCAACCGCGCTTCGCTGGGCGCCCATGCGCGCCTGGGCACGCACCCGCTGGGCACGGCCACGTTCATCCGCTGCGGGCACTGGCAATGGATGGCCGCCAGCCTGCCGCCGTATCTCTACCTGTCGCGCCGGCCCGACGATGTTCCCTGCCTGGCCTTCGATACCAGCCGCCTGCCCCACTACCCATCCCTGGAGCTGACATGCCGCATCTTGAAGCAGTAAAATACATCCTCGACACCACGCTGTGCTTGAACGGGCGCGCGCTGGAAGCCCACACGCCGCTCCTTGGCAGCGTGCCGGAGCTCGACTCGATGGCCGTGATCGGCTTGATCGCTGCGCTGGAAGACCATTTCGGCATCTTTGTCGCCGACGACGACATCCACGCGCGCCACTTCGCCACTGTCGGCACCCTGCATGATTTCGTGTCTGCACAGCTGCGACCATGAACAGCGCCGCCATCGACGCGCTGCCGCTGCTGCCATTCTTCCTGCCCGCCAGCGGCGGACAGCGCTACTGCCTGCTGCACCTGCCGCCGCCGGGCCGCAGCGCGCGCGGCGGCATTCTCTATGTGCATCCATTTACGGAAGAACTCAATAAAAGTCGCCACGTGGCTGCCGCGCAGGCGCGCGCCTTTGCCTCCTCTGGCTACAGCGTGCTGCAAATCGACCTGTTTGGCTGCGGCGACAGCAGCGGCGACTTCGGCGAGGCGCGCTGGGACATCTGGCACAACGACCTGCACCTGGCTTGCGCGTGGCTGGCGCAGCGGGTCGATGGTCCCTTGACCGTGTGGGGCTTGCGCCTGGGCGCCCTGCTGGCCCTCGATTTCGCCAGCCGCGCGCCGCTGCCCCTGGCGCGTTTGCTGCTCTGGCAACCGGAACTCGATGGACGGCGCAGCATCGACCGCTTCCTGCGCCTGCGCCTGGCCACCAGCATGCTGGCCAGGAGCACGCGGGAAGCGCCCGGCCAGGCGCGCGCCACACTGGCGAAAGGCGAAGCTGTGGAAGTGGCCGGCTACCTGCTGGCGCCCGAGCTGGCGCTGGCCATCGATGGCGTCAGCGCAGCAGCGCTGCTGCCCGCGGTACCTGTCTATTGGCTCGATTACCAGGCACCGGAGCAAACCTGCGCACCAGTGCCGCCGCTGGCGCGCCAGTGGCGCGAACATGGCGCCGCCGTGCATGTGGCCAGCTTCGGCGACGGTCCGTTCTGGCACAGCGGCGAGCTGCTGGCGTGTCCGCAACTGCTGGACGCCACGCGAAAACTGTGCCACGACTGGCTCGGCGAGGAAAGGACGCGGCCATGAAGCGCGACAGCAGTCAGCAGCACCTCGCAGGGTACACCGTACGCGAGTTGCCCCAGCGCTTTCGCAGCGCGGCCGACGACGCCGAAGCGCCGGCGCGCATGGTCGGCATCCTCAGCCTGCCCGCCGCACCAGGGCCGCGCGGCGTGTTGATCATCACGGGCGGGCCCCAGTACCGGGTGGGCAGCCACCGCCAGTTTGTCTTGCTGGCGCGCGCCCTGGCCGCGCAAGGCTGGCCCGTGCTGCGCTTCGACTTGCGCGGCATGGGTGACAGCGAAGGGAGCGCGCGTGATTACCGCGCCGCCGGCCCCGACATCGCGGGCGCGCTCACGCAATTCTTCGACAGCGTGCCGTCGCTGCGCGAAGTGGCACTGTGGGGCTTGTGCGATGGCGCCACGGCCGCCGCCTGCCATGCGCCAAGCGACGCGCGCATCGTCGCCCTGATCCTGCTCAACCCGTGGGTACGCAGCAGCACGGGCCTGGCGCGGGCCACTTTGCGCCACTACTATCTGCCACGCCTGCTGCAAGGTGCGTTCTGGCGCAAGCTGGCTGGCGGCGGACTGCAGCTGGGCGCCAGCCTGGCCTCGCTGCGGCAGGTGGCGGCCGCCACGCAGCTGCAGGCAATGCAGCAAGACGATGCGCCCGCGCCGGCCCTGCTGCGGGCGCTGGCGCAATTCCAGGGCAAGGTGCTGCTGATCCTCAGCGGCGACGATCTGGGCGCGCGCGAGTGGCAAGCCCTGCTCGATGGCGATCCGGCCTGGCGCACCGTGACCGCCCGCGCGCAATGGACGCAGGCGCAGGTGGCTGGCGCCAACCACACTTTCGCCAGCGCCGCCTGGCGCGGCGAAGTCGAACAACTGTGTGCACGGTGGCTACAGTCATGGTAGGGAGCACGCCGGACGCGGCCCGACCAAAACGGGTGCTGATGATGGCCTACCATTTCCCGCCCCTTGCTGGCGGCAGCGGCATCCTGCGCACCCTGGGCTTCGCGCGCCATTTGCCCGACTGCGGATGGCAGCCGCTGGTGCTCAGCCCCGCGCCGCTCGCGTATGCGCAGCGGGGCGATGCGCAGCTGGCGCGGATCGGCGCGCAAGCCACCGTGCGGCGCACCCTGGCGCTGGACGCGGCGCGCCACCTGGCCATCGCCGGGCGCTATCCGCGCTGCCTGGCGCTGCCCGACCGCTGGAGTTCCTGGTGGCTGAGCGCCGTGCCGGCCGGCCTGCGCATGATCCGCCAGTACCGCCCCGACGCCATCTGGTCCACGTACCCGATCGCCACGGCGCACCTGATCGCGCTGACCTTGCAAAAACTCAGCGGCCTGCCGTGGGTCGCCGACCAGCGTGACCCCATGCTGGACGACAGCGACCCGCTGGCGCCGTATCCGACCGAACCGCAGCTGCACCGCATGCATGCGTGGATAGAACAGCGCATCGCGGCGCGCAGCGCGGCCATCGTCTGCACCACGCCGGGCGCCATCGACGCGCACCGGCGGCGCTTGGCGCAGCTGGGGCGCGAGCGCTTCCGCCTGATCGAAAATGGCCATGACGATGACGAAGGCGACGCGCCGCCGCACGGGCCGGGCGGCCACCGCAGCCGCTTCCTGCTGCTGCACAGCGGCGTGATCTACCCGTCCGAGCGCGATCCCCAACCGCTGTTCGAGGCCCTGGCCAGGCTGCGCCACGACGGCGTGCTGCAGGCGCATAATTTCCAGCTGGTGCTGCGCGCCACGGGCCACGATGCATGGTTGGCCTGCCTGCTGGCGAAATACGGCATCCGGGACCTGGTGCGCCTGGAACCTTTGCAGCCACACGGTGCGGCGCTGCAGGAAATGCTGGCGGCCGACGGCTTGCTGCTGCTGCAGGCGGCTAATTGCAATGCACAGATTCCCGCCAAGCTGTATGAATACCTGCGCTGCCGCCGGCCCATCCTGGCCCTGACCGACCTGGCGGGCGACAGCGCGGCCAAGCTGCGCCACTGCGGCATCGACACCATCGGCCGGCTCGATTCCAGCACCGACTGCGCGCGCGCGTTGCTGCGCTTCCTGGAACTGGCGCGCCAGGGACGCGCCCCTCTGGCCAGTCCCAACGCCATCGCCCTGCAATCGCGGCAAGCCCGCAGCAACGCCCTGGCCGACTTGCTGGACCAGGTCAGCCACAGGAGAAGAACATGAAACACCTGATACTTGCCTGCGCCCTCGCCGCCTGCTGCGCCCATACCGGCGCCGCCGACTGCCCGCCCTACGTCAAGCACACGCCGGGCGGCGACTATACGAGCGCGGAAGACCGCTCCGGCCTGTCCGTGGTCGAGAAATTCCATTTTTCGCGCGCCGTGGAAACGCTCACGCAAGGTATGACGGGCAGTCTGGGGGGCGACATCAGCTACACATTGGAGCACTTCCCGAACCACCACCGTGCACTGGCCTCCATGGCCAGGCTGGGCTTGCGCCTGAAAAGCGCGCAGCCAGTCGGCGCCCGCTATACGGTCAGCTGCTTTTTCGAACGGGCCATCGCCTTCGCGCCGCACGACGTGACGGCACGCATGGTGTATGGCAACTACCTGCTGGCCATGGGCCAGGATGCGACGGCGCTGGAACAGCTGGAGGCGGCCAGCCGCCTGGCGCCCGACCAGGCCACCATCCAGTACAACCTGGGCCTGATGTATGTCAAAAAGAAGGAATACGACAAGGCCAGCGCGCACGCGCAAAAAGCCTATGCGCTGGGTTTTCCCCTGCCGGGGCTGAAGAATAAACTGAAAGCGGCGGGCCAGTGGCGCGATCCGCCGCCGGCCGTCATTCAAGATAAAGAAGCGAAGGCAGCCCCTAAAACGGAAGAAACGCCAGTACCTGCAACTGCCGTGCCAGCCGAAAAAACTAGCGGGGAATGACGGCCGGCCGCTTGGCCACGCTCAAATGCCCCGTCGGCGAAGCAGCCAGCGCAGCGGCCAGGTCGCGCCGCGACTGCGCCTTGTCGGCGGCCTCGCTGATGTACGCCAGTTCGGCCGGCTGCAGCACGGTGGCGGTGAGCAGCATCACTTCCCCATATGGCGTGGCGAACAATGGCGGGATGGTGCTTGCCCCCTGCGCCAGCAGCACGCCCACCTGTTCGTTCTCGTCTTCCAGCCCCTCCGGCGCATCCTGCACATCCAGCACCATCGATACGCTGCCGTGGCGCTGCAGCAGCAAATCGACGGAGCCATGATCGGCCACGTTCTGGCTGATTTGATAGATCACGTCGAACAGCCACGAGGCCTGCACCGGATCGCCGTCGAAGGCGGCCAGCGGCGCCTCGATGCACACTTCCAGCAGGTGGCCGCGCGGGACGAAAACGTCGTCGTCATCCTCGAACGGGTCGCTCAAGCCGTCGCTGGCGATAATGACCGAGTCAGGCCGGCGGATCACGCGCCAGGCTTGGCGCAGTGACGGCCAGCGGGGGCCTCCCATGAAGGCGGGATTGACCAGCGGCGCCAGCACGTCGGCGTCCATGGTGCCCAGGGTGGCATAAAAAGCGTCGCGCGCGGCGCAGGCCGCAGCAAGCATCTGCGCGCCCGCTTCCTTGCCGACGACTGCGTCGTCCGGTTGCGGTACTTGCGGGATATCGTTTTCAGGCATGAGATTACTCTTTGAATTAGTCAGCGGGTGGAAAGTCGTGATAGTTGCGGGGCAAATAGCCCCAGATGCGCGCCACCCGGTCCCGCACCTCGAAATCGAAGCCGATACGTTCCAGTTCAGGCACGATCCACACGCCATGGTCGATGATGATCTTCGGCAGCAGCATGCCCACGTGTTCTTCCGAGGTCAGGCCGATGTCGAACCATTCCACGCCCATGAACGGGAACGGCGGATGGTAATCCCATTCCGTATCCCAGCGCGAGACATAGCCGGACACTGAACCATAGCGGTACGACGGCAGCCATTCAGTTTGCCCGCGCATGAAGGCCAGCAGCTCGTTCCACTTGCAGTCGTTGGCGGCGCCGGCCAGGTTGCGCCGCGCGATGTGGCCGCGCAGCTTGCGCTTGATGTCGTCGCCGCCAGCGTCGGCCAGCGGCAGGCTGGGGGCCACCATCAGGCCAGCCATTACCTCGCGACCGGCTTGACCTTGGACGCGGCCAGCACGGCGCGCGCGCGGGCCGTGTCAGTATCGTCCGCCGTGGCCAGCGCCACGCCCATGCGGCGGCGGGCGAACGATTCCGGCTTGCCAAACAGGCGCAAGTCTGCGCCCGGCACGCTCAAGGCGTCGGCCACGCCTTCGAAGGCGATACCCTTCGCTTCCAGCTGGCCGTAGATGACGGCCGATGCGCCGGGCGAACGCAACGCCACGTTGACAGGCAAGCCGAGGATGGCTTTCGCGTGCAGCTCGAATTCGCTCTGCACCTGGCTGGCCATGGTGACCATGCCCGTGTCGTGCGGACGGGGGCTTACCTCCGAGAACCATACCATGTCGTCCTTGACGAACAGTTCCACGCCGAACAGGCCCAGGCCACCCAGGTTATCCGTCACCCTGCGGGCGATGTCGCGCGAACGCTCCAGGGCCAGCGGCGCCATGCGGGCCGGCTGCCACGATTCCACGTAATCGCCCTGCACCTGCAAGTGGCCGATCGGTTCGCAAAACTGCGTCTCGATCTGTCCCGAGGCACCGACGGCGCGCACGGTCAGCAAGGTGATTTCGTAATCGAAGTCGATGAAGCCTTCGACGATGACCCGGCCCGTGTCGACCCTGCCGCCGCTGGCCGCATACGCCCACGCCGCGTCCACGTCAGCGGCGCTATCGAGCTTGGACTGGCCCTTGCCGGACGACGACATCACGGGTTTCACGACACAAGGGAAACCGATTTCCTGGCACGCCAGCTGCAGCTCCTGCAGGCTGCTGGCGAAGCGGTATGGCGACGTTGCCACGCCCAGCGTTTCGGCCGCCAGCGTGCGGATGCCTTCGCGGTTCATCGTCAGTACGGCCGCGCGCGCGTTCGGGATGCAGGTGATCTGGCCGGCCGCTTCCAGCGCCGCCAGGGTATCGGTGGCGATGGCTTCGATTTCCGGCACGATCAAATCCGGCTTTTCCAGGTCGATCAGGGCGGCCAGCGCCACGCCATCGCTCATGTCGATCACGTGCGAGCGGTGCGCCACGGGGTGGCCCGGCGCGTTCGGATAGCGGTCGACGGCGATCACTTCCACGCCCAGGCGCTGCAGCGAAATGATCACTTCCTTGCCCAGTTCGCCCGAGCCCAGCAGCATGACTTTGATGGCGGTGGACGACAGGGGCGTGCCGAAGGTGCGGGGCGCGATGGTGCTGCTGGTGCTTGAGGTCATGGCAGGGTCAGGTGGCGTTGGAAAGATGGCTGGGACTATAACAAATGCGGGCCATCTTGGACAGGGCGCGCCGCTGGCGTGCGGTCGCTCGTCCCCATCCGGCGGCTCGCACTAACCGGCGTAAGCCCGCTTGATCTCGTCAATGTCGATTTTTTTCATGCCCATCATGGCTTTCATCACCCGCGCGGCCTTGACGGGATCAGGGTCCGTCAACAGGCGGATCATGAGGGTGGGCACGATTTGCCAGGACACGCCAAACTGGTCCTTGAGCCAGCTGCATTGCTGCGCTTCCGGTGGACCACCTTGGGACAGCTGCTTCCAGTAGTGGTCGACTTCGTCCTGGGTTTCGCAATTGACCTGAAACGAGATGGCCTCGGAAAACTGGAACAAAGGGCCGCCGTTCAAGCCCGTAAACGTCTGGCCATCGAGTTCGAAGGCCACCGTCAGTACGCTGCCCGGTTCCTGGCCGTGAATTTCCCTGCCCTCCTCGCCGTAGCGCAGGATCTGGCCAAGCTTCGAATTGGGAAATATTCCCGTATAAAACCGGGCCGCCGCCTCGGCGTTGCCGTTGAACCATAGGCATGGGGTAATCTTTTGTACGCTGTGCATGATGTCTCCCTAGGTCGGAATAGTCAGGATAGGAACGCCTTCCCGCGCCGGGAAGGATAGCTATCAATATAGTCACTATTGCGCGGCCATGGCGCGCGATGGCACCAGGCACATGCAGCTACGGCGCTTCCCGGGAAGAAGCAAGCGTCAGGGCTGCGCGCCAAAAGCCTGATCCTGCAATTGTTCCACCAGGAAATCGATCAACACGCGCAGGCGCGGCGGCAGGTGGCGACTGGCTGGCCACAGCAGCCAGAAGGCCGTGCGCGCCTGCGTATGCTCGTCCAGCAACGACACCAGTTGTCCCGCCGCCAGCTCGCGCTGCACGGCAAAGGCAGGCAGGTAGGCTATGCCCCGCCCCTGCACGGCCAGGAAGACGCGCATTTCCACGCTGTTGCAAACCATGCCGGGCGCCGGCTGGGTTGCCTCGTCCGGCAGCGGCCACTGTTCCAGGCGGCCCGTGGCGGGAAAACGGTAATCCAGGCGCCGGTGCAGCAGCATCTCGGCGCCATCGAGGGGCCGGCCATGGCGCGCCAGGTAGGCGGGGGACGCAACCAGCAGGCGGCGAAACGTGCACAGTTTGCGACGCGTCAAGCCCGAGTCGTCCAGTTCGCCCGTGCGCACGGCGACGTCATAGCCGTCGTTGACGAGGTTGACCATGGCGTCGGAGAAATCGAGATCGAGTTCGATGGCGCGATAGGCTTGCATGAAGGCGCCGATGGCCGGCTCGAACAGGCCGCTGTAGCGTGGCAGGCTGATGCGCAAGCGTCCGCTGGGACCGCTGCTGGACTCGCTCAGTTCGCGCTCGGCCGCCGCCACCTCGGCCAGGATGCGCTTGCAGCGCAGCAGGAATTTCTCGCCCTCGTCCGTCAGCGCCAAGTGCCGCGTGCTGCGCTGGAACAGGCGCGCGCCGAGTCGCGCCTCCATGCGCGCCACGCTCTTGCCCACGGCCGACGACGACAAGCCCAGCAGCCGGCCCGTGGCCGAAAAACTGCCACTGTCGGCCACCTGCACAAACATGGCGATGCCACTCAAGCTATCCATATGATTCCCAATTGCGGACATTTTTGTCCGATATGTTCGGCAGTTTAGCCCATTTTTCTTCAATGACGGGCGCGCCATACTCGCCACTCCTTCACTCCGAGCCGATTTCCATGCCCTCTTCCTCATCTTTTTCACTCTCCCTGCAAGTGCTGGCCGCCTGCCTCACGGGCTTGCTGATACCCCTGTGTTTCACGGGCCCGGCCGTGGCGCTGCCAGCCCTCGCCGCCGAATTGCACGGCAGCGCCGCCGCCCTGAACTGGGTCATCAACGCGTATATCCTCAGCTATGGCAGCGCCATGATGGTAGCGGGCAGCCTGACGGATGTGCTGGGACGGCGCCGGGTCTGGCTCGCGGGGCTGGCGCTGTTTTGCGTGGCAACCCTGGCCATTGCCGTTGCGCCCTCGGTGGCCTGGATCGCTGCGCTGCGCTTCGTGCAAGGCCTCGGTGGCGCGGCCGCGTTCGCCGCCGCCATGTCGTCGCTGGCGCCATTGTTCCACGGTGCGGCGCGCAACCGCGTGATGAGCGTGCTGGGCACGACCTTTGGCATGGGCCTGGCTTTCGGTCCGCTGGTAGCGGGCGCCATGCTGGCACTGGCGCGCTGGCCCGCCATCTTTTACGCCACGGCCGCACTGGGCGTCATTGGCATATTGCTGGTATGGGGCAAGGTGCCGGCCGATCCGCCGCGCGGCAAGGGCCGGCTGGACTGGCCTGGCGCCCTCAGCTTTAGCGCCGCGCTGGCCCTGTTGACCCTGGGCATGCTGCTGGCGCCCGAACACGGCTGGCACAGCGGGGCCGTGCTGTTGCCCGTCACTTTGTCCGTGATCCTGGCATGCGTTTTTATCGCGATCGAGCGCAGGACGACGCAGCCCATGCTGGACTTGAGCCTGTTCCGCCAGCGTCGCTTTGTCGCCGTGCAAGTGCTGGCCGCCTCGCCCGCCTTCCTGTTCATTGTGCTCATCGTCATGCTACCGGGGCGCTTCATCGGCATCGACAATATGTCCGCGCTGGCGGCGGGCCGCCTGATGACCGCCCTGGCCGCGCCGCTGCTGCTCGTGCCCATGCTGGCGCCGCTGCTGTTGCGTTGGGTCAAGGCCGGTACCGTGTGCGCGGCAGGTCTGCTGCTGGCGGCGGCGGGCCTGGCCTGGCTGGCGCAGGTCCTGGGTCATGGCACCCCTGCGGATTGGGCCGGACCGCTGCTACTGATCGGCACGGGCATCGGCTTACCCTGGGGCTTGATGGACGGCATGGCGCTGAACGTGGTGAAAACAGCGCGGGCCGGCATGGCAACGGGCATCTTCAATACCGTGCGCATCAGCGCCGATGGCGTGGCGCTGGCCCTGGCGGGCGCCGTGCTGGCCGGTCTGATCGGCGCGGGCCTGGCGCGCCAGCTGCCTGCCGATCTGCCCGTGCTGGCGGCCGCCAGCCGCGCCGCGCTCGGCGATATCCAACAGGCAACACAACTGCTGGGCGGGCAGGAAGCGCTGCTGCGCGCCAGCTATGACGCCGCCTTCCGCCAATTGCTGGGCGGCTTGGCGGGGCTGGCCGTGGCACTGGCGGCGCTGGTGCCGTGTTTGCTCAGAAAGGATGGGACTCAGGCATCAAGGCCATAGAACACGGCGACCAGAACGGCGATATTGTTGCAGGCGCGGGAAAAGGTCGTCGTCGCATAGGCAACAGCCACGCCGGGAGCACGGTAGCGCAGGTAGACAAAGCTGAACATGGCGCCCGAGCCCAGCGCGACAATGGCGTGCAGCAAGCCGCCGCTGATGAAATGCACGATGGCCCACAGGACAGCGCCGATGAAAATGCTCAGCTGGCGGCTGGCGCCCAGGCGCTTGAGAATTTCCAGCGGCAGGAGCTGGCCGAGGAAGGTTTCCAGGATGGGAGAATAGATGACGACCCAGAACACCAGCAAGGGCAGCGACATTTCGCGCTTGAACTTGGTCAGCCCCGTGTGCGCGCCCCAGTAGTCGGGCGGCAGCAGCCATTTGGTGAGGAACAGGATGGCAAAACACAGCATGCAGGTGAGCAAGCCCCAGCCCAGGCCGGCAAGGGCCAGCTGCAGCACGGGCGGCGCCGGCTTGTCGTCGTCCGGGCTGGAGAGATCGTGGCTGCTGCGCACTTGCATGAGTAGTCCTGGCGGTGATCCAGCTCTTATTGTAGCGCGTAATAAGTCTGCTGGCGCGCCGCGCTGCTGCGCGAACGGCCTCAGGCCGCCAGGCGCAAGGGAGCGTTGGCCGGCTGGGCCAGTTTGAAGATACCCACTTCCTGTTCCAGCTGGGCCGCCTGCTGCTGCAGCTCATGCGCGGCGGCGGCCGCCTGTTCCACCAGGGCCGCGTTTTGCTGGGTGACGCGGTCCATGTCGACGATGGCGCGGTTGACTTGTTCGATGCCGGCGCCCTGCTCCTGCGTGGCGTGGCTGATCTCGGCCATGATGCCCGTCACCCTGCCGATGCCGGCCACCACCTCATGCATGGTGGCGCCTGCCTGCTCGACGAGCACCGTGCCCGTGCCCACCTTGCTGACGGAATCGTCGATCAGGGTCTTGATTTCACGCGCGGCGGCGGCCGAACGCTGCGCCAGGCTGCGCACTTCGGTGGCGACCACGGCGAAACCGCGACCCTGTTCACCGGCGCGCGCCGCTTCCACGGCCGCGTTCAAGGCCAGGATGTTGGTCTGAAAGGCGATGCTGTCGATCACGCCGATGATGTCGACGATCTTGTTCGACGAGGCATTGATCAAGCCCATGGTGTGCACCACTTCGGCCACCGCCTTGCCGCCCTGTTCAGACACGGTGGACGCTTCGCGCGCCAAACGGTTCGCCTGCTGCGCGTTGTCCGCATTCTGGCGCACGGTGGAGATCAGTTCTTCCATCGACGACGCCACTTCTTCCAGCGAACCGGCCTGCTGCTCCGTGCGCTGCGACAAATCCCGGTTGCCCGTAGCGATCTCGGTCGAGGCCGTGGCGATGCTTTCCGTACCGTGGCGCACCTTGCCGACGATGGTGGCCAGGTTGTCGCGCATGGTTTTGATGGCAAATAATAAACTGCTATCGTCGCCGTGGCGCGTGTGCACGTCGATGGCCAGTTCGCCCAGCGCGATGCGCCCGGCAATCGAAGCCGCATACGCCGGTTCTCCGCCCAGCTGGCGCAGCAGGCCCCGCGTGATGACGGTGGCCACCGCAATGCAAATGAGCACGCTGAGCGCGGCCAGCACGCCGATCCAGCGCAGCGACTGGCCGTAGATGGCGCGCGCGGCCACGCTGGCTTGCTCCGATTCGTGCTGCACCTTTTTCAGGACGGCATCGATGTCGGCGACGATCTGGCGCCGCAGGGGGCTGCACTCCTCGACGAGGAAGGTGCCGTACTGCTCCATCTGCCCCGTGGCACGGAACTGGCGCGGACGCTGCAATTCCTGCGCCATGGTTTTCAGGCCCGTGCTGACTTTCTCGAATTGCGCGTCACCGGCGAAATGCGGCGCCAGCCTGGCCAGCGCTTCCAGGTACAGCGCCTTCTGGCTGTCGAGGATGGCCAGCTCTTTTTCGGCGGCGGCCTGATCATGAAAGATATACGCGTTGCGGGCGGCCAGGCCCGTCTGGTCCAGCGCTTCGCGCGCCACGTACAGCGGGTCGAGTTTTTCCTGCTGTACCTTGTCCTGCGCGTCCATGGCACCGGAGATGGCAGCGATGCGCAGCAGCGCGAAGGCAGCCAGCACCAGCATCAATACCACCAGCAAGCCGAAACCTGCGCTCAGGCGTGCGCCTATCGTCAAACGATTGAATGACATCATTGTTATTATTGCCCTGTAATAAAGTTGATTTTTGCCGGCTCCGCTGGAACCGGGCGATCTGCTCACCGTCATTTGCCGATATTGCGTAGAGAGCAATATCAGTATCCAACTGGCGTTTTTTGGGCAGTCAGCTTCTAATATTCGGGCAATGCAGGCATGCGGGAGACACCCCACGCCACACAACAGCACACTGAATTATAAGCGAACAGCGTTATGGATGATTTCACGCGCTCACTTTTATTGCTTTGATGCAAGTCAAGGCGCGTCGATGACGGCCATGGTGATGCGCGATATACAGCACAGTTTGCCGTCATCGTCGACGATGCGGACTTCCCACACCTGACTGCTGCGGCCCCGGTGTATCGGCGTGGCGCGCCCCGTCACGTGGCCACCGCGCACGCCGCGCACGTGGTTGGCGTTGATTTCCTGTCCCACGCTCACTTGCCGGCTGGAATCGAGGCAGGCATTCGCGGCCATGCTGCCCAGGGTTTCGGCCAGCAGTACGGAAGCGCCGCCATGCAGCAGCTTGAACGGCTGCATGGTGCGGTGGTCGACGGGCATGGTCGCCTCGATCCAGTCGGGGCCGAAGGCCGTGAATGCAATGCCCAGGTGGCGCATGGCCGTGCCTACACAGGCGGCGTTGAGGGTGGCCAGGTCGAGCGGTGCGTGCCAGATTTCCATTGTTACCTCGGATAAGTGTGGAGAAAAAACCATTGTAGGGCAGGCGGCGCGCACGCGCTGCTTCATCTTTCCTTCACCGTCGCAGGGGGTAGCGGTGGCATTAACTGGTTATAATTGCCCCATTCTTAAAAAACGAGGTTGTGTATGAAGTGGGCCTTGCTGGGCATTTTTGTGTTTTCTGTTTTACATATTCATTTTCGTGGCAAGGTGCGCCTGCCGTTTCGCCGCCAGATCTTCGATCACTCCTCGTTCATGGCGCCGCTGAACCTGTTCATGCACACCTTTTCCAAGGTGCCGGCCACGCCATATCTTTCCGTCGATCAATTTCCCGAACTGGCGCCGCTGCAGCAGAACTGGCAGATCATCCGCGATGAAGCGCTGCGCATGCAGGAAATGAAAAAGATCAAAGCGGCGGAAAAGAACAATGACGTGGGCTTCAATTCCTTCTTCAAATATGGCTGGAAGCGTTTCTACCTGAAATGGTATGACGCGAACCACCCGTCTGCTCAGCAGATGTGCCCGCAAACCTATGCGCTGCTGCAATCGATTCCCTCGATCAAGGCAGCCATGTTTGCGGAACTGCCGCAAGGCGGCAAGCTCAACCCGCACCGCGACCCGTTCGCCGGTTCGCTGCGCTACCACCTGGGCTTGCAGACGCCCAACGATGACCGCTGCTTCATCGACGTCGATGGCGAACGCCACAGCTGGCGCGATGGCCAGGCCGTGATGTTCGATGAAACGTATATACACTGGGCCCGTAACGATGCCGACAGCGACCGCATCATCCTGTTCTGCGACATCGAGCGCCCGATGCGCTACCGCTGGGCGCAAGGTCTGAACCGCTGGCTGGGCCGCACCCTGATGACGGCCGCCGCCTCGCCCAACGAACTGGGCGACCAGGTGGGCGGTGTCAGCAAACTGTTCCAGATTTCCTGGACCATGGGCCAGTACCGCCGCCGCTTCAAGGCGTGGAACAAGACCGCGTATCAAATTACCCGCGTGGCCCTCGTCGTAGGTGTGGTCGCGCTGATCTACTTTATCTAGCTTATTTAGCTGACGCGCCGTCTCGGATGCAAGCAAACCGCCTTCGGGCGGTTTTTTTTATAATGCGATCCCACAGACCAGGAGAATGTTGAAAAATGACTCAACGCGAGCACCAATACGATATCCAGATCGCCGATGATGACTGGATCGAATGCATCGACATCGGGGAGCGCTATCATCAGGCCGGCGACATCGATGCCCTGCTGGACGGGCTGTGGCCACTGATTTGCCGGCTGGAAACCCATTGCGTGGCCGGCTGCTGCGGCATGGATGCCTTCGATTTCACGCGCGCAGGCATCGACACGGCGCTGCAGGAACTGGATCGCGCGCAACTGCATGCCGCCTGCGCAGCGGCCAAGGAGGCCGTGACGGCGGCTGCCAGCGATGTATTGACGAGTGCCACGATGAATCACATTGCAGATAAACGCGTGTTCCTGCAATTGCTCGACCATCTGGATGCGTGCATCGTCGGACAGGATCGCGCAGGGGCTTGACCTTGCCAAGGCGGGAAGGTCCAAGGTGACGGGATTGAAGAATAACCGAGGAGAACCCCACATGCCAAAAATCACCGTCCTGCCCCATCCCGAGCTGGCCCCCGACGGCGCCGTGTTCGACGCGCGAGAAACAATGAGCATTTGCGACGCCTTGCTGCTCAACAAGATTGACATGGAACACGCCTGCGGCCAGGTGGGCGCCTGTTCCACCTGCCACGTGGTCGTGGTGCAGGGTTTCGACTCGCTCAATGAACTGGGCGACAATGAGGAAGACATGCTTGACCAGGCCTGGGGCTTGCAGCCCCATTCCCGCCTGTCGTGCCAGGCACGCGTTAGCCAGGAAGACCTGACCGTGGAACTGCCCCGGTACACGCTCAACCACGCCAAGGAATAGTCCCCGGCGCGTTTGCCCGACGGCCCTACGGGCTTACCACATGATTTACCACATGATCACGCGCTGTTCGGGCGGCAGATACATCGGGTCGCCCGGCTTGATGCCGAACGCTTCATAGAAGCCGGGCTGGTTCTTCACCGTGCCCTTGGCGCGGAATTCGCCCGGCGAATGCGGGTCGCTCTTGATCTGGGCAATCGCCGCTTCCGGACGCAGTTTCGCGCGCCATTTCTGCGCAAAGCCGATGTACAGGCGCTGTTCGCCCGTCAGGCCGTCGAGTACGGGCGATGGCTTGCCGCCGAGCGAACGCTGATAGGCCTTGTAGGTGATGGACAGGCCGGAATTGTCGCCGATGTTTTCACCCAGGGTCAGCTCGCCATTGATGTGGTAGCCAGGCACGGGGCTGTAGGCGCCGTATTGCTTGACGAGACCGGCGGCCAGCGCCTTGAAGGCCGTGCGGTCCTCTGCCGTCCACCAGTTGCGCAAACGGCCCTTGGCATCATATTGGCTGCCCGAATCGTCGAAGGCATGGCTGATTTCATGGCCGAAAGTAATGCCCAGCAAGCCGTAATTGACGGCATCTTCCGCTTTCACATTGAAAAATGGCGGCTGCAGGATGGCGGCGGGAATCGTGATGGCGTTGAGGGCCGGGCTGTAGCTGGCGTTGACGGTTTGCGGCGTCATCGACCATTCGTCGCGGTCGACGGGTTTGCCCAGTTTGTCCAGGTTTTGCTGGCGGCTCCACGCGCGCGACGCACGCACGTTGGCGATCAAGTCGTTTGGCTGCGTCTTCATGCTGCTGTAGTCGCGCCAGGTGTCCGGATAGGCGATCTTCGGCTTCAAGGCGGCCAGCTTGAGCTGGGCTTCCTTCTTGGTTTCCGGGCCCATCCAGTCGAGCTGCTCGATGCCATCCTTGAACGAAGCGACGAAATTGTCAAACATGGCCATCACGCGCGGCTTCGTTTCCGGCGGCAGATACATGTCCACGTAGCGCTTGCCGACGGCGTCGCTGATGGCGTTATCCGTGAAGCGCAGCGCCAGCTGCCACTGCGGTTCGCTTTGCGGCACGCCGCGCAGCACCGTGCCGTCGAACGCAAAACGCTCTTTGACGCTGGCGCTGTCCAGGTAGGACGCATAGCTTTCGATGATGCGCCAGTTCAGATAGCTCTTCCACGATGCCAGCGGCACGGCAGCCACAGCCTCGGAAAAACCATTGAGGAAGCTGGGCTGGCGCACGACGGCCGAAGAGGCTTTCGGCGCCAGGCCGGCGGCGGCAAAGTAGGCTTTCCAGTCGAAGGCCGGCGCCAGTGCCGCGAACTTGTCGAAGTCGACGCGGTTGTAGGACTTGACGGGGTCGCGCATCTGCACGCGCGTCCACTGCACGGCCGCCAGACGCGTTTCGACATCGAGGATCTGCGCCGCGTGTTCGACGGCGCCCTTGTCGCCGCTCATGGCCAGCATGGTCTCGATATGCTTGAGGTATTTGGCGCGCACGGCTTGCAGCTTGGCGTCGTCTTCCTTCAGATAGTAGTCGCGGTCAGGCAAGCCCAGGCCGGACTGGCTGATGTTGACCGTGTAGTGCTCGGGATCTTGCGCATCGGGCGCCACATAGGCGGAAAACGGCGTGGCAACGCCATTGCCTTGCAGGTAAGCGAACAGCGCCGGCAAGTCCTTCTTGTCTTTTACGGCAGCAACGCGGGCCAGCTCGGTGCGCAGGGGCTTGAAGCCGGCCGCATCGCGCGCCTTGTCGTTCATGAAACTCGTGTACAGGTCGGCGATCTTGTGCGCCTCGCTGCCGGGTTTGCCGGGGTTCTTGACGGTGGCATCGATCAGGCCGCGCAGCTGGCCTTGCGCGATTTCGCGCAATTCGATATACGTGCCCCAGACGGATTTGTCGGCCGGGATATCCGTATTGCGGGTCCACACGCCGTTGACGTAGCCGTAGAAATCATCCCTGGGGCTGACCGCGGGGTCCAGGGTTTTCAGGTCGATGCCGGAGACTGGCGCGGCGGCGGTAGCACCTTGCTGGGCGTACAGCGATGGCGAAGATAAGGCGAGCAAGGCGCAGCAAGCGGCGCTGATGAGTGAACGTTTCACGAAGATTCCTTTAATTGTTTTAACTTCATGTTGGGTAACATGCTGTGTCCAGGCATGGGAGGCAGGATTATAGTCGGCCTGCCTGCGGGCAACAATGACAGTTGAACAATTCCAGAGGTCAGCGGCCCAGGAGATCAAACAGATCCAGGCCTTTTCTATCCTGAT
This sequence comes from Janthinobacterium sp. 61, assembly GCF_002846335.1. Classification (NCBI taxonomy): domain Bacteria; kingdom Pseudomonadati; phylum Pseudomonadota; class Betaproteobacteria; order Burkholderiales; family Oxalobacteraceae; genus Janthinobacterium; species Janthinobacterium sp. 61. Next base: position 1,382,184 of record NZ_PJMQ01000001.1, on the reverse strand, counting down.
TTTTCAGCATGTCTGCAAGCGAACCCGGCGTTGGCCCCCCATTGCCGGCCGCATGATTGAAATAGTTAAAATCGAGCTTGATCTTGTCTTCCAGGTCGCTCGCATAATTGGCGGGATATTGTGACTGTTCCAGCTGGGGCAATGCATTGAAATGCGCGAGCACCGACTTGAAGAAATTGGTCGTCTTGCCGGTAGTATTGTATTCATGCATGGCTTGCGCCACGACTTGAGTGCGCCAGGCCTCTTCTTCCTGATACGCCTGCATAAAGGCGGCACGCCGCTCGTTGATGGTAAATGTCCCGCTGTCATCGTTCGAAATGGCGGACAATTGCTCGCGCGAAAGCCCGGCAAACGGATTGGGGCCCTTCCTGTCGACATAAGCGGTGGCGGCGGCGGCCGACTTTGCCGATGCCGCGTCATTCGGTTGCGGCACCTGCTTTGCCGCGGCCGCCTTGTGTTCGGCGTCCAGCGGATACAGGATGTCATCGGTATTGTCATTCACCCACCGACCCAGCGCCGCATGATCGAAGCCCCGGATGGTGGCGCTGGTGGCCGTGGCAGCCTTCCCCAGGCGCCCGGCCAGGGTCGAAATCACGACATCGTCCGCCACGGCGCCAGCGCCGGCCGGCGCCTGGGTTGTCTGGGCCTTGTCCGATGCTGCCTTGCCTGATGACACCTTGCTGCCTTCCGCGGCAGACAGTGCCCCGGGTTGGATTCCCGCCGTGCTGATATTGACCATTGCCCGCCCTTGGATAAGTAAATGTTACTATATAAGTAAATATTACTATAGCACAACAAATGTCAAACTTGAGCAAGGAAATGGAGCAGCTTGATGCAGGAATGCAGATTCAATATTTTCGGCACGCTGATTGCCGTCCGGGGAAATCCGGGAGCATGGCGCGCATTCTATCTCGGCACGGAAGGCAAGCGCCGGCCCGCCGATTTCATTATTCCGGACGATATTCAAGCCGATGCGTTGTGCGAATACTTGGCTGACCTGTTCCACGAAGAGGCGACGCCGCGCAATAACACGGCAACGCAAATCAGCTCGCCAGCGTTCGAGGTCTAGCCTATTTCACCGGCTCGAACGTCACCGTCAGCCCATTGCCGGTGGTCCTGATCTGCGTGGGCACGAATTGCACGCCCGCGTAGCGCAATTCATCGGGCTTGAAGGTGTAGATCGGCGTTTCATGCATGAGCTGGTCGGCCACCAGGCTGGCCACCTTGGCGAACTGGCGCTGCTGCGCTTCATCCATGCCGTCGATGCTTACCTTGTCCACGCTCGCTTCGCTCAGGTAGACGGCATTGCGCTGGGCGTCGAGCACCAGACGGCCCGACATGGCCAGGCTGCCGCGCCAGCTCTGACGTATGAACGGCGGCAAGACGCTCGCATCCACGCTCAGGGCCACGCGCTCGCGCTCGGGCTGCAAGGACAGTTGCGGGTGGGTCAGCTTGACGTCCAGCACGGACAACACGCGCTTGTCGATGGGAAAGCGGCGCTCCAGGCCTTGCTGCATCTTGCTCAGCGACACATTCACGTCGCGCGGGCCGATCAGGGTGGAGCACGAGGCCAGCAGCGTGCAGGTAAAAGCGGCGATGGCGGCGGTTTTCAGCAAGGGACGGATGGCGGTCACATTCATGGATAGTCTCGGTGGAAAGATGGCGCCATCTTACACATGCGGCCGCTTTCACGCAAAAACCGGCGCCCACCTTGCGGCGGGCGCCGGTTCTTGCTTTGTTAGTGCACGAACAGGGCGATCAGTATGACGATGGGCAATGGAATGCCCAGCAGCAGCAAGAGGATGGAACGCATGGCAGTCTCCTAGATTGAAATGGATGATTTAAATGGTCACATGGCGCAGCACGCGCTCATGGTCGCGCTGGCGCCCGCCAACAGTGGCGGCCAGGCTGGCGACGAAAGCGCCCAGCAGCAAGGCGACGAACATCCACAGGGCCGTGTGGGCACCGGCCTTGCGTGCCGTATCGGCCGCTTGCTGGGCACTTGCCTTGGCATCGGCGGCGGCCTTGGCGGCGCGGCCGTAGACAGCGTCGACTCGCGCTTCTGCTTCAGCTTGCGTCAAGCCCGTGCGGCTGGCCACGACCTGGCCCAGGTAGGCGCGGTCATCGGCGGCCAGGCTGCCCGTGGACAGGCCCGTTGCAAAGATCTTGCCGATTTCCACGCGCTGGTCGGCGAGCGTGACGCCAGCAGATGCTGGCATGGGCGCGCCGCTGACGGCAGCAGCTGCGGATGCGGGTGCGGGTGCGGCGCGCAGCAGCATGTCCGAGAAATAATCGAGCGGATTGATGGCACTGCCGCCCTCGCCCGCCTTGGACGCAGCCACGCCAGCACCAGCCGCTGCGGCCGGGGACACTGCCGCCGCCACGCCGCTGCCCGCATCGATTGCGCCGCTGAGCACGGCGCGCGTGCCGCCGGCCAGCACGGCCACGGTGATCAGGGTGGCCACGGCCCAGGCCAGCAAGCCATGCGCCGTATCGCGGAAATGCACTTCATCCGTGTGGATGGAACTCCATTTCACACGCAAACGGCCGGCCATGTAGCCGCCGATGCCGGACGCGGCCAGTTGCATGAAGGCCAGCCAGGCGATGGTCGACACGCCGATGGCCGTGGCGTTAAACGACCACGGCGACACGGACGACAAGCCCAGCCCCACGCCGAGGATCAGCAAGATGAAGGACAAGGCCGCAGCAGCGGCAGCGCCCGCCAGCACGGCGCCCCAGGATACGCCCGGATTGTTCAGGTCCGACACGGACAATTGTGTAGCTTGCATGGAATTCTCCCTTGGTTGTTGATTTTTTAAGCCGTTCAGGTGGCCACGCCCTTCAGCTGTTCCTTGCGCGCGGCCATTTCCCGGCCCAGCGCATCGAGGTCGACGGCTGTACGGCGCACTTTGGGAAACATGTCACCCTCTTCTTCCTTGACGTGGTGTTCGATCTGTTCGGACAGCACCTTGACCTTGGCGTCGTACAGGTTGTCGGCGGGATCCATCGCTTCGATCTGCGCGATGAGTTCCTTGGCGCTCGCGTGCTCGACGACGGCTTCATCCATCAAATCGCCGTCGTGGATGGGGCGGCGCACGGCCGGGTAGAAGATTTCTTCTTCCAGCTGCGTGTGCACGGTCAATTCCTGGCAGATCTGGTCGGCCAACTTTTTCTTGGTGGCGAATGAGCGGTCGCTCAAGCCTTCATATTGGGTAAACAAGGCTTTGACGGCCTTGTGGTCCTGCATTAATAAACTGATCGCATTCATGGCGCCTCCTTGTTGTGGATGAGACAAGGATGCGCCATGGCGGCGTCAGCGTATGTGCGACGCCTTACACAAACTTGATATTCAATTCATATCAGTATCCTGCAGCTACTTGATGCCGTGATGGCCCATCAGGTCGTACAAGGTGGGCCGGCTCACTCCCAGCAAGTCAGCTGCGCGGGCGATATTGCCGTCGGCCCGCGCCAGCGCGCGCACCATGGCCTTGTATTCGGCCGCTTCGCGGGCCTGGCGCAGGTTGATGGCCTCGTCCATGGGCGCCGCTTGGGCGCTGGCGGACAAGCCCAGATCGTCGGCCGCGATCTGCGGCCCGTCGCTCATGATGACGGCGCGCTTGATGCAGTTTTCCACCTCGCGCACATTGCCGGGCCAGCCATGGCTTTCGATCAGCTGCAGCGCGCCCGCGCTGAAATGCAGGTTGCTGCGTCCCTCGCTGGCGCAGAACTTGTTCTTGAAATGGTGGGCCAGCAAGGCTGCATCGCCGGCCCGTTCGCGCAGGGGCGGAATGCGCAAGACGATTTCGCTGAGGCGGTAGAACAGGTCTTCGCGGAAACGCCCCTGTTCCGCCAGCATTTTCAAATCCTGGTGCGTGGCGCAGACGATGCGCACGTCGACGGCGATCTCAGCGCGCCCGCCCACCCTTTCGATGACTCTTTCCTGCAGGAAGCGCAGCAATTTCGCCTGCAGGGCCATCGGCATGTCGCCGACCTCGTCGAGAAAGAAGGTGCCGCCGTGAGCCAGCTCGATCTTGCCCAAGGTTTGCCGCGCCGCGCCCGTAAATGCTCCCCGCTCATAACCGAACAGCTCGCTTTCCAGCAGGTTTTCCGGGATGGCCGCGCAATTGATGGCCACAAAACGCTGCGCATGGCGGCTGGACAGTGCATGCAAGCCCTTCGCAATCAATTCCTTGCCGCTGCCCGAGTCGCCCAGCAGCATCACGCTGGCCGACGAGGGCGCCACTTTTTCCACGCTGCGGCACAGTTTCAGCATGCCCGGATCGCGGCTGACGATGCCGGCCAGCGGCGAGTCCGCCTGCGTCTGCAGCATGCGGCGGTTTTCCTGCTGCATGGCGTGCAGGTAGAACGCGCGGGCGATGACCAGGCCCAGCATGTCGGCGTCGAACGGTTTCTGGTGGAAATCGTAGGCGCCCAGGGCGATGGCCTTTAACGCATGCGCCCGCTCCTGGTTGCCCGAGAGGATGATGACCTTGGTGTCCGGCGCCAGCGCGAGGATGTGCTGCAGGGTGGCCAGGCCTTCCGTGGCGCCGTCCGGGTCCGGCGGCAAGCCCAGATCCATCGTCACCACGGATGGCTGGTGGCGCCGCACCAGCGCCAGCGCCGTTTCACGCTCGCCCGCCAACAAGACTTCATAGCCGTCAAAACTCCAGTGCAACTGCTTTTGCAGGCCCGGGTCGTCTTCGATGACCAGCAGTTTTTGCTTGCCCATGGCACTCCTTTTCTAGGCCGCGTGCAGCGGCAGGATCACGCGAAACCTGGTGCCGACCTCGGGTTCGCTGCGCACTTCCAGGCTGCCGCCCACTTCGCGCAGGTATTCGCGGCTTTCGAACACGCCGATGCCCATGCCCGCCGTCTTGGTCGTGTCAAAGGGCTTGAACAGGCGTTCGCGGATGAATTGCTCGCTCATGCCCTGCCCCGTATCGTCGAGCTCGACCACGGCCGTGTGCTGCTCGCGCCGCAGCCGTACGGCCACCTTGCCATCGCTGGCTGTGGCCTCGATGGCGTTCTGGATCAAATGGCCCAGCACTCTTTCCAGCCGAGCGCGGTTGGCCAGCACCGTCAGCTCGGCATCGACAATTTCCAGTCGGGGCGCCGGCGCCAGGCTGGCCTTGGCGGCCACGGCCTGGCGCAGCAAGCCATCGAGCAGCAGCGGCGCCGGCGCTTCCGGCGCCTCGCCACGCGCCAGCTTCTGCAGCAAGGTCTTCATTTTCTGCACGGAATGGTCCAGGGTGCCCAGCATGTCCTGCTGGAAGGCGGGATTGGCGCGGTGCTTTTCGGCATTGCTTAACAACAAGGACAGCTGGAACACGAGGTTTTTCAAGTCATGCACAATAAAAGTGGACATGCGGTTGAACGAGTCAAACTGGCGCGACACCGTCAGGGTGTCGAGCGATTCGCGGTGCGCCAAATAGCTGGCGGCTTGGCTGCCGGCAATTTTCAGCACGTCGCGGATTTCCCAGTTCAAGCCGATACGCGTACGGGGCCGCGCCAGCGCGACAAAGGCGAACAGCTGGCCATGCAGCATCAAGGGCAGCAGCAGCCACACGTCGGGCAGCGCCAGCAGCGCAGGCGGTAGCTGCAAGCCACCGTACTGGCGCGGGTTTTGCCGACAGTCAGGCACGTCGATCACCCACTGCCGCGCTTCCAGAAACTGGCACAGGCTGCCGGTCGCCGGCTCGCTCCACGTGCTCGGTGGCCAGTTCCAGGTGGCGGCCGGGGCAAACTGCCCCTGTTCGCGCACTATCCACAGCGCGCCGGCGCGGCTTTCGACCAGCTGCGCCATGGCCTGTATCGTGCGTTCGCCCAGGGCCGGGCCATCTTCAGACAAGGCCCGCGTAAAACGCAGCCATTCTTCGCGGTAATCGAAGATGGCGTTATAGAAATGCTTGTTGATGGTGACCTTGAGCTTGGCGCGCAGACTGCCGGAAAACAGCACGCCCGCCAGCAACAGGGCCGCGCCGCCCAGGTAGGCCATCTGCATCAGCGAACCCCAGGTGCCGCCGACATAGCGCAAGTAGTAGGCGCTGGCCGCCATGGCCAGCAAATAGATGGCCGAACCCAGCAAGGCGGCCGAGCGGTACAGCATCTGGCGCGAAACGGACAGGCCCAGCGCCCAGCCCGTATTGCGCGCGGCCGACACGGCCAGCAGCGGGGCGCACAGGGCGTCGACGATGCCGCGCGCGGCCCAGATATCATCGTTGATCGCGCGAAACAGCAAGGCGTCGCTGTACAGATAGAAATCGTAGGCAAACAGGCCGCCCACGCCCAGGCAGGCAAACTTGATGCCCCAGCGTTTCAAGGGCGGCGTGTTGCGGTACCACTGCTCCACCAGCAGCATGCCCAGCACGGCCAGCAGCAAACGGCAGACACTGGCGATGATACGCGCCGGCAAAGGCAGCGCCAGCCACGACGAGGCCATGGACAGCAGCCAGGGCGCCAGCGCCGTGAGGGCGACGCCGGCCAGCACCAGACGCAAGCGGGGCCGCGACGGTTCGATCAGCAACAGCAGAAAAACCAGCCAGGCCAGGGTGCGCAGCAACTCCAGCGCATCGCCGGCCAGCGCGATGCGTTGCCCCAGCAGCACCAGCACCACCGTGCCCGTGGCCCAGCCCCCCGTCGCCAGGCAGGCGAGCAGCAAGGCGCGCACGTTTTGCCGCGCGCGCCAGTTGCTGATGAATAGCAGCGCCAGCGCGAAGAAGGCCAGCGACGCGAGGCCGTGGCTGAGGGCCGCCGCATCAGTCTGCGCCAGCCAGGCCGATTGCGCCCGCATCATCGGCTGCCCTTGCCAAACAGCACCACCTGCACCGTGTCGAGCAGGATCAGCAAGTCGAGGAAGAGGCTGTTATTTTTCACATAATATAAATCGTATTGCAGCTTCTTCACGGCATCGTCGACGGAAGCGCCATATTGGTAGCGCACTTGCGCCAGGCCCGTGATGCCGGGCTTGATGCTATGACGAATGTTGTAGTACGGCACCTGCTGCTTCAGTTGCTCGACAAAGTAGACACGCTCGGGGCGCGGCCCCACAAAACTCATTTCGCCGCGAAACACATTGAGCATTTGCGGCAATTCGTCGATGCGCAGCTTGCGGATCAGATTGCCCACCCGCGTGATGCGCGCATCATTGGCCAGCGCCCAGATGGGCTTGCCATCGCGCTCGGCATCACAGCGCATGCTGCGAAATTTCAGCACCTTAAAGGGTAAGCCGTCGCGCCCCACCCGCTCCTGCTGGTAAAACACGGGGCCGCCGTCTTCCAGGCGGATGCACATTGCCGTGACCAGCATCACGGGCAGCGCCGCCAGGCAGATGACGCTGCTGGCGGCCAAGTCAAACAGGCGCTTCGAGGCGGCGCGGAAAAAACTCTGGTCGAAGCCGCCGCCATAGATCAGATAGCTGGGCTGCAAGGAATCGATGCGGATCTGGCACGCTTCGCGCTCGAAAAACGTGGCCGCGTCGATCACCTTCACGCCGCCCAGCGCGCATTCCAACAGCTGCTTGGCAGGAAACGCCCCATTGCGCCGGTCGCTGACGGACACCACGATCTCATGCGCCGCATGGCGCTGGGCCATGGCCAGCAGCGACGGCTCGGCCGGCAGCAAGGCCGAGACCGGCACGCAGCATTGCTCTCCCGCCACATCGACGCAGCCGACCACCGTAAACTGGTGGAAACCGATCTTGCTCGCTGCCAAGTCCATGCATTCGCGCGCCAGTGCCCCGCCGCCCACCAGGATCAGCCGGCCTTCCATCAGCGGCGATTGCGAGGATTTGAACACCACCAGGCGCGCCAGCAGCACGCCGATGGCGCCCAGGCCAAAGATCAGCACGCTGCCGCGCCCGAAATGCAAGGACGGGATGAAACGGATCAAGACGCTGAGCACGGCAAAACCCAGCGCAAACGAAGGCAGGATGCGCAATAAAGTGTTGCGGATATCCTCACGCGAGCGGTGCTGGTACATGCCCAGCGCACTCATGCTCAACACGATGACCAGCGCAAAGATCGTGGACGAAAGGTAAAGCTCACCCACCCGCACCAGGCGGCTGTCGTCCGCCAGCCACAGCATCGATGTCAGGGTGGCCGACAGCAACAGGATCATGATTTCCAGCAACAGCAATATAAACGCTGTTTTCGAGACATAATGGCTGAAGATGCGGATCATGGTTCCTCCTGCGGCAAAAAGCGGCACGCCGCGCACAGGGCGGCCTGCTGCTGTCTTGCCATGATGGCCAACTGTTCCGCGAGGACATTGATGCGCCACAAGCTACGCCCCCGGCGATCTTTCGCTTGCAGAATTTATCTCAACACATTACCGAATGAGGGGAAATGGCATATAGTATGCTTCCCCTAAATGAGATGAATGTCATGAAATTTGATGTAGCGATTGTCGGCAGTGGCCTGGCGGGTTTATCGGTTGCACTGCATTTAGCTGAGACGCGCACTGTCGCGATCATTTCCAAACGCGCGCTGCTCGATGGCGCCAGCAACTGGGCGCAAGGCGGGATCGCGGCCGTGCTGGACTCGGGCGACAGCCATCAGCAGCACATCGAAGACACACTGATAGCGGGCGGCGGCCTATGCGACGAGAGCGCCACGCGCTATATCGTCGAACACGGCCGCGAAGCCATCGAATGGCTGATCGAGCAAGGCGTGCCGTTTACGCGCGACGCCACGGCCGAACTGGGCTTCCATCTGACCCGCGAAGGTGGCCATAGCCAGCGCCGCATCATCCACGCAGCCGACGCCACGGGCCACGCCGTGCAGGTGACTCTGGAAGAAAAGGTACGTTCCCACCCGAACATCAGCCTGTTCGAACACCATTGCGCCATCGACCTGATCACCTCCGACAAGCTGGGCATGAAGCCGACACAGCGCAATGCGCAACCGCATTGCCACGGCCTGTACGTGCAGGATGAGCAAACGGGCAAGGTGCACACCTTTGCCGCCGAGCACACCGTGCTGGCCACGGGAGGCGCCGGCAAGGTGTATTTATACACAACGAATCCTGACACGGCCAGCGGCGACGGCATCGCCATGGCCTGGCGCGCCGGCTGCCGCGTGTCGAACATGGAATTCATCCAGTTCCACCCGACTTGTTTGTACCACCCGTATGCGAAATCCTTCCTGATCACCGAAGCCATCCGTGGCGAAGGCGGTTTGCTGAAACTGCCGCCCGAAGCGGGCGCAGCGGCCGGCCAGCGCTTCATGCTGGCCCACGATGAGCGGGCCGAACTGGCGCCGCGCGACGTGGTGGCGCGCGCCATCGACTTTGAGATCAAAAAGCGCGGCCTCGATTACGTGCACCTGGACATCAGCCACAAGCCGGCCGAGTTCCTCATCGAACACTTCCCCACAATTTACGCGCGCTGTTTGGAACTGGGCATCGACATCACCAAGCAGCCTATCCCCATCGTGCCTGCCGCCCACTACACTTGCGGCGGCGTCGTCACGGACCTGTCCGGTCGCGCCGACTTGCCGGGCCTGTATGCAGTGGGCGAGACTGCCTGTACCGGCTTGCACGGCGCGAACCGCCTGGCGTCGAATTCCTTGCTGGAATGCATCGTCATCGGCCGCGCTTGCGCACAGGATATCGAAAGCAAGGAAAAGCTGGGCACGCCATATTTGCCCGACTGGGATGAAAGCCGCGTCACGGATGCGGATGAAGAAGTGGTGATTTCCCACAATTGGGATGAACTGCGCCGCTTCATGTGGAATTACGTGGGCATCGTGCGCACGACCAAGCGCCTGGAGCGGGCCCAGCACCGCATCGCCCTGCTGAAAGAGGAAATCGACGAGTACTACCGCAACTTCCGCATCACGCACGACTTGCTGGAATTGCGCAATCTGGTCGACGTGGCGTCGATGATCGTCAACAGCGCCCTGTCGCGCCGCGAAAGCCGTGGCCTGCACTTCAGCCGTGATTATCCGGAAACCTTGCCGAAAGCCATCGCCAGCGTGCTGACGCCGCCGCACAGGTAGACGACAAAGCAACCACCTCCTGATTCGGAAGGCAGGCGCATCGTGCGATCAGTCATTGCGGTGTTCCGCTATCGGCCAGTAGCGGCCATCGCAACTAATTACTTGATTGACATCACGCTTCGCTTACGATGAGAGCGATGGAAAAGCCAAGAATACAAGTGGACTGCAACGAACTGGTTCAACCGGATGTGGTGTTGCTATCAAAAACCGACCTTGTTATTGATGCAACGAGTGCCAGTGTATTGCTTAGTGAAGGCCTGCCGGTATTTGTTTATGAATACAATTGCTACGCCGATGGCACCGAAGAGTACTTGTTTGCCGAGGGCAATGCTGAATTGAATGACGTTGCTGCCAATGGCGAGTGGAGCAAACCCGCGAAATGGTGTTGCCGCATCCATGACAACGGCGTGCGGGTAGAAATAACTTGATCCTATAGGCCTCAGCGTGAGGTCAAACGGTACGCTTTGGAACGGAACCTGGCAATAGCAGCTTTCGGCCAGAAGCCGATGTTGCCAGCGACAGTTAAACTGTTGATACATTCACTGACCGCCCTGATCGGCCCACACTATTATGTTCTTCCGTCTCGCCTTCCTTGCCGCCACCCTGACGCTCGGCTTCGCCGATTCGGCCGTCGCCGATACCGCCGTCCTTGAAAAACTCACGGCCAGCCGGCTCGCTATCACCGTTGACAAAGGCACGTTATCGGGACCCGGTGCGGCACTGCTGCTACAGGCTTCGCGCCAGGCGCAGTACGTCCTCCTCGGCGAGGATCACGGTGTCGCCGAGATCGCCCAATTCTCATCCGCCTACTTCAATGCCTTGCCCCCTGCCGGCTTCACGACCTTGGTAACTGAAAATGGTCCAGCCGTGACGAGCGCGCTCGAAGGGATACTCAAGGGCCCCGACGCGGTTGCTGCTATCGCCAGATTCGACGCCACCTATCCGGACTCCGTTGCTTTCTACACCATGCGCCAGGAAGCAGAGATGCTCGCCGGCTTTGCTCTGGCCGCAGGACCGCGCTTCAAGCACTGGGGCATCGATCAGGAATTCGTGGGGGCGGCCAAATACCTGATCACCCTGATGCTGGCCCAGCCGGTTAATCCGGCCGCCCGCGCGAAGCTCGAAGCCTTGCGTCAAATGGAAGCTGTCGCATCTCAAAAGGCGGCAGCCACCGGCAATCCCTTCGAGTACTTTATGCTATCGGCCCCAAGCGAGGAACTGACCTCGTTGCGCCCGCTACTTGCCGGCCCCAAAGAGCAAACCGCGCTAGGGCTGCTCGATGCATTGCTGGCCACCCGCGCCATCTATCAGAAAAGCGCCTCTCAAGTGCCCGGTGATCGCGACCTCTCCAACCGCTTACGTTTGACGCTGTTAAAGCGGACCCTGGAAACCCGCCTCGGCATGCAAGAGCAAAAGCTGGTGGTCAAGGTCGGCGCAAATCACGCATACAAGGGTATTAATCCACTCAACAATCGTGACATTGGCAACTTTCTGGCTGAACGCGCCGAAGGCCAGGGCCATACCTCGCTGCACCTGATCGTGCTGGCGGCGAAGGGTGCGCAACTGAGATTCGCGGGAGCGCGCAAGCCATATCAGCCGGCACACATCGAACTTGACAGCCCGGCCTTCAATCTGCTGGCCAGTGCAGGCGCCACCGACGGCAGCTGGTCTCTATTTGATCTGCGGTCACTGCGGCCAGGCTCGCGCAAACTGGCGGGGGGCGACATTGAAATGTTTAACCTGATCAACGGCTACGACTTTGCCCTGATTATCCCCGAAGGCAGCGCTTCTGCGCAGCTCGTGACACCATAGAAGGGTTGGAGGGAATAACACTTACTGCTGACGTAGCCCTTGTGTTATTTGAGCTGTTGAGCCGCTACTCTGATTCAGACCAGTTGAACATAGTAGACCAAGCAGAACAAAGAGCGCTCTGGAATCTGTGCTGCTTTTTTGAGAAGAAATCAGTAGCTCCATTTAATATGGAATATGGTCAAGCGCTGTCAAAAGCTCGGACGCGATTGCGTGATGAGGAATAATTTCGAACTTCGCTTTGGGGCGGAAACTCCAACGACGGCAACCGGCCAGAAGCTGACATTGAGAAAGTCATACCGAGCGACTGCTTCTGCTCCGAAGAACTCCACTTTGAGTCCAGTGCACTACTTAGATCCTAGACCGTTCCACAAGTTATGGGGTCCACGGGAGGGTTAACCGACCCAGCCAACCGCACTTGTATCAAATCCAGCAGCGCCCGCACACGCGCGGTCACGGAATGGCGATGGCTGTATGCCCCCAGTAATTTCAGGGGCGCGGGACACAGGTCCAGTGGTACCTCCTGCAATCGGCCCGTAGCAAGATCTTCCTGGCAGGGATAGGCCGCCACAATCGCGAAGCCGATGCCTTGCCGTGCGCCTGCCACTGCCAGTTCTCCGCTGTTGACGCGGTAACGGCTGCGGACCGGCACCTTGACGATTTCTCCCGCAGCGTTCTGAAACTGCCAGGGCTGACCTTTCAGCGCACTGAGGGTGGTGATGCACGGTAGAGACTTCAGTTCGCGCACATAGTGTGGCATGCCGGTCTTGGCTAGCAAGGTGGGGGCGGCAACCACGATGCTGGGCAGGGTGGCGAGTTCGCGGGTGATGAAAGTACTGTCCTCCTGATGGCCACGGTGGAAGACGATTGAAAGATCGACGTCCTCACGAAGTACCTCAAGTCCGGTCATCCGGGTATCGCATTCAAGCTCGATGCCTGGATGGAGGCTACAGAATTCGGCCAGGATAGGAGCTAGCAGCCTTGGCGCTTCGCCTGGCATGCACATCCTTAGGGGGCCACGCAGCTCACGCTGTACTGCGCCAAGCTCTTCCTCGGTGGAGAGCAAGGCGTCGAGCAAGGGTTTTGCGCGTTCGTAGAGTAGCCTGCCAGCTTCCGTCATGCGCAGGTGGCGGGTGCTGCGTTCCAGCAGGCGGACGCCCAGCATGCGTTCCAGCGAGGCGACGTGGCGGCTAACGTTAGAAGATGGCAGGGTCAGCAGGCGTGCTGCGCCGGCAAAGCTTTGTTCATCGACGACCGCCACGTAGACACGGACTGTATTCAGGTCGAGGGCATTGCGCATTATTATCCCGATTAAGGTATGAAAGCTATCCATTTTCACATACTAGTACTCCACAGTGGCGGAATTTAATATGCCATCTCATCCGATGAATCGCCGTCGGCGGCACGTCGGGACGGATTGAATAGGAGAGCTTTAGCATGGAAATCGGAATACTTGGCGGCGGCATTGCAGGGTTGAGCGTGGCGCTTGCCTTGAGCAAGCGGGGGTACAGTCCCCGCGTATATGAGCGCCGGGCAGGGCCGGCAACCATGGGGGCTGGCGTGACGCTCTGGCCCAATGCCAGCTTTGTGCTGGAAGAACTGGGACTGCTGCAAGACATTGAGGCCATTGGCGGTAGACCGCTGACAATGCGTCGCCAGGATGCTGCGGGAAATGCACTGGGGGGCCTCGATATTGGTTTGCTGGACCGGACGATGGGATACCCGACCTACACGGTGCTGCGCAGGCACCTGCAGGAGGTGTTGCTGGATCATGCGGCACGGGCAGGGATTCCGGTGGAGTTCGGGCACCGGGCGGTGGCTATTGAGCTTGATACTCATGGCAGAGCCGTGGCCCATTTCGAAAATGGCGCGAGCGTCCGCCCGGATCTGCTCATTGGGGCCGACGGCCGCATGGAATCAGTGGCGCGCAGGTTTGTCGCGGGTGACAACACACCAATCTATCAAGGCTTTGTGAACTGGATTGGCGTAGCGCAGGGGCCGCATGCGCTGGTGAACGATGTTTCGATTCAAGACTTCTGGGGGGTGGGCAAGCGCTTCGGTTGCGTGCCGGTCCGGCCGGATCTGGTCTACTGGGCGGCGGCGCAGGCACGGCCATTGCCGATGGCGGCGCCTGCAGCGGATATGCGTAAGGAAATTGAGGACCTGTTCGCGGAATGGCCTGAGCCTGTCACACGTCTCATCCAGGCGACACCGGCGGATGCCATCCGACTGATTGCCGTGCACGACTTGGAGCCGCTGCACACGTGGAGCCGGGCAAATGTGCTGCTCGTGGGAGATGCGGCGCACGCGCCGTTGCCGACGTCGGGGCAAGGAGCCTGCCAGGCGCTTGAGGATGCGTGGCATTTGGCCCGGTGTTTGGATGGTGCAAGTGGAGGCTTGGAAGACATCTTCCAGGCGTTTGCGAGAATTCGCGCTCCCAAAACCGCAAGGCTGGCGGAACAGGGCCGGGTCTTCGCACGTGGGTTGTTCGCCACAGATACCGAAACCTGTCGCATCCGCAACGAGAGGGCCAAGGCGTCCGATCCTGTGCGTGACGTGCAGGTCTTGGCAGCCGGATGGAGCCAGGGTCTACCGCTGCTTGGTGGCGCAGACAGCACGTCAGTGGAGGTAGGCGGCTTTGACAGCCTGTACCGCATTGAATGATGTGTACGGGATTCCACGCGGATAGAAAGTCATGTCCCCAGTGACGAAAGCCGAGCGGCCGGCTGAGCTTGACAGGAGCTGGATGCGATTTTTCAGGTTTTATGCAAGCGCCTCTTCCCACGCATCCGGTCAGCTTGCATGTGGGCATCAGCCGGTAAGCGTTACATAGCAGACCGTGGCCATCGAAACTCGAACGGCGGCTATGGGGCGAATCCAGCCTGACGATGCAGCCGCTAGATTTTCACCCTGACAACCTGCTATGCTGCCCGAACGGCCGGGTTCGGCCAGAAGCCGCCCTTCAAATGAACTGCCCCTGGCGAATGAAACTGAGAATCCTGCACTAACTCTTTGTCACAGCAGTCCTTGCTCAATCGTTCACCGCGCATGGCGCAGAGCGGCTTCCCTTGCGTAAAGGCTCCAGAACGGCCTATTTGTGGAGGTATGCTGTTGGCATGGATATCGCGCTTCTCCTTGGAATATATTTTTCGATTGCGGGCCTCTCTCTCTCGGAATTCCACAATGCCCACGTTTATGGTTGAAATAAGTAGGAAAAGGCATCTGCGACAATGATCACCTGCTACCTCGATTCTCAAGATTACTCAACCCTAAGTGACCCGAAGGGATGGACGCCTGAAAAGGAGCAAATACGGGCTGCACTTCTGAATTTTGCGAAGGAGGGCCTGGTCAAATTCGTGTTCTCTGCAGCTGCTATTTCTGAGGCAGCACCAATTTCACCGGACACCTCCAAGCTGGCTGAACTTAAGGCCCAATTGCTTGTGCAGCTCTGCGGTACCAATGCCTTGATCTCATTTGACCGCCTCGTGGCGGCAGAAGCTGAAGCGCTGGCTAAGGGATTTGCAGCACCGGCTAAGGTCCTAGACCCACACGGGCATTGGTTCCCTGAGGTCGACACACGAGATGTGCCCCGCTCACCGTTCAAATACATGCAGGAGCGGATGGAACGGGAGCTTGGGCAGACTGGGATGTCCCGTCAGCAAAGCCGGACGGCGGTGCGAAAAATGATCAAGAACGGCGTTCCCAAGGGCGAGTTTAAAAGATACATGGACAGCCAGAACGTCGAGCCACTAGCTGCTGAATTCTCGAAACCATTTCCAATGAAACCCGAATATGCCGAAATGGTTGTCAGATTCTGGCTAGGGCGTGCAACCGAAGCCGAATTTGATAAGGCGCTCTACGAGAGCCTCAGAGACCCGCATCATATGATGAAGTGGTTCACTACCAATCATGCTTTGGCCAGCCCGATTTCCGACATCGTCCGCCGGCCTGGGCGGGAGTTAGGCACACATCTCCGTGAGCTTGTTGCGCTGGCAGTCCGCCATGTGGCAGTGCTGACCGAAGGCGGCACGGATACCGCTCCGACGGGGAAAAATGGAGAAATACTGCGTAGGTGGGAAGAACAGCAAGATAACCAGCTGATAAAACTCGTTCAATACGCAGCGCAGGCGAAGGGGATTACCCTAAAAAATGTTAATCCGAAGGACATCGAAAAATATTGCCCTGGTATCTCGGCAACTATCAGATCGCTATATTCTTCGGCATGGGACAATGTGGCGGCAGGTCGGAAGGAAGAACCGAGCGACAGCCAGCCGGTGGATTCACTGCACGCCATGTACGCGCCATATGTGTGCGTGTTCAGAGCAGACCGATATATGGCGCCGCACATTCAGAAGCAAGTAAAGCGGCATGGCACGATCGTAGTGTCACGCCTTTCTGACTTAGTCGAGATGCTGAGCCGCGAGGTGGCCGGGCTACAGGCTAAAGGCGCTTGCTTAAAAAAATAGCAGTCCAGCCAGGGTCCCAAACCGACATCATAACTATCTGCGGCTGCCCGTGCATGGCACGCACCAGTCCGTATTCCTTGAGTACGTAGACCAGTACGTCGTCGTTGTCACCGCGACCAACATCGCTGTCCACAATGCGGGATTCTATGCCAGCTCGCTCCATGCTAGGGACTATGGTGTCCGGCTTGAACAAGGGGGCGAACGGAGGGCCGCGCAGGAAAGGAAAGGGAGTAGACCTACAATCCAGCAGCCCGAGAGTCACTAGTTCGATTTCGTGTGTAAAGGTCCGTTTTGGGGCGGCTTCGGCCTGATGAGAGAATTTGTGAGTTTTTGCAGCTGGGAAAATTGCTATCCTAGCAGCACTATGGCCGCGTTCGGCCAGAAGGAGACGCTGAACCCTGAGCACACTGATTTCGCTGCTAACGCTATCGTACTAGTCCTGCCGTGCGATTAATGGACGGCTATGCCGGTCCATTAGCGCAACAGCACGCGCGACGTGACGTTCGACATCACCAGTGGCGTCCATCGTAATGAATCGGACGCAATGATCTTGTTTCAGTGGAGACGTGAAAATTGCACCTAGCCCCTTGGCGATATCGTCGCTCCTTTCAAACCGTCCCCTTAGCAGGCGAAAAACTCCTGCCGAAAGGAGGTCGGCTACCTGCACGCCAACACTAGTGGCAGAATCGACAAACTGGAAATCCTCCCGGATGATCCGTCCAAGGTCGCCTGGATTATCAATCTCCATACCGTAGTCGTCTTGCAGATAAGTTGGCTCTTCACCTTTGGTAAAGCTAAATTTTTCGAAGTGACTATAATCTGCGCCTTCCAACATGATCCACGGCTCAGCCAGTGTCTGACTTTGGATAAGTGGGCTAAGAAGGCGGTAAAACGCCTTTTCGTATTTCGTCTCCACCTTTGCCTTCCGATCGATTCGCCACCTAAAATTGGCGAGTGCAGGCGGATGGCGTTGGGCGTAGTAGAGAGTGCTGCATTCGATAATTTGGTTGAAGAGGAGTACCTGCGCGATGAGTTGGATATATAACTGAGGGGGTATCGAGTCTAGCAATGAAGCAAGATTTGCTATTGACTGTCGTCCTTGTTCATAAATCATTTTGTCCTGATGCTCCAGGATCTTTTCAACTTGACGTGTTCGATGCTCAACGATCGCTTCAGGGCGCTGTCTTCCTGCGTCGACCGCCACTGCAAAGGCTATCCCGTCCAGCTTGCGCAATGCACCAAGAAACATCAAATACTGCTCTTCTGTCAGCTGCTTGAGCTTAGTTTCGCGTCCGTTATTCAAAGCGCGAATTTGGGCGACCAGACGTTCCAAGTCCCGACGCCGGTGCTCGGGCGTCACGTAGGCGACAACTGTGCACCAAGTGCTGGTTTCAGCCGAGTGCACAAATGTTCCTGACTCATCTACAAAAATGAACATGATTGATATTTAATGGCCGAGTGAGCACGCTATGAATGGCAGAAGTTATTACTCTAACAAACTTCTTATTTGTTCTGATAGCCGTAAGCTTTTACAACTGTACTTTACGTTCAACAAGTGCGCCAGTGTTTGAAGACGCAAGAGAGGGCTTGTTTGTCCACGTCCGCTTTGGGGAGACAGCTGCCGACCACAACAAGTCCTGCTCGGCGCAGGCAGCCGTGCGCCACGGTCCGGTGCAGGCTGGCAGCGGTGTTTATACGCGAAACGACGCCACCGGCACCGTGACGCGACGGGACAAAGTCTGAACTCCCCCCAGTGTCCTTTCCAGTAGCGGTACATGCGTCGCAAAAAGTCAGGCCACGCATTACGGATCGAAAGGCAATAACTTTCCCTGGTCAGGGTTCCGGCATGTCGAACGCAATCCCATCTTCCGTGTACGACATTTTGGCTGAATCTCCAGTGCACTTTCCCTGGGGCTCGTCAGCTACATAGCGGCATTCGCTTTCCACACTGCCATCTGCACGCCAGTGCCGGGTCCAGCCCTGGCGTTCGCCATTCACGTACTCGATCAGCTGGCGCGGCTTGCCATCGGCGTACCACGAACGCAATGCGCCCTCCTCGCGCCCACCTGCATTCCACTGCTTTTGCACGATCAAGACGCCGGCCCGGCTGAAGCGCTGTTCGCTGCGCATGACGTAGTGCCCGCTATGCGTGCGCTTGCTGGCGACCTTGCCGTCCGGATAATACTCGACGCTTTCGCCGGCAGGCTTGCCGTCGACATAGTTGCCTGTGCGATGCACCTTGCCATCCGGGAAATAACTGGTGCTCGGCCCCGTCTGGATGCCGTTCACATACAGGCTGCGGCTTTCTACTGTGCCGTCCGGATAGAACAGCAGCAATTCGCCCTCCGTCTGGCCATTGACCTGCGTCATGCGCGTGCGCAGCTTGCCATCCTTGTCGAACGTTTCCACCAGGCCATCGGCACGGGCGCCGTTGCGGTAGGTGCGCGACTCGATCAGCTTGCCATTCTGGTGATAGGTCTGCTCTTCCCCCTCCTGCACGCCGTTGCGCCACGTGCCGCGTATGGACATCTTGCCGTCAGGGTAATAGCGGGTCTGCGTCCCCTGCTGCACGCCTCGCCCATCTTGCTCAACCTGCATTTCCAGCTGTCCATGCGGGTAATACATGCTGTAGTTGCCCACCAGCTTGCCGCGCAGGTAATCGCGATCGTTGACCTGGCCCGTCAGACGCTTCGGCTCGCCTTCGCGCACATGATAAACCTCGACTTGCCAGGTGCCTGGCGTCTTGCCTGGCGGCAGCGGCAGGACCAGCGCATAGCGCGCATGTTCCTTGACTTCGCCGCGCGATAGATTGTGATTCAGGTACAAACGCGGCTTGCCGTCGGCACAGGCCTGCGGCTCGCAGCGGCCCAGCTTGCCAACTTCGGGCATGGCGAGCGCTCCCGCTTCGGCTCCCACCTTGCCTGGCGCGGGACAGAATGTGATACGCATCAACAACGGCGTCTTGTTGCGGATCAAGGTAGCCAATTGATGCTTCATGGCGACATACTGATCCTTATCCAGGCGCACGGAAACGGCATTCATCAGCACCTGCCTGCCGCCGCAGCCGCTGTCGCTGGCGAGGGTCAGCACATCGCCGTCGGGCGTCGCCTTGATCGCGGTGACTACTTGCCGCTGCTCAATCTCGGCGCTGGCCAGCGCCGGTAACAGCAGCATGGCACCAAATAAATGTTTCAAAGTGCGCGCCATGCCTGCTCCTTGCGCAACAATTCTGGCGCTGGCGGCGCTTCGCCGCAAGCCCCCTGAGCCTTGCCGGCCACATACTGGCATTCACTCTTCAGGCTGCCATCCTCGCGCCAACTGCGGCTCCATCCCTCGCGCCGGTCGTTCACGTACTCGATGGATTGCTCGGGCTTGCCGTTCTCGTACCACGAGCGCGACGTGCCTTGTTCACGCAATTGCGCATCCCACCGTCTTTCCAGCACCAGCACACCCTGGGGGCTGTAGCGCTGCAAGCTCAGCAGCCCGCCCTTGTCGCCATACTCCTGGCGGCTCTCCACCTTGCCATCTGGATAGAATTCCATTGCCACGCCCGTGGGTAAATCGTTAACCTGCGTCATCCTGGCTCGCACGGCGCCATCGGGGTAGTAATTCGTGCTCACGCCATTAAATTTGCCGTGCTGCATTTCCGCGCGGCTGGAGATTTTTCCATCCGGGAAGTACGTGAGCATCTCTCCTTCCATCTTGCCGCCGCGCAAAGTGTAGCTGCTGCTCAGCTTGCCATTTTCATCAAACTTCTGCACGGGCCCGTCGAGTTGCTTGCCATCTCGGTAGCTGGTCGTCTCGCTCAGCTTGCCCGTGGCGTGATAACGCTGGTGCTCGCCCTCGGGCAAGCCATGGCGCCAGTTACCGCGCAACTCCAGGGTGCCATCGGGAAAGTACTTGCTGCCGATGCCGTGCTGCCGACCCTGCCCATCTTGCGCAACCTGTTTCTCGATCTTGCCGTTCGGGTAATACGTGACATAGCCGCCCACCAGTTCCCCGGATGCATAATCGGCCTTGTTGACCTGGCCGGACAAGCGCAGCTTGTGGCCGGCGACGCTATAAATCTCCACTTTCCACGTGCCTGGCAGCTTGCCTTTCGGCAAGGGCAACAGCAGCACATTCGGTGCCTTTTCTTGCTCGATGGGGAAGAAACGTTCGTGCAGGTACAGCCGCGCCCGGCCATCGGCGCAGACCGATGGCGTGCAGGCGGCGATGTGGCGCACGATGGGCACGCTCACATCCTCCGGGCATTTTTTCAGGGTGACGCGCATGGGCGTCTTGTTGCGAATGTACCGGGCCAGATCGGCTTTCAGCGCGTCGTAAGGCGCCTCGTCCAGGTTCACCGAGCGGGCATCCATGCGTATCTGCTTGCCGCCGCAGGCCGTCGTGCCCGCAATACTGAACACATCGCCGCCTTCCCTATCTGGCTCGGCCGCCATGGCTGTCAATACCAGGCGCTGCACGATGTCCGCCTGCGCCATGCCTGAGGCCAGCAAGGAGGCGCCCAGTAAGGCGCATATAATCTTGATTTTCATGGTATTCCTTTAATTTTCCGCCGTGACGGCCACACCGCCCGGCACGAAGCTGACCCGGCCATCGCGGTAGCGCACCAGCACCACCACCTCGGCATCCCGCAATTGACCGTGCTGCACGGCCGGCAAGTAGGTCCAGCGCTTGACGCTATCGAGCAGCACCTTGTTAAGCATCGGCTCCATCGGCAACTCGGCCGCCGCATAGGTCAGGGTGCCGTCGGCCGCGATGGTCAGGGTCAGGCGGTTTTCACCCGTTGCGTGCTTTTCGTCCAGCACGCCATACGCAACCGTCGTCATCGTCTCGCGCTGTACACTGCCGACCTGGTCCCGCAAGGGCGGCAAGGCCTTCAGCTTGGCTGCCAGCAGCGCGCCCTCGGCCAGCACCTTGTCCCAGCGTTTCTGGTAAGCGCCCGGCTGCGCCAGACGCAGCACCTTGGCGTTCAGATCCATGCGCTGCGTCATGCGCGCGACGCCATTGTCGGCCGGCTGACCCGGCTCGGCTGGCAAGGCATGCTCCACGGCGTAGCGGTAAGCCGTCAGTTGCGCCAGCGCCACCAGATTGACGGCATCGCTCTCGTCGCCGCCGCGCAGCTGCGCCGCGGCCGCGATGCCCAGCCAGGCCGTGCCATCCGTTGGGTGCGCCCACACGGCTTGCTCGAAGTACTGGCGCGCCGCCTGCGGTTCGTTCAGGCTCAGATGCATGCGGCCCATGGCCGCCGCCACCAGATGGTCGCGCGGGTTCGCTTGCAGCAGGTCAAGATAGGTCGCGACCAGCCCCGGCTCATAGCCGGGCACCCAGCCCAGGCCCTCCAGCAACGAGGCGCGCAGCTGCGCCTGCGTGCGGTCGACGCCGTAGTCGGACGGCTTTTCCTGGCCGGAACGGTACAACAGCTGCAAGCCGCGCGTGACGGCGTCATCGTCGCCCTTGCTGATCGCTTGCGACAGGCTGCGCACGGCCTTGCGCGCATCGGACGGCTGGAAACCGGCCGCCTTGCGCGTACGCCAGCGAAACACTTCCAGGCCAGCCGCCTGCTCGGCTTGCGCCTGCAAGCTGGCCTTGGCCTTGGTTTCATCGGGCGACGAGGTCCAGGCCGTAAAGCCGATCAGGAACAGCACGATCAGCAGCACCACGACGGCCCAGCCCTTGCCCGTGATGCCGCCGCCCGTGTTGCCGGCTACATAGCCAGGCATGTTGGCAGCGGGAATGGCGACCGGCGCCTGGCCCGGGGCCGTGCGGCGCGCGCTGCGCTGCTGCGGCAACGATGGCTGTTGCTGCGCCTTCACGGACGCTTGCGCGGCCGCGACGATGACCTTGTCGCGCGCGCAGGCGGCGCAACCCTGGCCTGCAAAATGCTGGTGTTCGGGATTCACGGTACACACGACGAGCTTGCCGCCGCTGCGCTGTGCATACCCGCGCAACAACTGCGCCCAGTCGGCAGCCGACGGGCGCTGCGGTTTGGGGGACTGGGAAAACGCACGGTCGAACATGGCGCGCAATTCGGGCGGCATCAGCGTGTGGCCGCTGGTGGCGTTCGGCGCCAGCTGCTTGTGGCGCTTCACGCCATACGCATAGCAGCCGTCGCGAATGCGCCCGGGAATGTCGGTGGCCACCTGCGCATTGCCTGGCCGCCCGCTGTACGGGTGGATGCCGAAGTTGAGCAACTGGAAGATGATAACGGCCAGCGCAAATCGGTCTTGCGCCATTTCGGTGCCCGCCGGCATGCCCTTGCGCTGGAATTCCGGCGCCAGGTAGTCGGCCGTGAATTGCTCGGCAGGAAAACGCTCGGCATGGCCCTGGATGCTGAAACCATCGCAGTCAAGCATGGCGATGTACAGCGAATCGCGGTAAAAGCGCAAGTTCACAGGTTTCAGATCGACCACGTAATGCTGCTGCTGGTGCAGCGCATCGATGACGGCGGCCAGGTTGGCGGCCAGGGTCAGCTTGGGACCGAGCCCCGTGGGCAAACCGGCCGCGCGCGCCTGGCGTTCCTGCATGATCTGTTCCAGCTCCGCCGTCTGCGCCATATCCAGCAGGGGCATGACGAAACCGGCAAAGCCGCCCTGGCCGTCGAACACGGCCGCTTGCGGCCAGGCGATCTGCACGTAGCGCTTGCCGTTTTCCAATTGATCGGGCAGCTCGGGCGACAGTTCCAGCATCGCTTCGAGCTTGCGCCGGTTGGCGGCCCGGTCCAGGTGCGGGTGGTACAGCTTGGCCACCTGCGCGGGCGCGCCGGGCAACAGATACACGCTACCCGCGCCGCCGCTCTTGACGAGTTTACCCAGGATCAAACTACGGACTTTATCCAGCCAAATTTTTCCACCCGGACTCAGGCCCGGTGTCACACCCTGCTTCTGGCTCATGCGCGAAAGGCCAGCAGCAGGGTCTTGTCGTCGCCCGTGATCTGGTGCGTGCGCGGGTCGGCCAGGGTGGACGCCAGCGCCTCGTTGCCCAGTTCGATACTCCCGACCGTGCGCAGATAGCCTTGCACGGCATCCATGAACGGCGCATACAGCGCCGCATTGTTCTTGCTCATGGCAAAGGGCATGCAGCCGTCCGACATCAGCACGACGCCGCGCGCGGCTTGCGGAATCGCAAGCAGCCGCAGCTGTTCGCGCCAGCGCTCGCCGCTGATAAAGTAGGTTTCGTTGGCATACTCGCCGTTGGCGGGCAGCGAAATCAGCTCTCCACCGTCCGGCAATTGCGCCACGCCCAGGCCATCGCCCAGGTGGAAAAAGAAGCCCTGGTCGGCGCCCATGACCACGCCCACCACGGTGCTGGCATAGTCGTCCAGGGTGGCGTTGGCGGCGCGTGCGATGTCGTCCAGTGCGGCACGGATCTGCGCCAGGGCGCCCGCCAGCGCACCGTCATGCAAATCCTGCACGGTGGCACCCTGCTCCAGCCGTCCGGCCAGCGCCTGCACGGTTTGCATTGCGACAAACTGCGCGCCCTGCTCGCTCAACCGCGCCGAACCGGCGCCATCGCAAACGATGGCCACCAGTACCCCGTTGACGACGGCATGCGCGTGCGCATCCTGGCATGGGATATCTTTATCCAGGTGCGCCTTGCCCGTGACGGAGGCGCCAAACACGCGCCACTGCTTATTTGCTATCGCCATGGATCAGCGGGCTTTCACGTATTCACGACAGACCAGCCGTCCGTCGAGGCCAGCTGCGCCTGCGCGCCAGGACGCGATTGCGACACCACCTGCATGCTGGCGCTCAGCCACAGGAACAGTTCGCGGAACTGCAAGCCTTTCAGCTGCTTCACGCCCCGCTCGCCACGGCTGGAAAACTGCCCAAGGCTATCGATATTCGCGTTGTCGCCCACGGCGATGGGGAAGATCGCCACTTTATTGGCCTGCTCGGCCGCGCGCGCCTGTTCGGCGCCATGCTGCCAGCGGTCCGTCGGTTCGCCGTCCGACATCAGGAACAGCCATGGCCGCGTGTACGCCACGCCCGCCTGGCGGAAGCGCTGCTTTTCCTGCTCGATCTCGGCCAGGGCCAACTCGACAGCTGCACCGGTCGGCGTGGTGCCGTTCGCTTCCAGGTGGGGCGCCGTGAAATCCATGGCATCGCACCAGTTGCTGGCGACCACAGCTTCATCGTGGGCGCCATATTGAATCACCAGAATGCGCACGCGCTTGGCGGCGATCACGTCTGACTTGAGTTCCTGTTCCAGCAAGGCCAGGCCTTCGTTCAGCAGCGACACGGGTTCGCCATCCATGCTGCCGGAACAGTCCAGCACGAGCACCAGCGGCGTGCGTTGTTCGGTGTTGTCGACCAGGGCGACGTCGGGAATCATTATTGAACTCATGGGCAATCGGTAAATGTGAAATCGGACATAGTGCGAATCTTACATCATGGACGCGTTTTAGCCGCGCGAGTTTCCTACAGAACACTATCCAGGCAGATTTGCGCGCGCCATTGCAGCAGCACTATCTTTGTACTATCTTGAAAGTTGCCCAGGCCAGATGGCAGCGACCACCCCTTCCTCACAAAGGTGGGGAGGATCGCTGCGCAACACCGCCCTTACCCAGTTCCGCACCTGCACGCCTGCGGCACACTGATGTCATCGGGCAATGGGGGCAAGCATGGGCACGGCAACAGATGTAAGCAAGCTGATCGGGGCCATGTACGACTCGGCCTGCGGCGCAGGCGACTGGCCGCAACTCGACAGCGCGGGTCTGAGCGGCCAGCAATGGCAGGAACTCTTGCCGCATCTGCAACGCGCACTGTGCCTGCAGCAGCGCCTGCGCGAAGCGCAACTGGCCAGCCACTGCGCACTGGCGGCGCTCGACGCCATGGGCGCCGCCGTGCTGGTGCTCGACGCGGGCCTCGGACTGCGCTTTGCCACCCCCGCCGGCCACGCCCTGCATGCGGCACAACTGGAACCGTCCGTGCCGCCCACCCTGGCGCGCGCCGTGCGCCTGGTCATCGCCAGCGCCGACGGCGCACAGCAATGCCAGTCGCTGCGCCTGGCGCGCAAGCAGCAAGCGCCACTGGCCATGACTGTCACCCCGCTTGCCGATTGCCAGCCCGCCTGCGCGCTGATGATCGCGCACGACCCCACAAAAACGAGCACTTCCGTCCCGGCCTTGCGGCAGCTGTTTGACCTCACGCAAGCCGAAGCGCAGGTCGGCAAGGCGCTGGCGCAAGGGGCCACCATCGAGGAAATCGCCGCACGAAGCGGCATCAGCGTCAACACCGTCAAGACGCATTTGCACCACACCTATTTAAAGACGGATACACGGCGCCAGGGCGAGCTGATCGCCCTGATCCACGGCGCAACGGCGCACCTGGCCGTCCTTGATGCATGAGGACATGTCATCCGATCGGATGATGCGCGGTGCATATTGCCTGCCTACACTGGCAAGACCGGTAGCCCGCGCCTTGCCAGAGTGACAGCACCGCACACGGACCAGCCGGTTTGGTTCCCTGGCACCCACATCAACATCGCCGCGCCGGCAGCGGACGGCACCAAAGTTCAAGGATGGGTAAAAAAATGAAAACATGGATCTTGGCCGGCACCATGGGCGTCTGCGCCCTGCTGGCAAATGCGCAAACGCTTCCCGACAGCCAGACCGTCACCATTCCCGGTGGACGCTTGCACGCGATCGAACTGCCGGCCCACAGGCACCTTATGACTGCGCAAGAATTTGCCCCGTTCCGCGGCGGCTATGAGTTGGCGAACGGCCAGGTGCTCCACCTGCGCAATGCGGGCAGCATCGGCGCCTTCATGTATGCGCGCATCGATGACCAGGAAGAACACCGCATCGTCGCTTCTTCCCGCGATACCTTCGTGGCGCTCGACCGGCAACTGGCCATGCGTATCGACTTGCGCGACGATGGCAGCGTGGGTGGCGAAGTGCTGATGCAGGTACCGGCCGAGAAACTGGCGAACGGCGACCTCGTGCCTGCCCACGTGCAAAACATGGGCCTGGCATCACGTTGAGGGGGCATGTTGCATTCCGCATCGGTGGCAGCCATGAGCAAACAATATTCTGTCCAACAGCAAAACGCGCTGACCCTGGCCGCCATCCGACAGACGGCGGCCTGGTGGCGCGCCCGCCCCTTGCCCGACGCCTTGCGCCAGTGCGCCGCCAACCATGGCGTGGCACTGGGCACGGCCCTCATGCTTGACCTGCAACTGGCCTACCCTGGCATGCCCGCCGTGTACGGCAAGCTGCTGAGCGCCGACGGCCACTTCATCCATTTCGAGATGGACCTGGACGACGATTTGCGGCCCCTGCCCGGCAGCGTGGCGTGGGACGATATCAGCGCCAGCTACGACCTGGCCGCACACAAACGCGGCACGGGCATGGGATACGGGCTGCTGTGCAAGAAAGTACTGCAGGAATTGAATCACGGCGCGTCCTAGCATGGTCCCGCTGAATATCGACGCCGCATGAACTGCGGCTCTCCATCGAATGAACAATGCACATCGCCAAACCCGCACCTAGACTGCTTACTGCCCCTAGCCCACCCGCACCATGCGCCAGAGGCCACAAACCAACGAGGACGACAATGAAAACCATCATCCTGAGCACACTCCTGTGTCTCGCCGCCGCCAGCACGGCAGCCATCGCGCAGACCCTGCCGCCAGAACACACTGTCACCGTGCCGGGCAACTCGCCGAGCATCGACGTGCCAGAACACCAGCGCTACATGATGCGCCAGGATTTCAAGAAATTCGTCGGCACCTATGATCTGTCGAATGGCGACACCCTGGAACTGCGCCTCGCCGGCGCTGTCAAGTATGCGCGGATCGGCCAGCAGGAAGAGCACCGCATCGTCGCCACCGACCACAACGCCTTCGTCGCGCTGGACCGCCAGTTGAAGGTGCGCATCGACCACAACGATGACGGCAGCGTGGATGGCGAACTGGTGATGGTGGTGCCGTCGCAGAATGTGTCGAGCGGCGGCATCGTGCCCTCCCACGTGCAAACCATCGGCCTGGCGTCGCGTTGAGGCGGCGGGCACCGTTAATAGAAACGAATGGCGCTATACCGTAGCAGAGTGCCAGGAAGGTTTGCGCTGCCATCGCATGCTACCATCGCCGCCATTTCCTTGAAGGAATGGCAACGACCCATGGAGCGCAATGCAGACACTCGCAGTAGCCCGATATTGACTGTGCTGGGCGGCGGCCTGCGCCTGCTGGCCTTGCCACTGCCGGCCCTGGTCAGCGCCGCCTGCACAAGCACCACGCGCCATCCATCCTGCCAGCAAGCCCACGCAAGTCATCCTGCGCTTTACCTATGACGCTGGCAAGCCGATGCGGCATGACGATGACCTGGAAGGCTTGAGATAGCCAGCCGGGGTCGGCTGGCTTGGCAGTTACTGCAGCTCGAACTCCGCAGGAGTCAAGCCCAGCTCGCGCGCGATCTTGCTGGCCACGCGCTGCTCGTTGGCGTCGAA
The DNA here is from genome assembly GCF_002846335.1 of Janthinobacterium sp. 61. Taxonomy (NCBI): domain Bacteria; kingdom Pseudomonadati; phylum Pseudomonadota; class Betaproteobacteria; order Burkholderiales; family Oxalobacteraceae; genus Janthinobacterium; species Janthinobacterium sp. 61. Next base: position 1,354,464 of record NZ_PJMQ01000001.1, on the reverse strand, counting down.
ATTGCCGTCCGACGAAGCGACGGCGATAATCATGCGCACCAGCAGGCGCGACGCCTCCACATTCGACTTCATCTTGCCCAGCGCCTGATACGCCTTGGCTTCGCCGATATCCTTGTCGAACTCCAGCTGGCCGACATAGTCCTGGAAAGCCTTGATCACGTCCGTGGTAGTAAACACGGACAGCGCATCATTGCTTTCAATAAACTTCACCATCTTCTGCTTCTCTTCCGCACTGACGCTGCCGTCGGCCATGGCGATCAAGGCCGAGCCCGCCATCGCGGCGTTCAGGAAATCCTTGTTCTTATACTTCAAGGCCTCGGTTTTCAGTTCGCTGGCTTTGGTCTTCAGTTTGGACAGAAAGGAATCGAAACTCATGGTGTACCTCCGGGTTGTTCATTGATCAATACGGCAAGACACGCCGCCATGTGCGGTAGTTGAGGGTGCAAGCTTGAAATACAAGCAATGAAACCACGTCATACACTCACTGGCGGCATTTATCTCCCCCACAGGCAAAGGCCGGGGTCAGACCCGTCGGGTCTGACCCCAGTTTCTGCCTTGGGATGAAATTCAGTCAACTCCACACAAACCACCACAAAACCCCAATCACATAAAATTATCTTATTTGCAGTTGAAAAATAAGTAACAACATGGCAGCATGGAATTACATTTTCTTTACTGCAAGGTTGTGATGGACAAGCAATTGCTGTTGATTTGCGCACTGACGTTCATCATCCACATTATCGGCACCCTCGCCTACTCCGTGCGCATCGCCGGCATCCGCACACGGCGCATCGCCGTATCGCTGGCCCTGTTCAGCATTCTGATGCTGCTATCGCGCACTTCGAACTCTTTCCTGGGACCATTCCTCGCCAAGCGCGTGGAAACGGGCATAGACCAGCACGTCGCCGCCAGCACGCTATTGGCAGATTTCCGCTGGCTGCTATTCTCCGCCAGCCTGGCGACGATACTCGGCGCGATCCTGATCCCCACCTTCCAGCGCGCCTTCTGCCGCGCCGTCGAGCATTTCCAGGTGCACAGGTCGGTACCGAAACTGCTGCTGCACGCCGTCTTCAAGGGTGGCCTGTCCCACCTCAAGACCTCCGCCAGCCTGCCCAAGCCCGCCAACTTCACGGGCCTGCGCCAACAATCCGGCGTTTCCGTCTCCATGACCGCCATGAACGTCATCGCCACGGCCCTGTGGACGGTGGGCGTCTTCGCCGCCCTGTACGCAGGCGTGCTCGACCCCAGCGTGCGCGTCACCTCCAGCACGCTTTCATCGATCATCAACGGCGGCGCCACCATCATGATGGCCGTCTTCATCGACCCGCACATTTCGGGCATGACGGACGACGTCATCGAAGGCAAGATCGAAGAATCGCAATTCCGCCGCACGGTGGTGTGGCTGGTGGGGAGCAGATTGGCGGGGACGCTGATTGCGCAGTTTTTGCTGGTGCCGTCGGCGGTGGTGATTGTAGGGGTGGCGAAGGGGTTGTGAATATTCAAGAATATCCAAAAGTACAAATTTAAAATGGGCTACTAATGAGTGATTACTTTGCCTTTGTTGATGAATCCGGAAACCATGATTTAGCAACCGAGAAGGATGGCGCCTCAAATTACTTCATAGTACTAGCAGTAATAATTCCAACCGAAGAAAGATCGGAACTTGAAGCATCGATGGAGAATATTAGAATAAAATATTTCAATTCTGGCGAAATTAAATCAAACAAACTAAGCGACGCCAAAAGACTGAAAATAATCAATGAGATATCACCTTTAAATTTCAGATTTTATGCAGTTTGCGTGGATAAATCACGAATAATAAAAGATAGCGGATTGCAATACAAAAAATCTTTCATTAAATTCATAAATGGACTCCTATACAATCAACTTTTCAAGTCAGTAAAAAATATAACGATTTATGCTGATGGCCACGGGGGTTCAGATTTCATTAACAGCTTTAGAAAATACGTCACCAAAACTCATGTTCCAGATCTTTTTTTCGAATCGAAAATTGAGATTGTGGATAGCAGAACCCAAATATTAGTTCAGCTTGCTGACTTTTTGGTTGGCACCACAGCAAAGCTGTACGAGGAAAAAGTTTCTGGGAACGTACGAGACAGTTTTCTAAGCTTCATTCAAAATAGGAGAATAAGGATAGATGAGTGGCCGCCGAAATTCGAAACAGAACTAGCAGCCAACAACTCATCCACCGACATTGACTCAAAAATTTCCACCATCTCACTTCTTAGAGCATCTGAATTTTTAAGAAATAATTTTAATTCATCGGATCCGGAAATAGAAATTCAGTACGCAACGCTCAGCTACTTGCTTTTTTGTGCCAGATTCCCTTCTGGAAAAACATTCACATCAACAAATGAAATTCTTGAACATTTAAAAAATCAAGGATTTCATGAGATTACCAAGCAGTATCTACGCTCAAATATAATTGCAAAACTTAGAGATCATGATGTTGTAATAGCCAGTTCGACTAAGGGTTACAAAATACCATCTAGCTATTCCGACATGATAGGTTTTGCAGATTTGGTAGATGGAATTGCCATACCTTTACTTAGTCGATTAAAAAAAGCTGCCGAGATTTTCGACCTTGGAAGCATAGGTGAAGTAAAATTTCTTAATGAGCAACGATTTCAGAATTTGCAAGCTATCATTAAAAATATGAAGTGATGTATTTTAAAAAATAAAAAGCCGCTGTCTCCCGACAGCGGCTTTCTCATTCCTACCCCAGCAGCAGCGCCTTGAACCAAGGCTCCGCGCCGCAAACAGCTCTGAATTACCCCACAAACTTCCGCGCATTCCTGAACATGCGCATCCACGGCGAATCCTCGCCCCATGCTTCAGGGTGATACGACTGCTGCACGCTGCGGAACACGCGCTCTGCGTGCGGCATCAGCACGGTGAAGCGGCCGTCTGGCGTGGTGACGGAGGTGATGCCTTCCGGCGAGCCGTTCGGGTTGTACGGGTACGCTTCGGTGGCGGCGCCCTTGTTGTCGACGAAGCGCATGGCTTTGCTGACTTGGGTGATGTCGCCCGTTTGCGAGAAGTCGGCATAGCCTTCGCCGTGGGCGATGGCGATGCCGGCTTGCGTGCCGGCCATGCCGTTGAAGAAGATCGATGGGGAGTCCATCACTTCGACCATGGCAAAGCGGCCTTCGAATTTCTCCGACTTGTTGCGCGTGAACTTGGGCCAGGCGTGGGCGCCGGGGATGATGGATTTCAAATTGCTCATCATCTGGCAGCCGTTGCAGATACCCAGGCCGAAGCTGTCCGTGCGGTTGAAGAAGCGCGCGAACTGTTCCGCCAGGCTGGCGTTGAACAAAATCGTTTTCGCCCAGCCTTCGCCCGCGCCCAGCACATCGCCGTACGAGAAGCCGCCCACGGCGATGACGCCCTGGAAGTCGTCCAGCTTGACGCGGCCCGCAATCAGGTCGCTCATGTGCACGTCGACAGCCGTGAAACCTGCCTGGTGCATCACGTAAGCCGTCTCGATGTGCGAGTTGACGCCCTGCTCGCGCAGGATGGCGACACGCGGACGCACGCCGGTGGCGATGAATGGCGCGGCGATGTTCTCGTTCTGGTCGAACGTGACGATAGGCGACATGCCCGGGTCTTGCACGTCCAGCAGGCGATCGTATTCGGCGTCGGCGCAAGCCGGATTGTCGCGCAGGCGGGCGATGCGCCAGCTCGTTTCGCTCCACAGGCGGTGCAGGGCTGCGCGTGGCTGGGTGTAAATCAGCTTGGCGTCGCGCGTGAATTCGATCACGTCGCGGTCGTTCAATTTGCCGATGATATGGCTGCAGGCGCCCAGATTGAAGGTGCGCAGTACGTCCATGACGAGCGATTTTTCTTCCGCACGCACCTGGATGACGGCGCCCAGCTCTTCGCTGAACAAGGCACGCAGGGTCAATTCGTTGCGGCGTTCCGCTACCTGGCCTGTCCAGTTCTTGGCGTCGCCCCAGTCGCTGGAGTGCTCGCCTTCCATGGTCAGCATGTCCAGGTTGACGGACATGCCCGTGTGGCCGGCGAAGGCCATTTCCGTCAGGGTGGCGTACAGGCCGCCGTCCGAACGGTCATGGTAGGCCAGCAGCTTGTCGTCGCTGTTCAATTTCTGGATGGCGGCGAAGAAGCCTTTCAGGTCTTCCGCGCTGTCCACGTCCGGCGTCTCATTGCCCAGCTGGCCCATGACTTGCGCCAGGGCGGAGGCGCCCAAGCGGTTCTTGCCGCGGCCCAGGTCGATCAAGATCAATGACGTGTCGCCCTTGTCCGTTTTCAGCTGCGGCGTGAGCGACTTGCGCACGTCCGTGACTGGCGCGAACGACGACACGATCAGGGACACTGGCGACGTGACGGATTTCGCCGCGCCCGTGCTATCGTCTTTCCACGTCGTGCGCATCGACAGCGAATCCTTGCCGACGGGGATGCTGATGCCCAGCGCGGGGCACAGGTCCATGCCGACGGCTTTCACCGTGTCGTACAGGGCTGCGTCCTGGCCAGGCTGGCCGCAGGCAGCCATCCAGTTGGCGGACAGCTTGATGTCGGAAATGTCGGCAATCGCGGCGGCGGCGATGTTGGTGACGGCTTCACCCACGGCCATGCGGCCCGAGGCAGCGGCGTCGATGACGGCCAGCGGCGTGCGTTCGCCCATGGCCATCGCTTCACCCAGGTAGCCTTCGAAGCTCATGGTGGTGACGGCGCAATCGGCCACCGGCACTTGCCATGGTCCCACCATCTGGTCGCGCACGGTCATGCCGCCCACGCTACGGTCGCCGATGGTGATCAGGAAGGATTTGTCGGCCACGGTCGGCAACAGCAGCACTTTTTGCGCTACGTCCACCAGGTCCATGCCCGTCAGGTCGATGGCGGGGAAATCGTTGGCCACGTGAACCACGTCGCGCTGCATCTTGGGCGGCTTGCCCAGCAAGACGTCCATCGGCATGTCGACCGGCTCGTTGCCCAGTTCCGGGTCGATCAGCTTGAGTTGACGCTCTTCGGTGGCCACGCCCACGGCGGCGAACAGGCAGCGTTCGCGTTCGCACATGGCTTTGAACAGTGGCAGGCTTTCCGGCGCGATGGCGAGAACATAGCGTTCCTGCGACTCGTTGCTCCAGATTTCTTTCGGCGCCATGCCCGATTCTTCCAGTGGAATCTTGCGCAGGTCGAAAATCGCGCCGCGCTTGGCGTCGTTGGTGATTTCCGGGAATGCGTTCGACAAGCCGCCCGCACCCACGTCGTGGATGGAGATGATCGGATTGTCGGCGCCCATTTGCCAGCAGGCGTTGATGACTTCCTGGGCGCGGCGTTCCATTTCCGGATTGCCGCGCTGGACGGAATCGAAGTCCAGGTCGGCCGTGTTGCTGCCAGTGGTCATCGACGAGGCGGCGCTGCCACCCATGCCGATGCGCATGCCCGGGCCACCGAGCTGCACCAGCAGGCTGCCAACGGGGATGTCGTTCTTGTGCGTGTGCTGCGCGGAGATATTGCCGATGCCGCCGGCGATCATGATCGGCTTGTGGTAGCCGAACACGGCGTCAGGGGCGCCCGCTTCTTTTGCGCCGACGTTCTGTTCATACGTGCGGAAGTAGCCGCCCAGCACGGGACGACCGAATTCGTTCGAGAATGCGGCGCCGCCCAACGGGCCTTCGATCATGATTTGCAGCGGCGAAGCGATGCGCTCCGGTTTGCCGTATTGATCGGCGTCAGTACGGCCAGCCAGAGGCGCCGTCACGGAAGCGGCCGTTTCCCAGCTGCGCACGGCATCCGGCAAGGACAGGTTCGATACGGTGAAACCGGTCAGGCCAGCCTTTGGCTTGGCGCCGCGGCCCGTCGCGCCTTCGTCGCGGATCTCGCCGCCTGCGCCCGTGGAGGCGCCGGGGAATGGGGAGATTGCCGTCGGGTGATTATGCGTTTCCACCTTCATCAGGGTGTGCGTCAGTTCCGTCGATGCCGCATATTCGTGGCTGGCGCCGCGCGGGTAGAAGCGCGATACCGTCGCGCCTTCCATGATCGAGGAATTGTCGCTGTAGGCGACGACGGTGCCCTTCGGCTGCAATTCATGCGTGTTCTTGATCATGCCGAACAAGGATTTTGGCTGCGCCACGCCGTCGATGGTCCAGTCGGCGTTGAAGATCTTGTGGCGGCAATGCTCGCTGTTCGCTTGGGCGAACATCATCAGTTCCACGTCCGTCGGATTGCGGCCAGCCTTGGTGAAGGCGGCGTCCAGGTAGTCGATTTCGTCTTCCGACATCGCCAGGCCCAGTTCCGTGTTCGCCGTTTCCAGGGCACGCTTGCCCTGCCCCAGCAAGTCGATCGATTCGAGCGGGCGCGCTTCCAGGGTGCGGAACAAGTCCTTGGCCTGGTCGGCGCTGCGCAAAACGGATTCCGTCATGCGGTCGTGCAGCAGATCGGCCACAGTCTGCACCTGCTCGTCCGACAATTTGCCGGCGCCAATGGCGCTGCCCAGGATGCCCGATTTCAGGTTGATGCGGAAAGCGATGCCGCGTTCGACGCGCTTGATGTGCGCCATGCCGCAATTGTGCGCGATGTCGGTGGCTTTCGAGGCCCACGGCGAAATCGTGCCGAAACGGGGGATGACGAAGAATTCTTCGGCAGCGCCTTCCGTATTGTCAGCTTGGGCCGGCTCGCCGTACGTCAGCAAGGCGCCAAGGCGCGTGCTGTCGTCGTTGGTGAGAGGCGCGCTGGCATCGATGAAATGGACATAGCGTGCTTGTACGGCAACAATCGCAGGCGACACGGCTTGCAGTTGGCTTAACAGACGGTGGCTACGGAAAACGGACAGGGCATTGGAACCCGGCAGTATCAACATGATTGGAAGGTGGTTGATGCAGCGTGGCTGCGGGTTAAAGGTAGGTATGACAATATCTTTCGTACGGCAAATTTCCTTTGCGCGCATTATACCCGTTTTACCCCTGCCTTATGACCGGAACTTGCGGTTTTGCCCCCCTTTTGCCACCCTTTTGCCCCGCACAGCGGCAGTTTTTGACACGCCAGCAACACCCTCTGGCAATCATCAGGCGATCACATAGCGGTTCTTGCCCTGGCGCTTGGCCAGGTACAGCGCTTCGTCGGCCAGCCGGTAGCTGTGGCCCAGCTCCTTGCCCCGGTCCAGTTCGGCCACGCCCACGCTGATCGACACGAACTGTGCTGTCAGGAAGGCCTGGCTGACGGCCTCGACCAGGCCGCCAGCAAAGGCGCCCGCATCCTCGCGGCTGCCCGCGTAGACCACGCCGAATTCCTCGCCGCCCAGGCGTCCGCACAAATGGCCTTGCGCCTTGTCGGCGATGATGGCGGCCGTGCGCACCAGCACCTCGTCGCCCGCATCGTGCCCCTGCTGGTCGTTGATGACCTTGAAATCGTCGATATCGATCATCAGGAAATACAGCATGCCGCCGCGAGTCGCGCCGTGCATCTGCTGGGCGCGCTGCGTGAACATGCGGCGGTTATTCAGGCCAGTCAGGCTGTCCTGAAAGGCCAGCCGCGTCAATTCCACTTTGGCGTGATAGTTGCGCAAACGCAATAAGCTGAAGCTGACATTCAGCGCCAGCCCGAACAGGACGCTGACGGCAATCATCAAGGGCGCCCAGGATTGGTCAGGCAAGCCCGCGTTCACCGGGTACAGGCCGTGGCCCACGTTCCACCAGACGCCCGCCACCACGGCCAAGTAGCTGAGGCCGCCATTGAAAATGGAGGCGATGGCCAGGGTCATGAAGACGCCCACGGGCAAGACCCAGAAACTGGCGTGCTGGACGGCGTCGGCCATGGTGCGCAGGCCGAAGGTCAGGGCCAGCACGGCGCAAGCGCCGGTGACAGTCAGCACGGCCAGGGTGGTGCAGCGGTAGCGCACCACCAGGCTGGCCAGCATGCCCAGCAGCGCCAGCACGGCGTGCACCAGATTCGGATGATAGGGCTCCGGCATCATCAGCCAGGTCAGGCTGTAGGCGATGATGCCCAGCAGCTGCGTGACCATGCCGACCCGGTGCAGTTCCGCAAAATAGGTATGCTGCTGTTCGCTGTTGCCGCCAAATGCAAGCGGAACGGCAATACGCCGCAAGGTAGACAGATCAGGTAAGCGCATGACGGGTTTCAATACCAGAGAGGGAGAAAGCGCCCGTACAGCCTGCGCATGCCTGGCCGCGACATGGCGCGGTATGCAACAAATGTTGCATTTATAAAATACTATCACGCTAGTCAATCAATGGACGAAAAAACAGCTGCTGGCACCGCCACAAGCGGAACCCTGTGTCATGAAATACAACGCTGGACGGCGCCGGACGCGCCTGCCCTCACGCAGCGCGCCGGATTGCATGCATTTTGCTGGCAGTGCCAGCCAGCTTTGCAGTATGCTGATAAAAAATAATGCTGCCGGGCAGAGACATATAAAAGAGAGTTCCCGCAAATGACCGAACAGATGAACGAGAGCTGAACAATGCCAGAAACTAGCGATTTATCTGTCCTGATCGTCGACCCCAACCCCAGCATGCGGGGCAATCTGCACAATATGCTGAACCAGGCGGCCATCACCAAGGTGGAATATGCCGTCAATTCAGGCACGGCCATCCGCCTGCTGATGAAGAAACCGTTCGACATCATCCTGTGCGAATACGATCTTGGTAGTGGCACGGACGGCCAGGATGGCCAGCAATTGCTGGAAGACTTGCGCCACCACAAGCTGATCGGCCTGTGGACGATCTTCATCATGCTGACCTCCGAAGCCATCCACAGCAAGGTGATCAGCGCGGCCGAACTGACCCCGTCCGACTACATATTGAAACCTTTCACCGTCGATGTGCTGAGCGGACGCATCGCACGCGCCATCGAACGGCGCGCCATCTTCCTGCCCACGTATCAGCTGATCGACAAGGGCGACTTGCGCGAAGCCGTGAAAAGCTGCCGCGCGGCCGAACTGCAGCACCCGCGCCTGGCGGCCGATTTCACCCGCCTGCGCGCCGAGCTGCACATCTCCCTCGATGAATGGAAGGAGGCGGAACAGCTGTACGCCGACATGCTGGCCACGCGGCCCATGGCCTGGGCCCACCTGGGCCTGGCGCGCACCCTGTTCGAACAGCAACGCCACGAAGAGGCGCAGGAAGCGCTGCTGGAACTGGTGGAGACCTATCCCCGCTTCATGGCCGCCTACGACCTGCTGGCGCAAAACCATGAAGCCATGGGCCAGCAGCTGCAGGCGAAGAAAATCCTCGAAGACGCGGTGGCCATTTCGCCGCACATGGTGCGCCGCCTGCGCCACCTGGGCGGCATCGCGTTTGACACGGGCGATATCGGCGCGGCCGAACGGGCCTACAAGCGAGTGGTGACGAAAGCGAAGTACTCTGAATTCCGCGACCCCGAAGATCACGTCAACCTGGTCAAGACGCTGGTCAAGAAGGGCGATGCGCCGCAAGCGAGCGGCGTGCTGCGCGACATGGAGCGCTCCCTGCGGGGCGGCGCCAATGTGGAAGCCTGCCGCGCCATCTCGGCCGCCATGCTGCATGAACTGTCTGGGAACGACATCGCCGCCGCCAGCGAACTGCAGCTGGCCGCCGCCGCCCTGGACACGGCGCGGGGCCTGTCGACCCAACTGAAGGTAGGCCTGGTGCAGAGCTGCCTGAAAAACAACCTGGAGCAGGCAGCGTCCGACGTCATGATGAAACTCGTCAACGAAGCCGACAGCGACGTGACGATGGAAGCGGCCGTCGACGTGTTTGAAAAGGCGGGCCGGCATGACCTGGCGCAAGGCATGGGCCAGCAGATCACGAACCAGGTGCAGGAATTGATGCAGGATGCGGCCAGCAAGTCGGAAAGCGGAGAACTCAAGGGAGCTGTGTTCGTACTGCGCCAGGCCCTGCGCAAGACCCCAGGCAACCTGCCCGTGCTGTTCGCCTCCGTCGATGCCATCTTGCGCCAGCTCAATATGCTGGGCTGGGAAGCCCCGCTGGCCGAACAGGCGCAGCACCAGATGCAAGTGATCCGCAAGATAGACCCCAGGCATCCGAAGCTGGAGTCGCTCAAGCAGCAGTATGCGGCGACCCAGCATAAATACGGTATTGCGACCTGACTCCTGCCTGCCCACTGAACCCTGTAACTTCGGGGTCGGCCCCTGTGAGTCCGGCCTCGGTCTTCGCACGCGGGTTTTCGGGGGCCTGACAAGCCCTCTTGCTTGCTCGGCAAACAACAATCTCGTACACTCGCTCATTCCGAGCGCTCACGTCCGCTATCAGCCAACTGCGGACGGTCGGTCCAGTACAGCAATCCAGCGTGATTATCAAGAGTTCCTGATTGGCAAGTTTTGCAAGCCAGGCTCGTCATCGCACGCCCGTGCTGTACAAAATAGCTTTCCTTGACGGTAAAAAGTACACCCGGTGCACGATGCCTTCCTCCTCACATGTATAAATTATGACTGCCTCTACTCCCGATTCTTCCATCGTCGCCTGCGACGATGCTGGTGTATATCGAACCTTGCTGGAGTCGACCCGCGCCATTCCTTGGCGGATCGACTGGGCCACGATGCGCTTCACTTACATAGGCCCCCAAATTGAGGAGTTGCTCGGCTGGAAACAGTCAAGCTGGCAGTCCGTAAATGACTGGGCTGAACGCATCCATGAGGAGGATCGCCAGAAGACGGTCGATTTTTGTGTCGCACAATCGCAAATGGGCGTCGATCACGAAGCCGACTATCGGGCGCTGACGTCCGACGGCGAACAGCTTTGGATACGCGACGTCGTGCATGTGGTGCGTCGCCAGGACGGCGATGTCGAGTCGCTGGTTGGCTTCATGTTCGACATTACCGAGCGTAAGCAGGCTGAAGAGAAGATCTTCAAGTTGCAGCGCGAACTGGAGGCCCTCACCTACCGCGACAGCCTGACAGGCGTTGCAAACCGCCGCATGTTCGACAATCTGTACCCGATCGAATGGGCCAAGGCGCGCGCCACTGGCGAACCGCTGTCCCTGATCGTGATCGACATAGATTATTTCAAACAGTACAACGATCATTATGGCCACATGCAAGGTGACGAATGCTTGCGACGTGTGGCCCAGGCGATGGATGAGGGCGCGTCACGCTCACGCGACCTATGCGCCCGCCTTGGGGGCGAAGAGTTTGTGCTGCTGCTGCCAGCCACGGACGAGGGTGCAGCCCGCAACGTGGCCGAGCGCTGTCGCAAGCTGCTGGCGCGAAAGGAAATCACGCATGCGCGTTCCGGCGTTGGTCGCCTAGTTACTGTCAGCATGGGCGTCGGCACTATCTTGCCCAACGCCCTGCTTGACCCGAATGTTTTTCTGGACAGGATAGACCGCCGTCTTTACCAGGCCAAGTCTGCGGGACGCGACCGTATATGCGACGCCGAGTCGTAATCCTGCGCGCCGATGCGCACTAGCCGAACTTCCCCTTCGGGCGGAACCTGGCAACGATTGCAAGCGGCCAAGGGCTGGCGACAGAAGATACCGAGCTTCAAGCATACGTCGGTATGCTTGTATCGCTCAAACCTGTGATCGCCGGCCGCCCTGATCCAGCCTGAGTCCTTAAACTACTCGCGCCACCCTCGCCACCACCAGCTCGATCAATTCCGCAATCAATGGCCGGAAGGTGGCTGCGTTGCCGCCCTGCCCCAGCATGACGGTGCGCGTGGTCAGGTGCGAGAAGACGGCGTCGAACAGAATCTGCGGCAGGTTGGAAAACGAGGTATCGGCCGCGATGCGGCCCTGGGCGCGCTGCTGCTCCAGCAGGCGCAATATCAGGGCGTGCCACACTTGCGGGCCGTGTTCGTACCAGGTCAGGCCCACGGCCGGCACGGCGGCGGCGCCGGTTACGACGAGACGGTAGAAAGCCACGTGGCGGGGGCTGGTGACGACGGCCACCAGTTCATCGAGGATCAGCTGCAAACCCTGTTCCAGGCCCGCTTGCGACGTGTCGAGCTGGCGCAGCGCGATGATGAAGTCCGCGCACAGGTATTCGACCACCGCCACCAGCAGCTCCTGCTTGCTGCCGAAGTAGCGGTAGGCGGTGGCTTTCGAGCCACCCGCCTCGGCCACGATGGCATCCATGCTGACGCCGTCGTAGCCGGAGGCGAGAAACAGGTCCGCGGCCGCCACCAGCAGCTTGCGGCGCCGCTCCTCGCTTCGGGTAGTCGGGGAAGCTGGAACGGTGCGCAACTGGGGCATGAAGCAAACTCTTACTGTGTCTTGGGAAGCGCGTATGCTATCACGTAATCTCCCCGATCCGGACTCTGGCGGGCGCCGCCCGCCACCACCACGACATACTGGCGGCCCGACTTGGGCGACACATACGTCATCGGCGTGCCTTGCGAGCCCACGGGCATGCGTACCTTCCACACGTCACGCCCAGTGGCGATATCCATGGCGCGCAGATAGTAATCCTGCGTGCCCGCATAAAACACCAGGCCCGACGCCGTGCTCATGCCGCCGCCCAGGGTAGGCATGCCCAGCGGGATAGGCAGGCGCGCGCGCACGCCGTTAATGACGGCGTCTTGCACCGTGCCGGCCGGACGTTCCCACACTTTCGTGCGGGTTTTCAGGTCGATGGCGGCAAACACGCCCCAGGGCGGGCTTTGGCAAGGTATGCCCAGCGGCGAATTGAAGGCCTTGTGGTCGATGACGAACGGCGTGCCATCCATCGGATAGGTGCTGCCCACGCCGTGGCCAGCCGTCAGCTTGGCCACGTCCACCGTTTCGCGCGGCACCAGCTTGACCACTTGCGGCATGCGGATATCGTTGACGAACATATAGCCGTTGCTTTCATCGACGGCTGCACCGCCCCAGTTGAAGCCACCGTAATAGCCCGGGTAGATCAGCGTTTCCTTTGTGCTTGGGGCCGTGAACTCGCCCCGGTAATTGAGCTTGCGGAAGCTGATGCGGCACGCCAGCTGGTCGAAGAAAGTGGCGCCCCACATGTCGCGCTCCGTCAGCGTTTCTGCACCGAGGGCCGGCATGCCGGTGGAATAGGGTTGCGTCTTTGCCACCCAGTCGCCGGCCGCGTGCTCCTGCGGCACGGGTTTTTCCACCACGTCGGCAATGGGTTTTCCCGTGCGGCGGTCCAGCATGAAGATCTGGCCACGCTTGGTCAGCTGCACCAGCGCAGGGATCTTGCCGCCCTTGCCGTCCGGGACGTCGTACAGTGCCGGCTGCGCGGCCACGTCGTAATCCCAGATATCGTGGTGGACGGTTTGATAGGTCCAACGCTCGCGGCCCGTGGCCATGTCGAGGGCGACGATGGCCGACGCGTATTTTTCCGTCAGCGGCGGACGCTTGCCGCCCCAGAAGTCGGGCTGCTCGTTCCCCGTCGGCAGGTACACCAGACCCAGTGCATCATCGAACGCGGGCGCCGACCACATGTTCGGCGTGCTGCGCGTGTACGTCTGCCCTTCCGGCGGCAGCTTGGTGATGGCCGGATTGCCCAGGTCCCAGGCCCATACCAGTTCACCCGTGTCGGCGCTGTAGGCACGCACGACACCCGATGGTTCATCGGTGGAGCGGCCGTCGAACACCCAGCCGCCGAGGATGATCAGGTTGCGCGCCACCGTGGGCGCGGACGTGTAGGCGTAATACGGCACGTTCATCTTCACCTTGCCCAGGCCGACCGTCAGGTCGACGGATCCCTTGTCGCCAAAGCCTTCGCACTGCTTGCCCGTCTGCGCGTCGATCTCGATCAGGCGCGCATCCATGGTCACTTGCACGATGCGCTTGGCACACGCGCCCGCCGCCGCAGCGCTGGCCGCCTGCATGCCTTCGAACTGGAAGGGTTTTGTGACCTTGGCAGGCTCGTAATAGCCCACGCCGCGGCAGCGGTTCCACGTCTTGGTGTTGGCCGGCTTGGGATCGAAGGTCCAGCGCTCCTTGCCCGTGTCCGCATCCAGCGCGATGACCTTGCTGGTCGGCGTGCACGTGTAGATGGTGTCGCCGATCTGCAGCGGCGTGTTTTGCGACTCGGAAGCGCCTTCGGCCAATTCGCCCGAGCGGTAGGTCCAGGCCACCTGCAACTGATCGACGTTAGCCTTGTCGATCTGCGTGTACGGCGCGAAGCGCGTGCCTTTCGGCCCATACCCATAGTGTGCCCAGTTGGCGCTGCCGTCATTGACGGGCGTCACGGCATCCTGCTGCGGCTGCACCGCAGCGTCCGTCACGCCATGCGGCTTGAACATGGCAGCGAAACCGGCCACCAGCACGACGGCAAACAGGGCGGCGAAACCGCGCGACTGGCCAGTGTGTGCCTGGCCAGTCAGCCACGGATGCACGAGGGTGGCCACCAGGCCGATGACGAGGAACGGCGCCAGGCGCGGCACCATGGGCCAGAAGGCAAACCCGATTTCCCATACAGCCCAGATCAGGGTGGCGGCGAGCAGCGCGCCGACGATACTGCCCGCCAGCGGTTTGCGGCGCAGATACAGCACGCCGGCCAGGATCAGGCCGAGACCGGCCAGCAGGTAATACCAGGAACCGCCAAGGGTAATGAGTTTGATGCCGCCCGCCGCCAGGGCCAGGCCGGAAAGTCCAAGAAACATGCCAAAAACCGCCAGCGCAATGCGCTTGCCCCTGGAGACCGGTGGGATTGCCGCCGCTCCATTCTTTGTTGAAGTATCCATTTTTTATCCAAGACGCCTCCCCTGCCCAGGCAAATACGCCGGGGATGGCTGATTTTTTAAATCTACGTAGTGAAACTGTACTGTACGGTTTCATTTTAGGCCGATTCTTGACGCAAGTAAAGAAAGTGACGCGCGAGCTTGATTTTTGGCGGGGATGGGGACGTTGGTGGGATTGTCGGATTACGCGCTTGCGCGCTAATCCGACAAACACAGCTGCGTCGGGTGTTACAGCGATGCCATGTCGATCACAAAACGATATCTGACGTCGCTCTTCACCACACGCTCGAACGCCTCATTGATCTCCTGGATGCGGATGATTTCGATGTCGGAGACAATATTGTGCTTGCCGCAGAAATCCAGCATTTCCTGGGTTTCCTTGATCGAGCCGATCATGGAGCCAGACAGGCTGCGGCGCGCACCCACGAGGCCGAAGGCGCTGATCGGCGGCACGGCACCGTCCGGGATGCCGACGATGACCATGCTGCCATCGACTTTCAGCAAGTTGATGTACTGGTTCCAGTCGATGGACGCGCCCACGGTGCAGATGATCAGGTCGAACGTGCCGGCCAGCTTGCTGAAGGTTTCCGCATCATTGGTGGCGTAGTAATGCTTGGCGCCCAGGCGCAAGCCGTCTTCGCGCTTCGACAGGGTCTGGCTCAGCACCGTCACTTCGGCGCCCATGGCGTGGGCGATCTTGACGCCCATGTGGCCCAAGCCACCCATGCCCAGGATGGCCACCTGCTTGCCAGGGCCGGCCTTCCAGTGGTTTAGCGGCGAGTACAGGGTGATGCCGGCGCACAGCAGTGGCGCGGCTGCGTCCAGCGGCAGGTTGTCGGGAATCGACAGCACATAGCCTTCCTTGACGACGATACTGTCCGAGTAGCCGCCCTGCGTGGCCGTCTTGCCATCCGCTTCCAGGCCGTTGTAGGTTTGGATCAGGCCTGGCATGTACTGCTCCAGGTCCACATTGCGCGTCTTGCAGGTGGTGCAGGAATCGACGAAGCAGCCCACGCCCACATGGTCGCCCACCTTGAACTTGCTGACGTTGGCGCCAACGGCCGTGACGACGCCGGCGATTTCATGGCCAGGCACCATCGGGAAGGCGGCGCCACCCCATTCGTCGCGCGCCTGGTGGATGTCGGAATGGCACACGCCACAGTATTTGATCGAGATGGCCACGTCGTCTTCGCGCGGGGCGCGGCGCTCGAACGTGAACGGTTGCAGTGCGGAAGTCGGGCCCAGTGCGGCGTAGCCTTTGGCGATGGTGGTCATGAAAACTCCTGTATCTATATGTGTGTGACGAGGGGGACGCCTGCCATGCATGCGATTGCACAAGTGTGCCCGAGATGCCGGCCCGCCGTTACCGCGATCCTGCAAGACCTTTGCACGATCCTCCAAATCTGCGTAAGATCACCCCCTGCCCCTCCTCGCCTGACGCATACTGAACTCCATGCCCACACCACTCGCTCCGCAAGATGAAATTGCCGCCCTGATCAGCCGCCACGCGCCGCGCAACGGCGACTACGCGACGGCGATCGGCAACCTGACGTTTCACCGCCAGTCGTCCGTCACGGAATCGCTGTTCCATGCGGCGCGACCCAGCGTGGCCATCATCGCGCAAGGCGCGAAGGACGTCACCCTGGGCACGGAAACCTTCCATTACAGCCGCATGCAGTACCTGCTGACGTCCGTCGAATTGCCCGTCCAGGTGCGCGTGGCGCAAGCGAGCGAAGAACAACCACATTTGTGCGTGGTGCTGGGCATCGACATCGCCGACGTGGCGGCGCTGCTCGACAGTGAAAGCGCATGCGGTGCGGCGCAGCAGAAAATCCTGCCCGCCACGCGCGGCATTTCCGTCAGCGACGTCTCGCCCGAGCTGCTCGACGCCATGCTGCGCCTCGTGCGCCTGCTGGACAAACCGGCAGAAATCGCCGCGCTGGCGCCCTTGATCCGCCGCGAGCTGACCTACCGGCTGCTGAACGGCCCTGTCGGCGCGCGCCTGCGCCACATGGCGCTGGCAAGCAGCCAGTCGCACCAGGTGGGACAAGCCATCGACTGGATCAAGCACCATTACGCGCAGCCGCTGCGCATCGAGCACCTGGCCGGCATGGCGAACATGAGCATGTCGTCGCTGCACCACCACTTCAAGGCGATTACCGCCATGACGCCGATGCAGTACCAGAAGCTGCTGCGCCTGCAGGAAGCGCGGCGATTGATGCTGGTCGAGCAGATCGACGCAGGCACGGCCGGCTACCGGGTCGGCTACGCCAGCGAATCGCAGTTCAGCCGCGAATACAGCCGCCAGTTCGGCCGCGCACCGATGCGCGACGTGGGCCAGGTGCGCGCGCAGCTCAGCGGGGCCAGCGCCGGCACCGCCTATTCCGTCTTGCCGTAACCGCCGCCGCCCGGCGTCTCGATCACGAACACGTCACCTGCCTGCATGCCGGTCTTGCCGATATGCGCCAGGTGCTCCACCGTACCGTCCGCGCGCTCCACGTAGTTGCGCCCCAGCGCGCCCGCCGCACCGCCATCCATGCCAAACGGAGGATGGACACGGTTGTTCGACAAGATCGCCGCCGTCATCGCTTCCAAAAAGCGCACCCGGCGCACGCCACCATTGCCGCCGTGCCAGCGCCCCGCGCCGCCAGAGTCTGCGCGGATGCTATAGCTGTCAAGCCGCACGGGGAAACGCCACTCGAGGATTTCCGGGTCAGTCAGGCGCGAATTGGTCATGTTCGTCTGCACCACATCCGTACCGTCGAAGCCCGGGCCGGCGCCAGAGCCACCCGAAATCGTCTCGTAATACTGGTATTTGGCGCTGCCGAACGTGAAATTGTTCATCGTGCCCTGCGAGGCAGCCATCGCCCCCAGCGCGCCATACAGGGCATTCGTGATACAGGTCGAGGTTTCCACATTGCCCGAGACGACGGAGGCCGGGTACTGCGGATTGAGCATGGAGCCGGGTGGGATGATCACGGTCAAAGGCTTCAGACAGCCCGCATTGAGCGGAATCTCGTCGTCAACCAGGGTGCGGAACACGTACAGCACGGCCGCCATGCAGACGGCGGACGGCGCGTTGAAGTTGTTCGGCAGCTGGCTTGAAGTCCCCGTAAAGTCGATGGTGGCACTGCGCGCAGCCACGTCGACCCTGATCGCCACCTCGATGCGCGCGCCGTTGTCCAGGTCCAGCGCGTAGCTGCCATCCTTCAGGGTCGTGATGACCCTGCGCACGGCTTCCTCGGCATTGTCCTGCACATGGCCCATATAGGCTTGCACCACGTCCAGGCCAAAATGCGCGACCATGCCATGCAGTTCCTCGGCCCCCTTCTGGTTGGCCGCCACCTGGGCGCGCAAATCGGCCAGGTTTTGCCGGGGATTGCGGGCGGGCCAGGTGGCGCCCGCCAGCATGGCCAGGGTCTCGTCTTCTGCTAACCGTCCCGTGGCGCCGTCCACCAGCTTGAAATTATCGATCAACACGCCCTCTTCCTCGATGCGCGTGGAATCGGGCGGCATCGAACCGGGCGTGGTGCCGCCGATGTCCGCATGGTGGCCGCGCGAACCGACATAGAACAGGATGGCCTTGCCCTCTTCATCGAAGACAGGAGAAATGACCGTCACGTCGGGCAAATGCGTGCCCCCGTGATACGGGTCGTTCAGCATGAAGACGTCGCCCGACTGCATGACGCCCGCGTTGCGCGTCATCACCGTGCGGATGCTCTCGCCCATGGAACCAAGGTGCACGGGCATGTGGGGCGCATTCGCAATCAAGTGGCCTTGTGCGTCGAAGATGGCGCAGCTGAAATCGAGCCGCTCCTTGATGTTGACGGAATGGGCCGTGTTTTGCAGGCGCAGTCCCATCTGCTCGGCGATCGACATGAACAGATTATTGAATATTTCCAGCATCACGGGGTCGGCCTGCGTCCCGATAGCGACACGCTCCGGCAAGGCGACGACCCTGCGCAAGATCAAATGGCCATGCGCCGTCACTGCCGCGCGCCAGCCCGGCTCGATGACGGTGGTGGCGTTGGCGTCACTGACGATGGCAGGACCGGCTATGGTATCGCCGGGGCGCAGACTGTCAGCCCCAAACAGGCCGCTTGGCCGCCACCTTCCGGCGCAGTACATCTCCACCGTCTGCAGGGGCGCCAGCCCGCCTTCACGCGATACATACGCCGGCGTGGCCACTGGCGGCGCATCGGACGCGCCGATGGCTTCCACGGAGATGGCTTCGACGATCAATGCCCGCGCCGGCATCAAAAAGGAAAAGCGCTTTTTGTATGCCGCCTCGAACTGCGCCTGCATGCCGGCCAGGGTGTCGAACAGCACGACGAGGGCAGAATCTGTGCCTTCATAGCGCAGGTGCACGCGCGACACCAGCGCGATACGCTGCCCTGCCACGCCCTGGCGCAGCAAGTCGCCCCGCGCCAGCTCGCCCAGCGCCGCGACATCACGCGCCAGGTCCACGCCCAATACCGCCTCGATGGCCTGCTCGCGCATGGCGCTCTGGTCGGCCAGGCCCATGCCGTAGGCCGACATCACACCCGCCAGGCTGTGGATGAAGACCGTACGCATGCCCAGCGCATCGGCGACCAGGCAGGCGTGCTGGCCGCCCGCGCCGCCAAAGCTGGTCAGGGTATATTCGGTGACGTCATGACCACGTTGCACGGAAATCTGCTTGATGGCGTTGGCCATATTGCCCACGGCGATGGCGATATAGCCTTCGGCCACCTGCTCCGGCGTCGAGTTCACCGTGCGCGCCAGCGCCTCAAACTGGGCGCGCACGGTGGCCGCGTCCAGCGCTTCATTGGCGTCCGGGCCGAAAACGCGCGGGAAGAATGCCGGCTGCAGCTTGCCCAGCATGACATTGCAGTCGGTGACGGCCAGCGGGCCGCCGCACCGGTAGCTGGCGGGGCCGGGATTGGCGCCCGCGCTGTCCGGCCCCACCTTGTAGCGGGCGCCATCGAAATGCAGGATGGAGCCGCCGCCCGCCGCCACCGTGTGGATGCTCATCATGGGCGCGCGCATGCGCACGCCGGCGATCTGCGTCTCGAACACGCGCTCGAACTCGCCCGCGTAGTGCGACACATCGGTGGACGTGCCGCCCATGTCGAAGCCGATGACCTTATCGAAACCGGCCAGCGCGCTGGCGCGCACCATGCCGACGATGCCGCCCGCGGGGCCGGACAAAATGCTGTCCTTGCCCTGGAAAGCGCGCGCATCCGTCAAGCCGCCGTTCGACTGCATGAATTGCAGGTGCACGCCGGGCAGCTCGGCTGCCAGCTGGTCGACATAACGGCGCAAGATGGGCGACAAATAAGCGTCGACCACCGTGGTGTCGCCGCGCGCCACCAGTTTCATCATGGGGCTCACCTCGTGCGACACGGATACCTGGGTAAATCCCGCCTGGCGCGCCAGCTGCGCCACCCGCGCCTCGTGCGCGTGGTAGCGGTAGCCGTGCATCAGCACGATGGCGATGGCGCGCACGCCGCGCGCATGCGCGTGTTCCAGCGCCGCGCGCGCAGCCGCCTCGTCGAGCTCCTGCACCACTTCGCCGTGGGCGCCCAGGCGTTCATTGATCTCGATTACGTCGCCGTACAGCAGTTCCGGCAAGATGATCTGGCGCGCAAACAGCTGCGGCCGGTTCTGATAGGCGATGCGCAAGGCGTCGCGAAAACCGCGCGTGATGGCCAGCACGGTGGGCTCGCCCTTGCGCTCAAGCAGCGCATTGGTCGCTACCGTCGTGCCCATCTTGATGGCGCCCAGCCGTTCGACGGGCAGCGGTGCGCCGGGTGCAAGGCCCATCAGCCGGCGCATGCCGGCCAGCGCCGCATCGCGGTACTGGCCCGGGTTCTCCGACAGCAGCTTGTGGGTGGCCAGGCTGCCGTCAGGACGGCGCGCCACGATGTCCGTAAAGGTGCCGCCCCGGTCGATCCAGAATTGCCAGTCCATCGTCACGCCCCCGTACTTATGTGAGATGGCTATTGTAGCCGCCAAACAGACGCGCGTTTCAGCCGTGCGCGCCTTGCCTTCCGCGTGGATCGGCCTTATGTTGAAGGCATACCAACAAATGGAACGCACCATGACCCCGACCGACTTTGCCAGCACCGCCCTTCCCCTCTATTCCGTCGCCGAACTGCGCGCCATCGAACAAGCCGCCATGCAAGACCTGCCGCAAGGGCTGCTGATGCAGCGGGCGGGCCAGGCCGCCGCCAGTGCCGCCTTGAAGCTGCTGCACGCTACGGAAGACGGCGAAGCGGGCCACCGGCGCGTACTGGTGCTGGCCGGCCCCGGCGACAACGGCGGCGATGCGCTGGAAGCGGCCGCGCACCTGGCCGCCAGCGGCACCGAGGTGCTGATATGGCTGGCGCCCGAGGCGCAAGCCACGTCGCCCGAGCGCGAACAGGCCCTGAGCCGCGCGCGCAACAGCGCCGCGCGCTTCATGGACGCGGCAACTTCCATGGCCTCGGCGGCAGTGGGCGCAGCGTCATGGCACCTCGTCATCGATGGCCTGTTCGGCATCGGCGCATCGCGCCCCCTGGACGGCGAATGCCGCGAAGTGGCGCAGTTGGTCAACAAGCTGGCATGCCCCGTGCTGGCGCTCGACGTGCCCAGCGGCTTGCAAGCGGACACGGGCGCCATCGACGGCGTCGCCATCCGCGCCACGCATACGCTCACCTTCATCGGCGACAAGCCTGGTCTGCACACGGCAAACGGCCGCGATTATGCGGGCGAGGTGGAAGTGGCCGCGCTGGCCATCGATCCTTCCCTGCTGCAGCCCGCCAAAGCCCAGCTGGGCGGCCTGCACCTGTTCGCCCGCCAGTTGCAGCCACGGCGCCAGAATACGCACAAGGGCAGCTACGGCAGCGTGGCCATCATCGGCGGCGCGCAAGGCATGGCGGGCGCACCCATCCTGGCGGCCCGCACGGCCCTGCACGCGGGCGCGGGAAGAGTCTATATCGCCTTTCCCGACACGCCGCCAGCATTTGACAGCGGCCAGCCGGAACTGATGTGCCGGCACGCCAGGGACGTGGATTTCTCGGGCCTGCACTTTGCCGCGCTGGTGGCGGGACCAGGCCTGGGCGACGATGTCGATACAGTGGAGCTGCTGCAGCGGACGTTCGAGAGCGACAGCCCGCTGCTGCTCGACGCCGATGCGCTGAACCTGATGGCGGCCGAACCGGAACTGCAATCGGCGCTGGCCGTGCGCACGGGCGCGGGGGCGACAATATTGACGCCCCATCCGCTGGAAGCGGCACGCCTGCTCGACCTGACAGTGGCCGAGGTCCAGGCCGACCGCCTGGGCGCGGCGCGCCAGCTGGCCACGCAGCTGGGCGTCATCGTGGTGTTGAAGGGTTCGGGCACGGTCATCGCCGCGCCCGATGGTGGCATCGTCATCAACAACACGGGCGGCCCCGCACTGGCGACTGCCGGCACGGGGGATGTGCTGTCCGGCCTGTGCGGCAGCCTGCTGGCGCAGGGCTGGCCGGAATGGGAAGCGGCGCTCGGCGCCGTCTGGCTGCATGGTGCGGCAGCCGATGCGCTGGTGGCCGCAGGCAGCGGCCCCATCGGCCTGACGGCAGGGGAATTGATCCCGGCGATACGCAGGTTGATCAATGCCTTGTCGGCATAGGTATACGGTGCGTGTTTGTCGGATTACGCGTTCCGCTAATCCGACCTACCCGACGTCCGATATCCTCAAGCCGTAGGTTGGATTAGCGCAGCGTAATCCAACACCACCGCGCCGCAATCACACCAACCTGCCCGCCGCAATCGTAATGGTGCGCCCACAACGGGCCGCAATGGAACTGTCATGCGTGACGAGAATCAGGGTCGAACCCCGTTCGCGGTTCAACTCGAACATCAGCTGGATCACGGCCTCCCCTGTGGCCGCGTCCAGGCTGCCAGTCGGCTCATCGGCAAACAGCAGCGGAGGCTCCGTCACAAAGGCGCGCGCCAGGGCCACGCGCTGCTGCTCGCCGCCGGACAGGTATTTGGGATAGTGTTTCAGGCGGCTGCCCAGGTTGACTCTGCCCAACATGGCTTGCGCCTTTTCCTTCGCGTCCGGGTCGCCCCGCAATTCCAGCGGCAGCATGACGTTTTCCAGCGCCGTCAGGTGGGCCAGCAGCTGGAAGGACTGGAACACGAAGCCGAGCTTTTCCTTGCGGAAACCGGCGCGACCGTCTTCGTCGAGGGCGAAGATATCGGTGCCATCGAGGATGACCTTGCCCTCGCTCGGCGTGTCCAGGCCGGCCAGCAGGCCCAATAAAGTCGACTTGCCGGAACCGGAGGCGCCGACGATGGCCAGCGTCTCGGCCGTTTGCACGGTAAAATCGACTTGATGCAGGATGGTCAGCTCACCATCGGCATCGGGTACGCGCTTGGCCAGCTGGACCACTTCGATGGCCGGCTGGGCATTTTGGCTGTTGGCTGCAGCAGGCCGCTGGGCCGCTGCGTCGGACGGGAGAAAACTGGTGGAAGTCGCTTTAGGGAATTCGGGCATGCTGATCTATCTTAAAAAATTTCGTGAACAAATAAGTGTCAAGGGCAGCAGCCGCATGCGGCGGCGCACGCTGTCCCTGCTTCCTGCGGCAGCCCTGCTGCTGGTATCGAGCATGACGAATGCCTATTCTGCACCAAAAACGCTGCTGGTGCTCGGCGACAGCCTGTCGGCCGAGTATGGGCTGGCACGGGGCACGGGCTGGGTGGCGCTGCTGGAACAGCGGTTGGCAGCGCAAAAGAACGATACGCGCATCGTCAACGCCAGCATCAGCGGCGAGACCACCAGCGGCGGCCGCGCGCGCCTGCCTGCGCTGCTGGCCAAGCACCAGCCCGACATCGTGCTGATCGAACTGGGTGCCAACGACGGCTTGCGCGGCTTGCCCGTGGCGGCGGCCGAAGCGAATCTGCGCGCCATGGGCGAGGCGGCCAGGAAATCGGGCGCGCAAGTGGTGCTGGTGGGCATGCGGATGCCGCCCAACTATGGCCGCGCCTATGGCGAGCAGTTTTATGGCGTGTACGGCAAGCTGGCCAGGGAATGGAAGGCGCCGCTGGTGCCCTTCATGTTCGAAGGCATCGCCGACCAGCCGCAGCTATTCCAGGCCGACCGCATGCACCCGAATGCGCAGGCGCATCCAACGATACTGAAGAATATCTGGCCGCGGCTAGCGCCGTTACTGAACGCGAAGTAAGCCAGTTGTAGACGTTACCTCCAGCCCGAGGCAAGAATCCGGGGTCAGCCCCCCCCAGGGGAATACGCTCCAATGGAGCGTATTCCGATTACGAAGTGACTGACCCTAGGCTTACGCCGGCGGGTTGAATAAAGTTCACGACACGCAGACAAAAAAATAGCCGCTCGAAAGCGGCTATTTTTATGCGTGGAAACTAACTCTTATGGTGCTTCCGGCGCTGGTGCTGCCGGGGCGGTGACCGGCTTGACGATCTTCACCTTGGCCTTGGATTTCAGGTACTCGACGTAATCGAACATTTCCTGTTGTGCCAGGATGCCGCTGATCTGGTCTTTCTCTTGCTGGCGGCGTGCTGCATCGACTTGCGCCGGCTGCTGCACCTTGCCGATGCGATAGATGCCATAGCCCAGGGCTGGCAAGTCCACGCCCACATAGGCTGGCAGCTTGCTCGTATCCGCTTTCATGACTTGCGCAATGGCGGCACGGTTGATGCCGTCAAGCTTGCTGCGCGACACCCATTGTGCGGCGCCAAAACCGCTGGCATCACCAGATGCCTTCAAGGCTGCCAGCTTGGTCTCGCCTGCTTTCTTGGCCAGCTTTTCCGCTTCTTCCATCGTCACGCGCTGACGGATCATCGCTTCGACTTCAGCCAGAGGACGCTTCGAGGCAGGCTTGAATTCCACCACACGGCCGGCGATCAGCACGTTCGGTGCAACGGTGACGGCTTCCGTGTTGCGCTTGTCTTTCAGTGTATCGTTCGAGAAGATGGCGGCGAGGAACTTGGCGTTGTTGAACGGCGCATTGCCCAATGCTGGCGACGGCGTGCGCGACAGGTTGGCGGCGGTTTCCACTTTCAGCTTCAACTTGTCAGCCACCGGTTTCAGGCTGTCCGATTGCTCGTAGACCGTGTTGGTGAACGTCTCAGCCATTTCCGAGTATTTCTTGGCAGCAAATTGCTTGCGCAGGTCGGCCGTGATTTCACCGCGTACTTCATCGAGCGCCCGCACGTGCTGTGGTTTGAGCGAGGTAACGGTCAGGATGTGGTAGCCGAAATCGGAAGCGACAACATCGCTGATTTCGCCTTGCTTGAGTTTGCTGACTGCGCTCAGCAGTGGTGCCGGCAAGCCATCCTTGCCGATCACGCCCAGGTCGCCGCCTTGTTCGGCGGAGGCCGGGTCTTCCGACTTGGCCTTGGCCACGGCGGCAAAGCTGGCAGGTGCCTTGCGCACGTCGGCCAGGATCGCTTCAGCCTTGGCCTTGGCAGCTGCCTTGTCGGCGGCCGATGCGTCTTTCTTGACGGCTACGAGGATGTGGCTGGCCTGGCGCGCTTCTTCGGTCGTGTAGGCTTTCTGGTTCTTCGCGTAGTAGCCGGTCACGTCGGCGTCGGTGACGTCGACTTGCTCGCCGGCAGCGCTGTCGTCCAGCACGACGTATTCGATCTTGGCTTGTTCCGGGATTTCGAAGAACTTGCTGTTCTTGTCATAGAAAGCCTTGATCATGGCGTCCGTCACTTTGACTTCCGGCACGTACTGCGCGATCGGCAACAGCAATTCCTGCACTTCACGCTCTTCCGAGGTGATGTCGGACAGGCGCTTGGCGACGGTGTTCGGCGCGAAGGCGGTGCCTTGCACGGCGCCGGCCAATTGCTGCAGGGCCATGTCGCTGCGGCGGCGCGCATCGTACATCTGCGGCGTCATGCCTTGGGCGGCCAGCATGGACTTGTAGCGTTCCAGGTCGAATTTACCGTCCGGCAAGGTCAAGCCTGGGATTTCCAGCACTTCCTTTTGCAGCGCGGCATCGCTGATGACCAGGTGGCTACGGCCCACTTCGGCGGCCACGGCACGCTCGGCGATCAGATTGTCGAGGATGCTCTGGCGCGCTTCCGGCGTGTCAAACATTTTCTGGTCGAACTGCTCGCCCATCATCTGGCGGTAGCGGTCGATCTGCTGACGTTGCGCTTCTTCATATTGCTGCTGCGTCACGACCTGGTCGCCGACCTTGGCGATGGTGTTCGCGCCGTCGCCGAAGCTTTGGTAGCCGCTGATACCGACCAGTGCAAAAGACGGGACGATGACCAGCATCAAGAGAAACTGCATCAAGCGTCGATGGGTACGAATAAATTCAAACATGGTCAGCCAATTCGGGATGAGTGGATCACTATAAAAAAAGGCGAACATGCGTTCGCCTTGATTTCTTCGGCGGAATGGACGGGACAGATGTCCACTTCCCCTTTAGATTCAACAACTTGGCGCTGGAACTAAAGCAGGATTCTGACGCCCAAGCCATTATCTCCTGATTCTACAATGCCCATAGCGCTATAGCAAGAGTAAATCAGGGCGCGCGCCCTGCCCCGGCGGCGCCGGGCTGGCAAGGCGCCAGCAGGGACATTAAACACGGCAAAGCTTAAAGCGGATTTAAATACCCGCACCGTCCAATTAAAAACGGCAGGCGGATAATTGAAAATGAAGGAGCACCAAGATAATCGGACGCATAAAAGAAAAACCCGCGCTACTTATTCAGCAGCGCGGGCTTCTATATTCTGGCGGAGCGGACGGGACTCGAACCCGCGACCCCCGACGTGACAGGCCGGTATTCTAACCAACTGAACTACCACTCCTTAAGAGCGTATTTTTTTGGCGGAGCGGACGGGACTCGAACCCGCGACCTCCGACGTGACAGGCCGGCATTCTAACCAACTGAACTACCACTCCGAAAAATACACAGTACTACTTGCATTTGCATCCAGGATCGTTATTCAAGGAACTTCGATCCTGAAATCGCGGCACCCGGGGGCACCGCCAAATGTTTCCGGTGATTGTCACCTCACCGAAGTCCGTTAGTTTACAGCATCCTTCAAAGCTTTACCAGCTTTAAATTTTGGAACTTTTGCTGCTTCGATCGTGATCGCTTCTTTGGTACGCGGATTGCGGCCGGTACGCTCAGCGCGTTCGCTGACCGAGAAAGTGCCAAAACCAACCAGCGTCACGCTGTCGTTGTTTTTCAAAGTTTCCGTCACGCCGCCGATAACAGCGTCGAGTGCGCGCGCAGCGGCGGCTTTGGAAATGTCAGCTTTTTCAGCAATGTGGTCGATCAATTCAGTCTTGTTCACTAGCATCCCCAATTACAAAGGTATAAAACGTTTACCGTATCGTTGCGGCACTTTTGGCACCACAGCTGTCCGGCGAAAAAAATGTGCAGGCGTATTAAACAAGCCACACTGTATATGTGTCAAGCGCTTTGGGGGCGCAATTCACGTTTCAATATAAAACAAGCGCTCTAAAAGCGCTTGTTTGGGGAAAACAGGGGTAAAACGTTAGTGTTTTACCACCTCGCCAGCCGCGTCAGGCTTGGCTGCGGCGGCCGTGACAGCCTCCACCGCAGCGACTTCGACCAACGGTTCAGGCATGCGCTCGAGGGCGATTTCCAGCACTTTGTCGATCCAGCGCACAGGCACGATCTCCAGCTTGTTCTTGACGTTGTCCGGAATTTCGGCCAGGTCTTTCACATTTTGCTCTGGGATCAGGACCGTCTTGATGCCGCCGCGATGGGCCGCCAGCAGCTTCTCTTTCAGGCCGCCAATCGGCAACACTTCGCCGCGCAAGGTGATCTCGCCCGTCATCGCCACGTCGGCGCGCACGGGGATGCCCGTGAAGACCGACACCATCGCCACCGTCATGGCCGCGCCAGCCGAAGGACCATCCTTCGGTGTCGCGCCTTCCGGCACGTGGATGTGGATATCGCTCTTCTCGAACACGTCCGCCTTGATGCCCAGGCGCTGCGCCCGGCTGCGCACCACCGTGCGGGCTGCCTCGATCGACTCTTTCATGACGTCGCCCAGGGTACCCGTGCGGATGATGCCGCCCTTGCCCGGCATCGACACGGCTTCGATGGTCAGCAGATCGCCGCCCACTTCCGTCCATGCCAGACCGACCACCTGACCCACCTGGTTTTCTTTCTCTGCGACACCAAAATCATAGCGGCGCACGCCAAGGAATTTATCCAGGTTCTTCGAGTTGACGATGACCTTCTTGTCGGATTTCTTCAGCAGCAGCATCTTGACCACCTTGCGGCAGATCTTCGACACTTCACGCTCGAGCGAACGCACACCGGCTTCCCGCGTGTAGTAGCGGATGATATCGCGCAAGGCCGACTCGGCCACCGAGATTTCCTCTTCCTTCAAGCCATTGTTCTTGATCTGCTTCGGCAGCAGGTAACGCTGCGCGATGCTGGTCTTTTCATCTTCAGTGTAACCGGACAGACGGATCACTTCCATGCGGTCAAGCAAGGCTGGCGGAATGTTGTACGAGTTCGACGTCGCCACGAACATCACGTCGGAGAGGTCGAAATCAACTTCGATGTAATGGTCGGAGAACGTGTGGTTCTGTTCAGGATCGAGCACTTCCAGCAGGGCCGACGACGGGTCGCCACGGAAATCGGCACCCATTTTGTCGACTTCATCGAGCAGGAACAGGGGATTGCGCACGCCGACTTTCGACAGCGATTGCAAGATCTTGCCCGGCATCGAGCCGATGTAGGTGCGGCGGTGGCCGCGGATCTCGGCTTCGTCGCGCACGCCGCCCAGAGCCATACGCACGAACTTGCGGTTCGTGGCGCGGGCGATGGACTGGCCCAGCGAGGTTTTACCCACGCCCGGAGGACCGACGAAGCACAGGATAGGCGCTTTCAGCTTGTCGACGCGCTGTTGCACCGCGAGGTATTCCAGGATGCGTTCCTTGACCTTGTCGAGGCCGTAGTGGTCGCCTTCGAGCACTTTTTCCGCATTCGCCAGGTCGTTATTGACCTTGGATTTCTTTTTCCAAGGCAAGTTGACCAGGGTGTCGATGTAGTTGCGCACGACGGTGGCTTCGGCCGACATCGGCGACATCAGCTTGAGCTTTTTCAACTCGTTGGTGGCCTTGTCGAGCGCTTCCTTCGGCATTTTTGCCGAAGCGACTTTTTTCTCCAGCTCGTCGAGGTCGGCGCCATCTTCGCCCTCGCCCAGTTCTTTCTGGATAGCCTTGACTTGCTCGTTCAGGTAGTACTCGCGCTGCGATTTTTCCATCTGCCGCTTCACGCGGCCGCGGATGCGCTTTTCCACCTGCAGAATGTCGAGCTCGCCTTCGAGCTGGCCCAGCAGGTGCTCGAGACGCTTGGCCACGCTGAAAATTTCCAGGATGACTTGTTTTTGCTCAAGCTTCAAAGGCAGATGCGCGGCCACCGTGTCGGCCAGGCGGCCGGCATCGTCGATGCCCGACAGCGAAGCGAGGATTTCCGGTGGAATCTTTTTGTTCAGTTTGACGTACTGGTCAAACTGCTGCACGATCGCGCGGCGCATGGCTTCGACTTCCGACTCGTCGCCCGGCTCGGACTCGAGCGGCGTCAGGTCGGCGATGAAGTGCGTCGGCGAATCGCTGATGTGGTTGATTCGGGCACGCTGCGCGCCTTCGACCAGCACCTTGACGGTGCCATCGGGCAGCTTCAGCATTTGCAGAATATTGGCGACGCAGCCAATTTCATAGATATCCGAAGGGGACGGCTCGTCCTTCGCGGCTGCTTTTTGAGCGGCAAGCATAATACTCTTGCCCTGCTCCATCGCAGCTTCCAGCGCCTTAATCGACTTTGGACGGCCAACGAACAGCGGTATCACCATATGCGGGAAAACGACGACATCCCGCAACGGCAATAACGGCAGTTGAGTTTGCTCAGTTAATTTGGAAGTTGTCATGGCGTACCTTATAGAAAGCGTGTTTACGATGTTGGCGCTCGCTGCCAAAACACAAGACCGGCGAGAATAAATAATTCTGTGAAACAAACATAGAGTCTATTTCGCAAAACACACCCGCATGACTGTAACAAATGCAGTTTTAACAGTAAAAAAGCCACGCGCAGCTAAGCGCCGCGAGTGGCTTTACGATTGAAGCCTGCACTCATTAATTTAAATTGTACTGCCATGCATTAAGGAATCAAAACCCTTTTTATGCATTTGTCTCGGCAGTTTTCAATTTTCTCCGGAGGCTTTGGCAGTCTCTTGGTAAATCAACAAAGGTTTGGCACCACTGGTGATGGTATTTTCGTCGATGACGACCTTCACCACATTTTGTTCGCTCGGCAGTTCGTACATGACGTCCAGCAAAGCATGTTCCAGGATGGAACGCAGGCCACGGGCACCGGTCTTGCGCGCCAGCGCCTTCTTGGCGATCGCATGCAGGGCGGCCGGACGAATCTCCAGTTCCGCGCCTTCCATCTCAAGCAGCTTCGAATACTGCTTGATCAGCGCATTCTTTGGCTCGACCAGAATCTGGATTAGCGCCTCTTCCGTCAATTCCGCCAGGGTGGCGATGACGGGCAGACGACCCACCAGTTCCGGGATCAGGCCGAACTTGACCAGATCTTCCGGTTCTGCTTGCAGCATCAGTTCGCTGGCCGAGCTTTGCGACTTGCTGCGCACCGTGGCCGAGAAGCCGATGCCGCTCTTTTCGGAACGGTTGGCGATCACTTTCGACAGGCCGTCGAAGGCGCCGCCGCAGATGAACATGATGTTGGTCGTGTCGATCTGCACGAAATCCTGGTTCGGGTGCTTGCGGCCGCCTTGTGGCGGCACGGAAGCCATCGTGCCTTCGATGAGTTTCAACAAGGCTTGCTGCACGCCCTCGCCCGACACGTCGCGCGTGATGGACGGATTGTCGGACTTGCGCGAAATCTTGTCGATTTCATCGATGTAGACGATGCCGCGCTGGGCTTTCTCGACGTCATAGTTGCAGCTTTGCAGCAGCTTCTGGATGATGTTTTCCACGTCTTCACCCACGTAACCGGCTTCGGTCAGGGTGGTGGCGTCCGCGATCACGAACGGCACGTTGAGCATGCGCGCCAGGGTCTGTGCCAGCAGGGTCTTGCCCGAGCCGGTAGGACCGACCAGCAAGATGTTGCTCTTGGCCAGCTCGATGTCGTCTTTCTTGCCCAGGTGCTTGAGGCGCTTGTAATGGTTGTACACCGCCACCGACAGGATGCGCTTGGCAGTCTGCTGGCCGATCACGTACTGATCGAGCAAGGCGGCAATTTCTTGCGGCGTCGGCAGGTCGGATTTGCTACCGGTCACCGTCTCGATGCTCGACGTTTCATCACGGATGATGTCGTTGCACAGGTCGATGCACTCGTCGCAAATGAACACGGACGGGCCGGCGATGAGTTTCTTCACCTCGTGCTGGCTTTTGCCGCAGAACGAGCAATACAGTAATTTTTCGCCGCTAGAGGATTTTTTGTCTGACATAAGGCATTTTGGTTGGAACTGCATTAACAATATTGCAAAATCGCAAGCCGGAGTGCGGTAGTTGTCCGAAAGACAGCCACCCATGGCGCAAGCCAACAACGTGCACAAGCTCCATGCTACCCGAAATAAAAGCGAAACGCCCGAACGTTTGATCGCCCGGGCGTTTACTTACAAGCTTAGCAATACCGGTAGGGGCTCATCAAGCGCGGCTGGTCAACACTTTGTCGATCAAACCATACTCAACGGCCTCGTCGGCGGACATGAAACGGTCGCGGTCGGTGTCCTTGGCGATCTGTTCGATCGACTGGCCCGTGCGCTCGGCCATGATGCCGTTCAAGCGGGTGCGCAGGTAAAGGATTTCCCTTGCCTGGATCTCGATATCGGACGCCATGCCTTGCGAACCACCGGACGGCTGGTGAATCATGATGCGCGAGTTCGGCAGCGAGAAACGCTTGCCCTTGGCGCCAGCGGCCAGCAGGAAAGCGCCCATCGAAGCAGCCATGCCCGTACACAGGGTCGAGACGTCCGGCTTGATGAACTGCATGGTATCGTAGATGGCCATGCCGGCCGAGACCGAACCACCTGGCGAGTTGATGTAGAGCGAAATTTCCTTTTCCGGATTTTCGCTTTCCAGGAACAGCAGCTGGGCGACAACCAGGTTGGCCATCTGGTCATTGACCGGGCCGACCATGAAAATCAAGCGTTCCTTCAGCAGGCGCGAGTAAATATCATACGAGCGCTCGCCGCGACCGCTTTGTTCCACCACCATCGGCACCAGGCCGAGCATCTCTGTGTCCAGCGCTGGATTACGGTTCATACCTGTCATTTCATTTCCTTGTGAAGCAGTTAGGGGATACCACCATTACTTTTCAGCAACAATGGCATCCCAATACCAACTGGTTTACGCTTGTGCGTTGCTTCCCATCAGTTCGTCGAAAGCAACTGCTTTCGTCGTGACTTTCGACAGGCCCAACACGTAAGTGACGACGTTTTCTTCCAATACAAGGGCTTCGATCTCACCCAGACGACGACGGTCGCTGTAGTAGTACTTCAGCACTTCGCGTGGATCTTCGTAGCTTTGAGCGAAATCTTCGATTTGCGCCTTGACTTGCTCAGGCGTTGCCTGCAGCTTGTTGTCGCCCACCAGTTGCGACAGGATCAGACCCAGGCGTACGCGACGCTCGGCTTTTTCTGCGAACAGTTCTGCTGGGAAAGGCACGTCCTTGACGTTCATGCCGCGCTGCGCCATGTCTTGACGGGTCATTTCGGCCAGACGCTCGGAATCCTGAGCGATCAGCGTTTTTGGCACGTCCAGCTCAGCAACTTTGATCAGCGCGTCCATGACGGCTTCCTTGTTGCGTGCTTTTACGCGGCCAGCAACTTCGCGTTGCAGGTTGACTTTGATGTCTTCGCGCATTTTGGCCAGGTCGCCATCGGCAACGCCCAAGGACTTTGCGAATTCAGCGTTAACTTCCGGCAGGTGCGCCCATTCCAGCTTTTGCAGGGTGATGGTGAACGAGGCGGTCTTGCCGGCCACGTCCTTGCCATGGTAATCCTCAGGGAACGACAATGGGAAAGTCTTGGACTCGCCCACTTTCAGGCCCAGGGTCGCTGCTTCGAATTCTGGCAGCATGCGGCCTTCGCCCAGCACGAAAGCGTAGCCTTCAGCTTTGCCGCCCGGGAATTCAACGCCATCGATAGAACCGACGAAGTCGACGGTCACGCGGTCGCCGTTGGCAGCGATCGGCTCACCGCCGTCGCCGTGTTCGCCAGCTTCGCCCTTGGTGTGGAAGTGCACGCGCTGCTTGCGCAGGATGTCGATGGTCTTGTCGATTTCGGCTTCCGACACGTCGGCTTGCACGGTTTCGATTTCAACAGCCGTCAGGTCGCCGATGGCGACTTCCGGATACACTTCGAAGGTTGCATCGAAAGCCAGCTGGCCTTCGGCTGCTTCTTCTTTCGGCACGATGTTCGGGAAACCGGCCACGCGCAGATTGTTTTCGTTGGCGGCGTCGTTGAACGCGCGGCCGACTTTGTCATTCAGCACTTCCGATTCAATTTGGTAGCCGTATTGTGCTGCGACCATTTTCAACGGCACTTTGCCCGGACGGAAGCCCGGTGCCTTAGCCGTACGGGCTTGCACTTTCAGGCGCTTCTCAACTTCCGTGCGGACGTCCGTCAGCGGGAAGGAGATCGTGATACGACGTTCGAGTTTGCCCAAGGTTTCGACTGCAGTTGCCATGTAAAAAATCGTCCAAAAAATAAACACTGTTGGTGCGAGAAAAGAAGACCCGACCCCTTGCGCCATCACTGGCGGCAAGACATGGGTCCAGCTTCACTCGCTCGCATATTCATCTGTAAAAGTACTGGAAAACAGGACGATGGACCTGGCCTACCCGGCTGAGGGAAAACCCCGCACCAGGCACCAAACAATCCGCCGCTTCCAGTACTGCGACAGGGCTCCGAGCGTCCAGCTTTGCTTCCAAGTAAATGCAAGGCCGGCCATCATTCGGTAAAGCGTGGCATTATAACAAAGGACTTCGGGAAAGTGGCTGGCTTTGCAGCCCGACCACAGAGGATACCAGCGGCGGCGAACGAATCGCCACAGCCTGGATGGCCCTGTCTTTACTCTTGCACCGGCATTCTTTATTTCGCCAGAGACAGGCTTTCCAGCCTGCTTCGTTCATTAGTATATGCGAACTGTCGCTCCGTCCGAAACAAAGAAATGCGCTCTTGGCGAAGATTTCGGGCAAAAAACCTTTGATTTACCTCAATTTGGCCATTTTCCAGGCAAATCTCCGCCCGGCTCCTGCACCGCCGCCCGATCTCTGGCAAAAAATAGTGCAAACGAAGACATCCCGAATGACGGAAATATAGCAAAGGCAACAGGAAAACAAAAAAGATGCCTGCAACGAGGCTGAAGAACAACTTGATGGTGCTGCACATCCGGGCTGGAACAACCCGGATTGGTGCGGATGGGGAGACTCGAACTCCCAAGCCGAAGCACTGGCTTCTAAGACCAGCGTGTCTACCAATTCCACCACATCCGCATTTCGTACTACTTGCCGCAGGCTACACACCTGCCGTTACTGATTTTAACAACTCGGGAACGATCTGGCTACCTTGGACTTGTCGAGCAAGCCCGCGCTAAAGCAAAGGCGGCATTCTACTGGATTTCCCAGAGGAATGCCGCCTTTTTTATGCTGATACCCTGGCGCCTGTCCCTAGCCCTCTTTTGCGCTCACCGGCTCGGGCTTCTTGACCCGGAACCAGGCCGCATACAGGGCCGGCAGGAACAGCAAGGTCAAGGCCGTCGCCAGGATCAGGCCGCCCATGATGGCGACCGCCATCGGCCCCCAGAAGACGGAGCGCGACAAAGGAATCATGGCCAGTGCGGCGGCGGCGGCCGTCAGCACGATGGGGCGGCAACGGCGCACGGCCGAGTCGATGATGGCATCCCAGGGGGCCGAGCCATCCTTGATGTCTTGCTCGATCTGGTCGACCAGGATCACGGAGTTGCGGATGATCATGCCGAACAGCGCGATGACGCCCAGGTTGGCCACAAAGCCCAGCGGGCGATGCAGCAGCAGCAAGGCAAATGCGGCGCCCGCCACGCCCAGCGGGCCCGTCAGGAACACCAGCAGGGAGCGCGAGAAACTGTGCAGCTGCAGCATCAGCAAGGTGAAGATGATGAAGATGGCCAGCGGCAGGTTGGCCGCGATCGACGCTTCCGCCTCGCCGCTGTCGGCCGCCACGCCCTTCACGGTGATGCGGTAGCCGGCCGGCATCTTGGCGCGCAAGGCGTCGAGCTGCGGCGCCAGCTGCGTGGAGACCGTCGCGCCCTGGATGCCGTCGACCACGTCGGACTGCACAGTAATGGCCCATTCACGCTTGTCGCGCCAGACCACGCCCGGCTCCCACACGAAATGCGCGCGGGCCAGCTGCGAGATGGGCACGGACTTGCCCGTTCCCGTCGGGATATTCGTGTCATTCAGCACGGATATCGTCGCCCGCTCTTCCAGTGGCTGGCGCACCTGGATATCGATCAGCTTATTGTCTTCGCGGAACTGGCCGATGACGGTGCCCGACAGAATCGTATTGGCCGCCTGCATCACGGTTTTCGAAGTGACGCCCAGCGCGCGCATCTTGTCCTGATCCAGGTCCAGGCGCAGCACTTTTACCGATTCATTCCAGTTATCGTTGACGCCCAGAGTGTTCGGATTGGCGCGCAAGATGTCCTTGACCTGGTCGGCAATGGTGCGCACGCCCGCCACTTCCGGCCCCGTGACACGGAATTGCACGGGATACGGCACGGGCGGCCCGTTCGGCAACAGTTTTACCCTGCCCCGCACTTCCGGGAAATCCTTCTTGAAGACATCGATGATCTTCTGGCGCAGTTGCTCGCGATCCGCCAGGCTCTTGGGCAAGATCACCACTTGTGACACATTGGTCTGCGGGAAGATCTGGTCCAGCGGCAGGTAGAAACGGGGGCTACCCGTGCCCACATAGCTGGTCACGCTGTCCACACCGTCGAGCTTGCCCACATAGGCCTCGAATTTTTTCACCTGCTTTTCATTCGCGGCAAAGGTCGTGCCCTCGGGCGACCACAGCTCCACCATCAATTCAGGACGGCTGGAATCGGGGAAGAATTGCTTTTCGATGAAGTTAAAACCATAAATACCCAGCGCAAAGATGACCAGGGTGGCAGCGATCGTCGTCTTGCGCCATTCCACGCACCATGTGACGGCACGGCGGAAGCGGCGGAAGTTCGGCGTATCGAACAATTCATGGTCGTTATGCGCGTGCGGTTTCACTTTCAACAAAACGTAGCCGATATAGGGCGTGAAGACGACGGCCACCACCCAGGAAATGATCAGGGCCAGCGCATTGACGGAGAACAGGGAGAACGTGTATTCGCCAGCGGCCGACTTGGCCAGGCCAATGGGCAGGAAGCCCGCCACCGTGATCAGGGTGCCCGTCAGCATGGGCATGGCTGTCGACGTGTAGGCGAACGTGGCCGCGTCGAAGCGCGACATGCCCTCTTCCATCTTGCGCACCATCATTTCGACGGCAATGATGGCGTCATCGACCAGCAGTCCCAGCGCGATGATCAGGGCGCCCAAGGAAATCTTGTGCAAGTCGATGTCGAGCAGGCGCATGAAGAGGAAGGTGACGGCCAGCACCAGGGGGATGGTCAGGGCCACCACCAGGCCGGGCCGCACGTCGATACGCAGCGGTTTCGTGTGCAGGCCCAGCGCGACAAAGCTGACGGCCAGTACGATCAGGATGGCTTCGATCAGGGTATGCACGAACTCGCCCACGGAGGCGGACACGGCTTCCGGCTGGTTCGACACGCGCTGCAGCTCTATGCCCACCGGCAATTCGCTCTTCATGCGCGTCACCGTCGCTTGCAAGGCCTTGCCCATGTCGATGATGTTGCCGCCCTTTTCCATCGACACGCCCAGGCCTATCACTTCCTTGCCATTGAAACGCATCTTGTCCTTCGGCGGATCGACGAATTCGCGTTTCACGGTGGCAAAGTCGCCTAGCCGGAAGGTCGTGCCGTTGGCGCGCAGCTCCAGGTTTTCCAGATCCTTGACGGTAACCATGGCGCCCGTCACGCGCACTTGCAGATTGTCTGTCGGCGTCACCAGCACGCCCGTGGCGTTGATGCTGTTTTGCTCGGACAATTGCTGCACGATGGCGTCAAAAGGAATGCCCAGCTGGGCAAATTTCTTGTGCGAAAAGATGATATTGATCTTCTCGTCTTGCACGCCGAACAGTTCCACCTTCGATACCTGCCCCACGGCCAGCAGCTCCTGGCGCACCTTGTCCGCGTAATCCTTCATTTCCGCGTAGGTAAAACCGTCGCCGGACAGTGCGAAGATGGAGCCGTAGGTGTCGCCGAACTCGTCATTGAAGAACGGTCCCACCACGCCGGCCGGCAAGGTGCCCTTGATGTCGCCGATCTTTTTGCGCACCTGGTACCAGGCGGCCGCCGTTTCCTTGGGCGGCGCCGATTCGCGCAGCTCCAGCAAGATCAGGGTTTCGCCGGGCTTCGAATAACTGGTGATTTCATTGATGTAGGGCGTTTCCTGCAGCTTCTTTTCCAGCTTGTCCGTCACCTGCTCGGCCATCTGCAGCGCCGTTGCACCGGGCCAGTACGCTTGCAAGACCATGGCGCGGAAGGTAAACGGGGGATCTTCATCCTGGCCGAGGCTGGCATAGCTGAGCATGCCGCCGATCAGCAGCACGGCCATCAGGTAGCGCGTCAGCGGGATGTGTTCGAGGGCCCAGCGAGACAGATTGAAGCCGCCCTTCATTTGCCGGCCCCCACGCTGACTGCGGCGGCGGCCACATCCGGCTTGCTGGCCAGTTCTGCGCCAAGGATAGAGACTTTTTGCCCAGGCTTGAGCAAGTTGACGCCGGCCGTGACCACCGTCTGCCCCGCTTTCACGCCCGAGGTCAGCAGCAATTCATTGCCCGCCACGCCGCCCACGGTGACCGGGACCAGTTTCACGGCGCCGTTTTCCACCACCCATACTGAGCTTTGCGACTTTTCATTGAACAGGGCCGTCAGCGGCACCTTGATCTGCGGCGTGGCCGACTGCGAAGCGAACTGCACCACGGCCGTCATGCCCAGGCGGGCTTGCGGCACGTCCGGGATGCTGACCTTGGCCAGGTAAGTGCGCGTGGCGGCATCGGCCACGGGCGACACTTCGCGTATCTTGCCCGGCCAGCCCTGCTTCGGATCGGCCCACAGGCGCACCACCACATCCTTGACGCTGCGCAAGGTCTCGACCTTGTCTTCGGGAAGGCCGATCACGACTTCCTTTTCGCCGCTTTTGGCCACCTGCACCACGGGCGTGCCAGCCGCGACGACCTGCCCCACCTCGGCCTCGATGCGCGTGACGACGCCATCGACGTCGGCCAGCAAGCTGGCATAGCCGGACTGGTTGGCCTGGCCGCGGTGCAGGGCCTGGGCCGCTTCCACGTTGGCCTGCGCCGCCTTGTAAGTGGCATCCTTGCCATCAAGCACAGCCTGGCTGACGAAATTCTTCGCGCGCAAATCCTGGTAGCGCTTCAATTCAGCGCGTGCCAGGTCGCGGTTCGTTTCCGCGCTGACCAGCGACGCCTTGGCCTGGGCTTGCGACAGCTGCAAGTCGACGGGATCGAGCTGCATCAACACTTGCCCCTTTTTCACGCTGGCGCCCACATCGACCTTGCGCGCGACGATCTTGCCGCCCACGCGGAAACCCAGCTGCGACACGACGCGGGGCACGACCTCGCCCGCCAGTTCCGCACTGACGTCAACATTACTGCTAGACAACACCATCGCGCGCACGGGGCGCACATCTTCCACTTTGACGGCCGGCTTGGAACAGGCCGCCAGGGTCAGTGCCAGGGCGGCGGCGGCAATCAGCCACAGAGCGGGCAGTGCGGGTGCGCCGGTCTCGCGGCGCAGGGTTTTCAGGGCAAACAAGGTATTTTCCTTTACTATGCGGGCTGTTAGATTTTTGCGTGAGGAAACTTTTCGCTTGCTAAGTGATGCTAGCCAAACTTTTTCGCACACGATATCCTTAAATTTGTGACAATATCAGCTTGGTCATGACAGGGAGCGATTCCCCCTAATGACTTTCTGGTTATTAATTATAATCGTGCGCAAAAGCTTTTAGTGACTTTTGCGTCATTAATCTTGAGACGTACAACGTTTGGCGCTTCCTGCGTTGGCAGGGTGCCGGACAAACGCAAGACTAGAGAAGTGTGTTCATGCCTGTAGACCATTACGAAAATTTTCCTGTTGCATCATTCCTGCTGCCGCGCCGCCTGGTGCCCGCTGTCGAGGCCATCTATGCCTTCGCCCGCAGCGCCGACGACCTGGCCGATGAAGGCGACGCCACGCCGGCCGAACGCCTGGCAGCCCTGCACGCCTACGAAGAGGCGTTGGGCCGCATAGCCCGCCACGAAGGCCATGCGGGCGAGAACGCCGCCATGTTCGAACGCCTGGCCGCCGTCATCGCCAAATTCCAGCTGCCGCTCAAGCCGTTTTACGATCTGTTGTCGGCCTTCAAGCAGGATGTGGAAACGACGCGCTATGCCAGCTACGACGACGTGCTCGATTACTGCGCCCGTTCCGCCAACCCGGTGGGGCTGCTGATGCTGCATCTGTACGGTGCGGCCGATGAACAGAATGTACGCGATTCCGATGCGATTTGCTCAGCTTTGCAACTAATTAATTTCCTGCAAGACGTCGCCATCGACCAGCAAAAGGAGCGCATCTACCTGCCGATGGAAGACCTGACCCGCTTTGCCGTCTCCGCCGCCTCCTTTGAGCGGCCCGAAGCGCACGGCAAGTGGAGCGCCCTGATGCGCTTCGAAGTGGCCCGCACGCGCGCCCTGATGCTGTCCGGCGCGCCGCTGGCCCTGCGTTTGCGGGGGCGCATCGGCTGGGAATTGCGTCTCGTGGTGCAAGGAGGCTTGCGCATTCTCGAAGCCATCGAAGCGGTCAATTACGACGTGTTCCGGCGCCGCCCCAAGCTGGAGAAACGCGACTGGCTGATCATTTTCTGGCGCGCCTTGCGCATGTCGCGCAAAAGCCTGCATCAAGAGACGCAAGTAAAAACGGCTTTTCCCCCGTCGCCCAGTCTGTAAGACGATAGAATAGCGGCTTCGATCTGCAACCCTTGCTCTTTTGACTATGTCTCCCGACGAATACTGCCAACAAAAGGCCGCCCAGAGCGGCTCCAGCTTCTACTACAGCTTTCTGTTCCTGCCTGCGGAGCGCCGCAAGGCCATCACGGCCCTGTATGCCTTCTGCCGCGAAGTCGATGACACGGTCGATGAATGCACGGACGAAGCCGTGGCACGCACCAAGTTGGTCTGGTGGCGCAAGGAAGTCAAGGCCATGTACGAGGGCAATCCCACGCATCCCGTGATGCGCGCGCTGCAGCCCCATCTGGACATCTACAAGCTGGAAGAAAAGCATTTGCAGGCCATCATCGACGGCATGGAAATGGACTTGAACCAGACCCGCTACCTCGACTACCAGGCCATGAGCCGCTATTGCTGGCACGTGGCCAGCGTGGTCGGTATCTTGTCGGCCAGCATCTTTGGCGCGACGCGCCCGGAAACCCTGCTGTACGCGGAAAAGCTGGGCCACGCCTTCCAGCTGACCAACATCATCCGCGATGTGGGCGAAGATGCGCGCAAGGGGCGCATCTACCTGCCGATCAGCGAGTTGCAGCAATTTAATGTCACGGCGGCCGACCTGCTGAACGCGCGCCACAGCGAAAACTTTGAAAATCTCATGCGTTTCCAGGTAGCGCGCGCGCAAAAGGCGTATGACGAAGCGTTTGCGCTCCTGCCAGCCGAGGACCGCCGTGCCCAGCGCCCGGGCCTGATCATGGCGGCCATCTACCGTACCGTGCTCAATGAAGTCGAGCGCGACGGCTATCACGTGCTGAAACAGCGCATTTCGCTCACGCCGATCCGCAAGCTGTGGCTGGCCTGGAAGACCTGGGTTCGTGGCTGAGAGTAGCGTGAAGCAACGCTACGCCGTCATCGGCGCCGGCTGGGCTGGTTGCGCGGCGGCCATGGAACTGGCGCGCGCCGGCCATGCCGTCACCGTTTTCGAGGCGGCGCGTACCCTGGGCGGGCGCGCGCGCCGGGTCGAGAGAGAAAACACTGTCCTCGACAACGGCCAGCACATCTTGCTGGGCGCCTACACGGAAACCTTGCGCCTGATCAAGCTGGCGGGGCAAGACCCGGCCGAAGTGATCCTCACCCTGCCACTGCAGATGCGCTATCCGCCCGGTGCTGGCGGCATGGATTTCATCGCGCCGCGCCTGCCCGCACCGCTGCATCTGGCGTGGGCCCTGCTGCGCGCCCAGGGCTTGCTGCGCGCCGACAAGCTCGCTCTGATGCGCTTTTCCACCGCCATGCGGACGATGGGCTGGCAACTGTACAACGATTGCACTGTCAGCGAACTGCTGCAGCGCTTC
Source organism: Janthinobacterium sp. 61 (assembly GCF_002846335.1). Classification (NCBI taxonomy): domain Bacteria; kingdom Pseudomonadati; phylum Pseudomonadota; class Betaproteobacteria; order Burkholderiales; family Oxalobacteraceae; genus Janthinobacterium; species Janthinobacterium sp. 61. The sequence continues at coordinate 1,313,384 of NZ_PJMQ01000001.1, read as the reverse complement.
GACCAGACGGACCGCCTGAACCGGCTGATGTGGTATCCACTGTGCCTGGCCGCGCTGAATACGCCGCCCGAGCGGGCCTCGGCGCGCGTCTTCATCAATGTGCTACGCGACAGCCTGGGCGCGAGCCGCCGCCGCGCATCCGACATGCTGATTCCGAAAGCAAATCTGAGTGCCCTGTTTCCCGAGGCCGCCGCCCGATATCTGGTCCAGCATGGCGGCGCAGTGCGCACGGGCGCCAAGGTGGCCGCCTTGCACGCCTTGCCCGATGGCCGCTGGCGGCTCGATGACGGCGGCCATGATGGCGAGCACTATGACGGCGTCATCGTGGCCACCTCGTCCGTGCAGGCGGCCAGCCTGCTGCAAGGCTTGCAGGATCCGCGCCTCGAGGACGTCATTAGCCGCATGCAAGCTTTCACGCCGGAAGCCATCAGCACCTGCTACCTGCAATACGACGCCACCGTGCGCCTGGACTTGCCGTTTTACGCCCTTGTCGATGCGCCGGAGCGGCAGCACTGGGGCCAGTTCGTCTTCGACCGGGGTCAGCTCGACGCGCGCCAGGCGGGCTTGCTGGCCGTTGTCATCAGCGCCTCCGGCCCTGCCGCCGAGCAAGGCCATGGGCCGCTGGCGCAAGCCATCGCGGCGCAGCTGGCGCAGGTATTGCAGCGGGCGGAACTGGCACAACCGATCTGGACCCAGCTGATCACGGAAAAACGCGCCACCTTTGCCTGCACGCCGGATTTATTGCGTCCCGGCAACGCCAGCGGCATGCCGGGCCTGCTGCTGGCGGGCGATTACACGGCCAATGATGACCGAACGCAAGACTATCCGGCCACCATCGAGGCGGCCGTGCGCAGCGGCATGGCGGCGGCAAAGGCCGTCACCGCGGGCAAAGTGGCAAAGTAGACTTGACGGTGCATCCTCCCCTGGTGTCGCTCGCCCCCGCGAAATTGCATTCTGTCGCACCGCGCTGGTGCGCTCGCGTGCGCTTGGGTACAGTCTGATCATCGACAACGGCCATGCCACGGGGAATACCATGCACACCACCTTGCACTTGAAAAACAGCTTGAAAGCCCTGGCGCTGCTGGCTTGCGTGGCGCTGGCCACCCTGATCGTCATACACGGTCAGCAGGCGCCACAAGCGCCATTGCTGCTGAGCCAGGCAAGCATGTTGCTGCCAGCAGTGGGCTGAGGCGGCGAAGCGGACGGACAGGAAGAATATGATGAACAAGCAAGACTATCTCGACTCTCTGCGGCGCGCGCTGGCAGGCTTGCCACCGGATCTGGTGGCCAAGACGCTCGACTATTACGAACAGACCTTCATCGAAGGCGCTGCAGCCGGCCGCAGCGAGCAGGAGATGGCCGACGACCTGGGCGACCCGAAGAAAATCGCCCTGACCTTGCGCAACAGCACACACCGCCAGGCCTTCGAACACAAAAAAACCCCCGTCAACCTGCTGCGCCTGCTCGTCTCGCTGGTGGGCCTGGCCATCTTCAACCTGTTCATGGTCGTGCCTGCCGCCGTCTACGCGGCCCTGCTGGCCACCCTGTATGCCGTGGGCCTGAGCTTTTACCTGGCCGGCATCGCCATCACGGCCAGCGGCCTGTCCGGCGCCAACGAACTGGTGCTCGACGGCCCCTTGCGCCACGTCTTCATCCATGACGACGATGGCGGCGAGCGCCGCGAGACACGCATCACCATCGGCGACACGGGCATCGAAGTCGATCACCTGCCCGGCCCCGTCAAAGCTGAGTCCGAACCCGAGGCGCCTGGCGCGTCGTCGCGCATGATGGAACGGGCCGAAGCGCTGGCCGGAGGCGGCATCCGCATCTCCACCGATATGGACCGCGATGCGCGCACCACGCAAACCGTCTTCGGCGTGGGCATGCTGCTCGGCGGCATCGCCATCTTCCTGCTCAGTCTGGTGGTAACGCGCTACACCTTGATCGGTATCAAGCGCTACATCGCCATGAATGTCTCCCTGCTCAAAGGTCACTAGAAAGGCTGCCATGAAACGCTTGCTCAAAGTTGGCCTGTCCATGCTGCTGCTGGCAATGGTCCTGATCGCCATGTCCTATGCGGCGCTGCGCGCCAAGGGAATCAGCAATCCCAGCAGCGCTGCCGGCCGCGCCGTGCGTAGCGAAACGCGCCCGATTTCCGCCGATATCAACAGCATCGACCTGGCCGGCCCCATCGACCTGGTGCTGCGCCGCGGCGCCATGCCATCGATGAAGGTGAGCGGCGAGCAGCGTTTGCTGTCGAACGTCGCGACCACCGCCGACGGCACGACCCTGCATATCGGCCAGAAAGGCATGCTCTTCCACCATCGCCAGCCGTTACAGGTGGAACTGGTGCTGCCATCGCTTGTGCGCTTGGAAGTGCACGGCAATGGCGACAGCAAGATCACGGGATTTTCGGGCGATAGTTTCATCCTGGAATTGACGGGTTCGGGCGACGTCAGCTTCACGGGACGCTACAAGCAGGTGCAAGCGACGGTCAACGGCAGCGGTGACCTCGACATCAATGGCGGCAACAGCGATAGCGTGGTCCTGGAAATGGTGGGTTCCGGGCGTATCGCCGCCAGCGGCAACACGAAATTCCTGCGCGCCGACTTGAGCGGCTCAGGCGACATCGATGCCGAGCATCTGGCCACCGACAAGGCCAGCGTCAGCCTGCAAGGCTCGGGTCAGAGCACCGTCTTCGTGCGCGACGCCGCCAACCTGACCTTGCGCGGCAGCGGCGACATCCACGTCCACGGCAACCCGCGCCAGCGCGATGCGCAAAAGAGTGGCTCAGGAGACATCATCTGGCATTAATGATGGCGTGAATGATCAAATGCTGTTGTAATTTCAAGAATTCCCTTCCAGCCAACTGACCGCCTGCTCGCCGGCCGCCTTGCCTTGCGCCAGGCAGGCCGTCAGCAGGTAGCCGCCCGTGGGCGCTTCCCAGTCCACCATTTCACCGGCGACAAACACGCCCGGCATGGCGCGCAGCATGCAGCCGTCGATGCCATCGAAGACCACGCCGCCGGCGCTGCTGATGGCTTCATCGATGGGGCGCGGGCGCTGCAAAGTGACGGGCAGCAGCTTGATGGCGGCAGCCAGCCTGGCCTCGTCGGCAAAGTCTGCCGCGCCCAGGCATTCGCGCAGCAAGCCCGATTTCACGCCCTTGATGCCCAGCCGGCTTTGCAGATGGCTGGACATGGAACGGGCGCCACGCGGGCGCGTGACTTCCTCGAACACCCGCTCATGGCTGTGGTCGGGCGCCAGGTCCAGCCAGATGGTGGTGTGACCCTCAGCGGCGATCTGCTCGCGCAGTGCGGCCGACAGCGCATAAATCAGGCCGCCTTCGACGCCGCCGGCCGTGATGACGCACTGCCCCTGGCGCTTGACAGTTAGGCCGTCGATGTCATGCGCCGTGATGGCCACCGTGGCCAGGTGCTCGCCCGCGTAACGGCTGCTGAAATATTCGCTCCAGTCCACGTCGAAGCCGCAATTGGCCGGTGCCAGCGCTGCCACGGCCACGCCCTGCCCTTGCAGCAAAGGCACCCAGGCACCATCGGAACCGAGGCGCGCCCAGCTGCCGCCACCCAGCGCCAGGATCACGGCGTCGAAGGAGCGCAGGCGTTCGCCGTCCGGCGTGGCGAAGGCCAGCTGGCCGTCCTGCCAGCCCGTCCAGCGGTGGCGCATGTGAAATTGCACGCCCGCTTCGCGCAAGCGGTGCAGCCATGCGCGCAGCAAGGGTGCGGCCTTCATATCGGTGGGGAAGACGCGGTTCGATGAGCCGACGAAGGTGTCCACGCCCAGGCTGTGTACCCAATCGCGCACCCTCTGCGGGCCAAACTGGTCCAGCGCCGGTTTCAGGCGGCTGGCCTGCCTGGCGTAGCGCGAGACAAAGGCCTGATAGCCTTCCGCGTGCGTGATATTCATGCCTCCGCGCCCAGCCAGCAGGAATTTGCGGCCGACGGACGGCATGGCGTCGAACAATTCCACCTGCGCGCCCTGGTCGGCGGCCGCCTGTGCGGCCATCAGGCCGGCGGGGCCGCCGCCGATGACGGCGATGTGAAACGGAGGGGAACTGGAGTTGGTCATGGCAAGCAGGGAAGACGCTGAAAACCCCGGCATTTTAGTCGAGATAAGGCCAGGGGATGGCAATAATGCCGAAAAATGATGCATACTGCGCGGACATGCTGTAGCGATCAGTACTTTGACTTCACGAGACAATGAGACGACAAGAGGAGAAACACATGGGTGCAGGATTCTGGATTTCCCGCTATCTGCTGGCCAGCTCGATTTTATTCATCATCCTTTCAGTGGTCGAGTACAGCAAGGGCACGACCAGCCAGGCCGATATCCTCAGTGCCCTGGCCTGGTCGCTGGTGGCGTCGGCCATCTTCATCGGCTCGAAATACTGGCGCTACAAGAAAGCCATCGCCTGCGCCACCTGCAGCGATACACCGGCCAGCAAGCCGAAAACCAAGTCCTCATGAAAAAACGGCCACTTCGATGAAGTGGCCGTTTCATTTGGGCAAGCCCGATCAGCCACCCGTCACGGGCGGGAAGAATGCCACTTCATCGCCTTCCGCAATCACGGTATCGGCATCGCACATCACCTGATTATGCGCCATGCGCAGCGCACGGCCCTGCGCCAGCGCATATTCCCAGTTGCCGCCGCGGGCGATCAGCAGGGTTCTCACCTCGCCCACCGTCAGCGGCCCGGCCACCTCCAGCACTTCCTGGCCCGTGCCCACCAGCTCGCGCACGCTGGCGAAAAAACGCAGATTGATCTTCATCGATACTTCCCTTAGTACAGCAATTCGTTAAACGGGATAAAGCGCAGCATGTCGCCGCGCGCGATCGACAGCCCCGGCGGGCAATCGATCAAGCCGTCACCCCACACGGTGGACGTCAGCACGCCCGAACTCTGGTTGGCAAACAGTTCCAGTTCGCCCTCCTCATTGATCCTGGCGCGCAAAAACTCGTTGCGCCTGTCCGCCTTCAGGCGTTCAAACGCAGCCGGCAGCCTGTAGCTGCGAGGCGCCAGATTGCCCGCCACGCCCTGCAGGCGCAGGATGAACGGACGCACGAACAGCAGGAAGGTAACGAAGCTGGACACGGGATTGCCGGGCAGGCCGACAAAGAACGCATCCTGCACTTCGCCAAACGCCAGCGGTTTGCCCGGCTTGACGGCAATCTGCCACATGTTCAGCCGCCCTTCCGCTTCCACGGCCGGCTTGATATGGTCTTCCTCGCCCACGGACACGCCGCCCGAGGTGATGATCAAATCATTGCCCTGGGCAGCCCGACGCAGCACGGCGCGCGTGGCCTCCAGGCTATCAGGAACGATGCCCAGGTCCGTGATCTCGCAGCCGAGGTTTTCCAGCAGGCCGCGCAGGGTAAACCGGTTCGAGTTGTAGACGGCGCCCGGCGCCAAGGGTTCACCGGGCATGGCCAGTTCATCGCCCGTAAAGAAGACGGCGACGCGCAGCTTGCGCAGCACGGGCACCTGGGCCAGGCCCACGGAGGCAGCCAGGCCCATTTCCTGGCTGCGCAGGCGCCGCCCCGCACCGAGGATCTCGCCGCCGGCGCGGATATCTTCGCCCTGGCGGCGCACCCATTCACCCGCCTGCGGCACGTGATTCACCGTCACCACGCCCTCAAGCAAGGTGCACTGCTCCTGCATCACCACGCAATCGGCGCCGTCCGGGAGCAAGGCGCCCGTAAAGATGCGCGCCGCCGTCCCCGGCTGCAGGGGCTGGCCCACGTGGCCAGCCGCGATGCGCTGCGACACGGCCAGCATGGCCGCGCCGCTGGCGCAATCCTGCGCGCGCACGGCGTAGCCATCCATTTGCGTGTTGTCGCGTTCGGGCACGTTCAGGGTCGACGTTTGCGCCGTCGCCAGCACGCGGCCATTGGCGCGCATGGTGTCAATATGCTCCACCTCGGCCACCGGACGCGCCGCGCCCAGCATGAAGGCTTGCGCCTCGGCCACCGACAGCATCGGCTTGCGTACAGTGCTGGCGTCTGTCATCACAGTCCCGTGTTGGCGGCGATGTACGCCTTCATTTTCTCGACGTCGGCATCCATCACGTCGAACTTTTGCGGCAAGTCCTCGATGTTTTCGAAGCCGGCCGGGCGCTCGGCGTCGACGCCCAGCGCCTCGAGGATGGTTTCGTTGAACTTGGCCGCCAGCGCCGTTTCCAGCACGATCATCGGCACGTTCGGCTCCAGGTGCTCGCGCGCCACCTTGATGCCGTCGGCAGTGTGCGTGTCGATGGTGATGCCGTAGTCGTCGGCCACGTCGCGGATGGTGTCGAGGCGGTCCCGGTGCGTGGACTTGCCAGATTTGAAACCATATTTTGCCACCAGCTTGAACTCGTCGCCATCGCTGCCAGGCTTGCCGGACAAGTCAAAACCGCCGTGCGTTTCCACTTTGGCAAACAGCGCGCGCACGCGCTCGCTGTCGCGGCCCACCAGGTCGTAGACGAAACGCTCGAAGTTCGACGCTTTCGAGATATCCATCGACGGGCTGCTCGTATGGTAGGTTTCGGCCGACTTGCGCACACGGTACACACCCGTGCGGAAGAATTCGTCGAGCACGTCGTTTTCATTCGTCGCCGCCACCAGTTTCGAGATCGGCAGCCCCATCATGCGGGCGATATGGCCGGCGCAGATATTGCCAAAGTTGCCAGACGGCACCGTGAACGACACTTTTTGCTCATTGCTGGTGGTGGCCGCCAGGTAGCCGCGGAAGTAATACACGACTTGCGCCACGACTCTAGCCCAGTTGATGGAATTGACGGTGCCGATTTTCTGTTTCGCCTTGAACGGCAAATCGTTCGACACGGCCTTGACCATATCCTGGCAGTCGTCGAACACGCCTTTGACGGCGATGTTGACGATGTTCGGATCTTGCAGGCTGAACATCTGCGCCGTCTGGAAGGCGCTCATTTTCTTGTGCGGCGACAACATGAAGACGCGGATGCCCTTCTTGCCGCGCATCGCGTATTCAGCCGCGCTGCCCGTGTCGCCGGACGTGGCGCCGAAGATATTGAGCTCGGCATCTTGCTTGGCCAGGGTATATTCGAACAGGTTGCCCAGCAGCTGCATGGCCATGTCCTTGAAGGCCAGGGTCGGGCCGTTCGACAGCGCCTGCAGCATCAGGGTGGTCTGGCCGCCCTTGACGACGTTTTCTTCGAGCACGCGCAGCGGCGTGATGTCGGCCGCGTTTTCGCCGGCGCGGGCGTTCTTGTAAACTGCCTTGGTATAGGTTTTCGCCGTCAGTGCCTTCAGGTCCGCGGCCGGGATATCGGTGGCGAACTTCTTCAGGATTTCGAATGCCAGGTCGGCATACGACAATGTGCGCCAGGCATTGAGCTCGGCACCAGTGACTTGCGGGTAGTGTTCTGGGAGATACAGTCCGCCATCGGGGGCCAGGCCGCCCAGGAGGATGTCGGAAAATTGCTGCAAAGATGACTGTTGCGACTGCAAAGGCGCTTTATCAGCGCGGGTAGACACGTAATGCATAGATTTGAAGAGTCCAGTTGAGCTGAGTGCGGTTGATCATGAATGGCAGCGGATATTATAGTGCCAGCCGCTCCCCAAGGCGAATCGCCTGCGAACACAGCCGTCCTGCCCTCCGCATCTGTTGTCAAACAGCAGCGCCCGGCAGAGCTAGAACCATTGCACTTTGGAAATTTTCTATGGCGAGATCAACGCCCCGCGTAAAGTAGGGCTCGCATACTGGCGTACGCGCCTGATTTGCGCCACACTGGTGTTTGTCGGCCGAATTGCGGCCATTCATGGAACAGGCCATGTCGCTGAGTAAAAAACCGTATCTGCAAAGCGCCACGCTGCGCACCGACGCCGTCGTCGACCTGGACCACTATCCATTCACCATCCCCGCCATCCGTGACTTCGTGCACATGGACTTCCACCGCGACGTGACGTTTTTCGTCGGCGAGAATGGCAGCGGCAAGTCGACCATGCTCGAAGCGCTGGCCGTGGCGCTGGGCTTCGGCAAGGATGGCGGCACGCGCAATGTGCGCATCGCCCTGCCATCGGACGAGGAATCGGGCTTGCACGCGCACTTGCGTCTGAGCAAGAGTTACAAGAAGCCCGATGACAGTTATTTTTTGCGCGCCGAGAGCTTTTTCAACGTCGCCACCTACATGGACGAGATGCCGCCGGAATACCTGCAAAGCTATGGCGGCAAGTCACTGCACGCGCAATCGCACGGCGAAGCGTTCATGGCGACCTTGATCAACAAGCTGCGGGGCAAGGGTCTGTATCTGCTGGACGAGCCCGAGGCGGCCCTGTCGCCCAGCCGTCAGATGGCGGCCTTGTCCGTGATCCACCAGCTGGTGCAGGACGACTCGCAGCTGATCATCGCCACCCACTCGCCGATTTTATTGGCCTACCCGAACGCGAAAATCCTGATGTTTACGGGCGGCGGCATCCACGAAGTGGCGTATGAGGATACGGAACACTATGCCGTGACGCGCGATTTTTTGAATCACTACCCGAGAAGGCTGGAGCAGCTGTTTGAGGAGGAGTGAAGTTGGTGGCTGAGGTGGTGATGTCGGCTTACGCCCTGCGGGCTAAGCCGACCTACGCCGACCGTGGCGTATCGGAGGTCGGATTAGCGCTGCGCGCGTAATCCGACACCACCGCCAGCGCATCAACAAGCGGCGTGGTTCACCGTAATGACGTGAATGGCCAAGCCGCCCAGCGACGTTTCCTTGTACTTGTCCTGCATATCCGCGCCTGTCTGGCGCATGGTTTCGATGACTTCGTCGAGGCTGACGAAATGCGTGCCGTCGCCCTTCAGCGCCAGCGAGGCGGCCGTAATCGCTTTCACGGCGCCCATGCCGTTGCGCTCGATGCAGGGAATCTGCACCAGGCCGCCGATAGGATCGCAGGTCATGCCCAGGTGGTGCTCGATGCCGATTTCGGCCGCGTTTTCGATTTGTTCGTTCGTGCCGCCCAGGGCCGCCACCAGGCCGGCAGCCGCCATGGCGCAGGCCACGCCCACTTCGCCCTGGCAACCCACTTCGGCGCCCGAGATCGAGGCATTGCGTTTGCACAACATGCCAATGGCCGCTGCCGTCAGCATGAAGCGGCGCACGCCGCCCACGGGGTCGCTGGGGCGGCAATCCTGCGCGTAATAGCGCAACACGGCCGGGATGATGCCGGCGGCGCCGTTGGTCGGCGCCGTCACCACGCGCCCGCCGGCAGCGTTTTCTTCGTTGACAGCCATCGCGTACAGGCTGACCAGGTGCACGGCGTCGTGCGGCAAGTCGTTGGCGCGGTTGTCGGACGCCTTCGCCTCTTGCGCCAGACGCCATAGTTTGGCGGCGCGGCGCTTGACGTTCAAGCCGCCCGGCAGGTTACCCGTCGTTTCCAGGCCGTGCGCGATGCAGTCGCGCATGACCTGCCAGATGCGGTCCAGCCCAGCATTCAATTCTTCGTCGCTGCGCTTGACGCACTCGTTGGCGCGCAGCATTTCCGGAATCGACAGGCCGCTTTCCACGCCATGCGCCAGCAACTGCTCCATGGTGTCGAACGGAAACACAACTCTGGCGCTGGCGGCCGACTCCACGGCCGCTTCGGCCTGCGCCTCGCCCGCTTCGCGGATAAAACCGCCGCCGATCGAGTAATACACCTTGTCGACACGGCTGCCGTCCGCCAGTTTCAAGGTAAAGCGCATGCCGTTCGGGTGCTCGGGCAGGGACTCGCTCTTGTGCCAGATCAAGCCTGTGGCCGCCGTAAACGGCACTACATGCGTGCCCAGCAGCGCGATTTCACCGGCCGACTCGATGGCGGCCAGCTTGCTGTCGACCGCATCGGGCGCGACGTCTTGCGGCGTTTCACCCATCAAACCCAGAATGACGGCCTTGTCCGTCGCATGGCCCACACCCGTCAGCGCCAGCGAGCCATACAGGGCCGCCTCGACGCCCACTACCTGGTCCAGCGGACCGTATTCGACCAGAAAACGCCGCGCCGCCGCCATCGGCCCCACAGTATGGGAACTCGACGGCCCAATGCCGATCTTGAACAGGTCAAATACGCTCATATCCATGTAGTGTCTCTTTATATTAGTATGTTTTTATGAATGCTTGTGTGGGACTCAGGCTGCCTTGGCCGGCTGCCCTGCATCGACATTGGCCAGCATGTCAGTGACCATCTGCTCGACGCCGATCTGCGCCTTCCAGCCCCAGTCGGCACTGGCCTTGCTGTCGTCCAGGCTTTGCGGCCAGCTGTCGGCGATGGCCTGACGGCTGTCCGGCTTGTAGCTGATCTTGAAGTCCGGCACCATGTGCACGATGGCTTTCGCCAGTTGCTCGGGATTGAACGACACGCCGGCCACATTGTAGGACGAACGGATCTGGATCGATGCAGCCGGCGCGTCCATCAGTTCGATGGTGGCACGGATGGCGTCGGGCATGTAAATCATCGGCAAGGTGGTGTTCGCATCGAGGAAGCAGTCGTAGCGTTCGCCGCGCAAGGCCGCATGGAAGATGGCGATGGCGTAATCTGTGGTGCCGCCGCCCGGAGGCGATTTATAGCTGATGATGCCAGGGTAGCGGATGCTGCGCACGTCCACGCCATACTTGTTGAAGTAGTACTCGCACAGGCGTTCGCCGGCCAGCTTGCTGATGCCGTACATCGACGTCGGGTCCATCACCGTCATTTGCGGCGTATTGACCTGCGGCGTGTTCGGGCCAAATGCGGCAATCGACGATGGCCAGAAGATGCGCAGCGGCTTGCCCGCTTCGCCCCGCTCGCGCGCCAGTTCCAGGATATTGAGCAAGCCATCCATGTTCAGGCTCCACGCTTTCAATGGCGCCGCCTCGCCCGTGGCCGACAGCATGGCCGCCAGCTGGTATACCTGGGTGATGCCTTCGTCGGCGATGATTTTCGCCAGGCCGTCCTTGTCCAGCACGTTCAGCTGGGCATAGCGCTTGGCCTGGTAAAGGTTGTTCGTGCCGATGTCGCTGGCGATGACGTTGTCCGCGCCGTGCTGCTGCGCCAGCGCGCCCACCAACTCACTACCGATTTGGCCGTTTGCGCCTATGACTAAGATGCGTTCCATGCTATTTTCCTGGGTTCTTGTTAATTGGTAGTGGTAGTGGTCAGCAGACCGAGTTCCTTGCCGGCCTGCTCGAAGGCGGCCAGCACTTGCACCAGCTGTTCACGGGTATGGGCAGCCGACAGTTGCACGCGGACACGGGCCTGGCCCATCGGCACGACCGGGTAGAAGAAACCCGTCACCAGCACGCCCAGTTCATACAGGCGGGCGGCGAACTTCTGCGCCACGGGGGCGTCGAACAGCATCACGGGAACCACCGGATGCGTGCCCGGCTTGATGGTGAAGCCGATGCGCTCGATCTCGCTGCGGAAGAAAGCCGTGTTTTCATGCAGGCGGTCGCGCAGCTCGGTCGACTTGGCCAGACGCTCCAGCACCGACAGCGAGGCGCCTGCGATCGATGGCGCCAGGGTATTCGAGAACAGGTACGGGCGCGATTTCTGGCGCAGCGTGTCGATGACTTCCTTGCGCGCCGAGGTAAAGCCACCCATGGCGCCGCCCAGTGCCTTGCCCAGGGTGCCCGTGATGATGTCGATGCGGCCCATCACATTGTGGTGTTCGTGCGTGCCGCGGCCCGTCGCGCCCATGAAGCCGGAGGCGTGGCATTCGTCGATCATCACCAGCGCGCCGTATTTGTCGGCCAGGTCGCAGATCTTGTCGAGTTGCGCAATCGTGCCATCCATCGAGAATACGCCGTCCGTCACGATGACTTTATGGCGCTTGCCGGCGGCAATCGCTGCTTGCAGCTGCACTTCCAGGTCCGCCATGTCGTTGTGCGCATAGCGGTAGCGGCCAGCCTTGCACAGGCGGATGCCGTCGATGATGGAGGCGTGGTTCAGCGCGTCCGAGATGATGGCGTCGTTTTCATCGAACAGAGGCTCGAACACGCCGCCGTTGGCATCGAATGCGGCCGCGTACAAAATCGTGTCCTCGGTACCCAGAAAAGCGGAAATCGCCTGTTCCAGTTCCTTGTGCACGGTTTGCGTGCCGCAAATGAAGCGCACGGACGACAGGCCGTAACCGTATTTTTGCGTAGCGGCAATAGACGCTTCCTGCGTTTGCAGGTCGCCGGACAGGCCCAAATAGTTATTCGCACACATATTGATCAGGGTACGGCCATCGTCGCACACCACTTCAGCGCCCTGGCGCGAGGCGATCACGCGCTCGGGCTTGTACAAGCCCTGCTGGCGCAATTGATCGAGATTCTGTTGCAGACCGCTGAAAAAGGTGTTCTTCGCTTGCTCGCTCATGATGATCCTTGTGTGTCCCTGTTGTATGTGTGGTAGCCGGGTGACCTCAGCCGTCATAGGGGGAGCGGCCGCTTGACCGGTGCGCGCAGTTTGCTGTACCGTGAAGCGCTGTTTGAAGTCTACACGTTTCCGTGTTTTTCCTCAAAATCCACTATGTCGAACTGAAATTCAATATAGTGGATATTACCCAAGCCTATTGAACTTTGCAAGCCACCCGCCGATGAAAACCAGTGTTTCGACCAATTCTCCCCCTGAAGTGGGTGCCACCCTGCAACGGCTGCGCCTGGCGCGCGGCCTGACACTCGAGGATTTGTCGCGCATCGCGGGCGTCTCGAAGTCCATGCTGTCGCAAATCGAGCGCGAAAAAGCCAATCCCACCATCGCCATCACCTGGCGCCTGGCCAACGCCCTGGGCGTGCAGATCGGCGAATTGCTGTCCAGCGCGGAAAAAGCCGTGGAAACCATCCGCATCACGGACGCCCACGAAACCCCCACCCTGCCCGGCGACCATGCGGGCTACGTGCTGCGCATCCTGGGGCCGATGGAACTGGCGGGCAAATATGAATGGTATGAAGTGACCCTGGCACCGGGTGGCGAACTGGCGTCGCAGCCGCATGATCCGGGCACCACCGAGCATTTGACGGTCATCCACGGCAACCTGGAACTGGAAGTGGGCGCGGCAAAGAAAAAGGTCAAGAATGGCGGTACGGCACGCTATCCGGCGGACCAGCCGCATATCATCCGCAACCTGGGCAAGACCGAAGGCAAGGCCTTATTAGTGGTCATCCATAGATAGTTGCTTTTCAGCAGTGTGCAATAAGCTCTTTCGCCCATGCTAAGATTTTGGATTAGACAAGATTTTCACTGTCTTTCATGGAGCCTTAGCAATGACGATTTCCGACAGCACCACCACCTTCCACAACAAGAAAGTCGTCCAGTACGACCCGGACCTGCCGTTCGACGCCTCGCCCGACATCGTCTACCGTTTGTCGCTCGAGTACGACGACGAGCGCAAGATGGACGAGCTGATCGCCGGCTTCCTCGGCAAGGCCGACAAGAATGCGCTCGAAGCGCTGATCATCGGCATGTGGGGCGACCCGTACGAATCGGGCGCCGACGAGGTGATGGCCGCGCTGATCGCCCACGCCGCCGAACTGCCCAGCTTGCGCGCCCTGTTCATCGGCGACATGACGTACGAGGAATGCGAAATCTCGTGGATCGTGCAAGGCAGCTACAAGCCCCTGCTGGATGCCTTTCCTCAGCTCGAAGAGTTGCGTATCCGCGGCGGCAATGAACTTGTCATCGAACCGTTCGCCCACCAGCACCTGCGTCGCTTCATCATCGAAGCGGGCGGACTCGATCAAAAGATCGCCGAAGCACTGGCGCAATCGAGCATGCCGCAGCTGGAGCACCTGGAACTGTGGCTGGGCACGGACGACTATGGCTTTTCGGGCGACGTCGACCTGTACCGCAAGGTGCTGGCACAGCTGACCGTGCCCTCCCTGCGTTACCTGGGCCTGCGCGACGCGGAAATCGCCGACGACCTGGCCGTCTGGCTGGCGGAAGAACCGCTGGTGGCGCAGCTCGCCACGCTTGACCTGTCGCTGGGCACCATCGGCGACCTGGGCGCCGTGGCCGTGCTCAATCACACGCAGCTGGGCGGCTTGACGCGCCTGGACCTGTCGCACCACTACATTTCCGAGGAAAACCAGGCGAAACTGAAGGCGCTGCCCTTCGAGGTGGTGCTGGACGATCCCCAGGAAGCGGACGAAGACGACGGTGAAAGCTACCGTTACGTGGCAGTGGGCGAGTAGTCGTGGTCAAGTAAACGGAGTTTCATTCCTTGCACACGCATCTCACCCTGCTGGCGACCGCTGGCAGCAAGCGCGTGCGCCTGATGCAGGCGGCGCGCGCGCAGCTGCGCCTGCCGCCCGCGCAGGTGCTGGAATGGCGCGACTGGCTAAGTCAGCCCGCCTTGCTCAATGTCGCGTTGGCGCATCCCGGCCTATTGAAAATCGAACCTCCCGGCGACGATCCCGCCGCCCATTTGCTGTTGCTGCAGGCAGGCTGCCGGCTGCTGGACCGTCCGCCGGTCGCCGCGCCCGCGCATGGCGAACTGCTGGCCATGGATGCCTGGTTTGCCGGTTTTACGTCTGCCATGGCGACCCTGGCCGCGCAGTTGGCCGAGCTGCCGCAGGCGCGCGTGGTCAATGCGCCGGCCGACATCCGCCTCATGACGGACAAGCTGGCCTGCCAGCGCCACCTGGCCGCGCATGGCGTCGCCATTCCCACCCTGCTCGGCCCCGTGCACGGCTACGCGCACCTGCAGTCGCTGCTGCACCAGCATGACCTGGACCGCGTGTATCTGAAGCCGCGCTACGGCTCGTCCGCGTCCGGCGTCGTCGCCTACCGCAGGAACAAGGCCGGGCGGCAGCAAGCCACCACCTCGGCCACCTTATCGCAGGCGGATGGCCAGACACGCTTGTTCAATGTCAAGCGCATGGCGCGCTACGAGACGCAACACGACATCGCGGCCCTGGTCGATGCGCTGGCCGCGCAGGAACTGTACGCGGAAGCGTGGCTGAACAAACCCCGCTGCGGCGACAGCCATTACGACCTGCGCGTGGTGACCGTAGCCGGCCAACCCGCGCACCGCGTGGCGCGCATCGGACAACACATGGTGACCAATCTGCACCTCGACAACCGGCGCGGCGACGCTTCCAGCCTGCTGAACGACGCCGACATGCGCGCACTGGAGGACACAAGCTCTCAAGCGGCGCGCGCCTTCCCCGCCAGCCATGTGACAGGCTACGACCTTGTCGTGAGCAACGGCCAGGCCCGCGTGCTCGAAGCCAATGCCTTTGGCGACCTGCTGCCCGGCCTGCTGTGGCATGACGCGGATACGTACACGGCGCAGCTCTCTCATTTCAGCCAACATGCCTAAAGAACCACCGACCATCCCTGACATGCACGCCATCGTCGGCAGCCACGACATCGTCTTCATCACGCTCGACACCCTGCGCTTTGACGTGGCGCAAGCGCTGCATGAAGCAGGCGAACTGCCCGTGCTGGGGCGTTTTTTACCACCGGGAGGCTGGGAACGGCGCCACTCGCCTGCGACCTTCACGTATGCGGCGCACCAGGCCTTCTTCGCGGGTTTTTTGCCCACGCCGGCCGCACCGGGCCGCCATCCGCGCCTGTTCGCTTCCGCCTTCGCGGGCAGCGAAACCACCTCGCCGCACACGTTTGCGTTCGAGCAAGCGGACCTTCCCTCCGCGCTGGCCGCGCGCGGCTACCGCACCATCTGCATCGGCGGCGTGGGTTTCTTTAATAAACAGACGGCGCTGGGCACGGTGCTGCCGTCGCTGTTCCAGGAAAGCCACTGGAACGCCGGCATGGGCGTGGCCAGCCGCCATTCGACGCAAAAACAGGTGGCACTGGCCATAGCCCGCCTGGCGGACAGCGATCAGCGCACCTTCTTGTTCATCAACGTGGCGGCCCTGCACACGCCGAACCGCGCCTACCTGCCCGGCTGCCGCGCCGACTGCCTGGAAAGCCATGCGGCGGCCCTGCGCTATGTCGACCAGGCGCTCGCGCCACTGTTTGCCGCCTGCGCCGCGCGCGCGCCCACGTTTGCCATCGTCTGCTCGGATCACGGCAGCGCGTATGGCGAAGACGGTTACCGGGGCCACAGGGTGGCCCATGACAGCGTCTGGAACGTGCCGTACGCGCACTTCCTCATCGCCCCCGATACACATCCCAAGGAGTCCCCACCGTGAACCCAGCCGAACAGCCTGGCACCCTGGCGCAGCGCATGCGCCACACGCCCTACCAGGCGTATTCCTACTCCTATCCGCACAAGGCAGCCTACCGCGCCTTGCCGCAGGCGGCGCCCCTCGCGCCACTGTGGGCGCAGCAAGACCGTTCCGCCCTCTTTGCCTACATCCACATCCCGTTTTGCGAGATGCGCTGCGGCTTTTGCAACCTGTTCGCCATGGCCCGCCCAAGCGGCGACATGGTCGAGCGCTACGTGCAGCAAGTGCTGGTGCAGATGCGCGCCCTGGCCGGCGCACTGGGCGAACGGCGCTTTGCCCGCTTCGCGCTGGGCGGCGGCACGCCCACCTATCTGTCGCCGGCGCAGCTGGACACCTTGCTGCGCGGCGCGCGCGATATCCTCGGCATCGACCTGCAGCACACGCCGGCCGGCATCGAAGCGTCGCCAGAAACCATCACCACCGAACGCCTGGCCGTGTGCCGCGCGCATGGCATCGACCGGGTCAGCCTGGGCATTCAGAGTTTTGCCGCCGGCGAAATGCGCGCGCTGGCCCGGCCGCAGCAAAACGCCACCGTCCATCACGCCATCGGCCTGATACGCGCCGCCGGTTTTCCGACCCTGAACCTGGACCTTATCTACGGCATCGCCGGGCAAACCGTGGCCAGCCTGCTGGCCTCCATCGACAGCGCGCTGGCCTTCGCGCCCGAGGAAATCTATTTGTATCCGCTGTACGTGCGCGAGCAGACGGGCCTCGGCAAGGTGGCGCGCCGCCAGGGCGCTCAATCGCTCAATCCCATCATGCTGGCGCAGGACGGCGACAGCCGTTTGGCCCTGTACGCGGCCGCGCGCGACCATTTGCGCGCGCAAGGCTACGAGCAGGTCTCGATGCGCATGTTCCGCGCGCCCCATGCGCCGGAACAAAACGGGCCATCGTACTGCTGCCAGAACGATGGCATGGTGGGCCTGGGCGCGGGCGCCCGCTCCTACACGGCCAACCTCCATTATTCGAGCGAGTACGCAGTGGCGCGCACGGACACCATCAACATCATCGAACAGTATCTGGCGCTCGATGAAGCGCGCTTCGCGCAGGCAGAACACGGCTACCAGCTTGATGAAGCAGAACAGCGCCGCCGCTACGTGATCCAGTCGCTGCTGACCGAACCGGGCCTGGACCGCGACACCTACATGGCGCGCTTCGGCACGCGCTGCGAAGAAGACTTGCCGCAACTGGCCGAGCTGCACTCCTTGGCCCTGGTGCAAGAGGATGGCCCGCTGCTGCGCCTGAATGAGCGGGGCTACAGCTACGCCGATACCATCGGCCCCTGGCTGGCGTCCGATACGGTGCGGGCGCTGATGGCCGAAGGCGGCCAGGCGTGCTGACAGCGCCGGCAGCAACGCTGTCCCTGCTGTACCGGGGCACGCTATCGAGCTGCAATTACGCCTGCGGCTACTGCCCGTTTGCCAAAAAACGCGACAGCCGCGCTGCGCTGGCCCGCGATGCGCGCGAAGTGGCACGCTTCACCAGCTGGGTGGCGGCGCAAAACCGGAACATCAGTGTCCTGTTCACGCCCTGGGGCGAAGCGCTGGTGCGGCGCCACTACCGTACGGCCATGCAAACCCTGGCAACGCTGCCGCACGTGCGCCAGGTGGCGCTGCAGACGAATCTGTCCGGCCCATTGGGCTGGCTGGAGAACATGGACGGGCTGGAAAAGATCGGCCTGTGGTGCACCTACCATCCGGACCAGACGACACTGGCCCGTTTTCTCGCACGCTGCGCGCGCCTGGACGCCATGGGCGTGCGCTACTCCGTGGGCGTCGTGGCAATGAATGAACACCTGGATGCCATCCGCGCCCTGCGCACGGCCCTGCCCGCCCACGTCTACCTGTGGCTGAACGCGTATGACCGCCGTGGCCCCGGCTACTACAGCGAGCAAGACCTGGCCTGGCTCGATGGCGTCGACCCGTGGTTCGCGCAAAACCGCCGCCCGTCTCCCTCACGCGGCAAACCTTGCCTGGCGGGCGAAGCGTCGCTGTCCGTCGATGGCGCTGGCGAACTGGCGCGCTGCCACTTCGTGCCCGAGCGGCTGGGGAATTTGTATGCGGATGAACTGGAGGACATGCTGCAGGAACGGCCCTGCCCCCGCTTCAAGTGCGATTGCTATATCGGCTATGCGCAGCGCAAGGATTTGCCGTTTCAGGCCTTGTTTGGGGAGGGTGTGCTGGCGAGGATTGTGACTGTAGGTCGAATTAGCGGGGCGAAAAGCCCCGCGTAATCCGACATCGTGCTGACATGACAGGTGGTGTCGGATTACGCACGGCGATGCCGCGCTAATCCGACCTGCCGTGTTTTACTGCGCCGCTACCTTGGCCGGCTCCGCCACTACCGGCGTCATCTTCAGCGAACGGCTGAGGAAGCCCCAGCGGTCAGCCACTTCTTCGATCTGCTTGGTCGTCGGCTTGCCGGCGCCATGGCCCGCCTTGCTGTCGATGCGGATCAGCACGGGTGCCGGGCCACCTTGCGCCGCCTGGGCAGCAGCGGCGAACTTGAAGCTGTGGGCTGGCACGACGCGGTCGTCGTGGTCGGCCGTGGTGATCATGGTGGCCGGATAGCAGCCGCCCGCCTTCAGGTTGTGCAATGGCGAGTATTTCACCAGCGCCTTGAACTGCTCTGCGTCGTCCGACGAACCGTAGTCAGGCACCCAGCCCCAGCCCACGGTGAACTTGTGGAAACGCAACATGTCAAGCACGCCCACTTGCGGGATGGCTGCAGCGAACAGGTCCGGACGCTGCGTCATGGCCGCGCCCACCAGCAGGCCGCCATTGCTGCCGCCGCCGATCGCCAGTTTCGATGGCGAGGTAACCTTGTTGTCCACCAGCCATTGCGCCGCGCCGATAAAATCGTCGAACACGTTTTGCTTGTTCAGCTTGGTGCCAGCCTGGTGCCAGGCTTCGCCGTATTCGCCGCCGCCGCGCAGGTTGGCCATCACGTAGACGCCGCCCATTTCCACCCAGGCAAGATTCGCCACGGAGAAGCTAGGCGTGAGCGAAATATTGAAGCCGCCATAGCCGTACAGATAGGTCGGGTTCGTGCCATCGAGCTTCATGCCTTTTTTCGAGACGATGAACATCGGCACCTTGGTGCCGTCGCGGCTGGTAAAGAATTGCTGGCGCGTTTCAAAGGCATTCGGGTCGAAATCGACCTTCGGCTGGCGGTACACCGTACTTTTGCCCGACTTCATGTCGTAGCGGTAGATGGTCGCTGGCGTCGTAAAACTGGTAAACGAGTAGAACGTTTCCGTGTCGCTACGTTTACCGGCAAAGCCTCCCGCCGAACCGATGCCCGGCAAGGCCACTTCGCGCACCAGCTTGCCGTTCAGGTCGACGATCTTGATTTGCGTTTGCGCATCTTTCAGGTAATCGAGCACCAGCTGATTGTTGATCAGGTTGACGGCAACCAGGGTTTCCGCGCTTTGCGGCACGACTTCTTTCCAGTCGGCAGGCGCAGGTTTGCGCGTATCGATGGCGATTACGCGCGATTTCGGCGCATTGTTGTCCGTCTTGAAGAAGAACACGGGGCCGTCGTTGTCGATGAAGGAGTAGGAAGCGTCGAACGCTTCCAGCAAGCCCACCACCTTGGCGTTCTTTTGGCGCAAATCCTTGTAGAAGACACGGTTCTTGCGTTCCGTGCCCTGCGTGGCCGTGATGATCAAATAATTGCCGTCATCGCTGACGGTGCTGCCGCCAAACGCCCATTCTTTCTGGTCGGGACGGTCGAAGACCAGCACGTCGTCGCTTTGCGGCGTACCGATCTTGTGGAAATACAATTTCTGGAAGTAATTGATATCAGCCAGCTTGGTTGCTTCATTCGGCGCGTCATAGCGGCTATAGAAGAAACCCTTGTTGTCCTTGGTCCACGAGGCACCCGAGAACTTGGCCCATTTGATGTGGTCCGTCAAATCCTTGCCCGATTCGATGTCGCGCACTTTCCACTCGTTCCAGTCGGAACCGGAAGCGGATGTGGCATAGGCCAGGTATTTGCCGTTCGGGCTGATCGAGGTGCCGGCCAGCGCCACCGTGCCATCGGTGGACAGGGTGTTCGGATCCAGCAGCAGGCGCGGTTCGTCCGTCAGTTTTTTCACCGTGTAAAGCACGGCCTGGTTCTGCAAGCCGTCGTTGCGGCTGTAGAAGTAGCGGCCGCCCTGCTTCGTTGGCGTAGAGAAACGCTCATAATTCCACAGCTTGGTCAGGCGCTGCTTGATCGCGGCGCGCTCGGGAATGGTGCCCAGGTACGACTGCGTCAGCTTGTTTTGCGCCGTGACCCATTCGCCCGTTTCCGCACTGTTGGCGTCTTCCAGCCAGCGGTACGGATCGGCGATGGTGGTGCCGAAATAGCTGTCTTGCTGGTCGACTTTTTTGCTGAGCGGATACGTCACGGGAGCGCCGTCGCCTGCCGGGCATGCTGGTGCGGACTGTGCCATGGCATTGCCACCGAAAGCGGCCAGCAAGCTGAATATGAGGGTTGCACTACGTAATTGCATGGGTTGTTTGTCTCATTGTTGGATGTCGAGGAAAGCAGGCCGCGCAAACACGCGTGGCGGCTGCCCATGTTGACTTTCGCCAAGAGAAATCATAGCGCGGATTGCCACTTTTAAAGCACAGTTATCTGCGGGATTTGCCGTTTTTTGTTTGGGACTTCCACAGTAAACGCCGTGGTAAATCACGTTTTTGGGGAGAATCGGCAAACTGACAGGTAGGAAAGAAACATTATCAAAAGCTAATACGTTTCATCAAGCTGTCATAAATCTTCTTTACTATAGGCAACATGTTCATGGCCCGTCCAGAGGCCGTGCCGCCACATCCTCCTATGCACACTCTCGCCCTCCCTTCCACCACCGCCGCGCCGCCCGGCGCGATGCCATCGAATGTGGCTTACCTGAAGCCGCCATCGGCCCCCATGCCCATCGAAGGAACGGATGCCTTGCACGAGATCCTGGCGGGCCGCAAACTCAGCGCACTGTTCCAGCCCATCATCCACATGCACAGCGGCGACATCATCGGCTACGAAGGCTTGATACGGGGACCGTCCGACAGCCCCCTGCACGCGCCGATGAATCTGTTCAAGGTGGCGCGCGCGCATGACCTGACCCTGGAAGTGGAACACTTGTGCCGCCAAGTGGTGCTCGAACGCTTTGCCGAACTGCAGCTACCGGGCAAGCTGTTTCTCAATGTCAGCCCCGAATGCCTGCTGCTACGCAATGCCCGCCATGGCGAAACGCTGGAATACATCGAGCACATCGGCATCAATCCGGACCGTGTCATCATCGAGCTGACGGAAAACCAACCCACCTACGATTACGAGCTGATGCGCGAAGCGGTGCTACATTACCGCAATATGGGTTTCCAGATCGCCATCGACGACCTGGGCGAAGGCTTTTCCAGCTTGCGCCTGTGGTCGGAACTGCGCCCGGAATACGTAAAAATCGACATGCATTTCATCCAGGGCATCAATCATGATCCCGTGAAACTGCAGTTCGTGCGCTCGATCCAGGAAATCGCGGAAAAATCGGGCACCCTGGTCATTGCCGAAGGCATCGAGGCGCAGACGGAATTGCTGGTCTTGCGCGACTTGGGCGTGGCCTTCGGGCAAGGCTATCACCTGGGACGGCCCAACGCGGTGCCGGCTCGCGCGCTGCCGGCCGAAGTGGTGCAGGCGCTGGGGCGCAACGGCGTGGCCGTGTATCCGCAGCGCAGCAGCTTGGAAAAGAACGGCTCCAGCATCCGCAAGCTGCTGCACCGGGTGGCGGCCGTCTCGCCGCAGCGCAATAATAACGAGGTATACGATATCTTCCTGAAAGAACCGAAGTTGATGATCATCCCCGTCGTCGATGACGGCGTGCCGCTGGGCCTGATCAGCCGCTTCGAGATGATCGACCACTTCGCCCGTCCCTACCAGCGCGAACTGTATGGCAAGAAATCATGCAGCCTGTTCATGGATGCCACGCCCCTGATTGCCGATCACGAGACGAGCTTGCAGGAACTCAGCTACACCATGGTGCAGTCCGATGCCCACCATCTGTTCAACGGCTTCATCATCACCGAAGAGGGCCGCTACCTGGGCATGGGCACGGGCCACGACCTGATGCGCGAAATCACGCAGATGCAGATCAATGCAGCGCGTTACGCCAACCCGCTGACGCAACTGCCCGGCAACGTGCCCATTAACGAGCATATCGACCGCCTGCTGCACAGCGGTGCCCGTTTCTGGGTCTGCTATTGCGACCTCGACCACTTCAAGCCCTTCAACGATGTATACGGCTACCGCAAGGGTGACGACGTGATCCAGCTGACGGGGGAAATCCTCAGCAGCCATTGCGACCCGAACCGCGACTTCATCGGCCACATCGGCGGCGACGATTTCATGATTCTGTTCCAGAGCGAAGACTGGGAAACGCGCTGCCAGGCCATCCTGGAGCGCTTTGCCGCCGCCATTCTCGCCTATTACAGCACAAGCGACTGCGAACGGGGCGGCTACATCAGCGAAGACCGGCAGGGCAAGAAAGTGTTTTATTCATTGATCAGCTTATCCCTGGGCGTCATCAAGGTCGAGGCGCACCAGTACTACACCCACCATCAGATTGCCACGCAGGCGGCCGAAGCAAAGAAGCAGGCGAAAAAAATCCACGGCAACAGCCTGTTCCTGGACCGGCGGCAAGGTGCGGGCGTGGCGCGCCTGGATGCCTAGCCAGGGTCGATAGCAAGAGAATGAATGGGGATCAGATACGCACGAGGTCGCCAAATGCATTGCTGCTGCGCGCATCGGGCACGAATGCCAGGCTGATCAAGTCGCCATCGCGGCGCGCCTGCACGCGGCAGCCGCCCACGGGCACGTCCACGAACAGGCCGCCAAATGCCGTGTCCGGTTCCAGGCCGCCGCCCGTGACGTCTTCCCCGGCACCGATGAAGACGCGGCCCGAGACCACGGCCAGATGCACGCTCACGTGCGGCTCGGCAAGTTCTGCGTGCACTACCAGGTCATACGCGCCGTCGCCGCTCACGTTAAAAAAAGCCACCTGGCCCGCATTCACGGCCGCCAGTTCCGCGCCGGGGATGCTCCACCAGTCGCAGTCATCGTCCAGCTTGTGACGCAAGAGCGCCGGGTCGAACACGCACAGGGTAGCCGTATCGGTACAAACCCTGGCCGTCGTCCCTGCCGTCATGCCGCCAGCGGCGCCGGTCCCAGCAGGGGCTGGCTATCCACATATTGCGCACTGGCCTGCGCCTGCCACGGGAAATGGCCATCACGCGACGGCCAGACGATCTGGTACAAGGTAAAATCGTCGCCCTGGTAGTACCAGCGCGCATAGCCCACATAGTTGCGGTATTGCTCGACGGGCACGCGCACGAAGGCGCACTGATGGCCTTCCAGCAAGACGTCCGTGGTGGCCGCGAAATCCGTGATGGCGCCGCTGCGCACGGCATCCAGCGCCAGGTCAAGTATCTGATGGGCCATGGCGCGCGGCAAGCCCATGATGAGAAATTCGGGCTGGCCAAAGCTGTGGCCAGCCCCTATGGTGAAGGCATAGCCGGGACCTTCTTCATCAGCACTGATATGGACGCCATGCCAGCCATGCGTGGCGATGTCGTCGATGACTTTTTGCTCGGATGCATCCTCGCCTGCCTGCCTTACCATGTTCCACCTTTCACTATGCCAAAAATCTGCGCCGCACGCATGCGCGCATTGCCTCAATGCGGCGCGACATGCCGGTGAGCAATTATCGCATGCAGTGCGCGTGCGTGCGCGCACAGTGGCCGCGCTTCAGTCAGGCGACGGCGACGGCGGGTAACGCCCCTGCTGCCATTGCCGCAAGCGCTGCTGCGCCTCTTCCAACTGTGCCGGTTCCAGGCTGGCGGCCGCCGCTTCCCTGGCCCTGGCCGCCCCACTATCGCCACCCTCGGCCGCAAGCGCCAGCCACATGTAACCGCACGGCAAGTCCTTCTCCACGCCGCGCCCGCTGTTATACATGCAACCCAGGTTGTACTGGGCCAGCGCAAGGCCCTGGCTGGCCGCGCGCGCATACCATTGCACGGCCAGGCTGTCATCTTGCGGCACGCCATGGCCATTCGCATACATGACGCCCAGGTTGTTTTGCGCGCTGGCATCGCCCTGCTCGGCGGCCGTGCGATACCAGCGCACGGCACAGACTTCGTCGCGTTCCACGCCCTGGCCATTGGCATACATCACGCCCAGGTTGAACTGCGCATTCGACGCGCCCTGGGCAGCCGCCCTGGCATACCAGTCCAGCGCCTGGCGCAAGTCGCGGGCGATGCCGCGCCCGCCCGCATACATGCCGCCCAGATTGTATTGCGCCATGCCATGGCCCTGCAGGGCAGCGCGCCGGTACCAGGCAAGGGCGCGCGCCTCGTCCTGCTCCACGCCCCGGCCGCGCGCCAGCATCAGACCCAGGTTGAACTGGGCTTCGGCATCATCCTGCTCGGCTGCACGCTGCAGCCAGGCATAGGCACGCCGCTGATCGGGGGCCACGCCCAGGCCTTCCGCATACGCCACGCCCAGTTGCCGCTGGGCCACGGCCAAGCCCTGGGCAGCGGCCTGGCGGAACCAGGACAGCGCCTGCGCATCGTTTTGCGCCACGCCCTGGCCGCGCTTGTAGACGAACCCCAGGTTCAGCTGCGCCTGCGCATCGCCCTGCAAGGCTGCCTTGCGGAACCAGGCCAGGGCAAGCGCATCGTTCTTTTGCGCTCCCAGCCCTCGGGCATACGCTACACCCAGCAGCGATTGCGCACTGGCCACGCCCTGCTCCGAGGCGCGGTAAAACCACGCCAGGGCCAGCTCGTCGCTCTGCAGCACGCCCCGCCCCTTGCGGTACATCTGTCCCAGGTTATGCTGGGCCGAAGCATCGCCCTGGGCGGCCGCGCGGCGAAACCACAGAACGGCGTCCTCGTCGCTCTGCGCCACGCCGCGGCCGTGGTAATACAGGGCGCCCAGGTGGTTCTGCGCATAAGCCAGCCCTTGCAGCGCGGCCAGGCGTAGCCAGACAAAGGCGCGCGCGTCGTCCTGCGCCACGCCTTCGCCCTTCCTGTACAGCAATCCCAGGTTGAACTGGGCATAGGCATTGCCCTGCTCGGCAGCCGTGCGGAACCAGATATACGCCTGATGGCTATCTCTGGCAGTATGGTGCTTGTCCATGTGCGCCCCCACCCACATCGCGCTTGCCGGCGGCACGCGCAAAACGGCGGCCCAGGGCGGCGAAATCGTGTGTTGCCTAAATTGTAAATTCGATGCGGGGGAAGGACTTGAGCAGGCTCAAACGAAATAGCAAAATCATATCGTTTTGATGAGCCCGCTTCGATGCGCGATGCAGCTCAGCGGCGTGATGGGTGCTTTTGCAGGAATTGCGGCACTTTCGCGGCCGCCAGCTTGTTCAGTGACACCAGCAGGTCGGCGTCGACATCGGCAATGCCGTAATTGCTGCGCAAATGGCGGCCAATATGGATCAGCACTTGCGCCGCCACTTCCGCGTCGGACTCGGCCCTGTGGGCGGCGCTCTTGAAGGCGATGCCCAGCTGGCTCGACAGCAAGCCCAGCTTGTAGCTGGCCATGCCGGGAAACACGCGGCGCGACAGTTTCAAGGAACACACGAGCGACTGGTGCGCGGGCGTCAGGTTCAGCCTGGCGCTTTCCGCGCGCAGGAATTTTTCATCGAAACTGGCATTGTGCGCCGACAAGGCATCGCTGCCGATGAAATCGATCAGCTGCGGCACCACCTCGGCCACGGGCGGTGCCTTGTCCACCATGGCCTGCGTAATGCCCGTCAAGCCCGTGATGAACGAGGGAATGCGCGCATTGCAATTGATCAGGGTCACATAGCGGTCGGTGATTTTCCCGCCCTCGATGCGCAAGGCCGCCACTTCCGTGATGCGATCGCCCATGTCGGGTGACAGACCGGTCGTCTCGAAGTCGATCATGACGATCGGTTTGTCAAACACATTCATGGGGCGTTCTTTCGGAGGTGCGGCGGGGTGATGATTATCAACCAAATTTACGTACTGCGTCCAGCGCCAATCCCGCGCCAATACTGCCGAACAAGTCGCCTTCGACTTTGCGCGCGGCCGGCACCAGGGCGGCGATCTTTTCGCGCAGCAAGCGCACGCCGGAAGAGCCGCCCGTGAAGAACACGGTGTCAACGGCTTCCGGCGCCACGCCCGCATCGCGCAGCAAACGCAGCACGGTTTCTTCCACGGAACCGCACAAATGGCCGATGGCTTCGTCGAATTGCGTGCGCTTCAGCAACAGGCTTTGCGCGGGCGACAAACGGTCGAGCTCCAACTGCACTTCGGCCGCGTCGGACAGGGCAATCTTGCCCTCTTCCACTTTCATGGCCAGCCAATGACCGGCGCGCTCGTCGATGAGCTTTTGCAAACGTTTCACTTTGTCTTGCTCACGCGAATCGCGACACACGTCGGCCAGCTGCATCCAGATCTTCTTGGTGTAAGCCAGGTTAATGGTGTGCCAGGTAGCCAGGTTGAAATAATAGCTGGATGGCACTTCGCTATTGTTGTGCAGGCGGCTGCCATAGCCGAGCAGAGGCATGACGGAAGACAGGCTCAGGTATTTATCGAAGTCCGTGCCGCCGATGTGTACGCCGCCGGTGGCGAGGATATCCTCGCGCCGCTCCGTCTTCTTCGCACGCTCCGGCGACAGCCGCACCAGGGAAAAGTCGGATGTACCGCCACCGATGTCGGCGATCAGTACCAGCTCTTCCCTGTCGATTTGCGACTCGTAGTCAAACGCAGCGGCAATCGGCTCGA
The DNA here is from genome assembly GCF_002846335.1 of Janthinobacterium sp. 61. Classification (NCBI taxonomy): domain Bacteria; kingdom Pseudomonadati; phylum Pseudomonadota; class Betaproteobacteria; order Burkholderiales; family Oxalobacteraceae; genus Janthinobacterium; species Janthinobacterium sp. 61. The sequence continues at coordinate 1,286,446 of NZ_PJMQ01000001.1, read as the reverse complement.
ACTGGAAAGCAACGTCCTTGAAGCCCACGGAACGGGCCACCTCGGCCAGGGTATCTTGCGCCAGCTGGTCGGCCTGCGCATTGTCGTCGATAAAGAAGACGGGACGGCCGAACACGGCGGACGAAAATTCGCGGCCGGCGGATTGCTCGGCGCGGCGCTTCACTTCGCCTATGAATTGGGCCAGCAACATGCGAAATGGCAGCGCACGGCCGCCCACTTCCGTCTGGCCGTCGATGAGACTGGTGCCCAGCAAGCTTTTCAGCGAGCGCATCAAGCGCCCCTCGTAGCCGGCCAGATAGCCGGCCAGCGCCGCGCGGCCAAAACTGACTTCCTCGTCTTCCGCATTGAAGAAGACAACGGACGGTAAGGTCGTCTTGCCATCTTCCAGGCCGAGCATGGTGCTCTGCCCGGGACGCGCCCAGCCTACCGTGGAATTTGACGTGCCGAAATCGACGCCGCAAGCATTGGCCATGTCGACCCTTCCCTGAATAAAGGGGCGTTATCTTATCAGAATGCACGCCATTGCACCAGAAAAATACTTCCGGTACGGCCAAGACAACAAGCTTGCTTTTCATCAAGTAGCTACGGCGTGCAAAAGCTACTCTTGGGAAGTGACACCGAGCAACTCGGCCAGCTCCCGGAGACCCATCGCGCCCTACGCCCCCATGCACCGCCCGCGCGCCCTGGCCGCAGCGTTGCTGGCTGCCCTCCTCGTTTCCCTGGTCTGCTGCGACGGCGGCGGCGCGGTACCGATTCAAGGGCAAGCATACCACTTGCCATTCAGTCATATTTTTTGCAACATGAACAAGAAAACAGTCTTGCCATGCGGCAATCTTTTGCGCTATGCTCATTCTGCCCGCCCAGGCCGCCACGAGCGGCCGGGCCTGCAGGAATATTTTGAGACAGATTGCTTGCCAGACCAATATGCGAAAAAAGAATACTGTGGCCCGGACACCCATCACCACCCGCCCCGCACCCGGTGCCGGACGGCGCGTGACCTCGTATGATGTGGCCCTGCTTGCCGGCGTGTCGCAATCGGCCGTATCGCGATGCTTCAAGCCGGGCGCCAGCATCTCGCCCGCCACGCATGCCAAGGTCATGCAGGCGGCAATCAGCCTCGACTACATCCCCAACGCGGCCGCGCGCAGCTTGATCACGCGCCGCTCGAACCTGGTTGCCGTCATCATTTCCAACCTGGCCAATTTGTACTATCCACAAGTGTTGTCCGACCTGAGCCAGCAAATCGCCCGCCAGGGCAAGCGTTTATTGCTATTTACCCTGGAGCGCGAAGCGGACATCGGCAAAGTCTTGAGCGATGTGTGGCAATACCAGGTCGATGGCGCCGTCGTGGCCGCCTGCCTGTCGGACGAGCAAATGGCCGAATTTGGCCGCCGCGACGTGCCGCTGGTGCTGTTCAACCGCAGCCCCCGAGAGCACGCCGTGCATGCCGTGCTGTGCGACCAGGCGGAAGCGGCGCGCCTGCTCGTCTCGCGCCTGGCCGAGGCGGGTCACCGCCAGTTCGCCATCATCGATGGCCCCGGCGATTCGGCCGTGGCGCAGGAACGCAAGGCCGGCGTGCTGGACCGGCTGTTCACGCTGGGCTTGCCCGCGCCCATCGTCGTCAGCGGCAACTACGATTACGCCAGCGGCGGTCGGGGCTTGCGCAAGGTCATCGACCGCCTGGGTCGCGTGCCGGACGCCGTCATTTGCGGCAACGACATCATGGCCATCGGCTGCCTGGACACGGCGCGCCACCAGTTGGGCATCCAGGTGCCGCTGCAAATGTCGGTGGCCGGTTTCGACGCGCTGGAAGCGTCCGGCTGGCTCAGCTACGACATCACCACCCTGCGCCAGCCCGTGCAAAAAATGGCTGCCGATGCCGTCGCCATGCTGGGCGAACTGATGGAGCGGCGCGGCGGCATCGCCGAGCGGCGGCGCTATTGTTCCTATCTGGTGGAGGGAAGTACGGCGCGGCTGACCGACGCGCAACCCCATTTCGGCATGATGGCCGCTGCCTGAAAAAAAACCGTGGCGTTGTTGCCGGGCTTACTCTAGTCCTTCGCCGTACTGGCCTACTGCCATCGGGGCGGCGCCTGGCCGCAGGCGTTTTTCAGACGTTCACACATTACACGCAAGACCTTGCGCATAAAAAAACCTCGCATCGCTGCGAGGTTTTTCACTTCCAAGACCAGAAAATCAACCGAAGAACTTACCCTTGAGCATATTCAAGCCCTGGCTGACGAGGTCATTGCTTTCTGGCACTTGACCGTTGGGCGTCAGCTTGTCGATCAGCTGGGGCAGCAAGGCTGCCAGGCCGCCCGAGGCCGCGTCCGGTGCGACGCCCGCTTTTTCAGCGATCTGGGAGATCGTGTCGGCACCCAGCGCATCCTTGATCTGTTCGCCGGAGACAGGCGCATTGGCACCGGTGCCGATCCAGCTGGCCACCTGGTCGCCCAGGCCGCTTTCCTGGAATTTCTGCAGCAGGCCCGGCAAGCCGCCATGCTGGTTGACCAGATCCATTACACTGGCCATCAGCCCCGACGGGGCCTCCCCATCCGCGCCCTTATTGCCCAAAGCGCTCATCGCCTGTCCCGCAAGTTGATCTAGCAAACTCATCGTATTCTCCTGAACGCTGTCCATTAGTGCCGCGTATAGCGGCGTCCGGTAGGCCGACGCCTAGTCGCCGACATACACAACAATTATACTATACATAATTCACATGCCATATTTACAATGCAACAAGCTATTCAAAAACAGGCTTGGCCTCAGCTGCGCCCACCTCCATCATATTTAGTTCGGCACAACATGCAAGCGTAAATTGACGGCTCGCAAAAACGTGTAGAATTAATTTTCCTACTTACTGAGGAGTATCAATACATGAACATCAATAAAGCGGTAGACAAAGCCTACGAGAAAAAAACGTTCAAGGAAATCGCTGATGCCCCTGTTGATGCGCTGCAAGGCGTAAGCGAGAAGGATGCAGAGCTGCTCAAGCAGGCATTCAATATCAAGACCGTGCGCGACCTGGCGAACCTGAAATACTCGAAGTGGGCGCGCGCCATCGTCACCCTGGCCGATACGGAAGAATAGACGGGAACATGCACCAGCCAAGCCCGTCAGCACAGCCCGCCCAAGTCGGCGGGCTTTTTCATTCCGGGAGGCTATTGGCTGGCAAGCCGATAGCTGCGCGGAGCCGCCATTGTCTATGCCGCTGACCCTGCCCGGCATCTGCTGGCCCTTGCAAGCGAGCACGGGCCATCTGGCCGTCACCACCGCCCACATCACCGGCCACTTTCGCGCCGGCGCGGGCGAAGACGCCATCGTCCTGTGCGACCTGCTCCCCGCCGGAAAGTTTCGCAATGGCGCAGCACGCCACTGGTGCCGCACGCACCAATGCTACTGGGGCACTCAGGCCGACTTGGCCGACCGGCAAGCAAGCCAGCAGATGCGTTGCCGCCAGCACGCCAGTCCCATGGGCTATGTACTGTATCCGGTGCTGTTCGACCCCAGCCAGTTTCACGCCACCACCTTGCGTCTGGGCCCCGATGGCTTGCTGCAACTGCGCGCCCGGACTGGTGACGGCGGCACCCTGCTGGCACGCAACGCAGCCGCGCTGGCCATCGACTGCCGCGCCCTGCCCGGCTTGTTCCCTCCCGACATCGTGCAGCTGAATATCACGCCGCCCGCCGCGCAAGCCTACGCCGCCGCCTTGCAGGCGGCCATGCCGATGGACTGCAGCGACTGCGCCCGCTGCGGCCACCCGCATCTGGACCTGGGCAGCTTCGCGCTGGCGCCGCACCGGCGCCACAGTTGCGGCCATTGCGGCCATGATGCCTCGCACAGCGCCACGCCCATCGTTTCGACGCCCCTGTGGCGTTTGCGTCGACACTACACGCAATGCTTCTGACGGTGCGCCGGGCCACAGTCGGCCTGGGCGCTTGTGCGTAGACTGGCCCCATCACCACCACGAGGACGCTCCCATGCCACACGCGCAACACCAGGATGAAGATGGCCAGCCAGGCGACGAAGGCGATTTGTCCGACCTGCTCAGCGAATTGCGCATCCTGCTGCCGGGCGCGCAAATGCTGACGGCCTTCCTCATCATCCTGCCCTTCAACGGCGGCTTCGCAAAGATCGTGCAAGCGGAAAAGATCGTCTTCCTGTTGACGTTTTTCCTCTCCATGACCAGCCTGGTGCTGCTCAGCGCGCCAGCCATCCAGCACCGCGTCATGCGCCCCCTGCAAGACCGCGAGCGCTTCAAGCGCGTGGCAGACCGCATCATGATGTGCGGTGCCTTCTCCCTGGCACTGGCCTTCATCCTCGGCACCAATTTGGTGATGTCGGAAGTCTTCGGCCACGTCGCCGGCATCGTCGCCTGCGTGCTGATGGGCTCACTCATCATCTGCATGTGGTGGTGGCTGCCCTTGCACTTGAAGCACGCCAGGAAAATCTAGGCGGCGATGCCCGCCTGCTCCAGCAAGGTCTCGCGGAAGATCCCACCAGCGGACGCGTTCCGTGTTATCGTTAACAAACATAGCAATCGCTGGTGTGTGCAGTGCAGCAGATTTTAGCCATCGCCCAGCAGAGCTTGCCCGAATCTTTTACAATGTTGTCCTTGAGTAGTTCTTATCGCCCGAAAATACCGGCCAGCCGTCGACTCTGGTGGCATATGGCCACTTCCGGACGGGCCACAGCACGCCTCTCCACCCTGTCATTCCTTACCCAACTAACAAGAACATGCACGCCTCCGTAGATCCCCTCATTCCGCGCGTCACCGCGCCTTTTGGCGCTGGCTATGCCGACCTGGCCCTGGCCATCGGCGGCCTCGCCATCGGCACGGGCGAATTTGCTTCCATGAGCATCTTGCCCGTGGTGGCCGACGACCTGGGCACGACCTTGCCGCAGATGAGCCACATGATCAGCGCCTACGCGCTGGGCGTGGTCATCGGCGCGCCCCTGATCACGATCTTCCTGGCGCGCATGCCGCGCCGGCTGATGCTGATGTGTCTGATGCTGATGTTCGCTGGCGGCAACTTGCTCAGCGCCATCGCCCCCAACTATGGCTTGCTGGTGGTGGCCCGCTTCGTCGCCGGCATTCCCCATGGCGCCTATTTTGGCGTGGCAGCCCTGGTGGCGGCCGCCCTGGCCGAACCGGACAAGCGGGGCCAGGCCGTGGCGCGTGTCCTGATGGGTTTGACGGTCGCGAATATCTTCGGCGTGCCGCTGGCCACGTATATCGGCCAGACTCTGGGCTGGCGCTCCGCCTTTTTGCTGGTCGCCGCGCTGGGTTTGCTGACCATGCTGATGGTGCGCATCTTCGTGCCCATGGTCGCTGCCGGCGATTCCAGCCCGCGCCGCGAACTGGGCGTGTTCCGCCGCCTTCAAGTATGGCTGACCCTGCTGATGGTGGCGATCGGCTTCGGCGGCATGTTCGCCGTCTACACGTTCATCACGCCCACCTTGCTGGAAATCACGAAAGTGTCACCGCTGGTCATTTCCATCTTGCTGGCCATCATCGGTGTCGGCATGACCTTGGGTAATCTGATCGGCGGCTGGCTGGCCGACCGCTCGCGCCTGTGGACGATTTTTGGCGTACTGCTGTGGAACGTGGCCGCGCTGGCCGCGTTTACTTACACCAGCAGCAATGTCTGGCTGACGGCGATCAACCTGTTCGCCATCGGCGCCGGCATCGCCGTCGCCCCCGCCGTGCAAACGCGCTTGATGGACGTGGCCGGCGACGCGCAAACCGTGGCCGCCGCCCTCAACCATTCCGCCTTCAACATCGCCAACGCGCTGGGTGCCTGGGCCGGCGGCATCGCCATCGCCATGGGCATGGGCTTGCGTTCGACAGGCTGGGTCGGCGCCATGCTGGCCTGCGGCGGCATCGTCGTGCTCGGCATTTCCGTACTGGTGGAAAACCGCAGCCGCAACCTGAGCGGCGCGCAGCCGGCTTGATGATTGACAAGAGCGGCGACCAGTTTGGTCGGCCGCTCATTTGCCTGCGCCTAGTCCGCAACGGCAAATGCCACCGCCGCCTCGCAATGAATCTCCGTAGTATTAAATAGCGGTAAGTCGACATCGCCCTGCCGGATCAGCAGCGGTATCTCCGTACAACCCAAAATCACGCCCTGCACGCCTTGCAGCCGCAGTTTCTCGATGATGCCGAGAAAAATTTCCCGGCTGGCGTCGGTAAAAATATTCTGCACCAGTTCCTTGTAGATGATGTCGTGGACGATTTCCTGGTCGGCCGCATCGGGTGTCACCGTCGCGATGCCGCACTGTTCCAGTGCCTGGTGATAAAACCTGCCCCCCATCGTCTGTTTGACGCCAAGCAAGCCCACCTTGTGAGCGCCCGACTGCTGCACCCTTTTCGCCGTTTCCTCGACGATGCTGATGAATGGCAAGCCGATCTGCGGCACAACGGCCGGGGCGAAACGGTGCGCGCCATTCGCGCACAGCAGGAAGAAATCCGCACCCATGCCTTGCAGACGCTGCCCTTCCCCGACCAGAAATTGCTCTATAGCATGGGAATCGGGCTGCGATGCGTGCGCGACAAAATCCGCCTGGTCTATGCTGACCAGCAAGATGCGCGCGCTATGGGCGGGACCGATGCGCGCCACCAGCATTTCATTGAGCAAGCGGTAGTATTCGAGGGTGGAAGCCCAGCCGATGCCGCCAATTAAACCGATAGTCTTGTTTTGCACGTCAAATCCCACGCCATGAATTGCGTAAATTATACGTTGAGGCAAGCCAAGCAAAGGCGTGGCCAGGCTTACAAAATTGCAATGCTCTCGCCGTTGAGCGCGCGCCGCGCATAACGCACGGCCGAGGCATCGTCGGACTTTTTGACGGAATGTGCGCCGGACGCCAGATTATCCTGTTCAAACTGGCGCAATTCCTGCAGCAGCGTGTCCAGTTCCGTTTCAGCACAGCGCCGCACCAGTCCGACCATGGAATACAGGCCATAGGTATCGACCAGGCGGTAGAAGCCATCTGTCATTGCCAGCAGTTGCGATTGCCCCTCCATGTCAAACGCATATTGCCTGGCCTCGAATTCCCCTTGCGGATACATGCACAGTATCGTCGGCGCAGCATGCATATTCTGGAATGCGCGCCGCTCCCGCAACATCGGCAGCAAGGCCGCGAATACCTGCGCCTTATCCTCAATACCTTGCGCTTTCAACTGTGCAATGGCCGCCTTCAGAATATCTTCTTGCGCATTCTCGTAGGGATCGATATCGCGCACTTCCCCGGCTGCGTTCGAGACAAACACCTTGCAATCGCCAAGCGCGTAGATCTGTACAGCGGCATCCACGCCGCCTTCGACAATGCGTGCCCACGTCAAGGCGGCAATCGGGTAGGCATACGCAGGAATCTGCGCCAGATTAAAACTCGCCTGCACATCGCGCTGAAAATGTGCCAATGCCAGCTTGATGCTGTCATGCTGACTTAATCCGGGCGCGACCACCTCTTTCAGCAGGGCCGCAAAAGCCGACACGAACCAGGCGGCGTCGCCTACCAGCGTATCGAAATAATTCTTTTCGGAGACCGAGCTTGCACCATCAAATATCAGGATATCCACGATTCCCGCATTGTGCAGATAAACCGCCACCAGATCTTCATTACTCTTTGCGCCGGCTGCATCGGATACGTGGACAATTTTCATCAGACTGTGGATTCTTTTCTCAACGATGGTTGGCAAGGCCAGTGTGGTCATTCCCTAGCCCAGCATGACATCATGCCGGTTCGACGTCTCGCGGCTATACAGGCGATCAAAGTCAGCGCGACTGTCAGCATTCGCCCACAATGCGGCGATGTAATTGAATTCCTCTTCGAACGGCTGCTCAAAATCGGACACGTCCATCGCATACTCGCAATTGCGGCTCAACATGACCAGCCAGTCCGGATAAGCGAGCGCCGGGTACAAGCGGGTAAAGATGGCATCGAGCGACGACACGCTTTCCAGTCTTTGCAGATAGGCAAGGCGCAACTCGACGATGTATTTGCCAGCCAAAAACTGCTGATCGCGCCGCTGCGCGCCACGGTAGCGCGCGATGATCACGTCGGCCAGCGGCAGCACTTCATCGCGCCCCCGGGCGCTGGCCAGCAGCACGACCTCCAGGTCGTCGCCTTCCTGGTCCAGGCGCAGGCGTTCCACGGCCCAGTCCACGCAGCGCTCAGCCGGAGCAAAACCCATGTCGAGCTGGAAAACGGCGATTTCAAGTTCTGTCAGTTGTTCCATGTCTTTCATTTTACTCATACCATCCTCACCCCGTTTGCAGCATCTTTTGCAACATCGCATCGAGCGCATTAACATCCGCGCGCTTGCTCAGGTGCAAATCAAAGCCCCCATCGGACGCCAGTTGGCGGTCCTTGTCCTGGCCCGTGATGGCCACGACGATGAGATGCTAGCCGCAGGGATCGCTGCGGCGATGGCAGCCGGCAAGGCGTTCATGGCGCAGAAGTGGCCCACGCAAATCAGGGGACCTCCGCTGACGGCATGGCCGTGCATGAACACCACGACGCCTGCGGCGCACCGGCGCATTCGCTCACGCGGACATGCTGCAGATCTTCCATGCGCATGCCCAGAATATTTCCATTGGGAATGTAAATTACCTACTTGCCGGCATCTTAGCATGCACAATTGCACCTTGGGCAACACCGTTCGCGCTGGACAAACGCTTGGCCACGACGGATAATGAGAACGATTCCTATTATCAAAATTCCAGGCGTGTGCCTGGCTTTCCCTGTGCGCCGCTATGGCGCCCGCTGGCGGCAACAAGCCGGTTTCATGTTGAAGGTTTGTACTGCATGCGCGCTTTCTGGACTGTCATACACCGCTGGGCTGGCCTCACCATCGCCCTTTTTCTCATCGTCGCAGGCCTCACGGGCGCCGTCACCTCGTGGGACCATGAACTGGACGAGTGGCTCAACGCCGACATCATGGACACGCCGGGCCGCGGCCCCCTGCAGGCGCCGTTTGCGCTGGCGCACAAGGTAGCCGCCGCAGACCCGCGCGTGGAAGTCAATTACCTGACCCTGGGCCTGGAAGAAGGCCATGCCGCCGCCTTCATGGTCCGCCCATTGACGGACCCGGCGAGCAACAAGCCGTTCGTGCTCGACTACGACACAGTCTACATCGACCCCGTCACGGCCCACATCACGGGCACGCGCGATTCGACCGCCATTTCCCTGTCGCGCCGCAGCCTGATGCCGTTCTTGCGCCACCTGCACTACAGGCTGCACGTGCCCGCCTTCTGGGGCACCGACCGTTGGGGCTACTGGCTGATGGGAACGGTCGCCCTGATCTGGCTGCTCGACAGCATGGTGGCGTTTTATCTGACCACGCCACGCCGTTTGCGCCCGCGCGCCCCGGACGAGGCGCCGCGCCACCGCGATGCTGCCAGCTGGTGGCAACGCTGGAAACCATCGTGGGTGGTGCGCTGGGCGGCCGGCGGCTACAAGCTCAACTTCGATTTGCACCGTGCGGGGGGCCTGTGGGTGTGGGCCATCATCATTGTCGTCGCGTTTACCTCGTTCTCGCTGAATTTGTACCGCGAAGTGTTCTATCCCCTCATGTCGCTGGTATCGACAACCACGCCAGGCCCGTATGAAACGCAGACGCCGGCCCCCTACGGCAGCTACATCAAGCCCGTGATCGGTTTCGAGCAGGCCGTGGATATTGCAAAAGAGCAAGCCGTGCAGCGCGGAATCACGGCACCCATAGGCGGCATCTATTATGGCGGTAATTATTCCTTCTACAACGTGTCGTTCTTCGACCCGGCCGACGAGTTCGGCGCGGCCGGCATGGGCTTGTCCAACCTCTACGTCGATGGCATGGACGGCACTATCATCGGCCAGCACAAGCCGTGGCAAGGCACGGCCGCCGACGTCTTCGTGCAACTGCAGTTCCCCCTGCACTCGGGCCGCATCCTCGGCTTGCCGGGACGCATTCTGATGTCCTTCATGGGCGTCATGGTCGCCGTGCTGTCGGTGACGGGCATCGTCATATGGGAAAGAAAACGCCGTTCGCGCCGGCTGCAGGCGAAGAAAAAGCTTGCGGCGGCCGATTAAGCGGCACTACCCCGCTCCCGGTGCACCAGCGCCAGCAGGCTGTCGCCCCGGTTGCCGTCGCAGCAGACGGCCACGCCATCGGTGAAGTCAGGCGCCGTCAGGCGCGTCAGGACGCTGCCCGGCGGCATTTCCAGCGCCAGCCGGGCGCCCCGCTCCCATGCAAGGCGCGAGGTAGCGGTCCACTGCACGCGCTGCGCCATGTTGGCGGCCAGGCTGTCGCGGATGCGGGCCGGGTCGAACAGCGCGCGCGCTGTGCTGCTGCTCAGGTAGACCAGCGACGGCCGGCGCACAATCACGCCATCGAAGGCGGCGGCCATGTCGGTCGCGGCACCGTCCAGCAGCGGGCAATGCGACGGCACGCTGATGGCCAGGCGCTTGGCCTTGCTGGCGCCATGCGCCAGGGCCAGCGCCATCACGGCTTGCAGGGCGGGTTCGCTGCCGGCGATGGCGATCTGGCGCGGCGCATTCAGGTTGGCGATATACACGGGCGTGGCGGCGCCGTGCACTTGCGCCAGCAACGATTCGAGTCGCGCCAAGTCAAGCCCGATGATGGCCGCCATGCCATAACCGCTGGGATACGCCTGTTCCATCAATTGTCCGCGCCGCGCCACCAGGCGCAGGGCATCGGCATAATCGAGCGCGCCGGCGACGACGGCCGCCGCATACTCGCCGATCGAAAAGCCGGCCACCATGTCCGGTAGCGCGCCGCGCGTGGCCAGGGAACGCGCCATCGCCACGCCGGCAATCAGCAAACACAGTTGCACGGCCCGCGTCGAGGCCAGTGCGGCGACCGTGTCCAGCGCCAGCGGATCGCGGCCCAGCACGGCCGCCGCTGCGGCCAGGGTATCCGTCACGGCCGCATCGTCCGGCAGCGCATGCAGCATGCCCGGAGTCTGGGCCCCCTGGCCCGGAAAGGTAAATAACACGCTCATGCAAGCTCCCAGGGCGTGGCCGTCAGAAGCGGGCCGCGATCCGTTTTCAACAAGACCCTGCCCCGGTCCGCCGCCCATTCGGCATACGCAAAGCCGCCTATGCCCGTGTCGATCTGCAAGTCCAGCCGGCACGCCGTGACACTCGCCGCGATGGCGCGCAGGGAATCGGTTTGCGCGCCATCCGGCGGCGCGGCGATGCGCAGCAGCAGATCGAGGTCGCTGTCGGCGCGCAGCACGGGCAAGCCGCTGGCCAGCGCGAAACCCACGCCTCCCGTCGGGCCCCAGTTCCAGCCCGTGGCGTCGAGCAGGGGCGCCACCTGCCGCAGCGCATCGAGCGCAGCGCAGGAAAAGCCAGGCAGCGGCGCGTGCGCCAGCCGCGCCAGCATTTCCGGCGTCACGCGGTGCAGCACGGCGGCGGCCTCCACTTCGCACGCGTGCCGCTCGCTGCGCAGCATGCTGCGCACGCCAACGGGAATGCGTCCGGGCGCGCAGCTGGCGCGCCGCACCACCAGCGGCGCCGCCCGCAGCCAGAGCGCGTCTAGCCAGGCGGGCAACGGCGCCCCCTCAGGCAGGCCGGATGCCCAGAGCAGATCATGCGCGCGAAGATTTTGCATCAGGCCACCAGCGCCTTGACGGCAAAGAACAGCAAGGATGGACCCAGCAGGCAGCCCAGGCCCGTGTGAAACGTGGCCACCAGCGCGCCATACGGCACCAGCCTGCGGTCGGTTGCCGCCAGGCCGGCCGACACGCCGCTGACGGTACCGGCCAGGCCGCCGAAGACCATCGCCGAACGCGGCGTTTTCAGGCGCAGGAAGCGCGCCGCTGCGGGCGTGCCCACCATCACCAGGATGGCCTTGATCAAGCCCGCCGCGATGCTCAAGGCCATGACATCCGAACTGGCGCCGATGGCCGCGCCCGTGACGGGGCCGACGATATACGTGACGGCGCCGGCGCCGATGGTGGTCATGCTGACGGCGTCCGAGTAGCCAAACGCATAGGCAACGCCAGCGCCGACGAGAAAGGGCAGCACCACGCCCAGCATCAGGGCCACGACGCCGATCAGGCCAGCCTTGCGCGCCTCCGTCGCCTGCACTTCGAAAGCGGTGGCAACGATGGCAAAGTCGCGCAGCATGGCACCGCCCATCAGGCCGATGCCGCCAAACAGCGACAAATCGGCCAGGCCCTTATGGCCGCCGCTATGCACCCCGCCCCAGTATGCGAGGCCCAGGCCGATCACGATGGCAATGGCCGAGCCGTGCACGCGGCCCAGGGTCAGATACTTCGATAGCGCCACCGACAGCAGCATGATCAGGCCGACAAAGGCGAATGCCGTCACCAAGCCATTGTGGATGGCGGCTTTTTCAAAAATTTCAAGCATGACGGTGCTCCTTGATCAGAATCGACTCAGCTTCGGCGGCGGCGACGGCGGCCGGGCTTTCCATCCTGTTCATCAGAGAAATCACGGCGCCGCAGACGAGCACGGAACCGATGGCGGCCAGCACGGCCACCGGGCCGCCGCGCAGCGCCGCGACCACATCCTGCTGCGCCGCCATGGCCACCACCACGGGAATATACATGGCGCCCCAGTATTCGACGCCCCGTTCGGTCATCTGCGGCAGCCAGGATCGCCGCTGCATGTAGAGCCGGGCGCAGATCAAAAGCAGCATGGCGATGCCCACCCCGCCCACGTTGGTCTTGACGCCCATCAGCTGCCCGAGCAAGTCGCCCAGGAAGATGCCGAGCAAATGGCACAGGGCCAGCAGTGCGGTTCCGTAAATGATCATGATTGTCTCCGTTACAGGATGAGGAATAGGAATGACTTTTTGTCTTCTCTTTTGTTTCACCTACCATTGCTGCCGTAGCACCTCCCTGACCCTGGCCGAGGCCTGGCGGTGCGGTGCGCCCAGCCGGCTGGAGAGATCCGGCAGCGGGTCGGCGCGGATGTCGGCCAGCGCTGCCTGCAGGCTGGCGCGCACCTGCGCCAGATCAAGCGCTGACGGCGCGTCCGGCTGCGCCACCTGCAAGGTTTGCCACAGCAGCCCCAGGGTGGCGTAATTCCTGATGTCGTAGGCCATGGGCGCGATGGTCTCGGCCAGCGCTTCCAGTGCCTCCACAGTGCGCAAGGTGATACGCGCCGCCGACGCCTTGCCCATGGCGTGCACCATCACTTGCGGATCGTCGAGCGCGATCAGCCGGTTGGCCTGGTAGCCGTGCGCCAGAAAAGCGCCCGACATGGCCTTGCCGACGATCAGGCCGATGACGGGGTGGCCGGCCAGGCGCGCCCTGGCATAAGCTCCCGCCGCGCCGGCCAGCGCCTGGTGGATGCCATACGCCTCTTCGCGCCTGCCATACGCTTGGCTGGCCACGTCGATGACGGCGACGATGGGACGTTTGACGGCCAGCGCGTGGTCTTCATGAACCACCTGCTGCACGGCGCGCGCCAGTTGCCACGCTTCGACCAGGCCGATTTCACCCGTGCGCGCGCGCGTAAAGCGGTTGTCCGGGTCCGGCAGCACGGCCAGGTAGCGCGCCAGTTCGCCCGCCAGTGGCGCGTCCACCACGCGCACGGAAAGCGGATAGCCTTCCAGCGGCGCAGTGTTATCCGTGAGTGCCGCCAGCCAGGTGGCGCCGCGGCTCGTGTCGGTGATGGCGTTCATGCTGCGACTCCTTTGCTGTAGATGGTGCGCACGGCGTCCGGCGTCGCTTGCACGCTGGCGTCCACTTCGGCCAAACAGGCCAGAAAGCCCTCTGCCTGATCGCTGCGGTGCTGCGCCGGCAGGCCGCGGCGGAACAAGTCAGCCACCGTGGCGCGCATCTGCGCCGTGTCGTCTGCCACATAGGCGTCGGCCAGGCCGCTGTGAAAGCGCTGCTCGCCGCCCGTCAGGCTCCAGATGAAGGGCTTGTTGCGCGAGTCAAATTCGTCCACTCCCGCCTCCTGCTCGATCACGGCCGGGCCGTTGAGACCCAGGCGCGCTTCGCGCGTGACCACCAGGTAGCTGCACAGGCCCGCCGCGATGGACATGCCGCCGTAGCAGCCGACCGTGCCGGCCGTGATGCCGATCACGGGCTGGTAGCGGCGCAGGTCGACGATGGCCGCATGGATGTCGGCAATCGCCGCGAGGCCCAGGTTGGCTTCCTGCAGGCGCACGCCGCCCGTCTCGAACAGGATCACGGCCCGTGTCGGCACGCCCTGGCGGTTGTCGCGCGCCGCCAGTTCCAGGGCGCCGGCGATTTTTGCTCCGCCCACTTCGCCCATGCTGCCGCCCTGGTAGGCGCCCTCGATGGCCAGCACTACGGCCGGCTGGCCGTCGAACAGGCCCTTGGCCACCACCACGCCGTCGTCCGCCTGCGCCGTGACACCCTGCTGCGGCAGCCAGGGCGAAGCGATACCGCAGAACGGGTCGAGCAGTTCGCGCATGCTGCCTGCGTCCAGCAAGGCGCGTGCCCGGCTGCGCGCGCTCCGTTCGATGAAGCTGTCGCGCGCGAGTAATTCCTTCAATGTGCTCATGCCGCCCTCCCCGCTTGCAATTCTTCGTAGGCTTGCTCGATGCGCATGCGCACCACGCCCGGCGTGGCGCCGCAATCGTTGATGGCGATGCTGGCCGCTGGCAGTGGCTCGCCGCCGAAGACGCGCTGCAGGAGCGCATCCCAGACAGCGCCCTTGCCATCGACGGAAGTGTTGACGACGATGCGTGTCACGCCATCGTCGCCAGGCTGCAGCAGCACTTCCAGGTCGCCCGAACCGACGACGCCGGCCAAGGCGCGCCCTGCCGCCGGCTTCCCGGCCGGGAATGTATAGTCACGCGTTTCCATGCGCTTCTCCTTCAGTCAATCGATCCAGGAACAGGGTCGCCGCCAGCAAATCAGCCGCGCCGCCCGGTGACACGCCGCGCGCCAGCGCGCACGCTTCCAGCGCCAGCAGCGCCTGCGACCCGGCGGCCGTGGCCGCGCCGCCCGCCGCCAGCACCTGCGCCGCTCCCGCTTGCAATTCCAGCAAGGCTGTCTCGCCGCCGCGCGACAACACGCAGGTGTCGTCCAGCTGGCTGATAATGGCCAGCAAGGCATTCAGGCGCGCCGTCGTTTCGTTGTCGCCGCGCGACCGCGAGGCGCGCAGCTGCCGCAAGCCGACGCCCGTCACCAGGGGAAAACCGGCGCGGGCCTGGCCCCGTGCGCCCCCAACCTGGTACTGGCGGCACGCCAGCTCGCCCTTGTTACCCGTCTCGCCGGGCGCGCTGCGGTCCTGCAAACGGGCCAGCGCACCGGCCCGCGCCGCCACGGCTCGCGGCGCCAGCGACGCGCCGCGCGCGCTCAGCTGCGCCGCCGCCGTCACCAGCAATCCCAGTGCCCAGATGGCGCCCCGGTGCGTGTTCACGCCATCCGTGGCCGCCAGCATCAGCGCTTCGCCATCGCGGCCGATGGCGCCGATGCGCTGGCGCAGGCCGTCGTCATCGTCGTCATCGTTACTTTCCCAACCCGCTTGCGCCATGGCGGCAAACACGGGCTGCAGCGCGCAGGCCGAATGGCACATCAGGGCCCAGTTCAAGTCCGTGTGGGCGCCACGGCTGCGCAAATCGACCAGGCCCGGTTTCGGCGTCAGGGTCACTTCGTCGAGCAGCGCCTGCAGCACCTGCCGCGCCAGCGCGGCAGAGCGTTCCCGCAGCGGCATCGCGATAGTCATTGTCATCATTGTGGTCATTACCAGCTCCTGAATTTGGCGGGGGGTTGATACAGGCCGTCGGACCATTCGACCAGATCGGCAATGCTTTTCGCCGCCAGCAGCGAGCGATTCGCGTCGCCGCGCTGCACGCCGATATCCTCGGGCAGCGCGATCAGGCCGTCGGCGCGCAGCCTGGCCGTGGTTTTCGGGTCGTGGCGCAGGCCGATGGGCGTCACGCCAGCCACCGCCGCCAGCATGGCCTTGCGCTCGTCGAGCGAGCGGGCCTTGTACAGATAGGCGATGCCCTCTTCCGTCAGCACGTGGGTGACGTCGTCGCCATAGATCATCACGGGCGCCAGCGGCATGCCGCTGGCCTGGCCCACGGCCACCGCATCGAGCGATTCGACGATGGTCGGCTGGCCGCCATCCTGGAACGTCTCGACCATCTGCACCACCAGCTTCCTGCCGCGTGCCAGAGGGTCGTCCGTCTCGATCAGGTCCAGCCAGGCGGGTGTCGGGTGGCGCCGGCCATGCGGATCGTGGCCCATATTGGGCGCGCCGCCGAAGCCCGCCAGGCGGCCATTCGTCACGGTCGACGAGTTGCCCAGGCCATCCATCTGCAGGGTCGCACCGATGAACAGATCGACCGCGTACTGGCCCGCCAGCTGGCACAGGGCGCGGTTCGAGCGCATGGAGCCGTCCCGGCCCGTGAAAAACACGTCGGGCCGCGCGGCCGCATAGCCTTCCATGCCCAGCTCCGCGCCGAAGCAGTGAACGCTCTCGACCCAGCCCGTCTCGATGGCCGGTATCAGGGTGGGATGGGGGTTCAGCACCCAGTTGCGGCAAATCTTGCCTTTCAGCCCCAGCTGCTCGCCGTAGGTGGGCAAAATCAGCTCGATGGCGGCGGTATTGAAGCCGATGCCGTGATTGAGCGACTGCACCTGGTGTTTTTCATACACGCCGCGAATCGCCATCATGGCCATCAGCACGTGCACGGGCTTGATCACGCGCGGGTCGCGGGTAAACAGAGGCTCGATGAAGAACGGTTTGTCGGACTGCACGACGAAATCGACCCACGAGCCGGGCACGTCGACCCGGGGCAAGTCGCTGACATCATCGACGATCTGGTTCACCTGGGCGATGACGATGCCGTCGCGGAAGGCCGCCGATTCCACCAGGGTGGGCGTGTCTTCCGTGCTGGGGCCCGTGTACAGATTGCCCTGGCGGTCAGCCATATAGCCGGCCACCATGACGACGTTGGGCGTGAGATCGACGAACAGGCGCGCATACAGCTCGATATAGGTATGGATGGCGCCCACTTCCAGCAAGCCATCCTGCAGGAACTGGGCGATGCGCAGGCTTTGCGTGCCGGCAAAGGAAAAGTCCAGCTTGCGGGCGATGCCCCGTTCGAACAGGTCCAGGTGCTCGGGCAGGCTGACGCTGGGCATGATCAAGTGCAGATGGTGGATCTTGTCGGGGTTGACCTGGGTCAGCATGCGGGCAAGGAAATCGGCCTGCTTCTGGTTATTGCCTTCAAGAACAACGCGGTCGCCCGGCGCGAGCAAGGCTTCGAGCACGGCGACCATGTCCCCCTGTTGCAGGACGGGACCGTTCGCGTAATGGCGCACGGCGTCGAGACGGCGGCGTTTCTCGGTGCGCCGCGTGTCCCATTGTTTTTGCCGCTGCGCTGGCGCTGCTGTGGCGGTTGACATCATGCCTCCCTGTTAGCTATCGAACTTCAACGATAGTGAAAAGGCGGCACCACTACAATCAAGCTGCTACCATGTTCATTACCCTGAAGTTAATGAACTCCCTTGGAAGGGGCTAGCCATGGCCATCAACGAAGAAATTACCCTGAAAAAGCTGGAAGTTTTTCTCAGCTTCATGGAATTGAACAACCTGGCGCGGGTGGCCGATGCACTTGGCCAGAGCACCGTCAGCGTGCACCGCGCCCTGCACTCGCTGGAAGACGGCTTGCGCTGCCCCCTGTTCAAGCGCGAGGGGCGCAGCCTGATCCCCCTGCATGCGGCCTACACCTTTGCCGAATCGGCCCGGCGCGCGTTGGCCGAATGCGAGGAAGGCGTGCGCAAGGTGCGCGAAATGTCGGGCATCAACCCCGTGCGCCTGAAGATCGGTTCGCTGTATTCATTGACCCTGCACTGCATCCCGCAGCTGGTGATCGCCCTGAAGCTGCGCCGGCCCGGTCTCGACATCGACCTGACCCTGGGCTCGAACCGCGACCTGCTGCAAAGCCTGGCTGACGGCCGCCTGGACGCCATCATCATCGGCGTGCAGGAAGACGAACAGCATGCGGGCCTGGTAGCGGTGCCCCTGTTCCAGGACGACGTCTACCTAGCCGCGCCGCTAGCCTCGCCCTATGCGGGAGCCGCATCGGTCGACTTGCAGCAGCTGCGCGACGATAAATTCGTCACGCTCAACGAGGGTTTCGTCACCTCGCAAAGCTTCAACCACGCGTTTGAGTTGGCGGGCTTCGTGCCCGACACGGCCATGCGCGTGGGCGATATCTTCTCGCTGATCAACCTGGTCAGCGGCGGCATCGGCTACAGCCTGCTGCCCGGCCGGGTGCGCGCCTTCAGCTCGCGCATCGAACTGCTGCCGCTGGACGCGCGCTACGGCTCGCACCAGCAGATCACCCTGCTGATGCTGAGCAGCCGCGAGCGCGACCCGAATTTGCTGGCGCTGGCGGCCGAGTGCCGCTTGTATGGGCGTGGCGAGCGAAGCGCATGATTACATCGAAGCCCGAAACCTCGGGCTCCCCGGGCCCGCGATCCAGGCCCGCACTTAAATAGCGCTATCCCACGGCGCCGACAACCTCACGGCGCAGTTAATCAAGCCCACCATCGAATACGTCTGCGGGAAATTGCCCCACATTTCGCCTGTCACCGGATGCGTGTCTTCCGACAGCAGGCCCAGGTGGTTGCGCGCCAGCAGCATGGTCTCAAAAATTTTGCGCGCCTCGTCTTTCCTGCCGATGCGCGCCAGGGCGTCGATGCGCCAGAAGGTGCAGATGTTGAAGGCGGTCTCGGGCTTGCCGAAGTCGTCAGGCGCCTCGTAGCGGCGCATGTAGGGACCGTCGCACAGCGATGCTTCCAGCGCGTCGACGGTGGCGATGAAACGGGGGTCCATGGGGTCGATGAAGTTGACTTCCGCCATCAGCAAGACGGAGGCGTCGAGGTCGCGCCCACCCAGGCTTTCGGCGAAGGCCTGGCGCTCCTCGCTCCACGCTTCGCGCAGCAAGCGTTCGCGGATCAGCACGGCGCGGCTGTTCCAGTGGTCGGCCCGGTCCGGCAAGCCCAGCTTATACGCCACTTTCGCCAGACGGTCGCAGGCGGCCCAGCTCATCAGCATGGACGAAGTGTGGACACGCGCCCGCGTGCGCAACTCCCACATGCCCGCGTCCGGTTCCGCATGCAAGCGGAATGCCTGGTCGCCCACGGCTTCCAGCGCGGCAAACTCGGCCTTGCCGGCCCGGTGGAACAAACGGTGGTCAAGAAAAGCCTGCGCCGCGCCCAGGACGATATTGCCGTAGACATCGTGCTGGAAGTGTTCCTGCGCCTGGTTGCCCACGCGCACGGGCCCGTTGCCCCGGTAGCCGGGCAAGTGGGCTAGCGTCGATTCCGGCAATTGCTCTTCCAGGCCGATACCGTACAGGGGCTGGATATGGCCGCCCTTCGAGCGGGCGACGATATTCGTCAGCCAGCGCAAGTACTCTTCCATCGTGCCCACTTCGGACAAGCTGTTCAGCGCGCGCACGACAAAGAAAGCGTCGCGCAGCCAGCAATAGCGGTAATCCCAGTTGCGGCTGCTGCCCGGCGCTTCCGGGATGCTGGTGGTCATGGCGGCGATGATGGCGCCCGTGTCTTCATACAGCGACAGTTTCAGGGTGATGGCGGCGCGGATAACTACATCCTGCCATTCCAGGGGCACGGCCAGGCGGCGCGTGTAGGTGCGCCAGTAGTTGACGGTTTCCTTTTCAAAGATGCGCGCCGTCTCGTCGATGCCGCCAGCCAGGGTTTCATCAGGGCCCAGCAGGAAGTTGGCGGTGCCCCCCAGCACGAAATACGTTTCGCTCAGTACATAGTTGAGCGATACATCCGTGTTCAGGCGCAAGGTCTGTTCCGGCCCCACATAGCGGATGTGGTGGCTGCCCTGCGTGATCTGCGGCGCCAGCTTGCCCCAGTCGTAGCGGGGGCGCAGGCGTACCCTGATGCGCACGGCGTGATCGAGCGGACGCACGCGGCGGATCAGCATCAGCGGGCGGAACATGCGGTCGCGGCTGAGAAAACGGGGCGCGAAATCCGTGATTTCCACGCCGCGCCCTTCCGTGTCGTACAGGCGCGTGCGCAGCACGGCCGTGTTCGGCTCGTAGAATTGCTCGCTGCGCGCATAGTTTTCAATATCGATGCCCCACACGCTGCCGTTTTCCGTCGCGTCCAGCAGGCTGTTGAACACGGGATCGCCATCGAAACGGGGCAAGCAGGACCAGACGACCTGCCCTGCCTGGTCGATCAGGGCGCTGAAGGCGCAATTGCCCACCACGCCGCAGTTGAGACTAGCCTGGATGGGCGTGACGGGTGCCG
This sequence comes from Janthinobacterium sp. 61, assembly GCF_002846335.1. Classification (NCBI taxonomy): domain Bacteria; kingdom Pseudomonadati; phylum Pseudomonadota; class Betaproteobacteria; order Burkholderiales; family Oxalobacteraceae; genus Janthinobacterium; species Janthinobacterium sp. 61. The sequence goes on along the minus strand of NZ_PJMQ01000001.1, from coordinate 1,266,182 downwards.
ACGCGCTGGCTGCGGCAGTGGCGGAAGCAGCCAGCGAATCGGCGGCGCCGCTGGGCGTGTCATACGGTTGTTCCTGGGATTGCGTCATCATTTACTCCTTCTGGGGATACGGAGGCGGCCAGCAGCGCTGTGCGCAGGGTGCCGGGGCTGGCCAGGCGCAGGGTGGCGGCGCTGGGGCCGCTGCCCACTTTCACGCCCTGCCCGCCAACTTGTTGTACAAAGACAAAGCCTGCCTCATCGGTGGTGTCGTCGCCCGCGAATACGGGCCGGCGGCCGGCGAATGGGGTTTCCTGCATGAAGGCGGCGATGGCGCCGCCCTTGTCGGTGGCGGCCGGCTTGGCTTCCAGGACCATTTTGCCATGCAACAGCAACACCCCCGGGCACGCTTGCACGGCGGCCGTCATTTCCTGCGAGCACAAATGTTCGAGTTCGGGTGCCAGCCGGTAATGCAGGGCCACGGCGCCCCGCTTCTGCTCCACCAGCAAGCCGGGGTGAATCGCCGCCAGCGCCCGGGCGCGCGCCAGCACGGGCGACACGTCGGGCGTCACCGCTACATGCAGCGCGCCGTCCGCGCCGCGCCGCTCCACGCCATGCACGCCCGCCACCGGCAAGACCAGGGGCGCCAGCATGGCATCGATCTGCGCCACGGGACGCCCGGAAATAAGGGCCAGCGCGCCGCCATGGCGCTCGGCCAGCAGCGCCAGCGCTTCCACCACACCCGGTTCCAGGCGCACGCCATCGGGCGTGGGCGCCAGGTCGACCAGGGTGCCGTCGAAGTCGAGAAAGACGGCGCTGCCGGGGGTACTCAGCAGCGCCAAAAGGGCAGCGCTATCGTCAGGCATGTCCGTCATCAAATCCCCTTGCGCCGCTTGATGCGGCTGTGGGCGTCGATCTTGGTCATGACCTTGTCGCGCTGGCGCAAACGGGCCGCGTCCAGCAGCATGCGGCCGGCCCAGCGGTAGACATTGAAATGTTTCACGCGGGCACGCATGCTCTTCATGCGCTCGCGCTGCTCCACGGGCGGCATCACCAGGCCACGGTACAAGGCATCAGCGCCCTGCTCGATATGATACGGATTGATGATCAGCGCTTCATGCAGTTCCCGCGCCGCGCCCGTGAATTGGGACAGCACCAGCACACCCATCTCATCGTCGCGCGCGGCGATGAATTCCTTGGCCACCAGATTCATGCCGTCATGCAAGCTTGTCACCATGCACACCTCGGAAGCGCGGAAATAGCGCTGCAAGTCGTCCTGGCCATGGTGTTCGGCTTTCAGCAGGATGGGCACGTAGTTGCCGCTGCCGAAGCGGCGGTTGATGCGCTCGACCATCTTGCGCACGCGGGCATCGAAACTTTGATATTCGTCCAGGGAAGCACGGCTGGGGGCGGCAATTTGCACGAAAGTAAAATTGCCGACCATGCCAGGCTGCTGTTCCAGCATGCGCTCGACGGCCTGGAAGCGCTCGACGATGCCTTTCGTGTAATCGAGGCGATCCACGCCGATGCCCAGCAAGTGATCGGGCGCCACGCCCAGCTCGGCACGGATTTGCGCGCGGCAGGTAGCCACGTCGGGCTGTGCCGGATCAACTTCCGGCCAGGCGATGGAAATCGGGTAATCCTCCACCTGCGTCATCTCGCCGCCATACGAAATCGTCGACGCTTCCGGCTCGATGCGGGTTTCCAGGTAGCGGTCCACCGTTTCCAGGAAATTCTTGCGGTGGAATGGCGTGTGGAAGCCGAGGATCGTGCTGCCCAGCAAACCGTCGAGGATTTCTTCGCGCCACGGGCAAATGCCGAACGATTCCGAGTTAGGCCAAGGGATATGCCAGAAGGTAATAATCGTCGCTTTCGGCAAGGCTTCGCGCACCATGCGCGGCAGCAAGGCGAAGTGGTAATCCTGCACCAGCACGACGGGATTGTCCGTCTTCGCCTCGGCGATCACGGCTTCGGCGAAGCGGCGGTTGACCTTCACATACTGATCCCAGTCGGACGAGCGGAACACGGGGCGCACGTGGGCGATATGGCACAGCGGCCACATGCCTTCATTGGCGAAGCCATAATAATAGCCCTGCTCTTCCTCTTCCGTCAGCCACACGCGGCGCAAGGTATAACTGGGATGATCGGGCGGCACGGGCACGTGGTCGAGTTTATCCACCGTTTCGCGGTCGGCGGAACCGGCGCCATGCGCGATCCAAGTGCCAGAGCAGGCGCGCATCACCGCTTCCACGGCCGTGACCAGGCCGCTGGCCGGGCGCTGCACCGCTATCCCATCTTCCGTTTTGGTGTGGATATACGGTTCGCGGTTCGATACCACCAGCACTTGATCTCCCGCAAGATCCGCTTCCAGCAAGCCGCGCAGTTTTTCCGGCGTCCATTCCGAGGTCCAGCCACTGTCGCCCTGGCGTTCCAGATGGTACTCCTGCAGCAATTCGCGCAAGTCGCCGATCAGCGGCTGCATTTCCGGCGGCGGCGCGGGCGCGGCGGCGGGCGCATCGGCGGCCTGGACGGCCATGGCGCTGCGCGGCATCAACTCGCCCCGCAATATATCCTTCACGGCCGACAGCCAGCCGCGCCAGCTCAGATGCGCCACGAACACGGTCATCAGGGAAATCAGCACGGCCAGCACGGCCAGGAAGGCAAAGATGAAACGCTTGGTATCCGTATTGCGGCGCTCGACAAAGCTCATGTCCTGCACCAGCACCAGGCGGCCCAGCTGGGTCGCGTCCTGCATGACGGGAGTTTCGCTGATGTGGACTTGCCCTTGCGGCAACTGCGCCAGGGATTTGTACAGGCCGCCCGTGGAAGGCGTGGTCCAGCAGCCGATGGAGGCCGGGAATTGCGCGGATTGGTAGACGAGGTGGCCCGCATTGTCGCAAAAGCCGATGGCGATCAGGCGTTCGTCGCGCGTGGCGCCCTGGAACAGTTCTTTGACGCGCGTGGCGTCTTGGGCGGGCAGGTATTCGCTGAGCGAGGGCCGGAGTGTTCCAGCAAGCAATTCCGCCCGGCTGTCGAGGTCGCGCACATACCAGCGCAAGGTAATATTATCGAGCAGGGGTACCACAATATAAGCAAACAATCCCAGCACCAGGGCCAGTGGCAGGATGAAGCGCAAGGACATTCGGAGTGATCGTACTATCATCGTTTTCCTTTGCAGACATAAACAACCATTGCAAGTATGGCTACATTTCCAAAAAGGCGGCGCCCGTTTGCTTTGCGTATTGAAACGTCAACGTGACATGGCGCACCGCAGCAATTTCTGCCAGTATCTACCTTGATCCAAGTCTTATCCGTACGGCAACGCACGCCCCCGCGACGTCATCTGCCCGTAAAATAGCCGCTTCCGATATCCATCTCACCATTTCAAGGAGTTTTCGCCTATGGATCTCAGCACGTTCCACTCGCTGATGGGAGGCCCGCTGCGCTCGGCGCTGACCGTGCTCGTTTCCGCCCTGCTCGTCACCCTGGTCGCCATCGTCGTGCACCGGGCCGGCATCGGCTTGCTGAAAAAACTGGCCAATGGCCACCCGTTCACCAGCAACGTCGCGCGCGTGGCCTTCCGCGCCAGCCAGCTGTGCATGATCGTCTTCGGCCTGCGCATGGTGCTGGCCGGCGCGCCCGACGACACGCCGGGCCTGGTCGCCATGTCGCATCTCACCAGCGTGGCGCTGATCATCGCGCTGACCTGGCTAGCCATGCAATGCATCGAGTCGCTTTCCATCACGATTTCCCAGATCAATCCCGTCGACGCGGCCGACAACCTGCGCGCGCGGCGCCGGATCACCCAGGCGCGCGTGCTGACGCGCAGCGCACACGCCATCGTCGTCATCCTAGGCCTGTCCTTCGTACTGCTGACCCTGCCGGGCGCGCGGCAGATTGGCGCCAGCCTGCTCGCTTCGGCCGGCGTGGCAGGCCTGGTGGCCGGTATCGCCGCCCGCCCCGTGCTCGGTAATTTCATTGCAGGGCTGCAAATTGCGTTCTCTCAACCCATCCGCATCGACGACGTGCTGATCGTCAATGGCGAATGGGGCACGGTCGAGGAAATCAAGGGCACGTATGTGGTCGTGCGCGTGTGGGATGAACGGCGTTTGATCGTGCCGCTGCAGTGGTTCATCGAAAATCCGTTCGAAAACTGGACGCATACCTCTTCGGACATCCTGGGCACGGTGTTTCTGTGGCTCGATTTCAGCATCCCGATCAAGCCGCTGCGCGCGGAACTGACGCGCATCTGCGAGTCCGCCACACAATGGGATGGCCGGGTCTGCACGGTGCAGGCGACGGATTCGAACGAGCGGGCCGTGCGCGTACGCTTTCTGATCAGTGCGAAAGATTCGGGCACGGCCTTCGAACTGCGCTGCATCGTGCGCGAGCAGATGCTGGCATTTATTACGGCCAATTACCCGCACGGCCTGCCCCGCCTGCGCTCCACGCACGACCCCATCGAAGTGCGCGAGATGCAGGCGCAGAACGACAGCGTGTCGCTGTACAAGGCTTAGGACCAGGCTAAAAACCAGGCTTGAAAAAACCTGCGGCGCGCTGCCCTGGCCCACGCGCCGCTACAATGGCCGCATGAGCACCACCGCCTGGTTCATCCTGATCGGCTGCCTGATGCTGGCGCGTGGCCTGGGCGCCGACCGCATCGCGCGCCTGCCATTGACTTCGGCCATGGCTTACCTGGGCGTGGGCCTGCTGCTGGGGCCCATGTTTCTCGGCCTGTTTGCGTTCGACCTGCTGCAGCAGGCCCCGCTGCTGGAAACCCTGACGGAAATCGCCGTCCTCATCTCCCTGTTTTCCGCCGGCGTCAAGATGCCCGTCCCCTTCAGCCTGGCACGCTGGCTGCCGTCGCTGCGCCTGGCCTGGCTATCGATGGCTGTCTCCGTGGCGCTGGTGGCGGCCTTTGCGTGCCTGGTGCTGGGCCTGCCCCTGGGTGCGGGCGTGCTGCTGGGCGCCATCCTCGCGCCCACCGATCCCGTGCTGGCTACCGACGTGCAGCTGCGCCATGCGGGCGACAGCGAGCAATTGCGCTTCATGCTGACCAGCGAAGCGGGCATGAACGATGGCAGCGGCTTTCCTTTCGTCATGCTGGGCCTGGGCTTGCTGGGCCTGCATGAGCTGGGGCCGCATGGCGCCACCTGGCTGTGGCGCGATTTATTCTGGGCCAGCGGGGCCGCCATCGCCCTGGGCGCGGCCGGCGGCGCGCTGCTGGCCTGGCTGGGCTGGCAGGTGCGCGCCAAGGAACCGAAACACGCGATGCTGGACGACCTGGCCGCCCTGGGCCTGATCGCCCTCGTGTATGGCGTGGCGACGTGGCTGCACGCCTGGGGCTTCCTGGCCGTATTCTTTGCCGGCGTGGCCCTGCGCCAGACGGAACTGCGGCTGGCCGGCGCGCCGAAGGACAGGCAAGGCTTGCTGCAAGCGGAGGAAACCCACGCGGTGTCCGCCACCAAGCCGCACGACAGCGAGGTGCCGCTGACCGTCAGCGGCGAATCGCTCGTCTTCAAGGAACACCTGGAACGCCTGTCCGAACTGACCCTGGTGCTGTTGCTGGGCGGTACTGTCACGGCGGCCGCCTGGAGCTGGCAGGCGTGGAGCGTGGCACTGTTCCTGCTGCTGGTAGCGCGCCCGGCCAGCGTGATGCTCGGTTTGCTGGCTTCGGGCACCAGCGTGCGCCTGCGGGGCCTGGCCGCCTGGTTCGGCGTGCGCGGCATCGGCTCGCTGTACTACCTCAGCTATGCCATCGCGCATGGCTTGCCGCGCACCCTGGCGCGCGAACTGGCCGACATCACCATCGTCGTCGTCATCCTCTCCATCGTCGCGCACGGCCTGACCGTCAAACCCCTGCTGGAACGCTACTGGCGCAAATAACTGGTGCAAATAAGCACTGGTCAGCCCCCTTTGTCATTGCTGCAAAGCAATGTTTTGTCAATTGCCCCTATGACGGGCGGAAATATTGTTAAGATAATTAAAAACGGTAAAAGAGAGAATCAATGAAACGAAGAAGCGTGCTGGGACTGGGTGTCTCACTGGCCCTGCTGCAAACGGGCTGCGCCACCGATCCGGCCAGGCTGGCGTGGGAAACAGAATTTGACGGCTTCATGCGCGACGGGCTGGCCCGCACGGAAACGCCGGGCATGAGCGTGGCCGTGGTGCGCGGAGAGCAAACCATTTTCGCGCGCGGTTATGGCTGGGCCGACATCCAGGCCGGCAAGAAGGCCGATGCCAACACGGTGTTCCATGTCGCCTCCGTCAGCAAGCTCGTCACGGCCACGGCCGTCATGATGCTGATGGAACAGGGCGTCTTCCAGCTCGACGACAAGGTGGCCGCCTATCTGGACTTCCCGCTCATGCATCCGAAGTTTCCCGACGTGCCCATCACCTTTCGCCATTTGCTCAGCCACACGTCAGGCATTTCCGATGCCGTGTACGAAAAGACGACGGCGTTTGCCGTGCAGGGCGATCCGCGATTACCCCTGCGCGACTTCGTCAAGGGCTATCTGTCGCGCGGCGGCGCCTGGTATGACGCGGATGTATCGTTTGCCGCCCGGCCCGGCACGGAATGGCGCTACAGCAATGTGGCCATCGCCCTGCTCGGCTATCTGGTGGGCCGCTTGAACCCCGACGGTCTTGATGCCTACACGCACGAGCACCTGTTCGAGCCACTGGGCATGGACAGCACAGCCTGGAATCTGGCCGGCTTGCCGCGGCGGGCCATCGTTGCCCAGCCATATGCGCACAAGGAGCCGGGCCTGCAAGTGCTGCCGCCAGTCGGCTATCCGGACTGGCCGGCCGGCCTGCTGCGCAGCTCGGCGCATGATTTTGCCCGCTTCCTGGCCATTTTCAGCAATGGTGGCCGGGTCGATGGCCACCGCTACCTGCAAGATGCCACCCTGCAATTATTTTTTGCCCCGCAAACGGCTGCCGTCGTGCCTGCCGATTCGTCCGTGCGCCAGGCCCTGGTGTGGCTGCTGCGCGATGTCGACGGCAAGGCGCTGGCCACGCACAGTGGTGGCGACCCGGGCGCCGCGTCCGTCGTCTGCGTCGACCGCGCCAGCAAGACCGCCGTGCTCGCCTTCGCCAACGTCGGCGCCGACAAGGAGTTTCGTTCGTTCCAGAAAGAAGTCGTGCTGCGCCTGCTGGCGCATGGCGGCAGCGGCGCGCGTGCTGTCAAGAAAGGCTAGGCGCCGAACCAGCCGCGCAGTTTCTCGGCGGCGCGTTCCTTGACGTCGGCCGTGATATAGGTGGCGACCGTGGCAACGGCCGCCGCCAGCACGGCCAGGTCATCCGCATAACCGATCACGGGCGTGATGTCGGGAATCGCATCGATGGGGGATATGAAGTAGCCGAGCGCGCCGTAAATGGCCGTCTTGGCCCATAGCGGGGTGTTCGGCTGCTGCGCCGCGTAGTATAGCCACAGGGCTTTCTCGATGACTTCGCGCCCTGCCGTCTTGGCGAACTTGACGACCTTGTCCCAGAAGCTGTCTTCCGTGTATTTCTTTTCATACTGTTTGTCGGCCTGGGGGGCGTGGTCTTCTTCCAGATTCTTTTTTCTGCCAAACATCTGTTGCTCCTGTCTGCCGCGCACGGCGTTACGAATGCGCACCTTAGCATAACGGCGCGCCGGACGGGCGGTGTGCAAGGTAAGCTATCGTCATGGAAATATCTGCTACCACTACGGCCCGCGCCGCCGGCCTGCGCTACACGGGCGACCATCAAAGCGGCATCATCCGCCTGGGCAAGCCCGGCAAGTTCCGCTACCGCGACGGCGAAGGCCAGCTCCTGCGCGATGCCGCCACCTTGACGCGCATCAAGGCACTGGCCATCCCCCCGGCCTGGACGGACGTGTGGATCTGCGCGCGTGCGAACGGCCACCTGCAGGCGACGGGGCGCGATGCGCGGGGCCGCAAGCAATACCGCTACCATGCGCGCTGGCGCGCGGTGCGCGACGAGGCCAAGTACGAGCGCATGCTCAGCTTTGGCGGCGCCCTGCCCGTCATCCGCGCCGCCGTCGCGCGCGGCATGCAGCTGCCTGGCTTACCCCGTGAAAAGGTACTGGCCACCATCGTGCACTTGCTGGAATTGACGATGATGCGCATCGGCAACGAAGAATATGCGCGCACGAATAAATCGTTCGGCCTGACCACCCTGCGCACGCGCCACGTGCAGGTCGATGGCAGCGCCGTGGCATTTCACTTCAGGGGCAAGAGCGGCGTGCGCCACGATATCCGCCTGAGCGACCGCAAGCTGGCCAGGGTGCTGCAACGCATGCGCGAGCTGCCGGGGCAGGAACTGTTTCAATATGTCGATGAAAACGGCGAGCGCCACGGCATCGATTCGGGCGACGTCAACGATTACTTGCGCGAGGTGACGGGCGAGGATTACACGGCCAAGGATTTCCGCACCTGGTCCGGCACCGTGCTCGCCGCGCTGGCCCTGCAGGCGTTCGAGCAAGTCGATTCCCAGGCGCAGGCCAAGAAGAACATCGTGCAGGCGATCGAGTCGGTGGCAAAAAAACTAGGCAACACGCCGACAATCTGCCGCAAGTGCTATGTGCACCCGGCCGTGCTGGCGTCGTATCTGGATGGCAGTCTGTTGGAAGGCATGCGCGTACGGGCGCGCCAGCAGTTGCAGGAAGACTTGCCGGCGCTGGCGCCGGAAGAAGCGGCCGTGCTGGCCTTGCTGCAGCAACGGCTGCAAGGGGCAGCTCAAGTCAAGCCTGGCGCCCAGGCTGGCAGTGTGCCGACAGCTTGAGGGCATCGCTGCTGCACACCGGCAAGGCGCCGTGGCCCGCATCGCGCGCCACGGCGGCCGGTGTGGCATCGCTCGACTGCGCTTCGCCAGTACTCATCAACGTCGCCGCCAGGGTCGAGAAGGTGAACAGGCAGATCAGCAGGAAAGGCTTGTTCACGTGAATGGACTGGTCTGGCTTGTGCATCGCATACTCCATCGGATTGGTTTGGCTGTTGCAGCTTGAACACGATCATCGCGTGTTTCCACAAGGCATACAATCAGACAGTTTCGACAAGACGGGTAGGACAACGCTGACAGGCTCAACAATCGCGGTTCATGGTTAAGGTATCATCCTGCGCAAATGTCCAAGCGAGCGCGGCCAGTCACGGAGCGCGCCAGGCATTTCATTGCAAAGCAAGCCTTGCGGAGGGATATGGTCGTAGTGCCACGGCCGGTTCACGTCTTCCACCTGCCCTGGCAGCGTTGGATCGTCATCGGGAAACCGCCGCATGAGCCAGCCACGCCGGACCTGGTCAACGCGGGCGCGTTGATCCCACCCGACAGTATGTGGGTCGCTTAATCAGGCCGGCAAATCGGACAGTTCCAGCTCCGAAAACCCGGCCCGGCGCCGCGCTTGCAGGTTGAACGGGCCGCGCAGGGTGGGCGCTTCATAGCGCAGGGCCAGTTCGGCATACGTGGCACGCAACTCCAGGCCCCGCTGCTGGCACAGGTAGCCATACCAGCGGTTGCCGATTTCCACATGCCCCACTTCATCGTGCAGGATGATGTCGAGGATGGCGGCGGCGGCCATGTCGCCCGCCTGCGCCAGCTTGGCGCGCAGCGGTGGAATCGCGTCCAGGCCCCGCGCTTCCAGGGTGCGCGGCACCAGCGCCATGCGCGCCAGCACGTCGCCGCGCGTCTTGTCGACCATTTCCCAGAGGCTGTCGTGCCCGGGAAAATCGCCATACGTATGGCCCAGCACCTGCAGATGCGCCTGCAGCATGGCGAAATGCGTGGCTTCTTCCTTGGCCACGCGCAGCCAGTCCGTGTAGTAGTCAAAGGGCAGGTCCGGGAAGCGCCACAGGGCGTCGAGTGCCAGGTTCATCGCATTGAATTCGATATGCGCGAGCGCATGCACGAGCATGGCGCGCCCTTCCGACGTGATCATTGAACGCCGCCCCACCAGGCGCGGCGGCACCAATTCCGGGCGCTCGGGACGGCCCGGCACGGGGCCGGTGGGGGCCAAAGGCGATTGCGCATCGAGTGCCAGTGGCGCCTCGGCCATGGCCGCCACCATCGCCACCTTGGTTGCCGGGTCTGGTTCGAGCAGGCAAGCAAGCGCATACGTGCGCAATTCCTGTGGCGGCGTGGAGGTCAATGAAGATGATGCGTGCATGGTGCTTCCTTCCTGCGCTGATTCCAGCAAGGGCCGCAGTGTATCAAATGTGGCTGAAGTGGCGTACTGGGGTCAGACCCGCCGGGTCTGACCCCGGCCTTGCCCCAGCAACCAATCCAGCAGCGCCTGCACTCTCGCCGGCAGTGGCCGGGCGGCATGCACGAGGTAATACGCCTGCGGGCTGGCCAGGGTAAATCCGCCAAACGGCAAGACCAGCTGGCCGCTAGCCAGCCACGGCTGCACCAGCTGGCGCCGGCCCATGGCCACGCCCGCGTGGTGGATGGCCGCCTGCGCGCACAGGTCGGCGCGGTCGAAACGCAGGCTGCGCACGGGCAAGTTCACCTCTGGCGCCTGCGCGTCCAGCCACAGGCGCCACTCGGCATCGGGCGCGCAGGCGGGCCAGGCCAGGGTGTCGTGCAGCACCGTCGCGCCGGACAGCTGTTGCGGCGCGTCAAACAAGCCGTGCTCGCGTGCATACGCGGGACTGCACACGGGGGCCAGCCATTCGTCCATCAGCTTGCGCGATGCGAGGCCGGGGAAGCTGCCGTCGCCATAGTGCAAGGCCAGGTCGACCTGGCCCGCGCGAAAGTCCACGCTATCATTGCCCACACGCAAGTCAATCGACAATGCCGGATATTGCGCAGCGAACCCTGCCAGGCGTGGCACCAGCCAGCATTGCGCCACCGAGGGGCGCGCATGCACGGTGATGCTGCCCGCCAGCGTATCGCCGCCGGCAATGGCCGCATGCAAGCCATCCCAGCCAATTTGCAGCGCGGCGAAGATGCGTTCGCCGTCTTGCGTCAGTTTTACCTGCCGCGTCAATCGTTCGAACAGGCGCAGGCCCAGGCTCGCTTCCAGGCGGGCGATGCGGTGGCTGACGGCGCTGGGCGTGAGCGCCAGTTCCTGCGCGGCCAGCGCGAAGCTGGCGTGGCGCGCCGCCACCAGGAAGGTGTGCAGGTTGGCGAACTGGCTGGCCGTCAGCGTGGCCTTGAGCGGCGCGCCGGCCGGCATCAGGCGGCTCCGGCCACCAGCAGTGCGCGGCCACGGGCCACGTAGGCGGCCATTTCCTCTTGCGGCACCATGCTGCCGCCCGTACCCCACACCAGGTGCGTCGCCGTTTCCAGGTGCTGCTGATATTGCGGCGCGGCCAGCACAGGTGCTATGCCCGCGAAACCGGCCACGGCGGACGGTTCCAAACGCAAGCCTTGCGTTTGCTCAAGCGTCGCCAGCAAACGGTACAGTTCTTCATCCGTGACGGTGGCGTAGCCGTCGATCAACCGCTGCATGGCGCGCCCGACGAAGCCGGAAGGCCGGCCCACGGCCAGGCCATCGGCGGCCGTGAGGTTGTCGATGCCGATCTCCTGCACGCTGATGGCTTCATGCAAGCCCGTGTACACACCCAGCAGCATGCACGGCGAGTGGGTCGGTTCGACGAAGACGCAGTGAACAGCATCGCCAAACGCCAGCTTCAAGCCGAAGGCCACGCCGCCGGGGCCGCCGCCCACGCCACACGGCAAATACACGAACAGGGGGTGATCCGCATCCACATTGACGCCGTTTGCGTCGAACTGGGCTTTCAGGCGCTGGCCCGCCACCGCGTAGCCGAGAAACAGATCGTGCGAATTTTCATCGTCGACGAAGTGGCAGGTCGGGTCGCTCTCCGCCTGCCTGCGCCCCGCTTCCACGGCCACGCTGTAGTCGGTCGCGTACTCGACGACGGTGACGCCATGGCTGCGCAATTTATCCTTTTTCCACTGGCGCGCGTCAGCCGACATGTGCACGGTGGCGCGAAAGCCCAGACGCGCGCTCATGATGCCGATCGACAAGCCCAGATTGCCCGTGGAACCGACGGCGATCGCGTACTGGCCGAAAAACGCCCGCACGGCGTCGCTGGCCAGCAGGCTGTAATCGTCGCCCTCCTTGAGCAAACCCGCGTCCAGCGCCAGCATTTCCGCGTGCTTCAGCACTTCATAGATGCCGCCACGCGCCTTGATGGAGCCGGAAATGGGCAAATGGCTATCCTGCTTGAGCCATAGCTGACCGCTCGTCATGCCTAACGCCAAACCCAGCGCCGCCTGCATGGCAGGCAGCGGCACGACGGGCGACTCGATGATGCCGCCGCTGGCCTGCGTTTCAGGAAATGCCTTGGCCAGATACGGCGCAAAGCGCGCCAGGCGCGCGCTGGCGTCCGCCACGTCAGCAGCCGTCAAGCCCACGTCGTTCAAGGCTTCGGCCGACGGCGCGATGCCGGGATTGAACCAGCTCAAGGGCTGCAAGGCCATCAGGTCTGTAATCAGGGGAAATTTTTCGCGCAGCGCGGCGATGGCGGAAGTGGGCAGCATGGCAACCTCGTGAAGGAACAAGCCATGATTAGACCGCATCCGGGCGCCGCTGGCAAAGGATGGTTGATCAAGCAATGGATGACGAGAGGTCATCTGTCATGCTGCTACAGAAAACACCATGCTATTCGCCAGGAGCAAGGGCCGTGGATTTTCTGCTGCTTAAGAACGATGCGATGAACACGGCTGGAAAACAGCCCAGCCAAAGATAGCATCCGGCACCGAACCCCAGCGCCGTGTAGTAACCATTATCAATGGGAATTGTCTTGATGCCAAAGGTAGTCAGTGCCAGTGCAAAGCCAAAAAAGGCGGCCACCATTGCGGCACTGGGCTTCTCTTTCGAGAAGTACATGGCAAAAATAAGCAGCGGATTGGCAAACCAGGCAAAACTGCCGGTCAACGGCCCTAACCAGCCGAGCAATAACACGCCCCCACCCAGCAAGACTTCGTGGGAGTCCACGATTGCCGTTAACAACAAGGATGCCACATACGCGACAACGGTCAGGGACAGCACGATGGCGGCGGCGTCTTCGCCTAGCAGTTTGCGGGGAAAAATACCAATCCCCTTACGGAGTAAGCGGCATGGAGCCCACTTCATACCACACCCGCAGACCCCGCTCAACCAAGGTTATCGTCATCGAGCCCCTGGTTTCCGTGATGGTTTCGATGTTGACAGGACGGACACCCGTTTTCTGCAGCCATTCATTGGCCAATACCAGCGATCTGTCGATGCCATCGGAGAGAGGACTGCCTGAAGTCGACGAACGAAAATCTTTAAATGCGATCATGTACACCCTTTTTGCAAGTCAGCATCATCCACCGACAACGACGAGCCTCGCTATTGCACTCCTGTGTGGAAAATGCCGGAAACAGTAAGTTGTAAACAATAACAAATTACCGAAACGAAACATGCGCACATTGTCACGAACATCTGGCTGTCGCCGATACGAAAAGTCAGCGGGCGCCTTCCGCTCCCGGCATCGGCAGCAGGAAGACGCCCTTTCTGATGGCAACCTTAGAACTTGAGCTGCAGCCCTAGATCAATCGACCGGCCCTCGGCCGGCAAGGCTTGCAGCTCGCCACCGTTCGCCTTCAAGCCCGACAAATACACGCCACCGAGCGGGTCCGCATACGTGCGATTGAACAGGTTGCTCACGCCCGCGCTCAGGCTAGCCATCTTGCTCAATGCCACGCTGCTGCGCAGGTTCACGAGGGCATAGCCGCCCGTTTCCGGCTCAAAGCGGCGGGCGTCGACCTTGTCCTTGCGGGCAACGATCTTCGTTTCGATGCGGCTGCTCCAGGCGCCCAGCTTGTGCTCGACGGCCAGCAAGGCGTTGAACGGCATCATGCGGTAGAGGTCGCCACCATCGCTGCGCTTGCCCCGCGTGTAAGCAGCATTGCCCGTCGCCATGAAGCGGCCCCAGCGTGCGCTGCTGGCCAGCGGCAGCTGCCATGCCACATTGGCGCCGTACAGCTTGGCGTCGTGGTTGGCGAAGCGCAGCAAATTGCCGTTCGCGCCCATTTTCATATACGGGTGGAAAGACGCCAGCACATCGACATCGATGTAATTGTCGACCTTGCTGTAATAGGGATTGACGCGCAGGAACCAGCCCTCCTCGCCGCCGCCATGCCAGTCGGCCGTGAAGGCTGCCGTGTAAGCCGTCTCGGGCTTGAGGTCGATATCGCCCACGTAACCGTTGCCATCGCCAAACCAATTGGTCATGGTCATGGCCATCGAACCGCGGCCCCACGAGTAGCGCTCGTACAGATTCGGCGAGCGCACCTTGCGCGCCAGCGCGAATGCATAGTTGCTGGCAGCGTCCGGTGTGAAGGTCGCTTGCGCCGAGGCATCAATATTCGTGTCGCGCTGGCTCCGGTCGCGCGCATTGAAGGCCCTGGCGGCCATCACGTCCGGCATGTTCATCATATTGGTCCCATACGATTGCACGTCGCCCGTGTCCATGCGCACGGATTCGCCGCGCAAGCCCAGCACGCTCGTCCAGCGCGCATCGTGGCGCGTTTCCAGTTCGCCGAACAGCACGGTGCGGTCGCGCTTGCCGTCGTTGATGTTCAGATAGGTGCGCGGCCCCATCATCATGGAACCGGGTACGGCCGGCCAGTAATCGTCGAGGCGAAAACCGTGCCACTCCTGCCCCAGGCGCAACTCGCCCATGCCCGTGGGCAGGCTGGCCATCAACGCATAGCCCGTGTTGCGCCCGTGCGTCAGCATCGGCATCGTGCCAGTGCGCTCGGGCGTAAAAAAGCCCATTTCATGGTCCGTCTGTTGCCAGTAGGCACGCGCATCAAGCACGCCCCAGCCGAATTCGCCCTTGTAAGCGAGATTGGCGAACTGGCCGTGGTTGTCCGTCATGTCCATATACTGGTTCGGAAAGCCCTGGTACGGGATGTGCTGCACGCCGGCGCGCAGGGTCAGCTGCTGGCCCTGGCCTTTTGCCGCCAGCACGATGGCCTGGTTGATGCTCTCGAACATGCTGCCCAGCACCTTGTTGCCATGACCATCGTCATAGCTGTGGCCGCGTGTATAGGCGCCGCTGTAGCCGACGCTCAGGCTGTCGCTGGCGGCCGAGGCATGCACGCTGGTCGCCACGCTATTGTTGACGCTGCGGCCCGACACGGCAAAGCTGCCTTGCGTCAACAGCGGCGCGCCGGGCTGGGCGAACACGGGTACGTTCGATTGCACCTCGATGGTGCCGGCTATGCTGTCGCCGCCCGCGCTGACGGGCGTGACGCCGGCGATCAGGCGTATGCGCTGCACTTGTTGCGGATCAATGTAGGAAAGCGGCGCATTCATGTGATTGGCACAGGCCGACGTCAATTCCATGCCGTCGATGCGAATCTTGATGCGGTCATCCGCAAAGCCATTGACCACTGGCAAGCCGGACACCCCGCCGCCTGCCGCCACGCTATAGCCAGGCGTACTGCTGAGCATCAGCGCCGTGTCGGCGACGGGCCGGTAGCCATCACCAATGGCCGTAACGATGACTTTCATCTCGGGCAGGACGGTGCTATCTGCTTCATTGCGGGATTGCGCCAAGGCAGGCATGGCGATGGCGAGGGAAATCAATAACGGTAAATGTTTCATGGTGCTGCTTTCAAATTCTGTATAGGTAAGTCGAACAGACGCAAGCGCACGACACGCGCGGCGCAAGGCTGTTCAGGAAAAGAGACAGATCAGAAAGCGGCGGGCGGGCCACGGGGCTGGACGGGCGTCCAGGCGAACAGCGGCGTGGCGGACTGGTAGAACAGCTCGGGCAGCAAGCCCGTGAGCAGTTCTCCGGAAGCGAGCACGAGAGAGGTGGGCGGAATCGATAAAGTGTCAGCATGCATGCTGCAGCAGGGGCAATCAGCCATGCGCATGCCCGATTTTTCAGGCGCCGATGGCTGCTCCGCGCTGTAGCGGATGGGCATGGCTTGCATGCCGCCCGCCACCGAGCAGATTTCCAGGCTGGGCACGGCCATGCCGCTGGCGACCGTCAGCGCGCGCGACACCGTAGGGGCGAGCGTGGCCAGGAAGATGGCGATACACGCGATCCACAGGACGATGCTAGCCTTGCTTTTGCTGATGAACATGGCAACATTGTATCAGGGCAAGCACCCTGCGCACAGGGCGCAGGTCAAACCTGACTTACAACGCCTAACAAAACCGTAGCGAGCGGAAGGAAGAGGTGGCTGAGAAGCGCAACCGTGCTTGAGCACGGTGAGCATCGCAGGCCGCCTATACCGACGCGCAGTAGGTTTTGATAGGCGTTCTTACAAATCCACCTTCATCGACAGCTTGATGGCGCGCGGCGCACCCGAGGCCAGGCGCGTGCCGGCGCCGGCCCAGTAGCGCTTGTCGGCAAGGTTTTCCACGTTCAGCTGCCACACGACAGACTTGTCCATCACGCGGCTCGCATAGCGGGCGCCCGCACTGAACAGTGTCACTCCGCCCAGGAAGGCCTGGTTCAAATCGTTGACGGGACGGGCGCTGTAGTAATACGCGCCGCCGTTGACGGACAGGCCCGGCACAGCGTCAAACGCGTAGGCGAGGAAGGCGCTGGCCGTGCGCTTGGAAGCGTTTTCCGGCGCCTTGCCGTTGTAATCGGCATTGATATTGGCAAACTTGGGGTCGAGGAACTGGGCCGACGTCTGCCACGACAGCTGGCGCGTCAGCTTGCCCTGCGTCGACAGTTCCAGGCCGCGGTAGCGCTGTTCGCCATCCGACGTAAACACATTGCTGGCATCCGTGTAATAGCCGGGGCGCGTGATGTCGAACAGCGCGGCCGACAGCAAGGTGCCAGCAGGCGTCAGCCAGCGCGCGCCCAGTTCCTTTTGTTTACTCACGCCGGGCGCCATCTTGACGCCCTGGTTGACGGTGCCCGTCGGGCCTGTCTCTCCCTCTTCCAGCCCCCGCGCCGTGGACGCGTAGAACGACAGTTCGGGCGTGGCCTTGTAAATCAGCGAGGCCATCGGCGTCGTCTTGCTGACGTCGTAGTGGCTGGCGCCCTGGTCGCTTTGATAGCTGCTGCGGCGCACGCCGATGACGCTTTGCCATTGCGGGCTGAAGACCATGCGGTCGAGCGCGTACAAGCCCGTATCGCGCGTGTCGAGCGCAGCCGTCGTGGGCGAAGTTGGCTTGGGACCGAACACGACATTCGTCACGGGCACAGGGTTGTACAGGTTTTGCGACGCAATCGTGTAATTGCTCTGGTAAATCGGGTCTTGCGACTTGTCCGTGCGCGAGGCGCCCAGGGTCAGTTCATGGGCAATCAAACCCGTGTGGAAATTGCCGGCCAGTTCAAAGCGCAGCAAGTCCGACGCCGTCACGCTGTGCTGGATATTGCCCGTGATGCGGCCCGCGCCCGTGGCCAGTGCCGCCGCATTGTTCAGGCGAAAGATGGCCAGGCGGCGGTCGCGCGCCGTTTCCGAGTGGCCCGCCTCCACCGTCAAGGCCCAGCCATCCGTGATGGCGTAATCGGCGCGCAATTGCGCGTTTTTCGTTTGCGCCTCGAAAGCGGACCAGTCGGGGCCGATCAGCTGGCGCGGATCGACGGCGCGAGGCAAGGTGATCACGCCTTTCACGGCGGCCGGCAAGGCCACGCCCGCCTGCTCCGTCACCTTGCGGCGCTCGTATTCCAGGTCCGCCTTCAGCAGCAGTTTGTTGGTCACGCGCCAGTCCAGCGCCGTGGAGATAAAACGGCGGTTGCCGTTGCCGACATGGTCCAGGTAAGAACCCAGGGTGCCACCGGCCGCATTCAGACGCACGCCGAATTCCTGCTGGGCGCCAAAACGGCGGCCCACGTCGACGTTCGCCACGGCACTGCCCCGGTCATCGAGGCTCAGGCCCATGCTGGTGACGGGCTGGCTGCCGGCCCGCTTGGTGACGAAGTTGACGACGCCGGCCGGCGAGGTGAAACCGTAGTACAGGGCCGAAGCGCCTTTCAGCACTTCCACCCTTTCCTTGTTTTCCATGGGTACTTGCGAGAAGTTCATGATGGGCATGGAACCGTTGAGGCGGTAATTCGTGCGGTTTTCCACGGCGATGCCGCGTATCACCAATTGGTCCCAGGTTTCGCCGCCATTTTGCTGGCGAGTCACGCCGGCCGTATTGCGCACGGCATCGTACAGGCCGGAGACGGCTTGCTGTTCCAGCAATTCGCGCGTGATCACGTTAACGGTCGATGGCACATCCATGATGTTGGCGCCGCGAAAGCTGCCCGCCTCCGTAGTGACGGGCACCAGACCTTGTGCCCGTGCGCCCGTCACTTGCACGGCTTGCATGACTTTCGCATCGTCCGCCGTCAAGTCGTCCTGGCCGCTGGCCCCATTGACCGCCAGCGCGGCGTGGGGAGCGAAGGCCAGCGACAGCGAAGCGGCGAGTGGAAGCAGGCGGGTGCGGAGAGAAACGACAGGCATGACATCGGGCTTTCAATGAGAAAATATGTACAAATGGAAACTTACGGTAAGCGAGCATGATACTCGTAATGAGAATCATTATCAAGAAATGGTGAGTTTGTGTGAGTTTTACAGAAGAAACAAGCTCCCTCTGGCGCCTGTTATCACATGAACACGTTTGGATTTTGCAGACGAGGCCGCAAAGAGGCATACTGACAGTCACGGCGCACAGGTGCGCCGCCCAACAAGATCAAAAGGTAAGTTCGTGAACACAATCGACAACAAAAGCGTGCAGACGAAAACATTTCGCTGGAAACGCTGGCAGCGCTGGGCCGTTGGCACAGGCTGCGCCCTGGCCGCCTACAGTGCGGCCGGCTTCTGGCTGGTGCCCTACGTCATCAAAAACCAGTTACCCAAATTTGCCGAAAAAGAACTCGCGCGCCAGGCCAGCATAGACGACGTACGCTTCAACCCGTTTACCTTGCGCCTGGAAGCGGACAAGATCGATTTCAAGGAAGCGGCCAGCGCGGATGGCAAAACCGGTGCGCCGCTGCTGTCCATTGGTGCGCTGGCCGTGCAACTGGAATGGAAGTCCATCGTGCGCCGCGCCTGGAGCCTGGCAGAAATCCGCATCACGGCACCGCAAACGCATATGACGATCACGCCCGACGGCAAGTTCAACCTGGCCGAAGTGCTGGCCACCTGGCAACGCAATCACCCGGAAAAGACCGACGGCGGCATGCCGCGCCTCGTCATCGCCCACTTTGCGCTGGAGCAAGGCAAAGTGGACTGGCAAGATCAAAAGGCCGGCTATGCGGACAACTTCACGCCGATCAACTTCACGCTCGATAATATCTCCACCCTGCCCGACGCCAACGGCAGCTATAGCCTCAGCGCCGATGCGGCGCGCGGCGGCAAGCTGCACTGGCGCGGCACGGCCTCGCTCAGCCCCATCCGTGGCGAAGGCGAACTGATCCTGAACGACGCCTCCCTGCCCGGCCTGGCCGCGTATTTGAAAGCCTATACGCGCGCGCAAGTGACTAGCGGCAAGCTGTCCGCGCGCCTGCCCTACGCCTTTTCCTATACCGACGGCAAGCTGGAAGCCACGGTCAAAGGCGCTGGCCTGGCCTTGCGCGACCTGGCGCTGGTACGCGACGGCAAGGGAGAAGCATTTACGTCGCTGAACACCTTGGGTATTGCCGGCGTGAACGCCGACCTGGCGCACCAGAACGTCACCGTCGATAAAATCAATCTGTATGGCGGCAAGGTGGCCGTGCGCCGCGATGCCAGGGGCGAAATCGACGTGGCAAATTTGATGCTGCCAGGCAACCCTGCACCGACAAGCTCCGCCGCGCCTACCCCACCATCCAAGCCTGGCAGGTGGAAGGTGGACTTGAAGCAATTGGCGCTGGCCAACGTGGACGTGTTCGCCATTGATGAAACCGTTTCGCCGGCCCTGCAACTGAGCGCCAGGCAGCTGCAGCTGAACCTGCAACTGGCCTTGCAGCAGGCGCAGGCGGGGAACAGCATCATTGTCGATGGCGCCAGTTTCGGCCTGGCCGATCTCACCATGCAGCGCGGTGCACAAACACCGTTCAAGCTGGACCAATTGGGCTTTACGGCAGGCAAGATCGATCTGGCAGCGCATACCGTGCACCTGGGCGTGCTGACGGCCAGTGGCGCGCAGATCGACCTGGCGCGCAACCGCCAGGGGGAATTTGCAATTTCGCAAAAGCTACCGGTCTTTGGCTCCGGCAAAGCCGACGCAAACAAGGACGCACCATCCGCACCATGGTCCACCAAGGTGGACAAGGTGGAACTGAGCAAGTTCGGCGCCCGTTTCGATGATGCGGGCACTGGCATCAAGGGCAACTTGCAGGATGCACGCCTGTCCCTGCACAACGTCAGCAACGACATGAAACAGGCGCTGCCGTTCGAGCTGGGCGTGGGCTTGCGCGAAGGCGGCTTGCTCACGGCCAATGGCAAGTTCGTGCCTGGCACGGGCGCCGTCGATGCGCAGCTGAACCTGAAACAGCTGACCCTGGCGCCAGTGCAACCCTTGCTGGCGCAGCATGTGAAGCTGAAACTGGCGGGCGGCTCGCTCTCCGGCAGCGGCCGCCTGACGACGGGCGGCGGTGCGCCGAAAGCGCCAAAAGTACGCTATGAGGGCGGCGTTGATATCGCCGGCCTGGTGCTCAATGAAACGGATGGCAAGCGTTTTGCGTCGTGGAAGAGCGTGCGCGCCGACAAGCTGACGGCCAGCGTGGGCCCCGATTTTGTCGACATCCCCGAACTGCGCGTGGTGGAACCGAACGCCCAGCTGATCATCGAAAACGACCGCAGCCTCAATGCGCAGCGCCTGCTGGTCAAGGCGCCGGAGCCGGCAACAGCGCCGTCCGCCGCCGCCCCCGTCGCCACCGCCACGCCGGCGGCCGACG
This sequence comes from Janthinobacterium sp. 61, assembly GCF_002846335.1. Classification (NCBI taxonomy): domain Bacteria; kingdom Pseudomonadati; phylum Pseudomonadota; class Betaproteobacteria; order Burkholderiales; family Oxalobacteraceae; genus Janthinobacterium; species Janthinobacterium sp. 61. The sequence continues at coordinate 1,245,390 of NZ_PJMQ01000001.1, read as the reverse complement.
CCGCCTTCCCCGTGCGCGTGCGCCGCGTGCGCCTGCAAAACGCCAAGCTGGACTTCGCCGACCTCAGCCTGCGGCCCCAGTTCGCCGCCAAGATCTATGAACTCAATGGCGTCGTCACGAGCCTGTCGACGAAACGCGATGCGCGCAGCCAGATCGAACTGGATGGCCGCATCGACGAATTCGGCCTGGCCCGCGTGCGCGGCCAGCTGAACCCGTTCGCGCCCACCGACAACACGGACTTGAATGTGGTCTTCAAGAACGTCGACATGGTGTCCGCCTCGCCGTACACGATGAAATTCGCCGGCTACAAGGTGGCCGAAGGCAAGATTTCGCTGGATTTGCAATACAAGGTGCGCAACCGCCAGCTCGACGGCACCAACCAGATCGTGCTCGACAAGCTGACCCTGGGCGAGCGCATCGACAGCCCGGACGCCCTGAAACTGCCTTTGGAACTGGCGCTGGCCATCCTCAAGGATAGCGACGGGCGCATCGACCTCGGTTTGCCCGTGTCGGGTGACATGAACGACCCGCAATTCAGCTATGGCGCCCTGATCTGGAAAGCCTTGGGCAATGTGCTGACAAAAATCGTCACGGCGCCGTTCCGCGCGCTGGGCAACTTGCTGGGCATCAGCGCCGACAAGCTCGAAGCCATCGACTTCGACGCGGGCAGCGCCGTGCTGCTGCCGCCCGAACGGGAAAAGCTCAAACAGGTGGCGCAAATCCTGGCCAAACGCGAACAGCTGAAGCTGGCCGTGCCGGGCCAGTACAGCGACACGGATGCGGCTGCCCTGCGCGCCCAAGCCGTGCGCCGCGCCGTCGCCGCCAAGGCCGGCATCAAGCTGGAAGCGGGAGAAGAACCGGGACCGTTGAACCTGGGCGAACGCAAGATACGGGGCGCCCTGCGCGACCTGTACGGCGAACGCTTCGGCAAGGCCGAGCTGGACAAGCAGAAGAAGGCGGCGGAATCGGCCGCGCCGGCGACAGCGGCGGCCTCATCTGCCGCCTCCGCTCCCGCAGCGGCAAAAATCCCCGTCTTCCAACGTTTGGGCAAGCTGATTGAAGGCGAGCCGCAAGTGGCCGATACGGGCGCCTTCTATACCGGCTTGCGCGAACAGCTGGAAGCCAAGCAGCCCTTGCCTGCCGATGCCTTGAGCAAGCTGGGTACCCAGCGCAGCGCAGCCATCCTGGCGGCCCTGCAGCAGGACGGAACGCCAGCAGCCAGGGTCAGCGCGGGCCCCCCGGAAAAAACGGAGGCCGCGCCGGGCAAGCTAGTGGGCCTGAAGCTGGGATTGGCTGCGCAGTAATCGACAGGCGTTGCCGCAACAAGCTTGCGGCAACGCCATGCAAGCGGCAGCAGTGCCGGCTGCTTGCTATGCGGACCGGCAAGCCGACGCGCGTATATGGCTACCCAGTCTGGCACCGTAGAAGACCAGCAGCGAAAATGCAGCCAGCAGGGGCAGTGCCAGCAAGGCAAACCCGTAAGTAACAAAGACCACCGGCAGCCATAAAATCAACACACCGACGAAGGTCGCCATGCCGATGGTTCGATGTTGTGGACGCTGGATAAAAAAACCCTGGCATATGCCGATGACCAATCCGCATGAAGCGATGGCCAATACATGCACCATGCCTGGGAAATTTTCAAAGCTCGTGTAGACGAGAAATACCGCGAGAAAGCTCAGGACGGCACTGAGCGCTCCAATCAATCTGGTCCTGGCTGTACTCATGGCTGCCTTTCAAATAAAACAAGCGCAGGTGGCCGAGTGCCGCCATGCGCAATTGCATGCGGCACCATCCACGCGATGGCGCCGCACCGTCCATGCTCTATTTCGTTTTCCCCGCCTCCTTCACCGCTTCATCCGGCAAGGCAAACGCCACCAGGCTATCGCCCATCTTGGTGCCCAGCGAACCGTGGCCGCCAGCCATGACGACGACATATTGCTTGCCCGTCTTGTCGGAGACATAGCTCATCGGCGTAGCCTGGCCGCCGGCCGGCAAGCGGGCTTTCCAGACGGTTTTGCCATTGCGCACGTCGTAACCGCGGATGTAGTAGTCGAGCGTGCTGCTGAGGAAGGCCACGCCGCCGCCCGTGGTGCTCATGCCGCCCAGGCTGGGCACGCCCAGCGGCAAGGCGATGGGCACGGGCGCGCTGTCGCGCGTGGTGCCGTTCTTGTGCATCCACACTTTTTTCATGGTGCGCAGGTCGACGGCGGCGATATAGCCCCACGGCGGCGCCTGGCATGGGAAGCCCAGTGGCGACAGGAAGGGCTTGATTTCCACGGCAAACGGCACGCCCGTCTGCGGCTGCAAGCCCATTTCCGTGCCCGTGCCGCCTTTCGCGTTGGCTTGCGCGCGCGGCACCAGGCGCTCCAGGAATCCCATGTAGTCGGGATTGACCAACAGCAACTGACGCACGGGATCGACGGCCGCCCCGCCCCACTCGAAGATGCCCAGCGGACCCGGCGAGATGATGGCGCCCTTGATCTTGCCTTCGGCCACCGTCTGCGGCGTGAACGGCCCTTCATAGCGGTGCTGGCGGAAGATGATGCGGCACGCCAGCTGGTCGAACGGCGTCGTGCCCCACATATCCGTTTCGCTGATGTTTTTCTCGGGCAGGAAAGTGAGGGCCGAGAATGGCTGCGTGGGCGACAGCTTGTCACCAGGGGCCGCGTTGGCGGTCGGCACGGGTTTTTCCGGCGCCGGCACGACCAGGCTACCGTCGCGGCGGTCGATCACATAGATGTCGCCCCGCTTGGTTGTGGCGACCACGGACGGGACCTTGCCTTTCGGCGTGTCGATGTCGACCAGGGTGGGCTGGCCGCCGATATCCATGTCCCAGATATCGTGGTGCACGGTCTGGTAGACCCAGCGCACCTTGCCGGTGGCAAGATCGAGCGCGACGATGGCGCTATTGTATTTCTCTCCGTTTGGATTGCGGTTGCCGCCCCAGGTATCCGGCGTTTCATTACCCATCGGGATATACACCATGCCCAGTTTTTCATCCACGCTGGACACGCCCCAGGAATTGGGCGAATTGTTCGTGTAAGTTTTGCCCTCGGCAATCGGCGCCGTGTCGTCCGGATTCGAAGCATCCCAGTTCCACATCAGCTTGCCGGTAACGGGATCGTAACCACGGATCACGCCCGACGGCTCTTCCGTGGAAAAGTTGTCCGTCACGCTGGCGGCCATCACCACCACGTTTTGCGCCACGGCCGGCGGCGACGTCGGCATCAAAAAGCCCCGCTTCTTCATGCCCATGCCGTGGTACAGGCCAATCACCCCGTTTTCGCCAAAGCTTTTGCACGCTACTCCCGTATCGGCATTGACGGCAATCAGGGTCGCATCCATGGTGGGAGCGAAGATGCGGCGCGGGCATTCCATGCCTGCCGCCTCGGGCGCCGGATCATCCTTGGCACGGCCAGCGTTGACATCCCAGTAGGAGACGCCGCGGCAGATCATGTGCTGATAGCTGGATGCGTCGCGGTTGATCTTCGGATCGTGGCGCCAGATTTCCTTGCCCGTGTCGGGGTCCAGCGCGATGACGATGTTATGCGGCGTGCACAGATACAGCATGCCGTTCACTTTCAGGGGCGTGACTTCATTGGCGATCTCGCCCGGGTCGTTCGGCCCCTTGAAGTCGCCAGTGTTGTACACCCACGCCTGTTTCAGCTGCGCGGCGTTGGCCGGCGTGATCTGCGCGGCCGGCGCGTAGCGATCGCCATAGCCGGAGCGGCCATACGCAGCCCAGTCGTTGGGCGCCACACCAGGCGCAAAATCGCCTTGCGGCGCGGCGGCCATGTTCTCGGCCGGCACTTCGCCGTGCAAGGTGGTGTAATCCTGGAACAGCGAGAACACCCCCACGGCCGCCGTCAGCAGCACCGCGGCGGCCAGGGCGCTCTTGCCGGCGTCGCGCGGTTTCGCCCCGGCCGTCAATGGCGGATCGAGGCGGCGGTCGATGAAGGGCAGCAGCAGCCAGACGGCAGCGGCAAACCAAATATCGAGGCGGGGCAGCAATTGCCACCAGTCGAACTTCACTTCGATCACGGACCAGATCAGGGTGGCGAACAAAAGCAGCGCGAGACACAGCTGTGCGCTGCGCCGCCCTCGCCATACCAGCGCACCGGCGACAAGCATGCCGATGCCGGCCACGACGTAATACCAGGAGCCGCCCAGGCTGACGAGCCAGGCGCCGCCGCCGGCAAGCGCCAGGCCCAGCAAGATGAAGATGACTGCGGTGAGGATAAGCAAGGGTCCAGGCCGGGCAGAGGCAGTCATGATGCTCCTTTACAAGAGTCGGTCGGCGGCACGCGCCTGCGCACCGTATTTGATGGCAATCAAGGAGTTCCATTTTTTCACTATTTTGCCAAGCGTGGCACACGCCAGAAAGCGATATCCGCGCGGTGTTGCTTTTCATCACAATCCGTCCCCGCCAGCAGCCCCTTCATCTTGTGATTTCAAAAAAACACAAAATAAATCAAATAAATCACAAATTTCTCGAATAAATCAAATTTTTCCCGTAAAATGAAAAATATGAACTTTTGCAACCGATTTTCCCGATTTTCAACCTTCACGTGGAGCGGCACCCATCATGACAATCGCAAAACGCCTGTATGCATTAATACTCTCCGTCGTCCTCGGACTCGCCGCGCTGACGGGCTTCAGCATCTATGAAATGGACCGCGTCTACACAGCGGCCAGCTATGCCACGGTCAACACCGTTCCCAGCCTGCTGACCTTGAACCAGGCTTTCGTGCCCTTTACACAGATGCGCACGGCCGTCTGGCAACATATGGCCAGCAAGGATGCCGCCGCGCGCGCCAAGCTGGAAGCGAGCATCAATGAAGCGCGCGCGGCAGTCAGCCAGGCGCTCGACAAATATGAAAAAGAGGATATTTCCGACGAGCAAGACAAAGCGCTGCTGGCCACGGACCGTGCCGTATTGCTGCGCTACGATGGCGTGCGCGACAAGGTACTGGCGCTGTCGAAGGCGGGTGAGCTCGACGCGGCACGCGACTTGCTGATGCAGAACCAGCCCATCATTAAGGAACTGGTCGACGCCCTCGCCGCCCACCACCACTACAACGAAAGCCTGGCCACCAAGGGCGCCGCCGACGGCGCCGCTGCCGCTGCCAGTGCGCGCTGGATTTCCATAGTCCTGGCCCTGGCCGTGACGGTGCTGGTGGCCGGCATGGGCTTGATGCTGGCACGGCGCATCGCCTCCTCGCTGGCCAGCGCCGTCGGTGTTGCCCGCACCATTGCAGGCGGCGATCTCAGCGTGCAGATCAGCGCCGCCTCGAACGACGAGGTAGGTCAGTTGATGACCGCCATGGCCGACATGAGCGAGAGCCTGGTGCGCATCGTCTCCGAAGTGCGCTCCGGCACGGAGACCATCAACACGGCCTCGGGCGAGATCGCGGCAGGCAACCTGGACCTGTCGGCACGCACGGAACAGCAGGCCGGCTCGCTGGAAGAAACCGCCTCGGCCATGGAAGAACTGACGGCTACTGTGCGGCAAAACTCGGACAACGCCCGCCAGGCCAAGCAAATGGCCGTCAGCGCCTCGGACAAGGCGGTGCGGGGCGGCGAGGTGATGGGCGACGTCATCCGCACCATGGAAGCGATCGACAGCTCGTCCAACAAGATCGCCGACATCATCAGCGTCATCGACGGCATCGCCTTCCAGACCAACATCCTGGCCCTGAATGCGGCCGTGGAAGCGGCCCGGGCGGGGGAACAAGGACGCGGCTTTGCCGTCGTGGCCACCGAAGTGCGCAACCTGGCGCACCGTTCGGCGGCGGCGGCCAAGGAAATCAAGGCACTCATCAGCGATTCCGTGGAGCAGGTGGAACAAGGTGGCAAGCTGGTCCAGCAAGCCGGCGCGGCCATGACGGAAGTGGTCGACACGGTACGCAGCGTCACCGACATCGTCAGCGAGATCTCGGCCGCCAGCGCCGAGCAAAGCACGGGCATCGACGAAATCAACCGCGCCATCACGCAGATGGACGAAGTCACGCAGCAGAATGCAGCCCTGGTCGAAGAAGCAGCGGCGGCATCGCAATCGCTGCAGGAGCAGGCAGGCAACCTGGCCAACCTGGTCGGCGCCTTCAAGCTGGCGCATGGTCAAGCCAACGCGGTGCAACAAAGCACGCCGGTGCGCCCAGCCCCAGCCGCCAAGCCGCCTGCAGCGCGCAAGGTGGCGCGGCTCAAGCTGGTCGCGCAGCGCGACCCCGGCCATGCCCGCAGCACGACCAGTACCAGTGCCGGCGGCGACTGGGAAGAATTCTGACCCAGCCAGCACGCAGCTACATCAGCATCGATCATCCTGGAGCATCGCCATGACATCCGTTTCCAACCATTCTTACTGCATGCAGGCCTTGCCATGAACGCCTTCCTCGCCGCCCAACCATTCCTTCGCTGCGACGACGTCTCGCTGATGCGGCCGGCGCTGGCCCTGGCAGGCCTGATGCTGCTGCTGGCCGCCCTGCTCTGGCGCCGCCTCCGCTGGCGCCAGGCCGGCTGTGCACCTGCCGCCAACGCGACAGCTGTCGATCTGCATCAGTTGCTACAAATGCGCAAGGCCAACCAGCCGGCCAAGGCGGCAGACACGGCACCGCCGCCAGAGCCAGAGGCACTGGACAGGCCGCCGTTCGAGCTGGCCCGCCTGGACGCCATGTTCGGCCACGACCGGCGCCTGCAGGGTGAAATTCTGGCCCTCTTCGTGGCCGAGACGCGCGACCGCCTGGCCGGCATCGCCCATGCGCTGCGCTGCGAACGCCCCGCCCCGGCACGCGTACTGGCGCAGGAAATTCTCGACAGCAGCCAGGCCATGGGCCTGCTTCCCTTGCAGGCACTGGCGCGCAAGGCCGTGCATGCTGGCTTTTCCAACGACATCGGCGCGCTGCGCCACCTGCACGCGGACCTGCTGATGGCGCTCGATGCCCTGTCTCAAGCGGTCACCGCCCTGCAAACGGGCGCGGTACTGGCCGATGATCGCGACGGCGTAGAGAGCCGGCCATGAGCGCGCACATCGACCTGGCGCGCCTGCTCGGCGGCGCCATCCTGCCCTCGCCCGCCTGGCGGCGCCACTGGCTGGCGACGCTATGCCAGCAGCAGGTACCGTTCGATGAAATGGCAGAACAACTGGGCTGCGATCCGGCCCTGACCGGCAAGATCATCGGCCTGGCGAATGGGGCCGAGCCACCGGGCGGGCACAAGCATGCGGCAGTCGACGCCGCGATGCTGGAAGCCATCGGCCTGCCCGCCCTGCGACAGGCGTTCGCCATCCCGGCCCTGCCAGCGGCCACGTGTGCGCACTTCGACGAACAGCGTTACTGGTCGCATTCGCAGGCCATGGCCTGCGCTGCCCGCGTGGCGGGCGATGCGCTGAAATTGGCGCCGCCCAAAGAGCTGTACACTTGCGGCTTGCTGGCCAATACCGGCCAACTGGCCCTGGCTGTGCTGCATCCGCAAGCGTATGATCAACTGCTGGACCAGCACGGGAGCACTGCCAGGGCGCTGCTGCTGCGCGAGGAATCGCGGCGTTTCGGCCACCATCAACTGGCGCTATCAGCTAGCCTCATGCGGGGCTGGGGCATGCCGGACATCCTGTGCGACGCCGTGCGCTGCCATGCCGCGCCACCCGGTTTCGGGCAGGCCGGACGCATGACAGACCTGGCCTGGCTGCTGAAACTGGCCAGCAGTTTCGCCGACCTGATACTGCGCAATGGCCAGGGACCGCGGGGGCCGGCCACGGCCGCAGCGCAAGTACTGGGGCTGGATGTGGACCACATGGAAACCCTGCTGCGCCACAGCAACGCGGAGTGGAGCGAATGGCGCGAGATCCTCGAACCGCACGCCCATATTGCCCTTTGCCGCACGCGCATCAGAATCGGGCCCGCCGCGCGGCAGGTTTTTAGTGAATTCATCTAATTTGTTGAAATTGATTTTTTGAGCGTGATTGCGTATCATTCCATTCATCCTCATCCTCGACCATAAAGTCCATCATGCACACTGCAGACGTATGCACTACCCAAAAGGCCGCCGAAATCCTCGGCATTTCGGTCACATCGGTGCAGCAATTGGTCGAGGCCGGCGTTATCGAAGCCTGGAAGACCAAGGGCGGCCACCGCCGCATTCCCCTCGCGGCCGTCGAGGCCTACAAGGGCAACCCGGGCCAGCAAGGCCAGGATCAGCGCACGGCACGCGCCAGCCGCCCCGCACCATCGGGCCGCCCGCCGTCCATCCTGGTGATCGAAGACAATCCGATCGAACGTGCGCTGTATGAAAAGCAGATCGGTTCATGGGGCTTGCAGGCAAGCCTGCGCTTTTGCGAGAACGGCTACCAGGCGTTGATGGAAATCGCCCGCGACCAGCCCGACATCCTGCTGGCCGACATCGTCATGGAAGGCATCGATGGCTACGAGGTCATCCGTACCATCCTGGCCGACCCGCTGCTGGCGGACATGCATATCGCCATGCTGTCGAGCCTGACGCCGGAGGAACTGGAAGAACGCGGTGGCGTGCCGCCCGGCGTGGTGTTCTTTGCCAAACCCGTCAATTACGACGAGCTGCGTGGCTATCTGCGCGCCTGCTGCGCCGGCCATGCGCGGCGCAACAGCCTGGCCGCCTAGCCCGCCACCGTTTTTCCCTCGCCACGGAGCCGCCATGCAAGCCTATCGCCACATCGATCCAGCCGTGCTGTTCCAGGCCACCGGCCATGACCTGGAGATGTTCCGCGCCCTGTCCCAGACCTACCTCGACACTTCACCGGCCATGTTCGCGCGCGTGGAACAGGCCGTACGGGGCGGTGCGGCGCAAGCCATCGTGCATAGCTGCCATACCTTGCGCGGCACCGTGGCCCTGCTGGGCGCCAGCGCGCTGGTAGCGCGCCTGGCGGAACTGGAACAGCTGGTGCGCCACCAGGGCGTGGCGGCAGCCGGCTGGCTGGCGGAAACGGCAGCACTGGTCGGCGCAGTGGAGCAGGAGGTGCGCCGCAGCATGCGCGAGTACACGGGCGCGCAGGCATGAACCCACGCCAGGCCGTCTTGCGCCTGGCGCACCGCTATCGCCCGCGCAGCACGGCAGCCGTAGTGGGCCTGGTGCTGGTGTGCCTGCTGGCGCTGCGCATCGTCGTTTCCGGCGTACTGCTGCACCGCGAAGCTGTCGATGACTGGAAGCAGGATCTGTCCAACCTGTCGCTGCTGCTGGCGGAAAACACGGCGCAAAGCATGACGGCGGCCCGCCTGGTGCTCGACGGCGTCAGCAGCGACATCCAGGCCGCCGCCCCCGCAGACGCGCACGCGCTGGCGGCCGCCGTCGGCACCCCGGCCATGCACCAGATGCTGCTGCACAAGATCGGCGGCGTACCGCAAGTGGACGTCGTATCCATCGTCGGCAGCGATGCCAGCGTACTGGCCTTCAGCCGCGCGTATCCCGCGCCGCCCATCCGCCTCGACGAGCGCGATTACTTCGAATATCACCGGCGCCACCCGGACGGCGGCATGCATGTCAGCGCACCCGTGCAAAACAAGGGCAATGGCGCCTGGACCTTCTATATCAGCCGGCGCATCAGCAGCCCCGACGGCCGCTTCCTGGGCGTGGTGCTGGTGGGCCTGTCGTGCGATTTCTTCAGCAAGTTCTTCCAGAACGCCAGCATCGGCGAGCACACGGCCTTTTCCCTGTATCGCAGCGACTACACGCTGCTGGCGCGATGGCCAGCCGTACCCGCGATGATGGGCAAGCGCAACCTGACGGGCAGCACCTACCGCCTGCTGGAACAGGGCAAGACCGATGGCGTGCTGCAGGTGGACTCGCCGCGCACGGCCGAGCAGGGGCGCACGGTCGACCGCCTGGCCGGCGTACGGCTGGTGCGCGACTATCCGCTGGCCATCAACGTGACCATTAGCGACGACGTCTACCTGGCGGCCTGGCGGCGCATGCTGCGCACCATGGGCGGCGCCGCGGTCATCAGCCTGCTCGTGCTGGCCCTGGCCATTGCGCTGATCATGGCCCTGCTGCGGCGCCAGGAACGCGACGCGGCCATGGCGCTGGCACTGCAGGCGCGCGCGGACGCGGCGAATGCGGCCAAGTCGCGCTTCCTGGCCATCATGAGCCACGAGATCCGCACGCCGATGGCCGGTATCGCCGGCATGGGCGAACTGCTGCGGGAAACCGAACTCGACGCCTCGCAGCAGCAATATGCGCACCGCATCGGCGATGGCGTGCAGCACCTGATGCGCATCCTGAATGACATCCTCGACCTGTCCAAGGTGGAAGCAGGCCAGATGAGCATCGAACTGCGCGACTTCGACCCGCGCCTGCTGCTTGATGACGTGCTGGCGCTGCACCGCCCGCAAGCCGACAGGAAGAAGCTGCAACTTGCCAGCGAAATCGGCAACAGCGTGCCGCAGCTGGTGTGCTCGGACCGCACGCGCATCGCGCAAATCCTCGGCAACCTGCTCAGCAACGCCATCAAGTTTACGCCCTCCGGCAGCGTGACCGTGCGCCTGCACCTGGAACCGGCCACGCCGGACGGCGCCGGCCCCTGCCTCGTCGCCAGCGTCAACGACCAGGGCATCGGCATGACCGGGCAGCAGCTGAGCCGCATCTTCGAGCCGTTTTGCCAGGCCGACGACAGCATCAGCGGCGCCTATGGCGGCACGGGACTGGGTCTGAGCATCTGCAAGCACCTGGTGGCGTTGCTGGGCGGCGAAATTTTCTGCAGCAGCGAGCCCGGCGCCGGCTCCCGCTTCACCGTGCGCATTCCCTGCCAGGTGGCCCAGACAACGGCCGCTTCCATGCCGGAGCCGGGTCCTGCGCCACTACCCGCAGCCACACCCGCATCGGCATCCGTGCCGGTCGCACGCATCCTGCTGGTCGAGGATACGGCGCTGAACCGCCAACTGGTATGCCTGCAGCTGGCCGGCCGCGGCTACAGCATCGACACTGCGGAGAACGGCGCACTGGGCCTGGAAGCGCTGGCTGAACAGCAGTACGACCTGGTCCTGATGGATTGCATGATGCCCGTCATGGATGGCTACCAGGCTTGCCAGGCCTTGCGCGCCCGCGAAACGGCCAGCGGCGCGGCACGCCTGCCCGTCATCGCCCTGACGGCCGGCGTTACCGAGGACGACCGGCAGCGCTGCATGGCGGCCGGCATGGACGACTATCTCTCCAAACCCTTTACCGCCGCCCAGTTGCGCGCGACGGTGGAGCACTGGCTGACGCGCCAGGCGGCAATGCGCTAGCCCCGCGGGCCTGCGCTGAAAACAACACCTCCTCATAAAAATCGTTTTATTTGATGAAATCAATTATATTCGCTATAATTGACAAATCAACGCGCCGGTGACGCCGGGTACCCAGGCGAACGGCAGACCTTGCGGAGGCAGCATGCGGGAGTACAGATACTGGAAAGCCATGGCCTGGGAGCGCTGCGATACGCGCAGCCTACTGTCGCTCTTCATGGCGGTCCTGCTGGCAGGGTTGTGGAGCATCACCTTGCTGCAATTGCAGCGCGCGCACGATACCGCCATCACCGATGCCGGACGCGATGCGCGCAGCATGGCGCGCGTCTTCGACGAACACGCGATCCGCACGATCGAGGCGGCGGACCAGGCGGTCACCTACCTGCGCAGCCGCTACCAGGCGTTGGGCAAGCAACTCGACATCGTGGCGGACCTGCAGCAAGGCCTCAATCCCGGCCCCCTGTACAACCTGTTTACCATCGTCGACGAACGTGGCGACACAGTACTGTCGAGCCGCCCCTTCAAACCGACCAACCTGGCCGACCGCGAACACATCCGGGTACACATGCAAGGCGACAGCAGCGAACTGTATATCAGCAAGCCGGTGCTGGGCCGCGTGTCGAAAAAATGGTCGATCCAGATGACGCGCCGCATCAACCATGCCGACGGCCACTTCAAGGGCGTGGTGGTGGTCTCGATGGACCCGTATTACTTTACGCGCCTGTATGACGAAGTCGACCTGGGCGCGAACAGTTCCATCACGCTCGTCGGCAGCGACGGCGTGGTGCGCGCGCGCCGGGTCGGCGCCGACAACACCATCGGCCAGGATGTCAGCGGCAGCAAGGTATTTGGCTTGATGCAAGGTAACACGCGGGGCAGCTTCACCGAGCGCAGTCCCGTCGACGGCACCCTGCGCATTTACGCCTTCGAAAAACTGGCCAACTACCCGCTCTACATGCTGGTCGGACTGGACCACGACACGGTGCTGGCAGACTATGTGTCGCGCCGCAACCAGGCCTTGCTGATGGCCGCAGTCACGAGCGCGCTGATCGTGCTTTCCTGGGCTGCGCTGGTGCTGCTGATCGGCCGCCTCGTCGGCAGCCGCGCCAGGGCCATCGCCGCCAGTGAGGCCAAGTCGCGCTTCCTGTCGAACATGTCGCATGAATTGCGCACGCCCCTCAATGCCATCCTGGGTTTCTCCGAGCTGCTGCTGGAGCAGCTGCACGAGCCGGAACAGGCCGCCTACGCGCAAACGATACAGAACAGCGGCCGCCAGTTGCTTGGCATGGTCGAGGCCGCGATGGAACTGAGCGCGCTCGAAAACGACCAGGTGCGGCTGGAGTCTGGCGCCGTGCCGCTGGACCAGCTGCTGGCGCTGGCGCTGGCGCCGCACCGGCAGCGCGCGGCGCACAAGGGCCTGCTGCTGGCCTCGCACGTCGCGCCCGCAACGCCGCTCAGCATCGATTGCGACCGGGTCCGCCTGGTGCGCGTGCTCGATATACTGCTCGACAATGCCATCCGCTACACGTCCGCTGGGCGGGTCGATGTCCACGTCATGCGCAATGGCGCGGACCTGCAACTCGAGGTGCGCGATACGGGCATCGGCATTGCGCAGGCGCAGCAAGCCACCATTTTCGACAAATTCTCGCAGGCGGACGACTCGCCGAGCCGCGCCCATGGTGGCGCCGGCATGGGGCTGGCCATCGCGCGCCAGCTCGCCACCTTGATGGGCGGCAGCATCGGCGTGGCATCCGCGCCGGGCCACGGCGCCGCCTTCCGCCTGCGGCTGCCGCTCGGCGGCACGGCCGGCGCGATGGCGGCTGGCGGCAAATTGACCACACTATCGCATGCGTAGTCGTACGCAAACGTTGTCCTCCGTGCATATCGGGTATAGCATCGTCCCATGACCTACCACACAGATGCGGCGGCGGTACGCAGACGATGGATCGAATGGCTTTTCTTACTCCTCGGGCTGCTCCTCGTGGCGGCTGCCCTTGCCTACGCGCATCTGGCCGAAGCGGCGCGGCACGACGCGGCCGAGCGTGAACGGCTCAGCGTGCTGACGGCACTGCTGGCAAAAAATATTGAAGTCGACCTGGCAGCGACCAACCTGGTGCTCGACGGCGTGATCCGCGACTATCTTGCCGCCGGCGCTACGGACTCCGCGCAAGCCCTGCCCCGGCGCCTGGCCGCAGTGGTCGACGCCATGCCGGGCGTGCGCACCATGCTGGTCATCGATGCGAAGGGCAAGCCTATCGCCACCAATATCCCGGAACTGGCCGACCAGGATTTTTCGCGCCGCGGCTACTACCAGACGGCGCGCGACGCCCCTGATGCGCGCATGCTGTACATCTCGGCCCCCTTCCTGTCTTTCAAGCGCGACCTGGTCATCACGGCGTCGCGCATGGTGCAGGACAAGCAGGGCCGCTTTGCCGGCGTGGTGGTGGCTACCCTCGATCCCGAATACTTCACGGCCAAGTTCCGCACCGCCATGTATGCCCCCGATGTCTGGGCCGTGCTGCTGCATGGCGACGGCCGGCAATTCCTGAACTATCCTGCCAGGACTGCTGATGGCGGCAATATGGATGTCCCCGGCAGCTTCCTGCGGCGCTTCCGCGACAGCGGCTATGAGGCTGGCGTGCTGAGCGGCGTCGAGATCGCCGGCGCCAGCGTGGCGGCACCCCGCATCATGGCCATGGCGACCATCGCGCCTCCCGCGCTGCACATGGACCGCGCCATCATCATTGGTCTGAGCCGCGACGAAGCGGCCATCGCCGCCCCATTGCGGCGGCAGGCGCTGGCCTACACCCTCTGTTTTGCCGTGCTGGCGCTGGCCGCGGCCAGCCTGCTGTTCTGGAGCCAGCGGCGGCGCCGGCAGCAGGCGGCCTGGCATGCGAAACAGCAAGCGGAGCGCCAGGCCATGCAAGCCATATCCGACAGCGAAACGCGCTTTCGCACGCTGATCGAAGATGCGCCCGTGGCCATCGCCATCCTGCGCCACGGACGCTTCATCTACTCGAATCCCCGCTACCGCAGGCTGCATGGCTACTCGTTTGAAGACGATTTGAACGGCCTGCCCTGGTCCGCCATGATTTCCGCACAATCGCAGGCGGCACTGGCTACCAACGAGGCGTTGATCGAGGCGGACTCGCCCAGCGAACAGGTATTCGAAGCCATCGGCCTGGGCAAGCAGGGCCTTTCCGTGCCCGTGTTCAAGACCACCACGCGCGTGATGCTCAAGGATGGACCGGCCACCTTGATCTTTGCGCAGGATATTTCCGCGCAAAAGCAGGCCGAAGAGGCCATGCTGCTGGCGCGCGATGCGGCCGAAGCGGCCAACCGCAGCAAGGCGGAATTCCTCGCCAACATGAGCCATGAAATCCGCTCGCCGCTGAACGCCATCCTCGGCATGGCATGGCTGCTGGAACGTGGCAGGCTCGACGGGGAAGGACTCGAGATGACGCGCAAGATCCGCGCCGCCGGCCAATCCTTGCTGGGCATCATCAACGACGTGCTCGACGTGTCGAAAATCGAGGCAGGCCACATGACCATCGAACAAGCGCCGTTCCGCCTGGCCGAGGTGATCGAGAAGATCGCCGCCAGCATGGACGTTGCCGCGCATGACAAACCCATCGCCGTGCGCATCGGGCCGCTGCCCGATGGCGTGGACCAGGTGCTGGGCGACGCGCTGCGGCTGGAACAGGTGCTGGTCAACCTGACCAGCAATGCCATCAAGTTCACGCCGCAAGGCACGGTCGCGCTGTTGACCACACTGGAGCGCCGCGACGGCGACGCCGCCGTACTGCGTTTCAGCGTGCGCGACACGGGCATCGGCGTCGCCCCCGAGGTGCAGGAGACGATCTTTTCCGCCTTCGCCCAGGCAGACACATCCACCACGCGCCGCTTCGGCGGCACGGGCCTGGGCCTGACCATCTGCCGCCAGCTGGTCAGCCTGATGGGCGGCTCGCTGCGCCTGGAAAGCGGCCTGGGCCAGGGCAGCGACTTCAGTTTCACGGTGCCGCTGCAACTACTGCCCGCCGGCGCCCTGTCCTCGCCGGACATGAAAGCCCTGCATGCCTTGCTGGCCGATGCCAATGCCGACACGCGCGATGCCGTTGCCGCCGTGGCGCGCGGCCTGGGCTGGAGCGTGCATGCCGTGTCCGGCGGGCGGGCGGCCCTCGACTATGCGCTCGCCTGCGCCGAGGGCGCGCGGCCCGGCGTCGTCCTGCTGGCCGCGCGCATGCCCGAGCTGGACGGCGAAGCCACGGCGCGCGCGCTGCGCGAACACCTGCCACCGCAGGACTGCCCCGTCATCATCCTGGCGGCCAGCGACGTGCCAGCCACGCGGCCGGCGCGGCGCCATAGTGACCCGGCCGATCCTGCCGACGCCGTCCTCAACGAGCCGGTGACGGCTTCCAGCCTGTACAACGCGACGATGGAAGCGCGCCAGCAGCGCGCCCGGGCGGCCGGCGTGGATGCCAGCCCGGGTACGCTGGAAGGACGCGTGCTTGCCGGCGTGCGGGTGCTGGTGGTCGACGACAGCGAAATCAACCGCGATGTGGTCAACCATATCCTGTGCGACCAGGGGGCAGTGCCATCGTTCGCTTGCGATGGCAGGCAGGCGCTGGACTGGCTGCAGGCCCACCCCGCCGACGTCGACATCGTGCTGATGGATGTGCAGATGCCCGTCATGGATGGATTGCAGGCGACGCGCGCGTTGCGCCAGCTACCGCAGTTTCAAGACTTGCCCGTGGTGGCGCTGACGGCCGGGGCGTTCCAGGCACAGCGCACGGCGGCACTCGAAGCGGGCGTGAATCATTTCATCAGCAAACCATTCGACGTGCCGCAGACCATCGCCCTGATCGCGCGCGCGCATCGCCGCCATGCGCAAGGTCTGCCAGCCCTGGCCCCGGTCGTGGCCGAAGCGACGATGCCCGTGCCGCCATGCGGCGCGGCATCCGTGATCGACCTGGCGCAAGGCATGGCGCAGTGGCTCGATGAGGCGCCCTACCGCCAGCATCTGTCGCGCTTTGGCCGCAACTACCGCAACGCGGTGGGCGCCATGCGCGAACTGTTGGCGGCCAACGCGCGCGACGATGCCGCCGCGCTCGCGCACAAGCTGGCGGGCGAGGCTGGCAGCCTGGCCCTGCCCGCCACCCTGCAGGCTGCACAGCAAGCAGAGCAGTTGCTGCATGCCGGCGACGATGCGTCGGCCGCGCTCGATACACTGGAACAGGCCCTGGCGCGCGCCATCGATGCCGTCGCTGCCTTCACGGCGCAAACACCGCCACCCAGCCAGCCAGCCAGCCGTGGGGGCAGGAGTGGTGCAATGAACCTGGCAAGCTGTGCCTGCAATGACCAGGGTCAGCGCCATAAACTTAACCTGCCAGCGCATACCAATGGTAAACTTGCCAATATGAAAATTCGGGGGACGCTATGATCTGGTGCAGGGATGTGCTACTGAGAGCCTTGATGCTGGGCCTGCTGCTATTCGTCGTGGGCGAATCGCTGTCCTACTGGACGCCGGAAATCAGGAAACTGATGGCCTGGCGCCCTTTCTGACAGCCGCCTACCCTTCTCGCCCGTCCACCCTGGCACGCCACAGATAGGGCGCATACACGCACACATACGCGCCAAAGGCCAGCGACCAGCACGTGCCGGCAGCCAGCAGCAGTGGCATGGCCAGTGCTGCTGGACCGACGGCGGCCAGCAGGCGTGCCAGCGCGCCCAGTTGGATCAGCCAGTACATCGCCGCTTCTGCCCGGCCGCCCGTCAAAGGGCGGCCCGTGTGGCCCAGCGTGGTGCGCGTCATCATGCCGATGATCAATCCCGCCATCGAGCCCACCGTCAGCGCGTGAAATACGGCGCTGGCCGGCAGCAGCCCCAGGCTGGCCAGCGCCAGCAGCGCAAAGCCCACGCCTATCCACGCATACGACAGGTGCAAAATCCACAGCAAGGGCACGCGCACGGTGCGATGCGGCTGCCAGGCCAGCAGATTGGCCAGCGACACGCCGCTTGCCGCCAGGGCTAGCGGCGCCGTCAGCCAGGCTGGCGCGCCGGCCAGCCACGCGCTGGCCGCCGCCGCCATGCAGGCCACGGCCGCCAGCGCACGCTTCGGGCTGGCCACGGGCGTACTGCCAGGCGCGCCATTGCGGGTAAACATGGGAATGACGCGCGCGCCGATCACCGATTCGATCAGCACGATAAGGAAGATGGCCGCCTGCACGGGTAGGAATACGGATAGCGTCAGCCACCCCAGCACGGCCGCGTGGAACAGGCCATTGGCCAACGCCAGCAAGGCCAGCAGCCCCACCAGAAACAGATTGCGCGTATTGCCCGAGCGGCGCAGCACCTGATACAGGGGCCAGGCGGCCAGCGGCAGGAACAGCCAATCGACCAGCGCCGCCAACAGCCCGGGCCCGCACAGCATGGCGATGCGCCCCGCCAACCACAGGCCAAGCAGCGCCATCAGCTGGGCACCATGCGGCGTGGGCAAGCCCGTCCAGTTGCGGCCCGCCGTGTACAAAAAGCCCACGACGACGGCCAGCGCGAAGCCGAACACCATTTCATGCATGTGCCAGCCCAGGCCCACTTGCAGGCTGCCCGTCAACAAGCCGGCATAGCTGGCCAGCCACAGCGGAATACTGAGGGCCGCAAACACGGCCGCCAGCAGATAGAACGGTCGAAAACCCAGCTGCCAGACGGCATGGCGGGCATGCCAGGGCGCGGCGCCGGCTGTCGTGGAGGATGGGGTAGGTTCGCTGATCGGGGTGATGGCCATGATGGACTCGTTTTTAAAGATATATTCAATATACTACTTTAAAAGCACAAAGACGGCTATCGGCAAAAAGAACTAGCGAAATAGATGGAAGTGGGCATGGGGTCCGACCCGGCGGGTCAGCCCCCATTTACCGGGCTACTTGCCCTGGCGGTGCTCAACCGCATACACGGCCGCCTGCACCCTGCTGGTGAGATTGAGTTTTTTCAGCACGTTCTGCACGTGGATCTTGACCGTGCTTTCGGCCAGGTCGAGGGTGCGCGCGATGCCCTTGTTGCTCTCGCCGCGTGACAGGCAGTCGATGATTTCCTTTTCGCGCGGCGTGAGCTTGTCGAGTTCCGACACAGGTTCCTCGCGCCGCGTGCCCGCCTGGAGCTGCGCCACCAGTTTGCCCGTCATGGCTTCGGCGATGACGACTTCGCCGGCGGCCGCGCGGCGGATGGCGCGCACCAGGTAGTCGGCGTCGATATTCTTGATCAGATAACCGCAGGCGCCCGCGCGCAGGGCTGTCGCCAGGTCCTCGGCATCTTCGGACACGGTCAGCATGACGATGGCCGTGTCGGGACAGTCATGCTGCATCAGCTGCAGCGCTTCGACGCCCGACATGCCGGCCATGTTCAGGTCCAGCAGGACCACGTCGGGCTGCAGCTGGATGGCGCGCTTGATGCCTTCCACGCCATCGGCCGCCTCGCCCACCACGGAAAATTCGGTATGCCGCTGCAGCAACGAGCGTATGCCGCTGCGGAACAGCGCGTGGTCGTCCACCAGCATGACGGTGATCGGTTTATCGGGAATCTCCATTTTTTTGTACTTTCAGATAGTGGCTTAGGCGGCGCGGCGCTGCTCGCGCGACAGATGCAGTTCGACGGTCGTACCGCCACCGGGACAGGCGTGCACGTCGAACGTCGCTTCGATGCGCTGCGCGCGCTCGCGCATGATATGGATGCCGACATGGCTGTCGCCCTTTTCCAGCAAGGCGCAAGCATCGAAGCCGACGCCATTGTCGCTGATCGTCAGCGTAAAGTCCTGGTGATCAGCGAGGCGCACCTCGACATGGCTGGCCTGGGCGTGCTTGCGGATGTTCGACAGCGCTTCCTGCACGATGAATAGTAACTGCAATTGCTGTTCCCGGGGGAATGGCGCGCCGTCGACATCGGCCAGCAGCTCGGCCTCGATGCCCGTCTGGCGGCGGAATTTATCGATTGCCGCGCGCAGGGAGCCGATCAGATCATCCTCCATCAGGCGGCTGCGGAAGTTGGCCAGCAGTTCGCGCACGTCTTCATAGCTTTCCTTCACGCCCGCATGCAGGGCCGGCACGATGCCCGCCACTTCATCGAAGCGCGCATTGCGCACGGAATCGTCGAGCATCTGCACTTGCAGGTTGAGGAAATTGAGGCTTTGCGCGATGCTGTCGTGCAGGCCCTGCGCTACCAGGTTGCGCTCTTCGGAAATGGCCATCTCGCGCTCGCGCGCGGCCAGGCGCATGTTTTCCAGGGCGATACCCAGCAGCTGGCCCAGGGTTTCCAGCAAAGCCAGCTCGCGCGCGGAAAACACGCGCGCATGGCGGAAATGCAGGTTGAAGAAGCCCAGGTGCTGTTCGTGCGCGTGGAGTTGAAAGACGGAGACGGTGGCAAAGCCCTCGCGGTGGCAGCGCAGCTCGTGTGCCTTGTCGATACGGCGCATGTCGTGCACCTTCGCCACCTTCATCTCGACGGCCGTGCCGCACAGGCAGTCGCCCACCTTCAGGCAATGCTCGGACGCCACCAGTTCCTCGGACAGGCCGTGGTGCACCACCATGTGCAGGTTGCCCCGCTCCGCATCGAGCACGCGCACGGTGGAGCCGTCCGCCTCGAAATAATCGACGATGCGCTGCATGAAGCCCCCGCAAAGATCTTCCAGGGGCTGGGGGCGCTGCAGGAAAGCGGAGCTTTCGTACAGCAGGGCCAATTCGCGGTTGCGGTACTCCAGGGTAGCTGTCTTGCTGCGCACGCCCTCTTCCAGGTTGCCGTAGAGGGCCTGCAGACGGTCGGCCATCTGATTGAAGCCACTGGCCAGCTGGCCGAATTCGTCATTGCTTTCGACGGCCAGGCGCACGCTGAAATCGCGTTCCTTCATGCGTTGCATGCCCAGGCGCAGCCGCGTCACAGGCTCGATGATAAGCATGAACATCAGGTAAATCATGCTGACCGTGCCGATGACGGCCATGCCCACCAGGATCAGCTGCGAGGCGCGCAGCCAGAAGGTACGCTGTTCACTATCATGCTCGATCAGGCGCACCAGCTGGTCGACCTGGCCGACAAAGGTATCGGCGTCGTGCTCGAACTGGCGCGCGCGCGCGGCGGAAGCGGCAGCCAGGGCGGCCGGGCGCAAGGCGCCGCGCCAGGCGGCGCTGATGCGCTCGAATTCCGACTTGATGGCCGTGCTGGGGGGGAGGAACAAGGGGCGCTGCGGGTCGCCGTGGCCGATCTTGGCCAGGGTCTCGTCGATCAGCAGCACTTGCTGGCGTGCCTGCTCATCGGCGTCGCTGGCAAGCAGCAGGGTCAGGCGGTAAGTCTGCATGCGCAATCGGCCCGTCTCGTTGATGGCGGCCGAGCTGCCTTCGAGCTGCCACGACAGGAACAGGGTACAGCCGATGGCACTCAAGGCCAGCACCAGCATGAGCAGCAGCGCGCCGACGATCTTGGTCGACAGCTTCTGCCAGGAGGAAAACATCGCCTTGATTTTCATACTACCCCTAATAAATGCCTGTTTGTGGCCCTTATGCAGTCAAGTCAGCGACATCACTCCACCCACAGGCCAAGATCCGGGGTCAGACCCGGCGGGTCTGACCCCAGCAGTGACACCTCCACTCAGCCGCCCGTCTGCGCCATGAAGCGCACGATCTTGTCCGGCTGCGTATTGAAATCATGCTGCTGCGGCTTCAGTTCGATGGCGGCGCGGATTGCCGCTTCGATCTCCGCATCCGTGGCCCCGCCACGCAGCATGGGGCCAAAGGCGAATTTTTCTTCCTGGCCCAGGCACAGATACAGGGTACCATCGACGGACAGGCGCACGCGGTTGCAGCTGGCGCAGAAATGCTGCGACATGGGCGTGATGAAGCCGATGCTCGAGCGTCCATCGGGTGTCGCCATGTAACGCGCCGGCCCGCCACCGAGTTCCATCGCCTGCGGCACCAGGCCAAAGCGGGACGCCAGGTGCTCGCGCACGGGCCCCAGGGGCATGTAGCTGGCATTGCGGCCCGTACTGCCCATGGGCATGGCTTCGATCAGGCGCAGGATGAACTGCTGCTCGATGCAGAAGGCCGCCATGGCTTCGATCTGGCCGTCATTAATGCCGCGCATGGCCACCATATTGATCTTGATCGGGTCGAAACCGGCCGCCTTGCCCGCCATCAGGCCGTCCAAAATAGGCTGCAGGCTGTCACGTCCCGTGATCTGCTGCATGCAGGCGCGGTCCAAAGAGTCCAGGCTGACATTGATGCGGTCCACGCCCGCCGCGCGCAGTGCCTTGGCATGCTTGCCCAATTGGGTAGCGTTCGTCGACAGCGACAAATCCTGCAAACCGGGCAGCGCGGAAAGCTTCTGCGCCAGTTCGGGCAGGTCGCGCCGCAACAGCGGCTCGCCGCCCGTCAGGCGCACGCGGCGCGTGCCGAGGCGAACAAAAATACCCAGCAAGCGCTCGATCTCATCGAACGTCAGCCAGTCCTTCGGCTCTTCGAAGCCGCGAAAGCCCTTGGGCATGCAATAACTGCAACGCAAATCGCAGCGGTCGGTAACGGACAGCCGCACATAATCGATCGAACGGCCAAAACGGTCCTGCAACTTGACGCTACCCATGACGCTACTCCTGTTTCTTCCTTGATTGTAAAGGCTGGGGCACGATCTGACTGTGCCCCATAAGGCCTAGCGGCCTACGCCTTCCGGCCTAGGCATTTCAGCCTACTGAACCAGCGGGCTGGCGGTGCCTTCGACGCTTGCACCTTCCAGTTCAATGCCCGAGATCTCGGCGCGCGCCACCAGCATGTGCAGATACTGGTGCACGGCGCGCTGCCACGCGGCGCGCGACAGGCGGTCGGCGATCTGTGCCTGCACCGCCTCGTAGGCGATAGCCTGGCCTTCGACCCGGCGCTGCACCTGCACGATGTGGTAGCCGAAGCGCGTTTCCAGCAAGTGCCCGGCCAGCGCACCCGCCTCCAGGCGGAACAGCAGCGCGTCGAATTCCGGCACGCTCTGCCCCGGTGAGAGCTGGCCCAGGTTGCCCCCCAGCGCGCCTGACGGGCAGTTCGAATACTGCGCTGCCAGTTCGGCGAAGCGTTCCGGTGCCTGTTTCAGGGCATCGAGCACGGCTTGTGCCGTCGCGCGCAGCAGCTCCAGTGGCGCTTCCGGCGTCACCTGGAACAGGATGTGGCGCGCCTCGACCAGCGCGCCGCTGCGGAACAGCTGCGGACGCTGCGCATAAAAGGTGCGGCAAGCCGCATCGTCGGCGGGTGGTACGCGCACTTCCTGCTCAAACAGCGCCTCGATGCGGTCGTCGATACTGTCGCCCGACACATCGAGGCGCTCGGCCTCGTCTTGCAGCATCCGGCGCAGCACCAGTTCATGCACAGCCTGTTTCAGCGGATTGCCGGCACGGTCGTGATGCGGCAGTTCCTGCGCGATGTCGGCATCGTCGATATCGATGCCATTGACGGAGATTCCCATGACTGACTCCTTTCTTAGCGGCGGCGCACCAGTTGATAGGCGCGGCCCAAATAGGCAACTGCGCCAAAGCCGCTCCACACGTGCACCAGACGGGTGAACGGGAAGATGACGAACAGTGACATGCCCATGAACAGATGCAGCTTGAAGACCAGCGGCGCGTCAAAGATGAAGCTGGCCGCGTCGCCGCGGAAGGTGACGATGTGCTGCGCCCAATTCATCAGCAAGACCATCATGTGGCCATCCATGTGCGAAGCCGAGACAAAGATCGACGACAAGCCCAGCAGCAAGGTCAGCAAAATCCACACCATCACCAGCTTGTCGCCGGCCGTGGTGACGGCGCGCAGCCGGTCATTGGAAAAGCGGCGCACCAGCAGGATCAGCAGGCCGGCAAGGCACAGTCCGCCCATGATGCCGCCTGCCGCCATGGCCACGCCCTGCTTCAGGCTGTGCGTGATGCCTAGGGTATCCCACACCCAGACGGGGGTAAGCAAGCCGGCCGCATGGCCGAACAGCAGGCCGATGATGCCGATGTGGAACAGGATATTGCCCAGGCGCAAGCTGCCACGGTGCAGCAGCTGGCTGGAGTCGGACTTCCACGTGTATTGCTCGCGGTCGAAACGGATCAGGCTGCCAAGGAAAAAGATGGCCAGCGCGATGTATGGATAGATGCCATACACAAATTGATGCAGATAATTATTCATGATGTACTCTCCTCATGCGGGCGCGCTTCAAGCTGCGCGCCGCGGCTGCGGGTGAAAATGCACGGGATGGACGCCGCCTGCGACCTGGCCCTGACCTGGGCGCAGCAATGGCTCGACGCCATCCGCACCAGGACCGAAGGTTTCCAGCGCTTCATCCATGTCGCGGATGGGCGGTTCGGCCAGCATTTCGGCTGCCACGGGGCTCAGTCGTTCGAGCACCGTGAAGACGGGCGCATATGGACTGCCGTTGGCCGTCAGCTTGCGGCCGATATGCGCCAGTACGTGGACGGCGTCGCCCAGCAGCGGCGCCGATGCCGCCGCGTCGAGCTGCGCCAGGAATTCCAGGAACAAGGGCACGAAGTCGGGCAGATCGTCCCCCGTCATCTGCAAGCCATGGCGCTTGTATTCCTCCATCAGGTCAACCATGGCCTGGCCCCGGTCGCGCGATTCGCCGTGGATATGCTCGAACAGGTGCAACGAGTGCGATGGATTGCGGTCAAACGTGGCCACGTACTGCTGCTGCAGGTCGATCAGGCTGCTGCTTTCCAGGTGCGACAGCAAGGGCCGCAGCAAGGCGTGCTGTTCCGGCATGGCGGCCAGCGCCGCGTCCAGCTGCGGCAGGTGCGAGATCAGCTCGGGCTCGGGATACAGCAGCAGGCGCGAGAGGATTTGATAGTGATTCATAGCGTGTGTCATATCGATTCCTTAAGCGCCTGGCGCCGTTTTGCGCGACTTCGGCATCTGCATGAAGATGGCCGAACCATGTTTTTTCTTGCCGAACAAGGTCGGTTCGCTGCTGCCGTCCGAGCAGCCATTGCCGAAGCTGAAGCCACACGAACCCTTCTCGTTGAAGCTGTCTTCCGCCATTTCCTTGTGGCTGCTGGGAATGACGAAGCGGTCTTCGTAATTGGCGATGGCCATGATGTGGTACATGTCCTCCACCTGCGCCTTGGTCAGGCCCACCTGTTTCAATACCGTCAGGTTCTCCACCTTCTCGACGGTTTTGCTGCGCATGTAGGCGCGCATGGCCAGCATGCGGTCCAGCGCCGAGATGATGGGCGGCTGGTCGCCCGCCGTCAGCAAATTGGCCAGGTATTGCACGGGAATGCGCAGGCTTTGCGTGTCCGGCAACACGCCATTCACGCCCAGCTTGCCCGATTCGGCAGCCGCCTGGATCGGCGAAAGGGGCGGCACGTACCACACCATCGGCAAGGTACGGTACTCGGGATGCAGCGGGAACGCCACTTTCCACTCGACGGCCATCTTGTAGACGGGCGACTTGACGGCCGCTTCCAGCCACAGGTCGGGAATGCCCTGGCGGCGCGCCTCGGCGATGATGGCCGGGTCGTGCGGATCGAGGAACAGGTCCAGCTGCGCCTGGTACAAGTCCTGCTCCTGCGGCACGGAGGCGGCAGCTTCGATCTTGTCGGCGTCGTACAGCAGCACGCCCAGGTAGCGGATGCGGCCCACGCACGTTTCCGAGCACACGGTAGGCTGGCCTGCCTCGATGCGGGGGAAGCAGAAGGTGCACTTCTCCGCCTTGCCTGACGACCAATTGTAGTAAATCTTCTTGTACGGACAACCGGAGATGCACATGCGCCAGCCGCGGCACTTGTCCTGGTCGATCAGCACGATGCCGTCGTCTTCGCGCTTGTACACGGAGCCGGACGGGCAGGACGCCACGCAGGTCGGGTTGAGACAATGCTCGCACAGGCGCGGCAGATACATCATGAAGGTGTTTTCGAAGGTGCCGTACATCTCCTTCTGCATATTGTCGAACAGCTTGTCCTTGCTGCGCTGGGCAAATTCACCACCCAGGTCATCTTCCCAATTCGGACCCCACTCGATTTTTTCCATCTTTTTCCCCGTCAGCACGGAGATCGGACGGGCCGTCGGCGGCGTCTGCGACAGCGGTGCGCTTTGCAGGTGCTCGTAGTCGTAGGTGAACGGCTCGTAGTACTCGTCGATGGCCGGCAGGTTCGGGTTGGCGAAGATATTCGCCAGGATCTTCAGACGGCTGCCCTGCCGCGGCTCGATCTTGCCCGCGTCCGTGCGGCGCCAGCCGCCATTCCACTTGTCCTGGTTTTCCCACTGCTTCGGATAGCCGATGCCGGGCTTGGTTTCAACGTTGTTGAACCATGCGTACTCGACGCCGTCGCGGCTGGTCCATACGTTCTTGCAGGTGACGGAACAGGTGTGGCAGCCGATGCACTTGTCCAGGTTCAGCACCATGCCGATTTGCGCTCTGATTTTCATACTATGCTCCTTCTTCCTGCAACGGGCCTTCGAGCCAGTCAACCTTGTTCATCTTGCGCACCAATACGAATTCATCGCGGTTGGAGCCCACCGTGCCGTAGTAATTGAAGCCGTAGGCCAGCTGGGCGTAGCCGCCGATCATGTGCGTCGGCTTGGGCACGGCGCGCGTCACCGAGTTATGGATGCCGCCCCGCTTGCCCGTCATCTCCGCGCCGGGCACGTTGATGATCTTTTCCTGGGCGTGGTACATCATCGTCATGCCGGCCGGGATGCGCTGGCTGACGATGGCACGCGCCGTCAGGCTGCCATTCACGTTGAAGACTTCGATCCAGTCGTTGTCGACGATACCGGCCGTTTTCGCATCGATTTCCGACAGCCATACGTGCGGCCCGCCGCGTGACAGGGTCAGCATGCGCAGGTTGTCCGAATACGTGGAGTGGATGCCCCATTTCTGGTGCGGCGTCAGAAAGTTCAGCGCCAGTTCCTTGTTGCCGTTCGGCTTGGTACCCAACAGCGCTTCCGTCGTCTTCGTGTTGATGGCCGGCTTGTACACGCACAGCCCTTCGCCAAAATCGCGCATCCACAGGTGATCCTGGTAAAACTGCTGGCGGCCCGTCAGGGTGCGCCATGGGATCATTTCATGCACGTTGGTATAGCCGGCCGTGTAGCTGACTTCTTCGCTTTCCAGGCCTGACCAGGTGGGCGAGGAAATGATCTTGCGCGGCTGCGCCTGTACATCGCGGAAGCGGATGCTGTCATGCTCGCGCGGCTTGGCCAGATGCGTGTGCTCGCGTCCCGTGATGGCGGACAGCGCGGCCCAGGCCTTGACTGCCACGTGGCCATTCGTTTCCGGCGCCAGCGTCAGGATCATCTCGGCCGCATCGATGGCCGTGTCGAGGCGCGGCTGGCCCTTCGACACGCCTTCATCGAGCACCGTGCGGTTGATGCCGCGCAGTACCTCGACTTCATGGCCCGTTTTCCAGGAAATGCCCTTGCCGCCGTTGCCGATGCTCTCCAGCAGTGGTCCGATCGAGGTGAACTTCTTGTACACGTCGCGGTAATTGCGCTCGACCACCGTCATATTCGGCATGGTCTTGCCCGGGATGGCCTCGCATTCACCGGCGCGCCAGTCCTTGGGATCGAAAGGCTGGCCCAGCTCACCTGGCGTATCGTGCATCAGCGGCGTGAGGATGATGTCTTGCTGGGTGCCCAGAAGTTCGCCACCGATTTCCGAGAATTTCTCGGCGATGCCCTTGTAAATTTCCCAGTCCGACTTCGATTGCCACAGGGGCTGCACGGCTTCCGACAGCGGGTGGATGAAGGGGTGCATGTCCGACGTATTCAAGTCATCCTTTTCATACCAGGTGGCCGTCGGCAGCACCACGTCGCCATACAGGCACGTGGTCGACATGCGGAAGTCCAGCACCACCAGCAGATCGAGCTTGCCTTCGGCGGCGGGACGCACTTTCACCTGCTTTGGCGTGATGCAGTCGTCTTCGTCGCTGAGCAAGCCATTCTGCGTGCCCAGCAAATACTTGAGGAAGTACTCGTGGCCCTTGCCCGAGCTGCCCAGGATATTCGAGCGCCAGACAAACATATTGCGCGGGAAGTTGGCTGGATTGTCCGGATCGTCGCACGAGAACTGCAGCTGGCCCGCCTTGATCTGATCGAGCGCATATGCGGCCGGTGCCTGCCCTGCCGCCTTGGCGGCCCTGGCCACTTCCAGCGGATTGGTTTGCAGCTGCGGCGCCGATGGCAACCAGCCCATGCGTTCAGCCTTGGCGTTATAGTCGAGCAGGGTCAGGTCGCCCGTGCCGCCGGCCGCCGATGGCGAGGCGATGTCGCCCGTTTCCAGCTTTTCATGGCGCCACTGGCTGGTGTGGGCATAGAAGAACGAGGTGCCGTTCATCTGGCGCATCGGACGCACCCAGTCCTGGGCGAAGGCCAAAGGCGTCCAGCCCGTTTGCGGACGCAGTTTTTCCTGGCCCACGTAGTGGGCCCAGCCGCCGCCGGACTGGCCGATACAGCCGCACATCATCAGCATGTTGATGATGCCGCGATATGTCATGTCCATGTGGTACCAGTGATTCAGGCCGGCGCCTACGATGACCATGCTCTTGCCGCGCGTCTGGTCCGCGTTTTGCGCGAACTGGCGCGCCACGGTGATGACGTCGGCGCGCTTCACGCCTGTGTGCTTTTCCTGCCACGCGGGGGTGTAAGGCACGTCGTCGTCATAGCTTTCCGCCACGTTTCCGCCACCGAGGCCACGGTCGATGCCGTAGTTGGCGAGGGTCAGGTCGAACACGGTGGTGACCAGGCCCGTCGTGCCATCGGCCAGGCGGATGGTCTTCACCGGCACTTTGCGCAGCAGCATGTCAGCCGCATCCTTGCCGCCGAAGTAGGCGAAACCCACTTCCGTGACGGCGTCGCTGTCGTTGATCATGGAGAGCATCGGCACGATGGGCACGCCGCTGCCGCCCGCCTTCTGTTCCAGGTTCCACTTGCCCGACTCACCCCAGCGGAAGCCGATGGAGCCGGCCGGCGCCGTGATTGTCCCCGTGGTTTCGTCGATGACCAGGGTTTTCCATTCCGGGTTATTGGTTTCGTCGAGGTTGTTGTCCAGGTGCGAAGCGCGCAGGAAGTAGTCGGGCACCAGGGTGCCGTTATGCTCCTTGAGCAGCACCAGCATGGGGAAGTCCGTGTACTGGCGCGCATACTCGCGGAAGTAGGCGCTCTGCCCTTCCGAGTGGAATTCCTTGAGGATGACGTGCCCCATGGCCAGCGCCAGCGCGGCGTCCGTGCCTTGTTTAGGCGCCAGCCAGATGTCGCCGAACTTCACCATTTCGCCGTAATCGGGAGAGATAGCCACGGTTTTCGTGCCCTTGTAGCGCACTTCCGTGTAGAAGTGGGCGTCCGGCGTGCGCGTCATCGGCACGTTCGAGCCCCACACCATCAAATAGGTCGAGTTGTACCAGTCGGCCGATTCCGGCACGTCCGTCTGTTCGCCCCACACTTGCGGGCTGGCGGGCGGCAAGTCGCAGTACCAGTCGTAGAAGCTCAGGGCCACGCCGCCGATCAGCGACAGGTAGCGCGTGCCGGAGGCATAGCTGACCATGGACATGGCGGGAATCGGCGAGAAGCCGACGATGCGGTCCGGGCCATATTTTTTGATCGTCAGCGCATTCGCGGCGGCGATGATTTCATTCGATTCTTCCCACGTGGCGCGCACGAAGCCGCCCAGGCCGCGGATGGATTTGTACTGCTGCGAGCGCACGGGATCCTGGCTGATCCAGTCCCAGGCCGTCACGGGGTCCATGGTCTTGCGCGCCTCGCGCCACATTTCCATCAGGCGGCCGCGCACCATCGGATACTTCACGCGCTGCGCCGAATACACGTACCAGGAATAGCTGGCGCCGCGCGGGCAGCCGCGGGGCTCGTGATTGGGCAGGTCGGGCCGCGTGCGCGGGTAATCGGTTTGCTGGGTTTCCCAGGTGATCAGGCCATTCTTGACATACACCTTCCAGCTGCACGAGCCGGTACAGTTCACGCCATGCGTGGAACGCACGATCTTGTCGTGCTGCCAGCGCTGGCGATAGGCGTTTTCCCAGGTACGGTCTTCATCGACCACGGTGCCATGGCCGTTGGAAAACGGCTCGGCGGGCTTGCTAAAAAATTTCAGGCGGTCCAGAAAGTGACTCATGCTACCTCCACATTACGCCGCGGACAGCGGCGCCAGGTCTTAAAAAACGCTGCAAGCAGGATGGCTCAAGCGTCGATACAAACAGTCTATCGATGCGCCCTGCTCGGCGGTATTGGCAAGAAGTCGGTTTCCCGCACCAGGAATGCATAGGCGGGTAGTCACTATTGCCTATGGGCACCGCAGACCTGCTGCGGTATACCTGTCGCCATCGTTCAACCAGGAGAAAACCATGTCCATCACCGATTACGCCAGCCTGCTGCGCAGCGCCCGCAACCAGGAGCAGCCGCAACGCCTGCTGTTCACCTTTACCCAGGCGCAGGCCCAGCCTGGCGGCCAGGGCAAGTCCCTCACGCCTGTGATGTGCGCAGACAAGCTGCCCGAGGAGCTGGACAGCTTCGAGACATTGAAGGAGGAGTCGAAACAGATGCAGACGCACTGGGACGTGGTCTTCGTGGCGGGACTGGCGGGCCAGGACGGCCAGCCGCCCGCCGCGCAGGAATGCGAAGCGCCCCTGCGCGCCATGGTGACAGCCATCGAGCAAGGGCGCATCGACGGCCTGCTGGCGTTTGACCGCAGCGGGGATTTGTTACGTTTTAGCTGAGGGAACTTGTCGGATTACGCCCTGCGGGCTAATCCGACCTACATCATTCTTCCACCAATTATGCAAGGTAGGTCGGATTAGCGTAGCGTAATCCGACACATTGTTGGCGGCACGTTTCGGATTACCTGGCCGCATCGGGCCACGGGCGCTCGTGCAGGTGGCGCGCCCTTTCTATCGGGCATACCAGGGGCAAAAACTGCTGCTGGCGCGCCGAATACGCCATCAGGGCGCCGCTGTCGATGTCGAAATACCAGCCATGCAGTTTCAACACCCCCTGCTCCACCCGGCGCTTCAGCCAAGGGTAGGTCAGCAGATTGTCCAGCGACTGCAGGATGCTGGCCAGTTCGCACGCATGGTGCTGCTCTTCCGATGAGCGGTGCGCCAGCTCGCGCCGCACGCGCTGCGCCACCGGTTCGGCAATGCGCATCCACTGGCCCACGAAGTCCGTTTCCTGTCCTTCCGCGCGCGGCTGCGGTTCCAGCAGCGCGCGGATGCCGCCGCAGCGCGCATGTCCGAGCACGATCACCCTGGCCACTTCGAGCTTGCAGACGGCGAACTCGATGGCCGAGCTGACGCCGGGCGGCGCGTCGGGCGTACACGGCGGCACCAGGTTGGCGATATTGCGCACGACGAACATGTCACCCGGGTCGCTGCCCGTCAGCAGCATGGGGTCGACGCGCGAATCGCAGCAACCGATCAGCAAGGTCGTGGGCCGCTGCCCATCGCGCAAGCTGTCGTACAAGGTCTGCGGCTCGCTGAAGTACTGCTGCTGAAACAGGCTGAAGCCGTTGACGAATTTTTCCAGTTCTTCCATGACATACTTTCATTTCCTCAACGTCTGGCAAGAACGACTTGCCAGACGTTCTAACTAGCAAGGCATCGGCGCGTTCTTGCGGGCATAGCACCACCAGGTGATCGCGATGCAGCTGACATAAAAGCCGATGAAGCACCACAGGGCCGCATCGGGGCTGCCCGTCAGCGAAATCGAGGTGCCATAGCTTTTCGGAATGAAGAAGGCACCGTAGGCCGCCACGGCCGACGTGAAGCCCAGGACTGCCGCGCCCTCCTTGTTGGCGTCGACGATGGCTTGCTCCTGCGCCGCCTTGCCCTTGCCGGCGGCCGCGCGCTGATGCTCCGTCAAAAAGATCACGGGAATCATGCGGAAGGTCGACGCATTGCCGATGCCCGTGCCGGCGAACAGCAGCATGAACATCCAGAAGAAGCCACTAAAACTACCACCCACGCCAGCTTGCGGCATGAAGTACAGCACGCCCAGCACGGCGCCTATCATCAGCAGGAAAGACCACAGGGTGACGCGGGCGCCGCCTAATTTATCGGAAATCACACCGCCGGCCACGCGCGCCAGCGCACCCACCAGGGGGCCCAGGAAGGCGTAATCGAGCGGGTTCACGTCGGGAAACTGGATCTTGATCAGCAGCGGAAACGCGGCCGAATAACCGATGAAGGAGCCGAAGGTGCCCGTGTACAGCCAGCACATGAGCCAGTTGTGCTTGCGCTTGAAGATCACGGCCTGTTCGGAAAACGAAGCCTTGGCCGAAGCCAGGTCATTCATGCCGAACCAGGCCAGCAAGGTACTCAAGGCGATGAACGGCACCCAGATGAAGCCCGCGTTTTGCAGCCACATGTCCTTGCTCACGCCATTCTTGACCCAGGTCAGCGAATCGCCGCCCCAGGCGCCGAAGACGGCGAAGGTGATCACCAGCGGCACGACGAACTGCACCACCGACACGCCCAGGTTGCCCAGGCCAGCATTCATGCCCAGCGCGAAGCCCTTGCTCGCCTTCGGATAGAAAAAGCTGATGTTGGCCATCGACGAGGCGAAATTGCCGCCGCCGAAGCCGCACAGCAGCGCCAGGATCAGCATGGTCGGATAGCCCGTGTTTACATCCTGCACGGCCAGGCCGATGCCGATCGCGGGAATCAGGAGAGATCCCGTGGAAATGGCCGTCCAGCGGCGGCCGCCAAAGATGGGCACCATGAACGAATAAAAGATGCGCAAGGTGGCGCCGGACAGGCCAGGCAAGGCCGTCAGCCAGAACAGCTGGTTGTTGCTGTAGGTGAAACCGATGTTGGGCAGGTTGACGACCACCACGCTCCACACCATCCACACGGCGAACGCCAGCAGCAGCGCGGGAATCGAAATCCACAGGTTGCGCGCGGCCGTGGCCTTGCCCGTGTTTTGCCAGAAGCTCGGGGTTTCCGGCTCCCACGTATTGATCATGTAGCGGCTCACGAGCTTACTCATAACGTTACTCCTGCAGGTTGAGGGTTAGTCGCCGCACGGAGCGGCTTGAACGAGAAATACATCCAGACGAGGGAAACGCAGACGGTGCCGTACAGGAGCATGAAGGCGCTCGAGCGCACGCCGGTGAAGTCCACCAGGGCGCCGAACATCACGGGCAAGATGAAGCCACCGAGACCTCCCGCCAGGCCCACCACGCCCGACACGGCACCGATATTGTCGGAAAAGTCATCACCGATGAACTTGAAGACGGACGCCTTGCCCACGGCCATGGCGATGCCGACGATGAACAGCAGCGCGGTGAACCACAGCGGCGACAGGCCGATGTGGATAGCCAGCGGCCCCGTGACAGTTTCCACCACCATCTGCGTTTGCGGATACGACAGCAGGAAGAAGCACACCCAGCACACCCACATCACGGCCCACGTCACCTTTGCCGCACCGTATTTGTCCGAGATCCAGCCGCCCAGCGCGCGCAGCACGCCGCCAGGCAGCGAGAAGCAGGCGGCCAGCAGCGCCGCATGCTTCAGGTCGAAGCCGTATTCGGCCACGTAGTACTTCGTCATCCACAGCGCCAGCGCCACATAGCCGCCGAACACCACCGAGTAGTACTGGCAGTAGCGCCACACGCGCGGGTCCTTCAGCACCTTCATTTGCGCCGAGAAGCTTTCGCCCGATGGTGCCAGGTGCGATTTGTCCGTGTACGAAAACAGCCAGAAGATGATGGCCGTGGCCAGCATGGCCACCGCATACACCTTCGGCAGCATTTGCCAGCCAAAGGCGGCGACGATGCCCGGCGCGACGAACTTGGTCAGCGCCGAACCGGAGTTCCCCGCGCCGAAAATGCCCATTGCCAGGCCGCGGCGCTCCTTTTCATACCAGCGCGCCACATACGGCGTACCGACGGAGAACGAGCCGCCCGCCAGACCCACGAACATGCCCAGCAAGAGGAAGTGCCAATAGGCGGTGGCGTAGGAAATCAGGTAAATCGGCACCACGCTGGCCAGCATCAGCAGGAAGAAAACGCGGCGTCCGCCGTATTTGTCCGTCCAGATACCCAGCGGCACGCGCACGAGGGAGCCCGTCAGCACGGGCATGGCGGCCAGAAGGCCGAATTGCGTCTCCGTCAAGCCCAGGCTGGTTTTGATCGGGATGCCCAGCACGGCAAACATCATCCATACCGCAAAGCAGATGGTAAACGCGAAGGTACTGCTGATCAGCACGGACGCCTGCTTGCGCCGCATGCCCGGTTCGACTGCCTTGTTACTACTGTTGTTCTTAGTGCCATCTAGGGTAACCACGATGTTTCTCCATGAATGCACTGGCCGTCTGGCCAGCCGTCCCGACCAGCTTACGTGGCAGTGACGAAAGGCACTATCGGCCACAGGGTGATTTTGGGAAGGCAATCTGGATAGCCGCATCGGCAAAAGTGACTAGATGCAGGCACGCGGACCTAGCCTGGATGGCGGGCGTTTTACAAACGGACGTATTTTTGGCACACTCGGCGCCTGGAGAAAAGGAGCGGCATGGAGAACAGGAACGAAACAGACACCGTCCGCACGCGCGCCGCCCAGGCTGGCGATGTGGAAGCCATGCTGGCCTGCGATGCGTACGCGCAGGCGCACGCCAGCCGGGGCGATGCCGTGGGCGCCGCCGTAGGCAAGGGCCACTGCCAGGTGGCCATTTGCGCCGGCCAGGTGGCCGGCTATGTCCTCACGCACGACGACTTCTTCGGCTACGGTTTTGTGTCGCTGGTGGTGGTTGCTCCCGGGCAGCAGCGGCGAGGCGTGGGCTTGCGCCTGCTGGCGGCCGCCGAAGACGCCTGCACGACGCCCAAACTGTTCACCTCGACCAACGCGTCCAACCTGGCAGCGCAACAGCTGTTCGCCCGCGCGGGCTTCGTGCGCAGCGGCCAGATCGACCATCTCGATGAGGGTGATCCGGAGTTGGTGTACGTGAAATGGTGCCGCTGACTGCGCGTCCTCCCGACGGCGTATGGCGCGGCACGTCAAAGGCGGCTATGCTGGCGCCATCGTCAATCAACGCCCATCACATCACGCATGGATTATCTGAGCCTCAAGCATTTCCACATGGGTTGCGCCGCTGCCAGCGGCTTTCTTTTCCTCTTGCGTGGCGCCTGGATGTTGCGCGCCTCGCCCGCCTTGCAGCAGCGCTGGGTAAAAATCCTGCCGCACCTGGTCGACACGGCCTTGCTGGCCAGCGCCATCGCCCTGGCCGTGTGGAGCGGCCAGTCGCCGGGCAGCCAGCCCTGGCTGGCCGCCAAGCTGTGCGCGCTGGTGGCCTACATCGTGCTGGGCACCATCGCCCTGAAACGTGGCAAGACGCCAGCCGTGCGCGGCGCCGCCTTCGCACTCGCCGTGCTGGTATTTGCCTACATCGTCGCCGTGGCCGTCACCAAACAGGCATGGCCACTCTGATACATCAGAAGATATAGCGCAGGGTGACGCTGGCGTTGCGCGGGGCGCCCCAGTAACCCTGGTTGTACATGCCAAGCTGGCTGTAGTAATGCTTGTCGAACAGGTTGTTGATGTTCGCCTGCAGGGACAACTGGCGCGACAGCGCGTATTTCGCCATCAGGCTGGCCACGGCATAACCGCCCTGCTCCACGCGCTGCGTGCCCTTCGGTCCGGTGGCGTCGCGGTAGGCGCCGCTTTGCCAGTTCACGCCGCCGCCCACGGACAATGCGCGCCAGCCGCCAGGCAGCTGGTATGTGGAAAACACGCGCGCCAGGGTTTGCGGCACATAGCTGTTCAGGCGCGCTCCCTTGTTGTCCTCGGCCGCCGCGTGCGACAGGCTGGCCGATACGTTCCAACCCTGTGCCAGCTCGCCCGAGACGTCCAGTTCCACGCCCTTGCTGGTGGTGCCCGATGCCGCGTAATACGCCTGCGTCAGCGAATTGCCGACAAAATGGCCCGTGTCTTCCTGCGCCAGGCCATCTTGCGCGATGCGGAACACGGCCAGCGCCGCATTGAGTTTGCCGCCGAAATACTCGCCCTTCACGCCCGCTTCCAGATTCTTGCATTGTACGGGATCAAGGTAGCGCCCGAAGCGGTCCTGGTAGCCCTGCGGCTTGAAGATCTTGCTGTAGCTGGTGTACAGCGCATGCTGTGCATCAATATCCCACACGAGGCCCGCGTAGGGCGTGACGGCGTGCTTGGCATAGGAGTAGTTGCCGCCCCAGTCATCGACGTGGTCAGCCTTGTAGCGGCTGTAGCGCGCGCCGACGATCAATTTCAATGGGTCGGCCAGCGACAAGCGCGCCGTGCCATAGATGCCACGCTGCTGCACCGTATCGAGCAGCTTCCAGCGGTAAAAATTCGGGTCATTCCAGTCCGGCTCCGGCGCCACGCCCTGCCACTGATGGAAATTGGCGTAATCGACGCTGCCGCCCGAAATGCCAGGATTGCTGGCGAACTGGTTGCTGCCCGAGACGCCGAACGCCAGGTCGTGCGTGCGGCCCAGCAGCTGCAGCGGCCCTTGCACATAGGCGTCGACGCTATCCTGGCGCCGCGTGCCCGAGTAAAACCCGGGGCTGCCCGTCACGCCCTGCCCCGTGGCCTTGTCTGGCCAGGTATAGGCGAAGGTCTCGGCGGCCGAATAATTGCCCCAGCCGCGATTCAGCATGGCCGTCAGGTTCCAGCCCTTGCCCAGGTCCTGCTGCAGGCGCAGGAAAGCCGTCTGGCTGGTGCTGAACCAGCGGCTCCAGGTGGCTGCCGTCGTGGTGGAGCGGGAAAACGTGGCGTGCTCGCCATCCGCATACCACAGCGGCAAGCCGCCATACATGCCGCCGCGCGGGCGGTTATCCTGGTATTCATAGCCGGCGATCAGCACGCTGCCGGGCGCCAGGTCCGCTTCCACGGTGGCGTAGGCCATGGCTTTCTTGCCGTGATACAGGTTCACATACGATTCGCTGTCCTGGTAGCTGGCCACGACGCGCCCACGCACCTTGCCATCGCTGCTCAAGGGCGTGGACAGGTCGGCGCTGGCGCGCGCATTGTTCCAGGAACCCAGGCTCAGGGCGGCATTCCCGGCCAGCTGCCTCGAAGACGCGCGCTTGCGCACCAGGTTGATGGTGGCCGACGGCTCGCCAGCGCCAGTGAGCAGGCCCGTGGCGCCGCGCACGATCTCGACCCTGTCGTAGGCCGTCATGTCCAGAGTGCTGTCACCCACGTTGTAGGCATTGTCGACCGTGGTGGGAATGCCGTCGTACTGGTAGCTGGCGATGGAAAAGCCGCGCGCAAAGAATGAAGTACGGTCGCTGTCGTAGCGGTTGATGGCCACGCCGGCCGCGTTTTGCAGCACCTCCTCCACCGTCTGTAAATTCTGGTCGTCCATCTGCTGGCGCGTCACAACGCTGACGGCTTGCGGCGTCTCGCGCACGGACAGGCCCAGGCGCATGGCCGAGCGCATGGTCTGCGTCGTATACGAGCCGCTGCCTTCCGTCGCGCCATTCGCCTCGGCGCTGGCGCTGACCTTCATCTCGGGCATGGTCTGGCCGCCATCGGCCGCAGCCACGTCGAGCACATAACCGCCATTTGCCTGCGGCACGGCGCGCAAGCCGGAACCGGCGACGATGGCGCCCAGCGCCTCGGGCACGCTGTAGCTGCCCGTCAGTCCGGCACTGCGCTTGCCCGCCACGGTGGCGGCCTGGTAAGAGATCATGGTGCCCGTCTCCTGGCCGAAGCGCACCAGCACCTGTTCCAGGGTGCCGGCGGGTATCGCCAGTTCGATGCGCGCCGCATTGGCTGCCTGGGCAATAGGTGCGGCAGCCGAGGCGCCGCTGGCGGCGAGCAGCCACAGGGCGTGGCTGACGGCCAGCGCCACCACGCTGCGGCGGCATGTGCTGGAAGCGGAAGAGGCGTAAATAGGTGTTGTGCTGGGCATGCGGACTGTTTTCCTGAAAGTGAATGAAGGGTTCACTTGCTATGTCACGCGAAAATCGAAAACCCCTCAGTTTTTCAGAAAATAATCATGAATTCTTCCGATGCGGCACCACGGTCCCCCAGAAGCGCGTGCTCTCGCGCACGTCGACGGGCAAGGTGCGCGTCAGCATGTCGAGTACTTGCCCCGTATCGGCCAGCGGATAGATGCCCGAAACGCGCAGGTGGGCGATGGCGGGATCGCAGGCCAGGCGGCCATGGCGGTAGCGGGCCAGCTCACCGACAAAATCGGCCAGCGGCATGTCGTGCGCCACCAGCATGCCTGCCGTCCACGCATCCGCGCCGGCAGGCAGGGCTTGCACTGCACCGATCTGCGCCGCCGTAAAGCTGGTTTGCTGGCCGGCCTGCAGCCTGCGCGCCGCATCGGGCGCTTGTTCCGGCACCATGTCGACGGCGCCCGCAAACACGCCCAGGCGCGTGACTTCGCTGCCAGCTCGCACGGCAAAGCGCGTGCCCACGGGTTGCAAGCGGCCGTGGGCCGTGCGCACGAAAAAAGGCGGGCCCGCCACATCGCGCGCCGTAGCGACCATGATCTCGCCTTTTAACAGGGTCACCAGGCGCTGGTCCGCGTCGTAGCGCACGTCGATGGAGGTGGCCGTATTGAGGGTGATGCGCGTGCCGTCCGCCAGCACGACGTGGCGCAATTCGCCAGTGCCGGTGCGGTAATCGGCCAGCCAGTATCGCGCCTGCTCATCGCCGCCCGCCAGCCAGCCGCCGCCACCCACGGCCAGCAGCGCCAGCAACTTGAGCGACTGCCGGCGCGCCGCATTGGCCTGCGCATGCGCGGGCTTGCGCGCCAGGATGCCGTGCGCCAGCGGCGCGGGCAAGGCACGCATGCGCGCCATGCAGCCTTCCACATGCTGCCAGGCTTGCTCGTTTTTCGGGTCGCTGCCGCGCCAGGCGCACCACGCCTGCTCCACTTCCGGCGTGGCGTCACCGTCCTGCAGGCGCACCAGCCATTCGACCGCCTGCAAGCTGGCCGCTTCCGGCGTCAAGGCGCCCATCACGGCGCCGGCTGGGAAAAGAAACACTGGTGCATGGCTTTAACCAGGTGGCGCTGTACGGTGGCCAGTGAGATATTCAGTTCCAGCGCGATGGCCGCCTGCGGCATGCCATCGAGCTGCGACAGCAGAAAGGCGCGGCGCACGGCAGGCGCCAGGCCATCGAGGCGGCGGTCGATGTCGAACAGGGCTTCGAGCAAAATCGCCTGCGCCTCGGGATCGGGCGCACTTTGCGACGGCAGGCTGGCCAGGGTTTCCAGGTAGGCCGCCTCCAGGTCGCGGCGGCGGTACAGATTGCCCAGCACGCCTTTGGCCACCGTCGTCAGAAAGGCACGCGGCTCGCGCGCGGCGATGGCCTCGTCGCGGCTCAGCAGGCGCATGAAGGTGTCGTGCGCCACGTCGGCCGCGTCAAACGCATTGCCCAACTTGTGCCTGAGCCAGCCTTGCAGCCACCTGTGGTGTTCGTGATACAGGCTGCCCACCTCCTGGTGGACGCCGGATTGGGCAGCCGACACGTCGCATACTCCCTGGTTCGCAAATAATAATGATTCGCATTCTATATCTAGGCGGTGCTGCGGCGCAAGCGGTCGGCGGAGGGCGCGTGATCGGTTCTGCAGAACGCGCCAGCTTGCACGGCAATGATAGTATTTATGACATCTTGCACAAGCTGGCCATCCCGGCCATGCCGCCCCCATCGAAAGGCAAACATGCTGCTATCTGAACTGCTGACCAAGCTGACCTGCGGTGACCTGGAAGGAAAGGAGCTCGACGAGGCTGTCACCGCCATCACCGATGCGCCCTCCGCTCCACGCGACGAGTGGATCGACAGCGATGCGCAAGCCTACGCGGTCGCGATCCTCTCGCACCTGGCCGACTATATCGCGTCGAGCGACAAGCTCGATGAACTGCACGAACAGATACAAGACATGTTCGACGAATTCCCCGACTTCCCGTACGAACTGCTCAAGGAAAGTGGCGGCAGCGCGCTGCCCTATTTCGAGTGGCTGGACACGGAACTGGCGCAGCGCGCCGTGGAAGAAGGCGGCTATGACCTGATCCAGATCGACGGCAACGGTTCCGACGAAATGGATGCGCTGCTGGTGTACAGGCGCGATACAAACGACATCATTCAGGCGGCAGCGTTGATGGGAGTGACGATAGGCCGGCCACTCACCTACTATCGCGGCATCGACGCGATGGTGGGCAAGCGGCTGGGCTAAGGGCGCCTATTGCATCGGCAAGGCTGCCACATCGACGGCCGGCGCCTGGCCCGTGGCCGGGCGTGTGAAGTTCTGGCCGGTTTTCACGACATCGGCAAAGAAGCCGCCGTTATGCAGGTAAAACTTGCCGTTTTCCAGGCCGCCTGCGTAATCCATGCGCTGCGCGTTGGTGGCCGTGGCGTCGCCCGTGTAGCGCCCTGCCGTCACTTCCGACCAGGTGCCGGCAACGTTCCTCGCCCACTGGTTGCCGAACTGGACGCGGCGCTCCGTGTACCCCAGGGTATCGATGAAGTTCTCGAGGAAGGAATGCACGCCCGTCAAATACGTGGAAATCGCCGGTCGCTTCCAGGTGGCGATGTAGCGCCACTTGCCCGTTTCGGGCGCGAAGAACCAGGCCGAGTAATCGCTGCCGCCTTTGCCATCTGGCCGCGCGCGCGTGATGAAACGGTAGGTGGTGCCTGCCGCCCAGTCATACGACAGATAAGTCTGTCCACCCGTGCCTTCGCCACCGAAAGCATTATCGACCACGCCGGCGCCCTTGCTGACCAGGGTGGTCTTCGCGCCATTGTCGGCATCCCACACCGAGAACAATATCCAGCGCTCGCTCGGTGACTTCACCTGGATGCCCATATAGCCCTGGCCGAAGCCGTTGGCCATGAAATAGGAGCCGATGGCATCCTGCCCCTTGGGTATCGTCATCTCGTTATAAAAATACTCGGTATTGGCCGGCACCGTGTAGCCCATGTGCACGGAAGGTCCGCGCCGCGACCAGTAATAATTAGCCGGATCGTTGGCATAATTGAGCGCGGCATTCGCCGTCACTTTCAGCGCGGTGACGTCGCCGAACGTGGCCTTGGCGCGCGTCAATCCCTGCAAGTCCACCTTCACATAGCCGGCCGCCGGCACATTGACCGTGCCGACGGCGTAGGTCTTGCTGGCCTTGCCGGCCAGCTTGACGTCGAACGGCGTGCCATTGATCTTCACGCGAATGGTGCTGTTGCCGCCATCGGCCAGGCTGGCATCGAGCGCCACCTGGACGGGGCCCGCCCCGTCCACACGGAAATACGTACTGGCTATTGCAGCCGGATTGCTCCAGCCGGCCAGGCCATGTTCGCCGATGACGGCGCCCTCCTGCCCGCTGGTGATGAAAGCATTGCCGGCCAGTTCCACGCTGGCGGACGTGGCCGGCGCAGCCACGCTGGCGGCCAGCAACGCGGTTCCGCCCGTGCTGGTGGCGGTGGCGCCGCCGCAGGCTGCCAGCAGCAAGGGCATGGCG
Source organism: Janthinobacterium sp. 61 (assembly GCF_002846335.1). NCBI lineage: Bacteria > Pseudomonadati > Pseudomonadota > Betaproteobacteria > Burkholderiales > Oxalobacteraceae > Janthinobacterium > Janthinobacterium sp. 61. Next base: position 1,204,690 of record NZ_PJMQ01000001.1, on the reverse strand, counting down.
GGAAGGACTGCGTACAGCAATGAACCTCGGTGTTTCATCAACGTCTCCTGGAATAGAAAAAACCCGCTACGGCGGCAGGCGCGGTAGCGGGTTGTGAAGGCTTAGTACTTGCCGTCGAGGGCAAAGATCGGCTTGCGCGATTTCCACTGCCCGCCCGTGAAGTCCGGGAAGTCCAGGGTCTGGAAGTTGGCGGCAATAGACTGTTCGGACAGCGGCGTGATGGCGCTCCACGTCACGGCATCGTAGATATCGATCGGCATCGGCGCGTTGGCCTTGAGGGCTTCGACAAAGGCGTGGATGACGAAGAAGTCCATGCCGCCGTGGCCCGCGCCTTCCGCCTGCGCCGCGTACTTGCGCCAGACCGGGTGGTCATACTTGTCCTGGTAGGCCTTGAAGTCGTCCCACTGGTGCGGCTTGCTGACGCCTTCGATGTGAATCGAGTTGTTCAAGTCCATCCACAGGCCGTCCGTGCCTTGCACCCGGAAACCCAGCGAATACGGACGCGGCAGGCTCGTGTCGTGCTGCAGGATGATGGTTTCGCCGTTTTCGCACGCCAGCGTGGTGGTGACGATATCGCCCAGCTTGAATTTCACCTTGGCATTCGCATGCTGCGCGCCGCCCGGCTGCTTGACGATGTAGTCGTGCAGGCCGCGCGCCTTGGTGGCGAAGGCGTTGATGCGCGTAAAACGGTTGCCGCGGTTGATGTTCGTGTACATGGCGCACGGGCCGATGCCGTGGCTAGGATACAGTTCGCCATTGCGCTCGACCGAGTGCTGCGTGCGCCAATGGGCTTCCGACCAGCCCTTTTCGCCGAATTCCACGCCACCGCCATATGGCTTGGCCGGATTGCCGCTGTTGAATTTGACGGCGCGCAGATCGTGCTGGTAGCCGCCCTGCAGGTGCAGCAGTTCGCCGAACAGCCCCGCGCGCACCATCTGCAGCGCGGCCATCACATCGCGGCGGTAGCATACGTTTTCCAGCAACATGTAGGGCGTGCCCGTTTTCAGCTGGGTGTTGAGCACATCCCAGTGGTCTTGCAGGGTGATGCCGGCCACCACTTCGCAACCGACGGGTATCTTGGCCTGCATGGCGGCGATCGCCATGGGCGCATGGAATTCCCACGGCGTGGCGATGATCACGCCATCGAGTCCGCCCGCGTCCAGCATGCGCTTGTAGGCTTTCTGGTCGCGGTCTTCGCCATACGTGCGCGGCCGCGGCTTGCCGGCTTTTTCCACCTGGCCCAGCGCGTGTTTCAGCATGATCGGTTCGATATCGCACAGGGCAACCACTTCCACATCATCGCGGCGCACCAGTTCCGCCAGCAGCACCTGGCCACGCATGCCCGTGCCGATCAGGCCCAGGCGCACCTTGTCGCGGCCGGCGGCAGGGGCGGCGTTGGCGTCGCCAGGCAGCAATGCGCTGCCGGCCATGGCGCCACCGGCCAGCGCGGCGCTGGCGGACAGGAAATTGCGTCGATTGAATTGTGTTGTCGTCATTGGTCTCTTCTCGCTTCCATTGGTAATGATCGTCGCCGGCCCGCCGCTTGGCAGACCGGCTGCAGTTTAATAGGTGTATTCAGCAGTGAAGCGCACGGACCGCGGCGCCGTGCGGCCGGCCACCTGCAAATAGCTGCGGGCGATGGCGCCATGGTCTTCGCGCGTCTCGTTATAGCGGGTCACGGTCTGGCTGTTGAACACATTGAAGACGTCCACTTTCAGGCTCAGGCCCTTGACGGCGCTGGGAGTATAGGCCACATTCATGTCCAGCTGGGCTTGCCATGGCAGGCGGCCCTGGCTGCCGCGTGGCGCCGGCTTGCCATTGCAATAGAAGTAGGAATCGCCGTAATCGTTCTCGAACTTCAGGTTATCGGGCAGCGCGCCGATGCAGTTGCGCGGCGCGCCCGAGGTCAGCGACAGGTTGGCGCCCACCGTCACGTCCGGGATGACCTGCATGAAGCCGTAGGCCTTGAAGGCGTGGCGGTGGTCGCCCGGCAAGTAGCCATAGGCGTTGTACATCAGTTCCTTGTGGTCGTCGCTGACTGTCAGGCCCACGTCGCCGCCGCCGATGCTGTCCGTCTGGCCTTCCATATTGCCCTTCAGCGCGGACAGGGTGTAGGTCAGTTTGCCGTACCAGCCGTTCGTGTAAGGATGTTCGACGAACATGTTCAAGGCGCGATAGGTGCGCGATGGCAGCGGATTGCCCCACTCTGCCGCCGAGATATCCACGCGGCGCAAGCCCTTGCCGTCATCGAAGTCCACCATCAGGCTGTTGTCGCGGCCCGGGTTGATGATGGCGCACTGGAAGCCGCCCCAGTTGCTCGTGTCGACGCTGTTGCGCGTGGCCCAGGCTTGCAGCGGACGCGCGTCGCAGACGTCGTCGTTGGTGTCGTTCAGCTTGCGGTACAGGACGCTGGCGCCCACCACCAGTTTCTTGCTCAGGGCACGTTCGAAGCCCAGCGAGAATTCATCCTGCGACAGCGGTTTCAGGCCGATGGCGGTCACTTCGCGCGCATCGCGGCTCTGGCCATAAGCGTTGTTGGCCGAATATGGCTTGCTGATCGCATGCAGGCCCGTCGGCGCGCCAGTGACGGGATCGACGCCCGTGTAAGTGTACATCTCGCTGGTGGCCAGGAAGGGGCTGGCCATGTTGCTCGACAAATTCGATGGCACCGGCAAGTGGTAGCGGCCGCCGTTGGCAAAGAATTTCAGGGTGCCGTCGCCCAGGTAATCCCAGGTGGCGCCCAAGCGCGGGGCAATCATGTTGCGCTGCGAAATGAAAGCCACGCCATCGGTGCTGTAGTTGGTGAACTGTTCGCGGCGCAAGCCCAGATCCAGCAGCACCCGTTCGGTGACCTGGTAGTGATCCTGAATGTATTGCGCCGATTGCACGCTGGTCGGACGCGCCAGGTTGGCGTTCAGGTCCTTGCTGACGTAATAGCCTTGCGCGCCATAGCCGCCCCCCTGGGCCGGCGTCTCAAAAGCGCCGTTGATAGCCCGGTTCGGATCGGTCGCCCGCTGGTAGCTCCAGCGGTAGCCGCCGGCCAGACTCAGGCCCACCTTCGATTCCACGTCGATGCGATCGATGCCACCGCGCAGGGAGTGCTGGCCCAGTTTGTATTCGAGATCCAGGCGCTTGGCTTTCTGGCGGTCTTCCGACGACGGGTCGACCAGGGTGCCTGTCACCGTTTGCGGATTGGCGTACGCCAGGCCAGGCACCTGTGTCGATGCATTCGACGACGTTTGCGCCAGCAGCGGATTGTAGCCATTGGGCGTACGGGTGTGCGAAGTGCGCGATTCGCCCATCATGGCCGTCACCGTCAGATTGTCCGTCAGGTAGCCCGTGTATTTGAAGATGTCGATATTGGCGCCCGGCGCGGCCGATGAGCCGCAGCAGTTGACCGTCGTCTCGCCCTTGCCTGCCTGTACGCCGTTGCTCGCATGCGTGGCGTAGCTGTAGCCATACGCCTGGCTGTCCGTCTTCGTGCGGTCGTACAGCTTGGTGTATTCGAAGTGATGGTCGTCCGTCAGGTTGTAGTCCAGCTTGGCCATCATGCGGTCCACCTTGCTCTGGCTGGTGCTCCAGCCGCGCGCCAGGGCCGTGCCCGAGTCGGCCGTGGCGGCAACGGCCTGGCTGTCGGTCCGCGTCTGTTCCAGCGCCACGAAGGCGAACAGCTTGTTCTTGATCAGGGGGCCACTGCCGTACAAGCCCACCACCTTGCTGGTGCTGCCATTGTCGCGGTTCCAGTACAGCAGATTGCCGTCCGTCTTGGGATTGGCGCCCGTATTCGGGTAATAGGTGTTTTCCGGCTCGCCCTTCAGCGAGCGGGGGATGATGGACACCTTGCCGCCGAATTCGACCTTGTTGCCGCCGCTCTTGGTGGTGATGTTGATCACGCCGCCCGTGGAGCGGCCAAACTCCGAACCATAGCCGCCCGACAGCACCTGCAGGTTCGAGATCGCGCCAAACGGCAGCTCCGACGCGCCCACCTGGGTCAGGATGTTGGTGATGGGGAAGCCGTTGACGTAGAAGGCGTTTTCCGACTGGCCCGAGCCGCCGATCGATGGCGCATTGCCGTACACGCTGTTGGTGCCGCGCGCCACGCCCGGCGTCAGCTGCACGATGGAAGCCACGTCGTTACCGACTGGCAGCGCTTTCAATTCCTTGGCGGTGAAGATCACGCCATTGTTCGTATTCGACACGTCGATCGGATTGCGCGACGCTTTCACCACGACGGTCTGCTCCTGCCCCACGGTACCAGCCGCGCTGGCAGGGCCGAAGTTGGCTTCGGCGCCCGCGCCGATCAGCGCTTCGACTTCCTGAGATGCCTCGACGGAACCGGCACGCAGCACGCGCACCGCATAGCGGCCTGGCGGCATGGAGTTGGCCACATAGCGGCCCGACGTATCCGGCGTCAGGGTACGCTGCACGCCCGTCGCCAGGTTTTCCAGCACCACGGTGGCGCCGGCAGGTGCGCTCACTTCGCCGAAAATGGTACTGGTGGCGTTCGACTGTGCCCAGGCCTGGCCTGGCACGCCGGCCGCCAGTGCGATCACGATCGCGGCGGCGCGGCTGATGTCGCGCAATTTGAGTCGGGTGGTATGCATGATTGTCTCTCCGTCTATATCGAGGGTTTTACGCGCCCTCCCAGCTCCAGGGCGGAGTCGGGGGCGCAATTTTTATGGTGGTCGTCGGCCGGTGCAGCCAGGCAACCGCACCTTTCGGGAAATCGGTCCGTATCGGCCGATTTTCGTTTTCTTGGGATTACTTTAAAAAGAAAAATAAGTATCGTCAATGAAAAGAAAGTTATAAGGCAAAATTATCGTTAAACGTGGCACGAAAAGGCGATTTATCTTTCGATTTCATGAGTGTCGGGGCAGGTAACTTTCGTTACCGTGGTGTGGCAGATACACCTGAACGCAAGGAGAAGGTCGGCAGCGCATATTTCGCACAGGAACCGGGGGAGAAAAACGCGAAAGTGGACATGGCTATCCACTTTCGCTTACGCTTATCTTTCGTATTGCGCATTTCGGAATGCTGTCTTTTTCTTTTCATGACAGTAGCCCAGCTCGCCATAACGCAGGTCGCGCTGACGGGCCGGGGCATCATCACGTCTTAAAAGAACTTGTAGCTGGCCGAGAGGGCAAACTGGCGGCCGAACAGGTCCTGGCTATGGTTGTAGCCTTCCCATCCGTTCGGGTCGTAGTACGGCTGCTTGTTGAACGCGTTTTTCACGTTCAGGCCCACGTCCAGGTGCTTGATCGGCTTCCAGCTGAAGGCCAGGTTGACCGTGGTGTACGACGGCGCTCCCTTGCACTGTCCTGCAGGCAGGGCCACGGAGGCCGCAGTGCAGTTTTCCGGTGTGTTGTCCTTGTCCCAAGGACCATACGCCCAGCGCGTCTTGCCCGAGTAATTGACGAACACGCTGCTGACGAAGTTGCGGTAGCTCCAGTCGGCGTTGACGGTAGCGCGGTAGCGCGGCGAATCGTAGTAACCGACGGTATTGCCCTTGATGTCGCTGCCGTCTTCGCTGTCATGGGTGTCGCGCTTGCGGATGGTGGCCGCGATGCCGGTGCTCAGCTTGCCCCAGTCGCCCAGCGCAAAGCGCGTGCGCGCATCGATGTCCACGCCGTCCATCAGGGTACGGCCACGATTCGAATACGAGTTGATCAAGCCGCCCAGGTTGCCCACCGAGTAGCCCGGCACGCCAGCCGCGCACACGCCCGCGTTGGCGGGATTGGCGCACATGGCCGCCACCGCCGCCATGTTGCCCCGGTCCGCGTCGGTCAAGCCATTGCGGATGGCGCTCGACGTACCGGCCAGGGTGGGGCCATACTTGTCCACCAACTCCGTAAACAGCTCGTTGAAGTCCTGGCGCACGATTTCGTCGCGGCGGTTGATGAACCAGTAATCGAGCGAAATGCTCACGTCCTTGGCCGGCTGCAGGACCAGGCCCACGGTCGAAATCTTGGCCTTCTCCGGACGCAGGTTCTGGTTCGGCGGGGTCAGGCCGCCCACGGTCGTCGAGCAATTCGAATTGAGCAAGCTCTTGCCCAGGTCCGCATCCGTCGCCACCCGGGACTTCATCAGGGCGCGCGCCATGGCGTTCGTTTCATCGCAGCGCACAGTGTCGCGGATGCCGCCCACCTGCGCAAAGACGCCGCCCGAACCCGCTTCAGCCAGATTGGGCGCGCGGAAGCCCTCGGAATATGTCCCGCGCAGCATCAGGTCAGGCCGCGCGCGCCAGATCACGCCCAGCTTGGGCGCCAGGTTGGCGGCGAAATGCGGATATTTGTCCAGGCGCGCGGCCGCATTGACTTCCAGCGTGTCGCTGAGCGGCACCACCACTTCGCCAAACACGGCGGCGATGGTGCGCCGGCCATCAAACCAGGAACCGCCCTGCTGCGTGATCAGGCCATTGGCCGCGTCCGCGTTGCCGGGCGTGAGGAAGCTCTCACGCATGATGTTGGTACCCACGGCGGCGCGCACTTCGCGCTCACCGAGCTTGAACAAGGTGCCTTCCAGCTTCGCATCCCAGGTCATCAGCTTGGTCCAGGATTCGATGGCGAAGGTCGGGTAGGCGGCACGCAGGAGCGCCGCGTTGGCGTCGCTGATTTCGCCGAACTTGTAGGCGGGATTGTCCGAGATATACGTGCGGCCGCTGACAGGGTCTTTCGTGAACGGGCCAAACGCCTGTTCAAAACCCTTGATGTTGATATTCGCCGTCTGGAACAGCGTGGAGTGGCTGCCCGCCACGCTCAGCGCCGTTTCAAAATCCCAGCCGCCGCCGATGCTGCCGCGCAAGCCGACGAGCGCGCGGTAGTTTTCATCGACATTCTTCTGGCCGAAGTGGCTCGTCGCATCCTGCAACAGGTAATTCAAGCCGGCCGCGCCGCCCATTTTGGCCACCATGTCGGCATCGAGCTTGCCTTTCAGGTAGACGTTGTTCGGGCTCAGGAAAGGCGTGGCGAAGGTGTTGAGGGTATTGCCTGTGTTACGCGCGAACCAGTTATTCGTGCTGCCACTGTTGAAGCTGGACGGACCATTCTCGCCGCGCATCTTGATGTGAGTGAAGGCGCCTTCCGCGAACGCTTCCATGTCGCCACCCAGTTTCAGCCGGCCGCTCAGGTAAGCCGTTGCACGCTCCGAGGTCGGGCCCGTGTCGAGCTGGTTGGGCAGCGCATTCCACACGCAGCGACTACCCGACGCCTCGGTGATGCTGTTGTTGCAGCCTGGCGCGGCGCGCTGGGTGCGGGCATTGTTGTTGGCCTTGTCGAAGACAAAGAAGGTCCCGGGATTCATCACACCCGGTTCGCTGCCGACGCCCACGCGCATGTTCGGAATGAAATTGGGATTGTTTACATAAAAATACGAGGGACGCTTCTGGTAGGTATCGGCCAGCGCGATGCGGTCGCGCTGGTAGACGTTCACGGAACCGTAGACGTTGTAGCCGTCGCTGGCCAGGTCGCCCAGGCCGTACAGCACGCTGGCCTGGCGCTCGCCATAGGCTTTCACGCGGGGAGAAAACTCGCCATTGGCGCGCGCTTCCAGGCCCTGGTAGCTCTTTTTGGTGATCACGTTGATCACGCCGGCCACGGCGTCGGAGCCATACACGGCCGACGCGCCGTCCGTCAAAATTTCCATGCGCTCGATGGCGGCGGCAGGAATGGCGTCGATATTGACGAACATGGTCTGGAAGCCGGCTGGCGCGCCATAGAACGACAGGCGGCGGCCATTCAGCAGCACCAAGGTGCCCTGCGCCCCCAGGCCGCGCAAGTTCGCTTGCGAACCGCCGTCCGAGCCCGTGAACATCGAGCGGAAGTCCTGCTGCGCCGGGCGGGCGGCGGGCAGGTTGTCGAGCACCTGCAGCAAGGTGAGCGCGCCCATGTTTTCGATCTGCTTGGCATTGATCACCTGTACCGGCGACGCCGTTTCCGCGTTGATGCGCTTCAGGCTCGAGCCCGTCACTTCGACGCGCGCCAGTTTCTCCTCCTCCGCCGCCAGCGCTGTCGACGCCAACCCTACCGCCACCATGGCGGCCATCAGTTTTTTCAAGTGCATTCCCATCTCCCTCTTATAAGTGATTTGTTTTCGTCAGGCTGCAAGAGCCCCTCCCCGGTCCGAAGAGGGGCTCGTTTTTAGTGAAATGATTGAAGGCTGGTTAGCGCGGCTTGACTGTCGCGCCTTCCGTGCCGGTGAGTACGGCATTGGCCCAGTTGCCGCAAACCTGGGCCGGCCGGACGCCGCGCGCGCCCAGAGTGCGCAAACTGAGCTGGCTCAGGCCGCGCACGTCGATTTCGGGTTTGACCACCCCGGGAGCCGTGACCAGGCCGCTGTCGTACAGCAGCCGCTCACCGCTCCATACCTGGAATTGCAAGCCGCCCGCGCTGCGGCAGCTATCGTCCACGCCCAGGTCGGCGCGCAGCAGATTCCAGTTGCCAGCCAGCTGCAAGTCGATGCGGCTGGCAGGTCCCACGCCAAGGCCCTTGCGGAACCACAGCCCGTTCATGCGCATCTCGGCCGCCTTGCCGGCCGGCCGGTCTTTCGCGATACTCTTCGGCAGCGCCAGGTCCGACAGGTAGCGCTGCACCTCCTCGCCTTCGGCCATGCGGTGTTCGAGCACGCGGAATTCGGACAAGGTCACTGGCGCCACATCGGTCGCCAGCGCCGCATCAAACGCGCGCGCCACCGGCCCCGCTTGCGCCGCAGTGACCATCGGATCGGTGGACGCTGCGCCGTCGCCTTCCGGATTTTGCGTGCTCATGACGCGGAAGCGCAGCAAGCGCCCGGCCGTGGCGGGGAAATTGATCGTCTGTGTGCCTTCCTGCAGCTTGAGGGTGCCGCGCACCAGCGGCGCCCCCCACTCGCCGTTGTTGTCGCCGATGTAGATTTCATAGTCGCGCACCTGGCCATGCTTCCAGTGCTGGTCGTTGCGCGGCGCCAGTTCGATGCCGTCCACCAAACGCCGTTCCGTAAAGCCGATCACCCATTCGTGCGGACCGCTTTTCACGGACGGGCTACGCACGGTGCGGAACCATGTCTCCGGCTTGCCATCGAAGGCGTTTTCCAGCGGATAGCCGCTTTCTTCAAACGGACGCGCCACCACCTGCATGGCGTCGGCCGGCAAGGCGCGGCCCGGCACGGGGGCGGCCGGGAAATCTGCATCGATTCTCGCCACGGCCAGCGCACCAGCGACCTGCAGCATCAAAGGCTGGCGGATGTCCTGCGACGCCACTTTCACGTGCAGGGTGCCTTGCCGCTCTGCCGCGTCGAAATACCAGCCTTCGATCGCCTTGTCATAGGCGGCACGGTCACCGGATGCCGCGATCAGGCGCTCACCTGCGCGCACGGCGGCCGGTGCCTTGCCCGCCAGCATGCGCAGCGCGTAAACGCGGCGCGCCTCCTGGCCCTGGTACTTGCCATCGACGGCGCCGATGTCGACCTGCACATCGCCGCCCGTCTGGCGCATGCGGATGACTTGCTGGCTGAAGGCGCCGCCCTGGTACTGGCGCGTGTTGCCGTCGTCTTCATACAGCGTATACGCGGAATCGCCATGCGGGTAGATATCGAGGGTCAGCTGATCCTTGGGCTTCTGGCCGTCGTACAGCATTTCCGGATACATGGGCAGGATGGCGCCAGCGCGCACAAACACGGGCAGCTTGTCCAGCGTCACCTGCATATCCAGGTCGCGCCCTTTCGCGTCCGCCGTGGCCTGGCGGCCATCCCAGTAGTCGTACCATGTACCTTGCGGCAGGTGGATGCCCTTGCGCCAGCCGCCGCTGACGGCCTGGCTGCGATAAACGGGCGCCACCAGCACGTCGCGCCCCAGCAGGAATTGGTATTTGTACGCTTCCGTGTAGGCGGCCGGGTCTTGCGGGTAATCCCACATCAGGCCGCGTACCAGCGGCGCGCCCGATTGCTCCGCTTCGCGCACGAGCGTATACATATACGGTGTCAAACGCATCTTGAGTTTCAAATAGCGGCGATTGATGTCGCGGTACGGCTCATCGAACCACCACGGATGCTTGCGCTCGGCCGCGGCCCAGCCGGACATGCCCATCAGGACGGGCGTAAAGCTTTTCCACTGCAGGTCGCGCAGATAGGTTTCCGGGCTGCCGCCGAAGATGGCATCGACGTCGCCGGACGCATACGCCTGGCCCGACAGGCCCGAACCGATCAGGGTCGGAATGTGCCAGCGGATGTAGTCCCAGCTGGCGCTCTGGTCACCCGTCCACGCCACGGCGTAGCGCTGGATACCGGCCCAACCCATCACCGTCCACAGGAAGGGGCGGCTGTCGGAATTGTTCAGGATGCCGTCGTAGGCTGATTTGTTCGCATCCATGGCGAACTGGTAGCCCTTGCCCGTCCACGCCACGTCCAGCTTTTGCACGCGGCTGCCCGCCTGGCCCACTTCCCAGGCGATCTTGTCGACACCATTTTCCGTCCACAGGCCCGTGCGGAAGCCATAGCCAGCCAGTCCCTTCACCGTTTCCGGCAAGTTCGTATAGCCGCAGCCATAGCCATCGTTGGGCAAGATCCAGCCGCCCGGCATGTCGTGTTCGCGGTACTGGCGCGCCACCGTTTCCACCACGTCCGGCGTCTTGCCCGTGGGGCCATCGGTCCAGCCCTTCGGCACGGAGCCGGGCTTTTTCACATTGTCGCCGTCGTTGTAGCAATCGGCGTCGCCGTATTCCAGTGCCCAGCGGGGCAACATGCGCGCGCGGCCCGTCAAGTCCGTGTAGCGGGCGACGACGTCGCGCAGGTCCTTGCCAACAAAGAAATACGCATCGAAGCGGCCTTCCGCGTGCTGCAGCGAGATCTGCTCCTTGTCGCGCAAGTCGTAATTACCGTCGGACCAGGTATTACGCAGCATGCCCCAGCCCCGTGAACTCATCAAAAATGGCGCGGGATTCGGGCGGTCGCCCTCTTCCCAGCCGCCCGAATACGATACGGGCACCTGCTTGCCCTTGAATTCGAAGCGGCCATTTTGCTGGCCGCCACCGAAATAGCGTTCTCCCGGCAGGCTGGAAAGCACCTGCACGCCCTGCTTGTCGTCCAGCGACAAAGGCTGCACCTCGCGCCACAGCGGTACCGCGTCGCCCTTGCGGAACAAGGTAAAGCGCAAGGGTTTGCGGTCGATGCGCAAGCTCAGGGCCTCGGTGCTGATCAGGACATGGTCGGGCTGCTCGCTGAGCTGATACGCCACCTGCGCCGCAGGCTGACCGACAACGATGGGCGCGGCCTTGTCGCCCGGCCCCGTCAAACCGGCCTTGCCGCCCGCCTGGATGCGCAGCACGTCCACCTGTGGCAGGCTGATACGCAACTGCATGCCCGTATCGCTGCGCACATCCCAGCCCAGCGCCTCGCCCTTGGCCACGTCGGCCAGGTGCACGGCGGAGAGCGACTGCAAATTGCCGAGCGGCGCGGCATGCAGGCCAGGGGCAGCCAGGGTGGCAAGGGCGGCGAGGACACAGGCGGCAAGGACGCGGCGGGGAAGCGGGAGTGGTTTCATCAGGCGGCTTTCAGAAAATCGAAGTGATGGAAATACTTTAAGAAGAAAAATAAATATCGTCAATCAAAACAAAGTTTTGCAAGCAATTTATTAATAAAATGCCCAAAATTGGCGCATTTTTCTTACGTTTCACCAAAATGTCACAAAACATACTTTCGTTATCGTCGCATTTCAGCGACAAGCAGCAGCACAACTGGGTTTCATGCGGCACCGCAACACGATACAGACCCGATAAAACGACATTATTTCGCAAGTCGAAAAACAATTTACTTTCGTTTTGCTTTCGTATTTGACTTTTCGAAATTTAGTATTTATGCTTTCTCCAACAAACACTTTACTGACACTCCATGACTACCCTACTTCAGCGTGACATTCAAACCTGGCGCGACATCGGCGGCCTGCACACGGCCGAGGAAATCGCCCACCAGCCGGCCATCTGGCGTGCGCTGGCCGGCATTTTGCGCAGCGAGCAGGCCAGCCTGGCCGCCTTCCTGGGCGACGCGCTGTCCAATCCCGTGCAGCGCGTCATCCTGACGGGCGCCGGCAGCTCGGCCTACGTGGGCGAAATCGTCGTCGACACCTTGAATGCCGCTTGGCCCGCGCAGATCCGCGCCATCGCCACCACCACCCTGCTGACGCACCACGAGCTGTACCTGGAAGCGGACGCGCCCACCCTGCTCGTTTCGTTTGCCCGCAGCGGCGACAGCCCGGAAAGCCTGGCCGCCGTGGAATTGCTGCGCCAGGTCGTGCCCGGCGCGCGCTTCCTCAACATCACCTGCAACGCGGACGGCAAGCTGGCGCGCCAGGGCGCCAATGACAGCAATACCTATAACCTGCTGATGCCGGAAGGCAGCTGTGATCGCGGCTTCGCCATGACCAGCAGCTTTAGCAGCATGCTGCTGGCGGCCCTGTCGGTGCTGGGCAAGGACACGGACCTGACCCGCCTGGAGACGCTGGCGCAACTGGGCGAACAAGCCTTGTGCGACTGGTCGGCGCCTGTAGCGGACCTGGGATCAACCCCGGTGCAGCGCGTCGTCTACCTGGGCAGCGGTCCGCTGGAAGCGCTGGCCAAGGAAGCGGCCCTGAAGATCCTGGAACTGACGGGTGGCCGCGTGATGGCGATGGCGAATACCCCTTTGGGTTTCCGCCACGGCCCGAAATCGGCCGTCACCACGGAGTCGCTGGTGATACTGCTGCGCAGCAGCAAGCCGCTGGCGCGCCAGTATGAAGATGACTTACTTAAAGAGCTGCAGCGCGACAGCGTGGCACAGCGCTGCCTGACGGTGGGCATCGGCGGCGACTTATCTGCCACCTTAGCGGCCGATGCACCGGCCTGGCCCGATGCGTGGCTGGCCCCGCTGTGGCTGCTGATGGCGCAGCAATATGCGCTGCACCAGTCCGCGCTGCTGCAACTGCGCCCCGACAATCCATTTGCCGGCGGCATCGTCAACCGTGTCGTGCAGGGCGTCACCATCTATGGCCATGACCAATTCTAACCCTACCGCGGGCTACCACGGCATCGACATCGGCGGCAGCAAGATGGAGCTGGTGGCCTTTGCCGACCGCGACGGCACGCTGACGGAAATGTTCCGCGAACGCGTGGCCACGCCCGGTGACGATTTTGCCGCCTTCGTGCAAGCCATCGTCGACCTGGTAGCGCGCGGCGACGCCGCCCTGGGCACGGCGGCGCCTGTCGGCATCGGCTTGCCCGGTGTGATCGACAGCGCCAGCGGCCGGCAACTGAGTTCCAACGTGCCCGCCCTGAACGGCCGGCTGGTGGCGCAAACCCTGCAACAGGCCTTGCAGCGCCCGGTTGCCATCGGCAACGATTGCCAGTGTTTCGCCCTGTCCGAAGCGCAAGGCGGCGCGGCCGAGAATGCCGCCAGCATGTTCGGCGCCATCCTCGGCACGGGCGCCGGCGGCGGCTATTGCGTGGGCGGCCAGCTGCTGCGCGGCTTTAACGGCGTGGCCGGCGAATGGGGCCACTGGAGCCTGCCCGCCACCCTGCTGGCACAGCACGGCCTGGCAGAATACCCCTGCCCGTGCGGCAAGACGGGTTGCCTGGAACGCTACGTCTCCGGCCCAGCCATGAGCAAAATCCACGCGCATTTCGGCGGCGACGGCGCCGAGCCGCTGGCCATCGTGGCCCGGGCCAACATGGGCGATGCCGTGGCCGAACGCACGGTGGCCGTGCACCTCGATGTGCTGGGCCACGCCCTGGCCGGCCTGGTGCTGGCATACGACCCGCACGTCATCGTGCTCGGTGGCGGCCTGTCCAAGCTGCCCCACCTGTACGACAGGCTGCCGGCCGCCGTCAAGCGCCATCTGTTCCCCGGCGTGCACGTGCCGCCCATTTTGCCGCCCCGCTTTGGCGACGCCGGCGGCGCGCGCGGCGCGGCCCTTTTGATACGACAACATACAAAGGCGTCAACATGATGAAGCAAGTGGAAAACCCGACCTTTACACTCTCCCCCATCCAGCAAGTGATCAAGGCGCACCGCCGCGGCGAACGCGTGGGACTGTACGCCGTCTGCTGCAGCCACCCGAGCGTGCTGCGCGCCGCCATGCGCGTGGCCAGCGACTACGACACCGTGCTGCTGGTCGAAGCGACCTCGAACCAGGTCGACCAGTTCGGCGGCTACACGGGCATGACGCCGGCCGTTTTCCGCGATACCATGCTGGCACTGGCGCGGGAACAGGGTTTCCCGACCGAGCGCCTGGTGCTGGGCGGCGACCATCTTGGCCCGAACGCCTGGCAGCACCTCGACGCGGCCACCGCCATGGACCACGCCGAGACCCTGATCGCCGCGTATGCGTCGGCCGGTTTCCATAAAATACACCTCGATTGCAGCATGCGCTGTGCCGATGACCCTTTGCAGCTCGACGATGAAACCGTGGCCGCCCGTTCGGCGCGCCTGTGCATCGTCGCCGAAGCGGCCGCCGCCGCCGCCGGCTTCGCGCCGCCCGTCTACGTGATCGGCACGGAAGTGCCGATACCCGGCGGCGAAGCATCGCTGGCGCAGGCCGGCGCCGTCACCAGCCCGCAGGCCGCGCGCCGTACCCTGGACGTGCACCGCAGCGCCTTCCTGGAAAATGACTTGCACGGCGCCTGGCGCCGCGTCATCGCCATGGTGGTGCAGCCGGGCGTTGATTTTGACCAGAGCAGCATCCAGCATTACGATGCGCCGGCCGCCGCCGAACTGTCGGCTTTCGTGGCTGAGCAGCCTGGCCTCGTGTTCGAAGCCCATTCCACCGACTACCAGCGCGAATCGGCCCTGCACGCCATGGTGCGCGACCATTTCGCCATCCTGAAAGTGGGTCCGGCCGCCACCTTCGCCCTGCGCGAGGCGCTGTATGCACTATGCCAGATCGAGGAGGAACTGCTGCCGGCGCACGCCACCTCGCGGCTGATGCAGGTACTCGACGACGTGATGCTGGCCAAGCCGAAGAACTGGATCAAGCATTACCTGGGCACGCCGGAAGAACAGCGTCTGATGCGCCGCTACGGCTTGAGCGACCGTTGCCGCTATTACTGGGGCGAGCCGGAAGTGGCAGCCACCGTCGACAAGCTGCTGGCCAACCTGGACGCCTTGACGATTCCACTGCCGCTCCTGAGCCAGCATTTGCCGGAGCAGTACCTGGCTGTGGTGCAGGGCAGCTTGAGGGCGGAGGCGCCGGCCTTGATCGAACACAAGATCGGCAGCCTGCTGGCGCAATACGCGCGTGCCTGCAACCGCAATACGGCAGTCCCCGTCGTTGCCGAAGCGGCAATCTGTTAAGCTCGATATTTTCATTTTTTACTGAGCCCGCCACCATGCGAAATACCAGCCAACGCCGTGAATCCATCCTCCAAATGCTTACCCAGCAGGGCTCGGTGCAAGTCACCGATCTGGTGGAAAAACTCGGCGTGTCCGCGGTCACCATCCGCAGCGACTTGAATGCGCTGGAAGCGCAAGGCATGGCCACACGCAGCCACGGTGGCGCGACCCTGACGCGCACGCCGCCGCCCGAGCACACGATACGCCAGAAGGACGCCATCAACCACGAGCAAAAGGAGCGCATCGGCGCCTATGCGGCGCGGCTGGTGGAACCGGGCGACAACATCATCATCGACTCGGGCACCACCACCATCTCGCTGGCGCGCCATTTGCGCGATGCAACCGGCGTGACGGTGGCCACGAATGGCCTCAACATCGCGTGGGAACTGGCCGACGCGCCCGGCGTGGACCTGATCCTCACGGGCGGCCTGCTGCGCAAGCAATCGCTGTCGATCCAGGGCAGCCAGGCGGAAACCTGTTTGCAAGCCTACAGTTTCGACAAGCTGTTTTTGGGCGTGGACGGCTTCGACCTGCAGTTCGGCGTCACCACCCACCACGAAGCGGAAGCGAGCCTGAACCACAAGATGGTGGAACGGGCCAAGAAAATCATCGTCCTCACGGACGCCTCCAAGTTCGGCCGCGTCAGCCTGCACCGCATCGTGCAGCTGGACCGCGTCGATACCGTCATCACCGATGCCAGCATCAGCCAGGAATACCGCGAAGGGCTGCAAAAGCTGGGCATCGAACTTTTTATAGCGGAATAACACATGCTGAGCGGCAGAATCCTTACCCCATCTGGCTGGATCACGGGCACCATCACTTTTGACCAGCGTATCGTCCAGATACAAGAAGACCCTGCCGCCGACAGCGCGCTGACCATTTTGCCCGGTTTTATCGACCTGCACGTGCATGGCGCGGCCGGCGTCGACATCATGGAAGGGGGCGACGCGGGCGCCACCGTGGCGCAAGTGCATGCGCGCCACGGCACCACCGCCCTGCTGGGCACCACCCTGACGGCCAAGGAACCCTCGATCCTGCGCGCCCTGCAAGGTCTGGCCGGCGTCATCTCCGAGCGCCCGGCCAACGGCGCGCGCATGCTGGGCGTGCACCTGGAAGGACCTTTTTTAAACCTGCACCGCCTGGGCGCGCAGCCGCCCGACGTAGTGCAAGCCAGCCTGGCGCTGGTGCAGCGTTTTCACGCCATCGCCCCCATCAAGGTGCTCACCATGGCCCCGGAAATCCCCGGCCACATGGAACTGATCCCGCAACTGGCGGCGATGGGCATCCGCGTGCAGATCGGCCATAGCGCCGGCACGTATGACGAAGGCGTGGCGGCCCTGAAAGCCGGCGTCTCCGGCTTTACCCACCTGTACAACGGCATGACGGGCATGACCCATTACGACCCGGGCATGGTGGGCGCCGCGCTGGCGCATGCCGAGTACGCGGAAATCATCCCCGACCTGCAGCACGTGGCCAAGGGCGCCCTGCGCGCGGCCCTGCGCGCCATTCCGCGCCTGTACGGCGTGACGGACGCCACCTCGGCCACCGGCATGCCCGATGGCGAATATGGCCTGGGCACGCAGCGCGTCTACAAATGCCTGGGCTGCGTGCGCCTGGCCACAGGGTCGCTGGCAGGCAGCGTGCTGACCATGGACCAGGCCCTGCGCAATTTCGTCGAGCTGGGCCTCGACCTGGCCGACGCATCGAACCGCCTGTCGCTGTACCCCGCCGATTACCTGGGCGAATCCGAACGGGGCCGATTGGCGCCCGGCGCCTGGGCCGATATCGTTGTCCTCGATACCAACTTGCAGCCAGTGTCCGTCTTCGTCGAAGGCGCGGCCATCGATCTTTCCACCCGCTAGACCACCTCAACCTACCTCAACCCCGTCCCGGAGTTTTCATGCACGACACGTCACACAAGGCCCCCGTGTGGGCCATGCGCTACCTGCTATTCATTGCCGGCATGGGGGGATTGCTGTACGGCATAGACATCGGCATCATCGCAGGCGCCCTGCCCTACCTGGAATCGACGGCCTCGGTGGCGTGGAAACTGACGGCCCAGCAGCTGAGTTTTATCGTCGCCGCCGTGCTATTGGGTTCAGTCCTTTCTTCGCTGTTCGCCGGCGCCCTGGCCGATCTCCTCGGCAGGCGCTGGGTGATGTTCCTGGCCGGCGCCCTGTTTAGCGCCAGCATTCCCCTGATCGCCCTGGCCGATGGCTACACGCCACTGCTGCTGGGCCGTCTGCTGCAAGGCATCAGCGGCGGCTTGATCGGCGTCGTCGTGCCCCTGTACCTGGCCGAATGCCTGCCCGCGCAACAGCGTGGACGGGGCGCCGCCCTGTTCCAGCTGCTGCTGACCATCGGCCTGGTAGCCGCCGCCCTGATCGGCCTGCAGCAGGCGCAGACGGTGGAAACGGCCACACAAGCGGCGCAAGCCTTGCCGGAAGCGGGCCGCATCGCCGCCATCTTCACGGCCAAGGACCACGCCTGGCGCAGCATCTTCTGGGTCTGCCTGACGCCGGGCCTGGTGTTTACCATCGGTGCCCTGCTGCTGGCCGAATCGCCGCGCTGGCTGGCGCAACGCGGCCGCATCGACCAGGCGCGCCAGTCGCTGCTGCGCACGCGCCTGCCCGCCGTTGCCGACCTGGAGCTGCGCGAAATGCTCGATACCCCCGAAAATGCGGCCAAGGCCAGCGGAAACGGCAAGGCGAAAGACCCGCTGCTGAGCCGCCGCTATGTGCTGCCCTTCCTGCTCGCTTGCCTGATCCTGGCCTGCACGCAGGCGACGGGCATCAATTCCATCCTCGCGTATGTTGTCAACATCCTCAACCAGGCGGGGCTGTCGGGCGCCTCGGCCAACATGGCGGACGTCCTGCTGAAAGTACTGAATGCCGTGATGACGGTGGTGGCCGTGCTGCTGGTAGACCGCAAGGGCCGCAAATTCCTGCTGATGCTGGGCACGGGCGGCATCGTCGTCTCTCTGCTGGCGGCCGGTTTGCTGTTCCGCGGCGCCGAAGCGCATCTGGTTGACGTGCGCCCCGCCATCGCCACCCAGGTGCAGAACGACGCCCTGGCCGTGCGCCTCGATGCGGCCGCCTTGACCGCCCTGGGCGCGGCGGCCGACGGCACGCCGCAGCAGCTGACCATCGCCTACGCCTACGGCCCGTTCACGAATGTGAAAAGCCTGCGCAGCGATGATCCCGTGCTGCGCCAGGTCAGCATCGCCCGCGAAGACGCCGTGCAGGCCGACAGCGTGATCGGCGTGTTCTTCCGCAAGCTGCACCTGAACCCGTTCGCCGACCCGGCCGCCGGACGCGAAGCGCCGCTGCGGATCGAGAAGGCCAGCCTGGGTCCCGTGCCCTCGTCCACGCACGGCTGGCTGGTGGCGATCGCCATCTGCGTGTTTGTCTCCAGCTTTGCCGTGGGACCGGGCGTGTGCGTATGGCTGGCCCTGTCCGAACTGATGCCGACCCGTATCCGCTCGAATGGCATGAGCATCGCCCTGCTGGTGAACCAGTTCGTCTCGACGGTGATCGCCGCCATCTTCCTGCCGACGGTGGGCTTGCACGGCTATTCGACACTGTTCTTCTTCGGCGCCGGCTGCACCGTGCTGTACTTCCTGGCGGCCGCGTTTTTGCTGCCCGAGACCAAGGGCAAGACCCTGGAAGAGATCGAAGCCCATTTTGCAAAATAGCAAAATAGATAAATAAAGCAGTCTCCTTTACAGCCCCGGTCCATCATCCCGGGGCTTTTTTTTGCCTGCCAGACAAGCTTGCAGGCGGGCAGGCACGGCACAGTACAGTTTTCCTTCTGGAATGCGCGCCGCCTGGGCTAGAATCTGGCTGCGTCGTGCTACTCACGAGGCGGCAATGGCGCCATGACAAAAACTACCAGGAGACACAGTGAGCTTATTTAGAACCAAGAATTTGGATGACATGATTGCCCACAGCAAGAAGCCGGGAGGACTGGCCAAGGTGCTTGGGCCCTTCGACCTGGTGCTCATGGGCATAGGCGCCATCGTCGGCACAGGCATTTTCGTGCTCACCGGCACGGGTGCGCTGACGGCCGGCCCCGCCCTCTCGCTGTCGTTTGTCGTGGCCGCCGTCGCCTGCTGCTTCGCCGCCCTGTGCTATGCGGAATTCGCCTCCACCGTGCCCGTGGCCGGCTCCATCTACACCTATAGCTATGCGACTTTGGGCGAGCTGGCCGCCTGGATGATAGGCTGGGACTTGCTGCTCGAATACGGCCTGGCCGCGGCCGCCGTCTCCGTCGGCTGGTCCGGCTACTTCCAGTCGCTGCTGTCGGGCTTTGGCATCGCCCTGCCTGCGGCCCTGACGGCCGCGCCGGGCGCGCTGCCGGGCGTCACCACCTTCATCAACCTGCCGGCCCTGGTCATCATGCTGCTGCTGACGGCCATGCTGGGCTGGGGAGTGCGCGAATCGGCGCGCCTGAACAACATCATGGTGGCCATCAAGGTGGGCGTGGTGCTGCTGTTCATCATTTTCGGTGCGCGCCACGTGCAGCCGGCGAACTGGCAGCCCTACATGCCGTTCGGCTACCACGGCATGCTGAGCGCCGCCGCGCTCGTGTTCTTCGCCTTCATCGGCTTTGACGCCGTCACCTCGGCCGCCGAGGAAGTCAAGAAACCATCGCGCGATTTGCCGATCGGCATTATCGGCTCCCTGGCCGTGTGCGCCGTGCTGTACGTGGTGGTCTCGGCCATCATGACGGGCATCGTGCCGTATCAGAAATTCCTCGGCGTCGACCATCCCGTCTCGCTGGCCCTGCAATACGCGGGCGAAAACTGGATCGCCGGCTTCGTCGACCTGGGCGCCATCCTTGGCATGACGACCGTCATCCTGGTGATGGCCTTCGGCCAGACGCGCATCATCTTCGCCATGTCACGCGACGGCT
Source organism: Janthinobacterium sp. 61 (assembly GCF_002846335.1). Taxonomy (NCBI): domain Bacteria; kingdom Pseudomonadati; phylum Pseudomonadota; class Betaproteobacteria; order Burkholderiales; family Oxalobacteraceae; genus Janthinobacterium; species Janthinobacterium sp. 61. Next base: position 1,184,449 of record NZ_PJMQ01000001.1, on the reverse strand, counting down.
TGCTGCCAAAGCGCCTGTCGACCGTGCACCCGCGCTTCCACACGCCGTTCTTCGCCACCTGGCTGGTCGGCATCGTCTTCGGCCTGATCGCCGCCGTGATCCCGCTCAATATCCTCGCCGAGCTGATCAACATTGGTACTTTGGCCGCCTTCACCATGGTCTCCGTCGCCGTGGTGGTGCTGCGCAAGAAGCGTCCCGACCTGCCACGCGCCTTCCGCTGCCCCGGCGTGCCCTATGTACCGGCGCTGGCCGTGATCCTGTGCGTGGGCCTGATGACCTTCCTCAGCTGGGTCACCTGGATGGCCTTCAGCATCTGGCTGGCGATCGGCCTGGTTATTTACTTCGGCTACGCGCGCCGGCGCTCGCTGCTGCACCCGCCGCAGTAAAAAGTCCCTGCAGCGACATATTCTGTCGCTGTCCCAGTTAAGATGGCGGTCTCGCAGCAATACAGGCCGCCATCCATGCAACGTTCCCCCGACCTCATCAAACAACTGGACCAGAGCACGGACCAGCTCAAGCGCGCGCGCCTGCGCAGCATGCAGTGGCTGGCCGTCGGCTTGCTGCTGCTCGCAGCGCTGGTCTTCGCCGTGGCCCGTTCGCAGCGCGGCAGCCATCCCGCCTGGGGCTATGTGGAGGCATTCGCCGAAGCGTCTATGGTGGGTGCGATTGCCGACTGGTTCGCCGTGGTGGCCCTGTTCCGCCACCCGCTGGGCATCCCGCTGTGGCATACGGCCATCATCCCGAACAGCAAGGCGGACATCGGCCGCAGCCTGGGTGCCTTCGTGGAAAACCATTTCATTACCGAACAAGGCATCGCCGAACGCATCGTGCAGGCCGATCCTGCCGCACGCCTGGGCACCTGGCTGGCCCAGCCTGCCCATGCGCAGCAGCTGGGCATGGCCAGCGCCGGCGTCGCCAGGCAACTGCTGGCAATGGCCGACCACGAAGCACTGGGCCGGCTGCTGCGTGTACAGGCCAGCAACTACCTGGGCCAACTGAATGTATCGGAGGTGGCGGCGGACTGTATCGACGCGCTGATCGCTGACGGCAAGCCGCAGGAACTGCTGGACTTCATGCTCGACCGCAGCGCCGCCTACCTGGACGACGAGCGCCACCACGCCGCCATCGGCGACTTCGTGCTGGGCGCCTTCCAGATCGAAAACACGCTGGTGAAAAAAGCCGTGAAAGCGTATGAGCCGCGCATGATCGCCTCGCTGCAAAAATTTGCCCTCGCCGTGCGCGTCGATCCGCAGCACCCGCTGCGCCAGCGCATCGCCGGCTGGATCGCCGACAGCGCCTTGCACCTGAAGGCCGACCCGCAGTGGCAAGAGACCGTGCGCCGCTACCAGCTGCAGCTGATCGCCAGCGATACGGTGCAAGCGATGCTGGGCGACGTCTGGAACAACCTCAGTACGCGCTTGCTGGCCGACCTGCACGCGGCCCAGCCTGTGCTGGCGCAAGCCATCGCCAGCCTGGCGCGCAACACGGGCCAGGTGCTGGCCGCGGATACGGCTGCGCGGCAATGGCTGAACGACGCCATCGTCACCGGCAGCGGTGCGCTGGTGCGCCGCTACCGTGGCGAAGTGGGCGCCTTCATCGCCAGCCGGCTGGACCTGTGGAGCAAGGAAGAAATGAGCGAGCGCATCGAGCTGGCCATCGGGCGTGACCTGCAATTCATCCGCATCAACGGCACCATCGTGGGCGGCCTGGCCGGCTTGCTGATCTACGCCGCCAGCCAGGCGCTGTAAGCGCCACCTACCAGCCGTGCACGCTGCCAGCCGCGGCCGCGCACGACACCACGCCGCACACGGTGCTGAACAGCTTCGGCACGCCGGCGTGCCCCGTGGCGATGCAAGTCGCGGCCGGTATCACGGCCAGCAACAAGATCAGACAGGCGATCGCCTTCAGGCGCCGCGACGCTGAACGGGAGACGCCATCGCCCAGCCTGTGCCGATGGGGAGCGCTGCCGGATGCCGGCCCGCCCTTGTGCACCACTGCCCTGCCCCTGACCGGCATCTTCGTACGCATGTCCATCTCCTCCATCCTCAGTGACCAACCTGTATCCCTGGTATTTTGCTGCATAAATTTACCAAATACAATAAATATATACCCGAAAAATATAGTTTCCTTTGCCGACAGGCAAACGAATACTGGGAAAATACAGCTACCCGGAGAGTGAAATGACGACCGATACGCTGGCAAGGCGATCAAGAGCGGGATTTTGTCGCGTGCAAAAAAACCAAATAAAATCATGAAAATCAAAATATTTGTTGAAATCAATTTTATTTGATGTATGATGATTTCCAAGGAGAAATCAAAGTGGTGCAACAGCTATCGCAGCCTCGACCACCCGGCATCTCCGTATTCTTTGCAGGGGAGAAGTACATGAACCAAATCCTGGCCTTGCGCCTGCTCGACGTCGCCGACGACGCAGCCATCATCATCGATGCCGCTTCACGCATCCACTATGCCAATGATGCCATGTATGCGCTGAGCGGCTATGACGCAGGCAGCCTGCCGGGCCAGCAGATCGAAACGCTGCTGCCCAACGCCGTGCGCGTACAGCATGGCGAGCAGGTCGGCGCCTATCTGGCCGGCAGCTGCAAGAACCCCAAGGTGCTGGGCAACAAGCGCCGTTTCGCCATTCGCCATCGCGATGGCACGATGCTGCCCATCATGCTCAAGGCCATGGACCTGGGCAAGCTGGATAATGAAAACTACATGGGCGCTTTCTTCATCGACCAGCGCCACGAACGCGCCATCGAACTGCAGAACGCGGCTCGCTGGCAGCAGTTGCAGCGCATCGCCCTGAGCGATCCCCTGACTCACCTGCCCAATCGCCGCGCCTTCGAGATAGACGCCGTGCGTTCGTCCACGCGGGCCAGGCGCGCGGGTAGTCCGATGACCATCGGCATCGCCGACATCGATTTCTTCAAGCTCGTCAACGACCGGCATGGCCACGCCGCCGGCGACGCCGTGCTGCAAGCCATCTCGGCCGTGCTCCAGAGCCAGGCGCGGGCATCCGATGTCGTCGCCCGCATGGGCGGCGAGGAATTTGGCCTGCTGTTTCTCCATACAGACATGGTCATGGCGCGCCAGGTGGCCGAACGCATCCGTCTTGCCGTGGCCGCAACGTGCGTCGACTTCGAGCACACGCCCATCACGGTGACGATCAGCATCGGCCTGGCGCCGCTGCCGGCAGACGGTGACTGGAAAGCCGGCTTCATGCAAGCCGACGCCGCCCTGTACCAGGCCAAGAGCAATGGCCGCAACCGCATCGAGCAGGTTTGAGCACCACCCGGCAACCCTCGCAGTTTCATGCATCACGCATCACCTGACAGGAGCAAGCACATGGAAACCACCACGACACATTCAGCAGCAGCAAGCCAGCTGGCACAAGCGGGCGCCCGGGAATTGCTGGTCTTTGGCCTTGGCAATGAGGAATACGCCATCGACATCGGCCTGGTGCAGGAAATCCGCGGCTACGGCGCCGTGACCCGTATCGCCAATGCGCCCGCCTTCCTCAAGGGCTTCATCCACCTGCGCGGCAGCATCGTGCCGCTGATCGACCTGCGCATTGCACTGGGCCAGGCCGCGCCCGCATACGACGCCTCGACCGTGGTGATCATCCTCATCTTCGCGCATGGCGCCACCGGCATCGTGGTCGACCGCGTGGCCGATGTGGTGCCGTTGATGCCGGCACAGCTCAAGCCCCCGCCGCAGTTGCACGGCTCGGCGATGGCCGGCCATGTAACGGCCATCGGCAGCCTGGATGAACGGCTGCTGATCGTGCTCGACATGGACAGCCTGCTGTCAGGCTTGGGCATGCCCGCCACGGGCAAACTGGCTGCCTGAGGCAGCCATCGCCATCCCGGCCGCCACCTGACAGCCCCCCTCCGGAGACAACATGAGCATCCTGATCGTCGATGACAACGACACCAACCTGAGCCTGCTATCGACCCTGGCGCGCAAGGCCAGCAGCATCGAGCCCGTCTGCATGAACGACCCCATCGATGCGCTGACCTGGTGCGAGTCGCATGTGCCGGACCTGGTCTTGCTCGACTACCGGATGCCCAGTCTGTCGGGCAATGAATTTCTCAGCATTTTCCGCAAGATGCAAGGCATGGCCGACATCCCCATCATCATGGTCACCACCGAGAACGACCGCGCCGTGCGCAAACAGGCATTTTCGCTCGGTGTCACGGAGTTTCTCACCAAGCCCGTCGACACCATCGAGTTCAGCCTGCGTGTGCGCAATCTGCTGGCCCTGCGCACGGCGCAAACCATGCTGGCCGACCGCGCCAAGCTGCTCGAGCATGAAGTGAGCGAGGCCATCGCCAACGTCACGGCGCGCGAGATGGAACTGGTCACGCGCCTGGCGCGGGCGGCCGAATTCCGCGACCCTGAAACGGGCGCTCACATCATGCGCATGGCCCGCTACTCGGCGCTGATCGCCAGGGACCTGGGCATGGATGCGCAATGGCAGGAACTGCTGCTCAAGGCAGCGCCCATGCACGACGTGGGCAAGCTGGCCACGCCCGACCATATCCTGCTCAAGCCGGGGCGACTGAACCGCGAGGAAATGGCCATCATGCGCCAGCACGCGGAAATCGGCGGCCAGATCCTCGCCGGCAGCGATGCCCCGCTGATCCAGCTGGCCGAGGAAATCGCCCGCGGCCACCACGAAAAATACGACGGCAGCGGCTATCCGGACGGCCTGGCGGGCGAACAGATACCACTGTCGGCGCGCATCGTCGCCGTGGCTGACGTCTTCGACGCGCTCAGTTCGGAACGCCCGTACAAGCCGGCCTGGCCGGTGGAGCAGGCGTACCTGTTCCTCCAACAGAATACGGGCAGTCATTTCTGCCCGCGCTGCATCGACGCCTTCCTGGGCGCCTGGGACGAGGTGCTCGATATCCGCAGCAGCCTGCCCGACCCCGTCCAGCATCACGCCCACCCACTGTAAGCGAGGACCCTGCCATGCGCGTGCAACAACTGATCCTGAAAAACCGTGACGACATCGATACCGCACTGGCGCCCCTGGCCGCCATGCAACCGCAGCTGGTGCTGGTCTTTGGCGCCTGCACTTATTTCTCCACCCCGGAACTGACGACGGCGCTGCGCCGCCAACTGCCCGGCGCCGTTATCGCCGGCTGCTCCACGGCCGGCGAGATCGCCGGCAAGCGCGTCTATGACGACAGCTGCGTCATCACCGCCATCGCCTTCGCGCACACGGCGGTGGCCATCGCCGACGCCATTATCTGCGACATGGCGGACTCGCACGATGCGGGCGAGCGCCTGGCGCAGGCGCTGCCGCAGGAAAACCTGACGGCGGTCTTCATGCTGGGCACGGGCGTGGCCATTAACGGCAGTGCCCTCATCGCTGGCCTGCAGGCGAATCTGCCCCCGGGCGTCACCATATCCGGCGGGCTGGCCGCCGACGGCGGCGCCTTCCTCCAGACCTGGACCCTGGGTCCGCGCGGTACGGCCGACAATACCATCGTCGCCATCGGCCTGTACGGCGAGCATATCCGCCTCGGCTACGGCAGCCATGCGGGCTGGGAAGCGTTCGGTCCGGCGCGCAAGGTGACGCGCTGCGTCGACAACGTGCTGTATGGGCTGGATGGCGCGCGGGCGCTGGACATCTACAAACTGTACCTGGGCGACTATGCGCGCGACCTGCCGGGCTCGGGCCTGCTGTTTCCGTTTGAAATGCTCACGGCGGCGCATGAAAAAAGCAATGTATTTCGCACCATCCTCGCCGTCGATGAAGAACAGGGTTCGCTGACACTGGCTGGTGACATCCTCGCCGACGGCTACCTGAAATTAATGCATTCCAGCACCAACCGGCTGATAGACGGGGCCGAAACGGCCGCGCGCAGCGTCCAGCACCACGCCGATACGGTGGGCGACCAGCTGGCCCTGCTGGTCAGCTGCGTGGGGCGCAAGCTGGTCATGGGCGACAGTGTCGAGGAAGAGGTCGAAGCGGTGGCCGACGTACTGGGCAGCGGTGCCACCTGTATCGCCGGTTTCTACTCGAACGGCGAAATCGGCATCACGCAGCCGCATGGCGCGTGCCAGCTGCATAACCAGACGATGACCGTGACCGTGCTGAGCGAAGCATGAACCGTACCCTTGCCCGCCAACTGAGCCGCGTCTGCAATATCGACTCGGAAAGCGCCTGCATCGCTTTGCTGGAACAGGCCCAAACCTTGGGGGCGCAAGCCGGCACGCCCCCCGAACTGGCCGCTTTCCTGGCCGGCCTGCCGGCCCTGCTGCTGCGCATCGACAGCGCCTACGAACAGTCCGAACGCGACCTGGACTTGCGCTCGCGCAGCCTGGAGCTGAGTTCGACAGAACTGAGCATGACCAACGATCTGCTGCGCACGGAACTGGCCAGCCGCAACCGCGTCCTGCAATCGCTGCGCGTGGCGGCCGTGCACCTGCTAGACAACGACGATTCCGGCCAGCACCTGCCGCAGGAAGGCGATATCGAAGGCCTCTCGGTGCTGCTCGCCGAGCTGGTGTCGCAACAGGAACTGCGCCGCATCGAACTGCAGAACCAGCGCTTTGCGATGGACCAGCATGCCATTATCAGCATTACCGACACAGCCGGCGTCATCATTTACGTCAACGACAAGTTCTGCGCCATCAGCGGGTTCGTGCGCGAAGAGCTGATCGGCAAGACGCACCGCCTGATCAATTCGCGCACGCATCCTGACGCCTTCTTTGCGCAGATGTGGCAAACCATTACCGCCGGCCAGGTGTGGCACGGGGAAATCTGCAACCACGCCAAGGATGGCGGGCAATACTGGGTCGACGCCACCATCGTGCCCTTCCTCGATGCGGCCGGCAAGCCCTATCAGTACATCGCCATCCGCACGGAAATCAGCGAAAGCAAGCGCATGGCCGAAACCATCGCGAAAAGCGAGCGCGAATACCGCAACGTCGTCAACAGCCTCAATGAAGTGGTCTTCCGCACAGACCTGGACTGCGCCTGGACCTTCCTGAACCCCGCATGGCACACCATCACCGGTTTCAGCGCCGCCGACAGCATGGGCAAGAATGTCCTGCAATTCATCGATGCGCGCGACCGGGAGCGCGCCGGCATCGGCCTGGCACAGCTTCTGGCCGGCCAGGTGGACACGATGCGCCATGAAGCGCGCTACGTCACCAAGGACGGCAACATGCGCTGGGTCGACGTGTGCGCACGCGCCGAACGCGATGGCCAGGGGCGCCTGGCTGGCATCACCGGCAGCCTGACCGATATCACCGAACGGCGCCTGGCGGCGCGCGACCTGCAGCACAACCTCAACTTCGTCGATGCACTGATCGAGACCATCCCGATTCCCCTGTACCTGAAGGATGTGCAGGGCCGCTACCTGCGCGCCAACCGCGCCTTTTGCGCCTTCTTCGATCTCGCTCAAACGGACATCCTGGGCATGACGATGGCCGACATCCTGCCGCAGCAGGGGGCGCAGCAAGTGATTCTGCACGATTGCCACCTGCTGCAGGACCAGGGCAAGCAGACGTTTGAAGACCGCCTGACCATCGGCACGCGCCAGGTCGATGTCCTGTTCAGCAAGGCGGCCCTGCTGAAGTCGGACGGCAGCCTGCTCGGCCTGGTGGGCACCATAGTCGACATTTCCAGCCAAAAGGCGGCCGAGCGCGCGCTGTTGCTGGCCAAGGAAGTGGCCGAATCGGCCAGCCGCTCGAAGAGCGAATTCCTGGCCAACATGAGCCACGAAATCCGCACGCCGATGAATGGCATCCTGGGCATGACGGATCTGGTACTCGATTCCGAACTCGACGTCCACCAGCGCAAATACCTGGAAATCGTCAAGGCTTCAGCCGACGCCCTGCTGTGCATTATCAACGACATCCTCGACTTCTCGAAGATCGAGGCGGGCATGCTGACCCTGGAAAGCATTCCTTTCAATCTGCGCCAGCTGATGCAGGAAACCATGCGGGCACTGGCCATGCGGGCCCAGGCCAGGGGCCTGGAACTGGTGCTCGACGTCGATCCCGCGCTGCCGCAAACCTTGCTCGGCGACCCTGGCCGGCTGCGCCAGGTGCTGACCAACCTGGCGGGCAACGCCATCAAGTTCACGCCCCGCGGCGAGGTGACTGTCAGTGCCCAGCTGCGCGCCTGCGCCGATGGCATGGCCCGGGTGCAGCTGTGCGTGCGCGACACCGGCATCGGCATCGCCGCCGACATGCAGGAGGCCGTCTTCGATGCCTTCCAGCAGGAAGACGGTTCGACCACGCGGCGCTTCGGCGGCACGGGACTGGGCTTGTCGATCACGCGCCGCCTCGTGACGATGATGGAAGGCAGCATCGGCCTGTCGAGCGAACTGGGCAAGGGTAGCAGCTTCACCGTGGATCTGGCCCTGCCCATCGGCGAGAATCAGCCGTGCCTGCCGCCGCCGGCTGCCTCGCTGGCGGGGCGGGCGATCCTGCTGGTCGACGACAATTCCAGCAGCCTGACCATCCTGCGCAAGATCTTCGAGCACAGCGGCGCCAGCGTCACCGCCTGCGAGTCGGGCGAGGCGGCGCTGGAGCACTGCCGCACCGCCCTGCCGGTCGACTGCATCATCATGGACTTTGCCATGCCCGGCCTGAATGGCTTCGACACGGCAGCGGCCCTCGCCGCCCTGCCCCACTGGAGCCAGGTGCCCATCGTCATGCTGTCCTCCAGCGGCAGCCTGGGCGATGCGGCGCGCTGCCGCGAACTGGGCATCCAGGGCTACCTGCTCAAGCCGGCCAGCCCCGAGGAATTGCTGGCCATCACCATGAGCGTGCTGGGCACTTGCCGCGGCATGCCCAGCGCTGCGCCCGTGGTGACGCGCCATTCCGTGCGCGAAGGCACGTCCAGCCTGGACATCCTGCTGGTCGAGGACAACGCCATGAACCGCGAACTGGCCACCGTACTGCTGTCCAATGCGGGCCACCGGGTCACGCATGCGGCGAACGGCCGCATCGCCCTCGATTGCCAGGCGGCAGCCCATTTCGACATGATCCTGATGGACCTGCAGATGCCGGAAATGGGCGGTTTCGAAGCCACCGCGCAGATACGCCAGCGCGAAGCGCAAGGCATGCCGAAGAGCGTCATCATCGCCATGACGGCCAGCGCCTTCGAAGGCGACCGCGAACGCTGCATCGCCGGCGGCATGGACGATTACCTGTCCAAGCCTTTCCGCACCGCCGCCTTCCAAAGTCTGATCGAGCAGCATGTGTTGCAGATAAGCAAGCTGACGCTGCCGCCCGCCATGGCGCCGGAAGTGGCAGCGCCGGCCACCGGCAGCGCGCCGCACTTCGACTACGCCGCCGCGCTGGCCAACGCCGACGCCGACGTGATCGGCATCATCGGCGCCTCCTTCCTGGCCGGCTTGCCGGAGCAACTGACGGCCTTGCGCGCAGCCATGCTGGCGAGCGACCGGCCCACCGCGAGCCGGCAGGCACATACCCTGGCTGGCTTGCTGGCCAACTTCCATGCCCTCCCCGCCGTCGCCATCGTCTCAGCCATCGAGCGCGAAGCAGCCCAGGCCCCGCAAACGGCGTTGCTGGCGCGCCTCGACGCGCTAGAGGAACAGTTACGGCTGTTTGTGCAGGAAACGGGCGCGGCCATCGAGGCGACAGGCGGGACACTGCACGCATCCGGGCAAACTTGATGTAGATCATAATTTTTTGAACAAGCTCTTGCTATCCTGTAAAAAAATGACAGGAGTCCTGGATGAGCAAGACGCAGCCGAGCAATGCGGAGCAAAAAGTTGAACATGAGCGCCAGGGCAGCGCCTGGCAAGGCGTGCCGGCGCCCGACTATCCGGAGAGCGCACCGGAAGGCGCCACTCTCGACCTGCTGCTAAACGCCTGGCTGGGCAAGTTCACGGGCGGCATTTCGCCGGCCGCGCTGGGCAATGCTTATGCCGACTGGCTCAGCCACCTGGCACTGGCGCCATCGAAGCAGCTAACCTTGCTGCAGGAAGCGTGGAAGAAGATCGGCCGCTGGCAGCAGTACGCGCTGCAATCTGCGCTGCAATCGGCCCAGACCGGCAGCGCCAGTGAGCCGCCTTGCATCGCGCCGCTGCCGCAGGACCGGCGCTTCGAAGACCCGGCCTGGCAGCGCTGGCCCTACAACCTGGCCTACCAGGGCTTCTTGCTGCAGCAGCAGTGGTGGCACCGCGCCACCACTGGCGTGCGCGGCGTCTCGCCGCATCACGAAGATGTCGTCACGTTCACCGTGCGCCAGTGGCTCGACATGCTGGCGCCGTCGAACTTCATGCTGACCAATCCCGTGGTGCAGCAGGCAACCCTGGCGAGCGGCGGCGCCAACCTGGCGAATGGCGCACGGCATCTGGCTGACGACTGGCGCCGCGCCGCCATGGGCGCGCATGCGCCCGACCAGCGCAGCTACAAGGCAGGCGACAACGTGGCCGTCACGCCCGGCAAGGTGGTCTACCGCAATGACCTGATCGAGCTGCTGCAGTACGCGCCAGCGACAGCGACCGTGCATGCCACGCCCCTGCTGTTCGTGCCGGCCTGGATCATGAAATACTACATACTCGACCTGTCGCCGCACAATTCCCTGGTGCGCTACCTGGTGGAACAAGGCCACACGGTGTTCATGATTTCATGGAAAAATCCGCTCGAAGAAGACCGCGAGCTGTCGCTGGAAGACTACCGCCAGCTGGGGGTGATGGACGCGCTCGACGCCATTGCCCGCATCACGGGCGCGCCGCAGGCGCACGCGGCCGGCTACTGCCTGGGCGGTACCCTGCTGGCGATTGCCGCAGCAAGCATGGCGCGCGACGGCGATGCGCGCCTGGCCAGCCTCACCATGCTGGCGTCGCAGGTGGACTTCAAGGAACCGGGCGAACTGTCGCTGTTCATCGACGAGAGCCAGGTGAGCTTCCTGGAGGCGGCCATGTGGAAGCAGGGTTACCTCGATACGCGGCAGATGGCGGGCGCCTTCCAGCTGCTGCGTTCGAACGATCTGATCTGGTCGCGCCGGCTGCGCCATTACCTGCTGGGGCTGGACGAGCAGGACAGCGACCTGATGGCCTGGAATGCGGACGCCACGCGCATGCCCTGCCGCATGCATGCGGAATACCTGCGCCGCCTTTTCCTGCACAACGACCTGGCCGAAGGCCGCTACCGCACGGCAGGCCGCCATATCGCCCTGCCGGACATCGACGCGCCCATCTTTGCCGTCGGCACGCTGACGGACCACGTGGCGCCATGGCGCTCTGTGTACAAGCTGCAGCTGCTGACCGACACGGACGTCACCTTTTTGCTCACCTCGGGCGGGCACAATGCAGGCGTGGTCTCGCCACCGGGACAGGCGCGCCGCAGCTACCAGCTGGCCACGCACGCCCACGACGCGCCCTACATCGACGCGGACAGCTGGCAGCGCGACACGACGCGTCACGACGGTTCATGGTGGCCTGCCTGGCAAGCCTGGCTGGCAGAGCGCTCGGGCGCGCAGGTGGCGCCGCCAGCCATGCGCCCAGACCTGGGCGACGCGCCGGGCAACTACGTGCTGCAGACTTGACAACCGACTTCAGACAACCGAGGAAAACGCCATGCCCTACACTACCCTGCTGGTCCACGTAGACAATTCCCGCCACTGTGCCCAGCGCATCCGCCTGGCCGTACGCCTGGCCGTCGCAGAAGGCGCCCACCTGATCGGCTCGGCCATGAGCGGCATCTCGCGCTATGCGTATGGCGGCGGCGTCAACGCGCTGCAATTTGCGCCGGCGCAGATGCAGGCGCTGCGCAGCCAGGCCAGCGAAGCCCTGCACGAATTCGAGCGCATCGCCCGCGAAGAAGGCCTGGGCACCTACGAAACGCGCTTCGTCGACGACGACGCGCAAGGCGCTCTGCTGCTGCAGGCGCGCTATTGCGACTTGCTGATCCTCGGCCAGACCGACGCGCAGGATACGCCGTCGCGCGTCATCGCCGGCACGCCCGAATACCTGATGCTCCATTGCGGCCGGCCCGTGCTGATGGTGCCGCACGCCCCGTCCGCCGCACTATCGGGCAGCGCGCAGCATCCCCTGCTGGCCTGGAACGGCAGCGCCGAAGCGCTGCGCGCCATCACGGACGCGCTGCCGCTGCTGCAACGCGCGCAGCAGGTCAGCCTGGCCGTCGTCAATTCGCACGCCCAGCCGGCCGCGCACGGCGAGCAGCCGGGTGCCGACCTGGCCCTGTACCTGGCGCGCCACGGCGTCAACGTCGAAGTGCTGCAGCATGACACGCCGCCTGCCCAGGACGTGGGCACGGCCCTGCTGGCGATGGCGGCGCAGCGGCGCTGCGACCTGGTGGTGATGGGCTGCTACGGCCACATGCGCCTGCGCGAGACGCTGCTAGGCGGCGTCACGCGCACGGTGTTACAGGAGATGACCTTGCCGGTGCTGGTATCACACTGACAGCATCACGCGACCGTGGCGCCGAACAGCGCCCCGATGCCCGATGCCGCCGCCATCGACAGCGCGCTCCAGAACACCACGCGCAGCACGCCCCGGCCCAAGCGCGCGCCGCCGGCCCTGGCCGCCAAGCCACCGAGCAGCGCCAGAAATAGCAGCGCGGAAGCAACGATGGCCGGCGCCAGGATGGGCATGGGCGCCAGCAGCACCACCAGCAGCGGCAACGCCGCGCCGACGGCAAAACTGAGCGCCGAGGCCAGCGCCGCCTGTAGCGGGCGCGCGCGCATGCTTTCGGTGATGCCCAGTTCATCGCGCGCATGCGCTCCGAGCGCGTCGTGCGCCGTCAGGGCCCTGGCCACTTGCGCGGCCAGCGCCGGTTCCAGGCCGCGCGCCACATAAATGTGCGTCAGCTCGTGCAGCTCCCCCTTGGGATCATCGAACAGTTCGCCGCCCTCGCGTTCCAGCGCCGCCTGTTCCGTATCGGCCTGCGACTGCACCGAGACATATTCGCCCGTGGCCATCGACATGGCGCCCGCCACCAGGCCAGCCACGCCGGCCACCAGGATGCTGTCGTGCGTGGCGTGCGCCGCCACCACGCCCAGCACCAGGCTGGCCGTCGAAACGATGCCGTCATTGGCGCCCAGCACGGCGGCGCGCAGCCAGCCCACGTTGTCCATCCGGTGAAACTCGCGGTGTCGCAATGGCATGGTCAGCCTCCTTTATTCATGAATGGGCGCGCCGGCGGGCGCGGGGAAGTGCACCGTCACCACCAGGCCCGCGCCATCCGGTCCGGCGGCCAGCTGCACGCTGGCGCCATGCGTTTCGGCGATGCGCCGCACGATCGACAAGCCCAAGCCGCTGCCTGGCTGGTGCGCGCCGGCGGCGCGGAAAAAGCGTTCGAACACGCGCTCGCGCAACTGCTCGGCGATGCCGGGCCCCGTATCGCTCACGCGCAGCAGCACGCCATCGGCCTCGGTGCGGCAGGCCAGCATCAGCGTGCCGCCGGCCGGGGTATAGCGCATGGCATTGTCCATCAGGTTGCGCACCAGGATCAGGACATGGTCCAGCTGCAGGCGGCACGGCGCCGTGGCCAGGTCGGCCCGCAGTTGCAGATCCTGGCGCTGCGCCTGCGCCATCCAGCCAGGCAGCTGTTCAGCCAGCACGGCGGCCAGGTCCAGCACGGGCAGGTCGGGCGGAGGCTGCGACTGCGGGTCGAGCCGGGACAGGGTCAGCAACTGCCCCACCAGGCGCGTGGCACGGTCCACGCTCAAGCCCAGGCCCGTCACGGACTCGCTGCGTTCCGCATCGCTGCGCGCGCGCTGCAACACCTGCAGGTTGGTCTTGATGGCCGCCAGCGGCGTGCGCAATTCATGCGCGGCATCGGCCGTGAAGCGCTGCTCCTGCTCGCGCGTCTGGCGCACGCGCACGAACAGGCGGTTGATGGCCTGCAGCAGCGGCTGCACTTCCAGCGGCGCGCCCGTCACGCTGACACTGGCGAGATCGTCGGGCGTGCGCTGCGCCACTTCATCGGCGCTACGGCGCAGGGCGCGAAACACGCGGTTGATGCTCCACCAGATTGCCAGCGCCGCCAGGGCCGCCATCGGCAAGCCGATGGCCAGCAGCTTCAGGGCGAAGCGGCTGCTGATTTCCTGGCGGTGGCTGGCCGGTTCCGCCACCTGGATCTGCAGCTGCGCGTCATGATTCCAGCTCGTGTAGATGCGCCACAGCTGGCCATCGTTGTCGTGCCAGCTGTAGCCGACATCGGCCGGCGCGGCGAACGCCTGGTCCGGCGCGCCGGCATTCTTGTACAACAGACGCCGCTGCGCATCCCACACCTGGAACAGCAGATACTGGCGGTGGTTGCGGTTCTGCGCCACCGGCATCACCAGCGACGTGCTCGCGCCATGTTCCTGCACCTCGTGCTCGGCCAGGGAGAGCAGCAAATGCCCCGTCTCGGCCAGCGACTGGTCGAACAGTTCCTGGCTTTCGCGCCCCGCTTCCAGGTACACGATGGCGGCGCTGAAGCCCCATAAGGTGAACGTCAGTCCCAGCAACACGGCCAGCAGCGTGCGCCGCAGCGACCATGCGCCGGCGGCGCGCAGGGCGCGCGTCGTCATGGACACTCCTGGGTATCAGGTTTGTCGATGCTGTAGCCGATGGCATGCACGGTGCGGATCAGCGCCTTGCCCAGCTTGCGCCGCAAATGGTGGATATGTACCTGCAGCGCGTTGCTGTCGACTTCCTCGCCCCAGCTATAGACGCCTTCTTCCAGCTGCACGCGGCTCAGGATGCGCCCGCGCTGCTCGACAAGCATCAGCAGGATGCTGAACTCCTTGCCCGTCACTGGCACCGCCACGCCAGCCTGACGCACCTGGCGGGCGGCGACATCGATGACGATATCGCCATGCACGAGTTCTTCGTGCGTGCGCCCGGCCGCGCGGCGGCAGGCGCTGCGCATGCGCGCCGCCAGCTCATCGAGGTCGAAGGGTTTGACGATGAAGTCGTCGGCGCCCGCATCCAGGCCCGTCACGCGGTCGGCGATCTGGTCGCGCGCCGTGACGATCAGGATCGCCCCGTCGTAACCGCCGCGGCGCAGGGTCGCCAGCGCCTGCATGCCATCCTCGCCCGGCAGGGCCAGGTCGAGCAGCAAACAGCCATAGCGGTGCAGGCGCACGGCCATATGCGCGCTTTCAGCCGTCTGTACCCAGTCGACCGCATAGCCGGCCTGCTCCAGCCCCATCTGCGTGGCGCGCCCCAGCTGGGGGTCGTCTTCTGTCAGCAATATGCGCATCGTGGCTTGTCCTGTCTGGATGTCGTGTCCGGCTGTCGTGTCCGAATTTCATGCTGGCAGCGTAGGCGCCGGACATTAAGAACTTCTTAACATCTGCTGGCGACTATCCGTCCATCATCCACTTCCGGCTGCCTCCCATGCCCGCTTCTCCCCATCTTAACCGCTGCCAGCCTTGCTGGACAATACTGGCCCTGTTCGGCTGGCCGCTGCTATCGGCGGCCGCGCCACAGCAACTTCTGCTGAATCCGCAACAGATCAGCCGTGCCGGCATCGCCACCACGCCGGCAGTCGCCACGCTGGCCGGCGAAGGGACGCCGGCGGGCAACGACCTGGTCCTGTCGGGCACCGTGGTGGCGCCGCCCAGCTCGGGCGCCGTGGCCAGCGCCGTGCAGGGCGGCGTGGTACAGCAGGTGCACGTGACGCCGCTGCAACAGGTGCGTGCAGGCATGCCGCTGCTAACCCTGTACAGCCAGGGCTGGCTGGAGTGGCAGCGCGCCTACCTGGAAAAGGCCAGTGCGGCGCGGCTGGCGCATGCCAGGCTGGCGCGCGACGAAGGACTGTACGGCGACGGCATCATCGCCCGTGCCCGTCTTGATGAAAGCCGCGATGCGGCGCAGCTGGCCACGCTGGCGGCCAGCGAACGCGAACAGGCGCTGCGCAGCGCCGGCCTCGATGGCGTGGCGCTGCGGCGCCTGCGCGAACAACGCACGCTGTCGCCCCTTCTGACGGTGCGCGCCAGCCGCGCCGGCAGCGTGCTGGCATTGCCTGTCGAGGAGGGGCAGCATGTCGAAGCGGGCGCGCTGCTGGCCCGCATGGCCGCCAGCGGCCCCCTGTGGGTGCAGCTGCAGGCGAGCCGTGTGCAACTGCCGCTGCTGCACGTGGGCGACCTGCTGCAGGTGGACGGCTGCGCAAGGCTGCGCGTGACGGCCATCTCTCCCGTCGTCGACGGCGCCACGCAAAGCGCGCAGCTGCGCGCACAGCAAGTGGGCCAGGATCCGTGCCTGAAGGTGAACGCCTTTGTCGAAGCGCGCCTGCTGCGCCCGGCGCAACGGGCGGGCGCGGTGGGCGGCGTGGCCGTACCGGCCGTGGCGCTGGTGCACGGCATGGGCGAGGCGCGGCAAGACTATGTCTTTGTCGCCAACGCCAGGGGCTTCCTGGTCACCCCCGTGCAAGCCACGCCGGCCGGCGGCGGCATGGCCTGGGTGCGCGGCGCACTGGCCGCAGGCGACGCGGTGGCGGTACGCGGCCTGGCGGCCCTCAAGGGCAGCTGGAGCGGCCTGGGACAAGCTGCGGACGCGCCCGCCCAAGGAGGCAAGTGATGCTGGCCCGCCTGATCGCCCTGTCGCTGTCGCAGCGCATGCTGGTACTGGTACTGGCCGCGCTGATGGCGGCGGCCGGCGTGCAAGCCTTCCGCGCGCTCCCCATCGACGCCTTTCCCGATGTCGCCGGCACCCAGGTCAAGCTGATCCTGAAAGCGCCCGGCATGACGCCGGAAGAAGTCGAGGCGCGCATCGTCGCCCCCATCGAGCAGGAACTGCTGGGCATACCGCGCCAGGCCGTGCTGCGCTCGCAGTCCAAGTATGCGATCGCCGACATCACACTGGACTTCCAGGAAGGCACGGACGTCTTCTGGGCGCGCCAGCAGGTGAGCGAGCGGCTGGCTGGCGTGCTGAAGGACTTGCCTGCCTCCGTCAGCGGCGGCCTGGCGCCCATCACCACGCCGCTGGGTGAAATCTTCATGTTCACCATCGAGGGGCCTTTGAGCCTGATGGAAAAACGCACCTTGCTCGAATGGACCATCCGTCCACAGCTGCGCAACATCGCCGGCGTAGCCGACGTCAATTCCCTTGGCGGCATGGTGCGCAGCTTCGAAGTGGTACCCGACCTGGCCGCCCTGGCCGCGCGCGGCCTGTCGCTGGCCCAGCTGCAGCAGGCACTGGAAGCGAACAACCGCAGCGACGGCGCGGGCCGCCTGGGCAGCGGCGAAGAGGCGCTGCTGATCCGCAGCGACGCGGGCATCCGCACGCTCGCTGACGTGCGCGCCATCGGCATCGCGCGGCGCGGCGACATGGCGGTGAACGTGGGCCAGGTGGCCACGGTGCGCATCGGCCAGCTGACGCGCTACGGCGCCGTCACGCAGGACGGGCGCGGCGAAGCCGTGCAGGCGCTGGTGCTGGCCATGCGCGGCTCGAATGCACAGCAAGTGGTGCAGCAAGTGCGCGCCCGCCTCGATGCGCTGGGCCCCAGCCTGCCCAAAGGCACCCGCATCAGCACCTTCTACGACCGCGGCAAGCTGGTGGAGCGGGCCGTGGCCAGCGTCACGGGCGCCCTGGCCGAAGCCACCGTGCTGGTGATCGTGCTGCTGACTGTTTTTCTGGGCAACTTGCGCTCGGCGCTGGTGGTCGCCTGCATCCTGCCGCTGGCGGCGCTGGGCACCTTCCTGCTTATGCAGGCATATGGCCTGAGCGCCAACCTGATGTCGCTGGGCGGCCTGGCCATCGCCATCGGCATGCTGGTCGATGCGGCCGTCGTGGTGGTGGAAAACATCGAGGCCCATGGCGCCCATGCCCAGCCGGGCGTGCCGCGCCTGCACCGCATCTACCGGGCCGTGCGCGAGGTTGCCCTGCCCGTCAGCGCCGGCATGCTGGTGATCATGATCGTCTTCCTGCCCCTGCTGACCCTGCAGGGCCTGGAAGGCAAGCTGTTCGCCCCCGTGGCACTGACCATCCTCTTCGCGCTGGCCGCCTCGCTGCTGCTGTCGCTGACCGTCATTCCCGTGCTCGCCTCGCTGCTGCTGTCCGAACGCCACGCGGGCACGCCGCGCCTGGTGCAGAAAATGGAAGCGGCCTACCTGGCTCTGCTCGGGCGCGCCCTGCGCCGCGAGCGCCTGGTCGGCGGCGTGGCCGTGGCGGCGCTGCTGCTGGCCGCCGGCGTCTTCCTGCACGTGGGCAAATCGTTCATGCCCACGCTGGACGAAGGCGACATCATCATGCAGATCGAAAAACTGCCATCCGTGAACTTGCAGGAATCGGCGCGCCTGGACCAGGCCATCCAGCGCCGCATCCTGGAACAGGTGCCCGAGGTGCAGCGCATCGTGGCACGCCTGGGGTCGGACGAACTGGGACTCGATCCCATGGGCCTGAACGAAACGGACTCCTTCCTCGTGCTCAAGCCGCGCGCGCAATGGCGCAGCGCGGACAAGGAAGCGCTGGTCGATGCCTTGCGGGCGGCCACGGCAAGCTTTCCAGGCGTCAACATCAGCTTTACCCAGCCCATCGAAATGCGTACCTCTGAAATGCTGTCCGGCGTGCGCGGCGACGTGGCCGTCAAGATCTACGGCCCGGACAGCAAGGCGCTGGGCGCGCTGGCCGCGCGCATCGTGACGCAGCTGCAAACGCTGGCCGGCAGTGAAGATGTGCTGACGACTCAAAACTCGGGCGTGCAATACCTGCAAGTCGATATCGACCGCGTGGCGGCCGCCCGCCTGGGCCTCTCCGTGGAACAGATCCAGGGCGATTTGCGCACCCTTGTCGAAGGGCGCCAGGCGGGCATCGTCATCGAAGGCGGCAAGCGACTGCCCCTGCTGCTGCGCGGCGGCGAACAGCTGCAGCTGTCGGCCGACCTGTTCCAGCAGCTGCGGCTGCCCATGGCCGACGGCCCGGCCATCGCCTTGAGCCAGGTGGCCAGCCTGCGCACGGTCGACGGCCCCGTCAAGGTGGAACGGGAAAACGCCGCGCGCCTGGTGGTGGTGCGCGCCAATGTGCGCGGCCGCGACCTGGTCGGCTTTGTCGACGAGGCCAAGGCCCTGGTGGCGCGCCAGGTGCCGCTGCCGCCAGGCTACCGCATTGCCTGGGGCGGCCAGTTCGAGAACCAGCAGCGTGCGGCAGCCCGCCTGGCGCTGGTCGTGCCTGTGGCGCTGGCACTGATCTTCCTGCTGCTGTTCTGTACCTTGCGCAGCATCCGGCAAACCCTGCTGGTGCTGGTCAACATCCCGTTCGCGCTGACGGGCGGCGTGTATGCGCTGGCCCTGACGGGCGAATACCTGTCCGTGCCCGCCTCGGTGGGCTTCATCGCGCTGATGGGCATCGCCGTGCTCAATGGCCTGGTGATGATCACCTGTTTCAACGATCTGCATGCGCGCGGCGCGGCCGTCGGCGAACTGGTCCTGCAAGGCGCCGTCCGGCGTTTTCGTCCCGTCATGATGACGGCCTGTATTACAGGCCTGGGCCTGGTGCCGCTGTTGCTGGCCACGGGGCCTGGCTCGGAAATCCAGAAGCCGCTGGCCATCGTCGTCATCGGTGGCCTGCTCAGCGCCACCGTGCTGACCCTCGTGCTGCTGCCCCTGCTGTTCCGCCGCTACGGCGTGGCGCGGCCATCTGTCCCTACCATTGCCCTGACTGGAGCCCACCATGCAGCACCCTGACCATTCCCCCTGCGACGCCATGCTGACGCTGGCCATGCCCGTAGCCCTCGAAGAGGACGTCCTCGATTTCCTGCTGCTGCACCCGGCTTGGGCGGCCGGTTTTTCCGTGCTCGATGCGCAAGGCATGGGACCGGGCGCCGCCTACCCCTCCAGCCTGGAGCAAGTACGGGGACGGGGACGGCGCAAGCTGGTCCTGATCGCCGGCGCCGATACCAACTTGCGCCTGCTCGTGCAGGCGCTGGCGGCACAGCTGCCCAAGCCCGACATCGCCTACTGGATCAGCCCCGTGCTGTGCCACGGGAGGCTGGCATGAAGGCGCGCGCCCTGGCGCTGCTGTTCCTCGCGGCGGGAGCGCAGGCGGCGCCTGGCAACCCTTCCGCGCTGCCGCCCGAAGCCGAGGTGCGGCGCGTGCTGGCCAGCCTGCCTGCGCTGCGCCAGGGGATGCAAAACACCGAACTGGCCGGCGCGGAACGGGCCAAACTGGCGGCCGGCCCCTATGAATGGACGGTGCGTGCCGGCGCCAGCCGGCGCACCGCCCCCGGCGCGGAACGCTACCTGGAGCAGGAAGTGGCGCTGGAACGGCCCCTGCGCTGGTTCGGCAAGGCCAGCCTGGACCAGGCGCTGGGCGAGCAAGGGCTGACTGTGGCGCGCGCGCTGCATGGCGACGCCTGGCACGAGGCGGGACGCACCCTGCTGCGCGACTGGTTCGACGCGCTGCGCGACCTGGCCGGCGTAGCGCGGCTGGAAGAGCAGCTGGCCGTGACGCAGCGCTTGCAATCGATTGCTGCGCGCCGCGTGCAGGCCGGCGACGGCGCCGCGCTCGACTTGCTGCAGGCCGACACGGAACAGCGGCGCGTGCTGGCCCTGTTGCAACAGGCGCGCCAGCGCAGCGAACAGACGCTCGCGCTGCTGGCCATCAGCTACCCCGGCTTGCCGCGTCCGCTGGCCGACTCGCTGCCACTGCCGCAAGCCGGCAGCGAAGCCGTAGACGGCTTGGCCGAGCGCATCGTGCACGACAACCACGAACTGCAGCTGGCCCAGGCGGAAGCGGACCTGTACGCCATGCGCGCCAGCCGGCTGGCCAGCGACGCCATGCCCGACCCGACGCTGGCACTGCGGGCCGCGCGCGAGCGCGACGGCCAGGAGCGGGTATTCGGCGTCAGCCTGTCGTTTCCCCTGCCCGGCGCCGGACGTGCAGCGGACAAGTCGGCGGCGGCCATCAAGGCTTCGATGGCGCGCGAACGGGTGGCGCAGACACAGCTGCGCGTCGCTTTGGCGGCCCGGCGTGCCGCCAGCGACAGCGTGCATAGCCACGCAATATGGACTACATTGCAAGAGGTACAACAACAAACCATCCGCCAGGCCGAACTGATGCAGCGCGCCTACCAGGCGGGCGAATGCACGCTGGCCGAAGCGCTGGCCGGCAGGCGGCAGGCGCTCGACGCGGCGCTGACGGCGCAGACAGCCCAGATCGAGGCGCTGGCGGCCCAGGCGCGCCTGCAGCTCGACGCCCACGCCATCTGGTCCATCGACTGATGCGGCGCTTACACGATTCATCCATGCGACTCACCGAAAAGGAAACACCATGAACACCGAGAAATGGACGACGCAAGACTGGCGCTATGCAGCTCCGGCACGCCTGCTGCACTGGCTGATGGCGGTGCTGATCCCCGTTATGCTGGCCTTGGGCTGGTATATGATGGAGGTCGAAGACGATCCCGGCAGCGAGGTGTACTTCAATCTGCATAAATCGCTGGGCCTGCTGCTATTGCTGCTGCTCGCCGCGCGCGCCGCCTGGCGCCTGGGCCACAGGCCGGCAAGCCTGCCGCCGTCCGTGGCGCCGTGGCAAGCGCGCCTGTCGCGCCTGGGCCACTGCCTGCTGTACGCGGGCATGCTGCTGGTGCCTGCCGCTGGCCTGGCGGGGGCGCTGCTAAGCAAGAGCGGCGTGGCCTTCTTCGGTTTGGTGCTGCCGCGCTGGTTTGCGCCCAACCATGCGCTGGCCGAACAGTGGTTCGGCCTGCATGAACTGGGCGCCTGGACCCTGGCCGGTCTGATCGTGCTGCATGTACTGGCGGGCGTCAAACATCTGCTGCTGGACAAGGACGGCGTCTTCCAGCGCATGCTGTAGCGCGCACCGCCCTTCAGCCTGTCTTCATGCGGCGCTTAGCCGTGCTTCATGCAGGGCGCCGATGTTCCCACCCCACACCAGGGGGTAGCACATAAGCAGAAGCGGCTGCGTCGATCCAGGAAGCGGCGCGGTGGCCTAAGAATCGGCCTGCTGCCTACAGCCAGCCCTCGCGCTTCAAGCGCCGGTGTAGCCAGTAGCAGCCGGCGACAATGACAACGATCACGGCCGGATAGCTGCCGCGCCACTTCAGCTCCGGCATGAATTCGAAGTTCATGCCGTACAGGCTGAAGACCATGGTGGGTACGGCCAGGATGGCGGCCCAGGCGGCCAGGCGTTTGACCACCTCGTTCTGGCGGATGGAAATTTGCCCCAGCGCCACCTGCATGGCCGAATTGACCAGTTCGCGCATCTGTCCCGCCGTGTGCGTGACCCGTTTGACGTGATCGAGAATGTCGCGGTAATAGATGCGGTTTTCCTTGGGCACGATATCGCCATGGAAACGGATCAGCTGAGTGCAAATGTCATGCAGGGGATTGACGGCCGCGTCCAGCTTCAGCAGCTCCGTCTTGAGCTGGTAGAAATCCTGCAGCTTGTCTTCGGAGAGACTGGGCTTGAACAGTTGCAGCTCATAGTGCTGGAAGCGGGACTGCAAATGGTCGATGCAGGGCTGGTACTGGTCGACGATGAAGTCGATGATGGAATACAGCACGTAGCCGGGGCCGCTCGCCAGTTTCTCGGGCACGCTTTCCTTGCGCTCACGCAACTTCGCATAGCCGGCCGAGGCGCCGTGGCGCACCGTGATGATGAAGCGGGGGCCGAGAAAGACGTGGGTTTCGCCGTAAACGATGGCGTCGCCGTCGAGGGTGGCCGTGTGCATCACCATGAACAGGGTGTCGCCGTATTCTTCCAGCTTGGGCCGCTCGTGCGCGCCCTGCGCATCCTCGACCGCCAGTTCATGCAAGCCGAAGGCCGATTGCAACGCCTGCATGGCCGTGACGTCGGGGCTGGCCATGCCGATCCAGACGAAACAATCGGAGTCGCCGAGGAAGTCGCCCACCTTGTCGATGTCGAAATGGGCGATTTTCTTGCCATCGCGATAGGCTTCGCAATTGACGACGGCGGCGTGGGTACTCAGGTCCATGGTGATTTTCTAAGAATGGCGGCAATATCGGGGGGCCAGTATAGCGGAAAGACCGTGATTGCCCTGCCAACGGAGCTTGCCGCATTGACATTCAGGCGCGCCAATGTAAAATGAGAACCATTCGCATTTAAGAAGGGCCTGCATGCGCCAGCGGCACGGGACTTTCGCGCCAACCTGGAGTGTGCCGTGACGTATGCCGTATCGCCTGCCGCCGATTCTTTAGCTCATCTGTATGTCCAGCACCACCCCTGGCTGCTGCGCTGGCTGCGCGGAAAATTGTCTTGCACGGATCACGCGGCCGACCTGGCGCAGGATACCTTCGTCAAGCTGCTGGCCACGCCCGACGAACGCGCCGTCACCCTGCGCGAGCCGCGCGCCTACCTGACTACCGTGGCGCGCCGCCTGCTGATCGACCATTACCGTCGCCAGTCGCTGGAGCAGGCATGGCTGGCCACCCTGGCGCAGCTGCCCGCCCCCGTCACGCCGTCGGCGGAAGACCGCTTGCTGATCCTGGAAACCCTGCACCAGATCGACGCCATGCTCGACGGCCTGGGTGCGAAAGTGCGCACGGCCTTCCTGCTGTCGCAGCTGGAAGGCATGGCGTATGCGGACATCGCCGCGCGCCTGAGCGTCAGCGAGCGCACTGTCAAGCGCTACATGGTGCAGGCGTTCGAACGATGCATCCTGCTGCTGGCCTGACATGAGCGCAGCCCTCGATGCGCGCGCCGCGCGCGAAGCGGCGCACTGGATGATGCGCCTGCAAGGCGGCGAACTGGACGCTGCCGCGCAACAGGGACTGGCCCGCTGGCGCGCCGCTCACGCCGACCATGAAACGGCGTGGCAGCGGGCCGAGCAAGTGTGCCGCACCTTTGGCATGCTGCCCCCGCCGCTGGCCATGCCGTTGTCCAGGCAAGTGCTGGACCGCCCGGCCCGCGCCCAGCGCCGCGCCATCCTGAGAACCCTGGCCGTGCTGATCGTCGCCGGGCCAGCCGGCTGGGCCTTGCTGCGCGTGGCGCCATGGCAGGCATGGACGGCCGACCTGCACACGGCCACGGGAGAAATCCGCCATGTCCCCCTGGCCGATGGCAGCGCGCTGAGCCTGAATACGGCCAGTACCGCCGACATCGTCTTCGGCGCGTCCCTGCGCCTGGTGCACCTGCGTGCCGGCGAAATCCACGTGGCGACCAGCCCCGATTCCCTGCGGCGGCCCTTCCTCGTGCGCACCAGCAATGGCAGCATCCGCGCCATCGGCACGCGCTTCACGGTGCGCCAGGAGGACCGCCTGCTGGGCGCGCATACCCACGTGGCCGTGTCACAGGGCGCCGTCGAAGTGCGGCCCGCCGATGGAAGGCCCGTCATCGTGCAGGCGGGCTGGCAAGCCAGTTTCGATGGAATGGCCGCCAGCGCGCCGCGGCCGCTGGCACCGCATGCGGCCGCCTGGCTCAAGGGCCTGCTGTACGCGGACGACACGCCGCTGGCCGACGTGCTGACGCAGCTGGCCCGCTACCGCCCCGGCGTGGTGCGCTGCGATCCGGTCGTGGCGCGGCTGCGCGTGTCGGGCGTGTACCAGTTGCGCGACACGGACGCCCTGCTGGCCCTGTTGCAGGCGTCGCTGCCCATCCGCGTACGGCGCCACAGCCGTTGGTGGATTTCTGTCGAGTCCGCATAAAGTTTTTGGAAAAGTATGTCCCTTTCGCGCATGTACCCCGTCAATCCACACAGGACCAACACATGAACGAAGGGAAACACCTGATGAAGCACCCCCGCCACACTACCATGACCCTGGCCCTGCTGGGCAGCCTGGCCTTGGCCGCGCCCGCATTCGCCCAGCAGCAACCGCAGCAGGCGCCCGCGCGCCACTACCAGGTGGCGCCCGGCCCCATCGGCACGGCCCTGTCCGCGTTTGCGGCCGACGCCGGCGTCAGCATTTCCGGCGCCGCCAGCCTGTATGCGGGCTTGCACAGCCGCGGTTTGAACGGCAACTACCAGGTGGCTGACGGTTTCGCCCGCCTGCTCGATGGCAGCGGCCTCATTGCCGTCGACCAGGGCGGCGGCCACTACGCCGTGCGCAGGCTGCCCTCGATAGCCGACGCGGCCACCCTGCCCGGCATCTCCGTGCGCGCCACGGCCGAACGCAGCACCAGCACGGAAGGCACGGGTTCGTACACGACGCCGGCCACGGCCAGCGCCACGGGACTGGTGCTGTCGCTGCGCGAGACGCCGCAATCGGTCAGCGTCATCACGCGCCAGCGCATGGACGACCAGGACTTGCTGACAGTGCGCGACGTGCTGCGCAACACGCCCGGCATCGCCGTCAACCAGTTCGACACGGAACGCAGCACCTTTTCCGCGCGCGGCTTCGACGTCGACAATTTCCAGTACGACGGCGTGCCCACCACTTACAAGGTGCAGTATTCTGGCGGCGAGTCGGAAATGGACTCGCTGATCTACGACCGCGTGGAAGTGACGCGGGGCGCCACGGGCTTGCTGACGGGCGCCGGCTACCCGTCGGCCTCGATCAATCTGGTGCGCAAGCGCGCCAGCGCCAGGCAATTCGAAGGGCAATGGTCGCTGGCGGCCGGCTCGTGGAGCGATTACCGGGGCACGCTCGACCTGGCCACGCCGCTGAACGGGGACGGCTCCGTGCGCGGCCGGGTGGCGGGCGCCTGGCAGGACCGCAAATCGTTTACCAATGGCTATTCGAACCAGCGCCAGCTCGCCTACGCGACCGTCGAGGCGGACCTGGCTCCCGGCAGCGTGGCCATGGTGGGCGCCAGCTACCAGAAGAACGATCCGAAAGGCAGCAACTGGGGCGGCTTCCCCCTGTGGTACAGCGACGGCTCGCGCACCGATTTCGACCGTTCCGTCACGACGGCGCCCCGCTGGGCCGCCTGGGCCACGGAACAGACGAATGTGCACGCCACCCTGGAACACGCGCTGGGCCAGGGCTGGAAGGCGCAGGCGCAAGCCATGTACAGCAAGCACACGGAAGACACGCCGCTGGTGTTCCTGGCCGAGCGGCCGGACCGCATCACGGGCCTGGGCATGCTCGGCTACCCGAACCGCTACATCGGCGCGCGCGACCAGAGCAGCGCCGACGTGAAGCTGTCCGGCCCGCTTACCCTGGGCGGACGCCAGCATGAAGTCATCGTCGGCGCCAATTACACGCTGCAGCACGCCGAGTTCAGCGTCAAGGAAGCGCTCGACCCTGAACCGATCGGCAATTTCCTCGCCTGGGATGGCAGCTACCCGCAGCCGGCCTGGGGCGAACCCGTGCTGTCGGAAAAATATACCACCAAGCAATATGGCGCGTATGGCGCCGCGCGCCTGAATCTGGCCGAGAACACCAAGCTGATCCTCGGTGGACGCTTGAGCCGCTGGGACAAGGAGCGCATCGGCTTTGACGGCAGCGCCCGCTTTGCCTTCGCCAAGAGCAAGTTTGTTCCCTACGCGGGCGTGGTGGTGGACCTCAACGACACGTATTCGCTGTATGCCAGCTACACGGACATCTTCCGCCCTCAGGAAAACCAGGACCGCACAGGTGCCTGGCTGGACCCGCTGACAGGGCAAAGCATGGAAGTGGGCTTGAAGGGAGAACTGGCGGAGGGCCGGGCCAACGGTTCCATCGGCATCTTTGAAATCAAGCAGGACAAGCTGGCCCAGCCGGACGGCGCGCACCGCGTCCCCGGCACCACCACGCAAGCGTATTATGCGGCGCGGGGTGCCACCAGCCGCGGCATCGAGGGGGAATTGTCGGGCCGCGTGGCGCCGGGCTGGAATGTGACGGCCAGCGCCAGCCACTTCCGGGCCAGGGACCGCGAGCAGCAGGACATCAACACCCTGTCGCCCCGCTCGACGGCGCGATTGTTTACCACCTGGAAAGTCAAGCCCGGCCTCACCGTGGGCGGCGGCGTCAACTGGCAAAGCAAGTTCTACTTTGACGACGAAGGGCCGAACGGCAAGGAGCGCGTGACGCAGGAGGCCTACAGCACGGTGAGCCTGATGGCCACGTACCAGCTGTCGCGCCAGTTGACGGCCCAGCTGAACGTGGAAAACGTGCTGGATAAAAAATACATCAACATCAATACCTATGCGCAAGGCACGTATGGCGCGCCGCGCAGCGTGCGGGGAACCTTGACGTACCGGTTCTGAACCCCGGCACCGGAGCAGGCCAGGCGCGACGGCTCCGGTTTTTTACATTGCTAGAGAGCGATAGCGGTGGCGATGCCACCGCGCCATCGCGCATCGCGGCCATCAGCAGCGGTACATCGGACGGCAAGTGGAAGTGTGCAACCGGCTCGCAGGCGCTGGGACAGATCGCCGACGGCGCCGGCGATACCTTGCAGATATCTGGCCTCGCCCACTACCCGTATCTGGGGCATCGGCACACACGCTAATCTTAACCAGGGCATCATCACGGGTCCCGGTGCCGCACATGATGGCGGCGCCGGCATCTATAGCACGCAAGATGCGCCAGTTGGACGGGGCCGGGAATTCCGCCTGAATGCCCGCATCAATCCCGCACATTTGAATATGACCGAAACGACTTGCACGGGAGCATAGTACGCCCCTCCCCGGCCGGCAACGCGGCAAGGCGCCGACGGCCTTGCTCCTCCCTGCATGGCATTACCCCATCGACATGACCGCGTTCAGCGCGCGCCGCAACTCCTTCAGCCGGGGCGGCTTGCCCAGCACGCAGTCGACGTGTTCGGGGAAATCGCTGTCGGCAGCCAGGCGCTGGCCCCAGCCCGTGAGCATGATGATGGGCGTGTCCGGCGAGCACTGGCGCACCGCGCTGGCCACCTTGCGCCCGTCCACGTGGGGCATGCCCAGGTCCGTGATGACCACCGCAAAGTGTTCGTGCCGGTCGCGCGCGGCCAGGAAGCAATCGATGCCGGCCTGCCCCCCATCGGCGGACACCACTTCGTGGCCATCGATTTCCAGGATGTCGCGCAGGGACTTGAGCACCATCGGATCATCGTCCACCACGAGGATGCGCAGGCGCGGCGGCACGGCGTGGGCCGTGTCGGGCGCTTCCTCCCCCTCGCCTGCCGCGCAGGCGGGAAAAGCCAGGCGCACCGCCGTGCCCTGCCCCGGCGCCGTGAGGATGTCGATGCTGGCGCCATGGCGCTCCATCATGCCGTACACCATGGCCAGGCCCAGGCCCGTTCCCCGCTCGCCCTTGGTGGTGAAAAACGGTTCCAGGCAGCGGCGGCGCGTATTCTCATCCATGCCGATGCCCGTATCGCCCACCTCGATCTGCACCTGGCGCGCCGCCTGGCCGGGCACCCCGATGCAGCTGGTGCGCACAGTCAGGGTGCCGCCGTCCGGCATGGCGTCGACGGCATTGAAGACCAGGTTGGTCAGCGCTTCGCGCAGTTCGCCCACGCTGCCGGGCAGCATGGGCAACTCGTCCGCCAGCTTCGTGCGCAGGGCGATGACGATGCCGCGCTGCTGCGGCATGTCGCTCCAGCGCGCGCGCGTCAGGTCGAGCACCTGCTGCACCACCAGGTTGGCATTGATGGGCGACAGCGCCAGTTGCGGTTCGCGCTGGCGGTAGAATTCGCGCATGCGCGCCACCGTGGCGGCCACGTCGTCGATGGCGCGCTCGATCACTTCCAGGCAATGCCGGCCCTGTGGACTGAGGCTGGTTTCCGTCTCCAGCAGCGATTCCGTGTACAGGGCCACGGGGGAAATGGCGTTATTGATGTCGTGCGCGATGCCGCTGGCCATCTGCCCCAGCGCGCGCAAGCGTTCCTGCTGCATCACCGATTGCTGCGTCTGGCGCAAATCATCATACGCGCGCTGCAGTGCGCCGTAGAGCTGAGCCTGGTTGGCGGCCAGCGCCACGTGCTCGCTCAGCTGGCTGAGGAACTCGCATTCACCGCTGGTGAAGCTGTGCGCAGTGCGGCGCGCCACGATCAGGATACCGAAAACCGTGTTTTCGGCCAGCAGCGGCGCCATGACGAGGGCGCGCAAGCCCCCTTGCGCCAGCCGCTGTGGAAACGGAAACGCTACCTCGGCGATATCGGATTCATACACGAGCTTACCGCGCACGCAGCTCGACAGGCCATTCTCGTCGATGGGGATGTGCGCCTGTTCGCCCATCATGAAGGCGTGCGCCAGCGCTTCGCTGCGCACGCCCACGCACGTTACCTGCAGCGCGTGCTGGGACGGCTCGTACAGGCAGATGCAGCTGAAATCGATGGGCAGCTGGTCTTCCAGGCTGCGCACCACCACCTGGAAGATGCTGCGCAAGTCCTGCCGCTCGCCGATCGAGCGCGTGATCTGCTGCAGCAGGTTCAGGCGCTCGAGCTGCTCATGCACCTTGCGCTCGGCCAGCTGGCGCTCGGCGATCTGCGTTTCCAGGGCGGCATTCGTGTGCGCCAGCTCGTCGCGCGAGACGGTGGTGCGGCGCAGCTTTTCCGTCATGCCGTCGAAGGCGCGCGCCAGGTCGCCGATTTCATTTTTGGTGTGCACGCCCAGCGCAAAATCGAGCTTGCCGGCGCCGACGATCAAGGTCCCCTGGCGCAGCTTTTCCAGCGGTCCCGTGACGCTGGTCATGGTGAAGTAAATCAGGCCGGCCACCAGGGCGATGATCACGCCGCCAAACAACATCACGGCGACATTGGCCCGCTGCTGCGCATCGAGCACGCCTTGCCGGCTCAATTCGGACAGCCGCATCGCATCCGAGATCATGCCCTGCACCTTGCCCATGATCTGGCCGGACAGGCGCGACTCCAGTTCGCCCAGCACCTCGCGCCGCAGCGGGTCCTGCCCCAGCTCGCGGTGATTCGCCACAAACAGCTCGAACAGAGCGCCCACGCCGGCCAGGTCGGTCTGCAATTCGCGCAGCAACGCGCGCTCCTCGCCGGTGCTGAAGGCGGGCGTGGACAGCAAGCCCGTGGACAGCGATTCGCTGCGCAGCTGCCACTGGGCGCGCGTGCGCGCGCCGTGGTGCAGCGCATATTCGATCGACAGGTAGCGCAGCGACGTGACGGCTTGCAGGATATCGCCCGCAGCCTTGTTCTTCGCCAGTTCGCGCTGCATCGCCATGGTGGTGGAGAACAGCATGGCGACGATGATGGCCACGAGCACCACGCAAAACAGTTCTGCCAGCTTGAAGCGCGTTACGATTTTCACGGTGGCTTTCTCAATGAATGACCGTCACGGCCGATGGCGCCACGGCTTCCAGGCCGTCCAGGTAGACGGCATCGAGGAAGTTCGGCATCTCGCCGCGTTCGGCCAGCCGGTTCTTGATGGCCCAGCGCGCCTCGTCTTCCAGCGCCAGCAGCAAGCCCTGGTCGAGCACGATGCCGAACTGATAACCGTGCCAGGCCGCTTGCAGGCGCGCCGCCTCGCTGGCCGACGCCGTGGTAAACAGGGCGCGCGCGGCGTCGGGTTCGTCGCGGCAAAAGCGCGCCCCGGCCAGCAGCGCGCGCAGCACCTTGCGCATCGTCGCCGGATGACTGCGCACATAATCGCCCGTGCCGGCCACGTTGAACAGGCCCGCATACACGTCTTCGCCATAGAAGATGGCCGCGTTGCCAGCGATAGCATGCGTCATGCCCGTCAGGAACGGTTCCCAGCCGGCCGCCGCGTCGACATCGCCCCGGGCCAGCGCACCGGCCAGCTTGTCCGGCGTGTAGTTGCGCAAGGTGACTTCAGCGGGCAACAGTTTCTGGCGGTTCAAAAAAGCGTCCAGCGTGAAATGGCCGGAGGTGCCCAGGGTGACGCCGATGCGCTTGCCTTTCAGGCTGGCGGGCGTAGACACGCCGCGGTCCAGGCGCCCCACGATGCCGTGGTCGCGCTCGGCCTCGAAAATGCTGGCGATGATGACGACGGACTGGTTCTTCAGGCTGGCCAGCACCACGGGGATGTCGGAAACGGTGCCCAGGTCGGCCCTGCCCCCCAACACGGCTTCCATCGACGCCTTGCCCGAGGAATACGGTTGCAGCAGCGCGTCGATGCCTTCACGCGCAAAATAGCCCTGTGCGCGCGCGGCCAGCACGGGGCAGCTGCCCACATATTCCGCATTCACGGCCACGCGCAATACTTCCACGGGGCCGGGCGGCGGGCCAGGACGGGCATTGAGCAGCCAGACGGCTGCAGCGGCCAGCGCCAGCAGCACTGCGGCCGCCAGCCAGATCGCCCGCCGCACCGGCGCCTCGCCATTCATGCGCTGCGCTGCGCCGTGGCCGATTCCAGCGCACTGTTGATGGCCTCGGAAAACGCCACCACGTCGATCGGCTTGGTGAGATAGCGGTAGAAGCCCGCCGCCAGCCCCTGGCGTACATCTCCCGGCCCGGCCATGGCCGTCAGGGCGATGACGGGGATATGCGCGGTGCGGGCATCGGCGCGCAGCAGCTGCATGACTTGCGTGCCGCTGATATCGGGCAGGTCGCTGTCCATCAGAATCAGTTGCGGCAGGTGGCGGCGCGCCAGCTCCAGGCCCGTCTGGCCGTCGCCGGCCGACAGCAGGTCAAGATCGGGGCGAAAATGGATCAGGCCCGCCACCAGGGCCAGATTCAGGGGATTGTCTTCCACATACAGCAGCGTCTTGCGGTCCGGCAGCCGTATCGTT
Organism: Janthinobacterium sp. 61; assembly: GCF_002846335.1. NCBI lineage: Bacteria > Pseudomonadati > Pseudomonadota > Betaproteobacteria > Burkholderiales > Oxalobacteraceae > Janthinobacterium > Janthinobacterium sp. 61. The sequence goes on along the minus strand of NZ_PJMQ01000001.1, from coordinate 1,152,957 downwards.
TCTGCGGGTCGGGCAATGGCGGACAGGCGTGGGCTTTCCTGCAGCGGCTGGCGCGCCGGGCAACTGGCGATATCGAGCCAGAAGGTGGTGCCGCGTCCGGGCGTGCTGTCCACGCCCAGCCTGGCCTGCATGGCTTCGGCCAGGCGCTTGCTGACCACCAGCCCCAGGCCCGTGCCCTCTTCGTCGCGCGCATCGCGTCCCAGGCGGTTGTAGGGCTGGAACAGCGCCTCCAGCTGCGCGCTACTCATGCCACCGCCCGTGTCGCGCACGGAAAGGCGCAGTTGCCGCGCATCGACGGGCTGGCAATCAACGTGGATCTCGCCCTGTTCACGGTTGTACTTGACGGCGTTCGACAGCAGGTTGAGCAGCACCTGCTTGAGGCGCGTGCGGTCGGCCAGCACATGCATGCCGCCCGCATCGACGAAGGTCAAGGTGATGCCGCGCTTGTGCGCCAGCGGTTCCATCATTTGCCAGCATTCATGGTAGATGCCGGCCAGTTCCACGGCTTCCATCGCCAGCGACATATTGCCCGACTCGATCCTGCCGATATCGAGGATATCGTTGATCAGGGTCAGCAAATGCCGGCCCGCGCCGAAAATGTGCGAGGCAAAGGTTTTCTTTTCCTGCGCCGTCGAGGGGATGGAATCGGACATCAGCATCTGCGAAAAGCCCAGGATGGCGTTGAGCGGCGTGCGCAGCTCGTGGCTCATGCTGGACAGGAAATTGGTCTTTTCCTGGTTCGCCCGCTCGGCCACTTCGCGGGCCAGCTGCAAATCCTTGTTCATGGCGTCGAGTTCGGCCGTGTGCTGGCGCAGCAGCAATTCCAGGCGCGCATTGGCGATGCGCAGCTGGCGTGTTTCCAGCGCCCGCGCCAGTATCAGCAGGATGCCCGATACCTTGAACGGCTTGACCACATAATCGAGCGCGCCCGCCTTCATGGCCTGCACGGCCGAGGCAATCGTGCCTTCGCCCGTCATGATGACGCAGGCCAGGTCCGGATCGATCAGGCGCGCCGCTTCCACCACGGCGATGCCGTTCATGCCCGGCATCATCAGGTCGACCAGCAGCAGATCGAACGATTCGACGGCTAGCAGGGACAGCGCCGCCTCGCCCGAAGCCAGCCCCGTCGTGTCATACGCCTGCCCCCGCAAGGTATCGCACAGCGCGTGCACATGCGCCAGTTCGTCATCGACGATGAGGATACGCGGCGGCATTGATGAGCTATTCATGCATTCTCCTGGCGGCATGACCTTGCGGACCGGGAACTTGCCCCGCAGCATGCGTTCCGAGCATAGCACTTGAAAATTACCAAAAATACACGCTTTGTCACGCGCGCGGCGGCGCAACGGTGCTAGGTGACCTCGGGTAGCCCACGCAGCAGCTTGTCCAGGGTCAGCGGATAGTGGCGCACCCTCACCCCCGTGGCGTTATGCACGGCATTCGCGATGGCCGCCGCCACGCCGCAGATGCCCAGCTCGCCCACGCCCTTGGCTTTCATGGGCGAGGATATGGGGTCTGTTTCGTCCAGGAAAATGACGTCCTGGTGCGGGATGTCGGCGTGCACGGGCACTTCGTAGCCGGCCAGGTCGTGGTTGACGAAAAAGCCGCGGCGCCGGTCGACCACCAGTTCTTCCATCAGGGCCGCACCCACGCCCATGGTCATGGCGCCGATCACCTGGCTGCGCGCCGCTTTCGGATTCAGGATGCGGCCGGCCGCGCAGACGGCCAGCATGCGGCGCACGCGCACTTCGCCCGTGTCGCTGTCCACGCCCACTTCCACGAAATGGGCGCCAAACGTGGATTGCTGGAATTTTTTGTCGAGGTCGCCGTATTCCATGTGGTCTTCCGCCACCACATCGCCATGCAAGGCAGCGGCAGCGAGCGGCACGCTGCGCTCGCCCTGACTTACTTGCCCATCGGAAAAGCGCGCTTGATTTTCGTCAAAGCCCAGCTTGCCTGCGATGGCCTGGCGCAAGCGCACGCAAGCCGCATACACGCCCGCCGTGGAACTGTTGCCGCCCCATTGCCCGCCCGAACCGGCCGAGACGGGAAAATCCGAGTCGCCCAGGCGCACGACGACGCGGTTCAGGGTCACGCCCAGCATTTCCGCCGCCGTCTGGGCAATGATGGTGTAGCTGCCCGTGCCGATGTCCGTCATGTCCGTTTCCACCGTGATCATGCCCTTGCCGTCCAGGCGCACCCGGGCGGCGGACCGCATGACGAGATTATTGCGGAAGGCAGCCGCCACGCCCATGCCCACCAGCCAGCGGCCGTCGCGCCGCTTGCCGGGCTGTGCTTGCCGCTCCTTCCAGCCAAATTCCACGGCGCCCGTGCGCAGGCAATCGATCAGGCGGCGCTGGGAAAACGGGCGGCCCGGTTTTTCCGGGTCCACTTTCGTGTCGTTCAAGATGCGCAAGACGACGGGGTCCATGTTCAGCTTTTCCGCCATCTCGTCCATGGCGATTTCCAGCGCCATCAAGCCCGGCGCCTCGCCCGGCGCGCGCATGGAGTTACCTTCCGGCAAGTCGAGTACGGCCAGGCGCATGGCCGTCATGCGGTTTGGCCCCGCGTACAGCAGCCGCGTCTGCATCACGGCAGTTTCCGGCTGCCCGCCTTTGAGGTCGCCCGACCACGATTCGTGGCCGATGGCCGTGATCTTGCCGTCGCGCGTGGCGCCAATGCGCAGGCGCTGGATGGTGGCGGGCCGGTGCGTGGTGTTGTTGAACATCAAGGGCCGCGTCAGGGCCACCTTTACGGGACGCTGTGCCGCGCGCGCGCCCAGGGCCGCCAGCAGCGCTTCGGCGCGCAAGAACAGCTTGCCGCCGAAACCGCCGCCGATATAGGGCGAGACGATGCGCACCTGGTCTTTCGCAATGCCAAGGGTGCGGGCCAGGTCGCCCCTGCTCCAGTCCACCATCTGGTTCGCCGTCCAGAGCGTCAGCTTGCCCCCCTCCCAGGCGGCAATCGAGGCGTGCGGCTCCATCATGGCATGTGACTGGTCAGGCGTCGTGTAGCTGGCGTCCAGGCGCACGGGGGCATGGGCAAAGGCGCCGGCAAAATTGCCAGCCTTGCTGTCGGGCTTGCCGTCCTTCGGCTTGGCCGCCGTGTTCTTCGCCTTGGCCAAGTCGAACGCGCCCGGCTGCTCGATGTACTTTACGTCGAGTAACTGCGCGGCCGAGCGTGCTTGTTCGAAGGTTTCCGCCACCACCAGCGCGATGGCCTGGTGATAGTGCTCAATCTCCGGGCCGCCCAGCAGATGCGCCGTGTTCATCTTGCCTTTGCCCAGTTTTCCTGCGGATTCCGCCGTCACCACGACCAGCACCCCCGGTGCGCGCCGCGCGGCGCTGGTGTCGATGGAGGCGATGCGCCCCTTGGCGATGGCCGCGCCGACGACATGGCCGTAGGCGGCATGCGGCGCGGCGGCGTGCTGCTCGTACGCGTACGGCGCCGTGCCCGTGGTTTTCAGGGGGCCGTCGATGCGGTCCGTGGGGCGGCCTACGACTTTCAGCTGGTCGACGGGGTTGGTGGTGGCGGGTGTCGTGAATTTCATGGACTTAGCCTTTCATTACTGGTGTTTCCCTCAACACGGCTGCCACGGTACGCTGCGCCAGGATGAGCTTGTAGGCATTGTCGGCAGTCGGTTTGGCGCCGGCCAGCAGGCGTTCGTTCACGGCGGCGGCGCCAGCGGGCATCGCCTGCTCCGCGCCGGCAACCCGCCACGGCTGCGGCGCGACGCCGCCCAGAGCCAGCCTGCCCGTGCCATCGGGCAAGATAATCGCCGCCACGGACACCAGCGCGAACGCGTAAGAAGCGCGGTCGCGCACCTTGCGATAGACGTGCGTGCCGCCGACGGGCGGGGGCAAGGTCACGCTGGTGATCAGTTCGCCCGGCTGCAGCAGCGTTTCCAGCTGCGGCGTGGTGCCCGGCAAGCGGTAAAAATCGGCAATCGGGATGGTGCGCACGGCACCGTCGGCCCGCACGGTATCGATGCCGGCGTCGAGTACGCGCATGGCCACGGCCATGTCGCTGGGATGCGTGGCGATGCAGGTATCGCTGCCGCCCAGGATGGCCAGCGGCCGGCTGAAACCCCCGATGGCCGAGCAGCCGCTCCCCGGCACGCGCTTGTTGCAGGCCTGGTTGGTGTCATAAAAATACGGGCAGCGGGTGCGCTGCAGCAGGTTACCCGCCGTCGTCGCCTTGTTGCGCAATTGTGCCGAAGCACCGGCCAGCAAGGCGCGCGACAATACGCCGTAATCGCGCCGCACCGTGGCGTGGGCGGCCAGCGCCGTGTTGCGTACCAGGGCGCCGATGCGCAAGCCGCCGTCCGCAGTCGTTTCCACCTTGTCCAAAGCCAGGCCATTGACATCGATCAAATGCGTAGGCGTTTCGATCTCCAGTTTCATCAGATCGAGCAGATTCGTGCCGCCGGCTATAAAGCGGGCACCCGGCGTGTGCAAGGCGGCGGCCGCCGCTTCGGCCGGCGTGGCAGCCTTCTGGTAGCTGAACACTCTCATGCCGGCCTCCCCGCCACCTCGGAAATCGCCTCGATGATGTTGGAATAGGCGCCGCAGCGGCAGAGATTGCCGCTCATGCGTTCGCGCAACTCTTCCGGCGTCGCCTGCGGGGCAGCGTTCAAGTCCACGCTGACGTGGCTGGGGATGCCCTGGCGGATTTCTCCCAGTGCAGCGACGGCAGAGCAGATTTGCCCCGGTGTGCAATAGCCACATTGATAGCCGTCATGCGCAATGAAGGCGGCCTGCATCGGGTGCAGCTTGTCGGGCGTGCCCAGTCCCTCGATGGTGGTGATGCGGGCGCCCTCGTGCATCACGGCCAAGCTCAGGCAGGCGTTGATGCGCTGGCCGTCCAGCATGACGGTGCAGGCGCCGCACTGGCCGTGGTCGCAGCCCTTTTTGGTTCCCGTCAGATGCAGGTGTTCGCGCAAGGCGTCGAGCAAGGTGGTGCGCGTGTCGAGTTCCAGGCTATGGCGCTGGCCGTTGATATCCAGATTGACCTTCATCAGGACGGGCGGCGCCTGGCCGGCTTGGGCCGCAGCATGGGCAGCTTCAGCGGCCCCGGCCACGCCGGGCACAGCCACGGCCGTGGCCGACAGCGCGCCGGCGATCAGCAAACCGCGCCGGCCGGCATTGATGTGATTACACTCTGTCATCTCGCGCTTCCTCCTGGCTGTGGACTGGCTGGGTGGGCGCTTGCAGGCCCGAAGTGCCAGTCTGGCGGCAGGAATGTGACGCGTCTGTACGCGAACGAACGTTCAGCCTCAGGCTGCGCCGGGTCGCGCAGACGCCGCCCAGCGCCGCATGGCCCGTGCGGGCCCTACCGCAACCAGGAAGCCCGGCAGCACCAGATATCCCCCAGCGCCAGCACATGGACGGATGCCGGGCTGCCTGTCATATTGCTATCGTGTCGCTATTGCGTGAGGGTGGAACGGCGTGGCAATGGGGTAGTGCCGAGTAATAATTCTTGTGTCAGCTGCAATAGCCTACACAGCAAACATGACGGCTTCGTGACATGCTTGCCATCAATAAATTTCGCCATGCGGGACGTCTGGCGCAGCAATTATTTCGGCTACACTGGCTGTTACTTTCCCTTTCTGACGCCTGATGATCGAAAAGAATCTGCCCGAACTGGTCATGCTGAAGCGTCTCATCGACGAGGGCGGCAGCCACCTGGAAGTGGCCGCGCCCTGCAGCATCGCCATGGATGGGCGCGACTTTCCCGTGTACTCCATCGCCTTGGGCAATCCCGGCCCCGACGTGCCCGCGCTGGGCTTTTTTGGCGGCATCCACGGCCTTGAACGCATCGGCACGCAAGTGCTTTTGTCCTTCCTGGAAAGCCTGATCGCGCGCCTGCGCTGGGATGCCACCCTGCACCAGCAGCTGGAAACCATGCGCCTCGTATTCATGCCGCTGGTCAACCCGGGCGGCATGTGGCAAGCCACGCGCTGCAATCCGCGCGGCGTGGACCTGATGCGCAACGCACCGCTGAGCGCGCGCGAAAAAGTGCCGTTCATGCTGGGTGGACAGCGCTACAGCGCCCGACTGCCCTGGTACCGGGGCGCAGCCGATGCGCCCATGGAGCAGGAAAGCCAGGCCGTGTGCGACCTGGTCGAGCGCGAGCTGCTGTCGCGCCAGTTCAGCATCGCCCTCGATTGCCATTCCGGCTTCGGCTTGCGCGACCGCATCTGGTTTCCCCATGCGCATACCAAGGTGCCGATAGAGCACCTGGCCGAGATCGGCGCCCTGGAAGAACTGTTCAGCCAAAGCTACCCCAACCACAACTATGTGTTCGAGCCGCAAAGCCGGCAATACCGCACGCATGGCGACCTGTGGGACTATCTGTACCTGAACGGCACCAGCTACAGCGGGCGCGTGTTCCTGCCGCTGACCCTGGAAATGGGCTCGTGGCTGTGGGTCAAGAAAAACCCGCGCCAGCTGTTCAACCGGGTCAGCATCTTCAACCCCACGGCCGCGCACCGCCTGCAGCGGGTGTTGCGGCGGCACCTGGTGTGGTTCGATTTCCTCATGCGCGCCGCCAGCAGCCACGGCCGCTGGATGCCGGAAGGCTTGCTGCGCAAGGCGCAGCGCCGGCGCGCCCTGGCGCAATGGTATGAGTCATGACGCAGCCCACCTGGATTTTATTGCGCGGCCTGATGCGCGAACAACGCCACTGGGGTGACTTCCCCGCCACCCTGGCGCGCGCCCTGCCCGGCGCCAGCATTGTCACGCCCGACTTGCCCGGCAATGGCAGGCGCCACGCGCAGGACAGCGCCACCCGTGTGGCAGATATGGTGGCAGCCTGCCGCCAGGACCTGTCGGCGCGGGGCATCGCTGCACCGTACCACTTGCTGGCCCTGTCGCTGGGCGGCATGGTGGCCGTCGAATGGGCTAGCCGCTACCCGCAGGAAATCGCCCGCTGCGTGCTGCTCAACACCAGCATGCGGCCGTTCAATCCGTTTTACCGGCGCCTGCGCTGGCAAAACTACGGCGCCCTGCTGCGCCAACTACTGCTGGGCGACCAACGCAGCCAGGAAGCGCTGATCTTGCGCCTGACCAGCCGCCGGCATGCACAGGGCAACGCCGCCCTGCTTGCCGACTGGTGTGCATATCAGCAAGAGTATCCCGTCAGCCGCCGCAACGCGCTGCGCCAGCTACTGTCGGCCGCCCGCTACCGCGCGCCCCTCATTCGCCCCGCCATGCCCGTGCTGGTGATGGCCGGCGCGCAAGACCAGCTGGTCGACCACCGCTGCTCGCAGCGCCTGGCGCGCGCCTGGCAGGCCGACTGCCTGATCCACCGCGACGCCGGGCACGACTTGCCGCTGGATGAAGGGGAATGGGTGGCGCAATCGGTGGCGCGCTGGCTGGGGGTGGACGCGGCAGTGCATGACAAGACCTCCACGACACAATCAATATGCCAATAGCAAACCTGACAGACCATACAGAACAGCTGACAGCGCTGGTGCAAGCCGGCGTGCAGGAACAGATTTTTCCAGGCGCGGCCTGGGCTATGGGCACCAGCGACCACGGCGTGGCGGGCGCGGCCGGGCGGCTCACGCCCGAGCCCGGCAGTGCAGCGATGCAGGTCGACACCTTGTTCGACATCGCTTCGCTGACCAAGATCATCAGCGTCTGGTCGCTGACGGGCTGGCTGCTGCGCAAAAATCGCCTGCGCCTGGACAGCTGCCTGGCCGACGTGCTGCCCGGCACGCAGGGCCATGCGCTGGCGCCCATCACGATTTTCCAGCTGCTCACCCATACGGCTGGCTTGCCGTTGCGCGCCCGCCTGCGCGCCAGCTATGGCGAGGTGTACGACGATATCGTGCGTGGCGTACTGCGCGAGCCGCTGGAAGGCACGCCGGGACTAGCCGTGCAATACACGGACCGCGCGGCCCTGATCCTCGGCCTGGTCATCGAGCGGCTGCTGGATCTGCCCCTGGACCAGGCCCTGGCCGAGCATGTCCTGCGGCCGCTGGGCATGGCTGCCACGGGCTTCGGCCCGCTGGCAGCTGCGCATGGCAAGCAGGTCGCGCCGACTGAATATTGCGAGCAGGCGGGCGCACACCTTTCTGGCGTCACGCATGATTTCTCCACCCGCCTGCTGGGGGGCGTGTGCGGCATCTCCGGGCTGTTTTCGAACGTACCCGACCTGCAGCGCTTCCTGCAGGCGATGCTGGCGCAGGACCTGCAGGGCGAGGTGCTGGACGCCAACTGGGTGCGCGCTTCGCTGACGGTGCAGACCGGTTCGCTGACTCCGTCGCGCGGCCTGTTCTGGCATCCGGCGGCAGGCACCGGGCCGGAAGACGACGTCTGGTGCCACCTGGGCTTCACCGGCACGGCCATGTGGATCAGCCCCAGGCGCGCCCGCTATGCGGTGCTGCTGACGAACAAGCTGTATTACACGCGCGATTTCACCAGGATCAACGCGCTGCGGAGCGACGTCATGCGCTGCGCATTCGGTCTCTAAGTTTTACAACGCCTAACAAAACCGTAGCGAGCGGAAGGAAGGCTCGGCGCCCCCGTTGGCTCGAGAAGCGCAACTGTACGAAGGTACGGGGACGCCGAGTCAGCGAGCATCGCAGGCCGCAAATTACGACGCGCAGCAGGTGTTGATAGGCGTTCTTACAGGCGCAAGCTCACGGCGATGGCCAGCAGCAGCGCGCCGGCCGCCGCCAATAGCGCACTATTAAAACTGTGCGACTGCGCATACAGGCTGGCCGCCAGCACGGGGCCGATGATCTGGCCGATGCCATACACCACCGTCATGATGGCCATCATGTTGGTGCCAAACTTGCCCACCTTGCCGGCGGCCCGCTGCGCGGCGGGCATGGCGATGGTCACCGTGCCGACAAACGTGCCGCCGACGAGGATGGCGCTGAGCAGATAAGCGGCGGCCGAAGGCGCCAGCACGGGCAAGGCCACGCCCAGCGCCTGCAGCAGCAAGTTCAGCCTGAGTGCCTGGCGCGTGCCCAGACGCTCGTGCAGCCGGTGCCACAGGAAACACGACGGCGCCGCGCCCAGGCCGAACATGGCCCACACATGGGCGGAATTGAGCCCGGGCAAGGCCACGCCCACCATCACGGGCAGATACGTAGCCGTAACGATGTAACCGAGCCCCGCCAGTCCGTAGATCAGCACCAGCGGCCACGGCGCCACGGGCGCCAAGGTCGATGCAGCGGCATGCGGCGGCGCATCCAGCGTAGGCTGGCCACTGGCGGCGATGGCGGGCGCAGCCGCCAGCCCCAGCAGCACGGTGACGCCGGCCAGCAGCAGCCACATGCCGGCGCTGCGCCAGCCCAGGTGCGATGCCAGCACCAGCAATTCGGCCGACCCGGCGATGCCAGCGCCCACGCCCGCGTACAGCAGCGGCGCACCGCGACCATGCCGGCGCTGTTCCAGCAGCCACAGCGAGGCGGCGACCATGGCCAGGGCGCTGAAGACGCCCGCCACGCCCCGCACCGTCACGATGAGCCAGACCGGCATAGTCAAGGCCAGCACGCCAAGGCACAGCGCCGTACCGGCCACCGACCACAGGCATAGCCGGTGCGCGCTGTGGGCCCGCGCGCGCATGGCCAGGATGGCGCCCAGCAAGTAACCGGCATAGTTGGCCGAAGCGGCCAGGCTGCCATCGCGCAAGGTCAGCACGCCTTCGCTGAGCATATGCGGGTAGATGGCCGTGAAGGCGAAGCGTCCGAAGCCCATGCCGATGGCGAGGATGGCCGCTGCGGCGATGGCTGCACGCAGCCTGGCTGGCGCGCTCACGGCGCCACCTCGCCCAGCTGCGCCAGCAAGTGTTGAAAGGCGGGCACGTCGAATCCGGCGCGCCACACCAGCAAGGTGTCGGCTTGTCCAGCGGAAAGCGTCACCAAGGCGGCCGGCGCCTCGGACAGCGCCAGCACGCTCGCCGGCAGCAGGGTCACGCAGGCGCCGGCCGCCACGCAAGCGATCATGGTGTGATACGAACTCATTTCCTGCACCCGCCACTGCGTGCCGCCGGCCACGCCCAGCAACTCTTCGGCGATGCCGCGATAGGTGCAGCCCTGCGGAAACGCCGCCAGCGAGCGCGTGCGCACGTCCGCGGCGCGGCGCGCCTGCGCTTCGCTGGCCGGCAGCAGCAAACACAGGTCCTCGCGCCACACGGCTGTCGCGGCCAGGCCCAGCTCCGCCAAGGCGGCGGCGCCGCCGAAGGATGGCGGCAAGGCGACAAAAGCACAGTCGAGCAAACCTGTGCGCACCTGCTCGATCAGGGGGCGCGACGGCCCCGTGCTCAGCGCCAGCCGCGTCGCCGGATAGCGGGCGTGATATGCGGCCAGCAGCGCCGGCAGGCGGCTGGCCGCTGTGCTGTCCATGCTGCCGACGCGCAAGGTGCCGCCCTCGCGCCCGCCCGTGACGACATGCCTGGCCTCTTCTGCCAGCGCCAGCAGACGCTGCGCATACTCGAGAAAGCGCTCGCCGGCCGCCGTCAGGGCCATGCGCTTGTTCGTGCGCACGAACAGTTCGGCGCCTATATCGGCTTCCAGCTGCTGGATGCGCGTCGTGACGCTGGACGGCGCGCGGCCCAGCCTGGCTGCGGCCTGGGTGACGCTCAGTTCACTGGCCACGGCACAAAAAATCGTCAATGACTCCAACTCCATGATGTTCTCTCATTTGAAATGATTATGCTATTATATTCTCAAAATACGAATACGAATATGCGTACGACACAGCATCCTCAACTTCCTGAAGGAAACATCATGAGCTCGTCCCAGCGCTTCCTCGACCGCCTCGGCCTGCAATTGCCCATCATCCAGGCGCCAATGGCGGGCGTCTCCACGCCGCGCCTCGCCGCCGCCGTCTCGAATGCGGGCGGCCTCGGTTCGCTGGGCATTGGCGCCGGCAGCGTGGCGCAGGCGCGCCAGATGATCGCAGACACGCGCGCGCTGACGGACCGCCCCTTCAACATCAATGTGTTTTGCCATGCGCCTGCGGCAAGGGATGCGCGGCGCGAAGCGGCCTGGCTGGCCCATCTGGCGCCCCTGTTTGCGGAGCTGGGCGCGGCCGTGCCGGCAGGACTGGAAGAAATCTACCGGACGTTTATCGGCGATGCGGCGGCATTCGCCCTGTTGCTGGAGCAGCGCCCTGCCGTCGTCAGCTTTCATTTTGGCTTGCCGACGCAGCAGCAGATTGCCGCCCTGCGCCAGGCCGGCATCTACACGATGGCCACGGCCACCAGCGTGCGCGAAGCGATCCTGATCGAACAGGCAGGGGTCGACGCCATCGTGGCGCAGGGCGTGGAAGCGGGCGGGCATCGCGGCGTCTTCGATCCGCAAGCGCACGACGAGCGCCACAGCACCAGCGTGCTGCTGCGCCTGCTGGCGGGCCGCACTGCCCTGCCCCTCATCGCCGCCGGCGGCATCATGGATGGACAAGGCATCCGCGTCGCGCTGGACCTGGGCGCCGCCGCCGTCCAACTGGGCACGGCATTCGTGCTATGCCCGGAATCGGCGGCCAACGCGGGCTACCGCGCCAACCTGAAAAGCGAACGGGCCGCCAGTACGCGATTGACGGCGACCTTGTCGGGCCGGCTGGCGCGCGGCATGGTGAACCGCTTGATCGAACATGGCGAAGCGCCAGGCAGCCCACCGCCGGCCGACTACCCGGTCGCCTACGATGCCGCAAAACAATTGAACGCAGCAGCCAGCCAGCACGGCAACAGTGAATTCGCCGCGCAATGGGCCGGCCAGGGCGCGCCGCTGGCGCGGGAAATGGGCGCGGAGGAACTGGTGTTGACTTTGGCTAGGGAAATGGCGCGCTGATTTCAGCATGCCGTTGACATGATTGCCGCCAGGACAGCTATGCCACAGGCCATGTGTTACCTGGAGATAAAAAGGTGGCCCGGCGCTACGGCTACACAGGAGTGTCCGCTTTCGCCTTTGCGGACATCCAATCGTCAGAAGATGCACACTGGCACCTATCGCAAACTATTGAATGTCTAGTGAGTATACATTTTCTGAGCGCAATCATAAGGTACACGCATACGGATTCTTAAAAATCTGCTCCTGAACGGTAGCGACCTCCTTTCAAGTCCGTACCTTTGGCGCCTTACCTGCAGCGGGCATACATCAGAGATGGCCGAGGTTCGTCAGCAAGATTTGGTAGAACCAGGTGTCGCGCAAGCTTGCCCTCAAGTACAAACCCGGACTTTTCCAATGTACGCGCAGATGCATAATTTTCTGTGTCACAGGTTGCCTGAATACGAAAACAGTGCGGCAGCGCCAAGGCTGCTTCACTCAAAGTATTTATTGCCTCGGACATGAGTTTCGCGCCCCAATACTTGCGTTGCAAAACGTATCCAATATCTATCATGTGATCATGCAAACTTGCTTCCAACATACCAATTGGCTCGTCGTCATTTTCCTCAAGGGCCAAAACATAAGGACGGCTACGACCACTATCCCACTCCTCGATACAATATGAAATGAAGGCTTCAGTCTCGGCCAATGTGCGGTGTGGACGCCATACCATGTAGCGTACTACTTCAACATCTTGGGCATATGCATCAAAAATAATCCGGACATCTGATTGACGCGGTTTACGCAATATCATTCTTTGCGTACGCAACACATCTGGAAGAGATAGGAACATTGAAAAATCCTTAACACAGTTCTGAAATTTACTTCATTCTACAGCGCAGATTTTACGTCAGCAATCGCCCCATTGCGGACATTGATACTTAAATTTGATGAGGGTTCGAACGGTCGTCCAGTTCATTGTTCCGTACAACTGGACGAAGGAGATAGGCTGTAATGCCGACGGTAAGACCAGCAGCGATTGCACTTAGCGCTGTGCGAGTCGGTGCATCCAGAAACATTATGTAGGGCACACCGCACCCGGCAATACAGGTGGCCAGCAGCAGCAGAGAATCATATTTGCGCAGGAGTATGAGCAATGGCAGGCCCACCAGTGCCAAACCCGCAAATGACATCGGAACAGCGAGTAGTACGGAAAAAAGAAGTCCGATCCCGACATCAGACGCGATACCTGCATCGGAGCTTCCGATACCTGCCAATGTGACTGCCGGGATACTCGACAGCGGCGCCAAAAACAAGGATTTCATAGGGAAGGGTTTGATCTTCATGGGCCTTCCTGTGGTTTTTTGTATACTTCTGGCCGGTTGCCGTCTTTGGCTGCTTCCGCCCCGTGGCGAATATAAAGACGGTTGACAAAATACTTGCCAGCTGAAGGTGCGTAGCTTGTATCAACGGCTAGGTTTCGGCGGGACCGGCTGCGTCGCGAATCATTGGTTCGTGTTCTGAGAAAACGCTGACACATGCCCCAGCTGTGACAATGATCCACTCTCGCTGCTTCTGCGTATAGCCAAGCCGCCTATCTTCTTCCATCGCCCATCCGCCATCGAATACCTCAAGGACCGGATACCCAGAAGGAAAGTCCTCATCGGTCCAGTACTCTGCGAGCGGCACTTCATCCAAGAGCCTGAAGCCATTCACCTGAGCAAATGTGACCTCGATTCCATCGTCCTTGTGATGGTTGCGGACGACACGTATTACCAATTGTCCATTGTAGGTAACTGAATGAATGTCCGCCCCCCAGTCGAATTGTTCTCGACAGCCAAATGGTCTAGCTTTGATTGGCATATACATCCTATTTCGCACGCTATGATTAACGTTACCGTACAACGATCTACTCATGATCAACGACCGCTTGTGGCCGAACCCGGCCGTTCGGGCAGCATAGCAGGTTGTCAGGGTGAAAATCTAGCGGCTGCATCGTCATGCTGGATTCGCCCCAAAGCCGACCTTCCGCAATTTGCGGAATTCGAGATTTGACTATTGCTGGAGAAAAATTGGAGGCAATGTATTTCAGTCATTTTTCTGAGCATCAGGGTTGGTAGTCTTTTGCAACCCAATTTGCTTCCTCGCCGCTTCAATTCTCCTCTTATTCTGCGCTTCAACTACCTTTTCATAGTTAAGCGCGTCATGAGGAATGCCCAATTCACTTTTTATTCGCCGTAAAGTTGGTAACGTACTGGCTTCCACCTTCTGAGAGGCCAGGATACCGAATTCGAAAAGAGATAATGCCGAATGATATGCCTCAACCTCGGCTTTATAAATCTCATCGCTAAGACTATCCAATCGCTTCGTCGTAAAATCACGTTCCCACTGAAGAGCAAGCTGAACATTTTCAGGAGGCATTACTCCCGTCCTAATCAGCGATAAATGATGATTGGTAAGATTATCAAGCGCCTTCGAGGTATCCACACGCTGCCCCTTCAAACTTTCGACCTTTAATTTTATTTGATCCACACCTTGGCGCAATGCAACCATCTCAGAGCCGCATTCTTCGAGTTCTGTTACCAGCGCCCTCGCCTCAAGTAAAAGACTTGGCTCTGCAACCACATACATTTTTCCGATAACCCCAGTCTGCTCCTTATACTTCGAAAGTAGACCTTGCAGGTCAGAATTCGGGTCTGCCACAGACTGCAACAATGCCATCGAACTAGAAATATATTCGGCAAAATTTAAAAAAATCTCCTTTTTAATGGAGTGCGCTTGTTCTTCCTTCTTGTGTACCCGCGAAAAATAATTATTTAAGATTATCCCCAGAATTGTTACAAACGAAGCTATGAGTGCACTATACAACGGAACATATACACTCCACCCAACGGCGGCAGTTGGCGCACGCGCAACGAAATTCACTATATGCATTTAAGGACCGGAGGTAAGTTTGAAAATTTAAATTTCATGTCGGAGGCTGCTATTGGCCGAACTCGGTCCATAGCAGGGGTAGCATTTTGCTTATGTGAGAAGCTATCGAATTGTCACGCCGGGCTGAAGCCGCTCCCTTGCGGACCGGCGAATTTGCAGACGCTCATATTTTTTACTGACATATAGGATTTAATCCAAATGACAAACTGATGCTTCCTAAACAACGTCCTATTATGTCCTGTTGCCACATTGCCGAGTAGATCATATCGGAAGGATAGTGGAAGTCGCTAACAAGGTTCGAATTCTTTAGCAAATCACCTATCAAAGACCAAGCCTGCTGCGTATGATCTTTTCCACCATACAACCAGATTTGACCAAACCCTGTCGGTATTCGTAACCCCTCTGTATGTAATCCCTGTATATCTCGATTCAGGTGAATGGCCACCACGAGATCCTTAGAGTCTGGAAGCTTCTTTCCAAGCTTATCCAATATCTGCTGTAAATCGACATTTGAATTGACCGCCGAAGGCGGAAGCTCTTTTAATTGAACCGGCACCATTCTCATAACGCCGCCATCTTCGTATCTAGCCACAATGTCATAGTCCGCTGACTCGAAGAGAGCGAAGGACACTTCCCGACCGATACGCGTTCCAATGCCATGGCAAAAAAGAGCTGCTTGACGACCTTCCAAAAATGGCTTCAATTCACGAGTACGAAGCGCTGCAATTGTATATGGCAAGCCGTTTAACTGTCCGCCACATTGAATGCGTCTCAACCCATTTAAGATTATTCTAGGGCGATGGTAAGTAAGTTTCAGCCATTCACGTGGGATTCTGTTCATTCCGCTTGCCTAGGGTAAATTGACTGGCCGCTTGTGGCCGGTTGCCGCCGTTGCCAGGTTCCGCCTGCGGACATTCACCCGGCGCAAGCACTATAAATCTTAGAGGCCCATAACAGCCTCGAAGAGATGACGAACCCAATTTCTAAACGCGAGGCGTTTGGACTCTTGTTGCCTCAGCCGATGCATCAACAACCACGTTGCATACGAGGCGATCATAACGGCGCACGCTGCACTGATGATGGCTGTGAAGATCTGTATAGCTGGAAGCATAACCATCTGTCCTCATTTTCACTACGTCCGCTTCTGGCCGCTTGCTACCGTTGGCAGTGGCAGCCTTCAAGGCTGAATGGGTGCCCTTGCCTGTGCGGTGCGCATGAAATCCATAGTCCAGTTCGTTTCCCATGTTCTTCCCTGGTCCTTGGAAAAAGCCTGATCCCAGCGAGGATTTTTCCCAGGTGTTGCAGTCCAGGTAAAGCGCACCTTTATTGCTTGACCATCGAGTAGGTCATCGGCAAAAAATACGCCGACGTGATTGGAGAATTTTCCAACAACTGGGACATCGAGCGTTGTCGGCTTGCGTGCATCGAGCCACCAGATCGACCAGGTGTCGGATTTAATACAAAACGAGCGCAGTGCAAGGGCGCGGAAGCTGCCTTCCGGGAAGTAGAGTACGTTATCCTCCAGGTTTCCAAAGCCACCCAGTGTCTTTACGGTCGAAGATAGCCCGTCAAATTCCGTCCATTCCTTGCAATCGGTGAATCTGGAATTGAGCCGGCGATGTTTCACGAGCCAGTCACCGATGATGAAATCAAAATCCCGGGGGGCATTTTTATCGGCTGGCAGTTGCATTGACGGTTTCCTGGATTTGATTTGTTGCGATGCTCGGCCTGGCTTTTCATTGAAAACATGAGTCGAGAGCGGCCGTGAACGATAGCAAATTGCCGGTAAGAAAAATGCATACATTGTCACACCAGTGGAAATATCCACTGCTGGCCGCCCGCTGCCGTTATCTGCAGGCTCCCCCGTTACGGCAGCCGGTGCCGGAAAGTGGGCTCGATATTGCGCGCGTGCAGCCAGCGCACGATGTCTTCCAGGGTGGCGTCCTGCAGCAGCAAGCCTGGTTGTGTAACAGGCATAGGCGCTGGCAATGCGGCGGCGACGGGAGCGGGCACGGGCACGGGCACGGAAGTTGACACGACATCAAGCAAGCCCGCATGTCTTTGCAACTTCGCCAGCGCCTGCGCGAACTGGGCCGGGTTGATGCTGCGCAAGCTTTCCAGGAAGCCCAGTTGGGCGGCTGGCGGTGGCGGCATGTCCAGGCCCGGTTCGTCGACAAAGGCGGCCCCCATGCTGGGGTGGATGAAAGCTGCCCACTTGCCCGACGGCTGCAAACATGGCGGCAGCGCCACCTGTTCCACGTCGCCTGGCGGCGCGACGGCAAGGATGTCGGTCGCGGCGGGTAAAAAGGTCGAGCGCAGCAGCTGCACGAACTGGCGCGCCTGGGCGACGGGTACGGGCGTGGCCAGCGACAGCCATAACTGGAACGCCGTGCCCGAGATGCTGACGGCGGGCGCCGGCAAGTCCAGCTCGTGCTGCACGGCATTGGCGATCGTGCACAGCGCGCTCCAGTGCGCTTCGCCGCCGCCCTTGCCGCCAAACTCCAGCACCAGCGCGCGCGTCAGCCCGCCATGGCCGCGATCCTGTACCAGTTCTACGGCCACCGTCTGCTCGCCCGACAGATGGCGCGCCAGCACAGCCGGCGTCAGCGCTTGCGCGCCGCCATCCGCATCCAGATAATGCTGCTGTTCCTCGAACAGGTACAGGCGGGTGAGTTCGGAAATCAGTTTATGCATGGGCAGCCTCGTTATGACGTTGAGCAACACTTGCCAACGTGCCCAGATTATAGCCTCCCCTGCTCCTGGATTTCAGCGCACCGGCTGCCCGGCTGCCTGCCGCGTCCGCCCGGCGCCAAATACCAGCCAGCTGGCCACGGCGAACAGGCAGGCGGCCACGCCGCCGTACAGCATCACGGCGCCGAAGCCTTGTGCCAGCGCAAGCTGCGCCACGCCGGCCGGCAGTTCGACGGCCCCCTTGCCGGCAGACAAATCTTCCGCCATGGCGCGCAATGTGGCCGCGTCCAGTCCATTTGGCAGATGGGGCCGCAAGGCGGACTGTATGGCTTCGACGAGGATAAAGCCCATCAGCGCGATATTGATCGACAGGCTGACCATGCGCGCGCTGATGTCGATGCTGGACGCCATGCCGGCCCGTTCGCCGGGCACGGCGCCCGTCGTCGTGTTGGTGACGGGTGTATTCGTCAAGCCCAGGCCCGTGCCGGCCAGCAGGCAGCCGGGCAAGATCGTCAGCCAGTTGGCGGCATCCACACTGCTGCCCCACAGCATCAGCAGAAAACCCAGGCCGATGGCCAGCAAGCCGGCAGGAATGACCGTATCGGCCTGGTAGCGCAGCGCCAGCCGTTCGGCCAGGGGCGGCACGAGCAAGGTGGGCAAGGTGTAGGCCAGCAAGGTCAGGCCCGTGCCCAGGCTGCTGTAGCCGAGGCCATGTTGCACGTACAGGGGAAGATAAATCATCAGCGGCCAGAAACTGCAGTTCATGCCCGCCGAACCGAGCAGTGCTCCCGAAAAACGGCGAATGCGAAATACGCTGAAGTCGATCATCGGTTCAGGCTGGCGCCGCTCGATCATGACAAAGAGCATCAGGCTGAGCAGCGCCACGGCCAGGCTGGCCACCGTGAGCGGGTCCGTGAAACCCAGCGCCGGCCCCTGCGTGAGGCACCATGCCAGGCTGAACACGGCCAGCGACAGGGTGGAGATACCCGCCACGTCCAGCTTGCGCTGCTGCGGATCGCGCGATTCGCTCACGCACAGCGCCACCAGCAGCAGGGCCGCCAGCGCCAGCGGCCCGTGCACGAGAAATACCCATTGCCAGTTTGACAGCGCGACGATGGCCGCGCCTATGATAGGGCCAAAACCCAGGCCCAGGCCAAAGACGATGCCCCAGGCGCCAAACGCCCTGCCCCGCGCGGCGCCGGCCGGAAATTGCTGCGACAGTACGGCCACCTGGCAAATCAGCATGGCGCCACCGGCCATGCCCTGCAGCGCGCGCGCGGCGATCAGCAGGCCGGTGCTGCCGGCCCATCCACATGCCAGCGAACTGAGGCCGAACAGTGCCAGGCTGGCGAGCAACAAGCGCTTGCGGCCATAACGGTCGGCCAGGGTGCCCGTTGCCATCAGCACCGTGGTGCAGGCCAGGGTGTAGGCGTTCATGATCCATTGCAAGTCCTTGAAGTCGCCGTGCAACACGGTTTCCAGGGTGGGCAGGATGACGGGTACGCTGGAAATTTCCAGGCCGAACATGAGCGAGGCCAGGCACACGGCGGCCAGGGTCAGTGCATTTTGTTGCGAAGTAGTCAGGTGCATCGAAGCCTTGATGTCGGTAGTCATGGAGGAGCGCGTGGTGCCGGCGCGCTGGAGCCACCATTTTAGAAAGCATCGACTCATGAGGGAAATGATAAAGTTTTGTACAATTCATTCATTTTCATCATGAATCACAGGAGCCAGACACGATGGACTTCGATACCGCCCTGCTGCGCGCCTTCGTCGCCGTCCAGGACACAGGCGGCTTTACGCGCGCCGCCGAACGGCTGCACCTGAGCCAGTCCGCCATCAGCCACCAGATCCGCCGCCTGGAAGAGCAGGCGGGCGCCGCGCTGCTGGTACGCACGACGCGCAGCCTGCGCCTGACGGAAGATGGCGAGGATTTCCTGCGCCACGCACGGCAAATCCTGGCGGCCCAGGATGCGCTGTCGCGGCGCTTCCAGCGTTCCTCGATCGCTGGCGCCGTGCGTTTTGGCGTACCGGAAAATTTCATGGGTGCGCGCCTGCCGGCCCTGCTGGCGCAGTTTGCGCACCTGTTTCCCGCCGTGCGCCTGGATGTGACAGTCGGCACGTATCTCGACTTGCAGAAACTGGTCGCCGCCGATGCGCTGGACCTGGCCGTCGTCATGGCGCTGGCCGGCGGGCAAGATGAGCCGGCCGTGCTGCGCCGCACGCGCTTCGTCTGGGCGGCGGCGCAGGATTTTCGCCATGACGGCCAGGCGCCGCTGCCGCTGGCGTTTTCACCGGCGCCGTGCATGCACCGGCAAGTGGGCGTCGACGCCCTCGACGGCGCCGGCCTCGACTGGCGCGTGGCGTTCACCTCGCCCAGCCAGCAGGGCTTGCGCGCCGCCGTGCTGGCGGGCCTGGCGATCACGGCCCTGCCACAGGGCGATCTGGAGCCGGGCATGGTGGTCATCGATGGCCAGCATGGCTTGCCCGCCCTGCCCGCCGCCCAGTTCCAGCTGCTCTGGCGTGCCGCGAGTACCACGGCGGCGGCCGAAGCGTTCGGGCAATTGCTGCGCGAGTGGTCAGCGGCTGCGGCGATATGACAGTAGCAGCAGCAAAGGCAGCTTGATGAAAAATCTCACCGTCCACTACAGCCACCGTGCCAGTCGTGCGGCTCCTGTGATCGCCCCCCTAGCCACAGGAGGAAGGATAGGACTTGGACGTGACCTCGACTTTCTTTATGCGTGGCTTGCTCGAACAACGTACTGACGCGCAAACGACACACGACGTGCACAGTCACCACACGAACACGCGTTTACCGTGCGGCGATGCAGGTCTATAGTGGCTTCTTTCCCACCTGTTCAAGGATCGCCATGAAACTCTTTTACTCGCCGGGCGCCTGCTCCCAGGCACCGCACATCATCCTGCGCGAAACGGGCACACCATTCACCCTGGTCAAGGTCGACCTGGGCCAGCACCAGACGCAGGAAGGCGGCAATTACTACGAACTTAACCCAAAGGGGCAGGTGCCGCTGCTGGCGCTCGACAATGGGACGACATTGAGCGAAGGCCCCGTCATCGCCCAATACATCGCCGAACTGGCGGGCAGGCAGGACTTGCTGCCCCCTGTGGGCAACTTTGCCCGCTACAAGGTGCTGGAATGGCAGAACTACATCACGTCCGAGCTGCACAAATCGTTCAGTCCCCTGTTCGATCCCCGCTACGACGCCGCCACCAAGGCCTTATTCATTGAGCAACTTGGCAAGAAGTTCAAATGGGTGGACAGCCGCCTGGAAGGCCAGGCCTACCTGACGGGCGACACGTTCACCGTGGCCGATGCCTACCTGTTCGTCATCACGGGCTGGGCGCCGCGCGTGGGCGTGGATTTGTCGGGCCTGGCAAATATGCAGGCCTTCCTGGGCAGAATTGCCCAGCGCGACAGCGTCAAGGCTGCTTGGGAAGCGGAAGGCCTGGCAAAAGCCGCTTGAATCGCGTGCCGTGGTGTACGGTTCAGATTTTTTCCGACTTGCCGTGCATCACCATGATGGTTTGCTGCATCAGCGCGCACAGCGTTTCCCGGCCATCCTTGACGGCGAACACTTCGGCCTGCGTGACGATCAGGGTTCGGCCCGGGCGCACCACCTTGCCGCGCGCGATCAGTTTCTCGCCATCGGCTGGCGCCACCAGATTCATCTTGTATTCCACTGTCAGCACGGAAGCACCGTCCGGCACCATGCTCATGGCCGCGTAGCCGGCGGCCGAGTCCGCGATCATGCCCACCACGCCGCCATGCACAAAACCGTGCTGCTGCTCGATGCCGCTCCAGTGCGGCACGTGGATTTCCGTGCTGCCAAGCGCCACCACGGGCAGGCTGGCCTGGATCAGGGTCATGGCATTCTGCAAATCAAAACTGGCGCGGACTCTGTCGGCAAATTGCGGGTCGGGAAGACGGGACGTGCTCATGGGCTATACGCTTTCAGGGACGGAACGCTGTACTGTACCCGCTTATGCCTGTTCGCACCATGTTGCGGCGCTCGCCAGCTTGCATGGCGGATGCGGTAGTGACATCATGTCAATACCAGTTTCTTCGCTCCCACCTGCCCCCGCGAAAAGCAGGCTAGGCAGGAAAGGGAAAAACTGGTGGTGCAATCCATCACGCACCAGCTGGAAGTTCAATCAAGAAAGCTGGGCGAGGAATCGGCAGCCAGGCTGCGCCCGCACGAACGCCTGGCCGTGGCCCTGACCTTCATCCAGATCGCCGTCGCGCTGGCCGCCATCACGGTGCTGACGCGGCGCCGCTGGCTGCTGTGGGGCTCCGTGGGCGCTGCCGCGGCCGGCATACTGGCGGCCGGCAGCGCCTTCCTGCTGTAGACGCTGTCAGGCCGGTGGCACGACGCCGCTCCAGCCTGGCAGATAGCGCGCCTGCTGGCCGCGCGCCAGCTTCATCGCTTGCGCCAGTGCCTTGGGGAAATTCTTTTGCAGGCTTGCGGGCGCGATACGGCTGCGCAGGAAATCGGCCCACAGGAACTCGCTGAACGGCGTCACATCCTTGGCATAACCGCCTGCGCCGCGCAATTCGCCGGCCAGGCTGCGGTAAGGATCGTCGTGCAAACCGCTCAGGTGCCGGGGAATGGCGGAAAAATCGCGGCGCAAGCCTTCGTTGTCGTAGGGGTGCACCCACTGGTGGTGGTCCATTACATGCCAGAAGTGCAGCGGCTCCAGCCAGGACAAATCCTTGAGTATCATCAGGCTGACGGTTTTCACGCCTTCCTGGTGCAGCGCGAGGCCGAAATGGTGATGGTCGACGATGTAGTGGCGTCCTTCCGGGCCGATGATGCTGGGAAACCAGTGATCGGCCAGCGCCGCCGTCCGTGCCTTCCTGCCCAGGCTGGCCCAGTGCGCGCGCTTGAGCGCCACCTCAGCCATGCCGACCGTGATTTGCGTGGGCAGCAGCTTGTTCAGCCTTGCCTTGACCAGTTGCGGTTTCGCGCTTGTCATGCTATCTCCCCAGGTGCATCGCCTGGCCGCCAGCGTAGCATAGTCGCCGCTACTGTTCAGGCGTGGGGCAGTCCAGCAGTCGCACGGCCTCGGCCACGCTCAATTCACTGAGCAGCAGTGCCGGCCCGGCTTGGACAGCCAGCATGTCGCGCAAGGCCAGTTGCAGCACGCTGCAGGCCGGCTCCTTCAGCCGCGCCAGCGCCAGCGCCAGCCCCTGCTGACGCACAAACGCGGCAAAGTCGCGCAAGGCTTCGACGCTGCTGCCATCGAGGTCGGGCGACTCTTCCAGACTGAGGATTACCTTGCGCAGCGGACCGGCCCGCTCTTCCAGCATGGCACGCGCCAGGTGCAGGCTGCGCTCGGCGTTAACAAAGAACAGGGGTTCATCGAGACGCAGTATCAGCAGCTCCGGCTGCGGCCGGGCATCGCGATGCAGCGCCAGCTTGACGTAGTCGTGGCTGTTGCCCAGCCGCCCCAGCACGGACATGCCCGGCCGCGACAGGCGGCGCAGCATCAGCAGAAGGCTGATGGCGATGGCCACCAGCAAGCCGTCGAGGACACCGAACAGCAGCACGCCGGCAATCGCCGCCAGCACCAGCAGGCGGTCGCGGCGCCAGGCAAAGTATGGCTGCAAAGAAACAGGATTCAGGGTATGGCTGACCGCGTGGATGACCACGGCGGCCAGCACGGGTAGGGGCGTGAACGCCACCAGCGGCAGCAGGGTCAGCACGATCAGGCCTACCACGGCGGCGGCCACCAGGCCCGCCAGGCGCGAGGTGGCGCCCGCCGCCTCGTTGGCGGAGGTGGCCGAATAGCCGGCGCCCACCGGCATGGCTTGCAGCAATCCCGCCAACACATTCGCCGCGCCCAGCGCCAGCAAGTCGCGCTCGGGCGCCACAGGGTCGCCGTGCTTCAAGGCAAAACTGCGGATGGCGCCATACGATTCGGCATACAGGATCAGCGCCAGTGCAAACGCCAGCTCGGCCAGGCGCGTCCATTCCTCTTGCGTCAGGCGCGGCAGGACGGGCATGGCCAGGCTGACATCGATGGCGCCCACCAGGGCCACGCCGTGGCGAGGCAGATCCAGCCAGCGGCCTGCAATTATGCCCAGCGCAATGACGATCAGGCCGGCGGGCCAGCGCCGCCAGCACCGCAGCAGGAACAGCAACAGCAGGGCCGCCGCGCACAGGCCCGCGCCAACCCCGTTCCACTGCCCTGCCCGCGCCAGCAAGCCGGGCACCAGGTGCAGCATGTCGCCCTGCGGCGGCTGCACGCCCAGCACGCCGGGCAACTGTTTCACGATGATGACGATGGCCAGGCCGAAGGAAAAGCCCCGCAATACCGGCTTGGCGATGAATTGCGTGACGCTGCCCAGCCTGGCCACCCAGGCCAGCAGGAAAAATGCCCCCGTCAACATCACCAATCCCGCCATCAGCATGAGCCGGTGCCCCGCCGTACCGCCCGGCATGGACGCCATGGCGGCGGCCAGCACGGCGGCCGATGACGACGTGGCTGAAACGATGGCAAAGCGGCTCGTGCCCAGCACGCCATAGCAGAGCAAGCCCGCGAACAGGGCCAGGATACCCGCCTGTGGCGCCAGATTGCCGATGCTGGCATACGCCACCGCTTCCGGCAGCAGCAGGCCGGCGATCGACAGGCCGGCACTGACATCTTGCCAGCGGTTCAATTGCGTCGCAGCCGATGCGCTCATGGCGATGTTCCTGGTGGTGGCACTGGTCCACTCCATGATGCGGCAAAACCGCCGTTCCAGCCACATTTGCTTACATTTGAAACAAATATGCTGTGCACCAGCGGCCCCGGCGGCACGTTTGAGCAGGGTCACATCCCTGACCATCCACCTGGAGACTGCAATGAAAACCACCACTCTGTCCGCCATCCTCCTGATGACTCTTGCCTCGGCTACCGCCACCAGCTTTGCCGCAGAAACGACCTGGCAGAAAAACCATCCGCGCCGCGAACAGGTGAACAACCGCCTCGCGCATCAAAACGCGCGCATCCACAAGGAAGTCAAGGAAGGCGACATCACCAAAGGGCAGGCGGCCGCCCTGCACCGCGAAGACCGCAGTATCCGCCGCGAAGAGCGCAGTATGGCCAAGCTCGATAACGGCCATATCACCAAGGCGGACCAGCGCGCCCTGAACCAGCAGGAAAATGTGGTCAGCAAACAAATCGGCAAATAGCCTTGCCGTCCGTCCCTATCGCCCCCCTTGTTGTACGACGGGAACGGTCACCGCTGTCACCTGCGCAGCACTGCGGTGGTGGCATAGATGACGTTCCCGATCTGCTCATGGCGTCCCCTTTCCTGCAGCTTGGAGGCGCCGGACTGGGACGATAACGGGCGAAGGCTGGCCCCGGCGCGCCGGGCTGTGCGAAAATGCCCGCCTTCGCCATTGCCGGATTCTGCCCATGCCGCACGCTGTCATCGATACCCTTTGCGAGCGCGACGCCCGCCGCATCGCCCGCCATGCGCCGGCAGCCGACGCCGCCCGCTTTTTGCATCCGGCCCAGCAAGCCTTGCTGCACCGGCGCGGCTGGCTGACGATGCTGGCGCCGTGCAGCGCGGGCGGCGCCGAGCTGCCCTTGCCGCACGTGGTGCGCCTGGAAGAAGCCGTGGCCGGCGTCGACGGCAGCATGGGCTGGGTATTGACCCTGTGCGCGGGCGCGGGCTGGTTCGCGGGTTTTCTGGCCCCTGACATGGCGCGCAGCATCATCGGCACGCCCCGTGTCTGCCTGGGCGGCAGCGGAGCGGCCACGGGCTGCGCGGAAGAGGAAGGCGACGGCTACCGCATCACGGGCAGCTGGGATTACGCCAGCGGCGCGCCGATGGCCACGCATTTCACCCTGAACGCCCGGCTGCAGCGCGATGGCCAGCCCCTGCTCGATGCAGAAGGCAAGCCGCGCATCCGCGCCTTCCTGGTCCCTGCCGCGCTGGTGCAACTGGTGCCATCGTGGAACAGCATCGGCATGCGCGCCAGCGCCTCGCACAGCTACCGCATCGACGGCCAGTGGCTGAGCAAGGAACACGGTTTTACGATCAGCCCCGCAGCCGCGACGGCTGGCGGCCCCCTGTACCGCTACCCGTTTTACTCGCTAGCCTATGTGACCCTGGCCGCGAATATGGCCGGCATGGCCGGGCATTTCATGGAATTGGCCGAAGCATGCATGCGCCATCGCCGCCATGCGCGCGCCGGCTTGCCGCTGCTGGACGTGCCGGAAGTGGCCAACATGTTGCAGGACAGGAAAGATGCGTTCACCGCCGCCCGCACCCGCTACTACACCGTGCTGGACGACAGCTGGGCGCAAGTGGCTGCCGGCGCGGCGCTGGACGACGACGCCATGCAGGCCGTGCAAACCACTTCGCTGGCCCTGGTGGCCGTCTGCCGCGCGGCCGTCGACGCGTTGTATCCTTACTGCGGCCTGTACGCAGCCCGCGAAGACAGCACCATCAACCGCGTGTGGCGCGATTTTCATACGGCCAGCCAGCATACGCTGCTGCTGCCTTGACAGTGACGGCCTCGGCAACGCCGCGCAACAGCTTGCCCCCGGGCAGGCGCATGGCTGAAAAGGCTGGCGGGCGCCATGCGGGCCGGATTGCCTGATAAGATGGGGCATTGCTACTTCTCGCTCCCCCCTATCCATGCACGTCAACACGCTCAGCAGCCTGGCGCAACTTTTGGCCAGTGCCGAAACGGAAACCCTGGCCTTTCCCACCAGCATCAACACGGCCCTGCTCCTGCAAAAGGAACTGGCCAACCCGGATTGCCATTCGTCCGACATCAGCCGGCTGCTGCTGTGCGAACCGACCTTGTCGGCACGTGCCGTGGCGCTGGCCAATTCGGCCCTGTTCTCGCCGGGCCAGGCGCCCTCCATCACCAGCGTGCGCGCCGCCGTCGAACGGCTTGGCCACCGCAACCTGTATGCGCTGGCGACGGCAGCCGTGATCCGCCAGTTGAACGCCGGCATCCGCGACGAAGCCTTGCGCGCCCGGGCCACCCAGCTGTGGGCACACACCGTGCACGTGGCGGCGCTGGCGCATGCGCTGGCCGGCGCCGTCACGCACACGGATGCCGATACGGCCCTGTTCGCCGGCATCGTGCATGAAGTGGCCGGCTTTTACATGTTGGCCCAGGCCGACAAGACTCCGGGCCTGTACGCCCAGCTGGAAATCCAGATGGCATCCACCCTGGAAGTGATTGGCCGCGCGCTGATGCGCCAGTTGAACGTGCCGCTGCCCGTCGCTGATGCCGTCAATGCCTTGCCCGGCTCGACCATCATGCTGCCGCCCGAAGGCTTGCGCGATACCCTGCTGCTGGCCAAGGCGCTCGCGCCCGTGCCCTCGCCGCTACCGCAGGCCAACGTCACCGTCAGCGCTCCGCTGCAAGCCTACCTGGAGCACGATCCCGTGCTGCAGGCGCTGCGCACCGAGCCGTCGGCCGAAGCAAAGGGCCTGATCGAGGTACTGCTCAGCTGATAGCCGATCTGCTATGATGGCGCAGGCTGGGATAGACCCGGCCCGCTTTCATTGACGTCCACTGGAAAACTGCCTTGACTACCTCCTTACGCATGCTCGGCCTGGCCGCAGCTTTGACCATGGCGTGCAACGCCAACGCCGACAGCTTCGTTTCTTCGGCCTCCAGCGCCGGTTCCCAGTCGAGCGGCAGCATTTCCGATTCGCTCAACGGTTCGAGCAACAGCTCCTCGCGCGACAACAAGGTGGCCAATGGCCCTTACCGCATCATCGACGTGGCCGCCATGCCGGGCCGCGACGGCATGACGCGCCTGACGATGCAGGCCGATGCCACGGCAACGCCGCTGGTGCTGGACTTGCCGCAAGCGGCGCTCGACAAGCAGCAGCTGGCGCAGGGCGACATGGTGCATGCGCAAAACCGCGCCTACGGCATCGAATTCTCGCGCAACGACACGCGCGCCGCCTTCTTCCTCGTGCTGGCCGATGACTGGTACGGCGAACTGGCCACGCGTCCCGTCAGCCTTTGATCCCTCGTTTGACCTCGCGTCACCTGGCGCGGCTGCTGGCCTGCTGCGCCACCCTGGTCCTGGCTGGCACCGCCCAGGCAGCTACTTCGCTCGCCTCATCGCGCTTTTGCGACCGCGCACAGGAACTCACGGCCACGGAGCAGGATCGCCTGTTGCGCTTTGCCGCCGTGGTGCGCGAGGAGCTGGCCGCCAGCGAAGGCAGCGTGGCCCTGATCAGCCGCTCCGGCCTGGACCTGGCCCGCTTCGGCATCCGCTATTCGCACGCTGCGCTTGCCTGGCGTCATGACGATGACAAGGGCTGGTCCGCGCGCCAGCTCTACTACGCCTGCGACGAAGGCCGCCCGCGCATCTTCGACCAGGGCACGGCCGGTTTCGCCATGGGTACGGACAATCCCTCACTCGGCTACATCTCTGTCGTGAAACTGCCTGCGGAAACCGTGCCGCCCCTGCGCCGCGCCCTGCTCGACCCGGTGCGCGTGCAGCAGTTGCTGGCTGGCCGCTACAGCGCCAACGCCTATGCGTTCAGCCTGAAATACCAGAATTGCAATCAATGGGTGGTGGAATTGCTGGCCGCCGCCTGGGGCGAGCTGGCCGAGGGCAGCGATTTGCGCGCGCGCGCCCAGGACTGGTTGCGCGCCGCGCCGTATGCGCCCGCCCCCGTCGACGTGGGCGCGCGCTGGCTGATGCTCGGTTCGATTTTCGTCCCCCTGGTACATATGGACGACCACCCGCAGGAGGCCATCGGCACGATGCAGCTGGCAGTGAGCCTGCCGGCAAGTCTGGAAGCGTTCGCGCGCCAGCGCCTGCCCGCCAGCGAACGCGTGGAAATCTGCCACGACGGCAAGCAGGTGGTGGTGCACCGGGGCTGGGAACCGATCGCCGACGGCTGCGTGCCCGGAGCAAACGACCGGATCATCGCCCTCGATTAGTTAGGTATCCGCGTCGAGCGCTTCGCCAATCGCGTAAAAGCGCCCGCCCGCGATATAGTGCAGGCTGCGCCAGGATGGATCGGCCTCCTCGAAATGCCAATGCCCGTCGCGAAACACGCGCGTATCGGCCCAGGCACCCACCACCTCCCCGATGAACAGATCATACGCAGCCTGGTTGTGCGGCTCGGGAATCAAACGGCAGGCCAGCCAGGCGGAGCAGCCCGCCACGAACGGTAAATCAAAGCCTGCCATGTGAAACAGCTGCACGCCGGCGCGCGCCAGCTTGTCGGGCTGCGCGTCGAGGCTGTGCGTGCCCACGGCATGCGTCAGTTGCAGCTGCGCCGCCGTCGGCACCTGGATGACAAACGTGCCACTGCTCTCGACCAGCGCGCGCGTGCGCGTGGCCTTGTCCAGCACCACGGTCAGTTTCGGTGGCGCAAAATCGAGGGCGCAAGCCCAGGCGGCGGCCATGACGTTGTCGATGCCAGCATGGCGGGCCGAGACGAGGATGGACGGGCCGTGGTTGAGCAGGCGATAGGCTTTTTCCAGTGGCACGGGGGCGATATGACCATGTTCAGGCTCCTCGTTTTTCAGGGACAGGTGCATATCCCACTGGTCGATGCCTGGCCCGAAGCCGTCCGGCGTCACTTTAACTGTCTCAAAACCGAAGCGCGCATAAAAACCCTGCGTGTGCTGGCTGGTATTCATGCTCACGCCGGCGACTCCCGGCACGGCACGGATGGCGTCCAGGCGCGCCTGCGTCAGCGCGCGGCCCAGTCCCTGCCCATGCAGATCCTGCGCCACCATGCCCCAGCACAGGCTGGCAACGGCGCCGCCCGCGTCCAGCGCATGGCCGCCGCAGGCGACGATGCGCGCGTCACCATCGACGATGCGCTCGATGACCAGATACGGGTGCGTCGATGTATCGAGCCAGGCGGCAAAGCCGGCGCGCTCCGAGAGGTCGAAAAAACGCGGCGTATTGCCATCGAAGAGGGCCAGGCAGCTATCGCGGTCACTGGCCCGGTAAGGACGTACTGTCTGCATTGCTATCCTTTCAAAAACAGGAAGGGAAATTAGTCGGCTCCGCCCTTCACAGCAGATGTTCCGACGTCACCACATGCACGCCTGGCGCAGCGGCGATGGCAGCCTCCAGCAAGGCACGGGCGATGCGCGGTGCGGGATTGATGCGCCAGCGGCGCGGCAGCACGGGGCCCAGCACACGCAGGAGGCGCAAGGCGGCGCCCTCGCCCGCCCGGGCCACGTCGCGCTCGCCGCCGATCAGGCCGGGGCGCACATGCGTGAGGGAGGCAAAGCCCTGCGCTTCCAGGTCGCGTTCCAGCTCGCCCTTGACCCGGTTGTAGAAGTAGCGCGAAGCGGCGTTGGCGCCGGCGGCGGAGTTGAGCGCATACGTGCGCGTGCCGGCCGCCAGTGCCAGGCGCGCCACGGCCAGGGGATAGTCGTGGTCGACGCGCATGAACATCTGCCGCGTGCCGGCCACCTTCATGGTCGTGCCCAGGGTGCAGATGACGGCATCCGCCTGCCACCAGGGCGCGTCGGGCGGCAAGCGGTCGAAGTCGACGACGGGCGCTTCCAGTTTTGGATGCGCCGGCAAAGCCTTGCGCGCTGGCGCCACGACCTTGCTGACGCGGGCATCCATCAGCGCCAGGCGCAGTACTTCGCGGCCCACCAGGCCGGTGGCGCCTATCAGTATCAGTTTCATTCCTTCTCCCCGCATGCTCGACGCCACACGATACAGCATCTGATGCCCCTGTACCCGCCTGTGCGTCAGGCGCCTGCGTGCGTGTGATAGATTTTGCTGACGATGCTCCACTCGCCTTGCACCTTGAGCAGGTTGAAAAAGTCGGTGAAGCGGAAACCCGAGATATCATCCGTGTCGACGCGCGCACTGGCGGCCGTGCCCACGATATCGACGCGCACGATGGCCGCCTGCGCCTGCGGCGATGGCCGGAAGGCACTGTCGATGATCTCGAACAGGCCCTCGATAGGCCCGCCCGTCAGCTTATCTTCGCCATCGACGCCGAAAATGGTGGCCTGGCTGCTGAAAGCCGGGCGCATGATGCTGCTGTCGGCCTGCGCGCCGCCCGCATTGTATTGATTCAGCACGGCGACAATCGCCTGGTAATCCTACACATAAGTGGTGTTGTTCATGTTGCGCTCCCTGGGTGGGTGAAAAAGAAATCAGTATGGGCTTGCGGGCCAGTCGGTGTAGCCATGGGCGCCACGACCGTAGTACGCCTCGCGCGGCGCCACGGCCAGCGCCACGCCATCGTCGTCCATGCGGCTGCGCGTCAGCGGCGCCATGACGATGCGGTTCGCCAGGGCGAGCGCACCCAGTTTGACGGGAGAAAACAAATCGCTTTCATGCTGCTCGATCATCGTATTGCTTTCATGTTCTGTGAGAAAAAACCGAAATAACTGACCGGTCGTCTAATTTGTGATTAAAAAAACGGCTACGACAGCAGCCGTTGCGTGGTCACCATCGCCGAGTCGAACGGCCCGCCGCTCCGGGCGACCTTGACCATCAGGGAAGCGCCCAGCCACAACTGGTAAAGGGACTCCGCCAGCATCCGCGCCGGTGTCGTCGTCGCCACGGAACCGTCGAGATGGCCAGCTTCCACGCCCAGCGTCAGGCGTTCCAGGATGGCGCCCGTGCCTCGCTGCAGCACGGCGCCCATGTCCACCGACAAGTCGCACACTTCGGCACCCAGCTTGACCACCAGGCATTTGCCTTCCGGCGCGCTGCTTGCCTGGGTCGCGCTCCAGTTGTCAAAATAGGCCAGCAGGCGCTCACGGGCATTGCCAGGCCCCGCCAGCAAGGCGTCGACCGTCTGCAGATAGCTGCTGAAATAATCGTCGAGCAAGGCTTGCCCAAACTCTTCTTTCGACTTGAAATAATAGTAAAAGGAACCTTTCGGCACGCCGGCCGCCGCCACCAGTTCCGCCAGGCCCACGGCCGTGTAGCCCTTCTCTGCCATCAGTGCCTTGGCGATATCGATCAGGTGCTGGCGCATGTCAGCGGAGGATTTTTTGCTCATGCGACCAGTATAGCAACAAATCTGACCGATCGTCTAGTAAACGATATTCGCCTCTGGCATCACCCCAGGCGCAGCGCCAATGCCGCGAGGGTCACCAGCAGCACGGGCACGGTCAGCACGATGCCGACACGGAAATAGTAGCCCCAGGAAATGTGGATATCCTTGCTGTCGAGCACATGCAGCCACAGCAAGGTAGCCAGGCTGCCGATAGGCGTGATCTTCGGCCCCAGGTCGCTGCCGATGACGTTCGCGTAGATCATTGCTTCGCGCACAGCTCCCTGCGCCGTCGTGGGGTCGATGGCCAGCGCGCCCACCAGCACCGTCGGCAGGTTGTTCATCACGGAAGATAATAACGCCGTCAGCACGCCCGTGCCCATGGCCGCGCCCCACACGCCGTACTGCGCAAAGTGATTCAGCATGCCCGTCAGGTAAGCCGTCAAGCCCGCATTGCGCAAGCCATACACGACCAGATACATGCCGAGCGAAAAGACAACGATATGCCACGGCGCATGGCGGATCACGTGGCGTGTGGAAATCACGTGGCCCTTGGCCGCCACGCCCAGCAGCAGTGCGGCGCCGGCGGCGGCGATCAGGCTGATCGGCACGCCGAGGTGTTCCTGGGAAAAAAAGCCCACCAGCAGCAGCGCCAGCACCGCCCAGCCGGCGCGGAAGGTGGCCAGGTCGCGAATGGCGGCGTCCGGGCGTTTCAGCTGCGCCACTTCATAGTCGCGTGGAATATCCTGGCGGAAGAAGAGCAGCAAGGCCGCCAAGGTTGCCAGCACGGCGACGACGTTGACGGGCACCATCACAGAAGCGTACTCGGCAAAGCCGATCTTGAAGAAATCGGCCGAGACGATATTCACCAGGTTCGACACCACCAGCGGCAAGCTGGCCGTGTCGGCGATGAAACCGGCCGCCATCACGTAGGCCAGCGTGGCCCTGGTGGAAAACTTCAGCGCCCGCAACATGGCGATGACGATGGGCGTCAGGATCAGCGCGGCCCCATCGTTGGCGAACACGGCGGACACGGCGGCGCCCAGCAAGACCAGCAAGACAAACAACTTGCGCCCGCTGCCGTCGCCCCAGCGCGCCACGTGCAAGGCGGCCCATTCAAAGAAGCCGGCCGCGTCCAGCAGCAGGCTGATGATGATCACGGCGACGAAGGTGCCGGTGGCGTTCCATACGATATGCCAGACGACGGGGATGTCGCCCCAGTGGATCACGCCGGCCAGCAAGGCGACGCAAGCGCCGATGACGGCGCTCCAGCCGATACCCAGGCCGCGCGGTTGCCAGATGACGAGGATCAGGGTAGCGAGAAAGATGAGGAAAGCGGTCAGCATGCGGCTATGGTCCCGTGCGATGCGGCATCGCGGGCACCATGCGCCGCAGCCTGTGAATGTCAACAATAATTCCATAATACTGGAATTATTGAATGGATGCAAAGGCTGCGGCGAAGCTGCCCTATTTCAGTGCGATGGCGATATCGCTCAATCCCACCGTCCCATTGCCGATAGCCGACAGGGCCGGCGTGGCCGCACCGCCGCTCAGCACCGCCGCCCCCGTCGCCAGGTCGATGCGGTACAGCGAGCTGGGGCCGCCGGCCGCCGTGCGCAGGACCGCCAGCGCCAGCCCGTTGGCGCCGCCCGCGATATCGAAGCCTACGTCGCCCGCCACGGCGACACCGAGCGCGCCCGGCAGCCCCACATTGGCCAGGGTGCCGTCATTCGGCGGGTTTTGCAGCGCGAGACTGGCGCTTGCCGTGTCGATATCGAACAGCATGGTCGTCACCGTGCCCGCAAAGCTGTTGGTATAGGCCGCAGCCGTGACGACAGGCGCCGCACCCGCGCGGTTGATGGCGCCATCGGTGGTGGTGCCGCCCGTATCGACATTGATGCGGAGGCTTTGCCCCGTGTTACCGATCACGCGCAGGCGGTCGGCGACAGGGTTGAAATCCACGCCAAAGGCAGTGCCGGCGATGGCCGTGTATGGTGCGCTGCTGTCCGCCGCGTCGGCCGCCAGCGTCGCCTTGACGGTGACGGCGCCCGTAGCCGGGTCGATGGTGACGATACGGCCCGTCGAGGATATCCCGTACAGCAGGCCATCCTTGGGACGAATGTCAAAGCCCAGCAGGCGCTCGCCCGCCGCCAGGCCCGTGACGGCCACGTTGGCATCGAGCGTGTTTGGCGTAGCCGTCTTGAAGGTGACGACGCGGCCATCGTCCGTCAAACCGTAGGCGACGGGCGCCGCCAGCGGCGTCAAGGCGATGCCGCGCAGCTCTTCCGTCACGCCGATGGCCGCTACCAGGGTCGCCGGGGCGCTGGCCGCCGCCAGGTTGACGCTGTACAGATTGCGCGCACCGGCCACCGTCATGACGGCGTAGCCCGTGTTCGTGCGCGCATCGATGTCGAAACCGGCCACCGCCGTGGCGGTGACGCCCAGCGGCACGGCGCCGGCCAGGGTGCCGTTGTTCGGCGGATTTTGCGTGTACAGGGTGGCGTTGACCCCATCGATGACAAATAAAGTGGTGCTGGCCGTTCCCGCGAAACTGTTGGTATAGGCGGCAGCCGTGATGGCGGTGCTGGCCACGCCGCCATTGATGTTGCCATCCGTGGTGGTGGCGCCCGTATCGACATTGATGCGCAGGCTCTGGCCCGTGTTGCTGACGATGCGCAGGCGGTCGGCGACGGGGTTGAAATCGACGCCAAATTCCGTGCCGGCCAGCGCCGTGTAGGGCGCCGTGGTGTCGGCTGCATCGGCCGCCAGGCTGGCTTTCACGGTGGCGGCGCCCGTGCTGCCATTCAAGGTGTAGATGCGGCCCGTGCTGCCAACGCCATACAGCTGGCCATCGGCGGGCCGGAAATCGATGCCCAGCAGGTTTTCCCCCGCCTGCAAGCCCGTCACGGTGACCGCGCTGCGAATGGTGCCCGGCGCGGCGCGGTCGAACGACAACAGTTTGTTGCTGGCCGTTAGCACAAACACGTCGCCCGTGACGACCGCTGGCGGCGGTGGCGGCGGAGGCGTGACGACGACATCATCGTGGCTGTCGCCGCCCCCGCAGGCGGACAAGGTGATGGCGACGGCGGAAGCGAGCAACAGCTTGGCAAATGGCAAGGATGGCAGTGTGGACATGAGCGTGACTCCGGTAAGTGAGTGAATGGAAGTGCCGCCCAAGCCGCTGTTGCAGCGAGCGCACCCCGGTACTACCCCCCATGCGCGCTTTTGGATGCAGCGGTGGAAAAAAAGTGTCACCACCGCCGTATTTGATTGTCGTTAAGCAACATAATCGATGTATAGTCGCAGGCACGATTGAAACAGGGGGCAGGACAGTGGCGCGCATCTTTCAGACCAACAACATGGCCGAAGCCGACTTGCGGGTGGCCATCGTGCCGCGCGGCAACGCCGACTTGTTCGTGCACCGCGTTGCCAGCCTGGGCCTGGCGCATGGCGACGCGCAGTGGTTCATCACCCGTGAGCGCCAGGATGCCACGGCCAGCGTGTATTTCACCTCGCAAGGCTTTGCGCATCTGACCATCTGTTTTGTCGACCAGGCCAGCGAAGCAGGCTGGGCCAGGCCACATCGGTACAAGGGCTGCCTGTCGCACGGCGGCGCCTGACATCAGGCGGAGGAGCGCGTCATGGATTTGATTTTGCCGGAACCCGCCAACCCTGACCTCGTGTTCGGCAAGGCGCCGAACGACGGCAGCAGTGGCAACGATGCCATCTGGGGCGATGGCGCCACATTCCAGGATAGGACGAACTGCATCGAACTGGTTTCGCTGCACCAGGTCCAGGGCATACAGCTGCAGTTAACGACAGACGTCAGCAACGCGGCGCGCACCCAGGGGCGCCCCGTCATCGCCATCGCCCTGCGCGACGCCCTGATCAGCGAAATCGAGTTGCAAACCCATCCCAATGACATGCCGACCGAGCAGTTCAAGCTGCGCTTGACGGAAAGCCTCTGGACCTACAGCCTGCACCAGGCGGACGGCCAGCCTGCAGCCGAACACACGACGGGCTGGAGCCTGGCGCGCAAGCGATCGATCGGGGCATGTACGGGCCAGGCCCGCGCAGCAACTACTCTTCCAGCCCTCCCCCCAGCGCCTTGTACAGGGCCACGGCCGACTTGAACTGGTCGCGCCGCACGTCGAGCAAGGTTTGCTGGGCCGCATAGGACTGGCGCTGCGCATCCAGCAATTCCAGGCGACTGTCCTGGCCCGCGTCGTAGCGCAGCTGCGACAGACGCTGGCGCTGCTGCGCCGCCACCACCACGCGCTGCTGCGCATCGATTTGCTGCGCATACGTGGCGCTGCCGGCCAGGCCGTCGCGCACGTCGCGAAACGCCGCCTGGATCGCTTGCTCGTACTGCAGCACGGCCACGTCCTTGCGCAGGCGCGACAGTTGCAGCTCCGCGCGCAGCTGGCCGCCCTGGAACAGGGGCTGGGTGATTTGCGGCGCGAACGACCAGCTGCGCGCGCTGCCACGGAACAGGTCACCGAGCTCCGGGCTGGCCATGCCCAGCGACGCCGTCAAGGATAGACGGGGGAAGAAGGCGGCGCGGGCGGCGCCGATTTCCGCATTTGCCGCCACCAGCGTGTACTCGGCTTGCAAAATATCGGGCCGGCGCACCAGCAAGTCCGACGGCAGCCCGGGGGGCAGCTGCGTCAGCACGGGCTGGCCGTCGAGTGCGCGGCCGGCCGGCAAATCTGCTGGCAGGGGCGCGCCCAGCAGCAGCTCCAGGTTGTTGCGCGCCAAGGCGCTGGCCCGCTCCCGGGCCTGCACATCCGCTTCCGCCGTGGCGGCCTGCCCTTCGGCCTGCGCCACGTCCAGGCCACTGCCCTGCTGCGCGCCGTGCAGGCGCTGCGTCAAGATCAAAGCCTGGCGCCAGTCGGCCAGGGTTTGCCGGGCCAGCGCCAGTTGCTCTTCCGCCAGCCGCTGTTCCAGGTAGGCATCGGCCACGGCCCCGATCAAGGCCATGTGCGCGGCGCGCTGGCCCTGCTGCGTGGCCAGGTAGCGGGCAAACGCGGCGTCCGACAGGGAACGCAGGCGGCCGAACAGGTCGATCTCGAACGCGCTCATGGCGATGCCCGAAGTGAACTGATTCTGTGTCACCGCATCGGTGCCGCGCTGGCGCACACCGCCCGCATTGGCGCCGATGGCCGGAGTGCGGCCCGCATCCTGGATCTGGTACTGGGCCCGCACGGCTTCCACGTTGAGCGAGGCCACGCGCAAGTCGCGGTTGTTTTCCAGTGCGATGTCGACCAGGCGCTGCAGGCGCGCATCGAGCAGCATCTGGCGCCAGCCCAGGTCGGCCGCAGTGTCAGCCATGCCTGGCGCCACTGTCGGCGTCGCCTCATAACTGGCGGGAATGGGCGGCGCCGGCTTGACCAGCGGCGGCGTCAAGGAACACGCCGACAAGGCCAGCGCAGCCAGCGGCGTAATAAAAAATAAACGCATTACAACTCTCCTTCCACCGCCTTGACGGCGATGCGATTACTGCGTTTGTTGAAGTACCTGCCCATCTTGTCCACGGCGCCCAGCACCACGACAAAGAACACGGGCACGAAGAACACGGCCAGCACGGTGGCGGTGATCATGCCGCCGAACACGCCCGTGCCGATTGCATGCTGCGTCTCGGCGCTGGCGCCCGTGGCCAGCATCAGCGGCACGACGCCCAGCGCGAACGCCAAAGACGTCATCAGAATCGGGCGCAGACGCAAGCGGGCCGCTTCCACTGTCGCTTCGACCAGCCCCTTGCCCTGCGCCTGCAACTGGCGCGCATATTCGACGATCAAAATGGCATTCTTCGCCGACAGGCCGATGATCGTGATCATGCCCACCTTGAAGAACACATCGTTCGGCATGCCGCGCACCATCACGGCCAGCACGGCGCCAAGCAATCCCAGCGGCACCACCAGCATCACGGAGACGGGAATCGACCAGCTTTCATACAGGGCCGCCAGCACGAGGAAGACCACCAGCATCGACAGCGCCATCAGCATGGGCGCCTGCGAGGCCGATTCCTTCTCTTGCAGCGACTGTCCCGTCCACGCCAGCGTGAAGCCGGGCGGCAGCTGTTTCACCAGACGTTCCATTTCCAGCATGGCGTCGCCGCTGGACACGCCGGGCGCCGCGCTGCCCGAAATGCGCGCCGCCGGATAACCCTGGTAGCGCACCAGTTGCAGCGGCGATTCGCTCCACACGGGGCGCACCAGCTCGCCCAAGGCCACCATGCCGCCCGCGTTGTTGCGGATGCGCAAGGCCAGCACGTCGTTCAACTGCATGCGCGCGGCAGCATCGGCCTGGATGATCACTTGCTGCATGCGGCCAGCATTCGGGAAATCATTGACATAGGTCGAGCCCATGGCCGCCGTCAGCATGTCGGCGATGGCTGTAAATGACACGCCCAATGCCTCGGCCTTGGTGCGGTCGATATCGAGGCGCACGCTGGCGCCGGGCGGCAAGCCGTCCGGATACACGCCCGCCACCTTGCTGCTTTGCGCGGCCAGGCCCAGCAACTGGTTCTGCGCCGCCTGCAAAGCGTTGATACCCTGGTTGGCGCGGTCTTGCAGGCGCAGGGAAAAGCCGGACGAGTTGCCCAGTTCATCGATGGCGGGCGGCATCAGGCTCATGATCACGCCCTCCTTCGCCTGCGACATGGCGGCCTGCGCCAGCGCCACTTCTTCCTGCGCCGTGGCGCCCTTGCGCTCTTTCCAGTCCTTCAGCATGGTGAACGCCAGGCCCGCATTCGGTCCCGCGCCGGAAAAGCTGAAGCCGAGGATCGATTGATTCACCTCAATGCCGGGTCGCGTGGCCACGTGCTGCTCATACAGTTTGACGACATCGAGCGTGCGCTCCATGGTGGCGTCGGACGGCAGCTGGATCGAGGTGATGAAATAGCCCTGGTCTTCCTCGGGCAAAAAGGCCGATGGCAGCTGCATGAAGGCCACGCCCAGCGCCGCGACGATGGCGCCATACAGCACCATCGAACGGCCGGCGCGTT
Organism: Janthinobacterium sp. 61; assembly: GCF_002846335.1. NCBI lineage: Bacteria > Pseudomonadati > Pseudomonadota > Betaproteobacteria > Burkholderiales > Oxalobacteraceae > Janthinobacterium > Janthinobacterium sp. 61. Next base: position 1,114,557 of record NZ_PJMQ01000001.1, on the reverse strand, counting down.
TCAGCATCGCCACCACGCCCTTTTCATAGCGGGCCGTCATGCGCTCGAACTGGCGGTCGAACCACAGGAAAAATCCCTTTTTATCGTGGTCGTGCAGGCCGATCGGTTTCAGCATGGTGGCGCACAGGGCCGGCGTCAGGGTCAGCGCCAAAAACGCCGAAAACAGGATCGACACGGCCATGGCCAGCGTAAACTGGCGGTAGATGGCGCCCACGGAACCGCTGGCCAAGGCCATGGGGATGAACACGGCAGTCAGCACCAGGGTGATGCCGACCACGGCGCCCGTGATTTCGCGCATCGCTTTCGACGTCGCTTCTTTTGGCGACAAGCCTTCGGTGGCCATCAGGCGCTCCACCGCCTCCACGACCACGATGGCGTCATCGACGATGATGCCGATGGCCAGCACCATGCCGAACATGGTCAGTACGTTGACCGAATAGCCGGCCAGGAGCATCACCGTAAAAGTGCCCATCAGGGCAATCGGCGCGACGATGGCGGGAATCAGGGTGTAGCGTATCTTTTGCAGGAACAGGTACATGACAAGGAACACCAGCACCATCGCTTCCAGCAAGGTGACGATGACCTTTTCAATCGAGATTTTCACGAACGGCGCCGTGTCGAACGGCACCGAGTACTTGATCCCGGCAGGCATGGTGTGCGCCAACTCGGCCATGCGCGCACGCACGGCGGCCGCCGTCTGCACGGCGTTGGCGCCCGGCGACAGCATGATGGCGGCGCCAGACGCGGCTTGTCCGTTTTCGCGGATGCTGAAGTTGAAGCTTTGCGCCCCCAAGGACACGCGCGCCACGTCGCCAATCGTCACTTTCGAGCCATCCGCATTCGCGCGCAGCACGATGGCGGAAAATTCGGCCGGCGTTTGCAGCTGGCCCTGCACCGTCAGCGGAATGGTGACACGCTGGCCTTCGACGGCGGGCGAGTCGCCCAGGCGGCCCGGGGCAATCTGCGCATTTTGCTGCGCGATGGCGGCCGTCAGCTCGCCCATGGCGATGTTGTACGATACCAGCTTGGCCGGATCGACCCAGATGCGCATGGCCCGCTCGGAGCCGAACAGCTGCACTTTGCCCACGCCGGGAATGCGGCGCAGTTCTTCCGTCACGTTGCGCGCCAGGTAGTCGCCCAGCGCCACTTCATCGTGCTGGCCATTCTCGGAGATCAAACTGACGATCATCAAAAAGCCCGACGACGCAGATTCCACCGTCAGGCCATTTTGCCGCACGGCTTGCGGCAGGCGCGGTTCGATGGCTTTCAGGCGGTTTTGTACATCCACCTGCGCCATTTCCGGATCGGTGCCGGGCTGGAAAGTGACGGTGATCGAGGCCGAACCCGACGTATCGGTGGACGACTCGAAATACAGCAGGTGCTTGACGCCAGACAGCTCGCGTTCAATCAGGCCCACCACGGAATCGTTCATGGTTTGCGGCGTGGCGCCAGGGTAGTTGGCGCTGATGCTGACGCTAGGCGGCGCCACGGAAGGAAAGCGCGCAATCGGCAATTGCGGTATGGCGATCAGTCCGAACAGGACGATGAAGACCGCCACCACCCACGCAAAGACGGGGCGGTTGATGAAAAATTGAGGCATGTGATTAAACCACTTTCAGTAAGTACACTTTCAATGCGTACGGGTCAGCGCACGGCGCTGACGGGAGGTGCTTTGGCAACGGCGGCGGCGCGCTTCCACGGTTGGGGCGCGGCGGTGGCGCCTGGCTGCAGGCGTTCCTGGCCTTCGATGACGACGGTTTCACCGGCCTTCAATCCGCCGTTGACCACATACTGGTGCTCGACCACGTCGCCCACGGCAATCGGTTTCAGGCTGGCTTTGTGCGTGCCATCGAGCACCCAGGCCTGCGCCTGGCCATCGCTGCTGCGCAAGACGGCTTGCTGCGGCACGAGCACGCCATTTGCCTGCACGGCGCGGGCGATGCGGGCACGCACGAACATGCCCGGCAAGAGCTGGCGCTGCGGATTGTCGACCAGCACGCGGATGACGGCGTCGCCCGTGCCCGCATCGACGCTGATGCCCGAGAACAGGATGCGCCCCGTCACGGGATGCGGCTGGCCGTCCGCGCCCAGGATCGTCACGGGCAGCTTGTCAGCGCCTCCGTTGCCTGAGGCTTGCAGCGCTGCCAGCGCGGCGGCTGGCTGGCGCACGTCGACATACACCTTGTCGATTTGCTGGATGCGCGCCATCGGCGTTGCATCGGCAAGGCCCACGAGCGCGCCTTCGGTCACCAGTTCGGAGCCGATGCGCCCGGCAATCGGTGCCTCGATACTGGCAAAGGCCAGGTCCAGGCGGCGGCGCGCGAGGCTGGCCCGCGCCTGCGCCACGGTGGCCACGGCTTGCTCGCGCTGGGCAACTGCATCGTCATATGCCTGGCGGCTGATGGCGTCCGCCTCCACCAGCGGTTTCAAACGGTCGGCCTGGCTGCTGGCGCGGTTCGCCGTGGCCACCGCATGCTGCAGGGCGGCGGCGGCCGAATCGACTTCCGCCTGGAACGGCGCGGGGTTGAGCTGGAACAGCTTCTGCCCCGCCTTCACTTCGGCGCCCTGCTCGAACTGGCGACGCAGCACGATGCCGCCCACCTGCGGGCGGATATCGGCCGTGCGGAAGGCGGCCACGCGGCCCGGCAATTCGTCGCTGAGGACCACGGGCGCCGCTTGCAGCTTGAGCACCGTCACGGCGGCGGGCGGTGCGGCGCCTTCTTCCGGCGCGGGTTTGGAACAGGCGGCAAGGCTGAGCAGTGCCGCGGCGATGAATATGTTTTTCCTGGTGAGGTACTTTACTGGCATGACTTTTCTCTATGGCGGATCCCAACCGGCGGTCCGGTCGACAGATAAGCGCAGCATAAAAGCCTTGCGTGGATGTTTCGTCAAAGAAATGTGGAGATTCGATGGAGAGCGCGAAGAATGCTAGACTATTTATATGAACTATCATCACAGCGCCACGCAGCCCTCGTTTCTTGCCACCATACCCCCTTCCGCCCTCGTCCTGATCGCTGAAGATGAACCGCAAATCGCCCGCATCCTCGCCGGTTACCTGGAGCGAGATGGCTACCGCACGGCCTTCGCCCTGGACGGCCAGGAAGCGCTGCAGCAGCACCTGGCGCTGGCGCCGGACCTGCTGCTGCTCGACGTGCAAATGCCCAAGGTCGATGGCTGGGGCGTGCTGACGGAAGTGCGGCGGCGCGGCGAAACGCCCGTCATCATGCTCACGGCGCGCGACCAGGATGCGGACAAGCTGGCCGCCCTGCGCGTGGGCGCCGACGACTACATCATCAAGCCCTTCAATCCAGCCGAAGTGGTGGCGCGCGTGGCGGCCGTGCTGCGCCGCTCGCGCGTGCGCCACCACCCGGTGGGCGGCCAGCGCCTGCGCTGCGGGGCCATCGAAATCGACCAGGAAACGTATGTGGCCAGCGTGCTGCGCGAAGGCGCGCCCCAGCCCCTCATGCTCAGCCTGACGCTGACGGAATTTCGCCTGCTGGCCCACCTGGCGCGCACGCCGCGGCGCGTCTGCAGCCGCCTGGAATTGCTGGAGTCGTGCATGCCCGAGAGCAATTCGCTGGAACGCACGGTGGACAGCCATGTCAGCAAGCTGCGCAAGAAGCTCGAGGAAGCGGGCGTCATGAACATGCCGGCCAGCCTGCGCGGCGTAGGTTACCGGCTGGAAAGCGACTGATGCGCTTCACAGGCTTGAACCGGCAGATCGTGCTGTCGATGTCCGTGCTGATGGTCAGCAGCATCCTGCTCATCTGGATGGGTTCATGGATCTTCTTTGCCGTCGCCTTCAAGATCGACCCCAACATGCTGTCCGAACCCGACGACTGGTCGCCCAGTACCGTCGAGTGGCTGTGGATCTTCGCCATCACCATCTTCGGCTTGCTGCTGGCCGCGTTTTTCGCCATCAAACTCGCTTCGCGCATCCTGAAACCCATCAATTCGGTGATGGACAGCGTGCGCCGCGTGGCGCATGGCGACCTGTCCGCGCGCGCCTTCGCGGGCGACCGCAGCCTGGGCGAGACGGCCATGCTGGTCGATGACTTCAACAGCATGGCCGAGCGCCTGCAGCGGGCGGCCAAGGAAAGCGAGACGTGGAATGCCGCCATCGCGCACGAACTGCGCACGCCCGTGACCATCCTGCGCGGCACCTTGCAGGGTGTGGTCGACGGCGTCTTCAAGCCCGAAGAAGTGCCGTTTTCCAGCCTGCTATCGCAAGTCGAGGACCTGGGCCGCCTGATCGAGGACTTGCGCACCCTGAGCCTGGCCGACAGCGGCTACATGCAGCTGCGCATGGCGTGGACGGACCTGACGCTGGAAATCGAGGAAGTGGGCCGCCTGCTGGCGCCGGACATGGAAGCGGCCGGCTTTTCCCTGCAGTTGCACCTGTCCGACCATCCCGTCTGCTGCGACGCCGCGCGCATCCGGCAAATCGTGCTGGCCCTGCTCGACAACGCGCGCCGCTATGCGCATCCGGGCCTGCTGCGCCTGCGCACCCGCGTACAGGCCGGCCAGTACTACCTGAGCGTCGAGGATGCGGGTCCCGGTATTGCCGAGGAACTGGCGCCGCACGTGTTCGAGGCGTTCCGCCGCGGCGACAGCGCGCGTGTCGACCTGAACGCGGGCAGCGGCCTGGGGCTGGCCGTGGTCGAAGCCATCGCCCGCGCCCATGGCGGCAGCGCGGTGTGCACGCGCGGCAAGGCGGGCGGCAGCCTGTTTACGATCAAGTGGCCGGTCGAGCATGGCGCGCCGCCGGCCACCGGCTGACTACACCGGCGGCGCACGCAGCATGTCGACAAAGGCGCGCAATACGGCCGGCATCTGCCGCCTGCTGGGGTAATACAGGAAGTAACGGGACGGCGGCGGCAAGCAGCGCTCCAGCACATTGACCAGGCGCCCCGCCGCGATATCGGCGCGCGCATCGGCCTCGTACACATACGCCAGTCCCGCGCCATCGCGGGCCGCGCGCAGCATCAGCTCATCATCGTCGAATACCAGCGGACCGCTGACGGCGATGCTGACGGCTTCCCCCTCCTGCCCGAACTCCCACGCATACTGGCGCCCGCTGGGAAAACGCCGACCGATACAGGCATGCTCCAGTAGCACGTGCGGCGTGGCCGGTGCGCCATGCGCAGCCAGGTAGGCGGGCGACGCCACCACCAAGAACGGTTGCGGCGCGCCCACAGGCACGGCAATCATATCGGCCGCCACCTGCTCGCCGAAGCGGATGCCCGCGTCAAAACCGTCGCGCACGATATCGATCATGCCGTCATCGGTAACCAGTTCCACTTGCACGCGCGGATAGCGGGCCACAAAACAGCTCAGCATGGGCGCCAGCAGCAGCCGCGCGGCCGGACGGGGCACGTTCAGGCGCAGCTTGCCTGCAGGCACATCCTGCAAGGTGCTCAGGTCCAGCAAGGCATCATCGATTTCGCGCATGGCCGGCGCCAGGCGCGCCAGCAACTGCTGCCCCGCCTCGGTCGGCGTGACGCTGCGCGTGGTGCGGTTCAGCAGGCGCACGCCCAGGCGCTCTTCCAGCGTGCGCAGCGCATGGCTCAGGGCCGAGGCGGACACGCCCCGTTCGAGGGCCGCCTTGCGAAAGCTGCGCAGGCGGGCGACGGCGGCAAAGGCCGTCAATTCATTCAGGTCAGCCATGATGGAGGAAAAAGATTAATGAGCCATATTCAGTAATACATGCAGAATAAGTGATCTTATCGCATGCTGTTGCTTCGTCCATACTCATTGCATCTTTTTTGACGAGGAATGGAAATGGAATACAGAACATTGGGCAAGTCCGGCTTGCGCGTCGCCCCCATCGGCCTGGGCTGCATGGGCATGAGCTTTGCCTACGGCGGCGCCGACGAAGCCACCTCGCTGCGCGTGCTGCACCGCGCCGTGGAACTGGGCGTCACCCTGATCGATACGGCGGAAGTCTACGGCCCCTACGCCAACGAAGAGCTGGTGGGCCGCGCCCTGAAGCAGCTGCGCGGCAAAGTCAAGGTCAGTGTGGCCACCAAGTTCGGCTTCAAGATCTTGCCCCACGGCCAGGGTGTGGAACGCATGGCGGGCGTGGACAGCCGCCCCGAGCACATCGTCCGCGCCGTGGAAGCATCGCTGTCCAGGCTGGACATCGAGTGTATCGACCTGCTGTACCAGCACCGCGTGGACCCCGCCGTGCCCATCGAGGACGTCGTGGGCGCCATGGCCGATCTGGTGCGCGCGGGCAAGGTGCGCAACCTGGGGCTGTCGGAAGTATCGGCCTCCACCCTGCGCCGCGCCCACGCAGTGCACCCGATTGCGGCCGTACAATCCGAGTATTCGCTGTGGAGCCGCGACGTGGAAGCCGAAGTGCTGCCCGCCTGCCGCGCGCTGGGCGTCGGCTTCGTCCCCTACAGCCCGCTAGGCCGGGGCTTCCTGACGGGCCAGCTCACGTCCAGCGCCGCACTGGCGCCGGATGACTACCGCCACAGCCTGCCCCGTTTCCAGCCGCTGGCGATGGCGGCCAACGCGCACATGATTGCCGAGCTGCAGCGCCTGGCGGCGGCGCGCGGCGCCACAGCGGCCCAGCTGGCACTGGCCTGGCTGCTGGCCCAGGGCACCGATCTCGTGCCCATTCCTGGCGCCCGCAGCGTGACGCACCTGGAAGAGAATGTGGCTGCTGCGCAGATCACCCTGAGCGAAACCGAACTGGCCGCCATCGGCGCCGCCTTTGCGCCCGCCAGCGTGCAGGGCGCGCGCTATCCACAGCATGAGCTTGCCATGCTTGGCCTGTAGACAACCCCGTTTGAGTGCGCTATACAAGTTCTTTGGCCCTTTGCACTTGAAATGCCTGAATCCGCTATCATTTCCAATCTGAACTATTCATTATGAAAGGGACTTACATGTCCGATTTGCTCGAAACACTGCAATGGCGCTACGCCACCAAGAAGATGGACCCGACGAAAACGGTGCCGCAAGACAAGGTCGAGCGCATTGTGGAAGCCGTGCGCCTGACAGCCAGCTCCAGCGGTCTGCACCCGTATGAAGTATTCGTCGTGACGAATCCGGCCCTGCGCGAGCAGATCAAGCCGCATGCATGGAACCAGTCGCAAGTGACGGACGCCTCGCACCTGCTGGTGTTTGCCGCCTGGGACAATTACACGGTAGAACGCATCAACGCGCGCTTTGACCTGGTCAACACCGTGCGCGGCTTCAAGAATGAAGGCTGGGAAGCGTACCGCCAGCAAATCCTGGCCACGTATCCGCAGCGCGATGCGGAAACCAACTACCAGCACGCGGCGCGCCAGGCGTATATCGGCGTGGGCACGGCTCTGATCGCCGCAGCGCAGGAAAAAGTCGATTCGACGCCGATGGAAGGTTTTGATCCGGCCAAGGTCGATGAAATCCTGAATCTGCGCGAAAAAGGCTTGCGTTCCGTCGTCATGCTGCCGCTGGGCTACCGCGCCGACGAGGGCGACTGGCTGGTGGACCTGAAAAAAGTGCGCCCTGCGCGCGAGCAGTTCATCACCGAGCTGGCGTAAGCGCTTCGCCCGTGACTGCAAAGCGGATGCTGGCGACGGCATCCGCTTTTTTTACTTTCAGGCTGGCTGCGGAAAGCGCACCGTCACCTGCAGGCCCCGCCCCGCTTCCCCATCGGCCAGCGCGATATCGGCCCGGTGGTGCTCGGCGATATGGCGCACGATGGACAGGCCCAGGCCACAGCCCCAGGCGTCGTTGCCGTCGGGACGGAAGAAGCGGTCGAACAGGCGTGCATGGTGCTGGCGCGGCACGCCGGGGCCGTTGTCGGAGACGCGCAGCACGGGCCGGCCCTCTTCCACCGCCGCCTGCAAGTCGACCCTTCCGCCCTGCTGCGTGTAACGCAAGGCGTTGTCAATCAGGTTATTCAGCAACACTTGCAAACCATCGGGATCGGCCTGCACCAGCACCCTGGCCGGCAACGTATCCACCACGCCCAGGTCGATGGCGCGGCTGTCGGCCAGCGCGCTGTGATCGGCCACGGCCGCTTCCAGCAACTGCCCCAGGTCCACCGTGTGCAGCTGGCTGGCCGCCAGCGCCGTTTCGTGGCGCGCCAGACTGAGCAGTTGCCGCACCAGGTGCGTGCTGCGGTCCAGCCGTTCATGCAGACGCGCCAGCGCGACGCGGCGTTCTTCCTCGCTGCCCGCCCGCTCGGCCACCTGCAGCTGCAATTTCAGCGCCGTCAGCGGCGAACGCAATTCATGCGCGGCATCGGCAACGAAGGTGCGCTGCGCCGTCAGCGCCGCCTCGAACTGCCCCATCAATCCATTCAGCGCCAGCGCCACGGGCCGCAGCTCAGGCGGCATGGCGTCGGCCACCAGCGGCGTCAGGGTATCCGGCGAACGGCCCGCCACCGATTCGGCCAGCCGGTGCAGGGGCGCCAGCGCGCGTCCCACCACGGCGACGATCAGCAACGCCAGGATCAGCGCGAACACCAGCAGGGGTGCGCCAGCGCGCATCGTCATCTGCCAGGCCAGCTGGTCGCGCACGGCCTGCGCCTGCGCCACCTGCACGTAGCGGCCGCGCCGCGTCTCGCCGTACAGGCGCCAGTCCTCGCCGCGCAAGGTGACATCGGCAAAGCCGGCCAGCGCATAGCGCGGCAGTGCCGGCTGGTCCGGCAAGACGGACAGCGGCTGGCCGTCCTCGTCCCACGCCTGCAGCGCGAACGCTTCTTCCGGCTCTTGCGCGGCGGCCAGGCCCGTTTGCGGCTCGAACTCGTCGGGCAAGGCCACGGCCAGCTGGCGCAGCTGCAAATCGGCCAGTTCATTGGCTTCTTCCAGCAGCGAACGGAACAGCGAAATGCCTGCGCCGAGCACGCACAGCAAGGTGGCCGCCAGTAAACCCAGCAGCAACTGGCGGCGGATGGTCATCAAGCTACTACCCGCATCTTGTAGCCCACGCCGCGCACGGTCTGGATGCTGTCCGCGCCCAGCTTCTTGCGCAGCTGGTAGACATACACGTCAACGGTATTGCTTTCCACTTCGCTATCCCAGCCGTACAGCTTTTCGCTCAGCTGGCGCTTCGACACCACCTTGCCCGGATGGTCAAGCAAAGCGCGCAGCACGGAAAACTCGCGCGGCGGCAGCTTGATCTGTGCACCTTCATAAGTGACGTCGTGGCTGGCCAGGTCCAGGGTCAGCGCGCCATGTTCAATGACGGAGCGCGAACGGCTGACCCTGCGGCGCAGCAGCGCGCGTATGCGCGCCAGCAATTCATCGAGGTCGAACGGTTTTATCAGGTAGTCATCTGCGCCGCTGTCGAGTCCATCGACGCGTGCCGGCGTGCCATCGCGCGCCGTGATGATCAGCACGGGCAATTCGGCGCCCCGCGCACGCATGGCGCGCAACACCTCCATGCCCTCCTTGCCGGGCAAGCCCAGGTCCAGCAGCATCAAATCGTAGGCGAAACCGGCCAGCGCCAGCTCCGCATCGTGGCCATCGCGCACCCAGTCCACGGCATAGCACTCACCGCGCAAGCCCTCGACCAGGCTTTCCCCGATCATCGGATCATCCTCCACCAGTAACACGCGCACGCAGGCCCCTCACAGTCTTGAAAATACCGCTATCTTAACGCGGCTGGGAGAAGCCGGCTGCCGCCTGCCAGGTCAGCAAGCAAGTGACCCGGTACGCAGGCATTGTCGCCGCTGCCAACTGACGCCGGCCGGGACCGGCGCCACGCTCTGCATCGTGGCCGAGTGCGCATCGACATATTGCATGGCCCGACGGGTCTGGCGACGACGTAGCAGTTGCCGTCGAATTGGATATGGGGGTAGACGAAAGATTTGGTGGTGTCAGGCACGCCCGTCAACACTTGCCAGGCATGGATCTGGCATTTGCTCTGCGGGTTCTGCGGTTTCAGGAAGACCAGCGCGGTCTTGTCCCGCATCTCTTCCGATACCACGTTGAAGCTGACCTGAATTGCAGTAGCTCAGACTTGAGCTGACACATCACGTCAGGCGACCGTCTGCACCCCAAAGCGGAAGCTCCCCTGACGCATATTCCCGCAGGAGCCACAGGGCCGGCCTTCTTGTTCCTTTTCTAATCGTATGCGCTATCCAACATATTCTCCAATATTTCTTCATCTATACGACCGATATCAACTGCAGCATCCCAATCTTGATCATAAGGTATTTCAGCAATATACAAATCGAGACCAATTTCATGAAGTCCATGGATTAGTGCTCTAATTTCTTTGTCCCTAGTGACGTGATCATTAAGGAATAATTCAGCAGAATAAAATACTCCCTTTTCACCCATCAAAATCTTTTCTTTTGCCACACCAAGTGGCAACCCCGTTACCTTATGAATCAATTTCACAGCATCCAAATTATTACTTGGCATTGCGAGCGATATAGATATTTTTGACATCAATTCTTCCTTAAATAAACTAAGCGGACATTCAACAGGGGCGACAGGGTTAGCGAGCCTCTGCTTTCGAGCAGCTCGGCTCAAAGTAGCCTCGCAAAACGACCACTATCGCCCCGAATGGACATCTTGCTCTAAGGCCAACAGTTCTTTGGCAGCGTCCACATCCTTACCGTTCTTTGGCAGTCGTGTGATCAAATATTTATCAATTTTCATGCAGTACTTAAGTCCGCTGGGCCGGTTGCCATCGTTGCCAGGCTCCGCCTCGAAGCAGACATAGAGACATAGTTCTGGCGCATTCGACATATGTCACCGCAGCCGATTAAGCGTCGTGATATACAACGCCGTATGTGTCGAACATCGCTCCAGCTAGCTCGACCATGCTTAAGCCGCTGCGCTCCCAAGACGTCAGAAAGTATTCCAACTTGTCGTAAGGAGCTTCAGCGTCCATGCCGTGCAGCGCACAAATCGTGGTTCTGATGCGCAACACCTCAGGGTCATCCGACAAATCGCGTCCTCGGATGGCCTCCCAAAGCCTCGCCCGGACAGCTAAGGCCTCGCTATCCGTTGCCGCGCCCTCAAGATATCGTTTAGCAGCCAAAACAGAAGATTGCGCGGTAACGGGTAGACATCCGATCACCCGAGCCAGGGCGTTAACCATAAAGCGTTGAGCATCACCGTGCTCTGCCGGATCATCCAGATCAACGGTGCATGAAATAACATCAAAAGGATCAAGGTGAGACATGCTGACTTTCTGAGTAAAGTTTGATTGGTCAATTACCGACTGTCCGCTCCTGGCCGGTCGCAGTCATCGGCAGGTTCCACCCCTTAGCGGACTTTGCAATATCAAAATGATCGCCTGAACATTATTCGAGCTTTGAGTCTCGGTCGCAAGCGTATTTAGGGTGCTGCGCTGGAGCGAGGAAAGTATCGATAGCGGATACAATTTTGGCCTTCAATTGTTCACTACCAGCATCTTGCATATCCTTGTGGCGCGAGCCTTTGATGTGGACCACGCATGTACCGTAGTAGCCGCGCTCTTTCTTGTTCGGCAGTACACCGGGGTCGGCAGTGGTGTCACTGGCACGAATTGTCAGGACGTGGATACCAGCTGAGCGGGGCAACGCGACCCGACGGCTGTCGAGGCTGATAAAGCTGGATACGCGGCTCGGGTTGTCAGCGGAAAACTGAGCCGAACTGTCGCCACCAAGGGAGTGCCCGACGAGAAGCAAGTGTCGCCAATCGAACTGAGGATAGCGGACTGAGGTCCCGTCGATCACGGTGGAGATCGACCGTGAAGCTACGCGGGCCATCGCCTGTAGTTGCTTCCTAATCGGCGCGTCTCGATCTAACTCTATGCCGCCAGAGCTATCTTGCAACGCGACAACCAAGTAACCCATTCGGTTGAGATTTCGTGTGACGAATGAGTAGTCTGAACCGGAAAGCCCATATCCTGGGCTAAGGATTGCAACTGGACAGGGTTGCGCACGAGTGCACGCTTGTACATTAGGTGGAACGTGAATATTCACTGGTACGGCAGCAAAGGCCATAGGAGTGCAAAACATCAGGGGAATTAAGGTGACGAGACGGCGCATTGAATCCTTTCTTGCTACGTTTGGAGGATGCTGAATCTGGGGTTACTGATGATTATCTCTGAAGTCGAACAACGAACAATGAGAATTCGATGTAACGACTACATGACGAGTTAAGGCGTAGCCTCGCAATAGGTCTGCTCCTGGCGATATCAGACTACGGCAGCGCTTACCCTTTAACATCCTGTCAGATTTATGTACGGCCGATCAGCATGCGCGCTAACAGCGTCCGGTCACTTCGCCAAAGATTGAAAAATACTACCGCTAGAGCGAACTCTGTGATGACCGCAGTCGCAATACCAATTCCTGCTGTGCCATTTTCATACTCATAGATTCCTAGCACGGCAAGAATCAGGCAAGATATCGTTTGCTCTCTCTTAGGCTCTTCCCGGACTCAAGAAAAGCAGCGCCGGACGACGAGTCCGCGATTTCCTCTGGCACTGGTCGTCACTGCAAACGATGCGGCGTCGCTCGCATGCCACTGCCCACAACAGGCCCTGGCAGATGCAGGGCCTGTGCAGCAGTTTACAGGCCCGCATCGGCGCCATAAATCTCGTTGAGCTTCTTGGCATCGACACCGTGGATATCGGCCGCGTTCGTCAAGCCGTTCTGCTTGAAGGTTTCACCGACCATGGCAACCGGCGACGCATAGTAGCCTGCCTCGGCCAGTTGATAGCTCACTTGCGCGTAAACGCTGTTGCCGGCATTGACTTCCGGCGAGTTGTTCAACGGCGGCAAGACCACGATGGAACGGGGCTTGGCCGCCTTGAACGCCATATAGTCATCAGCAGCCTGCTTGCTGGCGCACTTGCGTCCTGCCGCGGCCCACGATGCCGAACAATTGCTTGTCGCCCACTTCCTTGCGGCCGAATTCGGTCACGTCGCCCGTGACGACGACATCTGCGCTCTTGATATTCTGGCCATCCTTCTTGAACTGCGCTTCCTGCTTGAGTTCGGCCACGTTATCGCGGTTGAGCACATTGAAACGGTTGGACGTCTGCAGGTGCACAATCAAAAACGTTTTCAACTGGCTGCCCAGACGGTCAATGCCATCGGAAAAGATGGCGCGCATGAAATTCTCGCGCTTGTCGAACTTGCCGACAGCGCTCAGGGTGCGTGGACCAACGTGAGGACAGCCAGGGCTTGCGACGACTCCGAAGCGCAGCCAGCCAACAATGCGCCAGGTTTGTTCTTGTTCATAGTGCCCTTATGCCATGGAGGATCAGGAGCAAGCTGCAAAATTAATTGCAAGAAAGTTAATTTTCTGCTTGCAATCAAATGGGATTGCGTGTTTCATAATCTTTTCCAAAAGTAAAGGCGGAAAGGATTGCCTTATTGCCAGTGCCATGCAGCTACGGCGCATGCTTGACTTCTCAAGCTCAATTCATTAACTTGGCAGTAAAAAACGGCGTATGGTGAGTGCCACCGCGACCGACAGACCTTGCACCGCGCCCAGCCCCGGCGCCAACTCCACCGCACGCTTTCCTCTAGATGGGTCACCAGGCCATGCCGTCACACGATCATTCCCCCTCCCATCCGCTGGCCACGGCGCTGGCACTCTCGCTGGGTGCCGCCGTGGCCCTGGGCCTGTCGCGTTTTTCCTATGGCTTGCTGCTGCCGCCCATGCGTGCCGACCTGGGCTGGTCCTACCTGCTGGCCGGCGCCATGAACACCTTCAATGCGCTCGGCTATTTTCTCGGTGCCCTGGCCACGCCAGCGCTGATGCGCCGCCTGGGCGTGTGGCGCTTGCTGATCGCCGGCTCCGTGCTGGCCAGCATCTTCATGCTGATGTCGGGCCTCGTCAGCGATACGACTACCCTGTTCCTGCAGCGTGTGTGTGCGGGCGTGGCCAGCGCCTTCATGTTCATCGCCGGTGGCGTGCTGGCGGCGCGCCTCGGTTCCATGCACAGCCAGCGCGCCGGCTTCTATATCGGCCTGTACTACGGCGGCACGGGTTTCGGCATCGCGCTGTCGGCCTTGCTGGTGCCGGCCGCGTTGACATCTGCACAGGAGCATGGCGCCGCGCATGCCTGGCAATGGCCATGGCTGGCACTGGGCATCGCCTGCCTGGCCGCCACTGCCATCATGGCCCTGCCGGCGAAAGCCATCGGCGAAGCGCCACGCACCCTCGACACGCCGCTGCGCTTCGCCTGGCGCGACTTTTTCCCCAGCCTGGCCGGCTACTTCATGTTCGGCGTCGGCTACATCGGCTACATGACCTTCGTCATCGCCCTGCTCAAGCAGCAAGGCATGCCGCCTGCCTTGATCACCGTGTTCTACACGGTATTGGGCCTGGCGGTGGTGGCGTCGTCGCGCATCTGGGCACGCATGCTGGACCGCTACAGGGGCGGCGAATCGCTGGCTATATTGAATGGCGTGCTGGGCGTGGTCACCATCCTGCCTGCGCTAACCAGCTTTGTCCCCGTCGTGTTCCTGTCCGGACTGGTCTTCGGCGCCGTGTTCCTGTCGGTGGTGGCGTCGACCACGGCCCTGGTGCGGCATAACCTTCCGCAGCAATCCTGGACGGCCGGCATCAGCGCTTACACGACGGTATTCGCGCTGGGCCAGATCGTCGGCCCCATCGTGGTCGGCTGGATCGCCGACGGGCCCGCCGGCCTGGAGCGGGGGCTGATCGCCTCGGCCATCGCCCTTTTCATCGGCGCTGCGCTGGCCTCGCGGCAAAAGGCGCTGGCGCCAGCCACATAGTAGACTACAGGCATGACCCACCTTTGCGGAAAACATACGATGAACACCGATGCACGAAAAATCCCGGCAACGATGGATGCCGAAACGCTGGAATTCATCCAGGGCCTGTTCGCCCTGGTGCGCGAAGGCGACACGCAGCAACTGGGCGTCATGCTCGCCCACGGCGTGCCAGTGAACTTCCGCAACGAAAAAGGCGACAGCCTGATCATGCTGGCCAGCTACCTCGGCCACTTGGAAACGTCGCGCCTGCTGCTCGAAGCGGGCGCCGACGCCAACGTGCCCAACGACCAGGGCCAGACGCCGCTGGCCGGCGTGGCCTACAAGGGCTATCTGAAGATCGCCGAACTGCTGCTGCAGCACGGCGCCAGCGTGGAAGGCGCCAGCCCGGACGGCAAGACACCGTTGATGATGGCTGCCATGTTCAACCGCCTGGCCATCTTCGACCTGCTGCTGCAGCACGGCGCGCGCATCGATGCCGTGGACAGCCGCGGCATGACTGCCGTTTCCTTGGCCAAGTCAATGAACGCACAGGAGACGCTGGCTCGCCTGGTCAGCCTGGGGCAGACGACAGAGTAGTCGATGCAGGTATCGCCGGCAGTTTTGCGACTGCCGTTGGAGAGTTCAGGAAACGCTCTGCCCTAACATCGTTTCTCCAGAAGGGGAAGGCAAGCGTCTTGGCGCAACGCGCGCCGCACGCCCTGGCGTACGTCGTCCATGCCGATCTCCTCGCTGCCGCGTCGTAGGCAAGCCAACGCCGCGTAGCGCAGCACGTTGATGATGGCGCCGCCGCTCAGTTCAAATTCATCGGCCAGCACATCGAGCACGCAGTCCGGCGCCAACCGGCACGGCGGCGCAAAGGCGTCCTGCCATAGCCGCAGGCGCTCGGCGCGGTCCGGCATCGGGAAATGCAGCATCGACTGGAAGCGCCGCGCGTAGGCCTCGTCGATATCGTCCTTGAGATTAGTCGCCAGAATGGCCACGCCTGGGTAATCCTCTATCCGCTGCAACAGGCGGGCAGCGTCCTCGCTGGCGTAGCGGCCGTTGACGCCGGAGCCGCCGCTGCGCTTGCCGAACAGTGCATCAGCCGCGTCGAAGAACAAGATCCAGTCTTGCTGCTCGGCCTGTTCAAACACGCGCGCCAGGTTTTTCTCCGTCTCGCCGACATACTTCGACACCACCATCGACAGGTCGATGCGGTACACCGGCAAGCCGCTCTGCTTGCCCAGCAGCGCGGCGGTGAGCGACTTGCCGGTGCCGGGCGGGCCATAAAACAGGCTGCGGAAGCCCGGCTGGATGCGCCGCTCCAATCCCCAGCCACGCAGCAGCGTGTCGCGGTGTTCGATCCAGGCGCGGATTTCGTCCACCTGGTCCTGCAGCTGCGGCGCCAGCACCAGTTGGTCCCAGTCCAAGGTGGTACTGAGGCGCCGGGCCGGAAAGTCGCCGTCATAGTCGGGCTGCCAAGACTCTCCGGTGACCAGCAACGACAGCGCATCGCGTCCCAGTGTCAGCGGGTGATTGAACAGGGCCCGGGGCGCAGCGCCGTCGGCTGGCCACTCATCCCAGGCCAGCAAGCCCAGCCTGCGCAGCGGCGCGCCGGCGCCGAACAGGCGCTGCGTGGCCACGCGTGCCGCCAGCCGGTCGCCGGCCAGCAGAAATGACGCGGTCTCGGCTGTCGGCCAGAAGCCCCGGTGGCTACCGCCCTGCCCGCCGAATTCGCTGAACGGCAAATCCAGGCTGGCGTTGCGAATCAGAAAACTGTCCAGCGCCTGCGGACGCACATGCGGCGCCAGCGCGAGTATCAGCACCAGCCGCTCCTCGGCACTCAGCCCCCATTTGTGCAACGCCAAGGCATACGGCGCGTGCGCCGGCAAGGTGGGCGGCTCCAGCATGCAAGGAGCGTCGGCGCACTGGAAATGATGCGCCATCGACGACGCGATGACGCCATCCAGCCAAGCCAGCTCGGCCTCCAGCGCCCTGGCGGCCGTGATCTCGCTGTCCCCGTCGGCGCTGAGGGGCAGCCGGGTCTTGCTGCACTGGACCACGCCCTCCTTCGACATGGCCACCATCTTCGCATCCGAGTCGGTGATGGTGTTTGACTGGCCGTCATCATCCTGCACCAGCGTATGGCCGCCCGGCGTGCTGATGGTGGTGATCTTCCTGACATCCTCCGGCAATACCGTCAACCCGCCCTGGTCCGTCGCGTATGGCGTGCCCAGCCGTGCCCACACGCCTTTGTCTTCGGCGTCAAGCATGGGCAAGCTGACACGGACGCGCAACTGGCCCTGGGGGGCGGCTTCGATCTGCTGCACGCTGCCAACCTGCAAGCCCAACACGGCCGGGGCATACACCTGCGCGTCGTCACTGGCGAAGCAGCGCGGCGGCAGGCCGAAAGCGACCTCGGTCACCCAGTTACCTTGTTCCAGCGTGTGCTCCACACGGGCGATATACACGTCGCCGTCGAAGCGCCCACCCAGTCCGGCAAGTTTGATGGTCTTGCCCGGCACCGCCAGTGCGTTGCCCTGGAAACTCACCGTACCGCGCACGCCTGCGCCGGGCACCTCGCCGGCACTTACCGCGCTGAGCTGGTTGCGCGCATCGATCTCGGCATTGAACGCGATCATCGACACGCCATAGGCGAGTAGCAGCCCGCAGCCGTTGTCGGCATGCACCGGCGCACCGATGGCGACCTCGGTGTCGTCCACCAGCAGCACCAGGCCGCCAGCCTCGGCGCGGGCCAGCATGAAGTCCCAGTCGCTGCTGTCATAGCGCACTAGGTCCGACGGTCCGGCCACCGCACCCTCCCCTGTTCCGGCTGCCCCGCCCTGCACCAGCGTCAGCCCCTGCGCCTCCAGCAGTGCCCGCCAGATATCGGCCTCGAACTGGCCGCGATACACGGCGCTCTTGCGGCCCGCCGTCAGTTTGACGGCGCTGTCGGTGCAGGTCAGTACCAGCTGCGAACGGCCCTGCTGGTCCATCCTCACGCCGTGCTTGACGATGATGCCCTTGAACACGGTGCTGGTGTTCTGGTGGTAGCCCATTCTGACCTCCACCATCACGCCGGGTGCCAGCGTGTCTGCCGTACTGAGCTTGAATCCCCCCATCGATGGATCGCCGTCGGCGAGCACGATGCGGGCCGTGCCCAGGCGATTGACCTCGCGCGTGACGTGCATGCATTCGACTACATAGTCATCTGACATGGCATGCCCGTTCAGCATGACCGTCATCGACACCAGGTCAGTCTCGCCGTCCAGCGGCGAAACATTCATGCGGCGCCCCCGGGTGGCGGCGGAACAGCAATGACCAGGCTCTCGTAGGTGACTTCCAGCGTCTCGACCGCCACCTCGTTGCCGTCGGCTTTCAGGTCGGTGCCGCTGACCTTGGTAGGCCAGGCATTCTGCAAGGTCCAGACCATGGTCGGGTTGCCCTTCTCGTCGAGCAGCCTGATCACCATCGTTACCCGCTTGATCAGGCTCATCGAGATTTGCGCGTACCAGGCGTAGAAGCTGTTGTCCCTGGCGAAAACGCCTTTCTTCAGCGTGACATGTCCGCACTTGGCGATGCCGGGCATCTTCACGCCGGAGAACTGCTTGCTGTTGCCGGCGCGGTACTCGATGATCTGCGCCTCCGCCTCCAATCCGCTCACTTCCTGGAACGCCAGGTCCTTCATGTCGCCGATGTCCACCGAAAAATGGAACTTCGGCAACGGCCATATGCCTGCGTCTTGCGCTTCACCTGCCATCATAATGACTCCTCAATAAGCGCTCAGGAAACCGGCTGTTGCTGCTGGAATGTCAGCACGATGAATTCGTCCGGATGGACCAATGCCACGCGTACCGACACGCGCATATAGCCGTTCAGGATATCGTCGCTGCTCATGGTGCTGTTCAGACCGACCTGGACGCTGAACGCATCCTGCGCCTTGGCGCCGGCCAGCGCACCCTGCGCCCACAAGTTGATCAGGAAGTTGGAAATCATGTTCTGCACCGCCACCCAGGTGGTAGCCACGTTGGGCGCGAAGATATAGGCGAGCATCGCGTTCTTGATCGATTGCTCCATCATGAGCAGCGTGCGCCGCACATTGATGTAGCGCCAGTCGTCGCTATTGCCATCGAGCGTGCGGGCGCCCCACACCACCAGGCCACGCGTGGGAATGGTGCGGATCGCGTTGACCGCCCGTCCGTCGAGCGGCATGTTCAGATCCTCCTGGTCGTCCTGCGAGATATCCACCATCGGCGAGACCGCCCCCACGATGCTGGTGTTCGCCGGCGCCATCCACACGCCCCTGTTTGCATCCGTCTGCGCGTACACGCCAGCCATGGCACAGGCAGGCGGCAGTTGGTTGGCCAGCGTCAGCATGTCGGCCGCCACGCGCTGGTACAGGGAACTCACCTGCATGAGCTGCTGATGGCCGCGCGCGATGACCGCCGTGCGGCTTTCCGTGCCGGCTGGCAGCGGAGCGGTGTCGGCAGGCAGCCGCAGTCGGATGGCGGCATACAGGGTGCTCATGCGGACTTGCATCTGCGCGGAGGGTTGCGGCTTCATCGCCGCCAGTTCGCCCTTGAGCGCGTCAGCCAGCACCGCCAGCCCTGCGTCTGTCAGGTTGTCGTAGCTAATGCTGCCTGCGTCAACGACATCAAAATTAAGCCACGGATAATAGGCTGCGCCGTAATTGAGGAAATTGCTGCCGATTTTCTCGCGAAAACCATCGTTCTTGCCGGAAATAACATCACCGTCCGGGTCATGGCTACGTTTCATGCCGCCGGCATGGATGTCGATCAGCGCCATGCGGCTTTGCATCGTGCTGCAATGCTGGAGCGCCGCCTGCCAGAACCTGTAACAATCGTCTGCGCTATCGAGCAGGGTGCTGTCTGGCGCCACGATCAGCGTCACCTCCGGCACTTTTTCCAAGGCATCGAACGGTGCTACCCTATCACTAGCGGGATCAGGTTCCGGCATGAAATCCGAGGCCTGGATGCCATTAGCCTTGACGCTGGCGAAAGTTCCCACCGATAGCACGTAGGCCGGTCCGCCGCCGTTCATGAAGTACAGCTTCACACCGTGATAAAGGAAAAACTGCTGCGCCAATGCGGCGGTGAGGGTCTCCTGGCCGACGCTGGGGGCCAGCGAAAACCTCGGCACCGGTGGGCCGCCGAAGATACGCACATAGTCCAGCAGCGAGCCTACACAGGTGGGAATGCCAGCCTTGGGAACCGCTCCATCGACAGCCTTTTCGGTGTAGCCAAGAAACACCGGTATTGCCGTGGCCACCTCGATGACCGTATTGGGAAATGCATCCTGCTCGACGATATACACGCCGGGGGTCTTCAATTGCATCATCACTCCTTGTCCGATACTGGGCTTGGAGGCTGTCGCGGCGGCCGCAAGCTGACTATCAACATACAAATAACAACGGCAAAAATCACCGTGTCAGTGATTCGTGACTAGCCAAGTTGGCACAGCCCTGGCAATCAAGTAGTAATTTTAATATGAAATTTTGCTTTTTAATAAATTAAAAGAATATTGCTGTATCCACAGTTAAAAAGAGACATTGCGCAAACAGAGCGTAGATCAACCGCCCCCCCGGCGCTTGTTCGCGTTCAGCGCACCGCTTCCGGGCCGTGGGCGCCGGGTCAAGTCGCAGTGGATGGGCGTCGGAGCCGCTTCAGCAGTTCACACCACACGGCTCCCGTGGAGGCAGATCATGTCGTGTTCCGATGCGGCTAGTATGCTGCGGCGCGCCGCAGCAAGGCCTGGCGCAGCTGTTCCACCAGCAACGCCAACGCTGCGGCGTCAAATTCGGGACCGTTGGCGATCTCGATGACGTCAGCCGCTTCGTCCGGACGCAAGCCTTGACCGGCGCAGCGCTCGATCTGGCCGGCGAGAACGGCCATGTCCGCATCGGATGGGTCGGTACCGGCTCGCGCACGGGAGGCCAGACGGGACGCCAGCACGGGCAGCGGCGCATCGACGTGCAGCAGCAGGAACGGCACCTGGCTGCGGCGCGCCAAGGCGCGAAAGGCCAGGCGCCGGCGGCGCTCCAGGAAAGTGGCGTCCACCACCATCACGAAGCCGGCCGCCAGCCCTTGCTGTGCGAGCTGCGCCAGCCGCCGGTAGGTCGCTGCGTTACAGGCCTGGTCATACATTCCCTGCGCAGGCGAAGCTGTGGTGCCGGTGGCGGCCGGCCCCGCAAACAGGCGCTTGCGCTCGACATCCGAGCGCATACGCACCGCCTCCAGCCCTTCGACCAGCGCATTGCACAGCCATGACTTGCCGCTGCCGGCCAGTCCGCAGGAGATCAGCAGCGCCGGCGAGGCCGGTGCGATGCACGCATGCGCGAAGGCCAGATAGCGCTGCGCCTGCAGCAACGCCGCAGAGCGTCCACGGCTGCCAGCCCGGGAGCGCAACAGGAACACCTTGCAGCGCACCAGTGCCCGCTGCACCCGGTAATACGGCAGCAGCGCCAGGCTGCCGTAGTCACCGCAACGCTCCAGATAATTGTTCAGCAAGCGGGCGGCCAGACCGCGGCGGCCCTGGCATTGCAAGTCCATCCAGGCAAACGCCAGGTCCTGCGCCACGTCGATCCAGCGCAATGCGGTGTTAAATTCAATGCCGTCAAACACGCGAACCTGTCCGGCCAGGGTCAGGATGTTGCTGCAATGCAAATCACCATGGCATTCGCGCACCCAGCCATCAGCCTTGCGGCGGGTAAACAGCGGCGCCAGGGCCTGCTCCTGCCGCGTCAACCAGGCAGCAATCTCGTCGAGCATGGCTCGCTGGCGCGTGTCGTCGAGTACGGCGGCAATGCCAGCCACATCCTCGTGGGTGCGGGCAACGATCAATGCACCGTTGCCCCAGGGCGACTGGCGTGTCGCCCGCGCAGCGCCCGCATGAAAATCCGCCAGCAACAACGCAAGAGCGCTGACTTCATCCACGCCTAACTGGCCGGCATTCAAGCGCGCCTGCCACAGGGCGGACTGCTCAAAGCGACGCATGCGCACGGCGTACTCGATTACCGGGCCCTCGCCGTCGATGGCGGGACAGGCCCGCGTACCGGTAATGCTTGCCAAGCCCAGGTACAATTCCGGCGCCAGGCGCCGATTCAAGCGCAACTCTTCCTCGCATGCATACCGCCGCGCTGACAGGGTACTGTAATCGAGCACGTCGCGATGCAGGGCCGTCTTGAACTTGTAGGCCAGGTCGCCCACCAGCATGATGCGTGAAATATCGGTGACGATGACCTGCACCGGCGCACCTTCGCTGTCGAGGCGATGGGCCAGACGGCGCAATAGCCTGGTTTGCCGCAAAACCTCGTACTCCTCCACGTGGCTTTGCCTGCTATCCGGCCACTGCTGCTCGCTTTGCGGCATGTGCATCGGCCCCTGCGCGACGAGGGGCAGTACACCGGTCTGCCTGGCTGCCTTGTCGCCGAATCGCACAGCGTTGGCCTGCGCGGCCGGGTTTTTCCGGAGAGCATGGATGTCGCCATTGACATGGGAAGGCAGCCGTCTTTTCCATCGTATTTCACTGCAAGGGCCTGCGGGCGCCAGGGCAATGCGGTTCTCGACGCCGCGCACCCCGCACAAGGCATACACTGCTTCCTCGGCCCGCTTGCGCTGATAGTTCCAGCACAGCGTCCCTTCGAGCCGCAGCATGCCGTGCTGTACCAGCACCGCGATGGCGTCGGCGGAGCTGGGAAATTGCGCCTTGACGGCCGCCACCGCCGCGCGCGCCAGGTCCGCATCCGGGCGCTTCTCGCCCAACAGCGCCACCTCGATGTTATTGAGCACGCCAGCCACCCCGGCCATGCCTGCGGCACAGCGCCCGGCCCGCATCTTATCGGGAAAACAATGCACGCGTCCCGACAAGGCGACGACACCGTGATTGACGGACACCACGATGGAAGGCGGCCCTATCCGGGCAACAAAGCTGAGTTCATGCTCTACATTTTGCTTGACTTGAGCATCGGTCAACATGCTTTCCTCCTGGGGCCAGACGCTTCGGGCAAACCGCCACTTCTTGCTGTGCATCAGCTTTCCGGCAGTGATCCTAGCATGGCTACTCCGCCAGAAAACATGATCCGGATCACTGCTTGCCCGGCGCCAGTTCCCAAAACCCATGAATTGATGGCTGGCTTGACCTGGATCAGTTGGCGCTCATTACAAGCAAGGCTGAAACACGTATCGTAAGTCTTTTCTGGAGGCCACCATGTACAAAACCATCCTGATGTATGCCGACCAGTTTTCCGGTTTCGAACGGCGCCTGCAAGTGGCGGCGGCACTCGCCAGCGAAGCCGACTCGCATTTGATAGGCACTGTGGCCAGCGGCGGGCCGCAACTCGATTACCTGGTCTACGGGGCGGTAACGCTGGCGCCGCCCCCGCCGATCGATCACGAGCCCTTGCGCGACGCGGCGCGGGAACAGCTGGCCCGCTTCGACGAGCGCTGCCGCCAGCTCGGCGTCGCCTCGTACGAAACCCGCTTTCAAGATAGCAGCGCGGCCGACGCACTGATACTGCAATCGCTGTACTGTGATCTGCTCATTACGGGCCAGAGCGACCTGAGCGACCGGTCGCTCATCTGGTCGACCCGCCTGCCCGCGTATCTCGCGCTGCACAGCGCCCGTCCCTTGCTGGTCATACCCGATGGCGATGGCCCGGTGACCATCCCCGGCCGCTCCATCGTCATCGGCTGGAATGCCACTGCCGAGGCCAGCCGCGCGGTGGCTGGCGCGCTGCCGCTGCTGCGTCGGGCGCAGCGTGTGCAAATCGTCGTCCTGAACCCGCGCCAGCATTATGCGCAGCATGGGCAGGAGCCAGGAGCCGACCTGGCCACCTACCTGGTGCGCCATGGCGTGCGGGCGGAAGTCATTCGCAGCGAAACCACCGAAGAATGCGGTACGGCATTGTGCCGCCTGGCCCAGGAGAGCGGCGCGGACCTGATTGTGGCAGGGGCTTTCGGCCGCAGCCGCTTCCAGGAATGGGTGCTCGGCGGGACGACGCAAAGCCTGCTGAGCCAGTCACGCTTGCCGGTATTGCTGGGCCATTGAGCGGCGTCGCCGCCCGGCCGCTTGCGCACTGCTGATGCCGAGGCGCAGGCAGCAAGCGCCTTTTCATCCTCCAGGGAGCACACTCATGATCACCGACAACGACATCAAGGCGCAAGTCGAACAGGAATTACTGTGGGATGCACGCATTAATCCCAGCCACATCGGCGTCTCGGTCAACGACCGTGTCGTCACGCTGTCGGGCTTTGTGCATGCCTACAGCCACAAGCTGCACGCCGAGCGCGACGCGCAATGCCTCGCTGGCGTGCTGGGCGTGGCCAATGACATCGAGGTGCGCCCCCACTCGCGGCTGGACGCGGAAATTGCCCACGATGCCATCGCCGCCATCGCACTGCAACTGCCCGTGTCGTCAAAAACGATCAAGGTCATCGTCGAGCATGGCCATGTCAGGCTGGAAGGCACGGTTGACTGGAACTACCAGCGCGAGCACGCCCAGCTGGCACTGCGCCATGTCCATGGCATACGCAGCATCGAGAGCGCCATCGATATCAGCCACAAGGCCATCCCGGCCGATATCAAGGCGCGCATCCAGGCAGCCCTCAAGCGCAGCGCCCTGATCGAGGCCAGCGGCATCAAGGTCGAGGCGGATGGCGATGCGGTCATCCTGAGCGGCAAGGTACGTTCCTGGACTGAACGCGACGAGGTCGAGCGCGCGGCCTGGATGGCGCCTGGCATCACTGCCGTCACGAACCAGCTTCAGGTTGGCAACTGAAGCGTCCGCCCATATGGGCGGGACACCGGCATCGAGGATTCGGCAGCCCTTCAGTGCGCATGGCGCTACGGTTTCCCGCTGCCGCCCATCGTGTCCCGGCTCCTGCTCCAGTTGCTCGATACGCGCCTGCCGTTTGCGATTACGCTGAGTCATGGCTGCCGCACCTTGATGTAGTCTGAGCAGCATGTTCGCGCCGCCACCCGTCCACTGTAGCGCGTCGCGATAACGTTGCCTTCCTGGCAATTTTAGGCATATCACATTAACGCTACAAAGTCGCTGGCGTCTGCGGCACGCCGGCCGGGCAACATCGCAGGCACATGATCTGGCGCCTTGCCAAACACCGTGCAACTTACTACTATCAAAGTCCGGGCCCAGTGCGCCCACCGTGCATTGCGTCAAGGAGCCATCATGATGCCGCTGGACTCATCCCATCGCCAGTTCATTGCCGATATACTCGCAGCCACGCCGGACATGGCCCTGGCCACCGTGCGTCCGGATGGCTACCCTCAGACGACGGTGGTCAGTTACGTGCACGACGACCTGACGCTGTATTGCAGCATCGGCCTGAACAGCCAGAAAGCGCATAATATCCGGCAGCACGACAAGGTCTCTCTGGCCATTACGCCCCCGTACCATGACTGGCAGCATATCCGCGGCCTTTCCATGGCGGGCACGGCAACCCTGGTCGACAATGCCAGCGAAAACGAGCAGGTGGCCGACCTGATGCTGTTTCGCTTTCCCCAACTGCGCGACGTCATGGGGGCCAACACGGCCGCGCCGTGGCCTGGCCTCGTCTTCCTGCGCATCAAGCCAAGCGTCATTTCCTTGCTGAACTATGAACTGGGGTTCGGCAACACCGAATTATTTGCTGTCAGCTGATACATGGCGCGTCACCGGCTTTGCGCCTGGGCATGGCAGATTAATGTCGCGCTTGATACGCATCAATTCACCGCCTTCCGCTGCGGATGCCGGCTACTACACTGACGTCATCACTGCGTTTCCCGCAGCAAACCCTGCGTGCCGCGACACGCCTACGCCGGAGAGCCAACATGCCCGACATCAACATCAACTTTGCCAAGCTGCTCACTTCGGGCAGCAGCAGCTTGCTCGATCACTACCATGCGATGGCGGAGCACACACTCGACAATGGCGCAGACGCCGCGCGCCTGACACTGCATTACCTGCAAGACTTGTCACAGGCAAACATGAACACGCTGCTCCAGCGCGTGCAAGAGAAAGGCGTCGCCCACCTGTACGAGTTCGATGCTGCCAGTTTGAAAGCGCAATGCACACTGGGCGATGATTACCGCGTGAATCTGTTCGCCATCCTGCTGGACATGCAACGCACCTTGGTGGAAGGCGGCAGTTCGACCCTCTATGACGGCTACAAGCAGTGGCAGAAAATCGGCTCGTCCTAGTCAGGTGCCGCATGCCCTCCCCAGCCGCCCCGACACTCAGGAGTAGCGCGGTGGCGCCGCGACAGCCAGCGGATGGCCAAGCGATTGCGCCAGCATCACGTGGTGTCCATCCGCCAAGCCCATGGCCGCGGCCAGCTCTCCCTGGTCGAACCAGCCACGCGATACCACCGCCAGGCCCTCGGCGGCGCAAAACAGGTACACGTTCTGGCTGATGTGACCGGCGTCGAGGGCGGCAAACAGCAACTGCCTGGCCTGCTCCTCGGGCGGCATCCGCGACAAATTGGCGACATACAGCAGGTTGACGGGCGCCGTCGCCACGAAATCCTGCTTCCCCGTCACGGCCCGGATATCGACAGTGCTCAGTTGCCGCAGTGATGGCGCCACCGGATCATATCGGTACAGGCCGCTGGACATGGCGACATAAATCTCAATTTCCTGCGCATTGCAAACGGATGGCGCCGTTCGATGGCCCGTGCTGGGGCGGTTGCAGCCATCGGCGGCCCACAGCAGGCGCGAGAGCCGGTACCAGGACAGCTCGTGCTCGCTGAATTCGCGCTGCGACTGGCGCAATTTCAACACCTCGATGAGGGCCATGCCCAGGGCACTGATATCGGCATCGAGTTCGAACGTACCCGGCCCCATCAACGGCAAAGGTTCGCTTGTCAGTGCATTTTTCTTCACTTCCCCTCCATTACCTGAAAATCGGCTGGCCAAGCTCCCGTCGCCGTATCGCCGGGCGTTCGCGGGCAGCGGCAACCGTGTACCCAAGCTCACTATAAAGGGTGAATTTCCACTTGTCTGTCCGAACAATGATCGATATCAAAAGCGACGGTAATCGGCAGACG
The DNA here is from genome assembly GCF_002846335.1 of Janthinobacterium sp. 61. NCBI lineage: Bacteria > Pseudomonadati > Pseudomonadota > Betaproteobacteria > Burkholderiales > Oxalobacteraceae > Janthinobacterium > Janthinobacterium sp. 61. The sequence continues at coordinate 1,087,830 of NZ_PJMQ01000001.1, read as the reverse complement.
CAGACCTTGCCCGGGTGACAGCCATCGCGGATGGCACAGGGGCTGCACAACACTATTCAAGCGCGGTATTGATACAGATCATGGCAAGCGGTGGCTGCCTGCCTGTAGTGTGAAAGGCAGTTGCCCCCCTAAAACAGGAGTAAGGCCATGATTGCCCATATAAAACCGCTTGGCAGCGTGCTGTGCGGCATCCTGCTCGCTTGCGTTCCCATGCTCGCCCTAACCCAGCCGAAGGATGGACTTGCGTCCGACCAGGAAATCGCAAGAGTGCAGTTGCAAGCGACGGCAAATGAGCATGTCGACAACGCGCGCACTGCTGTGGCCTTGCTGGAAAAGGATACGCTGATGACGGAAGCGCTGCGCTGGTCGAAAGGAGTCTTCATACTGCCCTCCTGCCGCCGCGCCACGCTGGCCTTCGGCGCCAGCGGCGGCACCGGTGTACTGCTGCGCAAGCGGGAGAATGGCAGCTGGAGCGCTCCCGCCTTCTTCAAACTGGGCACCGGGCTGCAGACCGGCGTGGAAGCGGGGCCATTCGTGTCCCTGTCGCTCAACGACTGCGCAATGCCGGACCGCTAGCGGCGGGAGCATGAGGCGATGGTTTCCCTGACTATCTTAGTGCACAGGCGGCTGGTTCGCGCGCCCTGGCAAGCGAGGACGTAATGCACAATGACACTACACCTGCCGCTCGCGGGTTTCCCGATCACATCGCCGGTGGGCAGCGCCAGTGGATCAGGCGCAATACCAGCCTGTATCGTTCTGGAGATCGCGTCACCGATTGCGTGTTTTTCATACACGCCGGCAGTTTCAAGCACTATCGTACGGATGAGACGGGGGCAAGGAAAATCACCTGTTTCCCTGCCCGCGGGGATTTCCTTGCGCTCGACAGTATCGGGCTTGACTGGCATCCCTGTACCGCCGTGGCGCTGGAAGACAGCGAAGTGTATGTGATCAGCTACGCCATATTGCGCCAGCAGCTGACCATATTGCACCACCTGCTCGCATTGAGCATCCGGGAAATGCGCGCAGGCACAGTGCAAATGCATCAGGCCACGGCCGAGCAGCGACTGGCCGCTTTTCTGCTTGAGCGGGCCAGGCACACCCGCCTGGAAGGCACGCCGCCATGCTATCGCTTGCCCATGTCGCGTTGCGACATCGGTAACTACCTGCACCTGTCGCCGGAAAGCGTCAGCAGGGTCATGCATCACTTCAAGCAAGCCGGTCTCATTTTGCTGGAAAACCGCTATATCGTGCTCCTTGATGCCGGCGCAATGGAAACGATCGCCACTGCCGCGCACCCAGCTTCACCCCATGCTGCCCGCTCCCCCTTTGCCATCAGCCACTCTTCGACGAGCTAATCATGTACGAGACCTCCAGTTCCGCCAGCGATGCGGCCTCTCCTCTTCCATGCTCCGAGTGCAGCACGCGCGGCGTATGCTTGCCAGCAGACATGAGCGACGCGGACTGCGGCAGGGTCAGCGGCCTGGTGCTGCAGCAGCATCACCTGGTGCGGGGCGATGCCTTGCAAGGTGTCAATGAACCGGTGCGCGGTCGCTGGTATGCCATTCGCAGTGGCCAGTTCAAGTCCTTTCAGGCAGACCAGCATGGAAAACCCTGTATTACCAGGTTCGCCAGTGAAGGAGACCTGCTGGGACTCGACAGCCTCGACCTCGATCGCTACACCGACTCAACGACGGCGCTCTGCGACAGCACAGTGTGCGAGTTTTCCTATCCCCAACTCATTGAAGCGGCGCGGCACTTTCCTGGACTTGCGCGTTCGCTGGAATGGCGGCTGAGCAAGCAATTGGGGCAACAGCAGGAGCTGGGCCTGCTGGTCCGGTGTGATTATGCGGAACAGAAATTCGCGCAGTTCCTGTCGCACCAGGCCTGGAAAGGCGGCGACCAGAACGACCACGTGCCTCAATTGCACCTTGCCTTGTCGCGCAAGGAGATTGCCGACTATCTTGACCTGACGCATGCCACCGTCACGCGCATGATCTCGCGCCTGCAGGAGCTCGGCATCATCTCCGTCAGATATCGCCAGCTTCGCCTGCTCGACCGCCCTGGCCTGCATCAGATTGCCGCAGGGCAGCATCCTGCATCGAAAGGAAGTGCGAGTACGGCAAGCGACAATACCGACCATCACCCGGCGTGGCAGCCCATGCCAGGCATACATTTGCTGTCGCCAGAATGATCAGGATCATGGTTACTCTGCAGTATAAACGTCACACTGGACGCACCACAACAAGTTTGAGGAGAGCACCATGTTCAAGCACATACTGGTTCCAACGGATGGTTCGCCCGCCTCGAGGCCTGCGCTGCTGTCGGCCATCGCGCTGGCGCGCTCGTGCGGCGCGCGCATTACCGCGCTGCATGTGGTGCCGGATTTTCACGTCCTCAGCCATGATACGGAGATGCTGGAGGCGACCCGCACAACTTATCTGGACGAAAGCATGGAGAACGGCAAGAGAGTGCTCGATTTCGTCTGCGGGCAGGCGCGCGAAGCCGGTGTCGAGTGTGGCACCTTCCTGACGCGCTCCGATCACCCCCACGAAAAAATACTCGAGACGGCCGAGGCAAACGGCTGCGACCTGATCGCCATGGGGACGCATAGCAAATTCGGCTTGAAAGGCGTGCTGCTGGGCAGCGAAACACACAAAGTCCTCGTGCACAGCCCTCTGCCGGTGCTGGTCTTTCGTGCCGCCTGAGCACGCGCGGAAGCCTGGTCCAGCGCCGGCCAGACCGGCGCCTACCCCGCCTCGCCGATCGTGATGAGATTATCCTGCGACTGTGCATAGGCAAGCGCATACGCGAGTTCGCCGGGGGAGCCTGCGTGCAAGGTAAACAGCGGTTGCCCCACCGCCACCAGCGTACCTAGCGGCGCATGAAATACCATGCCTGCCGCCGGCGTCTTGGGTGCGCCGGCCAGCTTGGCTGTCCGGGCCAGCAGTCGGTTGTCGATGGCCATGACCGTGCCGGCACCCTGGGACGCCTTGCCGGCGAGCTCCAGCAAGCCTGCGGCCAGCGCCCGCTGGCGCAAGTCATCCGGCCCACCGCTGTGATTCTGCAACACGGCCAGCACGTCGAGCGCTTCGCGCGCCGGACCGATGCCGCGTCTTCTGCCGAAGCGTCACTGCTTATACCCCTGGAACAGGCCGCAATCGACGAGAATCCGCTCATTCCCGCTGGTGAGCAGATATTGCGAACCATTGACCGTCCCCGTCGCGCCCAAAAACGTCAGTTGCAGCATTGCCCCCAAGTCAGCAGCACAACGTTCAGTCGCTACTGAACGTCCCGTCCCATGGCGCGCGTGTGACGCGGCTTCCCTGCCGACAGAGCCCTGACTAGCCTACAGCATGCCAAGTTCCAGCGCATAGCGGGTCAAATCGGCGTTACATGCCATTTTCATCTTTTTCAGAACGCGTGCACGGTAACTGGTGACGGTATTCGGGCGCAAATTCAATGCGGTGCCGATCTGCACCAGCGACTGGCCAGCGGCGATGCGCTGGAACACTTGCAATTCGCGCTCGGACAGATTCTCGTGCGCACCCAGCGGTCCCTGCGCAACCAGCATTCCCAGCCGCTCCGCCATTGCCTCGCTGACATATTTCCCTCCAGATCCCACCTTGCGCACGGCCTGCACCAGCACGTCGGCTGAAACATCCTTGGTCAGGTAGCCCGCTGCCCCCAAATGCAGCGCCCGCAAGCCATAGACTTCCTCCGAGTAATGACTCAGTACGACCACTGGCATGCGCGGCCTGGTCAACCGCAGCATTTGCAATAGTTGCAAACCGCTCTTGCCTGGCATGGCAATGTCAACGAGGGCGACATCGAATTCCTCGGAAGCAATACGTTCGCTCGCGTCGTCAAAGGATGCCGCCTGGGCGGCAACGCAAATGTCCGTTGCCGTGCCCAGCATCAGCGACACGCCATTGCGCGCGATGGCATGGTCGTCAACCAAGAGCACCCGAATGTTTTTCGCTTCCATGACCGACGTCCTGAACATGCCTAGCCTAGCGTGAATCGATGATTTTCATGCATTTGATTCTGCGCCCAACGGCAAGCGGCGTCAACGCCAGGCTGAAACCGGCGTGCCTGCGCGGCAAACAAAGCCCATGCGTAGGGGGCCAAGGATGCTTGCAGGGATTCCCCTACTCTTCGATATGAGGAAATTGCTACGCGAGGCAGGGGTTAAGTCTTATATGCACGGTGCTTGCGTGCGCACATACTATTAAGCATGTAGCAAACAATGTAATCAGAAACACAAGACGCTCAATGCAAACCATGAACAGCAATAAGAGGATCCCATGAACGTCCAACTCTCGACCTGTCAATCGTTGCCAGAGAAAAACTACACGGCAAACAATACCTGCGCGAAATGCAGTTCGAAGCTGCGCTGCCTGCCATTTGGCCTGGACGAGCGCGGCGTCGCTCAGCTCGACAGAATTATCGGCAAACGCCACTGGGTGGAACGCAATGAGCTGCTGATACGGGTAGGCGAACCCTTTCATTGCCTGTACATTATTCACGGCGGCCAGTTCAAGACGTTCCGCGATAGCGCACATGGCAAGCAGCATGTGATGGGCTTTCACATGGCAGGCGAAATTCTCGGCATGAACGCCATCAGTACCGGCATTCATGACAGCAATGCGATGGCGTTCGAAGATAGCGAGGTCTGCGAAGTTCCCTTTGCCCAGCTGCAGATCCTGTGCGCCAGCATTCCAGCACTACAACAACATTTCCACCGCATCTTGAGTGAGGAAATCAATCGCGACCAGCGCGTCATGCGCTTCCTGGGCAGCTCGGCCGAGCAGCGCTTTGCCACTTTCCTGCTGGATCTGTCGAACCGTTTCGCGGCCCGGGGATATTCGCGCTACGACTTCACGGTGCTGATGTCACGTGAAGACATCGGGAACTATATCGGCTTGACGATGGAAAGCGTCAGTCGCCTGATGTCGAAGTTCCGCCGCCAGGGCTGGATCAGCACGGACGGCAAAGACCTGCATATCCTCAATCATGCCGCCATCGCGGCGCTGGCCAACGGCGAAAGCATGGAAACAGTATCAGGCATGGAATCGCTCACGGAGCACACCACGGCGATACTGGCCTCCATTTCAAGGACAGCGAAGCAGGCTTGAGCAGCGCCACATCGATGCAGTGCCGGATCCAGCGGCCTTGCATCGGTGCCGGCGCACAGGCTAAGCGCCGCCAAGAATCGGCGGACCGACGCCATGTTCGATGGCGAAGCGCGTCAGCTGCACATTGTTCTTGGCGCGCGTCTTTTCCAACAGGCGCGCCCGGTAAGTCCCCACGGTATTAATGCTCAAATGCAATATTTGCGCGATATCAGCCAGGTCTTCGCCGGCGGCAAGCAGGCGCAGGACTTCCAGCTCGCGGTCCGAGAGTTTCTCGTGCCAGGCCATCCTGCTGCCACTGATCATGTCGGCGAGATCTTCCGTCACTGCCGAGCTGATGTACTTCCCTCCGGAGGCAGCCTTGTGTACCGCCCCGAGCAGTACGGACGCGTTGCAGTTCTTGGTCAGATAGCCGGCAGCGCCGTATTGCAGGGCCCGCACGGCGTACACCGTCTCGGCATACATGGAAAGCATCAGCACGGCAAGGCGTGGTTGCTCCCGGCGAAATTGCTTCAGCAATTGCAAACCGTTCTGATCGGGGAGTCCGATATCGACAATGGCAAGGTCAAATTGCTGAGACTGCAGCAGATACAATGCCGCACGCGCAGTTTCGGCCTCGGCCACAACTTCGATGCCATCATCCGTGCCCAGCATCAGCCGAATGCCGTTGCGGGCGACAACATGGTCGTCCACCAGCAGCACCCTGATTTTTCCGCTTCTCATGCGCCCCCCCGTATCGGCAACTGCAAAACCAGCAAGGTGCCACGCTCGACCGCCATGAAACGGATATCGCCACCAAAATGATGAGCGCGCTCCCGCATGCCCGCCAGCCCCCAGGAGTTGGCCGTCAACAGGCTTTCGCAATCCATGCCCCTGCCATCGTCTTCCACTTCCAGCCGGATCGATGAGTAGGCATGACTGACGCGCACGTCCACCCGCGTTGCCCCGGCATGGCGGACGACATTGGTGAGCGCTTCCTGCAAGATACGGAACAAGGCGGTACTGCGCTCGGGGTCGATCTCCAGCAGAACAGTTTCAGGATGAAGGCGGACATGGCAAATGAGTCCCGCCCTGGCACAGACCTCCTCCGCGTGCCAATCCAGCGCTGCCCAGACACCAAGCTGGTCGAGCACGCTGGGGCGCAGTTCGGTAATCACCCTGCGCACGGCGGCGGTCGCCGTATCGAGCAAGGAACAGGCATCGTCAAGGCGGGGTTGCAGCGTGCCGCCATTGCGCTGGTCATGTATCAGGGCAACGGAAAGGTGGGCCTTGACCCCAGTTAATACACTACCGAGTTCATCGTGCATTTCCCGGGCAATCCGTATACGCTCCCCTTCCTTCACGCGCTCCTGGTGGGCAATGAACTGGCGCAGTTTCTCATGCGATAGTTCCAGCGTTTCCAATGCCAGCTTGCGCACGCTGATATCTTCCACCAAACCCACGTACTGCCGGGTAAGCCCGGTGGCATCGCATACCGTCGTGGCGCTGAGCACGGTCCAGATGGCAGTGCCATCCTTGTGCACATAGCGTTTTTCGATGCGATAGCTGCCGATCTCGCCGCTGCACAGGCGCCGCCCGAACTGCACGCTATTGTCCACGTCGTCGGGGTGCGTCAGTTTCAGGTATCCCTTCGCCAGCAGTTCCGGCCCCGTGTAGCCCAGCATCTCGCACAGCGCCCGGTTTACATTGACCCAGCTGCCATGCATGTCAGCAATGATCATGCCCAGTGTGGCGTTTTCAAACACACCGCGAAAACGTTCCTCGCTGGCATGCAACTGTGCCGCCGCCACGGTGCGCTCGGTAATATCATTGAGTACCAACAACACGACGCCGGGCCCAAAATGTTCCTGGCTCAGCTTGGCCTCCACCATCGCTGAAAATGTGGCACCCTCGCCCTTTTTCATGCGCAGTACGGCCGAACACGATGCGGTGCCAGCGAGGAGGCGCTGGCGTAAAAAGTGAAAGATATCCTGGTCATCCGGCACAATGAAACGCGTGAACGGCTGGCCAGGCAGCATTTCCGGCGAAATGGCCAGCAAGGCCGAAGCGGTGAGATTCGACTGGATGATGATGCCGCGGGCATCCATGCTGACATAGCCGACGGGCGCCTGGTCGTACAGGCGGTTATACAATTCGCCAGTATTCTTCAATGCGGCCTGGGCGGCGCGCAGTTCATCGTTCTGCATTTCCAGCTCGATCTCCCGCACGCTCATTTCTCGCCGCACTGCTTGCAGCGACGCGGGATAACGCTCATGAGAGAGACGCCTGGACGATCCCTGTTGTAATTTCAGCCGCTGCTCCGCATGCTGACGCAATGAGTGCCAATATTGCTCAGTCTGAAAGGGAGCGGCAAAATACTTTCTTCGCTTCGCGCACATAATTCGTTAACCATATCCATCGTTAGCAAGTTGTCCCCCTGCCGCATCACATCTTGGCAAGGTTCATGGATGGAATGTACTAACAAGCAATCTAATTTATATTAGCGCAATAGCGAGCTCAGTCATAGTCGCGAAAAAAATATGCCGTTTTTTTGCACAACATGCGGCCAGAATAACCCGCATGGATCGATGTGATCGCCCGGCGCTGTGGCTCGCCAGGCCGCTGTCCGTCACCAAGCGTTGGGCAGGTTTTCGCCCAGGGCCTTGACTGTTGCCCCCTGGACACAAAGTGGTGACAGCGCATTGCCGGAATCGACCTGAAGGCAGCCCGATACGCAGGTGATCTTGACGATACCTTCGTCCGCCACCTCGACATAGGCGGCACCCTCGCCGTTCAAGGTGGAATGCAGGCGCAAATGGCCATGCAACAAGAGATAATCGCTACCGTTCCGAACTATCCAGATATCTGCATGCATGGAGAGCTTCCTATCGTTGTGCATATGCCCGCTGTGCTGGGCTCTGCCTTGGGTCGACCCAAGCCGTTGCTGGGGAAGGGTGAATGGGGTGCTTGCTGATGTGTACTGTATCGTTCCAAATAGGTACAGTCACGGCAGATGAATGATCTACATCAATGAGGCGAATAACTGAGCCTGACAACAACACAGTTATCAAAAATAGAATGTTATATATTGGAATTTTCTCGCCCGATGGACAAGCTGGTTCTCATGCCATTTGCGGATCTGCCTGGCAGCCGTCGCTAACGTTCCGAACGCACGTCTGCCTGTGCCACATATTCCTGGCACCAGTTCTCATTGATTTCAACGGCATTGCTGCGGAAGAACTTCTTTTCGCGCGAATCGCAGGTACATACATTATGGCGCCCCGAGGCCTTGGCCTTGTACAGGGCATGGTCGGCAGCATTTAGCAGGGTAATGGCCATCGTATCCATTTTAATCAGGGGGAACACCGCCACCCCGATACTTACAGTCACCTTGCACAGGGGACTGCCAAGATGGGAAATGCCTAAACTCTCTATGCCATGACGTATGGTTTCCGCAAGCGATACGGCTCCGGCGATATCCGATCCTGGCAATAACAACACCATTTCCTCGCCGCCATAGCGTGCCGCCATATCGCCCGCCCTGCGCATGCCTGTGGCGACCACGCAGGCAATTTTCTTCAAGCATTCATCACCGGCCACATGGCCATAAAGGTCATTATATTGCTTGAAAAAATCAACATCGACCATCATCAGGCCCAGGGAATTTCCCGCGCGCTGGGCACGACTGAACTCCACAGTCAATGCGTCATCAAAACTGCGTCGATTTGCCAAGCCCGTCAATCCATCCTGCAGGGCGAGGTGCGTCAGAAGCTGGTTGGATACTTTTAATTCATCGCTCGACTCCTTGAATTCCTCCTCGATGATCAGGCGCGAAGTCAGCTGCCTGATCATGCGGCAGCCCAAAAATCCGATGAGCAGGATCAGGGCGCTCAACGCCGCAATTTGCAGACAGCCATCATTACGCCAGGCCCTCAAGGCTTCATCCTGTGACAAGGCAGTCAATACGACCAATGGATAGTCGGTGATTTTACGATAGCTGATGATCCTTGATTTCCCGTCTTGCCCCTGGCTGGCGCGCGTTTCCTTGAGCTTCACCGCCGCCAGGGCTTCCGAAAAGAAAGTCGATGGCCGTGTCTCAATTTCTGGCAGGTCACCATCAAATGGCCTTTTCAGCACGATACGGCCAGCAGCGCTTTGCATCAGGATCGCCCCTTGCTCGCCGATGGAAAACTCTTCGTAGAACTTTCTAAAATAGTCGAGGCGGAGGGTGGCCAGCACAACGCCGCCGAACCGCCCGTCGGGCAGATTGATTCGGCGCGACACTGCCATGATCCAGTCACCATTTGCCTGGTTTCCCACCCCCATCCCTATATACGGCTGCAAGTCATTCTGCTGACGATGGTGGCCAAGATATTCATTGTCTGCGCTATCGAAATGGACTGGCATGCCCGTACCGGAACTGATCAGCGCCCTGCCGTCATCGGCAAACACGACGATTGCCTGCAATTGGGGAAGTTCGGCGACGCGGCTCCTCAACAGCGCCTGCATGCGGGAACGATCGATGTCTGACGGCCCCAAAATGTCGCCGCGCTCGACCAGTCCAAGCAACAGCGTATCGACCTCCTTGAGCGTGTCATAGGCATGCTGTGCGACCGCCTGGCTGACATTCGCAGCCGCGTCGCCCGCCTCGTGCAACCGCACTTCGCGCGCGCGCCATATCGTCGACAACTGGATCGCCAGGATAAAAAGGCATGCCAGCACTACACATCCAGCCGCCAACGCGACCAGGGAAAATTTCCGGAAAACAATCCACCCTGGATGGGTGGCAGAACGCACCGTAGCAGACATAGACTCGCCCTTTTCACTCGGCATACAGATGCAGCAAGACGGAAACGATGCGCGGTGAACGCGGCCCTGGCGTCACTGGAAGTGCCCGGTGGCTCGTCGCAGCCACATTGCCCACATGGGATGCAGCATGCGGCGCCCCCTCCCCCGGCAACGTTCCTGTTGCATCCCGGCATGCAGTTCCTACGCTGGCGCGCATGTCAGGACAGCCTCATACCCGCCGCGCAACAGTCCTAGCTGATCGGGATGTGCTGGCTTGCCTTGCCACTCTTTTTCGGCAAACTGAGGGTCAGCACGCCGTCGGCATAACTGGCGACCACCTTGGCATCGTCGATATCCTGCGCCAGCGTAAAACTGCGGCGCTGTTCGCCGTATGTACGCTCCGTACGCAGCAACTTGCCGGTTTCCACTTCGCTCTCGTGTTTCAATTCGGCCGTGATCGACACGACACCGCCCTCGACGTCCACCTTGATGTCCTCCTTCTTCACGCCGGGAATCTCCGCCTTCACGGTATACGCCACATCCGTTTCCGACACATCGATCTTGATGCGCGGCTCCACATTCCAGTCGCGCAAGGAGGGTCGAAGCTGAAAATCGCGAAACCAGTCCTCGATGCCGTTCAGGGGTTCGAAGCGTGCGATGTCAGAAAATGGATCGAATCGAGTCAGACGATTAACCATGACAATGTTCCCTCCCTTTTACCGGCACCCGGATAGATGCTTGAACTTATGATATTGATTTGCTACAGGAAAATGAATGATGCACATCAAACGGCGCAAGGATCCTTATGCCGGAAAGCGCGGCGGCGCCAGCCATTTCACCACGGAAAGCCGCTGTCTCACCCCGTTCCCTTTGCCAGGAGGGCCGGATCTGCAGCAGCTGACAACAGAACGCATTCCTGGCGCATGGTGCGCACCAGCCTGCTGATCACCATCGGTGACTGGCTGCGGTCAACCTCCACGCTGAAGCTGCACAGCTCGCCCATCGGGGTGATGACGGCCAGGTCGTCCACATCGGCGACCGATACCATCCGGTGCCGGGCGAACGCCGGTCCATACTTGCGTGGAGGCAACTTTGTATCGATCAGCGCCTGGATCGCGCTGGCGCCGTGAACGTCGCCGAATGGTGACGCCGTCGACCACCACGCATCAGGATGCAGCAAGGCTGCCGCCTGCGCGCCGTCGCGCCGGTCCACGCAATCGAGAAATTGCATCAACAACAGGCGCCTGGAATTGCGCGCGGCATAGCTTGTGTGCAGCAGCGCGCGCGCCTGGACGGCATGGGGTTCCTGCAGCTCAGTGGCGTACCAGGTTTGCACGGCCCGGTTTTCATGTGCACTGCGCTGCGCTGCCTGCTCGTCGAGTGCGTAAATCGCCCGCATGCGCTTGTCCAGCACCAGGGGATCCATCGATTTGGGCTCGCCACCGCCGCCCAGACAGCCCCCGACACAGGCCATGACCTCAATGGCGACGAATTGATCGCGCCAGGCCTCTGTCTCCAGCAGATGCTGTGCCGCGGCGATGCCATTGCAAATGGCGACCGCCCCCAAGCCGGCGATCTGCGCTGTCCTGATCCCTGGCCCGATGCCGCGCAGTGGCAGCCACGCCAGCGCCAGCGGCTCTGGCCTGCCGAGCAAGTAGGCGGCGGTACGCAGCATGGCCTCCATGACGCCGCCCGACGCGGCGAAAATCTGCGCGGCACCCGTGCTTTCCCCCAAGGGGTCGTCGAATGCGCCATCGTCGGTCAGCGCATGAAAGGCGATGCCGCGCGACTTGATCATCCTGGCCAGTTCCCGCGTAGTCAGGACATGGTCGACATCGCCGGACAGGCCGGGCCGGACCGCCTCATCCTTCTTGGCCGTGCAGGGCATGACGCTGACCACGTAAGGCTCCTCCCTGCCCTCGGCAAAGGCGGGACCGAGCGTGCGCGCGAAGGCGCTGCGCTTCGTCAAGGCGCCATGCATTTGCTGCGGCGACCGGGTCGTGCTCAGGTGGTCCAGCAGGTCGGGCCGGTTGATTTCCACCCAGTTCACCCATCCCGGGCAACAGGAAGTCAACAGGGGCAAGGGCTGCGCGTTTCCTGCCTGCCCTTGTATACGCGCCAGCAACTCGCTGGCTTCTTCCATGATCGTCAGGTCGGCGCCGAAATTGGTGTCGAACACGTAGTCAAAACCAAGTTGTCGCAAGGCATTGATCATTTTTCCCGTACTGACCTTGCCGGCCTGCATGCCGAATTCTTCGCCGATGGCAACGCGGGTGGCGGGCGCAACTTGCACCACGGAGACGCGCTTGTGCGCATCCAGGGTGTGGAGCACCGCATGCCAGTGCGGCGTCTCGACGAGCGCCCCGACGGGACAGACCAGCGTACATTGACCGCAGGAAACACATTGAGTATTGGCCAGGGTATGGTCAAACACAGTCACCGGCAAGCGCCCCGAGCCGCGTTCGGCAAAGCCGATCACGTATTGCTGCTGTCCCGACGCGCCGCACGCTTCCACGCACAGGCCGCATTCGATGCATTTGGACAGGTCGCGCCAGATACTCGGCGAGGTATGATCGATCAAGCGGTGCTCGGGATGCGCCACCGAGCCGCGCGGCATCTTTTCCCAGCGCTCTTCCCATTGATTTTCGCTGATCAGGCTTTGCAAGCGGCAAGACCCGTTGACTTCGCAGCGCAGGCAATCGTTCGGATGGCGCGCCAGCAGCCATTGTGCATCCATTGCGCGAAATGCTTGCAGGTCGCGCGATGCCGTCTCGACAACGTCGCCTGCTTTTGCCAGCGTGATGCAGGCCGGCTGCAGCTGCGGCTGGCCTGCGACATGCACGAGGCACATGCGGCACACGGCATGAGTGGGCAAGCGCGGATAGTAGCAAAGCGTGGGAATATGCACGCCTGCCTCCCTGGCGGCATCGAGGCAGGTCGCGCCTTCCTCGACGTCAACAGCCCGCCCATTGACCGTCAGCGAGATCATGCGAGCCACCCCCGGCCTACCGCAAAGACGCCGCTGCACCGCGTCAAGCGGCATGCGCGGCTACGGGTAGCGCTAGCCCATGTATTGGCCGCCATTGACATCAAAGGTTGCCCCCGTGATGAAGCCACTGGCGTCGTCGGCCAGGAATGCCACCAGGCGCGCGATGTCCTCGGGCGTGCCGAGCCGCCCAACGGGGATGCCGGCAATGATTTTTTGCAAGACATCGGGGGCGACCTCGGCCACCATGTCGGTATCGCAATAGCCGGGAGCGACCGCGTTGACCGTGATTTTCTTGCGCGCACCCTCCAGCGCCAGCGCCCTGCTAAAACCGAGAATACCGGCTTTGGCGGCGGCGTAGTTGGCCTGCCCAAGCTGGCCCTTCTCTCCATTGACCGAACTGATATTGACGATACGGCCGAACTCGCGCGCCCGCATGCCTTCCATGACATGACGGCACATATTGAACATCGAGCCGAGATTGGTATTGAGGACCTGCCACCACTGATCCGGGTCCATGCGGTGCAATAGCGCATCGCTGGTGATGCCGGCATTGTTGATCAGGATATCGATGGGTCCCAGTTGCTGTTCCACAGCGGCAATGCCGTCGCGGCAGGCGTTGAAATCGCTGACATCCCATCGGAATACGGGAATCGCTGTGGCCTCGGAAAAGGTAGCGGCGGTGTCCGCATTGCTGTGGTAGACAGCGGCGACCCGGTGACCGCCTGCTTGCAATGCGAGCGAAATGGCTTTGCCCAGGCCTCGGGTGCCACCAGTGACGAGTGCGGTTCGTTGCATGAAAATTACTCCCATGGTGGCAATCCGGTCGATATTGCGGCAGCTTAATCCCACACGCTCATGGCGGCAAGCGTGGCCACTACCGGCCAATGTACGCGACTGCGGGCAGTCACGTCACTGGCCCTTCATGACATAGATCAATCGCTGCGAGACTAAAGTGACACATTGCGGCTTGAGGCCAAAGGCGATGCGCGGCAGCAGCATGCGGCTCACGCAGGAACGGAAAACTCCTCGAACGCCGCCAGCGCATTGGCGCAATACATCGCCGACGGCCCGCCGCCCATGTAGATGGCCATGCCCAGGGTCTCTTCGAATTCGGCCCGGGTAGCGCCCAATTTGACGAGAGCCTGGACATGAAATCCGATGCAGGCATCGCAATGGGCCGCGATGCCCAGGGCCAGCGCGATGAACTCCTTGGTTTTCTTGTCCAGCGCACCATCGCGCGTTGCCGCGCGCGCCAGATCGCCAAAGCCTTTCATCACGTCGGGAATATCGGTGCGCAGGGTCGCCAATTGTTGTGACACCGACTGCGTCAATGCGCGATAGCCGCCAGCATGCATGATCATGTTTCCACCTCCCTTCCCAGTTTCATTTTTTCACCGCACAGGTACGAATCCCAAACGGCAGATACGCGGGACAGAAGCGGAAGATGCCTGTCGCCAGGGGAATGACGCCCAGCCAGCCCCAGACGCCGATGGCGCCAGCCAGGGTGGCGGTGATCAGGCCCAGCCCCAACAGTATCCGAATGGCACGATCGATATTGCCGACGTTCGCGTTCATGGTCTTGCTCCTCAATGGTTGATCGTCGCGATGACAACAAGAGACGCGCGCCCTCATTCCCGGTACGCGTCATGCTACATCTGAGCATATTTCATGCCAGCGTTACACGAGGTGAGGAATGGATAGAAAACAGGGACTTGGGACGATGTGGCAGGCAGCAGCGCGCTGCCATTCGACCGGCGGCACTGCCACACTGGCAGCATGGCAGTGCCGCCAGGCCCCGGCCGGCCATCGCTCCCGGCTCCCGCTAGGCGATACCCAGCGCTTTCAGGCGGCGGTACAAGGTGCGCTCGCTGAGGCCCAGGTGGGCGGCCAGTTCCTTGCGCGTGCCGCCGAAGGTGGCGTGCACCTCGGCCAGCGGTATGCTGGCGCCGCGCAGCGCCATGCCTGACGAGGCGCCCTGCTCCACCGGTGCCGCCAGCAGCTGCTCGACGCGGGTCACGCCATCATCGGCGAACAGGCTGGCCCTGTCCAGCACGTTGCGCAGTTCGCGGATATTGCCGGGCCATGGGCGCCGCTGCAGCTGCGCCATGGCATCGGCGTCTATCGTCAAGGGGCGTTTGCCCGCACCGGCGCGGCGCAGGAATGACTGCACCAGCAACGCGATATCGTCCGGCCGCTCGCGCAGCGGCGGCAAGGCAATGGGGAAGGCACTGATGCGGTAATACAAGTCCTGCCGGAACTCGCCCCGCGCCATCATGTGTTCCAGCGACTTGTGGGTGGCGGCGACCAGGCGGAAATTCGCATGTTGGGTCTCGACACTGCCCACGCGCCGGTAAGTGCCCGACTCAATCAGGCGCAGCAGCTTGACTTGCATGGAAAGGGGCACGTCGCCTATTTCGTCAAGAAACAAGGTGCCGCCTTGCGCCGTATCGACCAGCCCCGGTTTGCGCGAGGTCGCGCCGGTGAAGGCGCCCTTTTCGTGCCCGAACAATTCACTTTCAAACAGCGTTTCGGTCAGTCCGGAGCAATCGACCACGACGAACGGTCCTGCGGCCCGCGTGCTGCTTTCATGCACGGCGCGCGCAAACAGTTCCTTGCCGGTGCCTGACTCGCCCAGCAGCAGCACCGACAGCATCGAGGGCGCCACCCGCTGCAATGCCGACAGCACCCGGTTAAATGGCGCGGAACACCCAACCAGCCCTTCCTCGCTCGGCTTGGCCGAAGCGCTGCGCACCACTTCCAGCCGCTCGACATACGCGGTAATAGTGCCGCCGGCATCGAAGATCGGACGCAGTTCGACGGCGACGTGTTCGGGGCCCCGCGGCGTATGGTGGATGTGCAGCACACGGTCGGGTCCGCGCAATTCCCGCGCTTTCTTCATGGGGCAATGTTCACCGGCCTGGTCGCAAGGGGCATCGTAGTGATGCGAGATGCGGTAGCACTTGTGGCCGGTCACCGGCTGGCCGATGCTGCCAAATTGCCGCTGGTAAGCGAGGTTCGCAGCCAGAATGGTGTAATTGGGGTCGAGCACGATAATCGGCTGGACCTCGTGTTCGAGAAACGAGATCAAGGACTGCACCATGGGCGCGCCGGGGGAAGGCTCGATCTTGGTAACCGCTGGCTTTGGCATTGGCGTTGACATGCTGGCTCCTCATTGTGCAGCCATACTGTCGCAGCGCTGCCAATGCGTCAAGTGGCACTGCCACTGCCTGGGAGACTGGGGCCTGAGGCCTGGCACGAACGAGAACAGTGATGTAGATCATGGTCAATCGCCGGCGAGCGGCACTAGCATGAGCCTTGGCTATCTCGTCAACACAAACCGGCCCCTATCCAGACAAGGAGATGCCGCGGTGGCACGCCCAGGCGGTAAAATTCATGCTGGTGACCAGGCTGTCGCTGGAAAAGCGTGACCGTACCGTTCATCACTCCGCTGACAAGTGCGCGACAGCCGGTCATTTACGAACGCTGTCTATTGAAAGGCAAAATGTATGTCTGGCGACACCCATGTTTCTGAACGGATCAAAAACTGCCGCGAAAATCTGCGTATCTCGCAAGTGTTTCTTGCCGAACTGGCGGGCATCAATCCAACGCAGCTTTATCGCTACGAATCAGGAAAAGCCAAACTGCGGCCGGAAGCGGCAGAGAAGATCGCCGCAGCGCTCGGCGTCAGCACCGCCTGGCTCGTGCACGGGACGTTACCTGTTGCAAGAGGGACACAAATCGACCCTCCCGTGCCGGCCGGAGGGGGGCTGATCCTGAAATTCCTGGAACTTCCCCCCGCGCTTGCCTTCGTCGTAAAGCGACTGGCCATGCAAAATGGCAGCACCGTCGAGATGGAAGTGCTGGACCTGGTACATCTGGGCCTTGATGCCATGCGCCAGAAGGACCTGGCTTGCGCCGCATCCGCAGTCAAACCAGCCCTGCCCGCTTCTGACGAGCATTCAACGACACCTTGAACACCCGTGTCGCTGCGGCTGAAGTGGACCGCAGATCCAGGTGCGCCGGCGACAGCATAGTCAGCTTTGGGAGATCCCGGGGGCTGCTGACAACAAACTGTCGGCGCATGCAGGTGTTCCCCTACATTAAATGCCATGTAATTGCCACACAGTACTGAGAGTTTACGCAGTACCTGGTGTACACATGCAAGCACATACTGTGTCCTACTAGAAACAATTGCAGGCGCCATGCACGGCAGAGTGTCGCATATGTCCGGCCTGTGGATTTCCTTCTGCACAGAGGTACTTTGATGAACAAAAATGTTCCTGACATCCGCCTCTCCTTTCCGCCAGACGAAAATCCGCACTATATTCGCGCCGTCACGCAAGTGGGCGACACGCAGGAAGTGATCGCCCATGTGGACATCTTCGAAAGCAATGGCATGAAGTTGGTTGCCAAGGGCACACGTATCGATAGCCGTCTGTTCAACCGGCTTACCCAGCACCGCCTCACGGCACCGCTGGACAGCATGCTCACGGCAAAGCATCCGGTCAATACGCACAGCCTCGTGATGGAGCTGGACAGTGTCGTCAAACATGAAGCTGTCTATCGGCGCATATTGACGCGGACGGGCGACCCGCACGCCATGAAACAAGCGCTCTCCAGCATGCAGCTCGCGCCGGAGGTCATGCTACGCCTGACGGTCATGCGCGAGCGCCGGCCCGAACTGTTCATGCATTCGATACATACGGCACTGATCGCCTTCGCCCTGGCGCAGAGCCTCGATCTGCCCGAGGGGCAACGGGCCGCCATCCTGTTGGGAGCACTTTGCCACGATTTCGGCGAGATGCATACCGACCCCGAAATACTTGTTGCTGAGCACGACATTACCCAAGACGAACGCCGGTACATCCATGTCCACCCCATCACGGGTCATGTACTGGTGCAAGGCTTGTCCGGTTTTTCAAACGATGCCACCCTGGCCATTTTGCAGCATCATGAACGACTCGACGGCAGCGGCTATCCCAACGCCCTGCAGGGCGACAGCATAGCGATGCCCGCACGAGTGCTGGCGGTCGCCGACGTCGCGGAGACCGCCATCCGGCGTTTTGACCTTCTGCGTGTGGAGATGCTGTTCAGGCTCGGTCAGAAGCGCTTTGACAGCAACATCGTCAATGCCTTGCGCGACCTGCTGCACATTACCACCACCGATGCACAGAATATGCGGCCGGCCCGCAATGCAACTGCCCAGGTGGAGCATATGACTGCATTGCTGGAAACGTGGATCACCTTGCGTGGCATCATCAGGCAGGAAGCTGCCCCTGCAAAGCCCGACACCACGGCACTGGAATTCCTGTTCGAACGCATGGCCACCATGCGCTCCTTGATTTTACAGGCAGGATTCGACCCGGAAAGCATGGCGAGCATGCTTGTCATTGCCCAGGATGACCCCGATATGTTGGCAGAATTACGCCACATGCTCGACGAACTGGAGTGGCTGGCATCCGACCTGGCCAATGAAATCGACCGGCGCTCCCCACAACTGAGCCCCCCGGCGCAAGGTGCGCTAAATGGATTGCTGGTGCAGTTACAGCAGATGAAGTAGCGGCGCGTGCTTGAAATTCGAGCAAGATATCCGCAAGTTTCAACTCTCTCCTGCGTCGCGGCGGCACAGGCCAATCCTCGCTATGACTACGCAGCCTGTTCTCAAAGAATATGTGGAATTGCAAGAAATTATTCGCACAGGATCTGCGCCGTGACATCGGGGCCTTGCCAGCAACGCCCTGATGTGGCGGGCGCCATTTGTCGTGATGATTCCATTCCTTGAGCATGCGCAAACGCCCCTGCAAGTTCTGGCAGGCAAAGCCATAGACCCATTCGCACAGCGCCGATGGAATGAAGCGTTCAGCCTTGCCATTGGTCTGAGGTCGACAAGACCAGGTAAAACGATGCCTGTCCAGTTCAGCGCATGTGCGCTGAGATGATCAAGCGAATGCACATCAAAAAAATGGCCCTGGATAATTCTCTTTGAATGATCCAGGGCCATATGTTTTTCACTTTAAGTCAATCAGTTAAAGCGAACTCGTCATTCCCATTCGATGGTCGCCGGCGGCTTGCCCGAAATGTCGTAGACGACGCGGTTGATGCCGCGTACTTCATTGATGATGCGGTTCGACACCTTGCCCAGCAGACTGTGCGGCAGATGCGCCCAGTGGGCCGTCATGAAGTCTTGCGTCTGCACGGCGCGCAGGGCCACCACGTATTCATAGGTGCGGCCATCGCCCATCACGCCCACCGATTTGACGGGCAGGAAGACGGCGAAAGCCTGGCTGGTAGCCTCGTACCAGTTCGCTGGCAGCGCGTCCGGGTCGACGGCCTGGCCGGCGACGAATTCGTAAGGCGTGTTGCGCAGTTCTTCGATGAAGATGGCATCGGCACGGCGCAGCAGGTCGGCGTAGTCTTTCTTGACTTCACCGAGGATGCGCACGCCCAGGCCCGGGCCCGGGAATGGGTGACGGTAGACCATGTCATGCGGCAAGCCCAGGGCCACGCCCAGCTTACGCACTTCATCCTTGAACAATTCACGCAAGGGTTCGAGCAGCTTGAGCTTCATGGTGTCCGGCAAGCCGCCCACGTTGTGGTGGCTCTTGATGGTCTGGCCTTTCTTGCCCTTGCCGGCCGATTCGATGACGTCCGGGTAAATCGTGCCCTGCGCCAGCCATTTTGCGTTGACCAGCTTGCCCGATTCGACCTGGAATACTTCGACGAACTCTCGGCCGATGATCTTGCGCTTCTGCTCCGGGTCGGTGACGCCGGCCAGGTGGCCCATGAACTGGTCTTCCGCATCGACGCGGATGACCTTCACGCCCAGGTTCTTGGCGAACATGTCCATCACCATCTTGCCTTCGTCCAGGCGCAGCAGGCCGTGGTCGACGAAGACGCAGGTCAGCTGGTCGCCGATGGCGCGGTGGATCAGGGCAGCGGCCACGGAGGAATCGACGCCGCCCGACAGGCCCAGGATGACGTCGTCGGTGCCGACTTGCGCACGGATTTTTTCCACCGCTTCGCTGATGTAGTCAGGCATGTTCCAGTCCGACTTGCAGCCGCAGATTTCATGCACAAAACGACCGATCATGGCCTTGCCCTGCACCGTGTGCGTCACTTCCGGGTGGAATTGCACACCGTAGAACTGGCGCTCTTCATCGGCCATGGCGGCGATCGGGCAGCTCGGGGTGTTGCCCATCAGCTTGAAGCCAGGCGGCATCTCCAGCACTTTGTCGCCGTGGCTCATCCACACTTTCAACATGCCGTGGCCTTCGTCGGTGACGAAGTCGGCAATACCGTTGAGCAACTTGGTGTGGCTGCGGGCGCGCACTTCGGCGTAGCCAAATTCGCGTACCAGGCCGTTTTCAACCTTGCCGCCCAGCTGGGCCGCCATGGTTTGCATGCCGTAGCAGATGCCCAGCACAGGCACGCCCAGCTCGAACACGGCTTGCGGCGCACGCGGCGAATCACCGTCCAGGGTAGAGTTGTGGCTGCCCGAGAGGATCACGCCGGCGGCGCCATAGTTGCGCACAAATTCGTCGCTGACGTCATACGGAAAGACTTCGGAAAACACGCCGGAATCGCGCACGCGGCGGGCGATCAACTGGGTGACTTGGGAACCGAAATCGAGAATGAGGATTTTAGAATGCATGATGGGGACTTTATCTGAGGTCATTACAAAACCGGCGCACTAGGCGCCGGTCTGGTCTGTCGCTAATTACTCTGAACGGTAGTTTGGCGCTTCTTTCGTGATCTGCACATCATGGACATGCGACTCGCGCATGCCGGCCGAGGTGATTTCCACAAATTCCGCTTTTTCGCGCAATTCGTCGATGGTTGCGCAACCGCAGTAACCCATCGATTGACGCACGCCGCCGACCAGCTGGAAGATGATCGCCAGCACACTGCCCTTGTAAGCGACGCGGCCTTCGATACCTTCAGGCACGAACTTGTCGGCCTTCATGGTGGCGTCCTGGAAATAACGGTCAGCCGAACCATCGGACATCGCGCCCAGCGAACCCATGCCGCGGTACGATTTGTAGCTGCGGCCCTGGTACAGGATCACTTCGCCCGGTGCTTCTTCCGTACCGGCAAACATGGAACCCATCATGACGGTCGAAGCGCCAGCGGCCAGCGCTTTCGAGATATCGCCCGAGAAGCGGATACCGCCGTCGGCGATACATGGCACGCCTGTGCCTTCCAGTGCTTCGGCAACGTTCGAGATGGCCGTGATTTGCGGCACGCCCACACCGGCGACGATACGCGTGGTGCAAATGGAGCCAGGACCGATACCGACCTTGACTGCATCGGCGCCGTATTCCACCAGCGCCTTGGCGGCAGCAGCAGTGGCGATATTGCCGCCAATCACTTCTACTTGCGGATACTTCGTCTTGATCCAGCGTACGCGGTCCAGGATGCCCTGCGAGTGGCCGTGGGCCGTGTCGACCACCAGCACGTCGACGCCAGCAGCGACCAGCAGGTCGATGCGCTCTTCATCCTTGGCGCCTACGCCGACGGCCGCGCCGACCAGCAGCTTGCCCTGACTGTCTTTCGACGCGAACGGGTGAGAAGTGGACTTCTGGATATCCTTGACCGTGATCAGGCCGCGCAATTCGAATGCGTCGTTGACGACCAGCACGCGCTCGAGGCGGTGCTTGTTCATCAGGCGCTTGGCTTCGGCCGTATCGGCATCTTCATTGACCACCACGAGTTTTTCGCGCGGGGTCATCTTGGCGGAAGCTTCCGCGTCGAGTTCCTTTTCAAAGCGCAAATCGCGGTTGGTGATGATACCGACGACTTCCTTACCCTTGACGACAGGGAAACCGCTGATGCCGTATTGTTCCGTCAGCGCAATCACGTCGCGGATTTTCATATCCGGCGGAATCGTGATTGGATCACGCAATACGCCAGCTTCGAAACGCTTTACGCGGGCCACTTCACGCGCCTGGTCCTTCGGATTCAAATTCTTGTGGATGATGCCGATGCCGCCTTCCTGGGCCATCGCGATCGCCAGGCGGGCTTCCGTCACCGTATCCATGGCTGCGGACAGCAAGGGAATATTCAGGGTGATATTGCGGGTCAGGCGAGTTTTGAGGGACGTATCGGCGGGCAGAACGTTGGAGTAGGCTGGGACGAGCAGCACGTCATCGAATGTGAGTGCTTTTTGAAGTAGACGCATAGCATTTCCTATTGGCGCAAAAGCAGATTATACAGAAATTATCAGCTTTTGTCTTGAACCATTGCAAACCACTGCCGCCATAGTGAAAATGCGGCTGTTGCATTTTTCAAAAGGTCTGGAAAGGTCTAGAAAAGTCTACATTTTCGCCCTCATTTCGCCCTCATTTTTTATCGTATTTCGCGCCATGTGCCACTTGCTTGCTGAGGTGGCGCAACGGTCGCTGGCCGCTAAGGATGACAATAAGATAAGGATTGTTCAAAGGACGGTAATGAGGCATAAACTTGCAGCCATCATCGTACCAGCTCTGTGTGCCTGCACTATAAATGACAGCGCTCGCAATGGCAGTGGCGACGTTATTGGCATGAACAGCTTCGCCCTCGCCGCCCGCTACGGCACGCCCGCCAGCTATCAACACCTTTGAGAATATCTGCAGCTGAACTATGGCAGCACGGCGGCCGGCGGCCAGGTCATCGTTCTGGTCGACCAGGCGCAGCGAGTGGCTGGCTGGGCGTCATCGGGCAATCATTGCAAGAAGGTGGAATAGACCTTAAAAGACGTGCTGGAGTGACTTTATCGCAGCATGCGCGCCTCGCTCTTCGACAGCTCGCGTTCTTTGAGATCGATATCGATCAGCCACCCGCCTCGTTCCAACTGCTCGGGCCGGCTCTCAAATGCTTCCCGCAACAACAAGCCTCCCAACTCGAACGACTCTTCCGACATCCACTCGATGTGGCAGTCTATCAAACGCCCCTCCGGAAACGTGGAAATCTGGTGCCTGCGCAGCTCGGCGCAAGTGGTGTTCCGATGCAGCACATTTGAGTAGTCGTCGGCCACAGCAAGCAACCCGCGCGAGCCACTGCTCTCGCGCGCAAGTTTTTTCGGTAGCGCTACTCCAGATCTATACAGCTCCTTGACGCGGAATCCGATAGCGTTTTCCGGTACGAAAAGTTTGCATACCCAGGTCTGGGCGACCTCCCGGGCTTGGCCAGCTTCATCTCTCGTTACTTCAATGCCGCTGATTACAATATTCCATCCCTGCACCCGCACCAGCCTGGGCCTGGCCAGTTGCGCCAGAATGCGCGGCGCGCCTATCGTCTGCAGGCGTGCCACCTTTGAAGGGCGTCGATTCCCCTCCAGCGTTACGTTGACCACCAACAGTTCGAGCAGTATGGCGCCCTCTACTACCGGTGCAGGGGCCGCCAGTACTGCCCCATCCTCTCGCCGCCTTGATGCCCAAGCTTTCATCAGCCACCTTAAAAATACTGTACAAAAACACAGTATATTGCCAGACAAGGGAAACCAGAAGGCGAAATTTGTAACTAGAAGAGCCCGCCTTGCTCCGCTGGCGCGGCCGGCGCCGGTGTTTTTGCACGGGATCGCGGCTGCATAGGGTCGGGCTGCGCGACAAGCAGTTCCGCTGGATACTGCCGATAAACATCCTATTCCGACACCATAGAATCGTCCGGCCAGCCTTGATACTGGCCAGGAGCCAGGATCATCATCACGTGCTTTTCGTCGGCCGGCTTGTGGAATCATTGCGTCAGTGGGTGACCGTCGGCGTTGATCATCAGCATTGAGAACGACAGCAACTGATCTACCGGCCGACACTCCCGGCCGGCGCGCAAGCAACATGGATCAGTCTAGATCGATATTTTGGCTGACGTAATATCCAGTCAGCATGTCCATTACATCAAACAGATGGTCACATTCCAGCAGTTTTCCTTCTGCTTCCAGCAGACTCTGTAACTCAAGGCAGGCGGAATATATGGCGTCGCGCGTCATGCCGTCCGCATGTAATTGCACAACGCAGGCGCGCAAAGCTGCAACGGGATGTTGTTGGCTCAGGCAAGCGCGCATGGCGGGAAGAGGCGAACTTGTGGACATGGTTATAACATGCGTTTGGAAGTGTGGCGACTATACCACCGGCAGCATGGAACTAATCGTGCATAGAGCATTTTTAGTATAGGCCACAAACCACAACGCCATCCCGCAGGCTCGCGTTGTGGTCACTGTCGCTGCCTGACCGGGACGGTAACCCACGTCTGGCGAGCCAGCTTGTGATCTGCCCGGTGCGGCACCATGCCGAACATGGAGGGAGCGATTTCAAGCTCGCCCGGCACCTCATGCGAGCCACGCAAGATAGAAGCCATGTAGCCGGGCCATGCGTCGGGCGGCAGATCAAGCAGCGGATATCCGGCTCGAAAACTTTCTTCGATCTGCTCTTTACGGCTGGGAGTGTAGTCAGCGCACATAACACTAATATAACGGTTTTTGCACGAGCTTGTTTCTGACGTAATTACAAAAGGATATTTTTCAAATGCCATAGATGGAACTAATCTAAGACTTCGCAAATCTTCCTATAAACCGACTTGACGGAGAAGCCCCATGGACACCTGTCAAAATATGCAACATAGAGGTTATGAGTACCAGATAACCAGTTACAGAAAGGGTGATGGAATGTTTCAAGGAATGATCCTGCTTACCGCTCATGGAGGCATTCAGTACACACCAATTATTAAAATCCCGACACCCAGCGCTTTCAAAGCGGAGCGTGCGGCAAAGATTGAAGCTTCGGCTCTCGCTTGCCAACTTATAGAAACCGGCGCGCTGGTTGCACTCGTGCCCCAAGATGACAGTTCCAGTTCCAGTTCGTGGCCGTTATCATCTGAAACTTCCTCTAGAGTAGGATACCTGTAGTTGATGTGAATCCACATATAAAACAAATGGTGAAAAATGAACAACATTTTTTTATCATTACCTTCTGCAGTGGCCGATAGAAGGAATGACACCCTTTCAGAATCAATCGTTAACTCAGCGATTGATATGGAAGAAACACTCGGGTCGTTACACGCCATTCTATATATGCGTCGGCATAGCATCGCTATGGCCGTGGCGGTGAGAGTTGTTTTGAGGCGCGCAGACCGAAGAGCTTCCCTGGCTTGGTCAACCGCCGAACCTGGCGGCTTTGCTGATTTTGAAGAAGATTTCTGTCCGGCGATGTACAAAAGTGCAGAGGTAATTCCCCCAGCAAATGATCGCGTTTAAAAGTAGAATTTTCCAAATTCAGATTTTTGAAAGTTCTACATGAAGACGTCCCGTTTTACCGATAGTCAGATCATTGCCATCCTCAAGCAAGCCGAGGGCGGATCGCCAGTCCCAGAGCTGTGCCGCGAGCACGGCATCAGCAACGCCACGTTCTACAAATGGCGTTCCAAGTTCGGCGGCATGGATGCCTCGCTGATGGCCCGCATGAAGGAACTGGAGGACGAAAACCGGCGCCTGAAGAAGATGTATGCGGAGGAGCGCTTGCAAGCCGAGATCGTCGCGGAGGCCCTGACAAAAAAGTGGTAACGCCATCTCAGCGGCGGGAGATGGCGCAATGGGCCGTGGCCCAGCGTTCAGCCACCATAGGACTGGCCTGTCAGGCCTTTGGCATTAGCCAGACCTGCTATCGCTATCGCGCCAAGCTCGACGCAGAAAACGCTGTCGTGGCCGACTGGCTGGTACGCCTGACCAACAACCAGCGCAACTGGGGCTTCGGCCTGTGCTTCCTGTATTTGCGCAACGTGAAGGGGTTTAAATGGAACCACAAGCGCGTCTACAGGATCTATCGCGAACTGGAACTGAACCTGCGGATCAAGCCACGCCATCGGCTGGTACGGGAAAAGCCGCTGCCGCTGGCCGTGCCTGCACAGATCAACGACACCTGGTCGATGGACTTCATGCATGACCAACTGGCCGATGGCAGAAGCATCCGCTTGTTCAATGTGATCGACGACTACAACCGTGAGGCACTCGGCATCGAGGTCGATTTCTCCTTGCCGTCCGAACGCGTCATCCGCTCCCTCGACAGGATCATCGAATGGCGTGGCAAACCCCAGGTTATTCGCTGCGATAACGGCCCGGAGTACATCAGCGCCGGGACGCTGGCCTGGGCCGCCAAACGCGGCATTCGCCTCGACTTCATCCAGCCTGGCCAGCCGCAGCAGAATGCTTATGTCGAGCGCTATAACCGCACGGTGCGCTACGATTGGTTGGCTCATCACCTGTTTGAAACGCTCGATGAGATCCAGGATTTTGCAACTCGCTGGCTGTGGACTTACAATCACGACCGGCCCAACAAGGCACTTGGCGGCATCACACCAAAACAGAAGCTTGCCATGGCCGCTTAACCTCTACTTTTAGCGCGCTCTAAAAATGGGGGGATTACCGTCTGACACGAATTGTCAGATGAGTTACAGTTCTGTACGCGGCAAATTAGACGCCCCCCCGCGCTTTGGAACACGCTGCCGATAGTCATAAACGAGCCGTACAACGCGCTACTTAAACGAACCTTGCCACAGATGAAAACTACTCTGCCAGCCCTCCTCCTTACTGTCATCTTCAGTGCTCACGCTACGCCGCCTAAGGCGAAAGTTGCGCCGACCTACCTGAGGTGCGCGGGGACCATGCCAGTTTGGATATCTAGCTGGCTTGCGCCGCCGCAGGGATTGAGTGATAGCCAGGCAAAGATGAACATCAAGCTGGGGCCTGATGCGTCAACGGCGACAGTGCGCTTCGTAAATCTCGGAGAACAAGTCTTCGACCTGACGACCGATGGCGAGCATTACTTTGGCTCGAAGCAATTGGACCTAGAAGTCCTAGATGGACGCATTATCGATGCTCAAATCACGATAAACCGCATCAACGGGCAAACGTACGCCGGATTTACTGTGACCGAATCGCCGAAAGATGGCGGCCGGTGGGGATTTTCGGGGTTTTGTGAGCGCGCCAGCGCCAACTTCTGAGCAGTTGGTTCGTCTTGGCGGCACGCCATTGCCGGACCGCCTCAAGAGAGGCACATCAAGTCTCGTAGCGGCGCCGGCAGCCTGCCAAGTTGGCAACTTCCGCGAGCGGGAAGTCATAGATGAATTCCACCTGTGACGCAATATCTGACCCTGTCACATTAGCCTTCATTACAAGGAGCAATCCACGATGAAAGTCCCTTGGGAAGCCACGCAGTGCATTATTTGCCTTGGTGGGGCTAATTTCACTGAAGAGCACATCATTCCGGCCGCACTCGGTGGTCGTCTGACATGCAATTTTCTTTGCGCGGGCTGCAATTCGAGGCTCGGCCACAAAATTGAGGGAGATGCAAAGGCTGACCCAACGATTCAGCTCTTAGCCAGGAGCCTTGCCGACAACGTGCCACATTTGGCGGCCCGATTGTTTAAGGGCCAGACGTTCCTGTCCTCTGGGCCCGGAGGCTCATCTCGCGGCCGAATTAAAGATGGGGAGTTCGTGGTCCAAGCCGCGAAAATTTCTGAGAATTCACTGATACTACCCACGCCGATTGCAGCGCATTCCATTCGGCGAATGTTTGAGCGTGATGGTCGCCATGCCGCTGAAATATCGGAGGCGCTGAGCCTCTTCGAGCAAGCGCCTGAAAACACTCGCATAGCACTTTCCGAAAAAATTGAGATTGTGAAGTGGGGCATTGAAAACATTAAGCCAGCGCTTGACGGCCCCCTATTGAACCTCGCAGCCCCGCTAAAGACGGCATATGAATTCTTGGCTCTCCATTTGAGCACGGCAATTTTTCAGGACGCACCGGCCCTAGTAGCTGCACGCAGAGCTTTACAGGGTGACCCAATTGATCAAACGCACATCATTGTTGAGAGGCTCCATGCCCCAGAGGCAAAGGCATTTCATGGGTTACTCTTCGAGGGGAACAGCCCGTACGCGATAGTGCAAATCCGCTTGCTTGGTCAGCTAGCATTCAGAGTTCATTTCAAGACACTCGCCGTGGATGGTCCTCGTTTCGTCTACACGCACGACCTCATAACCAATGAAGAATATGTTGCACAAGCCTCCGCTCCGACCGACACTGGCTGACTAGTTAGAGGGGCGCCTGGCGTAAGCTATCGGGCCGTACTTCTGTACTGCGCGTTTGCTCGCCGTTAACGTCGTTCAGCACCTCGATTTCCGCCGGCGGCCGCATGAAGTACAGCGCGGCGCCGCCGGCAAAGACCTCAATGTAGCAGGTATGCGGCGGAAATTGCGGAATGATGCGGTCGGCCAGGCGTCGCTTGCCTCCGATCCAGGGGATGATGGGAAAAGCCAAAATGTGAACCTCCTAGTGTTAGAGTCGAATTACCTCCCCGAGGTAGCACGAGCCTACTTGGTTCACTGGCCTAGCCAGCGTGCCGAGGCTGATTGCCGCTGTTGATGCAGCGACAATCAGCGCTCTGCTTCTACTAATTCATTTTAGCTGTACTTGACTTATATCATTTGTACACTAAATGAAAGGGAAACCGATGACATATAATTACCGCTGACCTCATCCCGGCTCATGTCGCCATCACAACACAATCAAAAGGTCGTATGGAGACGGCGAAACTGAACCACCTAAACGGCTACGATTATCAGTTAAATGCGTACCTAACGGCAGAAGGCACCTTTCGCGGACTGATTTTATTTACTGCACTCTCGGGAAAAGCGCTCGTTCCTCACGTTAAAATTCCGACTCCCACCACCTTCAAATCGGATCATGCCGCGCGAATTGAAGCCTCAGCGTTAGCGTTTCAACTGATACACACTGGTGCGATCAGCGTACTTCTCCCGCAAGACGATGCTCAGAGCTCGCCGGAGTCACCGTAGGCAAACCCATAGATTGCCAGTTTTCAAGAGTACGCATCTGGCCGGATCCACCGTCCTTCATACTCCAAAAGCATTGCCTTTTACGAACGCCTAACATGCTCGGCCCGTTGCAGCCACTTCCTCCGTACGCAGGATCAAGGTTTGAATACTTCGCGCGACCACTCCTGGAAGTAGTCTGTCAGTGGAATCGGTTGCAACGCCTCATGGGGTTGCACAGAGGGAAGGACTGCTGACCTACCACACCAGAGCGGGCAATGCAGGTTCCACGAGCCAACTTGCGGTGGGCCCAATGAGTCACCATGCCGAACATGGCCGGGGCAACATTCATCTCGCGGTGCGCCTCGAGCGAGCTGGCCAGGATTGGCGCCATGTAGCCAGGTCATGCCTCGGGTGAAAGTTCAAGTTGAGGAAATAGGATACCGAAGCGATTCTCGATTTGCTATTTACGGCTGAGAGTTCAGCCAGCACACATGCCACTCCTACAACGATTTTTTGTAATAAATCAATTTGGAAATGTTTGCAAAACAGCAGTTTCCAACTATCGACATTAGAACTAAAATATAGCTCTGCGAATCTATTCACTGTCATCCGACTTGATGGAAAAGCCCATGGAGACCGATCGAAAAATGCAACATGGTGAATACGAGTACCAAATAGTTAGTTACAGAAAGGCGAACGGAATGTATCAGGGGATGATACTGCTGAGTGCTCACGCGGGCATCCAGTACTCTCCGATTATAGAAATTCCAACGCCTAGTGTATTCAAAACGGAACGAGGTGCAACGATTGAGGCTTCGGCACTCGCATGCCAACTTATAGAAACTGGCGCGATGGTTGCTCTTGTGCCAGAAGATGGCAAAACCAGTTCTTGGCCAGCGGAGTCTGCGTTTTTTCTATCGCGCAGTTAGGAACGCGTGCACAGGCGCTGCGACAATCAGCGCTCTGTTTTTTCATCTGGCGGAATGCAGCCCGCAATTACCGCCTCCAACTCCCCTTCGTACTTCCGCCCGCGCGGCCAGTCCCGCGCCAGCGCCAGGACGATCTCCCCATCCGTTGCCGCTGGCGCCAACTGGTCGAACTCATAGGCCGGCCGCTTCGGCACCACCTTTACACATGGTGTAAAGACGGGAACTTCGACCCTCTGCGGCATCATCGGCGCGCTGCTGCAGCCGGCCAGCACCAATACAAGCATCCATTTCATCGCACGCCCTCCAGCAGCAGTCTGACGGCCGGCATAGCCTCGTCGCAGGTATTGGCTCGCGCGCTAGCGATCTGCGCCAGGGCTGAGTCGTACTTCTTGCCCTTGACAGCGGAGGCCGCCTGCGCCGCTGCGCCGCGCTCCTGCGCTGCCAGGGTTGCCTTGGCCATGCCATCTATGGCGTGGTTTTGCTCGGTGATCGAGCTGCGCAGCTCCGCGCTAACGCCTTGCTCCAGCACCAACGCGGCGCGCGCGGCGTCACGGTCGCCGGCGGCCAGCCACCAGCCCGTGCCAGTGGAGCTGGCCACCAGCAGCAGCGCGGTGGCCAGCAGCACGGCCGCCACCTTCCAGATTCCGCTGACTGCACCAGCAGCCAGCGTGCCAAGGGAGCTCATACGATGCCCGACACGTAGCTGACGCTGCCGCCGACAAACTTGGCCGTCAGCACCTGGCGCCGCGGCGCGCCGGCCGACAGCGCGATGTGCACCCACGTGCCCTCGTAGATCAGTTGGTCGTAGATAATGCCGCTTTGCCGGATCAGCAGGGCCAGCGCTTTCGGTGCCAGCTTGTTGGTGCTGATGTCGGCGGCCAGGCCCAGCACGTGGGCGCTGCTGGCTGCGCCGCCCACGGCACGGTTCAGCGCCGGCGAGCGGTAGCCACTGGAAACGGTGATCGGGCCGCCGACCAGCGCGCGCACCTGTTCGAGCAGCGCGGCCAGGCGCGTGAGGTTGGCGATGACGGCCGGGCCCGGCGCGTTGTCGATGCCCTTGCGGGTAGCCACTTGCGAGGCGACCAGCTCGGCCAGGCTGAAGTGTTCGGTTAATTTCATGGCACAGCCCTCCGATTTTTAGCAAACCAGCCGACCATGACCACGCCCGCCATACCTGCATTCAGTAGCACCTCGCCAGCTGGCGGCTGCGTGTAGCCGTACAACGGGCCGGTCAGCAAGGCAACGGCGCCCACGCCCAACAGCACGTAGAACAAGCGGTACAGATGGTTGCTGCGGCGGTGCATGCGATTGAGCACGCACAGAGAGTGGGCCAGCAGAACGATGCCGGCCAGCCAGTTCAGGGTGAGCATGCTCATTGTGCGCCTCCACGTTTTTTGAGCCAGCCCAAGGCCAGCGGTACGATGGTTTGCGCCGAGACGCCAGCGGCGAATGCGCAGAACCAGCGCACAGCATCGGCCGATTTCGCCGTCCAAGGGAAGTACTCCAGTGCGCCAGCATGCGCGATGGGGCCGACATAGCCGGCCACCAGGGCGCTGGTCATGACGGAAATGACCATTTTCAGGCGGCTGGTCTGGTCGACCATCGACAGCGCGACTAGGCCGCCAGCCAGGCCGACAAGCAGCACGTCGTATTCCAGCCCGAGAATCGAGCCTGTCAAGGTCACGGTGCCAAGGGCGAGTGCGCCGCCGGCGGCGGTAATTGTTGCGGGTTCAGTCATGGATGCCTTTCAGGCGGTGGAAATGCAAAAACCCGCAGAAGCGGGTTGTTTGGGGAGGAATGTCTACAACAGCTACGTGCCAGCAGAATCGCGGCAATGATGCGGGTCCAGCCAGTCGAGCCAGCGGCATAGGACGCAACCCCAGCGCCTAGCGTGTACACGAATCCCACTTACTCAAAATGACTAATAATTGCATGGCGGGAATTACTCAATTTGAGTAACTCCCGCCGAGAGCGTGTGTAAAAACACGAGGCCATGCCCCATCGCCAAGCAGGTTTGTTGCCCTGCACGGGCGTGGCGGTAGGCCAGCGTAATGAAGAACTCCCAGGAAAGGCCCAATCCTCGTGTTTTCACACACGCACTGCCGCTGGCCAGCTAAGCTACTCAAAATGACTAATTTTTCGCCCTGGCGCAGTGTTCGGAGGAATTACCGCAGTAGAAAAGACAAAGGGCACTCCGAGGAGTGCCCTGTTCACAGAGTCAGCAGGCTGGGGTTCCAGAAGCAACGGAACGTAAAACCGGGTTGGCGTGTGTGAAAACACGAAGCTGAGTGCGAGTAGTTGCTTTACTAGTGACTGACACCCGTGGAACGAGCATTATGTGGGTGGCAAGAGCCAGTACCGTTTATTTATCGGAGACTTTATGAACAATGACCAGCCTCAGGGTATCAAGCAAGACCCTTCCACCAATCGCCTGGCGCTTGCCGTGCGTGACATGCAGGACGCCTTGCGCTATTTAGATGCCCACGACGAACTGGATCGGCTGCAGCAAGATCGCGGCACCAGTGAGTTTTTTGACCATTGTGAGGGGTTGCTCATTGCGGCCATTGTGGCTTACTGCCGCCCTTATAAGTACAGTCAATCAAAGGGAGACGCTGATCGTTGCATCGTCGCCAGTAAGATCGACGCGTTGGCAAACCGCATGCCGCTTCACGACCTGGTGATGTTCAAGCGCGATAAATTCATCGCGCACGCGGATTGGGTAGCCCGGCCGACCAAAATCGTCAACGTGTGCGGGCGTATCGTTGACCGACATACACCGGTGCCTATTGTGCGAGAAGGCCTGGGCGACCTGGCCGAATTTCGCACCCTAATAACCGAGGTGGCCATGGAGTGCGCCAAGACCGGCTACATCGCAGACCTGCTGGCCAACTTCGATTGTCCGGCAGCGGCAGCGGCGGGCGAGGGCTGATACTCTCGGCGCGCGCCCGGTTGTCGCGGCTGCTGAGCGTTTCGGTTTCGACACCATTGGCGGCGGCATTGCCCGCCCGGTCCAGCGCCACGACGATGCGCAGCGCTTTGGCCGGATTCGACAGAATCGACCAGAGCATGCGCAGCAGCGTGAGCACGGCCGCGCCAATGCAGGCCAGCCAGACGGCCAGGAGGCTGAGGCGCTTTACAGCGTGTCCGCGTGGATGAACAGCGCGTCGAGATCCAGATCCAGGGCGGCCCCTATCAGCACCACCAGCGGGTGCCACCGCTCGTAGTCCTGCGCATCATCCCATTCGATCTGCGCCAGGCGCCGCTTTGTCTCGTCCTCGATGGCAGCGATAACTAGCGGCACCTGGTCAAGTTTGCCTGCCAGCAGCAGCGCCAGGCGGCCCTTCCGGCGGCTGACTTTTTGCGGCACTCGTGCCCGATTCTCATCCTGCGTTTCCACGCGCACCGTCCAGGTCATCGTCCACACGCCCCCGACCATCTCCACGGCGCCGCATTCGGCTATCTGCCCGGGAGCGACGGTAGGCGCGCTGCCTCCCAACGTCACGATGCCGTGATATTCGAGCATGTCGTCGGTGATCGCGTCTGGGAACAGAACGTTTGTCAGGACGCGACGAATCGCGCTGTGGTCTGTAAAAATAGTGCTTGTTGCTGGCTGATAAAACATGGTCTTCCTTACTCGTCTGCTGTTCTTGTTGATGGATACGAGCGGCCAGGACCCCAAATGACTCGACCGGCCCCGCCAGAGGACGGGCCTACGCTAGCGTAGTTCATGGTTACCGGGCTGCCTGCACCGCCTGAAGCCCCACCATATGTGCCTCCCACGCCGCTAGTGTTATACGCGCCGCTATAGGTAGCGCTGGAGCCTGCCGCCCCGCCTGATCCGCCAGTGCCGCCCGAAACGTCGTTACCGACTCCGCTCACACCCTCCCCAAGCAGCCCAACACCACCGCCGCCACTAGCCCCTGCGCCCTGCCCGCCCCATCCGCCACCACCACCGCCCCCCCCACTACCATTGGTGGCGTAGGTACTCGGTGCTGATGCCCCTTTCCCGCCATCGCCAGAATAACCCCCAGCACCGCCACCACCCCCGCCACGTGGTCCATTCTGATGGCTCCCTAGTATGCCGCCAGGTCCGCCATTTCCGCCGCCTACTACGCCTCCGTACGGGCCTGGACCAAATGGGGTTGAATCAGTCCGATTGCCTCCTGCGGCGACCAAGAGATTTAACGTACCGCGCTTTAGGAATGAGCTCTCACCAGAGATACCTGGTGCTCCACCCTTGCCGACTACCACCGTCAAAACCTCGCCCGGCGTAACAGGCAGGTCCTTAATCCATCGCAGGCTGCCGCCATTGCCCCCGAGGCCAAACTCCGTCGTGCTAAACGGGACGGTAGCGGCAGAGGCACCGCCAATCAGGACGACGCTCAGTAGGTAGGTGTCACGCGCAACGGTGAGGCTGTAAGTGCCCGGGACGGTAAATGCCTGCTGCCCCGGAACTGTGGTCGAGCCAGCCGCGCCCATCGCCACGCGAAATACTGTTGTGTCCATACCTACCTCTTAATTAGCAAAATTGGGGGCAACTACCAGCGCCCACGTCGCGCCGCCATCGTCGGACTCGAACATCAGCCGATGGGTTTTACCCAAGGTAAGCGGCGGTATCGAGCCATTGGCGGGGCGCACAGATGCAGGCAAAGCGATGCTGCCACCATCGAGCCGTATTTTCAGGAGGAAGCTGGAGCCACCGGCAGGTACATTCGAGAAAGTGAATGTCGAACTAGCTGTCACAGTTTTGGTGAAATAGCTGCCCAGGGAGAGGTCAATGTTCAGCGCAGCTACTGCTACCGGCGTGAACGTCGATTGCCTCGCCAAAGCCTGCCAGTTTGCAGGGTCCAGCGATGGATCGAGCGCTCCCGCACCCGCCGTTTTGCGGCGGTAGGTCTGGAAAGTGACGGGACTCCAGGCCGACACGCCCCTTGCGTAAGTCGTACCGCCGACCCACTCGCTCACGCCAGAGGCCAACACGGCGGCATCGGCAGATGCCTTGGCAGTGCTGGCCGAAGCCGTGGCACTGACGGCCGCATCGCTCGCCAGCGCCTGTTTGGTACTCACATCCGCCAACAGGGCGTTTTCCTCCGCGCCTCGTAGGGGCAGATCGGCCATGTATTTGGCTACCGCCTCGTCAAATGGCCCCTGTGCCATCGACTGATTCGGCAGGCCATCCATCAATTTTGTGATCATTTACACTGTTCCTTCAATTTGCATCGCCATTTTTGAATGTGTGACGCCTGCGATAACGCTCTTGAGCGACGAAAATTTGCCGCAAACGACCGTAAAACCGCCATATACAGTGGCACCGATGTAGACAATGGTTTTCTGCCGCAGCCCCTCCATGCGCTCATGCGCATACTCGATCTGGTCGTTATCGATGATCAGATCGAGCGACATGCGCTTGGAAAAGCCCCTCTCCGTGGTCTCGCTGGTACCGTCGAAATTGAATTTCGTCGTCGACCAATCCTTGAAATCCCGGCCCAGGCCATATTCCGTGCCGCCAATTTCTTCGATAGGCCCGATGCAACACATGCCGCATTTGGCAATGCCGCCGGGGTTGTTGATGGCAATCGTCACTGCCGCGTTGTAATACAGGGGCAGATCGAGCGCCAGAAAACTCGTCCTGCGGCGCCGCCGGTTAAACAGCCAGCGATACATGCTGCTGCCGGAACTCGACACGATCAGGCTGAATGCCTGCTGGTAGACCACGCCGGCCGCCGGATCGGTGGACGTGATAACCACCTCTGCCGCGTCCAGATTGCCCAGGTAAATGCCCTGCGCGATGGCATGCGGTTTGAGTGTGAGCACGATAGATTCGGCGCGCTCGGTCTGCGTGTTGTTGTAGGCGTCGACCATTTTCCAGCGATTTGTTGCACCTTTCAGCAGCCAGTACGTCGTGTCGCTCAGTGGTTTGTTGACGTTCAGGCCCGCGCTGGCGGTGTGCACACCTGATTGGCTGCCCGTCAGCGCGATGGCAGCGCCGCCCACCGTCGCGCTGAGGTTGAAGGTATTGACGGCCGGATTCAGCACGTAATAGGTGGCGCCAGCCATCAGGCCTGTCGGCAACGCGCCGGTCGTGCCAAACGACACCGGCGTGCCGGCTGCCTGCCCATGCGCCACCCATGTGACGATGCCTGGCGAGGCGATGGACACGGTGACGGCGCTGCTCACGCCAACCTTCGATTCGGAAACCGTGTGCGTGGCAGGATCAATCACGCGCTCGCCGGCCACATACACTTTCGTCAGGCTCTGCGCCGGGTAGTCGTCCTCCGGCACGTTTGAGCTGACAAATACACCAGCGTCGGACACGGCAATCGGGTCCAGAATAATCATGCAGTCTCCTCAACTTTCTTGGTGGTCAGCGGCATGTCGCCATTCGCGGCGCCTTCTAGCGAGTCGGCCGCGTTGAGCGTGTTTTTGGCGATGGCGTACAGATGCGACTCCATCATCGCGCGCATCTCCCTGTTCTCGCGGCGCAGCTCACGCACCTCAGCAGCCAGCGCGTCGTTGTTCGACGCCGGGCTGCTCAGGCGCGCCATCAACTCGCGGTTGTCGGCGGCGGGAATGATGCGTTCACCCTCGTGTACCTGGGCAAGCATGTCGGATGGCAAGTAATTAGTGCCCACATCAAACGAATGCAATTTCTGGTACTCGGCGCTGCCCATCATCGCGGCCCGCACCTGGTCGATGGACGAGCCACCGGCAAGTACATTGGTCCAGTAATCAATGCCGGCCGCGTCGCCTGCTCGCCCCATCACCGATTTGTAGAGTGCCTGCGCCTGCGCCTCTGGCGAATTCTTGATGCCGGAAACGATATCGCCTATCGACGTGCCGCTGTTGGCCAGGCCGCCCCAGTAGTCCATGCCAGCTTTTTCAGGCGCACGGCCCAGCGCAGCCTGGTAGGCATTGTTGATGCCCGCCAATGCGCCCACACTCGAATTGGCCTGCGCTGCCGTCATCGCACTGGCCAGGCCTGCTATCGCCTGCAGGATCGACAGCGAGGTGGTATCGATGCCCTTGAGCACATCGATCTGCGAGCGCGCCGTTTCCAGGATACCGTCCAGGCGCGCCACTTCCGCCTCGTAGGCCACTTGGCTGGCATCTTTCTGCGCCTGAAGCAGATCCAGCGTTTTCTGCTCGACCGACAGCGAGAAATCAGTCAATTTCCCCAATGCCGCGATGTCGTTCTGCGTCCTGTAGAAATCGACCAGGTAGTCGTCGTAGGTGGCGAACTTGTCGCTAGCATCCTTCGTCACGCTTGACAGCGCATCTTTCAGCGTGTCGGCATCAGGCAGCGCGCCGCCAGCCTTGACGCTGGCCAGGACTGCCGCGATCTGCGCCTGAGCGCTGGCACGGCCCATATCCTCCATCGTGCCCGACACGTTCATTTGGTCGAGACTCGACTTGAGCGCATCGCGCAGCGACTTGTGCTTCGCCAGCGCCGCCGTTTCGTTGTCGATCCGGATCTGCATCGCCTTTGCCGCGATCTCATTCGCCTTGGCCAGCGCCGTCTTCTCACGGCCGACCACGGTTTGCAGTGTGGCAAATGCCGCATCGACCGCCGATAACAGGCCCGAGGCAGCAGCGGCTGCCGCCTGCGTTGCCGCCGTCGCCGCTTCCTCTGCCGATTTTTTGTCCTTGAGAGCAATCACGCTGTCGTACAGGGCCAGATTGCTGACGGCAATGGCGGCACGCTCTTTCTCGCGCAGCTGAATCGACGTCATGGTCAGCTCGTCATACTGCGATTGCAGGTCGCGCCGCTCGCTGGCGATTTCGCTGGCCGTCTTTGCTACTGCAGCAAAGTCGCCAGTGGCCGCCGCCAGCTCAGCCGCGTAATCGGCCGCCTTCTTGAACGGCTCCGCGATGGCAATCAGCTGCGCATACATGGCCTGGCCAGCGGCCGTGTTCATGTCCTGCGCCAACACCAGGGCCTTAAACTGCTCGACCGTGGACACGCCCGACTGCCCCAGCTTGCCCATGGCGTCGTTCACCGACTTGGTAATCGGAGCCATGCGCTCCGCTTCCGTCAGGAAGTTCTCGACGAAATAGCTGGTGCCACTGGTCAGCTTTTCGAGATCGCCGGCCGCAGCGATCAGGCTTTCACTCAGCGCCACCGCCCCCAGGCCGGTGGTATTGAACGACTTGCCCAGCACGGCCAGCACGTCGGTCACCTGCATGTAATCATTGGCAACACGCGCCAAGGTTTCCAGGTAGCCCTCACCTACAGCTTGATACTGCTGCAGGCCTGCCACACCGAACTTGGCCATGTCGTCGCCAAGCTTGGAAAACGCCGTTTCCAGCGCTTTCTGCTGCTCTTCGCCCTTCAGGTCTTTCAAGCTGATCTTGCCCAAGTCGACCACGAAGGTGTTCAGCTTTGCATTGAACGCATCGCCGCCCAAGCCCAGCACGTCGGCCGCGCTGCGGATGGTCTGCCCCATACTGCTGATGATCATGCTGAACTGGTCGTTCATTTCGTCTGACAGCGCAGCGGTTTGCGTGCTGTCCTTGCTGCTGTAGCTGATGCCGAACACCTTTTTCTTCGTATTGACGTCTGCGTAGGCCTGAGCAATGAAGCCCAGCTCGTCCACATTCCCTAGTGACATGGCCTTGCCGGTGATGCCTTGGTCCTTAATCGATGTCGATGTATTGAACAGTTTCGACACAACGCCACCGAGCACCGAACCGAGCACAGACCCAACGGCCAAGCCTAGCGGGCCGCCAATGGCCGCCATACCCATTCCCAGGTATGTGCCGAGTGCAGCGCCACCGACGCCACCCGCCAGCGTGCCAGCGGCCATGCCCAGGCTGCCGCCCAGCGTGGTCGTGCCGGTTTGCACGCCAGCCGCGGCGCCGCCGCCAGCAGTAGTCACACCGGAGCGCGCCAACAGGCCGGACAAGTTACCGATGCCGGCCACCATCTGCTTGAGGGACGAGTCCATCGAAATGGTGTGCGCTAGGCCCAGCCCGGAGTTCTTCTCCATGATGGCCAGGCTGTGCGCGATCGATTCCGACTTTGCGGACGAGTCGCCCAAGATAGAACCGGTGCCGGTGGCGGCCTGGCGGTCCTTGGCCGTCGTATCCGATCCGCCACCGCCAGAGACGGCGAAGCCCAGGGCCGCCATCGCGGCCGCCATTGCAGCCATGCGAATCCAGGCACTGTAAGGATCGCCCTGCGCCTGGGTTGCCACTGCCACCGCTGCTGCGGACGTGCCTTTGACGGTATCGGCAGCCAGTTGCGTGGCCACGCCAGCCTGCACCGCCGCCGCTTTCGCAGCCTCGCCACCCACCGTGGCAGTCGTGACGGCGGTAACGGTGAACAGTTTTTTCACCATTGATTCAATCGCCATAGCCATTTCGACGGCGCGATAGGCTTTTTCAGCACCTTCCATTGCTCGATAGCCTGCGGTGTTTTCCTTGAAGAATCCTTTGGCTGCGCCGGCCATGTCGCCATAGGACTTGATTTGCGCTTGGGCACCCTGCTGGGCCGCAGCAGCCTGGGCCTTGGCGACTTTGGTCGGGTCACCATAGGCATCTTTAGTCGCAGCGGCCAACTGGGCAGCGATAGCCTGCTGCTGCACGGCATAGCCGGACAATGCTGTCGTCAGTCCGCCAATGGCAGTGCCGACCGCGCCGAACGACGCCGCCATGCCTTGCGCTGCCGACTTCGTTGCGGTGTCGACAGCCGTCAGGATATCCAGCAACTCTTTGGCCTTGGCCACGTCGCCGCCCTGCTCTTGCGTCGAAGCCTTGCCTTGGACGATGCCAAGGCGTTTCATCGCTTCGATCTTGCGATTAATGCCATCGATAACTTTATCGTTGTTCTCAAACCCTGCCAGCGCGGCTTTTTGCTCTTCAAGGTCGGCGACAGCCAGAGCTGTCTTTTGCGCCGGAAGCATGCCGTAGGCGCGGATTTGCTCTTCCACTGCGGCAATTTGGGCATTGATCGCATTGACTTCCTTATTTGTCGCCTTCACTGCCGCCTCGCCAAGGGCGTCCTTGCGCAACATCTCTTCTGTGTCGAGCAATTGGGTTGCCTTATCAGCCTGAGCTTCAGCGGCTGCGCGCTTGCCTGTCAGGTCATTAATCTGCTTGGCGTGCTTCGCGGCCTCGGCGGCGGT
Organism: Janthinobacterium sp. 61; assembly: GCF_002846335.1. Lineage (NCBI taxonomy): Bacteria > Pseudomonadati > Pseudomonadota > Betaproteobacteria > Burkholderiales > Oxalobacteraceae > Janthinobacterium > Janthinobacterium sp. 61. Next base: position 1,048,093 of record NZ_PJMQ01000001.1, on the reverse strand, counting down.
GGCACTGTGATGCGCGCGCAATGCGGCGATCTGAACTGTGTAGCCATTGATCTCTTCGGCTGCTGTGGCCTGGGCATAGTCGCGCTTGTTCTTGAAATATTCCTCATCGCCCAAACGGCCGGCCTTGTGGAACATTTCATTCATCTTGGTAAGCAGATCGATGTTGGCCTTTTCGGCATTTACATCGTCTTGGATACGGGCTAGATGGTCGGCCATCGCCGTGTTTTCGGCCTGATCAACCTTGGCGGCGGTCGGCTTCTTGGAATATTCCTTGATAGTCGCAAGGCGGCGCGCCTCTATGGCATCTGGGGCAATCATTGCCAAAAGAAGCGGGTCATTGGTTTTTGAGGCGCGAATCTTCTCCTCTGTCTTTAGATTCTTCTCCAACTCGACGTTGAGGCGACCAAGGGCTTCTTCTTTGCGCTTGTCGTCAGCCGCCTGCATACGCTGCAGATCGTGCAGCATTGCGGATTTATCCTGCTGCTCTTTTCCTTTTCCAATAGCTTCGGCCTCGGCAATATTCAGTTTTTCAACGGCGGCGGTCAATCCCAAGACGATTTTGGTACGCGTCGCATCCATTTCGGGCGAGATAGCATCCGGCGCCCGGCCCAGGCGAACATTGCTTTCTTTTAACTCGCGATCAAATTCACTCAGGCGAAAACCGTAGCTATCCACATCCTTAGATAGCGAGCCCTTCTTGGCAAAATCCCCAATCGCAGACATTGCCTCTCCAATAGCCTCGGTGACAGAATGCCAAGCCGTGGCCACCGACCCAAGATTTTTTGCCATCTGCTCAGCACCGTCTTTCGTAGCCTTTGCAAATTCTGACGTTGCCAAGGCGGATGCAGCCTTCTGATCTCCTTCTTTTTCCAAGGCGCGGATATGCGCATACACCTCGATGGTCAAGAAGTGATAGGTGTCATCAAGCTTCAATGCGGCGCGGGTAATTGCCTCCGTGGAGCGCGCGCCATTGCCCGTCATTTGCACAGCCAGTGACTCGAATTCAGCAATGGTTTTTTTAATGGAGCTACTGCCCGCATGCTCAAGCGCAATCACAGCCTCAGAGATATAGGCAATCTGGTCGCCCGTAAATTTACCGGTACCAGCCAGCTCCGTGACGACCTTCTTTGCCTCGCGGATACTTCCTCCTGCCTCGGTCGCCGCATGCGCCATCTCATTCAGCCTATCGCTGGTCACGCCTGCATAGTTACTGGTCGAGATCAGGGCATTGTTCATTTCACGCTGTTCGCCGGCGCCTTTGACCATGGCATAAACGACCGTGCCGATGGCGGCCGCCAGGCCTAGCGCAGCCAGACCGGCGGCGCTAAACAGCAAGCCCGCAGCGCCCGTCTGCTCGCCCAGCACCATCATCGAGCCGCCGAAGCGGCTGAATTGTCCTTGGCTCAGTTCGTGCGCGAGCACCAACAACTCACGTTTGGCGCTCGCCGACTGGAAGCTAAATCCTTCCATGTGGCCGCCTGCCTTTTTTGCGCCCTCACCCGTCTCGGCAAGCTTGTTAATCAGCGGCGCAGCCGCGTCGGAAACACCCAACTGAGCCGCGCGGTAGGTTTGTAGCTGCTGGGTCGTCATACCCAGCGTGGCCACTTGGTCCTGTAAGCTCTTGATAAAACGATCGCCAGCGGCTGCTGCCCGATCCTGTGCGCCAGCGGCGTCGCGGGCAGCCCGCTCCTCGCGATGCATGGCATCAATGCTATTGCCCAATGCCGCTGCCTTGGTCTGGACCGCGCTACCCAAGCCCAATTCAGCGGCGCGATAGCGCTCCAGTTCGCCGCGTGCCATTCCGAAGGTATCGATCTCGCGCTGCAGCTGCATCAGCATTCTGTGATTGGACTCTTCCAGGGTCCGAGCTGCGTCGGCGGCCTGCCGCATGATGCGGGTCGTGTCGGCCATCGCACCGTTGTAGTCAGCCTGCTTCTTCCAAGTTCGCTCGGTGGCATTGCCGAGACTATCAATCCCAGCGGCGGCGGCCTCACTGCTACGCCATACGCCCATAGATGAGCCCATGAACCCATCGAGCGTGTTACTGCCGCCCAGGAATACCGTGCGGATGCGGGTAGCAGTGGCGCCCATCGCGTCGATAGAAGCGGTCGCCGCATCCACCTTTTGGACCACGCGCGCGCCTGCCTCGCCCACGGCATCGACAGCGGCTGCACCTTCCGCAGTTTTACCCTTGGCGTCCGCGCTCGCCTTGCCAAGTTTGTCTATGGCCGTCGTCGCGCTGTCGACCTTCTTCTCGACACTCTCGCTGGCGACGCCGAGGCGATCCATGGCCTCGGCTCCCTGCTCCAGTTGGCGCGTGTCAATCGAAAGGCCAAGCTCGGCGATATCAGGCATTATTTTTCCTTCTTGTTTTGGTGATAAATAAACAGCGCATCGAGGCGATCGATCACACCTTCTTCGAACGGGTCAAAGCGCACGCCGTGGCGCGCCTGCCAGGCCAGTATCTCGGCGCTAGTCAGCGCATTCACAGCCATACCGCACTGGCGTTTCTGGGTCAGCCGGGTGAACCAGGTCCAGATATAGGCCAGCTCGGGCGGCAACTGCGGCACCTCCTGCGCCTCGGGCGCCCGATAAAGCGGGTTTTGCCGGGCGGTATCCAGGTGATCGCCCTTGGCGTTGCCATCGCCTGCCGCTGCCGCGCGATCAAACAGGTGATCGGCGTACAACAGCAGGGCCTGGGTTAGACCTTCAAAAAATTGGCGTCGTTTTCCAAGGCGGCCGTGATGCGCTCTTGCCAGGTCGGGAATTTGTCGAACGCCGTGGCTATCAGGCCCTTGTCGAACGGCACGGCGGCGCCATTGCTGGTAAAGCCGTACCAGTCGACGGTCACGGCCAGCGCCAGGCGCTTCTGATTGTCATCGATGACGTGCACCAGCTGATCGGCGCCTTCATCGGTAGAGGCGTCGATTGCGGTCTTGCGCTTGGCCGACTTCTTGTAGCCTTCTGCACGCACGGCATGGCTTTCCTTGCGGTACTCGTCGGAATTCTTGCCGACGATCTTGATGCCGGCCACGGGCTCGCCGTCGGCATCGAAGATCACTGGCACGTCGAAGGTCACGCGCGCGGCCGGCGCGGACAGGTTGGCGATGTCGAAGCCGGCGACGGCGATGACTTGAGCGGCGTTCAGGGCTGCAGGTGCTTGGGTGGTATTCATGGGTTATGCCTTTCGTGGGTTTTGATAAGTGCCCGTGCCGGCCGCCGCGCCCACGAAGGCGACAGCGACCGGTCGGTGCTGGGGTTGGCTTGCGCCAAAAAGGAAACCCGGCACGGGGGCCGGGCGGGATGGTTACAAACTGGTGTCCTGGAACGCCACGGTGGTGGCCTCGTGCTGCGCATCGGCGCCTTGGTAGCGCAGGATGTCGAAGGCGCAGGTGACGATCTTGTTTTTCTCGCCATCATCGACCTTGGCCGAGGTGATCTTGATGCGGCCCATGGCGATGGTCATCACTTCGGCCAGCGGCGCAGTGCTGGCTGCCATGGCGTAGGCCAGCGGCAGCTCGACTTCCTGCTTGAAGTAGTCGATATAGGCCGAATCCTGCATCAGCACCGTGAACTGGCCGCTGCCCAGCACCTTGCCGCGCGAGGCGGCCGCGGCGAACTTTGAGCCGATCACCGGATCGATCTTGACCTGGCCATCCAGCGACAGCGACATGCCCGTGCAGATTTGGGACGGGATGCCGGCGACCGACAGCATTGCGGTGGCGCCGGAGAACTTGCCGGTAGCAAGCGTGGCGGCAGGCGCGTTGAAGTAGGCGGCCGGTGTGGTCGGGCCTTCCGATTTGCCCATCAGGGTGAAGTCCATGCTTGTGATGCCGTTCGGCTGCACGGCGATATCCACCTTGCTCACCAGTTGGTCGATGAAGCAGCGATTGACGGCGATGCCCGGATCCTGCACTTCGGCGGTGAACCAGTCCGTGGTGTGCCCAGTCAGCGGCGTGAAGCTGCGTTTGCCGGTTGCAGTCACAGTCACCGGGTCGCCTTCGACCTTCACCGTCATGGCGCTGCCGTCCATGAACTGGCCCGTCAGCTTCAAGGCGGTGACCGACGTGACGAAGAAATTCTTGCCATTGTTGGCAGCGCCCGTGGTCAAGAAGCCGCCGATGCGCACGACGGTACCGGCGCGGTGGCCGTCGGCCAGCCAGGATCCAGCGCTACGCGTCAGGCCCGTTGCGCCCGATGCGATGGTATTTTGCGCCGCGGTGACGCCGCCGGCAGTGAAGTCGCGGCGCAGCAGCGCGGCCAGCAGCACTGCATAGGTGCCGCACGAGGCCTCGCCCTTGATGACGCCCGACGTACGGAAGTTACCCAGGCGCGTGTCGCCTTGTTGCTGGCTTGGGTCGATCTCGTTGCTCGAGTACTTGTCGGCGTCCGTGTCGAACGTCGCGGTCACGCGCGGATAGAGGCGGCCAGCGGCGGCCAGCGCCTTCGTGCCTTCTGCCGGCTGTTTGGCGATAACGAGCAGACTGTCGATGCCGTTTGCTGTGGTCATGGTATAGATTGCCTTTCTTTGGTCGAAAAAAAAGACCGCCGAGGCGATCTGTGGGGAGTGATGCGAGTTACAGGTTGCAGAAATACCGGATCTTTACCGGGACCATCCAGCGGTCGCCGTCTTCGCGGCCGTCGGCGATTAGGGGCGTGCGCTCAATCTGCACGGTCACATCGCCCTTCGTGAAGCTTGCGCCGCGCTTGAAGAGTCCCGCGATCATTTCAGCGCGGGCGCCGGCGGCGGCAGTGCCCTGCCCTTGCGGATACATCAGGCTGACCTGGAAGATGCCACGCTCCTGGCGCGAGCCGTCGCCCAAGGAATGATTGTCCGGTTCCGCCGGCAGCAAATAGGCCGCTTGATACGGTCGGCCGGTGACTGGCGTGTAAGGCACGTTCTGCCAAGCGGTGTCGATGGCTGGCGCGAGGCTGGCCAAGGCCGCCTCCAGCGCCGCTCGTATTGTGGGTTGGCTCATAATTTATAGCTCGAATAGCCTTGGGCGAACTCGCTTGCGGTGGTGCCGTCGCGCACGCCGTTCACAGCATTGTCCACAATGGTGCGGAATTCCACGACCGTCAGCATCACCACGCCGACGGGAGCCTGGCGAGACCAGCCCTCCTCGATGCGGCGCGCGTAAGGCAAATTGTTCACCAGATAGATCACGTCCCCCGCCTTCGCCGCGCTGATGACGCTACCGTGCGCGGCAATCGTGGCACTGCCGTCCTTGTCGATCAGGTCGCGCACGCCAGCAGACGGTGAGCCGATGGAGAGCTGCCAGTTGGCGCGGAAGCGGCCTCCTGTGTAGCCAGGCGGTGGTTTGTGCTTCCAGTACTTCGCGTCGCCTACCGGCGAGCGATGCACCAGCTTGTTGTCGATTTTCATGGTGATGGAGCGCACCACCAGATCCTGGTTGGCCTTCGTCTTGGCGATGAACTCGGCAATCTGCATCGAGAACGACATGTTCGCCATCAAAGCCCCCGCAGTTGCAACGTGTGCAGCACGGCCACATCGACCGGTGCCGTGATTTCGACGGCCTTCACTGTGTAACTGGCGCCGCCGAACAGCACCAGATCGGCCGTGCTCGGCGTCGGCATTGGCGCGCCGTTGCGCTGCAGCGGCGACAGCAGGAGCTGCTGGTCGCCCGCTTGGATCAGCGTGCCGTCGATGTTCTCGGCCTCATAGTTGATCTTGACGCCCGTGCCTTCGTAGTCCGTGGTTGCGCTGGGCGCGGCGCCAAGGTCCGGGTCGTACTCGCCGGTCACTACCTGGCGCAGCACCACGATGCCACCCTTTCGGCGCAGGGACTGGTCGGCGCGCGCAGCGGTTTTGCTGTAGTCGTTCATAGCCTATGGCGCTTTCAAGTAGTCATACGGCGGCGTCTCCACGAAGCGCACGGCCTTGATCGTGGTCTTGCCGTCGATCAGGGCACGCAGCACGCGATGCCAGCCGTCCATGATGAAGCCCTGCTGGCACAGAATGATCGGATACTCGGTGTTGACGTCCAGCGCGCGGCGCACGTGATGCGCCATGCCGTAGGCCGATCCGACTGCCGGCCAGACCTCCGAGCCGCTGTAGATCGCGGCCAGCGGAAGGTCGAATGGCACCAAGTCCTTAGCGCGCGCGATCAGGTTGGTGACGATCCATACCTTGTCGTCTTCGCGGTAGGTGTTATCAGCGACGAAACAGCCATCGATCCTCACTGCCGGATAGGTGCTCATCCTCGTATCACCTTGACCGAATTGCCGCCCCCAGCCGAGCCGAAGTAAGGTGCCAGGAGCGCATCAACCGCCACGAAGCGCTCGCGCGCATCCGTGGCGTTCTGGAAGTACTCCGTTTCTAGTGGGCCAGTCTTGTCTATCTTGATCGCGTTCGAGCCGATGTCGAGGTCAGGCAGCAGATCCTCGCCCCGCCCTGCGCGCACGGCTAGGTCGATGCAGGCATTGACCACCTCCGCCGGCACGATAGTGCTGAGCACGGCGAAGCCATCAACGGCCACGCCATAGCGCGGCCAGTCCAGCGCCTGGTGCTGATAGGCGCGACGGCCGGCCCAGCGCGTGCGGTAGGTGGCCATGAAGATCATGGCCTTGCGCAGGGCGATTTCTTTATCAGCTTCGGCCAGCGCCGCCCAGGCAGTCAGGCCCAGGCGGGCGCAACGCGCGTCCGCCGCGGCAACACTGGCATAGGATTCGGCGCCGGCCAGGCCTTCGCCGGTTTCGATGATGATGGGCATAACAGCTTTCGGATGGAGGATCAATGAATGCCCCGACTTGGGACGGGGGCGGCGGCGGACAGCGCTTAAGTGGTCTTGGCCTTGGTGGGCTTCGATTCAGAGGCTGCCGTCTGGGTGACTGCGGCCTGCTTGGCCGCTTCGTCGCGCAGGCGTTGGGCCTCGACTTCGTTGGCGGCGGCCTGCTCCGCGTTGCGTGCGGCAGCGAGTTCATTTTCTTTCGCCTGCTTGGCAACGCGCTCTTTCTCGGCCGCCAGCTCGCGTTCGCGTTGCTGCAAATCATCGTGCGCAGCCAGCAGATCAGCACGGGCAGTCATCAACTCGGCCGCGGTCGGCACGCGCTCGCCCGCGCCTTGATCAAGGAGTTCGGCCTTGATCGTGACGTCCGGCACGTCTTCTGCGGCATTGGCGCGGCCAACAGCCACGTTTGCATCGATGATTTTGAGGCCAGCCTGGCGCGCGAGCGCCTTGACGTCCTCGTTGTATTGGAACATCGGCCCTGGCAGATACCAGATGTTTGCCGGTACATTTTCCATTTGGAACTCCGTTTTTTTTGCTTGATGGAAGAAGCCGCGCCCCGTTGAGAGGCGCGGCGCGGGCTTACTTGGTCGCGTCACCGATGGTGATCACGCCAGCCGTATGCTTGTCGGTGGTGGCGACCTTGTCCCAGTTGGAGCCGGTGCCCAGCGCGGCATCGGATGGCGACTTGCCGCCCGAGGCTTCATCCCAGGTGTAGCCCTTCAAGCCCAGGCCGAAGGTGTAGTCAACCTGCATCGTGGTTTCAATGCGCTGATTACCATTGGTCGTTTCGATGTTGCTGATGATGTCAGAGCCGTCGGTAACGGTTGCAGCACCCTCGGCCAGGGACAGCACGCGCAGCTTGGCAGGTGCAGCAGGACCAGGCGCAGGGCCGACGGCAGCCGAATACAGCGCCGGCGCGTCGGTAACCACCACCGGCTTGCCCAGCACATCCACCACGCGCACGTTTTGGGCCTGGAACAGCTGAGTTGCATTGGCCAGGTTGGCGCCGATCAGCTTGTGGAAGGTCGTGCCGTTCATGATCTGCGCCACCAGATTGCCGCTGTGGTCGCCGAACTTGCCATGGGCTTCGTTCATGGCGATATAGTCCACACCACGCGTCGCGCTCACATCGTTGACCGTGTTGGCGTTGTTGCTGATGGCCGCTACCAGCGCCAGGATGGCCGTGTTCAGCTGATCCGCCAGCATCGCTTCGGCGAAATTGCGCGAGGCAACTTCGATGCCTTCAGCCGTCGGCTTGTGCAACCAGGTCATCTGCGATGGTTCAAAGCGAATCGGACCGAAGCCGCCGGCGATCTTCACCGAATTGTGCTTCAATTGGGTCAGGTCGGTCGAAGCCGCAACGCCGTTGGCGCCGTAGCGATTTACGCGGCGCTGGGCGGAATGGATAGCCGCAAAGAAGGATTCCTGCAGGAAGTCGCCTTCGAAGCCTTCGGTGGTGAGGCGGATGGCGCCATTGCTGGCGGCGTTGAACTTGTCCACCATCTGTGCCAGCGTCTCGATGGTCGCTGGCATGATGTACTTATTGAAGACTTGCATTTGGGAGAGAGACATTTTTTAGCCTTTCGCTAATTCGGGATATTGAGCAGCAAAAGCAGCGGCGCGCTCTTCACGCGTCCCGCCGAGATTGCCAGTTTGTTTTTGTCCGCCACCACCAGCATGTTGTGCACCGCCGCCGGACGCGCCCGAGCCTTTGAGGATCTGATCCTTGTAGGGATATTGATCCACCAAGGTTTCGAGTGCTTCATCGAAGTCGGCCAAATCGCCCGGGCGCGAGCGCGAGAAGATCTTGTTGCCCGCGCCGTCGTAGGCCACAACCTTGCCTGCCTCCACCTTAAAGGCCTGGCCGAAGCGCGCCTGGACCAGGTCGACCGGAATAGCAAACTTGTCGGCGATGAGTTTCGAGCGATTGAAGCTGCCGCCGATCATTTCCGAATACAGGTTGCCGGTAATGGCGTCCAGTTCGGTCTTGGTGCGGGCCAGCTCGTCGGCATGGGCCTTGTTGGCGGCAGCGACCTGCTCTTCTGCTGCCTTTTTCGCTGCCAGCTTGATTTCTTCAACCTTGCCGGCCGCGACCAACTTGCCTTCGTCGACGTTCTTCATCAGTTCGATCGCCTTCGCTGCAGCGGCAGGGTCGTCAATGCCAGCGAACGCTTGCAGCTTTGCTTCAGCAGCTTCCTTTGCTTCGCGGTGGGACTTCGCCTCACCATTCAGGCCCTGGATCTTCTGCACGGCGGCGGCCGCATCGAACGGGACTTCCTTCCCGTCGTCATGTACGTAGACTGGCTTGCCATCCTGGACAACGACATTGCCATTTACATCGAGTTTGAGTTTCATATGGTGGCTTTCTGGGCATCCGCCCTTGTGAAGGGCCTTCCGGCCGTGCACCGCATCGCGTCCGCTAGCGGCATAAAAAAAGCCGCCTGGTTGCCCGGGCGGCCTGAGATAAATTTAACAATTTGGATATTACTTTGTTCGACGGTAGGTTTGATGGTTGGAGCCTGTAAGTGGTCCAGCTTCGATTCCGGGAAATTTCCCCGCAATCACATCCGCATAAAATCGCTTTCCAGCTTTAGTTCGCACGCCTGCAGGAAAGGCATTCCAATATTCTCTATTAAACAATGCCTTCAACGTGAACAATGAATTGATCGAGGTCATTGTCAATGCGGGTGCACGAGCCTCAGCAATGATCTTAGAGACATCAGCGTCATTATCGGATCCGCCCACAAAACTGACAAAATAGGAACTAATACCGGCAAAGCCACCCTCTTTTGCTGCTTTTGATGCTTGCTCATATTGAGCATCAGTCAAAGTAACTCTTACATTTTTCACAATCGCCTCTGGTTAAGGAGCGCTACCGCCCGATATCCAAATATTACATGCAACACACATGTGATGCAACTCCTATTTCATGCAACAAACAAGGGATGTTCCTATTTGTACGACCCATTAGAGCTTTCCTCGCACCTCTAAGTTCCCAAGCTTGAATGAACTAAGTCGATACATGCGAGTGTACTGACAGTTACTTGGGAATCTTCACGGTTACTTGATAACTCGCCGAATAGAGGTTTAACCGCATATTTGCTACTTGTATTTCGCCCGAAGTTCCTCCAGAGTCATCTTCCGGCCCTTGAGGTTCATCAGGTCGTTCAGCGTGATCTTACCTGCCTCGTACATCTCGGCGCGGCCTGGTCCAAGGTACTCCGCCCGCCAGGCCTTATCCTTGCTGGCCAGGAAGTCCTTAAAGTTCATCTTGCTGCTGACCGCCCCGCCGTCACTGGGGCGCGTACTATCGCCCGGTTCATCCAGTTCGATGTCCAGGTCCTTGAAAGACTTCGTGCGCGTGCTGAGCACGCATCGGCAGCTGAAATGGATAGCACCAGGGCCGCCCGCCCACTCGTGCGTGTGGTTGATTGGCTCCTGGCCGTCAAGCGAATACTCGTGCAGGTCGCGCATAGCGCACAACAGGCATGTGTGCGAATCCAGCGTGGACAGCCAGACCAGGCATTCGATCAGGTCCGCGTTCGCCTGGAAGCTAGCCAGGCGCGCGGCGTTGGACACGGCCTGCACTGAACTGTGCACCAGCGCGCGCGCATTTGCGGCTGACGTTTTCAGGATACCCTGCTCGCCCGCCGCAACAGGATCCGGCGCGGAGCCAGGCGGCTTGGCGGCTGGATCAGCTGGCGGCACACCCGGCTTCGTTGCGGGCACGGCCGGCGGCGCCTTCGAGTCGGGCATTGGCGGCGTGGCGGGCAATGCCGGCTTGTTGACCAGCGAATCGGCCGCCCTGGCGCTCTTGCCCAGCACCCGCGACACGATCTGCGACGTTGTCTCGCCCTGCGCGGCACCGAGCCGCACTTGGCTGGCGAAGCGGAATTGTGTATCAAGTGCCTGGCGCTTCCACCAGTCCGCCGACGGCGCGCCTTTGATCAGCGTATCGCCGACCAGCTTTTCGAGGTATGCGGCTGGCGCCAGCTTGGCGCCCAGCTCGATCTTGAGCGCCTGCGTCAGCACTTTGGCCGTGTAATCGGCCTCGATGCGTACCATGCCGGCCAAGTTACGGGTTATTTCCGCCTGCATGCCGGTGTAGTGCGACGAAATCACGGCATTCGACTCGCGCAGCAGTGCGCCCAGGCGCTGCTTGCCGTAGGTCGATATCTCGCCTTCGTTCAGCTTGGCCGTCAATTCCTTCGACATGGCGGCCATCAGCAGCAGGATCTTCTCTTGCGCGCCGGATGAAAAGCGCAGCAGGTTCAGCGAATGCACGAGGAACATCTCGGCAATCCACTCTTCGAGCGCACCCATTTATGCTCCCATCAGGTCTGGCAAAGCCGACTGGATGCGCTCTTGCTCCGCCTCCCAGTCCAGATCCGGCGACAGGATGCCGCGGCGCTGCAGCTCGTTGAAGTAGGTTTCGCCCGAGATTTTCCCCCCGGCGGCACTCTTGAACAGCAGCTCAGCACTGGCCTCGGCGAGTGATGCGGCGCCGAAGTCTTTGAAAATGGTGATGTGACCGCCTTCGCCCTCCCCCACCCATTCAGCCATGAACTGCAGCGCCTGGTCACCGGCGTCCTCGACGTTGCCCGCGATCTTCTGCAATGCGCACGCGCCCTGTTCGTTGTCGGCCAGGGTCTGGCTCTCGGTCACGTTGCCTGGCTTGATCACCAGCAGCTCGGCGCCAGCCTGGCGCATCCGGTCTTCCAGATCGAGGATGGACAGACGGCCGGCTTCGATGGCCTTGCCGCCGTGCTCCACAAATTTCAGGTCACCTTCTGGCGATTCGGACTTGACCGCGCTGCCGGCGCCGACCGTGATGCCGCCCTCGCCCAGCATCTTGGCAAACAGGATCGGCACGCGCGCGACGTGCAGGATGTTCTGCTGGTCGCTCTTGCTCTGCCAATGCTCGACGTTGCTGTGCGCCAGCTCGAGCAGTGGCGGCGTGGCCTGCATGTATCCCAGGCGCTTGCCATAGACGGGCACGAAGGGGATGATTTTCAGGCTGGTGACGCCCTCTTCGTACAACGCCCACTCCTTCTTGCTGCCGGTCTCGCTCTGGCGCCAGGTCTGCCAGGTGCCGCGCCCGAGGACGCGCACCTGCTCGATTTCCTTGGTGTCAAAGTCGCCATTCGGCTCGGACACGCTTTCCAGTAGCCGCAACTGGGTCAGCCCATCAAGGCTGGTCGCATTCTTCGGCAACCAGCCCAGCACGTTCTGCACATGCACCTGGACGAAGTACGGGCGCACGCCGGCGGCCTGCTCGTCGGCCTTCGTGACCAGGTTGCCCGCCTTGGGGAAGTCGATCAGGATGCCAGCGAAGCCGTAGCCCATGGCCTCCTGTGTGATCTCCGACAGGAAGCTGTGCAGGTCGCGGCCGGAGAGGTCGACATTTTGCAACCAAGGCTTGAGCCGTTCCGGCACGTCCTCGCCCAGCGTCACCGGCTTGCTGAATGGCTTGGCCGAGAGCACATCGATGGTGCGGGCATAGGCCGGGAACAGCGTGGCCACGGCCAGGCGCAGATCATAGCTTCCAGCGTCCTCGCCAGGCCACTGCGGCAAATACTTCTTGCCAGCGGCCCGCATGGTCTTCGTGCCGCCCAGCAGCGCGGCGATCAGCGCGCAATCCTCGTTCAGCTTTGCGGCTTCGGCTGATTGTGTGCGTACATCGGTCATGGAAATCCTTGTTGTTACATGCGCAGCGGCGCAGTGGTCGTCGTGCTCTTCACGATCGGGTAGCGCTTCACGAGGAAGTAGCCGTTCGCATCATTCGGGTGGTCATGCCCAGATTTCTTGTCCGGCTGGCCGTCGGCGCCCCACACCTGCTGCTCCAGCGCCTCGGTGGTGGTCGGGCACTGGTCAGTGTTGATCTTCCAGCGGCGCTCGCCCTGGGCGTTCAGGATCATCCCGTTATAGGCGTTGACCCGGTCCTTGACCGCTGGGTTTGAGTGGTTCACCTCGAGCAGGAAGCCCGCCTGGCGCAAAATGGACAGGTCGGACTCGCTGGCGTTCTTGCTACTGGTGTTCTGGCCGGACGCATCCGGGAAAATCTTCACCTGGTGGCCTTTGTCCTTGAAGTCTTCCTTCAAGAGCTTGGCCATGGCCGGTGTATCCCTCACTTGCACGCGCTCGGCCAGCGTGCGCGGCAGCCCTTCCCGGACCACGTTGATGCAGGCAGTCATGTTCTGCACGTTGAAATCGAGGCCTACCATCAGCGGCTCACCGGGCAGGATGATCTCGTTCGTGTGGTTCAGCGCGCGGTCGAAATCGGCATACACGCTGCCGCTGGTCAGGTTGGTGAACTTGCCGCGCAGGTAGGCGTCGATCAACGCCGGCGGGTAGCTGGCCATCAGCGACGGGATGTAGTCGCCTGGCAGGTTCAGCTCGTTGTCGAACGTGCTTGCCTGGATCAGGCCGTACAGGCTGGCCAGCTCTGGCTTGTCCCGAATAGCCTTCACAAACTGCTGATAGACGAACTTGAAGCCCTCGGGCGTCGTCGTCACATCGATGCCGTTCATCAAGCCCGGCACGTTGTAGCGCATGCGGGCGATGATCTTGCGCCAGGCCATCTGCGCCCTTTTCAGCGGCATCACATCCAGCTCATCGATCAGCGCGTGGCCGATCTTGAAGCCGACGATGGTTTCCGGCTTCTCCATCGAGCGGCAAATGACCGTGCCGCGACAGCGCCGGCCCTCATATACCTCGACTTCGTGGTCGCCCTGCTTCACCTTGATGCGCAGGCCCATCGCATAGGCCACCTCCTCCATCGTGGGATAGAAGATGTCGCGGATTTGCGGATAGGTCGGCGCGAAGTAGCCCTGGTTGATGCCCGGCCACTCCCAAAAGTGGGCGCAGATTCCGGCGCAGCCCACAAACGTTTTGCCCGAGCCGAACCCGGCCACGTAGGCCTTGAACTTGTGCGGCAGCTGCAGGAAGCTCGATTGCGGGACGTTCAGGTCAAACTGGATTGTCGTCATGGCGCTTGGCGTCTTTCACGCCGAAGGTGATGGCGACAGGTGTGGGCGCCTGGTCGGTCGGCTCGGCCTTGCCCTTGTTCACGTAGATGTCGCCCACTTCCTTGGCGGCCTGCTCGTAGAGGCTGGCCACCAGCGGCAAGTTGCGCATGTTCTCGGCCTTCTGCGCCAGGCGGCCCAGGCCACGCAAGCGAAACGCCTTGCTGGCGATCGGGATTTCCTCGGCCGTGGCGCGAAACTTGGCCCGGGTATCTTCGAAGATCACCCTCCACTTCTGGCTGAGGTTGCGGCCGACGAAAGTGTTCGGGTCATACAGCGACACCTGCTGGCGCGGCACGTCGAGGCCAAATTCTTCCTTTACTGCAATCGAAACCTGCGTCGGCGAGTCGAAACAGGCCAGCGCGTTGACGATGTACAGCTTCACCTCGTCCTTGAGTGCGGCCATGTTTTAGTTTCCTGTAAAGCAACGTAAAGCCTACGCGGCCTTCAGCAGACACGTTCCGCACGCCCTCGCTATGTTGATTTTCGCCACTTCTGGCGCTGTCTTTGCTGCGTCAATGATCCGTTGCACGTCCTCGCTGGCGCCGTAGCGCCGGACCACGCCGACGAACTCTTCGACGTCATGTGCGCGCATGCACAGCTTCGGCAGTCCGTACTTGTTGAAGGCCGGCGCACCGAAGTCATCCATCTCCTGGGCGATGTGATAAAGCTCGTGCTCGAGCAGCGCGCAGAATTCGGCGTCGCTGCAGGTCAGGCAATACGGGGCGTCCAAGGTGATGAGGAAATCTGGTACCGCGCCGAACCAGTCGGCCATCTGCTGTTGCTGGCGGCCCTTCTGCCACGGTCCACAGCGGAACGTCACTTCTTCGCACTGGCCCAGCACGGTGCGGCCGGCCTTCACGAACCCTACTGGCGCCCACAGGAACTGCACGTCGGCATATTCCAGGTGGGCGTGGTCTTCGTTGTAGAGCGCGCCGCCTTCGGTGAGGATGGTTGCGCGCGCCCACTTGAGTACCTCGGGCGCGGACACGTACCGATTGTTCAACGGGTCGGCGAATTCGGGCGGCGGCATCGGGCGCGCCGACGTGGGCACTGCGGAATTGTGGCTTTTCTTCATTCCGACCTACTAGATGTAGTGTTTGACAGTAATTCTGGCGGTCTCAGCCCGGTGATTTTTGACACTTTCGTCCGCCACCTACTATATGTAGCGTCTCAAGTGCTTTCGACACTCAAGATGACAGGTGGCATCGTCGCGCCAAGCACCCACAGCGCGATGGCCCCGCCAGCATCCAGCACGGCCAGCTCCTCGACGCTCGGGCGCCAGTACGACACGACTGCCAGCAGATCACCAACGTGCGTGTGGGTGATTGGCAGCGCGCTGCAGGGCAACTCGCCTTGGTCCCAGCCCGCTGGTGCACCGAGAACGCCGTTGTTCGAAGGGTGCTGAATTTTATTCATAAAATATTTGTACGAAGCATGATCGAAATCAACGCCTGGATATTTCAACGACGTACGATTTCTATTTTGCGAAAAGAAATTTATGAACTCGCGCACCCACCACAAAGGCACACCCACCGCCCCATTGAGCTCTCGGCCTGACGCGGCGGCTGAGGAAATAATTAATACTGCCGTGCGCATGGTGATGGACGTCGGCTTGGCCGCTGCAGAGGAATATCTGCGCGGTCAAGGCGTGAGCAAGAGAACTGCCTTGCGAGTGCTGAGCCATAATTCGCTGGTACGTCGAAAGCAACGCTAGAACATTTCTGTCTGCATATCACCGCCCGCCCCCAGCAGGCGCCGCAGTGCATCGCGGCTGGAGTCCTCTGGGGCATTGCTACGTCGGTGACTGCGCCCGTTTCTTCAAGCTCTGCCACTGGAGCGCGCTGGCAGGTCGCAGTTATCGCTCTCGGGAGCCTCGCGAGTAAATTCATGCCCTACCTACTCGGGGACCTGCGTCATATGCAACCTCAAATAAAAAGCCGCTGGCGCAAATGCGGGCAGCGGCAAAAGCCTGGCGTTGGCCGGGCGGGCGTAGAGGGGTTGGTCTTTCATCTTGCGCCCCAAATGAAAAAGTCACCTTACTGGTCTAAGTTGCCAAAACCTCAAACCACGGATACAATTTCCAGAAGGCAACAATCGCTAATTTCTGATGGCCGCGCCGATTAACGAAATTCAACTTAGGAATCAAAGATGAAAGCAAAAATCCTTCTCGCGCTCCTAGCCTCTTTTGTAGCGACGCAATCCAGCGCTGCTGGTCCCATGCGTGTCTTCGTGAGCTCCAAAATTTCCCAAGTCAACGGCTGCAACAGTAGAGTCGACGGAATCAATGAGAACTTCATTAACAGCTTGGCGCGCGAAGCCTTAATCAAGAAAGGATACGTAATCGCCAACACCAAGCAGGAGGCGACCGACGGTCTGCGAGTACAGTTTGACGTGAAATTGTGCGGTGTAAGTTTTGGCGCGCATGTTAATTACACCTCATCTATGGGTATGTATGCGATCAGCGCCGGGTCTTCAGTAGCAGCCACAGATATAAAAGAGCTACCATTTTCCTACTCAAGCGCTTTCGCATTCGCGTCTGGCGATTCAACCAGAAATCAAGCATCGCGATTGGCTGAGTACATCAAGCCTCAGATTCACGAACACATCAATTCCTCTTTCTAAAACCATCAGCAGACATTTCAGGCTTCAGCGGCGGTTCCAGGGAGCGCGTTGCGCGTCCATGTAGTCGCGGATCGGCTGCTTTGTCGGCTTAGTCGTCTGCGTCATGGTCGCCTCGCTTAAAAGCGCAAATGGTCGAGGTGCCGGACCCGCTCAGCGCTAAACGCTGGAAGGAATTTGACCCGTGTATTGCCGCCGGCGGCCAAGGGTTGCGACCCCTACGATCCGCAGTCATTTGCATTCGATTACCGGTTACAGCGTCCGGCGCCGAATAGCCGCGGTTACAACGCGCGTCGGCTGGGTGCTGCTTATCCTGCTCGTGGTTGTAGGCTGATTGATGCGCTAAGGCCTCGCCAGTGCCAAACTACCCGCTGCGCCGATGGCTAAATGCGCGGTAAGTCGCCTTCACATTACGCCGCGTGGCGCTATGGTGGAATTCTTCGCTACTTCATGGCGCACCTCCTTTTCAGGTCTGCGGCGGCATGATCGCGCGCGCATCCGGCCAGTTCAGTTTCGTTCGTCGCGCTCGGCCTGCGCCTGACGCTCAGCGACAATCAGAGCCCAGCCCAGCTCGCAGCGTACCTCTTCTCGTGTGGGCAAAGGTTCGGGCGCCAGCGTACGGCGCGCCAGGTAGTCGTGAGCCAAGCGGCGTGGTGTTTGTGTGGTTTCAGACATGGCGGCCTCGAAAGTGGGCCCGCAATAGAAAAAGCCCGCATGAGCGGGCTTAGGTGTTTGCTCCCACGGCCATAGTGCGTGGTGAGCAGCAAATTCAAGGCGAGCAGGTCCGGCGCTGGGTCCGGGTACTGTCGCGAGTTCCAGCTATCGGTGGCGCGGTGCGCACATTACGATTTCCGGAAGAATTTTCTTGAACTGAGGATTGAAGTATACCGCAGAAATACTGTTTGTAAACACAGGAGTAAAGAAAACCTGCACTACATGTCTCCGCCGCGTAACAATCCACCCGCCCGGCCAGAATGACTGTCGTGAATGGAGCTCAATTCGCTGACCATGTCCTTGACGCGCTCCAGTTCGAGGCCCGCCACGCCATATACTGCTCCCACTCCGGTTCCCTTGCAGCTCGTGCAGATGCCATTTCCCAGCAGCACCTTGACGCCGGTGCCGCCGCAGCCCCTGCACTTGCCGTCCAGCCAATGAGCCAGCGACTTCTCGGCCACGCGGCGATACAGCGCTTGCGCCGCTGCCGCATCCCAAGCTGTATTTTCCGGCACCCAACGACGGGACCGTCCGCGCTTGATCACCTCGACAGTCCAGATGCGCAGCAGTTGCACCAGGTTCTGCTGGCTGCCCTCGAACATACGGTTAAGCGTGCCATCGGCATACTTCACGCGGCACAGCAGCGCACCGATGTCACCTGCCAACGCGGCAGCGACCAGTGGGTCGGTCTTATGGTGCAGCGCATCGTCCATCAGGTTGCTCGATCCGATTGACGCAACATATCTTTCAGCAAATCCCATCCTTTACTCCTTTCCGAATTCAACAATCGTAACATGCAATTCCACCAGCATGGCTGTGGAAAGCCTCCGCATCAACATCAGTGCAAGCTAAAAGCTGCTCACTTTTGAGAAAGCAAGAACCTTCAGTAAGTACACGGCACAGGATTCGCACACTCGGGGCCGAACTGATATGTGGACAGATTCTCGAAAGTTGTTGATGCAAATCACACATCGTTTCAATAGTAAAGTAACTTTGATATCCGGCAATAAGAAAGTTCGGGAACGTCATTTGGCGCTGGAAAATATTATCGGCGATGATGTCGCCAGACCGCCACTTAAAGAAAAAAATACTTTATTGCTCGTACGCAACGATAGCCAAGGAATCCCATAATAGTGAAATACTTTAGCAATTGGCTCATTCCGGGGGGACTTCACAATATTGACAGCCTGCCTTCGTAATAATGGTGTCGAAATAAGCCTCTTCATTTTGTAGTGCAGCTCGAGCAACGCCTTCACGAAACCCTGCATCTATAAGCACTAGATACGCAAACTCCAGCCCATGAATTTTTTTCAAATGAACTCCGGCGGAAATTAGCCGTAACGTTCTTTCAGTGGCGTTATCAAACATAGCACCCTCCCTGTTTCAGAAGAATACGACAGGTGAAGATCAAGGTATTGATCGTGATCAAGCCAGTGCCAAAGACTCACCCTACTTGACACCTATCATGTAGGACTTGCATGCGGCGCTAACCTGCTTTACACGCTCAGGTTAAATCAATACACATGCTGATTAACAGCGTCCAAGCTGACTATTCCATCGATGCCGCACAATTTTTGATGTGAAAACGTATCACATTCGTAAGAAATTCTATTCGTTGCCTGGCTGCGGTAAATGCTCTCATCTTCCCCTTTGGCCTCCCTGCGCACCCATCTTACATGGCCCCCATCCTCTCCAAAAAAACATTTGTAGGTATTCCCCTGCACAAAATATCAAAAACACACTACAGTCAACTACCGTCCCTAATAATATACTGAATTATGAAAAATTCACTACAACATAGCAATAGAAATACTTTCTAGGAAGGAATATTACTATGGATGAGACATTCTCCACACTACGTTTCTCAGGGGAAATTAATTTCCCCTCATCCACCACTTGTTCGAAGTGCAGTTCGAAGAGTAGGTGTTTTCCGAGCAGTTTGAATGAGCGACTCATTAGCCAATTCGATAGATTGATTGGCAAACGTCATTCGGTAGAACGAAACACGATGCTCTTTCGAGTTGGAGACCCGTTTAGTAATCTGCACATTATCCACTGTGGTCAGTTCATGACTTTTCAGGATGACGCTAGAGGAAAACAAAACGTTGTTGGCTTTCATATGGTCGGCGAAATCCTCGGACTGGGGGCGATTAATACTGGCTTTCAGGATAGCAATGCGCTGGCTCTTGAAGATAGCGACGTATGTGAAATACCTTTTCTTAAGCTGCAAGAACTTTGTGCGGAAGCCCCGAATCTACAACAACACTTCCATAGGATACTTAGCAAGGAAATTACTCGCGAAAGAGATAAAAAACGGATGATGAGTGCCAGAGCGGAACAACGCTTAGCTACTTTCCTACTTGATCTGTCGCTGCGTTATGAGGAAAGAGGATTCTCCAACATACAGTTCCAATTGCTCATGTCTCGCGAGCTAATAGGTAGTTACGTGGGGCTAACCATGGAAAGCATCAGCCGTCTGATGTCAAAATTCAAGAAGAATGGCTGGATTACCATCGAGGGTAAAAATATTCGCATCTGCAACTACGAAGCGATCAAGGCACTAGCAAACGACAATGACCTAGATATACCGGCCAACGAAACACCTTCTGAATTCAATATCAGGCACATTCACACGCCGCAATCAACAAGGACTATTTTTCACAGATAAACTTGCCAATTTCGGTGCACAGCTATTGCCCGCGCGTAAATGGAACCTCTCATATATAACGAGGTTCGAACAGCCCAGGTGACCAAGAGCCATACTGAAGTCCGCTATCGAGCACGCTCCAGGTGATGCGTGGCCGCCTTGACGATTGCGGCGCGCGCCGCCGCATCCTTGTCCGGATAGAACCGGTACCACTCCAGGAAGCCGGCGGCATCGACGCCCGCCGACATCGGTATCAGCCGGATGTCGAACTGCGCGAGCAGCGGCCCGGCTGCAGCCCAGTCGCCCATCCAGTCCGGCACCAGCGCCTGGCCACGGCTTTCGGCGGCGCCCGCTGACGGCGTTCCGACCAGGGCGCCACCCACTTCGATCAGTTTGGACCAGCCCAGCAGCTCGGCCAGGCGTTTGTTTGCTGCGATTTTGTTTTCTTGATTTTTCATTTAAAGCCTTTTAAGCCATTTTTTCTGATGGGTACGTCACTTCGTAGCAGCCATGACCCTTGCGCAGTGCGGCGGTGCCTCTGGCAAATCCTGAGCGGCATTCGCGCTTGCCTGGCCGGGTGCATTTGTGCCGCCAGCCAGGTAAAGCTGCACACGCTCGGCGGTCGACCGCTTGAACTCTTCGTCCGCCAGACGCTGCTGCTCGACACGTTCCAAGCGCGCCGCTTCCTTTGCGGCCGCGCCGTCGGCAATCATTTTTTTGATCGCAGCGAGTTGCGCACGCGCGGCATCGTCCGGCGTCTGGTCCTGCTTGCCCTGCAGCAGGCCCGCCACGGCCGGTGCCGGCAGTAGCCCAGCCCTCACCGCATTGCCCAGCACCTCGATGTGGCGCGCCTTGTCCCATCCCACGGATGCCAGCCACTCGGCCGGACGCCGATCCAGGCGCGCAGCGGCAACGATGCGCTCGTATGCCTCCAGAAACGGCTTGCGTGCGCTGATGGCGCCGCTGGAGTCGAGCACCGGCCGGCAAATGCGGAAAGCCTCGGCGATTTCGGTCGTCCAGACCACGCTGGCCATTTCGTCCTTGCCGATCAGCGCGATTGCCCATGCTTCCTCGGCGCCTGGGCGGCCGTCCATGAGCTTGCAACGCTTGGCTATGCCAGCCGGTACCGGCGCAAATTCGCCATTCTCGTCACGGTAGGCCTGCATGGCAGCCGCCACCGTGCACAGCGGATAGGGCTCAAGGTTTGCCAGCCAGGCGCGGGCCATGGCAGGCTCCGGGAGCGGCTTGCCGTAGGCGGCCAGCGTTTCGGCCAGCAGCTGCATGAAGCGCGGGGTATCGGCGGCGTTCATGCGGGCACCATTTCGATGATGTCGCCGGCTGGCGCAGCAGTCCCCATCAGCTCGCGCATCACGCGGGCATTCGTCTGCTCGATCGACTCGTTGCCGGCGCTGGCGCGGGCCTGGCCAGCATCGTTGCGGATGAAGCGGTCGATGTGGTCGGCATCGCGCAGGATCAGGTCCAGGCCGTTGTATTTCGTGTTCCGGTCGTTCTGCCCCATGTTGTGCGGCGTCTTCGAGCAACCACGGATGGCTTTGCAGATATCAGCCGGCGAGTAGCCCTTGAGCGCCTTAACGATCAGCCGCTTGCGCTTGTCGTCCAGAACCGACTTGGGCGAGTCCATGACTTTTTGCCAGAACGCGAAGATCGTCGTCACGGGGTCGAGCTGGGTTTGCTCGACAAGAGTCTCCTTCCCTTCCTGTTCCCCTTCCCTTCCTTTCCCTTCCTTTCCCTTCCCTTCCACTTGAGCATGCTTAAGGGGCGTGGCTGTCGCGTCATCCACGCGTGCCGCACGCGTCGAAGTCATTGATATATATAAGGATTCGTCCGGTGCAGGCAATTCTGAGTCAGATTCACGGTTATTTATGACTTGGTGCTTGGAAAATGTCGGAATAAAGCCGAAAAACTCACCTTCGACCTCATATTTCACTACAAATCCACGCGTCATCAACGCGTCAAGCACGCGTGAAAAATCGAGCTCGTCGTATGGCAGAATGTCGAGCTTTAGCGCGCGCGGGCGCCACTTAAAGCGCCCTTCTTTGTCGCAGCAGGTGAACAGGCCCATAAAGGCCGTGCGAATAGGCAGGCCAGTCTCCTTTTCCAGGTCGAACAGATCCTCGTGCTTAAACAGCTCCGGTTTTACAGTACGAATGCGGCCCATCAGCGAGCCTCCTGTGCGCGCGCCGCGCCGAACAGCGCAGCCACGAGCGGATCGCCCACGGCGCCAGCCTTGCGGATCCAGTACTTGCTGCGCCAGCGTGCCTTCATCGAGTCCCAGCGGCCGTCCTGCTTGGCCTTGGCCTCGAAGCGCAGGCGAATCTGGCGCTTGGACAGGTGCTGCAGCTCGCACGGCGCGTCTGGCAGGTCGCCGACGGCATACACGGCCATGGCGGCGCCGGCGCGCGGATGCGGCTTCCAACTGGCGATGTAAATCTTGCGCCCGGCATGCGGCAGGCGCACCCACCGCAGCACGGCCGCCTGGCTTACACCAGACTTGATGACGATCTCGGCTTTGGTGCCGGGCATGGCGCCCAGCACGAATTCACTGAAATTTGCGCGCGTCACTTTGCATTCTCCTCGTCCATCAGTTCCATATCGAACAACGTGGGCATGCTGACTTCGCGCTCCATCGCCTGGCAGTAGTGCACCTGGTCAGCGAAATATGCCGGGTTCAGCTCGCTGCCGCGGCCCTGGCGGCCCAGCTTCATTGCACGCACCGGCACGGTACCCAGGCCGCAGAACGGGTCATAGATCACCTCGCCCGGGTTGCTGTAACGGCCGATCAGGCGGTCCACGATGTCGATCTGGAACGGGCAAACGTGCTTTTCGACCGCGCGCGCCGACTGCTCGCCGTTCAGGGTGCGCATGCGCACGATGTCGTGCCACACGGCCGGATCGGCGCTGCCAGGCGCCAGGCTGAGGTAATCCGCAGGCAGTGCCTTGCCGGCCAGCAGCGCCTCGCTCACCTCGACGTGATATTCGTAGTTGTAGACATTCTCCAGCGACATGCTGGTGAACAGCTTCGCCAATTTGCCCGGGCCAATGCTGGCCAGCTCGGCCGCGCCCAGTAGGCGATCGCCGCTCGAGCGCCAGAACGCATGCGCGTCGACCTGCCAGCGCGCGACGCTGTAGCCGGTACCAGGAATGGGGGCGGCCTTGCGGTCAAAAGGGATCCGGTCGCCGGCATCGTCCAGGCACATCGGCTTGGCCTTGATCACGGGCGTATCGGCATAGCCACGGCTGCGGTCCGTCTGCGGCTTGTGGAACAGCAGGATGTATTCCGGCGAGCCGACGCCCATCTTCGTGCCGTCCTTGCATACCTCGGAATAGCCCAGCCGGTAGGTCTGGTTGTTTTCGCGCACCACATCGGTCACGACGGTGATCATGCCCATGTAGTCGAAACCGTGCTTGATGCCATGGAACAGCGCTTCGGCGTGGAATGGGCTGACCGTCGGGATGCCGGCGCCGGTCACGTTGCCGAAGTTGATGCGGTCCTTGACGTGGCAGGCGTAAATGCGGCCCGGCTGCAGGATGCGCAGCAGCTCGGGCGTGAGGAAATCCATCTGCGCCCAGAAGTGATCGTTGTCCTGGGTGTGGCCAAAGTCGTTGTAGCTGGGCGTGTATTCGTAATGGTTGGCGAATGGAACGCTGGTGATGATCATGCCGACCGAGTTTTCCTGCTGCTGCATGGCTTCGAGCACGCAGTCGTTATTGGCTACCAAGAAGCGCTCGCCGGCCACCACGGCGCGCTCGACGCCAATGGTGCGCGCCAGCGAGTCCTGCATGGATAGCTGGTCCAGGCCATAGGCGCGGATGATCTGTCCCATCTTGGCCTGCATTTCGTCGTGGCGGCGCCATTTCTCCATCAGGTCGGCCAGCACCTTGCGCTCGACCTCCGTATGGATGATGTCGATGCGTACCGCATGCTGCTGCTGGAAACGCTGGACGCGGTGAATGGCTTGGATGAAATCGTTAAACTTGAACCCAATGCCTGCGAAAATCTCACGGTGACAGTGCACTTGGAAGTTGCAGCCGCTGCCGGCGATGATCGGCTTTGTCGACAAATCCTTGATCTTGCCGTCGCTGAAGTCGGCGATGCGCTGCTCGCGCTGATCCAGGTCCTGCGTGCCCCAAACGCTGACAACGCCGGGCACGGCCGCCTGGATGGCGTGGCGCTCGTCCTCCAGATCGTGCCAGATCAGGAAATGATCATCAGGATCCGCAGCCATGATCTCGGCCACCTTGGCCACGCGCGCGGCCATACTATCGCGCTTCTCGCCTGCGGCCGCCGACAGGCCCATGGCAACGTTAGGAATCAACAGGCCCTGCCCATTCTTCTCGGCGCCGGCCGTGCTGTAGTTGCTCGGCACCTCGTGAAAGCGCACGTCCAGCGTCGGCAGGTCGTAGCCGTCGTCCGAATGGCCCAGGTCGCTCGGGCGCTGGATGAAGACCGCCCAGCTGCCCACCCACAGCCAGAATTCCTGTTCCTTATGCGGATACAGCGTCAGGTTGCCTGCCTTCTCGCTGTCCCGCTGGAAAAAGCGCGTCAGGGCCTGGCCCGTGTCCATCACGCCCAGGAAGCCGGCATAGTGGATCAGTTCCTTGAAGCGGTTCGGCGACGGCGTGGCCGTGTAGACGAATTTGAACTCGACCTGCTCGAACAGCGGCAGGAATTCTTGATAGGTCTTGCTGCCGTAGCTGCGCAGCACGCTGGCCTCGTCCAGGCCGACGGCGCGGAACTTGCGCACGTCGATCTTGCCCTCGCGCACCGATTCGTAGTTCGTCAGGTAGACGACGTCCTGGCCGTCGATCTCGGCGTCCGTGCGGATGAACCGCACCTGCACTTCGTATTCGCCGGTGAAGCGCTTGGCGGCCTCGCGGATGAACTCCTGGCGCACGCCCAGCGGCAGCACGATCAGGCGCAGGCCTGGCCGGTGGATACCGATCTGGCGCATCACCTCCAGGTTGGTGCTGGTCTTGTGCAGGCCGAACGAGGCGAAGATGGCGCGCTGGCCGCCGGCCAGGGCCCAGCGCACGATGTCGCGGGTGTGCGGTTTGAGGCCAGGATGGATGTCGGCCAGCGGGACGTCGAAGCCCTTGCGCTGCGCCAACTTGATCTTGGCACGAAGGAATTCGCTGTACGCGGCTTCTTTCAGGTGTTTTTGCTCTTGCGGGCTAAAGGCGCTCATGGGTGCTCCAATGTAGGTTGTGTGGTGGCAGGCGCTGCTGCAGCGTCCCGCTGTGCAAATAAGAGCTGCGCGCACTCATCCATCAGCTCGGCCTGCGAGCCGTAGCGCGCTTCGAAGCGCGCCTTCCATGGATGAACTGCGATCATGGTTTTGTCTTCGCCGGTGCCGTCCTGGTGGTGACCTGCGCAAAGTGGCAGCACGAGCTGGTGGCAGCCAGGCTTCGTGCGGCCGTCGACGTGATGGATGCTGACGTGCGTATTGAAATTGCCGTCTTTCTTGCAGGCGACGCAGCCCAGCGCGGCCAGGCGGGACCACAGCAGCTTTTCGGCGGCCGTGACGGTGCGCTCTTTCGATTTCAATTCGGCCTTGCGCGTCTTCGCCGTGCGCTGGTGCGACTGCACGGAGAGCATGCCGGTGTTGGCAGCCGGCGAGGTGTGCTTGAGCTTCGACACTTCGCGCGCCTCGATCCACTCGCCGCGTGCGAAGCCCGCGCGCTTCATCGGGGATGCACCGGACTTCATGGGTGATCGGCGCATCATGATAATATTGCCTTAAAGCACAATTTATTTATCAAAGGATTTTTATGAAACGATTGGGTGTGGTACTTTGCGTTGCTTACGCTGGTTACATGGCAATTTCGGTTCAAGCTATGTTTTCCCGGCAAAAATTGATGGGTGACTGTTCGGACGCGGCGGTCGCATTGCTTAATTCGCCGGAAGATCGGGCGCTGAATACTCGGCTCGAGCACCAATGTGCAAAAATTCAATCGCAGGCATCGAAGGATGAGCGACTTCTCGATGCAATAATGCGGTGACGGCAAGGCTGTCATAATTCTGCCTCCGAAAATAGGCGCGGCTGTACAGCGCCGTTGGCGTAGACCGTATCCATGATGGTCGTGGCGATCGGTGAGGCGCGCTTGCCGGGCCATTTGTCGTTGGTTATATTCTTCATCATTCGCAAAGTCCGTAAGCAGAGCTGCACGCCGTTGGCTCGTCCAACGCTGTGAGCAGCGAAAATTGTTTGCCGCCGCGGCTCGTCTTCGACCACTCGACCACCGATTCGATGGTTGAAGCTTGGCCGGCATGCGCCTTGGTACCCATATGAAAGAAGGACACGGGCGAGCGCGGCCGGCACACTTCCGATACCAGAGCCTCCCATTCGGCGATTCGGGCGATGTGCTCAGGGAACCGGCGCGACACCTCGTGCAACTCCCCTTTACTGCAATTGATGCAAGGCATGCAGCCGACGCGCGACATGCCTTGCTTGTAGAGCGGATTTGGCTCGATGCCAGCCAAGCGATGGGCCTCGAACACGTCACCGACGTTCCAGCGCAAGATGGGCCGGTAGGTGAACAGGCCGCCGCCCACCACCTCAAAGTGCTTGACGCATGCGCCAGTACCTTGCAGCCGCTCGCGACGTGATTGGCTTTCATCGATACGGACGCCCTGCCAAGACCAGATCGCATCGCATTCACGATCGATCAAATTCATGGCGAACTCCGTCAAGGGCTTGGTTTTGAGATATTCCGTGCAAAACTGCCGTTTGCGCGATGGGAAGCCACCTCGCACCATGCAAAGGTCCAGGTACGGGTTTCCAGTCGGATGAAGTAGTTCAAGGGCACGTTGGGCGGCTTTTGCCGTCCAGTGGTACATGAACTTGCGTTTTCCATAAACGGCGGACTCCGGCTCGCCAGCTGCGATGCGTGCCAAGTTGGCGCGTTTGGTAGCGAACTCGTCAGCGAAGTCGGCTCGCACCACGTCGACCTTGATGCCCAGGGCCGCCGGCAAGTAGTCCAGCGCATATTCCAGCGTGCTCTCGTGCTCGTTGCCCGTATCGGCCATGACGAAGCGGCATGCGGCCGTACGGTGCTGTTCTAGGGCAAGAATGGCGGTAGCCGTGCTGTCCTTGCCGCCCGAAAGTGAAATCAAGTGGATCAGGCTCATGATAAAATTGCCTTTTGACAAGGAAATTTATGCTGACTTGGCTGACGTGGTTCAGATGGGCGACCCTTATTATTATTTTGAGCATAACCGGCTACTATGGCTATCGAACAACTCCTTGGTCCGTCGTGGATGTGACCGTTACCGCATATTGGGTGCAGGCGATTGGGACTAT
This sequence comes from Janthinobacterium sp. 61, assembly GCF_002846335.1. Classification (NCBI taxonomy): domain Bacteria; kingdom Pseudomonadati; phylum Pseudomonadota; class Betaproteobacteria; order Burkholderiales; family Oxalobacteraceae; genus Janthinobacterium; species Janthinobacterium sp. 61. The sequence continues at coordinate 1,021,011 of NZ_PJMQ01000001.1, read as the reverse complement.
TATTGCAATATTGGTATCTTTCCACCTGATGCGCAAGCAAAGTGCAGCTGCAGTCAAGCTTGTTGCAGACACTGATATAAGGACGATGCAACGCCGGGCTCAAGCCGTTTCGGCAGTAATAGACAGGGCCTATCAGAAGTTGTGCATGTGCATTGACAATGCTAGGAAAGCAGCTGAGAAGCAGGACGATATAAGCATTAGAGCGGTGTGCACAACTTCTCGGGTTGTTTTGAATCACAGCAGGGTGACGCTCGAACAGATTCCAGCACATGAGTTGGGCTCCTATACTTTGGTTCAGGGTTTGCATCTGGTTATTGACGCTATCTCTATGTTCGAGCGAATGGCGGAAAGCTGGCAACGCCAACCTCAAGGCACCTTGACCCCTCAAGACATTTTGAAAGAGGTCCCGGATCTCGCCAAAATGGCTAAGGAAGCTAAAGAAACGGTTATGGCTGGGTTGGTCGACATAGGGGTAACCTGATTTTTTAGATATTCGCGGGGACTCGATGCTCATGCCACCCTCGCAATCTCGCGCTCATGCGCGAAGTTGGCGCGCATAGCAGCATCAATCCGGCGACCGAGCCAGGCCACGTTCGACACGGCCCAGCTGTTGCCGATAGCCTTGTAGCGCGGGCCGTCAGCTGCTGCGCGCGCAACCTGGTCGCGTGTCATCACGCCGCCGCGCATCAGGTACTTAATCCAGTCCCGATCAAGCTTTTCCGGGTGGATGGCGCGGCCGAAGGGTATAAGGGTGTAGTCGTCGGGCATATCCTGCAGGCGCTCACATTCGCGGGGCGTGAGGCGGCGGACTGCCATGCCCGCCAGCACCATAGGCGTGCCTTGGCCAGCCTTGCCGCCGCCGGTCGACAGCGCGCCGGTGCGCCTGCCGTCGCCGCCTTCCAGGCGGATTTCGGCGCGGCTGTTCTCGGCGAAGGCAGCCACAATCGGCTGCCCACGCCCGGTGCCATCCTCACTGGCATCGAAGCCCTCGGCCTTGAGAGTGTGGGTGATATTGCCGGTGATGCAGACCGCCTGCGCTTGCGGGCTGGACGTGCCCAGAGCGCCGAATACGCTGGTACTGCTCACGCAGTCCTGGCGCGCGTCGAAGGCAATAGCCGGCGGACTGGCGGCGTTGGCATGACTACCGGCGTGGTTTCCAGCGCGTAGCGTCGGTGACAGGTCGTAGCAGGCGTCGCCGCCGTAGTCCTTGCTGCTGAAGGCGATGGGCGCTACAGCAACACCATGCTGCGCCCCGTTGTCCAGCGTGTACATTGGCGCGTCGGCATCGCCGATACCCAGGCCGTTCTGATCCTTGCCGCGCGTAGCGTTTTGGATCGGATAGGCTGCCTGCTGCACCAGGAATGTCTCGCTTTCAAAATCCAGGTGCGGGCCAGCATGTGCGCGACAAGCGGTGGCAACGTGGATTTCACCGGCAAGATTGTTGCCGCCAAATGCCATGGGGATCAGCATGCCGGACTCTGCATCCTGCTGCGTGGCGCTGCCAGCTGCCTTGCCGTTCGCCTGGAGCGTGCCAGCGATTAGCATGTCAAGGCCATCTCCGCGCGGACGCTCGACACTGTGCACCTCCGGAGCAGCTACGGAAGCACCGAAAGCAAGGTCGCCCCCGTCGCTCTGTCGTGTTCCGCCAGTATCCTCGGTACTGACTGGCTGCAACCCGAGGCCACATTCGTCTTGCACTCCGCCACGGCGCGCAGCGCTCGCTCTAACTGTGCCGGCAATGTCTTGTGGCGATTCTCGGCTCGGCGGAGAATCCCGGCGCACGCCGTCGAACTCAAAAAGTACCTGTGCGGGATCGAACCCTTCTCCAGCACTTGCGATAATGAACACACGACGGCGTCGTTGGGCCACTCCGAAATATTGGGCGTCGAGGATCCGCCACGCGACTGTTCGCGCGGGGCCATACACACAACCAGCGTTCGTCCATTTGCCCCCTGCCGGTTCGATTGGATCATCTTCGCCGGAAAGGCCAGCAAGGAAGCAGCCGAAGGCATTGTCTTTTGTGGAGAGTACGCCAGGAACGTTTTCCCAGAAGACAACGGTTGGAAGAAGTCCAGCTGCAGCGCGTCGTGCGTCAATTTCATCTGCAATCTCACAAAAAACAAGGGAAAGGTTGCCGCGTTCGTCGTCGAGTGAATTGCGCAGGCCCGCAATCGAGAACGCTTGGCATGGCGTGCCGCCGCAAAACACGTCCGGCGCCGGCACGAACCTGTCACGGACCAGAGCAGCAACCTTGGTCATGTCGCCCAGGTTCGGCACGTCCGGATAGTGATGCGCCAGCACGGCACAGGGGAAAGGCTCGATCTCAGCTAACCAAGCAGCGCGCCAGCCGAGCGGGGTCCAGGCGACGCTGGCAGCCTCAAGGCCGCTGCATACGGAGCCGAAAGTAATGGGCATGGCCATATTGAAGGAATCACGCTTCATGCTAAGATTCCTTTCTCAACTGGGAGATCCTGATGCGCGAAAGTTACAAATACCGCGGTTGTGACATCGAAGTCTCCGCCCAGCAACTCAGCACTCGGGGTAACTCGGGGAAATTCACGGGAAGTTTTATAATTTCGAGAGCTCCGCTTGCCAAGGTTCAGACGGCATCCGGAATCCGCAACGAGTTGCGGCCTCCAGAAACAGAGAAGGAGGCCCGTGAGCATGCATTGAAGATCGCAAAGGACTGGATCGACGATCAATGGTTCGCCGACAACATTTGAAGATTGCATTTTCAGCATCGCACCACCTCTGCTGCAGGTGCGCCAAACATCGCAGCCACCAAAGGATCACGGCTATGCTCTCCCCGCGGCCAGTTGCTGCTACGTTTGCGGTATAGGTCAAATTCAGCCTGATCGTCCAGATCGGGCATGCCGTACAGGGCGCGAACGTGCGCAGCTGCTGGCTCAATCAGCACCAGCTGGCCGGCTTTGACCAGCTTGGCCAGGCGCTTGCGGACGGTTTCGCGGTGCAGGGTCAGATCAAGAGCGATATCGCCGATGGTTGCGGCGCCGCAGCGCTTGACTGTGGCCAGGATTTCGGCAGCGCGGTCGGCGTTGGCGGAATTGCGGATGGTAGCTACGCCAACAGGCGGGCGCGCGCGATTGTCAGCTTGGCCAGTCACAATGCCACCTCCGCCAGCACGGAATCGCGCCATTTCACTTGCTGGATGGGCGTGCCGCTGGAATGCGCCTTGCCGGTATCGAGCACCACGGCATGCGCGCGCCCTTTCGCCGTCGGCACCCAGTGGCCGGCGATCTGCTCTTGCAGGCCAGCCTGGGCCAGCAGCTGGTTGAAGTCCTTGGCGCTTTTGACGAAGCGGCGGCCCATTTCTGTAGGCGTGAAACAGATTTCTTGCTCGGGCGTGGCCAGGTGCGTGCGCTCCATTAGCTGCAGCATGTTGACTCCGGTCAGGGCGGCCGTGCCCTGGTTCGCGCTGATGGCAGCGGCATTCTTGTCGAGGCCGATCAGGCGCGCAATACCGAAGATGGCGCGGAATTCCTTGGCGGGCGAGATTGCGCTGGGCTTCGGTGCGGCGGCCGGCGTGGCCAACTGCTTCGCCTCAAGTTCCTGCCAACGATCGATGATCTTGGCGCGCAGCTCGGCGCTATAGCCGGAAACGACCACCATCGTGTCGCGGAACGACAGGAGGAACTCGCTATACGTTTGGCTGTTCTGCGGGTGCTTGTATGGGGTCTCGTTTCCAGAAACGACACCCTCGGCGAGCAAGCGGCGAATGGTTTTCAGCACCGCATCATGCGTGCTGCCAGTCAATTCCGCGATTTCACGACTGGTCATGGTCGGATGTTGTTGTACAATTGGCGTCATAAATTCTTTCCGGGATTTATTGCGTTTCAAGGAAGCCCGCCTGCAAGCGGGCTTTTTTCATTTCTGGCCTTGCAGTTCCTGCAGCATTGCTTCGTAGTGCTGACGCGTTCGGACATGGCCGGGGTCGACCGCCAGTTCACGCTCGACGTGCTCTTGATGCTGGGCGCCCTGCTCGGCCTGCGTCGGCGCGCCACCTTCCGGCTGCTTGGTCGTCCAGGTCAAGCCGCCACCTCGGCGCGCGCGATGCGCTTGAGCTCGCCGATGGACACGTCGAACACCTCGTGCATGCGGATCAACAGCGAGGCGCCGATAGGCAGGCGGCCATGGCGAATCTTGGAAATCACTGGTGGCGCCACTTCCAGCGCGCGAGCCAGAGCTGCGTCGTTCTTCGGGCCCTTGGCCAGCAGCAAGTCGAGCAATTCGTTGTTGCCGTGGGCGTCGTCCAGTGAGCGGTACGGCTTGATTGCAGTTGTTTGCGTCATGTCATATTCCTAATTGATGGTGATTAAAGTGGCCGATTCCGGCCATGCGATGCTGTAGCTGTTGGGTGCGGGTTCGTTATGGCGGCTCGCGCCGCGGCACCTCGTATTTCTTCGCCACCCTGTCGGTGGCATCGCGCCATTTCTGGCGCGCTTCCTTGTGCGCGGCCTTCGCCGCGATCTCGCCCTCCCCGTCCTTGGCGCCCTGCAGGTCTTTCTCGGCCTGGCGGTAAATCATCGAACGCTGGAAGATCAGCTCCTTCTCCTCGGCTGTGACCTCGGCATGTTTATTCAATAGCTGCCTCCATGCCGTTAAACCCGCATCCGCACGACGCGTGGGACGACGCCGAAGCACGGGCGCGGTGCCGGCACAATCTGGGCCCTGTTATTTATTAATTTGGGCCTAGCTCCGCTGGAAAACGGCGGCGTATCATTCCGTTTCGGCCTGGCGTCCAGGTGATTGCGGATGATTACGATGGTGCATTCGTTCAGCACGTCGCTGACGCTCTTGCGCATCGCAGTGCACGCGGCTTGCAAGGCATCCTTGTTGTCGTCCGTGATGTAGCCCTTTACGAGTGCGGTGCGTTTTTGCTTCTGTTTCATGGTTTTCTCCTGGTGGTCGGTGTTACAGGGTTTGGGTGCAGCGAAATGCAGGTCGTGCTTGGTGCTGTTTTACGGTGGGCGCTCGCTTGAGGGCGATGCGCACTCCTCGAACGGCACAACAGGCGGCAACTGTTGCGTTTCAAGCAGCGGGACGTGCACGAAGTCATCTGCCGGCCGAGGCGGGGAAATTGGGATCAGGGGCATCATGGCTTCGCTCCTGCGTCAATGCCGACTGCAGTGCGCGCAGGTACGGTGTCAAAGATGGCGTTGGTGGTGGGCGGCTGGCGGACGGCGTGGCCCGGGTCGACAGCAACCAGTTCGGGCCAGATCTTGTGCCAGTCTTCTGGGCGCAGGTCTTTGCGGGAAACCTCGCCTCCTGTAGCGCGTTCGATCTCGACGCAGCGCTCAGGAGGAACTGGCCGCAGCGCATTCGCCCATTGGCTAATAAGCACTGGGGTGATGCCGATCTTGTCGGCTAAGTCGCGCTGGGATCCGCGACCTTTGACGTATTCGATGAGTTTCATGACCTCACTATAGCAATTTGCTTTTACTCTGGCAATAGCAATTTGCATATTCCTATATAAAGCGTTTTGCTATTAAATGTCCCTATGGCTACATCTAAAGAAATCCGCATCGAAAATCTCCGAACGCTCGTCAAAGAATTCAGGACAGCGGACGCCGTGGCGCAACGCGCAGCCACAGCCCCCATGTATCTCAGTCAAATATTGAATAGTGCGAAGTCATCCACCGGCACCGCGCGCGGAGTGGGCGATAAGTTGGCTCGCAAGCTGGAAGCCGGCTGCGGCAAACCGGAGGGTTGGATGGATGCTAACCACGGCAGCGACCAGATTGAGGATGTCCCTCAAGATCACGGCGATCCCGTGTCTACCTCCCCTGCCCACCCTCTATTGCCAGGCGCCCGCCGCGTTACGGTAGGCGAATCCAGCCCTGCGACGATTCCCATCAAACTCGTCACAATGCACCTGCAGGCCGGGATCATGGGATTTGAAGTGGAGCAAGACTTTGAAGATGGCGGCACATTAGATGTACCATTGCAGTGGGTCGAGGAAAATGATTATGTCCCGCACTGTCTGATTGCAGTCAAAGTGCGAGGTGATAGCATGCAACCCCTGCTGTACCAGGGCGATATCGCCGTGGTAAATATCGCCGATAATAAAAAAATAAGTGGAGGCGTCTACGCCATTAATTTCAATGGCGAGTCCGTCATTAAGCGCCTAAAATATGAGGGGCGCGAGTGGTACATGACCTCCGAAAATGGCGACCCGCAATACGCGAGAAGGCTTTGCCGTGGAGGTGATTGCATTATTGTTGGGCGCATAGTGCGGTTCGAGGCGCGCAATTTCAAGGATCGACTATAGAAATGTGGTTGTTATTCATTAAGTCTACGATTGGGATTCAGGTGAGAAAAACTTTTAGCGCATTAGCACTGGCATCCGTTATTATCGGCTGCGCAAGTCCGAATATCGAACCGGGTGGACCTATAGCTGTGCAGCGCACCACACTTGAGCAACATACAATCAACCTTAAACCCGGAGTCTTTAGCGTTGAAAATAGCCCCTCACTGGATCAAGTAATAACCACGGAGTTGGGAAATACATTGATATCGCGACGTTATTCGCTATCTACTCAAGCGATAAAATTACCAAATGACCTGACTCATGAAACGCGCAATAACGGTGTGCTAGTTCGCTTAGATATTCCATCTGGGACACTAAGAAAAATCGGCGAAGATCTAAATGGCTCATTTTTTGCCTCTGAGAATGCCTACAGAACCCTGCCAACAGTCAATTCCCGTGAGAAAAGTCGAGCAGGAATTTTCGTTCCGAAGAATGCGTCCGAAGCGGTACTGGTATTTTGGTCGCCAAGAACACAAACCCATGCCTTTGTTGACAAACCTACGATGCCCATAATTTTTGAAAAAGTATCAGATATGGTCGAAATCTCCCCTGACAATCAGAAGAAAGAATTGATCTACACCGGAGTGTCCAAAAACGTGATTTCTCTCGTTTATCGAGAGTATCAAAATGACCTTGCTCGACCCGCGTTTAGTCAGGACCTAAAGTACGATCTGGGAGAAGGGCGCGTTATCGGCTTTAAGGGGGCCAGATTTGAAGTGCTCAAGGCAACTAATTTGGGCCTTACTTTTAAGACTCTAAAGCATCTTGATTAGGCCATCAGCCAGCCGCGCGCGGGTTTTTTTATGCCGGGCACCAGCAGCGCACCATGCGATGGGCTGGCTGGTTAGGTGCTGACACGCAGTCAGTCCTCGATTTCCAGCTTAAGCATGTAGTTCGCCAATCCACGCCCGTGTTACCTTTCGTGATAATTCAACTTATCAATTTCACTACAATGATGTGCGCCCTATTGCTTCCCTGCTGTGGGCGCATCCATTTACTACGAAAGGTAAGAATGAAATTTCAAGGAGCTTTAATTAAAGAGCAGAATGTAACCTTTGCCATCGTTGTCGTTAAACCGAGCGCTATGCAAAGTCAGATCGCGGCACAGGACGCAATGAGAGCTTTCCAACCATATTTCCCAGGCGCGCCAATTGTTCTGGCGTCGCAAGATTCCCGCGGCAGATTCCAGTATCAGGGTCGAAAAGATCTGGTGCAATTCCTTGCAAACGTGGACCCATCGCGGATTCCTTGGATGGAGTACACGGCATCATAATCATGTCAAGATGACTGCCATCATCAGCATTCAATAGCTCTGCAACCTCCCCGCCAGTCGGGGATTTTTTTTGTCCCATCGGGACCAAATTATTTTCCACTATGTTTTCCGCTCTAAAAGGTACTCAAAAATCGTTAACTTGCTCTTGAAGTTAGCTCTTGACCTTGGTCTTCAAGGTCCAGAGCACTGCGTTTTTTTCTATGCCCTATGCTTCGGGACCGAGAACAGCACTTTCCATTAGTCAAGCAATAAACTTTACTCCGTGAAGTACCACATTTCTGCTGAGTATCCAGGGACGCGTTTCACAGGGCAGACGTTCGGCCGTTTCCGGCTCCCGTCAATTGGCGCTCTGCCCTCTATCACCCACGCCTGCGGCCAATCCACGCCTTCTTGCCGCCCTACACGCCTTGCTCGTTTCGCTGGTTGCCCCTTGGGTAGTGGGAGGCGGTACCAGCTCCATCTATCTGGACTTGCACAACCCGGCGAGATTTGGTTCGGGCTTCCAGTCGCCTGAAATTTCCGGCGACTGAAACATTTTACAGGAATTCAAAAAGATAAAAGCAAATTGCTCTTGCTATGCTGAAAGCAAATTGCTATAGTTCATTTATCCAACAACAAACACCGGAGCAAACTATGTCGCCAGCCGAACTGAAAGCCCTTGAAGCAGCCCTGATTGCCGCCGGCGAAGTAATGCCGGTGGTGCACGTCGAAGCGCACGGCTAGTCCATCACTCACTGGAGGAGACCATGCACACAGACATCATCGCCAATGTCCGCAGCTTCCGCAGCGCCGAGGCTTGCAGCGACTTTGCACTAGAACGCGCCTTCGCCCGCTGGGTGACGGTTCTTGAAGCGCTGCTGGAATTCAAGCTCGATGCGACAGCACTGGAACTCGCTGACGAACTGTTCGCCTCGGACTGGTCTGTCGAGGACGCTGTCGGCGAGTTTTCGAAGGTTGCAGCGTGAGCGCCCGCGACCACGACGCCGCCCAACTGCAAGCTGAACTGGCGCAGCACCAGGCGCCAGCCCCGCGCTTTCATTTCGACGTCACGATTCGCTTCACGGACGGCACGTACCGCAACAAGGTCCGCGCCCGCAACAAAAGTGTGGCGCATGCCATGGCCCTGACGGATGCACGCATGGCCTCGCCCTGCAACACCTTCTACGGCAAGGAGGTCGGCCACCTGGTCGAGCTGGCCAAACAAGATCAGCGGTCGCCCGCGCCGTAGTTCAAGGCGGGACAGGCCGGCAGGCCGGATAAATGCCCTGTGGGATCAGCATGCCCCGATTGATCTTCGTGAGGATCAGGCGCCCGGGGAAGCCCGGCGCCGCAACCAACCTTGAAGGAAATACAGCATGTCGAATTTCAAAGAAAACCAGAAGGTAAATGTGAAGGGCACGAAAACCGAGCCGCTGCCGCGCCCGGGCAAGTTCGTGAAGACGCATCCGGGCGCCCGTGGGGACTTCCTGGAAGTGCTGCTGGACGGCTCGACGCAAAGCCAGCGCTTTCGCCCTTCGCAGGTGTCGGCAGCCTAATTTCAGTCCGGTCAGTCGCCCTGGCCCGTTTCGCCGGCGTAACCGGCGGCCAACAAAGCAAGGGACGGGCGTGAACTTCGCCTCGATCGTCGCGCAGCAAAAGCGAAGACCGGCCTTGAAGCAGCTGGGTTTGTGACCAGCCCCTTGCTTTGTTGGCGGCCCACCAGCCGCAGGAATCACACGCCCGACGAATTGACCGGGTCGTCAACAGCCAATTAACCAAAGGAGCGGGACATGAGCAAAAACACAGGCGGGCCAGCGTTTCCAGTGCATGACCCTTTTGCCGCGCACCAGCCAGGCACAGTAGGCCTGGCGCAACGCCTCGCGGAAGGCATGACGCTGCGCGACTACTTTGCCGCAAAAGCTCTGCCGGCAGCATATAACTGGGCGCTCGAGTATCCAGAAGAAGACCATTGGACGCTCACGGCAAGCGAGGCATACAACATGGCCGACGCCATGCTTGCGGAGCGCGCCAAATGATCGCCGCCCGCAATGTCACCGCCGGACGCCAGTCCCGCCTGGCCGTGTCTGCCGCCCTCGCCTTTGCCCACCAGGACGCTGGCGTCGAATCGGCGCTGAACAGCGGCTGCCTGGACGCAACCGACCATATCCCGGCCGGCGCCTGCTACGGACCCAAGGCCACGACCGCACGCAACGGCATCCGCGTGCTGCTGGCTGGACGTGAAGGGAGCGCATCGTGAGCTACATCATCACCATCCGCACTGCCGAAGGAATGCACAGCTATCCCGCCATTGGCGACCTGGGCGCCCTGCAGGACGCGGCTTACGACAATGGCGCCCTGGGTGTGACTGCGATGGTGCGCCCATGATCGCCCTCTTCCACCGCCTGCTGGCCGCCCACCGCCACTACCAGGCGCAGCACCAGCACCACATGAACAAGATGCGCCTGGCCGGCGTGCGCCGCGAGCTGGCAGGGCTTGAAGAAATGCGCAAGGAACTGATCACCGCGCAGATCGAAGCGCTAATCGACCTGGACGAATCCGCTGCGCGCGTCAAGCGCCTGGGCCGCGCCCACCGGGAGGCGCAGTGGACATCGTAAGCCAAGCCGTGGTGGACGTGGCCAGCCAGGCCCTGCGCAACTGGCATGCCGGCCACGCCATCGTCTACGCCGTCCGCCTGGCGCTGTTGAAGTCGGAAATCATAAAACTCACAAGGAAAAAGTCATGAACGCAGCAACCCAAGAGGGTCAAACGGCCCTGCAAACAGCACAGTACGGTCAAGGCGATCTGTCCGTCGCCAGTACCAGCAGCGCCTCCCTGATCCTCGATGTTGCGAGCATGGATAGCATCATGCGCCTGGCCGACATCATGGCCAAGGGCCGCTCAACCATCCCGGATCACCTGAAAGGAAGCTCTGCCGACTGCGCTGCTGTCGTCATGCAGGCCATGCAGTGGAAGATGAACCCATTCGCAGTGGCGCAGAAGACGCACCTGGTGAACGGCACGCTCGGATACGAAGGGCAACTGGTGAACGCGGCCATCCAGTCCAGCGGCGTCACCCGCGACCGGTTCAATTACGAATGGTTCGGGACGTGGGAGAAAATCATTGGCAAAACGCGCGTGTGCGAGGCGGCTGCCAAGGGCAAGCCGGGCGATAAAGACTACAAAAAAGCTTATCAATACCGCGTGCCGGATTATCCCATGCAAGACGAAGAAGGTTGCGGCGTACGCATTTGGGCGACGCTGCGCGGCGAAAGCGAGCCGCGCTATCTCGAACTGCTGCTGGTCCAGGCCACCGTGCGCAACTCGCCGCTCTGGGCGACCGACCCGCGCCAGCAATTGGCCTACCTCGCTGTGAAGCGCTGGAGCCGGCTGTATGCCCCTGACGTGATCTTGGGCGTCTATACGCCCGACGAGCTTGAAGAAACGAACCGCGAAATGCGCGACATCACGCCGGCCGCACCTGCTGCAGATGATCGCACCATCGATCAGCTGCCGGAATGTACTGACGAGCTGTTCAAGCAAAAAACGCCGGAATGGCGCCAAACCATCCTGAGTAAGAAGAAAACGCCGGCGCAGCTGATCGCAATGCTCAGCACCCGCGCAACCTTCACCGAAGCGCAAAAACTGACCATCGACAGCTGGTCGCATGAAAACGAGTAATCGCCACATCCAACAATAAAACCATCGAGGACACATCATGCAACGCGAAAACACACTCACCCGCGAAATCCACAATCTGCTCCAAGGCAGCGACGACTGGCACGCGTTCCGCTTCAACCACCACGGCGCCAGCGAGGCAGCCGCGATGCTGGGTCTGTCGAAGAAGGTAACTCGCAGCGAACTGGTGCGCATGAAGGCGACAGGCCTGGCCAAGGAATTCAGCGATTGGGTACAGGAAAACATCCTGGATTATGGCCACGAGGTCGAAGCGCTGGCGCGCCCGTTCGCCGAGCGCATCATCGGCGACGACCTCTACCCCGCCACCCTGTCGCTGGGCCGCGAAAGCGCCTCGTGCGACGGCTTAAACATGGCCGAAACCATCGGCTTCGAGCACAAGCAATGGAATGCAGAGCTGGCGGCGTCGGTTCGCTCCGACGAGCTGCCGGAAGAGCACCAGCCGCAGGTCCAGCAGCAGCTGATGGTGACCGGCGCCGAGAAGTGGCTGTTCATGACGTCCGACGGCACTGAAAACAACATGGTCTGGATGTGGGTATATCCGGACACAGCCTGGTTCGCGCGCATTGTCGGCGGCTGGGAGCAGTTCGATATCGACGTCGCAAATTACACACAGATGGACATTGCCGAGAAGCCAGCAGCCGAGCCTATCGCCGCCCTACCCGCCCTGGTCGTCCAGACCGAAGGCAAGGTCGTCAGCAGCAATTTGGTAGCGTACAAGGCCGCCGCCGAGAAGTTCATTGCCAAAATCAACACCAAGCTGGAAACCGACGAAGACTTCGCCAATGCCGAAAACACCGTCAAGTATTGCGGCGAAGCGGAAGACAAGCTGGAACTGGCCAAGTCTGCTGCCCTGGCACAGACCGCTACCATTGACGAGGTGATGCGCACGGTCGACCACATTAAGGCGCAGTTCCGCGCTAAGCGCCTGGAACTGGAAAAGCTGGTGAAAACCCGCAAGGAACAGATCAAGGAAACCATCCTGAACGAAGGCCGGCACGCCTTTACCGCCCACATCGCCGCGCTCGAAACCGAAATCACGCCGCTGCGCCTGCAGCAGCCCCAGCCGGATTTTGCAGGCGCCATGAAAAACAAGCGCACCCTGGGCAGCCTGCGCGATGCCGTCAGCACCACGCTGGCCAATGCCAAGATCGCCGCCAACACACAAGCCGCCGACTACCGCGCCAAGCAGGCCTGGTGCCGCGAACACGCCGCTACCTACGGCTTCCTGTTCATGGACATGGCCAACATCATCGGCAAGCCAATGGAAGACTTCCAGCTCATCATCACCACCCGCATCGCGGACCACAAGCGCGCGGAGGAAGCAAAGGCCGAAGCCGAGCGGGCACGGATCCGGGAAGAGGAGCGCGTCAAGGCAGAAAAGGCAGCCGCCGAAACGATCCGCCTGGCACAGGTCGAATCTGACCGCCTCGCGGCAGAGGCGGCACAGGCCGAACGCGAGCGCACGGCCGCCGACACGCAACGCCAACTGGCAGAACAAGCCTCGCAGATCGCTGCGGAGCGTGCCGCCGAGCCGGTCACCCAAGTGGCGACGCCCAAATCTACCGCGCCTATCACCACGCGCCGCACGCCAGCAGCCGCTGCACCGGTCCCGGCGCCGAGCCGCCCAGCGCCATCGCCTGACCTCCTCGACGCCGCTGCCGATGACCTCTACCCATCCGACAGCGACATCCTCGATGTGCTGTTCGAACAGTTCGGCCTGACGGCGGCCGAGGCCATCGACCGCTTGGCCAAGTTCGACTTTGTCGCCGCGCGCGCCGGCCTGATCGCCGAAGCCGCATAACCACCGCCCCACCCATTACTAGGAAAACATTGTGAGCACCATCCCTCAAATCGTCATGTATCAGGTCGAGTCCAGCCAGTTTGCAGCCATCGGCCACGTGCCAGAACTGAACGTGCTGGCCATCCAGTTCCACCCGAAGAAGTCGACCGGCCAGAGCGACATTTACCACTACCAGAATTTCAGCGCCGATCTGTTCGCTGAATTCCTGGGCGCTGAGTCGCAAGGCAAGTTTTTCATCCATCGCATCAAGAAGTTCGCCGACCAGTTTCCGTATTCGAAGATCGATCAGGCGGCGTTCAACCACACTGCGCCGCAGCCGGCCGTTAAACCGGCCAGCTTGGCCGAAGCCGCGCCGATCAAGCTGAGCAAGGAACTGTTGGCTGGCCTGCTGACGGGCCGCGAATACGGCAAGGAAATGCTGAAAGAAGAGGAAATGCAGGCCAAGGCGGCCGGCTTGATCGTGATCTTTGGTGCCAGCGACGACCTGATGGAGTTCCGTGGCTTCATAGACGACGAGTGCGGCGCGCCGACCATCGCTCTGCTCGACGCCAAGGGCTTGCTGCCGTTCCGCGAGGATATCCAGCACGACGACGATGCACTCAAGGATTATTTCGCCCGGGCGCCGCAGGTGCGCGCCGTTGATGCCCTGTGGGCCAAGGAAGACGGCTATAGCTGGACTTACCGCACCGACATGCCGCACGCCACGTTTGAAATCGTGGAAGGCGGCGAACCGTACTGCCGAGGCATCGTGATCGACGTGGCTGACCTGGGCGGTGCAGCATGACCACCCGAGCCGAACGTCAGGCACAGGCGTCTGCAAAGCTCCAGGCTGCTTGCGACAAGTTCAATGCCGCGCACCAGGTCGGCGCCGCCGTCAGCGTCGAACTGGATAGTGGCGAAATCCGCGAGACGGTCACCACCAGCGAGGCTCAGGTGCTAAGCGGGCACACCGCCGTCATCTGGCTAGATGGTATTCGCGGCTGCTATGACCTGGAGCGCGTGACGCCGTCGAAAGTTGCGGCGTGAGTACCGACCGCGAACTGCTGGTGCTGGCGGCCAAGGCGGCGGGATTGACCGTCAACGCCACAAAGCAAGCTGAACGTGACGCCGCCGGCGCTGATCACCTTGGCCTCTGGACCACCGACAAGACGAACTGGAACCCGCTCACCGACGATGGTCACGCGCTGTGCCTGGCTGTAAAAATGGGAGTCGAATTCATCTTTCGCGCCGATCAAAACTACTATGTTGCTGCTCATAAGTCTGAGAGTTTGCGATCCAGATATACAAAACATCCACGCGGCATCACTGTCCCTTATGTTCCAGAAAGTATGTTTTCGTCGGATGACCCGAGCGAAGTTAGTCATGCGAATTACCTCGTTGATGTGAGGGGATTGGTGAGAGGTGTGGAGGCCGCCACACGCCGCGCCATCGTCCGAGTCGCTGCTGATATCGGGAAAGCGGTGCCAGCGTGACGGCGCGCCGCGCTGCAGGAGCACCGCCTTGACAGAAATCGTGCTCATGAAAATGGCCAACATCCTCGTGCCGCACGACGAGGCGGCAGCCGATTTCATCCAGAAGATGAAAGCCGGCGCGCTGATGCACGCCGACTTCAAGAAGGTGCGGAACTACCAGTTCCACAAAAAATACTTCGCCCTGGTGACTTTCGCCTTTGATCAGTGGGAACCGCGCGGCGGCCTGACCTACCAGGGCCAGCCAGTGGCGAAGAACAAGGAGCGCTTCCGGAAAGACCTAGCGATCCTGGCCGGCTTCTTCGAATCGACGGTGAACCTCAAGGGCGAGGTGCGCCTGGAGGCGAAAAGCATTTCGTTTGCGCAAATGGACGAGATCCAGTTTGAGGCGCTGTACAGCGCCACCATCGACGTGATCCTGTCCCGGATTTTGACCAAATACACCAGGCAGGACCTGGACAACGTAATTAACCAGTTGCTGGCATTCACCTGAGTGGCGCATTGCAGTACGAAAAGGATTCTCATGAAAATGTTGCAACTAGCAGGTCAGCGATTCGGCCGCCTACGCGTAATCGAGCGTAATCCAAACGGAGCAAAGCGCGTTATGTGGCGCTGCGTGTGCGACTGCGGAAGAGAGGCGACTGTTCGTAGTCAGCACCTTTCATCCGGTGCTACTCAGTCATGCGGTTGCCTCACTGTCGAGAGAAATCGAGGCCGTGCGACGCATGGCATGTCCCGCACAACAACTCATGTCATCTGGAAAACCATGCGTGCGCGCTGCCAGAACCCAACTGCATCTGGCTATGCAGATTATGGCAGCCGGGGAATTACCGTTTGTGAAGCATGGGATTCTTTCGAAGTATTCCTAGCTGACATGGGTGAGCGGCCACCTGGCATGTCGATCGAGCGCATCGACAACAGCAAAGGTTATGCGCCAGAAAACTGCAGGTGGGCGTCGAACAGTGAGCAGTGCAGGAATAGACGTAGCACACATTTGATTGAGTACGGCGGTAAAACTCAATGTCGAAAGGATTGGGCTATTGAACTTGGGGTAACCGCCCAGCGTTTAAATCGACAAATCGAAAAGCTAGGCATTGAAAACGCCTTCGAACTACTTAGGAAATGACCATGTTCTTCAAAAACTTACAAATCTACCGTCTGGCCGGGTTCTCCATGACGGCCGCCCTGCTCGAGCAGGCACTGGCGCCGCAGCAGTTCACGCCCGCCACCAGTATGGATCTGGTACGCCAAGGCTGGGCCGCGCCGCGCGGCGCCGATCAGCCGCTCGTGCACGCCGTCGGCGGCCAGTTCCTGCTGCAGCTGAAAACCGAGAAAAAGCTGCTGCCGTCGACCGTGATCAACCAGGTGGCCGCCGCCCGCGCGCTGGAAATGGAAGAAGCCCAGGGCTTCGCGCCCGGAAAGAAGGCCATGAAGGAACTGAAGGAGCGCGTCACTGACGAGCTGCTGCCGCGCGCCTTTGCCATCCTCAGCAGCACGGCCGTGTGGATCGATCCGGTCAACGGCTGGCTGGTGGTGGACGCGGCCAGCCCGGCCAAGGCCGATGAAGTGATCAAGCTGCTGCTCAAGTCCGTGGACAAGCTGCCGCTGGAAAGCCTGCGCGTGCAGCGCTCACCAGTGGGCGCAATGACGGAGTGGCTGCAAGCGGACGAATCCCCTGCCGGCTTCACGGTCGACCAGGACGCAATCATGCGCGCCACTGGAGAGAGTAAGGCCCAGGTGGCATACAAGCGCCACACCCTGGAAGCGGACGATATCCGTCGCCACATCGCCGCCGGCAAGCAGTGCACGCGCCTGGCCATGACCTGGAGCGACAAGATCAGCTTCGTGCTGGACGAGAGCCTGGCCATCAAGTCGGTCAAGCCGCTGGAAATCATCAAAGAAAGCGCCACGCGCAACGACGACGAGCGCTTCGACAGCGATTTCGCCCTGATGGCGGGCGAGCTGGCCAAGCTGCTGGCCGACCTGGTCGATGCGCTGGGCGGTGAAGTGGATGCCTTGGAGCCTGCGGCGCGCCCGGCCGCAAACGCGGCGCCAGCCAAAGGCCATGAGCCTGTGCGTGAGCAACGCGTGGTGCTGGAATTGAACGGCCAAGCGCCCGGTACCGTGCCGCCAGCTGACGGCAGCGCGAGCGATCCGCTGTACGAGCAGTCCGTCGAGCTGGTGCGCAGCCGGCAGCGCGCATCGATATCCCTGGTGCAGCGGTATTTGGGCATTGGATACAACCGGGCGGCCCGGCTGATCGAGGCGATGGAAGCCGGCGGCGTGGTCAAGGGCACGCAGGGTATCTACACGGTCGCGGCCGTGGCGGGAGCAGCAGCATGAGCGAACAGACCCCCTGCCTGCTGGTGGTGGACGACCAGATTTTCGACAATGACGGCGCGCACGAAACTGTCATCTGCGGCACCGGGCCGGAGTTCACTGGCCACGCCATCGCCGTCGTCATCGACTTCAAGAACGCGCCCGGCATGCGCGAGGCCAACGCCCGTCGCCTGGTCGCCTGCTGGAATGCGCTCGATAGCTTGCATGACGATGCCCTTGGCGGTGGCTGGACGGCGGCTGGCATGAATGCATATGCCAAAGTCCTGGAAGAAAAGCTGCGCACGGCGAGCGCCCTGCTCCTGGCGATCAAGAAGCTCGACGACAGCGACAGCATCGCCGATCACGACGAAGGCATGCCGTGCACGTCGGCCGAGTTCGATGAGGTGATGGTCGGCGTGCGCGAAGTCTTGAAAGGCGGCGCCACATGATCAACCGCCTTTACACCGTCAGCGCCACCCTGACGGCCGTCATCATGGCCACCAGCGAGCGCGAAGCCGAAATCCGCTTTAAGTCGGACTTTGGCGAGATCAAAGACCAGCCCATCGACGCGGTGGCCGATGGAGAAATCCGGACCGAGGCCGACCTTCCGGACGACTGGACCGTCGACTGTCTGCCGTATGGCCCACGCGACAACGCACTGACCATCGGCGAATTCCTGGACGTGCTGCCGCCGCCGGTGGTGCGCGATACCAAAACCGCCGATATGTTTGCGGCCACGCCGGCTGTTGGAGAAAAAGCATGAAAGAGCGCCCTATCCTCATGAACGGCGCCATGGTGCGCGCCGCGCTCGACGGCAGCAAGACGCAGACACGGCGCATCGTCAAGAAAGTCGGATTGGCGGCGCCTGCGCCGCAATCGGTTATTGATGGCGCGGCCACCTATGCGGGTGGCATGGTCGCGCATTGCCCCTATGGCCAGCCAGGCGATCGCAACTGGGTGCGCGAGACGTGGGGCGTCATCAGCCACGCATGGGATGAGGCCTGCAATCTGATTGATTGGGCGCCTGATCGCCCTGCGACGGCAATCAGCGAAATGCCATTCGGCCAAGGCTACTACTCTGGCCATGTAATCTATGCGGCTGACGGTGCCTTTCAATGGTCCGGCGATGACGATGGTGATGGCGACCCGCGTTCGGCGTGGCATCCATCCATCCACATGCCCCGGCGCGCCAGCCGCATCCTGCTGGAGATCGTGTCCGTGCGCGTCGAGCGCCTGAATGACTGCAGCGACGCCGACGCACGCGCCGAAGGCACGCCTGGTGGCCATGGCGTCATTCCAAGTTACAACTACCACGCGACACCGAGCGAGCACTTCAGCCACCTCTGGGAATCCATCAACGGCGCCGGTAGCTGGGCAGCCAACCCATGGGTGTGGGTGATCGAGTTCAAGCGGGTGGCACCGTGAACCCGCGCATCTATAAGAAGCAGGCAAAGCGCGCCGTCCAGTTGCTGCGCAGCCATGGTGACACGACGAAGTATGCCCCATCGGGCGAGCAAGGCCTGGCTGACGAGCCATTCTCCTTTACGCGCGCAAAATGGTTACGCCTGCACCGGCCAGCTGAATATGCCCTGTGGCAGCGCATCAGTGGCATCCCGGAATTTGGCCGCCAGGACTTTGATGGCGAGTGGTACGGCCATGATTCGCGCGTCGGCTGGTGCCAGCATTACGATCACGCCCGCTTGCCAGCGGACTACTGGGAGGGGCCGGAATGGGAGTGCGGCGGCAAGCCGTGGCCGCGCATGACCACCAGCGATCGCATGGGTATGTGGCGCTACAGCCAGATTGCGCCAGGCTGGCGGTGGCGCGGCGGGAGAGCCGTAAAGGTGAAGCCATGACCGACAACGACGAAATGCCGAACAGCGAGCGTAGCCCCGGCGCCGCGCGAGTGGCGGCGGCCCTGATCCTGATTTACGTGGTGGCGACCCTGGCGGGCGTCCTGGCCGCGACAACCTGAAAGGTAAATATGAGCAAGCTTATTGAATGGGCGCCGGTCGTGCGCGACACCAACGGATCGTATGCCCATCCGGACCTGCCAGCTATTGATTATGGCGACGTCGAGAATGTGAAGAAATGGCTCCAGTCCCATGGGCTACTGATGCAGATGGTCTGGATGGAGAGTGACGCGCCGGCCATGTTCGATAGCTACGGTGATGGTGATCCCTGTGCAATTGCCTCCTGGCAGCCTGCGTCGCCAGCTGGCGATGACTGGTTCCTGCTGGCCCTGCACGAAAGCGAAGACGGCCCGGTGGCTTGGTTTGCCCGCCGTGCGCCGGTGGCGCAATGAGCGGCCGCAGCCCAGCGCCTGCGCCGGAAACCCCGGCGAGGCCGCCTACAAGCTGGACCGTGCGGTGCTGCGTGCGATCCACACCTGCCAGCCCGTGCTGTTCGAGGGCAAGCAGCACCACTTGCGCGCCATGGGTGCCCAGGTGCTGGGCGGCGGCGTGTCTTCCGTGCTTTACCTGATGGGCGACGCGACACCGCGCCAGCCCAGCGAGATAACCTTTTTGGAGCATGCAGAATGATCAACAACGATAGTATTGACGCGCTGGAGCAAGCTGCGCCTCCTTCGGTCGCCGCAGCGCCGCAGCACCTGGCCGTGCCGGATGGCTGGAAGCAGGTGCCCGCCGAGCCAAATGACGCCATGCAGGCCGCTGGCGCGCAGGCTGTGCGGATCGACACCACGGCCATCAATAAAATTTGGACTGGCAATGCTGTGTTCCGCGCCATACTCGCTGCAGCGCCTGCCGCCCCAGCGATTCAGGGCGAAACAAACCCGTATGCCGTCCTTTTCGCAGCGTTAGATCTGAATGGCCGCGTCGTCTACAGCCACGAGAACCTGGAAAACGTGGAAATGAACAGCGGGTACATCAAGGCGCCAACGCGAGTTGTTGGCTTGGCCGCTATCGCTGTCAGTAAGGCGGATGGGAGCGCGCCATGAACATGAGCGAGCACGACGTGGTGGCCAGAATGGTTGCCGCAATTGAGCGTGCACACCAGCCCCTTACCTGGGTGAAGCTGGAGCGCTACGTCGAAATATCAGGCGATTCCGTCGATTCCGTGCAGGCCCGCCGTAAGGCTGGCAAGTGGCTCGACGGCAATCAATGCAAAATTGTGGATGGCCGGCTGTGGATCAACCTGCCGGCAGTAGAAGAATGGGTTGCAAAATGGGAACAAGTAAGTCCGTCGCGCCAGGCATTGAGCTACGTGCGCATGCCAAAAGCGAGTCGATAAGAATAAAGTTCATGTATCGTGGATCGGAATGCAGGGAGACCTTGCTGCTGACCCATTCGAAGGCAAATATTAGGTATGCGGAGCGCCTGCGCGGCGAGATCCTCAACGCGATCGAAATGGGCACGTTCTCGTACGTCAAATATTTTCCTGATTCGCCTCAACTCGCAAAGCTGGGGATTCGCACGGATCGCAATAACGTGACGGTGGGCGAATTACTCGTGGAGCAGTACGCAGTGTACGAGCGGACACTTGCGCCCAGCAGCCTAAAAAATTATCGCCGCAGCTATACCTCAAAGCTGCAGCCGCAGTGGGAGTCAACTCGTGTCCGCGACCTGACTCCAGCCGCGATAAGAGCCTGGCTTGGCACTTTGCACCTATCGGCCGCGTCCATCAGTCAGATGTTGATACCTTTTCGCAGCGTGCTCGACCAGGCAGTGAATGATGATCTTATTGAAAGCAGCCCTCTTGATAGAGTCAGGCTGCGGAAGGTGCTCAGTCGCGATGCGTACGCAAAAACACCCACAGCTGACCCGTTCAGCGCTGAAGAGATCAAAAAAATACTGACAGCCGCAGATGAGCAACTGCGCAACATCTGGCTATTCGCCTTCGCAACAGGTATGCGCCCAAGCGAATACATGGCATTGAAATGGGAGTCGATCGATTGGGAAAATTGCACGGTAAAAGTGGAGCGCGCGCGAGTTGTCGGCGTAACAAGCAATAATACAAAGACGAAATCCAGCAAGCGCGTGATCGATCTTCGTCGCGGCGCGTATGACGCTTTGAGAGCTCAAGAGCAATATAGCCGTCTTGCCAATGGCCCCGTTTTCCTCGATCCGGCGACCGGACGAGGCTGGGACACCAGTGACAGGCTGAATAGAGTGTGGATTCCAACATTGAAGAAAGCGGGCGTCAGGCACCGAACACAGTACCAAACGCGCCACACTTTCGCCTCGACGCTGCTCTCATGCGGAGAAAATTTGATGTACGTGGCCAAGCAGATGGGGCATGCGGATACGACGATGGTCACGCGAATTTATGCACGCTGGCTTGAGCACGATGATGGTTTGCTGCCCGACTTCTACCTGAGAATGATCGAAGGAAAGAAAAGAATGATTCGGTAAGCAATTCGCCCTCGTTTCGCCCTCAAATTGTCGCGCCCCCTTGGAGCCCGCATGAATGCTGGCCCTTGGGATAGGAAGCAATTTATACAGAAATTCCTGCCTCTTGTCTTGAACATTCACAAACCTCGGTAGACATAGTGGGAATGCCGTTTTCGGCCCCATCGAAATGTCTGGAAATGTCCACGTTTTCGCCCAAATTTCGCCCCTGTTTTGGCGGCTTCTTCGTCTCTTTCTGATGCTGCCCAAGATCAGGTAGACAGGCACCCGACATAATCGAAGGCAGTGCCATCTGCAAGCATGAGCAAATAGAAAGATTGCAATGAAGCACGCGCTGGGCGCCCTCCTCTGCTTGCAGTGTGCCGTTGCAGATCAAGCGGCATTGTCGAACACCGCAGCGGCGATCTGATAGGGCTGGACAGCTTCGCCCTCGCCACCCGCTACAGCGCGCCCGTCAGCTGTCAGCACCCGAGCGAGCGCCTACAGCGCAATTAAGGTGGCGAGGCGGCCGGGTTCCGGTAGCGTACGGGCCAATGCAAACCGCCAGGTCAAAACAACAGGCGGCAGCCCGGTCATTCGCCATGCTACCCATGATGGGCATCAATAGGCCTCTTGGTGTGCGGCGCGAAATCGTTACTTGATGTCGCGCCACACCCGACAGCTCAGGCGAGCGGAGACCTCAGGCAGCAGATCTCCGCACCGACGGCACGGCTAGGCGAAGAAATTCCAGTCCTGCACCGCCACCTTGTGCCCGTTCATTTCCTCGGCGGCGATCATGTTCTGTGCCACCAATTCCAGGCTCATGCCCTGCGCCATCTTGTCGCTCCAGTACGTCAATCCACCAGCATCGCTGTGGCGACTGAAGATCCCTTGGTACAGCAGTTCCAGATCATGCGCGCTATTACCGTTAAAAGGCGTGGACTGCAAGAGGTGGCCCTCTGACGCGCTGATCATGTCGAGCGCAATTTTGCCCATGCTGACGCCATTCTTTTCCGCCGTGGCCCAATACTCGATGCCCAAGTAGTCGGCCTGGCGCCCCAGAATATCCTGGTACAGGCCGGCAATCGACGTCAGCACCCCTCGATTTTCGACGGCCACCGTGGTATCGCTGAACTTTAGGTTCTCCGCGTTCAATACCAGCGCGTGCTGCGTCGGCTGCGTCTTGGCGGTCACAATCAGATAGCCTTCATGGGCCTCCACCGTGTAGTCGGAACTGGCGCCGCTGAAAGCCACAGTATCGCTGCCCAGTCCACCGTGCAGGATAGTGGTCGTGTCAGCGCCGGCAGCAGCCCGCGCGGCCACTCCCGTGGCACCGGCCGGTGCGGCCGACGGCGAATTGAACAGCAGGGTATCGTTGCCGCCGCCCGAGAATACTGCACCGCCACTGGCTGAAGAAACCGTGAATTGCTGGCTGGCGGCGTCGCCCGCCAAAACCTGCCCGCTGGTATTGGCAACCACGTTGGCGGCACCGACGATGGCGGCGAAATCCACAGCGTTTAGCACCAGCGAGCTGCTGGCGGCCAGATGGCTGGCGTCGATGACCAACGCCGTGTGTTGCGCGTCGGTGCTGGTGCCGGTCAGCGTCAGCGCGCCGCTCGGCGCCGTCGGCGTACTGGTCGGCACAATGGTCTGTACCAGCAGCGGCACGCTGGCGGCCAACTGGTTCAAAAACGCCAGGCCGTTGCCGGTCAGATGCCCCTGATCGCTGGCGGCATGGCCAGATGTGGCCGCCAGGATGGCTTGAAGCAGATGCTCGATCGAACTGCCGGCCGGTTGACTGGCTCCGCCGCTGGCCGTCAAGCCGAAGCCGGGGGACAGCTGCGCCAGCAGCAGGTTATTGACACCCGCCGTTACCAGTGGAATGTCGGCGACGCTGGCATTGCCGGTCGATTCGCTGCGGTCGTTGCTGACGATCGGAATCGTGGTCTGGGTACCTGTGCCGCCGCCCGGCAAGGCAACCGGCTGCTGCGTCACGTCCACGCCATCGATCGAGGTAACGGGTGTCGTCGGCAGCGACGGCGTTGGCAAGGCCTTGATCGTCAGCGCCAGCGATGCACTGGCCGACGACTCGTTGCCGGCCAGGTCGACCTGCCTGGCGCTCAGGGTATGCACGCCGACCGCCAACGTACTGCTCGTGATGCTCCAGTTACCCGCGCCATCGGCGACGGCCGTGCCCAACACCGTCGTGCCGTCGGTATCGTACAGCTTGACGGTGGCGTTGGCCTCCGCGCTGCCCTTGATCACGGGTGCGGTGATATCGGTGATGTTGTCGCCCACGGTGCCGCTGTCGCTGGCGACTGCCAGCACAGGAACGGACGGCGCGGGCGGCGCCTGCGTATCGATGGTCAGCGCCAGGCCGGCGCTGATGGACGAAACGTTGCCTGCCAGGTCGACCTGCTTCACGCTCAGCGTATGACTGCCTTCGCTCAGGGGAGAAGAAACGAGGCTCCAGGCACCGCTGGCATCGGCCGTCGCAATACCCAGCACGGTCGTGCCATCGGTATCGTACAGCGTCACACTGGCATGGGCTTCGGCCGTGCCTGTGATGGTCGGCGTGGCATACTTGGTGATGCCGTCACCCGGCACGCCACCATCGCTGGCAACGGCCAGCGTGGGTGCAGCCGGCGCTGCGGCGCTGGTGTCGATCACCACCACCAATCCACCGCTGGCGCCCGAGGTGTTACCGGCGGCGTCGGTCTGCTTGGCCGTCAGCGTATGGCTGCCGTCGGTCAGCGTACTGCTGGCGATGCTCCAGTTGCCGGAGCCGTCGGCGGTGGTCGAGCCCAGCAAGGTGGTGCCGTTGGCGTCGTACAGCTTGACGGTGGCGTTGGCCTCTGCGGTGCCGGTGAATTCCGGCATGGCATTGCTGGTGATGCCGTCGGTGTTGGAAGTGCCTGTGTCGGCGCCGGCCGTCATCACCGGAGTGGACGGCGCGGAGGAGGCCGTGTGGTCCAGCCCGAAGATCTGGCCCGCCGCGTAGCCGCCGATGATAGCGACCGACGAGCCGTTCTGGATGCCGGTGCCGCTACTGTTCAGGTCCAGCCGCAGCGTGCCGTCGCCGCTGACGCCATTCACGGTGACGGTGTAGGTGCTGCCACTGCCGACGACCCCGCTGATGGTGCCGGCGGCGTTGCCGGTGGCGGTCAGCGTGAAGTCGCCGGTGTCGACGCCGGTGACCGACTGGTCGAAGGTGACAGTGTAGTTCACCGAGGTGGCGCCGCTCGGCACGGTGAGCGAGGCCCCTGCGGTGCGCTCGATGGCGGTGACGCTGGGGGCGTTGACCACTTGGATGGCGAAAATCTGGTACGCGCCATTGCCGGAAGCGTCGGTGGCCTTCATGTAGATATGGTAAGTGCCGGCGGCCAGGCTCTGCGCCGCCACAAGTGATGTGCCGGAGACGGTGAATTTGCCGTTGTCGGCGTCGATGGTGCCGTTGCCGACCGCGAAGCCGTAGGTGATGGCGGTGGCATCGGTGGCCGACAGCGTGGCGATGGTGGCGCCGTTGGTGGCGTTGGACATCGCCACCGAGGTCGAACTCAGCGCCATGCCGACGGGGCCGATGGTGTCGAGCATGTAGCTGAAGCCGCTGGAGGTACCGGAGACGTTGCCGGCGGCGTCGGTCTGCTTGGCCGTCAGCGTGTGCGCACCCTCGATCAGCGTGCTGCTGGTGATGCTCCAGTTGCCGGAGCCGTCAGCGGTGGTCGAGCCCAGCAAGGTGGTGCCGTTAGTGTCGTACAGGCGCACGGCGGCGTTGGCTTCGGCGTGGCCGGTGATGGTCGGCGTGCCGGCGTTGGTAATGCCGTCGCCCAGGCTGCCGCTGTCGCTGCCGTTCGACAACTGCAGGCTGCTCGGCGCGATCACCGTGGTGTCGATGGTCAGCGACAGTCCGGTGCTCAGCGGCGATGTTTTGTTGCCGCTGTCGGTCTGGGTCGCCTTAAGCGAGTGCGTACCCTCGGTCAGCGCGCTGCTGGTGATGCTCCAGTTGCCGGAACCATCGGCGGTGCTGCTACCCAGTAAGGTGGTGCCGTTGGTGTCGTACAGCTTGACGGTGGCATTAGCGGCGGCGGTGCCGGTCACCGTCGGCGTTGTGTCATTCGTGATGCCGTCGCCCAGTATGCCGCTGTCGCTGCCGCTGGAGAGCGCCGGCGTCGACGGTGCGGACGGGGGGGGACGGACGCCGGAGACGGTGGTGCCACTAATAAAATCGGGCGCATCGGCGCCGTCTACGCCCTGGATGGCATTAAGGTCGTTGCCGCCGCTCGGATCGTAGTACACGATATCGATGGAGTTGTTGGCGCTAAGCGGCGAGCCACTGAAGCTCAACGTGACGGTCTTGGCGACGCTATCGACTTGCACTCCGGTCACCAGGGTCGGGAATCCGTCGATATACACCTCGAAGGCCTCGATTGGCGGCGGATGTGCGGCGTCGAGCGCCACATCGAAATACATCGTGAGAAATTGCTCGCCGATATAGGCTTGGACATTGGAGATAAGGGGCTGAGGCATCTTTTTTCTTTATACTTTAGACAATATCCTCAGGCTACTGGAGCTGAAGCTCATTGTCAATAAATGATAGCCGTAGGCAACACAGGGCGATTGCATGATGCTACTGACTCATGCCGTTCCGACTCACAAACGCCTGGCAAGTGCGCTCTGTCGCGGCCACCTCTTCCGTCTGCAGGATCAAGGCTTGAATATCTCGCGCCACTGCGTCAGGAGGTAGCCCGCCGGTGGGATAGGCCGCAACGCCGGCAGCGGCGCCATAGGAACCGGTCTACTATCACCGTGCACGGCCTGCGGTCGACGTTACGCGACTGGTGCTTGGAACGGGTTGCAAACTTTTTCCCGCGCGAGGTATGCGAGCATGCGCTGGCGCACAGCTTGCCTGACAAGGTGGAGGCAGCGTATCGCAGGGACGACTTGCTGGAAAAACGCATCCTGCTGCTGCATATCTGGTCGAACTACTGCAACGCTCCCCAAGTCGCTGTCAGCGCAACGCCACTCCGCGAGGCAGTAGCATAGAAATTCACGTCGAGGCCAATAGGCATGCCGGGTTTTACTGCGCCCTCACCTTGGGCAGTTCCATCCAATTCGTGGCATACCGCGGCGTGCGGTTTTCCGACAACATTGCCCATCGTCTGACGCTTGCGCAACGCGACTTCCTTGGCTGCCTCATCCAGCGCCGCCCAGGCTGGTGCAACGGGCGTCCGCTGCGGCAATGCCGGCTTGGGAGTCGGCATTAGGCAGGCCGGTGCCAGATTCTATGATGATCACAATCACTTATGTTGTTTTTATAATAAAAAACTATAGGCGGAATACCCCGCAGAAATTATCATATAATTAATTTTCGTACCTTTTAAACATCAATAATACGGGGGAAAAATGAACACACAAGCCGTTGCCAAAATTGTACTCAGCGCTCTCATTTGCTGCTCCTCTATCCATGCACAAGCCACGACCTATTCCAACGTCGGGACAATAGGTACGGCAATCTCCTCCCTCGGCGCTCCTGACACGACCAGTTATGGCGAAACTTTCACCTCACTCGGCGGAGTGCTTCAAGATTTCACCTTTTATGCGACTTCAGGGGCTAGAGGCAACGTAGGGCTGACAATTGCAGCCTGGGATGGCAGCAAAGCCATCGGGCCCGCCTTGTACACCAGTTCACCCATCGCGTACACCGGCGGCAGCCAGCTGCTCGGAGCAAATGGAATCAATTTGACATTAGAGGCCAATGCAAATTACATCGCATACTTAACAGTCGCGGGCATCACCAATCCCATTTCAAGCGTAACGATGCTAGGGTCGACCGGCGACGGTGGCTTGGCAGGTAATTTCGTGTATCTGAATTCTGGTGGCAAAAATCCCCTTGATTTGAATCAGGCGTGGGACACCTATTATGTAAGCAATCTGACCTATACAGCGAATATCACCGCCGCCGTGCCTGAGCCAGAAACCTACGGCATGCTCCTGGCGGGCCTGGGCCTCCTCGGCTTCGTGGCTCGTCGCAAGAACAAGTCCACTTGATCGAAGCCGGCGCCTGGCATGATGGCGCCCGTTTCATTGCCGGTCACGACTGGCTCGCTCAAACGCCCAGCAGCGCTTGCAGTTCAGCCTTGTTTGCTGCTGTGGGATAGTTGATGCCTTTGTGATCCAGCGCAGTCTGCAGTTGCTCCTTGCTCAGGCTGGCAACTTGCGAATTGGCGACAGCCCCAGCAGCCCGTGCTGCCGTTTCGTCGCGCAAACGCTGCGCTTCGATTTCGTTGGCGCGGGCTTGATCGACCAAGCGCCGCTCCAGGTCGGCTAAAAAACAACGGTTGGAAGAAGACCATCTGCAGCGCGTCGTGCGTCAATTTCATCTGCGATCTCGCAAAAAACAAGGGAAAGGTTACTGCGCTCGTCGTCGAGCGAATTGCGCAGGCCCGCAATCGAAAACACTTGGCACGGCGTGCCGCTGCAGAAGACGTCCGGCGCAGGCAAGAAGCCGACTCGGACCAGGACGGCGATCTTGGTCATGTCGCCCAGGTTCGATACGTTCGGATAGCAATGGCCCAGCACGGTGACGCGTGATGGGCAAGTCTCGGGAGGCACTGGAGACGCGCGCCGGCCGCCTGGTCGATCTGCGTAGCGGCGCCGTCGACGCGCTGCTTGCGCAGAAACGACATAGCCTGCTTGCTGGCGGCCTGGTATTCCTTGATCCGGCTACCTGTCAGGGCTGGGACAACACGCAGCGCCTGCCCCTCTTCTGGACGGCAATGATCGAGAAGGCCCAGGTCCGCTACCGAAATCCGTATCAAACAAGGCACACCTTCGCGTCGCCCCTGCTAACGACGGGCGCCAACGCGATGTACGTGGCAAAGCAAATGGGACATACCGATACGACCATGAGAACTTACGGCCGCCGGGTTGAGCAGCAAGGTGGGGTATTGCCCGATCACTACTGCGAATTGACGGATGGGCTTAAGGCAAGGGGCGCTTAGCTTTTTCGCCCACGTTTCGCCCATGCCTATTGCGGAATGGCTGGAACCCGCATGGATAATCGCTTGTGACGGATAAAAGCAACTTATCAAGGAAAAAGCGCCCTCCATCCTTGCAGCATAGAAAAGATACTTGAGAATGGCAAAAAATAGCGGTCGTCAGACGGTGCGGCCCTGGCGCCTCAGCCTTTGGCAGG
The DNA here is from genome assembly GCF_002846335.1 of Janthinobacterium sp. 61. NCBI lineage: Bacteria > Pseudomonadati > Pseudomonadota > Betaproteobacteria > Burkholderiales > Oxalobacteraceae > Janthinobacterium > Janthinobacterium sp. 61. The sequence goes on along the minus strand of NZ_PJMQ01000001.1, from coordinate 992,602 downwards.
CTTGCTGCTGGCGCGGCGCCGGCGCGCCTCCTTCGGGTCGGCCAGCAAGGGCCGGTACACTTCCACACGGTCATGCTCGTGCAATACGGTATCGAGCGGCTTCCTCTTGCCATAGATGCCAGCCATATTGATGGCCAGATCGATGCCCGGGATGGCCTGCAGCAAGCCGCTCTGCGCCACAGCCTGCCCGATGGTAGTGCCCACAGGCACGCTCAAGGAGCGCAGGAACGTGCTGTCCGGCATCGCGTAGCATACTTGTACCGTGATGTCTGCTTCAGCCATACACCGTCTCCGCGCGCTTGCAGAAGGAATCGACCATGCTGTTGGCGATCATGCCGAAGACGGGGCCGATGATCTGCTCGAGCACGCGGCTGGAGAACTCGTAGTGCAGATCCAGTTCGATCTTGCAGGCATCTTCGCGCAGGGCCTTGAAGGTCCACACGCCGTCGAGGGTCTTGAAAGGACCGTCCACCAGCTTCATCTTGATGGATGTCGGCGGCACGTTCTCGTTGGACGTGGTGAAGCTTTGGCGCACGCCGTGGTAATGTATGCCCACGCTGGCGACAACCGTGTTCTCGCTCCGCTCGCGAATCTCGACCGCACCACACCAGGGCAGGAATTTGGGATAATCTTCCACCGCCGCCACCAGCGCGAACATTTGTTCGGCGCTATACCCGAGAAAAACTGATTTATGTACTACTGCCATTGAAGAACCATTTGCTATGATGTTGGATACATTTGATTTTATCGCGCTTGCGCGAGACAGTAGTTTAACCGACCCGCGCACATTTACCATCTCATGACCATAGCAGACAACAGAAAAGCCTTCCACGACTACTTTATCGAGGATCGCTACGAAGCCGGCATCGTGCTGGAAGGCTGGGAAGTCAAAGCCATCCGCGACGCCCGTGTACAAATCAAGGAAGCCTACGTCGTCGTCCGCGGCGACGAACTCTTCCTGTTCGGCACGCATATCAGCGCCCTGCCGACCGCCTCCACCCATATTCATCCGGAAGCCGTACGCACGCGCAAGCTGCTGCTGCACCGCACGGAAATGGATAAACTGATCGGCAAGGTGGAGCGCTCCGGCTACACGCTGGTGCCGCTCAACCTGCACTACAAGGGCGGCCGCGTGAAATGCGAGATCGGCCTGGCCAAGGGCAAGAAACAGCACGACAAGCGGGCTGCAGAGCGCGACCGCGATGGCGCGCGCGAAGTGCAGGCGGCAATGAAGTCGCACCGCCGCTGATACGCCGCTGCGCGCAGCGTGCTGACGCCATATCAACAAGCCCGGCTATATGCCGGGTTTTATTTTGCCGATTGCCTGCAGCAAACGGAAAAGAACTCAGCGCGACGGAAATAAAACGGGAGAGGAAGCAGGTAAGGCGGGGAAAAGACTGGTATTGGCGAAAATACCATTGAGATAAGCCTGTGTACATTAGCTTGGCCTGTCTGGCCAAAGACGATAAAGCTGGAAAGTTCCGGATGCTTGCATGCTGCCGTGTACTACACCTGCACTACTCCACAGTACAAGCATCCGAATGAACGGTTTTTTAAACCTTCAGAATCAAACCTTCAGCAGATCACGCGACTTGCCCGAATCGGTCCATTCTTTGACCCATTTCGGTTGACGGCCACGGCCAGTCCATTGTTGTGTCGCATCATCCGGATTGCGATAGCGTACTGCAACCGTGCCGGTTTTAGCGCGGATACCCGTACCAACCAGATCTTTTACGGAAACGCCGACGCTCTGGGCAATCGCCAGGATTTGTTCGCGCGCCTTGGACAGATCGTCCTGTTCGCGCTTCTTCATTTGCTTCTTGATGTCGTCCTGCAAGGTGCGCAGCTCGGACAGGGATAAGCTCGACAGATCCATGATATTTCCTTGTGTGAGTTGAAAAATATAACTGAATAGTTAAATTCTATCCAATTGTAACGCGCCTAAGGTGATTTTTCTTAAGATTTGATTGTTTTTTACAATTCTCTGACCAAAAAACTGCATCCCGGGCGATCAAGCGATGTTGGTGTTCAATCACGGGAGCGAAAATCGGCCATGGACTGTCTGTGCAAGTACCCTGCCTTGTGCGGCTGCGATTCAATACAGCGCCATCGGCTATATTTATTCTGCAGCACTTTTTGTTTCATTGCAATTTATAACAACTATAAAATGCAATTCAAAATATACATGGGTCCGATACTATCGCCAATCGCACATCGCCTGCAAATGCTACCAGGGATCCTGCGCAGCAGACGGTACGCCAGTCAAAGAAATAAGCGCAACATGACAGCAAGTAATCCTGAATGTGCGCTTAGCATAGCATAAAGAAAATATTTTCAACGCAATTCATGTAGCCACCGATACGTCAGCCCTAACACCACCAGATAATAGGGAAAGCGCAAATGCAAACTGCCCGCTATACAGCGGGCAGTATTGATGAAACCTTGCTACAAGCTTGCTATTTACCCAGCCAGTCAGGCAATCAGGGCATAGCCACGCTGCCCTTCGGCTTCTGCGTCTTCACTACTTGCATCGCCGTGGCGATCAAACCACTCATATCGCCCAGATTGGCCGGCACGATAATCGAGTTATTCGTTTTCGCCAATTGCGCAAACGCGCCCACATACTGCTCGGCCACTTTCAAATTGACGGCATCCTCACCGCCCGGCTCGCGGATGGCGGCGCCTACCTGGCGCAGCGCTTCAGCACTGGCTTGCGCCAGCGCGACGATAGCCGTGGCCTGGCCTTCGGCGCGGTTGATGGATGCCTGCTTTTCGCCTTCCGAGCGGGCAATGTTCGCTTCGCGCTCGCCGCTGGCAATATTGATCTGCTCCTGCTTGCGCCCTTCCGAGGCGGCAATCAGTGCGCGCTTTTCACGCTCGGCCGTAATCTGCGCCTGCATCGCATGCAGAATCTCCTTGGGCGGCGTCAAATCCTTGATTTCATAACGCAACACCTTGACCCCCCAATTCGCTGCCGATTCATCGATGGCATTCACGATGGCGGTATTAATATGGTCGCGCTCTTCAAATGTCTTGTCGAGTTCCATTTTACCGATCACCGAACGCAAGGTCGTTTGCGCCAACTGCGTAATGGCGGCAATATAATTCGACGAACCATATGAAGCACGCATGGCGTCGGTAATCTGAAAATACAGAATGCCATCGACCTGTAATTGCGTATTGTCACGCGTAATGCATACCTGTGGCGGCACGTCGAGTGGAATTTCCTTAAGCACGTGCTTGTAAGCGATGCGGTCGACGAAGGGCACAACGATATTCAGGCCAGGACCCAATACCGCGTGGAACTTGCCCAGGCGCTCCACCACCCAGGCATGCTGCTGCGGCACCACATTGACCGTCTTGAAGACAAATACCAATGCCAGCAATAACAAGATCAGCGACATGCTTCCGATGCTTACTTCCATAATCTACTCTCCAGGTTATCCAACAATCAAACGGCTGCCACGTACGGCACGTATGGTGTAATGACCGGCCTGCGTATCGCTGCCGGCAATCAGTTCCACATCCCACAAGGCGCCGCGATACATGACGCGCGCAGCGCCATCGACCCAATGCGCGACCGCCACGCTTTGGCCAATATCCAGGTTCACATTCGGATCCTGTGCCGCATCGCGCCGCGCCGCCCTGCCAAAGCGGCTGCGCCGCAATAACAGCGTGGCCGCCACGCCGACTATGGCGGCGGTCGCGGCCTGCCAGCTGCCATTGCCTCCCGCCAGCGCCACCAGTCCTCCGGCACCAATACCGATGGCGATCATCAGCAAATAAAACGTGCCCGTAAACAGTTCCAGGATCAATACCGCGCCAGCCGCAACAAACCAGCCTACCCATTCAGCCATGATGCCTCCATCCTTGCGAATCCAAAAATAAAAAAACCCCGCGGCCTATATAAGCGACGGGGTTTACTGCGCAGTGCTGCCTGATATTCCTCTTGCCAAACACCTATATACAAACAGTCTAACGCAATTCCTGATGGCGTCAATAGCCGGGGGCGAATTAGCGCCGCCGGCCAGGCTTTTATTCCTCGAGCAGACTGCGCAGCATCCACGCCGTCTTTTCATGCACATCGAGGCGCTGCGTGATCAGGTCGGCGGTCGGCTGGTCATTGGCTTTTTCCAGCAGCGGGAACAAGCGGCGCGCCGTGCGCGCGGTCGCTTCCTGTGCCGCCACCAGGTGGCTGACCATATCCAGCGCCGGCGGCACGCCGTCGATTTCCTTGATCGAGGCCAGTTTGACGAATTCCTTGTAGGTGCCCGGCGCCGGATAGCCAAGGGCGCGGATACGCTCGGCGATCAGGTCCAGCGCGGCCCACTGCTCCGTGTATTGCGTCATGAACATCAGGTGCAGGGTGTTGAACATCGGTCCCTTGACGTTCCAGTGGAAATTATGCGTCATCAGGTACAGGGTATAGCTGTCGGCCAGCAGGCCGGACAGGCCTTCCGCGATCTTCGCGCGGTCCGCCTCGGAAATACCGATGTCGATCTTTGCAGCTTTGCTCGGTTTCTTGCTTGCCATGTGAACTCCCGTCTATGTGTTGGTGGAATCATTTTAGCTGATCTTGCGCCACCTCATCGTTCAGGCGCGTGCGCCGACCGCGATGAACTTGATGGCAATGAGCAAGACATAAAAAAAACCCGCTGCCAGGTGAGCGGCAGCGGGTTTTCAGAGGGCGAAAAGATGCTTACGCTTTCAGCGCAGCGAGCTTCTGCCAGGTGTCGATCACCGAGTCAGGATTCAGGGACATCGACTCGATGCCCTGCTCCATCAGCCATACGGCGAAGTCAGGGTGATCCGAAGGACCCTGGCCGCAAATGCCGATGTACTTGCCGCGCGCCAGGCAAGCCTTGATAGCCAGCGACAGCAGCGCTTTCACGGCTGGATCGCGCTCGTCGAAGTCGGCGGCAAGCAATTCCATGCCGGAATCGCGGTCCAGGCCCAAGGTCAGCTGGGTCAGATCGTTCGAACCAATCGAGAAGCCGTCGAAATGGTCGAGGAACTGGTCGGCCAGGATGGCGTTCGACGGTACTTCGCACATCATGATGACGCGCAAGTCATTCTCGCCGCGCTTCAAGCCGTTTTTCGCCAGCAGGTCGATGACTTTCTCGGCCTGGCCCAGGGTACGCACGAATGGCACCATGATTTCCACGTTCGTCAGGCCCATGTCATTGCGCACGCGCTTCATCGCTTCGCATTCCATGTTGAACGCTTCGGAAAAGTCGGCCGACAGGTAGCGCGCCGCGCCGCGGAAGCCCAGCATCGGGTTTTCCTCGTCCGGCTCGTAGCGCGAACCGCCGATCAGCTTCTTGTACTCGTTCGACTTGAAGTCGGACAGGCGCACGATGACCTTTTTCGGCCAGAAGGCGGCGGCGATGGTGGCGATGCCTTCGGCCAGCTTGTCGATATAGAAGGCTTTCGGCGAAGCGTGGCCACGCGCCACCGATTCCACGGCCTTTTTCAGGTCGGCGTCGATGTTCGGGTATTCCAGGATCGCGCGCGGATGCACACCAATATTGTTATTGATGATGAATTCCAGGCGCGCCAGGCCCACGCCCGCATTCGGCACGGACTGGAAGTCGAACGCCAGCTGCGGATTGCCCACGTTGAGCATGATCTTGGTGTCAAGCTTCGGCAATTCGCCACGCGACACTTCCGACACTTCCGTTTCCAGCAAGCCATCGTAGATCTTGCCTTCGTCGCCTTCGGAGCACACCACGGTGACAAAGGTGCCGTCTTTCAGCACGTCGGTGGCATTGCCGCAGCCGACGACAGCAGGCACGCCCAGTTCACGCGCAATAATTGCCGCGTGGCAAGTACGGCCGCCACGGTTGGTGACGATGGCCGATGCACGCTTCATGACCGGTTCCCAGTTCGGGTCCGTCATGTCAGCAACGAGCACGTCGCCTGGCTGCACGCGTTCCATGTCGGCCGGATCGTGAATCACGCGCACAGGGCCGGCGCCGATCTTCTGGCCGATGGCACGGCCGGACGTCAGCACGGTGCCCGTGCTTTTCAGCTTGAAGCGTTCCTGCACGTCAGTCGCCTTTTGCTGCGACTTGACGGTTTCAGGACGCGCTTGCAGGATGTACAGCTTGCCGTCGCGGCCATCCTTGCCCCACTCGATGTCCATCGCACGGCCGTAGTGGTTTTCGATGATGACGGCGTACTTTGCCAGCTCCACCACTTCACTGTCGTTCAGCGAGTAGCGGTTGCGCATTTCGACGGGCACGTCGACGGTTTTCACGGAACGGCCAGCTTTCGCTTCGTTCGTAAATTCCATTTTCAGCAGCTTCGAGCCGATATTGCGGCGGATCACAGGCGACTTGCCTTTTTCCAGCATCGGCTTGTGCACATAGAATTCGTCGGGATTGACGGCGCCCTGCACCACGGTCTCGCCCAGGCCATAGCTGGAGGTAACGAAAACCACGTCCTTGAAGCCCGACTCGGTATCGATGGTAAACATCACGCCGGCCGCGCCCAGGTCGGAACGCACCATGCGCTGCACGCCAGCCGACAAGGCTACTTCAGCATGCGTAAAGCCCTTGTGCACGCGATACGAAATGGCGCGGTCGTTATACAGCGACGCGAACACCTGCTTCATGGCGTCGAGCACGTTGTCGATGCCGACCACGTTCAGGAAGGTTTCTTGCTGACCAGCAAAAGACGCGTCCGGCAGGTCTTCCGCCGTTGCCGAGGAACGTACGGCAAACGACATTTCCGTGTCGGAATCGGCCACCAGCTTGGCATAGAACTGATCGATTTCGGCGGCCAGGCGCGGCTGGAACGGGGTTTCGACGATCCATTGACGGATCTCGGCGCCGGCTTGCGCCAGCGAGCGCACATCATCGATGTTCAGCCCTTCGAGGCGCTGGGCGATGCGTTCGGCCAGCGGCAAGCCGCCGTTGGCGCTGTACGACAGGAAATCGCGGAATGCCTGCGCCGTGGTGGCAAAGCCACCGGGCACGCGCACGCCGGCTTCCGCCAGCTGACTGATCATTTCGCCCAGGGAGGCGTTCTTGCCGCCGACGGATTCGACATCCGTCATGCGCAAATGCTCGAACGAGGCCACATACACCGCGTCCTTGTCTTCCTGCTGTTGCGATACTGCGTTGGTCATAATGACACCCTTACTGATGATAGAAATCTTTACGCGCGGCGCACGGACAGTCTTCTTGTTATTCTTGGCGTCGTGCAGCACAATCATACCGTTGCAGCCATTTTACCTTGTGCGGCGCAAATTGACGACGCACAATCTTGATCCGAAAACCCATGACACAAGATCCACGCCCCCCTCTGCCCTCCGCGGCCCGCACCGTCTTCTTCGTTTCCGACGGCACCGGCATTACCGCCGAGACCTTCGGCCACTCGGTGCTGACGCAGTTCGATCTGCGTTTCCGCCAGATCCGCCTGCCCTTCATCGATACCATGGACAAGGCCTACGAGGCGGCGCGCAAGATCAACGAAGCCTTTGTCACCGATGGCCAGCGCCCGATCATTTTCTCCACCCTGGTGAAGAACGACCTGTCGGCCGTGATCCGCAAGTCCAGCGGCATGCACATGGACCTGATCCAGACCTTTGTCGCTCCGCTGGAGCAGGAACTGGGCGTGATGTCGACCCATACCATCGGGCGTTCGCACAATATCGTGGACAGCGAGGAATACAAGAACCGCATCGAGGCGATCAACTATTCGCTGGCGCACGACGACGGCCAGTCGCACAAGAACCTGTCCTCGGCCGATGTCATTCTGGTGGGTGTTTCGCGCTCTGGCAAGACCCCGACCAGCCTGTATCTGGCCATGCAGTACGGTATCAAAGCGGCCAACTATCCGCTGATTCCCGACGATTTCGAGCGCGACAAACTGCCATCGGCCCTGCTGGAATTTAAGAATAAAATTTTCGGATTGAGCATTACGCCCGAACGTTTGTCGGAAATACGCAACGAAAGACGCGCTGGAAGCAAGTATGCGGCCATCGAAAATTGCCGTTACGAGGTCAACGAGGCGGAAAAAATGATGAAACGCGAAGGTATTCGCTGGCTCTCCTCGACCACCAAGTCGATCGAAGAGATCTCCACGACGATCCTGCAAGAGATCAAGCCGAACCGCCGCGAGTACTAGAGCGCTTGACCAAACCTGTCAGGCGTTCGCCTCGCTGGACAGCACGGTCAGCGCTGCGACCAGCTGATCAAGTTCGCTGGTCTGCGTCGTGACGGCCACCGTGGCGCGCACGATATCGGTATCACCGACATTGCGCTGCACGGTAAAGATCCCGAAACGGTGCAACAAGGTCTGTTGCAGCGCGCGTGCGTCCATGCCATCGACGGCAAACGCCACCAGCGCCGTGCCGTGCGCCGCGTCCAGCGGCGACAGCAGGCGCACGCCAGGCAGTTGCGCGGCGCGGCTGACCCAGTAATTGCGCAGCCACGCCAGGCGCTCCATCTTGGCCGGCGTGCCGCCCAGGCGCTCATGAAAGTCGAACGCGGCAGGCGCGGCCAGGATGGCGCCGATTGGCGGCATGCCCATGTGCAGGCGGCTGCGGATATCGTCAAGCGGATAATCATCGTCGCCAAAATGCGGCTCGATCTTGTGCAACTGCGATGCGCGTATATACACGACGCCCAATCCCGCCGGCGCCCCCAGCCATTTGTGCAGATTGAAACCGGCGAAATCGACGCCCATGGCCTGCACGTCCACGTCGACCTGCCCCAGCGCATGGGCGCTGTCGAGCAGTACGTCGATGCCGTGTTCGCGCGCCAGCGCCATGATGTCCTTCACCGGCAGTTGCTGGCCATTGGCTGGCGCCACCTGCGACAGCAGCAGCAATTTGGGCTTGACAGCCTGGCGCATGGCTTGCGCGTAACTGGCGATGATCTCGTCATCGCTGATGGGCAAGCGCAACGTGACTTGCGTGCTCGTGACGCCACGGCGCTGCGCCAGCCAGCGCATGGCCGTCCGCATGGCCGGATAGTCGAGATTACTCCACAGCACCGTATTACCGGGCGCCAGACCGTGGTATTGCGTGATCAGCACCTGCATGGACTCGGTGCCGCTGCGGGTCAGCAGGATCTCGTGCGGCTCCGCCCGGATCAGCGCGGCGACGCGCTGGCGCAGGATATCCACATGCGTGCGCGTGAATTCGCCGCGCACGAAGGGACTCAGCTGTTCATTCGTGTAGCGCACGGCTTGTTCGAAGGCGGCTTGCACGGGCGCCGCCATGGCGCCGAAATAGCCGTGTTCGAGATTGACGATGGCATTCGGCGGCGCGGGATACAACGCGGCGACCTGGCGCCACCAGGCCTCGTCACGTGTGGCACCGTCGGCGAGCACAGGGAAAGACATGGCGCCCCTGTTCAGGACTGGCCCTGGCGCAACTGCTCGAAGAAGCAGACGGCGGCGCAGGCGGCCACGTTCAGCGATTCGATCTGGCCCAGGTGCGGAATGACCACCTGGTGTGTCGCCATCGACAGCAGATCGTCGGCCACGCCCTGCCCTTCATGGCCAAACAGCCAGGCGACGGGCTGACGCAGATCGACGTCGTACAATCGCTGGGTGGCGTAGCCGCTGGTGGCGAGTGTCGCCACTTTGGCGCCGGAAACAAGCGCCGCCAGGTCGACGTTTTCAAAGATGTCGAGCACGAAGTGCGCTCCCATCGCCGCGCGCAGGACTTTCGGCGACCAGCAGAAGGCCGTGCCGGCGCTGCAGTACACCTGCGTGATGCCCGCAGCGGCCGCGCTGCGCAGGATGGAGCCCACGTTGCCCGGGTCTTGCAGGTTATCGAGCAGCACGGCCGACACGCTCAGGGGCTGCGTCACGGCGCGTTCCGGTGTCTCGATAAGGAACATCACGCCCACGCCGTGTTCGACCTGGCTGACCGCGTGGTACAGCGCATCGGGCAAGCCCAGCACGTGCGCGCGCTGGCTTTCCAGCTGGCCGACGATGTCCGCCACTTCCGGGTTACGCAAGGCGCTTTCGCTGACGATGCACTGCTCCGGCATGCCGCGCAGCTGCAAGTAAGACTGGCACAAATGCACGCCGTCGAGCAAGGTACGGCCCGACTTGCGGCGCACCTGCGAACTGCCCGCCAGTTTCAACAAATCCTTGTATTGCGCGTTGTCGCGCGAGGTAATCGTCTTCATGCCACCACCTCTTGTCCACCGAACAGGGAGATCACATTGCGCACGGGCGCGAACGAGCGGCGGTGCACGGGCGAGGCGCCGTGCAAGTGCAAGCGCTCCAGGTGCAATTTGGTGCCATAGCCCTTGTGCTGGTCGAAGCAGTACTCCGGATAGGCCGCATGCAGGTGCACCAGGGCCGCGTCGCGCGCCGTCTTGGCCAGGATCGAGGCGGCGGAAATCGAATCGACCTTGTCGTCGCCGCCGATGATGGCCATGCCGCGTATCGGCATCACAGGGCAGCGGTTGCCGTCGATCAGGGCCAGCGTGGGTACGGTACTCAACGCCTCGACGGCGCGGCGCATGGCCAGCATCGACGCTTGCAAAATGTTCAGGCGGTCGATTTCCTCTTCCGACGCTTCGGCGATGGCCCAGGCCAGGGCCTTTGCCTTGATCTGTGGCGCCAGCAAGTCGCGCTTGGCTTCGGTGAGTTTTTTCGAATCGCGCAAGCCATCGATGGGCTGGTGCGGGTCGAGGATCACGGCAGCGGCGAAGACGGGGCCGGCCAGCGGACCGCGGCCTGCCTCGTCGACGCCACAGATGATTTCATCGAGCGAGAATGGCAAGTCGTCAAACAGGCCGGGATAGATATTTTTCACGTTGAATCTTTGGTTGGTACTGCGATTGAAGCGATGAACGGAATTTACTTGCGGTGGGCGGCGATGACTTGCATGACGGCGTTGGCGCTCTCGCGCGCGCTGTCGCGCAGCAGGCTGTGGTGCATGTCCGTGAAGCGCTGCACCAGGCGCAATCGCCCTGGCACGTCACTCAGCTGCTGCCACATGGCGTCGGCAAGCGCTTGCGGGCTGGCCGCGTTCTGCAGCAGCTCAGGCACCAGGTAGTCGCGCGCCAGGATATTTGGCAAACCAATCCACGGCTGGTAGCCCATATGGCGCATGATTTCCCACGATGCGCGCATCATCTTGTAGGCGATGACCATGGGCTTCTTGTACAGCGCCACTTCCAGCGACGCCGTGCCGGACGCCACCAGTACTGCATCGGCGGCGCAAATGGCCGTGTGCGAGCCGCCATCGGTGAGCAGTATCTCGACGTCCTGCAAGCCCGCTTCCGCAATCAGCTGTAAAAAGTACTGGCGCTGCTTTTCACCGGCCATGGGCGCGACGAAACGCAGCGAGCGGTCGCGCGCCAGCAACAGCTTGCAGGCGGCCACAAAGGCCACCGCATTGTATTTGAGTTCACCCATGCGGCTGCCCGGCATCAGGGTCATCACGTTGGCATCTTCCGGCAAGCCCAGGGCGCGGCGCGCGGCCGCCTCGTCCGGCTGCAGGGGAATCATTTCAGCAAGTGGATGGCCGACATAGGTGACGGGCACGCCCGCCTTGCGGTAGATCTCTTCCTCGAACGGGAAGATCACCAGCATGTGCGAGACAGCCTTGATGATTTTCTTGATGCGTCCGCCGCGCCAGGCCCAGATCTGCGGCCCGATGTAGTGCACGGTGGGGATGCCGCCTTCCTTGAGCTGCTGCTCCAGCCCCAGGTTAAAGCCCGGATAGTCGGCGCCGATGAAGACGGCGGGACGCTCCGCCAGCAACTGGTCACGCAGCGCGTTCTGGATACCCTTGATTTCGCGGTAGCGGGGAATGATCTCGAACAGGCCGCGCACGGTCAGCTTGTCCAGCGGCCAGTCGGAAATGAAACCCTGTTTGGCCATGTGCTCGCCGCCGATGCCGTGGAAGCGGGCACCGGGCAACTGCGGCACGAGACCGGACAGCAGCCGGCTGGCCAGCAGGTCGCCCGACACCTCGCCGGCGACGATGGCGACATTGGCGACCGACAGGTCGCTGGCCTGGTCAGCGGACGATACCACGCGACGCCACGCCCAAAAATTCGCGCATGGCGCGAATGTGTTGCGCCACCTCAGGCGACGACGCCGCTTCTTCTTCGAACAGGGCTGCCTTGGATTCTTCCAGGGTCAGTCCCGCGCGATAGATGAGTTTATACGCGGTGCGGATGCCGTTGATCTGCTCGCGCGTAAAGCCGCGGCGTTTCAAGCCCTCGATGTTGACGCCATGTGCCTGCGCCGGATTGCCGTTCAGCAGTACGAAAGGCGGCACGTCCTGCGTCAGGCTGGTGCTCATGCCGACAAAGGCGTGGGCGCCGATCTTGCAGAACTGGTGCACATTGGCGAAGCCGCTCATGATGACCCAGTCGCCGATTTCCACGTGGCCCGCCAGCTGCGCGTTGTTCGAAAAAATCGTGTTGTTGCCAACCAGGCAGTCGTGCGCCAGGTGAACGTACGCCGAAATCCAGTTGTCATTGCCCAGGCGCGTCACGCCGCCACCCTGCACGGTGCCCGTGTTGAAGGTGCAGAATTCGCGGATGGTGTTGCGGTCGCCGATTTCCAGACGCGTCGCCTCACCCGCCCATTTTTTATCCTGCGGCTGCGCGCCGATGGAGGAAAACTGGAACAGGTGGTTGTCGCAGCCGATCGTCGTGTGGCCATCGATGACCACATGCGGGCCGACCTTGGTACCAGCGCCGATACGCACGTGCGGACCGATGATGGTATACGGACCCACCTCGACCGAGCTGTCGAGCTCAGCCTTCGGGTCAATCACTGCCGTAGAGTGGATGGCCGCCATCACTGCCCCGCTGGCTGGCTCGCAGACTGGCTCGCATCCTGCGCGCTACGGATGGTGCACATCAATTCCGCTTCCAGCGCCACTTTGCCGTCGACCGAGCCGACTGCCTTGTATTTCCAGATGCCGCGCGAGACGCGCAGGATTTCCACATCCATCTTCAGTTGGTCGCCCGGTTCGACAGGACGCTTGAAACGCGCATTGTCGATGCCGACAAAGTACACCACCGAATTTTCGTCGGGCTTGACGCCCATCGACAGGAACGACAGCAAGGCCGCCGTTTGCGCCAGCGCTTCGATCATCAGCACGCCAGGCATGACCGGCTTGTGCGGGAAATGGCCCTGGAAGAACTCTTCGTTGACCGTCACGTTCTTGATGGCGGTGATGGTTTTGTTCGCTTCCCAGTCCAGCACGCGGTCAACCAGCAGCAGCGGATAGCGGTGCGGCAGCAGCGATTTGATGGCCAGGATGTCGAGGGTCTTTTTTTCAGTAGTCATTTTTCGTCTTGCGTGGTCAGTGTTTTAATTGTTTTTTCAAGCGTGCGTATCTTCTCGCGCATGCTTGACAGGTTGCGCACGATGGCGGCGCTCTTTTCCCAGTCGGCGTTCTTGGCCAGCGGATAAAAACCCGTGTACTGGCCCGGTTCCGCGCGATGTACACGTGCGGACCGATGCCGGTGTACGGCCCCACCTAGACCAAGCTATCGAGCTCAGCTTTCGGATCAATCACTGGCGTAGAGTGAATGATCGCCATATTACTACCCCGCTGGCTGGCTCGCATCCTGCGCGCTGCGGATGGTGCACATGATTTCCGCTTCCAGCGCCACCGTGCCGTCGACCGAGCCGACTGCCTTGTATTTCCAGAGGCCGCGCGACACGCGCAGGATTTCCACGTCCATCTTCAATTGGTCGCCCGGTTCGACGGGACGCTTGAAGCGCGCATTGTCGATGCCGACAAGGTACACCACCGAATTTTCATCCGGTTTCACGCCCATCGTCAGGAACGACAGCAAGGCCGCCGTCTGCGCCAGCGCTTCGATCATCAGCACGCCGGGCATGACCGGCTTGTGCGGAAAATGCCCCTGGAAGAACTCTTCGTTGACCGTCACGTTCTTGATGGCAGTGATGGATTTGTTCGCTTCCCAGTCCAGCACGCGGTCAACCAGCAGCAGCGGATAGCGGTGCGGCAGCAGCGATTTGATGGCCAGGATGTCGAGGGTCTTCTTCTCAGTAGTCATTTTTCGTCTTGCGTGGTCAGTGTTCTAATTGTTTTTTCAAGCGCGCGTATCTTCTCGCGCATGCTTGACAGGTTGCGCACGATGGCGGCGCTCTTTTCCCAGTCGGCGTTCTTGGCCAGCGGATAAAAACCCGTGTACTGGCCCGGTTCCGCGATCGAGCGAGACACCATGCTGCCAGAGCCGACATGGACGCGGTCGGCGATTGTCAAATGGCCCAGCACCATGGCAGCGCCGCCAAAGGTGCAGTACTTGCCGATGACGGCGCTACCGGCCACGCCCACGCAGCCGGCCATGGCCGTATGCGCGCCGATATGGCAGTTATGGCCGATCTGGATCTGGTTATCGAGCTTGACACCATCTTCGATGACGGTGTCAGCCAGTGCGCCACGGTCGATGGTGGTATTGGCGCCGATATCGACATCGTCACCGATCACCACCCTGCCCGTTTGCGGAATCTTGATGTACACGCCGCCTTCGTTGGCAAAGCCGAATCCGTCGGTACCAATCACGGCGCCGGAATGGATGATGCCGCGCTGGCCGATCACGCAGCGCGCATGAAAGGTCACGTTGGCGAGCAATTGCGTGCCCGCGCCGATGACCGCATCGCGCCCCACCACGCAGCCAGGGCCGATGATGCAGCCGGCTCCGACAATGGCGCCGGCCTCGATCACCGCGTGTGCGCCGACAGAGGCGCTGGCATCGACCTGCGCGCCGGCATCGACAAAGGCGCTCGGATGGATGCCTGCCGGTGCCTTGATCTCATGCAGTGCGGCGAAATACTGCGCCGCGCGCGCGAAATAGACATAGGGATTCGGTGTGACGATGCGCGTGCCGGCGTACTCGGCGCCGATCAGCGCATCGTCGACAGGCGTGAGGATCAGCGCGGCAGCTCCGCTTTGCGCCGCCTGTGCGCGAAATTTGCTATTGCTGAGAAAGCTGATGTGCGAAGCGCCGGCGTCGGCCAGCGGCGCGATCCCTGTGACTTCCAGGTTGGGATCGCCCGCCAATTGACCACCGAAGCGTTCGACCAAGTCTCCTAGTCGAGTGCCCATCTTTTACCCTTATAAGAACGCCTGACTACGCCTGCTGCGCGGCGCGAATTGCGGTCTCCGAAGCTCACTGCCTCGGGCGGCCCCGTGCATACGCACAGCTCCGCTTCTCAACCACAACTCACATCCGCTCGCTAAGGCACTGCCAGGCTTAAAACCGTTTCGATTACTTGTCCAGCGCCTTCAAGACCTTGTCGGTAATGTCGATGCGCGGACTGGCCCACAGGGCTTCCTGCAGCACGATGTCATATCCTTCGATATGCGCCATCTGCTGGATGATGGTGTTGGCTTTTTCCGCGATGGCGCTGCGCTCTTCGTTCGTGCGCTGGCTCAAGTCTTCGCGAAATTCGCGCTGGCGGCGTTGCAGCTCCTTGTCCAGCTCGAAAAACTCGCGCTGGCGCTTGGCGCGCTCGGCCTCGCTCAGGGTAGGCATGTCCTTTTCCAGGGCTTCGTTGGCCACCTTGAAGCGGCTGGCCAGTTCCTGCACGGCTTTTTCGCGCGCGCGGAACTCTTCGGCCAGCTTGGCGCTGGCCGCTTTGGCCAGCCTTGACTCGTTATAAATACGTTCGCTGCTGATCCAGGCGATTTTCGACTCCTGAGCCTGCGCCTGCACCGGCAACAGCGAACTCCAGCACAATGCGATCACGGCAAGGGACTTGGGCAGGGTAGCGGATGCGGTGTTCATGATACTCCATGGTCAAAAGGTAAAAGCTGTCGCCCCGGTTCAGATGGCCGGTTAGAAACCGGTGCCCATCTGGAACTGGAAGCGCTCCAGGCGGTCAGTCGGCTTGGCGTTCAGCGGTTTGGCATAGCTCAGCTTGAGCGGACCCACCGGTGAAATCCAGCTGATGCCCAAGCCAGCAGAATAGCGCAATTGCGAGATCCGCATTTTTTCGCCTTCCTGGTAGACCTGGCCGCCGTCAAGAAAACCGAACCAGCGCAGGCTGCGGTCATTGCCCGAACCGGGGAATGGCATCTGCAGTTCGGCATTACCGATCAGGCGCGAAGCGCCGCCCAGTGCATCGTTGGTGCTCGGTTCGACCGCGCCCAGCGAGGAACTCAGGTAGCCGCGCACCGAACCGATACCGCCGCCGTAGAAGTTCTTGAAGACCGGATACACGTGATTGCCGATGCCGTGGCCGTAATCGATCTCGCCTTTCAGCGCCAGGGTGACCTTGCTGAACAGCGGACGGAAATACTGGTGCTCATAGATGGCACGGAAGTACTTCTGGTCGCCGATCAGGTCAGCCTCCAGGTTGACGCGCTGGTAGCGGCCGATCGATGGCGTCAGGGCGCTGTCGCGGCTGTCGCGCTGCCATGCCGCCGTCAGCGGGATGGAATTCGTGGTGGCCGAACCGATACCGTCTGACGGGCCGCCATTGTCGATCACGTACTGCTTGAAGCGGATCGGGCTGGTGATGTCGGTTTCGATGCGCGAGCGCTCGGCGCCGATGCCGAAGAAGACAGTGTCGACTTCCGAGAATGGCACGCCGAAACTGACACGGCCACCGGTTTGCTTGATCTTGTAGCTGCCGATGTTCAGCGCCGGCGGTTCCGTCGTACGCAGGTAAACTTCAAAGCTGCGCGAAATGCCATCGTCCGTAAAGTACGGATTGGTTTGCGAAAACGCGATCGTGCGGCTGTAATGGCTGGTATTGAGTTCGATGCCAACGGTGTTGCCGCTACCGGCGAAGTTGGCCTGCGAAATCGATGCCGACAGGGTGAACTTCTCCGATTGCGAGAAGGCACCACCGATCAGGAAGTTACCCGTCGGTTTTTCCACCACCGTCACGTTGACGTCGACCTGGTCGGTCGTGCCCTGTGCTTCCGGCGTGTCGATGGTCACGTCCTTGAAGTAGCCCAGGCGGTCGACCCTGTCGCGCGACAGCTTGATCTTGTTGCTGTCGTACCAGGACGATTCGAACTGGCGGAATTCACGGCGGATGACTTCATCGCGCGTGGTGGTGTTGCCGGCGATATTCATGTGGCGCACGTAGACGCGCTTGCCCGGATCGATGAAGAAAGTAAAACCCACTTCATGCTTCTCACGGTTGATTTCCGGATTGGCATTGACGTTGGCAAAGGCATAGCCGAACGTGGCCAGGCGGTCCTGGATGCGCTTGTTCGTGGCTGTCAGGCGCGCACCCGAGTAAATCTCGCCTTCGCGCATCAGGTTCAGGGCTTTCAGCTCTTCTTCGCGGCCGAACATCTCGCCTTCGAACTTGGTGCCGGCAATCTTGTACTTTTCACCTTCGGTGATATTGATTGTCAGATAGATATCTTTTTTATCGGGCGTGATTGACACTTGCGTGGAGTCGACCTGCATCTCGATATAGCCGCGGTCCAGGTAGTAGGACTTCAGCGACTCGATGTCGCCCGTCAGCTTGGTCTTCGAATATTGATCCGCCTTGGTATACCAGCTGAACCAGCCGCCCGTGTTCAGGGCCAGCTGTTCGCGCAGTTCCTTGTCGGTGAAGGCCTTGTTGCCGACGATGTTGATCTGCTTGATGCGGGCCACGTCGCCCTCGTCGACGGCGAACACCACGTTGACGCGGTTACGCTCGATCGGCGTGACGGTGGTGGTGATCTTCACGCCGTACAGGCCATGCGACAGGTACTGGCGCTTGAGTTCCTGTTCAGCGCGGTCGACCGAGGCCTTGTCGAAAATCTTGGCTTCGCCGACGCCAATTTCCTTCAATGCCTTGACCAGCACATCTTTTTCAAATTCCTTGGTGCCCGTGAATTCCACGGCAGCGATGGCCGGGCGCTCCTCGACCAGCACCACCAGCACGTCGCCATCGACTTCCAGGCGCACGTCCTTGAAGAAACCCGTCGCGTACAGGGCTTTGATGGCGGCGATACTCTTCTCGTCGGAGAACGTTTCGCCGACGCGCACCGGCAGGTAGCTGAAAACAGTGCCCGCTTCAGTACGCTGGATCCCTTCGACCCGGATGTCCTTGACAGTAAATGGCTGGACGGCCAGCGCATGGCCGGCACAGAAGGCCATGACGGCGGCGCCGATCAGGCTGCGACGAAAGGAAGGCAAGGCAAAACGAGCAGAATGTAATTTCATTGGGGTTATTCAATGGGTAAATCAATGGACAACATACACAAAAGATTGCTTGTGCGACTCACGCAATGGCATCAACCACCGCCCTAATTAAGCAATCGCAACACGTCATTAAAGACGGCAAGCACCATCAAGGTCAGTAACAAACCGATCCCCAGGCGCTGGGCAATCTCGCCTACGCGCTCCGGCAAGGGGCGTCCGGTCAAAACTTCCAGCGAATAATACAGCAAATGCCCGCCATCCAGAACAGGAATGGGTAGCAAATTCATCACGCCCAGACTGATACTGATGAAGGCGATGAAGCTCAGGTAGCTTACCAGGCCGATGCGCGCCGTCTGGCCCGCGTAATCGGCGATGGTAATGGGCCCCGTCACATTCTTCAGCGAGACCTGGCCGGTGACCATTTTACCCAGCATTTTCAGGCTCATGACACTGGTATCCCAGACCTTGGCAGACGCCTTGCCCACGGCAGAGAACGGTCCGGAGGCCACGGTAATCATATCCGGCACCTGTCCCAGCTTTGCCTGGATCTTACCAACTGTTACAGCTCCCTCTGTCCCTGTGCCCGGCACGGCGTCCGGCGTAATGGGCAAGGTCAGGTCCTGGCCCTGGCGCAACAGTTGCAATTGCAAGGTCCGGCCAGGCGCCTGGCTCAGGGTGGCGATGACGGCCGCCACGTCGTGCACGGGCTGTTCGTCGATGGCCAGGATCTGGTCGTTTTTCTGCAGGCCGGCGCGCGCGGCGGCGCCATCGGGCATGATTTCCATCAGGGTAGGCGCGGAACGGGCCAGGGTCAGGCCCAGCTTGCCCAGCACGTCGCCTTCAAGGTCCGTCTCCGTCAGGCTGGCCGTCGGCAAGGTCGCTTCCTGCTGGCCGCGGTCGGGGCGGCGCACTTCGATGCGGGCCGGCTGCTTGTCGAGGGTGGCCTGGATCAGCTCCCAGCGCAGCTCGGACCAGCTGGCCACGGCCTTGCCATTCACCGCTTCGACCGTATCGCCGCTGCGCAAGCCAGCCGCATAGGCGGCTGTCTGCTCGGCTACGGGGCCGAGCTTGCTTGACGGCTCTTCGATGCCATGCATGAACAGGCCCGCGTACAGCACGATGGCGACGAGGAAATTGGCCAGCGGGCCGGCGGCCACGATGGCGATGCGGCGCCACACGCTCTGGCGCGTGAATTCGCGGCGCAATTCGCTTTCCGGCAAGTCGCTGAGGTCTTGCGCGCGGCTGTCGAGCATGCTGACATAGCCGCCCAGCGGCAGCGCGGAAATAGCCCATTCCGTCTGGTCCTTGCCAAACTTGCGCGAATACACCACTTTCCCCATGCCGATCGAGAAGCGCAGCACTTTCACGCCGCACCAGCGCGCCACCAGGTAGTGACCCAGCTCGTGCAAGGTAATCAGCGAACCGAGCGCGACGATAAAAGCCAGCAAGGTGGTGATCAGCGTCATGCGGCCAGCCTTTGGGCGATATACGCGTGCGCGGCCACGCGGGCCAGGCGGTCCTGCTCCATCACGGCCTCGATGCTGGAGGCGGCGCCATGCGGCACAGTCTCGATCACATGGGCGATGACGCGGTCGATCTGGCGGAAGCCGATCTGCTCGTCGAGGAAGGATTGCACAGCCACTTCATTGGCCGCATTGAGCAGGGCCGGCGCCGTTCCGCCCGCGCGCAAGGCGTCGAACGCCAGCGCCAGGCAAGGGAAACGACGGAAATCGGGACGTTCGAACTGCAGGGTTGCCACTTGCGCCAGGTCCAGCTGCGCCACGCCGGAAGCGATGCGCTGCGGATACGCCAACGCATGGGCGATCGGCGTGCGCATGTCCGGGTTACCCAACTGGGCCAGCACGGAACCGTCGATATACGACACCATCGAATGGATCACGCTTTGCGGGTGGATCAGCACTTCGATCTGCTCGGCAGGCGCGCCGAACAGCCAGTGCGCCTCGATTACCTCCAGCCCCTTGTTCATCATGGTGGCCGAATCGACGGAAATCTTGCGCCCCATGGCCCAGGTCGGATGCTTGCAGGCCTGGTCCGGCGTAACCTTGTCGAGCGTCTCGACGTCGCGCGTGAGGAAGGGACCGCCGGAAGCCGTCAGCACGATTTTTGCCACGCCAGCGGCGCCTGGCGCGCGACCATGGGCGTGCGGCATGCATTGGAAGATGGCGTTATGCTCACTGTCGATGGGCAACAGCACGGCGCCGTTATCGTGCACGGCATCGATGAACAGCTGGCCAGACATGACCAGCGCCTCCTTATTGGCCAACAATACTTTCTTGCCAGCACGTGCCGCCGCCAAGGTAGGCGCCAGGCCTGCCGCGCCAACGATGGCCGCCATCACGCCCGTCACCTGCGGCGCGCTGGCAATGGCGCACAGGGCCTCCACGCCGTACTCGACTTGCGTATCGACGCCCTGCCCGCGCAGCAAACGCGTCAGTTCAAGAGCGGCTTCCGCAGTGCCAACGACAGCGCGCTGCGGACGGAACTTCAGACACTGGGCGGCCAGTTCGGCCACGCGGCTGTGCGCACTCAGCGCATACACGCTGTATTGCTCGGGATGACGCGCGAGCACGTCCAGGGTAGACACGCCGATCGAGCCGGTCGCGCCAAGGATGGTGATGTATTGCATGAGTTTCCTTAAAGCCAACTGGCCACGAGGGCGGCAAATGGCAGGACCGGGATCAGCGCGTCGATACGGTCGAGTACACCGCCGTGGCCGGGCAGCAGGTTGCTGCTGTCCTTGATGCCGGCGCGGCGCTTCAGTTGGGATTCAAACAGGTCGCCGACGATGCTGGCAGCGACGACCAGCAGCAGCACCAGCAAGGCCACCAGCCAACCGCGGCGCAATTGCAGCTGCACGGCAAAGGTGTCTTGCAGCACTGGCAGCGATGGCGCGGCAACGATGGTGATGGCGGCGATGAGCAAGACGGCGATCCCGCCACCGATGGCACCCTCCCAGGATTTCCCCGGGGAAATACTTGGCGCCAGCTTGCGCTTGCCGAAAGCCTTGCCCGAGAAATACGCGCCGATATCGGCGATCCACACGAGCGCCATGACGGACAGCAGGAACAAAGGGCTATGCAGGAACAAGGCAATGATGGCGACGAAGCAGCCGACGATGGTGACCGGATACACCAGACTGAGCAAGGTATTGCCCAAGCCTTCGGTGGGTGGCAAGCCCGTCGCCAGCGATGGCACGAAACGGATCAGCCAGATGGCCACGCACAGGGCGAACCAGAAATTGAGCTGCGCCATACCGTTACCGACAAAAAACGTATACGCGAAGGCGGCAGTCCAGACGGCAGCAATCAGGAGCGCCTGGCGATTTTTGAAGATGCGGAAGCTTTCCCATACGGCGGCGCCGAAGAACGCCGTGGCGATCACGGCGAAGGCAGGGAAATAATTCAGATACAGAACCGGCAGCAAGACCGCCAACAGGACCAGGGCGGTGATTATCCGTGTTTTCAGCATCAGTTTGTCTTTTCAGTTAATTGCGCGCTAGTGCGGCCAAAGCGCCGTTCGCGCTGCTGGTAAGACGCGATTGCCGCGTCGAGGCATTCTTCATTGAAGTCGGGCCAGAAAGTCTCGGTGAAAAACAGCTCAGTGTACGCCAGTTGCCACAGCAGGAAATTGGAAATGCGCTGCTCGCCGCCGGTGCGGATGAACAGGTCAGGCTCGGGCGCATAGGCCATGGCCAGGTGCGGCGCCAGTTGTTCTTCCGTGTAAGCCTGTCCGGCAGGCTGGCCCTTGGCTGCAGCCTCGACCGTCATTCTGTTGACTGCCTGCATGATGTCCCATCGGCCGCCATAATTAGCGCAGATGGTCACCGTCAGACGCGTGTTGCGGGCCGTCTTGCGTTCCGCATCGGCGATCAGGGTTTGCAATTGGTCGTTGAAGCGGGACAAGTCGCCCACCACTTTCAGGCGGATGTCATTGGCATGCATTTTGACCACTTCGCGTTCCAGCATGGTAACGAACAGGCGCATCAGCATCGACACCTCTTCTTCCGGGCGGCGCCAGTTTTCCGAACTGAAAGCAAACAGGGTCAGATACTCGACGCCCCGTTCCAGGCAGGTCTCGACGACACCGCGCACGGCGTCAGCGCCCTTTACGTGGCCAGCCACGCGCGGCAAGAAGCGTTTGGTTGCCCAGCGGCCATTGCCATCCATAATGATTGCCACATGGCGCGGCACCGTGCCAACCTCAGGTACTGCCGTTGTCGAACTCGAATAGATCATGAAAACACGAATACCAAAAAATAACAGATAACTATTATGCGCCAAATAGCACTGCCCGGAAAAGCCATGCTTTTCCGGGCAGCGTCAAAAGGACTGAAAACTAGACCGTCAGCACTTCTTTTTCTTTATCGACTACCATCTTGTCTATGTCGGCAATAAACTTGTCCGTCAGCTTCTGCACTTCTTCCGACGAGCGACGCTCATCGTCCTCGGAGCAGGCTTTTTCCTTGACCAGCTTCTTCAGCGACTCGTTCGCGTCGCGACGAATATTACGCACGGCAATCTTCGCGTCTTCCGCTTCGCTCTTGACCAGCTTGACCATTTCCTTGCGGCGCTCTTCCGTCAGCGGCGGCGTCGGGACGCGGATCAGGTCGCCCTGTGCCGATGGGTTCAAGCCCAGGTCGGCGTCGCGGATAGCTTTTTCAACGGTCGAGGCCATTTTCTTTTCGTACGGCTGCACACCGATGGTACGCGCGTCGATCAGGGTCACGTTGGCAACCTGGGTCAGCGCAGTCGGCGAACCGTAGTAATCGACCATCACGTGGTCCAGGATACCCGTATGGGCGCGACCGGTACGCACCTTGGCCAGGTCGGCCCGCAGTGTTTCCAGCGACTTCGTCATGCGTTCCTGGGCGTTCTTTTTAACGTCAGCTAAGGACATGCTGCTCTCCAATCTTGATAATAATAAATATACTACTGTGCCAGGCTCAGGAAACAAGCCCGCGCAGTCGGGAGTCTGGAAACCATCCATGGCAACCATGGATGGCTTCCATATCTCCTTAAACGTGCACTAAGGTGCCTTCATCCTCGCCCATGATGACGCGTATCAGCGCGCCTGGCTTGGTGATCGAAAACACTTTAATTGGCAGTTTCTGGTCGCGGCACAGGGCGAATGCGGTGGCATCCATCACTTGCAGGTGCTTGGCGATGGCGTCGTCGAACGTAATCGTGTGGAACAGAGTGGCGTTCGGATCCTTCTTCGGATCGGCCGTGTAGACGCCGTCGACCTTGGTGGCCTTCAGGACGATCTCGGCACTGATCTCGGAACCGCGCAGGGCGGCCGCCGTGTCGGTAGTGAAGAACGGATTGCCGGTGCCGGCGGCGAAGACGACCACTTTGCCTTCTTCCAGGTATTGCAGGGCTTTCGGACGGACGTACGGCTCGACGACTTGCTCGATGCCGATGGCCGACATGACGCGTGCGGTGATCCCGACATGGCGCATGGCATCGGCCAGGGCCAGTGCATTCATCACGGTGGCGAGCATGCCCATGTAGTCGGCGGTGGCACGATCCATGCCTTGCGCACCAGGCGCGACGCCGCGGAAGATATTGCCGCCGCCAATCACGATTGCCAGTTCCACACCCAATTTCGCCACCTCGGCCACATCGGCCACCATGCGCTCGATCGTGGCGCGGTTGATGCCGTAGGGATCATCGCCCATCAGGGCTTCGCCGGACAACTTGAGGAGGACGCGCTTGTAGGCTGGTTTTGACATGAGCTGGGGCTCCATAAATGAGTTTATTCGAGTATGACATGGCGCAGCGCCTTGCAGCGCCGGACAGGCGCGCGGGGCTGCCCATGCCGCCGCCCGGCACGACAGGTGCGGGCGGGCCAAAAAAACGGGCCTCTCGGCCCGCTTTACTTACGCTCCCTGGGAGGCAGCCATCTGTGCTGCGACTTCTGCTGCGAAGTCGTCTTGCTTCTTCTCGATGCCCTCGCCTACCACGTACATGGCAAAACCCTTGACGCTGGTGTTAGCCGCCTTCAGCATTTGCTCAACCGACAGCTTGTCGTTTTTCACGAAAGCCTGGTTCAGCAGCGATACTTCTTTCAGGAACTTCTGTACGGAACCTTCCAGGCGCTTGGCCAGGATTTCCGGCGATTGCGCTGGCTTGCCTTCGGCGGCCGCTTTGGCTGCGTCTTCTTCGGCTTTCAGTTGGGCAACCGAACGCTCTTTTTCGATCAGTTCCGCTGGAACTTCGTTCGAAGACAGCGACACTGGCTTCATGGCAGCGATGTGCATGGCCACGTCTTTGCCTACTTGCTCATCGGCACCGTCGAATTCGACGATCACGCCAATGCGCGAACCGTGCAGGTACGAAGCCAGCTTGTTGCTGGTTTCGAAACGCTGGAAGCGGCGGATGGTCATGTTTTCGCCAATTTTGCCGATCAGGGCAGCGCGCACTTCTTCCAGGGTCTTGCCATCGAGTGGCAGGGCCAGCAGGGCAGCTACGTCAGCCGGGTTGTGTTCTGCTACCAGACGGGCAGCGTTGTTGGCCAGTGCCAGGAAATCGTCGTTCTTCGCAACGAAGTCGGTTTCCGAGTTGACTTCGACCAGGGCGCCTACGCCATTGGCGATGTAGGTTGCCACGACGCCTTCAGCGGTGATACGTGCCGATGCTTTCGATGCCTTGCCGCCCAGTTTGACGCGCAGGATCTCTTCCGCACGAGCCATGTCGCCATCGGCTTCGGTCAGTGCTTTTTTGCATTCCATCATTGGTGCGTCGGTTTTGCCGCGCAATTCGCCTACCATCGCTGCTGTAATCGCTGCCATGTGTTTCTCCTGATTCGGTGAGTCGATAGTCGCGGCCGGGCAGGTATGCCTCGCCAGCGGTCACTATCGTTTTTTTGTTAAAAAAAAGGGGGAGCTGCTGCCACCCCTTTTCCCTTACTGCTGTGCTTACAAACGGCTATCTCGCGATAGCCTGGCTATTAAGCCTGTTCGTTCACTTCGACGAATTCGTCGCCAGCGGCTGCTTTAACCATTTCAACAACTTCGTTACCGGCAGCTGCACGGCCTTCGATGATTGCATCAGCAACACCGCGAGCGTACAACATGATGGCTTTCGAGGAGTCATCGTTACCTGGGATCACGAAGTTCACGCCTTCTGGGGAGTGGTTGGTATCGACAACGCCGATGACCGGGATACCCAGTTTAGCTGCTTCGGTGATCGCACCTTTGTGGTAGCCGACGTCCACAACGAAGATTGCGTCAGGAATGCCGCCCATATCCTTGATGCCGCCGATCGATTTTTGCAGCTTGATCATTTCGCGGGAGAACATCAGCGCTTCTTTTTTCGACAGCTTCTCGATCGAACCGTCTTCGACCATCACTTCCATGTCCTTCAGACGCTTGATCGAGGTTTTGATCGTTTTGAAGTTGGTCAGCATGCCGCCCAACCAACGTTGATCAACGAAAGGCACGCCAGCGCGTTGTGCTTCAGCAGCGATGATTTCGCGAGCTTGACGCTTGGTGCCGACCATCAGGATGGTGCCACGGTTTGCAGCCAGTTGACGCACGTGCTTCATTGCGTCCTGGTACATCGCCATGGTTTTTTCCAGGTTGATGATGTGGATCTTGTTGCGATGGCCGAAGATGAACGGTGCCATTTTTGGATTCCAAAAACGGGTTTGGTGACCAAAGTGGACACCGGCTTCCAGCATTTCGCGCATTGTTACGGACATTATTAACTCCAGGGTTGGGTCTGGAATCCGATCAGTCACCATACAGGCACCCTTGTCGACCGGATTCGCGTGTTTATTTAAAATTAAAGACACTATTTATTGCATTGCTCAAAAGTGAATTCAAGCAACCCGGGATTCTACACCAAAATGACCGCCGCATCAAGTCCGCACTGCAAATCGCCCGCCCGGCGGAAACGTCCTATGCACCATTATGGTGCAAGACATGGCCGCCGCGGCAGCGCCTCTCCATTCCCCCCACAAATCGCCACCCGGCCATAGGAAGGAGGCGGCGGATTCAGGGCGGCTCGTTTATAATTTCGACATATTTGCAGACTTTTTCCCCTACACAGGAATCGTCTGTGCTTTTCACCCGCGCTTTTCAGCCGAATATCTTGCAGATTGCGAATTACACCATGTCCACCATCCGTATTAATAGCGCCGCCGACATCGAAGGCATGCGCGTTGCCGGCAAGCTCGGCGCCGAAGTGCTCGACTACATCACCCCCTTCGTCAAGGTGGGCGTCACCACGGGCGAACTTGACCGCCTGTGCCACGAATACATGGTCAATGTGCAGGGCACCATTCCCGCCCCGCTGAACTACTGCCCGCCCGGCTATACGCCGTACCCGAAAGCCATCTGCACCTCCGTCAACGACGTCATCTGCCATGGCATTCCGGGCGACAAGGTCTTGAAGAGCGGCGACTCCGTCAACCTCGACATCACCGTCATCAAGGATGGCTATCACGGCGACAACAGCCGCATGTTCCTCGTCGGCACGCCCACCATCCTGGCCAAGCGCCTGTCGGAAATCACCTATGAATGCATGTGGCTGGGCATAGACCAGATCAAACCGGGCGCGCACCTGGGCGATATCGGGCACGCCATCCAGCAGCACGCGGAAAAAGCAGGCTACAGCGTGGTGCGCGAATTCTGCGGCCACGGCATCGGCAAGGTCTTCCATGAAGAACCGCAAGTGCTGCACTACGGCAAACCAGGCACCCTGGAGCGCCTGGAGGCGGGCATGATTTTCACCGTGGAACCGATGATCAACTCGGGCCGCCGCGAGATCCGCGAAATGAACGATGGCTGGACCATCAAAACCAAGGACCGCAGCCTGTCGGCGCAATGGGAACACACGGTGCTGGTGACGGAAACGGGCTATGAAGTGCTGACCGTCTCGCCTGGCATGCCGCCGCCGCCAGCCTTGATCCTGAACAAAGCCTGATTCTTCCATCCCACGCACCGCCACCCCAGGGCCCAGATGAAAAAGCAAGTTCGGGAACAGCTGAAACAGCAACTGAAAGCCGACCGCCAGGTCGTCATTGCGGCCTTCCAGGCCGATGGCAAGCCTGAAAAACTGCTGCGCGGCCTTCGCCACAGCGTCGATGGGGTGCTGGCGCGCGCCTGGCAGGAAGCGGGTTTGCCTCCCGGCACTGCCCTGGTGGGCGTGGGCGGCTACGGCCGCGGTGAACTGTTTCCGTATTCCGACGTCGATCTGCTGATCCTGCTGCAGCAGGCGCCGGACGCGGCGACACAGGAAAAGCTCGAGGAACTGGTGCAACTGCTGTGGGACCTGGGCCTGGAAATCGGCCACAGCATCCGTACGGTCGAGGAGTGCATGGTCGAATCGAAAGCCGACATCACCGTGCAAACCAGCCTGCTCGAAGCGCGCCTCGTGTGCGGCAACGCGGACTTGTTCGCGCAATTGCAGCAGCGCTACGAGGCCGCCATGGACCCGCAGGCGTTTTTCCAGGCGAAAACGGCGGAAATGCGCCAGCGCCATGCCAAATACGAAGACACGGCCTTCAGCCTGGAGCCCAATTGCAAGGAAAGCCCGGGCGGCTTGCGCGACTTGCAGGTGATTTTGTGGGTGGCCAAGGCGGCCGGCCTGGCCAATTCCTGGCGCACCCTGGCCACGGGAGGCCTGATCACCCTGACGGAAGCGCGCCAGTTGATGGAAAAGGAGCGCGCCTTCAAAGATATCCGCGTGCGTTTGCACCTGCATGCGGGGCGGCGCGAAGACCGCCTGGTGTTCGACGTGCAGACGGCGATTGCCGAATCACTGGGCCTGCAAGCCACGGGTAGCGGGCCGCACATGCGCCGCGCCAGCGAATTTCTCATGCAGCGCTATTACTGGGCCGCCAAGACGGTGACCCAGCTCAACACGATTCTGCTGCAAAATATCGAGGCACGGCTGTTTCCCCAAGACGATGTGGCCGTGCCCATCAACGAACGCTTCAATGAAGTCAACAGCCTGATCGACATCAGCGCCGACGATACGTTCGAGCAATACCCGTCGGCCATGCTGGAAATATTTGTCCTGATGACGGAACGCCCTGCCCTGAAGGGCATGACGTCGCGCGCCACGCGGGCCCTGTGGCATGCGCGCTTCAAGATCGATGCCGCCTTCCGCCAGGATCCCGTCAACCGCGCCCTCTTCCTGCGCATCATGCGGGCGCCCGTGGGCATCATCCATGCGCTGCGGCGTATGAACGAGATGAGCATCCTGGGGCGCTACCTGCCGAATTTCCGCCGCATCGTGGGGCAGATGCAGCATGACCTGTTCCACGTGTACACGGTCGACCAGCACATTTTGATGGTGGTGCGCAACATGCGCCGCTTCACCATGAGCGAACATGCGCACGAATACCCGTTCTGCAGCCAGCTGATGGCCGATTTCTCGCAATCGTGGCTGCTGTACGTGGCGGCCCTGTTCCACGACATCGCCAAGGGCCGCGGCGGCGACCATTCCAAGCTGGGCGTGGCCGACGCCACCCAGTTCTGCCAGGACCACGGCATGTCGGCAGAGGACACGGAACTGGTGGCCTTCCTGGTGGAAAATCACCTGACCATGTCGCAAGTGGCGCAAAAGCAAGACCTGTCCGACCCCGACGTCATCGCCGCCTTTGCGAAAGTGGTCAAGGACGAGCGCCACCTGACGGGCCTGTACCTGCTGACGGTCGCCGACATCCGCGGCACCAGTCCGAAAGTGTGGAACGCATGGAAAGGCAAACTGCTGGAAGACCTGTACAAGATCACCCTGCGCGTGCTGGGCGGCGAACCGCATACGGCCGACCGCGAACTGAAGAACCGCCAGCAGGAAGCGCTGGCCACACTGCGCCTGTACGGCCTGCCGCCCGATGCCCATCTGAAACTGTGGCAGCAGCTGGACGTGGCGTATTTCCTGCGCCACGACGCCTCCGACATCGCCTGGCAGACGCGCTCGCTGTATGACAAGCTCGACAGCAAGTTGCCGGTGGTAAAATGCCGGCTGGCGCCCATCGGCGAAGGCTTGCAGGTAGCCGTGTACGTGCCCGACCAGCCCGACCTGTTCGCACGCATCTGCAGCTATTTCGACCGCAAGAATTTCAGCATCCTCGACGCGAAGATCCACACGACCAGGAATGGCTACGCGCTCGACACTTTCCTCGTCACGGAGCAGAACTTCGCCAAGAGCTACCGCGACATCATCAGCCTGATCGAGCACGAGCTGGGCGAACTGCTGCAGTCGCAAACGCCGCTGCCGCCGCCGGGCAAGGGACGGCTGTCGCGCCTGTCGCGCACTTTCCCCTTCCAGCCGACGGTGGATTTGCGGCCCGACGAAAGGGGACAGTACTACCTGCTGTCGGTGGCCGCCAACGACCGCACGGGCCTGCTGTATGCGATCGCCAATGTGCTGACCAAGTACCGCATCAACCTGCACACGGCCAAGATCATGACCCTGGGCGAACGGGTCGAAGACGTCTTCCTCGTCGACGGTCCCGCGCTCAACAATGCCCGCAACCAGATATTGCTGGAAACCGATTTACTCGATGCGCTGAAGGTGTAAACCTTGCGTGCAGCGCCTACCCTTACTGAAACTGAAACAACATGACCGAAGAATTATTACGCTTGTCCAAACGCATGTCCGAACTGGGCCTGTGCTCGCGCCGTGAAGCCGATGAATGGATCGCGCGCGGCTGGGTCCGCGTCGATGGCAAGGTGGTGTCCGAGCTGGGCAGCAAGGTCTATCCCAGCCAGCGCGTCACCGTGGAACGCCAGGCGGCAGCCGAGCAGTCGAAGCGCGTCACCGTATTGATCAACAAACCCGTCGGCTATGTCAGCGGCCAGGCCGAAGACGGCTACACGCCCGCCGTGGCGTTGATCAAGGCGGAAAACCGCTGGGCGGAAGACCGCAGCCCGGAACAGTTCCACCCGACCCAGCTGCGCAGCCTGGTTGCCGCCGGCCGCCTGGACATCGATTCCGTCGGCTTGCTGGTCTTGACGCAGGATGGGCGCGTGGCCAAACAGCTGATCGGCCACGATACCGATATCGACAAGGAATACCTGGTGCGCGTGAGCTACACCAAAGGCGATACCCTGCCCGACAGCGAGCTGAAAAGGCTCAACCATGGCTTGTGGCTCGACGGCAAACCGCTGCTGCCGGCCAAGGTGCGCTGGCAAAATGAAGACCAGCTGAGCTTTACCTTGCGCGAAGGCAAGAAACGCCAGATCCGCCGCATGTGCGAAGCCGTCGGCCTGAAAGTGCTGGGCCTGAAACGCGTGCGCATCGGCAAGGTCAAGCTGGGCGACTTGCCAACGGGCCAATGGCGCTACCTGAGCGCGGACGAACAGTTTTAAGCGACGGCATCGAGATGGCATGCGCCCCGGCATGCCATGCAACATAAGCAACAGGAATATAGTGATATAAAAACAATTATTGTGATTTACTTAGTAAATATTGCCTTAAACCTATACACTATTCCCCATTAGAACAAAAGAGATACGCTGTCGTGAACGATCCCATCCCCAATCCCCTGCGCAAAGGCGCGCCCAGCCTGGCCGATGTGGCCGAGCCTATGGAGCCAGGCACCAAGCCGCACCATATGAGCGATCCGTGGGATATCGGCGAAACCCTATGCAGCCTGGCTGATAACGGCGACGCCATTTCCATCTACCCGACAGGCGGTGAAGATGTCATCATGGCGCGCATATTGTCCGTCGACGACGACTTGCCGCAATTCGTGCTGGAACTGAACGAAGGCGCGACCCTGCCGCCTGGTGGCGCCACGTTTGTGTCGTGGGTGCAAAGCGCCAAGCTGCAATTTACCATCAATGGCGAATGGGAGGCCTATCCCGAGCGGCCGAACGTCTACCTGACGAACTTCCCCAGCCATTGCCTGGTGCTGGAACGGCGCGAATCGGCACGCCTGGAAACACCGCTGGGCGTGTACTACCTGGCCGCCTTTGTGCTGGAAGGACGGCCGTACGAATTGCAGCTGTATGACTTCTCGGCCGGCGGCATCGGCATGCGTGCCCACCCGCGCGATACGGTCGGCCTGTATGTGGGCCGCAAGCTGTCGCGCGTGCGCCTGGAACTGGGGCCGGACAAAGTCATGATCGCGGACCTGGAAATCCGCCTGTCGCGCACCTTCCGCTCCTTCCTGCTGGGCGAGCAAGTGCAGATCGGCTGCCGCTTCCTGAACCTGACGGTTGCCATGCAAGATGAGTTGAAAGCCTTGCTCGACAACCTGGGCAGCAACCGCAAGGTGCGCTGAGCTGCACCACATGAAAAAATGGCCGCCCAGCTGATAGCTGCGCGGCCATTTTTTATACTTACCCGGCACTGCGACTGACAACGTTCGGGGCCTGACCCGGCTGGTCAGCCCCCAGCTTAAGCGCCAATCAATCGTCGTCGTTCGGGTCCAGGTCGGGGAACATCACTTCCGTATAACCGAATTGCGTAAAATCAACGATACGCATCGGATACAAAATACCGTGCAAGTGATCCACTTCATGCTGCACCACGCGGGCATGGAAGCCGTCGCAGTCGCGGCTGATGGGCTGGCCAAACTGGTCCACGCCTTCATAGTGCAGTTCGCTCCAGCGCGGCACGCTGCCGCGCATACCAGGCACGGACAGGCAGCCTTCAAAGCCCTCTTCCTTGCGCTCTGACAAAGGCGTCAGCACAGGGTTGATCAACACGGTTTCCGGCACTTGCGGCGCATCGGGATAGCGCAGATTCTGCTTGAAGCCGTAAATCACCAGTTGCAGGTTGATGCCGATCTGCGGCGCCGCCAGGCCCGCGCCATTGGCGGCATGCATGGTGTCGAACATGTCGGCGATCAAGGCGTGTAATTCGGGCGTATCGAAGTCACGCACGGGCTCGGCCATGCGCAGCAAGCGTGGATCGCCCATCTTCAGAATCTCGCGTACCGTCATTTTTCGCCCAGTGTTGTTTGCAGTTCTTGCAAGTAAGCGCGGAAGGCAGCACCCGTTTCCGGATGCTTCATGCCCATCGCCGTCGTGGCCTTCAGATAACCAAGTTTGGAGCCGCAATCATAACGCTGCCCCTGGTAGCGGTAAGCCAGCACGCGCTCTTCGCGCATCAGGGCAGCGATGCCGTCCGTCAACTGGATTTCGCCGCCGGCGCCCGTGCCGATATTTTCCAGGTGGTTAAAGATACGGCTGGTCAGCACATAACGGCCCACCACGGCCAGGGTCGATGGCGCCTCTTCCGGCGCAGGCTTTTCCACAATGGCCGAGACCAGTTCCAGGTCGGGCTGATAATTCTTTGCCGATACGATACCGTATTGCTTGGTTTCCGCGCGCGGCACATCCTGCACCGCCAGCAGCGAGCAATTTTCATACTGGAAGACATCGGTCATCTGCGCCAGCACGGGGCGCACGCCCTCTTCCACATCCATGAAATCGTCGGCCAGCAAGACAGCAAACGGTTCGTCGCCGATCACGGGACGGGCGCACAGCACGGCATGCCCCAGGCCCAGCGGCGCCGACTGGCGTATGTAAATGCAATTGACGTGCTTGGGAATGACATTTTGCACCATCTCGAGCAACTGGCGCTTGCCGGCCGCTTCCAGCTCCGACTCCAGCTCATAGGCAGTATCGAAATGATCTTCAATGGCGCGCTTGTTGCGACCCGTGATGAAGATCATTTCCGTGATGCCGGCCGCCACCGCTTCTTCCACCGCGTACTGGATCAACGGCTTGTCGACGATGGGCAGCATTTCCTTCGGTTGTGCCTTGGTCGCAGGCAAGAAACGGCTGCCCAGGCCGGCGACGGGAAAGACTGCTTTTCTGATTTTTTTCATGGGTCTTCTATAATATTTTAATGATTAGTCTTGCGCGAGCAAGGCTAGCAAACCAGCTTCGTCGAGTATGGCCACGCCCAGTTCCTGCGCCTTGGCCAGCTTGCTGCCAGCGTCCGAGCCGGCCACGACGTAAGCGGTTTTCTTCGACACGGAACCGCTGACCTTGCCACCGGCCGCCTCGATCAGCTCCGCAGCCTCGTCGCGGCTCATAGTGGGCAAGGTGCCCGTCAGGACGAAAGTCTTGCCGTCCAGCTTGCCACCGGCCGCTGGCATTTCAGGTAATTGTGACAGTAATTCATTTCGCAAGGCGTCCAGTTGAGCTAGCAACCTGACATTGCCGTCATTGGCCAGCCATTGCGCCAGGGATTCAGCCACGGCGGCGGGCAAGCCCGCGTGGAAGCTCGCGCCCTGCGCCGCCAGACTGGCCAGGGTCACGCCCCGCTCCACCAGTTGCTTGCTGCGCGGTTCCGTCAGCTTTGGGATACCGATAGCGGCCAGCAGCGTGGTTTGTTCCAGTTGCGTGCGCAGCTTCGCACTGGGCGCGTGTTCACCCTGCGGCGTGACGCCAGCATCCAGCAATGCCTGCAGCGCCTGCTGGTTCTTTTCTTCGGCAAAGAAATCGGCAATCGACTCGGCCACCGTGCCGCCGATATCGGGCAGCACGCGCAGCAAGGCCGCCGGCGCCTGCCGCACATACGCCAGACTGCCCAGCCACTCGGCAAGGGTCTTGGCCGTCGACTCACCCACGTGGCGGATGCCCAGCGCGAACAGGAAACGCTCGAGCGGCGGGCGCTTGCTCGCGTCTATGCCAGCCAGCAAGTTTTCCGCCCATTTGGTGGGAATCTTGCCTTGTTGCACTGTTTCTGGCGTCGAACCATCGCGCTCGTCGGCGCGCAGCTTCATTTCCAGCAGTTTGTCCAGGGTCAGGCTGTACAGGTCGGCCAGGCCA
Organism: Janthinobacterium sp. 61; assembly: GCF_002846335.1. Lineage (NCBI taxonomy): Bacteria > Pseudomonadati > Pseudomonadota > Betaproteobacteria > Burkholderiales > Oxalobacteraceae > Janthinobacterium > Janthinobacterium sp. 61. The sequence continues at coordinate 958,714 of NZ_PJMQ01000001.1, read as the reverse complement.
TGCACGTATTCCAGTTCGACCAGGGTATCGATATAACGTTCGCCCAGGCCTTCGATATCCATCATGCGGCGGCCCGCGAAATGGCGGAATGCTTCCTTGCGCTGGGCCGAACAGAACAGGCCGCCCGAGCAGCGGGCAATCGCTTCGCCCTCTTCCCGCACCACGTGGGAATCGCAGACAGGGCAGCGTTCCAGCATCTTGAAAGGCGGCGGCGGCGGTTCGGGGCGCTTGTCCAGCACCACGGACAGCACTTCAGGGATCACATCGCCGGCACGACGCACGACGACGGTATCGCCCACGCGCACATCCTTGCGCAGCACTTCATCTTCATTATGCAAGGTGGCGTTGGTCACCGTCACGCCGCCGACGGACACGGGCGCCAGGCGCGCCACGGGCGTCATGGCGCCCGTGCGGCCCACCTGGATATCGATGCCCAGCACCACGGTCAAGGCTTCTTCGGCGGGGAACTTGTGCGCCAGCGCAAAACGGGGGGCGCGCGACACAAAGCCCAGCTCCTGCTGGTCTTGCGTCGCGTTCACCTTGTAGACCACACCGTCGATTTCATAGGGCAAGGCGGGACGACGCGCGCCGATATCGGCGTAGTATGCCAGCAAGCCCTTTGCGCCCAGCACCACCTTGCGCTCCTTCGAAACGGGTATGCCCAGGGTTGCGTACCAGTCCAGCAAGGCCGAATGCGACACCGGCATGGCGGCGCCATCGAGGGCGCCGATGCCGTAGGCATAAAAACGCAGCTTGCGCTGTGCAGTGATACGCGAATCGAGCTGGCGCAGGCTGCCGGCTGCCGCATTGCGGGGATTGGCGAACTCCTTGTGCCCCGCTACACGCTGGCGTTCGTTCAGGCGGGCAAAATCGGCCTTGAACATCATCACTTCGCCGCGCACATCGAGCACGGAGGGAATCATGTCACCCTGCAAGCGCAGCGGAATGCCAGCGATGGTGCGGATATTGGCCGTCACGTCCTCGCCCGTGGCGCCATCGCCGCGCGTGGCCGCCTGCACGAACAAACCGTTTTCATAGCGCAGGTTGATGGCCAGGCCATCGAATTTCACTTCGGCGGCATACTCGACTTCTGCACCATCAAGGTCCAGGCCTTCGCGCACGCGACGGTCGAAATTGACAATATCGTCATCGGTGAAACCATTGTTCAGCGACAACATCGGCACCGTATGCGTGACTTGCTCGAATTGCGGCAAGGGCGCCGCACCCACGCGCAAGGTGGGCGAATCGGGCGTGCGCAAGTCAGGGTGGGCCGCTTCCAGCGCCTGCAGTTCGACGAACAGCTTGTCGTACTCGGCGTCGGGAATGGTGGGGTTGTCGAGCACGTGGTAGGCGTGCAGATGCCGGTTAAGTTCGGCAGTGAGTGCCAGGACGCGCCGGGCGGCGTCCTGGTTAGTCGGATCAGTCATTGTTGCGGGATTCTTCAGCTAAATAAACGCAGGGCGCGGGTGGAACCGGCCGGAATGTCGGCCGCGTCCATTTCCTGGTAAAACTCTTGCACCTGGCCGGCGATCTCGGCCAGGGCCGCATCGGACAAGGCCTGGTTGTAATCGTCGACGATGGTCGCGTCGAGGCGGCCCACCAGCGCTTTGGCGCAGGCAACCATGGAGCCGAAGCCGTCGCGCGCGGGCGCCACGCAAGGCACGTCCAGCAGCAGGGTCAGGCGGGGCGTGGTTTCCTCGGCCAGCGTGACATTCGTCGACAGCGAGAACAGATAGCTGCCGTCGCCATCAGGCATGACGAAACGGCCGTCCGGACGCACATCAAAGCCTTGCTTTTCCAAGGCGAAGAGCAAGGTGGAAATGGCCCATGGCGCGCCGTTCGTGTGCAGGTTGACGCCCAGCTGGGCATCGTGACCGGCAACAAAGCGGTGCAGATTGCGCGCTTCGGCCATCACTTCCATCATGTCGGGCACTTCCGGTTCGGCGCCGATTTCGTCCGCCACACCGCGCAGCCGCGTAACCAGTTCCGAGTATTCCAGTTCATTCAAGGCCGTGCTGCGGCTGGCCAGCTGCACGCCGCCCTGCATCTTGGTATAGACACCGCCATGCGTGATCGGTTCCCAGTCGCCATTCACGTGCAAGCCAATGAAGTGCACGGGCTTGTTGCCCACCAGGCGCAAGGTTTGCAGGACCGGCAGGATCTTGTCGCCCCGCACGGGCGCTTCCAGCGACAGGGGCAGCAGGCAATCGATCAGCGGGTCAACCAGGCTGGTCGCCTGTTCGCTGGCGGCGCTCACCTCTTGCACGGGCTCGGCAGCAGGTGCCTGGACCGGCTCGGCTGGGCTATCCCCCAGCGACGGTTCCGCATGCACAGGGGCGTCGGACACGGGTGCCGCCGGCGGCGCGCCGAACGACGGTTCGGCCTTGGCGGCAGGCGCGGCATCAAAGCGCGGTTCCTGGCGCAAGACAGGTTCCGGGACATCCGTCACGGGGGCGTCGCCCTCGCGCATCAGCACATCGTCGTGGTCGGTGGAAAAGGCCCGTTCCACGCTTTTCTTGGCCTTGTACTCCTGCCATTTGTTGTATGAGAAAACACCGACGATAAAGACGCCGCCGGCGCCGAACAAGGTAATTTGTAAGTCTGTCATGCTGCTTGTGCCTCGGTAGCAAAATTTGCGGCAGACTCCATGTCCACCGCCACGATGCGCGATACGCCCTGCTCCTGCATCGTCACACCGATCAATTGATGGGCCATTTCCATCGCAATCTTGTTATGCGAAATGAAAAGGAATTGGGTCTGGTCGGACATGCGCTTGACCATGCGGCAGAAGCGTTCCGTGTTCGAATCGTCCAGCGGTGCATCGACTTCGTCGAGCAGGCAGAACGGCGCCGGATTCAGGCGGAACATGGAAAACACCAATGCGGTCGCGGTCAGCGCCTTCTCTCCACCGGACAACAGGTGGATGGTGGCATTTTTCTTGCCGGGAGGCTGCGCCATGACTTGTACACCGGAATCGAGAATCTCGTCGCCCGTCATGGTCAGTTTCGCCTGGCCGCCGCCAAACAGAATCGGGAATAGCTCGGAAAAGTGATGGTTGACCTTGTCGAACGTGTCTTGCAACAGGTCGCGCGTCTCCTTGTCGATCTTGTGGATCGCGTCTTCCAAGGTGTTGATCGCTTCCGTCAGGTCGGCATTCTGGGCGTCGAGGAAGTTCTTGCGCTCGGAGGCCTGTGCCAGTTCATCCAGCGCGGCCAGGTTGACGGCGCCCAGGGACGTGATCGCATTCGTCAACCGCGTGACTTCGCCCTGCAGATACGACGGACGCATGTCCGGATGCAACTTTTCCGTCAAGGCCGCTTCATCGGCGCCCGATTCGAGCAATTGCTGGGCGAACTGCTCCTGATTCAGGCGCGCGGCCTGTTCCTTGAGCTGCATTTCCATGATCTTGTCGCGCTGCGGCTGCAAGCTGCGCTCCGACTGCGTGCGCGCATCTTCGGACAGGCGCAGTTGCTGCGTGATCTGGTCCAGTTCATGGCGCGCGTCCGCCAGCGCCCGCTCCTGCGTGGTACGGCGCTCAAGCAAGTCCTGCAAGCCGTCGGCGGCCGCGCCGCTTTCCAGGTTGGCCAACTCCAGTTCGCCCGCCTGCAGGCTGGCCGTCACTTGCTGCGCCTGCGTGCTGGCCGTGGCGATGTTGCGGCGCAATTCCTCGATCTTCGCGCGGTGGGCTTTTTCCGCGTATTCCGTATCCTTGGCGGCCCGCTCCAGGTCGCGCAAGGCTTCGCGTGCCTCGGCCAGACGCTGTTCCTTTTGCAAGAAGTCCGTATGGCCGTCTTCGTGCGCTTCCTGCAAGTTGCCCAGTTCCATATCCAGCTGTTCGAATTTTTCTTCCGATTCCAGCTTGGTCTGCATCTGTTCCGTTTCCTGCGCGGCGATTTCGGCCAGGTCCGCGCCGATCTGCGTGCTGCGCTGGTTGAAGCGCGCTTCCACTTCCGACAGTTTCACCACGTCCAGTTGCAACGTATGCACGGACGAGGTCAGTTGCTGTATGCGCAGGCGCAAGTCGGACAGGTTGCGCGTCAGGGTAGCGACGGCCGCGTCGGCCCGCACGGAACGGGCGCGCGCCTCTTCGGCCAGCAATTGCTGTGCGCGCAACTGTTTGCCGATATTCTCGATTTCCTGCTGGCGGCCCAGCATGCCTTCCTGCTCCGAATCGGCCGCATAGAAGCGCACGCTGGACGCTGTGACCACATGGCCGGCGCGCGTGACGAAATAGCCGCCTGGCGGTAACTTGCCCCGCTCGGCCAGCGCCTCGGCCGCGTCTTCCACGGCGTAGGCGTTGTACAGCCAATCCTGCAGCAAGCCGCGCAAGCCAGGATCGTTGAGTTTGAGCAAGTTCAGGAACGGTTTCAGGCCCGCCACTTCTGGCAGGGGCAGCGGCGCCACGGTGGACGGCGCATACAGGGCCAGCTTGGCTGGCGGCGCGTCGGCAAAGAAAGCCTTGGCCCAGTCGATATTCGACAGTTGCAGGGCCGACGTGCGCTCGCGCAGGATCGATTCCATGGCCGCTTCCCAGCCCGCTTCGATCTGCAGCTTTTGCCACAGGCGCGGCAAGGTGTCGAGTTCGTGCTTTTTCAGCCACGGCTGAACCTTGCCCTGCGTCTGTACTCGTTCCTGCAATTGTTTCAAAGCGGAAAGACGCGCTTCCAGCTGCGCGTTGGCGGCCGTCTCGGCATTGACCTGCGCCTGCGCCTCCATCCGTTCCTGCTCCAGCTTCGGCTGCTGCTCCAGCGCTTCTTCCAGGTAAAAACCCTGTTCTTCCAGCGTTTGCTGTTTTTCTTCCAGCTGCAGTTTCAGGTTTTCCAGATGGCTGCTGTCTGGCAGGCTCAGGCTGTTCTTTTCCTGCTGCAAGCGCTCGCGGCGCGTCAACAGGCTGGCCAGGATGTTGGAGGCATTGCGCTGGTGCGCCGATTCCAGTTCCAGTTGCTGCTGGGCCTGCATGATCCGCGCGCGCGATTCCGTGCTCTTGTTTTGCGCGGCGCGCCAGGCGGCGTCCAGCTCGGGCAATTGCTCGCCCTTCTGCTCGGCCATCATTTGCGATTGTTCCACCTTGGCGGCAAGTTCCTCGAGGTGGAATTCTGCCTCTTCGATCTGTTCCTGGTACTCGCTGCCTTGGCTGTTCCACTGGTCGCGCTGGGCTGTCAGGGTGGCCAGCTGGGCCTGCAGGCGGGCGCGCGATTCGATGACGAACTTGATCTGCGCTTCCAGGCTGCCGATTTCCGCATTCGTCTGGTACAGATGACCCTGCGCCGTATGCAAACGGTCGCCCACGGCGAAGTGCGCCTGGCGCATCTGCTCCAGGGTCAGTTCCACGTTGCGCAGCTTGGCCGTCTGTTCTTCCAGGTCCGTCTGCGCCTGTTCCACTTCACGGAAATAGCGCGTCTGCTCGTTCTGCGCCTCGTTCTTGCGTAGCAGCCACAACAACTTCTGCTTTTCTTCCTGGTCCGCCTGCAAGGCGTGGAAACGCGTGGCCACGGCCGCCTGCGCTTCCAGCTTTTCCAGATTGGCATTGAGTTCGCGCAAGATGTCTTCCACGCGCAGCAAATTCTCGCGCGTATCCTGCAGACGGTTTTCCGTCTCGCGGCGGCGTTCCTTGTATTTCGACACGCCGGCCGCTTCTTCCAGGAAGACGCGCAATTCTTCGGGGCGCGATTCGATGATGCGCGAAATCATGCCCTGGCCGATGATGGCGTAGGCACGCGGGCCGAGGCCCGTGCCGAGGAAAATATCCTGGATGTCGCGCCGGCGCACGGGCTGGCCATTGATGTAATAGGTGGACGTGCCGTCGCGCGTCAGGGTGCGCTTGACGGCGATCTCGGCGTACTGGCCCCACTGGCCGGACGCCTTGCCATCGTTATTGTCGAACACGAGTTCCACGGAAGCGCGCCCGGCAGGCTTGCGATGAGTGGAGCCGTTGAAAATGACGTCCTGCATCGACTCGCCGCGCAATTCAGACGCTTTCGATTCGCCCAGCACCCAGCGCACGGCGTCGATGATATTCGACTTGCCGCAGCCATTAGGCCCGACCACGCCCACGAGCTGGCCTGGCACCTGGAAATTGGTGGGATCGACGAAAGACTTAAATCCCGACAACTTGATGGAAGAGAGACGCACGTGTTTTAGAGTTCCTGGCCTATGCTGGCGGTTGAGATCGGCGAACCCGGTTCATATTCAGTTCAGATGCACCATTGCGACGGCAGCCTGGCTGCTCACCGCTGAAAAGTGGTTCATCATACCATTTCCTGATGCTTTTCTGGCCAAAAAACAGCAGCGCCAGGCAGCAGCGCGCCCCTTGTCACGGGGCTGGGCGGCCATCCTGCGCCAGCTTCCAGTCTTCGCGCGAAAAAACACGCTCATGGCCGGACAGCAACATGGCCAGTTTTTGCAGCCACTGCTCGGTCGGCATGGGCTCGGCCTTGAAGCTCAGCGCCACCATCAGCACCATGCTGGCCAGCGCCAGCGCATGACTGACGGCGAAATTGACGACGCCGCGGGCATTCCACATGAAGCCCAGTGCCAGCGCCAGACCCAGCACGCAGCCGCTGACGGCTTCCGACACGCTGTGCGCCTGCACGACCACGCGGGAAATGGCGACCAGCACGGCAAATGCCACGCCGATCAAGACGCCGGCATCACGCCAGCGCGGTTCAGCCCGCTGCAGCAGCACATACATCAGCACGGGAAACACGGCGCCGGCGCGCATGGCGTGGCCGCTGAAACCGGTAAAATCGAGCGCGCTGCTACCCACGCCCCAGCTCATGAAGGCCAGTTTTGACAGCACCACGAGGGCCAGTCCGCCGCCGTACCACAAGCTCCAGCTGAGCACCAGGCGCCATTGGCGCGACACGAGCAGCCACAGGGCGATCGCCACACCAGCCGGCCCCATCACGGACATGTCAGCCGCAAAAGAAATCCCATTCCACCAAGTCATCGTGCTTGCACTTATTTCATGAACAACTCGCACTATGCCATGACTCGGCCCTGTTCCGCGCGGCTTTTGCTGTGCTGCAGCGAAGAATTACATTCGATTACAAAATTTCCACGCCCAACCATCCGCCTGACAGCGCCGGGCGCGCCTCAGATATTCGTCAGGCGTTTGCCCTTGGGCGGCGCAAAATCGCGGATCGATTCAATCATGCCCACTTCCAGCGCCTGGTCGGCCGTCAGGTGCAGGTCGGAATACGCATGCACTTGCCACTGCTCGTCCGTCAGTTTGACGTGGGCGCGCAGGATGCGCTCCGTACGCATGTCATCAGCGCGCAAGCCCTCGACGATGATGCTCAGCGCATCGGGCCGGGAACCGGGCGAGGCGGTTGCATGCGACTTGTGCACCATGAAACGGGCCGTGTCGCTGGCATGGCGGTGCCGCCCTGCCAGAAACAGGGTGACGGCGATGGACGCCACGGCGCCTGCGTTATAGGTAATGATGTCGAGCGGCAACTGACTGATGAAGTTGTACAGACAGATACCATCACTGACATAGCCGCCGTTCGATTGAATCAGGATGTGCGCGGTAGTGAGCTTGTCTTCCGTGATGTCGGACACGGCGTTGAAGACGCGCCGCACCATGTCACTGTTGACGTCGCCCGAGAGGGTGAAGTAACCGTGCTGCTCGGTGTTGTTTTGTATCTCGTGTTGTATCTCGTATTGTATCCCGCTCTGTGTCGTGTTCATGGCAGCCACCCACAAGAAAGCCCGAACTTCATCATAGCCCATTCGCGCGGGGCCGGGCGCCCTTTTGCACTGGATCAGCCCCCTCAACAGCCCCGCAAATCGGGGCTTTTACGGCAATTTGGCAACGCCTTTACAGATTGACAGAATACCCCTGCTGGCATATATTCCTCACACTTGATCGGGAGAGGGCAACCCAGCGTTGCCGCCGAAGGGGCACTACCCAAAAACTCTCAGGCAAAAGGACCGATCAGGCGGACTGAAGTTGTTGCTTTGGCGACACCTTTAGCTCAACTCTGGAGAGCGGCCGCGGCTATTGCCGGCGGCCCACCGAAGGGGCGCACGGGGCAAGCCCCCCGTAATCTCTCAGGTACAAAGGACAGGGGGGTCAGTGATCACGCCGGAAAGCCGTGTTTGGCTCTGTGTGTTCTGTTAACTTCCCCCTTTACCTTCGTCCCGAGGAATCCATGACGCTCAAAGCGACCCCACTCAACAACGCCCACCGTGCCCTCGGCGCCCGCATGGTCGATTTCGGCGGCTGGGACATGCCCGTCAACTACGGCTCGCAAATCGAAGAACACAATGCCGTGCGTAGCGACGCCGGCATGTTCGACGTGTCCCATATGTGCGTGGTCGATATCGAAGGCCCGAACGTGCGCGCCTTTTTGCGCGGCTTGCTGGCCAACAACGTCGACAAGCTGCAAGTATCGGGCAAGGCGCTGTATTCGTGCATGTTGAATGCCGAAGGTACCGTCATCGATGACCTGATCGTCTACTTCTTCAGCGAAAACTGGTTCCGCCTGGTCGTCAATGCGGGCACGGCGGAAAAAGACGTGGCCTGGATGCAGCAGCAAAATACCAACACCAACAGCGGCCTGACGATTACCGAACGCCGCGACGGCAATGACGCCATGGCCCTGGTGGCCGTGCAAGGGCCGAACGCACGCGCCAAGGTGTGGCAAGTGCTGCCGGAGACGCAAGCCGCGTCCGAAGCCATCAAGCCCTTCAATGTCGTCATCGTCAAGGACACCGCGTTCGGCGAAGTCATGCTGGCGCGCACCGGCTACACGGGCGAAGACGGTTTTGAAATCGGCGTGGCCGCGACCCAGGTGGAAGCGCTGTGGAACGCCCTGATCGCCGCCGGCGTCAAGCCGGCCGGCCTGGGTGCGCGCGACACCCTGCGCCTGGAAGCGGGCATGAACCTGTACGGCCAGGACATGGATGAAACCGTCAACCCGCTCGATGCGGGCCTGGCGTGGACCATCGACCTGGTCAGCGAGCGTGACTTCATCGGCAAGGCCGCCCTGCTGGCAAAAGGCCAGAACGCGCAATTCGTCGGTCTGATCCTGCGTGAAAAAGGCGGCGTGCTGCGCGCCCACCAAAAAGTCATCATCGCCGGCAACGAAGCCACAGGCGAAATCACCAGCGGCACCTTCAGCCCGACCATGCAGGAAGCGATTGCCCTGGCGCGCGTGCCGAATGGCGTGAATGTGGGCGACACCGTGCACGTGGAAATCCGCGGCAAACAACTGGCCGCCTCCGTCGTCAAGCTGCCTTTCGTGCGTAACGGTAAAATCCTGGCTGCGTAAGCGATTAGCGATAGAGAGCCACCGCCCGCAAGACCGAACAACCATAATCAATAACGAACACTTACCATCTGGAGCCACACATGAACATTCCTGCAGACCTGAAGTACACAGCCTCCCACGAATGGGTACGCCTTGAAGGCGACGGCACTATCACCGTCGGCATCACCGAGTACGCGCAGGACGCCCTGGGCGACATCGTCTTCGTCGAACTGCCAACCGTGGGCAATACCTATGGCGCCGGCGACGACGCCGCCGTGGTGGAATCGGTCAAGGCCGCGAGCGACATCTACGCGCCTATCGCCGGCGAAGTCGTGGCCGTCAACGACGACGTGGTCAATGCGCCTGAATCGATCAACACCGACGCCTACGCCAACTGGCTGTTCAAGATCAAGCCAGCCGACGTGTCGGCCCTGGACGGCTTGCTCGACGCTGCCGCCTATGGCGCCACCACCAGCGCGTAATCGCGTTTGACTCACGGGCCGCGCTTGCGGCCCGTTTGCTTTTTTCCAGCAGCGCCCGCGCGCCGCCTCCCGGTTTTTCAGTCTTTTTTGGCCTCTATATCATGACCCGCACCAGCCTGACCCAACTCGAAGCACGCGATGCCTTCATCGCCCGCCACATCGGCCCTTCCTCCACCGAACAGCAAGCCATGCTGGCGACCCTCGGCTATCCATCGCGCGCCGCGCTGATCGATGCCCTGGTACCGGCCAACATCCGCAACAAAGGCGCCCTGCCATTGGGCGCGTATTCGCAGCCGATGCCGGAACAGGAAGCTTTGTCGCGCCTGAAAGCCATCGCCGGCAAGAACCAGGTGCTCAAGTCGCTGATTGGCCAAGGCTATTACAACACGTTCACCCCTGGTGTGGTTTTACGCAACATCTTTGAAAATCCTGCCTGGTACACGGCCTACACGCCCTACCAGCCCGAGATTTCGCAAGGCCGCCTGGAAGCGATCCTGAACTTCCAGCAAGTGATCACCGACCTGACCGGCATGGGCATCTCGAATGCCTCGATGCTGGACGAAGGCACGGCCGCCGCCGAAGCGATGACGTTGATCCAGCGCGTGGGCAAGTCGAAATCGAACGTGCTGTATGTCGCCAATGACGTGCTGCCGCAAACGCTGGAAGTGGTGCAGACGCGCGCCCAGCCGATCGGCATCGAGGTGCGCACCTTCGACCCGGCGGAAATCGAGTCGCTGGACGCCTGCTTCGGCGTGCTGCTGCAATATCCTGGCGTGAACGGTGTCGTGCGCGACTACCGCGCCGGCGTGGAAAAACTGCACGCGCATGGCGCCATGGTCATCGTCGCAGCCGACCTGCTGGCCCTGACCATGCTGACGCCTCCTGGCGAATGGGGCGCCGACGTCGTCGTCGGCAACAGCCAGCGTTTCGGCGTGCCGCTCGGTTTCGGCGGCCCGCACGCTGGCTTCCTGTCCACGCGCGATGAATTCAAGCGCAATATGTCGGGCCGCCTGGTCGGCGTGACCGTCGATGCGCAAGGCAACAAGGCGTATCGCCTGGCCCTGCAAACGCGCGAACAGCATATCCGCCGCGAAAAAGCGACGTCCAACATCTGCACGGCGCAAGTGCTGCTGGCCGTGATGGCCTCGATGTACGCCGTCTACCACGGCCCTGCCGGCCTGCTGCAGATCGCCCAGCGCGTGCACCGTTACACGGGCGTGCTGGCCGCCAACCTGAAGACCCTGGGCTATGGCGTCGTCAATGCAAGCTACTTCGACACCCTGACCATCAACGTCGCCGATGCGGCGCAACTGCACGCGACGGCCATTCACCACGGCGTCAACCTGCGCAAGATCGACAATACCCACGTGGGCGTGTCGCTCGATGAAACCACCACGCGCGACGATATCGCGCTGCTGTGGAAAGTGTTCGCGCACGGCCTGGTCAACGCGCCTGCCGCGCCGGACCTGGACAGCGTGGAAGCGAATGTGACCAGCGCGCTGCCGGCCAACCTGGCGCGCGAGAGCGCCTACCTGACCCACCCCGTCTTCAACAGCTACCATTCGGAACACGAAATGCTGCGCTACCTGCGCAGCCTGGCCGACAAGGACCTGGCGCTGGACCGCACCATGATCCCGCTCGGCTCATGCACCATGAAGCTGAACGCGACGAGCGAAATGATTCCCGTGACCTGGCCGGAATTCTCGAACATCCACCCGTTCGCGCCCGATGCGCAAACCGTGGGCTACCGCGAAATGATTGCGCAGCTGGAAGAAATGCTGTGCGCGCTGACTGGCTATGCGGCCGTCTCGCTGCAGCCGAACGCCGGCTCGCAGGGCGAATATGCGGGCCTGCTGGTGATCAAGGCCTACCATGAGTCGCGCGGCGAAGGCCACCGCAACATCTGTTTGATTCCATCGTCGGCGCACGGCACCAATCCTGCCTCGGCCAACATGGTCGGTATGCAGGTGGTCGTCACCAGCTGCGACGCCAACGGCAACGTGGACCTGGCCGACCTGAAAGCGAAAGCGGAAAAGCACAGCGCCAACCTGGCTTGCGTGATGGTCACCTACCCATCCACCCACGGCGTGTTTGAAGAAGGCATCCAGGAACTGTGCGAGATTATCCACTCGCACGGCGGCCAGGTCTACATCGACGGCGCCAACATGAACGCGCTGGTCGGCGTGGCCGCTCCCGGCTCGTTTGGCGGCGACGTGTCCCACCTGAACCTGCACAAGACCTTCTGCATCCCGCACGGCGGCGGCGGACCAGGCGTCGGCCCGATCGGCGTGGGCGCCCACCTGGCGAAATTCCTGCCGAACCAGCGTTCGTCGGGCTACCAGCGCGATGCCGCCGGTATCGGCGCTGTCAGCGCCGCGCCATTCGGCTCGGCCAGCATCCTGCCGATTTCGTGGATGTACATCGCCATGATGGGCGCGGAAGGCTTGACGGCAGCGACCGAGACGGCGATTCTGGCGGCGAACTACATCGCGCGCCGCCTGGCGCCGCACTACCCTGTGCTGTACTCGGGCCACGACGGCCTGGTCGCGCACGAATGCATCCTGGACCTGCGCCCGATCACGGACGCCACCGGCATCAGCAACGAAGACGTGGCCAAGCGCCTGATGGACTTCGGTTTCCATGCGCCGACCATGAGCTTCCCCGTGCCGGGCACGCTGATGATCGAACCGACGGAAAGCGAATCGAAAGTGGAAATCGACCGCTTCATCGACGCCATGATCGCCATCCGCGCGGAAATCGCCAAGGTCGCCAGCGGTGAATTCGACCACGACGACAACCCCCTGAGAAACGCGCCGCACACGGCGCAGGTGTTGATGTCGGACAACTGGGAACGCAAGTACAGCCGTGAAATCGCGGCTTACCCAGTCGCGTCCCTGCGCCAGCGCAAATACTGGCCACCAGTCGGCCGCGCCGACAATGTGTACGGCGACCGCAACCTGTTCTGCGGCTGCGCACCTATCAGCTCGTACGAAGAAGAGTAAACGCCACGCGCCCGCTTCCGCGGGCGTGCCAGCGACAGGAAGGCAGGCCAGACGGCCTGCCTTTTTTCATGCCCGCAAGGGTACGTAGGTCGGATTAGGCCCGGAGGGCCGTAATCCGACAACATGGTTGGCGTGTGTGGTGAGGTCGGATTACGCTCCGCTAATCCGACCTACGCGACTCACTTTTACAACGCCAGCAAGGCCGCACCCGGCAGCCCCAGCACGGTGCCCAGTATCGTCAGCAACATGACATCGCGCCGCTCACAGCGGCTGCGGTGCGAACTCCAGGCGGCAAACAGCAACGCGACGGCCACGCCGCTGAGCGAAATTCCCACTTCCGTCATGCCAGTTCTCCCGTCATTGTTTCTTTCTTCATTGCTCTCATCCCCTTCACATAATTGAACAAACTACCTACCGGTAGGCAGTAAGTGTACAATAAAAAACACGGCGGCGTCCATGCCCCGATGTTTTGATGACACGAAGGAATCGCAATGCAGCAGCAAACCACTCTCCCCGCCGCCAGTCTTGGGCTGGCGGCTTCCCTGGCCCTGGTGGCCGTGCTCGGTCCGGCAGGCATCGACATGTACCTGGCCTCGATGCCTGCGATGGCGCGCGAACTGCACACCTCGTATGCGAATGTGCAGCTGAGCCTGACCGTTTTCCTGCTGGCCCTGGGCGGCGGACAATTGCTGTGTGGGCCGCTGACGGACATGCTGGGCCGGCGCTATCCGCTGCTGGCCGGCATCGCCGTCTACATCGTGGCGGCCGTATGGGCGTCGCAGGCGGACCAGCTGTCCACCCTGCTGCTGGCGCGTTTGCTGCAGGGCCTGGGCGCGGCGCTGACCTTGGTCGTGGTGATGAGCATGGTGCGCGACGTGGCAGATGGGGTCAAAGCGGCGCAGCTGTTTGCCCTGTTGATGACCATCGTGGGCCTGGCGCCCGTGCTGGCGCCCGCCGTGGGCGGCTTGCTCGATGCCCAATACGGCTGGCGCGCCGTGATGCTGGCCCTGGCCGCGCTGGGCGCCTTGACCCTGCTCAATAGCGCACTGTTCTTGCCGGAAACTTTACCCATCGCCAAGCGGGTCTCGCCGCGCGGCCTGCACCGCACCTATGCGCGCATCGCGCTGGACCGCGCCTTCCTGCTACCCGCGCTGGCCCTGTCCGCCACTTTCTTTTTCCTGTTTGCCTATATCGGCGGGGCGTCTCTGGTGTACCAGCGCGATTTCGGCCTGTCCGCCGGCAGCTTCGGCCTGGTGTTCGGCGCCACGGGCGTGGCAGTTCTACTGGGCGCCATGGCCAGCGGCCGCCTGGTGGAACAGCACGGTGTGGCGCGCCTCTGCGTGGCGGGTAGCACCGCCATGCTGGGCGGCGCCGTGCTGGCCCTGCTGGGTGCGTGGGCGGGCTTCGGCATTGTCGCCGTCGTGCCCGGCATGTTCGTGGCCCTGTTTGGCCTGGGCATCGCGGAAGCGGCACTGATGGCCATGGCCATGGGCTCGCAACAGCGCGCGCTCGGTTCCACGGCGGCATTGCTGGGCGCCATCCAGATGACCTTGTCCTCGCTGGCCACGCCGCTGGCGGCCAGCCTGTCCGAATGGGGGCCGCTACCCTGGCTGCTGTTCTTGACGGTGGCCGGCCTGCTGGTATCATGGCTGACCCTGGCCACTGCGCGCGTCCATCCGGCCCATGCCAGCAGCCTGGGAGCGCACTGACGCCTCACTCACTCTCACCCCAATGATGAAAAAACGCTCGGCTTCGGCCGATAACATCTGTGCCGTCGCCGTCGTGCACTTTTCGGAACATGGCTACGATGCCTCGTCTCTCAGCGACATCGCCGCGCAAGCCGGCATGCGCAAGGCGTCGCTCTACTCCCATTTCGCCGGCAAGGACGCCCTGTTTCTGGACGTGTTTGCCGACGCGCTGGCCGAAGAGCAAGCCTTCATGGACGCCTGTTTCGCCGACGAGGCGGCGCTGGAGGCAGCCGACGGGCAACTGGCCGGCTCGCTGTACTGCGACCGCATGGCGCAGCGCTATGCGGATTCGGCCCATTTGCGCTTTTTGCTGCGCACGGCGTATTTGCCGCCCGCCCCCCTGCGCATCGATGTCGGTACGGGCTACGAAGCCTTGCTGGCGCAATTGCAGCAGTATTACGTGAAGAGCCTGGGCCGCATGGCGCCCGCCCTGGCACCCCAGCGCCTCGACCTGTATTCGCAGGCCTACCTGGGCATCGTCGACAGCCTGCACGTGGAACTGATCTACGCGGGCGGCGCCGCCCTGCAGCAGCGCCACGCGGCCTTGTGGCATATCCTCTCCGATTCGCTGGCGATGGCGGCGCCATCGTCCTGAAGCGTTATAGCTTGCAGGCACACCATGAACCGATGGACAGGTCTGACACAAGCCGCTATCGACTCTTCGACAGCACCGGTTTGCCACATTCAAATGTGGTACGGCTTGCTGCCAGATTTTTCACATGCGAAGTTCCGCTTGCCCCCCAAAGCAGCCTTTCAAAGGCTGCGTTTTGCTTACGTCGAGTGCTCGTAACGAACATTGATGCGTTACATTCGAAGGGCATTGGCGGGACGGACCTTCATCGCGATCCACGCTTGTCGACTGGCTGCCGCCAATGCAACAACGCTGGTCACGACGAACGCGAGCAGTAAGGTCAAGTAACCGACAGGTGCCGTTTCGACCCAAGTAGACAGATAACGTGCGATGGCCACTGCTGCAACCGGCAATCCAATTAACGCGGCTACCAACAGCATAGTTCCGACGCCGCGCAAGACCAGGAGGCCGATAGCAGAGTCACTTGCACCATGCAGCTTGCGCAAGACGATTTCGCGAGCGCGGCGCTGCACTGTATCGGCCGACAGAACGTAGGTTCCACATGCTGCAAGGGTTAGGGCGATACCTGTTGCCAGTGCGAGCAGGCTGGCCATGCGCGCATCGTCAGCATAATTGGCGGCAAGGACGCTCGACGCTGGCTGGATGGACGCAATGGCCGAGGGAAAATAACTTGGCCATATGGACCTGATGACATCAACTACCTTGGCGGGGTCGCCATCCGCGCGAACGCTCAAGGCACTACCGCCTGTACTCAATTGGAACGCCATCGGCGCCAGTGCTTCGCGCAATGACTGGAACCGCAGTGGTGGCGCGATCCCGATGACACGACCTGGGACCGGCTTGTTATCAAAACTTGTCGTGATGACGATTTGACCAAGTGCTGCTCGTGCGTCGGCAAAGCCGAGCTGGCGTGCTGCAAGTGCATTTAGAACCAGCGGCACGGAGTCGTCGTCATGGTCCAGGGTTCGATCGAATAAGCGCCCGGCTTCTGGCTTGATGGCGTAAAGCATAAAAAAATTGTGGCTAACTTGCTTGATTTCCATCGTGGCACTGGTGCCATCCGGACGTTTCAGGTCGCGGCGCCACGTGTCGTTATGACGGCCGATCGCGTCATCCGACACAGCTACGTCTTGTACCCCGGGCGCAGCCGCCAAAGCCGTCATCAGGCCGCGCGCTGGCGCGCTGTATTTGACCTGTTCAGGCATATCTACGATGAGTATGGAGGCCGGGTCGAATCCAGGCGAAGCGCGCATGGCGTAACTTGTCTGCCAGGCGATGGCTAAGGTCACACTGGCAAATCCAATCGCTGCCGTTAGCTGCGCCACGGTCATACTGCGCCGCAGGCGTGCAGTCGCACGCGATTCAGTTGCCGTGCGCCCGACCAATGATTTTGCCGAAGGGACAGACCAGGCGATCCACGCCGGCCAGGCCGCCGTCAACAGCCCGAGCCCGACGACAAGGATACCGACCCAACCCAGGTCGCCAACTGTGAACGCGTCGTTGAGTTGGCGGCCGACCAGGGTCGAAAACAGCGGCAGTGCCAGCCATGCCAGGAGTAGGCCGACAGAGGCCGCCAAGAACGTAATCAGCCATGCCTCCGCCAGCAATTCCAGCGCAATGCTCCAAGCTGAGGCGCCGAGCACTTTGCGCATGGCCAGTTCACGCTGGCGCCGCACTACCCGCACGGTCGCCAGGTTCACGAAATTGATCGAAGCCAGAACAAGGATGAGCACGGCGACAGCGGCAAGGCCGGCAACGACCACCGGATCGCCCCGCTGGCCCGCGCTGGCGATGAAATTACCCTTGATGCCCGTATCGAAATAGGCTGCGTCGAGCCGCGCTAGCGCAATGTCCATTACTGGGCGCCGGCCCAGGCGCGCCTTGATATCGGGGGTCTGCTGATGTAATGCTGGTGCACCGTCGACTGCGTCCTGCAGCTGTCGGACAAGCATCGGCACAGACGCGCTGGTGTGCACACGCACCAGGAGCTTGCCTGGCCAGCCTTTGAGGCCGGTTCGCATTTCATCGCGGACATCGGCCGCTAGCGTTGAATCGGTGCCTAGTAGTGCTTCAAATGGCATGGTGGTATTCGCTGCCGGCGTACGCAGAACCGCGCCAACCCGTAACAATTTACCTTCCGCAAACAGACTGCGGCCCAGCGCCTGCTTGGTGCCAAACAAGCGCATTGCAGTTAATTCGGTGACCGCGATCTGATCCGGCGCTTCCAATGCGGTGGCAAGATCGCCCTGCACTGCCCTCAGGCCCAACATCTCGACAAACCCAGGCAAGACAGTCAGGCTTTTCAGGGCATGCAGCTTGCCGTCGACGTTGACCGTCAAGCCTGCTGTCTCGGGACGTGATGGCAAGTAGCCGGTGGCCGCAGCCACACCGGGCGCTGCCGCTGCAACAGAGCGCAGCAGCAGCGGCGCCTGGTCGTACCAGGGGCCCGTGGGATCGACATTGTCGCGTTGCTTCACGACGTAGACATGTTCCACATCGGGCACTTCGGCATTATATTGCCAGCAGTAACGCACTAAGCCGAGAATCAGTATGGCTGAAGCAATGCCGATAGCTAGGGTGACTATGACAATGGCAGCGTAGGCGGGTTCCCGCCGCAGTGCGCGTGCGCTGTGGCGCATCGTGGTCAATAACATGTTCGCTCTCCGGTCAGGCGGGTTGCAGGGCGTCGATCAGGATACGGCCGTCCAGCAGCCGTACCGTACGCGAAGCTTGCGCGGCGTGCGTCGGCGAGTGCGTCACCATGACGATGGTCGTGCCATCTGCATTGATCTGACGCAGAATGCGCATCACCTCGTCGCCGTGTGCTGTATCAAGATTGCCCGTCGGCTCATCAGCAAGCAGCAGCGCTGGACTGGCCACGAGCGCGCGCGCGATGGCTACACGCTGTTGCTGTCCACCGGAAAGTTGCGACGGACGGTGACCGGCGCGGTGCGCCACGCCTAGTTGATCAAGCATCGCGGCGACGCGAACCTTTCGTTGCGTTGCAGGCACATCCAGGTAGTCAAGTGCCAATGCCACATTTTCGGCAACCGTCAATTCTTCGATTAGATTGAAATTCTGAAAAATGAAGCCGATACGTCCGCGCCGTAATCGGTTGAGCTGTGCCTCGCTCCAGCCCGCCACATTGCGACCGTCGAACCAGCATTCGCCACCGTCGGGCGTGTCCAGCAGTCCCAGCATAGCCAAGAGTGTTGACTTGCCACAGCCGGACGGCCCGGTGATCGCCACATATTCACCCGCGGCGATGGTGAGGTCAATCCGGTCAAGCGCCGTTGTCTGCACCTCGCCGCCACGATACGTTTTCGTTATGTTGACGAGCCTGAACATGCTTTCCTGTTGTGTGCGATTCAATTGCATGATGTTGTCATTTCCGTGAGAGACCTGTTAGTGGGTAAGCTGAAGATGCAGCGCCGTTCCATACGGCGTGTATGACGACACGATGACGCGCTCGCCGGCGACCACGCCGTCGAGTACTTCGATCTGCGTGCTGTTGCGCCGGCCAAAACGCACGGCCCGGTGCTCCGCTTGTACGCCGTCAGCGCGCACGACGAATACCCAGCCGCCGCCGGTGTCATTGCTGAACGCATCATTTGGAAGAAGCAAGCTAGTCCGCGCAGCACCCAGCGTGATCAGGACGTCGACGCTCTGGCCTGGGCTGAGGGTAGCCGGCTGGCCATCAACGAACGTCAACTCAACCGTGAATTTGCCGTCGCTCACTTGCGGATATATGCGGCTGACAATCACGTGCTTGGTCTGGCCATCGATCACGGCTGTCGCCGGTCGGCCGGTGGCAAGGCGACGTAAATAGTATTCGTCGAGCTGGGCCGCCAAACAAAATTGCGCGATGTCGTCGATGCGTCCAAGGCGCTGTCCTGATCGGACTGTTTCCCCTACCTGCAATTTGAAATCTGCAAGGCGGCCGGTAACGGGCGCGCGCACGGCCAGTGCATCGACGCCGGCATTGACCAACTTCAGGCCATCTTCCAGCCTGGATACCGCCTGGGCAATCTGTCCGATAGCGTCGCGCCGGGCTGCCTCTTCGCTTTTCCCAGCAGCGTCTTCGCTGGCTAGCGCGTGGCGCTGCCGCGTCAGCTGGTCGGCTACTTCTTCCAGTGCAGAACCCGACACGAAACCCTGCTTGGCCAGTGCCGCGCTCCTCGCGAATTGCTTCTCAGCCTGAACGACTGCAAACGCGAGGTCGGCGCTGCGCCGCGCACTTTCCGCCCGGCTGGATTCACCCGCGAGGCGCAGGTTCAACAGGTTTGAAATCTGCTGCGCATGCTCGGCTTCGCGTGCAAGCACCTCAAGCCGGCGCTGTGGATTCGACAGCCGGAACAGTAATTCGCCTTGGCGTACCAGCGCGCCATCGCGCACCATCACCTCTTCGGCCCGACCATTTTCCACCACATCCAGCACGACCGAGTGCAGCGGCTGGGCCGTTGCACGCGCGGCCACGTCGTCGCGCAGGATGCCGCGCTCGACGACAGCGATGCGCACGCTGGCAGCGGGTACCTGTAGTCCGCTGGGCCAGAGCCACCACGCCAGTGCAGCAAGTCCAATCAAGATGAGCAAAATCGCTATTGCCATGCCCCAACGCCGGCCGCGCTGTCGTAGGACCGGTTGGTCCATAGCCGCACCCGTAGGGCGTGATGTATTTACGCTGTGGTCTTTTGTCATGATTTCTACTGTTGCAACATCCGTGCCACGCGGTTTCGGACGAATCGACCGGTATTTTTTTTCACTTGCCCGCTCATTCGTCCGCAAACGCACATGCAAACTGTCCACTTCCGGACACTTTGGGCAAAGTGATATCGCGCTGTGGAATCATGCAACGCATGCTGATAAACTCGAGTTCTGTTAATTCCTTTATTTCCAATGTCCGGCAAGCAAGCAAATGTACTGATCCTCGACGACGATGCAGACGTGGCGCTGGCAGCGCGTATGCTGCTGCGCCGGCACGTTGCGCAGGTCGCGACACTTGACCATCCTGGACAGTTACCCGCATGGCTCGCAAGCAATCGTCCTGACGTTGTTCTCCTCGATTTGAATTTTTCGGCGGGACGGACGGATGGTGGCGAAGGTATGCAAGTTTTGGCGCAATTGAGGGCGCTGCCCAACCCACCCGATATCATCGCGATGACCGCGTACGCTGATGTTCCTCTGGCCGTTGCGGCGATGCAGGGCGGCGTAAGCGATTTTCTGACAAAGCCGTGGGATAACGTTCGCCTAGTGCATGCTGTCGAGGCAGCCTTTGCGCGACAGGCCTTGCGTCAGCCTATTCATGCTAAAGCATCTGACGCGGCGCCAGCCGACGCCGATGGATTGCTCGGAAACTCGACTGCGATGGCTGCCTTGCGTGACATGATCGCCAGTGTGGGGCCCACCGAGGCAAACGTCATGATCCTAGGAGAAAACGGCGTTGGCAAGGAACTGGTGGCGCGAGCCGTTCACCGGGCTTCACACCGGGCATCCCGGCAGTTTCTCGCAGTGGATATGGGGAGCCTGCCAGAGGCAACGCTGGAAAGCGAATTGTTCGGACACCGGCGCGGTGCGTTCACCGATGCACGCAATGACCGCGCGGGCCGCTTCCAGGCAGCGTGCGGTGGCACATTGTTTCTTGACGAAGTCAGCAATATGCCCTTGACAGCACAAGCGAAGCTGCTAACAGTGCTCGAACGACGCCAGGTGACGCCCTTGGGCGCGGACACTCCCGAGGGCGTTGACGTGCGCGTCATTAGTGCTACCAATCTCGAAGAAGACCGGCTGCACGACGTTGCGCTTTTTCGCACAGACCTACTGTTTCGCCTAAATACTATCATCCTGCGCGTCCCGCCCTTACGCGAGCGCGCGGGTGACATTCCGGACTTGCTGCGCCATTATTTGGCCCACTACGAGCACCAATATAGCAAACCCGCGCGCGCCATAGCAGCGACTGCATTCGATGTACTGTGCTCGAATGCATGGCCAGGCAATGTTCGCTCCTTGCGCCATGCCTGTGAACGCGCTGTCATCCTAGGTCGGGAAAATGTCTATACCATCGCTGACTTTGGTATTTCAGCGAAGACAGCTGTGCCTGCATTATCGTCCCCGCTCACCATCGACGTCCCACGTGAACTGGGTACACTCGAACGTGCCGCCATCGCCGCGGCGCTGCTGGAAGTTAAGGGAAATATCAGCAAGGCTGCCAAGACGCTGGGTGTAAGCCGGGCAGCGCTGTATCGCAAGCTGGACAAACATGGCTTATAGACAGGCTCGCGTCGCCCTCGGCGGGACACTGCTTGCTGCGGCTGGGTGGGTAGGAGGTACGCTAAATGAGAGCGTTGATGGCCTGGGAGCACGCGCCGCCGTTTTGCTCGTCCTGACAGTGGTGCTCGCTGCAGCGCTGATGTGGCATTCAATCGGACACGTTACGGCAATGACGCCAGAGAGACAGTTTCCACTCACGACTTTGCAAGCGCCTGAGACTGCCCGACTGCTATTGCTTGAAGCACGCCTTGAACATGCACCGGTCCCTCTGTTCAACATGACTCCGACCAGGATGGAACCATTGAATGCAAGCGCGCGGCGCCTTCTGGCGCCTGGACGTGTCACTGACACGGTTCCCCTAAATACGGCTTTAGCCGGCCTTTCCGTTGGCACGCGAACGCTGGTTCAGTTCGACAGTGAGCATGGCACTGAACGTGCCCTAGCCGTCCGCAATGCTTTGACCGTCGATGGTGCGCCGCAGTCCCTCGTTGCACTGCTGCCGCTGGAGGACGAACTATCCGCTGAAGCCATGCAAGCCTGGCGCAAGCTCGTCCACGTATTGACCCATGAGATCATGAATTCACTGACACCAGTGGCGTCCCTTTCGCAAACGTCGCGCACGCTGCTCGCTGAGGCAGCAGGTTCTCTTGCTCCCGACGTGGCCGCAGACCTTGACGTCGCGCTAGACGCAATAAGCCGTCGCGCTGAAAGTCTGGCTCATTTCGTCAGCCATTACCGCGTGTTGGCTAGCCTACCTACGCCTCTGCCGCAGCAATTTCTAATCAAAGACTTGTTTGCACGTTTATCGGCTTTGGTGGCACCGAGCTGGCAGGCCCGCGGAGGAAGCGCGACTTTCGTCGTCGCATCAAGCACGCTGGCATTACGGGCTGACTCTGGCCAGATCGAACAAGCTCTGGTTAACCTGCTCCAGAATGCGTTAGAAGCAACCACCGCGAGTCGGGTGCCACAAGTGGCCGTCGATGCGCGCCTCACGACAGGTGGCCGGTTGCGCATCGATGTGCGTGACAATGGACATGGCATTGCCGATGGGGTAGCGGGAGAAATGTTTACGCCATTTTTCTCGACCAAAAAACAGGGAAGCGGTATTGGCCTTGCAATGGTGCGGCAGCTAATTCAGTTGAACGGCGGTACTGTGCGCTACGCCCGCCCGGTCAACGATGGCGCTCACTTCATCATCACATTCTAGATCAAGGCAAATCTATTATTGTCAGTGAATAGCGCTGCCAGTCAGAGTCCTGCATCCGTCAGGCCTGACGGTGGGCGCAACATAATTCCATACACTTACATTTTTAGCGTCATGGAAGAATGTTGACTGGCCGCTTTTGGCTGCGGATTCAATCGGTGGTCGCAACACTCTAACCTAAACACCTAGGTTACAGGAGTGTTGGAGATGAAACAGAAACCACGTATTTATTACACCGAGACTCAGAAGGCCTTGATGTGGAAACGCTGGAAGCAAGGTGATTCCCTACAAATGATAGCCCAACTATTTGATCGGAATCACTCGTCGATACAGCGAATTCTGGCTGAGTCTGGTGGCATACGGCCAGCGCCGCGATGCCGTTCCAGAATGGCGCTGACGCTGGCCGAGCGCGAGGAGGTATCGCGCGCCATCGTTACCGACGTATCCATCCGCGCACTTGCCAGTCGCCCTGGACGAGCACCGTCGACCATCAGCAGGGAACTCAAGCGCAACGGTGGCCGCGAAGCATATCGCGCAACTCAAGCCGATCAGCATGCTTGGGATCAGACCCGCCGCCCCAAACCTTGTAAGCTGACGGAGAGCCACATGCTGGCCAACATGGTTGCCAGCAAGCTCCAATTGCAGTGGTCGCCGGAACAGATTGCTGGCTGGCTCAAGCAGCTGTTCACGCGCCACGAGCAGTATCACGTGTCGCACGAAACCATTTACCGCAGCCTCTATATCCAGGCACGAGGCGCCTTAAAGAAAGAGCTGCTGGAGCACTTACGCCGGACGCGCGCCATGCGCCGTTCACGTCATCACACCCAAAAGACGGACAACCACGGCAGAATTGTCGACGCCGTGTCGATCAGCGAGCGTCCAGCGACGGCAGCGGATCGAGCGGTGCCCGGGCATTGGGAGGGGGACCTGCTATGCGGCAGCCACAACAGCCAGATCGTGACCTTGGTCGAGCGCCAGACGCGCTGCGTCATGCTAGTGAAAGTTGCCGCCAAGGACACCGAGACGGTTGTCAATGCGCTGATCGACAATGCCCGCAGGCTGCCCCACGAACTGTATAAATCACTGACCTGGGACAGAGGCAAAGAGATGGCTGGCCACAAGAGTTTTACTTTGGCCACTGACATCCAGGTCTACTTCTGTGATCCACAGAATCCGTGGCAGCGCGGTTCAAATGAAAATACCAACGGCCTGTTGCGCCAGTATTTCCCCAAGGGGCTGGATATTTCCACGTATTCGCAAGAGCAACTCGATGCGGTAGCCAGAAGACTCAACGAGCGCCCCAGGAAGACGCTAGACTACCAAACACCAGCTCAACAATTTGAACAGTGTGTTGCGTTGATCGATTGAATCCGCACCCATAGCGGACGGTCACCAACCTTGCACAACGTCGTACTGAGCAGCTAATCTGCGTGGGGCGCTGTCTGGGTAATCCGCGTGCCCTTACGCGGCCGGCCATCGACAAAAGTAAGTGTCTGAATCTTGTCACTACCATTGCTATCGAAATGCAAGGTGACGTCCTTTTCACGAATAAAGTAATCGTAGTCGCCTGCCGAGATCAATTCCACTGACAGAGGCCCGACCGGCGGCCCAGTAATAAATAGATGACCATTGTCGTGGCTGATGCGCACCTTTGTGTTGGACACTGCGAAGTCGCCAGAAAATTGGCTAAATAGAGAAGTATTAGGTTTGACGCTTACGCGTTCCATTGGATGGTAGTCACCCCACGCATATTCGGCAGCAACGCTGCGCGCGATTTCTTCAATTAGAATCCATCCGTTATCCGAATTTGCGAGAATTACCACGCCTTGCCCGGTACGCTCATATGCAAACAACAGCGATTTGTAACCAGCATTCGAACCGCTGTGATGGAATACGGCCTCCTCCCCGGTATGATCGAGTTCGAATCCGAGGCCATAATGACCGCGCACTGGCGTCAGCATCGACCTTGCGTGTTGCTGAGTAATAAGGCGCGAATCCTGTCCGGATGCAGCGCGCTGAATGGCAACCGCAAAGAGAGCTAAGTCGTACGCAGTGCTCCATAAACCAGCGGGGGCTAACTCAGGATATTCGCGCCAGTTTCCCGCAACGATAGTGCCGTCCACTTCGTGGCCAAATGCTGCTCGTGAAGCTAGGGTTGGCGGAAGCGACTGCGCATATAGTGAGTCGTGCATCCTGAGCGGCTTAAATACCGTTTCACTGGCCAAAACGTCAAACGGCAGATCAGTAGCGTCATTTATGTACTGTTGCAGCACAACATAGCCCAAGCCAGAGTACGCATAGCGGTCGGTCAAAGAGTTCTTCACTGCGACTGGGGGATTGGTCGCGGGGACCAAGCCTTCTAATACCTGCAAAAGTGTAGGCTTTGGTTCATCGTTGCGGTAGCCCAGCAGTCCAAACTCTGGCATACCAGCCGTATGGCTTAGCAGTGCCCGAGCCGTAGTGGCCTGCTGCGCGACAGGCAAATGCCACTGACGAAGCCTTCGATTCACGTCTTCATCAAGATCAATCTTTCCACCGGCCACTAGCCTCATTGTCACAAAGGCGGTCACCGGTTTACTAATTGAGGCTACTTGAAAGAACGTGTTTGATGTGATGGGACGTCCCGTCTTCACGTCCGCAACACCGTAGGAACCAACCCATTCCACCATGCCGGCGTTGATCACGGCGATACTCACCCCCGGTACATGCAAGGCTTGCATTCGATCAATCAGCCGCATCTTACGTGTGGGCGCCCCACGTACAGCAACTGGCTCCAGCAATCCATTCTCAATTTTCTCAATGCGAGCCTTCAACTCGGCGCTTTGGCCCTGCGCATGCGCAATAAAAGCCCATCCCATCAAAATCAGTGTAAACGCATGTCGAAACATCAAGACTCCAGTTTATTGAGGATCGGCGGCCCCATTTAGCAACATCACGCTAGAAGGACCGCTTCTGGCTGCGGACGTTGGCGTGAATACGGCCTGGCCGTCAGTTGCAGTTAATTCGAACCGGGATCGGCGTCAAATGCGAGCATGGTCGGTTTGAATTGCGTGCCGTTGCAACTACATCCTTAGCGTCTTTTAAAAGACTAACCCGGTTCTCCGTTCCGTTGTACCTTGAACCCCATACTAACGACGACCCAAGAAGCCTTTTACAAAACCGGCCAGGCTGCGCAGCGCGCGCGCCTCCAGCGCGAACAAGCGCGTCAGCCAAGTCGGTAACTTGACGTCGCTGGCCAGCTTTTCAGCGATTTCTTCAGGCGTTTTGTCAGACGCGAAAATTGCCTTATAAAAGTTAAACAAGATTCTGATCTCGATCAGTACAAGCACCACCATCGCCGTCGTGCGCAGCCAGCTGAGTGAACCGAGCACGTGCTGATGCTCAAGGGGAACAATGTGGCCAGTTGCCCAGATCCCGAGCGAAGCGAGACATACCGCGCGCACGATCGCCGCTGCTCCTCGGGAGCGGTAGCACCAAAGGTAGAGTAGCGGCAGAACAACCACCAAGTCGAATACCACTGCGGCTTCGAGCAGGCGAGGATCGCTCCAGTCCTGGACATAAAGCGCGCTTACGTCGCCAAGGACTACGGCACTTGCCAATGGGTAGAACTAGTTGTTGCGCAACCAGGCAAACGCCATGCGATCTTCTGGAAATAATCGACTCATTGCTTTCCCCTAATGAATAAATACTGAAGCCACCGTTTTGAGAAATACGCGACAGTCCGCGATTAGCCGAACTCAGTCGCGTCCTAAACGGCTACGCGTCCACTCGTCCGCAACCTCGCCCGTGTTTTTCGCATTGCCATTGCGCATCCACGCCATGAGTTCACGGTCGAATTTGAAATGTGGTCCACACTCATGGGCAAGAAACCGCCGAACGTTTTGCCTGTTGCGGTAGTCAACATCGATTGCCGTTGTGCGTGATATTTCTCCACCATGCCAATCGAATTTCATATGCAACATCTCAAATACTGGAAAACGTCCGGCTGCTATTGGCGGGTTGCCTCTTTGTTCCACTTCCAGATAAGCTGTTCGTTTGTCCCAGGAGGCAGTTAGCGCATCTCGAAGGCGCAGCATGAAATCCTGAGGTCGCTCGTTCATTGTCTCGAGCCATCTATATTCTTTCGCTAAAACATCATAAAATCGAACTGAGCTAAGTTCGCTTTGGTCAAATGCAGTCGGCTGCCCCTAGCATAGCATGTCACTAATCAAGCGTTAACAGTGATAGGTTCTAACTGACGGTGATGTTGGAAACTAAAAAATTTGACGTTGACTCCATTCACCACCAGGTAACTACCACTCATCCCCGATAAAGTGACATTCGTCGGATACTCCGCCGAATGCCAATGCCGTAGCTCCAAAGTAAGCGGATTGCCACATTCAAATGTGGTACGACTTGCTGCCAGATTTTTCGCATGCGAAGTTCCGCTTTCGCCCCGAAGCAGACGTAACCGACATGTCCAAGATTAACTTAAGTCAGTCGTATTTGACGCGTTTTTAACTGATCGATTTGGCGAGCTTTCGACTCTTCGGAGTAAGGCTCTGAGGATGAATCGAAGGGCTTGTAAACTCCCAAATCGTACATTTCATAATACTTTGTCATTGCTTCTGTCCAGGAAGATGCTTCAAACGTTGCAATAAATCGAGCATCAGCCGTCATAAATTCCGGCCGACTCCCGTTAGCAATACAAACCGTTATTCCATCTTCCTCCTCCCAAACCTCATGTAGTAAAGATGCCATTTCTACCTCTAGATGATTGAGTAGCCAGGTCAAAAAATGAATGTTGCTATACGACCGCTTCTGGCCGATTGACGACCGCACCTCAGTTTTTTATACCAGAGAATGCGCCACATTCAGTGCATCGCCCGAGCGAATAATTGTCGCATACTCACCATCTAGATTAGCAAGCGCCATCGCGTGAACCTCATCGGCAGAACGCGCTACCCCGTTGAAATCGGTTTTCGCATATGCATACGTACCGTCTGATACAACGAAGGTTTTGAAGCCTAGATTGCCTGCGGTCCGCGCTGTACTCTCCACGGAATTATTGGTGCTTACTCCGACGATGACGATACTTGATTCTCCGCGCGCATGAAGCCAGCGGTCAAGACCGGTATTGATGAAGGCATCCGGCACATTCTTCTCGACCACATGCTCATGCGCCAATGGCGACAACTTCGGTTGAAACTCTACACCAGGTTGGCCAGGCCAAAACGGCGAACCGGGCGTTCTAGAGATGTGGCGAACGTGAACCACTGGCGCTTTTCGAAGCCGCCAATCCCTCAGAAGCCTAGCAATCGTGTCCTCTGCTTGGTGATTATTCCGAACTTCAGCTTTAGGCCAAGTCATTCCAACTTGCATGTCAATGATTAAAAGGGTCGTCATATAAATTGTAGTATTTTTCGGAGCGAGTTGACTGGCCGCTATTGGCCGCTTGCCGTCGTTGGCAGGTACCGCCCCATTGGATGCTTTACTGACCCTTTGCAACTGTCGTCCAGCCAGTGCTTATGAGCAGTTCAGCAGTGTCTAGTGAACTCGTGGCAATTTAAACATCCAAGAACATCATCACAGCCGACAATACTAGCAACTGAAAAAAAGCGAGAAACAAAGCTCGTGGTGTCGGCGGCATGAACTTCCATTGCAAGCTCTTCGCCGGTGAAACCAAAGCAGATTTATTGCTCCCTACGCAAGCAAATAGTGCCGATAGCGCCAAGGAAAAAAACCTTACATGAGCCGGTAAAACTTCAGGAGCAAAGGCACAGCCAAAGAACATTAACGAGAAAAAAAATAGAGAAATGCGGGAAATTTTCTGTCCCAACTGAAGTCGTATTTTATATTCCATAATTTTTATCATTGATTTTAGTTATTCAAGTTTCGCTTCAACGGCTGCTTCTGGCTGCGGATTCAATCGGTGGTCGCAACACTCTAACCTAAACGGCTAGGTTACAGGAGTGTTGAAGATGAAACAGAAACCACCGATTTATGCGCAGAGAACTTCCGAGCTGGCAAGCGTACAGCCACGCCCCTGCGACTTGGCTTTGTAGAGGGCGACGTCGGCACGCTCAAGCATATTCTCTATGGAGTCGGTTTTGTGCATACGCATGGCGATGCCTCCGCTGTAAGAGAGTGCAAAACCCAGTTCGTTGAACGAATGCAGCGCCAGCCACTGCCGCATGCGTTCGTCGTAAGCTATGATCGAGGCGAGGTCGGCACAGTTGAGTAGCACGCAGAATTCCTCGCCGCCGTAGCGGCAGAACAGATCTCCGGCACGGCTCACAGCCCGTAAGCCAGTGACGAAAACTTGCAACGCCCTGTCGCCACCGGCATGGCCGTGCTTGTCGTTGATTTGCTTGAAATAGTCGAGGTCAAGCATCAACACGCCGAGCGGCTGCTTGTATCGCAAACTTCTGGCCAGGTCGATTTCGGACTTTAGTATCCAGGCGCGGCGGTTCAAGGCGCCGGTCAGACCGTCTAGCGTAGCCAACCGTTCCAGTTCCCGGGCCGCCTCGTCGCGGTGCGCAAGGAGGATGGCCACCACCGACATCATCATCATCGAGTTCGATGACAAGGCAAACACCCGGTTGATCAGATACGGCCCAAAAAAATTCGGAAACTCAGCGGTGTAGAACGCACCCAGCACGGCGCGGCCGGCAAGTACCAGCATCTGAACTGTAAGACATATGATTAATAGCCAACGCCAGCGTCCAACTGCTACCTGTGGCGCACGGCACAGGGGAACTATGATGGTTGCAATCTGCAATGCCAGCAGGCCATTCGCCCAGCCTACCCTGAACGGATAGTCGGAAAAACCGATGCAGTAGCCTACTGTCATCAGTACGGCTATGGCGGCTGGAATGCGAGCACTCGCCTTACGGCCGTACCACAATTGAAAGGCCATGGCATTGAAAACCATGCCGCCCGAGACGCTGCCCATTGCCATCGTTGACAATAGGTGGTCGGCCCAGCCGCCCCGTTCAAAAGTGCTTGACCACAGCAGGAAAATCCAACCTGCAGTTTGCAATACGATACCGGCTTGTGCATAGCGCGCAGCACGGTTCACCCGCCCCATAAAATAGGGCAACGCCACGGCCATGATCGACAGGTTAAGTGTCATGCCGAAGAATAGGGTCGATACGTCCGTTATAGCCACTATCGCACTTTCAAAGTAATCCAAGGGGCCGTATTATCCCAACAAACCTGCATCCACTTAAAATCGGCAATTACTTACTTGAGGCAACTTTAGTTTGGCATCTTTCGTTTGGGGCTCAACCGAATTGGTGGTTAGCGTGCGTAAGCTGTTTCTCGTTGATAAAGCGACCGTATGCTCTTGGCCGAGCGCTGACGTCACGTCAAGCGGGTGATATTTCTCGGCGGCGTCAACGTCGATTTTGTCGTTCATCGTTGATAGCGAACGCTCACCGCTTGCCTGGAGGTCTGAGACCATCCGAAATTGTTGCCGCTCGATCTTTTCAACACAATAGGCCGCAAGACATTCGTCGCTGCCAATAGTGCTCGCCGTAAAACAGTCATCTTCCCGTTTCCAGACATACTGAGCAGCAACATCCCAGAAGCTGGAAAGGAAGGAGATGTTTCTGGCAAGGCGCACCACGCCAGAAATGGGTCAGGCATATGCGTGCACCAGTAGAAAGCCAGCAAGCGGAACGACGGCAAACAGCACAACAACGCCAAGGCATCCTGATTTCGATCCAGATCTGGAACCGGCAGGAGAAGCGCTACGCGCACGCTCTCGTGGCGTCCTGGCATGCACCCATTTGATATGACAGGACTGGCAAAAAAAGGTGGTTTTGTTGTTACGCCAGGCTTCGATGGTTCGATCGGTATGGCGTGCAACCGTGCCGCAACGGGCACATTCGAAATGTGTTTCTTTGGGTAGTTTTTTAGAAAAGTACTTGCCGGCAAAGAGCATGACAACAAGTCCGGCTACTATTGCCCCCACGATCAATTCCATAGTCATTTGTTTTTCTGTATATGCATAGCGTTTACCATGGCTATTGCTAGCCCATCAGCGTACCCGAGCATAACGGATTGCCGGGCGGAAAAAATAACACATTGTCACATCAACGCGAATGGCCGCTTCTGGTCCCCACGAGCAAGTCCGCCTGCACTACTTCTATCAACCTTTATTATTTGGCATCTTGCTTTCATAATCGCCCACACCCACATTACACTTTGGAAACCTAAGATTTCTTCAGTTGACACCCTTGCAGCGCATCCATAAGATGCCCTCATTATTCATTTACGGAGTCCCACGTGGGTACTTGTTCTAGTGACAGTAGCCGATCTTGTATCGGTGATTGCCTCGGCAGCTAAACAGCAAGCAACGCGGAACTCTCTTTCCTCCGTGCCTTGCTGAGCAAGGTGCGGTGTCTCGTGCGGCCAGTCTGGCCGCGCGCCTCCCCCCTCTTTCCGATCGCGACCGGCTACTGACCCGGATTGCCCGCCAGCGCCATGCTTCGACATGCCGCGTTGGCGGCACGCAAGTCTTGCCTGCGGCTGCGCCGCCCGTCAACACCTCGTCGTGAAAGGAAGAGCATGAATCTCTTCACCCGTTTGTTCGAATCGTTCCTGCGCAAGCGCCATACGGCCGGCCATTTCCGTCGCCGCGCCATGCCACTGGAAAACAGCACGGCCCGTCCCGTGCCCGACCACCTGGCGCGCCAGCTGCTGGGCGCCGCCCACGAAGATCTGGACAGTGCCCTGAACCGCCTGCATACGCGCCTGGAAGGCTTGCGCGATGCCGAGGCGCAAGTCATCGGCGCACAGACGGGTCCGAATGAAGTCGAGCATGAAAAGCCGCTGGCCTGGTACCAGCACCTGTGGCTTTGCTACAAGAATCCGTTCAACCTGCTGCTGACGGTGCTGGCCATCGTGTCCTACCTGACGGAAGACCCTAAGGCCACCATCGTCATCGGCACCATGGTGATTTTGTCGACCCTGCTGCGCTTCGTGCAGGAAGGCCGCTCGAACCGGGCCGCCGAGCGCCTGAAAGCCATGGTCAGCAATACCGCCACCGTGCTGCGCAATGGCCAGCAGATCGAGCTGCCTATCCGCCAGCTGGTGCAGGGCGACATCATCGTGCTGTCGGCCGGCGACATGATCCCCGCCGATTGCCGCTTGCTTTCCGCGAAAGACCTGTTCGTCAGCCAGGCCGCCATGACGGGTGAATCCTTGCCCGTGGAAAAGATGGCGGAACTGGCCGATGCCCATGGCAAAGACCCGATGGACCTGGGCAATTTGCTGTTCATGGGCACGAACGTCATCTCGGGCGCCGCCACGGCGCTGGTCTTGGCCACAGGCAACCGCACCTATTTCGGCACCATCGCCACGCGCGTGACGGCCACCGAGCGCACGCCGACGGCGTTTGAAGCGGGCGTGAATAGCGTCAGCTGGCTGCTGATCCGCTTCGCCCTCGTGATGGCGCCGCTGGTGTTCCTGATCAATGGCTGGACCAAGGGCGACTGGATGGAAGCGTTCCTCTTCGCCCTGTCCGTGGCCGTAGGCCTGACGCCGGAGATGCTGCCCATGATTGTCACCAGCACCCTGGCCAAGGGCGCCGTGAAACTGTCGAAAAAGAAAGTCGTCGTGAAACGCCTGGATGCGATCCAGAACTTCGGCGCCATGGATGTGCTGTGCACGGACAAGACAGGCACCTTGACGCAGGACAAGATCGTGCTGGAGCGCCATACCGACGTATTCGGCCAGCAATCCGATGAGGTACTGCAATTTGCCTACCTGAACAGCCATTACCAGACAGGCCTCAAAAACCTGCTGGACCGGGCCGTGCTCGACCATGTTGAACTGCAAACGGAAATGCAGCTGGCACGCGATTACGTCAAAGTCGATGAAATCCCCTTCGATTTCGTGCGCCGCCGCATGTCCGTTGTCGTTTCCGAAAAAAATGATCACCATGAACTGATTTGCAAGGGCGCCGTCGAAGAAATCCTCGCCGCCTGCAGCCATTTGCGCCTGAATGGCGTGAACGTGCCGCTCGATGCCGCCCTGCTGGCGAAAGTGCTGGAAACCACGCACGGCTTGAACGCGGAAGGCTTGCGCGTGGTGGCCGTGGCCGTCAAGGAAGTGCCGCCGCATAAAACCGTGTACGGCGTGGCCGATGAGACGGCACTGACCCTGATCGGCTATGTCGCCTTCCTCGATCCGCCGAAGGAATCGACGGCGCCCGCCCTGCGCGCGCTGGCGGAACATGGCGTCACCGTGAAAGTCTTGACAGGCGACAACCATCTGGTGACGGCGAAGATTTGCCGCGAAGTGGGCCTGGCCGTGCATGGCGTGCTGCAAGGCCCGCAACTGGACGACATGGATGACGCTACCCTGGCCAGGGCAGCCGAAGACAATACCGTGTTTGCCAAGCTCAGCCCGCTGCACAAGGAGCGCCTGGTGCGCGCCCTGCGCGGCAATGGCCATATCGTCGGTTTCATGGGCGACGGCATCAACGACGCGCCAGCCCTGCGCGCGGCCGACATCGGCATTTCCGTCGATTCGGCCGTCGATATCGCCAAGGAAGCGGCCGACATCATCCTCCTGGAAAAAAGCCTGATGGTGCTGGAAGAAGGCGTGCTGGAAGGCCGGCGCACCTTCAGCAACATGCTCAAATACATCCGCATGACGGCCAGCTCGAACTTCGGCAATGTATTTTCCGTGCTGGTGGCCAGCGCCTTCCTGCCGTTTTTGCCGATGCTGCCGCTGCACTTATTGGTGCAAAACCTGCTGTATGACGTGTCGCAGATCGCCATTCCCTTCGACAATGTCGACGCTGAACTGATCCAGAAGCCGCTGAGCTGGAACCCGCGCGACATTGGCCGCTTCATGGTGTTCTTCGGTCCCATCAGCTCGATCTTCGACATCAGCACCTTTATTTTGATGTGGCATGTGTTTGGCGCGAATACGCCAGAACAGCAGACCCTGTTCCAATCCGGCTGGTTCGTCGTCGGCTTGCTGACGCAAACCCTGATCGTGCACCTGATCCGCACGCCCAAGCTGCCCTTCATCGACAGCATCGCGTCCGTGCCCCTGCTGGTGGCCACCACTGCCATCATGGCCGTGGGCGTGTTCTTGCCGATGGGACCGCTGGCGACTTACTTCAAGCTGCAAGCCTTGCCACTGGGCTACTTTCCATGGCTGCTGGGCATCCTCGTCTGCTACACCGTGCTGACGACGTTCATGAAACGCGTGTATCTGCGCAAATTCGGCTGGCAATAGTATGATGAAAGGCTGTTTCCTCTACAAAAGGCGCGCATGAGCGGCTCCCCCCTTTCCAAACGTCATCAGGCCCTGCTGCTGTCGGCGCTGGTATTTCCCGGCAGCGGGCATTTCCTGCTCGGACGCAAGACGCGTGGCTGCCTGTTCCTCGTGCCGGCGTTGATCGCCCTGTTGCTCATATTGCGCCAGATCATGGCACGCTTGGACCAGCTTATGGCACAGATCGACAGTGGCGCCCTGCCCCTCGATGTGCAGCTGATCATGGAAAAAGTGGAGCTGCTCTCTGCCAATGACGGCCCCGCCATGACGGTGGCCGTGGGCGTGCTGGTGGCGTGCTGGATAGGCAGCCTGATCGACACCTTGCTCATCAAGCCATGACGGCAGAATCACAGGCGCGCAAACAGCGCAAGGAAGCAAAGATGCAGGCGCGCCGCGCGCAGCTGGCGCTCAGGCGCCAGGACGACGGCGGCCCGCAGGCCTGGCGCGGCTGGTTCGATGGCTCCGCCCACCCGAACCCGGGCAAGCTGGGCATAGGCGCCCTGCTGCTGGGGCCGGATGGCGAGCGCATCGAAGTGAGCCAGGCGGCCGGCCATGGCAGCAGCAGCGAAGCGGAATATGCGGCACTGATAGCCGTGCTGCAGGCGGCCCAGGGCGTGCGCCCGCCGCCCGTGCAACTGCTGCTGTACGGCGACAGCCAGGTGGTGATCAACGATGTGCTGGGAACGACGCCGCAGGGCGCCAAGGGACTGGAAACGCACAGGGCCACCGTAGTGGCCCTGCTGGAACAATTCAATGATGTGAGCTTGCGCTGGCTGCCTCGCCACAGGAATGGCGAGGCGGACCGGCTATCGCAGCTGGCGATCGCCGGCTGGGTAGAGGATGCTGCATTGCCGGAAGATTAAGCAGCGCGGCCGATCTGCAACGTTTCTTTCTGTTCTTTTACAGCTGGGCGCTTCATCCCCTTCAAGCCACTGACACTGGCCTGCTGGCCATTGAGCTTGAATACGCTGACCACTTGCGCCAGATTGTGCGCCTGGTGCTGCATCGATTCGGCGGCGGCCGCCGACTCTTCCACCAGGGCCGCGTTTTGTTGCGTCACGGCATCCATCTGGCCGATGGCCCGGTTGATCTCGTCAATGCCCACGCTTTGCTCGCTGCTGGCCGCCGTGATTTCCGTGATGATGTCGCTCACGCGCTGCACGCTGTCGACGATATCGTTCATCGTCGAACCGGCTTGCGCCACCAGCATGCTGCCCGCGTTGACTTGTTCCACCGAGGCGCCGATCAGGGTCTTGATCTCTTTTGCTGCAGAAGCCGAACGCTGCGCCAGGTTGCGCACTTCGGACGCCACCACGGCAAAGCCACGGCCCTGCTCGCCGGCGCGCGCCGCTTCCACGGCCGCATTCAGGGCCAGGATATTCGTCTGGAAGGCAATGCCATCGATGACCGAAATGATGTCGACGATCTTGTTGGACGAAGCGTTGATCGATTCCATCGTGCCCACCACTTGCGCCACCACGGCGCCGCCCTTGACGGCCACCTGCGCGGCCGACGCCGCCAGTTGATTCGCCTGGCGCGCATTGTCCGCATTCTGTTTCACGGTACTGGTCAGCTCCTCCATCGAGGAAGCTGTTTCTTCCAGCGAACCGGCCTGCTCTTCCGTACGGGAAGACAAGTCCTGGTTGCCGGCGGCAATTTGCGTCGAGGATGTGGCGATGCTGTCGGTGCCGCTGCGCACTTCACTGACGATGTTGAGCAGGCTGGTGTTCATGTCCTTCAACGCTTGCAGCAACTGGCCCGTTTCATCCTTGGCGCTGGCATCGATTTGCGCCGTCAAGTCGCCATCGGCCACCTTGCGGGCAATCTCCACGGCCGTGCGCAGCGGACGCACGATGCCCATCGTCAAGACCCAGGCGCAGACGACGCCAAAAGCCAGCGCCAGCGCGGCCAGCGCCAGCAGCAGGTTGCGGCTGGTCTTGGCTACGGCATCGATCTCGCGCGCGGTGGCGTCGATGCTGGCGCGCTGGTGTTCCAGCATGTTCATGATGACTTTCTGGTACTTCGTCGAGCCAGGCACGAACACGGTCTGGAAGGCCTTCTCCGCTTCCTCCGTCTGGCCAGCCGCCTTCAGCTTCGATACTTGCTCACGGGAATCCAGATATACCTTGCGCATCTCACTGACCTGGCGGAACAGTTCTGTTTCTTGCGGGCCGGAAATCAGCGCTTCGATTTTCTTTTGTAATTCACTCGAGACAACGGACGACTGTTTCGCTTCTTCCGCAAAATACGGTCCCAGCGAGGTGTCGGCGCTACGCACGATGGCCGTGGTGCGGCGGATGCCGCTGTCGATCTTGCTGTACCAGTCGGAAATATAGCGTTCCTTCGCCAGCGGCTGCTCCATCATGGTGCGCGTAGCGGTGGCCACGTCGTGCAAACGCCAGACGCTGATGCCGGTAATGACCATGGAAAACAGCAAAATGACGGCAAAACCCAGGCCGAGACGCACACCAATACTGACGTTTCTTAACAAATTCATGTGAATATCCTAAAAAATCGGAACCAGACTATATAAAAGGAACTGAAGGCTGCGGCGGCACGGGGCGGCCGCAGCCTTCAGCGTGCGCCCAGGCGCAAGGCGGATTGTGGCGCTGCCGGGCGCTTCAGCGTGCTCGCGCCACTCACCTTGGCCTGCTGGCCATTGAGCTTGAATACGCTGACCACTTGCGCCAGATTGTGCGCCTGGTGCTGCATCGATTCGGCGGCGGCCGCCGACTCTTCCACCAGGGCCGCGTTTTGTTGCGTCACGGCATCCATCTGGCCGATGGCCCGGTTGATCTCGTCAATGCCCACGCTTTGCTCGCTGCTGGCCGCCGTGATTTCCGTGATGATATCGCTCACGCGCTGCACGCTGTCGACGATATCGTTCATCGTCGAACCGGCTTGCGCCACCAGCATGCTGCCCGCGTTGACTTGTTCCACCGAGGCGCCGATCAGGGTCTTGATCTCTTTTGCTGCAGAAGCCGAACGCTGCGCCAGGTTGCGCACTTCGGACGCCACCACGGCAAAGCCACGGCCCTGCTCGCCGGCGCGCGCCGCTTCCACGGCCGCATTCAGGGCCAGGATGTTCGTCTGGAAGGCAATGCCATCGATGACCGAAATGATGTCGACGATCTTGTTCGACGAAGCGTTGATCGATTCCATCGTGCCCACCACTTGCGCCACCACGGCGCCGCCCTTGACGGCCACCTGCGCGGCCGACGCTGCCAGTTGATTCGCCTGGCGCGCATTGTCCGCATTCTGTTTCACGGTACTGGTCAGCTCCTCCATCGAGGAAGCTGTTTCTTCCAGCGAACCGGCCTGCTCTTCCGTACGGGAAGACAAGTCCTGGTTGCCGGCGGCAATTTGCGTCGATGATGTGGCGATGCTGTCCGTGCCGCTGCGCACTTCACTGACGATGTTGAGCAGGCTGGTGTTCATGTCCTTCAACGCTTGCAGCAACTGGCCCGTTTCATCCTTGGCGCTGGCATCGATCTGCGCCGTCAAGTCGCCATCGGCCACCTTGCGGGCAATCTCCACGGCCGTGCGCAGCGGACGTACGATGCCCATCGTCAACAGCCAGGCACAGACGACGCCAAAGGCCAGTGCCAGCGTCGACATCAATAACAGCAAGTTGCGGCTGGTGCTGGCGATGTCATCAATCTGGCGCGCAGTGGCGTCTATGGTGGCGCGCTGGTGCTCCAGCAAGCCGTAAACCATCTTCTGGTACTTGGCTGCAGCGGGGACAAAGGTTTTTTCGAACACTTCGTTGGCGGCCTCGGCCTGGGCCCCGCCCTTGAGTTTGTAGACCTGGTCGCGCGAGCCGACGTAGACCTCGCGCAATTCCAGCAAGCTGGCGAACATGGCCTGCTCTTGCGGGTCCTTGAGCAGCGCCGCGATCTTCTTTTGCAGGACAGCCGAGCTGGCGGTAGACACTTTCGACTCTTCGGCGAAATAACCGCTCAGCGAGGTGTCGCTGCTGCGGGCGATGGCGATCGTGCGCCGCACGGCGCTGTCAATGCGTGTATACCAGTCGGAAATATAACGTTCCTTGGCCAGCGGTTCTTCCATCATCGTGCGCGTGGCGCTGGCCACGTCATGCAGACGCCAGACACTGATGCCGGTGATGATCATGGAAAACAGCAAAATGACGGCAAAGCCCAGTCCCAGACGGACCCCGATGCTGACGTTTCTTAACAAATTCATGTGAACTATCCTAATATCTCGAAGAGAGGCCCTGCAGCCAGCGCCTGGAACAGCATGGCGGACGCCGCCAAATCTGTCCCGCCAAGTAAACTGGCGCACGGTTCGGTTGAACCGTGCGCCAAGAAAATGCGCTAGCGTGCTCCCTGCGGAAACGATATGCAATACTTAATGTCAATAGTTTTTGACAATATGCAGGGCAATTCTCTTCACTGCGCCATTAAGCAGCCAGTTTCTCGATCAGGCCCATGTCGGCGCTGGACATCAGCTGGTCGATATCGACCAGGATCAGCATGCGCTCGTCGATGGTGCCCAGGCCAATCACGTATTCCGTGTTGATCGAGCGGCCCATGTCCGGCGCCGGCTTGATCTGTTCCGGCAGCAAGGTAGTGACGTCGGACACGCGGTCCACGACCATGCCGACCACGCGGTTGCCGATATTGAGGATGATGACGACGGTGAACTGGTCATAGCTGGGCGTGCCCAGGTTGAACTTGATGCGCATGTCGACGATCGGCACGATAATGCCGCGCAAGTTGACCACGCCCTTGACGAACTCGGGCGCGTTGGCGATGCGGGTCGGCGTTTCATAGCTGCGGATTTCGCTGACTTTCTGGATGTCGATGCCATACTCTTCCTGGCCCAGGGTAAAGGCCAGGTATTCGGCAGCCTTGGCAACGGTTGCGCCAGTATCGCTGGAAATGGTGTTCATGATAATCCTTTCGTTAACTCGCCTGGGGCGCAGGCCAGGACACGCTGCACGCGCGCCCTGGACGTGACAAGCCATTCACGATTCAATGAAATGGCTGCCACTTGTATGTTTTTGCAAATACTTTTCAGCAATTAGCTGATGTCTCTAATTTCCGTGCGGCAATGTTACCCCATGTAAATT
Source organism: Janthinobacterium sp. 61 (assembly GCF_002846335.1). Taxonomy (NCBI): domain Bacteria; kingdom Pseudomonadati; phylum Pseudomonadota; class Betaproteobacteria; order Burkholderiales; family Oxalobacteraceae; genus Janthinobacterium; species Janthinobacterium sp. 61. The sequence goes on along the minus strand of NZ_PJMQ01000001.1, from coordinate 919,793 downwards.
TTACATGCACTAAAAAAGAGCGATTCCCGGACTGATGCTTTTCCAAAATGCACTTATGTAGCAAATACGGCACGCCAGCGCACCAAGCTCCCGCCCACGTGCGGCGGCGTTTTATGCCACACTGGCGGCCCCTGCTTTTGACGACTTTGAACCATGCACTCTTTACTTTCCCAATGGCAACCACGCCTGCTGGCGCTGGCCATGGCCGGCTTGGGCGACGACAGCGCCCACGATATCAACCATTTGCACCGCGTGTGGCGCAACGCCGCCGTCCTGCTGCAGGAGCATGGGCAGGCCGATGCGCTCGTCGTGATGGCTGCTTGTTACCTGCACGACCTGGTCAACTTGCCGAAAAATCATCCTGAACGCCACCTGGCCTCGCGCCAGGCGGCCGTGCTGGCTTGCCACCAACTGGCAGAGCTGGATTTTCCTGCAGAAAAACTGGCAAGCGTAGCGCACGCCATCGAAACGCACAGCTTTTCCGCCAATCTGCCGCCGCACACCATCGAAGCGCAAATCGTGCAGGATGCCGACCGCATCGATGCGCTGGGGGCCGTGGGATTGGCACGCCTGTTCTATACGGCGGCGCGCATGGATAGCGCATTGGCGCATGGCAGCGATCCGCTGGCCGAACATCGCGCACTGGACGACAAGGCATACGCGCTCGACCATATCGTCACCAAGCTCGACAAGCTGCCCGGCAAGATGCAGACGGTGGCTGGGCGCGCCCTGGCCGCACAGCGCCTGGCCGTGCTGACGGATTTTCGCGCCGCCTTCGCCGCCGAATGGGCGGGTGGGTTCTAGCATGGGTGGCGATAGCCAGCAGCGCGCATGCTGTCTATAATACAAGGCTAAGCTATCGCGCCGCGCCTCAGCAAAAACTGCAACGCGCCGGCGCAACGCCAACGCGCCGAAAGCATGCATGACCGATAAAGCCAGCCCCGACAGCCATTCCCCGTCCGCCCCCGCGCGCGCCGGCAACCTCAATTTTATCCTCGTCTGCGTCTTCATCGACATGCTGGGTATCGGCCTGGTGGTGCCCGTGCTGCCCATCCTGATCGGCGACTTTGTCAGCGGCAAGGAAGCGCAAGCATTCTGGTACGGCATCATGGCAGCCGTCTTCGGCTTGCTGCAGTTCATCTTCATGCCCATGCTGGGCGCCATCAGCGACCGCGTGGGACGCCGTCCCGTGCTGCTGTACTCGATGGCCGGCATGGGCATCAATTTTCTCGCCACGGGCTGGGCGCCCAACCTGGCCTGCCTGTTCATCGGGCGCATCATCGGCGGCGTCTCGTCGGCCAGCATGTCGGTCGCGTCCGCCTATGCCTCCGACATTTCCACGCACGACAACCGCGCCAAGAGCTTTGGCAAGATCGGCGCGGCCTTTGGCCTGGGCTTCATTTGCGGGCCCATGCTGGGAGGCCTGCTGGGCGAGATCAATCTGCACCTGCCGTTTTACGTGGCGGCGGGCCTGTCGGCGGCCAATTTCATCTACGGCTATTTCTTCGTGCCCGAATCGCTGCCGCCGGGTCCGCGCGCGCCATTTACTTTGGCGCGCATCAATCCGTTTGCCGCCCTGCTGAAACTGGTGCGCCGCGTGGACATCCGCGGCCTGGTGCTGGCCTTCGGCCTGATGACGTTTGCGCAAATGATGCTCAACACCACCTGGGTGCTGTACACGCATTTCCGCTTCGACTGGACGCCGCGCCAGAACGGCATCGCCCTGTTCTGCGTGGGCCTGTGCGCGGCCGTGGTGCAGGCGGGCTTGCTGGGGATACTCATCAAGCGCTTTGGCGAAGTGCGCTTGTCGCTGCTGGGCATGGCCTCGGGCGCCCTCACCTACCTGCTGTACGGCCTGGCCACGCAAGGCTGGATGATGTATGCGTTGATTTTGTGCAACCTGCTGGCCTTTGCCGCCGGTCCGGCCCTGCAAGGCATCATCTCGAAGGCGTCCGCCGCCAGCGAACAGGGAGAGCTGATGGGCTCCCTGCAATCGATCAGCAGCCTTGGCATCATCATCATGCCCTTGCTCGGTAGCATGATCCTCGGCGAAGTGAGCCACTTGCCGCCGCAGGACTGGCGCATCGGCAGCACCTTCTATCTGTGCGCCATCATGCAAACCCTGGGCATCCTGGTGGCTTGGCGCTACTTCAAGGCACAACGCCAGGCCAGACTTGTGGTTTCCACCACAAAGTAGTCGGCAAGATAATATTGCATTTGAGAAATTAATAGGCGAGAATGGGATAATCAAGCGGGCGTTGCCAACGCCCGCGATTCGATGGCAAGCAAGGATGGGTATGACTGACTTTTATTCCAGCGCCTGGCGCCGAACCGTGGCCATGCTGGCGCTGGCGCTGGCGCTGCCGTCACTGGCGGGCGCGCAATGCTCGCGCGATATCCAGGTGCCCGTCTCGGCCATCGGCGCCAGCGTGGTGATCAATGGCGCCAGCATCGGCGGCATCTATCCCGACTTGCTGCGCAGCATGGGCGCCAAGCTCGGCTGCAACTTCATCTTCACGGCCGTGCCGCGCGCGCGCCTGGAAGCGATGTTCGAGGCGGGCAAGGCCGATATGCTGATTCCCGCCAGCAGCACGCCGCGGCGCGACCAGCACGGCCTGTTCATCCCCCTGATGGGCAACCGTCCCCTGCTGATCTCGCTGCAAAGCGCGCGCGCGCCCGTCAACACCATGCAGGAACTGATCGAGCGGCGCGAATTGCGCGTGGCGCTGGTGCGCGGCTACGATTATGGCGTGTCCTACCAGGCGCTGGCCAAGGAGCTGAGCAGCCAGGGCCGCCTGTTCTACGAAGTCGATGCACTCTCCGTGGCGCGCCTGATGCAAAGCGGCTTCATCGACGCCACCATCATGAGTCCCACCATCCTGGCCGGCGTGGCGCAAAACGACGCGCGCGTGTATGGCCTGGCCGACCGCCTGCGCCTGGAAGCCTTGCCGGAATTGCCGTGGGGCATGAGCGGCGTCTACCTGTCGCGCAAGTCGCTGACGGCGGAAGACCAGGCGACCCTGCGTGAACTGCTGGAAAAAGCGGGCCGCTCGGGCACCTTGATGGAAGGCTTCCAGCGCCATCACCGCCAGGAATTGCTGTCGCTCAGCATACGTCCGCGCTAAGGATATTCGCATGTCGGGCTTCGTTGTCGCCGTCGTTCTGTTTGCCGCCCTGCTGCATGCCAGCTGGAATGCCATCGTCAAGTCCGGCAAGGATACCTTTCTCAGCACCGTGCTCGTTTCCGTGGGCGCGGCCCTGATCTCGCTGGCGGCGCTGCCCTTCGTCGATACTCCCGCCTCCGCCAGCTGGCCCTACCTGGCCGCCTCGGCCGTGGCGCAACTGGCGTATTACTCTCTGCTGGCGGCGGCCTACAAGGCGGGCGACATGAGCCATGCCTACCCACTGATGCGCGGCAGCGCGCCCCTGCTCGTGGCGCTGGCCAGCTGGCCGCTGATAGGCGAACGTCTTTCTTCCATGCAAATGGCCGCCGTCGCCTGCATCTGCGCGGGCATCTTCGGCCTGTATTTTGCGGCGCGCCTGCCCGCCATTGACAGCCTGCCGAAAAACACGGGACGCGCCACCGCCTTTGCACTGGGCAACGCCTGCGTCATTGCCAGTTATACCTTGATCGATGGCGTCGGCGTACGGCTGTCCGGCGCGCCGGCCGCCTACACCATGTGGATTTTTGTCTTGAACGGCGCGGGACTGCTGCTGTGGACGGCATTGCGCCGCCCCGCCGACTTGCTGGCGTATGCGCAAACGCAATGGCGGCTGGCCGCCCTGGGCGGTTTCGGCACCCTCGCCTCGTATGGGCTGGCCCTGTGGGCCATGACCCAGGCGCCCGTGGCGGCCATTGCGGCACTGCGCGAAACGTCGATCCTGTTCGCCATCGCGATTGCCGCCCTGTTCCTGCGCGAAAAAATCAGCCGCCGCCGCTACCAGGCCATCGCCCTGATCGCGGCGGGAGCCATCCTGATGCGAATCGCCTAACGCGCGTCTAGCGGCGCTATCGGCAACTCGATCGCGCTGGCCGCGCCTGCCGCGTGGTAGACGCGCTGCGTGGCTTTCTTGTAATCGCCTGGCTGGGCCAGGAAGATGTTTGGCACGAAGGTTTGCGGATTGCGGTCGTACAGAGGGAACCAGCTCGACTGCACTTGCACGGCGATGCGGTGGCCAGGCAGGAAGACGTGATTCGCATTCGGCAAGGCAAAGCGGTAGCGCTCCACCTTGCCCGCTGGAATCGCCGTCGGATGCTCGAGGCTGTCGCGATAGCGGCCACGGAAGATATCCATCGCCACGCCCAACTGGTAGCCGCCCATGGCCGGCTGCGACGGCACTTCGTCCGGATACACATCGATCAGTTTCACCACCCAGTCGGCATCCGTGCCGCTGGTGGCGGCGAACAGGTTGACCATCGGCGCGCCGGCGATGCGCACGGCCGTCTTCAACGGTTCGGAAACATAGCTAAGCACATCCGTGCGGTCGGCATAGCCGCGCTGGTCGCTGACCAGCCATGGTTTCCACTGGTCGGCATCACCGAGACGCACGGGACGCGCGACAAACGGCACAGGTTTCGCCGGGTCGGCCACGTACTCGTCATACGCGCCATTGGCGGAGTCAGCCGCCGCTTGCGCCGGCGCAAAGCCCAGCTTGTAGCCATCCTGCAGGTAGATCGGCGTCAGCTTGGTCTCGCAAGTCTCGCAAGCCAGCGGCCACTGCTGCAGGCGCTGCCACTGGTTCGTGCCGCTCTGGTAGGACACCACGGGCGCCGTGTTCGCGTCCGGTGCGCCATCCTTCAAGTATTGATTCAGGAATGGCTGCATGACTTTTTCGCGGAACTGGCGCGCCGTGTCGCCGTCAAACTTCAGGGCGCCCAGACTGGAACCGTCATAATTAACGCCGCTATGACGCCACGGGCCAATGGCCAGATAATTGAGGTTGTTGCGCTTGTCGCGTCCCTCCAATGCCGTGTACGTGGCGTAGGGGCCGTAGATATCTTCCTGGTCCCACTGCCCCACCACGTGCATGGTGGGCACGATCAACGGGCGCTTCGCCAGTATCTTGTCGAGTGCCTGTTCCTGCCAGTAACTGTCGTAAGCCGGGTGTTCGAACAGCTTTTTCGTGTAGGTCAGCTTGTCGATGCCGAATTTCTTCGCGTAATCGCTGGCCGAGCCTATGCGCAGATACGCGTCGTAATCGTCGTAGACGCCCAGCACGGGCGCCTCGGCGCTGCCGCGCACGCTCGTCTGCCATGCCAGGTAAGACAGGCTCGGCATGCGGAAGGCGCCATTGTGGAACCAGTCATCGCCGCGCCAGCCATCGACCATGGCGCTCATGGGTATGGCCACCTTCAGCGCCGGATGCGGGTCGACCAGGGCCATCAGCACCGTATGGCCCTCGTACGAGGAACCCAGCATGCCCACCTTGCCATTGCTCTCCGGAATATTCTTCGACAGCCACTCGATGGTGTCCCACGCATCCGTGACGTTATCAACCTTGGTATTGTTCAGCGGGCCGCGCACAGGGCGCGTCATCACGTAGTCGCCTTCCGAGCCATGCTTGCCGCGCACGTCCTGGAACACGCGGATGTATCCGTTTTCCACCAGGGTATCGTCACCCTGCGGCAAGGTGGCCAGCATGCTGGCGCTGGTCGCGCGCTGGGCACGGCGGGCCGCGTTGTACGGCGTGCGCGTAAGCATGATAGGCGCTCTCTTGGCATCTTTCGGCACGACGATTACCGTGTACAGCTTGACGCCGTCGCGCATGGGGATCATCACCACGCGCTTGACGTAATCGTTCAGGTCGGGCATCACCAGCTTGGCACCGATATCGGGCGCCATGGGTGGCGTTTGCGCCAGAACGGGTGCAGCAAACAGGGAACCGAAGGTGGTACTCAATACCAGGGCCAGGCCGGTGAGCCGGACGGGGGACGACACGCGCATACTGTTCTCCAATAGATTCATGCCACGCAAAAGTGGCCGAACGGCAATAGTACCCGGAAAGCAAGTTCCGCAGTAGACCAAGCTCTGACGCGGCGCAGCAGATATATCGGCACGCAACTTGACAGAACGCGCACGAACTGCAACCATAACGCCATGAAATTTATCCCGTCACAACACGCCTGCTTGAATTGGTGGTCCCGCTCACTTTCGCGCGGCCACTGCATAGTGATGTGAATTTGATCCACGCCGCCTCGATCGGTGGCGTAACAGGCTCAGCCTGGATCATCCCCGATGCAGGCGGCTCAAAAGGAAACTTGATGAGCTTGCCTAACACGCCCGATACCCCCGACACCGATAACGCCCCAGCCGCACCGCTGTCCGCCGCCGCCATCGCCTCGCAATCCGTGATCCTGACGGGCGACCGCCCTACCGGCCCCTTGCACCTGGGCCACTTTGTCGGCAGCCTGCGCGACCGTGTTTCCTATCAAAACAACTACAAGCAATTCATCATGCTGGCCGACGCGCAAGCGCTGACGGACAATATGGATGACATCGACAAGGTGCACCGCAACGTCGTCGAAGTGGCGCTCGATTACCTGGCCGTCGGCATCGACCCGACCAAGACCACGGTATTCATCCAGTCGCAAATTCCGGAACTGGCCGAACTCACCTTTTACTACCTGAACATTGTCACCGTGGCGCGCCTCGAGCGCAACCCCACCGTCAAGGAAGAAATCCGCCTGCGCGGCTTCGAGCGGGACATCCCGGCCGGCTTTTTGACTTACCCGGCCAGCCAGGCGGCCGACATCACGGCCTTCAAGGCAGGCGTGGTTCCCGTGGGCGAAGACCAGATCCCCATGATCGAACAAACCAATGAAATCGTGCGCCGCTTCAACCGCATGTACAACCGTGAAGTGCTGATGGAATGCAAGGCGCTGGTGCCGGACATTGGTCGCCTGCCCGGCATCGACGGCAAGGCCAAGATGAGCAAGTCGCTGGGCAATACCATCAACCTGGGCGCCACATCGGCCGAAATCACGGCCGCCGTGAAAAAAGTCTACACGGACCCACTGCACCTGCGCGTGGAAGACCCGGGCCACCTCGAAGGCAACATCGCCTTCACTTACCTGGATGCGTTTGACCCGGAAAAAGCGGCGCTGGCCGACATGAAAGCCCATTACGTGCGTGGCGGCCTGGGCGACAGCATCGTCAAAAAGCGCCTGGACCTGGTCTTGCAGGAAATGCTGGCGCCGATCCGCGCCCGCCGCGAAGAGTTCGCCAAGGACAAGGGCCAAGTCATCCAGATGCTCAAGGAAGGTACCTTCAAGGCACGCGAAGTAGCGGCCCGCACGGCCGATGAAGTCAAGTCCGCGCTGGGCCTGAACTACTTCTGATCACAGACAGTAACAGCAAACTGATGCGCCCAGGCGGAGTCGGGTAAAATCCCGCTTCCGCCTGGGCGCAATTCGTTTGTCACCGTGGCATCAGCAATCCGTAGAGAAGACAAAGTGCCATGACCGATACCACTGTCGAACAGCTGCTGCAGCAGCATTTTTCCATCGATGCGCTGCAACGCTCTCCCGCGCCCCTGCAGCAGGCGCTGCACATGCTGGGCGGCTGGCTGGCGGCTGACCGCGACACGCCGTATCCGCACACGCCGTACGCGGAACTGCTGACGCAACTGTCCGACACCTGCCTGCCCGCGCACGGCATGCCCGTGGCGGCATTCCTGCAGGAACTCGACGCCACCGTGCTGGCCAATACGGCCCAGCTGAACCACCCGCAATACATCGGCCACATGACCCAGGCCCTGCCTTGGATCAGCGTGCTGGCCGAAGCATTTACGGCCACCCTGAACCAGAACCAGGTGAAGATCGAGACAGCGTACGTCTCGACCCTGATCGAAAAACAGATCCTGGGCTGGCTGCACCGCCAGGTATACCAGCAGCCCGATAGCGTCTACACGCAGGCGATGGCCGCCACCAGCGGCGCGCTGGGCAATGTCGTCAATGGCGGCACCATGGGCAATTTGACGGCGCTGGCCGTGGCGCTGGAACAGCAGCTACCCGGCACGCGCAAGCGGGGCCTGTTTGCCGCCATGCAGGAATCGGGCTATGCGGGGCTGGCCGTGATCGGCTCGGCCCGCAGCCATTATTCCGTGAAAAAGGCGCTGGCGACCCTGGGCCTGGGCGAAAACGCCCTGCACCTGGTGGCCGTCGACCGCGACAACCGCATTGATATCGCCGCACTGGAAGCGACGATTACCGAATTGAAGTCGCGCAAGATCAAGGTCATCGCCATGATCGGCATCGCTGGCACGACGGAAACGGGCGCCATCGATCCGCTGGCCGCCATGGCGGCAATTGCCGCCCGAGAAAGCATCTGGTTCCATGTGGACGCGGCCTGGGGCGGCGCCCTGCTGATCGCGGAACAGTACCGCGCGCTGTACGACGGCATAGCCCTGGCCGACTCCGTCGTCATCGACGGACATAAGCTGCTGTGGGTGCCGATGGCGCAAAGCATGGTGCTGTTCAAGGACAGCGCCAGCCTGAACTTGCTGAAACACAACGCCAACTACATCTTGCGCGACAACTCGGGCGACCTGGGCCAGACTTCGCTGGAAGGGTCGCGCCGCTTCGACGCCTTGAAACTGTGGACCTCGTTCAAGGTGCTGGGCGTGTCCGGCTACACGACCTTGCTGCAGCAGGCTGCCACACTGTCCGGCCAGTTGCAGGATTTATTGGCCGACCAGCAGGATTTCGAACTGCTTACGCGCTCCGACACCTTCATTCTGACCTACCGCTACGTGCCCGCACACTTGCGCCAGCGCATGGAAAGCTTGCTGGCCAGCGGCCAGGCGGAGGCGGCGACCGAGCTGAACAAGCAGCTGAACACGCTCAACGCCAAGCTGCAAAACAGGCAAAAGGCGCAGGGCCACAGCTTTGTGTCGCGCACGGTGCTCGAATCGACGCGCTACCCTGGCCCGACCAATGTGCTGCGCGTAGTCATGACAAATGTCAAGACGCGCCCCCACCACCTGCGCGCCATCCTGGCCGAACAGCGGGCCATCGGCCAGGCGCTGGTGGCCGAACTGGGCCTGTAGGCAATCCCACCCATCAGCCCCGACTGGATGCCCGATGCACCGCCTGAGCGCCCTCACCGATCTGTTACGATATCTGTTGAAATGGCTGCTGCTTGCCTTCGTTGTGGCCGTGCTGGCAGGGACGGCCTCGGCAGGCTTCCTGTTTGCCCTGGACTGGGCGACGCGCACGCGCCTGGCGCACGCCTGGCTGATCTGGCTGCTTCCTGTGGCGGGCTTTGCCGTCGGCTGGCTGTACTTGCGCTACGGCAGCAGTGTCGAAGGCGGCGCGAACCTGCTCATCGATGAAATCCACGACCCGAAAAAAATCATCCCGCTGCGCATGGCGCCGCTGGTGCTGGGCGGTACGGTGCTCTCGCATTTGTTTGGCGCCTCCGTCGGGCGCGAAGGCACGGCCGTGCAGATGGGTGGCGCGCTGGCCGACCAGCTGACCCGCATATTTCGTTTGAACAATGAAGACCGCCGCATCATCCTGATGGCCGGCATCAGCGCCGGCTTTGCCTCCGTCTTCGGCACGCCGCTGGCCGGCGCCATCTTCGGCCTGGAAGTACTGGCCATCGGCCGATTGCGCTACGAAGCCATGTTGCCCTGCCTGGCTGCTGCCGTCATCGCCGACCAGGTGGGCTTGCTGTGGGGCGTCCACCACACGCATTACGCCGTGCCTTTGCCCCACGCCCTCTCTGCCTGGACCTTGTGCGCCATGGTCATCGCGGGCGTGGTGTTCGGCGTGACGGGCAAAGTGTTTGCGCAAGCCACGCATGGCTTGAGCGGCTTGATGAAGCGCTGGATCAGCTACGCGCCACTGCGCCCGCTGGCCGGCGGCGTGGTCATCGCCGCTGCCGTCTGGCTGATCGGTACGGATCGCTACATCGGCCTGGGCATTCCCACCATCGTCGACGCCCTGAAGGAACCGCTGCCAGCCTGGGACTTTCTGGGCAAGATGGCGTTCACCATCGTTTCGCTGGGCACGGGCTTCAAGGGCGGCGAAGTGACGCCCCTGTTCTACATCGGCGCGACCCTGGGCAATGCGCTGGCCCCCCTGCTGCACCAGCCCGTCACCCTGCTGGCCGCCATCGGCTTTGTTGCCGTGTTTGCAGGCGCGGCCAACACGCCCATCGCCTCGACCCTGATGGCGATGGAACTGTTCGGCGCCGAGATCGGCGTGTATGCGGCCATCGCCTGCGTCGTGGCGTATCTGTTTTCCGGCCACGCGGGCATTTACCGGGCGCAGCGGGGCGGCCACGCCAAACGCATAGCCCAAAAGGACCAAGACACATGACACAGAATATCTACGACAACGACACTTTCTTCACGGCCTACAGCCAGCTGCCCCGCTCCGTCGGCGGCCTCGACAGCGCCCCCGAGTGGCCAGCCCTGCGCGCCATGCTGCCAGAGTTGCAAGGCAAAAGCGTACTGGATCTGGGCTGCGGCTATGGCTGGTTCTGCCGCTGGGCTGCCGATGCCGGCGCGGCACGGGTGCTGGGCGTCGACGTTTCGGAAAAGATGCTGGCGCAGGCGCGTGGCATGGGGAGCCACGCGGAGGTCGATTATGCCCGGATTGACCTGGAACAACTGGCCTTGCCGCACGCCAGCTACGATCTGATCTACAGCTCGCTGGCCTTCCACTACATCGAAGGTTTCGACGCCATGCTGGCCACCATCCGGCACGGCTTGAAACCGGGTGGCAAGCTGGTGTTTTCAGTCGAGCACCCGATCTTCATGGCGCCGCGCCAGCCCGGCTGGCTGACCGATGCGCAAGGCCGCAAGTGCTGGCCTGTCGACAGCTACCAGCAGCAAGGCCCGCGCGTGTCGGACTGGCTGGCGCCCGGCGTGATCAAGCAGCACCGCACCCTGGGCACCACCTTGAATGCCCTGCTACGCGCCGGTTTCCAGCTGGAACATGTGGAAGAATGGGGTCCCACCGACGCACAGCTCGCGCAGCAGCCAGCCCTGGCCGAAGAGCGTGAGCGGCCGATGCTGTTGCTGGTGGGCTGCGCCCTGCGCTAGCCCCGGGTGCGCTCGAACAATTTGCCCGCAAGCTCTTCGATATCGCCGCGCATGGCCAGCGCATCCAGCCAGCACGGGGGAATCGCCTGGGCGCCATAATAGGCGCCGGCAAGCTGGCCGACGATGGCGCCAGTCGTATCGGCATCCTCGCCCAGATTGACGGCGCGCAACACGGCCTCTTCCAGTGAGTCGGTATTGAAAAAGCACCAGAGCGCCGCTTCCAGCGACTCCACGCAATAGCCCGTGCCGCGTATCTGCCCTTCCGTCTTGGCGATGAAACGGCCAGTGGCCATCTCCCTCAGCCTGGGTTCGGCAGGCCGATATGCAACACTGCCCATGAGCGCCTCTTTCGGCGTACCCGCCAGCGCGCTGCACAGCAAGGCAGCAAACAATTGACAGCCTTCGACCGCCTCCGGCGCCGCATGGGTCGTGCGCGAGCTATCGGCGGCATAGGCCACGGCCGCCGTCACATCGGGATAAGCGAACAGCACCACCGGGGCCAGGCGCATGAGCGAACCATTGCCAGCCGAATCCGGCGCGGTAGAGCCGCTCCAGGGATTGCCCGTTTCCTGGAACCTGGCCAGCGCGTCTCTTACCGTGCCACCGATATCGAAGCAGGTGCCGGTGGAGCTCAGATAGCCCCATTGCCACCAGTTCAGATACCGTGCCATCTGGTCTTCAGGGGCGAATGTCCCCTTGAGCACCAGGCTCTCGGCCAGGCATAGCGCCATCGAGGTATCGTCCGTCCATTGTCCCGGCTGCAGGCCGAACGGGCCGCCGCCAGTCATGCCCGTCACGGGCGCGAAGCTGCCACGCGGAGAAAACTCCACGCTCGTGCCGATGGCATCGCCACAGGCCAGCGCCAGCATGGCGCCCAGATAACGGTTGTGCAAAGTTGATGTCATCATGGTTTCCATTGATTCCTAGCTGGCCACATTGCGCGTAAAGCGCAAGGTCGATACGCCGGCATTGACGTAGGCATACGCTTGCGCGCTGCTGAATACAAGAAAATCACCGGTGGCCAGCGTTCTCGTCCCGGCCGCCAGGACCAGTTGCAGCTCGCCTTCCAGCACGTAGAGCATTTCGCTGAATCCGGCCTGGTCGGCTTGCGCATCATAGCGCTCGCCCGGCGCCAGGGTCCACGACCACAGCTCCACCTGGCGGCTGGCGGGCGCGGCGCCCAGCAGCACTGCCCGGCTCGCTTGCGATGCGCTTTGCCACATCAGCACGCGCAGGCTGTCGTGCGGCTGCCGCGGCGGCTGCACCAGGTCGACAAAGGCCACGCCCAAGGCGGCGGCCACATGGTCGAGGTTGGCCAGGCTGATGTTGGTGCTGCCCGCCTCGACGCCGTTGACCATGCGCCGGCTGAGGCCAGACTGGCGCGCCAGCTCCTCCTGACTGAGGCCGGCGGCGAGGCGCAAGCGCCGCAGATTTTTGGCCAGGTGCTCCAGCACGCCACCGGCCTCGGCTTGACTGCGCAATATATTGCTCCTATTATGATGGGAAATATTTTGCTCATAGCATAGCTTCCCATGAAAACGCACGCAAGTCCCCCGCCCGCCTTCGGCCTGCCCGAACTGGCCCTGATCGCCATCACCTTCATCTGGGGCGGAACATTTCTCATCGTGCAGCATGCCGTGACGGTCAGCGGCCCACTGGCCTTTGTAGCCGCCCGCTTTGCCGTCGCCGCCAGCATCGGCGCCCTCGTTTGCCGGGGCCAGCTACGTCACTTGAGCAAGGCCGAGTTATTCACCGGCATGCTCATCGGCGTCAGCATCTTTGGCGGCTACGCACTGCAAACCTATGGCTTGATGCATATTTCCAGCAGCAAGTCCGCCTTCATCACGGCCTTCTATGTACCCATTGTGCCGCTGGTGCAATGGCTGGTCTTCAAGCAGCGGCCCCGCCCCGCAGTGTGGGTGGCCGTCGTGCTGGCATTCGTCGGCTTGCTGCTGCTCACGGGCACGGATGGCCTGGGCCTGGGCCTGGGCCTGGGCCTGGGCAAAGGCGAGCTGATCACGGCGATAGGCGCCATCGCGATTGCCCTGGAAATCATCCTCATCAGCCGGGTCTCGCCGCAGCTGAACATCTTGCGCGTGACCATCGTGCAGTTGGCAACGGCGTCGTTGATTGCCCTGCTGTTGATGCCCGTCATGGGCGAAGCGCCGCCGGCCCTGAGCAAAACTTTCATTCTCAGCGTCCTCGCGCTGGGCTGCGCCAGTGCGCTGATCCAGTATGTGATGAACTGGGCGCAAAAGCGCATCTCCGCCACCAAGGCCACGCTGATCTATGCGGGCGAGCCAGTCTGGGCTGGCGTGATAGGGCGCATCGCGGGCGAGCGCTTGCCCGCGCTGGCCATCGTCGGGGCCATCCTGATCATTGGCGCAGGCATCCTCAGCGAATGGCGGCCCAGGCGCTTGCGCGCCGATGGCAAGGCCATCGCGGCATCAGATTAAGCCTCGGTACGCCGCAGCGCCGCCCCGCCATGCAGCGCCAGCGGCATGGCCCTGGCCCAGCGGTTCGAGGAGAGCGAAAACGTCAGCGCGCGCACCTGGTGATACCAGCCGGCGGGCACGTACAACATGTCGCCCGGTTCGACAAGGCATTCGATCATGCTGGCCTGGCGCGCCAGGGGAAAACGCTCGAAATCGGGCGCTTCCGGGTCAAACGGCGAGCCGAACAGGATGGCGTTCGCTTCGCTGGGATACAGGAATTCGTCGTGGTGCGGCGGGGATAAAATGATGCGCTTGCAGCCCCATACCTGGGCGAAGATATTGTCATCGTAATCGCAATGCAAAGGCGTTACCGTGCCAGCCGGCCCCACCCAGAAACGCGGCGGACCCATCTTGTCAAAATACGTGGGCCAGTGGCACAGGCGGTTCAATTCGCGCAACTCCAGGTTACCCAGATACGGCGGCAGCGCGTACTTGCCCTCTGCCACCAGGTCCAGGTATTGCCCCATCGACATGTCCTGCATGGCGCGATCGGCCGCAAATGCCGTGTTGATGTAATCGCCCACCCGCGCGCGCACGGGCACGTGGCTGAACTGCTCGCGCAAGATTTCCGGACCCACTGCAGACAGGGGCCAGCGCTGCACCAGCCCGCGCATCAGGAAAGGCAAGCCCAGCGCTGCGCGCGCGCGGAATGCGGCGGCGCCGAGCATGGCCAGGCGCGGCACGGCGCTGATGGTGGGCAAGTCGCGCGCCGCCTGCTTGATGGCCTCGCGCATGGCATCGATGGAGGTAACGCCGCGCACCTGCGCATCCTTGTCTTCGCGCGCCTGCTTGCGCGCGAGTGCCGCTTCGGGCGAACTGAATGCGGCTGGCGGCCTGGGCGGCAACGCGCGCGACGATAGGGGGGTGGCCGCAAGCGGGAGCGGCACTTCTTTTTCTACAGACATAAACCTTCTTTGCGATCAAGGCGTCGCACGGCATGACGCGACAGTGCGCCATTTTAAGCCAGCAAGGCCCGACTGCGCGCATCAGCGTGGCTGCAAGGCAGAGTGCAAGCCAGCAAAAAGAGTGATATCGCCCGCCAGGGTTACCCAGGAACGTATCGGCACCTGACAAAACCGTCGCGAGCGGAAGGTAGAGGTGGCCGCGAAGCGCAACCGTGCTAGAGCACGGTGAGCATCGCAAGCCGCCTATACCAACGCGCAGCAGGTTTGGTCAGGTGTCCTCAGACAGGGGTCTTGAAGATAGGATCGACGATGAACTGCTGCGCCTTGATACGCAAGGTGCGCTCTTCGTCCAGTTCGGCGCGCGTTTCGCCCAGCTCTTCGCGTTCCGCTTCCAGTTCCAGACGCGCGGCAGCCAGTTCCGTTTCCACGCGGGTCAGGCTTTCCAGCTTCAGCTGGGCCTGGATCAATTCGGCGCGCGCCGCTTCGGCCGCCTCTTCCAGGCGGGGGATGCCTTCGAGCTTGAATTGCGCCTTGGCCAGGTCCATGCGCGCCTGCTCGGCGGCCTCTTCCAGGCGCGGCAAGCCTTCCAGGCGCAGCTGCGCCTTGGCCAAGTCCGTGCGTGCCTGGTTGGCGACTTGCCGCTCGCGTTCGAGTTCCTCGCGCAAGGTTTCCAGCTCGCCCGCCTGCAGGTCAAGCAACTCTTGCTGGCGCTCGTTCTCGCTGGCCAGGTCCATCAATTCCTGTTGATTGTCGTTCATCTCGGCTTCATGCGCATTGTGGCTGGCGCTTAATTCCTGTCCTACATAATCGAGAATGGCTTGCTGCAGCACGGGCGACAGTTCGGCGGCGGCAGCGATCTGGCGCTGCGCGCCGGCCTTGCGGCGCTGCAAGAGCTTGCTGATAGTGCCCAGGCAGGCGCCATTGCCCAGCCGCTCGCGCAAGGCGCGCACCGTGATGGCCTGGCCTTCCCCCGCCATCGCTTCCATTGCCGCATTGATCTGTTCCGCGCTTACTTTTGCCATTATCGTGTGCTCTTGAATGTTGCTCAGGGCAATCTTGCCCAGGGGCATTATCTTATGCTAGCGGCGGCAAAGCGTAAAGTATTTCTCAATAGAAATTGCAATTGCACAACGGAAGCATGAGAAAACATGCGGCTTCCGCGAATTTACTCTTCGAGCAAACCATTTTCAGTGAGCATATCTTGCACCAGTTCCAGGCGCAGCACGGGATTGTCTTGGCTCAGCAGCAATTGCTTTTGCATGGCGCTCAGGGACAAGAGCTCGCACCAGCGGTTCGCCACCCAGCCGCATTCGTCAAGGCGGTACGGCGGCTGCAGGGGCATCTGCTCTGGCGGAATCTTTTGCTCCTGCAAGGTGCGTATCAACGCGCCCAGCGCATCGGCCACGTTCTGTTGCTCTTGCGGGATGGGAATCGTTTTATCGGGCGGCAAGGTTTCAATCTGCGCCATCCACAAGCCGTACTTGAGCTGCTCGCTGGCCACGATGTGAAAGCGCTGCATGCCCATGCATTTGATTTGCAGCAAGCCCGACAGGGGCGCCGCCCAGTCGATGACGCGCGCCAGGGTGCCCACGGGCGCCAGAGTTTCCTGCTGGCCCGGCTTGCGCACTTCCGCGCCGTCCAGCAGTTGCACCACGCCAAACGGCTGCTCACCCATGATGCACTGACGTATCATGTCCAAGTAGCGTACCTCGAAGATCTGCAAGGGCAGATAGCCATCGGGATACAGCACCGTATTGAGCGGGAACAAAGGTATCGAGGTCATAGGCGCATGATGGCACGAATGGCATATCCGTGCTGCGCGCCTTGCCTCGCCAAGCTGACTGCGCCGCTTATTTGTAGAAGCGGCGCTTCTTGGCCCGCTCCGCCGCCTTCGGCGCCAGCACCTTGACGGCCTTCTTCTGGATGGTACCGCCGGCGGACGTGCCCGGCACGCGGTGCTCCGCCTCGAAACCGGGTTCCTCATTGCGTTTCAGCGTTTGCCGCGTCAGCGCTTCCACGGCCGACAGCAATTCCACTTCGTCGGCGCAGACCAGCGATATCGCTTCGCCCGAGGCGCCCGCGCGGCCCGTACGGCCGATGCGGTGGATATAGTCTTCCGCCACGGTGGGCAAGTCGAAATTGACGACGACGGGCAATTGATCGATATCCAGGCCACGGGCGGCCACGTCGGTGGCCACCAGCACCTGCACCTCGGCCTCCTTGAAACGGGCCAGCGCGCGCAGGCGGTTCGGCTGCGTCTTGTCGCCGTGGATGGAGTCGGCGCGCACGCCCTGCTCCAGCAAGGTGTTCACCAGTAGCTCGACACCCTTGCGCGTCTTGACGAAGACCAATACCTGGCCCCAGCGCTTTTTCTTCAGCAGGTGCAAAAACAGTTCCGGCTTGCGTTTCTTGTCGCACACGATCACCGACTGCTTGACGGCCTTGACCGTGCTGTTGCGCGCGCTCACTTCCACCGAAACGGGATCCTTCAGCATGGTTTTCGCCATGGCGCGGATGGCATCCGAAAAGGTGGCCGAAAACAGCAGGGTCTGGCGCTGCTTGGGCATGGTCATCAGCAATATATCGAGCTCGCGCTCGAAGCCCAGGTCCAGCATGCGGTCCGCCTCGTCCAGTACCAACGTCTGCACTTGCTCGAACTTGACGGCGCCCTGCGTCTGCAAGTCCAGCAGGCGGCCTGGCGTGGCCACCAGCACGTCGAGGCCCTTGCGCAATTTGCTGATCTGCGGCTCGATCGGCACGCCGCCATAGGCGACAAAGCTGCGCAGAGGCAAGTTGCCGCCATAGCTGCGGAAGCTGGCATAGACTTGCTCGGCCAGTTCGCGCGTGGGCACCAGCACCAGCACGCGCACGCACTGGGGCGCCACCACGCCTTCCAGGGTCAAGCGCTGCAGCAGCGGCACGGCAAAGCCGGCCGTCTTGCCCGTGCCCGTCTGGGCGGCGGCCATCAGGTCGCGCCCGGCCAGTACGGCAGGAATCGCTTGCGCCTGCACCGGCGTGGGCTTGGCATAGCCGAGCTCATCAAGTTTGCGGACCAGGGGATCGATCAGGCCGAGGGAGGAAAACGTCATGGGGAAAGCAATCTTGGCAAAGGAAAAGGTGGCGCGCACGGACTGGCCGCGCGCGCAATTGCCGAGATTATAGGCCAGCGGGGATGCGGGCCGGGGATTTCAGTACGAGAACGTCACGATCAGAACTTCATTTCCAGGGTCGCGCGCGCCTGCGGCGAACTCGGCGAAATGCTGTTGCGCACTATCGTGCCGCTGGCGTCCGTATAGATGGTGTTGCTTTCAAAGTCTTGTGCCAGCAAATTCGACACGGCCAGGCGCAGCTGGTTCTTCGCATCGAATTTCCACAGCGCATAAATGTCGAGGTCGCGCCGCGGCGACGTGTAGGCGCTCTGGCGCTCGGTGATGCGCACGGGGCCGCCATTGCGGAAATTGAAGCTGCCACCCGTGGTCAGCACGCCGTCCGGCGTCTTGTAGTCGAGGCCAAAGTTGCCGCTGACGGGGGTTTGCTGGTCGAGCCGGTTGTCCGGCCCCGGCACCTGTTCCACCTGCGACCAGTTGCGGCTGACACTGGCGCGCAAGTCGATGGCCGGCACGGGCGCGGACAGCACGGCGCGCAGCGGGAACTTCGCTTCCAGTTCCAGTGTCTGCGTATTGGCGCGGCCATCGTTGACGGGCGTCGATACCCAGCGGTCATTGATGAACAGCAAGCCCTGGCGCGTATAGCCGTCGATGCGGCGGGCCGAGGCGCGCGCGCTGAGCAAGGCGCCTTCGGCCCAGTAGTGCTCGTACGAGGCATCGATGCCCAGCGCCAGCTCCGGTTTCAGATACGGATTGCCTTCGCGGTCAGGGTCCGTCTGGCTGTTGTTGGTCGAGGTATTGCGGCGCGGAATCAGGCTGGACGTGGGCTGCGCCTTGTAGGTGCGCGTCAGGGCCAGGCGCACCTGGTCGCCCTTGGTATCAGGCAACTTCCACAGGGTTTGCAGCAGCGGGCTCCACACGCTGGTGCGCTGATTCACTTCCTCATAGGTATCGCCCGCGCTGCGCGTATCGATGCCTTCCCAGCGCACGCCCGCATACATGGACCAGCGCGGCGTAATTTCCCACTCATCCTGCACGTACAGGGCCAGGCGCTGGATGGTGGCGTCGAAACCTTCGTCGCTGTTGACGGGCGGGCGTGCACCCAACGCGCCCAGGGCCGCTTCGCGCTGGCGGCGGGTTTCCTCGCGCTCCGTGTAGGCACCGTCCCAACCCATGGACAGGGCATGGCCCGGCAGCAAGGGCGAGGAATACTTGCCGGTGGAACTGACGCCGTTTTCCGTCGCCTTCACGCCCACCTTGCGCTCAAGCGCCAGGGCGCTGCCATCGATGAAGCCTTGCTGCAAGCTGTCGGACGTATTGCGGGCGGCAGAGGCGCCAATTTTCAGTTCCAGCTTGGCGCCGCCGGCCAGCTTGTGCATCCACGTCAGGTCGCTGCGGCCGAAGGCATTGTGGTTGCTGGAGCTGCCCGTGTTCGTGTCGTAGTCGGGGCGCAAGCCCTGTTCTGTTTCCGCACGGCTGATATTGCGATGGTTCGAGCGCCCGCCGTTGAAGAACAATTGCGCCGTCACATTGTCGCCGTTGGCCAGCGCCCAATTCAGGCGGGGCGACAGATTGATGCCTTCCGGGCGGCCATCACCGGTGCCATTCGTGCGGCGCAGCAGGTTTTGCCGGCCATCGGGCGCGTAGCCCAGTTCCAGTCCGGGATTATCATAATGATAGTCATAGCGGAACAGCGAACCGGCCATCGAGTATGAGAAATTACCATCGCGGTCGGACAGTTGCACGTTGACACTGGGCGAAAAGCTCACGTCACTGCCCTGCACGCCCAGCTTGATCTCGCGCTGCGCTGTCTTGACGGCCTTTTTCAGCACCACGTTGATGGTGCCGGCGATCGACTGCGTGCTGTACTCGGCGCTGGCCGCATGCAAAATCTCGATGCGCTCGATCACGTCGGGCGACAGGGTATCGAGCGAAAAACCGGCCGGCGCCCGCTCTCCGTTAAGCAGGATCTGCGTGTAGCCGCTGCCCAGTCCGCGCATGCGGATTTCGCCGCCCGAGCGCCCGGCCGCACCGGAAACGGTAATGCCGGGCAAGCGCTTGAGCACATCGGTGACATTCGTGTCGCCATACTTGAGGATTTCCTCGCTGCCCACGACCATCTTGCTTGCCGTATCGTCGCGGCGCGGATCATAGCCGCTGCCCTTGACTTCGACGGTCTGCATGGCGGGCGCGGCAGGCTTTTCAGCCTTCAGCGGCGCGGCGGCAACGTCAGCGCCGACTGGCGCTTCGGATTGCTGCGCCTGGGCATTCCAGGCAAACAGGACAGCGGAACAAACAACGGTAAGGCGGAAGCAACGGCGTGGCATCATGACTTGGCTGAAAAAAGTTGGCTGAATAAAAATGGCTAAATGCTAAAAAACAGGCCGCTGTATTGTGCTGCAATTTTTTACGAGCGGCACAGTTTCCTGAAAATATTTCCTTTAGCAAATTAAATTTGGTGACAGCCTGCGATACGCACCCTTGCATACGGTGCATATCATTGCGCGCCACATCGCCGCTATAATGCGTTTTCATCATTATTCCCATCACCCCGTCAAAGGCTTCCCATCGTGTCTGACCGTCTTGCCGTCCTGCCTCAATATCTGCTTCCAAAAGGAGCGTTGACCAACTTTGCCGGCCGCATCGCCGGCGCCAAGGGCGGCGCCATGACGACGCGTTTGATCCGCTGGTTCGTGGGCCGCTACAACGTCAACATGGATGAGGCGCTGGACCCGGACATCACGCACTACACGAGCTTCAACGACTTTTTCACGCGCGCGCTGCGCCCGGACGCCCGTCCCTTGGCCAAGGCCGACTACGTCTGCCCCGTCGATGGCCGCATCAGCCAGTTCGGCAACATCGACAAGGACCAGATTTTCCAGGCCAAGGGCCACAACTTCAGCACCACGGCCCTGGTGGGCGGCGATGCGACCCTGGCGGCCCGGTTCGATCACGGCAGCTTCGCCAACCTGTACCTGAGCCCGCGCGACTACCACCGCATCCACATGCCGTGCGATGGCCGCCTGACGCGCATGATTTATGTCCCTGGTGAACTGTTTTCCGTCAACCCGACGACGGCGCGCGGCATTCCCGGCCTGTTCGCGCGCAACGAGAGAGTCGTCTGCGTGTTCGACACGGCCAACGGTCCCTTCGTCATGACCCTGGTGGGCGCCACCATCGTCGGCAGCATGGCCACCGTCTGGCACGGCGTCGTCAACCCGCCCCGAACGGGCCAGGTACGCGACTGGAGCTATGCGAATGACAATGTCGTGCTGAAACAAGGCGAAGAGCTGGGACGCTTCCTGCTGGGCTCCACCGTCGTCATGCTGTTCCCGAAAGACGCCGTGGCATTCAATGCCAACTGGCAACCTGCCGGCCCAGTGCAGCTGGGCGAAGTCATGGGCAATCTGCCCAAGTAAGCCAACGGGACGCGCGCCTACACGGGCGCGTCGGTTTGATACATTTCCTCCATCAGGTCCAGAAACGCGCGCGTCTTGGCCGGCATCAAGCGCCGGCCGGGAAACACGGCCCAGCCCGTGACCAGCGGGAAACTCCACTCCGGCAGCACGCGCACCAATTCCCCCGTCGCCACATAGGCCCTGGCGAAGCGGTCCGTGCTGGCCGCAATCCCCACGCCCGTGCAGGCCATGCGCACCAGCAATTCCGGCGAGTTCGCCAACAGGCGCACGGGCAAATCGCGCTCCCACGTTGTCTTGCCGCGGATCAAAGTCCAGTGCACGAGGCCATGCACGGCACGGGGCAAGCTGAGCAAATCATGGCCGTAGAGGTCGTCGGGATGCTCGGGCAGGCCGTGCACGCTCGTATATTGCGGCGAGGCATACAGGGACAGGGTGCTGAACGCCACCCGGCGCGCGGACAGGCTGGCATCATCGGGCAAGTTGCCCATGCGGATGGCCAGGTCAAAATTTTCTTCCAGCAAATCCACGCGCCGCGCCGACAAGTCCAGTTCCAGCGAAATGGCCGGGTAGCGGCGCACGAACTCGGCCAGCACCTGGCGCATCAGCGCATCGCCGAAATCGGCCGGCATGGAAATACGCAACAAGCCACTGGGGCCCGCCTGGCGGTGCTGGGCCAAGGCGCCGGCCGCTTCTGTTTCCTCGACTACCTTGCGCGCATGCTCGAGCAAACTGGCGCCAAATTCCGTCAGCGCCAGCTTGCGCGTGGTGCGCAGCAGCAGCCGTTCGCCCAGTTTGGCCTCCAGCAGTGAAATACGCCGCGACAGGGTCGACTTGGGCAAGTCCACGCGCTGGGCGGCGCGCGAGAAACTGCCGCATTCGACGACGCGAGCGAACAGCAGCAAATCTCCAGGATCGATATCCATATGTTCCAATTGTTCCATTAGTGGATTAATGTTATCCATTTTAACGGCTTCCGGATGGTTTTTGGAATTGCTATAGTTCATCCATCGCAAGACACCTCACACGGAGAAACAAGATGAACATCCTGCAAATCAATTCCAGCGCCCGCAGCACCGGTTCCGCCTCGACCCGTCTGGCTGACGCCATCGTTGCCCGCGTGCAAGCCAGCAACCCTGAAGCCACCCTGGTGCGCCGCGACCTGGCTGCCCAACCACACCCCGTGCTCGACGAGCCGACCCTGCAAGCGCTGTTCACGCCGGCGGACAAGCGCACGCCGGAGCAGGCGGCCCGCATCGCCCTGGACGACGCGCTGATTGCGCAAGTACAAGCAGCCGACGTCATCGTCATCGGCGCACCGATGTACAACTTCGGCATCACCGTGCAACTGAAAAGCTGGTTCGACGCAATTGCCCGCGCCAACGTCACTTTCAAGTACACGGAAAACGGCCCCGTTGGCCTGCTGACCGGCAAGAAAGTCTATGTGGGCCTGTCCCGCGGCGGCTTGCACCGCGACAGCGCCAACGATAGCCAGGTGCCTTACCTGAACACCATGTTCGGCTTCCTGGGCCTGACCGACGTGCAATACGTGTATTCGGAAGGCATGGGCATGGGCCCGGACGCCGTGGCCAAGGCACAGGCGCAAGCCGATGCCGAGATCAACGCCATTTTGGTGTAACGCACGTACCAAGCCGGGGTCAGACGGGGTCAGACCCGGCGGGTCTGACCCCAAACAGGAGAACACAATGAGCGACATCACCACCGTCAACAAAGCACGCGCCGTCGAGCGCGTGATCGCCGGCCAGGCTGTCATGGATGGCGCTGGCGTGAAGATCAACCGCGTGCTGACGCAGCAGCTGCAGCGCCGTCTCGACCCGTTTTTGATGCTCGACAATTTCGCCAGCGACAAGCCGAACGACTACATCGCCGGCTTCCCCGAGCATCCGCACCGGGGTTTTGAAACGGTCTCGTACATGATCACGGGACGCATGCGCCACAAGGACAGCGCGGGCCACGAAGGCTTGCTGAGCTCGGGCGGCGTGCAATGGATGACGGCCGGCAGCGGCGTGATCCATTCGGAGATGCCGGAACAGGAAGAAGGCGTGATGGAAGGTTTTCAGCTGTGGCTGAACCTGCCCGCGCGCGACAAGATGCGCACGCCGTGGTACCGCGATTTCACCAGCAGCGAAATCCCCCGCTACACGACGGACGCGGGCGTGGCCGTGCAAGTGATCGCCGGCGCGAGCCATGGCGTGACGGGCGCCGTGCAGCGCGAGCTGACGGAACCGCTGTACCTGGACATCGACTTGCCTGCCGGCAGCAGCTTCGAGCAGCCCTTGCCGCAAGGCCATAACGCTTTCCTCTACACCTTCCGTGGCGAAGTGCAGGTGGACGGCAAGGCCGTGCCCGCCCTGCGCATGGCGATCTTCGCCAACACGCCGGGCAGCGACGGCGTGCGCATCGAGGCGCCGCAAGGCGGACGCGTAATCCTCGTCGCCGGCCAGCCCTTGAACGAGCCCATCGCGCAGTACGGTCCGTTTGTCATGAATACCCAGGCAGAAGTGTTCCAGGCCGTGCAGGACTTCCGCGAGGGCAAGTTTGGCGAGACGGCCGCGCAGTAAAGTTGTCTGCTCCATCAAAAACCTGCGGCGCCTCGGGCCCTGCAGGTTTTTTTACGTGCCGACTGTCTTGTTGCTTTTCAATTACACTGACGGCAACCTCATTCCACAAAGCATTCCATGCAGCCGACGCACACCGAACACGACGCCACCCATTTGCACGCCCACCTGAAGGGCGACGCCCAGCACACCCACTCGTTCGAGGGGCGCAGCCAGAGCATCCTCGCGTGGGCGCTGGGACTAACCCTGTCGTTTGCCGGCATCGAGGTCGTGGCCGGCTTCATGTCCAATTCGCTGGCCCTGATTTCCGACGCGGGCCACATGGTCACGGACGCGGCCGCGCTGGGCCTGGCCCTGCTGGCGCAGCTCATCGCGCGCCGCCCCCCGTCTCCACGCCACTCGTTCGGCTTTGGCCGCGCCGAGGCACTGGCCGCCTTCGTCAACGGCCTGGCCATGCTGTGCGTGGTGGGCTGGATCTGCTATGAAGCCGCGTTACGCTTTTCCGCCCCGCAACCCGTCAAGGGCGGCATGGTTTTCATCGTCGCCTTCATCGGCCTGGCGATCAATGTGGTAGTGGCGTGGGTATTGTCGAAAGACAAGCAAAGCGTCAACACGCGTGCCGCCCTCGTGCATGTGATGGGCGATTTGCTCGGTTCGGTCGCCGCCATCATCGCCGGCGCCGTGATTTACTTTACGGGCTGGATGCAGATCGACCCGCTGCTGTCGGTGCTGGTGTCCCTGCTGATTTTAAAGTCGACATTTGGCGTGCTGCGCGAGTCCTATCACTTCCTGATGGAAGGCGTGCCCTTGCACATCGACTACATCGCCGTGGGCACGGACGTGGAACAGGTGGACGGCGTGATTGCCGTGCACGATCTGCATGTGTGGGACATGTCGCCGGGCCATCCGGCCCTGATCGGCCACGTGGAAATCGAACACCTCGACCATTGGCCCAAGGTATTGCGCGCGATCAAGAAGATGTTACTCAGCAAGCACGGTATCGATCACATCACTCTGCAGCCGGAGACGGCCGCGATGGCTGGGCTGCATGCGGGTGACAAGACCCACCAGCAAGGCCTGGGGTCAGACCCTCGACCACGCTAGCTCAGCACTTTGCGTTAGCGGCCTTGGGGGTCTGACCCTGGCAGTTTATTGCGTCAACTGCGCCTTGCCTCCAGGACACCACTCACGTCCTTGATGACATTCAAGGCCTTCAATAGCTGCGCCGTCGAGCTGATCTCGGCCGTAAATGTCATGCGGGCCTGGCCCTTGGCGCTTTGGGTGTTGACGCCGATCACGTTGATCTTTTCGCGCGAAAAGATTTCGGAGATGTCGCGCAGCAAGCCCTGACGGTCGCCGGCCAGAATGAAAATATCGACCGGATACACGGTGTCTTGCCCGCCCGTGCTGCCCCACTCCGTGAAAATCACCCGTTCGGGCGACTTGGCGCGCATTTCCTCGAAATTCTTGCAGGTGGCGCGGTGGATAGAGACGCCCTTGCCGCGCGTCACGAAGCCCACGATGCTATCGGGCGGCGCCGGCTTGCAGCACTTGGCCAGCACCGTCATCAAGCCCTCCGTTCCCACCACCAGCACGCCGGACTTGGCACCCTGCTCCACACTGGAGGCGCGGCTCTTGCCGACCAGCACAGCGTCTTCCGGCACCACCACTTCGCCAGTGTCGTGCAGCGCCTGCTCTACGTGGCGCAGGCTGAACTCATCCTTGCCGACCGACAGGAACAGCTCGTCGACCTTGGCAAAGCCCAGTTTTTGCGCCAGCGCTTCCAGATTGACGGCCGTCTTGCCTTCGCGCTGCAGGGATTTCTCCACCAGCGCGCGGCCGTGGGCCAGGGTTTCCTGCATGTCGATGGCATGGAACCACGCGCGGATCTTCGAACGCGTGCGCGTGCTGACGGCGTAGCCGGCGCCCAACCAGTCGCGCGACGGCCCGGCCGTACCGGGCGCGCCCTTGGCCGTGATGATTTCGCAGGTCTGGCCGTTCTTTAATTGCGTATTCAGGGGCACCATGATGCCGTCGACCTTGGCGCCGCGGCAGCGGTGGCCCACATCCGTATGCAGGTGATACGCAAAATCGACGGGCGTGGCGCCCACAGGCAATTCCAGCACCCGCGCCTGCGGCGTCATGACGAAGATGCGGTCGTCCAGCGTGGCGGATTTCAACTTTTCCACCCATTCGCGCTGGATTTCTTCCTGGCCCACGACAGCATCGGCCACTTCCGTCTTCCACGCCAGCAACTGGCGTAGCCAGGCGATCTTTTCGTCGTATTTCTGGCCGGCAAAGTTCGAGCCGCCCTCTTCCTTGTAGCGCCAGTGCGCAGCCACGCCGTACTCGGCAAAGCTGTGCATTTCATTCGTGCGTATCTGCACTTCCAGCGGCCGGCCATCCTCGGCCGTCACCACCGTGTGCAGCGACTGATAACCGTTAGGTTTTGGCCGCGAAATGTAATCGTCGAATTCTTTCGGGATGGGGGTCCAGATATTGTGGACCACGCCCAGTACCGTGTAGCAGGTTTTCACGTCGGCGACGATGACGCGGAAGGCGCGCACATCGTACAGGGCCGTAAAATCGAGTTCCTTGCCGCGCATCTTGTTCCAGATGCTGTAAATGTGTTTCGGGCGGCCAAATACTTCCGCCTGGATACCGGCCGAGGCCAGTTCCGTCTGCAGGCGCAAGATGGCCGAGGAAACAAAGCCCTCGCGCATCATGCGCTTTTCTTCCAGCATCTTGGCGATGCGTTTATACGCTTCCGGCTCGATGAAGCGGAACGACAAGTCTTCCAGTTCCCACTTCAGTTGCCAGATGCCGAGGCGGTTGGCCAGCGGCGCGTACAAATCCAGCGTTTCCTTGCCGTATTCACGCGTCATTTCGTTGAACAGCTTCAATTCGGCAAAATAGCGCAAGGTCGTCACGCATGCGGCCAGGCGCACCAGCACCACGCGCATGTCGGAGGCCATCGCCAGCAGCATCTTGCGCAAGGTTTCCACCTGGGCCACGGCTTGCTGCGCCGCGTTCTTGCCACGACCGGCAGCGCTGCCGTGCTGTGCCTGGGTCAGCGCGCGCAGGCGAATCAGCTGGCGCACGCCGGTGGCCAGGTCGCACACCTGCTTGCCGAAGCGCGGCTCGATGTCGGCCGCCGTATCCGGGTCCAGCATCGTCAGCTCGAACATCAGACCGGCAATGCGCGTTTCCGCATCGCTGCGCAGGAAAGCCAGGGTGGTGGCCACGCCGATGGCGAAGTCCAGCGCAGAACGGCCGGCAAAGGTCTGCTTGTCACCATACGCTTCGGTGGCATACGCGAGCGCGTCCAGCACGCGGGCGCTGTCCGGCGCACTCAAGCCCTCTACCAGTTGTTCCGATGTGACGCTATTCGGGGCCGAGATGGAAACCATGTAATGCCTTATAAACTTAAAAACTAAATAACTTAATAACCTAGCGCTCTGCAGCGATGATGACGATTTCAACCAGGCATGCCGGATTGGCCAGCTTCGCCTCCACCGTGGCGCGCGGCGGCGTGTGGCCGGACGCGACCCAGTCATCCCACACTTCATTCATGCCGGGGAAGTCTTTCATGTCGGCGATATAGATCTGGCACGACAGGATGCAGGTCTTGTCGCTGCCCGCTTCCATCAGCAGGCGGTCGACGTGACCGAGCACTTCGCGCGTCTGGCCGACGATGTCTTGCGTCGTGTCTTCGGCAATCTGCCCAGCCAGGTAGATGGTGTTGTTGTGTATCGCTACTTCGGAGAGGCGTTTGCCTACGTGCAGTCGTGTAATTTCCATGCTTCTTCTTTCGGTTGTTTCAAAATCTGTACAGCGTTATCTCTTACCACTACTTACTTGCCCAGCAGAAACTTGCGCGCGATGGCGATCTGGTCGTCATGGACAAAAGTGGGCGCATGGCCCACGCCGGCAATTTCCACCAGCTCCGCCTTCGGACCACGGCCCAGCATACTTTGCGCCGTCGCGTGCGACAGCAAATCGGATTCCGAACCGCGCACCAGCAAGGTGGGACAGCGCACGGCATCATACGCGGCCCACAGCATGGCTTCGTCACTGGCTGCCGATTCCGGTGTGGCCGAGCGGAACGGCATGGCCAGTCCCATGTCATAGTGACGGCGCCAATGGCCATCCTTATCCTGGCGCAACACATCCACGGCCAGTTTATGCCATTCCGCGTCCGTGTGCGGGCCGAAGCTGGCGGACACATCGCGCACAAACCTGGCACCCTGCTCGAACGTCTCGAAACGCAGATCCTGGCCGATGTAGTCGCCGATGCGCTGCAAGGCTTCCGGCGCCAGGGTCGGGCCGATATCGTTCAGCACCAGCTTGCTGATCGGGCTGTCCGGCAACGATGCAAGACCCAGGCCGATCAAGCCGCCCATCGAAGTACCGAACCAGTCCACCGTCTGGCGCTCGCCATTGGCCAGCACGCGCGCCAGCAAGGTCACCATGTCGCTCACATATTGCGGTACGCGGTAAAACTGCGGGTTGGCCAGCCAGCCCGAGCGTCCTCGTCCCACCACATCGGGGCAGATCACGCGGTAATCGCTGGCCATGGCGCGCGCCAGGCTATCGAAGTCGTCCGCCACGCGCGTCACGCCATGGGCGCAGACGAGCACGTTCGGATTATCGGGCGCGCCCCACTCTTTATACGACATGCTGTGCAAGCCCGCCGGCGAGATGCATTGCACTGACTTGATACTGGCTTCGATCATGCGATTTCCTTATTCGATATAAAAAGAGCACCGCTTCCTGCCTGCCATGGAGTATCCCGCGCGCGACGCTACGGCAGTGTAGCGCAGCGCGGGCAATGCTCCAAGCGCGCGCCTGAAATGCTGCGCCGCAGCACGCCAGCCATGAAGCAATACCCGATATAGCGAAAATGCATATCTGCGGTTATCCACAATTGAGCCAGCCTGGCAATGGGCGGATGATCGCAGCATCAACCCGCAAGAGGAGACCACTCGTGAAAAAACCATTCTATAAAATCCTGTATGTACAGGTCCTGTTCGCCATCGTGGCTGGCGTGCTGCTGGGGGTGTTCTACCCATCGAACGCCGTCGACATGAAACCGCTGGGTGACGGCTTTATCAAACTGATCAAGATGATCATCGCCCCGGTGATCTTCTGTACCGTGGTCTCCGGCATTGCCGGCATGCAGGACGTCAAGAAGATCGGCAGAGTGGGCGGCAAGGCACTGCTGTACTTCGAAGTGGTCTCCACTTTTGCGCTGGCCATCGGCTTGCTGGTTGCCAATATCCTGAAACCGGGCGCCGGCTTCAACGCCGACCCGGCTCACCTGGATGCCAAGTCGATCGCGCAATATACGCACGCCGAAGGCTTGACCACCGTCGACTTCCTGATGAATATCATCCCGAAGACCTTCGTCGATGCCTTCGCCAAGGGCGACATCCTGCAAGTGCTCTTGATCGCCATCCTGTTCGGCTTCTCGCTGTCCCTGCTGGGCGAGCGCGGCCGTCCGGTCACCAAGCTGATCGATGAACTGTCGCATGCCATCTTCGGCATGGTCAACATCATCATGAAAGTCGCTCCCATCGGTGCGTTCGGCGCGATGGCCTTCACCATCGGCAAATACGGCCTGGCTTCGCTGATCCCGCTGGCTAAACTGATGGGTTCGTTCTACCTGACCTGCTTCCTGTTCGTCTTCGTCGTGCTGGGACTGATCGCCAAGTACACGGGCTTTTCCATCGGTCGCTTCTTGTTGTACATCAAGGAAGAACTGCTGATCGTGCTGGGTACGAGCTCGTCGGAATCGGCCCTGCCGGCGCTGATGAAAAAACTCGAGCGCCTGGGCTGCTCGAAACCGGTGGTCGGCCTGGTCGTGCCCACCGGCTACTCGTTCAACCTGGACGGCACCAACATCTACATGACCATGGCCGCCCTGTTCGTGGCGCAAGCGACCAACACGGAACTGACCATCTGGCAGGAACTGACCATCCTGGGCGTGGCGATGCTGACCTCGAAAGGCGCCTCAGGCATCACCGGCGCCGGCTTCATTACCCTGGCCGCCACCCTGGCCGTGGTGCCGACGATTCCCGTGGCCGGCATGGCGCTGATCCTGGGCATCGACCGCTTCATGAGCGAATGCCGCGCGCTGACCAACTTCGTCGGCAACGGCGTGGCCACCATCGTCGTGTCGAAATGGGAAAAAGAACTGGACATGGACAAGCTGCACAGCGAGCTGGCTCATCCCACCCACCCGACCGACGATGCCTACATTGCACCAGCCGTGAATATCGTCAAGTAAGCTGACCTCTCCACTAGGAGCCCCGCAGAGCGATCTGCGGGGCTTTTTTCATGCGCGCGCACTTTATCGCATCATCAACACACAGTAAATCATGCATCAATATTTACCATAATGATCAATGAATCAAAAACCATTACAGTGCTGTCACCTGTTCGCCGCCAGGCTCGCGCATAATGACATTGCGTTAATACAAGCCTGACACAGAACCATCCACCTTTTTGAATGGAGTACGTCATGTCCCTCACGCCCGCCTTCTACGCCACCTGGAACCCACGCCTGCTTGGCCTGCTGCGCATCATCCTCGGTTTTCTCTTCCTGCAGCACGGCACTGCCAAGCTGTTCGGCGCACCGCACGTGGCCATGTTCGACGGCCTGCAACTGTTGTCCTTGATGGGCGCGGCCGGCGTCATCGAACTGGTGGGCGGCAGCTTGCTGCTGGTGGGCCTGTTCACGCGCCCCGTCGCCTTCATCCTGTCGGGCCAGATGGCGGCCGCCTACTTCATGGCACATGCACCTGCCGGCTTTCTGCCCATCCTGAACGGCGGCGAGATGGCCGTGATGTACTGCTTCACCTTCCTGTACTTTGCAGTTGCGGGCGCCGGCGCCTACAGCCTGGACGGCTTGCGCGGCAAGGCGGACGCATAAAAAAAGGCGGACATCGCTGTCCGCCCTGTTATTGCCTGCAACGAGCCGTTTACACGGCGGAAACGTCCAGTTCCGCGCCCGTGGCCGCCTGCACTTGTTCCTTGGTGACGCCCGGCGCCAGTTCCACCAGCTTCAGTCCGTTTTCCGTCACGTCGATGACGCCCAGGTCGCTGATGATGACATCGACCACGCCCACGCCCGTCAGCGGCAAGTCGCACTGCTTGAGCAACTTGTGCGACGTCGTGCCATCCTTGGCCGTGGCCACGTGCTCCATCAGCACAACGACGCGCTTGACGCCAGCGACGAGGTCCATTGCGCCGCCCATGCCCTTGACCATCTTGCCTGGAATCATCCAGTTTGCCAGGTCGCCCTTTTCCGACACTTGCATGGCGCCCAGGATGGCCAGGTTGATCTTGCCGCCACGGATCATGCCAAAGGAGTCAGCCGAGCTGAAGTAGGCGGCGCCCGGCAAGGCCGTCACCGTCTGCTTGCCCGCGTTGATCAGGTCAGCATCGACTTCCGCGTCGGTGGGAAACGGGCCGATACCCAGCAAGCCGTTTTCCGACTGCAGGAACACTTCGATGTTCTCCGGCACATAGTTCGCCACCAGGGTCGGCAAGCCGATGCCCAGGTTCACATAGAAGCCGTCTTGCAGCTCTTTCGCCGCGCGCGCGGCCATTTGATCTCTCGTCCAAGCCATATTAATCTCCGTATTCTTTTTTATGCTTCGGTGCGCACCGTGCGCTGCTCGATGCGTTTTTCCGGGTTCGCGTTGACCACGATGCGGTGCACGAAGATGCTCGGCGTGTGCACCTGGTCCGGGTCGATCTCGCCCACTTCCACCAGTTTTTCCACTTCGACGATGGTAATCTTGCCCGCCATGGCCACGTTCGGGTTGAAATTGCGCGCCGTCTTGCGGTAAACCAAATTACCGGCGCGGTCGGCCATGTAGGCTTTCACCAGCGACACATCGGCCACCAGGCTGCGTTCCATCACGTATTGTTCGCCGTCGAACTCACGCAGCTCCTTGCCGTCGGCAACGATGGTGCCCACCCCCGTCTTGGTGAAGAAGGCGGGAATGCCTGCGCCGCCGGCGCGCAGTTTCTCGGCCAGTGTGCCTTGCGGCGTGAATTCCAGTTCCAGTTCGCCGGCCAGGTACTGGCGGGCGAACTCCTTGTTTTCGCCCACGTAGGAGGCGATCATTTTCTTGATCTGGCGCGTGGTAAGCAGCTGGCCCAGGCCGAAGCCGTCCACGCCGGCATTGTTGGAAATGGCCGTCAGGCCCGTCACGCCCGAGTCGCGCAAGGCAGCGATCAGAGCTTCGGGAATGCCGCACAGGCCAAAGCCGCCAACGGCGATGGTCTGGCCATCTTGGACGATACCGGCCAGCGCCGAGGCGGCGTCAGGATAAACTTTATTCATGGGTGTCCCTCTATCTTTTGTTAAGCTTTGGTCTTGAGTCCATGACTCAGGCAGCGACTCAGCATAAAATACGCGAGTGGAAAGTACAATACCGTAGAACTACCGGCGCCGTGCCAGCCATCCCCCTGTGAGAGTGATACGTATCAGATGAACGCCGCGTCAGCCATCGATTATGAAAGCATCTTCCTGCACGCGCCCGTGGGCATGTGCATGTCGGAAAACCGCATCATGCGCAGTTGCAACGAGGCACTGGCGGCCATGTTCGGCTATGCACGCGCCCAGCTCGACAACCAGTCCTTCGAAGTACTCTACCCCACGCACGACGAATTCCTGCGCACGGGTGACCGCATCATCCCCATCATGAACACCAGGGGACGCTATTCGGACGAGCGCATCATGCGCCGCAGCAATGGAGAATTGTTCTGGTGCCATGTGACGGGCCACGCCATGCTGCCGGGCCAGCCACTGGGGGCCGGCATCTGGACGTTCGAGGATGTCAGCGAGAAACGCCCCGTGACGGCGGAGCTGACCCCGCGCGAGCGCGAAATCGCCGCCCTGCTGGTGGAAGGCAAAACCAGCAAGGTCATCGCCCGCCAGATCGACCTCAGCCCCCGCACGGTGGAAATGCACCGCGCCAAGCTGATGCGCAAGTTCGCGGCCGCCACGTCATCCGAGCTGGTGCACAAGCTGGTGGGACTGCAGCTGCAGCGCTGACGCTGCAGCTGCCTGTTACTCTACATGGATTAAAAGGTGCTCATGCCGCCATCGGCCGAGATAATCGCGCCATTGATGAAGTGCGAATCCTCGCCCGCCAGCAACAACAGCAGGCCATCGAGGTCTTCCGGTTTCCCCGGACGTTTATTGGGCAGCATTTCGATCAGCTTCTTGCCCTGCTCGGTGGCGAAATAATCTTCGTTGATCTCGGTCGAGATGTAGCCGGGACAGATGGCGTTGGTGTTGATGCCGTATTTGCCCCACTCCACGGCCATGGCACGCGTCATGTGCACCATGCCCGCCTTGCTCATGCAATACACGCCGATCTGCGGCAGCACTTGCAAGCCCGCCATCGAGGCGATATTGATGATGCGGTGCTGTTTCTTCGGGTCTCCCTTGGCGCGCGCGATCATGCGCTTGGCCGTCTGCTGGGCCACGAAGAAGGAACCGCGCAGGTTGGTGTCCATCACGAACGAATAATCTTCGGGCGTGACATCGACCAGGCGTTGCGTGGTAGAGACACCGGAATTGTTGACGAGTATATCGATCGGGCCAGCTTCCGTTTCCGCATGCGCAATGGCGGACTTGATGCTGGCAAAGTCGGTCACGTCGAGCGAAACGACGTGCGCGGCGCCGCCATCGGCTTCGATTTCGGCGCGCAGCTCCTTCAGGCGCTCGGTGCGGCGCGAGGCCAGCACGACCTGTGCGCCAGCCTGGGCCAGTACTTTCGCAAAACGCGCGCCGAGGCCGCTCGATGCGCCGGTAATCAGGGCAATCTTGCCCTCGAAATTAACTTCTATGCCCACGAGCTACTCCTGTTTTATTTTAGATAACACTTTACACCGTGCCACTGGCACAGGGGCAAAATACCCTGCGTCGCACTTGAGCAAAGGTAAACGCCATCATTACACAAAATGGCCGGATTTAGATTGCGGCGAGGGGCAATGTCACGCAAAATGGCGCCAAAGTTGCAATCCTCGCCAAAAACAAGCACACTCGTGCTTAAATTTATCCGAAGATTCCTCACCCACCCATTTAGTGACTAACAATCGAGACCATGACACAGCCTAATAACTTAGTTGAACAGTACGGACCGCGCGAAACCATGGAGTATGACGTGGTGATCGTCGGCGGTGGCCCCGCAGGCTTGGCGGCGGCAATCCGCCTGAAGCAGCTGGCCGCTGAAAAGAGCCAGGAAGTGTCCGTCTGCGTGCTGGAAAAAGGCGGCGAACTGGGCGCTCACATCCTGTCCGGCGCCATCATGGACCCGAAAGCGCTGACCGAACTGATTCCGAACTGGAAAGAACTGGGCGCGCCCCTGAACACGGCAGTGACGGAAGACCGCATCCTGTTCCTGACGGAAACCAAAGCGTACAAGACACCGAACTTCGCCGTGCCAGCATGCTTTGAAAACCACGGCAACTACATTGTCTCGCTGGGCAATGTGGTGCGCTGGATGGGCCAGCAGGCGGAAAACCTGGGCGTGGAAATCTTCCCGGGCTTCCCTGCCGCGGAAATCCTTTACAACGACGACGGCTCCGTCAAGGGCGTGGCAACTGGCAACATGGGTGTCAAGCGCGACGGTGAACCCGGTCCCGACTTCCAGCTGGGCATGGAATTGCACGCCAAGTACACCTTGTTCGCCGAAGGCGCGCGCGGCCACCTGGGCAAGCAGCTGATGGCCAAGTATGATTTGAACGCCGGCAAGGATCCCCAATCTTACGGTATCGGCATCAAGGAATTGTGGGAAATCGACCCGGCGCAGCACAAGCCGGGCCTGGTGATCCACTCGACGGGCTGGCCGCTGGACGCCAAAACCTATGGCGGCTCCTTCCTGTACCACCTGGAAAACAACCAGGTCATGGTCGGCTATGTGGTGGGCCTGGCCTACGAAAACCCGTATCTGTCGCCGTACGAGGAATTCCAGCGTTATAAAACACATCCGGAAATCCGCAAGTTCTTCGAAGGCGGCAAGCGCATCTCGTACGGCGCGCGCGCCATCACGGCCGGCGGCCTGCAATCGCTGCCGAAACTGGTGTTTGCCGGCGGCGCGCTGATCGGCTGCGATGCGGGCTTTTTGAACATGAGCCGCATCAAGGGCAGCCACGCAGCCATCAAGAGCGGCATGCTGGCGGCGGAAGCGGCCTTCGGCGCGCTGGGCGAACAACGCCAGCACGACGAACTGGCCAGCTACCCTGTTGCTTTTGAACAGTCGTGGCTGCATGAAGAACTGCACGTGGCGCGCAACGTCAAGCCATGGCTGTCGAAAGGCCTGTACCTGGGCAGCCTGATGACGGGCATCGACCAGATCCTCTTCCGTGGCAAGGCGCCGTGGACCCTGCACCATTCGCATGGCGACCACGAATGCCTGAAGCCTGCGGCCCAGTCGAAAAAGATCGTGTATCCGAAACCGGATGGCAAGCTGACTTTCGACAAGATGTCCTCCGTCTTCATCTCGAACACGAACCACGCGGAAGACCAGCCCATCCACCTGACCTTGAAGAACGCCAGCGTCCCCGTCGACGTCAACCTGACCACGTATGCGGGCCCGGAAGCG
Organism: Janthinobacterium sp. 61; assembly: GCF_002846335.1. NCBI lineage: Bacteria > Pseudomonadati > Pseudomonadota > Betaproteobacteria > Burkholderiales > Oxalobacteraceae > Janthinobacterium > Janthinobacterium sp. 61. The sequence continues at coordinate 884,612 of NZ_PJMQ01000001.1, read as the reverse complement.
CGTTACTGTCCCGCCGGCGTGTACGAATTCGTGAAGAATGATGACGGCGCCGAACGCCTGCAGATCAATGCGCAGAACTGCGTGCACTGCAAGACCTGCGACATCAAGGACCCGACGCAGAACATCGTGTGGGTGACGCCGGAGGGTGGTGGCGGGCCGAATTATCCGAATATGTAAGCAGGTAAAGCACCCCCACTCAGTTGACGGTGGCAATGGCGTGAAGATCCGCTGGTTTTCATGCCATTTTTTTCATGGCTTACGCTGCAGTGCTGGCCAGGCGCCACCATTCGCCCGCCAGGAAACATTTCCTAAGGCACCACTAACCGTTACAATTGGGACCGTCCTTACTCACTTTTCAGACGTCACGGCATGCACAACAATCCCCTCAAACTGTTCCTTGCCGCAGGTACCGCGCCATGACGACCATCGCAGTCATGCAACCGTATTTTTTACCCTACCTGGGCTATTTCCAGCTGATCGCCGCAGTGGAAAAATTTGTCGTGCTCGACGATGCCGCCTACATGAAACAGGGATGGATCAATCGCAACCGCATACTGCTCAATGGCGCGCCACACCTTTTCACCGTGCCCGTAAATGGCGCTAGCCCCCATCGCCGCATTTGCGACCTGCAAGTTGCAACGCAACCAGCGTGGCGCGACAAGCTGCTATCCAGCGTACATCACGCCTATGCGCGCGCGCCCCATTACCGCACCGCGGCCGCCTTGCTCGAGAGGATTGTCCATTTTTCTTCGACACAACTCGACGCCTTCCTGCTCAACAGCCTGCGCGAGACCATGGACTACCTGTCGCTCGATACGGAACTTGTGCCAACCTCGCGTAAGTATGGCAACAGCGCCATGCACGGCGAAGAGCGCGTGCTCGATATTTGCCGTCAGGAAGGCGCATCGCGCTACCTGAACGCCGTTGGCGGGATGCTTCTGTACCAGCACGAAACGTTTCGCCAGCACAAAATCCAACTGCAGTTCCTGACAATGCAGAAGACATGCTATCCACAAGGGAAACATGAACATGTTGGGATGCTATCCATCCTCGATGTGATAATGTACAATTGCCCAGATACAACACATTCACTGTTGCGCAATGGCTATAGCCTCAGCTGAAGCGGGCAATTGACAATTCTGTGCATGCTGCCCTTGCTGACGCTGACCGGGCCGCCCATGTGCCATCTATACTTCCCGATTCTCCTTATCTACTACGAATATGACAATGCATGAGCCGAGGGAAAATTCCACAAAGCCGATTCTGATATTCCCTGGCGGGGCACCCCGCTCGCTGGAATTTCTGGAAAAATGCCAGCGTGAGAATCAACCCGTCATCGGTGCGTCATCGCTTGGCCACGACCCCTCGCGCGCGCGCTACCCTGGCTGGCTCTACCTCCCCTACATCACGGAAGCGGCCTTTGACCAGGCCCTGATCGAAGCGATCAGCAAGGCCGGCATAGGTGGTATTTATACGGCAAATCCGGTAGTTTGGGACCGCATCCACCGCATCGCCAGTCAATTGCCGGCAGGCGTCGGTCTCGTCAATGAACTACCGGCCAGCGCGGAACTGACACCGTTCCGCTCGGCGCGTGCCTATGCACAGACTTGGCTGGCAGCGCCGTTGCCACTGGCTTCGGCAACGCCAGCCAAGCCAGCTCTTTCCGAGATTGAACTGGCCGCACTGTTCAAGCATGCCGACATCATTCCGGGCATGTGCGATCACGAAAAAATCTATGCCTTGTGCGAAATAGCCCGCTATAGCGTGAGTGGCGATCTGGTGGAAATCGGAAGCTGGTGGGGAAAATCGGCCTTCGTGCTGGCAAGACTGGCAAGCTGCCATGCCATCGGAAAACTGCTGTGCATCGATCCCTGGACCAACGATAACCTGGTGCAGCATGACGACGCCGGACTCGTCGACAGCGTTTCCGCGCAATACGACGCGGATGAAGCGCTGACCGTATTTCACATGAACCTGCTGCCATACAACCAGCAGCATATCAATTTTCTGCGCATGACTTCCATGCAAGCCGTGCGCCATTACACGGGGCACGACACGGTGGAAAGCGCAGCGTTCGGCAGTACGCGCTTCTACAAGAAAATAGCCATCTTACACATCGATGGCAACCACACCTATGCTGCCGTCAAGGCTGATGTCGTGTCATGGTGCGGCCTGGTTACCGCCGGCGGCTGGATCATTATCGATGACTACGTCTGGCCCTATGGTGATGGACCACGGCGCGCGGGCGATGAATTTCTGGCCCAGCACATGTCCAGCATCTCATCGGCCTTCCTCATTGGCAGCGCGCTGTTCATTCAACTGCGCGAGCACCTGTCACCTCAGCGGCCAGGCCAGACGGCGTCTTTCCCATAGCTACCGGAATAAAAAGCGGCAGCCACCTGCCAAGTGAAAATTGCACTCATGAAAAATACATTAGATCAACATGTCGTGGCGTACCAGGGCGACCAGCTGTATGATTTCGACAACCAAATTCTGCTGAGCTGGTATCCGCCGCGCATCGCCGCCCTCACTGGAGGCGCGGTATCTCTGCTGGAACTGGGCCTGGGCCATGGCTACACGGCCAATATTTTTTCGCGCTTGTACAGTCGCCACCTGATACTCGAAGGTTCGCCAGCCATCATCAATAACTTTCAGAAGCAATTTCCGGCATGCCTGGCCAACATCACGGAAACCTATTTTGAAGAGTTCTCCACCGACGAGACGTTCGATGTCATCGTGATGGGCTTTGTCTTGGAGCACGTGGACGACCCGCTGCTCCTGCTGCAGCACTACAAACGCTTCCTGGCCCCAGGTGGAAAAATGTTTCTGGCCGTGCCAAATGCCGAAGCACTGAACCGGCGCCTAGGCCATTTGGCCGGCATGCTGCCGGACATGCAGGCATTGTCCGAGAACGACTTCATACAAGGGCACAAACGCTATTACACCGTGGCATCACTTTCTGCCGAAATCCAGCAGGCAGGCTACCGGATCGATGCACTGGAAGGGATTTTTCTCAAGCCGGTGACCACGCGCCAAATGCTGGCGTTGAACTTACCCGAAAGCATTACTCAAGCCATGTGCCAGGCCGGCATTGCTTATCCAGAATTATCATGCGGCATACTTGCGCAAATTTCAGTTGCATAAGCGGCACCAGCGTGCCTGCCATCAACCCATCACGGTGAGCCAATAATGCGTACCATCCTTGTCTCGGGCGCGAGCGGCATTGTTGGCTACGGCATCCTGCGCAGCCTGCGGCAATCAGCGGAAGCCCTGCGCCTTGTCGGCACGTCCATGCATGCCCACTCTGTGGCGACCGCCTTTTGCGATGTATTCGAGCAAGCGCCGCCCAGCAATGATGACGGCTACATCGCGTGGCTGGGCGAGACCATACACCGTCACCGCGTCGACCTGATCATTCCCTCCATTGAAATCGACATGTATGGCTGGCTGGCCAGGCAGCAGGAGATCGAACGCAGCGGCGCCAAGGCATTGCTCAATAATCCTCAATTACTCCATGCCTGCCAGGACAAATGGCTGTTCTACCAGGCACTTGCGGCCGCTGCTTTGCCGTGCGCCATCGAAAGCAGTCTGGACAATTCGTTCGCCACCTTGAAGGCCCGCTTCGGTCTACCATTTTTGCTAAAGCCGCGACAGGGATTTGGATCCAAGGGCATCGTCCGTATAACGGACGAGGACAGCTTCATGCTGCATCAGCATCTGCTAGGGCAGATCCTGATGGCACAGCCACTGATCGGCAGTGACGACGAGGAATATACGACTTCAGCCTTCTGCGATGGCCATGGCGGGTTTTACGCATGCCAGACCCTGCGCCGGCATTTGTCCAAAGACGGCTATACCGAGCGTGCCGAAGCCGTCTCCAGCACCCCCTTTCTCGATACGCTCAGTGCCCTATGCGCCATGTTCAATCCTGTCGGCCCCACCAACTTTCAATTCAGAAAATGTCTGGACGGTATCAAGCTGCTTGAGATCAACCCGCGCATTTCTTCCTCCACCTCCATCCGCACGGCGTTTGGCTACAACGAGAGCGCGATGGCCGTAACTTATACGCTCGATGGCTTAATTCCGCATCAGCCACCCACGCGCTATGGAAAAGCAATACGCTATATCGAGGATCACATATTTTATGACGATAGCATTCATCGCTGACATACACGGCAACTTCGAAGCGCTCAAGGCAGTCCTGAAGGCCATCGACGCGCTGGGCATTACAGATATTTATTGTGCTGGCGACATTGTTGGTTATTACACACAAATCAACGAGTGCTGCGCCGCCCTGCGCGAGCGCAATATCCCCAGCGTCATGGGCAATCATGACTGGTATATGGCGGGCGGCGGCTTTTGCCCCCGCTCCAGGAGCGTCAATGATTGCCTCATCTACCAGCGCACAATCATCGAGCCGGATCACTTGCAGTGGCTAAAAACGCTCCCAGTCCATTTACAGATTGGCGATATCCGCATGGTGCATGGCGGATGGGGCGATCCGCTCGATGAGTACCTGAAACCCAGCGAGGAATATTTTGAACGGGTCATCGGGAACATTTTTGTTTCCGGTCACACCCATGTACAAATGGTGCGCCAGTATGGCGACAAGACGTATTGCAATCCCGGCTCCGTTGGCCAGCCACGCGACGGTGATCCCCGCGCGGCATTTGCCGTGTATGCGCACGGTGAATTTGCCTTGCATCGCGTGGCGTATGACATGCAGAGAGTATTCGACCTGATGGAAACCGCTGGCTTCAATGACTATTACTATGGCGGTTTGAAAACCGGTTCAAAAACCTTGCGTCGGCTCCAGGAATAGGTTTTGGGGCGCCGATACAACACCTTTATTGCAAGAAAAAGCGGATATGAAAAATTCCCTGTGGAAATTTTCTAATTCAATACCAAGCAGTTACAATTACCTTTGGCAAATCTTCTCCCTCCCCCCATGAGCATGAATTCACCAGCAGCAGAAAACGTCGAGGCAGAATTGCAACGCGCCATCGCGCACCACCAGGCAGGCCGTTTTGCCGACGCGGAACCGCTGTATCTTGCCATCGTCAACGCACAGCCCTATCATGCGGTAGCCAACCACAATGTTGGCTTGCTAGCGGGGCAAATGGGATTCCACGATGCCGCCCTTCCCTACTTGCGTACTGCCCTCTCCGTCAACCCTGACGAAGGACAATTCTGGCTATCGTATGCGAACGGCCTGCTGCAGGCGGAGCAGCCTAGCCATGGGCTAGAAATTATCGAAAGCGCAATCCAACGCGGGCTCGACAATGCAGAATCTCAAGCCTTGCGCGCGCGCGCGCGCGCCGCGGTTGCACAACTGGCGCAGATGCCATCCGTCGAAGAAATGCAACATGTCATCGACCTGTACCGCGCTGGCCAGCATGCGCAGATGGAAAGCGCCACGCGCGCGCTGATCGCCACCTATCCGGAATCGCCTTTCGCCTGGAGCGTCCTGGGTACCGCCCTCCAAATGCAGGGCAAGGATGCCCTGCCTACCCTGCAAAAAACCGTGCAGCTGACGCCCCACGACGCCGAAGCCCATGGCAATCTGGGCAATGCATGGCAAGCCATCGGTGAGCACGAGCAAGCGATCGACTGCTATTTGCGCGCGCTGGAAATCCAGCCGGAATTTGCCGAGGCGCACAGCAACCTTGGCGGCGCGCTACAAGCCCAGAACAGGCTGGAAGAAGCGGCACATGCATATCGCCAGGCGCTGGCCATCCAACCTGCCTATGCCATGGCGCATTTCAACCTGGGAAACACGCTCAAAGCCATTGGCGACCTCGACGGTGCGGCGGCCAGCTACTACAACGCGATAGAACTCGCGCCCAACGATGCGGAACTGCACAACAATCTGGGCAATACGCTACAAGCCCTGCGGCAGCACGATGAAGCGGAAGGCTGCTACCGGCGCGCCATCGCGCTGGCCCCGGACTATGCGCTGGCGCATTCCAACCTGGGCAGCACCTTGCAAGACATGCAGCGGCTGGACGAGGCGCTGGCAAGCCATGCAACGGCGGTGCGGCTTGATGCGAGCGCGGCAGCATTCCAGAACAGCATGGGCCTGTGCCTGAAAGCCCTGAACCGGCAAGAAGAGGCCCTGGCCGCCTTCCAGCTTGCGCATCGCATCAATCCGCACGACCTTGGAATTCAAACAAACCTCGGCAGTGCATTCTTCGCGCTCAAGCGTGAAGACGAGGCGCTAGCCGTCTATCAAGCCCTGCAGAAAAGCGATGGCGGCAGTATCGCCAACTATAACCACCTGGGCATGGTCTTGCAGGCCATGGGGCGCGTGGATGAGGCCATTGTCATGCACCGCGCAGCAAGCGCGCTCGATCCCGGCTGCTGCAATACTCTGGAATACCTCGCGGATACCTTGACCTTCGCGCGCGACTTTGACGGCGCGGTAGCCTGCCGTCGGCGGGCGCTGGCGCTGGAGCCGAACTCGGCGGACAAATATAACCGGCTCGGCATCGCCTTGCAAAAAGTCAAAAACTATGACGAGGCGCTCGCCGTTTATGGCAAGGCACTGGAATTCGACGCCGAGCCTGCCGTCGTGCACAGTAATATCGGTGCCGTACTGCATGATCTCTGCCGCTATGAAGAAGCGCTAGAGCACTACCGCACAGCTATCTCCCTGGATGCCGGTTTCGCTGCCGCCCACCTGAACATGGGCATGGCTTATCGCATGCTGAGCCAATACGACGAATCCATTGCGGCGTTTAAGCAGGCGATCGAACTGCGTTCCGGCTATCTGGAAGCATATACTAGCCTGGGCGCTACGCTATGCGAAAAGGGCTTGCTAAAGGAAGCCATTCTTACTTGCCGCAGCGCATTGACGTTCGATCCACACTGCGCCCCGATCCACAGTAATTTGCTGTTCTGCCTCACGCATCTCGACTACCCCGATCCCGCGGCGCTATTTGCGGAACACCAGGCATTCGCCACGCGCTTCGAGACTCCACTACGCGCCAACTGGCCAGAACACGGGAACGACCGGGATCCGGAGCGGGTGCTGCACATCGGCTTTGTTTCAGGCGATTTCAACAACCATGCCGTGGCCAATTTCATCCTGCCAATTTTTGATCATCTGAGCCGCTCCTCGCAGTTCGTGCTGCATGGTTACTACACGAGTCTCTTGGATGATGACTGTACCGCACGTGTTCGCACGCTGCTCGATCACTGGCATGCCATCCACCACCTGAGCGATGCCGAGTTGGCCAGCCAGATCGAAGGTGATCAAATTGATATCCTGATCGACCTGGCAGGACATACGGGCGCCAACCGTTTGCTGGCCTTCGCCCACAAGCCAGCTCCCGTGCAGGCGAGTTGGATTGGCTACCCTGGCACGACCGGCTTGGAAGCGATGGATTATTTCCTGTCGGACCGCTTTTACCTGCCGCCTGGCGCCATGGAAAAACAATTCAGTGAATCCATTGTGTATTTGCCGGCGGCCGCGCCGTTCCTGCCGTCGGCACTATCGCCAGCGGTCAACCGCTTGCCCGCCCTCGAAAACGACTATCTGACCTTTGGCAGCTTCAATCGGCCAAACAAACTCAGCCGTGAAGTCATCGCCGCATGGGCACGTCTGCTGCGCGCCGTGCCCACTGCGCGCATGCTGATGGGCGCCATGCCAAAGAACGGTGCCTACGAGATCTACATCGACTGGTTCGCCAGCGAAGGCATCGCGCGTGAACGCCTGGATTTTTACCCGCGCGCCTCGACCGCCGACTACCTGGCCCTGCACCACAAGGTCGACCTGTGCCTCGACACCTTCCCATACACGGGCGGCACCACCACCATGCACGCCCTGTGGATGGGCGTGCCAGTGCTGACGATTCCCGGCAATACCCTGCCAGGGCGCCCCACCGCCTGTGCGCTCGGCCATATCGGACTGTCGGCCTTCATCGCCAATGACGTCGACGATTTCGTTGCAAAAGGTATATTTATCGCAAACCAGCCCGCACTGCTTGCCGATATCCGTACGAACATGCGGCAAATCATCGAAAACTCGGCGATGGGCCAGCCCGCCGTTATCTCGGCCGGCTTCGAAGGCGCGCTGCGCGTCATGTGGCACCGCTGGTGCGCTGGCCAGGCGCCGACCTCGTTTGAAATCGAACTGGAGCCGGTGCGAGCCGAAGGACAGGCATGAAACCGCACGCTGGTCAGCCGCCTGTCTACGTCACCCAACCAACGCTGCCCCCGCTGGAGGAATTCCTGCCCTATCTGGAACAAATATGGGGGAACAAGATTCTCACCAACGGCGGCCCGTTTCACCAGCAGCTGGAACAGGCACTGGCTACTTACTTGGGCGTAGAGCATATCTCGCTATTCGCCAATGGCACCCTGGCGCTGATGACAGCGCTGCAGTCACTGCGCATCACGGGCGAAGTCATCACGACACCGTACTCATTTGTCGCCACGGCACACTCTCTGATGTGGAATGACATCAAGCCAGTCTTCGTCGATATCGAGCCGGGCGGCTTCAATATGGACCCGGCCAGGATCGAGGCGGCGATCACGCCGCACACCAGCGCCATCATGCCCGTGCACTGCTATGGCCGGCCATGCAATGTAGAAAAAATTGAAGAAATCGCCAGCAACTATGGACTGAAGGTCATCTATGACGCTGCGCACGCCTTTGGAGTCCAGTACCGCGACGACAGCGTCCTTAAGCATGGCGATCTCTCCGTACTCAGTTTTCATGCTACCAAGGTATTCAATACCTTTGAAGGCGGCGCCATCATTTCGCCGAACGCCAAGGCCAAGCGGCATATCGATCACCTGAAGAATTTCGGTTTTGTTGATGAAGTGACAGTGGTGGCCCCAGGAATCAACGGGAAAATGAACGAAGTGAGCGCCGCTTTCGGCATGCTGCAACTGAAAGGCATCGGCCAGGCCCTGCAGCAGCGCGCGGCCATCGACCGGCACTACCGCACAGGGCTGGAGACCACCGGGGGCATACTGTGCCCTGCCCTGCCATCCGAAACGGCCTTCAATCACGCCTATTTCCCCATCCTGGTGCAGGCGCAATACCCGCTCAGCCGCGATGCGCTGTTCCAGAAGCTGCGCGATGCCGGCATCTATGCGCGCCGCTACTTCTACCCCCTGATCAGCGACTTCCCCATGTACCGGCACATGCCATCTGCAGCGCGGGCCAACCTGCCCAACGCCAGCGCCATGGCGGAGCGGGTGATATGCCTGCCGCTCTACCCCGAGCTGCCTACGGAACAGGTCGAGCGCATCATCGCAATCATCCGTGACGGATGGGCAAACGGCAAGTAAATATTCCCATACAGAAATTTTTATTTAATATAGAGGTAAAAACAGTCGTCTTGTACTCAAGGAGAGCGCAAACTCGCGGCTCTCGACTGAATTCACCCTATTAGGAGTTTTTCCCATGCTGAGTTTGCATACCAACAACGCGTCGCTGTCCGCACAAAACTCGATTGCAAAAACGCAATCGCAATTGTCGACCTCGATGACCCGCCTGAGCACCGGCTACCGCATCAATTCGGCTATGGACGACGCCGCCGGCCTGCAGATCGCCACACGCCTGAAAGCCCAGACCAGCGGCATGACCGTTGCCATGAGCAACACGCAAAACAGCACCTCGATGCTGCAAACGGCCGAAGGCGCGTTTGGCGAAGTGACCAACATGCTGGTGCGCATGAAGGATCTGGCCACGCAAGCGGCAGATGCCTCGTCGAACACGGATGATCAGAAAGCCATGCAGGCGGAGTTCGATGCCCTGGGCCAAGAACTGTACAACATCATGAGCAACACCACGTTCGGCGGCAGCAAGCTGCTGGGCGACGGTGCCGGCACCGCCGGCTCGCCAACCCTGTCGACCACCATGACGTTCCAGATTGGCGCAAGCTCGACGGAAAAAATGTCGATCGACGTCTCGGGCGGCATGTCGACCCTGAACACGGCGCTGAAACTCGTGTCGACCAAATTCTCGTCGGTTGCCACGACGACCGCCGGCGCCGAAATCTCCACGGGCACCGCCGCCAATACCATGATCAAGACGCTGGCCGATGCCATCGACAACGTCGGCACCGTGCGCTCCGCACTGGGCGCCGCAGCAAACCGTCTGGACCACATCAACAGCAACCTGTCAAATATCTCGACCAACACCAAGGCCGCGACCGGCCGCATCATGGACGTTGACTTCGCCACCGAAAGCTCGAACATGACGTCGTCGCAAATGCTGCTGCAAGCCGGCACCGCGATGCTGAAACAAAGCAACAGCATGTCCTCGATGGTCATGTCCCTGCTGCAATAATCGACTGCGCTTCCAGACCAGCCCCGGCAAGCGATTGCCGGGGCTTTTTTCATCCAGCAACATCCATATAAAAAATTTCCATATGGCATTTAATAAGCGTCGCGACATGGTCGTCTTGTACTAGGGAGAGCGCGATGGTTCGCGGCTCCCGACCGAACATACTTATTAGGAGTTTTTCCAATGCTGAGCCTGCATACCAACAATGCGTCGCTGTCCGCGCAAAATTCGATTGCTAAAACACAATCGCAACTGTCCACCTCGATGACCCGCCTGAGCACAGGCTACCGCATCAATTCGGCCATGGATGACGCGGCCGGCCTGCAGATCGCCACGCGCTTGAAAGCTCAGACCAGCGGCATGACCGTTGCCATGAGCAACACCCAAAACAGCACCTCGATGCTGCAAACGGCTGAAGGCGCGTTTGGCGAAGTCACCAACATGCTGATCCGCATGAAGGACCTGGCCACCCAAGCTGCCGATGCCTCGTCGAACGTGGACGACAAAAAGGCCATGCAGGCAGAATTCGATGCCCTGGGCTCGGAACTGGCCAACGTCATGACCAACACCACCTTCGGCGGCAGCTTGTTGCTGGGCGATGGCACGGGCGCCACCGGCACGCTGTCGTCGGCCATGACCTTCCAGATCGGCGCGAGCTCGACGGAAAAAATGTCGATCGACGTCACCGCCGGCATGACCGGCCTGGCAGCTGCCCTGAAAGCCGTATCGGCCAGCTTCTCCACCGCCGGCGCCGCCGGTACGGAATTGACGGCAGCGGCCAACACCGCCATCGGCAACCTGACCACCGCCATCGACAAAGTCGGCACCGTACGTTCGGCACTGGGCGCTGCCGCCAACCGTCTCGACCACATCAACAGCAACCTGTCGAACATCGCCACCAACACCAAGGCCGCTACCGGCCGTATTATGGATGTTGACTTCGCCACCGAAAGCTCGAACATGACATCGTCGCAAATGCTGCTGCAAGCCGGCACCGCGATGCTGAAACAAAGCAACAGCATGTCCTCGATGGTCATGTCCTTGCTGCAATAATCGACTGCGTTTCACGACCAGCCCCGGCAAGCGATTGCCGGGGCTTTTTCATGGCCGCACGTGAATATGAAAAATTTCCATACAGCATTTAATAAGCTGGCAGATCTGGTCGTCTTGTACTATTGAGGGCAAGAAACGTTGCCCCTCGACGAATTCACCTTACAGGAGCAACACCATGCTGAGCCTTCACACCAATAACGCATCGCTGTCCGCACAGAACTCGATTGCCAAGACCCAATCGCAGCTGTCGACCTCGATGACACGCCTGAGCACCGGCTACCGCATCAACTCCGCCATGGATGACGCGGCCGGCCTGCAGATCGCCACGCGCCTGAAAGCCCAGACCAGCGGCATGACCGTTGCCATGAGCAACACGCAAAACAGCACCTCGATGCTGCAAACTGCTGAAGGCGCGTTTGGCGAAGTCACCAACATGCTGGTACGCATGAAGGATCTGGCCACCCAAGCTGCCGATGCCTCGTCGAACGCACAAGACAAGACCGCCATGCAGGCAGAGTACAACGCCCTGGGCCAGGAACTGTACAACGTCATGACCAACACCACCTTCGGCGGCAGCTTGCTGATGGGCAATGGCACTGGCACCACCGGCACGCTGTCGGCCGCCATGACCTTCCAGATCGGTGCGAGCTCGACGGAAAACATGACGATCGATGTCAAGACCAACATGGTCACCCTGTCGGCATCGCTGCTGGCCGCGACGAAGAACTTCGCCGCCGCTGCCTCGACCGGCGCGTCGGAACTGACCGCCACCGCCAACGCCACCATCGACCTGCTTGCCACGGCCATCAACGACGTGGGCACCGTACGCTCGGCACTGGGCGCTGCCGCCAACCGCCTGGACCACATCAACAGCAACCTGTCGAACATTGCCACCAACACCAAGGCTGCAACCGGCCGCATCATGGACGTCGATTTCGCCACCGAAAGCTCGAACATGACGTCGTCGCAAATGCTGCTGCAAGCTGGCACCGCGATGTTGAAACAAAGCAACAGCATGTCCTCGATGGTCATGTCCTTGCTGCAATAATTTTTATCCCGCATTACCCGCTGGTACAGGCCAGCAAGAAAGCCAGACCGCGCGTCTGGCTTTCTTACACCCATCGCATTCCATTAAATAATTTCCACACAGCATTTAACGTTTACCTCCAAGTGGTCGCCTGTCTTGATTGAGGACGAAAAATACTACCGTCCTGCAATGCATTCACCACAGGAGTTACCATATGCTGAGCCTACACACCAACAACGCATCGCTGTCCGCACAGAACTCGATCGCCAAGACCCAATCGCAACTGTCGACCTCGATGACACGCTTGTCCACCGGCTACCGCATCAACTCAGCCATGGACGACGCCGCCGGCCTGCAGATCGCCACGCGCCTGAAAGCGCAGACCAGCGGCATGACCGTTGCCATGAGCAACACGCAAAACAGCACCTCGATGCTGCAAACGGCTGAAGGTGCGTTTGGCGAAGTCACTAACATGCTGGTACGGATGAAGGATCTGGCTACGCAAGCGGCCGATGCTTCGTCGAACGGCCAGGACAAAACCGCCATGCAAGCCGAATACGACGCGCTGGGCCTGGAACTGTACAACGTCATGACCAACACCACCTTTGGTGGCCAGACCCTGCTGGGCGACGGCACCGCCGGCAAGGGTACGCTGTCGGATGCGATGACCTTCCAGATCGGCGCAAGCTCGACGGAAAAAATGAGCATCAACGTATCCACTGACATGGGCGCGCTGAACACCAAGCTGATTGCGCTGTCGGCCAACAATTTCAAGGCCAGCACCGCAGGCGTGGGTACCGAACTGACTGCCGCCGGTACCGCCAATACCACCATCGACAAACTGGCAGCTGCCATCGACAACGTCGGCACCGTGCGTTCCGCCCTGGGCGCCGCCGCCAACCGTCTCGACCACATCAACAGCAACCTGTCGAACATCGCCACCAACACCAAAGCCGCTACCGGCCGCATCATGGACGTTGACTTCGCCACCGAAAGCTCGAACATGACATCGTCGCAAATGCTGCTGCAAGCCGGCACCGCGATGCTGAAACAAAGCAACAGCATGTCCTCGATGGTCATGTCCCTGCTGCAATAATCTATGCTTGGCCGCTTGCGGCCAGCAACGCAAAGCCAGGCTGCGGTCTGGCTTTTTTTATGTGCGAAACGTATTAATTTGACTATATTGCCTTTCGATTTAACAATGTTGGCGCCACAGTCGCCTATACAAGATAGACCCGTTTCACCCTCACCGCCCACCGGAGCCGCCAAGTGCTGAGCATTCACACCAATATCGCCGCACTGTACGCACAACGCGCGATGGGATGGGCGCATAGCCAGTTATCCACATCGATGCAGCGCCTCTCCACCGGCTTTCGCATCAACTCGGCCATGGACGACGCAGCTGGCCTGCAAATCGCCACGCGCCTCAGTGCCCAGGTGAGCGGCATGACGGTGGCCATGCGCAATACGCAGAACAGTACCTCGATGCTGCAGACGGCCGAAGGCGCGTTTGGCGAAGTGACCAGCATGCTGGTACGCATGAAAGACCTGGCCACGCAGGCGGCCGACGCTTCCTCCAACCAGACAGACCGCGACGCCATGCAGTCCGAATACGATGCGCTGGGGCTGGAACTGTACAACGTCATGACGAATACCACCTACGGCGGCAGCCTGTTGCTGGGCAATGGTAGTCTTGGCAAGGGCACGCTGTCGGAGGCGATGACCTTCCAGATCGGCGCCAGCAGCAGCGAAACCATGAAGTTCGACGTGTCAGGCAAGATGGGCGGACTGGACACGGTTCTGAAAGCCATTTCGGCCAACTTTGCGCCAGGCGCCACGGCCGGCAGCGAAATCGCCACGAATGGCGGCGCCAACAGCATGATCGACCAGCTGGCGGCAGCGCTCGACCAGGTCGGCGGCGTGCGCTCGGCCCTGGGCGCGGCGGCCAACCGCCTCGGCCACGTGCACAACAACCTGGCCAACATGGTCACCAATACCAAGGCCGCCATCGGCCGCATCATGGATGTCGATTACGCGGCGGAAAGCGCCAACATGGTGTCAGCACAAATGTTGCTGCAGGCGAGCACGGCGATGCTCAAGCAAAGCCAGAGCATGCAGAAAATGATACTGTCGCTGTTGCAGCCATGACGGCTGATACAGCCTGATTCACCAGCTCGTATAGACTCTCTTCCGGACATAGTGGCATGGCGATAGACCGCATTTCATCGGGTAACCCGGTTCCCCTGATTACCCAGCGCTTCGACGTCAGCCCCGCGACGCCGATGGTGCCGGGCGTGGTGCAGCCGCTGGTGCCCATCGGCCCCTACATGGCGCCCGCGCCGGACGCCGGCACCCTGCCCGCCCAGCTGCAACAGAAGGGACAGGACAGCCTGGCATCCCTCATCAAGCCCAATGCCGATGGTACGGGCGGCGCCATGCCGCGCGACAGCAGCGCGATGCAGGTCAATCAGCTGTTCTTCACGCGCCAACTGGTCTGGCAGCCGCCTGACGCGGCGCAGCTGGCCGCCTCGTGGCGCGTGATGGTCAAGACGTACGGCGAGCAATATGCGGCCCTGCAGGAACAGGCGCGCGGCCAGCACGTACCGGGCAACCTGTTCATGGCCGAGCAGCAACCGGCCCTGCTGCGCGAAGGCGCCCGTCCTCCACTAAGCGTCGACAGCGAAGCGTGGCGCTTTGCCGTGTATGGCTGGGGCGGCCAGCGCCTGCTGCTGCGCGTGCTGGCCAGCGACGAGGAAGACGATGCGGCACCCCGGCGGCGCGGCAAGGTGGCGCTGCGCGTCGAACTGATCATCATCGGCATCGGCCGGGTCGTGATCCAGATGGAACCGGCCGGCGACGGCGTGCTGCTGGAACTGGCTGCCGACGAGGAAGCCGCATTGCGCCATGTGCGCCTGGCCCTGCCCGAAATCGCCGACGCGGTGCGGCGCGCCGGCCTGCGCGTGGTGCGCTGCCGCCTGAACCGCCAGCTGCATGCGCAGCGCGTGCATGGCAATTACCCGATGCAGGCGGGCGCCGCATCGCTGTCGCTGCCCCTGTTCCGCGCCATGGCCGAAGTGGCGCTGCTGCTGACGCAGCCGGAAGCGGAAGCGGCGGCCGATCCCGAGGCGCCCGCGGCTTCCCGGGGCGAAACTGAAGAGGAAACCATCATCACCTCGAAGGAAGTGGCGGCGCCGCTCGGATACGACTATGGCGATGAGGAAGACATGGCGCAAGGCAGCACCGTGTTGCTGCTGGCCGACGGCCAGGAGCACGACCTGCTGCCGCCCATCGACGAGCAGGATTGATACAGCAAGATTGATACAACAAGATTGATACAACATAAAAAAACGGCGCCCGAGGCGCCGTTTTTTTGTTTATTCCACCGTTTACCCCACCGTGCCGATAATGCTCACCTCGCGGTTCTCCGGGATTTCGTTATACGACAGCACATGCAGGCCAGGCGCGAACAGGCGCGCGTAGCGGGCCAGCAACGGACGGATCTGCGGCAGCACCAGCAGCAGCGGCGGCGTGGCCTGCTGCTTCATCTGCTCGCGCGCCACCGGCATGTTCACCTGCAGCTGCGACAGCAGATGCGGGTCGATCGGGTAATTATCCAGCGTGACCTTGCCCGACTGGCGCGCCTGGTTCAGCGAACCGAGCAGCATGTTTTCCAGCTCGCCACCCAGGTTAAACGCCTGCATTTCCATCTTCTGGCCAAACAGGCCGCTGACGATCTGGCGCCGCAGCGCACAGCGCACTTCTGCCGCCAGCAGGATCGGGTCCTTGGTGGTTTCCGAACTGTCGAGCAAGGTGGTGGCGATGGGCACGATATCCTTCAGTGACACATTTTCTGCCAGCAAGACGCGAAACACGCGCAGCATCTGGGTGTGCGTGAGCGCCTTGTCGAGCGCGCCGGCCAGCTTGGGCGACAGGGCCGTCAGGCGCTCCATCATGTTCGAGACGTCTTCGTGGCGGAACAATTCCGGCAAGTACTCGCGCACCATCTTCGACAAGTGCGTGGCGATCACGCTGGGCGCCTCAATGACCTGGTAACCCAGGCCAAGCGCATGCGCCTTTTCACCGGGTTCGATCCAGGTGACGGGCATGCCGTAAGCCGGCTCAATGCCGGGAATGCCATCGAGCTGGCCATACACGTTCGGCGACGGGATCGCCATCAGGCGGTCGGCCTGCACTTCCGCCTGCGCCACCACGGTGCCCGACAACACGATGGCATATTGCGATGGCTTCAGGGCCAAGTCGTCTCGCACGCCGATGTTCGGCAGCAGCAAGCCCATCGATTCGGACAGGCTCTGGCGCACACCCTTGACACGCTTGTTCAGCGGTTCGCCTTGCGTTTTATCCACCATGCCCACCAGTTTATAGCCGAGCATCACCATCAGCGGTTGCACGGCGGGCAGTTGCTGCCACTCCAGCTCGGCAGGCTTGTCGTCGCGCAAGGCCGCCTCGATGGCCGCCATGCCGGCCGCATCGGGTCCCTTCACGCGCTTGGTCAGGCGCCATGCCACGAAGGCCAGCACACCGGCGAAGGTCATGAACATGAACCACGGCATGCCCGGGATCAATGCCAGCGCCACCATCATGCCGGACGCGCTGAAGATCACCGTTGGCGAAGTCAGTACCTGGCCCGCCACTTGCTGTTCGAAGTCGCCCGAATCGCTGATGCGGGTGACGAGAATGGCGGCCGCAGCCGACAGCAGCAGCGCCGGGATCTGCGCCACCAGGCCATCACCGATGGTCAGCAGTGCGTATTGACGGAAAGCATCGCCGAACGACAGGTCGTGCATCAGCGAGCCGATGGCCACGCCACCGACCATATTAATGATCAAAATCAGGATACTGGCGACGGCATCGCCGCGCACGAACTTCGACGCGCCGTCCATGGCGCCATAGAAATCGGCTTCAGCGGCCACATCCTTGCGCCGGATCTGGGCTTTTTCCTGGTTGATCAGGCCGGCGTTCAGGTCGGCGTCGATGGCCATCTGCTTGCCCGGCAAGGCATCGAGGGTAAAGCGCGCGGACACTTCGGAAATACGTTCGGCGCCCTTGGTGACGACGGCGAAGTTGATGATCATCAAGATCACGAAGACCACGATACCGACGACGAAGTTACCACCGATCACCACATTACCGAAGGCTTCGATCACCTTACCGGCCGCGTCCGCGCCCGTATGGCCGTGCAGCAGCACCACGCGCGTGGACGCCACGTTCAACGTCAGCCTGAGCATGGTGGTGGCCAGGATCACCGTCGGGAAGACGGAGAAATCAAGCGGCCGCTTGGCCGACACGCTGACCAGGATGACGATCAGAGCCAGCACGATATTGAAAGTGAACAAGATATCGAGCAGCACGGGCGGCAGCGGCAGGATGATCATCGCCAGGATCACCAGCAGGAACAGCGGCGTGGCGAACTTGTGGCGGCGCATTTCGGCAACCAACCGGTTCAGGAAATTCATGAAGGGACTACCTCGCTCAAATGAGATGGCACGGCCATCTCGGTGGGTAATACGGGCTGGGCAGCACGCTGCCCGGACCGGAATGCTTTCAATTGCAGGATGTAGTTGAGTACCTGCGACACGGCCTGGTACAGCTGCACGGGAATCTGCTGCTGTACCTGGCTGGTGTTGTAGATGGCGCGCGCCAGCGGCGGCAACTCCAGCGTTTCTATATTGTGTTCCTTCGCCACTTGCCGGATATACAGCGCCATCTCGTCGACGCCCTTGGCAACGACAAACGGCGCCTCGGCGCGGTCCTGGTCATACTTGAGCGCGACGGCGTAATGCTCGGGATTGACGATCACCACGTCGGCGTCGGGCACGGTCTTGCGCACGCTGCGCCGGCCGATCTGCTGCTGCAGCTGGCGGATGCGCTGGCGCACTTCGGGCCGGCCTTCGCTGCTCTTGTGCTCTTCCTTGACATCCTGCTTGCTCATGCGCTGGTTGCGGGCAAAGAAAAACGCCTGCGCCGGCACGTCGATGATGGCAAACAGGACGAAGACGGAAATGAGCGCCATCAAGCCGTCGAGCATCAGCGCCGAGCCATCGAGCATGGCCTGTTGCAGGGGCCGGTGCTGCAAGTCCACGTACTGCGTCAGGCTGGAGCGGCTCACATGCACGAGCACCATGCCCAGCACGGCGGCCTTGGCGATGGACAGGCCGAATTCAAAAGCATGCTTGGGCGCAATCAGACGACCGAGGTTCTTGGCCGGGCTCAGGCGCTCCATTTTCGGCATCCAGTTCTTCGAGCTGATGACCCAGCCGCCAGGGATCAATGAGCCCAGCACGACGAACAGTGGCACGCAGAACAGCGGTACGATCATCTTGATCAGCAAGCCCACCGACGTCGTAAACGCCATCGACATGGCATTTTCCAGCGCGCCCTTGCTGTCGAGCGGCATAAAGGCCATGGCGAACAGCTCGCGAAAGCTTTGCAGGTAGCCCGGCAGCAGGTAAATAAAGACCTTCATACTGATCAGGATGCCCAGCGCCGTCGACAGGTCGCGCGAGCGCACCACCTGCCCTTCCTGTCGCGACTTCTTCAGCTTTTGCTGTGAGGCCTTTTCTGTCTTGTCGCCGGTGCTGCTATCCGCCATGGGCCACCCGCATCTGTTCGGCGATCATGTCGAGCACGCGGTTCGTCATCGCTATATAGTGTTCCGGGATAAAGCGCACGATCTGCACCAGCATCAGCAGGCCGAACATGGTGATCATGGAAAAGCCAAGCGAAAACAGGTTCAGCGACGGCGCCACGCGGTTCAGGAAGCCGAAGCCCAGCTGCACCACCATGGTGGAAAAAACGATGGGCAAGGCCAGCAGCATGGCGGCGGCAAAGATCCACGCCACGTTGTAGGCCACCGTCTGCAGCAACAGGGGCCCGTAGCCCTGTCCCACGGGCCAGGCAGTAAAACTGGCGCCGATCACGCCCGTCAGCACGAGGTGGCCGTCGATGGCGAAAAACACGATCATGCACATGATGGTGAGCATCCCCGTAATCACGTCCGACGAGGTGCCATTGAGCGGATCGTTCATGACGGCCATGGAAAAGCCCACCTGGCTAGACACCAGGTAGCCGAGCACCGACATGACCGACATGGCAAAGTGGAAAGCCAGGCCGAGGACGAAGCCGATGATGGCCTGCTCCAGGGTGGCGACGACGGCGTGCAGGGAAAATGGATCGATTTTCAACAAGTCCTGCGAGATGCCCGACGCCTGCATCACGGGCAGCATCAGGATCGCCAGCACCAGCGACAGCAACACTCGCACGGGAACGGGCACCATGGCGTCACCGATGACGGGCGAGGCGCTGAGCATGGCCAGGATGCGGCAGAACGGCCACCACACGGCCAGCAGAAACGGCAGCACCTGATTGAAAATCTGATCCATGGGCGCGCGGCGCTATCCGACCAGGGTGGCCGCGCGCTGAAAAATGGACACGCAATAATCCATCAGGTAACCGGCCATCCAGCGTCCGGCCAGGATCAACGCCAACAGGGTGACCAGCAGGCGCGGCAGGAAACTCATGGTCTGTTCATTGATCGAGGTGGCCGCCTGCACCAGCGCAACCAACAGGCCCATGAGCAGACCTGGCACGACCAGGATCACCACCAGCAGCATGACGACATGCAGCGCTTCGATGATCAGGTCGACGGCGACTTCAGGGGTAAACATCGTTCAATAGCCCTGTATGCTGGTAACCAAGGTGTTGACGGTCAGGGTCCAGCCGTCGACCAGCACGAACAGCAGCAGCTTGAACGGCAGCGAAATTACCAGCGGCGAGAGCATCATCATGCCCATCGCCATCAGCACCGACGCCACCACCAGATCGATGATGAGGAACGGGATGAACAGCATGCAGCCAATCTGGAACGCCGTCTTGAGTTCGGACAAGACAAACGCCGCCAACTTGACCGTGAAACTATGGTCTTGCGGACGCATGGTCGACGGCTCGCCTGCCAGATGGGCGATCTGCGCCAGCGCAGCCTTGCTCGTCTGCGCCAGCATGAAGCGCGAAATCGGCACCTCGGCGATCTTCAGGGCTTCCTGCATGCCGATCTGGTCACGGTCGTAGGGCACGAACGCATCCTTCCACACCTGGTCGCCGATGGGACGCATGACCAGCAGGGTGAGAATCAGGGCGATGCCCGTGACGATGCGGTTGGGCAAACCCTGCTGCAGGCCCAGGGCCTGGCGCAGCAGGGACAGCACGATGACGAAGCGGGTAAAGCTGGTCATCATCATGACCATCACGGGCAGAAGCCCGAGCAGGGTCATGACGACGAGGATCTGCATCTTCACCGACAGGTCAGTCTTCGCGCCCGGCACCACGCCGGACAGCAAATCCTGCGCCCCGACGGAGCTGCAGCACAGCATCAGAACGGGGACAGCCAGCGCGGCAGCCAGCGCGCCGCGGCGCCGGCTCAGACCGGGTACCGCCAGCTTCATGCTGTCATCAGGTCGAGATTGAGGCCGTCGAGGTCGATGACTTTCAGGCCATAGTTCTCGCCGGCCACCACCACTTCGGCACGGCCGATCGGCGTGCCGTTGACCTTGATCACCAGCGGTTCGCCGGCCAGCATGTCGAGTTCGATCACGCTTTCCGGGCCGATGGCCATCAGTTCTTCCAGCGAAATGCGGGCCGAGCCCACTTCCAGGGTCAGCGTGACGGGAATCTTGCGCATCATCTGCGGAATGTCGCGCCGCGCGCGGGTGCTGGCCACGTCGGACACGTCGCCCTGGTCGATGATCATGTCATCACCCAGGTCTTCCAGCAGGGTTTCGCTCTGGTTGGTATCGGTCATATTCATATTATTCGACATCTTCAAAGGAGGTTAAACAGAGCTTGCCCTTGTGTTCGGAAACAGCAGCTGTAAAGAGACGGGAGTCGTCGAGCATGACGTCAGTACGGCTGAGGCTGACAGGAATCACGTCGCCCACGCGCAAGTCGAACAAGGCGCCCAGTTGCACCTGCTTGCTGACGAGCCGGCCTTCCAGCGTCACTTGCAGGCGCGAAGCGAGCGGGCGCACGCTGCGCAGCGCCTTCTTCGCCTGCGCGCGCTCGGGCAGCAAGCCGCGCAGCACGTCGGTCATCAGGCGCTTGTCCAGCGAGAACCAGAAGTGGCCGCTCTGCCCGGCTTCGACGTCGCTGAGCGCCACGGTGACAATCCAGCTGCCGCGCGACGGGTGCACGCCCGACTGCACGGCAAACTCGGCACTGGTGTCGATGTCGCTGCTTTTGCCCAATGTTTGCAGGTTTTTGTGGACGCGGGCGAACAAACTGTTCACCAACTGTTGTCCCAACACCACAGCGAGGCGCTCTTCCGTGGCCGTCACGCGCACCTGCGCCGGATCGGGCAGCACACCCTTGGCGCCGGCACTACCGTAGCGATAGTTCAGCACGCTCAAGAGTATCTGCCGTTCGAGCGTAAAGCCCGTCTGGCCGGCCGGCGTGGAAAAACTCAGCCAGCGATTCACGCTGTCCTCGTTTTCGGCGCGCGACAAGGTCACGGCGTCGACCTGGAAATTACCCCAGTAGCGACGGCTCATCGGTTGGCGCAGCGCCACGGCCAGGTCGTCGCGCAGCTGGGCGCCGAATACATGCAGCAAATGGACAGGACGTCCAAGCAGACAGGAATCGAGGACTTGATGGCGCACAGTTTGATCTGTCTTGGTAAGGATTGTCATGTAGTGGTCATGTCGGTATTGCGGTGGCAGAACAAATTATACGGATCGCCCGAAATTAAATACAGCATCATCTTGGCCTTGCCGACAGGTGTGCAAGCAAACGATTGCGCATCGTATCGCATGCTAGATGACTACGGTGCTGAACAATACATGAAAAAGTCGAATATTGCCATGTATCAATATTCCTTGAGGCAATCCTCTCTTTACTTTATAGTTGCCCCGAGGTAAGCTTATAGCCACAAAATAGTGATTTGCAGTGCGCCATTCCGCTTACCTGATTCCGGTTTTTATGGCAATTCCAGTTCCTCTTATTGCCACTAGCAGAAACTTTTATCAGATAATTATTAGTTGTCATGGCCATGTAAATCATGTTGGCGTGTTTTTGCCGGGTTTGTTTGAATCTGCTTGAGCGGATGGTGTGGCAACTGATAAAACTGATGGGCCTTGCGGATCGGGCCGGGCAGGAAGGCATTCGTATGCACTTCCGCCGGATTGGCAACACCAGTAATTCTGATTGATACGTCACCGCATATTGAAAGTAGAGGGCACGATGAGCAACGAACTCGCAGGTTTGATCAAGGCCGATCTGGCAGCACTGAGCAATGATGCGCACGCCCTGGGCGCCAGCATCGCCCCGGCCGCCCAGTTCGGCGCACCGGAACAATCCGGCTTCTCCTTTGCGCAAAGCATGAAAGACGCCATCGGCAAGGTCAATGGCGACGACCGCATGGCCGCGCAGAAAATGAGCGACGTCGATAGCGGCAAGAGTGACGACATGGTCGGCGCCATGCTGGCCAGCCAGGAAGCGAGCCTGTCCTTCTCCATGTTGATGCAAGTGCGCAACAAGGTCATGGGCGCCGTCGACGAACTCATCAAACTGCCTCTGTAATCTTCACGTCCTGATCCACGCCCAGCCTCCCAGCGAAAGTTACCCCAAGTGATTACCCCCATGAAGTCCGCATTTGCGCGCTGGCGCCTTGGTGCCCAGCCCGCCATCCCGCCCGCCCTGCTGAAAAACCTGGTTCCCATCGTCGTGCTGGCCATCGGCATCACCGCCATGGTGACTATGTATGCCTGGCGCGACCAGGCCAACTACAAGCCGGTGTTTGGCGCGCGCGAAAAAGTGGCCGTGACGGACATGATGGCAACCCTGGACGCCGAGCACATCCCCTACCGTTTGCATCCGGACAGTGGCCAGGTGCTGGTGCCCGATGCCATGCTGGGCAAGGTGCGCATGCTGCTCGCCTCGAAGGGCGTGACGGCGCAGCTGCCGGCAGGCCTGGAACTGATGGACAAGAACGACCCGCTGGGCGTATCGCAATTCGTGCAGGACGTACGCTTCCGCCGCGGCCTCGAAGGCGAACTGGCACAAAGCATCATGACGATGGACGCGATCGCTTCGGCGCGCGTCCATCTGTCGATTGCGAAGTCGACGTCGTTCGTCGCCAGCGACGGCGACAAATCGTCCGCCTCGATCGTCGTGGCGCTGAAACCGGGCCGCACCCTGGCGCCGGAACAGATCGCCGCCGTCATCAATATGGTGGCCGGCAGCGTCGCCAGCCTGGCGCCTACGCGCGTGAGCCTGGTCGACCAGGGCGGCAACCTGCTGTCCTCGCACGTCGACCTGACGGACGGCTTCGATGCGTCGGCCGCCGGCAATGAAGGCGCGAAGCGTTTCCAGGATGAAATCCGCCGCAACGTCACGGGCTTGCTGGGTCCCGTTATCGGCGAAGACAACTTCAAGCTCAGCGTGACGGCCGCCGTGAACAACGACCGCGTGGACGAAACGCTGGAAAAATACGGCGAAGCCCCGAAAGTGACCAGCGAAGCGATGCGTGAAGAGCAGGAACGCAACCGCACCGTGGCCGGCATCCCGGGCAGCCTGTCGAACCGTCCGCCAGCGGCCGCCGTGCCGGCGCCGGCCGATGCAGCAGGCGCCGCGCCGGCCGATGGGGCACCGAGGCCGTCCGACGATGGCACGGCCCGCAAGAACGCCACCACGCGCCAGTACGCCTACGACCGCAGCATCACGCAGATCAAGCGTAGCCGTGGCCGCCTGGAAAAACTCAGCGTCGCCGTTGTCCTCAACAGCGCCGCCGCACCGAATCCGAAAACCGGCTGGACCCCTGCCGAACTGGGCAATATTGAAAAAATGCTGAGCAGCGGCCTGGGCATCAACGCCCAGCGCGGCGACAGCCTGAGCCTGACTGCGCTGACCTTCCCTGCCAAGCCGCCCGTGGCGCAGTGGTGGGAAGAGCGTGACACCGTTGTCGATTTCAGCAGCTGGCTGCTGTACGCCCTGGGCGCCGTGCTCGGCTACTTCCTGATCCTGCGTCCGCTGATGCGTTTGCTGACCACGCGCCTGGCGCCGCCGGCACTGAAACAGCTCGATCCTGCCCTGGCACTGGGCGGCAGCAGCGGCGCCGGCGCGAATGGCGTGGCCGCCGCTGGCGCGCCAGCCCTGGGCGTGAATGGCAGTCCGCTGGCGCTCGAAGGCGAGGCCAGCGCTGGCAACATGCCAGTCGTGCCCCTGCTGGAAAATTATGATTTGCCGCCACCAGGCTCGGCGGTCGACGTGATGGTCGATCACCTGAAAGTGCTGGCTGAAAAAGAACCCGAGCGTGTCGCCGAAGTCGTCAAACAATGGATGCAGAAAAATGGCCGAACTCAACAACAATAATCCCTCCGACGGCGCTGAGTACGAAAGCGTCAGCCTGAATCCCGTGGAACAGGCCGCCATCGTGCTGCTGAGCATAGGCGAAGAGCAGGCAGCCAACGTGCTGCGCTGCCTGTCGCGCGAAGAATTGCTGGAAGTCACGCAAGTGATGTCGCGCATGAGCGGTATCAAGGTCGAATCCGTGAAAACGGCCATGCAGACCTTCTTCGACGACTATCGCCAGCAAAGCGGCGTGCACGGCGCCTCGCGCAGCTACCTGAAGCGCTCGCTGGACATGGCGCTGGGCAGCGATATCGCAAACAGCGTGCTGAACAACATTTATGGCGACGCGATCCGTCCGAAAATGGCGCGCCTGCAGTGGGCTTCACCAAAATGGCTGGCCGAATACATCGTCAACGAGCACGTGCAGATGCAAGCCGTGTTCCTGGCCTTTTTGCCACCCGCGCTGGCAGGCCAGATCCTCGACGCCCTGCCCGTCGAAGGCCGCGACCTGGTTTTGCTGAACCTGGCGCGCCTGGACGAAATCGACCGCGACCTGCTGGTCGAGCTCGACGAACTGGTAGGCCGCTGCCTGGGCACGCTCGACACGCAAAGCACCAGCGTGGAAGGCATCCGCCAGGCCGCCGAGATCCTCAACCGCATGCCGGGCAACCGCGCCGCGCTGGTCGAACTGCTGCGCGCACACGACCCGGACGTCGTCTCGGAAATCGAACTGAGCATGTACGACTTCCTGATCCTGGCCACGCAAAGCGATGTCACGCTCACACGCATCCTGGAAGACGTGCCGATGGAACAGTGGGCCATCGCCCTCAAGGGCGCGGAACCGTCGATCCGCGACGCCGTGCTGAAAACCATGCCGCGTCGCCAGGCACAGAGCTTCGAAGACATGATGCGCCGCTCCGGCCCCGTGCCCCTTTCCCGTATCGAGCAGACGCGCCAGGAAATCATGGCCACCGTCAAAGGCCTCGCCGATGCGGGCGAGATCGAAGTGCAACTGTTTGCTGAAGCGGTGATCGAATGAAACACTTCCGCTCGTATCGTTTCCCGCCCCTGTCGCAATTCATCGCCGCCGGCCAGCGCGCCTCCAACGAGGATACGGATGGCCAGTGGCAGGCCTCCGTCTCGGAAGGTTTCGAGCAGGGCCAGCGCGACGGCTACGAAGTGGGCCTGGTGCAAGGCCAGCAGGACGGCTACGACTCCGGGCGCAGCGATGGCATGGCGCAGGGCCGCGAAGAAGGCCGCAATGAAACCCTGGTGGCGCTGGACCGCCTGGCGCGCCCCGTCGACGCCATCTTGCGCGACCTGAAAAAAGTGCGCGCGGATTACCGCGAAGCACAGCGCAAGGAAGTGGTCGACCTGGTGGCCAAGGTGGCCCGCCAGGTGATCCGCGCGGAACTGGCGCTGCAACCGGTGCAATTGCTGGCCCTGGTCGACGAGACCCTCGCCTCGATGCCGCCCACGCGAGAAGAAATCGACGTCTTCCTCAATCCGGAAGAACTCAAACGCATCAGCGAACTCGATCCGAAGCGCGCCAAGCGCTGGAACCTGATCGCCGACGCCCGCCTCGACGCGGGCGAATGCCGCATCAAGGCGGGCGACAATGAAGTCGACGCGGGCTGTCACCAGCGCCTGTCGGCCTGCATGGAACAGGTCAGCAGCCACCTGGCGCTGGCCGCCGAACACGCGGACCAGGGCGCGCCTGCATGATCGCCGACACGCTGCGCAGCTTCGAGATCGGCGACATTCCGGTCGCGACGCCCACCGGCCGCCTGGTCGGCGCGTCCGGCCTGCTGCTGGAAAGCGCCGGCTGCCGCCTGCACACGGGCCAGCGTTGTCAAATTGAAACTGTGAGCGGCGAGTGGCTCGATGCGCAAGTCGTCGGTTTCCGCGAAAAACTGTCCTACCTGATGCCCTTCAAGAAAGCCACGGGCCTGACCACGGGCGCCCGCGTGCTGCCCCTGCCCGATAAGGCCAGCCTGCAGATCGGCCCGTCGTGGCTGGGCCGCATGGTGAATGGACTGGGCGAGCCGATCGATGACCTGGGCCGCCTCGGTGGCGAACACATTCTGGAAGTCACGCCGCCGAAAATCAACCCCCTGAAGAAACAGCCCGTCATCGAACCACTGGACGTGGGCGTGCGGGCGATTAACAGCATGCTGACCCTGGGCAAGGGACAGCGAGTGGGCCTGATGGCCGGTTCCGGCGTGGGCAAGAGCGTGCTGCTGGGCCTGATCACGCGCCAGACGGTGGCCGATGTCGTCGTCGTCGGCCTGATCGGCGAACGGGGCCGCGAAGTGCGCGAATTCGTGGAAAAATCGCTGGGCGCCGAAGGTCTGAAGAAAGCCGTGCTGGTGATCGCGCCGGCCGATGAATCGCCCTTGATGCGCATCATGGCCACCGAACTGTGCCATTCGATTGCCGCGCATTATCGCGACCAGGGCAAGCACGTGCTGCTGCTGGTCGATTCGTTGACGCGCTATGCGATGGCCTTGCGCGAAGTGGCGCTGGCCCTGGGCGAGCCGCCGGCCACGCGCGGCTATCCGCCGTCCGTCTTTTCGAACCTGCCGCAACTGGTGGAGAGCGCCGGCAATGGCGCCCACCCTGACGGCAGCATGAGCGCCATCTATACGGTGCTGGCCGAAGGCGACGACCAGCAGGACCCGGTGGTCGACACGGCGCGCGCGATTCTCGACGGCCACATCGTGCTCACGCGCGAACTGGCCGAGCGGGGCCACTACCCCGCCATCGACATCGCCGCCTCGATCAGCCGCTGCATGGCGCAGGTGATCACGCCCGAGCACATGCAGGCGGCGCGCGCGCTGAAAGCGTCGATGGCGCGCCATGCGCGCGTGCGCGACCTGATCCCGCTGGGCGCCTACGTGCCTGGCGCCGACCCGATTACCGACCGCGCCGTACAGCTGCACGCCCCCATCGAAACCTTCCTGTGCCAGGGCACCAAGGAAGAGGCGCCGATGGGGCCGTGCATAGCCCAACTTGAACAGATCATGGCCTAGGAGCATATGTGAGCGACGCGCATACCATCCGCAACCTGACCACCCTGGTCGGCCTGCGCAGCACTGAAGTGGAACGCCTGCAGAGTGACATGGCGGCGCAGACGGCCGTGCGCGAGCGCTACCAGAAAAACCTGGAACGCCTGACGGGCCTGTACACGGATAGCGGCCCCAGCGGCGCCCTGCCCCTGGCCCTGTCCGTCAATTGCGGCAATTTCAAGCAGGCGGTCATGCAGATGGCCGACCAGCACCGTACCGATTTGCACCTGCACGAAGCCAACATGGCCGTGTCGCAGCGCGCCCTGAATACGGCCTGGGCCAAACGCGAGGTACTGGACCAGGTGCTGACGCAAAAACAAAAGCATGTTGCAAATGAGCAACAGCGTGTCGATGCCAAGCGGCAAGATGAGCTGGCGACGCAATTCTGGTTCCGCGGGCAGGTAAAATGAGGTTTGTGTAAGTTTCTTTCAGGAAAACTTCACAAAACGGGAATGGGGGTCGCCTTGTACCGGTATATCCCTTTATTCAGGAGTCTGGCATGGCAAGCGTAATTACCTCACCGCAATACGATCCGATCCCAACGGCGGAGAAGCTGGCGACCAAGGCAGTCGCAGGGCAGAAAGCTGCCCTGGCGGCGCAAACGGCGCTGGCCAATAACACCACGACGGCGCTGGGTAACCTGAAGTCGGCCATCTCGACCTTCCAGAGCGCCATGTCGGCCATGACCGGCAGCAAGTCGGTGCTGAGCCAGTCCGCTACCTTCCCGACCGCCGGCTATGGCACGGCCACGGCCGGCATCAAGGCCGTGCCAGGCTCATACAGCTTTTTCGTGGAAAAACTCGCCACGGCCAGCCAGGTGTCATATGGTGGCCTGAGCGGCGTTGCCACGGCCGACGGCACCGGCACTCTGAAAGTGAAAATCGGCGATGGTGTGGGCGACAACACGCTCGATATCGACCTGGCCGCCGCCGACAAGGATGGCAATGGCACGCTGACGCCACAGGAAGTCGCCGCCGCCATCAATGGCAACAGCAAGAACAATTCCCGCGTGACTGCGTCCATCGTCACCGTCGGCAACGAAGCGCAACTGGTGCTGACGTCGAATGTGACGGGCAGCGCGAACGCTGCCATACTCGACGCCAGCGGCGTCGCCAACGTCGCGCTGAAAGGCGCGCTGATCGCCCCTGCCAACATCAAGGAAGTGGTGAAGGCCGACGACGCCATCGTCTGGCTGGGCGGCAAGGATACAGGCACGAAAATCACGCAAGCGTCGAACACCTTCACCAACGTGCAGGATGTGAAAATCACCTTCACGCGCGCCATGATGGCCAGCGAAGCGCCCGTGCTGCTGACCGTCGCCACGGACAGCAGCGGCACCGCCGCCAACGTGCAAACTTTCGTCGATGCCTACAACAAACTGAAAACCCTGATCGATGGACTGGCCAGTCCCGGCAACCCGGAAAAGAATATCGCCGCGGGCATCTTTGCCCATGATTCCGGACTGAACGCGCTGCGCAGCAGCATGGGCAATGCCCTGCGCCTGAGCATCGGTGGCGATTCGCTGGTGTCGTATGGCATCACCGCTCAGCGTGATGGCTCCATTAGCCTCAATACCGCCAAGCTGACGGCCAAGCTGGCCACCAACCCGACCGGCCTGGATCAGCTGTTCGGCAACAACAGCCTGTCCTCCCCGGCCGGCGTGCTGGGCGGTCTGGACAAAGTACTGGGCCAGTGGAGCAATATCACCAAGGGCCAGATCGTCCAGCGTCAGGCCGCCACGGACAAGCTGCAGAAGAGCCTGGTCAAGAGCGGTGAACGCCTCACGGCCCAATATGACACGGCATACAAACGTTTCCTCGATCAATTTACCCGCCTGCAAGTCATGCAGGAACAAATGAGCAAGACGTCCGACATGTTCGATGCCATGTTCAGCAACAATAAATCCTAAGGCGGATGCGCCTGCCGCGCCGCCGCACGTTAACATAGCGAGAAGAAATAATGTTAAACAATGAAGCTTACGGCAATTACCATGCAGTCAACCTGGATGCCCAGACCTCGCGCGCCTCGCCGGTGGAACTGGTACTGGTCCTGACCGATGGCTTGCTGGAAGAACTGGCGCGCGCGCGCGGGCATATCGTGGGCAAGCGCTACGAACAGAAGGCCATCAGCCTGGATAAATGCACGCAGATCATCAACGGTCTGTCGAGCTCGCTCGATTTCGACAATGGCGGCGAGGTGGTGGTCAACCTGGCCCGCCTGTACGACTACTGCGTGGCGCGCCTGTACACGGCCGGCATCAAGCTCGACCCGACCCTGATCGATGAAGTAACGACCTTGATGACCACCATCAAGCGCGGCTGGGTAGGCGTGCAGGCCAACAATGCCTAGGCGCGCTGCGCTGCAGCAGCTGAGCAGGCAATTGAGCGCGGCAATCGCGCAGCCGGACTGGGATGCGATGGAAAAACTCTCGGCCAGCCTGGCGAAAAACATCCCGCTCTTGGCCGAACGTGGCGCATGGACTGCGCTGGAACACGCAGAATTGTTGCAATTGCGCAAAATTCACGCGCAAGCGGTTAAAATTTGCTCTGAGGAAAAAGAACGCCTAGGCTTACACCTGGGTGCATTACAGGCAAATAAAGAAGGTTGGGTCGCCTACGCCGCGCTCGGCGAATACGACTCTGAAGGGTATCAAGCATGATCATGAACTTCAACACGGCGCCGGCCGCTCCGGCACCGGCAGCCACTGCGGCAACTGCAGCGGCACCGGCGCCAGCGTCGGAGCAGGCTGCGGCCTTTCCCGGTGCGCCAGGTGCGCCAGGCTATGCCGGCAATGGCGCCGCGGCCTCCGCCCTGCCCCTGTTTGCGCAGGTGCTCGATGTGACGGCTGTGGAAACAGCCGATGCCGGCACGCCCGCGCCCGCGCCCGCACCCGCCAAGGACAGCGACAGCGACAGCGACAGCGACAGCCAGGCCGACAGCGCCCTGCCAGCCATGACCGCCCCCCTCATTGGCTTGCCGGTGGCAATGCTACCGGTGACGATGCCGCCGACGGACGCGGCCGCAGCCGAGGCGCGTGCCGCTGCCCAGGCGCAAGTGCAGACACCAGTGCAGGCGAATGTCGCGCAAGCCAACCCGGCACTCAACATCAGCGTGCATCCTGCGGCGATCACCCTCGCCGCACCGGCCACGGCGCCAGCGCCGGCATCAGGGCGCGACACGCGCGAGCCGCTGGCCGCCGCCAATCCGGCGACAGTTGCCAAAGGCAACGCGCCGGCACAGCCGTTCGAAGCGTTGCTGCAACAAGGCGCTCCGGCGACAGCCGTCGCCGCCCCTGCCGCACGCGAGGGCGAGCGTGGCGCCGCTACGCCTGCCCCAGCCACGCCCAACCTGGGCTTGACGGGCACGGTCGGCAATACCGCCACGGCGGCCCCGGCCGGCGACACCATCAAGCTCAACGGCCCTGCCCAGCAATGGCAGGGACCGCTGCGCGAAGCGCTGGGCGAACGCCTGCAGACGCAGATCGGGCGCAACAGCGAACATGCGACGATCCGCCTCGATCCGCCCATGCTGGGCCGCATTGAAATTTCCATCCGCCACACGGCCGGCGCGCTGCAGGTGAACGTCACGGCGTCGAACTCGGAGGTGTTGCGCCAGTTGCAAGGCATAGGCGAAAACATGCGCAGCGACCTGGCACAGCGCCAGTTCACCGACGTGGCCGTGAATATCAGCGCGACTCCGCGCAGCCCCGCCGCCCAGGCGTTTGCCGAAGGCGATGCGCGCGGCCAGCGTCAACCGGGACGCCAGCAGGACGATGCCGAGCCGGGCCGCGCCCTGTCCGACGGCACGCCGTCCGGCACTTCTTCCAGCACCACTTACGCCATGCACGAGCGAGAGAACGCCTGATGAATATGAAACTGAAACTGATAGTCGGCTTTGTCGCCGTGGCCGTGCTGGCCGCCGGCGCGGCTGGCGGCGCCATGTGGTATTTGGCCAAGCCGGTCGCCGGCCATGCCGAGGTTGCCGACGCAAAAGCCCCGCCACCGCCCGCCACGGGCAAGAAGGCCCGCAAGTTCCTCACGCTGGACAAGGTCATCGTGATGCTGCGCCGCGGACCTGGCGACACCGAAACGCATTATCTGTCTGCCGACCTGGTGATCGCCACCACCGAAGAAAAGGAAAAGCTGACCAAGGACCACTTGCCGCTGATGCGCTCGATCGCCGTCAGCACCCTGTCGAGCTTTCCGATGGACAAGGCACAGACCATGACGGTGGAGCAATATGCCGAGCAGATCAACAAGGCCTTCAATGTCAGCTATGAACGCGAGCAGATGGAAAAACCCTACACCGAAGTCATGGTCGGCAAGCTGATCATTGAATAAGCCAACACGCCAGCCGACCTAGTGGGAGACCCCGTGGCCTATGTAGAGCAATACCAGGAAGCGTATGGCGCCGGTGAATATGCCGCCGCCAGCGCTTGCGCGGCCGTGCTCAGCGTTACCGAAGAGCAACAACATCTGGTGGCGTATGCCCCTTTGGTGAAGCGCATCGTGCGCCAGCTCAATTCGCAGGTGTCGGGCGCCATCGACCGCGACGACATGGAACAGATCGGCCTGATGGGTTTGCTGGAGGCGCTGCGCCGCTACGGCGTGCCGGACCAGTCATTCGGCAGCTATGCCAGCCTGCGCATCCGCGGCGCCATCCTCGATGAACTGCGGCGCCAGGACTGGCGCCCGCGCGCAGTGCGCCAGGAAAGCCATCGCCTGCGCGACAGCGTGCGCGCCCTGACCCGGCGCCTGGGGCGCGAACCGCTGGATGCGGAAATCATGGCCGCCCTGAAGCTGACGCCGGAAGCTTTCCAGGAATACCAGCTGGCGGAAAACGCCGAGCTGATCGTCAGTTTCGACGAAGTGCTGCAGGAAAGCCTGGGCCAGGCCGACAGCGCACCGAGCCCGGAAGAGCAATTGATGGTGCGACGCAGCCTGGAGCAAGCCCTGCGCGCGCTCGACGAACGCGAGCAGCGCGTGATCCAGATGTATTACGAATTCGAACTGAGCTATAAAGAAATTGCCGCCGTGCTGGACCTGAGCGACGCCCGCGTCTGCCAGTTGAACAAGACGGCGCTGGGCAAGATGAAAGCCATGCTGCAAGACGCATAGGTTTCAGCAAAAGTTTCAGAAGCACCAATCAAATTGACGCAGCACAATGACGCAGAAAGGCAGTTGACATGGTAATTATCGGTATCTTAATCGTGATGGGGTGTGTATTCGGAGGCTTCGCCCTGATGGGCGGCACCGTCCACGCGATCTGGCAACCGGTCGAGTTGATCATCATCATCGGCGCCGCCGTCGGCGCCCTGGTGCTGGGCAACCCGAAGCATGTACTCGGGGAAATGCTGCACCAGATGCGCAAGATCGTCACGCACAAGAAGCAAGGTTCGGAATTCCAGCGCCAGTTGCTGCTGCTGATGTATGAACTGCTGCAAACGGCCGCCGGCGGCCTGAAGGCGCTCGACGCCCACGTCGAAGCACCGCGCGAAAGCGCCCTGTTCCAGCGCTATCCGCTGGTGCTGGAAGAACCGAAGCTGCTGGCCTTCATCGTCGACAACTTCCGTTTGATGGCGATGGGCAAGATCAACGCGCATGAGCTCGAAGGTGTGCTGGAGCAGGAACTGGAGGCCATTCACGACGAACTGCTGCAACCGTCGAAGTCCCTGCACAAGATCGCCGAAGCCATGCCCGGTTTCGGTATTCTGGCCGCCGTTCTGGGTATTGTGATGGCCATGAATTCCGTGGCAGACGGCGCCGATGCGGCGGAAATTTCGGAAAAAGTGGGCGCCGCGATGGTGGGTACCTTCATCGGCATCTTCTTCTGCTACGGCGTGCTCGATCCGATGTGCAACATGATGAAACAGCTGGTGGGCGAGGAAGGTTCGACCATGGAATGCGTGAAAGTCGTGCTGGTCACGCACGTGGCGGGCAAGCCGCCCCTGCTGGCCATCGATGCAGGCCGCCGCCTAGTGCAGCTGAACATCAAGCCGAGCTTCGCCCAGCTGGAAAGCTGGATCAATGCGCTGGAAGATGGCGGCGCCGAGCAAGAGCAAGGCCAAGGCCGGGGAGGCCGCCGTGCTAAAGCCGCATGAGAAACATGAACAGGCCATCATCAAGCGTGCCGGTCGCAAGCATGATGACGATGGCCATGGCGGCGCCTGGAAAGTAGCGTTCGCCGACTTTTGCCTGGCCCTGCTGTCGCTCTTCCTCGTGCTGTGGCTGATGGCCGCGCGCGAGCAGCAGGCGATGAAGGAAATCATGATGGACGCGTCGGCAGGCAGCCGCCAGGGCGAAGGCCAGGGCGTCATGCCGGAACAGAAAGGCGGCCCGCGCGGCAGCCTGATCGAGCGCTTCCCCATGCCCCGCAAGGGCACGGGCGACACGCGCACGGAAGGCAAGCAAACGCACGATGGCAAGGCCGGCGCCGCGCCGCAAAACCAGACCAAGGTCAGCTACCAGTCACCGGAAGACTTGCTGTCCCTGTCGCGCGCACTCGACAAGCTCAGCGACGAAGCGGGATTGAAAAGCAATCTGCAATCGGTGATCACGCCATATGGCTTGCGCGTCATGCTGCACGATACGGACAAGCAAGGCATGTTCGTGCGCGGCAGCGCCGTGCCGACCGACCGTTTCCGCAAGCTGCTGCGCCAGATGGGGCCCGTCTTCGCCCAGATGGACAACCAGATGCTGATCGTCGGCCACACGGATTCGATGCAATACGCCAATAACGGCTATGAAGGCTATTCGAACTGGACCCTGTCGGCCAACCGCGCCATGTCGGCGCGCGCGCAATTGTTGATTGGCAGCATGAGTCCGGACAGCGTGCTGCAAGTGGTGGGCATGGCCGACCGCGCGCCGCTGGACGTGAAAAATGCCAGCGCCGGCATCAACCGCCGCATCGAACTGTTAATATTGACGCGTGGCCAGGCCGACAGCATCGCCGCCATGTTTGGCATGGCGGGGCAAAAGGCGCAAGGCGAAGAGCTGCAAGTGGGTGAACCGGACTCGGGAACCTTGCAGCGCCTGCGCGAAAAACTGGGCCTGCCCGCAAAGAAGGAGCGCGATGAGCATGCAAATTAAGGGCAAGGGACAACGTATGAAAATCTCCTCCGGCAATACCGGCGCTGCCGTACGCAGCAGCGCCGTCGCGCCCGCCGAGGCGATCGCCGAGAACGCGGGCGCCGCAGGCGCCATGCACGGCTCGTCCGCCGGAGCGGAATTGCAGTCGGCCGTGCTGCAACCAGCCATGGCCGCCCTGCGCGCCATGCCCGAGATCGACCACGAGCGCGTGGCAATGCTGCGCGATGCGCTGGCCAAGGGCGAATTGCCATTCGATCCAGCAAAACTGGCAGGCTTGATCCAGCGTTTCCACGGTGGTGAGTCATGACCGCATCGCGCAAGGGCATCACGCGTCAGGAAGCCGTGCACCGCGTGCTGCAAGGCATGACGGACGACAGCGTCGGCTACGCCGCCCTGAAAACCTTGCTGGAAGAACAATTTCAGGCCACCTTGCACCACCAGAGCACCAGACTGACGGCGCTGGCCGACCAGGTCATCGCCGCGGTCGATCCCCTCGATGCACGCCGCCGTCAGCGCGTCAGCCTGGTCACTGCCCTGCTGGGCCCGCAAGGCGATATGCCGCAATTGTTTGCGTTGTTGCAAGAAGACGCGCGCAGCAAGGCGGAGGCCGACTGGGCAGCGCTGGAGCAGATGGTGCTGGAATGCAAGCGCCTGAATGCCCGCAACAGTGATTTATTAACAGAGCAGTACAGCATCATGCGGCGTGTGCTGCATGGCGAGGAAGATACCTATGCGCCAGGCTGATTTCCCCACCACCCGCGCCACGGCGGCGACGCCGTCGACGTTGGCCACCTCCGCCGTGCAGAGCAATATGCGCGCTACCCCTGCCACGGTGGCCGCTGGCAGTTTTGGCAGCGTTTTCCAGCAGGTACAGGGCGAAGTGGCCCGCTTCATCGAACAGGGTGGCGGCAACGCCACTAGCCTGAGCCCGCAAGGCCGCGCCTACCTGGAGCAGAGCCAGCCCGTGAATGTACTGGGCAGTATCAACCAGGGTGGCGAGATCGGAGAAGTGCAGCAGCAGTTCCTCGCCTCGATCAAGCCGTGGACGCAAGAAACGGGCGCGCGCCTGGGCGTGGCGCCGGAAATTGTCGCCGCCCACGCCGCGCTGGAATCGGGCTGGGGCCAGCGTCCGCTGCGCCAGGGCACGGGGGCAGACACGAATAATCTGTTCGGCATCAAGGCCGGCGGCAAATGGCAGGGCGATGTGGCCAGCAATGTCACCACCGAGTACGAAGCGGGCAGCGGCACGGCGCTGAAGAAAACCGAGCGCTTCCGCAGCTATCCGGACCAGGCCAGCGCCTTCCGCGACTATGCACAGGTGTTGCTCGATAATCCACGCTACCGCGCCGCCCTGAACACGGGTACCGACGCGGGCGCCTTCGCGCAAGGTCTGGCGCGCGGCGGCTATGCCACCGACCCCAACTATGCCGCCAAGCTCACGCAGCTGGCGACCCGCTTGCAGCGCACGGCCGCCGCAGACTGACCTTCCTTAACGGCCGCTAATGTCGGCCGGTTCCACCACGCCCGCATCGACCACCCTGGCACGTATCACCGTGCCGCTGGTGGCGTTGCGCACGCGGATCACCTCCCCCAGCGCGCCGGGATCCAGCGCTTCGCCGGCCATGCTCACTTCCACCTGCTCCTTGCGTGCCACGATATTGACCGCACTGCCCCGCTTGATCAACATGGGCGCTGCCAGTTGTCCCTGGCGCAGCACTTCGCCGGCACGCAAGCTGCGCCGGCTCGACAGGCCGACTGCGCCCGGCAGGGAGGAAATACTGTCCGGCACCATCGTCACATCGCGTCGCGCCATCGTCACGTCGCCCGCCTGCAACGGCGTATTGGCCGTGACGGGCGCGCTGGTGACGGCGACCTGGGCCGTGATGCTGCCGCGCGCCAGCATTTCGTAACGCCAACCGTTGCTTCCAGGACACACTGCCACAAAGCGCATGCGCTGCGCCGAACGGCTGTCCGCCGTTTCCAGGGTAACAGGCGCCGCGCAAGCAGGCACGGGGCGCGTGCTTTTCACCACGGCCACCTGGAACTGCGGTTCCAGCAACCCCGCCTTGCCTGCCTGCTGCGCCAATTGCTCTCGCGCCAACTGTTCCACACGCGAAAATATATTGTCGGCTGGCAATTCTGCGCGACCTGCACTACTATATAGGCTGGTCAGTAAAAATAGGCCGGGAAGCAGTATATGAGGGAGTGGCACCTTGTTTCGGATCATCGTAATGCTGTTGAAATGAATCATTGCTAACCTTAATCAAAGATACTGAAGCGGCATGACCTTACCATGCGTCAACATGACCAGGCGGGGATTTTACCTCTGCACCACCTATTTTCTAGCCCGAACCGCAAAAAGCACGATCGAATTCAATACAAAGGATGACCATGGGGATTAATTTCAAGGATGCGCTGGGCGTGCACGCTGATGCACTCGCGCTGCGTGCCGACCGTACCCGCGTGCTGGCGGCCAATATTGCCAATGAAAATACGCCCGGCTTCCAGGCCATGGACATGGATTTCGGCAGCGCCCTGCAGCAGTTGCAGGACAACGAGGCCGGCCTGCTGTCGACCGATGACGATGCCAGTGCCCTGTACCGCGTACCCTACCACCCCAGCCGCGACGGCAATACCGTCGAAATCGGTGTCGAGCAGGCGGCGTTCTCTCAGAATGCCACCGACTTCCAGACCAGCCTTACTTTCGTCAACATGAAACTGAAGGGTCTGTCCAAGGCCATTTCCGGACAATAAGGATCAGCATGAGCTTCCAGGATATTTCCAAGATCGCCGGTTCGGCGATGGCGGCGCAGACCGTGCGCCTCAATACCATCGCCAGCAACCTGGCCAATGCCGATTCCGTTGCCGGTTCCGAAGGCGAAACCTATCGCGCGCGCAAGCCCGTGTTTGCAGCCGTGATGGATGGCCCCGGCGCCAGCGGCGCCGGTGGAAGAGTACAAGTGCTCGACGTGGTGCAAAGCGATGAGCCGCTGCGCAAGGTGTATGAACCGGGCCACCCGATGGCCAATGCCGATGGCATGGTGTTCTACCCCAACGTCAATCAGGTGGCAGAGATGACCGACATGATGTCGGCGTCGCGCGCGTTTGAAACAAATGTCGAAGTTCTGGGCCGCATCAAGTCGATGCAGCAATCGCTCCTCAAATTAGGTGAAGCATAATCCATGGAAACCAATCTCTTTACAAACAACACCAGCGGCAGCGGCAGCAACAACAATGCCGTCAAGTCGCAAGGCAATGCCACCCAGGATATGTTCACCAAGTTGCTGGTCGCGCAGATCAAAAACCAGGATCCCCTCGCGCCGACCGACCCGAGCCAGTTCGTCAATCAATTGACGCAGCAGGCGCAAACAGAAGCGATGCAGAATCTGTCGGCGCTGACCAGCGCCAATGCCAGCGTGCTGCAATCGATGCAGGTGCTGGCATTAGGCGCGCAAGTGGGCTCAGAAGTCATGGTCAACAGCGAAACGGTCCAGCTCGACAAGAGCAAGGTCAGCGGCACCATCGCGCTGGCCGCCAGCACCACCAAGACCACCGTGACCCTGAAAGGGCTGGACGACAAGGAATACAAGATCGAACTGGGCGCCAAATCGCCCGGCACGGTGCCGTTTACCATCGATCCTGTGGCCTTGGGCTTGCCTGCCGGTACCTACAGCATGAAGGTCAGCACCAGCGGCACCGAAAAACCATCGGTCGATATTGCAGGCAAACTCAACAGCGTGCGCCTGTCGTCTGGTGGCAGCATGATATTGAGCGTGTCGAACCTGGGCGAAGTCAACCCTGGCGCGATCACCGGCTTCAACGGCAAGACGGCCTGATCCGCTCGCCCCTTCGTTTCCTGCACACTAATCTCGTCCTTCACTAAAGGAAGTCAACATGAGTTTCGACATCGCCCTGTCCGGTATCCAGTCCATCAACCAACAGTTGAACAGCACCAGTAACAATATCGCCAATGCCGGCACCTACGGCTTCAAGAGCAGCCGCGCCAACTTTTCGGCCATGTACGCCGGTTCGCGCGCAACGGGCACGGAAATCGGCTCGATCACGCAAAGCATGTCGCTCAATGGCGGCGTGCTGAACACGGGCCGCGCGCTCGACGCCGCCATCGATGGCCGCGGCTACTTCGTCGCGCGCGATGCGCAAAACACCATGAGCTACAGCCGCGTTGGCATCTTTTCGGCCAGCAATGACGGCAAGCTGATCGACTCGAACGGCCGCCTGGTACAGGGCTATGCCTCCGTCAAGGGCAGCACCACCCTGGGCACCATGGGCGACATGAACATTCCGACGGGCCAGATTCCTGCAGAAGCGTCGACCAAGCTGGCGTATGCCGCCAACATGTCGTCCGAGTGGCCTATCAAGACCCCGCCTTTCGACAAGACCAATGAACTGACCTACAACAGCGCCAAGTCCTCGATCGTCTACGATTCGCTGGGTGCCAAGCACTCGCTGGGCCAGTACTTCGTCAAGACGGCAACGGGCGTGACCGTGCACTACACCCTCGACAACGCCGATCTGGCACCGGTGACAAACATGACCTTCGACACGTCCGGCAAGCTGCAGACCGGCACGGCGGTCACGCTGGCGCTGGGCACGCCGCCCGGCGCCGCGCCGCTGTCGATCGCCATCGACTACACGGGCACGACCCAGTTCGCGGGCGAAGCCACCACCTCGACCGACCGCGCCGACGGCTATGCCTCGGGCACCTACACGGGCGTGGAACTGGCCAATGACGGCTCCGTTGTGGCGAAATACACGAACGGCCAGAAGCAAAGCATCGGCGTGATCGCCCTGGCCACCTTCCCAGACGAAGGCGCGCTGACGGCCGTCAACGATACCAGCTGGGTCGCCTCGACCACGTCCGGCACCGCCATCTATGACCGTCCTGGCGTCGGCATGGCCGGCAAACTGGTGACGAGCTCGCTGGAACAGTCGAACGTCGACATCACCTCCGAACTGGTGGGCCTGATGACGTCGCAGCGTAATTACCAGGCGAATTCGAAGGTCATCTCGACCGAGAACGCCATGCTGCAATCGCTGATGCAAGCGTTGTAATCCACGATACGCGAAGGTAAAGAGCAATGGATGCGCTGATTTATACCGCCATGAGCGGGGCCGACCGTGCCCTGCGGGCACAGCAGGTACACGCCAACAACCTGGCCAACATCGAGACGGGCGGCTTTCGCGCCAATCTGGAAGTGTCCACTGCCCAGCCGCTGCAAAACGGCTATGGCTACGACGACCGCCACATGACGCAGACGCAGTCGAGCGCCGTCGGCACGCGCACGGGCGCCATCAAGGAAACGGGACGCGAACTCGACGTGGCCGTCACGGGCAACGGTTTTCTTGCGGTACAGTGGCAAAACGGCGAAGCCTACACGCGCGCCGGCGCCATGGACCTCGATGAAACGGGCGCGCTGACCATCAACGGCCGCCCTGTGCTGGGCGAAGGTGGCCCGATTACGATTCCCGAGCACACCAGCCTGTCGATCGGCGGTGATGGCACGATCTCCATCCAGGTGCCGGGCACTGCGCAAATGCAGACTGTCGACAAACTCAAGCTGGTCAACGCCGAAGCGGGCGAGCTGACCAAGAACGAGGCGGGCCTGATCGTCGCGCGCAGCGGCGAAGACTTGCAGGCTGACCCGACGGTACGCCTGCGCGACCGCCATCTGGAAGGCAGCAACGTCTCGGCCGTCGAGGAAATGGTCGCCACCATGAGCCTGAACCGCAGTTTCGAGATGCAAATGAAAATATTCAAGGCCAGCGATTCCATGACGGAATCCGGTAACCGCCTGCTGGGCGCTTAAGCCCAACGCCAAACTATTACTAGGAGCAACACATGAATCCAGCAATGTGGATCAGCAAGACCGGCGTGCAGGCACAAGATGCCAAACTGCAAGCCATCGCGAATAACCTGGCCAACGTCAACACCGTCGGTTTCAAGCGCGACCGCGTCGTGTTCGAAGACCTGTTCTACCAGGTCGAACAGCAACCGGGCACGCAGCGCGCCGACAATACACTCTCGCCATCGGGCGTACAGCTGGGTAACGGCACGCACATGGTGGGCACGCAAAAAGTGTTTACCACCGGCAGCCTGCAAACGACGAGCCGCGAATTCGACGTCGCCATCACCGGCAACGGCTTTTTGCAAGTGTTGCGCCCGAACGGCGAAGCAGCCTACACGCGCGCCGGCCAGCTGGGCATCAATGAAAACGGCGTGATGGTCAACGCCCAGGGCTTGCCGCTGGTGCCGCAGATCACCGTGCCAAACAATGCCACGGCGATCACCATCGGCGAAAACGGCATGGTCACGGCCACCGTGCCGGGCAATGTCAACGGCACCCAGCTGGGCCAGCTGAACCTGACCAGCTTTATCAACCCGACGGGCCTGCTGGCACTGGGCGAAAACCTGTTCCAGGAAACGGCATCGAGCGGCACGCCGACCGAAGGCCGTCCCGGTGAAGGCGCCCTGGGCAAGCTGAAGCAGTTTGCGCTGGAAGGCTCGAACGTGCAGGTGGTCGAAGAGATGGTCGACATGATCGCTGCCCAGCGCACCTATGAAATGAACACCAAGGTGCTGTCGGCCGCCGACAATATGCTGCAATACCTGGCGCAAGCGGCACGCTGATGACAGGCGCCATGAAAGCCACGGCGGCCGCGCTGCTGGTATTGATGGCCGGTTGTGCCAGCCAGCCCGCCGCGCCGGTGGCGCCCAGCTTTTCCGATACACCGCTGCCCGTGGCGCCGCGCAGCGCTGCGCGCGGCGGCGTGGGAGGCGGCGTGTTCAATCCTGACGCGGGCCTGGACCTGATCTCGGACAGCCGCGCCTTCCGCGTGGGTGACGTCGTCACCGTGGCCCTGCAGGAAACCACGCAGGCCAGCAAGAAGGCCGGTACCTCCTTCAACAAGGGCTCGTCCGTCGGCGTGAAAGCGGCCAACATCCTCGGCAAGACTTTCCCCAAGACGGGC
The DNA here is from genome assembly GCF_002846335.1 of Janthinobacterium sp. 61. Classification (NCBI taxonomy): domain Bacteria; kingdom Pseudomonadati; phylum Pseudomonadota; class Betaproteobacteria; order Burkholderiales; family Oxalobacteraceae; genus Janthinobacterium; species Janthinobacterium sp. 61. The sequence continues at coordinate 842,729 of NZ_PJMQ01000001.1, read as the reverse complement.
ATAGACCTCTCTGCCGAACGCGACTTCGCCGGCGACTCGACCAGCACGCAGCAAAATGCGCTGTCCGGCGCCATCACCGTGATCGTGCAGGAAGTGCTGCCGAACGGCTTGCTGCGCGTGCAAGGCGAGAAGACGCTGACCCTGAACCAGGGCGAAGAATTCGTGCGCCTGCGCGGCTACCTGCGCGCAGCCGACATCGATTCCAACAACCAGGTATCGTCCTTGCGCATCGCCAATGCGCAAATCGCCTATTCCGGCCAGGGCACCCTGGCCGAAGCCAATACACCAGGCTGGCTGACGCGCTTCTTCGTCGGCCCATGGATGCCGTTTTAAGGTGAGCTCATGAAATTTCGTTCCGCCCTGCCCCTGGCAGCCATGCTGGCCGTGCTCTCCGGCCTGTCCCTGCCCGCCAGCGCCGCGCAAGTGCTGCGCAACCTGGTCAGCATCGAGGGCGTGCGCGACAACCCGCTGGTCGGCTATGGCCTCGTCGTGGGCCTGAACGGCAGCGGCGACACCACCCAGGTAAAATTTTCCAGCCAGTCCGTGGTCAACATGCTCAAGCAATTCGGCGTGAAGATGCCGGACGGTGCCGAAGCGAAAAGCAAGAACGTCGCCACCGTCATGGTCAGCGCCGTGTTTCCACCAGGATACCGCCGTGGCCAGGCCATCGACGTCACCGTCTCGTCCCTGGGCGATGCGAAAAGCTTGCGTGGCGGCACCTTGCTGCTGACGCAATTGCGCGCAGCCGATAATGAAACGTATGCGCTGGCGCAAGGCAACGTGGTCGTCGGCGGCTTGAACGCCACCGGCAAGAGCGGCTCGTCCGTCACCGTCAACACGCCCACCTCGGGCCGCATTCCCAACGGTGCCAACATCGAACGCGAGATTCTCAGCGACTTTTCCACCAGGCCTTCCGTCACCCTGAACTTGCGCCATCCGCATTTCGAGACGGCCATCAATATCGTCGAAGCCGTGAACCGCCGCTTCGGTGCCGTCGCCACCACGCGCGACGCCACCAGCGTGGACGTGCTGGCGCCGGAAAACCCGACCCAGCGCGTGGCTTTCATGGCCAAACTGGAAGCCTTGAGCGTCGATGTGGGTGTCGACACCCCGAAAGTGGTCTTCAATTCGCGCACCGGCACCGTAGTCATCGCCGAAGGCTTGCGCGTGAAGGCGGCTGCCGTCACGCACGGCTCGCTCAAGGTCGTCATTTCCGAAAGCTCGGCAGTGAGCCAGCCGGCGCCGTTCGGCCGCGGCCAGACCACTGTCACACCGCAATCAAAAGTGTCCGTCGACCAGGGCAACGGCAATATGTTCAAATGGCCGGCCGGCGCCAAACTGCAGTCTATCATCGATGTGGTCAACAGCCTGGGCGCCTCGCCCGATGACATCATGGCAATTTTACAAGCCCTCGACCAGGCTGGCGCCATCGAAGGCGAACTGGTGGTAATCTGATGCTTAATATCAATGACAGCAGCAGCGCCCTGCCTTCGGCGCTCGACGACCGCTCTCCTGCCGCGGCCACGCCGGCCGATCCCCGCTACGCGGCCAAGGCCACCGAGGCGGCCGTCAAGTTCGAAGCCTTCTTCATCTCGCACATGCTGCGCCAGATGCGTTCGGGTACGCGCGAGATGGCAGGCGAGGACAGCGTCTTCAAGGACCCCATCAACAGCGACATGCTGGAAATGGCCGACAACCTGGTGGCCGACAAGATGGCCGGCCAGCGCGCCTTCGGCATCGCCGACGCCATCCTGCGCCAGCTGCTGCCGGCGGCCGGCGCCCCCGTGGCTGCCAAAAGCCCTGTCAAGACCGACAATATTGCGGCGCCGCTTAATAAATCTGTCTGAAGCGTCGCCTGTACAAGGTAACAACGATTCAATGCCTGCCCACCCGCACGCGCCACACTCTTCACGAAAGAAACTTGCCCAATGAGCATCATCAGCAATGCATTGTCAGGCAGCATCGCCGCCCAGGCCGCACTCAATGCGGCCAGCCAGAACATCGCCAACCTGCAAACGGCGGGCTACACGCGCCAGGGCGTGCTGCTGTCATCGCTGGGCGCCACCGCCGGCGTGCGCTCGGCCGGCAATGGCGTGGAAGTGTCCGCCTTGCTGCGCTTTGCCGATGCGTATAAAAGCCAGCAAATGTGGCGTGCCGCGTCCGACCAGGGCGCCCGTTCGCAGACCCAGCCTTACCTGACCCAGCTCGAGCGCGTGATGGGCGACGATGCCTCCAGCATCAGCAACGGCATCGACGGCTTTTTCGCCGCCCTCAACGCGGCCGCCGTTGACCCGACCTCGACACCGCTGCGCCAGCAGATTGTCACTTCCGCCGACGCCATGGCGCAGCGCTTCAACAGCATCAGCACCGTCATGGCCAACCAGTTGCTGTCGGTGCAGCAGCAACGAGCAGCGATCGTGCCACAAGCCAATACCACCCTGGCCAATATCGCCGCGCTGAACCAGCGCATCAGCACCTCCACGGCCTCGGGCACGAACGTGTCATCGCTGATGGATGCGCGCGACCAGCTGATCGACGGCCTGGCCTCGCAAATGGGCATCGACGTCCTCGACCAGCCGGACGGCTCGCGCAATATTTCGCTGAAGTCGGGCCAGCCGCTGGTCATCGGCAGCCTGGCCGGCACCTTGACCAGCGGCATGACGAACACGGGCCAGCAAACCCTGAGCCTCGATTTCGCCAAGTCTTCGTACAACCTCGATCTGTCAGCCATCGGCGGCCAGATGGGCGGCCTGGGCGAGTTCGAGCAAAACACCCTGAGACCGCTGCAGCAGTCGCTGCAAGACATGGCCACACAGTTGACCAGCCAGGTCAATGCGCAGCTGGCCCTGGGCAAGACCATGGCTGGCGCCGCCGGCGGCCCCCTGCTGGCCTACGCGAACGGCAAGCTGAGCATTACCCCCGGCTTCAACGCCAAGGACCTGGCCCTGTCGCTGACAGGTGCGGCAGGCGACAGCGGCAACTTGCAAAAATTGATCGATATCAAGAATCAATCGATCAATGTCAGCTGGGTGGGTTCCGTCCTGATGAGCGATGCGGATACGCAGCTCGTCGGCAAGCTGGCTATTTACAGCCAGCAGAACCAGGCCCTGCTGAAGACGTCCAACACGGTGCGCGCGCAAGCCATCGACGACTGGAAGTCCACCAGCGGCGTGAACAAGGACGAGGAAGCGATGAATCTGGTCGAATTCCAGAATATGTACCAGGCAAACATGAAAGTCATTTCCGTGGCGAACACCTTGTTTGATGCCACTTTGCAAATGATGGGTTAAGGAGAAGACTATGCGTGTCGCCAGCAGCCAATACCAATCGCTGATTAATATATCGCTTCAGCAAAATCAGGAACGCATCAATTACCTGACCCAGCAAATGTCTTCGGGCTTGCGCATCCAGCTGCCCTCGGACGATCCAATCGGCAACGTGCGCATTTCGCGCCTGACGCGCGAGCAAGCCATGGTCACGCAATACCAGGACAATATCGCCACGGTGAAAGTGCGCCTGCTGAAGAACGAAAACTACCTGTCGAGCATGGTCACCGACATGGGCCAGGCGCGCGACCTGCTGGTGTGGGCTGCCGACGGCGGCAATGCGCCGGACGACCTGAATGCGATGACGCAGTCGCTGATCGCCATGCGCGACAGCGTACTGTACACGGCCAATCTGAAGGACCAGGAAGGCCGCTACATGTTTTCCGGCACCGCTACCGACCAACCCGCCATCAAATACGATCCGGCAGCAACTGCAGGTTCGCGCTACGCCTACATCGGCAATACCGACACGCAGACCGTGGTGGTGGGCAATGGCGTCACACAGGCGGCCAACGTAGACGTGAAGAACCTGGAAGTATGGCTGAACAAGATCGACCAGGCCATCACCACCCTCGGTACGAAGGGCGTCAGCCCCAACGATCCGGCCGTGCGCAGCGTGGTGGTCGCCGCGCTCGATGGCACCGATGACGGCATGGATTTACTCTCTGGCAAGATCGCCATCTTCGGCGGCGCGCAAAACATCCTCACCACGCTCTCCGGCAACCTGGCCAATGTGTCGCTGTCGAACAATTCGGCCCTGCTGGACCTGAAAAAGACCGACATGGGTGCGGCAGCCATTGAACTGACCGGCTACCAGACGGCCCTGCAGGCAACCTATAAAGCCTACGCCAAGGTTGGCACTATTTCCCTGTTTGATCTTCTCTGACCATCATGCAAATCGTTCAGACCTCCTCCACTTCCGGCGTCAATGCCAAAGGCGCCGGCACAGCCCGCGTCGTCGATGACGCGTCCGCCGCCATCAGCGGCAGCGCCAGCGCGCGCAGCGAGGCGCCGGCGGCAAGGAGGTCGGCGGCGGGCCTGCAGCGCGGCCTGAGCAACTGGGATCACCAGTTGCAGGGGGAAATTTCTAACGCACAACAAACCCTGGACTACCTGGAACGCAGCAGCAGCCAGTTGCAGTCGCTGAAAAGCGAGCTGGCGGCCAAGCTGGCAGCGCGCCTGGGCCGCGAAGGGCAAGTCGAGGCAAGAGTACGCCAGTTCAGCAATACCTGGCGCCAGCGCGCCAGCGCCTCGGGCGGCACGCTGGACGCACAGCTCAGCTATACCAGCCCGCAGGCGTCACAGCAGAACTTCAGCATCCGCGGCCTGACCATGGCCAGTCTGCAGGAAGGCCCGCAGGAAGTGCTGGCCTTTTCCGTCGGCGGCGCGAACCAGGCCTTGCGCTCTGTGAATATCGAACCTGGCCTGAGCGAGAATGAAATCGTTTCCCGCTTCGACCGTGCACTGATGCCGTCCGGCATCGGCGTCAAACTGGGCGAGAATGGCGAACTGGTGTTCAGCACGTCGGAAGCGGCCTGGGCCAACGTGCGCGACAGCCTGTCGGTGCGCGGCAGCGGCATCCGCTACCCGACCGGCCAGATGAGCCGCGTGCGCACGGATGCGGAACCGGCCGCCATTACCCCGGAAGAATGGCATACCGGCGACATGGAAGCCCTGCGCGCCACCTTGCAGCAAGTGGTCCAGGCGCTGGCGCGGTTGCAGGCGGCGCGCAGTTCCGTCAGCCTGGCCCTGGCGCAGGCCACGGGACGGGTGGCACGGGCGCAACCGGTGCAAGTGAACGTCAGCATGGATACGCTGGCCGAAAACTTCACGCAAAAGGCCAGCCAGCCTGGCTATGAGTCGCTGCTGGCGATCAGTTCGGCGCTGGTCGGCATCAGCCGCGAGCGCGTCGTCGCCCTGCTGGGCCTGGAGTAAGTTCGCCCCCCCCCGCGTGCGCTATCTTGGCGCACGCAGCAATAAACGGGGCCTGCCCCCTAGCCCAGGATGGTGGAAATCCGTAAGATGCTGGTGTCGCTTGCTTATTAGCCAATACGCCAGCGCATCCTGCCATCCATTTCCGGAGTTCCCTTGATAAAAACCGCCGCCCGGCTGATCAGTTACGCCCTGCTGGGCAAATCCGACAAGCAGCCACTCGATATCGCCAAGGTGCGCAAGGTATTGATTTTGCGCAACGACAAGATCGGCGACATGATCGTGACCTCCGCACTGCTGCGCGAGCTGAAAAAGAACTATCCGCACTGGCAGATCGACGTGGCAGCCAGCAGCGCCAACCGCGACATCATCGCCGACAATCCGCATGTGAGCGACATCCTCATTTGGGACAAGCAGCCGCTGCTGCGCGATTTGCGCACCACCATCGCCGAGCTGCGCCGACGCCGCTACGACGTCATCTTCAACCCCTACAACCGTTTTTCGATTCCCTTGCTGCTGCGCATCAAATGGCTGGGCGCGCGCTATTTGACGGGCTTTGCCATTCCAAAGTATGGCACCTCGACGGAAAATCTGGGCATGTTCGACCATACTGTGCCCTGCGACCGCAGCCGCCACATTCTGCACAGCTTTTTCGCCACGTTCGGGCAATTTGGCCTGCGCGACATCGACATGCGCTATGAACTGTTCGGTGTCGATGCGCACGCGGCACAGGTCGACGCCGCCTGCGACACCCTGCTGCGTAGCTATGAAGGCTTGTTCTGCCTCAACTTCCAGGGCAGCAATGCGCAACGCACGGTCAGCGTGGCTGACGCCCAGCGCTGCTGCGCCACCCTGGCGGCACGCTATCCGCGCCATGCGCTGCTGGTGATCGCCGCGCCGGGCACCGAGGCGCGCGCCGCCGAAATCGTGGACGGTGCCGGCCATGCCAACGTGATGGCCGCACCACCCACCGGCCACATCCTCGAACTGGCGGCCCTGATCCGCCGCTGCGAACTGGTGCTGTCGCCCGACACCTCGGTGATCCACATCGCCTCGGCGTATGACAAGAAAATCGTCGGCTACTACATCCGCACCGATAACTACCGCTGGTTTTACCCGGCCAGCCGCCACTACCGTGTCATCCTGGCGCCTGGCCTGACCTTGGCCAAGGTCAGCGACGCCGACACCCTGGCCGCCGTGGAACAGCTGATGGAGGGCGAAGGGCAGGCGCAGGAAACCGTTCAGCCAGCCGCCTGAGCCGCCAGCAGGCGGTCCATTTGCCCTGCCGGCAGCGCGTGGGAGAAGAAATACCCCTGCGCATAATCGCAGCCGGCAGCGCGCAGCAGATCGCGCTGCGACGCCGTTTCCACCCCTTCGGCCACGACTTTCAGTCCCAGCCGCTGCGCCAGCGCAATGATCGATTCGCACAGGCCCAGCCCGGCATCGTCGCGTTCCAGTTCGCCGACCAGGGAACGGTCAATCTTGAGAAAGTCGATATCGGCTGTTTTCAGGCACGCGAGCGACACTTGCCCGCTGCCGAAATCGTCGAGCGCCAGCGCCAGGCCCATGGCGCGAAACTGGCGCAGCCGGTCGGCCACCTGGCATGCCTTGTCGAGCAGCACCGCTTCTGTTGTTTCGATAACGATGGCGCCCGACGCCAGGCCCTGCCGCGCCAGGTGCCCGCCCCAGTCCTGGTACAGCGCACCGTCGCAGCGAAATTCCACGGCCGACTTGTTGATACTGATCTGTAGCGCGGCACCATGCTCGTCTTGCCACTGCCGTGCCTGGCGCACGACCTGGCGAAACACCCACTCGCCGATATCGATGATCAGGCCGTTCGTCTCGGCAAAAGCGATGAAGTCGGCGGGCAGCAACAGGCCGCGCAGCGGATGGCGCCAGCGCAGCAGCGCCTCGGCCCGCTCGATGGCGCCATCGCGCAGGCGGATGATGGGCTGGTAATGCACTTCAAATTGCTCATGCGTCAGGGCCAGGCGCATCTCGCGCACCGTATGGCGGCGCACTTCGGCCGCCTGCTGCAACGCCGGCGTGAAATAGCTGTAGCCGTTGCGCCCCCCGTTCTTGGCCGCATACATGGCCTGATCGGCATGCCGCAGCAAGCTGTCCGGCGTATCGCCGTCAGCTGGATACAGCGCCACGCCCACGCTGGCCGACACGTGCACCGTATCGCCGTCAAGCACGAAAGGCTGGGTCAGCCCGGCCGTCAGTTCCTGCAGCACACGCTCGATGCCACCCAACTGCCCCACGCCGGCCAGGATGACGGTGAACTCGTCGCCGCCCAGGCGCGCTACCGTATCGGTGGCGCGCACGCGTTCGCTGATGCGCCGCGCCGCCTGGCGCAGCAGCATGTCGCCCTTCTCGTGGCCCAGACGGTCATTCACCTGCTTGAAATGGTCGAGGTCGATGAACAGCAGGGCCAGGCAAGTGCCTTCGCGCCTGGCGTGGTGCGCCTCGTGCTGCAGCCGGTCGAGAAACATGTGGCGGTTCGGCAAGCCCGTCAGCTCATCGAAATTGGCTTGCCGCCAGATGCGCTCGGATGCTGCGCGCTGCGCCGTGATGTCGCTGACCAGCGCCAGCGCACCCAGATAGGTGCCGCCGGAGTCGAAGATGGGATTGGTGGCCAGGGTGGCCCACAGGGTGCTGCCATCACGCCGCAGGAACTTGAATTCGTGGCGTTCGGCAATGCCAACCTGGCGCCGCGCAATATTGCGCTCCAGGATGGCGCGTCCCTCGTCATCCATGAAGGCCACCAGCGGTTGGCCCAGCATATCCTCGATCTGGCAGCCAAGCATGTGCGCCATCTTCGGATTGACAAAGCTGGTCAGCGCCTGCGCATCGATTTCCCAGATCCCCTCCTCGGCGCTGTGCACGATGCGCCGGAAGCGTTCTTCGCTGCGTTCAAGCGCCGCCAGTTTGCCCTCGGCCTGCTCCAGCACCAGGCGCAAGGCCTGGCCGTTCGGGTCGGCGCTACCTAGCAGGCAGACGGGCAAGCCGGCCTCGCGCGCGCCGGGACGGGACTGCACCTGCAGCTGGATACGCTCGGGCTCGCTGCTATTGAGCACGCGCTGCACGAAGCGCTCGTAATCGTGACGAAACGCCTCGTGCACATAGGAGCGGAACAGCACGTGGCCGGGCCGTTCCCGGGGCAGGCCGAACAGCTCGGCCGCCACCAGGTTGACTTGCAGGATCACGCCATCGAGTCCCAGCACGAAATGGGCGACGGGCGCCAGCAGGTATAAATCGTTGAAATAGGCTTGCTCGCGTTCAGCCTCCACCCGTTCCGGGCTGAAGACGCCATCATCAAGCAGGGGCGCGGCATGCAGCGGCATGCCGTCGTGGCAGCGTGGAGAGAAATCCGGAACAGGTACCGCTTGCGGTGGCGTATCCATGGCTGTCCTTTGCACTGCCGCCCTGGCAAAAAGGTGGGTGCAGTACCGAGACTAGCATGTGCAAAGCGCAGTGTCGAGCAAAGCACGCAGGTAGGCCAATTTCACCACAAGCACGGGCCGTCAAGCCCCCTGCGCCGGCAGCACAGCGGTGCGCGAGCGGCCACGCACAAGTGCATGCCAGCTGGCGCGCAGGGCAAGCAGGCAGGCATCGGCGAACATGGCGGCGCCCCCGTTGAGGCGCCGGCGCAATACGTGTGCCGCCATCCAGTAGCGGCCGGAGCCATACAGCTGCTTGACCAGCCTGCGCACGGCGGCCGCATGCATCATGGCATCGTCGCACATGAGCAGATAGTCGCGCAACGCCACGTCGTCCAGCACCCGGCCAAAGTTGAAAAAACCATGGAAACCAAAGGTGGGACCGGTGGGCACAACGCATTCGAAGGCAAAGCTGGAGGCCAGACTGGCATCGGCAAAGCGCACGCCAAAATCCTCGCGCAACTGGTCGCCATGCAACTCGCAGATCGCATAGTCCTCGCGACGGACTTGCGTGATGGCCAGCTGTGGCAAGACTTCGTACAGGCGCCGCGATCGCAGCGAAAAACCGCCATTGCCGACGGCCACGGGGCGATGCGACCACGGTGCGCCTATGTAGTCACAGTCCAGGAAAGCGCTTTGCCATTGACGCGCATCCACGATGAAACCGTCCCACTGCATGATGAGCACATGCGTGCCCTTGAAATGGTCGCCCAGCTCATGCACCACGAATGCCGAATACGCCTCCACGCTCTCGATGGGGGCGATCAACACCTGGCGCATATGAGGGGGCAAGTCATGCAGGCGGGATGTGAAGAGCAGGCATTCCTTGAAATCGGCGCCGGCCAGACAGCGCTCGATGGCAAAGCTGGCCAGCTCGGGATAACGCGTTTCCACGCACACCAGACTGATGTTGCGGAGGTCCAGCTTGTCATTATGCATCGCGGACTTTTCATCGGAGTGTACGGCGGAAGGCATGACAGGCGCGGGCATGCCATATTTTTGCAACGCACGCGTCATGCAGCGCAAACCGGAGCCATACAAGAGGCATGGCCGCCCCTCCCCACCGCCGTGCGAACGGTTCAGCGGCCCATGCTGCGCCGGCGCAAGCCGAAGTCATGGCCCACCACCAGCAAGGTGCTGGCCACCAGGCTGGACAGGCCCACGATCAGCTGGATCAGCTTGTCGTCAGGCAAGATCCACAGCGACGAGTCAGGCGCCTCGCAGCCCGTCGCCGCGCTGATCAGGGGAGAGACCCAGGCCGCGTCCGGCGTCACGTCCAGCACGACGGCGCCGTCGGCGCTGGTCTGCATATAGATATCGCCCCCTTCAGCCAGGGTAAAGCAGATGCCCACGCCCGTTTCCGTGGCACGGATATTGTCCTGCATGCTGCGGTTATGCTCCTCGATCCACACTTCCACGTCGTACGGCGTTTCCAGGTGCTCCCAAGGACAGGGGCGAAAACGGGGACGTTCGTCCGGGCTGACGGGGGTGTCGGGAATGTTGCTGTCTGCTACGCCTTGCATGCTCGTTGACCTTTTCTGCGGTGATGCGGCGGGACCGGTTGCCCGCCTGCCGCCATTATCCACCGTTCATGGCCAGCATGGTATTGCTGGCACACATTCATCAGATAAACTGATAGCTATCAACTTTTAACATCAACATACCTGACTTAAAATACGCGCTATCTCTTCTTTACAGGCTTTACATGCAAGGCATCAAACGCAAAATCGTCTACGTCACCGCCTTTGAAATCATCGGCATGGCCATTTCCACGGCTTGGCTGACCCTGCTTTCGGGCGAATCGCCCACCAGCACGGGCCCGCTGGCGATCATGATCACCACCATTGCCGTGATCTGGAACCTGCTCTACAACACGGCCTTCGAATACTGGGAAATCCGCCAAGTGTCACGCACCCGCACCGTCTGGCGCCGCATCCTGCACGCGATCGGCTTCCAGATCACGCTGGTGATCTACCTGATCCCGCTGATCGCCTGGTGGCTGAACATCAGCCTGTGGCAAGCCTTCGTGCTGGACTTCGCCCTGATGCTGATTATCCCGTGCTACAGCTTCATCTTCAACTATTTCTTCGATGGCCTGTTCGGCGTGCCCCTGTCGGCGCAGCAGCCGAAGGAAGAAGCGACCGGACTTCAGGGTGCCACTGCCGGCACTTCGGTCAGCAACTGAAGAAAGGACCGCGCCGCCATGCCCAGCGGCCGGTCCTTCATCCACACCAGGTGGATGGGCACGACCAGGCCATTGCCCGTATTCTTGAACGCCACGCGGCGCACCCGCCCAGCCGCCAGCGAGTGGGCAATGGCCGAGGCGGCAAAGTTACCCCACCCCAGTCCCGCCTCCACCATCGCCAGCGCCATCGGCAAACTGTCGGTGCGCCAATAAGACAGTCCGACGACGGGGCGCGCATCGGCCAGGTCCAGTTCGCGGCTGGCCACGATGATCTGCCGCAAATTCACCAATTCCTCGATATACAGGGGCCGGCCCGCCGCACTGGGCGGATGCTGGGTGGAAATAATTGCCAGCAAGGCATCACTACCCACCAACTGGAACTGTTCCTCGTGATTGATGCGCCCTCCAGCGAAGGCCATGCAGGCGCTGATGCGGCCGCGGTGCAGCATGTCAAGCACATCGTCCTGCGGCGCCGTCAGCACCTCGATGTCGAGCAGCGGATGGCGCTGCGACAGCGCGCGCACGGCGGCCAGGAAAGGTGCATGGTCGAGCTCGGCCGCGATGCCCAGCGAAATGCGGCTTTCCAGTCCCTGCGACAATTCCTGTACGTGCAGGTGCAACTGCTTCAACTGCTCGGCGATCAGGCGCGCGTGGGGCATCAGCGCCATCGCAGCAGGCGTGGGCACGGCTTCGCGCGCGCCGCGGTCAAACAGGGCGATGCCCAGTTCCGCCTCGATGTTGGCAATGGCCATGCTGACAGCCGATGGCGCCCGGCGCAAGGCGCGCGCGGCGGCCGAGAACGAACCGCCGTCGACGACGGCCAGGAACAGTTCGATGTTATGGCTGGACAGTTTCATGGGAAGCTGAAGTGGGAATTCACCGGGAACGCCCCATGAATTTTGAGGACATGGCGGCGCACCGGACACGATAGCGTGCCCGAACCGCCATATCACGATGACTGATCAAACAAACGCCTGACAAAACCGTCGCGAGCGGCAATGATTTGTGGCCGAGACGCGCAGCCGTACCATGGTACGGCGAGCATCACAGGCCGCAAAGCGCGCCGCGCGAGGTTTAGTCAGGTGCTTAACCTTTCCAGGTGCGCTGCAAGCCAGTATCGGCATGAATCCAGCCGCCACGGGGGCCGGAGCGGTAATAAAAGCCCACGCCACCCTGTTTGAAACTGCGCACCAGGGAACCGAGCACTTCCGCGTTCAGGTTGGCGACGCGGATGTCTGCGGCGCGGCCCGAGATGTGCAGCGACTGACGCGCGGCCGGCACGCCCGCTTCGCGCAGCCGGCTGTTCGACTCGGCCGTGCGGTAGCCCGACAGGATCTCCAGCGGCTGCTCGATGCCGTAGCGGGCCACAAACGCTTGCGTGCCCCACAGGGTTTCCAGCAGTTTCGGGTCGATGGGCGCCGTCTTCTTGCCGTTCACGTCGCGTAGCAAATGGCACAGTTCCTGGTAGGCCGAATCGATGACTTCGCCATCTTTCCAGTACAGCAGCCTGGCCTTCTCATTGCTGGCAGGACGCACCACTTCCAGGGTGCGGGGCTTGAGCCAGAATTCCAGATCCAGCGCCTGCGCATCGAATATATCGGGAGGCGGTTCCATCTCCGTGATGGCCTGGCGCGACTGCGAAGTGATCGAACGGTCGACGCTGGCCAATTGCGTCGGCTGGGGTGGCACGCCAGTGCGCGGCGCGCGCGGCTTGGCGCTGGCAGAAGCCGAGGCGGGGGCGGCCGTGCGCGAGGCGCAGCCGATGAGAGGAGTGGCGACCAGGCCCAGCGCGGCCAAGCCCATACCGTTGTGTAAAAAATTTCTGCGCGATGCCATAGTCAGTCCAATTTAACGATGGGAATACTATAGCGTATTGTGCTGCGAAGAAAAACCCTCAATGCCTATCGTGTCGCCCTCATTTCAGCATCTGGCACCCTACGCAGCGACGGCGGTGGCCGCGACGTCCTGCTTTGCCTGCGCCAGTGCCGTCAGCGGTTTGTCCAGCAAATAGCCCTGCGCCACGATGGGCAAACCCGTGATGGCGGCGACGCGCTGCAGCGAAGCCAGCGCCGCTGGCGTGTCGAGGCGTTTGAAGATGACGCGAATTTTGGCCGCATGGCACAGTGTGACGAAGCTGGCAACGGCCTGCTCGTCGCTGAGGTTGCCCGCGTCAAGCTTGAACGCATGCGGGTGCAAGCGCTCCAGCATGCCGCTTGCCTCGTGCACGCTGGCCACGTTGATGGCCAGGCGGAACCCGTTGCGACGGTAATTGTCGGCCACGTAGTTGAGCAGCCAGCCCTGGTTCGGTGTCACTGCGGGCAATTGCAGCACGATGCGCTCGATGGGCAAGCCCAGCGCGTCGAGGATGCGCTGGAAGGCATGGCCATGATTGCTGCTGACGGCACTCAGCAGGCGGTCGTGCACGTTCAGGTACAAGTCTGACTGCTCTGCTTCGCTCTGGCGGAAAAAGTTAATCGCATGCAACATGCGGCACAGCCGGTCCAACTCCACGGATTCATCGTCGCTGGCCGCATGGTCGAGCAAACGCCACAGCGACAAGCCCTCGTCCGCCTTCGACACGCTGCGCGCCAGTCCCTCGAACGCCACCAGTTTGCCGCTGCCCAGTTCGCGCAGCGGCTGGAAAGCGCTGGTCATGGTGCAATTGAAAAAGCGCCCCAGCGCCCTGCCCTCCCCGTCAAGCCAGACACTGGTGCCGGCCTGGGTTTGATGCGACAAGCGGGCCAGGTAATTTTGCAGGACGGGAAATGGCATGGATGCTCCTTCATCGGGCTGCGCCGGCATCCCTCGTGGGGAAGGCGGCGCCAAAGTGTGCAGAGTAAGGCAGCGCCAGGCAATGGAGAACGAATGGTTTCGCCCTTTGATATGCGGCCAGCAAATAAGAACACCGCAATGGACAGCGCATAACGATAGTCGGAAACATTCCTTCCCGCCACAGACGCCCGCCTTTACTGTGGGCATGTACCAAGACCATCAGGAAGGGCCGCCATGTGCCAGTTACTCGCAATGAACAGCAGCAAGCCGGCCGCGCTGGGATTTTCCTTTGCCGGTTTTGCCGAGCGGGGAGGACGCACGGACGAGCACCGCGACGGCTGGGGCATCGCCTATCATTCCAGTAGCGGCTGCACCTTGCTGACGGATCACCTGGCCGCCGTCGATTCGCCGCTGGCTGCCGCCGTGCAGCAGCATCCCGTGAAGGCGAAAAACATCGTCGCGCACATCCGCAAGGCCACGCAGGGCCGCATCGCACCGGAAAACACCCATCCGTTCGCCCGCGAACTGTGGGGCAAGACCTGGTCCTTCGCCCACAATGGCGACTTGAAAACGTGGCGCCCGCCTGCCAATGCCTACTACCGTGCCAGCGGCGACACGGACAGCGAACAAGCCTTTTGCCACCTGCTGGCCCGCTTGCGCACGCAGTTTCCCCTGGGCGTACCGACGCGCGCCGCCCTGCGCGCGGCTATCGCCGAGGTCGCCACGGACATCGCCGCGCACGGCAGTTTCAACTTCATCCTGTCGGACGGCGAACTGCTGTTTGCCCACTGCTCCACGCATTTGCACTATGTGATACGCGAATACCCATTTTCCGTAGCGCAACTGATCGACTGCGAGCGCAGCATCGACTTTCGCCAGCACAACCACCTGGACGACCGCATCGCCGTGATCGCCACGCATCCCCTGACGCAAAACGAAGACTGGCTGGCGTTCGCGCCCGGCGAACTGAAAATGTTTGCCGGCGGCACCTTGCTGCCGGCAAACGATAGCGCGCAACAAGGCGTGTATATCCAGATCAGTTACTGAAGGGAAATATTCAAAGGGGGGGGAAGGCCCGCCGCCGGATGGGCGGGCTGAGGCGCCAACGGTAAGTCAGGCCGAATTGCAGTTGCAAAAGCGCTTGCGCTTGGGGTCGCCGCTGGAGATGCCTGCGGGGTCAATCTGTTTCCAGCAAAAAATCGTTTCCACGCCATACGGCGAACGCACATTGCCCGCCTCGATATATCCCTGCTTGACGAAAAAGGCCTGGCTGCTGGCCGTGCTGTGCAATTGCAGGGCCTTGATGCCCCACTCGCGCGCCTGCGCTTCCAGCTGTTCCACCAGCGCCTTGCCCGCGCCCCGGCCTTGCGCCTCGGGCAGCAGGTAGCACAGGGCCAGCTTGCCGGCGCGCGTCAGCAAACCGACGCCGACGACGGCGCCATGCTCGATTGCGACCAGCGAAAAATTGGTAGGCGACGCAAACCAGCACGCCACCATCTGCGGTGTTTTATTGCCCAGCCAAGCTTCCAGGATGACCGGATCGTCCCGATGATCGAGGCTGCAGCATTCGACGATGGAGCGTCGTAATACGTTGCACGCCTCGAAAGCGTCGGTCGATGTTGCAATACGAATTTCAAGACTCATGTACGCTCACAAAATATTCCAGTTGCCGATGCAGACGGTTTTGCCCCTGTATCGCGCCGTTCGACTATACACCAAGCGGCGCGATCGGGTTTTTTCGCGCCACGCCACGGGACGGATTTGCCTATGACGGACTTCTTGCAGGCTAAGCCTTGACTGTCGTCTTGCCCACGAATCATTTCAAAAATCGATATCTGTTTTTCAGCGCAAACGGGAATCGGATCTAAGCATATTACGAAAAATTCGTTTCTTTTCCGGCCGGAATTTTAGACTATGACTGTCTATTCTCACAATAAGAGTTCAACATGACCCATTCCAACGCCGTATCGACTGCCGCAGCGACACTCACCCAACGCTCGCGCCGCTGGTTCCTGGCCAGCGCCCTGGCCGCTTCCGCTGCCGCCATGAGCCTGCCGATGGCCGCCAGCGCCGCCGAACCCGTGGTCTTGCTGAACGCCTCGTACGACGTGATGCGCGAACTGTTCAAGGATGTGAATCCCGCATTTATTGCTGATTGGAAAGCCAAAACGGGCGAAACCATCACCATCAAGCAGTCGCACGGCGGCTCGAGCAAGCAGGCGCGCTCCGTTGCCGATGGCCTGGAAGCGTCCGTCGTGACCATGAACCAGGCGAATGACATCGATATCCTCGTCGACCGTGGCCTGGTGGTGGCCGACTGGGCCAAGAAGTTCCCGAACAATGCGGCGCCGTTCTATTCCACCATGGTGTATCTGGTGCGCAAAGGCAACCCGAAACACATCAAGGATTGGGACGACCTGGCCAAGCCCGGCATCAAGGTCATCGTGCCGAACCCGAAAACCTCGGGCAACGGCCGCTACACCTATCTGGCAGCCTGGGGCTATGCCGTGAAAAAAGGTGGCAGCGAAGCGCAGGCGCGCGAGCTGGTGACCAAGCTGTTCAAGAACGTGCCCGTGCTCGACGGCGGCGGCCGCGGCGCCACCACCACCTTCACGCAGCGTGAAATCGGCGACGTGCTGGTGACGTTTGAAAACGAAGTACAACTGGTGCGCGCCGAATTCGGCGACAACTTCGAAGTGGTCTATCCGAGCATCTCCATCCTGGCCGAGTCGCCAGTGGCCGTCGTCGACAAGGTGGTCGACCGCCGCGGCATCCGCAAGGAAGCCACGGCCTACCTGCAATACCTGTACTCGGAACCGGGCCAGGAACTGGTCGCCAAGCACTACCTGCGTCCCCGTTCGGCAGCCGTCGCGAAGAAATATGCGGCCAGCTTCAAGCCGATCTCCCTGTTTACCATCGACGATGTCTTTGGCGGCTGGAAACAAGCACAAAAGAAACATTTTGACGATGGCGGCGAATTCGACAAGATTTATCAGAAGTAAGCTTGCGCTGTATCAACAAAAACCGGGACTTGTCCCGGTTTTTTCATGTCCGCCCGGTTTGCGCATATCGATATGCGCATCGATTCGTGGTCAAAAGCGTGCGCGCGCCGTACTCTGGCCATGTCGCGCCGCACGGCGTATTACGGGCACAAAGGAAAAATCATGGCTATCTCGGAAGTGAATGTACGCAACCAGTTTCGCGGCAAGATCAAGGAAATCATCTTTGGCCCCGTGGTCTCGGAAGTGGACGTGGAAACGCCGCACGGCATCGTCACTTCGGTGATCACCTCGCGCTCGATCAAGGACCTGGACCTGAAAGTGGGCAGCGAAGTCATCGCCCTGGTGAAATCGACGGAAGTGTCGATCGCCAAGATCCAGTAAGCACAGCAGCGCCGCTGATCGCCCCGCCCCGCCAAGTGCGGGGCGTTTGCATTACAGGCTAATCGCGAAACAAATACGTGAATGTGCGGCTGACGGGCAACTTTTCCGTGCTGCCGCGCACCAGTACCTGCATGCGCTCGGCGTCGATACGTTCGGCCGCCTCGATGGCTTTCACGTTGACCATGGTGCCGCGGTGGATTTGCCAGAACTGGTCGGGATCAAGACCGCCCAGCAAATCCTTCAGCGGCGTGCGCACCAGCGCTTCCGAGCCGGCCAGCACCACGCGCGTGTACTTGGTGTCGGCCTGAAAAAACAGCACGTCGTCGATGTCGATCAAACGGATCTGCTTGCCCACGCTGGCCTTGATCCATTTCAACTTGTCGCGCGGAGCGGCCGGCAACGCCGCGCGCAGCGACTGCAATAAATTGGCCATGTCGGCCGGCTGGGCCCCGAGCTTGTCGCGCAAACGCGCCAGCGCCCGCTGCAGTCGCCCAGCCTGCACGGGTTTCAACAGGTAGTCGACGGCGCCCGCGTCGAACGCATCAACGGCGTACTGGTCATAGGCCGTGACAAACACCACGTGGGCGCGCTTGCCGATGCGCTCGGCCACTTCCAGGCCCGACAGGCCAGGCATGCGGATATCGAGAAAGACCACGTCCGGCTCGTGCTCGAGGAAGCCGTCCCAGGCATCGTTGCCGTTTTCCGCCGCCAGTACGATGCGCGCCTCGGGCCAGGCCAGCGCCAGCATCGTTTGCAGGCGCTCGCGCATCAAAGGTTCGTCTTCGGCGATCAGGATGGTGGTGTTCATGCGGCGGCTTCTTTCAGGCTGGATGCAATTTTGATGGACAGCAATATTTCAGCGATCACGCCGCCCTCTTCACCGTCGCGCACGATCAGGCTGGCGGACGGATCGGACAGCAACAGCCGGCTGCGCACGTTTTCCAGGCCCAGACCACTTTCCTGCGCGCTCTCCGCGCCGCTTTCTGGCAAACCCATGCCCGTATCCTGCACGCGCAGGCGCAGCATGCCATCCACCAGCAGCGCCGACAGGCGGATCTCGCCGCCGCGCAAGGAGGGTTCAATACCGTGCTTGATGGCATTTTCCGCCAAGGTCAGCAAGATCATGCTGGGTATCGTCGCGTGCGCAAACTCGGCCGGCAAATCCAGTGTGTAGCGCAGGCGGGCGCCCATGCGCGCCTGCATCACACGCAAATACGCCGCCACCATGTCGAATTCGCTATGCAGCGGCACTTGCTCGCTGCGCATCTCCGCCAGGCTGGCGCGCAAAAATGCGATCAGGTCGGCTGTCAACGCTGCGGCCTTGCCGGCGCCTTGCTCACCCTGCTCGGCCAGCTGCTGCACCGCACCCAGGGTATTGAACAGGAAATGCGGTTCGATCTGGGCACGCAACAGCCGCAGCTGCGACTCGCTCAGTTCGCGCGCCAGGCGGTCGCGCTCGGCACCTTGCTGCAGTTGCAGAGTCAGTGCTTCGTACTGGCGGTTGCGCCACATGGCGACTATTCCCAGCGGCACGAAGTAAAGCAGGCTCACCACCAGCAGGGCGATACCCAGGTTGCGCGCGAGCTTCTCCGGCGAGAGCAGCATGGGCCGGTCGCTGAAGATGGTCGCCGCGCCCATACCGACAGCCAGGCCGCCCATGCACGCCAGCAAAATGCGCAGCAAGGGCTTGAATGACCTGTTTGCCACCAGCATGCGGTAGTTGAACCAGACGCCCATCAGGCCACAAGCGAGCGAAAAGCCGATCAGGTTGCTCAACACCAGCGATACAAGCCAGCTCAGCTTTTCCGGCCACAGCAGTTGCTGCAGCACGCCTACCGCAGTGAAGGGAATGAGCAGCTTGGCGGCCGCCTTGTAGAAGCGGGCGCCGCGGTATTTCAACAGGAACTCACGGAATTGCTGACGTTCTATCCATGACATGGTGGCCAGCCGCTCGCCGATATAGCGCCGGTAGCCGGCCGGCAAAGTAGCAGCGGCGTCGGGCGATTCCAGCACCAGGATGGCGTCGTCGTCCATTTGCTGGTGCAATTGCTTGATTTTTCCCCACATATTGCGTTCTCCTCGATAAGTTCAACATGCATGAACGCAGTTTGGGGGCGGGATGGGCAGGCGCACAGGGGGAAATGACCAGGCACGATTTTGCGGGTACCAGCGACGATGGCGACCTGCCTTATATGATGCGCAGCAAGATTGCAGAAAGAATATTAGATTTCTTAAATGAAATCAATAATACGGCGACAATTTTCAGTGAGGCAATAGTTACATGCCGGATCACGATTATTTTCACGTTTCGCGCCGCAAAGCGGCTTGCGCGGCCAGTGTGCCGTAGACATCGCAATATTTTTAATGGTATTGTCTACTCTTGGCAAATATTGCCTCCGAGATACACGCCGCGTTCCCGCGCAGGTCTGTCCCGGATTTGCGCGCAGCGCCCTCGATGGCGCCCCAAAACTGCTTCCCATTACAATCCCATGCTCAAAAAAATGTTCGCCGCGGTGCTGATGACGCTTTCGACAGCGGCCATCGCCGTGCCCTTCGGTTCCCAGTCGATCCTGGTGGTCGAAGATGGCACAGGCAAAGTCTTGCTTGAAAAAAATTCCAACGTGGTGGTGCCCATCGCCTCGCTGACCAAGCTCATGACGGCCATGGTCGTGCTCGACTCCAAGGCCAATATGCAGGAAGAGATCAGCATCGATCGCGAAGATGTCGACACCTTGAAACACAGCACTTCGCGCGTGCCCGTGGGTGCCACCCTGAGCCGCCACGACGTGCTGCAGCTGGCGCTGATGTCGTCCGACAACCGCGCCGCCGCCTCGCTGGCGCGCACCTTCCCCGGCGGCCCGACGGCGTTTGCCGTGGCCGTCAACGCCAAGATCAAGGCCCTGGGCATGCGCCAGACCGTCATCGAAGAGCCGACGGGTTTGTCGCCGAACAACCAGTCGACGGCAGCGGACCTGGTCAAGATGGCCGTGGCCGCCTCACGCTACCCGGAAATCAGCCGCATCACCACCGATTCGAAGGACGTGATCCAGATCAAGGGACGCGACGTGGAATACCACAACACGAACCGCCTGGTGGGCGCCAAGGGCTGGGATATCGGCCTGTCGAAAACGGGCTACACGAATGAAGCGGGCCGCTGCCTGATCATGCGCATCAAGTCGGCCGGCAAGTTTGCCACCATGATCTTGCTCAACGCGCGCGCCAATTCCGTGCGCGCCATGGACGCCGTCAACATCCGCCGCATGCTGGCGGCCGAGAACGGCATCGAAGAGCCGAAAGTGATGCGCGCTTCCGTCAGCCGCCACAAGAAGGCGCCGGCAAAACCGAGCAAGCGCCGCCGCGCAAAGTAACTATTTCGCTTGCCGGTTGGTCATCACCACGCCGGCAATCGTCACCGCGCCGCCCACCAGCATCGAGGCCAGCACCGGCTCGCCCAAGAGCCCCGCCGCCAGCACGATACCGAACACGGGCACGAGGTTGTTGAACACGGCCGTGCGCGACGGCCCCAGCGCTTTCACGCCCTCGTAATACCAGACAAAGCCGATCACCGTGCCGAACACGCCCAGATAGGCGATGGCGGCCCACACTTGCCAGCCGAAGCTGTGCCACGGCACGCTCGGGAATTCCACCACTGCCCCCACCAGCAGGAAAGCCAGGCCCCACATCGACGCATACGTGGTGGCGGCAATCGGGCTCAGGCCCTTCAGCGCCACCCGGCCGATCAGGGTATAGGCGGCCCAGCTGGAAATACCGCAAAACATGAACACTTCGCCCATGCCGATGCCGCCGCCCGTACCGTGCAGCACGCCGGCGAGGTCGCCGCGCGTGATGACGATGGCCGTGCCGCAAAATGCCAGCATGATGCCCAGCCATTTGAAGGAACCGAGGCGTTCGCGAAACAGCATGGCCGAGGCGAGCGCCGTGACGATGGGGTTCAAGGCCACGAACAGGGCCGTGCGCCCCGCCGGCATGCGCGACAGGGCCGCCAGGAAACACAGGTTGTAGAGAAAAATGCCCGTCAGGCCCAGCGCCGCCGTCGTCGCCAGCTGCTTGCGGTCCAGACGTGGCAAGCCCCCTTCCAGTTTCCACGCCAGCACGACGAGCAGCAGCACGGCCACGCCGAAGCGCCCGCTGGCGGCCGTCATGGGCGGCATCTGCTGCGCCAGCACGCGCCCGGCGATAAAAGTGCCGCCCCAGAACAGGGCGACGAAAATCAGTTTGATATAGACGAGCGGCGATTGCACGGAGGGCAAGGCGGCTGAGGGTACGGCGGAAGTACGCATGGAAAGTCCTATGATGTCGCTTGTACAGCGGACGCTGCACGTGCGGTATACTTATATATTAATACTAATATCAGCTCATGAAATAATGAGTAAATACTCATAACACAAAGAAACCACACCATGACCTTCACGCAACTGGAAATTTTTACCCTGGTGGCCGAACTGCACGGCTTTTCCGCCGCCGCCGCGCAGCTGGGCATCAGCCAGTCGGCCGTCTCGCACGCCTTGAAGGCATTGGAAAAGGAGATGGGCGTGGACCTGATAGTACGCCACCAGGCCTCGGCCGAGCTGACGGACGTGGGCCGCCAGCTGCTGGTGCGCGCGCGTGAAATCCTCGGCTTGTCGGAAGCCATGCGCCAGGAAGCGGCCGATGTGCTGGGCCAGCGCCAGGGCAGCTTGCGCATCGGTTCCTTCGGCCC
This sequence comes from Janthinobacterium sp. 61, assembly GCF_002846335.1. NCBI lineage: Bacteria > Pseudomonadati > Pseudomonadota > Betaproteobacteria > Burkholderiales > Oxalobacteraceae > Janthinobacterium > Janthinobacterium sp. 61. The sequence goes on along the minus strand of NZ_PJMQ01000001.1, from coordinate 820,968 downwards.
CACCTCGTCGTTAAACCTGCTGCCGGCCATCACGGCGCAGTTCCGCCTGCGCTATCCGGGCATAGCCCTGCGCATCGACGAAGGCGCCGATCACGAGGTGGTGCAATGGATACGCGAACGCCGCGTGGATGTGGGTTTCGTCGTGCTGCCCGACGAGCGCTTCGACACGGCGCCGCTGGTGGAAGACCAGATGATGGCGCTGGTGCCGCGCAGCCATCCGCTGTCCAGCGAAAGCACCATCACCCTGGCCCAATTGTGCGAAGGGCCATTCATCATGTCCGAGGCAGGCTGCGCCTGCCTGATCGAACCGCTGTTCGCCAACGCGGGCTTGCAGCCAAATGTTCCTTACCGCATCAGCCAGGTGATCACCATCCTCGACATGGTCAGCCGCGGCGACGGCCTGTCCATCGTGGCTGAACTGGCCCTGCCGCAGCGCCTGCGCGAGCAGTATCCGGACTTGCTGGCCCTGCCCTTGAACCCGCCCGTCAGCCGCAAGGTGGGCCTGGCCGTGCGCGACAGGCGCCAGAACACGCCAGCCACCGATGCCTTCTTCGAGGTGGCCCGGCAGATGGCACCAACCCTGGCGCCCCGGCGCGCTTAAACGCTGACTTAAACGGACGTAAACTGCCTTAAAACGTTTCCCACTCCTCGCTGCGCTCGGGCTTGGCGACAGCCCTCGCTGCGGGGCGGCTGGCGATGCGCGGCGCGATGGGTGCGCGCACCACGGGCCTGGCTGGCTGCGCCACGGCAACCTGTGCTTCATCGAGCTTGAACACGCCCACCACCTGCGACAGGGTGCTGGCCTGATCCTGCAGGCTTTCCGCGGCGGCCGCCGCCTCTTCCACCAGGGCCGCATTTTGCTGCGTCACCTGGTCCATTTGCGCAATCGCCTGGTTCACCTGTTCGATGCCCGAACTTTGTTCGACGCTGGCGGCCGTGATTTCCCCCATGATGTCGGTCACACGGCGCACGCTGTCGACGATTTCCTGCATCGTCGCGCCAGCCTCGTCGACCAGGCGCGCGCCGGAATCGACCTTGTCCACCGAATCGTCGATCAGCAGCTTGATTTCCTTGGCCGCCTGGCTGGAGCGCTGCGCCAGGCTGCGCACCTCCGTCGCCACCACGGCAAAGCCCCGTCCCTGCTCGCCTGCGCGCGCCGCTTCCACTGCCGCGTTCAAGGCCAGGATATTCGTCTGGAAGGCGATGCCGTCGATGACGCTGATGATGTCGACGATCTTCTTCGACGAATCGTTGATCGACGCCATGGTATCGACCACCTGCGCCACCACTTGCCCGCCCTTGCTGGCCACGCCGGACGCCGATTGCGCCATCTGGTTAGCCTGGCGCGCATTGTCGGCATTTTGCTTGACGGTGCTGGTCAGCTCCTCCATCGAGGCGGCCGTTTCTTCCAGCGAGCTCGCTTGCTGTTCCGTGCGCGACGACAGGTCCTGGTTGCCGGCGGCGATTTCCATCGACGAGACCTTCACCGATTCGCTGGCCGTGCGGATTTTCACCAGCACGGCGGCGATCTTGTCGATGAAGCGGTTGAAGGCGCCGGCAATCTGCGCCAGCTCATCCACGCCGGAAGCGTCGAGGCGGCGCGTCAGGTCGCCTTCGCCGGAGGCGATATCGTCGAGCGCGTCGCGCACCAATTCCAGGCGCTTGAGCATTTTGAACACCAGCAGCGACAAGAGCAGCGCCGCCAGTCCGGTCAGCAGCGCCGCTGTGACGGTGGCCGCCGTCAGCATCGTCTGCAAGGCTTGCATGGCTTCCTGCTGATCCAGTACCACGGCCAGCAGCCAGTCGGTGCCCGCCACGCGTGTGACATACAATTTGCCATCGCGGTCGTTCAGGCGCACGGCATCGCTCGTGCGCGTGTTTTCCAGCCGGTTGACCTGCGCGGCCGACAGCGTGGCATCGAGTTTCGCCACCGGCTGCAGGCTCAGGTCCTTGTTGGCATGAGCGATGATGGTGCCGCTCTGGTCGACCAGGAAGGCAAAACTGTGCGGTGTTGGCTTGATCGCCACCACGTTGGCGATCACCGTGTCGAGCAACACGTCCGCGCCCGCCACGCCCACCAGTGCCCCTTTCGAGCCGACGGGCGCCGTGAACGACACCACCAGCTTGTGGCTGGCCGCGTCCACATACGGCGGCGTGAGCATCGGCACGCCTGCCTTGACGGTGTCCGTGTACCAGGCGCGCGCGGTGGGATCGAAATCGGCCGGACGGCCCGGATGGGTAAACACGGAGCGCTTGTCCGCATAGCCGATGAACACTTCCGCAAAATCGCCGGCCTTTTCCGCGATCTGGAAGGCGCGCATCGGATCAGGAGTCTCGGCCGACATGACGACGGATGCCATGACCTTTTTCTTGCCATCGACCCATTGGGCCAGCACGGCCGACTGGCTTTGAAGCAACTGCTGCATCTGCTGGTCGGACGACGCCAGCATGCTGTTGCGCGTGGTGAGGTAATTGGCGAGCGACAAGGCCAGCATGGACAGCACGACGATGGCCACACAGATGAGCACCAACCGCGTGCGTAGGGAAGACAACATGATGGACTCCTGGTTTTTGAGTTTGATGGTATGACACAGCGCTTTCGCCCGTCACCCCGTTTTTGTATTTTCACACAAAAATCGGAACATTATTATTCAATATTCGGAATAATAAACGTTTATTACATCAAAGCAACACCATCAATCATTAATGCTCTACCATGATTGCCTCATAATCAATTTTTCCAAGGAGCTTCCATGCGTTTGCACCACGTCTTCCTGGCCTGCGCCAGCTTCGCCGCCGCCAGCGCCATCGCCTCGCCACAAGCGCCCGTGCAGGGCGCCGATTATCTGGTGCTGGCCACGCCGCAGCCCGTGCAGGCGGCGCCGGGCAAGGTGGAAGTGATCGAATTTTTCATGTACCACTGCCCCGCCTGCAACGCGCTGGAGCCGGGCCTGGCGCGCTGGGTCAGGGAGAATGCCGCCAGCGTGTCGTTCCGCCGCATCCATTTACCGCACACGCCGGAAAATGATCCGGAAGCGCATCTGTTCCTGACCCTGGAAGCGCTGAAGAAGGAAGAGGCGCTGCACGCGCAAGTCATGCACACCTGGCATGTGGAGCGCAAGCGCCTGGCCAGCGACAGGGACAACCTCGATTGGGCGCTGAAAAATGGCCTCGACAAAGCCGCCTTCGAAGGCGCCTACCAGTCGTTTGGCGTGCAGACCAAGCTGAAAAACCTGCCCCGCCTGGCCGCCGGCTACCAGGTCGACAGCACGCCCACCCTGATCGTGGGCGGGCGCTACCTGACCAATCCATCGATGGTCGCCGGCGCCAACACGGGCTTGCCGCGCCAGGGCGTGGAGCAAGCGACCCTGCAAGTGGTGCAGGCGCTGGTGGCGAAGGCGAAGCTGGCGAAGTAAATCAGCCGATCAAGCCCCGCAGCCCGCTGGCGCGCTGCGTGCGGCGCAAGATCGCGTCGAAGAGCACGGCCTGCGTGGGCGAGACAAGGGTAAAGAAGTCGCGCGCACGCGTGATGCCCGTGTAGACCAGTTCGCGCGCCAGCATGGCGCCGCCTTCCTGCGGCAGCACCAGGACCGTGTGGCGAAACTCCGAGCCCTGCGATTTATGCACCGTCATGGCGAACGCCGTTTCCACATGGCGCAAGCGCGTGGCCAGCACGCTGCGCACATTCTCGCCTTCCAAAAAATACACGCGCAGGGAACCGGGTCGCGCAGGGTCGCGCAAGGTCAGGCCGATGTCGCCGTTGAACACGCCCGTGCCATAGTCGTTGCGCGTGACCATCACGGGGCGGCCCACATACCACTCGCTGCGGCGGATCAGACCTTCCTTTTCCAGGCGCAGCTCGATGGCCGTGTTCAAGCCCGCCACGCCCCACTCGCCTTCGCGCACGGCGCACAGGATGCGGAACGCTTCAAAAGCGTGCAGCACGGCGCGCACCCAGTCGTCATGCTGCGCGTACGCCGCTTCACCGGCATTCACCAGTGCCAGGTAAGGCTGGTAGCCACCCGGCGCGTCGACTCTGCCGCGCAAGGCCAGGCGCAGCACATCCTCCTGCTGCGCCGGCACCGTCCACGCCAGCTGGCCGCCGCTGTCGCCAGCGAAGCAGGCCTTGGCGAGATCGGGCCTGCCGCCATTCACGGCCAGCGCCAGTTCGCCAATCGGGCCGCTGAAACGGTGGCTGTGGCGCAGCATCACCGTCTGCTGCGCCAGCGCGCCCGCCGCTCCCGCGAAGGCGGGCGGAATGGCGACGCCGCTGGCCGCCTGCGCATACGCGATGGTAGACGGCGTGTAACCGCCCGCCTGCGCATCGTGGCACAAGTCGCCCAGCACGGCGCCCGCTTCCACCGATGCCAGCTGGTCCTTGTCGCCCAGCAGTATCAAGATGGCCTTCGGCGGCAAGGCATCGAGCACCGAGGCCATCATTTCCAGGTGCACCATCGACGCTTCATCGACGATCAGCACATCGACGTCGAGCGGATTGCCCGCGTGGTGGGCAAAGGCGCGCGTATCGGGCCGCGCGCCCAGCAAACTATGCAGGGTACGCGCCGCGCCCATGCGCCGCGCCAGTTCCAGCAAGGGCAGCGCATCGCCCGCCTTCGCCGCCAGCCCTTCGAGGGCCTTGTCGATCGACTGTTTCAACCGCGCCGCCGCCTTGCCCGTGGGTGCGGCCAGCGCGATGCGCAGCTGCTCCGGCTGCGGCGAAACGGCAAACAGCAAGGTCAACAGGCTCGCCACCGTATAGGTTTTGCCCGTTCCGGGGCCACCCGTGATGATGGCCACCTTGCCGCGCAGGGCGATGGCGCACGCCACCTTTTGCCAGTCCGGGCCACCATCCTGCGTCGGCTGGTCGAACAGGATATCGAGCCATTGGCGCACCTGCGCCAGCGGCGGATTGCCCAAATCCTGCGCGCGCACGGCGATTTTCTCGCCCACCAGGGTCTCGTCGCGCCAGTAGCGGCGCAGGTACAGGCGGTCGCCGTCGAGCACCAGCGGCTGGCGCACATCTGGCGCACCCACTTGCCACACCTGCGGCGCGCCGGCCAGCAGCGCACGCCAGCCCTCAAGCGATGCGGGCAGCGGGCCGGAAACGGCCAGCACGCCATGCCACAGCTCCTCGCTCCAACCCAGCAGTTGCGACGGTTCGCCGGCCAGGTCAGACAGCATCAAACAGCTGTGCCCCCGCCCTTCCAGCTCGGACAGCACCACGCAGGCCACGGCCACGGCGGGTGCATCCGATGCATGGTCGTCCAGGCTGGCGATAAAGCGCGCGAAGGCGGCGCTCAGGCGGCGCAGATGACCCGCCCCGGCGATGCCGTCGACATGGCTGAACAAGGCATTCATTTGCAAGGCATCCATCTGCTCATTATGCTGCATGGTGTTCCGTTTCTTCTAACAGTTGATCGAGGCCGTCCAGCAGTTCCAGCTGCGGCGCCAGCCAGTAGCAGCCATGCGTATCCGCATTCGCGATGCCGCGCAAGAACAGGAAGATCGCGCCGCCCAGGTGCTCGGCAGGATCGTAGGCATCACCGAGCCGGCTTTTCAGCAGCCGGTGCAGGGCCAGCATATAGATGGCGCCCTGGATATCGTAGCGGTGCTGCGCCATGCCGGACGCCAGCGCTTGCGTGTGGTAGGCGGCATCGTTGGCGCCCAGCGCATTCGACTTGTAGTCGAGCACCCAGTAGCGCCCATCGCGTTCGATGACCAGGTCGGCAAAGCCTTTCAACATGCCGTTCAGCTGGCGCCGAGGCAGCACGGGGCGCGGCGCGCCATCGAGCAGCAAACGCGTGCACAACTGGTCGAGCGCGCCGGTGGACAAATGCTCGCTGGGGAACCAGAACTCCATCTCGGACAGTGTGCTATCGAGCTGCGACAGCGACGCGTCGAGCAGGGGCAGCGGCGTGATGGCGATTTCCCGGAGCCAGGCGATGGCATCTTCCTGGCGGTGTCCCCAGCCCGCCCGCTCGCATCGCGCGGCCAGGCGCGTATTGAAATTGTCGTCGTGGACGCTATCAAAGCCTTCGCCGCCCATCCATTCCAGCTGCTCGTGCAGGAAATTGCCGGGTACGGAACCGCGCGGGAAGCGGTGCCACGGGGCGTCGCCCGCCTGCAGCGGCGATACGGCCGCCACGCTGGCGCCGTCTTCCAGCAAGGTCTCTTCCAATGCCCGCTGCGGCACGTGGGGGGCAGCCACGGCGCCGATCTGGCGCGTCAGCGACGTAAAGCTGCCCACCGACCAGTCGCGCTCGAATTCGCCCGCGAACACGGGCGCGGGCCGCAACTCGGGGCGCCGCTCGACGCGGTCCAGCACCGTGCAGGCATCGGGCTGCGCCAGCGAAGTGACATAAATGGCGTCGCAATCGCCCGCCACCTGCTGCCAGCGCAGCAGCAGTTGCCCGGACGGCAGCTTGTCGCCCCCCGTCAGCAGGTAGCCAAGCGCCGATTCGTGCAAGGTATTCTCGCCAGCCTTGCGCGCCGCCTGGGCGGCCACGCCCAGCCACAGGAAATGGCGCGCGCGCGTCAGGGCCACGTACAGCAGGCGCAGGTCTTCCTCGATGCGCGCCTCTTCGACCGCTGCCATCGCCTCGTCGGACAGCGACAGGTCGAGGCGGCGCTCGCCGTCTTCGCCCGCATACTCGAAGAAGCTGCGGTTGCGCTTATCCACCTTGCGCGCCGTGACGGCGAACGGCAAATAGACCAGCGGGTATTCGAGGCCCTTGGATTTGTGCACGGTGATGACCTTCACCAGCTCAGCATCGCTTTCCAGGCGCAGCACGCGCTCGTCGCCGCCCTCGCCTTCGCCGGCAATCTGCTCGGCAAGCCAGCGTATCAGCGCCTGTTCGCCATCGAGCTGGCGGCTGGCCGATTGCAGCAGTTCGGCCAGGTGCAGCAGATTCGTCAAGCGCCGCTCGCCGCCCGTCTGCTGCAGCAGCATGGCGGGCAGCTGCAGTTCGTGGATGAAGCGGCGCAGCATGGCCAGCACGCCCTGGCGCTGCCAGATCAGGTGCAAGGCCTTCAGTTGCTCGACCCGGCGCTCCCATTCCAGTTCGTCGCTGGACAGGCGCGCCAGCTCTCCCAGCGACAGGCCGATGGTGCGCGTGGCAAACGCGGCGCGCGCCAGCGCCCCGTCGAGGGGATTGGCCAGCGCCGCCAGCCAGCGCAGCACGTCTTGCGCCTCCTCGCTGTCGACGACGGAATCCTTGTCGGAAAGGTAGACGCTGGCGACCCGGCGGCGCGCCAGCGCGCGGCGGATGGCCGCCGCTTCCTTGCGGTCGCGCACGAGAACGGCGACATCGGCCGGCTGCAGCCGCACGAAGCCGTCAGGGCCGGCGAAACCGGCTTGCGCATCGGCCAGCATGGCGACGATGTGCTCCGCGCAATGCTGTGCGAAATACTCGCGGTAGCTCTCGCCGCGCAGCCCTTCATCACTGGCGCAGGCCGCCAGCAGCGCAGGCAGCGGGCCGCCGGTGTTCACCAGGTGCTCGGCGCGCCCCTTGGCATCGACGGCTTCGAACGGCAGCGGATTGTCGCCATTTCTACGATAGCGAAAAGCGCCGGCCGGCACTTCGGCGCGCTCGGCATGCAGGAATAGCTGGTTGACAGCCGCCACCAGGGGCGCCGTCGATCGATAGTTGGTGCCCAGCTGGTAGTGGCGCCCGGCGGTGGCGCGCCGCGCCGCCAGGTAGCTCTGGATATCGGCGCCACGAAAGCCGTAGATCGACTGTTTCGGGTCGCCGATCAGGAACAGCCCCAGGGCCGGATCGTTGTCGGCGATGCGGTACAGCAGGTTAAAAATCTGGTACTGCGCCGGCGCCGTGTCCTGGAATTCATCGACCATCGCCAGCGGATACTGGTCGACGATGCGCTGGCGCAGGGCCGCGCCATTCTCGCCAGCGAGCGCGTCATGCAGGCGCTGCAGCATGTCGGCAAAGCCGAACTGGCGTGACTGGCGCTTCAATTGGTCCATGCGCCGCGCGATGGCCGCCGCCGCATGCAGGTGCAGTTTGTGCGCCAGCGGCGTCAAAGCCGCCAGGGCGATCCCCAGCGCCTCGGTATGTTCGAAGCACTCCGGCACTTGCGCCGTGAAACTCTTGGCAAACGCATCCTCGATGCCGAAGGGCGTCAAGCGCTCCCACGCCTTGGCCGTGATGGCCGGCTGCAGCAACAGGGGATCTTGCGCCCAGCGCCGCAAGCCGTCGAACCACTTCGCCAGGTTGTCCGGCTTCATCTTGACGCCGTTAAAACACTTGGGATTGGCGGCGCGCTGGTCGTTGATCCACGCGGCCATCCGGTCCACGCGCTCGATCCAGCCAGCCTTCAGGGTGGCCAGCTGCGCGGCCAGCGCACGCTGTTCGCGCATGATCAGTGCCGATACCGGTTCTTCGTCCGCCATACCCATGATATCCGCGCGGCGCGCCAGATCGCGCGCGCCTTTCTTCAGCGCCCCCACGTCGGGCCAGCAGGCCAGCAGCACGTCGAGCGCCTGCGGCGGCAAGGGATAGACTTGCTGGCGCCAGTAATCATGGGCCGCATCCTCGAACAGGGCTTGCTCATCGCTCACCAGTTCTTCGTCGAACAGGCTGCCGCTGTCGAACGCATGCTCGCGCAGCATGCGCTGGCACCACGCGTCGATGGTGAAAATGGCCGCTTCATCCATCGTCTCGGCGGCCAGCATCAGCCGGTGCGCGGCCTTTTGCCGCTCGCTCTCGTCCGGATACGACTCGAGCAAGGCATCGAGAAAGGGATCGCTGCCGCCGGACTCGTGACGGAACTCATTGCGAAAATAAGCGGCCGCCTCGATCAGGCGCTCGCGCACGCGGTTCGACAATTCGCGCGTGGCGGCGCGGGTAAACGTCATCACGAGGATATCGGCCGGCAGCAGCGGACGGGTAAAGCGGCTGTCGTCGTCGCCATGGCCCAGAACGAGGCGCACGTACAGCGCAGCGATGGTCCAGGTTTTACCGGTGCCGGCCGAGGCTTCTATCAGGCGTGAGCCGTGCAGCGGGAATGCCAGGGGGTTGAGCAAATGGCTCGTCATTGTTCTTCTCCGGCGCCGTCATAGGGCGCGCTGATCGGGTCCATTGTGATCGGGTCAATCGTAATATGTTGCTGCAGCCAGTCGGCCAGCGGGCCGTACAGCTCGCGCGTGCAGTCTTCCCATGCCTCCTCGGCGGCCAGCGCGGAAAACTCGGGCCACAGGCGCGCCAGGCACAGTTCATCGCGCTCGCCCGACATGTCAAAGCCGCCGTCGTACACGGCGCGCGGGTCGCCCTGCTGCACCAGCGCCAGGCCCGTTTTGCATGCCGTGGGCAAGGGATGGTTCATGCCTTCGCGCCATAGCGCCAGCAAAGTGGCCAGGGCTTCGCGCGACGTGGCCGGATCGAGCGGCGCCATGCTGACGATGGCGTCGCGCGCCACCAGGTAGCCGGTGACGGGAAAGCCGAGGGCGGCGGCGGCCAGCTGGCGCAGCCACATGAGCATCAGCTTGTCGCCGCGCGCCTGGCCGCCCTTGTCCGTCACCTTAGAGGAAATCTGCATCAGCCAGGCCGTTTCCTGCCCGTTGCTGCACAATTTATCGAGCCAGTCGTCGATCTGCAGCTCGCCAAACGGCAGGTTGATGGCGCGCTTGTCGGCCGCCAGCGGGAACGAGGCGCGCAAGGACAGCCACGCGCTGCGCACGGGCACCAGCGCCTCGACCAATTGCGCCTGTACTTGCTGGCCGATCAGGCCGATGGGCAGCACCCCTTCGCGCGCCAGTTTCCCTGCGCGCGCTTCCAGGCTCGCGCGCACGTCATCGAGCGCTTCGACGGCGCCGCCGTCGTCCAGCATGGTGTCTTCCAGCAGATAGCGCTCGAGCGCATTCAGGCCAAACGGCTCTTCATCCTCGCCCAGCATGGCCGCGTCGGCAAAGTGCACACTCAAGCGGCGGCGGAAAAAATATTTGACGGGCTGGCGCAGGAAGCTGGCCAGCTCGCCCAGTTTCAAGCGCGTGCCGGGATCGAGCTCGTAAGGCCCCAGCGGCAGCACGGCGGCCTGTGCATCCGCATCGACCGTATCGGCATCGGCATGGGCCACGCGCCATTCGCGCGCATACGTGAGCAGGCCGTCCGCCTCGAAGTAGCGGCGGCTGAATGGCTGCAGCGCATGCTCGGTGGTGAGCGACGCCAGGTGCCGGTCCAGCGACCAGCCGGCGGCCAGGTAATCGCGCAGCTGCGACACCAGCACGGACGGCGGCTGCTCGGAATTGTCGCGCACATTTCGCCCCACCCAGCTTAGGTACAGTTTGTCGCGCGCGGCCAGCAAGGCTTCCAGCATCAGGTAGCGGTCATCGTCGCGGCGCGAGCGGTCGCCCGGGCGGGCCATACCGGGCAGCGCCAGCAAGTCGAAATCCGCCTTTTGGGCACGGCGCGGAAAGTCGCCATCGTTCATGCCCAGCAGGCACACGACGCGGAACGGCACGGCGCGCATCGGCATCAGGGTACAGAAGGTCACCCCGCCGGAGACAAACTGGTGGTTCAGGGTCGGCTCGTCCAGCGCGCCCAGCCACGCCACGCGCAGCACGGACAGCGGCACCTGCTCGACAAAGCCCGCATGCTCGCAGGTTTCCAGCCAGCCCTGCAAGGCGCCTTCCAGCTGCGCCAGGGTCAAACGGTCGCCTTCGTCGTCGGCATCGAAAAAAGCGGCCAGCAGCGCGCGCGCCTGCACGCCCCACTCGGCTGGCGTGCAGGCGCTGGCCAGCACGGTGCGCCAGTGCAGCAGCGCCTCGACCAGCTGCGCCAGCGATCCGGCCAGCGCCGCATCGAGACCGCCCACCTCCGCATACGGTTCGATGCCGCCAAAGCTGGCGCCACTGCCGCTGGCATAGCCGAGCAGCATGCGCCGCACGCCGAAGATCCACGCATTTTGTTCTCCGGCCGCGCCCAGACCGAGGCCGGCGCGGTGCGCCTGATCCAGGCCCCAGCGCACGCCCGCCCCTTCGATCCAGGCGCCCAGGGTGGCCAGGTCGTCCGGCTGCAGGCCGAAACGGGCCGCCAGCGCGGGCACGTCGAGCAGGTCGCGCACCTCGCTCTGGCGGCAGCGCTGCTGCGGCAGTTGCAACAGCCACTCGAGCGCGACGAGCAGCGGGTTGACGCTGCGGTCCTTCACGTCGCCGATCTCGAACGGGATGAAACGCTCGTCATTGCGCCGGTATTGGCCAAAGACGGCGTGGATGGCGGCCGTGAAGGTATCGATATCGGGCACCATTACCACCACGTCGCGCGGACGCAAGCCCGTCTCGGCGCTGTGCGCAAACATGGCCAGCAGCTGGTCGTGCAGCACTTCCACTTCGCGCTGCACGCTGTGCGCCACGTGAAATTCGATTGAGCGGTCGCCGGCGTCGGGCGGCGTTTGCTCGTGCTCGGCCAGCGGGCGCAGTTCGCGGATGGCCACCTGCACCTGCTGCAGCAGAGTCTCGCCCGTTTCCTCGCCAAACAGGTCGATGCGCAGGCTGTCGTCGCGCCCCTCGGCTTGCGCATGTTCGTCGAATTCGTCGAGCATGCGGATGAAATCGCGCCCTTGCCTGCCCCAGCTGGCCAGCAACGGATGGCTGTGCGCATGCAGCGCTTCGAGCGGAATTTGCGCCAGATCGGTGCCGTTGCGCTGCCGCTGGCGCTTGTTTTCCGCGCGCAGCAAGTCGCGCCCGTCGATGATGTCGCCCCAGTAGAACTGGCACGGGTTGGGCACGGCCAGCACCACCTGCGTGTGGCGCGCCAGCGCGGCCAGCGCCTGCAAGGTCTGGTACGGCAAGGCCGACACGCCAAACAGCACCACCCGGCGCGGCAGCTTGCCGGCAGGCGGCTCGCCGGCGGCGATCGCCGCCAGGAAGGCGTCGTGGATATCGGCGCGGCCCGTGTCGCGCTCGAAGGCCTCGACGTCAGCCGACACGGCACGCCACAACTGCGCCTGCCAGCGCTGATCTTCCTTCAATGGGATAAATTCGCCGCGCGCCGTGCGCAACTGGTCGCGTCCGGCGGCCCAATCGGCCAGCCAGTCGGCGCGGTACACCTGGTACTGGTCGAACAAGTCGGCCAGGCGCTCGGCCAGCTGCAGCCGGCGTTCGCAATCGCCATCGGCAAGGAAGTAGCGCAACGGCGCAAACACCGGGTCGGCCAGCAGGGAGGGCAACAGGCGCATCAAACGCCAGGTCAGCGGGGATTTATCGAATGGCGACACGCGCGGGACGCGCTCGCGCCCCAACATGCCACGGTAGCTTTCCCACAGCAAGCGCGCCGGCAGCGCGATGCGCGTGGCGGCGCAGACTCCCATCTCCTCCGCCAGGGCGATCTTCAGCCACTCGGCCACGCCGTTCGACTGCACCAGGAAGATATCCGTTTCCAGGGGCGCCAGCGGATGCTGGCGCAGCCACTGGAAGACGGCGGCGCGCAGCTGTTCCAGCTGGTTGCCATGCAGGATGAGGAGGCCGGGTGTGACGGGAGTATGCATGCTGATCCGATGGGTTGCCGCGTCTCCGGCCGGGTGGCCAGAAACGTCAAAGGCATATTATCGCCGCTGCCTGCGTCAGGGGGAGTCGCTGGCGACAAATTCCAGTGAAATTTGTTCTGCCACCTGCGCCAGAGCCGGCTCCAGCGCCGTCAGCAGGGCGCGCGCCTGCGGCAGGTCGCCGCCCAGGCGCAAGCCTTCGATCGACGTGCACAGGCTGGCGAAAGCATGGGCGCCCACGGCCAGCGCCGACGATTTGCTGCGGTGTCCCAGGTCGGCCAGGCGGCCCAGGTCTTCCAGCGCCATGGCCTGCTCCATTTCGGCGATGCCGTCGCGCGCCGTATCGAGAAACAGCTGGGTGTATTTGCGCATCTTCACGGCGTCATTGCTGAATGTGAGCGCCAGGGTGGCCAGGTCAAGGATGGCCGTATCGCGCAATTCCAGCGATGCGGCCGATCGCGGCGCTTTCGGCACCGCCGCTAGCCTGTCGCCCGCGCGCGCATGACCGATGCTGCCGATGCCACCGCGCAGGCGGAACCATTTCGCCAACAGGTGAAACAGCAGATTCGGGGCGATCGGCTTGGTCACGAATTCATCCATGCCGGCCGCCAGGCAGCGGGCACGGTCTTCGCTGCCCGCATTGGCCGTCATGGCGATCACCAAGAGGCCGCTGAGCCTGGGGTCGGCGCGGATGCGGCGCGTCGCCTCGAAGCCGTCCATCTCCGGCATTTGCACGTCCATCAGCACGCAGTCGTAGCGCTGGTGTGCCAGCAATTCCAGCGCTTCGCGGCCATTGCAGGCAACGCAGACAGTGGCGCCGGCATCTTCCAGCAATTCGCAACCCACCTGCTGGCTGAAGACGTTATCCTCCACCAGCAGGATGGATGCGCCGCGGATCACGCCCAATACTTCGGGCTCCACCTCGGCGATGCGCTCGTCGCCCGCCTGCGCGCTTTTCTCCAGGCGCGCCGTGAACCAGAAGGTGCTACCCAGGCCCGGCTGGCTGTACACGCCCACCTTGCCGCCCATGAGTTCAACCAGCTGTTTGCTGATCACCAGCCCCAGGCCGCTGCCGCCATACTTGCGCGTGGTCGACGGGTCGGCCTGGTGGAAGGATCGGAACAGCTGGGCCACCTCTTCCTGCTTCATGCCGATGCCCCGGTCCTGTACCTCGAAGCGCAGCATGGCGTGGCTGCCGCGCTCCTCGGACTGGCGCACGCGCACGAAGATGCTGCCATTGTCCGAAAACTTGATGGCGTTGCTGGTCAGGTTCAGCAAGACCTGCTCCAGGCGCAGCAGATCGCCACGCCAGCGCTGCGGCAGCTCGGGTGCGATATCGAACTGCAGCGTCAATCCCTTGACGGCGGCCGCATCGCCGAGCTGGCTGGCGATGTTTGCCAGCAGGGTGTCGAGCCGGAGGTCCAGCACTTCCAGTTCCAGCTTGCCTGCCTCGATCTTGGAAAAATCGAGGATATCGTTGATCAGACCCAGCAAGTGCTGGCCCGAATGGAATATTTTTTGCAGATAGTCGCGCTGGCGCGCGTCAGCCACGGATTTCAGCGCCAGGTGCGCCATGCCGATGATGCTGTTCATCGGCGTGCGGATTTCATGGCTCATGTTCGACAGGAAGTCGCTCTTGGCCTGGCTGGCCGCGTCGGCCTGCTCTTTCAGACGATGCAGTTCCGTCACGTCGGTGGACAGGCCGATCAGGCCAGTGACGGGACCGGGCAATCCCAGCGGCACCTTCACGCTCCACAAGTGATGCACCTGCCCCTGCGCATCGACGAAGCGCTCCTCGCCGACGAACTTGGTGCCGCTGTCGAACACCTGGCGTTCGGTCAGCTGTGCGGCCGCCGCCGCATCGCCGAGCATCAACTCGCCATCCTGACGACCTATCAGCTGCTCCGCCGAACGGCCCAGTATCTTCGCCGTGCGCGCATTCACGTAGCGGTAGCGCAGGTCGGCATCCTTCATGTAGACGTAGGCGTCGACGCTGTCGAGTACCGTATCGAGCAGGGTGCGCTGCGCCACCGCGTTGCGTCGCGAACGGTACAGGGTAAAGATATAGCCGTAAATGAGCAGGGTGCCGGCCACACCGACGGCCAGCGCCAGCCATGGAAAATAGCGGTCAAAGCCGCTGTACATCTCCACCTTGCGTACGCGGAAATGGGCTTTCCACAGTCCTCCCTGATATACGATGGGCAGGACTTGGTCAAAATATGTGGCATCGCTGCCCGCTTGCGGCGGCGGTATCGCCAGATCGCCGTCATCGTTGAACAGCAAACGATCCTGCGGCGTGATGCGCAGGACGCCTTGGGCCGGCAGAGGTTCGACCGCGCTGTACAGGGTCAGGTGCAGCGGTTCCAGTGCGCTGCGTTCGAGCGCGCTGTGCACCAGCTGCGCCACGCCAAAACCGATGCCCACTGACCCCTGGTAAGCGGCGCGGCGCTCGGCCACGCTGCCTTGCGGCATGCCATTGCGGTATACGGGCAAGCGCATGCCCAGGCCCACATGCGCGGGCGGGCCCTTGATCATGATCACCTGTCCCGATGCGCTGAGCTCGCCGCTGTCGCGCGCCTGCGCCAGGGCCTGCGCCACCAGCGGGTTGGCGCCGATATCGACGCCCATGCGTTCTGGCAGCAGGGAATCGGGCTCCAGGTAAGTGAGCACGGTGTATTCCGGCCGCTCGCCGGGCGGGCGAATGGTGAAGGCCGGATAGCCGCGCGGCGACAGGCTGGAGTCGCGGCGCACCTCGGCGACATAGGCCGCGCGCTGTGCCTGCGTCAGCGCCACCGCATAATTGACCGATTCGATGGCGGGAAACTGGCGCGCGATATCGAGGCCGGCCACGTAATCGTGGAACTGGCGGCGCGTCAGATGCTCGCTGGTGCGGAACAGGGCTTCGAGGCCGCGCAGCAGGTCGGCATAGCTTTTCACCCGCGTGGCCAGGCTATGCTGGGCGTCATGCGTGAGATTGTCGAAACGCTGTTCGGCGTCGTCATTGACCGTGCGCGCCGCGCCAGCGTACAGGGCGCCGCCCACCGCCAACGCCAGCAGCAGGCCGCCTGCCCATATCCTGATGCCTGATCCCGCCCCGCCCTTGCTCAAAGTGTGCATTGTCAATCGCTTATTCCGGTTCCTCGAATGGGCCGTGCAGGCAGCCCAGCAAGTACGAGGATACTATCAAAGCCCCTGCCCGACGCGCTTGTGGACGAAAAAAAGCGTGCGCGATGGTTGCCCTGGAAAACACCGCGTCCCTATGCCGTCTGCAGCACCCCCGCCAGGAAGTCGCAAAAGGCGCGCACTTTTTCCTGCACATGGCGTCCGTCGGGCGTCAAGGCATACACGCCGCGCCTGGCCATGCCGTGCGACGGCAGCACGCGCACCAGGGCGCCGCTGGCCAGCAGCGGCGCGGCGACGAACGATGGCAGCGCGCCCACGCCGATGCCCGCCACCAGCATGTCGGCCAGCAGCAGGCTGCTGTCGGCGGAAAAACGCACGGGCAGCACGATGCTGCTCGCCCCTTCCGGGCCATCGAGCTGCCAGACGCCGGGGCTGTCGGCCAGGCGGTAGGCCAGGCAATCGTGGTCATGCAGATCCAGCGCCCGCAGCGGCGTGCCGCGCCGCGCCAGGTAATCGGGCGCCGCGCAAATCATCTGCTCGACGTCCCCCAGGCGGCGCGCCACCAAGGACGAATCGGCCAGCGCGGCGCGGATGCGCAGCGACACGTCATAGCCCTCGCCCACCACATCGCGCAGGCGGTCGTCCAGCGTCAGTTCGAGCTTGACTTCCGGATAGCGGGCCATGAAATCCGGCAGCAGCGGCGACAGCACTTTCAAGCCAAACGACAGCGGCGCATTCACGCGCAGCCGCCCCGCCACCTTGCCAGCGCTGCCGCGCGTAGCCAGTTCCAGCGCATCGACCTCGTCAAGCAGGCGGCAGCATTCCACATAGTAGGCGCGCCCGCCGTCCGACAAGCTCATGCGCCGCGTGGTGCGCACCAGCAGCACGATGCCCAAGCGCGCCTCCAACTGGCGCACTTGCTTGCTGATGGCCGCCGCCGACTGGCTCAGGTCCAGCGCCGCCTTGCTGAAGCTGTCACGCTCGACCACCTTGCGAAACACGCGCATGTGCGCGAGGACATCCATCATTCTTTCCTTGCAGTTGAATATCTTATTATTTTATCGCTGATTATCATGCAAATGAAAAACAATATGATGCTGGCTTCTTTCTTCACCTGACACACGGAGCACCCCATGTTCACCGTCCCTTCCCCGTTAACAACCGTGCCCCTGCTGCTGGCCCTCCTGGCCGGCACAGCACAGGCAACGCCGGCCACCGCCGCCCTGCCTGAAGTGGGCATCAGCCCCTGGGGGCCGAAAGACGAAATCGGCCGCCTGAACCTGATGACGCCGGCCTCGCGCACCGCCATCCTGGCGCGCATCGATGGCGGCAAGAGCTATGACCTGGCCGTCGATTTCCATATCGGCATGCCCAGCTGGCAGGCGGCCGGCGATCCACCCTACCAGATGTGGATGACGCACACGCCGAAAGGCAATGTGGTGGCCGACTCGATGCGCGTGGGCGAACAGATGAACCGCCACGTCAGTTACACGGGCTCGGCCGTGTCCATGTATGCGCACATGGGCACGCATATCGACGCGCTCAACCACTTCGGCCTGAACGGCAAGATCTGGAATGGTTTTACGGAAGCGCAATACCTGGGTGACCGGGGCTGGACGGTGACAGGCGCTGAAAAGCTGCCGCCCATCGTCGCACGCGGTGTGCTGATCGACGTGGCCGTGGCCAAGGGATTGCAACAACTGCCCGACAATTACCGGGTGACGCGGCAGGACCTGCGCGCGGCGCTGGCGCATCAGAAGGTCACGCTGGAAAAGGGCGACGTGGTGCTGATACGCACGGGCCGCATGCAGCACTATGAGCAGGCGCAAGCGTACATGGCGAATCCCCCCGGCCTGTCGCTCGATGCGGCGAAATTCCTCGTGGAAGATGGCGGCGCCATGGTGGTGGGGGCGGACAACCTCAGTTTCGAAGCGTTCCCCTCCGAAGTGGCGGGCAATTACCTGCCCGTGCACACCTATTTGCTGGCGCAGCAGGGCACGCCCATCATGGAACTGGTCGACCTGGAAGCGCTGTCGCGCGACAAGGTCTACCAGTTTGCCTTCATCGGCGCCTCGCTGAAATTTCGCGGCGGCGACGCGGCACCCATCCGCCCAGTGGCACTGCCGATCCGCCAGGGTCAGACGGCAGCGGCCTGCAAGGTAGCGGCGCCGTGGTCATCCCAGGCATCGGCGCAGCGCACCACGTCGCCCACGACGATGATGCTGGGGCTGCCCAGGCCGCTCGCCAGCAAGTCGTGCGGCAAGGCGTGCAAGGTACTCAGCAACTGGCGCTGCGCCGGCAAGCTGGCCGACTGCACCACGGCTACCGGCGTGCCCGGCGCCATGCCGCCTGCCAGCAAGCCCGCCTGGATGGCCGCCACCCGCGCCACGCCCATGTAGATGACCAGGGTCAGGCCGCTTTGTGCCAATGCCGCCCAGTTCGGTTCGGAGGCGCTATCCTTGCCGTGGCCCGTGACGAAAATCGCGCCCTGGCTCCAGCTGCGGTGCGTCAGCGGCACGCCGATGGCCGATGGCGCGGCCAGGCCGCTGCTGATACCGGGTATGACCTCGACGGCCACGCCGTGGCTGTGCAGGTAGGCGCGCTCTTCGCCGCCGCGCCCGAACAGATAGGGGTCGCCCCCTTTCAAGCGCACCACATGCAGTCCGGCGCGGGCTTCGGCCAGCATCAGGCGCTCGATGAAGGCTTGCGGCGTGGACGCACAGCCGCCCCGCTTGCCCACCTCAACCACGCGCACGCCGGGTGCCGCATGCGCGAGGATGGCCGGGTTGACGAGGTCGTCGATCAGCACCACGTCGGCCCGAGCGATGGCCTTCACTGCCTTGATCGTCAGCAAGTCCGGATCGCCTGGCCCCGCGCCGACAAGTGTCACGCTACCGTGTTGTGCCATGATGCACTCTCCAATCAGAAAAAATGGCCGATGGCAAACGATGCCGCGTACGCTTCCGGCGCGCTGCCATCCCACACCACGCCGTCGCACAGGGTGGAGCTGCGCAGGGCAGATGGCGGCAAGGGCGTGGCCGTCATTTCTGCCGCCTGGCGATACAGGTCGATGCGGTTCACCTGCCTTGCCACCGACAGGTAATCGGGCTCATCGCGCAGCAAGCCCCAGCGCCGGTGCTGGGTCATGAACCACATGCCGTCGGACAGGTAGGGGAAATTGACGGCGCCGCCCTGATAAAACTTCACACAGTGCGCCTCGTCCCAGGTCTTGCCCAGGCCATCCTGATAATGGCCCAGCATGCGCGGTGCCAGCATTTCCTGCGGTGTATTCAAGTAAGCGGGCTCGGCCAGGGTGGCCGCCATGGCCAGCCGGTTGGCATCGCTGGCGTCGATCCAGCGCCCCGCCTCGAGCACGGCGGCGATCAGGGCGCGGCAGCTGTTCGGATGCGCCTGCGCAAATGCGGCGCTGGTGCCCAGCACCTTGCCCGGATGGTCGGGCCAGATGGCGCCGCTGGTGGCGGCCGTCACGCCCACGCCGTCGACGATGGCCTTGTAGCCCCACGGTTCGCCCGCGCAAAAACCGTCCATCTGGCCCGCGCGCAGGGACGCCACCATTTGCGATGGCGGCACCGTCATCACGCGCGCGTCGCGCAGCGGGTCGATGCCATGCGCGGCCAGCCAGTATTGCAGCAGCATCGCGTGGTTGCCGGTCGGGAAAGTATGCGCAAACGCAAAAGGCCGCGCCACGGTGCGCATATGCCGCGCCAAAGTGGGACCATCGTGGGCACCCTCGCGCGCCAGCGCCGCAGACAATGTCACGGCCTGGCCGCTATGATTGAGGTTCATCAATACGGCCATGTCGCGCTGCTGCCCACCGATGCCCATCTGCACGCCATATGCGAGTCCGTACAATACGTGGGCGGCGTCGAGTTCACCGTTGTTCAATTTGTCGCGCACGCCGGCCCACGACATCTCGCGTCTCAGTTCGATCTTGATGCCATATTTCTCGTCCAGGCCGAGCTTCGAGGCCATCACCAGCGAGGCACAATCGGTCAGCGGCAGATAGCCGATGCGTAGCGTCTGTTTTTCCGGCGGCAGGGTCCGCATCACCTGGGAGCCATGCCCTGCCTCTTTGCCCACTTGCGCCGTCATACTATTCCTTGATGATAAATACTGTTTTTCCGCGCCACCATGGGCAAGGCTCTCCCCGTCCAGCAGCAAGGACCGTGCCTAGACTGAGCCAAATATACGCCCTGTTCAGAAAGGCTGGCAACGCACCGCGATGGTGCACTGCACCAGCATGTGTCAGGAAATGGACGGGTCATCCCAGCAAATCCTCCACGTCGAGGATGCGCTGGGCAATGTCCGCCAGCTTCAGTTTCTTGTTCATGGCCATGCTGCGCAAGCGCTGGTATGCCTGCTCTTCCGTCAAGCCCTGATGCGTCATCAACAAGCCCTTGGCCCGTTCGATCACCTTGCGTTCGAGCAGCTTGTGCCGCGTGTCGAGCAATTCGGCGCGCAATTTTTCTTCCTGGCGGAAGCGCGCCAGCGCCACGTTCAGCACGGGCAAGATGCGCTCGGCATGCAAGCCGGCCACGATATAGGCGGACACGCCGGCCGCCATGGCCGCGTCGATGCTGGCCGTGGCGCCGTCTTCCGTAAACAGGACGATGGGGCGGCGCTCGTCGCGCGTGGCGATGACGATGTGCTCGAGCACGTCGCGCGCGTCCGATTCGGCATCGATGATGATGAGGTCAGGCTGCAGCTGCGCAATGCGCTCAGGAAGGTAGAGGTCGGCTGGCAAGGAAGCGACGATGTCAAAGCCCGATTCCAGCAAGCCGATGCGCAAGGCATTGCCGCGCTGCACCTGGGCAGCCAATGCCGCATCCGCGTGCACGCCGTGCTCGACGATGGTGTTGACGACAACGATGCGCAAAGGCTGGGTACGGCTGGACGTCATGGGAGCATTCTGCAATGGCTAAACAATTAACCATTGCAGTAAGCAAGAAGCGAACCAGATGGCGCTCTATGCCTTACTTCAGGGTCGGCATGGCAAATTCGGCACCGGCGGCCGTGGAGGCTGGCCAGCGCTGCGTCACAGCCTTCTGCTTCGTATAGAAGCGCACCGATTCCGGGCCATGCGCGTGGTGGTCGCCGAACAGGCTGCGCTTCCAGCCGCCGAAGCTGTGGAAGGCCATCGGCACGGGGATGGGCACGTTGACGCCGACCATCCCGACTTGCACCCTGTGCGTGTATTCGCGCGCCGTGTTGCCGTCGCGCGTGTAGATCGCCGTGCCATTGCCGTATTCATGCGCATTGACGAGATCGAGCGCCGTGGCGAAATCGGGCACGCGCACGATGCACAGCACGGGGCCGAAGATTTCCTCTTTATAGATGGTCATTTCCGGCGTGACATGGTCGAACAGGCTGCCGCCGAGGAAAAAGCCATTTTCATGGCCCGGCAGCACGAAGCCGCGCCCGTCGGCCACCAGCCTGGCGCCTTCCTTGACGCCCGTGGCGATGTAGCCGGCGATCTTTTCCTTGTGCACTTGCGTGACGACAGGACCCATTTCCGCTTGTAAATCCATGCCCTGCGTGATTTTCAAGGCCGCGATGCGCGGCACCAGCGCTTCGACCAGCTGATCGGCGACATTGCCCACCGCCACGACGACAGAAATGGCCATGCAGCGCTCGCCCGCCGACCCGAAGGCGGCGCCCATCAGGGCGTCTATCGTTTGCGGGATATCCGCGTCGGGCATGACGACCATGTGATTTTTCGCGCCACCCAAGGCTTGCACACGCTTGCCCTGCGCGCAGCCGGTGGCATAGATATACTCGGCAATCGGCGTGGAACCGACAAAACTGACGGCGCGCACGTCCGGGTGGTGCAGCAAGCCGTCCACCGCTTCCTTATCTCCCTGCACCACGTTGAAAACGCCGTCGGGCAAGCCCGCGTCTGTCAACAGCTGTGCCAGCAGCAGGCTGGCCGACGGGTCCCGCTCGGACGGTTTCAAGACAAAGGTATTGCCGCAGGCAATCGCCATGGGGAACATCCACATCGGCACCATGACAGGGAAGTTGAAGGGCGTGATGCCGACGCAGACGCCCAGCGCCTGGCGGATGGACCAGGCGTCGATGCCGCCAGCCACCTGTTCCGAGTACTCTCCCTTCATCATTTGCGGAATGCCGCAGGCAAATTCCACTACTTCTATGCCGCGCGTCACTTCCCCTTTGGCATCCGTAAACACCTTGCCGTGCTCGGCCGTGATCAGGGCGGCCAATTGATCCGCATGTTCTTCCAGCAATTCCTTGAATTTGAACATGACCCGCGCGCGGCGCAAGGGCGAGGTTTGCGACCAGGCGGGAAAGGCCGCGTGGGCAGCGGCCACGGCCGCGTTCAGCTCGGCGGCAGTCGCCAGCGACACCTTGGCCGTGACGGCGCCCGTGGCGGGATTGAAGACGTCGCTCGTACGCTCGGAGCGCGAAGCCATGGGGTTGCCACCAATAAAGTGGCCGATCTGTTGCGTTGTCATAGCAGGATCCTCGATTATTTGGTATTCATCAGCCACTCATGGGCCGGGTCGTTTTTAAAATGCCACACGCGTTTCGGGCCGGCCATCACGTTCAGGTAATAGCCGTCGTAGCCATACGGCACGGTCACGGGGTGGTAACCCCTGGGCACCATCACCACGTCGTGGTTTTCCACTGCCATGGCCTCGTCGATGGAGCGGTCATCCGTGTAGACTCTTTGGTACGCAAAGCCCTGCTCGGGATTGAGGCGGTGGTAATACGTTTCTTCCAGTGAACTTTCCAGCGGGACGTTGTCGCTGTCGTGTTTATGGGGCGGATAGCTGGACGAGTGGCCGGACGGCGTGAGCACCTCCACCACCAGCAAGCCATCGGCCTCTGCCGTCTGCGGCAGGATGTCGCACACATAGCGGGTATTGGCGCCCTTGCCGCGCACGGAGCGCGTCATGGCGGCCGGTTCAATCAGGCGTGCCGGGCGGTGCGTTGTGGCTGGCGCGCTGCACAAGGCCACTTCGGCGGCGTCCACCGCCGTGATGCTGACCTTCGTATCCAGGGGGACATACACGGCATATGGCGAGCGGTCCTCGAAGACGCTGGCGCGCCCGCCGATGGCTTCCCAGCTCTGCTCGCCCGCCTGGACGGTGACCGTGCCCGTCAATACAACGATGCACAGCTCGCGGCTGCCCGTGTCCAGATTCAACTGTTCCCCTGCAGCCAGGCGGTGCGCGGCAAAGCCCACATGCGTCCAGCCTGCCGACTCGGGCGTGACCTCGACGATGGTGGCGCCAGGCCGCGCCTTGACCAGCAGCGGGCTCATGCTGCCTCCCGGCCCAGGCGGGGAATGGCGCCGACGAGCTGGGCCAGGTAATCGTGGCCCATCTTGGCGTACTGGTAACTGGGCGCGACGGCCGGGTCTTGCTCCGCCTCCACCACCAGCCAGCCCTCGTAGCCGTGCAGATACAAACGCCTCAGGATCGCCGGAAAGTCGATGCAGCCGTCGCCAGGCACGCTGAAGGCGCCATTGATGACAGCCTGCAGGAAACTCCAGTGGCCATTGCGGGCCAGTTTCACCACGTTGGGGCGCACATCCTTGCAATGCACGTGGCAGATGCGATCGATATGCTTGTTTAACACCGCCACCGCGTCGCCGCCGGCAAACGTGATATGACCCGTATCAAACAACAAGCCCACTTCCGGCCCCGTCAAGGCCATCAGTTGATCCACGTCGGCCGGGGTTTCCACGTAGGCACCCATGTGATGATGGTAGGCCAGCCGCACGCCATGCGCCAGCAGGTGGGCGGAAAAGGCCGTCAGTTTGTCCGCATATGCCTGCCATTGCTGCTGCGTCTGGAAACGTGGTCGTTTATACAGGGGACGGGCTTCGCCCTGGATAGCGTCGGCCACTTCGCCGTAGACCATGACGCTGGCGCCGCTGTCGGCAAGCAAGCGTAAATGCGAGGCTACGGAAGCGATCTCTTCTTCCACCGAGCGGTGCGCCAGCCGGCCCGAATACCAGCCGGACACGCACGCCAGGCCATACTTGCCCAGTACGGCATTCAGCGCGGGGGCATCCTTGGGAAACTTGTTGCCCAGCTCGAAACCCACGTAGCCAATCTCGGCGCCCTCTTTCAGCGCTGTCTCCAGGGGCGTTTCGCCGCCCAGGCTTGGCAAATCGTCGTTCATCCACGAGATCGGGTTGATGCCGATCTTGACATTCCAGGTAGTCATCTCAATTCCTTTGTTTCAGACGGTCAAGTTCATAACGGGCGCGCGCAGCTTGCACGCCTGGCTGGGTGGACACCTCGGGCACGGCCACTTCCCACCAGCAACCACCCTCTTCTGTCGTGCGCGTGTCGTCCGTATTGATGCAGATCAGATACGTACGCGGTGCGGCGCGGGCGCGCAGCATGGCCTGTTCCAGTTCAGCAATCGAGTCCACGTGTTCGCTCAAGGCGCCCAGCGATTGCGCATGCAGGGCGAAGTCGACCACGGGTGCGCTGTCGGGCAACATATTGTTGAACGAGGCATTGCCGCACGCCTGCTGCAGGCGGTTGATGCAGCCATAGCCGCGGTTGTCGAGCACGACAATAATCAGCTTTTTGTCCAGCATGACGGAAGTGGCGATTTCCGAATTCATCATCAGATAGCTGCCATCGCCCACCATGACGATCACCTCGGCATCCGGCTTGGCCATCTTGACACCGAGGCCGCCGGCGATTTCATAGCCCATGCACGAATAGCCGTATTCCATGTGGTAGCCGCCCGGTGTACTGGTGCGCCACAGCTTGTGCAGCTCGGCCGGCAAGGTGCCTGCCGCGCAGACGACGATGTCGCGGGTGGTGGAATCCCTGGATGAACGCTGCACGGCACCGATGACTTCACCGTCGTACGGCAAGCCCGCCACCTCGCGCTGGCCGGTGATGCCTGCAACTGTCGCGCGCCAGGCATTGCCCGCCTGCTGCGCACGGTCCAGCCAGTGGCCCGCACTGTTCCAGTTCCCCAGCAGCCGCGACAGTCCCTGCAAGCCCAGCGTCGCGTCCGCCTGCAAGCCCAGGCCACGGCGTTTCAGCGCGTCAAAACTGTTGACGTTCAGGCTGAGCAACTGCGCCTGCGCAAACAGGGAATGCGAGCCGGTCGTGAAATCCTGCAGGCGCGTGCCGATGGCCAGCACCACGTCCGCGTCCGCCGCCAGCGCGTTCGCGGCGGGCGAGCCCGTCACGCCGATGGCGCCCAGCTGCAAAGGGTGGTCCCACGGCAAGGAACTTTTACCCGCCTGGGTTTCCGCCACGGGAATGCCGTGGCGCTCGGCGAACGCCTGCAGGGCGGGGCTGGCCTTGCCGTACAGCACACCGCCACCGGCCACGATTAGCGGCTGTTTCGCATTTTTCAATAGCAGCGCCGCTTCTTGCAGTTCGGATTCCACCGGCGGCACGGCGCGAAAACGCACGACTCTCGGCTCGAAAAAGTCGGCCGGATAGTCATACGCCATCGTTTGCACGTCTTGCGGCAGAGACAAAGTCACGGGACCGCAGGCGGCCGGGTCCGTCAAGGCGGCAATGGCGCGTGGCAAGGCCGTGAGCAATTGCTCCGGATACACGATGCGGTCAAAATAGCGCGACAGCGGTTTGAAGGCATCGTTCACCGACACGCTGCCATCCGTGGCATCTTCCAGCTGCTGCAGCACCGGGTCCGGTGCGCGAGAGACGAACACGTCGCCTGGCAGCAAGAGCACGGGCAGGCGGTTCACATGCGCCAGGGCGGCGGCCGTCAGCAAATTCGTGGCGCCCGGGCCGATGGAGCTGGTGACGGCCATCATGCGCCGGCGCATGTGGGCTTTCGCATACGCAATAGCCGAGTGCGCCATCGCCTGTTCGTTGTGGGCGCGGTAAGTGGGAAAGCTGTCGCGATACTGGTACAGCGCTTCGCCCAGGCCAGCGACATTGCCGTGGCCAAAGATGGCGAAGGCGCCGCCAAATAATGGTTCGCCCCCTTCCACCCGCAAGGCAGCCAGGTAGCGCACCAGCGCCTGCGCCATGGTCAATCTGATCGTGGCGCTCATGCTGCACGCTCCAGGTGCTTGCGCGTACGCTGCCACAGGCCAATAAGCTGTTCGAAGTTGGCGCGCACGGCGGCAATCAGGCCCGCATCGTCGAGTTCGCCTGCCAGCCAGCGGCGGCTCGGTTCCTGGAAGATGGTGCGTCCTACCATGAAGCCGCGGCACGTCGTGCTGGCACTGGCTTGGTCAAAACTGGCGGCAAGTTTTTCGATCGGAGCATTCAAGCCCAGCAAGACGACGCCACGGCAATAGGGATCGCGCTCGTGCACCAGGGCATCGATGGCTTGCCATTGCCGGGCCGACATGCTTTCCAGCTTCCACCATTCGGGGTAAATGCCCAGGTTATACAGGCGCTTGACGGCACGCAAGACGGTATCGTCACTCTGCGGCAAGGCGTCCGACGGTATCACTTCCAGCAACAGTTCGTGACCGCTCACTTGCGCCGCGTCATACAGGGCCTTGATCTGCGCTTCCTGTTCCAGCCGGTTTTCCACGGCATCATCGGGGTGCAGCTGCACCAGGCATTTGATCACGTGTTCCTTTGGCCAGCTGAGCAGGTGCGAACCGATGGAACGGCCCCAGTCAAATTGCAGCGGGTTAGATCCCGGCAATTCCACGGGACGGCCTATCCACCAGCCCCGCCCCGTCGCATCGTTGAGCGCATCGACACCATAGCGGCCATCGATCAGTACGCCCGTCTTGCCAGCCAGCTGCAAGGCCGCTTCCGTCTGGGCCACGGCTTGCACCATCAATTGCTTCAAAGCCGAGATACGCGATTCGGCTGCGCCCGTTTGTTGTGCCAGCTCAAAGAACTGCGTGCGATGATCAAACGCAAACACGCACAACTCATCCCATTGCTTGCGCGCTACAGTCGTGCGGTGCAGGCGCGACAGGGTCGCATCCTGATCCGGCTGCGTCAGTGTCGCCGCATGGGCCAGGAAATAGTCGAGCTCGACTGGCGACGGCATGGCCGGCGCGCAACCGTGGCGCGACACGACGAGGGCGCCGCAGCCATTCGCATAGCGGCAGCACGCTTCGTAATCCTCGCCGCGCAGCCAGCCTTTCAAGAAGCCGGAAAGAAAAGCGTCGCCGGCGCCCAGCACGTTCAGCACTTCCACGCGCACGCCACGGTAGTTGTACGCTTCGTCGAGACTGTGCGGAATGGTCGTGTCGATGACAGCGCTGCCCAGCGGGCCCCGCTTGACCACCAGTGTGGCGAGGGTGGCGGCCCGCACGGCGCGCAAGCTGGCCATGATATCGGCACCGCCGCCGGCGATCATGAATTCCTCTTCCGTGCCGACGATCAGGTCGAACTGCGGCAGGATCGCCTGCAGGTGGCGGGTCACGCCTTCGTTGGAAACGAAACGCGTTTCGCCGTCCGCCTTGCCCGACAAGCCCCACAGCACGGGCCGGTAATCGATGTCGAGTACGGTACGCACGTTGTTGGCGCGGGCCAATTTCAGGGCTTGCGTGCTGACAGCGTGCATGGCGCTCGTAGAGAAATGCGTGCCGGTGATCAGGAGCGCTTTGCTCGACGCAATGAAGGCCGCATCCACCGACGACGCGTCGATGGCCATGTCGGCGCAATTTTCCCTGTAGAAGATCAGGGGGAAGGTGTTTTTATCCTTGATGCCCAGCATGACGAGGGCCGTCAGGCGGTCGCGGTCGATGCCCACATGGCTGACGTCGCAGCCTTCCTTCGACAAGGTGTCGGTAAGGAAACGCCCCATGTGGTCGTCGCCCACCTTCGACAGCATGGCGGACTGCAAGCCCAGCCTGGCCGTGCCGAAGGCGATATTCGCCGATGAGCCGCCCAGGTACTTGGCGAAACTCGTCACGTCTTCCAGGGTGCTGCCGATCTGCTGCGCATACAGGTCCACCGCCAGGCGGCCCAGGCAAATCACGTCCAGCGCGCGGCCCTGGGCAAATTGTGTCGGGTTATTCATGGTTATCCTTAAATCGTGACACCGTCGAGTTCAGCCATCAGCGTTTGCATTTCCGCACCACCCGCCATCATGTCGAGTACTTCGTCCTTGGAAACGGTTTCCTTGGTGTAGGTACCCAGCGACCTGCCCCGGTTCAAGAGGGTGAACGAGTCGCCCACGGGATAGGCATGATGCACATTGTGGGTAATAAAGATCACGGACAAACCCCGTTCGCGCGCCTTGTAAATCAGTTTCAGCACATTGAACGATTGCTTCACGCCCAGCGCGGCCGTCGGCTCGTCGAGGATCAGCACGCGCGCGCCGAAGTGGATGGCGCGGGCAATGGCCAGGCATTGCCGCTCGCCGCCCGACATGGTGCCCACGGCCTGGTGCGGGTCGCGCACCATGATGCCCATGTCGGCCAGCTTGTCGCGCGCCGTGGTAGCGGCGTACTCCATGTCCATCACGGGCAGCACACCGAACATTTTCCTGATCGGCTCGCGCCCCATGAAGAAATTGCGCGCCACGGACAGCAATGGCACCAGCGCCAGGTCCTGGTAGACGGTAGCCACGCCCAGGTCCAGCGCCTCTTTCGGCGAATTGAAGCTGACGCTCTTGCCGTCGACCAGGTAGTCGCCGCTGGTGGGCCGGTGCACGCCGGCCAGGGTCTTGATCAGGGTCGACTTGCCGGCGCCGTTGTCGCCCAGCAGGCAATGCACCTCGCCCGGTTTCAAACGCAGGGTGACGTTTTGCAGGGCGATGACGGAGCCGAAACGTTTGCTGATATTTTCCAGCGCAAGGATGTATTCGCTCATGGTTTATCTCGCTTCCGTGACGCGGGCACGGACAAAGTTGTTGAACAGTACCGCGATCAGCAGCATGACGCCGAGGAAGACGCGGAACCAGTCCGAATTGATGTTGGTATAAGTAATGCCGATCTGCACCACGCCAAAGATCAGCGCGCCGAAGCAGGCGCCGACGACGGAACCGTAGCCGCCCGTCAGCAAGGCGCCGCCGATGACGGCTGCGATGATGGCTTCGAATTCCTTTTGCATGCCGCGGTCGGCGGCAGCCGATCCCACGTCAAATACTTGCAGCGTGGCAAACAAACAGGCGCAGAAAGCGGTGAAGACAAACAGCGATACCTTGATTGTTTTCACGGGCACGCCCACATTCTTGGCAGCGTTGGCGTCGCCGCCGACGGCGAAAATCCAGTTGCCGATGCGGGTACGCGCCAGGACGAAGCCGGACACCAGCGCCAGGCCGGCCCACCAGACGATGACCTTGGGTATGCCCTTGACCAATGGCGCGCCATTGTCGAGCGCCGTGATCCAGCCCGCCTTGGCCATCCAGGCGAACAGCGAGGTGCCCACTTCGCCATGGAACAGCGTCAGTGCCAGCCAGTCATCGGCGGCCAGCGCGCCGATGCCGCTGACGATGGTGCGGTTGGCAAACATGATGGACAGGGCCAGGGTCAGGCCGCGCAGGATGAACAAAAAGGCCAGGGTGACGATAAACGACGGCAAGCGCGTCTTGATGACCAGGTAGCCGTTGAGCCAGCCCAGCGCCATTGAACCGGCAAAGGCGAACAGGATGGCGGCCCACACGGGCCAGTGGAAGTAGACGGAAGGGATGGCGATCATCATGCCGGCAAAGCCGATCATGGAGCCGATCGACAGGTCGAATTCGCCGGCGATCATCAATACGCAGGCGCCGATGGCGATGATGCCCAGGTAGGCGGCCACTTGCGCCCAGTTGATCACGCCGTCGAGGTTGAACATGCCAGAGTCGCCGGCCGTCAGGATGAAGAAGGCGAACACCAGGATGGCGCCCGAGATCGAGGCGAATTCCGGGCGGCTGAACAGCCGCTTGAGCCAGCTGACCTGCCCCACGCGTTCATCGGCGCCCTGCTTTTGCGGCGGCGTGCCCGAGGCGGCCATGCCACCCTGCTTCACGCTTAATTTCACGGTACTCATGCTATGTCTCCCTTGTTTTATAGCAACCTGCCAGCCCAAACAACCATTCCAGGGCAGCAGGACCCGCGCGCCGGCAAGCATGGCCTGCGCGCGGGGACAACGACTAAGGTATTGGTGGAATTGAAAAGCGGAGGCTTAACGGAACTGGCCGGCGTATTTCTCCACCTTGCCGATATTGTCCTTGGTGACATAACCAGGACCGGAACCGATATGGCGCGGGCCATATGATGGTGCCAGGCCATATTCGGCCAGGCGCGCCTTGAACTTGGCGTTATTGATCAGCTTTTCGCGTACCTTGGCCAGGTCCGTGGTCTTGTCCTGCTTCATGATGGCCAGCACGGCAACGGGGATATAGCCTTGCAGGTAGGGTTGCTGGTCGATGGCGAACTGGATGCTGCCATCCTTGATGCCTTTCGAGATTTCATCGGACAGGTCGAAGGTGGCGAACCACATCTTGCCCTTCAAGCCCATTTTTTCCAATGCTTTCAACGAAGCGTGGGCCGAGGTGGGCCCCAGCGCCAGCACGGCCTGGGTTTTCGGGTTGTTGCGCAGATAGGCGCTCAACTTGCTTTCGATGGTGGTGGGATCTTCGCCCGCATCCAGGGTGGCGGCCTTGAAATCGACGCCGATGGCCTCGGCAAAGCCGCGGCAACGCTCGAACGACGATGGATTCGTCGCATAGTGGTTAACACAGACGAAGGACTTGATGCCAGCCGCCTTGGCTTTTTCGCCGGCACCCTTGCCTGCCTCGTACTCAGGCTGGCCCACGTGCATCACGGCGCCCAGCTGCTCGCTTTGCGCCAGGGTGCCGGAATTAATCGTGACAAACGGAATCTTCTTGGCGGCGACAAGGCCCAGCGGTTTTTGCAGCACGCTGAAGTCGGCGATGCTGACGATCACGCCGTCGTAGTTGCGGGCTGCCGATTGCTCGACCAGGCGCGCCATGTCGGCCAGGTCGCCATTCGGCGGGTTGCGGTAGTCGACGGTGACATTGAAGTCTTCACCTGCTTGCTTGACGGAATTTTTAATCGTGTTCCACCAGGAATCGGAATCAGGCGCATGGCTGATCAACACGAATTTCTCGCCCGCCGCGTGGCTGGCGCTCATGCCCAGACCCAGTCCCAGGCCGAGGCCCAGCATGGCCAGGCTCTTCAGAAATCCCTTACGCTTATTGCTTTGCATGAATGTCTCCTTGAAGGATTAATTTTTATAGTTGCCAGCTTTTGTCGCGTGTCAGCGGGGAACCGGAAAACCGGCAAGACCCGATGCACTGCGCACAGCTTAGGCCACAAAAAAGACAAATGCAATAAAATTTTCAAAATATATTTAAATAGAAAATCATTTCTATTTTCTGGATTCACTCCTATAATTCTCGCCAGAACCAGCCGCGTGCATCGACCATCGCGGCCCAGTCAGTACATAGAGCACAAAGGAAACAACATGGCAGCCACCGCCCCCATCGAACAGCTGATGCAGCACATTGCCGCCGAGTACGACAATCTGTCGCGCCAGTTGAAAGTCATCGCCCAATACATCGAAAAGCACCGCGCCAGCCTGATGCTTGAGCGCATCAGCGATATCGCCACCGCCTGCGACGTGCAGCCATCGGCCATCGTGCGTTTCGCGCAGCGCTTCGGTTACACGGGTTTCAGCGAAATGCAAGATGTGTTCCGCCAGGCATACACAGACCAGGCCGGCGCCACGCCCGACTACCAGCAGCGCATCCGCAAGCTCATTTCCACGCGCGACGCCGCGCTCAGCGCAGGCGACCTGACGCGCGAATTCGTCGGCGCCAGCCGTGCCGGCCTCGACGACCTGGCCGCCGGCCTCGACGACGCGCAGCTGGAAGCGGCCGTCAACCTGCTGCTCAAGGCTGAAAATATTTATGTGATCGGCGTACGCCGGTCGTTTCCGATCGCCTCCTACATCGCCTACGCGCTGGAACACACGGACAAGCGCGTGCACCTGATTAGCGGACTGGGCGGCATGCACCGCGAGCAGATGCGCAGCGTGCGCGAACGCGATGTGGCGATCGCCATCAGTTTCTCGCCTTACGGCAAGGAAACCCAGCAGTGCATCAAGGCAGCGCAAGACAAGGGCGCCAAGGTACTGGTGATTACCGACAGCAAGCTGGCGCCGCTCGCGCGGGCCGCCGACGCGCTGTTGACCGTCACCGAGGGCAGCGCCTTCGCTTTCCGCTCGCTGACCAGCACCATCTGCCTGTGCCAGGCGCTATTCATCGCGCTGGCATACAAATTAGAGCTCGATATCGAAGAAATCCACACCCCAGGAGAACATGATGATTGAAGTAGCGTTGTTCGGCGCCGGACGCATCGGCAAAATCCACGCGGCCAACCTGGCCGCCCAACCCGGCGTGCAGTTCAAATACGTGGTTGACGTCAACCAGGAAGCGGCCGCCGCGCTGGCCGGCCTGCACGGCGGCAGCAGTGCCACCGTTGAAGCGGCACTGGCCGACCCGTCCGTCAAGGCCGTCGTCATCGCTTCCAGCACGGACACGCACGCGGACCTGATACTGCGCTCGGCCGCTGCTGGCAAGGCCATCTTTTGCGAAAAGCCCGTCGACCTGACGCTAGACCGGGCACGCGCCTGCGCCGCCGCCGTCAAGGAAGCCAAGGTCATGTGCATGCTGGGCTTCCAGCGCCGCTATGATCCCACGTTCAATGCCGTCAAGACACGTATCGAAGCGGGCGAAATCGGCACGCCGGAGCTGCTCATTGTTACCAGCCGCGATCCGGGCCCGCCCCCCGTGAGCTACATCAAGGTCTCGGGCGGCATCTTCAAGGATATGCTGATCCACGATTTCGACATCTTCCGCTGGATACTCGACGATGAAGCCGTCAGCGTGCACGCGACGGGCAGCTGCCTGGTCGACCCGGCCATCGGCGAGGCGGGCGACCTGGACACCGCCGTCGTCACCATCCGCACGGCAAAAGGACGCTTGTGCCAGATCAATGCCTCGCGCCGCGCCGCGTATGGCTACGACCAGCGCTTCGAAGTGCTGGGCAGCGCCGGCATGCTGCAGGCGGGCAACCACAAGCCGACGGAAGTGACGGCGTATGGTGCTGTCAACGTCAGCGTGGACAAGCCGGAAGATTTTTTCCTGGAACGTTATCGCGTGGCATACGCGCAGGAAATGGCGCATTTCTTTGATGCCCTCAGCCACGGCACGCCGCTGCGCACCACCGTCCATGATGGCTTGAAGGCACTGGAACTGGCCGAGGCGGCCACGCTGTCGTGGCGCGAACAGCGCGTAGTCAATTTATAAACCAATAATAAAAATATCTGGAGACACCATGTCATCCCCAACATTAAAAGTCGGCATCGTCGGCCTGGGCC
The DNA here is from genome assembly GCF_002846335.1 of Janthinobacterium sp. 61. Lineage (NCBI taxonomy): Bacteria > Pseudomonadati > Pseudomonadota > Betaproteobacteria > Burkholderiales > Oxalobacteraceae > Janthinobacterium > Janthinobacterium sp. 61. The sequence continues at coordinate 788,047 of NZ_PJMQ01000001.1, read as the reverse complement.
GACTGGGCCAGCGCCACGCCATCAACCTGGCGCAGCGCGTGCCCAACGCCGAAGTGGTGGCCGCCTGCAGCCCCGTGCCGGCCGAACTCGACTGGGCGGCCAGCCAGCTGGGCGTCACCACCGGCTATGCCGACTATGATGCCCTGCTGGCCCACCCTGGCCTGGACGCCGTTTTCCTCGTCACGCCCACCTCGCTGCATGCGGAGCAGATCATCGCCGCCCTGCGCGCAGGCAAGCACGTGTTTTGCGAAAAGCCGCTGTCGCTGGACCTGGCCGACTGCCTGAAAGTAGAGGCGGAAGCGGCGCGCCATCCGCAGCTGACCATCATGATCGGCTTCGTGCGCCGTTTCGACGCCAGCTACCATGACGCGCAGCAAAAGATCGCCCAGGGCCTGATCGGCAAGCCCTATCTAGTCCGTTCGCAAACCTGCGACCAGAACGACCCCAGCGGCGCCTTCATGCGCTTCGCCCCCACCAGCGGCGGCATCTTTCTCGATTGCAGCGTGCACGATATCGACCTGGCGCGCTGGCTGCTGGGCAACCCCGTGCCTAAACGCGTGTATGCGAGCGGCACCAACGCCATCCACACGGGCTTGCAGGCGTACGGCGACGTCGACAATGGCCTGGCAACGGTCGAGTTTGCCGATGGCAGCATGGCCAGCTTCATGGCGTCGCGCACCATGGCGCATGGCCATGAAACCCTGACGGAAGTGTTCGGCACGGGCGGCCGCCTGGCCGTAGGCAGCAATCCGCGCCTGAACCGCGTGGACATCTCGGATGCGCATGGCGTACGCAATGAATGCACGCCAGACTTCTATGCCCGCTTCGCCGACGCTTTTCTGATCGAGGCGCAGGAGTTTGCCGATGCGGCGCTGGGCCGGCGCATCCTGTCATTGACCTTGCACGACGCGACAGAGGCGACGCGCATCGGCCTGGCCATGACGCAAGCGATGCGCGCAGGACGCCCGGTCGAGTTCTAGGAGGCCGCCAGCGGACATGGTTGCACGGGCTGCACCGCCAGGCGCAGCCCATCAGTGAAACCGCCCCCTGGCATTGCGCTATACAATAAGCGCCTGACCATTTCCGCCCCTGCCGCGCCGCCATGACGATCAACGACAGCCATTCCCCCATTCTTGCCCACGTGGCCGAACGCTACGTCAAGCTGGTCCTGGCCATGGGCCAGCACGATGCCTCGTATGTCGACGCCTATTACGGCCCGCCCGTTTGGCAGGCTGAAGCGGTCGAACAGCAACAGGGTTTGAACGACATCAAGGCTGCTGCGCATGAAGCGTTGGCTCAGCTGGCTGACGGACACTGCCTGCGCGCCCTCAACCTGCGCAAGCAGTTGCAAGCCGTACTGGCCAAGGTAGACATGCTGCAAGGCGCACGCCTCGATTTCGATACGGAAAGCGCGCGCCTGTACGACGCTGTCTCGCCGCACCACGACCGAGCCTGGTACGAACAGCTGGTGGCGCAGATCGATGCCCTGCTGCCCGGCGACGGCACGGTGAGCGACAGGGTCAACGCCTTGCGCGCGCAACTCGTCATTCCCGCGGACAAGCTGCGCGCCGTCATGGATGCGGCCATCCGCGCGGGCCGCGAGCACACCTTGCAGTACATCGCCCTGCCCGAAGGCGAAGATTTCGTGCTGGAATTTGTGACAGATAAACCCTGGAGCGGCTACAACTGGTACAAGGGCAATTACCAGAGCGTGATCCAGATCAATACGGACTTGCCCGTGTATATAGACCGTGCGGTCGACCTCGGTTGCCACGAGGCTTATCCGGGCCACCATGTCTACAATGTGCTGCTGGAGCGCGACCTGGTGCGCGGCAAGGGCTGGATGGAGTACTGCATTTATCCGCTGTATTCGCCGCAATCCTTGATCGCCGAAGGCACGGCCAATTACGGCATCGAACTGAGTTTTACGGATGCGGAACGACTGAATTTCGAGCAGCAGGTGCTGTACCCGCTGGCCGGCCTGGACCCTGCGCTGGCGCCCCGCTATGCGCAACTCAATGCGCTGCTGGCCAAACTCGGCTACGCCGACAACGACATCGCGCGCCAGTACCTCGAAGGTAGCATCACGCGCGAAGAAGCACTGGAATGGCTGGTCAATGTGCGCCTGTATCCGGCCGAAAAATCCGCGCAACGCCTGCAGTTCTACGATGCCATGGGTGCTTATGTCATCAATTACAACCTGGGCCAGGACATGGCGAAAGCCTATGTCGAACGCCAGGGCGCCACGCGTGCCGAGCACTGGGCCGCCTTTCGTGACCTGATGTCTTCGCCGCGCGTGCCCAGCGCGCTGCTGGAATGAGGCGCAAACGATAATGGAGAGTCGCATGCACACGACGCACACTGCCAGCGCCCTGCTGCTGGCCCTGTCCTTCAGCAATGTGGCGTGGGCCAGGGATGCGGCCGTCGCCACGGCACCGGCGCTCGGCGCGCGCCAGCAAGCGCTGATGGCCACCGTGGTGGGCAGCGCAGCGCATCCGCGCATTCTGCAGGTGCGCCTCGATGAACTGCATCCCACCCAGCCGGCCATCGGCTACGACCAGGTGTATTACAAGCTGGGACGCTATGCCGCCGAAGAAAAGCACATCACCGACATCGCAAAACCAAAGAAGTTCGCCGACCTGTGTGTAGCCAATGGCCAGGGCGACGTCTTGCCCAACACGGCCAATGTACCTGGCGCCACCCTGGCCGCGCCACCGGCCGCCTACCGCTGCAAGGCGGCCGTGGGAAGCCGTCCGCATGACATGAAGACTGTCGTGATCGGCCCGCGCGGCACCCTGTACCTGACCGATGGCCACCACACGTTTTCCACTTTCTGGGATGCAGACAATGGCCAGAACCATCAGCTGAAAGTGTGGGTCAAGGTGACAGACAATTTCAGCAAGCTCAATGAAGACGATTTCTGGACGCAGATGAAGAAGGCAAACAAGGTCTGGCTGAAAGATGGTAGCAACAAGGCCATCAATACCAGCCAGCTGCCGGCCTCCATCGGCTTGAAAGCCCTGGGGGATGACCCATACCGCTCGCTCGTCTACTTCACGCGCGACGCCGGCTACGTGGTGCCATCGACGGCCACGGAATTCCTCGAATTCTACTGGGCAGACTGGCTGCGCAAGCAGGCCGGCATTGACCTGGCAAAGACCGACATGCGCGATGCCGGCAGCTACATGGGCACCATCAGGAGCGCATCGATGGCGATGGCGGGCCTGAAGGCGAACGATATCGTCAGCGGCGGCATGACGGCGCAAACGCTGGGCTGGACGGGTGTCTTCAAGCAGGGGGCGCTGGACGAGCTGGTCACGCCGACGGGCAAGCTGCGCTACGCCATCGCGTACAAGCAATCGCTGGCCAAATAGGCGCGCCGGCGTAAACAACAACGGCCCGCCTGTCAGCTGACAGGCGGGCCGTTATCTATGCAGATACTGCTTACGCGATGCGTTCACCATTGGCCGGATCAAACATGGCCGCCTTCGACAGGTTGAACGACAGTTGCATGGTCTGCCCCGGCAGCACGGCTTCGCGCGGATGCGTGCGGCAAGTCACGGCAGCACCATTCAGGCGCGTCGTCAGCAAGGTATCGGGGCCGGTTGGCTCGACCAGGTCGATCAGGCAGCCCAGTTCCTGGCCCACGTCGCCGTGCGCACTGCTCATGTCCGTGATTTGCTCCGGGCGCACGCCCAGGATCACGTCGCGGCCCGCATAGCTGCGCAGCTTGTCGGCGGCAAATGGCAGGGCCAGGCGCATGCTCTTGCCCGCATTCTCGATGGCAACAAACACCTCGTTGCCCTCGATGACAGGCTTGACGGTGATGAAGTTCATCGATGGCGAGCCGATGAAACCGGCCACGAACAGGTTGGCCGGATTGTCGTAAATCTCCTGCGGCGTGCCCAGTTGCTGCACCACCCCATCCTTCATGACGGCGATCAGGTCGCCCATGGTCATCGCCTCGATCTGATCATGCGTGACGTAGACGATGGTGGCCTTCAGGCGCTGGTGCAGCAGCTTGATCTCGGCGCGCATTTCCACGCGCAGCTTGGCGTCCAGGTTCGACAGCGGTTCGTCGAACAGGAACAGCGAGGGCTTGCGCGAAATGGCGCGCCCCATGGCGACCCTCTGCCGCTGGCCGCCCGACAGCTGCGCCGGACGGCGGTCGAGCAAGTGTGTGATCTGCAGGGTTTCGGCGACACGGGCGACGATTTCTTCCTGCTCGGCCTTCGGCACTTTTTTCACGTTCAAACCAAACGCGATGTTTTCGCGCACCGTCATGGACGGATACAGTGCATAGGACTGGAACACCATGGCGATGTCGCGGTCCTTTGGCGGCAGGTCGTTGACGACCTTGCCGTCGATGAGGATTTCGCCCGAGGTGACGCTTTCCAGGCCGGCCACCATGTTGAGCAAGGTCGATTTGCCGGAGCCGGAGCCGCCGACGAGGATCAGGAACTGGCCATCCTTGATCTCGATGTCGATGCCCTTGAGGACTTCGACGCCATTCGTGTACACCTTGCGGATACCGCGTATCGATAAACTGGACATATTATTTCCTTAACCTTTGACTGCGCCTGCGGTCAGACCGCGCACAAAATAACGGCCTGCGACCAGATAGACCAGCAGGGTCGGCAGCGCGGCAATCACCGCGGCGGCCATGTTGACGTTGTATTCCTTCACGCCCGTGGACGTGTTGACCAGGTTGTTCAAGCCCACCGTGATCGGCTGCGAATCGCCGCTGGCGAAAACGATACCGAACAGGAAGTCGTTCCAGATCTGCGTGAACTGCCAGATGATGCAGACGACGAAAATCGGACCCGAAATCGGCAGCACGATCTTGCGGAAGATCAGGAAGAAGCCGGCGCCGTCGATGCGCGCTGCCTTGATCAGTTCTTCCGGTACGCCGATATAGTAGTTACGGAAGAACAGGGTCGTGAAGGCCGTGCCATACACCACGTGCACGAAAACGAGGCCCGTGGTGGTATTGGCCAGGCCAAATTCACCCAGCAGGCGCGCCATCGGCAGGATCACCACCTGGAACGGAATGAAGCAGCCCACCAGCAAGGCGGCAAACAGGATTTCCGAACCACGGAAGCGCCAGTGCGCGAACACATAGCCATTGAAGGCGCCCAGGAAGGTCGAAATCAGCACGGCGGGAATCACCATCTTGATCGAGTTCCAGAAGAACGGCTGCATGCCGTCGCAGGTGACGCCCGTGCAGGCCGAAGACCAGGCCTTGGACCAGGACTCGAACTGCCACACGTGCGGCAAGGCCAGCAGGTTGCCGCTGCGGATCTCGTCGAGCGACTTGAACGACGTCGACAGGGTCACGTACAGGGGCACGATGTAGTACACCGCAAACAGAATCAGCAGCAGGTATACAACCACCCGTCCGAGGGTGAGGCGATTATTACGTGTAGGTGTCATCTCATCGCCTTTGCGCTGCGCGTTTCCAGGTACATCAGCGGCACGAGCACGGCCACGATGGTGGCCAGCATCATCATTGCCGATGCCGAGCCCAGGCCCAGCTGGCCGCGGGTGAAGGAAAACTGGTACATGAAGATGGCCGGCACGGACGACGAATTGCCAGGTCCGCCGGCGGTCAAAGCGATGACCAGGTCGAAGCTCTTGATGGCGATATGCGCGAGGATCAGCAGCACGCTGAAGAACACGGGACGCATGGCGGGAATCACGATGCGCCAGTAGATCGTCGGCAAGGACGCGCCATCGACTTGCGCCGCCTTGATGATTTCATCATCGATGCCGCGCAGGCCGGCCAGGAACAGGGCCATGACAAAGCCCGACGATTGCCATACGCCGGCGATCACCACCGTGTAGATGGCCATGTCGGAGTTCACCAGCCAGTCGAAGGTAAACGACGTCCAGCCCCAGTCGTGCATGACTTTTTCCAGGCCCAGGCTGGGATTGAGCATCCATTTCCAGGCCGTGCCGGTGACGATGAAGGACAGCGCCATCGGATACAGGTAGATGGCGCGCAGCGCGCCTTCGGCGCGGATTTTCTGGTCCAGCAGGATCGCCAGGAACAGGCCGATGGCGATGCTGCAACCGATGAACAGGACACCAAAGATACCGAGGTTCTTGAGCGAGGTCCACCAGCGCTCATTGTCGAACAGCTCGACGTATTGCACCAGGCCGGCGAACTCGTAGTTCGGCATCAGCCGCGATTCGGTCAGCGACAGCCAACCGGTCAAAAAGATAAAACCATAGACAAATACCAAGCTGGCGATGAGCGTGGGGCCCAGCACCATCTGCGGTATCCATCGGTCGAATTGCTTGCGTATGGACATAGGACAGCCGTAGAAGTAAAACTGCGTGTGGCGCCGGCCTGGACGAACGCCAGGGCGGGCGCCTGCGATGCATGCGATACTGCGGGCGCCGGCGGGAGTGCCGGCGCCGGCGTGATTACTTCACTTTTGCCGCTTTGGCCAAAGCTGCAACCGCGTCTTTCGAGCTCATGTTGGTATTCATGAACTTGGCGATGACGTCGGTCACGGCGCCTTGGGTGGCCGATGGCAGCGCCATGCCGTGGGCGAACGATGGCACCAGGCCGCCGGTCTTGTTGGTGGCATCCATGTCTTCCATCGATTTCAGGGCGCAAGCGTCAAACTTGTCCTTGGAAACGCCGGAACGCACGGGGATGGAACCCTTGTTCAGGTTGAAGATCGACTGGAACTTCGGATTCATGATGGCGTTGGCCAGGGCGATCTGCCCTTTCTTCGCATTCGCATCCTTTTGCGTGAACATGGCAAACGAATCGATGTTGAAGGTATAGGCCTTGTCCGTGCCAGGCGCTGCCACGCACAGGTAGTCCTTGCCCGGCACCTTGCCGGCAGCCGTGAACTCGCCCTTGGCCCAGTCACCCATGAACTGGAAGCCGGCCTTGTTGTTGATGACCATGGCAGTGGCCAGGTTCCAGTCGCGGCCGGCCGCATCCTTGTCGATGTAGGTCTTCACCTTGCCCAGGGTGTCGAACACCTTGAGCATGGTCGGGCCGGTCAATTCCTTCTGGTCCAGCTTGAGGATGGCCTTCTTGTAGAATTCGGTGCCACCTACGCCCAGCGCGACGGATTCAAACACGGTGGCGTCCTGCCATGGCTGGCCGCCGTGGGCAATCGCGATGCCGCCCGATTTCTTGATTTTCTCGGCCGCGTCGAAGAACGCATCCCAAGTCGTCGGAGTGGTGGCCACGCCGGCCTTTTTCAGCACTTCCGGATTCACCCACATCCAGTTGACGCGGTGGACGTTGACAGGGGCGGCAACGTAATGGCCCTTGTATTTCATGATGTCGGCGACAACTTTCGGCAGCACGGCATCCCATTTGCCTGGAATGGCTGCATCATCGATATTGGCCAGCACGCCTTCCGCGCCCCATTCCTGGATCGATGGTCCCTTGATCTGAGCGGCCGTTGGCGGGTTGCCGGAAATGACGCGGGTTTTCAGCGCGGTCGCGGCGTTTTCGCCAGCGCCACCAGCCACGGCGAAGTCTTTCCAGCCAAAGCCGCTTTCCTTCACGATTTGCTGCAACTGGCCCACGGACTTCGCTTCGCCGCCGGAGGTCCAGTAGTGCAACACTTCCACGTCGGTTGCAAAAGCGCTGCCGGCAAATGCCAGGGTGGTCAGTGCGGCCAGTTGGGTAATCTTGAATTTCAGTTTCATCTCCACATTCCTTTTTTGATCAAGCTTTTAGGGGGCTTCGGCATACGGTGGCCGAAAAAGGTGATAGTGCGCCTGTACCGGCGCTCTTGTGCTCAGACCCGCTTGCAAACGGGCATCATCATCAGTGAAAAGACGGCGCCGTGATCCATGACATGCTTACATTGTATTTATATCACGGGGCGGCGCCAAAAACACATCCGCGAAGGATGCGCCAGGTTGATCTGCACTTACAAACATCAACGCTGAACAAAACCGTCGCGCGCGGCACTCATGTGTGGCCGAAAAGCGCGCCGCGCAACAGGCTTGGTTCGGTGTTTAAAACCAGGTTTCTACCTGGAAGCCATACGACGTGCCGCTGGTATTGTTGTTATAGATCGGGCCGCCGTTGTTCGATGCATTGACCGACGCGGTGGCCGCATCGTTCCATTTGCCGTAGGTGACGAAAGCGCGCAGTTCAGGACGCGACCACAGGCCAGGGCCGGCGGAGATCGTCGGTGCGATGGTCAGCTTGGTCAAACGCTTGGCTGGCAGGCCGCCCGCTTGCGTTACGCGGTCCGTGCCCAGTTCGCCCACCAGTTTGAAGTTGTCGGTGAACGCGTACACGGGACGCACGCCAACCGAGGTCCAGGTCGAGGAACCGGTGGCATTCGACTCGTCTTTTTGCCACAGGGCGACGAATTCCATGCCGAAGTTGGCCATCGGCTGGATCGCCATGTCATTGAAGATGCGCGTGCGTTTCACGTCCGAACCGAAATTGGTGTCGCCCGAAGCGCCGAACTGCGCGCCCTTGCCGGTGCCAGGACCGACGCCGTATTGCACGCCGAAGGTATTGCCGCCGCCAAATACTTTACCTTGACGGTGGAATGCCGACAACTGCCAGCCATTGTGTTTCTGGCCAAAAGCGTCGTTGTCCTTGCCTTCACCGATGATATAGGTCGCAGCCAGGTCCAGCGTGCCGTTTTCATTGACGGGAATTTCACCGAAAATGAAGTTCTGGCGCACGGCAGACTTGGTGCTCACGACGCCGGTCGGCGACACGGTATTGATATCGTTGTCCTTGAAGAAGGCATACGAGAATTTACCCGGGCCTGCAGGAATGCGGTCCAGGCCGGCGCCCGTGCCGTTCATGTTGATGTATTGCAAGTCCAGCATGTGGATGTCAGGACGGTAGTAGAAGCGCTTACCGATCCAGGCCGTGCCGCCGTTCAGGAAATCGAGTCCCTGCGCTTCGACATAGGCCTTGACGATGCCCAGCTTGTTGTCGCCGAAATCGGAATTTGGCGCGTAGGCATTGACCCAGATGGTGGCCAGGTAGTTCACGCCGCCGGACTTGGCGACGGACTTGGTGTAGCCGAATTCCGTGTAGGCGTCGCACTCATTGCCCAGACGGTATTTCATGGTGTTGCCACCCAGGCCGAAGCAGCCTTGCGAACCGCCGTCGCCCGATGTATTGCTGCCGGCGCCAGCGCGCAGGTAGCCATGGAAGCCTTCGGAGTCACTTGGGTACATTGGGTCGGCGGCAGCGGAACCGCTGGCGATGGCTAAGACGATGGCAGCTGGCAGCGTTTTCAACACGGCCTTCAACATGGTGCTATGCAGCATGGTAAGTCTCCTCAGTAGTTATTTTTTATCTAGTCATTCGTGGCCGAATGTACTGGCCAGAATTCTTTCCAGCAGGGACATAGTAACTATACTACGAACAAATATCAACATATTATGTTGTAATCCTACGACTACTCTGCGACACTTTATTTGCGTACTGATGTGCGGCTCGACTGCCCTGTTTTTTCCACTGCCGCCCACCTATCTGGCACAGTGGACAGGCATTTGCGCAGGCACCCTGCATTTTTCGGCACGCGGCACGTATACGAATTAAAATCCTTGGTTTTTGCCCATAACGATAGTGCGCCGCCACGACCGCGCACGCAGACGAGACAAAGCACCGCCATGAAAATTGATGAAAAAATGGAAGTAGCAGGCAGCGATCCGGCGGAGCGTTTCAGTGAAGGGCCACGCCTGCTGGCCGACATCGGCGGCACCAATGCCCGCTTCGTGCTCGAAACCCGCCAGGGCCACCTGGAAGCGGTAGCCGTGCTGCCCTGCGACGACTATGCTTCGCTGCTCGACGCCATCACCGCCTATATGGATAGCAGCGAGGCGCGCGCCGCCGGTTCGGCACGCGTGCGCCATGCGGCCATTGCCATCGCCAATCCCATCGACGACGACAATATCCGCATGATGAACCATCACTGGTTCTTCTCGATCGAGGCCATGCGCGCCGCGCTGGGCCTCGATACTTTGCTGGTGGTGAATGACTTCACGGCGCTGGCCATGGCCCTGCCCTATCTGCGGCCCGACCAGCGCCTGCAGATCGGTGGCGGCATGGCGCGCGCCGACAGCGTCATCGGCCTGCTCGGTTCGGGCACGGGCCTGGGCGTATCGGGCATGATTCCCGCCGAAGACCGCTGGATCGCGCTGGGCAGCGAAGGCGGCCACGTCAGCTTCGCGCCCTGCGACCAGCGCGAGATGGACGTGCTGTCCTTCGCCTGGCGCGAGCTGTCGCACGTCTCGGCCGAGCGTCTCGCCTCCGGGCGCGGGCTGGAACTGATCTACCGCGCCCTGTCCGAGCGCGCCGGCAAGCCCGATGCCCTACCGCTGCTGGCGGCCGACATCACCAGCCGTGCCCTGAACAATGAATGCCACGTCTGCATCGAAGCGGTGGACTGCTTTTGCGCCATCCTTGGCTCCATCGCCGGCAACGTGGCCATGACCCTCGGTGCGCTGGGCGGTATCTATATCGGCGGTGGCATCGTGCCGCGCCTGGGGCCCCTGTTCGAACAGTCGCAGTTCCGTGCCCGCTTCGAGCAAAAGGGCCGCCTGAACGAATACCTGGCGCAGATCCCCACTTTCCTAATCACAGCCGAACTGCCGACCTTTCTGGGCATCGCCGCCATCCTGGCGCAAAAGCTCAAGCGCGCCCATTCCGGCGCACCCGTGCTCGAATCCGTACGCCAGGCGCGCGGGCGCATGAGCCCCTCGGAATGCAAGGTGGCCGACTGGGTGCTGAAGGAGCCAAACGCCATGCTGACCCTGCCGATCGCCGAGATCGCCCAAAGGGTCGGCGTCAGCCAGCCGACCGTGATGCGATTTTGCCGCTCGATCGGCGTACAGGGCCTGGCCGACTTCAAATTGAAGCTCGCTTCCGGCCTGACGGGCGGCGCCATCACAGTGGCCCACTGCCATGTGGAGATTTCGGACTCCGATGCCGAACTGGCGCGCAAGGTGCTGGGCAACAACGCCTCGGCCGCGCTGGCCCTGCGCGACATGCTCGACGTGAAGGCGCTGACGGCCGCCATCGAACTGTTGCGCGGCGCGCAGCGCGTGGAATTGCTGGCCGTGGGCAGCGCCCGCGTGGTGGCCGATGACATGCAGCAGAAGCTGCTCAACCTGGGCATCATCAGCAGCTTCTTTGCCGATCCGCAGGCGCAGGAAATGAGCGCCGCCATGCTCAAGCCCGGCGACGTGGCGCTGGTCATTTCCCGCTCGGGCGCCCTGCCCGAGCTGCTGCGCACCGTCAAGGTGGCGCAGGGCTGCGGCGCGCGCGTGCTGGCCATTACCGCCAGCGGTTCGCCGCTGGCCAAGCTGGCCGACGTGCTGCTGACCCTGAACCACCCGGAGGGCAACCTCAATTTCGTGCCCATGATCGTGCGGCTGCTGCAGCTGATGATGCTCGATATCCTGTCGGTGGGACTGGCGCGGCGCGACACGGCGCAGCGCACCAGCGCCGCCGAACTGGAAGAGGGACAATTGCACGGCATGCGCATCAGCGGCAAGCTGAAATTCGGTGGCCACCTCGAATAAGGCGGCGCACGCCGCCCCCGATACCGCCAGCGGCGCGACCGTGCATGACGTGGCGCGCGTGGCAGGCGTGTCGGCCATGACGGTATCGCGCGTCATCAACGGACGCGCCAGCGTCAGCACGGCCACGCGGGACAAGGTCGAGGCGGCGATCGCCAGCCTGCACTATCAACCCAACCTGGCGGCCAGGGCGGCCCGCACAGGCACCCTCCGCATCGGCTTGCTGTACAGCAACCCCAGCGCCGCCTTCCTCAGCGAATTCCTGGTCGGCGCCATGGATCAATGCCGTCAGGGCGGCGGCCAGCTGCTGCTCGAGCGCTGCGAAGACCTGGACAGCCAGCGCGCCGGCATCGCCTGCCTGGTGGCGGCCGGCGTGGATGGCATCCTGGTGCCGCCGCCCCTGTGCGATTCGCCCGCAGTGCTGGCGCAGCTGAATCAGATGGGTATCCCCGCCATCGCCGTTGCCACGGCGCGCCCCTCGCCCGATGTGTCGGCCGTGCGCATCGACGACTACGAAGGCGCGCTGGCCATGACGCGCCATCTGCTCGCGCTGGGCCACCGCGACATCGGCTTCATCGAAGGCGATCCGGCGCATACGCCCGCCCTGCTACGCCGCCAGGCCTTCGAGGACGCCATGCGGGAAGCGGGCTTGCAGGTGCCGCCGCACAGGGTGGCGCAAGGTTACTTTACCTATCGTTCGGGTCTCGACGCGGCACGCCAGTTGCTGGCGCAACAACCGTACCCCAGCGCCATCTTCGCCAGCAACGACGACATGGCGGCCGCCACCCTGGCCGTGGCGCACGGCATGGGCTTGCAGGTACCGGCGCAATTGAGCGTGTGCGGCTTCGACGACACACCCGTCGCCAGCACCGTCTGGCCCGAGCTGACCACCATCCACCAGCCCATTGCCGACATGGCGCGCGCCGCCGTCAATCTCGTCATCGATGAGATACGCCAGCGCCGCGCGGGGGAAACCATGCCGGCCACCCATCGCTTGATGGAATTTACCCTGGTAGAGCGGGCATCGTCGGGTAGATTTGCGCCGCCGGCGGAAAAAGACCAGCGCAGGCCTTGACGCTGCCAGAACAGGCGATGCCAGTCACTCGCCTTGCCGGCGCACCCGCCCCTACAGCGCCTCGGTCAAGGCGAGGCTGCCGACCGAAGTGATGGCATAACCGTTGCGGCCAGCGCTTTTTGCCTTGTAGAGCGCCGTATCGGCCGCCGTCAATAAAGCCCCTTCCGTCGTGTCGCCCCGGGCGCAGAACGCCAGGCCGACACTGGTGGCGACATGCAGACCGATACCGCTGCAATCAAAGCGCACAACCATCTCTTGCACGATTTTCTTGCCCAGTATCGCGAGTTCGGACTGATCCGTCAGTTGTTCAAAAATGATCACAAACTCATCGCCTGCAAGGCGCGCCACCGTGTCCGAGGCCCGGACGCAAGCCTTGAGCCGTTTGGCAAATTCAATCAATACCAGGTCGCCGATGCCATGCCCATATGTGTCATTTATTGATTTAAAATAATCGATATCCAGATAAGCCAGCGCCAGGCCCGTACCAGCGCGCCGGGCACGCGTCAATGCCCCAGCCAGCGCCTCGTCAAACATGCGCCTGTTGTGCAGGCCGGTCAGCATGTCAGTGCGCGCCAAAGCAGCGAGGTTGCTCTCCGCAGCCTCCCTCTGCAGCGACAGCGCATAGAATGCACGGCTCAGCTTTCCGAATTCGTCTTTGCGGGCGATATCAAAAACCTCAATATCGGCATTGCCTGAGCGTATGTTCGCCACATGTCGGCCCAGATCGCCCAAGGGGCGCAAGAGCAGCAGCACCGCGAACCAGCCGGCACAACTGGCCAGCAAGGCGACGCCTGACGAAGCAATGATGACTTTGGCATAAATATCGGTGATCGGCGTGAATGCCTCGCTTTCAGGGTAGACGGCGCCGATGATCCAATCTGCCGCGCGCAAATGCTTGTACGTGATAATTGCCTGCACGCCCAGCTTGGTTTTACCCTGCATCCAGCCGTCGAATCCACGCAATGCAGCCACGGTGGAAGGCGTCGCCCCACCCTTTTCCTCACTCACCCGCTTCAGGACGCGCGCCGGGTCAGGATGGTGGAGGATCGTGCCGTCGTGGGTCAACATGAACAGATAGCCGCTCTTGCCCGGCTTGAGCTGCTCCCACTGGCCGAAAAATGTGGGGCTTTGCAAATTGATACCGGCAGCGATGATATACCGCAATTGACCGGCTTCGTCATAGATCGGTTCGGTTACCAGCACGATGGGCTTGCCCGACAGCATGCTCCTGAATGGACGCGATATCACGCCCTCCCTGAATTTGACGGTATCGATAAAGTAGTCACGCGTGGCGAAATTGAGCTTGCCGACCACGCTCCGGTCATTCATGCTGGCAATCAATTTTCCCGTAGCATCAAAGGCGACGAGATTGAAAAATTCCTCGCGCAGGCTTGGATGATTTTCAATAAATGCCTGCATGCGCTGCGGATGTTCAACCACGTCCGCGGGTAGCCCTTCCGCCAGCACCCTGAGCAGTGCTTTCTTCGCATTCAAATCGTCGTCGATATATGCGGCCGCGCTGGCCAGCAAGGCATATTGCTGATTGCCGATGACGGATGCCATCTGCCCTTGCGCGACAGAGAGCGATGTGAGCGCAACAGAACCCGTCGCGCACAGCACCAGCACGCCCACAAGCACAGCCATCTTGAATTTGAAGCTCCTGGGATTGAAAAATTTCCGGACCTTATGCATGCGGACTTCCTTCTCAGCGCCCATGCTCTGTAAAGCGCACAGATCCGGCCAGGTAGCGCCATGCATGGCACTGGGAGGAACGGCATATTTTTCAGCGCATGACTTGCAGCCTGTCCCCGCAGATGAATGCGCTCCAGGGACAGGCTCTTGACATGGCAAGAAAGCAAATCTTACGCCTTTTATTGCAAGAAGGGCGCACTGGCGCTGCTGAATACACACACCATGCCCACATCATCCCAATATAGTGCGCTCCAGCAACGATTCCACCAATTGCACGGAGGGCGGCGAGCCGCCAGCGGCCAGGCAGGCGCCCGCCCCGGCCGCGACGGCGAAGCGCAAGTGCTGGCCACCATCGGCATCGGGCCGGTACATCAGGCTATACAGCAAGCCGCCGATGCTGGCGTCGCCCGCCCCCACCGAGTCGACCACCTCGATGACGGGCGGCGCCGCCTGCCATGTCTGTTCGCCCTGGTACAGGGCGGCGCCCTGCGCGCCACGCGTATACAGATACGTGGCTTGCGGATTCCAGCCGCGCAGCACGGCAAACGCGCCATCGATGTCATCGTGGCGAAACAGACCCGCCAGGTCTTCGTCCGACACTTTGACGACGTCAGCCAGTTCCACCATGCGGCGCAGGGTGGCGTCGTAGCGCTCATCCATCATGACGCGGAAATTCGGGTCATAGCTGATTTTCACGCCAGCCGCCTTGAGTTCCTGCGCCAGCGCCACCAGCTTGCCCGCCAGCGGTTCGCGCGCCAGGCTGATGCCGCCGAAATGCACCCATTGCGCCCCCTGCATCCAGCCGGCCGGCAAGAGCGCCGCGTCGAAATGCAGGTCGGCGCTGTCGTCGCCGATGAAGTAATACGTGGGTGGATGCAGTTCGTGCACGATGGCCAGCAGCGGCGACTTCGCACAGCGCTGCAAGAAGCGCATGTCCAGGCCCGACGCTTTGGTGGCCGCTGCCAGCGCATCGCCGAAGACGTCGAGGCTGACGGCGCCGGCAAAGGCACTGGGCACGCCCAGGCGCGCCATCACGCGCGCCACGTTCCAGGTCGAGCCGCCCACCTGGCTGCTCCAGGTATCCGCGCCCGTGCGCAGCATATCCGTCAGCGCTTCGCCGGCTGAAACAAAAGGAGGGAAAGTGGCGCTCATGCGGCACCACCAATCACGTTCAGCACTTCATGGCAGGCGCCCATGGTGTGGTAATCGACCTTGCCGGCCGGGCTTTTCTCGTCGCTGATCTTGCGATTCTCCGGAGTCAAAATGCGGTACCAGGCGCCGTGTTCATGGTCGACAAAATGCGTCCAGCTGTAGTCCCAGATCTTGTCGTAGCTGCGCCAATAGGCGTCGTCGCCCGTGCGCGCGGCCAGCACGGCGGCGGCCGCAAAGCTTTCCGCCTGCACCCAGAAGTATTTGTCGCCATCGCAGATTTCATCGTGCGGGCCGAAGCCGTAGTGGATGCCGCCATGCACGCCATCCCAGGCCTTGGCCAGCGCCGTGTCGTACAGGGCGCGCGCGCGCGGCAGCAGCCAGTCGGACGGGCCAGCCATGAACTTGGCGTGGCGCTCCATGATCAGCAGCAGCTTGGCCCATTCCGTGAAGTGGCCGGGCTGGTAGCCCCAAGGGCGGAAGATATTGCTCTTGTCGTGCAGGTTGTAGTCCCAGTCGATCGACCAGTCGGACTTGTAGTGCTCCCAGATCATGCCATTGGCCAGGCCGGCCTGGCGCACGGTGATATTGTGTGCCAGGGTTTCTGCGCGGTGCAGGTAGCGCGCTTCGCCCGTCGCCTCGAACGCGGCCAGCATGGCTTCGCAGGCGTGCATATTGGCATTCTGGCCCCGGTAGCCGTCAAGGGTGGCCCAGTCGGCGCTGGCCACGTCCGCATACAGGCCGTGTTCGGGCAGCCAGAAGCGCTGCTCCATCAGTTCGAACGTCTCGTCCAGATACGCGCGTGCTTCCTGCATACCCGCTTGCAAGGCGTGCGCATACGCGAGCAGCACGAAGGCCAGGCCGTAGCAGTGGTTGGCGCCGTCTTCCACCGTCTTGCCGCCGTCTTGCCATTTCAGTTGCCAGGCATAGCCGCCCGTGACCGGATCGCGGTGCACGTCGCGCAAAAAGGCCACGCCGTGGCGCAGGGCCGCCTGGTAATCGTCGTCGCCGAAACGGCGGTAAGCCATGGCGTAATTGAAGATGAAGCGCGTACTGCTGACCAGGTGGCGCGTGCTGGCGTCATACACCGTGCCGTCATCGCGGAAGAAGTGATAAAAGCCGCCGCTCGCATCGATGGCGCGCGGGTGATAAAAGTGCATTGTGTGCAGGATATGCTTTTCGAGCATTTCCCTGGAGCGGAAATCGGGATTCATGAATGTCTCTTCATATTGTTATCGATAACAATGATGATAGCATGCCGCCCCCACTCCGTCATGCCCAGTCAGGGGGTCTTGGCCAGTCTGAGCTTTTCACGCCACAGCGCCGCCTGCGCGGGATCGGCCAGCTGTCCCAGTTCGCCCTTAGCGTACACCTTGACCAGCCGTTCCATGGCTTCCACGTCGCCCTGCTTCGCGGCCAGCAGGTACAGCGTGAACGGCGCTGGCGCCGGCCCCTGCCGGGTGGGTCCGCCACGGCCCTGCTCCAGCAGGCGCGCGAAGCCCGTCTGGCCCGGTGGACTTTTCGCGATGGCAGCCATTTCGTACCAGCCCAAAGCCGCCTCGTCGCTCTGCGGCACGCCCTGCCCCACTTCGTACGAGTAGGCCACATTGTTCAAGCCGGGCGGGTCGAGCACCTTGGCCGCCTGCATGTACCAGCCAAATGCTTCCTTGCGTTGCGCGTCATCGTGCGCCGTCATCATCAGCCGGTAGCCGATTTCATTGTAGGCGGGGATGAAGCCCTTTTCGGCGTAAAACTTCAGCCAGTGCAGCGCGTGCGCCTGTTCTTCCACGCTGCTGCGGATGTTTTCGAAGTGCATGGCCAGCGTGAAATTGGCCAGCTCCACGCCTTGCGCTGCACCCTTGCGCGACCAGTATTCGCCCAGCTTGCGGTCGATTGCCATGCCCTGGCCCAGCGTGTACGCCACGCCCAGGAAAGCCTGCGCCGGACCATAACCGCCTTCCGCCGATTTCTGCATCCACGCCAGACCCAGGTCGCGGTCGCGCGGCGTGCCCTCGCCTTCGTGCAGCAGTTGCGCCAGGTCCAGCTGGGCGACCGTGTCGCCCCCTTCGGCAGCGATACGCGCCTTCTCGAAGGCGGCGACCTTGTCCGGCGACAGGTCGGCTGGGCGGTTGATCACGGCCTGCACGCGCGCGCGCATGTCATCGAGGCCGGACATATCGAATTCGGCCAGCGCCGGATGCTGGCGCGGTGCTTTGGTGGACGCCTGCTGCGCCAGCACGGGCTGCGCCAGCGTCAGGCTCAAGATGAACAGGATAGTCTTCATTTCTTTTCCTTCTCAGCCAGCTTGCCGCGCCATTCGGCGGCGTCCTCGGCATTCGCCTGTTGTCCCAGTTCGCCTTTGACATACACGTCAATCATGCGCCGCATGGCGGGCAGGTCGCCGCTCCATCCGGCCCGTTCATACCAGGTCAGCGCCCACTTGTCCGACTGTTTCACACCCAGGCCCAGCTCGTGCGCGCGGGCCAGGTTGCGCATGCCCGCCGGATCCGTTTCACGCGCCGACTTTTCATACCAGGCGAAGGCCTCGCTGCGCTGTTCATCGTCCGTGGCCACCCGCATCAGGCGCTCGCCCAGCGCATTGTAGGCAGGAACAAAGTGCTGCTCTGCCGCCGCCTTCAGCCAGATGATGGCCAGCGCCTGTTCTTCGGCACTGCTGCCGCCGTCGATGAACTCCAGCGCCAGAATCGTTTGCGCCAGTACGTCGCCTTGCGCTACGCCCTTGCGCAGCCAGTACTCGCCCTGCACGCGGTCGATGGGCACCTTGCCGCCTACGGTATAGGCCAGTCCCATGTCTCCTTGTGCCGGCGCATAGCCGCCTTCGGCCGACTTGCGCAGCCAGGCCATCGACTGCGCCGTGCTTTGCGGCGCACCGACGCCCAGCTGTAGCTTGCGTGCCAGTTCCAGCTGCGCTACCACATCGCCCGCTTCGGCAGCACGCCGTGTCTCGGCAAATGCGGCGATATTGGCCGGGTCCCTGGCCGGCGCATCGGCACGCGCTTCGATGGCCAGCAACTGCAGGTCGAGCAAAGTGGGGGAAGTTTGCGCCAGGACTGCCAGCGGCAGCAACAGCGCCAGCGGAATCAAATTCTTGTGCATGCGAGGGAGTCGGGAGGAAGAAAATACGCATGGTAGCCGATGCCCCGCACGGGAGGCGCGCACTGCACGGGAAGTTTGACAGGGTACGCCGGCAGGCTTACATTGCATCAACTAAACCAACCTCCCCAGGAACGCCATGAATCGCCTATCGAAAACCGCCTTGACCTTGCTCGTCGCCCTCGCCGCCAGCGCCACTGCCAGCGCCGCCGACACCCAACTGACGGGCTGCGCCGCCAAGCGCGAAAGCATCCGCAGCGAATTGCGCCAGGCGCAGGAACAGGGCTTGTCCGACAAGGTCGCGGGCCTCACGCGCGCGCTCGACGAAGTCAACGCCCACTGCCGCGACAACATGCTGGTCGAACGTCACAACAAGAAGGTGCTGAAGGCGCAGGCGAAGGTGAACCAGACGGAGCGTTCGCTGCGCCTGGCCCAGGAAGCGAACAAGCAGCCGAAAAAGATCGCCAAGCTGGAAGGGAAGCTGGAAAAAGCCAGGGCGGATCTGGCCGCCCTGCAGGCACAACAGCCTTAAGCTTTTTCCCCCAGCAGTTGATAAATGCTGGAAAAATCCAGCGCGCCCGCTCCCGCCTTGCTGTGCACACTATATAAATTGCGCGACAGGGCGCCCAGCGGCACGCTCGCGCCGCTGGCCAGCGCGCTTTCCACGGCCAGGCCCAGGTCTTTCAGCATCAGGTCGACGCCGAAGCCGCCCGTGTAGCCGCGCGACGCGGGCACGTTCTCCGCCACGCCGGGGCACGGGTTGTACACTTCCAGGGTCCAATTGCGGCCCGAGCTTTTCGCCATCACGTCCGACACCACCTTCGGGTCCAGGCCATTGGCCACGCCCAGGCGTATCGCTTCGCTGGTGCCGATCATGAGTATGCCCAGCAGCATGTTGTTGCAGATCTTGACCGTCTGGCCGCAACCCGAGCCGCCCGCGTGGAAAATCGCCTTGCCCATGATCTCCAGGTAGGGTCGCGCCGCCGCCAGCGCGGACTCTTCGCCGCCCACCATGAAGGTCAGGGTGCCGTTGGTGGCGCCCGCCGTGCCGCCCGAGACGGGCGCATCCAGCATGGGCATGCCCTTCTCCTGCGCAGCGCGGCCCACCTGGCGCGCTGCTTCGGTGGAAATCGTCGAACAGTCGATCAGCAGGGTGCCGGGCCGCGCCTGCGCCAGAATGCCAGTCCCACCCAAAGGGTTACCCAAATAAGCACCCAGCACGTGGCGGCTGGCAGGCAACATGGTAATGACGATGTCGGCCGCCT
Organism: Janthinobacterium sp. 61; assembly: GCF_002846335.1. NCBI lineage: Bacteria > Pseudomonadati > Pseudomonadota > Betaproteobacteria > Burkholderiales > Oxalobacteraceae > Janthinobacterium > Janthinobacterium sp. 61. The sequence goes on along the minus strand of NZ_PJMQ01000001.1, from coordinate 768,211 downwards.
GGATCGCCGCCGCCTGGTCATCAGACACCAGGCCGCCGCCATCGGCAAACTGCCGTACGCTGGCCGGCAGCAAGTCAAAGCCCGTGACCGCATGGCCGGCGCGCACCAGGTTCTGCGCCATGGGCAGCCCCATGTTGCCGAGGCCGATAAAAACGATGTTTGCGCTCATCACCGCCCCTTATTTCATCGAAATGGTGGTATTGACGCCGCTGCCGCCGTCGTCCGGGGCGAACCAGCGCGCCGTGACGGTCTTGGTCTGCGTCCAGAAGTACAAGGCTTGCTTGCCGTTCGGGCCCAGGTCGCCCAGTTTCGACGCGCGCGACCCCGTAAAACTGAAATAGGCGACAGGGACGGGTATGGCAACGTTGATACCCACCTGCCCCACGTCGATCTCGTTCTGGAATTTGCGCCCTGCCCAGCCGGACGAGGTGAAGATCGAGGTGCCGTTGCCGTTCGGGTTCGCGTTGATGAAGGCGATGGCCTGGTCCAGGGTTTCCGTCTCGACGACGCACATGGCGGGGCCGAAGATTTCCTGCGTGTAGACGGAATTCGATGCTGCCACCTTAGAGAAAATCGTCGGCCCCATGAAGTTGCCGCCCTCGTAGCCGGCCACCTTGAGGCCACGGCCGTCCAGCAGCAATTCCGCGCCTTCGTCCACGCCCGCCTGTATCAGCTTTTCGGCGCGCTGCATGGCCGCTTTCGAGACCATCGGCCCCAGGTCCGCCGTGCGGTCGCTGCCCGGCCCCACTTTCAACGCTTGCGAGCGGGCGACGATTTCCGGCAGCCAGGAACGCGCCTCGCCCACCAGCACCACCACGGAATTGGCCATGCAGCGCTGGCCGGCCGCGCCGAAGGCGGCGCCGATCAGGTTATTGATCGCCTGTTCCTTGTTAGCGTCGGCCAGCACCACGCAATGGTTTTTCGCCCCCATCATCGATTGCGCGCGCTTGCCAGATTCGCTGGCGCGGCGGTACACATGCGTGCCCACGTGGGTGGAGCCGATGAAGGACACGGCCTTGATGTCGGGATGGTCGCACAGCATGTTGACGACGTCGGCACCGCCATGCACGACGTTCAGCACGCCGGCCGGCAAGCCCGCCTGGTACATCAGTTCGACCAGGTACATGGTCGACGACGGATCCTGCTCCGACGGTTTCAGGACAAAAGTATTGCCGCAGGCGATAGCGATGGGGAACATGAAGCACGGCAGCATGACGGGGAAGTTGAAGGCCGTGATGCCGGCACCCACGCCCAGCGGCTGGTAGATATTGTAGACATCGACGCCGGTGGCCGCGTTTTCAGCAATTTCTCCCAGCTGCAGGGTGGCGATCGAGCACGCGTGCTCCACCACTTCCAGGCCGCGCATGACTTCCCCTTCCGCGTCGGGCAGGGTCTTGCCGTGCTCGCGCGTGATCAGTGCGGCCAGGGTGCCGATATTTTCGCGGATCAGGTGCTGGTACTTGAGCATGATGCGCATGCGCGCGGCCAGCGGGGTATGCCGCCACGTCTTGAATGCTTCCTTGGCCGTGGCGACGGCCAGCTTGACTTCGTCCGGCGTGGAAAACGGCACCTTGGCGACGATTTCCTGCGTGGCCGGGTTGACGACGTCGCGCCACTCGGTGCTGATTGAAGCGTGGTGCTTGCCGCCGATATGCAGGGGGATGCTTGGGACTTGGGTGAGTGCTTGGTTCATGGTTTGCTCCGGGTGTGCGATATTCATAGGGTGCGGCTGAGCAAATGAGTACTGGGGTCAGACCCGCCGGGGGAATTTCCCCCAGTGGGGGAAATTCCGATTCCGAAGGAACTGACCCCGGCCCTCTGCTGCTCAGCCGAAAATTATTTCTTGACCAGGTTGCACGCGGCCGCATCCATAGGCTTGAAGGCCTGGTCGGCGGGGATGGTAGACAGCACCTTCAGGTAATCCCACGCGCCTTTCGATTCGGCCGGGGTTTTCACCTGCACCAGATACATGTCGTGGATGACGCGGCCATCGGGACGGATGGAGGCGTTGTTCATGACGGCATCCTTGATGGGCAGTTCGCGCATTTTCTGGGCGACGATCTTCGAGTCGTCACTCTTCGCGGCCGCCACCGATTTCAGGTAGTGGTAGACGCTGGAATACACGCCCGCCTGCACCATGGTTGGCTTGGCGCCCTTGTTGAGCGCCTCGAAACGCTTGGCGAAGGCGCGGCTGCGGTCATCGAAATCCCAGTAAAAACCGTCCGCGTAGACCAGGCCCTGGGCCGTTTCCAGCCCCAGCGCATGCACGTCGGAGAGGAACACCAGCAAGGCGGCCAGCCGTTGGTCCTTGCCGCTGCCAATGCGGAATTCGCGCGCCTGCTTGATGGCGGATACCGTGTCGGCGCCGCCATTGGCCAGGCCGATCACCTGCGCTTTCGAGCCTTGCGCCTGCACCAGGAAGGACGAGAAATCGGACGCGTTGAGCGGATGGCGCACGGCGCCCAGCACCGTGCCACCATTGCGCTTGACGACTTCACTGGCGTCCTTTTCCAGCGAGTGGCCGAACGCGTAATCGACAGTGACGAAATACCACGATTTCTGCCCTAATTTAGTCAGTGCCGCCGCCGTGCCGGCCGCCTGCGAATAGGTATCGAACATCCAGTGGAAGCCGTTCGGCGAGCAATCCTCGTTCGTCAGGCGCCCGGTGGCAGGGCCGCTGAACATGGCGATGCCGCCCTTCTCTTTCATCAGCTTTTGCACGGACAGGGCCACCGAGGAATTGGTCAGGTCGGCGATGGCGTCGACCTTGTCGCGGTCTATCCATTCGCGCGCCTTGGAGGCGGCGATGTCCGCCTTGTTCAAATGGTCGGCCGAGAGAATCTCGATCTTCATGCCCTTGCATTCGGCTTTCAGGCAATCTTCGACGGCCATCTGGCTGGCGACGACGGAGCCGCGCCCGCCCATGGCCGAATACGGGCCGGACATGTCGGTCAGGATGCCGACCTTGACGACGCCATCGGAAATCTGCGCCTGCGCGCCGCCAAAGGAAAGGGAAAGCGCCAGCGCGCCCATGGCCAGTACGGTTTTTTTCATGCGTGTCTCCAGGTGGATGGGTTTTCTTATATGTTTAGATGCATTCTGCATGTGTAAAAATATGCACTCAAGTGAAATTAATGCATAATTCCTTTGCAAAAATGCACAGAGAGGGATTGCCATGCTCGATTGGGACAATGTACGGGTCTTCCTGGAACTGACGCGCAGCGCTGGCCTGGTGGATGCGGCGAAAAAGCTGGGCATCGACCATTCCACCGTGTCGCGGCGCATGCGCAAGTTCGAGGAGCAGGTGGGCACGCAGCTCTTCGACCGCAACTACGTGGGCTACCAGCTGACGCCCGAGGGCCACCGGCTGATGGAATACGCGGAAACGATGGAAAGCACGGTGTTTGCCGCCACCGAGGAACTGGGCGAACATAACCGCCTGCTGTCGGGCCAGGTGCGCCTGGGCGCTACCGAGGGCTTCGGCGCCATCGTGCTGGCGCCCCACCTGGCGCAGTTTTGCGGGAAATACCCGCACATCAGCGTGGATCTGATCGCCGTACCCCGTTTCGTCAGCCTGTCCAAGCGCGAGGCGGACGTGGCCATTTCCATCGAGCGCCCCCTCTCTGGCCCGTATGTCGTGACGAAGCTGTCCGACTACCGCTTGAAACTGTATGCCACGCCGGCCTACCTGGCGCGCCACGCGCCCATTACCAGCGTGGCGCAGCTGGCGCAGCACCCCATCATCGGCTACGTGGACGACCTGGTTTTCAGCGCGGAGCTGCGCTACATGGACAATGTGGCGCCCGATTCGCTGCGCGCGTTTCGCAGCACCAGCGTGATCGCCCAGTACCACGCGGCGCGCGCGGGCCAGGCGCTGGCGATCCTGCCCTGCTTCGTGGCCCAGCAGTCGAACGAACTGGTACCCGTGCTCGAGGGCGAGATCGATTTGCTGCGCGCCTTCTGGATGATTTCACCGAGCGAGCGGCGCAACATCGCGCGGGTCAGCGCCCTGTGGAATTACCTGCGTACCGCCATCGACCTCAATCACGGCTACCTGATGGGCGAAACGTCCACGCCCAGCTGGCCAGCCTGAGCACGCTACACTGTCGCCACTACTGATTAAAGGAGAATGCCATGCTGATGGATGCGAACCAGGCTGTTTTGGTCATTGTCGACCTGCAAGGGCGCTTGATGCCGGCCATCCACGATGCGGGCCTGGTGCTGGCGCAGAACCTGCGCCTGGCAAAGATCGCCCGCCTGCTCGACGTGCCCGTGCTGGGCACGGAACAGAACCGCCAGGGACTGGGACCGAACGTGGAAGAAATCGCCGCCCTGTGCGAACAGACCTTGCACAAGACGCATTTCGGCGCCTGTGCCGACGGCTTGCAAGCCATACTGCCCGCGGGGCGCAGGCAAATCGTCGTCACGGGTTGCGAAGCCCATGTGTGCATGCTGCAGACGGCCATCGGTTTGCTGGAGCTGGGGTGTGAGGTGATCATCGCCATCGACGCAGTCGGTTCGCGCCATGGCGCCAGCCGCGATGCGGCACTGGCCCGCCTGGGCAAGCTGGGCGCCCATCTGGTGACGGTGGAAATGCTGGCCTTTGAATGGCTGCGCGACTGCAAGCACCCGCGTTTCCGCGAGGTGCTGGCGCTGATCAAATAGCCATTCTCACGCAATAGACTAGCCTAGAAATAACGCACCCACGCCTGCTTCGACGTGCGCTTGTAATTGGCAAACGCGCGGCAGGGAAAGTACAGCAAGGGCATCAGGGACAGCGCGATCAGCCACACTTGCCAGATATGTTCGACGCCATAGCGGGCACCATGATTGGCGCCCAGCACCGCCGTCAAGGTGATGCCGATGGCCAGCAGCAGATACAGGTGCAGCAGATAATAAAACATGGGCGCGCCGCCAAAGGTGGCGCAAGCCCTTGTAAACCAGTTGTCGACGCGTTCCAGCCAGGCCAGGCCCAGCAGGCCCAGGCCCAGGGTGAACAACAAAAAGTCCAGCGACGGCGGATACTTGGTGAAGTTCAGCACGCTCATGGCCGTGCGCAGGGCCGTGTCGCCCGCCACCCACGGCAGGGTTTCGCCATACAGATTGAAGCCGCGCAAGACGGCTAGCAGCAGCAAGCTGCCACCGCCCAGCACCAGCAACAGGCGGCACCGGCCTTCGGCAGACTGCCCGCGCGCATACAGCGGGCCGGCCGCATAGCCAAGCACGATCACGCCTATCCATGGCAGCAGCGGATAGCTGACCTTGATTTTCATGGCGCCGTCCGCCACCAGATAACCACGTTGCAGCAGCACCGTCAGCAGATAATAAGCAAAGCTGCCCTCTTCCGCGCGCAAACCAGTCAACAGATGCTGTCCCGCGATGATCGCCACGCCCAGCAGCACCAGCACTTTCAATGGCAACCGGTGCAGCACGGCCAGCGCCATCATGGCCAGGCCGATGACCCAGATCACCTGCAAATACAGCACGGCTGGCGGAAACGCCCCGCTCCAGGCGAAGTTGACGAACACCAGTTCCAGCACCACCAGCAGCAAGCCCCGCTTGAACAAAAAGCCGGCCGCGCTGCGGGGGCCGGCGGCCGGATGCGCATACAGCCAGGCCGACAAGCCCGTCAGGAAGACGAACATGGGCGCGCAAAAGTGCGCGGCCAGGCGCGTGAAGAACAGGGCCGGATCGACGCTGGCCACATCCATCGGGTCGCCGACCTGGTGGTGCAGGAAGACCGTTTCGCGCACATGGTCGAACAGCATAATCAGCATCACGAGGCCGCGCATGACGTCGATGACGGCGATGCGGGTGCGCAGGGTGACGGGGGAATTTAGGGATGTGGAAACAGTCATTAGTTTATGTCTATGTATTGGTGCCTTGGTGCGTTGGAGTGTCGTAGACGTCACTTGCCGCACAGGCAAAAATCCGGGGTCAGACCCGTCGGGTCTGACCCCAGCTTTATGCTGCTGGTTCTAAACAATGCCCCGGCATTTAGCAAATCAAAACCTGTAATGCGCATTCAAGGTCGCCGTGCGTTCGGCCCCCGGCGCCACCCACAGCTGGCTATAGGAACTCGCATAGTAGCTGCGGCTGAACAGGTTTTCCACGCTCAAAGCCAGGCGCAGCTTCGCAGTCGGCGAATAGGAAGCAAGCAGCCTGGCCGTCGTATAGGCCGGCAGGGTAAAGCTGCTGCTGACGGCCACGTCGCCCTGGCGCTCACCCACATACTGCACCCCGCCACCCACGCTGGCCGTGCCCGTGCCCAGCGCGAATTGCTGCGTGGCCAGCAGGTTGGCGCTGTGGCGCGGCACGTTGGCGAAGCGGCTGCCCGTCAAAATCGTATTGTCGCCGCGCGTGACGGTGGCGTCCGTGTACGCATAGGCGCCCGAGACGCGCAAGCGGCGCGCCACTTCGCCCGACACGTCCAGTTCCAGGCCCCGGCTCCCCACCTCGCCCGCCGCAATGGCGAAGTCCGTGTTGGCGGGATTCGTCGTCAGCACATTGCTCTTGCGGATGTCGTACACGGCCACGGTGCCCGTCAGTTTGCCCGTATCCAGCTTCGCGCCCAGCTCATACGAGCGGCTGCGCTCTGCAGGGAAGGCCCGGTTGTTTATGCTGATGCCGCTGTTGGGCCGGAAGCCCTTGGCCACGCTCGCATACAGCGACCATGTTGTTGACGGCTGGTAGACGAGGCCCGCGCGGGGGCTAGTGGCCGACAGCGACTGGCGGTTGCTCACGTTCAGGCGATTGTTCGTGACGTCCTGCGTGTATGTATCGCGGCGCACGCCGACCAGCGCCTTCCACTGCGCGCCCAGGTCCAGTTGATCTTGCACATACAGGCCGCGTGCCTGTTGCCCTTCCTGCGTGTCGATGGACAGGGCCAGCGGAGCGGCCTTGCCGCCATACACGGGTGCAAAAATATCGATGGCATACGCATACGCGGCGGTGGGATTGCGCCGCAGCTGCACCCGGTGGTCGTCGAAGTGATAGGCGTCGACACCGGCCAGCACCTCGTGCGCCAGCGCGCCCGTTTTGAACTTGCCCAGTAATTCAACGCGGGCCGACACGTCGATGGCAGAAAAATCGCGGTGGCGGCGCTGGCGGTTCAGGGTGCGGCCATCGGCCAACAGCTTGTTCGCCTCAGTCGAATAGCCGTTCAATGCACTGTCGCGGTAAGAGGCACCTGCCTGCAACGTCCAGTCGTCGGACAGCGCATGGTGGATAAATAACTGCTGCCCCAGCGACTTGACCGTCATGGGGCCGTCGTCCGGTTCGCCCAGGAAGCGCGACACGGGCACGGCGCCCAGCTTGCCATTCACAGCCACCACGCCCCGGTCGAACGGCGCGCGCTGCCGCACCGCTTCGATTTCGTAGGACACGGTCGTGTGCTCGCCCACCAGCCAGAGGAAGGAGGGAGAAAACAGGCTGCGCTCGACGTGCAGCGTATCGCGGAAGCTGTGCCCTTCTTCATGCGCCGCGTTCAGGCGGTAGGCAAAGCTGTCGCTCAAGGGCCCCGTCAAGTCCAGCGCGGCGCGGCGCGTCTGGAAACTGCCGAAGGACACATCGGCGCTGACTTCGGGCGCGAACTTCGGCTTTTTCGTCGTGATATTAACGGTACCGCCCGGCTCGCCCCGGCCGTACAGGGCCGCAGCGGGGCCTTTCAGCACTTCCACGTTCTGCGTGTTGCCGGCGTCGCGCATGCCGTTGTAGCCCCGGCTGGAACTGAAACCGTTGACCATGTAGTCGGAACCGAAATTCGGGTCACCCGTGAAGCCGCGCATGGCGTAGCTGTCCCAAAGGCCGCCCAGCGGGCTTTGCTTCGCGATGCCGCTGGCCAGGTCCAGCGCACCGGCCAGTGTCGTCACGCCCGCGTCGCGCAGCAGGTCGCTGGTCAGCACGCGCACGCTTTGCGGCAAGTCCATCAGCAAGGCATCCGTCTTGGTGGCGCCCGTGGCGGACAGGCTGCGGTAATGCTGGCGCTGCGCACTGACGGTGACGACAGCGTCGGACGGCGCGGAATCGGTAGCGGCGCTGTCGACTGCCAGTGACCAGGGGCTGGCAGCGGCCAGCAGGAGCGCCACGGGGCGGCGTGAAAACAAGGACATGGGATACCTGACAATAGCGCAAATTAATGCAATAGACTTGCATTATAATTGATAATCAATTCCCATTAAAGCCTTCCCGGAAGATCTGCGCCAAAAAATCCACGAACACTTGCACCTTGGCCGCACGCAACTGGCGCGGGTGGAACAGCGCCCACACGTCGGGGCCAGCCGTGCGAAATGGCTGCAGCACGGGCACCAGGCTGCCGTCACGCAAAGGCTGCAACACAGAAACGGACAGCGCCTGGACGATGCCGCAACCGGACTGGGCGGCGGCGATCATCGATTCGATATGGTCGAAGGCCAAGGCAGCCGCAGGCGTGTGGGCATACGGTGCGCCCGCGCCCCCGTCCTGGAACAGCCAGGGCCGCACCTGGCGCGATTTCGGGTACAGGAAATGCAGACAGGAAAACTGATCCAGTTCCTGCGGGGCCTGCGGCATGCCATGCCGGGCGACAAAGGCGGGCGAGGCGCAGCACAGATAATCCATTGCCAGCAGGCTGCGCGCCACCAGCGATGAATCCTGCGGCTCGCCGATGCGCAGCATGACGTCGACGCCCTCTTCCACCATGTCGACCAGGCGGTCGCTGACCGTCAGGCGCAGGGCGATGTCGGGATAGGCGGCGATAAAGCGGGGCAAGGCGGGCGCCACCAGGTTGCGGCTGATGCTGCTGGGCATATCCACGCGCAAGCTGCCCGATGGCCGCGCGGCCGCCTGCAGCAGGCTCGTTTCCAGCGCCGCCATGTCGGCCAGCATCTGGCGCGCCTGCGCATGGCACTGCAGGCCTTCAGCCGTGAGCGACATGCTGCGCGTGGTGCGCTGCAAGAGCCGTACGCCGAAATGCTTTTCCAGCGCCGCCACCTGGTTCGTCACGGACGAGGTCGAGATGCCCAGACGCTGCGCTGCCTTGCTGAAGCCGCCCGCCTCGACCACCGCGCAAAACACCTGCATCGCTTCCAGCCTGTCCATTTCTGTCTCCCTGTGAACTCCTTGATGCCGGCGATTATCCACGATACTGAAATAGTGCATCGGGCCGCGCCCCGTTTTTCTTTGTGCCGTCGCCGCCTAGACTGGGGCATCAACCACAGGAGAACCCCATGCAAGCCCTCGTCCTCACCACCTTTGCCGCCCCCATGACCATAGCAAACCTGCCCTTGCCACAGCCCGGCCCCGGCCAAGTCCTCGTGCGCATCGCCGCCAGCGGCGTCAATCCGCTGGACACGAAAATCGCCGCCGGCACCGCCCCGCACGCCCGGCCCCGCCTGCCCGCCATCCTCGGCATCGACGTGGCCGGCACGGTGGCGGCCGTGGGCGAGGGCGTGACGACTTTTCACGTTGGCGCAACAGTCTATGGCATGGCGGGCGGCATCGGAGGTGTCCAGGGCTCGCTAGCCGAGTACGGCGTCTTCGACGCTGCCCTGCTGGCGCCCGTGCCGCCAGCGCTGAGCATGCGCGAAGCGGCCGCCCTGCCCCTCGTTTTCATCACGGCCTGGGAAGGGCTGGTCGACCGCGCCCATGTGAAGGCGGGCGACACCGTACTGGTGCATGGCGGCGCGGGCGGCGTTGGGCACATGGCCGTGCAGCTCGCGCTCACCTTTGGCGCCACGGTGTATGCCACGGGCAGCGCCGCCAGCCGCGCTGCCATCGAGGCGCTGGGCGCGCGCTTCATCGATTACCGCACCAGCACGGTGGATGACTACGTGGCCGAACACACGGGCGGCGCCGGCTTCGACATCGTCTACGATACGGTGGGCGGCGCCACCCTGGACGCCAGTTTCCGGGCAGCGAAGGTTTATGGTGGCCATGTCGTCAGTTGCCTGGGCTGGGGCACGTTCGCCCTGAGCCCGCTGACGGCGCGCGCGGCCAGCTACTCGGGCGTGTTCACCTTATTGCCCCTGTTGAGCGGCGAGGGCCATGCGCGCCATGGCGCGATCTTGCGCGAAGCTAACAAGCTGATCGACGCGGGCAAGCTGCGGGTGCGGCTTGATCCACGCCGCTTTAGCTTGCGCACGGTGCACGATGCGCATGTAGCCCAAATCGATGGCAGCGCGCGCGGCAAGCTGGTGGTGGATGTGGCCAATTGAACGCCGGCTTGTTACTTGCAGGCCGAAGCGTTAATATGCAAGAATATACTTGCATATCAAGATGAGGCCGGGAATGCGTGAAAAGCTGGAAAAACTGCTGGCGCAGGGACGCGACAGCGCCCTGCTGCGCTTCGGCCTGGGCGACGCCTGTCTGAAAGAGCATGACGCCGGGCAAGCAGCCCTGCACTTGGCGCAGGCGACGCAACAGCAAGCGGGCTATTCCGCCGCCTGGAAACTGCTGGGCAAGGCCTTGCAGCAGCTGGGCCGGCTGGACGAAGCGCAGGCCGCCTGGACAACGGGCGTGACTGTGGCCCAGCAGAAAGGCGACCTGCAAGCCGTCAAGGAAATGACGGTGTTCCTGAAACGCCTGCAAAAACAGCAGCAGGCGGCAGAGTAAAACGATTAATGCGCGTGCGCGGCGTCTTTGGCTTCGGCTGGTAACGCAACGCCCCGTTCTTTCGCCAGGCGCTTGGCCAGCATGCCGCCCGCTTCGGCTGCATAGGCGCGGCAGGCGTTGGCGTCAATCAGGGGATTGTCCGTGCCGCTGCGCTTGGCCGCCTTGCCCAGCACGTCCGTCGTGCCCGGATGCACGGGGATGATGATGTCGCATGGCAAGGCAGCCACCTTGGCGATGCTCGCTTCGAACGAGGCCGAAACGTCAGGCGAGCCACCCTTGCCCGCGCCTTTGCCCGTATAGCGGAAATCGCCGCTGGCATACGGGTTCAGGCTATCCGCATACACCACATCCAGGCAGCGCTGGCCTTCGCACGACGTCCAGGTCCATGTCGTGCCGCCGGGCGTGTGGCCCGGCGTCATGTGGGCCGTCAAGGTCAAAGGGCCCACCTTGACGGTATCGCCCTCGCCCACCAGGCTGACCTTGCTTATCTTGGCAACGTGCACGACGGGATCGGCCTGGTACTGCGGATCATCTTTGCCATTGGTGCCGCTTTGCAACACCGGGGCCGCCGCTGCGCTGGCCATGACGGTGGCGCCACTGGCCCGCTGCAGCGCGGCGATGCCGCCCGCATGATCCCAATGGGCATGCGAATTGAGGATGTATTTCACGTCCTCGATGCGAAAACCCAGCGCCTTGATGCTGGCGATGATCAGGGGTGCCGATTGCGGCAGCGCGCCGTCGAGCAGGATATGGCCCTGCGGACTCGTCACCAGCACGGCGGACAGACCGGCCGTGCCCACATACCAGCTGTTGCCATGGATATTGAACGGCTTGACGGGCGCATTCCATTCTTTGCAATTATCGCAATTGACCGGTTTATCCTGCACCGGTGCCGGCGTCTTCGCCTGCACCGTACCTGCCGCCATGGTCGCAACCGTAGCCAGCATCAACTTCGCCAATAGTGTCATCTTCATCTCCAGAGTGTAAAAAGAAGGGCGCCCGCACTGGCGCGCCCGGGGGGGTATCACTACATGCGGCCAGTCCTGTCGGCCAGGGTGTCGCGGATGTGTCCGGCGTCGAGCGAGCGCCGCTGCGCGCCATCGGCGTCCAGCAGCACCACGGTGACGTGCTTGCCGCCGCTGCGCATGCGCATGGTCAGGCAGCTGCCCGCCTCGTGGCTGCTGCCCGTCTTGGACAGCAAAATGTCCCAGCCCTTGCCGCCTACCAGCGGATTCGTGTTGTGCAGGGTGCGCGTCTTGCCATTGACGGCCACGCTGGCCTGCGGGTGGCTAGTGATGCGGGCAATGTCCGGATAGCGCGCGGCGGCCGCCACGATCTTGGCCACCTCGCTGGCCGTGGAGGTATTCGCGGGAGAACTGCCGACCGGGTCCGTCAGGGTGGTGCGCACCAGGCCCAGGCTGTGGATCTTCGCCTGCAGTGCCTGATGAAACGCCGCACTGCCACCCGGATAGGTGCGCGCCAGCGCGGCGGCGGCGCGGTTTTCGGACGGCAGCAGCGCCAGTTGCAACAGCGCGCCGCGCGACACGGCCACGCCGTCGGCCAGCAGGCTGTGGCGCTGCAGCGAAGAGTCGCCATCGGCGCGCACGATGCGCAGCTGTTCATCCGGGTCGAGGCCCGCGTCCAGCACCACCATGGCCGTCATCAGCTTGGTGATCGAAGCGATGGGCACGACGGCGTCCGCATCTTTCGCCATCAATACCTTGCCGCTGGCGTCGTCGAACACCAGCATATGTTTCGCGCTGACGGGCAAGGCCAGCATGCCGGCGGCGGCCTCGGCCAGGGTCGCCCCGCTGACGGCAGGCTTGCCCTGCACCTGCAGCAGCAAGGTGGCGCAGGCCAGCAGCAAGGCGGGCACGGCCAGTTTCCAGCCGGCCGTGTCGGGGCCGGGCGCCATCAGGCGTTCGATGCGCGTCAGCAGCGCTCCGCCCCGGGCCGACATCAGCAAGCCGGGCTGGCTCGGCGTGGCAGCGTGCAAGGACAGCGCATGCAGCGCCGTGGCCAGCTGCTGCGGGTCTTGCAGTGCCTGTGCAGCCAGGGCGTCGGCCACCTGTTCGCGCTCGGCCCGCATGCGCGCCGACAGCCACCAGACGACTGGATGGAAGAACAGCAGCGCCTCGGCCACGCTTTGCAGCAGATTGACCAGGTAATCCCAGCGCCGCACGTGCGCCAGCTCATGCGCCAGCAGCGCCTCGAGCAGGGCGACGGGCATGCCGCTTAGCAAGGCGGCTGGCAGCAGGATGACGGGGCGCCAGAAACCCACGGTCACGGGGCTGGACAGTCCCGCGTGCAGCTTCAGCGGCACTTGCTGACTGCCGCGCAAGCCCATGCGCAGCGCCAGCGCATCGAGGCGCGTCTGCCAGATGGCCGGCGCGGCCACTGCCTGGCGGCGCAGCTTGCCGACCCATGCCAGGCCCAGGCACAGGCGCAAGCTCATCAGCCCAACGCCCGCGCTCCAGGCCAGCACCAGGGCCGGCATCCACGCTTGCAGCGCGGCGCGCCAGGCGGGCGGCGCGGCCATCGGCAACTGGGCCAGCGATGTGCCAGACAGGAGAGTAAGCAGATGAAGCAAGGGAATACACAGGCATAGCAGCAGCGCCAGCGCGCAGACCGCATAGCGCCAGCGCGCGCTGGCGTGGCGCAGCAGCCAGAGCAGGACAGCGGACACGGCGCCGACGATCACGCCCTGCCAGACAAAGTACAGCAAGACCCAGCCCAGCGCCGGGACAAGGTTGCCCAACTCTATGCCCAAGCGCATGTCCAGGTTCATGGCGCCTTGCCATCCTTGCTGCGCAGTACCTTTTCAATTTCCAGGCGTTCCGCGTCGCTCACGTGTTCACGCAGCGCCGTCAGCACCAGCGCCTTGCCGGAACCGGAAAACACCTTGCCGATCAAATCCTTGAGCAAACTGGTTTGCAACTTTTCCTGCGCGTCGACGGCGGCATACAACTGCGGCCGCTGGCTTTCATCGCGGCTCAAGAGTCCCTTGCCATGCATCAATTGCAGCTGGCGCAGCACGGTGGCGTAACTGGCGTCGGCACGCTCTGCAGCCAGGGCGTCGTACACGGCCCGGGCGTCGGAAGGACCGCGTTGCCACAAGATGCGCAGCAAGTCCAGTTCGGCGGCCGTGGGATGGGGGGTGGAAGTATTTTTTAACATGCAGCCAGAATACCCATTCTAGAATCGATTGTCTAGAACTTTTTTTCTAGAGAGCGAAAGGAGCTAAAAATCGCGCAAATGGTCGAACAACTCCAGCAAGGCCGCTTCGTCGACGAGCGCCGCACCCTGCTCTCCCAGCTGCTGTACCAGCTGAGCCAGCAACGCCACCAGCACCACGTAAATTTCCTCGCGTTCCACCGTCTCGATGATGCCAGAGCGCCGGTCCATCTTGTTGAAGGCGTCCACATAGGCGGCGACCATGGCCTCCAGCGCCGCAGTGGCGGCCGTTGCCTCCATGGCGGCATCGATGCTGCGCGTCACGGCCAGCATGTTCTTGTAGGCCAGTGCCGCCTTTTTCGCATACGCGGGAGAAATATGCTCGCGGCCATCCCAGTCGCGGAAGGGGTTGAGCAGGTTTTCAGCCAGCCATTCCGGCTTGCGCGCCTTGGTCACCGATAAGTCCAGTCCCAGCGCCGCCGCTTTCTTGTAACCGGCCTTGATGACCTTGGCCGCATCGGCGGGCAAGCTGGTCATCCTCAGGGTTGCCAGCTTCGGCAATTGTGTGGCAAGAGGAAAGTCCTCCGCCTTGAAACCGAACAGATCATAGGTGGTAAACATTTGCAGCTGGGTCAGCTGCGCAAGGCTGGTCATATGCGACGCCAGCCCCGGCTTGCCCCAGATCCGCAAGGCCGTCAGATGAGGAAAGCGCTGTGCCACTTGTGCCAAATCAACTTCTTTCATGCTCACCAGCGACAGGCCACCCAGCCGGTCGAGACCGTGGAACGGCGGCAGCGCGTGCGTACACTGGAGTGTCAGATGGCGGCCATCCGCGCCATCGTCGATGCGCAACGACGGCGACGGCGCGCTGCGCAGCGCGAGAAGGCTCAAGCCTTTGTTCAAGACCAGGCTGGTGACGCCATCGGGCTGCAGGATCAGGCGTTCCAGGCCGCTGCCGCTGAAATCGAGCACATGCACTGTCGATGATTGCCAGTGCAGTTCATTGATGAAGGGATTGCCCTGGATAAACTCCATCAATGCCTGCGTGCCGTCACCAGTCTCGATCGACATCAGGCAAGGCAGTTGCTCCAGCTCGGACATGTCGCCCAGCGCCTGCAAGACGCTGTCATTGATTTTCGTCGCATCCTGCCGGAAGGCCTGGCCGCCGAGCGTCACTTCATGCTCGCGCGACGCTGCCTTGAACTGCTGGCGCCGCACCGGATCGATGCGCTCCCAGCGGCGTTGGCGTACAACGCTATCCCCCACGTTCCAGCCGCTGCGGTAGCTATTGACTTCCACATCGACCAGCGGCGCGATATTGCCAATGAGGGTATGTCCAGGCGGCACATTCGCCGTGGCATAGCAGTGATCGTGGCGCTTATTCCAGAAGAAATAGTCGCACACGAGCGGCTGCATGGCTTGCACGGCCGCCGCATCGGGCAAGGCGTCACCACTCCAGTCCAGCTCCAGCACGGCAGCGAGCGGCCTGGACGAGGACGCATCCTTGATGCGGGTGACCTGGCAAGCCACATATTGCTGCAGCTCGGACGAAAACACACAGTAAACATCTCCAACATTCGGTAGCACGCATTTTCCTTTTCAGAACACCTGACGGTCGAATGCCGGAAGATAGCAAAAATGTTGCCCCCCTGTCGTCCCGCTCAGTGCGCGTGCAGCTTGTGGTGCATGCGCCGCAGCCCCAGCCAGACGCCGGCCGCCACGAAGGGCACCAGGGCGCCGACGAGGATTTCAGGGTTCACGGGCAAGCCCATCACCTTGGCCGCCTTGCCCGTGTAGCTGAACAGGCCGATTACGTAATACGAGATTGCCGCCACGGAGAGGCCTTCCACCGCTTGCTGCAGCTGCAGCTGCTGCGCCGCGCGGGCGTTCATCGATTGCAGGATTTGCCGGTTTTGCAATTCCTGCACGATGCCCACGCGCGTGCGCAGCAAATCATTCGTGTTGGCGATACGCTGCGCCATCGCTTCCTGTCGGCTGGCCATCGCTTCGCAGGTATTCATGGCGGGCGTCAAGCGGCGATCCATGAATTCCTCGACCGTGGGAATACCCTCGATGCGCACTTCGCGCAATTCCTCGATGCGCGCCTTGACCAGGCCCATGTAGGCTTTCGAGGCAGAAAAACGGTAGCTATTGTCAAGTGACAGCTTTTCAATGCGGGCCGCCAGGCGCGTGATGCGGTCAAGCAAGGCTTGCTCCGCAAGGCCCTCGTCGCCCTTGGCCAGGCCCGGCGCGTCATCCGTGTCTACCATGGCGGCGGCCAAGGTCGCCAGTTCGTTCTCGATGGCGTTCAAGGATGGCGCCGCCTGCATGGCGTAGGGCAAGCCCAGCAATGCCATCATGCGGTAGGTTTCGATTTCCAGCACGCGCTGCACCAAACGGCCCGACTGCTGCGAGCGCATGCCCGCATCGCGGATGACGAAACGGCTGAAGCCGTCAGACTGGATGGTGAAGTCCGTCCACAATTCGCCACCCTGCAACACCTTGCTGCCGGCCAGGGTATTGCCCTCGAATACGCGTGACAAATCCTGCATGAAAATCTCGGCGGGCTCCGTCGCCTGCTCCAGCACCACGTGCGCGGCCACCATCAGCTTGCCCTTCAAGCCCGCCAGCCATTGCTGCGGCAACTGTTCCAACGGCATGCGCTCGAACGCCTGCTCCAGCGGCAAGGCGGCGCCCCCATGTTCGGCGAAGGTAAACGTGGCAAATTCCGTGTGGCATTCCCATTTCAGGCGGAAGCGGCCAAAGTCGTAATAAAAATACTTGGCTTCGGTGGTCGGGGGCGTGACGCCGAAATGCGTGCACAGGGCAGCCAAAGTGGCGTGCTGGGCCGCCATATTCGACGCGCCCGGTGCCGCGCTGTCATCCTTGTAGACGGCCAGATGGGTGATCAGCTCGGGGGCATCGAGCTGCAAAAACGGCCGCGAGTGGATTTCCGCAGCCAGCGGCACGCGCAAGGCGTGGTTCAAACTGGAGTTAATCAAGTGCATGATAGCCAAAGGTAAAGTTGCAAAACTGCTTAGACCCGCGCGCGTGCTTTGGCGCCCGCAGCACGGGTCTGATTGTCACAGTGTAACAAAGCAGGAAGCATGCCACTATTTTCCAAGGCCTATCATATTGTTTTAATAATGGCAGATGCGCCCTGCCCCGCCGCCTGGCGGCTGCCCAGCCACCAGAACACGGCGGCCAGCGCCACGGCCGAAGCCTGTCCCAGCGCCAGCTTGAAGGCACTGTCGAACAGCAAGGGTGCGACAAAACCGGACACCAGCGCAAACACCAGCATTTGCACGAAGTTTTGCAAGGAGGCGGCCAGGCCCCGCATCTGCGGGAAAATGTCGAGCGTGGACATGGTCATGCCCGGCAAGGCCAGCGACATGCCGAAGGCGTATAGCATCACCGGCACGACGGCAAAGGGGATGCTGGCGCTAAACCAGTGGTTGTAGCCTATGTTGATCGCCCCCGTGGCGGCCATGGCCAGCAAGCCCCAGCGCACCAGCACGGTGCTTTTCACCGCATGGGCCAGCTTGCCCGACAGCGCCGAGCCCAGCACCAAACCGGCCACCATGGGGATGAACATCCAGCCAAACGCCGTTTCCGGCAGGCGCAGCAATTCCAGGATGAAATGCGGCGCGGACGCGATGTACAGGGCGAAACCGCCGAAGGCGAAGGCCACGGCCAGCGAACGCAAGAGGAATGCCCGGTGGCGCAACGCCAGCCAGTAATTGCGCGCGATGTTGCCTGGATGGAAAGGCTGGCGTTGCTCTACGGATAAACTTTCCGGCAAGCCTTTCAGGCAAGCGAGCGCCAGCAGCACCGTGACGGAAAAGGTGAACACGAACGTTGATTGCCAGCCATAGGCCACGTGCAGCCAGCCGCCGATGATGGGGGCGATGGCGGGCGCGATGCCGAACACCATCATGATATTGGCCAGCATCTTTTGCGCGGCCGCGCCTGACAGGGTGTCGCGCACGATGGCTTGCCCGACTACCCTGCCCGCTCCCGCCGAGGCGCCCTGCATGCCACGGAAGAACAGCAGCCAGCCAAAGCTGGGCGCAAACGCGGTGCCGATGGAGCCGACGGCAAAGATCAGCAGGGAAGCGAGGATCACGGGACGGCGGCCGAAGGAGTCGGACAAGGTGCCGTAGAACAAGGTCATGAAGGCATAGGCGGCCAGGTAGACGCTCAGGGTTTGCTGCACCAGCACGCTGCTGACGTCGAAATGCATGCCGATCGCGGGAAATGATGGCAGAAAGGTATCGGTGGCGAACGGGCCCAGCATGGCCAGGCCGGCCAGCACCAGGGTCAGGTTGCGGGCCTTCATGCGCCCGCCTGCGCATCGTCACACTGGCGGCGCAAGCCAGCCAGGGCCGCCAGCGAGAATTGCGACACATGGCGCGCGATGCTGGCGATGCCCGCCTCGTCATACGTTATTTCCGGCACCACCAGTTCATGCACGATGCGCGAACGGGCATAGAACACGGCCTGGCCGATCACGCTGAACACGCATTTCTGCACCACGTCCGCCGGCATGGAAGGCCCCACCACGCCACGGATCAAACCCGTGAACAAGGCATGCTGCGGGCGCACATTACGTTCGGCCAGCTTGTGGATGGCGGCCGTCGGTTCGATCAGTTCGCGCGCCACCAGGCGGCTGAAGAGCGACGCCGACCCCGAGCGCAGCATATCGGACACCAGCGCCTCGATGGCCAGGCGCAACTGTTCCACGGGCGGCAGCTTCGCCCTCGCGCTGGCGGCCGCCACGTCGGCGGCCGAGGCCCGCGCCAGCTCGCGCGCATGGTCGAAGGCGGCCAGGTGCAGCTCTTCCTTGCTATGAAAATAGTAATTGACCATCGCCACATTGACCCTCGCCGCCTCGCATATCCTGCGCACGGACGCGGCCTTGTAGCCCTCCTCGGCAAACAGGTCCGCCGCCGCCTGCAGGATACGCGCACGCGCCGGTTCGCCGAACTTATCGTTTTCCATCTGTTCCGTCATGCCATTCCCATTATTTAAACAGCTGTTTAATATTGCCCTCCATTGTATCAAACAGCCGTTTAACTTTCAAATGGACGCAAAAAAGCCCGGCGCACCGGGCTTTTCAAGCGCATTGCGGCAGAGTTAGTGTTTCATCGCGGGCATCGCGGGTGAAGTCGAGGTCGCACCCAGCGGACGTGCCACGGCATTGACTTCGATGGTTTCGCGGTGCTTGTCCTCGCCCTCAAGCACCAGGGTCAGCGGGATCTTGTCGCCCGCCTTTACTTGCCCTTTGAGTTCCAGCAGCATCACGTGGTAGCCGCCCGGCTTCAGTTCGACGGCTTTGCCGGCCGGCAAGGCGATTTCCTTGACCTGGCGCATGCGCATCATATTGTCCGTCATGCTCATTTCATGGATTTCCGCCACGCCGGCCACGGGCGAGCGCACTTCCAGCAATCGCATGGCTTTCGGCGCCGTGATCTGCATGAAGGCGCCCGTGGCTTTTTGCTGCGGCACGGTGGCGCGCACCCACGGGTCGGTAATCTGCACACTGTTTTGTGCGACGGCGGAGAAAGACAGCACGGTCAGGGCCGTGGCCAGCAGGGTTTTCAAATGGGTCATGATTATTTCCTCGGTGTTGTTATAAGGTGTATTTCGATTTCATCAGGGTCTTGATGTCTTGCACGCACTCGTCGCCCGTCAGCTGGTGTTTCAAGCCCAGGCGCATGCGTCCCTCGGTATCGAGCACATAGCTGATGGCCGTGTGGTCCATCGTGTACGAGCTGCCGCTGGGAACGCGGCGGTAGAAGACCTTGTAGTTGAAGGCCGTCTGCGCCGTCGCCTGCGGGTCCGTGCGCAAGCCCAGGAAGCTGGGGTCGAAGGCGCGCATGTATTCGCCCAGCAACTCGGGCGTGTCGCGCTCGGGATCGATGCTGATGAAGATCACTTGCAGTTTATCCCCATCGGCGCCCAGTTTCTGGCGGATTTCCAGCGCGCGCGACAGGGCAGTCGGGCACACGTCCGGGCATTGCGTGAAGCCAAAGAAGACCATCACATACTTGCCCTTGAAATCGGCCAGGGTGTAGACCTTGCCATCGGGGCCGCTCAATTTGAAGTCGGGCTTGTAATCGCCTCCCGTCAAGTCCAGACCGTTGTAATGGGGTTTCGGTGCTTGTTCGCAAGCGGCAAGCGTGAGCAGTCCCGCCGTGCCGGCGAGAAGGAAAAGACGACGTTTCATGGTAATTCCAGCCCAATGGGCGTAGTGAATACAAATTAAGAGATAGATGCCCTGCCGCAGTGCGGCAGGCAGAACAGCGATGCTCAGGCCAGCGCGGGCGGGCCGCGCGGGCGGGCGCCCAGCCACGCAAACTGGGGCCGGGGCGCCTGGTAGAACAGGGGCGGATAGTGGTCATGGCCCGTGATGACGGCCAGCGGCGATGATGACGGCGGCAGGCCCACACTACCCGCATGGCTCATGCAGAACGGGCAGTGCTCGATGTAGTGCAGTACGGAATCGGTGGTGGATTTGACGGCTGGCGCCAGGTCCGCTTGTGTGTAGACGGCGCCACTGGCTGAGCAAATCTCGACGGCGGCATTGTTCGTGTTCGCGTGCAGCGAGGCAAACGCATATGACAGGGACGGCGACAGCGCATTGAGCAGTATCGCCAGGCAGGCGAACCACAGATGCCATTGTTTGCGCTTCAATAAAGATCCCATGCCGCCGATTATAGCGGAGTATGGCTTTCGCGTTGCGCAAGCGCGCCCGCCTGTCCCCGCAGGAACAGGCTGGGGCGCACGCCCGCCACGTCCACGCAGGCGTCGCAAAACGCGGGGATCGAGGCGAAACCGGAACCGGCCGCCACTTGCGCCAGATCGCGCTCGCCGCCTTCGCCATCGGCGCCCGCTTGCGCCGCCGTATGCAGCGCGTGCGCCAGGCGCTGTTCGCGCACCAGGCTGAGCAATGCCTCGCCCTCGGCAAACAGGCGCGCCCTGGCCTTGTGCGGCGTCACTTGCCACAGGGCCGCCAGACGCGCCGCCGTCCATTTGCCTTGCGGTGTATCAAAGATGTGCTGCGCCAGCGCCTGGCTCCAGCGCTTGCCGCCGCCGTGGCTGCCTTCCGGCGCGTCGCCTTCCAGCGCCAGGGTGAACACGGCCGGCTTGCCTCGCCCCGGCATCACGTCGCAGGCAAAGCGCAAGAAAGCGGGCACGACAAAGCTGTCGCCGCTGCCCAGCTTTTTGGTGGTGATTTCATTGTGCAAGGTTACAAAACCCTGGCGCACGGTCACGCGCAGCCTGAGCGGAAAGCGCAAGCCCAGCAAGTGCAAGGGATGATCGGAAACGAGGGCCATGCGTCAGGTCAATCTGGTGAACAAGCCATCAGCATGCCACACATCGCGCAAGCAGTCTGTCATCACAGCGACGCCACGCCGTAGCGGCGCAAGCCGTCCAGGTCCACCACGCGGATGGATTGGTAGGCAATGCTGATCAGCTTCAATTCGGCAAGACGGCCCAGGGCCAGGTTCACCCTCTGGCGCGAAATGCCGGTCAGCAAACCGATTTCTTCCTGCGACAGCTCAAGCACGCTGGAGGTGCGCGGGTATAGCATGGGGTGGAACAGCTGCGCGATCGCTTGCGCCACTTGCGCGTCGACGGCCAGCAGGCGCTGGTTCTGGATGGTGGCGATGAATTGGCCCATGCGTTCGTTCAGCTGGCGGATGACGAAGGCATTGAACGACAGGCTTTCGGCCAGCAGCAGATGAAACAGCTCCACCGGCACCAGGATGATGTTCGCGGCGCGCACGGCCACCACGTCATAGCGGCGCAGTTCGCGCTTGAGCACGCTGCCCTCGCCGCACCAGCCGCCCGCCGGCACGCCGGAAAACGTGGCGCCGCGCCCATCGGCGTTGTAGACGGCCAGCTTGATCAAACCCGTGTGCACGCCTATCCAGTGCGCCGACGGTTCGCCGCGCCGCGTGATGAAGGCGCCCGCCTCGTAATGCCGGAGCACGCTGCCGGCGCGCAACAGAGCCTGATGCCGCGTATCGAGGGCCTTGAACCAATCGTGGCTATCGAGTTCTGGCACCGCACGGTCTACACTATCGTTGCTATCCATTCCATCTTTCAGACCTGTCACTAAGATGACAGTGATTTCCAAGTGCCGGTGCTATGCTGGCCGGTATCAATCCCGAAACAGGGAGCTACAGAATTCCAGTGCCAATATTATTTACCAGGAGACAAGCATGACACCTGATTTCAACACCGGCCTCGGCAAAAACAGCGCCAACTACGCCGCCCTCACCCCGCTCGACTATATCGCCAGGGCAGCCGCAGTATATGGCAATCGCCTGGCAATTGCACATGGCGCCGTGCGCCAGACCTGGCGCACAACGTACGCGCGCACGCGCCGCCTGGCCTCCGGCCTCATCAAGCTGGGCGTGGGCACGGGCGACACGGTAGCCGTGATGCTGCCGAACACGCCCGCCATGGTGGAAGCGAGCTTTGGCGTGCCCATGGCCGGCGCCGTCCTCAACGCCCTGAATATCCGCCTCGACCTGGCCTCCTTGACCTTCATGCTGCGCCACGGCCAGGCGAAAGTCTTGCTGGCCGACACGGAGTTTGCCGAGCTGGCGCGCCAGATGGCGGCGCAGATCCCGGGTCTGCGCGTGATCCAGGTCAATGACGTGCTGGGACCGGAAGTGGAGGCTTTTTCCGACCTCGACTACGAAAGCTTGCTGGCCAGCGGCGACCCCGATTACGACTGGCAGCCGCCAGCAGATGAGTGGGATGCCATCGCCCTCAACTACACGTCCGGCACCACGGGCGACCCCAAAGGTGTGGTCTACCATCACCGGGGCGCGGCCCTGAATGCCCTGTCGAACATATTAGAGTGGGACATGCCCAAGCATGCCGTCTACCTGTGGACCTTGCCCATGTTCCACTGCAATGGCTGGTGCTTCCCGTGGACGATCGCCGCGCGCGCCGGCGTCAACGTGTGCCTGCGCAAGTTCGAGCCGAAACTGGTGTTCGACCTGATGCGCGAATTGCGCATCACCCACTATTGCGCGGCGCCCATCGTGCACGCAGCCCTGGCCAACGCGCCCGCCAACTGGCGCGAAGGAATCGACTGGTCAGTACGCGGCATGGTGGCCGGCGCGCCGCCGCCAGCGGCCATGGTGGCAAAGATCGAAGCCATGGGCTTTGATCTGATCCACTCGTATGGCTTGACGGAAGTATATGGCCCGGCCGCCATCTGCGCCGAGCAGGACGAATGGGCGGCTTTGAGCCAGGAAGAGCGGGCGGTATTAAAGTCGCGCCAGGGCGTGCGCTACCATTTGCAAAGCGCGGTCGCCGTGATTGACCCGGAAACCATGCAGCACGTGGCGGCCGACGGCGAGCAGATCGGCGAGATCATGTTCCGAGGCAACATCTGCATGAAGGGTTACCTGAAGAATGAAAGGGCGACGCAGGAAGCATTCGCCGGTGGCTGGTTCCACACGGGCGATCTGGGCGTCATGTATCCGGACGGCTATATCAAGCTGAAGGACCGCAGCAAGGACATTATCATTTCCGGAGGCGAGAATATTTCCAGCGTGGAAGTGGAAGATGCGCTGTACCACCACCCGCAAGTGCTGGCCGCCGCAGTCATCGCCCAGCCGGACGAGAAATGGGGCGAGACGCCATGCGCCTTCGTCGAACTGCGCGAAGGCGGCACCGTGACGGAAGCGGAATTGATCGCCTTTTGCAAGAACAACCTGGCCGGTTTCAAGGTGCCGAAGGCCATTTATTTTGGCCCCCTGCCCCGCACCTCGACGGGCAAGATCCAGAAGTTCGAGTTGCGCAAGCGCATGCAGTCAGACAAGGCCATCGACATCTGACCCAACCCCGTCAGTCGCGCCTGCCTTGCGGCCATGCCGGCTGCGCCACCACCAGGCGCGAAAAGCTGGCGATGCTGGCCACGGCGGCGAATCCTGCCGCCAGGCACAGCGCATAGGTCGTGCCCTTGGCGGCGGAAACAGTAAAACAATACGCGACCAGCGCCGCGCCCGTGGCCTGTCCGATCAGGCGCGACGTGGCTACCACGCCGCTGGCGCCGCCAGCCCGTTCGGGCGGCGCGCTGCCCATGATGGCTTTCAAATTGGGCGCCTGGAAAAAGCCGAAACCGATGCCGCACAAGGCCATGCGCCAGCCGATGTCAAAAGCGCTCGGATGGGCCGGTATCCACACCAATGTCAGCAAGCCGCCGGCCAGCGCAGCAAGGCCGATGCCGCCCAGCACGCCCGGTGAATAACGGTCGCTCAAACGCCCGGCCACGGGCGCCATCACGGCTACCAGCACGGCCCAAGGCGTCATCAAAAAACCCGTCTCGACGGGTGAGCGGCCCAGTGTCACTTCAAAATAGAATGGCAGCGAGACGAAGGCCAGTCCTTGCGCGGCAAACGTGCAGATGGCCGTCAGCGATGACAGCAGGAACAGGGGGCGGCGAAACAGGTCGATGGGCAGCATGGGCGCCACGTGCCCCGCCTGGCGGCGCAGCAGCAAGACAAAGAACACGGCCACGGCCACCAGTTCCGGCAGCAGGACGGCGCTGGACGCGTGATGGGCGGCATCGCCAAACAGCAAAATCAGCAAGCCGAAGGCGCCCACGTTGTACAGCGCCGTACGCGCATCGAGCGTGTGCCCTGAGAGTTTTGTCGCCGGCAGCATGCGGCTGGCGAGGAAGAAGCCGATCACGCCCAACGGCACATTGATGGCGAACAGCCACGGCCACGACGCCGTCGCCAGGATCAGCGAGGCGGCCGTGGGCCCGATGGCGAACGCGACAGCCACCACCAGCGCATTGTTGCCGAACGCGCGGCCCAGCAAATGTTTAGGGTACAGGGCGCGCAGCAGCGCCGTATTGACGCTCATCATGGCGCTGGCGCCGACGCCTTGAAAAAACCTTGCTACCACCAGCGACGGCAAGGACCAGGCCAGTGCGCAAGCGAGCGATGCCAGGGTAAATAAAAACATGCCGGAGATAAACACGCGGCGGTAGCCAGCGATCTCGCCCAGGGCGGAAAACGGCAGCAGGGTCGCCACCATGGCCAGCTGGTACACATTCACGATCCAGACGGAAGCGGCCGGCGTCGCGTGCAGCTCGCTGGCGATGGCCGGCAAGGCCGTGTTGGCGATCGCCGTATCGAGCGAGGCCATGCCCACGCCAATGGCCAGCGCCAGCATGGCCCATAACCGGGCATCGGGCGGCAAGCCGTCCTCGCCCACGAGGAAGGGCTGCGCCCCGTTTTTCTGCTTCATCATGTTGCCTGTTCGTCATGCCTAGCGTGCGCGGCAACTCGCCGCAGGCAAGACACTAGCATGGATGGATGGACTCTGCCGGGCAGGCCCGCCGATTCCCCCGCATCACTTCTGGCAGTCGATGACCTTGTAGTCTTTCGAATAACAGATGCGCAACTCGCCCGAGTGCTTTTCATAGCCCAGCCAGCGGCCCTTCAGTTGCGGGTTGTGCTGCTTCATCCACTGGAACAGCTCATTCTTTGGCATGGTGCTGTCCGGCAATTTCAAAGCCTGGAACAATTCACGTTCTTTCTCGAAATATTCCTTGGCCGTAGCGAAATCGCAGGCGCCATGCTTCTCCCATTCGCCCTGCAGCAAGGCTTCACCGGGCTGCATGCACATGTAGGGCAAGATCTCGGACGGCGCCAGCTTCGGCAGATTGCCCTTGCAGTAACGCGGATGCAGCTCCGTCTTGCGCGGCGGCGTCACGGAAATATCCTCGCAGGTGGCCGGATTGGCCGACTGCGCCCACAAGCCATGCACGATCCAGCCGAAGTGGTTGCTCTCGGCGCACTGGAAGGCGGCTTTTTTCGACACTTCGCCTCGGCGGCGCTGGCTGTCGCAAAAACCGGGCGACCACGACAGCGCCAGGATGAAGGAATCCGTGGGCACGTTTGTGCTTTGCTTGTAGCAGGTGTTTTTCTCGTCCGACGGCTTGACGTCGTAATCGACGTAGCTGACGTTGCGGGGAATGGCGCAGGTGGCATCGGCCGCGTGGACGGCACCGGCCGACAGGCTGAGGAAAATGGCGGCCAGCGCGGGCAAGACAGAGCGAATTTTCATCGTATTTCCTTCAAGATATAAAAACGCCGGCAACAAAGTGCCGGCGGAGTCAAAACGAACAACATCAGTCACGACACCTGACAAAACCGTAGCGAGCGTCAGTAATTTGTGGCCGAGAAGCGCAACCGTACTCTAGTACGGTGAGCATCGCCGGCCGCAAAGCGCGACGCGCAGTAGGTTTGGTCAGGTGACATCTACTAGCAAACGGTGTGCATCCAGCCATGCGTATCAGGAGCCGTGCCATGCTGCAAGCCCAGCAGCGCTTCGCGCAGGGCCAGGGTGACGGCGCCGTTTTCATTGTTGTTGATGGTCATTTCAAAGCCATTGGCCTTGGCCACGCCCACGGGCGTGATGACGGCAGCCGTGCCGCAGGCGAACACTTCCGTCATGCGGCCCGAGGCGATGTCGTCGCGCCATTGCTGGACGGACAATTTACGCTCTTCCGTGGCATAGCCGAGGTCTTTGGCCATTTCCAGCAGGCTGCGGCGAGTAATGCCTGGCAGCAAGGTGCCCGTCAGTTCCGGCGTCACGACGGTGATTTTCTCGCCATCCTTGTAGACGAAGAACAAATTCATGCCGCCCATTTCTTCGATGAATTCACGGTGCACGGCGTCCAGCCACACGACCTGGTCGCAGCCCTTCTCTTGTGCTTGCGACTGGGCCATCAGGCTGGCCGCGTAGTTGCCTGCACACTTGGCTTCACCGGTGCCGCCCGGCGCGGCGCGCACGAAGTCTTCGCTGATCCACACGGTGACGGGCTTCACGCCTTTCGGGAAATAGGCGCCGGCCGGCGAGGCGAACAGCACGAACAGGTATTCTTCCGATGGACGCACGCCCAGGTAAGGATCGGTGGCGATCATCAGCGGACGCATGTACAGGCTCTCGCCCGTGTTCTTCGGCACCCAGTTGCGATCCTGGGAAATGAGCGCGTCGCCCGCTTCCAGGAACAGCTCGACAGGGATGGCCGGCATGGCCAGGCGCGCGGCGCTGCGGTTGAAACGCGCGGCATTTTGCTCTGGACGGAAAGTCTTGATGCTGCCATCGGGCTGGGCAAACGCTTTATAGCCTTCGAAAATGGCCTGGCCATAATGCAGGGACGAGGCGGACGGGTCCAGCATCAGCGGGCCGTAAGCCTTCAGTTCGCCCTGCTGCCACTTGCCGTCACGGTAAGGAATTACCACCATGTGGTCCGTGAAGATGCGGCCGAAGGCGGGACTGACCATGCGCGCGGCGCGCTCGGCATCGGACAAGGGGTGGGCGGATGGAGTGACGACGAGATTCGGTGTGGAAGTGGTCATGGCAGCAATGGTAACTAGTGAACAGTATCCCTATTGTAGCGCCTCTGGCGCCCGATCAGGCAAACGAGAATGGCCAGGAGGATGGCCAGACAGGGATGGGCAGGAGGATGGGCAAGACGACGGCCCCGCCCCGCGAAAACGCACACCATCATTTGCGAATGATTCTCGTTTGCGTTAATATGTCAGCCTTCCTTCTTCCCTGCCATGCCTGACGCCCCGCATGGCAGCGCTATCGAAAGCCGCCATGACGACCTCCACCCTTCCACAACCCCAGTTGCGCGCCAGCGCTGACGCTGCTTCGGATACCCGCCAGCAGCGCCCGCTTGCCGCCGCGCCGCAACAAAGGCGCTGGCACTGGAGCTGGAAGCAGGTCTGGTTTCAACTGCACTGGTTCATCGGCATCACGGCCGGCACGGTGCTGGTGATCATCGGCCTGAGCGGGGCCACCCTGGCCTTCAAGGAGGAATTGCTCGATGTCATGAATCCCGGCGTGCGCCATGTGGCCGTGGAAACCCGCGCGCCGCTGACGCCCGCCCAGCTGAGCAGCATTGCCGCAGCCGAACATGGCCAGCGCGTGGCGTCCATCACCGTGTATGCGCAGGCAGGCGCCGCGCCGCGCCTGTTCTTCATGCCGAAGAATGGCCAGCGGCGTGGCGAGTCCATCTATGTACATCCGTACACGGGCGCCACCCGGCCGGCACTGGCGGGCGTGGGCTTTTTCGAGTGGACGGAGTCATTGCACCGCTGGCTGCTGCTGCCCCGCGATCCGGGCCGGCAAGTGGCGGGCGCGCTGGCGCTGTGCCTGCTGGGCCTGGCGCTGTCCGGCCTGTACCTGCGCTGGCCGCGCCGCCCGCTGGACTGGCGCACCTGGCTGACCGTCGACCCGGCCTTGAAAGGCCGCTCCTTCCTGTGGAACTTGCACGCCGTGGCCGGCACCTGGTGCCTGCTCGTCTACGTGGCACTGACCCTGACGGGCATTTACTGGAGCTATGACGTGGTGCGCGACAACATCGACGCCTGGGCAGGCAAGCCCCCACGGGTGGCGCAAGCACCAGGCAAGAAAGGCGCGCCCAAGGAGCTATCGCCCGCCGTCGACATCGGCCTGGCCTGGAGCAGCTTCCAGCAGCACGCCCCCGGCTGGACCCTGGCTACGGTGCGCCTGCCCACCCGTTCCGGAGAAGCCGTGCAATTCACGTGGCTGGCCAGCGATGCACCGCACGAGCGGGCGCGCAGCCGCATGAGTATTCTGCCGGCCGATGGCACGGTCACGGAAAACGACCCGTACAGCCAGCAGGCGCTGGGAGCGCGC
The DNA here is from genome assembly GCF_002846335.1 of Janthinobacterium sp. 61. Classification (NCBI taxonomy): domain Bacteria; kingdom Pseudomonadati; phylum Pseudomonadota; class Betaproteobacteria; order Burkholderiales; family Oxalobacteraceae; genus Janthinobacterium; species Janthinobacterium sp. 61. The sequence goes on along the minus strand of NZ_PJMQ01000001.1, from coordinate 739,732 downwards.
CTCGTCAACATCATTTATCCGCTGCACATGGGCACGTATTTCGGCTTGCCGGGGCGCATCATCGTCACCGTGGCCAGCCTGGGCCTGCCCCTGTTCGCCATCACAGGCTGGATGCTGTACCTGGGCCGCCGCAAGGCAAAACGGGCTGTGCAGGCGCAGCGGGCCATGCTGGGCGCCGGCGCGACGGGCAAGAAAAATACTGGATTGGCCACCCTGGTGGCCTACGCCAGCCAGTCGGGCCAGGCCGAGCGCCTGGCGCTGGAAAGCGCGCGCGCCCTGCAACAGGCGGGCGTGGCCGTCGACGTGCAATCGCTGGACCGCTTTGATCCAGCACAATTGCGCCAGTACGAACGGGCCCTGATCGTCGCCAGCACCTTTGGCGAAGGCGAGGCGCCGGACGGCACGCGCCGCTTCGCGCGCCTGTTGCAGCAAACATCGGGCACGCCGCTGGCCGGCTTGCAAGTGGGTGTGCTGGCCCTGGGCGACCGCCATTACAGCGCCTTCTGCGGCTTTGGCCATGCGCTGGCGCAACAGTTGCAAACGCTGGGCGCAACGCCATTGTTCCCCCTGATCGAAGTCGACAAACACGACGCGAACGCGCTGGCCGACTGGTCGCACGCGCTGGCCCGCTGCAGCGGCAGCGCCATCGACGCCATCGGCGTGCAGGAAGACGCGTCATATGACGAGTGGCGTTTGCTGCGCCGCGTGCTGCTCAACCCGGGCAGCCTGGGCGGCGAACTGCATGAAATTACCTTGACAGGCCCGGCCGAAGCCACCTGGGAAGCGGGTGCGCTGGCCGAAATCATCGGGTGCAACGCGGACGGCAGCGAGGGCGACGCACATTTTGCACAATATGCGCCGCGCAGCTATTCGCTCGCTTCGCTGCCATCGGATGGCGAACTGCAGTTGCTGGTGCGCCAGGAACGCCATGCGGGCATTGACAACCAGGGCTTTGGCCTCTGTTCCGGTTGGCTCACGCGCTTCGCGCCGCCGGGCGCCACCATCCGCCTGCGCCTGCAAGCCAATCCCGCCTTCGCGCCCGCCCTGGTCGACGTGCCCTGCATCTATATTGGCAACGGTTCCGGCCTGGCGGGCCTGCGGGCGCACCTGCGCGCACGCCGGCGGGCGGGGCTGGCACGCAACTGGCTGCTGTTCGGCGAGCGCCAGCAAGCTTTTGACAGCGTCTGCGGCGAAGAGTTGCAAGGCTGGCTCGACACTGGCCACCTGGCACGCCTGGACCGCGTCTTTTCGCGCGATGGCAAGGAAGGTGGCAAACGTGAATATGTGCAGGACCGCCTGCGCGCCTGCGCGGATGAACTGCGTGACTGGCTTGCGCAAGGCGCCATCGTCTACGTGTGCGGCAGCCTGCAAGGCATGGCGGCTGGCATCGATGCTGTACTGCAAGAAGTGCTGGGCCAGGAAGGTCTCGACGCCCTGCTGGCGGCCGGACGCTACCGCCGCGACGTGTATTGATCTGCCTCAGCACATTGCCGGCGCCGCCCGGCTATGTGGGCGGGCGCACAGTCAGCGCCAGCCATCGGATTAGAGTGGGGACATCGCGGCACAAGCGCCGCCCCACCCACTTTCTGCGAGACTAGCCATGAAGAACCCCTGGATGAGCATGTACCTGAGCGCCGCTAACCGCATCGCCAGCACGGCACGCGGCCATGCCACGGCCGCCGTCAAGCGTGAAGCGGCGAAAAATACGCAGCAGTTGACGCAGGTGTGGTTCGATTCCTTTCTTCCGCCAACAGGCAAGCCGCGGCGCCGCCGCAAGGCAAAATAAGACCCTGGCAATAGGCGAACTGGTGCGGTGCATCACAGCAATAAGTTGAAATTACAATCAGATGAACTAAACTGCAAGCATGGTAGTACATAAGGAAGTGACCGGCAGGCGCCGCATCCCCGCGCCGCCACCGGGACACCGGGAGACGACCATGTTGACGCTTAAAGTGCTGGCCTGCCTTGCCCTGTCGGCCTTGATGCTCGCCCCCCTCGTGTTGAGGGATACCATGCAGTTGTCGGCCGGGCAGCAATTGCAGGTGCCGAATGTCGATGCGCAGGCCCTGTGGGCCCACTGGCCCAAGCACTAAGTAATACGCGCGCCTGAGAAAGCGCTGCTGACGGCGTTTTTCAGCGGCGCTCGCTAGTGGCATGCACGTTCCAAAAGCGCCTTGTAGCACGTGGGAATTTGTTCCCCACTTTTTGTTTAAATTGATCAGTAGCCCACACTTTCTCCACTTCGCCATACTTTTGATCCAGATCATGGATTTCCACCTTCGCTGCGCCCACACTGGAACAGTCCGCTCCACATCGCGACGGACTTAACCGGGAGCATCGGCATGGGTATATCGGGTTGGAAGGATGAGATGGCGCTGGGCGTTCCCGCCATTGACGAAGCGCATGAGGCGCTGTTTCAAGAACTTGCGCGGCTGGGGCAGTTGAGCGACCAGCATTTCAGCATGGCGTTTCGCGACCTGATTGCGGCCGTCGAACGCGATTTCCGCGAGGAAGAGGATTTGATGGAGCAAATCGCCTTTCCCTCGCTGGCCAACCACCGCGAACAACATGCGCGCGTGCTCAGCGGCTTGCACCATGCGTGGGCCGCCGTCGATGAAGGCGACCTGGAACAGGGGCGCCATGCGCTATCGCTCTTGCCGCAATGGCTGATCTTTCATCAAGCCACCATGGACCTGGCCCTGGCGGCGGCCCTGGAGCTGGTGCAGCGCCAGCCGAACTAGACACTACAGCAGCAGCACCGTGGCTTGCTCGGGCAAGACCACGCGGTAGTGTCCCGGGTATTTGTCTTCGCCGTCGAAAATCTTGCAAAACACGGGCTGGTTGATATCGTTGACGGCCGGCTCGTGCATGGGCAAGGTAGCGATCAGCTGTTCACCATCCATCAACTGCAAGGCGCTGCCCCGCTCGGCCGCGCAAAACGCCAGCGCTTGCACATCGCTGGCGAACGGCCGCTTGTACCACGGCGTGATGGCCCGCACGGCGCGCCGCGCGTCGCGCAAGACTTGCCCCACGCGCGTGACATTCCACGCATCGCGCGCCACGGACGGCTGCAGCACGATATTTGCCGTCAGTTCGCCCCTGCCCTTGTTCACCAGGAACGTGCCATCCTGCGCGGCAATGTCCTCATTGAGCGGCACGACAAACACGCCGCCGTCGGACACCTTGATCGGCACAGGGGCGCCATTGCCTTGCAGGGCCACGCGCACATCGTCGATGGTGGCGCTCAGCTTGGCCGGAATCAGGCGCAGGGCCATGACCACACTGCCGCTCGACACTTGCCACACTTTCCTGGCCGTCAGATAACTCTCGCGGTACGCCGTGAAACGGATGCGCGGCGCCTTGGCGTCGCTGTTGGCCGTGATCGTCACCGTTTGCGAGGGCAATGCGTCTTCTGCGGGCGCCGGCACCGTCGGCAGCGTCGGCGCAGCAGATGTGGCAGGCACGGCATCAATGGCGGGCGGCATGCTGGCGCTCTGCAGCGGCGCGGGAACAGCTGGCGGCGGCGCGTGCTCCTGGGCCTGGCCCAGCGACACGACACACAACCATCCGGCACAAGCGATCCATGTACGCATGCATTTCTTTCAATAAGGAAAATATTTTATCAGCCCCGCATTATCGCAGAAGGCCAGCCAATGCGCCGCTTCTGGCCTGCCTGCACTCTTTTGGTGCGTTCGCTTGATTATGTAGCAAATATCATCTATATTGATAATGATTCCTATTCGCAATGCGACGGAAATCGCGCGCCCCTCTTTTCCACCACCCGTTCGCGCCGGGCCTTGCGGTGGAACTGCTATCCAAGCCAGACCACGGGCCAGCGTCATGCCATCCCCCAGCTACTGCGCACTTCGCCAGACGAGATAGGAAAACACGACTAAAAATATGCCAGGAAAATAATGCAATCGACTACCGTACTCTCTTCTTCGCGCCAGCCCGCCTTGCGCCCCCTGCCCCGTTTATTACACATCAGCCTGCTCAGTCTTGCCGCCGGCGTGGCCCTGCCGGCACAGGCCACCGACGCCGCTGCGACCGATGTGACCATGCCGGCCGTCACCGTCCTGGGCCAGTCGACGGCGACTACGGAAGGCACGCAATCGTACACGGCAGGAGAAACGCGCAGCGCCACGCGCATGGACCTGTCCCTGCGCGAAACGCCGCAATCGGTCAGCATCATCACACGCCAGTTGCTCGACGACCTGGGCGCTGTGCGCCTGGACCAGGCACTGGCGCAGACGACGGGCATTCAGGTAGGCCAGAACGACACGGAGCGCACGACGTTTTATGCGCGCGGCTTCGGCATCAACAGTCTCCAGATCGACGGCATGGCGCGCGGCGGCAATGCGCCGCTGCAAGACACCATCCTGTATGACCGCATCGAAGTCGTGCGCGGCGCCACCGGCCTAATGGGCGGCACGGGCGATCCGTCGGCCACCATCAACATGATACGCAAGCGGCCGACGAAGGAATTCCAGGCCAGCGCCGGACTCATCATGGGACGCTGGGATGACCAGCGCTTCGAGGCCGACCTGTCCACGCCGCTGAACGCCGAAGGCAGCGTGCGCGCACGCACGGCCCTGGCCTGGCAAAAACGCGATTCCTACCTGGATATGTATCACGAGCGCAAGACAGTCGGCATGCTCATCGTCGAGGCGGACTTGCGTCCCGGCACCCTGCTGACGGCCGGCGTCGACTTCCAGGACAACAAGCCGACAGGCGCCACCTGGGGTGCCGTGCCCTACTGGAATGCGGATGGCAGCCTGGCCAACTTGCCGCGCAACACCAGTTTCACGACGCCATGGAGCACCTGGGCCAACAAGCAGCATACGCTGTTCACGTCGCTGGACCAGCGCCTGCCCGGCAACTGGAATATGCACCTCGGTTATGCGCGCACGGAAAGCACGAACCGCACCACCGTCGCCTACGCGGGCGCGGGTTACCCCGACCCGGCCACCGGTGCAGGCATGCGCCTGTGGACGGGCGCCTGGGGCGCGGGCAAGAATACCAGCGACAATTTCGACGTCTACGCCAGCGGACCGTTCACCTTGCTGGGACGCAAGCATACGGCCATCGCCGGCTGGAACGGCGGCAACCAGCGCGCCCGCTCGCTGGGCGGCGAGGCGGAAATCAATTACCCGGCCTTTATCCCCGATTACCGCAGCTGGACGGGCAACATCCCCCGCCCCGTCTTCCACCCGGACGGCGCGCACACGGAAACCGTGACGCGCCTGGCGGGCGGCTATGTGGCCACGCGTTTGAGCCTGGCCGACCCGCTGCACGTGATCATCGGCGCGCGCAGCAGCACTTACCGCACGGATACGCGCAACTACAATACGCAAGGCGTGTACACGGGCAGCGGCGACTTTACGGAAACGCGCAATGAAGTCACGCCGTATGTGGGCGCCGTGTTCGATATCAACAAGCAATATTCGGCCTACGCCAGCTTCACGCAGCTGTTCAACCCGCAATCGAGCAAGGACCGCAACAACCAGTTCCTGGCGCCGGAAACGGGCGACAATGCGGAACTGGGCATCAAGGGCGAATTCTATGAAGGCAAGCTGAACGCGTCGGCCGCCGTGTTTCACACGAAGAAAAAGAATCTGGCGGAACTCGACCGCAGCGTGCCGCCAGGATTTTTGCTGCCCGACGGTGGCCAGGCCATGGTGGCCAATGGCGCCGGCATCACGGCCAAGGGCGTGGAATTCGACGTCTCCGGCCAGATCACGCCCGCCTGGGAAGCGAGCGGCGGCTACACCTATCTGCACGCGGCCGAAGCCGATGGCCGCCGCGCCGCCACCACGCAACCGCGCCATTTGCTGCGCCTGGCCACCAGCTTCCGCTTCGACGGCCGCCTGGCTGGCCTGAAAGCAGGCGCCAGCATGACGGCGCAAAGCGCCACCTACAGCGAATCGTGGTACGGCCGCCCGCCATCAGGAACCATCACCAACATCCCGCAAGCGGGCTATGCGCTGGTCAACGCCATGGCCAGCTACGCGCTCAACGGCCACGCCAGCGTGCAGCTGAACGTGAATAACTTGCTCGATAAAAAGTACTACCGCAACGTGGGCTTCTTCGATGGCGTGTTCTGGGGCGAGCCGCGCAACATCAGCCTGTCCGTGCGAACGGCATTCTAAGCACGCCAGTGGGCGGGTGCGGGCAAGGTAAATCCTTCCAGCAAGGGTCCGCCCACGGGCGCCAGCACGACGGCGCTCAGCTGCTCGAAGGCGCGCTGGCCGGCAGGCAAGTCGCTGGCAACCAGGCGCAGGGCACCATCGAGCTGGGTGGCGACATCGGCGTCGAATGCCTGCAGGCGGCGGAACAGGTGCTTGCCGCCGCCGCTCCATTCGCCGGCCGCGCGCAGGTGCAGGTCGGCCAGCGCTTGATACAGCTGGCAAGCCACGGCCAGCGCCTCGCCCGGGTGCCGACTGTCGACCAGGTCTTCCAGCCCGGTGGTGATGGCGTAGCGGCGCCGCTGCACATTGTCCACCTCGAGCACGGGCGGCCCGGCCACGACGATGCCTTGCGCCAGCGCGTGAAGCCGGGCGTAGGCATCGCTGCCAGTGAGGATATTTTCCCCTTCCACCACCATCATCGCCAGCGGCGCCGTGCCGCCCGGTGCATCCATTTCCTGGCAAAAGTACGTGAACGTGCCCTGGTCATGCCCGAACAGTTCCACCGTGCGTCCCTCGGCGACAAGGGTGTCGCGCCAGGCGCAATCGACGTGCTCGAACAGCAGCAGCAAGTCGATATCGGAAGTGGGCGTCTGCCGGCCCGTGGCGAACGAGCCGCCGATGATGGCCGCCACGGCCGTGGGGTAGTGTTCCTGCACCAGCCGCAAGGCAATCGCGCGGATGGCGTCATAAGTGGGGATCGTCGTCAAAGCCAGTTCTCCATGCCGAAAAACACTATGCTACACGCGATATGCACGCTGCCGCCATCCTGCTACACTGGCGCCATCTGATCCAAGGAAGAAACATGGAATACGACTGCCTCGTGGTGCCCTCGCCCGTGGGCGAGCTGACCCTGGTGGCGCGCGGGGCGGCGCTGGCCGCCATCCTGTGGGAAAACGACACGCCGAACCGCGTGCGCCTGGGCCAGATGCGCGTCGATGACGGTTGCACCGTGCTGCAGGAAACGGCACGCCAGCTGCGCGCCTATTTTGCCGGCACGCTGCAATGCTTTGATGTGCCGCTCGATTTTTCCGGTACGCCATTCCAGCAAGAAGTCTGGCGCGCGCTGCTGACGATACCTTATGGCCAAACCCGCAGCTATGGCGAGATCGCGCGCCAGATCGGCCGCCCCGCCGCCGTGCGCGCCGTGGGCGCCGCCAACGGCAAGAACCCCATTTCCATCATCGCCCCCTGCCACCGCGTCATCGGCGCCACGGGCGAACTGACGGGTTTTGCGGGCGGCCTGCATGCCAAGGCAACCCTGTTGGCACTGGAAGGCATTTCCTTGTCCAGCGAGCGCGAAGCGCTGAAGACGGGCCACGCCAGGCGCCGCGCCGTGCATGTGGATACGGCACAAGGCTGTTTGTTTTAGGCGGCAATATCGCTCCCCGTGTGGGATACTCACGCCCTCCGCTCAAGTCTGCACATCCTATGCCCTACTTTGTCATCCTGTTCTTTGTCGCTCTGTATTTACTGGCCACGTTCTTTTTCCACATTCCCGCCCTGGTCGCCCTCGTGTATGGCGTGCTGAGCCTGAGCTGCTTCGTTGCCTATGCGATCGACAAGTCGGCTGCCAAACAGGGCCGCTGGCGCACCTCGGAACGCACCTTGCTACTGCTGGGACTGCTGTGCGGCTGGCCGGGGGCCGTGCTGGCCCAGCAATGGCTGCGCCACAAGTCCAGCAAGCGCTCGTTCCGCATCCTGTTCTGGATCACGGTCGCCCTCAATATCGGCGCTTTCGTGTATTTCAGCATGCATTACGCGGCGCCCGACATCGGCACCGAGGTGGCGCCCATCGAGCTGTAAGCTCACTCGCCCAGCAGGCGCAGCGATTCCAGCCAGTCCGCCTTCCATTCACGCAGCAAGGGCTGCGTGGCAAATGCCTTCTTCAGGTGCGCCATCGGCACCCGATGCACATCGTGCAAGCCGAATGCCAACGTCACCGGATGCCACAGGTGGCTGTTCTTGCCGCCCCGCGAATTCTTGCGCACGCGCGCGCCATCGTCGCCAAAGATGCCTACGCCACTGGCTAGCCCCAGGTCCAGGTTGACCTTGCCCACGCCGGCAAAGGCAATCAAAATCTGTTCGCGTCCCAGGCCCTTCAAGGCGCTGGGCAAGACCACCGGCGCCTTGTCAATCTCGGCCTCTGCCGGCTGCGGATGCTGCAAGTCCTTGAGCAAACGCAGCAGATCGCGTTCCTGGAAATGCAAGCCATCTACCGGCACGCGCAAGCCCGGTGCCTTCAGTTCGATGGCGATATTGCCGGAGTCGCGCGTAAAGCGCAGCCACACATCGTCTGCACCCGAGGCCAGGTGCTCCTTGTCGCCGATGAACACGACGGGCGCCGCGTAGCGCGTCACGCCGTCATGGAAGAGTTCGGCCCACTCGTCGCTGTAATCGAGCCAGACGTATGGCAAGCCGCCCTGCTCCAGCAGGCGCGCCAGGGTCCACGGGGTGCCCGTCTGTTGCGCCAGCCAGGCACAGGCGTCAAAGGCGGTGGCGCGGTACGGCAGGGAGTTCGAAGTCATGGCAGTTCCGTCGATAAATGTGGAGCGCAGTGTAGCAGACGCCGTCATCCTTCCCTTCCGCAGGCGCAGCGGGCGCGCTCTTTTTGCGCGATGTGCTAGGCTGGAAACATCAGCATGCGCCATGGTCATCCCGGCCGCGAGGCGCACCACCGCAAGGGGATTACCATGCATTCGAGCACCAACGCCGCCACCACGCCCACCCCGCCACCAGAACGCGATTCGCCCACGCCGGCCAGCGAAAGCCATGCCGAACAAGCGCTCGATGAAGCACTGAAAGAAAGCTTTCCGGCCAGCGACCCGATCGCCATTGCCACCCCCAAACCGGCCAGCAAGGCGCCAGCCTGAGAGCACACCCGACCAGCCACCCTTGCGGTGGCTTTTTTACCTGAACTGAATCCAGACGCCCCGCCCCCGCGTACATGGCTATGCCATGAGCAAACGAAGTTACCACGCGGAAAGGAATTGCCATGCAGCATTACAGCAAAAAGACGGATCCCATGGACCAGCGCCTGTACCTGGCCCAGCGCATCGACCAGGCCGATGCGCGCTTGCAGCGCTTGCACGATGCGGCGGAGCGGCAACGCTGCGCGCAATGGATCACGGCCTGGGCCGTGGCGGCGGGCGCCGACGCCCCGCGCGGCATGAAGCTGCGCATCCGCGGCGAATTCATTTTGCTTTAATAGAAAGCAAAAGCCCCGCCGGGCACGCTTGCGCCAGGCGGGGCCAGTCAAGCCGACACGCGCCTATTTGGGCGTGTCGCGGTACTGCTCGGGCGTCGTGTCGCCATCGGCGACTTCATACCACATCGCATTGAGCACGGCGAACGTCGCCGCCAGCGGAAGACCCAGTATCCAGGCGAAATACCACATAATTATTTCCTTTTCGTTAATTCTTAGTAAGCGTGACCGGTTTCGTCTTCGATGGCTTTGCCGTCAACCTTACCCCACAGCACTCTATATACCCAGGTCGTGTAAGCCACGATGAGGGGAATGAAGACGGCCGTAACGACCAGCATGATGAACAGGGTCATGTGGCTGGACGATGAATCCCACACCGTCAGGCTGGCGCGCGGATCGATCGACGATGGCAGGATGAACGGGAACATGGCCGCGCCTACGCTGAGGATGATGCCGGCGATGCTGGCCGCGCTGGCCAGCAAGGCAGGCACTTCGCGGCGCGCGCGCAGGAAGGCGAAGGCCAGCAAGGGGCCCAGCAGGCCCACCGCAGGGGCGATCCAGGTCCACGGATGGGCGGCAAAGTTGAGGAACCAGGCGCCCACGTGCACTTCCGCCGTTTTCAGCATGGGGTTCGACGGGCCATCGACGACGACGGCGCTGGTGACGCGGTAGCCATCGACCCACAGCCACAGGGCCACGCCGGCCAGTGCATACAGCGCGACGGTCGCAATCGCCGCCACGCTGCCGTAGCGGCGCGAACGGTCAGCCACGGCACCGTCCGTTTTCACTTGCAGCCAGGTGGCGCCGTGCATCACCAGCATGGCCACCGAAACGAGGCCGCACAGCAAGGCGAACGGGTTGAGCAGCGCAAAGAAGCTGCCGTCATAGAAGATGTGCATGTCTGACGAGAAACGGAACGGCACGCCCTGCAGCACATTGCCTATCGCCACGCCGCAGATCAGGGCCGGTACGAAGCCGCCCACGAACAGGGCCGCGTCCCAGCGGGCACGCCAACGCGGGTCTTCGCGCTTGCTGCGGAATTTGAAGGCCACGGGACGCACGATCAGCGCCACGAGGATGACGAACATGGCCAGGTAAAAACCCGAGAACGAGACGGCGTACAACTGCGGCCAGGCGGCAAAGATGGCGCCGCCGCCGAGGATCAGCCACACCTGGTTGCCTTCCCATACGGGGCCGATACTGTTGATGATGACCCGGCGTTCCAGGTCCGTCTTGCCGGCGAAGGGCAGCAAGATGCCCGTGCCCAGGTCGAAGCCGTCCGTGATGGCAAAGCCCACCAGCAAGATGCCGATCAGCAGCCACCAGATCAGGCGCAGGGTTTCGTAAGAAATCATTTCATGCAAAATCATGGTCTGGCCCTCCTTAGGCGCGTTGAGTATGAATGGCTGCGGCCGCTGGCACGGGGGCCGGCGCCTTCTCTTCCGGCCCCTTGCGGATGGCCTTGAGCATGAGCTTCATTTCAATAACCAAGAGCACGGTGTAGATGGCGGCAAAGCCGGCAATCGTGATCAAGAGGGTCGAAGCGCCCAGGTTAGAGACAGCCACGGCCGTTGGCAGCACGCCTTCGATCACCCACGGCTGGCGGCCCACTTCGGCCACGATCCAGCCCGCTTCAATCGCCACCCACGGCAGCGGAATGGCGAACACGGCCAGCTTCAGCAGCCAGCGGTGCTTGTCCAGGGTGCGGCGCGTCGACAGGATGAAGAACGTGCCAGTGAGCAAGATAAAGAACATGCCCAGGCCAACCATCACGCGGAAGGACCAGAACAATGGCGCCACGGGCGGCACGGTGTCGAGCGCGGCCTTGCGGATCTGCTCGGGCGTGGCCTGGCGCGGATCATCGACATAGCGTTTCAGCAACAGGGCATAACCCATGGACTGGCCTTTCGACTCGAACATGTCCTTCGCCTCTTGCGGTACGGGGCTGCCTGGCGCCACGCTGCGGATGGTTTGCAGCGCGTCATACGCCTTGATGCCATCCTGGATCAGCAGCTCGCCGCGATCGACCAATTGCTCGATGCCGGGGATTTCCGTCGTCAGCGAACGCGTGCCGATCAGGCCCATCACCATCGGGATATGCACGGCGTAATGCGTCTCGCGCGCTTTCGCGTCAGGGAAGCCGAAGGCCGTGAAGGCGGCAGGCGCCGGCTCCGTGGTCCACATGGCTTCGATGGCGGCCAGCTTCATCTTTTGATGTTCTGACGACAGGTAGCCGCTTTCATCGCCGAGCACCACCACCGACAGCGCGGCGGCCAGGCCGAACGAGGCAGCCACCGTCATCGAGCGCTTGGCCAGCTGCACGTGGCGGCCTTTCAGCAAATACCAGGCGGAAATACCCAGCACGAAAATCGCCGCAGCCGTATAGCCAGCCGACACGGTGTGCACGAATTTCGCCTGTGCTACAGGATTTGTCAGCACGGCGCCGAAGTCCGTCACTTCCATGCGCATGGTCTGTGGATTGAAGGCCGCGCCGACGGGATTTTGCATCCAGCCGTTGGCGATCAGTATCCACAGGGCGGAGAAGTTCGAGCCGATGGCCACCAGCCAGGTCGTGACCAGGTGGCCGCGCTTCGACAGCTTGTCCCAGCCGAAGAAGAACAGGCCGACGAAGGTCGCTTCCAGGAAGAAGGCCATCAAGCCCTCGATGGCCAGCGGCGCGCCGAAAATGTCGCCCACATAATGGCTGTAATAGCTCCAGTTCATGCCGAACTGGAACTCCATGACGATGCCCGTCGCCACGCCCATGGCGAAGTTGATGCCGAACAAGACACCCCAGAACTTGGTCATGTCGCGCCAGATGGGGCGGTTCGTCATCACATACACCGTCTCCATGATGGCGAGGATCACTGACAGGCCTATCGTCAGCGGAACGAATATAAAGTGGTACAGAGCTGTCAGCGCAAACTGCAGTCTGGATAAAGCGACAATATCGAAGTCCATATGATTTCCTTGGTGTGTCCCTACTGTGATTGTAAACTTGGCATCTATCTGCTGCAGTCCGCTTGGCGCCGGTGTTGTAAAATTGTCAGTCAGCGCCGCCTGTGGCTCCCCTATTCTTCTTCAATCGCCGCGCAAGCCGGCCAACGCCGCCTCGAAGGCTTGCGTGCCACGGTGCGCGTCAGCCACGATGCGGCCATCGCGCAGGCTGACCAGCCGGTCCGCCAGCGCCGCTTCGCGCCGCAAGTGGGTGGCGATCAACAAGGTACGTCCGTCGCTGCGCGCGCGCAGGCGCTGCAGGACATCGATTGCCACCTGCGCATTGAGCGCCTCGGTGGCTTCGTCCAGCAGCCACAAGGTCGATTCGTGCAGGAACAATCGCGCCAGTGCCAATCGCCGCGCCTGCCCGCCAGACAAGCCCAGGCCGCCTTCGCCCAGCAAGGTATCGAGGCCGCCCGCGAAAGCCCGCACTTCTTCGTCCAGGCCGGCCGATTGCAGCGCAGCCCACAGCTGCGCATCGCTGGCGGACGGGTCGGCCAGGCGCAGGTTATCGCGCAGGCTGTCCTGGAACAGTTCCGTTTTCTGGGTAAACAGGCAGGCGCGCGGCGCGCTCACCTTGCCCGACAACGGCGCCAGTTCGCGGGCGGCGATGGCCAGCAAGGTGGACTTGCCCACGCCGCTGGGACCGATCAAGGCCACTCTTTCGCCATCCGCGATGTGCAGCGATACGTCATGCAAAATGGCGACATTGCTGCCCGCATGCGCGGCGCTGACATGTTCCAGGCGCAAGCCCGGCGCGCTGTCAGCCGGCAGAGCGGCGATCTCTTGAGCATCGAGCCGCGGCGCCAGGCGGCGCATGGCCAGCAGCATGCGGCCCGCTTCCAGGGCGCCACGGCGCAGTCCCGCAAACGGCTCCACGGCCGTCAGGGCGATCAGCAGGGCCAGGGCTGCCAGCGGCACGTTCAGCGCCTGCTGCTGCACCAGCGCGGCCACGGCCAGCAGCACGCCGGCCAGGGTCACGCTGCCGGCCACGCCGTAAGCGGCGCCAGCCGCCGTCTCCAGGCGCTGCAGGGCGAAATCGGCTTGCGCCAGCGAGCAATCAATCTGCCCCAGCGCGGCGCACTGGGCGTCGATGCGCCCCGCCATGACGAGGTCCGTCTGGCCCGCCACCAGGTCGATGGTGCCGGAACGCAGTTTTTCGATGGCGCGCGAGCGCACGATGGCGGGACGGCGGGCAGCGCGCGCGACCAGCCAGCTGATGCCCCCGCCGGCGGCCAGCAGCCACGCAGCCAGGCCCAGGCCCAGCTGCCACTGCATCGCGCCCAGCGCCACGCCCGCCAGCAAGGCCGCGCACAGTGCCGTGAAGGCTGGCACCAGCAGGCGCAGGTACAGCGCTTCGAGCGCATCGATATCGGCCGTCAGGCGGAACAGCAGTTTGGCCGGCTGGCGCAGCAAGCGGCTGGCCGCTTCCGGGCGCGACCAGCCACGGAACAGCTGCACGCGGATGCTGGCCAGCGCGGCGAATGTGGCGTCATGCGTGACGAGGCGCTCCGCATAGCGCGAACCCGTGCGGCCGATGGCCAGCAGGCGGATGCCGGCCGAAGGACCGAACACATCGAACAGCAAGGCCGTCGAAGCGTGCAAGCCAGCGATAGAGGTGGCCGTAATGAACCAGCCGGACAGGCCCAGCAAGGCCATGCCGGCCACCGCCGTCAGGGCCGCCAGCATGGCGCCACCGATCAGTTTGCCCGGCTGGGCCAGCAGCAATTGCCGCAGGACAGGGTTCGCTATAAGTGAATTTTTCATGCGCGCGCTTCTTCCTTATGCTCCTGCACTTGCGCCTGCGCATCGACCTGCACCGTGCGCTGCAAACGGCCAGCCAGCACGGGGTCATGCGTGGCGACAATCATCGTCTTGCCCTTGGCCAATTCCAGCAAGGCATCGGTCACGCGTGCCGCCGTTTCGCTGTCCAGGTGGGCCGTCGGTTCATCGACCAGCAGCAAATCGGCGTGCGGATGCAGGGCCACGCGGGCCAGCGCCAGGCGCACGGCCTCGCCGCCGGACAAGCCCTGGCCGCCATCGCTGAGCATGACGGCCGGCTGCGCCTGCGCCACGGCGGCCAGATCGGCCAGGTGCAGCGCCTGCGTCACGTGCGCGGCATTTGCGCCAACGCGGCCCAGGGTCACGTTCTGGCTGACGGAAGCGGCAAACACGTGCGGACGCTGGCCCATCCAGGCCATGCGCTGGCGCAAGGTATTCACGGTACTGTCGGTCAGGCGCACGCCGCCGATGCGGATATCGCCGCCGCTGGCGGGCAGCAAGCCGGCCAGCAAGGATAGCAAGGTGGTCTTGCCGGCGCCGCTGGCACCCAGCAGGGCCACGTGCTCGCCGGCGCGCACAGTCAGCTTGAACTGCTCGAACACGGGCGCTTCGCCAGGATGGGCAAAGCGCAGTTGATGGATCTCGACGGCGGGAGGTGGCGCCACCGCCATGGCGGCGGCGGAAACGGCAGCAGCTTCCACCCCGGCGCCAGGCAAGGGCACGCCATCGGCAGCCAGGTCGTGCAAGCCGGCCAGGCCCGCTTCGCCGGCCGCCTTGTCGTGCCAGACGGCGGCCAGTTCGCGCAGCGGCTCGAAGAATGCGGGCGCCAGCAGCAGGATGAACAAGCCCTGCCCCAGGCTCAGTTCCCGACCCCAGGTACCGAAATTGATGCTGCCCAACAAGGAGAAACCGATGAACGCCGCCACCATGGCCACGCCCAGCGCGGAAAACAATTCCAGCACGGCGGACGACAGGAAGGCGATGCGCAGCACCACCATCGTGCGCCGGCGCACGGATTGCGACGAGACATCCAGCCTTGCGGCCGTGGCGTCGACGGCATCGAGCGCGCGCAAGGTGGCCAGACCGCGCAGGCGGTCCAGCAAAAAGGCGTTCATGCTGCCCATTTCCACCATCTGCGCGCGGCTGGCCGCTTGCGCGCCCATGCCCACCAGGGCCATGAAGACGGGAATCAGGGGCGCGGCGATGAGCAGGATCAAGGCGGCGATCCATGACAGCGGCGTCACCACGGCGAGGATCACGAGGGGCACAAGCATCACCTTCCAGCGCGCGGGCTTGTAGCGCACCAGATACGGCACGATGGCTTCGGCCTGCTCGGCGATGACGCTGGCCGCCTGGCCCGACTGCGCGCGCTGGCGGTCCAGCGGCGAACGGCGCGCCAGCGCCTGCGCCACTTCCCCGCGCAGGCTGGACAGGTGCTCGCGCGCCGCAGCATACATGCGCCGCGCGCCCCACGCTTCACAGCCGGCGCGCAGCACGCCCAGCAGCAGCACGCCAGCGGTCGGCAGCAGGGCCGCGCGCCAGGGCGCACCGTCGAGCATGGCTTGCACGGCCCAGGCCAGCAAGGCCGCTTGCGGCAGCCACAGCAAGGCGGCACCACCTTGCGCCAGGCTGGCGGCACGGGGAAGAATAAAGCGGGGCAAGGATGGTGGCGTGGCAGGCATCTCTAAACTTTTTGAGTTTTCAGAATTTTCTGTAAATTCGATTTTTTGTATAATACTGCGAAACATGACATAAATCAATTGACCCTGCGGGTGTGGCGTGAAAAAATTCAGATAATTATGAAAACTCAAAATATCCACATGACGCCGCTGATCCTGACCTTTGTCAGCCATTTCGGCGAGATGGGCAGCCGCTGGGGCTTTAACCGTACGGTGGGACAAGTGTACGCCTTGTTGTTTGTCTCGGAGCTTCCTTTGCACGCGGACGAAATCGCGGAACACCTGAGTTTTTCACGCTCGAACGTCAGCATCGGTTTGAAGGAATTGCAGGGCTGGGGCTTGATCCGCCAGTCGCGCATCCCCGGCGACCGGCGCGAATATTTTTCCTCGCTGGGCGATGTGTGGCAAATCTTCCGCGTGGTGGCCGCCGAACGCCGCCGTCGCGAAGTGGCACCCACCTTGACAGTGCTGCGCGAATCGCTGCTGGCGCCGGCCACGGAACCCGTGGACCAGTATGCGCAAGAGCGCATGCGCGAAATGTATGAACTGGTCGACCTGGCCAACACCTGGTTCGACGACTTGCAGCGCCTGTCGCCCGAATCGATGGCGCAACTGATGAAAATGGGCGCCAAGGTGCAAAAGCTGCTCAATGCCAAGGACCGCCTGTTTGGCAAGAGTCCCGACGACAGCGAGAAATAAGCGCAGCGTTTACACGCCGCATACACGCGGCGCCCGACTCTTTACACCGTCTTTATGCCTCTCTCGCTATGCTGGCTGGCACCACCGCCACCCTTGCGAAGGAGCTTCCATGCATGAATCCCCATTCCAGCCACGCGCGCGCGACCTGATCCGCCAGCATTTGCCTGCGCGTGAAAGGCTGCGCCTGGCACGCCTGGCGAGCAAGAAAATACTGTCCGTATTGTCTGCGCTGCTGTGCGCGGTGCCGCTGCTGTATTTGCTGAGCGTGGTGCTGTTTGCGCAGCCATAAGGCCGCGAGCGTATAGACAGGAAGAGAGAAGGATGCGGCCGCATGGCGCAAGCCGTGGCCAGTATGAAACTGGTCCGCCCAGAGGGAATCGAACCCCCATTCACGGTTTAGAAGACCGTTGTCCTATCCGTTGAACGATGGGCGGAGAGGTGCAGTATTTTAATCCATGCGCGCTAGCAATGAAATGCCTGCGCGGAATAGAAAACGGGCTGTCATTTCTGACAGCCCGCTTATGACTTTGGTCGGAGTACAAGGATTCGAACCTTGGACCCCCTGGTCCCAAACCAGGTGCGCTACCGGGCTGCGCCACACTCCGAAGACAAGATAATAACGCCCCCACCCAATTTCGTCAATTGCCATAGACGAATTAGATGGAAATAACTATCGGTTCCTGCCTATCACGCGGTGACTTTATCGGCAATGCGGCGCGCCATGCTCTCGGCCTGCACTTTATCTTTCGCCTCGACCATCACGCGGATCAGCGGTTCGGTGCCCGAAGCGCGGATCAGCACGCGGCCTGTGTCGCCCAGTTCGGCCTCGACCAATGCTTTCTCGGCCACCATGGCGGCATTTTGTTGCCAGTCGAAACCGGGCGCCACGCGCAGGTTGATCAGGGTTTGCGGAAACAGCACCAGTTCGGCCAGGCATTGCTGCAGGCTCTGGCCGCTGCGTTTGAGCGCGGACAAGACTTGCAGCGCGGAGACGATACCGTCTCCCGTCGTGTGGCGGTCCAGGCACAGCAAATGGCCGGAGCCCTCGCCGCCCAGTATCCAGCCCTTTTCCTTCATGACTTCCAGCACATAGCGGTCGCCCACCTTGGCGCGCGCAAAGCCGATGCCCTGCTGCTTGAACAGCACTTCCAGCGCCATGTTGGTCATCAACGTTCCTACGGCGCCGGCCACGGGGCCCGTCGCCAGGCGGTCCTTGACCATGATATACAACAACTCGTCACCGTTATACAGCCGCCCCGTGGCGTCGCACATGATCAGCCGGTCGGCGTCGCCATCGAGGGCGATGCCGAGATCGGCACCGTGCTCGACGACGGCTTCGGCCATGGCCTTGGTTGCCGTGGCGCCAAAGCCCGCATTGATGTTGAAGCCATCGGGCTTGTTGCCGATGGCGATGACTTCCGCGCCCAGCTCATGGAACACGTGCGGCGCGATATGGTAGGCGGCGCCATGCGCGCAATCGACGACGATCTTCAGGCCGCGCAAGTCCAGTTCGTTCGGGAAGGTGCTCTTGCAAAATTCGATGTAGCGGCCCTGGGCATCGTCCAGGCGCTTGGCGCGGCCCAGCTTGTCGGATGGCACGCAGGCCATGGGCTCGTCGAGCGCCGCTTCGATTTCCAGTTCCACGCTGTCGGGCAGCTTGGTGCCCTGGCCGGAAAAGAACTTGATACCGTTGTCGTGATACGGATTGTGCGACGCGGAAATGACCACCCCGGCAGACAGGCGCAGCGCCCGCGTCAGGTAGGCGATCGCCGGCGTCGGCATGGGGCCGGCCAGCATCACGTCCACGCCGGCCGCCGACAGGCCAGCTTCCAGCGCCGCTTCCAGCATGTAGCCGGAAATGCGCGTGTCCTTGCCGATCAGCACAGTCGGGCGCGCCTTGCCGCCCTGCGACTTGGCCAGCACCATGCCGGCCGCATAACCGAGGCGCATGACGAAATCGGGGGTGATCGGGGCCGTGCCCACCAGGCCGCGAATACCATCGGTGCCAAAATATTTACGCGTCATATATTTCTCTTTTTGTTGTTTATAATGAATCTTACAGCTTCAGTGCACCATGCGCCAGACCTTCAGCGCATCGACGGTTTCAGCGACATCATGCACGCGGATAATTTCCGCACCTTGCGCTACCGCAGCAAGCGCACCGGCAACGCTGCCCGCCAGGCGCTGCTCGACGGGACGCCCCGTCACGGCGCCTATCATCGATTTGCGCGACAGGCCGGCCAGCACGGGCAGGTCCAGCTCGCTTCGCAACTGGCGCGTGGCGCGCAGCAAGGCATAGTTCTGCTCCACCGTCTTGCCGAAGCCAAAGCCGGGATCAACGCACAGGCGCTCGCGGTCTATGCCGGCGGCCGTCATCGTCACTATGCGCTCGCGCAGGAAGTCGATGACTTCACGCACCACATCCTCATATTGGGGCTGGGCTTGCATGGTTACTGGCACGTTTTGCATGTGCATGATGCACAGCGCGCAATCGCTATCCTGCACGGCCGCTATGGCGCCCGGCGCGCGGAAACCGTTGATGTCGTTGATCATGTCGGCACCCGCCAGAATGGCTTCGCGCATCACTTCGGGTTTATATGTGTCGACGGACAGGGGCTTGCCGCAGTCGCGCAAGGCGTACAGCACCGGCATGACGCGCTGCAGCTCGTCCTGCAGCGGCAGCGGCAGCGCGCCGGGACGGCTCGATTCGCCGCCAATATCGATGATGTCGACGCCGTCGACTATCATCTGCTCCGCGCGCGAGAGGGCAAATTCCAGGTGTTGGTACTGGCCGGCATCGGAAAAGGAATCGGGCGTGATATTCAGGATACCCATCACCAGCGCCTGCGTACCCTGCAGGTTGAAGCCGAAACGGCCGAATTGCAAATAGTGTCGCATGTGAATCTTTGTAGTCGTCGGGAAAAAACTGCTGCGGCAACGAAAAAGGGCAAGGATTGCTCCTTACCCTTTTATTTCACGCCACCGATCAAGCAGTGGTCGCTATCAGGCTGGCGCCGTCACGTTAGGCGAAATGCCGCCTGTGCCGCTATCACCGCCCGCATTGCGGCGTGGTGGAATGACTTTCGGTGGACGCGGCTCCAGGCCGGCCATGATGTCATTGATTTGCTCTGCATCAATGGTTTCCCATTCCAGCAAGGCCTTGGTCATCATTTCGACCTTGTCGCGATTGCTTTCCAGCAAGGTACGCGCCAAAGCATATTGCTTGTCGAGAATGTTACGGATTTCAGCATCGACCTTTTGCTGGGTCGCTTCCGAGATCGTCTTGGTGGCGCCACCGAAGAAACCTTCGTTTTCGCTGTCTTCGTAGACCATCACACCCATGCTGTCGGACATGCCGAAGCGGGTCACCATGGAACGGGCCAGCTTGGTGGCGCGTGAGAAGTCGTTCGATGCCCCGGTGGACATTTGTCCCACGAAAATCTCTTCGGCGATACGGCCACCGAACAGGATGGAAATTTCTTCCAGCATCTTGTCCTTGTAGGCGGACAAGTTGTCGTGTTCCGGCAATTGCCAGGTCAGGCCCAGGGCCCAGCCGCGCGGCATGATCGTCACTTTATGCACGGGATCAGCCTTCGGCAGCAGCTTGGCGACCACCGCATGACCGGACTCATGGTAAGCCGTATTGCGACGCTCTTCCTCGCGGATGATCATCGATTTACGCTCAGGACCCATGTAGATCTTGTCTTTTGCATCTTCGAAGTCAGCCATTTCCACCAGGCGCTTGCTGCGACGGGCGGCAAACAGGGCTGCCTCGTTGACCAGGTTGGCCAGGTCGGCGCCCGAGAAACCGGGGGTGCCGCGGGCCAGGATATCGGCTTTCACGTCAGTACTGATAGGCACTTTACGCATGTGCACGTTCAAGATCTGCTCGCGACCGCGGATATCGGGCAAGCCGACCGAGACCTGGCGGTCGAAACGACCCGGACGCAGCAAAGCTTTGTCGAGCACGTCGGCGCGGTTGGTGGCGGCCACGACGATCACGCCGGAGTTCGCTTCAAAACCGTCCATCTCGACCAGCAACTGGTTCAAGGTCTGTTCGCGCTCGTCATTGCCGCCGCCCATGCCGGCACCGCGGTGACGACCGACAGCGTCGATCTCATCGATGAAGATGATGCATGGCGAATGCTTTTTCGCGTTTTCGAACATGTCGCGGACACGGCTAGCACCCACGCCGACGAACATTTCCACGAAGTCGGAACCGGAAATCGAGAAGAACGGTACCTTGGCTTCGCCTGCGATGGCGCGTGCCAGCAGGGTTTTACCCGTGCCCGGAGGACCGACCATCAGCACGCCGCGGGGAATGCGGCCGCCCAGTTTCTGGAATTTGCTCGGATCCTTGAGGAAGTCGACCACTTCATTGACTTCTTCTTTCGCTTCATCGCAACCGGCGACATCGGCGAAGGTAACGGTGTTGCTGGCTTCATCCATCATGCGCGCCTTCGACTTGCCGAACGAGAATGCCCCGCCCTTGCCGCCGCCTTGCATCTGACGCATGAAGAAGACCCAGACGCCGATCAACAGCAGCATGGGGAACCAGGATACAAAAATAGTTTGCAGGAACGACGCTTCCTCAGGCGGGCGCACATCGAAATGCACGCCATTGTCGCGCAGGTCGCCGATCAGGCCCTTGTCGAGGCTGGTTGCGGTGGTACGCACCTTGGTGTCGTCCATCAGCTTGGCGGTGATCGACGAACCTTCGATCACGACATCCTTGACGCGCTTGGCTTTGACTTCATCCAGCAAATCGGAATAAGCGATGGCCTTGCTGCCGCCTGTGGCGCCATGACTGTCGAATTGCTTGAACAGCATGAACAACAGCAGCAATACGACTACCCAGATGGCAGATTTGGAAAACATGTTATTCACGAAGACTCCTTGGATGCAGTGCGCATCTCTTTACCAATAGCTAGAAACACGATTTTACTCGCAATAAGCGGGCCGTGCCAAAGCCCGCCGATCCGTGCGCGCGAAAAAACCGCGTTCACGCAAAAAAAATGCAGTATAAACAATTTAGGCTTTTATGCCATCAGACGCTACTGCACTTCTCGTTCCCATGTGCGGATTCCCTCTTAAATATCAAGGGCGGAATCATCTTCTTGCACGGCATTTTTCAGGGGATTCTTGATTCCACGGCCCATCAGGAAGATTTCCGACGATTTATCGCGGCTAGCCTTGGGCTTTTTCTGCACCACGACCTTGAATTCAGCGCGGAATTTTTCCACGATCTGGCTGAAACCCATGTCTTTGAAGCATTTCACCAGCAAGACGCCCGATGGTTTCAAATGCAATTGCGAAAATTCGATAGCCAGGTCGATCAGGTGTTCCATGCGCGCAGCGTCCGCCGTGGCGATGCCCGACAGGTTCGGCGCCATGTCCGACAGGACCACGTCAACCTTGCGCCCTTGCAACACCACTTCCAGTTGGCGCAGCACGCGCGCCTCGCGGAAGTCGCCCTGAATGAAGTGGAAGTCGGCGATCGGCTCCATTTCCAGCATGTCCAGGCCAATCAGGGTACCATTGACCCCGCCGCCGTCCTTGCCAGCCAGCTTGCGCCGCGTGTACTGGGCCCAGCTGCCTGGAGTACAACCAAGGTCGACAATCACCTGGCCAGGTTTGATCAGTTTTTCGTCTTCATCGATTTCTTTGAGCTTGTATGCTGCCCGGGCACGGTAGCCCTCTTTTTGCGCCAACTTCACATAAGGATCATTTATGTGGTCGTGCAACCAGTTTTTGTTTAATTTCTTCTTTGCCATTCGCGTAGAATACTGCTTTTAAGGGAATTACTAAATATTATTATGCTAAAACTTACACCCGTAGAGCGCAGCGCACTGCGCGCCGAAGCACACGCGCTGAAGCCTATCGTCATCATTGGCGAAGCGGGCTTGACACCTGCTGTCCTCAAAGAGATCGACCTTGGCCTGGATTCGCACGGTCTGATTAAAGTCCGCGTGTTCGGCGACGACCGCGAAGCCCGCGTCGGAATGTACGATACGATTTGCGGCAATCTCGGCGCCGCCCCGGTACAACATATTGGCAAACTGCTGGTAATCTACCGTCCGAAAAAAGAAGTGGTTAAGGAGAAGGTCAGCGCCGGCAAAGGCATGCGCGAAGTGACCATCGTCAAGGCCAGCGCCAGCGGCACCAAGCGCCCCAGCGTGACGAAAGTCATGATCAAGGGCAATGAGCGCGTTACTGAAGGCGGTTCCATCAAGCGTGCCAAGCCACGTCAGAAAAGCGCCAAGAAAAGCGCACTGGGCAGCAAGTAAGCCTGTTCACCCGGCAACCGCAAGGCTGCCGGGCTTGAAACAAGAAGCGGAGCACGGGATATCCCCTGCTCCGCTTTTTTATTGCCGCTGCGGCGTCGGATGACGCGTGGCCTACGGCCTCGCTAATCCGACCTACGTATTGTCATGTAGGTCGGATTAGCGCGCAGTGCGTAATCCGACAAGCACGGCAGCGATTACTGCTGTTTCCAGATCAGCACGCCCGCCAGCAAGCTTTGCACGGCAAAGATCAGGGTCGACACGCCATGCAGCATGCCGAAGCGCCTGCGCATGGCTTCGTCCATGATGCCAGACGGGGCTTGCGCCTTGAGTTCAGCCATCAGGGGCGAGATGCCGAAATGGCTGAGCAGCGCGCACACCAGCATGGACAGCACCAGCGCGGCCAGCAGGCGCCGGCGTTTCAGCTCCAGCGCGCCCGCGCCCCATTGCAGCAAGGCCAGCAACACCAAGGCACAGGCGATGGACAGCCAGGCCTCGGCGCGGAACATGCTGCCGGCGATATTGCCAGCCAGCACGCGGTCGCTCAAGGTGCCAAACAGGGTCGGCGCCACGATGAAGCCGATGGTCCACAGGCTGCCCGCCCACAGGGTGGCAACGAGGAGGCGCACGCGGTTCAGCATCAAATGTACAGTACTTCCAGGATTTCGTATTCGCGCGGGCCGGACGGCGCCTGCACTTCCACCACGTCGCCGGCGTATTTGCCGATCAGCGCGCGGGCGATCGGTGACGTCACAGACACTTTATTCTTTTTCAGGTCGGCTTCATCGAGGCCCACGATCTGGTAAGTGACTTTCTGACCCGATTCCAGGTCTTCCAGGTTCACGGTGGAGGCAAACACCACGCGGCCCTCCGCGTCGAGCGCGGTCGGGTCGATGATTTGCGCTGCGCCCAGCTTGCCTTCGAGCTCGGCGATACGGCCTTCGACGAAGGCCTGACGTTCCTTGGCGGCATCGTACTCGGCGTTTTCCGACAAATCTCCGTGCGAGCGCGCTTCGGCGATCGCATCGATGACGATGCGGCGTTCCTTGGTCTTCAAATGATGCAGCTCTTCCTTCAGAAGTTCTGCGCCGTATTTGGTCAATGGGACTGAGGTCATGTTATCTCTACTATCTGCTAGTTATCGGCGCCGTTGCAGCGTTTTGTCGCGCTTAACGGACTTACCAAGTGAAAACCACAGAGGCCGCGCGCTGCTCTGCACGGAACTCTGTGGTTGATAAGTATGCAGTGTACCGCCTAACGGCGGCCACTGCAAATGACACGCGGACTATTCAGCTTGCTGCAGGGTCTTGTGCAAGCCTTGCAAATCGTACACACGCAACTCATCGAGGTGACGGATGCCTTCAACGGCCGCTTCCGCACCGGCGATGGTCGTGTAGGTCGTCACGCGCGAGGCCAGGGCCGAGGTGCGGATGGCCCGCGAATCGACGATGGCGCTGCGCTTTTCTTCCACGGTGTTGATCACCAGCACGATTTCATGGTTCTTGATCATGTCGACGATGTGCGGACGACCTTCGATCACCTTGTTCACTGGCGTGACGGCGATGCCGGCAGCAGCGATCACGGCGGCGGTACCCTTGGTGGCGACCACGGTGAAACCGGACTCGACCAGATCGCGCGCCACTTGCACGGCGCGCGGCTTGTCCGACGCTTTCACGCTGATGAAGACCTTGCCCGATTTTGGCAGGTTCACGCCGGCGCCCAGTTGCGATTTCACGAACGCTTCGCCGAACGTCAGGCCCACGCCCATGACTTCGCCCGTCGATTTCATTTCAGGACCCAGGATGGTGTCCACGCCAGGGAACTTGACGAACGGGAACACGGCTTCCTTGACACTGAAGTATGGCGGCACGACTTCCTGCGTGATGCCTTGCGAAGCCAGCGACTGACCGACCATGCAGCGGGCGGCGATCTTCGCCAGCTGCAAACCGGTGGCTTTCGACACGAAAGGCACGGTACGCGAAGCGCGTGGATTGACTTCCAGTACGAAGACGACGTCTTTCATTTCGCCATCGATCTCTTGTTTCTGGATCGCAAATTGCACGTTCATCAGGCCGACCACGTTCAAGCCCTTGGCCATCAGCGCCGTCTGGCGTTTCAGTTCATCAATGGTTTCTTGCGACAGCGAGTACGGTGGCAAGGAGCAAGCCGAGTCGCCCGAGTGCACGCCAGCCTGTTCGATGTGTTCCATCACGCCGCCGATGAAGGTGGTTTCGCCGTCGGAGATGCAATCGACGTCGCACTCGATGGCGTCGTTCAGGAAGCGGTCCAGCAACACGGGCGAATCGTGCGATACCTTGACGGCTTCGCGCATGTAGCGCTCGAGGTCGCGTTGCTCATGGACGATTTCCATGGCGCGGCCGCCCAGCACGTACGATGGACGCACGACCAGCGGGTAGCCGATTTCCTGCGCCAGCGCCAGAGCGTCGGCTTCCGTGCGCGCGGTGCGGTTAGGCGGCTGGCGCAGCTCCAGCTTGTGCAGCATTTGCTGGAAACGCTCGCGGTCTTCGGCCGCATCGATCATGTCGGGCGAAGTGCCGATGATAGGCACGCCATTCGCTTCCAGATCCAGCGCCAGCTTCAATGGCGTCTGGCCGCCGTACTGCACGATCACGCCCACCGGTTTTTCGATGGCGACGATTTCCAGCACGTCTTCCAGGGTCAGGGACTCGAAGTACAGGCGGTCCGAGGTATCGTAGTCGGTCGAAACCGTTTCTGGGTTGCAATTGACCATGATGGTTTCATAGCCGTCTTCGCGCATGGCGAGGGCAGCGTGGACGCAGCAATAGTCAAACTCGATACCCTGGCCGATACGGTTCGGGCCACCGCCCAGCACCATGATCTTTTTCTTGTCGGTCGGATTCGATTCGCACTCTTCGTCGTACGTGGAATACATGTACGCCGTGTCGGTCGAGAATTCCGCCGCGCAGGTGTCGACGCGTTTGTAGACGGGACGGATACCCAACTCGTGACGCTTGGCGCGGATGGCAGTGTCCGATGTCTGCAGCAGGAAGCCCAGGCGACGGTCCGAGAAGCCCTTCTGTTTCAACTTGTACAGGGTGTTCTTGTCCAGGTTGTCCAGCTTCTGCGTGTCCAGCCACAGTTCCAGGTCGACGATTTCCTTGATCTGTATCAGGAACCATGGGTCGATCTTGGTCAGGTTGTGCACTTCTTCCAGGGTGAAACCCTGGGCAAACGCATCGCCCACGTACCAGATGCGCTCAGGACCGGGCTCGCCCAGTTCTTCTTCGATCTTTTCGCGGTCCTTGGTCTTTTCATTCATGCCGTCCACGCCCACTTCCAGGCCGCGCAAGGCTTTCTGGAACGATTCCTGGAAGGTACGGCCTATGGCCATCACTTCGCCGACGGATTTCATCTGCGTCGTCAGGTGGTGGTCGGCGGTCGGGAATTTCTCGAACGTGAAACGGGGGATCTTCGTGACGACGTAATCGATCGACGGCTCGAACGAGGCCGGCGTGGCGCCGCCCGTGATTTCATTGCGCAGCTCGTCCAGGGTGAAACCGACGGCCAGCTTGGCGGCGATTTTCGCGATCGGGAAACCCGTCGCTTTCGATGCCAGGGCCGACGAACGCGATACGCGCGGGTTCATCTCGATGACGATCATGCGGCCATCGACAGGGTTGATCGAGAATTGTACGTTCGAGCCACCCGTGTCGACGCCGATCTCGCGCAGTACTGCCAGGGAGGCATTGCGCATGATCTGGTATTCCTTGTCCGTCAGGGTTTGCGCAGGAGCCACCGTGATGGAGTCGCCCGTGTGCACGCCCATCGGATCAAGGTTTTCGATCGAGCAAATGATGATGCAGTTGTCCGCCTTGTCGCGCACCACTTCCATCTCGTACTCTTTCCAGCCCAGCAACGATTCTTCGATCAGCAGCTCTTTCGTCGGCGAGGCTTCCAGGCCGCGCTTGCAGATGGTTTCGAATTCCTCTTCGTTGTAGGCGATGCCGCCGCCGGAACCGCCCATGGTGAACGATGGACGGATGATGGTCGGGAAGCCCAGCGTGCGCTGCACGGCCCACGATTCTTCCATCGAGTGCGCCACGCCGGAACGGGCCGAACCGAGGCCGATCTTGGTCATCGCGTCCTTGAACTTGGAACGGTCTTCGGCCTTGTCGATGGCTTCCGGCGACGCGCCGATCAGCTCGACGTTGTATTTTGCCAGCACGCCATTGTTGAACAGGTCCAGCGCGCAGTTCAGCGCCGTCTGGCCGCCCATCGTCGGCAGGATGGCGTCAGGACGCTCCTTGGCGATGATGCGCTCAACGACCGACCAGGTGATCGGTTCGATATAGGTCACGTCGGCCATTTCCGGGTCCGTCATGATGGTCGCAGGATTGCTGTTGACCAGGATGACTTTATAGCCCTCTTCGCGCAGGGCCTTGCACGCTTGCGCGCCGGAATAATCGAATTCGCAGGCCTGGCCGATCACGATCGGGCCAGCGCCAATAATCAGAATACTTTTAATATCTAAACGTTTAGGCATTTTTCTTTTTCTCCTCCGCAGCCATCAAGTTGATGAAGCGGTCAAACAGGTAAGCAACATCCATCGGGCCCGGCGACGCTTCAGGGTGGCCCTGGAAGCAGAAGGCCGGCTTGTCCGTGCGGGCAAAGCCCTGCAGGGAGCCGTCGAACAGCGATTCATGGGTCACGCGGCAATTTGCGGGCAAGGTTGCCGCATCGACTGCGAAACCGTGGTTTTGCGAGGTAATCAAGACTTGCTTGGTTTCCAGGTCTTGTACCGGGTGGTTGGCGCCGTGGTGGCCGAACTTCATCTTCAGCGTTTTCGCGCCGGAAGCGATCGCCATGATCTGGTGGCCGAGGCAGATGCCGAAGGTCGGGATACCCTTCTCGATCAATTCCTTGGTCGCCGCAATGGCGTAATCGCACGGTTCCGGGTCGCCGGGGCCGTTCGACAGGAAGATGCCGTCCGGGTTCAAAGCCAGGGCGTCGGCAGCGCTCGCCTGCGCCGGCAGCACGGTGACTTTGCAGCCGCGTGCCGTCAGCATGCGCAAGATGTTGCGCTTGACGCCGTAGTCGAAAGCGACCACGTGGTATTTCGCGTCGGCGTCCGCCAGCTGGCCGTAGCCTGCACCCAGGGTCCATTCCGTTTCGCGGTATTCATAGGCAGTCTTGCTTGATACCACCTTGGCCAGGTCCATGCCGGCCAGGCCAGGGAAGGAACGGGCCAGTTCCAGCGCTTGCGCGGCGGATGGCTCGTTGCCTTGCGTGCCGACCAGGATAGCGCCGCCCTGCGCACCTTTTTCACGCAGGATGCGCGTGAGCTTGCGTGTATCGATGCCGGCGATGGCGACGATATTTTCAGCTTTCAGGTAATCGGACAGGGAGAGGGTGGAACGGAAATTGGATGCCAGCAATGGCAGATCACGGATGATGAGGCCAGCAGCGTGTACTTTGGAAGACTCGACATCTTCCGGATTCACGCCCGTATTGCCGATATGCGGATAGGTCAGGGTGACCATCTGGCGGCAATAGCTTGGGTCGGTAAGGATTTCCTGATACCCGGTCATGGAGGTGTTGAAAACAACCTCGCCCGTGGTATGACCGGCGGCACCGATCGAAAAACCTTTAAAGATCGTTCCATCAGCAAGCGCTAATATGGCTGGAACGGCAGGGCCAGAAAAAAATGGCGGCAAGGGCAACTCCTGATAAAGTTACCGTAGCTGCGCCACGTCAGACCGACCGCCTAGATACCCGAGCCAGATGCACTCAGGGTGTTTCAACGGTCATTTTGAATGAGGGGATGGGTAGTCGCTACGGTATATGTGTGATTGGCTAAACCTTTGAATTATAACCAAAAGGAAGCTTTTCCACAAGGAAGAAAATGTGGAATGGCCGGCATTTTTTTGCACAGCAGCATAAATCCACCGCCCCATGAAAAAAGCCGCCCGGCTTGCGCGGGGCGGCTTGCAAGGCCATAACCCTTATTAATTACACTAACGCAGCAATACCGGCTTTCGCGATTTGCGCGTCTTCCGCCGACTTGACGCCCGAGACGCCAACGGCGCCCACGTAGTGACCATCAAACACGATGGGCACGCCGCCTTCGAGCAAGCCGTCGATTTCCGGCGCGCTCAGGAATGATACTCGGCCGCCATTGATCATCTCTTCATAGATGCGCGACTCGCGGCGGCCCAGTGCCGCCGTCTTGGCTTTCGATGGGGCAATGTGCGACGAGATCGGCGCCACGCCATCCATGCGCTGCAGCCACAGCAGGTGGCCGCCGTCATCGACGATGGCGATCGTGACCGCCCAGTTATTCTTGACCGCTTCCGCTTCGGCGGCGGCAGCGATTTTCTTTACGTCGTCCAGGGTCAAAATCGGTTTCGATTGCATGGTGCATCCTTGTTATGTTGAATCAAAATTGTATACGAAATGCGCAGCAGCGCTATCGCTTACTGCTCGCGTTTGGCTTTCAGCTTTTGCTTGAGCTGCGCCATGACGGCAAACGTCGCCTGCTCACCCGCCAGAATGGCCTGGTTGCGGCTGTTAAAATCGTTGCCCTTCATGGTGCCCAGGCTGGGCTGGATCACCACGTCCGCATCCTTGAGCTCGAACTGGTTGATGCGCTGACCCATGATGGCAAACGTCTGCATGATCACCTCCATCGAGCTGATGGCCTTTTGCGTATCCGTTTGCGACGAGATATTCACGGCGATAATGAAATCGGCGCCCATGTCGCGCGCAAAGCGCACGGGCACGGGAGCGACCAGGCCGCCATCGACATAGGTGTGGCCGGCTATCGTCACGGGCTGGAACACACCGGGCACCGCCGACGAGGCGCGCACGGCCATGCCGGTGTTGCCACGCTGGAACAGGATCGGCTGGCCATTTTTCAGGTCGGTCGCCACCACGCCAAACGGAATCTTCAGCTTTTCCAGGGGCAAGCCGCCGACAGCCTTGTTGACATAGCTTTGCAGCGCTTCGCCTTTGAGTACGCCGGACGACTTGCCGAACAGGGGCAAGGCCCAGTCCGAAATGGCCGCCTCGTCCATATCAAAGGCCATCTTTTGCAAGGCAAAGCCGGAGTTGCCTGCCGCATACAAGGCGCCCACGACGCTGCCGGCGCTGGTGCCGGTGACAATGTCGGCATGGATACCCTGCGATTCGAGCGCTTTGATCACCCCGATATGCGCAAAGCCGCGTGCCGCGCCGCCACCCAGCGCCAGGCCGATCTTGATCTTGCGCGGCGCCACGACGATGGGCTCGGGTGGCGTCAATACTTGTACGGGTTTCGGGGCGGTGGTATCGCAACCGGCCAGCACAAAGGCGGCCAGGGCAAGCAGGGTCAGGCGTTTAGGAAACATAATGGCAGAAGAGAACTGCGCGCGGCAGTGGCAACAAAGGAGTGCCGATTGTAGCGCAAGCTGGGTTGCCCGCACTGAAGGCTGTCTTAAATGATTGCGGTGACAATGTTTCCGTGCGCGCTGCCCCGGCTGTTAGACTGGCCGTTGACTCCCCACCCTTCAATGACATGTCCGACGAATATCAATTTTCCGACAGCCGCGCCCTGAGCGCCCCATTTGCACAACAGTTATCCAGCTATCCTCCCGATGGCGCCCTCACCTGGCTGACTGCCATCCTCGCCACACAGGCGCCCGCGCTGCGTTCGTCGAACGCCATCTTGCTGGCCTACACGGGCAATCCAGCCGCATTGGACTGGATCGACGACTATGTCGGCTCGCCCGTGGCGGGGCAATGGGGCGTGGCGGCGGCGCTGCTGGGCACGCCTTGGCCGCGCATCGCTGCCTGGCTGCAGCGCGGTGGCCCGCACCGGCTGATGGCGCTCGATACCCTGCATGCCTACCGCAGACCAGCCGCCAACATGTCGCCGCTGGAACAGATTGCCGCGCCTGTGCTGCCGCAAGCGCCCACGCGCGCCTACCTCGATGCCGCGCTGGCCGCCTGCCTGGCAGCGTCAGCGACGCCGCGCATCCAGGCGGCCGTCAATTCGATCAACAAGCATGTGGACGGCATCCTGCGCGGCGGACCCCGCGGCGTGGCCGTGGCCGACTTGCCGCGCCTGTACCTCGACCCGGCACCGTTCAACGATGCTTCCTCCATCCTGGAGCGGCACGAAACAGTGGTGGGTGGCATGCGGCAAAACCTGCAGAACCTGCTCAAGGGCATACTGTGAACAGGCCAGTCCATATCAGCATCGACTTGAGCGATATCAACACCGCGCGCCAGCTGCATGCCACCCTGGCAGCCGCGCTGGCCTTTCCTGCCAATTACGGCATGAACTGGGATGCCTTCTGGGATGCCATCACTGGCCTGGTGGATATGCCGCAACAGATACAATTCATGGGGTGGCACATGCTGGAAGAGCGGCTGCCGCGCGATGCGGCCCTCCTGCAGCGCATCCTGGCGCGCATGGCGCACGATGCGCCGGACGGGGCGACGCAGGTACATTACATGTAGAACGGAAACGCTTGACAGCCGCGCCCAACTTCCCGTACATTAAGTGCATGTCCTCCTTCAAACATTCCTCCCCTTCCCTGCTGTCGCTATCGCGACTACACCTAGCACGCGCATAAGTTTGCCGCATTGCTTCGCCTGGCCACACGCCGGCGTGTTTCAAAAACCCTGGAAGGTTTGATGATGTTTGCACCATCCCCCGCTACACCCGTAACTTCTGACGCGACCGCCACCGCTGGCGCCGTTGCCCTGCTTTGCCTGCTAAAACTACCGACCGCTTGCCTGGCCTAGTGTTGCGTGGCCGCCCGGCAAGCTTGCGCCACAACCATTGATTTCCCCCTATCTTCAGGAGTACCCGATCATGATGTTGCAAAACCCAGCTTCCAAATACCGCGCCTTTCCTCCCGTCAAATTGACCGACCGTCAATGGCCAAACCAGATCATCAGCAAACCGCCTATCTGGATGAGCACCGACTTGCGAGACGGCAACCAATCCTTGATCGAGCCCATGAGCGCGGAAAAGAAGCTGCGGTTCTTCGAGATGCTGATCGCCATCGGCCTGAAGGAAATCGAAGTGGGCTTCCCATCGGCATCACAGACAGATTTCGACTTCGTGCGCAAACTCGTCGATGAAGGCCGCATCCCGGACGACGTCACCATCATCGTGCTGACCCAGTCGCGCGAAGAATTGATACGCCGCACGGTGGAATCGGTCGTCGGCGCCAAGCGCGCCATCGTCCACCTGTACAACTCGGTGGCGCCCGTGTTCCGCAAGGTCGTGTTCGGCATGTCGCGCGAAGAAATCACGAATATCGCCACCACCGGCACCACCTTGGTAAAACAGTTGGTAGCCCAGCATCCGGAAACGGAATGGGGCTTTGAATACACGCCGGAATCGTTTTCCACTACCGAACTCGATTTCTCCAAGCATATCTGCGACGCCGTCAGCGCCATCTGGAAACCGACGCCGGCCAACAAGATGATCATCAACTTGCCATCGACCGTGGAATGCAGCACGCCGAACGTGTATGCGGACCAGATCGAATGGATGTCGCGCAAACTGGCGCGCCGCGATTCCATCATCATCAGCGTGCACCCGCACAACGACCGCGGTACGGCCGTCGCGTCGGCCGAACTGGCCGTGATGGCGGGCGCCGACCGCGTCGAAGGCTGCTTGTTCGGCAATGGCGAGCGCACCGGCAACGTCGACCTGGTCACCCTGGCGATGAATTTGTACACGCAGGGTGTGCACCCGGGCCTGGATTTCTCCGACATCGACACCGTGCGCAAGTGCGTGGAGGAGTGCAATCAGTTACCCGTCCACCCGCGCCACCCGTATGCGGGCGACCTGGTCTTCACGGCGTTTTCCGGCTCGCACCAGGATGCCATCAAGAAAGGTTTTGCCAAGCAACAACCGGACAGCATCTGGGAAGTACCGTACTTGCCGATCGACCCGGCCGACCTGGGCCGCAGCTACGATGCCGTGATCCGCGTCAACAGCCAGTCCGGCAAAGGCGGCATGGCGTATTTGCTGGAACAGGAATACGGCCTGGTCTTGCCGCGCCGCCTGCAGATCGAATTCTCGCGCGCCGTGCAAGCCGTGGCCGATGCCACGGGCCGCGAAATCGCCGCACAGGATATCCATGAAATTTTCCAGAAGGAATACCTGGAGCAGACGGCGCCGTACGCCTACGCCTCGCACCGCATGGTGGAAGACACGAACAGCGATGAATCCGTGCAGATCGACATCAACCTGTCGCACCGCCAGACACCACTGGCCCTGCAAGGCGGCGGCAACGGCCCCATCGATGCCTTCGTCAATGCGCTGGGCCTGGACATCAAATTGATGGATTACCATGAGCATTCGATCGGCTCGGGCGCCAACGCGCAAGCGGCTTGCTACGTGGAACTGCGCCTCGACAACGGCCCGACCCTGTTCGGCGCCGCCATCGACAGCAATATCGTCACCGCCTCGTTCAAGGCCGTGCTGTCGGCCGTGAACCGCCGCATCGGGCAGACGGAAGCCGAAAAAACAACAGCGTCCGACTTGGCGGCCAGCGCCGCCTGAGCGCGACTCGGGCATCCCTCATAGGGAGAAAAAGCGGTACGGCTTGATCGCCGTGCCGCTTTTTCATTTCTATTGAGCAATTAATAGTGCAAATCAGGTATCGCCGACCGTATAATCGTTTCATAACAAGACCACCGGAGACAGATCATTAGCTACCGAGGGAATCAGTATGAAATTGACGGATATGAAGATAGGCGTACGCCTGGGTGCCGGTTTTGGCGTGGTGCTGTTGCTGATGGCAGTGCTGGTAGGCACGGGCCTTTTCCGGCTGGACAAGATCGGCGCGCTCAGCGAAGCGATCATTGAGAAAGACTGGGCCAAGGCCGATGCCATTGCCACCATCCGCAGCACCACGCGGTCGAACGCTGCGCTCGTGCTGGAGCTGTTCATCCATGAAGATCCGGCCCGCGCCAACGCCATCCACGGAGAAATCGACGCGAACAAGGCCACCATCAGCGATGCGCTGGCCATCCTCGACCGCCTGATCGTGCTGCCTGAAGGCAAGGAACTGCTGGCCACCCTGAAGCAGCAGCGCAAGGCCTATGTCGTCTCGTTCAGCCAGGCCGACAAGCTGCTGATGGCGGGACAGCGCGCGGAAGCAGCCGTGCATGTGCGCGACGATACCCTGCCCGCCCTGAACCGCTTGCAAAAAACGGTCAACCAACTGAACGAACTGCAGCGCCAAGTGGTCGTGCATGGCGGCCAGCAAATCCAGCAGAATATTTCCGCGGCAAATGTGCTGATGGCCTGCCTGGGCACAGTCGCCCTGCTGCTGGGCGTGCTCTTCGCCTGGAGGGTC
Source organism: Janthinobacterium sp. 61 (assembly GCF_002846335.1). Taxonomy (NCBI): domain Bacteria; kingdom Pseudomonadati; phylum Pseudomonadota; class Betaproteobacteria; order Burkholderiales; family Oxalobacteraceae; genus Janthinobacterium; species Janthinobacterium sp. 61. Next base: position 705,556 of record NZ_PJMQ01000001.1, on the reverse strand, counting down.
ACGCGCTCGATCACCACGCCGATCGCGTATGCCTTGCGCGTGGCGCAAGCCGTGGCCGCAGGCGACCTGAGCAGTAAAATCGCGGCCGATGGCAAGGATGAAACGGGCCAGCTGCTGCAGGCACTGCGCGACATGAATACCAACCTGGCCACCCTGGTAGGACAGGTGCGCGGCGGCACGGGCACCATCGCCGTGGCGTCGAGCCAGATTGCCAGCGGCAATGCCGACCTGTCGGCCCGCACGGAAGCGCAGGCCAGCGCACTGGAAGAAACGGCCTCGTCGATGATCGAACTGACGGGTACCGTGCGCAGCAACAGCGACAATGCGCGCCAGGCGGACAGCCTGGCCCGCTCGGCGTCGGCCATCGCGCAGCGCGGCGGCACGGCCATGGCGGAAGTGATCGGCACCATGGATGCCATCAATGCTTCCTCGCGCAAGATCGTCGACATCATCGCCGTCATCGACGGCATCGCCTTCCAAACGAATATCCTGGCCCTGAACGCGGCAGTCGAGGCGGCCAGGGCCGGCGAGCAAGGCCGTGGCTTTGCCGTGGTGGCGTCCGAAGTGCGCAACCTGGCGCAGCGGTCAAGCCAGGCCGCCAAGGAAATCAAGGAACTCATTGCCGACTCCGTCACCCGGGTAGGACAGGGCGCGCAGCTGGTCAGTCAGGCGGGCGCCACGATGGAAGAAGTGGTGGCCAGCGTGGGCCGGGTCAGCGCCATCGTCGGTGAAATCAGCGTCGCCAACCACGAGCAGAGCGAAGGTATCGAGCAGATCAATGCCGCCATCATGCAGATGGATCAGACGACGCAACAGAACGCGGCCCTGGTCGAGGAGGCGGCGGCAGCAGCGGCAGCCATGCATGAACAGGCAGGCGAACTGGAGACCCTCGTCAGCCAGTTCAAGCTGGAGCAAAACGCCGACCGCAAGGCGCCACCCCGCCCTGCCCCGTCCGTTCCGCGCTTGCAGTAAGCAAGCTATTCCACCTGGCGCGCCAGGCGGATGCCGGAAAATTGCCAGCGCGCACCAGCCGGGAAGAAATTGCGGTAGCTGGCGCGTGCATGGCCGACCGGCGTGGCGCACGACGAGCCGCGCAGCACATACTGGTTCAACATGAACTTGCCGTTGTACTCGCCCAGCGCCCCCGGCGCCGTGCGGTAGCCGGGATACGGCGCGTAGCTGCTGCTGGTCCACTGCCAGCAGTGGCCGAACATTTGCCGCAAGCCTGCGCCCAAGGTGGCCGGGGCCGGATGCAGCTGGCCCACTTCCACGGCGACGCCTTGCGCCGCCACTTCCCACTCCCCTTCCGTCGGCAGGCGCGCGCCGGCCCAGTGCGCATACGCATCCGCCTCGAACAGCGACAGGTGGGTAGCCGGCGCGTGCGGGTCCAGCGGGCGCAAGCCAAACAAGGTGAATTCCTGCCAGTGGCCCGCCTCGTCGCGCTGCCAGTACAGCGGGCATACGAGCTGCTGGCTGCGCACCCAGTCCCAGCCTTCGGCCAGCCACAAGTGCGCCATGCGGTAGCCGCCCGCCTCGATGAAGGCGAGAAATTCGCCATTCGTCACCAGCGCGCTGGCCAGTTCGAACGGCGCCACGTACTGCGGATGGCGCGGCAATTCATTGTCGAAGCAAAAACCATCGCCCGCATGGCCGATCTGCGCCAGGCCGCCGTCAAACGGGAGCCAGACCGTGGGCTGCGCATGTTCTTGCGCTGGCCCAAGCGCGCTATCCAGGTAAGCGGGAAAGAGGGCGCTCTGCGCCAGCAAGTGTTTCACGTCCGTCAGCAGTAATTCCTGGTGCTGCTGCTCGTGTTCAAGGCCCAGCGCCAGCAGCATGGTCAGGCGTTCGCGCTCGGGCCGCGCCAGTTCGCCCGCCAGCAAACGGGCGATGCGCGCATCGACATCCATCCGGTAGGCGCGTACTTGCGCCATGCCGGGGCGCGTCAGCAAGCCCCGTTGCGCGCGCGGATGCTTCTCGCCCACGCCGTTGTAGTAGGAATTGAACAGCACGCGAAAGGCGGGGTGGAATGGCACGAACGCCGCTTCCATGCTTTCCAGGATAAACGTTTCAAAAAACCAGGTGGTATGCGCCAGATGCCATTTTACGGGACTGGCGTCCGGCATCGACTGGGCGCCGCAATCTTCGTCGGACAGGGGTTCGGCCAGCCGCAGCGAGTGCTGGCGCACCTTGTTGTAATGATCGATCAGCATCTTTTCCTTCTCAATCCCGGATCACGCGCGCGTAAATGACGGCAAACCACTGCTGCGGATCCGTCCAGACTTGCACTGTGGAAAACCCCGCCTGCTCCAGCAAGCCGACGAAGGTCGCGCGCGTGTATTTGTAGCTGTCTTCTGTATGGATACGCTCGCCTTTCGCGAAACGCCGCTGACCACCTTTCCAATGGACAACTTGCTCGCTGCGTGCTTCCAGGTGCATCTCGACACGGCGCTCGTCGGCGTTGAAAAAGCCATGATGCTGCCAGGCGCGCACATCGAAGTCCGCGCCAATCAGGCCGTTCACGTGGCGCAACATGTTCAGGTTGAAGGCGGCCGTGACGCCCAGCGCATCGTCATAGGCGGCGTCGAGGACGGCATCATCCTTGATCAGATCGACGCCGATCAACAGGCCTCCATCGCCGTCCGCATTCGCGCGCAGGCGGCGCAGGAAGGCAGTCGCTTGCTCGGGAGCAAAATTGCCGATCGACGAACCAGGATAGAAGAACAATCGCCGCGCCTCGCGCACGCTGTCGGGCAAGTCCAGGCGGCTGGAGAAATCCAGGCCCAGGCCCGTCATCTCGATGTGCGGAAAGCGCTGCTGCAGCCGGCTCAGCGATTCGCTGAGGAAATCATAGGAAATATCCACGGCCACATACTGGGCCGGGTGCAGCAGGGGGAACAGGCTGGCGGCCTTGGCGCAATTGCCCGCACCGAGGTCGATCAGGGTGCTGCCGGGCCCCACGGCGTGCGCGATCTCGGCGCCGTAACGGGCGAAGATGGCGGCCTCCGTGCGCGTGGGATAGTACTCGGGCAAGGCGCAAATGGCTTCGAACAGTTTCGAGCCCAAGGCGTCGTACAGGTACTTGGGCGAGGTCCAGGCGTCGCGCGCCAGCAGGCCGCTGCTAATTTCGACTATTGTGGCAGGAGTGGCGCTGGCCACCCGGACGTTGTTAGGGTGATACAACTCTGACTGCTGTTGGGCGAATGGCATGGTCATGGGCTGGCGTCGTTTATCAAGGTTCACAATGGACTTGCACGGTCAGCCACCGGGCGCCGCCCCTGCCACAGCGGTTTGCGGGCGCCTTTGCCGATGACTTTTTCCCATCATAGCGGAATCCGCACAAGCCGGCCGTGCGACAGGTAACTTAAGGTCAAACTAACAGTGTGCAAACAAAATTGGTATTAGCCAGCAAAAATGATAAGCCTGTCGTATACTACACATTGCCGGCCAAACAATCCGCGCCCCTTTGCAGTTCCCAGGCCCCCCTCTCCCCCGCGTGCCACCCTTTACGATAGCCGTTAACACCATGCTCGAATTGCGCCATCTGTCGAAGTCCTATGCCCATGCCCGTCCCGTGCTGGCCAACATTTCCTGCCGCTTCAAGGCCGGGGAATTCATCGCCATCATGGGTGACTCGGGCGTCGGCAAGTCGACCTTGCTGAACCTGATCGCCGGCCTCGATACGCCCGATGCGGGTACCGAAGCGCATCCTATCCTGGTGGACGGCATAGCCATGTCCAGCCTCGATGACGCCGCCGCCACCCGGCTGCGTCGCGCCCGCATGGGCTTTATTTTCCAGGCCTTCCACGTCTTGCCGCACCTGACCCTGCTGCAAAACGTGGCCCTGCCGCTGCTGCTCAACGGACTGCCCCAGGAGCGTGCCACCACCATGCTCGAAGCGGTCGGCCTGGGCGGACGCGGCGGCGACTTTCCGCAGCAACTGTCGGGCGGCGAAATGCAGCGCGTGGCCATTGCCCGCGCGCTCGTGCACAAGCCGGCACTGGTGCTGGCCGATGAGCCTACCGGCAACCTCGATCCGGATACGGCGCACAGCATCCTGCAATTGCTACGCGCCGAAATCAAGGCCAACGGCAGTTGCGCGATCATGGTCACGCATTCGCTGGCCGCCGCAGAAATGGCGGACAGAACCATGATCCTGACGAAAAACGGCTTACAAAATACAACAACCGTCAACCAAATTGATCAAACAATCAGTTAATTTAACTGACCATCTGTCACAAGTTTTGTTATCGTAGTATTATTGAAAACACTTGCCTGGTTATCAATGTTTTAACGCGAATGTTGTCACGTCACCCAGACAGCCGTACTGCGATGACGAACTTTAGCCGGGGCCGCATCAGTGTGGTCCCGTCCCTTGCATAACCTGAAGGAGGAGTAAATGAACGTTCGGCAAAAGAAGCTGGAAATGATTGAAGCGATGAACCGGGCGCGGGCGCTCGAGCCATCGAGTTTTGTGCCCAACAAGCTGCTCGATACCCTGATCGAGAAGATGAACCTGAAAAATGATGCGGAACTGTGCCGTGTTCTGGAAGTCCAGCCCCCCATCATCAGCAAGATTCGTCACGGCAAACTGTCGGTCGGTGCAACGATTTTATTGCGCATGCATGAAAAATCGGACATCACCATCCGCGAACTGAAGGAACTGTCCGCCACGCCAGTCCATTGAGTCACCCGCTGTTGTAATGCCATGCCAGGCACCCAGGTCCCCGGCGCCATGAACTTTTGCCATGAAATTCGCGTAGTTCGCTCACAGTACAACATCCGAGCACGATAGCGAAGAGACCCAGCCCAAACCATGCTGACCGTTTCTCTGCCCACCCGCTCCAGCGCCATACCCCCCCCCCGCATTCACTCCGCATTGCCCTCTGCCAGCCAGCATGAGCACTCACCTTTGATCTGACACAACACGCATAGTCCCCGCAGGCATCAAGGTCAGCTTTTAACCAGCGATCTCAAGCGCACCCCGGCGACGCTCCTGGGCGACATGCGCCCCGACGTCATCGCGCCATGCTCGACACTGGCCGCCATCCTCGCCACGGCCTTCATTGAAAAGGGCTCGCAAGCGGCCATCGCGGCCCGCTGGTGAAATTGGCGCGCCGGTGAAATTGGCGCGCCGGCGCAGCGCGCCATGACCGATGCCTGCCTGGCCGCGCTGGCAGTAGCGAGGCTGGCCTCACTGCCCGGCATTCGCCTTGGCAGCCTTAACCAGGCACCACCCCGTAATGGCGGGCATAGCGCTCGTCCAGATTCGCCAGCGGCATCATCATGAACATGTCGGCGCTTTCGAAATCAGGATCCCACGCCGGTTCGCCGCAAATCCAGGCGCCCGAACGCAGGTAGCCCTTGATCAGCGGCGGCACTTGCGGCTTGTGCGCTGCTTCCACCTGGTGGATGGGGAAAGGCAGGTGCGGCGTGACGCGGTATTCGGCCGGCGCCATGTGCTTTTCCGCCAGCGCCTGGTACACGGCGACAGCGTTATGCCCGCCATCGGCCAGGCTGATGCTGGCGCAGCCGACCAGGTAATCGCAGCGCTCGCGGCGCATGTACTCGGCCAGGCCCGACCACAGCAGCATGATCACGCTGCCGCCCCGGTATTTCGGGTGGATGCAGGCGCGGCCCGCTTCGACCATGCGTCCGCGCAGGTTCTTCAGGCGGCTCAGGTCGAACTCGTTTTCCGAATACAGCCGGCCGATCTTGGCCGCCTTGGCCGCGCTCAGCACGCGGTAAGTGCCCACCACTTTCAGGGTATCGGCGTCGCGCACGATCAGATGATCGCAGTGCGCGTCGAATTCATCGCTGTCGAGGCCATCGGCGTTGGCCAGCGACGTCAGACCCATGGTCTCGATAAACACCTTGTAACGCAAACGCTGGACTTCGCGCAATTCCGCCGCTGTAGTGGCCTGGCTCAGCACCAGTTGAACCGGCCGGGCCTTGGCTTCGTTTGATGCGATTATGTTTTGCATGGTTTCATCCCTGTGATCAAGACGACTCCAGCGTACTTGCCTAATATGTCAGGAAAATGACAGCCGAATGTCATTTCCATGACGCTAGTCAATGTCATTCGGGGATCGTGCATAATTACCACACGCCCCTTCCGGAAAGCCACCATGGACGAACACGAAGCGCCCCACATCACGCCCTATGCCAAGCCGGCCGCCGGCTGGGATGCCTTGAAACACGTGGTCATCAGCCTGCGCCAGGAACGGGTCACGCCCGGCAATCTGAAAGCCTTGCTGGCGCAAAACCAGCCGGACGGCTTCGACTGCCCCGGCTGCGCCTGGCCGGACCGCAACCACGCTTCCACGTTTGCCTTTTGCGAAAACGGCGCCAAGGCCGTCGCCGCCGAAGCGACCAGCCGCCGCGCCGGCCCGGAGCTGTTTGCCAGCCATACCGTCACCCAGCTGCTGGAACAGTCGGACTACGCGCTGGAGCAGCACGGCCGCCTGACCGAACCGATGGTGTACGACCCTGCCAGCGACCGCTACGTGCCCATCGCCTGGGAAGACGCCTGCGCCCTCGTGGGCCGCCACCTGCGCGCCCTGCCCGACCCGAACCAGGCCGCGTTTTATACGTCGGGCCGCGCCAGCAACGAAGCGGCCTTTTTGTACCAGCTGATGGCGCGCCTGTACGGCACGAACAACTTCCCCGACTGCTCCAACATGTGCCACGAGGCGACCAGCCGCGGCTTGCCGGCCACCGTGGGCATCGGCAAGGGCACGGTGACCTTGGCCGACTTCGAACTGGCCGACACCATCCTCATCTTCGGCCAGAATCCCGCCACCAACCATCCGCGCATGCTGGGCGAACTGCGCGATTGCGCGCGCCGCGGCGGCTCCATCGTTTCCATCAATCCCCTGCGCGAACGGGGCTTGCAGCGCTTCATGGACCCGCAAAGCGCGCTGGAAATGGCGACTCTGGGCAGCACGCGCCTGGCCGGCCTGTTCGTGCAACCCACCCTGGGCGGCGACTTCGCCCTGATCAAGGCTGTCGCCAAGCGCGTCGTCGAGCATGACGATGCGGCGCAGGCCAGCGGCGAGCCCGCCGTCATCGACCATGCTTTCATCGTTGAACACTGTAGCGGTTTCGAGGCCTTCCGCGACGACCTGCGCGCAGAAAGCTGGGAACTGCTGGTACGGGAGTCGGGCGTGGCGCGCGCGCAGATCGAGGCGCTGACGGACATCTTCATCAAGGGCCAGCGCATTATCGCCACCTGGGGCATGGGCCTGACGCAGCACAAGCACAGTGTGGCAGCCATCCGCATGTTGTCGAACCTGATGATGCTGCGCGGCCAGATCGGCAAGCCGGGCGCGGGCCTATGCCCCGTGCGCGGGCACTCGAACGTGCAGGGCGACCGTACCATGGGCATCGAGGAAAAGCCCACCAACGCCTTCCTCGACCGCCTGGGCCAGGTGTATGGCTTCGCGCCGCCGCGCGCGCACGGCCACGACGTCGTGGCCACCATCGAAGCCATGCAGCGCGGCGACGTCAAGGTATTCATTGCGCTGGGTGGCAATTTCGCGGCCGCCACGCCCGACACGCCGCTGACCTTTGCCGCGTTGCGCCAGTGCGCGCTGACGGTGCAAGTGGCCACCAAGCTCAATCGCAGCCACCTGGTCATCGGCAAGGAAGCCTTGCTGCTGCCTACCCTGGGGCGCACGGAGATCGACCTGCAGCACGGCGTGGCGCAGGGCGTGACGGTGGAAGACTCGATGAGCATGGTGCATATCTCGTACGGCCGCAATGCGCCCGCCTCGCCACAGCTGCGCTCGGAAGTGGCCATCGTGGCCGGCATGGCCGAAGCGACGCTGGGCAACGGCCTGGTGGACTGGCGCGCGTATGCGGCCGACTATGCGCGTATCCGTGACGACATCGAGAAAGTGTTTGACGACTTTTATGACTACAACGCCAGGGTGGCGCAGCCGGGCGGCTTTCATCTGACGGTGGCCTCGCGCGAACGCGTGTGGAAGACGGCCAGCGGCAAGGCCAGCTTCCTCGTCGCCCCGCTGGACCTCGACACGCCGTTGCATCGCGCCCGCGCGCGCCACGGCGAGCGCCTGATGGTCTTGATGAGCACGCGCTCGCACGACCAGTACAACACCACCATCTATGGCATGGATGACCGCTACCGCGGCGTGTACGGCACGCGCAAGGTGGTCTTCGCCAACAAGGACGATATCGCCATGCTGGGCTTTTCCGATGGCGACCTGGTGGACTTGATCGGCGCCTGGGACGATGGCGTGGCGCGCCGTGCCGATGGTTTCCGGCTGGAGGACTACGACATCCCGCGCGGCTGCCTGGCCGCGTATTACCCGGAGACGAACGCGCTGGTGCCGCTCGCCAGCACGGCGGACGGCGCCGGCACGCCGACGTCGAAATCTGTCCCCGTGCTGCTGGAACGCAGCGGAACTTACAAGGTGATCCCGGGCGTGTAATCGACGTACGCATCCTGGCGGCAGAAGCCGACCAGCTTCATGCCCGCCTGCGTGGCAATGGAAATGGCCAGCGAACTGGGGGCGGAGATCGTCGCCAGCAGCGGGATCCGCATGCGCGCCGCCTTGCGCGCCAGTTCGTAGCTGCCGCGGCTGGACAGGAATACGAAGCCGCGCCGCATGTCAGTGCCGCTCAGTGCCAAATGGCCTATCAGTTTATCGAGGCCGTTATGCCGGCCGACATCCTCGAACACGTGGACGATATCGCCTTCGGGCGTGCACCACGCGGCCGCGTGCACGCCGCCCGTTGCCCGCATCAGCGCCTGGTGTTCGTGCAAGCCGCCCGACGCGCGCGCCAGCGCGGCCGGCAAGTCGACGTGGATCAGAGGCGGCGGCAGCGCTTCGGGCTGCAAATCGAGCATGTCGATGCTGTCGATGCCGCACACGCCGCAGCCCGTGCGGCCCGTCAGCTGGCGGCGCCGGTCCTTCAGGCGCACGAAATCCTCCTGGGCAATGCTCAAAGCCACTTCGGCGGAGTCAGGGCGCAGGACCACTTCGCAATCGAAAATGGCGCCGGCGGAAGCGACCACGCCTTCCGTCAGCGCGAAGCCGTAGGCAAATGCTTCCAGGTCGCGCGGGGTGGCCATCATGACGACGTGGGAAATGCCATTGAAGACCAGCGCGACGGGGATTTCCTCGGCGACATGGTCGATGGCATCAATGGACTGGTGCGCGCGGTGGCGGATGATGGCGCGCTCGACGAAGCCGGCGCGTTCAATACTGGTTTCTTCTGACATGGCAACCACGGGGGAACTATCACAGCCCCCATGGTAAACCAGAACGGGCAAGCGGGGGGCGGCCCCTCCGCTCGCGTCATCAATCCTTCTTCGGACGGCCCGTTTTCAGCTGCGGCAGGCCGGCCAGCACGTTTTGCAGGGTCGCCAGGTCGATCTGGCTGATCAGCGCCACGCCGATGCGCAGCAATTCGCTTTTCTTGATCTCGAAACCGGCCTTCAGGCAAGCTTTTTTGACCTGGCCCAAAACTTCATATTCCGCTTCCGGCATGGTGAAGCTGTCGCGCACCAGTTTCGGCTTGCGGGCTTTTTCCTTGACGGCGGCGACCTTGGCGAGCGGCGCTTTTTTCGCTGGTGCAGCCTTGGCGGCAGCTTTGGCCACCGGTTTGACGGCAGTTTTCGCTGCCGGCTTGACCGCAGCCTTGGCGGCGGGTTTCGCAGCAACCTTGGCCGCAACCTTGGCGGCCGGCTTGGCAGCGGCTTTGGCGACTGGCTTGGCCACAACTGGTTTGGCGACGACGGCCTTGGCCGCCGGCTTGGCGGCGGGCGCCTTGGCAACGGCAGGCTTGGCGGCAACAGGCTTCGCTGCGGCGGCCTTGGCGGCCACTGGCTTGACTGCGGCTTTTGCCACCGGCTTGGCAGCTGGCTTCACGACAGGCTTGGCGGCCGGTGCGCTCTTTGCCGCTGCCGCATTGATCGAGGCGCTGGTGGGGAACATCGATACGGGCGCGCCCTCGGCTTTTTTCACTGGGGTGGATTTGGTCATGGATTTTCCAATTTAACAAATAATATAAACAATATATACTGTTTTTTAAAATCTTGCATGCTACACATCAAGTCATGCACACGGCATGACCTCCTAGGCGCTGGCGCGGATGGTGAAATCGACCCCGACCTCATCCCAGAATTCCTGCTCCTTCTCGATCCAGAACGACACGGTGGGATGGTGCGCCACCCAGCCGCGCTTGATGTCGAGCTCGATGCGGCTCTTCATGCGCAGGCGCAGTTCGCTGAAATCGGCTTCGATGCGCGCATGCATGAGCAGAATCGACAGGCGCAGCGCCAGCACGGCCTTGGCGAAATCAGGATCGGACAGCACTTCGCCGATCTTGCGCAAGTTGCCCTTCTGCGCCAGGATCAAGCGGCTCATGGTCTTCTGTTCGCGCGTGGTAAAACCGGGCAAGTCTGCATTTTCCACGATATAGGATGCGTGCTTGTGGTAACCCGTCTGCGACACGGCCAGGCCCACTTCGTGCAGCAGGCTGCTCCAGCGCAGGCATTTCACCATGGCGTCGGACGTGGGCTTGAGCTGCGCGTACATGGCCAGTGCCTGCTCGGCCACCCGGCCGGCGCGCTGCTGGTCGATATGAAATTTCTCCATGCAGCCCTGCACCGACTGTTCGCGGCGGTCGCGCTTGGTCGAACGCAGGTACAAATCCCACATCACGCCCATGCGCAGGCCCGCCTCGATTGGCGTCATGACGGGAATGGCCAGTTCGCGGAACAGGCCGATCAAAATGGCCAGGCCGCCGACGATGGTGCTGGCGCGGTCGGGGCGCAAGCCGGGCATGTCGATGCGGCTGGTGTGGCCCAGTTCGATGAAACGGCGCGCCAGCGCATCGAGGCTGGTGCCGGACAGCAAGCCATCACCGAGCTTGTTGCGGGCGATGATGTCGGCGATCGTGCGAATGGTGCCGGAAGAGCCGTAGGCCGTCTTCCAGTGCTGCGGGCGGTACGGCGGCGCGGCATCCTCGAAATGGCTGCGCGCCGACAGGATGGCCGCCTCGAACGACGGTGCGTCGATGCGCCCGCCGATGAAGAACGACAGGCTTTGCTTGACGGTGCCCAGGCTGAAGGACTCTACCCGTTCGATATCGTTGCCACGCCCCAGTATCAGTTCGGTCGAACCGCCGCCGATATCCATCACCAGCCGGCGTTCGCCAGGAATGGCCAGCGCATTGGCCACGCCCATGTAGATCAAGCGCCCCTCTTCTTCGCCCGAGATGATCTCGATCGGGTAGCCTATGGCTTGCTCGGCGAGCGGCAGGAAGACGGCGCCATTGCGCGCCACGCGCATGGCCGACGTGGCCACGACGCGCACGGCATCGAGTTCGAAGCCTGCGAGGATGGCGCGAAAGCGCTGCAGGCAGGCCAGCGCCCCCTGCATGGCCGCCTCGGTCAGGTCGCCATTGGCGTCCAGGCCGGCGGCCAGGCGTATCGGGTCGCGCACGCTCTTGACTACGCGTATGGTGTCTCCATCATGCTTGCCGACGTGTAAACGAAAACTGTTGGACCCTAGGTCCACCGCTGCATACATACTGGCCTCTTGTCTTGTCATTGCTGTGCCAACCGGAAAAGTTGGCAAACTCAGTTGCTAAACTATATAAATCATTTAAACGATTTAAAAATCCTACCACACTACCCCCATCGTATGACAGCGGCGTGACAGGATTGTGACAAGAAGTCGCGCGGCGACGACGTTTAAGGCACGATGGTGGTAAACAAATAGACAGCAAAAATCACCAGGTGCACCGTGCCCTGCATGACCGTGGTGCGGCCCGTGCCCAGCGACAGTGTGGCGACCATCAGCGACAGCAGCAACAGCACTGTCGACTTGATATCGAGTCCCAGGGTGATCGTCAGGCCAGTCGCCAGCGATACCACCACCACGGCGGGAATCGTCAGGCCGATGCTGGCCAGGGCGGAGCCGAGCGCCAGGTTCAAGCTCGTTTGCAAACGGTTGGCGCGCGCCGCGCGCACGGCGGCCAGGCCTTCGGGGAGCAGCACGATGGCGGCGATGACGATGCCGACCAGGGTTTTCGGCGCCCCCATGGCGGCAATCGCCGTTTCCAGCGCGGGCGCCAGCGACTTGGCCAGCAACACCACGGCGCCCAGGCACACCAGCAGCGCACCGGCGCTGACCCAGGCGACGGTGGGCGTGGGCGGCGCAGCATGCACCTCTTCGTCGCCGACGGCTTCCTTGGGCAGGAAGTAGTCCCGGTGGCGCACCGTCTGCACCAGCACGAAAGTGCCGTACAGGACCAGCGAGATGACGGCAATGAAAATGAGCTGGCTGGAGTTGTAATATGGTCCGGCGGCGCTGGAGGTGTAATTCGGCAGCACCAGTGTCAGGATCGCGATGGCCGCCAGGGTCGCCAGCGACGCGCTCACGCCGAGCAGGCCGAAGGTCTGTTCCCTGTGGCGCCCGGCGCCCAGCAACAAACAGATGCCGACGATGCCGTTTAAAATGATCATGATGGCGGCAAACACGGTGTCGCGCGCCAGTCCCGTCGTTTCCGGCCCGCCGGCCAGCATCAGCGAAACGATCAGCGCCACCTCGATCAGGGTCACGGCCAGCGCCAGCACCAGGGTGCCATACGGTTCGCCGATGCGGTGCGCCACCACTTCCGCATGGTACACGGCGGCCAGCACGCTGCCGATCAAGCCAGCCACCAGCAGGATCTGGTAAGCGCCGCCGACATTGAACGTGGAACCGAACAGGAACAGCCAGCCGGCAAGGGGGGCGGCAAGCGGCCATACAGGCAGGGATTTAAGCATTTTCATTATGGGCCTGGCAAGAGTAAAAAAGGGGAACTGCGGTGCGGACGACAAGAGGGGCCTAGCGTGCACCCCACAGCATAACTTGCTTAGCTTAAATGAAAGTTAGGGAATACACACGTCCGCATGCCGGCGCCCCGCGCCTCGCTCACCTTGCTGCAGTGCACCTGCTTGCTACCCATAACTATAGTCCCTTTGGTAACATGCCGTTGCAATTCCTTGTCTTTTTGCTTGCAGATTCCGTCATACTGCAGGGCAGACCCTCCCGCTACCGACCAAGGACAGACCATGAATCGATCAAGCAGCGCAGCCATGCGCACCGTATTATTCGTCTTCGCCAGCGTCCTGTGTGCCGCCGCACAGGCAGGCACGCAGGCGCCGCGCGAGGACGCGAGCAAACCACAGGCCCGCGAAGTGCAGGTTGATGCAAACTGGGCCACCCCACCTGCGCCTGCCGCCCGCGCCGCCGGTGGCGCCACGCGAAGAAAAGATCCTGCCCAGGAGTGAATGGTTCAGCGCGGAGCCCATGAAGGCGCCCGACAGGCGCTGCGATCCCGGCCTCGACGCCTTGTTCCTTAGCAAGGAATGCGGCAAAGAGCCCAGCTGGCTGGGGTCACCCAAGAAATAGGGGCGCTACACGTCCAGCGTGCACGCGCCCTGCGCTTCAACCACCCTGTTGCGGCCCGCCTGTTTGGCAGCCTGCAGCGCCTCGTCGGCCCGCTTGAACAGGCTGACGGTGCTGTCCTCGGCACGGATGGTGGTCACGCCCAGGCTGGCCGTCAGTTGCAGCACGGCGCGCTCCGTCTTGACGGGCAGCACTTCGACGGCGGCGCGGATGCGCTCGGCCACCATCAGCGCATCGGCCAGGGTCGTGCGCGGCAGCTGGATGGCGAATTCGGCGCCGCCCAGGCGGCCCATCAGGTCGCTGTCGCGCAGTTGCTGGCGGCAAGTATCGACGATGGTTTTCAGCACTGCGTCACCCACCGGATGGCCGTAGCTGTCGTTGACGCGCTTGAAATGGTCGATATTGAGCACCACCAGCGCCGTCGGCAGGCCGGGCCGGCGCGCCAGCGCCATCCACGGCGCCAGCGCCTGGTAAAAGCCGCGCCGGTTCGGCACGCCCGTGGCCGCGTCGAGCACTTCCAGGCGCGCCAGTTCGCCGCCCAGTTTTTCACGCGACAGCAGCAGATAGCCGAAGGCGTTCGTCAGCATCATCAGGTACAGGGCGCCAAAACCGGCCAGCTGCAGCGGCTCGGTGTCAACATACGGCATGGCGGCAGCGAGCACGCCGCGCGCGGCGATCAGCAGCGACAGCATACCCATGCTGACGACGAGAAAACGGCGCAGCATGCTCGCCTCCCGCCATTTGATGCACAACGCGGCCACGCCGGCAATGAAAAAACCGGCCACGATCAGCGAACCGCCGGCACTGCGCAGCAGCGGCGCCACGTCAAACAGGTAGCAGGCGGCAAACAGCGCCACCGACAGGCCCAGCGCTGGCAGCATGGTGCGGCGCCAGCCGCTGCGGCCGGCCGCCTGCCACAGCGCGCCCGCGTCCAGCGCCATGCCGGCAAACAGCAGGCTGTTGCCAAGCAGGATGGATAGCACATCGGGCAAGACGCCACGGAAATACAGCAAACACCAGGCCACGGCCTGGCATTGCTTGGCCACCGCCCAGGTGGACATGCTGAGCGACTTCTTGCGCTCGTACTCGAAGAAGAACAGGGCCGCGCACAGGCTCAGGTTGCCGAGCGCCAGGGCCAGTACCAGGGTCTTGATATCCATGGGCTACGCTATCGATGCGCAGGCGCGGTGCGCCAGGTCAGATTTCGTGTTCGACATTCGTGCTGCCGTCGCCCACCTTGCTGGCCCACGCCTGCACGAAATACTGCTTTTCCACTTCGTTGGGCGCCTCATGCCAGAACACGATGAGGGTACCCTTGTGATCGTGGATCTGGGCCACTTTTTCAATGAATCCGACATTGGCGGCCACGTCGGCCAGCGCCGCTGCGTAACCATATACGCGCGTCAGCCGCTCGATGCGGTCAGGCTCGGTAAAACTATTCGTCGCGGTAATGATGGGGTGATCCAAAAACATGCTTGTCTCCATGGTGCCCGACTGCGCGGCCGTGGCGCCGCGTGCCGTAGACTGCCTTGCGCTGCGCCACACCGCACGTCGGACGGCAAGTGGCGAGCCCGCCTCTGCCATATACGGACGCTCGGTGCGGATTAATCGGGTATGCTCACGGGAGCTTATCAGATTTCTCTGAATGCAACAAAGCATCTCCCCCAGTCCACTCAGCGAAGTCGTCCTATGTCGGATAGCAAATTACCTGCCGTACGCGCGCCCCAGGTGCATACCTGCGGCGACCGGCGCCGCCTGGAATTCCAGCCAGGCATGATCCAGAGCGAAATGCTGCTGTCTCGCCCTGACCACCTGCTGCTGCGCTATGCGCGCGCCATGATGTGCTTCACCTTGTTCGTGCCGCGTCCCCGGCACATCCTGATGGTGGGACTGGGCGGCGGTTCGCTGCTGAAATTCTGCCACCGCCACCTGCCCGAAGCGCGCATCACCGTGCTGGAATTGCGCGCCGACGTGATCGCCCTGCGCGAGCAGTTCATGCTGCCGCCCGACGACGCGCGCCTGCATATCATCGAAACGGACGCCGTCAGCTATATCCGCCAGCATCCGGGCTGCGCCGACGTACTGCTGCTCGATGGCTATGATGAAACGGGCCTGCCACCCGCACTGGGCAGCGCGCGCTTCTATGCGGACTGCCTGCGCGCCCTGCTACCCGGCGGCGTGCTGGTGGCAAACCTGTTCAGTTATGACGAACACTATCCCGCCATGCTCGCGCGCCTGATGCTCACCTTCCGCGGCGCCGTCTGCCACTTCGACGGCATCGCGGGCAATAACCGCATCGTCTTCGCCGCCAGGCCAGACAAACTAGGCGCGGGCCGTGCACTGCGCGTCGTGCGCCTGGTGCGCTGGCGGCGGGTGTGCGGCATGGCTTTCCTGAACCGCTGGCTGCCGGCATGGCAGTTGTGGCGTATGCGCCGGCAGTCAGGCGCGGGCAGAGACTGACTGCCGTCTTCCCCCGCCATGGACATGGATGTTGTTGCTTATTAGCAGTAATTTGGTGCAAAATCTGCATGATGAATGTGGTTTATGACAAACTACGGCCAGCGCGGGGCCGGCAGGCGCCGCCCAATTCAAGTGTCCATGAAGTGAGATAGGAAAAACCATGCTGCGTGGCCGCCTGCCATTGTCGATTTCTGCCGCGGCTGCGCTGACCTTTGCCAGCGGCGTCGGCATCACCGCCATGCTGTTCGCCGCCATCAGCCAGCTCGAATACGACAAGATGAGCCTGAGCTTGCAGCAGCGCGCCGGCGCGCGCGTGGCCGCCATCGAGCAGGGACTCGATGACGCGGTCGAGGTACTGACCACGACGAACCAGCTGTTTGCCGCCGTCGTGCCCGTCTCACGCGAGCAGTTCCACGCCTTCACCACGCCGCTGCTGCAGCGCCACCCTTTCATCCAGGCTTTCAACTTCCACCGCATCGTGCCGCATGCCCAGCGCGCGGCCTTCGAGGCCGAGCTGCGACGCATCACCCCCGATTACGCCATGACGGAAATGCGCGATGGCGTCATCGTGCCCGCCACGAAGCGCGCCAGCTACCTGGTGGTGGACTATCTCGAACCACTGCAGGGCAACCGTCCCGCCTTCGGCCTGAACGTGCGCCCTGACGGCTTGCTGGCCGGCGCGCTGGAGCAGGCCATCATCAGCGGCCAGACCACTGCCACTGGCCTGCTGGCCCTGGCGCAGGGACCGCAGCAGGGTTTCGTCATCCTGCGCCCCGTGTACCGCCACGGCGTGCCCTTGCAAACGGTGCAGCAGCGGCGCGCGGCGCTGATCGGCGATACCGCGGTCGTCGTCCGCGCCGGGGAACTGGTGCAGAAGATCCTCGCCGGCGCCGACCTGCTGGGCGACCCGCAGCTCGAACTCAGCGTTTACGCCGACGCCGGCGCCGATCCGCACCAGCTGATCTTCCGGCATGGCCAGGCGCCTGCCAACGAAGCGGGCGACGCCTGGAAGTCGCTGCCACGCTGGCTGCAATTTGCCTATCACAGCCATTATGACCGGGCCTTTTCCTCCGCCGGCCGGCCTTGGCATGTGCGCGTGGTGGCCCTTCCGCGCCCCTTCCTGGCCGACCACCTGGGCTCATTGCTCACCCTGATCACGGGTTTGCTGTTCAGCGTGCTGACGGCGGCCTTCGTGCAGACACTGACGCAGCGCTCGCGCCGCGTACAGCTGCTGGTGGAACAGCGCACGGCCGACCTCAAGCGCAGCAATGAACTGCTCAGCGCCGACGTGCGGGCGCGCCAGCGCACGGAGCGCGCCTTGCAGGAAAGCGAAAAGCGCTTCCGCCGCCTGCTGGCCCTGTCCTCGGACTGGTACTGGGAACAGGATGCCAACTTCTGCTTCACCCACATCACCAGCGGTTTCACGGACAAGTCGAACATGCCGCTGGAACGCTTCATCGGCATGACGCGCTGGGAAAACAACCCGGAGATGCGCAACTCGCGCTGGGGCAAGCAGCATATCGCCAATCTGGAAGCGCACCTGCCCTTTTCCAACCTCGAATATGCGATGAAAGACCGCGATGGCCAGTTGCGCTGGTTCAGCATCAATGGCGAACCGCTGTTCAACGAACTGGGCGAATTTCGCGGCTACCGGGGTACGGGGTCCGAAATCACGGAACGCAAGCTGGTCGAACAGCAAATCCAGCACATCGCCCACCACGACGTGCTGACGGGCTTGCCCAACCGCGCCCTGCTGCGCGACCGCCTGGCCCAGGCGATGGCCCTGTCGCGCCGCAAGAACCGCGCATTGTGGGTACTGTTGATCGACCTCGACCGTTTCAAGTTCGTCAATGACAGCCTCGGTCACAAGGCCGGCGACCTGCTGCTGAAAACCATCGCCACGCGCTTGCAGGCCAGCCTGCGCGAAAGCGATACGGTGGCGCGCCTGTCGGGCGATGAATTCGTCGCCATCCTGTGCGAACAGGCCGACGAAGTGCTCAGCGGCGCCATCGTGCAGCGCGTGATGGATGCCGTGGCGCAGCCGGTATTGTTAGATGGGAAGGAATTTTTCGTCACCTGCAGCATCGGCGTGGCCGTCTACGACATGTCGCGCTACGACGCCCCGGGCGACGTGACCTTGAATGGCGAGACGCAGAACCTGATCGAGCAAGCCGACATCGCCATGTACTGCGCCAAGAAACAGGGCCGCAACAACATCAAGTTCTACACGACGGCCATGAACCAGGCCACCCTGGAGCGCCTGCGCATCGAGACGGCGCTGCGCAACGCGCTGGAGCGCGAGCAGTTCGTGCTGTATTACCAGCCGCAAGTGGACCTGGCCAGCGGACGCATTGTCGGCGTGGAAGCGCTGCTGCGCTGGCAGCACCCGGACCTGGGCATGGTGGCGCCGCAGCGCTTCATCGCGCTGGCAGAGGATACGGGCCTGATCGTGCCGATCGGTGCCTGGGTCATGCGCCAGGCCTGCGCGCAGGTGAAAAGCTGGCACGCGGCGGGACTGGACAAGCTGCGTCTGGCCGTCAACCTGTCGGCACGCCAGTTCAACGAGCCGAACCTGGTCGCCTCGATCTCCGAAGTGCTGCTTGCAACGGGCCTGCCGCCCGCCTGCCTGGAACTGGAACTGACGGAAAGCCTGTTCATGCACGACGTGGCGCTGGCCGTCAGCCAGCTGCACGACATGAAGGCGCTGGGGGTGCAGCTGTCGATCGACGACTTCGGCACCGGCTATTCCAGCTTCGCCTACCTGCGCACCTTCCCCATCGACGTGCTGAAGATCGACCGCAGTTTCGTCGGTGACGTGGCGCGCGACGCGGACGATGCTGCCATCGTCGTCTCCATCATCGCCCTGGCGCACAATTTAAAGTTGCGCGTGGTAGCCGAAGGCGTGGAAACGGCTGCGCAGCTCGATTACCTGCGCCAGCACGGCTGCGACGAAGCGCAAGGCTATTACTTCAGCCACCCGCTGCCGGCGCACGAAGTCGAAGCTCTGCTGCGGGCGGAAGAAACGCACGTCATGCACTAGGGGGCGGCGGCACCCTGGCACCCAATTGCAGCTCTTGCCAATCGGGTTCGAGACCCGCTTGCGCCAAAAACAACTCCACATCTGATGCACGGGCCAGATCGATATCCTGTTGTGGATGCGCCCACAGCAAATCGCACTCTGTGCAAACGATCACCGCCTGCCCCGTTTTCTTGACCGTTGCGTGCAGCAGGTCGCCATACTCGCCGCAAGTCGGACATTGCATGCCTCGCTCCATCATGCCTACAGCTTGTGCTGCAAAAATTCGAGGAAGCAGCTGATGCGCTGCGCCAGCTGCGTGTTGCGGTAATACACGGCGTGGATCTGCTGGCGGTAGCCCGTATAGAACGGCTGCAGCACCTGCACCAGGCGGCCGGCAGCGATGTCGTCCTTCGTCATGAAGTCGGACAGGCAGACGATGCCCTGGTCATGCAGCGCCAGCTGGCGCAGGGTCTCTCCGCTGGAGGCCGCCAGCGCGGGCACGATCTGCAGGCTGTTGCCGTCGTCGTGGCGCAGCGGCCAGTGATTGCCCAGTTCATATTGCGCAAAACCCAGCAACGCATGGCCGGACAGCGCTTCCGGCGTTTCTGGCACGCCGTGGCGCGCCAGGTAGGCGGGCGTGGCCAGCACGTGCAGCGGGCTGGCACTGAGCGGGCGCGCATGCAGGGTCGAGTCGACCAGGGCGCCGATGCGGATGGCGATATCGGTACGGTGCTCGAGCAGGTCGGCGATCTGGTCGTTGCTGGTCAGCTCCAGGCGGATGTCCGGGTACATGGCGCGAAACTCGGCCACATGGGGCACCACGCAATGCAGCATGAAGGGCGAGGCGGCATCCACGGACAAGCGCCCGGCCGGCTTCTGGCGGCGGATGCGGATCGACTCCTCCACATCTTCCATCGAGGCGAGGATGGCGCGCGCCTTGTCCAGGAACAACTGCCCTTCTTCCGTCAGCTCCATGCGCCGCGTGGTGCGCGTCAGCAGCGAGGTGGCCAACTTGTCTTCCAGGCGCGACAGGGCGCGGCTGACCCCCGAGGTGGTTTGTCCCAGATGCACGGCGGCCGCGCTCAGGGTGCCGCTGTCGATGACGGTGACGAAGATTTTCAAGTCGTCCGAATTGATATCCATTGCTGCCTTATTATTGCCTGTGTTTCACATATGGCGCCATTATAAAGGAATCACAGCAACAGTGATGGCAACAGGCAACGTCAGGCAACGTAGAACAAAATGGCGATAAAGTGACAGCTACTGCCGGCCAGCACGAACAGGTGCCAGATGCCGTGCCCATGGCGCAGCTTGTGATCGGTGGCGTAGAAAACGATGCCGCCCGTGTAGCACAGCCCGCCTGCCACCAGCCACAGGAAGCCGTTCCATTCGAGCGCCGCCAGCAGCGGCTTGATGCCGATGACGACCAGCCAGCCCATGGCCACGTAAATTACCAGCGACAGGATGCGCGCGCCTTTCGCGTACATATATTCCTGCACGATGCCAAGCAGGGCCAGGCCCCACACGACGCCAAACAGCGACCAGCCCCACGGGCCGCGCAGGGTCACCAGCATGAAGGGCGTGTAGGTTCCCGCGATGAGCAGGTAGATGGCGCAGTGGTCGAGCCGCTGCAGCACGGCCTTGGCTTTGCCACGCACGCTGTGATACAGGGTTGAAGTGAGGTACAAGGTCAGCAGCATGGCAGCATACACGCTGCAGCTGACGATTTTCCAGGGGTCGCCCGTGCGGGCCGCCGCGACGATCAGGATGACGCCGCCGATGGCCGCCAGCGCGGCGCCCACCGTATGGGAAATGCTGTTGAACCGTTCACCGTGGTACATGGACTAATGCCGCTTTGCCAAGACGCAGCAAAATTCCGGGGTCAGACCCGCCGGGTCTGACCCCAGTTCTTGCTTTGGGGTTGCAATCAAGCCGCTTCCGCCTTCTTGCGCGCGGGACGGCGTGCCGGCGTCTTGCGCGGCGCCTTGGCCGGCTTGTCTTCCGCCACGACGGCCGCTTCCGCCGGCGCCGCTTCAACGACAGGCACCGCTTCCACCTCGACGTCGACCGCCTTCTTGGCCGGCTTTTTGGCTGCTGCGGTCTTGCGCGCCGGCGTGCGCGGCTTGGCCTTAGTCTTCGCTTCGGCGACGGCTTCCACGATCACTTCGGCTACAGGTTCAGGCACTGGCGCAGGCATGGCTTCCACCGACGCCACCTCGACCGCTTCGGCGCGCGCTTCACGGGCGCCATCGCTATTCTTGCGGCCACCACGGCCATTGCGGCGCGAACCGCGCTTGGCGTTGCCTTCTTCGGCCACCACCTCGGCCACCGCTTCGGCTACCTCGTGCTGCACTTCCGGCTGCGGCGTCGGCGCATACTGCTCGACGACGACTGCTTCGGCGTCGGCCACCGGCACGAAGGCCTGTGGCGCTTCGCCGCGGCGATGCTCGTTCTGCTTGCGGCCGCCACGGCCATTGCGGCGCGAATCGCGGCGATTGCCGCCTTCGCGATGATTGCCCTCTTCCGCCGTCACGTCGGTCTCGCCATTGCCGCTTGCCTCGCCGGCTGCATCCGCGTTCACGGCGGCCGGCACGGCCACCAGGCCGCTGCTGCGGTAGACATAGGCGCCCGATTTTTCATCGCGGCCAAATTCCAGCAAGCCGCGCGCCTGCGCTTCTTCCAGCAGGTTGCCGAAGGTGCGGAAACCGTAGTAGGACTCGCTGAAGTCCGGCTTGCGGCGCTTGATCGCTTCTTTCAGCATCGAGGCCCAGATCTTGCCGCTGTCGCCGCGCTCCGACACCAGCGCGTCGAAAGTTTCGACGGCCATCTCGATCGCTTCCGTCTTGCGCGACTCGTATTTTTCCTTGCGGCGCACTTCTTCGTCGGGCGAGCGCTTGGTGGCCGCAGCCGGGCTTTCGCGCGCGTCGCGCTTGGCGGCCGTGCGGCGGCTCTCGCGTACCAGGTCGTCGTAGAAAATGAATTCATCGCAGTTGGCCACCAGCAGGTCGGAGGTCGATTGCTTGACGCCCACGCCGATCACCTGCTTGGCGTTCTCGCGCAGCTTCGACACCAGCGGGGAAAAGTCGGAATCGCCGCTGATGATGACGAAGGTGTTCACGTGAGCCTTGGTATAGCACAGGTCCAGGGCATCGACCACCAGGCGGATGTCGGCCGAATTCTTGCCGGACTGGCGCACGTGGGGAATTTCGATCAGTTCGAAGTTCGCCTCATGCATGGTGCCCTTGAAACTTTTATAACGGTCCCAATCGCAATATGCCTTCTTGACAACGATGCTGCCCTTGAGCAGCAAGCGTTCAAGGATGGGCTTGATATCGAATTTTTCGTAATTTGCATCTCGCACGCCGAGCGCGACGTTCTCGAAGTCGCAAAACACGGCCATGCTGAGGTTTTCTGGGGATGACGCCATAAGGGTGAATTCTCGCTGGATGATAAGGGCGGACGGGAAGCGCTACGCCTCCCTTTTCGCCTAGTATATTCGCCCATCCCCCGTTTCGGCGACAACTATCGTGCGCGGTGCACCTATTGCGCATCGGCGGCGGTACTCGCGCAGGTGCTGGCGCCTGGCCAAGCAACGCTTTCATCGACCGAATACAGCTGGCACGGCATGCTGCTGCGCCGCTGGCCGACACAAGTTGAGCAGCACACCTCCGGAGCATGAAACGATACAGGCAGGAAGTGGCGGACTCGGCGGAAGACTACCGTGCCACTCCAGGCAGTGAAATGCCACAGGAGAATATGAAAAATCACCTCATGCACCTCCTTTTCCGGCAAGTACCGCCAGGAAAAATTGTTGCCTTGCACCACCACACTTTTCCCGCTGGCAGGAGTAAACTAGGTGCATTCTGAAGGAGCTGCCATGTCCATATCCGCCCTCACCACCGGCACCTCGGGGCTGACCGCCAACCAGCGCGCGCTGGATGTGGCCGCCAACAATATCGCCAATGCGAATACGCCGGGCTTCCAGCCACAGTCGGCCAACTTCCAGGAAGCCAGCCCGGCCGGCACGGGCGTCACCCTCTCCGTCGAAGGGCGCAAGCTGGCCGCCGGCGAAAGCGTCAGCGGCGCCAATGCGACTGCGGCCAAGACGGCTGAAAGCCGGCCGAACGGCGTGGGCCTCGCTTCTGAACTGACGGATAACCTGGTCTACAAGGCAGGTTTCAACCTGTCGGCCAATGTCGTCAAGGCAGCCGACCAGGCCCTGGGTAGCCTGATCGACGTCAAAACCTGAACCCTGTGACTATTTACATCATAGCCAGCGCCAGCGGCGCCATGGCAGGCTGAATCAGCGCCAGCAGCCGTTCGGCGGGAATGCCGTCGCGCGCCTGCACCGACAGGCCGTGCAGCAAGGCTGCATAGTAGTCGCCCAGCGCCTGCACATCCGCTTCCTTTTTTAATTCTCCCGCCAGCTGCGCCGCGCGCAAGCGCTCGATGACGGCTTGCGTGCGCGCGCGGCGGTGTTGCGCCAGCCAGTCGGCGATGCCGGCGTTTTCCGCACTCGTATTCGTGGCGGCCGTGACCACCATGCAGCCTTGCGGCTGGCCGCTGCGCGTGTACAGCAGCACGGCTTCTTCCAGCATGCGCGCCACCGCGTCGCGCACATTCAAGCTGGCGGCCAAGGCATGCACGGCAAACGCGCCCTCACCCGACTCGTATAGCTCCACGGCTTCGCGGAACAGCTGCTCTTTCGAACCAAACGCCGCATAGATGCGCGCCGAGGCGATGCCCAGCGCCGCCACCAGGTCGGCCATCGACACACCCTCGTAGCCGCGCGTCCAGAATGCGTCGCGCGCTTTTGCCAGCGCCAGCGCGCGGTCAAATTCCCTCGGTCTTCCTGCCATTTTCATCCTCTGCTTGCAAACTGGCGGCCAGTATAACGCCTGGCATGCAAGCCGCCTTCGTGATTTATTTTGCAGTTGCACCTTGACCGCGCAAAAAATTTCACCTATTCTTTGTCGATCGACAAACAATAGGAGCCGATATGAAAACCATCCAAGGACCCAGCCTGCACCTGGCACAATTCGCCGCCGATACGGCGCCCTTCAACACCCTGCCTGCCATCGCCGAGTGGGCGGCCGGCATGGGCTTCAAGGCCCTGCAGATTCCCGCCTGGGATGCGCGCCTGTTCGACGTGGCGCAAGCCGCCCACAGCCAGCAATACTGCGACGAACTGGTCGCCATGCTGGCCAGCCACGGCCTGGTCATCAGCGAACTGACAACGCACATCCTCGGCCAGCTGGTGGCCGTACATCCGGCCTACGACGCGCTGTGCGACAGCTTCGCGCCGGAACACCTGCGTGGCCAGCCGGCGGCACGCACGGCATGGGCCATCGAGCAGGTCAAGCTGGCGGCCATGGCCTCGAAGCGCCTGGGCCTGACGGAAATGGGCACATTTTCCGGCTCATTCGCCTGGCCATATCTGTTCCCGTTCCCGCAGCGCCCGCCCGGCCTGATCGAAACGGCCTTCGACGAACTGGCGCGCCGCTGGCTGCCTATCCTCGACGTGTGCGAGGAACAGGGCGTCAACCTGTGCTACGAAATCCACCCCAGCGAAGACCTGCATGATGGCATCAGCTTCGAGATGTTTTACGAGCGCGTGGGACGCCACCCGCGCTGCAAGATGCTGTTCGACCCCAGCCACTTCGTGCTGCAGCAGCTGAACTACCTGGAATTCATCGATATTTACAAAGACCACATCCGCATGTTCCATGTGAAGGATGCGGAGTTCAATCCGACGGGACGGCAAGGCATTTACGGCGGCTACCAGTCGTGGGAAAACCGCGCCGGGCGCTTCCGCTCGCTGGGCGATGGCCAGGTCGACTTCAAGGCGATCTTTTCGAAGATGGCGCAAAACGATTACGCGGGCTGGGCCACCCTGGAATGGGAATGCTGCCTGAAGGACCAGGAAGTGGGTGCGCGCGAGGGCGTGGCTTTCATCAATGCCCACATCATTCCCGTGACGGACAAGATCTTCGACGACTTCGCCGGCGCCCCCGTCAGCGCGCAACAAATCAACACCCTGCTCGGCATCGAGCACAACTAAACAAGGAAACCCCGTGAACGATTTTACCCACGAATTTACACATGATTACGTCCGCATCGACGGCCAGCGCCTGCATTGCGTGATTGCCGGCGAAGGCAAACCCGTGCTGCTGATTCCCGGCTGGCCGCAGACCTGGTATGCGTGGCGCCACGTGATGGCGGCCCTGGCGGCCAATGGCTACCAGGCCATCGCCATCGACCCGCCAGGCAGCGGCCACTCCAGCCGCCCGGCCGATGGCTACGATACGGGCACCGTGGCGGCCACCCTGCACCGCGCCATGCTGGCCCTGGGCCACGCGCACTACGATGTGGTCGGTCACGACATCGGCATGTGGGTGGGCTATGCGCTGGCCAGCGACTTCCCGCAGGCCGTGACGAAACTGGCGCTGACGGAAGCCGTGATTCCCGGCCTCGCGCCGGCGCCGCCCATCTTCGTGGCGCCGTCCGACAACATCTTCCTGTGGCATTTCATGTTCAACCAGGTGCTGGACTTGCCGGAAATGCTCACGGCGGGCAAGGAGCGCGAATACATCCGCTTCATTTTCGACCGCTGGTCGTACCGCCGCGACAAGGTGGCCGTCGACGTGTATGCGGATGCCTACGCCACGCCGGGCGCCCTGCGCGCGGGCTTCGCCTACTACCGGGCCATACCCGAAACCATCCGGCAAAACCTGGAACGGGCGAAAAAGAGCCTGGCCATGCCCGTACTGGCCATCGGCGCCGACCACGCGACGAATGACGCGCCCCTGCTGACCATGCAGGGCAAGGCCGACATTTTACAAGGCGCCATCGTCGCCGAATGCGGCCACTTCATCATGGAAGAACAGCCGGAAGCGTTCATCGCCCACCTGCTGCCCTTCCTGGCGGGAGCGCCGGCATGAGCCTGGACCCGCAAGTAGCGGCCTTCCTGGCACAGGTAAACGATGCGCCGCCGCCCGCCTCGCTGGCAGACCTGCGCGCCGCCACGGAAACGGGGCTGCGCCAGTTGCACGGGCCATTGGAAGACGTCGCCTCGATCAAGGATTACGTGCTGCCGGGCGAACATGCGCTGACCGTGCGCACCTACGTGCCGGCTGGCGCGGATACGGGCAAGCTTCTGCCCGCCATCGTCTTCGCGCATGGCGGCGGCTGGTGCCTGTGTTCGCTGGACCTGTACGACAATCCGTGCCGCGCGCTTGCCAACGCCACCGGCTGCGTGATTTTTTCCGTCGACTACCGGCTGGCGCCAGAGCACAAGTTCCCCGTGCCGCTGAACGACTTTTACGGGGCGCTGTGCTGGGTCGCCGAGCATGGCGCGGCGCTGGGCATCGACGTGAAGCGCCTGGCCGTGGGCGGCGACAGTGCGGGCGGCAACCTGGCCGCGGCAGCGGCACTGATGGCACGCGACCAGGCCGGTCCCGCGCTGGCGCACCAGCTGCTGCTGTACCCGGCGCTCGATTTCGCTTTCGACACGCCGTCCTACCAGCGCTATGCTGAGGGCCATTCGCTGACGCGCGAAGCGATGCGTTTTTGCTGGTCGGCGTACCTGAACGAGCCGGCCGATGGCGCGCATCCCTACGCGGCGCCCCTGCGGGCCGCCTCGCTGAAGGACTTGCCGCCGGCGACCGTGCTGGTGTGCGAATTTGATCCGCTGCATGACGAAGGTGCGGCGTATGCACGGCGCTTGCAAGACGATGGCGTCGAGGCGCAATGCGTGCAGCTCGACGGCATGATCCACGCGGCTATGCACATGCTGGGCTTGACGCCAGCGGCGCGGGGATTGTTTGAAGTGGCGGGCCAGGCGATGCGAACAGCGCTGGGAAGGTAAGCAGCGACGGTAAAAAATACGCCGCCGGGGAAGGCTCCACGGCGGCGTTTCTCATTACTCCACCAGCTTGCGCACCTCGATGCCGTTCAACCATTTCACATGGCGCGGCCCCGTGCGAATGTCTTTCGCCGAGATGAGGGCGATTTCACCATCGTTGTCGTCGAGCGCCTTGCCGTTTTTTTCGTAGTAGACGATCACGCCCTCGCCGGCCGGTGCGTTATACAGCTCGCCCCAGGAAAACACCACCGCATAGCCATCGGTCGCCGTGGCGATGATGGCGATCTTCTTGACGTCGTTATGGCCCGGCGCATCGAGCACCGCCTTGTCGAGGATGTCGCGCAGGCGCACACCCTGATAGCTGGTGATGGTCTCGGCCTTGTCGCCATTATGGCGTGTGACGGCGATTTCCCCGCCATTCGCGGGCGGCATCTGGCGCAGGTCAGCCACCTTCAGAATCAAAGGTGTTTCCACCATGCCCGTCACGGCAAGCGCGTGGCTCATGTTGTCGCGCGCGCCAGCGGGTGCCGACCACGCGGCCGGTGCCGACGCCAGCAACGACGCCGCTGTACAAGCAGCAAATATTTTCTTGAACATGCTGTGTCCTTTCATTGAACAGTCAAAAATCAGAACTGGTACTGCGCACTGGCCAGCCAGGTGCGCCCGGCGCTGGGGAAGCCGTCGGACAGCGCGTAATTGCGGTCACCCAGGTTCGCCACGCCCGCTTCCAGGGTCAAGTCCGTCAAGGGGCGGTAGACGGCCTTCAGGTTCAGCGTCGTAAAACCACCGAGTGCCAAAGTGTTCGAAACCCAGCGCCCGCTGTTCGATTCCGCGACGGCCACCACGTCGACCTGGCGTGCAGCATGCAGCACGGCGTGCGCCGTCAGCTTGTGGCGCGGCACGTCCGTCAGGCGGATGGCGCGGTCGCTAACATTCTTCATCTCCGTATACGTATAGTTGCCACCGACATCCAGCCAGGCGCCGGCGCGGCCGCGCAAGCCCAGTTCCACGCCGCTGATGTGCGCCCTGCCCGCGTTGCGCATCTGCGCGCGCACACCCGAGACATTCGCCACGCTCTGGATCTTGTCCTTCACGTCGCTGTAGAACAGCGCAACTTCCACCTTGGCGCCCTGGGAGTTTCCTTGATACCCCAGCTCATAATTCATCGCCTCTTCCGCGCGCAGGGCCGGGTTTTCGATATATGTGCCCAGGCGCTGCGAGTAGCGGTCCTTCAAGGTCGGCAGGCGCGACTTGCGCGCAACGGTGGCGTACACGCGCGCATCAAGACCGATCTTGTGGAACAGGCCCGCCTGCAGGTCGGTGGCCGATTGATTGCTCGGCAAGGTATACGCATTGCCGGCGCTGTAGACGGTGTCCGGGCGCAGTGCATTGCGCGACAAGCCCAGCGACAGCTCCGTCGCCGCATTGAGGGCGATGCTGTCTTCCGCACCCAGGGTCCACAGGACATCCTTGTACCAGGTATTGCGCACGCCCCTGGCGTCCAGTTCCTGGTGTTCGTCGGCCTTGACGCTGGCGACGAAACGCAGGCTGTGCGTGGCGAGGCGGAACGATTCGAGCTCCACTGCGCCGCCGTTCGTGCGGTCGTTATAGATGCTGCGCCCGCCGCTGACGCTGCCCTGGCCGCTGGTCTTCAGCGTGGCGTAGCTGCCGTTCGTGTAGGACGTGATTTCATTGTCGTAGCTGTCGTGGTACAGCCGCAGTTTCAGGCGTTCGACCTCGCCCAGGCGCGTCTGCGAGACGAAATACAGGCTTTCCTTGTTCCAGTACGGCCATTGCCAGTAGCGCGCGCCCACGGGATTAGTCGATGGCGGCTGGCCCTTTTCGCCATGCTGCTTGTAGTAGCTGAGCGCATACTCGTCGCCGCCCCCGGGCGTGTAGCCCATTTTGAACGACAGTTTATGGTCCTTGCGGTAAGCATTGTTGCGCATGCCGCCGTCCTCCGTGGCCGTGGGACGGAAGTCGGACGACAGGGGGAAACCGTCGCTGTCGATGTAAGACACACCCGCCTGCAGATACCACAGGCCCTGGTTGGTGCCCACGTTGGCCGACACCTGGCGCTCGCTGCCCGAGCCGAAACCGATGGAGGTATCGCCCTCAAGGCGCGCCGTGGGTTTGCGCGAAATCAGATTGATGGCGCCGCCCAGGGTGTTGGCGCCATACGCCACGGAGCTGAAGCCCTTGGCCACCTGGATGGCGGCCAGGTCGGCCGTCGTGAAGCGGTTGAAATCGACATAGCCGTCATAGGGCACGTAGACGGGAATGCCATCGATGTACAGCGGCACCTGGCGCGCATCGAAACCGCGGATGGCGACGGTTTTTTCGTTGCGCGAATTGGTCGACAGCGACACGCCCGACAGCAAATTGAGGGCGTCACCCACGTTGTCGCGGTTAAAGCGGCGCATTTCGGCGCGGCTCACCTGCGAACCCACTTGCTGCTCATCCAACTGCGCCACCTGCCCCAGCTGGTCGCGCTGGCCGATCACCGTCACCGTGCCCAGCACGAACGGCGCCGCCTCCATTTCCTCCTTGCCTGCCGTTTGCTGCGCCTGCGCCGTCAGTGCCATCTGCGCCAGCGCCAGCATCACGGCGCCTGCCATTACCTGTTTCAACATCGTCTTGTTCTTTCCACTCTCGTCATATGCGTTATATACCGTTTTATATAGCGATATACAAAAAAATCGGCCACACATGCAGCGGCCGTCACCCAATAGCGCAATATACAGACGTATATAGCGATGCTCAAGCGACAGGACTGGAAACACTTGCGCAGGTCAAATTTCACGCCTTTTTCATGCAGCGCAGCATTTCGCTGTGCGAACGAATGTTTCACAAAACGATTGACATGCGAGATTCGGCTAGGCAAACTGATTTGCAGGGAGTCAGAAAATGAAAGCAAATATGACAAATACTCAGGCCGCAGCCGATCCGGAACTCATCGTTTTCAGCGATGACGAGGAAGGCAAGGACCGCCAGTTCGTCAACGCGCTGGCGCGGGGCCTGGAAGTGCTGCGCTGCTTCCGACCCGGCGAAGTATTCCTGTCGAACGCGGACATGGCCAAGCGCACGGCCATCCCGAAACCCACGATTTCGCGCCTCACCTACACACTCACCAAACTGGGCTACCTGAATTACTCGGATAGTCTGGGCAAGTACCAGCTGGGCGCCGGCGTACTGGCCCTCGGCTACCGCATGCTGTCGAACCTCGACGTGCGCAAGATGGCGCGCCCGCTGATGGAAGAACTGGCCGAACATGCACAGGCCTCCGTTTCTCTGGGCACGCGCGACCGTCTCAGCATGGTCTACGTGGAAACCTGCCGCAGCAGCGCCAATGTCACCCTGCGCCTCGACGTCGGCTCGCGCATTCCCTTGATGACGACGGCCATGGGCAAGGCCCTGCTGTGCATCCTGCCGCAGGCAGAACGCGACTACCTGATGGACCATGCGCGCGTGCACGAGACGGAACGCTGGCCGCGCATCAAGGCCGGCATCGAGCAAGGCTTCAAGGATTACCAGGACCGGGGCTTTTGCATCTCGGCCGGCGAGTGGCAGAACGACGTGCATGCAGTGGGCGTGCCCATGCAGGGCTTTGACGGCGAACAGGTGATGGCCTTCAATTGCGGTGGCCCCGCCTTCCTGCTATCGCGTGAAAAACTCGAATCGGACCTGGGACCACGCCTGGTCGCCCTGGTCAAGACAGTGGAAAAAAACCTGGGCCGCGGTTAGACTGCGCGCCCCCTCTCAACATCGCCTCCGAGGACCCCGATGATACGCGACGAAGAAACCCTGAACATCCTGCTCGATAGCATCGCCCGTTTCGTGCGCGAAGTGCTGGTGCCGAACGAGGCGCTGGTGGCCGACACGGATACGATACCGCCCGCCATCGTGGCACAGATGCGCGAACTGGGCCTGTTCGGCCTGTCCATCCCGGAAGCCTACGGCGGCCTGGAACTGAGCATGGAAGAGGAAGTCAGGGTCGCGTTTGAAATCGCCCGCACTTCGCCCGCCTTCCGCTCGCTGATCGGCACGAACAACGGCATCGGCTCGCAAGGCATTGTCATCGACGGCACGGAAGCGCAGAAACAGCACTATTTGCCGAAACTGGCGGCCGGCGAGATCATCGGCTCGTTCGCCCTGACGGAAGCCGGTTCCGGCTCCGATGCGGCATCGCTGCGCACGAGCGCCGTGCGCGACGGCGACTTCTATATCCTCAATGGCAGCAAACGCTATATCACCAACGCACCCGAAGCGAGCATTTTTACCGTCATGGCGCGCACGGACCCCGTCAAGCGGGGCGCCTCTGCCATCTCCGCCTTCATCGTGGAAAGGGACACGCCGGGCCTCTCGCTGGGAAAAATCGATAAAAAGATGGGCCAGCAAGGCGCGCACACCTGTGACGTGATCTTTGAAAACTGCCGCGTGCCAGCCGCGAACATCATCGGTGGCAAGGAAGGCGTGGGTTTCAAGACAGCCATGAAGGTGCTCGACAAGGGCCGCCTGCACATCGCCGCCGTCTGCGTGGGCGCGGCCGAACGCATGCTGGCTGACGCGCTGGCGTATGCGATGGAGCGCCAGCAGTTCGGCCAGCCCATTGCGGAATTCCAGCTGATCCAGGCCATGCTGGCCGACAGCAAGGCCGAGATTTACGCGGCACGCAGCATGGTGCTCGACGCCGCGCGCCGGCGCGACAACAAGGAAGACATTTCGACGGAAGCGTCGTGCTGCAAGCTGTTCGCCTCCGAAATGTGCGGCCGCGTGGCCGACCGCTCCGTGCAAATCCACGGCGGCGCCGGCTACATCAGCGAATACGCGGCCGAACGCTTCTACCGCGACGTGCGCCTGTTCCGCATCTACGAAGGCACGACACAGATCCAGCAGATCGTCATCGCCCGCAACATGATCAAGGCAGCGCAAAAGTGAAGGAGGCAGCGATGGATATTCCAGCCTTGCTGGCCGGTCTTCCGGCCCGCCTCTCGGCCATCCCCGCCCACTGGGCAGCACGCGTGCCCGACGCGCCGGCATTGCATGAAGGCGGACGGCACTGGACCTACGGGCAGCTGCAGCACAGCGTGGCGAGCGCCGCGCAACTGCTGCGCCAGCTGGACGTGCGCGCCGGCGACCGCCTGATGGTGGTGGGCGAGAACAGCGCGCTGCAGGTGGCGCTGATCTTCGCGGCCGCCAGCATCGATGCGTGGGTTGTCAATGTCAACGCCCGCCTGTCGGCGCGCGAGATCGACACCATCGCGGCGCACAGTTCCGCACGGCGGGTGCTGTTCCTGGCCGGCGCCTCGCCGGAAGCGGCAGCGCATGCGGCACGTCTGGGCGCGGCCAGCGCCACGGTCGACGGCATGGGCGAGCTGCTGGCGGGCGAATTGAACAGCGCAGCTATCGCGGAAGCCTGCGTACCCGGCAACGAACAGGTGGCCGCGCTGATCTACACCACGGGCACGACGGGACAATCGAAGGGCGTCATGCTGACGCACCGCAATCTGCTGTTCATTGCCGCCGTCTCCAGCACCTTGCGGGGATTGACGCGCAGCGACCGCGCCTACGGCGTGCTGCCGATTTCTCACGTGTACGGCCTGGCCTCGGTTGCCCTTGGCACCCTGTATGCGGGCGCCGCTCTGTATCTGGTGCCGCGCTTTTCCGTCGATGGCCTGCTGGCCGCGCTGAAAGACGATGAATTGACCATCGTGCAGGGCGTGCCCGCTATGTACGCCAAGCTGCTGCAAACCCTGGGCGGCACCGATACGCCGCTGCCCACGCGGCTGCGCTTTGCGTATGCGGGCGGCTCGCCGCTGGCGCCATCGCTCAAGCGCGACGTGGAAAAGCTGCTGGGCACCGCGCTGCACAACGGCTACGGCATGACGGAAAGCGCGCCCACCATCAGCCAGACGCGGCTCGATGCGCCGCGCCATGACAGTTCCGTCGGCACGCCGATCCCCGGCGTGGAAGTGCGCGTGGTGGACCTGGCCGGCGCGGACGTGGCGCCGGGCGATGCGGGCGAACTGTGGATACGCGGGCCGAATGTCATGGCCGGCTACTACCGCGAACCGGACATGACGGCAGCCACCATGCGCGACGGCGGCTGGCTCAATACAGGCGACATGGCGCGCCAAGAGCCAGATGGCGCGCTGTTCATCGTGGGCCGCACCAAGGAACTGATCATCCGCTCCGGCTTCAATGTGTATCCGCTGGAAGTGGAAACGGCGCTGAACGCCCACGCTTCCGTGGTGCAATCGGCCGTGGTGGGACGCACCCTGGACGATGGCAACGAGGACGTCATCGCCTATGTAGAGCTGGACCCGCAGCACCCCGTGACGGTGCAGGCCTTGCTGGACTACCTGGCGCAGACCCTGTCGCCTTACAAATGTCCATCAGCCATCATCGTCATGGAAGCGCTGCCGGCGGCCGCCACAGGCAAGATTTTAAAGGGGCAGCTGCGGCAGATGGCGCAAAACAGGCAGTAAAAACAGGCAGTAAATTCACCATTGCAGTTGCTTTCAATACACCCGACAATAAAACCCAGGCGGGTGGTTTTGCCGGTGCCGATCCTGGCGCCGGCAAACCGAGTCACATCACCGGAGGAGACACGATGAAACGCACATACACACGCATCGCCATGGCAGCGCTGGTTGCCAGCGCCTGGATGGCGCAGGCCAGCGCCGACGAATTCCTGGTCGGGGCCGAAATCCCCTTGACGGGCAACCTGGCCAGGGTCGGCGCCGGCATGCAGGAAGGGATCATGGTGGCAGCCGAGGTATTCAACAAGACCAACGGCAAGCACACCGTCAAGATCGTCACCGTCGACGACGAATCGGCACCCGCCAAGGCCATCGCCGCCGTGGAAAAACTGGCCAGCCAGGGCGTGGTGGCCATCACGGGCGGCTATGGCTCGAACAATATCTCGCCCGCCTCGGACACGGCGAACAAACTGGGCCTGGTCTACATCACCTCGGGCGGCGTGGACGACAGCCTGGTGGCCAGCGGACGCAAGAATTTTTTCCGCATCAATAACACGGCCGGCTACGAAAAAGCCATGCTGGGGCTGCTGCAGGACGTGGGCGCCAAGTCCGTCTCCATCGTGTATTCGACCAAGGATGCCACCACGGGCCTGGCGAAGGACGTGGAAAAGGCCCTGGCCGCCAGGGGCGTCAAGGTGACGACGCACTCGTTCGATCCGGCCATTACCGACTTCAAGCCCATCATCAACAAGATCAAGCTGCAGGATAAATCGGAAGTGGTGGCCATGGTCGGCTATGAAAACGACTACGTTGGCATCATCCGCGCCGCCCGCGTACTGAAGCCGAAGATCAAGGCCATGGTGGGCGTGTGGTCGCTGGCCACGCCGAAAATGGCGGCCGACTTCCCCGACCTGATGCCGAATGTCTTCGGCACGGCCCTGCTGCCCTTCCCCACCGAATTCAAGACGGCCGACGGCAAAGCCTTCAGCGATGCCTACAAGCAGCTGTACAAGAAGGAGCCGGATTACCTGGGCCAGTTCGGCTACGTGCAATCGATGCTGCTGTTCGAGGCGATTGCGCGCGCGGCCGACAAGGGCACGATCAAGAAAGGCGGCGTGGCAGAGGAAATGCGCAAGACGGACCGGGAAACCCTGATCGGCCGGGTGCAATTCTCCGCCAATGGTGACAACCAGAACTTCGTGCACCGCATGGCGCAGCACCAGGACAAGAAGGTGGTAATCGTCTGGCCGAAGGAACACGCGACGGGCAAGCTGGCTTATCCTGCCCTGCCCTGGTAACAGCAGCCTCCCCTGCGCACACGCGCGCGCCCGCCAGGGCGCGCACCGATGAACGGCAGTTCTGGCCCTCGCCAGGGCTGCCTGACGGGATGACGACATGACAGAATTAATCTTGCAAGCCCTCTATTCAGGCTTGCTGCAGGGCGGCTCCTACGCCCTGATCGCACTGGGACTGGCGCTGGTCTTTGGCACCATGAAAGTGATCAACCTGGCGCACGGCGAACTGGTGCTGCTGGCCGCCTATATCGCCTACAGCGTGGAGTCAGGCCTGGGACTCGGTCCCATGTTCGCCATTCCCATCGCACTGGTGATCGTCAGCCTCACATCCGTGGGCGTGTACCTGATCGTCAGCCGCATCAAGAAAGACCGCGAAATCAATTCGCTGATCCTCACCTACGGCATCGGCGTCATTCTCACCAATTTCATCCTGCTGGTGTGGAAGGCGGACATTCGCTCGACCTCATCGAGCTGGCTGCAGGAAGGCATCGAGATTGGCCCCTTCTTCAGCATGCGCAGCGAAGTGATTTTCTTCGGCGTCAGCCTGGTGCTGATGGCGGCCCTGTGGCGCTGGCTGGCCACCAGCTGGTATGGCCGCGCCGTGCGCGCCGTCTCCAGCAACCGCGACGCGGCCAAGCTGATGGGCATCGACCCGGGCCGCACGGAGCTGGTCTCGTTTTTAGTCGCCGGCATCCTGGCCGCCTTCGCCGGTGTGGCCCTGTTCAGCTATGGCGTGATCCAGCCCGCCTACGGCGGCGCGCTGACGGTGAAAGCCTTCATCATCACCGTATTGGCCGGCATTGGTTCCATCCCTGGCGTGCTGCTCGCTGCCGTACTGCTGGGCGTCGCCGAGGCGCTGACCGTCACCCTGGCCAGCTCCGCACTGCAGGAATTGTCCGGCATGGTGCTGTTCCTGCTGGTGCTGTTCATCATGCCAAACGGCCTGTTTGGCGCACAACGGAGGCGCGGATGAAGCGCTCGACACTGATATCCACGACGGGCCTTCTGCTGGCCGCGTATGTCGCCGTGCCGCTGGCCCTTGGCGGCAACCAGTATGTGATGAGCATGGTGGTGGCGGCCCTGATCATCGGCGGCGTGGCCATGTCCTGGGCCCTGCTGGGCAACCTGGGCGGCATGGTCAGCTTCGGCCATGCGGCGTTCTTCGGCGTGGGCGCGTATGTCTCCGCGCTGACCACCGTGAAACTGGGCTTGCCCGTGTTTGCCGCCATGCTGCTGGGCGGCGTCGGCGCTGCGGCGGCAGCCGTCATCATGCTACCCGTGCTGCGCCTGCGCGGGCCGTATTTTGCGCTGGCCATCCTCGCCTACGCCCACATCTTCCGCATCCTGGCCACGGAATGGAGTGCGCTGACGGGCGGCGCCGGCGGCGTCAACAATATTCCCACCCTGCCCACCGTCTTCGGCTTTGATTTGGCCAGCAAGACGGGCGCCTACCTGGTGGTGCTGACCCTCGTCGTGGCCTGCGCGCTGGCGTACAGTCGCATCCGTTCCAGCCATTACGGCATCGCCCTGCGCGCCATGCACGACAGCGAAGACGCCACGCGCGTCGTCGGCGTCAACAGCACCCTGTTGAAAGGCATGATGCTGCTCGTGTCGGCCTTCATGGCCGGCCTGTTCGGCGCCTTCAACGCCCACTACATCAACTTCCTGGAACCGGACTACGCCTTCAACAGCCTGTGGGTCACCTTGCCCATCGTGGCGGCCATCTTCGGCGGCTACCGCACGATACTCGGCCCCGTGCTGGGCGCCGTGGTGGTCTACCTGGTAGACCAGCTCATTTTCAAGTCGCTGATACCCACCGGGCACCAGCTGGTGCTGGGCGTGCTGCTGGTGGCGATGATTGTCTTCAGTCCGAACGGCCTGCTGCCGCTGCTACGAAAATGGCTGAAAAAAGCGATGATCAAGGAGAAATCCCATGCTTGAACTCGATAATGTCTCCGTGCGCTTCGGCGGCCTGACGGCCGTCGATGCCGTCACCCTGAACGTGGGCAGCCACGACGTGATCGGCCTCGTCGGCGCCAACGGTGCCGGCAAGACCACGCTGTTCAATGCGATTTCCGGCCTGGTGCGCCCCACCAGTGGCCACATCCGCTTCGACGGGCGCGACATCATGGCCACGCCCATGTACCAGCGCGCCCGGCTTGGGCTGGGCCGCACCTTCCAGATTCCGCAGCCCATGCATGAACTGACGGTGCGCGAAAACCTCATCGTGGCGCAGCGCTTCGGCACCGGCAAGGTGGATCAGCGCAAGATCGATGAAATCCTCGATTTCACCAGCCTGGCGGACAAGGCCGGGCGCGACGCTGCCAGCGAACTGGCGCTGACGGAACTGAAGGCGCTGGAAGTGGCCAAGGCGCTGGCCACCAATCCGAAACTGCTGCTGCTCGATGAAGTGCTGGCAGGCCTGGAAACGAACGGCAAGCGCCGCTTCATGGGCATGCTCAAGGACTTGCATGCCGCCTTTGGCGTAGGCATCGTCATGATCGAGCACGATATCGAAACCATCAGCAATCTGTGCCAGCGCGTGGCCGTGCTCAATTTTGGCCAGCTGATCGCCGATGGCACGCCGGACGCCGTGTTCCGCGATCCAGCCGTCATCCAAAGCTATACGGGAGCAGTTCATGCCTGAAACGATGCTTGAAATTAGTCAACTGCGCGCCGGCTATGGCGCCATCAATGTGCTGTGGGATGTGTCGCTGTCCATCCAGAAAGGCAAGCTGACCACCATCATCGGCCCGAACGGGGCCGGCAAAACCACCCTGCTGCGCGCCATCATGGGTTTGCTGCCCGTGGGCGCGGGCAGCATCGCGCTCGATGGCGTGGGCATCAATGGCACACCGACGTGGAAGATGAGTGACGCGAGGGTCACCATGATACCCGAGGGGCGCATGACCTTCCGTGACATGAGTGTGGAAGAAAACCTGATCATGGGCGCCTTCCCGAAAGAGCACCGCAGCCACATGCCGGTGCGCCTGGCCGAAGCCTACGCCATGTTCCCGCGCCTGCACGAGCGCCGCAAGCAGTTGGCCGGGTCACTATCGGGTGGCGAGGCGCAGATGCTGGCCATGGCGCGGGGCTTGATGTCGGACCCGTCGCTATTGATCATCGACGAACCTTCGCTGGGTCTGGCGCCGCTGGTGGTCAACGAGCTGTTCGAGATCCTCGCGCGCCTGAACGATGGCCGGCGCACCATCATCCTCGTCGAGCAAAACACGGCGCGCGCCGTGGGCGTGGCCGATCACGTCTACCTGATGCAGAGCGGCAAAGTGGCGCTGTCGCAGGCCGCTTCCGAGGTCGATCTCGAGCATCTGCACGAACTCTATTTTGCGCGCTGAGTGATATCCGCTGCATGCAGCTGGCATCACTCCTCGTCGTCCTCGTCCTCGTCGGCCAGCTTGTCGAACACCAGCATCTGACTTTTTCCGAGTCCGGCCATCACGAAGGGATCGTCGGCAGGAAAGCGGCCCGTATCGACCAGCATGCGCAGCTTGCTCAAGCGATCGCCCAGCGCCAGCGCTTGCGCCTGCGGATCGGCATCGGCGTGGGCATCGACGCCGGCATGCTCGATCGCATTGGTCACGGACTCGGGAAACTCCCATAATTCGGCGATCCGTACCGACAAGATACGCGCTTGCGCAAACACCTGGGCAATGAAGGCGTCCGATTGCGGGAAGGCATCGGGCGCATGCATCTGGTCGATCAGCCGGAACGCCACCACCAGGCCGACATTGGCCATCAGTCCCGCCAGATAGGCGTCGAAGGCGTTTGCCTGCATGGCCGGCGCGAGCAGGTTGGCCGCCAGCGCGCATTTCTCGGACTGGCGCCAGATCAGCGGCGCCGTGCGTATGGTCAACCCGCCGCTTTGCATGCTGACGATGGGGCGGAAGGCGACGCGGGCGAGCAACATGCGCATGCCGTTTTGCCCGAGCAGCATGATGGCGCCTTCCATGTTGTTGATCGACGGGCTGGCGTTGTAGCGAGAATGGTAGCGCGGCCGGTTCGCTTCGCGGTAGACCTCGGCGACCAGCAATACGTCCTGGGCCAGCTGGCGCGACAGCTCGGCTGCGCTCATGTTTTCATTTTGCAAGGTACGCATCAACTGCGGGATGATGGCCGGAATGCGCGGCACCAGCGCGGCGCCAGCGATCGGTTCACGGGCCAGGCGCATCAATTCGTCCAGAATCTGTTGTTCGGCCTGCTCGGGAGCCTGCGCCGAACCGGCGGCGGCCAGCCAGCGGTAGTAGATGGCATCGATTTCGGTGATGGTGGCTGGCTGCCGCGTCATATCGGGCGCCGCCGCTGCCGTGACCGGCGCAGCCTTGTTTTTTTCATCGCCGCCGTTCAGTAATTTTCCTATCCAACCCATTTTGCTATCCAAACCTTTATGCATCACTATCGCGAAATCCGCTGCGCGATTGTACTTGATGACAGCAGTACTGGGGCGGCCGGCGTGACCGGCTGGGTCCACCTGGCGCAAAGTGCTACAGTGGCGCTCTCGCAGCCTTCCCTGCCTTGCAAGGTACATCATGAACAATCCACTGGCCCGTTACGTCACCGGCCAGGCGTATAACAACGCCTGGGCCAACCACCGCTTGCTGAAGGCTTGCGGGCAGCTGACCCAGGCCGAGTTCCAGGCCACGCGCGTCAGCTTTTTCCCCACCATCCAGTTCACCCTGAACCACATACTGACGTGCGACTGGTTCTATCTCGACGCACTCGAACGCGAGCTGCGCGGCGAAAAGCCTCATTCCGACTGCTATGTCTTTTTTGCACAGGACGAACCGTACACCGATGGCGCGGCCCTGCACGCGGCGCAGCGCGCATCGGACCTGCGCCTGATCGCCCATTGCCGCAGCCTGTGCGATGCGGACCTGGCGCGGCCCGTGACGATCCTGCGCGACACCCCGCAAGTCGACACGCGCCAGCGCATGCTGGCGCATTTGTTCCAGCACCAGATCCACCACCGTGGGCAAGTGCACGCCATGCTGGCCGGCACGCGTATCGAAGTGCCCCAGCTCGACGAGTTCTATTGCGCAGGTGAAGCGGACGAGCGGGCGCAGGATTTCCTGGAACTGGGCTGGACGGAAGACGACGTGTGGAAAGAGCGCTGAATCATTCTTCGCCGTGGCAGCAGATGCACAACTTGTTGCCATCGAGGTCGCGGAAATAAGCGCCATAGTAATTGGGATGGTAATGGGGCCGCAAGCCGGGTAGCCCTTCGCACACGGCGCCCAGCGCCAGCACGGCCTGGTGGCAACGGTCCACCTGCAAGCGGCTGGCCGCCAGCAAGGCCGTCATCTGGCCATTGCCGGGAGTGGCCGGCAAGCCGTCATGCGGCGCCGTCAGCACGAACAGGGGGCGCGGCGCCCCCCGCGCCATCCAGCCCGCCCAGGGTTGGGCCGGATCGTGAAATTTCTCGATCAAGTCGAGTTCTCCCATCAGTGCCGTGTAAAAGGCGTAGGCGCGGGGAAAGTCGTTGGTGCCGAGGCAAATATGGGACAGCATGCTGCTCCTTCATGAATTCAAGCATGTGCGGCGAAATGCGCCAGCTGATTATAATGGCGCATCGCTTTCCGACACGATCCCATGCCAGACCTCGACCGCCTTCAATTGCTCCCCCCCTCCAGCGCCGACCTTCCCGCCTTGCTGGCCTTTGAACTGGAAAACCGCACCTATTTTGAATCCTGGGTCACGGCGCGCGCACCGTCCTATTACCACCATGAAGCCATCGCCGCCGCCATCGAGCAGGCGCAGCGCGAACGTGAGAAAGACAGCGCATACCAGTACCTGGCCAAGCTGGACGGGCAGATCATCGGCAGAGTCAACCTGACTGCCGTCACGCGCCCGTATTTCAACAAGGCGACGCTCGGCTATCGCATCGGCGAACGGTTTGGCGGACGCGGCTACGCCACGCGCGTGGTCGCCCTGTTGCTGGAAGAAGCGTTCGGTGCACTGGAACTGTGGCGCCTGGAAGCGACGGCGCGGCCGCAAAACCTGGGTTCGATCGCCGTCATGCAACGCAACGGTTTTCGCCAATATGGCCGTTCGGAAAAAGCCATGCACTTCCAGGATGCCTGGTCGGATTTGCTGTACTTTGAACGGCGCAAGGAACACGCCAGCGCCTGAAAAAACCGAACGAACGCTCTATTTATCTGCCGATTCTCCCCTGATGTTGTAAAATAGGCAAATATGGCGCGGCATCAGCCGTGCCGCTTGCCAGCCTTTCGCGCATGCAGATGCACTCACACTCAGGGGAAAACCATGCCTAACACAGACAAAAAAGCCTACCTCGTCGGCGGCGGCATCGGCTCGCTGGCCGCAGCCGCATTCATGATACGCGACGGCGGCATGCAAGGTTGCAACATTACCGTCTTCGAAGCGTCGCCCGTGACCGGGGGCAGCCTCGATGGCGGCGGCAATGCAGAGGATGGCTACACCTTGCGCGGCGGGCGCATGCTGACCACCGATAATTACGAGTGCACCTGGGACCTGTTCAAGAGCATACCCTCGCTCGAACATGCGGGCCAGAGCGTCTACGATGAAACCATCGCCTTCAACGAACAGCACCTTCCCCACTCGCGCGCGCGCCTGGTCGACCGCAACCGCTTCAAGGTCGATGTCAGCAGCATGGGCTTTTCCATGCAGGACAGGCTGGAACTGCTGAAGCTGACGGAAGCCGACGAAGACACCTTGGGCAGCAGCGCCATCACGGACTGGCTCTCACCCGAATTTTTCGACACCAAGTTCTGGACCATGTGGGCCACCACGTTTGCCTTCCAGCCCTGGCATAGCGCCGTCGAGTTCAAGCGCTACCTGCACCGCTTCATGATGGAGTTTTCGCGCATCGAAACCCTGGCCGGCGTCAAGCGCACCGTCTACAACCAGTACGATTCGCTGGTACGTCCCCTGGTCGCCTGGCTGCAGGAGCAAGGCGTGAACATCATCATGGATTGCACGGTGAGCGATATCGAGGTGCAGGAGAGCGACGGCCGCCTGAGCGCCACCGCCATCGCCTGCCAGCGGCACGGCCTGGCCGACGTGATCCCCGTGGCCGCCGGCGACCTGGTCTTTTTCCAGAACGCCTCGATGACGGATGCCTCCAGCTATGGCAGCATGCACAGCGCGCCTGCCCAGCGCACGAAAAACGACAGCCAGGGCTGGCGCCTGTGGGAAAAGCTGGCCGAGGGCCGCCCGGAACTGGGACGCCCCGCCGCCTTCAACAGCAGCATCCCCGAATCATACTGGGCCTCGTACACGGTCACCCTGAAAGACAGCGCCTTCTTTGACAGGATGGAGCAATTCACGGGCAACAGCGCGGGCACGGGCGGCCTCGTCACCTTCAAGGACAGCAACTGGTTCATGTCCATCGTGCTGGCGCACCAGCCCCATTTCGCCGGCCAGCCCGAGGGCGTGCAAGTATTCTGGGGCTATGCGCTGCACCCTGACCGCATCGGCAACTTCGTCGCCAAGCCCATGTCCGAATGCAGCGGCGCGGATATCCTGCGCGAGCTGTGCGGCCACCTGAACTTCGACCTCGACATCATGGCCACGGCCAACTGCATTCCCTGCCGCATGCCCTACATCACCAGCATGTTCATGCCCCGCGCAAAGAGCGACCGTCCCCTGCCCGTGCCGGCCAACTCCGTCAACCTGGCCTTCGTCAGCCAGTTCGTGGAAATCGCCGACGATGTCGTCTTCACGGTGGAATACTCGGTACGCGCAGCGCAGACGGCCGTCTACCAGCTGCTCGGCGTACAGCGCGAAGTGCCGGCCATCCACGCGCACGACAAGTCGCTGAAGGTCAAGCTCGATGCCGTCATCAAGGCCTTCAAATAGCCGCGTCGCTGACGCTTGCACGCAACAAAGGCCACGCTGCCGGCCATGCATGCACCTGATTTAAGACTGGCTTCAGCCTCGCCGTGCATCGTGGATAGGGCGCCAGCAGCCATGGCGCCTCTCCTCACCATCACGGGCACGGCCCAGCGAAAGAGCCAATATGAAAACATGGATGCGCGCCAACAAAGGTTTTTTGATGTTCCTGCTGCTGTTCGGCGTCTTCCGCACGGCCGTGGCGGACTGGAATCCGATACCGTCGGCATCCATGCGCCCCAACCTGCTCGAAGGCGACGTCGTCTTCGTCAACCGCCTGGCCTTCAACCTGAAAGTGCCGCTCACCGATATCGTGCTGCAACGCCTGGGCGACCCGCAGCGGGGCGATATCGTCACCTTTTCCTCGCCGAAAGATGGCACGCGCTTGATCAAGCGCATCATCGCCCTGCCCGGCGACACGGTGGAAATGCGCAATGAACAGCTGATCATCAATGGCCAGCCCGCCCGGTACACGGCGCTCGACACGGCGCCTGAAACCATCGCCCACCTGGGCCAGCTGACAGCGCAGCGCATCAGCGAGCGCAACCAGACCGAGCAGCACCGCATCCAGGTCTTGCCGCAAATCGCGGGCGCGGCGCGCAGCTTTGCCCCCGTGACGGTGCCGGCCGACCATTTCCTCATGCTGGGCGATAACCGCGACAACAGCGCCGACTCGCGCTATTTCGGCTTCGTGCCACGGGCATTGCTGATTGGCAAGGCCGAGCGCATCCTCGTCTCGGCCAATATCGAAGAGCATTGGCAGCCGCGGCTGCAGCGTTTCGGCATGAAGCTGGAGTAAACACCCCCCTTGCAACGGCGCCGTGCTTTTCGGTTAGCATGGCGCATCATGCAAAACTTTCCCTCAGCCAGCCAGCAGAGCGCCAGCGACGATCCCGCCCTCGAGCAGCTGGCGCAGTTCCTGCAGCGCCATCCCGAGGT
The DNA here is from genome assembly GCF_002846335.1 of Janthinobacterium sp. 61. Classification (NCBI taxonomy): domain Bacteria; kingdom Pseudomonadati; phylum Pseudomonadota; class Betaproteobacteria; order Burkholderiales; family Oxalobacteraceae; genus Janthinobacterium; species Janthinobacterium sp. 61. The sequence goes on along the minus strand of NZ_PJMQ01000001.1, from coordinate 662,186 downwards.
GCTGCTGCTGACGGGCGCCGGCATCAGCACGGCGTCCGGCATTCCCGCTTACCGCGATACGGAAGGCGTGCGGCGCGGCAATGCCCCCGTGCAAGGTCCCGACTTTCGCCGCGAGGAAGCCGTGCGCCGCCGCTACTGGGCCCGCAGCATGGTAGGCTGGCCCACCCTGGCGCGCGCCACACCGAATCCCGGCCACCTGGCCATCGCGCATTTGGCGCAGCGCCAGCACATCGGCGGCCTGGTCACGCAAAACGTGGATGGCCTGCATCAGCAGGCAGGCAGCGCCACCGTCACGGAGTTGCACGGCAGCATACATGGCGTGGTTTGCCTCGATTGCCAGGCCCGCCACACGCGCCGCCTGATCCAGGGCATGCTGGAACGCGACAATCCGCAGTTGCTGGGCGCCACTGCCACGCCGGCGCCCGATGGCGACGCCTTGCTGGAGCCGTCGCAACTGGCCACCTTCCACCTTCCCGTCTGTCCCCGCTGCGGCGGCACCCTGCAGCCCGACGTGGTGTTCTTTGGCGATGGCGTACCCTCCGCCTGCGCGGCCGAGGCCGAGCGCAAGCTGATGGAGGCCAGCGCCCTGCTGGTAGTCGGCTCGTCCGTGATGGTGTATTCCAGCTTTCGCCTGTGCCGCATGGCGGCCGAGACGGGCAAGCCCGTGGCCGCCATCAACATGGGCAAGACGCGCGCCGACCATTTGCTGGCATTCAAGACCGATGCGCCGGCACAGGACATCTTGCCAGCATTAGCGGCCATGCTGGACTGATCCGGGCTCAGCGGTGCGCCGCTCTCGCTATACTATGGCATTGACGAGGAGAATTCATGCTGGAACTGTTGAGTGAACACGCCTGTTTTGGCGGTGTACAACGCTTTTATCGCCACGACGCGCAAGCCATCGGCTTGCCCATGCGTTTTTCGGCCTTCATTCCCGACACGGCGCCAGGCGACACCGTCAGCATCAAGCGCCCCGCCCTGTTTTACCTGGCTGGCCTGACGTGCACGGAAGAAACGTTCATGATCAAGAGTGGCGCGCAGCGCGTGGCGGCCGAAGAAGGCCTGATCCTGATCGCGCCCGACACCAGCCCCCGTGGCGCCAACATCGCGGGCGAGACGGATGCCTGGGATTTCGGCGCGGGCGCCGGCTTTTACGTCGATGCCACCGAAGCGCCGTGGAGCAGCCACTACCGCATGTACAGCTACCTCCTGGAACTGCGCGCGCTGCTGGAACAGGAACTGGCGATCGATGCGCAACGCACGGGTATTTTCGGCCACTCGATGGGCGGCCACGGCGCGCTGGTGCTGGCCTTGCGCAACCCGGAACTGTTCCGCTCAGTGTCCGCCTTCGCGCCCATCGCCGCACCGAGCCAGTGTCCCTGGGGCAAAAAGGCTTTTACAGGCTACCTGGGCAGCGATGCAGCCAGCTGGCAGCAATACGACGCCAGCGCCCTGATGCGCGGCTTGCAAGGCAAGCCGGCACTATTTCCTGGCGGCATCTTGATCGACCAGGGCCTGGCCGACAAGTTCTTGACCGAGCAACTGTATCCCGAGGTGTTCGAAGCGGCGTGCCGCGACGCCGGCCAGCCCCTGCAGCTGCGCCGCCATGCCGGCTATGACCACGGCTATTATTTCATCGCCAGCTTCATGGAAGAGCATCTGCGCTTCCATGCACAAAACCTGCGCGCCACAGACTGACTGGCGCCTATTGCGCCGTGCTGGTATGCCCGTTGAAATGGCGCATGTACCAGTCAGTGGCCAGCAAGGCCGCCTGGTGCCGCGTGTCGGGAGCACCGGGTGCGGCGATCTGTTCCAGTTGTTTGTCGCAGCGTAAGGTGGCGAAGGCCATGCGGTTCAGGCCAGCCACATCGGGGTCGCGCCCGCCCACGATCAGCAGCGAAGGCACACGCACATTTTCCAGCGCCGCCTTGCCCGCCATTTCCACCTGGCCATCACAGACAGCCAGCGCGGCGATCTCCGCGCTGCGCCAGGCCGCCAGCTGCATCACCACGGCGGCGCTGGTGCCATAGCCATACAGGCCGCAAGGCAAGCGCCGCGTGGCTGGATCGACTTGCAGCCAGCCCAGGGCTTTTTCCAGTTGACGCGCCAGCAGCACGATGTCGCTGCGCACAAAATAAGAGTGGCCATTGCTGCCGCCGCCGGGCCCGACGCCGCCCTGGTCGAAACGCAGGGTGGCGATGCCCGCCCGCAGAAAATCCTGGGAAGTGGCGTGGCTTGAAGCGCCCAGATAGTCGCTATCGGCGCCTGCACCGTGGGCAAACAGGACGATGCCGACCGGTCGCTCGGGCATTTCAAGCACGCCGTCCATTTGAAGTTCATCGGCCGTGATGCTGACAAATTGTTCTTGCATGGCTGCCTCCGCTATCGAGCTGGAATCGAGCTGACATCAAGCTGAAATCACACTGCTGCGCTGATTTTGCCGAACCGGGCGCCGCCTGCGCGCCCTGCGCTGCAATCCTCAGTGTACCAGCCTGCGTCCGTTCACGCGCGGCGCACGTCATTTTGCCGCGCGTCCGCATCAAACGGCGCCGTGCCGGTCCAGCCCCTTCAGCACGGCTTCCGGGCGGATCGGCAAATGCCGCACGCGCGACGCCACGGCGGCGAAGATGGCGTTGCCGATGGCGGGCGCCACGGCCGTCGTGGGCGGCTCGCCCATGCCCGTCGAAGTTGCCGTGCTGGCCACGAATTCGATGTCGAGCTCGGGCACATCGGCCATGCGCAGGGGCGTGTAGGTATTCAGGTTGGTATCCTTCACCTCGCCATTCAGGAAAGCCGTGCCTTCATGCAAGGCCATGCTCACGCCCCACAGGGCGCCCCCTTCCGCCTGCGCCAGCGCGCCATCAGGATCGACGATGCTGCCCGCATCAATGACCATGAACAACTTTTCGACTTTCACCATGCAAGTGCTGCGGTCTACTTTCACCCGGGCAACGCAGGCCGTCCAGGTGGGCATGTCGCGTTCCTGGCCGAACGTGGCGGCGATGCCCAGGCCCGTGTCGGGCGGCATGGCCGTGCCCCAGCCCGCCTTGTCCGCCACCCGCTGCAGCACATGGGCCAGGCGCGCAGCGCCGCCGACGGCGTTCGGTGCGCTGCCCGCATTGCGCCCCGTCGCCTGCAGCAACGACAAACGGAAGGCCAGCGGGTCGACCTTGGCCGCCTGCGCCGCCTCGTCCATAAAACTTTCCACTGCCCAATTCGTCCAGCCTGGTCCCACGGAACGCAGCCAGCCGGGGCGGAAACTGCTGTTGGCCAGGTCGTTCGACACGGCCCGTACGCGGTGCGCGCCCACCGCGTACCAGTGGTCGGCGCCGGCGATGGCGAACGGGTCATATGGATGACCCTGCGTATCCTTGGCCAGGAAGGCGGGTATCATCGCTTGCGTGGGCCAGCCCGCGCTCGCTTCGTGCACCATCGCCGACACCTTGCCGGCTTCGTCGAACGCCATGCGCACATGCTGCACGGATGGCGAGCGGGGCGAATCGAAACGGGCATCGTCGGCCCGCGTGCAAATCATCTTGACGGGGCGTCCCACGGCTTGTGCCGCCAGCGCGGCCGGCACGCAATAATCGCCATTCAGGCGTCGACCGAAGCCGCCGCCCAGCAGATAGGTATGCAGCATCACCTTGCTTTCCGGCACCTTCAACGCCTGCGCCAGCACGGGCAGGATCAACGATTGCCACTGGTTGCCCGCATGGATATGCCAGACGCCGTCGATTTCCTGCGCCAGCGCATTCACCGGTTCGAGCTGGAAATGCAGCACGGTACTGGTCGTGTAGTGGCGTTCCAGTTGCAGGCTGGCATCCTTGAACGCCTGCTCCACACCATCATCATCGACCACGCGGGCGCCCAGGCTGGCATCGGCCAGTTGCTTGGTGGCGTAGTTGAGGATATCCTGCTCCGCCACGTGGGCTGCCGCGCCGGCCCGCCATTTCACTTGCACCAGGTCGGCCGCGCGCATGGCGGCCGCATACGTGTCGGCCACCACCATGACCCAGCCGGGCACCGTGCCGCTTTGGTCCTGCAAGGCAACCGAGCGCAAGTAGCCCTTGACCTTTTTTGCGGCCGAGTCGTCGATAGAGACCACCTTGGCACCGTAGCGCGTGGGCGGGATCTTCGGGCGCGCATACAGCATGCCCTCCACCTGCGCATCGATGCCATACACGGCCGTGCCATCCGTTTTTGCCGGAATATCGAGCGCCTGCACATGCTGGCCGATCAGGCTGCGCTGCTGCGGCGACTTGAGCACGATGGCTTTCAGTTGCTCGGGCGTATACTGGCGCGCCAGCTTGCCACGACGCACGATGTCGCCATAGCTGATGGACCGCCCCCGGCCATGCACGACGCCCAGCCTGGCGTGGCAGGCCGACACGGGCAAGCGCAGCAGGCGCGCGCCCTCCTCGACCAGCGCGAGGCGGCCGGCCGCGCCAGCGCGGCTGAGCGGATCGAAATTCTGCCAGACGGACCAGCTACCGCCCGTCACCATCAAGCCCCATTTCGGGTCCGTGTCCACGTAATGCAGGCGCACCTTGTCCCAGTCCGCCTCCAGTTCCTCGGCCACGATGCGCGCCAGGGCCGTACCGATATGCTGGCCCATTTCCGCCTTGGCAATGTTGACGGTGACGATGCCGTCGCGGCCGATCTGAAACCAGATGCTGGGATCGAACACGGGCGCGCTGGCTTTGACCGGCGGCACGGGCGCCACCTTGCCGGCGGCCAATGAGCTGTCGGCACGCAAGAAGGCCAGAGAAAAACCCGTACCGGCGGCGGCGATCAGGAAACCGCGCCGGCCCAGCGAACTGGGTCGGGCAGCTGAATTTTCTTTCGGCAACCTAAACACCGGACGCCTCCTGCATCCCGGCCGCCAGCTTGATGGCCTTGCGGATGCGCACGTACGCCATGCAACGGCACAGGTTACCGCTCATGACGGCATCAATATTCGCATCCGTCGGCTGCGGATAGTCGCGCAGCAAGGTCGCCGCCTGCATGATCTGGCCCGACTGGCAATAACCGCACTGGGGAGCCTGCGTGGCGATCCAAGCCCGCTGCAGAGGATGCGTGCCGTCCGCCGACAAGCCTTCGATGGTGGTGATGGCGCAGCCCGTCACGGCGGCGATGGGCGTGATACAGGAACGCATGGCGCGGCCATCCACATGCACGGTGCAGGCGCCGCACATGCCGATGCCGCAGCCAAACTTGGTGCCTTTCAAATGGGCTTCGTCGCGCAGCACCCACAGCAGCGGCGTCTCGGCGTCGGCCTCGGTGCCGAAGGGCTGGCCATTCACGGTAATGTTATACATAAGTATTGTGGATAAGAAATTTTCAAGAATTACTTGCCGGCGCGCGTGCGTGCCACCACCGCTTCCAGATTGGTCCATGCCGGCTGGTGGCTGCGACTGCGGCGCAGATAGGCGGCCAGCTGGGCCACGTCGTTGTCCGTCAGCGAGGCGGCAAAGCCGGGCATCAGCACGTTGGGCATGGCCTCATCCCTGGACAAACCGTGCAGGATGACCTGGATCAGGTTGGCGGGATCAGGCGCGCTGACGGCGCTGTTCAGGCTTAGTTCCGGACGCAATGCCACAGGCTGGCCATCGCTGTTCGAGTGGCACGAGGCGCAGGCGGCCACGTACAGGCTGGCGCCACGGTCGTTGTCGACCAGGCTGACGCGCTGCGAACGGGCGATGCCGGTCTTTATCACTGCATCCACATCCACCTTGCGCCCGGCAGCACCGGAAACACCGGCAAAATACACGGACAGCGCGCGGATATCGCCATCGGGCGAGGCGCCCATGCCTTCGTGCACGACGTCCGACATGGGCCCGGCCGCCACGCCGTGCAGGGCCGTCGCCCCCGTGCGCAGGAAGGCATACAGTTCATCCTGTGTCCACGGCAATGGTGCCGTATTGGCGCTGGTCAGGGCCGGTGCATACCAGTGATCGATGGACGCACCCAGATACGACGACCCGGCAAGCTCGGCGCCCAGCGCATTGCGCGGCGTGTGGCAGGCCGCGCAATGGGCCAGGCCTTCGGCCAGATACCGGCCCCGGTTCCAGTCCAGTCCTTGCGCGGCATCAAGCTGATAGCTGGCCGGCTTAAAGAACAGCAACTTCCAGCCCGCCTGCAAGGGGCGCAGGTTCAAAGGAAAAGGCACACTGTTCGGGGGCGCCACCGCATACACGGGCGGGCGTGTCATGAAATACGCGTACAAGGCCGTCAGGTCGGCGTCCGAGACCAGGTTGAAGTGCGTGTACGGAAAGACGGGAAACAAATGGGCGCCATCGCGGCCCACGCCTTCGCGCATGGCCCGCTGGAAGGCGGCCAGCGACCAGCGGCCGATACCCGTTTGCGTGTCCGGCGTGATATTCGTCGCGTAGATCGTGCCGAACGGCGTGGCCAGGCCGTGGCCACCCGCATAATCGGCACCGCCCTTGGCCGTATGGCAGGCCGCGCAATTGCCCATGCCAGCCAGGACGCGGCCCTTTTCCACCACTTGCGGAGAAAATGCCGTGGCGGCAGGCGGATTGACGGGCGCCAGCGCGGGGCGCCAGTAATACAAGTAGGCAGCCAGGGCGGCCACGATGAGCAGCGCCAGCAATAGCAGCAAGCCGGTGAAAATCTTTTTGAGCAAAACAGGAGTCCGATAAAAGGCTGAGCACGCGCCTGCCGCGCACGGACGGCAGCAACAGGGCAAATGTTGACAATGATAGGGACAATCTTACCGCGATTGTGACTTGTTGTATGTACGCAATGACACGCAGGCAACGCCGCGGGCGGGCTGCACCTTATAATCAGCGTTTCAGCACGCCGCCGCTCCTTCATGCATACCGTAACCATCATCCTCATCCTCGTCTTGAGCGTCGTCCTGTGCGGCTTCATCGCCCGTTCGCGCTGGGTCAAGCTGCCGCTGCCCCTGATCCAGATCGCCGGCGGCACGGGATTGGCCCTGTTTGGCGTGCAAGTGCCGCTCGATCCCGATATTTTCTTCCTGCTCTTCATTCCGCCGCTGCTGTTTCTCGATGGCTGGCGCATTCCCAAGGGCGCCTTCTTTTCCGATGCGCGCTCGATCCTGATGCTGGCCATCGGCCTGGTGCTGTTTACCGTGCTGGGCATGGGTTTCTTCATCGACTGGCTGATCCCCAGCGTGCCGCTGGCCGTCGCCTTTGCGCTGGGCGCCATCCTGTCGCCGACGGACCCCGTGGCCGTGTCGGCGATCGCGGCCGGCAACCCGATCCCGCCGCGCCTGATGCACATCCTGGAAGGCGAATCCCTGCTGAACGACGCCTCGGGCCTGGTCTGCTTCACGTTTGCCGTGGGCGCCATGATGACGGGCGGCTTTTCCATCGGCGCCGCCTCGCTGAGTTTCCTGCAGGAAGCGGGCGGCGGCATCGTCATCGGCCTGGCGATCTCCTGGGGCGTGGGCCTGGCGAATAAATGGCTGGTGAGCAAGGTCGGCGAAGAGCCTGGCCTGCAAATCCTCATCAGCATCCTGATCCCGTTCGCCGCCTACCTGGGTGCCGAGCAAATCCACGGCTCGGGCATCCTGGCGGCCGCCACGGCGGGCGTGTCCATGCATTACGCCGACCTGATCGGGCGTCCGCTGGCCGCCACGCGCACCCAGCGCAAGGCCGTGTGGGATACCGTGCAACTGGTCTTGAATGGCGTGATCTTCGTCATGCTGGGCGCGCAGCTGCCCACCACCGTGGCCGGCTTGCCCGCCGCGTCCATGGAAGTGGGCGCCGGCAGCGCCTGGAAGCTGCCCCTGTTCGTCATCGCCATCACGGTGGGGCTGACCTTCATGCGCTTCATCTGGGTCTTCATTTCCATGAAACTGACCTTGTTCAAGCACCACAAGAAAATGCCGGGCGAATCGAAGGAAGCGGCGCTGCTGGCCCGTCCCAGCCTGCGCCTGCTGCTGGTGGCCTCGTTTGCGGGCGTGCGCGGCGCGCTGACCCTGGCCGGCATTTTGACCCTGCCTTTGTTCTTGCCTGACGGAAATCGTTTCCCCGCGCGCGATCTGGTCATCTTCCTGGCCATGGGGGTGATTTTGCTGTCGCTGTTGCTGGCAAGCGTCACCCTGCCCCTGCTGACCAAGGGCCTGGTGTTCGCGCCGCCCGCGCGCCGCTCGACGGAAGAGCGCAATGCCCGCGCCGCTGCCGCCGAAGCGGCTATTGCGCGGCTGGAAAAAGTGTGCGAAGGCATCGACAAGAATGACAAGCAGCAAGTCGTCACCGAGGCGGCCAACCGCCTGATCGAAGCCTACCGGCGCCGCCTGGCATACGGCGAAAGCAGCAACGACGAGGCGATGCGGCTGCAAGAGCTGGCCAAGGCTGAACGCGCGCTGCGCCTGGAAGCGCTGAATGCGGAGCGGGACGAACTGTTCCGCCGCCGCATCTCGGGCGAACTGGACGACACCATCCATTTGCGCCTGCTGCGCGAAATCGACTTGCTGGAAGCAACACTGGAAGAATAGCAACACTCTGGCGCGCCAAGACAGTGTTAATAAGTAATTTTCATGGCAAGGAATGCAAGTTTTAACATTCGTGTTTATAATGCAAGGTTTATGGCCTAGTGCCGTGATTTACTTTCAGCATGGACTTCCGTAGAGTGTGTGTTGCTGAGTAGCAATTTGAGTAACCACCCGACCTGCATAAAGACACCCGACGCCGTGCCCACTTTCGCTCTCCATCGGCAGCGCTCCGCGCCGCCCGCCCTGCTCGCCGTGCTGCTGACCTCGCTGCTGGCTTCGCTGCTCGCCTGCATTGTGCTGGCGCCGTGCGTGGCGCGGGCGCAAACGGGCGCGACTGCCGAAGCCAAGCGGCCGGCCGAGGTGGCCCAGGTCCTGTTTGGCATCATCAGTTATGTGCGCTGGCCCGTGGCGCGCCCGGAAGTGCGCGTCTGCATGCTAGGCGCGCCCCGCTATGGCGCGGCCATTGTCGACACGCCCGCCTCCAGCCTGGGCCAGCGCATCCGCGTGAAAATCCCGGCGGCGGCAGCCGCTGTCAACGAATGCGACGTCGTCTACCTGGGCAGCCTGCCCGAGGGCGAACGCGAGCATCTGCTGGCGCAGATCATCGGCAAGCCGATTTTATCGGTCGCCGAACCCGGCACGTCCTGTACCGTGGGCACCATGTTCTGCCTGCGCCTGAACGAGGCGCAGATCGGTTTTGACGTCAACCTCGACGCCATCGCCCGCAGCGGCCTGCGCGTGCATCCGAACGCCTTGCAAATTGCACGTCGCAAGGCACCGCCGCCATGAGCGCCAGCATGCCTTCCCGGTTGGCGCGCAAGCCCCGCCCCACGCTCGACAGCGTGCTGCGGCGCGCCCACCTGAGCGTGTCGCTGATCGCCGTGCTGGCGGCCGGCCTGACCCTGACGGCCGTGGCGCTGCTGGCCCTGCGCGTGTATTCGGACCAGAACCTGCGCCTGGTGGCCCGCTCGATGAGCTACACGGTGGAAGGGGCCGTCGTCTTTGGCGACTCCATGGCCGCCAAGGAAGCGCTGGCCTTGATCGGCGTCAATGAAGATGTCGACCAGGCGCAAGTGAGCGACAAGACGGGCAAGGTGCTGGCCCGCTGGGAACGGGGCCAGCATGGCACGCGCTACTACATCGAACGCGCGCTGACGGGCTGGATACTGCCCGATTCGCTGACGTTTCCCATCATGCGCAATGACCAGGCCATCGGCAACATCAAGCTGGTGCCGCACAGCCGCAGCCTGCTGCCCTTCCTGCTGAGCGGCCTATCCTGTTTGCTCGCTTGTCTCGTGCTAAGCCTGGTCGTCGCCGTGCGCCTGTCGCGCCGCATGGAAGCCGAGATCACGTCGCCCCTGCGCCATCTGGCGGAAACGGCCCACCGCGTGCGGCGCGACCGCTCGTTCGAATTGCGCGTGCCGCCCGCCAACATCGCCGAACTGAACCAGATCAATGACGACTTTAACGCCCTGCTCGACGAACTGGAGGAGTGGCAAAGCCATCTGCAAAAGGAACACGCCTCGCTGTCGCACCGCGCCAACCACGACAGCCTGACGGGCTTGTCGAACCGCGCCTTCATGGAAGCGGAACTGGAACGGGCCATCCTCGAAGCGCGCATCGGCAACGGCAAGGTGGCCGTGCTGTTCCTTGACAGCGACCGGTTCAAGTACATCAACGATACCTTCGGCCATGCCTCGGGCGACCGCGTGCTGGTGACGATCGCTGCGCGCATCAAGCAGCAATTGCGCGAAGGCGACCTGGTGGCGCGCCTGGGCGGCGACGAATTCGCCATTTTGCTCAAGCCGCTGCGCAACAGTAGCGACGCCATGCACATCGCCGACAACATCATCGCCGCCATGGCGCAAGCCATTGAACTACCCACTGGCAACAGCATCGTCAGCTCGCTGACCATCGGCGTGGCCGTCTTCCCCGATCACGCCATCGACGCCGCCTCGCTGGTCGGTGCAGCGGACGAAGCCATGTACCGCGCCAAGCAGGCGCAGCGCGGCACGCGCCAGGTGGCGCGCCTGCCCCAACCCCACACTCACCCCTGAACCAAGGAGCAACACCATGCACTTTATCTACAAGCAATTATGCCGCGGCTTCCTCGGCCTGTTCATGCTGGGCCTGCTGGCCGCCTGCCAGAGTACGCCAGAGGCCAAACCGCTGTTCAGTGGCGAGCAAGTCGCCACCTTGAAGGAACAGGGCTTCAACCAGACGGACGAAGGCTGGGAACTGAGCTTTACCGACAAGCTGCTGTTCGAATTCGACGCCGCCAAGCTGACGCCGCCGAGCCGCAACGCCATCCAGAAAATCAGCGCCGCCCTGCTGAAAGTGGGCATCACCCACATGCGCGTGGAAGGCCATACGGATAACGAAGGCACGGAAGCGTACAACAACAGGCTGTCGCTGGCGCGCGCCAACGTGGTGGCCGACGCCATGAGCGCATCGGGCATCCCGCGCGACAACATCACCGTCAAGGGCCTGGGCATGAGCAAACCTGTGGCCTCGAACGCCAGCAAGACGGGCAAGGCGGAAAACCGCCGCGTCACCGTCATCGTTTCGGCGCCTTGAACGTGGGCGTGCCCGCCGTGCGCTGGGTCGTGATGGGCGTATCCGGCTGCGGCAAGAGCGCCGTCGGCAGCCTGCTGGCCGAAGCCTTGCACCTGCCCTACGTGGAGGGCGACGACGTGCATTCCCCGGAAAACGTGGCCAAGATGGCGGCCGGCATCGCGCTCGATGATGCCGACCGGGCCGGCTGGCTGGCCACCCTGAGCGAGCGGATCGCCATGGCCCGCGCGCAAGGCAGTGGCCTGGTGGTATCCTGCTCGGCCCTGAAACGCGCCTACCGGGACGTGCTGCGCGAGGGCGACCCGGCCCTGCGCTTTGCCCACCTGGACGGTCCGCGCGAGGTGCTGGAGCGCCGCATGCAGCGCCCTGGCCATTTCATGCCGTCCAGCCTGCTCGCCAGCCAGCTGGCCACCCTGCAGCCACTACAGCAGGACGAAGCCGGCATCGTGCTCGATATCCGCCAGCCTCTGGCCGTGCTGGTCGAACAGATCCTGCAAGCGCCCTGACAGGCGCGCGGCTGGACAGCCCGCGGCCCCCTGTGTAGACTGGCGCGCACTTTCATGAAGGATGTTTATGACCACACCAACGACAAAACCAGCACCGGGCCCGGAATTCTGGGAACGCGCCGACCAGGTCATCGCCCTGGCCAACGAACAATGCATGCACAGCGGCGGCAATGAAGTGGCCACCTCGCTGCTGTACGCTGCCGCCCGCTTCAATGCCTTCCTCGTCGCCAGCAAGAGCAAGGACGTGGCGAAGATGCAGGAAGAGAAGGAAGGCGCCGTGGCCTTCTTCACGGAACAGTACAAACGCATGCTGACCGACAACTTCAACGACTACATCACCAACTTCGACAAGTACACGCAACCGTCGTCTGCCCCCAAAGGCTGATGCCTACGGCCAGCCTGGACAGCCACCGCGCTCGCGCCACCCACGCCGACAGCGTGCTTGATGGCACGGTGCGCCATGCACCAGTGCAATCGCTGTGGCTGACGGCCATGCTGGCCGGCGCCGTGACTGGCGCCCTGTTCTTCTTCAGCTGGACGGGCCTGCTGCTGTTTGTGAGCAGCACGGCCATCGTCCTGCTCTTCGGCCATTCCCTGGGCAGCCATCGCAAACTGATCCACGACAGCTACTGCTGCCCCCGCTGGCTGGAATACCTGCTGGTGTATCTGGGCGTGCTGGTGGGACTCAGCGGCCCGCTGGGCCTGCTGCGCCAGCACGAGCTGCGCGACTATGCCCAGCGCCTGCCCGACTGCCACCCCTACCTGCTCCACGGCGCCGGCTTCTGGCGCGATGCCTGGTGGCAACTCCACTGCAGCTTGCAGCTTGTCCATCCGCCGCACATCGCCATCGAGCCGCGCATCGCGCACGACCGCTTTTATCGTTTTCTGGAAGCAACATGGATGTTGCAGCAACTGCCGTGGGCCCTGCTCTTCTTCGCCTGGGGCGGCTGGGGCCTGGTCTGCTGGGGTGTCTGCGCCCGAGTCAGCGCCGGCGTGCTGGGCCACTGGCTGATCGGCTACTTTGCCCACAACCATGGGCAAATGCATTTTCATGTCGGTGGCGCCGCCGTGCAAGGGAGAAATATCCGCCTGGTCTCGCTGCTGACCATGGGCGAGTGCTGGCACAACAACCATCACGCCTATCCGGGCTCGGCCAGGCTGGGCCTGCTGCCGGGCGAATGGGATCCGGGCTGGTGGATGTTGCTGCTCTTGCGGCGCCTGGGACTCGTGTCCGCCCTGCGCCTGCCGCAAGACCTGGCGCCGCGGCCGGAATTGCGCCGCCTTGGCCGCGCGGACTATCAGGCCCCGTCCCCACCCGCCAGGTAATTGTTCTTTACGCGCACATAGTGCTCGGCCGAATAGCGCAGGTAGGCAATCTCCGCTGCGCTTAAGGGGCGCACCTTGGCGGCGGGGCGACCCACGTACAGATGCCCGCTTTCCAGGACCTTGCCTGGCGACACCAGACTACCCGCGCCCAGCATGACGTGTTTTTCCACCACCACGTCATCCATGACGATGCTGCCCATGCCGATCAGGCATTCGTCGCCGATGGTGCAGCCATGCAAAATCACGGAGTGGCCGATGGTCACGTACTTGCCGATGGTCAAGGGCGAACCGTCCGGCTTGGCCGCATTCTTGTGCGACACATGACCCATGGAAAAGTCCTGGATATTGCTGCCCTCGCCGATGACGATGCGGTTCACGTCGCCGCGCAGCACGCTGTTGCACCAGATGGAACAGTCGTCGCCGATCTGCACATCGCCAATCACTTGCGCCGTGTCATGCAGGTAGATTCTTTCGCCCAGCACGGGGCGGGTATTCAGGTAGGAACTGACAGGCATCGCTCTCTCTCTTCATCAAATTAAACAACAGGCATCACACCCAGCCGGCGGCCAGTGCAAAAATGGCAAGTCCATGCGCCAGGGACGCGCCCAGCAAGCCGGCACGGCAATATACCAGCCCAGCCACCACGCCTTCGATCACGGTAAATACGACGATGGGCGCCCCCACCTGCGTCACGGTGGTGGCAAGGAAGGCGTGGCACAGGGCAAACAGCAAACCCGACACCAGCGCCGCGCGCCAGGCCGGCAGCCAGGCGAGCAATTGCTGCTGCAGCAAGCCGCGGAACAGCAATTCCTCGTAACAGTTGGCCGCCAGCGCAAAGCCCAGCAGCAAGGGCAGCATGGATGGCGCGACGGGCGCCAGGGATGGCAGGCCGAACAGGGCTTTCAAGCCCGTCGCCAGCGCGATGATCAGGGCGGCGCCCGCCACGCCCAGCAGCAGGGACAGGGCCGGCCGCAGGCCGAGCCAGCGGATCTGGCGGCGCGCCTCGCTTTCCAGCCAGCAAGTACTTGCCACCAGCCCCAGTGACATGGCGCCCAGCGCCAGCAAGACCAGCGGCGGCGCCGTGAAGCGCAAGCCGCCCGCCGCCACCTGCCAGTAACCGTGCGTGGTCATCGCATCGCGTGCCAGCACGAAAAAGACAATGTGTACGAGCACGCGCAGCAGTGGCACCGAGCCTGGCACAGTACGTGGCAACACCAGCAGCAAGGCGGCGCAGACGAGGAAGGCAGGCGTGATCGCCAGCAGGTACTGCGCCAGGGAAGTCAGCTCGGGCATCGTTCAGATCGTTCAGTCACAAGGTGCCAACGGGCACGGGCGGCAGCAATTGTATGCGGCGGCAAGGAAAACGGGCAAAAAATCGCCCATGCGTCCCGATCAAGCCGCCACGGGCTTGCGCCAGCCATGCATCAGCCCATGCGCCGCCAGTCCGGCCGCCAGCCCCCACAGGGCGCCGCCCACGCCCAGCAGGGTCACGTTCGCGGCCGTTGCCAGGAAAGTGATCAGCGCCGTTTCGCGCATGCGCACGTCCGCCATCGCCTGCGCCAGGCTGTTGCCGATGGCGCCCAGCAGGGCCAGGCCAGCCAGCGCCGTGATGAAGGGGCGCGGCAAGACCATGAACAGGCTGGCCAGGGTGACGCCGAAGACGCCCACCAGGATGTACAGCACGCCGCAAGCGAGCCCGGCGACATAGCGCTTCGACGGGTCCGCATGCGCATCCTTGCCCGTGCAAATGGCAGCCGTGATGGCGGCCACGTTGAAGGCATGCGCGCCAAACGGCGCCATCAGCAGCGAACCGAGGCCCGTCACCGTGAGAATTGGATTGGCGCTGACGCCGTAACCGTCATTGCGCAGCACCAGCATGCCGGGCATGTATTGCCCCGTCAGGGTGATCAGGAACAGCGGCAGCGCCACGCCCAAGAGCGACGCCACGGAAAAGCGCGGCATCTCGAACACGGGCGCCGCCAGGGCCAGTTCGATGCCTTGCGCATCGATGCGTCCCTGCGCCAGCAGCAGGCCCAGGCCGATCAGCATGATGCCCACCACGGCAAAGCGGGCCGTGAAACGGCGCAGCACGGCATACGACAGCAGCAGCACCACGACCAGCAGCGGGTCGGCGCTGGCGCCACCGAAGGCATTCACGCCAAATTGCAGCAAGATTCCGGCCAGCAAGCCGGCAGCGATGCCGCCAGGAATCAGGCGCACCAGGCGCTCGAAGGCGCCGGACATGCCCAGCACAATGAAGGCGAGCGCGGACACCATGTACGCGCCGATCACTTCCGCGTACGGCGTGTGCGGCATGACGGTGGCCAGGAAGGCCACGCCGGGCGTGGACCAGGCCGTGATGACAGGCGCGCGGTAGCGGTAGCTGAGCCAGATGCCCGTCACACCCACGCCGATGCTCAGCGACCAGACCCAGGACGCCGTCTGTGCCGCGCTCAGCTGGGCCAACTGGGCCGCCTGGAATACCAGCACGAAGGTTCCGCCATAGTTGACGAGGACGGAAATGCAGGCCGCCAACGTGGGAGAAGCAAGATCGCGCCATCGCAGCCGGCTGGCCATGGCGGCGGTTGTTGTGCTTGTTGTGCTTGTTGTGCTTGTTGTGGTTGCGCTTGTCGTCATGTATATGCCCCGCCATTAAAAGGGAGCATCTTAATGGTCATGTGGACTGCCAAAGCAGGCCAATTCATCAGCCAACAGCAGACCACTTTAGCGTGTTTATCCGAGCGCGCGCGCCAGGCGGACGATGCCGCTATCGATCTCGTGCGGGGTCAACGCGGCAAAGCCCAGCAGCCAGCCGCCCCGCTCCGGCGGCGTCGCATACAGCCGGCTCAAGCCCGGCAGCACGATGCCCGCCTGCGCCGCCAGCCGTATCGTTTCCAGCTCATCCCTGCCCTCGTGCAGCAGACACGGCAGTTGCAAGCCGCCCGGCGGCAGCTGCGCCGTGACCACCTGCGGCAAGTGCCGGCGCACGGCCTGCGCCATCGCGTCGCGGCGCACGGCATAGACCTTGCGCATGGCGCGCACATGGGCCGCGAAATGGCCGTCGGCGATGAAACGAGCCAGTGTCAGTTGATCCAGTTGCGGCGTGTGGCCGTCGAGGATGCTGCGCGCATGCGTCATCGGCTTGACGAGGGCGGGCGGCAGCACCATGTAGCCGATGCGCAAGCCCGGATACAGCGACTTGGCGAAGGTGCCCAGGTAAATCGTGCGCTGCTGCGTATCTAGCCCCTGCACGCAAGCCGTCGGCAAGCCGGCGTAGTGAAACTGGCTGTCGTAATCGTCCTCGATGATCCAGCCCTGCCGCTCGGCAGCCCAGGCGTTCAGCGCCAGGCGGCGCTCGAGCGTCAGGGTGACGCCCGTCGGATACTGGTGCGACGGCGTGACGTAAATCGTATTGGCCCCGCTGCGGTCCGCCCGCAGGTGTTCGATGGACAGTCCATGCGCATCGACGGGCACGGGCAGCACCCGCAACTGCGCCATCTCGAACGCCTTGCGCGCGCCGAAATAGCCGGGATCTTCCATCAATATCGGGCCATGCGCATCGGCCAGCACCTGCGCACACAGGTACAGGGCCTGGCGCGTGCTGCTTAGCACCAGCACCTGGCTGGCCGTGGCCCGCGCGCCCCGCTCCAGGTTGACATAGTCGGCGATCGCTTGCCGCAGCGGTGCGGCGCCTTGCGGGTCGCCGTGCAGCAGCACATGGTGTTCGCTACTGGCCGCCTGGCGCCGCAAGCGCTCCCACACGTCGTGGGGGAAGGCCCGCGTTTCCGGCAAGCCCGTGGCAAACGCCTTCACGCTCTGCTGGTCGACAACGCCGCCGCTGGCGAGGATGTGCGCGCCCCTGGCGCTGAGCGCCACCGGCTGCGCCGGCAAGTGAAGCAACGGCGCGCTCTGGCACGTGCCCAGCAAGCTGGCGCCTATCGACTGTGACACGAAACTGCCCGATCCGGCCTGCCGCTGGATATACCCGTCCAGGCGCAGCTGCGCGTACGCCATTTCCACCGTGTCGCGCGACACGCCCAGCGATTGCGCCAGCGCGCGCGTGGCCGGCAGGCGCAGGCCAGGCGCCAGCACGCCATCGAGTATCAGCTGGCGCAGCGCGCGCTGCACGCGCACGCGCAGGTCGAGCGCCGCCAGTTCAGGAGCGGCGATGCGGATCTTCAGGGTGTCGAGTTCGAACTGCGCCGTCATGGCGCCTTCCGCGCGGCGCGGGCAGCATCCACGGCGGCCGTGCTGCTGGCCGGCGAAAAGCCATGCTGCTGCAGTACCGCCACCAGCTGTTCGCCGGTGCAGCCCAAACGCAGATTTTCCGCTACCCAGTCCTGCCACGCGGCGCCGATCTCCGGCATGGGCTCGGGCGCCAAAGTGAGACCGAGTATGCATGCTGCCAGCAAGCCGTTGAGGCGCTTGGTGTCGATCAGGTGCTGCACCACCGCGTGCCCCGAATGGGGAAACGGGTGCAGGGTGCAGCGGCCGAAGGCGGCCAGGCGCTGCGCATGCATGGCGTCGAGGTTCACCGATTCGCTGGCGCTGGCACTGCCTCCCGCGCTGGCCACGTCCGGCCGGACCGCGTCTGGCCGCGTGCCGAACACCAGGTGCAGATGCGTTCGCTCCGACGCCCTGGCGCGGCACAGGGCCGCCAGGTCGTAATAGCCCGAGGGTGGCGGGTCTTGCGCCAGCGACTCCATCACGGGCAGCCAGCGCAGCTCGTGGTACAGGCGTGCCTGCTGCACATCGAGGAAGGACAATGGCCCAAAGGCGACGATCTGCTGCGCCTCAATCAGCAAGCCAAACATGACGGCCGCATACGCGCCCATGGACTGGCCGATGGTGGTGATGCTGGCGGGCGCAATGCTGCGCACCAGCTCCCGAAGGGCTTGCGCCGTTTCATCCACGTGATTACCCAGGCCCGCGATCTGGCGGTGATACCAGGCGTTGCCGGAGTCGCGCACCAGGATTTTGTTCAGCGGCTGGCCGCTGACCTGTTCCAGTTTTCTCAACCGCCCGTAAAAATCAAAGGCGGGGCGCGTGGTCCATGAGACGAAGCCAAAAGCGATCACCAGCGGGGCGCCGGGCACGATGCGGTCGACCAGCACGTCGTCGCCAGTGGTGGCGACCAGTCGATTATCCAGCGCTTGTGCATGCAGCATCGACCCGGCTCCCCGATAAAGTGAAAACAGCAGAAAGCATGAGTGTAATGCCAAGGCTGGCAAAATGAAAACAATCGCTGCTGCCGTACGCTGGGTGGCGCGAAAAATCTGCTAGTCTGCAGGCATTTTCCCTCTCACAGGAGCGTCCCATGCTGCATCGCCTGAAATACCTGCCACTCGCCGCCGCCATCGCCATGGCCGGCGGTTGCACCACCACGTCAGACAGCGCCAAGCCGGACGCCGGCCTGACGCCCAGCTACAGCCTGACAAATACCTACTGGAAGCTGACAGAACTCGATGGTGCCCCAGTCACGATGGCGCCGGAGCAGGAGCGCGAAGTGCGCATCACCCTCACCGACGATGGCAAGGTCCATGGTTTTACGGGCTGCAACCAGGTCATGGGTGGCTACACGGTGGCTGGCACGGCCCTGCGCTTCACGCAGCTGGCAGGCACGCGCATGGCATGCCCGCCTCCACTGATGCAGCTGGAAAGCGCCGTGCTGGCCAATTTGAACAGCGTGACGGGCTACCGCTTCGATGGCGAATACCTGATCCTGCTCAAGGATGGCGCACCCGTGGCCCGCTTTGAATCGGTCTACCTGTGAAATAAAAATCGACTGCCGTTACAATGGCTTCCAGCCCATCATCCGGAAGGAAGCCATGTCCGCACTGCCCTCGCCGTCTTCATCCCCGACACCATCGGCCGCCGGCCGCTACCGGGCTTTTCTCTTTGACATGGACGGCACCGTCATCAATTCCATCGCCGCCGCCGAACGCATCTGGGGCACCTGGGCGCAGCGCAAGGGCCTCGACGTGGCGGCCTTTTTGCCCACCATCCACGGCGCCCGCTCGGTAGACACCATCGCCAAGCTGGCCTTGCCCGGCGTCGACGCGCAGCGCGAGTCGCAGGGCATCACGGATGCGGAAATCATCGATGTGGAAGGAATTATTGAAATTGCGGGCGCGCTGCGCTTCCTGCAGTCGCTGCCGCCGGCGCAATGGGCCATCGTCACCTCGGCGCCGCGCGCGCTGGCGACGGCCCGCCTGAAGGCGGCCGGCATGCCCATTCCCGCCATCATGGTGACGGCGGAAGACGTCAAGGCGGGCAAGCCGAAACCCGATTGCTACCTGCTGGCGGCGGAAAAACTGGGCGTGGCGCCTGTTGATTGCCTGGTGTTTGAAGACGCGTCCGTCGGCATCGAGGCGGGCGAAGCCGCTGGTGCGAAAATCATCGTCGTCACCGCCACGCACGCACACCCACTGGCCACGCGCCACCCCGCCATCGACAGCTACGAGGGCATCGTGGCGACGGTCGATGGCGACGGTTTCATCGTGCTGGCGCAGCTATCTGACCCTGCGGTTTCAGCACCCGCGACAAGATAGCCTGCTCCAGCGCGGCGAAAGCCGCATGACCGCGCTGGCGGGGGCGCGGCAAGTCCACCTGCATGTCCAGGGTGATCCGCCCATCCTCGATCAGCAGCACCCGGTCGGCCAGGGCCACTGCTTCGGCCACGTCGTGCGTCACCAGCACGGCCGTGAAACCGCGCGCCAGCCACAGCGACTCGATCAGTTGCTGCATCTCAATGCGCGTGAGGGCGTCGAGCGCACCCAATGGCTCGTCGAGCAGCAGCAATTGCGGCTCGTGCACGAGGGCGCGCGCCAGCGCCACGCGCTGCTTCTGGCCACCCGACAGGGAAGCCGGCCAGTCGTCGGCCCGCTCGGCCAGACCCACCGTCCACAGCGAGGCGGCCGCCGCGCCGACGGAGCGGGGCAAGCCCAGAGCAACGTTGGCTAGCACCGTCTTCCACGGCAGCAAACGCGATTCCTGGAACATGATGCGGATATCGGGCGCGCCCACGCCGCTGCCGATGGCAATCTTGCCTTCATCGATGCTTTCCAGCCCGGCGATCGAGCGCAGCAAGGTACTCTTGCCGCATCCGCTGCGCCCCACGATGGCGACGAACTCGCCCGCTTCCAGCCGCAGGTCGACATTGTTCAGGACGGGGCGTTCGCCATAGGCCTTGCTCAATTGCGTCAATGCCAGCGGCACACCACGGCGCGCCAAAGGGACCTGCGGGGCGACCTTCGCTTGCGGCGGCGCGCCGGCCGGGTCGTATTGGACGAAGTGCGACAAAAAATCCGTTTCAATCTGGATGGGGGCGAGCAGCATGGTTTTATCTTTCCTCATTTCGTCACTATCGGTAGGCGGGATTCCAGCGCAGGCAGTGGCGCTCCAGCCCCCGCGAAAACAAATCGGCCAGCTTGCCCAGCAAGGCGTACAGCAGTATCCCCACCAGCACCACGTCCGTTTGCAGGAATTCGCGCGCATTCATGGTCATGTAGCCGATGCCCGCCTGCGCCGAGATGGTTTCGGCGACGATCAGCAGCACCCACACGAGTCCCAGCGAAAAGCGTACGCCGACCAGAATGGAAGGCATGGCGGCAGGCAGGATCACGTCGCGGTATAGCGGCCAGCCGGACAGGCCATAGCTTTTAGCCATTTCGATCAAGCCCTGGTCGGCCGAGCGGATGCCGTGGAAGGTGTTCAGGTAGACGGGAAAGAAGACGCCGACGGCCAGCAGAAACAGCTTGGCCGTCTCGTCGATGCCGAACCACAGTATCACCAGCGGGATCAGGGCCAGGGCCGGGATGTTGCGCACCATTTGCAATGTCGTGTCGAGCAGGGTTTCCGCATGGCGGAAGCTGCCCGTCAAGAGTCCCAGCAGCAGACCCAGTCCCGCGCCGATGACGAAGCCGACAGTGGCACGCCACAAGCTCGTTTTCAGGTGCAGCCACAATTCGCCCGACACGGCCAGCTGCCAGAAAGCTTTCGCCACGGCCCACGGCTCGGGCAGGATGCGGCTCGACAGCCAGCCCCACTGCGCCGCCAGTTGCCAGGCCAGCAGCAGCGCCACGGGCAAGGCCCACGGCGCCAGCGCATGACGCCAGAGAGTGCCGCGCAGATGCTTGGTGGAGAAAGTGGGGCCGGCGCCCATCTCAGGCCGCCTTTTTCTGCGGCGCGGCCGGCACGATATTGCTGGCCATGACTTCGCCGAAAGGGCCGCTCAAGGACTGCTCACCCAAGGCCTTGCCCTTGCCCAGCAGTGGGAACACCAGTTCGGCGAAACGGTACGACTCTTCCAGGTGCGGGTAGCCCGAGAAAATGAAGGTATCGATGCCCAGGTCAGCGTATTCCTGCATGCGCGCCACCACTGTGGGCGCATCGCCCACCAGGGCCGTGCCCGCACCGCCGCGTACCAGGCCCACGCCGGCCCACAGGTTGGGCGACACTTCGAGCTTGTCGCGCCGCCCGCCGTGCAAGGCCGCCATGCGCTGCTGGCCCACGGAATCCATCTTGCCGAAGGCCGCCTGCGCTTTGGCGATGATGTCGTCGTCCAGGTGGCTGATCAGTTCATCGGCCGCGCGCCATGCCGCCTCGTTGGTCTCGCGCACGATCACGTGCAATCGGATGCCAAACCGGACTGTGCGGCCTTTTTTTGCCGCACGCGAGCGGATGTCGGCGATCTTTTCCGCCACGGCGGCGGGTGGTTCGCCCCAGGTCAGGTACACGTCCATCTGCTCGGCCGCCAGTTCATGCGCCGGCTCCGACGAGCCGCCGAAGTACAGCGGTGGGTATGGTTTCTGCACGGGCGGGTACAGGGTTTTCGCGCCCTTGACCTGGATATGCTTGCCCTCGAAATCATAGCCGGCCGCGCCGCCCTCGCCCGCCAGCGTCGCACGCCAGACCTTGATGAATTCATCGGAGATCTCGTAACGCTTGGCATGGTCAGCAAACAGGCCATCCGCTTCCAGTTCGCCCTGATCGCCCCCGGTGACGACATTGATCAGGAGGCGCCCGTTCGACAGCCGGTCAAACGTGGATGCCATGCGCACGGCCAGGCCCGGCGTGGACAGGCCTGGCCGCACGGCTACTAAAAATTTGAGTTTCTGCGTCACGCTGATTAGCGATGACGCCACCACCCACGCATCTTCGCAAGAGCGGCCCGTGGGCAGCAGCACGCCGTCGTAGCCCAGCGTATCGGCGGCTACGGCCACCTGGCGCAAATAATCGGCATCGACGGGCCGCGCGCCCTGCGACGTGCCCAGGTAGCGGCTGTCGCCGTGGGTGGGGATGAACCAGAATATATTCAATGACATGGTGTTCTCTCTTTATTATTTGCTACTGGTGGCCAGTTGGCGCGCCGGCAGCAGCGCATCCTTGACAACGATGGGCTTTGGAATCAGCTTCAGGCTGGAAAATGCATCCGCCACCCTTTGCTGCGACGCGATGACATCGACCGAGACGGGTTTGACGCCGTAGGCATAGCGCGAGGCGGCCAGCGCCACCACTTCCGTGCTCAAGCCCGTCTGCGCGGCGAGGATCGTCGCCACTTCGTCCGGGTGCGTGCGGCCCCAGTCATCGACCTTGGCCACTTCATCGAGCACGATGCGCAGGATCTCGGGATTTTTTTCCGCATAGGTACGCGAGGCCAGATAAAACTGGTAGTTCGCCACCAAGCCCTTGCCATCGGCCAGCACGCGGGCGCCCAACTGCTTTTCGGCGGCCGCCAGGAACGGATCCCAGATAGCCCAGGCATCCACGCTACCCCGCTCAAAGGCGGCGCGTGCATCGGCCGGCGGCAGGAACACGGGCTGGATCTCGGCGTACGCGACACCGGCCTTTTCCAGCGCTTTCAATAACAGGTAGTGCACGTTGGAGCCCTTGTTCAGGGCGATTTTCTTGCCCTTCAAGTCGGCCAGGGTGCGCAGGCCGGAGCCCTTGGGCACGACGATGGCTTCGCTGGCCGGCGACGCCGGCTCATTGCCGACATACACCAGGTTGGCGCCGGCCGCCTGCGCAAAAATCGGCGGCGCTTCGCCCACGGTGCCGAAATCGATGCTGCCTACATTCAAGCCTTCGAGCAGCACGGGCCCGGCCGGGAACTCCGTCCATTTCACGCCCACGCCCTGTTCGGCCAGGCGTTTTTCCAGCGTGCCGCGCCCTTTCAGCAGCGTCAGGGTGCCATATTTCTGATAACCGATGCGGACCTCCCCCTTGGACTGCGCGAGCGCCGCGGCCGGCATGCCGGCCGCCATCACGCCGGCGGCGGCTGCAAACAGCAAGCCCAGAGTGGTACGGCGCGAGAGTCGTTGTGCGTGGCGGTGTGTCATGGTGCTTCCTTGGTCGGTGAATAATCAGGCGGCTTGATAGTGGGCAGCGTAAGGCTGGTCTCGCAGCGAGCGGCCGGGCACGGAAGCATCCGCCGCAGCGGCAGGCGCTGGTGCTGGCGGGCGCTTCCCCTGCAGCACGAACAGGCCGGTGGAGAGTTCCTCGATGCCGGCCTGCACGCGTGCGGCAATCGGCGCATCCAGGCTCAGGCCCCGCCCTTCGTGCCACTCCAGTTGCTGTGCATTGGCATAGATGCTGGTGAAGACCTGCTTGGCGCCCAGCGCATGCAGCACGGGCCGCAGCGCATAGTCCAGCGCCAGGGTATGGGCATGGCCGCCGCCCGTGGCTAGCGGCAGCACCAGCTTGCCGGCCAGGCCATCTTGCGGTAACAGGTCGAGGAAGGCTTTCAGCAGCCCCGTATAGGACGCCTTGTAGATGGGCGTCGCGATCACGATGGCGTCGGCATCGGCCACGGCGCGCACGGCGTGGGCAATCGTCACATCGTCGTAGTCGGCCTGCAGCAGGGCACGCGCCGGCAGGTCGCGCACATGCAGCTCGGCGTAGCTGTGGCCCTGCAGCGCCAGTTGCTCTCCGATATGCAGCAGGAGGCGACTGGAACTCGATGGGAGTTGCGGGCTACCGCCCAATAACAAGATGCTCATGTGATGCCCGTCCCTGTAGGTTATCGAAGTGGATTTGCTCGGATGCTTGCAGCCTATCGCCATCAGCAGCCTGGTAAAACGAATGCTTTCGCGCTTCGATATGCGTTTTTTGACTATCCGGGCCTGACGCCCCGCAAGCGAAGGCACCGCTCCCCGCGCGGCTTTTTTCGCATATCCATGCGCGGTTTTCTTCGTGTACGGCGCGCGCCTGGCGGTGCAATATCGGCGTCATCGTCTTTCTGGAATCTGCCCCATGCCTAGCGCTTTTCTCCATGCCACCCGTCCCGCCGCCCCCGCAGCGGAACCGCTGCAGGACGCCATCAGCGTCGCCACCGCGCTGGCCGCGCGCCTGGCCGAAACGGCCAATGCCCGCGACCAGGCCGGCGGACATGCCGCGCAGGAGCGCGAATGGCTGCGCGAATCAGGCTTGCTGACCTTGTCGATTCCCGTGGAATTCGGCGGCCAGGGCGCGTCGTGGCCCCTCGTGTACCAGGTGATCCGCATCCTGGCGCGCGCCGACAGCGCCCTGGCGCATGTCTTTGGCTTCCACCATTTGCAGCTGGCGGGCCTGCAGCTGTATGGCAGCGCGCAGCAGCAGCGCCGCCTGCTTGCCTTGACCGTCAACGAGCGCCTGTTCTGGGGCAATGCCCTGAATCCCCTCGACAAACGGGTCACGGCAACCGACAGTGACGACGGATTCATCCTCGATGGCATCAAGAGCTTTTCTTCCGGCTCCGTCGGTTCCGACTGGCTGACCGTCTCGGCCTGGCACGCCCCCACGCAAACGGCGCTGATCGCCGCCCTGCCCACGCGCCAGGATGGCGTGACCGTGCAGGCGGACTGGGATGCCTTCGGCCAGCGCCAGACGGACAGCGGCAATGTGCATTTCAAGGCGGTAGCCCTGCCGCAGGAACTGGTGCTGCAGGCGCCCGCGCAGGCCGCCACGCCGCAAGCCACCGTGCGCTCGCAGATCGCGCAACTGATCATGAGCAACCTGTATCTGGGTATCGCCGAAGGCGCGTTTGAGGCGGCGCGCCGCTACACGGACGAGCAGGCGAAAGCCTGGTTTGCCTCGGGCGTGGCGCAGGCGACGGACGACCCGCTGGTGCAGCACCGCTACGGCCAGCTGTGGCTGCTGCTGCGCCCCGCGCAAGTGCTGGCCGACGCGGCGGCGCAGGCACTGGAAACCGTGTTCCGCAAGGGACCGCTGGTCACGGCGCACGAACGGGGCTTGCTGGCCGTCTCCGTGGCCGAAGCCAAGTGCCTGGCGCACAAGGCGGGGCTGGAGATCAGCAGCCAGATGTTCGAACTGACGGGCGCCCGATCCACCTCGGCCCAGTATGGCTTCGACCGCTACTGGCGCAACGTGCGCGTGCATACCCTGCACGACCCCATCGACTACAAGCTGCGCGACCTGGGACGCTTTGCCTTGAATGGCACGGTGCCCGAGCCGACCGCGTATTCGTAAAAACGGGCCTGGGCACATCGATACATTTGCGCCGCAGGCTATTTAGCGGACTTCCGGGGTCAGACCCGGCGGGTCTGACCCCAGTTCTTCACTAAGCAGGAGTTAACATGACCATCGCCCGCCGCAGCATCCTCCTCACCGCCCTGACCCTGGCTCTGGCCAGCGGTTTCGTCCACGCGAAAGGGCCGAAAGACATCACCATCGGCACCAGCGCCGGCCCGTACGCGGACCAGATCAAGCTGGGCATCAAGCCTATCCTGGAAAAACAGGGCTACAAGGTCAAGCTGGTGGAATTCAATGACTACATCCAGCCGAACTTCGCGCTGGCCGAAGGTTCGCTGGACGCCAACGTGTTCCAGCACATCGTCTACCTGAAGAAATTCGCGCTGGAACACAAGCTGGCCCTGACCGACCTGATCACGATACCCACGGCGCCGATCGCCATCTACAGCAAGAAGCACAAGAGCCTGGACGAGGTGAAGGAAGGCACGACGGTAGGCTTGCCGAACGATCCGACCAACCAGGCGCGCGCGCTGGTGCTGCTTGACCAGTTGGGCTGGATCAAGTTGCGCGCCAGCTTCGACCCCGTGCGCGCCTCGGAAAAGGATATCGCCGTCAACACGAAGAAAATCAAGCTGCTGCCGCTGGAAGCGGCGCAGCTGCCACGCTCCCTGGGCGACACCGATTACTCCTTCATCAACGGTAATTACGCACTGGCGTCGGGACTGAAGCTGACGGACGCGCTGGTGGCCGAGAAAATCTCGCCCAACTACATCAACCTGGTGGCCGTGCGCACGGCGGACAAGGACAAGCAGTTCGCGAAAGACCTGGCGGCCGCCTACCGTTCGCGCGAATTCCTTGACATCACCAACAAGCACTTTGCCGGCTACTCGAAACCCGATTACCAGCAAGCCTTGCAGACGGCCGCGAAATAAGCCATGGCCAAGTCGATACGCTTCAACGCCTTCCAGATGAACACGGTGGGCCACCAGTCGCCGGGACTGTGGACGCATGCGCGCGACCGCAGCCACCGCTATACCGACCCGCAGCACTGGACGGAACTGGCGCGGCTGCTGGAAGCGGGCCTGTTCGACGCGGTATTCCTGGCCGACGTGCTGGGCGTGTATGACGTGTACCGGGGCAGCAACGATGCGGCCCTGGAACACGGCGTGCAGGTGCCGCTGAACGATCCGCTGGCGCTCGTACCCATCATGGCGCAGGCCACCACGCACCTGGGTTTCGGCGTCACCTGCGCCCTCACCTACGAACATCCGTACACGTTCGCGCGGCGCATCTCCACCCTGGATCATCTGACGGGCGGGCGCATCGGCTGGAATATCGTCACCGGCTATCTCGATAGCGCGGCGCGCAACCTGGGCTTGAGCCAGCAACTGGGCCACGACGAACGCTACGACCTGGCCGATGAATACCTCGAGGTCGTCTACAAGCTGTGGGAAAAAAGCTGGGACGACGATGCCGTCGTCAACGACAAGGTGCGCGGCATCTACGCCGATCCGGCCCGAGTACATCCGATCAACCATGCCGGGCGCCACTACCAGGTGCCCGGCATCCATCTGTGCGAACCGTCGCCGCAACGCACGCCGCTGCTGTACCAGGCGGGCACCTCGCCGCGCGGCACGCGCTTCGCGGCGCGCCATGCGGAGGCCACCTTTGTCAGTGGCCCCAGCAAGACGGTAGTGAAGCGCTACGCCGACGACTTGCGCGCCGCCGTGCGACTGGCGGGACGCGATGGCGATGCGCTGCTGATCTACGCGCAAGCGCTAGTCATCACGGGTGCCACGGAAGAAGAGGCGCGCGCCAAGCACGCCGAATATCTGCGCCATATCAATATCGAGGCGGCGCTGGTACTGCTGTCCGGCTGGACGGGCGTCGATTTCAGCCGCTATCCGCTCGACGCCACTATCGACTACATCGATTCCCCGGCCGGCCGCTCGGCGCTGGCCTCGTTCAGCCAGGCCGATCCGGATCGCACGTGGACGGTGCGCGAGGCTGCCGAATACATCGGCCTCGGTGGGCGCGGTCCGGTGCTGGTGGGCGATGCGCGCCAGGTGGCCGACCAGCTGGAAAGCTGGTTGGACGAGACGGGCATCGACGGCTTCAATCTGGCCTTTGCCGTGGCCCACGACAGCATGGCCGACGTGGTGCGCCACATCGTGCCGGAGCTGCAGCGGCGCGGCCGCTACCGCACGCAATATGAGGAAGGCAGCTTGCGCCACAAGGTCTTCGGCCAGGGTCCGCGCCTGCCGGCTGCTCATGCGGGCCGCCAGGTCAGCATCGTCCCCGCGTCCGCGCCCGCCTCTGCACTGGCGGCCTGACCCCTCTCCCCAACATCCAAGGACACCATGAAACGCAGAACCATCTTGCAACTGGCAGCCAGCGGCACCGCCCTCGCCGCCTTGCCCAGCTTCACCCGCGCAGCCACGCAAGCGCCCCTGAAGGAGTTGCGCCTCGACTATGCCTATTATTCGCCCACCAGCCTGGTGCTGCGCCGCTTCGGCTGGCTGGAAGAAGCATTCAAGCCGGATGGCACCAGCATCAAGTGGGTGCTCAGCGCGGGCAGCAACCGCGCGCTCGAATACCTGAACGCCAACAGCATCGACATCGGCTCGAGCGCCGGCCTGGCCGCCCTGCTGGCGCGCGCCAATGGCAACCCTATCCGCGCGCCGTACATTTTTTCGCGCCCAGAATGGACGGCGCTGGTGGTGCGCAAGGATAGCCCCATCCGCAGCGTCGCCGACTTGAAGGGCAAGAAGGTGGCCGCCACCAAGGGCACCGACCCATATCTGTTCCTGCTGCGGTCATTGAAGACTGCGGGCCTGAAACGCAGCGATATAGAACACGTCAGCCTGCAGCATGCCGATGGCCGCGCGGCGCTGGAGCAAGGCAAGGTCGATGCCTGGGCCGGCCTCGATCCGCACATGGCCGCCAGCGAACTGGAAGCTGGCTCGCGTCTGATCTACCGTAACGTGGCCTTCAACACCTACGGTTTCCTGAACGTGCGGGAGGACTTCCTGGCCAGCCGTCCCGCCGAAGTCGGCAAGGTGATACAGGCCTACGAACGGGCCCGCGCCTGGATACGCGAAAATCCGGCCGAAGCGGCGAAAATCCTGTCGGAAGAAGCCAAGGTCAGCCTTCCGGTGGCGCTGCTGCAGGTAAAACTGCGCAGTGACTTCAGCAATCCGCAGCCATCGAACGAACACGTCAAGGCCCTGCTGGTGGCCGCGCCCATCCTCGTTGACGAAGCGCTGATCAAGCCAGGTGCCGACTTGAACCGCGCCATCGCAGAGCTGGTCGACACGCGCTTTGCCCAGCCGTTCATCCGCAAGGCGTAAGCGATCATGGCCAGAAACACGCTCGCCGCTCCAGCATCGGCCCACGACACCGGCGTCCGGCGCAGGCTCTTTCGCCAGCCCTTGCCGCGCACGGCGCTTGGCCTGCTGCTGCCCGCGCTGGCACTGCTGGCGGCGGAAGTGGGCGTACGCACGGGCGCCATCCCTGCCAACCTGCTGCCGGCGCCGAGCGACATCGCCGCCACCATCGCCGAGCTGGTGCGCCAGGGCCTGGCCGGCCACGTGCTGGCCAGTACCGTACGCGTGGCAATCGGCTTTGCCGGCGGCGCGCTGCTGGCCATTGTCATTGGTGCGGCCGTGGGCCTGAACCGCACAATGGAGGCGCTGCTGGACCCCACTTTCCAGGCCCTGCGTGCCATTCCTTCGCTGGCCTGGGTGCCCTTGCTGCTGCTGTGGCTAGGCATCGATGAAGCGCCGAAACTGGTGCTGATCGGCGTCGGCGCCTTCTTCCCCGTCTACATGGGCGTGGCGTCGGGGATACGCGACGTGGACCGCAAGCTGATCGACGCGGCCCGCATGTACCGTTTGAGCCGCCCTGCGCTGGCGTGGCGCGTGCTGCTGCCGGCCGCGCTGCCAGCCATCTTCACGGGGCTGCGCAACGGTTTGAGCCTGGCCTGGATGTTCATGGTGGCGGCCGAACTGATCGCCGCCAGCCAGGGCCTCGGCTACCTGCTCAGCGACGGGCGCGAAACGAGCCGTGCCGACATCGTGCTTGCTGCCATCGTGCTGCTGGCCGTGCTGGGCAAGTCCAGCGACAGCCTGATGCAGCGCCTGGAAACCCGCTTGCTCGCGTGGCGCGACAGCTATGCCACTCCCTGACGAAAGCACCCACGCATGACTGCCCTGCTTGACATTGCCATCCGTGACAAATCCTATGGCGCGCGGCGCGTGCTGCACAATCTGCAATTGCAGCTGCGCCAGGGCGAAATCGTCAGCCTGATCGGCGCCAGCGGCTGCGGCAAGAGCAGCCTGCTATCGATCGTAGCCGGTCTCGATACGGACTATCACGGCGCCCTGCGCCTCGACGGCAAGCTGCTGGCGGGGGTTCAAGCTGACATCGGCCTGATCTTCCAGGAACCGCGATTGTTTCCCTGGCTGACAGTGGCGCAAAACATCGCCTTCGGCCTCAGTGCTGGTGGCGAACACGATCCCAGGGTCGCGCAATTGCTGGAGGAAGTGGGCTTGCAAGGCCACGCACACTGCCTGCCCAAGCAGCTGTCGGGCGGCCAGGCGCAGCGGGCGGCGATTGCCCGCGGCCTGTTTGGCCAACCCCGCATCCTGCTGCTGGACGAACCGTTTTCCGCCGTCGACGCATTTACCCGCATGAAGCTGCAAGACCTGCTGGCCACCGTCGCAGCGCGCCATGGTTTGAGCGTGCTGCTGGTGACGCACGATATCGATGAAGCACTGTACCTGAGCGACCGCATCGTCATGCTCGACACCCACGCCGGACCGCCACGCGCCCGTTACGACGTGGCCGCGCCACGGCCGCGCCTGCGCACGCCGGCGGCGCACGCCCCATTGAAGGAAGCCATCCTCGGCGAACTGCACGCCGCGCATGCGATCTGAAGCTTGCGCACCGCCGCCAGTGACAAGCCTTGTCATTCATGTTAGCTTGCCATGTTATAAACAAACAGGCGACTACGTGCACCTTTCTTTCCTTCCCATCCTCGCCATCCTGGCGGCCAGTCACATCGCGGCGCACGCCGACACGCAGGCGGATACCCCAGCCGAAGCGCCGGCCGACACCAGCCAGTCCATCCACATCAACAGCATCCGCAATCCGGAGCTGAAATCGTACCGCGTGATGGCGGCTGGCCTCGATGCCTTCGACGAACACCATGCGCTGGCGCCGACAGCGCGCGAAGTGCGCTTCAAGCTGGTCGCGGGCAGCCGCGCCCCGGCCGACGCCATGCGGGACCTGGCCTTGCGCATCGCCGGCAACGAAACCTCGATTGCACTGCCCCTGTCAGCCGACGGCAGCTTTACCTTGCCGCGCAGCGCGCAGGCCGACAGCGAGGACGCGGACCTGATCACCAACAAGAAAAAGGGACAGTATCGCTGGCAGCCAGCCATCCAGAGCGACGGCGTGCCGGCCGGCATGCGCCGCCTGGGCGACCTGCGACTGCAATGCCAGGTGATGATCGCCATCGCCAAGAAAGAGATCCCGTTCTGGGTACGCACCCTGGTCGGCACCTTGCTGCGCACCACCGACTGGTGCTCCGCCGAACAGCTCAAGATGGGCACCCGCAGCGATGCGCCGCTCGCCAGCGCCACCCTGCTCGCTGGCGAGCAACGCATCGCCGTGAAGGTGGAAAAAGAGGGGCGCTCCTTTCTCGCTCCCATCGGCGACACCCGCTATGCGGACGATACCCTGATCGAACTGGTCTACCAGCAGGATGCCGCCGGCACCCCGCCAGCCTCCCCGTGAGCGTTTGCGTCCAGCCCCGTTCCATGTCAGCATACGCCACCTTGGCAATACGGATAAGGATCGCAATGTCCCTCACACCACCACGCGCGCTGGTCCTGGCCCTGCTGCTGGCCAGCCCCGGCACCCAGGCGCAAACACCGGCTCCAGCCACGCCGCCAACGCCGGGCTGCGAAGTCTGCGCCACCTGGAATGCCGACCAGGCACCGTTCCGCCTCTTCGGCAATACCTATTACGTGGGCGTGAAAGGCCTCAGTTCCGTGCTGGTGACGTCGCCGCAGGGCCATGTGCTGATCGATGGCGGCTTGCCGGAATCGGCGCCCAAGATCATCGCCAATATCGGCGCGCTGGGCTTTCGCATAGAGGACGTCAAGCTGATCCTCAATTCGCACGGCCATATCGACCATGCGGGCGGCCTGGCCGAACTGCAGCGGCGCAGCAATGCCCTGGTGGCGGCCAGCCCGTCGGCCGCGCTGGACCTGGCGTCGGGCGAAGTGGGCCCGGACGACCCGCAATACCATGCGCTGCCCAAATATCCGCCCGTCAAGGACATGCGCCTGGCGCGCGACGGCAGCCAGTTCAATGTCGGCCCCGTCTACCTGACGGCGCATGCCACGCCAGGGCACACGCCCGGGGGCCTGAGCTGGACGTGGCAATCGTGCGACGGCCCCCGCTGCCTGAACATGGTCTACGCGGACAGCATCAACGCCGTCTCGCGCCCCGGTTTCAAGTTCAGCGCCAGCAGTGAGTATCCGAACGCCCTGGCGGACTTGCGCCACAGCTTCGAGACCCTGGAAAAACTGCCCTGCGACGTGCTCATTTCGGCGCATCCGGAGGCGTCGCAATTGTGGGAACGACTGGAAGCGAGCGCCACGGGCGGCAGTGATGCCTTCGTCGATCCGCAGGCCTGCCGCGCCTACGTGGCGGCGGCGCGCACCTTGCTCGACTCTCGTCTGGACCAGGAAAAACAGCAGTAAGCTTGCCATTGAACTTGTCAACCGTGCACGCTGGCGTGCCGCCAATCTGCTACGCTGGCGCCATTCACATCAAGAAGGAAATGCCATGTTCAAACTCGCCAGACTGATCCCCCTCGCCGCCATCGTCGCCATCACCGCCGGCTGCGCGCAAACGCCCGTGCGCAGCGACGCTGCCGCCGCCGCGCCAGGCGCCACCTCGCCTGCCAAGCCGGCACCGAAGCTGACGGGCACGCAATGGAAGCTGAAGGAATTGAAGGGCAAGCAAGTGGTCCGCAAGGCGCCCGAGCAGCGCGAGGTGACCCTGCAGCTGGCCGAAGGCCGCGCCAGTGGCCACAGCGGCTGCAACCAGATGATGGGCGGCTACACCAGCGATGGCGTCAGCACCCTGGCCTTCTCGCAGCTGGCCGGCACCATGATGATGTGCCAGCCGCAGGACATGGACCTCGAGCGCCTGCTCTTGACCACCCTGGGCGAAGTCAATGGCTACCGCTACGCCGACCAGGAACTGCTGCTGCTGAAGGATGGCGCGGCCGTGGCACGCTATGAAGCGCTGACGGTGAAGTAAAACTGTGGGGTCAGACCCGCCGGGTCTGACCCCAGCCTTGACTATGGGCTTTTTCCGGTCCGCAGTACCTAGTCGTTGCGCATCTGCGCCTGCGATACGTTACTCTCAGGCGGTACGCTTTGCGTCAGCCACACATTCCCCCCGATGGTCGATCCCGCGCCGATGGTGATGCGCCCCAGCACGGTCGCGCCCGCGTAAATGACCACGTCGTCCTCGACGATGGGGTGGCGCGGCGTACCCTTGATCAGCGCACCGCTGGCATCCGCAGGAAAACGCTTGGCGCCCAGGGTGACGGCCTGGTACAGACGCACGCGCTGGCCGATGATGGCCGTCTCGCCGATCACCACGCCCGTGCCATGGTCAATGAAGAAGGA
The DNA here is from genome assembly GCF_002846335.1 of Janthinobacterium sp. 61. Classification (NCBI taxonomy): domain Bacteria; kingdom Pseudomonadati; phylum Pseudomonadota; class Betaproteobacteria; order Burkholderiales; family Oxalobacteraceae; genus Janthinobacterium; species Janthinobacterium sp. 61. The sequence goes on along the minus strand of NZ_PJMQ01000001.1, from coordinate 629,112 downwards.
CGCGCCGATGTGCGCGCCCGGATGGATGTCGATGCCCGTCAAAGTGTGCGCGATGTCGGCGATCAGGCGTGCCAGGAACGGCGCACCCAAAGCGTGCAGGCGGTGCGCGAGGCGGTGGTACAGGATGGCGATAGTGCCCGGATAGCACAGCATGATTTCAGCTACCGAGGTGGCGGCCGGGTCGCCCGCGTAAGCGGCCTGCACGTCCGACACCAGCAGGGCGCGGATATCGGGCAGGCTGGCGGCAAAGGCGCGTGTGATGTCGCGCGCCTGCTGCGCCAGCGCCGCATCGTCGCTGGCACCACCCTCTTCATCGCCAGCCGGGACGGAGAACAGCAGGCCGCGCCGCACCTGTTCGCTGAGGCGGTTCAGGGTGGTGTTGAGCGTGTCGCCGACAAAATAGTCGATGCTTTCATCCGTCAGGTTGGGCCGCCCGTAATGCGTGGGGAACAGGGCCGCCGACAGGCCGTTGACGATGGTGGTCAAAGCTTCACGCGACGGCAGTTCGCGCACCCTGCCGTTATGGCGGATCTTGTGCTTGTCTTCGCGCGAGGTGCGCAGCGCCTGGATCACGGGCCCCAGATTCCACTGGGCCGTGTCGTCAGCGGGCGCTGCGGGATAAATACTGTGCATGGCGTATCACTTCCAGAAAACGGCAAACAAGCCGGGTCGCCCAAGCTTAGCGGCCAGGCATCACGATTCAAACGAAGAATTTCAAGATTCCATATACGAAAAACGCATAAGGATGGCAAACAGCGGCGGCGCCAAACCCGATTGTTGCCACTAGCGTAAAATGACGGGCTAACAAAAACACTCTTTAACATGACTAAATTATTAACATGGATTTTGGCGGGCCTGGCGATGGTCGGACCGCTTGCAATTGACACCTATCTGCCGTCGTTCCCCGCCATCGTGCACGATTTCAATGCCAGCCCCCTGCTGGTGCAGCAAACCCTGAGCTTTTTCCTGTTCACGTTCGCCTTCATGATGCTGTTTTACGGCACGCTGTCCGATTCGTTCGGCCGCCGTCCCGTGATCCTCGTGTCGCTGGTGCTGTATGTGATCGCCTCCGTGGGCGCCGCGCTGGCGCCGTCGCTGGGCTGGCTGCTGGCCTGGCGCGTGCTGCAGGGCCTGTCCGCAGGCGCCGGTTCCGTCATCGGCCGCGCCATCGTGCAAGACCGCTATTCGGGCGCCGCCGCGCAAAAAATCCTCTCGCACATCATGATGGTGTTCGCGCTGGCACCGGCCATCGCCCCCGTGCTGGGCGGCTGGCTGCAGGTGGGCCTGGGCTGGCGCTGGATCTTCTGGTTCCTCACGGCCTTCGGCGTGCTGATGTTCGTCGTCGTCTGGCGCGCGCTGCCGGAAAGCCTGCCGAAGGAGCAGCGCCACGCCTTCCACCTGGGCGACATCGCCGTCAATTACTGGAAAGTGCTGTGCCACCGCCAGTTCCTGCTGCTGTCCACGGCCATCGGCGCCGCCTTTGGCGGCTTCGCCCTGTACATCGGCTCGGCCGCCTACTTCATCATCAACATCCTGCACCTGCCGGAAACGGCATTCGCCTGGCTGTTCATTCCCCTGATCAGCGGCATGGTGTTCGGCTCGGCCCTGTCGGCGAAAATTGCCCACCGCTACAGCCAGCGCCAGATGATCTGGGCCGGCTTCATATTGATGCTGGTGGCCGCACTGGCCAACATCGGCTACAACTACTTCTTTGCCGCCGAAGTACCATGGGCCGTGCTGCCCCTGTTCTTCTACTCGTTCGCCCTGTCCATCGCCATGCCGCCGATGACCCTGATGGCACTGAACCACTTCCCCAACAATAGCGGCCTGGCGTCGTCGATGCAGTCGTTCATCCAGATGCTGCTGTTTGCGCTGGTCTCGGGCCTGGTGGCGCCGCTGCTGTTCGACAGCGCGCTGAACCTGGCGTATGGCGTGATGGCGGGACTGCTGGTGAGTTTGCTGTGCTGGGTGTTTGCGCAGGGTAAGGCTGAAGCGTAGGTCGGATTAGCGCAAGCGCGTAATCCGACATCACCCGCCAACCACGTTGTCGGATTACGGCCCTTCGGTCCTAATCCAACCTACGGCCACGGTGCTGGCGTCACATCCAGATATTGCGCCCCGCCCTGCTCCGGGGCCGGCTCGGCCGCATCGCGCGCGGCCGGCTGGTTCAACGGCCCGGCCGGCGAACGCAAACTCAAGATTTCCTTGCGCGATTCGACGAAGTCGGCGGAACTCAAAGGATGTTGCTGGTCCGGCCAGTGGCTGACGGCCCATTCCTGCAAGGTTTCAAAGCGCCGCCATAGTTCAGTAATGAATTCACGGCGCGCCTCTTCCAGTGCTACTTCCTGCTGCCCCGGCGTCTTCTCGACGCCTTCTCCGATATGTACCTGCATGGCTGCTCCCTGGCTGATCAATCATCTTGCCAGACTACGCAAAGACATGCCAGGCGTCTGTTCGCGAACGAACACAGAGTTATTCGGGCATCTTGCGGAAACCCACGGCCAGGCGGTTCCAGGTATTGATGGCGCCGATGGCCAGGGTGACGTTGACCATTTCCGCCGGCGTCAATTGCTCCGCCAGCGCCGCATAGTCTTCGTCCGACGCATGATTCTGTGGCAGCAAGGTCAGCGCTTCCGTCCAGGCCAGCACGGCACGCTCGCGCGGCGTGAAGAACGGCGTTTCGCGCCAGACGGACACGGCATACAGGCGGCGCTCCGTTTCGCCCGCCTTGCGCGCGTCGCTCGTGTGCATGTCCACACAAAAGGCGCAGCCATTGATTTGCGAGGCGCGCAGGCGGATCAGCTCGACCAGCGAGTGTTCCACGCCCAGCTTGGCAATCGCCGCTTCCAGCGCGTACATGGCCTTGACGGCGTCTGGCGAAGCTTGTGTAAAATCGAGTCGTTGCTGTGTCATGATGCATTCCTTGATAATGAAAGATGCGCCATTGTAGAAGCGCACCAACAGCGCGCGGCAGGCCAATCCTGCCGAAAAACGGCAGACCACCCACAGATACCCCATGGAATTACATATCCTGATCGACGGCACGCGCGACCTGGGCGGCCAGCTGTATCGCCAGCTCAGCGAAGCCATCCGCTCGGGCCGCCTGGCCGACGGCCAGCAATTGCCGCCTTCGCGCCTGCTGGCAAGCCAGCTGGGACTGTCCCGCAAGACGGTGTCCGACGTGTATGAAAAGCTGGGCTATGAGAAGCTGCTCATAGGAAAAGTGGGCGTGGGCAGCTTCGTGCAGACGCCGCGTGCCTCGCCGCAGCGCCGCCACGCCAGCACGCCGCTGGCCAGCGCGCAGCGCATCGCCCACTGGGAAGCGACGCCCACGCCCTTGCGCCGCGCCAGCCAGGAAACGCCCGCCCGCTACGCCTTCATCGGCGGGCGCGCCACGCCCGCGCACTTCCCGCAAGATGAATGGCGCGCCTGCATGCTGCACGCGCTGCGCCAGGATGGACAGGCGCGCGGCCGCTACGGTCCAGTGGAAGGCTTGCCCGCCTTGCGCACGGCGATTGCCGGCCATGCCGCCTTCAGCCGCGGCATCCATTGCACCGAGGAACAGGTACTCGTCACCAGCGGCGCGCAGCAGGCTTTGCAGCTGCTGGCGCAAACCCTGCTGGAGGCGGGCGACACGGTAGTCGTGGAAGAACCCGGCTACCCCGTGGCGCGCACCGTGTTCGCCAGCCAGGGCGCGCGCGTGGTGGGCGTCGACGTGGACGAGGATGGCCTCATCGTCGCGCAAGTCCCGGACGGCACGCGCTTGATCTATGTCACACCCGCGCATCAATTTCCACTCGGCATGCCGATGAGCATGGCGCGCCGCCATGCCTTGCTGGAGCGTGCCCGGCAGTTGGGGGCCATCATCATCGAGGACGATTACGACAGCGCCTTCCGCTATGAAGGCCGGCCCGAGGATTCCCTGCAAAGCATGGACCGCTACGGCGTCGTCGCGCATGTAGGCAGCTTTTCCAAGATCATGCTGCCGGAATTGCGCCTGGGCTATGTGGTGCTGCCGCAAGCCATCGTGGCTGCCATGCAGACAGTGAAGTACCTGAGCGACTGCCATACTGCCAGCCTGGGCCAGCATGCGCTGGCCAAGTTCATCCTGGACGGCCATTTGCTGCGCCACATACGCCGCTGCCACGACATTTATGCAGGGCGGCGCGAACGGCTGCAGCACTGGTTCAACGGTCCGTTGTCGCCATGGTTCCGCCTGGTGCCAGCCAGCGCCGGCTTCCATGTGGCGGCGCTGGCGCAGGCGCCGCTCGATATCGCCGAATTGCTGCGTCGCGCGCGCCTGGCCGACATCAGCTTGTATGCGCTATCCGGCTTTTACGATGGCCCCGCCCGCCATGAAGGCCTGTTCCTCGGCTATGGCGCCATCGACAGGCTCGATATCGACACGGCGCTGGCCAAGGTGCTGGCGATCCTGCAAGAGATGGCACCGCTGCCCCTCAGCGGACTTGCAAGCCGGGTTGCCAACGATAATGCCCCGTGATGGGATAACTGAACAAGATATTTTCCTCGCGCGCGCCCTCGCCGATGTTGTGGATGATGAGCGGCACGCCACTCCATGACTGCTTGTCGCTGACGATGCCGATATGCGTGAGGTTGCGCGGCAGGCGCCATGTGACGATGTCGCCCGCGCGGTAAGCGTTCGCTTCCTTGGCTGGACGCAGGCTGGTGCCGTGGCGCGTAAAGAACGTGCCCAGGTTCGGCACGCGGCGGTGGTCAATATTGCGGTCCGGCCCCTTCATCTGCCAGCGCCCCTGCTGCTGGTACACCTGCCAGGCCTTGCGCATGTCTTCATGCACCAGCACCTGCAAATCCTGGCCCAGCTTGCGATAGGCGCGCACGATCACATCCGTGCATACGCCCCGCTCGAGCGGCACGTCGCCGCCCGGATAGGCGAGACGTTCGTAGCGCGGGTCGTACTGCAGGGTCACGCCCACCTGGCTGCGGGCAGCGGCGACGAGGGCTTGCGGGGTGGCAGCAGGGGCTGCCGAGGTCAGCATGGGCGCCAGCGCAAGAAGCAGAAGGGAGAGCAGTTTGGTTGGCATCAACGTCGATGGTCGGATGGAAATGCCAACTTTACCGCAGCGGCAAGAAAAACGTCGGACGCTTAGGCGGCCAGCTGCGCCAGGTGCCCAGGAAAATCCACGGCCGGGCCAGCCGCATTGACGGTGTCGAAATAATCATGCCAGCCCGTGGCGGCGATGCCGGCCAGCAAAGCGTCCAGCGCCGCCTCGTCCGGGAAGCGCCAGACGGCATAAAATTGCTGGGCAGCGGCATGCAGCTTGCCGCCATCGATGGCGCCCATGGCGAGCGCTTCGGCGCCAGTGCCGGACAAGGCCGCCATGCCGGCGCCCACCGTGTCGAAATACGCCTGGCGCGCGGCGCCATCGAGGACCAGCCAGGCGGGTTTCGGGCTGTACAGCTCTAACAAATAATGCATACTTTCTCCTTGGGTAATCAATTGTCAAGCCAGCGAGCGCTGGGCCCGCTTGCAGATGCGTTGCGTGGCGGCGTCGGGACTTTCCTGCAACCATTGCGCGCACAGGCTGCGCACCCATTCCGGCTGGCTCTTGGCCGCATCGTTGAGCCAGTTGGCAACGGAATCCTGCACGTAGACGGCCGGGTCGGCGCGCAAGGGCTGCAACAGGGGCAAGGCCCGCTGCGGCTGTTCCTTTAACTGGGCGATGTGCGCGCACCACACGCCGCGCGGGCGCAGCGCTTCGCAGGCAAAGCGGCGCACTCTTTCCGACGGGTCCGCCGTCCAGGGCGCCAGCTGGCCAATGGCCTCGTCAAGACTCGCCGCCAGATGGGGCCGCAGCGCCAGCCAGGCCCATTCGCGCACGCCGAAGTGGCCATCGTCGGCCAGCGGCCGCATGGCCGCCAGTTGCTGCGGCAAGGTCCATTGCGCCTGGGCGGCGATGGCAAAGCAGGCCCAGCCCCGTACCGTGTCGGAGGTATGACCTTGCAATTGCGCCAGGTCAACGTTGGCCTCCAGCAGCAATTGCGCCGCCAAGGCCATGCGCCTGGTGATGCCCTCAGCGGCCTGCGCGCGCATCCGGTCCAGGCGGATGGCGCCGATAGCGGGTACGGCAGCAGCCAGCAGCTGGGCAAAATCGATGGCCAGCCCTTCCGTCAGGGTGGCGCTGGCCACACTTCCCCCGTTCAGCAGGGCCAGGCGCTCCGCAGTCACATCGGCGACGCCGCGGCTCATGATGCACCCTGCATTTCACCCTGTATTTCACCTTTATCCGTCTTGCGCCAGGCTTTTTCCAACAGCGAACTCAACAATTGCATTTCCTCGGCCGAGAAATCGGCAAACAGACTGGCGATCCATTGCGCATGCTCATCGACCAGCGTGGAGGCGGCAGCTTCCCCCTTGGTGCTCAGGCGCACCAGCAGCTTGCGCCGGTCAAACTGGTCCGCGTGGCGCGCCAGAAAACCGTCGCGCTCCAGGCCGTCGAGCAAGCCCGTGATGGTGCCGCGCGTCACGCCAGCCTGCTCGGCCAGTGCGTGCGGCGAGAGTCCTTCGGGCACGTCACGCAGCAGGGACAGCAGCACGAACTTGCCTTCTGACAAGCCATGCCGCCCCAGGCGCGTGGCGCAATCGCCATCGATGGCCGATGCCAGGCCCAGCACTTCAAAGCACAGGCGCAGGCGCTCCGTGGACTGCGTCATGTCGAGACCGCTGGCGCGGCGCTGCACATCGCCCAGCAGGGCCGTGTATTTCTGTTCGAGCTTTATCATATGGCGCAATATAATATGGCGCCATACTAAATGTCAAATGGAAAACCATGATGGTTTGCCCAGCGGCTCAAAGGCGCGCTTTATCCCTCGCCCAGGCGATGATGGCTTGTGCATCGATGGCGCCCGGCTGGCGCGCCACTTCCACGCCACGCGAGAACAGGGCCAGGGTGGGAATGCTGCGAATATTGAAACGGCTGCCCAGGTCCGGCGACGCTTCCGTATTCACCTTGACGACGCGGAACGCGGGCTCCAGTGTCTTGGCGGCTTGCACATAGAATGGCGCCATGCTGCGGCACGGGCCGCACCAGGGCGCCCAGAAGTCGACCAGCACGGGTATGTCGCTGCGCTCGATATGCTTGAGAAAACGGGCGCTGGCCAGGTCCACGGGCTGTCCCGTAAACAAATCCTTCTGGCACTTGCCGCAAGTGGGCTGCTCAATCAAGCGCGCTGCCGGCAGGCGGTTGACGGCGTCGCAATGGGGGCACACGATGTGCAGGGAATCTGGGTTGGTCGAGGTCATGGCATTCCTGGAATGGGTAGCGTACAGTTGCCGAACATTTTACGGTGTATCGTGCAGCGCCGTCGGCACGCTGGCGGCGCATTTGCCAATACTCCACTATAGTGTGCTGGAACGGCGCGCACATTGCCCGGCCAGCCAAGGAAAACAATGCCCGATGTCGCAGAAAACATGGATTTGAGCAGCAAGCCAGCCCACGCAGAACTCGGCGCCGCCCTGGCCTTGCAGCATGCAGCCTACCTGGCCCGCCCCGTGCCCACGCTTGTCGAGCGCAAGCGCGACTTGCAAACCTTGCAGCGCTTCATCCAGGACCATAAAGAGGCGCTGTGCGAGGCAATCAGTGCCGATTATGGCAACCGCTCCCGGCACGAAACCTTGCTGGCGGAGATCTTTCCCGCCATCGACGGCATCGCCCATGTCCTGAAACAGTTGAAAAAATGGATGAAACCGCAGCGCCGTGGCGTGGACTGGCGCAATTTCCTGGGCGCCCGCAACCGCGTGCTTCCCCAGCCGCTGGGCGTGGTGGGCGTCATCGTGCCGTGGAATTTTCCTGTGAATCTGAGCCTGGTTCCCCTGACCTACATCTTTGCCGCTGGCAACCGTGCCATGGTCAAGATGAGCGAAAACTCGCGCCACCTGGCCCGGCTGCTGATCGAGAAGATGCCAGCCTACTTCCCGCCGGAAAAATTGCAGTTTTTTGAAGAGACAGGCGGCGTGGGCATGGCTTTTTCACAGCTGCCGTTCGACCACCTGCTGTTCACGGGGTCCGGCCAGACGGGCCGCGCCGTCATGGCGGCAGCCGCGCGCAATCTGTGCCCCGTCACCCTGGAACTGGGCGGCAAGGCGCCGGCCATCGTCTGCGCAGACTTTCCCCTGCGCACGGCCGCCGAGCGCATCCTGTTTGTCAAATACCTGAACGCGGGGCAAATCTGTACCAGCGTCGACCACGCCTGGCTGCCCGAAGCGAGCATCGCCGCCTTCGTCGAACACGCGCGCCAGATCATGCCCACGCGCTACCCGCGGCTGGATACGCCCGATTACACCTCCATCATCGACGAGGCCGCCTTTGAGCGCCTGCTGCAGGCGCTGGACGAAGCGCGGGAACAGGGCGCACAAGTGATTCCCTTGCTGCCAGGGCCTGCCTACGACCGGGCCACGCGCAAGATCGCGCCGCACATCGTGCTCGATGCGCCCGAGGACAGCGTGCTGCTGACGCGCGAAATCTTCGGCCCCATCCTGCCGCTGCGCGGCTATGCGACCCTAGACACGGTGATCGACAGCATCAACGCGGGGCCGCGCCCGCTGGCCATCTATCCATTCAGCAATCAGGCAGATACCGTGCAACTGCTGATCGACACGGTGATGTCGGGCGGCGTGTCCGTCAACGATGCACTGTATCACGTGGGCCAGCACGATTTGCCCTTCGGCGGCGTGGGCGAGTCCGGCATGGGCCACTACCATGGCGTGGAAGGTTTTCACACCTTCAGCAAGCTGCGGCCCGTGTTTTACCAGGCCCGCTACAGCGCGCTGAAACTGCTGTGGCCGCCGTATGGCCAGCTGGCCAGCCGCGTGCTGGCCTTCCTGACGCGTTGATGCCTTACAAGAACAGCGAGGCAGCGATGGCCCACATCACGAGGGCGATGATGCCGTCGAGCACGCGCCACGCCATGGGCTTGGCAAACACGGGCGCCAGGTAGCGGGCGCCAAAGCCCAGCAGGAAGAACCACAGGGCCGAAGCCATGATGGCGCCGCCGGCGAAGTAGAAGCGTCCTACGCCTTCATGCTGGCCGCCGATGGAACCGAGCAGGATGACCGTGTCGAGGAAGGCGTGCGGGTTCAGCAGACTGAACGCCAGCGCAGCGCCGATCACGGCCCAGTAGCCTTCGGGCGCCTTGGCAGCCGACACTGTCATGGCCGTTGGACGCCAGGCCGACTTTGCAGCGCGCAAGCCATACGCAATCAGGAACGTGGCGCCGCCGGCCTTGGCCCACAGCAGGAAATTAGGATTATCGGCAATGAACGTGCCCATGCCGGCCACGCCGGCCGTGATCAGGATGGCGTCGCACAGCAAGCACACCAGGATGCAGGTGAGCACGTAATGGCGCTTTAGCCCCTGCTTGAGCAAGAATGCGTTTTGCGTGCCGATGGCCACGATCAGGCTCGCTCCGAGCCCCATGCCTTTCAAGAAAATTGCGCTGTCCATATCGATTCCTTTCCATTGCTTTCCATCACGCGCACGGCCGCCCACGCTCTGCCGGCAACGGCAAAGTCATCAGAGGTAAGTGGAGGGTGTAGCGGAACCAGGAGGACCGCGCGGGAGAGTGGAGTTGTTACCCTATTTCAACAGTGTAAAGAAAAAGTAAATATAAGTATAATGAATGATTCTAACCATATATAAGAGAAACTTATGCGCGTCGTCGATTACCGTGGATTGGCCGCCCTCGACGCCGTAATCGGCCTGGGCAGCTTTGAAAAGGCCGCGCAGGCGCTGGCGATCAGCCAGCCAGCCGTGTCGCAGCGCATACGCACCCTGGAAAACCTGGAAGGCACCCTGTTGATCATCCGCAGCCACCCGCCCCTGCCCACGGAAGCGGGCCAGCGCCTGATCGCCCACTACCGGCAAGTCAAGCTGCTCGAGGCGGCGCTCGACGCCCAGCCCGGCCCCACCACGCAATTGCCGGCGCTGGCCATCGCCGTCAACGCCGACAGCGCCGCCACCTGGATCCCGGAAGCGCTGGGGCCGCTGCTGTCACCGCCGTCCTGCCTGCTCGACATCCGTCTCGACGACCAGGACCACACCCTGAGCCAGCTGCGCGAAGGACGCGTGTTTGCCTGCGTCACCAGCGCCAACGACCTGGTGGCCGGCACCACGGCCACGCCGCTGGGCGGCATGCGCTACCTGTGCGTGGCGTCGCCCGCATTTGCGCAGCAATGGTTCCCCCATGGTTTTACAGTGGAGGCCGTCAGCCAGGCGCCCGCCATCACGTTTGGCAGCAAGGATGCCCTGCACGAGCGCTATTTGCAGCACCGCCTCGGCTACACGGGCCGCTATCCGCACCATGTGCTCGGTTCGGCGCGCGACTTCGTGCGTTTCATCGAAGCGGGCTATGCTTATGGCATGGTGCCTTTGCTGCAGGCGGAAACGGCGCTGGCCGCCGGCAGGCTCGTCGACGTGGCGGCGGGGCAAGCGCTCGACGTGCCCCTGACCTGGCATGCCTGGGATATCCAGACGCCGCTCACGCGCACTTTGTCGGACGCCGTCATCGCCACGGCGCGCAAATGGCTGCTGCAGGATTGATTGTCGCATGCAACATTTATCTATGACGGACAGCAACTTCCCCATGCGCGCCCTGCCCTGCCTGGTCTACACTGCAAGCATCACCCACAAGTATCAGGAGCCAGCATGACGATCCTGCGCACTACATTGCTCGGTTTGCTGGCGGCCATCCCGCTGGCCACAGGCCTGGCTGCCTGCTCGCCCTTGACCGCCATCAATGCCTTGTCGTCCGGCAGCGCCTCGCAAGTGACGCGGGGCCTGGCCTACGGCCCCCTGCCACGGCAAAAACTCGATGTGTATGTCCCAAAAATCCGCACGGGACCCGTGCCCGTGGTGGTGTTCTTCTATGGCGGCAACTGGACGGCGGGCGAGCGCGCAGACTATGCCTTCGTTGGCCACGCGCTCGCTGCGCGCGGCTACATGGCCGTGATCGCCGACTACCGGCTATATCCGGAGGTGCACTACCCCGAGATCTTGCAAGATGCGGCCCGCGCCGTGGCCTGGGCCGCGATGGAGTCCAGCCGCCATGGCGGCGACCCCGCCCGCCTGTTCGTCATGGGCCATAGCGCCGGCGCTTACAATGCGGCGATGGTGGCGCTCGACGCCAGCCTGCTGGCACGCCACGGCATGCACCCGCACGACTTGCGGGGCTGGATAGGCCTGGCCGGTCCCTATGATTTCTTGCCGATTGAAAACACCACCACCCGGCCCGTCTTCTTTTACCCGGACACGCCCGCCTCTTCGCAGCCTATCCATCACGTAACCGCCGAAGCCCCGCCCGCCCTGCTGATAGCCCCCCTGCCCGGGCAGGACAAGCTGGTCAATCCACAGCGCAACACGGGTGGCCTTGCCAGTGCCTTGCGGACGCTGGCCAGGCCCGTGACGGAAACGTATTTCGACAAGGTCAGCCATACCACCCTGGTCGCTTCGCTGGCCAGCCCCTTGCGCATGCTGGCCCCCACGCTGGACGCCGTGAGCGCCTTTATCGACGCCAACAGCAAGGTCGATACCACGCTGACACGTAATATGGGCGCGGCCACGGACGGGCGGGAAATCCCCGCCACGCTGCCACGTCCGGCAAAGGCGCAGAGCGCCGTCACGCAGGCTGGCGCCGCGCGCGCCCACGACAAAACGCCCGCCCCCTGAAGAACGGGCGTTCTGCCCGGACCACGACGCACGATGCTGCGCCAGCTAAGCGCATCCCAAGGCTAGCCCCTCGCGATGCGTATTCAGCTGTCATCGGCTAGCAGCAGCCCGCTTACTCTTTACGGCTTGCACCGCTGGTTTTGCTTTGTGCCGAACCCGCTTGCGATGCGCTGACACTGGCGGAGCTTTCGCTGCCGGCCGACTGCTGACTACCTTGCTGGCTGGCGCTTTGCAGGCTTTGACCCTCACGGTTTTGCGCACCGCGCTGCTGGTCGCGGTTGGCGCCGTTTTGATGGTTGGCCTGAAATGGTACGGCGACGCGCTGCATGACTTCCTGCTGCTTGCGCACGTTTTTCTGCGCTTCTTCCGAAGCCGTGCGGGCCACTTCTTCGGCCAGGGCCTTGGCAGTGCGGCTCGCTTCAGTCACATGCCGCTCTGCCACATTGGCCAGTTCGACCTGCGTATCGGCTGCCAGGCGCGATACCTGTTCCTGGTACTTGCGCAGTTGCTCGGCGGCTGGCTGGCCCACAGCGGCAGCCACCTGGAACACATCTTCAGCGCGCTCGACCGTCAGCAGCTTCTGGCTGGAGACAGTGGCCTCTTCCAGCAAGCCTTGCGCCAGCTGCATGTTCAGGTCATTAAAGTGCTGCACCGACTGGAACAAGGACTTCGACAGACTATTGAAAAAAGCCAGTTGCGCTTCCAGGTGGTTTTTGACGGCAGGGGTAACACTACGGGAATATGGATACATGAAATTCCTCATTCAATAGCGGTTGGGTAGACACAAGGCGACACCACCGGCTGTCGAACGGTGAAGCAGACGACCGGGCTACGCCACGAAACGCGAAAAAACATATCCGATTGGTGGGAAGATGCTTTGCAACGCGAGTCCCAAGGCTACGCGAGCACCGCAGGTGAGGGATGATCTGGATCAAACGTGCGTTAAGCTGCGCAGAAAGTTTCGGCTGGACGGCTTGCCCTGGCAAAACGTCAGTGAGGGGAAAGAAATTCTGTGCCAGGCACGCTCAACGGGCAGTGCCCGTGGCCGGCACGACGGGCTTGTAACCATGGCTGCGCAGCGAGGCTTCCAGCCAGCGGTTGCCATACCAGCCACGCGCCAGCAGGTAACTGAGTTCCGCGGCGGCCATCAGCAGCATCATCGGACCAATGCGCAGTTCGGTGGCCAAATGGCTGCCAAACCACAGGCATGCATCCATCGCCAGCATGAGCAGCAATAGCCACCAGCGGCGCTTGGCCACGGCCCAGAACGAGCCCAGCAACAGGGCCGGCCAGGAAAAACCCGCTTTCACATAGGCATAGCGGCCGGCATCGTCGGCAAACAGGGTGGCGCTGTGCTTCATGCTGCTCTCTTTTGTTAATGAACGGTGTCAGGGTTCGGGATGGTGGCAGACGGCTTCGACATTGTGACCGTCCGGACCCAGGACGAAGGCGCCGTAGTAATTCGGGTGATAGATGGCGCGGATGCCTGGGGCGCCGTTATCCTTGCCGCCTGCTTCCAGCGCGGCCTTGTAAAACGCGTCCACCTGAGCTCGGTTGTCCGCCGCGAAGGCAAGATGCATGCCGGCATGCGGCGCACCGCCCACGCCGAACCAGAAATCGGGCTTGCCGTCCTTGCCCAGGCCGACCCAGCCCTGCACTTCCATCACCACCGACACGCCCAGGGGCGCCAGGGCGGCCGAAAAAAAGGCCTTGCTGGCCTGTGCATCGCTGACATTCAAACCGATGTGATCAAGAATCATGATGGTGCTCCTTGCAGGTAAGGGGACAGGAAGCACAGTATGCGCCAATATTGCTTTTTAGGCAATCAAAACAACAACTCCTGCGCGGGCGGAGTATGCCCGCGCAGGAGCCCCGGTACGATGACCGTGCAGCTGCCTCGCCTAGCGCAGGTTGCCCGTATGGCCCAGCGAATAGCGGCCCGGCTGAGGCCACACGGTCAGGCCATGCGGTTCCTGGCCGACTTTCACCTTGGACACGTCGCCGCTGTTCGTATCGATGCGATACACCACATCGTCGAAGCGGCCGGACAGCCACAGATACTTGCCATCGGCGCTGACATTGCCCATATCGGGGCTGCCGCCACCGGGAATCGGCCACTGCGTCACCACTTTTTCGGTGGCGAAATCGATCACGCTGACGCTACCCTTGCCCTTCGGTTTGCCGTGGATGCGGTGCGTGCCGCGGTTGGCCACGTACAGTTTCTTGCCATCGCGGCTAGGGTACAGACCGTGCGCGCCCACACCCGTCTGGATGAAGCCGATTTCCTTCAGGGTGGCGCCATCGACGATGTGCACGCCGTCGGCATCCATGTCGGCGATATAGAATTTCTTGCCGTCCGGCGAGATGCGTATATCTTGTGGCATGCCCTTCTTGACGCTACAGATTTCATTCGCGGGGCCACCCACGGGACCGGACTCGGCAAAGCGCTTGGCCGGCATCTGCAATTTCAGGTAGCCGTCGACCTTGCGCCCCACCAGGTCGATCTTGGCGATGGTGCCGTCGAACTCGCAGGTGAACATGGCGTAGCGACCGTCATTCGAGAAATCCGCATGGTTGATGCCGCCGCACTGGGGCGTGTCGATCGAATACTGCACCGCCATGGTCTTCGGATCGCGGAAATCGAGACGGTGGCGCGCTTCGGCCACGACGATGGCCGACTTGCCATCCGGCGTAAAGTACATATTGTAGGGGTCATCGACGGGCACTTCCTTGCCCGGCTTGCCGCTCAAAGGGTCGACCGGGGTCAGACTGCCCTTGTCCGTGCGTTCGGCGTTGTTCGCCACCCACAGGGTGCGCAAGTCCCACGAGGGCACCACGTGCTGCGGACCGCTGCCGACCTTGAACTTGTCGACCACTTTCAGGCTGTCCTGGTCGATCACGTAAACATCGTTCGAGCGCAGGTTGGGCACGTAGACGCGGCGCAAGTGATCCTTGACGACGGGACTCATATTGCTGCTGGCAATGCTGCCATACACGTTTTTCGGATCGACCAGCGGCGGCATGCCCGGCAGCGGAGAATAGGCGGCAGCCGGCGCCGCAGCGGCAGGGGCCGGCGTGCTGGCGCCAATGACCTGGCTGGCCATGCCCAGGCCTGCCAGCGCGGCAGCCAGGGCGGACAAGGTGACGATAGTACGTCGTTGAGTTTTTTTCATGTTATTTCGCATCTTTTCGTTGCAAAAGCCAGAAGTTAAGCACTTCCGGCGGAGAATTTACTTGTTACGTTGTAGCAGTTGTTTGATGGCGGCCACCGAGGTGTCCACCTGCAGCTTGATGCCGATCTGGCCCAATTCAGCCGTAGCGCGGGTGGCGTCGCCGCGCACGCCGTCCGCCACGCCGGGCTTGGGTCCGTGGGCCATGGCTTCGCTGCGCACCAGCGACGGGTCCGTCGCCAGCATCAGTGCCGCGTCCGCCAAGCCCGCATGCAGGCCGATCTCGGCGCTGCTGTAGCCGCGCTTTTGCAGATCGGCAATATATTGCGATTGCGTAATGTCATAGTAGTCGAGCAAGGCATACGCACGGGCATCTTTGGCAGCAGACGCTTTCCCCCAGGCACGGTTGAGTTTATTCGCCACATTCTGCTCGTTCTTCTGATACCCACCGTGATCACCGAGGAATATGATGTCGCGAAAACCATGCTGGCGCAGGCTGGTGGCCGTACCTTCCAGCACGGCTTCGAAGGCGGCTGGCGGTATCGAGATCGTGCCGGCAAAGCGCATGTGGCCGGCCGGCGGAGAAATCGCGCCTTCCGGCACGTAGGAAACGACGGGTGCGACGATGGTATTGCCCAGCTTTTGCGCAATCTGGCGCGCCAGCAGCCCGGCGCGCACATTGTGCTTGCCCAGCGCGATATACGGCCCGCTCTGCTCGACGCCGCCAATCGGCACCAGCACTGTCGTGGCACCGTGGTCGATACGGCTGCGCAACTCCGAGCTGGTCAGTTCTTCCAGCATGACGCTGTTGCTGGCAGGCGCGGCCGCCACAGCGGACGCTGCGGGAATCAGGCAGAACAGGGTCAGGGTAAACAGAGAGCCGAATGGCTGGAGCAGAATCGAGGGCGCGCGCGGCGCAAGGGGCACATTCGGCAGGGGGAACTGCAGAGTCATAAGCAAACATCTTTCCAAGGTCAAAGCGTGACGCCGTGCCCGGCCTTGCCAGGCACGCTGGCTGCCACGCAGGAATTGTATTCCATCATGACGGGAAGGGCACGTTAATTTGACGCGGCACTTTGCAAGGAATTGACGAGGGGAAACTATCTATCAACCTGTTGTCACCTTGGCCTCGCCCACCTCGCCATCATGGAGAGTCTCGTTGCGCTTCTCGGCATAGGCCTTGAGTGAGCGCATCGTTTTGGGAAGCCCTTGCCGAACCTGCTTGGCAACGCCAGGCCCGAACAGAAAGGCAAGCGCTCCAGTGAACCACACGCGGTGAACGACTTCCGATCCCCCGTCTACGGCAGTAACCGTGTGCTCGAAGTGGATACGGAACAACAGGATGTAGCCCTCGACGGTGAACGAGCGGCCTGCGGAGCGCTCGGTAACCACCATCGGAATACCCATCCCTTTATTGGGAACTATCCTGCCCTGTGTCCCAGCCGCAAATGGCCCATTGAGCCGCGCTTGCTTTGTGTCCGGATCCCACAGGTGCCATCGGTCGACTTCGCTCCAAATTTGGTCAATGACCGTGGGCGCGACTGCAATGTGGATGCTTTCTTCGATATGCGTCAATTGGGTATCTCTCTATCATTTTGATGAAGTAATTAAGCCTTCTATCCGGCGCCGTGCAGCGTCGGGATATTGGTCTGCGGCATAGTATTCATCATGCAGTATCTGCATGATCATTGCGCCAAGCAAAAGATACTCCGCTAGCCGAAACAAACACCGCAGCTTTTCCTTTGCATCGACAAAAACAGCCTTGCCGGAATGGGAGGATACACTGTAGTTTGTCGGCCATATCAATATAATTAAATTCTGGCGGCACTTGTCGCAGACACAGTCAGGCCATGATGGCAGACTTGTTTGGACCCAGGCTTAAGGAGGCTGGCATTAATATGGCAGCAAACAGAGCCGCCCCTGTCAAGACAAGTAACGAGCCGTGTATTTCACACCCTGGTACGATACCATCCTGAAAGCGTTGGCCCGGTTCGACGACAAATTCCCGCTCGTCAAGGCGGTGAGCATATTGGATTTTAAGAGATGATGAACACAACACATTGGAGGATTCAGGAGCTGGAGCATCACTCCGCGAATATCGCCTGGCTGAATGCCGAGAGTGCGCGCCGTGCATATGATTTAGTGGGCCTTCATGACTCGAAGACGCATCTCGGCTTGAACGTTAACACCGTTGGCTCAATCGAACGAATCGAATTTGGAGATGATGCGGCCATCGCAACCAAGTGGTTACGTGCGCGCGTGCCTGAAATTCAGCAGGTCGTAGTTGTGTTTGGAGAAAACGACTGTTTCTTATGCAGCAGCGAGTTCCTGGTCGAAAACTGGTCGGATATTTTTGTCCCTTCACGTGACGATGCAATGGTCTATTCGAACGACACGCCGCTTATCCTGTTTTATTGCCATGAGAATGAATTCGAGGTGGGACAGCGCATTGTCTCTGATTAACGCTCGGGTTCAGCCAAAAGCGGATGGATTACTGGAAAGCAGCTATTATCTCAACTGTAGTGGAGGCAAGAATTCAAAGCTATATATTCGCATCGTCAAACGAAGCAAGTGCAACCGCATAACTGCGAATCCCCTGGACTAATCCCAAATGGGTTGAGACGCATTCAATGTGGCGGACTGTTAGACGGCTTACCATATAAAATTGCAGCGCTTCGCGCTCATCAATTGAAGCCATTATTGGAAGGTCGTCAAGCAGCTCTTTTTTGCCACGGCATTGGAACGCGTATCGGTAGGGAAGTGTCTTTCGCTCTCGTCGAGTCAGCGGACTATGACATTGAGGCTAGATACGAAGATGGCGGCGTTACGAAAATGGTGCCGGTTCAATTGAAAGAACTTCCGGAGCGACAATTCGATAGCTTCTCGCATGAACAAGAAGCGCCCCCTGCTCTGAACCGAGTACGGCCAATACCAGACGGTCCGTGATTGATGGGAAGAATGGCGCTCACTCGACTGACAAGAAGCCCTCGCATAGAATCATTACTCTGATTCACTTAAAAGGTAGCAATGTCAATCCGTAAAGCTCTTCCCTGGAACTCGAGACTTGGGGCGACCTGGGGGCTGCGGTTCACCTGTATGCGTCTTTGGGATGGGTTCGTGGCCCGGACCCAAAACCAGAAAGTGGAGCGGACCGCTTTTACTGCTTGACACTAGTCAGGTAAAACCCGATTTAATGAGCGCCTCCCGCAGCAGTCGACTACTGGCAAACTGAATGACTGCACTGGGGCGGAAGCAGACGGAGCCGATTGGCGGGCTACATCGCCGACAGCAGCTTGGACTCTCCTGATCCATAATTCTTGAATGATGAAAAGCCGATAGATTGTAAGTTACCGACGATTGGTGCGTGATGA
Organism: Janthinobacterium sp. 61; assembly: GCF_002846335.1. NCBI lineage: Bacteria > Pseudomonadati > Pseudomonadota > Betaproteobacteria > Burkholderiales > Oxalobacteraceae > Janthinobacterium > Janthinobacterium sp. 61. The sequence continues at coordinate 610,869 of NZ_PJMQ01000001.1, read as the reverse complement.
CGAGCAGCGCATGGACGAATCAGAGACCAGGAATTACTTGGCAAAGGCTTCGCTGCGACTGCATCGCCTACATCTCCGCCAAGTTATAAACTGTCTCTAAGACCACGATTTTCAGCGCGGGAATTTATACCGTACCAGCAGCGTCGGTCCCTTGCCGCTGGGTGGCGTCAGCAGTATCTCGTCACCCGGCTGCATCTCTTCATACATCACCGTGCAACAGGTCGGCATCGAATGGCCGCGCGCCGGATACACGCCAACGTCGGTGTGCAGGGTCGCAGCGCGCACGTCCACACTGGTCTCGCCGGCCTTTCCTGCTTCTTGCAGCAGTTTGCGCAGTGCGGTGACGAAGTCCCCTTTGCTGAGCCTGGCAGGGGCTTGACTTGCTTTCGGGCGAGCGCTTGCGTCGTTTTTCATGGCAGTTTCTTTCAGTGTATACATTCCCGCCACTATATCATTCGCCCCTAGGGCCATCACGCCAAAATAGACGCTAGCCCGGCCCGCCTGCACTTTCCTGCCCCATAGTTCTTGCAATATGTCGTGGCTGCCTGATCCAACGACGAGGGATGACATGCACGAACAGCTTGAAGCGGTAACAGATGAAACGACGTTTCTGAAGTTTGTCCGGACGGGCCGGCCTGTCTCGCCGCTGTAGCAGTCGTTCGATTGATACAGCATGTGCTTGTATGCGGCGCCTTGTGCCTTGTCTCTGCCGTGCCGCGCTTCTAGACTGGGGCCTTCTCCACGCTGCGACTGCATACCATGACCGAACTCCTGCCCCTGATGAGCTATTGCTTTGTGATGTCCGCCACGCCCGGGCCAAACAACGTCATGCTGGCCACCACCGGCGCCAATTTCGGTTATCGCGGTGCGCTGCCGGTGATCCTCGGCATCCAGGTCGGCATCTTTGTGCAGACCATGCTCATGTGCGTGGGGCTGGGCAGTGTCTTCGTCGCGTACCCGATGGCGCAGCAGGGACTGCGGATCGCGGGCGCGCTGTACCTGATGTTTTTGGCCTGGAAGCTTGCCGGCGCCTCGGTGGCGGGAAGCAGCGCGCCGAAGGCCGTGTCGTTTGCGCAGGCGGCGCTGTTTCAGGCGTTGAATCCCAAGAGCTGGCTCAAGGCGATCACCATGGCGTCGGTCTTCATGCCTTCGCAAAGCAACATGCTCGCCAACGCGCTGCTGGTGTCCGTGATCGGCACCGTGGTGGGCATGCCGTGCAACACCATGTGGGCGCTGTTCGGCGTCTCGATTCGCAGCGTACTGAAAGCGCCCCGCAACCAGCGCATATTCAATCTGGCGATGGGTGCTATTCTGCTGGTCCTCGCCGTGATGTTTTTACGCTAGACTTCTACCCATGTTCGCCATCGACCGCTCCTCACCCATCGCCCTGTTCAAGCAGATCGAGGCCGCATTGCGCCAGCAGATCGCGCAACGCGTCCTGCCTGGCGGGACCAAGCTGCCGTCGATCCGCCAGCTCGCCACGCAGCTCGCGGTGAGCACCAACACCGTAGTGGTGGCTTATGACAGGCTGGTGGCCGCAGGCGTCATCGATACGCACGGCACGGCGGGCTTCTTCGTCTGCGCACCAACTGATGCCAGCCACGCCATTCCCGACGAGGTGGCGCTGGAAGCGGGCCAGGAGCAGGAACCCGTTTGGCTAAGCCAGCAAGTGAACGACCAGCGGCCGGGCGTGCTGCTGGCAAGCAGCGGCGCCTTGCCGCCCACTTGGCTGCAGGATGCGCTGCCGGCGGCCGCCGTGCAACGTGGCCTGGCGCGCAGCGCAGCCGGCATGGCCTCGCGCTGTCCGCCGCAAGGGCTGGCCGAACTGCGCGAACAGGTCGCGCTGCTGTTGCGCGGCATCGGTATCGCTGCGGACGCCAGCCACATCCTCACCACTTTCGGCGGCACCCATGCAATCGATCTGATCTGCCGCACCTTCCTGCAGCCCGGCGATACGGTGATGGTGGAAGACCCCGGATACTTCCTGATGTTCGGCAGGCTGCGCCAGGACGGCGTGCGCCTGGTGCCGATCAAGCGCCGCCCCGATGGCCTCGACCTGGATGAACTGGAAGCCGCCTGCCGCGCGCACCGTCCGCGCCTGCTGTTCGTGCAGACGGCTTTGCACAATCCCACCGGGTGGAGCAGCAGCGCCGCCAACCTGCACAAGGTGCTGATCATGGCGCAGCAGCATGGCTTCCTGATCGCCGAAGACGACGTGCACGGCCATTTCCAGCAGGCCCACAGCACGCGGCTGGCATCGCTGTCCGGACTGGACGGCGTGATCTACTACTCCAGCCTGTGCAAGGCGCTGAGCCCGGCCCTGCGCATGGGCTACCTGGCCGCAGCGCCTGCCCTGCTCAAACTGCTGATGCGAACCAAGATCCACGCCATCATGACGTTGCCTGCGCTGAACGAATACGTTCTGCTGGAAGTGCTCAAGGCCGGCAACCTGCGCAAGCACCTGGAGCGGCTGCAACGCAAAATCATGGTGGCACGCAACGCCAGCACGCAGCAACTGAGCGCGGCCGGCGTGCTGTTCGAGCAGCCCGGCGACGCAGGAATTTTCCTGTGGGGCAGCATGCCCGAAGGGCTGGACGTGGACTTGCTTGTGCAGGATGCCTACCGCAACAAGATCCTGCTGATGCGCGGCGCGGCGTTCTCGGCCAACGACACGCCCGACCAGCACATCCGCTTCAACGTCGCTTTCAGCCAGCATCCCCGCGTGAGCGCTTATCTTGAAGAGCGCCTGCGCGCGGTGGCTGGCGCGCGCTCGAGCCTGGCGCGCGCCAGCGGCGCCGCCAGCAGCGCGGGCAAGTCCTGAGTATCGGCTGCGCCCTTTTCCCTTTGCACTTCATCGTGACAGCCAAAGTATTCAGTCCGAGGCGGCTACTGCCTGGTTGAGATATGCGATGACTCTGAAATTCACCTAGAGAACGGAAAATCATCGGGGTAATCCGCCCATTTCCAGAGCGCGCTAAAAGTAGAGGTTAAGCGGCCAAGGCAAGCTTCTGTTTTGGCGTGATGCCGCCAAGTGCCATGTTGGGCCGGTCGTGATCGTAATTCCACAGCCAGCGGCTTGCGAAGTCCTGGATATCCTCGAACGTTTCAAACAAGTGATGGGCCAACCAGTCATAGCGCACCGTGCGGTTGTAACGCTCGACATCAGCGTTCTGCCGCAGCTGGCCAGGCTGGATAAAAACGATGCGTATGCCGCGCCTGGCGCCCCAGGCCGGCGTCACGGCGCTGATGTACTCCGGGCCGTTATCGCAGCGAATGGCCTAGGGTTTGCTACGCCATTCGATGATACTGTCAAGGGACCGGATGACCCGTTCGGACGGCAATGAGAAATCAAGCTCGATGCCGAGTCCCTCACGGTTGGAATCGTCAATCACGTTGAACAAGCGGATGCTACGGCCATCAGCCCGTTGGTCGTGCATGAAGTCCATCGACCAGCTCTCGTTGATTTGTACAGCCACGGCCAGCGGCAGCGGTTTTTCGCGCACCGGCCGATGGCGTGGCTTGATCCGCAAATTCAGTTCCAGTTCGAGATAGATCCGGTAGACGACGCGCTTGCGGTTCCATTTAAAGCCCTTCACGTTGCGCAAAGACAGGAAGCACAGGCCGAAGCCCCAGTTGCGCTGCTCGCTGGTCAGGCGTCGCAGCCAGTCAGCCACGACAGCGTTTTCCGCATCGAGCTTGGCGCGTTAGCGATTGCAGGCCTGGATAGTGCTTGGCAGGCCATTCTTATGGTGGCTGAACGCTGGGCCACGGCCCATTGCGCCATCTCCGGCCGCTGAGATGGCGCTACCATTTTTTTGTCAGGGCCTCGTCGACGATCTCGGCTTTTAAGCGCTCTTCGGCATACATCTTCTTCAGGCGCCGGTTTTCGTCCTCCAGCTTTAAACGCGATCATTTGCTGGGAGGGATTACCCTGCTGGATTGTTCCAGTATTTTTTAAAGACTCCAAGGAAGGTGACTTTTGTATGTTGGCCTTCCAACTGGGCTAATCGTCGTAATTTTCATGCAGGTAAACCTGCCAAATTTGGCACGCGCAATCGGTTGCGATGGCCATTTTCATCAACCCTGCATTGCCAGGAGCAGCCATTCGCGTTGACGTAACAATGTGTGAGTTTCCCCATTTGGTAATTTGCTATCCTCTGAGGCCGTTGACAATTGGAGGCAGAGTTTGCTGATTTGGGACTGGGTAGCATCCGGCAACTACCGGTCAGCAGCGGATTGCTGAATTCACTCTTGCTGCAGCCCGCCAATGAAGGAGTTGATGCTTACTATTTTCGGAACTCTTATCGTGCAAACAGGCTCCTCATGAGCATGGGAGCATTTCATCTTGGTGCTGAAGGAAAACGCTGGCCAGAAGCCGGCGTCCGTGGAATCGAAGGTGTTTTCCGCAAAGGAGCACAACGATCGAACTTGTGCACCTGACCGGACTATAACCATGCAGCGTCTTTTAATGAAAGGTCGTAATGAACTTCCTTGCAACATGCCGGCATTTTTTCTCAATTGCGCCCATCTTTTTCAGCGCAGCAGCGATGGCCGACGTGAACAACACCTTGCAAAAAGCCGAACTTGCACGCCGTGTGGATGCCTTGTTTTCGGCCTATGCCGCCGACAGCCCGGGCTGCGCACTCGGCGTGATCCTAAACGGCGAGCTTGTGTACAAAAAGGGATACGGAAACGCCAGTCTTGAATTTGGCGTACCTATTGATCCAGAAAAAACACTGTTTGCCATTGGATCGACCTCCAAGCAATTCACGGCTGCGGCCATTCTGTTGCTCGTGCAGGATGGAAAAATCTCTCTGAATGATGATATTCGCAAGCATCTACCTGAGATGCACAATTACGGCACGGCGATTTCAGTCGATCAAATGCTGTCGCATACTAGCGGCTTGCGGGACTATACGGTTCTTATGACGATGGGGACTGGTGTGCGTGAAGTTGACTATTCGTCAGATGCGGATGCGATGGCGGTCATTCTGCGGCAGAGGTCGTTGAATTTCGCACCGGGATCGCATTACATGTACAGCAATACGAATTACTTCTTACTGGCAAAGATTGTCGAACGAGTCAGCCATAGGAATTTCGGGAAATTCCTGCAGGACCGTATTTTTCAACCGCTGGGTATGCACCACACTCGTCTTCGTGACAAGTACGACGTCGTGGTAGCGCAGCGTGCAATGGGCTATGCACCAGTGGGGGGCGGCGGATTCAGCATGAAGGACGTCAACTGGGAGCAGGTAGGCAATACGGGCGTGCTGACCACCGTGTCGGACCTAGCGAAATGGGACCAGAATTTCTACGAATCACGCGTTGGTGGCGAATGGCTGGTCAAGCAGATGCAAGAGAATGCTGTTCGAAGCGACGGTGTCGCCTTGAGCTATGCACGTGGACTGATCGTCGATGGTGCTTATCGCGGAATGAGGTCGGTACACCACGCTGGAGATACCGCAGGTTTCCACGCGCAGTTGTTGCGGCTGCCCGACGAGAGATTTTCTGCAATGGTTTTATGTAATGTCGACGGCGTAGACCAGACTCTGCTCAGCTTTAAAGTGGCCGATCTTTTCCTGGCCGAGGAGATCAAGAAACGCGGCGCGACTTCCTCGAATCAAACTGCGAAGGATGCTGTCATTGCGCCCGCTCGAAAGACGATGTCTTCGGAATCCGAGCTCGCGAGCTACACCGGCGTTTATCTTGACCGTTACGCTCAGTCGCTCCATACCATTGAGCTCAAGGACGGTCAACTTTGGTATATTGCGCCGCAGCGGGAACGTGTTGCCCTGGAGCAGAGCGGCGAACAGCGTTTCCGATTACCGCGAAAAACGGAGAATACCTTTCAGTTTTCGAAGCAGGATAAGCGTCAGCTCTTGAATATCGTATATCAGTCTGGGGAACCGGTCGAACTGGATCGAGTACGCCCTATTCAAACAGATTACATACACTTGGAAGACTATACCGGAACTTATTTTAGTCCGGAAATCAACGTGCATTGGACCATCGTTGCGAAAGACGGCAAGCTATTCAAGCAAGTGCAGCGCGAGGCGACTAAACCGATGAATCCGGTTTTCGAGGACGCGTTCACTGTGACCGTCGATGATCAAGACCTATTGCGTTTTACCCGTGACAGCCGTCAGCGGATCACCGGATTCATCGTCGACAACCCGCGGGTGCTCAATGTCGTCTTTTCTAGAGAGCGTAGCGGTGTCCAAATCGACTAAAGAGGCGGCCTGCGCCTGAGTGATGGACGAGCATGTCGAGACCAGTTAAAAGAAAAAACCTCTGACTGTCCGCTGTAAGGTGCGGAAGCGGACGGTGCCATTGCAGCAAAACGCCATCGGTAGCTTAGAATCTCCTCATCCATGGTTCTCGGACGATGAAAACACGATGGATCGTGTTTGGAGCCTCGGTGTCCTGCCACACTTCTGGTGTGCGATCTCATCGCTGCCGGATCCAACGACGAGATCGGATCTACCCTACCCCTGACGATCCCTTGGCACGTTGCAAGACAGTGCCGCCAATCCATAAGCGAGAAAGATAATCATGTTGGATAAGAAATGGTGGCATAACGCCGTCGTGTATCAGATCTACCCACGTAGTTTTCAAGACAGCAATCACGATGGGGTCGGTGATCTGGCCGGCATCATCGGCAGACTGGACTACCTGCAACATCTGGGAATCAACCTGATCTGGCTGTCGCCGGTGTACCGGTCGCCGATGGACGATAACGGCTATGACATCTCCGACTATCAGGATATCGCCGCTGAATTCGGCACATTGGCCGAGATGGAGCAGTTGATCGCAGAGGCGGCCAAGCGCGACATCCGTATTTTGATGGATCTTGTGGTCAACCACACCTCTGACGAACATGCTTGGTTCGTCGAGGCGAAGAAATCCAAGGATAGCCCCTACCGTGACTATTACATCTGGCGCAATCCAGGCGCCGATGGCTCCCCGCCCGACCAGCAACGTTCTTATTTTGGCGGGAGTGCATGGGAATACGATACCGCCAGCGATGAATATTACTTCCATCTGTTCTCGAGACGACAGCCGGACCTGAACTGGGAAAATCCCCAGGTGCAGGAAGAGGTGCATCGCATGATGAACTGGTGGTTGGACAAGGGCATCGGCGGCTTCCGCATGGATGTGATCGATCTCATCGGCAAACAGGTCGACCAGCAGATTATCGCCAACGGCGCCCAACTGCACCCGCTGCTGCAGCAAATGCACCAAGCGACCTTGGCGGCACGCGATGTATTGTCGGTGGGCGAGACTTGGAGCGCCACCCCGGAGACCGCCAAGCTGTATTCCGACCCGGCGCGCCAGGAGCTGTCGATGGTCTTCCAGTTTGAGCACATCACAATGACCCACGATACCAAGGAAGGGAAATGGAAGTCGCGGCCGTTCGATCTGATCGAATTCAAGCAGATCATCAGTAAGTGGCAGACCGAGCTGGCCGATGCCGGCTGGAACTCGCTGTTCTGGAATAACCACGACCTGCCACGCGCCGTATCCAAATACGGCGACCCCGGCCGTTACCGGGTCGAGTCGGCCAAGATGCTGGCCACCGCGCTACATTTTCTCAAGGGCACCCCCTACGTCTATCAAGGCGAGGAAATAGGCATGACCAATGTACGTTTCGATTCCATCGACGACTATCGCGACATCGAATCGCTCAACCTCTACCGCGAACGCACGGCCGCCGGCGTTTCACCGGAGACGATGATGGCCGGCATCCACGCCAACGGGCGGGACAATGCGCGCACCCCAATGCAGTGGAACAGCACACACAACGCCGGTTTCAGTAGTGGCACGCCATGGCTAAAGCTGAATCCAAACTACCGTGAGATCAACGTCGCGGCCGCGCAGGAACAACCCAATTCGGTCTTCTTCCACTACCAGAAGCTGATCGAACTGCGCAAGCACTGGGACGTCATGGTTTACGGACAATACCTGCCATTGCTGGAGCAGCACCCGCACGTATTCGCCTATCGGCGCAGCTTGGGAAGCCAACAGCTGGTTGTCGTCAACAACTTCTCCGGCGAACACGTCGAACTGGATCTGCCGGCAATGCTGCACGGCATTGCCGGGCAAGGCTTGATCAGCAACTATGCCCAGCGTGATAGCTGGACCGACCACCTCAGCCTGCAGCCATACGAATCGTTTGCTATTGCTTATGTGTGTGAGGCAGGGCTCGGGTAAAGCGTTGTTGTGCAATCACATCGAGTCGCGCGATCGCCTGGGAAAATGGCGCTGGGATGAGTGAGAACTTCCTGGTGGTCGCATCGGGATTGGCGAGACTCCTGCAGAATGCGTAGAGCGCGAGGTATATGCGGAATTGAGCTTATCCTTGTCCGCTCAAGAGTTACTTGACTATTATCTCTTCGAGGTCGCTACTTAGGCACTGATAACCTGCTATTAAAAAATACAGATCCGAGACTTGAAGGTACTCGTTTGACTTGTTAGGAGAAGTAACGTGCAATACTATATTCTTCGGCATGAAGATCCAGATGGTGGGTTTATTGATGGTGATGTGGAGTTTTTTCCGGCGCTTCCTGAGCACTATCAGCTAGGTGAAAAAATTCTCTTGCGTGAGACTAAGGTTAGCCTTGTTTTAGATAAGCGCATAAAAAAACTCAAAGCCGATTTTTTTCTTACAACATGCGGCGCATTCTTTATTTCTGAACAAATGAAAGAAATTATAGATGAACATAATACCTCCTTGGAATTTTTTCCAGTGGACGCCAGTTATTTCAATGGGAAAGCCACAGAGGGAAGGTATTTCCTAATTCATGCCAATGATAAAGTTTTATGTTTTGATTATATCAATTCGGATTATTCGGGAAAGCCTATGGTTTTAGGCAAGCTTGCCAGTGGTGAGCTTTCACCTGATTATAAGGTCAGGGGGATAAAAAATCTTTGTATAGAACAGCCTGAAGGTGAGAAGCTAGATTTTTTCTTTGTCGATAAAATCATATGGATTGATCCATTGCTTTCTGAGGAAATTGTGCGTGCTGCGAAGAGTAGAGGGCTCCGGTTGAATATTGAAAAAACCTGCTAAAAAGCTTTTGAGCTACAACAGTTTCCGATGAGGCACTGATTTATTCATCTGGTACCGTTCCCTGTGGCTGTCCGACCTGAGACAATATTGGTATCACCACCGTCCGCCATCGACCAAAAAAAGAGCTTTTCCGACCTTGAATATGTTCACCAATGGCTGGGCGCACATGACAGCATTGCGAAGGTCTGCTTCGGGACGAAAGCGGAATCACGCGCACGAAAGTCAGGCTGATACCCTGTGCAGAACCAGGCGGTGCCTCCCGCCATCCCTTCCGCCCTGCCAGCCCCGGCAACTTTACCGCCGCCCGCCACAGGTGCAGCACGTCAACGCTTACGCACTGGATGGCTCCACCGCAAAAAAAAACCCCGGCGTACCGGGGTAGTCACAAGGGTCAAGCGCTGACGCTTCGGCCGGGCAGCGCCAGGCGCCGGCCAGAGGCAGGTGTAGCACGGGCTGGCAAACCGCCCGCCACCTTCAACGATTTGGCCTGGGCATCGCCACGCAGGCGGAACACGGCCACCACGTCGACCAGTTCCACGGCGCGCTCTTGCAGCGAGGAAGCGGCGGCGGCCGCCTCTTCCACGAGGGCCGCGTTTTGCTGGGTGACCTGGTCCATTTGCGAAATGGCCTGGTTCACTTGCTCGATGCCGGCGCTTTGCTCGTGGCTGGCGTCGGCGATGTCGCCCATGATGTCCGTCACGCGACGGATGCTGGCGACGATTTCTTCCATCGTCGCGCCCGCCTGATCGACCAGCGCGCTGCCCGTGTTGACTTTATCCACGGAATCCTCGATCAAGCCCTTGATTTCCTTGGCCGCCGCCGCCGAGCGCTGCGCCAGGTTGCGCACTTCGGTGGCCACCACGGCGAAGCCGCGGCCCTGCTCGCCCGCACGGGCCGCTTCCACTGCTGCATTCAGCGCCAAAATATTGGTTTGGAAGGCGATGCCGTCGATCACGCCGATAATGTCGGCAATCTTCTTCGCCGATTCATTGATGGAACCCATCGTGCCCACCACTTGCGCCACCACGGCGCCGCCCTTGCGGGCCACGTCCGAGGCGGACACGGCCAGGGTATTGGCCTGACGCGCATTGTCCGTATTCTGGCGCACGGCCGAGGTCAGCTCTTCCAGGCTGGACGCCGTTTCTTCCAGGGAAGACGCCTGTTGCTCCGTGCGTACGGACAAGTCCGCGTTGCCGGCGGAAATCTGCGCGGCCGCCACGCTGACCGTATCAGCCGAAGTGCGCACGGTGGCGATCACGTCGACGATACGTTCGAGGAATTTGTTGAAGGCGGTGGCCGTACGGCCCACTTCATCCATCCGCTCGACGGGCATGGCGGCGGACAGGTCCAGCGAGGCGCTGACGCGTTCCAGCGTATGCTCGATATCGCCCAGGCCGCCGCTGATGGTGCGGTAGATATGCCAGGCCAGCGCGCCCGTCAGCAGCACGGCCACGCCCAGCACGGCCAGCATGGTGTTGAAGGCCGTATCGTAGGCGGCCAGGCTTTCGGCCTTTACGTCATCGACCAGCTTGTTGTTATAGGCGATATGGTCATCCATGCTTTTTTTCGCGGCGGCGGCCGTGATGGCCAGCGGCGTGCCGGCCAGCAAGGTGGCGCGCACGCCATCCATGTCGCCCGCGTAGGCGGCGGCAAAGAATGGTACCAGCGCGCGGCGGTAGGCTTCCATGGCGGCCTGGTCAGCGTCGAGCATCTTGCTGTCCGTGGCGTCGTACAGGCGCTCGGCGCGATACGTGGCGATGACCTTGTCGAAATTCGTGTTGGCGTCAGCCACGGCCTTGTCCAGCGCCGTCTTGTCTGCCAGGTTGGAGAACACGGACAGGCGGTAGCCGGCCAGGCGCGAATCGGCCAGGAAGCCCTTGGCAGCATTCAAGCCCTGGATGCTGGGGATGATGCGGTTTTGCACGGTGTCAAAACGCTCCTGGGCGCGCTGCAGCTGGATGGCGCCGCCGGCGCCCAGCACCAGCAGGGCCAGCAAGGCGATGGTGAGGGTCAGAATTAATTGCTTGGTGATATTCATGGTGTTTCACAGTCAAAAAAACAGCCTGGCGAGGCCAGGCAGGATGAGTAGCTGCCGATCAGGTGGCCGGAGAACGGTGCTAGGCCGCCAGCGGGGAAGCGTCAGGCGTGCGGCGCAGCAAGTCGCCATGCTGGCGGCAAAACGCCAGGCCCGCCTTGTGGCCCACGTCGAACAGCAGCTGCATGTTCGAACTGGACCAGTCCAGGGTATCGGGCCAGTGCTGCTCCGGGATGCCGCCCATCAGGTCGAGTTTCAGCAGGCGCCGCTTGGGCTGGCCCGTGCGCGCGTCCGTGTTGTGCTCGAGCTCGAACAGGCGCAGCTCGCTCTTGGAAATTTTTACCAGTGGCGTGATGATGGAGCGTACCCAGGCGTCGTACAGATTGCGCGGCTTGCGCAGCAATCGCTCGTCGCCGAGGATGTCGAGGATGACCAGGGTATCGGCGTCATGGTGTTCGCCCTTGCCTTCGATAAACGGCTCGAAATTGAGCGTATCGAGCGCCGCGCCTTCGATGTAGTCGTCGCCATCGATGGTCGTGGGCGCATACAGGAAGGGAAACGACAGGGCCGCGCGCACGTGGATCGGTGCGATCTCGTGCTTGCCCCAGATTTGCATGCGGTGCTCGCTAAGGTTGTAGGCATTGATGTAGAAATCGGGGCGCATGCGCGCCACGCCCGAGAAATCCACGGCTTTTTCCAGGAAGGGCAAGTGCGCGCACAGGCCCAGGCTTTTCGCCGACAGGTCCGATGGCGACAGCGACGACACCATCAATTTCCCCCAGTCCGACCAGGCCGTGGGCACGCCCGCAAACGTTTGCTGGAACGCCTGGAAAAAAGGATTGTTGGCCGGCGGCTGGAAGGCGTCGCGAAATGTGCTGGCGTGCATGCCCGGCTTCTGGAACACCTTGTAGTTGATCGGAATCATCTTGTAGATACTGTCGGCTACGCCCGTGTCGGCCCAGCTTTGCAAGGCCTGGCGCGGCGTGGCCTCATGCGGCGTCGTATAAAGCAAACCCATCAGCACACCGGCGCCGGAGGCCGAAATGACATCGAATTCGATGCCTTCGTCGAGAAACGCGGCCAGCGCGCCCGCGATCAAGGTGGAGTTTGGTGCACCGCCCCCAAGCAGCAAGCCCGTCTTGCGGGCAGGTGTCGCGGCTGGCGCCGGATGTGGCGGCGTCGTGCTTACTGTCTTCATGCACACTCCCTGAACGGAACCGGGCTCACGCCCTAATTGTTGGTTACTACACGCTTATTACGCTGATTCATGCCCATGTTCCAGCAACAGGAAACTATTGCAATATTGCAGAAACAGATATGAAATTAACATAAATAAATTCCTTATGGCAATTTAATTAACGCATGATGGGTATTCAGAAAGGGTATAAGCTGACAATATGCGGCGTAGCGTGGTGCATCGCAGCAAATAAATATTCTGCAATGTTAGGAAAAATCTCTTTGGGGTAGGAATATTCCTCAACTGGCCGCCATGGCGGCCGCCAGGCTGGTCAGGGGGAGGAAGGGGGCGCGGAAAAATGCAGGTGGGTACACAAATGGTCAACAAAAACGCGAATTTTGGGCGACAGATGGCGGCTCGACGGCCACAGCACCCAGAACTTGCTCGAGTACAGCAGGTACTCGCCCAGCACGGCTTGCAACTCGCCCCGTGCGATGGCGTCACGCACGATAAAGTCAGGCAAATAGGCGAGGCCCACGCCCTGCGTGGCGGCGCCGATCAATGCCTCGATATTGTTGCAGGTCAAGGCCGTCGGCAAGCGCAGTTCACCACCGCCGTCGCCGTCGGCGCGCTGCAGCGCCCATTCCTGTAATTTCCCCGTGGTGGGGAATTTATAGCGTACGCAGGCGTGCCGTTCCAGCGCGCGTGGCGTGGCCGGCACGCCATGGCGGGCGAAATACGCGGGAGCGCCAACGATGGCAAAGGCAAACGGCCCCAGCTCGCGCGCCATCAGCCGCGAATCGGTCAAGGTGCCGCTGCGCACGGCCACATCAATGCCTTCGGCCACCACGTCGACCAGGCGGTCGTTGAAATCGAGGTCGAGTTCGATCTCCGGGTACCGCCTTGTAAACTCGGCCAGCAGGGGCAGGATGATGCGGTAGCCGATCACGGGCAGGCTGACCTTGAGCTTGCCGCGTGGCGCCACGGCCAGGTGCGACAGTTCCGCCTCGGCATCGCCGAGGTCGGCAAGGATGCGCTGGCAACGCTCGTAGAACAGCGCGCCCTCATTGCTCAGGCTGATGCGCCGCGTGCTGCGGTTCAACAGTCGCACGCCCAGCTTTTCTTCCAGCCGCGCCACGCTCTTGCCCACGGCAGAAGCCGACACGCCGAGCAGGCGCCCGGCCGCCACATAGCTGCGCGTTTCCGCCGCGCGCACGAAAGCGGAGATGCCGTTCAGATTATCCATGTCATCTCGATTAGGGAAAATATGTCCGCTATGAGTGGAATTTCAGCCACTTTTTCATAGATTGCGTCCATATTATCATCGGATTCCCTCTTTCTGGAATCATTCCCATGGATACGAATCACCGTATGAAGCCTGCCTCCCCGGCCCGGCGCGCCTTCGTGCTGGCCGCCGTCTGCCTGGCAGCCCTGTGCATGCCGCTCAGTTTTACGGGCCCCGCCATCGCCATCCCCGCCATCGCCGCCGACCTGCACGGCACGCCGCTGGCGCTGGCGTGGATCACGAATGCCTTCATGCTCAGCTTTGGCGGTTGCCTGATGGTGGCCGGCGCGCTTGCCGACCGCTATGGCCGCAAACGCGTGTTCCTGTTGGGCATGGGCGTGTTTTCCGCTGCCGCGCTGGCATTGTCAGCCGCGCCCGGCATCCTGTGGCTCGATGTGCTGCGCGCCGTCCAGGGCCTGGGCTGCGCCATGGCCCTGTCGAGCGGACTGGCGGCCCTGGCGCAGGAATTCGACGGCCCGTCCCGCGCGCGCGCCTTCAGCCTGATCGGCACGGCCTTCGGCGTGGGCCTGGCCTTCGGCCCCTTCCTGGCAGGCACCTTGATCACGCACACGGGCTGGCGCGCCATCTTCATCGCTACGGCCGTAGCCGGCCTGGCCGCCCTGCTGGCCGCCGCGCGCGCCATGCGCGAATCGCGCGACCCGCAGGCGCAGGGCGTGGACTGGCCCGGCGCCCTGACGTTTACCGGCGCGCTCTCCTTGTTTACGTATGGCTTGCTGCAGGCGCCCAATAGTGGCTGGGGCAGCGCCGCCAGCCTGGGGCTGCTCGGTGGCGCGGCCTTGCTGCTGGCCGCTTTCATCCGCGTGGAGCGGCGCGCCGCGCGACCCATGCTGGATCTGTCGCTATTCCGCCTGCCCGCCTTTGCCGGCGTGCAACTGCTGGCCGCCGCGCCCGCGTTTTCCTTTGTCGTGCTGCTGGTGCTGCTGCCGGCCCGCTTCATCGGTATCGAAGGCTACAGCGCGCTGGAAGCGGGACGCATGATGATCGCCCTGTCCGCGCCCATGCTGGTGCTTCCGGTCCTGGCTGGCATGGCGGCGCAGCGCATTGACGCCGCGCACATCTGCGCCTGCGGCTTGCTGCTGGCGGCGGGCGGCCTGCTGTGGCTATCGAGCTGCGCGCCGGGACAGTCGCCCGCCAGCTTGCTGGGCCCGTTGCTGCTGATCGGTTGCGGCATCAGCCTGCCCTGGGGCTTGATGGATGGCCTGGCCATCAGCGTCGTGCCGGTCGAGCGGGCGGGCATGGCGGCCGGCATCTTCAATACGACGCGCGTGGCGGGCGAAGGCCTGGCGCTGGCCATCGTCAGCGCGCTGCTGGGCACCTTCACGGTGGCAGCGCTGGGCGGCGCCGGCATTGCCGGCGTCGGCACGGCACAGGCGGCGCACGCCGGGCCGTTCCTGGCGCTGGGTGAGCTGCGCCATGCGGCTACCCTGCTGCCGCAGGCAGGAACCGCCGAGCTGGCGCAAGCGTATGGCAATGCCTTCCGCCACTTGCTGTATGTGCTGGCCAGCATTACGACGGCCTCGGCCCTTCTGATCCTGGCTTTTTTGCGTCATCCGGCCCCTGCGGCAACGGACACGGCCGCCCTGCCCGCCTGCGACGCTCCATCCTGATTCCTCTTGCCGTACACGGCGGCGCCCATGCGCCGCCGCCCGCCTTTGATGTTTCTCTGCAACATCTGCCAAGTTTCCAAAGGATGTGAAGAATAAAACGAGTTTACTTATCAAAGCGCTTTGAACTATACTCAAAGCGCTTTGAAATATAGTTAAAGCGCTTTGGTTGTGCAAAATGATGCTCGCCGATCCCACACCTATAAAAAACCTGGAGACACAATGAACAAAATTTTCTTGAAAGCGTTGCCAGCGGCAGTGCTCATGGCCCTGAGCGCATCGGCCCAGGCTGCCTTGCCGATCGACTTCGGCGGCTACATCCGCTCGGGCTTCGGCACCAGCAGCGAAGGCGGCAAGGAAGCCTGCTTCGGACTGGCCGGCGCCTCGTCCAAGTATCGTCTGGGCAATGAGTGCGAAACCTACGGCGAGCTGAAATTCGGCGGCGAAGCGTTCAAGGCAGCCAACGGCACCACCTTCCGCATCAATACCCTGGTGGCGTTTTCCGTCAACCAAAACCAGGACTGGGAACAATCGGACCCGTCGTGGCGTGAAATGAACGTGGTGGCTGACAAGATCGGCACGGGCGCCTTCGCCGAAGCGCGCGCCTGGGTCGGCAAGCGCTACTACGACCGCCAGGACGTGCACATCACCGATTACTACTTCTGGAACAACAGCGGCCCTGGCGCCGGCCTGGAAAACATCGACCTGGGCGCCGCCAAGCTGGCCTACGCCATCGTACGCACGGCCGACGACAAGGACAGCAAGCGCATGGGCCTGTCCCACGACTTGCGCTTTTCCGGCATCAAGGTCAACCCGGACGGTGAACTGACGCTGGGCCTGCAATTCAATCAGAAACGCAATGCGCAAGGCGCGGCCCCCATCGCCAGCGGCCACTTGTTGACCATCATGCATACGCAAGGCAATCTGCTGGGCGGCTTCAACAAAGTAGCATTGCAGTTCGGCAAAGGTAGCGCCGCCAACACGGGCGGCTTCAGCCTGGGCGCCGACAAGGACGACAAGGTCACGCGCCTGACGGAACAAATCATGATCCAGCCCAAAGGTTCCTGGTCCGGCATGGGCACCTTCGTCTACGAAGACAAGCAAACGGCCGGCGTCAGCAGCAAATGGACCTCGATCGGCGCGCGTCCCATCTACCACTTCACGGACAACTACAGCCTGGCCGTGGAACTGGGCCACGACATCGTCAAGCCGGAAGGTGGCGAGAGCCGCAACCTGACCAAGCTGACCTTCGCGCCGCAATTGTCGGCTGGCAACAGCTTCTGGTCGCGCCCTGTGCTGCGCGCCTTCTACACCTACGCCAAATGGAACAAGGCAGCCCAGTCGGCCGCCGCAGCGGAAACCGCGCTGTCGTCGACGGGCGTGTTTGGTGGAAAAACAAACGGCAGCTCCATGGGTTTCCAAGTGGAATCCTGGTGGTAAGAGCATCCAACACTGGCTGATGCCGCAAGGCGCCAGCCACTGGCAGCAACACCGCCCGCCTTCCTGGGGGCATGCTTTACCCGGACCCACCATTTCGCCGCTGCACGCGATGGCCGGCAGCTTCAATGTAGTGATTCAGCAGTATCCTCTTTTAGCGCGGGCGCCCCTGGGTTTGCCCGCGTATTTTTTTGGGCGCTGCCGCCGCTGGTCATGACCCTGATCATTCCGGCATTTATCAGATAAACTACCCCTAATCGCATTGCACTGCACCGCTCCCGCCCAACGGCAGGACGCCGGCAGCGGCAAGACCCACTCAAGATAGCCCCCGACTGCAGCATCCATGAACCTCAAAAATCTCGCCAAAACGCTAGGAATATCCGAAACCACCGTCAGCCGCGCCTTGAATGGCTATCCGGAAGTGAGTGAACGCACGCGTGAGCGGGTGCTGGCCGCCGCGCAGGCGGCCGGCTACCGTCCCAATCCCATGGCGCGCAGCCTGGCCGTCGGGCGCACGAATATCGTCGGCATCATCTACCCGCTGATGCCGAACGACCTGGCCGACCCCATGTTCATCGAGATCGTGGGCGGCATGTCGGAAGCGCTGGAAGCGCAGCAGATGGACATGATGATCGCGCCCGCGTCGGCCACCAATGAATTCCACACCTATGAACGTATGGTCAAGGGACGCCGCATCGACGGACTGGTGGTCGGACGGACAAAACCGTTCGACGAGCGCATCGCCTACCTGGCGCAGCAGGGCATGCCCTTTGTCGCCCATGGCCGCACGCAGCTGAACCAGCCGCACGCCTGGTTCGACTACGACAATGAGGCGGGCATGCGCCTGGCCGTCGAACGCCTGGCACAGCTGGGCCACCAGCGCATCGGCCTGATCAGCGCCACGCCGGACCTGAACTTCGTGCGCCAGCGCGTCGAGAGTTTCCAGCACGCTATGCAGGCGGGCGGCCTTGCCGTCGACCCGGACAACCTGGTCGACAATGCGCACGACCGCCGCGCCGGCTACCAGGCCATGCAGCGCCTGCTGGCCCGCTCGCCCCGCCCTACTGCCGTCATCGTCGACAATCACATGTCGGGCGTGGGCGCGGTGCGCGCCCTGCTCGACGCGGGCATCGCCATCGGCAGCGAGATGTCCCTGATCGTCTGGGGCGTGATGGAAGACTCCCTGGCCGGCCACAACGTCACCACCGTCGTGCAGCCCGACCCGCGTGGCGCCGGCGCGAAGATGATCCACATGCTGCTGGCCCTGATGGACGGCACGCCCGTCACCGAACTGCAGGAACTGTGGCCGTGCGAGCTGCTGCCGGGCGAGTCGGCCGGACCGGCAATACCCTCCTGATTCAGCCTCTCGCCGCACAAGCCGTAAAATACCAGGGTCAGTCACTGCGTGAGGGGATTGCGTCCCACTGGGACGCAATCCCCCGGCGGGTCTGACCCCGGCTCTCCCGCCTCGCCGTCCTGAATTACCCTCATAAAAAAATCGTATGTCTGGTGCGTGTATCGCTTTACTTTTCAAAGCGCTTTGAACTATACTCATTTCATACCCAAAGCGCTTTGAATTTTAAAATAAGACGTTCGCCTACCAACCAGCAGCGCCACCCTGATAGCCACGGCTACAGGCAACTTTTAAGAAATCATTCATGCCGACCATCCAGAACAATCTCGCCAACCTGCCCGCCGACTGGTGGCGCAGCGCCGTCATCTACCAGGTATATCCACGCAGCTTCCTCGACAGCAATGGCGACGGCATCGGCGACTTGCCCGGCATCACCTCCAAGCTCGCATACATCGCCGCCCTGGGCGCCGACATCGTGTGGATCTCGCCCTTCTTTACGTCGCCGATGAAAGACTTCGGCTACGACGTGGCCGACTTCTGCGACGTCGACCCCATGTTTGGCAGTCTGGCCGATTTCGACCGCCTGGTGGCGCGCGCCCATGAACTGGGCTTGAAAGTGATGATCGACCAGGTGCTGTCGCACTCGTCCGACCTTCACCCGTGGTTCGTGGAAAGCCGCTCCAGCCGCGACAATGCCAAGGCCGACTGGTATGTGTGGGCCGACCAGAAACCGGACGGCACGGCGCCAAACAACTGGCTGTCCGTGTTTGGCGGTTCCGCCTGGCAATGGGAGCCGCGCCGCGGCCAGTACTACCTGCACGATTTCCTCGCCAGCCAGCCCGACCTGAATTTCCACAATCCGGCCGTTCAGCAGGCCCAGCTGGATAACCTGCGGTTCTGGCTGGAACGCGGCGTCGATGGCTTCCGCTTCGATTCCTGCAACTTCCCGTATCACGACCAGTTGCTGCGCGATAATCCGCCAGCCGCGCAGCGCGACGCGAGCAGCGTGTCGGCCATCAACCCGTATGGCATGCAAGCGCACGTGTATGACAAGACGCAGCCGGAAAACATCGCCTACCTGCAGCGCGTGCGCGCCGTGCTTGACGAATATCAAGCCATTTCCATCGGCGAAGTGGGCGACGACAATGCGCTGGACACCATGGCCGCCTACACCACGGGCGGCGACAAGCTGCATATGGCTTACAGTTTCAACTTGCTGACGGCGGAGTTTTCAGCCGCGCACATCCGCACGCAGGTGGAAGAATTCGAAGCCAAAGTGACCGACGGCTGGGCTTCCTGGTCCGTAGGCAACCACGACAGCGTGCGCGTCATGACGCGCTGGGGCGGCGAGAATCCATCGCCATCTCTGGCCAAGGTGGTGCTGGCCGTGCAGGCGGCGCTGAAAGGCACACCGTGCCTGTACCAGGGCGACGAGCTGGCCCTGACGGAAGCGGACATTCCTTTCGAGGCGCTGCAGGACCCGTACGGCATCCCGTTCTGGCCCCAGTTCAAGGGCCGCGACGGCTGCCGCACGCCGATGCCGTGGGTGGCCGACGCGCCGCACGGCGGCTTCAGCAATGCAAAACCCTGGCTGCCCGTGCCACCCGAGCATCTTGCGCGTGCCGTTGACGTCGAAGTGCGCGACGCCGCCTCGCCTTTGCAGTTTGCGCAGAACATCCTCGCCTGGCGCCGCACCCTGCCGCAATTGCTGCGTGGCGACATCGTTTTCTTCGATGCGCCGGAACCCGTGCTGGCCCTGCGCCGCGACTTGCCCGGCCAACCTTCTGTATTAGCCGCCTTCAACCTGGGCACGGAAGCCGTGACGTTCACCTGGCCCGATGCGGCGCCAGCGGCCGACCTGGCCGGTCATGGCTTACCGGGCAGTAAAGTTGACCAACAGATCAGTCTGCCTCCGCATGGCGGCTGGTTCGGCACCTTGGCGTAAATCGCAGGCTTTGGCGGCCATGCCGCCATTTACAATAACGAGCCCCGCGCATCAGCGGGGCCAAATTGAGAGAACGAGGACGACATGGCTGGACTGAAGTTAACAGGCCTGAAAAAGGCATACGGCGACGTGCAAACCCTGCACGGCATCGACCTGGAGATCGCCGACGGCGAATTCATGGTGTTCGTGGGACCGTCGGGCTGCGGCAAGTCCACCTTGCTGCGCAGCATCTGCGGCCTGGAAGAAATCAGCGGCGGCGACTTGTATATTGGCAAGACGCGCATGAACGACGTGCCGCCCGCCAAACGCGGCATCGCCATGGTATTCCAGAGCTACGCCCTGTATCCGCACATGAGCGTGGCGCAAAACATGGCCTTTGGCCTGAAACTGGCCGGCATGAGTAAGGTACAAATTGCTGACGCCGTGCAGCGCGCCGCGCAAATCCTGCGCATCGAACCTTTGCTGGAACGCAAGCCAAAAGACTTGTCAGGCGGCCAGCGCCAGCGCGTGGCCATCGGCCGCGCCATCGTCCGCAAACCCGACGTCTTCCTGTTCGACGAACCGCTGTCGAATCTCGACGCCTCGCTGCGCGTGCAGATGCGCATCGAACTGGCGAATTTGCACCGCGAATTGCGCTCGACCATGATTTACGTCACGCATGATCAGGTCGAAGCGATGACCCTGGCCGACCGCATCGTCGTACTCAACGCGGGCCGCATCGAACAAGTGGGCGCACCGCTGGAGCTATACCACCATCCCGCCAACCTGTTCGTGGCCGGCTTCCTCGGTTCGCCCCGCATGAACTTCCTCAAAGGCAAGATCCACAGCTACGCAGACGGCGTGGCCACCATTGCCACGAATGCAGGCGGCTTGCTGCAGGCGGCACTCCAGCAGCCGCTGGCAAGCGGCACCCCCGTCACCATCGGCGCCCGCCCTGAACACGTGCAGGCGTGCGCGCCCGGCGCTGCGGCCGCCATCACGGCCAGCGTGCAGGCGGTGGAAAAACTGGGCGACATCAGCTATCTGTATGTGCAGGTGCCGGGCGGCGACGAGCCGCTGGTGGTGCGCGCCGATGCAGACACGGACTGGGCCATCGGCCAGTCCGTGGCGCTGCAAGTGGCGCCCGCCCGCGTCCACGTGTTCGACGAGCACGGCCAGACCCGTAACTGATTCCGAATTTAAGGGGCCAGGCGCTACAGGCGCCGCCTGGCCTGGTTGCATCGTTTCAGCCTTGATACTTCACATAAAAAAAGACACTGGAGATTGACATGTCCTTCACACACCCGAAACGCAGCTTCATCAAAACCACCCTGATCGCCGCCGCCCTGGCCGGCATCGGCAACCTGGCCGCCGTCAGCATGGCGCACGCGGCCGAAGCAGGTACCCTCTTGATCTGGATCAATGGCGACAAGGGCTACAAGGGCCTGGCCAAGGTCGGCGAAGAATTCACCAAGAAGACGGGCATCAAGGTCGTCGTCGAGCACCCGGAAGATGCACCGAACAAATTCCAGCAGGCGGCGGCCGCCGGCAAGGGCCCGGACATCTGGATCTGGCCGCATGACCGTATCGGCGGCTGGATTGACGCCGGCTTGCTGCAACCAGTGACGCCAAGCAAGGAAGCGCGCGCCGCCATCCTGCCGCTGGCCTGGAACGCCTTCACCGTTAGCGGCAAGACCTGGGGCTACCCGATCTCCATCGAAGCCGTGGCCCTCGTCTACAACAAGGACCTGGTGCCGACGCCGCCAAAAACCTTCGAGGAAATCGCCGCGCTGGACAAAAAACTGTCTGCGCAAGGCAAGAAAGCCATCCTGTGGGATTACACGAATACCTATTTCACCTGGCCTTTGCTGGGCGCGGGCGGCGGTTTCCCGTTTGAAGTCAAGGCTGATGGGCGCTACGATGCGGCCAAGACGGGTGTCAACAATGCCGGTTCGCAAGCTGGCGTGAATGCGCTGATGACCTTGATCAACAGTGGCGCCATGCCGAAGGGCGCGGGCTACGCGGAAATGGAAGCCGGCTTTAACCAGGGCAAGATCGCCATGATGATCAACGGCCCATGGTCGTGGGACAATGCGCGCAAATCGAAGATCAATTACGGCGTGGCAACGATTCCTACCGTGGCAGGCAAGACGGCCACCCCATTCGTGGGTGTGCTGGGCGCAATGATTTCCAAGGCGAGCCCGAACAAGGACCTGGCGACGGAATTCCTGGAAAACCAGATGCTGCAGCTCAATGGCCTGAAAACCATCAACGCCGACGTCCCGCTGGGCACGCCAGCCAACAAAGTGCTGTTCGCGGAATTGAAAGCCAATCCGAACATCCAGGCGACGATGGAAAGCGCCCAAGCGGGCCGCCCGATGCCGAACAACCCGGAAATGGGCCGCTTCTGGTCGTCGATGCAATCGGCGCTGGAAAACATCACGCAAGGCCGCCAGACCACCAAGGATGGCCTGGATGCGGCGGCGAAGCGGATTACGACCGCCAATTAAGCAGGTCAAGGCGTAGGTCGGATTAGGCCCGAAGGGCCGTAATCCGACACCAGCAGCCAACAGTGTTGTCGGATTACGCGCAAGCGCTAATCCGACCTACGCCACCTCGTATCATTCCATCTTCACAGGTATCCATCGTGCGCAAGTTTATCGGCCCTACGGTATTGACCATCAGCATGGCGCTGGGTCTGTATCTGCTCTTCATGTTGTACATTTCCGGCCAGACCATGCTGGCCGCCATTTTCCTCGGCTTGCTGACCCTGACGACGTTTGTCTTCACGTCGCCGCGCGCCTATGCCTACCGTTACCTGTTTCCCGGCATCACGGCAGTCATCGTCTTCGTGCTGCTGCCGATGGTGTACACGGTGTCGATCGGCTTTACCAATTTCAGTTCGCGCAACCTGCTCACCTATGAGCGGGCCACGCAATACCTGCTCGACGAGACACAGCGCGTGGAAAGCACGGGCTACGCACTGACCGTGCACCCGGACAACAAGGAATACCGCTTGCGCCTGGAAAGCCCGGACACGGGCGAAGTGCTGCTGACACAGCCGCTGGCCCTGAAGCGCGCCGTCCCCCTGAACGTGGAGGTGGCGCCGCCGGATCCCGTGCAGGCACCCGTGCTGGCACCGCCGCTGCCCATCAAGGACATCATCGCCCTGCAAAAGGATTTGAAGCTGCTGACACTCATCCTGCCTAACAGGATCGAGCTGCGCATGGTGGGCTTGCGTGAATTCGGCCCCGTTGCGCATGTCTACAAGCAACTCCCCGACAAGACGCTGAAGAAGATCGCCACGGGCGAACTCGTGACACCGAATTTCAAGACGGGATTTTATGAAATGCCGGACGGCACGAAACTGGAACCGGGCTTCAAGGTCAACGTCGGTTTCGCCAACTTCGTGAAGATTTTCTCCGACGAAGCGTTTCGCGGCCCCTTCCTGCGCATTTTCGTCTGGACCATCGTCTTCGCCCTGATCAGCGTGGCCACCACGACGGGCCTGGGCATGGCGCTGGCCGTGCTGCTGAACTGGGATGCGCTGCGCTTCCGCGGCCTGTACCGCACCCTGCTGTTCCTGCCGTATGCCGTGCCCGGATTCATTTCCATCCTCGTCTTCAAGGGCTTGTTCAACAATAACTTTGGCGAAATCAACCTGGTGCTCGATGCGCTCTTCGGCATCAAGCCCGCCTGGTTCTCGGACACCACGCTGGCCAAGGCCATGATCCTGATCGTCAACACCTGGCTCGGCTACCCCTACATGATGGTGGTGTGCATGGGCCTGATCAAGGCGATCCCGTCGGACCTGTACGAAGCGTCGGCCCTGGCCGGCGCGGGACCGCTGACGAATTTCTTCAAGATCACCCTGCCACTGATCATCAAGCCGCTCACGCCGCTGATGGTGGCCAGCCTTGGTTTCAATTTCAACAACTTCGTGCTGATCAGCTTGCTGACGGGCGGGCGTCCCGATTTCCTCGACACGACCTTGCCTGCCGGCACGACGGACTTGCTGGTGTCCTATACCTATCGCATCGCGTTCGAGGATTCCGGCCAGAACTTTGGCCTGGCCGCTGCCATCTCGACCCTGATCTTCTTCCTCGTGGCCGCGATTTCGCTGGTCAACATGCGCCTGACGCGCATGAACAAAGCATAAAGGACAGTTCATGGCTATCGTTGTCGACCGTTCCAACCGCTGGCGCATCCTGGCGGCCCATGTCGCCGTGATCGCGCTGATTGCGCTGGTGATGTTTCCCTTCCTGATGATTTTGTCGATCTCCCTGCGGCCCGGCAACTTCGCTTCGGGCAGTTTGATACCGCCCGAGATCAGCTTCGAGCACTGGCGATTGGCGCTGGGCATGTCTTACCAGGCGCCCAACGGCACCCTGGTCGAGCCGGACTTTCCCGTGCTGCTGTGGCTGTGGAATTCCATCAAGGTGGCCAGCATGAGCGCCACCGTCACCGTGCTGCTGTCGACCACCTGCGCGTATGCATTCGCGCGCATGCAGTTCCGCTTCAAGTCGCAGACCCTGTCCGCGCTGATGCTGCTGCAAATGTTCCCCGCCGTGCTGGCCCTGGTGGCCATCTACGCCATCTTCGATGTGCTGGGCAGCTACGTGCCATGGCTGGGCATCGACCACCACGGCAGCCTGGTGCTGGCTTACACGGGCGGCATCGCCCTGCATATCTGGACCATCAAGGGATACTATCAAACCATCCCCATCGAGATCGAAGAAGCGGCCAAGGTCGATGGCGCCACGCAGTGGCAAGCGTTTGTCTACGTGCTGCTGCCGATGACGGTGCCCATCCTCATGGTGGTATTCCTGCTGTCATTCATCGGCGCCATCATCGAGTATCCGATCGCTTCCGTGCTGCTGCATGAACAGAACAACCTGACCCTGGCGGTCGGCTCGAAACTGTTCCTGTACGAGCAAAAATACCTGTGGGGCGACTTCGCCGCGGCAGCCATCTTGTCCGGCTTGCCCATCACGGCCGTGTTCCTGCTGGCGCAGAAGTGGATGATCTCCGGCCTGACGGCTGGCGGCGTGAAGGGCTGACATGAAGACCATGCTGACCGCCCTCGCCGCTTTGCTCTTCTGCGCACCGGCGCAGGCGGGCAGTTTCGCGGACAACCCTATCGTCTACTTTGCCGTGACAGATCGCTACGCCAACGGCAATCCCGGCAACGACCATAGTTATGGCCGCGCGGCCGACCCGCAAGGCGGCGATGTGGGCAGCTTTCACGGCGGCGACATCGCCGGCATCACGCAGCAGCTGAGAACCGGCTATTTTCAAGACCTGGGCGTCAACGCACTGTGGATCACGGCGCCGTATGAACAGATCCACGGCTGGGTAGTGGGCGGCAAGCAGCAATTCCAGCACTACGCCTACCACGGCTACTGGGCGCTCGACTACACCACCATGGACGCCAACATGGGCACGCGCGAAGAATTGCGCGAGATGATCAGCACGGCCCACGCGCAGGGCATCCGCGTGCTGTTCGACGTGGTGCTGAACCATCCCGGCTACGCGGACTTGCGCACCCTGGCACAGTACAAGGTGCCCGTGCTGTGGCCCGGCCATGAAAAAGCCACCCTGCGCGACTATCATAGCTTCATCGACTACAACAACTTCGAATTCAAGCAGTGGTGGGGCCCGGACTGGGTGCGCGCGGGCTTGCCCGGCTATCCCGACGGCGGCCAGGATGATTTCACCATGCAGCTGGCCTTCCTGCCCGACTTCCGCACGGAAAGCGGCAAGGCCGTGGGCTTGCCGCCTATCCTGCAGCGCAAGTCCGACACGCGCGCCGTCGCCCTGCCCGACACCACCGTGCGCGCTTACCTGGTCCACTGGCTGGCCGACTGGGTGCGCGAATTCGGCGTCGACGGTTTCAGGGCGGACACCGTCAAGCACGTGGAGCCGGCCAGCTGGCTGGCCCTGCGCGCTGCCGCCACGGAAGCATTGAAGGACTGGAAAACGCGCCATCCCGAACAGAAAATCGACGATGCCCCGTTCTGGATGACGGGAGAAGCGTGGGGCCATGGTCCAGAGCGCAGCAGCTGGCATGACGCGGGCTTCGACTCGATGATCAATTTCGACTTTCAACACCGCGCTGGCGGCGACTGGAAAAGCATCGATGGCGTCTACCGCCAGTACGCGGGCTTGCTGGGCAAGCGCATTGGCAATGAGCCCCGCTACGACATCCTGTCGTATATCTCTTCGCACGATACCAGCCTGTTCCCGCGCAAGGAGCTGAAACATGGATTGTCCGCCCTGCTGCTGGCACCCGGTGGCGTGCAGCTGTTCTACGGCGATGAAAGCGGCCGCCAGCCTGGCGCGGCACCCATCGGCGACGAACAGCAGGCCACCCGCTCCGACATGAACTGGGACTCGCTGGACGCTGCCACCCTGGCGCATGCGCGCAAGCTGGGCCAGTTCCGTTTGCGCCACCCTGCCCTGGCGCGCGGCGAGCATCGCCTGATCGACGAGAAACCGTATGCGTTTGCCCGCGTGGCGCAGGATGACGCCATCATCGCCGTGCCCGAGGCGCAGGGGATCATCACGTTGAAGATACACGGCGTTTTCGCCGATGGCAGCAAGCTGCGCGACGCCTATACGCATCAAACCTATATCGTCAAAGATGGCGCCGTCGCCGTGAACGCGGCCGGCACCGTCCTGCTGGAGAACGCTGCACCATGAGTACCTATGACGTCTTAGTAGTCGGCGGCGCCGGCATCGACACCATCGTGCGCGTCCCCGACCTGCAATTGCCCGTCGCCGATTCCGTACACGTGCCACCCATCCACGACTACGTGGCGCACACTGGCAATGGCGTGGCGCTCGGCTGCCATGCGCTGGGCTTGCGCTGCAAGTTCATCGACTTCATCGGCGACGATGCGCAAGGCGCGGCCATCCTGCAGCGTTACAAAGCGGCAAAGCTCGATTTTTCACACATCGTCGAACCGTCCGGCACGCGGCGCAGCGTCAACCTGGTCGACCCGCAAGGACGCAGACTGTCGCTGTACGACGGCCGCCACCCGGAAGACGTGCGCATGCCGCCCAATTTCTACCTGCCCTACCTGGGCCCGGCCCGCCATGCGCACTTTTCCATCATGGGCTGGGTGGCGGCGCTGTTTGACGACGCGCAAGTGTGCGGCACCACGGTGTCGACCGATTTGCACGACTGGGATGGCATCAACCCGCACCACAAGATGTTCGCGCTGCGGGCCGACCTGGTCTTCCTCAGCACGGCCGCGCTGGCCGAGCGCACGGAATCCGTCATGCGCACGATAGTCGCGGAAGGCCGCGCACAGGCCGTGATCGCCATGGCCGGCGCGCAGGGCGCGTATGTGCTGGAACGGGGCAGCGCGTCCGTGCGGCACACTCCGGCGGCAGGCCTGAAGTTGCCCGTGGTGGACACGAATGGCGCGGGCGATTCGTTTGTCGCCGCCTTCCTGCACGCCTGGCTGGGTGATGCAGGCCTGGACACTGCCATGCGCTGCGGCGCCATCGCCGGCGCGTTTGCCTGCGCGCAGAATGGCACGCATGAACGGTTCATCGGGCTGCCACAGCTGCATGACTTATATCAAGACAGCACTAGCTTATAGCTTAATATTCTATCAAGGGTAGCATCGAGCTAACGGGCGCATGGCACAATGGCTGCGGATTTGACCACCGCATACCACCGATACCGGAGACCACATGAGAATCGAAACCCTGGCCGTACACGCCGGCTACACCCCCGACCCGACCACCAAGGCCGCCGCCGTCCCCATCTACCAGACGGTGGCCTACGCCTTCGACAATGCGCAGCATGGCGCCGACCTGTTCGACCTCAAGGTCGCCGGCAATATTTACACGCGCATCATGAATCCCACGCAGGACGTGCTGGAAAAGCGCGTCGCGGCGCTGGAAGGCGGCGTAGCTGCGCTGGCCGTGGCGTCGGGCATGGCGGCCATCACCTACGCGATCCAGACCATCACCGAAGCGGGCGACAATTTCATCTCCGCCAGCCAGCTGTACGGCGGCACCTACAACCTGTTTGCCCACACCCTGCCGCAGATCGGCATCGAAGTGCGCTTTGCCGACGCGCGCCAGCCCGAGACCTTCGCAGCCCTGATCGACAGCCGCACCAAGGCCATCTTTTGCGAATCGATCGGCAACCCGCTGGGCAATGTGACGGACGTGGCAAAACTGGCCGAAATCGCGCATGCGCACGGCATCCCGCTGATCGTCGATAACACGGTACCCAGCCCCTATCTGTTCCGCCCCATCGAGCATGGCGCCGACATCGTCGTCCATTCGCTGACCAAATACCTGGGCGGCCACGGCACCACCGTGGGCGGCGCCATCGTCGACAGCGGCAAGTTTCCGTGGGCCGAACACAAGGAACGCTTCAAGCGCCTGAATGAACCGGACGTGTCGTATCACGGCGTCGTCTACACGGAAGCATTCGGCCCCGCCGCCTTCATCGGCCGCGCGCGCGTCGTTCCGCTGCGCAATATGGGCGCCGCCATCTCGCCCTTGAGCGCTTTCCAGCTGATCCAGGGCATCGAAACCCTGGCCCTGCGCATGGACCGCATCTGCGACAATACCCTGGCCCTGGCCAAGCACCTGAAAAACCATCCGAAAGTCGCGTGGGTCAATTACGCGGGCCTGGAAGACCACCCGGACCACGCGCTGGTGAAAAAATACATGAATGGCCGCGCCTCGGGCATCTTGTCGTTCGGCCTGAAACTGGCCGCTGGCGAGGACCCGCGCGCGGCCGGCGCCCGCGTGCTCGACGCCCTGCAGCTGTTCACGCGCCTGGTCAATATCGGCGACGCCAAGTCGCTGGCCACCCACCCGGCGTCCACCACGCACCGCCAGCTCAATGCCTCGGAACTGGCCAAGGCGGGCGTCTCCGAAGACATGCTGCGCCTGT
Source organism: Janthinobacterium sp. 61 (assembly GCF_002846335.1). NCBI lineage: Bacteria > Pseudomonadati > Pseudomonadota > Betaproteobacteria > Burkholderiales > Oxalobacteraceae > Janthinobacterium > Janthinobacterium sp. 61. Next base: position 582,036 of record NZ_PJMQ01000001.1, on the reverse strand, counting down.
CCGTGGGCATCGAGCATATCGACGACTTGCGCGAAGACCTGGAGCAGGCCTTGAACGCGGCGTAAGCCCTTCTTCATGCGGCCAGCGGGAAATTTCATGGCATAATCAGCAACATGAACTCCCGCTACCATCGCCGGAACAGGCTGCTTCCGGCCTGTTCCGCACCGAATATGCACGGCGCATGAATGCCGTGCACGTGGAAGCGCATCACGCGCGAATGGCTGCCAGCCAGCGGCCTGCAGTGGGATGAGCGCCCGTGCTTCGAGCGCTTCTCCGCCGCCACGGCGATGAACCCGACCACCGGCGAATTCTCTTGCGAGATCTGCATTCCCGTGCGGCCGCTGGAGTGGTCATGTCGGATTACGCTCCGCCAACAACTGCGCCACCTGCCTGATCCTCTCGGCCACCGTGCCGGAGACATTGACAAAGGCGATCCCCCGCCGCGCCAGCTCTGCCTGGTACCACGCATGCTGGCGCGCGCGGAAATCCCCGTCGCGGCGGGTGCCGTCCTGGATGAAGGGGAAATCGGGCGCGCACAGCAGCACCAGGTCGTAGCGATGCTCGGCCAGTTGCGCCAGCTCCAGCTCGGCCTTGCCGAACATCTCGACACAGTAAAAATAGGTGGTCAGGGGCGATGTATCGCAAAACAGCCAGCGCCGCGCAGCCAATAGCGTCTGCGCTTCGCGGCGCAGCTGTTCCCGGCCGATCTTCAGCAAATCATCATAGGCCAGCACGCCATCCTGGCTTTCCCACAGCTCGCGGCCATATTCGGCCACCCATTCCGTCTCGAAATGCCGCGCCAGCGCCTGCGTCAAGGTCGTCTTGCCGCTCGATTCGCCACCGAGCACGCACACGCGCGTGACGAAATCGGCGCGCACGATGGGTGACAGGAAGGCGCTGTGCGCCTGCGGGTCTTGCCGCACCAAGGTCCCGGACACGGGCACCAGCGCTCTTGCCTGATCCACGCTGACATGCGCTACCGCTCCCATCGCGTAATGCCGTTCCAGCACGCCCGCAAAGCCGGGACCATAGTCTTCGCTGCTGAACACGGCATCGACGGGCAGCGCCAGCACCGTCCAGCACAGCCAGCCCATGAAGTGGCGTTGCTCGTCGCCCTCGTCGTCATTGTGCGGCAGCGAACGCGCAGGCACGCCGCGCACCGCGCACAGGGCGGCCAGGCGCGCATCGTCCAGCGCGACGACCACAGCCTGGGGAAATTGCGCCCGCAGCCACCCTTCCCGGCGCGCCGGGTCCAGGCCGGGAAATTCGGGTTTGGTGTAGCTGACCAACAGCAGCTCTTCGCAGGCCTCCTGCGCACGATTGATCAACAGTTCGTGGCCCTTGTGCAGCGGGCAGAATTTGCCCACCACGAGGCCGCGTTTATAAAGGTTCATGCCACTGCTTCCTGCAAATCCGAGGTGTATTGAATGATCTTGTCTTCCGCCTGCAAAGTCTCGACCGTAATGGCGCCGAAAAAGGGGGCGAGCAAGGCGCGCGCCCGGTCGGCTTGCGGCATGGCGCCCGGCGCCAGGCGCAGTACGACACTGCCGTCGCCATGCTGGTGCACGCCGAACAGGGCGATGGCCAGCGGCTTCAGGGCGTGCGTGATGTCGATATTGTTGATCCATTCGCCGTTGATCATCCTGTAGCGCAAGGGGCTGCGCCCCGCCAGGCCCACCAGCACGGGACCGTGCGGTCCATGCATCAGCGACGCGTAATCGCCCGTGCGGTAGCGCACCAGGGGCAGGCAAAAATTAAAACCGCCCGTCACGGTGATTTCGCCGCGCTCCCCGTCGGCCACGGGCCGCCCTTCCCTGTCGAGGATTTCCACGTACAGCCGGTGCTGCAGCAGCACGTGGCCGCCCGCCTGTTCGTCGTAGACGGCCACGGGACCCACTTCATTGAGCGAATAGATGTCGAGCACGGGGCAGCCGAAACGTTCTTCCAGGCGCGCCCGCATGCCGGGCAACAGCATCATCGACACGGACAGCAGCGCGGCCGGCCTGTACGTCATGCGCAAGGTCAGCAGCTCGGCAAACGAGATGGGGTCGCCCGCGATCAATTCGGGCGCCATGGCGTCCAGGTAGCGCGCGCGGTCGTCCGGCTCGCGCCAGTCGTCCACGTGCAGGTTGATCTTCGCCAGGCCCGATTCGTCCATCGTGGGCGTGACGGAGACATAGGTGAAGCAGCGGCGCTGATGCCCCAGCAGCATGACGCCCACCTGTCCCGCGCCATGGCGTAAAGTCACGCCAAAACGCCGCAGCGCGCGCTTGTGGAAGGCCAGGTAGCGCCCCGCCACCAGCGGGTGCGAAGCGATCAGCAACGGGTGCCCCGTGGTGCCCGTGGTCTGGAAATTGATCATGCGCGCCAAGTCCGCATCGTCGGGCACGAAGGCGGCGATATCGTGCGCCAGTTCGGCGCGGCTGATGGGCGTTGCATCGATGAGACGCGCCGGTGGCGAACCGCAGGCACGATAGTAGGGCACCGTGGCATAAGTCGCCCTGAGAAACTCCGGCAGCCAGGATGGCGGCGCGGCGCGGCTCCAGCTGATCGCCGCATCCATGACTTCCTGCTCATAGACACGCAGGGCAGCCACTTCCGCCGCCAGCAGCTTGTTGCCGCTGCGGTTGCGGTACTGGGGGGCGGCCGGATGGCTGCGCAGTCTTTCCAGCATGCGCGCACCCGCTTGCGTCAGCGTGGGACAGTAGTGGCGGTCCGATTCCCAGGCGCCGCCCGGCAGATTGACATCAGGTTTGCCAGCGAGCGTCATTCGCGCGACCACTTGTCGGCCGATTCCTCGGCCGCCTTCTTCGCCAGCGCCTCGCGGATCTCCCGCGCGCGCTGTTCGGCCAGCCGGCTCGCTTCGAGCAGGCGGCGGCGCTCCGTGCCGCTGATGGCGGACAATCTGTCCGTCGCCTGCGCCACGCTTTCGTCACGGGGCCGAAAGGCCAGGCGCGCCAGCACGATGCGCGCCAGCTCCTCGCGCCGCTCCGGGTCGTGCGTGAACTGGTGGGCTGGCGTGGCGGCGGCCAGTTCGCGCGCCGTCTCGCCCAGCACCTGCAGCAAATCCTGCTGCCGCAATTGCTGGCCGATGAACCACTCGTCGGCCAGCAGCCAGCACAAGATCATGGCCAGCGCCAGGCGATTGCGGTCCGCCTTCACTTGCGCGCCGATAAAACCCTGCAGTGACGCGGCCGGCGCGCGGGTGCCATGCAGCAGCAAAATGTCGTTGACCAGTGCGGCAACCGCCACCGCCTGCGCGTTGGCGACGCCGGCGATGCGGGGCTCGGCGAGGAACTCGACGGGGGTGTCGGCCAGGCGGTGGGTCAGTGTTTCGAGGTGGGGACCGATTTGCATCATGATGTCATTACCTCAACCCAACGGCAAATGCTGGGGTCAGACCCGCCGGGTCTGACCCCGGAATTCTGCTGCGCATATTCATCTTATTTAACTCTTCACATAATGCCTGCGGCTAAACGCCCGCGCAAAGTCCAGCAAGTCTTCGTAGCGCTCGACGGCGTGGATATCCCAGCCCTGCTCGCGGCGCGCCCGTTTCAGGTCGTCATAGGTTTGCTGCAGCCACTTGTTGGCCGCCACGCCATCCCAGCCGCGCTCCAGGTTCAGGGCCATGGTGCCACCCGCACCGCCCTGCGCCAGCGCCTTGGCGGAAATATCCCAGCCGCTGTTGCCCAGTTCATCGTCGTCGAACATGGTGGTGATGCCATCGTCGGAAATCATCAGGATGTGTACGGGCCGTTCGCGCCTGGCCGCATACGTCTTGCGCAGGCAATGGATGGGGAAACAGGTGCCGCCGCCAAAAAATTCCGTCAGCACGCCCAGGATCATGTCTTCATCGCGCACGAAACCTGGCGTCTGCATCACCTCATTCTTGCCGCTCCACAGGGTCACCTGCACTTTCGCGCCAGCGCGCAGGGCGGACAAGGCGATGACGGCGCCAGCCAGGGTCAGGAACGAGGTGTGCGCCTGCGGGTTGGGCATGGAGCCGGAACTGTCCACGTACATGTCCAGGTCGACGGGCACGGCGTCGATGGCGCGCGCCGGTTCGCGGCCAACCACGCGGCGCATGGTGGTCACGCCGGGCACAGGGCGCGGCGACTGCATCACGGATTGCAGCCAGTCGATGTCTTCCAAAGGGTCGCCGATCTCCCACGCTTCCAGCCCTTCCATCTGCGGCTCCTGCGACTCGGGCGCGGGGCGGCTGGGAAACGCCACCAGGTGCGGCAAGGCGCGTTCGCGGTAGTAGCGGATAGCGATCTCATGGTCGCTCAGGTTGATGCCCGAGGCCTTCAAAATGTCGCCCAGCTCGAACGGCTCGCGCAACTGGCCGCCACCCGCCCTGGCCGGCGCCTCGGCTTGCGGCTCTTCACCGTCGAGGCCGGAGATGCGCTTGTCGTGCACGGGATGGATGGCGCCGCCCTCTTCGTCATCCTCGATCTGCTGCGCGCCATACGTCTGGCAGCCACGGGCCGCGTCGCGCGTGTCCTGCAGGTAGCGGCTGGGGTCAAGACTGCCACCCAGGGCATCCGTGTCGTCCACCAGGTAAGGCAACAGCAAGGTGGCGAAGCGCCCCGCCGCCAGCATCCAGTCGTTCGCGTAGACGCGGATCAGGCGCGCACCCAGCCAGGCATCCGTGTCCAGGCGCTCGTCGGCCTGGCCGCCGCCCAGTTCACCCTTTTCCAGCTGCCACAGGTTTTCATAGATGCGCATGTACAGGGTCCACACGCCGCCGCTGGCCCTGGCCTTGCCGTCCGGCGAAGGCTCGCGGCCCTGCTGCAGCTTGCGATAAATGTCGGCCATGCGCAAATTCGCCTGGCGCTGCAGCCGGTCGTTGATGAACAGGTCCGTATACAGGTTGGCCACCATGGGTGCGTGCTGCTCCAGCGTGGGCAAGGCACGGCGCATGCGCGCCAGCAAGCGAAACTGGTCGCTGGCACTGCCCGGCGCGAGGATGTGGTGGCCGATTTCATGGGCGAGGATTTCCAGCGCATAGTCGTCCAGCCCCAGCTCCGTCACCAGCGGCAAGTCCACCACGACGCTCTGGTCCAGCAGGCGGATCATGGCAAAGCTGCCGGACAGCCCCTTCTTGCTGGCCTGGACGTGGCTGGTGCACAGGCTCGGGTCGCGCAGGCGCGTAAATTTGCTCCACACGGCAAGGGCCTCGGGCCAGGCAGCCTGCCAGGCGTCGATCAGGGCGGGTTCGGCGTCCTTCTTCATGCGAGCGGCAGCAAGCGGATCGCGTGCGTCCACGGCGACGTGATGGCAACTGTATGCGCATTGGCGGCGATAGCGATGTCGCCGGGCGGCACATCGAGCACGATGCTGCGCGCGCCGATATGCAGGCTCGCACCATCGACGCGCACGGACGATGGCTGCCCGTTTGGCGCCTGCTCGAACTCCTGCGCCGTGGCGCTGTGCAGCACGGCGCCGCAGGCGTCGGCCACCAGCAGGTAGTGGCGCTCGGCGCTGCGCACGACAAAACCGTCGTTTGTCGCGCGCACTTGCGGCGGCGTGCCGAAAGCGCCACCGAGGCCGCTGAAGCTGCCAAACTCCCTGCCCTCGGCATTGCCGCGCCAGGGATTCGCCAGCAACTGCGCATGCACCTGCGGCCAGTGCGCAGCCGGCTCGCCAAAGGCGGCCAGCGCCAGCGCAGGCGGCAAGGTATCGGCGGCGGCCAGCGCGCCCAGGCGGAAATGCGCGACACCGGCGCGCCAGGCCAGCACCTGGCCCACGGCGCGCAGCTGCGCCACCGTGGCGATCTGCGCTGCCAGGGCAGCCAGCTCGCGCTGCCACTGCGCGGGACGCGCGCCCGCCACGGAGGCCATGTGGATGGCGGCGTTGCTGAGCATGCCCAGCACCTCGACGGGCGCCGTCGCCAGCAACGGCGCAAACGATGGCGCCAGTTCGCGCCAGACGCTATTGAGGAGGGGATTTTTCGCCGCCGGACCTGCCAGGCCGTGGCCCACCAGCTCCAGGGCCATGTCGTAGGCGGCCAGGGTGACGCCGCCTGCGCGCTCAGGCGCAGCGGCGGCTACGGCCACTACCAGCGGATCGACGCCATCGTGCAGGAAAGCGCCGAAGGCGGCCATGTCCAGCGATGGAAAACGCCGGCGCGCTTCCGCAGCGCGGCCGTTGAACTGGGCGCGGCCGCTGGCAAGTATCGAGGCAAAAGCAGGAGAGATCATCGCCGCTCCTCAATCGCTGTGCGAGAAGTGCAGCAGATAGCGTTCATCCCCCAGTTCGAACGCGATCTCATCCCAGTGGATGGCGTACCAGAAACCAGGCGGCGGCGCCATCTCCACGACATGCACTGTGAATCCGGCCAGCGACATGTCCAGCGCTTCGAGGAATGCGTCGACGAGGCAGGCGCGAAAACGGCCCGGCGGCGCCGTCTGCATGTGGTCCGACGAGAAGAACCAGCGCTGGCATACCTGCTCCAGCTGTGCGCGCCCGCACGGCGCTACCTTGAGGTGCCACAGGGGCGCCGGCAAGTCGCGTGCGGGCTCGATGACGTTCAAGGCATAATCTTCGACGCGCAAGCCCAGCGCCGTGGCGAGATCGGGTGCGTCGGGCAGGCGCTGCAGCTCGTAGCTTGCGCACAGGTCGCTGGCCTCGCTGTTCAGCCTCTCAAGCGCGCCGAGAAAACCTCGGCAGTGATCCACATTCAGAGCGTAATTCATTGCGAACGCAGCCAGCTGCGGTAATTCGTATAGCGCTGATGCAGGTACTTGAGCTTGAGCAGGTCGTCGTACAGGGGGCCATACAGCTTGCGCCCTTTCGTGCGTTCGCCGATCAGCTTTTCGATGCGGTTCAGGCGCGCCAGGGTTTCGCGCTCGCTGACGCCATCGAGGCCCAGGTCGAATTCGGCCGACAGCACGCCCACCGGATCATCGCGGTCCAGGTCCAGGCGGTTGAATTCATCGTTCGACAAATCGAACAGGCGACGCAGCCAGCCCAATCTATCGCTGCGGTAGGCGGCGTTTTCCGGCAGCGCGAAAAAGGGCGCGTCCGGGTCCGGCTGCAGCTTGTTATGCAAGACGAAGGGCAGCACCTGGCGCAAGTCTTCCAGCTCCACCTCGCCGTTACCGCGGAAGTAGGCCATGGCCTTGGCGTAGATCAGCAGCGCCATCAGGGTGCGCACGGAGATGCCGTTCAGGGTCTGGCAGCCCAGGTCCTTCAGGCGGTCGCGCCCATTGTCGGCCGCCTGCGCGGCGCCACGGTCGGCGCCGGCCAGGCGGGCCGTATCCTTGGTCATGTATTCGAACTGGCCGCCCGCCGTCTCGAACAGCTCGAACTGGCTGGCGAAAAATTCCAGGCGGCGCCGCACGGCGTCGGGTATGCCCACCTGGCGGATGGATACGCCAATTTGATCCACCTCCCCTTCCGTGAAGATGATCTCGGGCGGCACAAGTTCTTCGGGGCGCACGTTTTCTTCCACGCGCAGCAGCAGTTCATTCAGGAAGCGCGGATTGAAAGCCAGCGCCTGCACCGTCACGTCGACCCGGTCGCGCAGCGCTTCGATCACCTGATACGTACCTCCGCCCTGGTCATCATTGGCCGTCAAATACCAGGCCGCTTCCGGGCATTCGTAAATATGGTTCAGCACTTCCGCGTAATTGTCGCCCATGACGGTGAGCAGCGCGCTCTGCGTGCGCGTGGGGATGCGGTTGTATTCATCGACGATTTTGACGCGCATGCCCAGCCAGGCGCGCCAGGCGATGCGGATCTCGTCCATGCTTTGCGCGTTCACCAGGTCGGCGGGCAGCGGATTGCCCAGCAAGTCGGCCACCGTCATCTGCGGGTGGCCATGCTGCATGGCGCGTTTGACTTCCTTGACGGTCGAACCGGCCAACACCCCCATCAGCAGGGCGCTGGCCGTCTTGCCCCGCCCCGGTCCGCCGACGAACAGGCATTTTCGGCGCGTGGCAAAGGTCAGCAGGGGCAACAAAATAAAACTGGAATAGCTTTGCGCCGACGGCAAGTTCAGGGTGCGGCGGCTGTCGCCCACCGAATACGTCTGCGACGGGCCATCGTTGTACTCGATGTCGTAATGCGGGCTGATGATGGCGTGGTTGACGATCCAGAAATAGGCCTGGCGCAGTTTTTCATCGAAAGGTCGCGCTTGCTCCTCGCCTTCTGCTCCCAGCGCGATGGGCCCCTGGTATAGGTCCGCCACGTCGAACTGCCGCGCGGCAGGCGCGGCCTTGGGCTTGGTGGGGGCTTGGGACAGGCGCTGGAACAAATTGAAGGCGGACATGGTTCGTTTACTTTAAATGGGGTCAGACCCGGCGGGTCTGACCCCGGGTACGAAATTATTGCATATCGTTCCCACTACGCCTTGTTCAAATCAACAACGGCTTCCTCCAGCTTGCGCCAGCGCCACCAGCCCAGCGCCACGCAGGCCACCAGCAAGGCCAGCAAACCCGCCACTTCATGGCGGATTTCATACAGCGAGGCGCCCATCTGGTTGAGCGCGACAAAGCCCTGGATGCCGGCCGTGGATGGCAGCAGCCAGCGCAGCCATTGCAGCACGACGGGCATGGATGACACAGGCCAGGTCAGGCCAGCGAGGAACAGCACGGGCATCGAGGTGGCGATCATCAGCTGCGTGCCCCGTTCGCGCGTGCGGAACAGCATGCCCAGCAGCATGCCGAAAGCCGCTTCCGCCAGAGAGAACAGCACCAGCAGCAAGAGCATGCCGCCGAAGTTGCCGCCACGTGGGTAATCCTGGAACCAGAAGACGAAACCGAAGAAATAGCAGCAGTTGATGAATGCCACGCAGGCAAACGCCAGCAGCATGCCCGCATAGCCGCCCGTCGTGCGCTTGCCGGCAAGGGGAAAACGCTTGCGCTGATACCAGGTGCCGAACAGCATGGTCATGCCGATCAGCAAGGTCTGCTGCACAATGAGAGTAGCCACTCCTGGCACAACATACGCGCCATAGCCTTCCTTGACGTTAAACAGGGGCACGGCGGCGAAGGCGATGGGCGAGCGCTGCTGGTTGGCCTGGATGGTGGACGGCGTACCCGCGCCCAAACGCTTGAGCTCAATACCGGCCGACACGGTGCCCACCACTTCGGCCAGGCCATTCAGGGCCACCTTGTTGAGCATCAGATACAAGCCATTGCCCGCCACCTGCGCGTGGGCGGCGCGGCCGGCCAGCACATCTGTCTGCAAGCCGTCGGGGAGGATCAGCACACCCATGACCTTGTCGCGCCACAATAAATCTTGCGCGACCGGCAAGTCCGGCGTGACGGCGATCACGTCCAGCGACGGATGGGCCATGGCAAAGCGCGTCAACTGGCGCGACATGGCACTGCGGTCCTGGTCGACGACCGCCACGGGCACGCGCTGGACGATTTCCGTCGAGTATGGCAAAGGATAAAAGAAGGAATAAATGATGCCGCCGATGAACAGCAAGGTCAGCGCGCCCTTGTCTGTCAGCATGGCGCGCCAGGTGGCAATAAAGGCGGACCAGCAGCTATTCATGTGCGCCCCCAGGCATCCGGGGCATTCGCGCGGCGCGCCAGCAGGAATACACCCACGGCGCCACAGCCGATGGCAAAGCCAGCCAGTATCAACATTTCCTGCACGCCATAGCGCCACGGCGCGCCGGCCAGCCAGTATTTGGTTTGCAACTGCAAATAGTGCGTGAGCGGCAAGGCTTCCGCCCAGGCGCGGGCCGGCGCCGGCATGGCCATCAAGGGAAAGGCCTGGCCCGCAAACGCGAACGCCGGCGCCGTAATAAATGCCGCGCCCGACAGGGCCAGGCGCAAGGACAGGGTAGCGGCTATCAACAAAGTGGCCAGACCGCAGTAGGCGAGCACCAGCAGCAACATGCTCAGCAGCAAGGCCGGCAAGCTGCCCGCCACGGCCCAGTCCCGCGCCAGGCTGAAAAACAACAGATACAGCAGCGCCAGCGCACTGTAGGCGATGAGGGGAAACAACAGCTTGGCGCCGACGGCGCGCAGCCAGCTACCATTGGCCGAGGCCAGCCATTGCGGCACCGTGCCGTCGCGCAACTCGCGTCCGATGGAGGTGACGACGGCGACGACGATGAAAATCTGCAGCATGGCCGGCATCAGGGCCAAGGTCAAAAACGCTTCATAGCTGATGTTTTCATTGTACAAACTGTTCAAGGTCGTGCGTATCGGTTCGAACTGGGCCGCCGCCTGCACGCCCGACATGCCCTTTTTCATCCTCGCCGTCATCTCGATGCCGGCCGACAAGGTCGTGCTGACCGTACGCACATCACGCAGCAAGGCGCCCGCATGCGAGGAAAACTGCGCGTTGTACAACCACTGTACGGTGGCTTGGCGGCCACCCAGCAATTTCTGTTCAAAATCATTCGGGATCAGCAGATAGCCAAACGCCGTGCGTTCGCGCAAGCGATGCAGGGCTTCGTCGCTGGACGCCACTTTCGCCGTGACCTCGATACCAGGTGAGGCGTCGAGCCAGCGCGTCAGCTGGCGCGACAGGGTGGAGTTGTCGTTATCGATGACGACGATGGGCAAGTCGCGGGCGATGCCGGCAGAAAACACCAGCCACAACATGCCGCACATCACGATGGGAATCCAGCTGAGCATGCCGACATCCCAAAAGTCGCCGCGCAAGCGCCGCCACTCGCGCGCCAGCGCTGAAACCGGCTCTTTATCCGCTTCGCTCATCGGCTATCAGTGCGGGGGAAACACGACCGACATGCCCGGACGCAAGCCCTCGACCTTGATGGCGGGGCGCAAACGGATTTCGAAGGTGCGCAAATCCGTGCCGCCCGGACGGGCCGCGCGCCACGTGGCGAAGTCCGGCAGGACGGCCACGGAACTGACCTTGAAGCTCACCTGCTGTTTCAGCGCTGGCACATTCGCCGCATGCGTGCTGCCCATGCCAAACGCCGCCATGTCATCTTCGCGCACTTGCAGCACGGCCCAGGCATCGTCCAGGTTTACCAGGGTGATCACGGGAAAACCTTGCGGCGCCAGTTCGCCCGGCTGTATCTGGATCTTGCTGACCTGGCCCGCCACCGGCGCGGCGATCTTCGTTTCCGCCAGAGCGATCTGCGCTTCCGTCAACACGGCGCCCACCTGGCGCGCCTGGGCGGCGGCGGCCGTCTTGTCTTCCGGACGGGCGCCCGTTTGCGCCATGTCATACTGCGCGCGGGCAGCTTGCGCCAGCTGCTCGGCGGCGCGCCATTGCGCTTGCGCCTCGTCACGTTTCTGCTGGGCAATCACACCTTGCTCGAACATATTGTTGACGCGGGTATAAGTGGTTTTGGCAATATTCGCCCCCGTTTGCGCCCGCTCCCAGTTGGCTTTGGCGGCACGCACTTCCTCGGGCCGTGCGCCCGCTTGCGCCTTCTTTGCCACGGCATCGGCCGCCTGCGTGGCGGCCGTCGCTTGCGCTATCTTCGCATCGACTTCCGGACTCGTCAGCTGGAACAGCAAGTGGCCTTTCGGCACCGTCTGGCCCAGCTTGACGTACAGTTCGCCCACCCTGCCCGGCACTTTCGACGACACATTGACTTCCTGCGCATCCATCTGTCCCTGCAAAGGCAGGCGCTGCGGCTGAAATGCCTGGTACAGGCCCCAGCCCACGAAGGCCAGAACAATGAGGGCGGCGCCGATGGCCAATGGTTTTTTGGAGGTACTCATTATTATTTGTCCACAGGTAATTGGATATCGGCCGCAGCGGCCAGGCTGCCCAGGCGCTGCGTCTCGCCTGTCGCTTCCAGCAATTGCGCCAGCCCCATCACATAGTTATAGGCAGTCTGCGCTCGCTGCGTTTCCACCTTGGCCAGGTTCAGGCGCGCGTCGACGACTTCCAGCGAGGTCACTTGCCCTTGCTGGAAGGCCACCGTTTGCAAACGGATATTTTCGCGCGCCAGCTCCACCGACGACGCCGTGGACAGATACTGGATGCGGGCGTTTTCCAGCGCGCGCCAGTTCTTTTCGATCAAGGTGGGAATGTCTCGCTCAGCCTGGCGCGCCACCACTTCCACCCGCTCCTGGTCGAGCTTGGCGGCGGCGATCATCTTGCCTGTATTGATGCGGTGCACCAGCGGCACGGACACGACCAGGCCGACTGCCCAGTTTGAGCGCACGAGTTTTTCGTTGCCGCGATTCAAATTGTAGTTACCGATGGCAAACACGGTGGGCGCGTATTCCTTGCCATGCACCTTCAAGGCTTGCTCGGCCTGCACGCGCTTGCTGTCGATCTTTTTCCAGTTCGCGTTTTCGCGCATGCCCGTGCTGATGAACGATTGCAAGGTGCCAACCGGCAAGCTATTGACGAACAGCGGCGTGCTGGGCCGCACTTGCGTGTTGACGGCAAGCAAACGGTCGAGCGCCACTTGCGCGATTTCCTCATCGCTGCGCGCCTGCGCTTCCTCGCTGCGGGCGCTATCCAGGGCCACGTCGGCGCGCAAGCGTTCCGCGCGCGAAATCAGGCCGCCCTTTTCCAGCTTGGCCGCGTCGCGCTGGTGCTGCGTCACGCCGACCGTCACTTCGGCCCGCACGGCCACCACACGCTTGGCCAGCAACAACTGGAAATAGCGCTGCGCCACCAGGGTAGCCAGTTGCTCTTCCGCTTCCGTACGCTCCGCGTGTGCGGCCAGGGTCAGGCTGGACGCGAGTCCCTTGACGGCGTCCAGTCGCCCGCCCGTGTAGATGGGCCACATGCCCAGCAAGCCGAACGAGGTCAAATCCGTCACCACTTCGCGGTTCAGGGAATTGGGGATGTGCGGCGTGGGCAAGCCGGGGATGGGCGGCAGCACTGATTCGATGCCGCCCACCACGCCCGACAAGCCGCTCGTATCGATACTCAAGTCCGTCGACAGACGGCCGCGGAACGCCGTCAAGTCCACGGAAGGTCCGTCGATATTCGACAAGGCTTCCGCTTTGAGTGTTTTTGCGCGCACGTCGAGCGCGGCGCCCTGCACGGCGCCCGAAGCCTTTGCCGCTTGCTGCAGCGCTTCGCTGAAGGTCAGCGGCGCACCGCCCGGCATCTGCGCCAGGGCGGGCAGGGCCGCGCCTAGCGCCGTCGCCAGCAATACTGATAAGTGTCCTTGCAATCTGCCCATGTAGCGTCCAGTCAATGAATGAGGGGAAAGCACGGGGTTGCCATGTTTATACTTTCACAATAGCAATTATATCTACGGATGTCTATTCCAGCCTGCACTATTGGTTACGGTAGCTGCCATGTCAAAACGGGCTCCTCTTGCGGGGTGCCCGCTTGACTTGGAGTAAGCGGCTACCGACATGCTGCTTCCCCTACTTGACGCCCGTTTCCTCGGCCAGGCGGAACAGCGCGTCGTTCGGTGTCATCTTTTTCAGCCGCCCCTGCGAATGATAGCGCGCGTCCTGCTGCCTCTTGATGGCGTCCGGCAACTTGGCGATCGTGTCGTCGAGCACCTAGTTTTCATGCGTGGCCACCACGCCCATGCGCCAGCGCGTCGCGCAGCAGTATTTCGAGGAGGAATACACGAGGATGGTGCTGGACAGGCAGATGGCGAACAGCGTGACGAAATTATCGGCAAACGCGACGTACACATCATCGTTCAAAATGATCAGGTCCGGGCACTCTTTGATGATCATGACCATATATTCCAGGGTGTCGTCATCGAAATTGACGGCTGGCGGATTGCCACGGGTGACGAGGAAGAGCCTTCACTTTCGGTCCTGCAGCACGGGCGCTTCCAGCATGAGAAAAAAGTGGCCTGCCATTTCCAGCGTGGCCTGCACCTTGACGCCATCAAACATCCTGCGCACGATTGAAGCGGTGGTTTGACACCGATCAACAAAACCACTAGTGATGATTTGGACGATACCAGAGTGCCTTGCGCGCCAGCGGCGTCTCCTCGGGCAAGTCGGGATTGGCCAGTTCCAGCACGTACCGATGGGACAGCTTCAAGCCATCTGCGAGACGACCAAAATGCCGCTGGAACAGCTGCGCGAAACTGCCATCGGCGAGCATGGTTTCCAGCCCGATTTCAATGTGACGTACCAGTTCCGGCCGGTGCTTGCCGACAAAAAAATACAGCGCCGCCGGGTAGCGGATGACCAGATGGGCATCGAGTGCCAGCGGCAATTGCGCATGGCTGGCCAGCTCGCTTTGCACCTCGATTACGGAACGGGGAAAGTAATCGATGCGCCCTGCCGCCAGTTGCTGGAACAGGCCTTCGTAGGTGCTCGAGGTATCGAGGCGCAAGCCGTTCGCCTGCAGGATGGCGGAGTCGGGCCAGTCGCGCATCTGGCCGGCAGACAGCCGCGCCAGGGCGGTGATGCTGCGTACGGACCGCAGCAGCTGCGGCTGGCGCGCCTGGATCAGGGCCACGCGCCAGCCGATCAGGCCCCGGTCGATGGGGATGCGCACCGGCAACAATTGCGTTTCGCGCGCGCGGCTCGTCATGGCCCAGACGACATCGACGCTGCCCGACGCCGTGGCGATTTCCTGCATGGCACGCGTCTGCACCATGCGCAGTTCCGAACGGCGCAATGCATACGCCTGGCCCGAACGCGCCAGCGCCATTTGCAGCAAGGCCGTCACGTAACCTTGCTGCGGATCATTGAGCGCCTGGTGGCGCGGATATACGAGCGGTAACGGCGGCAGCCGCGCATTGGCGGTGGCGCCCAACGGCCACAGGCCGGCAAGCATGAGCAGGGGGCGGCGCTGCATGGCCCCTCCTTTCCAGCGCTTTCATAGCGTTCTTATCTGAATGACAGTATCGCGCAGCATGCTGTGCTTGTCGACTGGAATAGGCAGACTATGTAGACAAAAACAACAACTTCGGACCAAGCAAGAGGGGTGGGAGTTAATCCAGATCAATAAACTCGTAAATAAAAAAATAAATCTTGCGTGCCGCTCTGGACGGCATGCACGCCCCTCGCCTACGCTGTTTTTTATTTGAAAAACAAGAGGAACCCATGCAAACAGCGCGCTTGAATATTATCGGGATGGATCACGAAGGCTGCGCCGACAGGCTCACGGGCGCGCTCGAAGCCGTCACCGGCGTGGCCACCGTGTGCGTCTCTCTGGCGCGCCACGGCGCCACGGTGCAATTTGACGAACGGCTGGCCACGCAGGAACGCCTACTGGCCGCCGTCAATGACGCCGGCTTCATGGGCGAGACGACGGCGGTAGAACAGCTGGCCTCGTGCAGCGGCGCCTGCGGCCACTGCCGCCACTGAACGCCTGCTGCCGCCAGCTCCCCGCTCACCCTCCCCGCGCACCCCGGTCGCGCAGATGCGCCAGCACGCGGCGCGGCCCCAGCGCCTGCAGGTCGAATGGCGGCAGCTCGATGGCGTCTAGCGTATTCTTGAACAGCAAGCCCAGCTCCGTATCGCCTTCCAGGCTCAGGCGGCGGCTGAAGAACAGCGTGTCCGGATCTTCCTGGCGCCGCGCCATCAGCATCAAATCGTGCACGCTGGCGGCGATGCACAGGTCCGGCACGTCCACATAACGCTCGGCCACGAACACGGTGCCCTGCCACTCGAAATCGAAGGCGATGCCCGCGTCCAACAGGCGCAAGCGCAGGCTGCGTCCTTCCAGGCTGCACCGCACATCGTCGGGCAATTGCGGCGCCAGCAAGCGATTCAAGCCTTGCACGAACAGCCAGGAGGCGGGATACGGCGGCAGCTTGGACAGCAATTCGGCCAGCGGCTCGGGCAGCCGGTACGATATGGCGGGCTTGCTCATGGGAGGCTTGGCAGGGACGGCCAGTCTTTCCAGTTGATCTTGCATGGTGCTTCCTTTCAATGCGTTCAATGGGCGGCGTGCTGTTCCATGCCGGGCTGGCCATGCCAGTAGCCGTCGCAGGCGCCGGCGGGCTGGCAGGCCGCCAGCTGGGCCTGGGCGCCCACGCCGCTGACCTGGCCGCGGCGGGCGCGGTCAAAGATGGCGATGACTTGTTCCGTATGCATCGCCTGCGGGCTGATACGCGCCACCGCCACGCCCATGTCGCGCATGGCGTCGAGTTCGCGCACCAGGTTATAGACTAGTGCCGACTGCGTCTGCGTGCCATTCAGTACGAGGAAGGGCACCTCGTCGCGCGTGCGCAGCAGCAGGCCGTCCGGCTCTTCCAGGCAGCTATAGCCGCAATCGTCCTTCGGCAGGTTGCGGTTGCGCGCCGTGAAACAGCGGGCGGAAAACGCCAGCGGCATGCGGCCGTAGGCAAAGACTTCCGTCTCCAGCCCTTCCGGTTTCTGGCGCTGCATTTCGGCCAGCGCCGTCTGCCCCATTTCCAGCGGCATCACCCAGCGCCGCGCGCCCAGGCGCGCCAGCAGTTGCAGGCTGGGGCCATTGAACAAGTTCAGATGGGGGCCGGCGACAAAGGGCGCGCCCTTTTCCATGCAGTGCACGGCGCCCATGTCGTTGGCCTCGACCGTATAGCGGCCATTGCCCGTGATGCGGCGCAGGGTCGCCAGTTCGGCGCCCGCCTCGATCAGCGCCTGCGTCGACAGCACCACCTCCTTGCCGGCAGCGGCCAGCAGGTCGGCGATATCGAGCCAGTCGGCCAGGCGCAGCTCATGCCGACGCGAGCACACGGTTTCGCCCAGATACACGATATCGACGGCGGTGCCGGCGATCTGCTGGTAAAACTCGAAGACCGTGGGGCGCGGCCAGTAGTACAGCAAAGGACCCAAAGAAAGCTTCAGCATGTTCATCCTCTATTTCCAAGATCTATGATAAGCGCCCAAGGTGTGCTGCTGACCTTCTGCCAGCTTGTCCATGGCCGCCATCCAGCCCGGCTTGACGGCATAGCGTGGATTGCCTTCGCGGCAGGCGTCGATCGCTTCGCGCCACACGCGCGTGACCTGGGCCACGTAGGCGGGACTGCGTTGGCGCCCTTCGATTTTCACGGCGCGCACGCCCATGGCGATCAGTTGCGGCAGCAGCGCCAGGGTATTCAGGCTGGCCGGTTCCTCGATCGCGTAATATTCTTCGTCATTGACTTCGAAACGCCCCTTGCACAGGGTGGGATAGCTGGCGTTTTCGCCTGGCGCATAGCGGTCGATCAGCACGCCGTTCAGGCGCGATTCCAGACCGTTCGGCGTTTCCAGCCAGCGCACGGATTTCGCCGGCGAGCACACGCCGTGCGTATTCGGCGCCTCGCCCGTCGCATACGACGATAGCGCACAGCGCCCTTCGACCATCACGCACAGGCTGCCGAAGCCGAATACTTCGATCTCCACCTCCGTCTTGCTGATCAATTGCTCAACCTGCGCCATCGACAGCACGCGCGGCAGCACGGCGCGGGCGATGCCGAAGTGCTCGTGATAGAAGTTGATCGCTTCGTAATTCGTGGCCGAGCCCTGCACAGACAAATGCAGGCGCAGCTGCGGCTGGTGCTGGGCCGCGTAGGCCATCAGGCCCGGGTCGGCGACGATCATGGCGTCGATGCCCGCCGCGGCGGCGCGGTCGATGGCGCTGCGCCACACGGCCCAGCTGTGCGGCTGCGGATAGGTATTCAGTGCCAGCAGCACCTTGCGTCCATACTGGTGGGCGTAGCGCACGCCTTCGGCGATGGCCTTCTCGTCGAAATTGAGGCCGGCGAAATTGCGCGCATTGGTGGCGTCGCGAAAGCCCAGGTAAACGGTATCGGCGCCATTGTCGACAGCCGCTTTCAAGGCAGGCAGGCTGCCGGCGGGGCAGACCAGTTCCAGCGGTCCGGCCACGCGGGTGGCGGTGGTTGATTCAAGCATCATGATGTTCACAGTCCTGTATCGGCTCAGGGTGCAGACTATAGCCCCGCCCATGCCGCCCAGTCCTTGACGCAGGTGAAGGAATGCATGCATGGCTGGCGCAGCTTCAACTTGCTTGACCTGGCTGTAAAATGCCCATCTTTCCTCCTGTTTCAGTTCCCACCATGACCCGCAAACCGCTGCTGATTTTCCTTCTGACCCTGTTCATCACCGCGCTGCAAGTGCAGTGGGCCGGCCCGACCGATGGCTATGACGCAGGGACCATCTCCGTGCTGTCGCCGGAAGTACTGGGCGCCTATCCGGGCGTGCTGCTGCTGTTCCTGCTGGCCGTGTTCGCGCGCCGTCAAATGCCGCTGCTGCGTCAGGCCGCCATCTGCACGGGCCTGCTGGCCATCTACTGGCTGCTGGCGAACTACGCCACCTTCGATGCGCGCGTGGCCAGCTGGAGCACCTATACGCCACTGGAAATCTGGACCCACGTGCTGCCCGCCTCCGCCGCCAGCATCGCCGCCTGCGGCGCCGCGTTCTTTTGCGCGAGCTGGCTGATCCTGCGCGAAACGCGCTGGAACAAAACCGGCTGAAGTGGTTTTTTCACCTGGATCAAGGATACGCGAATCGCTTGCACGCCACCTTTGACTACACTACATTTAGTAGATAACCTTCATAAAAACACCGCATGTTGTGTTTATTGGAGGTTTCATGACGACGAATGCAGTTTCCCCCACACGCGGCCAGGTCGATGTCGCCGCGTCCATCAATGAATACCTGGAACGGCGCGACTGGCGCGTGAACGCCAATGCCAACCAGGGATATTCCCTGGGTGGACTGATCCTCAATGTGTCGGGCAAGGTCATCGCCAACTACTGGCTGGACCAGGTATATCCGCCGGAAGTGGGCGCGGCGCACCGCGAAGCGGCGCTGCACATCCACGACCTCGACATGCTGGCCGGCTATTGCGCCGGCTGGTCGCTGCGCACCCTGCTGCATGAAGGCTTGAATGGCGTGCCGGGCAAGATCGAATCGGGTCCGCCGAAACACATGTCGAGCGCCATCGGCCAGATCGTCAATTTTCTGGGCACCCTGCAAAACGAGTGGGCCGGCGCCCAGGCGTTCAGCTCCTTCGACACCTACATGGCACCCTACATCCGCAAGGACAGCCTGCGCTACGAAGACGTGCGCCAGTATATGCAGGAGCTGATCTTCAACCTCAACGTGCCATCGCGCTGGGGCACGCAGACGCCGTTTACCAACCTCACCTTCGACTGGGTCTGCCCGGACGACCTGCGCGAGCAGATTCCCGTCATCGCCGGCCAGGAGATGGACTTCAGCTATGGCGAGCTGCAGGCGGAAATGGACATGGTCAACCGCGCCTACATCGAGATCATGATGGCGGGCGACGCCAAGGGCCGCGTCTTCACCTTCCCCATCCCCACCTATAACATCACCGAAGATTTCGACTGGCATAGCGAGAATGCAGAACGCCTATTCGAAATGACGGCCCGCTACGGCCTGCCCTACTTCCAGAATTTCATCAATTCGGAACTCAAGCCGAACATGATCCGCTCCATGTGCTGCCGATTGCAACTGGACTTGCGCGAACTGCTGAAAAGGGGCAATGGCCTGTTTGGTTCCGCCGAGCAGACGGGCTCCCTGGGCGTGGTGACGATCAATTGCGCGCGCCTGGGCCACTTGTGGCGCGGCGACGAGCAAGCCTTGATGGCGGACCTGGACCGCCTGCTGGAACTGGGCAAAACCAGCCTGGAAATCAAGCGCCGCACCATCGAGGAATTGATGCAGCAAGGCTTGTTCCCGTACACGAAGCGTTACCTGGGCACCTTGCGCAATCACTTTTCCACCCTGGGCGTGAACGGCATCAACGAGATGATCCGCAATTTCAGCGGCGACGCTTACGACATCACGGCGCCGAAAGGCCATGCGCTGGCCGTGCGCCTGCTCGACCACGTGCGCGCCCGCATGGTGCAATTCCAGGAAGAGACAGGCCATATGTACAACCTGGAAGCGACGCCGGCCGAGGGCACCACCTACCGCTTCGCCCGCGAAGACCGCAAGCGCTATCCCGCCATCCTGCAGGCCGGCACGGTCGACAATCCGTATTACACGAACTCGTCGCAGCTGCCCGTCGGCTACACGGACGACCCGTTCGAAGCGCTGGAATTGCAGGATGCGCTGCAGCGCAAGTACACGGGCGGCACGGTGCTGCACCTGTACATGACGGAAGCGCTGTCCGACGCCAACGCCTGCCGCGAACTGGTGAAACGCGCCCTGAGCCGCTTCTCGCTGCCCTACATCACGGTCACGCCCACCTTCTCCATCTGCCCGCGACACGGCTACCTGGCCGGCAAACATGAATTCTGCCCCATTTGCGACGCGGAACTGATCGCCCGCAAACAAGCCCACCCTGTTCCATCACTTGAGGAAACGCCATGAATGCACGTACCGACTTCACTCCCGCCATCACCCTGCTCGACACAGAACGCCAGCGCTGCGAAATCTGGACCCGCGTGATGGGCTACCACCGTCCCGTCGCCTCGTTCAACATCGGCAAGCAGGGCGAATTCCACGAGCGCCAGTATTTTACGGAAGCGAGCGCCAGGGTTGGCCAGCCCGCCTGCCATGGCGGCTGATTTGAAAGTGGGCGGCCTGACGCCCTTTTCCGCCACCGACTACCCGGGCAAGCTGGCGGCCGTGGTCTTCGTGCAGGGTTGTCCCTGGCGTTGCGGCTATTGCCACAATCCCCATCTGCAGGCGCGCACGCCGCAGGGCACCATGCCCTGGCAGGACGTACTGACCTGGCTGCGCCGCCGCGTGGGCCTGGTCGACGCCGTCGTCTTCAGCGGCGGCGAGGCGTGCATGGACCCGGCGCTGGCGCGCGCCATGCAGGACGTCAGGGAACTGGGGTTCGGCGTCGGCCTGCACACGGCTTGCATCTATCCGCAGCGCCTGCAGGAAGTGCTGCCCCTGGTCGATTGGGTGGGCTTCGACATCAAGGCGCCGTTTGCCGACTATCGTCAAGTGACCCGCGTGGCCGGCAGCGGCGACCCGGCGCGCGCCTGCCTGGACGCCATCCTCGCCAGCGGCGTCGCCTACGAATGCCGCACCACCACCCACCCAGACTTGCTGCCGGACGAACAGCTGCTGGCCCTGGCCACCACCCTGGCCGCGAAAGGCGTCGACAACTACGTGCTGCAGCAGTTCCGCGCCGAAGGCTGCCTGGATACGGCGCTGGCCGGACGCCCCCTGCACGGCTATCCTGCGGCGCGCACCGTGGCGCAAATCGGCGCCATGTTTCCCCGTTTTACATTCCGTAATCATGGCAATTGAGCTTGTCGCCACATAATTGCTGAAAGCCCCACAAAATTCCCCGTTCTGCAACGCTGAAAAGTCTTGCGTGCTGTAATGTATCAACTGTGTTGCGCACCACGTGCAGCCCGTCAGATTCCTCACACAGCATTACAGATAAGCGTCATCCATGAACGATTTCACCGCAGTCAGCCCAGGCATCCCTTCCACCCACGCCGATATCCTGTACGGCCCGCCGCGACCGGATCTGCTGCGCGAGGAAGTGCTTGCCGACCTGCTCGAAGCGACCGCCCGCCGCTGCCCTGGACAGATCGCCCTGATCGATGGCGAGCGCCGCATCACGTATGCGGAACTCGATGCCCAGGCGGGTCTGGCCGCGTCGCGCCTGGTGGCGGCCGGCGTCAAGCCCGGCGACATCGTGGGCCTGTGGCTGCCGCGCGGGGCCCCTCTGCTGCTGATGCAGGCGGCGATTGCCAAGGCGGGTGCCGCCTGGCTGCCCGTCGATGAAGACACGCCCGTCGAGCGCCTGCAGGTGTGCCTCGATGACGCCAATGGCGCTGGCGTCGTCAGCTGTACGCAGTTCGCGCCGCGCCTGTCTGATGCTGGCATTAAACGCCCCGTATGGACGGCGGAAAGCCTGCTGGCCCCCGCCGCACCGGGCGAACACTTGCCCGCGCGCGGCGCCGTGCTGCCCGAACACCCGGCGTATGTAATCTACACCTCCGGCTCCACGGGCAAGCCCAAGGGCATATTGATCAATCAGCGCAGCATCTGCCACTTCCTGCGCAGCGAAAACGCCGTGCTGGAAGTGACGCAAGCCGACACCGTCTATCAGGGCTTTTCCGTCGCCTTCGACATGTCGTTCGAAGAAATCTGGATCGCCTACCTGGTGGGCGCCACCCTGTGGCTGGGCCCCAAGGATATCTCGGGTGACCCGGAAGCCTTGCCGCGCGCGCTGGCCGAGAACAAGGTAACTGTTCTCCATGCGGTGCCGACCTTGCTGGCCCTGTTCGCCGAAGAGGTGCCCAGTCTGCGCCTGATAAACCTGGGCGGCGAGATGTGCCCGGAATCGCTGGTCGAGCGCTGGTCGCGCCCTGGCCGCGCCATGTTCAACACCTATGGCCCCACCGAGGCGACAGTGTCATGCAGCCTGGCGCGCCTGCGGCCCGGTGAACCTGTCACCATCGGCACGCCGCTACCCAACTATGGCTTGCTGGTGCTGCAGGTGGCCGAGCCGGGAGAAAACCGCCCCCTGGCCCTGCTGCCACGCGGCGAAACGGGGGAATTGTGCATCATCGGTCCCGGCCTGGCCGAGGGTTATCTGGGCCGGCCCGACCTGACAGTAGAAAAATTCCTGCCCAACCCGTGGGCGACAAACGAAGATGATGCGCGCCTGTACCGCACGGGCGACCTGGCCCGCATCGATGCCGACGGCCAGGTGCTGTGCCTGGGCCGCGCCGACGACCAGGTGAAGATCCGCGGCTTTCGCGTGGAACTGGGCGAGATTGAGGCCGTGCTGGCGCAGCAGCCCGGCGTGGGAACGGTGGCCGTATTGTTGCGCAAGGATGACGGTATCGACCAGCTGGTAGCCTACATCGTCGCCAGCGACGATGCACCCGACGATGCACTGACGGCGAAAACCCTGCGCAGCGCATTGAACCTGCATTTGCCGCCATATATGGTGCCTGGCCGCTTCGAGCTCCTGCCGCTGATGCCGCGCCTGACTTCGGGAAAAATCGACAGGAAGGCCCTGAAGGCCATGCCGCTGTCCGCACCACCGGCTGGCGAAGCGGGTGAATCGGACGTGCCGGAAACCCCCGCCGAAGTGGCCCTGTGCGCGGCGCTGGCCACACTCTTCCCTGGCCAGCCGATACGGCGCCAGCTGGACTTCTTCAGCGACCTTGGAGGCCATTCCTTCCTGGCCGCGCGCCTGGCCTCCGCCCTGCGCGCAAATCCGGCTTACGCCCACATGACGGTGCGCGATATTTATCACAATCGCCAGATCGGCAAGATCGCCGCCGTGCTGAACGAAGCGCCCGCGCTTGCCACGCCGGAAGCGGAGTGGACACCGCCGTCGACCCTGAAACGCTGGATCTGCGGCGCGGCGCAGGCGGCCGCCGTGCCGGGCCTCGTCACCTTGCGCATGGCGCAATGGATGGCGCCGTTTTTCACCTACCACTTCTTCACGGGCGACACGGGAGATACCGTGCCGCGCGCCATCGCCGCCTCCATCGGCGTGTTCCTGCTGGCGACCCTGGCCGAATTTGCCATCGCGATTGCCGGCAAGTGGCTGATCGCGGGGCGTTTGAAACCGGGCAGCTATCCGCTGTGGGGCATCACCTATTACCGCTGGTGGCTGGCCGACCGACTGGTCGAATCGGCGCCCGCGTATCTGCTCAGCGGCTCGTCTCTGAACAGCTGGTGGCTGCGCGCGCTGGGCGCGAAAGTGGGCAAGGAAGTGGTCATCGGCTCGATGACCCTGCGCGCGCCCGACCTGCTGTCCATCGGCGACAACGTCAGTGTGGGCAATGCCGTCAACTTTGAAAACGCCAGGGTCGAGCGGGGCCGTTTGCTGCTGGGCCGCATCAGCATCGGCGACGATGCCTGCATCAGTTCCTATGCGATTTTGGAAGGCAATACCAGGGTGGGCGCCTTCGGCCACCTGGAGGGTCAATCGGCGCTGGCCGACGGCGCCTTCGTGCCGGACGGCCGCGTCTATACGGGTTCGCCCGCGCGCGACATCGGCCCTTACGATCCTGCCAGCCAGCCGCCCCGCCCCGCCGTCTCGCGCCTGCGCCTGACGGGCGAAACCCTGTTTTTCTGCTTTGGCATGGTCCTCATCGCCGTGCTGTTCTTCATGCCCGTTTTCCCCAGCTTCGTGCTGATCGACTGGTTCGACGAACGCGAAATGATGCCGTGGCTGCAGGGGCGCGACGTGACGACCCAGCTGGCTCGCTACTTCCTGCTGGCCTTCCCCGCCAGCGCCGTGCTGATCGTGCTGACGGCCCTGCTGTCGGCCGCCATCCGCTGGAGCGCGCTGCCCCGTTTGAAGCCGGGCAGCTCGCCCGTGCACAGCAATATCTATTGCGCCAAGTGGCTGGTCAGCCATATCCAGGAATCGAGCCTGAACGTCCTGCACGGCATCTACGCCACCGTGTACGCCCCATACTGGTACCGCCTGCTCGGCGCCAAGGTGGGCAAGGGCGCCGAGATTTCCACGGCCCTGGGCGTGGTGCCCGACATGCTGACCCTGGGTGACGACACCTTTATCGCCGACGCCGTCATGCTGGGCGACGAGCAGATCGACGGCGGCTGGATGACCATGCGCCCCACCGTCATCTCGCACCGCAGCTTCGTCGGCAACGGCAGCTATATCCCGGACGGCACCGTGCTGCCCGAGCACGTGCTGATCGGCGTGCACACGCATGCGCCGCGCAATGAGCAGATGCACAGTGGCGACACGTGGCTCGGTTCTCCGCCCATGCACCTGCCTGCGCGCGAACAGGTCAGCGGTTTTGCGGAACACCTGACCTTCAAGCCATCCATCCTGCGCCGCCTGGGCCGCAGCCTGATCGAAGCCTTCCGCATCGTCGCGCCGCACGCGGTGGTGATTGCCGTCGGCTACACCCTGGTGCTGGACGTGATGCCGATCGCAGGCGCCGGGCGCTGGGGCGAAGTGGTGGGCGACCTGGCCATCGCCGGCATCGCCTACGGTATCGGCAATTTTTTGGTGGTCGTGCTGTTCAAGTGGCTGCTGCTGGGACGCTACCGCAAGCATGCGGCGCCCATGTGGACGCCGTTCGTATGGATTTCGGAAGGCGTGACCAACCTGTATGAAGGCATCGCCGTGCCCAACTTCATGCGCTACCTGCGCGGCACGCCGTGGCTGCCACTGGCCTTCCGCCTGTTCGGCTGCAAGATCGGCCGCGGCGTCTACATGGACACGACGGACATTACGGAATTCGACTGCGTGCATATCGGCGACTACAGCGAATTGAACGCGCTGACCTGCCCGCAAACGCATTTGTTTGAAGACCGCGTGATGAAGATCGACCACGTGGAGATCGGCCAGCGCGTCTACATGGGCCCGCGCAGCTCCGTGCTGTACAGCGCCAAGGTGGGCGACAATGCGCGCCTGGGTCCCTTGACCCTGGTGATGAAGGGCGAACACATCCCAGCTGGCAGCAACTGGGCCGGTTGCCCGGCGGCGCCACTGCGCAGCTGATGGATTCAACAGTGCTCTGGTCGGGCGACGGCGTGCTGGTGATCGGCATCGCCGCCGTCCTGCCGCGCGCCGAAGCCCGCCTGCGCATCCGCGCCGCCGTGCGCGAAGCGGCGGCGCAGTGGCTGAAGTTGAACAGCGAGGCAGTTTCACTGGAGTCGACGCCGGGCGCTCCTCCCCGCCTGCTGCTGGCCGGCCGCACAGCAGGTTTGTCATTGACCCATGACGAGGGAATGTCGCTGGCCGCCATCCACCTGCATGGCGCTGTCGGCATCGACGTGATGCGCGTGCAAGACATTGCCGACTGGGCGAATCTGGCGCGCGATTACCTGGGGTCGCAGGTAGCGCAGGAACTGGCCGCCGGCCCCGCCTCCCTGCGCCCCGCAGCGCTGGCACGGGCGTGGACGGCGCGCGAAGCGGCGCTCAAGTGCGCGGGTTTACAATTGATGGAGTGGGATGGGATAGCATTGAATTGTCATTTGCAAGCCGTGGAGACGCCGCAAAATTTCGTGGCTATGTTAGCGACAATCCGGGGTCAGACCCGACGGGTCTGACCCCAGCTTTACGCCGTTGGGTTGATTCCCTCTCAATCCTCCTTGCCATCATCAGCTCCACCGATCTGGACGAAAATCAGTTTTGCGATAATACTGACGAGCAAACCCAGCAACCCGATCAATTCCAGCATGGCCTTTCCTTTGCAGTGACAGCAGAGCAATCCACTGTAGCCTGAACGCCGGGGCAAGGCTAATATCAAATCAGGCAGTCACCGATCTCGAAAAGGCATACGATTGATTTCCATCAGACAGTTCCGCTATTTTGTCGAAATCGTCGATGCGGGCAGCTACTCGCGTGCGGCGGAAAAGCTGTATATCGCGCAGTCGGCCCTGAGCCGGCAGATCAAGGAGCTGGAAGGCGAGGTGCAAGCGCTGCTGCTGACGCGCGACGCGCGCCACATCGAACTGACGCCGGCGGGCCAGGTATTTTATGAACGCGCCAAACGCATCCTCGAAGACATCGACGAAACCGTGCGCCAGACCCGCCATGTAGGGCAAGGCGCGCAAGGCATCATCCGCCTGCTGCATTCAAGTTCCGTCACCCTCACGCCCGCCATCGGCGCCGTGCTGAACCGCCTGCTGGCGCAGTTTCCAGGCGTTTCGCTGGATATATCAAAGGGATCGTCGGAAAACCAGGCAGCCGATATCGAGGAAGGCCGCGCCGACCTGGGCCTGGTGCGCCTGCCCACCTTGCGCAAGCACGCCAATATCGTCGTACACGAACTGTTTGCGGAAAAACTGGTGGTGGCCGTGTCGTCGGCCTCGCCGCTGGCCGCGCTGGAGCGCACGACGATTGCCGCCCTGCGCGACGAAGCGTTCGTCTCGATCCCGCACAAGGACCGCGGTGGCCTGAGCTACCTGGTGGCGGGCCTTTGCCTGGCGCAGGGCTTCTTTCCGAAGGCGGCGCGCGCCCTGTCGCGCAAGACCTCGCAGCTGAACCTGATCGAGGCCAACATGGGCATCGCCATCGTCCCCGACAGCATGCGCCTGGTGGCGCCGCCCGGCGTGTGTTTTATAGCGCTGCCGGACGAAGAATCACATTCCATCGTGGGCCTGATCTCGCCACGCGCCGCCAGCGGCATGGTGGCCGCGTTTACAGAAGCGTTCGTGCGCGAGATGAACGCCTTGGCAACGGCCGTTTAACCTTCCGCGTACAGTGCCGCATCCACATCGCGCACGGCCCCCATCAGCAAGGCCAGCTTCATCACATCGAGCTTGCCGTCGGTGCGCACGCGCGAGCAAAGGTCGATGCCGTAGGGGCGTACCTGGCGCAGCGCGTCGGCCACGTTGGTGTCGTCCAGCCCACCGGCCAGGAAGACAGGGCGGGGGCTGGCCCGCACGAAGCGCGCGCTGACGGACCAGTCGTGCGGGCGGCCCGTACCGCCCAATTCCGGCACGGCAGCGCCAGGGCGGCCCGAGTCGAGCAGGAAGGCATGCACATGGGGCGCGTAGGCGGGAATCAGCGCCAAAGCCTCCGGCCCTTCCACGTGGATCACCTGCACGCGCCGCACGTGCGGCAGCAGGCGCGCCAGCTGCGCCGCTTCGCCTGGGTCGATATGCCCGACGATCTGCACGGTGGACGGCTGCGTGGCGCGCACATGTTCCACAATGCGCTGCGCCGTCGTTTCGGACGTCAGCAAGAACGTGGCGACGGGCGGCGGAGTCCAGGCGGCGATCTGCGCGATGCGCGCGTCGGGAATCGGGCCGGGGCCGGACGGCATGGCGGCCACCAGGCCCAGCGCATCGGCGCCGGCGGCAATCGCCAGTTGCGCTTCGTCGATGGAAGCGATGCAGCAAATCTTGATACGGGTTCTCATGGCCTTGCGCGCTCAATCGGGATGATCAACATTACAACACAGGGTAGCGCGCACGCCAAGACACGCGGTCAAGGCCGCGCACGATTGTGTGCCAGAATGGGGGCCACCCACTTCCCGAGTAATCCATGGCCGACTACAAGAACCCCAGCTACGTGGCCCGCTCCATGCACCCACGCTTCGATGAACTGACCTCGCCCGGCGAAGCCGTGCCGTATTCGGGCATCTATCGCTGCGATGGCTGCGCGCATGAAATTGTGTCCACGGAAGGCCACGTCATGCCGCCGCAAAACCATCACCAGCACAGCAGCGAGCAAGGTGCCATCCGCTGGCGCCTGATCGTCAGCCCGCGCTGATTGACACGCGCCAGGTGGCGGACGATACTTGATTCATCCGGGATCGCCATTGGAATACCAGCATGCGCATCGTCGATTTTGAAGTCCGCAAGGAGTGCCCGCCGCAGCTGTGCGACTGCGAGCGCGAGCGGCTGCTGCACGATCCGCAGACAGACGTTGCCATCCTGCGACTGAACCTGACGGAAGAAAAGCGCCTGCTAGCCCACATCGAAGGCATCGCCACGCATGCGCAGCTGCAGAAGCTGCAGCTGCTGCTGAAGAAGAACCTGGGCGTGGAACTGCAGATCGCGCCGGGCGGCGGCGAAGTGCGCACCGTGCGCGGCTTCCAGATACGCCTGGTGGAGCAACCCGGCCTGTGCCGCAAGACGCGCGCCGCCATTCCGGCCGCCGTGCGGCGCTGCCTGGCCGCGCATCCCGAGATCGCGTTTGCAATCCTGAATGAAAACGATTTGCTGGGTGGGGTGTGAGCCGAGTAGGTCGGATTAGCGGAGCGTCATCCGACACCATTGTTGGCCTCGCAATGTCGGATTACGCGGTTCCCGCTAATCCGACCTACGCCGCTACGCCGCT
Organism: Janthinobacterium sp. 61; assembly: GCF_002846335.1. Taxonomy (NCBI): domain Bacteria; kingdom Pseudomonadati; phylum Pseudomonadota; class Betaproteobacteria; order Burkholderiales; family Oxalobacteraceae; genus Janthinobacterium; species Janthinobacterium sp. 61. The sequence goes on along the minus strand of NZ_PJMQ01000001.1, from coordinate 553,485 downwards.
GACCCCGGTTCTACGCTACGTGTATCTCGATCATTTTCTTGCCCTTTGCTGCGCGTGCGCGCAACTGCCCGCAGCCGCCCTCCACATCCTGCCCGGCCGAATCGCGCAATTTGGTCAGCACCCCCCGCTCGTGCAGGGCGGCGGCAATGGCGCGCGCCTTTTCCCAGCTGGGGCGCTTGAACGGCAAGTCATCGATGGTGTTGTACGGGATCATGTTAAGCACGGCGTACTTGCCCTTCAGGAGCGCCACGATGCCGTCCATCTCGTCATCGCCATCGTTCACGCCTTCCATCAGGGTCCATTGATATTGCACCGGGTAGCTGGTGAGGCGCGCATACGATTCGCCGAAGTCCACCAGTTCGCGCGGCGACAACTTTGGCGCGCGCGGCAGCAGCTGTTCGCGCAGATCCGGCTTGGTCGTATGCAGGGACAGGGCCAGCGCCGGCTTGACGCGCCCTTGCGGCAGGCGCTCGAAGGCGCGCGGGTCGCCCACCGTGGAAAACACCAGGTTCTTGTGGCCGATATTGCCCTCGGTGCCCAGCAGTTCGATCGCTTCCATCACATTGTTCAGGTTATGCGCCGGTTCACCCATGCCCATGAAGACGACTTTTTTCACGGGGCGCAGGGTGCGCGCCAGTACCACCTGTGCCACGATCTCGCCGCTGGTCACCTGGCGGATCAAGCCGTCGCGGCCCGTCATGCAGAACTGGCAGCCGACAGCGCAACCGACCTGGCTCGATACGCACAGGCCGTCGCGCGGCAGCAGCACGCTTTCCACCGTCTGGCCGTCGTGCAGCCCCACCAGCAGGCGCGCGGACCCGTCGGCGCCCGGATGGGTGCTGAGCAACTTCAGCATGCCCTGTAATTCGAGGTCGAGCGCAGGCAAAGCCTCGCGCACGGGCAGCGGCAAAAAGTCTTCGGCGCGGCGCCGGCCCTGGTCGTGCGGCTGACCCTGTATCCAGTCGCGCAGCACGCGCTGTTCGTGCAGGGGCTTGGCGCCCAGCGCGCGCAGGCGCTGGCGGAGATGATCGATTTGCATGGATTCTGAATAAAAAAACGGCGCGCAGGAATGAAGCCAGCGCGCCGTGTTACGGGTAAAAGCGTTACACCTTCTTGACGAATTCCGTCTTCAGGCTCATGGAACCGAAGCCGTCGATCTTGCAGTCGATATCGTGGTCGCTGTCGACCAGGCGGATGTTCTTGACCTTGGTGCCCATCTTGACGACACCGCCGCCACCCTTCAATTTCAAGTCCTTGATGACGCTGACCGTGTCGCCATCCTGCAGGATGTTGCCGGCCGAATCGCGGTACACCCTGGCGCCCTCTTCCGCCGCTTCGCCTGCCGTGGCCGACCATTCATGCGCGCATTCAGGGCAGATCAACTGGCTGCCGTCTTCATACGTGAATTCGGATTTGCATTGCGGGCATGGTGGTAATGTGCTCATTTTCTTCTCTGTCTGGTGAACAGCGTGTGCTGTAAAAGCCGACAGTATAGTGCCTACGCCCCGTATCAGCGCGCTTTTTTCGCCATCATTGTCAAGCTCGACGAATAATCTCGATGGTGCTGTGGACAATTTCCTCGTGGATGCCGATGCGCGCGCGCAGCTTGGCACCTGTCAGCGAGGGATCGCGGCTGACGACGGACAAGGCGCACGAGTACAGCTGCCTGCCGACTCTCCAGACGTGCAGGTCGACGATGCGCGGCGTGTCGCCGGCGTTTTCCACTTCTACCGCCTCGCGGATTTCCTCCACCACGGGGTGATCCATCTCGCGGTCCAGCAGGACCTTGCCCGTCTCGTGCATCAGCTTTTTCGCCCACAGGGCCACCAGTATGGCACCGACGATGCCCATCACGGGATCGAGCCAGCGCCAGCCGTAAGCCCACGCGCCGCCCAGCGCAAGGATGGCCAGCACGGAGGTGGCGGCGTCGGCCAGCACGTGGATGTACGCGGCCTTCATGTTCAGGTCTTCGCCATGGCCATGGTGGTCGTGATGACCGTGGTGATCATGATGATCGTGGCCGTGACCATGGTGATGCTCGTGGTCGTGGTGCCCGCCGAGGATCAGCGCGCACACCAGATTCACCAGCAGGCCGAAGGCCGCCACCGCCATCGCCTGCGGATAGTGGATGGGCTGCGGCGAGAACAGGCGCTCGACGGAAGCGGCCACCATCAGCACGGCCACGCCCAGCAGCAGGATGGCGCTGGTGTAGCCGGCCAGCACTTCGATCTTCCACGTGCCGAAAGCAAAGCGGGGATCGCGCGCATAGCGGCGCGCGGCCGCATACGCAAAGGCGGCCAGGCCGATGGCCAGCGCGTGCGAACTCATATGCCAGCCATCGGCCAGCAGGGCCATGGAGTTGTACCACCAGCCGGCGACGATTTCCAGCACCATGGTGGCCAGGGTGATCCACATGACGATGCGCGCGCGGCGTTCCGCCTTGTCGCTGGCCCCGCCAAAGACGTGTTCGTGCTGCCAGGCGGAGAGGTCTTCCTCGATATGTTGCAGTTTCATGCTGGTCTCTCCGATGATTATTTGAGGTAGGTGCGCAGGATGCCCGCGATGTCGTCGGCGCCCCTGGCACGCTCGTCGCTGGCCAGATCGGGGCTGGCCACGTGCTCGCGCAAGTGCTCTTCGATGACTTCGGCCATCAGGCCATTCACGGCGCCACGCACGGCGGCGATCAGCTGCAGCACTTCGCCGCAGTCGCGGCCCTCTTCCAGGCCCCGCTCCAGGCCTTCCACTTGGCCGCGGATGCGCTTCACGCGATTGAGCAACTTGGTCTTGTTGTGCGCTGTGTGTCCCATGATTCCACCTCGATAAATACTATAGGGGGGTATACTATCAAAGAGAGCCGGGCAGCGGCAAGGGGTAAAAAAAAGCCGCGCATCCTCGCGGATGAACGGCTGAATCTGGACGCGAGGCGCCTTACGGCGCAGGCGCGGCGATTTTCTGCAGCTTGCTGGCCAGCGAGGCATCGGACAGTTCGCCCAGGTGGGTATCGACCAGGCGCCCCTGCGCGTCATAAAACAGGGTGGTGGGCAAGGCCGAGGAACCGGCCGCCTTGCCCAGTGCCGCCTCGCTGTCGAGCACCACATTGCGCAGGGTCACGCCGCTACTGTCCAGGAAAGCGCTGGCGGCCGCCGCCTCTTCGCGCTGGTTGGCATACACGAAGACGATATCGGCGCGCGCCTGCTGCGCGGCTGCCAGAACGGGCATTTCGCGCCGGCATGGCGGGCACCAGCTGGCCCACCGATTGACGACCATGGGCTTGCCGCCGGCGAACGCCGCCAGAGTCGTTGGCGCGCCGGCTAGCGTATGCAGGGCCACGGCCGGCAAGGCTGTCGGCTTGTCATAGGCCAGCCCCACGCCCGCGCTCAACACACCCCAGGCCAGCGCGCCGGACGCCACGCTGATGGCCAGGGGCCGCCGCATGGCCGCCATGGCGGGACGCCGGCAGCGCCACGCGGCGATGGCCAGCGCGGCAGCGATGCCGGCCGGCGCCATGAAGCCGCCGTCGCGGATATTCAGGATGGACCAGGGCGCAGCCAGATACTGTTCATGCCAGCGCAAGACAAACGCCAGCCGCGCCGCCAGCAGGCCGGCGATCAGCAAGTCGGAAACAAGGGGGCCGGCGTCCGGCAACTGGCGGTACCGCCGCAGCCACCACGCGACGCCGTAAGCGACGCACAGGGAAACGAACAGCAGGACCAGGCCCGTAGGAAGGGCCAGGGGGCCGATTTGCAGGGACAGCATGGGCACTCTCTATCACGTCGAATGGATGGCCATTGTGACCCATGCGGATTAAGCCGGCGTTAAGCGGCACGAAAGTCAGGTGACCAGCGCCTCCTTGCGCACAAAATGCATGGCTTGCGGCTGGTCCACCAGCACGCACTGCTTGCCCGTGCGCCGGCAGTGGTCATGCACGCGCCAATAGGCATCGTGGCTGACGCAGCCCGTCTGGCAAATCACCAGGTCGGCCGCCACCAGGCCCGCTTCCAGCGCCGCCGCATCGTCGGCACCAGCGTCGCCGCCAGCGTGGTGCAGGAAGCGTCCACCAGCCTGCTCGACGGCCTGCTGCGCCATGTGCGCACCGTGCGCAACCTGGCCCGCATCCTGGGTCAAATAGCTGCCCACATACAGCACGGCTTTCTCACGTACGTCGGCCTGCAAGCCTGGCACGGGCAGCCACTGCAAGCGCAGCAACTCGCGCATCAATTCCTGCACGCGCTCACCGAGCCACTCGACCCGGCGGGCCAGCCGCGCACGCGTAGGCAAGCCCGGCACGCTGGCCGCCAGTTCAGCCAGCTCGTCGCGTGCCAGCGCCAGCTGCGTATCACGGATCACGACTTGCGCCCGCGCGCGCATCAATTCCGAATCCAGCTGCGCGATACGGGCAGCCTGCGCGGCCAGCTGCGCACTGCAGCGCGCCTGCGCGCGGCCATATTCACCCATCAGTACGCGATGCTCATGCGCGATCACGTCCTCCTTGCCATACACACTGCCCATCTTGCCCTCCTTCACCGAGCGTGGCGCCGGGGCGCCAACCCATCAATACCTCATGGATCTGCATTATAAATGAGAATCATTACTATTTGTGCGCATGCGGGATATGCGAACGCCGTCGCATCATGCGGCGGAAAGGACAGCTAGCGCTGCCAGACATCGTCCTGCAGCGAAACGCCCATGCGTTCCTGCAATTCGACCGCGCAGGCCGGCGCACAGGACGACGATCGCAGTGCGATACCGTGCATTCATGTTGCTTCCATATGAGTAAGCGGCACGCAGGCAAGAGCATTGCGACATTGACAGGCGCGGCACTGTACCGCCTACGGCGCCGTCGCATGGCCCGTACGCAAGGGGCGACTGCCAATACATCACGCGCCGGCAAGGCAAGTGCCTGGCCATCGATTCAGGGCCAGGATACTCGCCTGGAAAGCGATGCCGTCGATCACATCGACAATATCGACGATTTTGCGCGAGCTGGCATTGATGGCGCCCATCGTATCGACCACGCGCCCGACCTCCTGCCCGCCCTGCACGGCAAATTCGGACGCCGATACCAGTAACTGATTGGCCTGCGCCTGCATGCCCGACGACAGATCGAAATTGCCGGCCGCGATTTCGCGCTAAGCGACGGTGATGCTTCACCAGAACGAAGTTTCTGCGCAGCTTTTGTAGATTATGCAACCGTCAAAGGGATGGGGGCGATGAGGAGGATAGAATGGATACGTGCGGCTGGGCCGGCGTATGTGCTGTGGACAGCGGCGTATGTGCTGGCCGCCAGTGCCTGAAGTGAGGGGACGGCGTTGGCCGCTGTGCGGCCACCGGCCGCGCACAGCGCGGCAGAATGGCAATTCGGAGAGGGCTGGGCCAGTACGGCCCAGCCCTTCGAATCCCGCCGTTCCGTCCAGACAAACAAAAAAGCCTCCCGCAGGGGAGGCTTTTTTGTTTGATTCTGGCGGAGACGGTGGGATTCGAACCCACGATACAGGTATAAGCCGTATGCATCCTTAGCAGGGATGTGCCTTCGGCCACTCGGCCACGTCTCCTAGCTGATTACTCAACTATGTCTCTGTAGCTAACTGCGCTGCAGCGACGAACGTCATAATATCGATTGCCCCCCCTTTGGTCAAGGGCGTGGGGCAATATTTTTAGATATTTAAGCTTTTTCCAGCTCGAACGCTTTATGCAGCGCGCGCACGGCCAGTTCCATGTACTTTTCATCGATCAGCACGGAGATCTTGATTTCTGAAGTGGAGATCATCATGATGTTGATGCCCTCTTCCGACAGGGTACGGAACATTTGCGATGCCACGCCAACGTGGCTGCGCATGCCCACGCCGACGACGGACAATTTCGACACTTTGGCGTCGCCCGTGATGCTGGCCGCGCCCAGCGATTCGCGGTTCGCTTCCAGCACGGCCAGCGCGCGCGTGTATTCGCCGCGCGAGACGGTGAAGGTGAAGTCCGTTTTACCGTCGACCGACTGATTCTGTATGATCATGTCGACTTCGATATTCGCGTCCGCCACCGGCCCCAGGATGTGGTAGGCCACGCCTGGGCGGTCGGGCACGCCGAGCACGGTGATTTTGGCTTCATCGCGGTTGAAGGCGATGCCGGAGATGACTGCTTGTTCCATGTTTGTATCTTCCTCAAACGAAATCAGGGTGCCTGAATTGGCTTCTATTTCCAGCGGCAACATCGGGTCGGTCAGCGACGACAGCACGCGCGTGGGAACGCGGTAGTTACCGGCAAATTCCACCGAACGCGTTTGCAGCACTTTGGAGCCCAGCGAAGCCAGTTCCAGCATTTCTTCAAAGGTGATGGTCTTCAGGCGGCGCGCCTCGGAGACCACGCGCGGATCGGTCGTGTAGACGCCGTCGACGTCCGTGAAGATCAGGCATTCGGCCGCCTTCATGGCGGCGGCAATCGCCACGGCCGACGTATCGGAACCGCCGCGGCCCAAAGTCGCGATGTTGTCGTGTTCGTCAACGCCCTGGAAACCGGTAATGATGACAATCTTGCCCGCATCGAGGTCGCGTTTGACTTTTTCGTCATCGATCGACTGGATGCGTGCCTTGGTAAAGGCGGAATCGGTCTTGATCGCGACTTGCCAGCCAGCATAGGATACGGCTTGTTTGCCGATCGCCAGCAGTGCCATCGACAGTAGGCCGACGGACACTTGTTCGCCTGTCGAGGCGATCATGTCAAGTTCACGGGGATCGGGTTGATCCATGATTTCCTTGGCCAGTCCAATCAGGCGGTTGGTTTCGCCCGACATGGCCGATGGCACCACCACGATTTGATGCCCAGCGTCGTGCCACTTGGCAACGCGCTTGGCGACATTCTTGATACGGTCAGTCGAGCCCATCGACGTACCGCCATATTTGTGGACGATTAAAGCCATAAGAGTGAAGTTTCCGCTCAAGAAGAATAAAAAAGGAGGGCTTTACTCTACATGCCGCAATGCAAAATAACAAGCTAAAAAGCGCATTAGCTCATACCGATTGCGCATATGGAAATAACCAATCCATGCAGTCCGGCGCGCATGGGCAGCCACTTGCCGGCCACCCCGAGAGTGGCCGTAGGGGCTGCGCTTACGCTCAGCAGGAGACCCAGCGCAAGGCGACGCGGGGACGATCCAGCAGGCTCATGCAATGACAATCGAGGCCAATACCGGCCGCATACAGCAATTGTTGCGCCGCACAGACAAGTGGCAGGCGTTCGCGCTCCCAGGCGGGCACGTCAAACGCCTGGTAGTGGTATTTCAAGCTCTTGGTGGGACGGTTCAGGGCCAGTTTCAGGCGCTCGCCACCCTGGCGGAAATCGATCGTCAAGGTTTGAGATTGCAACCAGGCAATATCGATACCTTGCCCGCCCTCTTCCACCGCATCGAAATGCAGCACGCCGCCATACGCGGGGAAGGCCATGCTGGCTTCGCCGCGCCACGCAAATTGCTGGCCAGCCTTTTCCAGGCCGGGAATGCCAGCGTCACTCTTGTCGCGCATGCCAGCCAGGTCATCGAGCTTGGGCGTCAGGTACAACCGGTCGCGGTGGCGCCGCACATGGCATTCGGGATGCGTCACCAGTAGTTGCGCATCGGGCCGCGCTTCCAGCAATTGCGCCAGCATTTCCGCCAGCCACGCCGTCGACGGCATGCGCAAGCCGCGCGTGCTGAACCAGTGACGCAGCAAGTTGTAGCAGCGGTCCGTGCTTAACTCACGCAATTTCGCCAGTTCGATGCAATCGCCGTCGAGGCAAGCGGCCAGATCCTGCGTCGCCAGTTCCGTCAGCAGGCGCTGCGCCGATTGCGCATGCTGGGCGCTGCGGGCGAAACGCTCCTGGAAACCGGGAAACGCCTGCGCCAGCACGGGCATCACCTGGTGCCGCAAGGCATTGCGGGCAAAGTGAGGATCGTCGTTCGATTCATCGTGGATATGCGCTATCGCATGCTTCGCCACGTACGCTTCGAGCTGCTTGCGCGACACGGGCAACAAGGGACGCGCCATCACCAGGTCCGGGTTGCCCAGCAGCTCGGGCGCGCTGTTGGCACCATCCATGCCGGACAAGCCCGCCGTGCCGGAGCCGCGCAGCAATTGCAGCAGCACCGTCTCGGCCTGGTCATCCTGGTGGTGGGCCGTCAGCAGCAGGCGCACGCCGTGCGTGGCGCACAGCTCGCCCAAGGCGGCATAACGGCGCTTGCGGGCGGCTTCTTCCGTGCCCGTCTTCGCCTTCTTTTCCAGGACCACCTTGCGCGCTTCGAAGGCGATGCCCATGGCGGCGCACAACTGCTCGCAATGCGCCAGCCAGGCATCCGCATTCGGGCTCAGGCCGTGGTGCACGTGAAACGCGTGCAGGGCCACGCCGTGTTCTTGCGCCCAGGCATGTGCCAGATGCAGCAGGGCCGAGGAATCGAGGCCGCCGCTGAGGGCGATACCCACCCTGCTGCAGGATGGCGGCGCACAGGCGTCCAGCGCGCTGGCAAAGATATCGGCGACGGTGGCGGTTTGTTGCTTTTTCAATGTGGACTCCGGGAATGCAAAGAGGGACAGGCGGCTAAACGGATGGTGTCGTTTAGCGGACTGTCCCTGGAAATACTTATTCATTGCAGGCGAAAATCAGGGGTCGGACCCGACGGGACTCGGCGTCCCCGTCTAACCCCAGCATTTTGCTGCGTAGCCAATAACGCTTACTCGCTCGGCGTGGTTTCCTTGAACTTGCCGTAGCTCAGCAGTTTTTCATGGCGTGCGGCCAGCAGATCCTTGGTTTTCATGCCATGGAACTGGCGCAGGGTGTCGGCCAAGGCGCGCTTGAGCAAGGTGGCCATCTGTTTCGGATCGCGGTGGGCGCCGCCCAGCGGCTCATTGATGATCTTGTCGATCAGGCCCATGGCTTTCAGGCGGTGGGCAGTCAGACCCAGCGCCTCGGCCGCGTCGGAGGCGCGCTCGGCGCTCTTCCACAGGATGGAGGCGCAGCCTTCCGGCGAAATCACGGCATAGGTCGAGTATTGCAGCATCAGCACGGCATCGCCCACGGCAATGGCCAGTGCACCGCCGGAACCGCCTTCACCGATGATGGTGGCGATCAGCGGCACTTTCAATTCAGCCATCACGTACAGGTTGTGGCCGATGGCTTCCGACTGGCCACGTTCTTCCGCATCGATACCGGGGAAGGCGCCTGGCGTGTCGACGAAGGTGAAGATGGGCAAGTTGAACTTTTCAGCCACTTTCATCAGGCGCATGGCCTTGCGGTAGCCTTCCGGTTTCGGCATGCCGAAATTGCGCATGGCGCGCTCTTTCGTGTCGCGGCCCTTCTGATGGCCGATGACCATGCAGGGCTGGCCGTTGAAGCGGGCCAGGCCGCCCACGACGGACAGATCGTCGGCGTAGCTGCGGTCGCCATGCAATTCGTGGAAATCGGTAAAGATTTCATTCACGTAATCCATGGTGTAGGGCCGCTGCGGGTGGCGCGCGATCTGCGCCACTTGCCAAGGCGTCAGCTTGGCGTAGATATCCTTGGTCAGTTGCTGGCTCTTCTTGGCCAGGCGGTCGATCTCTTCCGAGATGTCGACGGCCGAATCGTCTTGCACGAAGCGCAATTCTTCAATCTTGGAATCGAGTTCCGCGATCGGCTGTTCAAAATTGAGGAAAGTCGTTTTAGTCATTGTACCTCCAGGTTTTACCGGCCACGGCGCCAGGGCGCGCGGCGTCATCTATGTTTATTTTACCGTACCGGCTGCTGCGCCGGGGGCTGCATCGGGTGAGGCAGGGGCAGCTGCAGGGTCGAGACTGCGCCACAAATACCACGTCGCCACGGTGCGCCACGGTTCCCAATTGGCGGAAACTTCGCGCGCATCGCTGCGAGAAACGGGTTCGCCGGAAAAATAATTGACGCTGATACCCTGGATCAAACCGGGGTCGTCGAGCGGCAAGACATTCGGCCGTAGCAGATTAAATATCAGAAACATCTCGGCTGTCCAGCGGCCGATGCCGCGGATTTGCACCAGTTCGGCGATGACGGCTTCGTCATCCATCTGGTCCCATTGGCTGGCGTGCACACGCTTGGCCTTGAAATGGTCGGCCAGGTCGAGGATGTACTCGGTCTTGCGTTTGGACAAGCCGCAGGCGGACAGTTGCTCGGCGCCCGCCTTCAATACTTGTGAAGGCGTGCATTTCGGGCAAGCCAGCAGCAGCTTTTTCCAGGCAGCATCCGCCGCCTTGGGCGTGATCTGCTGACCCACCAGCGAACGGGCCAGGGTGGTAAACGGGTCGCTGTGGCCGACCAGGTGCAGGTCGCCAAATTGCGGGATGAGCTTTTTCATGATGCGGTCGCGCTTCATCAGCTCGATCTTCGCCTCTTCCCAGTAGGCCGGCACCTGGATCACTGCTGCCGTGGCCGTCATGCTGGTGGCTTCCCCGTTTTCCCTGGACGTTGGCATCATGCCCGGCGCCAGTTCGTCGAGCCGTCAGGCTTGTCTTCGAGAATAATGCCTGCCGCCAACAGTTCAGCCCGGATCTTGTCGGACTGAGCAAAGTCGCGCGCCTTTTTCGCCGCGCTGCGCGCCGCGATGGCCGCTTCGATGCCAGCCGCCTCATCCTGGCCGCCGGCGGCAGCGCCAACGGTTGCCTGCAGGAATTGCTGCGGCGTGCGTTCGAGCAAGCCGAATACGCCCGCCAGGCCCTTCAATTGACGCGCCAGGGCCGGCGACTTGCTCTTGTTGACTTCCGTCGCCAGGTCGAACAGGGCGGCTACAGCCAGCGGTGTGTTGAAATCGTCATCCATGGCTTCGGCCACGCGGGCGGCATGCGCTTCGCTCCAGTCGATGGCGCCCTCTTCCACCACCACGTCGGCCAGCGCCGTGTACAAGCGCGTGAGCGACAGGCGAGCATCATCGAGGTGCACGTCCGAATAATTGAGGGGGCTGCGGTAGTGCGCGCGCAGGATAAAGAAGCGGATCACTTCGGCATCGAACTTTTGCAGCACTTCGCGGATGGTAAAGAAATTGCCCAAGGACTTGGACATTTTTTCATTGTCCAGGCGCACGAAGCCGTTATGGATCCAGTAATTCACGCTGGTGTGGCCGAACGCGCCTTCGGATTGGGCGATCTCGTTTTCGTGGTGCGGAAATTGCAAGTCCGCGCCACCGCCGTGGATGTCGAACTGTTCGCCGAGCAAGGCGCATGACATGGCCGAGCACTCGATATGCCAGCCCGGGCGGCCCTTGCCCCACTTCGTATCCCATTTGACTTCGTCCGGCTCGGACTCTTTCGACGACTTCCACAGCACGAAGTCGAGCGGATCGCGCTTGCCCGTGTTCACGTCGACGCGCTCGCCCGCACGCAGGTCGTCGAGCGACTTGCCCGATAGCTTGCCGTAGCTGGGGAAGTTGCGCACGGCGTAATTGACGTCGCCATCGGCGCCCTGGTAAGCCAGGCCCTTCGCTTCCAGCTGCTCGATCAGGCGCACCATCTGCGGCACGTATTCAGTAGCGCGCGGCGTATGGTCGGGCGTCAAAATGCCCAGCGCGGCCGTGTCTTCATCCATGTACTGGGTGAAACGCGATGTCAGCTGGGAAATGGTCTCGCCGTTTTCCACTGCGCGGCGGATGATCTTGTCGTCGATGTCCGTAATATTGCGCACATAGGTGACGTCGAAACCGGACGCTTTCAGCCAACGATAGATGACGTCGAACGCCATCATCATGCGCGCATGGCCGATATGGCAATAATCGTAGATGGTCATGCCGCAAACGTACATGCGTACCTTGCCCGCTTCCATCGGGACGAATACCTGCTTCTCGCGAGCCAGGGTGTTGTAAATCTTTAGATTGCTCATCGTACTTTGCAAGTGGAGCGGCCGCCAGCCTGGCAAAACGACAGACAGGCGCGGACACCGGGGGTGCCGCGCCACTGAACTGCCGTGTGCGCCAAGACTGGTCGAGCCGCTATAGTGTTGTTCTTGTTTGTTAGAATTAGGGCGTTAGCGGTCAAGTATAACATTGATAAAAACCATACTGGCCCGATATGAATCAGGTTTTTACGATGTTCAACCGAATTTTCAGTTCTTTACAATTAAAGCAAGTTTAGAGAAAAATAACGATCAAGGACAACTTCATGCAAGAAATCAAATCGAAACGCCTGTCTTTCCTGGCCCGCTTTTGCACCCTGTTTGCCGGTCTCACCCTGGGCAGCGCCGTCGTGGCAGCCGCGCCAGCCAGCCCTGCGGCTACCCTCGATCCCACGCCGCACGTGGCCCTGAAAACCAGCCTGGGCGAGATCGTGCTGGAACTGGACCAGGAAAAAGCGCCCCAAAGCGTGGCCAATTTCTTGCGGTATGTCAAAAGCGGTTACTACAAGGGTACCGTGTTTCACCGCGTGATCGATGGCTTCATGATACAAGGCGGCGGCTTCGACAAGAACATGAAGCAGAAAGCGACAAAAGCGCCGATCAAGAATGAAGCGCAAAACGGCTTGCAGAACGTGACCTACAGCATCGCCATGGCGCGCACGGGCGACCCGCATTCGGCCACGTCGCAGTTCTTCATCAACGTGAACAATAACGGCGCGCTCGACTACCCTGGCCGCGACGGCTTCGGCTACACGGTGTTCGGCAAAGTCGTCAGCGGCATGGACGTGGTCGACAAGATCAAGGCCGTGCCCGTTGCCGACAAGGGACCGCACCAGAACGTGCCGGTCACTCCCGTGGTGATCGAATCGGCGACTTTACTCAAATCAGCGCCCGCAAAACTGTAAAATAGCGTTTTTGCGGCCCTGAACCACGGGGGCCGTCGAATCATTCTTCATCTAATTTATTAAGGATCATCATGACCTCCGTCATCATCACCACCAATCTGGGCAAGATCACCGCTGAACTGGACGCCGAAAAAGCGCCGAAAACGGTTGCCAACTTCCTGGCCTACATGAAAGCCGGTCACTACGACAACACGATTTTCCACCGCGTCATCGACGGCTTCATGATTCAGGGCGGCGGTTTCGAGCCAGGCATGAAACAAAAGCCTGCCGATACCACCGTGGAAAACGAAGCCAAGAACGGCTTGAAAAACGATACCTACACCCTGGCCATGGCCCGCACGTCGGACCCGCACTCGGCATCGGCACAGTTCTTTATCAACATCAAGAACAACAGCTTCCTCGACTACCCAGGCCAGGACGGCTGGGGCTACGCCGTGTTCGGTAAAGTTACCGATGGCAAAGAAGTCGTCGACGCCATCCGCGCCGTGAAAACCTCGCGCGCCGGCATGTTCGCCGACGTGCCAGTGACCGATGTCATCATCGAAAAAGTCGAAGCCGCTTAATCAGGCTCTGGCATCATGAATAACAGGCATTGCAGCGTTTGCACCACTCCATGCACTTCACTTTTTGGGAGCGTTGAACGATGACAATGCCTGCCGCACTCTTTATTTCCGACCTGCATCTGCAGAGCTCGCACCCGCGCACCAGCGCGGCGTTTCTTTCTTTCCTGGAACACCATGCGCAATATGCGCAAGCGCTGTATCTATTAGGCGACCTGTTCGAATACTGGGCCGGCGACGATGACCTGGAAGACCCGTTCAACGCACGCATGACGGCTGCCATCCGCGCGGTCAGCGATGCTGGCGTGCACGTCTACTGGATCGCCGGCAACCGCGATTTTCTCGTCGGCTCCGGCTTTGCCGCCGCCGCCGGCGCCACCCTGCTCAGCGAACCGCACGTGGCGGCGATTGCCGACCAGCGCATCGTCTTGCTGCATGGCGACGCCGAATGCACGAACGATGTCAAATACATGGAGTTTCGCGCCATGGTGCGCCAGCACGCCTGGCAAAGACAGTTCCTGTCCATGCCGCTGGCGCAGCGCAAGGCCATCATAGCCGGTTTGCGCAAAAGCAGCCGCGAGCACAATGGCGAAAAAGCCATGGACATCATGGATGTCACACCCGACGCGGTGGCGCAAGTATTTGCCGAACATGCCAGTGCCGTGATGATCCACGGCCATACGCACCGCCCTGCCGTGCATAAAGTCGGCCAGACTTTGCGCTATGTCCTGCCCGACTGGGAATGCGACGTGACGCCGCCGGAACAGCCGCGCGGCGGCTGGATCGCCATCGATGCGCGCGGCAACATCACGCGCCACGATCTCAGCGGCAACATCATCGACTAGCCCTGCGCCGACCGCCCCACGGGCGTTTGTCTGACAGCTGCGCCCGCCAAGCTTTGCTGTAATGGTGGCATGACCACACCCTTTTCCACGCCCTTGATCGGCACGGCCGGCTGGAGCATTTCCAGCGCCGCCGCCAGCCACTTCCCCCTTGATGGCAGTCATCTGCAGCGCTACGCCCAGGTGCTGGACTGCGTCGAAATCAATAGTTCCTTTTACCGCCCGCACCAGCCCGCCACTTACGCGCGCTGGGCCGCCAGCGTGCCTGAGCATTTCCGCTTCAGCGTGAAATTGCCGCGCAGCATCACGCACGAACGGCGTTTGCGCGATAGCGCGGCCGAGCTGGATCGCTTTGCGGGGGAAGCCTTGCAACTGGGAACAAAACTGGGCTGCGTGCTGGTGCAGTTGCCGCCCAGCCTGCATTTCGAGGCAGACGTGCCCGCCGTATTTTTCCATGCGCTGCGCCAGCGCTTCGGCGGCATGCTCGCGTGCGAAGCGCGCCACGCCAGCTGGTTCGATGCGCAGGCCACCGAATTACTGATACAGCAGAGCATCACGCGCGTGCGCGCCGATCCGCCAGCCGGCCAGGCCGCCCCGCATGTGCCGACCACGGACCTGGCCTACCTCCGTCTGCACGGCAGCCCGAAAATCTACTGCTCGGACTACACCGCCGAGTATCTGGCTAGTCTGGCCATCTCCTTGCGCACGCAGGCACAGGCCGGTAGCTGGTGCGTCTTCGACAACACGGCAGCAGATGCCGCCCTGTTCAATGCGCTGGACCTGCGGCGGCGGCTTGCCTGAAAGAATGCTTGCATTCCCGATTCTTAGTGTTATAGTTAACTACAACACCGAATCAACAAAACACAAAGGAGTCACTATGCCCTCAGCACTACTCTCGCGCCGCGTCGCCCCGTCTCTATCGGAGCGCATCCCATGAGCGCGGAATGGAATGACAATAGCCCCATCTACCGCCAGCTCAAGGCCAGGGTGGTGGGCATGATGCTCGATGGCGTGCTGCAGTCCGGCGACGCCCTGCCTTCGGTGCGCCAGGTGGCGGCCGACTATCAATTGAATCCCATCACGGTCTCGCGCGCCTATCAGGAACTGGTCGACGATGCCCTGGTGGAAAAACGCAGAGGACTCGGTATGTATGTCTTGGAAGGCGCCCGCGACAAATTGCTGGCCAGTGAACGCGAACGCTTCATGCGCGAAGAATGGCCGGCGATGCTGGAACGCATCACGCAACTGGGCCTGGACCTCGATCAACTGCTGCAAGCGAGCCGCGACAGTGGCGCACACGGAGAGAGCGCATGAATGCATTGAACAACGATAGCGTCATCAGCGCTCGGGGCCTGCGCAAGCAGTATGGCAAACAGGTGGCCATCGATGGCATCAGCTTTGATATCGCGCCGGGGCGCATCGTCGGCTTGATCGGGCCTAACGGTTCCGGCAAGACCACCACCCTGAAAGCCATCCTCGGCCTGACGGGCTTCGACGGTGAGCTGTCAGTGCTGGGGCGCGATCCTCGCGTGCAGCGCGACGCGCTGATGGACGATGTGTGTTTCATCGCCGACGTGGCCATCCTGCCGGGCTGGCTGCGCGTGGCCGACGCCATCGATTTCGTTGCCGGCGTGCATCCACGTTTTGATCGCAGCAAGGCCGAACGCTACCTGGCCCACACCAAGCTGGCACCGAAGATGAAGGTCAAGGCCATGTCGAAGGGCATGGTGGTGCAGCTGCACCTGGCGCTGGTGATGGCCATCGACGCCAAACTGCTGGTGCTCGACGAGCCCACCCTGGGCCTCGACATCCTGTACCGCAAGCAGTTTTACCAGAACCTGCTGGAAGACTATTTCGACGAAAACAAGACCATCGTCATCACCACGCACCAGATCGAGGAAGTGGAACACATCCTCAGCGACCTGATGTTCATTCGCGACGGCAAGATTGTGCTGGCTTCGACCATGGAAGAGGTGGGCGAGCGCTACATCGAGGTGATGGTGGGCCCGCAACACCTCAATCCAGCGCGCGCCCTGCAGCCGATCAGCGAACGCAGCGTGTTTGGCAAGTCGGTGATGCTGTTCGACGGCGTCGCCCGCACCCAGCTGGCTGCCCTGGGCGAAGTACGCACGCCCAGCCTGGCTGACCTGTTTGTCGCGACCATGAAAGGATCGTACCAATGAGCATTTCCCCTGCAAACAAGATGCAATGGCTGCTCCGGCGTGAATTGTGGGAACACAAGGGCATGCTGGTGTGGACGCCGGCCCTGATCGGCATCGTCATGACGGTGCTGGGCGCCCTGATGGCGGCCGCGACCGTTGCAAAGAGCAAAATGCACGCGGCGCTCATCGTCAATGGCGAAGAAATTTCCTGGAGCACCGTCTTCAATACCCGCACCTTCGGCCCGCGCCGCACGGAAATCATCGATGCCGTCGCCAACAACTATACATATGCGGCCGCGCCGCTGTTCCTGGCGCTGGGCTTCCTGGTATTTTTCTATTGCCTGAGCGCCCTGCATGACGACCGCCGCGACCGCAGCGTGCTGTTCTGGAAATCGCTGCCCGTCTCGGATGCGCAAACGGTGCTGTCGAAAGCGGCCATCGCCCTGCTGGTCGCGCCGCTCATCGTGGCGGCCGCCGCCAGCCTGACTTCGCTGGCCCTGATCCTGATCCTGAGCGGCGTGCTGGCGGCCAACGGCATCCACGTGTTTGCCGAGTTGCTTGGCTCTCCCGGGCTATACCTGGGACCGCTGCGCGTGTTCGGCTTGCTGCCCGTGTATTGCCTGTGGGCCTTGCCGACGGTGGGCTGGCTGCTGATGGTATCGAGCTGGGCCAAGTCGAAAGTCTTCCTGTGGGCAGTCGGCGTGCCCTTGCTGCTGCTCATCCTGACGGTCTGGGCCGGCAAGCTGACGCAGACGGAAAACGACGTCAACTGGATACAGATGAATGTCATCGGACGCGCGCTGCTGGGCACTCTCCCCGGCAGCTGGTATCTGTTCGAACCGGAACTGCTGCCGCGCATGCACGCCCTGGCAGAGGGGGGATCGCACATGACACGCATCGATGTGTTCAGCAATTCCTGGTCCAGCCTGGCCATGCCAGCCGTCTGGCTGGGCGCAGCGGCAGGCGCGGCGCTGATATACGCTGCCATCCGGTTGCGCCGCTGGCGCGAAGAAGACTGACAAGCACACGATCCCTGCCTCATCAAAAAACGCCCCGCCCGTCGGGGCGTTTTCCATTTTTGCCCCATTCGGCCACCTGAAATAATAACTATTCTCCTGATAGTTATTATCAGCCCATCTCAGCATCAAATAAAGGCTACTCAATCGATAGCATCAAATAGATATAATAATTACAAAAAATTATTTATATAGAATCGTATTAGCCATCACATTACATCAACAAAAAACAAAAAAACCACAACTAGCAATTCGATAGCGAGACAGCTTTTTGGATGAAAGGCGCAGAAATACTGGAAGACGGCAGCAGATTCAGCCGGAACAGGCCATTTCGTGACAATTCGTGACTATTCCCTCCTGCAAAGCTAGGCAGAATAAAGTCTTACTGAGTGATCAAAATAGAATCGATAGTTTCAAAATTGAAACTATCTTCAGAGTGACAGCAGGTCTTACCTTCATGTAAAGATCGCGTCCTGACAGTAGATATCGCCCGAAGGACTCATTCGAGGTGAAAAAAAATACGCGCAAGCGTAACCACAAAAAACAAATGCAAAAATAACATTTTTCATATTACTAAAGAGCGCCAGCGATTTTTTTCCAGTTATGTTTTACTTGCCACTATCAACAACGGCGACACCAAAGCTCAACCACGGCCCAAGCCATGCCGGAGTAAGTAAGGAAACGAATTACATTATTAATTTTTTAATATCTTAAAAAATTGAACGAATATATACCAACTTCCGGAGACATTAAAATGGCCACCACCCAAAATCCAGCTCCAGCTCCCGTCAATGCCGAAGGCGCTGCCACCAAGATCGCGACGCCTGCAAAAAAAGCCGCCAATCCGAAAAACGGCGACCGCAAGCAGTATGACGACGATGAACTCATACAAGGAGCCGATGCCGGCCAGACCATGCCGCCTGAAAATGTCGTCGAAGTCACGGGAAGCGCCGATAGCGGCAATGCCGGCGCCCTTGGCGCGGCAGCTGCGGTGGCTGCAGCCGCCTTGGCTGCAGGTAGCGGTGGCGCGGCCGCAGGCCAGGCCGGTAACGCCAGCGCCGATCCCGGCACGCAGCAAAGCGATAACAACGGTGGCGCTGCGGGCGCCACGGGCGCGGGTGCAGGCGCCACGGGCGCGGGTGCAGGCGCCGCCGGGATTCCCAGCGGCAGTGTCGTGGATATCGCCGGCGCCTCGGCTGGTGCGGGTGCCGGAGCAGGTGCCGGCGCTGCGGGTGGCCTGGGCGGCCTTGGCGTGCTGGGTGCGCTCGGCGGCCTTGGTCTGGTTGGCGCTGCGGCAGGCGGTGGCGGCGGAGGCGGCGCCGCGGCCGGCGGTTCGGGCACGGGCGGCACAGGCACGGGCGGCACTGGCACAGGTGGCACAGGTGGTACTGGCACGGGCGGCACGGGCACGGGCGGCACGGGAGGCACGGGCGGCACGGGCACGGGCGGCACGGGGACGGGTGGATCGACCGGCGGCCAGGGTACGGGCGGTACCGATGGCACAGGCGGCACAGGCGGCACGGGTGGCACCGGTGGTACGGGCGGCACAGGTGGCACGGGCGGCACCGGTGGCACGGGCAACCAATCCACCACCATCATCGTCACCGACGCGGCAATATTGGCCGCCGCGGCGGCCGCAGCAGCCACGGCCAATGCCCTGGCCGATGACGCCAGCGCCGCCGCGGCAGCGGCTACGGCAGCAGCTTCTCTGGCAGCGGCGAATGCCGCCCTCCTGGCCGACCAGCTGGCGGCACAGGCCGCAGCAGCAGCGGCAGCAGCCTTGCTCGCTGCAAATAACGCCACCAACGACGATACGCTGGCGGCCAGCACGGCCGCCGCCGTACCCGGCGCGCAAGCGGCCGCTACCGCCGCCACGAATGACGACAACGCGGCCGCTGCGGCTGCCGCTACCGCCGCCATCTCCCAGGCCGCCACCACGTCGGCGCAAAACGACGATGCGGCTGCCGTCACGGCCGCCGCCGCCGCCGCCGCCGCGCACGCCGCTGCCGATGCGGCACAAACGCAAGCGGACCAGACCAACGCTCCGGCATTGCAAGCCATCGCCGATGCAGCCGACGTGGTCGCGACCGCAGCCGACACCCAGGCAGCGCTGACCGATGCGGCGGCACTGGCTGTCAACTCAGCCAATGACGCCGCCGCAGCTGCCGCCGCCACGGCGCTGGCCAATGCCACGGACGCCGCCGCGCTGGACCTGGCGGCAACGGCCGCCGCCAACGCCGCCGTCGCGGCCGGCATCCAGGCCGGCCTGACCGATGCCGCCGCCCTGGCCATCATTTCCGATGCGGATGCCGCCAATGCCGCCGCAGCCGCCAGCGTGGCCGCCACCACCGATGCCGCCGCCCTGACCGCCGCCTCGAATGCGGCCGCTACCGCGGCAGCGAATGCAGCGGCAGCCGCCAATGCCAGCGACGCCGCGGCACTGGGCATCGCCGCCACCGCCGCAGCGAATGCCGCCGCCGCGGCCAGTACGCAAGCGGGTCTGACCGATGCCGTCGCCTTGACCATGGCAGCGGACGCCGCTGCCGGCGTTGCCGCCCAGGACGCTGCCATCGCCAACGCCACCGACGCCGTCGCCCTGCAGGCTGCCGCCGACGCGGCCGCGACGAACGCCGCTAATGCACAGACACAGGCGAACATGACGGACGCGCCCACCCTGGGCCTGATCGCCGACGCAGCCACCCTGGCGTCGGATGCGGCACAGGCACAGGCCAACCTGACCGATGCGGCTGCGCTGGCCCTGATTTCCGATGCCGACGCTGCTGCTGCGGCAGCCGCCGCCTTGGCCGCCAGTAGCGATGCCGCCGCGCTCGACGCCGCAGCAGCCCTTGCCGCCACCGTGGCGGCGAATGCCGTCGTCACCGCCAACCTGAGCGACGCTGCCGCCCTGCAAATCACGGCCGATGCGGCTGCCAGCACATCCGTGAGCGCCGCCGCGCAAGCGGCATTGACGGACGCCGCCGCCCTGCAATTGATTTCCGACGCCGATGCCGCCGCCGCGCTGGCAGCGCAAACGACGGCTAACCAGACGGATGCGGCCGCCTTGGCCGCTGCCGACGCAGCCGCCGCCAGCGATGCCGCCAATGCCCAGATAGTTGCCGACCAGACCGATGTCGTTGCCCTGCAGCAAGCAGCCGACCAGGCGGATGCCGATGCGGCTGCCGCCAATACACAAGCCAGCCTGCTGGACGTTAATGTTGCCCTGAATGCATTCAATCTGGCCAACCTCGCCGCCCTTGCCGCCAACGTCACGGCCGGCCAGACCAGCGTCATCGCCCTGACGGCTACCGTCAATGCCTTGCAGCTCGGTGCCGATGGCGCCGATGCCGATGCCGCCCTGTTCGATGCCACCATCCTTGCCGGGATCTCCACCGCCGATGCATTGACGGCGGCCGGCCTGCAAACCATCGCCGGTGCGACTGATGCCGTCGCGCTCGCCGCCGCCGCCGCTGCCGCCGTCTCGGCGGCGGAAACGGCCGCCCTGCTGGGCGGCAACGACATCTCGGCCGTCAGCGCCGCAGCCGCGGCACAGGCCGCAGCTACTGCCGCCGCTGCCACAGCCGCACTGACCGATGCCGGTGCGCTGGGCATCATCTCCACTGCCGACGCCGCCGCTCAAATTGCCGCCCAGACGGCTGTCGCCAGCTTGACGGCCGCCAATACGCTGGCGCAAAACGCGCTGACGACGGCACAATTAGTTGCCAACCAGACCGATGCCGTGGCCCTGGGCCTGGTGTCGTCGGCCGCCGACGCGGCTGCGGCTGCGGCCGTCACGAACGCTGGCCAGACCGACGCCATCGCGCTGAGCCTCATCTCGAATGCCGATGCGCTGGTCGCGACCTCCGCCGCCAACCTGGCGGCGTTGACGGATGCCACAGCGCTGGGACTCATTTCCACGGCCGACGCGACCGCCGCAAACGTATTGCAGGCAACGGCCAACCTGACGGATGCCGCCGCCCTGGGCCTGCTCGCCACGGCCGCTGCCACCGCCGCCAATACAGCGACGAACGTTGCCAACCTGACCGATGCGGTGGCCCTGGGCACGCTCTCGGCAGCCGCAAACACCGCTGCCAATACGGCCGCCGCCACGGCAGCGCTGACAGACGCGACGGCATTGGGCCTGGTTGCCACGGCCGACGCGACAGCCGCTGCCGCCCTGCAAACGACGGCCAACCTGACCGACGCCGTGGCACTGGGCCTCGTTTCGACGGCGGCCAACACGGCCGCCAGCACCGCTGCCGCCGTCGCCAACCTGACGGATGCCGTGGCCCTGGGCACCGTCTCGACAGCCGCCACGGCCGCCGCCAACACAGCCACCGCCACGGCCGCCCTGACGGACGCCGTGGCCCTGGGCTTGACGGCCACCGTCGATGCAGCTGCCGCCACCGCCGCACAGACGACGGCCAACCTGACGGACGCCGTCGCCCTGGGCCTGGCAGCGACCGCGAATGCCACCGCCGCCACGGCGGCGGCCACCGTTGCAGGCCTCACCGATGCCGTCCTGCTGGGCACCGCCCACACGCTCGACGTCACGGCCGCCACCGTGGCAGCCACCAAGGCCGCCTTGACGGATGCCGCCGCCCTGACCACCATCGCCAACAACGACGCCGCCAATGCGGCCGCCCTGGCTGCCTATTCCACGGCCCATCCGCTCGACTTGGTGGCGGCGCTGGCGGCTACCGTCGCCGCCACCACGGCCGGCTTGTCGAACACCGCTGCCCTGGCGGCGCAAGCGGACGACGCGGCGGCCGCCTCGACAGCCGCCACGGCTGCTGCATCCCTGACCGCCCTGAACAATGCGCTCGCGGCCGACAATGCCGCCACCGCCGCCGCCACCCTGGCCCTGACGTCCCAGGCAGCAGCCACGGCGGCGCAGCTGGACGACACGCTCGCGGCAACTGCCGCTGGCGTGGCTGCCACCTCGCTGGCAGCGGCCCAGGCGGCGCAGGCAGCCGATACAGCCGCCGCCGCGACGGCAGCGACGGCGGCCAATGCCCTGGCAGCCCTGAATGCGGCCTTGCAGGCGGACGCGAATGCGGCCGCCACGGCCGCCGCCGCCGTGACGGCGAGCGCAGCCACTGCCGCCGCCGTCGCCGACGATCTGGCGGCTGCGACGGCCGCCACCGTCGCCAACGTCTCGCACGCGGCCGCTCAAGCGGCGCAACTGGCCGACAGTGCCGCCGCCAGCGCCGCCACCATCGCCGCCAACGCGCTAACCTCCCTGAATGCGGCCCTGGCCGACGATGCGGCGGCCGCTGCGGCTGTACTGAACTCCACCAATGCAACGGCGGCCGCCGTCGCCGCTACCGCCGCCGACACCGCCGCCGCGGCAGCCGCCGCCGTGGCCGCCATTTCGGCCGCCGCCACGCAGCACGCGCAAGCGGATGATATCGCCGCTGCCGCCGCCGCCCTGACGGCATCCATCTCGCTGGCAGCCACCCAGGCCGCCCAGGCCGCCGATCTCGCCGTCGGCACGACCGCGGCAGCGGCGGCGAGCGCGCTGGCGGCGCTGAACCAGGCCCTGGCCGACGACAGCGCTGCCGCGGCAGCCAGCACGGCGGCCAGCAACGCGCAAGCGGCCCTGAATGCCGCCACGGCAACACTCAATGCGGCAATCTTGACTGCCAGCGCCTCGCTCGCCGCCACCAATGCCGCCCTGGGTGCCGACGCCACGGCGGCCAGCACGGCGGCCGCTGCAGCCGCCGCACAAGTCCTTGCCGATGCCGCGCTGGCGGCCGATGCAGGGCTGGCCGCGCTCGCGACGGCAGCCAACAATGCACTGGCAGCAGCCAGCGCGGCGCTGGCCGCCGACGATGCCGCCGCCAATGCCGCGCACACGGCCGCGCTCTCGGCGGCCGCGACGCTGGCGGCACAACTGGCCGACACGGCTGCCCTCAATGCCCATGCCGCGCTGAACGCGGCCATCGCCAACCTGAACGCCGCCGTGACGGCCGATACCAACGCCACGGATGCCGACAATGACAAAACGCTGAAACTGAATCTCCTCCTCGCCGCCCAGGGATCGGCCGATGACGCTGCCCAGGCCAATGCCAATGCGGCGGCCGCCCATGCGGCGCTGGCTGCAGCCCAGGCAGACGATGCGGCGGCGGCCACCGCTGCCGCGAACGCGATCGCAGCACATACTGCGGCGGTCGCGGCGCAAAATGCCGATGCAGCAGCGGCAGCGGCAGCGGCGCAAGCGGCAACTTCGCTGGCCGCCACGCTCAATGCCCAGGCAGACGATGCCACGGCGGCCGCGGCCGCCACGGCTGCGGCAAATGCGCAACTGGCGCTGGACGCAGCCCTGGCAGCCGACGCCAACGTCGCCGCCACCGCCGCTGCGGCAGCCGCCGCCCAACTGGCGGCGCAAAACGCGCATGACGCCGATGCAGCGGCAGCGGCAGCGGCCGTCGCGGCAGCAATTACCCTGGCAGCCACGCAAGCGGCGCAGGCCGATGACGCGGCAGCCGCGCTGGCAGCGGCCAACGCCGCCAACGCTCAGGCTGCGCACGACGCCGCCGTCGCCGACGACCAGGCCGCAGCGGATGCGGCCGCCACCGCAGCGCTGGCGCAAACGGCTGCCACGGCAGCGGCAGCCGCCGATGCCGCCGCCACAGCCAGCGCCGCCGCAGCGGCAGCGTCACTGCTGGCCGCCCAGGCGGCGCAGGCCGACGACACGGCCGCCAACCAGGCAGCGGCCAATGCCGCCGCCGCCACCGCCGCGCACACGGCCGCCATCGCCGCCGACGCCCTGGCCGTCAGCACGGCGGCAACGGCTGCCAGCGCCCTGGCAGCGGCCACCGCTGCACAGAACGACGACGATGCCGCCGCAGCTGCGGCGGCCACTGCCGCCATCTCGCTGGCACTCACGCAGGCGGCTCAGGCGGACGATACGGCTGCAGCGGCAGCCACCCTCAACGCCAACAACGCGGCGGCGGCCGCGCTGGCCGCCCATGCCGCCGATGCGGCCGCACCGCTGGCGCAGGCGCAGGCAGCCGCTTCCCTGCTGGCCCTGCAAGCAGCCCAAGCCGATGACGCCGCCGCCGCCAGCGCAGCGGCAGCAGCGGCGCAGGCGCATGCCAATGCCAACGCAGCGCAGGCGGACGACGCGGCGGCGGCCCAGGCCAATGCCGATGCGCAGGCGGCCGACATCGCCCTGGCGCAGGCAAACGCACTCGCCGCGCAAACCGACGCCAGCGCCCTGGCGCTTATATCGAATGCGGACGCGGCCCACGCCGCCGCCGTGCAAGCCATCGCAGACCAGACCGATGCCGTGGCCCTCACCCAGGCCGCCGATGCGGCAGCGGCAGCGGCGCTGGCAGCGGCGCAGACGGCCGCCCAGACCGACGCCAACGCCCTGCACCTGGCCGCCGATGCGGCGGCGGCCGCCGCCGCATCGGCGCAAGCGCAGGCGAACCTGACGGACGCCAGTGCGCTGACGGTAGCGGCGAATGCCGATGCCGCCGCAGCGGCGGCATCCCAGGCGCAGGCCGACCTGACGGACGCCAACCAGCTGTTCGTACTGAGCCAGAATGCCCTGCACAACCCGCTGACGGTAGCCGACTTCCACACCGGATTGCCAGCGGCGGGCGGCGACGTGATCGACATGTCGGCCATCGCCGACCTGACGGCAGCGGTGGCCGTAGGCGTCAATCTGAGCACGGACTTTGGCAACGACAACCTGTTCATCTTCGACGGCACCTCCGTGTCGATCGGCGCGGCGGCCAGCGCCATCGCGGCCGACAGCAGCGTCTTGTCGGGCCAGGGCTACATCGTCATCGCCGATGCGCAAAACAGCGGCGCCGTGACGGTGTATCACTCGAGCGACCTGAGCAACGCCAACGCCATCGACACGGCGCTGGTACTGCTGAGCGGGGTGAACATCACGCAACTGACGGCGGCCAACTTCGTCGTCTGAGGCAGGGCACCCACGCCAGGCGTCGCGCCTGGCACGGCAGCGGGAGCGCAAAACAGCGCGCTCCCGCCACACCTTGAAATGCGTCAGGCCTAGTGCCGGAAAAATACGGGATGAGATTACGCGGTTTCCCAGCAATATCCTCACTGCCAGGCATCGCGGCCTTGCTGGCGGCCGTGGCCATGGCATCGGTATCCTCTTTCGCCAGCGCCCAGGGTGCCACCTCCTGGACCTTCGACCAGATCTTGCAGCAAGCGTTGCAAAGCCATCCGGCCGTCCAGGGCAAGCGCTCCGCACAGGCGGCTGCACGGGCCGAGCTCGATGGCGCGCAATGGCAGCGCTTTCCCAGCCTGTCGGCCGAAGTGCCCACCGGTTCGCAGGAAACAGGCGGCGTGGTGCGCATCGAGCAGCCCCTGTGGAGCGGTGGCCGCATCGACGCCGGCATCGATGCCGCCGGCAGCCGGGTTGACGCAGCTGGCGCGGCCATCGAGGAAGAACGCCTGACCCTCTCCCTGCGCGTAATCGCCGCCTACACGGAAGCGCTGCGCCAGACGGCGCGCGTACGCTCGGCCGAAGAGGGCTTGGCGGAGCACCAGCGCCTGCTGGACATGATCAAACGCCGCGTGGTCCAGTCGGTCAGTTCGCAAACGGACCAGCGCCTGGCCGAATCGCGCAGCTACCAGGCGGCCAACGACGTGTCGAATGCACGCCAGGCGCTGGAAAACGCCCTGGCGCAGCTGTCGCAACTGGCCGGCAAGCCCGTGCGCCTCGTCAGCAGCACCGGCATTGGCGTGGGCGAACCGCGGCCCGACGCCAGCCTGGAACGGGTCATGCGCCAGGCCATAGCCTACTCCCCTACCCTGCAACGCCTCGATTTCGAGGCGCAGGCAGCCGATTCCGACATCACCCTGCAGCGCTCGGCCTACATGCCGAAAGTCGTGCTGCGCATGGAAAAGCCCACGGGTGGCATCAATGCCGACAATCGCACGCGCGCCATGCTGGTGCTGCAGGCGCAGCCGGGCGCCGGCCTGTCGGCCAAGGCTGGCGTGGACGCAGCCGTCGCCAAACGCGAAGGCGCGCGCGCCGCGCACGATGCGGCCGAACGCGACGTGCGCGAGCGCTTTACGCTGGACTGGAACGAGGCCGAGGCCAGCCGCCAGCGCCTGGGCAATGCGGGCGAGGCCAGCACCACATCGACGCAGGTGTTCGAATCGTATGCGCGCCAGTACGTGATCGGGCGCAAGACCTGGAACGATGTGCTCAACGCAGTGCGCGAAGCGACCCAGGCGCAGTTTTCACTGGAAGACACGCGCGCGCAGGCGATTGCCGCCAGCCTGCGCCTGGCCGCGCAAACGGGCACGCTGGCCGGGCGCACGGCGCCGGCAGGCCTGGCACGCCCGAATTGACACCGAATTGACACCGACATGATGCCAACAGGAGACAGCGTGGATACCTCCATCAAACATGGCTTGCTGACACTCATCGAACGCGCCGCGCGCCTGACGGGCCAGCACCTGCCTGCCGCCCGCCTGGCCGACCTGCAGCGCCAACTCGATGACATCGATGGCAATGGCGCCCCTGGCGTAGTGCTCACCACCGCGTGGCAAGCGGGGGGGCTGGAAGGCGTGGCGCGCCTGCTGCACGAACCGACGCCGGGCGAGCTGCCGTTCGCCGTCTACAGTGCCAGCACGGGCTGGGGCTTGCTGCAGTCGCGCGGTGCCGACGGCGCCTGGCGCGGCGAAGGCGTCGATGGCCGCGCCTTGCAATTGGCCTCGCTGGCCGGCCTGGCCTGCGTGGGCCTGCCCCGCCGCAGCGAGAAAAACGGCGCCCGCCCCGGTGCACTCGGCCTGGTGCGCAATGCCCTGTGGCTGAAAAAGAGCGTATTTGTCGACGCCGTGCTGGCCACGGCGCTGGTGACCCTGCTGACCATGGCCACCTCGCTGTTCTCCATGCAGGTGTACGACCG
Source organism: Janthinobacterium sp. 61 (assembly GCF_002846335.1). Taxonomy (NCBI): domain Bacteria; kingdom Pseudomonadati; phylum Pseudomonadota; class Betaproteobacteria; order Burkholderiales; family Oxalobacteraceae; genus Janthinobacterium; species Janthinobacterium sp. 61. The sequence goes on along the minus strand of NZ_PJMQ01000001.1, from coordinate 526,251 downwards.
CGTCATCCCGAACCAGAGCTTCAGCACCCTGTGGGTGCTGGTGGTGGGCGTAGCCCTGTCGATCGGCCTGGAATTCATCCTCAAGCAGGTGCGCAGCCGCATCGTCGACCATTCGTGCAACGATGTCGACCATGAACTGTCCGAGTGGTTTTTCCAGCGCATGCTGGGCATCCGCATGGAGGCGCGTCCCGCTTCCGTCGGCACCCTGGCGGCGCAAGTGAAAGGCTTCGAGATGGTGCGCGGCGTGCTCACCTCGACGTCCCTGTTCGTGCTGACGGACGTGCCCTTCGCGCTGATTTTCCTGGCCATGATCACCATCATCGGCGGCTGGTTGGTGGTGGTGCCGCTGGTGGCCCTGCCGCTGGCCCTCGTGTGCGGACTGATGTTCCAGCGCGCCATCCAGGCCCACACGCGCAAGAACCTCAATGCCAGCAACCGCAAGGCGGGCTTGCTGGTGGAAGCCGTCGATGGCGTGGAAACGCTCAAGGGCAGCAGCGCCGAATGGATGATGCAGGCGCGCTGGGCCGAACTGGTGGCCGAGAGCAGCCACGCGGAACAGAATATCCGCGACTATGCGGCCCTGTCGCAAAACATCACGGCCGCCTTCCAGCAACTGACCAACGTGGCGCTGATCTCCATGGGTGCGTGGTTCGTGGCGGAAAACCAGATGACCATGGGCGCCCTGATGGCGTGCACCATCATCAGCAACCGCGCCCTGATGCCCATCGTGCAACTGCCAGCCGTAATGGTGCAGTGGGCGCACGCGCGCGCCTCGATCGACGGCCTGGAGCAGGTCATCAGCCTGCCCAACGAAGCCGACAATGCGCAATTCGCGCTGACGCCGCGCAGCCTCGATACGGGCTTGCGCTTCGAACGCATCCGCTTTACGTATGGCGGCGCGCAAAAGGTGGCGCTGGAAGTGGAAAACCTGGCCATCCGCCCCGGCGAAAGAGTCGGCCTGGTGGGTGCCATCGGCTCGGGCAAGAGCACCCTGCTGAAACTGGCCTCGGGCCTGTACCAGCCGGCCGAAGGCAAGGTGTATCTGGGCGACGTCGACATGGCCCTGCTGGCGCCAGCCGTGGTACGCGAAATGATCGGCTACCTGCCGCAGGAAACGCGGCTGTTCAGCGGCAGCCTGCGCGACAACCTGCTGCTGGGACTGGCCGACCCGGGCGAAGAAGCGATCCTGGCCGCGGCAAAACGCACGGGCCTGATCGAACTGATACTGGGCCAGCCGCGGGGACTGGCGCTGGCCATTACCGAAGGCGGACGTGGCGTCTCGGGCGGCCAGCGCCAGCTGATCGCCGTCACGCGCCTGCTGCTGGCCAAGCCGCGCATCTGGCTGCTCGACGAACCCACTGGCGCCATGGATGCGAAGACGGAATCGCGCATCGTCGGGCTGCTCGGTGAACTGGCGGCCGAAGGCGTGACCATGGTCGCCACCACGCACAAGAACGCCCTCTTGCCCCTGCTCGACCGCCTGGTGGTGCTGCAGGCGGGCCGAGTGCTGCTCGACGGGCCGCGCGATGCCGTGCTGGCCAAGCTGTCGGGCAAGCCGCAGGCGGTGCCCACGCCGGTAGCCGCCACTGCGCCAGTGGCGCAAGGGGCCGTCGCATGAAACTCGCCAAAGTGGCAACGCGGGAAGAAGCCAAACGGGGCCGGGTGCTGATCTGGAGCTGCACGGCGGCGCTGGCTTGTGTCATCGCCTGGGCTTCGTGGGCGGAGCTGGACCAGGTCACGCGCGCCAACGGCCAGGTGATCGCCAGTTCGCGCAACCAGATCATCCAGGTGGCCGATGGCGGCGTGCTGGCAGAACTGCGCGTGCATGAAGGCAGCGTGGTGAAAAAGGGAGAACTGCTGGCGCGCTTCGACCGCACGCGGGCCGAGACGAGCTACCTGGAAAGCACGGCCAAGGCGGCAGGACTGAAGGCGACCGTGGCGCGCCTGCAGGCGGAAGTGTTTGGCGGCGCGCCCAAATTCCCGCCAGAACTGCAGGCTTATCCCGATTTCCGCACCAATCAGTTGGCCCTGTTCAGCAAGCGCCAGGGCGCCGTGCAGGCCGAAGTGGGCGCGCTGGACAGCGCCATGAAGCTGATCAGGGAGGAGCTGGAAATGAATCTGCCGCTGCTGGAAACGGGGGACGTTAGCCGCGCCGAAGTACTGAAACTGCGGCGGCAGGTGGTCGACATCCAGGCGCAGATCACCAACCGGCGCAACAAATACCTGCAGGACAGCCAGACGGACCTGGTGAAAGCCCAGGAAGACCTGGCCGGCGTGCTGCAGACGGTGACGCAGCGCAAGGAACAGCTGGGCTCGACGGACATTTACGCGCCCACCGACGGCATCGTGCGCAATGTGCGGCTCACCACCCTGGGCGGCGTGGCCAAGCCGGGCGAGGAAATCCTGCAGATCGTGCCCACAGACGACGATCTGATCATCGAGGCAAAAGTAAAACCGGCCGACATCGCCTTCATCAAGCCCGGCCTGCCCACGGCCGTCAAGCTCGACGCCTACGACTACGGCATCTACGGTCGCCTGCGCGGCACCGTCAGCTACATCAGCGCCGATACCTTGAGCGAGGACAACAAGGGCAACGAACAGCCCTACTACCGCGTGCAGATCAAGACCAGCGGGCGCAAGCTGATGGGCAAGAATGGCGAGCCGATCCTGATCCAGCCGGGCATGACGGCTACCGTGGAAATCAATACGGGACGCAAAACTGTCTTGCGCTATCTGACGAAACCGATCACCAAGACGTTTTCGGAATCGATGGGGGAGCGGTGATATGACGCGACCGGCTACTTCAAGTGGCTCGCTTCAACTGGCCGGTTTCAATTGACCAATGACGCTGGCCACCTTGGCGGTAATCATGTCGACTGCGGGACCATTGGCACCATGCGGCAAAATGACATCGGCATTGCGCTTGGTGGGCTCGATGAATTGCTTGTGCATCGGGCGTACGGTTTCCAGATACTGCTCGATGACGCTCTCCACCGAGCGCCCGCGTTCAGTAATATCCCTTTGCATGCGCCGAATGAAGCGCACGTCGGAGGCGGTGTCGACAAAGATCTTCAGCGACATCATGTCGCGCAAGTCCGCGTCATACAAGGCAAACAGGCCCTCGATCACGATCACCGGGGCCGGCTTGACCAGAATGGTCCTGCTGGAGCGATTGTGCAGCGTGAAGTCGTACTCCGGCATCTCGATGGCTTTGCCGTTGCGCAATGCCTGGATGTGCTGGACCAGCAATGGCCATTCGAACGCCTGCGGATGGTCGTAATTCTGCTGGCGGCGGACTTCAGGGGAGAGGTGCGTCTGGTCGCAGTAGTAATCGTCCTGCATCACGACGGAGACCATGTCGGCCCCAAACGACGCCAGCACTTGCTGGGATACGGTGGACTTGCCACTGCCGCTTCCGCCAGCGACACCAATAACAAACGGTTGGAAGGAAATATTATTCATGCCGAATGATACCGGAAACGGGGCCGAACTGACAGGGAGCGGCTGAGAAGCCGGGCCTGTCACGCGCCATGCACCAGCAGCGCATACAGCTCGGCCACGCGCTCGGCCGTGATGCCGTCGCGCTGTTCCACCGCCAGCGGGTGCTGCGTCGGTTCCAGCTCGAGGAATGGACGCAGGCCATCGTCGCGCAGGTGCACGCGGGTTTTCAAGTTCATGGTAGCCGGATACAAGGGCAGCTGCGTGCTGAGCCAGCCGAAGAAGGGACCGATATGGGCCCGTTTGGCATCGTCGAAGCAGGCGTCCCAGGCGTCGAAACTCTCGCCGCTCAGCGACACCCACACGCCCCAGCTGAACGGCTCAACCGAGCCATGCACGGGAATGTCGATGGTGGCACGCACGAAGCAGTGCGTTTCGTCGACGATGCAGGCGTCGCTGTCGAGCTGGCAGCGCGCTTCGCGCTCGGCGGGCGCCATCTGTTCGTACAGCCACGGCGCATCGGCGCCGAAACTGGGCATGCCCGTATGGGTCTCGCCGCAGGAGCGGCACAGGAAGGAAAAAGTCATGCGTGCAGTGACGTTATTCGAACTGCTTGCGGAATGCCTCGAACTGCGCCGCCAGGCCATCGAAGTCGCTACGCAATTGCAGCACTTCCTGTTCCAGCTGGGCGACACGGCTGCCCTGCTGCGGCGCGCTGACGGCGCCGGCAAAACCGGCCGCCGTCTCGATCTGCGCCAGTGCTTCTTCGCCGCCCAGCAAGTGGCCGTAGCGCGGCTCCTTGGCGCCGGGAGCGACGGCCAGCTTGGCCACCAGCGGCGGGTATTTGTCGATCAGGAATTGCAGGCCGGACTCCACTTCCGCCACCGACTTGAATTCATGCACGCGGCCACTGCGGCTGCGGATCTCGCCAGCCGTCTGCAGGCCGCGCAGCATCAATATCGTCAGGATGGCCAGTTTGTCCTGTTCCAGCGACCACTTGATACGCATGCGGTGCTCGTACTTGGCAACGCGCGCGCCGGCCTGCGTGATACCGTTGACGAATTTGCGCTGCATCAGGCGCTGCAGCACGTCGTAGACGGTTTCCTCGGACAGGGCCATGACGGGGTCGCGGCTGGACAATTGGTTGCAGCCGTTCGTCAGCGCGTTGAGCGACAGCGGATAGCTGTCCGGCGTCAGCGCTTCCTTTTCGGCCAGCACGGCCAGCACGCGGATCTCGAAGGGGTCGAGCAAATTCGGATTGTCGGTGTTCATTTCTGCTGCGTTTACGTCTGTAGTCATGCCTGTATCCTTAATCGACCAGCTTGTTCATTTGCTCGGAATCAAATTTATCACACTCGGGCACGGCCTGGCAGCATATACCCGCCGCCTTCAGGGTGGCGAGGATGGTTTCGATGCGCTCTTCCTGTGCCACCGCATGCGTGATCAGTCCCTGCAGGGCTTTCGACAGCGGATCGTCGCCGTTGGGCGTCACGCCATACGCGGCAAACAAATGCGCCGTGCTGCCCTCGCGCAAGGCGCTGACATCCTTTTGCACGATGTGCGCCGGGTTGCCGACAGCCGTGGCGCCGGACGGCACGGGCTTCAACAGCACGGCGTTCGAGCCCACCTTGGCGTATTCGCCCACCGTAAAACTGCCCAGCACCTGGGCGCCGGCGCCCACGATGACACCCCGCTCCAGGGTCGGATGGCGCTTGGCGCCGCTGTGCAGCGAGGTGCCGCCCAGGGTCACGCCCTGGTAGATGGTGCAGTCGTCGCCGACGATGGCCGTCTCGCCGATCACCACGCCGAAGCCGTGATCGATGAAGACGCGCCTGCCGATGACCGCGCCCGGATGGATTTCAATGCCCGTGATGATGCGGGCGATATACGAAATGAAGCGCCCCACCCACTTCATGTGCCGCATCCAGCACCAGTGCGCCCAGCCATGCATGACGATGGCGTGCAAGCCAGGATAACAGGTCAGCACCTCCCAGCCATTGCGGGCGGCGGGATCACGTTCAATGATGCTGTTGATATCTTCGCGCAGGTGGTGGAACATAAGGCGGATTTCTGAATAGGTAAGAGACAAGACGCAAATGGTAGCGTATTCGGCGGGGAACTGCTGGAGGGAGCTGCCGTTGAGAGGCTCCTCAACGGCAAACAGGGGTCAGACCCGGCGGGTCTGACCCCAAATGACGCGAACTTAAGCTTCTAAAGCAATCCGCTGGCGGCGGGCTTCGTACAGACACACGCCGGAAGCGACCGACACGTTCAGGCTTTCGACGGAGCCGAACATCGGGATGCTGACAAGGATGTCGCAGGTGTCGCGCGTCAAACGGCGCATGCCTTCGCCTTCGGAACCCATGACGAGGGCCGTCGGGCCCGTGAAATCGGCTTCGTACAAGCCTTTTTCGCCGTCATCCGAAGTACCGATCAGCCAGATGCCGCGCTCTTTCAGTTCACGCATGGTGCGCGCCAGATTCGTCACGGTGATGTACGGCACGGTTTCGGCGGCGCCGCTGGCGACCTTGGCGGCGGTGGCGTTCAAGCCCACGGCGCGGTCCTTCGGCACGATCACGGCATGTGCGCCGACGCCGTCGGCCACACGCAGGCAGGCGCCCAGGTTGTGCGGGTCGGTGATGCCGTCGAGAATCAGCAGCAGCGGCGGGCCGTCGATGGCGTCCAGCAGCTCATCGAGATTGCGCGCCAGCGACAGCTGCGACGCGAAGGCGATCACGCCCTGGTGGCGGCGCGTGCCGACGATCTTGTCCAGACGCGACGAGTCGACGGGCATGACGCGCACGTTGGCAGCCTTGGCGGCGGCGATCATGTCCTTCATGCGGCCGTCGACGCGGCTGGCATCGACGAAAATTTCTTCCACGGACGACGCTTCGTGACGCAGGCGCGAGGTGACGGCATGGAAGCCGAAAATCATTTTATTCTTCATGTGTTATCGCTTCTTTTATCGCTTGCTTTTGCTTGTTTTTGATACAGTTTTTGCTGCACGTGGTGCCGCCGCAGCTGGTGCCGCGGCAGCTTTCTTGCTGCGCTTGGGCGCGGCGGCCTTGGGGGCTGCCGCCTTAGGGGCTTCCTTCGGGGCTGCCTTGGCTGCAGGCTTGGCTTGCGCCTTGGCGCCATTGGAACGGCCACCGGAACCATTGCCGGCCTTGGCGCTGGCCTTGATTTCGTGGCGCTGCTCGGTCGCTGGACCAGGCTTGACCATGGATTTCTTTTCGCCCTTGCGCTTGCCGCCGCCATTGGGCTTGGCCGGCGCTTCTTCGCCCGCCAGTTCCGCATCGGTGACCAGGCGCAGGTCGATCTTGCGCGTTTCCAGGTCGACACGCGCCACCTGCACCGTCAGACGGTCGGTCAATTGATAACGTTTTCCCGTGCGTTCGCCGCGCAATTCATGACGCGCATCGTCGTACTGGAAATAGTCGGTGCCCAGCTCGGTGACGTGCACCAGGCCTTCGACAAACAGGGTGTCGAGCTGCACGAACACGCCGAACGTGGTCACGCCCGTGATGGTGCCGGTGAATTCCTCGCCCAGTTTGTCTTGCATGAAGTAGCACTTCAGCCAGGCTTCCACGTCGCGCGACGCTTCGTCGGCGCGGCGCTCGTTGGCCGAGCAATGCACGCCCAGCGCGTCCCAGATGGTCAGGTCCGTCTTCTTCGGCTTGCCGTCGGCCTTGTCCTTCGCCTGCTGCTTGCGCGTGGCGTTCGACACGTTGGTGTTCAGCACGGTCTTTTCGGACAGCTTAGGCTCGTATTTCTTGCCTTGCAGAATAGCCTTGATGGCGCGGTGCGTCAGCAGGTCGGGATAGCGGCGGATCGGGCTGGTGAAGTGGGCATACGCCTCGTAGGCCAGGCCGAAGTGGCCGATATTGTCCGGGCTGTAGACAGCTTGCTGCATCGAGCGCAGCAGCATCGTTTGCAGCAGGGCCGCGTCGGGACGCGCCTTGATCTGCTGCATCAGAGTCTGGTAATCCGATGCCGATGGCGTGTCGCCGCCCGTCAGGTTCAGGCCGACTTGCTTGAGGAAGGTACGCACTTGCGTGAGCTTTTCCTTGGTCGGGCTGGCGTGGATGCGGTAGGTGCCTGGATGCTTGTTGCGCAGCAACAAATCGGCCGCGCAGACGTTGGCCGCCAGCATGCACTCTTCGATGATCTTGTGCGCTTCATTGCGCGTGCGGGGGATGATCTTTTCGATCTTGCCCGCGCTATTGCAAACGATATACGTTTCCGTCGTCTCGAAATCGATGGCGCCCCGCTCCGTGCGCGCTTTCAGCAAGGCGCGGTAGACGGCTTCCAGATTCTGCAGGTGCGGCAGGATGTCCGCGCGGCGTGCCGCTTCAGGTCCCTTGGTGTTGCCCAGCACGGCAGCGACTTCGTCATACGTGAGGCGCGCGGCCGAATGGATCACGGCCGGGTAGAACTGGTAAGCCTTGAGTTCGCCCTTGTCGCTGACGACGGCGTCGCAGACGAGGGTCAGACGATCGACGGCCGGGTTCAGCGAACACAGGCCATTCGACAGTTTTTCCGGCAGCATCGGGATCACGCGGCGCGGGAAGTACACGGATGTGCTGCGTTCGAGCGCATCGATATCGAGCGCGTCGTTCGGCTTCACGTAATGGCTGACGTCGGCAATCGCCACGATCAGGCGGAAGCAGTTGGTGCGGCCAATCTTGACGGGCTCGCAATATACGGCATCGTCGAAATCGCGCGCATCTTCGCCATCGATAGTCACCAATGGCACGTCACGCAGGTCGACACGGTCTTTCAAGTCGGCGTCGCGCACGTCGAACGGCAGTTTTTCCGCCTGTTTCAGGGCGGCAGCGGAAAAGATGTGCGGCACGTTGAATTTACGTACGGCAATTTCAATTTCCATGCCAGGATCATCAAGCGCACCGAGCACTTCGACGATCTTGCCGACCGGCTGCTTGAAGCGCATCGGTTGCTCGGTCAGCTCGACGCTGACGATCTGGCCGGCTATCGCCTTGCCCACCGAACCGGTGACCAGGATGTCCTGGCCTATGCGCTGGTCTTCCGGCGCCACCACCCAGTTGCCGTTTTCCTGGATCAGGCGGCCGATGACGTGGGTATTGGCGCGGTAGGTGACTTCGACGATCGTGCCTTCAGGGCGGCCGCGGCGGTCCGTGCCGACGATGCGGGCCATGACCTTGTCGCCATGCAGTACTTTCTGCATTTCTTTCTCAGGCAGGAACAGGTCGGCGCTGGCGTCGTCGGGGATGACGAAACCGAAGCCATCGCGGTGGCTGGTGACGCGACCGGCGACAAGCGCGCTCTGGTCGGCCAGGCTGAAAACACCGCTGGCATCAGACTTGAGCTGGCCGTCGCGCTCCATCGCCTTCAGGCGACGGACCAGGACATCCATGGAATCGGCATGCACTTGCAGCGATTTCCCGAGAGACTGCGGGTCGAGAGGCGCGTTGACGCTGCGGAATATGCCGAGAATGTCCTCCCGGCTGGGGATGGTGTGGGTATTTTGGCTCAAAAGTATTTCTATAGTTGTTATTGACAGTGATCAAACGGAAGACAAAGACCGATGACATCACCGTCAATATTGACACGGTGATGTCCGGTAGTGTACCGGAGGACGCCTTGGTTTGCCTAACGGACAGCGTAGCGGAAACCGAACAAGTGCCCCGCCGATGAAAAAAAGGAGAAAAGCTGCGCAATGCATTTGACTTCGGCAAATATTGCTCTATAATCTTGGTCTCTTGCAGCAACAAACCTTCACGGGAATGCAGTTGCAGGAAAGCGGTACAGGGTTGATGTGCAGTATGGAGCGAAAGCTCATCTGGCGCAAAACTCTTCAAGTCGCTATAATAGCAGAATTGCTGTAAAGTTATTTTACAACAAGTACTCGAGCAGTAAAAAGTAGTAAGTCACAGCAGCATCAGTGCCCACGTGGCGGAATTGGTAGACGCGCATGGTTCAGGTCCATGTGCCTTCGGGTGTAGGGGTTCGAGTCCCTTCGTGGGCACCATTACCTAATTCGCAAAAAAGCCGCAAACTTTCACGAGTTTGCGGCTTTTTTCATTTCCGGGGCAAAAACCCTCCCCCGCCAGCCGGCCGCACTGCGGCGGCCTGGCAGCGCGGCACACCCAAGGACAGAAACAGGCGGGAAGTCGCTGAAAAAAGAGGCAGATTTGGGCTTTTTTCATAGGGAAAAGCCCTTTTCTGGCGAAAAAACATGTTTCTTGAAGAAAAGTGCAAAATGTTGATTGACCGAATGCCCGCCAGCCCTTATGATTTTGTCCTCGCTGCAGAACACGCAGCGACAAGCAGCAAGCAGTAACAATGCCCACGTGGCGGAATTGGTAGACGCGCATGGTTCAGGTCCATGTGCCTTCGGGTGTAGGGGTTCGAGTCCCTTCGTGGGCACCACCAGCAACAAGTTGTTGATTGTTGTGATCCGCAGTAAAGTAGTAGCCAGTAGTAACAAGCAGCACAATGCCCACGTGGCGGAATTGGTAGACGCGCATGGTTCAGGTCCATGTGCCTTCGGGTGTAGGGGTTCGAGTCCCTTCGTGGGCACCACCAGCAACGAGTCGTTTTCGTTGTAGTCCGCAGTAAAGTAGTGAGATAGCAGTATCAGCAGCAAGCAGTATCAGTGCCCACGTGGCGGAATTGGTAGACGCGCATGGTTCAGGTCCATGTGCCTTCGGGTGTAGGGGTTCGAGTCCCTTCGTGGGCACCATTACCTAATTCGCAAAAAAGCCGCAAACTTTCACGAGTTTGCGGCTTTTTTCATTCCAGAATGCCGCGCAGTCTTCCCGACCCGCGGCCCCCTCCTCTTATTTGGCCAGCGCCGCCTTGACGGCGTCAAACAGGCTCGTCGTCGGACGGCCAATCAGCGCGCTCAATTGCTTGCCATTGTCTTCCAGGCCGCCCTTGGCCGCGCCCGCATCGGAATCGGCCAACAAGTCGGCAAAGCCTTCCGGCACACCCACGCTCACCAGCGCCGCCTTGAAGTCCTCCTGCGGCAAGTCTTTGTAGACAATCGCCTCGCCCGACTGGCGCGCCACTTCGGCCGCGTACTCGGCCAGGGTAAAGCCCTGGTCGCCAGCCAGTTCATACACGGCGTGCGGCTGGGCCGACGTCAGCACGGCGGCGGCGCCGGCTGCGTAGTCAAGTCGCGCGGCGGACGAGAAACGGCCGTTTTGCGCCGCGCCCAGCACCATGCCATGCTCGAGCACGGGCGCCAGGTGTTCCGTATGGTTTTCCAGATACCAGCCGTTGCGCAGGAAGGCGTATGGCAGGCCGGAGGCGCGAATAGCCGCTTCCGTGATGACATGTTCGGCGGCCAGGCCCAGCGGCGACGTGTCGGCGCGCAAGACACTGGTGTAGGCCAGCAGGGCCACGCCAGCGCGCCTGGCCGCATCGATGACGTTCTGGTGCTGCTGCGCGCGCTGGCCCACTTCGCTCGACGAAATCAGCAAAATCTTTGTTGCCCCCTTGAAGGCCACGTCGAGGCTGGCGCCATCGTTGTAGTCGGCCTGGCGCACTTGCACGCCCAGTGCGGCCAGCTTGGCCGCCTTGGCCGGATTGCGCACGGCAGCGATGATGGTGGCTGCGGGGACGGATTCGAGCAGGCTGGCGATGACGTGCTGGCCCAGATTACCTGTGGCGCCGGTGATGACGATCATGATTTTTCCTTGGAGGGTGGTGGGTAAAACCCTATAATAGGACTATTACTTACTTATTGTAAGTACGTACCTTTTGGTAAGTATGAATCAACACTCAAATTGAAGGCCAACTATCATGTCCACAGACACTCCCGGCGCCAGCCTGCGCACCGCCCTCGCCCGGCAAAACCAGGGAGCGCACCTGCTGGCGGCCGCCTGTCCGTCACGCGCCGTGCTCAGCCACCTGACCAGCCGCTGGGCCGTGCTGGTGCTGGTACTACTGCTGAGCGGCACACGGCGCTTCAGTGAACTGCGCCGCGAAGTAGGCGGGGTCAGCGAAAAAATGCTGGCACAAACCCTGGAGGCGCTGGCGGGCGACGGTTTCGTCCTGCGCCAGGCGTACCTGGTGATACCACCCAAGGTGGAATACAGCCTCACGCCGCTGGGACGCGAAGCGGCCGAACGCCTGGCCGTGCTGGTCGACTGGATCGAGGATAATTACCCGCGCATCGAACTGGCGCGCGCCGAACTGGCGCCACGGACTACGCAAACCGCAGCGTAAAACAGCACGCAAACGCATTGCTTTTGGTCACCAAGAATTATCGTTTACTCCTACTTGCCTTGATGTAATACTAGCCTCACAAAACGCGTAAGGACGCGACACCATGAATCAGTTGATTTCTACCATCGCCGACCGGGCCAAAGTGCTACTGGTGAGCAATTCACCTAACGATGTGCGCGAACTGCTGTATGTACTGGATCGGCATAACCTGGGGACGGGACTGGCGGGCGATATCGACGAAGGCGTGGAACTGGCGGCCGGCGGCACAGACCTGATCCTGCTCGACGCGGCCCTGGCAGGCACGAATATCGGCGCGACCTGCATGCGGCTGCGCAATGCGGGAGGAAGCCATGGCGTGCCGCTGCTGCTGATGTCAGCCAGCCCCAGCGCCGAGGAACAGGGCCGTAGCGTGGGCGCCGGCGCCAGCGACTACATCAAGATGCCCTTCAATGCGCGCGACGTGGCGGAAAAAATCCTCATGGAACTGGCGCTGCACAAGGCGGTAACGCCCGCTGCCCGCCCCGCCGCCACCCCTGCCGCGCCACTGAGGCCCCTGCATCCGCAAACACTGGAAGTCAATTACCATTCCATCCTGGCCGGCTCGCCCGACGCCGTGCTGCTGTTCGATATCGACAACTGCCTGCTGATCGATGCCAACCACCTGGCCGAAGAATTGTTCGGCATGCCGCTGGCCGAGTTGCTGCAAGGCGGCATGGAGCCGCTGTTCCCCAGGCAGCAGGACGATGGCCGCGCCTCGCAGCAATTACTGGAAGAAAAGATCCTCGATACCTTGCAAGGCAAGATCGTCGTCTTTCGCGCCAGCTGCTGTCACCGCGACAGCCACCCGATCGCCTGCGAAATCCGTTTGATGCGATTGTCCGTGCCGGGCCGCCAGCTCGTGCATGCGCGCATCATCGACTTGACCGAACGCAACCTCGCCGAAGCGATGCGCGCGGGTCAGAGCGCCTTGCTGGAAATGGTCGCCAAGGGTGCGCCCCTGAGCCCCACCCTGAACCAGCTGCTGCTCCTGATCGAAGGCCAGTCGCGCGGCGTACTCTGTTCCATCATGCTGCTCGACGATGACGGCATTCACATGCACAGCGCCGCCGGCCCCAGCCTGCCGCCCGAGTACATGGCCCTGCTCGAAGGCGTGGCCATCGGCCCCGACGTGGGCTCCTGCGGCACGGCCATGTTCCTGCGCGAAGCGGTGGTGGTCAGCGACATCATGCGCGATCCCCTGTGGGCACCCTACCGCGAGCTGGCGGCGCCGTTCGGCTTGCGCGCCTGCTGGTCGCGTCCCATCTTCGGCCAGGATGGCGCCGTGCTCGGCTCGTTCGCCATGTATTACCGCGAAGTGCGCAAGCCCGATGCGCGCGACCTGGAGCTGATCGACACGGCCACCGACCTGGCCGGCATCGCCATCGGCCGCATGCGCCATGAACGCGAGCTGCAGCGTCATCGCACCCACCTGGAAGAGCTGGTGGACGAACGCACGGCTGCCCTGACGCAGGCCAAGGAACACTCCGAACAGGCGAACCGCGAACTGGCCGCAGCGCTGGAAAACCTGTCCATCACGCAGGAAGAACTGGTGCGCCGCGACAAGCTGGCCGCGCTCGGTGCGCTGGTGGCCGGCATCGCGCATGAACTCAATACGCCGATCGGCAACGGCCTGGTGGTCGCCACCACCATGGCCGAGCGCACGCGAGAAATTCAGGCCAGCCTCCAGGGCGGCCTGCGCCGCTCCGAACTGGGCGCCTACCTGGCGCAGGCCAGCGAGGCCGATGCCATTATGTTGCGCAACCTGCAGCGCGCCGCCGACCTGGTCTCCAGCTTCAAGCAGATCGCCGTTGACCGCGCCAGTTCGCAGCGCCGGCACTTCCTGCTGCGCCAGTTCGTCGCCGAACTGATGCTGCCCATGTCCACGCCCCTCAAGGCCGCCGGCCTGAGCCTGACGCAAGACGTGCCGGACGGCCTGGCCATGGACAGCTACCCAGGTCCGCTGGGCCAGGTGCTCAGCAACCTGCTGGAGAACTGCCTGCGCCATGCCTTCGAGGGCCGCAGCGGCGGCAGTATCGCCATCACCGCGCGCGGCAGCGACGACGGGCAGACGATCACCCTGTCCATCGCCGACACGGGCGTGGGCATCGCCGCCGACGACCTGGTGCATGTCTACGACCCCTTCTTCACGACCAAGCTCGGTTCCGGTGGCTCGGGCCTGGGCCTGCATGTGGCGCACAACATCGTCACCGGCGTGCTGGGTGGCCATATCGACGCCATCAGCAGCACGGGAGCCGGCAGCGGAACCACCTTCACCCTGCAACTGCCCGCCGCCGCGCCGCAATCGCACGCCCCCTGAATGGCAAGCGCGCTACAATGCCCATAGGCATTAATTTCGGAGCACTTATGAAATACCTGATCGCCACGGCCCTGCTGGCAGCGTGCGCCTGCGCAATGGCCGGACCGGCCCCCTGGTACCAGTGGCGCAGCAAGGTCGACGGCACCCTGTCGTGCGCCCAGTCCACCCTGGGATTTGGCTGGGAACTGGCTTCAGGACCTTACAAAGATAGCCGTTGCGAAAAACCTGCGCTTGTTAAATAATGGGGCCATGACCACACGGGGCACCGGCTTGAGAGCAAGCGATGGCAATGCGGCGTCGAAAGAGTATGGAACGATAAGAACGTATCTATTCAAACCGAGGAGACCACATGTTTACGAATCCCGAACAATTCGCATCGGCCACCAAGGCCCTGTTTGAATTCCAGCTGATGACCTTCAACACGCTCACCTCCAAAGCCGTGCAAGGCGTGGAACAGGTACTGGCGCTGAACATGGCCACCGCCAAGTCCGGCATCGAAGATGGCCTTGCCGCCAGCAAGGAAATCAGCCAGGCCAAGGATCCGAAGGCCGCCATGGCCGCCGCCGCCGCCCAGCTGCAACCAGGTGTGGCCGGTGCAAAAGCCTATAAACAACAACTCGACGACATCATCAAGGAAATCCACACGGAATTCACCACGGCCGCAGAAGCCCATGTGGCCGAAGCGAAAAGCAATCTGAGCGCCCTGATCTACGACGTCACGAAAAACGTGCCGCCGGGCTCGGAAAACGCCGTGGCCATCGTCAAGGCCGCCATCGACAATGCCTTCCTCGGCTACGAGCAAGTGACCAAGGCCACCAAGCAAGCTGTGAAGACCGTGGAAGATCAAATTGCCAAGGCCAGCGCGCAGGTGGCGCAGGCCACGGAAAAGGCCACGGCGGGCGCACAAGCCGCGGCTGACAAGGCGGCGCCTGCCGCCAAGCCGAAAGCTGCCAAAAAGTAAGCGATGTAGGTCGGATTCGCGCGGCAAGGCCGCGCGTAATCCGACGCATTGTTGGCGCCAATGGTGATGTCGGGTTACGCGCGCAGCGCTAACCCGACCTACGACCCGGCCGACGACGCATCCACCGGCATGATCCGATACACGCAGCGCCTCCCCCCGTCCAGCAGATATTCACTGCGCTCCACTTTGCAATCGTCCCCTAACACCCGCTGAAAGATGGCCAGCTCCGAGCGGCAGAAATTCTGGCATGCCGTGGCCGCCGCGCAGATCGGGCAATGGTTTTCCACCAGTAAGACACTGCCATCGTCCTGCGGCTCGGCATGGGCCATGTAACCCTCGCCATCGCGCGCCCGCGCCAGGCTATCGACTCGTTGCGCCAATTCAAGCCGCAAGTCGACCAGCCTGGCGTAGGCGGCTTCGCTGCTGCGCTCGCGCGCAACGATCAACTTATCCAGCCCCTCGTCGCCGAACAGGGTTTTGACTTGCGCAATCAATTCCAGGGTCAGGTCGGCATGGCGGTCAGGATAGCGCGCGTGGCCCTCCCGCGTCAGCGCCCAGCGCCGCGACGGGCGCCCCACCTTGTCGGCCAGGTCCTCGAAGGCCACCAGGCCCCTGCCCTGCGCCGCTTCCAGCTGGCGTCGCGCGCCCATGGACGTGATATCGAGCAAGGCCGCCAATTGCTGCGCCGTTTGCGGCCCGCGCATCTTCAGCAGGAACAAGGTCTGCTCGGACGTACTCGCGCTCATGCCACCGCCTTGGCGTCCACGGCGCCGTCCAGCTGCCGGCGCCAGGCCGCCATGCGCCAGGCGGCCCAGGCGGCGGACAAGGCGCCCGCGACAAGGATCAGCCGCGTGTCGATCAAGGTCAGCACGGAACCGCTGAGGGCCACGACGATGTTGGCGATGCAAAAAGTGGTGGCCAGCAAGCCCATCACGGCGCCCTGCCCGTGCGCGCTGAAGCGCTCGGCGCACCAGCCCTGGATCACCGTGTTGTACAGCGCATTCGGAATGCCGAACAGCACGATGGCAGAGATGCCCACCCAGATATTGCCTAGCGCCAAGATCCCTACGGCCAGCGCCACGCCGCAGGCATACCAGCTGGCCCGCAGCAGCGGCGCATGGCGGCTGGGACCGCCCGCCAGCAGCGAAGTGATGGTCATCGTGCCGCACAGGCCCACATTCACCCAGGCAATTTCCTGCGCATGGTAACTGGCCGTCTCGACCAGCCACAGCGGATAAAACTCATAAAAGCTTGCCACGCCGCAGGTGAGTGCCAGTTGCACGATGAACAGGGTGCGCAGCTCCGCATGGCGCAACAGGTTCAGAGAATGGCGGTCGCGCGCCACCTGCCACCACGACGTCGTCAGCAAGGACGGCGTTTCGCGCGGCAAGCCGGCGGCCACCAGTACGGCGACGAGCATCAGGGCGGCGGCGGCAATCCAGAACGGCACCGTCACGCCCCAATGCAAGGTGGCGCCCGCCAGGATCGGGCCCACCAGCCAGCCCAGGTAAAAGGCGCCATTCAGCCAGGACATGGCGCGCAGGCGTAGCGGCCCTGTCAACTGGTCGGCCAGCATGGCGCGCGCCACGGCGCCATTTCCTTCCAGCAAACCCGTGATGAAACGGGCCACAATGAACAGCGGGTAGGACTGTATCACCAGCGCCCAGGCCGTGATGGCGTGGCCGATGGCGGCGCCCACGGCCGTGCGCATCAGCAAGGGACGGCGGCCGTAGCGGTCCGACAAGGGTCCCAGCAAAGCCGAGCCGATCAGCAAACCCAGCGGATTGATGGTCAGCGCCAGGCCGAACAGCAGTTTCGACGGCAAGCCCAGGAAATTGTTGAAGGCGTTCGGCGCCTCGGCGGCAAACAAAGGCGGCAGGATAGGATATGGCAGGGAGGCGCCGATGGTCGACAGCAGCGCCAGCAAACAGGCGGCGGAAATCAGGATGATGTTTTTCATGCAGGCTCGAAGTATATTTTCTGGCAAGACTACGTGAGCAGGCCACATAAGTAAACCAAAATGTTTATTAATTATCCAGGCGTTGCCGCCATGATGCGCACCGTGCGCACCATCTCCTCGGCTATCATGCGCCCATGAATCACGTTTAACAGGGCAAACATGACACTGTCAGAAATTGAACACAAACACGGCTTCAGCTATCCTGCACTGTACCGCCAGCTGGAGCGCGACGGCATGCTGGCCGTGGGTGAATATGGCCCCGACTGGTACAAGCTGGTCTATCCCACATTAAAAGATAAACCCACCCTGCTGCTGCATGCCGATGATTTCGAATTGCTCAATATCGAGGCCGTTGCCGAAGCAGCGGACACCTTGCGCGACGCGGACGATTACCGGCAGATCGACCCCGCCTTCCGCTTCATCCCGTTCGCGCAAACGGGCGCGGGCGATCACTACTGCTTTTTCGCATCCAGCCTGCACGAGGGCGAGCTGCCCATTGTGCTGCTGTGGCATGACCAGAACGAAGCCCAGTACCTGGCGAAAAACCTGCAGGACTTCGTGTTTCACATGTTGTTGATCAGCATGGCGGACCAGGATACGTACAACGAGGTCAGCGACGAGGAATTCAGGGAGCAACTGGCAAAGACCCTGGGCACGCATGCGCGCTACCTGACGCCGGAACAGGCGCAGGTCCTGCAAACGCTGCTGGCCAGGGACATCATCGATTACGAGGTGGTGCTGCCGAAAGGACGCAAGGAAGCCCATCGGGGCTTGCTGACCGATACCGAACTGGCCAGCCTGCGCGAGGGAATGATTCCCTACGCAAAGTTCGACAACTGTTTTGCCTACAGCACGGCTGGCTGAACATAATTCGCTGGGCAAGCGGCGGCTGAAGGTTTAAACTGTATATAAACACAGTAAAACCCTTCACCTTGCAACTTGCCCTATTGCCATCCCCATGCTGAGAGTCCTGGAAAATCCCCTGTACTATCTGGATAATTTCCAGGATGTGCTGAGTTGGATCAGCGCGCGTTACGCCGATCTGCTGAGTGCTGAAGAAATGCAGTTCATCGCCGCATTCGGCGCACTGCCGCAGCCGTCGCGCGCCCTGTTCGTGCGCCTCGTCATGCGCAAGGGCTGCCTGTTTCGCGCCAGCAAGCTCAATTATCCGGAAATCGGCGACACGCGCGCGGCCGCCCTGCCTTTGCTGGCCTTGGCATGGGTGGAAGCCGATCCCCTCATCTCGCTCGATGAGCTGTTCGACTTGCTGCTAAAAGCTGAGATCGCCCAGGCCTTTCACCTCGGCGCGCCCCTGAAAGCGGCACGCAAGGCCGAGCAGCTCGACGCCTTGCGCGAACAGCATGCAGAAAATAAACCGTTTTCCACCTGGCATCCGGCCTGCAACGACGTGCTGTACCGCATCGGCCTGCAAGCGCTGTGCGACCGCCTGCGCCTGATTTACTTTGGCAACTATCACCAGGACTGGTCGGAATTCGTGCTGTCCGATCTCGGCGTGTACCAGTACGAAAAAGTGGAATTCTCGCCGCAATCGCGCGGCTTTCGCACGCGCCAGGATATCGAGTACTACGAAGTGCTGCACCAGTGCCGCGAACGCTACAACGACAGTGCGCCGGCGAACGAAGTGCTGCAGGAACTGGCGGCGTTACCCTTGTCGCAGGACAATACCTGGCTGGCCAGCCGGCGCGACAAGCTGCGTTTCCAGATCGCCCAGCATCTGGAGAAATGCCAGGACTGGCCTGCCGCCTACCGCGCCTACGCCGATTGCCGCTATCCGGGCGCGCGGGGCCGCGCCATCCGCGTGCTGGAAAAAGATGAACAGCCGCAAGCGGCCTACGAGCGCTTGACAATCGCGCTGGCAGCGCCCGAAAGCGAGGCGGAGCTGCAATTATTACTGCGCATGGCGCCCCGTTTGCGGCGCAAGCTGGGCCATGCGAAGCAGGCGGCCAACGCCCCCACCGCCGTCGAGCGCATCGACCTGCTGCTGCCCTATCCAGGCGTAGCGTGCTACGTGGAGGGCGTGGTGCAGCAGCACCTGATGCAGGACGACGCGCCCGTGTACTACGTAGAAAACACCCTGATCAACTCGCTGTTCGGCCTGCTGTGCTGGCCCGCCATCTTCAAGCCCATGCCAGGTGCCTTCTTCCACCCGTTCCACCGTGGCCCGGCCGACTTGCACAGCGCCGATTTTTACCAGCGCCGCAGCCTGGACTTTGCCGCCTGCCTGGCGCAACTGGACGACGGCACATATCAGGCGACGATACGCGCCGCACATGCCGCCAAGCACGGCATCGTCTCGCCCTTCGTCAGCTGGGAAGTGCTGGACGGCGGCTTGCTGGACCTGGCGCTGGCCTGCATCCCGTCCACCCACCTGAAGAAAGCGTTCGAGCGCATCTTGCTCGATATCAAAAGCAACCGCAGCGGCTTGCCTGATTTAATCCAGTTCTGGCCGGCAGAACAGCGCTACCGCATGATCGAAGTCAAGGGTCCGGGCGACCGCCTGCAAGACAACCAGCTGCGCTGGATTGCGTATTGCGCCGAACACGCCATGCCCGTCAGCGTGTGCTACCTGCAGTGGGAGGTGGCCACATGAGCGCCAGCAGGTACACGATCGCCGTGCGCGCCCTGTGCGAATTCACTGCCAAGGTGGGCGACCTGGACTTGCGTTTTACGCCATCGCCCACGGCGCAGGAAGGCATGGCCGGCCACGCCACCGTCACGGGCCGGCGCGACGACGATTACCAGCGCGAAATCAGCCTGTCCGGCGACTTCGGCCCCCTGCACGTGCGGGGCCGCGCGGATGGCTACGACCCGGCCCGGCGGCAACTGGAAGAGATCAAGACTTACCGGGGCGAGCTCGATGCCATGCCGGCCAACCATCGCCAGCTGCACTGGGCGCAGGCGCGCATCTACGGCCATTTGCAGTGCCAGCAGCTGAATTTGCCCATGCTGCGGGTGGCGCTCGTGTATTTCGACATCGCCAGCCAGAAGGAAACCGTGATGCACGAGGAATGCACGGCCGAGGCGCTGCGCATTTTCTTTGAGCAGCATTGCGCACTGTTCCTCGACTGGGCCGAGCAGGAGCTGGCGCACAGGGCCAGCCGCGATGCGCAGCTGACCAGCATGGCCTTCCCCCATGCCGACTTCCGTCCGGGCCAGCGCCAGCTGGCGGAAGCCATGTACAAGGCCAGCAGCCGCGGCTGCGGCTTGCTGGCCCAGGCTCCCACAGGCATCGGCAAGACCGTGGGCAGCCTGTTTCCCATGTTAAAAGCCACGGCAGCGCATGGCCTCGACAAGCTGTTTTTCCTGGCCGCCAAGGTGCCCGGGCGGCAAATGGCGCTCGACGCCTGTGCCATCCTGAAGGACAGCGCACCCCTGCTGCCCCTGCGCGTGCTGGAGCTGAGCGCCAAGACCAGCGCCTGCGAGCATCCTGACAAAGCCTGTCATGGCGAATCGTGCCCGCTGGCCAAGGGTTTTTACGACCGCTTGCCGCTGGCGCGCGAAGTGGCGCTGGCCAGTGGCCTGATTTTGGACAAGGAAGCCGTGCGCGCCATCGCCTTGCAGCAAGGTATTTGCCCCTACTACCTGGGCATGGAATTGGCGCGCTGGAGCGATGTCGTCATCGGCGACTACAATTATTACTTCGACCTCAGCGCCATGCTGTACGGCATGACCCTGGCCCACGACTGGAAGGTCAATGTGCTGGTCGACGAGGCGCACAATATGGTGTCGCGCGCGCGCAGCATGTATTCGGCGGAGCTGGCGCAAATCAACCTGAAAATGCTGCGCAAGTTTGCGCCCGAGGGGCTGAAAAAGCCGCTGGACCGCCTTTCCCGCCAATGGACGGCCCTGCTCAAGGAGCAGGATGGCGACTACCACGTGCATCCAGCCTTGCCGGAGAAATTCTTTGGCGCCCTGCAAGGGGTGGCGACGGCCATCGGCGATTACCTGGCCGAACATGCGGCGGCGCTCGATGAAGACTTGCAGCGCTTTTATTTCGACGTGCTGCTGATCAACCGCCTAGCGGAGAGTTTCGGCGCGCATTCGCTGTTCGATGTCAGCAAGACAAATACGGGATCTATTGCTGGCTCCACCGTCTGCATCCGCAACATCGTGCCGGCGCCCTTCCTCAAGGAACGTTTCGCGGCCAGCCACAGCACGGCCCTGTTTTCCGCCACCCTGAGCCCGTGGAATTACTATAGCGACACCCTGGGCATGCCAGCCGACACGGCCTGGGTCGACGTGGAATCGCCATTCCAGGCAGAACAATTGTCCGTGCGCGTGGCCGACAGTATTTCCACGCGCTATCAGCACCGCGCCGCCTCGCTGCTGCCCATTGCCCAGCTGATGGCGCGCCAGTATGCACAAACGCCGGGCAACTACCTGGCCTTTTTCAGCAGTTTTGATTACATGGAAAAGACGGCCACCCTGTTTGCCCAGCATTATCCCGACGTGCCCATCTGGCAGCAGCCGCGCCGCATGGACGATAGTGCCCGCACACAATTCCTGGGCCGCTTCGGTCTGGATACGCGCGGCATCGGCTTTGCCGTACTGGGCGGCGCCTTCGGCGAAGGCATCGACTTGCCCGGCGCGCGCCTGATCGGCGCCTTCATCGCCACCCTGGGTTTGCCGCAAATCAATCCCGTCAACGAACAGATCCGCCAGCGCATGGGCGACATCTTCGGCGCCGGCTACGACTACACGTATCTGTATCCGGGCATGCAAAAGGTGGTGCAGGCGGCCGGCAGGGTCATCCGCACGCAGTCGGACAAGGGCGTCGTGTATTTGATCGACGACCGCTTTTCCCGGCCGGAAATCCGCCAGTTGCTGCCATCCTGGTGGGACGTGCAGCTAGCCGACCAGTAATCTGAGCTTCTGGTAGCCCGCCTTGCTCACGGGTATCCTCGTGTCGTCGCGCAGGATGGCCACGTGGCTGTCCTTGGTGGCCGCCTCGATGCGGCGGATACCGTCGATATTGAGCAGATACGACCTGTGCACGCGCAGGAACTTGGCAGGGTCGAGCTGGGCTTCCAGCTCCGCCAAGGTCTGGCTTTTCAGGTAGGACTTGCCCTCGGAACGGATGCTGATGTAATCGTCTTGCGCTTCGACATAGTCGATGCGCGCGCTGGCGATGACGTGAACCTTGGCGCCGTCACGTATCAGCACGCGGTCCAGGGGCGCTGCGCGCGTGGCCGCCTCGCGCGCCACCGTCAGCACAGTCGCGGGCGTGCTGCGCTTGGCGCGCGCATGGGCCAGCGCCTGCTCGAAGCGCTGTTCGCTGAACGGCTTCAGCAGATAGTCCAGGGCATGGCATTCGAACGCTTTCAAGGCGTACTGGTCGTAGGCCGTGACAAAGATCAGCTTTGTCTTCGCGCCGGTCAGTTCCGCCACCTCAAAACCGTCCAGGCGCGGCATCTGGATGTCGAGAAACACCAGTTCCGGTTCCAGTTCCGCGATGGCCTTGACGGCCTCGAAGCCATTGCTGCACTCGGCCACGATGTCGATATCGTCATGGCGCGCCAGGTATTCGCGCAGCACGCTGCGCGCCAGCAATTCATCATCGACGATGGCCACCCGCATTCTTTCCTGCATTATGCTTCCTCCGTGTCACCGGTCTGCGCCGGCATCGATAGCGTCACTTCAAACGTCGCACCGCGCCGCGCCCAGTGCACGCCCGCCTCATGCCCATAGGCGCTGGCCAGGCGCTGGCGCACATTCTCCAGCCCCATGCCCTTGCCGCGGGCAGGTCCTTGATCCGCATCAACAGCATTGCGCACGGCAATCTGCAGCAGGCTGCCCGCGCGACGTACCTCGATCTCGATCAATCCGCCCTCCGTCAAGCCACAGATACCATGCTTGACGGCATTTTCCACCAGTGGCTGTATCAGCATGGGCGGCAGCAAGCACGCCAGCGCGGCGGTGTCGATGCTTTCCGACACTTGCAAGCGTTCGCCAAAACGCACCTGTTCGATGGCAAGGAAATGGCGGATCAGTACCAGTTCCTGCTCCAAGGTAATGTGCTTGTGCGCCTCCAGGCTCAGGCTCTGGCGAAAGAAACTGGCCAGCTGCACCGTCATCTGGCGCGCTCCCGCCGCATTGATAGACGTCAAGGCGCTGATGGAGTTCAAGCTGTTGAACAGGAAATGCGGGTCGATCTGCGTGCGCAGCATGCGCAATTGCGCTTCCTGCGCCATCAGCTGCGCTTCCAGGCCCCGCTGCTCGGCCATCCTGGCGCGTACGAATTCCAGCAGCAGATAATGCACGGCGACAGCGAGGCAATACAGCAGCAAGCCCAGGCCGAAAAACAGGGCCAGCAGCGATTGCGTCAGGTTCACGCCCAGCCAGCGCAGTTCCAGCAACAGGCTGACGCTGTTCAGAAATTGCAGCAAGGTGGCCCACAACAAGCCGGCGAACAGGGCCGCTACGCCCATCACGCCGGCAATGGCGAGCGGATGGCCCGCGTGCAAGGGGTAGGCGCGGCACAGGTAAAACGCGGAAAAACCGGATCCTATCGCATACACGAGCGTGGCGGGCACCACCAGCAGGACGGCGTTGAGCCTGGGCGCATGGGCCACCCTGGCCAGCACGAACGCCAAGGCCAGGCCCAGCGCCAGGCAAACCACCACCACGGCCACGGCGCCGCGCCGCTTCGACAAGGTCCCGGACATGCGCGCCTAGTTGCGGATTTCCAGGCCGCCCATGATGGCGTAGCCCGTCACGTACAAACGCTTGTCCTGGTTCGGCGGCACGATGGTCTTTTCTTCGAAACCGCCGAGAATGGGCGTGCCCTGCAGCACCACGCTCCAGTCGGGCGGAATCTTGATGGTGACGCCGCCGCACAGGGCAAATACGTTGAGCACGGCTTCGCCTTCGATCGAGGCCTGGCGCAAGTCGATTTCGCAGCCGGCCATGATGACATTGATATCGCCGCCCCTGAAGCGCCGGGACGACACGCGCCGCACATAGCCGCCCAGGATGGCCGTTACTTCGATGATGCTGTCATCGTCCGCCTGCCCGCTGGCGCCGGGCGCTGCCGCTGCGGCGTCCTTGTCCAGCGACACGGCACCATTGCGGGCCTGGCCGAAAGAGTCAGGCGCTGCCGTGCTGTCCTGCTGCGCGGCAAAGCGCCGGCGCCGCTGGCGCTGTTGCGCGCCGGGCAAGGACTTCGACACGACGGCCACCCCCAGGCCGATGATCAGCAAGGGCCACAACAAGTCCCAGTTCATGTAGAAAATGCCCATGTGCTTGAGGGTCCATACCACACCCAGCAGCACCAGCATGCCGCCCAGCAAATAGCCGTTCGCGCTGCGGCTTTGCGACAGTTTCAGCAAGCCAAACACGATCAGCACCGTGGGCCAGAAGCGAAAGGTGTAGCGCACATTGATGAAACCGAGGTTATCGAGCAGGAACAACAAGCCCAGGCCGATGACAATGACGCCCAGCACGATCTGCGATGGCGAGTGCAGCGGCGGTTTATTTTTCATGCTCGGACTCCCGGTAGGCAATAAAATGTTTGTTCAACAGCGGTTCCAGCACGAGGCCCACACCCCAGGCGATCAGCAAGGCTGGCCAGCTATTGTAGAAATTCAAATTCCACAGTTCTTCGTACGACACATACCACCAGGCAGCGAAAAAGATCAGCCACAGGCCACTCAGTACCTGCTTCGCGGACACGGGCGTGAGCAGTTTGTTCAGGCCGAAGACGACCAGTATCAGCGGCCAATAATGCCATAGTGCATAGTAATGGTGGAGATAGATCACATCGAGTCGGTCCAGCAGGATGATGGCGCCGATGGCGATCAGCAGCACGCCCCACAGCAGCTGGGTACGGCGGCAATAAGCTGGTTCAGATTTCACGGTCACCCCTGGTAGTTGGTTGATCGTAAAGATACGCGGATTTCGGGCGCGCGAAAACACCGCTTCGGCGAATGGCGGACAGATGGCGGTGAATGGCGCAGCGGCAGGAACGAGAGGCAAAAAAAGACCGGCTGGCGCCGGCCTTGAAGGGGTTCGCAGTACACACCGCGACCTGGAGTTACAGTGAACAGCCGCGTGGCGCCAACGCGCCGGCAGCGAAAATCTGGTGCCGATCCTTGAGGCGACCGGCTGACCTGCTGGAAGATCGAACATGCCGCCAACTTCACGGCAGTGCGTCTCAACCAAGCAAAGCCATCATACTCCTGATCGCCACAAAGCACCGTTCGCTAGCGCACACAGATGCGGTTTTGCTGAGCTGCATCAAGCGATGATGGCATGCGGCGGCTGCAACATGTCGTTCTCGATCCACTCCAGTACGGTCGGTCCCTGCGGCTGCCAGCCCAGCACGGTGCGTGCCCGTGCACCGCGCACGCGGCTGTTGGAACCGAGGCCGTAGGAAGCCATCTCGTCGCCCCATTCGGCAATCGCCTCGGGCAGTGGCCAATCCTGCGCAGGCCCCAGGTCCAGTGCCTTGGCGATGGCGGCCGTCATGTCGCGGAAGGCCGCTTCGCCCGACTCGACAAAGTAAAACGTACCAGCGGGCGACTTTTCCAGCGCCAGCAGATACAGGCTGACGACGTCGTCGATATGCACGTTGGACCAGATGTTGCGGCCCGGCCCCACGTGGCGCACGATGCCGCTCTTGCGCGCCTGCCTGAGCAAACGGGGCAACTGCACGCTGTCGCGCGGCAAGGCGCCATGGCCGTAGATCAGGGTATTGCACAGCACGCTGGCACGGATACCCTGACTGGCGCTGGCCAATACCAGGTCGTCGATGGCGACCCGGGCCGCCTTGTCGGCCGCAGGCGCGGGCAGCTTGTCTTCATCATAAATCTGCTCGGTACCCTCGCCGCCCGAAGCATCGCCGACGATGGACGAGCCGCTCGTGTGCAGGAACACTTTGTTCGTGCCGGCCAGTGCGTCGAGGATGGCTTCGACGGCGCCCCGGTGGTCGCTGCTGGCCGCATTGATGACGGCATCCGCCGCCTTCGCCTGCTCGATGAGCAATTCGCGGTCGTTCAGTGTGCCGACGACGCCGTGCACGCCCAGGGTGGCCAACTCGGCCAGCTGTTCCGGTTTGCGCACGAGGCCCGTGACCTGATGGCCGGCGCGCACGAGGCCCGCCGCGATGGAACTGCCGATGAAGCCAGCTGCGCCCGTCAAAAATACTCGCATCATTACTCCTTTGTTGGTTCAGATTGCAATCAATCACACCAACAAAGTATGCGCCGTTTCCCCTTTCGCAAAAAGCAGCTGCCCAGCAAAAGATCTATGACTTGGACGCAACAATCTTCTGTTTGAGCTGCAGGGCGGCAATGTAACGGCTCCGGTAGCCGGGGTCTTGCGGCGTGATTAAGGTGAGCCTGTCGCGCGCGCGCGTGGCGGCCACATAAAAACGGTTTTCCTCTTCCAGCGGGTCAGTCTTGCTGCGCGGGAATTCATCGACGGCAAGGTAAGGCAAGATGACGTGGTTGTATTCGAGGCCCTTGATCTGGTCGATGCAGGCGATCACCAGCCTGGCCTTGCCGCTGGTCACGGCAACGGCCTCCTCCATCTCGCCCAGCCAGCCGGCAAAGCCGCCCAGCGACACGCCCGCTTCGCTGCACACGGCAATGAAGCCATGCAGGGAACGGGCGACGACCCGCGCCTGCGCCGGATCGACATAGATGCGCCGCGCCGTTTGTTCCAGCTGCATCAGGCCAAAGATGTGCTGCAGAGCGTCGCCCGCCAAAGCGTCGGGTGGCAGCGCGCGCAGGTAGTCGACGGCGGCCAGGGTCAGCGCCGCCTTGTCCTGGTTGTGCGACTTGGCCAGCTGGTTCGTCAGGAAGCCTTCCAGCAAGTCCGGGTAATTGGCCACGTCGGCCTTGGCTTGCTGCAACTCCGTGCGGGTAAACGGGATCTCCGCAAAGGCCACCAGGGCTTCGAGAATTTCGCCGCGGCGCGGGCCGCTCTTGATCGCGTGCAAGTCCTTGCGGGCGATGGCGACCATGCCGCGCAGCATCAGCACTTCCAGGCTCAGCAGATAGCTGTTCATGTCCACCAGGCCATACGCAATGCCGCTCTGGAACAGCGCCGTTTCCACGCGGATAGCCTGGTCGCGGTCACGCAGCAAAATGGCCGTCGTGCCCGCATGCGCGTGTTCGAGCGCGGCGATCAGCTGGGCGCTGCACGCTTGCGGCTGCGCATGATCGTACTCGAGCACGTCGATGTGGGTGGCGCGCGACAGGGCCGACACGCTGGCCTTGTTCTTCAGCACCCCCACGGCCTGCGCCAGCTGCGTGCCATAGCGGTAGGATGCCGTCAGCGGCAGGCGCTGCAAGGCAGGAAACTCCTGCTCGAAGCGCTGGCGCAGGAAGCGATGGTCGGCGCCCGACCAGGTGTAAATCACTTGATCCTTGTCACCGGCGCCGCAGAAAAAGGCGTTGCCGCGGCGTATCAGCATGGTCAGCAGGCGGAACGACGCTTCGTTCAGATCGTGCAATTCATCGGCCACGATGATCTGGAAGGCCGGCAATTGCTGGCGCAGCGGCTCGTCGCCGTGGAGCATGCGCACCAGATCGTAGGTGGCGTCGAACGGTGCGCGGAACTGGATATCGCCCGTGTCGGCGCCGCGCAAGCCTTCGTATTCGCGCAGCCACAGATAATGCGTGCGCGACATGCCCAGCAGCTCCAGATTGTCATCCAGGGAATTGCTCTCGAAGTCAGGATTTTGAAAATCCAGGCGTGCCTTGGTGCGCAATTGCAGTTTCAAAAACTCGGCAATCGCCCCGTTGGTCGTGTTGATTTCCAGCGGATAACGGTGGGCGTACTTTTCCGACACGACTTCCAGTGCTTCCCAGGCCACGGGACGCAGCTCTTCATCGCTGCGCATGAACGCCACCTGCATGTTTTCCAGCTGCAGCAACACCTTGGCGGCAAAAGCGTCGAAGGTGTCGATGGTCAGGCGCTTGACGACGCCCAGCGGCACGCCCACTTCCAGCAGGCGCTGGCGCAGGGCCACGCGCGCCGCCTCGGTGAAGACCAGGGCCAGCATGCGTTCGGGCGCGCGCCCCCGGTGCAAGGCCTCGGCCAGGCGCAGGGCCAGAGTCGTCGTCTTGGCCGCGCCGGCATTGGCGTCGATCAAGACCACTTTCTTTTGCGCTGTCTGGACGGCGACCTGCTCCAGCGTGGGCGTGATGCGTTTGGGAATGAACTGCGGGGCGTTATCTGTACTCAAAAGTATTCCTGAAAAGGGTAGCAACTGCAACTGGCTGTCTCGGACTTACCAGGCGCAGGTGCGCAGGCCGGCAAAGATGTCGCCGCGCTCGGGCGCGTGGAAGGCGCGCATGCGGGCCGAATGCAGGCGTGGCGGCGTGGCGAAGGCGGCGCCGCGCAGCACCTGGTGCTGCATGAAATACGGCGCTGAGTATTCGCGCCAGGCATCAGCCGCAAAGCCCGGATACGGTTCGAACGGCGTCGCCGTCCACTCCCACACCTGACCCCAATGAAAGCGCGGATGGCCGGACAGCGCAGCATACTCCCATTCCGCCTCGGTCGCCAGGCGGCGGCCTGCCCAGGCGCAGTACGCTTGCGCTTCATACAGATTGATGTGGCGTACGGCTTCATTCGGCGGCAAGGTCGTGCGCCGGCCGAAACGCATGGTGCGCCACTGCGTCGCTTCGCGCAGCCAGTACAGGGGCGACGAGCGCTCCTGCTGCATCAGCCAGGCGCTGCCGGCCGCGCTCCAGAACTGGCGGTTCTGGTAGCCGCCATCGGCGACGAAATCGGAAAACTGGGCGTTTGATACGGCGCAAGCATCGATGGAAAACGGCGGCACATAGCAGCGATAGGGCGGTGATTCATTGTCGAAGGCAAAACCGGCATCGCGCGGCGAGCCCATTTCAATGCTTCCGCCAGGAAACGCAATCTCCCCCGCCCCGGGCGGCAAGGCCGGGCTGGCAGACAGGGGTTCCGGTGCTTCCAGGCCCAGCCATTGCAAGCCGGCCAGCATTTCCTCGCCGCACAAGTCTTCTTGCGCCAGCGCCAGCCGGTACGGCGCCAGGGCACTGTCGACGTTGGGTTCACGCGACAGCTTGTCCAACACCCTGTCGAGCACTTCGTGGCAATACGTTTTCACGGCGCCCGGGCTGGGCAGTTCCAGCTTCCAGCGCGCACGGTGCTCCACCATATTGGCGTCGAACAAATCGTCGCCGCGCGTCAGCAGGGAATTGTAGATGGCGTCGGCCGGATGGCTGGAAGCGGCCTCGCGCAAGATGAACCACTCGGCGAACCAGGCGATATGCGCGAGTTGCCACAAGGGCGGATTGAGGCGCGGATGGCGGGGCAGGCCCGCCACCACGTCCAGCCCGGCATTGACATAACAGTCGAACAGGGAAAGAGTGTCCTGGCGCGCAGCCTGCAGCGACTGGGCCAGTTGCTGCGCGCCGGCGTGGCGAAAAGAGGTGTTGATTAAAGTCATGACCTGATTGTAACGACTTATGCCAACAATGCACCAGCAGCCAGGGGGAAACAGGGGCGACTGTCGCCCCCTGCGAACTACTTGACCAGCAATTCGCCCTGCAGCGGCGTGACGACGGACTTGGGCATGCTGACGATGAAGCTGCTGCCCTTGTCAACCACGGACTGGATGGCCAAAGTCCCCCCGTGGCGCAGCAGCACATGCTTGACGATGGCCAGACCCAGGCCCGTGCCTTGGGTTTCGCGCGAGCGGCTCTTGTCGACGCGGTAGAAGCGTTCCGTCAGGCGCGAAATATGTTCCTGGCTGATGCCGATGCCCGTGTCTTGCGCGATGAATTGCGGTCCTGCCGTGCCATCTTGCCAGCGAAGCATGATGCTGCCGCCTGCCGGCGTATAGCGCACGGCGTTCGAGGCCAGGTTGCCGAAGGCGCTATACAGCTCGTCGTAGCTGCCCAGCACATCGGGGCCATTGCATTCCATCGTCACTTCATGCTTGCCGGCCGACAAGCCCTTGGCGTCGCGCAAGACTTGCTGCATGAGTTTCTTGACATCCACGGGCTCGGGACGCAGCGGATAGTCGACCGATTCCAGGCGCGACAGGGTCAGCATGTCCTCGATCAAATGCTGCATGCGGTGGCCCTGCTCCGTCATCAGCTTGAGGTGGGCGGCGCGCGTGGTGGCATCGAGGTCCAGCTCGGCGGAAGCGATTTCCAGGAAACCCACGATGACCGTCAGCGGCGTGCGCAGTTCGTGCGAGGCGTTGGCGATGAAGTCGCGGCGCATCATTTCGATGCGCTCCGTCTCCGTCACATCGTGGGTGACGAGGATCTGGCGGCGGTTTTCAAACGGAATGATCTGCACGATCAGCTTGCGGTTGCGGAAGGTGATCGTCAGCGGCTGGTCGTAGCGGCCCAGGATGATGTAATCCATGAACTCGGGGCTGCGGATCAGGTTGGTGACACGCATGCCCTTGTCGCGCTCGTGCGTCAGGCCCAGATGCTTCTCGGCGGCGGGATTACACCATTCGAGAAACAGCACGTCGTCCATGATGACGACGCCATCGGGCAACAGGTGCATGGCCTGGCGGAAGCGCGCCAGCCATTCCGTCAGCTCGGCCTGGTTTTTCTCGTCGTCGCGGCGCATGCGGTACAGGCGCGCGAAGATGCTGGTCCAGGCGCCCCAGCCGTCGGGCAACTTGGCGCTTTGCGGATTGTCCAGCCAGTTACTCAGCTGGAACAGATACGACAGCTGCACGAACACCATCATGGCCATCAGCACGAAGGCGATGCCCAGCGCATACGTGGCGCCAAACAGATACCAGACGACGGTCACGCCCAGCAGCGCCAGCACCATGCGCAAGGCGGCCGGTACCCAGAACAGCAATTTCGGATTCATAAGAGACAGGCTTTACTTTTCAGACAACATGTAGCCGACGCTGCGCACGGTCTTGATCAGGCTTTCCGCCTCTTTCAAGGCTTTGCGCAAGCGCAATACGTGGACATCAACCGTGCGTTCCTCGATCACCACATGGTCGCCCCACACCTTGTCGAGCAACTGGCTGCGCGAAAACACGCGCTCCGGATGGGCCAGCAGGAATTTCAGCAGTTTGTATTCGGCATGGCCGATATCGATCTTCTGCTCATCCATCATCACGGTGCAGCTGACAGGGTCCAAGGCCACGTTGCCGGCGCGCATGGGCGCCTGCGCGTGTTCCGGACTCTTGCGTCGCAGCAAAGCCTTGGCGCGCGCCAGCAGTTCGCGCGGCGAGAACGGCTTGGTGACGTAATCGTCAGCCCCGCTGTTCAGGCCGGCCAGCTTGTCTTCTTCCATGCTCTTGGCGGTGAGCATGATGACGGGGATGGCGGCGAAATTGCGGTCCGCGCGGATACGCGACAGGAGGCGCAAGCCCGTCTGGTCCGGCAGCATCCAGTCCAGCAAGATCAGGTGCGGCGTGCGGTGCTGGATGAAATCCCAGGCATCGGCAACGTTTTGTACGGAACAGCAATTCCAGCCGGATTCGCGCAGCGAATAAGTCACCAATTCAACGATGGCCGGCTCATCTTCAACAATCAATACCGTGGTTTTATCAGATGCCATAAAGCTTACTCAGGGAGCTCCTCGGAAATGGCGGGAGCAGCCACCTTGGTGTGGCGGATGTCCTTGCCTTCAACCACGTAAATCACGTATTCGGCGATGTTTTTCGCATGGTCGCCGATGCGTTCGATGGCCTTGGCCACCCACAGGGTATCGAGCGCCGCCGAAATCGTGCGCGGGTCTTCCATCATAAAGGTGATCAAGTTGCGCATGATAGACCGAAACTCATGGTCAATGATGGCATCTTGTGCAATTAATTGTAAGGCCTGCTTGCCATCGTTGCGTGCGAATGCATCGAGCGCGTCGTGCAGCATGTCGGTGGCCGTGTTGGCAATGCCGCGCACCATCTCGTAATGGTTGACGACGCCGTTGCCGCGCTTGTGCAGATTCTTCGCCACGCGGGCGATTTTGGTCGCCTCGTCGCCTACGCGCTCGAGGTCGGTAATCACCTTGATGGTGGCCATGATGGTGCGCAAATCGTTGGCGGCCGGCTGGCGGCGCACGATCAAATGGCTGCAAGCGTCGTCCAGCGAGACTTCCAGCTGGTTGACGACGTCGTCCTCCCGCATCACGCGGTCGGCGCGTTCCGGATTGCCGATGCGAAAGCACGTCATCGCGTCGAGGAACTGGGTTTCAACGATGCCGCCCATCAGGAGCACTTTCGAGCGGATCGCTTCGAGTTCGTTGTCGTATTGCTTGGATGAATGTTCGCCTAACATGCTGTCTCTCCGTATTCAGTTGTCTTGTATGTCGTTATTCTGGGCAGATCAGCCGAAGCGGCCCGTGATGTAATCCTGCGTTTCCTTGCGGGCCGGATTCATGAAAATCTGGTCCGTTTCGCCGAATTCCACCAGTTCGCCCAGATACATATAGGCCGTGTAATCGGAGCAGCGCGCCGCCTGCTGCATATTGTGCGTCACGATGGCGATCGTGTAATCCTGTTTCAGTTCGCTGATCAGCTCTTCCACCTTCGACGTCGAAATCGGGTCCAGCGCCGAGGTCGGCTCATCGAGCAGCAACACGTCCGGCTTCACGGCCACGCCGCGCGCGATGCACAAACGCTGCTGCTGGCCGCCAGACAGCGACAGGCCGCTCTTGTTCAGCTTATCCTTGACCTCGCCCCACAGCGCCGCTTTTTTCAGGGCCCACTCGACGCGCTCGTCCATCTCGCCCTTCGACAGGTCTTCATACAGGCGCACGCCGAAGGCAATGTTGTCATACACGGACATGGGGAACGGCGTGGGCTTCTGGAACACCATGCCGACCTTGGCGCGCAGCATGTTGACGTCCTGGTCGGCGTCGAGCACGTTGCGGCCGCGGTACAGGATGGAACCTTCCGCGCGCTGGCCCGGGTACAGGTCGTACATGCGGTTCAGGGTGCGCAGCAGGGTCGATTTGCCGCAACCGGACGGGCCGATGAAAGCGGTAACCTTCTTCTCGTGAATGTCCAGGTTGACGTTATGCAAGCTTTGCGTTTTGCCGTAAAAGAAGTTCAGGCCCGAAATTTCGATGGTTTTTTTCTTTGGTGCCAGGTCTTGTGCTGGATTCATTTGCGTATTCATGTGGGTTCGCTTCGCTCGATATCTGTTTAATTAGGGACTTTTTGGCTGAACACGGTGCGCGACAGGATATTCAAGGCCAGCACGCTGAAGGTGATCAGCAGTGCGCCACCCCAGGCCAGCGAGCGCCAGTTGTCGTACGGGCTCATCGCAAACGATGCGATGACGGACGGCAAGTTGGCCATCGGCGCATTCATGTTAAAGCTTTGGAACTGGTTATTCAGGGCCGTGAACAGCAGCGGCGCCGTTTCGCCGGCGATGCGGGCCAATGCCAGCAGTACGCCGGTGATCACGCCAGCCTTGACGGCGCGCAAGCGCACCAGGGTGGCGACCTTCCAGCGCGGCGCACCGAGGGCAAACGCGGCTTCCAGCAGGCTGTTCGGCACCAGGCGCAACATATTGTCCGTCGTGCGCACCACCACCGGCACGGCGATCAGCGACAGCGCGATGGCGCCCGCGTAACCGGAGAAGTGCTTGACATGCGCCACGTACAGCGCATACACGAACAGGCCGATGACGATCGATGGCGCCGACAGCATGATGTCCGTCACAAAACGCGTCACTTGCGCCAGCCTGTTTTCTTCGCCGTATTCGGCCAGGTAGATGCCGGCCAGGATGCCGATCGGGGTGCTGACGACGGTAGCCAGGCCCACCATCAGGGCGCTGCCGACGATGGCATTGATCAGGCCGCCGCCTTCGCTGCCGGGGGCCGGCGTCGTTTGCGTGAACAGGTCGATCGACAAGGCACCGAAACCCTTGATCACCAGCGTGAACAAAATCCATACCAGCACGGCCAGGCCCAGGGCCATGGCCGCCACTGACAGGGCGATGCCGATGCGGTGCATCAGCAGGCGCTTGCGGTAGACGGGATTCATGGCCGGCTTGGCCGGAACGTCGAGGGTGCTCACTTGGCTCATTTCGTGCCTTCCTTGCGGGACATGCCAGCCAGCATCAGCTTGGCGGCGGATAAGACGATAAAGGTGATGACAAACAGGATCAGGGCCAGCGAGAACAGCGAGGACACGTGCAGCGCCGATTGCGCTTCGCCGAATTCATTGGCCAGCAAGGAGGTGATGCTGTTACCGGCGGCAAACAGCGACCACGACAGCTTGTTGGCGTTGCCGATGACGAAGGTCACCGCCATGGTTTCACCGAGTGCGCGGCCCAGGCCCAGCATGACGCCGCCGACGACGCCGGTCTTGGTGTAAGGCAAGACGATCTTGCGCACCACTTCCCAGCGTGTGCAGCCCAGGCCGTATGCGGACTCCTTCAGCACGGCAGGGACGATTTCAAACACGTCGCGCATCACCGAGGCGATGAAAGGGATGATCATGATGGCCAGCACCAGACCTGCCGTCAGCAAGCCGATGCCCATCATGGGGCCGCTGAACAGCTGGCCGATGACGGGCACGTTGCCCAGCGTGGCCTTCAGGATAGGCTGGACGTGGTCGGCAAACAGGGGCGCGAAGACAAACAGGCCCCAGATGCCGTAGATGATCGATGGCACGCCGGCCAGCAGCTCGACAGCAGTGCCCAGCGGGCGGCGCAGCCAGGCCGGGCAGATTTCCGTGAGGAACAGCGCGATGCCGAAGCTGACGGGAAAAGCGATCAGCAGGGCGATGACGGACGTCACCAGGGTGCCGATGATGGGGATCAGGGCGCCGTACTGGTCATTGACGGGGTCCCATTCTGCCGACACGATGAAATGCAGGCCGAAGGTCTTGAAGGCCGGTATCGATTCCATGATCAGCGAAATGATGATGCCGACCAGGACGATCAGCACCGACAGGGCGAACAGCATCGTCACCTTGTGGAACAGGAAATCCTGGATGCGCTGCTTGCGCATGGTGGAAAGCATTTGCGCGTGACTGATGGAGTCGGTCATGGTGCCGCCTGGCATGGGGATCGTGGAGGAGGTTGATTGTGCGCTCATATTGTGCCAGATGTGGGTGGTACTGCCGGTATTGCTTGTTTTGAACTCATGTTTTATTTTTAGCCAGGATCGCCTGCAAGGGCTTGCGGGCGGTCCTGGCTAACTCCCTGCCCCGCCGTGCTGCTGGCGGGGACAAGGATCGGTACTTATTTGGTCAAGCTATCGAATTAATAGATCGCTTTGCCCGATGCATCTTTCAGATTGGCTTTCCACGATTCCTGCACCAGTTTCACGACCGATGCTGGCATAGGCACGTAGTCCAGTTCAACAGCAGCTGCGCCGCCGTTCTTGTAGGCCCAGTCGAAGAATTTCAGGACTTCTTTTGCCTTGGCTGCGTCAGGCTGGACTTTGTGCATCAGGATGAACGACACGCCCGTGATAGGCCAGCTGTTCTTGCCAGCCTGGTCGGTCAGGACCACGCCGAAGCCTGGGGTTTGCGTCCAAGGTGCCGAAGCGGCTGCCGCCTTGAAGTTGTCGTCGTCAGGCTGCAGGAAGTTGCCGTCCTTGTTTTGCAGCTGGGTGTGCGACATATTGTTTTTCTTGGCGTAAGCCCACTCGACGTAACCGATCGAACCCTTGATACGCTGTACGTTAGCGGCAACGCCTTCGTTACCCTTGCCGCCCACGCCCACGGCCCATTTCACAGCCGAGCCAGCGCCGATTTTTGATTTGAATTCCGGGTTGGTTTTCGACAGGAAGTCGGTGAACAGGAAAGAGGTACCCGAACCGTCGGCGCGGTGCACCACGGTGATTTCCGTGTCTGGCAGCTTGACGCCCGTGTTCAGTGCGGCGATCTCAGGAGCGCTCCACTTGGTGATCTTGCCCAGGTAAATGTCGGCAACGACCTTGCCCGTCATTTTCAGCTGGCCTGGCTTCACGCCGTCCAGGTTGACGATGGTGACCACGCCGCCCATGATGGCAGGGAACTGCATCAGGCCTGCTTCTTCCAGCTCTTCTGCCTTCAAAGGCATGTCCGAGGCGCCGAATTCAACAGTCTTGGCCTTGATTTGCTTGATGCCAGCGCCGGAACCGACGGACTGGTAGTTCAGGCCGTTGCCGGTGTTGGCTTTGTAAGTCTCAGCCCATTTGGCGTAGATAGGGTATGGGAAGGTAGCACCAGCACCTGTCATATCTGCCGCCATGACGGAAGCGGAAGAAAATGCCATCGCTGCCGAAGCACCCACGACGATAAATTTGAACATTTGCTTCATTTGCATATCAAGTCCTCAGGGTTGTTAGGGCTCAAAGTCCCGGTTGAATGCTGCGCAGTCTAGCAAGCGAATATGACAGCTTTATGACATGCGCAAAATTTCATGAAATATTTGCCTACGCCCCGGGGAACGCCATTTCCGGCACGAAAAATGACAGAATGGGCGACGCTTTATGACAGCTTATGTCACGCTTACGTCATATTTCATGATTACACTCACAGCGCGTCATACATGATGAAATACGGCTAGAATTAACTATCTGCAAAGACAAAAGAATATGAAACCTGAACTGCACACGGAAGTGACCAAATCGGGCATCTTGCTTGACCGCGAACTGTCGCAACTGACTTTCAACCGGCGCGTGATGGCCCAGGCGGAAGACCCGAACATTCCACTGCTCGAGCGCCTGCGCTACCTGTGCATCGTCAGCAGTAACATGGATGAGTTCTTCGAGGTGCGCGTGGCCAGCTTGCTGGCGGCCGGCAGCATCGGCGGTTCACTGGCGGGCCACCCTGTCCTGGCGGCCAATCTGGAACGCATCGGCAAGGAATGCCATGCGCTGGTGGAACGCCAGTACGAGATATTAAATAGCGACGTCTTGCCAGCCCTGCGCGAAGCGGGCGTGCATTTGCTGCGCGACAGCGACCGCAACGAGGCGCAGCGCGCGTGGGTGAAGCAGTATTTTGACCGCGAAGTGCGCCCCCTGCTCACACCTATCGGCCTGGACCCGGCCCACCCTTTCCCGCAAGTGGTGAATAAAAGCCTCAATTTCATCGTTTCGCTGAGCGGCAAGGATGCCTTCGGGCGCGGCACGGCGATCGCCATCGTCAAGGCGCCCCGTGTCTTGCCGCGCGTCATCAAGCTGCCGGACGAGATATCCGGTGATGGCGTGTCCTTCTGTTTATTGTCCTCCGTCATCCATGCACACATCTCGGACCTGTTCGCCGGACGCGAAGTGATTGCCTATTCGCAATTCCGGGTCACGCGCGACAGCGACCTGTGGGTGGACGAAGACGAAGTCAAGAATCTGCGCCAGGCCCTGAAGGGCGAACTGGTGGGACGCCAGTTCGGCACCTCCGTGCGCCTGGAAGTGGCGCGCAATTGTCCACCGGAGTTGTCACAATTCCTGCTCGACCAGTTCAGCCTTGATCAAAGCCGTCTATACCGCGTCAATGGCCCCGTGAACCTGGTGCGCCTGTCGGAGATGATCGACCACGTCAAGCAAGCCGAGCTGCGCTTCCCGCCCTTCTTCCCGGGCCTGGCGCATAAAGCCATCGGCAGCGACATCTTTGCCGCGCTCAACAAGCATGACATCCTGCTGCACCATCCCTACCAGTCCTTCCAGACAGTCATCGATTTCATCCGCAGTGCCGCCTACGATCCGTCCGTTGTGGCCATCAAGCAGACGATCTACCGCACGGGCATGAATTCGGACTTGATGGAGTCACTCATTGCGGCCGCGAAGATGGGCAAGGAAGTGACGGTCATCGTGGAATTGATGGCGCGTTTCGACGAAGAAGCCAATATCAACTGGGCCGACAAGCTGGAACAGGCGGGCGCACAAGTCGTGTATGGCGTGGTGGGCCTGAAAACCCACGCCAAGGTGGCGCTCGTCATCCGCCGCGAAGAAGGCGCGCTGCGCTTCTACGCTCACTTGGGCACAGGCAACTATCACCCCACCACCACCAAGTTGTACACGGATTTTGGCTTGCTGACGGCCAACCAGGACCTGGCAGTGGAAGTGAACGAAGTCTTCATCCACCTGACCAGCCTGACCAAGCCGCACAACCTGAACCATTTGTGGCTGGCGCCGTTCGGCCTCCAGAGCGAAATCATCAAGGCCATCCGCAACGAGGCGAAGATCGCCCGCTCCGGCCGGCGCGGGCGCATTATCGTGAAAGTCAACGCGCTGGTCGATGAATCCGTGATCCGCGCCCTGTATGCGGCGTCGACCGATGGCGTGAAGATCGACCTGATCGTGCGCGGCGCCTGCACTCTGAAACCGGGCGTGCCTGGCCTGTCGGAAAACATCAAGGTGCGCTCCGTGATCGGCCGCTTCCTCGAACACAGCCGCATTTACTACTTCCGCAACGACCTGGCGCACGATGTCTACCTGGCAAGCGCCGACTGGATGAGCCGCAACCTGTTCCGCCGCGTGGAAGTGGCATTCCCCGTGCTGGACCGGGCGCTGAAGCGGCGTGTGATCGCCGAGGGCCTGAATCCGTATTTGAAGGATAATACGAATGCATGGGAACTGGAGCCGACAGGCCACTATGCGCGCCGCAAGCCACGCGGCAAGCAAACGCCATTCAGCGCCCAGCAGTATCTGATGCATACACTGGGCACGCCGGGCGCGGAGGTCGGCGAATAGGCATTTCTACACAGAGGAGCACAGCATGGATCTCATCTTGTGGCGACACGCAGAAGCCGAGCCGGGCCTGCCCGACCTCGAACGCGCCCTGACCGTCAAAGGTCAGAAACAGGCGCGCCGCATGGGCGAATGGCTGGCCTCGCAACTACCGGAAAATTGCCGCATCCTCGTCAGCCCCGCCCTGCGCACCTTGCAAACGGCGGAAGCGCTGGGGCGCAAGTTCAAGCTGATGCCGGAACTGGCGCCAGGTGCCGAGGCGGAAGACATTCTGAAGGCTGCCAACTGGCCCGGCGGCAAGGAAACCGTGCTCATCGTCGGCCACCAGCCCACCCTGGGCCAGGCCGCCGCCCTGCTGCTGACGGGCGAGGAGCAGGAATGGGAGATGCGCAAGGCCAGCGCCTGGTGGTTCTCGCAGCGAGAATTGGGCGACCCGATCAGCGTCTACTTGAAAGCTGTGATGGCGCATGACCTGGTGGTGAAATAAGGGGGCGGTGAAACAGCTTAATGCACAAAAAGTGCGCTGGGACAAATACTAGTAGGAATTGCAACTCGGCAGCCTTGCAAAGCGCTGCCGATCTGCTAGAGTTTAATTGCATCAACGACGTGTTGGAGCAATGCTCTGGCACCTTGAGCAACCCAGCGGACAGCCGTCCAACGGCGGCTGAAAGACCATGTTAACCTTCCTCGTTTTTCTCTTCATCGCCATCTTCGCCGCCATCATCGGCTTCGTCGCCTTTGAACTGATCGAAGAAATGCGCGGCAGCCACCACAAGCTGATGGACCGCTACCACGAGTAGTGTTCACCTCGGCAATATCGCATGGCGCCAGTGACGGCCTACAGGCCCGTCCCTCGCGCCATCCTTGTATTTACACTCCCGTTTTGAACTTCGTATAGATGCGCGTCATCAATCGGCGGATATCGGCCGTGGTCGCTTCCGGTGCGGCCATGCGCTGCTTGTCGGTGTCCGACAGGAAGATGGCCTTGTTCTCGCCGATGTCCTTGCGTACATACTTGATGCTGGCCGGATTCGGATTCGCGTAAAACACCTTGTTGCTCAGGCTGGCATGCACTTGCGGGCGCAGGATGTAGTTGATGAACAGGTGCGCATTGTTCGGATGGGGCGCGTCGGCGGGGATGGCCATGGTGTCGAACATCAGGGCGGCCGTCTTCGGCACCAGTACCTGGATCACATTGCCGTTTTTCGCATCGATGGCACGCTGGCGCGCGATATTGATATCGCCCGACCAGCCCAGCGCGACGCAGACGGAGCCGTTGGCCATGTCATTGATGTAGCCAGACGAGCTGAACAGGGTCACGTAGGGGCGGATCGCTTGCAGCACCTTGCCCGCTTCCTGGTAGTCGCCAGCCGTTTTCGAGTAGGCGGGCTTGCCCAGGTATTGCAGGGCAGCCGGCAACACTTCCGATGGCGAGTCGAGGAAGGAGACGCCGCACGATTTCAGCTTCGACGCGTATTTCGGGTCGAAAACCAGGTTCCAGGCATTATCGGGCATGGGCATGGCGCCCAGCGCGGCCTTGACCTTGTTGACGTTGATGCCCACCGTCGTATAGCCCCACAGCCAGTCGACCAGATAATCGTTGTTCGGGTCGATCTTCGCCAGCTTCGCCTGCAAGTTCTGGTCCAGGTTGCCCAGGTTCGTCAGCTTGCTCTTGTCGAGCTTACGCAGCAGGCCCGCGTCGATCTGCAGGCGCGCCCACTGGGCCGTCGGTACGACGATGTCGTAGCCGGACTTGCCCGCCACCAGTTTCGCGTTGAGGATTTCGTTGTTATCGAAAACGTCGTAGCGTACCTTGATGCCCGTTTCCTTTTCAAAATTCTTGATCGTATCGTCGCCGATGTAGTCCGACCAGTTATAGATGTTCAGCACTTTCTCTTCCTGGGCCTGAGCTTGGGCAGGCAAAGCCAGCACGGCTGCCGCCAAGGTCAATCCCGCTCCAATGCGCCGTCCTGCTTGCCATGTGTTTGCCATCGTGTCGCCTCCAGAAGTATCAGAAAATAGTGACGATGATAGCAAGAAGGGCGCGATCAGGTCTACCCTGATCGCGCCCTGCTTTAGATTATGCCGATGTTAGCTTGCGCCAACACCCCACAGCGCAAAACTGGGGTCAGACCCGACGGGGGAATTTGCCCCAATGGGGCAAATTCCAATCCCGCAGGGACTGACCGGCCAGATTACACCTTGTCCAGCCCCACTTGCGCACCCGAAAACACCAGGTTGCCGTTCTGGGCATCGATGCGGATTTCGTCTTTCGGGCCAAACTTGCCTTCCAGGATCAGCTTCGACAGCGGATTTTCGATCTGCTGCTGGATCGCCCGCTTCAAAGGACGTGCTCCATACACCGGATCGTAGCCCGCTTCGGCGATTTGCTGCAGTGCCGCGTCCGTCAAGCTCAGTTGCATGTCCATGCGCGCCAGGCGTTCTTCGAGGATCTTCAGCTGGATCTTTGCGATCGCGCCGATGTTTTTCTCGTCGAGGCCATGGAACACCACGATTTCGTCGATACGGTTGACGAATTCGGGACGGAAGTGCGAGCGTACCTCGGCCATCACGGCCAGCTTCACGACACCGGGATCATCGCTTTCCATGGCCTGTATCTTGTGCGAGCCCAGGTTCGAGGTCATGATGATGACGGTATTCTTGAAGTCCACCGTGCGGCCCTGGCCGTCAGTCATGCGTCCATCGTCGAGCACTTGCAGCAGCACGTTGAAGACGTCGGCATGCGCCTTTTCCACTTCGTCGAGCAAAATCACGCTATACGGCTTGCGGCGCACGGCTTCCGTCAGGTAGCCGCCCTCGTCGTAGCCCACATAGCCGGGCGGCGCGCCGATCAAACGGGCCACGGAATGCTTCTCCATGAACTCGCTCATGTCGATGCGTATCATCGATTCTTCCGTATCGAACAGGAAGGTCGCCAGCGCCTTGCTCAGCTCGGTCTTGCCCACGCCCGTCGGCCCCAGGAACATGAAGGAACCATAGGGACGGTTCGGATCGCTCAAGCCCGCGCGCGAGCGGCGGATAGCATCAGCCACGGCCGTGATCGCTTCATCCTGGCCCACGACACGCTCATGCAGCTTTTCTTCGATATGCAGCAGCTTGTCGCGCTCGCCCTGCATCATGCGCGATACGGGAATACCCGTCGCACGCGACACTACTTCGGCGATTTCCTCGGCGCCCACTTCGGTGCGCAGCAATTTTGGCTGGTCGGGATCGCGTTTCGGGATGCCGCTGTCAGCCTGCTTGAGCTGGGCCTCCAGTTGCGGCAACTTGCCGTATTGCAATTCCGATACTTTCTGCCAGTTGCTTTCACGCGTGGCCTGCTCCATCTGCAGCTTGACGTTCTCGATCTCTTCCTTGATGTGCGTGCTGCCTTGCACCACGGCTTTTTCCGCCTTCAGGATTTCCTCGAAGTCGTTGTATTCGCGCTGCAGCTTGACGATCTCTTCCTCGATCAAGGCCAGGCGGCGCAACGAGGCCTCGTCCTTTTCCTTCTTGACGGCTTCGCGCTCGATCTTGAGCTGGATCAGGCGGCGTTCCAGCTTGTCCATCACTTCCGGCTTCGAGTCGATCTCGATCTTGATCTTCGCCGCCGCTTCATCGATCAGGTCGATCGCCTTGTCGGGCAGGAAACGGTCAGTGATGTAGCGGTGCGACAGCTCGGCGGCGGCGATGATGGCCGCGTCCGTGATTTCCACCTTGTGGTGCAGCGCGTATTTATCCTGCAAGCCGCGCAGGATGGCGATGGTCGCTTCCACGGTCGGCTCGTCGACCAGCACTTTCTGGAAGCGGCGTTCCAGCGCGGCATCCTTCTCGATGTACTTGCGGTACTCGTCGAGGGTGGTCGCGCCCACGCAATGGAGCTCGCCGCGCGCCAGCGCCGGTTTCAGCATATTGCCGGCATCCATCGCGCCTTCGGCCTTGCCCGCACCCACCATGGTGTGCATCTCGTCGATGAAGACGATGGTTTGCCCTTCATCCATGGCCAGTTCCTTCAGCACGGATTTCAGGCGTTCCTCGAATTCGCCGCGGAATTTCGCGCCAGCCAGCAGGGCGGCCATGTCCAGCGAGAGTACGCGCTTGCCCTTCAGCGATTCCGGCACTTCGCCATTGACGATACGCTGCGCCAGGCCTTCGACGATGGCCGTCTTGCCCACGCCCGGTTCGCCGATCAGCACGGGATTGTTCTTGCTGCGGCGCTGCAGGATCTGGATGGTGCGGCGGATTTCATCGTCACGGCCGATTACAGGGTCGAGCTTGCCTTTGCGCGCCCGCTCCGTCAGGTCCAGGGTGTATTTTTTCAAGGCTTCGCGCTGGCCTTCTGCCTCTTGCGAGTCCACCTTATTGCCGCCGCGCACGGCCTCGATGGCCGATGCCAAGGCCTTGCGGGTCAGGCCGTTTTCGCGCGCCAGCTTGCCGCAGTCGGACTTGTCGTCCGTCATGGCCAGCAAGACCATTTCGCTGGACACAAACTGGTCGCCCGCCTTTTGCGATTCCTTGTCGGCCAGGTTCAACAGGGCCACGAATTCGCGGCTGACCTGCACGTCGCCTCCCGTGCCAGAGACTTTCGGCAGGCGTTCGATCGAGGCGCCCAGGGCCTTGGACAAGCCGCCCACGTTGACGCCGGCTCGCTGCAAGAGCGAGCGGGCACCGCCGTCGTCCTGGTTCAACAGGGCAGTCAGCAGATGGACTGGTTCGATATAGGGGTTGTCGTTGCCCACGGCCAAGCTTTGCGCATCGGCCAGGGCTTCCTGTAATTTGGTAGTGAGTTTGTCTTGTCGCATGAAAAGCGCTCCCGGTTAATTAGTTGTTAACCAAATTGGGGTGAGGCAGTGCTTTTCAAGCATACACAAAGCAGAAAACTGATGCATTCTTGCAAATGCTAACGTGCGCGGCGGATACGCCTCAAATGGCGCTTGCTTTTGCCGTCCATTTGTCCAGCGCCGTCTCGTCACTGTCACGCGCATCGACCCAGCGCGCCCCTTCGGGCGTGTCTTCCTTCTTCCAGAACGGCGCTTCCGTCTTCAGGTAATCGATGATGAACTCGCATGCGGCGAAGGCCTCGCCCCGGTGGGCCGAGGAGACGGCCACCAGCACGATCTGTTCCTGCGGCTGCAGGGGCCCTACACGGTGGATCACCAGCGCGCCGGACAGGGGCCAGCGACCCCGCGCCTGCTCGACGATGGCCTCGATCGACTTTTCCGTCATGCCAGGATAGTGCTCGAGCTCCATGGCGGCCACGTCCAGCCCCTCGTTCATGTCGCGCACCGTGCCGACGAAGCCGACGACGGCGCCTACCTTGGGGTTGCCTGCACGCAATTGTGCAATTTCTTGACTGAGGTCAAAATCAGCTTGCTGGACGCGGACGGAAGTGCTCATTTGGCGTGGCCTCCGATGCGGCGCAGCAAGGTTTCGATGCGGCTGGCCGTGCGCGCATCGGTGGCAGCGGCAATCGCGCACAGCTGCATCAGCTGCGATACTTGCGTGAGCGGCTTCTGGCCTGACTTGAGCGACGATTGCAGCACTTCCACCTGCATTTTCAGGCGGTCGCGGGCAAATTCGGCGCCGCTGTCGACGCCGGCGACGATTTCCAGGCGCAGCACTTCATCACGCAGGCGATCCTGGTTAGCCTGCAATTGCTGCACGTAGGCGGCAGCGCCCTCGCCCAGCGCGGCCTGGGCAGCGGCAAAGCGCTGTTGCAGGCTGCGTTCGTACTGGGCGTCGAGTGGCGGCAAGGCGCTCCAGCGCTGAACCCAAGGCGCCGCATCCGCGCCGGCATCGCCTTCGACCAAGGCCGTTTCCAATGCCTGCGTCAGGCGCAGCTTGTCGCGCAAGGCGTTGGCCTGGGCCGCACCGGCGCGCTCGGCGATGGCATCCGCTTGCGCTTGCACGCCGGCAACAGCCGCCTGGTAGCGCTGTTCGATCTTCGCTTCGCTGGCGCGCGGCACGGGGCCGGTGGCGTTCCAGGCGGCACGCGTCTCGCGCAGCAGGTGATGGATGAAGGCGCTGCGGGCCTTGTCGTCACCCTCGGGCACGACGGCCGTCTCCAGGCTGGCGCACAGGGCTACGCGCGCATGCAGGTGTTCGCGGCGTTCATGGTCGGCCGCGTGGGCCGTTTCCTTGCGCTTGGCAAAGATATCATCGCAGGCGGCGCGGAAGCGCTGCCACAGCGCCTGTTCCGCGCGGCGCTCCAGCGGCAGGGCTTTCGCCAGTTCCTGCCATTTATCC
The DNA here is from genome assembly GCF_002846335.1 of Janthinobacterium sp. 61. Classification (NCBI taxonomy): domain Bacteria; kingdom Pseudomonadati; phylum Pseudomonadota; class Betaproteobacteria; order Burkholderiales; family Oxalobacteraceae; genus Janthinobacterium; species Janthinobacterium sp. 61. The sequence goes on along the minus strand of NZ_PJMQ01000001.1, from coordinate 481,458 downwards.
TGCAAGGCTTTCAACATGTCGACCGTGTTGCGCTCGGATGGTTTGAGCAAGCCCACTTCGACGATCAATTGTTCGCGGCGCGCCGTCTCGATCTGGCGCTGCGTGTCCAGCGGCTTCGACAAGGCGTCCAGTGCGGCGCCAAATTCCGCATCCAGGCGTTTCTTTTCCTTGCGGTCGATGGTGCCCAGGCGCGTCCACGCCTGGCGCAAGCGCTGCGAGGCGGAGGCGACGTGTTTCCAGTCGGTACTTTCTTCGGCTGCCAGGGCCGCCGTTTCCGCGATCAATTCCTGGGCCTTGGCCGCATTGCCGTGGCGCTCTTCGGCCAGTTGCTTGAAATGCTGGGCCGCCGGCGCGTACGCCAGGCTGCAGGCGGCATCGAAACGCTCCCACAGGGATTTCGGCGCGGGGCCGGACAAGGTGTCGAGGGACTTCCAGCGCTCGCGCAGGCTGCCCACTTTCTTGGCCAGCTCGGCCATCGGCAATTCTTGTGCCGGCAATTCCTCGCCCGCCTTGACCAGTTCCTCGCGCGACACGTTGCCGCCCCAGCGTGCCCAGTCGGCCAGGCGCTTGAACTCCCCGCGCACATGGGCCAGGCGATCCGCTTGCGCAGGCGTCAGGCGCCCGTGCTTGCTATCGCGCAAAGTTTTGTCATGCTCGGAAGCCACGTGCAACAAGCCATCCTGCAGCGCCGCTTCCATGGCGTCGAGCGTCTTGAAGAACTGCTCCGTCGCTTCTTTCGACACGGCAGCGAGCTCCTGGCGCGGCTTGCGCGGCGCCGCTTCGGCATGCACTGGCGTGGCCACGACCGCGGCAGTGACGGCAGGCGCAGGGGCGCTGGCCAGCACGGCTGCAAATTGCTGCTGCAGGCTGTCGGACAGCGGCGACTCAGGCAGGCGCGGCAAGGCTTGCCACGCGCGTTTCAGGGTATCCACGTCGAGAGTGGCGGCGTCCTGCGCCTGCCATTCGGCCAGCGCGGCCTGGCGCGCGTCGAACACGGCCTGGTGCTGCTGCAGGGCTTGTAAAGCGGACTGCGCCTGTTCGCGCGCCTGGATGAAATCGCTTTCCAGGTGTTTCGGCAGCGAACCGCATTCGGGCGATTGCGCATGCTGCGCATGTTCCGCATCCAGGCGGGCCAGCGCCTGCGCCAGTTCGTCGGCGGACTGACCATTGCTGGCCAGCGCGCGCGCGGCGGCGACGGCGTCGATCACGGCGCGTTGCAATACCACTTGCGCTTCCAGGCGGGCGGCCAGCGCGGCACGCGCGGCGGCAAAGGCCGTCGCCAGTTCGGGCGTGGCCTTGATGACTTGCCATTGGCGGTCCAGCTCGGCTACCTGATTGGGACTGAGCTTGTCATCGTTCAACAGGCGCTGGGCCGTAGCTATGCTGGCCTGGGCGCGCTGGGTTTCCGCCGCCTGATGGCGGATCAGGTCGATGCGGCCCTGCATCAGCTTGGCGACGCGGCGGTCCGTGTTACGCATGGCCTGGTGGACTTTTTCCAGCAGTGGCAAGGTATGGACGTGTTCAGCCGCGATCAGGCGGGCATCGGCAAATTCGCTGGAAACAATAAAATCGGCGGCAGCGACTTCGTCGCCCGCCACGGCGTGGGCACGCGCAACCTGTTCGGCGCGGCGCGATGCGCTCTGCGCCGTAGCGGCGGCCTGCTCTGCCACGACAGGGTCTGGTGCGGAAGACTTGCTGGCAGAACGCTTGAAAAGAAATTCGAACATGACGGGTTTCGCGTGAATCAAAACCATCATCATAACAAAGCCCGGGGTATTGCATCGGACAGGTCTGTACAAGTTACCAAATGAGTAACACAACATTTCTCCCCAGCTGGCGCCAGCGCAAAATCAGGGGCGCGGAGCTGGCGCAAACGGGCGGACGGGGTGGGCGCTCGCTACCCATTCAAGCCTGCGCAAGCAGGGACGGTGGCATGCCAGGCAAGGCATCCTCCGCCGAGGTGCGGGCGATACCCGTGGTTGCAATGGCACCGCCGGGCGTCCCCGATGCCGGCACAGGCACGGGCAAAATAAAGGGCAGCACTTGCGCCCTGCCACGACGTGCTTCCCGCACCTGCGCATCGTGGGCAAGGAACTGGTAGGCGATGGCAAACCACGCTTCGCCCACGATGACCTTGCGCGCCAGCGCGAACAGTTCGCGCTCTTCTTTTTCCAGGCGCTGCAACAAGGCCGTGCAAAAGGCATCGATGGCCGCACACAGCTGCTCGGTTTGCTGCTCGGAGCAGTCGAGGGTGGCTCCTGCGCGCTGCTGCACGACGTTGATGCTCTCCAGCGCCGCGTGGTTCAGGCCGTTGAGTTCATCGAGCAGACCATTGAGCAAGCCATCCGCATGCGGTGTGGCCTGGCGCATGGCGGGGATCAGATACATCTCCACCTTGCGCCAGTAGCCGCCCTGATACAGCCGGTTGAGCCAGTCGCCCGTGTACTGCAGTTGCGCCAGACTCAGCCGGCTCTGCTGGCGCAGTTGCACCTGCATGTATTTTTGAAATGCCAGCAAACTCATGCGGATACTGGCCTGTTCCACCGACAGGGAAACCAATATATATGTTGCCGTAAGCATGCACTCACTCCCGAAAATGCGCTGGATGTCTCATCCTGGAAGTGAAAGTGTAAAGACTACCGACAGGGGCGGGTTTGATCCTGCACAAACCCGCACCGGCTTTTTTCAGGGCGCGCGCAAGCCGATATGCAGGTTGACCACGCCCGGCTCTTCCGATGGCGTGACTTCGCCGCCAAAACTTTTCACCAGCCGCTGCATGCCCTTGTTGCGCGCCATCGCCTCGCCCACCAGCGCTTCCGTGCCGCGGCTGCGGAAGTAGTCGACCAGCTTTTCAAACAGGATGTGGCCCAGGCCCTTGGCCTTCAGGGCCGAGCGCACGGCGATGGCGAAATCGGCGTGGATATTGTCCGGGTCGGCCACGGCGCGCACCACGCCCAGGGTTTCCGGCTTGCCGTCCGGGCCCGTGTGCGTGGCGATGAAGGCCATGGCGCGGTCGTAATCGATCTGCGTCAGGCGCGCCAGCTGCGACACGGGCAGCTCGCGCATGGAGGTAAAGAAGCGCAGGCGCACGTCGTCCGGGTCCAGCGCATTGAACAGGTCCAGGTGCTGCGGCGCGTCCTCGGGGCGGATGGGGCGCAGCAAAATGGATTGCCCCATCCACGTCACCTGCTCTTCCAGCTCCTGCGGATACGGGCGGATGGCCAGGCGGTCGCTCTTCTGGCCCGGTTCCAGACGGATGCGCGCGTCGAGGGCGATCACGCCGTCGGCGTCAGCCACCAGCGGGTTGATGTCGAGTTCGGCCAGCTCGCCGATATCGGCCACCAGTTCGGCCACCTGGATCAGGGTGTAGCAGATGGCATCGATGTCGGCCGGCGGCTGGTTGCGGTAGCCAGCCAGCAGTTTCGACACGCGCGTGCGGGCCAGCATGTCGCGCGCCAGCACCATGTTCAGCGGCGGCAGGCCGATGGAATGGTCGGCCGTCACTTCCACGGCGATGCCGCCCTGCCCCACCAGGATGACGGGGCCGAAGGCGGCGTCCGTGGTGACGCCGACGATCAGTTCATGCGATTGCGGCCGGCGCGCCATCTGCTGCACCGTAAAGCCGTCGATCAGCGCATCGGGGCGCATGCGGCGCACGCGCTTGAGCATGGCAGCGGCGGCCGTGCGCAGGATGTCGGGCGTGTCGAGGTCAAGCGCCACGCCGCCCACGTCGGATTTGTGGGCGATGTCGGGCGAATGAATTTTCAGCGCCACCGGGTAGCCGATGTCCGCGGCCACGGCCAGCGCCTCTTCCACGTCGGCCGCCATGCGCGTCATCGCCACCGGAATGCCGTAGGCAGCCAGAATTTCCTTCGAGCGGCATTCGCCCAGCACCGTCTGGCCGGCGGCCAGCGCGGCGGCGACGATTTCGCGCACGCGCGCGCGGCGCGGCGTGGCCGACATGGGCAGCTGCGCCGGCACCTGCATCAGGGTTTCCTGGTTGCGCCGGTACTGCACGATCTGCATGAAACCATGCACGGCCTTTTCCGGCGTGTCGTAGGTGGGAATGCCGGCCCGGTTGAAGACCTGGCGCGCAGGCGCCACCGTGGTGCCGCCCAGCAGGCACGACAGCACCGTGCGCGAGGTGGCCTTGATCAGCGGCGTGACGGCTTCGGCGATGTCGATCGACGAGACCATGGCCGTGGGCGCGTGCAGCAGCAGCAAGGCATCCGCCTGCGGCTCGTCGAGCAGCGGCTTGATGGCATCGACATAGCGCTGCACGGGCGCGTCGCCGGGCAAGCCCACGGGGTTGTCGTGCGACCAGCCACGTGGCAGGGCCTTTTCCAGCGCGATCACGGTATCGGGCGACAAATCGGCCAGCTTGCCGCCGCTGCCCACCAGCGCATCGGTGGCCATCACGCCCAGACCGCCGCCGTTGCATAAAATCGCCAGGCGCTCGCCGCGCTGGGCGCGGATATGCGTAAGCGTTTCCACGGCATCGAACAGTTCCTCGGCCGAGTACACGCGCAGCATGCCGGCGCGGCGGATGGCCGCGTCGTACACGGCGTCGGAACCGGCCAGCGCGCCCGTATGCCAGGCCGCCACGGCGGCGCCTTCCGCCTCGCGTCCCGCTTTCAGGACGATGACGGGTTTGCTGCGCGCGGCCGCCCGCGCCGCCGACATGAATTTGCGCGCCGCCTGGATATCTTCCATGTACAACAGGATGGCAGCCGTGTCGATGTCGCCGGCGAGGTAGTCGAGCAGATCGCCGAAATCGATGTCATAGCTGCCACCGAGCGAAATGAACTTGGAAAAGCCCACGCCGTGCGCGTTGGCCCAATCGAGCACGCCCGACACCAGCGCGCCCGACTGCGACACGAAGGCGATCTTGCCGCTGGTCGCACCCAGGTGGGCGAAGCTGGCATTCAAGCCCAGCTTCGGCACGAGCAGCCCCATGCTGTTGGGGCCGAGGATGCGCAGCAGATGCGGCTTGGCCGCTTTCAGCATGGCCAGGCGCAGGGACTGCTCGCGCACCGGATCGAGGCCGGAAGTCATGACGATGGCCGCGCGCGTACCCAGCGCACCCAAGTCACGGATCAGGCCGGTAATCGTGGCGGGCGGCGTGCAGATGATGGCCAGGTCCGGCGCCTTGGGCAACTGGGACAGCTTGCGGTAGCATTTCAGGCCCATCAACTCGTCATACTTGGGATTGACGGGCCAGATATCACCTCTGTACTGCGCCGCTTTGTCCTGCGCACCCTGCCCCTCCCCGCCCAGCAGGTTGGCCAGGGCGATGGCGCCCAGCTTGTGTTCGCGCGCCGTGGCGCCGATCAGGGCCACTGAGGCCGGCTTGAACAGCTTGTCGAGATTACGGATACTCATGTTCTGGCCTCATGGATTGCCGGAGCGGCTACGCGCCAGTGTATAGGATGCGCTGCCAAAAAAACTTGACCTTGTAGCGCGTTTCGCAAAAAAACCGCGCGTGCCTACCAGCGCGAGCGGTGGCTTTCCGTCACGCCCGCCAGATGCGCCACGATGCGCTTGGGAGATTGCGCGCTGGTGCGTACCCAGCCGCTGAAAGTACCGATGGGCTGGATGTAGCGGCTGGCGGCGATCCACAGGTTCTTGTCCTCGCGCCGCGCGCCTTCAGGCTTGAAGTGCAGGTCCAGTAAATCGTCGTCCGTCCACACGTGCCAGGGCGCCAGCGGGTTGTCGGGATTGAAGTCAAAATGCGCGCGGCCCAGCGCATACAGCTGGCCATCGAGCCACAGCGCATTTTCATGCGCGCCGAAATAGCCGGCCTGCAGATTGAAACCCAGGTCCAGGCTGTGCGCCGAAGCCCAGCGCCATTCCGTCTCGCGCGCCAGCAAGCCGTTCGAATAGTCGAAACTGGCCACGCCGTCATCGAGGCTGTAGCCCATGGCGCCGCAGCGCACCGTGCCCCACAAAGGCAGGCCGCCCGATTTTTGCGTCGCATGCACACTGCCGCCTTCGGCCACCGGCCCGATAGCCAGCAGGGTCGGCGCCACGGGCGGGCCGAATTCCGCATCGATGCCGAAATGGCCGCAATCGAGCTGCAAACGGTAGCGCTGCTGCGGCTGGGACTCGATGACGATGGTGTGCGACAGGAAGCGGAAACGGCTGCTGGCAGCGGCGTGCGGCGCCACGGCAGCGGACAGGCCAGGAATGCCATCCTGCGAAAAGCTGGCCACGATCTTGCCCTTGTGACGGTCGAAGGCATACGCGAACGCCGTGCTGGTCCAGCCGAGGTCGACGATGGCCACGCCGCAAAACAGGGTGGGCGTGGACAGGGCCACGTAATGCCAGCGCTTGTGGTGGAACAAACGCCAGAAGGCGCCGCGCGCATGCGGCGACGACAACGCGGCCCAGTCGAAGGCATTCAACTGCCCCGTGTAGCGGCCGAAACGGGGCTGGCCGTCGGCGTCCAGCAGTTCGGGCGGGGCTGGTGGCAGCATCATGCGGCCCGCCTTGCCGCTTCGCTGCCATTCTGCAGGGCGGCAGCCAGCTGCGCGCCAAAGGCTGCCGGCTGCGCTCGCGCCATATCAATCGCGGGGCACGCATGCCAGAGCGCCAGGCGCTGCACGGCGCCGGCCACGTCCTGCACCAGGCGGGCACTGAGACGCACGCCGTCTTCCAGCGCTAGCGACTTGATCTCGAAGCGCCCCTGCGCGCGGTGCGCCTTGGCGTCCAGGCACCCCACCAGCGCACCGCGGCGCAGGATAGGTAAAGTGAAGTAGCCGTGGCGGCGCTTCTCGGCCGGCGTATAGCATTCAAGCCGGTAGTCAAAACCGAACAATTCCAGCGCGCGGCGCCGGTCCCAGACGACGGGGTCGAACGGCGACAATATCGTCGTCAGGGTGGGCGAGAGCTTGCCGGCGGCCGCCGCGCGCATCCATTCGCCATGCTCGGCATGCACGTAGACGGCATCATCCCAGCCGGCTACTGCGCAGCGCAGCAGCACTCCCTCGTCCACCAGCGCCTGCAAATCCTGCGCCAGACTGGCGCGCGACTGTTTCGTGCGGAAATAGTCGCTGATCCAGCTGGCCCGCGCCAGGCCCAGCGCCTTCACGCTGGCCAGCAGCAGGTGGCGGCGCACCTGCTCTTCAGGCGGCAGCAAGCCATCGTGCCAGCCGGGCAGCACTCTTTCGGCCAGGTCGTAATAGCGCTGGAAATGATGGCGTTTCGCGATCATCAGCACGCCCGACGTAAACAGCACTTCCAGCGAGCGTTTCTCCGGCTTCCAGCTCCACCAGCCGCCCGCCTGGCCATCCGTGCGTTCAAAGTCAGCCGAGCGCGCGGGGCCGTTGGCGCGGATGTGCTCCAGCACGGCGGCCACGGCATCGCCATGCTCGTCCATCCATTTGACCGAGTATTTCCAGCCCATGGCGGCCGGGTCGAGCATGCGGTGGCGGTACAGCCCATAATCCTCGATGGGCACGAAGCAGGCTTCATGCGCCCAGTATTCGAACAGCGCGCCCTCGGCCAGCAGCTGCTCCAGCCACGGCTGCGGATAATCGCCCAGCCGGCTCCACAGCACCAGGTACGGGCTGCGCGCCACCACATGGATGGTGTCGATCTGCAGCACGCCCATCTGGCGGATGGCGGCCAGCACGTCGGCCTTCACGGCCTTCTTGCGGCGCGCTTGCAGCAATCCCTGCGCGGCCAGGTGCAAGGCGCGCGCGGCAGCCAGCGATAAAGGGGGGAGGTCGGGAGAAATGTGCTTGTCTGGGCTGTGCATAGCTGAAAGATACCGCATTCCGCGTGACACTTGCACGTTTTATCGCTATCGGCTTGCCCGGCAACGGCAGGCAGACCAGGCGCACGACGCCGCAGCCGCCGACGAGAACACAGCGCCGTGCATTCCCGGCCAGCTTGTTAAGAATCTCTTAAGAACTTCTGCGCATGATCCGGAGCCAAATATTTTTTGGGAAGCCAGGCCAGTAATTGTGAATGATTCTTATTGCTTTCATGATTCCCATTACCTAGAAAATACACACCAATAACGTATCAACCCTCCAGGAGTTTGCATGTCCAACAGCACCCGCCGCGCGCGCCTGCCGCGTCCCACCACCCTGGCCCTGGCCTTGGCCGCCCTGTCCTGCCTGCCCGCTCACGCCCAGACGGGCACGCCTGCCAGCATGCCCGAAGTGGTGGTTTCCGCCTCAGGTTTTGAGCAGGATATCAAACAGGCGCCCGCCTCGATCACCGTGCTGACGCGCGAGGAGCTGTCGAAAGAGCGCTTCGGCAACCTGACGCAGGCGCTGGAAAGCGTGGAAGGCATCGACGTCGGTGCGGCGGGCGACAAGACGGGTGGCATGAACATCAGCATCCGCGGCATGCCCAGCGACTACACGCTGGTGCTGATCGACGGGCGCCGCCAGAACGCGGCCGGCAGTATCACGCCGAACGGCTTCGGCGGCACGCAAACGAGCTTCATGCCGCCGCTGGCCGCCATCGAGCGCATCGAGATCATCCGCGGCCCCATGTCGACCCTGTACGGCTCGGACGCCATGGGCGGCGTGATCAACATCATCACGCGCAAGGTGGCCAAGCAATGGATGGGTTCTATCTCGGCCGACTACACCTTGCAGCAGGAATCGGACTTTGGCGACGTGAAAAACGGCCGCTACTACCTGAGCGGCCCCATCGCCGCCGACCTGCTGGGCCTATCCCTGCGCGGCAGCAAGCAGCGCCGCGATGCGGCCGATATCCGCTACAACGGCGCGGCCGGTCCGGGAACCGCGCCGAACATGGGCGCCAACCCCGTGCGCGCGGACATTGAAAACGTTGGCGCGCGCCTGGCCTTTACGCCAAACCGCTACCACACCGTCATCCTCGACGCCGACGCGGGCCGCCAGACCTACGACAATTCGAAACAGCAGCTGGGCACCTTGGGCTTGCAGGGCGGCTACGGTCCCGAGCAGAAATACAAGCGCGACCAGTGGACCCTGTCGCACACGGGCCGCTTCGGCTTCGGCACGCTCGACAGTAGCTACATGGTGAACAAGACGGAAACTCTGGGCCGCACGATTCCGCCAGGCACGCCGGGCGCCGTCGCCGGCAGCGCGCGCACGCTGGAAGTGGAAAGCCAGGTGTTTGACACCAAATTGGTCATGCCTTTGGGCAAACACATGGCTACCGTCGGCGCGCAATGGTGGAAAGCGGACATGACGGACGGCGTGGCGCCAAAGAAATTCGAATTCACGCAAAAAGCCCTGTACGTGGAAGACGAATGGCAGGTGCTGGAGCATGTCGCGCTGACCTTCGGCGCCCGCCATGACAATCACAGCATCTTTGGCGGCCAGACCAGCCCGCGTGCCTACGCCGTGTGGAATGCGACGCCGAACTGGACCATCAAGGGCGGCGTCAGCAAGGGTTACAAGACGCCGCGCGTGGAGCAATTGTCGCCTGGCATCAACGGTTTCGGCGGCCAGGGCACGATTCCTCTCGTCGGCAGCCCGAACCTGAAGCCGGAAACGAGCACGACGACGGAAATCGGCGCGTATTTCGACAACCTGGCGGGCTGGACCGCCAGCGGCTCCCTGTTCAACAACGCATTCAAGGACAAGATCACCACGGGCACAGGCCTCGTCAACTGCGATTACCGTCCCGCGCCGAACCGTCCCGGCTGCGTCAGCTTCGGCAACTGGCCCAACGTCGATGCGTTTGGCCAGTCGGTCAACGTGGATGAGGCCGTCACGCGCGGCGTCGAGCTGAACACGCGCTTCCCGCTGGGCAAGACCTTGTCGGCCAGCGCCAACTACACCTACACGGAAAGCGAACAGAAGAGCGGCAGCAACGCCGGCAAGCCCCTGAGCGACACGCCCAAGCACGCCGTCAATGCGCGCCTGTCGTGGGATATCTCGCGCGAGTGGAACGGCTGGCTGCGCGCCGAGTACCGCAGCGAACGCTTCCGCGATCCGGGCACCTCGGCTTCCACGCGCGCCGCCAAGGCCGCGCTGGGCGACTACCAGGGTTACACCATGTTGCACCTGGGCAGCAGCTACCAGCTGAACCAGCGCGTCACCCTCAACGCGGCCGTGTACAACTTGCTCAACAAGGACTTCGTCGACTACCAGCCTTACCGCGCTCCGACGTTGACCTACGCCAACCGCTACGTCAACAGCCTGGACGGACGCCGTCTGTGGCTGTCAGCAACCGTCGATTTCTGATCAAGCGGGCGGCCTGCGGGCCGCCCGTTTTTTCGTCAAGCCGCTTTAAGCTTGTCGATGCAGTAACCGATCGCATGCACGGTGCGTATCAAATCCCGCCCCAGCTTCTTGCGCAGGTGGTGGATATGCACTTGCACGGCATTGCTTTCCACTTCATCGCCCCAGCTGTACAGGTTTTTCTCCAGCTGTTCCCGGCTCAGCACCCGGCCGCCGTGTTCCAGCAGCAGTTGCAGGATGCGAAATTCCTTCACCGTCAACATCACGGGCATTCCCCCTTGCGTCACCTGCCGGTCCGCGATATCGAGCACCAGGTCGCCGTGCACGAGGTTTTCGCGCAGGCGGCCGGCGGCGCGGCGGCAAGCGCTGCGGATGCGCGCGGCCAGCTCATCGAGGTCGAACGGTTTCACGATAAAGTCATCGGCGCCCGCATCGAGTCCGGCTATGCGCTCGCCCACCTGGTCGCGCGCCGTGACGACCAGCACGGCGCCGCTGTAGCCGTTGTCGCGCAGCACGCCCAGCGCCTGCATGCCGTCCTGCCCCGGCAAGCCCAGGTCGAGCAGGATGCAGCCATAGTCGTGCAGGCGCACGGCCGTGTGCGCGTGTTCGGCGCTCGTGACCCAGTCGACGGCATAGCCGCCCTGTTCCAGACCGATCTGCGTGGCGCGGCCCAGCTGCGGGTCGTCTTCGGTCAGCAAGATGCGCATGGGATCAAGGCCTGATGGCCCGCTCAGTCCTTTTTCTTGATCAGGCCAGCGAGCGCGGCGAAGGGATTGTGCGTGGCGGGCGCCACCTCGGCCGATAGCAGGCCGGCGCCACGGTCCGCTTCCAGATAACGCGAGTGCTCATTGTCGTGGCAATACAGGCACAGCAGTTCCCAGTTGCTGCCATCGGGCGGATTGTTGTCGTGGTTATGGTCGCGGTGGTGCACCGTCAGTTGCTGCACGTTGGCGCGCGTAAATTCGCGCATGCAGCGGCCGCATACCCACGGATACATCTTCAGCGAGCGCTCGCGGTAGCCGCTCTCGCGCTGGTCGGCGGCGCGGCGCGCTTCGGCCACGATCTTGTCCAGTCTTGCCGCGTCGGGCTTTTTACTCTGCATGACAACTTTCGATATGGGAGGGAGAAGCACTCATTTTAATGAGGATGGAGGCGCAATTGTACTTTTTCTGCCACGCCGCCAGCCCGTATCGCCGCCGGCGTGCTTTTTTTAGCGTGCGCGGCACCACGAATATTTGATTTAACGCAAAATAAGCCTAGCGACAGACCGCGAACAGACGATGGGAGCGGCGGCAACAGGGTTACGCGCAAGGCAGCCGGATCGGCTATCATGCGCGCCACGCCGCCCCTCCCCTTTTCCATGAATATAGCCTGCAAGCGCCCGTGATAGCGATAACAAGACCCCTGCAACGCCTTGCCCGCCGCCTGTACCGTTTCAGCCTGGTGCCCCTGTTCGCGCTCATCTTGCTGCTGGCGCTGTGGGCGGCCGTCTTTTATCAGGTGGGACAGGAGCGAGCCAGCGCCGTGCGCGACGCCGTGGCCGTCAGCCAGTCACTGGCGCGTACTCTGGCCGACCATACCAGTTTCACTCTGCGTCAGACCGATCACGCCACGCAATTGTTCAAGCTAAAATACGAGGAAACGGACGGCGGCCTGCGCCTGAATGAATTCACGCGCCGCCAGGGCCTGCTCGACAGCGTGCTGCCATCGAAACTGGCACTGCCGATCGCGCTGGTCGACGCGCGGGGCAATGTGCTCGACAGCACTAACGCCTATTTGCCGGAAAACCTGGCCAAGCAGGCATTTTTCAGGGCGCTGGCCGCCAATGCTTCCGACACGGCCCTGGTCGACACGCCGATGCTCGACGCGGGCAGCAAGCACTGGACCATCCGCCTGGCACGCCGCCTGAACGATGGTCAGGGCCGCTTTGCCGGCGCCATCATCATCCACGTCGACCCCACCTATTTTGTCGACGATTACGATCGCCTGAACCTCGATGAACAGGGAGCGCTGATGCTGGTGGCACGCGACAGCGGCCTGACGGTGGGACGCATCGGCGAGCAATTGATTCTCAGCGACCGCATCGACTTCCGCATGCCTGGGCCGCCCCAGCATGCCGCCGAAGAATTGCTGATCGAGCCGCCCGTCGACAAGACGGCGCGCATCTACAGCTACCGCGAACTGCCGCGCTACCCGCTGCTGGCCGTGGTGGGAGTGAGCCGCGCCACCGCCCTGACGCGCTTCGAACACCGCCGCCTGGCGTATGTCGGCGCGCTGCTCGCCGCCAGCGTGCTCATTGCCGGCTTTACGGCCCTGCTGATGCGCCAGAGCGCGCGCCTGCGCCGCAGCATCCGCCAGGCAAAGGAAACGCAAGCGCTGCTGCGCGCGGCGCACCAGGGCAGCCTCGATGCCGTGCTGCTGCTGAAGGCCTGGCGCCCAGCGCCGGGCAAGCCGGTGGAAGACTTCATCTTCGCCGACGTCAACGAGCGGGCCGCCGACATGCTGGGCAAGCCACGCTCCGAACTGCTGGGCCAGCGCGTGCTGCCGCGAGTGCCGCTGCTGCGCGACGAGCGCTTTTTCAAGCGCTTCGTGCTGGTGATGGAAACGGGCCGGCCGCTGGAAGATGAATTCGAGCTGCCGCTGGCCTCGGGCGGCACACGCTGGCTGCGCCACCAGGTGGTGCCGATCACCGACGGCGTGGCCGTCACTTCGCGCGACATCAGCGCGCGCAAGCACGACGAACTGGCGCTGCAGGACAACCGCAGCTTCCTGCAGTCATTGATCGACCATTTGCCGGTGCTGGTCTACGTGAAAAGCGCGCGCCCGGAAAATTTCGGCCAGATGGAAGTGTGGAACAAGGCGGCCGAGGATATCACCGGCCACCTGGCCGCCGACGTCATCGGCAAGACAGATTGCCAGGCATTCCCGCCTGACTTCGGCCTGCACGACGCCGCGGACGACCGCGCCATCCTGGCAGAACGTGGCGTCATCGACCATACGGAAAAACCGCTGCGCCTGCATGATGGCAGCCTGCGCTACCTGCGCGCCGTCTCCGTGCCCGTGTTCGATGAGCGCCAGCAGATCGAACATATCCTGTGCATCGCCGAAGATATCTCACAGCGTCGCCAGCAGGAACTGGAACTGCGCCAGAAACAGGCCGAACTGGCCGCCGTCAACGACGCCTCGCCGCTCGGGCTGGTGCGCCTGGACCGCCAGCGCCGCTGCACTTACGTCAACCGCACCTTCGAATCGATCACGGGCCTGCCGCGCGCCGCCGCCCTGGGCGCCGGCTGGACCAGCGCCCTGCACCCGGACGACTATCCGCTGATGCACGTGGCGCTGGAGCAGCTCACGCGCAGCCATGCGCCGTTCCAGTCCACCCTGCGCTGCCTGCAGCGCGACGGCAGGCTGGTCTGGGTCTCCGTGAAGATCGCCCCCATCCTCATCGACGGCAAGATCGAAGGCTATGTGGGCAGCCTGGACGACATCACCACCCTGCGCGAATCGGAAGTGGCGCTACGGGAAAGCGAAGCGCGCCTGCGCACCATCGCCGACTCCCTGCCGGCCATGATCGCGTATATCGACGCCGACCAGGTCTACCGCTTCCTGAACATCGCCTATGAGCGCGAATTCGGCTTGACGGGCCGGCAGGCGCTGGGCAAGAGCGTGCGCGAGACCGTCGGCGAGGCGCGCTACCGCACGATGGCGCCATATATCGAAAGAGTGCTTGCCGGTGAAACCCTGAGCTTCGAGGAAGAAGACGAAAAAGAAGGCATCGAACGCTGCATGGAAGTGATCTACATCCCGCAGATCGGCGAAGACAGGCTGCAGGTGGCGGGCTTTCACGTGATGCGCCAGGATATCACCGTGCAAAAGCGCGAAAAACAGCGCTTGCTGAAGCTGGCCCAGGTCGATGCCCTGACCGGCTTGTCGAACCGCGCCGGCTTCCAGCAAAAACTCAGCGACGCCATGCACGCCAGCCGCCGGCAGCGGCACCTGATGGCCGTCATGTACATGGATATCGACCGCTTCAAGCCCGTCAACGACACGCACGGCCACGGCACCGGCGACGCCCTGCTGCGCGCCTTTGCACAGCGCCTGACGCAGACCATGCGCGCCACCGACATCATCGCCCGCCTGGGAGGCGACGAATTCACCATCATCATGGAACAGATCACCCGGCCCGACGACGCGGCCGTCCTGGCGGAAAAGATCGTCGCCGCCATGCAGCAGCCGTTCGAACTCGATGGCATCATCGTGCGCATTTCCGCCAGCATCGGCCTGGCCTTCTACCGCGACGAAGACATCCCCCCTGCCGTACTGCTGCAGCGGGCCGACGTGCTGCTGTACCAGGCCAAGCAGGATGGCAGGAACACGTATCGCGCGGGTGCTGCAGTAGTTTGATCCAGCCAATGGCGCCTGGCGCCATTCCTGCTATATTGGCGCCTGTCTTCCCTACCCTTGCCCCACCATGCGCCTGCTGCACACTTCCGACTGGCATCTGGGCCAGACCCTGCACAACTACGAACGGGGCTACGAACATCAGCGCTTCCTCGACTGGCTGCTTGACACAGTCGTGGCCGAACGCGTCGACGTACTGCTGGTGGCCGGCGACGTGTTCGACAACGCCAACCCGTCGGCCGCCTCGCAAAAGCAGCTGTACGTGTTCCTGCAGCAGGCGCGCGCGCGCCTGCCCGCGCTACAGCTGGTGGTCGTCGCCGGCAACCACGATTCGGCCGGACGGCTGGAAGCGCCCGGCCCTCTGCTGGCCGCGCACGGCACCCACGTGATCGGCCATGTGCTGCGCGGCGAAGATGGCGATATCGACCTGGAACGCCTGCTGCTGCCCTTGTCGGGCGCCGATGGGCAGGTGCAGGCATGGTGCCTGGCCGTGCCCTTCTTGCGTCCCGGCGACGTGCCGAAGCTGCCCGCCGGCGACACCCAGGATGCCTACCTGGGCGGCATCGCCCTGCTGTACCGCCAACTGGCGGACCTGGCGCTGGCGCGCCGCCAGCCCGGGCAAGCCATCCTTGCCATGGGCCACTGCCACATGGTGGGCGGCGAAATGTCGAACGATTCCGAACGGCGCATCGTCATCGGCGGCACCGAGATGCTGCCGTCGGGAATCTTCGATGCCGCCATCGCCTACGCGGCGCTGGGCCACCTGCACAAGGCGCAGGCCGTGGGCGGGCAAGAACACATCCGCTATTGCGGCAGCCCGATTCCCCTGTCCTTCGCGGAAGTGAACTACCGCCACCAGGTGCTGTGCCTCGATATCGAAGGCGAGCAATTACGCGAGGTACGCGTCATCGAGGTGCCGCGCGCCGTGCCCCTGCTGCGCGTGCCAAGCACGCCTGCGCCCATAGCCGAAGTGCTGGCGCAGCTGGCAGCCCTCGACGTACCCGCTGCGCCACCGGAAGCGCAGCCCTTCCTGGAAGTGCGCGTGCGACTGGACGCGCCCGAGCCGGGCCTGCGCACGCGCATCGAGACGGCGCTCGACGGCAAGAGCGTGCGCCTGGCAAAGATCGAGACGTCGAGCGCCGCGCGCAGCAGCGCACCCGAGAACATGACGCTCGACCAATTGGGCCAGCTGCAGCCGGACGACATCTTCCGCCGCTTGTACCTGCAAAAATACGCCAAGGAAGCACCACCCGAACTCCTCTCGGCCCTGGCCGAACTGCTGCTGCCCGGCGCCTGAGCGCACCTGAGAACCATGAAAATCCTGAAAATCAGCGGTAAGAACCTGGCTTCGCTGGCCGGCGAATTTGAAGTCGACTTCCAGCAGGAGCCGCTGGCGTCCGCCGGCCTGTTTGCCATCAGCGGCCCCACGGGCGCGGGCAAGAGCACCCTGCTCGACGCGCTATGCCTGGCGCTGTACGACGCTACGCCGCGCCTGTTGAAGGTACTGGGCAGGGGCAGCGCCCTGCCTGACGTGGGCAAGGAAACCGTCAACGCCCAGGATACGCGCACCCTGCTGCGCCGCGGCACGCCGGACGGTTACGCGCAAGTCGATTTCGTCGGCAACGACGGCGCTCACTACCGCGCGCGCTGGAGCGTGCGCCGCTCGCGCACCCGGTCCGAAGGGGCGCTGCAGGCGACCGCCATGAGCTTGCACCAGCTGCCAGCGCTGCAGCCCATCGGCGGCACCAAGACGGAAGTGAAGGACGAGATCGAGAAACGCATCGGTCTGTCATTCGACCAGTTCACCCGCGCCGTGCTGCTGGCGCAGAACGAGTTTTCCACCTTCCTCAAGACAGAAGACAATGAACGGGGAGAATTGCTGGAAACCCTGACAGGCAGCAGCATCTATACCGATATTTCCGTGCGCGCCTTCGAGCGGGCGAAGAAGGAAAAGCAGGTCCTCGAACGCCTGGGCGAAAAACTGGCTGACCAGCGGCCCTTGTCGCCGGACGAGCGCACCGACGCCGAGGCGCTGTGCGGTGCGGCCGAAAACACCCTGCAACACCTCGACCTGCGCAAGGCGGTGCTGGAACTGCAGCAGCGCTGGCACCAGGAGACGCACAAGCTGCACGCCCAGGTAAGCGCCGCGCAAGAAGCGCTGGGCAGCGCCGATGCCGAACGGGCCGCCGCAGAAGAGCGCCGCAGAGCGCTGGCGCAGTGGGAATTGCTGCAGCCGGCGCGGCCCCTCATCGACGACGTGGCGCGCCTGGCCAGCGAGATCGCCAGCACCGGCGCGGCACTGGAAGCGTCGCGCGTACAGGCGGCGTACGCCGTGGCCAGCGAAGCGCAACTGGCGCAGGCCTTGCAGCTGGCTGCAGCGGCCTTGCTTGCCAGAGAAGGGGCGCAACGCGATGCGGCGCCCCTGCTCGATGCCGCCAAGGCGCTCGATGCCGGCATTGCAGCCCACTTGCCGGCGCACCGCCAGGCGCAAGATGGCGCCCTGGCCGCCGACCAGGCCAATGAGAGGGCGCGCAGCGCGCTGCACGATCTGCAGCAGCGCCAGCACGCCATGCAGGCGGAGCAGGAAACGGGCCGCCTGTGGCTGGCGTCGCACCAGCAGTGGCAAGCGCTGGCCACGTCATGGCAATTGTCGGACCAGCTGTTCGCCCAGGCCGGCCAGGCCGCCGCGCAAGCCGATTCGGCCGATGCCAAGGTGGCCGAAGCGGCGCAGCTGGTGCGCGCGGCAGGCAACGCGGGCCACGAAGCACAAGCGGCGTTGACGACCGCCGCCGCCACGCTCGCCGCGCACGACGCGCAGCGGCGCGAGGCGCTGTCCGCCGTGCAAGCCATCGACGGGCAGCTGCTGCAGGAACAGCGCGGCCAGCTGGAAGACCATGCGCACCAGTTGAATGCGGCGGAAAAGACGTGGATGGAGCTGGCGCGCCAGCAGCAGGCGCTGGCGCACGGGCAAGCGAGGGCCGCACAACTGGCGCAAGCCACGCAAACGGAACACACGGCGCTGGCGGCGGCAGCGGCACAAACGGCATTGCTGGAAGCGCGCCTGGCGCAGGCGGAAAAGTCCTTGAAAGGCGCGGAAGCGGCATGCGCGGCCAGCGTCGAACAGCTGCGTGCGACCTTGCAGGATGAACAGCCCTGCCCCGTCTGCGGCGCTCTGGAGCACCCGTACACTCACGCCGACCATAGCAACCACGCCTTGAAGGCAATGCTGTCCAGCTTGCAGGATGACGTGCTGGCCTGCCGCGCGCAGGCGCGCGGCAATCTGGAGCAGTTGGCCACGCACAAGGCAGCGCTGGCCGGCTATGCGCGCGAACAGGCGCAAATAGCGCCCGAACTGGCGGCCCTGCCGTCCGCCATCGCCGCCCTGGAGGCGCAGTGGCTGCCGCATGCCGCTACCCTGCAATTGCCGCCCGAAGACCAGCGCGCGGACTGGTTCACGCAGCAACTGGCGGCCAATGCGGCCGGCTTGCAGGCGCTGGCGCAGCAGGAGACGGCGCTGCGCCAGGCCAGCGCGCGGCGTGAGCAAGCGCAGGCGGCGCACGAACTGGCAGGCGCCGAACACGGGCGCCTGA
Source organism: Janthinobacterium sp. 61 (assembly GCF_002846335.1). Classification (NCBI taxonomy): domain Bacteria; kingdom Pseudomonadati; phylum Pseudomonadota; class Betaproteobacteria; order Burkholderiales; family Oxalobacteraceae; genus Janthinobacterium; species Janthinobacterium sp. 61. Next base: position 463,277 of record NZ_PJMQ01000001.1, on the reverse strand, counting down.
CGGCCGCCGTCGCCGAAACGCAAACACGGCTGGCGCAGTTACAGGCGCAGCTGGCGGCCAGCCATGACAAGGCCGAGACGTCGCGCAGCATGCTTGACGGCTTGTTGGCGCAGCTCGATGCCGCGTTTGACGACGTGGAAGGCGCCGAAGGCTGGAAAGATGGCTGGCGCGCCGGCCCCGCCGCCTTCCGCGCGGCGCGCGACACGGAAAGCCGGCAATGGCTGAAGCAGCAGGCGGACCAGGATAGCCGCCTCCACGCGCTGGCGACCCTGGCCGCGCAGCTGGACGCGGCCAATGCTGCCGCGCGCACGACGCAGCAGCTGGCACTGGAGGCGCATGCGGCATACGCCGCCCTGGACGCGCAGCTGAAAGCGCTGCAAGCGCAGCGCGCGGCGCTGTGGAATGGCCAAGCCGTGGCCGAGGTGGAAGGTGCGCTGGCAGGCGCCGTCGCGCGCGCAAAAGACCATCTGGCGCAGCAGCAAGCGGCGGCGCAAGCGGCCAGCCAGGCGCGCGCGCGGCTGGACGAAGCATGCACGCAAGCGGCACTGCGCCTCGATACCTTGCGCCAGCAAGACAGCGATGCTGCGGCAGCGCTGGAGGACTGGCTGCACCGGTTCCAGCTTGCCCATCCGGCCCATGCGCCAGCCGACATGGCAGCCTTGCGTGCGCATCTGGCCATCGCGCCGGAAGCCATGCGCGCGGAAAGGGACGCCCTGCAAGTGATCGCCGACCGCCATACGGCGGCGCTCTCCGTGCTGGCCGAACGCCGGCAGCAACTGGCGGCCCACCTGGAGCGGCCACCGGAAGCACTGGAAACGGACGTGGCGGCGCTGCAGGCCGCGCTCGACGCGCTTGGCGCGGAACGCCAGGCAGCCAATCAGGAAGCGACGCGCCTGCGCCTGGCCATCGCGCAGGACGATGCGCGGCGCCACAGCGCGCAATCGATGCTGGCGCAGATCGAGGCGCAGGCGGCCATCGAGCGGCGCTGGGCCAGCCTGAATGAATTGATCGGCTCGGCAGACGGCAAGAAATTTCGCAACTATGCGCAGCAATTCACACTGGAAGTGCTGCTCGGCTATGCCAACGCACACCTGAATCACCTGGCGCGTCGCTATCAACTGGAACGCATCGACAATCCGAACAATCCGTCGCTGGGCCTGATGGTGCGCGACCAGGACATGGGCGGCGAACTGCGCTCCGTGCACTCGCTGTCGGGCGGCGAATCGTTCCTCGTCTCGCTGGCCCTGGCGCTGGGCCTGGCTTCGCTATCCTCGAACCGCGTGCGCGTAGAATCGCTGTTCATCGACGAGGGCTTTGGCAGCCTCGATACGGAAACCCTGCGCGTGGCCATGGATGCGCTCGACGGCTTGCAGGCGATGGGGCGCAAGGTGGGCGTCATCTCGCACGTGCAGGAAATGACGGAGCGCATCGCCACCCGCATCCTTGTGCAGCCGGGGTCCGGCGGCAAGAGCGTGGTGACGGTGCGCTAGCGGAGTGGCAAGGACGTCAGCGAAGCAGGGGTTCCCGTTCCAGCCTGAGCAAATCCCAGCCCAGTTCGCGGCGGATTTGCTCGGGGTCGGGCGGGGGCCGGCGCTGTTCCAGCTCCGCTTTCAACCACTTCCTGACCAGCTCCTTGGCGGGCTGTACTGGCTTTTCCTTGTCATGCTTTTCCATGGTGCTACCTCTTCAATGGCGGTCAGGTGACCTCCTGTATACGTTCAACGTCATGGCGCGGATTCAGTTGACGTGCGCGTGGCGCAGATGCAACAACGTGTAACGGTGGCCGGAGTGCGTTAAAATCGCCGCCTTCGCGCAGGCACCGCCTACGCCCCGCAACAGTTCAAGGAAACCCATGAAAGCCGCCCGCAGCCTCACCTTCAAGTGCGTAAAATGTCACAAATCCATGCAGGTCTACCTGCAAAAAGTCTCTGCCTGCTCGCATATCCAGCCGTATCAGGGCATTTGCGCATGCGGCGAACTCAAGCGCCACGCCACGGGCCAGGCCGATGCCGTCAAGTCTTACCTGGAGTCGGCAGACGGTAGCTGGTCACACCACCACTAATGGTTAAAGAATGGGGAGATACTGCCGTTAATTCGCATATCTCCCCCATTTGAACCGACCATGTCCCAGCTTCCCGCCCTCGTTCCCGGCTCGCGCCAGCCTGCTGCCAATACCCTGGCAGGGCAAGCGCCGCAAAAGGCGGGCACCGGTGTGGCTGGCCTGGGCGCTTCACCCCTGATGCAGCGCACGGCGCAAGACGTGGTGGCCCTGTCGAAGAATGGCCTGGACCTGTCGGCCAGGGGACTCTCGCAACGGACCGATGCGCTGGGCAACGCCACCGTCGACGTGGCGCAGGATTTTCTGACCAGCATGACGCGCCAGCTGTTCGGCGACGGCGCCACGATCGCCTTCGATTCAGTCGACCTGCAAGCCGGTTCCAGCTTCAGCAGCGGCAATGCCAGCGTCTCGGGCGCCGGCAGCAGCAGTCGCGCCGCCGCCTTCAGCCTCGATGAAAATGCCCATTTCATTGGCAAGGGCAAGATCACCACGGCCGATGGCCAGACGTTCGACTTCGAACTGGAAGTGCAGTATCAATCGAACATCAGCGCAGGTGCATTTGCGCAAACGCAAGATGATGCACAGGAAGTTCCGCCATCCGATGACGCCGCCCTGCCCGCCAAAGAGTTACCCGCCACGACCTTCGCCGGCAATCTGCACGATCTGTTCAAGCTGCTGGGCCAGCAACTGCAAAGCAATCTCCATCAGAGCGCGTCCGACGGCGCCAGCGCCAGCGGCAAGGATGGCGACCTGGCGGGCAGCCTGAGCTTGCGCTTGCTCAAGCTGGTGCAGCCAGACAATGCCGCCGAGGCCGCCAAAAAAGCCGTGGCAACGGCGCCCGAAGACCAGGTGCGCGCCCGTGCGCTGGCACTCGCCTATGGCACGGACACCGCTGACAGCACGTCCAGCGACGTATAATGGAAGACGGCCTGCGCAGGCGACCATGCCGCGCGCCCCCTTCTATCGATTGAATCCCATGTCCGACACCTCTTCACCTACCGTTCATCCGCAGATCCACTGGAGCGAAAACGGCGCCGAGCATTCGGCCCGCTGGCGCTCGGAAAGCGGCATGCCGCCACCCAAGCGCGTCGTCATCGCGGATGACCGCACGACGGCCGACCAGGCCTACCGCCTGGCCTGCGAAGGCACGGCCATGCTGTGGCGCGGCGACTTCCAGAACGCGCGCCAGCTGCTGCAGGCGCTGGCGCGGCGCGCCGACCACAAAAACGACAAACCCAGCAAGAAGGCCAAGGCCGCCAAGCTGGCAAAACCGGAACCGTCCGCCACGGAAGCCTTCCATCTGCACCGCCAGGCCCAATCGCAACGCGCCCGCACCCTGGCCATGCTGCTGCTGCCTTTTGACGCCGACTACACGATTCCGCTGCGCCGCGCGCCGGACGTGAAACTGGCATGCAATGAGGCATATGGCCGCGGCGACGAGACCTTCGTCGCCTCGCTGCGCGAGCTGCTGGGCCTGATCGGCGCGCACGAATGGCGCCGCACGGGCGTGGAACTGCCGGCCCTGGGCCAGCGCATCCACCCCCATTACGGCGTGTTCGCGCCCATCCGCGGCGAATACGTGGGCCTGGTGGCCGACGCGCCCCTGCCCCCGCGCGCCAGACTGGCCTTCGACATCGGCACAGGCACGGGCGTGCTGGCCGCCGTGCTGGCGCAGCGCGGCATCGACCGCATCGTCGCCACCGACCAGGACCCGCGCGCCCTGTCCTGCGCGCGCGAAAACCTGGCCCGCCTCGATTTGCAAGGCAAGGTCGACGTGGTACAGGCCGACCTGTTCCCTGCTGGACGCGCGCCGCTGGTCGTGTGCAATCCGCCATGGCTGCCGGCCCGTCCAAGCTCGCCCATCGAATACGCCGTCTACGATCCGGACAGCCGCATGCTGCGCGGCTTCCTGGCCGGCCTGGCCGATCATCTGGAGCCGGCTGGCGAAGGCTGGCTGATCTTATCGGACCTGGCCGAGCACCTGGGCCTGCGCCCGCGCGCACAATTGCTCGAGTGGATAGCGCAAGCGGGTTTGAAAGTGCTCGACCGCCTGGACGTGAAACCCACGCACCCGCGCGCGCAGGACGCCACGGACAGCCTGCACGCGGCCCGCTCGAAGGAAATCACGTCGCTGTGGCGCCTGGCAGCTGCCTGATACCAGATCTGCTGCAAGGCCATTGCGCATTGCAGCAAACCCCGCTATAATTCGCCTGCGGGGTGGAGCAGTCTGGCAGCTCGTCGGGCTCATAACCCGAAGGTCACAGGTTCAAATCCTGTCCCCGCAACCAGATACATGAAAGCCGCTGATTCTTGCAAAGGGATCAGCGGCTTTTTCATGCCTGTAACGCTTAGGCGTCGCGCGGCGCGTAATGAGCGACGCCATGGCCGAACGACCAGTTTTCGGGCGCCACTTCGACGAGGTTGATAAAAATGTCTTCGGGACGCAGGCCGGGACTGCTGGACAGGCGCTCGGCGATCCGGCCATAGAGCGCCTTTTTCTGCGCTATCGTCCGGGTCTTGCTGACCGTGATCTGGATCATGACGAGATCGTCGCTGCGCGCGATGCCAAGATACGACTTGCCGTAGTTGAAATCGTCTTCGTCGTGTTCGCTGATCGTCATGAAGCGGTCATCGTCCGGCACGTCAAACGTTTCGCGCATGGCCAGATACAAGCCATCCAGTATGGCCCGGCGATAGGTGGCGGGCTTGCCCCGCCGCAGAGATACGCGTGTCATCGGCATGAGTGACTCCTTCCTGATGGTTGATTGAGATAGCTAACGATAGGCGCTATTGACCATAATGAAAACACATGGCACCATATTTCAATGATTCGCTTTTTAAATGATTGCCCATGAAGACGCTCGATATCGAGGCCGTGCAAGCCTTCGTTCTGGCAGCGGAACTGAAAAGCTTCACGCGCGCGGCCGAGGCGCTCGACACCACCCAGTCGGCCGTCAGCCTGAAGATCAAGCGACTGGAAAAGATGCTCGGCCGGCATTTGCTGGACCGTACGCCGCGCCTGGTGGGCCTGTCTGCGGACGGACACCAGTTCATGGTCGCAGCGCGCAAGCTGGTAGCAGCCCATCAAGGCGCCCTTGCCGCGTTCAGCGCCAGCAAGCGGCGACTGGTGATCGGCATCAGCCACCACATCGTCGGCGCGGAACTGCCACTCTTGCTGAAACACATGCACGACGCCGAGCCGGATCTGGTGCTGGAAGTACGCATCGCCTCATCGCACGAAGTGCTCGGCTGCTTTGATCGCGGCACGCTTGATGCCGCCATCGTGCTGGGGCATGACCATCTGCGCAAAGGTGGCGATGTGATACTCGAAGAACGCTTCGGCTGGATGGCCGCCCCCGGCTTCGCATACCACCCGGACGAGCCCTTGCGTCTCGCGGCGCAATCCGAGTCTTGCCGGGTAAGAAGCATTGCACTCGCCGCGCTCAAGGAGCACGGCATCGCGTGGACCGAGGTTTTCGTCGGCGGCGGCATCACCACCATCGGCGCCGCCATTACGGCAGGTTTCGCCATTGCGGCGCTGGGGTGCCGGGTGGCGCCCGCAGGAACGATGGACGCGGGGCCAACGTTCGGACTACCGGCCCTGCCCACGCTGGACGTGCTGCTGTATTCCAATGCCGCCGATCCACAGACGCGGGACTCACTGCGCCGCCTGGCCGCCGCCATCCGCTCGACGGCGGCATAAATCACGATGATGCCTGCGCCACAATGGCGTTGCCGTGCCGCCGCCTTGCGCCCTATCCTGCGCAATTGCCCTGGCCATTGCGCATTGCAGCAAACCCCGCTATAATTCGCCTGCGGGGTGGAGCAGTCTGGCAGCTCGTCGGGCTCATAACCCGAAGGTCACAGGTTCAAATCCTGTCCCCGCAACCAATACATGAAAGCCGCTGATACCCGCAAGGGTATCAGCGGCTTTTTCATTCCAGGCCTGGCCCGTGCTCAGGCTGCGACGCTGGCCCTGATCTGCCTGGCTGCAGCATGCAGGCTGGCCGCCACCCGTTCCAGCTTGTCGGCGCCCGCCGTTTCAGCCAGCGCGGCAAAGGCGCTGATATGAAACGTGGCCACCATCGCTGGCGACACGTCGAGCTCGAGCGCGGTCTTGCTCAATTCCGTCGACGCCTCGAGGTAAGGCTCGCTGCCCGCCTCGAACGCCTGCTTCGTTTCCAGCAATTCCTGGCCGCCTTCCGCCTTGGCCAGGCATTCGTCGACCTTTTGCTGGAAGACCGGCAAGGTATCGCGCGCGGGTCCGGGTTCAGGCGCCGGCTCCGGCTCCGGTTCCGCCGGGGTGGCTGGCGCAGGCCTGTCCGCCTTCGGCATGTCGCGCAGGGTAAGCCAGCGCTCGACGGCGAGAAAATCGGCAAACGGCTCCTCCACCTTGGGATTCATCAACCAGACCTCGCCCGTGCGCCAGTCGATCCGGGCGCCGCGCTCATTTCTCGCCAACAAAATATCCTTGCCGCCATCAGCATTCGACACCCGGCCGATGTCGAGCCAGTTCATCAGCTCCGCCTGGCGTGACATCGCGTTGACCCGATGAAAAAAGGCCAACCATAAAAATCTGGCGACCAAAAGAATCAGGGCACCGCCAACCATCCACATCATTTTTCGCTCCGTACCACATCGACAGCCCGCATTTTCTCACATGAAAGCTTGCGCCAAGGAAACTTTTACATCTACCGTGCAGCAGCGCAAATCCACCACCGTGCGCGGCCCGGGCGCGCAGTCGCATTTCAACAACGCCGCGTTTTCCTGATTGCCTGGCGCGCACTGCCAGGTTATTATGAGAACAATTCTCATTTAGATTAAGGCGTCCTGTACGCATGCTGTCCACCCCCTCACCTCCGCCCGATTTCCAGGCCCTGTATGCCGAGCACCACTCCTGGCTACTGCACTGGCTGAAGCGCCGCCTGCACGATGCGGGGCTGGCCGGCGATCTGGCGCAAGATACCTTCGTCAAAATCTTCGTTGCGCGCAGCAGTGCCGGCATCGTGCAGCCGCGGCCTTTCCTGGCCACCATCGCCAAGCGCCTGCTGGCCAATCACTGCCGGCGCGAAGAACTCGAACGGGCCTACCTCGACGCGCTGCAGCAGCAGCCGCAAGCCTGCGCACCCTCACCGGAAGCGATGTCCCTCCTGCTCGAATCACTGCAACTGATCGACCGCGCGCTGGATCAGCTCTCCGCCAAGGCCAAGGCTGCCTTCCTGCTGGCCCACCTGGACGGCATGAGCTACGCCGAGATCGCCGCCGAACTGGGCACCACCACGCACTCCGTCAAAAAATACCTGAGCAAGGCCAATTTGCTGTGCTTTTTTGCCGTACCCGATTTTGCCAGCCACTGACATGCGCGGCGCCACCGTCTACGCACAGGGCCAGCCCATCGACCTGGCCATCGCCATGCAGGCAGCTGAATGGCTGGCCACCCTGATGAGTGGCGCCACCACGCCGGCGGAAAAAACAGCCTGGCACCAGTGGCGCCAGGCGCACCCCGACCATGAGCGGGCGTGGAAACACATCGAAAGCGCCAGCGGCGGCTTGCGGGAACTCGATGCGCAAGCGTGCCGCACGGCCCTGGCACGGCGTCCTGCGGCCCCCGTCTCGCGCCGCAACAGCCTGCAACTGCTGGCGTGGATATCGACCATCGGCATCACGGGCTGGTTCGGCGCGCGCTCGCCCTACGCACCCGACATGGCCCGTGCCGCACTGGCCGACATTGCCACGGGCATCAACGAGCGCCGCGAGCTGACCCTGCCCGACGGCAGCCGTTTGCACCTGAATGGCGGCAGTGCCGTGAACATCCGCTTCAGCGGCACGCAACGGCTGCTGCAACTGGTGCGGGGCGAAGTGTTCATCGCCACCGCCCGCGACACGGGCCTGCCCTACCGCCCCTTCATCGTCGACACCGCGCAAGGCCAGGCGCAGGCGTTGGGCACGCGCTACTCGGTACGCCAGGCGGACGGCAACACCCTGGTCGCCGTCGAGGAAGGCGCCGTGCGGCTGACGCCGCACCATGGCGATGCCAGGCTGGTGATTCAGGCGGGCCAGGGCGGCGGCATGACGGCGCAACAGCTCTTGCCCACGCATGCCGTCTCGCCCGACATCTGGGCCTGGCGCCATGGCTCGCTGCTGGCCGACGCCATGCCGCTGCGCGACTTCCTCAATGAGCTGAGCCGCTACCGCCACGGCTTGCTGGGCTGTGACGATGACGTCGCCGCGCTGCGCATTTCCGGCGTCTTCCCGCTGGCCGACCTGGACGCCGTGCTGCTGTCGCTGCCCGAGTCCCTGCCCGTCGACGTGCGCCTGCGCACGCGCTACTGGGTGCAGGTGGAAGCGCGCCGGCACGCCAAGCATTTATTTTGAGTCCACCGCAAAAAAACCTTACCCGTTTGCGATTCTCGCGTGACCTGTGTAGGCAACGTTCTTTTTGACGACTACACCACAAGGTAACCATGTCTCCAGTTATGTCTTCCAGGTCCCGGTCACGGCCGCACATCAAACGCATGGCGCATGCCATCCAACTCGTCTTCATCGGTTCGGCCCTGCTGCTGAACGCCCTGGCGCCAGCCCTGGCGCAGGAAAGCGCGGCAGCGCCAGCGGCCAGCCAGGACTTCCAGGTGCCTGCCGGCGACCTCGCAGCGGCGCTGCGCCAGGTTGCCAGCCAGTCCAGGGTCATCCTCAGCTTCACGCCGGAACAGACGCGCGGCAAGACGTCTTCTGGCCTCACGGGCCGCCACGAGGTGCTGGCCGCCCTGAACGGCGTGCTGCGCGGCACGGGCCTGAAGGCCGAGCGCAGCGCCAACGGCAGCTATGTACTGCGCCCGGCCGATATCGCGGCGGGCGGCGAGGCGCTGTCCATGATGCCGGAAGTGTCGGTGAAAGCGCAGCAGGATGCGACGGAAGGGTCGGGCACGTATGTTTCCACCCTGCCCATCGCCACGGCCACGCCGCTGGGCCTGTCGATCCGGGAAACGCCGCAGTCGGTCAGCGTCATCACGCAGCAGCGCATGCAGGACCAGGGCTTGAGCACCATCGCGCAAGTAATGGCGCAAACGCCGGGCATCACCCTCTTCTCGCTGGGCAGCGAGCGCACGGGCTTTACTTCGCGCGGCTATTCGATCACCAATTACCAGCTCGATGGCGTCAGCACGCATTCGGAAAACCTGGGCCTCAACGCGATACCGTCGCAAAGCCTGGCCGACATGGCGCTATATGACCGCATCGAAGTGCTGCGCGGCGCCTCGGGCCTGATGACGGGCGCGGGCGATGCCTCGGGCGCCATCAACATGGTGCGCAAAAAGCCGACGCCACAGTTTCAGGCCTCCGTCGAGGGCGAGCTGGCTTCCTACAATGAGCGGCGCGTCCTGGCCGACATTGCCGGCCCGCTCAACGAAGCGCGCACGGTGCGCGGCCGCCTGGTGACGGTGTACGAGGAAGGCGACAGCATCATCGACGGCTACAGCCGCGACAAGAAAGTGGTCTACGGCGTGGTCGAGGCGGACCTGTCCGCCGACACGAAACTGACAGCCGGCGTCACGCACCAGCGCAAGCGCTCGAATGGATCCCTGTCCTACCTGGGCTTTCCCCTGTTCTACAGCAATGGCGCCATGACGGACCTGCCCCGCTCCTTCAGTCCGGCGGCCACGTCGAATCGCTTCGGCACCAATTCGACCGACCTCTTCGTCACAGTGGAACACGCACTGGCCAGCGACTGGAAGCTGAAAATCTCGGCCAACCGCGTGCAGTCGTCGCAGGAAGAGCGCGCCGTCTACCTGAACGTGAGCGATGGCTTCCCCGATCAGGCCACGGGCGATGGCCTGCGCTTGAGCGCCGATTACCGCGATTACCAGCTCCAGGTCAACAGCGTGGACATCAATGTGCGCGGCCCCTTCAGCGCGTTCGGCCGCCAGCACGAACTGGTGCTGGGCATGGACTACAGCGAATTTCAAAGCACGACGGATGGCCGCTTCGACAAGCGTATCCAGACCACGCCCGCCAACCTGTACCGCTGGAATCGCACGGCAACGCCCGTGTTTGGCGACACCTTTGTCACCTACGACAGCACGCGCCGCCAGGCCAGCGCGTATGCCACCACGCGCCTCAATCTCTCCGAGCGCCTGAAACTGATCGCCGGCGCCAAGGTGCTGCGCTACAGCGAGAATTACATCTCGGATGCGCCTTCCGTGCCCTTCTACAGCGCGTCCCCAGCCTCGGAGAGCCGCGTCGTCACGCCGTATGGCGGCCTGGTATTTGACATCGACGGCACGCACAGCGCCTACGCCAGTTATTCCACCATCTACCAGCCGCAAGCCCAGCAAGACCGCTACGGCAAGCTGCTGGCCCCACGCGAAGGCAAGACCTTTGAAGCGGGCGTCAAGAGCGGCTGGCTCGATGGCCGCCTGAACACGGCTGCCGCGCTGTACCAGATCCGCCAGAGCAATCTGGCCGAATCGGACCCGGGCTACACCGTGCCTGGTACAAACAATCCCGCCAACCGCACCATCAAGGGCGCCAAGACCCAGGGCGTGGACCTGGAAGCGACTGGCGCCCTGACCCCAAGCTGGAACATCTCGGCCTCGTGGTCTTACAGCCAGACGGAAAACAATGCCGGCAAGGCGATCCTGACCACCTTTCCGCGCCATCTGGTGAAGCTGTGGACCACTTATCGGCTGCCTGGCGAGCTGAATCGCCTGACGCTTGGCGGCGGCATGAACTGGCAAAGCCGCGTGTATTCGGAGGTCGACGCTTGGCAGATCGACCGCACCCTGCACTGGGAGCAAAAGGCGTATTCGGTGGCCAGCCTGATGGCGCGCTACGACGTCAACGACAAGCTGTCGGCCACCGTCAACGTGGCCAACCTGCTCGACAAGCAGTACACGGCTTCCGTGTCGGACTGGTGGTACTCGGGCATGTATGGCCCGTCGCGCAAGGTGGCACTGAAGGTGCGTTATCAGTTCTAGGGCTGGCTGAATAGTTCACGCCGGCGCAGGGCCGGTGATACAATTTTCCCGCTTCACGAGTGTCGATGGCCCGCGCCACCGGTACTCGTGCCCACAGAGACACCCAAGGAGAATGTGTGAAGGACCTCGCCCCCGCCCTGCCAGCCGATCCGGCCGACCAACCCGCCAATCCCTCGCGCCGGCGCATTTTTCAGGCCGCTTCCGCAGTCGGCCTGGCTGCCAGCCTGCCGGCGCTGGCCGACGCCGCGCCAGCCAAAAAGACCATCGCCAAGGGTTCGCTCGACGCGAAACTCAAGGCCCACGTCAAGAACGTGGTCGTGATCTACCTGGAAAACCGCAGCTTCAACAACCTGTTCGCCAACTTCCCCGGCACCAGCGCGCCCTTGTCCGCCGTCACGGCCGAACAGGCGCAGCAGCTGGACCGCGACGGCAAGCCGCTGGCCACCCTGCCGAAAATCTGGGGCGGCCTGGTGCCGAACCAGCAAAATATCGGCGGCATCGATTACCTGATCAAGGAAGACCAGATTTCCGGCCTGCCCAACGCTCCCTACAAATTGAGCGACGCGGCCGGCAAGCCCCTGCCCGAGAGCATCATCACGCGCGACCTCGTGCACCGCTTCTATAACAACCAGATGCAGATCAACGGCGGCAAGAACGACGGCTTTGCCGCGTGGGCCGACAGCGGCGGCCTGGTGATGGGCCATTACGGCGAAACGTCGAAAAACCTGAACCTGTGGCAGATCGCCGAGCAGTACACGCTGTGCGACAACTTCTTCATGGCGGCCTTCGGCGGCTCCTACATGAACCACCAGTTCCTGGTGACGGGCCGCGCCAACGAATATTTCAATGCTGCCGAGACGGCAGCGAAGAAAAAGATCGCCGTGCTGTCCGACGGCCCGCAAGGCGTGCGCCTGGCGATCTCCCCCGAGTGCCCCGCCTCGGCGCTCGATGGCAAGCCGAAGTACGTGAACGACGGCGCGCTCACGCCGGACGGCTATGCCGTCAACACCATGGCGCCGCCATATCAACCGAGTTACGTCCGCCCCGCCTTTGATGGCGATCCGCTGCATGCCGACCCGGCTGACGCGAACACCTTGCCGCCGCAAACCTATGACACCATCGGCGACCTGCTGTCGCGCAAGGGCATCAGCTGGGCATGGTATGGCGGCGGCTGGCAAGCAGCGCTCGACCAGAAGGGCGGCGGCAGCAAGCCGAATTTCCAGTTCCACCACCAGCCGCTGAACTACTTCAAGCAGTTCGCGCCTGGCACGGCGGCGCGCGCCGAGCACCTGCGCGACGGCGGCACTGGCGACAGCCCGATCTCGAACAAATTCCTGGCCGCCGCCGTGGCAGGCAAGCTGCCCGCCGTGACCTTCTACAAGCCGCAGGGCAATCTGAACCTGCACGCCGGTTATTCAGATATCGAATCGGGCGACCAGCACGTGGCCAACGTCATCCAGCATCTGAAGGAATCGCCGCAGTGGAAAGACATGATCGTGGTGATCACGTTCGATGAAAACGGCGGCTGGTGGGATCACGTGGCGCCGCCGAAGGGCGACCGCTGGGGTCCGGGCACGCGCATTCCCGCCATCGTCGTCTCGCCCTACGCGAAGAAAGGCGCCGTCGACCACAGTTTCTATGACACGACCTCGATCCTGCGACTGATCACGCGCCTGCATGATTTGCCGCTGCTCGAAGGCCTGAAAGTGCGCAACGATGCCTTCGCGGCCCGTGGCGCGCTGCCGCCGGGTGACCTGACGGGCGCCCTGAGCTTCCGCTGATAAAGCATCGGTACATCGCGGCGCCTCCCACAGTGCGGCACGCCTGTGATACACTGCGTGCCGCACTTAAATCCGCAGGGCAGGTATTCCTGACGGTTGTTCCAACAATGAGCCCGACTCCAGTAGCCGGGCTTTTGTTTTGTGGACGAGACGCACAGAGTATTCACACAGCGGACAGCTTTTTGCCCGCTCCCCGGCGCCATTTTTCGCGGCCAGGGACCAGAGGTTCAGAAATGAGAGATAAAAAAGACAACGCCACCATCGACCTGCCCGGCTTCGGCCCGCTGCCAGCGCACGAGGCGCCAGAGCCGGCGCCGGAACCGCAGCGCCGCACGCGCGTGCGCAAGGTGGCGCTGAAGCAGGTACAGCTCGAATTGCTGGAGCCGACGGACGCCACTGGCTTGCCCGTGTGGACACGCGACGCCGGACTCGATCTGACCGGTTTGCCCATCTGGGCGCCCGATAATTAACACCCCATGCGGGCGGCCGTTTGCCGCCGGCTTCCACACCACCGCACAAGGGCGTAAGCCTGTAGACTGTGCCCATCCACCCGCTTTTTACCGGCTCCGCCCCTATGAACACGACCACTGCCACCACCAATTCTTTTTCCAGCCTGCCGCTGACGCCCGCCTTTTTGGCCAATCTGGACTCGCTCGGCTACCACGAGATGACCACCATCCAGGCGCAAAGCCTGCCGGCGGTGCTCGATGGCCGCGACTTGATCGCCCAGGCGAAAACGGGCAGCGGCAAGACCGCTGCCTTCGGTATCGGCATCCTGCACAAGCTCAATCCGGCCTGGTTTGCCGTGCAGGGCCTGGTGCTGTGCCCCACGCGCGAACTGGCAGACCAGGTGGCCAATGAGCTGCGCCGTCTGGCCCGCGCGGCCGGCAACATCAAGATCCTGACCCTGACGGGCGGCGCACCGATGCGCCCGCAAATCGCCTCGCTGGAACATGGCGCCCACATCGTCGTCGGCACGCCGGGCCGCATGCGCGACCACCTGGGCCGCGGCACCATCAACCTGAACCACGTACAGACCCTGGTGCTCGATGAAGCGGACCGCATGACGGACATGGGCTTTTACGAGGAAATCGCCGGCATCGTCAGCGCCTGCCCGGCACGCCGCCAGACCCTGCTGTTCTCGGCCACGTATCCGGAAGACATTCGCCGCGCCACGGCATCGTTCCTCGTCAATCCGCTGGAAGTGACGGTCGAGGCGCAGCATGACAACGACAAGATCGAGCAGCGCTTCTATGAAATCGGCTTCGACGAACGCAATAGCGCCGTCGGCAAGCTGTTGAAACACTTCAAGCCGGAATCGACCCTGGCCTTCTGCAACACCAAGGTCCATTGCCGCGAACTGGCCGAAGAACTGCGCCAGCAAGGCTTTTCCGCGCTGGCCCTGTACGGCGAGCTGGAACAGCGCGAGCGCGATGAAATCCTGGTGCTGTTCGCCAACCGCAGTTGCTCCGTGCTGGTGGCCACCGACGTTGCCGCGCGCGGCCTCGATATATCCGACCTGGGCGCCGTGATCAACGTCGACGTATCGAAAGACACGGAAGTGCACATCCACCGCATCGGCCGCACGGGCCGCGGCAGCAAGAAGGGCCTGGCCCTGTCACTGTGCGCGCCAAACGAGAAAAAATGGGTCAAGCTGATCGAGCAGTACCAGAACAGCGCCGCCGAATGGCACGACCTGAAGGAACTGGCTGAAGATGACGGGATCGAGGCGCTGCCGGCGCCCATGGTCACCCTGTGCATCATGGGCGGCAAGAAGGACAAGCTGCGCCCGGGCGACTTGCTGGGCGCACTGACGGGCGACGCTGGCCTGACCAAGGAGCAGGTGGGCAAGATCAACGTATTCGAGTTCATGACCTACGTGGCGCTGGACCGCAAGGTGGCCGAAGCGGCCTTCAAGCGCCTGAACGCGGGCAATACGCTGGGCCGCGACTTTGGCAACATCAAGGGCCGCAGCTTCAAGATGCGCTTTATCGAGGCGTAAGCGCCTGCAAGGCACGCAGGGCCGCCATGGCCCTGCTTCCCGGATACGCTTTCCACACGGGATATTGCCAACGATAGTAGCAGTTCCAGTAGCTGACGGCGCGCCGCTCCAGCGTCGCCACATACGCGGGATTCTCCCGCAGATAGCGCGCCAGCGCTTCCGCATTCCAGGCTGGCAGCGCCACCTCAATTGCCTCGACAATCTCCAGCACGTATTCGCCGCACAGGTGCACGACGAACGGCGCCGTCCATGCCCGCTCCTGCAGCAGCAACTGTCGTAAACAGGCTTCCCGCAAATGGCCGTCATGGTGGCGCGTGCCCAGGCACAGGGCGAGCACGCCCGCGTCGCCTGCCAGCTGCGTACAGGCCAGCAGCTGCTCGCGCTGGTAATAGGTGCGCACGGGAATGCGCAGCGGCCTGCCATCCTGATGCACGTCAAACGGTGCCGACGGCGCGTGCAGCTGGCCTGTGGACAGCGCGGGCAACAGCCCCGCCAAGGTGCCGGACAATGCCGCCGGAAAGGCGTCGGCTTCAGTCATCGGCAGCATCCTGGCAGACTTTGCGCACGCCCAGCGCGGGCTTGTCCATTTTTTCAAAGATCACATTCGAATACCATGCGGCGGAATCGCCATCAGTGGGCTTGCCCAGCGAGATATAGTAGCCGCCATGCGCAAACAGGGCCGTGGTTTCCTTGCCCGCCCTGGCGGCCTGCAGAAAGGGTGGATAAGCCGCCTTGTCGACCTGGCTGAAATGCGCGGCCAGCAGCGCCAGCAAGCGCGCGTGCGAGGCGGGCGCATACGGGAACAGATACAAGTACTCGACCAGTTCATCGCCCTCCGCCAGGCGCGTGACGGCGGCTGTCGCGGCATCGACCTCGCCGCCAAAGCGGCACAAGGTGCCGCCGCTGTAGGCGAAATCGATGACGGTCGCCGGCGCGCACGCCTGCAGCTCACGGTCAATGCCGACGGGCGGCAGCGCGCGCACTTGCGCCAGCAGCGCCTCGCCCGACGTAGCCAGGGCGGGAAAGCCGGGACATTCACTGGCCGCCTGGGCGGACGAGAAGGCAAGACAAGAACTCAATAGCAGCACACTACGCTTCACGGCAACTCCCGCGTTCATCAGGCGGACATTATGCCCCGCCGGCACGCATAAGGCACTCACAAGGCGCGCGCCTGCTGGCCCTGCGGCGTATCCTCGATGTCGTAGCCGGCCGCACGCGCCAGCGCGCGCAAGCGGTCAGCCTCGGCCCACAGGCGCTGCGCGCGGGCGCTGGCCCGCTCTGCCATCCATGTCTGCACCGGCTGCGGCACGTCCACCTGCGCCGGCAGCCAGCGCAGCAAGTCCAGGCCCAACGCCTCGTCGAAGCGCAGCAAGGTCGCTTTTTTGGCGCTATCGGGTACATCACTTTTCAGCAGTTCCCAGGCCACGGCCAGCGCGCGCGGATAATTCAAGTCATCGTTGATGCAGATCGTAAAACGCGCCAGCCACGCGGGGTCGGCTTCACCGCCCGCATCACCCAGGCCATGCACGGCCACGCGCAGGCGCGCCAGGCCGCTGGCGGCAGCACGCAGGGCGTCGTCCGTGAAATTGAGGCTGCTGCGGTAATGGGCGCCCAGGCACAGGTAGCGGTAAGCGAGCGGATCGACTCCCTGCTCCACCAGGCTTTGCAGGCGCAAGAAGTCACCCGACGATTTCGACATCTTCGCCTCCTGCGTCTTGAGGAAAGCGCCGTGCAGCCAGAAGTTGGCCAGGCGCGTGCCGTGGCGCGCCTGCGTCTGCGCGATTTCGTTGCTGTGGTGGACGGCCACATGGTCTTCGCCGCCGCAATGGATGTCGAAATACGCGCCCAGGTGCTTTTCGGCCATGGCCGAGCATTCGATGTGCCAGCCAGGAAAACCCAGGCCCCAGGGGCTGTCCCACTCCATCTGGCGCTGTCCCGGCACGCCACTGAACTTCCACAGCGCGAAGTCGCAGATATCGCGCTTCTCTCCCAGCTCCACCCGCTTGCCCGCCTGCAGGCCATCGCGCTTCAGGCGCGCCAGCTTGCCATAATCGTCCTGGCGCGTCGTGTCGAAGTAAATGCCGTCGGCGGTGCGGTAGGTATAGCCCTTCGCTTCCAGGTCGGCGATGAACGCGATCTGTTCCGCGATGTGGTCCGTGGCGCGGCACCAGACGGTAGGCGGCAGGATATTCAACTGGCGCAGATCGCCCTCGAATGCGCGGGTAAATTCAGAGGCGATGTCCCAGGCGGACTTGCCGCTGCGGGCGCTGCGCGCTTCGACCTTGTCGTCGCCACTGTCCGCATCCGACGTCAAATGGCCCACGTCCGTGATATTCATCACGTGGCGCACCTGCAAGCCGTTGAACGCGAGCGCGCGGCGCAAGCCGTCGACGAACAGATAGGTGCGCAAGTTGCCGATGTGCGCGTAATCGTAGACGGTGGGACCGCAGGCATACAGGCCCGCCTGGCCCGGAGCGATGGGTTCAAACGGGCGCAGGCTGCGGCTATACGTGTCGTACAGATGGAGTGTCATGCGTGTCCTTCCAGAGTGGCGCGGAAAAAGAAAATGGCCACAGGTTTTTCAACACTGTGGCCATCGGAATGAGGAGTAAAAAGTTTAACGGCGCCGGGCCGCATCCTCACGAAGCCAGGTACACGGACACAGCGCAGCAGCGGCGCGGTATGCAAGAACTGGAGGGAGGATGAAGATGATCATAGAACAAATATCGCATGCGCGCGGGCGGGCCGTCAAGCCCGCCCGCGACATTGGCCTATTTTTTCGCCTGCTCGATATGCGGCAGCAGCACCGTCAATATGCCCAGCAGCGGCAGGTAGGAGCAGATTTTATACACATAGGCGATGCCCGACACGTCGGCCAGGTGGCCCATGGCGGCGGCGGCAATGCCGGACACGCCGAACATCAGGCCAAAGAAGATCCCCGCGATCATGCCCACCTTGCCCGGCACCAATTCCTGCGCAAAGACGACGATGGCGGAAAACGCGGACGAAATCACGAAGCCGATGATCACCGTCAAGACGGCCGTCCAGAACAGGTCGACATACGGCAGCAGCAGGGTAAACGGCGCCGCGCCCAGGATGGAAATCCAGATCACGCGCTTGCGGCCGATCCGGTCGCCGATGGGACCGCCCATGAAGGTGCCGGCCGCCACGGCCGCGAGGAAGAGGAACAGGTATAGCTGGGCATCGCCGAGCGACAGGTGGAATTTGTCGATGAGGTAGAAGGTGTAATAGCTCGACAGGCTGGCCATGTAGATGTACTTCGAGAACACCAGCAGGGCCAGCACGCCCAGCGCGCCCATCACCTTGTTGCGCGACAAGTTCGGCCCATGCCCGCCCGCCTTCGGCTTAAAGCTGGCCAGGTGGCCGCTGTACCAATGGCTGACCTTGTACAGCACGCCGATGGCCAGCACGGCCAGCAGGCCGAACCAGGCGATATTGCCGTGGCCACGGTTCACGATGACGGCCGCCGCCAGCAGCGGCCCCAGGGCAGAGCCCACATTGCCGCCTACCTGGAACAGCGATTGCGCAAAGCCGTAGCGCCCGCCCGAGGCCATGCGCGCCACGCGCGACGCTTCCGGGTGGAAGGTCGACGAGCCGACACCGATCAGGCCAGAGGCGAGCAACAGGGTCGGGAAAGTCGAGACGATGGACAGCATCAGCACGCCGGCCAAGGTAAAGCACATGCCGATGGGCAACAGGAATGGCAGCGGACGGCGGTCCGTGTACAAGCCGATCCAGGGCTGCAGCAACGATGCCGTGCACTGGAACGTCAGGGTTATAAGGCCGACCTGGGTAAAACTGAGTGAAAACTCGGCTTTCAGCATCGGGTAAATCGACGGCAACAAGGCCTGGATCAAGTCATTGAGCAAATGCACGAAGGCAACGGCGCCCAGGATGTGCATGGCCAGACCGGATTGTTGTTCGGAACGATGAAGCGAGGGGGCCGCCGGCATGGACTTGGCCAATGCTGGAGCAGGTGGTGTTGTGTGCATGTGTCTTCCGCAATGATCGGGCACGACGGGCGGCCCGGCAAAGAAGCCAGTATAGTATGGTCATCGAACTGATAACTTCCAATAATCGTCGCTTAAGTGACAACTGAGTGACAATTAAGTGAGAATCCAACGGCCCACATGTACACCCAGCAACCCGCCCAGACCCACCCCGACGGCGTGCCCTTCAGCCGCAGCACCAGCTCGCACGATTACCAGCACGTACCGCGGCCCGTGACGGCCATGTCCAGGCAATATGCAGTGGGCGACTATACGGCGCCGCACAGCCATGTGCGGGCGCAACTGCTGTATGCAACGGAAGGCGTGATGCGCGTCTCCACCGAGCACGGCGTATGGATCCTGCCGCCCCGGCGCGCCCTGCTGATCCCCGTGGGCGTCGTGCATGAAGTCCATATCTTGAGTGAACTGAGCATGCGCACCGTGTACATCGATGCGCAGGTGGCGGCCCCGTACGGCGCCGATTGCAAGGTGCTGGAAGTGAGCCGGCTGCTGCGCGAGCTGATCCTGGCCTTGCTGGCCGAACCGATCGAATATGCGCTGGCGGGGCGCGGCGACTGGCTCGCGCACCTGATCCTGTCTGAACTGACGGCGGCCGATACCGTGCCCATCGCCATACCCTGGCCCCGCGACCGCCGCCTGGTGGCCGTCTGCTCGGCCATCATGAGCGCGCCGGGCAGCCGGCGCAGCATCGAAGACTGGGCCCAGGATGCGGGTGCCAGTGCGCGCACCCTGATCCGTCTATTCCCCAAGGAAACGGGCTTGCACTACCGCCAATGGCTGCAGCAAGTCCATCTGGCCGAGGCATTTTGCCGCCTGGACCGGGGCGAAGGCGTGGCGGCCATCGCCTATGCGCTGGGCTATGCCAGCCCCAGCGCCTTCAGCGCCATGTTCCGCCGCATCCTGGGCCGCACTCCGCAGCACTACCTCAGCGAGTGGCGCGCCGCGTAAGTCGACAAGCTACGCTGTCGGCATTGTCGGCTTACTTTTTCACCGACAACCAGGCGCTATGCCAGCCTCGTAGGTCGGCTTAGCGTGGCGCAGCCGCGCGTAAGCCGACAAGCCACGCCGCCAGCATTGTCGGCTACTTCTTCTCGCCAGCAATCAAGCGGTAAGCCAGCGCGCCCAGCAAGGCACCGATGATGGGAGCGAGCCAGAACAGCCACAGCTGGCTGGTGGCCCAGTCGCCCACGTACAAGGCCACGCCCGTGCTGCGGGCCGGGTTGACGGAGGTATTCGTCACGGGGATACTGATCAGGTGAATCAGGGTCAGCGCCAAGCCGATCGGCAGTGGGGCAAAGCCGGCCGGCGCCCGCTTGTCGGTGGCACCCAGGATGACGATCAGGAAGAACATCGTCAGCACGATTTCAATCACCAGCGCCGACAGCATCGAATAGCCGCCCGGCGAATGGGCCCCATAACCATTCGAGGCAAAGCCCTTGCTGACATCGAAGCCGGCCTGCCCGCTGGCGATCACGTACAGCACGCCGCCGGCCACGATGGCGCCCAGCACTTGGGCGATAATGTATGGCAATAATTGATTGGCGGGAAAGCGGCCACCGGCCCACAGACCGATCGACACGGCTGGATTCAAATGGCAACCCGAGATGTGGCCGATGGCGTAGGCCATGGTCAGCACCGTCAGACCAAACGCCAGCGCCACGCCGGCAAAACCGATGCCCAGACCGGGAAAGCCAGCGGCAAGTACGGCGCTGCCGCAACCGCCCAGCACCAGCCAGAACGTGCCGAGAAATTCGGCTCCATATTGTTTCATGATGTATTCCTTTAAAGTGACGAGAAAACGTGCCAGGGACGACCAATCGGACCGCTCACCAACATTGCCCGCGCCCGAAGGCGACGACAAAGCACAGCACCAGCAACGCACTGCACGCTGCAGAGCGCGAATAATGACATGACGTCATTATCAATGCAACATTATTCAGTACAATAATGCTAATAGTTTTCTTGCCAATCAAAGGTTTTTTTGATAATTCCTACGGCGCGGGGCGGCGCATGTATTGTTGCGGTGCCTCCAGTGGCGCAAAACCAAAGCCCGCATACAGACCATGCGCATCATCGGTCCCCAGCATCCAGGCGACATCGCGCAGGCGTGCATCGCCGAGCACGGCGGCCACCATCTGCTTGCCATATCCCCGCCCCTGAAAAGCGGGCAGCACAAACACATCGCGCAGATAGGCAAAATCCGTGTAGTCGGTGATTACCCTGGCGAAAGCCACTTGCTGGCCATCGACATAGCCGCCAAAACACAGGGCGTTGGCGATCCCCTTGCCCACCGTTTCAATCGCCACGCCGCGCTTCCAATACGACTGTTCGCTCAGGTAGCGGTGGATCATGGGGATGTCAAGTTCGTCGCGCTCGCTGGAAATGCGCAGTGGCGCGCGCATCAGTTCTTGAACAACAAGTCAGCTTCGGCGATGCTGGGCTCGCCGAAGTACACGGTGCGCAAGCCGCCCTTGGCATCGCTGCCCATATACACGCCAGTCATGCTGCGCTCGACGGGATCGTACAGGATGGTGTAGTGGTGGCCGCAATTGTGCGGTTCGCAAACACTGCTCAGCAGGCGTGCCTTGCCATCGATCTCCACAGGCTTGAGCGGACTGGCCACGCCGTCCGGCACCCAGCGCTGTCGCTTCAGGCCGGCTTTTTTCAAGCCCACATTGAAGGCCTTGCGAAAGGCGTAATCCGCCTTGTAGACGTCGGGGAAATACGGACAGGTGTGGCCACCGTCGCAGCTCTGCGCTTGCTCAACGAGCGACAGCTTGGGCGTTCGCGCTTGTGCCGGCATGGCGGCCAGCGCTACGGCGGCGCCCAGAAACAAGGGGAACAGCATACGTGCGGACATGACATCTCCTAAAAGCATAGTGTAATGCGGGCAGCATAGCAGAATGCCATGCTTGCACAACGGCATCAAGGAGAGCAGCGGATGCCGACGACCCCGTTAACCTTGCCTTCGGGCCAGCCCGTCTCGCGCCAGCGGTACACGCCGGGTGCGACGATGATCAACTGCCATTCCACCAGCTTGCCAGCGGCATTGAGGCGGGTTTCATTGTCATAGCGCAAAGTCAGGCTGCGCTCCGTTTCCGCCACCACGGTCGCGGCAAAGCGATTGGTTTCACCGAGCTTGCTCTTCCAGGTGCGGTCGTTGAAGATCGCCAGCCGCTGATGGTCGTCAGACAGCTGCATGCGCGTAAAGTGTCGCGCTTCTTCGCAAACACTATTGGTATTCACGCTGTCGGACCAGCTACCAGACAGTTGCGCGGCATCAAAAGGAGTCGGGGTGGCGGCCACGGCCACACTCAGCAGCAAGGTTGCAAGCATAGTTTAGCGATAGAAAGCGAAAAGTATCATCATGGTCAACGCAGCGCCTGCATGATGCTGGACGGCAATGCGGGTGTGCGCCGGTGCAAGGTCGCCTGCTCGTAGGCATATGCCATCGCGATGAGCGGCATTTCCCCATGGGCAGGGCCGATGAAGGACAAACCGATGGGCAAGCCCCCTGCCAGGCCGGCAGGCACCGTAATGTGCGGCAAGGCGGACTGCGCCTGCGATACCCCATGACACGTGGGTCCCACCAGCGCATCGAGCCCATGCGAGCACAGCAACGCTGCGATGCCCCCGGGCTCGGACGCGGGCGGCGGCTCGATCAGCTCCGCACCCTGTTCGCGCAGCACCAGCAGTGCCTGCTCGATCACGGCATCGGTCCCGGCACACTGGCCGAACAGGTGGCGCGCCACGCCGATGCGGCGCCCATGCAAGCCGGCGACATCGAGCACCATGCCATCGGCCAGGCGCTCGCCATTCAGAGCAGCGAGCAGCCAGGCCGCCTCGCGCACGCTGGGTGCCATCGGCCCCGCCGTGGCTGGCTCGCCGCCCTGCCCGCTGGCAGGCCTGCCCGTGGGCTTGATGGCAACCAGGCCGCACGTCGATGCGGGCGCGACGATGGAACCGTCCGCCGCGCTGTCCACGGCCAGGATGGTCAGGCCGGCCCAGCTGGCACTGGCATGCGGCACGCTGACGGCGGCCCACTGGCGCAAATTGCTTTTGCCGATGATGACGGCACCGGCCGCGCGCAAGCGCGCCGCGACAAAGGAATCACAGCTGGCATGCGTGGCCAGCGGCGCCTGCGTACGCGTCTTCATGCGGTCGCCCGTGGCGATATTGTCGCGCAAAACGATGGGGATGCCATGCAAGGGGCCGCGCACCTTGTGCCCCTGCCGCTCACGGTCCATTTCCAGGGCAATTTTCAGCGCATCGGGATTGATTTCAATGCCGGGATAGGCACGCGCGCCGATGCTGCACAGGGAGCGGATACGGGCCAGGTACTGCGACGTCAGCGCATGGGAACTGAGCTTGCCTGCCTGCATCATCTGCTGTTGCGGCAACACGCCCGCATCGAGCAGATGGGCCATGGGGCTGGCGGGCGCTGTGGCACGGGGCAGCACAGGGCGCGACACGCGTGCTGGCACGGCCGCCGCGACAGGCTTCGCGTCCCGATATGCGCCGTTGCGCACCATATGACTACGCTGCATGGTATCTCCAGGAAACTTAAGTGTTTCTAACGCAATAATGCACTATCCATAGCATAGCAGCCCTTGCAACTCAATTGTTGTCGACGGGCATTAATTTTTAAGCAAAAAAAACGCCGCCCGAAGGCAGCGTTTCTTGATGGTCGGACACTGGAGCAAGCCAGGCCGGCGTTTGCCGGGCCCTGCGAGCAGCGCAGCGTGACGAGCTATCAGTTGCGTACGACACGCTTGTATTCGTTGGTACGGGTGTCGATTTCGATGACGTCGTCCTGTGCCACGAACAGCGGTACTTGCACGACGTGGCGATGTGCGTCGATGGCGTTTTCGATCTTGGCTTCTTTCAGGACGTTGCCCGAAGTGTTGCCCTTGACTGCAGGCTCCGAGTACACCACTTGACGGGCGATGGTCGTAGGCAGTTCAACGGAGATAGCCTTGCCGTCGTAGAAAATGGCTTCGCATTCCATGCCGTCCTTCAGGTAATGCAGTGCATCGCCCAGGTTTTCTTCTTCGATTTCGTACTGGTTGTACTCGGTGTCCATGAAGACGAACAGCGGGTCGGCGAAGTACGAATACGTCACTGGTTTTTTATCCAGAACAACAACGTCAAACTTGTCGTCGCCGCGGAACACGTTTTCCATCGGGGTGTTCGTCAGAAGATTTTTCATCTTCCATTTGTAGGTGAAGCCCGTGCGGCTCGAACCGTTGACATCAGAACGCAACACGATCATTGGCTTGCTGTCGACCATGATGATATTGCCAACACGAATTTCTTTTGCGGGTTTCATAGGAATGTACGTAAAAAGTGGGTTGCATGAAGACCATCTGCCGCCTGTGCGCCATCAGCGCCGCAAGCTTGCGTTTGATCGGTTAAAAATACGTTAGAAATAACCGGGCATTTTACCTTAATTTTTGGCAAGCGCCTATCTCGTCGCGCCGGCGAACGCCAGCAAGTTACTTGCCAGATCGCCATTGGACTGCATCTGCATCTGCCAGGCCTGCGCGCGCGCCCGGATGCGCGCCAGGTCGGCCTGCAAAGCAGGCCACAACAGCGTCCACGGCAAGGCATCCGCGCTGGCGCCATTCCAGGCCAGCGCCGCCTGCACCAGGCTGTCGATGGCACCGTCCGCATCCACCGCATGGCGCTGCAGGAAGGCGCGCAATTTCACGTGGTGCAAGTTTTCATCCTGCAGGTAGATATGCCAGAGAAAAGGCTGGCCGGCCCACTGGGCGCGCACAAAGGAATCCTCGCCGCGCACGAGATTGACGTCGCAAGCCCACAGCAGGCGGTCGTAATCGTCTTGCGACACGAACGGCAGCACGCGCACGGTGAGCGCGCCGCGCGTACGCGCCGCACCGGCTGCGGCGGCATCGTCGCCGATAAACGCTTGAACAGCATCGAATGCGACGCCTTCCGGCACCAGGCACGTGACGGGTTCGCTGCCCGCCTGCCAAACGCCAAACAGCTCGGCGACCGGGGCGGACGGATAGCAAAACAGCGACACTTTCAAAGCAGACATTTCCGCCTGGCTCACACCGAATTGCCCCAGGAATGCCGCCATGGCGCCGGCATCAGCCTGGAATACCAGCCTTTTTTCGTCGAGCGCCGCTTCGCGCAGCAGGCCGCCCGTTTTATTGGTAAAACCGGGAAAGAAGAAATGCTTGATCATGCCATGGCGCGGCGACGTCAGCGCATGGCAGCCCTCGACCCACTCTTCCGCCGTCAAGCCTTCCAGGTTCAGCCACACCGGCTGCGGCGCGCATTGCGCCATGGCCGCGATGTAGCCGGGCGGAATGTCGCAGGCAAAAAACTCGATGACGATGTCGGCAACATCGGCAGGCGCAAACACGCCATCCTGATCGCGCCAGTGGCGCACCGTCACGCCGCTGGCCTGCTGTATTTCCGCCGCCACGTCGATGCCGGAGCAGATGCGCTGGAAGCTTACAAGATCGTCAACCCACAAGGTGACGGCAACGCCGTGCTCCCCGCTCAACTGCCGCGCCAGGCGCCAGCAAATGCCGATATCGCCGTAGTTGTCGACGACTTTGCAGAAGATAGCCAGGGATGGTGCGCGATCGCTAGGTAGTGACATGAGCAGGCAAAATGATGGGAAAACGTTGGCATGCCGGCAAACAACAAAAAAGCCGCGCTGTTACCAGGCGGCTTTTTTGTTGGCTGATTCAGCCGGTCTGGCGTCCCCAAGGGGATTCGAACCCCTGTACTCACCGTGAAAGGGTGATGTCCTAGGCCTCTAGACGATGGGGACAGAAAATCTGTCCTGGATGCGCTACCCTGCATCCCGACCTCTTGCTACTTGCGAATCTGGCGTCCCCAAGGGGATTCGAACCCCTGTACTCACCGTGAAAGGGTGATGTCCTAGGCCTCTAGACGATGGGGACAGAAATCTGTCCTGAATGCAGTACTCCGCATCCTGACCCGGTACTGCAGCAATGTTGCAGAAACAAAAAAAGCCTGACTTGTCAGGCCCGTTCAGCACTGCGCTATTACCTTACAACTAAATCCTGGCGTCCCCAAGGGGATTCGAACCCCTGTACTCACCGTGAAAGGGTGATGTCCTAGGCCTCTAGACGATGGGGACCTGTGCTGGCTTTACTCTCAGCGGACTCTTCGTTGAAGGCTTTGCTTAGCCCCTCAAAAAAGCGTGCGCGAAGTTTAACACGAAGCGATTCACGAAATCAACTGCTGGCCTCTTATTTTCCATCTTATTGCACTTCCCGCCCCCATGGAAACGCGATGATGGCAGGAAGGCAAGCAAACGGGCGATCAGTCTTCCTGGCGCAGGACAGCATCCGTGCCGGCGATGCGCACGTCATGCATCTGGTTCAAATAGGCTTCCAGGTAAGCCTTGTGCGACGCCCCCACCACCACCAGGACGCGCATGCCAGGCCGCGCCATCATGACTTCGCGGATATTCGATGCCATGCGCAAATTGCGCGTCTCCCAGTAGGCCACGTAATTGCGGCCGAAATGCTGTGGCGACGGCTCTTCCAGCGCCGCACCGAAATCGCTGCGGAAGACCAGCTCGGCCTGGCCAGGCTCGTTATAGGCACGGTACATGGCCAGCACGCCTGCCGGCGTCGCCAATGCCGCTTCCAGCGCTGCACTGCTACGCTTGCGCTGCGCCGTATGCGGATTGTCCCACGCCTTCATGATCGCCTCGCCGGAAGCCTTTTCCTCCCGCGCATTGTCGGCGGGCGCGTCCGACGTATGGTCGTCCATGGCATACACCTGTTCATGACCGCTCTTCGCCGCCACCACGGCTGCGATCAGCACATCCTCGCCGCCCCGCTGCAGCCGGTCATTGAGCATGCTCACCAGCCTGACATCAAGCCCGTCGCCCGCCCGTCGCTCCGCCTCCGGCAGACGCAACCATTGCACCAGCGCGGATGCCCGCTCGCCGCCAGCCAGGAACAGCGACGCCAGGGTGCGCCGCTGCGCGGCGGATGGTGCCGCCGGCCATGCGGCCAGCAACCGCTGCGCCTGCACGGTGGCCGCCACCACATCCAGGCCGGTCGCCGCATGCGCGGCGGCAGGATCCCAACAATAGGACTTGATCGTGTCCGCATAGCGTTGCGGGTAGCTGCGCAGGTACGCACACTGCAGACCGGACAAGGCCTCGATGGCAATGGCTTGCGGCTTCCAGCCCAGCAAGCGCGCGTTCAAGGTGCTCAGATGCGCGGGATCAAACGACTTCGGCAACTGCGACAGGTGCGGCGTGCCCAGCACCATCACCTCATTGATACGCCCCGATTGCAACTTGTAGGCAGCGGGATCGAAGGGAGCAGCAGGTGCCGCGGCAACGAAAGCCGGAGCGGAAAAGAAAGCGGCAAACAAAATGCTGACAAGCAAACGGGACATTCCACCTCCGGAGTTAAGTAATTCCATGAATACTGACAGGCGCAAAAACTGCCGCATACGCAAACCTGACTATCGGCAGCTTCAACGCCAGAAATCTTAAACACCCGACACTACAATCTCCACCCCAAAGCGATGAATGGTAAAAATGGCATTCCGAAACGCAAATGATGCGGATATGCCGCGCGCGAGCAACAAGGAAAGCAGAAAGTAAAGGTGAAAAAAGCCGCTCAAGGCGACTTTGATTATCGATGACTTCTGCACTGTTGGTGGAGGTATGCGGGAGCTAAGCGCTGACCTCTTGCATGCCATGCAAGCGCGCTAACAGCTTAGCCACATTCCCCGGAGGGGTGTGGCGGAAAGTGTCGCGCAAATAAAAAAAGCCGCTCGAGGCGACTTTGATTTATTCACTAGCTGTTTCTGCGCTGTTGGTGGAAGTAAGCGGGAGCTAAGCACTGACCTCTTGCAGGCCATGCAAGCGCGCTAACAGCTTAGCCATATTCCCCCGAGCGAAGAAATCACTGGCGCAAATAAAAAAAGCCGCTCGAGGCGACTTTGATTTATTCACTAGCTGTTTCTGCGCTGTTGGTGGAGGTAAGCGGGAGCTAAGCACTGACCTCTTGCAGGCCATGCAAGCGCGCTAACAGCTTAGCCATATTCCCCGGAGGGGTGTGGCGGAAAGTGTCGCGCAAATAAAAAAAGCCGCTCAAGGCGACTTTGATTATCGATGACTTCTGCGCTGTTGGTGGAGGTAAGCGGGATCGAACCGCTGACCTCTTGCATGCCATGCAAGCGCGCTAACAGCTTAGCCATATTCCCCCAAGCGAAGGAATCGCTGACGCAAATAAAAAAAGCCGCTCGAGGCGACTTTGATTTATTCACTAGCTGTTTCTGCGCTGTTGGTGGAGGTAAGCGGGATCGAACCGCTGACCTCTTGCATGCCATGCAAGCGCTCTCCCAGCTGAGCTATACCCCCCGGGCGCAGAAACACTATTACTTCTTCACTACCAAAACACCAGACTGAACTGGCGTCCCCAAGGGGATTCGAACCCCTGTACTCACCGTGAAAGGGTGATGTCCTAGGCCTCTAGACGATGGGGACCACGGAACGACGTTTGCTACCTTACTTCTGCGCTGTTGGTGGAGGTAAGCGGGATCGAACCGCTGACCTCTTGCATGCCATGCAAGCGCTCTCCCAGCTGAGCTATACCCCCCGGGCGCAGAAATAATAAAAGCCGCACTTGGCGACTTTGTTCCACTACTTGCTTTCCATCCAGAACCCGTTTTTTACCGGCCTGAACTTACAACAATCAGTACAAACAACTGCCACTACTATACCACAACTACTTGGCGTCCCCAAGGGGATTCGAACCCCTGTACTCACCGTGAAAGGGTGATGTCCTAGGCCTCTAGACGATGGGGACCGCGGAACTTCCAAACAACATCTGCACCACTTCAACGACTAACAAAACCTGACTGCGATTTTGCTGCTGGTGGAGGTAAGCGGGATCGAACCGCTGACCTCTTGCATGCCATGCAAGCGCTCTCCCAGCTGAGCTATACCCCCGTTGGTGCAGAAACAAGAGTATAGCAAAGAAGTTTCACTCTGCAAATACCCTTTTACGCCTATGAGCAACTTTTCATAGGAGAGGTTTCCGCGCCCTGTTTTTGCGGTTCTTTCGTCGCGATGCTTACAGCCACTTTGCCAGGCGCGCCAGCACGGTCTCGCGACCGAACATCACCACCACCTGGTCGATGGCCGGCGTCTGCAGCTGGCCCGTCAAGATCAGGCGCAAGGGCATGGCCAGCAGCGGCATCTTGATGGTGTTGGCAGCCAGCACTTCCTTGATCATGGCGGCCACGGCTTCCTTGCTCCACTCCACCGCGGCGATGCGCTCGGCAAACTGCACCAGCACGGGCTTGATGGCATCCGTGATGTGCTGCGCCACCAGTTCCGCTTCCGGCTGCGGCTCGCGGAAGAACAGCATCGAGGCGGCAGCCAGTTCATTGACCGTATTGGCGCGCTCTTTCATCATGCCCAGCACTTGCGCCAGATCAGGCGCGCCTTCGAAGACGGCGCCGGCGGCCAGCATTTGCGGGCGGGCCAGGTCGGCCAGACGGGTGTTGTCGGCCTGCTTGATATAGTGGTTGTTCAGCCAGGCCAGTTTTTCATTGTTGAACTGGGCCGCCGATTTCGACAGGTGATTCAGGTTGAACCACTCGCAGAACTGCTCGGTCGAGAACACCTCATCATCGCCATGGCTCCAGCCCAGGCGCGCCAGGTAGTTCAGCATCGCTTCCGGCAGGAAGCCTTGCGCCGGGTAATCCATCACGCTGACGGCGCCGTGGCGCTTCGACAGCTTTTCGCCGTCCGCACCCAAAATCATCGGCAGGTGACCATACAGGGGCAGCGGTGCACCGATGGCGCGCAGGATATTGATCTGGCGCGGGGTGTTGTTGACATGGTCGTCGCCGCGGATCACGTGGGTGATCTGCATGTCCCAGTCATCGACTGCCACGCAGAAATTATATGTCGGCGTGCCGTCCGGGCGCGCGATCACCAGGTCGTCCAGCTCGCGGTTGGAAATCGTGATCGTGCCCTTGACCACGTCGTCCCACGTCACGTCGCCATCGAGCGGGTTCTTGAAGCGCACGACGGGCTTGCGATCAAAGGGGACGGCCGGCAGGGTCTTGCCCGGCTCCGGGCGCCAGGTGCCGTCGTAGCGTGGCTTTTCGCCAGCGGCGCGCATGCGCTCGCGCATCGCTTCGACTTCTTCCGGCGACGAATAGCAGTGATATGCAGTGCCTTCGGCCAGCATCTGCGCCACCACTTCGCGGTAGCGGTCCATGCGCTGCATCTGGTAGAACGGGCCTTCGTCGTGGTCCAGGCCCAGCCACTTCATGCCTTCGATGATGGCTTGCACGGCTTCCGGCGTGGAGCGCTCCACGTCCGTGTCTTCGATGCGCAGCACGAAAGTGCCGCCGAAGTGACGGGCATACGCCCAGCTGTACAAGGCGGTGCGGGCGCCGCCCAGGTGCAGATAGCCGGTCGGGCTGGGAGCGAAACGGGTACGAACGGGAGTAGCGGTTGTGGTCATCGAAGTAATCAGGCTTTGAAGAAAAACACCATTTTACTCTGTTGACCGCCGCCGCTCCATAAGCGACATCACAGCTGCATCAGCCTACTTTTCACCTCGTCCGCCTGGGCATGCAGCGCCAGCTCGAACAGGGCGACCAATTGCGACAAGGGCCGATGCAGGGGCTTGACCAGATTCACGGTGAACGGCAAGGACACGGCGAAGCGGCGGACTTGCAAGCCCTGCCCCGCGTAATCGAGGGCCGTGAGCGGATTGACGATGGCCAGCCCCACGCCTTCGCGCACCATGGCGCAGACGGAGGCGGCGCTATGCGTATCAAGCGCCATGCGCCGCTCCACGCCAGCCTGCGCGAAAATGGCGTCGATCTGCTGGCGGTAAGGGTCGACGGCGGCCAGGCTGATGAAAGGCTGGCCAGCAAAGTCTTCCGGAGCCAAGGTCATCTTGCCGGCCAAAGGATGGCCGTCGGGCAGCACGCACACTTCATCGACGGACATCAGGGTATCGAGTACGGTACCCGGAGGCGCATTGCCCACTTCCGTCAGGCCGATATCGTGGCGCTGCGCCGACAGCCACTCTTCCAGCAGCGGCGACTCCTGCGGCGTGATGCTGATGCTCACCTTCGAAAAATCAGCCACGAAGCGCTTGCACGCCTGCGGCAGCAGCGACTGGGAAAACACGGGCAGGCAGGCGATCGACAACTGCCCCTGGTCGAACTGGCGCAGGGCCGCCGCCGTGCTGACGATGCGCTCCAGGCCGAAATACGCGCGCTGTACTTCCTCGAACAACTGCAGCGCCTGGGCCGTGGGGCGCAGCCGCCCCCGCTCGCGCTCGAACAGGGTCAGGCCCGTCAAGTGCTCGAGGCGCGCCAGCTCGCGGCTGACGGTGGGCTGCGAGGTGTGCAGCATGGCGGCGGCGGCCGTCACGCTGCCCGTCGTCATGATGGCGCGGAAGACCTCGATATGGCGCAAGGAGATAGTCATGGTCATATCATAAATGAATAAGGTAGGCCCAAATGGATATTTTATAGTCGAAGCGCAATCGGCCATCATGCAGTCATCTCCCCATTCCCCCGAAAGCACCCGATGAAGCCCGTCAACGACCAGACCCTCGCCCAACTCGCCCAGGAACACGGCACGCCACTATGGGTGTATGACGCGGCCACCATCCGCGCCCGCGTGGCGCAGCTGGCGCAGTTCGATACCGTGCGCTTCGCGCAAAAGGCCAATTCGAACATCCATTTGCTCACCCTGATGCGCGAAGCTGGCGTGCACGTGGACGCCGTGTCGCTGGGCGAAATCGAACGCGCGCTGCAGGCAGGCTTTACGCCGGCGCAGACCAACGGCGCCGCCGGCGTGGTATTTACCTGCGACCTGTTCGACCGCGCCACACTGGCGCGCGTGGCGGCGGCGAAGATCGAAGTCAATTGCGGCTCCGTCGACATGCTGCGCCAGCTGGGCCCAGTGTCTCCCGGCCACCGCGTCTGGCTGCGCATCAATCCCGGCTATGGCCATGGCCACAGTAACAAGACCAATACCGGCGGCGAAAACAGCAAGCACGGTATCTGGCATGAAGAGCTGCCAGAGGCGCTGGCCGTCATCCGCGCACATGGACTGCACCTGGTGGGCCTGCACATGCACATCGGCTCCGGCGTTGACTACAGCCACCTGGAAACCGTCTGCGGCACCATGGTCGATCTGGTCAAAAACATGGGTCATGACCTGGAAGCCATTTCCACGGGCGGCGGCCTGTCCGTGCCCTACCGCGAAGGCGAACAGCCCGTCGACACTGACCACTACTTCCAGCTGTGGGATGCGGCGCGCAAGCAGATCGAGGCGTACCTGGGCCACGCCGTGCACCTGGAGATCGAACCGGGCCGCTTCCTGGTGGCCGACGCGGGCCTGCTGGTGGCCGAAGTGCGCGCCACCAAGCAAATGGGCGGCAACCACTTCACCTTGCTGGATACGGGCTTCAATGAACTGATGCGCCCCGCCATGTACGGCAGCTACCATGAAATGTCGGTGATTGCGCATGACGGCCGCGCTCTCGATGCCAACCCGGCATGCCCCACTGTGGTCGGCGGCCCCCTGTGCGAATCGGGCGACGTCTTTACCCAGCGCGATGGCGGCGTGGTGGAAACCCGCTTGTTGCCCGCAGCGCAGGTGGGCGACTACGTCGTCTTCGAAGGCGCAGGCGCGTATGGCGCGTCGATGTCGTCGAACTACAACAGCCGCCCGCATGCGGCCGAATACCTGGTCGATGGCGAGGCTTCGCGGCTGATCCGCCGCCGCCAGACAGTGGCAGAACTGATCGCGCTGGAACAGTTCTAAGCGGTTTCCGATACCCGCCCCGTGCGGGCATGCGCATCTGCTAACATCGGGGCAACTCGATGAAAGCCCGCCATGCCCGCCACCACCCTTGCCCGCTGCAGCACCCGTTTCCTGCTGCCCCTGCTGCTGTCCGCCGTCCTTGCCGGCTGCGCCGCGCTGCCCTCGCTGGACGGACGCAGCGCCTCCACCGTCATCACCGATACGGCGCACACCCAGCTGGCCACGGCCATAGCGCCCATGGTGGCGCAGCATCCCGGCGTGTCCGGCATTTACCCGCTGGTCGATGGCCGCGACGCCTTTGCCGCGCGCGCCCTGCTGGCCGCCGCCGCCCAGCGCAGCCTGGACGTGCAGTACTACATCTGGCACAAGGACATCACCGGCACCGTGCTGTTCGACGCCCTGCGCCAGGCGGCCGAACGGGGCGTGCGCGTGCGCCTGCTGCTCGACGATAACAACACGACGGGCCTGGACCAGACCCTGACCATGCTGGGCAAGCAGCAGAATCTGGAAATTCGCCTGTTCAATCCCTTCGTGCCCCGTGCGCCGCGCGCGCTGGCCTTTGTCGCCGATTTTTCACGCCTCAACCGGCGCATGCACAATAAATCGTTCACGGCCGATAACCAGGCCACCATCGTGGGCGGGCGCAATGT
The DNA here is from genome assembly GCF_002846335.1 of Janthinobacterium sp. 61. Classification (NCBI taxonomy): domain Bacteria; kingdom Pseudomonadati; phylum Pseudomonadota; class Betaproteobacteria; order Burkholderiales; family Oxalobacteraceae; genus Janthinobacterium; species Janthinobacterium sp. 61. The sequence goes on along the minus strand of NZ_PJMQ01000001.1, from coordinate 429,939 downwards.
GGGCGATGAATATTTTGGCGCGGCCGGCGATGTCCTGTTTGCCGACCTTGACGTACTGGCCGTCGGCCCCGTCGTCAACGAGGTCTCGCAGGAATTCGACCGCTACTGGAACAGCGCCTCGGCCTACCCGGCCAGTCTGCTGCTGACCAGCCCCGTCGATGGCGACGCTGCCACCATCGCCGCCGAAGCGGACCACATCGACGACACCAGGGCAGCCGGGGAATACGTGCAGGCGCTGCGCACCTCGCCCTTCGTCAAGCAGATGATGGAACGCACCCTGCCCTTCGAATGGGCGCGCACGCGCATGGTCAGCGACGACCCGGCGAAAGTGCTGGACAAGGCCCGGCCAGGCACGGGCGTGGCGGAAAACCTGCGAACCCTGCTGGGCGTGCCGGAAAAGGAAGTGGACCTGGTGTCGCCGTATTTCGTTCCCGGCAAATCCGGCACCCAGGCCTTTGCCGATCTGGCAAAACAGGGCGTGGGCGTGCGCATCCTGACGAATGCGCTGGAAGCAACCGACGTGGCGGCCGTGCATGCGGGCTATGCGAAGTGGAGGAAACCGCTGCTGGAAGCGGGCGTGCTGCTATATGAATCGCGCCGTTCGTGGGAAGCAGGCGATGCGCGCGCGCAGCCGGGTCACCTGGGCAGCTCCGCATCGAGCCTGCACGCAAAAACCTTTGCCGTCGACGACCAGCGCATCTTCGTGGGCTCGTTCAACTTCGATCCGCGCTCGATCGCATTGAACACGGAAATGGGCCTCGTCATCGACAGTCCCGCGCTGGCCAGCCAGTTGGGGAAAGCCATGCGCACCACCATCCCGCAGCGCGCCTACCAGGTGCTGCTTGGCGACGATGGCGCGCTGTACTGGCTCGCCCGCGACGCCAACGGCGGTGTCACGCGCTACGACACGGAGCCGGGCACCAGCGTGTGGAAGCGCATGGGGGTGGCGATTCTGTCGGTGCTGCCGATCGATTGGCTGCTGTAAGCTGTTTTGCCAACACTGTTGTCGGATTACGCGGGGCTTTGCCCCGCTAATCCGACCTACGCTCTTCGCAAGGTCATCGTAGGTCGGGTTAGCGCAAAGCGCGTAACCCGACAAGCACGTAGCCCCCTCTTTTACCGCACCGCTTCCGTCAACACCCGCCCTTCCGACGCGGACGGCTGGCGTATGCGCAGCAAATGGGCCAGGGTCGGGGCGATGTCGACCACTTCCGCGTACTGGCCATAGGCGCCCGGCTTGATCCAGCGGGGACCGAATACCATCAGCGGCACATTGGTGTCATATGTGTACGGCGTGCCGTGCGAGGTGCCTCCAACGCCCTTGCCGAAGTACCAGGCCGGTTTCGTCACCAGCATCAGGTCGCCCGACAGCTGGCGGTTCCAGGCACGGCGCATCAGAGTATCCATGCGCGTGGCCACCGCCCCCGATTCCATCTGCGTGCGCGTGTAGACTTGCGCCAGGCCGTCCTGCTGCAGCAGGAAGCGGGCTGCCGCGTCTTCCAGGGCAGCGCGATTGACGCCGCTCTTTTCCGCCAGCGCGTAATCGAGGTAGATATTCGGCAGCGACGACGACGTCACCAGCTTGTCTGCGCCCAAGGTCGTGGCAAGGTGCTGGTTTAATGCCGCCACCAGCTTGTCGCCGTCGATGCGCTTGGCGGAAAAGCCGCCGCGCGCTTCCGTAAATTCAGGCACGTTGGCAAAACCATGGTCGGCCGTCAGCACCACCAGCACGTTGTCCATGCCGACTTTTTTATCGAGGTCGGCAAAGAAACCGGCCAGCATGCGGTCCAGGCGCTGCAGGTGGTCGTGCGACATCTTGCTTTCCGGACCGTAGGCGTGGTTCACATAATCGTGCGCGGACAGGCTCACGCCCAGGATATCGGGCACGCCGGCCGGGTTGTGGCCCAGGTTCTCGCCATCGACGGCGGCGCGGGCAAATTCCAGGGTCAGCTCGTCGAGGAAGGGACCGGACTTCAACCGGCTGTAGTACTCACCATCGAGCTTGCCGCTGTCACTGTAGTAGGCAAACGGGAAGGTGTTGCGCGTGCCCGGCTTGGCCGGCACCAGTTCATCACGGGCGTCCCGCGCATAGGCCGAATCGGCCAGCAGCGGTGTCCAGCTCTTGCCGTAATAACGGTCCTGCGGCCTGGTCGCCTGGTAGCGCTGCACCCATTGCGGATGCTGCTGCATGTAATAGGTGCTGCTGGCGAAGTTGCCCGTCTTTTCCATGTACATATAGGCCGTGCCCGTTTTCCCCGCCAGCAGGATGGCGCCACGGTCCTTGCCCGAGACGGTGACGACCTTGGCCTTGTCGCCCGTGGAATAGCGCAGCTCGTCGCCCAGGGTGCTCACGCGCAGCTTGGTCGGCGCCGTGCCATCGTCGGGCTTCGTCTCTTCGCCGATGTAATGGAAATTGCCATCCTCGGTGCAATATACGGATTTTTTCGTGACGGGATCGATCCAGTTATTGCCGATCACGCCATGCTGGTACGGGTAGGCGCCCGACAGCACGGCCGAGTGGCCGATGGCGGTCACCGTGATGCCATGCGCCTGGTGCGCATCGCTGAACCACGCGCCCTGCTCCAGCAGGCGGCGGAAGCCACCCTGGCCGAACTGGTCGCGGTAGCGCGTCACCTGCTCCTGCGGCAAGCCGTCCACCACCAGCACCACCACCAGCTTCGGCTGCGCCGCCGTGGCAGCAGCAGGAACGGCCTTGGCCGCATGCGCCTGGCACGCCGCCACGCTGGCCACCAGCAGCAAGGCCTGCGCCAGTTGTCGGGAAAGGGAGAAATTCTTGCTCATATGCACTCATCCAAAGTTAGGCCACCGGCCAGCATACGCCGACTATATGACACAATAATGACAAGGGGCAACAATATAAAAAAGGCCAGGCTCCATCGCTGGAACCCGGCCTTTGCCGAAACAGATGAATAGGTCTGACTTACTTGACCGTCACCTTGATGCTTTTGCTCAACTCCGGCCCATACGACTGGTGCGCGCCATTGGCGAACTGCATCGTCAAGGTGTACTGGCCCGGCGGCAAGGTGACGTCCGTTTCCGTTTGCCCTTTGCCGAAATGCAAATGTTTGTCATCCATGGGTATCATCTCGCCCGCCTTCATCGACCCCACATTGATGAGCAAATGATGATGGCCCGTCTTGGCCGTCATGTCGCCGGCCGGCTTGACGTCCATGCCGCTGACGGCAAACTTGACCTTGAACGGACTGGTCACTGTCGCACCATCAACCGGCTCGACAAATGAAACGGACTGGGCAAACGCGCTGGCGGCCAACAGGCTGCCAGCAATCAGGACTGCAGCCTGGCGCAGGAATACGGTGGTCAATTGCATGATGTCTCCTCTTGTTTAATAACAACACGGACTGCATGAAACCATCCCCCGCTGACACTGGCGCATGGGAGCGCCAAGCCCAACGTTTAATCGTTCTTGATCACGATGCTAGGGAACTTGCTCGTCATATCCTTCGCCTTTTCCGCCACCTTGATGGCGATGGTGCGGGCGATCTGCTTGTAGATCACGGCGACGGGGCCATCCGGCTCAGCCACGACGGTGGGCGTGCCCGAATCCGTCTGCTGGCGGATCGCCATGGTCAGTGGCAAGGCGCCGAGGAATTCCACACCAAAGTCAGCGCACATCTTCGCACCGCCGCCGGCGCCAAAGATTTCTTCCGCATGGCCGCAGTTCGAGCAGATGTGCGTGCTCATGTTTTCCACCACGCCCAAAATCGGAATGCCGACTTTCTCGAACATTTTCAAGCCTTTGCGCGCGTCCAGCAGTGCGATGTCCTGCGGCGTCGTGACGATGACGGCACCCGTGACCGGCACTTTCTGCGACAGCGTCAATTGAATGTCGCCCGTGCCTGGCGGCATGTCGACGATCAGGTAGTCGAGATCGCGCCAGTTCGTCTGGTCCAGCAGTTGCTGCAAGGCTTGCGTGACCATGGGGCCGCGCCACACCATAGGCTCGTCCGGATCGATCATGAAGCCGATCGACGACACTTGCAGGCCATGGTTTTCCATTGGCTCCATGCTCTTGCCATCGAGGGTCTTCGGCTGGCCACTGATGCCAAGCATCATCGGCTGCGACGGACCATAGATATCGGCGTCCAGCATGCCGACGGTGGCGCCTTCGGCGGCCAGGGCCAAGGCCAGGTTGACGGCCGTGGTGGATTTACCAACACCACCCTTGCCGGAAGCCACCGCAATGATGTTTTTCACGTTGCTCATCGGCTTCAAGCCGCGCTGCACCGTGTGCGAAATGATTTTCGACGACACGCCCACGCTGACGTTGCCCACGCCCGGCAGCACGCGCAGGGCGGCCAGCACGGATTTGCGGATCAGATCGATCTGGCTTTTGGCGGGGTAGCCCAACTCGATGTCGAGCGAAATATCATTGCCATCGACTTTCAGATTCTTGACGGTTTTGCTGGAAACGAAATCTTTATGTGTATTTGGATCAATAACCTGGGCCAGCGCGGCCTTGACGTCTTCTACTGTGATGCTCATGTAAATCTCCGTGTGTACTACATATGTGCAATACGCGCAGTCTAGCGCAAATTTGCATGGCGCGATGGCGGCAAAAGCATCACTTGCCGGCGCTGCATCTGCTCTTATTGCCTTTCCGCTGTTAAAATGACCTATTATCCATCCCAAAAGTGCATCAATCATGACTCGCAAGCTGTTCGTCACCACTGCCCTGCCTTACGCAAACGCCGCTTTTCACATTGGCCACATCATGGAATACATCCAGGCTGATATCTGGGTCCGGTTCCAGCGAATGCAACGCGATGGCGCAGCCGGCCGTGAAGTGCACTTTGTGGGCGCCGACGATACGCATGGCACGCCCATCATGATCGCCGCCGAAAAGGAAGGCATCACGCCGCAGCAATTCGTCGCCAACATCGCCGCCGGTCGCGCCCAGTACCTCGATGGCTTCCATATCGCCTTCGATAACTGGTATTCGACCGATTCGCCGGAAAACGTCGACCTGTCGCAATCGATCTACCGCAAGCTGCGCGATACGGGCCTGATCGTCACGAAAACCGTCGACCGCTTCTTCGACCCGGTAAAAGGCATGTTCCTGGCCGACCGCAACATCAAGGGCGAATGCCCGAAATGCGGCGCCAAGAACCAGTACGGCGACAATTGCGAAGTGTGCGGCGCAGCCTACCAGCCGACCGACCTGGTCAACCCGTTCTCCGTGTTTACCAACGCGACGCCCGTGATGAAGCCGTCGGAACAGTATTTCTTCAAACTGTCCGACCCGCGCTGCTTCGAATTCCTCAAGGAATGGCTCAATACGCCAGGCCGCTTGCAGCCGGAAATGGTCAACAAGGTCAGCGAATGGCTGGGCGAAGCGGGCGAAAAGCTGGCCGACTGGGATATCTCGCGCGATGCGCCCTACTTCGGCATCCCGATTCCCGATGCGCCGGGCAAGTTCTTCTACGTATGGATGGACGCGCCCGTCGGCTACCTGGCCAGCCTGAAAAACTATTGCGACAAGAAAGGCATCGATTTCGACGCCTTTTTGAATGACCCGACAACCGAACAGATCCACTTCATTGGCAAGGACATCGTTTCCTTCCACCTGCTGTTCTGGCCTGCCATGCTGAAATTTGCCAATCACCCGGTGATCGACAAACTGAAAGTCAACGTCCACGGCTTCCTGACGGTCAACAACGAAAAAATGTCGAAGTCGCGTGGCACCGGTATTTCGCCGCTGCGCTACCTGGACCTGGGCATGAACCCGGAATGGCTGCGCTACTACATCGCCTTCAAGCTGAACTCCAAAGTGGAAGACCTGGACTTCAACGGTGAAGACTTTGTGGCCCGCGTGAACAGCGACCTGATCGGCAAGTACGTGAACATCGCCAGCCGCTGCGCCGGCTTCATCGCCAAGCGTTTCGACGGCAAGCTGGCATCAATGCTGTCGGAAGGCGCGCAAAGCTGGATCAACCGCGCACTGACGGTGGACGTGAACGGCGTCATCGTCGAGCGCCAGGCCAGCATCGCCGCGCACTTCGAGAACCGCGAATTCGGCAAGGCCTTGCGCGAAATCATGGAAATCGCCGACATCACCAACCAGTATGTCGATGAAAACAAACCGTGGATCCTGGCCAAGGACGTCGAAAAAACGGCCGAGCTGCACGACGTGTGCACCACGGCCCTGATCCTGTTCCGCCAGCTGACGATCTTGCTGTCGCCGGTCCTGCCGGGCGTGGCGAAGAACGTGGCGTCCTTCCTCAACGACGAACAATTTACCTGGGCCGACACGCAAGTGTTTGGCGACGCCGTGTCGAACAGCATGCTGGGCCGCACCATCGGCGCCTACAGCCACTTGATGACGCGCATGGATGCAAAGATGATCGAAGCGCTGTTCGACGCGCCGCAAGCGGCCGCCGCTATTGCCGCGCCCGCCGGCGACGCCGCCAATGACGCCGCCGCGCCAGCCGCTACCACAGCAGCAGCCGCCATCGAGGAACTGGCGCCCGAGATCAAGATCGACGACTTCCTCAAGGTCGACCTGCGCATCGCCAAAATCGTCAACTGCGAACTGGTGGACGGCTCGGACAAGCTGCTGCGCCTGACCCTGGACGCGGGCGAAGGCCGTTTGCGCAATGTATTCTCCGGCATCCGCTCGGCTTACCAGCCGGAAGAACTGATCGGCAAGCTGACGGTGCTGGTAGCCAATCTGGCGCCGCGCAAGATGAAGTTCGGCATTTCCGAAGGCATGGTCATGGCAGCGTCCGCCGCCGATGAAAAGGCGAATCCGGGCATCTACATCCTGAACCCGTGGCCGGGCGCCGAACCTGGCATGCGCATCCGCTAAGGACCAATGATGAATATCGTGGTGCGCGAAGCAACAAATGCCGATGCACAACTGATGGCCGAGCTGACCCGCGCTGCGTGGGCCGGCAAGGTGGCGGCCTCGTCCAGTGGACACCACGAGACGGCACGGCAGGTGGAAGAGCAACTGCGCCACGGCGGCGGCTTTGTGTTGCTGATCGACGACATTCCAGCCGGCTCGCTGCGCTGGATGCCGCTCGACAGCGACCCCGCCATCTGGAAGATTTCACGCATGGGCGTGCTGCCCGCTTACCGGGGCAGCCATGTCTCGCAGCACTTGCTGGAAGCCATCATTCATCACGGCCTGTCGTGCCAGGCCGAGGAATTGCGCCTCGCCGTGCGACGCGACCAGCGCAAACTCATCGATTTTTATGCGGCCTTTGAATTCGAACTGGCCGAAGAACTGGAATATTCGCACGCCAACCCCGCCGAACCGGCGCCGATGGTGATGCGGCGTTTGTTGCGTTATTGATTTTTAGCAATTTCGCCCCCGGACTTGCCGATACAACAACCCGCCAAGCGACATGGCGCGGTAAAATACGGCCGGCTGACCTTACTTATAAGACACTCAGAAGAGAATATGAAACTGCCTGCAAAACACAACAACTACGTATCCGACCACACCTTGTTCATCGCCGAACTGAAGGCCAAGAATCCTGGCATGGAAGCGGGCCAGCAAGCGGGCCGCGCCCTGCTGTGGGACAAGCCGGCCGTCAGCATCGATGAGCAGGAACGCCAGCTGGCATCGGCCGTCAAGCAACAGGCTTACGTTTACCAGAACAAGAACTAAGACCTGGACCCGGCACGATGTTGCCTGAAGAGTCTGCAGTCACGCCGGAAGCCGACGCCTCCGGTGCAGGCGCAGTCATCGAGTTGCCCGAAACCGTCGCTGGCGGCGATGGCGGCGGCGGCGACCCTGCAACTTCTGCAACAGCGGTGACGGATGCGGCGCCCGCCGCCGATCCCCTGGGCATCGCCCGCCTGTATGGCGAGCCCATGCTGCGCATGCCGACGGATTTGTACATTCCGCCGGACGCGCTGGAAATCTTCCTCGAAGCCTTCGAAGGCCCGCTCGACTTGCTGCTCTACCTGATCCGCAAGCAAAACTTCAATATTCTCGATATTCCGATGGCGCAGGTGACCCTGCAATATCTGAAATATGTGGACCAGATCCGCGTGCGCAACCTGGAACTGGCCGCCGAATACCTGCTGATGGCCGCCATGTTGATCGAGATCAAGTCGCGCATGCTCTTGCCATCGCGCAAGAGCGACGTCGAGGAAGATGGCGGCGACCCACGGGCTGAACTGGTGCGCCGCCTGCTCGAGTACGAGCAGATCAAGCTGGCCGCCTACGACCTGAACGCCATTCCCCAGTTCGAGCGCGATTTCGTGCGCACGCAGATTTTCATCGAGCAAAGCCTGACGCCCACCTGGCCCGACGTGGAACCGGTGGACTTGCAGCAGGCGTGGCTCGATGTGCTGAAACGCGCCAAGCTGACCCAGCACCACCGCATCAGCCGCCAGGAACTGTCCGTGCGCGAGCACATGTCGAGCATCCTGCGCCATTTGCAATCGTCGCGCTTCGTCGAGTTCAGCGAGCTGTTCGACATTGCCGGCGGCGTGCCCGTGGTGGTGGTCAACTTCGTGGCCCTGCTGGAACTGGCCAAGGAAACCCTGATCGAAATCACGCAGGCAGAACCGTTTGCCCCCATCTACGTCCGGCTGGCGTATTCGCCCGCCTGATCCCTTCCCTTTGTCACTGACCACCGTACAACGGGGTTTTAGCGAAAGCAATCCATGAAAATTATTTCCGACATCGAAGAATTGCGCGACCAGCTCAGCGGACAGCTGCGCACGGCGTTCGTCCCCACCATGGGCAACCTGCACGAAGGCCATCTGTCGCTGATGCGCCTGGCGCGCAAGCATGGCGACCCCGTCGTCGCCTCGATCTTCGTGAACCGCCTGCAATTCGGCCCGAACGAAGACTTCGAAAAATACCCGCGCACCATGGCGGCCGATATCGCCAAGCTGGAAAAGGAAGGCGTGTACGTGCTGTTCGCCCCGACGGAAAAGGAACTGTACCCAGAACCGCAGGAATACCGCGTGCGCCCGCCTGATGACCTGGGCAATACCCTGGAAGGGGAATTCCGCCCCGGCTTCTTCGAAGGCGTGTGCACGGTCGTCACCAAGCTGTTTTCCTGCGTGGGTCCGAGAGTGGCCGTGTTCGGCAAGAAGGATTACCAGCAGTTGATGATCATCCGCAACATGGCGCGCCAGTTCGCGCTGCCGACGGAAATCATTGCCGCCGAAACGTACCGGGCCGACGATGGCCTGGCTTTATCGTCGCGCAATATGTATCTGTCGGAAAGTGAACGCGCCGAGGCCCCGGAACTGTTCAAGGGACTCAATTTTGTGGCCGAGGAAGTGCGCAAGGGCAATCTGGCCGTCGCTGAACTGGAACAGGCCAGCATGCAGCTACTGAACAGCCGTGGCTGGAAGTCGGACTATATCGCCGTGCGCAAGCGCGCCAACCTGCAGGCGCCGAGCGCCGCCGAACTGGCCGCCGGTGAACCGCTGGTGGTGCTGGCTGCCGCCAAGCTTGGGCAGACGCGCCTGATCGACAACCTGGAAATTTAAGCGCAGTCACAGCGGGGCCGTTCGGCCCCGTTTCTTTTTCTTACTTCTCCATCCCTACCAGCTTGAGCTCGGCAAACAGCGGCTTGTTGTGGCCGCGTGCCGCCTGCAGCATGTCATAACTGGCCGCATCGAGCACGATTTCCTCTCCCGACCATAGCTTGCGCTGGTTCGCAGGCAACCTCAGGCTGCGCAGGATGGCCCTGGCCTGGGCCGGATCGGCCGCCAGCAGGCGGATGGCGTGCGCACCGCGCTGCGCCCCCGTGAGGATCGGCAAGCCGCCCTGCGGGCCATACTGGCTCAGGCTGACGTAATCGTGGCCGCCCAGGCGGTGCAGATAGGCATGCCGGCCATCGCCTTCGGCAGGCGATTGCGTGGCCGGCTCCTGGACATCGCCGGGCTGCGCCTCGACGATGGCCGGTGCGACGCTGGTTTGTTCAAGGCTCACGCCGCAAGCAGCCAGCAAGGCCGTGCTCAGGGCAAAGAATAATACGGGTGCTCGGCGCATATTGCGCTCCTTCTTGTCGGGGGCGGGGACAGAGGTGGAATAGTGCTGCGATCATGAGCCACTTTAGTTGACGTGTAAAGTTAACTTTCAGAAATATTTCATTCCATACCGCAACTGGCTGCGTGACCCCATTTGCCAGACCGGCAGCGCAGCGGATTGAACAGGATTGTTAATCTGGATTGCACACTTAAACTATTCCAGCCATCTTTATCCACGCAACAATAAAGATCACAATCGCCATACGGGCTCGCAACGACATTCCACAGGCTTGCCACCACGACAGGAGAAACACCATGAATACAGCATCCACCCCGGCCAAGGTCGCCATCATCACGGGCGCCTCGCGCGGCATCGGCGCGGCCATCGCCCGCCGCCTGGCGCGCGACGGCATGCAGGTCGTCGTCAATTACGCGAGCGGCAAGGAGGCGGCAGACGAGCTGGTGGCAACCATTCTCGCCGACGGCGGCAGCGCCATCGCGGTCAAGGCCAACGTGGCCAATGCGCACGAGGTGCAGGCGCTGTTCGCTGCGGCTGAAGCGGCCTTCGGCGGCGTTGACGTGCTGGTCAACAACGCCGGCATCATGCCACCCGCGCTGCCTGCCCTGGCAGACACGGATGACGCCACCTTCGACACCCTGTTCGCCATCAACGTCAAGGGCAGCTTCAACACCATGCGCCGGGCGGCGACGCGCTTGCGCCAGGGCGGCAGCGTCATCAACTTCTCGAGCAGCGTGATTGGCCTGGCCCTGCCCGGCTATGCTATCTACGGCGCCAGCAAGGCCGCCATCGAGACGATGACGACCATCTTCGCCAAGGAATTGCGCGGCAAGAACATCACCGTCAATGCCATCGCCCCCGGCCCCACGGCCACGGCCCTGTTCTTGAACGGCAAGACGACAGAAGCGATACAGCGCATGAGCAAGATGGCCCCCCTGGAACGCCTGGGCACGCCGGACGACATCGCCGCCGCCGTCGCCTTCCTGGCTGGCCCCGACGGCCGCTGGGTCAATGGCCAGACCCTGCGCGCCAACGGCGGCCTGGTGTAAGCAGGTGCAGGCCGACGAAAAAAAACGCTGCCAGTTCGCACTGGCAGCGTTTTTTCTGAAGCGGTTCAAACCGTGATCAGGCGCCGGCTTTTTCCAGCTTCTCGAAAATCTTGTTCAGCTTTTCATCGAGGGTCGCGGCCGTGAACGGCTTGACAACATAACCGCTGGCGCCAGCTTGCGCGGCGGCGATGATGTTCTCTTTTTTCGCCTCGGCGGTCACCATCAGCACGGGCAACTTGGCCAGTGCGGGATCGGCGCGGATATGCTGCAGCATCGTCAGGCCGTCCATGTTAGGCATGTTCCAGTCCGAGACGACGAAATCGTAGGATTCCGCGCGCAGCTTGGCCAGGCCCATCACGCCGTCTTCCGCCTCATCGACGTTGGCATAACCCAGTTCCTTCAACAGATTCCGGACAATGCGGCGCATCGTCGAAAAATCGTCAACGACTAAAAATTTCATCTTTGGATCAGCCATGAATAACTCCGTTGTTTCTGTAGCGGTTTGTTAATAATATCGACATGAATGCCGACATTATGGTCGACACTACGGCAGCAAGCTGTAGGATAGCATTTTCGTTGCTTTTAGGCGAACAAACTTGCCCCAGATCATATAAAACGTGGCTTACACGCGCAAAGCACGCATGCCATGCGCAGCCAGGTGTCCCAGCACCATGCCGGGCAGCGCCGTCAGAGCGCCGACCTCATGCGTAGCACCGATGGCGATCGCCTCGCGCGGCATGCCGAACACCACGCAACTGGCTTCATCCTGCGCAAAATTATACGCTCCTGCGGCCTTCATCTCCAACATGCCTTGTGCGCCATCCTTGCCCATGCCGGTCAGGATCACGCCGACGGCATTTTTGCCGGCCGATTGCGCGGCCGAACGGAACAGCACATCGACCGAGGGGCGGTGACGGTTGACCGGTTCACCCTGGTCGATCTTGGTCATGTAATTGGCGCCACTACGCGTCAAGGTCAGGTGCGAATGACCGGGCGCGATGTAGGCGTGGCCGGGCAGCACGCGTTCGCCGCCTGCAGCTTCCTGCACCGAGATCTTGCACAGCGAATCGAGGCGGCGCGCAAACGAACGCGTAAAGCCTTCCGGCATGTGCTGCGTGATCAGGATGCCGGGGCAATCGGACGGCATCTGCATGAGGAATTCGCGGATCGCTTCCGTACCGCCCGTGGAGGCACCCACGATGATCAGCTTTTCGCTCGACGTCAAGGGGCTGCGCAGCGCAGGCAACGGTGCGGCGACCCTGTCGCCGGCCGACGGCAGGGTGCGCGCGCGGATGCGCGCCTTCGCGGCGGCGCGGATCTTGTCGGCAATCATGTCGGTGTACTCGCGCATGCCGCTCTGGATGGAAATCTTTGGCTTGGTGACAAAATCGACAGCGCCCAGCTCCAGCGCGCGCATGGTGATTTCCGAACCGCGCTCGGTCAGCGACGACACCATCAGCACCGGCATCGGACGCAAACGCATGAGTTTTTCCAGGAAATCGAGGCCATCCATCTTCGGCATCTCGACGTCCAGGGTCAGCACATCGGGGTTGGTCTGCTTGATCATCTCGCGCGCCACCAGCGGATCGGGCGCCGCCCCCACCACTTCCATGTCGGGCTGGCTATTCACGATTTCCGTCATGACGCTGCGGATCAGCGCCGAATCATCCACGATCAATACTTTGATCTTCATACAATACCCTTCCAGACCTTGCGGCCCTTATTCTTAATCGGTAAAAACGCCAGACAAAACCGTAGCGAGCGGCAGTGATTTGTGGCCAAGAAGCGCAACCGTGCTGAAGCACGGTGAGCATCGCAGGCCGCAAAGCACGACGCGCAGCAGGTTGGGCCTGGTGATACTAGAACAGCTCGATCTCGCCACCCACGGGCGCAACCTTGAGACGGCTTGCGTAATCGAGCTCGCGGCGCACCAAGGTATCGTTATGCGTCTGCATCAGCTTTTTCACCAGCACCTTGCCGCTGCGAGGGAAAAAATACACCTTGCGCGGGTGGATATCATTCAAGTCCTCGGCCACCACGCGCATCTTTTCCGCCTTCAGGTAATTGATGACGAAGGCCGCATTGCGTTCGCCGACGTTAATCGCCGTGAAGCCGCGCAGCACGGCGCCGCCGCCAAATACTTTCGCTTCCATGTTCTCGCGCCGCGCACCGGCCTTCAGCAGATCGTTGATCAATATCTCCATGGCGTAGGTGCCATAGCGCATCGACGCTGAAATCGGGCTATTCGGATCGCTGCCGCCGTCGGGCAGCATGAAATGGTTCATGCCGCCCAGACCGGTGACACGATCGCGGATGCAGGCCGAGACGCAGGAGCCGAGCACGGTGACGATCAGCATGTCCTTGTTGGTAAAGTAATACTCACCAGGCAAGATCTTGGCGGCGTCACAATTGAACGTCCTGTCGTAATAGACGTTAGTGGCAAATTGCTCTTTGGATTCCAGGCTCATATTTCACTCTCATGTACGATGCGACGATGCCTTGGGTGCGGCGCCCCGCGGCTGGTCGAGCTCATAGACTGTTTTACCGCGCAGCTTCAATGAATCCGACACGTACAGAAAATTCTCCGAGTGGCCCGCAAACAGCAGGGCATCGGACTTCATCAACGGCACAAAGCGCGACAGAATCTTGCGCTGCGTCGCCTTGTCAAAATAAATCATCACGTTACGGCAGAAGATGACGTCGAACTGTCCCGTCAGGGGCCAGCTGTCGGCCAGCAGGTTGAGCGGCTTGAAGGTGATCATCTGGCGCAGTTCCGGGCGCACCCGCACCTGCCCCTCGCGATCGCCCTTGCCGCGCAAGAAAAAGCGCCGCGCACGGTCGGCCGGCATCTTGTCGAGCCGGTCCAGGTTGTAGACGCCATTGGCGGCCGTGGCCAGCACATTCGTGTCGATATCCGTGGCGATGATGGTGACCGGCGGCGTGAGCGTATTGAACGCCTCGCACACCGTCATGGCGATCGAGTATGGCTCCTCGCCGGTGGAACTGGCCGAACACCAGATGGTGATCGGCCCGCTCAGTTTTTTCACATGCTCGGCCAGCAACGGGAAGTGATGCGCCTCGCGGAAAAACGACGTCAGGTTGGTCGTCAGCGCATTCGTGAACGCTTCCCACTCGTCGCCCATGCGGCCCGCTTCCAGGTCGTCCAGGTAGCGGACGAACGAGGAGATGCCGGTCGCCCGCAGGCGCCTGGCCAGACGGCTGTAGACCATCTCCTGCTTGCTGTCGGCCAGCGCGATGCCGGCCCGCTTGTAAATCATGGCGCGGACCCGCTCGAAGTCCTTGCCAGTGAAATCAAATTCCTTGACCGAATCCGTTTTAGTTTGCGGCATTTGTTTTTACCTCTCTATGACTACTCTGACCAATGCCTTTGCAAGTATAACTAGCGGGACCGGGTTGGCGTCAGAACTCTTCCCAATCGTCGCCGCCGGCCGCCGCCAGCTTTTTCGCAGGCGGTGGCGTGCCGGCCTGCGCCGCCTTTGCCACCCGCCGTGTATTTGCCGCCACACTCGGTGCCGGCCGTGCCACCGCCTTCACGGGCGCCGGCATGGACGCCTGCGCCGCGCTCTCGCCGCCCAGCTTGAAGATGCTGACGGCGTCGGCCAGTTTCTGCGCCTGGTCCTGCATGCTTTCGGCGGCGGCCGCCGCTTCCTCGACCAGCGCCGCATTCTGCTGCGTCATCTGGTCCATCTGCGCGATGGCCTGGTTCACTTCCTCGATGCCATGGCTCTGTTCCTGCGTTGCCGCCGTAATCTCGCCCATGATGTCGGCCACCTGCCGGATCGACGTGACGATCAGACCCATGGTCTGCCCCGCCTCGTCCACCAGGCGGCTGCCGGCATCGACCTTGTCGACCGAGTCGCCGATCAGTCCCTTGATCTCTTTGGCTGCGCCAGCGGATCTTTGGGCAAGATTGCGCACTTCGGATGCCACCACCGCAAAGCCACGTCCCTGCTCGCCTGCGCGCGCCGCCTCGACGGCCGCATTCAGCGCCAGGATATTCGTCTGGAACGCAATGCCGTCAATGACGCCGATAATATCGACAATCTTGCGCGAACTGTCCTTGATGGAACCCATGGTATCGACCACTTGCGCCACCACCTTGCCGCCCTGCTCCGCCACCGACGATGCCGACACGGCCAGCTGGTTGGCCTGGCGCGCGTTGTCCGCGTTCTGCTTCACAGTCGACGTCAGCTCTTCCATCGACGACGCCGTTTCTTCGAGCGAACTGGCCTGCGTTTCCGTGCGCGCCGACAGGTCCGCATTGCCGCTGGCGATCTCGCGCGACGCCACGGTGATGGTGTCCGTCCCATTGCGCACGTCGCTGACCGTCTGTACCAGGCTCTCGTTCATGTCCTTGAGCGCCTGCTGCAGCGCGCTCGTTTCATCCTTGCCTTCGACCACCACGTGCGATGTCAGCTCGCCCGCTGCCACCTTCTGCGCCACCGCCAGGGCACCGGACAAGGGCACCGTGATCGAGCGCGTGATGAAGATGGCGCACCAGGCGCCGATCGCCACCGCCGCCCCACCCAGGATGAACAGTACCGTCATCAGGCGCGCGTCAGCCGTCAGCGAGTCGTCCATGAAGCTTTGCTGGGCCACATGCTGCAAGGCGAGCAGCTTGTTGATATCGGCCAGGGTCGTCTTGTTCAAAGGGTCGATGCGGGTGGCAATCACCTTGGCCGCGCCCTCGCTGTTAAACGCCAGCACCTGCCCCATCGCCTCCTTGAAGGCGGCATCGACTTCGCCGTCGACCTTGGCGATATTGGCCAGCAGCGTCTTCTCGCCATCGGACAGGCCCAGGCTGGACAGCTTGGCGCGTGCGCCGTCGTACAGCTTGCGCTGCTCGCGCACCTTGCCCTCCTCCACCTGCATCAGGCCAACATCGCCCTGCAGGCCGATATTGCGCATGGCGATACCGGTTTCCAGCATCGCGCTTTTCATCAACGACGCCTGCGTATTTTTTTCGCTTGCCAGCTCCAGGCCCGTGAGCAACTGGGCCTTGTTACGATAATTCAGTGCATTCGCCGAAACGATCACCACCACCAGGATGGCGAGGATGCTGCCAAAACCTATCCCCAGCCGGGTGCCTATCTTGAAATCGCGCAAACTCATTACAGTCTCCAATATTTATGTGAACGGCGCCCGTTCAACCGGACGGCGCCGTGTTGTGGCCTGGTCTCTATCGGACCTTGCAGCCTGCCGGCGCGCCTCTAGATGCTGCTCGCGCCGGTACATGCATATCTGTAGTGATTCTTTGCGTGCCAAAACGGCGGCGCACCGGGCGCCGCCTTGCTGCCATGCGGCTGCTTACGCCGCCAGCTTGTCGATCAGGCCCATCTCGCTGCTCGACATCAGCTTGTCGATGTCGACCAGGATCAGCATGCGCTCGTCGATGGTACCGAGGCCAATCATGTAGTCGGTCGAGAAGGCGGTGCCCATTTCCGGCGCCGGTTTCACTTGCTCCGGCGTCAGGGTGGTCACGTCGGAAACGCTGTCGACCACCATGCCGACGATGCGTCCACCGATGTTCAGGATGATCACCACCGTGAACTGGTCGTACACGGGCGTGCCCAGGTTGAACTTGATGCGCATGTCGACCACGGGAATGATGATGCCGCGCAGGTTGATCACGCCCTTGATGAATTCAGGCGCGTTGGCGATGCGGGTGACCGCTTCGTAACCACGGATTTCCTGGACCTTCAGGATATCGATGCCGTACTCTTCGAAGCCCAGGGTGAAGGCCAGGAATTCACGTCCGGCGATGTCCTTGCCGTCGCCCGTATTGCTTCCGGATGTTTGTTGAGTATCTGACATGGTGCGTTTTCCTATCTTTTATCTATCGGTATTACGAAAAAATGGACTCGTCGGCTAACTGGCGAGAGGAGCGGATCAGGGCGGCGACATCAAGAATCAGCGACACGCCGCCATCGCCCAGGATGGTGGCGCCGGAAATGCCGACCACCTTGCGGTAATTCGATTCGAGGTTTTTCACCACGACCTGCTGCTGTCCCACCAGGTCGTCGACAAACAGGGCTGCCTTGCGCCCTTCCGTCTCGAGAATCACGCAGATGCCTTCCGATGGACTGGTAAAGCGCGGTGCGATGTCGAACATCTGGTACAGGGGAATCAACGGCAGGTATTCGCCGCGCACTTTCACCACTTGCCCCTTGCCACTGATGTCCTTGATATCCTCAACGGCTGGCTGCAGTGATTCGATGACAAAGCCCAACGGTAAAATATACACTTCATCGCCGACACGGATCGACATGCCGTCCAGGATGGCAAGGGTCAGCGGCAGCGAGATGGAAATCGTCGTACCAAAACCCTTCGCCGAACGGATGTCGACCACGCCGCCCATGGCGCTGATATTGCGCTTGACGACATCCATGCCCACGCCGCGGCCCGACACGTCGGTGACCGCTTCGGCGGTGGAAAAGCCGGGCGCGAAAATCAGCTGCCACACGTCGGCGTCGCTCATCGTCTCGGACACGTCCAGTCCCTGCTGCTGCGCCTTGGCCAGGATGCGCTCGCGGTTCAGTCCCGCGCCATCATCGGATACTTCGATGATGATGTTGCCGCCCTGGTGGCTGGCCGAGAGGAACAAACGGCCGGCCTCGGTCTTGCCGGCGGCCACGCGGGCGGCCGGCATTTCCACACCGTGGTCGATGCTGTTGCGCACCAGGTGCGTCAGCGGATCGACGATGCGTTCGATGAGACCCTTGTCCAGTTCCGTGGCGGCGCCATTGGTGATGAAGTCGACCTTCTTGCCCAACTTGGTCGCCAGGTCGCGCACCATGCGCGGGAAGCGCGAAAAGACGAAATCCATCGGCATCATGCGGATAGACATCACCGCTTCCTGCAAGTCGCGCGTATTGCGCGTCAGGTGGCTGACGCTGTCGAGCAGTTTTTCATGCAGCATCGGGTCGAGCGCGCTGGCGCGCTGCTCGATCATCGCCTGCGTGATCACCAGTTCGCCCACCAGGTTGATCAGCTGGTCGACTTTTTCGATCGAGACGCGGATCGACGACGATTCGGCACCAGCCTTGTCGCCCTCTTTCTTGGCCGGTTTCTTTTCCTGCTCTACCTCGGTCGCGGCGCTCGCCACGGCCGGCACGGCGGCAGCGCCGGCGTTGCCCGCCTTGGCGGCATCGGCACGGATCTGGGCCAAAGGCTGGAAAAAACCGTAGCCCTGTTCGGCCTCGCTCTGCACACCGGCGGCGGCGCGGATATCCTCGAGCGGCTGGAAGAAGCCATAGCCGGGATCCACCGCGCCCTGAGCGGCAGGCGCCCCTGGCAGCGGGTCGAAGAAACCATAACCCTGGGCCTTTTCCTGCGCCGCGCGGGCCGCTTCGGCTTCGCCTGGCGCCAATGGCGGTGCCTGCGTGATCACCATGTCGTCGGGATTGAGCACGAACGAGCAGATGGCCAGGATATCGTCCAGGCTTTCATGCGTCGTCACTTCCAGCACCTTGCGTGCGTCGGCCAGGGTGGACATGGCGACGTCGCCCAGCAAGCCCAGCTCGGCCGCCAGTGCCTCGACTTCGCGCTCCTCCATCTTCGGCAGCTCCAGGCGGTAGCGCTGGCCACCGGCGTGGCTGACGGCTGCTTTTTCCGCCGTATGGAAGGCTGGCGCGACGGGCGTGAGCGCGGCCACGGGCACGTCCTGCGAGAACGACTGCAGCATCATGCGCACATTGGCCACGGCATCCTGGTCGACGGCGCTGCCAAGACGATGGCCGTCGAGCTGCATCTTGAGGATATCCTTGGCGGCCAGAAAAGCGTCGACGTGTTCCGCCGTCAGGGCCATCTGGCCCTGGCGGATGCGGTCGAGCAGCGACTCGAGGATGTGCGTCACCTCGCTCATGTCGCTCAGGCCGAACGTCGATGCGCCGCCCTTGATCGAATGGGCCGTGCGGAAAATGGCATTCAGGTCTTCGGCGTCGGGCGCCGCAATATCGACGGCCAGCAACAGCCGTTCTTTTTCAGCCAGCAGTTCTTCGGCCTCATCGAAAAAGACCTGAAAAAACTGGCTAATATCGATGGTCATAGGGTGACTCCGTCATTTGCATCGTTGCGCTGCGCGGCTGGCATCAGCCGATTACCTTCTTGACCACTTCGATCAGGCGTTGCGGATCGAAGGGCTTGACCAGCCAGCCATTGGCGCCGGCAGCACGTCCTTTCGACTTCATTTCGTCCGACGACTCCGTCGTCAGCATCAGAATGGGCACCTTCTGGTACGTCGGCAGTTCTCGCAGCAACTTGATCAGCTCCAGGCCATCCATGCGCGGCATGTTCTGGTCCGTCAATACCAGGTCCACGGTTTGCAGCTTGGCTTTTTCCAGTCCGTCCTGGCCGTCGACGGCCTCCACCACCTGGTAACCGGCGGCTTTCAGACTGAACGCCACCATCTGGCGCAATGAGCTGGAATCGTCCACTGCAAGTATCGTTTTGGCCATCTTTGCTCCCACTTATTCCGGACATCCTGCCCGAGTATTTGATTAATCAATCCATGCAACCGCAAGTGTTCCGCACTGGCATGCTAGAACAGCTCGATGTCGCCACTTTCCAAATGCTGCTGACTGACAGCCTTGCGCAGCACGCTGCGCAACTCCAGGCTTTGAATCGCCAGCGCCATGCTGACCCGCCCCAGCAAAGCGACAATTTCTTCATTGTCGCTTTCCGGCAACATCTCCGCGCCATGCGAGCCCAAGGTACCGAGGAACTCGCGCAAGCCCGTCACGCGCTTCAAGGTGCGCTCGATCAGCTGACTGGTCATGTCCTGGAACTGCAGGCTGGTGATGGCGGCATTCACGTACCCCCCAACTTCGTCCTGCAATGCCAGCAGTTTTTCCCGCTGCTGCTCGGCCGGAATACCGCCTTCGAGCAGCATGGCGATGGTATCTTGCTGCGCAGCGACGGCTGCGTGTATCGCCATGAAATTGAAGGACAGCTTCTCGATCGCCTCTTCCAGCAAGATGCCGGTCTGCACCAGGTCGGTTTCCACCTCCGTCAAGTGCTTGCGGCCATGGTCCGATACGCCAGACAGCAGGCGCTTTACATGCGAGCCAAGTATTTTCTTTCTTGTCATAAAGGTCTCATTGTTTCAATACACCACGCGTTGACATCCATGCGTGTTATTTTTTCGCCGCTGCCGGGCCGGGAGCGGGTGCCGCCGCAGGCGGCGCACCGGCCGCCAGCCCCGAAGCAACAGCGGCGGAAGCGGCATCGGTCACCGGCAGCTCTATCGCCGATCCATCGCGCAGGACATTTTCTTCCGTGCGTTTGTTCATGACGATGATGCTGATGCGCCGGTTGATCGGATTGAAGGGGTCGAGCTTGTCCAGGTGAGCGGCCGAGCCCAGTCCCACCACGCGCAATACTTTTTCTTCCTTCATGCCGCCAATCACCAGTTCGCGCCGCGACGCATTCGCGCGGTCAGCCGACAATTCCCAGTTGCTGTAGCCGGCATCGCTCATGTAGGGCGTCGAGTCCGTGTGCCCGGACAGGCCGATGCGGTTCGGCACTTCATTGAGCACGGAGCCAATGGCATGCAGAATTTCCTTGGTATATGGTTGCAGATTCGCATTGGCGAGTGCAAACATCGGACGGTTCTGCTCGTCGACGATCTGGATGCGCAAGCCTTCGCTGGTGATATCGAGCAGCAACTGGTTCTTGTATTTTTTCAGCAGGGGATTGGCATCGATGGTCGCTTCGATGCGCGCCTTGAGCGCCTGCAGGCGCTTGCCTTCCTCGCGTTCGAGCGCGGCCTTGGCGGAATTGAGGTCGAACGACTTGCGCTGCTGCTCTTCCTGCGCCTTGCGCACTTGCCCATCCTGGCGCGACAGGTCCTGGCCGCCGCCCTGGATCACGGAATTGCTCTCGCCGCTGCCGGAGCCGCCCGCCATCGCCACTTTCAGGGGTGTCTTGAAAAATTCCGATATGCCGTTCAAGTCGCCCTTCGACGTGGAGCCCAACAGCCACATCAGCAGGAAGAAGGCCATCATGGCCGTGACAAAGTCGGCGTAGGCGATTTTCCACGCCCCGCCATGGTGCCCACCGGCCGTTTTCTTGATGCGCTTGACAATAATCGGGCGCATGCCTTCATCGGCCATGGCGTCCCCCTTCCGTGTGCTGCAAATGACTCATGGTGTTCAGGCGTATGTTCACTGCTTACTTCGTTTTCGATTTCTTGATGTGGTCTTCCAGCTCGTTGAACGTCGGGCGCTCGGTCGAGAACAGGACCTTGCGGCCGAACTCCACGGCCAGCGCCGGCGCATAACCGTTCAGGCTGGCCAGCAGGGTTACTTTCACGCACTGAAACATCTTGCTCGACTCTTCCAGCTTCTGCTCCAGCAGGCTGGCCAGTGGGCCCACGAAACCATAGGCCAGCAAGATGCCGAGGAAGGTGCCGACCAGCGCGTGCGCGATCAGCATGCCAAGCTCGGCTGGGGGTATGCCCACCGATTCCATCGTGTGCACCACGCCCATGACGGCGGCGACGATACCGAAAGCGGGCAAGCCATCGCCCACCTTGGCAATCACGTGGGCTGGCACAGCGCCTTCGTGATGGTGCGTCTCGATTTCGTTGTCCATCAAGTTTTCGATCTGGAAGGCATCCATATTGCCCGATACCATCAGGCGCAGGTAATCGGTCATGAATTCGACGATGTGGTGATCGGCCAGCACGGCCGGATACTTGGAAAACAAAGGACTTTCTTCGGGCTTGTCGATATCGCCTTCGATCGACATCAAGCCTTCCTTGCGCACCTTGCTGAGCACTTCGAACAGCAGCGACATCAGTTCCATGTACAGCTCTTTGGTATAGCGGGAGCCTTTGAACAGGCTGGGCAAGGCGGCGATCGTCGCCTTGATCGCCTTGTTATTGTTACCAACAAGGAAGGCGCCCAGGGCGGCGCCGCCGATCATCAGCAACTCCAGCGGCTGGAACAGCGCCGCCAGATGGCCGCCGGCCAGCGCAAAGCCGCCAAAGACCGAGGCGCAGACGATGATGTATCCGATTATGACTAACAAGTGCCCTGACTCCCAATAATGGCCGGGGCTGTGTGCCCGGCATGTTCAAACCTGTTCCTGCCCTCTGGCGGCTGCGCCGCCGACGAAGACAGCGGCAAAAAAAAGTAACCGGAAGTTAATTGAAATGCCCTGCTTTTCAACGCAATTCCGAGAAAATGCCGTGTGGAACTACAATAACGTGAGATTGCCCTCCGGGCAAGCAAATAACGCAGACAATTGCTTAAAAGCACCATATGTAAAGCAAAGGGCCACCCTCTGTGGCGGCGATGGTCTTATCGGGTTCGCGTGCCGCAATCTGAAATTCGTAACTAAGAAGCATGCTACCGGGCAACATTTCCCTTTCCGCCTTGCCCCACAGGGCCGCCATCGCCGCCGGCGACAGGTAGGCAAAGACCGCATCGTAGCGGCTGAAATCGAGCGCTTCGTAGTCGCCGTGCAGGAAGCGCGCGCGACTTCCCGACAGCCGCGCGCGCAGGCGGCTTGCCAGCCACGGCAGCGGCGCCAGCTCGATGCCGGAAAACTGCCCATCGGGACGGCGTTGCGCGAGGTCCAGCACCAGGCCGCCCAGGCCGCTACCTATATCGACCAGACGCACGCCGGGACGGTCCGCGATCAACTCGGCGACCGCATGCCACACGCGCGGCCCTGACGGATAGAACGGCACTTGGGTACGAAACGTGGACCAATACAGGCTCAGCAGGAAAACAAAGGCCGCCAGGAACACGGCCGGGGGCCAGTGCAGCAGGCTGGCCGCCAGCAGCGCGGGCGCAAACAGCAGTCCGATGGCACACCACCAGCGCGCCAGGCCAGCGCGCCAGGTAATGAGGGCCGACAGCACACCTTGCAGCAAGGCCACGACTGGCAATGACATGACCATCCCTGCGCGCGCCAGGCAATAGACCAATAGCAACATCAAAGGAAAAGCCAGCACCTGGATCAGGATGGCCTTGAGCGCGGGCGCACGCAGGATTTGTTGCAGCATGGGACAGTCGTCGGAGGAAAACGCCAGTGTAAGCGAAAGCAGCATGAAAAAGCCGGAGCCCGGTCTGGCGACCGGCTCCGGCTGGTACGATGCGGAGCAATCTCAGGTGCTTATGCTCGGTGGGCAACAGCGGCCGCTTCATCGCGCGCCTTCTTGGTCTTGCCGGCACGCGAAGGCATGTGGCACAGGCCGCAGACATAATCGGAATTCAGGTCGAGGCAGTTGACGACAAACTTGCCGCCACACTTGCCGCAGGGTGCCATGTCCAGCATTTTGCTGCTGAAAAAGCGCACCAGTGTCCAGGCCCGCGTCAGCGAGAGCAGCGGCTCTTCACCGGCTTCGGGCGGCATCTGCTCCAGATACAGTTTATACGCCTTCATCACGGCTTCGATACCGGTGGCGCCAGCGTGGTCGACAAGGAATTTATGGATATTGATGAACAGCGAGGAATGGATATTCGGCTGCCAGGTGAGGAACCAGTCGGTGGAAAAGGGCAGCATACCCTTGGGCGGCGAGACGCCTTTCAATTCCTTGTACAGGTTCAGCAGGCGTTCGCGCGACAGCGAGACTTCCGTCTCCAGCAGTTGCAGGCGTGCGCCCAGCTGTATCAACTCGATGGCCAGCTGGATTTCTTGCGCTTCCGATACGACACTTTTCTTGGCCATGCTGACTGCTCCGGGACTGACGAGTACTAATCTAAAAACTTAGGCGATTTCTTCGACGCCTTGGCCGGCCATCAGGATAGCGGCATGCGACTGGGCCAGCGAGCGGTCTTTATTATAGTTCGTCAACATACCCAGGATGGCGCTGTCGTCGAAGCGGAAGCGGGCCAGCATCATGTTGCCGCCAGCGAGCTTCAGGATCTGCGCGTTGCTCATGCCTTCGATCAATTCGGCGATTTCAGCGGCGATGCCCAAACGGAAGATGGCCGTTACCTTGTCCGCACGAATCATTTGCTGGGCCAGCATCAGGTAGCTCAGGTTAGCGTCGCGAATCTCAGCCATCATGTCGTTAGCAGTCATTTCCATCTCCTCAATCCGTTGAATTCAGCTGGCGTTGTATGTTGCCAGTGAGATACATTCTGCAGGAGCAACATCAAATGCAACAGAGGCGAAGCACTGTATTTTTGGTCGGGAAATGACGGGCAGGACCGTAGGTGTTTGTCTGACAAACACTACTCGATCATGGTCGCACGCCCGTAGCGGCGCGGATGTGGAAGGTGGCCGCTGTGTGGGATTTACCCAGTTTCAGGCCTGTAAAAAATATCACTTTTTTACAACAACTTGACCAAAGTCAAGTCTGCTTACCTAGATAACGGCTGCCTTGACAGGAACTTTAGGGTTTTTTTGAAAAATATTTAAAAACCCGCATTCTTTTTGGCGGCTTGACGCCGTTCATGTAATCGTTGACGGCGGCGTCGGGCTAAACTTTAGGGTGATTTGAAAATATTTTAAAAAAAACGTGATTTTTTTCGTTGACGCCCGGCAAAGAGATACTTTCCGCACCCCATCCGGGGCGAAAATTCCGCATTTTGGCGGGGATTTGCTACACTGCCTGCTTCCGCACAATACTTTAAGCCTCAAGCAATATCATGCCATTGAGACAAGTATCAACATGAAAGCCACCATGATTTCTCGACACGACTGCAGCGCGCGCGATCTCGACGATCCCCTGGCGCCCCTGCGCCAGCAATTCGACTTGCCGCAAGGCGTGATTTACCTCGATGGCAATTCCCTGGGTGCGCGGCCGAAAGCGGCTCTTGCCCGCGCCCAGCACGTCATCACGGCCGAATGGGGCACCGACCTGATCCGCAGCTGGAATACCGCCGGCTGGTTCGACTTGCCCAAGCGCCTGGGCGACCGCCTGGCCCCCCTGCTGGGCGCCGGCACGGGTGAAGTGGTGATCACCGACACCACCTCCGTCAACCTGTTCAAGGCCCTGGCCGCCGCCCTGCAGATGCAGGCCAGCGATCCCGCGCATGCCGCGCGCAGAATCATCGTCAGCGAACGCAGCAACTTCCCTACCGACCTGTACATGGCGCAAGGTCTTGCCGCCTGGCTCGATCGCGGCTACCAGCTGCGCCTGGTCGACAGCCCCGAGGAGCTGGCGCAGGCCATAGCCGCCGATTGTGCCGTCGCCATGCTCACGCACGTCAACTACCGTACCGGCTACCAGCACGACATGGCAGCCATCAGCAGCCATTGCCACGCGCAAGGCGCGCTGGCGCTGTGGGACCTGGCCCATTCGGCCGGCGCCGTGCCGCTGGACCTGAACGGCGCCGGCGCCGACCTGGCCGTTGGCTGCACCTATAAATACCTGAACGGCGGCCCAGGCTCGCCCGCCTTCATCTGGGTACCCGAAAAACACCAGGCGCGCTTCCGCCAGCCGCTGTCCGGCTGGTGGGGCCACGCTACGCCGTTCGCCATGGATCCGGGCTTTGCGCCCGCCGACGGTATCGCCCGCGCCCTGTGCGGCACGCAGCCCATCGTCTCGCTGGCCCTGGTCGAATGCGGCCTGGAGATCTTTGCGCAGACGAGCATGGAAGCCATCCGGCGCAAGTCGCTGGCTCTGACGGACCTGTTCATCGCCCTGGTGGAACAGCGCTGCGCCAGCCATCCGCTGGGCCTCGTCACGCCGCGCGAGCATGCGCGGCGCGGCAGCCAGGTCAGCTTCACGCATCCGCACGGCTATGCCGTGATGCAGGCGCTGATCGCGCGCGGCGTGATCGGCGACTACCGCGAGCCGGCCATCATGCGCTTCGGTTTCACGCCCCTGTACACGAGCTTTGCCGACGTGTGGGATGCCGTGGAAATCCTGCGCGACATCCTCGACACCCAAGCCTATGACATCGCTGCCAAGCGCGATGCCGTCACCTGAAGCATCCCATGAGCGACGACAAGAATATGAACAAGGAAAACACCAGTGGCTGCCCCATGCATGCGGGCGCCCAGGATGCGCAGTGGCATGGCGCGCAGATGGATTTCAGTGAATCGATGAGCTACGGTAACTACCTGGCACTGGACCGCATCCTGACGGCCCAGCATCCGCTGTCGCCGAACCACAACGAAATGCTGTTCATCGTGCAGCACCAGACGAGCGAACTGTGGATGAAGCTGATGCTGCACGAAATGCACGCCGTGCGCGCCAACCTGCAAAGCGGCGACCTGGCGCCCGCTTTTAAAATGCTGGCCCGCGTGGCGCGCATCATGGACCAGCTGGTGCATGCCTGGGACGTACTGGCCACCATGACGCCACCCGAATACACAGCCATCCGTCCCTACCTGGGCGCCTCGTCCGGCTTCCAGTCCTTCCAGTACCGCGAAATCGAATTCATCCTGGGGAACAAGAACGCCGCCCTGCTGAATGTACATACGACGGCACCCGACACCTACAAAGTGCTCGATGCCGCCCTGCGCTCGCCATCCGTCTACGATGAAGCCATCAAGCTGCTGGCGCGCAGCGGCCTGCCCATCGCGCCCGAGCGCCTGAACGCCGACTGGACCCTGCCAACCACCACCGACGCCTCGGTAAAAGCGACCTGGCTGGAAGTCTACCGCGACCCGTCGAAACACTGGGCCCTGTACGAGCTGGCAGAAAAGCTGGTGGATCTGGAAACGGCCTTCCGCTTCTGGCGCTTCCGCCATGTGACGACGGTGGAACGCATCATCGGCTTCAAGACAGGTACCGGCGGCACGGCGGGCGTGAGCTATTTGCGCAAGATGCTCGACGTGGTATTGTTCCCGGAGCTTTTCGCCCTACGCACCGAACTTTAAGGAGCATCGATGTCGCCTCTCGTCCTGACCCTGGCCGGCCTGTGGAATTCCGGGCCGCAGCACTGGCAAACCCATTGGGAAGCGCGCCACCCGCAATGGTCGCGCGTGCCGCACCGGGAATGGCAGACGCCGGACAAGGACGAATGGGTGGCGGAGCTCGACAGCGCCATCGCCGCCTGCGAGCGCCCGCCCGTGCTGGCCGCGCACAGCCTGGCCTGCGCGCTGGTGGCCCATTGGGCGGCCAGCGGCTCGCCGCACAGGATCGCCGGCGCCTTCCTCGTCGCCCCCAGCGATGTAGAGGCGCCCTCCTATCCCGCCGGCACGACGGGCTTTGCGCCCATGCCGCTGCAAGCCTTGCCGTTTCCCAGCTTGGTGGTGGCCAGCGGTGATGATCCCTATGTCAGCTTCGCGCGGGCACGCGCGTTTGCCGCCGCCTGGGACAGCGATCTCACCATGATCGGCGACGCCGGCCATGTCAATGGCGATGCCGGCTACGGCCCGTGGCCGGAAGGCGAGCATATGCTGCTGGATTTTTGCGCCGCGCACCAGCCCTGAATCGGGGCGCGCACGATAGACCAGTATTTGCCCGCAAGTAAGAACACAGGCAGAATCGTGGCCTTTCCATTGCGGCGCTCTGGCGCCAGCCTCACGATGAAACGTCTGCTTCTGCCCTTGCTGCTTTGCTCCGCCCTCGCCCACGGCGCGTCCTTCTACGAAGGCAAGAGCCTCGCCCATCCCGCCATCAGCGCTTCGCAAGACAGCGGCCTGGATGTCGCCTTTCTCAAGGAAAAAGAAAGCGTCAACGGCTATTACTGCGAGTGCAAGAGCAGCAGCGCGAAACCCGTTTTGCTCGACCAGTTCGGCAATGCCCTCATCCGTTCCGTCTTCTACGCCTCACTGGACAAGGAAACGGACGACAGCGTGCAAACCATGCTGGTGCTGTTCCGCCAGGGCGACAAAAATGGCTTACGCGCCTACCGCTACCATCGCAGCTCCGGCAAATACCGGCGCCTGGACGGCTTGCAGCCGGCACTGAACCGTATCGTGGCGCAAAGCAGCGCTCCCAACGCGGGACAGGTCAAGGCCGCACTGGCGAAACTGGCGCCGATGGACTACAGCGTCCCGCGCGGCAAGAGCGGCAATGCGGACTTCGACGCCATCGACCATACGCAAGGCACCATCGTCGGCTACTACAGCGATGACGGCAAGCCCGTGGCGAGCGGTGGCAAGGACGCCATCACCTACAAGAAAACCTTCCAGAAAAAAGGCGACCGCTATCTCACCGCCAGCTACACCCTGTACAGCGACGCGGGCGCGGGCATCCTGCCCAACTACCGCCTGTGGCAAGTGACGTGGGAGACGATGCCAAAGCAATTCACTGGCAGCGCAGACGGCCCGTCCGTCATTTACAGCCTGGCCTGGGACGATGGCTCGGTGGTCGAACGGGGTCAATACGTGAAAGGCAAGCGCCAGGGCCTGTGGGTACGCGAAGGCATGCACGAAGGAAGCGAAAAGGGACATTTCGTCAACGGCCTGCAGGAAGGCCTGTGGCACTTCGATTATCCCAAACAGAGTGAGAGCGGAATGTACCGGGCCGGCAAGCGCGAAGGCCGCTGGACAATCGTCAACTATGCCGCTGAAGAGGAGGTGACGGGCTTCGACACCTACGCGGGCGGCCAGCTGAATGGGCCGCACGAGCGCAGCATGGGAGGCAAGCTGCAAACGCGCGGCAACTACGTCAACGGCACGCGCCATGGAGCGTGGATCACGGAAGACGGCGACGGCAGCTTTATCGAAGGCTTGCGCGACGGGCCGTGGAAACTCAAGCTCAAGGACAAGGTCACGCAAAGCGTCACTTTCGTGAAAGGCAAAAAACAGGGCGAGGCAGTCGACACGGATGCGCAAGGCGCGCTGCGTCAGCGCGACCATTA
Source organism: Janthinobacterium sp. 61 (assembly GCF_002846335.1). Taxonomy (NCBI): domain Bacteria; kingdom Pseudomonadati; phylum Pseudomonadota; class Betaproteobacteria; order Burkholderiales; family Oxalobacteraceae; genus Janthinobacterium; species Janthinobacterium sp. 61. Next base: position 401,149 of record NZ_PJMQ01000001.1, on the reverse strand, counting down.
CCAGGCGGGGGTGCTGGAAGGCGCGCGCACGCGCTATCTGGGTCCTGCCGGCAAGGAATACGTGATCTACACGGCCACCTACCGCAATGGCCAGCTCGATGGCCGCGAACAGGCGTTCGACGACAGCGGCAAAATCCTGCGCCTCGATACGCTGTGGGACAACGGCAAGAAGCAGGGCCTGGACGCGCGCTACTACCCGAACGGCAAGCCGGAGCGCCTGGCCGTCATCGACCAGGGCAGACTCCTCACGCACCTGCGCGAATACTACGAAGACGGCCAGCTGCTCAACGACATCCACCGCTGCACCTTCAAAGAGTACGGCAGCACGCGCGACGACGTATGCGAATACCATCACATGTACTACCCGGACGGCAAGCCGCAGTATTACTACGCCTTCCAGTACGGCCAGCGCCAGGAAGGCTATTCGAACTACCCGAACGGCAAGCGCAAGGACGAACTGCTGGTCGACCGCGCCGCCGACACTTCCGTCGTCAACGCGTATTACGAAAGCGGCCAGCTCAAATGCACGGAACCGCGCAGCGGCCACAGCACACGCACGGTGAATGGCCAGAGCATGATCAGCTACGGCTCGGCCGACCGCGATGGCGACAATATCTGCTACCACCCGAACGGCAAGGTGGCCAGCATTTTCACTTTCCGCAAACGCGTGCTCGTCGATTGCGGCAAGCGCTTCGATGACACGGGCAAGCAGACGTTCCCGGGACCGGAAGGCTGCCCGCCCGCCAGGCAGGTGGACTACCCCATAGGACTGTGACAATGACGCAAGCAAGACAGCCGCAGTACATCCAGAACCCCGAGCGCATCGACGCCGGGGCGATCCGCGCCGCCATCGCGAACGACCAGAACGTGCTGGTGCAGTTCAATGCCCTGGGCGAGCCGGAGCCGCTGCTGGCCGACCTCGACGCCCTGGCCGCTACTTGCGGCACGGCGCTGACCATCCGTATCTACGGTTACGACCCAAGGGTGTTCGATGCCCGCATCCTGCGCGCGCTGCCGCATGTGGCCAGCCTGTCCATCGATTGCCACCGGCAAGCCATCCATCTGGAAGCGTTGGGCGAGCTGCGCCACCTGAAGCGCCTGAGCCTGGGCGTGTACGAGCTGGCGCAAGCCGACATCCTGCAGCTGGAAAATTTACGCGGCCTCGAATACCTGAACCTGGGCGAGGCGGCCAGGAACAATATCGATCTGGCCCCCCTGCGCCACTATGCGCATCTGGCCAGCCTGGTCATCGAGGGCCACCACCAGCATATCGACACCCTGGCTGGCCTGCCGGCGCTGCATGCGCTGTCGCTGTACCGCATCAAAAACAAGGTGCCGCTGGATTTCATATCGGAAATGGCCCGCCTGGACAGGCTGCTGTTGCAGCTGGGTGGCCGCGAATCGCTCGCGCACATCGAGGCGCCGCTGTTGAAGAAACTGGAAGTGATACGTGTGCGCGGCCTGGAAACGCTGGGCGATATTGGCCGTTTCCCCTTCCTGCAGGCGCTATGGGTGGAAGACCAGATCAAGCTGCGGCAGATCGCACTGGGCCCCAATCCCATGCTCGAACGCCTGGACCTGCACACCTGCAAGACGCTCGACAGCCTGCCCGGCCTCGCCACACTGCCCACCTTGCGCCAGCTGTCGGCATCCGAGACCATGCTCGACATCGACGCGCTGCTGGCGCATGGTTTGCCCGCGTCCCTGACGCATGCGCGCCTGCGCACCGGCAGGAAAACACGCGATGACGCCATCGCCGCGCAGCTGGCGCAACTGGGCTACGACAAGGCGCGCTTCTATTGATGCTAGCGGCTGGCCGCCAGCTTGCGCTGCCACAGCGCCACGTCGATCATCACGCCGTCCGCACCCGTGTTGCGGATGTAGACGCGGTAGCTGCCCTGCCCCATGTCGCCATCGAGGTAAGCAGTGCGTTCGTTGCGCTGGAGCCGGGCGCCCTTGGCCAGCTGGCGGTAGCGTTCCACCACCGCATCGAAACTGGCGTAGCTGCGCAGCGCCACTTCCAGGTCGCGCGGCGGGCGGCCTTCGGCATGATCCAGCACATTGTCCTGTTTCTTGCCCTTGAGCGTGAGCGGATAGGCAAATATGCCCGCGCCGGCCGAGGTCAGCACCGTGGATTTATCAAGCAGCAGCGGCAAGAGCGCCGGCGGATACGCGGGCGGCAGCTGGGCGCGGTTCCAGCCCGGCAAGGCCGGCTGCGCCAGCACATATTCGACGCTGGAGATCTTCTGCCCATCGGCGCCCGCTTCCTTGTCGCCCGCGATCAGCGCCAGCATGGGCGGCAATTGCCGGGACCAGGCCAGCAAGGGCGCCGCTTCGCCGACCAGCATGCCCTTGCGGTGGAACACCGTCAGCACTGCATTCGGGTCGGGATTGCAGACTTTCGCCAGCGGCTGGCCCTCAAGGCGGCAATGCCCGTTGACCAGGCCAAAGGCGATGATGGCGCCACGCTTGTCGAGCAGCATGGCGCCCCGTTCACGGCCCTGCTTGCGGTCATTCATCGACGCCAGCAACTGGCGGCCATCGGCCAGTACGGTGCGCGTGGCGTCGCGCTTTTCGCTGATCGCTTCAAGCGCCTGCGCCAGCAGCAGTTCATCGTCTTCCGTGTAGCTGCCGCGCGCATAGCCAAAGAAATCGAACAGGGCCGCACGCACCTGCGCATCGTCGCTCAGGCGCGGCAAGGGACCGCCGGCCGCCAGGGAAGACAGGCTTTTCCCGGCAGGCGCCGAGGGTGCCGCCGTGGCGCGGGCGGGCTGGGAAAGGACGCAGGCCGCTGCCAGCAAGGCGCAGCCCAGGGTGCGGTAATTCGAAAAGATGATATGCATGATTCTGTCTGTCGGGAATTTGGCCGCTGTGACGGCCACGCATGACGCGCCGCTGATTCTAGCATGGCGCCAGCCCCCATGCGGTGCGGCTGGCGGACGGCGGGTGTGCCGGTGCGGCTGTTATGATGGCCGCAATGACGATCTCTCCCCCCGCCTCGACACTGCTTGTCCTCCTGCCCGGCATGGATGGTACGGCCCGACTTTTTCACCATTTTGATGCCGCCTTGCGCGCGCAAGCCGCCATCGACACCCGGGCCATCGCTTATCCGGCAGCACCGCTGGACTATGCGGCACTGGAAGCGTTCGTGCGCGAACGCTTGCCGTGCGACCGCCCTTTCGTACTGCTGGCCGAATCGTTTTCGGGACCGCTGGGGGCAGCTTTGCGCGCCGATCCGCCGCCCGGCATGCGCGCCCTGATCCTGTGCTGTTCCTTCGTGCGCAATCCGCGCCCGATGCTGGCGCCACTGCGCCACCTGCTGGACCTCGTCCCCTTTGGCGCCCTGCCCGGCTTCGCCCTGCGCCAGGCGCTGCTGGCGCCCTACGCCACGCCGCCACTGCAGGCGGAACTGGCAGCGGCGCTGGCGCAGGTGCCGCCCAGCGTGCTGCGCCAGCGCCTGCGAGCCGTGCTGGAAACAGATGCCTCTCCCAGCTTCGCGCGCGGCAGCCTGCCCGTGCTGTATCTGCGCGCCCGCCATGACCGCCTGGTGCCGCCGGCAAACGCCCTGCAGATACTGCGGCAGGCAGCGGGCGCGCAGCTGGTCGATATCGCCGCGCCGCACATGCTGCTGCAAGCGGCACCGGAAGCGGCCGCCGGCGCGGTCGCCGCCTTTCTCACGGGTCTGTCAGCCCCGCAGGCGCCCAACTAAACGTGAACTGGCCAGCACGGCCAGCCAGCTCAAGGCGCCCGACAGCACGCTGAAATAGATGGCGCGCAACGGATGCTGGGGCAGCAGATACGCGAACACCGCCGCACCCAGCAAGCCGCACAGCAGCGGTTTCACCCTGCCGGGCGGCAGCAGCGCCAGCAGCAGATTCGTCGCCGCATACACATAGAACACCAGCAGCAAGGCCAGGCCACCGGCCACGCCGCGCGAACCGAGGCTGCCAAACAGCTGCGTGTACAGGTAAAAACCCAGCCAGCTCAATACAATAAACAGCAGGCAGCCCAGCGCGTGCGCGCCCAGGCCCGCCATCAAGCGGATTTTCATGAGACTCCCAAAAGAAAAAGCCGGCCCTTTCACGAAGAAAGGGCCGGCTTGATTACGTCGACAGCAAAGCGATTACTTCGCCGTATTGAGCAGCAATTCGTTCAGGCGCTTGACGAAACTGGCAGGATCGGCCAGCGAGCCGCCCTCGGCCAGCATGGCCTGGTCGAACAGGATGTTGGCCCAGTCGCCGAATTTGCCGCCTTGCGCGTCTTCGTACTTCAGACGCGTTACCAGCGGGTGGTTAGGGTTGATCTCCAGAATCGGCTTCGATTCCGGCGCGCTCTGGCCCGCCGCCTTCAGCATGCGCAGCAGGTTGCCCGACAATTCGTTTTCATCGGCCACCAGGCAGGCTGGCGAATCGGTCAGGCGGAACGTCACGCGCACGTCCTTGGCCTTGTCGGCCAGCACGGTCTTCATTTTGCCCACCAGGTCGGCGTACGAGGTTTCCGTTTCTTCGTGCTCTTTCTTTTCCGCTTCGTCTTCCAGCGCGCCCAGGTCCAGGCCACCTTTTGCGACGGAGACCAGTTCCTTGCCTTCGAAATCCTGCAGGAAGGACAGCATCCATTCATCGACGCGATCCGTCAGCAGCAGCACTTCGACGCCTTTCTTGCGGAAGATCTCCAGGTGCGGGCTGTTCTTGGCGGCGGCGTAATTGTCAGCCGTGACGTAATAAATCTTGTCCTGGCCTTCCTTCATGCGCGCCACGTAGTCGGCGAACGCGGTGATTTGCGCGTCGCTGTCATTGGCGGTCGAGGCAAAGCGCAGCAGCTTGGCCAGGCGTTCCTTGTTGGCCGCGTCTTCGCCAATGCCTTCTTTCAGCACCTGGCCGAATTCCTTCCAGAAAGCGGCGTACTTGTCCTTCTTGTCCTGCTCGTCCGCGTTCGCCAATTCTTCCAGCATGCCCAGCACGCGCTTGGTCGAGCCTTCGCGGATGACTTTCACATCGCGCGATTCCTGCAAGATTTCACGCGACACGTTCAGCGGCAGGTCGGCCGAATCGATCACCCCGCGCACGAAGCGCAAATAGGTCGGCATCAGCTGCTCGGCATCGTCCATGATGAAGACGCGCTTGACGTACAGCTTGATGCCGCCGCGCTTGTTACGGTCCCACATGTCGAACGGCGCCTTGGCCGGGATGTACAGCAGCTGCGTGTATTCGCTGCGCCCTTCCACGCGGTTATGCGTGTGCGTCAGCGGCGACTGGAAGTCGTGCGACACGTGCTTGTAAAATTCGTCGTACTGTTCCGGCGTGATGTCGGCCTTGTTGCGGGCCCACAGGGCGCTGGCCTGGTTGACGGTTTCGAATTCGTCCTTCAGGACGGTTTCTTTTTTCTCCTCGTCCCACTCTTCCTTCTGCATCACGATCGGCAGCGAGATATGGTCCGAGTATTTGCGGATGATGGACTTGATCTTCCAGCTCGACAGCAATTCGTCCTCGCCTTCGCGCAGGTGCAGGATGATGTCCGTGCCGCGCGACGGCTTGTCGATGTTCTCGATGCTGTAGTCGCCTTCGCCAGCCGACTCCCAGCGCACGCCTTCAGCAGCTTGTGCGCCGGCGCGGCGCGTTTCGACGGTGATCTTGTCGGCCACGATGAAGCCCGAATAGAAGCCCACGCCGAACTGGCCGATCAGGGCCGCGTCCTGCTGCTGGTCGCCCGACAACTTGCCGAAGAATTCCTTGGTGCCCGACTTGGCGATGGTGCCCAGGTGCGAGATCGCCTCGTCACGGGTCATGCCGATGCCATTGTCGGAAATGGTGATGGTGCGCGCATCCTTGTCGAAGCTGACCTTGATCTTCAATTCGTGATCGTTGCCATACAGGGCATCGTTATCGATCGCTTCGAAGCGCAATTTGTCGGCCGCGTCGGAAGCGTTCGAAATCAATTCGCGCAGGAAGATTTCCTTGTTCGAGTACAGGGAATGGATCATCAGGTGCAGCATTTGCTTCACTTCGGTCTGAAAACCCAGGGTTTGCTTTTCGGAGACAGCCATTTTTACCTCATAGTCTTGTGGATGGGACGGATTCTACGGAGTTGGGGATGGTACAAGCGATTTCAAGAGCCCCGGCCGAATGTCCTGCAATGTCCTGTTTATCCCAGTGCGCGGGCGAAAAATGCCCATATGCGCTCGTCCTGCACCGTGGCCAGGTTCAGGCGCATGCGGGTGGACGGCAGCTGGCGCGGCGAAAACAGGCTGCCCGGCGCCAGTACCAGCCCCTCGGCCAGCGCCTTTTCAGCCAGCACATTCGTGTCGCAGCCCGCGTCCGCCCACACGAACATGCCAGCCGGCGCCGGCTCGAAGCGCAAGCCCGCCTGCTCGACCTTGCGGTAAGTTCTCTCGCGCACATTGTCGAGCCGCGCGCGCAGACGCTCCGCATGCTTGCGGTACAGGCCCTGCGAGAGGATTTTATACACCACGCGCTCGCCGATGTCGCCGGTGGTCAGGGTAGCCAGCATCTTGCGGTCGGCCAGGCGCTGCGCCCGCTCCGGCGACGTGGCGATGAAGCCCACCCGCAGGTTCGCCGCCAGGCTCTTGGAAAAGCCGCCCAGATAGATCACGCGGCGCAGCTGGTCCAGTGCAGCCAGGCGCGTGGCCGGCTGTACCGCGCCGCCCGGGTGCATGTCGCAATAGATATCATCCTCGACGAGCAGGAAATCGTGCTGTTCGGCCAGGCGCAGCACCTGGAAAGCCTTGGCTGCCGACAGCGACGTCGAGCTGGGGTTGTGCAGCACCGAATTGATCACATACAGCTTGGGGCGGTGCAAGGCCGCCAGTTCGGCCAGCACGGCGATATCGGGGCCGTCACTCAGGCGAGGAATGCCGATGACGTTCATGCCCATGGCGGCAAAGGCGCCGAACATCAGCCAATACGCAGGATCGTCGACGAAAATGGTTTCGCCAGGGCGGACAAATTCGCGCGCCACCAGGTCCAGCGCCTGCATCACGCCCACCGTGGTGACGATCTGCTCGGGCGGACAGGCGATTTCCAGCCCCGCCAGTTTCAGTTGCAACTGCTGGCGCAGCGGCAGGAAACCCTGCGGCGCGCCATACCCCAGCAGCAAGTTGCCGGGCTGGCGGCTGACGTCGCGCAAGGCGCGCGCCACCAGGTCGCCGTCCAGCCACTCGGCGGGCAGCATGCCGGAGCCGGGCGCGGGGATGACCGGCGTCTGGCGGAACATGTTTCGGATCAGCCAGACCACGTCCATAGTCTGCGCTGCCGCATCCTGCGCGCCAGCCGGTGGCGCCGGCGCGTTCAATGGCGAGCGCTCGCGCACGAAAAAGCCGGCGCCGCGCCGCGATTCGAGGTAGCCGCGCGCCACCAGCTTGTCGTAGCTGGCCACCACCGTGGCGCACGACACGTTCAGCTTGGCGGCGCACTGGCGGATCGAGGGCATGCGCGCGCCGCCGCGCAGCAGCTTGTCGTCGATGCGTGCCGCCAGTGAACGCACGATCTGGTCGATCAGCGTTTCGCCCGAGGCGCGCGACAGCAAAGGAAGTGTATGACTCATTTGACCATTACAGTATGTGAAATTATGCGTGGAAGTGTACTTGTACTGTATTGCAATTGAGCTCTAGGATAACAGTACGGGGCGGATTTATCCACCCTGCCCATAGACCCATGCCACCGTATCAGGACAGCCATGCCATCGCACGCCACCACCTCCCCTAGCCACCCCCTGCGCCTCGACACCGACCGCAAAGGCCTGTTGCTGGGCCTCATCGCCGTCATCCTCTTCAGCCTGACCCTGCCTTTTACGCGCATGGCGGTGGCCGAACTCGACCCCACCTTTGTCGCCCTGGGGCGCGCCCTGGTGGCTGCCTGCCTGGCCGGCCTGTGGCTATGGCAGCAGCGCGCACCCTTGCCCCGCCGCGAACAATGGATGCCGCTGGCGCTCGTGTCGCTGGGCTGCGTGCTGGGCTTCCCCTGGCTGACATCGATCGCCATGCGCAGCCTGCCCGCCTCGCACGGTGCCGTGCTGGTGGGCATTTTGCCGCTGGCCACCGCCGTGTTTGCCGTGCTGCGCGGCAAGGAACGCCCTTCCCCGGGCTTCTGGCTGATGGCCCTGCTCGGCACGGCGCTGGTGGTGGCGTTCGCACTGCGCCAGGGCGGCGGCAGCTTCCACCTGGCCGACTGCCTGATCTTTGCCGCCGTGCTGCTGGCTGCACTCGGCTATGCCGAAGGGGGGCGCCTGGCGCAAGCCATGCCGGGCCAGCATGTAATTTCCTGGGCGCTGCTGCTGGCCGTGCCGTTTGTCTTGCCCGTGGTGCTGTGGAACGCCTGGCCGCAGCGCGCGCTGATGGCGCAGGCCAGCGGCGCGGCCTGGCTGGGCTTTGCCTATATCTCCGTATTTTCCATGTTTATCGGCTTCTTTTTCTGGTACCGGGGCATGGCGCTGGGCGGCGTGGCCCGCGTGGGACAGACGCAGCTGCTACAGCCCTTCCTCACGCTGGTGGGCGCGGCCGTGCTGCTGAACGAGCCATTGACGGGCGAAAGCCTGCTGTTTGCCGGTGCCGTGATCGCCGTGGTGGCCATCGGACGCAAGCTGAAATAGGCTGGCCTGACGCCCGTTTGCAACGCCCTTGCGCGTGCAGATGGGCAGAGCGGCGTGCAAGCCGTACAATACTGCAGCACCATGGCGACGCCTATCCGGCGCCGCTTGCGCACGCACCGCCACAAGCGGGCCAACAAATCCAGCCGGCGCAGCTCGGCATCTTCTGTGAGACTCGTATGAAAATTGAAAATCCGAATCCGATCCAATGGCGCTTTGCCGAACGCGCGGAACAGCTGCAAAGCTCGTTCATCCGCGAAATCCTGAAGATCACGCAGCGTCCCGAGATCATCTCGTTTGCCGGCGGCCTGCCCTCGCCCGCCACCTTCCCCGTGGAAGAAATGAAGACCGCCTTCGACAAGGTCCTGTCCAATAATGGCAAGGTGGCCCTGCAATACGGCCCCACCGACGGCTACCTGCCGCTGCGCCAGTGGATCGCCGACTCCTTGTCCAGCAATGGCAGCACCATCCTTCCGGAACAAGTGCTGATGACGTCCGGCTCGCAGCAGGCGCTGGACTTGCTGGGCAAGGTGCTGATCGATGAAGGCAGCCGCGTACTGGTGGAAACTCCCAGCTACCTGGGCGCGCTGCAGGCGTTTTCCGTCTATCGCCCCGAATTCGTTTCCGTCGACACCGATGACGAAGGCCTGGTGCCGTCGTCGATCGACCCCGTCGCCGATGGCGCGCGCCTGCTGTACGCGCTGCCGAACTTCCAGAACCCGACGGGCCGCAGCCTGTCCGTGGCGCGCCGCGTGGAACTGGTGGAAACCTGCGCCCGCCACGGCCTGCCGCTGATCGAGGATGATCCATACGGCGCCCTGAGCTACAGCGGCGAGCCGTATCCGAAGATGATCAACATGAATCCGGACGGCGTCATCTACATGGGCTCGTTCTCCAAGGTGCTCACGCCCGGCATCCGCCTCGGCTACGTCGTGGCGCCGATGCCGCTGGTGCGCCGTTTGGAACTGGCCAAGCAGGCGGCCGACCTGCACACGTCCCAGCTGACGCAGATGGTCGTGCATGAAGTCATCAAGGATGGCTTCCTGGACCGGCATATCCCCAGCATCCGCAGCTTGTACGGCAACCAGTGCCAGGCCATGCTGTCGGCGCTGGACGAGCACTTCCCGGCCGGCGTCACCTGGACGAAGCCTGAAGGCGGCATGTTCATCTGGGTCACCCTGCCGAAACACATCGACGCCATGAAACTGCTCGATGAAGCCATCGCCAACAAGGTCGCCTTCGTGCCAGGCGCGCCGTTCTATGCAAACACGCCGGAAACGCACACCCTGCGCCTGTCCTTCGTTACGGTGCCGCCGGAACGCATCCGCGAGGGTATCGCCATTCTGGGCAAACTGATCGCCGCAAAAATGTAATTCCACTCCTCACGCCCCGCCTGACGCGGGGCGTGTCACTGCTGCCCCAGCACCAAGGGGCACGCGTCTTTTCCGCCTAAAAACCGCCATCACGATAACTACTGCGTGTATATATTCTTAAAAATATCATAAAAACAATATAAGAATAATATTTTACCGCCTCTTTCAGCATCGATTTTTCCACCCAAGAAATTGGCAAGGCGGTATGATTTAACCGCTGTATCCGATTTGAACCTAGTCAGCATCACCGAAGGTGCAGCAAACGCTGGCATCGCAGAGTACATCCGAGAAGGCCGGAAGCAATGAGTCCAGGCAGTGTGGGGCATTCCCAGCGGCACGACGCCGCCATTTTGATTGTCGATGATGCGCCGGCCAACCTTGAGCTGCTGCGCAAGCTGATGAGCGAACAGGGTTATCAAACCTATGTCGCCACGTCCGGCGAACGGGCGCTGGAGATCGCCCAGCGCGCCCATCCCGACCTGATCCTGCTCGACGTGCTGATGCCGGACATGGATGGCATCGAAACGTGCCGCCGCCTCAAGCAGCATCCGCTGACGCAGGGCATTCCCGTCATCTTCATGAGCGCCAGGACAGAAACGGAAGATGTGGTGGCCGGTTTCGACTGCGGCGCCGTCGACTACATCAGCAAACCGCTGCGCATGGCCGAAGTGTGTGCGCGCGTGCGCGCCCAGCTGCACATCCGCAGCAGCAATGAAACCCAGCAGGAACAGGCCGAGCGCCTGCGCACCATCGTCAACAACATGGCCGAGGGCTTGCTGATCATCGAGGCGGACGGGCGCATCCAGTACACCAACCCCGCCTGCGACCAGTACCTGGGCTACCGCGAAAACGAACTGGCCGGACGCTCGATCGCTGAACTGCTCAGCCCCTTGGTGACGCAGGAATACCTCGATTACTTCACCATGTACGCAGCCAATCCGGAGACGGCGCACAACCACGGCACGCGCGAAGTGGCGGTCCGCCACCGCAACGGCGCGACGCTGAGCATGGACCTGACGCTCACGCCCATGTATCTGCGCCAGCCCCTGTATATCGGCCTGCTGCATGACATCACGCACCACAAGCAGTCCGAGAACGCCTTGCAGCGCGCCGCCTACCTCGACCCACTGACAAAGATCGCCAACCGCCGGCATTTCGACAGTTTCCTGGAAAAAGAGTGGCAGCGCGCCGTGCGCGGCGCCGCCGCCCTGTCGCTGGTGGTGCTCGACGTCGACCACTTCAAGCTATACAACGACAGCCTGGGCCATCCGGCCGGCGACAGCTGCCTGCAGCAGGTGGCGCAAGCCATCGCCTCGCATGCCGCCCGCCCGGGCGACCTGGCAGCCCGCTACGGCGGCGAGGAATTCGTCATGCTGTTCGCCGACACGGACGCCGACGGCGCCCTGCATCTGGCAGAAGCCATCCGCATGCACATCGAAGCACTGCAACTGCCGCACCCCCGCTCCGCCACCTCGCCGTGGATCACCGTCAGCATCGGCGTGGCGACCATCTTCCCGCACCAGCTGGACGACCGCGAAGCGCTGTTCGTCGCCGCCGACCGCGCCCTGTACGTGGCCAAGGAAGGGGGGCGCAACCAGGTGCGCGCCACGCATTCGGGCAGCATGGCCCGGGAAATGGTCAAGGCGCTCGTCCAGCCCTAGACACCTTCACCTTCACCTTCACCTTCACCTTCACCTTCACCTTCACCTTCACTTTTCAGGATAGCCGGTAATGTCGGCGATCTCGCGGTACAGGGGCTGCAGCCGCGCGTACATCTTCTGGTACACGCGCCGATACAGTTGCTCATAGACCTTGCTGTGTCCGGAGTTCGGCTGGAATACCTTGCCCTTGCGCGTCATGGCTTGCACGGCGGCGGGAAAATCCGCATGCCAGCCCAGCCCCACGGCGGCAGCGATGGCCGCGCCCAGGCCCGAACTTTCATACACGTGGGCGCGCGCGGCGGGCAAGCCGAAGATGTCGGCCGTCAGCTGCATGGCCGCGTCGCTTTGCGAGCCACCGCCCGCGATGCGCAGCTCCGTAATGGCAATACCGCTGCGCCGCTCGATGCGCTCCTTGCCTTCGCGCAGCGCATACGCGAGGCCTTCGAGAATGGCGCGGTAGATGTGCGCGCGCGTGTGCACGTCGCCAAAGCCGATCATGGCGCCTTTCGCTTCCGGGCCAGGCACCTTGATGCCAGGGCTCCAGTACGGCTGCAGCATCAATCCCATGGACCCGGGCGGCACGGCCTCGACCAGACGGTCGAACAGCGCCTCGGCGGACAAGCCCGTGCCATCTTCGGCGGCCGCCGCCCGTTCGCGGTCGCCGAACTGCTCCTTGAACCAGTTGACCATCCAATAGCCGCGAAAAATCTGCACTTCCGTACTGTAGGCGCCCGGCATGGCGGCTGGATACGGCGGAATAAAGCGCGTCACTTCCACGTAGTTGCGGTTGGTCGTGTTGATGGTGGCCGTGGTGCCGTAACTGAGGCACGCCACATGCGGTTCGACGCAGCCGGCGCCCAGCACTTCACACGCCTTGTCGGCGGCGGCCGCCAGCAAGGGCGTACCTTCAGGGATTCCCGTCGCCGCAGCGGCAGCCCTGGTGATGGCGCCCATGCGCGTGCCCGGCGTCACCAGCTCCGGCAGCATGGAACGTTGAATCGCCAGTGCCTGCCACTTCCAGTCGAAGCGGCCGGCCCAGGCGTGGCGCTTGTAGTCGAACGGGATGTAGGCCACCTGCGAACCCGTCGAATCGATATACTTTCCGCAGAGGCGGTGATTCAGAAAACCCGACAGCAGCAGGAATTTGTGCGTGCGGCGCCAGATATCGGGCTGGTGTGCCGCGATCCAGTTGATCTCGGCCTCGCGGCGGAAGTACGCGATCGTGCCCTCGAGGCGCGTGACGCGGAAAGCGGCGCGCCACCAAGGCGCCAGCCGGGGAATCTGGCGCGTGCTGCGCTGGTCCAGCCAGGTGATGGCGGGACGCAGGGGTACGCCATGTTCATCCACGTTGACCACCGTGCCGCGCTGCGTGGTCACGGCCACGCCTACGACCGACGATTTTTCAATGACGGTGCTGCGCCACAGCTGCTGGCACGCTTCGCACACGGCTTGCCAGTAACCGTCGGCATCATGCTCGGCCCAGCCGGGATGCTCGGAGAAATACGGATCGAGGAACACTTGCGCCTTGGACGCCAGCTTGCCATCCCTGTCGAACAGCAGCGCGCGCACGCTTTGTGTGCCATTGTCGATGGAGAGTATATATGGGCCATTGCCCGCTACGGAGTCCATGGTTATGCCACGCTGGCCAGCGCGGAGCGCAGCGCCTGCAGCAGCGCCTGCGGATCTTTTTCCGGCTGCGCGCTGAACACGGGCGCTTCCCAGTCCTGCCCGCGCACGGCCACCACGCGCAAGCGTCCCTGTTCGCTCCAGGCCGGATACCAGCCTACGTCGACGATGTCGCCATTCGCGCACGTGATTTGCAGCAGGTCTTCCCCCAGATCGTCGACGAGGACATCCACGGGCTGGCGCAGGTCCAGCAGCGACAGGCTGTCATAGGTGATGCGGGCCTCGCCCAGCACCAGGGGCTGGCCAAACAGGATGGTCTCGATGATGCTCTCCTCTTTTATATTTTTATCTTTGCTTCAGTTGCCTTGCGGCACGCTGTAATGACTGCGCCACAGTGCCAGGTAGCGCGCCTGTTCCGCCTCCCAGCACGCATCGTCCCAGCCCAGTTCACGCTGGCAGATGGCACGCAGGCGCGGCATGATAGCAAGCGCGCCGCCGGCCAGCTGCAAACCGAGGCGCGTGCGCCGCAACAACAGGTCGTCCAGGTGCTGCACGTCCTCGTTGCGCGCGCCCCAGCGCAGCTGCGCCCACAGGGTCTGCGTGCCGGGAATCTGCTCCAGTTCGCCGTCGTGCGCCGCATCGCACAGGGCTTGCGCGGCCGCGCCATGACGGCCCAGCAGGCGCGCGCGCTGTTCGCCATCGAGCAGCAAGGCCTTGCCCGACAGGGGCGGCGTGGCGTCAAAAATAGGCAAGGGCTTCAAATCCGCCTGCCAACCCGGCAGCAGCGGCGCGGCGCGGCGCAGCGCGTCAAGGGCGATCACGCGAAACGTCGTCAGCTTGCCGCCGGCCACCGTCAGCAAGCCGTTTTCCAGCCATAGCGCATGTTCGCGCGCTTCCTTCGACGGGTCAAGCTGGCCGCTGTCGATGACGGGCCGCACACCGGCAAACGTGGCCAGCACATCGTCTTCGCCCAGCGCCAGCTGCGGGAACTGCCAGCGCAGCGCCGTCATCAGATAATCGAGTTCGCCGCGCGTGATGGCAGGCTCCAGGTCCAGGCTGGCGCCGTGGTCGACATCGGTGGTGCCCACCAGGGTCACGCCCTCCCATGGATACGCAAACACGGGACGGCCATCCTGCGGGTGCATCAGGCTGACGGCTTGCGCCAGCGGCAGGCGCCAGGCAGGCAGCAGCAGATGGCTGCCGCGCAGGGGCCGCAGCTTCGGCTTTTCTCCCACCTGGCCGCGCAAGCCGTCGGCCCAGGCACCCGTGGCGCTGATCACCAGGCGCGCGCGCACGCTGCCTACCGCGCCGTCGAGCGCATCGTGCAAACTGGCGCCGACGACCTTGTCGCCCTCGCGCAGCAGTGATTCCACGCCCAGGTAATTGAAGGCCACGCCGCCATGGCGCCGCGCTTCCTGCAGCACGCGCAGCACCAGGCGCGCGTCGTCTGTCTTGGCATCCTGGTACAGCATGCCGCCTTGCAGCCCTTCGCGCTGGACGTGCGGCGCCAGCATGGAAAAATCGACGGCATTAACATAGCGGCGCGCGCGCCGGCCCGCCATCACGTCATAAATGGCCAGGCCCAGCATGAATTGGCGCCGCCCCGGTTTTCTGCCGGCGTAGTCGCCAAAGGCAAAGCCCTGCGGCTCGACCAGGCCCGCCGCATCCGTCAGCAAGGCTTGCCGCTCATGCACCGATTCGCGCGTCAGCGCGAACTGTCCCTGCTTCAAATAACGCAAGCCGCCGTGCACCAGCTTCGAGGAGCGGCTCGACGTACCCCAGGCGAAATCGCGCTGCTCCACCAGCAGCGCCTTCAGGCCGCGCCGCGATGCTTCCAGCAGGATGCCGGCGCCCGTGATGCCGCCGCCGACGATCAGCACATCCCAGTCGCGCGCCAGGAGGCCAGGCAGATCCGCCCTGTTCACAAGCCGCTCCCCGCCTCAGGCAGCAGTTTGCCGGGGTTCATCATGCCCTGCGGGTCGACCTGACGGAACAGCGCGCGCATGGCAGCGATGCCCAATTCTCCCTTTTCGGCGGCCAGCCACGGAGCGTGGTCCGTGCCCACGCCATGCTGGTGGCTGATAGTGCCGCCATTGGCCACGATGGCGGCGCAGGCGGCGTCTTTCAAGGTACGCCAGCGCGCCATGTTTTCTTCATACGTATGCGCCAGCCGGTACACATACGTGGTGTAGACGCTGGCGCCCTGCGCGTACACGTGCGACAGATGCGTGTATGCGTGCACCTGCTCGCCATGCGCCGCCAGCGCATTGGCGCCTGCCTGCTCCAGTGCCGCCATCATCGCCGTGACACGGGGCCAGTCAACGGCCGTTTCCACCGTATCGATGACATAGCCGTGTTCCCAGGCGCCATTGCGCAGGTAGACGTTGCGAAATCTCCCCTGCTTCCACTTGTCGCCCATGTGGCGTCCCACGTGCACGCCGTTGTGCCGCCGCGCCAGCGCCAGGGCGCCGCGCAGGGCCGCGCGCGCCGGTTTCGCATCTCCGCTGACGCCCACCATCAGCATGCATTTTTCTTCCGCGCAGCCGCGCAGGGACAGGTAGCGCTCCAGCAGTCCCACCAGTCTTTCATGCCCGGCCAGGGTCAGCATGGTTTTCGTCTCGAGCGCGTTCGACAGGCGCAGCATGCACAGGGGCAGGCGCGACTGGGCCAGCGCCCGCACGGCCGCCTGAGCCTTGCCCCAGTCGGCGAAAAACACGGCATGGAATGCTTCGTAGGGCGGCAGCGGCGAGACGCGCACGGTGGCCTGCGTCAGGATGCCCAGCCGCCCCTCGGAACCAAGCACCATTTCGCGCAGGTCGATGCCGGCCGCCGAGGCGGGAAACGTGGGGATGTTCATGGTGCCGGACGGCGTTTCCACCTCGCCGCCCGCGAACAGCTGCTCGATGCGGCCATAGCGCAGCGATTGCTGGCCCGACGAGCGCGTGGCGATCCAGCCGCCCAGGGTGGAGTATTCGAACGACTGCGGATAGTGGCCCAGGGTATAGCCGTGCGCGCGCAGCTGCGCTTCCAGGTCGGGGCCATACACGCCCGCGCCAAACGTGGCCAGCTGCGCTTCGCGGTCCAGGTGACCCAGCGCAGACAAACGCCGGAGGCTCAGCGCCAGCACGGGGCGCGGCCCCGCCGCCACCGTCAGGTGCCCTGCCACGCTGGTGCCGCCACCGTGGGGTATCACGGCCACGCACGCCTGGCGCGCATACTCGAGCAGCTGGCGCACTTGCAGCGCGCTGTCGGGAAAGGCCACGCCATCGGGCACGGCGCCGATGCGACCGTGGCGCAATTTAAACCAGTCGGGCAGGCTTTGGCCCAGCGCATGACGCACACGCGTGGCGGGCGTGGTATCGATCAGCGGATGCGGCGCCAGGCGCGACGCGGGCACTTGCGCGCAAACGTCGTCCATTGTGGCGTCCAGCATGCCGCTGCCCGGCCCAAGGCGCTCGCCCAAAAAAGCCAGTGCCTCCGCGCTCAGCGCATACGTGACGCTCTCGTCCCCCCACCCATTCCAGCGTTGCATCGACATCCCCTGTGTTTGGCCAGTTGCGCGCCACGGCGGCTTGGTATACTGTCCTTGCCTGATTTTCTTGCTAGATCAATAGCATATGCCGCCTAAGACGAAGGGTATTGGTTTTTCATGACAATTGCATTGTTCCATCATGCCAGGCATTGACAGCCGCGACGCGGAAGGCCGGGTCGCCGGCGCCTATCTGCAGCCGCTGCTCGAAGCGGCCGGCGCGCACGGCATCACTGCCACCATCTTGGCAAGCGCGGCCGGCGTGGCGCCGCACAGCCTGGAAGCGACAGCGGCCAGTCTGGCCGCGCACGACTACGTGCGCCTGCTCGATGCGGGCGCGCAGCTGGCGGGCGACGCGCATTTCGGCCTGCACGTGGGCCAGCGGGTGCGCATGGGCACTTACAGCGCGTATGGCCTGATTTTACTCAGTTGCAGCAACGTGGGCCAGGCGCTGGAACAGACGGCACGCTATGAACGTCTGGCGCACGACCTGGGCCGCTCGACCCTGCAGCGCGATGGAGCTCTCGCGCATTACCGCTGGACCAGCCACTATCCGGGCGCCAGCCGGCACCTGGTCGACAGCGTCTTTGCCGGCATACGCGTGTGCGGCGACTGGCTGGCGGGCATGCCGTTGCCGCCGGCGCAACTGGCGTTTACCCATGATGGCGGCGGCGACTTGCTGCGCCACGCCGCGCACCGCGACGAATACGTGCGCGTGCTGGGCAGCCTGCCCGCCTTTGGCGCCAGCGCCAACACGGCCACCTTTGACGCGCAATTGCTGGACTGGCCCGTGCCGAACGCCGACGTCAGCCTGTACCCCGTACTGTGCCAGCATGCGGAACAACTGCTGGCGCAGCGCCATGCCGCAGCAGAGAGCGGCGGCGCCATCGAGGCGCAGGTACACGCGGCCATCGTGGCCGGCTTGCGCCAGGGTTCGGCGCGGCTGGCCAGCGTTGCCGCCACGCTGGCCGTCACGCCGCGCACCCTGCAGCGCAAGCTGGCCGACGCGGGCACCAGCTTCCAGGCCCTGCTGGACCAGACCCGCTACGGCCTGGCGCGCGATTATTTGCGCGCACCGGATTTGTCGCTGGTCGACATCGCCTTCCTGCTGGGCTACCAGGAACAAAGCGCCTTCAATCACGCGTTTCGCACCTGGTCGGGCACCAATCCCGGCGCCTGGCGCCTGCAAGAAATGCAGGCAAGGCAAGCCGGTTTGTAGGCGTGCGCGGGCCATGCCTGGCGCGTTTTCTGGCTATACTGGCATAGTCTGAATTCCACGATCACTCCAACCCGCAATGCAAAGGATTAATATGCAACTCAAAGACAAAGTCGCACTGATTACCGGCGCCGCCAGTGGTATCGGCAAGGAAATGGCCATTGAATACGCGAAACAAGGCGCCAAGGTGGTCATCGCCGACCTTGCCCTGGAAGCGGCCAGCAAGACGGCCGAAGAAATCAGGCAGTCGGGCGGCCAGGCGTTTGCCGTCGCCATGGATGTCTCCAGCGAAGCACAGGTCGACAAGGGCGTGGCGGATGCCGTGGCCCACTTTGGCGGCATCGATGTCCTGATCAGCAACGCAGGCATCCAGATCATCAGCCCCGTCGTCGACTACCCGTTCGATCAGTGGAAAAAGATGCTGGCCATCCACCTGGACGGCGCTTTCCTTACCACGCGCGCCTGCATGCGCGAAATGATCAAGGCGGGCCGCGGCGGCGCCATCATCTACATGGGTTCCGTGCATTCGCACGAAGGGTCGCCCTTCAAGAGCGCCTACGTTGCCGCCAAGCACGGCTTGCTTGGCCTCGCCAAGGTCGTGGCCAAGGAAGGCGCAAAAGATCACATCCGCGCCAACGTCATCTGCCCCGGCTTCGTGCGCACGCCGCTGGTCGACAAGCAAATCCCCGAACAGGCGGCCCAGCTGAACATCAGCGAAGAAGATGTGATCAAGAAAGTGATGCTGAAAGACACGATTGACGGCGAATTCACCACCACGCAGGACGTGGCGCAAACGGCCGTCTTCCTGGCAGCCTTCCCGTCGACGGCGCTGAGCGGCCAGTCCATCGTAGTGAGCCACGGCTGGCACATGCAGTAACACCTGGCGTTTACGGCAGGCGGCGCCGTCCGCCTGCATCACCGCAACCGAAGGACTTCCCCATTGCAAGACAATACTTACCGTCACCCGCGCGCGGGCTGGCCAGGACGCCTGTTTGCCGCGCTCGCCAACTGCACGCACTTTGCCAACGTGCGCCAGGCTGTCATGTCCCGCCTGCCTTTCCTTACCCTGCACAGCGACGTGCGCGACGTCGTCTACGTGAGCTGGCTGGTGGACGCCCGGGCAGCGCAGCGGCTGTTGCCCGCCGGCGTGACCTTGTGGCAGCGCGACGGCAAGACGCCGTTTACCGTGCTGACCTACCGCCACGGACATTTCGGCCCTGCCCTGCCAGGCCCCTTGCGCCGGCTGCTGCCATCGCCCCTGCAAAGCAACTGGCGTTTATATCTGGACCACACGCCACGGGGAGCGCCCGCCGTGCCCTGCGTGTTTTTTTTGAAAAACATCATGGATGGCTTGCCACATGCGCTGGGCACGCGGCTGTTCAGCGATATATTACCGACGCACCTGGCCGACAACATGACACTGGAAGTCAGCGCCACGCAGGCGCACTGCAGCATTGCAGGCGGGACCGGCAGCGCCCCTGCGCTGGATGTGCAGGCAGACATCACCGCGAAGCATGATCTTGATGCCGACTGGCAAGCGCTGTTCGGTAACTGGCACGATGCCGTCGCCTTCCTGGCTTGCCAGGATGCGGCCATCGCGCACGTGCCGCGCAACGGCAAGCTGGTTTTCGGCGAAATCGACCTGCCCGTTGATGTGGATCAAGTGCAAGCGCTGACGGCCTTGCGCGCCGACTGCGGCATGCTGGGGCAGCTGCCGCCCCTATCCAAGCCATTTGCCTTTCTCGTACCGCAAGTGGACTTCAAGGCGCTGTCAGAGCGCCTGCTGTAGCGCGGCGGCGCTCCGGTGCGCGCAGGGGCTTGGCAGGGCCCGCCTGCCCCCGGCTCCGCCGTTCCAGCTTGAACAAGGCCATGGCTTGCTCCAGCTGCAAGGCCTGGTCTTGCAGCGACGCAGAGGCGGCCGCCGATTCCTCCACCAGCGCCGCGTTCTGCTGCGTCACCTCGTCCATCTGCGTGACGGCCATGTTGACCTGGCCGATACCATGGCTCTGTTCTCGCGAGGCCGAGGCGATCTCCTCCATGATGCCATGCACGCCCTGCACGGCGCCCAGCATCTCGGCGCTGCTGGCGCCCGCCTGTTGCGCCAGCTTCGCGCCCGCCTGCACCTGGGCCAGCGATGCCGTGATCAATTGCTTGATTTCCGTGGCCGCCGACGCACTGCGCTGGGCCAGGCTGCGCACCTCCCCCGCCACGACGGCAAAACCACGTCCCTGGTCGCCCGCGCGCGCCGCTTCCACGGCCGCGTTCAGGGCGAGGATATTGGTCTGGAAGGCAATGCCTTCGATAATGCCCGTAATGTCGCCGATTTTCTTCGAAGATGCGTTAATTTCCGCCATCATGCTCACCACCTGGCCGACGATCTCGCCGCCGCGCCCCGCCAGGCCATGCACCTTGCCCGCCATGTCGCTGGCTTGCACGGCGTTGCCGCTGTTTTGCTGCACCGTGGCCGCCAGCTGCTCCATGCTCGATGCCGTCTGCTCCAGGGCCGATGCCTGCGCTTCGGTGCGACCCGACAAGTCCATATTGCCGGCGGCAATTTCCTGGCTGGCCATGCTGATGCGCAGGAAATTGCCACGCACATCGCCGACGATGGAGTGCAAGTTCACGCGCAACTGGCGCAAGGAGCGCAGCAGCTGCCCCATCTCGTCGCGCCGCGTGGTGTCGAACTCGCCTGTCAGGTCGCCGCCTGCCATCACGTCGCAGGCCTGGCGCGCCTGCTGCAAGGGCTGCAGCACGGCGCGGTACAAGCTATGCCAGAAATACAGGGCCGCGCACAAGGCCACCGCGGACAGGCCCGTCAGCCAGCCGCCCGCGCTTGCCGGCAGCACGCCCACAGTCCACGCCAGCTGCAGCAGCAGTACCAAACTCAGCAAACCCAGGTTCCAGCCAATGCGCTTGCCCAGCGCCAGGTCGCGCAAGCTGAGCACCTTGGCCAGCCAGCCCGTGCGCACCGCCGCGCCCTGGCTGATGACGATGCCATCGGCCTGCCCCGCCTTGATGCGCGCGTACAGGGCGGATGCCTGCGCCACCTGCTGGCGCGTCGGTTTGGTGCGCACGGACATGTAGCCGACAGCCACGCCATCCTCGACCACCGGCGTCACGTTCGCCAGCACCCAGTAGTAATCGCCATTCTTGCAGCGGTTCTTGACCATGCCGCTCCACGAACGCCCTGAGCGGATGGTGGCCCAGAAATCGGCAAACGCTTCGACCGGCATGTCCGGATGGCGCAGAATGTTTTGCGGCGCGCCTATCAACTCTTCCCCACTGTAACCGCTGACGGCGATGAAGTACGGGTTCGCATACGTGATATTGCCTTGCAAGTCGGTAGTCGAGACGATGGTCTCGGTATCGCTCAGATTGATCTCGGTATCGCTGACGGGAAGATTGAGTCGCATGGTCACATCCTCAGAGGTAGCCCGTACGGTGACGGGTAAGCGGACAAGGCACAGTCGCCAGACAGGAAAACGGACGCGGCACTGGCACCCTTATTTTAATATTTTGTTATTAACAAAATATACTTTATTCCAGCCGTGGCTTGCGCTATGCCACGGCTGGTTCGCCGGCCCAGTAACGGTCGACGTCCAGCAAGCCCCACCGCTCCGCGCTTTCCGTGGAAACAACGCGCTCTTGGCAACCTGGCGCCGCCAAGTCAATGACGCAGGGTGCGATACAGGTGCCGGCGCGGATGGAAAAAAACACGCGTACCGTGGGCGAAGTCAGCGTCTTGCCCGCCGCCTGCCCCACCACCACGGCCAGGCGCTCCGATTGCAGGCGCACCAGGGTGCCCAGCGGATAAATGCCCAGGCATTTGACGAAAGCGGCAAACAGTCTCGCGTCCAGATGCCCGCCGCGCCAGGCCGCCATGCGGCGCAGCGACTCGGCCGGGCACCAGCCCTTCTTGTACGGCCGGTTCGAGGTGATCGCGTCGTACACGTCGCAGATGGCACCCATGCGCGCATACAGGCTGATTTCCTCGCCACACAAACCCTTGGGATAACCGCTGCCATCAAGTTTTTCATGGTGGTGCAGACACACGTCCAGCGCCACCGGATCGATATCGCCCACCTCGATCAGCATGCGATGGCCGGCCGCCGCATGGGCGCGCACGGAGGAAAATTCCACTTCGCTCAGGCTGCCCGGCTTGTTGAGGATGGCGGACGGTACGGCCATCTTGCCGATATCGTGCAGCAAACCCGCCAGGCCGGCCGAGCGCACCTGCTCGGGCGCCAGACCCAGTTCCCTGGCCAGCGCCGTCATCAGCGCGCACACGGCCACCGAATGCATATACGTGTAATTGTCGGCGGTCTTCAGGCGTGCCAACCCCAGCAGCACGTCGCCACCGCGCAGCACCGAGGCGGCGATATCATCGACCAGCTCGTAGGCCTGCGCCGCCGACAGGGCCTTGCCCATGCGCGCCTCGTCGAACATCGTCTGCACGGCCTGGCGCGAGCGCTCCAGCAGGCGCCGGGCGTGCGCCATTTCCTCTTCGCGCGAGCGGGCCGGGCCAGCATGGGCTGCGGGCGCGGGCGCGGGCGCTGCATTTGCGACTGGCGGTTCCACAGCAGCGAACGATGCGCATGCCGATGCCGGTTCCGCCAGCGCCAGCCCGCGCGCCGTGTCGATCCACACCTCGCAGAGGCGTGCCGCGCGGATACGCTCCAGGTCAGCCGGCGACTCGAGCAGGAAGGAACGCGTCCAGAAAGGGGTATCGAGCCAGGAGCGGCCGAGGCGCTCGACATACATTCCCAGTACCAGTTCATTACTCGTTATTTTTTTCAGCAAGGCGACTCTCCAGACATGCACATTGCGGCATTTACTTTTGCATTATCAATATCATACGCCAAAAATAATGATTAAAACAAATAAATTAGTTTATATGGCGAAATCACAACAAATTCAGCAATAATCACCAATTCTATCACTTTCATTGCAAACAAGTAATTAATTGATAAATTTATCAATTAATCCATATTGATTGAAAGGGATGCTGGCGCTATAGGGGAAGGAATGTCTGCCTGCCGCCGGGCGCATGTCTGATGGACGCGCAGCAATGCCCGGGCAGGAGTGTGGGAATGAGGTGCGGGAATGCGGCCGCTGGCGCGCCGCACTTTGATACGTGAGCGGTGTGACGGCCGGCAGCTTAACGCGGCACGTAACGCCAGTTGCCGCTTTCCAGCATGAAGGTCAGTTCCGTCTTGATGCCTTCCGGACGACTCGGCACGCTCAATTCCGTATCGCATACCAGGTAGCCAGTCTTGCGCTGGACATCGCACTCGTTGACGACCTTGACCTGCATGGTGCTCTGCGCTTCCTGCATCTGCACATCCTTGGCCGCTTCCGGATTGCGCGCCACTTCTTCCTTGGCCCAGGCGCGTATCATCGCTTGCGCCTCGGCCGGCGAGGGTCCCGCGAACTTGGCGTTCTTGCGCTCGACGCCGACCCAGGTGCCGCCCTCTTTACGCAGCGGCAATACATTAAAACCGTCGCGCATGCCGGCGCTCATGGCGACCAGGCACACCACTTCGTTTGGCACTTCCAGCGAATCCTGGCAACCCTGCAGGCTCTTGACCTTGACGGCGATCGGTACCGGCATAGCCGATTGCATCTTGGCTTGGGTCTTGGCCACGCCCGCCTGCACGGCAGCCTGGATTTGCTCCAGCGTGGGCATGGTGGCGGCATGGACCGGCAAGGCGGCGAACAGGGCGGCGGCGGTCAGGGTGAGAGTAGTCAGGCGCATGGGTATCGAGAGTAGTCGTCAAAGGCCGGCAGTCTAGCACTTTGCATAAAAACAGCTGTTTCTGTAAGAAAACATCTGCGCGCCCGACCACTCGACCAACTGGCACCGCCGACCGGCTAACCGACGGTCAACTCCCGCAGCAAGCACGTCTTTATTGCTATGATGTCGGGCTGCCGGCGGTACAGCCGGCCACGTCAATACCATATCAATAACGTCGTCATAAGAATCGGGAGTTTGAATGAGTTTACGTCTGCTGCTCTTGGGAGCATTCAGTGCCGCCATGGCCACCACCGCCGCCATCCCTGCGCTGGCCGCTCCGCGCGGTTTCACCGTCGAAGACATGGTTGCCATGGAACGCGTAGGCAGCCCCGTGCTGTCGCCGGACGCCACGCGCGTCGTCTACACGGTGCGTACTACCAACCTGGACAAAAACCGCGGCAACACGCAGCTGTGGATGATCGACCTGCGCGCGCCGAACGCGGCGCCACGCCAGCTCACGCGCGGCGATGCCAGCGCCAGCGACCCGCAATGGTCGCCGAACGGCGACGCCATCTACTTCCTGTCCGGCCGCTCCGGCTCCTCGCAAGTGTGGCAGCTGCCCCTGAACGGCGGCGAAGCAGCAAAGGTCACCGACCTGGCGCTGGACGTCGACACCTACCGGCTGTCGCCGCAGGGCGATCGCCTGGCCTTCAGCATGGGCGTCTTCCTCGATTGCGCGGATATCGCCTGCACCAAGAAGCGCCTGGATGAAAAAGCCAAGAACAAGGCGAGCGGCATGGTCTACGACCAGATGTTCGTGCGCCACTGGGATACCTGGGCCGACGGCCGACGCAACGCGCTGTACTCGGCGCCCATCGACGCCACCGGCAAGGTCAGCGCCACGCCCGTTAGCCTGAGCGGCACCCTCGATGGCGACGCGCCATCGAAGCCCTTCGGCGACAATGGCGAATACCACTTCAGCCCGGACGGCAAGACGGTAGCCTTCTCCGTGCGCGTGGCCGGTCGCACGGAATCGTGGTCGACCAACTTCGACGTCTACACTATTCCAGCAACTGGTGGCCAGGCGCCGCGCAACCTCACCGCCGACAATCCCGCCTGGGATGCCAAGGCCACCTACTCGCCCGATGGCCGCACCCTGGCCTATGTGGCCATGACCAAGCCGGGCTTCGAGGCGGACCGCTTCCACCTGGTCTTGATGGATGTCGCCACAGGCAAGAAGCGCACCGTGGCCGACGACTGGGACCGTTCCGTGGCCGACTTCCGCTGGACGCCGGATGGCAAGGCCTTCCTCGTCGCCGCCGATGACGTAGGCCAGCACCGTCTGTTCCACATCGACGCGGCCAGCGGCAAGGTCAATGCGCTGACTGGCAAGGGCGCCGTGGGCGACTTCGACGTGCGCGGCAACACCATCGTGCTGGCGCAAGCCAACCTGGCCTCGGGCGCGCAGCTGTACACGCGCAAGCTCGACGCGAAGTCGGAAAACGCGCCGATGGTCCAGCTGACGAAACAGAATGCGCAAGCGCTGGCCGATGTGCGTTTCGGCGAATATGAACAATTCTCGTTCGCGGGCGCGAATGGCGAAACCGTCTACGGCCACGTGATGAAGCCATGGAACGCCAAGGCGGGTGAAAAGTATCCTGTCGCATTCCTCGTGCACGGCGGCCCGCAAGGCAGCTTCGGCAATAGCTGGAGCTACCGCTGGAATCCGCAAGTGTATGCAGGCGCCGGCTACGCCACCGTCTTCATCGACTTCCACGGCTCCACCGGCTATGGCCAGAAGTTCACGGACTCCATCAGCGGCGACTGGGGCGGCAAGCCGCTGGTCGACCTGCAAAAGGGCCTGGAAGCGGCCACCAAGAAGTTTCCATGGCTGGACCGCGAGCGCAGCTGCGCGCTGGGCGCGTCGTACGGCGGCTACATGATGAACTGGATCGCCGGGAACTGGCCGGACGGCTTCAAATGCCTGGTCAACCACGATGGCGTGTTCGACAATCGCGGCATGGCTTACGCGACGGAAGAACTCTGGTTCACCGAATGGGAAAACGGCGGCCCGTACTACGATGCGCCAGCCAAGCACGAACAGTTCAATCCCGTGAACTTCGTGAAAAACTGGAAGACGCCGATGCTGGTGGTCCAGGGCGACCTGGACTTCCGCATCCCCACCGCGCAAGGCCTGGGCACCTTCACGGCGCTGCAGCGCCAGGGTATCCCGAGCAAGCTGCTGGTCTTCCCTGACGAAAACCACTGGGTGCTGAAACCGGCCAACTCGCTGCTGTGGCATCACACGGTTTTGGATTGGTTGAATACCTACACCAAGAAGTAAGCGGGTGAATGTCGGATTACGGCCTTTGGCCTCGGCGGCCCCGCCTAATCCGAACTACCCTCGATTTCCACAATAAAAAGCCGCGCGGTGCATCCAGCACCGCGCGGCTTTTTGTTTTGTAGGTCGGATTAGCGGCGCGCGCGCCGCGTAATCCGACACTGCACATCATATCAATACGTATTGAGCGCCTTGGCGAACTTCACGATCCACAAACGGCTTGGACGTTCACGGTCGTCGCCGCGCGCCACGCGGATGGTATTGCCCGCAGTGCAGCCGACGGCAGCGCTGGTGACGATGGCGCCGTTCGCGTCGACCGTGCACTTGGTCACGTCGGCGTCCGCCACTTCCACGCCATTCGCGTCAAAGATCTTGGTTTTCAGGCCGAAGTCATTGTCGTTGGCCAGCGCGATGGTGGAGTCGTCGATCAGGGTCAGTCCTTCCGCCTTTTCCGCCGCCCAGCCGATGGCGTTCAAGTCCAACAGCAGGGTTTTCTTGAGCGGCGTGACAGCGGCCCAGTCGGCGCCATTGACGGCCGCGCCGCCCATGCTGCTCTTTTCCAGGTCGGAGGTCGTCGCGTTGAAGGCGGCGGCCGCGATATCGGTGGCGCCCTTCAATTCGACCAGCATCAGTTTATTGAAGACCTTGCCCGATGGCGCGGCACCCTGCTCGATGACGAGGAACTTGCCGCCGCCCAGCGCCACCATGTCGCCCAGCTTGGCATTGCCCGTGCGGCCATCCTGGTAATCGGCCGCATTCAGGGGATACGCATACATCTTGCCGCTGGTGCCCGTCGTCGGATCGAATTCGATCCAGCGCGTAAAGCGGGCGAAACGCTCCACCTGTTCATTTTTCTTCGTCACCGAGTACGGTGCCGTGCCATCGGACAGGGGGCTTTGCAGGAAGGCGTACAGCTTGTCGTTGCTCGTGTCGAGGGTCATGCCTTCCATGCCCCGGTTCGCGCGGCGCTTGGCGAACAGCGCCGGCAAGCCCTTGCCCGGCTCGTACTTGGCCTGGATGATACCCGTGGCCGCATCGATCCTGATGATGAAGGGGCCGTATTCGTCGGACACCCACAGCGCGTTGCGCTTCGCATCGACGACGATGGCTTCCGAATCGAGGCCGCCCGCGTTGAAGACGGCCTTGCCGGCCGGGTCGAACTTCATCACATCCATGACGGGAATCTCGGCCGAATTGCCCACCGCGCCCACCGGCACGGGCAAGCCCGAGGTGTTCACCGTGGCGGACACCTTGATCGGCGTCGACGAAGTCAAGATGGCGCCGTTCTTGCCCACCGTGAGCACGCCAAAAGAGGGAGTAAAGCTGGGCGACGGGAAGATCTTGCTGCCGATGGTGCCCTTGCCCGATGGATCGGGCACCAGCGGACCGTCGCCGTTCGGGCCGCGGTCCGTCAAGCCATAGAACTCCAGGTCGCCCGCCGCATTCTTGCCCTTGTAGGCCAGGCCGGAGCCGTACGACGGCAAAAAGCCGTTCGGGAACTCGCCCTTGATCTTGGCATTCGCGCCTTCGTACGGTACATAGTATTTGTCCGCCGCCTGGATCTGGTAGCGCGTCACCGTGACTTTCACTTCGCCGACCGAATTAGCCTGCGTCAGCGCTTCATTGAAGGGCGCACCCACCTTGGAAGCGAGGGTGTCTTCGAAATGCTCGCGCACGAGGGCGCGGCGCTCCCCGTCGACCGTGCGGCTGGCGAATTTTCCGCCCGCGCTGCTCAAGTGTGCGGCCAGGGCCGTATTGAATACGGCGGGGGCGCTGGCAAAGTCCAGTGTCTTGCCGGCCAGCGCCGTCTTCACTTCGGCCGTGAGCTTGATGCCGTTCGACGGATCGCTGTCGTCATCGAGCAGTTGCAGCGCCAGCAGGCGGTTGACGACCTTGTCGTCCGCCACATTCGTGCTGCCGGCCAGCGCCAGCGGCGTGACGACGGCGCCGCATGGCGCCGAACCCAGGGCCAGGCCGCCCACACTGAAAGCCACCGTCTCGCCAGGGTTGCAAATGAATTCGCCCTTGGCATTGGTGCTGGCCTTGGCCGCACTACCGGCCACGTAATCGAGGCCCTCCACCGCGCCGTCGAGGAAGACGCCCGTCTGCGCCACGGGCTTGGCCGGTTCCGCCGGCGTATTATCGCTGCCGCCGCAAGCGGACAGGCACAAGCCGGCGGCGATGGCCAGCAGGGTCAGTTTCGGGGTCGGTATCAGGGTCGCTGCGACGTTCATGCATTCCTCGGTTCAGGTTGAGAGTGAAACCGAGGAGATTAGCTGGGCATAATGACAAGGTAATGACAGCGGCTAGGCCAGTGGCGTATCCGCAACAGGCCCGCCGATGCCGCCAAAGCGGCCGTCGGCCTGGCGCCGGAATTCCTTGGGCGTGACGCCCTTCACCTGCAGGAAGCGGCGGTTGAAGTTGGCCACGTTCTGAAAACCCACGTCGTAGCAGACGTTCGACACATAATGATCGGTATCCATCAGCAGCTGGCAGGCCTTGTTGATGCGCAGGCGGCTGATGAAATCCGTGAAGCTGTTGCCTGTCGCCTTGCGGAAGAAGCGCGAGAATTTGCTCAGGGACATGCCGACCTGCTCGGCCAGCATTTCCGCCGAAATCGGCTCGCGGTAATTGTCCGTGATGTAGTTGAGGACGGCATTGACCTTGGCCAGGGTGGCGTCATCGTCGTACGAACGCAGGGAGGCGCTCGACAGCAAACGGTAATTGGCGGTGCGCGCCAGCTTGCTCATTAATTGCACGAATTCGGCGAAGCGCTCGGCGCCATGCGTGACGCGGATGCGCGCCAGGTGCTGCTCGGCCTCGTGGCCCATGTCAAAAAACTCCACGCCATAGCTGGAGCGCTCCAGCAGCGGCAGCAGTTCGCGCAATTCGGGGATGACACGCGCGGCGCCGGCCAGCGGCGCGTGGGCGAATTGCACGATCATGTCGCGCAAGGCCACGCCCCCTTCCGGCACCACGTTGGAAATCCAGTTGTGCGGCAGGCGCGGCCCCGTCAGCACCAGGTGGCCGGGCGAGAACTCGCCGATATAGTCGCCCACGAACAATCGTCCGCTGGTGGCGACGATCAGGTGCAGTTCATACTCTTCATGGCAGTGCCAGCGCACGCGCGAACTGGGATAGCCATGTTCCAGGTAATTGATGATGCCGTCGTAGCTTTCGCGCTCCAGTTCGGGCGCCTTGCGATCGCTGTCCTTTTGCCACAGGTGTTCCATGCTTGTCCCTCCCAGGCTGTCCCGCCTGTGCCATCCAATGTACTCCAATTACCGTCATTCCCCAAAGCGGCCCAGCGCCTGCTGGCGAAACTCCTTCGGCGTCATGCCCTTCAATTCCAGGAAGCGCCGGTTGAAGTTGGCCACATTATTGAATCCCGCTTCGTAGCAGATGTTGCTGACATAGCGCTCCGTCTCCATCAGCAGCTGGCACGCCTTGTTGATGCGCAGGCGGTTGACGAAGTCCGTGAAGCTGTTGCCCGTGGCGCTGCGAAAGAAGCGCGAAAACGTCCGCTCTGGCATGTCCACCTGCTCAGCCAGCTGTTTCAGCGAAAACTGGCTGCTGTAATTGTGCACGATGAAGTTGATGGCTGAACTGATGCGCGCCAAAGCCACGTCGTCGTCGCTCGACTGCATGGGCACCGTCGACAGCAGCTGGTAGTCGCTCGTCTGCGCCAGTTCGCCCAGCAAGGTCAGAAACTCGATGAAGCGCGGCAAACCGCTGCTGTCGCGGATGCGCCGGAAGCGCCGCAGCGACTGCTCGCTGGCCCCGAAAAACTCCACGCCGTGCAGGGCGCGCTGCAGCAGCGGAAAAATTCCTTTCAGTTCCGGGATGGCGGCCGCCATCGAAGCGAGCGGCGCATGCGAAAACTGGATCACCATGTCGCGCAGGGCCACGCCTTCGGGAGGCGTGTCGAGCGAGACCCAGTTGTGCGGCACGCGCGGCCCCGTCAGCACCAGGTGGCCGGGTGCAAACTGGCCGATGTAGTCGCCCACGAAGACCTTGCCGCTCGTCTTGACGATCAGGTGCAGCTCGTACTCGTCGTGGTAATGCCAGCGCACCAGCGCATTCGGAAAGCCGTGCTCCAGGTAGCGGATGAAGCCGAAACTGCCTTTCGGCTCGAAGCCGGGCGTGGCGTCGCGCTGCTGTTCCAGCTCCATCTGCGGCAATGCGGCATCGGCTTTGCGTGGCATGGCGCGCCTCCCCGTCAGGCCAGTACCCGTTCCAGCGCCGCGCGCGCGCCCAGCCCGTACAGGCTGGCCAGCGCCTGCCCCACCGCCTGCGTAAACGCGGGCGTGTCGGAAAGGTCGCCAAACAGCTCGCGCAAGGACAGCAACGGCGAGGTATCCGCCCCGCCCTGCAGCGCCAGCGCGCGCAGGCGCACCGCATACGGGTCGTTCAGGGGCATCTCGCGCCCCTGCTCGTCGTGGCCTTCCAGGTAGCGGAACCAGCACGCCACCGTGAAAGCCAGCAGCTTGATGGCGCCATCTTGCGCCAGCGCTTCGCGCACGGAGGGCAGCACGAATTTCGGGATGCGCGCGGAGCCTTCCGTACCGATGCGCGCCAACTGGTCGCGCACCGCCGGATTCGAAAAGCGCTCGATCAAGGTATCCTTGTAGCTGGCCAGGTTGATGCCTTCCACTGCGCCGAGCAGGGGCGTGACCTCGTCATCCATCATGCGCCGCACGAGCGCGCGGATGCCAGGGTCAAGCATCGCTTCATGCGCAAACGTGTAGCCGAGCTGCATGCCGATGTAGCACAGGGCCTGGTGGCTGGCATTGAGCAAGCGTAGCTTCATTTTTTCATATGGCAGCACGTCGTGCGTCATCTGCGCGCCCACCTTTTCCCAGGCCGGCCGGCCCTGCGGGAATTCGTCTTCGATAACCCACTGGCGGAACGGCTCGCACACAACGGGCCAGGCATCGACGATGCCGAAGCTGTCACGCACCAGCGCCCGGTGTTCATCCGTGGTGGCCGGCGTGATGCGGTCGACCATGCTGTTGGGGAAGCTGCCATGCGTGGCCAGCCAGCGCGCCAGTTCCCCGTCGCGCAGGGCGACAAAGGCCAGCAGCATCTTGCGCGTCACATCGCCATTGTTTTGCAGGTTGTCGCAGGACATGATGGTAAAGGGCGCCAGGCCGCGCCGGTGGCGCAAGGCCAGGGCGGCGGCCAGGTAGCCGAACGAGCAGCGCGGCGCCTGCGGGTGCGCCAGTTCATGCACGATGTCGGGGTGTTGCGCGTCGAATTCGCCCGTGCCCTGGTTCACATAGTAGCCGCCCTCGGTGATGGTCAGCGCGACGATGCGCGTGCCAGGATCGGCCAGTTTTTCCAGCACGGCCTGCGGCTCGTCGGGCGCATACAGGTATTCGCCTATGCAGCCGATGATGCGCGCGGTATCGCCGGCTGCACTGCGCTCGACCACCGTGTACAAGCCGTCCTGCATCCGCATGGCGTCGCGCATGGCCGCGTCATGCGGCAGCAAGCCCACGCCGCAATAGCCCCATTGCTCATTTCCGGGCAAGGCCAGCAAATCGTCAAGGTACACGGCCTGGTGGGCGCGGAAAAAGCCGCCCACGCCGATATGCACGATGCTGTCCACGAGCGCGCCGCGCACATACGCGGGCACGGCAACGTTGGCGGGCAGTCGCTCCAGGTTCGCCTGCTTCAATGCGATCGCGTCCATTACAGCGCTCCTTTCGCCGCCGCGTAAGTCTTGCCGGCGCGGTCAAAATAATGCACGAAGCCCGGTTCGAACGTCAAATGCGTCTGCTGGCCCGGCTGCAGGCTGCTGCGTTCTGCTCCGCGCGAGACCAGCTGCACATTGTTCGGCAAGCGCACATAAGTGAGCGTTTCCACGCCCAGGGACTCTACCAGGTCGACGGTGACGGGCACGCTGCCCGGCTGCGCCGCGCCCAGGTGCACGTGTTCGGGGCGGATGCCGACAAAACCATCGGCCTGCGCCGCGCTGCCCGCCTGCGCCAGCAGCTGCGGTGCCGCGTCGGCGGGTACCACGTTCATGCTGGGCGTGCCGATGAATTGCGCGACAAAACGGTTGGCGGGATGGTCATACAGTTCCAGTGGCGCGCCATGCTGCTCGATCTGGCCGTCGCGCAGCACCACCACCCTGTCGGCCAGGGTCATCGCCTCGACCTGGTCGTGCGTGACATAGATGGTGGTGGCGCCCAGCTCGCGGTGCAGCTTGGCGATCTCGATGCGCGTCTGCACGCGCAGGGCCGCATCGAGGTTCGACAGCGGTTCATCGAACAAAAACACTTTCGGGTCGCGCACGATGGCGCGGCCGATGGCCACCCTCTGGCGCTGGCCGCCCGACAGCTCCTTCGGCGTGCGTTCCAGGTACTTCCCCAGGTCAAGGATGGCGGCCGCCTTGTCGACTTTCTCGCGGATGATGGCCGGATCGACGCCGGCCAGTTTCAAGGCGAACGACATGTTCTGGAACACCGTCATGTGCGGGTACAGCGCATACGACTGGAACACCATCGCCAGGTCGCGCTTGGACGACGGCACGTTCGTGATGTCGCGCCCGTCGAGCGACAGCTTGCCGCCGTCGATCGGCTCCAGCCCCGCGATCAGGCGCAGCAGGGTTGATTTTCCGCAACCTGACGGTCCCACGAAGACGACGAACTCGCCCTGTTGGATGTCCAGGTCGATGCCCTTGATGGCGCGGTGCTCGCCAAAGAATTTTTCGATATTGCTCAGTTGAAGGTAAGCCATGATTGTCTCATTTCTGATTTGTTTTTCGATGCTACTTGACTGCGCCAAAGGTCATACCCTGGACCAATTGTTTTTGGCAGAACCAGCCCAGCGCCATGATGGGGGCGATCGCCATCAGGGAAGCGGCCGACAATTTGGCCCAGAACAAGCCTTCCGGGCTGGAATACGAGGCGATGAGCCAAGCCAGGGTGCCCGCGTTGGACGCGCCCAGGTTCAGCGACCAGAACGATTCATTCCACGACCAGACCATGCACACGAGGGCCGTGGAAGCGATGCCGCCCACGGACAGGGGCAGCACGACGTGGCGGAATTCATCCCACACGGTGGCGCCATCCATGCGCGACGCTTCCAGGATTTCGCGCGGCAACTCCTTCATGCTCGTGTACAGCAGCCAGATCATGATGGGCAAATTCATCAGCATGAACATGATGGTCAGGCCAATGCGCGTGTCGAGCAGGCCGAAGTACTGGTAGCAGATATAGATCGGCATCAGGGCGCCCACGCCGGGCATGTAGCGCGAGCTGAGCATGAATTTCAGCAAACCGATGGTGCCGCCCGTAGGGAAGAAGGCCATCGAATACGCGGCGGGAATGGCGATCAACAGGCCGATGGCGGTCGACACCACGCTGGTAAATAGCGAGTTCCACGCGTAGCCGAAGTAATTGTCGCGCGCCAGCACTTCGCGGAAGCTGTCGAGGGTCGGCGTGAAAAACAGCAGGGGCGGCGTGGAAATGGCTTGCCCTTCCGTCTTGAAAGCCATCAGGCCCAGCCAGAAAATGGGAAAGAACAGCAGCAGCGCGCACAGCCAGGCGGCGGCCGTGCGGCCAACCAGATTGAATTTGCTAGGCATCAAGGTCTCCTTATTTCGACAAATTCTTGCCGATGACGCGCATCAGGAAGAAGGCGGCGATGTTGGCGATGAGCACGGCGAACAGGGCACCGGCCGAGGCCGCTCCCACGTCATACGACAGCAATGCCTGCTGATAAATCATGAAGGTGATGGTGGTCGTATCGAAGCCGGGACCGCCGCCCGTGGTGGTGAATATTTCCGCAAATATCGACAACAGGAAGATCATCTCGATCATCAGCACCACCGAAACGGCGCGGCCCAGGTGGGGAATGTAGAGGTAGCGCAACTGCTGCAGGTAGGTGGCGCCATCCATGCGCGCCGCTTCCAGCTGCTCGCGGTCCATCGATTGCAGGGCAGTCATGAAGATCAGGCAGGCAAACGGCAGCCATTGCCAAGACACCATCATGATGATGGAAAACAGGGGGTGGGCCGACAGCCAGTCGACGGGCGTGGCGCCAAAGAAGATGCTGATTTGCGCAAACAGGCCGTAGATCGGGTTGAGCAGCATGTTTTTCCACATCAGGGCATTCACGGCCGGCATGACAAGAAACGGCGAGATCAACAGCACGCGCACGATGGCGCGCCCCGGGAAGGCTTCATTGATCAGCAGCCCCAGCGCCGTACCCAGCACCACCGTGATCAGCATGACGGAAAACAGCAGGGTAAAGGTGTTCTGCAATGCCGGCAGGAACGAGGCATCGGTAAAGAAAAAGTGGAAATTGGCCAGGCCATGGAAAGGATGGCCGCTCGGATCGAGCATGGAATAGCGCACGAACGAGTAAAACAGGGTAATCAGCAGCGGAATGACGGAAATGACGGAGACGGCGACCACGGCCGGCGTCAGCAAAGTCCGGGGGATAATGCGTTTCATAATGTTCTCTTGGGACAAGGGGAAGTCTGGGGTCAGACCCGGCGGGGGAATGCGGCCCAATGGGACGCATTCCGATCCGAAGGACTGACCCCTGCTTTACGCCATTGGGGTAAGCAAGCTACTCGACAAAGACACTGCCTTATTTGTAGTAGCCACCTTTACGCATCTCGCGCTCCGCCGTCTGCTGCGACAATTCCAGCGCCTGGTCCACCGTTACCTTGCCCAGCAGCGCTGCCGCCATCTGCTGGCCGGCAGCCACGCCGATCACCTGGAATTCGGGGATGGACGCAAATTGCACGCCCACGTATGGCGATGGCAGCATGGTGCTTTGCACGGCGCGCGTGGTGGCCAGAGCCTTGCCTTCGGCGGCGGCAAATTTCGCCACTTTCTGGAACTCGGGGCTGGCATACGTCGATTTGCGCGTACCCGTCGGCACGTTGGCCCAGCTCGTTTCCTTGGCCACCAGTTTCACGTAGTCGGGCGAAGTTGCCCAGTTGATGAAGCGTTGCGCTTCATTCGGGTGCTTGGAGCTCGACGGGATGGCCAGCGACCAGATCCACAGCCAGTTGGCGCCCCGCTCCGTCACGCCCACGGGCGACTGGGCGAACGCCACCTTGTCGGCCACCTTGCTTTGTTTGGGGTCGGTAATGAAGGAGGCGGCGATCGTCGCGTCGATCCAGATGCCGCACTTGCCCTGGTTAAACAGCGCCAGGTTTTCATTGAAACTGTTGGCGGCTGCGCCCGGCGGGCCGTACTTCTTCATCAGGTCGACATACATGGTGACCGCATCCTTCCACGGCTTGCTGGTAAATTGCGGCTTCCATTGCATATCGAACAGCTGGCCGCCGTAGGAATTGGCCATGGTGGTGATCAGGGCCATGTTGTCGCCCCAGCCCGGCTTGCCGCGCAGGCAGATGCCGTACACGCCGTTGGCCGGATCGTGCAGCTTGGCAGCAACGTCGCGCAACTGGTTCCAGGTGGGGCGGTCTTCGATAGTCATGCCCGCTTTTTTGACTAGGTCGCTACGGTACATGATCATCGAGCTTTCGCCATAGAATGGCGACGCGTACAGCTTGCCGTCGCCGGAGAGTCCTTCACGGATGGCCGGCAGCAAGTCGTCGATATCGTATCTGGCGTCAGGCTTGATGGGGATCAGCCAGTTTTTCTTGCCCCAGATGGGCGTTTCATACAAGCCGATGGTCATCACGTCGAACTGGCCGCCCTTGGTGGCGATATCGGTGGTCATGCGCTGGCGCAAGACGCCCTCTTCCAGGGTCACCCATTTGAGCTTGATGTCGGGATTGGCTTGCTCGAAGAACTTGCCGAGCTTTTGCATTTCGATCATGTGGCCGTTGTTGACGGTGGCGATGACCAGGTCGGTGGCGGCAAAGGCGGACGAGCTGAGGCAGGCGGCGCATAGCGCGGCGATGGCGGAACGTTTCATTGCGTGTCTCCAGTGTTTTTTGTCGTTGGCAATGCTCAGATACTTAGCACCACGACCACAATGTAGCACCGGCCTTTGATACTTTCTGATACTCCAAAACCGCAATTCGATACTCTTTTGCAAGCCCACTATGCGCGAGAGTATCGATATGCAGCAAAAACAACACTCTGAAAGAAAGTATCGTCACTTGTTCGTTTTGTATCAGGGTGGTTAAAAAAGCGCTGCTAGACTTGGTTTTCGGCATTAGACCGTATGCGGTGGCCGTCCTCGGGGGCGCCAGCGCTACCACCTACATTATTCTGGAGACTGCATGAATCGCACTGCATTGAAAACCTTACCTGCCTTGCTCCTGGCCATCGCCAGCGCTTCCTCCCTGGCCGACCCCATGTACCCAAGTGATTCCGAAGGCTTCCATGGCTACCTGCGCGCTGGCGCCGGCAGCAATACATCGGGCGACGGCGGTTCGCAAGGCTGCTTCGGCCTTGGTGGCAATACCATGAAATACCGTCTGGGCAATGAGTGCGACGCCTACACGGAATTTGGCTACACCAAGTCCGTCGCCAAGTCCGGCGGCGTGAACTACCTGGCCACCATCTGGGTCAACGCCTACGCGCCAAATTCCGATTTCGGCGACAACAAGCTGGGCATCGTCAAGGCCTATGTCGAAGCGCAGGGACTCGATTTCCTGAACGGCGGCACGGCCTGGATCGGTAAGCGCTTCTACTACCGTCCTGACATCCACATGCTGGACTTGCAATACATCAACATGAACGGCACGGGCGCCGGCCTGGACCGCATTCCTGCAGGCCCGGGTAAATTCTCGTATGCCTTCTTCAAGGACAACGATATCAATACCGTGTCGCCGACCGGCGTCGTGAGCACCAAGTCTGCCGTGCGCCAGAACTTCATTTTCGGTGAAATTCCCGTCAATGAAAACGGCACGCTGGACCTGGCTGCGACCTACATCATCGGTGAAGGCAAGGACAACGACGCTTTTGGCCAGAAACACAATGGCTGGCAGTTGTCGGCATTCCACCGTCAAGGTAAAGTATTTGGCGGCGGCAATACCTTCGGCGTGCAATACGGCGTCGGTCCTGGCACCGGCAAGGGCGCGCAGTTCGGCGCTTCGGGCGACACCAATTTCGGTTCGGACGTGAAACGCACGCGCATCTTCAATGACATGGCGATCCAGCCGATGGCCAACTTCGGCATGGAATTCGTCGCCCTGTGGCAAAAAGACGAGTCGAATGCCACCGGTTCCTCAACCTGGACCTCGGTTGGCGTGCGTCCCGTGTACGCGTTCACCGACAACTTCAAGCTGGTGGGCGAACTGGGCACGGACCGCGTAACGCAAGCGGGCGGCCTGCCAGCCAAGCGTTTGACCAAGCTGACCATCGCACCGACGATCTCCGCCGGCCCTGGCCTGTGGTCGCGTCCTGAACTGCGCGCTTTCGTCACCTACGGCAAATGGAACGATGCGGCCACCGCGTCGGTCAACGCGTCGAACAACGGCGGCCCGATCTATAACAACAATACCAGCGGCACTTCCTACGGTTTCCAGGTAGAAACGTGGTTTTAAGCCAGCTTAACGGTCGCAATTAAAAAAGGGCGGAACCTCGGTTCCGCCCTTTTACTTTACTGCATCACCAACTTACGGCAAGGCCACCGGCAATTCCGGGTACTCCTGCGTCAGCGCATACTTGGTGCCGCCCACGGTGACCGTATAGTTGGCCGGTCCCGAAATCGGCAGGCGATAGTTCAGGGTCAGCGCCACGGAGCCGCCCGGCGCCAGCGATTGCCAGGCAGGAATCGCAAAGCGGGCCCGGTTGTAGTTCTTCGTGAAGCCGCCGATATTGTTCGGCCCCGTGTAACCGGCATTGATCACTGTCAAGCCGAAGCCCGATTGGTCGCTCATGTCCGATGGCGCCGAGACGGGGTAGTCGAACTCCACCACGGTACCACCAGGCAAGGTCGACGTCGTGTTGTTCTTCACCGTCATCACCGGGTTGATGGGAAAGTTGTTATCGCCCAGCTTCCAGCCGCCCAAAGTGATGCTGACGTTGGCCGCCGTGCCCGGCATGGCGATTTCGGCGCGCTTGTTGCCATACACGCCAGCCGTGCGGAATGCCTGGTACAGCACGTCCGTCAGGGTGGTGCCCATGAAATACTCACCCTTGCCGCCATTGCGCGTGGCATCCCAGGCATAATCGCCCGCCATTTCCCAGATCATCACGCCGCCGATATTGTTGTTGACGATGTACTGGGCCTTGGCCGCGATAGACTGTGTTGTTTCCGTGGAAAGGAACACTTTTTTGCTCGCATTCCACAGCCACGGCGCCACCATGGTACTGCTGTAGTACGGCACATAGGTGCCCACCAGCGCCTTGTCCGTGACTTTATAGGCGTCGAGGTAGCTTGGAACGATGCCGTTTTGCAAGTTCAGCGCATGCCAGATGGGGTTGCCGCCGCCCGGTGTCGGCTTGCCCTGCGAATCGAGGTCGTACCACACGTTATCGATGCCGGTGGCGCCCGTGCCGCATGTTTTCACCCCGGCGCACGTGACGGTGGAATTGGTCAGCGCCGTCGTGCCCCACAAGCCGTTGGTGCCGCCCGTCACATCCTTCCAGCCCCGCGTGTAGAACGGCACGCCGATATTGATGCGTCCCGCCTGCATGGCGCCACGGTAGTAGCGGTAAGCCCAGTCCGTATTCAGGTAGCCGATGTTCTGATACTGGTAGGCATTGCCGGCGCGCAATTCGCCATCGTTGCCATCGTCAAACAGCGCCGCGTTCGGTCCCACGTACTGGTTCCACGCGCCGTGCAAGTCGTAGGTCATCAGGCTGGCGTAATCGAGATATTTCAATCCCGACATGTTTTCCTCGCCCCGTAACACCCAGCCCGAAGCGGAACCGGCGATGGTGAGCAGGTAATACTTGTTGTCCTGCACGGCCGCTTCGTCAAGCTTCTGGCGCAGCACTTTCAGCAGCACGTTGTAGCTCGTCATCAACCCCGCCAGGCGCGGTTTCGATGCGGCGAAGTCGTTCGGATTGCCCGCCTCATTGTTGGTGGTCGGGTGTTCGTAATCGACATCGACGCCATCGAAGAAGTTGTACTGGCGCACGAAGGCCACCATGGAATCGGCCAGGGTATTGATGCCTGCCGTGTTGATGCTGCCGTCCGCGTTCGTCGTGGCCGTGTAAAAGCCGCCGCTGCCGGCCCAGCCGCCCACGGAAATCATCAATTTGACGCCCGGATATTTCTTCTTGTATTGCGCCAGCAAGTTGAAGTGGCCCTTGTACGGCAAGGATGGGTCCATGGCTGCCGCCGGCACGTTGGGCCATGTCAAGCCCGTATCGGGATTGACCGCGCCGCTGCCGATGGCGATCTTTGACGTCGCCGGGTCGACGGAGGCAAACGCATAGTTCAGGTGAGTGATCTTGTCCCAAGGCAAGTTATTCACCAGATACGCCGGGCTGCCATCGACGCCCGTGCGCCAGCTGGCGAAATAGCCGACGATGCGCCGGTTCAAGCCATTGCCCAGCACTTCGCGGCCATTCGCGTCGTACACCTTGCAATACGGCACATTCGGCACGGCCGAGATCAAGCCGTCCGGACGGCAAGCCGTGGGTGTTGGTGTTGGTGTTGGTGTTGGTGTTGGTGTTGGTGTTGGTGTTGGTGTTGGTGTTGGTGTTGGTGTTGGTGTTGGTGTTGGTGTCGGTGTCGGTGTCGGTGTCGGTGTCGGTGTCGGTGTCGGTGTCGGTGTCGGTGTTGGTGTCGGCGTCGGGGTTGGCGTATCCGTCACGGCCCACGGTCCCCACTGGTCGGTGGCGCTGGGGACATTGCCCTGCGTCCACCACTTGGCCTTGTAAGTGACGCCCTGGTAAAGCACGCACTGGCCGCCCGTATAGACGGTGGCGGCATCCCATACGGCGCACGCTTCCACGGTGGCAAGCAGGGTGTTTGGCGTGGATGTCGCGCCTTCCTGGCCCCCGCCGCAAGCGACGAGCACGCCGCTGAGCAGGGCCATCAATAATGCATTCGATTTCATGTTGTATTGGTCTCCGTTATGGTTTTACATCGAGAGCTGTTGCAGGCCCCTCGAGAGGCTCTTGTCAACTGTTATCCCTGGCCGGCTGGTCCTGCCTTTGCTGCTACTGCAACTTCACATTCCAGTTGGCTTCCACACATTTCACGTAGTTCCCGGCCAGCAAGGCGCTGTACGGGGTTTGATAGCTGACCAGCTGGCATTGGTTGTCGCCACCGGCGCTCCAGTTTTTTTCCCAGTAAATGTTGTAGGAAGCGGAACTGGCCGGGGTGAAGCGTTGCATGTTGGCGCAAGACAATTGTTCGCCGGAATAATCCCAGCCCATGTCGGCGGCAAACTGCTTGTATTAATCGATGCGGTTTTGCGCTGCCTGTTTTTCCGTGCCCTGCCCGCATTCCGCATTGATGATCATGATGGTGGTGGCGAAATTATTGCCCGCGCCGGCCGTCGTATCGGCCGCGTTCGGCACCCACGTGCCGTCGAGCACATGCAGCATCGATGGTTTTGGTGGTTGCGGATAGACAAAGAAGAACGTGGCCGATGCCAGGTTCAGCCAGGTCGATGCCACCAGGTCCGGATTTTTCAGCAGGACGGATTGATCGCCGTCATGCATCGCTTGCGAAAACGGCCCATAGTTGTAGTTGTAGGACAGCTGCTTGGCGCCGCGACCAAAGTATTTCTTGAAGCTGCCGTCGGCATTCTTGCCACAGGTCCACACCTTGTTGAAGACGGGGTCCGCGCATTCGATGTTGTAGCCGCAGCCCGCGCCCGTTTCATCGCAGCCCAGCTCGCGCAGATACTTCAATCCCTGGCGCCATTGCGGCAAGGGGCTGCTGGCATTATGGTCACCCGTTTCTTGCCCGAAGTGGGCAAACATGGTGGCCAGGCTGTGGCGGCAAATGGCATCCGCATTGCGCCCGTCGCTGTAGTCGTCGCACACGGCGGGGAACTTGGCGACGGCTTGCAGGAAGCGCTGGTAGGTATAGCTGGCGTCGCGCGCAGCAAAATAGTATTCCCACTTAGCCGCCGGCAGCAGGCGTTCGACGCGCTTGACGTTGAGCGGATTGCTGGCCAGGCCAGGCTGCACGGCTTCGACGGCCGTATTGCCCAGGGTGCGGATCGACGCTTTTACCTTGCGGAAGAAATCGTTGTTCGTCAGCGCCGCCTCGTTCGCCTCGGCCTGGGCTTTGGTGGGCACGCCTGGGGTGGGTGTCGGTGTCGGGGTGGGTGTCGGGGTAGGCGTCGGTGTCGGGGTGGTGATGTCGAGGCTCCACGGTCCCCATTGGTCGTTGCTCGGTGCCGTGCCCTGCACCCACCATTTGGCCCGATACACCTTGCCGTCGTACACGGCGCACTGCCCCGTCGTGTAGACAGCGCTGGCGCTCCAGGCCGCGCAACTGTCGCTGGCGGTGGTGGCGGCGGCCAGCAGGGTCGCCGGGGGTTCGGTGATGGAATTGCCGCCGCAAGCAAGCAGCGCGCTGCCCAGCAGGCCAGCCATGAATGGCGTAGCCAGCCGGCTTGATTGCCGTGTCATCACATTGTCTCCTGAACGTTATACGAAAACTATCGAAGTAGCTTTTTATGTTGTACGTAAAGAAAGCGCAGCGAAGCATCGGCTTTCTGCACAGAGAATGCGACGCCGAAAATTGGTAGTCAAGTGGTTTTATATAACGGTGTTTTTTACAATACCAGTGGTAGCAATCACTGCGCTGGCAAGCGATGCGTCGGCGAATGGCGGAAGTAATAAAAAGCCCGCTGCATGATGGCAGCGGGCAATACCGCGCAGGAGGCGTGGCGGCAAGTGGTATTAAGGGTTGCCGCGCAACAAGGACGAACTTATCTGTTCAGCACGTATTTCGCCAGGGTCTCCGCATCGGCTACGCTAAGCTGGCTGAATGGCGGCATGGGCACAGGGCCCCATTTGCCTGCGCCGCCACTGCGGATGTTCGCCGCCACGACAGCGGCACGGTCCTTGCCCTTGTATCTGGCTGCCACCTCGGCAAAGCCGGGGCCGACCACTTTCTGGTCCAGGGCGTGGCATGCCATGCAGCCATTCGCAGCCAGCAAGGTTTTGACATCCTTGCCGCTGGCGGCCTGGACAGCCGCTGCGGCTGGCCTGCCCACTTCCGCTGCAGGGACGGCGGCGCCCCGCTCCGCTCCATAGGTTTTCACCAGGTAATCGACCATGGCCGGCATGTCCGCGTCGTCAAACTGGGCGCCAAACGGCTTTTTCATCTTCTTGACAGTCGCTTCCCAGTAGGCGCGCGGCGAGGCAGGCGGCTGGCTCGATGCATACTGGGCCGCATGGCACGTCATGCAATTACGCTGCACCAACTGGTAGCCGGGTAATTCGCTGGGTTTGTAAGTTGCCGTTTCCGGCGGCAAATGGATTTCCAGCGCGCCCGCGCTGCCCGTTAGCATCAGGGCCACGGCGGTGGCAAGTGTTCTTATCAGCATGGCACTCTCCTCACACTGCCTGGATGCGCGTGGTTTCCACCACATTGCGCATATAACCCATGGGATTCCACAGGGCTTTCATCGGTTGGCTCTGGCCAACGCGGTTGACGGCGCGCACCATCAGCACGTGTTTTCCCTTGCGCGGCGCCTTCAGGACCAGCGTCCATTCGCGGAACGAAAAGCGCCCCAGGTCCTTGCCCAGCTTTGCTTCCTGCCAGCTCTGGCCGCCATCGGCTGAAATCGCCACTTCGCTGATGCCCTGCCCGCCATCAAAAGCGATGCCGCGCAAGGCCAGGTCGCGCCCGGCCTTGACTTGCGCGCCATCTTGCACGCTGGTAATGAAGGAGCGCACGTTGAGGCGGCTGATGGGCGTCGTCTTGCCTACGGGCGCACCCGGCTCGATGAAACCGGAGCCATTGTCGGGGATGCGGTAGCCCGTGCTCATCCAGAAGCCGTCGAAGGGTTTGTCGAGCACGGTGATGTCGCTCAGGTGCTTGACCCAGTAAGTGCCGTAATAGCCGGGCACGATCAGGCGCAGCGGATAGCCGTTAAGGAAGGGAATGTCTTCGCCATTCATGGCCCAGGCCAGCAGTACGTCACCGGCCATGATGTGCTCGACGGACAAGGCTTTCTGAAAATCGGGGCCGTCGCCCACGGGCGGCGTTTCCAGTCCATTGAAGGCCACCTGCACGGCGCCGGCCCCGATGCCGGCCTTTTCCAGCACGGTTTTCAGGGGAATGCCCGTCCAGCGGGCATTCCCCATGGCGCCATTGCCCAGCTGCCCGCCGTTGGCGCGCGGGGCAAAAAAGCCGCGGCTATTGCCCGAGCATTGCGTCACGGCCACCACGTCGACGGGTTCGGCCAGCTGTTTCAGTTCCGCCAGCGACAGCTCCAAAGGTGTCTTGACCAGGCCGGCAATGCGCAGGCGGTAGCTGCCGCCATCGATGCTGGTAGGCAAGCCGCTCCAGTGATAGCGCACGAAAAACGCGTCGTTGGGAGTAATCGCGCCTTCATTGAAGACGCTGAACGGCGTTTCCAGCTGGGGCGGACGGCTGGTCAGCAGGATCAGCGGGCGCTTTTGCGGGAAGGCCACCAGTTCGCGCTCGCCATTTTCAAACGGCAAGGTGACGGAAGCAGCCAAGGCTGACCCAGGCCCCGCCACTGCAGCGGCGCCCAGAGCGGTCGTGGTGCGCAGAAAGCGGCGCCTGCTTGCAGGCAACAAGGTCGCATCAGACATGTTTGAGCTCCACTTTGGTGTCGGCCGCTTCACCGCCGTTGCGGTCGTCGTTGACCAGCTTCTTGATGTAATACATGACACTCATGATGACCACGCTCAACAGGCCGAACCAGAACGACACGCGCTGCTCCGTATCGGAGGACACGCTCATGGCCCCCAGGATCACCAGCATGGCGATGATGGTGAAATACGTCAGGTAGGGGAACAGCCACATGCGCACCTTGATGCGTTCCGGGCATTCACGCTCCAGGCGACGGCGCAGACGCAATTGAGATATCGCAATGAGCAGGTAGACAAACAGGATCAGGATGCCGTAGGAATTGACGATGAAGGGAAACACCAGGTCGGCTGACACATACGAGACGGCAATGGCGAAATAGGCAAACAGGGTGCTGAACAGTATGGCGCGAATGGGCACGCCGTTCTTGCTCAGTTTGACCAGGCCCGTGGGCGCGTCGCCGCGGCGCGTCAGCGCAAAGATCATGCGCGACGAAGCGTACAGGCTGGAATTCAAGGCCGACAGCACGGCCGTCAAAATGATGGCGTTCATGATGTGGGCCGCGTACGGAATGTTCATGACGGTCAGG
Source organism: Janthinobacterium sp. 61 (assembly GCF_002846335.1). Taxonomy (NCBI): domain Bacteria; kingdom Pseudomonadati; phylum Pseudomonadota; class Betaproteobacteria; order Burkholderiales; family Oxalobacteraceae; genus Janthinobacterium; species Janthinobacterium sp. 61. Next base: position 356,833 of record NZ_PJMQ01000001.1, on the reverse strand, counting down.
GCGCTGACGAAGGGCGTGGCGATGGCCGGCGAATCCCAGGGCACGATGCAGACGACGACAAACATGGACCCCACATAAAACATCAGCACGCGCGTGATGACGGAATTGGTGGCGCGGGCGATGGCCTTGGCCGGGTCCGACGTTTCGGCGGCGGCAATGGTGACGATCTCGGCGCCAGAGTAAAAGGCCGTGGCGGCGACGGCGCCACTCAATACAGGCCCCCAGCCATGGGGCATGAAGCCGCCGTTGCTGGTCAGGAAACCCAGGCTAGGGATGCTGTTGGGCAAGCTGCCTGTGATGAACAGAGCACCGACAAAGAGGAAGACGACGATGGCAACCACCTTGATCGAGGCGAACCAGAACTCGAATTCACCGAAGGCCTTCACGGAAAACAGGTTCAGGATGGTCATCGACACGAGTAGCACCAGGCTGATGGACCACGATGGCACGTCGGGCAGCCAGAAGTTGACCAGCTTGGCGCCGGCAATGGCTTCCAGGGCGACGACGACGACCCAGAAATACCAGTACATCCAGCCGCTCATGAAGCCGAGGAATTTCGACACTTTCGGCTTGTCATCGAAGGCCAGGCGCGCATATTCGTAAAAGGAGCCGACCACGGGCAGGGACGAGGCCAGCTCGCCCAGCATACGCATGATCAGGACGACCAGGCCGCCCGTGAGCAAGAAAGAAAGGATGGCTGCCGGTCCGGCGGCCTTGGCGATGACGCCGCTGCCGACAAAGAGGCCGGCGCCGATCACGCCGCCGATGGCGATCATGCTCATATGGCGTTGCTTCAGCGAGTGCTGCAAGCCCGTGTTGTTGTGGTTGTCGCTAATCATTTTTGTCTCCTAGTAATATCTGAAGCTCGGTGCACCCTGGCCTGCTGCGGCGGGGAAGTGCCGCGCGGCTTTGTTTTATTTGGGCAACACCGTCAAGCAGCATCGATACATCATCAAATCAGTCTGGTTGGCTGCATGCCAGAAGTCAATCTGGAAATGCAGCGGCCCGGCGCGGCGCCCAAGGGACAAGCGCGCAGGAGGATACCTACGGGGTATGGCGGTTGAAAAAAGGGAGCGGCGGCAACACTCGTGGCGTGCGCGCCACTCCCGGGAACGTCTTACACCTTGCCCTTCCATGGCACGAGGGTACGTTCGAGGTAACGCATCATCAAATCAAACAGGAAAGCAAAGAAGCCGATCACGATAATGCCCATGATCACCACATCGCTGGCCAGGAACTCGGAGGCGCTGAGCACCATGTAGCCTAGGCCGCGCGTGGCCGCCACCATCTCGCCCGCCACCAGGGTGGTCCAGCCCACGCCGATGCCGATGCGCATGCCGGTGAGAATTTCCGGGATGGCGGCACGCAGAATCACATGCACGATGACCTGGAAGCGGGTAGCACCCATCGAGTAGGCCGCGTGGATTTGCTCCAGCGATACGGAGCTGACGCCGGCCCGGGCCGCAATCGCCATCGGGGCGAAGATGGCCAGGAAGATCAGGTAGACCTTCGAGAATTCGCCGATACCGAACCAGATGATGACCAGTGGCAAGTAAGCAAGCGGCGGCAGCGGACGGTAGAACTCGATCAAGGGATCGAAGATGCCGCGTGCCACGCGATTGACGCCCATCATCACGCCGACGGGGATGGCAAACAGGCAAGCCAGACCGAAGGCGCCGAACACCCGGACCAGGCTGGCCACCGTGTGTTCCCACAAAGTGGCGCCGCCGAAACCGGTCGTGGCCGCCATGATGAATTTCTCGTACACGGCTTGCGGCGACGGCAGGAACAGCGGCTTGACCATGCCGCTGGCCGTCACGGCTAACCACAGCAGCAGCACGGCGATGACGGTAACGGTGGCGATGCGGCTGGAATTGCCCTGCCCCGGCGCGCCGAACGCTTCGCCAGGCATGGCGCAGCGGGGAGCGAACAGGCGCGCAAAAAAGCCGGCGCGCTTGGCGGTGGTGGGAGGAAATCCCACGACGGATGGGCTATGCATGGGACACCTCCAGCTCTTTGTTGACTGCGCGCTCGTCGCCATAAATGATGTTGAGCACCGTTTCGCGCATCTTGATGAAGTCCGGGCTCGATTTCACGGCGCGCGCATCGCGGCATTCGAGGAAGCGCTTGTTGAAATCGAGTTCATACGTGTGCGTGATGCGGCCCGGACGGGGCGACATGACGATCAGCCGGTTCGCCAGGAACAGCGCCTCGTCGACGCTGTGGGTAATGAAGAAGAACATGGTGCTGGACTTGGCCCAGATATCGAGCAGCAATTCCTGGATGGTTTCGCGCGTCAGCGCATCGAGCGCCGCCATCGGTTCATCCATCAGCAGCATGGCGGGATTGCTGGTCAGGGCGCGGGCGATGCCTACCCTTTGCTGCATGCCGCCCGACAATTGATAAATCATATTGTCGTGAAAGTCCTTCAAGCCCACCAACGCCAGGTTCTTGGCCGCCTGTTCGCGCCGCACGGCTTTAGGCACGCCTTGCAGCTTCAAGCCGAATTCCACGTTTTCCATCACGTTCAGCCATGGCAGCAAAGCATGTTTCTGGAACACCACGCCACGGTCGGCGCCCGGCCCTTCCACTTTATTGTCGCCCAGCATGATTTCGCCCTTGGACGGGGCGATAAAGCCCGCCATCAGGCTCAGCAAGGTTGTCTTGCCGCAACCTGATGCACCCAGCGCAACGACGAAGTCGCCGCTATTGATGGTCAGATTGATGTTATTTAAGGCATGTACGCGTTCACCGGCCGTCTTGCCCGGATAAATCACGCTGACATCCTTGACGTACAGATTTTCCATGATGTCCCCGCATAGGTAATACTTCAGTTCAACGCATTCTGTTCAGTCAGCGCGCCCGCAGGCGCGCCATCGCACAACGTTTACTTCAGCAGGCCGGCGGCCTGTGCATACTTGGGGGTCACATATTTGGCGTAATCTGTTGCCAGGGTGTCGATCTTGCCTTCGCCCTTGAGGAATTGCGCCGTGGCCAGCAAGGCTTGCGCCACGCCGCCCTTCGCGCCGCCACCGAGCCAGGCCGGCGAAGCCTGCTCCTGCAGCGATGGGTAGGCGTAGAGGGCCACGGAAGCGGCCACGTCCTTGGCGGCAGCGCCCGAATGCTTGACGTTGGCTTTCACTTGCGGCGAATCGATGGTCCACGCCTTCGGATTGGCGCGGTAGTCGGCGTCGGCCGCGGCCATCACCTTGACGAACTTGGCCATGAAATCGGCATTCGCTTCGCCCCAGGCGCGCTCGACGGCCATGCCGTCAAACGTGGCCTTGCCCTTCTTGCTCAGTTCACCGGAGGTCACCAGCACCTTGCCGTTTTGCTTGAGTTTGCTCAAAGCCGGATCCCACACGAAGGCGGCATCGATGTCGCCCCGTTCCCAGGCAGCGGCGATCTGATTCGGCTGCATGTTGAGCAACTTCACTTCCGTGGGCTTGATGCCCCAGGTTTCCAGCGCGAACATGGTGTGGAAGTGCGTTGTGGAAACGAATGGCACGGCAATCTTCTTGCCGCGCAAGTCAGTAGGCTTGCTGATGCCGGCGCCGTTGCGGGCCACCATTGCTTCGGCTTCATTGATGTCGTCGATGATCCAGAACAGTTGCAGATCGACGCCGCGGCTGACAGCCGCCGTCAGGGGGCTGGAACCGATGACGCCGATCTGCACGTCGCCGGAAGCCATGCCGGTGGCCACCTTGGCACCCGAATCGAACTTGCGCCAGTTGATTTTATAGCCGGTGGTTTTTTCCACTTCACCGCTGGCGATCGCCACCAGGAAGGGACCGTTGATTTCCTGATAGGCAATCGTCACTTCCTTGCTTTGCGCAAAGGCCGTACCGCTGGAGGCAAGGGTAACGCCCAGCACCAGGGTGCCGAGGACGGCGCGGCGCATCGTTGAAAAAACCGTGTTTTTGCTCGTATTTGTGTTCATGTCTCACTCCAAGATTTATTGTTATGTGTGAACGTGCGGGCAATCTCATCCCTCGCGGGAGGCGCCGCTGGTCGATCTATGTCAACGCATGCGGCGGCTTAGTACGGCTACTGCTATTACTATTTAAAACACTTCATCCTTCAAGTGATACCAGCGGTACAGGAAGCGCTGGCCCAGGCGGCGGAACGGGGCGAAGGCTTGCGACTCGACCAGTTCCATCATGTTGGGATACGGCAGTTTCGAATTGAAGATCGGCAAGCCCGTGTCGCTGGCCTTGCCCGCGATGCGCTCGGCCATGCGCCGCCCAGCCTGCGCCGAGTACATGACGCCGTTGCCGCCGTAACCGAGCGAATAGAAAATCGATTGCCTGGGGTCCGGTTGCACGATGCGCGGCATCATGTCGTGACTGACGTCGACCCAGCCCCACCACGAATAATCGATGGCGATGCCCGTCAGCGCGGGGAACTTGCGGTGCAGATCGTTGATCAAAAACTGTTTGTACTTGTCGTCCGGCGCGTCGGCGCCCGTGATGGCGCTACGGCTGCCGATCTGCACGCGATTGTCCGGCATCAAGCGGTAGTAGTGGCGCAGGATGCGCGTATCCGTGATCACCTGGTGGGTGCGGAAGTTGCACGCCTCGATTTCCGCCGGGGTCAGCGGACGCGTGACGAGCGAGTTCGACAAAATCGGCAGCAAGCGGTTTTTCACTTGCGGATGCAGATGGGGCGAGGTGTAGCCGCCCGTGGCCACGGCCACGGAGCGTGCACGCACCACGCCACCCGGCGTTTGCAGATAATGCACGCCGTTGCGCGTTTCCCAGCCCATCACGGGGCTGGACGGATGCACCTTGGCGCCCAGCGCGCGCGCCTTGCGCAGGTAGCCGAAAGCCAGCTTGCCCGCGTGGATGCCGATGCCTTCCGGCTCGTGCAGCGCGCCGGCCGCTTCCTTGTCGTCGACGAATTCGCGCTTGACGGTGTCGGCGTCGAGTATGCGCGCGTCGTATTTGAAGATCTCGCGCATGACCTTGGCTTCTTTTTCCAGCGCGGGCATGGCTTTCGCCTTGTGGGCGATGTACAGGTGGCCGCCCGGTTGCGGGTCGCAATCGATGTCGGCCGTGATCTTCTTGAACGTTTCCATCGCGTCACACACTTCCGTGTGCAGTTTCAGGGCCGTATCCATGCCGTAGCGGTCTATCCACTGCGAGCGCTTCAGGCGACCCGTCGTGCATTGGGCCTGGCCGCCATTGCGCGTGCTGCAGCCCCAGCTGACGCGGTTCGCTTCCAGCACCGTCGCCTTGATGCCGTGTTCCTGGGCCAGGAAGATGGCGCAGGAGAGACCGGTAAAACCCGAGCCGATGATGGCCACGTCGACGTCGATGTCATGCGTGATGGGGCCATCGTCGGCAGGCGGCTCGCCGGCCGTGCCGATCCAGTAGGTGGGCGCGTAGGCATTGCCGTGGCCGGGACGCTGGGCCACCAGCGGATCAAAGGCGGGATCGTAGGGCGTGCGGGCGGCGGTGCTGTTGCCCAGTACGCCAGGCGGGGTGTCGACAGGTTTGTTCATGATCATTCCTGGTGAACGTGCTGGCTCAGGCTTTGGCAGCCGTGACGACCGGTGGGCGATCCTTGCGGAAGGCATTCTTCACGGCGATCTTGCCGTCACGGAAGGTGAAGATGTCGACCATGCGCGCTTCGATGCGCGTGCCGTCCGCCTTGGTGCCGGCAAAGGTCGACTCCGTCACGCCGTGCTGGCCGCTGACGAAGTGCACGGGGTTGAGCCAGGCGGCATCGGGGAAGGTTTGCCAGGCCAGCTCGAAGCCGGCGCGCACGGCGTCGCGGCCGATGAAGCTCTTGCCCAGCAAGTCAGGACCGGCCACGGCGTGAAATTCGCAGTCATCGGCCATGGCGGCCATCAGGGCGTCGACATCGTGGCGGTTCCAGGCATCGCCGAACGCTTGCAGGAAATCAGTAGTCACGGCGGTGGTGACGGCGTCGGTAGGTACTCGTGTGTTCATTTTTGTCTCCGTAAATCGTTTTTGATACGATACGTTCCGTTTTTTGTCTTTTATTGAATTTAAGCCTTAAGTATGGCCTTGTCAAATCAAATAATCCAAAAAACGGGACGCCTTGTATTCTTTAATGAAATTATGATGCTTCAGTGACAATCTGTGAGAATTTGGTCACAACGCTGTGTCGGATTACGCCGGGCAGAGGCCCGGCTAATCCGACCTACACAGTCGCGCAGGTTGGGTAGGTTGGATTAGCGGGGCCGCCGAGGCCCAGAGGGCGTAATCCAACAACACCAGCAAATCAGACGTAGTCTTTATATTTATCCAGGTGACGCACAGGTTTGCTCAGCGCATCGCGGCGGAACGGGTCGCCCAGTTCGCGCGTGCACATGATTTCGATGATGGTGGTCTTGCCTTCATTCATCTGCATGTCGATGGCTTTCTTCAAGGCCGGACCCACGTCTTCCAGCTTGTCGACCGTGATGCCTTCGGCGCCCATGGCCCGCGCGATTTCCGCGAAGCTCTGGTTGTCGAGTTCACCGGCCACGAAGCGGCGATTGTAGAAATCGACCTGGTTTTTCTTTTCCGCGCCCCACTGGCGGTTGTGGAACACCACGGCCGTCACGGGAATGTTGTGGCGCACGCAGGTCATCGTTTCCATCAAGCTCATGCCCCAGGCGCCGTCGCCCGCATACGACACGGCCGGACGGTGCGGTGCGGCCACTTTCGCGCCGATGATGGTCGGAAACGCATAGCCGCAGTTGCCAAAGCTCATCGCTGCAAAGAAGCTGCGCGGCTTTTCGAAGCGCAAATAACTGTTCGCCACCGAGTTGATGTTGCCGATGTCGGTCGACACCATCACGTCTTCCGGCATGGCTTTTTCCAGCTCGCGCAAGACCTGGCGCGGGTGCAGGTAATTGCCCGGCTCCTTCTTTTGCTCTTCGATCATGTCCAGGCTGTACGCATCTTTTTCATGCGTCCAGTTCGTCAATTCCTCTTCCCACGCGGCCTTTTCCGCTTGCACGGTGGCATAGCGCTCGTCGCGCGTCGCGTCGCAATCGAGGCTCTTTCCATCCAGGCGGGCCAGGATGGCTTTCGCGGCCGCCTTGGCGTCGCCGCAGATGCCCACCGAAATCTTTTTCACCAGGCCCAGCATCTTGTTGTCCGCATCGATCTGGATGATCTTGGCGTTCTTCGGCCAGTAATCCATGCCGTGCTGCGGCAAGGTGCCGAACGGGCCCAGGCGCGAACCGAGGGCCACGACAACGTCGGCCTTGGCGATCAGTTTCATGGCCGCCTTGGACCCTTGGTAACCGAGCGGGCCGCACCACAGCGGGTGGCTGGCGGGGAAGGAATCGTTGTGCAGATAGCTGTTGACGACGGGGGCACCGAGGCGTTCGGCCAGTGCCTTGCATTCTTCGATCGCTTCGCCCATGACGACGCCGCCGCCCGAGATGATCACGGGGAACTTGGCTTTCGCCAGCAGCTCGGCCGCATCGTTGAGGCTTTGCTCGCCACCGGCGCCACGGTCCAGGCGGTTCGGTTTTGGAATCTCGGCCTTGATTTCGCCATAGAAATAGTCGCGCGGGATGTTCAGCTGGGTCGGGCCCATTTCCGACATGGCGCGGTCAAAGCAGCGGCCCGTGAATTCGGCCATGCGGGCAGGATTGGTCACGTGGCCTTGATATTTCGTGAATTCCTCGAACATCGGCAGCTGGTTCGCTTCCTGGAAGCCGCCCAGGCCCATGCTCATGGTGCCCGTCTCAGGGGTAATGATGACGACCGGGGTGTGCGCCCAGTAGGCGGCGGCGATGGCGGTGACGCAATTGCTGATGCCGGGGCCGTTCTGGCCGATGACCACGCCGTGGCGGCCCGAGACGCGGGCATAGCCGTCGGCCATGTGGCCGGCGCCCTGCTCGTGCACGACGGGAATCAATCGGATGCCGGCGGGAGCAAAGATATCCATCGGGTCCATGAAGGCCGATCCCATGATGCCGAACATGTCGGTCACGCCATTGGCGGCCAGGGTTTCCACGAACGCTTCGGAAGGCGTCATCTTTTGCGGGCCTACAGGTATCGCGGCTGCGGCGGCTTTTTGCTCAGTCATGTCATTCATGGGTGTCTCCTGGTCTGTGGTGTGAGGCTGTTGAAATGATCAACTCATTTATTAAAAATCGGTATATTTTGTTCCGAAATTTGATATACAATTCAATTTAAGCGTTCGGGAATCAAAAGTCAAACAGATTTTCAAGGAAACGGTACAATTTGAGTTCGAAAATGAAATAACACACCGAGGCCACCATGGACATGATTTCATCCCCAAAACTTGAGCCAGAAAAGCTGGAAGGCGACACGCCCACAATGCGTTTGTTTGCCTTGCTGGAAGTGATTGCCGAGAAGGACCAGTTGCTGTCGCTGCAAGCGCTGGTGGAAGAAACGGGGCTGCCAAAACCCACCTTGCACCGCATGCTGCAACAGCTGGAAAGCGTGGGCGTGCTGCAGCGCGAAAGCGATGGCCGCCACTACAGCACGGGCGTGCGCCTGCGCCGGCTGGCATCGAACCTGCTGATTAACAACACTTTCCATGGCGCCCGCCGCATGGTCTTGCGCCAGCTGGTCGAGGAAGTGGGCGAAAGCTGCAACCTGACGGCCTTCAGCGGCAGCGAAGTGGTGTACCTGGACAGGGTGGAAACGGCGGCCCCGCTGCGCTTCTACCTGCATCCCGGTTCGAGGGTGCCGGCCCACTGCTCGTCGAGCGGCAAGCTGTTCCTGGCGCAAATGACGCCCGTGCAACGGCGCCGCCTGCTGGGCCATATGGAATTGACGCGCTTTACGGACAAGACGGAAACGGACCCCGTCAAGCTGGAACGCGAACTGGAACTGGTGCGCCGCAACGGCTACGCGCTGGACGACGAGGAATTCCTGCCCGGCCTGCTGTGCGTGGCCGTGCTGGTGCCGAACCCGAACGGCCGCTCGAACCTGGCCGTGGCGATCCAGGCACCCATCATCCGTTTGACGCACGACAAGGCTTTACATTTCTTACCAGCATTGCAACGCGCCGCGCAAGCCCTGGCCGCCATCGAATCGGAAACCATGCCGACGACGGGCGGGGACGACGACGCATTGCAGGCAGGTAATTCATAACCGCTGCGGCACCCATGCTGCGGCTAGACCAGGAGAACAAGGTGCCAGATTCACGCCAACATCCCCCCGCCGCAGCGGCGCAAACCTTGCAGTCCGTGCGCAGCCTGTTCAATATCGACAGCGACCTGCTCGTGCCCGTCTTTACGGAGCGCGATCCGCATGTGCCAGACATCGATCCCGCCTACCGCTTCAACGAGGATGTGACCCTGGCGATTTTGGCCGGCTTCAGCCACAACCGCCGCGTGATGGTGCAAGGCTTGCATGGCACGGGCAAGTCCACGCATATCGAGCAGGTGGCGGCGCGCCTGAACTGGCCCTGCGTGCGCGTCAACCTCGACGGCCACATCAGCCGCCTCGATCTTGTCGGCAAGGACGCCATCGTGCTGCGCGAGCAGCAGCAGGTGACGGAGTTCCAGGAGGGCATCGTGCCCTGGTCATTGCAGCGCCCCGTGGCCCTGATCTTCGACGAGTACGACGCGGGCCGCCCGGACGTGATGTTCGTCATCCAGCGCATTTTGGAGCGCGACGGCAAATTCACTCTGCTGGACCAGAACCGGGTCATCACACCGCATCCCCATTTCCGCCTGTTTGCCACCTCGAACACCGTGGGCCTCGGCAACTTGAACGGCATGTACCACGGCACGCAGGTGCTCAATCACGCGCAGATCGACCGCTGGAACATCGTTGCCACCTTGAACTATCTGCCGCAGGCGGAAGAAACGGAGATCGTGCTGGCGCGTGTCCCCGCCATGAATGACGAGGCGGGCCGCCAGCTGGCAAGCAGCATGGTGGCCGTGGCCGGCCTCACGCGCCACGGCTATGCGGCGGGCGACCTGGCCTGTTTGATGTCGCCGCGCACGGTGATTACCTGGGCCGAGAATTGCCAGATCTTCCGCGATCCGGCGCTGGCTTTCCGCCTGTCCTTCCTCAACAAATGCGACGAGGCCGAACGGCCCATGGTGGCCGAGTATTACCAGCGCTGTTTTAACGAGGAATTGCTGGCGACGGCGCCATGAGCGCCGAAGCGACCGCGCCTGCCCCCTACACGCGCGAACAGCAGGAAACGGATGAGCTGTGCGCTGGCGCCATCCGCGCGCTGAGCGGCGTTGCCGCCATCCGCTACCGGGGCCGGCGCCTGCACGACGGCCACCGCCCCCTGCCCATCCATTCGGCCCATCTGCAGCCCGATGCGGCGCTGCAGGATTTGCCCTCGCTGCGCGGCGCGGCCGACAGCGTGGCCCTGCGTTTGCTGCATACGGACGCTGCCCTGCACAAAACGCTGTGTCCGCCAGAACCCGTGGCGCGTCTGGTGTTCGAACTGCTGGAGCAGTTAAGAGTGGAAACGCTTGCGCCAGATCAACATGCCGGAGTGATCAATAACCTGCGCCACCGCTTCACGGCCTGGTCGCATGCGTTTTACGATTCCGGCCTGGCCGAAGGCGCTTCCGGCTTGCTCTTGTATACAGTGTTCCAGATGTGCTGGTCGCGCCTGACGGCCCGGCCCGTGCTGGAAAAGACGGAAGATTTCATCGAGGCCACGCGCTGGTCCGTTTCTTCGCAACTAAGTGGCGACCTGGCGGGATTGCGCCGCCACCGATTGGCCCAGGCTGCCTTTGCCCGCCACGCGCTGGCCATCGCCCATGCCGTCGACGCCATGCTGAAAGAGGCGCAAGCGGCGCAGGATGACCAGCAAAACGCGGCCGAGGACGCGAAAGCGCAGGCGGCCTTCAAGCTGCTGCTCGATTTCGACAGCGACAACGACAATTTTCCCGATAGCGCCCCGCTGGGCGACAGCCGTGCCTTCGGCGACGGCGATGGCGCCTACAGGGCTTACTCCACGGCATACGACCGGGAAGAAAAAGCGGGCGAACTGGTACGCCGCGCCCTGCTGCTCGAATACCGCGAGCGCATGGATGCGCGCATCGCCAGCCTGGGCATCAACACGGCGCGCCTGGCACGGCGTTTTACGCAACTGCTGGCCGTGCCCCAACGCGACGGCTGGTCGTTCGGCGAGGAAGAAGGGACTATCGATGGTCGCCGCCTGGCGCAGCTGATCAGCTCGCCGTCCGAGCGCCGGCTGTTTCGCAAAGAACAATTCCTGCCCCAGGCCGATTGCCTGGTCACCTTCCTCGTCGATTGCTCCGGTTCCATGAAGACGCATGCGGAATCCGTGGCCGTGTTGCTGGACATCCTGCTGCGCGCGCTGGACCAGGCTGGCATCAAGACAGAGTTGCTGGGCTTTACGACGGGCGCCTGGAACGGGGGACGAGTCAAACGCGACTGGATGCGCGCCCGCTCACCCGTCAACCCGGGCCGCTTGAACGAACGCGTGCACATGGTCTTCAAGGATGGCGACACGAACTGGCGCCGCGCGCGTCCCGACATCGCGGCCCTGTTAAAGGCAGATCTGTACCGCGAAGGCGTCGATGGCGAAGCCGTGGACTGGGCGTGCAAGCGCATGCTGGCCCGCCCGGAGCGGCGGCGCATCCTGCTCGTCGTCTCCGACGGTTGCCCGATGGACACGGCCACGAATCTGGCCAACGACGAGTTTTACCTGGCGCAGCATTTAAAACAAGTGGTGGCGGGCCGCGAAGCGCAGGGTGCCGTGGAAATCCGCGGCCTGGGACTGGGCCTGGACCTGGGCGCCTACTACAGCCGCAGCCTGGCCACCACCCTGCCCGCCTCGCTGAACAATGAGCTGTTCAGCGAGATCGCCCAGCTGCTCGCCGGACGAAAAAAATAGCGTCCTATGCCGGCGGCAGCGTCGGCGCCAGCAACTGCCGGCGATGCGCCTGCAAAAACGCTTGCACTGGCGACGCCTGCCTGCCCGTCGAGCGGGTAAAGTCATCGCTGACCAGGTGCATGGCATCGGTGGCCAGCCAGCGCTCGATACCGGCCAGCATCGTTGCCATCGGCGCGGGCATGCCGGCAGCGATGAAATGGCGCGCGCGCGAATCCGCATCAAGGGCCACGACCTCGATGGACTTGCCGAATACCTGGGCGGCGATGGCGGCCAGCGCCCGTGCATCGAGGGCGGCGGGACCTGTGATATCCAGGATGCGGTTGCCACGGTAGTCAGCCGCCAGGGCTGCGGCGGCCGCATGCGCGCAATCCTCGCGCGCCACGCAGGACACATGGCCTTGTCCCATGGCCGTGCGCAACTGGCCATCCATGGCGGCAGTGCCCAATACCACCAGCAGCAAGTCCTGGTAAAACGCATTGCGCAAAATCGTGTGGCCGATGCTGCTCTCTTGCAGCAGCGCTTCCGTGGCAAGGTGGTCGTCGTTCAGCAACGACCTTTTCCCCTCCTCCGGCTGCAGGAACGAGGTGTAGACGATATGGTCCACGCCCGCCAGCCGCGCCGCCGCAATGGCATGGCGGTGCTGCTCCAGGCGCCGCCCCGTGCCATCGATGGCATTTGTACTGATCAACAGCAGGCGCTCGACGCCTTGGAAGGCGGCGGCCAGGCCCTGCGGCTGGTCGTAGTCGCCGAAGCGCACATCAATGTCCTGCTCCTGCCACGCCGCGTGGTGCCCGGGTGTGCGGGTGATAGCCGTGAGCGCCATGCCCGGATGGATGGCGCGCTGCCGGATGAGTTCATTGACGACCAGGGTGCCCAGTTGGCCGGAGGCGCCGGCGACGGCGAGATGCATTGTTTTCATGTTCTTTTCCTTGTGGCGCGCGCAGGCGTACCCCATGCGGGGGCGGCAACGCACGACGATGATGTAAGGGAATCAAAGGCAGCCATGCAGCGGCCCGCCCCCTGCGGGGCGGATCTGCGGCAGGCTTACAGGAAAGAAGGGAAAACAAGGGTCATGCGCCCATCATGGCGCGTGGCGCGGGGCCGGTCAAGCGCTTTCAACTGCGCTTGACCGCTGCTGGGCTAACTGACGCAATAGCGCACGGCATGCGCTTCCATCGGCAGCGGGATTTCCCAGTTCCACAGCATCGATTGCAGCTTCTTGTTGCTCAGCGAGGTGTCGCGCTGACCGTTGCGCCGCAGTAATTCCTTGCGTGGCTGTTCCAGGTACACGAGCTCCACCTGCGCGTGGTATTTGTACAGCAGATTGAGCGTCTTTTCGCGCATCAGTTTCGACAGATGCGTGGCGTTCCACACGAACGGTTCGCCCTTGCGCAACAGTTCGCGCGCCCGTTCTTCCGCATAATCACCCACCTGCCCCTCGTTCTTGCCGTGCTTCAAGCCCAAGGCCGTGCGCGCATCGTCGAAGGACACGACGGGCAGGCGCGGATGGTGTTTGTCCACCCACGTATTCTTGCCGGACGCGGGCAAGCCCGACATGACGATCACGTGCGAACCCGGCTCCTGGAACAGGGGATAATCGGGATGCGCCTCGGCGCCGCGAAAGTATTTCACGCGCGTGTGGTCGTCAACAAAAACCCTCCGCTGTCCATAGCAACCCTCCTCGCGCGCCAGCTCTCTGAACAGCTCGATGGCGTCAAGTATGCGCTGCGGATCGGGGCAGATGCGTCCGCGAATATCCGCCTCGGCCAGCATGGCCAGCAAGCGGATATCGACCTGCCACGACAGTTCGCGCACGGTAAATTCCGGCGTCACGCCGCGCCGCGATGTTTCCAGCGCAAAGAAGGGCACCTGGTGCACATTGATCAGGCGGCAGATTTCCTCGCGCACGGCAAATGGCACGTCGCAGTCCCACAGCGCGATGCGCGCATCGAGCGCGCCCTTGCGCGAATGGCCGGGCTGGCCGATGGCGCCCGTCGCCGGGTCGATCACCGTGGTGCTGCACTTGGCCACGTCATGCAGCAAGGCGGCGAGAAACACGATTTCCTGTTCGGCGCGCGTGGCAGCCTGGTAGTCGGGCATGGCCAGCAGGGATTCCACCACCATCATGGTATGCGTCCACACATCGCCTTCCGCGTGGTAGACGGGATTTTGCGGCGTCGTCTTCGCCAGTTCCAGTTGCGGAAAGGCAGCCAGGCAGGCGCTAAAGTCGGGTGAGCGCCCCGCTGGCGGCACCAGTTGTTGCAGGGTTTTCCAGTGCATCATTTTGTACTCCTTGAGAAGGCAGCCAGTTCGTCCAGCGACTGGCAGGTGTGCAAGCCCAGGCTCTCCCACGTGACCAGCGGCTGCGGCGCGTACAGGTCCACGCCCTCGGCCAGCTGGTTGGGGATCAATGGCCGCGTGCTGTGGTGCGAACCGCTGTCGAGGATGGTTTGCGTAAAGTCATGCCGCACCAGCTTGTAGCGGGCCAGCACTTGCTCGTCGTCTTCCACTTTCAGGTACAGCCCTTCCGCGTGGTCCGACTTGTCCGTCTGTTTCCAGCACAGGTCCAGCGGCAGGCGCTCGCGCGCCACCGCGTGTTCAAAAGCATCGCGCCACAGCAGGGACTTGGCCAGCGAATGGCGCAGCAGCTGCCACAGCTGCCTGGGCGACGTAGGCATCTTGCCCGCATACAGCACGGGAACCGATAGCACGGGCGAGCCGGCCAGCATGGCGTGGCGGCGCGCCGTCGACAAAAACCTTTGCGTACGCCGGCAATACACGTCGAACTCGTTGAAATAATGGGGCAGGCGGTCGTAAAACACGGAATGCTTGCTGTAAGACCATTCGCCAAACAGCACAAATTGATCTTCCAGCAAATGCAGCAAGGCGTGTTCATGCGCATGCGCCCACGGTTTCAACAGGTTGAACTGGCGTTCGCTGCCGCCGCCTGCCAGGTAGTGACCGCGCGACTGCAGCAGCACCTCGCCCGCATCGCTGAACGACACGGCAGAGTTGGCGCCATCGATTTTTTCCTCGATGACGACGTACTGGCCGGCCAGCTTTTTCAGGGGCATCTGGTCGGAACCGTCGTCGCCGTCCTGCAGGCGCGAGCCTTCCAGGTGCGGCGTGCGCGGGTATTTGAATAAGGGTAAAGATTGTAAAAACATAGCGTCCCACGCCGCGTTCACCGGGGCGTGTCCATACAGGGTCAGGGGTGCTGACGACGTGTTCGGGCGTGGACGATCGAGACTAGCGTCACGGATACGTGTGCGGATGGAGCAAAAACAGTGCCGCAGCAATCGGGGGCGTCAACGCGCCGAACGATGCTGCAGAGAGCATTTCGTCAGCGTTAGCAGGTGATGGCGAAGTAGCGAGGCACTTTTGGCTCCAATAAGGAAGAGGTTCGAGAAAGAACGTGGAATATAAAGGCTGTTTGATTATTTTGCAAGTGGCTCCGCGTATCGTGCGCACTCCAGTGCTGACCCTCGCTTTGCAATCACCACGAAATTTGCTAAGCTGGCGGCACTTCCTGTCGCTGCTGCGTGGAAAACAAACATGGCCCTTGCAAAAAGGCCGTGCATTCGTTATTTCCGGAGCAGAATCGTGTTTCCCCTATCCAGATTACAAAAAGCCCTGCGCCGCCAGGGCATCGCTGTCGCCTATGCCGACGGCATTTATACACTCAGCAATCCGCACGCCCAGGCGTCCGTGCTGCTGCCCCACAACTTTCCCCTCGAGGAAAAAGCCGTGCGTCAACTGATGGAGTTTGCCGCCGTCGCCGTGCCCGGCCAGGATGGCCATGTGTGCAAGGCCTGCGCCACGCCCGACTTTCACCCTGGCAGCATCGCGCCCGTGGGCAGCATCGTCGCCACCAGTGCCGACATGGTGATCCCCGCCATCCCCGGCACGGACATCGCTTGCGGCATGCGCCTGATCACAACAGGCTTGACCCTGGCGCAGTTCGAAGCGCGCAAGCCGCAGCTGTTGAGCAAGCTCAAGCATGTGCTGCTGGAAGACGGCCGCAACGTGCCGCTGCGTTCGAAAGCGTTTGCCGCCCTGTTCGACGTGGGGCCGGAAGCGTTCATCGACAGCTTGCACAAGGATGGCATGTGCGGCTTGTGGCCCCGGGTCGACAAGGCGCGGCTGCTGCGCGAACTCGACGATTGCATTGCCCTGCGCGAACTGGGCGGCGGCTTGCGCCATGCGCCCGAAGCGATGGTGGGCGCGCGCGAAGTGATACGCGACCCCAGCCTGGGCACCACGGGATCGGGCAACCATTTCGTGGAAATCCAGCTGGTCGATACTGTCATGGACCGCCACGCCGCGTACCGGCACGGACTGGTGCCCGGCGAAGTAGTCGTCATGATCCACAGCGGCAGCCGCGACGTGGGCTTTTTCGTCGGCAGCCGCTGGATGGACCGCGCCAAAGAAGCCTGGCCGACAGGCATGCGCCACCCGCAATCGGGCCTGTACGGCTTGACGGGCGAACTGGCCGGCGACTACATGGACGCCATGGGCGTGGCGTCGCGCTACGCCTGGCTCAACCGCATGGTGCTGGCCGAGCTGGTGCGTGACAGCCTGTCGCAGGTGTATGCGCACGATAGCTCGCGCCTGGTGGTGGACGTGCCGCACAACGTCATCTTGCGCGAGCACGGCATGAACATCCACCGCAAGGGCGCCACGCCGGCGCGCGAAGGCGACCTGGCGCTGATCCCCGGCTCCATGGGCGACTATTCCTATGTAGCAACGGGGATGGGCAATCCAGACTGGCTGTGGTCGTGTTCCCATGGCGCGGGGCGCAGCATCCGCCGCCAGGCCATGCGCGCGATCAGGCCCACGGTGGGTAGCGACGAAATGGCCTTCCAGTGCGTGACCCTGCGCGAAGAACGCCGCGTCGAGGAAGCGCCGATGGCGTACAAGAAGATCGGTCCCGTCATCGCCGCGCAGGAGGAAGCGGGCTTGCTGCAATCGGTGGCGCGACTGAAACCTTTATTGACGTTCAAGGCCTAGGGGCAAGGTCTAATGCAGCAATTGCGGCACGGCGGCCGCCATCAATGAGATACCGATGGCGGTCAGCACGGCAAACGCAATGCGGCGCATGCCACGTTGGGCGATCGGTGGCGGGTAGCGCTTGCCGGCCATCGTGGCCAGCACGCCGACGGGCAAGGCCAGCGCGCACAGCAGCAGGACTTTCGCGTCCAGCTGGCCCTGGCTGCCCGCCATCAGCGAGCGTCCGCCCGCGCTGATGGCGAACAGGAAGATCAGGCTGTAGCGGATGGTGGTCAAGCTCATTTCCTGGCGGTAAAACTGGTACACGAGCGGTGGCCCGGCCAGCGAAAACAGGCCCGAGAACAGGCCGCCGCACACGCCGCTGATGAAAAAGCTGCGTTTATCGGCCGCGCCCGGTCCAGGCGGCGCCTGCAGCAGGATGCTGACGCCGCCATACACGATGGCCGCGCCCAGCAGCAGCTTCAGCAAGGGCGCATATGCCTGGTCCAGATATCCCAACAACAACACGCCGGCCGCCATGGCCGGCAGCAAGCCGATGCTGGCCGCGCGGATGGCGCGCCAGTCCAGGTGGTGCAAGGCACCCGGCAATGCCACCAGGCAGTTAGCCAACGACAACAAACTGACGAGGGCTGCCAGCGCGGGCACGGGCGCCAGGCCCAGTCCGCTGGCCACGCCCATGACGATCATGCCCAGGCCAAAGCCCGTGACGGTCTGGAAATATGTACCCACCGCCACCACGCCCAGCAGCGCCAGCACGGACAGGCTGAACAACTCAGCGCCCACCCTGGGCCTGCACGGACGTCACGGCAATGACGTTATACACATCGTCGGCGCTGCAACCGCGCGACAAATCATTGGCCGGCTTGTTCAAGCCTTGCAGCAAGGGGCCGATGGCGACGGCGCCGCCCATGCGCTCGGCCAGCTTGTAGCCGATATTGCCTGCATCGAGGTTCGGGAATACCAGCACGTTCGCGCGTCCGTTGACGACGGAATCCTTGACCTTGCGCTGGGAAATCTCGGCCACGATGGCCGCGTCGAGCTGCACGTCGCCATCGATGGCCAGCAGCGGACGCTGGGCCTTGACCCGGTCCGTGGCCGCATGCACCTTGTCGACGGCCGCGTGATGGGCGCTGCCGCTGGTGGAAAACGACAGCATGGCGACTCGGGGCGCTTCCATCAGCAAGGCTTGCGCGCTGTCGGCGGCGGCCATGGCGATGTCGGCCAATTCCTCCGCTTTCGGATCGACGACGAGGGCGCAATCGGAAAAGATGAAACCGCCCTTCAGGCTGTGAAAAGGTTCGCACAGCATCATCAGGAAAAAACTGGACACCAGCTTGAAGGCTGGGTCAACGCCGATAATCTGGATAGCGCTGCGCACCACGTCGGCCGTCGTATGCACGGCCCCCGCCACGCAGCCGTCGGCATCGCCCAGGCGCACCATCAGGTTGGCGTAGCACAGCGGGTCTTGCACGGCGAGCCTGGCCTGCTCCACCGTCATGCCCTTGGCCTGGCGCAGCACAAACAATTGCTGGGCATAGTGTTCCGACTCCTCGGAAGTGGCAGGGTCCACCAGGCGCACGGCGTCCAGGTTCAGCGCATGTTCATGCGCCAGGGCCAGGATGGCGGCCGGCTTGCCCACAATGGTGATATGCGCCAGGCCTTCGCTTGCTGCGCGCGCGGCCGCCTGCAGCACGCGCGCATCGTCGCCCTCGCACAACACGATGTTTTTCGGCACGGCGCGGGCTTGGGCGATGATGCGGTGCAGGGCTTTCATGGGTACTCCAATTCGGTAAAAAAAGTGCCGGAACCATGGAAGCATGAAGCATGAAGAATGAACCATGGTTCCGGCACATAAAACCCGGCAAGCCGGGGTCATACAAGGATCGGGTAGACTGCTGACTGATTACACGTAGTCTTTGTACTTGTCCAGGTGACGCACAGGTTTGCTCAGCGCATCGCGGCGGAACGGATCGCCCAGCTCGCGCGTGCACATGATTTCAATGATGGTGGTCTTGCCTTCATTCATCTGCATGTCGATGGCCTTTTTCAAGGCTGGCCCCACGTCTTCCAGCTTGTCGACCGTGATGCCTTCGGCGCCCATGGCCCGCGCGATTTCCGCGAAGCTCTGGTTGTCGAGTTCACCGGCCACGAAGCGGCGATTGTAGAAATCGACCTGGTTTTTCTTTTCCGCGCCCCACTGGCGGTTGTGGAACACCACGGCCGTCACGGGAATGTTGTGGCGCACGCAGGTCATCGTTTCCATCAAGCTCATGCCCCAGGCGCCGTCGCCCGCATACGACACGGCCGGACGGTGCGGTGCGGCCACTTTCGCACCGATGATGGTCGGAAACGCATAGCCGCAGTTGCCAAAGCTCATCGCTGCAAAGAAACTGCGCGGCTTTTCGAAGCGCAAATAACTGTTCGCCACCGAGTTGATGTTGCCGATGTCGGTCGACACCATCACGTCTTCCGGCATGGCTTTTTCCAGCTCGCGCAAGACCTGGCGCGGGTGCAGGTAATTGCCCGGCTCCTTCTTTTGCTCTTCGATCATGTCCAGGCTGTACGCATCTTTTTCATGCGTCCAGTTCGTCAATTCCTCTTCCCACGCGGCCTTTTCCGCCTGCACGGTGGCATAGCGCTCGTCGCGCGTCGCGTCACAGTCGAGGCTCTTTCCATCCAGGCGGGCCAGGATGGCTTTCGCGGCCGCCTTGGCGTCGCCGCAGATGCCCACCGAAATCTTTTTCACCAGGCCCAGCATCTTGTTGTCCGCATCGATCTGGATGATCTTGGCGTTCTTCGGCCAGTAATCCATGCCGTGCTGCGGCAAGGTGCCGAACGGGCCCAGGCGCGAACCGAGGGCGACGACGACGTCGGCCTTGGCGATCAGTTTCATGGCCGCCTTGGACCCTTGGTAACCGAGCGGACCGCACCACAGCGGGTGGCTGGCGGGAAACGAGTCGTTGTGCAGATAGCTGTTGACGACGGGGGCACCGAGGCGTTCGGCCAGTGCCTTGCATTCTTCGATCGCTTCGCCCATGACGACGCCGCCGCCCGAGATGATCACGGGGAACTTGGCTTTCGCCAGCAGTTCGGCCGCATCGTTGAGGCTTTGCTCGCCGCCGGCGCCACGGTCCAGGCGGTTCGGTTTTGGAATCTCGGCCTTGATTTCGCCATAGAAATAGTCGCGCGGGATGTTCAGCTGGGTCGGGCCCATTTCCGACATGGCGCGGTCAAAGCAGCGGCCCGTGAATTCGGCCATGCGGGCAGGATTGGTCACGTGGCCTTGATATTTCGTGAATTCCTCGAACATCGGCAGCTGGTTCGCTTCCTGGAAGCCGCCCAGGCCCATGCTCATGGTGCCCGTCTCAGGGGTAATGATGACGACCGGGGTGTGCGCCCAGTAGGCGGCGGCGATGGCTGTGACGCAATTGCTGATGCCAGGGCCGTTCTGGCCGATGACCACGCCATGGCGGCCCGAGACGCGGGCGTAACCGTCGGCCATGTGGCCGGCGCCCTGCTCGTGCACGACGGGAATCAATCGGATGCCGGCGGGAGCAAAGATATCCATCGGGTCCATGAAGGCCGATCCCATGATGCCGAACATGTCGGTCACGCCATTGGCGGCCAGGGTTTCCACGAACGCTTCGGAAGGCGTCATCTTTTGCGGGCCCACCGGGGTTGCTGCGGTAGTGGCAGCGGCGGCGGCTTTTTGGTCGGACAAATCGGTCATGGCACAGTCTCCTTACGGTTTTATAAAAAATCGGTATATTTTGTTCCGATATTTGAAATACGTGTTCAATTTAACGGTTGCGAAATGCGCTGTCAATGAAAATTCATGAAAAATCGGACTGTTTCATTCCTGAATCCGGAATCCGTGGCTTTGACCCACTCCTGAAACAACAATGGCGGGCTATCCGCAAAAGACAGCCCGCCATCGATACCTCGTGCGCTGCGTCCTAGAACTTCAGGCGCATGCCGGCCGTGAAGGCGCTCGAGTTATGGCCCGGCAAGGGCACGCTGCCGCCGCTCGATGCGTCGCCAACGAAGTTGGTGCCCGCGCCATCGTTGCTGATACGTCCGTACGAGGTGTACAGATTGGTGCGCTTGGACAAGGCATAGGTATAGCCGATGGCCAGCTGGCGCCCGCCGCGGCGCGCATTCGTGCGGTCATCCTTCTTGATGTAAGACGCCATCACGCTGCCAGCCACGCCCACGGGGGCCGACACGCCCAGCATGACATCGCGGAAATCCGTGCCCGCATCATCCTTGTCCGTTTCATACGCGGCGTGCAGCTTGGCGGGGCCGAAGTCGTAGGTACCGCCCAGCAAGGTGACTTTCGCCGTGTTCAGCGGCGTGTCCTTGCGGTTGTCGTGCGCCAGGGTCAGCACCAGCGGGCCGTTGGCGTAATCGATGGAAAAGTCGATAGTGCGGCCCAGGGTGTTGCTGTCCGGCTTTTCGCCGAGGCCAAGCATGATGGCGGCCGACAAGCCGTTCACCTTCGGCGTTTCGTACATGATGGAGTTTTTCGTGCGCAGGCTGGCCACGCTCATCAGGTTGATCGAGGCGCCCGTCAGGCCCGTCTCGAAGGGGTCGATATTGTCCAGCGCGGTGAACAGCGGATTGTGCTGCAAGCCGATATTCACGGCGCCGAAGTCACCCGACAGGCCCACGTAGGCCTTGCGTCCGAACAAGGCGCCCTGGCGGTAAGCGCCCGTATCGAGGTCGAGGCCATTTTCCAGCAAGAAGTTGGCTTTTAAGTTATTGCCCAGGTCTTCCGTACCCTTGAAGCCGATGCGGCTGCCCGACTGCACGCCGGTGGCCAGCTTGGTGACGGAACCGTCCGCGCCGCCGTGTTCGGACGTCAGGCCCGCGTCGAGCAAGCCGTACACGGTGACGGACGATTGGGCGCTGGCGCTGCCAGCGAAGAGTGTGGCCAGGACGGCCGCCGCTACGAGTGTGTGTTTCATGTCATCTCCAGGTATTGTGGTTTTTATCGTGCTTCAAACAGGAATCAACAACGGTGCTGCAAATGCGGTAATGCGACGGCTCAGGCGATCAGCCCGGCCATCGGCGACGAGGGCGAGGCGCTCATGGCGCCCGCTCTCCGGGGCATGCGTCCGGCCAGATAAGCCTCGCGTCCGCCCTGCACTGCCAGTTTCATGGCGCGCGCCATGCGTATCGGTTCGCGCGCCGCCGCGATGGCGGTATTCATCAGGATGCCGTCGCAACCGAGCTCCATGGCGATGGCCGCATCCGACGCCGTGCCGACGCCGGCATCGACCAGCACGGGTACCGTGGCTTGCTCGATGATCAGCGACAGATTCCACGGATTCAAAATGCCCATGCCCGAGCCGATCAGTGACGCCAGCGGCATGACGGCGATGCAGCCGAGGTCTTCCAGCATGAGCGCCTGGATGGGATCGTCGCTGCAATACACCATCACCTGGAAGCCGTCGCGCACCAGCTCCCCGGCCGCTTTTAACGTTTCCGGCATGTTCGGGAACAGGGTCTTTTCATCACCGAGCACTTCCAGCTTGCACAGCGGGTGGCCGCCCAGCAGTTCGCGTGCCAGTTGCAAGGTGTAGACGGCGTCGCGGGCGTTGTAGCAGCCGCCCGTGTTGGGCAAAATCGTATATTTCGACGGCGGAATGAAGTCCAGCAAATTCGGCTCGCCCTTTTCCTGGCCAATGTTGACCCTGCGAATCGTGACGGTGACGATCTCGGCGCCGCTCTCTTCGATGGCGAGGCGCGTTTCCTCGAAATCCTTGTATTTTCCTGTACCCACCAGCAGGCGCGACTGGTAAGTGGTGCCGGCCAGGGTCAGGCCGGTAGGTGCTTGGCTGGGGGTGGCGTCGTCTCTCATCTCGATCTCCTTTGTTGACTTAACCGAAGCTGGGGTCAGTCCCTTCGGGATCGGAATATGCCCCACTGAGGCACATTCCCCCAGCGGGTCTGACCCCGGAATTCCTCTGCTGCAGACGGCGGCGCCAAGCGCTCCCCGCAAAACGCAAAATCGACTTCGGGCCGCCGTCCTGACACGAGATCGGCAATCGCCCTGCCCGCGCCGCAGCCCATGGTCCAGCCCAGGGTGCCGTGGCCCGTGTTGAGGAAGAGCTGGCGGTAGCGCGTGGCGCCGATGTACGGCACGTTCGAGGGCGTCAGGGGACGCAGGCCGGCCCAGTAGACGGGGTCGCTGTAATCGCAGGCGTGGGGAAACAGCGCTTGCACGCGGCGCGTGATGGCGGCACAGCGCACGGAATTAAGTTCGCGCGTGTAGCCGTTCAACTCGCACGTTCCCGCCACGCGCAGGCGCTCGCCCAGGCGCGAAAACACCAGTTTGTGGCCGTCGTCCGTCAGCGAGACGGAAGGTGCGCTGACGGGGTCGACAATCGGATAGGTGGCAGAGTATCCCTTGCCCGGATACAGCATCAAGCGGATGCCCAGCGGCTGCAGCAGGGGCGCGGAAAAGCTGCCCATGGCCACCACCACGGCATCCGCATGCTCGAGGCGATGACGCCCTTGCGCATCGATGCATTCCACTCCAATGATGCGCTCGCCATCTGCCAGCAAGCGCGTCACCGTCGTGCCGTACCGGAAATCCACGCCCGCCGTAACGGCGCGCGCGGCCAGGGCCGTGGTAAACAAATGCACGTCGCCCGACTCGTCGCTGGCAGTAAAGTCGCCGCCGACGATGCGGCTGCGCACGTGGCGCAGGGCAGGTTCCAGCCGTATCACTTCATTGGCGCTGACGGTGTTGCGCGGGCAGCCCAGTGCGCGCAAGAGCGCGGCACCTGCTTGCGATTTGTCAAATTCCTGCTGGTCTGTATAGAAATGCAAGATGCCCCGCTCCAGGTGGTCATAGGGTATGCCCGTCTCGCGGCGCAACGCTTGCAGGCTCTGGCGGCTGTACTCGGCCAGGGCGACGATCTGGCGCATATTGCGCGACACGCGCGACGGCAGGCATTCGCGCAGGTAATGCAGCACCCACTGCCATTGCAGCACATCAAGGCGTGGACGAAACAGCAGCGGCGCATCATCCTTGCCCAGCCACGTGAGCACCTTGCGCAAGGTGGCGGGGTTGGCCCACGGTTCTGCGTGCGAGACGGAAATCTGCCCGCCATTGCCAAAACTGGTTTCCTGCGCGGCGCCCGCCTGGCGCTCAAGCACGCGCACATCGTGGCCCGCCTGGCGCAAGTACCAGGCCGATGCAGTGCCGACCACGCCGGCGCCGAGGACAAGGATCTTCATGGCGGGCTCGACTCGCTTAGCGCGTCAGCAGCACGGCGATGGCGACGAAGGCGGCGATCCACACCGTTTCCATTACCAGCATGATCACGGGACGCCAGCCCAGCGAGGCCAGCGACTGGAACGACGTTTTCACGCCCAGCGCGGCGATGGCGATGACGAGGCAGGCGCGCGAGGCATTGTTGATCCAGCCATTCACTTCCTGCGGGATCAGGCCCAGGCTGTTGGTAATCACCAGCCAGACAAAGCCGATCAGGAAGAAAGGCACCAGCGGCGGCGCATCGACTTCGCTCTTGCCATCCTTGCGCTTGAACATGATCGACAGGCCCAGCACGACGGGCACGAGGCAAGCCACGCGCGTCAATTTGACGAAGGTGGCCACGTCGCCCGTATGGTTGCTCACCAGATAGCCGGCGCCCACCACTTGCGCCACGTCATGGATGGTGCCGCCGATGAACACGCCCGCTTCCGTGGGGTCAAAGCCCAGCAGTTTGACCAGCAGCGGGTAGACGATCATGGCCAGGGTCGACAGCGACGTCACGCCCACCACCGTCAGCAGGGTGAATTTTTCATTTTCCTTGGTTTGCGGCAGCACGGCCGAGATGGCCAGCGCGGCCGAGGCGCCGCAGATGGCCACGGAACCGCCCGACAAAATACCTTCCGTGATGGGGCGTTTCAGCCACTTGGCCAGCAAATAACCGAAACCCAGGGTGGCAATCAGGCCGCCGACGACGATCAGCAGGGGCGTCACGCCCACGGAAGCGATCTGATTGAAGGTGATGCGCGCGCCCAGCAGGGCCACGCCCGTGCGCAGCAGCACCTTGCTGCAAAACTCGATGCCGGGCTTGCAGGTGGGATCGGAGGCGAGGAAGTGGAAGGCCAGGCCGAAGAACAGCGCATACAGCAGTTGGGGGCCGCCGTAATTGCTGGAAATAAAGGTGGCCGACAGGGCGATCACCAGCGCGATGGCGACGCCGGGCCAGCTGCGCAGCACAGCGCGTGGGCGCCAGATGGCAACGGCGGAAGACAGGTAGGGAATGTTTTTGTCGACAACGCGTGTTATCGCTGAGGAGTTGGTTTTCATGCGGGTCCGCTCATAATGTTTTAAAAATTGGGACATTTCATCTCGTTTTTTAATAATACACGATGAGCTAGCGAAGTCCATGCTTTTCCATGAAAATCGAAACCGGATGTTCCGGAAACTGACGTTTTGATGTTGATACTGGCGTAAACGACAAGCGGCGCGGCCCTTTGCAGGGACGCGCCGCTCATTGACGTTGTGACGATCTATTTCTTGCTGAGGCGGGTGATCAGGCTGGACGTGTCATAGCGGTTGCCGCCCGCCTGCTGCACTTCGCCATAGAACTGGTCCGTCAAGGTCGTCACGGGCAAGTCGCTGCCGTTGCGCCTGGCTTCGGCGAGGCAGATGCCCAGGTCCTTGCGCATCAGGTCGACGGCAAAACCGAAGTCGAACTTGCGTTCGATCATGGTCTTGCCCCGGTTTTCCAGCTGCCACGACTGCGCCGCGCCCTTGGAAATGACGTCCACCACCAGCGCCGCGTCCAAGCCCGCGTTTTCCGCAAAGGCGATGCCTTCGCTCAGCGCCTGCACCAGGCCGGCGATGCAGATCTGGTTGACCATCTTCGTCAACTGGCCGGAACCGGACGCGCCCATGTAGGTGACTGCGCGCGAAAACAAGGCGATGACGGGTTCGGCGCGCGCATAGGCTTGCGCGTCGCCGCCTACCATCACCGTCAGCTTGCCGTTTTCCGCGCCCGCCTGGCCGCCGGACACGGGCGCGTCAAGGAAGAACACGCCCTTCTCTTTCGCCGCCGCGTGGATGGTGCGCGCCGCTTCGGCCGAGGCCGTCGTGTGGTCGATCAGTATGCTGCCCGGCGCCATGGCCGACAGCAGGCCGCCCTCTTCCAGGATGACTTGATACAGATCGTTATCGTTGCCGATGCAGGTGAAGACAAACTCGGCGCCCGCAGCGGCCGCGGCCGGCGTGGCGGCGCTGCTGCCCTTGTGCTGCTCCAGCCAGGCGGCCGCGCGGGCCGGGTTGCGGTTGTACACGGTGACGTCATGTCCGCCCGCCGCCAGGTGACCTGCCATGGGGAAACCCATGACGCCCAAACCGATGAATGCCACTTTTGCCATATTGTCCGTCCTGTCGATGAATGAATCCGATTATTGTTGCATTACCTTGCACAAGATCAAAGCACTTCGCGAAATGCGATCATCAAGGCTGCACACTCGGCCGGGTTACCGATGCTGATGCGCAAATACTGGCTGATGCGCGGTGCATTGAAATGGCGCACGATGACGGAGCGGGCGCGCAAGCCGGCCGCCAGCTGCGCCGCGTCATGCTGCGGGTGGCGGGCAAAGACAAAATTGGCCACCGAAGGCAGCACCTCGAAGCCCAGCGCCGCCAAGTCCGCCGTCAGCTGTTCGCGGCTGGCGATGACGGCCTGGCGCGTCTGCTGGAAATACGCTTCGTCGTGCAGCGAAGCGACGGCGCCGGCCAGCGCCAGCCGGTCCAGCGGATACGAGTTGAAACTGTTCTTGACCCGTTCGAGCGCCTCGATCAGGTCCGCATGCCCGAAGGCACAGCCCACGCGCAAGCCGGCCAGCGAGCGCGATTTCGAGAACGTCTGTACCACCAGCAAGTTAGGATAACGGTCGACCAAGGCCACGGCGCTCTCGCCGCCGAAATCCACATATGCTTCATCGACCACCACCACGGCATCGGGATGCTCGCGCAGCAAGGTTTCCACGCCGGCCAAAGGCAAGTCCACGCCCGTGGGCGCGTTGGGATTGGGGAAGATGATGGCGCCGCATGGGCCCTGATAGTCTTCCGGGCGTATGCGCATGGCGTCGTCGAGGGGCACGGTGCGGTAATCGATGCCGTACAGCTTGCAGTACACGGGATAGAAGCTATAGCTGATGTCGGGGAACAACAGCGGCGCATCGTGCTTGAGCAAGGCCATGAAGGCCAGTGCCAGCACTTCGTCGGAACCGTTGCCGACGAACACTTGCGCGCTGGTCAAGCCGTGGTAGGCGGCCAGGGTTTGCTTCAATTCGCTGGCGGACGGGTCCGGGTACAGGCGCAGGCTGTCGTTGGCGGCTTCGCGCAGCGCGGCCAGCACCTGCGGCGACGGACCATAGGGGTTTTCGTTGGTGTTGAGTTTGACCAGGTCGGGCAGTTTGGGTTGCTCACCGGGGATGTAGGGGGTCAGCTCGCTGACGATGTTGCTCCAGAATCGGCTCATTGCTTTGCTTTGGTATGGGGGCAGGATGGTGATCGGGTAGATTACCATGGCTGGGATAGATCAAGGTGGCGGGGCGCTGGCCATTAGCGCTTGAATGGAGGAAAAAACGCCTTGCGCTGCGCGCTTTGGGCGGTTTTTCAACCTGCTTTGATACCTCGCAGGTCGGTTGGCATCTGTGGCGGGCATAAAAAAAGCTCCCTTGCGGGAGCTTCTCTTATGTATTCTGGCGGAGAGGGTGGGATTCGAACCCACGGTACGATTTAACGTACGCTTGATTTCGAGTCAAGTACATTCGACCACTCTGCCACCTCTCCGTTTACTGCGGTCTATTCATTCAAACTGGCATGCCGGTTTGAACGAGGCGCTATTTTAGCATGGGCATTGTTGGCTTGGGTAGGGGTTTTATTGGTGAATTGCAACTGAGGGCTGGTAATTAAAACCAAAACCCATATGGGCGATTCGGGGAGCTCCGCGCCCGCATACGCCAAGGCAAAAACCAATTGGACGATTCGGAGAGCTCCGCGCACATATGCGCGGAGCTTCGAATCCCACGCGTACGCCCCGCAGGGGGCGTACTCCTCTCCGCCAGAACAAATAAAAAAAGCTCCCTTACGGGAGCTCTTTTTATTTGTTCTGGCGGAGAGGGTGGGATTCGAACCCACGGTACGATTTAACGTACGCTTGATTTCGAGTCAAGTACATTCGACCACTCTGCCACCTCTCCATTTACTGCGGTCTTTTCCCGCATTGCTGCGGGAAGGCAAGATTATAGCAGCCGCTTGAAAAAATGGAAGGACTATTTTCAGCCTTCCATTGCACAGTCTGCGCAAACCTTTTACGCCTTCAGATGCGTCAGGCCGCCCATGTACGGGCGCAGCACTGCTGGGATCTCGACACTGCCGTCCGCCTGCTGGTAATTTTCCAGCACGGCGACCAGGGTGCGGCCCACTGCCAGGCCGGAGCCGTTCAGGGTGTGCGCCAGTTCCGGCTTGCCGGCAGCGTTGCGGAAACGCGCCTGCATGCGGCGGGCCTGGAAGGCTTCGCAGTTCGACAGGGACGAAATCTCGCGGTAGGTGTTTTGCGCCGGCAGCCACACTTCCAGGTCGAAGGTCTTGGTGGCGCCAAAGCCCATGTCGCCCGTGCACAGCGACATCACGCGGTATGGCAGGCCCAGGCGTTGCAAAATCGCTTCCGCATGGCCGACCATTTCATCGAGCACCTGGTACGACGTGTCCGGGTGCACCACTTGCACCATTTCCACCTTGTCGAACTGATGCTGGCGGATCATGCCGCGCGTGTCGCGGCCATAGCTGCCCGCTTCCGAACGGAAGCATGGCGTGTGGGCCGTCATTTTCAGGGGCAATTGATCGAGCGCCAGGATTTCATCACGCGCGATGTTGGTAAGCGACACTTCCGACGTGGGGATCAGGTAGAAGGTCTCGCCCTCGCCTTCCGCGCCGCCCTTTTTCACCGAGAACAGATCGGCTTCGAATTTCGGCAACTGGCCCGTGCCGCGCAGCGAATCGGCGTTGACCATGTACGGGGTATAGCATTCCGTGTAGCCATGCTCGTCCACGTGCGTGTTGAGCATGAATTGCGCCAGCGCGCGGTGCAAACGGGCGATGCCGCCCTTCATGACGGAGAAACGCGAACCGGTCAGCTTGGTCGCCACTTCGAAATCCAGACCCAGGGGGGCACCCACGTCGACGTGATCCTTGACTTCAAAATCGAAGGCGCGTGGCGTGCCGACCTTGCGCACTTCCACGTTGCCCGACTCGTCCGTACCGACTGGCGACGATTCGTGCGGCAAATTCGGCACGGCCATGATGAAATCGCTCAGCTTGGCTTGCACCAGGGTCAGGGCCGCCTCATCGGCTTTCAGCTCATCGCCCAGGCCGGCCACTTGCGCCATCACGGCCGAGGTATCTTCCCCCTTGCCTTTCAACATGCCGATTTGCTTGGACAGCGCGTTGCGCTTGCCCTGCAGCTCTTCGGTGCGCGTCTGGATCGCCTTGCGTTCGGCTTCGAGGGCATTGAAACCTGCCACGTCGAGCTGGAATTTGCGCGTCGCCAGGCGTTCTGCGACGGTGGCGATGTCTTTACGGAGAAGTTGGATATCTATCATGGGTGGATGGCGGTGCCGATGTATCGAAAGCACTCATTGTACCAAGACCCGTTCAGTTCTTTATGAGTTTTGCACATGGCCAACCATCGTCATGGCGGCATGGCTGGGCACTCGCGCCCGCTTTACGGCTGGTGCTCAGGTTGCGGCTCAAATAAAGGCGGCTTTTTCGGCAGCGGTGAGGCGGCGGGCGCTGACGGTGACGACGGGCATCGTGCTGTCGGCAGCCTGGGCGATCACGGTGTTATTGGCGCTCACTTCCACGGTATTCGCACCGGCGGTGGCGAAGCTGGCGCCGATGGCGATGATGGCGGCGGCGACAAAGGTGATTTCCATGTTTTTCAGTGCGTGCATGATGTGACTCCTGGTTAGTTTGCGTCGTTGACTGCTGCTGGTATGGTGGTACTTTAGCCAACCGCGACAAACAACGCCACCGGCTTGCGACCAGCAGCAAAAAACAGGGAGCGAACGGTGAAAAACGGGGACTGAAGCGCAAAGAATAGTTACAAGGCGTCCTTGACGAGGCGGCCCAAACGGCCGATCGCCTGCTCGATGCGCGGCGTCCAGGCATTGCCGCAATTGAGGCGCAGGTAATTACTGAACTTGCCCGAAGCCGAGAACAACTGGCCCGGCATATACGCCACGCCGTCCGCGATGGCCTGGCCATGCAGGGCCAGCGCATCGACTTGCGGCGGCATCTGCACCCACAGCACGAAGCCGCCCTGCGGCTCGGACAGCATGCAGTCCGCCGGAAAGTGGGCCGCCACGGCGTCGGACATGCAGGCGATGCGCTGCACCAGGGTGCGCCGCATCTTGCGCAGCTGCTGGTCGTAGCTGCTGCCCTCCAAAAAATCGGCCAGCACGGCCTGGAAGAAATGGCTGGTGGCGCCGCTCGACACGGTTTTCAGCAGGGCCACTTCCTGCGCGAAGCGCCCTGCCAGCACGTAGCCCACGCGCGAGGCGGGCGTGATGGCCTTGGAAAACGAGGAGCACAATAAGACGTTGCCGCTCGTATCATAGGCTTTCACGGGCCACGGACGCTGCGGCGCAAAGCACAGGTCGCCATACACATCGTCTTCCACCAGCGGAATATTGAACTCCGACAGCAGACTGGCCAGGCGCTTCTTGTTTGCTTCCGGCATGACGCAACCGAGGGGGTTATTCGCATTCGGCACGAACAGGCAGGCTTGCACGAGGCCGGCGCGCAAGGCCAGCTCCAGCGCATCGAGCGACGGTCCTGTCTTCGGGTCGGTGGGAATTTCCAGCGCCTTCATGCCCAGGCTTTCTATCATCTGCAGCAGCACGAAATACGTGGCAGACTCGATGGCGATGGTGTCGCCCGGTTTGGCCACGGCGCGCAGGCACAGGCTGATCGCTTCCGTGCAGGA
Source organism: Janthinobacterium sp. 61 (assembly GCF_002846335.1). Classification (NCBI taxonomy): domain Bacteria; kingdom Pseudomonadati; phylum Pseudomonadota; class Betaproteobacteria; order Burkholderiales; family Oxalobacteraceae; genus Janthinobacterium; species Janthinobacterium sp. 61. The sequence continues at coordinate 325,964 of NZ_PJMQ01000001.1, read as the reverse complement.
ATTCGTCACGACGATCTCGTGCGGGTCCAGCTTGCCCCAGTCCAGCGCCCGGCGCGTGACCTGGCGCAAGAAATTGCCTTCGCTGACGTCGTAGCAACTAACCTTGCTCAATAAAGCGGGTTCGCGCCGAGCCACCGCGCTGATGGTGCGCTGCATGCGCTTGACGGGCAGGATTTCGTCGGGCGGCCAGGCCGTGCCCAGCTGCACGATATTCGCCGTTTCGTTGTCCTTCAGCACGCGCATCAAGAGATTATTGATGCCGACAAAGGCCGGTTCCTTCAAGTGCTGGGCGTCCGCGCTGCAGGGCCGGCGCGGCGCGCGGTGGCGCACGAAATAGCCGGACTGGGGCCGCGCATCGACTTGCCCCCGGTCTTCCATCAGGCGCAAGGCTTGCATCACCGTGCTCACGGAGATGCGCTTTTGCTGCGCCAGGTGGCGGATCGACGGCAGCCGGTCGCCGGGCGCGAACACGCGCGAGTCGATCAGGGCGCCCAGCTCGTTGGCCAGGTGCTCGTACAGATTCAAATGCGCGCTCATGTTCATCCCTTCAGTATGCGGCTGCCGCGCGCGGCCCGCACAGATACAGTTGCCCAATTTTTTGACAAGCACAGTGTACGGCAAAGGTCACTGTGATCATTACAATTTCGTTTTCCTGCATCTGTCATGGTTCAAGGCAAGCGCCTAAGCTGTTCCTGTCAGCACAACAGGAGCGATGCCATGCATACCGACCACGAATTACGCAGCGAACGACCTTTACGCCTGGAAAAAGCGCGCACCAAGGTCATCGAATGCCTGTCCGGCACGGCCTGGATTACGGCCTATGCCCAGTTCGAGGATTGTGTGCTGCGAAGCGGCGAACGCTACACGATACCGAATGACGGCCTGGTGCTGGTCGAAGCCGTGGGTAGCGGCCACATCCGCGTGCATGGGACAGCCGCACCCCGTCCCGCCCTGCTGCGCTGGCTGAACCTGGCACTGCCTCACACACTGAATACAAGGAATACATGACTCTAGCAGCCACACCATTACGCGTCCTCGTCACGGGCGCGGCCGGCATCATCGGCACCGCTTTCTGGAAGCGCCGGCACGGGGAATTCTCCCTGCGCCTGGCCGACCTGCACCCTGAGGGATTGGCTGAAGCGCCCTGCCCCTCCACTCGGCTCGATGTGGCCGACTACGCCGCCTGCCTGGCTGCCTGCGCGGACGTCGACGTGGTACTGCACTTGGCCGGCGTGCCGCACGCCAGCGCCGACTTCGATGCGCAATTGCTGCAGCCGAACATCATCGGCACGCACAACATCTTCCGCGCGGCACAGGCGCAGGGAGTGAAAAGAGTGGTGTTTGCCAGCAGCGCGCAAGCCGTGGAAGGCTATCCGCTGGATATGCAGGTGCAGGAAAACATGCCGGCCCGGCCAGCCAACATGTATGGCGCCAGCAAGGCCTTCGGCGAAGGCGTGGCTTGCGCGTTCGCGCAACAGCATGGCATGACGACGATAGCCGTGCGCATCGCCAACGTGGCCCACTTTGCGCCAGGTCAACAGCACAGCGCGCGCGACATCGCCGCCTTTATCAGCGAACGCGACGTAGTACAGCTGCTGGCCCGCTGCGTGAGTGCACAGGTGCCGGCCGGCTACCACGTCGTGCATGGGGTATCGGAGAACCGCTATAAACGGTTGTCGATTACGGCGACGCGCCAGCTGGTGGGCTACGCGCCGCAGGATGACGGTTTTACATTGCTGGGTTTGTAGCCTCAGCCCTTGCCCCGCCAAAAGCAATTGCTGATGTTTTATGATTCATAAAGGCATGTGCTAAGATCGATGTTGAGCTTCATGTACTTCCTCAAAATTTTTATCCATATAGGAAAAGCACTTGCGGTGCTGAAGTGCCGGGTACAAAAAAGCACCCGAAGGTGCTCTTTATTTCTTTGTTAGGCTTCCTTTTCCGATTTGATAGCTCATAGAATCGAAGAGGAAATCAGCTAATGTTTTGGCCGAATTAACCGCAAGTTTGGCATGATGTCGACTAGGCTTATAGGTAACGCCATGAGCATCGGACATTTTATTTCGCATTGCCGCCAAACCATTGATGATATTACTTAGCCCAGTTAAAACCTGCTTGAGTGAGTCGGAAATGTCTTGCCTACTGGGATCTAACTGAAGTAGCTTACGAGTTCGGTTGAACATTTTCACTAAATCACCGTCGTTTCCTACCGATTGTGAGGGATCGAGCTCAGCCTCAATTTTGACGTATACTGCCTCTATCAAGCTTCTAGCATTGGTGATTGCACCTGAATAATCACCCACATCAATTTTTTCTCGACACTTTTGAATCTGCTCTTCAATTAGGAGCTCACCGAGTTCTTGCGACTCTTCAAAGCGATTTTCTACTTCAATGATCCCACCAGCTAATTCACGAACCTTATAGAAATTTCCATCACGGATAGCTTCATAGCCGTCATAGCGTAATATCTCGTTTAGCTGGATCGCACATGCTTCAACAACATGTCCGTTCGCAGCAAGCTCAATCCACAGTCTCGGATCAAGCATCTCTCTTATGACGTCCTTCAGTTTAGGTTTCCCATTAAGTTCAGCTACTTTTTCTTTGGAAAAAGCAGATCTACTAGGAAACCCTTGCTGATAGACATCTCTGAAGCCCATTTTATTGAAAAAGGCAACGAGCTTCGGCCCACTTCTGTAGGGCCAGCCGCTGAGATCACCGGCAATGAACTCAGCAATCCTTTGGGCTGAAAAATCCGACAATTTCATTTATCACCAAACTGTAATTTATGTCGCATAACGAGCTATACAGTTCCCACACATCCATTCGCCATCGTCATAAATCCCTCCAGTCATATCGGTATGCTGGTTGCACCAGCCACACTCATGGGAAGCATGGGTATCTTCATACTTAAATCGTTTCGGCTCTGTGTAGCCCGCCTGATGAGACGGCAACAGCTTCGGATCGGGTGGTGTAGCAAACCTGCCGCAGTTGCTACACCAATGACCACCGTGGTGCTCAATCGTACTGGCCTTCTTGCAATGAGGACAGACAACTTGGTCATGCACCGTGGCCGGCGCCATGTTGGTGCTCACGAGCTCTGCAATGCTCTCCACCCGTTTGCAACTCATGCCGTTGATGTTCAAGTGGTTCAGAAGCGGATCAAAACCCTTATCGCCACTGAGTACGAAGCATTGGGTATCAGGAGCTGTTTCAAACGTCCTACCTAATTCAAAAGCTATATGGAAGTCCAAGGCATTCTTGCCGCTACCTGATATTTTCAGGAAGTCCACACGGCTGAACCTGTGAGCCGTTGCTGGCTTCCTGGCAGCTTTTGGAGGGTTCTGATTGGCGCCGACGAAGATGATGGCTCGGAAGCTCTCATCGAGGGTAGACAAATCAACCTTGTGCTTGTTTTCCAGATCAACAAGTAAGAGCTTTTTCATGTTCAATTAGCTAAAAGGGAGTTAATGATAATATTGCCAAAAGTAACTTTTCCCCGATATGTAATTTTACAATTATCTAATTAACAGCATGGAAATTAAAGTTTTTTGATTAGCCTCAGCAACTCACTCCTCGTATATGCACCATCTACTTCATTGTTATCAAACGCTATCATGTAATGGTAACAATGACCAGTTTCGTGCTTGGAAAATCCCTACTTGCTCGCTTCTTTATCCCACTTCCTGAGCACAGCAAGCTTTTCACCAATTTTGATCTCTAACCCCCTTGGTACGGGTTGGTACCACCCTGGATCACCAATACCGTCAGGAAGATAGGTTTCACCAGCAGCATAAGCATTGGGTTCATCATGAGCATATCGGTATTCATGCCCATAGCCAAGTTCTTTCATGAGCTTGGTCGGAGCATTACGCAAATGAACGGGTACTTCACGGCTTTTGTCTTTCTTCACAAATGCCCTGGCCTGGTTATATGCGTTGTAGCCCGCATTGCTTTTAGCAGCAACAGCCAGATAGATTACCGCTTGGCCTAAGGCCAATTCACCCTCCGGACTGCCAAGGCGCTCATACGTCAACGCTGCATCGTTGGCAATCTGCATGGCCCTTGGATCGGCAAGACCAATATCTTCCCATGCCATGCGAACAATGCGCCGGGACAAATAACGAGGATCAGCACCACCGTCCAACATTCTCGTTAGCCAGTAAAGGGCCGCATCAGGATTGGAGCCGCGAACAGATTTGTGCAGGGCCGAAATCTGGTCATAGAAATTATCCCCGCCTTTGTCAAACCGCCGACTATTCAAGGTCAGCGCGTTTTGAAGAAAGTCAGCGGTGATAAGCGTGATACCAGAGGTCTTGGCCGCTGTATTGGCCTGCTCCAGAAGATTCAAGAATCTCCGGGCGTCACCGTCTGCATAGCCAATAATAGTATCGACAGCCTGGTCTTCAAACTTGAGAGCGCCAAGAACGCCTTCCTCTTGAACACGTGTCAATAACAGCTTGAGTTCTTCCTCTGTCAGCGATTTCAGGACATAGACCTGAGCACGTGACAACAAGGCGGAATTCACCTCAAAAGAAGGGTTCTCGGTTGTAGCTCCAATGAAGGTCACCAAGCCGCTTTCCGCATAGGGTAGAAGAGCATCCTGTTGAGACTTGTTGAACCTGTGAATTTCGTCCACAAACAAGATCGTGTGCTTACCCAGAGCCAAATTCTGCTCAGCCTGCTCCATTGAGGCACGAATATCCTTTACGCCAGAGAAGACGGCAGAGAGGGCAATGAACTCGCACTTGAAGGCCGACGCAGTCAGGCGCGCCAGAGTGGTTTTACCAACACCCGGAGGTCCCCAAAAAATCATGGAGTGCGGCTGGCCCGACTGGAAGGCAAGCCTTAAAGGCTTGCCTTCCCCCAGCAAATGTGACTGGCCAACAACCTCATCGAGGGTCTTGGGGCGCAACGCTTCTGCGAGCGGCGCCACGGGCTTTTGCGAAAACAGATCCGCCATGACAATGTCCAGTAAGAAAAGCAAAAGCCCCGCATCGCTGCGAGGCCGGTCGATAATGAAGCGCGAATGACGTTAATTATTAATCACATCCGCACCCTTGGGCATGACAAATTTAAAGTGATTGACAGATAGCGCTGGATTCTTCTGGAAATTCTTGAACGCCAGCACCGAGGTCTGGCCGAACGAGTCACGCAATTCCATCGCTTCGGGCACGCCATTGCGCAGGCCGATGGTGATTTCATCAAACGTCGTATCCTTGGCCTTCGGCGTCGCTTTCAGCCATTCCAGGCCGTCGCGCGTACCCGCTTCGGCCAGGGTGAAATTCTTTTCCAGGTCGTTGCTGCCAAACAAGATGGCCGCCGGAGAGGAACCGAGCGCGTCGCCCAGTTTCTTGACCGTCACCTGGCTCAAATCCTTGTCGTAGATATACAACTTGTCGCCATCGGCTTGCAGCAGCTGCTCGTACGGTTTCAGATAGGTCCAGATGAACTTGCCTGGACGGGCAAACTCGAATGTGCCGCTGGCCGGGGTCGACACTTTCGCCTTGCCGCTGGCGTCCGCCTTCTTGACCTGGCGCTGCACGAACTCGCCCTTGGCCGACTTGGTGCCGGCGGCAAAGCTTTTGAACTGTTCCAATGCACTGGCCGAGGCGCTGGCCGCGAACAGCAGGCTGCAGGCGACGCTGGCCGCGCCTATCATCATTTTTGTTGCGAAAGTATTGCTTTTCATTCTATTTACCCTTGTTCGCTACTTGCCGCCGGCACCAGGATTTCCCGGTTGCCATTGGATTGCATGGTTGATACTACCCCGCTCTGCTCCATCTGCTCGAGCAGACGGGCGGCGCGGTTGTAGCCGATGCGCAAATGACGCTGCACCAGCGAAATCGACGCGCGGCGGTTTTTCAGCACCACCGCCACCGCCTGGTCGTACAGGGCATCGGCCTCGCCGCCGCCCTCGCCCGGCGCGCCGCCTTCGGCGCCATCGCCTTCCAGGGTGCCGCCTTCGAGGATGCCCTCGATGTAATTCGGTTCGCCCTGCAGCTTCAAATGGCTGACGACCCTGTGCACTTCTTCATCAGACACAAACGCACCGTGCACGCGCATCGGCAAACCGGTGCCGGGCGGCATGTACAGCATGTCGCCCATGCCCAGCAGGGTTTCCGCGCCCATCTGGTCGAGAATGGTGCGCGAGTCGATCTTCGACGATACCTGGAAGGCGATACGCGTAGGAATGTTGGCCTTGATCAAGCCCGTGATCACGTCTACAGATGGGCGCTGCGTGGCCAGAATCAAGTGCAAGCCGGCGGCACGCGCCTTTTGCGCGATACGCGCGATCAATTCCTCGACTTTTTTGCCCACCACCATCATCAAATCGGCCAACTCGTCGATGATGATGACGATGGTTGGCAGTTTATCCAGCGGTTCCGGCGAATCCGGCGTCAGGCTGAACGGATTGGGGATATGTTCTTCGCGCTTTTTCGCATCGGCAATCTTCGCGTTGTAGCCGGCCAGGTTACGCACGCCCATCTTGCTCATCAGCTTGTAGCGGCGTTCCATCTCGTTCACGGCCCAGTTCAGCGCGTGGCCGGCCTGGCGCATGTCGGTGACCACGGGCGCCAGCAAATGCGGGATGCCTTCGTAGACGGACATTTCCAGCATCTTCGGATCGATCAGGATCAGGCGCACGTCGAGCGGGTCGGATTTATACAGCAGCGACAGGATCGTCGCATTGATGCCCACGGATTTACCGGAACCGGTCGTGCCGGCCACCAGCAAGTGGGGCATCTTGGCCAGGTCCGCCACGACGGGCTTGCCGGCGATATCCTTGCCCAGCGCAATCGTCAGGCTGGACACGCCATCGTTGTAGACCTTGGAGCCGAGGATTTCCGTCAGGCGCACGATCTGGCGCTTGCTGTTCGGCAATTCCAACGCCATGTAATTCTTGCCGGGAATGGTTTCCACAACGCGGATCGAGGTCAGCGACAGCGAACGGGCGAGGTCGCGCGCCAGGCCCACGATCTGGCTACCCTTCACGCCAGTGGCCGGCTCGATTTCATAGCGCGTCACCACGGGGCCGGGGTAAGCGGCCACTACCTTGGCATCCACGCCAAAGTCCGACAATTTCTTTTCAATCAGGCGGCTCGTAAATTCCAGCGTTTCCACGGACACCGTTTCCACCACGGGCGGCGCCTCGTCAAGCAGGGACAGCGGCGGCAGCTTGCCATCGCCGGGGGTTTCAAACAGATGCGCCTGGCGCTCTTTTTCCACGCGCTCCGATTTCACCACGGTAACGACTTGCGGCTCGATCTTCACGGGCGGCGCGGCCACGTGCTTTTCCACGTGCTTGGCCCGCTCGATGACCACCACTTCGTCGCGGCGCACGGCAGCCACTTCGCCCTGGCGGCGGTCTTCGCGGTCCTGGTAGCGCAGCACGAACCAGTTGAAGGCGTCTTCGATGGTGCCGCCGATGCGCTCGGCTACTTGCAACCAGGACACATGGAAGAACAGGCTGAACCCCAGGCCAAACAGCAGCAGCAGCAACAAGGTGGCGCCCGTGAAACCAAACGCCACGTGGGCCGAGTGGCCCACCAGCTGGCCCAGCACGCCGCCCGGCTCGCGCGGCAGCTGCACGTGCAGGCTCTTCGCCATGCGCAGGTATTCCAGGCCCATGCTGCCGATCAGCATGATGGAGAAGCCGACGATGCGGATCAGCATCTCGACATGGTGCTCGCGCTCCACCTCTTCCTCTTCCAGCAGGAAGCGCTTGCTCAGGCGGCGATAGCCATTCCACACCGTGCGCAGCAGCCACACGCACCACCACCAGGCGGAAAAGCCGAAGATATACAGCAACAGATCGGAGAAGGTCGCACCCAGCTTGCCGCCCAGGTTGGCCACCTTGTCGACGGAGGTCGCATGCGACCAGCCCGGGTCAAGCTTGTGGAAGCTGGCCAGTATCAGCACAAAGTACAGGGCAAACGCGGCCAGCGCGAACCAGCGCGCCTCGGACAGCAGCCGTACCAGCCGGTTCGGCAGAGGCCGGCGTTCGACCGGTTTACGGGTGTAGCTATTTTGATTGGCCTGGGCTGGTTTAGTCATTCTGGGAAGCGCTGCAAGGTGATAAATGTTTCTGAAAGGGAATTTCCCATAATAAGGAAGTATTCTAAGCCATATATGCCCCGGACGGCCCCACGATTCGTCGCTACAGGCGGCTTGGTCTATAATCGTGGATTGCTTGCGCAAGCGCAATACGCCCTTGTTCTTCGCGCGTATGCCCCCAATTCGGATAGACCCCACTCATAGAGAAGCTTCCCATGACCACTACCAAACACGCCCGCGTTTTGATCCTCGGCTCCGGCCCAGCCGGCTACAGCGCTGCCGTCTACGCCGCCCGCGCCAACCTGAACCCAATGCTGGTCACCGGTGTGGAACAGGGCGGCCAGTTGATGACCACCACGGACGTGGAAAACTGGCCAGGCGACCCGATGGGCGTGCAAGGCCCGGACCTGATGCAGCGCTTGCTGCAGCATGCCGAGCGTTTCAATACGGAAATCGTGTTTGACCACATCCACACCACCTTCCTCAACGAAAAGCCGATCCGCCTGAAGGGCGACAGCCACGAATACACGTGCGACACACTGATCATCGCCACGGGCGCGTCCGCGCAATACCTGGGCCTGCCATCGGAAGCGCAATTCATGGGCAAGGGCGTGTCCGCCTGCGCCACCTGCGATGGTTTCTTCTACCGCAACCAGGAAGTGGCTGTCGTCGGCGGCGGCAACACGGCCGTCGAAGAAGCGCTGTACCTGTCGAATATCGCCAATAAAGTCACCCTGATCCACCGCCGTGACAAGTTCCGCGCGGAAGCGATTTTGATCGACCGCCTGAACGCCAAGGTTGCCGAAGGCAAGATTGTGTTGAAATATAACCACACTCTGGACGAAGTGACGGGCAACGAAGGCGGCGTAACGGGCCTGAACATCAAATCGACCATCGATGGCAAGGTCGAAGCGTTGAGCGTGCACGGCGTATTCATCGCCATCGGCCACAAGCCGAACACGGGCATCTTCGAAGGCCAGCTGGAGATGCACAACGGCTACATCAAGACCAAGACGGGCCTGGAAGGCATGGCCACCGCCACCAGCGCGCCGGGCGTGTTTGCCGCAGGCGACGTGCAAGACCATATTTACCGCCAGGCCATCACCAGCGCCGGCACGGGTTGCATGGCAGCACTGGATGCCCAGCGCTACCTGGAAGGCCAGGAGTAAGCGTCGCATGGCGTCGATGAAAGACTTTGCCGACCTGAAAGCGGTCAGCAAGCAGCTCAAGGAGCAGGCGGACGCGCGCGCGCAAGCTGCGGCTGAACGCGCCCAGCAGGTCAAGGTGCAGGCCGTGGAAAGCAATCTGTTCAAGGCGAGCATCGGCGGCGTCAAGCGCCTGCCCGAGTCGGATCGCTACGTGCCCAGCCTGCCCAAGGCGGGCGCCATGGCGGCCCAGCAGCCAGCGCGCAAGCTGACGCCCGAAGAGGATCATGCGGCCGTGCTGCGCGAGTCGCTGTCGGACTTGTTCGAGGTCGACCATTACCTGGAAAACGATCCGGCCCTGAATTACGCCCGCCCCGGCGTGGGACCGGACGTGGTGAAGAAGATGCGCAAGGGCCACTGGCCCATCCAGGATGAGCTGGACTTGCATGGCTTGCGCCGCGACGAGGCGCGCGACGGCATCGGTGCCTTTTTGAACCAGGCCACGCGGCGCAAGCTGCGCTGCGTGCGCGTGATCCACGGCAAGGGTTTTGGCTCGAAAGGCCAGGAACCGGTCTTGAAATCGATGGTGCACAGCTGGCTCGTGCAAAAGGATGAAGTCATCGCCTTTTGCCAGGCACGCCGCTCCGAAGGGGGCGATGGCGCGCTGGTGGTATTGCTTTCTTCCGCTCTTCAGCCCATTCGCTGAGCTTGCCAGCAAGAAAACACAATTCAGTAACAGGTTAGCCCAATTAAGTCCCATGCACACGGCCCCGTTTGTCACCATTCGGGGCCGTGTCATGTTAACCTGTGACAATTATTTCCAGCTCAAGCGCTCCACCCATGATGCCACCCCAATTGCCGCCTGGCTCGCTGATCAAGATCATTGAGGTCATCGCCATCCTGGTGGGCGCGTTTTCCGGCTTCATCGAAGCGCGCCGCAAGCGCATGGACCTGGTCGGCGTGTTCGTCGTGGCATTCATTACGGCGTTTGGCGGCGGCACCTTGCGCGATATCCTGCTCGACAAGCGGCCCTTGTTCTGGGTCTCGCACCAGGAATACGCCATTCTCATCTTCGTGCTGGCCCTGACGGCCGCGCCATTGATCCAGCATTTGCGCCAGATCGTCTCGGAACGCCTGATCGTCATTGCCGACGCCATCGGCCTGGGCATGTTCGCCATCGCGGGCGTGGCCGAAGCCATGCGCGCCGGCATGCCGATCTTCATCGCCTCAATGATGGGGGTAATTACGGGGATTTTTGGCGGCGTGATGCGCGACATCGTCTGCAATGAAGTACCGATGGTATTTCGCGACGGCAAACCGTACGCCATTTGCGCGTTTTTCGGCTGCTGGGCCTACCTGCTGCAGATGCACTTCGGCGCCGAGCACGACTTCGCGCTGTGGACCAGCGCCAGCGGCATCACAATCTTGCGCCTGATATGCTGGAAATTCGACATGCGGCTGGGGCGGTGAAGCGCGCTGCTGCGCAATCGGGCAGCTTTGGTGGCTCAGCAGCGTCGGCTAACGCGCTGGCGCGCTAACCCGACCTACGGCATGACACACATTGCTATACGTAGGTCGGATGAGGCTCGAAGAGCCGCAATCCGACAACATCGCTGGCGCACCCACCAGCAAAAACTTAGACGGCGTCCGGACCCGTTTCACCTGTGCGGATGCGGATCACTTGCTCCACGTCGCGCACGAAGATCTTGCCATCGCCGATCTTGCCCGTGCGAGCAGCCTTGATGATGGCGTCGACCACCAGTTCGGATACGCTGTCGTCCACCACCACTTCGACTTTAACTTTCGGCAAGAAGTCGACCACGTACTCGGCGCCACGGTACAGCTCGGTATGCCCCTTCTGGCGGCCAAAGCCCTTCACTTCCGTCACGGTCAAGCCCGTCACGTTCACATCGGCCAGGGCCTCGCGTACTTCGTCGAGCTTGAATGGTTTGATGATGGCGGTAATCTGTTTCATGGCTACTCCTTAACATTGTTGGATTGTGGACAGATGGCTGCTTACTCGTAGAACTTGGAGGTAATCGGATAGCGCCAGTCGCGGCCGAAGCCACGGTGCGTGACGCGGATGCCCACCGGCGACTGGCGCCGCTTGTATTCGTTGATCTTGATCAGGCGCGTGACCCGGGCCACATCGGCCGGCGGGTAGCCAGCCTCGATAATCTCGGCGATCGGACGGTTTTCTTCCATGTACAGCTGCATGATGCCGTCGAGTACCTCATACGGCGGCAAGGAATCCTGGTCCAGCTGGTCGGCGCGCAGCTCGGCCGACGGTCCGCGCGTCAGGATACGCTCGGGTATCACGTCCGACACGCTGTTACGCCAGGCACACAGGCGGTACACCAGCGTCTTGGCGATATCCTTGATGACGGCAAAGCCGCCCGCCATGTCGCCGTACAGCGTGCAATAACCGACGGCCATCTCGCTCTTGTTGCCCGTCGTCAGCACGATGCTGCCATGCTTGTTCGACAGGGCCATCAGCAAGGTGCCGCGGATGCGCGCCTGGATGTTTTCTTCCGTCGCGTCTTCCGCCAGTCCCGCGAATTCCCCTGCCAGGGTGGCGCGGAAGGCATCGAAGGTTTGCTTGATCGGAATTTCATCGTAGCGCACATTGAGGCGTTTTACCATGTCGCGCGAATCGATCCACGAGATATCGGCCGTAAACTGCGATGGCATCATCACGGCGCGCACCTTGTCGGCGCCCAGTGCATCGACGGCGATGGCCAGGGTCAGGGCGGAATCGACGCCGCCCGACATGCCGATCAGCACGCCAGGGAAGCCATTCTTGCCGATATAGTCGCGTACGCCCAGCACCAGCGCCTGGTACACCTGCGCCTCGATCGTCAACGGAGCGGCCAGGGCTTGCGGCACGGGCGTGGCGCCGTCGAACTCGACCAGCTGCAAATCTTCCTCGAAATGGCGCAGCTGGGCGCAAATCGTGCCGGCCGCATCCATGACAAACGAGTCGCCATCGAAAATCAGCTCATCCTGGCCACCGACCAGGTTGGCGTAGACCAGGGCCATGCCTTGCGCGCTGACGTTCTTGCGCATGGTTTCATAGCGCAGATGCTGCTTGTTCATGTGATACGGCGAGCCGTTCGGTACCAGCAGCACTTGCGCGCCAGCCGCGCGGGCACGCATGGGCGCGTGCTGGAACCACGTGTCTTCGCAGATATTGATGCCGAAACGCACGCCTTTCACGCCAAACACAAAGGCCTGGTCCGACGACGTAAAGTAACGCTTTTCATCGAAAACGGTCGTGTTCGGCAAGTCGTGCTTGCGGTAGGTGCCCAGCACTTCGCCGTTCAGCAGCACGGAGGCGGCATTGTGGCGCACGCCCTTCTCATCTTGCAGGGGCAAGCCCACCACCACGTGCAAATCCTTGAACTGGGCCAGCTCCAAGGCCAGCCCCGCAAACACTTCCTGCGTTTTTGCGTAGAATGCATTGCGCAGCAACAGGTCCTCGGGTGGATAGCCGACCAGCGACAGTTCCGGCGTGAGCACGATATCGGCGCCCGCCTCAAAGGCGCGGCGGGAAAGGTCGAAGATCTTGGCACGGTTGCCGGCCAGATCGCCGACCGTACTATTCATTTGAGCAATTGCGACTTTGACTGTCATGATGGTGGAAATTTCGTTTTATTAATTTTATTAAACAAGAACAAGACAGGGGCGCGCAGGCCGATGGTGGCGCCCCGAGAGTGAAGAATGCACACTACAACAATGAATTATCGCACGGCTATCGTCTCCACTCTGGCTGAAATTGGCGAAGCGGCCTGGACTGAACTGCTGGCCAGCCAGGCGGACGCCACTCCCTTCCTCTCCTACGCCTTTCTGCACGCGCTGCATGAGTCCGGCTGCGCCAGCGCAGAGACGGGCTGGCAGCCGAATTACCTGGCGTTGTGGCAAGGCGAGACCCTGGCTGCCGCCCTGCCCCTGTACCTGAAGATGCACTCGTATGGCGAATATGTGTTCGACTGGGCCTGGGCCGACGCGTATCAGCAGCATGGCCTTGAATATTACCCGAAACTATTGTCCGCGATACCCTTCACGCCCGTCAGCGGCGCGCGCTTGCTGGCCCGCGATGGCCAGGCACGCGCCGCCCTGCTGGCCTTCCTGCAGGCCCAGCAGCAAGCCAGCGCCGTCTCGTCCTGCCACATCCTGTTCCCGCCGGAAAACGAGGCGCGCCTGCTGGCGCAAGCCGGCTACCTGATGCGTAGTGGCGTGCAATTTCACTGGATCAATCCCGGCTACACGGATTTCGAGCAATTCCTCTCCACTCTGGAAAACAAGAAGCGCAAGAATATCCGCGCCGAGCGGCGCAAGGTACAGGAAGCGGGTGTGACCATGCGCCAGGTGCGCGGGGTGAACGCCCTTGACGCCGACTGGACACTGTTCCATCGCTGCTACAGCAATACCTATGCGGAACACCGCTCCTCGCCTTACTTGTCGTTGGACTTCTTCCGGCGCATCGGTGCCAGCATGCCGCAGAACATTTTACTGGTGATCGCCGAGCGCGAAGGCCGGGCCATTGCCGCCTCGCTGGTGATCCACACGACTGACACCCTGTATGGCCGCTACTGGGGCGCGCTCGAGCACGTGCCCTGCTTGCATTTCGAGACGGCGTATTACCAGCCGCTGGAATTTTGCATCGCTAACGGCATCACCACCTTCGAAGGGGGCGCCCAGGGGGAGCACAAGATGGCGCGGGGCTTCCTGCCGCAGAAGACCTGGTCCGCCCACTGGCTGGCGCATCCGGCTTTCGCCGACGCCGTGCAGCGCTTCCTCGAGCGCGAACGGGGCGGCATCGATGCCTACCTCGACGAATTGAACGACCACAGCCCGTTTCGCGGCTAGAAAAATAAAAAACGCTCCCGGCCATCGCTGGCGGGGAGCGTTTTTTTTACCAGGTGCTGTTATGCTTTTTCAGCATCTTTCTTGAAGGCGGCGACGCCGTTCAGGATTTCTTCCTTGGCCACGTCTGGACCATACCAGCCGTCGATCTTGACCCATTTGCCTTTTTCCAGGTCTTTGTAGTGCTCGAAGAAATGCTGGATCTGGCGCAGGCGCAGTTCGTTCAAGTCTTCCGGCTTTTGCCAGTGGCTGTAGATCGACAGGACCTTGTCGACTGGCACGGCCAGTACTTTCGCGTCTTCGCCCGACTCGTCGGTCATTTTCAGCACGCCGATAGGACGGCAGCGCACGACAACGCCCGGGATCAGCGGGAATGGGGTGATGACCAGCACGTCAACCGGGTCGCCGTCCGGCGACAGGGTGTTCGGCACATAGCCGTAGTTGCACGGGTAATGCATGGCGGTACCCATGAAGCGATCGACGAAGATCGCGCCGCTTTCCTTGTCAACTTCGTACTTGATCGGATCGGCATTCATCGGGATTTCGATGACGACGTTGAAATCGTTCGGCAGGTCGCGGCCGGAAGAGACGTTATTCAAACTCATGGGGTTCCTCATTAGCGGATTGTGTTTTAACCGCGCAATTATAGCGAAGTACAGGCGGCTTGTGCGATGCAGCAGCGGCCCGCCGGCGTATTGCGCATCACGCCAACAACAGTGGCATGCACGGCCCCCTCGCCCGCGCAGCCTGCCGCCCGCCCGGCTTTACTGTCCGCCGCAGCCGGCCAACGAGAGAATAAAGCGGCCGCCGAACATAATAAGTGAAAACACTTAAGTAATACTACGGGAACCCTGAATTAATACAGGAAGCATCTGCATATTTTCACTTCAATATCACCATGCCGATAATATGGTTATTATATGTGGAATTGCAATTTTTACAGCCACTTATGGCAACGGTTTTGCCGATTAATCTATACCCAATAAATCCCTGTTATTGCGCCGCCATGTCAAGACCCGTCGATCATCGCCCGGCAGGGAACCTTCCAGCCCGGCAAACCCACCATCGAGCATAATATTTGTTCTTATTTGAAGCCTTCAATTGATTCAAATGGCGACCCCGCCAAAAAATGGCGCAACCAGAAGACAATCATCAATTCTGATAAACTATAACATTCTGGTGATTCCAAACTTTGTATATTCTGCAATCGACGCCTTCCCTGAATTCAATATGGCGTTCTCAACGCGCCACCGATAAATCCTTGCAAAAAGGAATATGATGATTCCCTCTTTCCGACCCGGTCCTTTATTAAAGGTCACCGGTGTTATTTTCATTCTGTTTGGCCTCGCCCTGCTGGGCGGCGGCATCTGGCTGGCCAGTCTCGGCGGCTCCTGGTACTACTTGCTGGCAGGCATAGGCATACTCGTTGCCGGCGTGCTGGTGTTCCAGGGCAAGCGCAGTGCGCAACCGTTCATGGCGCTGCTGCTGATCGCCACCCTCATCTGGTCCGTCATTGAAGTGAAATTCGACTGGTGGCAATTGCTGCCGCGCCTCGACATCTGGTTTGCCGCCGCCGTCTGGCTGCTGCTGCCCTTCGTCAGCCGCCGCCTGGCGCCACCCGCCGCAGCGAAACAGCCGCAAGGGGGAAAGACGGCCCTCAGCGCCGCCGTGGCCCTGACCGTCATCGCCGGCGTCATCGCCCTGTTCCAGGACTACCATGACTTGCATGGCGACGTACCAGCCGACAACATGGCGGCTACCGCCACTGGCGACCTGGCGCCCGGCGTCGAGCACAACGACTGGTCCGCGTATGGCCGCTCCGGCTATGGCGACCGCTATGCCCCGGCTGCGCAGATCACGCCGGCCAATATTTCCGGACTGAAAGAAGCCTGGACCTATCACACGGGCGACTTCAAGGGACCGAACGACCCGGGCGAGATCGCCAACGAAGTCACGCCGCTGAAGGTCAATGACATGCTGTACCTGTGCACGCCGCACAATATCGTCATCGCCCTGAATCCGGACACAGGCAAGGAAATCTGGCGCCACGACCCGAAGATCAACCGCGACGCGGCCAGTTACCAGCACATGATCTGCCGTGGCGTCGCCTACTGGGACGTCAATGCGGGCCGCGCCAGGAACAATCCTGCCCCCGAAGCTGCCAGCATGGAATGTCCGCGCCGCATCCTGGCGCCGACCATGGATGGCACCATGATCGCCGTCAATGCCGATACGGGCGAGTCGTGCAAGAGCTTTGGCAACAACGGCGTCGTCAACCTGTATAAAAACATGGCCATGATCAAGCGCGGTTTCCTGATGCCCACTTCCCCGCCGGCCGTAGCGCAAAACGTGGCCGTGATCGCCGCCAGCGTGACGGACAATCATTCGACGGAAGAACCGTCGGGCGTTATCCGCGGCTATGACCCTGTCACGGGCAAGCTGCTGTGGAACTGGGACCCCGCCACGCCGGAAGATACCAAGCCCTTCCCTGAAGGCAAGAACTACACCAACAACTCGCCCAACTCGTGGGGCGTGGCCAGCATCGATGAAAAGCTGGGCATGGTCTACATTCCAATGGGTAATGAAACCCCCGACACCTGGGGCGGCAATCGCAACAAGAATGGCGAGAAATTCAACAGTGCCATCGTCGCGCTGGACCTGGCGACGGGCAAAGTACGCTGGGTGTACCAGACCGTACACCACGATATCTGGGACATGGATATCGGCGGACAACCTTCGCTGGTCGACATCGATACGCCAAAAGGCAAGGTCCCGTCCGTGGTTGCCACGACAAAGCGGGGCGATATCTATGTGATCGACCGCCGCGATGGCAGCCTGGTCGTGCCGGCGCCGGAAAAACCCGTGCCAACGAGCAATCCTGCCGCTGGCGACACCCTGTCACCCACGCAGCCTTTCTCGGCCCTGACCTTCTTACCTGAGCGCAACATCAGCGAAGCAGACATGTGGGGCACGACGCCGTTCGACCAGCTTGCTTGCCGCATCATCTTCAAGGAACGCCGCTATGAAGGCCCGTTCACGCCGCAAACAGCCGGCAAGGGTGCCGTCATCTCCCCGGGCCCGCTGGGCATCTTCGAATGGGGCGGCGCAGCCATCGACCCCGTGCGCCAGTTGTTGATCGTCAACCCTGACTACATGGGCTTCCTGGAAAAACTCGTGCCACGCGCCGAAACGACGGCCAAGGGCGGCACGGGCGGCGAAATGGGCTTGCAGCCACAGACGGGCGTACCGTTCGCCGTGGAAATCAAGGCCTTTTTGTCGCCGCTGGGCTTCCCATGCCAGGCACCGCCTTGGGGCTATGTGGCCGCCGTCGACCTGCGCACCATGAAAAAAGTGTGGATGCACAAGAACGGCACCACGCGCGACAGCGGTCCCGTGCCGATTCCACTGCCGCTGGGCGTGCCCAGCCTGGGCGGCATGGTCACCACGGGTGGCGGCGTGACCTTCCTCAGCAGCACGCTCGACTACTATATCCGCGGCTACGATGTCAGCAACGGTAAAGTCATCTGGAAAGCCCGCTTGCCCGCCGGCGGTCAGGCTACGCCGATGAGCTATGTCTCGAACAAGTCGGGACGCCAGTTCGTCGTCGTCATGGCCGGTGGCCACGGTTCGCTGGGCACGAAGATGAGCGACACCCTGATCGCGTATGCCTTGCCGGAAAGCACTGCCGTACCGAAGAAGTAAGGTAGCAGCGCATTGCGCCATGCAGTGCGCACGTAAAAAAAGCCGTTCAGTCTGCACTGAACGGCTTTTTTACGTCTGGCGAAAAGGTCTACAAGGCTTACAGCATGGTGGCCAAGGCACACTGCCGGTAATGGGCCGCGGCCTGCTCCGTTTGCTGCAAGGCATCGTGCATCTGCGCCAGCTTCAAGTGGGCGTCGCGCACCATTTGCGGCTCGTTCGCGTCCGACAAAGCCTGCTCCAAGTGACGCTGGGCCTTGCCCCACAGTTTTTGCTTGAGGCACAAGGTGCCCAGGGTCAGCGCCAGTTCCGCATCCAGCGGACGCTGTTTCATCCATTGTTCGCAATGCTCGATCTGCAGCAGCAGGGCCGGCGTGCCGGCTGGTGCCGCCGCTTCGCGGTAGGCGCGCACGACGCGCTCGTCCCAATCGGCGGCCAGCGACTCTTCGCACACGAGGCGCGCTTCATCGTGCAGGCCACGCGCATTCAGGGCCGTGGCAGCGCGGCAGGCAATATACGGCTTGACGCGATCCGCGCTTGGCACGGTGGACCACACGCGCATCAGGGATTCGGCGTCATGCGATGGATCGGACAGCAGATGGTCATAGGCCAGCTCGCGCAAGCGCGACGACAGGGCCGGATGCAGGGCGCGGTGCTTGTCGAGCGAACGCACGAGGCGCAGCACTTCCGGCCAGTTCTTCGCCTGCTGCTCGGCCTTGAGCGACCATTGCAGCGCGTGGATGTGGCGCGTGCCGCTGGCATTGAGTTCGCGTACCGCCGCCAGGGCCGCTTCCGGCTGGTGGTCGTCGACCAGCAATTCCGTCACCGTCATCAAACGGGCCGTCTTCAGGCTGGCATCGCCTTCGACTCTGGCCAGCCAGCTGTCGCGGCGCTCGGACTGGCGCATGCGGTGCGCGGCACGCGCGCCGATCAGCGCGGCCAGGCCGGCGTTCTCATCGAGTTCTGCGGCGCGCAGGGCGGCTTTTTCCGCATGGCCGAAACGCCCTTCGAACAGGGCTTTCAAGGCTTCGCGCAAGCCCTTGTTGCCATCGCGCTCACGCTTGCGCTGGCGGTAGGCTGCCACTTGCGCCGGCATGCGCACGGTGGCGCGCACGGCGCGCACCAACAGGTACAGCAGCACGAACAGCACGACCTGCAGCAACAGGAAGAAGTTCAGCGACAAATCGATGCGGTAAGGCGGATAGAACAGCACCACGTTGCCGGGATTGAAACGGGCCGTCACGGCGATACCGATCGCCGCGGCCATCAGGGCGAGTAACCAGAGAAATAGACGCATGGGCTCAGGACTTCGCTTTGTAGTTGCGCACAGCCGTCAGGCTGTCGGACAAGGTTGGCATTTCGATGGCCAGGTTGCTGCCCTGCACCTGGCGCAGCAAGGCTTGCGCCGTCTGCGTGCTCTTGGCGCGGGTATCGAAATACTTGGCCAGCGCATCCTGCGCGGCGATCAGATCATTCCTGAAAGCAGTTTCGTTGCGCGACAACAATGCCATGCGGGCATTGAGCAGGCGCAGCTTGACGTTTTCGCGCAAGAAATACGATTGCGTCGGCGACAGCATCAGCGCTTCCGGCGTATCGACGCGGCGGATGCGTATCAATTGGCGCACGTCGGCCCACATGTCGCCGCTCCAGGTATTCCAGCCGTCGCGCACTTTTTGCAGCAGCGGTTCCGGCGCGGGCGGCCCTACCAGCTTGCCGCTGGCATCGCGCACGGGCTTGGCCTTGCCCGGTTTTTCCGGTGCGGCCGGCAAAGCGGGCGTTTCATCCGACAGCATCGGCAGGGAGTCGACCTGGGCGATCACGGCATCGAGGCGCAAGGCCACGCCCGTCGAATCGACGCTGGGCAGGGCCTTGAGTTTTTCCATGTCGCGCCCGATGGCGCGGCGGATGGTGATGAATTGCGGCTTGTCGGAACGCGACAGGCTGCGGTCGGCGTTTTGCAGCGCGATCAGCGCACCGGGCACGTTGCCGGCCAGTTGCAGCTGCTGGCTGGCCGTCGACAGCACTTGCTCGATTTCCGTCAGCGCCCACTCGTCGCGGTTCTTCGACAAGTCGTTATACAGTTGTTCCAGGGCCAGCTGCTGGCTTTGCGTTTCGCTCTGGCGGTTTTCCAGCGCGCCCACCTTGATTTGCAGCTCTTTCGTGCCTTCTTGCACGTTGCGCGCCAGCACGCCCGTTTCGGCATTGCTGACATCGCCCTTTTGCAGGCGCTTGGCCACTTCTTCGCGCAGGTTGCGGATCTGCTTGCTGGTCGACCAGCTTTGCGCAGCGAGCAGCACGGCCAGCACGATGACGGCAATGCTCATGGGCTTTTGCAGCTGTTCGAGCAGGGTCGGCGCGCGGCCAGCGGGTTGGTCGGCCGCCTGCGGCGCCGTCTTCACGGCGCTGCCAGGCGTTGCATTCGGTTCGGAGAGTGTAGGCATTTCGTTCATGGTCGTGATTGTAACGCGGCGAGCACTCCTGCGTCGCCTGATCCTGTCAAGGTGACACGGGCAAAACCCAGGGCCGCCGCCGTTTGTGCAATGCGGGCGTGCGGCACGATCAGATGCTGCTGTTGCATTTTCGCAACAGCCGTCTTTTTACCATCCAATTCTTCGAGCAGCGCCAGCAAACCGCGCAGCGCTTCCGAGCTGGTGATGACCCAGTCATTATTATGCTGCAACAGGTTCTCCAGGGTCGCCCGCAAGGCTGGCGTCAGCAGCGGCACCTTGCGGCGGTAGGCCGTGACGAACTCGACTTCGGCGCCCGCTGCGCGCAAGCCGTCGGCCAGGTAATCGCGTCCGCCATCGCCGCGCACGATCAGCACGCGCTTGCCGCGCAGGGCCGGCAAGTCCAGCGCCAGTAACAAATGTTCGGAATCGCTGCGCGCCGTATCGAGCGGGCTGGTGATGGTCGCATTGGCATCCGTGACGCCGTGCGCCCCCAATGCCATACGGCTGCCCTCGCCCACCACTGCCAAGGGCACACCAGGCGGCCAGTCCGGCAAATGCGCAAAGACGCAATCGATGGCGTTCGGCGAGACAAACGCCACCAGGTCGTACTCGGCCAGGCGCGCCAGCACGGCTTGCAGCTGCGCGCATTCGTCCTCGCCGTCAAGCGCATGAATTTCCAGCAGCGGCAGCAAGGTCACGGGCAAGCCCAGCGCCGCGATTCTGGCGGCCAGCGGCCCCGCTTGCGCTGCGGGCCGCGTGATCACCACGGTGTCAGGCATGCGGCGCCAGGCCTTCATGGTTGTCGGGGGTGACGGCGCACGAGGCGAGGATGCCGGCGGCGTCCTGGCCGCGCAGCAATTCGGCCACCTGTTCGCCCAGCAGTTCCGGCGCAGCAGCCGGGCCACTGACGTCGGCGCTGGCCATGCGTGCGCCGTCCGGCGTGGCGACCATGGCGCGCAAACGCATGGTGTCGCCGTCAATGGTGGCGTAGGCCGCCAATGGAATCTGGCAACTGCCGCCAAAGATGCGCGACACCTTGCGCTCGGCCAGCGACACTTGCGTGGCCTCGACGTCGTTCAGGGGCGCCAGCAGGCGCTGCAGGTCGATGCCATCGGCGCGCTGGCCCATGATTTCAATGGCCAGCGTGCCCTGGCCGGCAGCTGGCAGGCTCAGTTCCGGCGACAACAGCGCGCGGATGCGCGACGCCAGGCCCAGGCGTTTCAGGCCGGCGGCAGCCAGGATGATGGCGGCGTAATCGCCACGGTCCAGCTTGCCCAAACGCGTATCGAGGTTGCCGCGCAGGGGCAAAATCGTCAGGTGCGGATAGTGCGCGGCGATCAGGGCCTGGCGGCGCAGGCTGCTGGTGCCGACGACGGCGCCATGCGGCAACTCGGCCAGGCTGGCATAGTCGTTCGACACAAAGGCGTCGCGCGGATCTTCGCGCTCCATGATGGCGGCTAGGGTGTACCCTTCCGGCAAGTCCATCGGTAAATCCTTGAGGCAATGCACGGCCAGGTCGGCACGGCCATCCTC
Organism: Janthinobacterium sp. 61; assembly: GCF_002846335.1. Lineage (NCBI taxonomy): Bacteria > Pseudomonadati > Pseudomonadota > Betaproteobacteria > Burkholderiales > Oxalobacteraceae > Janthinobacterium > Janthinobacterium sp. 61. The sequence continues at coordinate 304,216 of NZ_PJMQ01000001.1, read as the reverse complement.
CATCGCCACTTCCAGTTCCTTGACGAACAGGCCCTTGCCGCCTACCTTGGACAGGGCGCGGTCGAGAATCTGGTCGCCGCGTGTGGTCATGCCGAGAATTTCAACGCTACACTGCGGATACAGGGCGGCCAGGCGCGCGCGCACATGTTCAGCTTGCCACATGGCAAGACGGCTCTCGCGCGAGGCGATCACCAGGCGGGCGGGAATCATCGGCTTCAATTCGTTCGGGGTCAATTCGGATGCTTTCAAAACAAGTTCTTTCGCTGTGACTGTCGTTGTCATTATCGTTGCCATTTCGCCCGTCCGATATCAGTTGTATCGGGTGGCGCCCGGCGTCGCTATAATCGGTATCCCTTAGCCTAGAAGGCCAAGTCAGGCTAGCGTCCATGTTGAAGACCATAAATTTTATCATGCGCCCCCTCCCCTCTGCGGCCAAACGCCCGGTGCGATCCACATTCCCTTGCTTTTACACTTACTTTGGTTCTTTATTATGCTCAATGACGCAGTAGCACCAGAAATAGTTCCAGCGGCCGGCTCCGACAAGGACGCGCCACTGAAAGAAGATATCCGCCTGCTGGGCCGCCTGTTGGGCGACGTGCTGCGCGAACAGGAAGGCGACGCCGTCTACAATGTGGTGGAAACCATACGCCAGACGTCCGTACGCTTCCGCCGCGAAGCGGACGCGGGCGCCGCGCTGGAACTCGACGCCATGCTCAAGGAACTGAGCCGCGAACAGACGATTTCCGTGGTGCGCGCCTTTTCCTATTTTTCGCACCTGGCCAACATCGCGGAAGACCAGCACCACATCCGCCGCCGCCGCGCCCACCTGCTGGCCGGCTCGCCTGCGCAAAAGGGCAGCGTCAGCTTCGCGCTGAAAAAACTGCGCGCCGCCGGCGTGCCGCGCAAAACCGTCGACACCTTCTTCCAGGACGCCCTGATCGCCCCCGTGCTGACGGCCCACCCGACGGAAGTGCAGCGCAAGAGCATCCTCGACGCCGAGCACGACATCGCCCGCCTGCTGGCCGAGCGCGACCTGCCGCAGACGCCGAAAGAGCGGCAAGCCAATATGCAACTGCTGCGCTCGCGCGTCTCCACCCTGTGGCAGACGCGCATGCTGCGCTACTCGAAGCTGACAGTAGCCGACGAGATCGAAAACGCCCTGTCCTACTACCGCATCACCTTTTTGCGCGAACTGCCGGGCCTGTATGACGATATCGAGGAAGATATCGCCGCCGAATACCCGAACGGCGACGGTACCATCGAACCCATCAACGCCGCCTACGTGCAGATGGGCAGCTGGATCGGCGGCGACCGCGACGGCAACCCGAACGTGAATGCGGGCACCATGCAGCATGCGCTGGCGCGCCACGCCACCACCATCCTCGACTTTTACCTCGACGAAGTGCACACCCTGGGCGCGGAATTATCCGTCTCTACCCTGATGGTGGGCGTGAGCGCCGAACTGCAGGCGCTGGCCGACCAGTCGCCGGACGCCTCGCCGCACCGCAGCGACGAACCGTACCGCCGCGCCCTGATCGGCATCTATGCGCGCCTGGCCGCCACGGCCCGCGCCCTGGGCGCCACCAACATCCTGCGCAAGGAAGTGGGGCCGGCCGCCGCGTATCCCGACGCGGCCGCGTTTGTCGCCGACTTGCGCACCATCGTCGCCTCGCTCGAATCGCACCACGGCGCAGCCCTCGTGCGCCCCCGCCTGGCCACCTTGGCCCGTGCGGCAGACATCTTCGGTTTCCACCTGGCATCGCTGGACATGCGCCAGACTTCCGATGTGCACGAGCGCGTGCTGGCCGACCTGTTCGCGAAAAGCGGCGTGGCCGCCGACTACCCATCCCTGAGCGAGGAAGACAAGCAGGCGCTGCTGCTGAGCGAACTGGCCCAGCCGCGTCTGCTGTACTCGCCCTACATCGCCTACGCCACGGAAACGGATTCCGAGCTGGCGATCCTGCGCGCGGCGCGCGACATCCGCCAGCGCTACGGCGCGCGGGCCATCCGCAACTACATCATTTCGCACACGGAAACCGTGTCCGACTTGCTGGAAGTGTTGCTGTTGCAAAAGGAAACGGGCTTGCTGCGCACCGACTGGAAGGCCGGGGCCGGCGGCGACAGCACGTGCGAGCTGATGGTCATCCCCCTGTTCGAGACGATACCCGACCTGCAGCGCGCGGCCGGCATCATGAGCGAGGTGATGGCCTTGCCGTTGGTCAAGCAATTGATCGCCAAGCAAGGGCAGTTACAGGAAGTCATGCTCGGCTATTCCGATTCAAACAAAGATGGCGGTTTTCTCACCTCGAACTGGGAACTGTACAAGGCGGAACTGGCACTGGTCGCCGACTTCCAGAAGGCAGGCGTCAAGCTGCGTCTGTTCCATGGCCGCGGCGGCACGGTGGGCCGTGGCGGCGGGCCCAGCTATGAAGCCATCCTGGCCCAGCCGCCGGGCACCGTCAACGGCCAGATCCGCCTGACGGAACAGGGCGAAATCATCGCCTCAAAGTTTTCCAACGCGGAAATCGGCCGGCGCAATCTGGAATTGCTGGTCGCCGCCACCCTGGAAGCGAGCCTGGCACCGCAGGCTGCCAATCCCACGCACGCGAGCCAGCTGGCGCAGTTCGAAGCCGTGATGGCGGACCTGTCAAAACTGGCCTACCACGCCTACCGACACCTCGTGTATGAAACGCCGGGGTTTACGGAGTATTTCTTCTCGGCCACGCCGATTGCGGAAATCGCCGAGCTGAACCTCGGCTCGCGCCCGGCCTCGCGCAAGGCCAACCAGCGCATCGAAGACTTGCGCGCCATTCCCTGGGGCTTTTCCTGGGGCCAGTGCCGCTTGCTGCTGCCGGGCTGGTTCGGCTTCGGCAGCGCCATCGAGGCGTGGATCAACGATGCTGCGGGTGCCGCGAAAGAGGAAAAGATCGCCACTCTGCGCGCCATGTACGCCGAATGGCCCTTCTTTGCCACCCTGCTGTCGAACATGGACATGGTGCTGGCCAAGACGGACCTGGCAATTGCCTCGCGCTATGCGGAACTGGTGGCCGACCAGGACTTGCGCGAACGCATCTACAAGCGCATCACGGATGAGCATGGCAACACCCTGCGCTGCCTGGAGCTGATCACCGGCAACACCGAGCGCCTGGCGGGCAATCCGCTGCTGGCCCGCTCGATCCAGAACCGCTTCGCCTATCTCGACCCGCTGAACCACTTGCAAGTGGAATTGATCAAGCGCAACCGCGCCCTGTCGACGGAAAGCAAGATCGACGAAAGGGTCCACCGCGGCATCCAGCTGTCGATCAACGGCGTCGCGGCCGGCCTGCGCAACACGGGCTGATCGCGTCAGGCTGCTTTTGCCAGGCAGGGGCCGGCACCGCAAGGGCCGGCCCTTTTGCTTGCTCGTTAGCAAAATATTCTCAATAAAACAACAATTGGTATTACACTAGCGTCGGATACTTCCCCACACTCCGGCCCCATGCGCACAGCAACGGCCAACCATGACGCCAGGGACGCGGATGAGCAAATGGTCGATTGAAACGCCGAGTGCGGCATGCGCCGCCCTTATCCTGATCATGCTGGGCTGGCTGGCGGGCGCGGCCTGGCCGGCGCTCGACTTCTGGGAGCATGTCTGGCTGACCCTGCTGCTGGCCGCCGCCGCCGGAACGGCCATGTGGCTGATGCACAGGCTGCGCGCCCACCTCGCCAGCACGCGCTCCCAGCTGGATGCCAGCCTCATGCGCTACCAGCACCTGAGCGAAACGGCGCAGGACGGCATGTGGCAAACAGATGCGGACGGCCGCATTCTGTACGTCAACCAGCGACTGTGCGACATGCTGGGCATCCCCGCCGAACAGTTGCTGGACCACGCCATGGACGAATTCCACGACGAGGCCACCTTGCTGCGTCTGTGTCCGCTACGCCAGACGGCGAGCGATAGCTGCATGGGCGAACTGCATTACCAGCATGGCGACGGCACGCAGCGCTGGGCCATGCTCAGCGGCCGCCGCCTGTACGACCAGCACGGCGCCTTGACGGGCGCGCTGGTCATGGCCAGCGACATCACGGAACACAAGCGGGCCGAACACGCGTTGAGCCTGGCCCATGCGGAACTGGAAAGCCGCGTGGCCCTGCGCACGGCCCAGTTGCTCGACGTAAACATCCAGCTATCCGCGGAAATCGCCATGCGCGCGCAAACGGAAGCGGCCCTGGCGCGCAGCGAGGAGCGGCTGCAGGACATCATTTCCATGATGCCCCTGTCGCTATTCCTGAAAGATGCCGATTCGCGCATCGTGCTGATGAACCAGGCCTGCGAGCAGCAATGGGGCGTGCGCCAGCAGGACGTCGCCGAAGGGCGCGACTTGCAGCACTTCCCCGAGGAACAGAACGCGGGCTTCCTCGCTGCCGACCAGCAGGCGTTTGCCAGCCGTCAGGTGGTGATACGCGAAGAACTGGTATGGAACGCGCAGTTGCAGGAAAATCGCCTCGTGCAGACGCACAAGAAACCCGTGTTTGACGCCGACGGCCGGCCGCAGATGATCATCGCCATGGCCGTCGACGTCACCGACAGCAAGCGCAACGAGGAAAACCTGCAGCGCACCCTGGCCCAGCTGCGCGAACTGACCGACCACCAGCAAACCATCAAGGAACAGGAAAGACGCCGCATCGCGCTCGATATTCATGACGACCTGGGGCAGAATCTGATGGTGCTGCGCATCGATGTGTCGCTGTTGCACGCGCGCACGGCCACCACCCACCCGCGCCTGCACCACCATGCGCAGCGCGTGCTCGACACCATCGACACCACCATCCGCTCCGTGCGCACCATCATCAATGACTTGCATCCCAGCACCCTGGAGCTGGGACTGGGCCCGGCGGCCGAGTGGCTGATACGCCAGATGGAAAGCCGCAGCGCCATCCGCTACTGGCTCACGCTCGACAGCGAGGCGCCCGACCTGGGCCTGGACCAGCGCCAGACGTTGGCCATCTTCCGCGTGCTGCAGGAATCGCTGTCGAACATCGTGCGCCACGCCCAGGCCAGCGAAGTGGAAGTCGCGCTGGCGCAAGATGCGGATGCCATCGTGCTGCGCATCAGCGACAACGGCATCGGCATGCAGCCGGGCGACCACGGCAAGCGGGCCGCCTTCGGCCTGAAAAGCATACGCGAACGTGTCCACGCGCTGGGTGGTGAATTGCACATCGACAGCCAGGCAGGCCAGGGGACGGCGCTGGCCATCCATCTGCCGCAGCGGGCAAGTAAAGGGCATGCCGATAGCAATAAACAAAAATTAGTAAAAATAGTAGCAAATTAAGTATGCATTTGCAGCATAAAAAAGTATAGTAAGTTTTTTCTATGAGGAAACTATCATGCTGCTACGGTTCCCCTGCCTCCCTGCCACACTGCTCGGCCTGTTCCTTCTGGCCACCGTCCCCGCTGCCAGCGCCACCATCTATGCCGAACACGGCTTTGGTGAAAAAGATGGCAATGGCAGCATCGCGTCCGACCTGAACCCGGCCGGCCTGGTGGCCGGCATCATCATGGAAGCAGAAGGACGACGCCGCGCCGTGACGTATCAGCATGGCCGCATCCGCGAGCTGGGCACCCTGGGCGGCAATGAAGGTTTCACCAAGGCCATCAATACCCATGGCGTGGTGGTGGGCTCGGCACAAACGCCCAGTGGCGCCTGGCATGCATTCCGCTTTGAAGAAGCGGGCGGCATGCGCGACCTGGGCACCTTGGGCGGCACCAGCAGCTATGCCACGGCCATCACGCGCGACGGCCAGGTGGCCGGCTATGCCGATACCAGCGACGGCGATTTCCACGCCTTTGTCACGAAAGCCGACCACAGCCTGCAGGACCTGGGCACCCTGGGCGGTGCCAGCAGCTATGCCAGCGGTCTGAACCGGCATGGCGTGGTGGTGGGCACGGCGCAGCGGGGCGATGGCTACCGCCGCGCCTTCGTCTACCGTCCCGGCGCGGGCATGCAGGAAATCGGCACCCTGCCCGGCGGACGCATCAGCTCGGCCACCGCCATCAATGACGCGGGCCTGGTCGTGGGCGCCTCGGAAACGGAAAAACGCCGCTGGCACGCATTTGCCTGGGATGGCAAGCGCATGCTCGACCTGGGCGCCATGATCGGCCAGGGCGATAGCTACGCCACGGCAGTCAACGCGGCCGGACAGATCGTCGGCAGCGTCAACATCAACGGCTTTGAACCGATGACCTTTGTCTACAAGGAAGGCGTGATGACGGTGCGCCGCCGCGACGATGGCCTGTACCTGACCAACAAGATCACGGACGCCGGCCTGGTGGTGGGCGCCATCTATACGGGGCATAAATTCCAGGCCTTCGCCGTGCCATCGCAAGCGGCTCCCGCACCACACCGCAGCAACCCATTGGACTGGCTGGTCATCACCATCCTCATCTCCGCCAGCGGCGTGGTGCTGTACAAATTGCAGCACAACTATCGCATGGGCCTGCTGGGAGAGCGCACGCGTTTTATGTAGACAAGGCATGCTACAGGCGTAAAAAAAGAGGCTTGCGCCTCTTTTTTGTGTGCTTGCCCTACGCTTAATTTTGCGTCAGGAAAGTCTTCAGCTTGTCCGAACGCGAAGGCTGGCGCAGCTTGCTCATGGCTTTCGCTTCGATCTGGCGGATACGCTCGCGCGTCACGTCGAACTGCTTGCCCACTTCTTCCAGCGTATGGTCGTTCGACATTTCCACGCCGTAACGCATGCGCAGCACTTTCGCTTCGCGCGGCGTCAGCGAATCGAGCACTTCCTTGATCACGTTGCGCATCGACGCATGCAACGCGGCGTCCAGCGGTGCCAGGGTGGTATTGTCTTCGATGAAGTCGCCCAGTTGCGAATCGCCATCTTCGCCCATCGGCGTTTCCATGGAAATTGGCTCCTTGGCGATCTTCATGATCTCGCGCACCTTGTTTTCCGGCATTTCCATCTTGACGGCCAGGGTCGCCAGGTCCGGCTCGCTGCCCGTTTCCTGCATGATCTGGCGCGAGATGCGGTTCATCTTGTTGATCGTTTCGATCATGTGCACCGGCACACGGATGGTGCGGGCCATGTCGGCGATCGAACGCGTGATGGCCTGGCGGATCCACCAGGTGGCGTAGGTCGAGAACTTGTAGCCGCGGCGGTATTCGAATTTATCGACCGCCTTCAGCAGACCGATGTTGCCTTCCTGGATCAGATCGAGGAATTGCAAGCCGCGGTTGATGTATTTCTTGGCGATCGAGATGACCAGACGCAAGTTGGCGACCGTCATTTCGCGTTTCGCGTGACGGGCGCGCTTTTCGCCTGCAGCCATCTGCTTGTTGATCTTGCGCAAGTCAGCCAATGGCAGGGCCACGCGCGCTTGCAGGTCGATCATCTTCTTTTGCAGTTCCTTGACGGCAGGCACGTTGCGGCTGAGGATGGCGCTGTACGGATACTTGCAATCGACTTCGCGGTCGACCCATTCCAGGTCGCATTCATTGCCCGGGAATACCTTGATGAAGTGGGCGCGCGGCATGCCGCATTTGTTCACGCACAGCTCCAGCACGGCGCGCTCGATGTGGCGCACTTCTTCCATCTGGCCGCGCAGCGTGTCGCACAGCTTTTCCACGACCTTGGCCGTGAAGCGAATGCCCAGCAATTCCTGAGAAATGGCTTCCTGCGCCTTGATGTAGGCTTTCGAGTTGTAACCCTCGGGCGCCTTGCGCATCTTGTCGTACTGCGTCGAAATGACGTTGAATTTCTCCAAGGCATTCTTTTTCAGCTGCGCCAACTGTTCGCTGGAGAAACCGGCCGCGCCGCCATTGGCGTCGCCATCTTCTTCCTCGGCTTCTTCTTCCTCTTCCTCGTCGTCACCGCTGGCGGCAGCAGGTGCGGCGGCAACGGCAGGCGCCGGGGCATTGCTTTCGTTCAAATCCACGAAGCCATCGACCACTTCATCGACCTTGATTTCGTCGCGCGCGATTTTTTGCGACAGCGCAACGATTTCGCCGATGGTCGTGGGGCAGGCGGAAATCGCCTGGATCATGTCTTTCAGGCCGCCTTCGATGCGCTTGGCGATCTCGATCTCGCCTTCGCGCGTCAGCAGCGCCACGGCGCCCATTTCACGCATGTACATGCGCACGGGGTCGGTGGTGCGGCCGAAGTCGGAGTCGACCGTCGACAGGGCGGTAGCGGCAGCCGCTTCCACTTCATCGTCGCTGGTGACAGTGGCGACGTTGTCGGTCAACAACAAGCTTTCCGCGTCAGGGGCGCGCTCGTAGACGGCGATGCCCATGTCGTTGAAAGTGGCGATGATGCCTTCGATCGCTTCCGGATCGATGATGTTTTCCGGCAATTGGTCATTGATCTCGGCATAGGTAAGGAAACCGCGTTCCTTGCCCATATTGATCAAGCCCGTGATCTGCTTGCGGCGGCGTTCCAGGTCCGCTGCCGAGGCTTCCGGATCACCGAGCGCGTCCGCCAGGCCGCCCTTGGCCTTGCGGTCGCGCGCTTTCGACACGGCCTTCAGTTCGGCGCGCTCGACGGCGTTCAGTGCTGCCACTTCATCGTTTTCCGGCGTGAATTCGCTTGGTTTGCGGCCACGGCGGCCCGGCACCTTGACGGTCGGCAAGAAGTAATTCGAGGTATCGATGGCAGCCAGGGCATCGGCGTCCGTCGTCTTGCTGACCACTTGCGCGCCGGTAATGATGGTCACGGGCGCCGCTTCGGGCTTGGCGCGCACGACTTTCGAACGGGCTGCCGTCACCACTTTATTCGTGGCGGCGCTTTCGCTGACCTTGCGTGGCGCAGGCGCCACCTTGGCGCCTGGGGCCACTTTGACGCTCGGCGTTTTGACTGCTGCGGCTTCGGCGACCTCGGCAACGGCCTCGGCGGCCGGTACGGCAACGGAGGCTTCCGCAGCCAACTCGGCCGGTGGCACGGCAGCGAGGCGCGAACGGCTTTTCTTGACCACGGTGACGACGGTGGGCGCCGTCGTGACGGTGGCTTCCGGATTCGCTTGCGCATTATCGATGAAGTAAGATAAAGTCGTTTTGGGTACGGCAAGTGGCGCCGCAGCTGGGCGTGGCGCCTTGGCGGACAACGTTAAAGTTTTTGGCGTATTCTTCATGAGATATCTCTTAATGCGAGACCAGATGGTGTCGGCGCGAAGTGAATGATTCCACCTAAGCCTGCGAAACCGGACTCGATGGAGCGTGTTGTTGCGGCTGCCGTCAAAGGCAGCGGCGCCTGTCTATCGGGGCGCTCAAAGCCCGCGCATCCCGCAACGAGAGCGGCGGGGCCGAAGCCGGATCAGATAAATAAGCGATGTACATTGCGGAATGAAAAAAAGCCCGTACCAGAACGGGCTTGAATCTATTGTTGTTCAGTGAAGACACAGCGGAGAGCAAGATTATGCACGAAGGCCAGTTATCTGGATAATTGATAAGCAAAATATCTGATATCAAAAATATCAATAATGATGGCCCTGCACCGCACTGCTCCTATCCCCTGCACACCTGAGCCAGACCGTCAAATACGGGGTCCAGTCATCAGCGCAAGCCGACATTATACACATTTCCCGCATTTCGCGCTGCGCACACTGTAGTCCGGGCCCGCTTATCTCTGTGCAAGTTGCCAAAAAAGACAATGCACTTGCCTGTGGCGCGTGCTATGCTCCCCTTTTATAGCCCAACCAATGATGTCGATGACCAGCTCCACGCCAGACCAGCAAGCCACCACTCCTGACACGCCAGTCGATGCAGCCCCAGCGGCGGCACCGGCCGCAGCAACCACGCCGGCACCTGCCGGCCTGACCGCGCGCGCCCTGCTGAAGCAGTTCCAGGAGCAATTCCCGCCATTCCGCGATTGCCTGCCCTTGTCGATCGGTATCGACAAGCAGATCCTGGCGCGCCTGCCAGATCTGGACCGCAAGCTGATGCGCACGGCGCTGGGCATCCACACGGGTTCGCTGCGCTACCTGCGCGTGATGGAAAAAGCCAAGATCCGCTACGACCTCGACGGCACCGCCGGCGCGGAAGTGACGCAAACCCACCGCGACCACGCCACGCAAGTACTGCAGCAGCGCTTCAAGAAGGAAGCCGAGCGCAAGAAAGCCGAGCGCGACGCGGCTGCCGCCGAAGAAGCGAACCGTTTGCGCCTGGAAAAACTGAATCAGCTGACCGCGAAATTCTCGCGCAAAGGTTGATCCGGTTTCATGGATACAGCTGCCGCACCGCCATTGCCCCCCTATCAAGGCATTGCACTCGACCATGTCAAGCTGGTACGCACCAGTGACGACGCCAGGGCAGCCATGGCCGCCCTGCTGGCAGCGGACGCCATCGGCTTCGATACGGAATCGAAGCCGACGTTCGTCAAGGGCGAGTCCTCCACGGGGCCACACCTGATCCAGCTGGCCACCGACGAGATTGCCTACCTGTTCCAGGTGGGCGCCACGCCGCCCCTGGCCGAACTGAAAGCCATCCTCGAATCGACCACCACCCTGAAGGTGGGCTTTGGCCTGTCCGACGACGTCAAGCGCCTGCGCAACAAGCTGGGCATTGTTCCAGCGCAAGTGCTGGACCTGTCTGTCGCCCTGCGCGGCGGCCAGCGCAACGATCTGGGCGCCAAGACGGCCGTGGCCAAATTCTTCGGCCTGCACCTGCAGAAGTCGAAAAAGATCTCCACCACCAACTGGGCTACGTCGCGCCTGACGGAAAAGCAGATCCTGTATGCCGCCGACGATGCGCAAGTGGCCCTGCGCGTGTACCGCCGCTGGATCGCCGACGGTGGCAAGGTAGCGCCACAAAAAGCGCCGCGTGCCAGCACGCCACCGGCCACGCCGCCTATTACCGCCTGAGCCGGCGCGCCGCCCTGCAGCATGAGCAAGAACAAATCCATCGGCACCAGCCTGGCAGCGATCACCGCTGCCGAACAGACGCTGGGACGCCTACTGCCCGCGTCCTACGTGCAATGGTTACTGGAAAACAATGGCCGCGCGCTGGGCGCCTTGAACGTGTTTCCCGTCTACGACGCGAACTGTGCGCGCAAGACCTGGGAATCGATAACACGCCACTACAACACAAGCTGGCAGGAATGGCTGGAGAATGTGGATGGCGGCAACGATGCGGGTGAGCTGCTGCCCTTTGCCCAGTTCGGCACCGGCGACTATTACTGCTTTGACTATGCGCAAACGGGGCCGAGCGGTGAAGCAGTGGTCGTGCTGTGGTCGCACGAAACAGGCGCCACCAGCTCGGTGGCGCCCGACTTTGCCGCATTCCTGGCACTGCCCGGCCGCCCGGGCTGAAACCCGGCAGCCAGCACAACCTTATTTGACGAGGCGCAAGGTCAATGGATAACGGTAAGTGATGCCATTGCTGGCTTTGACTGCCGCGACGATCGAGCACACCAGGTTGGCCAGCGCCACTACCCAGAACAGGAACAGGCCAATCAGCACGAACGACAGGATGAAGCAGGCGAAATACCAGATGATCAGGGTGATCTGGAAATTCAGCGCTTCGCGGGCGTTCTCGGCCGAGAATTTATCCGCATCATCTTTCTTGATCAAATAAATGATCAGCGGCGCCACCCAACTGGTGAACAGGCCGCCAACGTGGGACAGGATGGCCAGCGTCGTATCTTGCGTACGAGCCACTTCCGGCTGCATGTTATCCATTATTATTCCCATCATTAGTTATAGATACACCAATATAACAGTAATATTTCTTTTTGAAATGAAACACTTGCTGGCGCAAGGGACTTTTTTTCACGCGCCCCTATGCCGCCGCCAGCGCCAGCCGCCCAAGGGTAGCGATGGCCTCTTCCAGCTGCGGACTCCACGGGTGGCCGTAATTGAGGCGGATACAGTGGCGAAACGCGCGCGTGGCGGAAAAAATGGGGCCGGGCGCGATGCTGATGCCTGCCGCCAGCGCGCTGCGGTGCAAGGCCAGCGCATCGACGCCGGCAGGCATTTCCACCCAGACAAAATAACCGCCCTGCGGCCGCGTGACCCGCGTGCCGCGCGGAAAATGCACGGCGATGGCTTGCAGCATGGTGTTTTGCTGTGCCGCCAACGTCAGCCGGAGCTGGCGCAAATGGCGGTCGTAGCCACCTTGCGCCAGGTAATCGGCCAGTGCCATCTGTAGCGGGATCGGCGCCGACAGGCTGGTGGTCAGTTTCAAGCGCTCGACCTGGCGCGCGTAGCGGCCCGCCACGGCCCAACCCAGGCGGAAGCCGGGCGCCAGGGTCTTGGAGAACGAACTGCAATGCATGACGAGGCCAGCGCTGTCATGGCTTTTCGTCAGGCCCGGGCGCTGCTTGCCAAAATACAACTCGCCATACACATCATCTTCGATCAGCGGCACGCCATGGCGCGCCAGCAGGTCCACCAGCGCGCGCTTCTTTTCCGGCGGCATCAGGCTGCCCAGGGGATTCTGGAAACTCGTCATCAGCCAGCACGCCTTGGGCTGGTGGCGCTGCAACAACTCTTCCAGCGCCGCCAGATCGACGCCGTCACGCGGGCTGGTGGCGATCTCGACGGCCTTGAGTTCCAGCCGCTCCAGCGCCTGCAGGCAGGCATAAAAGCTGGGTGACTCGATCAGCACCGTGTCGCCGGGCCGCGTGACGGCTTGCAGGCACAGGTTCAGCGCCTCCAGCGCGCCATTCGTGATGACGATGTCGTCGCTGGAGACGAGCACGCCGTCAAGCTGATAGCGCAGGGCGATCTGGCGGCGCAATTCTGCATTGCCCAGGGATAAATCCGTAACCGTGCTCCACGGGTCGAGGCGGCGCATGCTGGCCGAAACGGCCCGCGCCAGCCGTTCCATCGGGAACAGATGGGGGCTGGGAAAGGCCGAGCCGAAGGGCACGATATCGCGCGCACCGACGGCGCCCAGCACCTCGAAGACGAGGTCGCTGACATCGACGGTGGTGCTGGCGTCGAGCGGGCGCGAACTATCCGGCTCTGGCGCCAGCGCGGCGCGCTGCGGCGCCACGTAATAGCCGGAGCGGGGACGCGAGACGATCATGCCGCGCGCTTCGAGCAAATAATACGCCTGGAACACCGTCGACGGGCTCACGCCCCTGCGCGCATGCTGCTGGCGCACGGAGGGCAATTTATCACCTGGCAGCAACAACTGCGTGCTGATCATGGCGGCAATTTCTTCCGCCAATTCCTCATATCGTTTCAACCCTGCTCCTCAAACTGATCCGTAGTTTTATTGCACAACTGATCCTGTCACAATGACAGTGCCCGGTATATGCTAGGGTAACAACATCCGGGCAGCAACACCGGCATATCACCGACCGACGAGACAGCTTATTTTCCCATGCGACTTTCCATGCTACTGCATTCTCCCCTCGTGCTGGTGCTGGTCCTGGCCAGCACCTTGCCCCGCATGGCGGAGGCCGCACCGGCCACCCTGCCAGCGGGCCACGACAGCCTGGAACAGCGCATCAAGGCCTGCACGGCCTGTCATGCGCAAAAAGAGCGCCATGACGCCTTTTTCCCCCGCATCGCCGGCAAGCCGGCCGGCTACCTGTACAACCAGCTGCTCAATTTCCGCGAGGGAAGGCGCCAGTATCCGATGATGAATTACATGGTCGAGCACTTGCCGGACGATTACCTGCGCGAGATCGCCGACTATTTTGCGGCGCAGCACCCTGCCCCGCCGCCGGCCCAGCCCAGCAGCGCCGGCACGACGGCCCTGGCGCGGGGCAAGCAACTGGTGCTGCTAGGTGATAGCGCGAAAAAAATCCCGGCCTGCATCGCCTGCCATGGCCAGCAACTGGCTGGCGTGGCGCCTGCCATTCCCGGCTTGCTGGGCTTGCCGCGCGACTACATCAACGCCCAGCTGGGCGCCTGGAAGAACGGCATCCGCCGCGCCCATGCGCCCGACTGCATGGCGCAAGTCGCGCAGCGCCTGTCGGACGCGGACGTGGGGGCCGTCTCGGCCTGGCTCGGCACGCAGGTGGCCAGCGCCGATGCGCGTCCCGCCAGCAGCATTGCCCTGCCCTTGCCCCTGCACTGCGGCGGCGTGCCGGGCTCCGGCGCGCAGGTGGCGCCATGAAAAAATGGATGATCGCGGCCGGCCTGGTGCTAATCGCTGGCGGCAGCGCCAAATTCCTGCTGTACCCGGATGACGACATCGGCCCGCCCGCCGCTGCCAGCACCCTCAGCCAGCAGCAGCTGGTCGCGCGCGGCGCCTACCTGGCCAAGGCGGGCGACTGCATGGCATGCCACACGACACGGGGCGGCGTGCCGTACGCTGGCGGACGGGCCTTGCAGACGCCGTTCGGCAAAGTGCTCTCGCCCAACATCACGGCCGACAGGGAAACGGGCATCGGCAGCTGGACGGCCGACGATTTCTGGCGCGCCATCCACAACGGCAAGTCGAAAGATGGCCGTTTGCTGTACCCGGCCTTTCCCTACACCAGCTACACCAAGGTGCGGCGCGAAGATAGCGACGCCCTGTACGCGTACTTTCAGAGCGTGCCGCCGCACAGGCAGGCAAACGCGCCGCACGCGCTGCGCTTCCCCTACAACCAGCAAATCGCGCTGGCCGCCTGGCGCGCGCTGTACTTCAAGCCGGGCGTGTACCAGCCGCTGACGACGCAAAGCATGGAATGGAACCGCGGCGCCTACCTGGTGCAGGGCCTGGGCCACTGCAGCGCCTGCCATAGCAGCCGCACCACCCTGGGCGGCAGCAACGACGGCCTGTCGGGCGGCCTGATCCCCGTGCTGGGCTGGTACGCACCTTCGCTGACGTCGGACGCGGAAGCGGGCCTCGGTGACTGGGACACGGCGCATATCGTGGAATTGCTGCAAACGGGCGTCTCGCCGCGCGCCACCGTCTTCGGCCCCATGGCCGAGGTGGTGCGGCAAAGCTTGCAACACATGGGCACCACCGACCTGCAGGCGATGGCCGTGTACCTGAAAAGCTTGCCCGGCCCGGCGCAGGCGGCGCCACGGGCGCCGCGCGAGACATCGGAACAAGCGAGGCAGCAACTGGCGCTGGGCGCAAAACTGTATGATGCGCAATGCGCAAGCTGCCACCAGGCCGACGGCAAGGGCCTGCCGCCCGGCTACCCGCCGCTGGCCGGCAACCGCGCGCTGACGACGGCCTCGGCCGTCAACGCCATCCGCCTGGTGCTCAACGGCGGTTTTGCGCCGGGGACAAGCGGCAACCCGCGCCCCTACGGCATGCCGCCGTTCGGCCCCGTCATGGATGACGCCGAGGTGGCAGCCGTGGTGACGTATCTGCGCGCTTCCTGGGGCAATGACGCGCCGGCGGTGTCGGCGCTGGAAGTCAATAAATACCGCAGCGTGCCGCTGGAGTAGCAGGCATGAAAAAAGCCGGCTCGCGCCGGCTTTTTCATGAACCACAGCAATTCTCAGCGAAACTTGCTCTTGTGCCCCGTCTTCAAATCCAGCGCATAGCGCACGCCGTTGTCCGTCAGCATGACTTCATCGGGCGGCTCTTCGCCGGCCAGGGCGCCGTCGATCAGGGGCAAGCCTTCGCCCTTGCGCATCAAGTCGTCGCAACGCTCATACACGTTCACGCAGCCCGTGGACGCCATCAGCGATTGCACGATGGCCACTTTCCACGCATCGACGCCACCGGCATTGAATTCGCAGATCAGATAGCCTTGCACGCCGCCAAACAGCTGCACCACCAGGCCCGGCAAGCCCTCGTCTTCGCCCTTGATCAGGGTTAACAGCTGGTTCTCGCCCGCCTTCTTGATGGCCGGCAGCTTTTTCTCGATGGCGGCCTTGACCCTGCGCTTGATCAGCGCGTGGTCGACCGGTTCGTCTTCCTTGAAGCTCCAGATGCGCGCGCGGATCTGCGACTTCGAATTGTAGGCGGCGCGGGCGATGAACTGCTTGGCCGAGCTTTGCACGATGGCCGTCGAGCCGGGCTTCATTTTTTCCTGCGGCTTGCCTTCGACTTTTTCAATCGCGGACGCGTAAATCCACGATTGGCCCAGCAAGCTCTTTTCCTTGCCCTGTTTGATGGTGATGATCAGCATGTAATTCCAGTAGTGTGGCCGGCGCGTGCCGGTCGTCGTATGTCCAATACCCGCATGATACCTCATGCCATCCTGTCGCATCCTCCCGCATTCTGTGCCGCCGCTGCCGCAGTCTGTCGCAGCACGGTACGCAGGCGCCACCGGCTGGCATACCATGCAGGCAGTCCAATTCAAAACAGGGAGCAAGAATGACACAGCCACTTTTCCACCTGCGCCACCGCCGCCACGCTGGCGCCGCCCTGCTGCTGGCCGTCTGCGCCCTGGCCATCCCGGCGGCGCCGGCGCTGGCGTCGCCGCTCGACTGGATCTCCAGCAACGGTATCCAGGGCAGCGGCAAGCTGCAAAAACAGACGCGCGAAGTGGGCAGCTTCCATGGCGTGGCGCTGAATGTGCAGGGCACGGTCGAATTGCGCATTGGCAACACGGACAGCATCACCATCGAGGCCGACGACAATATCCTGCCGCTGATCGAAACGGTGGTGGAAAACGGCACCCTGCGCATCCGCCCCGCCAGGCGCAATACGTTTTTCCGCCAGAGCAACCTGACCATCGTCATCCAGGCGCGCCAGGTGGAGCGCATCAGCGTGGGCGGCTCGGGCAGCATCACGGCGACGGGCTTGCGCGCCGACAATCTGCGCTTCGACGTGGGCGGCTCCGGTTCCATCAACGCGCGCGATCTCGATAGCCGCCAGGTGGCCGTGGCCATCGGCGGCAGCGGCAACTTCAAGGCCAGCGGCAAGACGGAGCAACTGACGGCATCGATCGGCGGCTCGGGCAATATCCAGGCAGGCCGCCTGGCCGCGCGTGAGGTGCAGGTAAGCATCGGCGGCTCGGGCGAGGCGGAAGTGTGGGCCAAGGATGACTTGACCATCAGCATAGGCGGCTCGGGCGAGGTGAGCTACTACGGCGATCCGCGCATCAGCCGCAGCATGCAACGCTCCAGCAGCATCAAGCGCCTGGGCAGTGCACCGAAGTAAGCGCCTGCAATGACAAAAGCCCGGATCGCTCCGGGCTTTTGGCGTTTCTAACGGTCAGAATCAGCGCGCCGGCTTCACCGGTTCGCGGTCGATCAAGACCGTGTTGACGCTGTCGGTCAGCCAGATCTGGCCATCCTGGATCGTGCATTGCAACTGCATGTTGCGCTGCGCCAGCTTGCTCATGTCTTGCGCCGCCTCGGATGGCAGGTTGATTACGGTCAAGTTCTTCGCCCGTTCCAGTTTGTTCGCGATTTGCTTCCACCAGATATGGCTGGTTGCGCCATAGCTGTAGACGATCACTTGTTCCGAACGCCCGCACGCCTTCAGGATACGCTTTTCGTCGGGCTGGCCCACTTCAATCCACAGCTGGATGGCGCCCGTCAGGTCTTTCTGCCACAGGTCGGGTTCTTCCGTATCGAACAAGCCCTTGGTGAAAGTCAGCGCCTCGTCGGCGTGGATGGCGAACGCCAGCAGGCGCACCATCATGCGCTCGTCCGTTTCTGACGGGTGGCGTGCCAGGGTCAGCGCGTGATCCTGGTAATAGTTACGGTCCATGTCGGCGATCTGCAGATCGGCTTTGAAAATTGTTGCTTTAAGGGCCATCGTGTTTCTGTCTCGGTAAAGTGGATGTCAATATTGTACGGGCGACGGCATCAGCGGAACACTACCGTCTTGTCGCCATTTTTCAGGATGCGGTGTTCGACGAACCATTTCACGGCACGCGCCAGCACCACGCACTCGACGTCGCGGCCGATGGCCGTCAGCGTTTCGGCATCCATCGCATGGTCGACGCGCTCGACATCCTGCTCGATGATCGGGCCTTCATCCAGGTCGCCCGTGACGAAATGGGCCGTCGCGCCAATCAGCTTGACGCCGCGCAAGTGCGCCTGCGCATACGGCTTGGCGCCCTTGAAGCTGGGCAGGAAAGAATGGTGAATATTGATGGCGCGGCCGTCGAGCGCCTGGCACAGGCCGGGCGACAGGATCTGCATGTAGCGCGCCAGCACCACCAGGTCGATCTTGTGCGTGTCCATCAAGTCGATGATCTTCGCTTCCTGCGCCAGCTTGGCCGCTTCCGGCGCGCCGGCCGCCAGCGGCAGGTGGTGGAAGGGAATATTGTAGCTGGCCGCCAGCTGGTAGAACTCCATGTGGTTCGACACGATGGCGGGGATTTCCACGTTCAGCAAGCCGCTCTTGTAGCGGAACAGCAAATCGTTCAGGCAGTGACCGATCTTCGACACCATCAGCATGACGCGCGGCTTGACGCGCGCATCGTGTAATTGGCCATTGAGCTGCATGGCTTGCGACAGGTCGGCGAAGTCGCTGCGCAACTGGGCGTCGCTGACGGCGCCGTCTTCGAGCGCGAAATGCACGCGCATGAAGAACAGCTGGGACTCCTGGTCGCCGAACTGGGCGGAATCGATGATGTTGCAGCCGTGTTCGGCCAGGAAGCCGGATACGCGGTGCACGATGCCGCGCTGGTCCAGGCAGGACAGGGTCAGGATGTATTCGGGATGCGTCATGGTCGCGGAATAAGGCAAAAAAGGTGGTCTATGCTCGGCTCAGCCACGCGCGCCGGCCATCGGCTGCGCTGCCGCGAGCGGGCTATTGTCGCACGGCAGGGCCTGTAAGCCAGCATTTTCCACACAAGCAGCATGACTGCCAGCGCTGGCAAGCCGATTGTCGTTCATTTGATCTGGCACAAAGTCATCGCGATTTTCCACCTGCCAGCTGCCATTTTCGGGCTAAACGGGCATCCGGCGTGGAACCTGGCACGCCATTCGGCGTCTATCTCTTTGCTTGTCTCCGCATACGTCGCATCCGGTGCGCCGGGTGTTTCCTGGATCAGCTTTTCATTGAGGTAGAACATGTCCACAAACAGTCTCCCCCCAAGTCCCATCCCCGCCCTGAAGTCCCATCTGGAGGCCCAGTGCAACTTCGCCACAGACCTATCGCGCAAGCTGTTCGATACGGCGCAGCAACTGAGCGAGCTCCATCTGCGGCTGGCGCAAGACCTGCTGCAGGAGTGGATCAGCGCCAGCCAGCAACTGCTGTGCGCGCGCGACACGGGCGAGTTCATGTCGCTGGCCGCTGCCCAATTCCAGCCGGGCAGCAACAAGCTGCGCCAATACCAGCAGCGACTCGGCAATCTCGTCGCCAGTGCCAATGTCGAGATGAACCAAACGGCACAGTATCACCTGCCCGAAGCGAGCCGCACAGCCGTGGCCTTTGCTGACGAAGTGGCGCGCAAGACAGCGGCAGAAACGGAAAAGGCCACGCAGCGCCAGCGCGACATGGAGCACCGCGATGGCGCGGGCCACAGCGGCGATACCAGCAGGCAATCCGATCAGGTGCATTGAACACTTGAATTGAACACCAGACCCCACCCGACAGCAAGGAGAGCGACATGGCTAACAGTAATGAGCAGGGCAACGGCGCTGGCAGCAGCCAGAAAACCAAGGAATCGGGCAACGCCAAAGGAACGATCAAGCGCGGCTTCGCCGCCATGAACGAGCAGCAGCAACGCGAAATTGCCAGCAAGGGCGGTCAGGCAGCCCATCAAAAGGGCACGGCGCATGAATTCGACTCGGAAGAGGCGCGCCGGGCCGGGCAGAAAGGCGGTGAAGCCGTCAGCCGCAACCGTGTACACATGGCGGAAATCGGCCGCAAGGGTGGCGAAAGCCGACAATCGGCCCAGCGCGCCAATGAAAGCCGCAGCAGCAGCACGGCAGGCAGCGGCAGCGCCGAGCAGCAAGCCAAGGCGAGCCGGCAAGGCAGCAAAGACGAGGACGACAAGGGCCAGGGCTAGTGCTGACTGGCTGACCTGCCACGCACGGCTTGAGGACGGCACGGGGCGGCGCTGGCGGCCCCATGCCGGGGCCGGCGCAGCGCGGGGGGCGGCGGTATGGTACATTCTCGCCTTCCCCGCCACCCCGCCCTTCCCCGCATGCAGCCATCCCTGAAATACCTGAGCGCCTATTCCGAACAAACGCAAGCGCAAGTGCAGCAACTGATCGCGCAAGACAAGCTGGGCGAAGTCCTGTTAAAACGCTACCCGAATGCGCACGATGTGCGCAACGACAAGGCGTTGTACCAGTACGTGCAAGACTTGAAGAATGAATTCCTGCGCAACGCCGAGCCCATTAACAAGGTGGCGTTCGACAGCAAGATCCACGTGATCCAGCATGCGCTGGGCTTGCATACCTCGATCTCGCGCGTGCAGGGCGGCAAGCTCAAGGCCAAGCATGAAATCCGCGTGGCCACCATGTTCAAGGAAGTGCCGCTGGAATTCCTGCGCATGATCGCCGTGCACGAACTGGCGCATGTAAAAGAAAAGCAACATGACAAGGCCTTCTACAAGCTGTGTGCGTACATGGAACCGCAGTACCACCAGTACGAATTCGACGTGCGCCTGTACCTGACCCAGCTCGACCTGTCGGGCCAGCGCCTGTGGTCGTGACGGCCGGTGTCGACCGGCGTGAAAAAGCCGCCTGGTAAAAGGCGGCTTTTTTTCGTGTGCGCCGGCAGGGTCGGCGCTAATTCAGGCTCAGGCGGCGTTCTTGCGGCGGCGCAGGAAGGCCAGCAGGCCCAGGCCGCCCAGCAGCATGCCATACGTGGCCGGTTCGGGCACGGCGCTCACACTGGCGGCGATATTATCGACCTGGAAGGTGTGCAAGGCGCCTTCCTTCCACGATGCCGACACCAGATTGTCGAAGCCCGTGAACGTGTAATCGCTGAAAGTATGGCTGCCATCGAGACTGAAGGTCTGGGTCACCGTGCCGCCGCCCACCTGATGGCCGACAAAGGTCACGTCGTAGGAACCGGGCAGGCTCACGAAGTCAGCCAGGCTGATCGAGCTGAGCGAGAATGCAGCACCGTCGGTACGGCTCAAGGTTGTCGTCGACAGCAGCGTGGCGCTCAGGCCGGCCGAGCCCGCGTAGGCCAAGCTGCTCTGATGCGCAGAACTCAACAGACCCAGGAAGCTGCTGTTGAAATCGTAGCCGCCTTCCGAGTAGGAGGGGAAAAGGGAACCGAGGATGCCGGCCTGTTCCAGCGCATCGAAGCCGATGGTAGTGGTTTGCGCGTGGGCGCCGCCAGCGGCGAGAAGGGCAGCGACAGCAGTCGCGCGCAAGAGGGTCATTGGTTTCAAAATAGCATCCTTTCGAGATGATGAAGTAGCATGGTTGCGGCAACTGGAAACGGATCGGCACCTTTTTTTGGGAGTCCGTACAACACTCGTCGGTGTCCGATATTCCTAACTTTTGAACCATGCCAGTAGACCACATCCATGCATAAAAAGCATCTTCATTTTCAAAAAAACATGCCTCGAAGGAAATATTTTAGATATATTTTTATTAATTGGAATGTTGAGCGCGATCAATTTTCCCGTGCGGAAACAAAAAAGCCATGCACTTTCCAAGGCATGGCTGTATCGCAAGGCATCGACGACGCTAGGGCGCGCAGTCCTTCAGGCGCTGCACCAGCGCGGCAGGATCGGCATCGGCGTTGAGGAAAGCCGCGTGCTGCGGGCGGATGAAGCCCTGTTCCCTGCCGTTTTCCACGAAAGCAATCAGGCCATCATAGAAACGGTCAACATTGAGCAGGCCGATGGGCTTGGCATGCAAGCCCAGCTGGGCCCACGTGAGCATCTCGAACAGCTCTTCCAGGGTGCCATAGCCGCCGGGCATGGCGATGAAGGCATCGGACAGGCTGGCCATCATCGCCTTGCGTTCATGCATGTCCTTCACGATGAACTGACGCGTCAAGCCCGTGTGGCCCACTTCGCGTTCAACCAGCTGGGTGGGAATCACGCCCGTCACCTCGCCACCGAGGCGCAGCACTTCATCGGCGATCACGCCCATCAGGCCGACCTTGCCGCCGCCATACACCAGTGAGATATTTTCCGCCACCAGCACGCGCGCCAGTTCGCGCGCCGCCACCGCATAGTCGGGCGAGACACCCGCGTTAGCGCCACAGTACACACATAAAGCCTTGATCACAGTATTTCCTACCCTTTCAGTTCATCGATCGCCGCCTCGACCTCGAGGCGTTCCTTGGCGTCCAGGGCCACACACTCGGCCGCCTTTTCATACAGGGCCAGCGCTTCCGCCAGCTTTTTCTTTCCGTCGAGCATGTTCAAGGCCCGCGCGTACTCGCTGTGCGCCAGCGCCGAATACGGCGTCAGGGCCAGCGCCGTCTTGAAGTGCTGATAGCCATCTTCCTTGTTGGCGCCGTAGGTCAGGCCGCCTATCATGGCGCCGACCTTGTCGATAATTTCCGCATGATATATCCCAAACGCGATATGCGCTTCCGCATGCATGGGCGCCATGGTCATCGTGCGGTCCAGGCTGTTGCGCACGCGCGCCCCCATGCCCTGCGCCAGGGCCTTGACGACGGACGTACCCAGCGCGTAGCGGCCCAGGCTGTAGGCATGCCAGTAGTAGCCGGCCGGATTGTCCGGCTGCTCGCTCTGCTGGCGCTCGCAGCGCTCGGCCACTTCTTCGTACATGTCGAGTTTCTGGCTGTCGTTCACCTCCAGGTGCGTGGCATAAATACAGGTCGCCTTGTGCGCCACCGCATAGCCGGGCACGCCGACGGCCAGGCCCAGCTTCACGGCGCGCTCGAAGTCGCCCGCGTGGAAGGCCAGCCAGGCCTGCACCAGCGCCGCGTGCGTGGGAAACGGTTCCACGTCGCCCGCATGCAGGCGCGCCCAGGCTGCCTCCAGGGTTTGCGGCGTGTAGACATATGCTTCGCCCGGATAGGGGAATTGTTTCCAAGCCATACATTTCTCCTGTAAATAAGCACTTGCCGCCAGCGACCGTGTCAGTCTTTCTTGAGTTTGGTCACATACTCTTCCGACAGTTTGCGAAACAGCAAATGCGTTTCATTGCGCAAATACGGCCCGATCAGGGACAGCACCTGGTAGCAGCCGCGCGCCAGCGCATCGGACATCGATTGCTGCTCGCTGTACTTGCGCGGGTTGCGCACATACTCGTACGACAGCCAGTAGGTGGCAACGACCACCATATTCGTCGCCATGGCAGCGACTTCCATGTCCGACGCCTCCAGGGACTGTTCGCTGCGCAAATCTTCGCACAGCTGCGTGGCCACCTTGATCTTGTGCGCCAGGATCAGCTTGAAGTGCAGTTCCAGCTTGCGGTTGCGCGACAGCAAATCATTGAGGTCGCGATAGAAAAAGCGGTAGCGCCAGATCAGTTCGAACATCAGGTGCAAATACAGCCAGACATCCTCGATATTCGAGCGGCGCCCGTCAGGCACGGTCAGGATGCGTTCGATTTCCGCCTCGAACTGGACGAAGATCGAATTGACGATGTCGTCCTTGTTACGGAAGTGGTAATACAGGTTTCCCGGCGAAATATTCATCTCTTCCGCAATCACGGTCGTCGTGATATTCGGCTCACCAAACTCATTGAACAGGCGTAGCGACAACTCCAGGATGCGTTCGCGGGTACGGCGTGGTGCTTTTTGTAGCATGGCGGGCAATCTCTCAGTGTTCTGCCTCAAGCATACCACCTTAGATAGCCGTAATGAAACACGCCGCCCCACGGCGCCGGCGAAAAGTCCGGGCAAAAAAAAGCCTGCGCGAGCAGGCTGGAGGAATGCTGCGCCGGCTCAGGCTGGCGGCGCTTTTTTCTTCGCCGCCGCTCTCGCAGCAGGCTTGCTCACTGGCTGGGCTGCGGCGCGCGGCGCGGCCCTGGCTGCCGGCTTGGCCGGGGCCTTGGCGACGGCCGCCTTCGGTGCTGCTTTCGGCGCCGCTTTCACGGCGGGCTTGGCCACAGCCTTCGGCTTGGGCGCCGGCGCAGCCTTGCCGGACAGCGCTGCCACCTGCAGGCTCAAGGCATCGATCTTGGCATGCAGCGCGGCGATATCGTTTTGCATGGGCACGCCGATGGTGGCCAGGGCACGCGCCACGCGCTCTTCAAATACCTGTTCCAGCTTGTCCCAGGAGCCGCTGGCCTGCTTGCCCACGCCATCGGCCAGTTTGCTGACGCTGTCGCTGACATCGGCCACCTTGTCTTCGGCGCGCTTCTGGAATTCCGTGCCGTCCTTCACCAGCTTGGAAAACACGCGCCCGCCCTCTTCCTGCGCCTTGGCGAAGGCACCGAGGCCCGCTTGCCAGATCTGCTGCGCGGACGCGCGCACGGCGCTCGCTAATTCCTTGTCTTCCGTCAACTCCTTCAATTTCTTCACCATCGCCCGCTCCCGTCATATGAAAGGCCATGCCACTTCATGGATGCTTTTTATTCTAGTGAGCAAAACTAGAGACGGGAGTCTAATTCGATAGAAAGCTGCTTCTAAACGTACGCCAGCGCACCCAATGGCCCGCCCCTAGGCGGCCGCTTTCACCGGGCCATGCAGCAGCTTGTGCAGGCGGAAGCCTTCGCGAATATTCTCGCGCAGCACAGCGCCTTTCCACGGCTTGGTATAGAAGCGGTCGACGGCGCCACGGTTGATGGCCGCCATGATGGGCGTCAGGTCGGCGAAGGCCGACAGCATGATGCGGAAGGTGGCGGGACACAGGTGCTTGACCCGCTCCATGAATTCGGTGCCGCTCATGAGCGGCATGCACTGGTCACAGAGGATCACCTGCACCTTGTGGCGCGCGAGGATGTCGAAGCCCTCGGCGGCCGTCTGCGCCGTCAGGATGCGGTAGCCGTCCTGCGCCAGGAAGTCGCTGAGCACGTCGAGCATGAAAACATCGTCGTCGACGATCAGCAAGGTTTGCTGCTCGTCGCCATCGGCATCCTGCGGCGCCTGCAGCAGCTTGCCGCCCATCAGCATCTGCTCGAATTCTTCCTGCGGCACGGGGCGGCTGAAATAATAACCCTGCATCTCGTCGCAGCCGTGGCGCCGCAGGTAGGCCAGCTGCGCATCGTTTTCCACGCCTTCGGCGATCACTTCCAGCTTCATGCTGTGCGCCATGCTGATGATGGCCAGCACGATGGCCGCGTCGTCCGGATTGCTGGTCACTTCGCGCACGAAGGCGATGTCGATCTTCAGCTTGTCGATGGGGAAACGCTTCAGGTAGGCCAGGCTGGAATAGCCGGTGCCGAAATCGTCGATGGAAATCTGGATGCCCAGCGCCTTCAGGTTGCGCAGCACGGCGATGGTTTCCTCGGCATTCGACATCAGCGAGCTTTCCGTCAGCTCCAGTTCCAGCAGGTCGGGCGCGATATCGTGCTTGCTGATCGCCTTGAGGACCTCTTCTTCCAGGCCGCCGACGAAAAACTGGATACCCGACACATTCACCGACAGGTGTACGGGGCCGATGCTGCTGGCACACCATTCGCTGATCTTCTTGCAGGCTTCGTCCAGCACCCAGTTACCGACGCGCACAATCAGCCCCGTTTCTTCCAGCAGGGGGATGAACAGGGCCGGCGAGACCATGCCGTGGCCGGGGCGGCGCCAGCGTATCAGCGCCTCGGCGCCGCTGATGCGCCCCGAGATGATATTCACCTTGGGCTGGAAGAACAGTACGAATTCCTCGTTGTCGATGGCACGCCGCAGGGCATTTTCCATGTCCAGCCGCGCCATCGATTGTGCATTCATTTCCGCCGTAAAGAAGCGGAAGGCATCGCGCCCGGCCTCCTTGGCGCGGTACATGGCCGTGTCGGCGTACTGAATCAGGGTGTCCGCATCGACGCCGTCTTCGGGGAACACCGAAATGCCGATGCTGACCGTCACCGTCACCTCGTGGCCCTGCAAGTCGAAAGGCTTGCGCATCGCTTCGCGGATCTTGTCGACCACGCCCACGGCATGTTGGGCGCCTTCTGGCAGCACCAGGATGGTGGCAAACTCATCGCCACCAAAGCGGCCGATGGTATCGCGCACGCGCAGGCAATCGACCAGGCGGCTGGAAAACTGGCGCAGCAGGTCGTCGCCGATGGTGTGGCCCAGGGTGTCGTTGATATTCTTGAAGCGGTCGATGTCCATGAACAGCACGGCGACGGCCCACTGGTGTTCGGCCGCCTGGGACAGCGAGTGGGTCAGCGAGGCGTAAAACTGGCTGCGGTTCGGCAAGCCCGTCAACGTATCGAAATGGGCCAGCTTCATCAGGCGCTGCTCGGCATCCTTGCGCTCGGTGATGTCGCGCGCCACGGCCACCAGAATCCAGCTCTGCCCCGAGCGCAGGGTACGCCGCTGCACTTCCACCGACAGCGGCGAGCCATCCTTGCGCTGCAGCTGCAATTCCGTCATCGGGCCGCCCTGGTCGCCGGCCAGCAGCTTGTTGTACAGCTCTTCCAACTGGGTCTCGCCCTCGTTCGCGCGCCCCGGCCCCACGCGCAGGAAATCCTCGCGTTCAAAGCCCAGCATGCGGCAGGCAGTCTGGTTGACGTCGACGAAGCACATGCCGGCGCGGTCGACGAGAAAAATCGCGTCAGCCGTGGCATCCATCGCCAGGCGGAAGCGGCGCAAGTCTTCATCGAGGCGGATGCGCGCCGCCATGTCCAGGGTCAGCTGCTCGTGGTGGCGCTTGATCTCGTCGTACAGCAGCAGGTTGTCATAGGCGACGGCGATCTGCGCCGCTACCGTGGCGGCCACCCGCTCGTCGACTTCGGAAAACTCGTTCGCCCCCAGCTTGTCGACCAGGTACAGCCAGCCGTGACTGCGCTCGCGCGAGGCGATGGCGACGCCCAGGAAGGAGTGCACGGGCGGGTGCGTGTCGGGCAGACCCAGCGCGCCGGGGTCGCCCTTCAAGCCATTTACACGGTAGGGCTGGCGCTGTTCCAGCAAGCGGTTCAGGATACCCGTGCGCGGTGCGCTGGCGATACGCTCGAGGTCTTTCTCTGCACCGCACGACGAAAAATAGCTGAGCTTTTCGGCGCCCTCTTCCAGCACGCCGATGCAGGCGTACTTGGAGACGCAAATATTCTGCGCCACCTTGCAACCCGCCTCGATCAAGGCGCGCGGATCGCGTTCTGCACCCAACTCGATGCCCAGTTCGATCAGGGCCGTCAGGCGCAGGCTCACCGCCTGCAGGCTCGACAGAGAACGCGACAGGCGCTCGGTCATGATGCCCAGGTCTTCGGGCATGGCGGCATGGCCTTCGCTCTGGCTGGCCAGCTGCGAAATCTGCTGGCTGCTGGACTCAACTTCGTCGAGGTAGCCGCTGACCTGGTGATCGATGCCGGCCAGCTTGCCAGTGGCGGGAGGGGCCGCACCATCGCCCGCGCCCGGCACAACGGGCGCCTGGGCGGCCGCCGGCATCAGTCCCAGCGCCTCATTGACCGTGCGCACGATCACCTCGGGGTCGGACGGCTTGGGCAACACCCAGCGCACGCCGCATGCCTGCGCCAGCAAGATCGCTTCCTGCTCGCGGTAGGTGGCCGTATAAAAGATGATGGGCACGTCGGTCAGCGCGGGATCGGCATGCACGCGCGTGACGAATTCGTAGCCGTCCATGTTCGGCATGAGGATGTCCGAGATGATCAGGTCCGGCCGCTCGGTGCGCAGTATCTCCAGCGCGTCGGCGCCATTGGCCGCCTCCAGCAGGCGGTGGCCGCCGTAGCCCAGCAGTGCTGTCAGGAATTCGCGATTCAGCACATGATCGTCAACGATCAAGATGGTAGCTATGTCGTTTTTAACTGGCGTCGACGGCGCCCCGGGTAAAAAAGATTCCAGCTCCGCCACGAACAGGTCCGGCTCAATCGGTTTGCCTATATAGCCATTGAAACCCGCTTCGAGCAGGCGTTCGCGGTCGCCCACCATGGCCAGCGCCGTCACGGCCAGGGCCGGGATCTTGCGCAGCAGCGGGTCTTTCTTCAGCTCGGCCACCACGCCATAGCCATCGAGCTTGGGCAAATGCACATCGCAGATGATCAGGTCCGGCAATTCGCTGCGTGCCATGCGCACGCCTTCTTCGCCGTCATAGGCGGCCAGTGGTGTGTACCCGAAGGCACGCAACAGGTACACCATCAATTCCATATTGGTGGCGTTATCTTCGATAATCAGGATACGTGCGGACAATTAGCACCCCCAATAAAAACTGCATGGACTCATTTTCTGCCTGCGTTCGATTTTCCGCATGCGCGGCCTACATAACAATCCTGCAACATCTTGCCATACATTCAGAGAAATAGGTGGCCGCAAGTCGCCTGCGGAACGGCACAAGCGGCCTCGGGAGTAAATTTTTCCCGGCTGTCTTCCGACGCTAGCTTAATACAGTACGCCAGTGGAAAACAGCATTATCTGTCCCTTGCGCTGTTAAATACAGGCAACAGCAGAGTCAAAAGAGTCAGTCTTGCCGTGCAGACAAAACACAACAAGATTCAGGAAAAGTGGGCGCAAGACGGGGGCTGGGTGACTTCGTTCTTGATAGTGATTTGTGCCAAGAGCTGACGCAGCACGCGCGCATCGCTGGCCAGCGCCACATGGCCGATGCCGCCGAAGGCCAGATTGCGCGCGCCGGGCAAATGGGCGGAAGTTTGAGGCGCGACAATATTATCGTGATGTGAATACATCGAAGTGATCAGTGCGCGCCGTTCCGGCGTCTCGCTGGCGGCCAGCTGCGACAGCCAGGCGTCCGGTGCGCCATTGATGCGGCTCATCTGGCGCGCATTGCTGCCCGCCGCCAGGTTGGCCAGCGCCGTGCCATGGTGCGGCGTGCCGATGGTGATGATGCGGGCCACGCGGGCCACGCCATGCCGGCGCAGCCAGGCGCGCGCCACGAGGCCGCCCATGCTGTGGGCCACCAGAATGACTTGCCCGCTGCCCGTGCGGGCGCACAGCTGGGTAATGGCTTGCTCGACTTGCGGCACGAAATCCTCAATATCGGCGGCTATGGGCTCCAGGTCGACGGCGTCATGCGCGATGCCGGCCCGCGCCAACTGACGGCTCAGCTGCGTCCAGTAGCCGCGGTTGCACACATAGCCGTGAATCAGCAGCACCGGCAAGTCCCCAGCATCCGTGGCGGCGCCAGGCGCCTGCAGGCGCGGCCGCAGCATGTCCCACGACGAGGTCCACAAGGTGGCGCGCAATTCGCCCAGGAACAGGCGCGCGACGCCCAGCACACCCAACTGATATTGCGCTGGCACGGGGCTGCCGGCGCGTCGGCTCTGCCAGAAATTGCGCGCCACGATCAGCGCACGCGCGGCCAGCAGCATGGCCAGCGCCAGCAGCACGGCCATGGCGGGAGAGGCGACGCCCCATGCCTGCATGGCCAGATATGCCACTGCCAGCACGGCCAGCACTTGCAGCAGCATCAGCCACTTGAGGATGCGCGAGATCATGCCGTCGTCGCAGCAGAAACGGGAACGGGCGCGGGCTTGCCCGTCAACGCTTGCGCCAGGCCGCTGGCCAGGCGCGCGGCCAGCGCATAGATGCTCAGCTGCGGATTGGCGCCTATCGAGGTGGGGAACAGCGAACCGTCATGCACCGACAGGTTGCGCACGCCGTGGTAGCGGCCATCGGCCCCCGTCACGCCAAGGCGCGCATCGTCCGACATGGCGCAGCCGCCCATCACGTGGGCTGACACCACTCTGGCCAGCAGCGCCTTGAATGGCAAGCCGTTAATGGCCTGTTTCGCCTGAGCCCAGCTGGTGTAGTGGCTGGCCAGCTCGTGTACGGGATACACGCTTTTCGCGCCAGCGGCGAACTGGATTTCCGCCATCGACAGCAGCGCGCGCCGCACGCCATCCCAGATGAATGGCGTGAGCGGATAGTCGAGCACGGGCGCGCCGAAGCTGTCGATGGACACGCTGCCGCCCGCCGAATCATGGTGAAAGCCGTCGCGCAGCAACGCCAGCAAACCGTGCGCATGGGGGAATTCGCGCATGGTGCGCGCATGTTCATCACCGAAGCCGCCCATGGTGGTGGCCATCAGCAGCGGGTGCAAAGGCGGCGCTTCGAGTTTGTAGCCGATAGGACCATCGATGGGCGCCACGTGCAGGAAATGGTCGGAATAAATCGTTTGCGGCGCGCCCGCGTAGGCGTCGACGCGCTGCGGGAACAGGCCCGCCGAGATCACCGTCGGATGCAAAAAGGTGCGCCGGCCCAGCAAGCCATGCGGGTCAGGCGCCTGCGAGCGCAGCAGCAGCGCCGGCGAGTTGATGGCGCCGCCGGCCAGCACAAAATGTTTCGCCTTCACGGTCAGGCGCACGCCCGTCGGTACCTGCCCGCTGGCGTCCAGCGCGGTCACTTGCAGGCTGTCGATGCGCTCGCCCTTGAAGATGAAACGCTCGGCGCGCGCATGCACGAGCAGGCCCGCGCCCAGCGCCAGCGCAGCGGGGATCGTCGTCACCAGCATCGACTGCTTGGCGTTGGTCGGGCAGCCCATGCCGCAGTAGCCAAGGTTCCAGCAGCCGTTCACATTGCGCCGGATGGCTGCCGTCGGGATGCCCAGCGCCGTGGCGCCACGGCGCAGCAGATCGTTGTTTTCGTTGGGCGGCACGGCCCAGTCGCTCACGTGCAGGCGTTTTTCCATCATGGCGAACCACGGCGCCATCGCATCCACCGTGTAGCCGGCCAGGCCGAAGTTTTTGTGCCAGTATTCCAGGGTGCCGGGCGGCGTGCGAAAACTCGAGGTCCAGTTGACGGTGGTGGAGCCGCCCACGGTGCGTCCCTGCAGGATGTTGATGGCCTTGTCGCGCGTCTTGCGCGCGGCCGATTCCTGGTACAGCGCAGGATAGGCCTGCGCTTCGCGCATCTTGAAGTCTTTTGAGGACTTCAAGCCGCCCTCTTCGACGATCAAGACCTTCAGGCCAGCCAGCGCGAGGATTTCCGCCGTCACGCCGCCACCGGCACCGCTGCCGATGACGACGACATCAGCTTCCAGGCTTCGGTCGGAGGCCAGGGTGCTGGCGTCGGTGACGTTCCAGCCACTGGCCACGCCGATGGCGATGGGGTCGGGAATGGGAGATGTGCTCATAGTGTCCATGTCAGCTCAGTTCGGGCAGCGGTCCCGGATAGCCGATGGCGGCCCAGTGGGCGGCATCGGCGTACCAGGCGCCGAGGATCAGGTCGTGCAGGGCCAGATAAGCCGTCTGCAGGGTAGCCAGGCGGTGCGTACGCCACGACTGCAGGAAAGCGGCCACCTGGGCCGGGTCGGCCCCGGGCCAGCCACCGTGCACGCCGGCAACGAAGCGCCGCGCGGGTGCCAGCGCCAGCAAACCAAACAGGTCCTGCACCTCTTGCTGGGCCGCCAGGGGCAGGCCGTGGATGGCCGTTTCCACCCCGGCGATAGCGCCATCGAGCGCCTTGCTGCGCGTATCGCCCCCCTGTGGCAAGGCCTCGCCCAGCATGGCCGGCACGATGGCCGCCAGCGCCGCGCGCGCCTCGCCATCGAGTACAAAACGGCCCGGTGGCGCCGGCCCCCGCAGCGCGCGGTACGCGGCGCCGCCGGCGGCCAGCGCACAGGCGCCCAGCAAGCCCAGTTTCAGAAACGATCTGCGTCGCATCAGCATGTCTCCACCACCATGTCTCCCCTTGTTTTGTACGGCCTTTTGCAGGCAAGTGTACGCCAAAGGCATGGGCTGTCCGCACGCAAAACCTAGAGCGTCGCGTCTATTTTTTCGACGCAAACCATAACAGCAGCATGGCCAGCAGCGCCGCCAGCGCGCCGCCGATGGCGATGCTGGGCAAGCCGAAGGCGACGATCAGCGCGCCGCCCAGCGCACCGCCAGCGGCCGTGCCCGCATTGAAGGCGGCAATATTCAAGCCCGCCGCCACGGCGTCACTGCCCGGGCAATGCTGCTGCGCCAGGCGTAGCAAACGCATGGTCGACAGGGTGACGAGGGCAAAGAACAGCAAGCCCAAAGTGCCGCACAGGGCCAGCATGGCCAGCGGCTGGGCACGCAGCACATAAAACCCCAGGAGGTTGCACGCCAGCGCAGCCAGGGCCAGCATGGTGGATCTCAATGCGGATGGGCGATCCGCGCACCAGCCGCCCAGCAGGTTGCCGCCGATGGCGCCCGCGCCAAAGCACAGCATGGCGGCGCCCAGCCAGCCCGCATCGAGTCCGCCCAGTTGCAGCAGGAAGGGCGAGATATACGTGAAAAAGCTGAAGGCGGCTACGCTGACCAGCGCCGCCACCCCGGCCGCCAGCAGCAGGGGCGGCCGCACGATGGCGCGCAGGCTGGCCAGCGGCGATGCGACAACCGTCTCCTGGCGCGCGGCAGGCATGGCGAAGCGCAAGCCGGCGCCGCCGCACAGGGCAAGCACGCCGATGGCGGCGAATACCCAGCGCCAGGACGAGACGGCGCCCACCCAGGTCCCCAGCGGCACGCCGCCGGCCAGCGCCAGGGTCAGGCCCAGCCAGACGATGGACAGGGCGCGCCCCGCACGGGAAGGGTCGACCAGGCTCGTGGCCGCGTGCGAGGCCACCGCCATGAACACGCCATGCGCCAGGCCCACGACAAAGCGCACGCCCAGCAGCGCGCCCAGTGCCGGCGCTTGCGCCATGCCCAAGCTGCCGACCGCCAGCACGGCCATCGTGGCTACCAGGACCTGGCGCGTGGGCCGGCGCGCCAGCATGGCCGTCAGCACGGGCGCACCGATGGCCGCCCCCAGCGCATACGCGGCGATGGCGCCACCGGCGGCGGCCACGCTGGCATGCAAGTCGCGCGCCATGCCGGACAACATGCCGGCGGCAATGAATTCGGACAGGCCGAAGGCAAAGCTGCACAGGGAGAGCAGATAAATGGCGGGCGGCAGTGCGGTGGCGGCGCGGGGCGCGGCGGAGGCAGAAGCTAGGGACATGGCGATTCCAGGACAGGCAAAAACGCCATGCTGGCCCCTGGGCCATCATCTGTAAAATATCTTATTTATCTTGAAACGAGACGCTTAACGTCTCAATCTAACGTCACACTGGGTGCAGACAGCCGCAGTTGCGCCAGCAGCCGCTCGCGCACGGGAGAATGGCGCTGCGGGTCCCACGCCATATACAGGTCAAGCTGACGCAAAGCTTCGGGCGCAGCACTGTGCAGCGGGCGCATGACGACGCCGGCGGGCATGGACGCGGCCAGACTGGCCGGCAGCAGGGCCACGCCGAAACCGGCCGCTACCAGGCCCAGCACCGTTTGCAATCGGCGCGCCTGCTGCACCACGTGCGGCACGAAGCCCGCGTGCAGGCACAGGCTGGCCAGCTGGTCATGAAAACCCTGGCCCAACTCGCGTGGCGAGGCGACGAAATCGGCGCCGGCCAGGTCTGCCAGATCCACCCTCGCCTGCCCCGCGCAGCGGTGGCCGGACGGCAGCGCTACCAGGATGTCTTCGCCGGACAGGCGCTCGAAGCGCAAGCCCGGCGTGCTGCGCCCCGGCGCGCGCAGCAGGGCGATATCCACCTCACCCTGCTCCAGCCACTCGACCTGTTGCTGCGTCGACGCTTCGCGCAAGGTGAATTGCACGGCGGGCGAAGCGGCGCGGAAGGCGCGCAAGGCTTGCAATACGTGGGCATACGGCGTGATGTGGATGAAACTGAGGCGCAAGTGCCCCTCGATGCCCTGCCCCACGCGGCGCGTGGCGGCCACGCCCTCTTCCAGGCTGGCCAGCACCTGGCGCGCCGTGACAAGAAAAGTGCTGCCGGCCGGGCTCAAGCTGACCTTGCGGTTGCTGCGCTCGAATACGGGGTAGCCCAACGCCGCTTCCAGCCGCAGGATAGCCTGCGACAACGGCGGCTGCGCCATGTGCAGCCGTTCGGCCGCGCGCCGGAAATTGAGTTCCTCGGCGACGGCGATGAACTGGCGCAGCAGCCGGGTTTCTATCATGGGCCTTTTTTCGCCATCGCCAGGATATGCCGCGCGATGCCGCGCAGGATATTGACTTCTTCCGTTTCCAGCCCCGTGCGCGAAAACAGGCGTTTCAAGCGGGGCATGAGTTTTTTCGGGTTGTCGGCGTCCAGAAAATCGATCGCCACCAGCGCCTGCTGCAAGTGATCGTACATGCCGTCGACCTGCGCCAGGCTGGCTGCGTCGCCATGGAAACCGACGGGGCTGGCCAGCTGCCCATCACCCAGGGCCGCCACGCGGCATTCATAGGCGACGACCTGCGCCGCCTGCGACAGGTTCAGCGAGGAATACTCGGGATTGGCGGGGATGTTGATCAGCACATTGCACTGCTCGACGATCTCGTTGGGCAAACCGAAACGCTCGTTGCCGAAGATGACGGCCGCGTGCAGCTCGGTGCCGGCCGCCAGCTGGGCCGCGATGGCGCGCGGGGCCGTGACGGGCGGCGAGAATTCGCGCAGGCGGGCCGAGACAGCGGCCGCGTAGTTGCAGCCTTCGAGCGCCTCGGCGATCGAGCCAACGATGCGCGCGCCGGACAAAATATCCTGTGCGCCGCTGGCGAAGGCCACCGCTTCCGCGTCCGTCAAGGCATCGGGAAAACGGGGATTGACCAGCACCAGATCGGAAAAACCCATCGTTTTCATGGCCCGCGCGACGCCGCCAATGTTGCCAGGACGACTAGTTTCGACAAGAATAAATCGCAGGCGTTTGAAAAGAGACGTGTTGATTTCGGGCAGATTCATTTAAAATAGCGCTATTGCGCGGTATCGATACAGGAAATTTCGGGAAACGGAGTCACAAAACGCTGACTCCAGGCCGGGATTTTAACCACTTCGGCACCGCTCCGCTCTTTAATTCATTCTTGCACTCTATCGTACCGGCGCCGAAAGGCGACGCTGGGCGGTCGCGTGCTTTTAACGGAAGCTCACATGCACCCAATGCTCAACACGGCGATCAAAGCCGCCCGCCGCGGCGCCGCCGTCATCAATCGCGCCTCTTTTGACCTCGACCGCGTCGTCGTCACGGAAAAACAACATAACGATTTCGTCACTGACGTCGACCAGGCGGCTGAACAAGCCATTATCGAGGTGCTGTCCAAAGCCTACCCGGACCACGCGTTCCTGGCTGAGGAATCGGGAGCTTCCGCCAACTCGCACGACGAGAATGAATATCAGTGGATCATCGACCCGATCGATGGCACCACCAACTTTATCCACGGTTTCCCGCAATACTGCATCTCGATCGCGCTCGCGCATCGCGGCGTCGTCACGCAAGCCGTCATCTACGATCCGGTACGCAACGACCTGTTCACGGCCACCAAGGGCGCCGGCGCCTACCTGAACGAAAAACGCATCCGCGTGACCAAGCTGGACCGCATCTCGAACGCCCTGCTGGGCACCGGCTACGTGGCCGGCAGCGCCCGCGCGCTGGATGAATACCTGAAGATGTACGCGATCATGGGTGAACGCAGCCAGGGCGTACGTCGCGCCGGCTCGGCCGCACTGGACCTGGCCTACGTCGCTTGCGGCCGCCTGGACGGCTTCTACGAAAAAGGCTTGAAGCCATGGGATATCGCCGCCGGCGCCCTGATGATCACGGAATCGGGCGGAATCGTCGGTGAATTCAGCGGCGAATCGGACTACCTGTACAAGGGCGACGTCATCGCCGCCAGCCCGAAGATCTTTGGCCAGATGATTACCTTGCTGACGCCATTCGCTTGATGTAACACAAGCAGCTCCCACGAAAAAACCGGCTCTGGCCGGTTTTTTTGCATTCAGGGGCTGAAATGCCCCGCCACGACAAAACCCAGGGTCATGGCCACCACCATCGCCGCGCCTGTCGGCGTGGGTGGCGCGGGCGATGGCAGGTCGAACCAGCGGCATGCCACGCCCACCAGCACGCCGAGCACGGAGCCGGCCAGCATCACGTTCATGGCGCCTCCCCCGTCAATGCACGGCGCTGCAGGTACAGGTCCGTCAACCAGTAGCCGCAGCTGGTCAGAAACACCAGCAGCGCGGCGCCCAGCAGGGGCGGCGCCGGTACGGGGATGCGTGCCAACTGGCAGACAAAACCCACGACAAAGGCCAGCAGCAGGCCCAGCATCACTTTCCGGTAGCGCATGTCGCCTCCTAGAACGCGAAGCAGCTGCAGCCCAGCGTGCCCCAGAAACCGGAAAAGTCGGCAATCGGCACGGCCGACTTGCGTGCCCTGTCGTGGGCATGGGCATGCACGCCGCAGGCGCCCGCGCACTGGTGCGGCAGCAAGGCTTGCGCCGGCTTGGCTGCAGGACGGTAATGGCCCGGCACCGCGCGCACGGGCGACCATTCGGGCAGCACGGGAATCAAAGGCGGCGACAGGGAGGAAAATGCCCCCTGGCCGTAGACGATCTTGCCGCCCACCATGGTCAGCACGGATTCGATGGACTTGATCGCCTCTTCCGGCAGCGTGAAATAATCGGCCGACAGCACGGCAAGGTCGGCCAGCATGCCTTCGCGGATACGTCCCTTCTTGCCTTGTTCGCTGGAAAACCAGGCGCTGCCCGCCGTCCACAGTTCCAGCGCCGTATCGCGCGACAATCTGCCCGCTGCATCCGTCAGGGCCAGCCCGCCCACGGTGCGCCCCGATACCAGCCAGTACAGCGCCGTCCACGGGTTGTAGCTGGCGACCCGCGTTGCATCCGTGCCGCCGCCCACGGGCACGCCCGCATCCAGCATGCGCTGCACTGGCGGCGTCGCCTTGGCTGCGTCGGCGCCATAGCGCTCGACAAAGTACTCGCCCTGGAAAGCCATGCGGTGCTGGATGGCCAGGCCGCCGCCCAGCGCCTTGACGCGGTCGATATTTTTGGGGCTGATGGTTTCCGCGTGGTCGAACAGCCAGTGCAAGCCCCCGAAAGGCGTGTCGCGGTTGACCTTTTCGAACACGTCGAGCATGCGGCTGATCGATTCGTCATAGGTAGCGTGCAGGCGGAAGGGCCAGCGCTGCTCGACCAGGTGGCGCACGACCTTTTCCAGCTCGTCTTCCATGCCGGCCGCCAGCTCCGGGCGCGGTTCGAGGAAATCCTCGAAATCGGCGGCGGAAAACACCAGCATTTCGCCGGCGCCGTTATGCCGGTAAAAGTCCGTGCCGTCGCCGGGATTCACCATGCCGGTCCACTTCTGGAAGTCCTGCAATTCCGCGCCCTTGTTCTGCGTGAACAGGTTGTAAGCGATGCGGATGGTCAGCTGCTCTTTTTGCGCCAGCTCATCGACGACGGCGTAATCCTCGGGATAATTCTGGAAGCCGCCGCCCGCGTCGATGGCGCTGGTGATGCCCAGGCGATTCAGTTCGCGCATGAACTGGCGCGTGGAGTTGACTTGCAAATCGAGCGGCAATTTCGGGCCTTTCGCCAGGGTCGCATATAAAATCATGGCGTTCGGGCGGGCAATCAGCAAGCCGGTGGGGTTGCCGGCAGCGTCGCGCACGATTTCGCCGCCCGGCGGGTTCGGCGTATTTTTATCGTAGCCGACGGCGCGCAGGGCGGCGCGGTTCAGCAGGGCGCGGTCGTACAAGTGCAAGATGAAGACGGGCGTGTCGGGCGCGGCCGCGTTGATTTCATCGAGAGTGGGCATGCGTTTTTCCGCGAACTGGAATTCCGTCCAGCCGCCCACCACGCGCACCCATTGCAGATTTGGCGTGCGCAGCGCCTGATCTTTCAGCATGCGCAAGGCGTCGGCCAGCGAGGGCACGCCTTCCCAGCGCAATTCCAGGTTGTAGTTCAAGCCGCCTCGTATCAGGTGCAAATGCGAGTCGTTCAGGCCGGGAATCACCGTGCGGCCATCCAGGTCGATCACCTGCGTGGCGGGACCGCGATGGCGCATCACGTCTTCAGCGTCGCCCACGGCGAGAAATTTGCCATCGGCGATGGCGACGGCGGACGCCAGCGGCTGCGTCCTGTCGACCGTATGGAAACGGCCATTGAGTAAAATCGTGCTAGCGTGCATGGGAACTCCCGATTCAGGTGAATGATACCGCCCCGCCGTAGGACGGCGGTGGCGTGATATCAATAAAATCTCAATGGCCTTCGCTGGCGTTGAACATGGATTTGGCGTAGATCAAGCCCAGGCCATAGCCGCCGCCGTGCGCCACGGCCGTCGCCACCGTCTCGTTGTAGGTCTCGCCGCGGGCCCAGTCGCGCTGAAGTTCCAGCAAGTATTGCACGGACGTCATCGGCTGCGCGCCCGCCTGTATCATGCGCTGCATGGCCATCGCATGCGCTTCATCGGACACGTCGCCGCTGGCATCGGCGATCACGTACACCTCGAATCCCTGCTCCAGCGCCGACAGCGCGGGGCCCACGATGCAGACGGACGTCCACAGGCCCGCCAGCACGATCTTGTCCTTGCCGTAGCCATTCACCTTGTCGGCGATGCGGGCATCTTCCCAGGTGTTCATGCTGGTGCGGTCGACCGGCGCCTGTTCCGGGAAGACGGACTGGATTTCGTCGAAGATGGGGCCGGAGAAGGACTTGGCGGCCACCGTCGTCAGGATCGTCGGCACCGTGAATTCGGCCGCCGCCTTGGCCACCAGGGCCGCATTGTTGCGCAGCAGGGCCAGGTCGATGGAGCGGGTGGCAAACGCCATCTGCGACTGGTGATCGATCATGATCAGGGTATGATCGTTCGGGGTCAGCAGTTTTTGTGCGGCTTGGGCGGTGGCGACAGGCATGATGTTTTCCTCGTGAAAATAATTGAATATAAAAATAATCGTGTCCCTCCCGCGCAATGTAGCGCCTTTCTTCTTGCGCCAGCATGCTGCGGGTCAGTGATATGCAGTATGCATGCATCAAATTGAAAACAAAAACGGAAAGAATACCAAGCTATATTCGATTTTTTCGATGATACAAAATAAGCACACCGAGACCAACTACACGGAGAAAAACATGGGATTTGAATTCAGGATCACGGCCAGCCTGACGCCGGGCCAGCGCCAGCACCTCGAACAACTGCTTGCGGCGCGGCCGCAGGCGCCCAGCAACATGCCCGACACGGACGTCAGGCTGACGAATGCCGGCCTGTATATCTGCCAGTCCTTGCGCCCGGAGGCGTGGCATGGCCTGGACGCCCTGCGCTCCTACCTCGATGCGCAGGGCGTGCCGCATGCCGTCGAGGAGATCGACGACTGAAGCTACAGGGCGCCTTCCAGCATCACCCGCCAGCTGCGGTAGGTGCCCGCAGCGACCGTGCGCAGGGCACTGCCCGCGCCATCCGCATACAGGCTGCGCGTGCGCTCAGGCTGCCGCAGCAGGTTGGCGCCCGACACGCGCAGGCGCAGCTGCTCGCTGAACTTCCACAGCGCATAAATATCCAGCTCGCGCCGGGCGCCCTGCCAGGCCAGCAGCTGGCTTGACTCGCGCGACAGCCCTCCCGCCTGGTAATGCAGGTTGCCGCCCAGGGTCAGCGGCCTGTTGGCCAGCTGGTAATCCGCGCCCAGGTTGGCGCTCCACGGCAGCTGGCCATCGAGGCGGTTGTATGGGCCGGGGACGGCGTCCACCGCGGACCAGTTGCGCGCCAGATTCGCCCGCAGGTCCAGCGCAGGGGCACCGGCAAACAGCGCCGTCAACGGCAGCTTCGCTTCCAGCTCGATGCTGCGCACCTGCGCACGGCCATTGTTGACGGGCCCGGCCACCCAGCGCCCGTTGGCCAGGTGCAGGCGGTCCAGCATGACGTCGCTGATCGTGCGCAGCGAAGCGCTGGCACCCAACATGGCCCCCTCGCCCAGGTAGTATTCGTAGGCGGCATCCAGGCCCCATGCCAGTTCAGGGCGCAGCGCAGGGTTGCCCTGGTTGTCGGGGTTCGTGGGACTATTGCCGTTGTCGACGATATAGGGGCGCGGGATCAGCTGGAAAATCTGCGGCGCCTTGTAGGTGCGCGTGATGGCCAGGCGCACTTGATCCTTGCCAGCGAACTTCCACAGGCTTTGCAGCACGGGGCTCCACACCTGTGCGCGCACGTCGACGGGCTCCGCGCCACCGGTGGCGCTGGCCGTGCGCCAGGCTTCCCAGCGCAGGCCCAGATACAGCGACCAGCGCGCGGACACCTCCCATTCATCCTGCGCGAACAGAGCCAGGCGCCGCACCGTGGCCACATACTCTTCTTCCGGCAAGACAGGCGGCCCGCCCGGTTCCAGCTGTCGCTCGCGGCGAAAATCCGCGCGCCGCCGGTGGCCCGCTTCCCAGCCCGCCGCCAGCGCGTGCCCCTCGCCCAGAGTCCGGCGATAAGTTCCGCTGGCCTGCACGCCCACATCGTCCACGCCCGCATCGACCAGGCGCACATTCGCCGGCCCGGGCACGGCGCCGACACCCTGGAACAGATAATCGCTGCTGCGGTGGTTGACATCGAGGCCGAGTTTTACATCGAGGCTGGCACCATGTTCGAGCTTGCGCAGCCAGTGCAGATCGCTGCGCACGGTGCTGCTGTCCTGATTGAAGGCGGCGTCGTTGTCCGGATACCCGGTATGACCGCCCAGGTAAGCCGTTTCCACCACATGACGGCGGCTGGCCAGGCGGCGGACATTGAGCAGGCTTTGCCAGGCCAGGCTGCCCTCGCCCGCCAGCGCCCATTGCAATCGGGGCGCCAGCTCGAACGTATCACTGGTCACGCGCTCGGTCAGCGGCATGTGGCGCACTACCGTGGGCGTGCCACCGGCAGCATATTCGCGGTTCCATTCATCGAGCAAACCCCGGCGCCCTGTGTGGCCTAGCGTGCCGGCCAGCGCATACGACAGGCGCCCGTCCCGGTCCGTCCATTGCACGCCAGCGCTGCCGGCGGACATGCCGTTGCTGGCCGAGCTACCCAGCTTGAAGGTGCGCTCGCGCCGCTTGCCAGATCTTTTCAGCACGATGTTGATGGAGCCGGCGATCGCCTGCGCGGAAAACTCCGCCGTGGCGGCGCGCATGATTTCCACGCGCTCGACCAGTTCCGGGTCCAGAGAGTCGAGCGAAAAACCGGCCGGCACGGGCACGCCGTCGAGCATGACGAGGGTATACCCCTGTCCCAGCCCGCGCAGCTGGATTTGCCCGCCAGTCGTGCCCGAAGGCGTGCCGGCCGGCGCGCCGATGGTAACGCCGGGCAGGCGCTTCAAGGCATCGGACAGCACGCGGTCGCCCTGGCGTATCAGTTCATCGTGGCCGACGACGATGCCGGCGACAGAGTCGCTGCGGCGCTGGTCCATTTTTCCCGCACTGACTGTCACGGAAGGAAGGGTGTCGTCGGCACGGACGTGCGCCGTCAACGGCAGCGCGAGGCTGCACAAGAGAATACTCAATCGCATGGGAATTCCAAAAAGGAGGAACGGTCACCGGGCCAGGCGCGCCGCGCCGGCCCGGCCTGCAGGCGTCAGCGGCCGAACTGCTCCTTGCGCATGCGCAAGGCGCGCGCGCTGGCGTTGGCATCGAGGCCGGCCAGCCACTGCTGCGGATCCTGCAAGCGCCCGTTATGGCTGACCTGGAAATGCAAATGCGGCCCCGTCGCCAGGCCCGTGGCGCCCACTGAGCCGATGGCCTGCCCTGCCGTGACGGCCATGCCGGTCGTGAGCGTGACCCGGTCGAGATGCGCATACAGCGTCTCGATGCCACCGCCATGATCAATGCGGACGGCCTTGCCGAGGCGCGCATCTTCGCTGACGCTGGCGATGCCGTCGGCCGCCGCATGCACGGGCGTGCCGCGCCTGGCGCCCAAATCGATGCCGCTATGTCCTTGCGGCGTCATCTCGCGCACCACGCCAAAGAAGCCGGTCACACGCATGGTATCGAGGGGATTGCGCCAGACAGTTGGCGCCGGGGCTGGCGCAGCGAGCACGGCTGCCGGTGCGGCAGCCACCGCCCACGCCAGTGCCGGCTGCAGCGCCAGGCTGGCCGCGCCGATGGCGCACAGCAGCAGCGCCGTCAGTGCCCGCAAGGCCGGAGGCAAGCGATCCTGCCCGTCACGCATCCGCAGCAGGCGCTCGGCCAGGCGGCCGCCGCCAAACGCCAACCCTGGCAGCGGCTGGGCCTGCAGGCCCAGCTGCTTGACCAGCGCCGCCGCATATTGCTGGCGCTGGCGCGCAGGGCGGCCAGCCAGTACCTGGCGGTCGCAACCGAGCTCCTGCGCCCAAGCCAGCTTGCCGGACAGCCAGCGTGCGGCCGGATTGAACCACAGCAGCGCCTGCAGCATGGTGGCCAGCAGCAGGAGCAAGGGGTCGCGGCGGCGTGCATGGGTCAACTCATGGGCGATCACCATTTGCTGCTGTTCGGGCGTAAATTGCGCCAGGTGTGCCGGCAGCAGCAGACGCGGCCGCCATACGCCCACCAGCATCGGCGAGATAGGCGCATCCACTTCCAGCACATCCATGCCATGCAGCCGGCGCCGCTGCGCCAGCCGGAGCAAGGTGCGCAACATGGCGCGGCCACGCTGCCAGCGCCAGGCTGTGCAAGCGACGCCCAGCAGATAGACCAGGCTCCAGGCGGCCGGAACCAGGGACAGCCACGCAGCACCGGATGGCAGCCCGGCAACTGGCGCATCCATGGCCATCGCCATGCCGGGCGTTGCGCTGGCCAGGGAAACCGGCACGCTCACCCCGGGCACCACGCTCAGCTGTCGCGTGTCAGGCAACAGCGGCAGCACAAACACGGCGGCCAGCACCAATTGCGCGCCGAGCCACACGCTGCGCTGCGCCGCCAGCGCAGGCCAGCGCCGTTGCCCCAGGTACAGCAAGCCTTGCAGCAGCCAGCCGCTCAGCAGGCAGGCAGCCGTTGCCTGCAGCAAAGTCAGGGTAAACAAGCTCATCGCTTACTCCTTGCTGTCGAGAGGCCAGTCGTGCAGCAGTTGTTCCAGCGCCGCCAGTTCCTGCTGGTCCACCAGTTTGCTGCCTGTAAACATACTGACCGGCAAGGGGCTATCGATTTCCATCACGCGGCGGCCGAAGTCATGGGCGAACGCGGCCAGGGTGGCCACCTTGTCCACATTGGCTTCATAGACGAGTACGCCGTGCACGCTGCGCTGCAGCAGCATGCCCTTGTCCAGCATGCGCTCCAGGGTCTTGCGCGTGGATGAAAACGACCAGCCCAGCGCATCTTCCACGCGGGCGTGCAACTCACGCGCGGAAAGCGGCTGCTCTTTCCACAGGGCTTTCAATAACGATAGTTCAGTGACGGAGGGCGTACTCATGGTGATTCCTTCTAGTGACTATTGACACAATTATGCGACAACAGTCACACGCGCGCAAGCGCTATTTGCGACATCTGTCGCATGCGCTGAATCATTAGAATTCTTCCCACTCATCCCCTCCCGAACGCTGTTTCCCCGCCAGAGCTTGTGGCGCGCGGGGCGCCACTGCCCTGGCGGGAAGACGGGCCACCGCGCGCGCTGCCACCACGGGCGCGGGATGGCGCACGATGGGACGGGGAGCCAGCGCCGGAATGGCGTCCACCTGCGCTGTCGTGAACACGCTCACCGCATCGGCCAGACGGGCGGCCTGCTCCTGCATGGATTCCGCCGCTGCCGCAGCCTCTTCCACCAGCGCGGCGTTTTGCTGGGTCACCTGGTCCATTTCGCTGATCGCCTGGTTGACTTGCTCGATGCCGGCCCGCTGCTCGTCGCTGGCGGCCGAGATATGCCCGACAATGCTGCTGACCTTGTGCACGCTATCGACGATCTCGCGCATGGTGTGGCCCGCCTCGTCGACCAGGCGCGCGCCACTCTCCACCTGCGCCACCGAGTCGTTGATGAGAGCCTTGATTTCCCTGGCGGCACTGGCCGAACGTTGCGCCAGGTTGCGCACCTCGGTGGCGACGACCGCAAAGCCGCGCCCCTGCTCACCCGCCCGGGCCGCCTCGACGGCCGCGTTCAGGGCCAGGATATTCGTCTGGAAGGCGATGCCGTCGATCACGCCGATGATGTCGACGATCTTGCGCGACGAGTCGTTGATCGACCCCATGGTGTCCACCACTTGCGCCACCACTGCGCCGCCTTTGCCGGCCACGGCCGAGGCCGACGCCGCCAGGCCGTTGGCCTCGCTGGCATTCTGCGCGTTCTGCTGTACCGTGCTGGTCAGTTCCTCCATCGACGACGCCGTCTCTTCCAGGGAACTGGCCTGCTGTTCCGTGCGCGCGGACAAGTCGATATTGCCCGAGGCAATCTGGCGCGATGCCGTGGCGATGGCCTGCGTGCCGCCGCGCACTTCGGTGACGATGCGCAGCAAGCTTGTCGTCATGTCTTTCAATGCCTGCATCAGCTCGCCCGTCTCATCCTTTGAGCGCACTTCCACCTGCACCGTCAAGTCGCCCTGCGCCACCTGCCTGGCCACGTTGATCGCCGAGCGCAACGGCGTGCTGATGTTACGCGCCAGCCACCAGGCGATCATGGCGGCCAGGATCAGCGCCACCGCGCCGCCGCCCAGCAAGGTCCAATGCGCCTGCGCCTGCAAGGCCGCCGCCGCTTCCGAGCGCCGCGCCAGCAGCGTCGTTTCCGCCTGGCCGATTTCGCCCAGCAGTGCCCGCATGCCATCCATGCCCTGCTTGCCCCGGCCCTCGTTCACCAGCGCCAGTACAGGCTCGATGGCGGCCGT
This sequence comes from Janthinobacterium sp. 61, assembly GCF_002846335.1. Classification (NCBI taxonomy): domain Bacteria; kingdom Pseudomonadati; phylum Pseudomonadota; class Betaproteobacteria; order Burkholderiales; family Oxalobacteraceae; genus Janthinobacterium; species Janthinobacterium sp. 61. Next base: position 259,899 of record NZ_PJMQ01000001.1, on the reverse strand, counting down.
GCCCTGCGCCACGGCGCGCCGCATGGCGATCACGGGCTCGAGCGCGCCAGCCAGCCAGGCTTGCTTGGCAACATCGAGCTTCGCCAGGCGCTCCTGCTGGGCCCGGTTATCGATAGTCAAGGCGCGCGCCGTGGCCAGGTGCGTGCCAAACCCGGCCTGACCCGCCTTGTAGGGCTCCAACGATGCCTCCGCGCCCGTGATCACGTAGCCGCGCTGGCCTGTTTCCATGTTGATCAGGCTTTCCAGGATCGCACTGTTTTCGGCGAGTACCTGGTAAGTGTGGGTATTGATGGCATTGGCGTCGCCCAGCCGTGAGACATTCAGTGTGGCGACAGTGACCAGGGCGGCCAGCAACAGGACGATGGTGCCGAAACCGCCATACAGGCGGGTGGCGATGCGAAGATCGGCGATACGCATGATATTCCTCCAGGAATGAACACCCCGGCGCCACGGTGAGTCCCGCGCATGGAGTGCTGCAGGGAATAATAGGGAAGAACGACAATACGAAGCGCGCCCTTACTTTTCTTTACTTGCGGCATTGCAAACCTGAAACAAAACAGGCGCGTTTTTGCCATGCTGTTATACTTCGCGTGTGCGGCACATATGACCAGTCCCCTTGCCGCTGTCTTTCGACCCCTAATCTGATTGCCTGCGACTGGCGCCCCACGATGGCGACAGGCCGATCTCACAATAAAGTTACCATGTCCTTTTCCTCCCTCGGATTGTCCGACGCTATCGTACGTGCCGTTACCGAACACGGCTACACCGTGCCGACCCCGATTCAGTCGCAGGCGATTCCCGCCGTGCTGGCTGGCGGCGACTTGCTGGCCGGCGCACAGACCGGCACCGGCAAGACGGCCGGCTTCACCCTGCCCGTGCTGCACCGCCTGTCGACTGACGCGAATGGCGCGGCCATCACCAGCAACACTTCCACGCGCCCGATCCGCGCCCTGATCCTGGCACCGACGCGCGAACTCGCCGCGCAGGTCGAGGAAAGCGTGCGCACCTACGGCAAATACACCAAGCTGAACTCCACCGTGATCTTCGGCGGCGTCGGCATCAACCCGCAAATCAAGCAGCTCAAACACGGCGTCGACGTGCTCGTCGCCACGCCGGGCCGCCTGCTGGACCACATGGGCCAGGGCACGGTTGACCTGTCGAAAGTGGAAATCCTGATTCTCGACGAAGCCGACCGCATGCTCGACATGGGCTTCATCCGCGACATCAAGAAAGTACTGGCCGTGCTGCCGCCAAAACGCCAGAACCTGTTGTTCTCGGCCACGTTCTCGGAAGAGATCAAGGCCCTGGCCGACGGCTTGCTGAACAAGCCAGCCATGATCGAAGTGGCGCGCCGCAATTCGACCGTGGAAGTGATCAAGCAAAAGATCCATCCCGTCGACCGCGACAAGAAGCACCCGATGCTGTCCTACCTGATCAAATCGAACAACTGGACGCAAGTGCTGGTGTTTACGCGCACCAAGCATGGCGCCAATAAACTGGTCGAGCAGCTGGGCGCGGACGGCATTGGCGCCCTGGCCATCCACGGCAACAAGAGCCAGTCGGCGCGCACGCGCGCGCTGTCCGAGTTCAAGGATGGTACCTTGCAAGTGCTGGTCGCCACCGACATCGCCGCGCGCGGTATCGATATCGACCAGTTGCCGCACGTCGTCAACTACGACTTGCCGAACATTCCGGAAGACTATGTGCACCGTATCGGCCGCACGGGCCGTGCCGGCGCCAAGGGCGAAGCCGTGTCGCTGGTCTGCGTGGATGAGCACGAAATGTTGAAAGACATCGAAAAGCTGATCAAGCAAACCCTGCCGCGCGAAGTCATCGAAGGCTTCGAGCCAGACCTGAACGCCCGCGCCCAGCCTGTGCAATTGCGCAGCGGCACCGGTGGTCACCGCAACAACAGCCGCGCGCCAGCAGGCGCCGTGGTGCGCGTGAAAACCGGCGGCAGCGGCGCCAAGCCACGCAGCGCCGGCCCAGCGGGCGGCGGTGGTGGCAACCGTAGCGGCAATGCGCCGCGTTCGGCAGCGAATCACCGTTCCGGCGGCCGCGGCCGCTAAACCGCGGCCTTAACGCTGCTGCGCGGGGCGCTATTGCGTTTGCCTTGCTCGCCGTACTCCAGTACGGCTGCGCGACTCGACGCAATATCACTGCCGCTCGCTACGCTTTCAGGCGGCGTTTGTCTTGATTAAAAAGACGATAAGACCGTTCCAGAACTTGCTTCTGGAACGGTTTTTTTATGCACGCCACCAATTGCCAATTTGGGCTAGGATAGTGCCTATCGTCCTCACCTGCGTGCTGCCATGCCGAACTTCGCTGCCAACCTCAGCATGATGTTTACCGAACTGCCCTTCCTGGACCGTTTTGCCGCCGCCAGGGAAGCGGGCTTCGATGCCGTCGAATTCCTGTTTCCCTATGCCGTCGAGGCGCGCCAGATCGCCATGCGGCTGGAACGCCACCACCTGCAACTGGCCGTGTTCAACTTTCCGCCCGGCGACTGGGAACATGGTGAACGGGGCATCGCCTGCGATCCTCGCCGGCGCGAGGAATTCCACAGCAACGTGCAACTGGCGCTCAACTATGCGCTAGCGCTGGGGGCGAAACAGTTGCACTGCATGGCTGGCATTGTGCCGCCCGGCATGAGCCAGGAGCGGGCGCGGCAATGCCTGATCGGCAACCTGCAATGTGCGGCCGACGCCTGCCGTCCACACGGCATCAACGTACTAATCGAGCCGATCAACCACTACGACATGCCCGCTTACTTTCTGAACCATAGCCAGCAGGCGGCCGACATCATCGCCGACTGTCAGCGCAGCAATATTTTCTTGCAATACGACATTTATCACATGCAGCGCATGGAAGGCGAACTGAGCAATACTATCCGCGCCATGCTGCCCCTGATCCGCCACATCCAGATCGCCGACACGCCGGGCCGTCACGAACCGGGCACGGGGGAGATCAACTATCGCCACTTGTTCAAGCTGCTGGACCAGGTCGGCTACGCAGGCTGGGTCGGCTGCGAATACCGTCCCGCCAGCGATACCGTGGCCGGACTGGGCTGGCGAGAGCAATTGACGGGCACATCAAACATTGCGCGCGCGATAGGCAACTGATCGCAACGCGCTTGCGCCCGCACAAGGCGGGCAGCGCAGTGCGACACGACAATACCTTTCCATACAGTATTTACTGTCGAGAGGTGACGTGTTCGCCCTGCCCGCCCGCCATCGCCGCACCCTTTGCCTGCGCCTCTGCCTGGTTGCAGTCCTGTGCGGCTGCACCACTCCACGTACCGACCTCGCGCAAGTACGCGCCCTTGCCGCCGGCACCGATGCCCTGAACGCCTTCAGCGAACTGTCGCAACGCCACGTGGACAGCTACCAGCGCGCCCGTCCCTTTCTATCACCGGCCGAAGACGCGCGCGAACGGCTGCTCGATGCGCAGCGCCACGCCGCGCAAGCGGATGTCGCGCGCCTGACGCAAGCCGTGCGCCTGTACCTGCAGGCGCTGGGCCGGCTGGCGCAAGCCGATGCGTATGACGTGCAGCCCGAACTGGCTGGTGCTGGCGCCGCCATCCGCGCCTGGCCTGGCAGCGGCATCGACGACCGCCATGTCAGCGCCTACACCCTGTTGCTGCAGCAACTATCGCGCCTTGGCGGCGCGGCCAGCCAGCAGGCGCACCTGGCACAAGTGCTGCACGACGGCGACGCGCCGCTGCAAGCCCTGCTGGCCGCGCTCGACAACTTGCTGCTGCTGTACGACAAAAGCGGTGATAACGAGCGCGACATCGTGCTCGGCTTGCTGGACGTGGACATCGCGTATGCCGACACGCCGCAGCAGCGCCTGCTGGCCGTGCTGGCGAAAAACATGCAGCAAAGCAAAGCCGAGGAATATCGCCTGATTGGCCTGCGCCATACGCTGGCGCGCCGGAAACTGGCGGCACTGGGGCGCGAACACGCCCAGCTCGCTGCCGCCCTCACCACCACGGAGGCACGATGGACGGATCGCTAAGCAGCGAACGACGCGAAGCGGCTCTCAGCAGCGCCATGCGCGTCGAGCAACTGGCCGATAGCCTGTCGCAGGCGGCCATCACCCTGCATGGTGCCGTCATGCGCGCCATCCGCAAGCGCGCCAGCCAGGGAGAAAACGGTATCAGCCACAGCCAGGCACAGGCCGTCTTCGCCCTGGAAGTGGCACTGCGCCAGCAAGCCAACCAGCTGTATGCCGATGCCGCCGGGCATACGGTGGCCGGCCTGGAAACGGCGCAGCGCCACCTCAGCGGCCTGCTCGACACGGTGCGCCTGCGTATCGCCCGCAACGACGACGTGCGGCACTGGATCAGCCTGGCGACGAGCTTGTTGCACCTGGGCAGCGCCGTCCTCGCCGGCAATCCCGAGCGCATCCTCGGCACCCTGGGCAAGGTACGTGAGCGGTTGCAGGAGATGGCGCCGGACTGATTGAATTTGGCCGGCGAGCGCCTATACTGGGACGTCCCGGCCTGGCAATCGTGTCGGCGGGCCAACCAGAGGAGGCCAATATGCGTATCGAACCGTATTTGCAATTCAATGGAAATTGCGCGCAAGCGCTGGAATACTACCGCCAGCACCTGCATGGCGACAGGCTGTACCTGATGCCGTATCGGGGCTCGCCAGCCCAGGACCAAGTCAAGGAAGACTGGTACGACAAGATCATGCACGGCTCCGTGCAGTTGGGTCCCACCATGCTGATGGGCTCGGACGGTGGATGTACCGAAGATGGCGCCAAGGGCATGAGCGGCAGCGCCGTCTGCCTGACCCTCGACACGCCCGAGGAAGCGGAACAGGCCTTCAACGCGCTAGCGCGGGACGGCAATATCCAGATGCCGCTGGAGGAAACATTCTGGGCCAAGCGCTTCGGCATGCTGAAAGACCAGTTCGGCGTCGCCTGGATGGTCAACTGCCTGAAGGACCCAGCTTAGAACGGCCCATGCCTGCCTGCGTCGCGTCAAACGCGGCGCAGGTAGTGGCGCAAGCAGAGCTGCCAATCTTGGATTACCATGATGACAATAAGCTCTTACCGGGTGATGACCATGAATGGATTGCCGCAAGACCAGCTGCAGCACCTGCAAGGCGTGCTGGAGCAACGCAAGCTGGCGTTGCTGGAACAGATAGAGAACGAAGCGGCCGAAGCGGATGCGCGCGCCTCGCTGCTCAATGAAATCGAAGCCTCGCCGGCCGACAACGCCAGCGTGCGCACCTTGAACGACCTCGTCAGCGAAGCGGCCGAGCACAATCAGGCACAGCTGGCCATCATCAAGCACGCACTGGTCAAGGTTGCCGATGGCAGCTACGGCCTGTGCGACAACTGCGGCGAAGCCATTGGCCTGTCGCGTCTGAATGCGCGCCCCGAGGCGCTCCTGTGCATCGATTGCCAGACACGGCTGGAAAAAGCCCAGCGCTCGCCACCATGACTGCGCAACAACAAAGGGCAAGGCATCACTACCCTGCCCCCTGTTGTCTAGCAACTGCCATCCGTCTGTCCGCCAGCGTCTGTGTGCCGGCTGGGTGGACGGGTCTCCTCTACTGCCATTGCCCTGCTGCAAGCTGCACGCTTGCCTGACTCAGCTCGCCTGACTCAGCTTGCTTGACTCAGCTTGCTTGACTCAACTTGCTTGACTCGGCTTGATTAACTCATGTGCTGTCCGCCATTGATGGCGATGTTTGCGCCCGTGACGAACGCCGCCTCGTCCGACGCCAGGTAGGCCACCAGGGCCGCCACCTCGTCCGGTTCGCCCAGGCGACCCAGGGGAATTTGCGGCAAAATCTTCGTTTCCAGGATATCGGCTGGCACGGCCGTCACCATCTGCGTGCGCAGGTAGCCGGGCGAGACCGTGTTGACGGTGATGCCGTGGCGCGCCACTTCCAGCGCCAGCGCCTTGCTGAAGCCATGCACGCCCGCCTTGGCGGCCGCGTAGTTGCACTGGCCAAATGCGCCCTTCTGGCCATTCACGGACGAGATATTGATGATGCGGCCCCAGCGCTTGGCCAGCATCGGTTCGAGCACCTGCTTGCTCATGTTGAACAGGCTGTCGAGATTGGTGCGCATGACCTCGGCCCAGTGCGGCAATTCCATCTTGCGCATGCTCTGGTCGCGCGTGATGCCGGCGTTGTTGACCAGCACGTCGATGCGGCCAAACTGCGCCAGCACGCCTGCCACGGCTACGCTGCAGGCATCGAAATCGCTCACGTCGAGCGGCAAGGGATGAAAATAATACTGCTGCGCCTGTTGCTCGTCGAGCCAGCTTCCGACGCGCGCATTGCCAGGCGTGTGCGCCGCCACGACGGCAAAGCCCGCCGCATACAGCCGGCGGCACAAGGCCGTGCCCAGCCCACCCATGCCGCCTGTGACCAGCGCTACCTTCTGTTCCCTCATTGCTGTCCCTCCCCGCTTGTTATGGTTATTCTGCGTGGGATCAAGTGTAGGAGCAGTTCTTATCGCCAGCTTTGCGCCAGATCAAGTGCTCAGCCTGATGCAGTCGTGCGCGGCCGGCACCCCGGATTGTGCCAGAATGGCCACTACTGCACAGCGAGAGGCCAGGCCATGACGTATAAGACCGTATTGCTCCACATCGACGACAGCGCCGGGCGCGCAGCCCGCATCGAAACGGCCGCCAGCATCGCCCAAGCTTGCGGCGGCCACCTGACGGGCGTAGCGCTGACGGGCGTGTCGCGCCTGCTGTACCAGAACCAGCCCGACCTCGATGCCGACCCGAACCTGAGCTTGCACCTCAATTTCCTGCGCGAACGGGCCACGCGCGCCCTCGACGGTTTCGAACAACAGGTGCGCGCGGCCGGCGTCGCCTCGTTCGAACAGCGCGTGCTCGACGACGAGGCGGCGGGCGGCATCAGCCAGCTGGCCCGCTATGCGGACCTGGTCGTCATCAGCCAATACAATGCCAAGGATAAATCGCCGTCCGTGATGCGCGACTTTCCCGCCTATGTGCTGCTGCATTCGGGCCGCCCCGTGCTGATCGTGCCGTATGCGCCGCCGCTTCCCCTGCTGGCGCCGCCGGCGGCCGCGCGCAATGTGCTCATTTCCTGGAATGCCAGCAAGGAAGCGAGCCGCGCAGTGAGCGCCGCCCTGCCCCTGCTGCAGCGCGCGGGGCAAGTCCACGTAGCCATCTTCGATGCCCAGGTGCATGCCACCGAGCATGGCGAACAGCCGGGCGCCGAGCTGACGCACTACCTGGCGCGGCACGGCGTGGAGGCGCGCCTGCATTTGCTCGATGGCGGTGGCGTGCGGCGCGGCGATATCGGCGAAGCGCTGCTGTCGCAGGCGGCCGACCTGTCGGCCGATTTGCTGGTGATGGGAGCGTATGGCCATTCGCGCTTGCGCGAGACCATCCTGGGCGGCGTCACGCGCACGATACTGCAAAGCATGACGATCCCCGTGCTGATGGCGCACTAGGCCTTGGGAGAGACGGCAGGGCTAACCGCCCTGCCAGGGCTGGCTGCGGATCTTCGCCACCTGGCGCTGCGTCAGCCACTGCCACAGCTGCAGAGCGGCGTCCTGCGGCAGGGCTGACATATGGCGCGGACTGGCCAGGGCGATTTCGCAATCGCGGTCCGACCATTCCTCGAAAGTAACTTCGCCTCCGCTAGCGACCTCGACCTGATACATCAAGCCGTCGTCGTAGCCAAAGCGTAACAAGACAGCGGCCGGACTACCGTCCGGCGTGACGCCGCCGCGGTAGACTTCGGCCAGCGCATCGGCCAGCTGTGCCGGCGAGGGCGCGCAGATGTCGCGCCCATCGGCCCGTGTCAGAATGAACCATGCCTGTGTCATGACGCGACCTCCTATTCATACTCGTTAGCATGCGAGGCAAGTACTACAGGCAGTCACCTTGGTCCAGTGTCACTACGGGCGCGCGGAAACTATCCCTGTCGGCATTGATTACCAATACTAACAAGGATCATACCTAAAATTCGTACGGCGCGGCATTTAAGCATATTGCACGGCTGGTGCGCAGGCTCACGCCACCAGCACGGGAATGCTGAGCGGATCAAAGTCGTACCAGTCGCCATTGGCAATCGTGCCTTCCGCTTCCTCGATATGCTCGGCGCCCAGCCGGTGCATCACCTCGAGCGCCCGTTCGCGCTCGTCGAGGCCGCCCAGTGCCACGGCAATCAGCATGCCCGGATGGCGTGGCTGGCGGCGGTTTTCGCCGTTCTTGTCGCCATGCTTCTCGGATTCGCCCGCCTCCTTCATTTTATTGAAACTGTAGAGCGAGCCCACGTGGGCGCCCACCAGCGCTCCCACCACCGGGCCCAGCGGCCCCGTCGCCAGGGTGGCGGCCGCGCCGATGCCCGCGCCCACGGCGGCCCCGACGGCCACGCCTTCGACCACGCCCTCCGGCGTCTCTTTGGCCCCAGGCGACACGTCGCGGTCGCCGCCAAACGCGTGCAAGTCGTGCTGGCCCGGCTGGTTGACGAAGAAGGCGCTGATGCGGCTATCGGGAAAGCCCGCCTGGTTCAGGGCGGCGCGCGCGGCGTCTATCTGCTCCTGCAACTGAAAATGACCTGCAATGATGCGTGACATGATACGGCCCTCCTGGTCGGCTGCGGGCGCACCATGCGCCACTCTTCTAGAGTGCGCTCACCGACAGCGAAATACCGTTCGCTTGCGCACACAGCCGATCATGCGGACACGCTGAACGGGCTGCGGATATCGGACAGGAACTGTTGGGCGCGCGCATGTTGCGGCCGCGCAAAGAACTCTTCGGGCGTGGCCCGCTCCAGCACTTGCCCGTGATCCATGAACCAGACGCGGTCCGCCACCTCGCGCGCGAAACCCATCTCGTGCGTGACGCATACCATCGTCATGCCGCCCTGCGCCAGGTCGCGCATCACTTGCAGCACCTCGCCCACCATTTCCGGGTCCAGCGCGCTGGTCGGTTCGTCGAACAGCATCAGCGGCGGCTGCATGGCCAGCGCGCGGGCGATGGCCACCCGCTGCTGCTGCCCGCCCGACAGGGCAGCCGGCATGGCGTGCGCCTTGTGCGCCAGCCCCACCCGTTCCAGCAGGGCCAGCGCCCGCTCTTGCGCTTCGCGCCGGCTGAGGCCGCGCAAGCGCTGCGGCGCCAGCGCGCAATTGTCCAGCACCGATAAATGGGGAAACAGGTTGAATTGCTGAAACACAAAACCGATGTGCGAACGCAGGGCATTCACGTCCAGCCCCGGAGCGTAAATGTCCTGGCCCGCCACCGTGATGCGGCCCGAGGCGATCGCCTCCAGGCGGTTGATGGTGCGGATCAGGGTCGACTTGCCGGAACCGGACGGGCCGCACACGACCAGTACTTCGCCCTTGGCGACGTGTTCATTGATGCCGCTCAAGGCGTGATAGTCGCCATAGTATTTATTGACGTTGTCAAAGCTAATCATGCTGCCGCTTTCAAGAGACGCGCCTGGCGCCGCTCGAGCCAGAAGGCGGCGCGCGACAGGCTGAAACACAAGACGAAATACGTCATGCCCAGCAGGAAATACACTTGCACGGGTTTCGTCAGCACCAGGCCATTGACTTGCGAGGCGATGAACGACACTTCGGCCAGGCCGATGATGGTACCGAGCGACGTTTCCTTGATCGTCGAGACGAACTGATTGACCAGCGAGGGCAGCATGTGGCGCAGCGCCTGCGGCAACACCACCGAGCGCATGCTGTCCCGGTAGTTCAAGCCCAGCGAACGGGCCGCCTCCACCTGCCCCTTGGGCACGGCTTGTACGCCAGCGCGCACGATCTCGGCCAAGTAAATACCGTCGAAGATGACGAGGGCCGCCAGCATGGTGCCGAACTGCCCGCTTTCGTGGCCGGTGATGCTGGGCAGGAAGAAATATGCCCAGAAGATCACCAGCAGCAAGGGGATGCCCCGCACCACGTGGATCAGCGCGGCGACAGGCCAGCGCAACAATCGCCAGGGACTCAGGCGCGCCAGCCCCAGCAGCAGGCCGAAGGGCAAGCTGAGCACCAGCGCCAGGCTGGCCAGCAGCACCGTCAGCGCCAAACCGCCCAGCGGCCCCTCGGGATAGCGTCCCACGAGAAAATACAGCCAGTAGTCCTGCAACAGTTCCAGCATCAGGACACCTTCCTTTGCAGCAAGGCTGCCAGGCCGGCGATCACCAGAGAGACGAGCAGGTAAGCCACGCTGGCGAAGACGAACGCCTCGACGCTGCGGAACGAGGCCGCTTCCACGCGCTGCGTCTGGTACATCAGCTCGGCCACGCCGATGACGGTGGCAATGCTGGTGTTTTGCCACAGGTTCAGGGTTTGCGACAGCAGCGGTGGCGCGGCCAGGCGCAGCGCCTGCGGCACGATGCACAGGCGCATGGTGGCGAGAAAACTGAAACCCAGCGCCCGGCCCGCCTCGAATTGCTGGACAGGAATGGCGCGAATACCGCTGCGGATGTCTTCCGCCATGTAGGCGGCCGTGTATAAAGTCAGGGCAGTGACGGCGCTGACGGCTTCGATATTGCCGGCATACAAGCGCTCCTTCCACGTGTCGGGCAGCAGTTCTGGTGCGCCGAAGTACCAGAACAGGAAGTGCGCCAGCAAGGGCACGTTGCGGATCAGCTCGACATACGCGGCGCCCAGGGCATTGAGCAGGCGCGACGGGGCGAGGCGCAGCATGGCGACACCGCACGCCAGCGGCAGGGCCAGCAGCAAGGTGATGCCCATCAGGTGCAATGACAGCAGCAAGCCGGAAACCAGCCAGTCGCGGTAGTCGCCGGACAGCAAAAAGTTCAGATCAAACATGCGGAAGAGTCAGGCGAGGTTCAGGCGTCGATCTTGTCCGATTCGATCTTGAATGTGCGTTTTTGAAATTTCACATTGCTGGTCGGACCATACCATTTGAAAAACAGTTTTTCTGCCTCGCCCGATTTTTCCAGCCCGCGCAGCACCTGGTCGACGGCTGTTTTCACGCCCGTCTCGCCCTTGCGGATGCCGAAGGCAAACACTTCCTGGCTGATGTTTTGCGGCAGCACAAGATAATCCTTTTGCGCGGCGCCCAGCTTGGCGTAATTATTCAGCAGCGAGACTTCATCGTCGACATAGCCGACGCCCTTGCCTTGCTGCAAGCCCAGATAGGCCTGGCCCGCCGTCTCGAACGTCACCACGTCCACGCCGGGCACGGCCTTGCGGATATTCGGTTCCTGCGTGCCGCCCTTGACGGTCAGCACTTTCTTGCCGGCCAGGCCAGCGACCGTCGTGATATTGCTGCTTTTTTTGACCAGCACGCGCTGGCCCGTGTAAAACGTGGAGAGGGAAAAGTCGATCAAGGCTTCACGTTCCTTGTTGTGCGTCAGGGACGCTGTCAGGATATCGATGCGACCCTGCTGCAATTCGGGGATGCGGGCAGCCACGGCCAGCTGCTTGATCACCGGTTTGACGCCGAGGCCCTGGGCGATGGCGCGGCACAGGTCCACTTCATAGCCGACCAGCTGGCGCGACTTGGCGTCGATGAAACTGTTCGGCTCGTCCGTTCCCAGGGTGCCGCAGACCAGCTCGCCCTTCGCCTTGATGGCGGCCAGCTGGTCCGCTTGCGCCACTTGCGTGAAGGCGATGGAGGTGAAAAGAAGCGCGGCGAAGTGAAGACGGGTCTGCATGGAATTCCTCTGGTGGATAACGAATGCCGCCATTAGACCGCGGCGCGCTTATTTCCAAAAAGGAATCTTTTCACCCATGTTTATGCAGAATTCATCTAAGGCGCCAGCGCCTTCGTCTCGCCACCGAGGCGAATGATTGCCGCCCTGGCGCCCACAGCGCCCGGATAGCGGGGATCGAGCTGCAGCGCCTGGCGATACGCTGCTACCGCCTGCGGGCGCAAGCCTTGCTCGACATAAAACTCGGCCAGGCTGTCCTGCAGATTCGCATCGCGCGGATGCAGGCTGGCGGCCGCCTGCAGCACGGCCATGCCTTGCGCCACGGCGCCGCTGCCTTTCAAGCGGTAAGCTTCCAGGTTCAGCGCCGCCGGACTGGCCGCACCCAGCGGATCGCGGGCCAGCGCCAGGCGCAGGGCGGCAAGGGCCGGTTCCCGCTTGCCGGCGCCCAGCAAGGTCAAGCCCTGCAGCGCATGTGCGCGGTCGCTGAGCGGATACAGCTCCACTGCCAGGCGGCTGGCCGCCAGCGCCGATTCCGCCTCGCCGCGCCCGGCCGACGCTTGCGCCAGTTCTTGCAGCTCGGGCACGAAATCGGGATAGGCTCGCTGGCCGTGGAAGGCCGCACGCAGCTGGCTATCGATTGCGGCGATGGAGGCGGAGGCGGGTGCAGGTGCGGCTGGCCAGGCGATGGCGGCCGTGCGGTCCCAACTGGCGGCCAGGGCCACCATGGCTTGCTCGAAGGCGGGGTCAAAACGGGGCAAGGTGCCGGCCGCTTTGCTTCGCGACAACAGGACATAGTCGCGCGCAAACGCCAGCGCGCCACCGCGCGAGTAGGTGTCCAGGTCAATGCCCGACTGGCGCAGCGCCTCGGCCATGCTGGCGCCGGCCGCCAGGAAGACTCTTCCGCCGGCGGGATGGCGGGCCGCCTCGATGAAGGGGCGCGCCACCGTGGCGTCCGGCGCCAGCGCTTGCCCGTTGATTTGCGTAAAGGCTAGGCGCGTGGCGGCCGCATCGGCATAAGATTCATGCGTGCGCTCGGCATGCGCCCGGCCCTCCTCGAACAGGCCCTGCGCCACCTGGTAAGCGCGCTGCGCGCCCGCATCGGCGATATACGTTTTCAGCTGCCACGGCTCGCCCGTGACCACCTCGAACAGGCGCTGCACGAACGCTTCCGGATTGACGCGCTCGAGATTGGCGGCGACGGCAATGGTGAGCTTGCGCGAGGGAAAGCTGTACAGATAGGTGACGGTTTCCGGCTGCTGGCCGCTATGGGCGATGGCGTAGCGCCCACCCGTGGGGAAGATTTCCCAGCCCATGCCATAGTGCGTCAAGCGGCCCGCGCGCGTGGCCATCGGCTGCACCATGGCGGCCACGCTGGCCGCCGACAGTATCTTGCCTGCATGGACACCCCTGCCGAACGCCAGCATGTCGGGCACGCTTGCGCGTGTGCCGCCGGCCGAAAAGCGGCTGCTGATGTCGACGAATTCGGAATTCTTCAACTCCTTGCCGGCCAGCCGGTAGCCGCGCACGCGATGGGCGATCACGGCGTCCGGGTCATCCAGCACGGTGGCATCCATGCCCAGCGGCCCCCACACATGGCGCCGCATGTAGCCGCCATAGCTTTCGCCCGAGGCGCCCTCGATGACGGCGCCCAGCAAGTTGTAGCCATAGCTGGTGTAGCGGAAGCGCGTGCCCGGTTCGGCGATCAGGTCGAACTGCTCGAAGACGGCGATGGACTGGCGCGTATCCTTGTGCTCCTTGAAATGCTGTTCCACCTGGCTGTTGCGGTAGGCATCGATGCCGCCCAGGTGGCCCAGCAGCTGGCGCACCGTCACGGGGAACGGTTTGACGGGGAAGTACGGCACATAGGTTTGCACGGGCGCATCCAGGTCGACCTTGCCCTGTTCGACCAGTTGCAAAATGGCCACCGCCGTCATGGGCTTGGTGACGGACGCCAGCCGGTAGCTGGAGCGGGCCGTGGCCGGCACGCGGTTTTCCAGGTCGGCATAGCCGTAACCCTTCACCCATTCCACGTCGCCCTGGCTGAAACCGACGGTCACGCCCGGCAAGCGCTGCGTGGCCATGCGCTGGGCCGCCCAGCCGTCGAAGTCCGCCAGGCGCGCGGCCAGAGCGGGAGCAGGTTCGGAAGCGGCCTGCGCCACGCCGCACAATAGCGCCAGTGCGCCGGCGAAACCGTAATGTTTGCTGCTTTGCATAGTCAATCATTCCTCGTGAGGGCCGCGTCCACCACGCGGCGCTGATGCATGGTAAGTGTCTTTTACACATTTTTGGCGGGCGGTGCACGAAATGCACTTGCCCCGCACGAACGGCACCGAAGTTGATGAAAATGTTGCAAAGGGGTCGCAAATGAGCAGCTACAATGCCCGCCATGCCCTCCTACTTCCACTACCTGCTGCGGTACTGCCTCGCTTGCTGCCTGGCCTTGCCCACCTTTGCCTGCGCCATGCAGCCGCTATGGCTGGACGAAGGCTGGCGCACCTGCGGCAACACACCATCTGCGCCAGCCGCCTCACTGCAGCAGCTGGTCCGGCCAGGCCAGCTGCTGTGCGTCGAACGCGACGTTACCCTGGCCGCCACGCCATCGTCGACGCAGCTGCTGGTACTGTCCGCGCTGGCTTCCAGCGAGCTGTGGCTGGATGGCGTATTGATCGGCAGCAATGGCCAACCGGCCCGTCAGGCCAGCGGGGAACGTGCGGGTGACATCGATTTCGCCATCCACCTGACGCCACAGCAGCTGACCGCCGGCAAGCACCACCTGCACCTGCTGTTATCGACGCAGCAGGTGCAGGCGCACCTGGCGTCGCCATTTTATGCGCTGTACCTGGTCGACCGGCAAGACTACCGCGCGGGGCTGGCCTGGTACCGGCTGCCGCCGCTGCTACTGGCCGGGGCGCTGGGCGCCGTCGCCCTGCTCTTCCTGGCCTTGACGGTGCTGTACCAGCGGCAACGGCACTGGTCCATGTTTTCCGCGCTGTGCCTGGTGGCGGCGCTGCTGCTGGTGGTGGAAATCTGGCGCAGCTTGACCGGCTATGCCTATCCCTGGCACTTGCCGCGCCTGTATGCCGTCAGCGCCCTGACCTGGCTGTTTTCCGCCTTCCTGCCCCTGTATTTTTATACGGCCTGGCGCCTGCCGCGCTGGCCCCTGGCGGCGGCAGTGCTGCTGGCATGCATCGCGCTGGCCGGCGCGCTGCCCGCGCATTTCGACGCGCGCTGCTGGCTGATGTTTCTGACGGGCCTGGCAGCGAGCCTGGCGCTCAACCTGCTTGCCCTGTGGCGCCGCCTGCCGGGTAGCCGCGGCGGCGCGCTGATCGCGCTGGCCTCGTGCGCCCTGTTCCTGTTGACGGGCAGCCAGTTTGCCGAAGGCGGCTTCGCCCTCGTCGTGTGCTTTTTACTGCTGCCCCTGTGCGCACAATTGCTGGCACAGCTATTGCACGAACGTAGCAAGGCGGCGCGCGCCCAGCAACTGGAAAACCAGCTCTTGCGCAAAAGCATGCAACCGCATTTCCTGATGAATTCCCTCAGCCTGATCAGCGAACTCAATGCGCAATCGCCGCAGGCGGCCGAAACCTTCATCGAGGCGCTGGGCGCCGAGTTGCGCATGCTCAACGAGTTTGCCCAGCAGCCCAGCATTGCCCTGACGCAGGAATTGGCCCTGTGCGAGAATTACCTGAGCATCATGGGCACGCGGCTGCAGCAGCCGTGCCGTTTGCAGTTCGATGGCGAGGCGGCGGGCATCACCGTGCCGCCCGCCATGCTGCTGACGGCGCTGGAAAATGCGTTCAGCCACAACCGCTACCGCCAGGGCGCCCTGTTTGTCCTGCACATTGCCAGGCTTGCGCAGACGCAAGTACTTACCCTGATCTTGCCCGAAGGCGAGGCGCGCCCGCATGCGGGCAGCGGCGTGGGTGAACAGTACATCCGCGCCAGCCTGCATGCCGTCTTCGGCGATGCCGCAAGCTATGCCAGCGAATTTGCCAGCAAACAACAGCCAGCAGGCTGGCGCCTCACCTTCACCTTGCCGGTGGCACCATGCATGTCTTGATACTGGAAGATGAACCGCTGATCGCGCAAGGCCTGGAACGCGAGGTGCGCGCGCATTTCGGCGCACGCCTGGCGGCGCTGGCGCTACATGACAATGTGGAACAGGCGCTGGCCGCCTTGCGGCAGCATGACTATGACTTGTTGCTGCTGGACTTGCACCTGCACGGCGCGGACGGCTACGACTTGCTGCGCCAGGTTCAAAAAGCCCCGTTCCAGACCATCATCGTCTCGGCCCACGCGGAACGCTCTATCACCGCGTTCGAATTCGGCGTACTCGACTTCGTCGCCAAGCCTTTCAGCCGCGAGCGCCTGCACAAGGCGCTGCAACGTTATACCGGGCGGCACACGGAAGCGGCCTCGCTGGCCGTCAAGAAACGGGGCGCGCTGGAATGGATCGCCATGGCAGACATCGACCACGTGCAAGCCGATGGCCACTACAGCAATATCGTGCTGCGCAGCGGCGAGCACTGCTTTCACGACTTGCCTATCGACAAGCTCATGGCCTTGCTGCCGCCCCACTTCCTGCGCGTGCACCGCTCCTACATCGTCAACAGCCTGGGTTTCAAGCGGCTGCAGATCGCCGCGGGCGGAAAATACGCGCTCGACACGCAGACCAGCACGGGCATCCCCGTGTCGCGCAGCAGCTATCCGGCGCTGAAACAGCGGCTGCTGGGCTGAAATGCAGGCCGGCTACCAATGCTGGGCAAAGTTGGGAAATGGCGAAGCCATGTGCTCGGCTTCCACGGGCGGCGCCATCCAGTCGCGCGGGTCGACCTTGTAGTATTGCAAAAATTGCGCATACAGCTCTGCATGGTGCTCGGCCATCTGGTAGGGCTTTTCAAAAAAGGTTTCCGTGGCCACGGCAAAGAATTCGGCGGGATTGGTGGCGCCGTAATGGTCCATCACGCTTTGCTGCTGAACCATGGCGTCGTGGCGCAGATTGTCGAAGTCGCGCGACAGCACCGTGGCCCAGCTGCGGTAGCTGGACACGCTGGGCAGGTAAGGCGCGCCATTCGCGGCGCCCGATTCACTGTCGAGCTGGTGGGCAAATTCATGCAGCACCACATTGTGGCCATCAGTCCAGTCGGCGGCCCCGCGCTGCACGTGGTCCCAGGCCAGCACCACGCGGCCATCGCCCCAGGATTCGCCCAGCAGGCCGTTGGCCGATGGCGTCACCACGCCGCCCGGCCCCACTTCATTGCGCGTGACAATGAATTCCGTGGGATACACAAGGATGGTATCGAGTTCAGGATACACCTGCGTCTGACGATTCAGCAGCAGCAGGCAGGCCTGGCCGGCGATGGTGTAGCGCATCTCATCGGTGATCTCCAGGCCGCCGCAGCCGACGAATTTCTTCTGGTACAGGAATTGCACGACGAGACGGCGCAATTGTTCCTGCAGCGGCGCCGGCATGTGCGCATACACGGGAATATTCTTTTCCAGCACGGCCAGGCCTTCGGGCGGCAAGGGCCTGGCCAGGGCACGCCTCAAACGCCAGCGGGGGAACCACAGCGAAAAGACGATGGCGGCCGTGACGAGGACGATCCATAGCAGCGGATTCATGGGACGGCCCGCTTCAGGACAAGGAGGGAAATGAGACCAAGGGAAACGGCGTAGGCAGACAAGGACAAGCTCCTTCGAATGAACCCGCATCGGGACGGGCGGGCAGTCCAGCCCACATGGGGTTGATTAACATCTTTTCAATCCGCCAAGATCAAAGGGCCTGGTCCAACGCCAAAAGCCGGGGCTTAACCCGGCTTTCAACATGCTTCCGATAATGCACACGACAAGCATCAGGCCCGCCAGCCGCCGCGCGGCCGGTCAGGCGCAATATTGTTTACCCTGCAGCCTTCTGCTGAGGCGCACCAAACAGGGCGGCAACCAATGGATCGCGCGTCACGGGACCGCGGTTGACGCGGATGGCGTAATGCGTGTCATCGGCCAGGATGTGGAAGTGGCGGCCGCTGCCAGCCATGCTTTGCTCGCGCAGGCCGGGACGATCCTTGCGCGGTGGCGCGCCTTCGCGTTTTGGCTGGACGATAGCGGCCAGGAAAGCACGCACGCGCTCTGGATCTGGCGTCAGCTGGTACACTGCCTTGCCCAGATAAGTGGCGGTGCCTTCGATGTAGCGGGCCAGTTCGATCACGCCCGCTTCGCGCAGGTCGCGGATGTATTTGCGGGCACCCGATGGCGAAAACTTGAGGAACCAGGCGATTTCATCGGCCAGCATCTCGTGCAGCGACAGTTCGCCGATCAGTTTTTGCATGTTTTCGATGCGGCGCAGGGTGGCCGACGTCGAACGCACGCGCTCTATCGGTGCCATGGAAATGGGATTCATGCGCTCCGGGGGGATGGGTGCTGCGCGTTCTACCATTTGCGAGCCTTTTTCGGGGCTACGAAGTTCCTGGTGCGCTGCCTTTAATTCGCTCTTCACGTGAGACTGAGTCATTGCATGCATTTGAATACTCCTTTTAAACGATTGCCGGTAGCCCGGATTGTTAAGTTCTTGGCAATTTTTATACCAGAACACCACGAATCCTGAGCGTCTGGGCACAGAATGCCACCCTGCTCTTCCTTGGTCTGTGCGTTAACGAACATTAGAAGCAAGAAAGTGAAAAATATTTCCCTACTGAATTATTTCCATACGGCATCTAAACACGGTGATATTTCTGCGTTCATGGTGAAGTAGCGAACAGATGCGTCGACAATCTTGCAATAAATTTAAGCTTCGCGCGGCGCCGCCGCCCGCATCGCGAACCTTCGACTCTTGCAAAGGAAACATCATGAAAATACCTGCCCTGTTGGCCGCCGCCTTGCTCGTCACCCTGTCCGCCTGTAAAAAACCGGCAGAAGCGCCGCTCCCCGAAACGGCGCCCAACCCCACGTCCGCCCCACAAGTGATGCCTGCTCCCGTGACCCCGGCCATGCCGGAGACGGGTCCAGGCCACGTGACACCGCCCGCGCCGCTGACCGATCCGGCCACCGCGCCAGCACTGCCGCCCGCCACCACGCCAAAATAAGTCAGACGAGGGCCGCCATACGGCGATCCCGCAGGCGCCCGCGCGGCGCCGCCCCTACTCCTCGGGGGAGTTACGCGTTGCCAGCCTGTTTGCAACGCGTTTTTTTACGTTTGGAGTCGGTCACGCCATGAAGGTTCCACGGCAGGCGCAGCACCGGCCAGCATGAAATCCACCCGCCAAGAATGCGGCATTCCGCACGAGCTTTACCCTCGCCGTGCGGAAAGACGGAATATCCATATTTCCCACTTTCAATAAAATCAAATTAAACCTTTATAAACAATCACTTGCAATAAACGCCAAAATGCGCTCCACTGGCACGGAAGATGCTTTTATATTTTCATAACCGCCACCAGAGCGGCAGCCTGACCCACTATATAAAAACCATCTACTTTTTGGAGACAACAGCATGGCAAGCACCTTCCGCATCTCGTCCTTACTGAACACCAAGGCACTGGCCGTGGCCGTCGCACTGGCCGCACAATTTCCGCTGGCCGTCCACGCGGCCGACCTGGTACGCCTGGGCAACCTGAAATTCGCCCATTACGGCGCCGTCGCCTACATGAAGGAAATCGCGCCCAAATACGACCTGAAGATCGAAGAACGCATCTTCGCCAAGGGCCTCGACATCGTGCCGGCCATGATCGCCGGCGAAATCGACGTGTCCGCCAGCGCGCTGGAAGCGGCCATCACGGGCCGCGCCACGGGCTTGCCCGTGTACCTGGTGGGCGGCTTCGCCAAGGGCGGCGTGCAAATCGTCGGGCGTCCCGACCTGAACATCAAGGGCATTGCCGATCTGAAAGGCAAGAAAGTCGGCGTCACGCGCGGCGGCCCACAGGAAATCCTGCTGTTTGCCGAACTCACCAAGGCCAAGCTGACCTGGTCCGACAAGCCGGGCAAGGACGTGCAAATCCTGTACATGGGCTACCCGGACCTGAACCAGGCGCTGCTGACCAAGGATATCGACGTCATGAGCCAGTCCGAGCCGTACTCGACCCAGGCAATCCACAAGAAATACGGTGCGGCCATCATCAAGCCGTATGACACGCCGCTGGGCGAGCCCGTGCGCGCCCTCGTGATGACGGAAAAGATGTACAAGGAAAAGCCGGCCGTGGCCCAGCGCTTCATGGATTGCTTCGTCGCCGCCACCCGCGCCTTCCTGGCCGACCCGAAACTGGCGGAAAAATACGTACGCGAATCGATGTTCAAGAACCAGATCACGTCCGAGGATTACCGCGATGCCATCGACAACGCCATCTTCACGGAAGACATCACGCAAAGCCACGTGCAGCTGACCACCGACTACATGGTGAAATTTGGCGTGGGCCGCATGGCCAAGGCGCCTGCCGCCCAAGATTGGGTCAAGCTGGACTTGCTGGAAAAAGCCAAGAAGTCCTACGTAGCACGCTAAACACGACCACGCTAATCTGAAAGTGTCACGATGAATATTCAAATGATGAAACGCTTCGCGCACGGTGCCATCGTGCCCGTGGTCGTGTTGCTGTTCTGGCAAGCACTGTCCACGTTTGGCTGGATCAATCCGCAAATCCTGCCCTCGCCCGTGGCCGTACTGGTGAAGTGGTATGAATACCTGATTCCCATGCAAGCGTACACGCCGGAAGCGGGCAACTACCTGGTGTGGATGTTCTCCGGCGAACTGCCGCACGACGCGTGGGCCAGCCTCTCGCGCGTGCTGGGCGGCTTCGCCATCGGCGCCGGCCTGGCCTTGCCGCTGGGCTTGCTGATGGGCACCAACAAGACCATCTATAAACTGTTCGACCCGCTGGTGCAGGTGCTGCGCCCGATTCCGCCCATCGCCTACATCCCGCTGGCGATTTTGTGGTTCGGCCTGGGCAATCCGCCCGCCTTCTTCCTGATCAGCATCGGTTCCTTCTTCCCCGTGCTGATGAATACCATCGCCGGCGTGCGCCAGGTCGACGGCATCTATATCCGCGCCGCACGCAACCTGGGCGCCAGCCAGATGACGATGTTCCGCCGCGTCATCCTGCCAGCGGCCACGCCGTATATTTTGGCCGGCGCGCGTATCGGCATGGGCACGGCCTTTATCGTCGTGATCGTGGCGGAAATGATCGCCGTCAACAGCGGCCTGGGCTTCCGCATCCTGGAAGCGCGCGAGTATTTCTGGTCTGACAAAATTATCGCCGGCATGTTTACCATCGGCCTGTTCGGCCTGGCCATCGATATGGCCATGAATGCCCTGAATAATCATTTGCTGCAGTGGCACCGCGGCCTGGAACACTGAGAGGAACGGCCATGACCACGATCAATATCAATGCAGTCAATAAAATCTTCACCACGGGCGGCGCCGACGTCATCGCCCTCAAGGATATCAACCTGGAAATTGCCAGCGGCGAGTTCATCTGCCTGCTGGGGCCATCCGGCTGCGGCAAGTCGACCCTGCTCAATGCCATCGCCGGCTTCTCGCAGCCGACTTCCGGCCAGATCCTGGCCGGCGGCAAGCTGATCACCGAGCCCGGTCCTGACCGCGGCATGGTGTTCCAGGAATACGCGCTATTCCCATGGATGACCATCGAGAGCAATATCGCCTTCGGCCTGGAAATCGCCGGCAAGACGCCGGCCGAAATCCGCGAACGGGTCGACATGCTGCTGAGCATGCTGGGCTTGACGGAATTCCGTGCCCGCTACCCGAAAGACTTGTCCGGCGGCATGCGCCAGCGCGTGGCCATTGCCCGCGTGCTGGCCCTCGATTCGCCCATCATGCTGATGGATGAACCGTTTGGCGCACTGGACGCCTTGACGCGGCGCAACCTGCAAGATGAATTGCTGAAAATCTGGAAAGTCTTCGGCACCACTATCGTCTTCGTCACGCACTCGATCGAGGAATCGATCTACCTGGCCGACCGCACCATCGTCATGACCTACCGTCCCGGCACCATCAAGCGCGACGTGGCCATCGACCTGCCTCGCCCACGCGACCCGAGCGACCCGGAGTTCAACCGCCTCAAGCGCATGCTGGGCGAGATGGTGATGGAAGAGCAGCAAAGGCACCATAATGCAGAAACGATGGCCAGCACCGCTGATTAGTGGTGTCTGACCAAACCTACTGCGCGTCGGTATAGGCGGCCTGCGATGCTCACCGTACTAGCGTACGGTTCCGCTTCTCGGCCACCTCTTCCTTCCGCTCGCTACGGTTTTGTCAGACACTGCAAATTTGCATGTCAGTCGTAAACCAGGATTCACCCATTCGGGTGAATCCCGCCGTACACTACCATTCCTACTTTGCGGCGCACGCAAGATCAACCCGACACACGGAGCACCATGGCATTCGGCAAATGGCCCCTGAGACCCGCGCTCGCCCCCCTGCTGGCCGTGGGTTCACTGGTCATGCTGACATGGGCGTCGTATGCCTGGGTCAAGCAGCGCCAGCTCGATGAATTGCACCGTACGCTCGACTCGCGCGCTGAACTGTATGCCGCGTCCATCGGCGGCGCCCTCAACAAATACGAATTTCTGCCCCTGGCCGTAGCCCAGAGCGATGCCGTGGCGCAGCTGCTGGAGCAGCCCAGCGCCGACAAAGTCACGCAGATCAACGCCTACCTGGTCGACATGAACCGCCGCGCGGGCGCCTTTGCCGTCTACGTGCTCGACGACAAGGGCACGACCCTGGCGTCAAGCAACTGGCAAGACCGCAGTTCCTACGTGGGCGTCAACTACGGCTTCCGTCCCTATTTCAAGAACGCCATTGCGGGCGGCATCGGCCGCTTCTACGGCATCGGCTTCTCCACCTTCGAGGCTGGCTATTTCATTTCCCAGCCCGTGTTGCGCGACGGGCGCATCATCGGCATCGTCGCCGCCAAGGTCAACCTGGACTGGATAGAGCAATCGTGGCGCACGCCCGGCGCGGGCGAACAGATCTGGGTCAAGGATGCGAATGGCGTGATCATCCTGGCCACCACGCAAGCCTTCAAGTTCAAGACCCTGGCGCCCCTGTCGCCGGCCGCCAAGAACGATATCAGCGAACAACGCCAGTTCCTGCAGGAAAACTTGCCCATTTTGCCGCACAAGGTGCTGCGCCAGTTCGCCGACGGCGCCAGCGTCATGACGCTGGAGCGCCAGCAGTCGGGCGACACGCCGGCCCTGTCCGGCAGCGCCGACTACCTGGCCGTGAACCGCTCGCTGGGTCCGCTGCAGTGGCAAATCACCGTGCTGGCCGAACTCGACCAGGTCAACGAGGCGGCGCGCAACGCGGCCATGGCCGCCGCGCTGGGCTGGGCCTTGCTGCTGCTGGCCCTGATGTATGCGCGCCAGCGCCGGCGCCGCATCGCCGACAAGCTCAATGCGCAACAAACCCTGGCGCGCGCCTATGAACAGCTGGAAATCAAGGTCGAACAGCGCACGGCCGACCTGGTGCACGCGAATGGCCGCCTGCAGGCGGAAGTGGCCGAACGCGAGCGGGCTGAACAGACCCTGCGCTATGCCCAGGCGGAACTGGTGCAAAGCGGCAAGCTGGCTGCCATCGGGCAGATGGCGGCCGGCGTCACGCACGAACTGAACCAGCCGCTGGCCGCCCTGCAAACCTTTTCCGACAATGCCAAAGTCTTTTTGGCACGCGGTCGCATCGACGATGCGCTGGACAATCTGTCCACCATTTCCGACCTCGTCAAGCGCCTCGGCTATGTCACCTCGCAACTGAAGGGCTTTGCGCGGCGCAGCGACGATGCGCGCAAACCCGTCAGCGTGCGCCAGGCGTTTGCGCAAACCATGCTGCAAATCCGCACGCGCAAGCATTCGCAACGCCTGACCCTGCATGAAAGCTGGCTTGAGGACGACATCATCGTGCTGTGCAACGCCATCGGGCTGGAGCAGGTGTTTACCAACCTGATCACCAACGCCATGGATGCCGTGCCGGAAAGCGAGCCCGTGCATATATGGTTCCAGGTGCGCCGCGAAGGCGACCTCGCCGTGCTGCATATCACCGATAATGGCCCCGGCATCCCACTTGCCTCGCTCGACAAGATCTTCGACCCTTTTTATACCACCAAGGAACACGGGCTGGGCTTGGGATTGTCGATCAGTGCAGGCATACTGCGCGCGGCCGGCAGCGCACTGGCCGTGCGCAACCGCAGCGCGCAGGAAGGGGGCGGCGCACAATTTACCATCACCCTGAGCTGCGACCCGGGGGAGAGAGACGAAGGACACATCTGATGCACGAGAATAATTTTGAAGGCATGCAAGTGCTGCTGGTGGAAGACGATGCCGTCGTGCGCAAGGGCGCCCGGCAATCGCTGGAACTGGCAGGGCTGCAAGTGACGGCCGTCGCCACGGCCGAAGAAGCGCTGCCTTACCTGGTGCCCGAATTTGCGGGCATTTTATTGAGCGATATCAAACTGCCCGGCATGGATGGTTTGAAACTGCTCGACATCGCCGTGGCGCAGGATGCCAGCCTGCCCGTCATCCTCGTCACCGGTCATGGCGACGTGTCGATGGCCGTGGGCGCCATGCGCCGTGGCGCCTACGATTTCATCGAAAAGCCGTTTTCCGCCGACTTGCTGGTGGAAGTGTGCCGGCGCGCGCTCGATAAACGCCATCTGGTGCTGGAAAACATGAACTTGCGCCGCCAGCTCGAGCAGCGGGTGGGCATCGAGGCGCGCATCGTGGGGCGCAGCGCGGCCATGGCCAAGGTGCGCCAGCTGGTGCTGAACCTGGCGCCGAAGTCGGCCGACATCATCATCCTGGGCGAAACGGGCACCGGCAAGGAACTGATTGCCCGCTGCCTGCACGACTTCAGCGAGCGGCGCGACCACCCTTTCGTGGCGATCAACTGCGGCGCGCTGCCCGAATCGATTTTTGAATCGGAACTGTTCGGCCACGAGGAAGGTGCATTTACGGGCGCGCAACGCCAGCGCATCGGCAAGATCGAGTACGCCAACGGCGGCACCTTGTTCCTGGACGAAATCGAAAGCATGCCGCTGGCCCTGCAAGTGAAACTGCTGCGCGTGCTGCAGGAACGGCAAGTCGAACGCCTGGGTTCCAACAAGCTCATTTCCGTCAATTTCCGCGTGATTGCGGCCGCCAAGGAAGACTTGAGTGTGCTGGCGGAACAGGGCAAGTTCCGCCCCGACCTGTATTACCGCCTGAACGTGGCCAGCCTGACCCTGCCGGCGCTGCGCAACCGGCGCGAGGATATCCCCCTGCTGTTCGAGTTTTTCGTGCTGCAGGCGGCGCTGCGCTATGGCCAGCCGGCCGCCCTCGTCAGCGGCGAACTGATCGCGTCCCTGATGGCGCAGCGCTGGGCCGGCAACGTGCGCGAGCTGCACAATGTGGCCGACCGCTTCGTGCTGGGCTTGCTCGACGACACCCTGAGCCCGGCCGGCTGCCGCGAAGCGTCGCTGGCCGAGCAGGTCGACACCTTCGAGATTTCCATCATCGAGGAAGCCTTGCGCCGCCACAATGGCAACGTCATCGAGGCGGCGGCCGCACTGAATATCCCAAAGAAAACCCTGTACGACAAGCTCAAGCGCTTTGATATCTCGACGGAGCAATTCCGATAATCATTGGCAACTAACCGACACAAGCATGAGGCGCCGTCCTACCCGTGCAGGCGGACTCCTGTGTGACAATGCCAGCTCGAATCAACACTTGCACAGGACACTGCCATGAAAACCGCCGCTCTCTTGCTGGCTGCCACCCTGATGACCGTCGGCGGCGCCTGGGTACAAGCCCAGTCGACGACAAATGTCAACCAGACGGGCAACCACACCAACAATCCGAATGATCCGGGACAGAAATCGGATCAGTCCGACAAACTGGACAACAAAGGCAAGCTGGTGCACGACGGCAAGCCCCGCAAAACGCGCACGGACAAGCGCAGCCGCCGCGGCAAGCCCGTCGCCACGCCGGACACCCCGGCAGCCAGCGCAGCGGCCACATCGCCACCAGCGACGACGCGCTGAACTACAGCACATGACGGTCGAACAGCCAGGTGCCATAGCGTTCGACAAAGACATAGGTGTTGAAATAGTGGGGCTGAGTATTACTGAGTCCCACGAACTCGACCGTCAAGCTGATGGTCTGTGCGTCATGCACGGTCCAGTTCCACAAGCGGCGCGCAAGAAGATAATTATAGTCATCGATACGCGGAGGCTTGAGCAAGGCCAGTTCGCCGTTGCGGGTCGTCACCATCCGTATCGCATGCGCAGGCTGGCGTACCGCCCCTGTTACCTGGAAAAAAACCACGACAGGATTGATGGCCGCCTTGACGACCGCCAGGTCGTCGGCACGGGTGATGGCGGACAAGTCCACGCGCCGCTTGAATTTCCGGTTGGGTGCCTCATTCATGAAGCCCAGATCCAGCACGCCTTGCACAGGCGCCGAAGCGGCGCGCATGGCATAGGGTGCATCTTCCGCCTGCGCGACTGGCAGCGCGAGCGCGCCGTACAGCAGGGACAGCAATATCGATAATCGTAATGTCATGGGTTAACTCCTGCAACGATCCATGCCGCGAAACGCGCGGCCTGCTGATGCCAGTCGCAAGTGGCCCTGATGCCGCCCGCAGCTCGAGCATAAGGCAATCGTGCACGCATGAACAGTAGCCACACGCTATCATCACATCCTTAAAAAATAACAAGGATGGCAATGAAAGCAGCATGGAAAACGATGATTGCGGCAGGCGTGCTGGCCGCCGCAGGTGCACAGGCCGCGCCCACGGTGGGCGAGTGCATGGAGCTGACCACGGGCATCAAGTTCAGCAAGAACAATGGCGACGCCCAAGTCAACGTCGAGGAACTGTTCGAGGGCAAGAAACTCAAGGGCACGCAGCTGATCCTCGACGGCGGCGTGCTGCTGGCCACGTCTTACCAGGACATCCGCGACGGCCAGGTATTCCTGACGGGCACGGTCCATTACAATGAAGACGGCAGCGTGCGCAGCAAGAACGTTTACGCGCCGCAGTCGGCCATCCCCGCCAATATGCGCCCCGGCCAGGAAGTGCGCGTACAGTTCACGGACACGCAAACAAGCACCCACTACCCGCTGGCGGGCCTGTCCGACAAAATCACCACCTCCACGCGCACGGATAAACGCGATTTCTCCATCACCTTCCTGGGCTGGGAACGCCTGGAGCTTGGGGGGCGCCGCTTCCCCGATGCCTGCAAGTTCGAACTGCGTGACGTCGGTGGCAAAAGCAAAGGCAAAAGCGGCGAATACGTGTGGTACGCGCAAGGCTACGGCGTGATCATGACGGACAAGCTGGACCAGGATGGCGATGTGCAGCCGGCTTACCGTATCGCATTGACGAAAATCATCAGTGCGCCGTAATTATTTTTGACAGCATAGAGATCGAATCGGTGACACACTGCTTATTAGAAAATCATGTTGCCGATCGAACGCAAGTGCGCACTTATACGGCTTGCGCATGTCAACGGCGTCACTTGCCGCTTGCCACTGTCCGCCAGCATGCAGGTATCGCGTACCGCGTTCCATCCATGGAGACAATTTCCTCAGGTGCTGCGCTCCCAGCAACTCTCGTAAATACTGTCAAAATTGCCATGTCTTTACTGGCAGATAAATACCCGGCCATTTATAGAGCATCAATACGAATGTAGTGTCCTTCCGGGCAAACATCAGGATCGATAAGAACAACTTAGCCTAACAATATTCCGGTTGAATTTTCTCAGTTTGCTGATGCCCCCTCCGTAGCGCCTATCACTCGCCTGCCTGCTTACCTGACACATTTAGGCTGCCCGCCCCTAGCCCATCCCTTCACAGTAATTTCGTTCTCCGTCAAATCAGCGCTGTTGTATGCGCCAGAAAATCCCGGCCCCCGCATCAATCGCCTCCGTGCATGTCAGTGGCAGAACAGCAAGTTTGCATGATCAAAAGTATGAATCGCGACATTCCACAAGTACGTCAACTTGATCCAACGAACGAATTTATGCAAACTTTTCCCAATTCGCAGCAAATATCTGCCAAATATTCCGGAAACATGAGCTGATTTTGCAATATCAAGTAATAAATATGAATTATTGCAAAATAAAATTCAAAAAAACATAAATTAAGACTGTTTTTTTATAAAGATAATCTATTTTTATTTTTTGCAAATACAATTAAATAACACTATAATCGCAAATTAATTAAAATGACGTAGCTCGCAGTTGTGCTCTTGCGATCAATTACTTTAAAATCCCTGAATCCACAAATCCATCATCGGATGTCGAAACCGATATCCGATAATCATCAATATAAAAAGATATTTAAAAATGAAAAAATATATAACGATCATACTCTGGTTGACACTTCTTTTTTGTGAAAAGTCATCAGGCGAAATTGTCACGATATCTTCCGGCACAGTTGCAAAAGAGGAGATTGTTTCTTACAAAACAACCTGCACAGATTCGATATATAAATTGGAAATAGACAAAAAAAATGGGGCCGTAAAATATTCAACTACCAGCATCAAGCAAGGCATTCATCTTGAAATTGATATATCGAAGTCTGAAATGGCAAAATTCTTTCTGGACAGATCGTATTTTGGCAATTTTGCAACATCCTGTGGTAATGGGTTGCACATTGATTACCGAGGATTCCAAGTTAACAAGAAAGTGCCATCATCTGGATTTAACTACAGAGCGACTATTTCTAATGATGGAAAAATTGCAAGAGATAAAAAATTCAATGACTTGCCAAGTGACGAGACACCTTGATGCATATGGGAAATAGTTACTTGCAAGGTTCAAGAGAAAATTTCTATTAATCCTCTTAAAAGTTCTTTCCCACCATCTAAAACTTTCCAGCAATTGATAGTTTCTCATTTAACCATGAATATACTAGTGATTTCTAATACGCAAAGGTAATTATTGTGCGTCAAACAGAACTATCCGAGTGCGGGCTTGCCTTCTTGGCAATTACCTCCAAAGCAATGGTAGCCGATATTGACATTTCGCTTCTGAGATGAAAATATCAAATTTCCTCCAGATGTATGACCTTGAAGTAAGTGAGAGATATAGGTGCAGCCCTAGGCATGGTGGGCAGAACCATTTCCTGCGAAGTCAATGAACTGCGGGATTTAATATGCCCATCGATTCTGCATTGGGGATTTCAACATTTTGTTGTACTTGAGCGAGTGAAACGGGACTGGACAGATAATGGGGTGATTGCTTTTGATAATATCAAGAAGAAGAAAAATGCATTCCCTGAAGTGCTAGTCAGGGAGATATCTTTACCCATCGTCAAGTGACGGGAAATATTCAATTGCCCCCCTCGTTGCTTACAGCAACTGCCTCAGCGCATTCCCCCGCACCTGGAACGCCACCCGCGCCACCGTCTTGCCGGCATCATCGACGAGGGCCAGTGCGTGCTTGCCCGGCACGGGGCGCCAGCTGATGCTATCAAGAGCGGCGCCCATATCCTTGCCGTCGAGCACCCAGCGCAAGGCATGGCTGCCCTGCGCCTGGAAGAAGACGCGCTGCAGGGCGGGCGGGATGTCGGGGTCGATGGCAAGGATGCTGTCCTCGGCCGGATACACGATGGCGGCTGGCTTCACTGTGCCGCCCAGCACGGCGATGACGGGGCTTTCCGTACCAGCGATGAACCATTCGCGGCGCGGCGCTTCCAACGCGGGCTGGTACGCCACCATCTGCTGCAGCACGCCGGGCGGCGCTTTTGGCGCATGGCTGGGGACGTTCTTGTGCAGGTAGTCCATGACGTCGCGCCACACGGGCGCGGCGCCCGTCACGCCCGAGACGTCCCACATGGGCTTGCCGTCGAAGTTGCCCACCCACACGCCCACCGTGTAGCGTTCCGAGTAGCCCATGCACCAGTTGTCGCGCATGTCCTTGCTGGTGCCCGTCTTGACGGCGCTCCAGAAATTCGTCCCCAGCTCGTTGCGCAAGCCAAAGGTCATGCTGCGCGCGGCGCGGTCTGCCAGGATATCGCCGACGATGAAGGCGGCGCCCGGCTCCATCACGCGGCGCCTATCCTTGCCCGCCTGCCCCGGCTGCAGGCTGGCAGTGCTGTACCGCCCGCCATTCGCCAGCGCGCGGTAGGCATTGGCCAGTTCCAGCAGGGTCACTTCCGACGAGCCCAGCGCCAGCGAAGGGCCGTAATATTCGGCCGGTTCCGTCAGGCTGGACAGGCCCACTTCCTTGAGGCGATTGTAGAAGCCGTCCTGCCCCGTCAGCAGCACCGTGCGCACGGCGGGAATGTTGAGCGAACTGGCCAGGCTGGTGCGGGCGCTGACGTAACCCTTGAAGTTGCGGTCGTAGTTTTGCGGTGCATACATGCCGGACGCCGTGGCGACGTCCAGCGGCGAATCGTCCATGACGGAGGCGGCCGTCATCAGCCGGCGCTCGATGGCCAGTTCATACAGGAATGGTTTCAAAGTGGAACCGGCCTGGCGCAGAGCCGTCACGCCATCGACATGGCTGCCGCCCGCATTGCCCACATACGCAAGGACTTCTCCGCTGCGGTTGTCGAGCACGATGATGGCGCCATCGTTGACATTGCGCTCGCGCAAGGACGCCAGCTGCTGGCGCAGATTTTCCTGCGCAAAGCGCTGCAAGGGGCCATCGAGGGTGCTACGCACGGAGGCGCCCGATTGCTTGAGCAGCTGCTGCGCCACCTGCGGCGCCGGTGCGAGGTCGGCGTACAGGGCCGTGCGCTGCAAGGCCGTCTGCACGCGCTGGCCGATCAGCTGGCAGCTGCTGTCCATGCGCCATTCCTTCGCCAGCGCGCAGGCACGGCGCGTGACAGTGGCCGGCGGCGCATTCGGCGCCCGCACCAGGCTGGCCAGAATGATGCCATCCGTCTGGTTCAGGCCTGATGGCGCCTTGCCGAACAGGCTGTACGAGGCGGACGCGATGCCTTGCAGCTCGCCGCGGAACGAGACGAGATTCAGGTAAGCCTCGAAAATCTGCGCCTTGCTCCAGCTGTCTTCGATGGCTTGCGCCGCGCGCATCTGGTCCCATTTCTGGCGCAGGCTGCGCCCGCCCGCTTGAGCCTGCAAGTCCGCGTCGAGCTGGCCCGCCAGCTGCATGGTGATGGTCGAGGCGCCCCGGGGCTTTTTTGAAAACAGATTGTCCCAGGCGGCCGTGGCCAGCGCGGACACATCCACGCCGCCATGGCGCATGAAGCGCTGGTCTTCCGCCAGCAGCACGGCCTGCTGCACGGCGGGGGAGATTTCAGCCAGCGGCACCCACGGCAAACGCCGCACCTTCATGTCAACGCGCAAGGATTGCAGCGGGGCGCCACTGCGGTCCAGCAGCTGCGCTTCCGAACTGCGGTAGGCGGCCTGCACCTGGGCCGGCGTCAGCACCGCTTGCGCGAATACCGGGCCGGCCAGCACGCAACCCATGACAAAAATCAACCGCTTCACAGTCTTACCTCTCACTGCCCGACCTTCACATTCGCGTTCGGCGACTCGCCAAACATCTCGGGCGAATACATGGCTTCGATGCGCGTGGCAGGCAGGCTGAAGTCGCCCGCATTGTTCAGGCGCACCGTGTATTCCACGCTCCAGTTACCCTTCGGCACGAAGGCGTAATAGGCGCGGAAGGCGTCGAAGGCCCGTTCCTCGAACGTAGGCCAGACCCAGCCCGCGGATTTTTCGCCGGCCGTCATCAGCTGCGAATCGCGCCCCAGGCCATTGCCCAGCACTGTGGCGCTGGCGGGAATCGGGTCGTCGACCACCACCCAGCTCATGTCCGCCTGCGCCGACAAGTCCAGGCGCACGCGGTACACATCGCCGCGCGACCATACGCCAGAGGTTTTCTGTTCCACGGGCGTAATGGTCTTCTTGATCGTGTAACCGCTCGACACGGGCGCCTTGAGCGGGATGGCCGCCAGGCTTTGCACGGTGGTCCAAGGCTTGCCCGTGCCGCTGTGGGCCAGGCCCAGGGTATCCAAGCCCTTCGGCCACGCTTGCAGCACGGGGCCGACTTTCGCCGCGCCGTTCCACACGAGCGCTTGCGTATCGCTGCCCAGCTTCACGGCGCTGGCGCCCGTCACGGGCGTGGACTCGAACTTGGCCGAGAATTTGGCAATCGCCAGAGTACCCCAGGCGTTGGCCACCGTGGTATCCCAACGGCCCTTTTTCTGGCGGCCCATGCTGCCGCGCACGAGGCGGCCGATGTCATCCTTCCACGCCGGGTCGTCCATCACGGCCAGCAGCAGTCGGTTGGCGTTGACGTCGCCGGAGACCATCAGCCACCACCAGTTATCCTTGCGCTCGGTGGAAAAGCCCATGGTCGTGCCCTGGAAATTCAGGCGCGAACGCAAAATCTGCTGCGCCTCGGCCAGCAGCGCATCGCGGCGCGCCAGGCTCGGCGTGCGTTGCAGCAACAAGCTCCAGTCGATGACAGCGGAAGTGGGCCACAGGTTCGGACTGATGCTGATGCTCTCCAAGGCATCGGGTGGCACTTTGTTGGAACGCGACAGTGCTTCCAGCGCGGCCAGCTTGCGCACGGCCAGGTCGGTCGTGGTCAGCGCGGAACGGCGCACGATGCGGCCCTGCACGAATGCGGTCAAGGC
Organism: Janthinobacterium sp. 61; assembly: GCF_002846335.1. Lineage (NCBI taxonomy): Bacteria > Pseudomonadati > Pseudomonadota > Betaproteobacteria > Burkholderiales > Oxalobacteraceae > Janthinobacterium > Janthinobacterium sp. 61. The sequence goes on along the minus strand of NZ_PJMQ01000001.1, from coordinate 227,678 downwards.
TTCTTCCATGCGGTTCTTCGTCTGCTCGGGAATTGCATAGCCCGCTTCCCTGCTTGCCGACAGCACATATGCCGTCAGGCTGTCACTGCCCTGCTCCATGATGGGGAAATATTTCAGCATGCCATCGCTGTCCAGGTAGGCGGGCAAGCTGGCGGCCAGCTTGTTCCACGCGTCCTGGTCTTGCAGGGCGATGGCTTTCGAGGTGTTCTGCTCGAAGCAGGTGTAGGGGTAGGCGGCCATGTACTCGCGCACTCCGGGCAGCTCGCCGCCCAGCTTGGCGACAAAGCTGGTCTGGATACCGCCCCGGCCAGGCAAGGCACCGGCCGGCATCTGCACCGACATATTCACCGGCTTCTCTAACTGCAGCAAGGTGGCCTGGTAGGTGCGCACGGGCGTGGCCTGGCCTACCTTTTGCGTGATTTTCAGTTTATCGGTATGGCTGCCCGCTTTCGCGCTAATCTCCCACACGACAGTTTGCGCGCCCAGCGGCACCTGGTAATCCCAGCCCACTTCGCGCGCTTCGCCCGCCGCCAAGGTCAAGTTCTGGCGCGGCTGCGCCTTGCCGGCCGCCGTTGCATTGAGTTCCACGCTCAAGGATGCGGCCGAGGTGTTGCGCACGGTGAATCCTGCGCGCAACTGGTCGCCTTCGCGCACGAGGGTCGGCAAGCCCGACATCAGGATCAGGTCTTGCGAACTGCGGATATCCGTGCTGCCCGTGCCAAACAATTCCTTGCCCGCGCTGGCGATGGCGACGATGCGAAACGCCGTCAGCGAGTCGTTCAGCGGCACTTGCACCGTGGCTTCGCCCTTGGCGTCGAGCTTGACGGTACCTTTCCAGAACAGCAGGGTGTCGAACAGTTCGCGGCTGGCGCCCTTGCCGCCGCCACCGCCGGCCGGGAAGGCCTTGCGGCCGAAGTGACGCTTGCCGATCACCTGCATCTGCGCCGTCGCCGTTTCCACCTGCAGGCTACGCTGCGCCATCATGGTGTCGAGCAATTTCCAGCTATCGTTGGGCATCAGTTCCAGCAAGCCCGTATCGACGGCTGCCAGCGCCACTTCCGCGCCTGCTGGCAAGGCTTTGCCATCGGCGCGACGCACGCGCACGGACACCTCTGCCTTGTCGCGCGTTTTGTACACTTCCCTGTCGGACACCACCATGACGTTCAGCTCATGCGCCTGCCACCCCACGTTCAGGGGCGCGATGCCCATCTTGTAGGCTGGCTTGCCCAGGTCGACCAGGGCCGTCGGCTGCACGCCATCCACCCTGCCCCGCACGACAAACACGGAGACATACACATTTGGCGCGTAGTTCGGTTTGACCGGGATATTCACCACCGGTTCCCGGCCATTGAGCTGGCGCACATAGGTGTCGAGGATGCCTTCGCGCTCGACCGTGATCAGCGCCGTGCCCGAGCGGAACGGCATGCGCACTTGCAAGCTCGCTTCCTGGCCCGGTTCATAGCGTTTCTTTTCAGGCAAAACGTCGATGCGGTCATTGTCGCTGGCGTTGAACCACCAGTCGCCGCTGCCGGCCACCCAGGTTTCGCGATTGGCGACTGCCGCGTTGCCGGACGCATCCTGCGTGCGGGCGCGCAGAATCAAATTGCCGCTGGCCGGTGCCTTCACGTCGCAGACCAGTAAGCCCTTGTTGTCCGTCTTGCCAGTGCAGGCGGAACCCAGCTTGACGATTTCGCTGCTGTTTTCATACGCATAGAAACCACCGATCAGGCGGCGGCGGTGCGAATAGCTGTTGCGCTGAAAGAAGTCGACGGCCACGGCCGCGTTTGCCACGGGCTTGCCATTGGTGCCCAGCACGGCCACTGTGAACTTGAAGGCATCCTTGCTCAAGGCCCAGGCGTCTGGCTTGATGCCGATCACATAGTTCGATGGCCACAGCGGCACGCGCGTGGCGACGGACGCCGTCTCGCCATTCGCATCCTGGAAAGCCATTTCCGCCACCAGGTCACGCGGCGCGGACAGCTGCGGCAGCTGGTCGATGACGATGCGCGCGCCGCCCGCCTTGTCCAGGGTCAAGCTTTGCGTGCGCGCGGCCGTGGCGCCGGGGCCCGCTGGCCCGCCATTGCCTTCGTCCTGCCATTCGCCCTCGTCGTCGTCATAGCCCGTGCCCTGTTTCACCAGGCCTTCTTTCACATCGCCATTGCTGAAGCTGACATCGGGATAATCGGGAAAAGTCACGCTCTTGTCCTGCAGCACCGTGCGCAGCTTGACGGGCGCGTTGGTGGCGGCGCCGCCGGCCAGATACGTGATTTGCGCATCCAGGGCCAGCTGTTTCACCTGTACGGCGGGCGCTTTCGGGCCCTGCAGCACGGCTTTCATGGTGGGCACGCGGAACGCTTCCACACGGAAACTGCCGGACGGGCGGCCCGCCATGGTCACGCTGTATTCGCCCTGCTTGGCGTCGGCGGGAATGAGCCAGTCGCTTTCCGCCGTGCCGCTGGCCGACCAGCGCAGGGGCAGCTGGTAATTCTGGTCGCTGCCCTGGTGCGTGATGACGACGGAAGTGGCGCTGCCGGGGCCGTTCTTCCTGTCGACCAGGCTCATGCCCTCGGCCGTGTGCTTGCGGATGAAATGCTTCATGTGCACGGTTTCGCCGGCGCGCAGCAAGGTGCGGTCAAATACCGTGGCAAGCAAAGTGTTGTCGGCGCGCGTGTCGTCCGTGGGCAAATTGAAGCGCCAGGCTTCGATGCCGCCCACCCAGTCCGACAGGGTGAACGTCATGTCGCCGCCGCTGCGCGCACTGATAAAGTAGCGGCCATTGTTCTTGCAGCTGGAATTGGCCAGCTCGCCGGGGATGTGCGCCACGCCGTCCGCGCCCGTGGCGCCTTGCCACAGCAGCTTGCCGGCGCAGTCGCGCACGGCCACTTGTGCTTTCGCAACAGGCGCGCCCTTGTCCAGCGACGTTACCCACACGAGTGACGATTGCGCACCGTGCTTGAAGTGGGCCGCCAGGTTGGTCACCAGCGCGGCAGTACGGATGTAGGCCGTGGTCGGTTTACCCAGCAGCACCTTGCCCAGGATGGGGCTGGCCAGCTCGACCACGTAAAAGCCTGGTTTCTGCAGCGGAATGCCGATCACTTCAAAGGTTTTCTTGCCATCGGGGCGCGGCAGGCTGATGGGGCGCGTGCCGGCGGCACCGGCCAGCACGGATTTGCTCATGTTGCCAGCATACTGGGCATACGGTTGCCAGTATTCTCCCCCGTCGCCATTGCCGGCCAGGCGCTGCATCCACTCGATGATGAATTTGTCGTCATTGTCGGGCACGCGCAAGGTGGCGCCCGTGGCGGCCGATGCCGGTGCCGATTCCCTGGCGATTTCCTTGCCCGACAGCACGGGCTCGATATTGCGCACCGTGACGGGCAGCAAGCCGTCGCCCTTGGCTTCGATGATACCGAACGGGGCCGGGAACTTCAGCAGCGGCGGCTGTTCGCCCGTGCGCACCGTCATGGGGAAGCGCGCACGGTTGAGCAAGGCACGGCCCGCGTCATCCGTGAGTTTCGGCGGCAGGTTCAGGACAAAACTGGCTTGCACGGGAAATGGCCCGTTGAACGTCACGTCTTGTACGAATTCCGCTTTTTCCTCTTCCTTCGAGATCGTTGGCGCATACGTCTTGCCGCCCCCTGTCAGGGTCATGGCGCGCACCAGCGACGCTTTCACGGGCGCGGAAAACTGCAAGCGCATGGGCAGGAAGGGGATGCACTGCTCCTTCGGGTTGCTGCGTTCGCAACTGAACTTGGCCGTAAAATCGGGACGCGTCTTGAACTGCAGGGTTTGCGCCTTCTCCGTGGCGATGCCGCTGGCGCTGGCGATGCCCTCGCCCCACACCAGGGAGACCTTGGCGTTGGCGGGGAAGCTGCGCTTGCATTGCAGCACGGTGACGGGCAACGGCGGCGCACCCTTGCTGGCGACGGGCATACCCACTTTCCACAGCGTGCCCCGCTTCTTGAAGTACACGGTCAAGTAGCGGTCGAGAAAGCTCTTGCGCAGGGTCAGTACCTGCTCCAGCTCCTTGCCCACAAGCCGCCGCACAGGGATCTTTTCATTGATGCCATCGGCGCGGCAATATGCATTCGCGGCCACGCTGGCCTCGTTTGGCACGGCGTCCAGGCCCAGCACGAAGATCTGGTTTTCATCGATATACGGCTGGCCGTCATAGGGTACGGCCTCGACGATGGCCGGGCCTCCCGTGGAAAAGCGGTAGGACGTCGTCCCTTGCAAGGGCTTGCCCGCCAGGTCCTTCAGCCCCGCTTTCAAGGTAAAGCTGCACGCTACGCCGGCCGGCAAGTCGCGCTCGAAATCATAGTTCCAGTTGCGCTCGTCGGCCCAGCGCCCCGCACCCGCCACGACGGCAGGCTCGGCCTTGCCGCAATCGATGGCGAACGGCGCGGGCAAACCCATATCGCCGAACGGCACCATCGGCGTGGCGAACTGGGCCCGCACCTGGCGCACGGCCTTGACCGTGCCACTGGGCGAAAACAGGGACACGCCGCTATCGGCCCAGGCCGGCGTAGCCATGCCCGGTGACAGCAGCAGGCACAGCAGACCCAGCGGGCCCACTTTGCCAGCAAGCGGGGAAGAAAAGATACGGGACAGGTCAGGCACGGGTGACTCCTTGATGAAAAGTGGCGGAGCTGGCTGCGGCGCGCAAAAGTTGCCCGGAGGAAGCCCGGCAAGGCAACAGAACGCGGCAAGAATACAACATCAATGTAATATTAGTTATCAAGCTCATCATTGTTGCTAATATACAGTGGCACGCGGGTAACAAGTCGTACGATTGCCGCTGGTCGCGCCCCCGGGAAGTGCCTGTGATTGCAAAAGTTTCCCGAGGCAAATTAGTTTTTTTCAACACTGAAGTCTTTGTCGTGAATCTGCAACATCATTGATATACCACAATGCTTTGTGCGCTAACGCACGGAACTTGCGAACCTGCCATCGTATTCTCTAGTCCAACAGCAGTGCATTTATCGCAAGAAAGCGCACCTGGAATTGTTGTCTATCTCTAGCAATAGCATGTCTGGCAGTAGTCGCATTGATGCAATAGAGAAAATCTCTTATCAACGTTGGGAGTTACTTGTGAATAAACTAAAAAAAATCGCCGTTGCCGCCGCAGTTCTGTGCTCCGCCCTCGGCGCACAGGCCCAGGAAATCAATCCTTCCTGGTACATTCAACCTAGCCTCAACGCACTCAAGCCAGATTCCGACTTCGCCACGGATAAAACCGGCTATGGCGCAGGCTTGCGTTTCGGTAAACCCGTTTCCCAGGACTGGGATATCCAATTGGGCACCACGTATGCCCGCTCCAAGGATGGCGGTCAGCGCTACCAGCAAAATACGCTGGGCGTAGACGGTCTGTACATGTTCTCTCGCAAAGCCTTCCGCCCCTTCCTGCTGGTCGGTGCCGGCATGCAGCGCGACAAGGACACCAGCTTCGCTTTCGGTGAACGCAGCAAGAGCTCGCCATACGCGAGCGTGGGCCTGGGCTTCCAGTCCACCATCACCGATCAACTGTCGTTCCAGGCCGACGTGCGCAATGTGCACGGTTTCCTGCGCGGCAATACCTTCGATCCGAGCAGCAAGTCCAACAACTACTACGTCACCTTGGGCCTGAACTTCGCGTTCGACAAACCACCTGCACCGCCACCACCACCGCCACCGCCGCCAGTACGCGAGGAAGTCGTCGTGGTCGTGCCACCGCCACCGCCACCACCGCCACCGCGCTTTGAAAAAGTGACGATGGCAGCAACGGAACTGTTCGCGTTCGACAGCGCCAAGCTGGGTCCGACACAGACCAAGCTCGACGAAATCGCCCGCGTGCTGAACGCAGCGCCGGACGTCAACAACGTCGTCATCAGTGGTTATGCCGACCGCATCGGTTCGCCCAAGTACAATCTGAAACTGTCGCAGCAGCGCGCTGATGCAGTCAAGGAATACCTGGTCGCTAACGGTGTCGCCGCCAACCGCCTGACGGCCGAAGGCAAGGGTTCCACCAATCCTGTCGTCACCTGCAATAACAAGAAGCGTGCCGACCTGATCAAGTGCCTGGAACCAAACCGCCGCGTTGAAGTGGAACAAATCACTATCGAACGCCGCGTGCAGTAAGCTGAACAGTGGTACGCCACTTATGAATAAAAAAGGGGCTCGCGCCCCTTTTTTGCATTGAAAGCCATCATGAATTTTTCTACCCGCTATCCCAGACTGGCCGGCCTGGCACCGTTCAGCAAACAGATGCGCAGTGTCCTCGTCTGTTCCGTCACCGAATGGCTGGAACACCGCGCTTCAAGCAAGGGCGCGGCCCTCGCCTACTACACCCTGTTTTCCATCGCCCCCATCCTCGTGCTGGTAATTGCCATCGCCGGCTTTTTCTATGGACCGGCCGCCGCGCGCGGCGAGCTGATGGGGCAACTGCAAGGTTTGCTGGGCACGCAGGGCGCCGAAGCCATCCAGTTGGTGCTGGCCGGCGCAAAGAACCATGAACAGGGGCGTATCGCCACCCTGATCGCCAGCGCCCTGCTGCTGTTTGGCGCCACCAGCGTGTTTGCCGAACTGAAAGCCAGTCTCGATGAAATCTGGCAAGTGCCGCCGCTGAAGGAAGCGGGCGCCTGGGACATGCTGCGCACGCGTTTGCTGTCCTTCGGCCTGGTGCTGGTGCTGGCCTTCCTGCTAATGGTGTCGCTGGTGGTCAACGCCGCCATGGCCATCCTCGCCAACTTCTGGGAAGGCGTGTGGAAAGACACAGCCGTGCTGTTTACCATATTGTCGAACCTGATCGGCTTTGCCGTCATCGCCAGCCTGTTCGCCGTCATCTATAAAATGCTGCCGCGCGTGCGCCTGTCCTGGCGCGACGTGCTGATCGGAGCCGTGGGCACGGCTTTCATGTTTTCCTTGGGCAAATATGCCATAGGCGTGTATATCGGCAATAGCGGCGTGGCCAGCAGCTATGGCGCGGCCGGTTCGCTGGTAGCCCTGCTGCTGTGGGTGTATTACTCGGCGCAAATCTTCTTCCTGGGCGCCGAATTCACGCGCCAGTTCGCCCTCCAGCTGGGCAGCATGAAGGATATGCCGAAGACGAACGACGGCGATGTGCAAGTCAAGATACTGAAACGCCACCAGTCGTAAATCAGCATTCCAGATGCAACAACGGCGCCCGCGGGCGCCGTTGGCTTTGGCGCTGAGGCAAGCTATTCGCCCAGCAGTTCCGCCACCACTTCCATGCCCTGCACGCGCTCGGCCACCACCTTCACGATGACGATGATGGGCACGCCCAGCAGCAAGCCCCAGACGCCCCACAGCCAGCCCCAGAACAGCAGGCTGATGAAGACGGCAGTGGGATTCATGCGGGCAATACGCCCCGTCATCCAGGTGGTAACAAAGGTGCCGACCAGGGTGGCGATGGCCATCGAAGTACCCGTCACCAGCAAGACCATTTGCAGCGATTCGAACTGCAAAAAAGCCACCAGCCCCGTGGCGATGGTGATAAGCAAGGGGCCGAAATACGGCATGATGTGCAGCAAGCCGGCCACGATGGCCCAGGCGCCCGCATTTTCCAGGCCGATCACGCGCAAGGCGATCCACATCAGAACGGCCAGCAAGCCATTCGTGACGAGCAGCATGAACATATAGTTCTGAATCGAGCTGTTGATGTCTTCCAGGATGTGCACAGTGACCTTCTTGCGGCTCAGTGACGGTCCCGTCAGCTTGACGAGCTTGCGCTTGAAGGTATCGCCCGACAGCAGCAGGAAAAACACGAGAAAGATGACCATGGTCGCCTGGCTGAGGAAGCCCACCAGGCCCAGCGAACCGGCCCAGACCCAGTCCATGATCTTGAAATTGGGTGCCTCGGCAGCGGCGGCGCGGCGGTTGTTGCGGCGCGCTTCGGCGCCGGCGGCCACTTGCTCGATTTCATTGGCGACGGCCTGCATCTTCTGGAAGGTGCTGTTCTTGCCGCCCGTACTGGCGGCAATCAGGCGCGACAGCTTGTGCGTGGCGGCTGGCAACTCTTCAACGATGGATTCAAATTCGCCCTGCACGCGCTCGACCACGACGATGGAGCCGAACAGTATCAGGGCCGTGACGGCCGTGGCGCCGATGGCGCGCGGCAGGCGCAGCTTTTCCAGCCAGGCGACGACGGGATTGAGGGTGTAGGCAATAAAAATGCCGAAGATGACGGGAATAAGGAATTTCTGCGCCCACTGCAGCGCATAGATGAAGCTGACAGTAGCGATGATGCCCAGGGCCAGGCCTCGCGCATTGACATGCAGAGGCAGGCGCAAGGATGGGTCCAGGTGCTCCGTGGGCGTACCTGAGGGTGGCCCGGCAGGCTCGGTGGAGGCAGCCACCACCGGCTCGGGCGGGGTATCTGAAGGCTGGATATGCATGCGATTCCCGCGACGGTCGGTGGAGGGCCGCAGTGCCAGCCGTGGAGCCGGGCACTGCGGCAGGTCATGCCATTACTTGACGCGGATGTCGTTTTTCACCGACTTCACGCCCTTGACGCCACGGGTAATTTCGCCCGCTTTGGCGGCATCTGCTGGCTGGGCAACGAAGCCGCTCAGCTGAACCACACCCTTGAAGGTTTCAACGTTGATTTCCGTCGATTTCAGGGTAGGCTCATTGAAGATGCTGGCTTTCACTTTGGTGGTGATGGCCGCGTCGTCGATGTACTCGCCCGTGCCTTCTTTGGTTGGAGTCGAAGCGCAACCTGCAACAGCGAACAGGGAAGCGACGAAAAGGCCAGTAGCGATAGATTTAGTAAATTTCATGGTTTTTCCTTAGGAGTGGTCAATCAATGTGCTCACAATGAGCTTCTTATACCAGTGTGGTGACTGCGCGCCAAATGGCGTTCAGTAGCCAAACTGGGTTTTTGCAGCCTTGATACAGTCATCCTTGGCTGCGCCGGCTAATGCATCGCATTTTTCTGTAGCGACCTTGTACTCGGCTTTTCTTTTTGCTTCACGCGCATCGCTGCGCGCTTCGATGACTTTCTTGTCCGCCTTGGCGTCGGCCAGGGCCGCCACCTTGGTGGACTTGGCCAGCTTGACGCAGACATCCTTGTCGTTGCCCGTCAGCGCATTGCAGCGGGCCAGGTCGACGTCGTAATTGGCATCGGCAATCTTGATGCGCGCCTTGGTGTAGGCACGCAGGGTATTCGTATATTGGGCCTGCGCCACTGCTTCATCGTAAGTGCGCACGGCCTTCGCTTCGGCGATGCAGACATCCTTAGGGTTGCCCGTGATTTTTTCGCATTCCGCATGTGCAAGCTTGTAATTCAGGCCAGCCTGTTCATTGGCCGCCTTGTAGGCTGCTTTCGCTTCCGGCGTGGCGGCCACTGCCTGGCCGCCCCAGGCGGCGCACGCCAGGCTGACAACGATGGCGGTGAAAAGCTTATTTTTATTCATGTATTTCTCCCTGGTGGTGACAAGCATGTCTGCTTGGCATGACTACCGTTTTACGTGGATCGTCGCCTCTCTTCTGTACGCTGCCGTACACAAGTAATTTATTTTAGAACTTGGAGGCAGACTGGGATAAATAACAACGTTTTGGTGAATCGCACGGGGGAAAAAATATCATTTCGACACGAAATAAGTGCGTGCGGCAGCGTACAGACCGGGGACAGGGGCATGACTAAGATGGCACTACACCCTCACCTCGTCAGGAGAATAAAATGAAAACCAATGCCACCTTGGCTGCACTGATGCTCGCTGCCACCGCCGTACTGAGCGGTTGCGCCACCGGCCCTTCCCAGTCACAACAATATTATCCGGCCAACCAGCCTGAGTCCGCCATGTATGGCACCGTCGATTCCATCCAGATCGTGCAGGGTGGCGGTCAAACCAGTGGCGCCGGCGCCGTGGTCGGCGGCATTGCCGGCGCCCTGCTGGGCAATACCATAGGCTCGGGCGGTGGACGCACGGCCGCCACCGTCGCGGGCGCCGTTGCCGGCGGCGTGGTCGGCAACCAGGTGGAAGGCCGCAGGCAGCAAGCGCAGGCCTACCAGATCAGCGTGCGCCTCGACAACGGCGAATACCGCACCGTGGTGCAGGACAATGCGAATGACTTGCGCCCAGGCAACCGCGTGCGCGTCGTTGATGGCCGCGTCTACCGCTATTAATTCTCGGCGGAGCTTGCCAGCAGGCGTCCGCCATCCCGCATACATCGTACGATAACAAGGAGTTGCCATGGGCACCATCATTCTGATCATCTTGATCCTGGCCCTGGTCGGCGTCCTGCCTACCTGGCCGCATAGCCGCAACTGGGGTTACGGCCCCAGCGGCATCGCCGGCCTGGTCGTCGTGATACTGATCCTGCTATTACTGACAGGCAGGTTGTAAAAAAAGGCGCTGCGGCGCCTTTCTTATTTTGAGGAGGAAAGATCATGACTACCCACAACACCCTATTGAGCGTCCTGTTCGCCTGTAGCCTGGCCCCACTGGCGCTGGCCCAGACAGCCATGCCACAGCCGGGCGACCCGCAACGCTGGTACCAGGAAGACAGCACGGTGCAAGCCCAGCTGCGCACCTTGCGCAAGGAGATTGCCGCCGCCCTGGCCGAGGCAAAAAAAGCCTGCCGTCTGGAACCGTCTGCCACGCAGGCCACTTGCCTGAAGGATGCGCAAGACACTTACCGGCAAGACATGGCGAACGCGGAAAAACTGCGCGTAGCGGCCCATCCGCAGTGATGAACACGTTATTGCGACGTCTGACAAAACCGTCGCCAGCGGAAGGGAGAGGTGGCCAGGAAGCGCCACCGCACGAAGGTACGGTGCGCATCGCAGGCCGCCTATACCGACACGCAGCAGGTTTTGACAGGCGTCACTAAACGGCGTCGCGTTCGTACGGGGGCAACTCGTGCACCACGAGTGGGGTGTCTTGCGTGACAAAAGCGAGCCAGCCGGCCGCCTTGATCGCGCGCAAGCCATCCTGGTAGCCCTGCTCCCAGCGCCACTCGATGGAGCCCCTGGAGAAATTGATGTCCTTGGCCGCCATATGCCAGTCGCGCCCCGCATATGGCAGGCGCACGATGTGCATGGTGCTGTCGCAGCCCAGCGCTACCAGTTCTTCCGTCTGCTGGCGGTTGTGCGCCGTATCAGGCAGCTTGGCGTACAGTTCGCGCAATTTGCGCTGCAAGGTGTGCGTACTGACATAATCGGCGATATGCCGCTTCGACCGCGAAGCGAAGGTCACATCTTTTTGCCGCGTCTGCACTTCATCCAGTGTGGTCGGTTCCGGGCCTTCCGAACTCCACAGGTCGACCATGAAGACCAGGGTGTCGACGTGGGGCGTGTCGTCGAGCACGGTTTCCAGCGGCGTATTCGAGTACAGGCCGCCATCCCAGTACAGGTCGCCATCGACGCGCACGCCGGCAAAGCCAGGCGGCAAAGCGCCACTGGCGCGGATATGCTCCGCCGTCAGCGGCTGTTGCAGGCTGTCGAAACTGGTGAGGCTGCCGCATTTGACGCGCAGGGCATTGACCGTCAGGCGCATGCCGCCCGGCTGGTTCAGGTAATCGAAATCGACCAGTTCATCGAGGGTGCTGGCCAGTTCGCTGGTGTCATAAAAACTCGCTTCTTCCGGCTTGACGGCGATTCCTGCGGAAAACAGGCTGAAGGCGCGCGGCTTGAAGAAGCCGGGCACGCCGCGCAGCACCGTATCGAGCGTGGCCAGCCAGATGTTCGAGCGGCGCTGCTGGTCTGAAACGAGGTTCATGTCGATGCTGTCGCGGTGCGCCACGCGCTGCCAGAACTGTTTCAAGCGCACCAGCCTGTCCTCGTGCTTGTTGCCGGCCAAAATGGCGGCATTGATGGCGCCGATCGAAGTGCCCACCACCCAGTCGGGCGCCAAGCCATGTTCGTGCAGCGCGTGGTAGACGCCGGCCTGGTAGGCGCCCAGTGCGCCGCCGCCCTGCAGCACCAGCACGATGCGCAGGCGCGAGGGATTTAACTGATTGATCGGTGTCTTCGTATGCGTCATCAAGATGGTCCCTCTGTTTGCCGCGGGGAATGCGGCGTGAATCATTGTAAGGGATTGTCCCCGCGCTTGCGTCCGCGCTTGCATCGGCATGTGGTGGACCTTGTGTACGGGCAAAAAAAAAACGCCGTCGATGACGGCGTTCCAGGCAGTTCCAGCGTCAGCGCTTGCGGCGCAGCCAGCTGGCGGCAACGGCGGCCACGGCCACAAGGACCAGGGCCGGCTTGACCAGCTTCTTGCGTCCGATAAACGATAGCGCCGTCAGCACGTAGGGCATGGCGCCTTGCAAGCGCATGCCACCCGGCGCCAGCAAGGATTCGACGCGGTGGCCGGCAAAGCCGACGGCCGTCTCGACCACGCCCTGCAGCAGCGATTCGGGACGCAATGCATAACCCACGTTGGCGCGCGCATGCACGATGCCCACGCGGTACATTTCGCCCTGGGCGATCAGCAGGCGCTTGCGGGCGGCTTGCGCCGCCAGTTTGTCGTGTTCCGACATGAATTCTCCTCGTAAGGCAGGCTGGACATGGCGAGACCCGCCGGCACAGGTCCGGCTGGTTCCCGCCAGCAGCTTACATCAGCATGTCGCGGTCGGCCTTCAATTCCGCCATGGTGGCGGGCATGGACAACTTTCCTTGACGCAGCATGGCGCGCGCATACGTGACCAGCGCGATGGCCAGCAGTACGAACACGACCGTCATGATCGCCAGGATCTTCCAGCCCAGGCTATCCCAGGCCAGGAAAACGATCAGCACGCTGCCGTAAGCGATGGCAAACAAGCCCGCCACCGTCGCCAGCGCGAAAATGACCACCAGCTGCAGCATGTGATTGCGCACTTCCGACAGTTCGATGGTGGCCAGTTCCAGCCGCGACAACATCAGTCCGACGGCGTTCTTGGCCAGGCCGGCGACCGAGCCGATCAATCCCGGCCCCTGGTGAGACGAAGCAGACTTGTCCATATCGCTCCTGACAGTGGATTACTTGCGGCCCAGGATGAAGCCGACCAGCACGCCGACGCCAGCGGCGACGGCCACCGTGCGCCATGGGTTTTCCTTGACATAACCGTCAGCCTGGGAGGCGAGCTGCTTGGTCGCAACGATGGCCGATGCTTGCGCCTCATGCGCCTTGGCCAGCGCGGCGTCCAGGGTTTTCATACCCTTGACGCGCACTTCATCGGCTTTTTCGCCGGTCAGGGCGGCAGCGGCGCTGAACAGGGCTTGCGCATCCTTGACCAGGGTTTTGACATCGTTATTGACGGTGGTGATATTGTTTTCCAACATGGTTTAGCTCCTTAGCTGTGGATGAATGTAGTTACTATACCTACTTTACTCAAAAACACTATTCCATTAGATCGCGCATATCATCGGCGTGCTCTTCCTCGACAGCCATGATTTTGATCAACAAATGGCGTGTGGTCGGGTCTTTGTCGCCAATTTTCACGATCATCTGGCGATACGACTCGATTGCTACCCGTTCCGCGATCAAATTGGCACGCACCATGCTCTGCACGTCTTCGGAGTCATCATACTCGGCATGACTACGCGCAAGCAATGTTGCAGGATTAAAATCTGGTTTGCCATTCAATTGGACGATGCGTTCGGCCAGCCAATCGGCATGTTCCTGCTCCTGCTGCGCATGCTCGAGGAACTCGGCCTTGATACTGCCATTGTCGCGCCCGCTCACAGTGTAGTAATGGCGTTTATAGCGCGCAATGCACACCAGTTCGGTGGCCAGCGCCCCATTCAACAGGGTGATCAACTCCTCACGGTCGGCTTGGTAGCCGGCCGTCACGGCGCCGTCGTCCAGGTTTTTGGCGGCAGCTCGGATGGCGGCCGTATCGATGCCAGCTGGAATCTCAACAGATGTTGGTGTCATGATGTTTCCTTTCAAGTCTTGCATGGGTATCCACCGGCCGACCTGCGGCCGGTGCTGCCTGGGTACTGCCGCACTCGGCGGCGACCCAATACTATCGGCGGGCGGGAATCGCCGTGTTATCTTCCGACAGAACGATTTCCACCCGGCGATTCAGCTGGCGATTCGCCGCGCTGTCATTGCCGGCGGCCGGATAGGCGGCGCCGTAGCCTTTCGTGGCGATGCGGTCGCGGCTGATGCCTTGCTCCAGCAGCGCATTGCGCACGGATTCGGCGCGGCGCTGCGACAATTCCAGATTGTGCGCGGAACCGCCTGTGCTATCCGTAAAGCCTTCGATCAGCACGGTGCGCTGCGGGTTGTTTTTCAGCACGTCGGCCAGCTTGCGCGCCGTATTCGCGCCATCGGCCGTCAGGTTCGCCTTGTCCGTGCCAAACAGCACGTCGCCCAGGGTGATCACCATGCCGCGTTCGGTTTTCTTGGCGGCCAGGTCGGCCAGCTGCACTTCCAGCGCGGCGGCGCGGGCGGTGGCGTCACGCGCCGACGCTTCGGCCGATTGCGCCTGGGCCTTGGCTGCTTCCGCATCGGCTTGCGCCGCCTGGGCGCGGGCCGTGGCCTGGTCAGCCTGCTGCGTGCGCGCATCAAGGCGCAATTGGTCACGCTGCTTGCCGGCGTTGGCGATATCCGCCTCAGCTGCCTTCTGCTTGGCGACTTCTTGCGCCGTGGCTATCTTTTGCTTGGCCAGGTAGGCCAGCTTGTCGACTTTTTCGCTATCTTCCTGGCGCGTGGCAGCCGCGTTCGCCGCTTCCAGCGCAGCGCTCGCTTCGCGGAACTCACGTGGCGCATAGGTCGACACGATAGGGTTCGATTGCGCCGCCATGTAGTCGCCACGCGTCTGGTCGAGCAGGCTGGTGGTGGTCGGTGCGGAGCTGCAGGCGGCAACAAAAGCGGCCATGGCCAACAGGCCGGGAAGTGTGGTGTAAGTAGTTTTTTTCATGATGGGGTCCTGGTTATTGTTATTGGTTATTGATTAATTATTGTTTTGGGGCTTGCTGGTTGGCACGATCGAGCTCTTCGCGCATGACGCGGATGTTCTCGTTGATTTCATCGGCGGCGCTGGTGGCCTTGGCCGAGTTGGCCTTGCTTTGCGCCAGCTTGGCATCGGCTTGCGCCTGGTCGGCCAGGTCACGTGCCGTCTTGTAGTCGCGGTCTTTCAAGGCTTGGTTGGCCATGCGCATTTTTTCGCGGGCCGAACGCATTTCATCGGGAGCCAGTTCGGCGGCGCCGGCGCTGGCAGCGTTATCGACGGCGGCGCGCGACACGGCGACGTCGGCCGTGGCAGGCGTTTTCATGCTGGAACAGCCCGTCATCAGGACGACGGCTGTGGCACATGCGGCGAAAGCGGCCAGCGGGGAAATCTTGAAATCTCGGTTTGTCATTTTTCTTCTCCTGGAGAATGTTAAGCGTGAGGGGTGATGTCAGTGCATCTGGAATCAGGAACTGCGTTTGATGTATGACGTTATAGGCTCCGGCTCACCGCATATCCGTTCGGTGCCGCACATAGAGTAAGAAATCGACAATACTTGCATGGGCAACGTGCGCCAGCGCACGCCTGCGACAGCAAAACCTGAAACGGGCCCGGTTTTTAAGCGATTCCTGTAGCATCGTGCTTCTGTTCAGAAAGAAACACTTCTTACCCCACACCCTATGCCACGTTCTATCTCTCTCTCGCGCCGCCAGAAAATCGCCCTCGCCAGCGCCGCCGTGCTGGTCGCCCTGCCCGTCACGGCCGCCGTCGTCCTGCTCAATATGGACTGGAACCGCGCCAAGCCCTGGCTCAATGCGCGCGCCAGCGAAGCGCTGGGCCGGCCCTTCGCCATCGCGGGCGACCTGTCGCTGACGTGGCAGCAGCCACCCGCCGCGGGGCAACAAAGCTGGCGTACCTACCTGCCGTGGCCGCACTTGCAGGCGCAAGACGTACGCCTGGGCAACCCGAGTACCATGGCAGCGGCGGATGAGCAGGCGCCACTGGCCAGCGTGAGCCAGCTGGCGTTTACGCTCAATCCCCTGGCCCTGCTGGACAAGAAAATCATCATCCCGCAATTGCGCTTCGACACGCCGCAGGTGCGCCTGCTGCGCAACAAAGATGGCAAAAACAACTGGACCTTCGACAAGCAGGAGCAGCCATCGCCGTGGCAGCTGGAACTGCAAAGCGTGGTCTTCAGCAAGGGCACTGTGACGCTGGACGATGCAGTCACGCACACGGCGATGCGCGCCGATGTCGACACCATCGCGGACGATGCGCGCTACGGCATCGCCTGGAAGCTGGCCGGCAAATACCGTGGCGAAAACATCCAGGGCGGCGGCAAGGCGGGCGGCGTGCTGTCGCTGCAGCAGCAAGGCACACCCTTCCCCATCCAGGCCGACATGCGCGCGAGCGGCAGCAGCGTGGCCATCGAAGGCACGCTGACGCGCCCGGCAGACCTTGCCGCGCTCGACGTGCGCCTGAAAATATCCGGGCCCAGCATGGCGCGCCTGTATCCATTGACGGGCGTGTTGCTGCCGGAAACGCCGCACTTCAGCACGGAAGGCCATTTGACCGGCACCCTGGCGCCCCGCGGCGGCGAATGGGTCTACGACAAGTTCAGCGGCAAGGTGGGGTCGAGCGACATTAGCGGCAAGCTGGCGTTTTCGGCCAACACGCCGCGCAAGCGCCTGACGGGCGAAGTGCACTCGCGCCTGCTGCAGTTTTCCGACCTTGGCCCGCTGGTAGGTGCCGATTCCAGCGCCAGCAAGAAGGAGCGGGGCGTGCCGTCGACGCAGCCGGCTGGCCGCGTGCTGCCGGTAGAAACGTTCAAGACGGAACGCTGGACCAGCCTGGACGCCGACGTGCGCTACACGGCCGATAAAATCACGCGCGATGCCGAGTTGCCGATCAGCAAGCTCGACACGCATGTGGTGCTGACGGATGGAGTGCTGTCCTTGACGCCGCTCAACTTCAATGTGGCGGGCGGCACGCTGAGCTCGCAGATCAAGCTGGACGGCAGCGGCAAGGTCATTGCCAACGGCATCGCGGCCGAGCTCAAGGCCAGTGCCCGCCATCTGCACATCCAGCAACTGTTTCCCCGCCTGCCGGCGCTGCAAGCGAGCATGGGTGAAATCAATGGCGATGCTTCGCTGTCGGCCACGGGCAATTCCGTCGCCAGCCTGCTGGGCAGTTCGAATGGCGAAGTGCGGGCGCTGATCAACCGGGGCAGCATCAGCAAGCTGCTACTGGAAGAAATGGGATTGAATATCGGCAGTATTGTGCTGACCAAGCTGGTGGGCGACAAGCAGGTCAAGCTGAACTGCATGGCCGCCGATTTCGTCGTCACCAAGGGCATGATGCGCACGCGCCAGTTCATCGTCGACACGGACGATGCCCTGCTGCATGTCGATGGCACGGTGAACCTGGCCAATGAGCAGCTGGACCTGACTCTGCAGCCGGACAGCAAGGGCTTGCGCGTCTTTTCGCTACGTTCGCCCCTGTATGTGCAGGGAACTTTCAGCAAGCCCGACGTGAGCGTCGACAAGGGTGTGCTGGCCCTGCGCGCCGGCGGCGCCCTGGCGCTGGCCGTGGTGGCGCCCGTGGCCGCCCTGCTGCCCTTGGTCAATACCGGTCCCGGCGAGGACAGTGAATGTGCAAGCCTGCTGGCCCAGGCGCGCGTCAAGCCGGTGGCGCCAAAACCAGGCAGGACAGCGGGCAAAAGCCGCTGAACGGTACGACAACCGGGGGCATTTACAATTGTTACACCCCTATGTGCGTTGCCGAACAGACCCTGCCTTGTCACAATCCTATTCTGTGATCGTGCCTGAACACGTGGCGATACGAAATTCCACCGGCCACTACCAAGCCGGCGCCACGAGGTCCGAATTCATAGGAGAACTATCATGCAAATCATTAAAAAAATCGCCGCTACCACTTCCGTTGCAGCTCTGCTGCTGAGCTTGACCGCTTGCGCCAACATGTCGGGCCAGGAT
This sequence comes from Janthinobacterium sp. 61, assembly GCF_002846335.1. Lineage (NCBI taxonomy): Bacteria > Pseudomonadati > Pseudomonadota > Betaproteobacteria > Burkholderiales > Oxalobacteraceae > Janthinobacterium > Janthinobacterium sp. 61. Next base: position 209,808 of record NZ_PJMQ01000001.1, on the reverse strand, counting down.
AAAAACACGGCCATCGGCGCCGGTGTCGGCGCCGTTGCCGGTTCCGTGCTGACGGGCGGCAGCGCCGTCGGCGCAGTCGGCGGCGCCGCCGTCGGCGGCGTGATCGGTAACCAGGTCAAGCCGAAGTAATTGCTGATCAAGAAAGCGGGGTGGGTGCCCAGGCGCCCGCCCCGCTTTTTTGCGTCTGCGGCACGAGGATGAGGAAAATCAGACGAAGACGTTGGCCATGCCGATGGCGCCGCTATCCTTGACCAGCGCGTAGCAACGGCAGGAGACGGCTTCCAGGCCGGCCGAATCGAGGATTTCGATATTGCCGCGGCTGTAGGTAATCAGTTTTTGCTGTTGCAGCGCGCTGGCCGCCTTGGTCACGCCAACCCGCCTCACGCCCAGGGTATGGGCAAGGAATTCATGCGTCAGGTGAAATTTTTCCGACTGCAGGCGGTCGCGCGTGATCAGCAGCGAACGGGCCAGACGCGCCTCAAGTACGTGAAAGCGGCTGCACACGGCAATCTGGATGGCTTGCGCCAGCAAGGTGTCCGTGTAGCGATACAGCAGGCGCTGCAGGGAATCGAGCTGGGCGAACTCGGCGCAGAACTCGGCCCGGCCGATGCGACTGGCCCTGCCGGAACGTTGCACCACGGCACGCACCTGCGCCAAGTCATGGCCCAGCGCGACGGAAGCGCCCAGCACGCCTTCGCGGCCGACGGAACCCACTTCCAGGGTCATCCGGCCTTCCGCCACGGCCAGCAGCGAGATCAGGCAGTCGCTGGGGAAATAGATGTGGCCAATAGGCTGGCCCGGTTCGTAGAGCACCTCGCCCACCTCGACCGTGACCGTATCGAACAGCGCCGTCAGGTGCCGCAAGTCGGGCTCGGGCAGGCTGGCCAGCAAACGGTTGCCAGCGTCAAGCGTGCCCGCAGGCGTGCCCAGGCCGGATCGGCCTGTGTCGCGGGACAGGGTCATGCTGACGTTCCTTGGTGGCATTGCTTTTCCCTGGTGTCGTTACAACTCGACATAATTTTTACTTAGCCTACGGTGCAGTACCGTCCCTGTATGTACGGTGACGCACGGAAGCGGGGCACGCAGCACAGCACACTGGCTGCATGCACGGATAACACGCACTACCCATTTCATTATTTAAAAAAACCAAGGAGCTCTCCATGACCACCACCACCAAATCCCTCCATCCGCTGGTGCTTGCCGCCGCCGTCGCCGTCCTGCTGTTTTGCGGCGTGGGCACGGCGGCCCTGATGGGCTGGCTGCCCTCTTCGCAGCGCGATGCCCAGCCACTGGCGGCCAGCACTTCGGCAGAACAGCTGGCCAGCCTGCAGGCGAACCAGCCACAAACGAACCTGCAGCCTGCAGGCGCGCAAGCGCTGGCTGCCCTGCCGCCGCCGCAACAGCGGGAACCCGTGCGCCAGCCGCAGCCCCAACAGCAACCACAGCAGCAATATGCGGCAGCCCCGGCGCCGCAGGTGTGCGGCAATTGCGGCGTGATCGAGGCCATCCATGAAGTCAATACGCGCGCCGAAGGCAGCGGCGTGGGTGCGGCCGGCGGCGCCGTCGTTGGCGGCTTGCTGGGCAACCAGGTGGGCGGCGGCCATGGCAAGCAGCTGGCCACCGTACTGGGCGCTGTTGGCGGCGCCGTGGCTGGCAACCAGATCGAAGGCAGCGTGCGCGCCACGCGCAGCTACAACATCGTCGTGCGCCTCGACAACGGCAAGACGCGCACCGTACACCAGAGCGCCGCGCCGAACTGGCGCCAGGGCGACCGCGTGCGCGTCGTCAATGGCGGCCTGCGCGCCATCGGCTAAGCGGTCGGCGGCCAGCGCGCCGCCCGACAATGTGGCACATTACACACACGCCAGGCCTGTCCGGGCGTTTTCTTTTTGGCCATGTTCGTTGGCGTACAGATGAGCTTGCCGTCCCGCGAGATGATGCACTCAGGAAAGCTCAACGGATATCTTCAAGGAGATGCGATGAAAAACGACAAGACAGGCGCCAACCGGATCTGGCTCGGCTTTATCGGTGGCGGCATCCTGGCCACCGCGCTGGGCTTCTGCGCCTTGGACCTGGCGCAATTGCAAGCAAGCGCGCCCGTGTTCGGCGTCATGCTGCTGCTGACGGGCGGCATGGTCAGTTGCCTGGCGGGCGCCGTCGGCATGGCCGGCATGTTGGCCTGGATACCGGGCATGGCAGACGAACACGCCGACCGGCCCCAATAGTTGATCCTTGTGTACGACAGCGTACAGAACACAAGGGAAACAAAGTAGACACTAAGTCATGGCATCAGCGTTCAGCGACCCAGTCGCCGCGCAATGACAAAAAGCCGATGACAGCGCCAGACGCCAGCGCCTCACAAGGCCAAGGCAGTCGCCGTCATCCACACATTACTCTCGGAGGACATATCATGCTGTATACAATCGCCGTCGTACTCATTATTCTTTGGCTGCTGGGCCTGGTAACTTCCTACACCATCGGTGGCTTCATCCACATTCTGCTGGTGGTGGCGGTCATCATGATCCTGTTGCGCCTGATCAGCGGGCGCGGCTTATAGCCCAGGCCGTTAGCGCGGGGTGACAGGGCGGCGCACGTGCAAACGGGCGCCGCCTTTTTGTCGCCTTTTATGTACAGTGTGCACACGCTGGCAAGCCGCGGCATTTTGCAGTAACGTGTGCAGGTAATTCCTGGGTATGTCCCAATAACAACACAAGGAGAAAATCCATGAAAGAAACATTCAAAAAAGGCCCTGGCGCCAAATCCCTGATCGGCATGCTGGTTATCGCACTGGCCGCTAGCGGCTGCGCGGATATGTCCGCCACACAACGTGGCACGGCCACGGGCGCAGGCGTGGGCGCAGGCCTGGGCGCCTTGATCGGCGGCACCACCGGTGGCGGCAGCGGCGGCCGCACGGCTGGCGGCGCCCTGATCGGCGCGGCAGCGGGCGCCGTCATCGGCAATATCTGGTCGAACCGCATGGAAAACCAGAAGCGCGCGATGGAACAAGCGACACAGGGTACTGGTGTGCAAGTGTCGCAGACGGCCGATAACCGCTTGAAAATGGAAATTCCAAGCGACATTTCCTTCGACACCAACCGCGCCGACATCAAGGGCAACTTCCGCCCCATTCTCGACCGTTTTGCCGCCACCCTGAACGAAAACCAGAACACCACGGTCAGTATCATCGGCCATACGGACAGCACGGGCAGCGCTTCCATCAACGAACCGCTGTCGGTGGAACGCGCGGCTCACACGCGCGACTACCTGTCCATGCGCGGCGTCTCGCCGACCCGCGTCGTCACGGAAGGCCGCGGCGCCCGCGAGCCTATCGCCTCGAACGCCGATGCCTCGGGACGCGCACGCAACCGCCGCGTGGAAATCTACGTAGCCGAAATGGCACCACGCTAAGCTGACACGCATCAATAAAAAAACCCGCCGGCAAGGTCATTGCCGGCGGGTTTTTTGTCTGTAAAACAGCTTATTTCGACGTCGTTGCCTTCGCGCCGCTCTCACCCTCTTTCGCCACCTTGGCAAAATCGCCGGCCGTCACGATCGAGATGGCCGATGGCTTCAGGTACTCGCGCAAGCCCTGGTTCACTTGCGCCAGGGTCAATGCTGCCACTTTCGCTTCCAGGTCCTTGTCGTAAGCCATGGTACGGTCTTGCGCCAGGTATTCGGCCAGACCACGCGCCAGGCCACTGTCTTGCGTGCGGCCCACTTCTTCCGATTGCAGCCAGCCTTTCTTCGCCTCGACCAATTCCTCTTGCGTAAAGCCGTCAGCCAGCACCTTGGCGATTTCCTCGCGCAGGGCCGCTTCCACCTTGACCGTGTTTTGCGGCGCGCTGATGGCATACGCCATCCAGAAGCCGGCCGGCTCGCGCGATGGCACGGTCACTTGCGAGCCGACGCCGTACGACAGGCCTTCCTTCTGGCGGATGCGGTCCGCCAGGCGGCTGCGCAAGGCGCCGCCACCGAGCATGTGATTGGCGATCAGCAAGGCCGGATAGCTGGCGGCGTCATCCTTGAGGGGAATCGGCTGGATGGCGAACAGCACGCTATTGGCCTTGTCCGGCGTTTCCAGCGTGACTTTCTCGCCACTGACGGGCTTGACGGCGTCAGGAATGCGCACATACGGCTGCTTCGCCTTCCAGCTGCCGTACAGGCTGGCCACTTGCGCCTTCAGCGCGGCAGGGTCGAAGTCTCCCACGGCGGTAAAGGTGGCGTTCGACGCGCCATAGTAGGCGCCATGGAAGGCTTGCACATCGGCTACCTTGATGGCTTTCCATTGCGCCAGTTCTTCTGGCAAGGTGCCGATATGGCGCACATGACCTGGCGGCGTGGCATCGAGCAGGCGGCGGAAGGCGTTCACGGCCTGCGGTTGCGGTTCAGGCAATTCCTGCTCGGCGCGGCCGACGCGTTCGCGCTGCAATTCCAGGAATTCCGTTTCGTTCAGGGCCGGCTTTTGCAGCACTTGCGCCAGCAGGTCCATGGCGGCCGGCAAGTTCTCGCGCTTGCCCGTCAGCATTGCCGTGACGCCCTCGGCGCCGCCCGAGATGGCCACTTGCGTGCCCAGCTGGTCGAATTTGTCCTTCACTTCCTGGCGCGACAGTTTATCCGTGCCGCGCGACAGCAGATTAGCCGTGTAACTGCCCACTGCCCCCTTGCCGCGCAAGCTCTCTTCGCTGCCGATCTGCAATTTCAGCACGACGCTGACGGTGCTGCCCTTGGTTTTCTTCGGCAGCAAGGCGCCCTTCAAACCGTTCGGCAAAGTGAAGCGCGTAGTGCGCGCTTCGATATTGTCCGGGCTGGGATCGAACGCTTCGCCTTGCGCCACCACGGCGCGGCCCGTATAGCCGGCCAGTTGCGGCGCCACGTCGGCGTAGGCCGGCACGACAGTGCGGTCCGGCGCATCGGTAGGAATGAAGCGGCCCAGGGTGCGATTCGAGCTCTTCAGGTATTTCTCGGCCGCCGCCTGCACCTGCGCCGTCGTCAATTTGTCGAGCTGGTCGCGCTGCAGGAAGAACAGACGCCAGTCGCCGGCCGCCAGGGACTCCGTCAGGGCAATCGTCAGGCGCGCCGTGTTCGAGGTGGCCAGTTCGATCTGCTTGTTCAATTGCTGCTTGACGCGCGCCACTTCCGCATCCGTGACCGGCTGCGATTTCAGCTCTTCCAGCACCTTCAACATGGCCGCTTGCGCTGCATCAAGGTTGCCTTCGAGTGGCACCAGCGCGCCAAACAGGTTGTAACCGGGCTCCAGGTTGCTCACCGAGTTGTATTCGATCTTGCTGGCCAGCTTGGTTTCCACCAGCGCCTTGTGCAAACGGCCGGCAGGAGCATCCGTCAGCACGTGGCCCAGCACCTCGATGGCGACGGCATCGGGGTTGCCGGACGGCGCCACGTGATAGCCGGCGCCGACGAATTGCGTGCCGCCACTGCGGCGCACCGTCACGGCGCGCTCGCCATCTTGCACCGGTTCGGCCGTGTAGGTCGGCTCGATCACGCGCGTCGGTTTTGGAATCTTGCCGAACAGCTCATTGATCTGCTTCAAGACCTTGGCTTCATCGAAACGGCCCGCCACCATCAGCACGGCATTATCCGGCTGGTAGTACTTATGATAAAAGGCGCGCAAGCGGGGAATGTTCACCTGCTCGATGTCGGAACGGGCGCCGATGGTCGACTTGCCGTAATTGTGCCAATCATAGGCAATGGCCTGGATGCGTTCGCTCGTCACGCCGATCGGATCGCTCTCGCCCATCTCGAACTCGTTGCGCACGACCGTCATTTCACCCTTCTGCGTCTTCGGATTCCACAGATCGTTCTGGTCGATGGCCGCGTTGACCATGCGGTCCGCTTCCATGGCCAGCATCTGGCGCAGGTTGTCGTCGTTGGCGGGGAAGGTGGCGTAGTAATTGGTGCGGTCGTACCAGGTGGTGCCGTTGAACTGCGCGCCCGTCGAGTTCAGGATCTCGACGGGGGTTTTCGTGCCCTTCTTGATGCCGAAGTTGGCGCTGGGCTTGAACAGCAAGTGCTCGAGCAAGTGGGCCATCCCCGTTTCGCCATAGTTTTCATGGCGCGAGCCGACCAGGTAGACGATGTTGGTGGTCAAGGTAGGCTTGCTGGCGTCGGGGAACAGCAGCACGCGCAAGCCATTGGCCAGACGGTATTCGGTGATGCCTTCGACGGAGGTGACTTTGACGGCGGCGCTGCGGTTGGGTGCAGCCTTGCCGGTTTTCTGGGTAGGTGCGGTTTCCACCGGGGTGGCTGCCAGGATGAAGGAAGGCGAAAGGATGCCGGCGGCAAGCAGGAGAGCGGTAATTGGTTTCAAGTCGGAGTCCTATTAACACTACGATATAAAAGTGCGAAAGATGCACAAACGAAAGATGCGTAAGCACAATGCGATACAAACGCAAGAATTGCCACAGGTCCGCGCTGCGTCTTCGCCGCCCAGGGAAATGATTGCCCTCCCAATTTACGGCATACTTATCAGTTACGCAAGTCCTGTCATGGAGCTGTTATCTGCCCGTGTTATACTCCTCAGTTCCAGAACTATCTGCCTGTATATGAGACGAGCTCTCGTCCTGCTCTGCCTTTTTGTTTTCATCGCCTTACCCCAGGCGTTCGCCAGCATGGCTTACGCCAGCCCTTCCCCATTCCAGCATGCAATCGCGGCCGGCACTACTGCCACGCCTGCCTTCGTCGCGGATTGCCTTGACCCCGGCGCCCATGCGGGCCAGCCCGGCGACAACTGCGACGCCGAAGAATGCGACAACGACCCCATCACGCTGTACCCGCCCTCGCGCCAGGGGGCGCCGTTTTGCGCCATCATTTGGCAAACGGGACCGGGCGCACTTGCCGAAGCGGACGCGCGGCAGGCCACCCGGCCGCCGCGTGTCCGCCACTGACACCGCAGCACGCATCGCATTCAGGCCCGGGGCAATCCGCCGCCGGGCACGCTTTATATTGATTGACTTTACAAGGTTACACACATGGAATGGTTATTTGACCCGACAATCTGGGTCGGCCTGCTGACGCTGGTCGTACTGGAAATCGTACTGGGTATCGACAACCTGATCTTCATCGCCATCCTGGCCGAAAAGCTGCCGCCGCACCAGCGCGACAAGGCGCGCGTGCTGGGCCTGACCCTGGCCCTCGTCATGCGCCTGGGCCTGCTCTCGCTGATTTCCTGGCTGGTGACACTGACGACGCCACTGTTTTCCCTATGGACATTCTCGTTCTCCGGACGCGACCTGATCCTGCTCATCGGCGGTCTGTTTTTGCTGTTCAAGGCCACCACCGAGTTGCATGAGCGCCTCGAAGGCGTCACCCATGCCCAGACGGGCCCGAAAGTGTACGCCGGCTTCGGCCTGGTGGTGGCGCAGATCGTCGTGCTCGACGCCGTCTTCTCGCTCGACGCCGTCATCACGGCCGTCGGCATGGTGGACAACCTGTACGTGATGATGGCGGCCGTCGTCATTTCCATCGTCGTCATGATGCTCGCCTCGAAGGTGCTGACACGCTTCGTCAACGCCCACCCTACCGTCGTGGTGTTGTGCCTGAGCTTCTTGCTGATGATCGGCCTCTCCTTGGTGGCCGAAGGCCTGGGCTTCCATATTCCGAAGGGATACTTGTACGCCGCTATCGGCTTCTCGATCGTCATCGAGTTCTTCAATCAGCTTGCCCGCCGCAACTTCCTCAAACTGCAGTCGAACGCGCCGTTGCGCGACCGCACGGCGCAAGCCGTCCTGAGCCTGCTGGGCGGACGCAAGGGCCGCGAAGCCGTCGAAGAGCATGAAGTCAAGGAAATACCCGACGTCTCCGCCTTTGGCGTGGAAGAGCGCAACATGGTCAGCGGCGTGCTGACCCTGGCCGAACGCTCGATCCGCTCCGTGATGACGCCGCGCGGCGACGTCTCGTGGGTCAACCTGAACGACAGCAGCGCGAAGATGCTGCAACTGCTGCGCGAAACGCCGCACAGCATGATTCCTGTCTGCAATGATGACCTGGACAATGTGATCGGCATCGCGCGCAGCAAGGACCTGATCGAGGATCTGGTCTCGCATGGCAAGATCGACCCGGCCAGCATGCGCGAAGCCGTCGTCGTGCCAGAAGCGGCCGGCGTACTGAAAGCCATGGAAACCCTGAAGCGCTCGCGCGGGCAGCTGGTGCTGGTGGTCGACGAGTTCGGCACCGTGCAAGGCGTGCTCACGCCCATCGACATCCTGGAAGCCATCGCCGGCGAATTCCCCGACGAGGACGAGCTACCCGACGTGGAAGTGCTGGGGCCCGGCCACTGGCGCATCGACGGCGCCACCGACCTGCATTACCTGGAGCAAGTCTTCGAGACGGAATCGCTGGTCAGCGACGACGGCGAGTACAACTCGCTGGCCGGCTTCCTGCTGGCGCACTTTGAAAACATGCCGGCCGTGGGCGAGGTGCTGGAGCTCGATGATTTGCGCTATGAAATCGTCGAAGCCGACGAGCGCCGCATCGCCTGCGTGGACGTGCGCCGCATCGAGCCCGATCACAGTTTGTAACACAATGGCAAGCGTGCACCGCTTGCCATGCCGTATGCTGGAGTCTGCCTTTTTTGGAGATGCCAACATGAACCACTCCCTGCTACGCCTGAGTTTGCTGGCCTGCGCCGCCATCGGCGCCCAGGCCGGCGCCCAGGCCGCCTCGCCATCCACCGCCATCAAGCCGGGCCTGTGGCAAGTCGACAGCAAGATGGCATCGCCCGATGCCGCCACCGACAACGCCATGTCCATGGTGCTGCAGCAGCTGGGCAACCTTCCTCCCGATCAACGCAAGCAGCTCGAAAGCATGGCCGCCAGCCGCGGCATGGCCATGCCCACCGTAGGCGCCGACGGCGCCGTGCGCGTGACGGCGTGCGTGACGCCGGAAATGGCTGCGCGCAAGCAGATTCCCACGGGCCAGCCCGGCGATTGCAAGTCGAAGAATACCGACATCGCGGGCGGCATGAATATATCGTTCACCTGCGCGAACCCGAAATCGAGCGGCGAAGGCCAGGTGCGCTTCAGTGGCGACCAGGCTTTCAGCATGCAGCTGGCGGTGACGACCAGCGCGCGCGGCACGCCGGAACAGGTGAACGTGACGAGCAACGGCAAGTGGCTGGGCGCCAGTTGCCCTGCCCCAGCTACGACGGCAGCTCAAAAGCCGTGACGGAAGCCTATATTAAAAGCGGCGTCGCCACGTCCCGCGTCGCTGGCATTGCCCACCGTGTAGCGGGCGCCGTTCTTGTTGTGGATCTTCGCGTAGGACGCGTAGAAATCGCTGCGCTTTGACAGGGAATACGTGAGGCCGACGGCCACCTGGCTGGCGTCGCGGTTGGCCAGGTCGCGGTCATCCTTGCGCACCCATGACGCCAGCAGCTTGAAGCCGCCCACGGGCACGGACACGCCCAGCAAGGTGTCGCGGCTGTCCGAGGACGACATCGACAGGGCCAGCGAGCTGTACGCATTGCTGGGGTCCCAAGGCGAACTGCCATAGCCCTTGTTCACGCCCACGGCGACAAAGGCGGTGGCCACTTTCAGGTCGATATTCGCCGCGATCAGGGTGTTGCGCGACGACATGTCGATGGCGGGCAAGGTACCGGAAGCGAGGATGAAGTTGTTCTTGCGCTGGTGCGACACGCTGACATTCACGGCGCCGGCCGAATAGCCCAGGGTGGCGCCATACGCGCGGTTGTTGGCGCTGCTGTACGGCGACTCGCCAAAACTGTAGATGGCGCTGGCGGAGACGCCGCGCAAGGCGGGCGTCACATATTTGACCGTATTGTCGTAACGTTTCACACTGTAGCCGGCCAGGTTGCTGGCGCTGCCGGCCATGCCGCCCTTGAACGGGTCGGCCACGTCGGTCAGGGTCAGGTATTGCAGGTTGTACTGGCGCCCCAGGGTCAGCGCGCCCAGGCGGCTGTCCAGGCCCACATAGGCCTGGCGGCCGAACAGACGGCCGTCTTCCGACTGGCCCGTGTCGTTCTGCACGCCCGCTTCCAGGGTAAATACGGCGGACACGTCATTGCCTAGCGCTTCGCGGCCCTGCAGCCCAAGGCGCGAGCCGGACGCAGCGCCGCCGGACACCTTGGTGCCGGCGCAATTGGCTGCACAGCCCCGTTCGGCCACGACACCCGCGTCAAGCACGCCATACACGGCAACGTTACTGGATGCGGCACTGCCCGCGCCATCGGCAGCCTGGGCCGGTGCGCCCAGCGCAAATGGCCCCATCCCTATCACAGCAAGCGCAAAATACGAGGTCTTCATGATAAATATCTCGGTCACGTGAGTTGAAACTTTCCGGTATTGATCAGGACATGCGCTGTGTGTCTGATCTTAGTGTTACCTTATCCTCGCTTTTTGTCTAGCCATCAGTGCGTTGTACAACAGAAAACTTCAGCTTAGCCCCGGGAAAAGAGTCGCGCACTGACCACACGCAAGTTTGACCATGATTGGGATACTTACGGCAAAATGGCGTTAAAAGCAGGCCCTGCCGCAAAGCAATGTTCGGTGGCGAACGTTGCGCGATTTGACGCAGGCGGTACACTACTGGTTTTACCGACAGCGGCTCGCCCGTTTTTTCTGCATGCTAGCTATCCTCGAACGCATTGACCCCAACTCCAGCAATATCGACTTGCTGGTGGAATTATTCAACTCACTGCGTCCCAAGCGCCCCCACGACAGCGCTACCGCGATCGCCAACGTGCGCACCCTGCGCCAGCTTCTCAAAGGTAACCCCGCGCAAGCGCGCGCCCTGCACGAATACGTGCTGCGCGTGCTGGCCGCGCGTCGTCACGCCAGCCTGTACACGGACATCGGCGTGCTGTCGAACAGCGGTTTTTTCACGGAATTGAAACGCCGCATCGCCTACCGCATGCTGCCGCCCGCCTTGGGCGACGAGTACCTGAACGACGCGCTCGACCAGGTGCTGTACCTGAAGACCGATTATTTGTGGATCAGCAACGTGCCCGCTACGGATTGGCTGGAACTGTTCGACGTGCTCACCAGCGACGATATCGAACTGGCCGTCGGCGATGGCAATATCATGCTGCCGGGCATGCTGGACGCCATCCGCACCCTGTCCTACCGCGTCTGCGCCATGGGCCTGGAACCGGAACTGACGCGTTTCCACAATGAAATCGAAGTGTTCCAGTCGCCGTTCATGGTGCAGAACACGGAAGTGAACGCCTACCTGGACGCCTACACGAATTTACTGCACGGCAATATCGAGCACATCGAGGATGCGCGCCATTTGCTGGTGATGCTGGACCAGTGCGACGCCGTCATCGCCAAGATCCGCAAGAAGGCCCTGTACCAGGGCACCAGCATTCCCCTCACGTATTTATTGGTGGCGCTGGCGCAAAGCATCGACCGCCTGCGCAAGCTGCTGTTCCTGGTCGACACGAGCGGCGAGCTGCCCGCATCCAGCAACGTGGACATCGCCGCCATCACGGTGGACGCCACGCAGGACTTGCTGCACCCGCAGCCTGTCAGCCGCCGCCGCGCAGGCGCCGTCGGACTGGCGCTGGAACTGATACGCGCGCATAACCACAAGTACAAGGTCAGCGACCTGTTTTCCGACAATATCAACTTGCTGGCACGCAATGTGACGGAAAACGCCAGCCGCACGGGCGAGCACTACATCGCGGAAAGCCGGCGCGAAATGGGCGCCATGTTCCTGTCCTCGGCGGGCGCGGGCATCATCATCGGCTTCATGGCCCTGTTCAAGATATTGATGTCGTATTTGCGCTCGGCGCCACTGGTCGAAGCGTTCATGTTCAGCATGAATTACTCGATCGGCTTCATGTTCATCCACTTGCTGCACTTTACGGTGGCTACCAAGCAGCCGGCCATGACGGCCTCGCGCATCGCCGCCGGCCTGCACAGCAAGGATGGGCGAAATATCGACCTCGACAGCATGGCGGAACTGATCAACAAGGTCTTCCGCACGCAAAACATGGCCGTGCTGGGCAACCTTGCCACGGCTATCCCCACGGCCTGGCTGATCGCGCTCGGCTACAAGGCAATCACGGGCCACCACCTGGTGTCGCCGGAAAAAGCCATGCATCTGCTGCACGATATCGACCCTATCGGCAGCCCCGCCATCTTTTACGCCATGATCGCCGGCGTGTGCCTGTTCGTGGCAGGCCTGATTTCGGGCTACTATGACAACCAGGCGCTGTACACGCGCTGGGCGCAGCGCATCGCGCAATTGCGCGGCCTGGGCCGCGTGATCGGCCAGGATCGTTTGCAACGGCTGGGCTTGTACCTGGAAAACAACTTGGGCGGCCTGATGGGTAATTTTTATTTCGGTATCCTGCTGGGATCCATCGGCACCCTGGGCTTTTTGATCGGCTTGCCGATCGATATCCGCCACATCACTTTCTCGGCCGCCAACTTTGCGACCGCGCTGGTGGGACTCGACCACAACATGAGCTGGCAGCTGGCCGTCAAGTCGCTGTCGGGCATCTTCGCCATCGGCACGGCCAACCTGCTGGTCAGTTTCGGTCTGGCCCTGTGGGTGGCACTGCGTTCGCGCCAGGTGCGTTTCAAGCACGGCATGCAATTGTTGAAGATTCTGGGCAAGCGCTTCCTGCGCTCGCCCATCGTCTTCTTCTTCGGCTCGAAAAACCCGCCACCACTGGCACTGGCCGATGATTCGGCAAACCTGTCACCCACGACCAAGGCTCAAAAATGACCGCCAGGCGCATGCAACCCTGTCTCACCGCCCTACTGCTGTGCTGGACCCTGGCTGCATGCGCCTCGCTGCCCAATGTCAAGAACCTCAATACCACCCTGGAACCCGTAGCCAAGCCCAATGTGATCACGGGCAAGGGCGCCTTGCTGAACGTCAACAGCCGCGCCGCCCTGCTCAACAAGCGCTGGGCCAAGTCCGGCATGGACTTGAAGGCCCAGGCCGCACTGGAAGAGGCGGCCACGGGCGTGCCTTTGATCAAGGGCAATAAGGTGACCCTGCTGTTTGACGGCCCGCAAACCATGGCCGCCATGTTCCAGGCCATCAGCGAAGCGAAGAACAGCATCAACCTGGAAACGTATATTTTCGACCAGGACCCGCTGGGCCTGAAATTTGCCGACATGCTGATCGAAAAGCAGCAATCGGGCGTGACGGTCAACGTCATCTACGACAGCGTGGGCACCCTGGGCGTGCCGCAAGCCTTCTTTGACCGCATGCGCGCGGCCGGCGTGCACCTGGTGGCGTTCAACCCCGTCAATCCCGCCAAGCTCAAGGGCGACGACTGGAAGATCAACAACCGCGATCACCGCAAGGTGCTGATCGTCGACGGCAAGATGGCATTTACGGGCGGCATCAATATCAGCGATACCTATGCCAAGAGCTCGCTGTTCCGCTCGAAATCGAAACCCACCGACAAGAAGGACGTGGGCTGGCGCGATACGCACGTGAAAGTGGAAGGCCCGGCCGTGGCCGCCTTCCAGTGGCTGTTCATCCGCACCTGGGCCCAGCAAGACCAGGCCGACTTGCCGGACGCCAATTATTTCCCCGTGCTGTCCGAAGTGGGCGACAAGCTGGTGCGCGTGGTGGCCAGCGAGCCGGACGGCGGCTTTGAAATCTACAAGGCGTATATTTTAGCCATCCAGGAAGCAAAAAAGTCCATCCACATCACCTCCGCCTATTTCGTGCCCGACCAGCAGACAGTCGACGCGCTGGTCGCAGCCGCCAAGCGGGGCGTGGATGTCACCGTGGTGCTGCCCGGCGTGTCCGACAGCGGCCTGGTATTTCATGCGGGACACGCGCTGTACGACCAGTTGCTGGCTGGCGGCATCCGCATTTTTCATTTGAAACTGGCCGTGCTGCACGCCAAGACGGCCGTCATCGACGGCGCCTGGTCGACCGTGGGCTCGACCAACATCGACATGCGCAGCTTCCTGCATAACAGCGAACTGAACGTGATCGTACTGGGAGACAGCTTCGGCCGCGAAATGGAGAATGCCTTCCAGGAAGACTTGCGCGACTCGGAAGAAATCACCAAAGCGAAATGGGAAACGCGACCCATCTCGGACCGCATGAAGGAGTGGGCGGCGCGTTTCATGAATTACTGGCTGTAAGGCACAGAAGTGTGCCCCGGCAGGTCGGCGCAGGTCGGATTAGCGGAGCGTAATCCGACATCACCACAGCTATGACCAAAGCCAACAATAGCGTCGGATTACGCGTGGCTGCGCCCCGCCAATCCGACCTACAAGGGCCGCAAGCTGGCCCATACCCCGCCCTGGCGCTCGAACGCTTCCGTACTGACCTTTTCAAAGTCGGCACTGCCTTCATTCCAGCTGTAGCGCTCGACGCGGATGCAGCTGTCGTCGATACGGATGACATTGAACGAGTTCGACTCGCCCCTGCCTCGCGTGGACGTGGCCGTGCCTGCCTGCACCATCAGGGCAGCGTAGCCGTCGATCTTGTAGCGCGCCGACGTATCGCCCGCATGGCTGGCATGCAAGTGTCCGGCCAGCAACAGGTCCACGCCGCATTCGGAAAACATTTGCAGCGCCAGCGGCGCGCGGTCGACCAGGTCATCCTTGTCGAAATGCTCGGGCAAGTCAAAGGGATGATGCGTGACGATGATGCGCGTCAACCCGGGCGGCAAACTGCCCAGGCGTTCACGCAGGGTACCAATCTGTTCGTGGCTGATACGGCCATCCTTGAACGTCAGGGAGCGGGCCGTGTTGATGCCCAACACGGCGATTTCCCCGTCCACATATTCGGGCGACATATCTTCCGTCACATGGCGCCGGTATTTCACCAGCGGCGTCAAAAAGCGGGAAAAGAGGTTGTACAGGGGCACGTCATGGTTGCCAGGCACCACGATCTGCGGCCCCGGCAAGCTATCGAGGAAATGCCGCGCCTGCTGGAACTGGCTGCTGCGGGCGCGCTGCGTGAGGTCGCCCGAAACCACCACCACGTCCGGTTCCAGGCGCTCGACCAGCGCGCGCAGGGGCGCCAGCAAGGCAGCATCGACCCGGCCGAAATGCAAATCAGATAAATGCACGAGGGTACGCATGGCCTTACTCCCCGGAAGGTGCACGTGCGGGTACCAGCACCGCCAGCGCGGCCGGGCGGATACGATATTGCAGTGGCGTATTCATGATGGTCACCTCGCCATCGGTGGCCACGCGAAGGCGGCGGTGCTTGGTGGCGATTTCCAGGTCATTGGCCGTCAGCATATCGAAATCCTTGGCTTGTGACAGTTTGCCGAACAGTGCATGCAAGGCTAGTTTCAGCAAGCCCAGGCGGCCCGGACGCTGCGCCATGTACAGGCTCAGCTGGCCGCCATCGAGCCGCTCGCGCTCGCCGATATTCAAGCCTTCCATCAGATATTCATTATTGCCGATGAACACAAACGGCGTGCGCCGCGCATGCACGGCGTCATTGAGTTTCAATTGCACGCTGAGGAAGGGATAGCGGCGCAAGGCGGCCACCAGGGCCCAGCTGAAGGCCAGCCACTTGCCCCGTCCCAGCCGGCGCTGCTGCTTTTCGCGGTCGCGCACGATGTCCGGATACAGGCCCAGGCTGGAATTGTTCAGGAAGATGCGGCCATTGACGTCACCCACGTCGACCTGGTGCGGCACGCCCTGCGCCACATTGGCAATCGCCGCATCGAGTTCGAGCGGGATGTTCAAATCCTTGGCGAAATGGTTCAGGGTTCCCAGCGGCAAGACACCAAACGGCGTGCCGCTGCCGACAACGACGGAAGCGACGGCATTGATGGTGCCGTCGCCGCCACCGGCCACGACGATGGGCGCGCCATCGCGCAGGGCCTGCTCGGCCGTGGCGATCATCTCGGCGCCGCTGGCGGCCAGCGTGATGGCGACGTCGAGTCCCACGACCGCGAATTTCGCTTCGAGCTGCTGCGCCCAGTCGGGCGCGTAGCCGCAGCCGGCGCCCCCATTGATGATGACTGCAATCTTGCTCAGGATCGTTTCCCCTTATTTGGTTTGCCGGATATGCCGGCGGCGGCGCAGGGTCGACACGCCGGCGATGCAGATGGCCAGCCAGCCATAGCTTTCCGCCATGGCCGCCAGCACATCGCTCAGGTAATGCGCGCCCAGGTAAATGCGGCTGAAACCCACGAGCGCCGCCATCAGGAAGGCGCCCAGCGCGATGGCGATGCGCTTGCCCCAGGCGCCCGGCGCCGTCTGGCATATCAGGTAGGCGGCCAGCAAGCCGTACAGGGCCGTCGAGGTGGCCGTATGGCCACTGGGAAAGCTGTAGGTGCTCAGGGCCGTCGGCAAGATGGGCTCGTCAAAACTGGGCCGCGCGCGGACAAAAATGAACTTTAGCAGCAAGTTCAAAAACATGACGCCCGGCATGGTGATGAGCAGGGTAAACAGCCAGTAGGTGGCGCCCTTGCGGTGCAGATACCAGCCCAGCAAGGCGGCCAGGGTAATGGCGCCGATCACGCCATGCAGGTGCGTGATGACCAGCAGGCAACTGGTGATCCACGGCACGGCATGCTGGTTAAACCACTGCGCCACCTGCATGTCGATCACCGTAATTTGCTGCATGCCCATCACCGCTTCGGCGATCTCGTGGAATACCACGATGGCCACCAGCATCAGGGCCACGCCGACCGTCATATGCAGGCCCAGTTCGCCCTCGGGCGACAAACGCGCCTCGACGAAGCGGCGCAGTTTCGTGGTCCAGCCCGCGGTCATGCCCATGTCATTCTTCTCTTGCAAACTGCTCTCACTTTCCCGTTCGCGGTGATGATCAAAAAAACCACACCAGTAAAAAAATACTGTTTATTCATACAGTAGCTGTGTTTTCATACAGTAGTTATGCTATTCTGATGACTCGTTCAACACATCTCCCTCAAAGGAATTGTCATGGCAACATTGAATAGCGGTTTTGGCTCACGGTTCGGCCTGGAATACGTCCCAAGCTCTTTCCTCGTCCGCATGGGCAAGCGCGAAATCCTCGTTTGCCGCGACTTCCGCAAGCGCTACTACACCGTCAATCCCTTGATCGAGTGCGGTACGGGCATCGAGCCGGGCTATGTTGAAGTGCTGCTGATGCGCCGTTGGTTGCTTATCTTATCCAAGGCGCATTAAATACGCCGTAAAAATCTACTGCGCGGCGCGATTTGCGGCCTGCGATGCTCGCTGTACTAAAGTACAGCTGCGCTTCTTAGTCACAACTCGTTGCCGCTCGCTACGATTTTTCTCGGCGTATTCCGGGGCTTTCGACACCTTGCTTGAAAGCCTCGTCCGGCCACGCCGGGAGCGCACCAGTACCGGCCAGCGGCAACGCTGGCCGACCCCTCATTACTGTGTGCGTTCCGGTGCGGCCGGACTGGCAGGTGTTTTCACTGGAAACACCTTGTCAAACACATTCGCTTCATACCACAAGGTCACGAACAGCACCATCACGACGGGGCCGATGAACAGGCCCACAAGGCCCAGGGTTTCCACGCCGCCCAGAATACCGAACAGCACGGCCAGGAAGGGCAAGCGGGTGGCGTTGCCGATCATGCCGGGACGCACGAAGTGATCAGCCACGAACAGCACCATGGTGCCCCACGCGGCCACGCCGATGGCGGCGCCCACATTGCCCTGGAAGACCAGCAAGGCTGCGGCGCACAGATAAGCGAGCGGCGCGCCAAACGGGATAATGGCCAGGATGCCCGTGGCAAACGCCCACAGGGCCGGCGACGGCAATCCGGCGATGGCGTAGGCGATACCGATCAGCACCCCTTCGGCCAGGCCCACCAGCACCAGGCCGTTAACTGTCGCGCGTATGGCAGTGGGAATCTTTTGCGCATAGCGGCCCCAGCGTTCGGGACGCAAGAAATGGCTGCCGACGGCCGTGATCTGACGCGTCAGCGCCTCACCATCCTTGTAAAAGAAAAACAGGCACAAAAAGGCCAGGCCGAAGTCGACCAGGCGGTGGAACACGTCCGCGCCAAGGATTTTCAGTATGTCGCGCGCCGAATGAAAGCCGCCCACGGCGCTGCCCGCAAAAAAGTGGCCCAGACCATGGGGCTGGCTCAGGGTGGCTAGCCACCAGTCACCGATGGCGCTGCCCGCCAGCGGAATGTGCGCCACCCAATCCGGCACGGGCAAGCCGTTGGTATTCGCGTTGACGACGAAATTGGCCAGCACAGGCACTTCTCGCGCCGCCTGCGCCACACCGAACAGCACGGGAATGATGAAGATGCAGGCGAACGCCAGAGTCAGCACGGCCGCCGCGATGATGGTGCGCTGGCCCAGAGCCGCGCGCACGCGCAGGTACAGGGGCCAGGTGGCCACGCACAGGATGCCGGCCCACACGAGCGGCAAAAAGAAACGCTGCATGACGAAGGCCGTCACGGCGATCAGGGCCAGGGAAAAGCCTGCGCTGACGATGTCGCGTTGGGTATCGCTCATACCACTCCATTCGCGCCCCGCACCGGGGATAGGGATGGGGCTTGCTTACGCGCCAGTTGCGCAGGCGTAGCGTAACACGGCGGCATGGCAATTTATACGAGGCCCAGCTCCACCGGTTTGACGCCGGCAAACACATGATCGAGTTGCGCCGGCGTCAAACCGAACGTGCGGCGCAGCAAGCCGCCCAGCACGGCGCGGTATTCATTGAGCACGGGCATGTCGCGGTTCTGGAACAAGTTCGCCTGCGAAATCGCCAGCTGTTCGCCTGCCACCTGCTTGCCCTTGATTCCGCCACCCAGCACCCAGAACACGCTGCCGTGGCCGTGATCCGTGCCGCGGTTGCCGTTTTCGCGGAAGGTGCGGCCAAATTCGCTGACCACGACGACGACGGTATTGCGCCACTCGCTGCCCATTTCCTGAGAAAACGCGGCCAGGCCACGCCCCAGCTCATCGAAGCGCCCCGCCAGGTAGCCGGTGGCACCGCCCTGCCCCACATGCGTATCCCAGCCGCCCACGTCGACGAAGCCGACGTTGTATTTATCCTTCATCAAGCGGGCGATGCGTTGCGCTTCCAGTTCAAAGCCCTTGGTACTGATGGCGTTGCGGTTGGCCGCCTGCATCTCTCCCGTCAATTCCTTCGTCACATCGTCGCGCACGGCAAAGCCCGCGCTGACGGGTTGCTGCAAGGGTGTGCCCTTGTACATGGCGGCGATGACCTGGCTTTGACGCGCATCAATACCGGACTTGCCCACGGAGCGCAGCCCCATGTTCGGTACCTGCACACCGCCCTGGAAGATCAAGGGCAGCTGGTCCGTAAAGGAAATGGCGTGGTTGCCCTGGTTGCTATTGAGGCTTTGCGCCAGCCGGTTCAAAAAGCCCGAGCGGAAATCGCGGCGTCCGCCGATCTCCTGTCCCAGTTCGATGCTGTCCTGCGTCTCGAAATGGCTGCGCGTCAAATCCGTCGTGCCCGCAAACGGGATGAAGGCCGCCTCGCCGCCGTTGAACATGGGGTAAACGGTCTCGCGCAAGGCCGGATGCAAGGCCCAGTCGCTATTGAGGGCCAGCGCGCCGTTGTCCGCACCCGGTTTCGCAATGGCGATATTCGGCCGCGATGCATAGTAAAAATCGCTGCCGACCGGTACCAGCAGATTGTTGGCGTCATAGCCGCCGCGCAAGAAGACGAACAGCAGTCTGGCATTCGTGGCGGGCGCGGCCAGCAAGCTACCCGCGTGAGACAACAAGGGAGCGGCAGCCAGGGCTTTCAACAGGTCACGGCGGTTCATGGCAATCCTTTCAACGATGCATCATTTCTGGCGAAGAGAGCAAAAAAGTGTTCCACTCCTGCGGCGAGGCGGCCTGCTCCAGAGCCTGCCGCGTGGCGGAACTCAAAGCCGGCTGCAGCGACTGGTAATACAGGGCGCTGGCCAGTTGGGGAAACGCCACCTTTTCCTGCTGCTGCGGGCCCTCCGTCTTGAACAGGCCGGCGCTGCCCGAGCCGATGGTGCGGGCGATATCGAAGCGCGTCGTCATCTGCCCGGGGCTGGCCCAGGATGCATCCGTCAAGGGGTAGCCGTCCGGCGTCTGGCGCCCGTACAGGGGCTGGCCCATGCGCGAGAGCCAGTTCAGCATGGGACCCGCGTTCAGGATGGGCTTGTCGTCATAGCTGAGGCGCACGGCCGACACCACATAATGCATGGGGTCCTTGAATTTCTTGCCCAGCGATTGCGTGAACTCCGGGCTGCTGAACATGGTCTGCAGCACGTCGGCGATCATGCCATCGCTTTTCTGGAAGGTAGCCGCCATGCGCGCCACCAGCGGCTCGGGCGGATTGTCGCCGACGAAATACTGCGCCAGCTTGCCGCTGATAAAGTGCGCGGTGGCGGGACTACGGCTGAGGCGGTCCAGCGCTTCATCGAGCTCGGCCAGTCCCCTGCCCTTCACCGTTTGCCCGAGAAATTGTTTATCGCCGTAATCGTGGCGGTTCGGATTGAACTCGAACAAGCCCCGGCGCACATATTGCGACTGCAGCGCCGGCTTGACTTTCGGCGTATCCGCTCCCAGGTTGACGCCCACCCCCGTCAGGATGCGCGCCAGCTCTTGCACGTCAGCCTGGCTGTAGCCGCCGTTGACACCCAGCGTGTGCAGTTCCATCAGCTCGCGCGCATAGTTTTCATTGATGCGCTTGACAGCATTGGCTTCATTGTCCAGGTAGCGCAGCATGGCCGGATGGTGGACGGTTGCGCCCAGCAAGTCGCGAAATTTCCCCAGGGCATGTGGCGCGATGGCGTTCGCCTCATAATCGCCCACCATGGCGCGCAAGTTGTGCTTGCCCTGGTGCACGCTGAAATGGTTGAGCCAAAACCAGCTCAGCTGCTGTTGCAACTGGTTGGTCGAATACACGTCGAGCAGCAGGGAGCGCGTGGCCGCCTCGCGCGCCAGGCGGTTGAGTTCCTGCTGGTACTCCTTTTGCGCCTGCTGCTTCGCCATGTCGTCCATCACGCCGGCCGACTCCTTGCGCTTTTGCTCCATGGAAAGCACCAATTGATCCAGCGGTACCTGGCTGATGGTCATGGCGTCGATTTGCGCGGCGATAGCCGGCGGCAAGGCCGCTTTTCGTGGATGCAACTGCGCCTGCAGGTAGGCGTTCCAGCCTTGCGCCTGTACCTGGCGCACGCTGCCCCCATTCACGCCCCAGCTGACCCGCTCCAGCATGGCAATGTCCTGCGTGGAACTGGTCTGCGCACGAGGATCGGACTGGACGGCAGGTCCGGTTGCGGCGCAGCCGGCCAGCAAGAGCAGGGAAATCAAGGTGGTCGGCAATAATCGGTGCGGGGTCATGGCGGTCCTTCAAGCGGTTTCATGCAGAATGCTTGAGGGTACGCCCAGGTTGACCCGCACATGATTGCCATTTGCAACGAGTTGTAATCAAAGATGTTATTTTAATAATTCTTCACACTTGTCGCGCAGGAAATCGCGCAGCTGCAGCACCAGCGGCGTCACCTGGGCCCGGTGCATGCACAGCAGCTGCAAGGGCGTGGCCTCGCCCGCCACCTCGGGCAGCAGCACGTGCAGGCGGCCCGCCGCCACATCCCCAGCAACGTCGAGCCGTGATTTGTAGGCGATGCCCAGGCCCGCTACGGCCCAGCGCCGCACCAGCTCAGCATCGTCCGCGCTGCGGTTGCCGCTCACTTGGACGGTAACTTGCTCGCGCTGGGGCAGGCGGTAAAAGGTCCAGCGGTCGTGCATGCCGTCTTCCAGCGCGAAGCGCAAACAATTGCGCTGCGACAAGTCTTCCAACGCCAGCAGGGGGCCATACTCGCGCAGGTAAGCGGGAGAGGCCACCAGCACTCTGTCGTTGGCGGGCGCGATGGGCAGGGCGATCATGCTTGAATCGTCCTGCTGCCCGTATCGCAGGGCAATATCGACTTGCTGGCGCACCATGTCGGCCACCCGGTCGCTGACGCTGAGCTGGTAGTGCAGCTTCGGGTGGCGCGACTGGAATTCGTCCAGCCAGCCCAGCATCAGGTTGCGCCCCAGGTCCGAAGGCATGGCAATTTTCAAGGTTCCGCCGAAACTGTCCTTGCCGGCCAGCAGCGCATCGTGGCCCGCGCGCAGCAGGCGCAGCGCTTCGCGCGCGTGCTCGAGGTATTGCGTGCCTTCCGGCGTCAGGCTCAGCGACCGGGTCGTGCGGGTCAGCAGGCGCAAGCCCAGCTCCCCTTCCAGGCGCTTGACGGCGGCGCTCGCCAGCGCAGGCGAAATGCCGATCTCGCGCGCGGCCGCCGACAGGCTGCCCCGGTCGGCCGTGCGCACAAACACCTGCAAGTCATCGAGTCGCAGCAATTTTCAGCATTCCCTTGAAAGTGTTTCGGTACGCGCCCTCTTTTTCCTGAGCGCGAAAGCAACCATCATACGTCATCGCCTCCCCACTCTTGACCAAGGATTAGCATGAAAGCCATCGCCTACCACCACAGCCTGCCCATCACGGATGACGACGCCCTGCTCGACATCGAGCTGCCCACGCCCGTCGCCACGGGGCGCGACCTGCTCGTCTCAGTCCAGGCCATCTCCGTCAACCCCGTCGATACCAAGGTGCGCAATAACCGCGCGCCCAAGGACGGCCAGCCGGAAGTGCTGGGCTGGGATGCGGCCGGCGTCGTCACCGCCGTCGGCCCCGACGTGACCCTGTTCCAGGTGGGCGACAAGGTCTGGTACGCGGGCGCCATCAACCGCCCCGGCAGCAACAGCGAATTCCAGCTGGTCGACGAGCGCATCGTCGGCCACATGCCGGCCAGCCTCGATTTCGCTGCGGCCGCTGCCCTGCCCCTCACAAGCATTACAGCCTGGGAATTGCTGTTCGACCGCCTGCAGATCAGCCGCGACAAGATTCTGACGGGCAAGTCCCTGCTGGTGATCGGCGCGGCCGGCGGTGTTGGCTCCGTGCTGGTGCAACTGGCGCGGCAATTGACGGGTGTCACCATCATCGGCACGGCCTCGCGCGAGGAAACGGCCGCCTGGGTCACGGACCTGGGTGCACACCACGTGATCGACCACAGCTTGCCGCTGGCGGGGGAAATCACGCGCCTGGGCTTGCCACCCGTCGATTATGTGATCAGCCTGAACCAGACCGACAAGCATTTCGACCAGATCGTCGAATTGATCGCGCCGCAAGGCAAGTTCGCCCTGATCGATGACCCCGAGCACATCGACGTGCGCAAGTTCAAGGGCAAGAGCGTGTCGCTGCACTGGGAACTGATGTTTACCCGTTCGCTGTTCCAGACGGCCGACATGGTACGGCAGCATGAACTACTGGATGAGCTGGCGCAGCTGGTGGATGCCGGCATCATCAAGACGACCCTGGCCGAGCGCTTCGGCACGATCAACGCGGCAAATTTGAAGCGCGCGCATGCCCTCCTGGAAAGTAACACAGCAAAAGGAAAAATCGTGCTGGAAAATTTCCAGTAATCAGGTAATCAAAATGGCCCGGAAATCGTTGACATTCGTCAACGTCGGGCCCGTGATCACACTATCTCCCAGCGCCTGGAAGAAGCCGTGGCCATCGTTGTTGTCCAGGCTGTCGCGGGGCTTGATACCCAGCGCCCAGGCGCGCTGCAGGGTGTCGGGCGCCAGGACCGCGCCAGCGATGTCTTCCTGGCCGTCGACGCCATCCGTGTCGCCCGCCAGCGCGTGGATGCCTTCCTGGCCTTCCAGCGCGATACCCAGCGCCAGCAGGAATTCCACGTTGCGCCCGCCGCGGCCTTTGCCGCGCACGGTGACCGTCGTTTCGCCGCCCGACAACAGCACGCACGGGGCGGGGAACGGCTGGCCCCGCAAGGCCGTTTGCAGCGCGATGCCAGCCATGACTTTCCCCACGTCGCGCGCCTCGCCTTCCAGGCTGTCGCCCAAGATATACGCCTTGACGCCGGCCGCGCGCGCCACGCTAGCGGCCGCTTCGAGCGCCATCTGCGGCGTGGCGATCAGGGTCGTCTGCGTGCGCGCCAGGCGGGGGTCATCAGGCTTGACCGATTCGCCGCGCCCGCTTTCCAGCGTTGCTCGTATGCTGTCCGGCAAGTCCATGCCATAGCGGCGCACGATGGCCAGCGCATCCTCGCAGGTGGTGGCGTCGCCCACGGTGGGGCCGGAAGCGATATCGCCGAGCTTGTCGCCGGGCACGTCGGAAATGGCCAAAGTGATGACTTGCGCCGGATGGCAGGCGGCCGCCAGCCGGCCTCCCTTGATGGCAGACAAATGCCGGCGCACGCAATTCATTTCGCCGATGGTGGCGCCCGATGCCAGCAGCGCGCGGTTCAAGGCTTGCTTGTCTTCCAGGCTGATGCCATCCAGCGGCAAAGCCAGCAGGGAAGAGCCGCCGCCCGAAATCAGACACAGCACGGTATCGTCGGGCTGCAAGTTGGCGACCAGATCAAGCATGCGCTGCGCCGCCTGCATGCCGGCCGCATCGGGAACGGGGTGCGAGGCTTCCACGATCTCGATGCGTTCACACGGCACGGCATAGCCATAGCGCGTGACGACCAGTCCCGACAGCGGCCCCGGCCAGTGCTGTTCCACGGCTTGCGCCATGGCGGCCGACGCCTTGCCGGCGCCGATGACGATCAAACGCCCCTTGGGCGCGGGCGGCAGATGGGGCGGTATGCAGTGCGATGGCTGGGCCGCGGCGATGGCGGCGTGGAACATGGCTTGCAGCAAGGCGCGCGGCACTGGGGGCGTCGTCATTGTGTTCTCCTCGGGTATCCGATCCCGATCATAGCAGGGCCGACGCTGCCCGCGCCAGCGGCTGCCAAATTGCTTGGCAGCTAGAATAGCGTCTTGAGCACATCACAGGAATACCATGAACGACGCCATCGAATGGACCAGTCTTGCCCGCACTTTCGGGCTGTTTACCGTCACGGCCGTGGCTGAACTGCTGGGCTGCTACCTGCCCATGCTGTGGCTCAGCAACAAAGGCAGCGCCTGGCTGCTGTTGCCGGCCGCCATCAGCCTCTTGATCTTCGTGTGGCTGCTGACCTTGCATCCAGCCGCCAGCGGCAGGGTGTATGCCACGTATGGCGCCATCTATATCGCCACGGCCCTGGGATGGCTGTGGCTGGTCGACGGCATCACGCCCGCCTGGACGGACATCGCGGGCGTGGGCCTGGCCCTGGCCGGCGCCGCCGTCATTGCCATGGGGCACAAAGCGGCTTGATGTGCATCAGGCACCATGCGCGCGGAAATTCGTTTCCGCCGACCATGCCGCGCTGGCGCGGGCCAGCAACACGGCTTCGCCATCGGCCAGCCAGTCGTCCGCATCGGCGATCTTCCACATGGCTTGCAGCAGCTTGCGGCGCAGATCCGGGTCATCGATTTCATCGAGCAGGCTGTCGATCACGCCATTGGCCAGCTGCACGGCGCCATGCACGGTCGACGTCAGCATGTCGTCGCACAAGTCTTGCAACAGTTGCTGAAAAGTGGCTGGCGCCAGGTCGATATGCTCGAGAATCTTGCTGCGGTGCATGGCTTGCAGCTCGGCGCTGGCCAGGTTGCCGTCGACTACCATCATCAGGGCCAAAATACGTCCCGCTGCCTGGGGACTGTTCATTTCATAGGTACGCATGATTTTCTACTTTCTCAGTTAATTAATTAAAAAGCGTTCAAAGGCGCGCCACCGCCTTGCGGGGCGCGCCGTACTGCTGTTTATTTCTTGTCGCTGCGGGTGATGAATACGCTCGCCACGCAGCTCGATACGATCAGCACTGCCACCACCAGCAACGAAGCTTCCACCGGCACGTGGTACCACGGCATGATCAGCATCTTGGCGCCGATGAACACCAGCACCATCGCCAGGCCATACTTGAGCATGTGGAAGCGGTCAGCCACGTCCACCAGCAGGAAGTACAGGGCCCGCAATCCCATGATGGCGAACAGGTTCGACGTGAAGACGATGAACGGGTCCGTCGTGATGGCGAAGATCGCCGGGATCGAATCGACCGCGAACACCAGGTCCGTCACCTCGATCAGGATCAGCACCAGGAACAGCGGGGTGACATAGCGCAAGCCACCCTTTGCCACGAAGAAACGCTCACCATGGTCGCCGTCCGCTACCCGCAAGTGGCGGCGGGCAAAGCGCAGCACGGGGTTGTTCGCCACGTCCGGCTCTGCATCGGCCGCCACCAGCATGCGCATGCCGGTAATCAACAGGAAGGCGCCAAACAGATACAGCACCCAGCTGAACTCGCTTACCACCCAGGCCCCGGCCATGATCATCACGGCACGCATGACGATCGCGCCCAGCACGCCGTAAATCAACACGCGGCGCTGGTACTGGATCGGTACCTGGAAGGCGCTGAAGATCAGCAGGAAGACGAACACGTTATCGACCGACAGCGCTTTCTCGATCAGGTAGCCGGAGAAAAATTCCAGCGCCTTCTGGTTGGCGATCTCGGGACCGGCCGTACCGTTCAGATACCACCACAGGCCGCCGTTAAACAGCAGGGCCAGGCTGACCCACACGAGCGACCACGTCGCCGCTTCCTTGACACTGACCTTGTGCGCCTTGTTGCCGCCGAAGACGAACAGGTCCAGTGCCAGCATCACCAGGACAAAGGCGATGAAGCCGGCCCACATGGGTGCCGTCGCAATACTTTCCAGGCCGTTCATCGGTGGCCTCCGCAACTGTCTGTCTCTATCCTGATGCCCATGGCACTCTCCTTGCATGAATTGAGCAACCATCATAGTCTGAATATAAACATCGAACAAATCGAATATAATTGACGAATACATCGAAAAAATCGATGTATTTATTTCAGGGAAAAGCATGTCCACACTTAACTTCAAGCACTTGCGCTATTTCTGGATGGTGGCCAAGACGGGCAGCATCGCCCGCGCGGCCGAACAGCTGCACCTGACGCCGCAATCGATTTCCGGGCAGCTCAGCGAGTTTGCCGACACCCTGGGCGTGGAATTGTTCCGCCGCAGCGGGCGCCAGCTGGAATTGACGGATACGGGCCGGCGCATCCTCAGCCATGCCGAAAGCATTTTCAGCACGGGTGACGCATTGCTGGAAATCGTGCGCGACCAGTCGCGCACGGCGACGACGACGTTTCGCGTGGGCTGCGCCGATTCCGTGTCGAAACTGATCGCCTGCCGCCTGGTCGCGCCCGCGCTGGGCCTGGCCGAACCGCTGCGCATCATTTGCCGCGAAGGGCGGCTGGCCAGCCTGCTGGCGGACCTGGCCGTGCACCGGCTCGACCTGATCATGGCGGACCGGCCCATGCCGGCCCATTTGAGCGTGCGCGGTTTTAACCATTTGCTGGGCGAAAGCGGCATGACCCTGTTCGGCACGCCAGCCCTGGCCGCCACCCTGACTGGAGGCTTCCCGCAATGCCTGGATGGCGCGCCGCTGCTGCTGCCCGGTGAAGACTTCGCCATTTACGGGCGCTTGCTGCAGTGGCTAGGCGACAATCATCTGCACCCGCGCATCGTCGGCGAATTTGACGACAGCGCCATGATGAAGGCCTTCGGCCAGTCCGGCGCCGGCCTGTTTTTCGCGCCCACCGTCATCGCGCCCCAGGTCTGCGAACAGTACGCCGTGATGGCGCTGGGCCGGGTCGACAGCCTGGTCGAGCAAGTCTACGCGATCACCACGGAACGGCGTTTGAGCCACCCGGCCACCATCGCCATCAGCCAGAGCGCGCGGCACGAACTGTTCGTGTAAGCCTGTTCAGTCGCTGACCACGATTTTGCCCGGCTGCCCGCCCCGCTCCTGCAGCGCATGCGCGCGCCGCAAGGTGGCCGCGTCCATGGGCGACAGGCGCTGCTGCAGCGTGTGGCGCAGCACGCCCTCGTCCAGCAGTGCCGCCACGCGGGTCAGGATGCGCTGCTGTTCCTGCATATCGCCGGTAGCGTACAAAGGCCGCGTAAACACCATTTCCCAGTGCAGGGAAATGCTCTTGCCCTTCAGCGGCGCCGCATCAAAAACATCGTGGTCGTCGATGACGGCCAGCTTGCCGTGCGGCGCGATCAGCTCCACCAGTTCCGCGACATGCTGCGCCGTATGCGACAGGGCGGCGATATGGTGCACGGGAGCCACGCCCAGGGCCGCCACCTGTGCCGGCATGGGCAGCGCATGGTCGATCACGTGATGCGCGCCCATGGCCCGGCACCAATCC
Source organism: Janthinobacterium sp. 61 (assembly GCF_002846335.1). Taxonomy (NCBI): domain Bacteria; kingdom Pseudomonadati; phylum Pseudomonadota; class Betaproteobacteria; order Burkholderiales; family Oxalobacteraceae; genus Janthinobacterium; species Janthinobacterium sp. 61. The sequence continues at coordinate 181,739 of NZ_PJMQ01000001.1, read as the reverse complement.
GCGCTGTCCTTGCGCGAGGCGGTGGCGATCACGGTCAATCCCGTCAACTGGCGCGCCAGCTGGATCAGCAGCGAACCGACGCCGCCCGCGCCGCCCAGCACCAGCAGGCTGCCCCGTGGCTGCCGGTCGCCGGGCGTGATGGCAAAGCGCTCGAACAGCAGCTGCCACGCCGTCAGTGCCGCCAATGGCACGCTGGCCGCCTGTGCACAATCCAGGGTCGCCGGCATGCGCGCGGCAATGCGCTCGTCGACCAGGTGGTATTCGGCGTTCGCGCCCGTGCGGTCGAAGGAGCCCGCGTAATACACGGCCTGTCCCGGCGCGAACAGGGTGACCTCGCTGCCGACGGCATGCACGATGCCGGCCGCATCCCATCCCAGGGTCACGACACGCTCCGGCACGTTCACAAGCCCCGCGCGCACCTTGGTGTCGAGCGGGTTGACGCCCACGGCGCGCACTTGCACCAGCACCTCGCGCGGGCCCGGCACAGGCAATTCTCCCATCATGTCGAACAAGCCATCGTTCTCCTCCAAGCTACTGCCCTTCCTGAATCCAATCATCTTCATTGCATGCTCCCTGCAGTTAAAAGCCCATGGTAAGCAGCCACGCGACAAAGAAAAATATGCTTCAATGCGTTTCACACCTGACCAAACTGTCATGAATCATGCAAAAGCAGAATACCGATAACCTCTCCGGCGTGGCCCTGTTCGCGCAACTGGCACAGGCGGGCAGCTTTGTCGCCGCCGCGCGCCAGGCCGGCATTTCGCCGTCGGCCGTCAGCAAGAGTCTGGCGCGCCTGGAGCAACGGCTGGGCGCGCGCCTGTTCCAGCGCAGCACCCGCCAGCTGAGTCTGACGACCGAGGGCAAGCTCTTTCTCGCGCGCAGCGAGACCATCCTGGCGGAAATGCAGGTGGCGCAGGAGGAGCTGGCGGGCAATCTGGCGCCGCGCGGCCGTCTGCGCCTGGGCTTGCCGGAACTGGGCGGCCTGTTCCTGTCCGCGCTGGCCGAATTTTCCCGGCAGCACCCCGCCATCGCGCTGGACCTGGACTTTTCCGACGCGCTGGCCGACGTCGTCGGCGATGGCTTCGACGCCGTCATCCGCATCGGCGCGCCCCGCGATTCGCGCCTGGCCGCCCGCAAGCTGGGCCAGTTCCGCTCCTGCCTCGTGGCCTCGCCCGCCTACCTGGCGCGCCACGGCACGCCCAGCCATCCTCTTGAGCTGCAACAGCATGCCTGTCTGCACTACCGTTTCCGCCACAGCGGCAAGATCGAACAGTGGCAGCTGCGCCAGGAGGCGGACGCTGCGCCCCTGGACTTGCCCGTGTCGATGGTGTGCAACAACGTCGATGCGCGCCTGCACTTCGCCAGGCAAGGCCTGGGTATCGCCTGGCTGCCCGACTTTCATGCGCGCGGCGCGCTGGCCGAAGGCAGTCTGGTCGAGGTGCTGAAGGACTACGCGATCACCGATCATCGGGCCCACAGTTGCTGGCTGCTGTGGCCGTCCGGGCCGCACCTGGCGCCAAAAGTGCGGGCGCTCGTCGATTTCCTGGCCGAGGCAGGCATTCTGTTGCCAGCCGCCCACGGATCAGGCGCATGAAATACATTTGCGCAAATATATCGATATAATGGCAAGTCTCCCCGACGCCCTGCGCGCCCTACCCTGGACTTGCCGCAATGAAGCACTTGCACGACATCCCCTCTGCCTTCAAGCATGAATTTGCCAACCCGCGCCTGTGGTGGTCGCGCGCCGTCGTCGTCGGCATGGCCGCCATCGCGGGCCTCGTCGTCGTCGGCTTTACGTGGCTGGCGGAGGAAGCACTGGACCTGTTTCTCTTTTTTAACGGCAAAGCCTGGTGGTTCGCCCTGCTGTGGACACCAGCCTGCGCCGCCTTGCTGGTCTGGCTGACGCGCCGCTACGCCATGGGAGCGGCCGGTTCCGGCATCCCGCAAGTGATGGCCACCCTGGACGCGGCCGTGGCGCCCGAGCAGCGTTCGCTGTTCGTCTCCCTGAAGCTCAGCGCCGCGAAGATCGTCCTGACGGCGGGTGGCTTGCTGGGGGGATTGTCACTGGGGCGCGAAGGGCCGTCCGTGCAGATCGCCGCCGGCGTGATGCTGGCCGCGCGCCGCTGGCTGCCCCGTCACTCGCAGGTGAGCGCCCATTCACTGCTGGTCGCGGGCGGCGCGGCCGGCATCGCGGCCGCCTTCAATACGCCGCTGGCAGGCGTCATGTTTGCCATCGAGGAACTGTCGCGCTCGCCCGAGCAGCGCAACAGCGGCCTGATCGTGGCAGGCATCGTGCTGGCCGGCATGATGGCCGTGTCGATCCACGGCAACGCCACCCACTTCGGCATCATCCACCCCGGCCCTATCGGCCTGGCGCTGGCCTTGCCCGGCTTGCTGGTGACCCTGGTGGCGGGCGTGGCCGGCGGCCTGTTTGCGCGGCTGCTGCTGGCCTCCGCCCGGGGCAATCCGCTGGGCCGATTGTCCGCGTGGAGAAAAGGCCGGCCCGTGCTGTTCGCCGCCGTCTGCGGTCTGCTGGTGGCAGCCATCGGCATCGCCAGCCATGGCGCCACGTTCGGCAGCGGCACGGTGGCCACGCGCGCCATGCTCGATGGCGCCAGCGACGCTTCGCCCGCCTTTGTTGCCTTCAAATATGTGGCCACGTGGCTGACCGTCTGGTCGGGCGTGCCGGCCGGCATCTTCGCGCCCTCTCTGGCCATCGGCGCAGGCATCGGCCACGATATCGCCGTGCTGCTGCACTACCCGCACGCGCCTGCCCTGATCGCGCTGGGCATGGTGGGTTTCCTGGCCGCCGCCACGCAAGCGCCGCTGACAGCTTTCATCATTGTCATGGAAATGGTCGACGGCCACGGCATGGTACTGAGCCTGATGGCCTGCGCCGTGGTGGCCAGCACCGTGTCGCGCGTGCTCAGCGAACCGCTGTACGGGGCGCTGGCGCAGTTGCAGCTGCAACGGCTGCCGGCGCCACCCAACTAAAAATGGCTGCAGGGGCGCAGCAAACGGCCCTCCTGCCAGGCGCAGAGGGTGCGCGTGCCGCCCTCGCCCCAGCTGCGCTCCAGGCCGTGCTTGCGACCGTCGACATACTCGACGGCGTGCAGTGGCGTGCCATCCTCGCGCCAGCTTTGCGTGCTCAGCAGGACGCCATCCTCGAACAGGTTTTTCTGGTCCAGCTGGCCATTCGCGAAATATAGCAGCGACCAGCCCTGCGGCTTGCCATGCAGGAAATTGAGGCGCGACTTTTCACGGCCATCCGGCCACCACGTCTGGTGCAGGCCGTTGCGCTGGCCTTCCAGATACGGCCCCCGCTCAGCCAGCCTGCCATTCGGATGAAACGCTTGCGCCTCGCCCGACAGCACGCCATCGGCAAAATGCGCGCGGTTGCTCACCTGGCCATGGGCATCAAAGCTCAGGTATTGCCCATCGGCGGGCTGGCCCGCCTGGTACCGCAATTCACGGCTCAGCTGGCCATTCGCATGATAATGGCTGTGCAAGCCCTCGAACTCGCCGTCGCGGTAAGCCTTGCGGCTCTTCACCACGCCGTTCGCATGGTACTCGACGCTCACGCCGTCGAAATCGCCCTCCCCGTTGCGCTCTTCCAGCAGGGCCAGCTGGCCATCGGCGAAATACACGCTGCGCTGGTAGGCGTAGCGGGGCGACGCCACGTCGGCGTCCAGCAGCCAGGCATCCATGTGCAGCTTGCCTGGCGGCTGCGCGAAATGCAGCTGCCAATGCCAGGCCTGGCGGGCCGCATCATGGCGCAGCGGCGCACGCTGCTCGTACACGGCCGCAGCGGGTACGGCGGGCTGGTAATCCGCGTCGAAATGCAGGGTGGCCGGCGATTGCCCGGAAGGCAAGGCCAGGATGGCCGACTCATTGGCCATGGAAATGATGGGAGAACTGGCCAGGACGGTGGCCAGCAAAACGGGTATGACTATCTTCAATGCGAACTCTCATCAACGGTGCGACAGCGCCGATGATAATGGCAAGCGGGGCAGTCCCGCCACACGCTTGCCCCTGGATTACATGGTGAAAGGAAACGGCTGCATGCCCGCCTGCCTGTCATCGGGGGCGACCACGGCCAGCAAGGCGTTCAAGCCCTGGTTCAGGTGCGCCAGGCTGTCGGGGTCCAGCTGGGCCAGCGCGCTGGGCAGCAAGCCGCGGGCCGGCTGCGGCGCGCCGGCGATCACGGCCTGGCCCTCCGCCGTCAAGGTCAACGTGACCACGCGCTGGTCGGGTTGGTCGCGCGCCTTGCGCACATAGGCTTTTTTCACCAGCGCATCGACCAGGTTGCTGGCCGTCGTCTGGTGGATGGATATCTTGCTGGCCAGCTCGCCCATGCGCAAGCCTGGCTGCTCCAGCAATTCCTGCATCACCCACAATTGCGCGCCCGACACGCCACATTGTTTCTCGATCTGTGCCGAGTGCCGCTGCGCCGCGCGCATGACGACGCGCATGTTTTGCAAGGCCATGCCTTGCGCCTTGGCCATCGCCGAACCTTCCGCTTCCACCACCATTGCCTCCAGTTATCCTGCCGGCTTCACGCCTGCTGGCGGGCCGGAATCCGTACATGATACCTGCAAAGGCGGGCGGCCCTCTACTGCCTATAGCCCGGCAGGCACTGGCGCTCCGGCCTGCCAAGCCTTCTCCCATACCTGTTTTCCCAGCTTGTCCCAGCGGCGCTCGATGCCCTGCTTCTTGCCGTGCTCATACGGCACGAGCTGCAGCAGGCTGCCGTCGCTGGCCCAGACTTGCAGCAAGCCATGGCGCTGGCCATCGCGCATGGGGATGACCTTGGCGCGCACGCCGTTGTCATGCCATTGCGTGACATCGCCCTGCTCGCGCCCCTGCGCGTCCTGCTGCCAGGCGATCGACGGCTTGCCGTTGCTGCCCCACTTCTGCATGCTGAGCAGCTTGCCTTTGCGGTACAGTGCCTTTTGCGCCAGTTGGCCATTGTCATGGCTTTCAAATGACCAGCCGTCGGCTTCGCCATCCACCCAGACCTTGCGGGCGAGCACCTTGCCATCCTCGGCCAGGGTGAGGAACTCGCCATCCTGCTTGTCATTAATAAAATGACTACGCTGGAACAGTTTGCCATTGGCGTAAAACACTTCCTGCACGCCATGCATCTTGCCGCCTTTCAGGAAGGCGTGGCTGCTCATCTTGCCATTCGGCCCGTATGACACGTACTCGCCATCGGCCATCTGCTTGCCGTGGTAGCTGATGCGGTTCATCAGCTGGCCATTTTCATGGTAATTCTCGGAGATGCTGTCGCGCCCGTTCGGCAGCAGGGTCACGCGCTGCTTGACCTGCCCGTTGGCATAGAATGACGCGCCACCGGTCAGCACATTGCCCTTGGCGTCCAGCCTCTCATCGCGGGCCAGTTGTCCATTCGGGTAATACCACTTGCGCAGGTGGACGAACGTGGCCTGGCGCAAATCAAGGTCCGTGGCGTAGGTTTCCAGCGCCACCGTGCCCGGCGCGTCGGGAAACTCCAGCAGCACGTGCCAGGCGCCCAGCGCCTCGTCGCGCACGGGCGCCGTGCGCAGCGCATACGCGGCGTGGCGCACGTCGCTCGCCGCATAGTCTTCGTCCAGGTAGATGCTCTTGTCCTGCGCTTGCTGCTGCCACTGTGCCGCAGCCTGCTGTTGCTCCTGTGTCTGCTCCTGCGCCGCCAGCGGCAGGGCCGTCATGAGCGCCCCCAGCAGCGCCAGGCGCACGGTCCGCATGGTCTGTCGATAAGGCATGTGATCCCCTACTTCGCCGCCACCGGCTGGCCATCCTGCCACGCCTGTTCCAGCACCAGCTTGCCGGCCTTGTCCCACTGGCGCTCGATGCCGTGCTTCTTGCCGTGTTCGTACGGCACGATCTGCCGCAGGCTGCCATCGCTGTACCAGGTCTGCAGCAAGCCGTGGCGCTGGCCTTTGACAAACGGTGTCACGCTGGCGCGCACGCCGTTGGCATGCCAGTCCGTCGTGTCGCCGTGGTCGCGCCCCTGTGCGTCTTTTTGCCACGCAAAATTGGGCCGGCCACTCGGCTCCCACGTTTGCAAGCTGAGCACGGCACCTTTCCGGTACAGCGTTTTACTCGACACGACGCCATTGCCATGGCTTTCAAACGACCAGCCGTCGGGCTGGTCGTGCACCCAGACGGTCCTGGCCAGCAGGCTGCCGTCCTTGGCATAGGTGACAAACTCGCCCTCGCGCTTGCCATTCACAAACTGTCCCCGTTGGAACAGCTTGCCATCGTCATAAAACGATTCCTGCACGCCATCCATCTTGCCATTGCGTTGATACGAGCGGTGGCTGACGGCCCCGTTCGCGGCATACGACACTTGCTCGCCATCGGCCATCTCGTCATCGTGATACAGCGTCTTGTGCGCCAGCTGGCCATTCTCGTGATACGTTTCCGAGATGCTGTCGCGCCCGTTCGGCAACGCGGTCACCCGCTGCTGGACCTGGCCATTCTCGAAGTACACGCAGCCGCCCAGCAGCTCCTCGCCCTGGGCATTGAAATAGGTTTCGCGCAGCAGCTGGCCATTCTCGTAGTAATGCTTGCGAAAGCGCACGAACCTGACCTGACTCAAGTCCAGGTCGGTGGTGTAGGTTTCAAAGGCCAGCGCACCCGGTGTGTCGGGAAATTCGAGCCGCACATGCCAGGCGCCCAGCGCCTCGTCGCGCACGGGCGGCGTGCGCAGCGCATATACGGCACGGCGCTGGTTGCTGGGCATAAAATTTATATCCAAATACATGGTGTGGTCTTCCTCCTGTAAGGTTGGCGTTGGCGCCGCCGACTGTTCCTGCGCTGCCAGCGGCAGGGCTGCGCCCATGCCCAGCGCGGCAGCCAGCAGCCAGCGCATCGTCTGTTGTATGTGCATTGAGTTCCGTTGCAATGTTATTGTGCGGCTGCAATCATAATGGAAAGCAACGTTTTCCCCCGTCACGAAAGAAATCCATGCACTTGCCCGCGCGCCCTGGCGACACCCAGATACTGGACATCATCGATGCCTGGATCGCCGACCTGGCGCGCGGCGATTACGCGTGCGCCCATGCGCGCACGGCGCACGACGCGTATTACGGCTGGACGCCGGCGCTGCTGCGCGTCGTGATCGAAGGGTATGGTTCGCCGGAGCCGTATGCGGATGGCACGGTATATCGCGTCACGCCGGCGGCAGAGGCCAGCGGCACGCGGCAGGAGCGCTGCGTCGAGCGCCCGGCCAGCCAGGACGGCGGCGCGGCGCTTGCCGAAGCGCGCCATTCGCTGCCCCTGAATGGCGTTTGGTCCGATCTCACCGCCACGTTTCGTGTGGAGAGCACGGCGCTGGGCGCCAGGCTGGTATTACAGGAAATTCACGTGTTCTAAGCCGCGCCATCCTTGACAGGCGACAACTGGCTTGCATGCAGGCGCGCATACGCGCCGCCCTGTTGCAGCAAGGCGGCATGGCTGCCCGATTCCACCAGGCGCCCGCCCTGCATGACGACGATGCGGTCGGCGCTTTCGATGGTGGACAGCCTGTGGGCGATGACGATGGTGGTGCGCTTGCGCATCAGCACTTCCAGCGCCGCCTGCACCTGCCGCTCCGACTCCGTGTCCAGCGCGCTGGTGGCTTCGTCGAGCAAGAGGATAGGCGCGTCCTTGTACAGGGCACGCGCAATGGCCAGGCGCTGGCGTTGTCCGCCCGACAGGCGCGAACCGTTCTGGCCAGCCTGCGTTGCATAACCTTGCGGCAACTGCATGATGAAGTCGTGCGCGTAGGCGGCGCGCGCCGACGCTTCGATGCGGGCCATGTCCGGGGCCGGGTCGCCATACGCGATATTCGCCGCCATCGTGTCGTTGAACAAGATCACGTCCTGGCTGACGAGGGCGAACTGGCGCCGCAGGGCCAGCAAGGCGTAGTCGCGCAGGTCCACGCCATCGAGCAGGATCTGGCCGCCGCTGACGTCATAGAAGCGCGGCAGCAAACCCAGCAAGGTTGTCTTGCCGCCACCGGAGCCGCCCACCAGGGCCACCGTTTCGCCGGCGCGGATGTCGAGCGTGATATCGCTCAAGGCCGTGGGCGCATCGGGATCGTCACTGTTGTAGCGGAATTGAACGTTTTGCAGCGACAGATTGCCTTGCACGGCCGCCGGGGCGATGCTGCCCGGGTCCGGTTCCAGCGGCGTGTCGATCAGGCCGAAGACGGATTCGGCCGCCGCCAGGCCCCGTTGCAGCGGTTCATTGATCTTGGTCAAATTCTTGATCGGCGACTGCATCGCCATCAGCGCGCCCATGAAGGCAACGAAGGCGCCCGGCGTGATGGCGCCGCTTTGCGCACGCAACATGGCGAAATAAATCACGGAAGACAGGGTAATGCCGACGAGCATCATGATGAAGCCGGAATTCATGGCCGAGGTAGCTGCATGCTTGACGGCCAGCTGGCGGTTGCGCTTGACGACGTCAACGAAGCGCGCCTGTTCATAATCCTGGCCGCCGAAGATTTTCACCACGCGCTGGCCGGCTATGCTTTCGTCCAGAACGGAGGTCAGCTCGCCCACGGCTTGCTGCGAACTCTTGCTCAAATGACGCATGCGCCTTCCGGCCAGGGTCACGACGATGGCCACGATGGGCATCGACGCCATGCAGAACAGGGCCAGTTTCACATCGATGCTGAACAACAGGATCAGGTAGCCGATGGTGGCGACGGAATCGCGCACCATCACATTGAGCACGTTCAAGCCCGCCTGCGACACCTGGCTGGCGTCGAAGGCCACGCGCGACTGCGTCAAGCTGGTGGTGGTGGTATCGAAAAAGCGGCTGGGCAGACGCATGATGGTGGCGAACATCTTTTCGCGCAGGTCGGCCTGCACACGGCTTGATAGCCATACGGAACCGTAATCGCCGGCAAAACTGGACACCATGCGCAGCACGGCCAGCCCCAGGATGGTGGCGGGGATGACCCACAAGTCCACCTGCCCTGCCTGCGCCGGCAGGAAACGGTCGACCCAGCCCTGCAGCATGCCCATCACGCCGGACGCAGGCGCGACCTGTGCGCTGGCCGTCGTGCGCATGGCGTCAACGACGTTTTGTAGCTGGCGGATTAACAACACATCGGTGGCGGACGCCACGCCCACGGCCAGCAAAGTGGCGGCAACGATGGCGCCGTAGCGGCGAAACTGGCCGACCAGGCGGAAAAACAGGAGGCGACTTTGCTGCATGCAGATGGTAAAAGTGAAGGTAAAGCGTGATTCTAACCGCTGCAACACTTACTTATGAGAAAGTCTTCGCCTTGCCGGTACAGAACCGGCAAGGGCAATGCACGGGCAATCAGCTCTTCGCCACTTTCCAGGCGGCCGTGCCGGCTTTGCAGACTTTCAGCTTGAGGGTTTGTTCCTGACCCTTGGCGCTCAAGCCCACCTGCACCTTGCGGCAGGTTTGCGCATCCGTCTTTTCCGTGTCGCTGGCCGTAATTTCGGCGGCGATGCGCACGGAATTGCGCAAGCCTTCATTACTCCATTGCACGGTTTCGCCATCCTTCTTGTCATTGAGCACGTCGGTGACGGCTTTCACGAAGACAGGCTTGTCGTTCTTGTTCAGGTAAGCCATCGGCGTGTCGGCCAGGAAACCCAGCCCGACGGCGGAAGCGGATGCGCTGAAGACGACGCTGCCGAGTATCAGGCCGGACAGCAATGTGGCGGGACGAATACGCATGGAAAACTCCTTGTCAAGTAATAATCGGGAATGGCCGGCGAAATACCCATTGCCAGCAATGCATCGATGCCAGGCACATAATAGATCGCCGACGACAGCGCAGTGGAAATATCCAGCAGCCTGTCCTTGTTGGTGACGCCATCATAGCCTACGCCACGCATTTGCCGCAGCATGCCCATGGTCACCGTGCTATCGCAGCACAAAACGACAACCATGACGCCCGCCTCGCCGGCCATCCGCACCGATGCCGTGCCGTCGGCGCACTGAGGAACAGAACGTTGGCAAGCCGGCACGGCTGCCGCATAATGCGGGCATGTTCAAACTGACTTTTCTTGGCACGTCTTCCGGCGTGCCCACGCGCCACCGCAACGTCACGTCGCTGGCCCTGCAAACCACGCACAACCGCGACTGGTGGATGATCGATTGCGGCGAAGCCACGCAGCACCGGCTGCAGCGCCTGCCCTTGTCCGTGCACGACCTGGTGGGCATCTGCATCACTCATGTGCATGGCGACCACAGCTATGGGCTGCCGGGCTTGCTCGCCAGCGCCTCCATGACGGGGCGCAAGAAGCCCTTGCTGCTGATCGCCCCGGCCGCCATCAAGGCCTGGATCGACGCCACCCTGCTGCACACGGAACTGTTCCTGACGTATCCGCTGATCCACATCGACGTCGACAGCGCGCAAGTGCTCCACCAAGAGGCGGGCTTGACCATCGAGCGCCATGCGCTATCGCACCGCGCACCTAGCGTGGGCTACCGTTTTGCGCTGGAAACGAGCAGGTGGAAGCTGGACAAGGCCGCCCTGCAGGCGGCTGGTGCGCCGCCCGGCCCCGCCTGGGGGCTCTTGCAGGCGGGCCAGGATGCGCGACTCGACGATGGCACGGTCTTGCACGCTGCCACTTTCCGCCAGATGGAAACGCAGCGCGCCACGGTGGTGATCGGCGGCGACAACGACACGCCAGCGTTGCTGGCAGAGGCTTGCGCGGACGCGCAGTTGCTCGTACATGAAGCCACCTACACGGAAGCGATGCTGCAAAAAGTAGGCCCCGGTCCCACGCACAGTTCCGTGCAGCGCGTGGCGCAGTTTGCCGAAGCGGTGCGCTTGCCGAACCTGATCCTCACCCACTTCAGCGCCCGCTATCACAATGCGGACGGCATGGCCGAACTGGAAGCGGAAGCGCGGCTGCATTACTCGGGTGAACTGTTCCTGGCGCGCGACTTCGACAGTTATGAGATCGATGCGGCGGGCGTGCTCACCAAGTTGGCGGCAAAATCGTCGTTCAGTGGGGATTGACGCCGTACTGCGCCGCATACTCGGCCGCCAGCGCGCGCGCCGCCTGCTGCTGTGAGGGCGTGAGGATTTCCAGCAACTGGTCGCGGTTCTTGACCGACTGCACGCTGCCCGCCTCGGCCGGCATGGCGATCCATGCATACGCTTGCACGTAATCGAGTTCCACGCCCTGCCCTTGCGCGTACAGCAAGCCATATTCATTCTGCGCCGACAGGGAACCGGCTTCGGCCGCCTGCTTGTACCAGAACGCCGCCTCGGCAAAGTCTTGCGGTACACCATCGCCCTTGCGGTACGCCTGCGCCAGGTTGAATTGCGACTGGCCATCGCCCGCCTCGGCCGCCTGGCGTCCATAGGCCAGCGATTGCGCGATGTCTTGCGCGACGCCATCCCCGCTCGCATACATCAAGGCCAGATTGGCCAGCGAGGGCGGAAAACCCGCTTGCGCGGCCGCCGTGAACAGTTCTACCGCCTTCGGCAAATTTTGCTCGACGCCATGCCCCTGGTAATACAGGCTGGCCAATAAATGCTGGCCGGCAGGATCGCCCGTGCGCGCGGCCGCGTCGAATTGCTTGAATGCTTCGGCGTGATGACCGTCGTTATAAGCGAGGATGCCCGCTTCATTAAAAGATTCGGGAGAGGATGTCATAAGAATTCCTTAATCGGGGATTTTTGGGCATTGTACACAGCACTGTTCCGCGCAGAATGCACGATAGGGAATGGTGTGGCATATTGCCCAAATCATGCAGTATGATCACTCTCCGCCTGATGCCATCGGGGCATTGTGCCTCAATGCCCGCCCACGAATATCGCCATGAAATTGATTGCTCTGCTTTTATCCATGATTTCCACCTCGGCTTATTGCGGCACGCTGCACCTGGACAAAGCCGCGACAGGCAAAGTGCGGCAAGCCGCCGATATCCGCTATGCGAATCACGATGAAAAACAGACTTACCAGCTGAAAATCGGGAAGCAATGGATACCTGGCAGTTGCAGCAGCAGCGGCACGGGCAATTTGCACGCGCTGCTGCTGGACATGAATTTCGACGGCCATGCCGACCTGTGGGTCACCGGCTACACGGATAGCCAGGGACGCGTCCGCTGTTCCGATGTGTGGCTATGGGATGCGCAAGCGAAAAAATACAGTTTCAACAAACCATTATCAGCAATTCCGAATCTGGACATCAGCATTGCAGATCAAGGAATCGCGGGCGGCATCGCCAATTGCGGCTGCGCGGCACAATGCTTTTATGAAGACAGCTATGCCTGGCAGGCGAACAGATTAATTGCCATCGCCCGGCGCGAGCAGGATTGCGAGCGCTATCGGGAGTATCGCTTAAATGAAAAGAATGACTTGATACTCGTCAAGGATGAAATCATCGATAGCGGCAATCCAGGCCAGCAGGCCATCGAAAATACCAAAGTAGTTGACTGGCAGCGCCATGCGCAAATCATGCGCAAACCCTGGGAGTAAATCCCTCAATTCCATCCAACCATTCACGCACACATGACGACACATCCCGCTTCCATCACCTTCCATGCCGCCAATGCGGACGATACAGCCGCCTTCATCGCATTGCGCGGCAAGACGCGGCAAAACGCCATTTCCAGTGAACGCCTGGCCGAGGTGGGCATCACGGCCGAATCCTGGGCCGAGATGATGCGCTCGGGCAGCCTGCCCGGCCAGGTCTGCCACCACGACGGCCAGCTGGTCGGCTACTGCTTTGGCGAGCGCGACACGGGCGAAATCATCGTCCTGGCCCTGCTGCCGGAATTCGAAGGACTGGGCATCGGCAAGACCTTGCTGGAGGGGATCATGGCGCAGCTGCGCGCGCAGGGCCATCAACGGCTGTTCCTCGGCTGTTCCAGCGACCCCGCCTCGCGCTCCTACGGCTTTTACCGCTACCTGGGCTGGACCGCTACGGGCGAGACAGACAAGTATGGCGACGACGTACTGGAGTTTCGCTTTCCGGCCTAGCGTCTAGCTCAACACGCGGTTGGCATCCCACACGCGCAGGATCTGCGTAATGGCTGCATCAAACACGGCGTAGGCCACGCCATCGCGGGCCTGGATGGAGACGCCCGACAAGAAACTGTCGAAGACAGCCGCCAGCGCGTACGCGTCTATACCCGCCTGCAATTCGCCGCTGACCATGCCACGCTCGACGCAATGCACGAAGCCGCTGCGCGTGCGCGCGCGCGATGCCGTGAGCGGCTCGGCCACGGCCGCATGTTCGGCCGTCGGCGCGCTCATGCAGCCGAGCGCCACCATGCAGCCGGGAGGGTGACCCGGCTCGGACTGCATGCTGGCCGACTGGCGCAAGGCCAGCTCGATGGCCGCGCGCGGCGCCATGCCTTCGTCCCACAAACACTCCGTCACGCGCGCAAAGGTATCCAGGTAGCACTGCGCCGCCTCGCGGAACAACGCTTCCTTCGAGCCGAACGCCGCGTAAAAGCTGGGCGCGGAAATGCCGCCTCCCAGGCTCGCCTTGAGCTGGCTCAAGGACGTGGATTCATACCCTTGTTGCCAAAATAAAAACATGGCCTGCTCGACCGCTGCCTGCCGGTCAAACGTGCGCGGCCGTCCCATTTGCGCCATCCATCGCTCCTTCTCATCCACTTAAAAGCCACTTACATACTACTCGATACAGAAGTCATTGACAACGCTGCACCCCATCGCCTATATTTGTACCGATCGATACATATATTCCGCAGCGACGCTCAGGGGCACTCCTGCGCCTGGCCGACTCGTCACACTTCCAAGGATATTCAGCTTTGCATCACGTCACGCTCACCACCGGACCCAGCCCAGCGCTGGCCCTCCGCCTCCCCGTCTCGGGCCTCCTGGCCCTCGCAATGACGGGTTTTATCTGCATCGTCACGGAAACCTTGCCCGCCGGCTTGCTGCCGCAGATCAGTGCGGGACTCGGCATCAGCGCCGCGATGGCCGGGCAAATGGTCACGGCCTATGCCCTCGGTTCCTTGCTGGCAGCCATTCCGCTTACCATCGCCACGCGCGGCTGGCGACGCCGCAAGGTGCTGCTGCTCACCGTCATCGGCTTTCTCGTGTTCAATACCGTCACGGCCCTGTCATCCCACTACTGGCTGACACTGGCGGCCCGCTTCTTTGCCGGCATGGCAGCCGGGCTGGCGTGGAGCTTGCTGGCCGGCTATGCGCGGCGCATGGTGGCGCCGCAGCAGCAAGGCCGCGCCCTGGCGCTGGCCATGGTGGGCGCACCCGTCGCCCTGTCCCTGGGCGTGCCGTTGGGCACCTTGCTCGGTTCGCTGGTCGGCTGGCGCGCCGCGTTCTGGATCATTTCCGCACTGACATTGATCCTCATCGCCTGGGTGCTGGCGAAGGTGCCGGACTACCCGGGCCAGTCCGTCCATGAGCGCATGCCCCTGCGCCGCGTCTTCACGACGCCCGGCGTGCGTCCCGTGCTGGCCGTCGTCATTGCTTGGATGCTGGCGCACAACATTCTCTACACCTACATCGCCCCGTTCGTGGCGCCTGCCGGATTGACGGGCCGCATCGACTTGGTCTTGCTCGTCTTCGGCGCCGCCGCCATGGCTGGCATCTGGATCACGGGCAAGCTGGTTGAACGCCACTTGCGCGCCACCGTGCTGTCCAGCCTGGCCATGTTCGCCACAACGGCCCTCGTGCTGGGCCTGGCCTCGCACATGCCTGCGGTCATCTATGCCGGCATGGCCGTCTGGGGCCTGAGCTTTGGCGGCGCGGCAACGCTGTTGCAAACGGCGCTGGCCGACACGGCCGGCAGCGGCGCCGACGTGGCCTTGTCGATGAATGTGGTGGCGTGGAATGGAGCGATTGCGGCTGCGGGCGTGGTGGGCGGCGCCCTGCTGGAAACCTGGGGCGCGGGCGCCTTCCCATGGGCCATGCTTTCCTTGCTCGTGCTGGCTTTCGTGCTCGCCTGGTCGGCCTGCAAACATGGCTTCCGACCGGGACGGCGCAGCGGTAACGCACCCGCCGCCGGGCATTGAAATAGCTGCCGTTTAATCAGCCGCCGGCACCGTCACGATGCGGGGCACATGGCCTGTATGCGTGAGGAAACTGACCAGGGCGGCGTGCGACAGCGCCACCGTGGCCGTGTTGCGCAGCGGATGGGCTTGCACAAATTCAGCTTCCCACACGGCCTGGTCCAGCACCAATTCCACCGCCTGCGCGCTGTCGTGTATCAGGGCAAACAGGCTGACGGATCCGGGCGTGATGCCCAGGTGCTGCTGCAGGCGCTGGGGCGAGGCCATGCTCAGCTTGCTGGCCGGCAGCAAGCGCCCCAGCGCAGCCAAGTCGATGCGCTTGTCGAAGGGAACGATGACGAGCAAATGCCGGCGGCCCTTCTCGTCGCGTACGAACAGGTTTTTCACCATCAGGCCCGGCATGGCCGGCACGTGAATCAGAGCTTCATCGATGGTGTGCACGGCCGGGTGCTCGACCAAAGTGTCATCACCGGCGTTGCTTGCCAGCCAGCGGGAAAGGGTTTCATGCATTGTGCTTCCTCAACTCGGCGCGATGAGCAATTGTAGCGGGTCGCTGCTTCGTTAGCTGGCTGTCACCGTCAAGGTGTTTTCTCAGCCTCTTCCCTGTCGGCCGCCGCCAGCCCCCAGTCATTCCAGCCTTCTCCAAACAGCTCGATCGGATGCTGCGTGCGCTCGGAACCATTGCCGCAGCGCATGGCGTCCGGCGGACAATACTTGTCGCAGCCCCAGCAGATGCGTTCGGGGTTCTTGGGCTTCAAGGGAAAAGGCTTGGCCATGGGAGGGGCGACGGAGTCGGTTGAGGTCTTACTGTTGACTCTAGGCCAGGCGCAGACGCCGGTCAAATGCATTTCGGTGGGAAACTTGTCCGGAATCAATTCTGCGCAGATGGGTGGTGTGGCGGCAAAGCGCAGTACCCTGCCAGCACGATACGCGCGACATTGACACTGCCATCAGTGTCCCGCTTTGATGCTTTCCCGCCACAGGTCGGAGGCGAACAGGCCGTGGCTGCCTTACAGGCCCAAGTGGGGTCTGGGCTAGCGTCTTGGCGAGGCGAGCGGGGTCTTGTGCCAGCGTTTCGGCGAAGGCGTAGAGGCGTTTCTTGGGGGCGCAAAAGTGCCTGAAAGCGCTCACTCAATGTTTGCGCCGAATAACGTATGCATTGCCGGCAGCTTCAAAACCAAGCGTCGGATAGTAGGACATGGCATCGGGAGCGGAGAGCAATATCAGGGACACTTCGTCGCCGATGACTGCCTGGGTGCGCTTGACCAGCTCTTTGCCGATACCCAGGCCCTGGTATTGCTTGTCTACCGCCAGGTCCGAGAGATAACAGCAATACGCATAGTCGGTCAGCGACCGGGCCAACCCCACGAGCTCGCCATCCACCCATGCCGACAGCAAGAGGCAAGGCGCGGCAAACATGCGCGCGATTCTCGGGAGCTCGCTGGTGGGCCGCTTGATGCCGGAATGATCGAAGACACGAGCAACATCCAACGGATCAAGAGGAAAGTTATGACGATATTCGACAGTGATATTTTTCATCGGTTCACGGGTGCAAGGAAATCGCCCATGCGAAATCTCTTCTATGCAAATAGTATAACCAGGCAGCGATGGTCCAGGCATGTGGACGATACGACATAAGTGAAAAGTCGGGTCCCTGGCGCCGATGCTTGAGCGCCAGCGTCGAGAACGAGAGGCGCCAGAGGCTCGATGCTGCCAACGACCACATCGCTGGCATGCCGCCACGCTTATTCAAGCGCCCCCAATCTGTTAAAATAGTTCAAAAATTTAGTGATTAGATCATGAATAACCCGTATTTTTTAGCCACAAGGAATGTGCTTAGCAAATGAAAGCCATTATATTCTGCACCAGCTTTATAAAAGATGCCCCATCATGGGAAAGCCGGTATCAACGGTGGCTCGATTATTACGAAGACATACCAATCAATGCAATAAAAAAAATAATGATTGACGATGGCTCGCCATTTCTTCCACCCGCCGAAATCATCAATACAATTTCCCATAGCGCTCCGCTGGCTTCAAATACAGACAAAAATCTCATCATTCGCTTCGATAACAATCTTGGACGACAAAGCGGGGCTGACTACCCTGGCTGGTGGCGCAGTTTTCTCCACTCGGTCAAGGTGGCCAATGAATTAGGCGTGGATAAAATCATCCACATCGAGTCTGACGCCTATATCATGACGCCTCGCCTGGTAAATTTCATCAATGAAATAGAATCAGGCTGGAATGTCCTGTGGTCGCCGCGCTATCGTTTCCCGGAAACGGCCATTCAAGTCATCTGCAGAGATCAGTTTGCCATTTTTGAAAAAATCAAAGACGACCATCCAGATTATTCTTTCCCGGACATTGCGGAGAGACTGCTTCCTTTCACGGCTGTACACCAGCAGTTCAAAGGGGACCGCTACAGCGATTTTACGAAAAACAGATGGATATTTCGTTCGCGAAAATTCAACAAAATCCCAATTTTCAAACATGTATTTTTCTGGGAAACGATACCGCCGGATGCAGACTTTGTCACGCAAGGCATTAGCCGCCAACAATTCGTATTCAGACGGAATGAAGAAGCCTGACTTTGTCATGGCGTGGAACACGCCAACGCGCACATGCCAGGTCATGGCGCAATAAGCGCTTCCGTCATGCGGGCAGGGGCTGGCGCGTCGTACGGTGCCAGCCGTGCCATAGACAAGACGCATGCCCACAATTAACACCCATCAAGACCGGGGCGCTCAGGTCACGTAGCAGGCACGCTAAAACCTGTCTGATAAAGAGAAAACTTGGCAAGGATTGTAAATATGTTGCTACCGTTACGATTGAATAAACGCCTGTACGCCGCCCTTGCTGGCTCCTTTTTTCTTGTTGCGGGTATTTCATCGCCACTCGCTAGCACGCTTGACGAAGATCGGACTAGAGGTGACATACATGGATTGTTTGAGATAAGGGATGCAGCTGTAAAGTTCATTGCAGCAGAGAATCTGAAAAATGGAACACGGTGGCAGGCCATGGAGCCGAACCGGAAGATTCTGGTTGCCAAATGTGCCCTATCTTTGCGGGTGGCATGGGTTCCGAAAAGCCATGGCCTGTCTGGGCCGAATGTCGCTGTGATTTGCGACAAGACCGTCAAGCCTACCATGCAAAAGAAATGGCAAGTGTTCGTACCAATCGATAAGAGGCCGATGGCGCATAAATGATCACGGCGGGGGCATGATCGATTTAACTGTCCATGGTCGCGAGGATCAGGCCTGCTGTTTGTACACGACCTGATGTGCTGGACGTCGCAGAATCTGGCTCAGCCGATGAGATAAGCAGAACCGCGAACGCGCGCCTGCGGTACGCGGAACTGCCTTGGCACTGCCACCACAATTTCGCGCCTGAAATCTCCGGCCTAGTGCAAGCGAACAACAGCATATACAATAATCGACTCAGATTTTATTGATGCGACAATACCCCATGAAAATCAACATATTCTTCATTTCCTCCCTGGGAATGCTATCGCTCATTCAAACGCCTCCATCCTTCGCGGATAATGTTAACGGGAAAAATCTCTATGTACAGAGATGCGCCATGTGCCACGGAATAGATATCAAAGGAACCGGACCATTGGCGAATAAAAGCGCTCCTCCAACACCTGATCTTACAACATCGGCTTTCAAAAAACGACTAAAAGACTATCCGGGCGTCATTGTTTCATCAGTCATACTTCGCCCAAATGGCGACTTGATTCCAAAAACTTTGCGAGAAAATGGCGTAAAAATATCGCCGTACGCATGGAAGGTCCAGGATTTTCGCGATTTAAATCAATACATGAGTGGTGTGATTTCAAAGAGTCGATGATTTGAGATCCGAGGTGGACGCGATGCTGCCGTTGGTGGATTAAGGGCGGGCTGGACCGGCAGGCCCAGCCGTTCGAATCTCACGGCAGGGCGCGAAGGCAGAGAACGAACATCGAAATTCTTCAAAATATCAAGAGTGCGATAAAAAAGCCAGTCAACTGACTGGCTCTTTTCTATGTTGGACTTTCTTGGAACTGTTTTGCATGATCACAAATTTCATACCATGCCGGCTTGGAACCAACATAAACATGAAATTGTATTCTTACCTCAGGGTCATCATCCAGGCAGTTAACTGACACCGGAAATGAATCATTCTCTGAGCCAATTTCCCCCAAAGAAGTCCCGCAGTTTTTGCAAAAAGTTCTTGCGTATTTAAAGGGAGGCTCTGGCTCATATCGTTGAATAAATTCTCGCCCCTCCAGCAAGGAAAAGGAATTTTTATCAACGAAGGCCAAGGCACTCGCTCCGGCCTTCCGACAACGAGAACAGTGACACATGCCCATCATGCTTGGGGGGGATGCCAATTCAAACTTTACCGAACCACAGCAGCAACTGCCTTTGATCATGAAGTGTCCTTTTTGAATGTTGACACTGTATTTTTACACAGTACTTCTGGACGGACAAGGTACACCTGGTGGAATTTTTCAGAACCCAAAACAGAAAGCACGGTACGGAGCGCGAGGGCTGTGCGGGCGCGAGGGTCAGGATTTACCATCCGGCGACCTGGACGAGCGATGCGGCATCCATCGCGTTTACCGCAGACAATGAATGCGCTGCGACCAGTCATCATTTGTTTTGATACAGGTCCCAGCGATTTCCGTAGAGATCTTCAAATACCACGACCGTTCCATACTCTTCCTGCCTCGGTTCCTCACAAAAGTGAACGCCCGCAGCCTTCATGGCACCATAATCTCGCCAAAAATCGTCTGTGTGAAGAAATAGGAAAACCCTCCCGCCACACTGATTGCCAATAAATACCTCCTGCCTGTCGTTTGAGGCACGCGCCAACAAAAGATTACAGTCGCTTTCTGGGTTCGGCGTTACAACCACCCAACGTTTCCCTGCTTGTGGCGTATCTTCGACCACCGTAAATCCGAGTTTTTCTGTGTAGTACTCGATCGCCCGATCGTAATCGTCGACGACGATGGCCACATAGCCCATGCATCTTTTCTGCGTTCTCAACATCCCCTCCTTCCATTTTGGGAAGAACCTCCCAGTTACTCGGATTGACCATAATACCCGCTACAGGCACCGCCTCAACGCCTCTCTGCACGATGGTGGCGCCAAGCCGCCCTTTCATAGGGTTTACGGTCCCAAAACGGCTCAGTATTATGCGGATGAATTTTGCGGGGGGAAGCGTTACCCACACCAGCCGGCGGCGGGGGGGCACCGCTGAATCCTATCCAGCTCAATGCCTGGATCTGCTTAGCTGCTGAACAGTCACATTTCTTGCAAAAAAATTATCGAAAACGCAAGGTGACTAGTCCTCGGTACCAGGGCCAATATCAGATCTATGCATCGTGAAATTTTGAGCAAAAAAATTATTCCCTGATAATCAAGGGCTTACTCTCATCGTTGTGGCGGAAACCGTGTAATGCGAATAAACAGGTTTTATGCGCCTCTTACGAACAATTGAACAACCATACCTACCAGACTACCTCGCAAACAATTCTCCCCATCGGCAAACTAATATTTCCCGTCTACTCAGGCCGCTTTACGATGAAAGTCACGACAGCATTCGCCCCCCGCACACTCTCTCGCACACTAGCCGCATGGCCGCGCGCATGGCATCATGCGCGCAGCACATTCACTATGGTGACACATGGAGCAATTTCATTTCCTGGTAGGCGAATTCAAAAAGAATAGCCCATTTATGCCTGCCGCCGCCAGCGCGCAACTGTTTGCCTGGTTTGAGCAAGTGGGCGAGCGCGTCGACCGCTACGGCAGCAAGACCGGCAAGGTCGTCAAGTTTTCGCAGAAAAACTACGAGAAAACCCTGTTCGCACCTGATGCCGACAGCATCAGCCTGTATTCGCCTCGGGTCGTACCACCCGACAATATAGACGAGTGGGCGAACTGCGACGTTCTTGCCCTGTATTCACATAGCTGTTCGCTGATGCTGGCTATCCACGCCAGCAAGATGCCGCTGGCGCAGCTGTTTCAATGCGCAGAGGGCATATCTGGCTTGCTCGATCATTGCGATTATGTGTACGGCTACAGCGAAACGCTAGGCTATGGTACGGGTTACGCACGCGGCTACCGGATAATCGATGAAGCCCATCCGTATGTACCAGCCAGGCCCGATCCTGGCAATAACTGGGGCGCCATCAAGCGCAAAGGGCTGCAGTATGAGCACATACGCGACGTTTATCCCATCAGTATTTTCAGCCAGTCCAGGCTCGACGCGCTGCCGCCGGAGCGTCAACAGGCATTGCACAAAGCGATGCAGGCATATGGCAGCAGTCATACGCAAGACGGCAGGACGCACTGGATTTTAAGCGGCGAGGAACAGGCGGCGGCCCGGAGCGATCTGCAAGCGCACGCCATGCTGGGTTCCTTGATCGACAATTAAACCCCATGAGCACGCATCTTCACGCACGCAACCGCTAAGGGCCGCAAGCTGTTGCAGCTTGCATTCTGAACCGGCTTGCGTATTTCCGAACCCGTAGCCCTGGACTGCTCCAAAGTGGACTTCGCGCGCGGCGGGTTTGATTCCCGCCGCCTCCACAACTTAACTTTTTAGAATCAAGTAGTTAGCAAAAATAAGGCTGTCATTGTTTGGATTTTTTAGAGGCTGTTACAGCGTAGGAATGACAACAAACTGACAGCCTTTTTTCGTACCTCTGTGACTCTGCACCAATAGCAACACCCTCATTTCATTGCCTTGCGGCGCGTTTGGGTCAATACCCGGAGGGCCACGTGCATAGGAACTTTGTTTTTTGCCAGGTATGCGGCCGCAGTCGCTGTGCCTAGCATTTCTTGAAAAATGACTCCAACGTCGACTTTTTGCGCAGTAAGACCGTCATGCCTTAAACAGTCATAATTTTGGTTAGCTGCAGTAGCTGGTATGGGTACATCAAAGTTATTAGAGTGCATTTTTGCCCCATTAACAAAGAGAAAAATGTCTCTTCTTATTTGCCTTAAAGATAACTTATATTTCCATTTTTGAGTAAATATTTTATTTAATCAAGTTTTTGAAGCAGTAAAAATTTAACTATCAAAAGGCTATGAAATCATGCAGATAAGAACGCGAGGAGGCACAGGAGAAAAACACCTATTATTGTAGCCAGAGTACACCGCTACGCCCCCTGCAACTCCCCTGGCCAGTATCGAATGGGCATAGGCTTTGGGCCTACAATACAGCCCCGTCAGGGCACAAAAATCAGCATTCCCACCATCGCACCACGCGCGCGAAAATCCGTTCAAAGTGCGCCAAAAACCGGCAAAACGCACGCCCACCTCTTCGCCCCGCCCCGCCAGTGCACATGCGCCTTCGGCCATGGCGCAGATTTGAGTCAAAAGAGCCCTATATAGCGGGCAGAATCTGGATGCCGTCCTTCTTGCCGTTCGGCCCGCGTACATGAACAGTTTACGGAAGTTGCCCGGCCCCTTGCTGTCGCGCATGGCCTGGCGCAGCTTGTCCACGTCCTGAGTGTCGGCGGCGACGTCGGCCATGTATAGGAGGAAACCGGCGTGCGGGCCGTTCTTGTAGCACTTGCTGAGGAACAGGACGCGAGGGGCAATTCTGGCATTCAGATACAGACTTGTGCATTGCGTGCCGTGAAAGCTGGGCGCGCGATATCGTTCCGTACGCAATGTTTTTTTCACAACCATGCAACGTACTGTGTTGGCGACCACATACATATGATGCGGAAACAATTTTGCTGTGCAAAGACAACGTTGCAAAGCATGCGTTAGCCCAAGCTAACAGCGTTCTATCGCAAGCTTGGGAAACTCGACAAGGAACTCAACAACCACGCGGGCTTTCAGCCCGTTTCTGCTTCGTAAAAATGACATTCTAACGTCCGTATAAGCAGCCATCTATGCGGTGCATTTTACGTTTGTGGAGCGAACTATTCAGACCAAAGGTACCGATCCACAAACTGCTTTGCTGATTTAACTTATAGATAATATAGGAGGCGGTGAAAAAATGATATCAAATAAATACGACTCCTCAAGATCAGTGGAGTGATTGCATCACGCCCCTTGCCTGCGACGAGCTCAGGCTAGGGGGGCGATATGTATACTTTTCCTTCGACTATTTCAACGGTACTTCCACGCCAAACATAACCGACTGGGTACGCCCGCTATCGATACTCAGATTGCTGTTGTAGTCCAGAGTCAGTGTCGTACCGTTCGACAGCAGCAGCTTCATGCCCAGCCCCGCCGTCCAGTTGCCCGTCTGCTGCGGCAAGGTGCGGATCACATACACGGGACCGTCCGCCGCCAGGTCGGCATACGCCAGGCGCGCATCATCGGCGCCCTGGAACTGGTGGCGGTACTCGAGCCGCGCACGCGGGAACCACGTGCCCAGGCCGCCGACATAGATGCCCTCGGCTCGCACGCCCAGCGCGCCGATGCGCGAACGCACGGTCTGCTTGAAGTAGCTCAGGGCATTGATGCCCGCCGCCTTCTCCGTGTACGGATCGAGCTTGGCCGACATCAGTTCCACCCGGCCATATGGCGACCACATCCAGGTTTCCTGGCGCATCTCCATGCCACCTACCAGCGCGCCGAACACCTGCTTGCCGTCACGTTCGCCGGTGGCAAAACCGCTGCCATCGCTCAGGTAACGCGAGGCGTCGTATTGCAATGTGCCGTAGCCGAGCACGCCATCGACAAAGACACCCTTGCTCGGACGCAGGCTGCCATACACGGCCGCCACGGCGCTGTCGGCCGTACTGCGGCTGCCGTTCTGACCCACGTCGCTGCGGTCATGGCTGAAACCGGCACCCACGCCCAGGGTCGCCAGGTCGCTGAGGCGGTAATCGCCGCCCACACTGACGCCATTGGTGCGGAATCGGAAGCCCGTATCGCGGCCCTTCACATAATGCTGGCCGAAATCGACCGCGCCACCAAGCCACAGGGACAGGGCCCGTTTCTGTGCGTCCGGCTTTTGCGGCATGTCCGGCAAGGCGGCTGAGTCCGCCTCGGTACCGCTTCTTGCTGCCCCCGGCTGCTGTACACCCGTTTTCAGGGTGGTGCGACGTCCTTGTTTACGTGGATTCGTGCCGAAAGCACGGTCTGCTTCCTGCTCCTGCCAGCGCGCCAGCGCCGCCGTCGGGTTGCCACTATCGTTCGGCGGCGTCATGCTCAGGCCGAAGTTGGAACGTCCCCAGCCGTCACCATGCAGGCTTTCCAGGCGCTGCGTGAAGTTCGACAGCTGCGCGCTGGCGAAGCGCCGCGCCGCATCGGCTTGCGCCGCCTGCAAGCCGATCACTTCCGGATCGACCGACGGATCGCGACGCGCCGTCACGGTCACGTTGACCACGCCCGGCTTCGAGGTGGCAAAGGCATTGTTCAGGGTGTAGCTGACGACAGCCGCGCCGGCAAACTTGCCCGACGCAGCAAAGCTCAGCTGGTACGACGGCTTGCCGGCCGTGCCCACGTCGCGCACCTCCGCCTTGCCCGCCTCCGCCGGCGTGACGCTGAGCACATTGGCCGCCGTGAACGGACCGCCCGTGGCGCCCGCAGTGAGATCGACGGTTACCGTCAGGCCGGCCACCACCGTGGCGCTCAGGTTGAGCACTTGCGGCATCGGATTGACCCTGATCGTCGATTTCACCGGCGCCGAAGTGCCGAACACGTTCGACACGGTGTAACCGATGCTGATGTCGCCGCTGGTGTTGATGCCTGGCGTGTAGAGGATATCCATGCCGCTGACCGTTGCCGTGCCGCTGACAGGCTGCGTGGTGATGGCCACTGCCGTGTACGGGCCGCCGGTGGCGCCTTCCGTCACATGCAGGGTCACCGGCGTGCCGGCCAATACCGTCGCCGTTTTGGCGACAGGCACGGGCACTGGCTGCGGCGCCACCGTCACGCTGACCGTGGCCGGCGCGGACGTGCCTCCAGGGCCCGTGACCGTGTAGCTGAAGGCGTCAGGACCAAAGTAGTCGGCATTCGGCACATACGTCAACTTGAAGCTCGCGCCCACGGCGCGCGCCATGCGCGCCAGTGCTCCCGTCGACACCACCGTGACGCGCCCGTTCTGCGGCGGCGTGACGATGGTGACGTCGGTGATCGGGCTGCCATCGGTGGAAACGATGGTCAGGCTCAACCCCTGGTTGACCGGGGTGGTCGCCGTTTCATTGGCAATCTGTGGCGGCGCCTGATTCACCTGCAGGGTCAACGCTTGCTGCACCGTGAACTGGTGCGCATCCCTGGCGTGCAAGGTGAAGTTGTAACTGCCCGCCACCGTCGGCGTGCCGCTGACGATGCCGGTCGCCGCATCGAGCGTCAGTCCAGCCGGCAAGGCGCCGCTGCTCAGGGAATACGCGTACGGCGCGACGCCGCCCGCAGCCGTAAACCGCTGACGATAGGCGTCGCCGGCACGGGTGCCGGCCAAGCTGGACGGCGAGAGCGTCAAGGCTGGCGCGGCTACCACCAGCGTATAGTTTTGGCTAACACTATAAGGTGCACCCACGCCTGTGCTGCTATCCGTGACCTTGATGCTGAAGGAGAAGCTGCCCGCCACATTCGTCGTGCCGGACAGCGTACCGGTGAGCATGTCGAGCACCAGACCGGGCGGCAAATTGCCGCTCACCTCAAAATGATAGGGCGCGGTGCCCCCAGTCACAGTCAGGCTCGCGCCATAGACACTTTCCGCTGTGGGGTTGGGCAAGCGGGCCTGCGCCAGACTAATGGTCGCTGACGCCACGACTAGCGTATATGTGCGGCTTCCGGTAAAACCATGCGCATCGATTGCCTGAATGTCGAAGGTGAACTCGCCACTGGCTGTGGGTGTACCAATCACCTGTCCCGTGATGCCGAGGCTCATGCCAGGCGGCAAAGCACTGCCATTCGCCACCACATAGTCATATGGTGCGGTACCGCCTGCCGCTGTCAATTGAACACTATACAATTGAGCAACCTTACCCAATGGCATGCTTGCCGGCCCTACGCTGATCGTCGGCGCGTTGACGGTGATCGTCACGGTGGCAGCACTGGAGGTACCGCTAGCGTTCGTTGCCGTATAAGTAAAGCTGTCCGTGCCCGAATAGTTGACATTTGGCGTGTACGTGATGCTGGTTCCACTAGCCGTGGCTGTGCCATGGCTGGGGGCCGATGCCACCGTCACGCTGGTGGGAGTGCCGCCGCCCAGGTTGAGCGTAATGGGATTGGCGCTGCTATTGGCGGCCACTGTGGCGCTGACGGCATTGGCCACTGGCGCCTGGGCGCCGATCACCAGGGTGTAAGGCTTCGAAGCCGTCACGCTGTTGGCATCGGTGGCCGTGATGGTCAGGTTCGTCGTGCCGCTGGTAGTAGGCGTACCGCTAATCGCGCCGGTGCCAGTATTGAGGCTCAGGCCTGCCGGCAAGGTGCCAGCGGTGATGGCGAAGCTATACGGTGCGGTGCCGCCAGCGGCACTGATGGTGGCAGCGTAAGGCGTGCCCGTCGTGCCATTGCCCAGTGAGGCCGGCGTCAGGATCAAGGTGGGTGCGCTGACGGTAATCGTTACCGTCGCTGCGCTGGAGGTGCCTCCGGCGTTCGTCGCCGTGTAAGTAAAACTGTCCGTGCCCGAGTAGCCGGCTGTTGGCGTGTACGTGATGGCCGTGCCGCTGGCTGTCGCCGTGCCATGGCTGGCGGCGCTGGCGATGGCAACGCTGCTGGCGGTGCCACCGCTCAGGTTGAGCGTAATGGGATTGGCGCTGCTGTTAGCGGCAACTGTGACGCTGACGGCATTGGCCACTGGCGCCTGGACACCGATCACCAGGGTGTAAGGCTTCGAACCCGTCGCGCTGTTGGCATCGGTGGCCGTGATGGTCAGGTTCGTCGTGCCGCTGGCAGTAGGCGTACCGCTAATCGCGCCGGTGCCAGTATTGAGGCTCAGGCCTGCCGGCAAGGAGCCAGCGGTGATGGCGAAGCTATACGGTGCGGTGCCGCCAGCGGCACTGATGGTGGCAGCGTAAGGCGTGCCCATCGTGCCATTGCCCAGCGAGGCCGGCGTCAGGATCAAGGTGGGTGCGCTGACAGTGATCGTTACCGTCGCTGCGCTGGAGGTGCCTCCGGCGTTCGTCGCCGTGTAAGTAAAACTGTCCGTGCCCGAGTAGCCGGCTGTTGGCGTGTACGTGATGGCCGTGCCGCTGGCTGTCGCCGTGCCATGGCTGGCGGCGCTGGCGATGGCAACGCTGCTGGCGGTGCCACCGCTCAGGTTGAGCGTAATGGGATTGGCGCTGCTGTTAGCGGCAACTGTGACGCTGACGGCATTGGCCACTGGCGCCTGGACACCGATCACCAGGGTGTAAGGCTTCGAAGCCGTCACGCTGTTGGCATCGGTGGCCGTGATGGTCAGGTTCGTCGTGCCGCTGGTAGTAGGCGTGCCGCTAATCGCGCCGGTGCTAGTATTGAGGCTCAGGCCTGCCGGCAAGGTGCCCGCGGTGATGGCGAAGCTATACGGTGCGGTGCCGCCAGCGGCACTGATGGTGGCAGCGTAAGGCGTGCCCGTCGTGCCATTGCCCAGTGAGGCCGGCGTCAGGATCAAGGTGGGTGCGCTGACAGTGATCGTTACCGTCGCTGCGCTGGAGGTGCCTCCGGCGTTCGTCGCCGTGTAAGTAAAACTGTCCGTGCCCGAGTAGCCGGCTGTTGGCGTGTAGGTGATGGCCGTGCCGCTGGCTGTCGCCGTGCCATGGCTGGCGGCCGATGCCACCGCCACGCTGGTGGCTGCGCCGCCGCCGAGGCTCAGGGTGATGGGATTGGCGCTGCTGTTGGCCGCCACCGTGGCGCTGACTGCATTGGCCAGCGGAGGAGGAGGAGGTGGTGGTGTATATGTATAACCGTTGGTCAGCGTGGCTGTTCCACCTGAAGTTGTAACGATCACATTCACCGCGCCTGCTGCATGGGCAGGTGTCGTGGCGGTAATCGTCGTGGCGCTGTTGACGATGAAGCTGGCGGCTGCAGTACCGCCAAAACTGACTGCTGTTGCACCAGTCAGATTGGTACCAGTCAGTGTCACCGAAGTTCCGCCGGAGCTACTTCCACTGGCAGGGGTAAGCGAAGTCAATGTCGGATTGGCACTACCGGTAACGACTAAGGTATAGGTTGCGACGCCGCCGCGGTTGCTCTGGTCGTTGACTCCGATGGCAAACGTGTAGTTGCCCGCCTTGGTAGGCGAACCATACAGCCTGGTAGTCAAACTGCCAGGGGAAGCGTCTAGTATCAGTCCTGGTGGTAGGCATGGTGTGACACCGTCGTAATCGGGGTCGTCGATGTCGCATTCAGCCCACCTGTCGATCGGCCGCCCATCACCATCTAATACCGCTGTGATCGCAATGTTCATCACCTGACCTACCGGTATGGTCGGCAAGACAGTGCCGGACGGTGGCGAGACAATCGTGGGACCTGCTGCTTGCGCGACATTCACAAGCAGCAAGGCTACGAGCAGTAATCCGGCGGACACCATTCTCTTCGTCAGCCAAGGAATGAAGTTGAAAATTGATACTCTCATGAACTCTCCAGACTTCCCCCTCTGATAAAAGAGAGAGTGTCAAAAAAAATAACACTTTAGTTAGACACTATTAGCAAACCGATTGACTATATCTACATCTATTTTTGTAATTATGTAAATTAAAAAGATTATCACAAAACATTACTTAAAATCCAACACATTATGTTAATTTGAATCTGAGCAAACCTAAGCAATTCCCGACAAACTTTGTCGGAATTACAAATATTATTAACTTGTTAATTTCGCGATCTGCGGAGATATGAATTAAACGTGGATAGGCAAAGTTTCACAATATTGCGTTGTTGCTTGATTTAGCGAGGAACTAGCTACATTAACTCTCTATCAAAGTGCGTCAAAATGCGTCAAATCGCGCGCCCCCTCTTCGCCCCGCCACGCCAGTCCTCATGCGCCTCCGGCCATGGCGCAAATTTGAGTCAAAAGACCCCTAACTAGCGGGCAGGAGTGGAGGGGGAAAACTGCGTGCGCCGGGCCGAAACCAACCTTTTTCTTGCTCCAAGAGCAACATTAATCGGCGGGACGTGAAAAAGCCGCCTCATGGGCGGCTTGGGTGGTGGCTGGCGCGCTCTGGCGCGGCTGGGCTATCGCGGCCCCGCCCTGCCAGCTATCGCGGCGTGGCGGTCATGGTCAGCGCGGTGCGCCAGTTTGGCATATCCATGAGCCAGTGGACCGCCTCAAACGCTTATGCGACGAATGGGAGCGTGTCTGCATAGGTTCGTCAGCACAGTTCCATGTAGTTGGTGCCCAAAACTGGCATCTGCGCATCGTGCTCGAGCACGACGGCATCAAGTCCGAACTGGCGAAGGTCATCGAGCGCATCCACGCGCGCCCGCACCGGCCGCGCACCACCTTCATCGTCGCGCTGCCGAATGGTTGCCAGGTCAAGAAGTGGCATTTGCGCCTGCGCTTCGATAGCGCACGGAAAGCTGCAGCCGATCTGGCGCTAAAGGCTGGAGACGAAGAGCTGACCGCCGCATCAAGGCATTCCAGTTCCGCGATATCCGGGCGCGCTCTGCCAGCGACATTGCCGACCTGGGCGCCGCCAGCTCCCTGCTGGGACATAGTGAAAAAGTCATCACGGAAAAGGTCTATCGGCGCATTGGCCAGGCTGTCCGCCCTACCCGCTAGCGGCGAGTTGCGGAAACCATTTCCGCGAATTGGCGCCAAGTTGAAACTGATGTTTTACATCAGGGATTTTGCAGTCGACAGCACAAAAAAAATAAGCCCTTGATAATCAAGGGCTTATTTTCATGTTTCTGGCGGAAGCGGTGAGATTCGAACTCACGAACAGTTTAACCCGTCGCTAGTTTTCAAGACTAGTGCCTTCAACCACTCGGCCACGCTTCCTGATGGCAGCATTATACATAAAGGTCCGTGGCTTACCAATGGCTGGCACTGTCGCAACTCGTTCTTCTGACAGGAAAGAGCCAACACGCATGAACTACAGGCCCCAGTTTTCCCGCAGCGCCCTCTCGAACTCCGCCGCCGGCAACGGGCGCGAGAACAAATAACCTTGCACTTCGTCACAGCCCGAACTCTTCAGAAAGGCCAGCTGCTCGGCCGTTTCCACGCCTTCGGCGATCACCTTGTGATGCAACTGCTGCGCGATGCTGATGATGGTGCTGGCGATGGCGCAGTCGCTGGCGTCGGTGGGGATGCCGGTGGTAAACGATCGGTCGATTTTCAAGGTGTCGATGGGGAAGCGTTTGAGGTAGGACAAGCTTGAATAACCGGTGCCGAAGTCGTCTAGCGACAAGGCCACGCCCAAGGCCGTGATGCGGTCCATGATGCCGATCACGCGCTCGATGTTGTGCATCAGCGTGCTTTCCGTGATTTCCAGTTCCAGCCAGGCCGCTTCCAGGCCGTAGCGGGCGAGAGTGGCCGCCACTCTGGCGGGCAGGGCCGAAGTGAATTCGCGCGCGGACACATTGACGGCCAAGCGAATGGGCGGCAGGCCGGCCAGCTTCCACGCCTGCGCCTGGGCGCAGGCCGCTTCCAGCACCCATTCGCCCACTTGCACCACCAGGCCCGTCGATTCGGCCAGGGGAATGAACTCGGCGGGCGGAATCATGCCGTGCTGCGGGTGGTGCCAGCGCACCAGGGCTTCGGCGCCGATGATGCGGCCGCTGCCCAAAGCGTACTTCGGCTGGTAGTGCAGCAAAAGTTGCTTTTCCGACAATGCCTGGCGCAAGCCTGTTTCCAGGCGCATGCGCGCCTGCATGCCCACATTCATGTCCTGGCTGTAGAAGGCCACGCTTTCCGCTTCGCCGCCGCTGTCCTGCTTGGCGCGATACATGGCGATGTCGGCCAGGCGCAGCAAGGTTTCCGCGTCATGCCCGTCTTGCGGATACACACTGATGCCGATGCTGGCGCCCACGCGCAAGTCGTGGCCTTCGATCAGGAACGGTTGCACCAGGGATGCCAGCAGCTTTTGCGCCACCATACTGGCTTCGAAATGCTGGCCGATGTCGAACAGACCAACGGCAAACTCGTCACCGCCCAGGCGCGCCACCAAGTCCTGATCGCGCAATACCTTGCGAAAACGCAAGGAGACCTGGCGCAGCAGTTCGTCGCCGATGCGCCGGCCCAGGGTGTCGTTGATCAGTTTGAAACGGTTCAGATCGATGAACAGCACGCAGCCGAGCATCTTGCTGCGCTGCGCCACACTGAGGGCCTGGTCGACCAGCTTGGCCAGCAAGGTGCGGTTGGGCAGGCTGGTCAGCGGGTCGTAATAGGCCAGGTGGTGCAGGCGCTCCTCGGCCAGTTTGCGTTCCGTGATGTCCGTCAGGTAGGCGATGAGTCCGATGGGCTTGTCGTCCATGTCCTGCAGCGGCGACAAGGACAGGCTGGCCCAGAAAATCTCGCCCGACTTCTTTCGGCGGCGCACCTCCATCAGGCGGCCTCCCTGCTCCAGGAAGGCGTCGTGGAAAGCCGTGTCTTCATCGTCATACAGGAACAGGATGTTGCGCCCCACGGCTTCCACCGAGGTGTAGCCAAACAGGCGCTCGGCGCCCTTGTTCCAGCTGGTGATGTAGCCCGTCAAGTCCATCGTCAGCACGGATTCGTGTAACTGGTCGAGGATTTGGGTCTGCTGCGCCAGCAAGGCTTCAACTTGCGCAAAAGCATGGGTCGAGCGTTGCGCCAGCGAATGCACCTGCAGCACGCCGGCCGTCAACGAAGCCAGGCTGGCCAGGTGGCGGCGGTCGGCGTCGTTGTACAGGCTGCGTCCCGCCACGCTGTAATGGCCGAAGCAGTGGCCGTCGAAACTGATTTCCTGCAGCAAGGCGGGCGTATCGCGTGGGAAAAGCGCGGGCAGCGTTGCTGACGTGGCGCCATCGGCGCTGACTGAGGGCAGGAACTGTCCATGCGGGCTGGCCATCACGGCGCTGGCGATACGGCCCAGTTCAGCTACCAGCGCGGGGCCGCGCAAACGCACGACGGCATCGCACAGGGCGGCGCTGTCACCAAGGTAATCCGACACCGGCAGCAAGGTCATGCTACAGGTTCCGGCTGACCTGGATCGCCCATTGGTAGGCCTGTAGCAGGCTGCGCCAATAGGTTTCTCCATCGATGCCGGCACGGCGCAAGCCTTCCGGCGGCGGCGTGGCGCTTTCGACCAGCGCCAGCAAGGTACCCAGCTCGCCATTGCGTTCCAACAAGGCTACACTGACTTCAGGCGCCAGGTTCAGGGTGGCGATAATCTCTTCCATCGGCATGCCCAACAAGACGTCGAGCAGGGAAAACACGCCCGCCATGAAGGCCAGGTCTTGCGCATCGCGATCGCCGCCGCGCAGCTGGCACAGCGCTTCCATCTGTGCCGCGCGCACGGCCGCCAGCGGCAGCAGCGCATGGATCTTGCCGTCGTCTTGCTGGCGCGCATAGAGCAGCAGTTGCAGCCAGCGCTGCAGCTGGCGCCGTCCCAGCAGGGTGATGGCCTGGCTGAAGCTGGTAATCGGCGCCGTGAAACCGAAGGCGGCTGAGTTGACCAGTTTCAATAAATGATAGCTGAGCGATGGGTCTTGCTTGAGCGGCACTTCCAGCTCGTGCGCGTCGGCATCGCGGGCCAGCAGGCCCAGCAGCGCCAGCAGGCGCCGGCGCGAGGTGGCATCTTCCGGCTCGCTTTGCTGGCGTGCATGGTGCAGGGCATAGTCGCCGGCAAACCAGCTCACGCCGATTTCTTGCAAGGCAGCAAACTGCCCCGCGTCGACGATATTGTAGGCCAGGTGCGGCCCCGGCAAGGGCAGCAGCTGATGCAGGGCCGGGCGTGCGCCCGCCGCGTCAAAACTCAGCGCGCGCGCGTCCACCTGCGCCGCCACCACGGGACCGGCATCGGCACCATCGAGAAGGATGCGGTAGCCGGCGTCGCGCCATTGCTGGCATTTTTTCTGGATCTGCTTGTCGCCGGCAAGCTGGGCCGGCAAACGGAAGATAGTGCGTTGTGGCGCCAGTTGCGCCAGCACGGCCTCGTCCACGCCATGCGGGTCGGCCAGGGGAATGATGCAGTCGAGCGGTGCCAGAAACGCATACGCATCGGCAGCGGCCAGCGCCGCCAGCAGCGGCGCCGTCGATGCCTGCGGTACATGCAGGGTGACAGCGACCCACTCATTATGAGCATTGGCCACTGCTTGTAATCCCACCAACGGAAACAGGTTTGATTCAGACGCTGACATCGGTATCTCAGTGTGGGTAGGGCGCCATAGTAAATAAACTGACCAGCATTGGCAACCCTGGCCCGACAGGGATGCCCTCGACAGCGAGAATCATTCTATCCGAATCTCACCC
Source organism: Janthinobacterium sp. 61 (assembly GCF_002846335.1). Classification (NCBI taxonomy): domain Bacteria; kingdom Pseudomonadati; phylum Pseudomonadota; class Betaproteobacteria; order Burkholderiales; family Oxalobacteraceae; genus Janthinobacterium; species Janthinobacterium sp. 61. The sequence goes on along the minus strand of NZ_PJMQ01000001.1, from coordinate 148,436 downwards.
GCGAAACAGTTTAATTTTGGCAATAAATGTTCAAAAAGAACATTCCCCCGCGAGACCCGCCTGTCATGCGGGTTTGATAAAGCACGGCGCGGCGTGCGCCTCGTCAGTTGCTGCCGCCATGCGCGTGCTCGACCGCATATTTGATCAATTCAGCCTGCCCTTCGATGCCCAGCTTGCGCTTGATGTTCAGCCGGTGCGTCTCCACCGTGCGCACACTCAGGTCCAGGTCGCGGGCGATCTGCTTGTTCGACTGGCCCGCCGCGATGTGCTGCAGCACTTGCTGTTCGCGCGTGGTGAGGAAGGAATCGTGCACTTGCGGGCGCGACAGTTGCCGCGCCAGGGCCGCGCTGTAATAAATGCCGCCGGACATCACCGTCTCGATGGCGAAGACGATATCTTTCCCTGGAGCATCTTTAAGCACATAGCCGCGCGCACCGGCGGCGATGGCTTGCGACACATATTCGAGCTTGTCGTGCATGGACAGGATCAGCACGGCAATCTGCGGAAACGCCTGCTTGAACAGCGCCGTCGCTTCGATGCCGTTGATGCCACGCATATTGATATCCATCAACACGAGGTCCACCTGGTGGAGGCGCGCCTGGGCCAGGGCTTCGTCGGCGCCGCCCGCCTCGGCAACCACGTCGAAATGCGCCACCGCCTCCAGGCGCGCGCGCAAGCCGTCGCGCACGAGGGGATGGTCGTCCACCAGCAGGATGTTGATCGTCTCGGTCATGTCTCGGAATCTATTAATTAATGTGTGGGTGGAAGGGCGAGCCGCGCCAGCACCATGGTGCCGGCCGGCGAGGAAGTGATGTGCAGGCTGCCGCCGATGGCTTCCATGCGTTCCGTCATGTTGCGCAGGCCGATGCCGCGCTGCGGATGCAGGGCGATGCCGTCAAAGTCGAAGCCGCCGCCATTATCCTGGATGCGCAACTCCACCGCCTTGCCCGCCTCGTGCAGGCTCACTTCCACGCCGCTGGCGTGGGCATGGCGCTCGCAATTGGTCAGCGCTTCCTGGGCGATACGGAACAACACGGTATTGACCATGTCGGTCAAGCCCTCGCCCGCCGCCGCCGGACTGGCAGTGAAACTGGCTTGCGCGCTGCTGCTGTCGTTAAATTCATGCACCAGGTGGTCGAGCGCGGCGGCCAGGCCCAGGTCGTCGAGAATGGCGGGGCGCAGGTTGTGCGAAATGCGCCGCACCTCGCCCAGCACCTTGTTCAGTTGCTCGGCGGCCCGCTCGAAGGTGACGGGCGCCTTTTCTTTCTGCTCGGCATTGCCGGCCAGGCGCGCGATGCCCGCCTCGATCTGCAGCTTGATGGAAACGAGCCACTGGCTGATGCCGTCATGCAAGTCGCGCGACAGCCGCGCCCGTTCCTCCTCCTGCGATTCGACCACCCGCTGCGCCAGCACTTTCAGCTTGGCGTCGGCCACCCTCAATTCGCGCAAATTGAGCACCAGGCCGCAGGCGGCCACCAGCAGGGAGCCGAGGATGGCGATGGCGGCGATCAATTCCATGGTCGAGCGGATATTGCGCGACTGCTGGGCGTCGACCTTGGCCAGCGCCTGGTCCACGTCATCCATGTAAATGCCGGTACCCATCATCCAGCCCCATTCCGGCATCAAGATCACATAGCCGAGCTTGGGTGCGGACTTGTTCGTCGACGGCTTGATCCAGTTGTAGCGCTCGAAGCCGCCGCCGCTCTTCGCCCGCTGCATCAGGCGCTGGATGGTCAGATTGCCGTCCGCGTCGCGCAATTGCCACAGATTCTGCCCCACCAGTTCGGGCTGGCGCGGGTGCATCAGCGACTTGCCCTGCAAATCATAGATGAAGAAATAGCCATCGTCGCCATAGCTGAGGGCGGACAGGATGCGCTTGGCTTCCTCTTGCGTGGCGGCATCTTTGCGCCCCGACTGGTACAGGGACGCGATGGAATGGCTGGCCAGGGTCACGTAATGCTTGAGTTCGGCTTCCTTGCTGGCCAGATAGGCTTGCTGGATGGTGGCGCGCTGCTGCTCGGCCAGGGTGATGGCCTGGTGCCGCACGGCAAACGCGATGGCGCACAGGGCAAGAATGAGCGGCGTGATAGCCAGGAAGATGACTTTCTGTCTGAGTTTCATGGCCTGGCGCTCCGGCGGCGTCGATGCTGGTGGGAATCCGTGATTTTACGTCGCGGCGTGGCAATCGCCCTGCGTAGTAATACTGAGCGTTACTGCGTAGTCGTGCGCTTGCGGCAATTATACGATTCCTGAATACTCGCCATAAGCTGCAAATACACCAAAAGTAACATCAAACTGGCGACGACCAGGAGCAAAACACCATCATCGCACGGCATAGCGCCCGTCAAATCTCTGGAGGAAGCATGAACCGCATTTTCAAACAGCTCGGCTGGGCAGCGCTTGCGCTGGCCGGCGCCGGGTCCCTGGGCGTCGTCGCCCTGCAACGTGGCGAACCGATCAGCGCGATCTGGATCGTCATCGCCGCCGTCTGCGTCTACCTGATCGCCTACCGTTTCTACAGCCTGTTCATCGCCGACAAGGTACTGGGACTGGATGCGCGCCGCATGACGCCCGCCTTCAAGCACAACGATGGCCTGGACCACGTGCCGACGAATAAATATGTGCTGTTCGGCCACCATTTCGCAGCGATTGCCGGCGCCGGCCCCCTGGTCGGCCCCGTGCTGGCTGCGCAAATGGGCTATTTGCCCGGCATGCTGTGGATTTTGGCGGGCGTCGTGTTTGCCGGCGCCGTGCAGGATTTCATCGTGCTGTTCATTTCCATGCGCCGCGACGGCCGCTCCCTGGGCGACCTGATCAAGGCTGAACTGGGCGAAATTCCTGGCATGATCGCTTTGCTGGGCTGCTTCATGATCATGGTCATCATTCTGGCCGTGCTGGCATTGATCGTGGTCAAGGCGCTGACGGGCTCCCCATGGGGCAGCTTCACCGTCATGGCGACCATCCCTATCGCCCTGTTCATGGGCGTGTATTCACGCTTCATCCGCGTGGGCCGCATCGGCGAAATTTCCATCATCGGTTTTGTGCTGCTGATGCTGGCCATCATCGGCGGCCAGTACGTGCAGGAACACGCCGTTCTCGGCCCGATGTTCACGTTTACCGGCACGGAACTGACGTGGATGCTGATCGGCTACGGCTTCATCGCTTCCGTGCTGCCCGTGTGGCTGCTGCTGGCGCCGCGCGACTACCTGTCGACTTTCCTGAAAATCGGCACCATCCTGGGCCTGGCCATCGGCATCATCGTCGTCGCGCCTTACCTGAAAATGCCGGCCATGACCAAGTTCATCGACGGCTCCGGCCCCGTCTGGTCGGGCAATCTGTTCCCCTTCCTGTTCATTACGATCGCCTGCGGCGCCGTCTCCGGCTTCCACGCGCTGATTTCCTCGGGCACTACGCCGAAAATGATTGAAAACGAAAGCCATGCCCGCTTCATCGGCTATGGCGCCATGCTGATGGAATCGTTTGTTGCCATCATGGCCCTGGTGGCCGCCTCGACCATCGAGCCGGGCATCTATTTCGCCATGAACAGCCCGGCCGCCCTGATCGGCACTACGGCAGAGTCCGCCGCACAGGCGATCTCGCAATGGGGCTTCTATGTGACACCGGAAATGCTGACGCAGACGGCCAAGGACGTGGGCGAGCACAGCATCATTTCGCGCGCTGGCGGCGCACCCACCCTGGCGGTCGGCATGGCGCAGATTCTTTCCGGCGCCATCGGCGGCAAGGCCATGATGGCCTTCTGGTACCACTTCGCGATCCTGTTCGAAGCGCTGTTCATCCTGACGGCCGTCGATGCGGGTACGCGTGCGGGCCGCTTCATGCTGCAAGACTTGCTGGGCAGCTTCGTGCCAAGCTTGAAACAGACGGAAAACGTCATCGCCAACCTGCTGGCCACGGGCCTGTGCGTGGCGGCCTGGGGCTACTTCCTGTACCAGGGCGTGGTCGATCCATTGGGCGGCATCAACACCCTGTGGCCACTGTTCGGCATCGCCAACCAGATGCTGGCGGCGATAGCGCTGATCCTCGGCACCTGCGTGCTGTTCAAGATGAAGAAGGGCCAGTACGCATGGGTCACCATCACGCCGACCATCTGGCTGCTGCTGTGCACCCTGACGGCCGGCTGGCAAAAGATCTTCGATGCCAATCCGCGCGTCGGCTTCCTGGCGCACGCGAAGAAATATTCGGCGGCATTGGATGAAGGCACCCTGCTGGCGCCGGCCAAGTCGGTAGCGCAGATGCAGCAGATCATCTTCAACGATTACCTGGACGCCGGCCTGGCCGCCTTCTTCGTCATCGTCGTGATCAGCGTGCTGTTCTTCGGCATCCGCACCATCATGAAGGCGCGCGCCGACAGCCGTCCGAGCACCAAGGAAACGCCGTTCCAGGCCATGCCCACGGTGCAATGATGATCGATGAAATCATCAAGGCTGGACGGTATCTGGGGCAAAGCATGCGGCTGATGTGCGGCTTGCCCGAGTACGACACCTATGTGGCGCACCGGGAAGTGACCCATCCCGGCGAGCCGATGATGACGTATGAAGAGTTCTTCCGCGAACGCCAGGAAGCCCGCTACGGCGGAGCCGGCAAGCGCGGCGGCTGTTGCTAGTTGTGGTGACACCTGACCCAGCCTGCTGCGCGTCGGCATAGGCGGCTTGCGATGCTCACCGTACTTCAGTACGGTTGCGCTTCTCGGCCACCTCTGCCTTCCGCTCGCTACGGCTGGGTCAGATGTTGTTGGTCAGCAATAATTTGAGGGCGGTCTTGCGGAACCGCCCTATTTGTTTCATCTCGTATAAGTTCCCCTCCCCTCTCCTCCCTTAGACCCATATCAACATCAGGGTGTGTCTTCGCGTCTATATTTTTCCAATAGGAATTAAAAAACAGTCAAGGGGCCGACCGGGGAAGCGCCGCCACCATGTTCAATTTCCACCGCTCCAGCATCAGCCAGAAGCTGACCATGATCTCCGTGCTGTCGTCGGGCTGCGCGCTGCTGCTGGTGTTCGTGGCGTTAGCCCTGACGTCCGTGCTCAGCCACAAGAACGATGAAGGCAAGCAACTGCTGTCCCTGGCGGGGGTGATCGGTGCGGCCAGCGCGGCGCCATTGATGGTGGGAAAATCGGCACAGCCGCAGGCGGAACAGATGCTGGCGGCGCTGGCAGCGCGCGACGAGATCGCCCAGGCGGCCCTGTTCGACCGGGGCGGACGCCTGTTCGCCCTGTACCGCGCGCCGCAGCACGACAAGGAGCTGGCGGGCCTGGCGACGCCGGAAGACATGGACCCGGCCTTGCTGGCCGACATGGCCGTGCAGCCCGTCACGCAAGGCGCGGGCACGCCCCTGGCGCCCACCATGCGCTTGTACCGTCCCGTCTACCGGCTGGGCGCGCCGCAGCAGATCGTCGGCGCCGTACTGATCGAAGCCGACCTGAACCACATGTGGCGCAACATCGGCCGCCACGTGGGCGCCATCGGCGGCGCTACCGTACTGTCCTTCCTGATCGCCGTCTTCCTGGCGCGGCGTTTCAAAAGCGTGATCGCCGAGCCGATCACCAAGCTGATCGATACCGCGCAAAAAGTGTCCCGCAGCCAGACCTACAGCCACCGCATCGCGCACCAGCGCAGCGACGAGCTGGGCGTGCTGATCGACAGTTTCAACGACATGCTGGCGCAGATCGACAGCCGCGACAGCACCCTGGCCAATTACCGTGACCAGCTCGAGCGCCAGGTGGGCGTGCGCACGGCGCAGCTGGAAAAGGCCAAGGATGCAGCCGAGGCAGCCAGCCAGGCAAAAAGTGCCTTCCTCGCCACCATGAGCCATGAAATCCGCACGCCCATGAATGGCGTGCTGGGCATGACGGAACTGCTGCTGGCCAGCCCTTTGAGCCCGCAGCAGCGCCACTACACGAGCATGGTGCAGCGCTCGGGGCAGAATTTGTTGGTGATCATCAACGATATCCTCGACTTTTCCAAGATCGAGGCGGGCAAGCTGAGCGTGGAATACATCCGCTTCAATTTCCGCGAATTGCTCGACGATATAGAGCACGTGTTCGCGCCGCAGGCGGAAGCGAAAAATATCAGCCTGGAATTCGATATCGCGTTTGACATTCCCATTGCCATTTGCGGCGATCCCAACCGTTTGCGCCAGATCATCGTCAACCTGCTGGGCAACGCCATCAAGTTCACGGAAACGGGCAAGGTCACCGTGACAGTGGCAGTGTGCAGCGAAGATGCGGCCAGCGTGGGCTTGCGCTTCGAGGTGCACGACACGGGCATCGGCGTGTCAAACGAGGCACAGACGCGCATCTTCGAATCATTCTCGCAGGCGGACGGCTCGACCACGCGCAAGCACGGCGGCACGGGCCTGGGATTGACGATCTCGAAACAGCTGGTGGAACTGATGGGCGGCACTATCGGCGTTGATAATGCTTTAACGCAAGGATCGATCTTCTGGTTCGAAGTAAATTTCGATAAGCGACGGGTCGACAGCGACGACCCGTCCTTCAACCTGAAAACCACACGAGGATTACGCGCCTTGATCGTCGACCACACACCCGCCACGCGTGCCGTGCTGGAACGGCAGCTGGCCAGCTGGCACATCGTCAGCGACAGCGCCGGCACGGCCAGTGACTGCCTGGCCAAGCTGCGCGCGGCCGCGCAGGCGGGCACCCCGTATGCCGTGGCCCTGCTCGACATGGAATTGCCGCGCACCAGCGGCCTGGCCCTGGCGGCCAACATCAAGAGCGAGCCGCTGCTGGCCGACCTGAAGCTTCTGCTGCTGAGCACGGAGCAGGCGGCGGCCGATCCCGTGCAGCGGCGCGAGGCGGGCGTGGCCTTCCAGCTGATCAAGCCGGCCCGCGAATGCGACCTGTTCGATTGCATCGTCACGCCGCCGCGGGCCAGCGAGGGCATGCGCATCCATCCGCCATACACGGCCCGCCAGGTGGGCCGGCGCCAGCGCCGCCGCGTGCTGCTGGCCGAGGACAATCGCGTCAACGTGGAAGTGGCGCTGGCCATGCTCGACAGCCTGGGTCTGGACGTGGTGTGTGCGGGCAACGGCGAAGAGGCTTTGCAGGCGGCGCAGGCCGAGGATTTCGATTTGATACTGATGGATTGCCAGATGCCCGTGATGGATGGCTTTGCCGCCACGTCGGAAATCCGCCGCCATGAACAGCAGTGCGGCCATGCGCGCGTGCTGCCGATCGTCGCCATCACGGCCAATGCGTTGCAGGGCGACCGCGAAGCATGCCTGGCGGCCGGCATGGACGATTACCTGAGCAAGCCGTTTACGCAGCAAGACCTGGGCCACACGATTGCGCGCTGGATCACCCTGCCGCGCGCGGCCACCGTGCACCACAGCGTGGCGCCAGAGCCAGAGCCAGAGCCGCAGACACCGCCGGAGGTGGCGCCGCCTTTGGCCGCCGCCCTCCCAGCGTGCCAGCCGCTGAACCGGCAGGCGCTGGAAAACATCCGCACCCTGTCGCGCGCCGATGGCGATGCGCTGCTCGAGCGGGTCATCCTCGCTTTTACCAGCGAGACGCCGCGCCAATTGAGCGCCATGCGCGTAGCGATTGCCGGCGCGGATGCGGATGCGCTGCGCAAGGTGGCCCACAGCCTCAAGTCGGGCAGCGCCAACGTGGGCGCCGATCGCCTGGCGCAGCTATGCAAGGAGATGGAAAAACTGGGCCGCGCTGGCAGTACCGACGGTGCGACTATCCTGCTGCTGCAGATGCAGCAAGCCTTCCTGGCAGTACGCGAATCGCTGAGCGCCATCCTCGTGAAGGAACACTGACATGACAGCGCCCCTCCCTTCCCCACGCGGCCTGGTGCTGGTTGCCGACGACGATCCCGTGATGCGCATGCTGATGCGGAAAATGCTCACGCAGGTGGGCCTGGACGTGATCGAGGCCGAAGACGGCGTGCAGGCGCTGGCCAGCTACAAGCACAGCGGGCCGGACCTGGTCATGCTCGACGTCGACATGCCGGCCCTGGACGGCTTTGCCGTATGCCGCGAAATCCGCCTCCAGGAAGTGGGCGGCACCGTGCCCATCATCATGGTCACGGGCGACGACGAGCTGGATGCGGTCACGCGTGCCTACGAAGTGGGCGCCACGGATTTCATTTCCAAGCCCATCAACTGGCCCATCCTGGGCCATCGCGCACTGTACGTCCTGCGCGCCAGCGACGCCATCGCCCGCCTGCGCATTGCCGACGCGCACAACCGCGCCGTGCTGGCCGCCATCCCCGACACCTTCTTTCGCCTGAACCGCGAAGGCTTTTATCTCGACTACGAACAGGGCCACGACGCCAGCGCCGGCTTTTCCCTCAGCGACTGCGTGGGCAGCCATATCCGCGACGTGCTGCCGCCCGAAATCGCCGCGCGCCTGCTGGACAAGGCGCACGCCGTGCTGGCCACGCAGCACATCGGCTCGGTCGACTACACACTCACCCACGAAAACAGCACGCGTCACTTCGAGGCGCGCCTGGTGGCGACGGGGGCCGACGAAGTGCTGGGCCTGGTGCGCGATATCAGCGAGCGCAAGCGCACGGAAGAACAGATCCGCCGCCTCGCCTATTGCGACAGCCTGACGGGCATCCCCAACCGGCAAGCCTTTCTGGAAACACTGGAACGCGAACTGCTGCGCTCGAAAGAGCACGACAAGAAATTCGCCGTGCTGTTCATGGACCTCGATGCCTTCAAGCGCATCAACGACACCCTGGGCCACGACGTGGGCGACCACCTGCTCAAGGTGGTGTCCGAGCGCCTGCGCGAAACCATCCGCCCCAGCGACCTGGTGCTGCGCACCGAGCACGATTGTGAGGCCACCTTCGGCGACAGCAACCTGGCGCGTCTCGGCGGCGATGAATTCACGATATTAATTCCCGACCTGGAGCGGGTGGAAGACGCGCTGAACGTGGCGCACAGGGTGAAGGAAGCCATGCGGCGGCCCTTCATGATCGAGGGGCACGAGATTTTCGTCACGGCCAGCATCGGCATCTCGCTGTATCCGGAAGATGGCGAGGATTGCAACTCGCTGCTCAAATTTGCGGACACGGCCATGTACCATGCGAAGAACTGCGGCAAGAACAACGCCAAGCTGTACAGCTCTTCGCTGACGATGGAAATCATGAGCCATGTGAAGATGGAAGTGGGGCTGCGCAAGGCCTTGCAGAACAACGAGCTGTACTTGTTGTACCAGCCGCAGATAGACGTACCGAGCACACAGATCGTGGGCGTGGAAGCGCTGGTCCGATGGCGCCACCCCGAGCGGGGCATCATCTCGCCCACGGAATTCATCCCGCTGGCCGAAGAGACGGGATTGATCGTGCCCATCGGCGAATGGGTGCTGCGCACGGCGTGCAACCAGGCCAAGGCCTGGCAAAGCGATGGCGGACGCGCCATCCGCATGGCCGTGAACCTGTCGGCCAAACAATTCAAGGATGAAAACCTGATGCAGATCGTGCTCTCGGCCCTGGCCGACACGGGCCTCGACGCGCGCCTGCTGGAGCTGGAGTTGACGGAAGGAACCTTGATGGACGATGCGCGCGCCACCATGGTGACCCTGGAGCAGTTGCGCGGCATCGGCGTGTACCTGTCCATCGACGACTTCGGCACGGGCTACTCGTCGATGAATTACCTGAAACGCTTCGACGTGCGGGCATTAAAAATCGACAAGAGTTTTATTGCCGGCTTGCCGCAGGATACGGAAAACGCGGCCATCACGCGCGCCATCATCGCCATGGCGCACGGTTTGAAGATGGTGGTGGTGGCCGAGGGCGTGGAGACGGACGAGCAGCTGCTGATGCTGGAAAAATACGGCTGCGACATGGCGCAAGGCTATTTCCTGGGCCATCCCTCGCCGCACGACACGATCACGGCCATGCTGGCCAGGCAGAAGGGTCCGCTGGCCAGCCTGCAATCTAGAGCACTTCGAAAGCAAGGATTTGCGTGACTTGCTGGGCGTTGAAATTATCGTCGGAAATCATTACCAGGCTGCGGCGGCCGTTTTCCAGGCGCGGGCCCCAACTGATGCCTTCGATATTGTCGACTCTTTCAAGGCCGATCTTTTCCAGGTCCAGCAGCAAGCGCTTGCGCGCCGGCACATAGGCCGCGCCCGCCAGGGCCGGGATGGCCTGGATATCGGTGGCGCCATCCGTTTCCATCGCGTAGACGCGCACGTGATTCGTATAGATGCCGTCCGCGTTTTCCACGCCGGCCCGCTCCACTACCAGCACCTGGTGGTCGTTCACGGCGAGGATTTCCGACACGCCATTGTCCGCTTCGCGCCCCGGCGCGGGCCGCGACGCCACCGGTTCGATAGCATACGCATACTGGCGCAGCACCTTGCCGGCGCGGTCCAGGCGCGTGATGCGCACAACGGAACCGTTGCCGGGCGTGGCCAACGGGCCATCCTGGTACAGGGCCGCTTCCATGCCCAGCCACAGGCTCTTGCCATCCGACGAGAACGACAGTGCCTCGAAGCTCATGTTGTTGCGCGAACCCACCTCGTCCTTCGAGACATTGAACATGGCGGGCGTGGGCAAGGTTGCCAGGTAGTGGCCACCGCTATCGGCGTGGCGCACGAACGGGTGCAAGCCCACCTTGCGGTTTCCTTCGCTGCCGTACCACAGGCTGCCGTCCTGCGGATCGACGCGGATGGTTTCGATATCGGGCACCTGGTCGCCACTGTCGAGCTTGGCATGCGCCAGGTTCGGATAGCGGCTGCCGTCGGGCTGCGTGAAGAAATGCACGCTGCTCAGCGTCACGCTCCTAAACGCCTTGCTGTCATAGGCCAGGGTGGCGCGGTAGAAGCGGGCCGGATTGATTTCCGAGCGGTCATCGCTTTCCATCACCCAGCTATTATTGGCCGCATCATAGTCGATGCCGGACAAGCCGCCCACGGTGGTGCCCTGGAATGCCTGTTTCAAGGCGATGCGTTGCTCGCCGATCAGGCGCAGGCCGGCAATCGGCGCGTCATGCGGGAAGCTGGCACAGGCGGAGAGAAGGATGGCGGCGGACGCCAGGGCAAGCGCGGTACGGAACAATGGAGGCATGATCGGTATCAAATAAGTCAGGAAGCAAATTCCGGGGTCAGACCCGCCGGGTCTGACCCCAGCTTTAGTTGTGTGGGTTAATAACGAATTACACCACCCCATCCGCCTTCAAGCGCGCGATGGCGGCAGCGTCATAGCCGAGCGACGCCAGCACTTCATCGTTGTGCTGGCCCAGGGTCGGTCCCAGCCACTGGGTCTTGCCCGGCGTGGCGGACAGTTTCGGGCTGATGGCGGGCAATTTGACAGGCGTGCCGTCGGCGAAATGGTGTTGCTCGATCATATTACGGGCGAGAAACTGCGGATCGCTCATCATGTCGCGCACGGAGTAAATTTTGCCGGACGGCACGTCGGCCGCCTTCAGCACGGCCAGCGCGCTGTCTATCGTGTGCGTGGCGCACCAGGCGCCGATGGCGTCGTCGATTTCCTGCGTGCGCGCCACGCGGCCATCGTTGCGCGCCAGTTGCGGGTCGCCCGCCATGTCGATGCGGCCCATGGCCAGCATCAGCCGCTTGAAGATGGCATCGCCATTGCCGGCAATCACGATGTTTTCGCCATCGCCCGTGGTGTAGGTATTCGAGGGCACGATGCCGGGCAAAGCGCCGCCCGTGCGCTCGCGCACCACGCCCGCCTGGTCGTATTCGGGCACCAGGGACTCCATCAGGTTGAACACGGATTCGTACAGGGCCACGTCGACCATCTGGCCTATACCGGCGACCGCACCGCCCGTCACGTCGCGGTGGCGCAAGGCCATCATGGCGCCGATTACGCCATGCAGGGCCGCCACGGAGTCGCCGATGGATACGCCGACCCGCACGGGCGGGCGGTCGGCAAAGCCGGACACATAGCGCAAGCCGCCCATGGATTCGCCGATGGCGCCGAAGCCGGGCAAGTCCTTCATCGGCCCCGTCTGCCCAAAGCCGGACAGGCGCACCATGATGAGGGAGGGCTCGATCTGCTTGAGCTGCTCATAGCCGAGGTCCCACTTTTCCAGCACGCCGGGGCGGTAATTCTCGATGATGATGTCCGCCTCCAGGGCCAGCTGGCGCGCGATGGCACGGCCTTCCGGCGCTTTCAGGTTCAAGGTCAGACTTTTTTTGTTGCGCGCCTGCACCGACCACCACAGCGAGGTGCCATCCTTCAGCACGCGCCAGGTACGGATGGGATCGCCACCATCGGGCGACTCGATCTTGATCACGTCGGCGCCGAATTCGGCCAGCATGCGGGCACAGAACGGCCCCGCGATCAGGGTGCCCAGTTCCAGGACTTTGATACCCGCCAAAGGACCAGCCGACGTTTTCTCTTGCATGATTTAGGTTGCCCTGCGGTCGAGCATCGCGCGGGCAATCGTGCCCGCGTCGACGTATTCCAGTTCGCCGCCCACGGGCACGCCGCGGGCCAGACGGCTCACGCGCAAGCCCCGCGCCTTCAGCATTTCGCTGATGTAATGGGCCGTCGCTTCGCCTTCATTGGTGAAATTGGTGGCCAGCACCACTTCACCGACCACGCCATCGTTGGCACGGCTCAGCAGTTTTTCGAGGTGGATATCTTTCGGCCCGATGCCGTCCAGCGGAGATAATCTCCCCATGAGCACGAAATACAGGCCCTTGTAGGTCAGCGTTTGCTCGATCATCAGCTGGTCGGCGGGCGTTTCCACCACGCACAGCAAGCGCTTGTCGCGCTCTTCGTCGAGACAGGTCTCGCACACTTCGTGTTCGGTAAAGGTATTGCACAGGCCGCAGTGATGCACGGCATCGACGGCCTGGAACAGGGCGCGCGACAGCATGGCCGCGCCCTCCCTATCGTGCTGCAACAAATGAAACGCCATCCGCTGCGCCGACTTGGGGCCGACGCCGGGCAGGCGCCGCAGCGCCTCGGTCAAAAATTCAAGCGACTTGGACATGGATCAACCCTGCCCCGTGCCACAGATCGAGCGCATGCGGTATGGCATCAGAATGGCATTTTGAAGCCGGCTGGCAAGTTCATGCCGCCGGTCAAGCCTGACATTTTTTCCGCAGACGTCGCTTCCGCCTTGCGCACGGCGTCGTTGAAGGCAGCGGCCACCAGGTCTTCCAGCATGTCCTTGTCGTCGGCCAGCAAGGATGGGTCGATAGAGACGCGCTTGACGTCGTTCTTGCACGTCATGACGATCTTCACCAGACCGGCGCCGGACTGGCCTTCCACTTCCACCAGCGCCAGTTGTTCCTGGGCCTTTTTCATGTTGTCTTGCATTGCTTGCGCCTGCTTCATCAGGCCAGCCAGTTGATTTTTCATCATGAGAATGCTCCGTTCAATTCAGTTTGTGAGTGTGTTAATCATCAATGCAGGGTCGGCGCGGCGGAGCCGGCCGGTGCAGGGGTAATCGTGCCCGGCACGACAAAAGCGTCGAATGCACGCTTCATGTCGAGCACGAAGGGATCGCTTGCGATGGTTTCTTCCGCTTGCAGCTGGCACGCCTCGCGGTGGGCCTGCGCCTCCGCGCTGGCCGTGTACCAGACGGCGCCCAGTTCCGTGTCGACATTGACCTTGCGGCCAAAGCGTTCGGTCAGCGCGGCAGCCAGCTTTTCCACGTTGGCGGGGCTGCGCCACGTGTCGATGGGCACGCGCAGGCGGAACGTGGTGCTGTGGCCGTCGTGCAGGCATTCGATCAGCTCGGCCTGCACGGCCAGTTGCTGGGCCACGCCACGCAAGGGCAGCACGGCGGCGACGGCCGGCCAGTTGCCATCCCAGTCCAGACCCGGCACGGGCGTAATCACATACGGCCCGCTGGGCGCGGCTTGCTTGGCGGCACGCTGTGGCATGACGACAGCAGGCTGCTCGGCACTTTGCGCGGCTGGCGCCGACACGGCAGCCGAGGCGCTATCGTCGGAAAATTCGGTGACCCACGGCGGCAAGTCGTCGTCGGCCGGCGCCTGCTGTGGCGGCGGCGCCTGGCGTGCCGGCTGCACGAGTGTGGGCGCTTCCATGACGGCCACGGGTGGCGCATCTTCCCATGGCGCCGGCGCTTTCGCGGCGGCGGGCGGTGGCGGCGCTGCCTGGACGGGCGCGGTTGGGGCTGGCGTGGCTACGGCAGCGGCCGGTGCCGGTGCGGTTGGCTTGGGCGCCGACGATGGCGCCGACGGCGCACTGCCCGGGCGGCCTTTCGAGGCGGCACGTGCCGCTTCCAGCGCGGCATTGATGGCGGCGCGGGCGGAACTGATAGGGGCGCCCGATGCGGCCGGGGCAGCCGCAGCCGGAGCGGCTGGCGGAGGCGCGGCCGGAGCTGGCGCCGGGGCGGAAACGGGTGCCGGTGCCGGTGCAGGTGCAGGAGCAGGCACGCGTGGCGGCGGCGCTTCGCTGCGGGCCATGCTGGCGGCAGTGGCGGCCACGACGGCAGGCGGTGTCACGGCTGCATGGCTGGCCACGCTGTTCGTGGCGGCGCGGGCGGCGGGAGCCGAACCTGCTGCGGCGCGCGCGGCGGCGACAAAGCCGGGACGGTTGCCCGGAGCTGATGCTGGCGCGGCCGCCGGCACGCCATCGGCGCCGCCTATGCCGGGCCGAAAGGCCAGCATGCGCAGCAAGGTCATGGTAAAGCCCGCGTATTCGTCGGGCGCCAGGCCCAGCTCATTGCGGCCATGCACGGCAATCTGGTAAAACAGCTGCACTTCTTCTGCGTCAAACGCACCAGCCAAACGGACAATGTCCGCGTATTCGGGCAAATCCTGCGGCAAGGCGGCCGGCACGGTTTGCGCCAGCGCAATGCGGTGCAGCAAGGTGCCCAAATCCTGCAGGGCGCCGTTGTAGGACAGGCTGCGCGAGGCCATCTCGTCGGCCACAGCCAGCAGATCGGCACCGTCCTGCTGCGCCAGCGCATCGAGCAGGCGCACCAGATAGGATTGGTCGAGCGCACCCAGCATGCCTTGCACTGCATCGAGGGTGACTGCACCGGCCGCGTACGCGATGGCCTGGTCCGTCAAGGAGAGCGCATCGCGCATGGAACCGTGGGCGCCCTGGGCCAGCAGGCGCAAGGCCGGCTGTTCGAAGGCGATGCCTTCCTGTCCCAGGATATTGTCCAGGTGGCTGATGATGTGGCCGGGCGGCATCTGCTTGAGGTTGAACTGCAGGCAGCGCGACAGCACGGTCACGGGAATCTTTTGCGGGTCCGTGGTGGCCAGGATGAACTTGACGTGCTCGGGCGGCTCTTCCAGCGTCTTCAGCATGGAATTGAACGCGTGGTTCGTCAACATGTGCACCTCATCGATCATATAGACCTTGAAGCGCGCATTGCTTGGCGCATACACCGCCTGTTCCAGCAACTGCGCCATTTCATCGACGCCGCGGTTCGATGCCGCATCCATCTCTATATAGTCAACAAAGCGTCCCGCATCGATTGCCGTGCACGCTACACACACGCCGCAAGGCTGGGCCGTGATGCCGCCCGTGCCATCGGGGCCGATGCAATTGAGCGATTTGGCCAGGATGCGCGACAGGGTCGTCTTGCCGACGCCGCGCGTGCCCGTGAACAGATAGGCGTGATGCAATCGGCCGCTGTGCAAGGCATGCGTGAGCGCGCGCACGACGTGCTCCTGGCCGACGAGCGTCTCGAAATTCTTGGGGCGGTATTTACGGGCGAGGACTTGATAGGACATGCTGAGATTTTACCATGCGATTTTGCGGGTGATCCTGCGCGACGGGCGCAAGCCTCATGGCCGGGCCAGGTCAAGTTCAAGCAAGACTTGGCAAACGCGGCAAAGCAGCAATTGTATAACATGGCCAGGTGGAAATATGGAAAACACGGCAAGCCCGGCAATGCTGCGGCGCCACGGGAAAATGTGGCCGTAAAAGCAAAAAAGCTGCCCATGGCAGCTTGATTGACGATCCCGATACAACAATCCCGAAGGAGGCGAGCCTGATCTGCGGCACTCATGGTTAATAGCCGTGGCTGCTTCGTTCCCGACCTGACCAGGTTAGCCATGCCACGATGCGCAGGGGCCCGCCAGGGACAATTATAACCGGTCTGCGCAGGATTGGGAAATTGCCGTGTCAATGCTGCGTAGGTCGGCTTAGTCCGCAGGCCGTAAGCCGACACTGCCGAGTATGCAGATCGTGAACATGCAAGCAACGTCGGGTTACGCGCAAGCGCTAACCCGACCTACTCCGACCTACCCAATACCTACAAACCCAGCTCCTGCCAGATGCCATCCACCTTGGCCTTCACTTCCGGCGTCATGGCTATCGTCGTGCCCCACTCGCGCGTCGTTTCGCCCGGCCATTTATTCGTCGCATCGATACCCATCTTGCTGCCCAGGCCGCTGACCGGCGAGGCGAAGTCCAGGTAATCGATGGGCGTGTTGTCGACCAGGGTGGTATCGCGGATGGGGTCGACGCGCGTGGTGATGGCCCAGATGACTTCCTTCCAGTCGCGGATATTCACATCTTCGTCGACCACCACGATGAACTTGGTATACATGAACTGGCGCAGGAAGCTCCACACGCCGAACATCACGCGCTTGGCGTGGCCCGCGTACTGCTTCTTGATCTGCACCACGGCCATGCGGTAGCTACAGCCTTCGGGCGGCAGGTAAAAGTCGGTGATTTCGCTGAACTGCTTTTGCAGCAGGGGCACGAACACTTCGTTCAGGGCCAGGCCAAGCACGGCCGGCTCGTCGGGTGGTTTGCCCGTGTACGTAGAGTGATAGATCGGGTCGCGGCGCATGGTGATGCGGTCGATGGTAAACACGGGGAAACTGTCCTGCTCATTATAGTAGCCCGTGTGGTCGCCATACGGCCCTTCCAGCGCGTGTTCATAGCCGCTCGGATGATTTTCGTCCGGGTAGATATGGCCTTCGAGCACGATTTCGGCCGACGCGGGCACGCGCAGCTCGCTGCCGATGGCTTTCACCAGCTCCGTGCGGCTGCCACGCAGCAAGCCGGCGAACTGATATTCGGACAGGCTGTCCGGCACCGGCGTGACGGCCCCTAATATAGTAGCGGGATCGGCACCGAGCGCCACGGCGATCGGGTACGGCTTGCCCTTGCTTTGAATCGCATGCTCCCGGAAGTCCAGCGCCCCGCCCCGATGGGCCAGCCAGCGCATGATGACTTTATTGCGCCCCAGCACTTGCTGGCGGTAAATGCCCAGGTTTTGCCGCTTCTTGTTCGGCCCCTTGGTGATGACCAGGCCCCAGGTGATCAGGGGGGCGATGTCGCCGGGCCAGCAATGCTGGATGGGCAGGCGCGCCAGGTCGACGTCGTTGCCTTCCCAGACGATTTCCTGGCACTTGGCGCCGCGCAACTCTTTCGGCGACATGTCCCACACGGATTTCACCAGCGAGCCGAGGCCCAGCAAATCCTTGAAATCCTTCGGCGGTTCCGGTTCCTTCAGGCGCGCCAGCACATGGCCGATCTTGCGCAACTCGCTGACATCCTCCGCCCCCATGCCCAGCGCCACGCGACGCGTGGTGCCGAACAGATTGCCCAGCACCGGCATGTCGTATCCCGTGGGATTATTGAACAGCAAGGCAGGCCCACCTGCGCGCAAGGTGCGGTCGCACACTTCGGTCATCTCCAAAATCGGTGAAATGGGGGTCGAAATGGGCTTAAGTTCACCCATTTGTTGCAGTTGAGAAATAAAATCTCGCAAATCTGAATATTTCATGTGTTTTTAATTTTTTTTGACGTCGGACGCCGTTGCTGAAGGATCTATGCCAAGTAATTGATTTTATTGGCTTTTGGCACAATGCAAGACAAAAAGTAAGACATAAAAGTAATAAAGAATCGATTCGTTAGTATTGACTTGATATAAAACGGCTTCTACAATTCGCCCAACTTGAAAGAGCACGCCGGCCCAGAGCTTGATTTTAGCGTTTCTCTTTCATTCACGGAGTCGGGGCTCCACATGACATTTTAAGGAGTGTTTTCAAAAGGCGTCTGCCTTACCCCCGGTAAAAGTTGTATTGCGACTGATCCAATACCAGCATGGGACCGATCAGCTCAAGCAAGCAATGACGGCGTTTCTCGCACGCATCCATACGCGGCGGAAACGATGATATTTCTGATGCACGGCATTGGCAGTACCCACAACACCGCGAAACCGCGGAGGGACTGCCTGTTGACGCGACATTTCGGGGAACTCTATGACTCATCGTAGCACTGAAGCAGCCTTGCCTGCTTCAACCGTGGCTGGCCAGCCAGCGTTGGCGCGTTTGCGCGCCCGCGCACAAGCCATTTCGGCCCGTGGCGTATTGACCACGGCGCAACATACACTGACAGTCTTCGGCATTTCCGCCCTGGCACTGATCGCCCTGCTGATGTTCCGCCCCGACCTGGGCAAGCAACTGACGCACAGCCTGTTCCCGCTGCCGATGGCAGAAGCGCAAGCTGTCGAAGCGCCGGCTCTGTCGGCACTGATGGAAGCGCCTGCATCCGTGCAAACGGCCGCCGCCAAAGAGGCACCGCTGAGCAAAGAAGAAAAAGCCTTGCTGGGCACGCAAAAGCAGCAGCAATGGGTCACCAACTGGCTCTCCAAGCGCTACCGCGTGGCCAACGACGCCACCAATATGCTCGTGTCGACGGCCTACCTGACAGCACGTGAAATCAAGCTGGACCCGCTGCTGATCCTGGCCGTGATGGCCATCGAATCGGGCTTGAACCCGTTCGCGGAAAGCCCCGTGGGCGCGCAAGGCTTGATGCAAGTCATGTCGAAAGTGCACCATGAGCGCTTCCAGGAAATGGGCGGCGTACAAGCAGCTCTGAACCCGGTCGCCAACATCCGTGTCGGCTCCCTGATCCTGAAAGACTACGTCACGCGTGGCGGTTCCGTCGAAGCGGGCTTGAAAACCTACGTGGGCGCCGCCAACTTCGCCACCGACTCGGGCTACGGCTCGCGCGTGCTGGCCGAATACCGCCGCCTGAAGCAAGTGTCGGCAGGCCAGCGCGTGCCGACGACGACGCCGGTGATGGCATCGAACACGCCAGCGCCAGCCAAGGCGCCGGTAGCGGAAAGCGGCATCACCATCAAAGTGCTGCCCCACAACGAGATCGCCGGCCTGTAGTAGCGCGCTCTTCCAACCTACTGCGCAGCCCGCTCTCGGGTCGGCGTTACTCGCTGTACTCCAGTACAGCTGCGTTACTCAACCCGACATCGGGCTTGCTCGCTACGGTTTGAAGAGGCGCCGATGCGTTAATGCGCAACACTCCGACAGCAAAAAGGGCAGACTTTTCAGTCTGCCCTTTTTGCATCCATTGCGGCCTTCGCCGCTGGATCCCTACCTATATTACTTGCGCTTGTTGGCGTTGACTTCTTCCTCGCGGAATTTCACTGCCAGCTTGTCCAGCACGCCGTTCACATACTTGTGGCCGTCGATACCGCCAAACGACTTGGCCAGTTCGACCGCTTCGTTGATGACGACGCGGTACGGGATTTCCATGTTGTTCTTCAGCTCGAACGCGCCAATCAGCAGGATGCCGTGTTCGATGGGCGACAGTTCCGCGATATTGCGGTCAATCAAGGGTGCCATGCTGTCGCGCAGCGCCAGCGAATCCTTGATGGCGCCATACAGCAGCACCGTGAAGTGATCGCCATCGGCCTTGTCAAAGCCATGCGCGGCGCGAATATTGTTCACGACGGTGGTCGCGTCTTCATTGTTCAGCAGCCACTGGTACAAGCCCTGCAGCGCAAACTCGCGCGCGCGGTGACGCGGCGTGCGGTTTTTGCTGGGATTGGCGAGCAAATTTTTCTCAGTCATGATTGTTACCTGTTCTTAAATACGTATGTACTGCAAATAGTGACGAATACCGCGGCGTGCTGTTGGACAGCACGCCGCGGCGCAAGCACGATTAATCCTCGTCTGTGTCTTGCAACTCTTCTAGCGCTTGCGCCAGATTGGCCATTTCCACTGCCACACGTGCCGCTTCGGCTCCCTTGACCAGCATGCGCACTTCCGCCTGCTCGTCGTTTTCGGTCGTCAACACTGCGTTGGCGATGGGGATGCCGTAATCGAGACCGATGCGCGTGATGCCTGCGCCCGATTCGTTCGATACCAGCTCGAAGTGGTAGGTTTCACCGCGAATCACGGCGCCCAGTGCGATCAGGGCGTCGAATTGCTCGGTTTCTGCCATTTTTTGCAGAATCAGTGGGATTTCCAGGGCGCCCGGCACGGTCACGTGCAGGATATCTTCATCGGCCACGCCCAGCTTGCTCAACTCTTCCAGGCATGCCGACAGCAAGCCACCACCGACGATTTCATTGAATCGTGCCTGGACGATACCGACGCGCAAACCTTCGCCGGCAAAATTGGTTTCGTATGTTCCTACGGTCATCATATGCCTCTTTAATCTGGTGGTTCTGGGCGACACGCACATGCCGCCATCGTTTACTCTCACATCGACGCCTGACAAAATCGTAGCGAGCGGCAGCGAGTTGTGGCCGAGAAGCGCAACTGTACGAATAGTACAGTGAGCATCGCAGGCCGCAAATCGCGACGCGCAGTAGATTTAGTTAGGCGTCCTGGCCCGGATGGCACTGAAAACCTGTCACTTCCAGGTCGAAACCGGCCATCGACGGCATCTTGCGTGGACTGGCCAGCAATTGCATCTTGCTCACGCCCAGGTCGCGCAGGATTTGCGCGCCGATGCCGTAGCTACGCAAGTCCATGCTGGCGGCGCGGCCTTTCGGCTTGGCTTGCGGCGTATCGAGCGCGGCGAACTGGGCAAACAGTTCGCCCGACGTTTCGCCGCAGTTCAGCAAAACCATCACGCCCCGCTCGGACTGCTTGATGGCGGCCATCGAGGCGGCCACCGTCCACGAGTGAGTGGTCGCTTCGCTTTCCAGCACATCCAGCAGGGAAACAGGCTGGTGCACGCGCACCAGCGCTTCCAGGCCGGGCGCCAGGTCGCCATGCACGAGGGCCAGGTGGGCCGACGCGCTGGGCTTGTCGCGGAACGCGATCAAGCGGAATTCACCGTGCGCCGTGTGCAGCTTACGCTCGGCAACGCGTTCGACCAGCGATTCCGTCTGGCTGCGGTAATGGATCAGGTCGGCAATCGTGCCGATTTTCAGGCCATGCTGCTCAGCGAACACCAGCAAGTCCGGCAGGCGGGCCATGGTGCCGTCGTCCTTCATGATTTCGCAAATCACGGACGCGGGCGTCAGGCCGGCCATGGCCGTCAGGTCGCAACCGGCTTCCGTATGGCCTGCGCGCATCAGCACGCCGCCCTTTTGCGCTTTCAGGGGGAAGATATGGCCAGGCTGGACGATATCGCTGGGCTGTGTTCCCTTGGCCACGGCCACCTGGATGGTCTTGGCGCGGTCGGCGGCGGATATGCCTGTCGTTACGCCTTCGGCCGCTTCGATGGAGACGGTAAAGTTGGTGCCGTAGGCGGTACCGTTGCGCGAGGTCATCATCGACAGGTTCAGCTCGTCGCAACGCTCTTCCGTCAGGGTCAGGCAGACCAGACCACGCGCATGCGTAATCATGAAATTGATGGCTTCAGGTGTCACGAAATCGGCGGCAAGCACCAGATCGCCTTCATTTTCCCGGTCTTCTTCATCGACCAGTATCACCATGCGGCCGGCGCGCAATTCAGCGACGATCTCTTCGGTGCTGGATATAGACATTATTCATCCTCTTGAGACGCCAGGCAAAACCTGCTGCGCGTTGGTATAGGCGGCCTGCGATGCTCACCGTACCTTCGTACGGTTGCGCTTCTCAGCCACCTCTCCCTTCCGCTCGCGACGGTTTTTCCGGGCGTTGTTAATGTAACTAAAAACTGAAACTGAAATTGAAACGTCGAGCGCGAATATTCCGCGAATTTCCGGGAATTTTCTTATAACCTGCTATTTTAAAGGATTTAGCGCTTGCAGACCTGAAATAAGACAGCCCAGCAACACCAATATGCAGGCCGCCGCCCTGCTTGCCCCGCAAAGCGCCGCTTCCCCGATCCAGCGCACACGGCGACGGCAAAACGCGCGCCATCAGTCTTGCGAAGAGCATAAGATCAGCCAGTCACCACCACGGCGCTGACACCCCACTCGCAGCGATACCCACACAGGAGCGGCAACATGAAAACCAACGGATCGGCCATCTGGTCAGGCGGCATCAAGGACGGCAAGGGCGCCATCAGCACACGCAGCGGCGCCTTGCAGGACTATCCCTACGGCTTTGCCAGCCGCTTCGAAGGCAAACCCGGCACCAATCCCGAAGAATTGATCGGCGCCGCCCACGCGGGCTGCTTCACCATGGCCCTGTCGCTGATCCTGGGCGAAGCGGGCCTGACGGCGGAAAAGATGGAGACGACGGCTGAAGTGACCCTCGACAAGGGGGACGACGGTTTTGCCATCACGGCCGTCCACCTGATCCTGAAAGCAAAAATACCGGGCGCCGACCAGGCGACATTCGAGGCATTGACGGCGAAGGCCAAGGCCGGCTGCCCCGTGTCGAAGTTACTTAAAGCCAACATTACCCTGGACGCCAGCCTGCTGCCCTAGATTTTAGTCACGGGCTTGACGGGTTCCACGGCGGCCACCGGCGCCACCAGTGGCAGGCGCGAGTCGCTGGCCGGCAATGGCCGGTTCATCAAGCCCGGATTCAGGGCTGCATTGTTCAGGTTATAGGCGGCGATGGCTGCCGCCACCGACGGATCTTGCGCTGACGGCGGCGGTACAGTCATGCCCGCGTTTTGCGCGGCCAGCTCTTGCGCCTGCGCATTTTGCTGGGCCAGCTGGGCTTGCGCCGTCGCCTGGCCCGCATCGGCTTGCACTTGCGCTGCGCGTGCCAGCGATTGCGCCCGCTCACTGGCCGCCTGGGCCGCCATTTGCGCGTCGCTTGCGGCCAGCTGGGCCCGCGCCGCATCATCCGCTGCCGCTTGCGCCCGCTGCTGCAAGCCCTGCTGCTGCACTTGTCCTTGGCGCAGATCGTCCACCCGTGCAACTTCCTGCTGCTGCGCCTGCTTATCTGTATTGATGCGTTCGCTGTCCAGGCGTTCGGCGTCAAGGCGCGCGGTATCGGCGCGCTGCTTGTCCGTGCGCTGCGTCTGCAGCAATTGCGCTGCATCGGTGGCGGCTTGCGCCTGCGGCGGGGGCCGCAATTCCTGCAAGTCCAGGTTCAGCTCTTCCGCCTCCAGCTGCTGCTGCAGTTCCAGTTGTCGTTGTGCAATGGCAGCCGTTTGCGTCGGCACCCCTTGAGCCACGGCCTGCGCGGCATACGCCGGCACGGCGGCACCCGCCAAATCCGCTTCGACGCTGGCCGCCAGCGGCGCGCCCTGCTGCCGGGCCAGCATGGCGCCCACCTGCGCCAGCACGTCCGTTCCCTGTTGCAAGGCGTCCAGGGTGGCATGACTGTCAGCCGCATATGCGGCTTGCAAAGTTGCTGCATTGACATCTTCATTGCGCAAATCGATGCCGATGCGGGCCAGCTGTGCTTGCGTGAGCAAGCCGCCGTCCTGCGCCAGCGCGGCCGCCGCACCCGTCGTGCCATCGCCCGACAGCAAATCGTAGCGCTGCGCCAGGCTGCCCGTCGTGTCGCCAGCCGTCGCCAGCTGGCTGGCATCGATGCCGCTCGTTTGCAACTGGGTGAACGATTCCGTCAGCTGCCGCGCCAGCGCCAGCAAGTCGTCATTGACGTTGACGGGGATATTTGCCGCGCCGGCCTGCTCGGTGGCGCCCTGCAAGGCCAGCAGTTGCCGGCGCGACAAGGCCACGCCGGACAGGAACTGGCCCAGCGGGGAGAGGTCGACCTGGGTCGATGACTGAATGGCCAGGGCCGCCGCCGCGCTGGAAGACGGCACAGGCTGCGCCGGCGCCAGCGGTGCCATCCCGCCCACGCGAGGCGTCGCCGGTATGGCATTGGGCACGGTTACGCGCGAAATCGGGTCCATGGCTAGCCTCCACTGCGGAAAGCTTCATAGTATGCGCGTCTGGAAGAAAAGCAACACACGCTTGGCACGACGAAAGGCCGACGGGGGTGTTGCTCCTTTACGCTGCCATGTCAGGCGGCGGCCTTGTCCAGCGACAGCATGCGCTCGACATAGCGGGCGATCAGGTCGATTTCCAGGTTGACCTTGCCATCGACCGTCAAGTGTTTCAGGGTCGTCATGGCGATGGTGTGCGGTATCAGGTTGATCGAGAAGCGGCAGCCGTTGACGGCACCCGCGCCCAGGTCTTCCACGCGGTTGACGGTCAGGGACACGCCATTGACGACGACGGAACCTTTGAAGGCCAGGTATTTCGCCAGTTCGTGCGGTGCTTCGATGACCAGTTCCCACGATTCGCCCACGGCTTCGAACTTGCGCACGATGCCCAGGCCGTCGACGTGGCCGGAAACCAGGTGGCCGCCCAGGCGCTCGGCCAGGGTCAGGGCTTTTTCCAGGTTCACTTCCGTGGTCGTATCGAGGCCCACTGTGCAATTGAGGCTTTCACGCGAGACATCGACGGCAAAGCCCGTGTCCGACTTTTCCACCACCGTCATGCAGGCGCCATTGATGGCGATCGAATCGCCCAGGGCCACGTCGGCCAGCGGCAAGCCGCCCGCGTGAATGGTCAGGCGCACGCCGGCATCGAGGCCGCCTTCGAGTGCTTGCACGGTGTCAATCTTGCCAATGGCGGCAACAATTCCTGTAAACATGGAGCTATACCCTATAAAAAGTGTGAAAGTATTAATTGCGCTTGGCGAATCTGGCAAGGATACGCACATCTTCGCCCACTTGCTGAACCTGGTGAAATTGCAAAGTGCGCTGCTGTTTGATATCCGTCAAGGCGGGCAAGGCAAACATGCCTTGCGCATCGCCCAGCAAGGTGGGCGCCAGGTAGACCAGCAGCTCGTCGACGCAGCCTTCGCGGATCAAGGAGCCGTTCAGCTTGGAGCCGGCCTCGACGTGGACTTCATTGCATTGCCGGCGGCCCAGTTCCAGCATCAGCGCGGCCAGGTCGACCTTGCCGGCCGCATTCGGCAGCACGATGACTTCCGCGCCCAGGGCGCGCAGCTGCGCTTCCTTCTCGGGATGGGCGACGGCCGCCACGATCCAGGTGCCGCCGCC
This sequence comes from Janthinobacterium sp. 61, assembly GCF_002846335.1. NCBI lineage: Bacteria > Pseudomonadati > Pseudomonadota > Betaproteobacteria > Burkholderiales > Oxalobacteraceae > Janthinobacterium > Janthinobacterium sp. 61. The sequence continues at coordinate 123,359 of NZ_PJMQ01000001.1, read as the reverse complement.
CTGCAAGATGCGCGCGTCGAGGCTGATGTCGAGCCGGCTGTCGATGACGATGCGGCGCGGCTGGCGCGGCGTTTCGACGGCGCGCACGTTCAATTGCGGATCGTCCGCCTTGACCGTGCCGATGCCCGTCAGGATGGCGCAGGCGCGCGCGCGCCACGCATGGCCGTCGGCACGCGCTGCAGGCCCCGTGATCCACTGGCTTTGCCCGTTGTGCAAAGCCGTCATGCCATCCAGGCTGGCCGCCGTTTTCATGCGCACCCACGGCTTGCCACGCTGCATGCGCGAAAAGAAGCCGATATTCATTTCATGCGCCTCGTCAGCCAGCACGCCCGTGGTGACGGCGATGCCGGCCGCTTCCAGCTTGGCCAGCCCCTGCCCCGCCACCAGCGGGTTCGGGTCCGTCATGGCGGCCACGACACGCCCCAGCCCTGCGCGCACGAGCGCATCGGAGCAGGGCGGCGTGCGGCCATGGTGGTTGCACGGCTCCAGGGTGACGTAAGCGGTGGCGCCGCGCACGTCGTTGCCGCGAGCAGCCGCATTCGCCAAGGCTTGTACCTCGGCATGATCCTGCCCCGCCGCCTGCGTCACGCCGGCGCCGATCACCTGGCCATCCCTGACGATCACGCAGCCGATGCGGGGATTGGGCGAGGTCGTATATAAACCGCGCGCAGCCCATTCCAGCGCCAGGCGCATGCCATCGATATCGTTGAGTATTTCCACGGGCTTCTTTGATAGTGAGTGATAGGTGAGTCGGGTTATGAACTGTCGGCCACGCCGCTGCAATTGGCCGCTTGCTGCTGCGGGTCACAGACACGCACCCTGCCCAGCATATTGATTTTAATATGGCGCACCTGCTTTCCCAAAGTCAGGGACAAGGTACCCCAGCGCGCGGCCAGGCTATTGGTCGCGCTGCAACTGCGTCCTGCGCCATTGTAGGCGATATAAAACGGCGCCGTGGCCGAGGAAAACGCGAACTGCGCCGTGATGCCTGCAGGTAGCGGCCCCTGGCGAAACAGCAATTCGTCGCCGTCGTCGAACGCCAGGTTGGCATTGCGGTCAATAAAGACCAGCCAGCCCGTGCCCCAGTCCGTGCCCCCTGGTCCAGCCGGCATCAGCAGTACGCGCTGTCTGCGCGCCATCGCCTGCGCCCGCGTCAGTTCGATGGCCGAAAACAGGTCCGTGGCCGCCGCGCGTACCTGCTGGCGCGCCAGCAGATGCTGCAAGCCGGGCATGGCAGCGGCCGCCAGCAGCGCGGCCATCGCCAGCACGGCCAGCAATTCGATCAAGGTATGCCCTGTCCACCGTGGGCGCTGATGCGTGGCCATGGCCTAGTGCCAGCAATGGCTGGCGGGACCGCTGCTGCCGCGCTGGCCCGTGCTGTTCAAGGAGAGAACGCCGCAATCGGCATCCTGGAACCGCGCATCGACCTTGGACGTGCCCGGTATGGCCCGCAACAGCACGCATTGCCCGATCGTCAAGCCGGGGCAGGCCAGCGCCTCGATTTCATAGGCGCTGCCGGGCGCCCCCCCTTCGCCGGACCACCACGGAAACGCTTGCGCCTGGGTCGCCGGCGACGCCGAAGAAAAGGCCAGATAGTGATTGTTTTGCGAATAATAGCGCTCCTGCTGCTGCATCAGCCGCAGCAGGGCCGCCTGTCCCTGCACCCGCTTGGCGCGCACGACATGGCCGTGATAAGCGGGCACGGCCAGCGCAAGCAGCAGGCTCATGATCGCCAGCGCGGCCAGCAGTTCGATCAGGCTGAAGCCTAAGGTGGCTGCAGGGGCGCCACCGTTTGCAGCGGGCTCATTCCGCCTTGCCAGCACGCCCATGGGATCTCCCCCTCTCCAAAAAAGTGCCAGCCGCTGCGCCAGCCAGTACCGCTTTAGCTTTCCGCACGCCAGCCATGCCGGCGCCTATTTCTTCTTGGCCGCCTCGTGCAATTCGCGCCAGTTCGCCACTTCCCGCCAGCTGAGGCGCCGGGCCGGCAGCGGCGCGCTGACGACCTTGAGCCCCACCCCGCTGGCCGCGCCGGGCAAGCCAGGCTGCAGCACGGCAAGTTCCTTGCGCCCCTCGGCACGCCCCGACGCCGTCACGGCGCCCACCGTGCTGTTCAGCTCCAACGCCAGCGGCGGCGCGCGCGCCAGGCCATCGAACAAGCGCCCTGTCTGTGCCCCCGCCTGCACGAGACCGGCGCCATCGGCGGCAAAACCGCTCAGCACATCGAGCACATACAGGCGCGTGGCGGGCTTGACGCAAGAGTCGCGCCCCGGCAGTACGGTATTGAACAGCACCTTGCCGGCAGCCAGTACGGGACTGTTGACACTGCGTTCGCCCGTCTGCGCGGTATGGAGAAAATCGAGGTACCAGCCCCGCATGGCGTCGCTGCCCGTATAGCGCAACTCGGCGCCGTCGACGCGCACGCCGCCCACCGCCTCGCCCAGGCTGCGCTGCTCCAGGTCGGCCCGGCTGCGTGTGTGGGACGACTCCCGCAAATCATCGTGCACGGCGTAAAACGACTGCGGCAGAAAGGCGGAAGGCCAAGTATCGGCCGCTTCGACCAGCTTGCCCGTGCCGAACAGCAGCACATAGCCGCCACCGGGCGCATACGCCACATTCAGCCGCTGCGTCACGGGCTGGCGCCTGCCCTGCACATCGCGCGCCACAAACACCAGCTTGCGCGCCTGTCCCTCCTTCCACGGCGGCCCGCCAGCCATGCCGAGGCGCCAGATATTGCCCTGCAAATCTCCCGCATAGATATAAACCTGTTCGCCATCGGCGCCCGGCACCACGGCCGGCGGGCCCAGCGCCTGGGACACGGCTTCCGCGCCCACCGTCCCATCCGCATCGCCGCCATGGCCATCACTGGCCACGGGCACCTTGAGCCGGAAGTAATTACTTCCCAATTGCCAGGGCGTGCCAGGCGCCTTGTCCAGCGCCAGCAGGAAGATGGCGGCGGCCGATGCGGGGGCCGTCGTGTCCTTGCCGTCGTCCGCATGGTTGTTATAGCCGCTGGCGACGACGGCAAAATCGCGGAAAGCCGGCGCCCCCTCCTTGCCGCCCATATTGATACGGGCAAAGGCGGGCGGCGCGCGCACATTGCCCATCAGCTTGTCGTCGCGGTCCGTGAATTCCCACAGCGCCCCTTCTTGCGCGAAGCGCGCCGGGTCGGTGATATCGAGCGCAAACACGCCTTGCGCTCCGCCACCCAGGCCCGACACCAGCACCGTCTTCCAGCGTCCCGATGCCTGTACTTCCGCCGTGGCCGCCGCGCCATCGAGCAGCGGGCCGGGGCTGTAGCGAGTGCTCGCAGCGGCCGCCGCCGCGTGCAGCAGCGCTTGCGGCAGATAGGCAAACAATTCGCTGCCCGTGCGCGCATCGAACGCATGCAGCAAGCCATCGTTGGCCCCCAGGTAGAGCATTTTCCGACGCTGCAGCAGCAACTTGCGGTGCAAGCCATAGCCGGCGCCCGGCACGCCCAGCCCCGGCGCGCCCACGTACAGCAGATTGCCATATGGCGCCGCACCCAGGCTGCCTGAACGGCGCCGCAGGAAGCCGCCCGGCTGGCCCACCTCGTGCGTGCGCTTGCCCAGCAGATATGCCAGGCGCGCCTCTCCCTGGCCCGCCTGGCCATTGCCGCCTTCGAATGCGCCGCGCTGTTCCGCGTCGAGACGGTTCCAGGCCAGCGGCATCAGGCTGCCCCGGGCGTCGAGCGTGTAGACGGGACGCAAGGACACGGGCGTGCCATCCGGCACCAACTTCTCTTGGCCGCCAACGCGCCACCCTGGTTTGCCGGGAAGCAGCGCGCCGTCGGCACCCACGGCAAACGCGGTGCGCGACAAGCTCATGCTGCCATCGGCCAGGCGCATCTGCGTCTGGAACCAGTATGCCTCTTCCGTGCCACTGGCCAAGGCCATCAGGGCCGGCCCCGCCAGCGTCGCCGGCAAGCTGCCCATGTCGGCTGCCGCAAAAGCTGCCCGCAATCCCGCAATCAGGGCAGCCGGATCGCTGCCGGGCAAGTAATGTGAGGGCCAACGGCCGTCCACGCTCCACTCCTCCAGCGCGTTGCCCGTCGCGCTCTTGTAGGGGTTGGCGTCGCCGTTCGCATCGAGAAAGCCGCCATATTTGGCCACCAGCAACAAGGGTGTCGAGGCGGGCATGACGGCGGACACGCCCGCGGGGTCGCCCTGGCGCAAGTCGCCCGCATAGTGCTCGACCTTTGCAACGCCGTCGTTCCTGGCGCCAGGACGCAGCGCCTGCACATGCGACCAGTAGGCCAGCCCTGCAGCATGGTAGCTGGCGCCGCCCGCCCCGTCGGCCAGCAATTCCAGTGCCGCCAGTTCGGTCCGTGGCGCAGGATTACCCTGCGCGCCACTGCTTTCCAGGCTGCCCACCGCATGCGTCCAGGCCATCGCATCGAACGGCGGCGGCGCAAAACCATCGGCGGCGCGTGCGCGGTCGCCGTTTGATGCGGGAGTCGCCGGAACATTGCCGGGCACGTAGCGGTCGCCCGCCATGCCCGCATCGCCGAGGCTGACGACGATGTGGCGCTGGCAGCTGGCCGATTGCGGGTCGCTCCAATACGTCACGACCGGCAAGCCTTCATCGATGGCAGGCGCGGCCTTGGCAGGCGGCACAGCGGTACTCGCTTGCCGCCCCTGCAAGTAGCGCAGCGATTCATACAGCAATTCAGCCAGCGGCGCCGCCCTGGCGTACGCACCTGGGTGCCCGGCATTACTGCGGCCCAGGCCATTGATGTAAGCGGTCACCCCGCCACCAGGGCTCGCACCCTGGGCCACAGCCTGCGCCATATAGACGCCAGTGGCGGGATTCCACTCGGCATCGGCGTTGTCTTGCGGCATATAGTCGGGCGCCGTCCAGCGCTGCCGTCCAACGTGCGCCAGCGGCGCGCGCAGCACGCCGCCATACACGGGACCGGCGCTGGCGGGCGTGCCGTTCAAGTGACCAAACACGCCCACGCGCACCCTGCCGCCATGGCGCTGCACGGCCCCCACCGGCTTGTAATTCTTGCCGTATGCCAGGCACAAATCCTCGCGCAGCGGCCCCTCATCGGCGTCGCAAACGCGCACGCGCGCGAGAAACACGCCATGCGTGGCAGCAAAGCCGGGCGCGTCGCAACTGCCACCTGCGGGCTGGCCAAGGCTGGCATCGCCGAACAGCAGGCGGTTGCGGCAGGACACGATGGCCAGTTGCGCCAGCGCAAACGGCGTCGCCGCCGCCACGCCTGCATGCAAGACCTTGCGGGGAAAAAAGGTGGGATGGGCAAAATAGTCGATGGGGCCGTCGGCATCGGGCAGGTAGGCGCGCTGCAGCACCGTCTTGCGCACCTCGTCAATGACGCGGTCGCCGCCCGTCAGGGCGTAACGGACGATGTCGAGCATGCTGGCGCTGGCCCAGTTGAGAAAGTTGCCGCTGAAACTATCGCCGCCGCAGCCGTGCAGCGCATCGGCCGGTTTCAGCACGGAGAAGTAAGCGGTCGCTACGCGCAAGTCCGGCAGCATGACGCCGTCCTTGCTGCGGTACGGATAGCTGTAGCACATGCGCGCATGAAAGTAACCGGCGTACTCGCGCTGCGGCGCATAGTCGCTGCCGTACGCAGCCGCAGCGGCCGCATGCGTGAAGGACAGGTTAAGCAACAGATTCGGCGGCACTCTGGCGCCCTGCAAGCCCGCGTCGGCCCGCGCCAGCGTCACCGTCGGCTGGGCCGCGACAGCGGCGCCACTAGCCAGGCAAGTCAGCAGTATCAAGCAGAAAGACCACATAGCCCTCATGGCCCCGCTCCCGCCGCCTCTTTGCGGTAGTAGCTTTGCAGCACGACTTGCGTGCTTTCCTGCGCGCCAAACCCCATGGCCGTGATGCGGTACACATAGCTTTCCGTGGCCAGGCCGCCGGCCACTGCCGCTGCCTGTGCGCCGGGAGGGTGGAACGGCAGCAGTTCGATGAGGTAGCGGGGCCGGCGCGACGGCAGGAAACCCTGCCCCGTCTGCATGACCGCGCCCGTAAACTGGCCATACGGTACCGCACGGCTTCCAGCGTCCGCGCCATCGAGGTCCATGCTCAGCCAGAGCGCCGGCGCATCCTCGGGCGCGGGCAGGCACAGGCCCAGTGCGCCCCCTTCGCCGCAGCCGGCGGCAAACCCTGCCGCACTGCCCGGCGCAAAGAGGCTTGCCCGGCCCGGCGCGCCAGGCAAGCCTTCGATATCGTTTTGCGCATCCACCAATGCCTCCTCCGCCGCCTGAAACGCGATCTGCCGGTCACGCTCGCCGCGTGCCGCCTTTTCGCCCTGCAAGGCCATCTGCGCCGCCGATATGCCCAGCAGCAAGATGATCACAAGCAGGCACAGCACATACACCATGGTGGCGCCACGCCCTTGCGCGCCCGGAATGTAGCAGCCAGGACAACAACGGACGCCCATGCAAGCCACGGTGGCGCCCGCCTATGCCGGCCCGTTACGCAGCATGATGCTTGTCTGCACCAGTTGCCGCAGCCTGGAGCGCGTTGCTGCGGGCAAGGCCGCGCGCGCGATGCGCACGCCCGTGTCGCCGGCGCCGTGCGCTTCGGCATACGCCTTGCCGAACAGGTCGAACTGCGCCGGTCCCAGTTCCGCCATCTTGTCCACCTGGCCCGCCTCGCCATGCAACAGCAGCACCACGCGCACGCTGGCCACGCGCTTCCAGTGCGTGCGCCGGTAAAAATCGCGCTGGCGCGCGGCCGCATCCGCGCCCGCCAGTACCAGCGCCGCATCGTCGGAGTCAAGCGCGCTGGCGTTGACATAGCGGTTCGCCACGCCGTCGGGTGGCGTATCCGTATCGAGGCCATACAGCACCTGGAAACTGTCGACGCCGCGGATGATGGCGTCCGCGCCCCAGCCGTTCGCGCCGCGATATTTGCAACGCAGCTCGCCTTCGCCATCGGCTCCCTGGGCCACATAGAAAATGCTCCAGCCCCGCTGCGCCTCCGTTTGCGCGGCGCCCACGGCGAAGCCGGCGCAATTGAGCACGGATCCGTCGCCGCCCTCCTCCTTGCCGGCGCCGTAATAGCGCAGGGCCAGCACGTCGCTGCCCTGCACGGCGTCGGGCAACGCGCCGCTGATGCCTTCGCTGTCCTTGCCCAGGCTACGCGCGTCGAGCCCGGCGATACTCGCGCTGTCGTAATCCGCATGGGCGACGGGCGCGGCGCTGCTGTCCCAGTTCACATACGCTGTCTGGCGCACGGCGCGGGCGATGGTGTCGAGTGCATAGCGGCCATTGTCATCCAGGCGCGCGCTGGCGGACTGCTCACCATAACTGCCGCTGGAAGCCAGCAGCACGGTACTGGCCGCCAGCATCAACAGCGCGCCCAGCGACAGGGCCACCAGCAATTCAAGCAGGCTTATGCCTCGATGCCCGCGCAAGACAGTGTTCATGCGCCGCCTCCCCCAAGCTGGAATGCCAGCCTGGGCAACGATTCGCCTGCCGCATTCACGGCGGGTGATCCATCGGCCTGCCTGCCGCGCCAGCCCAGCTTGATGACGATGGGCGCGCCCTTGCCGCCGCTGCACGCCCAGTGCAAACCCTGGGCGGCGGCATCCCACGCGGCAAGGTCGCGGCAGATATGCAGCCGCGCGCCAGGCAAGGCCGACTGCAGCTGCTGTTTCCATTCGGCGATGTCGAATTGCGCCAGCTCGGCCGCGCTGCAGACGGCGGCGCCGAAGCAGCCGGGCGCGCCGCCGCCAGCCTCGGCGCCGTCCTCCGCCGCGTAGGCAACGCTCAGGTAGGGATTACCCGCATCGGGGCCATGCATGAGCACGCTGTTCGCCCGCATGCGTTCGGCCATGCCGGCGGCCAGTTGCACACCCGCCGACAACAGCGCCGACTCATGGCGCGCGCGCAGGGAACTCAGTTGCAGGATGCTGGCGCCCAGCAAGCCCAACGCCAACAGCAGCAGCGATACCAGCACCTCGACAAGACTGCTGCCATCCATGGGACCACGCGTGCCACTGTGCATGAGCTTCTCCTGCCGACAGAATGTAACCAGGACGGGAGCCGCGCCGGCGCCCGGCCCACTTACACGATAGGCGCGCGCAAACAACCGCGTCTGCGCCAGCGCAAACAGCACGGCGAAAAGGTGAGAAGAACAGCGTTGGGATTGATCGGATCGCTTGCCAGGCGAACGCTGGCGTGATGAACACGGGGCGCAGGACCGGCCCCGTTTTCAAAAAGGGGACATCAGGGCTTGCCGCGCGCCTGTCCCACTTCGGCAATCGCATCCTGGAACTCGGCCAGGTCTTCGAAATTCTTGTAGACGGAGGCGAAGCGGATGTAGGCGATCTTGTCCAGGCGCTTGAGTTCCTGCATGACGAGTTCGCCGATATAGCCGGAATCGACTTCGCGCAAGCCGCTGGTCAGCAATTTTTCCTGGATGGAAGCGATGGCCGTATCCACGGAGGCGGCCGCGACGGGACGCTTGCGCAAGGCCAGCATCAAACTGCCGCGCAACTTATCCGCAGCGAACTCCGTCCGGCTGCCATTCTTTTTGACGACGGCCGGCATGATAAGTTCAATGCGTTCGTAGGTGGTGAAGCGCTTGTCGCATTTACCGCAACGGCGGCGCCGCCGAATGGCATCCCCGTCCTCCGATACGCGCGTATCGAGGACCTGGGTGTCGCCGTGCTGGCAAAATGGACATTTCATGGGCTGGCTACAACTTTATAGTAATAATTACGGGAAATCGCCGCCCTTAAATGAAAGGGCGCCCGAATCACTCCGGGCGCCCTTGGGCACGACTGGAATGTGTCAGACAGAATCTTACTCTGTATGACACATTCTGGACAAATAATTACGCGGCGTACACCGGGTGTGCATCGGCCAGCACTTTCACGGCCGCTTTCACGCGCTCGATGGTGGCGGCGTCATGCGGATTGTCCAGCACGTCGGCGATCAGGTTGCCCACTTCTTCCGCTTGCGCTTCCTTGAAACCGCGCGTCGTCATCGCCGGGCTGCCCAGGCGGATGCCCGAGGTGACGAAAGGTTTTTGCGGATCGTTCGGGATGCCGTTCTTGTTGCAGGTGATGTGCGCGGAACCGAGGATGGCTTCGGCTTCCTTGCCCGTCAGGTTCTTGGCGCGCAGGTCGACCAGCATGACGTGCGATTCGGTGCCGCCGGAAACGATGCGCAGGCCGCGCTTGATCAGGGTTTTCGCCAGAACGTCGGCGTTCTTGACCACTTGCTTCTGGTATTCAACGAAGTCAGGGCTCAGCGCTTCCTTGAAGGCGACGGCCTTGCCGGCGATCACGTGCATCAGCGGGCCGCCCTGAATGCCAGGGAAGATGGCCGAGTTGATGGCTTTTTCGTGTTCAGCCTTCATCAGGATGATGCCGCCGCGAGGGCCGCGCAAGGACTTATGCGTGGTCGAGGTGACGAAGTCGGCGAACGGCACCGGATTCGGGTACAGGCCGGCGGCGATCAAGCCGGCGTAGTGGGCCATGTCGACCATGAAGTAGGCGCCCACTTCCTTGGCGATCTTGCCGAAACGCTCGAAGTCGATCTTTTTCGAGAACGCCGACGCGCCGGCGATGATCAGCTTGGGCTTGCGTTCGCGGGCCAGGCGCTCCATAGCCTCGTAGTCGATGTCTTCTTCCGCCGTCAAGCCATACGATACGACGTCGAACCATTTACCGGACATGTTCAGCGGCATGCCGTGGGTCAGGTGGCCGCCTTCGGCCAGCGACATACCCATGATCAGGTCGCCTGGTTTCAGCACGGCAAAGAACACGCCTTGGTTCGCCTGCGAGCCGGAGTTCGGCTGCACATTCGCGCATTCGGCGCCGAACAGCTGTTTTACACGGTCGATGGCCAGTTGCTCGGCCACGTCGACGTATTCGCAGCCACCGTAGTAGCGCTTGCCTGGATAGCCTTCGGCATATTTATTCGTCAGCTGCGAGCCTTGCGCTTCCATTACGGCCGGCGATGTGTAGTTCTCCGACGCGATCAGTTCGATGTGGTCGTGCTGGCGCGTGTTCTCTTTTTGAATGACGGCGAACAATTCAGGGTCGACGTTGGCGAGGGTGTGATCTTTTGCAAACATGTAAAAACTCCAAGGATGAGGGTGCTTGTACTGGCAGGTTGGATCGAATGAGGGGAGCCGGCGTTAATTGAATAACAACATTGGACGGGCAGCCTCTTCGTGCTTTTCCATAGTGGCTACCCAGGCGAACGGCTGATGAAAAATCTCACGTTTCCCGGTGGGTGCCCACCTTTCGCCGGTTTGCCGATCACCATCCAGGGAGATCGCCCGACTTTTCGCCAGTCACGTGAGACGTAATGGAAATCAAATTGTAAGTTAAGTGCCCAAATTGAGCAAGGAATGCAACCGTGCAGCTATAATCGCCGCGCGCCATCGCAGCCCGGGCATGGCCACAGACCGCCCCGGGGCTTGCCTGCGGCTCTTAAGCTGAACTTAAACCTGGCTGCGGCATGTAAGCGTATGTTACGAAGCTTGCCATTATGCACCCCCGATTTACAATGCTGCGGTGCAACTTATATGCAGCTTTTGCATGGCTTTCCAGCAAGCGCCCACCGTCACAAGAAGAAAAATCGCGTAAAATGTTGCTCAATCTCACTACTGGCGCAATAAACATGCCTTCAGTCTTTATCTGGAACGTACGTGTCTACTATGAAGACACCGACGCCGGCGGCATCGTCTATTACGCAAATTACCTGAAATTCTTCGAACGTGCGCGTACCGAATGGCTGCGCGCCATCGACGTGGGCCAGCAGGAGCTGCTGGAACAGCACGACGCGATGTTCGTTGTCAAAAGCGTCAACGCCGACTATCATGCGCCAGCCAGGCTCGATGACACGGTAAGATTAACCTTAAGCATAGAAAAGATGGGGCGCGCCTCCATCGTTTTCCTGCAACAAGCCTGGTGCGGCGAGCGCCTGCTGAACACGGCCCGCGTCAAGATCGGCTGCGTCGACTCGGCATTGCGCCCGCGCGCCGTGCCTGATGCAGTGGCGGCCCGCATGCGCGCCGCCTGAGCCCTACCCGCCACCCCCGGACAATTCACCCAACAGACTGCCAGCCAATGAACGTTACACAAGATCTTTCTTTCCTCGCGCTCATCACCAATGCCCATTTGATCGTGCAACTGATCATGGCCCTGCTGCTGCTGATTTCCCTGACCAGCTGGACCTACATTTTCCGCAAGATGTTTGCCGTGCGCCAGGCGCGCAAGCAAACCATCGAATTCGAACGCAGCTTCTGGGCCGGCGGCAACCTGCATGCGCTGCATCAAAACGCCAGCGGCAACCGCGACCAGAGCGGCGCGCTGGCCCGCATCTTCGACGCCGGCATGGGCGAATTCATCAAGGGCAAGGCATCCTACGGTTCGCGCGAAGCGCTGGACGTGGGCGCCGTGCTCGACGGTGCCCGCCGCGCCATGCGCGCCGCCTTCCAGCGTGAAATGGACGTGCTCGAATCGCATCTGGCCTTCCTCGCTTCCGTCGGCTCCGTCTCGCCCTACATCGGCCTGCTCGGTACCGTCTGGGGCATCATGAACGCCTTCCGCGGCCTGGCCAACGTGCAGCAAGCCACCCTGGCCGCCGTCGCGCCCGGCATTGCCGAAGCGCTGATCGCCACCGCCATCGGCCTGTTCGCGGCAATTCCCGCCGTCGTCGCCTACAACCGTTTTTCGCATGACATCGACCGCCTGGCGATCCGTTTCGAGAGCTTCGTCGAGGAATTCTCCAACATCTTGCAGCGCCAGTCGCGCTAAGAGGGAGCAGCGTTCATGGGTTCCTCATTCAATAGCGGCGGCATGCGCGGCGGCCGTGGCCGCAAGTTCAAGTCCGAGATCAACGTCGTGCCGTACATCGACGTGATGCTGGTGCTGCTGATCATCTTCATGGTCATGCCGTCGTCGAACAATCCCAGCGTGGTGAACTTGCCCAACGCGGAAAGGTCGGCGAAGCCGCCCGATGACTATATCCAGATCGTGCTCAAACCGAATGGTTCGCTGTCGATCGGCGTCATCGGCAAGGAACAGTTGTCGCCGGAAACGGAACCGAACCGCGACGCCCTGCTGCGCAAGCTGCGCGGTTTGCACGAGAGCAATCCCGACTATCCCGTGATGATTGCGGGCGACAAGGAAAGCAAGTACGACGATGTGATCCAGCTCATTTCGGAAGCGAAAAAAATGGGCATTACCCGCGTCGGCCTGGCCACCAAGTAAGCACAGCATCCTGTTTCCAGACTTGACCGTTTTTAGATAGACTAGACTTTGCAGACCAAACAAATCGACCATGTACTCGGCAAGCCCTACAGCGTGCCGCGCGAACGCAGCCGCTGGCCCTCGCTGGGCCTGGCGCTGGCGATGCACCTTGGCCTGCTGTTTTTCCTGTGGGTGGGCGTACACTGGCAAAATACGGAACCTGTCGCCGTCGAAGCGGAAGTATGGGACCTGAAAGTGCAGACGGCAGCGCCGCCGCCCGACGTGGCGACGGAACCGGAACCGACCCCGGCGCCGCCACCGGAACCGCAAGTGGAACAGCCGGCCCCGCCGCCACCGCCGCCGGTGGCAGCACCCGAGCCGAAGGTCGACCTGCGCGAGGCGGAGATCGCCCTGGAACGCAAGAAGGCCAAGCTGAAAGAAGAAAAAGAGAAAGCGGCAGCGGAAGAGCGCCGCAAGCAGGAACTGAAGGAACGCGAGGAAGAAAAGCGCGAACTGGAGAAACAGAAGCAGAAAGAAAAAGACAAGGCTGAAAAACTGGAAAAAGAAAAGGCCGACAAACTGGCGAAAGCCAAAGAAGCCAAAGAGAAAGAAAAAGCGGCGGAAGAAAAAGCCGAGAAAGAACTGTCCGATAAAAAAGCGGCGGCGGAAAAAGCCGCCAAAGCCAAGAAAGCGGCGGAAGAGAAAAAAGCCGCCGACAAGGCACGCGCCGCAGAAATGAGCCGCATCACGGGTGCGGCGGGCGCAGGCACAACGGGCACGGCCGAGAAAGCGACCGCGCCACGCAAGGACAGCGGCTATGTCGCTGCCCTGACGAGCAAGATCAAGAGCAATATCGCGTACAGCGGTAGCACGGACGTGCCGGGCAACCCGCGCGCCGTGTTCAAGATCGAGCAACTGCCAACTGGGGAAATTATTTCGGTCCGAAAGATTAAAAGTAGCGGCCTGCCGGCGTATGACAGCTCGGTGGAAAACGCCATTAATAAATCGTCGCCACTGCCGAAGAAAAAAGACGGCACCGTGGAACGCGAGATTGAACTCATATTCGAGATGAAGGATTTGCCTAAATGATGACCATGAAAAAAATGAGCTATGTCGTGCTCTGTGCCGGCCTGATGCTGGGAGCCTCTGGCGCCCAGGCGCAGCTGCGCGTGGAGATTACAGGGATCGGCAGCAACCAGATCCCGGTAGCTGTCGCCAGCTTTGTCAATGAATCGGCGGCGCCGCAATCGCTGTCGGGCATCATCAAGGCCGACCTTGCACGCAGCGGCGTGTTCAAGCTGATCGACGCCGATGCGCCCGTGTCGGAAACGGCGCCCGTCAGCTACGACCAATGGAAGTCGCGCGGCGCAGACGCGCTGGCAGCCGGCACCGTGCAAAGCATGGCCGATGGCCGCCTGGACGTGCGCTACAAGCTGTTCGACACCATCAAGGGCACCCAGATCTCCAGCATGAACAACGCGGCCGCGCCGCAGTTCAACCGCCTGCTGGCGCACAAAATTGCCGATGACATCTATGAGAAGCTGACGGGCGTCAAAGGCGCATTCGCCACGCGCATCGCCTACGTCACGCAATCGGGCCGCGAATACCGCCTGGAAGTGGCCGACGCCGATGGCGAAGGCATCCAGGTCGCCCTGCGCTCGAATGAGCCTATCATTTCGCCATCGTGGTCGCCGGATGGCACCAAGGTGGCGTATGTGTCGTTTGAAAAGAAAAAGCCCATCGTTTACGTGCAAAATCTGGTGACGCGCCAGCGCACCATCGTATCGAATGAAAAAGGCAGCAATTCTGCGCCCACCTGGAGCCCGGACGGTTCGCGCCTTGCCGTGGCCCTGTCGCGCGATGGCCATACCCAGGTCTATACCGTCAATGCCGACGGCAGCGGCTTGCGCCGCGTCAGCAACAGCAGCGGCATCGATACGGAACCGCAATTCTCGGCCGATGGACAAAGCATTTACTTCACCAGCGATCGCAGCGGCGGACCACAAATCTATCGCATGTCGGTCAGCGGCGGCGAAGCCAAGCGCGTGACGTTTGGCGGCTCCTACAACATCAGCCCGCGGATTTCATCCGATGGGAAGACTCTCGCTTATATTTCCCGTCGCGACGGCAATTTCCAGCTCTACGCGCTCGACCTGGCTAGTGGCCAGGAACTGCGTCTGTCGGACACCGCCAACGACGAATCACCGAGCTTTTCGCCCAACGGGAAATATATCATGTACGCGACCGAATCCGGACGACGCAAGTCGCTGGCAGTGGTATCGGTGGATGGCCGCGTCAAACAGCGTTTGACTACGCAAGCTGGCAATATCAAGGAGCCCACCTGGGGTCCTTTTATGAAGTAAATGCTGTACAGTTTCACCTTTAACCATGACCCGGAGAATAAAAATGAGTAACTTTAAAAGTTTGGCTTTCATCGCCGCTACCGCAGCCCTGCTGTCCGCCTGCAGCACCCCAGTCAAAGTCGCAGAGACCCCAGTGGTTGAGCGCGCTCCTGAAAAAGTCGCAGCTCCAGTTGACACCCGTCAAGTTCAGCCAGTAACGACCGCATCGGTCGATCCACTGGACGATCCAAAAGGCGTGCTGGCTAACCGCAGCATCTACTTCGACTTCAACAAATACGTCGTGCGCGAAGCGGACACCCCAGTCGTGCAAAACCACGCCGCCTACCTGGTAAAAACCCCGGCACGCAAGATCCTGATCCAAGGTAACACCGATGAACGCGGTGGCGCTGAGTACAACCTGGCCCTGGGCCAGAAACGTGCTGAAGCCGTGCGCAAGTCGATGGCCGCCCTGGGCGTGCCAGAAGGCCAAATGGAAGCCGTGTCGCTGGGCAAAGAAAAGCCTAAAGCACAAGGCAGCAACGAAGCAGCATGGGCTGAAAACCGCCGCGCTGACATCGTTTATTGATGTTCATGGGTGAGCGCTGCAGCATTGACGCTTACCTAACTGGCCAGTCATAGGCATAATAATGGGGCGCAGCGCGGTGATTCACCGCCCGGCGCCCCGTTTGCATGTTTTGCGTAACCTTTGAAAGCCCGACCCATGATGACATTCTCGAAAGCCGGCGTCGCCGCCGCCTTGATGGCCGCGTTTGCCTACCTGCCCCTGCACGCCAACGCCGCCCTGTTCGACGACGACGAAGCGCGCAAGGCCATCTTGGAGCTGCGCGCCAAGGTGGACGCCATGGCGCGCGACCTGAACGGCCGCATCGACACCAAGGCGGACAAGACCAGCACCTTGAGCCTGCTCAACCAGCACGACCAGACCATGCAAGAGATCGCCCGCCTGCGCGGCCAGATCGAAGTGCTGGGCAACGACCTGGCGAACACGCAAAAGCGCCAGAAGGATTTCTACACCGACATCGACGCGCGCCTGCGCAAGCTGGAGCCGCGCCAGGTCACCATCGATGGCCAGGAAGCGGCCGTAGGCGTCTCCGAGCAAAGCTCGTATGAGTCCGCGTTCGGCCTGTTCAAGTCGGGCGACTACAAGGGCGCTGTCACGGCACTGGACGCCTTCGTGAAACGCTATCCGGAATCGGCCTACGCGGCCAACGCGCAATACTGGCTGGGAAATGCCTATTACGCCCAGCGTGACTGCAAGAGCGCCATCACGGCCCAGCAGGCCGTGCTGAAGCATTATCCGGACAGCCCGAAGGCGCCCGACGCCATGCTCAACATCGCCAGCTGCTACACGGAGCTGAAAGACAAGTCGAACGCGACCAAGACGCTGAACGCCCTGATCTCGCGCTACCCTGACTCCAGCGCCGCCCAGGCAGCGAAGGAACGGGGCGGCAAAAAGTAAAACCGGGGAAAAAGTTGCCCGTTAGGTTTGACAGAATCCCGGGCACCCCCTATAATCTTTCTTCTTCGGGTCGTTAGCTCAGCTGGTAGAGCAGCGGACTTTTAATCCGTTGGTCGCAGGTTCGAATCCCGCACGGCCTACCACGAATACGCAGTACTGATCTGCTTGCGAGTTGTTATAGCAAGCATTTTTTTACGGCACAGTGTTACCGAAGTTGTTGTAAAAAGTTTTTGGGTCGTTAGCTCAGCTGGTAGAGCAGCGGACTTTTAATCCGTTGGTCGCAGGTTCGAATCCCGCACGGCCTACCAAATACTATGAAGAAGCCAACCGTTCGCGGTTGGCTTTTTTGTTTTTCAGAATAGAAACAGGCAGCATTATTTCAGAAGGCGAGCGCGATCGGCACTCGACATCTTCGACCTTAACGCGATACCCATGCCGGCCGCCCCGCCAGATGCGCCACCACACTGCCCATCACCCGCCCCAACGGCACCTCCACCCAGCGGTAAAACGCGGCCCCGGCCACCAGGCTGGCGCCCCAGGCCGTCAGCATGCCCAGCGCCTGCCAGGCCGGCTCCAATGGGACATAGGCGGTAAACAAGGCATTGACCAGCAGGCTGACGGGAAAGTGCACGAGAAACACGGCATACGAGATGCGGCCCAGGGTATTGATGATATGCCAGGCGCCGCCCTGCGCAGGCGTGCGGGCACGGCCGAACAGGAACAGGACGCAGGCGACGATCAGCGCCAGGGCGATGCGGCTGCGGTAGTCGACGGCCAGGGCCAGCAGCACGGGCACGGCGGCCATCGCCATGAGCGCGGTCATGGAACCGGGCTTGCGGGCCGGGTCGCTGGCCCACCAGGCCAGCATGCCGAGGCCGTAGCTGCCGAAGAAATACGGCGCCCAGTTGTCCCAGCCCGCATCGAGATTGAAGTACAGCAGGGAAAAGGTGATACCCAATGTAACGGCCAGCGGCATCAGCCAGCCCATGCGCCGCTGGCCCGCCAGGCGGCCGCCCAGCCACAGCAGCGATACCGTCAGCAGGTATAGCTGGAAATCGATGGCCACGTACCAGGCGCCGGCCGACAGCGATTCATAGCCCAGCACGCCATGCAGCAGCAAGGCATGGGCGCTCAGCTGGCCCATGGTGACGGCGGCCGACATGGAATCATGCAGCATCCAGATACCAGCCACAGGCGTAATGACGGCGGCAAGCAAGGTGGCAGCCAGGAAAGGCGGCGCCAGCTTGGCATAGCGGCGCCAGATCGCCTGCAGCGGCGAGGCGATGCCGGGGCGGCCGGCAGGCGAAAGGGATTTGGCGACGAGAAAGCCGCCGATGACGAGAAACACTTGCACGGCGATGCGCGCGCTGCCGCCCAGCCAGTCCAGCAATGCGGGCCACAGGGGCTGCACATAGTCGGACATGGGCCCGTAAAACGCCAGGTGGTGCAACACGATCAACTGCGCCGCGCCCGCCTTCAAACCATTGATCCAGCCAAACTGCGGACGATTTGCCAGGTCCGCCTGTGATACCGATGCTACTGCCGTCATTCCCATCCCTTGCCATGCCAGGTAGTGTCGCCAGCCCATCGCGCAACGGGCGCGCGGCTGAGGATTTACCGAAAGGCCGATATGATAGCCGAGCCTGGAAGATGGCGGGGCACGGCAGGCAGCTAGACTTCCTGCCCGCCCGCCTCCGGCGCCTCGGCGGACAATGGCTGCTGCGCCAGGATGGCATCGAGCAAACCGGGGAAGCGGCTCTCGATATCGGTGCGGCGCAGGGTGTTCATGTGCGTCGTGCCCGCGTTTTCCGTGTAGACCAGGCCAGCTTCGCGCAAGACCTTGAAATGGTGCGAGACAGTCGACTTCGGCCGTCCGCCATCGAGGTCGCCACAAGCGGCCGCGTCAACTCTGGCCAGGTGGCGCACGATGTCGAGGCGGATGGAATCGCTCAAGGCGTACAGCACTCTTTCGAGCACGAATTCGCTGGCGGAGGGATGTTTGTGTGGACGCATGAGCAGAATCATACAGCATGCGCTATACTAATTCCATTCTTCGAATATTTACGAACTACCGAATCAGTACTTATCTACCTGTCCACCAACACACAAAGGCCACCATGTCCGCCCTCTTCCAGCCATTCAGTCTTAAAGATATCACCCTGCGCAACCGCATCGCCGTGCCGCCCATGTGCCAGTACATGGCCGTCGATGGCCAGGTCAACGACTGGCACCTGTCGCATTACGCGGGCATGGCCCGTGGCGGCGCGGGACTGGTGATCGTCGAAGCGACGGCCGTGGCGCCAGAAGGCCGCATCACGCCCGGCTGCACGGGCATCTGGAACGATGATCTGGCGCAAGCCTTCTTACCTGTCGTGAAAGCCATCAAGGCGGCCGGCTCCGTGCCCGGCATCCAGATCGCCCACGCGGGCCGCAAGGCCAGCGCCAACCGCCCATGGGAAGGCGATGACCATATCGCTGAAGGTGATACACGCGGCTGGCAAACCATCGCCCCGTCCGCCATTGCCTTTGGCGGCGGCCTGCCGAAAGTGCCGCGCGCCATGGACCTCGACGATATCGCCCGCGTGCGCCAGAACTTCGTCGACGCCGCCGTGCGCGCCCGCGAAGTGGGCTTCGAATGGCTGGAACTGCACTTCGCCCACGGCTACCTGGCGCAAAGCTTCTTTTCCGCCCACTCGAACCAGCGCGACGACATCTATGGCGGCAGCGTGGAAAACCGCAGCCGCTTCCTGCTGGAAACCTTGAAAGCCGTGCGTGAAGTGTGGCCCGAGCACCTGCCGCTGACGATCCGCTTTGGCGTGCTGGAATTCGACGGCCGCGACGAGCAAACCCTGCTCGAATCGATAGGCCTGGTGCGCCAGTTCAAGGATGCGGGCATGGATATGCTCAGCGTCAGCATGGGCTTCACGATTCCCGACGTATCGATTCCGTGGGGCCCCGCCTTCATGGGCCCGATTGCAGAAAGAGTCCGCCGCGAAGCAGGTGTGCCCGTCTCGTCCGCCTGGGGCTTCGGCACGCCGGCCATCGCCGAGCGTGTCGTCAAGGAAGAACAGCTGGACGTGGTGATGGTCGGCAAGGCGCACCTGGCCAATCCGCACTGGGCATACTTTGCCGCCAAGGAACTCGGCGTGGAGCGCGCCTCGTGGACCCTGCCGGCGCCGTACGCGCACTGGCTGGAACGCTATTGATCATCCATCATCCTTGACCGTTGCCGGATGCCCCTCCAGGGGCAGTTCCGGCAGGAACAGCAGGAAGACCAGTCCCAATAGCAGCAGCACGGCGCCGGCGCCAAACACGCTGGCGATCGCGTGGCGGTAGACTTCCACCGTCTGCGACGCCGCGTGCGCACCCAGCGCCGAGACGGCTTCCACGCCATGCTGGTGCAGCTGGTGTGCAAGGATGGCGCCGGACGCCGTCACGCCCAGCAAGCCGCCCAGCGAGCGGAAAAAGGCCAGCATGGCCGTGCCCACGCCACGGCGCGCCAGGGGCAAGGCATTTTGCACGGCGATCGTCATGTTCGGCATCACCAGTCCCAGCCCCGTGCCCAGGAAGAAGATGGCCGGCTCGATGATCCAGTAACCGCGCGACGTTGCCATGGCCCAGGCCAGCACGGCAAACGCCACCAGCGCCACCGCCAGCCCCGCCACCTGCACCATCTTGTACTTGCCCGAGCGCGACAACACCCGGCCGTTGAACATCGACGAGGCCACCAGCCCCACCATCATGGCCACCGTCATCACGCCCGATTCGGCGGGACTGGCGCCCATCACCAGCTGGAAGAACAGGGGGAAGAAGACGCTGGCGCCCATCAGGCCCATGAAAGTCATGGCCATCACCAGGCTGGCGATATTGAAAGTACGGTTCTCGAACAGGTCGGGCGGCAGCACGGGTTCATCCACCCGCCCCACGTGGAAGGCCAGCCAGGCGCCCAGCAGCAGGGCGACGCCACCGCACACCTTGATGGCCAGCGAGTCCCACGGCCACTCGGTGCCGCCCAGCGCCAGCACCAGCAGAGCCGCCGTGATGGCCCCCGTCAGCAAGGCAGAACCCAGGTAGTCGATCTTGTGCGCATGGGTGCGTGCGGGCTTGCGCATGGCGCGCGCAATGATGACAAAGGCGGCCGCGCCGATGGGCAGGTTGACATAGAAAATCCAGTGCCACGACAAGGCATCCGTAATGACGCCGCCCAGCACGGGGCCCAGCACGCTGGTGACGGCAAACACGATGGGCACCATGCCCTGGCGCTTGCCCCGCTCGGCCGGCGGCACGATGTCGCCGATGATGATTTGCGCCAGCGGCATGAAGCCGCCCGCGCCGAGGCCCTGGATGGCGCGGAAGATGATCAGCTCCGTCATGTTCTGCGCCAGCCCGCACAGCACGGAACCGAGCAAAAAGGTCAGCAGGGCCGTAAAGATCATGGGGCGGCGACCATACTGGTCGGCCAGCTTCCCGTACAGGGGCATGGTGGCCGTCGACGCCAGCACATACGCCGTGACCACCCACGACAGATGCGCCATGCCGCCAAGGTCATCGACGATGCGCGGCAAGGCCGTGGCGACGATGCTCTGGTCCAGCGCACCAAGGCCCAGCACGGCCATCAGGCCCAGGTAGATGGCGCGCACTTCGCGCTCGGTGACGGGTTTGGCCGCGTCTTTTTCTGCGCCTGCGGCGTGATCGTGGTCGCTCATGCCTGGCCTATCTCAAGCAGGGGCTGCATGGCGGCGGCCAGCGCATCGATCTGTTGCGGCGACAGGCGGGCGATGCGCCGCGCCAGCGCATCGCGGCGCCGCGCGCGCAAGGTTTCGAGGACGGCCAGGCCTTGCGCGGACACTTGCAGACCGGAACGGCGCCGGTCCTGCGGATCGGGTGCGCTGCGCTCGACCAGCCCCGCTTCGGCCAGCGACTTGACTTGCGCGCTGACGGTGGGCCCGCGCACATTCTGCAGCCGCGCCAGCGCTGCCACGCCGATGCCTGGCTGCTCGTGGATCAGCGCCAGCAGCATGGTTTGCATCATCGATACACTGCCTTCCAGCTCGCCCCCTTCGCGCTGCATGGAACGCAGCAAGCGCTTGAACGCCGTACGCAATTCGTCGGACAGCGCCAGCGCGCGCTCGGGGATGGGAAGGTCTTCGATAGTGGACATGGCATATATATAGGTAGGCTACCTACCCATATTAGACCGCGCATCAGGACCATGCAAGGCTTTTTCCTCCCCTGCCCTTCCCAAAACCGCCTTTGGCCGTCATAATAGCCGCCCTTGGGTCGTTAGCTCAGCTGGTAGAGCAGCGGACTTTTAATCCGTTGGTCGCAGGTTCGAATCCCGCACGGCCTACCAAGAATTTGCAGTCCGCTTACTTGCCTTCATGGCAAGCACGTACCGCACAGTGTTACCGCAGCAAGTAGTCAAAGTTTTTGGGTCGTTAGCTCAGCTGGTAGAGCAGCGGACTTTTAATCCGTTGGTCGCAGGTTCGAATCCCGCACGGCCTACCAAATACTTCAGAGAAGCCCACGAATTTCGGTTCGTGGGCTTTTTTGTTTTCCGCGCCAGCTATTCCATTGCCTCCCCATACCTGCCCGGCGTCACGCCCATCACCCGCTTGAACATGGCGATGAAGGCGCTGACGTTGTCGTAGCCCAGGTCCAGCGCAATGGTCGTGACGGGCCGGCCGGCGGCCAATAATTCCAGGGCGCGCAGGATGCGGGCGCGCTGGCGCCAGGCCGAGGGGGTAAAGCCGGTCTCGATCGTGAAGCGGCGGGCAAGGGTGCGCGGCGACACGCCGGCCCAGGCGGCTAGCGCTTCCACGCCCCGCTCGTCGGCCAGGTCATCGAGCACGGTGCGCGCCACGCGCAACAGGCGCGGGTCCGTGGGCAAGGGCAAGCCGAATGGCTCGTGCGGCGAGGCAGCGATCTCGTCAAGAATCACGCCCGCCACCCGGGCTTGGCGAGCATCGAACGCGCCATCGTTCCAGGCGCTGGCGCGGGCCACCGCCTCGCGCAGCAAGCCCGAGACGCGCATCACGCAAGGCGCGGCGGGCAAGCTGGCGCAACTGGCCTCGTCCACATACACGCTCCAGCCCGCAAACGGGCCATGCGAACGCAGCGCATGGATGTGATGGGGCGGCATCCACACGCAGTGGCTGGCAGGCACCACCCACTGTCCGCTGTCGGCGGCAACGGAGAGCAAACCCCGCACCGCACCGAACAGCTGGCCGCTGGCATGGCGGTGCGCCGCCGTCACCCGTTCCTGCGGCTGGGCAATGCGCATGGCACGCAACGGCGACGGCAGCGACGCTGGCAAAATTGACGGATTTGACGTATCGAATGACATAAACAACGCAGGCAAGACAATCCCGTCATCATACAGTGGAGTCTTTCCATCGTTCAGGAGTTCACCATGCGTGCAGAAGACGTATTAGCCGATCAACAAAACCAGGGCCAGTTCAATGGCGTCACCGTGCGCAAGGGCACGGTGGGCGCCTTCCTCGCCAATGCCAGGCTATGGCTGGATGACGCCAGCAGCATCGACGAAAAGGCCGTCGCCGAGCGCGACATCCTCGACGCCTTGCCCGCCCTGCACGCGCTGGGACTGTTCGACATTCTGCAGGTGCGCGACGCGGCGCTGCGCGAACTGGTGTCGCCATCGGGAGCCTAGGCGGCACCGGCTCGTGCCCGGCGCGCATTTCCTCTATCATGCTGCTTTACCCGCCTTCGCACCCGCCATGCCGTTTACCATTGCCACCCCCGTCCACAGCGAACTGATCATCAAGAAAAGCCGTTTCATCGGTTGCGTGCAGCCGATGACGGACCGCGCCAGCGCGCAGCAGGTGGTCAATGACTTGAAGGCGCAGCATCCGGGCGCCTGCCATGTGTGCTGGGCCCTGCTGGCGGGCGGGCAATCGGCGGCCGTCGATGATGGCGAACCGAGCGGCACGGCCGGACGGCCCATGCTCGACGTGCTGCGCCACCAGGACCTGGAAGGCGTGCTGGCGACAGTCGTGCGTTACTTTGGCGGGATCAAGCTGGGCGCCGGCGGCCTGGTGCGCGCCTATACGGACAGCGTGGCGCAAGCGCTGTTGCAGGCGGAAAAGACGGCCATCGTGCGCCAGCGAACCTTGCGCTGCACGGTGCCATATGCGATGGAAGGCATGCTGCGCCGCGAACTCGATAGCGCTGGCGCCACCTTGCAGAACGTGGCGCACAGCGAAGACGTGCTGTTCGACTTCAGTCTGCCTGAAACGGCCGCCACCGCCCTGCTCGCCCATCTGCATGAGGCGGGCAATGGACGCATCGCCTGGCTCGACGCCGAGGACTGAGAATCGGACTGGGACTGGGACTGGGACTGGGACTGGGACTGGGACTGGGACTGGCGCAGCTTATTGCACGCGGCGTACCTTGGGCGAGTTGTTCGTGCCTTCGATCTTCAGAAAGAAGGTGCCGACGAAATTGCGTTCGACCGTCACCTTGGGATTGCTCAGCGGCGGCAGCACGGCGGAGCTTCCATCGACGATACGCCACACCTGGCCATTGCTCAATTTGATCAGTTCGTTGCCACTCCAGCCATCAAACTTGCCGGCGATGCTGCTGCTGATCGACTTGTGTTCTTCCGGCTCGGCTGCCTTGGGCGCCTTGACCGTTTCCATGCCAAAGCTCTGCTCGCGCTGCTGCGCGGTCGGCACCGCGACAACGGGGGCGGCGACAGGCGCGGCGGCGCCCAGAGGAATGGCGTCATAGCATTTCACGCGGCTGGCGATATCGGTCAGCGAACGGCATTGCAACATGGCAGTATCATCGGCCAGGGCCGCGCCCGATACGAACAGCAGCAAAAAGAGAGCTTTCATCGAAATTCTTTCAAAATAAGAGAAGTTACGCCAAACATGCCGTTTGCCGTGCATGCGGGGAATGATTATATCGATAGCCAGGGGCCGTGGCATGACGATCTTGCCACGGCTTGCGCTGCTTGTGCGAAACTCAGACGCCGCGCGGACGTTTGACCTGCAGCAAGATGAAATGCGTCCACGCCAGCGCCGGCAGCACCATCAACAACAACATCAGTCCGGCCGGCATGTCCGGCACGAAGCGCACGAAGCAGCCAAGAAAGCTGGCGATGGCGAGCCAGAAGCGCCAATTGAACGCGTAGGCCTTGCGCGCCACTGTCGCCAGCGCGATGCGCCAGAATTCCAGCAATGCCCACAGGCCGCCCGTCAGCAATAGCCCGGCCAGGGCATTGGCGCCGGGTGCGTCGGCCCAGGTGCGCACCAGGTTGTACACCAGCAGGGGATAGCCGGCCGTAATGGCCAGAGTGGCCGGACCGGCGGCGATGACAGCTTCAAACAACTGCCCTTTGGAACGATGATCCACTACATCACCCCTATGCCACGACGCCCGAATGGGCGGCGATCACTTGCAGCGCGCCGGCAACATCCTGCGTCCAGACGCGCGTAAAACGGAAGTCGCCATGCGTTTCCACGTCGTGATAACTGCCCGTCAGCTGCATGCGCACGGAGACCACGGCCACGTTGCCGTTGATGCGCACATGGCGCTCGGAGGCGCGCAGATCGGTGATGGTCAGCAAGCGCTGCTCATGCGCTGCCAGGTCCGCATGCTTGCTCAGCAGATGACCCAGGTGATTCGTAAACAATAAGTCATCGGCCAGCAGCACATTCAGTGCCGCCACGTCGGAGGCCATCATGGCCAGGCGCAAGCGCTCTTCCGCATCGAGTACTTGAGCTTCCGTTAAAGCATTCATCTTTTTCCTTAAAAAATAGTGCGCCAAATTAGCAAGCGAACAAACATGCAATGCTGGCACGAAATCTACCTTTTCACAATCATCCGGCAGACCTATACCTGCGCTTATGCCTGTGGAGCATATTCATATAGCGTAATATTCGCAGCGGCATCGTATAAAACGCCCCCATAGTACTGTACAGTGCTTGCCCTTCCGCCCCGGGCTGGGGCAGCAATTACTTGTAGTAAAGTTCTCATGCTCTCTGCAGTCTCGAATAAAACCAAGATAAGGCCCCTTCATGGCAATTAACATCATTCTGAACCTGCTCGTTGCGCTGATCGTCTTCGCTTTCATGTTCCACCAGCAACGCAAACACGCGACGTTTACCGTTCGCGTCTTCACGGGCCTGGGCCTGGGCGTACTGCTGGGTGCGGCAGCGCAAGCGCTGTATGGCGCCGGTTCGCCCATCATCGCGGGCACCAATGAATACATCGACATCGTCGGCAGCGGCTACGTGAAACTGCTGCAAATGATCATCATGCCGCTGATCATGGTCTCCATCATTTCCGCCATCCTGAAACTCAAGGATGCCAGTTCCCTGGGCAAGATCAGCGCGCTGACCATCGGCACCCTCCTGATCACCACCACGATCGCCGCCGCGCTGGGCATCCTGATGGCCAAGCTGTTCGGCTTGACGGCTGTCGGCCTGACGTCGAGCGCGGCCGAAGTGGCGCGCGGCGTGCAGCTGCAAGGCTCGCTGGAAACGGCGAAAGCCCTGTCCTTGCCAAAGTTGCTGGTCAGCTTCGTGCCGACCAACCCCTTCCTCGACATGACGGGCGCGCGCAAGACGTCGACCATCGCTGTGGTGGTGTTCTCCATCTTCATCGGTATCTCGGCCACGGGCATCGCCGCGAAAAAGCCGGAAATATTCGCTTCCTTCGAGAGCTTCATGAAAGTGGCGCACGCCATCGTCATGCGCATGGTCACCCTGGTGCTGCGCCTGACGCCCTATGGCGTATTTGCGCTGATGTTTGAAGTGGTGGCATCGTCGAGCTATACGGACATTTTGAAACTGATCAACTTCGTCGTCGCCTCGTACAGCGCGCTGATCTTGATGTTCCTGGTGCACCTGGCCATCATCGCCGGCGTCGGCCTGAACCCGCTGCGCTTCGTGAAAAAAGTCTTCCCCGTGCTGGCTTTCGCCTTCACCTCGCGCACCAGCGCCGGTTCGATCCCGATGAGTGTGCAGACACAAACCCAACGCCTGGGCACGCCGGAAGGCATCGCCAACTTCGCCGCCTCGTTCGGCTCGACCATCGGCCAGAACGGCTGCGCCGGCATCTATCCGGCCATGCTGGCCGTGATGATCGCCCCCACCGTCGGCGTCGACCCGTTCACCGTCAGCTTCCTGCTGCCCTTGCTGGCCATTATCACCATCGGTTCCGTCGGCGTGGCCGGCGTGGGCGGCGGCGCCACGTTTGCCGCCCTGATCGTGCTGTCGGCCATGGACTTGCCCGTCGCCCTGGCCGGCTTGCTGATCTCCGTCGAACCGCTGATCGACATGGGCCGCACGGCCCTGAACGTGAGCGGCTCGATTACGGCCGGCACCGTCACCAGCCGGGTCATGGGGCAGACCGACCTGGCCGTCTACAACAGCGACGACGCACCCGACCTGGACGAAGCGGAACACGCCGCTTAAGTAGCCATCCACCGGCGCGCCGCGCCTTGCCCCTTTCGCCTATATTTATTAACAATAAATACAGAGGAAGGCGCGAGGCGATGCAACAGAAATGGCCGCAGCAAATCTGGATCGTGCGTCACGGCCAAAGTGCCGGCAACGTGGCGCGCGATGCCGCCGAAGCGGAAAAACAGTTATTGATCGCCATTGCCGAGCGCGATGTCGACGTCCCCCTCTCCGAGTTGGGCGCGCGCCAGGCGCACACCTTGCGCGACTGGTTCGCCACCCTTCCCCCTGAACAACAACCGACCGTCGTGTTGTACTCGCCCTACGTGCGGGCGCACCAGACGGCGCAAGCCGTTCTGGCGCGCATCGACGCGGACAGCCTTGCCTCGGTGGTGGCCGACAAGCGCCTGCGCTCCTCGACCGCCTGACCGTGCACGGCATCGCCAGCAAGTACCCGGAACTGCACGAACAACGCCAGCACGTGGGCAAGTTTTACTTCCGCCCACCGGGCGGCGAAAGCTGGTGCGACGTCATCCTGCGCCTGCGCAGCGTGCTCGACACCATCACCCGCGAATACCGGGGCGAACGGGTGCTGATCGTCGGCCACCAGGTCATCGTCAATTGCTTCCGCTACCTGCTGGAACACTGCGACAAGCAGACCATCCTGGCATCGACAAGGCCGCCGACGTGCCCGACTGCAGCATCACCTCGTACGCCTTCACCCCGCCCTGGGCAGGCACGGCAAGCTGCAGCTGGACCTGTGCAACTTCGTCGCGCCGCTGGAAGCGGCCGGTACCCCCGTCACGGCCCAGCCCGACATGCCGGCCGCACCCAAGTCCTAGGCCTTGTCCATGTCCGCCATCGAGTTCGCGTCTTCCCAGCTGCGCTGCTGGCGGCATAAAAACAACAGCATAAGCATATCCAGAAAGAATCGTTAGCGCGCGCCGTCACCTCCCTTAAGCTCATGGCAACAGTTTCCATACCGACACTAATCGAGCCCAAAGGACACCGCCTTGTATCCGCGCCATTCATCCGCCTCCCTCTCCCTTCCCGCCACGCCGCTGCGCGCCATCGTGCTGGCCTGCGCCATGCTCGGCGCACCGTCCGCCTGGGCACAAGAGGCGCAAGCCACCACCGGCACCACCGCTGAAACGGCCAGCGCCAGCATCGACCAGGTCACCGTCGTCGGCTCGCGCGCGCGCAACCGCACCGTCTTCGACAGCAGCGTGCCCATCGACCGTTTCGGCGCGCGCGAAGTGAGCAATGCGCTATCGACAGGCGACGTGGGCGCGGCCCTGCAAAACCTGTCGCCCTCGATCAACTTCCCCCGCATCGAGTCGAGCGGCGCGTCGGACTCCGTGCGCGGCATCCAGTTGCGGGGCCTGGCGCCCGACCAGGTGCTGGTGCTGATCAACGGCAAGCGCCGCCACACGAGCGCCGTGCTCGACACGGAAAGCAGCTTTGCCGGCACCGTGCCGGTGGACATCAATGCCATTCCACCCAACGCCATCGACCACATCGAAATCCTGCGCGACGGTGCGGGCGCCCAGTACGGCAGCGACGCCGTAGCAGGCGTGATCAACATCGTGCTGAAAAAGGCGCGCACAGGCGGCGCCGCTTCCGTCAGCTATGGTGCCAACCACACGCATTTCGACCCGACCGACCAAACCCTGACGGATGGCCAGACTGTCATCGTCAACGCCGACTATGGCGTGCCGCTGGGCGAAGCGGGCTACTTCCGCTTCGGTGCAGAAACGCGGCGCCGCTCGCCCACGGAACGGGCCGGCCCCAGCGACGCAGGCTGGACTTCCTACAACTTCACCCCAGCCGACCAGGCGCTCGATGGCAAGGTGGTGTTCAAGTCAGGCGACTCGCGCCAGCACAACAACTACCTGTTCTACAACACCCAGCTCACCCTCGCCAACGGCCTGGACCTGTACTCGTTTGCCACCTTGAACGAGCGCAAATCGGACGGCAGCGCCTACTTCCGCTATCCGGGCGACCCGTCGAACGTACTGGCACTGTATCCGAACGGCTACCGCCCCGTCACCAACGGCGACAAGCGCGACCTCAGCATCGTGGCCGGCGTACGCGGTAGTGCCGGCGAGTGGAACTGGGATGCCAGCGCGCGCCACGGCAGCGACCGCTTTGACTACGGCGTGAGCCACTCCGTCAACGCCTCGCTGGGCGCCGCCAGCCCCACGCGTTTCAAGCTGGCCGGCTTCGACTTCCGCCAGAACGCCTTGAACCTCGATGCCACACGCAGCATCGACATCGGCTTGCCCTCACCCTTGAGCGTGGCCGTGGGCGCCGAATGGATGCGCGAAACCTACACCAGCTCGGCGGGCGACCCGGCTTCGTACGCGGCCGGCAGCTTTACGGACGCTCCACCGGGCGCGCAGGCGGGACCGGGCTTGCGCCCGTCCGACGCCTACGACGGCAGCCGGCAAATCCGCTCCGTGTATGCGGACGTGGAAAGCGATCTCACGCCGCGCCTGCTGGTGGGTGCCGCCGCCCGCTATTCCGACTACAGCGACTTCGGCAGCGCCAGCACGGGCAAGCTATCCACACGCTACAAAGTGACGGAGAATTTCCTCGTGCGCGGTTCGCTGTCGAACAGCTTCCGCGCACCAGCCCTCGTGCAGACGGGCTTCCGCTTTGCTACGTTAAACTTCAACGCCGATGGAACGGCCCTGCAAACATCGGCCCTGCTGCCGGCCAGCGACCCGCTGGCGCGCAGCTTCGGCGCGCAACAGCTGAAACCGGAAAAATCGACCAACCTGTCCCTGGGCCTGGCCTGGAAACCGGCTGCCGCCACCAGCCTGACGGTGGATGCCTATGTGATCCGCATCCGCGACCGCATCACGCGCTCGAGCGACTTGCAAAGCGATGCCGTCACCGCCTACCTGGCCGCCAATGGTCGCAGCGACATCCAGTCCGTCGCCTACCTGGCCAACCTGCTCGACACGCGCACAAAAGGCCTGGACGTGGTGCTGAATCACGACCTGGCGTTCACCTCAGGCAAGCTGAGCCTGAACGCAGCCTTGAACCTGAACAAGACCAGTCTCGACAAGGTACGCCAGAGTGCCGCTGCGTTGAGCACCATCGATCCCAGTTTGAGCCTGCTGACGGAGACGAGTTTGTTCCGCATCAAACAGGCGTCACCCACCAGCAAATTGATACTGGGTGCCGACTGGCAGGCGGCCGGCTGGGGCGTGCAGGCGCGCGCCACGCGCTTTGGCGAACTGAACGATTTTTCGTATGACAGCGACGCGCCCTTGATCGATGGCATCCCCGCACAGCGCTTCGGCGCCGTGTGGTCGCTGGACCTGGAAGGCCAGTTGAAGCTGAGCAAGCAACTGACCTTGAGCGTGGGTGGCAACAACATCCTCGACCGCTATCCGCAGCGCGTGCGCCAGACGAATAACGCCACGTATGGCGGCGCCCTGCCCTACAATTTCATCAACCCCATCGGCGTCAATGGCGCCTACTTTTACGCTAAATTAAGCTACACGTTCTGACACTGGACACAAAGGAAATCATGATCATCAAACAGCTCTCCCACCTCGTCGCCGGCGCCTGCCTGAGCGCTCTCCTGCTGTCCAGCGCCCAGGCTGCCGCACCGCTGGTGCTGATGACGGACTTCGGCACGGCCGACGGCGCCGTGTCCGCCATGCATGGCGTGGCCTATGGCGTCGACCCCAAGCTCACCATCTCGGACCTGACGCACCAGATTCCCGACTACGACATCTGGCTGGGTGCCTACCGCCTGTACCAGACAGCCAATTACTGGCCGCAAGGCACAGTGTTTGTATCCGTCATCGATCCCGGCGTGGGCACCAACCGCAAGTCGGTGGTGCTGAAAACCAAGGGTGGCCGCTACTTCGTGGGGCCGGATAACGGCCTGTTCACCCTGATCGCCGAGCGCGACGGCGTGGCCGAACTGCGCGAAATCGATGAAAAGGTCAACCGCCTGGCAGGATCAGGCGAGTCCTACACCTTCCATGGCCGCGACGTGTATGCCTATGTGGGTGCGCGCCTGGCCTCGGGCGCCATCAGCTATGAACAGGTGGGCCCGCTATTGCCGAGCGAATCAGTGGTCAAGATCGCGTATCAAAAACCTGTACGCGACGGCAATACCATCCGCGGCATCGTGCCCGTGCTGGATGTGAAATATGGCAATGTGTGGACGAATATCCCGAAAGCCCTGCTCGACGAATTGCAGGTGAAACTGCATGACCCGCTGCAAGTACGCATCCTACACAAGGGCAAGCAAGTGGCCCAGGTCACGGCGCCGTTTGAACACACGTTTGGCGGCGTCGCCAAGGGCAAGCCCCTGGTCTATCTGAACAGCCTGCTCGACGTGGCCGTGGCCCTCAGCCAGGGTGACTTTGCGGCCAAGCATCACATCGAGTCGGGTGTGGATTGGCAAGTGGAAGTGAGCAAGTCGCCAGCCGCCAAATAAATCGTCTTGCGCGGCCAGGGCATCCTGTCCTGGCCCACCTGGCCATATCCCTTGCAGGTTTGTGCCACGTCAAGCCCTGCGCTCTGCTCGCCCCCGCAACGGCCGCCTCCAGCCATCCCGATGACACCATCACGCCGCCGCGCAACGGCTAGCGACTGAACCCTGGTCCGCTGGACGGGCAAAAAAAGAGCCTTCCGCAGAAGGCTCCTGGAATACCACGGCGCAGCGCAAGCTGGCCTTGGCCCGGTATTACTTTTGCAGGCTGACCGACGTCGCCTTCGGCGTGCGGCGCCCCATCAGGAACAGCACGGCCTTCTTCAGCATGCGGTAGACGAAGCGCACCAGCAGCAGTGTCAGCACGCACTCGAGCAGGGTCAATATCATGGCCACGGCCACGGGCATGCGCGCGGCGCGGCGGTGGAACTTGGCCACTGCGCCATCGCGGGCGATTTCGATACTGTCATAGAAGGTCGGCACGACCAGCAGGGTCAAAATCGTCGAGGTGATGGTGCCGCCGATGATGGCGATCGCCAATGGACGGTAGAACTCGCCTCCCTCGCCCAGGCCCAGCGCCACGGGGAACATGCCGGCGATCAGTGCGAACGTCGTCATCAGGATGGGGCGCAAACGCATGCGGCCCGCATACATCAGCGCGTCTTCGCGGCCATGCCCCTCTTCCTCGCGCTTGCGCGCCGCATCGAGCAGCAGGATGGCGTTCTTGGCGACCAGACCCATCAGCATGATGATGCCGATAAAGCTCATCAGATTGAGGGTATTGTTGGTGATCACCAGCGCCACCACCACGCCAATCAGACTCAGCGGCAAGGACATCATCACGGCCACCGGCGCCGTGAAGGAACCAAACTGCATGACCAGGATCAAATACATCAGGCCGATACCCATCACCAGCGCGATCAGCATTTCCGTGAACAGCTCTTGCTGGTCCTGGCCTGCGCCACCAAGCGCCAGACCGTAGCCGGGTGGGAAGTCGATGGAGTTGGCCAGTTTCATGGCGTCGCTCGTCACTTCGCCGTTCGAGCGGCCCTGCGCATTGGCCGACACGGTAATCGTGCGCTTGCCGTTCTTGTGCTCGATACCGGACGGGCCCTTGCCCATGGTAATGGTGGCGATCTGGTCGAGCGGCACCATTTGCGACGTGCCCGTCACGCTGATCGGCAGGCGCTCGATGTTTTCCGATGCCACCCGGTCATCGGGATGCAAACGCACGGCCACGTCACGCGTTTCGCCCGTCGGATCGACCCAGTCGCCCACTTCCACCCCGGCAAACGCCACGCGCAACGATTGCGCCGCGTCATTGACGGAAATGCCCATCGAATTGGCCAGGCCACGGTTGAGCTCAATCTGCAACTCATTCTTCGGATCCTGCTCGGACAGGCCCACGTCGACGGCACCGGGAATGGCGCGCAGCTTGTCCATATAGGCGTTGGTAATTTCCATCAGTTTGCGCGAATCAGGACCCGTGAATTCCACCTGGATGGGCTTTTGCGAACCGTTGCTCAAGTCATCCTGCACCACGTATTCGGCGCCCACCAGACGCGACATCTTCTCGCGCAGTTCGACCGCGATTTCCTTGGCCGAACGCTTGCGGGTGTTGCGCTTGCCGATGTCGACATACACGCGTCCGCCGCCCGCATTGATGGAGCTGTTGGTATCCTTGGTTTCAGGCAAGGTCCGCGCCAGCACGGCCGCCGCTTCCAGTTTCAACCGCGAGTACTCGATGCTGCTCGACGATGGCGTGCGCACATTGATCATCAAGTTGCCCGAGTCGGATGCCGGCAAGAAACTCGTGCCGCCATGCGTGGCGTGCAGGACGATGGCGCCCACCAGGCTGCCGAAGGCGATGACGGCCATCCAGCGGCGGTGATGCAGTGCCCAGGCGATGACGCGGCCATAGCGGTCGGCCTGGTGGTCGAACCAGTGGTTGAAACGCTCCAGCACGCGGCCGATGCCCTTTTTCGGCGCCGAGTGTTCCTCGACCGGGTCGCCCCAGTAGGCCGACAGCATCGGGTCGAGCGTAAACGAGATGCCCAGGCTGACCAGCACCGAGCACGTCACCGTCAAGGCAAAAGGACGGAACCATTCGCCGGAAATGCCCGGCATGAAGGCCACGGGAATGAAGACGGCGATGATGGAGAAGGTCGTGGCGGCCACGGCCATGCCGATCTCGGCCGTGCCTTCCAGCGCGGCCGTACGGCGGTCCTTGCCCATCTGCATGTGGCGCACGATGTTTTCGCGCACCACGATGGCGTCATCGATCAGCACGCCGATGGCCAGCGACAGGCCCAGCAGGGTCATGAAGTTCAGGGTAAAGCCGCACAGCCACACGGCAATGAAGGCGGCAATCACGGACGTGGGCAGGCTCAGCGCCGTGATCAGGGTCGAACGCCAGGAGTTCAGGAAGGCGTAGACGACGAAAATGGTCAGCACGGCGCCCAGCACCAGTGATTCGATCACATTGTTCAAGCTATGCTGGGCGTTTTCGCCACCGTCGCGCGTCACTTGCAGGATCGTGCCTTTCGGCAAGGTCTTGTTGATTTCCGCCACCATGTCGCGGATCTTGTTGGCCACGCTGACAGTGGAGGCATCGCGCACGCGGGTAATCGACATGCCCACGTTGGGCTTGCCGCTGCGCATGCTCAGGCTGTTGACTTCGGCAAAGCCATCCTCGATGGTGGCCACTTGCGCCAGGCGCACGATTTCCTCGCCGCGGCGCTTGATCACCACTTTTTCGAAGTCGCTTGGCGACTCGATGCGGCCCACCAGGCGGATGCTTTTCTCGTCCAGGGTGCCGCGCACCTTGCCCACGGGCGCGTTCGTGTTCTGGTTGCGCAAGGCGGTCACGACATCGCTGACGGAAACGTTATATTCACGCAACTTTTCCGCCCGCAGCAGCACGGACAGTTCGCGCTTCAGCGAACCGCCCACGTTGACCAGCGCCACGCCATCGACGGTGCGGAAGCGGTCCGACAGCACGTCTTCTGCCAGGCGCGAAATTTCCGCATGGCTTTGCGTATTCGACGACAGGGCCAGCTGCATGATCGGCTCGGCAGCCGGGTCGATGCGCTGCAGAATAGGCTCACGCATTTCCGTCGGCAACTTGTAGCGCACGGCGGCAATCGCATTGCGGATATTGTCGGATGCCTCGATCAAATTGGTATTGAAAGAGAACTTCAGGAAGATGCTGGCCGAACCTTCATTCGAGTCGCTGTTGACCTCGGTCACGCCGGAAATGCTTTGCAGCGACTTTTCCAGGCGGTTCACCACTTCGCGCT
This sequence comes from Janthinobacterium sp. 61, assembly GCF_002846335.1. Classification (NCBI taxonomy): domain Bacteria; kingdom Pseudomonadati; phylum Pseudomonadota; class Betaproteobacteria; order Burkholderiales; family Oxalobacteraceae; genus Janthinobacterium; species Janthinobacterium sp. 61. The sequence goes on along the minus strand of NZ_PJMQ01000001.1, from coordinate 89,144 downwards.
CGACCGTATCAGGCGATGCGCCAGGGTAAGGAATGCTGACGACGATGAAGGGCACTTCGACGTCCGGATTCTGGTTGACGCGCAGTTTCTTGAGCGCAAGCAAACCGACGCACATCATGGCCAGGATCAGGACGATGGTGGCGGTGGGCCGCTTGATACTGAAGTCGGAAAGGAACATGGCTTAGTTTCCTTTGCCGGCAACGGCGTTGCTGCTGCTGGCCACGGCGGCGGCCGGCACGGCCTTGCCGGCCGTCAATTCCACTTTCTGACCATCCTTGAAGGTCGAACCGGGCGTGCGCAGCACGGTGTCGCCGCTGGCCAGGCCGCTTTGCACTTCCCACTGGCCAGTGCGCACGTCGCGCGCCCCGATACGCAGCGTGACTTTATGCAAAGCCTTGTCCTTGACTTTCCACGTGTAAGTGACGTCGCCCGCCTTCACCAGGGCCGAGTCGGGTATCATCAGCGCGCTGACGGTTTCCGTCTCGATGCGCCCTTCCGCATACAGACCGGCCACGCGCGGCTGTTCCTTGTCGTTGAAATCGACCAGCACGGCCACCTGGCGGGTGACAGTGTTGGCGGCAGGATCGACGCGGCGCACCTTGCCCGCGAAATCCTGGCCTGGATAACCATTGATGCGGAACAGCACGGGCTGGCCCACCTTGACGACGCCGATCTTGTCGGCCGACACCAGGCCTTCGAGGCGCATGCTGGTCGGATCGATGACCTTGATCAATTCCTTGCCGATTTGCGCCGTATCGCCATTCGATACCTTGCGCTCGCTCACGATGCCGTCGAACGGCGCGCGCACGAGGGTGCGCTGCAGCTGCTGGCGGGCCTGGGCGGCGCGGCTTTTCGCGGCGGACAAGTCGCTTTGCGCATTGTTGCGGCGAATTTCCGCGTCTTCCAGCGCCTGCGTCGACGTCATGCCCGAGGCGCGCAGGGTTTTCATGCGCTGGAACATGCGTTCGGACTGCTCCAGCACTTGGCTGGCGGCACGACTGGCTTCCTCGGCCGAATTGAGGCTGTCGCGGATGGACGTTTCATCCAGACGCACCAGCACGTCACCCCGTTTGACGACTTCACCGTTTTCCTTCATGACCTGGATCACCACGGCCGATACCTCGGCGCGCAAGTCCGCGTTGCGCTCGGGCTGCACGGAACCGGTGATGACGGGACCCGACGCCAGCGCATTGCTTTGTATGGTCAGCAGGTCTTCCGGAGAGACGAGCAAATTGACGGCGGCGCCCGCCTGTTCCTTGGCGCCCTTGCCATCGCCCTTGCCAGGATCCTTGGACTCTTTGCCGCAGGCGGTCAGGGCAGAAGCGATTGCCAGAACAAACAGGGTTTTGCGCAACATGGGTAATTCTCCGGATAGATAGCACCGCTACCGTCCCGGCGGCCCGGATAGGGCTGCAGGCGTTAGCAGGCGTTTATTTTTATTAAAACCACAAGCGCCAAAGTATCCCTGAGCGTGTCCGGGCATGTCAATCAACGGATTCCTGTAATGCTTTATTGAATGGATGAAACGTAGTTTTTACGCCCTGAAACGCAAAACCCCGCCTTCGGCGGGGTTGTGCATGTCAGGGTCGAAGACGCTTAGCGGGCAAAAATGGTGTTGATCAGGAAACCGATCGCCACGCCCGTGCACAGGCCGCCGGCGATTTCCACCAGGGTATGGCCCATGCGCTCGCGCAAGGTCTTGTGCGCGGTGCTGGCCGCTTCCACGGCCAGGCGATTGATCGCCGCCGCCTGCTTGCCCACGTGCTGGCGCAGGCTGTTCGCATCGATGATGACGATGAAGGCCAGGGTGACGGCCACGCCGAAAGCGGGGTGGCCTATGCCCTCGCGCAAGGCGATCAGGGTAGCCATGCTGGAAACGACGGCGCTGTGATTGCTGGGAAAACCGCCATTGCCGACCAGGCCGAATGCCCATTGCCGCGTGCGGACACTGTTGATCAGGAATTTGATCGGTCCGACCAGGATCCAGGTGATCAGGGGCGTGACGAGGTAAGCGATATCCACGGGGTATTCCTTCTTATATGTATAGAGTGTGTCAGGGGCTGCGGCAGCCGGAGGGGCGCGCCGCAATTATCGCAGATCATCCGCGCCAGCAGAACTGTCTGTCGTCAACCTATAAAACGCCGCCCTTGGCGGCAACTAATATAAAATCATGGCATATACAACAATTGACGTATATCAACACTGAGCGCGGCGCGCACAGCGGCGCGGATAATCAAACGTCTTTCATACTTGCAACGGGGTCCTCATGCGGCATTTCAGAATTTCCTTTTTAGTCACTTTCATCCTGATGGCAGTGTCGGGCTGGTGGGGTTACAGCCATGGCGGCATGTCAGGCATGATCCAGGCGCTGTGGATCACGGGCGTGCTGGGCATCATGGAAGTGTCGCTGTCGTTCGACAATGCCGTGGTGAATGCCTCGGTCTTGCGTCACTGGAATGAATTCTGGCAAAAACTGTTCTTGACGGTCGGTATCCTCGTGGCCGTCTTCGGCATGCGGCTGCTGTTCCCGCTGGTCATCGTATCGGTGGCCACGGGCCTGGGCCTGGTCGACGTGTGGACCATGGCCACCACCACGCCGGATGTCTATGCCAAGCACCTGACGGACAACCATGCGCAAGTGGCGGCCTTCGGCGGCGCCTTCCTGCTGCTGGTCTTCCTGAACTTCCTGTTTGACGACGAGAAGGAATTGCACTGGCTGGGCTGGGCCGAGGAAAAAGTGAATGCGCTGGGCACCGAAAGCCTGGCCGTGCTGATCACCATGGGCGCCGTGGCGGCCTGCGTGGCGATGGGCCCTGCGGATGAAAAATACAGCGTGCTCGCTGCGGGCATCGTCGGCATCGCCGTCTACATCGGCGTAAACTGGATCAGCGGCTTGCTGGAAGAAGGCGAACCGGACTTGCAGGATGACGCAGAAGAAGGCGCCGCGCCAGCCAGGAACGGCAATGGCGATCTCGTCAAAACGGTGGCGCGCGGCAGCATCGGCGGCTTCCTGTACCTGGAAGTGCTGGACGCCTCGTTCAGCTTTGACGGCGTGATCGGCGCATTCGCCATCACCAACGACGTCGTCATCATCATGCTGGGCCTGGCCATCGGCGCCATGTTCGTGCGCTCGATGACAGTCTTCCTGGTGCACAAGGGCACGCTGGACGAATTCGTCTACCTGGAGCACGGCGCCCATTATGCGATCGGCATCCTGGCCTTGATCATGCTGGCGTCCGTCAAGTACCATATTCCGGAGTGGTTCACGGGCCTGTCGGGCGTGGCCTTCATCCTGGTCTCGCTGTGGTCGTCCCTGCGTTATCGCAAACGGCACGCGGCACAAGCTTGAAATCGGGGGGCTCGCCCCCAATTGAGAGAGTAATGGCACGAGCGCCTTGCGCTCATCCCATGAAGGTATGTTTGAGTTATTTAATAAAAAGGAGCACCACATGGCAATCAGTTTGCAAAAAGGCGGCAACGTCAACCTGAGCAAGGAAGCACCGAACCTGAAGAAGATCATCGTCGGCCTCGGCTGGGATCCTCGTTCCACGGACGGCGCCACCTTCGACCTTGACGGTAGTGCTTTCCTCCTGAAAAGCGACGGCAAAGTCCGTGGCGACTCTGACTTCATCTTCTACAACAACCTGAAGTCGACCGACGGTTCCGTCGTCCACACGGGCGACAACACCACGGGCGAAGGCGAAGGCGACGATGAGCGTATCGAAATCGACCTGTCGCGCGTACCGGCCGACATCGACCGCATCAGCGTCACCGTCACCATTCACGACGCCGACGCGCGCCGCCAGAACTTCGGCATGGTCTCGAAAGCCTTCATCCGCTGCCTGAACGCGGAAGGCGAAAAAGAAATCGCCCGCTACGACCTGTCCGAAGACAGCTCGACGGAAACGGCGATGATCTTTGGCGAAATCTACCGCTACAACGGCGAATGGAAGTTCAAGGCCATCGGCCAGGGCTTCAATGGCGGCCTCGGCCCTCTGGCCCGTTCGTTCGGTGTGAATGCCTAAACGTTTTATGCGCTAAACACAGCCGCCTGGACGTACTCAGGCGGCTTTTTTTTGGAGATTTATCATGCCAGTATTTAGTGTCACCGGCGACGTCGATCCCTTCCTTCACGTCAGCATGAAGCAGGGCGAAACCATCTATTGCGAATCCGATGCGATGGTGATGATGGAAACGGCGCTGGACTTGAAAGGCAAAATGACCGGCGGCTTGGGCAGTGCCATCATGCGCCGCTTCGCGAATGGCGAATCGTTCTTCCAGCAGCATATCGAAGCGGTGCGCGGCAGTGGCGACTGCCTGCTCTCGCCCACCCTTCCGGGCGCAATCGAAGTGGTCGACGTGGGCGCACGCCAGTACCTGCTCAACGACGGTGCCTTTGTCGCCGCCACCTCGGGCACGGAAATGAAAGTGCGCACGCAAAGCATCGGTAACGCGCTGTTCGCCCAGTCGGGCGGCTTCTTCGTCATGGAAACAGCCGGCACGGGGCAAGTGGTGGTGTCGGGCTTCGGCTCCATGTTCCAGCTCGACGTCGAGCCGGGCAAGGATGTCGTGATCGACAATTCCCACGTAGTGTGCTGGGACAATAGCCTGAAATACGAGATTTCCGTGACCACGGGTGGCGGCGCCAACGGCGGCGGCATCGGCGGTTTCCTCGGCAATATCGTCAATAGCGTGACCAGCGGCGAAGGTATCGTGCTGCGCTTTTCCGGTTCGGGCAAGGTGTTTATCTGCTCGCGCAACCGCGACGCATTTTTGAAATGGACCGCCAGCGGCAAAGCTGGCTGATTCCCTCTCTCTAAGGCCAGGTTAAGTCTGGCTATATAGACTTCCCGCGCGCGCACCTGCGCGCGGCTTCCCCTATTTCCACCCGGTCCCCGTACATGCAAAGAGTCTGGTTCAACAAAACATTTTCCTCGGTCGGCACGGCCATGCGCCTGATCCGCGAGGCCGATATGGCCGCAACTGGCGGCCAGCCCCGCTACCACATCGTGTGCAGCAATACGAACGCGCATGCGGCGGCCTTTTTGTCGGCCCACGAATATGCGGTCGAACCGTCGGGATTAACGGGCCTCAATTATGTGGAGTGGTGCCTGGAATTCTGCCGCGACCGCAACATCACGATTTTCTGGCCCGGCAAGGAAGCGGGCCTGATCGGCAGCGCCAGCGCGCGTTTCGCCGCCCTCGGCACGCGCGTGCTCAGCGTGGCCAGCGAAGAAACACTGACCCTGATGCACGACAAGGCGCGCTTCTGCGACGGCCTCGATCTGCCGATGGCGCGCCCAGCCGACTACCGTGCCGTGACGACCATCGCGGAATACGACGCCGCCTACGCCGAGCTGCGCCCGCTGCACCGCAAGCTGTGTATCAAGCCGTCCGAATCCGTGTATGCCCTGGGCTTTGCCATTCTCGATGAAGAGCGCACCAGCGCCCAGCTGTTGCTGGCCGGCGCCGCCTACCAGATCAATGCGCAAGAGCTGCGCAGCGGCCTGGCGCAGATGGAAACGTTCAAGACCCTGCTGCTGATGGAATACCTTGACGGCCACGAATACAGCGCCGACTGCGTCGCCGATCAGGGCAAGCTCATTTGCGCCGTGCCGCGCAAGAAGCTGCATGGCGGTGGCAGCGGCCAGCTGATCGAGCTGCGCGCCGACTTGCTGGCAGCCTGCGACAAACTGGCGCGCGACTACCTCCTCAATGGCGTCTTCAACATCCAGTTCCGTGTAGGCGCGAACGGCCTGGCTTTGTTGGAAATCAACCCGCGCATGTCGGGCGGCATCGGCATGGCGTGCGCGGCAGGTCCGAACCTGCCCTACCTGGCGCTGGCCGGTTTCGACCAGGGCTTTGACAAGCTCACCGTGCCCGCCATCCACGAAGGCATGCGCGTGGGCGAAGCCGCCTACGCCGTGGAGCTGCCATGAACATCGTCAAGCAGCAGATGCCCACGGGCGAGCTGACCTTGAAAGTGGACGAGGCGCGCTTTCCGCTGGACTGGCTGATCGGCTATGCCGCGCGTGCCAACGCCAAGCGCGGCTTCCTGTTCCTGTCCAAGGTGCTGGGCAAGCACTGGCCCGTCACGCCGCGCGCCATGGAAGCCATCCACGACGACCTGGCAGCGCAAATCCCCCCCAGCCTGCCCGGCCCCGTGGTCTTCATCGCCATGGCCGAAACGGCCGTCGGCCTGGGCCAGGGAGTGTTCGAAGCGTGGTTGCGCGCCAATCCGAACGGCAAGGCCCTGTTCCTGCACAGCTCGCGCTATCGCGTGGGCAGCGTGCCCTTCTTCGAATTCGAGGAATCGCACAGCCACGCACCGCGCCAGTTTTTACACCTGTCGGTCGCGGCCAGCGCGCTGTTTTCCACGGCGCGCAGCCTGGTGCTGATCGACGATGAAGCGTCGACCGGCAACACCTTCGCCAACCTGGTGCAAGTGTGCCGCGCACGCTATCCGCAGCTGGAAAAGCTGCACCTGGGCGTGATCACCAATTTCATGGGCCAGGCAGCCAACGCGGGCCTCACGCAGCGTTTCGGCCTGCCCACCACCATAGGCGCGGCGCTATCCGGCCAGTACACATTCCAGGCCGGCGATGCGCCGGCTCCGATAGCGGCCAGCGCGCAGCGTTTCGAGGCGAATGCAGAAAGGGGTGCCAGCTCCGCCTTCGGCCGTATTGGCGTGAGCCGCGCTCTGGCGGCGCCGCAAGGCCTGGCGGTACAGCTGGCGCAAGAAATCGGCGCGGGCGACTCCGTGCTGGTGCTGGGCACGGGCGAATTCATGCACCCGTCGTTTTTGCTCGCGCGCGAGCTAGAAGCGCTGGGCAAGAACGTCGTGGTGCAATCGACCACGCGCTCACCGATTTTGTCGTGGGGCTCCGTCGGCCATATCGTCCGCTGCGACGACAATTACGGCGAAGGCATCGCCAACTATCTGTACAACGTGGCGCCTGGCCAGTACCAGCACGTTTTCATCTGCCATGAAACCCCGGCCAGTCCGGCCCTCATGCAACTCGCCGGCCAGTTGAACGGCCGCCTGTTCCACTTTCAGTCAGAGACCAAAATTGAAGAAATTCCTGTTTGTTGATCTGGACGACACACTGTTCCAGACCCCTAAGAAATGCGTCGGCGCGACCGACCTGCAAGCCGCCGCCTACCTGAAAAATGGTGACGCCTGCTCGTTTACGACGGCGCGCCAGCGCGCCTTCTTTGAATTCGCACAAAGCGGCATGACCCTGATTCCCGCCACGGCAAGGAATGGCGACGCCTTCCGCCGGGTCGACCTGCCGTTTACCAGCTACAGCGTGCTCGACTACGGCGGCATCGTGCTGCAGCCTGGCGGCGCGCTCGACGCGGGCTGGCTGGCGCTGATGCAGAACGACATGCAGACGGCGCTGCCCGGCCTGCAGGACGCCATGCGCATCATCGACGATTTCCAGATCAAGGCAGGCATGCCCTCGCGCGCGCGCCTGATCGAGGATTACAACACGCCTTTCTACATCGTCGTCAAGGACCATGAAGCGCGCGGCGAGCGCCTGGCCGACATCGAGGAGCAGGTGCTGCAGCAGTGGATCGCCAAGGAAGGCGCCGACTACTTCATCCACCGCAACGGCAACAACCTTGCCGTGCTACCGAAGACCCTGAACAAGGCGCGCGCCGTGGCCTACCTGCGCGCGGAACTGGAAGCCGAGCATGGCCCCATCGTCAGCTTTGGCATGGGCGACAGCCGTTCGGACGCGCGTTTCATGGCCGAATGCGACTACGCCATCATCCCCAACGGCACCCAGCTGGCGGCACTCACGGTGGCGGCGCTATGACCGAAGGCACGCAGCATTTCAGCGGCAGCTACCGCCAGGAAGACGTGGAATTTCTGCTCACGCCGATGGCGCTCGAACCCATCCTCGACCTGGCCGAAAAGGAGCGTTTGATCCAGTCCGGCCAACGCCACTACAGCGAAATGCTGTCGCCGGAATCCCTGCCCTCGCCGGCCTATCTGGCGCTGTTCCAGAGCGCGTTTGCCGCCAACCGCCTGCAGATGGCGCGCGACTGCCTGCGTCTGGCGGCCCTGATCGCGGCGCGTCGTACTGGCGCCATCACCCTGGTGTCGCTGGCGCGCGCCGGCACGCCCGTGGGCGTCATCCTCGGTCATTTGCTGCGCCAGTTGTTCCAGCGTGAGTGCAGCCATTATTCCGTCTCCATCATCCGCGACCGCGGCATCGATGCGAACGCCCTCAAGCACATCCTGGCGCAGGGCCATGGCGACGCGTCCATCGTCTTCGTCGATGGCTGGACGGGCAAGGGCGTGATTTCGCGCGAACTGCGCCAGACGGTCAAGGATTTCAACGCCGCGCACGGCACGTTGATCGACGGCGGCCTGTTCGTTCTGTCCGACCTGGCCGGCACGGCCGCCTGCGCCGCCTCGGCCAGCGACTACCTGATCCCGTCGAGCATTTTGAACGCCACCGTCTCGGGCCTGGTCAGCCGCTCCGTGCTCAATGACAGCATCGGCCCCGACGACTACCACGGCTGCGTGTACTACGCGCAGTTCGAGCAGCACGACCAGTCGCGCGATTTCGCCGACGGCCTGGTGGCCGACGCCATGGCGATCGCCGCCAGCAGCGGCGTTCCGCTGGCCGAGGCGAGCGATGCGCCAGCCATGGCGGCGCGCTCGCAAGCCTACATGGCCGCTGCGCAGCAGGAATACGGCATCAGCGACATCAATCTGATCAAGCCAGGCATCGGCGAAGCGACGCGCGTGCTGCTGCGCCGCGTGCCCGAACGCCTGATCGTGCGCGACACGAATGCGCCGGACGTGGCACATTTGCTGCTTCTGGCGCAGGAAAAAGCCATACCCGTCACAGTAGAACCGGCACTGCCCTACCAGGCGGTCGCCCTTATCAGGAGCGCAGTCGATGGATAACAACTCCCTACACCCACAAAGTGAGCATAAAGCGGCGCTGGGCGCCTCCATGTATGTGCCGACCACGCACAAGGACTTGCTGGCGATCGCCAATGGCGACAAATTCAGTCATTTGCGCTCGGTCATACTTTGCACCGAAGACGCCATCGCGGAGCGCGACCTCAGTTACGCGCTGTTCAATTTATCGCTGGCGTTGCAAAACATGTGCGACGAATCGGATACCCTGCGCTTCGTGCGCGTGCGCAATCTCGACGTACTGGCGCGCGTGCTGGCCATGCCCGGCGCGGACAAATTGAGCGGCTTCGTGCTGCCCAAGTCCACGCGCCACAATTTCGCCGCGTATTTCGAGCTGGTGCGCCACACGCACCATTTGCTGATGCCGACGCTGGAAACGGCGGAAGTGTTCGACGACGAGGAAATGAAGCAGTTCCGCCTCCTCCTGTCGGCGCCGGAGGTGCGCCGCCGCATCCTGGCCCTGCGCATCGGCGGTAACGATTTATTGGCCCTGCTGGGACTGCGCCGCCCCACCAGCGGCACCATCTATCAAACGCCGCTGGGGCAAGTCATCGGCCGCCTGGTCACCATCTTCAAGCCGCACGGCTTCCAGCTGACGGCACCCGTCTTCGAGCACTTGTCGCAAGGCAGCTGGCTGGACGCCGAAGTGGCGCAGGACATGGCGCATGGCATGATCGCCAAGACGGCCATCCACCCGGACCAGGTGCCGCAGATCGAGCGCCACTATCAGGTGGCCCAGTCGGACATCGAACTGGCACTGCGCATCATCGACCCGGACAGCCCGGCCGTGTTCCGCATGCAGGAATCGATGTGCGAAGTGGCGACCCACTCCAGCTGGGCGCAGCGCATCATCGAGCAGGCGCGCCTGTTCGGCATCCGCCATGCGGCCGACGGTGCCGCGGCGCCCGCCCCTCATTTGCATCACTCCTTGAATACTCAACTCTCCAGCGACGAAGGGACTGCACGACCATGACCAATTTCACACGTGGACAAAAAGGCAAACTGGCTGACCTGGGCTTGAATGGCCCGTTTGCCGTCACGCTCGATATCGTTTCAGGTTCGATGGAAGTGGACGTCAGCTGCTTCGGCGTCGATGCGGCCGGCAAGCTGTCGGACGACCGCTACATGGTGTTCTTCAACCAGAAAAGCGCGCCGGACAACGCCATCACGGTGGACCTGAACGGCCCCCGCTCCACCTTCCAGGTGGACCTTTCCCGCCTGCCCGCCTCGATCGACAAGCTGGTGTTCACGGCGGCGACGGAACAGGGCAGCATGCGCGCGCTGGGCAACTCCAGCATGGCGCTGGGCCAGGCGGCCACGTTTGCCTTCACGGGCAATGACTTCCAGGATGAAAAAGCCGTCATCATCGGCGAACTGTATCGCCGCGACGGCAGCTGGCGCTTCGGCGCCGTAGGCCAGGGCTTCGCCGGCGGCCTGGCGGCGCTGCTGAAGCACTTCGGCGGCAGCGAGGCGGCGCAATCGGCTCCTGCCCCTGCACCGATTCCCGTCCCCACGCCAGCGGCCCCGCCGCCGGCGAATAAAATCTCGCTGTCGAAGATCCGCCTGGAAAAGCGCGGCGACAAGATTTCGCTCGACAAGCGCGACAGCGGCGGCTATGGCCGCATCCGTGTCAACCTGAACTGGAACCAGAACGCCGCGCAAGGCCAGGCGCCCGCCTCGAAGCTGGACACGGGCTTCCTCGGCAAGCTGTTCAACAAGCCGGCCGGCCGCGCGGGCGGCATCGACCTCGACATCGGCTGCCTGTTCGAAATGAGCAGCGGTGCCAAGAGCGCCGTGCAGGCGCTGGGCAACAGCTGGGGCGCCTACGACCGTCCGCCCTACATCCATCTGGAAGGCGACGACCGTACGGGCAGCATCAGCAGCGGCGAAAACATCTTCATCAACGGCAGCCATTTCGACCAGATCAAACGCGTGCTCGTCTACGCCTTCATCTACGAAGGCGTACCGAACTGGGCTGCCACGGATGGCGTCGTGACGATCGAGATTCCCGGCCAGCCTACCGTGGAAGTGCGTCTCGACACAGACAGCTCGCACGCCATGTGCGCCATCGCCATGCTGGAAAACCACGGCGGCAACCTGCAGGTGACAAAATTGGTGGAATACTTCGGCGGCCAAGGTAAAATCACGGCGCACCAGGCCATGGACGAGCGCTACAATTTCGGACTGAACTGGAAAGCCGGACGGAAAGACTGAGTGTACGTACACCACTAGCGGAAGGCTGGGGTCAGACTCGCCGGGACTCGGCGTCCCCGTCTGACCCCGGGTTTTCTTCACTTTAACGATAAAAGTCAACATGACCCCTACGACCAAAAAAGTCACCTTCGCCTTCGTCATCTTCCTCGTGGCCGGCTTCCTGCTGCTGGCGGCCTACACGTGGATGGCCCTCAGCTTCTCGTACTCGGAAGGCGAACGGGCGGGCTACCTGCAAAAGTTCTCCAAACGGGGCTGGATTTGCAAGACATGGGAGGGTGAATTACTGCTGACGGCACTGCCGGGCACCATCCCTGAAAAATTCCAGTTCAGCGTGCGCGACGAGGAAGTGGCGAAGCAACTGTCGGCCGCCGCCGGCAAGCGCATCCTCGTCACCTACAGCCAGCACAAGGGTGTGCCAACGCAATGCTTCGGCGAGACGGAGTATTTTGCCGACAAAGTCGTACTGAGCCAGTAATACCGCAAGTCCAGCAACTCCAGCAGCATCGCGCCGGCCGGCCCTTCCGGGCCGGCGCCTCCCCTCCTAGATGTATTCAATGTGCAGATTCTTGCGCCATCGCCTGAGAAGCCGCCAGCCGATCGTTAGCGTAATTCTCCCATCGCCGGCGGGGGTGGGCAGGAAGTTTTCAACCTTCGAGCCTAGCGCGAACGCCAGACGGCACCTGCCTCGTTAGGCTGCGTCAAGCGCTCAATCACTTCGCGCGTCAAACTCGCCGAGCTCACTTGTTCGGCTTTCGCACGGGCGGCGCTCAAGGAGTTGGAAAAGACAGTTTGCGGCTGCTCCAGGCTGGCGCGCAGGGCGGCCAGTTCGCGCTCTTGCTGCTGCGCGCGCGCCGTTTCCAGGTCCAGCAATTGCTGCTTGGCCGCAGCCATCGCGCGCGTGGTCTCGGCGGCCTTGCGCTGCAGGGCCGCATGGGCCTGGGCGCTGGCCAGCAAGGCTTGCTGCGCGGCGAGTTTCTCGCTGGCCGCTTGCTGCGCGGTCCGTTCCAGCTGCTCGCGCTGGCGCATGGCGTCGAGCGCCTGCTGTTCCGTGGCGGCGCGCGCTTCGGCGGCCGCCGTCGCCTGCTTTTCCGCTTCCAGACGGCCGGCGATGGCTTGCGAGGCGCGCTCTTCGGCACTGCTGGTCTGGCGCTGCTGCACCAGTTTTTGCGCGATCAGCGCCAGCGACTCGCGCTCCGCGGCGACGAAATCGCGTTCGGATGCCAGCAGCGCGTCGGCTGCCAGGGCTTTGTCTTCCTCCACGCGGGCGCGCTCGCTATGCACCTGGCCCAGTTCCACGGCCAGGCGCGCCTGCGCCTGCACGGCTTGCGCGGCAGCGGCTTTCTGCTCGCCCTCGACCAGCGCCTGATCCATCAGGATGCGGATAGCGTCGGCTTCCTTTTGCGCCGCTTCCCGCAAGGCCTGCTCGGCCGCATGCTGGCCGCGCAGCAGTTCAGCTTGCGCGCCTTCGGCGGCGATGCGTTCCTGCGCCGCGTTGAACGCCAGCGCTTCCGCTTCCAGTTTCTCTTTCAATGCCACGATGGCGGCTTGTTCGGCAGCCAGGCGCTCCTGCTCGGCTTGCAGCAGTTGCTCTGCCTGGCGGGCTTTTTCCTGCGCCAGTTGCGATGCCTGCGCCTGCATTGCCACTGTAGCCTTGCCGGCATCGACCTCGGCCTGCTCGGCATCGTTCTGGATGGCAGCCAGTTCCGACGCCTGGCGCGCCAGTTCGGCGCGTTCCTGCGCCAGGCTGGCGGCGCGCTGCTGCTCTTCCAGTTCGCGGGCCGCTGCCACGGCGGCTGCCTGCTCGGCCGCTTCGCGTGCCCTGGTTTCTTCGAGGGCGGCCGTTTCCGCTTCCAGCTTGGCGTGGCCGGCGATTTCCGCATCCTGTTCGGCGGCCACGCGGGCCAGCGCCACGGCGCGCAACTGTCGGTCCACCTCGATGCGCGCCTCGGTGGCGGCAAGGATGCGCACGTCGGCATCGCGGCGCGCCTGCGCGCTGGCGACGGCGACCATTTCCAGGCGCTCTCGGTGGATGGCTGCGTCGCGCAATTCCTTTTCCGTCTGCAGGCGCAGACGCAGAGACTGCGCCGCATGGCGTTCCGATTCCGCCTGCGCCAGGGCGATGGCTTCGCGTTCCTGTTCCAGGTGCGCCAGCGCGCGCGCTTCTTCCAGGGCGCGCACTTCGGCGGCTGCCCGGTTAAAGGCCGATTCCAGCGCGATCTGGTCGGCGCGCTCGCGCTGCACCGTCAAGTCCAGCGCTTCGCTTTCCGCTTCGGCCAGCATCTGCGCCGTCTGGCGCGCACCGTGCGCATGGCGCTCGCGTTCGCGCGCCAGCACGGCGACCCGGGCATCGGCTGAGGCGATACCCACCATTTCGTCCTTGGCCGCCTGCACGGCGGCGACGCGCTCGACGGCTTGCAGGCGGGCCTGCTCCGTCTGCACCTGCAATTCTTCGGCGGCGCGGGCGGCCTGTTCGGCCAGCTCCGACTGCACGGCCACCTGCTCGCTGGCGCGCAAACGGCTTTCCTGCTCGGCGCGCGAACGCTGTTCCGCAGCCAGGCGGATGGCATTATCGGACTCCACGCGGGCGCGCAGTTCGGCCGTCTCCTGCTTGACCGCTTCCAGACGGGCCACGCTGGCTTGCGCGGCGGCGCGCATGGTATCGAGACGTTCGCGGTTGGCGGCAATGGCTTCTTCGGCGGCCTGCGCATTTTGCTGTGCGGCGGCGGCGGCGGCGGCATCGATGGCGGCGCGGTCCTCGGCCAGCGAGCGCACGCGCGCCTCGGCCAGCGCGCGGCTTTCGGCGGCACAGGTGGCCTTCGCTTCCGCCTCCACGCGGGCAATCGCCTCGTGGATGGCTTTCAATTCCATTTTTTGGCGTTCGGCGACAGGCGCCTTGCTGTCGGCTTCCGCTGCCGGCTCGGCTTGCAGTGCTGGCGTGTTGGCGACAACTGGCGCTTCCGCCTTGCGCTCCAGGTCCTTGAAATCATGCAGCGAGACCATGCTGTCCTGGTCGAACTCGTCGTCGGCGGAATACGCGACGGTGAGGGAGGCGGCCTGGCGCTGATTTTGCTGTGCTTGCATGATTTCTCGCTTATTCGGGTGAATTCCGTTGCTTATGGGAATTTATTAACACCATTATCGAGCAAGCACATGCAAATCAGCACGGCAAGAAGAGCGACTTTTACCGCTCTTTTCAGGATTTGGCTGGGATTTAAGCGTCCGAGAAAATACTCAAGGCAAGGCGCATTGCCGAAGGCAGTACGAATAGTACGCCTAGGCAATGCAACGCCGCCATGGGCGTTTTATCGCGCGCTTAAATTGGCCAGAGCGGCGCTTCGTCCATCAGGGCAACTTGCTCCCTGAGTTCAAGGATGCGGTCTTGCCAGTAGCGCTGCGTGTTAAACCACGGGAAGGCAACGGGAAAGGCGGGGTCGTCCCAGCGGCGCGCCAGCCAGGCCGAATAATGGATCAGGCGCAGGGTGCGCAGCGCTTCGACCAGGTATAGCTGGCGCGGGTCGAAATCGCAAAAGTCTTCGTAGCCGGCCAGGATGTCGCTCATCTGGCGCACCATGTCGCCCCGCTCCCCAGACAGCATCATCCACAGGTCCTGGATGGCCGGGCCCATGCGGCTATCGTCGAAATCGACGAAATGGGGACCTGCGTCCGTCCACAGCACGTTGCCGCCATGGCAATCGCCATGCGTGCGCAGTACGGCCACGTCGCCCGCGCGGTCATAGCAGCGCTTGACGCCATCGAGCGCCTGCTGCGCCACGCTGGAATACGCGGCCAGCAGTTCGGGCGGCAGGAAATTTCCCTCCAGCAAAAACTCGCGCGGCTCGACGCCAAACGTCTGGTGATCGAGCGCCGGCCGCTCCTTGTAGGTGGACAGTGCGCCGACGGCATGGATACGGCCGATGAAGCGCCCTGTCCATTCCAGGGTGGCAGGGTCGTCCAGCTCGGGCGCGCGGCCTCCGTGACGGGGGAAGACGGCAAAGCGGAAGCCCTGGTACTGGTGCAAGGTGCTGCCATTGATTTCCAGCGCCGGCACCACCTGGATTTCGCGTTCGACCAGCTCGGACACGAACGCGTGTTCTTCCAGGATGGCCGTATCGCTCCAGCGCTTGGGGCGGTAAAACTTGGCCACCAGGGGCGCGCTGTCTTCGATGCCCACCTGGTAGACACGGTTTTCATAGCTGTTGAGCGCCAGCAGGCGGCCATCGCCGCGCAGTCCCACGCTATCGAGGGCGTCGAGGACGCAATCGGGGCTCAGGGCGGAAAAGGGATGGACGGGCCGGTCGTCCTCGTGCGGCTGGTTTTCATTGTGCATAAGCGACATTGTAAGGCGCGCACAAAAAATCATGCTGATTACACCTGAGAAAACCCTCGCCAGTGGAAGGGAGTTGGCGTCGAGAAGCGGAACTGTACTTTGCTGCAGTGAGCAGCGGAGATGAAAAATCACGACGTGCAGCAGGTTTAATTGGGGGTTATTCGGCGGTAAGCCGCAGCTCAGCGTATACTGGCGGCTTACATTCAATACAAAGAGCAAGCCATGCAACTCGAACAGCCATTATCAGAAAAAGAATTTGACGAATTAGACCAATTCCTGTTGTCGGACCGCTGCTCCGAAGACGCGATGACCATGGATATGCTGCACGGCTATCTGACGGCGGTGGCCATCGGCCCGGAACCGATCATGCCGGCAGAGTGGTTGCCGCGCGTCTGGGGCGAAGATGCCGAAGATGCACCAAAATTCAAGAACAGCAAGGAAGAAGAGCGCATCGTCAACCTGATCATGCGCTTCATGAACGAAGTGCTGGTGACGTTTGAAGTCGCACCGAAGGAATTCGAGGCCCTGTTCGTCGAACACGACTACGAAGGCCAGACCCTGATCGACGCCGAAGCCTGGTGCTGGGGCTTCTGGGACGGCATGGAACTGCGTCCTGGCTCGTGGAACGAAATCTGGGATTCCGAAGTAGCCGAGCTGATGCAGCCAATCTACCTGCTGGGCGCCGACGAAATCAAGGAAGAAGAACTGAAACTGGTGGAAGACCCGGTCAAGGCGCACAAGCTGGCGCAGGAACTGGAAGCGAACCTGCCGGCCATCCACCGTTTCTGGGTACCGCGCCGCAAGGCACCCGTGCAAACCATGAAGCGCGAAGAGCCAAAAGTGGGCCGTAACGACGACTGCCCTTGTGGCAGCGGCAAGAAGTTCAAGAAATGCTGCGGCGCCGAGCCGGCAGCCGAGTAATCCAGCAGTAGCATCTCCCTCTGCGCCGGCGTCCTGCCGGCGCAGCGCTGGCGTTGGCCCAAGGGCTATAATCGCCGCATGAAACTCCCCGACCTGAACCTGCTCGTTGCCCTCGACATCCTGCTCGAGGAAGGCAGCGCCGTGGCCGCCGCGCGGCGCATGAATTTGAGCGCACCGGCCATGAGCCGCACCCTGTCGCGCATCCGCGACGCCATCGGCGACCCCGTCTTTGTACGCTCCGGACGCGGCCTGACGCCCACCCCGCGCGCGCTGGAATTGCGCGAGCAGGTGCGCAGCGTTGTGGAGCAGGCGCACGCCGTCTTCACTTCCGGCCGGGAAATCGACCTGCGCACGCTGGAACGTACCTTCAGCCTGTGCGCCAACGACGTATTTGTCGGCGCGTATGGCGGCAAACTGCGCGACCTGCTGGCCATCCATGCGCCGCACACGGCGCTGCGCTTCGTGCCAGAAGGCGATGGCGCCACGGAAAACGACGCCCTGCACGCGGGCCGCATCGACCTGTACATCAGCGCCCGGCGCGCCTTTGCACCAGACATCAAGCTGCAGCATCTGTTTTCCAGCAGCTTTGTCGGCATCGCCCGCAGCGACCATCCGATCTTCGACGGCCCCATCAACCTCGACAGCTTTACCGAGCACGAACATATCAGCGTCTCGCGGCGCGGCCTGGCGCGCGGCCCGTTCGACACGGCCCTGGCCGAGCGGGGCTACGCGCGCCGAGTCTCGCTGATCACGCCCAATTTTCAGTCTGCCATCTTCGCCGTCGCCGATTCGCGCCTGCTGCTGCCGCTGATGCCTGCGCCCCTGCTGCCCATCGTCGAGCGGCTGGGCTTGAAGCTACGCCAGTTCCCGCTGCCCATTCCCGTCGACGATGTCGACGTGTTTCAGGCCTGGCACCCGCGCCTCGATCACGACCATGCGCACCGCTGGCTGCGCCGCATGATCAAGGAGCTGTGCGGCAGCGCGCCGCCGGACGCTTAGGGTCTGAGCCCCAGCATCATTGCACCAGACGCAATTCAGACTTCATTAATTATCAATTTTCACAAGATTAACGGCTACCTATACTGCGTGGACTGATTCTCATCCACGGAGTTCCCTGTGTCCGCTGTACTGCTACCCGGCGCCGTCCCGACGGCGCCGCCTCCCCCTTCACCGCCCGCGCCCCCCGTTTTCGGCCTGCGCCTGGCCACGGGCCTGGCCGGCGTGCTGCTGGCCGTGCTGGTGTCCGGCCTGAATGAAAACATCACCAAGGTCGCGCTGGCCGACATCCGCGGCGCCATGGGCATCGCGCGCGACGACGCCAGCTGGCTCGTCGTCCTGTATGCGGCCGCCTCGGTGTCGGCCATGGCGTTTGCGCCGTGGTGCTCCGTCACCTTCTCGCTGCGCCGCCTGACGGCCACCGCCATCCTCGTCTGCATGGCCGCCGGCCTGCTATGCCCGTTCGCACCGAACCTGTCCGTGCTGATGTTCCTGCGCGTGGTGCAGGGCGCGGCCGGCGGCGCCCTGCCGCCCATGCTGATGACGGTGGCGCTGCGCTTCCTGCCGCCGAATATCAAGCTGTATGGCCTGGGCGGCTATGCGCTGAGCGCCACCTTTGGCCCGAGCCTGGGCACGCCGCTGGCGGCCTTCTGGACCGAGTACCTGGGCTGGCAATGGGCCTTCTGGCAAGTCGTCCCGGGCAGCATCGTCGCTCTGCTGATGGTGTCCTGGGGCTTGCCGCAAGACCCGCTGCGCCTGGAGCGCTTCCGCCAGTTCGACTGGCGCGGCCTGCTGCTTGGCCTGCCCGCCATCAGCATGCTGGTGGTCGGCATGCTGCAGGGCGAGCGCCTGGCATGGTTCGCCTCGCCGCTGATCTGCGTGCTGCTGGGGGGCGGTCTCCTGCTGCTGGTGCTGTTTTTCATCAACGAGTGGTCGCATCCGCTGCCGTTCTTCAAACTGCAGCTGCTGTCGCGGCGCAACCTCAGCCACGCCCTGCTGACCCTGGGCGGCGTGCTGTTCGTGCTGCTGGCCGTAATCCTGATTCCCTCGTCCTACCTGGCGCAGGTGCACGCGTATCGCCCGCTGCAAACGGCACCCGTGATGCTGATGGTGGCGCTGCCGCAGTTGATCGCCCTGCCGCTGGTGGCCGCCCTGTGCAATATCCGCGCAGTCGACTGCCGCTGGGTACTGGCCATCGGCCTGGCCCTGCTGGCCCTGTCCTGCGTGCTCGGAGCGCGCATGTCGCCGGACTGGATACGCACGCATTTCTACCTGCTGCAAGCGGTGCAGATCTTTGCGCAACCCATGGCCGTGATTCCCTTGCTGCTGCTGGCCACCACGGGCCTGGCGCCGCAGGATGGCCCATTCGCCTCGGCCTGGTTCAACACCATCAAGGGCATGTCGGCCGTCGTCGCCACCGGCGTGCTCGATGCGCTGATCACGCGCCGCAACCATTTCCATTCGACGGTGCTCAGCGAGCGCCTGGGCAACCTGCCGACCGCCGTGGACGTACCGGGTTTGGCACAGCGCATGCATGCGCAAGTCGTCACCCTGACCTCGTCCGACCTGTACCTCACCGTGGCCGCCATCGCGCTGGCCATGATCCTGATCATTCCCATCCTGCCGACGCGCGTCTATCCGCCGCGCGCCGCTTGAGTTTTCATTTTTACGAAAGAGCCTCACCATGAATGTCCCCATCCTGCGCTCGCGCGCTTTTATCCTCGGCCTGGCCCTGCTGGCCTGCGCCCTCGCCTTTTGCGCCTGGCAACTGCTATTCGCCCATGGCGATGAACAAAGCACCGACGACGCCTTTGTCAGCGCCGACTACACCGTACTGTCCCCCAAGGTGGGCGGCATCGTGCGGGAAGTGCTGGTGGAAGACAACCAGACTGTCAAGGCGGGTGATCTGCTGGCGCGCATCGACGACCGCGACTACCAGGCCGCCGCCGCCGCCGCCCGCGCCGAAGTAGCCGGCGCCGAGGCGCAGCTGGACTATGCCCGCGCCACCTTGCAGCGCCAGCAATCGGTGATCGAACAAGCCACCACCCTGGTCGACGCCAACCAGGCGGAAGACAAACTGGCGCAGCAGGAACTGGCCCGTTCGCAGCATCTGGCCGGCCAGGGCGCGGGCAGCGTGCAGAACGCGCAGCAGGCGCAATCGCGCTTCGACGTGAGCCGCGCACGCCTGGCGCAAAACCGCGCCGCCCTGGTTTCCACCCGCAAGCAGACGGAAATTTTGCAAGCGCAGCAAGGCGCGGCCGAAGCGGCCCTGCTGCGCGCCCGCGCCAGCCTGCAACGGGCCGAACTTGATTTGTCGCATACGCTGCTGCGCGCCCCCATCGACGGCATCGTGGGACGCCGTGCCGTGCGCGTCGGCGCCCTGGTGGCTCCCGGCGCCAGCCTGATGGCCGTGGTGCCCTTGAACCGCAGCTTCGTCGTCGCCAACCTGCAGGAAACCCAGCTGACCCACGTGCGCCAGGGCCAGCCCGCCAGCATCGCCGTCGACGCCTATCCGGGCGTGCTCCTGCACGGCACGGTGCACAGCATCGCGCCCGCCACGGGCGTGACGTTTGCCGCCATCGCGCCGGAAAACGCCACCGGCAATTTCACCAAGGTGGTGCAGCGCATCCCCGTCAGGATCGCGCTCGATCCCGGCCAGGATGGCGAGCATCGCCTGCGCGTGGGCATGTCGGCCGAAGTGCGCATCGATACGGCCATGCGCCGCCAACAGCTGCAACAGGTGAGCGCACGATGAAAGCACTGGCACTCATCACGGCCCTGGGCCTGGCCGGCTGCGGCAGCGTCGGCACCGACTTCCAGCGCCCGCACAACGATCTGGGACAGCAATGGCACCAGGCGGAGGATGCCCGTTTCACCGCAAGGCAGGATGGCGCCATCGAGCAGCGCTGGTGGGACAGCTTTGGCGATACCACCCTGTCGTCCTTGCTGCAGCGCGCCGCCGGCGCCAACCTCGACGTGCTGGCGGCAAGCAGCCGGCTGCAACAAAGCCGTGCCGCGCGCGGCGTGGCCGGTGCCGCGCAAGGGCCGTCCCTGGGCGCGAATGGCAGCTATGGCCGCGCGCGTAACAGCGCACAAGGCTTGAGCGACCCGTCGCGCAACAACGGCCAATCCGCCTACAGCCTGTGGCAAAGCAATCTCGATGCAGCCTGGGAGCTGGACCTGTGGGGCCGCGTGCGGCGCGAAGTGGAAGCGGCCGACGCCAGGGTCGAGGTGGCCCTGGAAACGCAACGCGGCGTGCTGCTGGCCGTGCTGGCCGAAACGGCGCGCGACTACATCGAGTTGCGCGGCGCGCAGCAGACGCTGGCCATCACGCAGCAGCTGCTCGATATCGCCCGCCATACCCTGGACCTGACCCGCATCCGCCTGCAGGAAGGCGCGGCGTCGCAACTCGACGAGGCCGAGGCGGCGGCCCACGTGGCCACCATCGAAGCGCGCCTGCCGCCGCTGCAACAGCGCGAAGTGCGCCTGGGCAATGCCCTCGCCCTCTTGCTGGCGCTGCCTCCGCAGTCCCTGCAGGCGGAACTGGCGGCCGGCAAGGACATTCCGGCCGTGGTCATGCAGGTGCAGCTGGGCGTGCCGAGCAGCCTGGCCGGGCGCCGTCCCGACATCCGCCGCGCCGAAGCGCAGCTGCACGCGGCCACGGCCGCCATCGGCGTGGCGCAAGGCGATTTTTATCCGCGCATCACGCTCTCGGGCAGCATCGGCTTGCAAGCGATGCAGCTGTCCGACATCGGCTGGGACGCCAAGCGCTTTGCCTTCGGCCCCGGCTTCAACGTGCCCCTGTTCGACGGCGGCCGCCTGCGCGGCAATCTGCAATTGCGCGAGGCGCAGCAGCAGGAAGCGGCCATCGCCTACCGCCAGACGGTACTGGCCGCCTGGCACGAAGTGGAAGATGCACTCTCAAGCTACCAGGCCAACGCCCGCCGCCAGGCCAGCCTCGATGAAGCCGTCAAACAGGGACGGCGCGCGCTGGGCAGCGCCGAACTGCAGTATCGCCAGGGCGGCACGGACTTGATCAACGTGCTGCATGTGCAAAACACGCTCTTGAACAACGAAGCGGCGCTGGTCGACAGCCGCGCCACCGCTTCGCTGTCGCTGGTCCAGGTCTACAAGGCGCTGGGCGGCGGCTGGCAAGCATTTTCAACCACCTCACAAGGAAGCACGCCATGAAACCGAATCCCGCACACTTTTCCATCCACGACGTCAGCGACTTTCCCATCGTGCGCTTTCGCCCTGAAACGGCCGTCACCGGCTATGCCCCGCTGTGGGAAAACGACATGGACGCCCTGCTGCGCCACGGCGTACCGTTCGTCATGCTGTTCGAAGAGGAACGCAGCGACGAAGCGCACATCGACCGCAAGCGGCGCGGCCTGTGGCTCAAGCACAACAAGGTAGCGCTGGCCGCCCTTTGCCGGGGCCTGGTGTCAGTCGAGGCGGACGCGGAACAACGCGCGCGCCTGCAGGCGATGGCGACCGGCGCCATGAAAGCCTTTGGTATCGTGCAGGAAGTGGCGGCCACGCGCGAACAGGCCGAGGCCCTGATGGTGTGGCTGCTGAGCAGCGGCCAGATGGCGCGGCCGCGCGCGGCGGACGTCTGGTGAATCAGGCGGCCCTGCGGACCGCGCTTCTGGCAGGGATGACGCACACGTCGCCATCGCTGTTGGTCGCCGTCGTCAGAGCGATGCCGTACAGCGCGGCAAGGGCCGGCACGGCGCCGGCACCGCTGGCGAGATCGGCGACCAGCTGGCCCGAGCGCACCAGCAGCAGCCGCTCGAAAGCCAGCAAGGCGTGATTGATGTCGTGCAGGATGGCGACGACGGCGTGGCCGCGCGCGGCACAGAACTGCTGCAGGCTATCGAGCAGATCGAACTGCAGACCGGGATCGAGCGCCGCCAGCGGTTCGTCGACCAGTATCAAGCCATCCTGCACATCCCACATTTGCGCGAAGATGCGCGCCAGCTGCACCCTGGCCTGTTCGCCGCCGGACAGGGTGTCCAGGCGCCGTCCCAGCAGATGCGCGGCATGCGCCAGGGCGGCCGCGTCCTGCAGGATCCGCTCCAGCTGCGGGTCGGCCAGGCGCGCCACCCGCCCCAGGCCGATCACCAGCTCGCACTGCAATCCGAAGGCCACGTTCGAACCTTGCGGCAGGACGGCGCGGCGCAGGGCCAGTTCGGCCAGCGGCCACTGCGCCAGCGGCCGGCCCGCGAACGCCACCTGGCCCGCCTGCGGACGCAGTTCGCGCGCCATCAGTTTGAGCAGGGTCGACTTGCCCGCGCCGCTGGGACCGAGGATGGCGATGCGCTCGCCGGCATGTACCTGCACATTGAAGGGACCGAAGTACTGCTGGCCCAGTTGCGTGGTGGCGAAAGAGAGTTCCAGCAGGGGCGTCATGCTTATCCTTTCAGGTGCTGCTGTGGCGGAAGCGCCGCAACAGCATCAGGAAAAATGGCCCGCCCAGCAAGGCCGTGAAAATACCGACGGGGACTTCCGCGGGAATGGCGACCGTGCGCGCCAGCGTGTCGGCCAACAGCAGCAGCAAGCCGCCCATCAGCATGCCCAGCGGCAGCACGCGGCGCTGGTCGGCCCCCATCCATGTGCGCACCAGGTGCGGCGCGATCAGGCCAATGAAGCCGATGCCGCCACACCAGGCGACGGCAAAACCCGTCAGCACGGCCACCAGCACAATCACCTGTGTGCGCAGCCGGCCCACGTCGATGCCCACGTGCAGCGCCTGCGCTTCGCCCAGCGCCAGTGCATTGAGTGAACGCATCAGGAAACGCGTGGCCCACAGCGCGCCGCCCAGCACCAGCAGCTAGGCCGCTACCTGGCGCCAGCTGCCGGCCGACAGCGAGCCGAGGGTCCAGAAAGTCAGGGTGCGTAACTGGTCGTCGCTGGCCAGGTAAATGCACAGGCCCATGACAGCCACCGTGATGGCGTTCAGCGCCACGCCCGTCAGCAGCAGGCCGACGATGGAACCGGGCGTGGCCCAGCAGGCGACCCTGTCGAGCAGCACGCAAATGAGCATGGCGCCGGCAAACGCCGCGGCCGGCAATAGCCATACGCGCAACTCGGGCGCCACGTGCAGGCTGGCCGCGAAGACGATGGTGGCCGCGCCCGCGCAGGCGGCGCCGCTGCTCACGCCCAGCAGCCCCGGGTCGGCCAGCGGATTGCGAAACAGCCCTTGCGTCAAGCCGCCGGCCAGCGCCAGCGCGGCGCCGATCAAGATGGAGAACAGGGCGCGCGGCAGGCGGATATGCCACAGCACATAGGCGCCGCCGGACTGCGCCGCGTCGCCAGATTGAAACGGCGCCAGCCAGTCTGCCAGGGTCACCGGCACGGCACCTGCCTGCACGGCGGCGAGCAAACCGCAAGCCAGTGCGGCGGCCAGCAGCCCGCCTGCGCTCCAGCGTGGCCAGCGCCACGGAGCAACGGACACCACGGAAGCCACGTTCATGCGGCCATGGCTTGCGCGAAGGCGGCGTCCAGGTCGGCCAGCGCCTGTGGCATGCGCGGGCCAAAGCCCAGCAGCAGCATGGCTTCCAGCGAGACGATGCGGTGCTTGCGGCCGGCCGGCGTCTGCGCCAGCCCTGGCAGTTTCAATATGCCATCCACGCCGCCCGAGGCCTTCAGCCCTTGGTCCGTGACGAGGACGAGGTCGGGCCGCGCGGCGATCACGGCTTCGGGCGTGAGCGGCTTGTAGCCGGAAAATCCACCCTGCCCGCCCATCACGTTGACGGCGCCCGCATACGCCAGCATGGCGTCGGCGCCCGTCTCGCGCCCACCCACCATCACCTGGTTGGGCGCATGGGCGAGGATGAACAATACGCGCACGGGCGCGTGGCTGCGCTGGCCCACCTTGGCCAGGGCGCCGTTCCACTGCTGTTGCAAGGCTTGCGCCAGGCGCGCGGCGGGGTCAGTGCGCCCCGTGATCTGGCCCACCTGTTTTACCCGTGCGAGCAAGCCTTCGAATTTGTTATTTGCGTTCAGCACCGCCACCGGCACGCCCGCGTCGCGCACCTGGCGCAGCACCGCTTGCGGCCCCGCCTCCTCGGTGGCGATCAGCTGCGTGGGCGCCAGCGACAGCACGCCTTCGGCCGACAGGGTGCGCGCGTAACCAACCTGCGGCAGTTGTTGCGCCACTGCCGGATACAGCGAGGTGGTATCGACGCCCACCAGTTCGCCCTGCGCCTCGAGCGCATAGATGATTTCCGTCAGGGCGCCGCCGACGCTGACGATGCGCCGCGCCTTGATAATCGGCTTGGCCGCGTCGCTGACGGCGGCCAGCACCTGCATCGGCGCTGCCAGCGCCAGCGCTCCCGCGCCCATTTTTTTCAGCGCGATGCGGCGCGCCACGCTGGCGGCGATCATGCGGCGCATAGTTCGCCCTCCTGCGCCACTCTTTCGACGATATGGCGCCATTCGCACAACTCATGCACGCCCGGCTTGCGTTCGCCGAAAAACATGACGATGGTGTCGCCCTTGGCATCGAACAGTTCCACGGACGTCACCAGACCATCGACGGTCGGTTTTTTCACCACCCAGGCGCTGGCGATCTGGTCGTCGCGCAAATGCAGGTTGAAGCGCGTGTCGAGGACGTTGATCCATGGCCCCATCACGGCGATCTTGTGCACGGGGCCAGAATGGATCTGGATCATGCCGGCATTGCCGACGAAAGCCATGATGGACACTTTTTCGAGGGCTGCGCTATTGAGCAGGTCAAGCACGCAGGATTTGTCGATCTGCTGCACGAAGCGCGCTTCGGCCAGGCGCAGGCCCTGCAGGCGCGAGACCGAGTATTTTTTCAGCACGGTGAAAAAATCATGCGTGTCGCGCAAGTCGGCCCAGGCGGCGCGAAAACCGGCCACGTCGATCTGCGCGTCGGGCAATTCCGCCGGCGGCGGCGGCGGCGCCGTCACGGCGATGCCTGCCGCCTGGTCCGCGTCCGCAAAGCGCGCCACCAGCGCATCGTAAGCGGCCAGGTCGCTTTGCGGCTTGAGGAAAATCTTGTGCACGGCATGGCCGGCCGCATCGAAAAATTGCAGGCTGCGCTGCACCTCTTGCTCTCCCATCTCGCGTACGGCAAAGCCATGCGCCCAGTGGCGGTAAAACACGCGCAAGTCGATGTCGCCACCGAGTACCAGGCCCACATGGTTGTTGTGGCTGGCCTTGCGGTAGACGCCCGTCTTTTCATGCACGCATGAGGCGTTGCGCGTCAGCGCCATGACTTCGCCCAGCGGTTCCAGGGCGGCAATGATGGCGGGCCAGTCGGCCTGCAGGCGCTCAGCACCCAGCAAGGCGCCATCGGCCAGCGACAGGCCAGCATGCGCGGCAATCATCTCGCCTTCGGAAATGCCCAGGTCCTCGGCGATGTCGCGGTGGCGGGCTTTTTTCTGACGGCGCAGGCGGGCAAATTCACTGGTGACCAGCTCGGTATTGCAAATGGGGAAGGTGCTCGACACGGTGTCTCCTTTCAAGGCGAACACTGGCTGGCAGGGGCTGGCTGGTGGTGGTGGAATCTTGAAATCAATTATAAATGAGAATCATTCGCAATCAAGACTTATTTATGTTCAAAATTTCCGCGCAAAAAAAGCGCCGCGACAGGAAACCCGTCGCGGCGCCAAAGGAGACCGATCGATACAGCCGATCAGTTCAGGAAAAAAGTTCAGGCGCTCGCCTGCACGGCCGGCATGGCCGCCACCTTGGGCGAGGGCCGCTGCGCCAGCAAGACCACGGCGGCCAGTACCATGGCGCCGCCCAGCAATTGCGTGCCGCTGACGGATTCCTTCAGCAAAGTCACGCCGAACGCCATCGTGATGACAGGTTCAAAGGTGGAAATGATGGAGGCCTTGGCCGCGCCGATTTGCGCCACGCCGGCAAAGAAGGCGGCAATCGCGATGGCCGTCGAGAACAGGGCGATGGCGCTGACGGCCAGCCAGCCCGTCGCCGTGCCCGGCAAGGACACGCCTTGCCACAAGGCAATCGCAGTATTCGACAGGCCAGCCGTACCCAGGATCACCACGCAAGCGGCCAACGGGTGAATATTCTCGCGGCTTTTCGACAGGCTGTTGCCAAACAGGATGTACACGGCGTACACGCCGGCCGCCATCAATGCCAGGGCGATGCCGATGGGCTGCCCCTGCAGCTTGCCACCCAGGGTGATGGCCATGCCGGCAATCGCCAGCGCCATCAGCACCAGCATGCGGCGGTCCAGCTTTTCCCAGCCCAGCGCCAGCGCGAGTATGGTCACCAGCACGGGATACACGTACAGCAACATGCCGCACAGGCCGCTGCTGGCATACATCAGGGCATTGAAATAGCCTTGCGACTGGGCCGTGTACATCAGGCCCATCAGCATGTAGCCGGCCAGCAGGCGGCCGCGTGGCAAGCGCCAGCCGCCCAGCCACACCAGCGGCAGCAGCAACATGGCGGCGATGACGAAACGCAAGGCCAGCATGGTCGACGGGTTGACCCCGGACGCATATGCCGCCTTGGCAAACACAGCGGAACTGCCGAAACCGGCGGCCGACAGCAACACCAGCGCAACAGCGCGGCGATCAGACATGACTAACCTCTTTGAGTACACCTGGGCAAACCTGCTGCGCATCGCGACGGTTTTCCCAGGCGTTGTAAATATAAATGCCAGGTAAGGCTGGGGATGATTCATGCGTGAATCATATTGCGGGTCACTTCACGCATAGCCGGCATCATATTCGCTTGCGCAAAATGAAACAAACCAATATTCTTAACGGATAGGCTCAATATTACTTAGCCTCAACGAGGAGGCTCCCCCGCATGTCACGTCCTTTGCCACCGCTCGCCGCCCTGCATGCCTTCGAGGCGGCCGCCCGCCATGAAGGTTTCCAGCGCGCGGGCGAAGAATTGCATGTCTCGGCCGGCGCCATCGGCCATCACGTGAAACAGCTGGAAGCGTGGCTGGGCGTGGTGCTGTTCCAGCGCCTGCCGCGCGGCGTGGTGCTCACCAGCGCCGGCCAGCGCTATGCGGCCTCGCTGGGCCCCATCCTCAACCAGCTGGCCGATGTGTCCGAGCAGGCGCGGCGCCAGGGCGATGACAAGGTGGTGACGGTGACTGCCACCAGCTCGCTTGTCTCGCGCTGGCTGATGCCGCGCCTGGGCCGGCTGCGCGACCGCTATCCGCAGATCGAACTGCGCGTGCTGGCGTCGATGCACCCGGTCGACCTGGCGCGCGATGGCGTGGACGTGGCCATCCGCCTGGGGCCGGGCCGCTATCCGGGCCTCAAAGTCGATTTATTGATGGAAGAATGGTTTTCCGCCGTCTGCAGCCCCGGCTTTCGCGCCAACGCGGCCAGCCTGCGCCAGCCCGCCGACCTGCTGCGCTATCCGCTGCTGCACGACGAGCCGGAAGTACACCTGCCCGGCGAAATCGACTGGACGCGCTGGCTGCACAGCTGCGGCGTGCATTACAGCGGCAATAGCGGCAACAGCGGCGCGCGCTTTTCGCACACGTATTTATGCCTGGACGCGGCCGCCAGCGGCCAGGGCGTGGCCATCGCCGCCAGCCCGCTGATCGGCGACGATCTGCGCTCGGGCCGCCTGGTGCGCGTATTCGAACACGCGGTGCGCGGCCCCCACTGCTATTACCTGCTGCGCTCACCCCAGGCGGAAACGCGCCCCCTCGTGCACGCATTCTGCGAATGGCTGATCGCCGAGGCGCGCGCCGACCAGGAAACCGTCTGGCCCACCGTGGAGACAGCATGACGAACAGGGAACTGGCGCGCAGCGCCCAATTTATTGTCCAGCATGAATATGAAGAGGCCAGCGTGACGGCGGCCGATGGCCGGCAAACCAGCCTGGGGGAATTCTATGGCGACCCGGCCGTGGCCTTGATCGATATCAATGAGCAATGGTGTGCCGTGGCAGGCGAGGGATTGATGCTGTGTCGGCTGGAACAGCCGTTCGGGCAGTGCGTGGAATACTACCGCCAGCCAGGCGACGTGCGCTGGATCACGGCTTTACGGCAAACGGGACCGTTTGCGCTGGAGTGGCAGGATGAGGATGGCGATTGGCACAGCCTTGTCTTTGAGGCGGCGGATGTGTCGGGTTACGCGCCAGGGCGCTAACCCGACCTACGCCAGCGGCGCTGAATGGCTCGTAGGTCGGCTTAGCGCGCAGCGCGTAAGCCGACAACACCATTACAGTTTAATAAAGTGCTCGCGGTAATATTTCAGTTCTTCGATCGACTCCAGGATATCGGCCAGTGCCGTGTGCTTCTGGTGTTTCTTGAAACCGGTGGCGATTTCCGGCTTCCAGCGCTTGCACAACTCTTTCAGCGTCGATACGTCAACATTGCGATAGTGGAAGAACGCTTCCAGCTTCGGCATGCCGCGCACCATGAAGCGGCGGTCCTGGCCGATGGTGTTGCCGCACATGGGCGACTTGCCTGCCGGCACGTATTTCTTCAGGAACGCGATCAGTTCCGCCTCCGCCTGCGCTTCCGTCACGGTCGACGCCTTCACCTTGTCGATCAGGCCGGAGCGGCCGTGCGTGCCCTTGTTCCAGGCATCCATCTTGTTCAGGGTTTCATCCGACTGGTGAATCACGAACACGGGGCCTTCGGCCAGCAGGTTCAAATGCATATCCGTCACCACCACCGCCACCTCGATGATGCGGTCGGTATCGGGTTCCAGGCCCGTCATTTCCATGTCGACCCAGACCAGATTCATCTCATTTGGACGTGCCGGCACCGCAGGTGCTGGGGTGGATGCAGAGGTGGGTGCAGTTAAGTCGGTCGCTTGTGACATAATTCTCTCTTGGCCTAATCAAACTAAATAATCAGCCATTTTCTCACAGGCACAGAATGTATTCACTCGCGTTTTCGATTTTGTTTGTATCCGTCCTCGTTTTGACCCTCGCCGTGCGCTTCTGGCTCGCTTCGCGGCAGATTCGCCACGTGCTGGCCCACCGCTCTGCAGTCCCACCCGAATTCGTGGAAAAGATCCCGCTGGCCGCCCACCAGAAGGCGGCCGACTACACGGTGGCCAAGACCAAGTTCGGCGTGCTAACCCTGCTGATCAACTATGCCGTGCTGATCGGTTTTACTTTGCTGGGCGGCTTGCAATGGCTGGCGCTATACCTGAATGAATGGATGGGAGCGGGTTCGCCCATGCTGTACCAGATTGGCCTGATCGCCGCCTTTGCCGCCATTTCCGGCCTGATCGACCTGCCTTTCGATTACTACCGCCAATTTGTGCTAGAACAACGTTTCGGCTTCAACACCATGGCACGCAAGCTGTTCTTTACTGACATGCTCAAGGGCGTGGGTCTGGGAGCCGTCATCGGCCTGCCCCTGATCTGGGTCGTGCTGACCCTGATGGCCAAGTCGGGCGACCTGTGGTGGCTGTATGCATGGTTCGTCTGGAGCGGCTTCCAGTTGCTGATGATGGTGTTGTTTCCCACCGTCATCGCTCCCCTGTTTAACAAATTCACGCCGCTGGCCGATGACTCCTTGAAAAGCCGCATCGAAGGCTTGATGCAGCGCGTGGGTTTCGCCTCCAAAGGCTTGTTCGTCATGGATGGCTCGAAGCGCAGCGCCCACGGCAATGCGTATTTCTCGGGTTTTGGCGCCAACAAGCGCATTGTCTTCTTCGACACCCTGCTGTCGCGACTGGCGCCGCAGGAAATCGAAGCCGTGCTGGCGCATGAACTGGGCCATTTCAAGCTCAAGCACATCGTCAAGCGCATCGCCATGATGTTCGTCATCTCGCTGGGCTTTCTGGCCCTGCTGGGATTCCTGAAGACGCAGCCGTGGTTTTACGCGGGCCTGGGCATCGATCCCGTCGCCCTGGCGCTGACGGGCCAGCCGACGGACGCGCTGGCCCTGCTGCTATTCATGTTGGCCTTGCCCGTTTTCACTTTCCTGCTGGGACCGCTGACGTCGCTCAGCTCGCGCAAGCACGAATTCGAAGCCGACGCCTTTGCCGCCACGCACACGCAGGCCGACGACCTGGTCTCGGCCCTCGTGAAAATGTATGAAGACAATGCGTCGACCCTGACGCCCGACCCGCTGCACTCGGCCTTCTATGACTCACACCCGCCGGCCAGCGTGCGCATCCGCCACCTGAAAGGGGCTTCCACATGAATACGCCATCGACTTCGCAAGGCCTGACCCAACTGTCCTGCGCGCCGCGCCAGCAGGCGCTGGGCGACACCGACATCGCCACCCTGCATGCCCTGCTGCCCCAGTGGACCTTGCAAAATGGCAAGCTGTGCCGCGACTTCGGCTTCAAGAATTACTACCAGACCCTGGCGTTCGTGAACGCCCTGGCCTATATGACACACACGCAAGACCACCATCCGGAGCTCATCATTACTTATAAAACCTGCACCGTGCGCTACGACACGCACTCGGTCAACCAGGGCGCCGGCGGCCTGTCCGAAAACGACTTCATCTGCGCCGCCAAGGCTGACCTCATCTACCAGAGCAGCCAGGTGGCCCCATGAGCGAAGGCAAGTTAACTGGCGTCATCATCGCCGCCCACGGCCGCCATTACCTGGCCGACGTGGATGGCGCCAAGCTGCAATGCGTAACGCGCGGCAAGAAAACCAATGTGGCCGTGGGCGACATCGTGCACCTGACGCGCACGTCCAACGACCAGGCCGTCATCGACCGCATCGAGGAGCGCAAGACCCTGCTGTACCGCTCGGACCAGTACAAATCGAAATTGCTGGCGGCCAATTTGACGCAACTGTTCATCGTCGTCGCGACGGAACCGGGCTTCGCCGACGACCTGATCTCGCGCTCGCTGGTGGCGGCCGACGCGGCCGGCATCGAGGCGCGCATCATCCTGAATAAAACGGACGTGACGGCCTCGCTGGACAGAGCCCGCGAACGCCTGCTGCCGTATTCTTCGATGGGCTATCCCGTCGATGAAGTGTCGGCGCGCGCCGAACCCGAGCACGCCGTGGCCACCCTGGCACCGCTACTGGCGGGCCAGTCGTCTATCCTCATCGGTCAGTCGGGCATGGGCAAGTCGTCGCTGATCAACCTGCTGGTGCCCGATGCGGACATCGCCGTGCGCGAAATCTCGGCCGCGCTCGACACGGGCAAGCACACGACGACCTTTACGCGCCTGTACAAACTCGATGAACTGGGTGCCAACAGTTCCATCATCGATTCGCCCGGCTTCCAGGAATTCGGCCTGTACCACCTGTCCGAAGGCATGCTGGAGCGGGCCTTCCGCGAATTCCAGCCTTACCTGGGCGGCTGCAAGTTCTACAACTGCCGCCACCTGATCGAGCCGCAGTGCGCCATCCTGCAAGCCTTGTCTGAAGGCAAAATCTCCAGAATGCGCCATACCCTGTATGGCCAGCTGCTGCACGAATCGGCCCAGACCCTCTACTGACCGCCGCCGGTCGCGTTCGCCATGGTGTGGCGGCGCGACCATGCAAATTTAATACCAGCAACAGCTCGACCGGAAAAATTAAATTCCGTTGCACAGGCAGCTTTCCGCGTTTAATCCCAAAAACCATCCGCCACCGTTTTTATGCAGTTCAGCGCACGAAACCGGCATTTCATCACCGTCTGCTGGTGATGGCGATGGGCATTTGCTACCTTGACATCAGTCCCTGCAGGAAACCTGGCAGAGATCATCCGGTCCAAATCCTATCCTCAACCCTGATTGAAGGTGAATGTCATGCATACCCCACGTCTTTTCCCGTTTGCCGCCGCCGCACTGTTGTCGCTAGCCAGCGCCAGCGCCCTGGCGCAAGCGACCCCGCAACATGCCGACAGCGTACGCGTTACCGTCAGTTCGCCGCACAGCGTCACCGCGCAGGAAGCGCTGGAAATCGAGCAACAATACCTGCTGTCGAATCAGCAGATCCTCGTGGTGCGCGAACAGAACCAGCATTTCTACGGCCGCCTGAGCGACAAGAACGGACGCCACGACAAGGCGGAAGTCGAAATCTTTCCCCAGGCGCCAGGCCTGTTCGTCACACGACGCGGAGCCACCTTTGCTTTCAGTAATGCTGGCGAGCACGTGGTGATCGACGATGCCCAGTATCTGCCGGGACTGCGCATGCCCGCCGACAGCCGCACGGCCATGCGGCTCGAAGGCGCGCATTCGGTGCGGCTGGTCTCGCGCTAGGCTATCCCCATGCGGCAGGGGCAGCCGCCCCGTGCAGGCCTGCGCGCGCGAAATCTGCCTGCCACACTGGACAATTGCTCCCCAATGCAGCTTACAATGCAGTGACATATGGCCTGGCGCCCGCAGGCCATCACCACTGTTTTGCGGGGAGATTTGTCGAATGGAAATGTTCGCGCTCGAGCATGAAATAGCGCAGTGGGAAAGCGAGCTGCCGTCGCTGCGCGACGCCGGGCGCGTACCGCACTTGCTGTTGCTGTCCTGGCATCTGCGGCAACGCGACTGCCTGCGCGCCAGCCAGCTCGGCGAGGAAGCCCGCGTGCTGCTGCCGCTGGCCGGCCTGGACTCCGCCACGCTGGAACAGGCGCAGGCGCGCTTGCAACTGGTGCAGGCGGAACTCGAGTGGCTACATGGCGAACTGGATGTTGCCGAGAAACACGCCTGGGCGGCGCACGCCATCCTGTGTGCGCACGGCAACGGTGCTGGCTGCGCCGACGCCCACTGGCTGCTCTCGTCGATCGCGGTTGACCGGGGCGACCATGCCCGCTGCGACGCCGAATTGCTGGCGGCGGCGGAGCAGGCGCGCAGCGCCGGCGATGCGATGCGTGCCAGCCTGGCCGATGCGGCCATGGCGCGCTGGGCCGTCTTGCGCGATGCGCCAGCCGCCCAGGCACGCTGGGGCAGGCACTTCCAGGCTGACAGCGCCAGCGGCAAGCTGCCAGCGCCGCTGGCAGCCTGGGTGCATGACTTCCGCGGCTTGCTGGCGCACAAATCGCGCGACCTGGGCGCGGCCGCCGGCCACTACATGCAAAGCTATGAGGCGGCGCTGGAAAGCGGGCAACTGCGCGGCGCGATCACGGCCGCCATCAATATCGGCGACTGTTTCTCCAGCCTCAACGACAACGAATCGGCCCTCGAATGGATGCAGTGCGCGCTGGACCTGGCGCGCCCCACCGGCTGGCCGCGCAGCATCGGCGCCTGCCAGACGCATACGGCCGAAACCATGCGCAAGCTGGGACGCCTGGCCACCGCCGAAGGCTTGCTGCGCGAAGCGCTGCACATCCTGGCCCCCGTGTCGGGCGCACGCACGTATGCCAACGCGCTGTTCCACCTGGGCGAACTGAGCCTGGACAAGGGCGACTACGACACGGCGCTCGACGCCTTCAGCCGGCTGGCGCAACGCGCCGAAGCGCTGGGCCAGGCCGATTTCCGCAGCATGGCCCAGCGCGGTAGCGCCCACGCACTGTCCTATCTGGACCGCCCGGACGAAGCGCTGCAGGCGGCCGAGCGGGCGCGGCAGCTGGCCACGGCGCAGGGCGACGCGATGCACCAGGTGGCGGCGCTGCGCGTCTTGTCCATGCTGCATGCGCGCCATGAGCTGCCGCCGCCGGCAGACATGCAAGAACGCAATCCGGCCCTGCATTTCCTGCACCAGGCGCTGCAGGTAGCCTCTTCCATTGAAGGCTATTCGCCGCCCGGCGAACTGCTCGATGCGCTGGCGCGCGAATACGCGCATGCAGGCGACTATGCGCGCGCCTACGATATCGCCCTCGATGCGGGCGTGGCGCGCGAAAAAAGCCACACCCAGCAAGCCGCCAACCGCGCCACCGCCATGCAGGTCTACCACCAGACCGAACATGCGCGCTCGGAAGGCTATCATCACCGCGAACTGGCCGCCTCCGAAGCACGCCGCGCCGAAGTATTGCAACAGACCAGCGACACCCTGGAACGGCTGTCGGCCATCGGCCAGGAAATCACCACCCACCTCGACGCCAGCGCCGTATTCCAGGTGCTCGATCGCCACGTGCATGCCTTGCTGCCAGTCAACACCTTCGCCGTTTACATGCTCGATGCGTCGGGCACGGCGCTGCGCCGCGCGCACGGCATGGAAGCGGGCCGGCCCCTGTCCGACAACGCCATTCCCCTGAGCAATCCGCGCGCCTACTCCGTGCGCTGCCTGCTGGAGCGGCGCGAAGTGTATATCGACCAGGTGCCGACCAAGCGCCACGCCTACACCGTGCCGGGCACCCTGCATAACCAGAGCGTGCTGTATGTGCCCTTGACGGTGGGCGAGCGCGTGCTGGGCGTGATGACGGTGCAGGCTTGCCATGCCCATGCCTACGGCGAACGCGAGCGGCTGATCTTCCGCACCCTGTGCGCGTATGGCGCCATCGCGCTCGACAATGCCAGCGCCTACCGGCAGCTGCAAGATGCCCAGGCGCAACTGGTGTCGCAGGAAAAACTCGCCGCCCTGGGTTCCCTGATGGCGGGCGTGGCGCATGAACTCAACACGCCCATCGGCAACAGTCTGTTGATCGCCAGCACCATGCAGCAAAAGACGGAAGACATGGAACGCCTGATGAACGGTCCGGGCCTGCGCCGCTCCGACCTGTCCGCCTACATCGAGGATGCGGCCAAGGCATCGGCGCTGGTGATGCGCGGCCTGCACAGCGCGGCCGACCTGGTCAACAGCTTCAAGCAGGTGGCCGTCGACCGCACCACCGAACAGCGGCGCCAGTTTGACCTGCAACAGGTGAGCAATGAAATCATCGCCACCGTCATGAACCGCATCCGCAGCTCGGGCCACCGCATCGAGACGGACATCGATTTCGGCATCGCCATGGATAGCTATCCGGGTCCGTTAGGCCAGGTGATCACCAATCTGATCAACAACGCCCTGCTGCACGCCTTCGCCCCCGCGCCCAACGATGGTGCCGCCGGCACGGGCTGCATGCGCCTGTCCGCCACGCTCGATGGGGCGCGCGTGCAGATCGTCTTTGCCGACAATGGCGGCGGCATCGCAGAACAGCATCTGTCGCGCATCTTCGACCCCTTCTTTACGACCAAGCTGGGCCAGGGCGGCAGCGGCCTGGGTTTGTCGATCAGCTACAACATCGTCACGGCCCTGCTGGGCGGCACCATTCAGGTGGCCAGCAGCCGCACCGGCACGCGCTTCACGCTCGAGCTGCCCCTGGTGGCGCCGCAGATCGATGCGGCCACCCCGGCCAACATATATTGAGCCGGCAAGATCCAGGCTGGACGCGGCCACTTGTCTACACAAGTCCCCGTCCGACCAGTCTTTCCAATCTAAAAGCAAAACCCTTATAATTGAATAGCTGGAGTCCCTGCCATTGCATGATTTACAACTTGGCAAACCGCATCGACCCGCGCGACAAACAGACACGGGCACCGATCAACACAGCAGCGCGCCGGGCGAGGCAGTCATCAGACGAGATGTTATACGCTGATGCAACCCGGCGGGAAAGGCACGCCGCCGGCGGCCTGCGCATCTTCAAGTGGTCATTATGTCGATAAAAAAACCGATCAAGCACTACCTCCAGTTCTCCGATTTCACGTTGGAAGAGTACGAATATGTGATCGAACGCGCCCATCTGATCAAGCGCAAGTTCAAGAATTACGAAATCTACCATCCACTGATCGACCGCACCCTGGTGATGGTCTTTGAAAAGAACTCCACCCGCACGCGACTGTCGTTCGAAGCCGGCATGCACCAGCTGGGCGGTGCCGCCATCTACCTGAACACGCGCGACTCCCAGCTGGGCCGCGGCGAGCCAGTGGAAGATGCGGGCCAGGTCATGTCGCGCATGTGCGACATCATCATGGTGCGCACCTTCGGCCAGGAAATCATCGAGCGTTTCGCCGCCAACTCGCGCGTACCGGTGATCAATGGCCTGACCAATGAACACCACCCGTGCCAGGTGTTTGCCGACATCTTCACCTACATCGAACACCGCGGCTCAATCGCTGGCAAGGTCGTTGCCTGGATCGGCGACGCCAACAACATGCTGTACTCATGGCTGCAGGCGGCCGAAGTGTTCGGCTTCCACGTCAATGTGTCGACGCCAAAAGGCTACGACATCGACCTGTCGCAAGTCAAAACCGAGCGCTACACGTTCTTCGCCAACCCTTCCGACGCCTGCGAGGGCGCGCACCTGGTCAACACGGACGTGTGGACCAGCATGGGCTACGAAGCGGAAAACGCGGCCCGTATTGCCGCCTTCGACGGCTGGATCGTCGATGGCGCGAAGATGGCCCGCGCCGCGCCCGACGCCCTGTTCATGCACTGCCTGCCCGCCCACCGCGGCGAGGAAGTGGCCGCCGAAGTGATCGACGGCCCGCAATCGGTGGTGTGGGACGAGGCGGAAAACCGTCTGCACGTGCAAAAAGCGCTGATCGAGTACCTGTTACTGGGTAAAATCAACTAATTCGCCAGGTGCATATATTCTGGCAGCATCGCAATACATACATCGACAACGACAACTGGAAGCAATATGAGCGACATTAAAAAAGTAGTCCTGGCCTATTCCGGCGGACTCGACACCTCCGTCATCCTGAAATGGCTGCAAGATAACTACCAGTGCGAAATCGTCACCTTCACGGCCGACCTGGGCCAGGGCGAAGAACTGGAACCGGCGCGCGCCAAGGCCATCAAATTCGGCATCAAGCCGGAAAACATCCATATCGAAGACGTACGCGAAGAATTCGTGCGCGATTTCGTCTTCCCGATGTTCCGCGCCAACACCGTGTATGAAGGCGAATACCTGCTGGGCACCTCGATCGCCCGTCCGCTGATCGCCAAGCGCCTGATCGAAATCGCCAACGCCACCGGCGCCGACGCCATCTCGCACGGCGCCACCGGCAAGGGCAATGACCAGGTGCGTTTCGAACTGGGCGCCTACGCCCTGAAGCCAGGCGTGAAAATCATCGCCCCATGGCGCGAGTGGGATTTGCTGTCGCGTGAAAAACTGCTGAAGTACGCGGAAGACGCCGGCATCGAAATCGACATGAAGCACAAGAACGGCGGCGCGCCGTACTCGATGGACGCCAACTTGCTGCACATCAGCTTTGAAGGCCGCCACCTGGAAAACCCCAGCGCCGAAGCGGAAGAAACCATGTGGCGCTGGACCGTCAGCCCTGAAAACGCGCCGGACGAAGCGGAATACCTGGACATCGAATATGAAAAAGGCGATATCGTCGCGATCAACGGCGTGCGCATGTCGCCCGCCACCGTGCTGGCCGAACTGAACAAAGTTGGCGGCAAGCATGGCGTGGGACGCCTGGACCTGGTGGAAAACCGCTACGTCGGCATGAAATCGCGCGGCTGCTATGAAACCCCGGGCGGCACCATCATGCTGAAAGCCCACCGCGCCATCGAATCGATCACCCTGGACCGCGAAGTGGCCCATCTGAAAGATGATTTGATGCCGCGCTACGCGTCGATGATCTACAACGGCTACTGGTGGGCTCCCGAGCGCGTTGCCCTGCAAACCCTGATCGACCACACGCAGGAAACCGTGAACGGCTGGGTACGCATCAAGCTGTACAAGGGCAATGTCATCGTCGTCTCGCGCGATTCGAAGACGGACTCGCTGTTCGACATGAACATCGCCACCTTCGACGAAGACGGCGGCGCCTACAACCAGGCCGACGCCGGCGGCTTCATCAAGCTGAACGCCTTGCGCATGCGCATCGCCGCCATCGCCCGCGAAAAGCGCGGCCAGAAGTAATCCCCGGCCGGGAGACAACCCCTCCCGCGCCCGCCGAAAGCCGCCTACGGGCGGCTTTTTTTCGTCTGGAGCACTCCCGGCCACGATTTACGGACTTGCACGCCCCGCCATCCCCCCCATTTTGCTGTCCTCATGGCAAAATGCTACATTGCAATTATGCCGACCGTCCCGCTTCCGGAGCCCTGCCATGTTCAAAGACCTGCGTATCAAGAATAAACTGTACCTGGGCTTCGGCTCGATCGTGGCCATCATCCTGATCCTGCTGGGCGTGGCCTACAACAGTTTTTCGCGCCTCTCGGAAGCCAATGCATGGGACCGCCACACGATGGACGTGCTGGTCGAAATCGACAAGATTCACAATTCCATCCTGCAAATCCAGGTGGAAGTGCGCGGTTTCATTCTCACCGGCAACGAAGCCTCGCTGAACCCGGAAACGGACGAGATGGCGGTGCTGTCGCAGCACACGCAAAAAGCCATCAGCATGACGGTCGACAACAAGGTGCAGTCTGAACGCTTCCGCAAGATCGACGCGCTGACCAGCACCTGGGTCAAGGAGTGGATCAATCCCCTGATCGAAAAGCGCCGCGCGCTGGGCAATGGCCCGGGCGCCACGGAAGCGGTGGCGCGCACCATGCCGCCTACCGGCTACCCGGCCGTCGCACAGGCCAACAAGCTGCTCGACGAAGTCGCTGCCGAGGAAAGCCGCTTGCTGGCCGAACGCACGGCCACCACGGCGAAATTGCAGGAAACCATGCTGCTGACCCTGGCGCTGGGCGGCTTGCTGTGCGTCGTGCTGGCGCTGGGCATTTCCTACCTGCTGGGCCGTTCCATCCTCGGTCCGCTGAACAACCTGACGGATGCCGTCGGGCGCATCGCCGGCGGCGAGCAAAACGCGCGCGCCGCCATCCTCTCGCGCGACGAGCTGGGCAAGGTGACGGAAGAATTCAACCGCATGGCGCAAACCATCCAGGACAACCAGTCCAATGAACTGGCCGCCACGAATACCTTGCGCGCCAAGGTCGATTCGCTGCTGGAAGTGGTGTCGAAGGCGGCCTCGGGCGACCTGACGGGCAAGGTCAGCATCACGGGCAGCGACGCCATCGGCCAGCTGGGCAACGGCCTGGCGAAGATGTTCGAGAACCTGCGCAGCCTGCTCAACAATGTGCAAAAGGCCGGCATCCAGGTCACGACGTCCGCCACTGAAATCGCCGCCTCGGCGCGCCAGCAGGAAGCCACGGGCATTGAGCAAGCGCAAACCAGCGTGGAAATTCTCAGCACCACCAAGGAAATCTCGGCCAATACGAGTCAGTTGCTGAAAACCATGGAAGACGCGACCGCCGTGGCCGACTACACGACGAATGCCACGGCCGAGGCACAGAATAACCTCAAGCGCATGGATTCGACCATGCAGCATATGGTATCGGCCACCGATTCCATCAACGCCAAGCTGGCCGCCCTGTCGGAAAAGGCCAGCAATATCAATAGCGTACTGATCACCATCACCAAGGTGGCCGACCAGACCAATATCCTGTCGCTGAACGCCGCCATCGAGGCGGAAAAAGCGGGCGAGGCGGGCCGCGGCTTCTCCGTGGTGGCGACCGAAATCCGCCGCCTGGCCGACCAGACCTCCGTTTCCACCTGGGATATCGAGCAAATGCTCAAGGAAATGCAGTCGGCCGTGTCGGCCAGCGTGATGGGCATGGATAAATTCTCGGAGGAAATTCGCCGCAGCGTAGGCGAAGTACGGCAAGTGGCCGAGCAGCTGTCGTCCGTGATGGACCAGGTGCAAAAGCTCACACCTCAATTTGATGCCGTGCTGCAAGGCATGCAGTCGCAAGCGATAGGCGCGTCGCAGATTTCCGACACCATGATGCAGCTCAACGATGCCACCCAGCAGACGGTGGAGTCCTTAAAAGCCACCAGCGAGGCGGTGCACCAGCTGCAATATGCGGCGGGCGACCTGCAGTCGAGCGTCTCGACCTTCGCCGTGAACATTTGATCCCATGAAAGTGCTGCTCTTTCACATCGGACGCGACCGCTACGGCCTGCCCCTGGCAGGCATCGTGCGCGTGCTGCCGCTGCTGGAGCTGAAGCAGCTGCCGCTCACGCCAGACTATGTGGCCGGCCTGATGGACTTGCACGGCGCGCCCGTGCCCGTGATCGATCTGTCGCGCCTGGCCGGGCTGCCAGCTGCTGCCGCGCAGTTTGACACGCGCATCATCATCGTCGACTACCGCGCACCTGGCGGCGCCACGCATGCGCTGGGCCTGCTGGCTTCGCAGGTGCGCGGGATCGCCGACATCGACACACAACAGCTTGAAGACAGCGGCGTGGCGACGGTGCCCTTCCTGGGCCAGGTGGCCAGCGACGCCGACGGTATCGTGCAGCTGGTCGAGTTGGCACAACTGCTGCCGCCCGACGTGCGTGCGCTGCTGTTTCAAGATGCGAGCACGGCATGACGGCACAAGCCCTGCTGCGCCGCGCGACCGGCCTGTCCGTCTCCAAAGCCGTGGCCGAACGGGCCGTGGGCCAGCGCATGGAGCAGACGGGCTTCAGCGATAGCGTAGCCTATCTGCAGGCGCTCACGCCGGCCGAAATGACGCAGCTGATCGAACTGGTGGTGGTGCCCGAATCGTGGCTGTTCCGCGACCCGCAGGCGTTTTACGCTACCGTCGAACTGGTGCAGGAACGCTGGGCACGGGGGCGCGCCACGCGCATCCTGTCGATTCCCTGCGCGGGTGGAGAGGAACCCTATTCGATGGCCATGGCATTGCGCGACGGCGGCGTGCCGAAACAGGCGTTCAGCATCGACGCCTATGACCTGAGCCCCGGCTGCATCGAGCGGGCGCAGGCGGGCGTGTATGGCCGCAACGCCTTCCGCGCGCAGGACGTGGCCTTCCGCGAACGCTATTTCACGCACGTGGCCGACGATGCCTACCGCATCATTGACGCCTTGCGCGAACAGGTAATCTTCAGGCAGGGCAACCTGCTGCAGTTCGATACCGCCACCTACAGCCGCCATTACGACGTCATCTTCTGCCGCAATCTGCTGATCTATTTTGACAAGCCTACCACGCGCGCGGCCATCCATAAGCTGTCGGCCCTGCTGGCCGACGACGGCATGCTGCTGGCCGGCTACGCGGAAGTGCCCTCGTTCTGCCAGAACGGCTTTGCGACGCTGCAGTTCCGCCAGGCCTTCGCCCTGAAGAAGGAAACGGCGGTGCCGGCGGCCCCCTTCCAGGCGGCGCCGCTGCCGGCCGCGCGTACCCTGCGCAGCGTGCCGCCCGCACCGAGGCGCGCAGCCGCTCCCGCCCCTCCCATCACACAGGAGGCGCCGCGCACGCGCCCCGTGTCCGCACCATCGCACCAGCCGGCGCAGGCCGCCCACGCCGACTTGCTGGCCGAGGCACGCCTGCTGGCCGACCGTGGCCAGTTGCGCGAAGCCGGTGAAAAATGCCACGCCCACCTGGCCCGCGTACCAGAAGCGGCGGAAGCGTATTTCATGCTGGGCATGATCAATGAACTGGCGGGCAAGACGGACCTGGCCGACGACTACTGGCGCCGCTGCATCTATTTGCAGCCGGATCATTACGAGGCGCTGTGCCATCTGGCCCTGCTGGCCGAGCGCAACGGTAACCACACGGCTGCCACCACCCTGAAGGCGCGCGCGGCGCGCATCTACCAGCGCCGCCAGGCGTCCAACTAAGGGGCAAGCATGACAAACATCATCGGCACCGAGACCCTGGAAAGCATTGACGACTGCTGGAACCATATCGGCGTGGTCGGCGACCAGAGCTGCCCAAAGCTGCCAGCCAATGTCCATTGCCGCAACTGCGACGTGTATGCGGGCGCGGCCCAGCGCAACCTGCAGCGGCCCGTGGACGAACACTACCAGCGCGACTGGGCCAGCCACTTCCGCCAGATCGATACGGGCGGGGAAGTGCGCGACAGCTCGGCGCTGGTGTTTCGCATCGGCCGTGAATGGCTGGCGCTGCCCACGCGCGTGTTCGACTCCGTGGCGCCGCAAGCCAGGCCGCACGTGCTGCCGCACCGCAGTGGGCGCGGCCTGTCTGGCATCGTCAACATCGGCGGCAAGCTGTATCCGTGCATGTCGCTGGCCAGTTTGCTGGGCATCGACGAACAGGGCGCACCGCCAGTCAAGGGCCGTCACACCTTTCCGCGCCTGCTGCTGATGCGCTGGGAAGAGCAAGCCTACGCCCTGCCTGTGGCCGACCTGCACGGCATCGTGCGCTATGCGTCGGGCAGCGTGCAAACGCCTGCGGCCACCATCAACAAGGGCCTGTCGCGCTTTCTATCGGGCGTGATCACCGAGGGCGACATGCGCATCGGCTGCCTGGACACGGCGCTGATCGGCTTTCAACTTGCGAGACTATTACGATGAGCCAGGACCAGCACGGCGACCTGAGTGCCTTTTCCATGCTGGACCTGTTCCGCATGGAGGCGGACAGCCAGACCCAGATTCTCACCGATGGCTTGCTGGCCATGGAGCGCCATGCGGGCGACGCGGCCGCCGTCGAAGCGATGATGCGCGCGGCGCACTCGATCAAGGGCGCCGCCGCCATCGTCGGCCTGCAAGTGGTGGTGCAGCTGGCGCACGGCATGGAAGACAGCTTTGTCGCCGCCCAGCACGGCCGCTTGAAACTCACGCCCGAACGGGTCGACGTACTGCTGTCGGGCGTCGACCTGATCGTGCAGCTGTCGCGCCTGGACGATGCGGGTGCCGAAGCGTGGCTGGCAGCCAACGCGGCGCAGATCGACCAGACCCTGAACGCCATCGCCGGCATCGCCGAGCTGCCCGAACTGCCTGCCCTGCCCTCGCTGCCTTTGTCTGTGCCGGCGCCAACGCCGGCCCCCTTGGCGCCGGAAGCCGCCGAGCCGCATGCCCTCGTGGCCAGCGGCCTGGCGGGCGAGGAAGTGGAATCGTCTGCGGCCGCGCCCGCGCCGCGAGCCGGTGCGCCCGCCAAGGCCCAGGCACAGAATTTCGACAAACTGCTGTCGCTGGCCAGCGAATCGCGCATCAATGCGCACCAGATGCACCCCTTCATCGGCGCCCTGCAACGCTTCAAGCGCAACCAAAGCAGCCTGTTTTCCGCCATCGAACACCTGCATGAGGCCATTGCCCGCTCGGGCGACGCGGGCCTGATGGAAAAATCCCTGCTGGCACTGCAAAAGACGCAACCCCTGAAGCAGTTCATGCTGGAGCACATCGCCGACATCGAAACCTATGAACGGCGCCTGCTGGCCGTCTCGCAGGGTATGGTCGACGAAGTGCTGGCCCTGCGCATGCGCCCTTTCCGCGACGGCATCCACGCATTTCCCCGCATGGTGCGCGACCTGGCGCGTAGCCTGGGCAAGGAAGTGCAGCTGAAAATCGACGGCGAAGAGACCCTGGTCGACCGCGACATCCTGGCGAAGATCGAAAGCCCGCTGAACCACATGCTCAGGAATGCCATCGACCATGGCATGGAAGGCCCGTACGAGCGCATCGAGGTGGGCAAGGAAGCAATGGGCACGATACGCATGGAGGCGCGCCACCGCGCCGGCATGCTGAGCATCGAGATCAGCGATGACGGACGCGGCGTCGACTTG
Organism: Janthinobacterium sp. 61; assembly: GCF_002846335.1. NCBI lineage: Bacteria > Pseudomonadati > Pseudomonadota > Betaproteobacteria > Burkholderiales > Oxalobacteraceae > Janthinobacterium > Janthinobacterium sp. 61. Next base: position 45,464 of record NZ_PJMQ01000001.1, on the reverse strand, counting down.
GAAAAAATCCGCCAGTCCGTGATCGAGCGCAAGATGGCCAGCCCCGCCATGGCCGCCGCACTGTCGCCCGGCGAGCTGCTGGAATTCCTGTTCCTGCCCGCATTCAGCCTGAAAGCGACGGCCAACCAGCTGTCCGGCCGTGGCGTCGGGCTCGATATCGTGCACGAGACGATACGCCAGCAAAACGGCACGGTGCGCCTGGAGTCCGAGCCGGGACGGGGTTTCCGCGCCCTGATTACCCTGCCGCTGACGCAGTCGATCGTGCGCGCGCTGGTGATCGACGTACAGGGCGAAGCCTACGCCATCCCCATCGTCAAGGTGGAAAGCGTGGTGCGCGTGCCGCAAGCGGCCATCCATACGCTGGAAAACAAGCAGTTCTTTGAACTCAAGGGCGAGCATCTGGGCCTGGTGTCGGCGGCGCAGGTGCTGGAACTGGGCGAAGCGCCCAGTAGCGCCGACGATTTGCCGGTGGTGGTGATCGGGCGCGGCAAACAAAGCTATGCGCTGGTGGTCGACGCCATCCGCGGCGAGCAAAGCCTGGCGGTGCAGGCGATCGATCCGATCTTCGGCAAGATGCGCGACATTTCCGCCGCCGCCCTGCTCGATGATGGCGAGCCGGTGCTGATCCTCGACGTGCCCGACCTGCTGCTGTCGATTGACAAGCTGCTGCACGAGGGCGGCCTGCACCAGCTGGCGCAGGCTGGCCACGCGCAGCAGCGCCGCGCCAAGCGCATCCTGGTGGTCGACGATTCGCTGACGGTACGCGAGATGGAGCGCAAGCTGCTGCTGGCGCGCGGCTTCGATGTCGACGTGGCCATCGATGGCATCGACGGCTGGAACGTGGTGCGCAGCGGCGAGTACGATCTGGTCATCACCGACGTGGACATGCCGCGCATGGATGGCATCGAACTGGTCTCGTTGATCAAGAAGGACTTGCACCTGCACAAGCTGCCGGTGATGATCGTTTCGTACAAGGACCGCCCGGAAGACCGCGCGCGCGGCCTGTCCGCCGGCGCCGACTATTATCTGACCAAAGGCAGCTTCCACGACGAGACCTTGCTCGACGCGGTGGCAGACCTGATAGGAGATGCCCGCTTATGAACTGTACTTCATGAAAATTGCCATTGTTAACGATGTCGCCATGGCCGCCGAAGCCCTGCGCCGGGTGGTGGCCAGCACGCAGGAACACCAGGTGCTGTGGATCGCCCGCACGGGACTCGAAGCGGTGCGCATGTGCGAGGGCAACCGCCCCGACCTGATCCTGATGGACCTGAACATGCCGGAGATGGATGGCGTCGAGGCGACGCGCCTGATCATGGAACAAAGCCCGTGCGCCATCCTGGTTGTCACGGGACGCCCGCAAGACAATGTCAACCAGGTTTTCCGCGCGCTGGGCGCCGGCGCACTCGACGTCACGGCCACCCCGGTGCTGCAGGGACAAGTGGGAGGAGACAGCGAACTGCTGGCCAAGATCAAGACCATCGGCAAGCTGATACGCCACAGCGCCGAAGCGCCGCCGCCGCGCCAGGTGCAAGCCAACGGTGAACGCGGCGACGGCCAGGTCACCACTCTGGTGGCCATCGGCGCTTCGACGGGAGGGCCGTCAGCGGTAGCCAAAGTGCTGTCCGGCTGGACGGCGCCGCCCGGCTGCGCCATCGTGGTGGTGCAACATATCGATGAAACCTTCGCCTCGCATTTCGCCAAATGGCTGGACGATCAATTGGAGATGCCCGTGCGCGTGATCGCCGAGGGCGACGAACTGGTGGCCGGCAGCGTACTGGTCGCCAAGACCAATGATCACCTGTTGCTGGATCAAAATTATCGTTTGGGTTACGATGCGGCACCACGCGAGTATGTTTACCGTCCTTCCGTCGATGTCTTCTTTCATTGCGTGGCACAGCACTGGCGCGGCGATGCCATCGGCGTGTTGCTCACAGGCATGGGCCGCGACGGCGGCGAGGGATTGCTGGCCATGCGCCGCGCGGGCAAGACGACGATAGCGCAAGACCAGGCCAGCAGTGCCGTGTATGGCATGCCGCGCGCTGCGGCCGAACTCGATGCAGCGCAACAAATCCTGCCATTGGATAGAATAGGCGTCAGCCTGCGCAGCCGCCTGGGCGCCAAACTCAACAGTGGGTGGGAGTCCTCCCCTAACATCTGAAAAGAATGCAATGCCAGAATTTTCCTCCAGTTTCACCATGCATGAGCCCGCATTGACCGAATTCAAAGTCAGCGTGCTGCTGGTGGACGACCAGTTGATCATTGCTGAGGCAATACGGCGCATGCTGAGCGACCAGCACGATATCGAGTTTCATTACGTGACCGACGCCACGCAGGCGCTGGACACGGCGCTGCGCTTGCAACCGACCGTCATCCTGCAAGACTTGGTGCTGCCGGGCATCGACGGCTTCGCGCTGATCCAACTGTACCGCGAAAACGCGGCGCTGGCGCATGTGCCGGTGATCGTGCTGTCGGCCAAGGATGACCCGAAACTGAAGGCTCACAGCTTTGCCGTCGGCGCCAATGATTACGTGGTGAAACTGCCGGACCGCCTGGAGTTGCTGGCGCGCATACGCTACCATTCCAACGCGCACATCAGCCGATTGCAGCGCGACCAGGCATTTCGTTTCCTGCGCGAAAGCCAAAAAAACCTGGCCGATACAAATATTGAATTGCAGAAACTAGCCGCCCTCGATGGCTTGACGGGCATCGCCAACCGCCGCCGCTTCGATGAAACCCTGCAATTCGAATGGCAGCGGGGCCAGCGCGACAAGACGCCGCTGAGCCTGCTATTCTGCGACATCGACCATTTCAAGAGCTATAACGATCACTTTGGCCACCTGGCGGGCGACCTGTGCCTGAAAAAAGTGGCCGCCGTACTGACGGAACATTTGAAGCGCCCGGCCGACCTGGCCGCCCGCTATGGGGGTGAGGAATTCGCGCTGATCCTGCCCGAAACGGAGGCTGCAGGGGCCTTGCTGATCGCCGAAGCATGCCGACGCCACCTGGAGGGCTTGCAGATCGAGAATCCGGCGACCAGCACGGGCATCGTCACCATCTCGATCGGCGTGGCCACCATCGTGCCTTCGCCGGACTCGACGGTCGAGCAACTGATCAACCGCGCCGACCAGGCCCTGTACGCGGCCAAGCGCGGCGGACGCAACAGCGTGTTGTGCGCCGATGACATCGAAAACTGATTTTTAACTGAAGGAAAGTGAAGCATGAGCATACAACTGGACAATGTCAGCGTCGTCAAAAAATCGAATATCTATTTTGACGGCAAGTGCGTCTCGCACAACGTCATCCTGGCCGATGGCACGAAGAAAAGCGTGGGCGTAATTTTCCCGTCATCGCTGCGCTTCAACACGGGCGCACCGGAAACGATGGAAATCGTCGGCGGCTTGTGCAAGGTACGCCTGGCCGATGCGACAGAGTGGAACAGCTATGGCGCGGGCACGGAATTCAAGGTGCCGGGCAACAGCTATTTTGATATCGAAACGACTGAAACAGTGGACTACGTCTGCCATTTTGCCTGATTCGCGCAGAAAAAACGTCCATGGCTGCGTTGCACTGCCTCGCCGTACTATGCGTACTGTCTTCGGCAATGCGCCTTGCCCTGAACATTTTTTCAAGCGCGGATTTATTATTTAGATAAACACAGGCTCGGGCGACAGGCGCACGCCATATTTCGCCTCTACATCATCCTGTATCGCTGCCGCCAGCCGGGTAATGTCCGCGCCACGAGCGCCGCCATTATTCACCAGAACCAGCGCCTGCTTGGGATACACTCCCGCGGGCCCCAGGTTTTTTCCCTTCCAGCCACACTGATCGATCAGCCAGCCGGCCGCCAGCTTTTCCGTGCCATCGGCTTGTGCATGGTGTACCAGCGTGGGAAAGCGCTCCAACAAGGCAAGACATTGCTCTCGTGATACCACGGGATTCTTGAAGAAGCTGCCCGCATTGCCGATCACGGCCGGGTCGGGCAATTTGCGCCGACGTATCGCCATCACGGTTTCGGCCACTTGTTGCGGCGTCGGCTCGGCAAGATTGCGCTCGGCCACGGCCTGTGCCAGCTCCGCGTAGCGCAAGTTCGGCTGCCACTCGGCAGGCAAGGCAAACGTTACTTCCAGCACGATCAGCTCCCGCCCGTCTGCCTGCTTGAAGATGCTGTCGCGGTAAGCGAAACGGCAAGCGTCACGGTCCATGTCGAAGACAATGCCGCTGGCGCTGTGCATGACGCTCACGCTATGCAGATAATCCTTGATTTCAACGCCATACGCGCCAATATTCTGGATAGGGGCCGCACCCACCGTACCGGGGATCAAGGACAGGTTTTCCAGCCCGCCCACGCCTTGCGCCAGGGTCCACTGCACGAAGTCGTGCCAGTTTTCACCGGCTGCGGCCGTGACGAGGATGGTCTCGAAGTCCGCCTGCGCCAGGCGCATGCCGCGCGTGGCCATGTGCAGCACGGCGCCGGGAAAGTCGCCCGTCAGGACGATATTGCTGCCGCCACCCAATATCAGGCGCGGCATGGCGGACAAGGCAGGATCTTGCAACGCGGCCTGCAATTCGGCTTGCGAAGTGATGCGTACGTAGGCGGCCGCATTGGCCGTGATGCCGAAGGTATTCAGGCGCTGGAGGGAGTAATTGTGTTCGATGGTGAGCTCTGCAGACAAGGGATAGCGATTATTTTGCTCGATTATAGAGTGAAACCGACAAAAAACCAGCGCAAGACAAGGGCAGGCCGTCCGTTGTCCGTTAAAATGTCGCATCTTTAACAGGGCCGTCCCATGGCGTAGAATCAGCCGCCAAGGCCCAGTGCGCCGAGCGCGCGCTCGCTTTAACAAGAAAAGGAACAGACCATGCCATCATTTGATGTAGTCTCCGAAGCCGATATGATCGAAGTCAAGAATGCCGTCGAGCAATCCAACAAGGAAATCACCACCCGCTTCGACTTCAAGGGCAGCGACGCCCGCGTCGAACACAAGGAAAACGAATTGACTGCGTTTGCGGATTCGGAATTTCAGCTCAGCCAGGTGCGCGATGTACTGACGAACAAATTGACCAAACGCAAGGTCGATGTGCGCTTCCTCGACGAAGGCGACATCAAGAAGATCGGCGGCGACAAGGTCAAGCAGATCATCAAGATCAAGAATGGCATCGAATCGGATGATGCCAAGAAAATCGTGCGCGTCATCAAGGATAGCAAGATGAAAGTTCAAGCGAGCATCCAGGGTGAAGCCGTGCGCGTCACGGGCGCCAAGCGCGACGACCTGCAGGCGGCCATGGCCATGCTGCGCAAGGACGTGCCGGACATGCCGCTGGAATTTAACAATTTCCGCGATTAATTTCGATGAGGCGCGCGATCCGGCACGCGCTTGCACCGGCATGGTGGCAAGCTGCCCCGGAGAGCCTGCCCGCTTGGGGTAGAATTGAAGCTGCGCACAGCTACATGCGCCCGCGCGCCCGACCGGCAGCGGGCTTGACCGTACATCTGGCTCAGTGATAACCACGGTAGTCTAAGGATAGCAATGAAACGTGTTGATGATTTCCGCCTGCGATTTGGCAAAAAAGAATATGTGCCCATCATGATAGGCGGAATGGGTGTGGATATTTCCACGTCGGAGCTGGCCCTGGAAGCGGCCCGGCTGAACGGTATCGGCCATATTTCCGATGCCATGGTGGAAGATGTGTCGGATCGTCGTTTCGACACCACCTTCGTCAAAGACAAGACGAAACTGTACAAGTTCAACATCAATAATAGCGACAAGGCCGTGGTGCAATTCGACCTGGGCCGCCTGGCGGAAGCGCAACGTCTGCATATCGGTCGCACCATGGAAGCGAAAAAAGGCGATGGATTGATCTTCGTCAATTGCATGGAAAAGCTGACCATGAACGGCCCCCGCGAAACCTTGCGCGTGCGCCTGAATGCGGCGCTGGACGCGGGCATCGATGGCATCACCCTGTCCGCTGGTTTGCACTTCGGCTCGTTTGCCTTGATGGCCGACCATCCACGTTTCCGTGATGCCAAACTGGGCATCATCGTCTCGTCCGTGCGCGCCCTGCAGATTTTCCTGCGCAAGAACGCCAAGCTGGATCGCCTGCCCGACTTCATCATCGTCGAGGGCCCATTGGCCGGCGGCCACCTGGGTTTCGGCATGGACTGGGCCAATTACGACCTGCACACGATCACTGCGGAACTGCTGGCCTATCTGAAAACGGAACAGCTGGATATCCCGCTGATCGCCGCTGGCGGCATCTTCACGGGCAGCGATGCCGTTTCCTTCCTGGAAGCGGGCGCAGCTGGCGTGCAAGTGGCGACGCGCTTCACCGTCACCGAGGAATGCGGCTTGCCAAACAAGGTCAAGCAGGAATACTACAAGGCTTCGGAAGAAGACATCATCGTCAATGGCGTCTCGCCGACGGGCTACCCGATGCGCATGCTGAAAAACACGCCCGCTATCGGCGCAGGCATCCGTCCTGGCTGCGAATCGTATGGCTATCTGCTCGACGCGACGGGCAACTGTGCCTATATCAACTCGTACAACCGCGAAGTGGCGGCCCATCCCGAGCAAAAAACCGTCGTCGTGATGGACAAGACCTGCCTGTGCACGCACATGCGCAACTTCAACTGCTGGACCTGCGGCCATTACACGTATCGCCTGAAGGACACCACGCACAAGCTCGACAACGGCGAATACCAGATCCTGACGGCCGAACACGTCTTCAAGGACTACCAGTTCAGCGTCGACAACCAGATCGCCCTGCCAGAAAAAGAAGTTCAGGGCTGAATTTTCTCAGCCTGAACTGAAAATGGCGCAGCCTGTGAAGGCTGCGCCATTTTTTATGCCTGAAGCATTTCCAGCAATGCCCGTTCAATCACCTCGAACTTGGGCCGCTGCAGCACTTCTTCCTGCAAGCAAGCCTCCTGCAAGGCCTGCATGACAGGCAAGGGGGTCGCACAGTGCGCGATCAGCTCGCCCAGCAGCACGCCAAAGGCGCGCGCCTCTATACCCTGCAGCAAATCTGCTTGCGGCGAGCCGGGTACAAACATGGATGCCGCGCCGAAGTCGCCCAGCAAGCAGGCGCCACCATCCGCATGCAGGATATTGTGGCCATACAAATCGCCATGCACAATGCCGCGCGCATGCAGCTGGCACACGGCGGAGGCGATGCCATGGGCAATCGCCAGCACTTGCGGCACGTCAAAGCCCACGCCATCGGCATACACATCACGCGTGCATGAGGCCAGACTCGGTGGCCCGGCCAGATTACCGAAAGTTGCATCGATGAGCGGCATGACGAGTCCAGGCGCCCCTTGCGGATGCCCGTCCAGGGTGCCCAGGATGGGAATCAGGCCCGCGTGCGCACCCGCGCCGACGCAGGCGGCCATTTCACTGCGCGGCAAGCCATCGCTGGTCATCGCCCCCTTGAACACTTTGACAGCGACATCATCGCGCCCATCCAGACGGGCACGGTGTATCACGCCCGATGCGCCCTCGCCCAGCTGCTGCGCCAATGCCAGGCGCTGCCATGCCACAGTCGCCGCGCCGGCATCGGTCAAGGCTGCCAGTTCGCGCACTTCCGTGAACGGGTTGCCCGCGTACGCAAGCCAGCTCAGGCGCGGTAAAGACAGCAGGCAGTCAGGCAGCGCCGTAAAACGGTTAGCGGCAATGCGCACCAGCTCCAGTTGGCGGCAATCTGCCAGGGACGCGGGCAAATGGCTCAGGCAATTGCCTGCCAGCATAAGCTTCTGCAATTCACGGCACTTGCCGAGCTCATCCGGCAAGACTTCGATGGCATTGTCGGTGAGGGTCAGCCAACGCAGGCTGGGCGGCAAAGCTGCGGCCGGCACGTGGCGTATCCGGTTCGCCTTGAAACCAATCATGCTCAGTTCCAGACAGGAACCGAGCACGGCAGGCAAGGTGGCGAACAAGTTATCCGAACAAAAAATGATGCGTAACTTGTGCAGGCGCGGCAAATCGTCGGGCAGGGAGGATAGCGCATTGCCGGACAAATCAAGAATTTCCAGGCTGTCAGCCAGATCGAAGATCTCACAGGGGAATTCAGTCAAGCCGCAGGACAGCTTCAGACGGCGTACACCGGCCAGTTGGCCAGCGCGTAATTGTTCCAGTGTATGCAAAGCAGACAAGATATCCCTTTCAAAAAACCGGCAATCGCTGGCATGGCTAAAACCCGCGGACGTAAAAAAACCCCCACCGGATCACCGATGGGGGTTTTTCGAATAACAAGCCTGACGATAACCTACTTTCACACTGGTTGCAGCACTATCATCGGCGCAAAGTTGTTTCACGGTCCTGTTCGGGATGGGAAGGGGTGGGACCAACTTGCTATGGTCATCAGGCATAACTTGTACTGGCATTTGTCCTCAATTGAGCGACAAAGCCTGAATCTGGAAGAAGCAAAGATTGGGGTAATGAATAGTAGTATCAACAAACTCACAACGTTGTACCGTCTTATCCTCTGTACCTGCTAAGGTTATAGGGACAAGCCGTACGGGCAATTAGTACTGGTTAGCTTAATGCATTACTGCACTTCCACACCCAGCCTATCAACGTCCTGGTCTCGAACGACCCTTCAAAGAGCTCAAGGCTCTGGGAAATCTCATCTCAAGGCAAGTTTCCCGCTTAGATGCTTTCAGCGGTTATCTCTTCCGAACTTAGCTACCCGGCAATGCCACTGGCGTGACAACCGGTACACCAGAGGTTCGTCCACTCCGGTCCTCTCGTACTAGGAGCAGCCCCCTTCAAATTTCCAACGCCCACGGCAGATAGGGACCAAACTGTCTCACGACGTTTTAAACCCAGCTCACGTACCACTTTAAATGGCGAACAGCCATACCCTTGGGACCGGCTACAGCCCCAGGATGTGATGAGCCGACATCGAGGTGCCAAACTCCCCCGTCGATATGAACTCTTGGGAGGAATCAGCCTGTTATCCCCAGAGTACCTTTTATCCGTTGAGCGATGGCCCTTCCATACAGAACCACCGGATCACTATGTCCTACTTTCGTACCTGCTCGACTTGTCAGTCTCGCAGTTAAGCACGCTTATGCCATTGCACTATCAACACGATGTCCGACCGTATCTAGCGTACCTTCGAACTCCTCCGTTACACTTTAGGAGGAGACCGCCCCAGTCAAACTGCCTACCATGCACTGTCCCCGATCCGGATAACGGACCAAGGTTAGAACCTCAAACAAACCAGGGTGGTATTTCAAGGTTGGCTCCACGAGAACTAGCGTCCCCGCTTCAAAGCCTCCCACCTATCCTACACAGATTGGTTCAAAGTCCAATGCAAAGCTACAGTAAAGGTTCATGGGGTCTTTCCGTCTAGCCGCGGGTAGATTGCATCATCACAAACATTTCAACTTCGCTGAGTCTCGGGAGGAGACAGTGTGGCCATCGTTACGCCATTCGTGCAGGTCGGAACTTACCCGACAAGGAATTTCGCTACCTTAGGACCGTTATAGTTACGGCCGCCGTTTACTGGGACTTCAATCAAGAGCTTGCACCCCATCATTTAATCTTCCAGCACCGGGCAGGCGTCACACCCTATACGTCCACTTTCGTGTTTGCAGAGTGCTGTGTTTTTATTAAACAGTCGCAGCCACCAGTTTATTGCAACCCTTTCACCCTCATGGAGTAAACCAATCAAGCTACCGGGGCGTACCTTTTCCCGAAGTTACGGTACCAATTTGCCGAGTTCCTTCTCCCGAGTTCTCTCAAGCGCCTTAGAATACTCATCTCGCCCACCTGTGTCGGTTTGCGGTACGGTCTCGTATGACTGAAGCTTAGAGGCTTTTCTTGGAACCACTTCCGATTGCTTCGTGAACAAGTTCACTCGTCCCATCCCCTTGAATTCCGCGCCCGGATTTGCCTAAGCGCCTTCTATGAGACAGAAACTGACTATTCCAACAGTCAGACAACCTTCCGCGATCCGTCCCCCCATCGCATCATACGACGGTGCAGGAATATTAACCTGCTTCCCATCAGCTACGCATCTCTGCCTCGCCTTAGGGGCCGACTCACCCTGCTCCGATGAACGTTGAACAGGAAACCTTGGGCTTACGGCGTGGAGGCTTTTCACCCCCATTATCGCTACTCATGTCAGCATTCGCACTTCTGATACCTCCAGCATCCTTTACAAGACACCTTCGCAGGCTTACAGAACGCTCTCCTACCATATATATTGCTATATATCCGCAGCTTCGGTGACTGGCTTAGCCCCGTTACATCTTCCGCGCAGGACGACTCGATCAGTGAGCTATTACGCTTTCTTTAAATGATGGCTGCTTCTAAGCCAACATCCTGACTGTTTTAGCCTTCCCACTTCGTTTTCCACTTAGCCAATCTTTGGGACCTTAGCTGGCGGTCTGGGTTGTTTCCCTCTTGACGCCGGACGTTAGCACCCGACGTCTGTCTCCCAAGCTCGCACTCATCGGTATTCGGAGTTTGCAATGGTTTGGTAAGTCGCAATGACCCCCTAGCCATAACAGTGCTCTACCCCCGATGGTGATACTTGAGGCACTACCTAAATAGTTTTCGGAGAGAACCAGCTATTTCCAAGTTTGTTTAGCCTTTCACCCCTACCCACAGCTCATCCCCTAATTTTTCAACATTAGTGGGTTCGGACCTCCAGGGCGTGTTACCGCACCTTCATCCTGGCCATGAGTAGATCACTTGGTTTCGGGTCTACACCCAGCGACTGATCGCCCTATTCGGACTCGATTTCTCTACGGCTTCCCTATGCGGTTAACCTTGCCACTGAATGTAAGTCGCTGACCCATTATACAAAAGGTACGCAGTCACGGAACAAGTCCGCTCCTACTGTTTGTATGCACACGGTTTCAGGATCTATTTCACTCCCCTTCCGGGGTTCTTTTCGCCTTTCCCTCACGGTACTGGTTCACTATCGGTCGATTACGAGTATTTAGCCTTGGAGGATGGTCCCCCCATATTCAGACAGGATGTCACGTGTCCCGCCCTACTTGTCGTACGCTTAGTATCACCGGTCCAATTTCACATACGGGGCTATCACCCGCTATGGCTCCTATTTCCAGAGGATTCTGTTATCGGTCCGACTATCACGTACAGGCTCTTCCCATTTCGCTCGCCGCTACTTTGGGAATCTCGGTTGATTTCTTTTCCTGCAGCTACTTAGATGTTTCAGTTCGCCGCGTTCGCCTTGCATACCTATGTATTCAGTATGCAATACCCTAAAAGGGTGGGTTGCCCCATTCGGAAATCTGCGGATCAAAGTGTGTTTGCTCACTCCCCGCAGCTTATCGCAAGCTACTACGTCCTTCATCGCCTGTAATCGCCAAGGCATCCACCATGTGCACTTATTCGCTTGTCCCTATAACGTTAGCCTCTCATTATTTGCATAATGAAAGAGCGCTACAGGGATAAGAAAGTACAACGTTGTTGCTTGTTTGTTGATACATACAATCATTACCCATCGATTTGCTTTTTACGGCAAACCAATCAATAAATAATCTTTACTTCTTCCAGATTGTTAAAGAACGAAACAGCTTTGATCGCTAAAAGATCAAACCTAAACCACAGTCTTGTTGACCGGCTTACGTTTGCACTTTCGAGTAAAACTTGGTGGAGGATGACGGGATCGAACCGACGACCCCCTGCTTGCAAAGCAGGTGCTCTCCCAGCTGAGCTAATCCCCCTGAGATTTTACTAATTAGCTGGTAGGGCTGGTTGGACTCGAACCAACGACCCCCGCGTTATCAACACGGTGCTCTAACCAGCTGAGCTACAGCCCCAACGCGGAACTACTACGACTACTGTTTCTTCTTAATTAAACAGCCGATAAGTGTGAACATTTGATGCGTGAATCATTACTGATTCGTGCAAACTCTAGAAAGGAGGTGATCCAGCCGCACCTTCCGATACGGCTACCTTGTTACGACTTCACCCCAGTCACGAATCCTACCGTGGTAAGCGCCCTCCTTGCGGTTAAGCTACCTACTTCTGGTAAAACCCGCTCCCATGGTGTGACGGGCGGTGTGTACAAGACCCGGGAACGTATTCACCGCGACATGCTGATCCGCGATTACTAGCGATTCCAACTTCATGCAGTCGAGTTGCAGACTACAATCCGGACTACGATACACTTTCTGCGATTAGCTCCCCCTCGCGGGTTGGCGGCGCTCTGTATGTACCATTGTATGACGTGTGAAGCCCTACCCATAAGGGCCATGAGGACTTGACGTCATCCCCACCTTCCTCCGGTTTGTCACCGGCAGTCTCATTAGAGTGCCCTTTCGTAGCAACTAATGACAAGGGTTGCGCTCGTTGCGGGACTTAACCCAACATCTCACGACACGAGCTGACGACAGCCATGCAGCACCTGTGTACTGGTTCTCTTTCGAGCACTCCCAAATCTCTCCGGGATTCCAGCCATGTCAAGGGTAGGTAAGGTTTTTCGCGTTGCATCGAATTAATCCACATCATCCACCGCTTGTGCGGGTCCCCGTCAATTCCTTTGAGTTTTAATCTTGCGACCGTACTCCCCAGGCGGTCTACTTCACGCGTTAGCTGCGTTACCAAGTCAATTAAGACCCGACAACTAGTAGACATCGTTTAGGGCGTGGACTACCAGGGTATCTAATCCTGTTTGCTCCCCACGCTTTCGTGCATGAGCGTCAATCTTGACCCAGGGGGCTGCCTTCGCCATCGGTGTTCCTCCACATATCTACGCATTTCACTGCTACACGTGGAATTCTACCCCCCTCTGCCAGATTCTAGCCTTGCAGTCTCCAATGCAATTCCCAGGTTGAGCCCGGGGATTTCACATCAGACTTACAAAACCGCCTGCGCACGCTTTACGCCCAGTAATTCCGATTAACGCTTGCACCCTACGTATTACCGCGGCTGCTGGCACGTAGTTAGCCGGTGCTTATTCTTCAGGTACCGTCATTAGCAAGAGATATTAGCTCTCACCGTTTCTTCCCTGACAAAAGAGCTTTACAACCCGAAGGCCTTCTTCACTCACGCGGCATTGCTGGATCAGGCTTTCGCCCATTGTCCAAAATTCCCCACTGCTGCCTCCCGTAGGAGTCTGGACCGTGTCTCAGTTCCAGTGTGGCTGGTCGTCCTCTCAGACCAGCTACTGATCGATGCCTTGGTAGGCTTTTACCCTACCAACTAGCTAATCAGATATCGGCCGCTCCACGAGCATGAGGTCTTGCGATCCCCCACTTTCATCCTTAGATCGTATGCGGTATTAGCGTAACTTTCGCTACGTTATCCCCCACTCTAGGGTACGTTCCGATATATTACTCACCCGTTCGCCACTCGCCACCAGAGCAAGCTCCGTGCTGCCGTTCGACTTGCATGTGTAAGGCATGCCGCCAGCGTTCAATCTGAGCCAGGATCAAACTCTTCAGTTTAATCTCTGTTACTTTGCCATTTTATTGGCACCGTCTTGCGACGGGTCGCTCACTCAAAAAACTGACAGGCTACTTCCGAAGAAGTATCCTATTTCATTATTTCTTGTGAACATTTGATATTTTAAGTTTTACAGCGATCCGAAGATCACTGCTGCACTTACATCAAATGCCCACACTTATCGACTGTTAATTGTTAAAGAACGGTATTCGGCACTGCTTTCGCGCTATCGACAAAGCGTTGTGTTTGTCAGCTGCGAAGAAGGAAGAGTATGAAGCATTTTGCTACGTCCGTCAACTCCTTCTTTTTTCTCACCTTACTCGGCATTTGCATGCGTCGTTCAGCGAGGGGGCGAATTATAGCCCCGCCCCGCACTCCTCGCAAGTGCTATTTTCCCGCCCTCGCCGCCCAGCAAGCCCGGTCTTCACTTCAAGTGCCCTTTTGTGCAGCCTGTCGCAATCGACTGGCGTAGTTCGTGGTCTTTAGGCACAGTGGCAACATCAGACTCTGACGCTACTCAACAAGGGGTTAAACTTGCCCGTTGCGTCGATTAACTCTTGTACTTGAAAGTGCTCCCATGCTTCCGATTTCCAGCCTGCCCCAATTGTTGAAAACCATCCTCGCTTGGTTGCAACGGGCATTCGACGCAACGACAACCTGGGTTACCCAACTGTCTTGGTGGAAATTTTTCCTGTTTGCGGCGCTGGCCCTGATCGCCGGCTCCATTTTGCAAGATGAGCTGTTCTCGTCCAGCCCGGACGAAGAAGTTGTCATCAAGTCGCACAAACGCAGCAGCAAGGGCTCGGGGGACACCAATATCCTGATCGACGATACGGGCATCCATTTCAATCCCCGTAACAGCAAGAACCGGCGCAGCAGCACCACCGACGCCGCCAGCGACCCGGTCGATGCCAGCGAGGCGGACGAGCAGGCAAAAGCGGTGCCGCCGACACCGCCCGAACCGCCGGCCGCCCCCGCCAAACCCAGCTACCCCGTGACGACCAACGCTTCAGGGGAAGAAGTCCATATTGAATTGCCACCACAGATCGGCGAAGAACTGTCGAATGCCATCGAAGAAGCGGTCGATGATGCGGCGGAGCAAAAAGTGTCGCGCTACCACCAGCAAGCTTCCACCTGGTTCAAGAGTTTTGTGTCCTTGCTGGTGTTGGCCCTGTTCGCCATGAAGGCACTGGTTGGCGGCAAGAAACGCGCCGAAGCGGAAACTGTCACGGCCAATGAGGCGGCCGAACGCGCATCCATGCAGCGCCAGCTCAGCGAAGCGAAGATGCAGATGATGCAGGCGCAAGTCGAGCCGCACTTCCTGTTCAATACCCTCGCCTCCGTCGAGCACCTGATCCAGACCGACCCGCCGCGCGCGGCCAAGATGCAGCGCAGCCTGATCCAGTATCTGCGCGCCGTGCTGCCGCAAATGCGCGACAATGCCCTGATTACTAACCTCGGCCGTGAAGCGGACATGGTGCAAGCCTATCTGAACCTGCTGAAAATGCGCATGGAAGAACGCCTGACCGTCGATTTCCAGATTCCCGACGGCCTGCGCAGTGCCGCCTTCCCGCCCATGATGCTGCAATCAATGGTGGAAAATGCCATCAAGCATGGCCTAGAAGTCAAACCGGAAGGCGGCACCCTGCGCATCGTGGCGGAAGTGGCGCACAGCAAGCTGCGCGTTATCGTCACCGATGACGGTCTGGGCTTTGGCGTGGTACCCAGCGATGGCACGGGACTGGGCTTGCCCACCATCCGCGAACGCCTGAAACTGCTGCATGGCGACCAGGGCAGCCTGACCATCACGCCCAACCAGCCCAGCGGTGTATGCGCCGTGATCGAAGTACCGTATCTGCTGTCTAAATAAGACAGTTGATAAAAACGCTAAATCATTGAATAATCAATCTTCGCCTGTTCACACTTGAGACCTATGCCTACCGCTATTATTGCCGACGACGAAAGACTGATGCGTGACCAGCTGCGCCTGCGCCTGGGCCAAGCCTGGCCTGAACTGGAAATCATCGGCGAAGCCAAGAATGGCGACGAAGCGATTGAACTGGTGGAACAACTCAAACCCGACTTTGCCTTCCTCGATATCCGCATGCCGGGCAAGACGGGCATGGAAGCGGCGCAAGTTATTGGCAGCAAGACGCATATCGTCTTCGTGACGGCCTACGACACCCACGCCGTCGAAGCGTTCGAACGGGGCGCCGTCGATTACGTGCTCAAGCCGCCCGAGCATGAGCGCTTGCTGGTAACGGTGGAACGTCTGAAAACGCACTTGAACAAGCCGGCCCTGGACGTCAACAGCAGCGTCACGGCGATGCTGTCGCAGCTGGCGGAAAAAATCACGGCCAAGCCCACCTACCTGCAATGGATACAGGCCAGCATCGGCCAGGACTTGCGCATGATACCCGTGGAAGAGATTTTATTTTTCCGTTCTGACGAGAAATACACCTGCGTGCAAACCGCCAAGTATGAGGCACTGATCCGCAAGCCCGTGCGCGATCTGGCCGAAGAGCTCGATCCTTCGCTGTTCTGGCAAATCCATCGCGCCACTCTGGTCAACGTGAATGCCATCGAAGGCGTGACACGCGACATCCGCGGCCGCCACCTGGTACTCATCAAAGGCAAATCCGACAAGCTCGAAGTGAGCCGCAGCTTCTTGCACCTGTTCAAGCAAATGTAAGTTTCCCGCCGCCCGGCCCAGGCCGGCGCGGCGCATGGTTCTCTTCTATCCCCTTACTGCGCCACATCAAGCCATGCCATCCCAACAAGCATAGGCTATATGAAGTCCTGCCCATCTCTGTCTTGCCTGCCTTCGCTCACGTTCGCAAGGAGAAGCCCATGCCCAGTCCAATCCTGCGGCGCATCCTGCCGCTGGGCATGGCGGCGGTGCTTTTGCTGTGCTTGTTTCCTCCACTAAAAGCCAGGCGGCAACGGCAGGCGCGTGGCCAGGCCATCATCGACAGCGCCAGCGACGCCATCATCAGCATCGACAGCGGACAAATCATCCTGCATGCGAACGCGGCGGCAGCCAGATTGTTCGACGATACGCCGCTCAGCATGCGGGGCAAGCGCCTGGGGCACTACATCCTGCGCGACCTGCGTACCCTGTGCAGCCTGAGCAAGCACGATGGCGATCCGCCGTTTAGCGACATCAATCAAGGGCTGCGCCTGACTGGCCGGCGCGCCACCGACTACACTTTGACGGGGCGGCGCAGCGATGGCGCCATGTTTCCGCTCGAAGGTTCGCTCTCTGCCATGCAGGAAGATGGTCGCAGCGTGTTTACCATCATCGTGCGCGACATCAGTGCGCGCCAGCAAATGCATGAACAGCTGGCCCGCTCCTTTTCGCAACTGCGTGAATTGTCGAGCGCACTGCAATCGATCCGAGAAGAAGAGCGCAAGCATATCGCACGCGAACTGCATGATGACCTGGGGCAATTGCTGGCCACCTTGCGGGGCGACCTGACTCTGGTGCGCCAGCACACGGACACGACTTTGTCCTTGCAAACGTTGCTGCGCAGCATGGACGGCTTGCTGGTGACGGCCATCACCTCACTGCGGCGTATCGCCAGCAACCTGCGGCCGCGCGCGCTCGATGAAGGAGGATTGTATTTTGCACTACAAAAACTGCGCCACGACTTTCTGTTGCGCCGCGCCATCCATTTTGACTTGCTGGCCGACGAGGCCGACCTGGTGCTCGACGATGCGCGCAGCACAAGCATCTACCGCATCGTGCAAGAAGCGCTGACGAATATCGTGCGCCATGCCGAGGCAAGCCACATCACCATCGCCCTGCACCGCATCGATTCCTCGCTGGCGATTACCATCCAGGATGACGGCCGCGGCATTGCCGAACACGAGCTGGGAAAAGCCACGGCCCTGGGACTGCTGGGCATGCGCGAGCGTGTGTGGGGCTTGAACGGCAGCATCCATATCGGCGCCGATAACAAACTGGGCGGAACACGCATCGACATCTCCCTGCCCATGCAGACGGAAGTGATGGAAACAGCCACGTCATAAGAAAAAAAAGGCGCCCGCGGGCGCCTTTGTCGTGGCAAAAAATGTTTGCTTAGAACTTGTGGGTCATGCCCAGCTGATACATCGATTTTTCGCTGAACTGGTCGCGGCCACCGTACACGTACACGGCGGTACGCTTCGACAGCGGGTAGTCGTAGCCCAAGCCATAGGCCTTGGCCGTTTCCTTGCCGCTGACAGTGTTGCTGTCTTGCTTCTGTTTCACGTAGCTGACCTTTATGGCGCCGCCGCCGATGTCATAGGCCAGACCCAGCAGGTAGCTCTTGAATTCGCCGGTAACGGCGGCATCGGTATCTGCTTTCGAGTAATCAAAAGTGACTTTGGCAGGGCCAAATTTGTAACCGCCGCCAATAATCCACAGCTTCGGTTCAGCCGCTGCGTTGGCAACGGACTGGACTTTCTTTTGGTAACCGGCATGTGCACTGGCTGGACCTTGGTCATACGTGGCAACCACGCTGAAGCCCGAATCGGCATCCTTGATTTCGCTGGCGACGTATTGGCCGCTGACGACGAAGCCGCTGAACGATGGGCTGTTGTAGGTCACGGCATTGCTGACGCGCGACGCGCCCACGACCGATGCGCTTGGAATGGCTTGCGCGCCGTTTGGCGACTGGCCGCCGCGCATGACTGGCTCATTGATCTTGCCGATGACGCCGTAGGTGTTGAATGGATCGACGCGTGCCAGGGTGCCGTCGATCAGGTCCTTGGTACGGCCCAGGTAGACGGTACCGAAGTCACCGGTCAGGCCTACCCATGCCTGGCGATCGAACAGGGTGTTGGCGGTTGCTTGTGCACCGGTGTCAGCCTTGAATTCGCTTTCCAGGTTGAAAATGGCTTTCAAGCCGTTACCCAGATCTTCCGTGCCCTTGAAACCAATACGCGACGCCTGATTTTCACGTTCCAGCAACGCACCGCCCGTGGTCTTGGCAATGCCCAGATCGACCACGCCGTATACGGTAACGTTCGATTGTGCTTGCGCCGTAGCTGCTGCAAAGGTGCCGATGATCAATGCTGCCAGAGTAATTTTTTTCACTTGAGATTCTCTACATTAGGTTGGACAAGTTGAGCTGCTGCTGAGCTGCTTAGCTGCTGAACCGAATCATGCCCACGAAATACTTCAACAATATGACATCGACAAGATGTTGCTTTTTGGCACAATACTGTGTCACATAAAAACAACAGGCGAAAAAAAACCGCCCGAGGGCGGTGGATGTTGTCGTTCCTGCCTTACTTCAGGCGGCAGCTCAACAGCCAATAGTATTCCAGGCGCTTCATGCGGATTTCACGGGCCGAGTGGGCAAACTTCTTGCGCAGATGACTATCCGACGGGAAATTCTTCAGTACTTCATAGCGTTCGCCCCCATCCGTCGTGCGGAACTGGTGGGTATTGCCTTCCAGATCGGTGCGCGCGATGACAGTGCTACTGCCATCGACATAGGAATTGTCGATCAGCACCAGCAGGATGTCCTTGCCGAGCTTGCTGCGCAACTGCTTCAGGTATTTGTCCTGGTCTTCGCGCTTGACGTGCGACCACCAGAAGCCGGCGAACACGGCCGTGAACTTGCCCAGCAAGTCATCGGGCAAATTGAACGCATCGAGCTTGGCGAAGGTGACGTTGTCGGACAAGCCGCGTGCCTGGGCCAGCGCCAGCATTTCATCGTTGATATCGGTCGCCAGCACGGACTCGGCCGACCCGGCAACCACTTCCGTCCAGTAGCCGGTACCGCAGGCCAGTTCCAGCACGGTGTGGCCTTCCAGTACGTCGGCAACCTTGTCGCGCAACACTTCCAGGTCTTCCTGGCGTTCGGGCTTGTCATAGACGCGCTCGTACTGCTGCGCGATGGTGGCGTAATATTTGGCAAGCTGATCGGTAATCATTGTTTCTTCTCTTCTTAAATAATCTTGGCCAGGCACATCGCCCGGCCGACTTCATGCATTGTTATAGTTCGTAGTGCTCTTTATCACCACTCATCGCCTGCTCGATGAGTTTGCGGTTCAAGGTCGGCGTCAGCAACTCAATAAAGGTATAGATATAGCTGCGCAAATACGCGCCTTGCTTGACGGCCACGCGCGACACATTCATGCCGAACAGGTGGCCGACAGGAATGGCGCGCAAGCCTTTGTCGCGTTCGGCATCGAAGGCCATACCCGCTATGATACCAATCCCCATGCCCAACTCGACATAAGTCTTGATCACGTCGGCATCGATGGCTTCCAGCAAGATGTCGGGCTTCAGGCCGCGCAGCACGAAAGCGTGGTCGATCTTGTTGCGTCCGGCGAACGCGCTGTCATAGGTAATCAGGGGGAAAGCGGCGATCTCTTCCAGGGTCACGGACTTCGATTTGAGCAGCGGATGGTCGACCGGCACCACCACCACGTGCTCCCATTGATAGCAGGGCAAGGTAATCAGGCCATCGATGGCGGCGATCGATTCCGTGGCAATGGCGAGATCGGCCTGGTCGCGCTGTACCATCTCGGCGATCTGGCGCGGATTGCCCTGTAGCAATGACAATCTCACCTTCGGGAACTTCAGCATGAACGCTTGCACGACCTTGGGCAAGGTGTAGCGCGCCTGTGTATGCGTGGTGGCAATGGTAAAGCTGCCACTGTCCTGCGCCGCGAATTCCTTGCCGATGCGCTTCATGCTGTCGATTTCCTGCATGATCAGCTCGACCGATTCCAGCACCAGGCGGCCCGGCTCCGTCAAGCCGCGGATGCGCTTGCCGTGGCGTGTAAAAATATCCACGCCCAGCTCTTCCTCCAGCTCGATGATGGCTTTCGATACGCCCGGTTGCGACGTAAACAAGGCCTTGGCGGCGTCCGTCAGGTTATAGTTCTGCCGGACCGCTTCGCGCACGAAGCGCAGTTGATGGAGATTCATTGCTGGTTTGCCCTAGATTGCCGTGATTTGCCGAGTTTCCGCCCCACCCATGATTTTAGCGTTCATGCATATACGCATATCGCATATAAGCAAATGCGTACTAAGTAGTTTGGAATAAACACTAAGTTTATTACTATTGCGGGTACTTTGGGGGTGCAAGCATGACTTTGTCTTATATAGTCTCAGGATTTGCCGTAGGATTACTCGTAGGAATGACCGGCGTGGGCGGCGGATCGCTGATGACGCCGCTGTTGACCCTGCTGTTTGGCGTACCGCCTTCCGTGGCGGTGGGCACCGACCTGGCGTTCGCCTCGATCACCAAGAGCGCCGGCACCCTGACGCACCGCCTGCGTGGCACCATCCGCTGGGATATCGTCAAGCGCCTGTGCATCGGCGCCCTGCCTGCCGCCGTCGTGTCGACCCTGGCGCTCAAATCATTCGGCACCCTGTCGCCGGAAATCGGCCAGATCATCCGTTACTCGATCGCCGCCTCCGTGCTGCTGACCGTCGTGGCGCTGATCTTCAAGGGCCGCATGTTGGCTTGGATTAATGCACACCCCGAGAAACAATTACAAGGCAACAAGCTTGCCGCCGCGACCATCATCGCCGGCGCCGTGCTGGGCGTGCTGGTGACGGTGTCGTCGATCGGCGCCGGCGCCATTGGCGCTACCCTGCTGGTGATGCTGTATCCACGCATGAGCTCGGCCGAAGTGGCGGGCACCGATATCGCCTACGCCGTGCCCCTGACGGCCATCGCCGCCCTGGGCCACTGGTGGCTTGGTTCCATCCACTGGGAATTGCTGGCCTCCTTGCTGGTCGGCTCCCTGCCCGGCATCACGCTCGGCTCCTGGGTCGCCCGCTCCGTGCCGGAAAAGTTTTTAAGAGTACTGCTGGCGATGACCTTGACCGGCGTGGCAGTAAAGCTAATCTATTAATGACCGACCATGTGACGCGAGCAGTATCAAGAACATCATCCCAGGCAGTCTTCCAGTACCCCGGTTTTTTTAGGAATTGATATGTACCATTACGATCAGTACGACCACCTCATCATCAAAGAGCGCATCGCCCAGTACCGAGACCAGGTTGCGCGCCGTATCGCCAATGAACTGACGGAAGAGGAATTCATTCCGCTGCGCCTGCAAAACGGCCTGTACATGCAACGCCACGCCTACATGCTGCGCATCGCCGTGCCGTACGGCTTGCTGTCGGCCAAGCAGATGCGCATGTTCGCGCACATCGCGCGCAAGTACGACCGCGGCTATGGCCACTTCACCACGCGCCAGAATATCCAGTTCAACTGGATTGAGCTGGAACAGACTCCCGATATCCTGACGGACCTCGCTTCCGTGGAAATGCACGCGATCCAGACTTCCGGCAACTGTATCCGTAATACAACATCAGACCCGTACGCCGGCGTTGCCGCCGATGAAATCATCGATCCGCGACCGTACGCGGAAGTATTGCGCCAGTGGAGCACTTTCCACCCCGAGTTCATCGCCCTGCCGCGTAAATTCAAGGTCGCCATCAATGGCGCCGAAGAGGACCGCGCTGCCATCGCCGTGCACGATATCGGCTTGACGGCCGTGCGCAACGAGGCTGGCGAAGTGGGCTTCAAGGTGATGGCCGGCGGCGGCATGGGCCGCACGCCGATTTTGGGCAGCGTCGTGCGCGAATTTTTACCGTGGCAGCATTTGCTGACGTATATCCAGGCCATCATGCGCGTGTATAACCTGCACGGCCGCCGCGACAACAAATACAAGGCGCGCATCAAGATTTTATTGAAAGCCATCGGCGTGGAAGAATTCACGCGCCAGGTGGAAGCCGAGTGGGTCGACCTGAAAGACGGTCCGGAAACATTGAGCGCGGAGGAAATGCAGCGCGTGGCGGACTTTTTCAATCCGCCCGCCTACCTCGCCCTGCCGGAACTCGACTACAAAGCGGAACACGCGGACAACAAAGCGTATGTGAACTGGCTGGCGCGCAACGTCAAGCCACACCAGCGCCCCGGCTACGTGGCCGTGGTGCTGTCGCTGAAGAAGACGGGCGTGCCGCCTGGCGACGCAACGGCCGAGCAGATCGACTTCGTGGCCGACCTGGCCGACCGCTACAGCTTTGGCGAACTGCGTGTGACGCATGAGCAAAACCTGGTGCTGGCCGACGTGGAGCAGTCGAAACTGTTCAAACTGTGGCAGGAAGCCAAGGCACACGGCCTGGCCACACCGAACATCGGCTTGCTGACCGACATGATCTGCTGCCCGGGCGGCGACTTCTGCTCGCTGGCGAACGCCAAGTCACTGCCGATCGCGGCCGCCATCGCGGAACGCTTCGATAGCATCGACTTCCAGCATGACATCGGCGAGATCGAACTGAATATTTCCGGCTGCATCAATGCCTGCGGCCACCATCACGTAGGCAGCATCGGCATCCTTGGCGTCGACAAGGATGGCAGCGAATGGTATCAAGTGTCGATCGGCGGCGCGCAGGGCAACAACGCCGCCATCGGCAAGATCATCGGACCATCGTTCTCTTCCCTGCAGATGCCTGAAGTCATTGGCCGCCTGCTGCACGTCTACGTGCGCGACCGCCATGAAGGCGAGCGCTTTGTCGATACGGCCCAGCGCCTGGGCCTGGCGCCGTTCAAGGAACATGTCTATGCAACGCCGATCACGGTCGGCAACCTGGTGGGAGAAGACGAATATGTTTGAAGTGCGCGAAGAAATCATCAAGAACGCCGCCGTAGTGCCGAATTCCTGGGGCTTGCTGCGCCTCGATGAGGGCGACACGCCGGAAACGGTCGTCGTGCCTGCCGGCAAGGTCATCGTACCCCTGCCCGTGTGGCAAGCCCAGCGCGAGACCCTGCTGGCGCGCCTGCCCGACATCGGCGTCTGGCTGGCCAGCGACGAGCGCCCGGAAGAACTGGCCGCCGACGTGGCGCAACTGCCTGTCATCGGTGTGGACTTCCCGAAATTCACGGATGGCCGCGGCTATTCCATCGCCTTCAATCTGCGCGCCCGCCTGGGTTTCCAGGGTGAATTGCGCGCCATCGGCGACGTACTGCGCGACCAGCTGTTTTCCATGCACCGTGTCGGCTTTGACGCCTATGCGACGCGCCCGGACCGCAGCATCCATGACGCTCTGAAAGGTTTATCTGTCTTTTCGGAAACCTACCAGGCCTCATGGGATCAAAAATCGCCGCTGTTCCGCCGTCACCAGCGCGAAGGCCAGAATCCTGACCTCGACAACGCGGCCGGCATCTGAGGAATCGTCATGAGCAATTTGACTACTTTAATTGACGCCACCGAGCAAACGCTGACACGCATCGCCGCGGACTTTTCGCCGGCCGTGTTCGCGTCCAGCCTGGCAGCCGAAGACATGGTGCTGACCGACATGATTCTCAAGGCGAAGCTGCCCATCGGCATCTTTTCTCTGGAAACAGGCCGGCTGCACCAGGAAACCCTGGCCGTGCTCGACAAGGTCAAGGCCCGCTACGACCACGACATCACCTTGTACCGCCCGCAGCCGGAAGCGGTGGCTGCCTACGTGGAACAGAATGGCCTGAACGCGTTTTACAACAGCGTCGAGATGCGCCGCGAGTGTTGCCGCATCCGCAAGGTCGAGCCATTGGGGCGCGCCCTGGCCGGCAACAAGGCCTGGATCACTGGCCAGCGCCGCGCCCAGTCCACCACGCGCGCCGAACTGCACGTGCAGGAAGACGACGCGGCACACGCGATGACGAAATTCAATCCACTGGCCGACTGGTCCGAGCAGGATGTATGGGACTATATCCGCGCCAACGACGTGCCCTACAACGCTTTGCACGACCAGGGCTACCCGTCCATCGGCTGCGAACCGTGCACGCGGGCAGTCCAGCCAGGCGAAGATGTGCGCGCCGGACGCTGGTGGTGGGAAAACCCCGATTCCAAGGAATGCGGCCTGCACATGGTGGACGGCAAATTGATACGCATCAAATCCGTGGCAGCCTGACCAGACACAATAGACTCAGCAGAACAAGAAAGCACCCCATATGAGCAATATTTTGAACCAGCGTCACCTCGACAGCCTTGAATCGGAAGCCATCCACATCATGCGCGAAGTGGCGGCCGAATCGGCCAATCCCGCGCTGCTGTTTTCCGGCGGCAAGGATTCCGTCGTCCTGCTGCGTTTGGCCGAAAAAGCCTTCCGCCCAGGCAAGTTCCCCTTTCCCCTCGTGCATATCGACACGGGCCACAACTTCCCGGAAGTCATCACCTTCCGTGACAAGAAAGTGGCCGAGCTGGGCGAGCGCCTGATCGTCGGCTCCGTGGAAGACTCTATCCAGCGCGGCACCGTGCGCCTGCGCAACCCGGCCACGGACTCGCGCAATGCGGCGCAAGCCGTGACCTTGCTGGAAACCATCGCCGAACATAAATTTGACGCCTGCATCGGCGGCGCCCGCCGCGATGAAGAAAAGGCCCGCGCCAAGGAGCGCATCTTTTCCTTCCGCGACGAATTCGGCGCCTGGGACCCGAAAGCCCAGCGTCCCGAACTGTGGGACCTGTATAACACCCGGGTACATCCAGGCGAGAACATGCGCGTCTTCCCCATCTCGAACTGGACCGAACTGGACGTGTGGCAATACATCGCCCGTGAAAAATTGGAATTGCCGCCGATCTACTTCGCGCACGAGCGCCAGGTGATCCCGCGCAACGGCTTGCTGGTGCCGCTGACGGATTTGACGCCGCCGCGCGAGGGCGAAACGGTGGAAACGCAAGTCGTGCGCTTCCGCACGGTAGGTGATATCTCGTGCACCTGCGCCGTGTCGTCCGATGCGGCGACGGTCGACGCCATCATCGCCGAGACGGCAATCACGCAAATCACGGAACGTGGCGCCACCCGCATGGATGACCAGACTTCCGAAGCCTCGATGGAAAAACGCAAGAAAGCAGGGTATTTCTAATGAACGCAGCAATCCAGAACACCATTCCAACCGACAGCCTGGAGCGCGGTATGTTGCGTTTTATCACGGCCGGTTCCGTCGATGACGGCAAGAGTACCTTGATTGGCCGTTTGCTGTTCGACAGCAAGGGCATCTTCGCCGACCAGCTCGACGCCATGTCGCGCTCCAAGCACAAGCGTACGGTGGGCGACGCGGTCGACCTGTCGCTGCTGACGGACGGCCTGGAAGCGGAACGCGAACAAGGCATCACCATCGACGTGGCCTACCGTTACTTTGCCACACCGAAACGCAAATTCATCATCGCCGACACGCCTGGCCACGAGCAATACACGCGCAACATGGTCACGGGCGCCTCGACGGCCGACGCCGTCATCATTTTGATCGACGTGTCGAAAGTCAAACTCGGTGACGATGGCAGCGTGGAATTGTTGATCCAGACCAAGCGCCATTCGACGATTGCCCACTTGCTGCAGATCGAGCACGTGGTCGTCGCCGTCAACAAAATGGACCTGGTCGACTACGATGAGACGGTATATAACCGCATCGTCGCCGCCTACCGCGAATTCGCCCAGTCGCTGGGCTTGAAGGACATCACGCCGATTCCCCTGTCGGCCTTGACCGGCGACAATGTGGTCGAGCGCGGCGACAAGCTGGGCTGGTACACGGGCCCGACCCTGATCGAACTGCTTGAGTCCTTGTCCGTCTACGACGAATCGCACGACACGCCATTCCGCTTTCCGGTGCAGCTGGTGGCCCGCCACAACGGCCACGAAGCGAACGACTTCCGCGGCTACATGGGCCGCATCGAAGCGGGCAAGGTCAGCATCGGCGACACCCTGGTGGTACAGCCGTCAGGCCAGACGGCAACAGTAAAAGATATCGTCACCCTGGACGGTTCGCTGCAAACGGCCGTGGTGGGTCAGTCCGTGACCTTGCTGCTCAATGAATACCTGGATATCTCGCGCGGCGACTTGCTGGCCAGCAGCGAGCGCCCCGCCACCCTGCTCAAACAGGTAGTGGCCGACGTGTGCTGGCTGTCGGAGGACGCGCTGGATCTGCGCCGCAAGTACTGGATCAAGCACGGCACCAAGCAGACGGCGGCGAAAGTGACGGCGATTGAATCGATTCTCGATATCAATACGCAGCAGCGCCATCCAGCCGAAGGCTTGAAGCTGAACGATATTGCGCGCATCAGCCTGAACGTGCAGCAGGCGCTGGCAGCCGACGCGTATGCCGATATCCGCGCCACCGGGGCGTTTATCCTGATCGATGAAGTGACCCACCAGACCGTCGCGGCGGGCATGATCCGTCTCGGCTGAGGAAGGCAAACACCATGAACAACTCCACATCTCTCCCTGGCAAGGTCTACCTGATCGGCGCCGGCCCCGGCGCGCAAGACCTGATGACCTTGCGCGGTGCGCGCCTGCTGGCGCAGGCGGACGTCGTGCTGCACGACGCGCTGGTCACCGCAGAGATGCTGGAGCTGTGTCCCCAGGCGCAAAAGATTCTTGTCGGCAAGCGCTGCGGCCAGTTGTCGACGGCGCAAGCTTTCATCAACAAGCAATTGGTCGACAATGCGCGCAAGCACGCCATCGTGGTGCGACTGAAAGGGGGCGACCCCATGCTGTTCGGCCGTGCCGACGAGGAATTGCGCGCACTGGAAGAAGCGGGCATCGCCGTCGAAGTAGTACCCGGCATTACCACGGCACTGGCGGCAGCGGCTGCCACCCAGCAACCGCTGACCAAGCGCGGCGTCTCGCGCAGCGTGGCCTTTTTCACGTCCAGTACGGCGCCGGGCGAACCGGACCAGACGCGCATCCCAGACTGCGATACCCTGGTGCAATACATGGGTGGCCGCGAAGCCATCGCCACGGCGCAGCGCCTGATGGCCCAGGGCCGCCGTGCCGACACGCCGGTGGTAGTGATTGAAAACTGCAGCCGTCCGGACCAGCGCATCGTACGCATGCCGCTGGGCGCGCTGGCGCATGGCCTGGGCGACACCCACGGCCCCGTGCTGGTGATGCTGGGCGACGCCATGGCCGCCCGCGCACACCAGGCGATCGAAGCGACGGCTGCCATTCTGGCGCGTCATGCTTGAATAAACACACCGTATTTTACCGACTTTAAAGTCAGTAACCGACGTCTTCAGAGGAAACATGATACGATGCTCACGCATCTTTTCTCGAGAAGTTGTTGCGTGATAGCAATAAACTCACGCTTCGCCCCACCATAGCGCTTGCCATGCGGTCTCCCGGCTGACGGGAAGCACTGGCAATCTCCCCGAAAAAAGCTGCGCCCGCAGGCTGCAATATCGCGCCGCGCAACTTTAGCCTTACGATCACACATGAATTTCAATTCCATGCGCGAAGCCCTGACTTCGTTCAGCCGCAGCAATGTCGGCGTCGCCAGCGCTGTGCTGTCAAGCATGCTCGCCTCCATCGCCCTGTGGACGGTGTTTCCGAATATCGACGACGAAAACCATTTGCTGGAATGGCTGCAGGCGCTGTTCCTGGCCCTGGCTTGCACCGTGCACGGCGTGCGCGCGTGGCAGGAAACCGACCGCCAGTCCCTGCGTTTCCTCATGCACGCCGGCTTGTCGGCTCTGCTGTTCGGCTTCCTGCTGCGCGAACTCGATATCGACCAGTTCGGCACGGCGCCCGCCTGGGCCCAGGCTGAAAAAGCCCTGCGCGTGGTGGAGTTGCTGATCCTGATACGCCTGCTGATCTTTTTCGCGCCGCGTGCGCGCAAGGTCTTCGCCCTTGCGCCACAGATTTTCAGCATGCGCATCACCATCCTGACGGCCATCGGCGGCTTGCTGATGATCGCTGGCTGGCCTTTCGACAAGAAAGTATTTCACGGCATGCCGGACGCTTACGCGCTGCTGGGAGAAGAAGTGCTGGAACTGGGCGCTTATTTGCTGCTGTTCCTCGCGTCGCTGTCCGACAGCATGGCCGCCGCCCGCATCAGCCTGGCGCCGAAGGGCAAACGCTAACCCGATTCAAATGAAGATGGCAGCGGCAGCAGCCGCTGCAAGGTAGCGGCCACGCGCAGCAGGCGCGGGTCGTCATCCTCGGCCTCGTCGCAGGTATCGTTGATACAGAAAAACGGCAAGCTGCCGAACTGTGCCAGCAGCTGCGCCAGCTGCTGCGGCGCTTCCACATCGCCGCTGGCGATATGCAGCGGGTCGAGCATGTGCGACCGCGCCAGTCCCTGATGCACCATCCAGCGCGGCACCAGGTCGGGCAGCAATGCCGGCACCTGCCAGGAGCGAAACACTGTCGCGCGCACGCCGGCAAACATGGCCGGCGCCAGCCCTTCCAAGGCATGCAGCGCACTTTTCAGCATGGGGCGCGGCGCGTGCGCATACAGACGTGGTTCATGCAAGTAATCGGCATACTGCGCCGACAGCCATTGCCGCGACAAGGCGGCGCAATTGACGGGCGCCGCCACGTCGGCGCGCAAGCCCTGCACCTCATCGTGTAGCGCGCTCTCCGTAAACACGCTCAAACGCCGGTCGCCTTCCCCGCCAAACCAGAATGCGGGCTCGAACGGCGCACCAAAAAATACGTCGTCATTCAAATACAGGAAACGCTCGGACAGGCCAGGAATATGGTGCAGATACGATTCGATATGGCCGGAATCGAACACGGGCAGCGATGCCCCGGGCATCAGGCTGGCATGATCTATCACCGTCAGGCGCGGTGAGGCGCGCAGCCAGGCGGGCACCTGGCGGTCCGTCAGCAGATAGACATGGCCGTGGCCGGGGAAGAAACGCTCGAGCGCGCGCAGGTTGTAGCGCAGTTCGCCGTTGTCACGGTAACGCCCCGCCACGTTGCCGTGCAGGGCCAGCTGCCCTGGATGCGCCTGCGCCCAAGCGGCGTACGCCTGCTGCCGGCGCGTGCGCCAGGCGGGATCGGCACCGTCGACCCACAGGTAGACGATGTCTATGGGCGCCGCTGGCATCGCGCTGGCCGCGCTCAAGGAAGCGGGCTGGAACCTGGCGCCGCCACGCAGTAATCGGCGATGGCAGCGAGCACGCTGGCGTTCTCGCCAACCGCCTCGACTACCTTCAGGCGCAATTGCGGATGCTGCTGGCGCAGCTCTTCCAGCAAGAGCGGCAAGTCGCGCAGGACATGCCCGCCCTGCCCCAGGAACACCGGCACCACCGTGACGTCCAGGATGGCGCCGGCGGGCAGCTCGGCCAGCAGGGTCGCTACCAGCTCGGGCAGGCGCGGTGTCATCAGCTCCAGGAAGGCCAGGTGCACGCTGGTGCCGGGCATGCGCGCCTGGGTAAGATCACGCAGGCGCTCGAAGGGCGCGGCCCACGATGCGGCGCGCGCGCCATGGGCAAACAAGATTAGTGTCTGTTGCACGTTCGTCTCCATCAGTGCCGTTCCACCCACCACAGGGCGCCCAGCGCCAGCAGCAGATACAGGGTGCTCGGCGCCACCGCCGTCAGGAAGGCTGGCCAGGTGCTGAGCAGCCCAAGATGCGAAAAGAGCGTATTAACCAGCATGAAGCTCACGCCGATCATGATGCCGATGAATATCTTCAGGCTGATGCCGCCGCTGCGGGTGTGCATGTAGGCGAACGGCAGCGCCAGCGCCATCAGCACGAAGATGGCCAGCGGATCGATCAGCTTTTTCCAGAAGGCGATGCGGAAACGCTCGGTTTCCTG
Source organism: Janthinobacterium sp. 61 (assembly GCF_002846335.1). Classification (NCBI taxonomy): domain Bacteria; kingdom Pseudomonadati; phylum Pseudomonadota; class Betaproteobacteria; order Burkholderiales; family Oxalobacteraceae; genus Janthinobacterium; species Janthinobacterium sp. 61. The sequence continues at coordinate 15,495 of NZ_PJMQ01000001.1, read as the reverse complement.
CTTGTTCTCGGCCAGGTGGCGCGTGTACACGGCCAGTTCGCTGGCCGACATGCGTTCGGGATCGGAAGCCGATACCGTCAATATCTTCGGCGTCACTTCCGACACCATGTCCTTTCTGGCGCTTTGCACCGTGCGCACCAGGCTCGTTTCCTGCCCAAAGTAGTTCGCCAGCTTCGGCTCGAAGCCGGGCGAAGTTGCCGCGCTGTTCGAGAACGACGTTTCCGTCACTTCGGTCAGGCGCCAAGTGTTATTACCCTGATACGTCGCGCCCTTGGCCACGGTCAGGGTGCGCAAACGCATATCGGTGTCAAATTCATACAGCTTGACGTTTTTCAGCTGGCCGTCCGGACGCGCTTCGCCCACATTGAAAAAGCGCGAACCTGTGACGGTGCCGGTCAGGCCGTCGCTCTTGACCATGTCCTTGGTCCACAGGCCGGAGCGAAATTCGCTCGACACGGCCGCGCCGCGCGAAGTCAGCTTGAGGCGTTCGGCCAGCGGCTCGGTGCGCGGCGTGATCACCTCACCGAAGATGAAAGTAATGACCACGAAGACGATACCGATGCGGAACAGGAAACCGGCCGCCATCGCCGTCGACATGCTCGAGGCGCGCATGATGGTAAATTCGGAACTGGCCGCAAACTGCGCCATCGTGTAGATCGTGCCGATCAGTGCCGCAATCGGCATCACCTCGTACACGTGCCCCGGCACCAGCACCAGCACATACAGGAAGGCATACTGGATGGTGTAGCCGTTGCGGCCTACCTTGGGCAGCTCGCCCGTCAGGTCGATGAAAGCCTGCAGTGCCAGGAAGGCCAGCAGCACGAACAGCACCGCCTGGAATATCGAGACTGCAAAATAGCGCTGTAAAATCTTCATTTCGATGCCGCTTTACTTATATTGCCGGCGCGGCGCCCGCGCTTGAAGGACGCCAGCAGGACCAGCGGATGGTAGCGGTGATTCACATTCAGGCGCCACGCAAACAGCGCCACGACTGCCAGTGCCGCCAGCAGATGCAGCGGCCACCAGGCCAGGCCGAATGTCAGGCGGCCCTGCTTCACGCTCGCTTCGGCGACCTTGATAAGGTTGCTGTACGTAAAGAAAATCAGCAGGGCCACGATCAGGTTGGCCGAACTGCCGGCACGCGGATTAACGAAGCCCAGCGGAATGGCCAGCAGGATCAGCATCAGCCCGATCAGGGGCGCACTGACGCGCCACAGCAATTCGGCCATGGTGTAGGGATTCGGATCGGCGATGAGCGCCATGGTGCTCATGGCGCGCACGCCCAGTTCCGCGCCCAGTTCCTGCTGCTTGCTCTCGATGCGCATGATGTACTGCTCGAATTCCATGGTCTGGAAGTCCGCCTGCGTCGGCACGCCCTGATAGCGCCGGCCGCTCTTGAGCACCAGGAAGCGTTCGCCCTTGGCGTCGGTATTGATCACGCCTTCCCTGGCGACGACAACGACGGCACTTCCCTTCTCATCGACGGTATTGACGAAGACGTTCTGCACCACGTTCTTCTCACCGCTGACACCCTCGACGAAGAAGATGCGGTTGCTACCGGCCGATTCGCGGAACTGGCCCGGCGTGACTTTCTGCAGGTCTTCGCGCTTTTCAAAGCGCGCCACGTATTCATCGCTTTTCTTTTGCGCCCACGGCGTGGCGTACAGGCTCAGGATGCCGGTGGCCAGCACCAGCGGCAGGCCGAAGCTCAGGACCGGCCAGATCCAGCGCGACAGGCTCATGCCGGAAGCGAACCACACCACCATCTCCGACTCTTTGTAGCTGCGCGTGACGACCATCAGCACCGAAATGAAACCGGTAAGGATAATGATGGTGGGCAGCTGCATCAGGGCGGAAAAGACCATCAGCGACATGACGTCGGCCGACGCGATCTTGCCGCCCGCCGCCTTGCCGAGAATACCGATCAGCATCCAGGTGAGCAGGATGCTGAACAAAACAGTGAAGGTGGCCCCGGCGGCACTAGCCAATTCACGTCGAAGGGCGCGTTGAAAGATCATTCGGAGTTTATAATTCGGGTCAGTTAGTTGAGTAACACGTTACTAGTAAATGAAAACGGAGAACCAAATGGACTTTAGCATAAAAGCATTCGATACCAAGAGCACCCTCGGCACGGCCAAAAGCGGATGCATCGCGGTTGCGGTATTCGAAAACAAAAAACTGTCGCCAGCGGCAAAATCGCTGGACAGCAAGGGTGCGATTTCGGCTGCGCTGAAGTCCGGCGACATCAGCGGCAAGCCAGGCAGCACCTTGCTGCTGCGCGCAGTCGATGGCGTCGCCGCCGAACGTGTTCTGCTGGTAGGCATGGGCAGCGATGACACTGTCAGCGAAAAAAGCTTCGCTACCGGTGTACAAGCGGCCCTCAAGGCTTTCGGCTCGCTGGGCGCTGCGGACGCCATTATCGCATTACCGCTGACGGAAGTGAAAGAGCGCGACGTAAATTGGGCAATCCGTTGCGTGGTGCAAGCCGCCCACGACAGCGAATACCGTTGCGACTCGCAAAAAAGTAAAAAAGATCCGGCGCCAGCAGGCGTGCGCAAGATCGTCCTGGCGGCACCCGCAACGGCGGCCACCCGCGGCGCACTGGCGCAAGCCATCGCCATCGCCAACGGCTCCGACCTGACGCGCAAGCTGGGCGACCTGCCGGCGAACATCGCCAATCCGACCTACCTGGCCAACACGGCCAAACAGCTGGCCAAGGAATACAAGTTCGAAGTCGAAGTCCTGGACCGCAAACAGCTCGAAGCGCTGAAAATGGGCAGCTTCCTGTCCGTCACCAACGGCAGCGAACAGCCGCCGAAATTCATCGTCCTGAAGCACATGGGCGGCAAGGCCAAGGATGCGCCAGTGGTCCTGGTCGGCAAAGGCATCACCTTCGACACGGGCGGCATTTCGATCAAGGCTGGTCCTGGCATGGATGAAATGAAGTACGACATGTGCGGTGCAGCCTCGGTACTGGGCACCTTCCGCGCCATCGGCGAAATGAATCTGAAGCTGAACGTCATCGGCGTCATCGCCGCGTGCGAAAACATGCCGTCGGGCCGCGCCACCAAGCCGGGCGACATCGTCACCTCGATGAACGGTCTGACCATCGAAGTACTGAACACCGACGCCGAAGGCCGTCTGGTGCTGTGCGACGCGCTGACCTACGCCGAACGCTTCAAGCCGGCAGCCGTGGTCGATATCGCCACCCTGACGGGCGCTTGCGTCGTCGCCCTGGGCCACCATAACAGCGGCCTGTTTACGCGCAGCGATGCGGCGCATGACCAGCTGGCCAATGAACTGCTGGCAGCGGGCAAACAGTCCAGCGATACGGCATGGCGCATGCCGATCGAAGAGGCGTACAACGAGCAGCTGAAATCGAACTTCGCCGACCTGGCCAACATCGGCACGCCAGGCGGCGGTTCGGTGACGGCAGCGGCGTTCCTGGAAAACTTCACCAAGAAGTACACCTGGGCGCATCTGGACATCGCCGGCACGGCATGGAAATCGGGCGGCTCGAAGGGCGCGACCGGTCGCCCAGTGCCATTATTGACGACGTTCCTGATCAACCGCGTATAAGAGAACGCCAGACCAAACCTGCTGCGCAGGGCTATTGGCGGCCGGCGACGCTCGCTGTACATAAAGTACAGCTGCGCTTCTCGGCCACCACCAACTCCCGCTCGCTAAGGTTTTGTCAGGCGTCGTTACGTAAAAAGATAGCCGCCACGGTCACTGACCTGGCGGCTTTTTTCATGCTTGGCGTATTAGTTAGTAGACGACGGAATTGGGCAAAGGTGATGGCGCCACCTTCGGCTGCACCACGGCTTCCGGCACGGCGGCCGCTGGCGAAGGAGCGGACGGGTTCACGCCAAGGGGCGCGGGTGGCGGCGCCAGGCGCGCGGGGTCCTGCATGACAATAGTCAAAATGGATGGGTAGTCAAAGCCCGCACCCGTGTTGCGGTCGACGAAATAGCCGACGCCCAGGGTCAGGATGACATTGCCCCATACGCTGCCATTGAGCTTGGGATCGATATGGTCGTCCGTGGCGATGGCGGGCGAGCCGTGCTTGCGACAGTCGACTTTCAAAGGCTCCTGGCTCTTGCGAATGGTAATGCGCCCGGGCGTGGTGACGAACCACTTGCCCACGTCGTTGCTGAGGATGCAACCGGCACCATTCAGCTCACGGTTGTCCTGGATGGTTTGCACCAGCACCATCTGCTCGGTGTTGCCGGTCAACGTGGCGCAGCCGCCCAGGCCAAACAGCAGCAGCGTCCCGGCGGCAAGGACGGCAGACGATGGGACACGCATGGCTGGCTCGCTTAACGGACGGGAATCGGCTGGTCGCCGGGCACGGCGACGGCGGTGACGCTATTTTTCGGACTGCCCTCGATCAGGCGGTCGGAATACACGAGATAGACCAGCGCATTGCGCTTGCTGTCGACCATGCGCACCACGCGCACATGCTTGAAGAAGATCGAGGCACGCTCGGTAAACACTTCTTCCTGGCGCGGCAGCTTGCCCTTGAATTGCAGCGGCCCCACCTGGCGGCAAGCCACGGCCGCATCGGCCTTGTCTTCGGCCAGGCCGACGGCGCCCTTGATGCCGCCCGTCTTGGCGCGCGACAGATAGCAGCTGACCCCAGCGACGCGCGGATCGTCATACGCTTCGACGACAATCTTGTGGTCAGGACCGATCAGTTTGAACACCGTGTCGACCGAACCGATGGTTTCGGCCTGCGCCGCGGTGCAGGCAACACCCAGCACCAAAGCGGCTGACAGCAATTTATACATGTAGATAATCCCGAGCACGCACGCAGGCGGCCATCAGTTGATGGGAGCGAAACGCTGGACCATGACGCCGTCGACTTCAATCAGCTGAAAGAACACGTCCTTCGGCCGGGTCCAGATGGAACCGTCCGCAGCGCGATACACGATCATCGGCGTCAGATCCGCTTCCAGCGTGGCTTCGCACACCAGTTCATAAATGCCGCCCTTGTAGTGCCGATAACGCATCGCCGTCCCCTCAAGCCGTTGAATCTTCGCTCTTGTCGTCGGCCAGTGCCTTCTGCTTCATCTTCAGGCCCTGGATCACTTTCAGTATGCCTTCCATGCCGGCAGCGCCATCGGCGCCGCTGAAGGCGTCGAGCACTTCATTGAGCACCTTGTTGCGCACGGTCGCTTCATCGGACGACATTTCCAGCGCGCGCTGGGCTTTCGCCGCCTTTTCGGCCGCGCTCACGCGCGGCTTGGCCGCCGTCTTGCCATGCGTCAGAGCTGCCTGCCAGATAACCCAGCGGCGCTGGGTCTCGAAAATCAGGTACTCATCCGGTTTGTCTTCTCTTCGCCGCACAATGTGGCCGTCACGCTGCGCCCACGCTTCAAATGCAGTTCGCATTTTCTTCCTTTGCAAATGCTACGCGCAAGTCTCACTATTAAAACTGCAACATTTCAAAATAGTACCATCTATTGATGTCGCAAAACAGTCTCATAGATATAGTACTGCAATTTATATAACAAGTCTGGCGGCGCCAGAAACGGAAGCTAGGCTCCGCCCCGGCATAGTGGTCATGTAATCGGAATAGCAATTACAACTAATTACAACTGCTTCCTGTTCGGTTCTCAACTTGGCTGTAACTAAGCCGTGTGACACAGCTGTTACATTGTGCCATTTTAGTAGTTTTTATCGCGTTTTAGCGAGAAACTTTACACCTTTATCGCGTTACACGGCGAGACGTAGCCTGCCACGCCAGCCACTTATGCCAAATCAAACCTGATGGTTGATGAATCATACACATAAACATAATATTCATGCGTCACGATTGACTAAATGTAAATACTTTATTAACACTCCTTTTCCCTATGGGAAAACAAAGTGCTTGTGCGACAAGCGGGGAGCAGCACACCGTCGACACGCATGCGGTAAGATTCGCGCTTATCGATACCTATTCAAGCAAGGATTTTTCCCATGAAACTCGCCACCTGCCAGTTTCATTCGGGTATCAAGTTGTATCCTTGCATGCCAATCTTGGCTATTTTAGCCCTTTGCGGCCGAAAAAACTGTTTCTTTGTGTCTCAGGTTAACGCACAATGGCGCCTGTGAAATTTGTAGCTAGATTTGTAGCTAGCTACAAACCCGATATGGACAGCACACAATAGGCGGAAGAGAAATGGCGAAGCGCGGGACCAACCAGCTGGAAGACTTGCAGATCAAGCGATGGATTGCAAAGGGCGAGCCTATAGCAAAATCTGACGGTGGCGGGCTCACTTTTACTCTATCGCGCGCCGGCACCGCGAGCTGGGTTTTGCGGTACATGCGCGACGCTAAGGCTCGGGAGCTGACTATCGGAAACTACCCCGACATCTCGCTGGCCGCTGCCAGGAAGATCGCTCGCGAGAAGCGTGGCGCTATTGATGGAGGCCAAGACCCGGCCGCGCAAAAGAAGGCGGCGCGCATGACTTCCAAGATGTCCTGGACTGTTAACGCCCTGATCAAGGATTACACGATCAAGCGCCTTGTGCCGTCTGAATTTGCTAAAGGTACTATATATTACCGAAAAAGTGACTTTACCAACGATATAGGGCCGAAACTCGGGACCCTAAACGTCATCGACGTTACGCCTGCTCATGTAGTGCACATGCTGGAAAAATCCGGGAAAACGTGGGAAGTACAGAAGAGGATCTTAACCTCGACAACACAAATATTTGATCATGCCATTGGCAAACAGTTAATACATAGCAATCCATGTGCCGCGATCAAACTGGCCGCGCTGATGGGCAAGCGGCCAGCACCAAGGAAACGAGTGATGCTATCCGAGCAAGATTTGCGAAAACTATTATCCACAATCGCGGACATCGGAACAGAAAACGCCTTGGCATTCCGCATCATGTTGGCAACTTGTGTTCGATCTGTCGAGCTCGTAAAGGCAAAATGGACGGATATCGATTTCGACCGTGCAACCTGGTTTGTGCCTGACGAGTCTGTCAAGACGCGTACTGGCTTCCTTGTTCCTCTCACGCCAACGGTATTAAACTGGTTCAGCAACCTGCGTGACCTATCTGATGACTCGGAATGGGTGCTGCCATCGAGGCGCCCTAGCCGCGCTGGGCAGCACGTCGGCCGGACCACCCTTTGGGCGGCGATCACACGAGCGTTTGAACGCGGGGATATAGAAATTCAACGCTTTACCCCTCATGACACGCGTAGCACCGCCAAGGGGCATATGCGGAACATGGGTATCTCAAGAGAGATTTCGGAAATCGCACTTAACCACGCACTCAAGGGAATGGAAGGCATCTATGATGTGCGGGAAGAAATCCCGGAACGCCGCCGCGCCCTGGAACAATGGGCGCTATTCTTAGTGGCCTGCGAGCATGGCCGACCAAATAACGTCGTGGCGATGCCCAGCCAGGCCGAAGCATAAAATTCCCGCGCCCCGATCGCGCGCGTGCCCTTATCTACCACTACGGCCACATATCGCCAGATTTACGCTCCATGCGGCTCGTTCATTTTTTCCCGATTTTTTTGACGGGCGAGGCTTTCCAGCGCTCTGCCAGCCACTCAAAATCTTGGAATAATGTTGGAATGCTATGCTTTCTTCTCAGGTCATCTATCATCGGCTTAGATGATCGGTAAACCTTGAGCAAATTAGAACACTGCATTTGCTTGTAAACAGACTCAGAGAATGCCTCTGAACGAATACCACAAGCAATGAACTCATGGTTGTTCAAGACACGCAATACACATTTTAAGTCCTCAGATCCCGCTTTGAGCGCGCTGAAACTTTGATTCGAATCAGTAAGCCGATAGACCTCCGAAACACATTTCAGAAGCTCCTGATCGCTCTTCTGGTGCATGATAAGATCGATAGTTGCACGTAATCTTGAAAGCTTTCCATTATGATAAATAATAAAAGCTGCAGCGAGGGCAGATAAAAGAAAGGCTCCTGTTTGTATCCAGAAGCCTAAACTCTCGCCTAGCCATAGTGTTACCTTGGCAGACTGAACGGGATCGCTCACTTAGCCATCCCAACCTTCGCGAATTGTATGCATAAAAACCTCCTCAAATAGAAGTTGAAATTTCGAACCGCTGTGCATCATGATCATGATGGATCCCATACGGTTGCGTGAAGGAGTATACATCAAATTTATGCAACATGCATATCTACAAAGCGGGCATCAGTGCAAGGAAGTATGAGTAACATCAACAATAATGCAACCTACTTGCACCAGTCAAGCACCAGCTCTACCACGCACCAGCACTATAGGCCCATGCCATTAGACCGTATGAACGCCTGGCATGCCCGCCCTGTCGCAGCCACCTCCTCCGTCTGCAGGATCAAGGCTTGAATATCTCGCGCCACCGCGTCAGGAAGTAGCCCGCCGGAGGGATCGGCTGCAGCGCCTCCTTCGGCGCCATCGCTACCGGCCGGGGCGGCAGGTCCTGTACTTGCACAGAAGGCTGGCTTGCGCATGCGCTCAGCAGCAAGGCGAGCGCGCACATCGTTGATTTCTTCATTGTAGGCTTTCGTGATGGCCAGCGCGGTGGCTGCCTGTTGTCGGGCTTGTACCAGGTTCTCGGCGACGCGCTGCGCCACCGCTTTCGTTTCTGCAGCGGCACGGGTCTTCTTGTCGGCATTCCACAGCGCCTGTACGGCCGCCCTGCCCTGCGTGACGCCTTGCGAGTGCAGGTACGCCCCGCCGATGGCGCCGACCACTACCAGCACCAAGACCAGATATGCCCAGCCGGGCACCTTGACCAGCGCGCTCACGCCAGCACCCGCTGGGCTGCGGCAAATAGCGCCAAGCGCTCGGCCAGACCATTCGTTCCGCCATTCACGCGTCGCGTAACGCGTACCTGGTCACCAGCATCTGCCAGTGCGTTCAAGCCGTTCGACTGCCAGAACCAGCCCGCGCTGCGGCAGGCATTGACGATCTGCTCGAGCAGATCGGGCTTGGCCAGCAGGTCCAGGCCCAACGCCTTACCGCAGGCTGCATAGTTGGCGCGGCCTGTGATCTGGATCAGGCCGCGCCCCTTATAGCGCACGCCGTCGCCGGGCAAGGTATTGCCCAGATCACGCCGCCCCTCGTACGCCGCGCCGCTGGCCAGTTCGCGCACGTAAGCCAGACTTCCCGATTCGTGGCCAACCTGCGACAGGAACGATGCCTGGCGCGCCGGCGTAGTGATGCCGAACTCCAGCATGGCGGCATTTAGGGGAGCAAGGAATGTTGCCGCGCGTGGGCGCGCATACGGCATGATGGCCACCAGCTGGGCCAGCGTCAGGGCGCTCATGGCACAGCCCTCCGATTTTTAGCAAACCAACCGATCATGACCACGCCCGCCATACCTGCATTCAGTAGCACCTCGCCAGTTGGCGGCTGCGTGTAGCCGTACAGCGGGCCGGTCAGCACGGCAACGGCGCCCACGCCCAACAGCACGTAGAACAAACGGTACAGATGGTTGCTGCGGCGGTGCATGCGATTGAGCACGCACAGGGAGTGGGCCAGCAGGACGATGCCGGCCAGCCAGTTCAGGGTGAGCATGCTCATTGTGCGCCTCCACGTTTCTTGAGCCAGCCCAAGGCCAGCGGCACTATGGTTTGCGCCGAGACTCCAGCAGAGAAGGCGCAGAACCAGCGCACGGCGTCGGCCGACTTCGCCGTCCAGGGGAAATACTCTAGCGCGCCAGCATGCGCGATGGGACCGACATAGCCGGCCACCAGGGCGCTGGTCATGACGGAAATGACCATTTTCAGGCGGCTGGTCTGGTCGACCATCGACAGCGCGACCAGGCCGCCAGCCAGGCCGACAAGCAGCACGTCGTATTCCAGCCCAAGAATCGAGCCGGTCAAGGTCACGGTGCCAAGGGCGAGCGCGCCGCCGGCGGCGGTAATTGTTGCGGGTTCAGTCATGGATGCCTTTCAGGCGGTGGAAATGCAAAAACCCGCCGAAGCGGGTTGTATGGGGAGGACTGTCGACAACAGCTAAGTGCCAGCCGAATCGCGGCAGTGATGCGGGTCCAGCCAATCGAGCCAGCGGCACAGGACACAGCCCCAGCGGCGGCCCTCGCTGCGCGCCCGGTTGGCACGGCTGCTGAGCGTTTCGGTTTCGACACCATTGGCGGCGGCATTGCCCGCCCGGTCCAGCGCGACGGCGATGCGCAGCGCTTTGGCCGGATTCGACAGAATCGACCAGAGCATGCGCAGCAGCGTGATCGCGGCCGCGCCAATGCAGGCCAGCCAGACAGCCAGTAGGCTGAGGCGTTTCACAGTGTGTCCGCGTGAATGAACAGCGCGTCGAGGTCCAGGTTCAGGGCGGGTCCTATTAGCACCACCAGCGGGTGCCATCGCTCGTAGTCCTGGGCATCATCCCATTCGATCTGCGCCAGGCGCCGCTCTGTCTCGTCCTTGATGGCCGCGATTACCACCGGCACCTGGTCGAGTTTGCCGGCCAGCAGCAGCGCCAGGCGACCCTGCCGACGCGTGACCTTATGCGGCACAATAACCGGCGCTATCGGAGCAGGTGGAGGCTCGGCCAGCACCTCCCAGTTGGCACCAGTCCAGCGAGCCACCTGGGTGCCGATGATCGCGGGCGGTGCGGCCAGGGTTGAGTTGCGCGGCACCGGCCCCATTGGGTCAACATCGGCACTACCGATGGAGATGCCAGTAGCATCAAAAAGATATAAAGTAAGCATGTTTTCCTTTAGGTCTTAATGTAACTGGCGACCAGCGTGTCGGCTGCCGGTAGGTTTGGCACCCGAACTCGCGTAGCATCGACGGTTTCTCGAAACACCTGTAAAAAGGGCGTGTTAGTCGACGAACACGCGAGATCACTACCCACCGGGCTAAATGCGGCTGCTGACGCCTGAGAAAGTGTCTGCACCACGGTAGTGCTCGGCATATCGGAGCGGAGAATGAACTGGTCACCGCTGCGGCGGAATACAAGCAGATAGGGCGCCGCCGACGTAGCCACGGCTAGTTGCCCCGTGTCGGGGCTAAACGATGTCCCACTGCCGTAACCTTCAGGGGCTCCGGCTGGATTAGGTAACTTTGTGTAGGCATTACCTGACCGCTTGTAAACTGCAAGCCCCGGCCCATTGATGGAGAAAAGCCCGACAGCCAGGTATTTGCTGTCGCTGCTGTAGGTAGCGTTAAGTCCAGAATAAGTGGTTTGAGCGCTGAATGTAGGGGTATTGGTGAAAGTGTTCCCAGAGATGCTCCAGGCTGCCATGAAGGGCGCCGAGACTCCCGACGCTACCAAATGTGTGCCATCGGGGCTAAACGCCATCGCCTGACAACCATTGAAAAGAAGCGATGCTGAGCCCATCGATGCCACCTGGCTAAACACCCCTCCCGAGTACGTATGAATATATAGATTTGTGTTTACACCTACGGGGGTATTCCCCACGGCGAAAAACTGCCCATTGGGTGAAAATGCTACGGACGTAGTGGTAGCAACGACCGCAGAGGACAGATTTCCTGTAAAGGCGTATGAGGCAAAGGTGTCTCCCGTACGCTTCCACAGGGTCAGATAAGGAGACTGCACAGTGCATGCGGCAAGGTAAACGCCGTCGGGGCTGATCGCCAGCCCCCTCGGCAAGCCAGGGGCCGCCGGCAGGGCCGCTAGTTTGACATAGACCCCAGCAGTCAGCTTGTACACAGAGATGAAGGGAGTTACGTTATGCGCGATGGCGAGATACACGCCATCAGCGGAATATGCGACACCTCCGCCTGCTCCCGCTGGGAGCGTAGCCGGATCGGCCAACTTAGCGAAAGACCGCGCGGGGCCGAGAAGTCCGGCAAGCTCAGGGTAGCTGCTTGCCAGGTAATCGGCCCCGTCACATTTCAGCCAGTCGGGGGTAGGCAGAACGCGCGCTGTAGTAAGCGTGTCGCCCGTGGAGGCTCCGGACGCACTGGTCACCCGCCGCACCCACACCTTGAACAGCGTGGGAGTCTCGGCTGTGACATCGACCTCGTCGCCTATGGCTACGGCCGTACTGCCGCCTGCGATGACCAGGTTCGCACCGCTCGTCATCGAAAACGCCACTGCGGCCACCAACGTCCGCTGGGCACCGGCTTGGGGTGCAGTAGGGAAACCCGTAATCGGGGTGCCGGAGCTGATAGGCACCCGGTTTCCGCCGGCCGCCCAGATATCCGGTGTGGCGCTGGCTGCTGGCGCGGTGCCGTTGAGAAGGTTAATGGCACCGGTGGCATTTCCGGCAAGTGTTGCGATGGCCGCAGCGCCCGGGGCGCCAGTAACCGAAATGTTCCAGTTCGCTACTGTAGCGCCACTCCCGCCAACCGCAGTCACCGCGATGACCAGCGTCGTGCCCGAGTAAGAAACCACCGTGCCGGACATAAAGCGAGTGGGGTCGGAAGCACTGACCGCGGTGATGAAAATGTTGGCGGCGTACTGCTTGCCGGACTGGGTGGTCAGCGTTTTGTTGCCCGTGCCAATGACCAAGGACGTCGTACTTGTGCCGATCAGCACTGTCCCGGTTGCGGCCTGCTGGGCGTCGGAGGCGGCGGCCTGGGCGGCGATACGCGCCACAACAGCAGCATCGCGTGCCGCCTGCGCAGCCGCGACCTGCGCCGTGGCTGCGTCGACCGATGCTGCAGCGCTTGCAGCTGACGTATTCGCCTGCACCTGTTTTGCATTCACGTCCGCCGCCAGCGCATTCGCCTCCCCCCCCATGCAGGCAGCTCGGTCATGTATTTGGCTACCGCCGCGTCAAATGGCCCCTGCGCCATCGACTGATTCGGCAGGCCATCCATCAGTTTTGTGATCATTTACACTGTTCCTTCAATTTGCATCGCCATTTTGAATGTATGAAACCCGCGATAACGCTCTTGAGCGACGAAAACTTGCCGCAAACGACCGTAAATCCGCCATATACAGTGGCGCCGATGTAGACAATGGTTTTCTGCCGCAGCCCCTCCATGCGCTCATGCGCATACTCGATCTGGTCGTTATCGATGATCAGATCGAGCGACATGCGCTTGGAAAAGCCCCGCTCCGTGGTCTCGCTGGTACCCGTCGAAATTGAATTTCGTCGTCGACCAATCCTTGAAATCCCGGCCCAGGCCATACTCCGTGCCGCCGATTTCTTCGATAGGCCCAATGCAGCACATGCCGCATTTGGCAATGCCGCCGGGGTTGTTGATGGCAATCGTTACTGCCGCGTTGTAATACAGGGGCAGATCGAGCGCCAGAAAACTCGTCCTGCGGCGCCGCCGGTTAAACAGCCAGCGATACATGCTGCTGCCGGGAACTCGACACGATCAAGCTGAATGCCTGCTGGTAGACCACGCCGGCGCCCGGATCGGTGGACGTGATGACCACCTCTGCCGCGTCCAGATTGCCCAGGTAGATGCCCTGCGCGATGGCCTGCGGCTTGAACGTCTGCACGATGGACTCGGGGTTTTCGGTCTGCGTGTTGTTGTAGGCGTCGACCATTTTCCAGCGATTCGTCGCACCTTTCGGCAGCCAGTACGTCGTGTCGCTCAGTGGTTTGTTGACGTTCAGGCCCGCGCTGGGCGGTGTGCACGCCGGACTGGCTACCGGTCGTGGCGATGGCAGCGCCGCCCACCCGTCGCGCTGAGGCTGAAGGTGTTGGCGGCCGGACTCAGCACGTAATAGGTGGCGCCAGCCACCAGGCCCGTCGGCAACGCGCCGGTCGTAGCAAACGACACCGGCGTGCCGGCTGCCTGCCCATGCGCCACCCATGTGACGATGCCGGGCGACGCGATGGACAGGGTGACGGCGCTGCTCACGCCAACCTTCGATTCGGAAACCGTTTGTGCGTGGCAGGATCAATCACACGCTCGCCAGCCGCATACACTTTCGTGAGGCTTCGTTCTGGATAGTCGTTCTCCGGCACGTTTCGAGCTGACGAATACACCAGGTCGGACACGGCAATCGGGTCCAGAATAATCATGCAGTCTCCTCAACTTTCTTGGTGGTCAGCGGCATGTCGCCATTCGCGGCGCCTTCGAGCGAGTCAGCGGTGTTGAGCGTGTTTTTGGCGATGGCGTACAGGTGAGTTCCAGCATCACGCGCAGTTTCTCGTTCTCAATGCGCTGTTCGCGCAGCTCGGCGGCCAGCGCGTCATTGTTCGACGTCGGGCTGCTGAGGCGCGCCATCAACTCGCGGTTGTCAGCCGCAGGAATGATGCGCTCGCCCTCGTGTACCAGGGCCAGCGTGTCGAATGGGAGACGGTTCGTGCCAACGTCGAACGAGTGCAATTTCTGGTACTCGGCGCTGCCCATCATCGCCGCGCGCACCTGGTCGATGGACGAGCCACCGGCAAGTACATTGGTCCAGTAATCGATGCCGGCCGCGTCGCCCGCGCGCCCCATCACCGATTTGTAGAGTGCCTGCGCCTGCGCCTCGGGCGAGTTCTTGATCCCGGAAACGATATCGCCTATCGACACGCCGCTGTTGGCCAGGCCACCCCAGTAGTCCATGCCGGCCTTCTCGGGCGCACGGCCCAGCGCAGCCTGGTAGGCATTGTTGATGCCCGACAGCGCTCCTACGCTGGAATTGGCCTGCGCTGCCGCCATCGCACTGGCCAGGCCTGTTATCGCCTGAAGGATCGACAGCGAGGTGGTATCGATGCCTTTAAGCACATCGATCTGCGAGCGCGCCGTTTCGAGGATGCCGTCCAGGCGCGCCACTTCCGCCTCGTAGGCCACTTGGCTGGCATCTTTCTGCTGCTGCAGCAGGTCAAGCGTTCGCTGCTCGATCGACAGCGAGGAATCAGTCAATTTACCCAATGCCGCGATGTCGTTCTGCGTCCTGTAGAAATCGACCAGGTAGTCGTCGTAGGTGGCGAACTTGTCGCTGGCGTCTTTCGTCACGCTCGACAGCGCATCTTTCAGCGAGTCAGCCGCCGGCAGCGGACCGCCCGCCTTGGCAATGGCCAGCGCCGCTGCGATCTGCGCCTGCGCGCTGGCACGGCCCACATCCTCCATCGTGCCCGACACGTTCATTTGGTCGAGGCTCGACTTGAGCGCATCGGCCAGCGACTTGTGCTTCGCCATCGCCGCCGTTTCGGCATCGATGCGAACCTGCATCGCCTTTGCCGCGATTTCATTCGCCTTAGCCAGCGCCGTCTTCTCCCGGTTCACCACGGTTTGCAGTGTGGCAAATGCCGCATCGACCGCCGACAACAAGCCGGAGGCGATAGCAGAAGCAGCTTCCTCGGCCGCCTTCGCCGCCGCGATAGCCCCGTCCGCCGCCGCCTTCGCCGCTGCTGCTGATGCCGCCGCCACTTCCTCCAGGGACTTATTGAGCTTTTCGTTGTAATCGGTGACGGATTTGAAAGCGGGCGCCAAGGCCAGCAATTGCAGATACAGTTGCTGCCCGGACTCAGTGGCCAGGGCGCCGGACTGCGTAAGTTTCAGCACCGCGTCGGCGTACTGCTTCGTCGTGCTGACGTTGGTCATTCCGAGCGCGGTCAAAGATTTGTTGACGCTCTCGATGACGGGCGCCATCTGCT